>JACKDQ010000001.1 GCA_020633415.1 Deltaproteobacteria bacterium
GGCCGTGATGAACAGCGGTTTCTTCGAGTCACTCTGACGCGGTCGGCTTTTCGACTGGGGATTATCACCCGATTGAATGTGCTCCCTGACCCAATCCTGGGCGATCCGCGGCGAGATCGTTGGTGGCGCGCGAATTGCAATTGGGGGGGCCGCTGGTCGTCAGCGCAAGGCGCGGACGAGAGGCGTAAATAGGGGCCCATTTAGGCTGGACCGTTGAACGACATGAATCGAAAACAGACCTTCTTTCTCTCCCTAGTTGCTGCAGTAGCGGGAATCTCGCTCTGGCGCTACGCGGCATTCATTGGGGCCAAGACCCTGGCGGTCGCGGCGATGGCCGTCGGCGTGATCTTCTTTTTGGCGACGGTGGTGCTGAGCGTCAGCCGCAAGGGCGAGGCGAGCGACTCGAGGCACGCGCGCCAGCTGTTCGTTACCTTGGGCGCGCTGCTCGTGCTCGGTGGCGTTGCGCGCGAGTTTATCGTGCCGCGCGACTTCGGTCGCAACGGCTACTATCGCGCGGGTGCGGTGCAAGAGGCGCGTGCCAAGCAGCCGCGCCACTTGGGCAAAGCGGCTTGCCGAGACTGCCACGCTAAGCATAACGATCTTCACGCTAAGGACGCCCACGCTCGCGTGCAATGCGAGGACTGCCATGGGCCAGCCTACAAGCACGCAGAGATCGCCAAGAAGCTGCTCGCCGCCAACGGCAAAGACACGGCCAAGGTCAAGTTGCCCGAGGAGGCCAAGCTCAATCTGCCGAGGGAGCAATCTTGGTGTCTGACTTGTCATCAGCGCCTAGCGGCCCGACCGGGTCCCTTCGCGCAGATCCGTCGTGACGATCACTACAAGCTCGTTGCCGTCGGTGACAAGCAGGTGCGTTGTATTGAGTGCCACAGTCCGCACGAGCCGCTCTACATGGATCGCGACCTGCGCATGGCGCGGTTGCATCCGCGAATCCACCGCTGCCGTGACTGCCACACGGGCAAGCGCCGCAAAGAGAGCGCGAAAAAACCGCCGACCCATCCGCAGATCTTCCAGTGCGACTATTGCCACAAGGCGATCGCCAAGCGCTTTGAAGACGGCTCGCATAGCGACGTGCGCTGCACGACTTGCCACATCTTCTTCCCTGAGACCGATTTCTCAGGCCGCATTTTGCGTGATGCCGATCCGCGTTTCTGCCTGCTGTGTCACCGCCAAGCGAAGTTCCGCAGCGATGACGCACCGCCGGGAATCGAGTGGCCGGCGCATCGAACAGAAAACAGCAAGGGGCCTGAAGACGCGACCAAGCGCTGCGTCGATTGCCACCGCGAGAATATCCATCCGTCACCGACCAAGGAAGCGAGCAAATGAGAGACGAAAAGGACGCCAAGGACGTAAAGGCGACGCCTGTTGCAGTCGAGGGCGAGGAGTCGTCGGCGATCAGTCGTCGTGCGGCGCTTAAAGCGCTTGGCGCTGCCGCCCCGGGAATCTTGCTCGTGGCTTGCGGCGGGCCCAAGCCGCCGCCGCCGGAGCAGGCGGATGGCTATGACTGGAGCAAACACTATTGGGGCTATGCTGTCGACACCACCAAGTGCATCGGTTGCAACGCCTGCGTGCGTGCTTGTCGCGCAGAAAACGATGTGCCCGAAGGTCGCTACCGCACCTGGGTTGAGCGCTATCGGATCGACAAAGAGGGCCAAGTCGCCGTCGACATGGCTAAGGACGACAAGGCCTTCAAGCCGCTGAACGACGACAACATCGTCAAGGCGTTTTTCGTGCCGAAGATCTGCAACCACTGCGACAAGTCGGTTTGCACGCAGGTCTGTCCAGTTGGTGCGTCGTATCAGACCAAAGATGGCGTGGTGCTGGTCGACACCAAGCGCTGCATCGGTTGCGGGTACTGTGTTCAGGCCTGTCCCTACAGCACGCGCTATATCAAGCCCGGCCACGATCACATCGCCGACAAGTGCACGCTTTGTTATCACCGCATTACACGCGGCATGTTGCCGGCTTGCGTGCAGGCTTGTCCGCGTGGCGCGCGTATCTTTGGCGACCTGCGCGATCCGAACAGTACGATCAACACAATTCTCAGACAGCGCCGTTATCGTCTGCTTCGCCCCGAGCTCGGCACACATCCGAAGTGCTACTACATCGGGCTCGACTTGAAGGTGGTGTGATGGACTTCGTCTTTCCCAACGATCTGAATGTGACCTGGTCGGTGATGATCGTGCTCTATCCGTACATCACCGGTCTGGTAGCTGGCGCGTTCATCGTCTCCTCGCTGTACCACGTCTTTGGTCGCCAGGAGCTTAAGCCGGTAGCGCGCTTCTCTTTGGCGTCGGCGTTTGTCTTTCTGTTGTTCGCGCCGCTGCCGCTTTTGATCCACCTCGGCTACCCCGAGCGCTCGTTCAACATCATGATCACGCCCAACTTCTCGTCGGCGATGGCGGGGTTCGGCTACATCTACACCGCCTATCTAATCGTCGTGGTGATGGAGATCTGGTTCGTGATGCGCGGCGATTTCATCAAGCGCGCCAAGGGTGGTGGTCTTTGGGCGTTGGTCGCCAAGGTGATCTTGCTGTTCAATCTCCACGAAAGCGATGAGACCCGCCGTGCTGATGCGCGGATCACGAAAATCCTCGCCGCGATCGGCATTCCGATGGCCTGCTTGCTGCACGGCTACGTCGGTTTCCTCTTCGGCTCGCTCAAGGCGAATCCGTGGTGGTCGACGCCGCTGATGTTCGTGATCTTCATCTTCTCAGCGATCGTGTCGGGGATCGCCGTGTTGATCTTCCACTATTTCATCGTCAGCAGGATCAATCGTTGGCGGATCGATCAGCCCTGCGTGCGCTCGATGGGCAAGTATCTTTGGGGCTTCATGATCGTCGCTGTATCGCTCGAGCTGCTCGAGGTGATGTCGGTCGCCTACAAGCAGACCGAAGAGTGGGAGGTGATCCACGATCTGATCAACCACCACCTGTTTTACTCCTACGTCGTGGTGCAGTTCCTGCTGCTTTCGGTGGTGCCGTTTGGCATGCTAGCGACGACGGCGCTGGTTCGGATGCGCGACAGCATCAACAACACCTTGTTGTGGATGGCGTCGACGATGCTGCTCGGCCAAGTTTTGCTGATGCGCTGGAACGTCGTCGTCGGCGGTCAGATGCTGTCCAAGTCGATGCGCGGGTTTACCAGCTATTTCCCCGGTATCTGGGAAAAGGAAGGCATCGCCGTCGCGGTAATCGTCTTCACCACACCGTTCTTTTTGCTGTGGCTGTTCCACCGCTTCGTTCCGCTGTTTCCGGGCGTAGAGAAAAAGGCCTAGGCTGCGTGCGGCTGCAGGCGACCGGCGCTTGATCGTTCTGATCGGCTGATCGACGCCAGGTCGCCGTCGTAAGGGGAGTGGGGATGGCCGAGGACCGGTTTGCGCAGCTAGAACAAACACTAGCGACGATCGAGGCGCGGCTAGAGCGCATCGAGCGCCGCCTCTTTGGTGCTTCACAGCGTGCGCCGCTCGCCGAGCCCGGCGCCGCTGCTCTAACGTCGACGCTGGCCGCCAAAGACGCCGGCGCGCTGTCGTCGCAGCGGCTACTTTCCAGCGTAGCGGTGATCAGCTTTATTTTCGTCGTGGCGTTGATCTTTCGCGCGATCGGTCGCGCCGGTTGGTTAGCGCCGAGCCTCGGCATTGCGTTGGGCCTGGGGTATTGCGCGGTGCTGCTCTTGCTGCCCTGCGTGAAGCGGGCGAGTCGGCGTTTCGCCGACAGCGCGGCGCTGATTCAAAGCACGGGCGTACTGCTGGCGGCGATGATCGTCCTCGAAGGGGTACATCGCGGCGGTGCGCTGGGTGTGCGCAGCGCCGCCATCGTGCTGCTGCTGTTGACCGCGGTTGCTGGCGTTGTCGCCGCGCTGCGACGCTGCGCGAAGCTGGCCACGGCGATGATCGTTGTGATTCCGCTGACGCTGGCCGGACTGGGACTTTCTAACCAGGGCATCCTCTTGCGCGCTGCGGGCGGCCTGCTGCTCGTTGGCTTCGCGCTGCTGCTCGCTGACCGCTGCGGGCGAAGCTATCTGCGCCTGTTGGCGATCATTCCGACCGAGCTGCTTGCGGTGGGCATCCAGATCGCCATCGCGCGCCGCGCAGAGGTGCCAGCGATCGCGCCCTGGGCGCTCGCCGGCTTAGCGGTGAGTATTTGGCTGGCCACGTTGGCCAACTACCTTGCTCGCGCCAAGCACCTTTCGTCTTTTGAGCGGGTGCTACCGACGATCACGATGCTGATCGCCGTGGCTGTCTTTGGGCTGTACCGTTGGGAAATCGCAGCGACGAGCGGCTTTGCCGCTGCCCTGACGCTGGTCATCGTCGGACGTCTTGCCAAGCTACCGGACATCTGGCGCCCTGGCGCGCTCGTCGGCTGGTTATGCTGTTTGTGGGTTGGCAACTACGGGCTTGGCTGCGCGCTGTTCGGTTTGTTTGTTCAGCTTAGCGCAGAGAAGTTCGACAGCGCTGAGCGTCTGATCGTGATCGCCATCGCCTTGACCTCCGCGGCGTGCGCGAGTCATCGGCTGTTCTTCGGCGCTGGTGCGGCGACCGCCGCATTGACGCTGATCGTCATCGGCGGCTTCTGTGCGGTTTGGCTGGTGCAGTGGCGTTTGTTTGAGCGGCGTGCCGGCGGGCAACACAGCGAGCATCTCTGGGGCGTACCGTTGCTGTTGGCCGCGCTTCTTGGCCTCTTCGCCTTTGCGCGGCGTGCCGTGGCGCTGGCGGTTGTCGAGCCCCAGCTGCAGCTCGCCAGTCAGACGTTAGTGCTGGCGCTCGGTAGTCTGTTGCTGCTGTTCTGGGGGCGACGCAAAGGCGCTCGGCACCTGGTCCATGCGGGCTTGCTGGTCTTCGCCGTCTTAGCGATCAAGGTTCTGCTCGTCGATATGCTCAAGAGCAGCGGCGCGTACCTCGTCGCGTCTGTGTTGGTCCTCGGCATTACGGCGACGATGGCGTCACTAAGCGTGCGTGCTGCCAAATAGCCGCCCGCTGCCGCGCCCCAAAATTGCCGACTCTCGGCTGGCGCATTGCGGCAGGACGTAGTAAGCGCGTCAAACGGGGGGTCAAAGATGAACCTCGATACGCGACCGATCGCCAGCTTCGACATCACCAACCGCTGCCCACAGTATTGCGGCCACTGCTATTACAGAAGAGACACGCCGATCGCCGCTGAGCTCAGCGACGGTGACTTCTTGGAGAGCGTTTCGCAGCTGCAGCAGCACTATGGCATTGGTAGTGCATTCTGGGTCGGCGGCGAACCCTGCTTGCGACCGGCGCTGCTGCGCGCAGCGATGGCGCTGTTCTCACGCAACGCGATCGCGACCTCGGCGATGGTGCCGATTCCCGATGATCTGGACTCGGGGCTGCTGATTTCGATCGACGGCTTTACCGAGCAGCACGACGCGTTGCGGGGCTCTGGTGCCTTTGCGCGGGCGATCGGCAATATCCGCCAGCTGCCGCGGCAGTCGTTCGCGCTCTCGACAACGTTAACTCGCGCTAACGCGACCGTCATCGACGATCTGCCGGCCCTCGTCGATTTCACCGGTGCGATCGGCGTGTTGGTTGGCTTTCATGTCGCCTCATCTGCGAGCCACTTGACGTTGAGCGGTCAAGAGCGCGCGGATTTGATCAAGCAGCTGTTGGCGCTTAAGGTGCAACATCCCGACGTCCTGCTCAACACGTCTGGGGCATTGACCCGCTTCTATCCGACGGGTAGTGGTCAGCGGTCGAAAGAGGACCTGCAGTGCGTCTATCACGATCGGGCGATCGCCTTCGATGCCGCGTTGCGACCGAAAGCGCCTTGCACCTTTGGGACCGAGGCCAATTGTGCGTCCTGTGGTTGCCCGGTGATCATGGAACATCGCGAGCGCGATGAAGGGAATCCGAGCGCCGACGGGTTGCTGCGCGCCTTGTTTCCCAAGCGCCGGCAAGTCACGACGCTCAATTAGCGGCTGCGCGCGTTGTCGGCGACTCGCCCAGGCGATTTCGATCGGGCAGCGCCCGCGAGGTTGTTTCTCGCGGTGCCCGTGCACTTGGTCAGGAATCGGGGTCTTTGGGTTGTTCTAGCTGCTTAATACCGCAGCGACGGCGCTGAGCGAAGCGCTCTGGCCGCGGTTTTGCTCGAAGCGCTGTTTGACGTCGAAGACAAACGAGTCGATGAAGGTCTCGTCGATCGCGTCGCCGTTGACTGGGACGGTGAGCGTCGCCAAACCCTCGGTTTCGGTGACGTGGAAGAACTGCGCTTCGGCGACCTTGTTGGGCATGCACTCGAGCGGGCCGACGGAGACGACGCCATCGATTAGTCCCTCGCGGTGTTCGTGCACGGGCCCGCCGACGGTCAAGACCGCTTCGCCGCACAGGTCAACGCGCACCCACGGTGAGGCGGCCTCGACGGAATCCTTGACGGTGGTGCGAGCTGGCCAGCCGAGCGAGCGTCCGACCAGACCGTGGACGCGCTGCTGGATTCGGCGCAGCACGAACGCCGAAAGCTGGGCGCCGAAGCCGGTCTTTTTGCCTTCGCGCCGGGCGACGAAATCGGTGTATTCCAGCCATTCGTTAAACGGTGCGAAGCGCACGCGAATCCCGCGGGCTTCTAGTTTGTCGACGAGAAAATCGTTGGCAAATGGATCGCAGCGCACGTAGATCTCGCCGACCATCAACACGGTCGGCAGCGCTTTGTCGGTGGCGATTTGCGCGAAGGCGACGCCGGCGCGGCGCAGCAGGTCGGCGACACCGAAGAGCTGACCTGTCGCAACTTGAAGCAGCGCGGCGGACAGCGAGAGCTCAGAGCGACCGGCGCGCTCGAGGGTCGCGAATAGTTCTTCGCTGAACTGATCGTAGAGCGCTTGCGCGGCACCAGGGGTGCGCTCGCGTGGTCGAGCGTCGTAGAGCGCTTCTTGCAGCGCGTCGATCGCGGTAAAGCCGGTGAAAGTCAGTGCGGTAAAGCCCGCGGGGATTCCTCGGAAGTAGTCGTCAGCCGTCGGAGACCAGACGCGAACGCGCTCTTCGCCGAGCTGCTCGAGAATGATCTTGTGCAGGACGTTGTAGACGCCGAAGCGACAGGGTCCGCAGGCGGTTGGCATGAAGAAGGCGAAACGGCGATCGCTGTCGGCTTCGCGATGAACGCGTTGGAGTAGCGAGCCGATCGTGATGCACATCGGTACGCACTCTTTGCCGGAGGTATAGCGGCGTCCAATGCGTACCGTGTCGCGGTCGGGTTCGGGCAACGCTTCGGCGCTGATGCCGACGCCACGCAGGCAGGCGGCCAAGGAGAGCGCTCCTGGCCCCATGCGCGGGATCAGCACGTGCTCCTTTTGCGCCTGAATCGTCTCGAGGCTTGCAGCCTTTCTCGTCGCGAGCTCCTCTCGCGGAGGCTGCTTGAGCGATGCCGAGCTGGCGATGTCTTCGCGCACGCAATGCAAGAAGGCTTCGATGCGCGTTTTTGTTCCAGCGTCGCCCGAGTGACCATCGGTCTCGATCGAGCAGAACGGCTTGCCGGCCATCAGATAGCCGTAGAAATGGTTGTTGAAGCTGTCGGGGCCGCAAGAGTAGTTGCTGCACCAGATGCTGTAGACGCCGGCCGTGCGGCGAACCTGGGCAGCCGCGCGCAAATTGCGCTGACCATAGCCCCAAAAGACGTCGTCGAAGCGCGCCGTGTCTGCGGGAACCGGGTAGCAGTCGACGGGAATGGCGATCGCGCCCTGCTCGCGAAGTAGCGCTGGGACGTTGGAGTTGAGCACTTTGTTGTAGATCGTGTACGGACGTCCGAGGACGACGGCGGCGATCAATTGATGCTCAGAACAGTATTCAAGGGTGCGCTCGCCGATCCTGATGCATTCCGCTTCGAATGCCTGTTGCGCGGCGGTCGCCTTGGCTAGCGCTGCGCGCCAAGCGCGGTCCTGCCGTCCAAAGTCACGGGCGATCCGTTGGCAACTTTGCACGAAGGCATCCGACTGGAAGTTTCCCAGGTCAAAGTCGATGCGCGTTGAGACGATCCGCTTGTTGTCTTGTTGTCCGAGGTCCCAGGTCAGCATGTCGGGGCTGCCTTGCACGATCGGACAGCAGACCGCGTTGGGCTCGTCGCCGACGCGCGGCAGCTGTCGCAGCATCGGCAAGAAAAACCAGTCGACGTCGCGCTGTAACAGTTCAGCGGCCAGCCCGTGAAACTGCTGCATTGGCGCGCAGAACGGCACATTGGCCTGCTCGATGCCGCGTTTGAGCACTGCCTGGTCGGCGCCGCGCAAAACCTCAACGTTGAGCCCTAGCTCGGAGAGGTAGGTCGCAAAGAACGGCAGCAGCCCCTTGAGGGTGAACTCGTCGGTCAGTGCGACCGATGGAGCGCCCTCGCGTCGCGGCAGTTCGGCGAGCAATTGGTCGACGCGCTTTTCGCGCTCGGCAAATGGATCGGGTGACTGATCGGGCAGCTTGACCTTGCCGGTGCCGCGATCCCACAGCGAGCAGTTACCACCCCAGGTGAAGCGACTGCGCTTCTCGTTGGCCAAGGTGGCGATGCGGTCGATGCGACAACGGTTGCCGCTGCCACCGCAGCCCTTCGTTGACTTGCAGATGAAGGTGTCTTTGCCGATGAATTTGGCCTCGAGCAGTCGCCGCGGATCGAGCGCCGGTTGCTCTTGCGGGCGATCGATGAAACGGCGCGCCAGCAAGGCGATGCCCAGCGCACCGACGGTCCCGGGATTCGGCGGAATGATCACTTCCGCGCCGGTTTGTCGAACCACCGCGGCGGCCAAAGCGTCGGCAGAAAACGGCATCCCCTGGCAGAAGATCACCTGGCCGACCGAGCGGTTGCCTTTGACGCGGTTGAGGTAGTTCTGAATGATCGAGTCGTAGATGCCGGCGATGATCGCCGGGGTTTCGACGCCGGCGCCGAGCGCGGCGTCGATGATCTCGGCCATGAACACCGAACAGTGCTGGCCCAGTGAAACGCCACATTCGGCCTGCTTGGCGATTTCGCCGAGCTGAACGACGTCTTCGACGTCGCGAAACTTCTTGCCTTGTTCTTCGATGAACGAACCGGTGCCTGCGCTGCAGGCTTCGTTCATCGCCGCATCGACGACGCGACCATCGGCAAGCCGAATGTATTTTGCGTCTTGGCCGCCGATCTCGAAGATCGTATCGACGCGGGGCTCGAAATGAAGCGCTCCCTCGGCGTGAGCGGCGATCTCGTTAAGCACGTAGACCTGCTCTGGGCGGTAGCAGCTCGAGAGCAGCGATCCGACGATCTCGCGACCGCTTCCTGTGGCACCCAAAACCCGTACCACGTGTTGCTTGGCTAGTTCGCTCTCTTTGAAATGGCGCATCAACGTTTGGGCGGCAGCGACAGGGTTGCCGTTGGTATTGATGTAGCTCTGCCAAACCGGCTCTGCGCGCTCGAGATCGATTGCGACGATTTTCGAGCCGGTTGAGCCGATATCGAATCCGAGTGCCAAGTCGCACTTTCCGCTCGGCGCGCTGGTTGCCGGCGCTGTCATTCGCGTCACGCCGGCGACGTGTTGCGCCAAGCTGTCGACCTGTTCCAGGCGCGCGGGGGGCATCTGTCGCAATAGGTTGCCTTTGGGGATGGCGCTCTTTTGTTGCGCAGCCAGTGCTGCACAGCCGAGCGCCTCGCAATAGACGGCATCGCTCGCGTTGATCGGCAAGAGCTCCATCTGGTGGCGCTCGAAAAAGCGTTTGAAGTTTTCGCGGATGCGCGGTGCGAAGGACACACCGCCGGTGAGCAACACCTTCTTGGGGCTGATGCGCGGCTTGATCAGCACTTGTACGTTTTCGCAGACAGCGTCGTAGAGGCCGGCGAGAATGCGCGGCTGACTTTCGCCCTTGTTGGCGAGGTGAGTCATGTCGGTTTTGAGGATGACCGGACAACGGCCGGACAATGCGCTCGGGTCGGCGACGTCGGCGCAGAGTTCGCTGGCCGCTTCGATCGAGAGGCCGAAGCGGGCGACCAACTGGGCGAGAAAGTTTCCGGTGCCTTGCGAGCAGCGCGAGTTTTCGCGAAAGACCTGTAGTCCGCTGTCGCGTTTTTCCAACACCGAGAAGCCATGGCCACCGATCGAGACGACGGTCAGCGCTTCCTCCTCGCTTAGACGCGCCGATCCGACGGCCTGAGCCTGTTTGAGCGGGACTTTTTCCAGGTGACACAAGCCGGCGAAGCGACCGGTGACTGTGGCCGCCTTAGCTTGTGCGACGTCAAACGCCTCGAAGAGCTGTTTGAGCGTGGTCGCTGGCTCTTGATGGTGAGCGATCCGTCGTCGCCGTTTGCGCCGCAACTCGCCGCTGCCGTTGCTGACGAGTTCGACGACCTTGATCGTCTCTGCACCCACATCGAACCCGAGATACCGCTCTGACATCGCTTACCCCACAGATAGACTGGCACGTCAGTCTAATTCCGCCGGGCCGAGCCGATCAAGGATCTCGGTGGATCTAAATATCGATAAAAACAGGCAAAAGAGGACACTTTTGGATCTGTTTCCGGGGGGTGCCGGATGGGTTCGCGGGGGCGGGGCGCTATGCTGCTAGCGCTGGCGTTGCGTGCGGCGGCCGTCGGGCCATTGTTCGCGCTAGGGGCGCGGCAAGACCGCCTGCAACCCTTCGGCGCTTTCGCCGAGCTTGATGCGCACCGGCCCGATGTACTTGATCGCCACGCGATGTTCGACTGGGATCTGCGCGGGGTCGACCTCCGAGCCGCTGTGACGATAGAGCCCCCAACGTAGATGGGGCGTGGTGTCTTTCTGATCGCCGTCGGGAATCGGTGAATCGATGCCGTGCAAGGTCACCGTGTCTTTGGCGACGGTTGGCTTGTCGTACTCGAATGGCGGAATCGCCGGATCGCCCGGTCGTGCGGCGCGTCGCCAGAGGCGAATGCTCCCGCTCTCGTCGAGATAGCTGTAGCGGATCTTGACGACGAAGTCGTACCAGACGCCGGTCTCGAACGAGCCGATGTAGTGATAGCCCATCTCTTTGGGCTCGTTTTGACTGCGGGTGCGGATATACATCCCGACTCCGCGCTTGTAGGGGTTGTCGGGGCGATACTCGATCGACACGGCGGGGCCGCCGAACTCGGGGTTAGAGCGAAACTGCATCAGTGTCGAGAAGTTGAGCGTGTCCATCTTCTCATAGTATTCGGACCAGCCGATCCAGGCGGTCGAGCCGGGTGTGCCGACGTCGACGCCGAGGCTAGGATTGTTGACCGTGCCGTCCTTTTCAGCGCGCCGGTAAGCGGTGGTGGCCCACATCTCGGCGCGATGGGACGTCGTGTGCTGATTGCAGCGCGCTTCCAGGTTGCGATCGGAAAAGAACTGGACCGACTTTGTGCCGGGATAGCGGACGACGTTATCGACGCCGAAGGTGGTGCGCGTCGAGTCCTTGTGGAGTTCAATGTATTTGGAGGAACAGTTGATACCCTTGCGCCAAAACTCGATGCCGCTGAATTCGGCGGCGCGAACACCCGCGGTGACGCGCGGCCCATCGCTCCAGCCGAAAACGACGTCGGCAGTCTCGGTTCCGGCCGGTTGGGTGGGCGGGTGCGTATCGGCGGTCTGCGCGCCACTGCCGTCTGTTGGAGGAGCTGCTGCGTCGAGCCTGGCCAATCCTTGGTCGGCGGGCGAACCGTCGGCGATACCGAGGTCTGCGGGGTGATTCGCCGACGGCGGGGTTGGTGAATTGAGCTGCGCCTGGCAGCCGCAACCGGCGCACAACAGCGCGATCAGCAAACGTGGCTTGATGGCAACGATTGGACTCCCCCTGCGATGACTGCTCGGATGCAAAGCAATCGATGTGCCACCGGACACGTGGCTGATTTCTAGGGTCTTTGCCGCGCTGGCCCCCGGGGAAAAAGCCCACCGAGCGGCTCTTTGAGGGAACGGTTAGCGCGCTCGGCTCGATGAAGGTCTCAGCGGCTCGGCAGCATCGCGCCGTCGGGTGCGGGAGGTTTGCCAGCGCGCACGCAGCGCGAGCAGCGCCGGCAAGACCAACAGGTCGGCGGCGAGGGCGACGACGATCGTGATCGCTGAGAGCAGGCCAAAGAAGATCGGTGGTTTGAAGCTAGCTAGAGCCAGCGCGCCGAAGCCCGCGGCGAGCACTATGCTGGTGGTGACGATCGCGCGACCGACCTCGGCGCTGGTCCGGCGGATCGCGACTTCGGACGAGGCGCCCTGCGCTTGGGCCAGGCGATAGGCGACGAGATAGTGGATCGTGTCGTCGACCGCGATGCCGATCGCGATGCTGGCGGTCATCAGCGTGACGTCGTTGAGCGGAATGCCCAGCCAGCCCATCAAGCCGATCATGCAGGCGATCGGCAGCAGGTTGGGGATCATGCTCAGCGCGGCCAGTGAAACCGATCGCAAGGCGATCGCGATCATGATGAAGATCGTTACAAAGGCCAGGGCAAAGCTCCAGACCAGCGAGTCGATCACGTCATTGACGAGGCGTTGCATCATATAGGCCGGGCCAGAGATGCGGTACCGAACGCCCTGGCTTTGCAGCGTGGCAATCTTGGGAGCCAGCCGTGCGACGAGGTCGCGCGTGGCGCTGGTCGGCATGCTGTCCAACGAAGCGGTGACGACGGTTTGCTTGCGCTCGTTGTCGACGACGCGGGCAAGCAGCTGACGCTCTCCCTCCACCAACAGCAGCAGCTGCGCTGCCTCGGCCCGTGAGGCGGGCACGTAGCTGGCTGGGTCGATCGACGGGTCGAGTACTTGGCGCGCGTCGCCGAGGACATCGGCCAAACTGCGCACCTGGCGGACACCCTTTTCGCGCAGCAACTGATCCTGTAGTTTGCGCATGCCGGCCAACACCGCGGGGTTCAATACGCCGCCGCGTTGTGGCGTATCGATCACGATGCGTAGCGTGTCCGTGCCGGTCAGATGGGCCTCGACGAAATCGAGACCACGGAGCACGGGGTTGTCGGCGAGAAACTGGTGGCGAAAGCCGGTCTCGATCGGCAACCGTCCGACGCCGATGGCGACCAAGGCACATACGATCACCGAGCCGCCAACGACAGCCCCGGGTCGTCGTGAGACCGCGGAGGTCACCCCAAGCAATCGACCGATCAGCGAGCGTGGTGCGGCGTCGACGCTGCCGTCGGCTGACTCATCGGCGCCGGCTTTGCCGCGCAAGGCTGGCGGCCGCCAAAGCGAGAGGATCGCCGGAACAAACGTCAGGCTGAGCAGCAGGGCGACGCTGATCGCGATCGCCGAGAACAGACCGAATTGGCGCACGGTGCGCACCGTCGCGACTTGCAGGCTGACGAAGCCTGCGGCGGTCGTCGCACTGGTCAGCAGTAGCGCCATGCCGACACGCCCCATCGCTTTGGCGATCAGCGGCTTAAGGGGCGCATCGGGCGGTTGCTCGGTCAGTCGGTGTCTGACCGCTGAGATCACGTGGACGACGTTGGCGCAGCCGATGACCATGATTAGCGGCGGCAGCATTACGCTGCCGAGACTCATCGCCGTACCGGAGGCGGCCATCAGCCCAAGGGTAACGCAAGTCGTGCAGATGACGACCACGACCGGCAAGACGACGCCGATCACGCTGCGGGTCAGTAGCGCGAGCAACAGCACGATCAGACCGATCGCTGCGCCAAACAGCAAGAAGCGGTCGCGGCGCAGTGAGCGCTGCATTTCCTGGTAGAACACCGGCATGCCGGCGAGAAAGGCTTGGGTACCAGCGGGCAAGATCTGCTTGGCCAAGCGACGCAAGGCGGGAACGGTCGCTAGGGCGTATTCGTCGCTGTGCTCGGCGGAGTGGACCAGTTGAACGGCGATCGCTGTGACCGTCCCGTCGTCGGAAAGCAGATTGCCGCGGATATTGCGCTGGGCCAAGGCACGTCGCTTGAGCGCGTCGACGCCCAGCTGCGTTGTCGGCAGCGGTTGGGCCAACGGGCGCACGCGAATCGTTGTCGCGTCACCAGAGACCAGGCGCAAGCTGGTCAACGCGTCGGCGCGCTCGACGTGTGGCAATTGACTGATCTGCTCGGTCAGCCGGGCGAGCCGCGCGACGCCGACAGGTGTAAAGAGCTGCGGGTCGCGATAGGCGAGGAATGCGTACGCGGACATGCCGAAGCGTTCGTTAAGCGACCGACTGAGCACCAGGTCCTTGTCGTCTGGGTCGAGAAACGCGGCCAGTGAGACGTCGAAAGTCAGCTTTGGCACCCAAATCGCGCTTGCCGCTGTGGCGCCTAGCGTCGCGACGATCACTAGTGTGCGATGTTTGAGCACCCAGCTGGTCAGCGATTCGAAGGCCCCGACGCTACGAAGGCGAGTCTGCGACATCCTTGCAGCTTGCCAGCGGCGCTCACCGCGCTCAACTCGCATTCAAGGTCACCAGCGCGCTGCAGCGCGTTAACGCGGACAGCGGGCGTGGCGTGGCGTTTTCCGGAGTAACGTCGCGGACCGCGCAGAGGTCCGGCGAGTCGCTGGGCGATGTCGCTAACGACCGACGCGAGACTTGCCGCTTAGGCGCGCGGTTCCGTCGCCTTTTCGCCGCAGGGCGTCGAAGTCAAGGCGGGCAAGCCGAGCTGCGGCTCGAGGAAGCCAAAGCGGTTGCGCACGAGCTGCAAATTGTACTTGCTGGCGACTTCTTGCAGATAGCCGAAGTCGCGACGGAAGCTGTTGATCCGGTGGTTGCGCATGTCGAGGCCGCCTTGGTAGGGCGCAACGTTGCCTTGCTTGAGTTTGGGCGAGCCGGCGGCTTCGAGCCGCTGGAGCCAACGCGGGCTGGCGTCGTCGACGACTTCGCTATCACGGCGCGGTGTCAGCGGATAGGGTGCGCCGCAATCGGTGCAGTAGCGCTCCATTTGCTCGACGAAGTCTTTTGGCGTTTTTCTCCACCAGCCGGGTTCGATCGGCCAGCCGCCGGGGCCATCGAAGACCATGTCGAACGCGGCAGCGACCTCACAAAAGAAGCCGCCCTTGGGTGTGATCGAAGCGCTCCAGTTGTTTTGCACCCAGCACTTGTCGATGTGGTACCACATCTTGTGTTTGTCCTCGAAGCACTCGTCTCCTGAGACCAACAGCGGGGTGTGCAGTAGTTCGTCGCGGGTGTGGTCGTTGACAAAGATGTTGCCGAAGGTTTCGGCGATCACCGCGGCGAGCTGCTCTTTGCCCGCGGGTAGCGTCGTCCAGAGCCCGCAGCGTTTGCGCTCGACGCGCTCGCGCAGAATGGCGCAGAGCGTTTCAAACTGCGGGTGGAGCAAGGGCTCGCCGCCCATCACGCCGATCATCTTGGGAAAGTCGATCAGCGAGTCGACGGCCTTTTCGAAGAACTGCGGCGTCATCATGAACGGCTTCTTATAGTGACCGACCAGGCGCGTGCAGTTCGCGCAACGATAAGGACAGGCGTTGGTGATCTCGATCTGAATCGTGTCCATGTCCAAAAGTGGTCGCACGTCGTACCCCCGGGGAGATCACAACGGCGTTGAGCGGCGTTTCTTTAGCGAAAGATTTCGTCAGCTATTTCGGTTTTCTAGCCGGACAGGCTATGCTTGGTCGGCGTTTTCTTTCGAGTTTTGATGACGATCGATCCGCGACTTCAGGACCTGCTCGACCGAGCGATGCGACTGCGTCGCAGCGGTGAGCTGCCCCAGGCGCTCGAGGCGTTTTTGGCCGCCCAGCAGATCGCGCCGCAATTGCATCATTTAGCGGGGTTGGCGGCGACGGTCGCTCGCGACCTCTGTCAGATCGAGCTCGCCGCTGAATTGCTCGACCGGGCGATCGCCGCAGGCGCAAGCGACGCCTTCCGATTGCGGCGCGCGACATTGCTCTCGCCGATCATCGCGTCCGAGGCACAGGTCGAGCGTGCACGCCGCGAGATGGCCGATGGGCTCGAGGCGCTGCTGGCACGCCCCAGCTTGCGCATCGATGATCCGCTCGCCGAGCTGCCCTATCTGCATTTCTATTTGGCCTACCACGGTCGCGATGATCGCGCGTTGCACCAACGCGTCGGCGATGTGTTGCGGCGGGCCTGCCCGGCGCTGAATGCGGTGGCTGACCACTGCCGGCGTCCGCAGCCGGCGGTCGATCGGCGACTGCGCGTCGGCTTTTTCTCGTCGCATTTTCACGCCCACACGATCGGCCATCTCAATCGCCGCTTGATCGAGCTGCTCGATCGGCGGCGCTTCGAGACAACGGTGATCTTCGAAGGGCGAATGCGCGACGGTTTCGCCCAGCAGTTGGCGGCTGCGGCCGATCGCGCGCTGATCGTGCCGCGCGAGCTGTCGAAGATGCGCAGGCAGATCGCAGCACTCGAGCTCGACCTGCTCTACTTCACCGACATCGGTATGGATCTGGCGAGCTACTTTCTGGCGTTCTCGCGCTTGGCGCCAGTGCAATGTATGACCTGGGGCCATCCTGTGACCAGCGGACTATCGACCGTCGACTATTTCATTTCCAGTGAGGCGCTGGAGTCGGTCGGCAGCGAGGGACAGTACGCCGAGGCGCTGGTTCGTTTGGACGGCCCACTGTCGGTGAGCTATCCGCGCCCGCCTGCACCTCAGCCGGTGACGCACTCGGAGCTGGGCATCGACGCCGAACGGCGGGTTTATCTTTGCCCGCAAACGCTGTTCAAGTTCCATCCCGAGTTCGATCGGGCGCTGAGGGCGATCTTGCGCGCTGACTCGCAAGCGGTCTTGGTATTGCTCAGACCGAAGGTGCCGCGCTGGGGCGAGATCAAGTGCGAACAGATCTGCGGCGGTGATCGCTCGCTTGCTGAACGGATTCGCTTCGCGCCACCTTTGGCGCGCGAGCGCTTTTTGGGGTTGTTTGCGCTGGCCGACGTTGTGCTCGACCCCTTTCATTTCGGTGGCGGGAACACCACGCTCGAGGCGCTGCACAGTGGAGCGGTCGTCGTCACCTTGCCCAGCGCGATGTTGCGCGGACGGATCTCGCGGGCCTGCTATCTGGCCCTCGGCATCGGTGATTGCCTTGCCGAGTCGGCCGAAGACTACGTGGCATTGGCGATTGGTTTGGCGAAAGATCGTGTGCGGCGTGGGGCGTTGCAGGCGCAGATCGCCGCGCGGGTCGATCAGCTCTTCGATCAGCGCGGGCCGATCGCAGCCCATGAGAATTTCTTCGTCGAGGCGCATCGTCGGGCGGTTGCGTCTGCGGGCGTCGCCGAACGCTAGCCGAATCTTATCGCCTACCCTGCCAAGTTCCTGAGGCGCGCGCAGTCAAAGCCAGGCGAGAAAGAAAGCCGAACGATCTTTGTTTCGGATTGCCGGTTATGCAGGCTCTGCGGCCTAGTAGGCGATTCTTTGCTGCTTGGCTCGCTTTGGCGCAGTGCGCGAATGATGAACGTTGGCCTCGACTCGGCTCGCCTGCTTGTCGGTGTTCGTAGAGCGCTGATAGCCCTGCAAACCGGAGGTGTCTATGCAGCGTGCTCTGCTTGTCGCTGGGTTGTTGCTGATCGGCTGTGGGTCGCCGACGGGACGCTCGATCGAGGCCGACGGTGCGATCGCGATCGACAGTCGGATCGTTGTCGCAAACGACAGCGCCGTTGCCGATTTCGTGTTGACCGATGGCGATCCGGAAGATGATGCGCTGCTGGGCGATGCGGCGCCCGCCGATGCAGCTGCGGCCGACGCGCGCAGCGCTGACGCAACGCTCGTGCGTGACGCCCGTAGCGATGCGGCGGCAGCGAGTTGCCAGGTTAATCACGGTGGCTGCTCCGACAATGCCGATTGTCTGCCTGGCAGCAACGGCGGGGTGCAGTGCGTTTGTATCAGCGGTTACGCTGGTGACGGCTGGAGCTGCAAAGCGAGCCAATCGGTGCAGGTGTTGGAGGTTGCGGCCGGTGGCTATCACAGCTGTGCGCGCTTTTCCGACGGCAGAATTCGCTGTTGGGGTCAAAACGATCGCGGACAACTCGGTCCGAAGATCGGCGGCGCCGAGCGGACGCTGCCGACGCGTGTGCGCAGTTTCGAGGGCAAAAAGGCCGTGCAGCTTGCTTTGGGCTGGCGCCACAGCTGTGCGCGCTTTGCTGACGGCTCGCTGAGCTGCTGGGGCAACAGCGCGGCCTACCCACGCGATATCGCTGCCGCTGGCGCGCTCGATGTTTCGGCAGGCGGCACCAACAGCTGTTATGTGACCGCCCAAGCTGGCGTGCGCTGCTGGGGACGTCAGCACAACGGCGACGGCACCAACTATATCCAGATCTCTCCGGTAGACGTCGTCGACATCGCCGGGCTGGTCGCTCAGCAAGTTTCCGTCGGTTGGGACCATACTTGTGCGCGCTTCGCCGGTGGGGCGCTGCGTTGCTGGGGTGACAACACCGACGGAGAGCTTGGCGACGGCACAAGGACCCATCGCGCGCGGCCGGTCAAGCTGGTCGGGTTGCCCAGCTCGCCGGCTGTTGAGATCGCTACTGGTGGGCGCTTCAGCTGCGGTCGTTTTGCTGACGGCAGCATCTATTGCTGGGGCGTCAACAACCGGGCTCAGGTCGGCGACGGCACGCTGACCACGCGCATTCTGACGCCGAGTCGGGTGACGGGGCTGGTTGGCTTGAAAGCGACGCAGCTGTCGGCGACCTCGATGGCCTACCACGCTTGTGCGATCTTCAGCGATCAAAGCCTGCGTTGCTGGGGATTCAACGAGCAGGGTCAGCTCGGCGACGGCACGCTGACGCTGCGCAGCGCCGCGACACCGGTTGTCTTGCCGAGTGGCGTTTCTCCGTCGCAGATTTCTGTCGGTGGTTGGCACAGCTGCGCGCAGTTCTCCGATCAGCAGATCCGCTGCTGGGGCTTCAACAAATTTGGTGAGCTGGGCGACGGCACGACGACCCGGCGGCTCACGCCCCAGCGCGTCAGTCAGACCTGGTAGGACTGCGAAAAAGCCAATGCAATTCAGACTGGCCTTTCCACGAAACTGACTCAAAGACCGGGTCGCTATGCTGCGGTTTATCTTGCTGGTTTTAGAGTCACTGCTGAGATCGGTACGGTAAGCGGACGCTGGGGCTTGATTGACAAGGGGACGGCGCTGTCATCTAGTCAATAGGTGCGCACGGCAATGCTCGGCTTCGTTTTCGCTCAGACGCTGTTGGCTGTTCTGCCGGCGGTCGCCACGCCGCAGCTCCTCATCGTCGACAAGCCGCTGGCGTTTGGGCCGCGGCGGCTGGAGCTGACTCGCGATTACATTCGCCGCCACTACGGCCGCGAGGTGAGCGCGATCACGATCGTGCCGCGCGTAGTGGTGGTCCACTGGACGGCGACGCCGACGCTGTCGGGTGCCTTTAGTCGTTTCAACCGGGTCGAGCTCGACCGGCGACGCCTGCGTCTTCATCGCGCCGGTCGCGTCAACGTCTCAGCGCAGTTTCTCGTCGACCGCGATGGGACCGTGTATCGGCTGATGCCGGAAACCTGGATGGCTCGCCATTGCATCGGACTCAATCTCGACGCGATCGGCATCGAAAACATCGGCGGCGGCGCCAAGTGGCCCTTGACCAAGGCTCAATTACGAGCAAACGCTCAGCTCGTGCGCTACCTCGCCGGCAAATATTCGACACTCAAGTTTCTGATCGGCCACTTCGAATGGCGCAACTTACGGCGCGCGCCGTTCTTTCGCGAGCGCGACCCCAACTACCGCAGCAGCAAAGCTGACCCGGGGAAGCCCTTCATCGGTGCGCTACGCCGTCAACTCGCCGATCTCAAGCTGGCGAGTCACTATCCGCCGTCTGTGTCCCCGCCGCGTTCCCGTACTGGCCGATGATCGGCTTGCTTGGCCGCAGTGTCTTTGGAACGCTGCCAACCTATCTCGCGGTTTGCGCCGTCCTGCTCGGCGCCCAATTGATCTACGTGCTGATCGGCTTCGGCGCTGGGATGATCGCCGTCGGCGCACTGGCGATGCTGCTGCCTAGCTTGCAGGACTCGGTCGTGGTGCTGATGTTGGTCAATATGCCCGTCGAGTTGTTCGTCGCGCTTAGCGCGCGTCAGCATGTCGATAGGCGTACGCTGATCTCGGTTGGCAGTGGTTTGCTGGTTGGAGCCCCACTTGGTAGCCTCGGCCTGAGATTCGCCGATCCTCGTCTGGCGCTGTTTGGTTTGGGGCTGTTTCTGCTGCTGGTCGCGGCGACGTTTCTGCTGCTGCCTGCAAAGCAGTTGCGTTGGCCATTTTGGGCGGGCTTGCCGGTCGGTCTTTTGGCCGGTGCATTTGGCAGCATGTTCAGCGCGGCCGGCCCGACCCTGGTGCTCTACTTTCGGCTCGCGGGGGCGTCAAAAGACACCTTTCGCGGCAGCCTGATGGCACTTTTCTTCGTCAACTCCTGCCTGCGGCTGATCTCCTATGCTGCTGTGGGGCTTTTTGACCCGCGACGGCTGCTTTCCGCCCTGCTGCTGGTGCCGGTGATCTTGCTCGGCGCTTGGTTGGGCAATGCGATCCAAATGCGGCTCAGTCAGTCGACCTTCGAGCGGCTGGTGCTGGCCGCCTTGGTCTGCATCGGCGGCCTGCTGCTCGGCCGCGCCCTATAGACAATTGCGTTCGTAACACGTTGTTTTTGTGCCGCTTTTGCGGAGAAATCGCAAAAGATCTGGTCCCTTTCGCACGAATCGTGCCATACTACGCCGGTCAATCGGCAAATTTAAGAGGATCCCGCAGGGTTCGACGGGATACCTCTGCATAAAGTGCCAGTTTTCATTGACCAAAACGGTCGCCCTGGCTATGTTCCGGGCCCGCTCCGGATTTCGAAGATCCGGATGAGTTTAGAAGAATGGGTTTAGCTCATGAATCAACTTTATAGAGAGATCGATCGCAAGACTGAGCAACTACGCGCAGCGCTGTCGGAGAACCTCTCGCTGTTGGACTCGTTCCACGATCGCCTAACGTTTAGTTGGATTTATCACGATAACGCACTTGAGGGCGTGGTGATTTCATACCACGAGCTCAACGCGGCGATGGACGAAGCGATCATCAGCGATTCGACATTGATCCCGGTCTATCAAGATGTGGTCAATCACAAGCGTGCGATCGAATACGTCAGGCAGCTGGGTCTCAAGCGCAAATCGATCGTCGGTCTGGATTTCTTCAAGAAGCTCTATCAGATCCTGACGCACGAGACGCAGCCGCGCAGCGCCAAGGCGCCGGCGCGTCCGACGACGATCCAGTACCGCAAAGATAATCCGCTGCACCGCCAATACTTCCACGATATCTCGGCGCCGGACAAGATCCCGTACCTGATGCGCAAATTGACCCAGTGGTTGACCTCGGACGAGGCCAAGGCGATGCATCCGGTTCGCCGCGCCGCTACTGCGCATCATCACTTCATCAGCATCTATCCCTATCCGAAGCATTCAGGGAAAATGGCGCGCCTGCTGATGAATGTGCTGCTGTTGCGTGAGGGCCTTACACCGGCGATCGTTCACGCGATCGAGCGCCAGCGCTATTACGAAGTGCTGCGCCAGCCCCCCCAGGTGCTAACGCGCCTGGTCGCCGAAAGTATGATCGGCACGCTCGACGCCGCGCATCGCTTCTGCGACGAGATCGGCATCCGTAAGGCGGGCTAGTCGTCAGCAGGCCGGCTAGTCGTCAGCAGGCCGGCTCGTCGCAACGGTCCACACGGGTAGTCGTAATCCACCATCAGCGCGTGGGCATCAAACGACAATTCGCGGAGTGACAATTCGCGGAGTGTCGTCGCTCAGGTCGACTTTTCGTGGTTCGATAATCGATGCTCAGGGGGCAAACGGATTGCGCAGCGCGCCGGATGACGCCTGTTCATTTCGGCGGCGCCAGCCACCGACAGGGTCTTGATGCCAACGCTCGATGATGCGTGCCCGGTCGTCGAGCTGTGTGAGCCGCGTTTCGTTGGCCTCGTAAAGTTCGACGTTGTCTAGCTTGCCGGCGGCAAAACTCAGCACGCGTCGTTGCGTTTGCCCGCCGTGTTGGCGGCGTTCGCTGTAGCGCAACAGCTCACCGCGCCGACCGTGACGATCGATCGCGAAGGTGTGGATCGTTTGCAGCACTTCGATTGCTGCCGGCGTGTCGATCGTTTCGTGCTCGATCAAGCCTAGCTCAGCGTCGCGGGTGCGGACGATCTCGCGGCGGTTGCCGTTGGCAAAGCGCCACGTCGTTGTGTTGGGTTGTTGGTCGATGATCGCGACCGCCGTGATCAGCAAGCGGCGACCGTTGCTGTCGACCCAGAGCGTGCGCCCGTGGTTGCGCGCTGCTCGGCGCAGACCGCGTTGACGGGCGCGCTGGCCGAGGCGGTCGAGCTGGCGCTGGTCAAACATCACGCGACCGACCTGCAACGCGGCGCGGCGTTGGTCGAGGGCTTGCGGCACGACGCGCTTGCCCTCGGTGGCAGTGGCCGAGGTTCGTGCGCCGGCGAGTAGCAGGATCGGGAAGAGTAGTCGGGTCAGCGTTTGATTAGCCAAGGGTATCCTCGCGTTCGGCCCCCTTACGCAATCTGCGTTCCAAGCGTGATGTTCCTTTGCTTTCCGTACGTTACGGCGCAATGCTGGGTCGAGTGACCCCAGCGGCGCAGCGCCAGTTGCCTCCCCCAAAAGGGCGTGCGCTTGCTCACATGACGTTTTGTTGTGTCACCCCAGTTCACCAACTGGGCTTCTAAGCTCTATGCTTGGGGTACCGAGCCAACCCGGAGGGTGACCGATGTCTAAGTGGGGCATTTTCGCGGTGCTGAGTTTTTGTCTCATCAGTTCAGATGCGAGCGCACGGCGTGGTGAGTCGGGCGATCGATCGGACAAGAAGGCGCGCTCGGGTTCGGGTTCGGATCAGCGACGACGCTCGACCGGCTCGAGCAGCGGCGCGAGTTCCGATCCGCGCAAGCGCCGCGACACGCGCGGCGCCGCGGCCCCGCGTGGCGCGTATCGCCCGGGTCCGGCGACAACCCATCAGACCCGTCGCCCCCCCTATCGCACGGCGCCGCCAGCTGTTGTGCAGCCGCGTCGTGGCGCGTCGGCCTATCAACCGCCGCGTGCGCCCGAGCATCGCGGTTATCGCCCCGAGCATCGCGGTCAGCGTCCCGATCACCGCGCGTATCAGCCTGCGCATCGGGTTTATCGGCCTGGACAGCGCGGCTACCAGCCCGCGCCCCACCACGGCTATCGTTCGCGCCCCATCCATCGCGGTCCGCGGACAGTGATCGTTTCGCCTCGCCGACCGTATCGCCCGATGGCGCGCAGCTATCGTGGACACCGCACCCATCGCCATCGTTACGCTTACAACCCACGGTTGCGGATGGCCCGTATGCCGCACGGCGCGCTGCGCGTGATCTCGACCGGCGTGCCGCTGTTCTTTGCCGCCGGCGTCTACTACGCACTTAACGGTGGTCAGTACGTTAGCGTTGAACCACCGATCGGCGCGATCGTTCCTTACCTTCCGGCCGGCGCGAGCCTGATTCACGTCGATGGACGCCCGTACTATGTGTACAGCACCGTGTATTATTTGCGCGTCAGCAATGGTTATATGATCGTCGAGCCGCCGGTTCCCGTCGAGCAGCCCGACGAGGCTGCCGAGCCGCCGCCCGAAGCTGCCGAGCCGCCGCCCGAGGCCGATCCGGCCTACGAGTAGCGCGCTCGCCGCAAGCTGATCTGACGGCCGCACTGGCGATGGTTGCGTGCGTCTCACACCATCGCTAAGCTGCGGTCGATGGATCATTTCGCCTATCACCAAGGTCGCCTGCATTGTGAGGGCGTTTCGCTCGACGAGATCGCGCGCGCTTGTGGCACGCCCTGCTATGTCTATAGCTATGCGACCTTCGAGCGGCACTTCGCGGTGTTTCAGAGCGCGCTCAAGCAGGTTGCGCATCTGATCTGCTACAGCGTGAAAGCCAACAGCAACGGCGCGATCCTGCGGGCGCTCGGCGGTTGGGGGGCCGGCGCCGACGTGGTTTCGGGTGGCGAGCTCTATCGCGTCTTGCGCGCTGGGATTCCGGCTCAGCGCGTGGTCTTTTCCGGTGTGGGCAAGACCGCCGCCGAGATCAGCGAAGCGCTCGAGGCGCAGATCCTGATGTTCAATGTGGAAAGCGCCGCTGAGCTCGAGCTGATCGCAGCGGTGGCCAAGGAGCGGGGTTGTCAGGCGCCGATCGCGCTGCGGGTCAATCCAGATGTCGATCCACGGACCCATCCCTATATCGCCACAGGCCTCAAGGACAGCAAGTTCGGTATCCCGCTCGAGGCTGCCTGGGAGCTCTATCAGCGCGCGCTGGCTGAGCCCACGCTGTTGGTGCGGGGGATCGACTGCCACATCGGTTCTCAGCTGACCGAACTGCAGCCGGTGGTCGATGCGCTTGCGGCGGTCGAGCAGATGGCCCGACGTTTGCTCGCGCGCGGCGCACCATTGAGCTACGTCGATATCGGCGGTGGACTGGGTGTGCCCTATGAAGTCGGTCAGACGCCGCCGACGCCCGAGGCCTATGGCGAAGCAGTGACCGGTGCGCTGAAAGAACTCTCGGCACTCGGTTTGACGATCATTTGCGAACCCGGGCGCGTGATCGCCGCCAACGCTGGCGTGATGCTTGTGCGAGTCTTGCTGGTCAAAGACAATGGCGCGAAGCGCTTTGTCGTCGTTGATGGCGCGATGAACGATCTCTTGCGCCCCTCGCTCTACGGCTCGCACCACGAGATCGTTGCCGTCGATCAGCGCCGCCAAGCGCCGCCCGCCAAGGTCGACGTCGTCGGTCCGATTTGCGAGAGCGGCGACTTTCTCGCCAAGGATCGTCTGCTGCCGATGCCGCAGACCGATGACTTGCTCGCCGTGCGGACCGCCGGTGCCTACGGCTTCAGCATGGCCTCGAACTACAACTCGCGTCCGCGTCTTGCGGAGGTGCTGGTGCGCGGTGAGCGGTTTGCCGTGGTGCGTGCGCGCGAGGACTACGCGGATCTGACCCGCGGAGAATCATCACCCGACTGGCTGACCGATTGATCGGCTGACCGGGCGGCGTGGCGAGTCTTCCCGCGAGCTGCGCTAGCGATTGTCCAATCGAAAGGCTTGGGCGCTCCCGACGGGGTCGACCGCTTCGACCTGATAGCGCCGCTTCGGCAGCTCGCGATAGGTGTGCTCGGTGAGCACGACCGCTGTTTCGTCGGTGCGCTGAGCGAGCTGTGCGGCGCGAATGATCGGTTCGCCCAATGCTGCGTACTCGAGGCGCTCGGCCGCGCCGACGAAGCCGGCGATGACGCTCCCGGTGTCGAGCGCACAGCGCAGAGCTAGCGAGCGCGCTTTGGGCCAGAGCACGACCAAAGAGCGAAATTCTTGGCAGAGCGAGATCGCCGCTTCAGTGGCCCAGACCGCATCACGATCGGATGACTGGGGTGCGCCGAACAAGGCGATGCCGATATTGTCGTGCAACTTGACCAAGCTACCGCCGTTGGCGAAGACGCGTTCGTAGATCGTCTCGTAAAACTCGTGCAAGACTCGCGATAGTTCCGCTGGCTCGAGACTACCGACCAGCTGATTGAAGCCGTGCAGGTGGCAGTAGAGCACGGTTGCGCGATGCTGCTCCATTTCACCGATCGACGGATCCCCATCGAATAGCCGACGGAGCACTTCCGGTGGATGAAAGCGTTCGAGTGCCTTACGACGGCTGCGCTCGCGTTCTGCTCGCTGACGAAGGGTGGCGCGCTCGATGCCGCTAGCGAGCAACGAGCCGAGCGCGGTGACAAGCGAGCACTCAGTTTCGCTAAACGGTGCGCGTTTGGCGCGGTTGACGTAGAGCACGCCGCGCGTTTCGCCGCGCAAGATCATCGGTGTGGCGATTACCGAAGCGATGTCGAAGATCACCACGCTCTTGCTGGGCGGGAAGCGTTCGTCGTCGGCAACATCTTCACTGATCACGGTTTCGTTGTCGCGCAGCACGCGGTCGATTACCGAGCTGCTCACGGGCAGGTGGCCCTCCCCGAGGGGGCCGCGATGGTTGACGAACTGTGGCTTGAGTTCACGATCGAGATCGCGTGTGAGCACGACGACGGTCGTGGCCTCCACCGACTCCATCAACAGCTCGGCGACCTGAGAAACGAAGGTGTCGACATCGCTGGCGTCAGCGAGCAATTCACTGACCTGGTACATCAGCAGCAGCGCACGATAATCGTGAGAGCGATCGTCATCAGGCGATGTGTCGCGCGTCGGGGTCTCGTCTACTTCTCCACGGCCTTCGATGCGGGCCAGGGCGCGCATCAGTCCGCTCTTTTCGGTCGAGATCGCGGCTTCGCGTCGTCGAGGCGTGCTGCCAGTATCGATCAGCTTCACTGCTTCGGCATCGACCTTTAGCGTTTGCTTGACCTGGGGATCTTGGGTGACGTCCTCGCTGAAGTAGGCCGGCTCCTGCGGCTGATGTTGCTCGCTGGCCATCGCCTCGAGTGACAGACGGGCGACCTGGAAGACGTCGGTTCTGGTCTGGCGAACCTCAAGCGTGTGCATGCCGATCGACACCCGATCGCCGACGGCGAGTTGCCGTCTCGATGTGGGGGCGTCGTTAACACGGGTGCCGTAGGTTGAGCCGAGATCGATCAAGACGAGCGAGGTTCCATCGACGGCGAGTCTGGCGTGAAGCCGCGAAACACCGGGGCCGCCGAGCACCAAGGCGTTGGTCGGGGCGCGACCGATCGCTGTTTCACCGTCGGGAAGGCTGAAATCTCGTGACCGACCCTGAGAGTCCGTAACGACAATGACAAAAGGCATCGCCGAACCTCGCGCTGGCGCCTGCAGTGAGGGAAAATGGTTGCGAGAACTCTCTGAGAGTATCAGTCGAACGCCGATCTCCGCAACACAGCGACGGTCGGTCTATGATTCAGCAGAGCTAGCGCAGCGCCGATCACGCAGAGCGCGACCCATGGTCCCCAGCTGGCGAGCGCGGGTGAAACCCAGCCGGCCTGCCCGGCCATGAAACCCGCGGCGATCACCGCAAAAATCCCCAGCAGACCGATCGCGGCGCGTGCCAGCGATTGGCGTTGCCCACTGCCGCCCGCCGAGAGCAGCATCGCCAACAGCGCGGCAGCGAGGCAATACAGCGGATAGACCCGTCTTAGCTGATAGATCGTTGCCAATGCGGCGGTTGGCTGGCCGTTTCGCCGACGTTCACTGATCGCTGTCGCCAGCTCAGCGAGTGGCATCACTTCTGGTCGTTGGGTTCGCGCGTTGCGCGGTCGGCGTCCCGCAGTTGGCTGATCGGCAAGCGCTGTTTGCAGCCGTTTTTGCGGGAGGCCACGCTCGTCCAGCAAGATGCGGACTTGGCGTCGGCCTTGGCGCCCGACCAGCCAACGGTTGTCTCGTCGCCAGCTGACCTGGGAGGGCCGGTTGAGTTCTCTACCGAATAGCGACGGAAGTGTTTGCGCCCCGATGGCGTCGGCGCGTTGCTCAAGGCGAGGCACGATCAGCTCGCCAGTGAGGAAGGCCAACGCGGTCAGCGCGCCGCCGATGCAAAACACCACCGCTGCCCAGCGCCAAGGCGTGTAGCCGATGGCATCAAGCGCGGCGCGCTCGCCTTGTGCCGCGAGGCGCAGGCTGTAGAGCGCGATGCTGCAGTAGGTCGCCGCTGGAGCGACCTGGACCGCTATCGTCGGCAGGCGATGAAGTGTCGAAAGTATCACCTGGCGCCAACCGATCAGTTGCGCCAACCGCTGCCCATTGTCAGCGAGATCGATCGCCAGGTAGAGGCCGCAGAGCGCGCACAGCGCTAGCGCAACGCGTCCGGCCAGCTGGCGCAGCAGGTAATGGTCAACGGCTCGCAACACGCTGCGCACTTTTGCATCGGGCTCTGCTGTCTTCAAGGGGCGCGGTCAGCTCGAGGTGGAAACTTGGCTCGCCGTTATGCGTGGGCGTATTGATGGTCGGTTCACCCCCAGGGCATTGGTGTTAACCCTTTGTATTTATTCGCCTGACCAATGGCATGATGTGTGCTTTGGACTTACTTGTGTCCAGGTTTCGGCCAGCATCTCGATGGGTACGACGGTGCAGCGCGCGCTTGCTACGACCGTTGGTCGTGCTGCTGTTGATCGCGGGCAGTGGCTGTGGAGAGCTGCCGGGCGAGCGACGGTTGTTTCGCGCGACCGAGCGCATCTCTCAGCTGCTCGTGGTGGAGGAGCAGCGGCTGAGCGTCGCCGAGGGCGTCTATTACGACGCCGCATTGTCGCAGCTTCAGGGGGTGCCGTTGACGCATCTTCAAGTGACCAGCGCCTTGCCCGACACCAATTGTAGCTTGCGGTTGTATGTGCAGGATCGGCGCGGCCGCCTGACGACCCTGGCTGGCAAGCTGTCTCCCTTGGATGCCGCGGTCGGGCGGATCGAATTTTTTGCCGACAATCTCAGTGAAACGGCGGTTGCGGTCGCCGATGTGTTTGCCGGTTTCCAGCGCGCTCAGTTGTTAGATCAACTGCGGGTTCAAATGTTCGACCCCGCTACCGCCACCAACTACCTGGACCACGGCGAGGTGATGCTGCGCCTCGCCGACGTTGCCCCTGCGAGCGTTGCCTCGGTGATCGTCGCGCCGACAGCGTTGCACGACGGTGCGCAGTTGCGAATCGAGGCGCGCTGCGGCGTTGGGACGGTCGGCGATGTTGCCAAGGCCACATCCGGTGTCAGCGCATACCAGGGTGACGAACAGACCCTGTAAGGGCGATCCACCGGGTGTTTACTTGCTTCCCTCAGCAGCGAGCTCCAGCTTCGGCGTCGTCGAGAGGGCGGCCCAGTTCGGTTCGAGGGCGACGTTGAGGCGCACCGTCAATCGGTCGCGCGGGTTGACGCCAAAGGGTGGGATTGTCAGCGTGTTGATGCACTCGCGCAGGCAGACCATCAGCGATGGCGTTCGTGGAACGACGCGCTCGACGCGCGACGGCAAGAGTCGTCCGCTGCCGGCGAAGCTCAGCACCAGATTCGCACCGGCTGAGCTGACGTCCTTTTGTTGCAGTGCTCGGCGCAGGCAGTAATTGCAGGTCTTAAAGCGCTCTGCAACGAAATGGCCAAAGTATCGCGCCGTTGTTGGTCGCGGAAAGAGGTCCAGTGCGGCTTTGCTGATCGCCGCGTCGCCGGCCTGCAGTTCGATATCGATGCTGCGCGTGGTATCGCCGCTGTCGTGCTCGAGACGGATCACCCGCAGCTTGTTTTTGGCGAGCCGGCGGCTGCGCAGGTAAGACGTGACGCGCGGCACGGTTGGCGCTTGGCCAAGCCGCCAGCTTCGCTTGCTTTGCTCGATCGTCTGGCCATCTTCGAGGCGCAGTACTGGATATCGACGACCGATTTCGGTGCTCAATCGTGTGATCAGGCGTTGGGCGTCGGGGTCAGCGCTGTCGATAATGCCAACCGTCGCCTCGCTACTGTAAAGTACCGCCGTGCCAGCGCTGATCTGCTTGAGTTGACTGCGGGTTTGTCCAACGCGCTGTCGCCAGACACGGCTCTGTAAGAGGTCCGCGTCGGCTCTTCCCCAGTAGACCAGGAATGCGCGCGCTAGGTCGCGCGCTTCGTTCCAGTGTCCACGCATCAGCGCCGCGCGACTAGCGACGTAGAGGCCGTAGATCGACTGGTGTAGTCGCTCGCCCGCCGCGGGTGTGCGAATCACCTCGGCGATCAGGTCTTGGGCATCCTCTGCGCGACCAAGGCTGAGCAGGGTTTCGGCGGCGACCACAATAAAGTCTTGGAAGGCCGGTGTGTCCTTGTTGCTGCTGACGAAACGCTGCGCTGCGGCGATACGGCGACCACTGCGAAGCTCCAACCAGGCGGCGATGTAATGGCGCTGATCGCCGAGCTGGGTGCTGCTCTCGATCTGCTTGAGCAAGGCGCTGCTATCAGCCTCGGGAGAGAGCGATGCCACCTGCGCCAGGAGCTCTGCTCGCAGTCGCTGGCGCGCATCGCCGGCTTTGTCGTAGAGCGCTGTTGCTTGGCGTAACGCGTGACTTCTGCAGTTTTGTCGACGGAAAACCAAGCAGATGTCCGCCAAACGCTCGGCCAGCCGCGCTGCGAGAAGGAGATCTCGGCCGCTGAGTTGACCGATTGCCTCTTCGAGAACCTGCTTGGCGCGACTGATATGCCCGCGACTCACCCCGTGATCAGCGAGCAGCAGCGCGCCGAGTGCACCGCTGCGGCCGCGGTGAGCCAGCAGGCGGGTGGCCATCGCCGCGGCCTCGCTCAAGCGGCGACGAACGAGCAATAAACGGGTGCGCAGATAGAGCGCCGGCTCATATTCAGCGGCGCGGTCGTCGATCGCGCCGAGTAGACGATTGAATTTGTCGAGCTCTCCGGCGAGCAGCGCACGCCGCGCCGATTCGGCGAGCGCTGCGAGGGTCTTACTTTCCGTGCGCAATAGGTCGGCTGGCAGCAAACTTCCGTCGAGTGCAGCAAGCGTTGAGATCACCAGCTCTGGCGAGGCAATCACCGCATGAGCTCGCTCCCTGTGCCAGCGCCGCAGCGCAGTTTGTGCTTGCGTGCGCTTGCCTGCTCGGGCGAAAGCCCACGCCGCAAACCCTTGGATGTCGGGGTCGGCATCGATCTCCAGACTGGGATCAACCGAGGCGTTGGGTCGGGCGAGGCGCGCCAAGTGGCGGTACTTGGCCTTTAGTCCGACGCAGCCCTCGAGGGCGGCGAGGGCGGCGCGGCGATCGGCCTCGAGCACTTCGGGGAGCATCGCCAATTGCAGTGTGGCCTCGGCGTTGCAGTTGTTGCGATGGTGCTCGGCCGATAGCGCACTCCAAAGTTGGTTGTGTGTCTGCAGCCAAAACGTTTCGCCGCGGCTATTGCTAGTCGGTGAGCTGCGCGAGCCGAAAAAGGACAGCAGCCCACCCAGCGCTGCGACGCTCAGTAAGATCGCCAGGGTGACCGGCCAGCTGGCGGGTCCGCGGGCGCGCCGGGAAGTCTTCGCCGCGGCCCACTGTTTGGGCAGCGTTGGGCCGGTCGGATCGGCGCGTTCGCTTTTCGGCGCTGGTTTTGGTTGATCGCGCTGTGTCGGGGCGAAGGGCCCGGTTGGTGGTCGTTGACTGTCTTCTTTTTGCGCGACGATCTCCAGCATACGCTCATCGCCGTAGCGAGCGGTGATCTGCTCGACGAGCGCAGGACGGCCCTCGAAACCCGCTTTGAGTGCTCGGGCCAGCGCACCGGCGCTAGGAAAGCGTTCGTCGGGCAACTTGCGCAGCGCGCGATTGACCACTTGCGCAACGGCCGGCGTGAGCGACGGAACGATGGTCTCGATCGGTGTGGGGTCATCGTGCACGATCTTGTAGATCACGGCATGTGCGGCTTCAGCGAAAAACGGCAGCTTTCCACTGAGCGCGTAGTAGATGATCGCGCCGAGGGCAAAGATGTCGGTTCTTGGCTGGGCCGGTCCGAACGCTGAGTCGATTTGCTCCGGCGCCATGAACGAAGGTGTGCCGATCAGCCGGTCACCGCGGGTGAGTTGGGTTACCGCGTGGAGGACCTTGGAGATGCCAAAGTCGACGATCTTGATCTGCGTCGCTGCATCGGTGTCGCAGAGGAAGATGTTCGACGGTTTGAGGTCGCGATGGACCACGCCTCGCCGGTGCGCCGCATCCAGACCTGCTGCGGTCTGCTCGACGACATTGACGATCTCCGCCAGAGGTAGCGGACATTGGGCGCTCAGTCGTTCAGCGAAGGTTTGGCCACTGAGCAGCTCCATCACCAGGTACGGACCCGCTTCGCTCTGATTAAAGTCGACGACGTCGACGATGTTGGGATGCTCGAGGGTACTGGTCGTCTCGGCTTCGCGTCGAAAACGCTTGGCGATGTCTTCGTCCTCGGCCGACTCCAAAAACAGCAGCTTGACCGCAAAGCGTCGGCTGAGTCTGAGATGGGTTGCCGCGTAAACGACCCCCATACCTCCGCGACCGACGACTTCCTCTAGGCGGTAGGTGTCGTTGAATACCGAGCCGATCAGGCGGCTGTAGCGGTCTCTGTTGGCGGCTTTTTGCACGTCGGCGTTGTCCGCGCGCCAGCCGGCGCGGCCACACAACGCTGTGCAGCCACGACATCCTGGTTCGCATGTAAAGACGCTTGTGATTATAGGATCTTTCGATGAGGAGGGCGAGACCCTCGGCGGTCTATCCGTTTCGACGGTGATTGGCTGACCGAATAGCCGGTGGATCGACTACAGCTGTCAGCGCTCGGCGCGGCGTCGCCTGCATTTGTGCAACAATCCCGGCGCTTACTGGTCGCAATGCTGGTCTGACGCTTGCACTCTTGCCGGCCGATGGGCTCGATTTCAGCAAGGCGTACCGGCTATCGGGCCCGCGGGCCGGGTTGGGTTGCGCTGTTTGTGGTGACGATCGCGCTAATCAACGTGGGGCGTGGTCGGCCGAGCTGGGCACGACGCTCCCCCGATCGCGTGCGGACCGTCGCTGCCCAGCAGCTGCGTCGTTGCTGGGTTGGTCTTGAGCGCGGTGTCGCGCGTATCAGCCAGCGCGCGCGCCAGGGATCGCGGTCGCTTGCTGTTCGCTTGCGCCGGTTCAGGCGCAGCGAAACGGCCGGTGTGGCGGCAGCGCTGTCCCTCGGTTTCGGACAGTTCGCACCGTTCCTGAAAGGGGCCGCGTCGTCTGTCTCGCACCGGCTCGGTGTGGTCGGTGCGCTCTCGCTGTTTTCCCATTCTGCGCTCAATCTGCGCGGCAAGACTGATCGCCTGGCGCGGGCAGGTTTGTTCAGCGACATGGCTTGGAGTACCGAGGAGCTGGTTCGCGAAGGGATCGGTCAGACCTTCGGATCGCGCTCGCTGGGGGTGATCGGTGCTGCGCTATTGGGTTACGTTGGTGTTCGGCGCATTCAGCTCGGTGTGCACCATCGCGATCGGGCGCTGATCGGCAAGGGAGGCGTTGCGCTGGCCACGGCGACATTTTGGATGGCGATCGACCTGATGGGCATGAGTTCGATCTGGACGGTGGCGGGGTTTGTCGGCTTTGACGCCCTCCATCGCCTGGTGATCCATCGACGCACGCTGCAAGACAGCAGCGGTAACGCTGCGCGGAGGATCCGCCGCTTCTTTTCGTCAACGGCAAGTCGACGATCGCTATTCGGTTCGTTGACGGTGGAACTTCAGCGCGCCGATTGAATCGAGCCGTCGCTCCGCTCGTACAGCTTCGGCCACTTGCTAGGCAGCGTCGTCGCTGAGCAAGGCCAGAATGTCGTCGCGGGTTAGGCTCTGAGCCAATTGCGCCTCGCCGAGGGCCAACTCGGACAGTGCGCGCTTGCGGGCCTGCAAGGCCAAGACACGCTGCTCGATGCTGTCGCGGGTCACCAGGCGGTGGACCAGCACGGGGCGTGTGCGACCGATGCGATGGGCGCGGGCTGCGGCTTGCTCTTCGACGGTGGGGTTCCACCACGGGTCGAGCAAAAAGACGTGGTCGGCTGAAGTGAGATTGAGACCTACGCCACCTGCCTTGAGCGAGATCAGCATCACTGCCGGTCCATCCTCATCGGTGAATCGCTCGATCACCGCCTTGCGATTGCGTGTTGTGCCATCGAGGCGGCAAAACTCGACGCCCGCACGTTTGAGGTGTGGTTCGATCAGGTCGAGCAAGGAGGTCCATTGGGAGAAGACCAGCGCGCGCTGCTGAGTGCTGGTCACTTCGTCGATCAGCGACATCAGCAGGTCGACCTTGGAGGAGCTTTCCGCGGTTTGTCCTGGCAACAGCGCGGGGTGACAAGCGGCCTGACGCAGCCGCAAGATCGCCTCTAGCGCGGGCAAAACGCTGCCGCCCTGAGCGAGTGCTTCAACGACGTCCTGGCGGGTCGCTGCACGGACCGTTTCATAGACGCCCCGTTCGCGTTCATCGAGCTCGCAGTAGCGCGTGACATCGCTGCGTTCCGGCAGTTCGGGAGCGACCTCTTCTTTGATTCGGCGCAAGACGAACGGTCGGATCAGTTGCTTGAGGCGCACGGCCGCCGCCTCGTCGCCCTGATCGATCGGGTCGCGGATCCCCGAAACGAACGCCGAGTATCCGCCGAGCAGTCCCGGATTGAGATAGTGAAACAGGCTCCAAAGATCGTCGAGTCGGTTTTCCACCGGCGTACCGCTGAGCACGACGCGAAATGCCGCGTCGATCTTGAATGCGGCTTGTGCCACCTGACTCTGCGGGTTTTTGATCGCCTGGGCCTCGTCGAGCACCGCGACGCGCCAATGTTGCTTGCTGATGTCGTCGATATCGCGCCGCAGCAAAGCGTAGCTGGTGACGACTACGTCGGCGTCATCGTCGAGTTGACGTCCGCGGCCGTGGTAGAGTGTTGCGCGCAGCGTCGGGCGGAAACGGCTGATCTCGTCGAGCCAGTTGGGCAACACGCTAGTCGGTGCAACGACCAGTGCCGGTCCCTCTAGCGCGCAAATCGCTTGCAGCGTTTTGCCCAAGCCCATGTCGTCGGCGAGCAGCGCACCGAGTTGAGCGTCGCGCAAGAAGCAGAGCCAGTCGACGCCGGCCGTTTGGTAATGGCGCAGTTCGGCGGTGAGCCCGGGTATCTTGCCGGCGCTGGGCAGCTGGCCATCGAGCAGCGGTCGCAACCCTTCGAGGTCGGTCGGCGGCGGGCTATCTAGCGCTTGGTATAGTTGCAGCAGGGCGACTCGTGCGGTTCCCGACTTCTTCGCTGTCTTGTCGGTCAGCGCGCTGAGCTGGTCCGCATGAGCTTCTAGCCAACGGTCCGGCAGTTCGGCCCAGCCGGCGCCGTCGTCGAGGCGAACGTAGCGCTGGCCGCTACGCCAAGCGCGGAAAGCGGCATCGACACTAACCGCGGATTCGTCGCAAGAGAACAAGAGCTCGGCGGCGCTATCACCGAGGACCGGCTGCAGCGGACCGCGAGTGGCGAATGCTTGAACGCCGTCGCCGATGATCTCTCCTTCGAATTGTTCACGAATCCGGCTAGCGAAGGCGATCGCTTGATCACCGGCGAGCATGCCCGTTGGCGGTAAGTTGAGTTTGGAAAACAGTCGCGCTGCGCGACGCTCGGCGGTGGGGTCGCGCTCGGGGATCTTGCCGCCCGGACGGATGTGCAAGCGGTCGTCGACGATCCGGGCCGCCTCTGGCTCGCCGTAGATCACGATCGGTGTGACCTTGAGTTGCTCGCCGAGACTGGTCAGCTCGAGGGCGGCTCGCGGCGCGAGCCAGGCGCGTTCCGGTAGTTTCTTGGTGGCGATCTCGACGGTGATTAGCCGTTTGAGCGCTGGCAACAGTTCACCGACGAGCAACGTGGTTTCTTCGGGGGAGAACGTTCGCCCGGCACGCAAGCGGGTAGCGTCGTGAGCGATCAGTTCGCCATCGGTGTAGGGACGGAGCTGCCCATCGGCAACAGCCGCACCATTTTCGAAGACCGCGCTTACACCCGGCGCATCGACCAGCTGCAGGTGAAAGCCTTCGCGCTTGGCGGTGAGCTTGGCGACGCGCGTTAGTGGCTCGCCGCAGACCTCGATCGGTTCACCATCGAGAAAGACTTCCGGGGCGCCATCGAGGGCGGAAAGTATCGCGTTGACCCGCGGGGGATCGAGCGCTTGGTTTTGTCGCCCAAGAACGCGGTCGACTTTGAGGTCGGCAGCGGTGGTGGCGATCTTGTCGTCCGCGGGGCGGCGGTCTAAGAGCAATGAGCGGCGCAGTGGCCGTTCGCCTTCAGGACCGGTGATCGCGCGCTCAAGCCGCAGCTTCTGTTGCTTGCTGGTGAAACGGTAGCGCAGTCGTTGGGCATGAGCCGGGGCCTTTTTGTCTTGCACCGCGTCGCCTTGACGCCAGGCGATCGCTGCGGCGGTGACGTGCAGGCAAGGATCCTCCTTGCTGTTGCAGTCGCAAGACCATTCGCGTTCACTGGGGTAGAGGCTGGTGGAAAACGCTAGCGGCCGCCCCGGAATGTTGACGCGAAATAGCAGCTCTTCGCCTTGTTGGCTTTCCAGGCTGACCGCACCGCGGCTGGCCAACTGAACAGCAGAAGACCAATTGCGGGCTGAGCAGCGGCGGCGAATCTCATCAAATGGCATCGAATCTTTGCGGCCAAACGGTCGAAGCGCCTAGTGTATCAGGTTTCGGCAGTCGCCAGCGTGGGTTCTTTCGCCGTTGTGGTGAGACGTCGCCCTAACGCGCGACGAGCAGCTCTTGGTAACTGACCAGGTCGAAGCCGACCAGCAGCGTGGTTTGGCTGCCTCGGGTGATCCGCAGGCAGGGGGCGCGCAGGTTGCCGGTGGGCCCAAGCAGTCGGGGGAGGAGTTCGCTAAGTGCGACTTCGCCGACGGTGAAACGGTCGACGCGCTGGCCCTTGGCAACGATCAACGCGTCCGCTTGCTTGAGCAGCGCTTCGGCTTGTGCGGCGCCGAGCTTGCGCGAGGCAGGCACGATCTGATCGGCCTGAATCGCTTGGTCCGCCAGGAACTTGGCGGCACGGGTACAGCTCGTTCAGCCCTTGCGGTGGTAGTACCAGATGTTCATCGCCACGCAGCAGAACATCTTGGCCGCGCGCTGTAAAGAAGTGGGACCCGCGCGAACATGGGCACGGGTCCCACCACGCCCCTCACCTGCCCCGCCTAACACCGCTTCGGGCACTGTGGAGATAACCAAGATCTGTACCAGGAGGCGATCACGGAATCTCAATGCGTTATCAGTTGTTGTGCGGCGCGTTACCACCGATATGCGTACTTTTCCTAGTGAGAATCGAACAACTCGCAGTCGGTCAGCCGTGACAGTTGCGATTTCTCCTGAGACTAGGTCCTTTCGGCCACGGCGCCACAGCCGAGCGGCTGCCGTGCCGGTCAGCTGAGCAAGCGCCTGACCCCGAGCCTCGTTCGCCGCACGCCTGTCATTCCACCCGGGCACGCCATGCCCAAAGGTGGGACTTCGAGTCCCAAGTGAGCGCGGCCAAGTGCTGGTAATTCGGTCACTCGCTTCGGCACACGCCTTGCTAAATACCAGGGTGCCCTCCTTAGACATCGCTAAACTAGGAGCCTTCGATGTTTGCCGCCGTGCGCCGCGCGTCTTGCGCGACGATGCTAGCCGCTGTGATCTTCTCCGCCTCGCCCAGCCACGCCGACGATCTGCGCGTCTCACGCCGCTATTCGCTCTCGGCGACGGCGAGCTTCATGGGTGCGCCGATGGGGGGTGTGCAGCTCTCGGCCAATCTATCGCCGCGCTTTGCGCTCGATTTGTCGCTGAGCACGATGGGGCGCTTCACCAGCGTGGTCGCCGGCGGACGCTTTTTCATCTTGCGCCGGATGCTTTCGCCCTATCTGTTTGCGCGCGGCGGCAGCGGCGTGCTTGACCCATCGTTGCTCGACCCGCACAAGAGCCCGGGCAACTATCAGGCGTTTTTCGCGGCGAGCAGCGGCGCGGGTGCCGAGGCGCTCTGGAACAACGGCCTGGTGACGTTCTTCGAGGCTGCCGCCTATATGGCGTTCGCAGAGCGCTCGCCCACCGTGCTACCGCGCGTGACGGCCGGCGTTGGCTATCGCTTTTAGCGTCTTAGGCAGCAGGCTTGCGGGCGTGAAAGAAGTACATCGGTGTGAAGCAGCCGCTTTTACCTCCGGCGACCAAGGCGTCGGCTGCACGGTTGAGCATCGCGCTGACCTCACTCGTGCCTTGGGGTGCGATCTTTAGCTTCTCGAGCAAGGCCGTCGTGCGGCGGACCAGCTCGCGGCCAACGGGGCGGCGAGGCAGACTGCGCAGCGACCATTCGCTGCCAGCGAGCGGTGCCCACCAGGGAACTTCCGAGCGCGGCGCCAGATCGTAGGCGGTGATCAACTCGAAGCCAGCGGTGCACAGCGCTTGATCGACCTCATGGGTATAGGCGATGTCGGGTAGGCCGTCGCCTTCCTCAATGCCCTTTTTGATCGCGCAGTGCGCTTCGCGCGAGGCATTGAAGCCTGGCGTTAGACACCACTCATAACCGACGAACCCCGCGCCTGGTTTGAGCAAGCGCCAGATCTCAGCGAATAGCTCGGTTTTGTCGGGCGCGTGGCAGGTTGCCTCGATCGCATAGGCGCCGTCGAAGCTCTCGTCCTCGAGCGGGATCTCCATGAAGTCGGCCTTGAGAAAGCGGCAACGGCTGTCGAGCCGTTGGCGCTCGAGGGCATCCTGACCTTTTTCGATCTGATAGGCGTTGTTGTTGATTCCAACCACCGCCGCACCGCTGTAGCGCGCGATCTCGCGCATTGGTCCGCCGACGCCGCAGCCGATATCGAGCACACACATTTGGCTGTCGAGCCCGAGGGTGTCGGCCAAAAAGCGCTCGTGGCGGGCGATCGCCTGCTTGAAGCGCTCGCCGCGGTTGCGTGTGAAGAAGTGAAACGACTGCCCCCAGCCGAACTCGTAGAAGTCGGTCGCCAGGTCGTAGTACTGGTTGACCAGCGTGGTGTAGTTGGCTTTGCGCGCATTGACGCTGCTAACGTCATCGTTGTGCAGATCGCGATAGCTCCGCACGGTCTTGGCGTATTCGGTCTTAGCAACTCCGCTCATCGTTCCTCCCAGACGGCGTTAGCCGTACCCGGATCGGCCAGGGTTGTCAAAGGGATGCGCCGGAGTTGCAGGAGTGCTGGGCGCGGGTCGTCAGTCGAGGCGGATGATTTGGCTGAGGCCGCGGATCTGACCGTTCTCGAGGTGAAGCTTGACCTGCTCGCTGCGACCAAACTCGCCGATATAGCTGCCGAGGTCGATCAAACTCGTGCCTCGTTGCTTCACCCGTGCGTAGAAATAGAGTATTTGCGCGAGCGCGCGGCCTTTGAGGTCAAACAGCGGCTCCTGCAGGGCCAGTTGCTTGATGCCGCGCTGCTGCTGGACCAGTTCGTCGTGATCGGCGACAAAGCGCTTGCTGCGCGACTTGGGGACGATCAGCTGTGGCGCCTTTTCACGCACCAACTGACCGCTATGGTCGTAACGGGCCGGCTTGACCGGCTTGCGCGCCTTCAGATAGCCGTCGAGTGTCAGGTAAGCGCCACGATGGCCGCTCCGATAGATCTTGTCTCGCCCGGGTAGATCGAACACTTCGCTGTCGCGCTCGTGCTCGAGAACCTGGTACCCCGCGAGATAGGGGGCGGACTTTGAGATCATCGAGGTATAGTTGGCGTCGTTGATGTGCCGGCTGTAGTAGCGCAGCGTCAGTCGGCCGCGGCGGTCGGCTTTGATCAAAATCGTGTCGCCCCAAGCGTTGTTGCGATAGGCCAGCAGGCGCTCCTTACCCGGAGCGATCTCGAAACTTCGTTGGCGCCAAATGCCATCGCTTTTCGACTGCAGCGACAAGCGCAGCTCGAGTGTACCGCGCTTGGTCGGCTGGCGATGTAGCAGACGAACGTCTTGAATTGGATGCTCGGCGTAGAGTGCAGCCTGAGGCGGCCCGGCAGCTGCCTGACCAATGATCAGCAGCGTGAGGCAGAATGCGGGGACAAGGCGTAGGTTTGGGGCAAAAAACGACATGGCTCTCGCCAAAGCAGGAACCATGCCCGCGACCGTGTGCAACGCTACGCTGAGAACGTTGAACTATTTCAAGTCGTCGGACGGTTGTTCGACGACTCGCTTTGCTGACAACCTTCGAAAACCAGCCGGTGCGACACTTGGCCTGCTGGAGCCGTGGATCGGGCGGTGCTATGGCGGCGAGCCTGTCGCTTACTCTGCTGACATGACTCACTCGGGTGATGGAACTTAGGCGGGGAGATTGAAGGCGCGGTGGGCGTTTTCGGCCAAAAAGAGTCGTGCGGTTTCGTCGTCGAGGGCGAGTTCATCGAGTTGAGCCAGACAGACGGCGGGCTGGACCATTGGCCAGTTGCTGGCGAAGAGCACCTTCTTTTTGCCGCGGCCTTTGATGAACTTGACCAATGCCTCGGGATAGCGTTTTGGCTTGTAGGCCGAGGTGTCGATGTAGACGCGCTCAAACTTGGTGGCTATGCTCAGCATCTCCTCGGTCCACGGTGCACCGACGTGGCCCGCAATGATCGTCAGCTCGGGAAACTCGAGCGCGACGTCTTCGAGGTAGGGGATCGGGCGCCCGGTTTCGCTGGTGCGCAACGGGCCGGTGTGGCCGACTTGCAGACAAAACGGGATGCCAAGCTCGATGCACTCTGCGTAGAGCGGATAATAGCGCCGATCGTTGGGCGGCAGGCCCCAAAGCCAGGGCAGGATGCGCAAGCCGCGCAGGCCGAGCGCTTTAACCGCGCGGCGCAGCTCACGCACGCCCTTCATCGGTTGACTGATATCGACCGAGGCGATGCCGGAAAAGAGGTCGGGGCGCTTGCTGACCGCGGCGGCGACTTCGTCGTTGCTGATCAATGCACCGCTCGGACCCCACCAGGCGGTGAGGATCGCGTGCGAGAGCCTGGCCGCCTCCATTGCTGAGCTGGTGAATTCGAGCGGGATCTCGTTGGGGATTTCTTTGATACGCAGCCAGCGCAACAGCGATTCGAACATCGGCTCTCGCAAAAACGCCGGGCTGGGGTGCTGGATCCAAGCATCGATAACACGCATGCGGGGAATCTAGGCGATCTGTGGCTGACAGCCCACCGAAAACGGCCAATCCCGAAGACGCTGGCAGCGGCGCCCGAGTCGCGCTGTCCGACACAGCGGATCACGGTCCCGTGCCGTCGCGGACGTCTGGCGGATGCCTAGTAAACGGCGATCACGTCGATCGCCCCGACCGGTACAGGCAGCGATCGCGGTGTGGCGCCCGGCGCGAGGCTTGCGATCTTGAGTTGCAGGTTTAGCGGCGATGGGCCATCGGCGAAGATCAATGCGCGGCGGTCGGGCGTTGGCTGCAGGTTGGCTGAGATCCAGCCGGTCGTGGGGATGCGCAGCGGTGGCTGCGACCCGTCGAGCGCGATGCGGTACAGCGACCCGGGGGTGGCGACACTCCACGGCGGGCCCTTGATGACGAAGGCGTTTTCACATTGGCGATCGAGTGCGATGCGACGGATATCTTCGTTGCCCTGGGCGGGCCAGCGCGTCAACTGCTGTGGCGCGCTGAGCGAGCGTTCATCGAGCATGAAGAGGTTGGGCTCGTTGGGCGGGCCCAGCGTTGAATTTCCGCCGTAGATCACCCGGGGGCGGCCGGCACAGCGCACCACCGGCTTGCTAACGATCGCATCATGAGTGAGCTGCACAGCTGCCGTCGCGCGCTTTGGGTCGAGTGCGACGAGGTCGAGCGCGAAGTGTCCATGCTGGTGTAAAAACAATAGCGTTCGACGGTCGGCCGACCACCAATAGGCGACAAGCGGCGCGCGGCTGTCGACAACATAGGGCGCTTGCTGGTCGCCGTAGCGACTCAGATTGACCAGTGTGGATGTCGCGACGTTGTAGCGAAAAAATTCAGTTCCGTTTGGTCCCATCGCGGCGAAGACCAGGGTGTCATCATCAATAAAGCGCAGTGCGCCAAAATGCAGCCGCAAGCCGATCGGTTCGATCTTCGCAGAGATCTCGCGCAGCGAACCACCGTCGCTACGCGCGATCCAGAGTTGGCGCCAAGCGCCACCATCGCGTCGTGACGAGGTGAAGGCGACCGATGTGCCCTGAGGTGAGAGCTCCATTTGGCTGTTGAAGTTGTCGATCATGCCGACGTTGAAGCCGCGGCTACCGTAGACGCGCGGCGCATCGGTGAGATCGATCGCCGGGCCGGCATCGGTGATCGCGAACACGTTGCTGCCCACGGATCCGGGCACCCAGGCCTTGAGGGCCAAGGTGCGTCCATCCGCACTGACCGCCAGGTCGGCGTCGATCAGCCATGGGTCGTTGTTGCCGCTTTGGGCGAAGGCCACCTTTTGTGGCGCGGCGAGTGTTGCCAATGGTACGCGCCAAAGCGAACTGCTGCCCGGGTTCGGCTGCTCAGGCTGCTTTCTCAGGATGTAGTAAAGATAGTCTTTGGTGAAGGTCAGGCTGAGATTGATGATCGGGCCATCGACCGCCAGTTCGAACTGGCGCGCGCCGTTGGGCAACAGGCCACCGTCGCTGCGCACGATAAACAGTCGACCGTAGCTGTCGGCCGTTCCGGCGATCAATTGGCCGTCGTCGCTCAAGGCGAGCTCTGGACTGACTTGCGTGCGGTCGGGATGGCCGACCCAGGGGCGGGCGTAGAGCAGCGTTACTGCGCCGGTCGGCGTCAGACGCAGCAGTCCGACCCGCTGCGGGTTCCCCTGGGCATCGCGCTCAGCGAACCAGCGCACGAGGCCTGCTCCGTCGGGCAGCAGCAGCGGCGGACGGTAGTCGTGCTCGTGAGCGGTGCGCGCGCTGTCGTCCTCGAGAAAATACTCGGTCTGTCGTCCAACCCAAGACATGCCGATATCGAAATTGAGGGTACCCAGCCCCCCGATCGGCTGGTAGCCGTGTCCGTCGGTACCGATCGTCGCTAGCCTCATTTGGCGGTTGCTCGACCCGTGAGCCAGCAGGATCGTTGCTGGTTGCACCGTGGTCTGATCGGGCTGGGCATCGCTGATCCGTAGGTCTGGCCCAGCGTCGCGCGGCGCCGTACCGTCGGCCGCGGCTACGACCGCTGCATCTGATGCCAGCGGTATCGCTTGTCGGCCACAGCCGACGAGGGCCGCACAAAAGACCAAGCTGCAGCCCCAGCGCAGTCGGGTAGGGCGAGCAACGCGCGCGCTGGCTCTCATCGGCACCCTCCTCGAAGGTGCAGGCAAGGTAGCCGGCGGCACTCGGGTCGCCAACCAGATTAATCTGCTGCTGTATGAATCCGTCGCGGCGATGGCGTTTCTCGGTGGCTACGCTGTTGCAGTGCACGCTTCTTGACGGGTGCGACGTCTAGCAAAACGCGCGTTGGTCGCCGAAATCGATAGAGTCGCTCGCTGGTCGGCTGCGGCTGCTGCTCAAATCGCGAGAGACTCAAAGCACTTGTCAGCGTTTGTCGCTGCGCCCGGCTGGTACGCTCCCTGCAATGCCGCCGATCGATGAATCGCCTTGCTTCACTATTTGTGTGTGTGGCCTGCCTCGGTAGTGCGCCCGCATCGGCCCAGCAATCGAGCTACCGGCTGAGCGGCGCCGTGCCGGCCAGAGGTGGTGCGACGCTAACTTTTGTCTACCGAAACACGTGGCCAACAGCCCAAAAAAGCGCCGCCAACCAGGAGGTCGAGCTCTTCGGTTATCTGGGCAATCCGAGCTCCCGCACGGACCTGACGCGCAGGTTTGCTAGCGGCAGCACCTGGACCTATGCCAAGGAGGGGGCGATTCCGCTCGGCTCGTACAGCTGGTCAGGGGATGGGCAGATGGCGCTGTTCCTCGACTATCAGCGCTGCGGCGTCAAAGCCGGCGACGCGTTTTTCACCAGCGCGATCTGGCTGGCCTCAGGGCATCAATGGGGGGCGACCCAAACCGGCCGGATGACAGGCTGCGATCTCATCTTGCCGGCGCCGCTCAAGTAACAGAGATGAACTTCCGCGCCGCGCTCGGCCGCGCTCGGTACGCGCATACACACCTGCTTCGGTGACCCGCGTCGGCCTAGCGTCGTCGTCGAGCCAGCGTTAGCAGTAGCGCCAAGAGCAGCGACATGATGCGCGACGTCGCGTGCGGTGCGACCTGGCAACCGATCGCTGGCTCGGTGGCGGGCGTGTCGCCAAAGCTGCCCTCGCCCTTGCCGCCGGCGCTCTCGTCGAAGATCGCTGTGGCTGCGTCGTTGCCGAGGGCCGCTTGTACCGTGGCGCGCAGCTGAGCGACGCGCCTGCTGCTCAGCAACTGGAAGGTGTCACGGCTCCCCGGTGCGCGGATGCCGATGTCGCCGTCGCGTTGGTCGGCTTGGGCGGGTTCAACCACCGGACTGTGCTCGCCGACGAAAAAGCCGCGAATGATGCCGATCAGTTGCGGGCGCTCCTGGGCGTCGAGGGACAGGCAATTGCTCGCTGTCGGTGTGGCGATCGCTGGCAGGTCGATCGCGGGGACGACTTCCGTTGGCGTAGCAGGATACACGTAGGGCTCGCGGCAGCGCAGGTCGTCAGGATCGCAGATCAGGCCCCTTTCGCAGAAACGGTTCTTGCTCAGCGCGTGTTCGCGCAGGTCGGTGGGTAGTGCGCAGCGACGATTGTTGAAGGTCCAACCGCAGGGATCGCCGCTGCTGCCCAACGGGTTGTCCTCGACCGCACGGATCGCGGTGATGTGGCGTTGCTCAGCCTCAGCAGGCTGGATACCGTCGGTGGCGCAAGCCTTGACCTGACCGGCGCGACAGCCACTGGCCAGCACCGCGCCGCCCGAGTCGCCCCAACAGGTCGTCGCCGCGCGCTCGAGTGAAGCCTCGAGGCCGAGCTGAACGTAGACGCCGTCGTCCGCTTGAAAGAAGCGGTCGTAGTACTGGGTAAAGAACGTCTCGCCGACGATGCTGCTGATCGGTTGGGCCAATCCGCGGCGCACGATGCCGCCGCCTTGGGAGTGTCCCCAGGTCCATGGCCGGATGCTGTTGTCGGGGATCCAGCCGGCCGCGGTTCGCTTGGCGCGCGTGCGTAGCTGTTCGGCTGAAACGCCGGCGCCGACGAGCACCGGGCGGACGCCAGTGCTCACTTGGTTTGCCGCGATGCGCGGAAAGATCATCTCGCTGGCGGCGTCGATCGGTTGCTCGAGGATCAACAGCGCCAAATCGGGTCCGTCGGCGCGGCCGTCGTAAAAGCGGCGCAGCGTCTTAACGTGGTAGTAGGCCTCGCCGATCCGCAGATCGGTGTTGATCTGGCGCGGATCGTCGCTGACGGTGAGGTCGCGTGCCGTGCCGAGATCGGCGTAGGCGTGGCCGGCAGTCAGCGCGACCTGCGGGCCGAGCAAAACGGCCGTTCCGCCGTAAAGCGCGCGCTCGAGTGGGACGACGGCACGGTAGCGGTTGGCCTCGCGAGCGGGCAAGGCATCGATCGCCTCGACGCGGCCGCTCAGGGCCTGCTGGCGCCGAGCTAGCGCGATCTCGGTGTTGTTCTCACAGCCGAGCAGCAGGCAAAAGATGGCGAGCACGTAGCTACGCTGTGGGCTGATCCGCGATGCTGTTTTGACGCGCAGCGTGTCGCGTTTCATCGCTCGCTCCGTCGACTAAGGCATGCAACCGCGGGCTTCGAGATACGGCGTTGGGTCGACGACCACGTCGTTCTTTTTTAGCGTGAAGTGCAGATGGGGGACGTCGGCGTAAGCGTTGCCGCTAGAGCCGATCGCGCCGATCGCGCCCTTGGCGCGGCAGTTCTTGGCCGCCGTGCTATTGGGATCTTGAAGGTGCGCGTAGGAGCTGGCCCAGGTGCTGTCATGGACAACGCGGTACCAGATGCCGTTGAGCGTCTTTGCCCAGTTTTGCAGTTGGGCGGTGCCTTCGCCCGCGGCGTAGACACAGCCGTCACCCCCGACGAGATCGACGCCGCTGTGACCGTTTTCCGGGTCGCTGTTTCGCGGTGCGCCGTATTTGGGGCTACCGTATTTGCTGCTCGGCCAACGGACCGTGCCGTTGCGGATCGGGCAGTTGGTGAGCGGATTGTTGACCGAACCGCCGGTGTCGTAGTTGCCGGAGCCGCCGCCGGAGCCGGTACTCGTGCCGCTGCAGATGCTGGGGCTACAAGCTTGACCGTTGAGCGCGACCCATTCTTCCCGGCCACAACAGATGTAGCTCGGCGTGCAGCCGTATAGCGGCTGGTTGTATCTCGCGTCGCTTTTGTGGTGACAGATGATCTCGTTGCTGGTGGTGTAGCCCGTGTTGGGGGAACTCGTCCCGTCACAGCTCGCAGCGACGCAGGATGAGTAGTCGGGATATTTGATGAAGCCCTTGCTGTTGGTACCGGTACTCCACGGACAGCACTTCCAGCCCGAGTTGCTGCAATCGCCTAGGTAGTATGATTCGCCGCTGTTTCCGACGCAGTCGCCGGTGACTTCGCCCTTGCCGGTTGCGTTGCCTGGGCGGTCTGGCCCGAGGGCGCCGCAGTTGGCGCTGCCGATCGCTAGCACGAGGCCCAAGGCCAAGATCGCAGTTTGCTTGCCGTACATCATCTCTCCCGCAGCTCGGACATCCAGCGGTCCAGGGGTCTGGTGCTGCACTATTGCAAAGATGACGCCGACGGATTTTGACCAATGGGTCAATCCTGCGACGAATGCTTTCAACAAGTTAGCGCCGAAAGGCAGCGGGAGCCGCGAATCGCGATGGCAACTGGCGCTGGGCTGGCTGTGCGGCCTGTCCCCAGCATCTTCGGCGACGTTGCGGCGTTGCCGTGATCAGCGATCGCGGCGGAGCAGCTCGAACAAGACGCGGCCTTCGCTATGACCAGGTGGCGTGATGCCGAGCAGCCGGCAGGCGGTCGGTACCACGTCGTGAGCGCGCACGCGAGCTAAGCGGGCAGCGGGCCGGATTCCAGCGCCCCAAGCGAAGAGCACGCCGGCCATATCGGGATGCTCGGCGGCGTGGCCGTGATGGCCGGGATGCTCGGGTGGATTGAGCAGACGCGCGCCGGCGGTGTTGAAGCGATAGCCGTCGTCAGCGACCAAGACCAGGTCGCCGCTGCGTTGGCGGTGTAGATAGCGCCACTTGGCCGGTAGCTCAGCTTGGCGAAATACGCGGCTGTGGGGCAGTGACCTGAGCGCGGTCTGCAAGGCCGAGATCTGTCGCGGGTCGATGGCGTAGAGATGACCGATCGGCCCGGTGGTCAGCAATCTGGCTTGGTCGGCGAGCTTGGCGCGCTCGAGCAGGCGCAGCGGGTTGATGTCGCCCAGCGTGGGGGTCATGCCGTGATCGGAGACGATCAGCAAGGTTACCGCTGTGTTGAGCGCTCGCAATCGGTCAAGCAGCTGGCCCAGTTGGCGGTCGATGCGCAGGGCGCATCTTTTTAGCTGCTCGCTGGCCGGACCGTAAAGGTGCCCGGCGCGGTCGCAAGCATGTAGATAGACCATCGCCAAGTCGGGGCGCTCATCTCGCGGCAGCTTGAACCAGCTGACGACAGTCTCGAGCTTGGCAGCGTCGGTAATCTTCGGGTCGAATGAGTGGTAACGCGTCGGTTGAGTACCCTGGTATGAACCGTCGTTGCTGATCCAATGATAGACAAAGCTGCGCAGCCCGTGACGTTGGGCGTGGATCCAAAGCGGCGGGACCTCGTACCAGCTGACCTGTTTGGCGAAGCGGTAGGTACCGCGTCGACGATCATGAAAGACATTGTTAATGATGCCGTGCCGTCCTGCCGATGCACCGGTGGCCAGCGTCGCGTGGGCCGGAAAAGTCTGCGATGGAAAGCCTGGCAGCTGCCGCAGTGCCCGTGCGCCTTCTCGCGTCAAACGTGCGAAGGTTTTCATTCCGGCCAAGTCAGGATAGTCGTGACGGAACCCATCAAGCGAGACGATCAGCACGGGCGGGCGTTTGGCTGTCGTCCGCCGGCGCGCGTTCTCTAACGACTCAGCGGGACAACCACACAGCGAAACGATGACGACTAATGCCGCGCTGGGCAGCAAGATAAAGCGTGCGATCACTGCGCTGTTCTAGAGCCGCGAGCGGATCAGGTCAAGGTAGCTTGAAAGATGCTCCTCGCCTGGCGGTTCACCGTTGACGATGCTGCCCGAAGTAAGCAGGGCGCTCGGTTCAAAGCGCTCGAGCAGGCCTTGTTTGACCAAGATCTCACGGACCCGCGTCGAACTGGCCAGTTCCTGTTCGCTCCAATAGGTCGCAAAGACCAGTCCAGGCACGATCACCCGGACGACTTTCATCGGGACGTGCGCGTTGGAAAGATCGACCACGATCGTTTCGAAGCCGTGCTGCTCGAGGGTTTGGACGCACTTTATGATGTCGCCGTGCATCGTTCCGGTGCGCTGGTCGGTCAGCTCGCCGTAGGGACGGCTTGGGAATTTCTTTTCAAACACCACGGCAAGCAGCTCGTCATTTCTCGATTGGGTCGTGTCGCCGTAGATCGTGTGTAGACGGTGCTTGGTCGTGCGCTGTTGGATCGATTCGCTGATCGCGCGCGCGAGCGCAATGTCGGCGCTCAAGTGACAGCCTGAGCCGATAGCGATCATCGGCCGTTGCTTGTCGTAGTAGTGGTCGTCAAACACGGCGCAGAGGATCGTATAAAACGGCAGATCTGAGTTGGCGAGAAACAGCCGACAGGTGAGCCCGTCTCGTTTGATTCGCTGCCAAAATGCCTGGCAGCTGGCTGGCAGCCGATCGCCGATCTGCAGCTCCGTCAGGCCAAGACCTGTCAGTTCGAATGGTGCGTACTGATCGCGTTCGATCACCTCGAGCAGGCCCTGCAAGATCGCGTCCTCGAAGAACACGCCGCAGGACAAGCCGTTGCTGGTGCGGCCGGACATCGTCCAAAAGGTCGGATGCTCGCTCTGACTCTCCGGTAGGGTTAATAGTGCGGCCGTGGCGGGCACGAGTACGGTGCGTTGTTGGGTCAGAGAAAAGCCGGGGAACCAGCAGATCTGCTCCTCCGGGTACTCGGCCTCAAGGCCGAACGCCGCCGCAGGGATCGCGTCTTGTGCGACCTCAGCATAGCTGGCTTCGATCAGTGGCTCGTCGCCCTGAGCCTGCGAGGCGTAGCGCTCGAGGCTTTCGCAGAGCGCCGACGCGCGGGCTTGTCCTGGGCTAAAGCCCTTGCCGGCGTTGCCGCCGTCTTTGGTGCGCAACCCCTTGAGCGTGGGAAGATTCACCCGCTTGGATGGGGTGTAGTAGACGGGCAACCCGCAGGCGATGTCGTCGGCGCTGGCGTTGATTTCGCTAATCGGACCAACTTTGCCGGTGTACGGCTCGAGCATCTCGACGACCTCCTCGGCGGAGGTTAGTCGCTCGCCGTTTTCGTGAAAGCGCGCCGTTCGCTCTTGAAGTTCGACGCGAAACCGCTCCTTGGGCCAATTGCTGGCGTTGAGCATGTAGCTGGCAGCAGGGCGACCGCATTCTATGCAGGTAGGGCTAGCCAGCAACATCTTGCTGTGGACTTTGCCGCTGGCTGCATCGAACACGGCGATGCTCGCTGCGCCCGCACTGTTGCCGCTCTCCGCCCGTTTGAGTTGCTCGAAGCCCTCCAGTGCACGGTTGGCAAGAAGCGTGGCGAGCGGTTTGGACAGTCGCGCATTCTTGCGCGTAAGGTCGGGTGTGGCCAGCAGGTAGCGGCGTAAAGGTCGCGCGATGTGGTGAAAGTTCTCCGATAGGCGCTGGGCGTAACACATGTGGCACGGTGAGCTGCCGGCGCGATAGAACGGACTGACTTCAGCATAATGCGCTTCGGTGCGACCAACCAGCACGTGCACGCCCTTGCCACGTGCCCAGTGTGCCGAGTGGGCGATCGACCAAGCATCGAGGTGGTCGGCGACGACCAGCAACAGATCGAATGGAGCGCTGGCCTGCAGGCCGTCATAGAGCGTGTTGCCGCCACGCACTTTGAAGCTGTTGGTGGTGACCGGCTCAGCGAACAGTTCGCGCGCGTTGATCTGCTCGGCCTCTTTGGCAATGCGTTGTGGTTCCTCGGCTAAGATTGCCAAATCGACGGCACCGGCGCCGCGAAGCGAACTGTCGGCGGACCGGTAAGGGTAGGCCCAAGTGAGCTTGGCAAAGCCCGCGTTGGCCAGCGCCTCGGCGGTCGCTCGACCACGCTCGGCGGTGGCGAGCATCGCGACGCGAAGGTCGCGCAAACCGTCGGAGCGCAGCGCTTCGACAGAATGTTCGGGCAGTGAGATGTCTTGTTCTGCTTGGTTTGTGAGAACGACGCCGACCTCGACTAACTCCTCGATCGACTGCTGCAGCTCCTTGCGCGGAACGTTCGGAAGATCCTGCTGTAGTCTATCGAGCAGCAGATCTGCAGCTAGTGTTTCTCTCAAATGATAGGCGATGCCCTTTGCCAAATCCCAGTTTAGCCCCAGCAACATCTGGACCTTGGGTACACCGAAGCCGCTCGTCGGCTGCTGAATGAATATCGTCATGTCGTCGCCATTGCCGGCGAGGAACATCCCGTCAGCGAGTTTCATCAGCTGTCCCGCGGTGCTCATTGATCGGTCTTCTTTTTGTCCATGGAGGTGACTAAAACCAATTTCCCAAGTCTAACGGATAGCGACAAGGCTAAGCAAATAGGGTGCGGTTGTCGGCGGGCCAATTTGACGGAGTCGCCGGCTAGATCTGCTTTGCGCCGACGAGCATGTAGCCGACGACCGTCTCGAGATGCGGATCGAAGCCGCCGATCTCGGCGAGCTCGCTCGACCCGAGACCGCTCAGCCCGAGTGCGCAGGGAGCCAAGTCCATGTTTGCGCAAAGCAGATAAAGTGTCTGGTACACGCAACCGACTTCGCGGGCGATCAGAGCGTGGGCGTTGCCTTCGTATTTGTAGCTGACGCGTCCGACGCGGCTAGTGAGTGCGAAGATCAGTGGCTGACCGCCATCTTGTCTTTCGACGCCGGCCGCGCCCAGGGCGTTGCGGCGGATCTGGCTGACGTGCTGTTCGATGCTCTCGAGCCGTTCGAGTAGGTGACGGGCGGGACAATAGTGATAGACGCCGGGCTCGACCGTCTCGAGACCATCTGGCGGTACGATGATGTAGAGCTCGAGCGAATAGGTCGATCCACCCGAGGGATAGGGGCGGCGAATGATCTCCATCTGCAGGGTTGTGTTCTCACGGGGGGATTGGGTGTTGCGCATCCCCGACCAGAGCAGCCGACTGAGTTCGGCAAGTGCCAGCGGTCGCTTGGCGTAGCGGCGGACTGTCTGTCGCAGATCGAGCAGTTGGTCGAGGCTTGCCGGAGCCAGCTCGGCTAGCTGGCGAGGGAGCTCGATCACGCTTGCGTTTTCCCAGCCCGGGCGAACTGCGGGCGGTGCGCTGACAGACTTCTGGTTGGTCAGTCGACCCACACCGCCTCTGGCCGTTGCCGTGTGCAGCATGTGCCAATAGTCGTGGACTTCCCACCAGAGCTCTGGTGCTTGTCCGTTTAGGGTGGCGGGCGTTAGCAGTGCGCCGATGTCCAGCAGTTGCTCGACGACGTTTTCAAAGTCCTCTTGATCCAGTTCAGGAAACTGCTGGACCACGTCGGAGATCTTCTTGGGCGTGCTGAACGCGCTGAGGATGCTGAGGACGATCGGGTCGGTTGTGACCACTGGTTCTTTCGCTCGCCCGCTGATGTGGATTTGGCCCCTTCGCCAATTGACGACCGTCAGGTGAGACGTCCACACTTTGCACGTCGGCAGCGTCACGCGCTCTATCGGTCCTTCTTCGCCGCAGCTTTTGCTCGTCTAGCGCTCTTCTTGGTCGCCTTCTTTTTCGCTGTTGAAGGGCGCTCTTTCCTAACATGTCGGGGCAAGCCAGCGGGGATCTCCGCGGGCTTGCCGAGGAAAGCCTCGACGGCTTCCTCGTTCTTTGGCAGGTCGAGCATCATCAGCTTTGCCTTGTTCGAGGGAAGCTCTAGATGATCAGCCCATCGTACCGATACGCTACGACCGAGCAGACGAGCGAGTGACTCAGCGATCGCGCGGTGATCGATCGCCCGCCGACTGCCGTATGGAACGAGCGTCAGCCGTGCGCTGTTCTCTCGCACGGCGAGTCGGAAAAAGCGCATTGCCGGTTGCTCTCCGAGCGCTTGATCGATCATGCGGTAGGTCACCCATTTCCCGCGATGGTCTTTGATCAAGTGGCTCAATCGTCCTTCGAAGGTGAAGGTTGGCGACGGGTGGCCGCAGCGGCAGACCTCTTTGTCGATGGTTAGCAGGTCGCCGTTGGCGTAGCGCACGAGTGGTCTGAGCTTTGTGTCTAGCGTGGTGATCAGTGCGGCCCCGGTTTGTCCACGGGGCGCCGCGCGTCCGCCGCGGTGGACCAACTCGAAGTAGAGATGGCAATCGAGCAAATGCATCTTTCCGGCTGAACAGGTCAGCCCCATATCGCCGAACTCGCTGCTATGCCATTGCCTGAGAACCGGCACACCGAATGCTCGCGCGATCACCTCGCGCTGGAACTGCCAAGCGAAACAATGGCCGAGTTGCACCTCTTCAAGGGTTGGGAATTTTCTCCCTAACTCTATCGCTCGGCGAGCGAGCTCGGTGACGTAGTTCGGGTCGCCACTGAGTACGCGTGTCTTGCGTTCCTCGAGCAAGTCGAGTGCCTGGTCCCAGGTGTCGGCGGGTATCTGCGTTGGGTTGATGCCCGGCGAAAAGCCGTTGTCTTTGAGTGCCGGCCAGCGTTGGCGTAGCGTTCCCTTCTGGGTGTTCAGTACACCGAGATTTGCTGGCCGGCTGACATTCAGCACTTTGACCATTCGCCGCTGCACGATATTGCGTCTCGCAGCCGAACGCAGGTCGTGGATCTCACGCTCGACCACGGTCCTTAGCGGTTTAGCGCCTGAGGTTGAAGAGGTCGAGCGCAAGTAGTAGCTGTCCGGGTCCGACTTGGCGATGCGAACGCTGATCGGCCGCGTCGAAAACGCCGGCCAGTGATCACGTACCACGTCGGAGTTGACGATCGGCGCGTCGCCGAGGCCCTGGCCATTGATGCGGCCGCGGTAGAAAGGTGAAGAACGGTTGACCTGCTCGAGTGTTTGGTTGAGCAGGTTGCGCCGAAAGCCTTCGGAGTCTTTTTGATCGACGAGAAAGCCGATAGATTCTAGTCCATTGACCAGCTCTTCGGCGTCTTGCTGATCGAGTTCAATGTTCCAGCTTGTGCTCAGTCGCTCACAAATCTGATCGAGCGTAGCGAAGCCGAGTTGGAGCTCGTGCAGCACGGGCAAAACGTCAAGCGGTAGTTCGGTATACCGCGCGTATCGGCGGCTCTGGATGCCGATCGCTGGTCCGCGCACTTCCGAGATGATTAGCGTTTGGTCGAGTCGGCGGTCGCACCCGGCAGCGCTCGGGGCGCTGCGTGGCGGATCGATCACACGGTCTGCAGGCGGCAGACCAAGTCCAAAGGCGATCGCTGCACAGCCGTGGAACTGCCCACCCTCCCAGGCTTGATCGAGGTCGATCTGCGATGCGTTATTCCCATTGAGGATCGTCTCGTGGTCGAGCACTGTGCCCTCAAGGGGGGTGAAGCCGAACAATGCTGCGAGCGGTTTGCGCGCGCAGTAGTGCTTCGGCATCTGTTGCTCGAGCTCTTCGTGCTTACGCTGGCAGATGTCGCTGAGAAACCGCTGTTCGTCGGCTTGAGCGCGCCTTACGATCTCGCGGAGCGGCATGCCATGCTTAACGTACTCCCCGCCTTCTCGTTTTCGGTCGTCATAGTGATGGGTGAGGTCGCCGCTGGCGATCAGGCAGCCGCGGATCGCGCTGTTTCGGCAGAAGGTGGCGAGTTCACGCCCCAGCCGCCTGGCCATGGTTGAGTCCATCTTACCAAGCTGAATTGGCACGATGCGCAGTGGGCGGTCTAATTGCTCGGCGAGCAGCTGGAGCGCGTAAGCGTCGGTGAGCCAAGCGTGCTCGATCAAAAAGCTTGGGTCGTTGGCGCAGAGCGTGAGCTTTTTCGCGCGCGCCTCGAGAAATGCGGTCGTCTTCTTGCAAACATCCACGCGGCCCAGCGAGGTGAGTACCGCTTTGTTGAGAAAGGACGCTGTCCGGCTGTAGTGAGATGGGCTGACCAGGAAGAACACATCGGGCCAAGTTTCGGCGCCGAGCGTCGCGTAGATCCGTCCGCACATGTGCGAGGCGCCATGGGGCGAGAGCGCGGCCTGCAATGAGATTCGCGCCGCCCAATCACCGTAGCGCTCCTCGAGAAACTGACGACCTTCGTCGATACAGGCCGCGAGGAAGCTCCGCAAGCGGGTCGGTGGTTTTTCGAACAGCGGCACAAGTAGGTCGTCGGGCGAGCGCGCAGCAAACAATGCGTTGAGCGCTTTCTCGGCCTCAGGGCCTGCGGTCAATCGCGCGTCGGTGAACAGCTGGCGCAGCGCTTCGATATCGCTGCTTTCGATGGCGAGGCCCCTTCCGGCAAGGCGCTGCTGAATCGTCGGGCTGTCGACGCCGGTATCGACCATTTTGATGACTGGGGCCCATTCTGCCGGCAGGGTGAGTGCCGAGCCTATTCCGTATTTATCCGAAATCGTGACACTTTCTTTGCTCGCTAACACTTCCACGCCCGGTCGGAACAGGTGGCTCTTCATGCAGCTCCTCCGCATACCCAGATCGACGATGTGCTGGGTCTATTTAGGCTTTCATCGCGTGCGCGGGCTTTAACCTGGCGTAAGCCGCCGACCAAAACGGTCAAACATCCATCCAGCGCGCTGGCCAGTGCGTGCGCGAGCTGGCCTCGCGGGGGTGGATCTTGCTGCTTAGCCGACCAAGCGCCGAAGGTCTCCACGACGGACGGTAATCCGCCGTGCGTCGAAAAACTCGGCCAGTGGGATGGCGAACTTGCGGCTTTGACCGACGAGCTGCTTGAAGCCGGCCGCGTCGATCGTCTCGTGCTCGCTGAAATGCTGGCGCAGGCGCCTTTCTAGGTCGTCGACGGCAGAGCGGAAAAAACACAGTTTGCCGACGCGATAAACTTCGCCGGCATCGACGAGCAGGCGCAAGGCGGCCTCGACGCGCTCGGCAGGAAGGCCAATGCTTTGCGGCAGGTCAGTGACCAAAGGTGGTGCCAGCGCTGCCTGCTCGAGAGTGCTGCGCAGCGCTTGGAGTATCGGCTGAAGATCCGAACGCAGGCGGCTTTGGTGCGTTGGCAAATAGCAGGTCTGACCATCGACAACCAGTGCATCTTGTTCGACGAGGGTGGCGATTACGCTGTCGGCCACCGCTTCGTCGACGCGCAAGCGCGAACGCAGCTCGGCTCGGGGAATTCCCAGAGCCGTCGGCTGCGCGGTGTGGTGCTCGGTGACGACCTGCAGCACCTGATCGCGAAGCGCGGCGAAGCGTGGCGCATCGACCAGTTGATCGCGGGCAGCGACTGCAAACAACGCTTGCTTGCCGACCAGCTCGGCGATCCGTTGCTCGAGTTCTTGACTCGACCACGGCAGTCGAAAGTTGAGCTCGCTGCGCGAGACGATGCCCCCACAAGCGCGAATCTCGAGCTGTAGTCGCGTTGCGTTTTCGGCGACCGCTAGCTGTTCTAACAGCGCGATCGCTTCGACGTCGCGTCGTCGCAGTCGGCGTGTCGAAATGCGGATCACGCGACCACCGCCGATGGTCGTGCCGTGGTTCTCGAGCTTGGCGAAGCCGCGCAAGATAAAGTGGTCGTCGACACGCGCGCCGATCGGTCGCTCGAGCCGCAGTTGAGCCAAAGCGGATTGGCCCGGTTCAAGACGTTTCCCGCTAAGTAGCAGGCAGGAGGCCCGGGTGTGGGCGGTGCCCAGGTGAAACTGCAGCTTGGAGTCCGCCTTGAGCGCTGGCGCGTGAGCGAGCAGTTTGAGCTCGACTTCGAGCATCGAGGTTGCCGTCATCGAATTGGGCGAAACGGCAACTTCGCCGCGGGAGAGCGCCTCTTTTGCGATGCCAGGCAAGTTGACTGCAGTTCGTTGGCCGGCCGTGGCAGTTTCGACTTGTTCGCCGTGGACCTGTAGGCGTTTTATCTCGCAGGTCAAGCCGTTGGGCAGGATCACGATCGGCTCGCCGATGCTGAGTCTTCCGGTTTGCAGCGTACCGGTGACTACTGTACCGAAGCCCTTGATCGAAAATACGCGGTCGAAGGGTAGGCGCGCGCCGAGGTCACGGCGCTTGTCGTCGATCTTTTCCGCCTGAGCTTCGAGCGCCGGGGCGATCGCCGCGATACCCGCCCCGGTGTTGGCCGAACAGGGCAAGATCGGGGCGCCGGCGAGAAATGTGCTTTGCAGCAATTGCGCGATATCGGCAGTGACCAGCTCGCGCCAGTCGTCTTCGACCAGATCGCATTTGGTGAGGACCACGATCCCGGCGCGCACATCGAGCAGCTGGCAGATGTCGAGGTGCTCGCGAGTTTGGGGCATCACCCCCTCGTCTGCGGCGATGATCAGCATGACCAGGTCGACGCCTCCCGCACCGCTGACCATGCTCTTGACGAAGCGCTCATGGCCGGGAACGTCGACGATGCCGAAGGAAAAGCGCTCCGTCGTCAATTGTGCGAAGCCGAGTTCGATCGTGATGCCGCGCTTCTGTTCTTCCTTGAGCCGGTCTGTGTTGATACCGGTCAGCGCCTTGACCAGCGAGGTCTTGCCGTGATCGATGTGGCCGGCGGTGCCGACGATCAGTGGACGCAGCGGTTGTTCGGCCATCGCTGCAGTCTAGCGCAGCTTCTTGTCGTGATGCCACCGCAGCCAGCGTTGAGCTCCCTGGGGGCGGAAGCGGTAGCCGTGTGCCCAGCCGAGCGGGCCGCTGGCCACCGGGACAAAAATCCGTGGTTGTTCACGCATCCAGCGATCCTCGAAGGACTGCGGCTCGAGGCTAGCGACGCGATCGACGCGGGCGTCGATCAGCCGTTTGAGCCACGCAGGAAAGCTCGCTTGGCGCTGCAGCGCTTGATGCTGACGATAGTCGATCAACTTGCCGCTCTCGCTGGGCGGCACGTAGATCACTTGGTTTTGCAGCCGCGAACCATAGAAGGGCTGTCGGACCCAGTTGTGACCGATGCCGTCGAAGCCAGCGACGAGCGCGATTCTCAGACTGCGTTTCGGGCGATCAAAGTGCTCAGCGACGGCGATGCTGGCGTTGTAGGGCGGCCAATTGGGGTGGATTTCGTAGGAGAGCTTCCAGGGGGTTAGCTTGGGGAGCAGTCGGCGCGATGCGCGATAGATCGGATAGCGATGAAGCTGGCGCTGCGCGGTCAGCGCGACGAAGAACAGCGCTACGACGATCAATGCTGCTAGCAGGGCAAGTGGTCGTCTGCGCTTGCTGCCGAGCCGTCGCCAGGCAAGTCGGGCGAGCAATGTCGCGACTGCGGCGAGCAACAGCCAGGGTGCGATCGCAACGATCGCTGCGAGGTCAGCATCGCTGATCCCCAACGGTACGCTGAGCGCGGTATTGATCGCCAACGCGCCGAGCAACAATCCCCGTCGATGCGTGCTGGCGCTACCGGCAGCGGCGAGCATGGTGACTGTGGCGGTCAGCGCGCAGAGAAAGCGTCCGCTGATCTCGTGCCAGAATACGCGCTGGGCAAGCATGTTGGGCGAAAAGTATCCCCAGAGCAGCGCGAGCGAGCTGCCGAACAACAGCAAGAGCAGCGCGCGCTGATCGGGGCGACGAAGTCGACCGATCGCCGGCGCGATCGCTAGCGGGAGCAGCAGCAGCGCCGTCGGTCCCAAGTTAAGGTGCTCGAGGCCGGTTCCCGGGGCGATCGTCAACGACCACAAGAGCTGCTTCCAGTCGCTGATCGCATGCGGCAAGAGGCGAGCTTTAAGCAGCTGCGCCAGCTCGGCGTTGCCGGCGAGCAGCTGATGACCGCTGACGCTGACACCGAGTGGATAGAGCGGATTGCCGGTCTCGATCCAGGCCCGTACATAGCCGAGTAGGCCGATCGCGGCTGGGATGATCAGCGCGGCTAGCGTTGCGCTGAGGCTGTGTTGGCGCCGATAGATCAGCAGCAGCAGGGCGGCGCCGAGCACAGCTGGGCCATAGGAAATCTGCGTCGCGGTTGCCAGGGCGAGTCCGGCGATGGCGATCGCCGCGCTCAGTGCACGGCGATCGGTACAGGCCTGGCCGAGCAGTGCCGCGCCGCAAAGGAAGCAGGCCAACGCGAGGTTGTTGACGTAGCAGGCGGAAAAGAAATTGCTCACTGCGGGGGTCATCGCCACGACCAGGGCGGCGATGCCGGCGCTCGGGCGCGGTGCGCGCAAGAGCCGCGCGCAGCTATAAGCGCCGAGGACGATCGCGAGCCAGATCAGCGCGTTGATCGGCGCGAGCCAAGTTGTGGTTCGCGTGCAAAGCATCGCCCAGGCCCAGACGCTGTCGCCAACCAATGGATAGTACTCGTAGTAACGCCAGGCGTCGGGGGCGAGTTGGGGCTCGAGGTTGCCGGCGTTGAGCCAGCCAACGGCGCGTGGCAGGTGATAGGTCAACGAATCCCAAGCCAAGGGAGGGGCGACCAGTCCACGCAGAAAGCGAGCGCCGATCACCAGCGCGACCAGTAGCAGTACCCAACGTGCGACGCGGTGACGGAGCAGCGAGTGTAGCGCCGAACGCAAGGCGCCGATGTCCGCAGCAATCGGCAAGCGTGGGAGCATCCGCCAGGCCGGCAGGCTGCAGAGCAGCGCAGCGCTCAAGGCGTAGGGTGCGAAGAACAGACCGAGCGCAGTGAGCAGGAAAAACAGCGCCGTCAACAGCCAGAGGGCGCCGACAAAGGCGGCCGACCAGCGGAGCGAACGCGCAGCATCGGGCAGCAGTCGATAGCTGCCCGCGTAAGCCGTCAGCGCGATCAGCAGGACGAGAGCGCTTTGTGCGAGGTTTCTGCCGATATCCTCGATCATCGTCGGCGCGCCCACCGTGAGGCGACGTGCACCCTACTAGGGGCTTGCGCCAAGGTCGCGCAGCGCGCGGGCCGCGCTGTCGCGCAAAGCATCGCCGGCGCGGGCGACTTTGAGGAATTCGCGATAGGCGTCGATCGCACGCTGGCGTTTGCCTTTGATCTTGGTCGCCACGCTGCCGATGCGGAAATGCAGCTGGGCCAGCCAACTCGGCGTTTGATCACCCACCGCGATCAGCGCCTTTTCGAAGTGGTCGAGAGCGAGGGGGAGTTGGCGTCGGTCGTCGTAAAGTTGTCCCAGCCGCCAATGGGCTTCGGACATCGTGTTGTCCAATTCGAGCGCCCGTTTGAGCGCCTTTTCGGCCTGTGTCTCGCGGCGCAGATCGAACAGCGCGATGCCGCGGATCAGCTCGGCGAGGGCGCTTTTCGGTGAGACCTTCAAGACCTGTATCGCGTCAGTCAATGCGTCGTTGGCCGCCCCGTTGTCGACGAGCAATTTCGCTCGACGCAGGCGCAGGTCGGTCAGCTTGTCGTCCAGTTTGAGCGCCTCGCCGTAGGCGGCGATCGCATCGCTAACGCGATTGAGCTTCTCGTAGATCTTGCCCTGCAGCTCGAGAAAGCTCGCGCGTCGGTCGCGTTGCAGCGCTTGTTGCATCTCGATCAAGGCTTCGCCGAGTTGGCCCATTCCCATACGTGCTTCGGCAAGAAACACCCGGGCTTGTGCATCGGTCGGGTATTTTTGCACCAACGAGATCGCGAGCTCCTGGGCGTCGCGAAATTTCTCGGCCAATAGGTATGCTCGTGTAGCGCCGGTTAGCTCTTGCTTCGTCGGTGATTCGCCGCGCAGTGCCTGCGCATAAGCGGCCGCCGCCTCTTGATGCTTACCTTGCTTGATGTACAGCGCGCCGAGCAGGCCGGCGAGTCCCTGGGCGTCTGCGTTGCGCGCTTTGAGCGCTTCGAGGGTTTTTTGAGCGCTCTCGAGCTGGTCTTGCGCCAACTGCACGCGACCCAGCGCGAGCATCGCTTGGTTGTCGTTGGGTTCGCGGATCAGCGCTTCGCTAAAGGCCTGCGCTGCCTTGGCCAGATCCTTTTGCTTGAGATGCACTTCGCCGATTGCCACCAAGACGCCCGCCGAGTTGGACATTTTGTCGCGCGCTTGGCCGAGCACCTTGAGCGCATCGTGTACCTTGCCCGCGCCGACGTAGATTTCAGAAAGCCGCTGGTAGGGCGGGAAGTACGTCGGTTGGTCCTTGATCGCCCGTTCATATTGGGCGATCGCTTCTGAACGCGATGTCCCTTCTAGGCACCGGCCGAAAAGGAAACGCGCTTCACCGTCGGTTGGCTCGGTTTGCAGCAATTTTTGCAGTGCGATCTTGGCCTCGCGTAGCTCGCCGGTCGCTAATTGGGCGCGAGCGATCTCTAGCCGTGCCGCGCGGTAGTACGGTCCCGCGCCGATCTTGCTGAGGCGGTCGAGTGCGTCGCCGTGTTTGCCGGCGGCGTTGGCCATCTTGCCGATCGTCAGCAGCGTTGCCGGATCGTCCGGATTGAGCTTGAGCGCCTTGTTCAGCGACTCGAGCGCCTTGTTGTTTTGCCCGGCGGCGAGCTCCGTCAAAGCGATCATCCGCTGTGTCGCCGCCAGCTCGTTTTTGTGCGCGGTCTCGGTCAGCTTGGCTGCTTGCTCAGCGAGCTTGCGCGCCTGAGTCGGGGCCTGGCCGTCGAGCAGCAATTCGGCGCGGAGTAACAGCAGGCCGATATGCGTTGGGGCTTGGCGCGAGGCGTTGGTTGCGATCGTCATCGCCGCCTTGGGGGCCAGCTTCCGTTCGGCGAGCGCTAGCCCATACTTGGCGCCGATCAGTTTGGCGTCCGCTCGCGTTGCGCGTGAAAACGCCGTTTTGGCCGCGGTGGTTTGGTTGGCTGCCAGCGCCGCCCAGCCCCAATACAACGCTGCCAGGCCATCGCCTTCGGTCTGATCGGACAGCGCCTTGAGCTCGCTTGCTGCTGCTGCGGCATTGTGAGCCGCCAGTTTGGCTAGCGCACGGGCCTTTTTTGATTCGTTGTCGTTGGCGTCGACGAGTCCGGCTAGCAGCCCCTGGACCTGAGCTGCAGCCCCTTCGTCAGCGAAGCGATAGGTGATCGCTGCCAACAGCTGGGCTTGGGTCGCCCGTGGCTCGATCGCCTTGGGCGCTTTGGCGCTCGCCGCCTGGGCAGCGGCGAGGGCCGCTTTGTAGCCGGCGTAGCTATCGGCGGCGATCGACGCCTGCGTCGAAGGGACAGCTTTGTTGTTGCCCGACGGTGATTTTTTCCCGCCAAGCAAGGCGATACCGAAGAACCCGTAGTCGGTGACCAATCCCAGCGTGATGCCGGCGATGACGAGCACGCCCACGCCGATCAGTGCTGGGAGCAACGCTTTAGGACGCCGGCGCTGCTTCGGCGCGGCTGGCCGCGGTGACCTGGCGGCGGCCGTCGCCGTTGGCGCCAAAGGCAGTTCGCTGATCGGCGCTACGCCGCCTTCGGTGGGCGGACGGGTGAACGTCATCGGCTCGAAGTCGGGCTCCTCTTTCGGGGTGAGGAGATCGGGTTCTTCGAGCGGGATGAACGCCTGCTCGTGGGGTTTGGGCGTGAGCAGTCCCGCTTGTTGCCTCGGCAAAACGGGTCGGGGGAGATCGATCGTCCCACCGGGTACGTCATCGAGCAGCGCGTCGTTGCCATACTCAGCGCCGCCGAGCGGCGGCAGGGGTGGATCGTCGAAGTCGAGACTGAGCGCCGGACCGTCGTCCTCGGCGAGAGAGCGCGCGCCGTAATCCATCTCGTCTGAATCGACGGGAGGCATTGGCGGTCGTGCGACGGGTCGGGGGAGATCGACGATCCCCTCGCGCGGAGCCGGCAAATCGACGATCCCTGGCGCCGAATGGATCGGTGCAGGGAGGTCGATGATATCGGACGTGTGCTGTTGCGGTGGCGCAAATCTTCCACCGCCGGCCGCACCGCGGGATCCCGCTGGCTTGGGCATCGGCAGGTCGGCGAGTTCTTCGAGGCCGCTCGGCCCTGCGGCGGGGCTCGGCAGGCCCGGTAGATCGAGGATGTCTTGGTTGCCGGCCGAGCCGCGGGCTTTGGCCGAACCTGGGTTGGGCAAGCCCGGCAGGTCGAGCAGGTCGTCGTCACCCGCGAAATTCGCCGCCGCCGTTGGCGCGCCGCGTGGCGCGGATGGTGGCGTGGGTGGGCTGGGCAGTCCGGGCAGATCGAGCAGGTCGTCGTCACCCGCGAAATTCGCTGCCGCCGTTGGCGCGCCGCGTGGCGCGGATGGTGGCGCGGGTGGGCTGGGCAGTCCGGGTAGATCGCCGAAGTCGGGATCGCCGAAGTCGGGATCGGCCAAGTCCCAGGCCTCGTCGACGCTATCGCCCGGTGGTGGTGCGATGCCCTTGACCCGAATCGGGTTTAGGCAGCGCGTGCACTTCATCGTCATTCCCTGAGGGGGAATTTGGGTTGCGTCGACCGTATAGGCCGCACCGCATTTGCCGCAGGAGATCTGCATCGATCGACCCGGTCCAAACCTTGCAAAATTGCACAATTGCAGTCTTTAGGAACGATCTACGCTACCACCGACCGGCGCCAATTTCAAACCACAGCGCTTATCGCAGAGAGCGTGGTGCCTATCTCAAGGGGATCGTCTGCGCGCCGACGAGCGGCTGTAGCACGTCGGGGATGCGCACCGAGCCATCAGCCTGTTGGTAGTTTTCCAAGATCGCGATCAGCGTGCGGCTGACGGCGATCGCCGTGCCATTGAGCATGTGCAGCGGCCGCGGTGCGGCTTTGGCGTCGGGGCGATAGCGGATGTTTAGTCGACGCGCCTGATAGTCGGTGCAGTTGCTGCACGAGGTGACTTCGCCGTAGGCGTTGCGCCCCGGCATCCAGGCTTCGATGTCGTACTTCTTGTAGGCCGGTGCACCGAGATCGCCGGCACAGACATTGACCACGCGGTAGGGCAACTCGAGTTTCTGCAACAGCCGCTCTTCGTGTGCGCGGATCTCTTCGTGCATCTCTGCTGACTGCTCGGTGCTGCAGTAGATGAACATCTCGGCTTTGGTGAATTGGTGAACGCGATAGAGACCACGCGACTCTTTGCCGTAGGCGCCAGCCTCGGTGCGAAAACAATGGGAGAAACCAAGGTAACGCAATGGGAGTTTGCTGCCGTCGATGATCGTGTCGGCGTGGTAGCCGCCGAGGGCGATCTCGGCGGTGCCGATCAGCGAGAGGTCGCTGTTTTCCACGCTGTAGACCTGCGTTTCTGGACCGCGTGGTTGGAAACCGATGCCGCTGAGGATTTGGTCGCGGGCCAGATCGGGGGTGCTCATCACCTGGTAGCCCGCGGGCAGCAGTTCGCGGGCGGCGAAGATGCACAGCGCCTGTTCGAGCAATGCCGCTTCGCGCTTGAGAAAGTAAAAGTTGCTGCCGGCGACTTTAGCGCCGCCATCGAAGTCGATCGTGTCGGTAAGCTCGCCGATCTCGACGTGGTCGCGTGCCGGGAAATCGAAGCGCCTCGGCTCGCCCCAGCGGCTGATCTCGACGTTGGATTCGTCGTCGCCACCGTCGGGGACGTCGGCGGCGAGCAGGTTGGGCATATCGGCGAGCAGTTGGTCACGCTCACCCTTGATCCCTTCAGCCGCGGCCTCCGCGCTGGCGAGCTTGTCTTTCAGCGCCTTTACCGTGGCGATCGCCGTATTGCGCTCGTCGCCGGTGAGCTTCTTGATGCTCTGCGAGGCGGCATTGCGTTCGGCGCGCATCGCTTCGGCCTGCCCTTGGAGCTCTCGCCACTTTTCGTCGAGGGCGATCAGCTTGTCGACGTCGACGCGCTGTGGGTCCATGCGCCGGCGCGCGATCGCTTGACGTACGGTGTCGGGGTTTTCGCGGATGATTTTGATGTCGAGCACGATCTATGTCCTTGTCTACCGACCCTGACGCTAGCGCAAGTTACCTGGTTAAGGCGAGAGCGAAGGAAAACGAAAACCGTGGGACGATCTGTGCGTCCTCGCCGTATATCAGAGCACGACAAACGGAGGCGCTCTTGATGAAACCAGGTATCTTTGCGGCGGTGGCCGCGACACTGCTGCTATTTGCTTCGACTGCTTTTGCGTGGAGTCCGACGTTGCGCAACACCGACGGCAGAGGCTACAAGTACAAGGTGGCCTGTGGCGCAAGCACGCTCAATAGCAGCATCGGCAGCAACACGACGACGACGATCTCGAGCTACAAGAACTGCACCTTGCAGGTCGTTGGCGTCGGAGATGTGAAACTCAAAGAAAACATGAAGTGCGAGATTAAAAGCGCCAGGCTTAGCTGTCGCTAGCGCGGCGGCGTTGACGCCGACGTCACCGACGTCACTGACGTCACTGGACTAACCATCCCGTATTGACCATCCGCATTGACCATCCGGTCAATGACGCCGACGGCCGCCGTGGCTGTCGCTCTCCGAATATTAAAGACAGTGTTGCTGCTCGACGACGCAACGACCCGATAGTAGCGCGAAACGCGCTTTGGCACGTTCGCTGCTTTACCAGCCTTGCCGGGGGGGAAGATGCGCGTTTGCTTAATTCTTGCGGCAGTATTGGCGTTGCCCGGGCTGGCTCGTCCAGCGGTGGCCGAGCTGAGCTCACGACAGATCGCGGTAGCGTTCCTCGAGAAAAGCCGCGGTTATCACCCAGAACACGGTGAGCGGATGCTGTTCGACAGGCAGCTCTATCAGGGTAATGGCAAGCTGGCGCGCGCGTTCGATCACGGCCCGCTGCAGCGGCTGTGGCGTCAGCTGCGGCGCAAGCCGATCGTCGCACTCCATGCCAACTACGACATCGCGATCGTTGGTCCGGGGAAGATCGTTCGGCGATTGGCGACGGTGATCGATGGACCGGCTGCGCGCGATATCGACGGCTGCTACAGCTTACCCACCGCCGAAGCGAATCGGCAGCAGACCGCGCGCGAGGCGGTGTACAGCCGCTATCGCGGCTTGCGCGGCCTGGTCCGTCGCGTTCTGACGGGGGGGGCGCTAACGATCAAGGATGCCAACCAGGCGCTGCGGCTTTGGCATTTTCCGCTGCTGGGCACGCATCGCGACGTGATCGCCATCGAGCGCGACCACTACGGCAAAGATCAACATCGGATTGCGGTCAACGGTGGATTGCCCGAGCTATTCGCCTTCGACGGGCGCTGACCGGCACCTTTGCAGGTTTTCGCTGCTCGAGGTCGCGCGGCGCTAGAGGCCGAGCTTCTTGACCAACTGTTCGGCCTCGACTAACGAGCGCTTGAACACGCCCATCGAGACGTCGTAGGGACCGGCGGTCGTCAGGTCGACGCCGGCGCGCTTGAGCATGTCGAGCGGATAGGCGGAGCCGCCGGCTTTGATCACCGCATTGAGATAGCGCTCGGCTGCGGCCGTGCCTTCGTTGCGGATCTTCTCGGCGATCGCCGTCGCTGCGGTGATTCCGGTGGCGTATTGGAAAACGTAGAAGTTGTAGTAAAAATGGGGCACGTAGGCCCATTCCATTGCGTAGAGTTCATCGATCTTGACGACGCTCTTATTGTCGCCGTAATAGCGCTTGAGCAATTCAGCATAGATCTTCGAGATCGCATCAGCTGTTAGCGGCTTGTCGGCCTCGGCGTGTTTGTAGATCGCCCGCTCAAATTCAGCGAACATCGCTTGGCGGAAAAAGGTCGTGCGGAAGCCCTCAAGGCGCTCGCCGAGGAAGAACAGCCGGCGCTTCGGGTCGCGCTCTTTGGCCAGCAGGTATTCGATCAACAACGCCTCGTTGGCCGTCGATGCCAGCTCAGCGACGAAGATCGGGTAGCCTGCTTTGGGATACGGCTGGTGGCGATTGGACAACCAGGAGTGCACCGCGTGGCCCATCTCGTGGGCCAGCGTGCTGAGCGAATCATAGGTGTCGAGATGGTTGCAGAGCACGAAGGGGTGAACGTCGTAGGCGTCGCCGTCCATATAAGCGCCGCTGCGTTTGCCCTGGTTGGGGTAGACGTCGATCCAACCGTTGGCCGGGTCGAGGCCGCGTTTGAGGATCTCAACATAGGTGGTGCCTAGCGGGGCGAGGGCTTCGGCGATCACCTGCCGCGATTTTTCGTAGGGGTACTTGAGCTCGACCTTGTCGAGCATTGGCGGATACATGTCGTAGTAGCGCAGTTGATCGACCTTGAGCAGGCGCTTGCGCAGTTTGAGATAACGGTGGAGCAGTGGCAGGTAGCGGTTGGTCTGCGCGACCATCCGATCGTACACAGCGATCGGCACGTTATCGTCGTTGAGCGCCGCGGCCAACGCGCTCTTGTGGCGACGGATCTTTGCCGTGGTGATGTTGGCTTGCACCTGGGCCGAGAGCATCTGGGCCATCGTGCGGCGATATTTCTTGTAGGTGCCGAAGAACGCGTCGAAGACGCGCTTGCGCACATCGCGGTTACTGGACGCGCGATAGCGACCGTAGAGCGCTTGGGTCAGGCGGACCTTGCTGCCATCGCCAACTTTGACCTCGGGAAAACGCAGCTCGGCCGCCGAGAAGGTCGAGTAGATGTTGTAGCCCGCGCTTCGCGCCGGCTCGGTCTTGGCCAGCAGCGCTTCCTCTTGGCCAGAGAGTACATGTGGCTTCTTGCGCAGTAGTTCGCGCAGATATTGATCGTAGTCGCCGAGCAGCTTGTCTTTGACCAGCGCCTCGAGGCGCGCCTTGGGCAGCGACAAGATCTCAGGTTTGACGTAGGCAGTCGCTGCCGCATATTTGGCGGCGACCTGGTCCATTAGCTCTTTGTAGCCGGCGTATTTTGTGACGCGGGTATCTTGATCGTGCTTGCGGCGTGCGTAGGTGTCGAGCAGCGCGAGTGCTTTGCGCTGAGCGAAGATCTGATCGAGGCATCGCTTGAACGTTTTGGCTTCGCCCGATTTGAGCTGGCCACGACAGCGCTCGAGGCGTGGCAGCATCGCGACGAAGGTCGACTTTGCTCGTTCCCAGGCGGCGTCGGTCTTAAAGACGTGCTCGGTCTTCCACTGATAGCGCTGATCGACCTTGCCGCGTTCGGGGGTTTTTTCGCTAGCGCGCGCGGGTGAGGTCAGCACGCAAAGGGCCACGAATAGGGTCAGTCGGTTAATCGTCTGGATCATGGCGCGTGTCTACGAAACGCTGGCGGTGATTTCAAGGCTTTGCTGGCCGGTGGGCGCAGCGCAGCGGCTGTGGTGCGCCTGGGTCTCTCAGTTTTCTGAGTGGCCGTGGTGCGTTGACGGTGGCTTCTTTGAGGCGGTGATGCCCGTTTTTGATGAATATTCGTGGGTTATCGATGGCACGCAGCGTGCTTAGCGATCGACCATGCGTTTGACCATCCATACCAGTTTTGGCCTCCTTTGTTTGACCCTCGTTGCCTGCGGTGCGCGCACGCCGAGCACGCCGAGCGACGGCAGCCTGAGCAGCGACGCAACCCTGAGCAGCGATTTGCGTGTAACCAAACCGCCGGTTTGCCCGGCCAACCGCTGCAGCGCCAAGAACGATTGCAGCCCCGGTTACCGCTGTTCCTATGCCGTCAGCCCGGCGGACGCGCGCAGCGCCACCCCTGCCGGTGATGCCGAGCGCGCGCGGATGCCGGCGCCCTACGACCAGGCCGCACCACCTTGCCAAGGCGTCTGTATCAAAGAGCCGGCGGTTTGCGCGACCCGTGGCGCTGCACCGGCCGAGCCCCCGAGTGGCGCACCGGCACCAGTGGATCCGAGCGAGGTCTCTGTAACCCTCTACGAGGAAGTTGGCACGCTTAGGATGCGCGTCGAGAACACCGGTTGCCAGACCGTCTATCGACTGCAGGGTTGCTGTGCCGAGGGCGCGCCGCTGATGCAAGCGATGGTCGCCGGTGGTGGCTGGGGAGCCGCCAGCTGTGTGCGCCTCGCTGGGGGCGGTGCGTGCTGTGACGCCTTGCCAACCTGCACAGCACTGCAACCGGGTCAGTCCTACGATGTGCGCGTCTACGGCGGCTCGCAATTGGCTTGCTGTGCTGGTCAGTCGCTGCGCGCGGTGCTCGGCTTCTTCAGCGATCAAGGCTGCACGACAAACGACATACCAGCGGCGACGACGGCGATCAGCCTGCCGTTTGCGATCGACGGCGCCTTCGGCACCTGCGCCAACTAGCCGCCTCGCAACGATCGACCGTTTTCATCACCAACCCAATCAGTCGCACGACGGACCTTGGCGTCGTCGCCGCTGTCGGGCGCAGCTTTTCTGCTTGGCGCTTGCTGCAGCTTGCCCGCCGTAATAGGCTCAGCCGCTCCAACCAGCGAGGCAGCTAGTGTTGATTCGCGACAACGAGTTGAAAAAGCGCCGGGTGCACACCAGTGATGGCCGGGCGATCGGCGTGGTCGAGTCCCTTGAGATCGACACCGAGAGCTTGCGAATCACTGCGGTGATCGCGCGCCTGGAGAGCGAAGTCGCCAAGCAGCTCGGCGCGAAAAAGTCGATGCTCGGCTTGGGGCACGCCGAGCTCCGCGTGGCGATCGATCGCGTCAGTGGCATTGGCGATGCGGTGGTCTTGCGGGCGTCGTTCGCCGACCTGCAGGGCCCCGACGAGCAAGACTAACCGGATTATTACGAGCCGGCCGATTACGAGCCGGCTGATTACGAGCAAATCCGCTCGACCGCGTACAGCGGAGCGGCAGCGGTTCCACGCTGGGAAGAAAGAACCTCCGCCGATACACCTAGGCGACGCTTTTGTCATGCCGCGCGCCCTGCTATCGGGGTTTGGCGCTGGCACATCGCTTGCTTTTCACTTGGCCAATGTCAGGTTTGAGAGCACTGCTGGCGATACTTCCGACCGTTTCCATGCTGCATTGTGCGGCCGCCTGCGACGGTGGCACCCAGCGTGGCGATCAGCTGCCCGCCGAGCCGCGCGTCGGTCTTGAGGCGGGTGTTCAGCCCGATGCTGGGGCAGTGGCGGACGCAACGCGGGGCGATCGCTCGCCCGATGCGCGCCCGGTGCGGCGCGATGCTGGTCCGGTCGCCGACGCCGCCGGGAAACCGCTGCCGGGTGGGTCGTTGTCGGCCTACGTGATCAACGATGGCTACAAAACGGGTGAGGTCTATCTGCGCTTAGCGGCGCCCGTTGCCGATGTGGCGTCGTCGGCGCGCCTGGTTGGTTCGTCGGTAGCGCCGCAGCTCGAGGCGGAAAATGGTGCGCGCTATCGGTTGCGCTTCTCGGGCGCGCTGATCAAGCCTGGCGATCAGTTGTCGTACGCTGGAGCGCGTTTGCCGATCGGATTCATCGCCGAGACGACATTCACCCGGGCCGATCGCTTTTCCGGCGCCAACGAGCAGCCCGGCGAGAAGCCGTTTACTGAGTTTTGGTTTAGGGAAAAGCACAGTACGAGTTTGAACAACAGCCTGATCTCTGACGGCAAGCTGATCCAGGAGATGCCGAAAAACGGCGGCGCAACGATCCGATCGGAGCATCGCTTTACCGGTTCGAGCGAATGGCCGACGCCGTTAGTCAATTTCGATCAGATGCCCGAAGGTGCGCATTACTTGTTTGCCTTTAACACGCGCTTTACCGCCTACAATCCGGCCGAGCCCAACAAATTCCTGATCTGGCAGGTTCACTCGACGTCGGGATCGCCGCCGCTGGCGCTCGAAGTGCATCAAGGCGGTGAGTTTCATTTTACCGTGCACTTTCCCAAACGCGCTTCGACGGTGGTCGGCAAACTCGCGGTCGGCAAAACCTATCATTGGTTGCTTTCGGTTCGACAACACCAGACCGATGGGCTGACCGAACTGTGGCTGCGCGTCGACGGTGGTGCTTGGCAACGCGTAATCGATCGTCGCGGCCAACCGAGCTTTCGCTACGACGGCAAGGATCGACACTATCTGAAGATTGGTTGGTATGCCTGGGATGGTTTGAACTACACCCACCGCTTCGAGACCGACTATTGGCTAGCTGCCGACGGCAACCACGGCACTGTTGAACAACTGCAGCAGCGCATCGACGATCGCTAGCGCGAGCATCACTCGTAGCCCCCCTGGTTGGCTCGCGTCCTCAAGGTTTTCTTTAGCCGAGTCTGCGAGTAATCGCCAGCCACTGGTCAGGCTCAGCGCGGCGCGCAAAAAAAAATGCTAAGTATTACGCATTGATATGGATGGGAACGGGTCCTAATTAGCGCCATCGCGTTTGTCGTGTATTTTCAGGTTGTTGTGAGCCGAGCCCGACTGGCCCCTCGGTGATTCTCTTTTGACAATCACGCGCTTATCGCCGACGATGCCTCCATTCGAAAACTCGCTTTAACCTCAACATAGGAGGATGCAGTAATGAGGCATCGTGGGAAGACTACGTTTGTCCTGGCCGCCGCAGTAGGGCTTAGCTTTGTCGCCGTGGGCTGCGGCGACGATAATGCGGCCGAGGTCAGCGTATCGATCAGTGGGAAGTACTCCGTCGAGATCGGCAAGAAGATCGCGCTGACCGCCTCGACAAAGAACGGCACCGATTCGGCCTACACCTGGAAGTCGAGCGACGAGAAGGTCGCGACCGTCGACGGCAAAGGTGAAGTGACCGGCGTCGCTGCCGGTGAGGCCGAGATCACTGCCACCGGTGCGGACAGCAAAGCTGCCGGCACTCACGGCATCGTGGTTATCGCGGCGGGCACCGGCAAGCCGACGGTGATCCTCTCGGGTGACTTCTGGGTCAAGACCGGAAACCAGATCACCTTGACCGCAACGACGGTCAATGGCACCGATAGCAGCTATACCTGGAAGTCGAGCGATGAAACGGTCGCCACCGTCGACAAAGACGGCAAGGTGACCGGCGTCTCCGACGGCCAGGTGACGATCGAGGCCACCGGCGCCGATAGCGGCGAAAAAGGCACGATCGGTATCACCGTTGCCACCGAAGTGCCGAACCTCGATAGTTGGTCGAAGTCCGGCCACTCCGACACCAAGGCTGAAGCGTTTCGCCACTGGGACGCTGAAGATCCGGCCGAAGTGCCGACGACGTGCGCCAAGTGCCACAGCGCCGACGGCTTCCGCGACTTCATCGGCGACGACGGCTCGGCCGCAGGTTCGGTAGAAAAGGCCGTCAAGGTCGGTCAGGTGATCGAGTGCCGCACCTGTCACAACCCGACGGCGTCGACGTTGGCGACCGTGACCTTCCCGGGCAAGATGGAAGACCCCAACGACAACACCAAGAAGATCAACATCACGATCGGCAACCTCGGCAAAGAGGCGATCTGCATGACCTGTCACCAGGGTCGTGCCTCGGTGGATACCGTCGACGAAGCCTACGAAGCGGCCAAGACCAAAGATGCCAACCTCAAGACCGTCGACGATGTCTCGGCTGAGCTCGGCTTCAAAAACATCCACTATTACCCGGCGGCGGCGACGCTTAACGCCGGTCGCGTGCGTGGTGGCTACCAGTACGCGGGCAAGGCCTACGACTGGCGTTTCCGCCACGTGCCGGGCTACGACACCTGCATCGGTTGCCACGATGCGCACACGCTCGAAGTTAAGGTTGAGAGCTGCAAGGGCTGCCACACCAACGTGACGGCCAAGGCCGATATCAAGAAGATCCGCATGCAGTCGTCGCTCAACAACGACTACGACGGCGATGGCAACACCACCGAGGGTGTTGGTGAAGAGGTCGAGGGGCTGAAAGCCAAGCTGCTGACCGCGCTTTACACCTACGGCGAGGAAGTGATCAAAAAGAAGATCTGCTACAACCCGGCGGCCTATCCATACTTCTTCGTAGCGACCAAGACGCTGGTCAACAATCAGTGTGACCCGGCGGACACCACCCGCTACGATTCATGGACCCAGCGCCTGGTCCAGGCGGCCTACAACTATCAGATGGTCAACAAGGACCCGGGTGGTTTGGCACACAACGCCAAGTACATGATCCAGCTGATGTACGACTCGATCACCGACCTGAATAGCGCGCTGACCACCAAGGTCGACATGGCCAATGCACGCCGCAACGACCGTGGTCACTTCAACGGTGCCGGCGAGGCAGCACGTCACTGGGACGAAGACGAAGCGGTCAGCGCCAGCTGCTCGCGTTGTCACTCGGGCTCCGAGGGTTTTGCTTTCTTTGTGCAGTACAAGACCGGCAAGACGGTGTTGGAGCAAGACAACGGCATCGACTGTGCGACCTGTCACCCGAACACGGGTAAGGGCGGCGACTGGGGCGTGCGCCAAGTGACGCAAGTGCTGTTCCCCGGCAACCAGCTCTATCCCGATGCGGCGTCGGCTGCCACGCTGACCAAGTACGCGAAGATTTCGTTGATGTGCAGCACCTGCCATGCCGGTCGTGAAGGCGGCAGCAGTATTCAAGCGGCGATCGACGCTGATGCGGGCGCCAACAAGATGGGCTTCATCAACGTGCACTACAAGCCGGCGGGCGCTGTGTTGCTCGGTAGCGAAGTTGGCCTCGGTGCTGAGCTCGATACCAAGACCTACATGACCAAGTTTGGTCACATCAATGGCAGTGGGACGAGCATGAACATCACCGTCGGTGGTACGGCGATACCGGGTTACGAGTGTGCGGCTTGTCACCAGCCGACGGCGACCAATCACTTGTTCGTGATCGGCGATCAGTGCAATGGCTGCCACGGTGTGACCGGTCCCGAGCAGATCCGTCCGAGCACGGTTCCGTACGCGGGCAAGGACTTCGACGGCGATGGCAACAAGACCGAGTCGCTGCACGACGAGCTGCAAGGGATGGCGAAGAAGCTCTACGCCCAGATGCTGGTCTACGCCAAGAACACCGTCGGCACCGAAATCTGCCACGCCGAGGCTTATCCGTACTTCTTCAAGGCCACCAAGGCGTTGGTCAACGACGCGTGTGACCCGGCAGATGCAGCCTACGCCAATGCCTATAAGGTCTTTGACGCGAAGCTGTTGCGCGCCGCGCACCACTATCAGATCTGGTTGAAAGATCCGGGTGCCTACGCCCACAACTTCATCTACATACAGCAGTTGCTGTTCGATAGTTTCGAGGAGCTCGGTGGCAACGTGACCGGCATCGACCGCGCTGCTCCAGCACCGTAAGTTCTGGACCCGGCCGAAAAGACGGTTTCGGCCGGGCGTGTCTGGACCCGGCCGAAAAGACGGTTTCGGCCGGGCGTGTCTGGACCCGGCCGAAAAGACGGTTTCGGCCGGGCGTTCCAACACGCCAAGGCGCCCTCCCGCGTCGTGAGACGTAGGCTGTAAAAGCCAGGTTCTGGGAAGTCTGAAACGGTCCATCTGCGGATGGGCCGTTTCTTTTTTTTGAGAAGCTTGAGCTGGCGCTGCTGTTCAAACGCGTTCGTTCGGACGCGCTCGTTCGAACGACGTTAGTCGCCGCGCTGGGCGTAAAACAGCACTCGGTCGCAGGAGGGGCAGAGATAGCCCTTGAGCACGCCTTCGGCGTTTTTGACCTTGCCGCTCCAGGCGGAAGTCTTGGCGGCTTCGTCGAGGGTAAACGTCAGCGCGCCCAGGCGGCCGTGGCCGAGCTGATCGACGACGTTGATCGCGACCAGTGGCTGGCTGCATTGTGGGCAAGCGCGTTCGTTTGTATCGGTCATCGGAAGCTCCTGTTGGCTGGCCGCTGAGCATAGCATGCGAGCCAACAGGTTGGCCGTCGGGTCGGCGAGGCGCGCGCTATCGCTCGCCGCAGCGGCAATAGAACCAGTGCGGACCATCTGCCTGTTGGCAGTTGGGCGGAAGGAGGCTGGCGTCGATACAGTTGGCCGATTCATCACAGGCAAACATGCAGACCTGGCCGGCATTGCAGATCTGGTTGGCGCAGACGAAGTCGCCACCGAGGTCGCCTAGACCACCGTCGGGGACGCAGCGCTTCGACGTGCAGCGAATCTCGGCCGTGCTGTTGTTGATCTGGCATTCACAGGTGTTGCAGCCGTCGCCGGCGACGAAGCTTGTTCCTGACGCCCATTCGAGGCCGCGGTAGAAGCAATGGTCGGGCTTAGCGGTCTTGGCGGGGTCGCAGACCTTCGCTTCGCAGACCACGCCCGTGTTCTCGTCGCAGCGGCAGGTGTTGCAGTTGTCGGCTGAGGCAAAGGTTTGGCCCGGCTGGTAGGTCTTGCCGGAAAACCGGCAGACGGCCGGGTCTTTGGCACACGCCGACAAGGCGGCGATTGCGACGGCAAGCAGGCCGATCAGCATCTTGGTTTCGCGGTGCATGTTCTTCTTCCTCCGGTGGAGATGCGGACCTTGATAAAGCAGGTCTCGTGCCAGAGGGCGCGCCGCAACTAGTTAAACTCCAAGGGAATATTCTTGTGCGCCTCGTCACCAGCGCCAACTGTGTTGACTGATCCTGCCAACCCGGAAGCCGTGTTCGACCAATGCGGCGGGCGTCGGCGGTTTCGATGACCTTGGGTGTTCACCTTTGTTCGTCAGCCAACGCTGGGCGCGCGCGGGGCAGCAGAAAGCTCAAACTGGCGACGAGTGGCGCGCCGATCGCCGTCGGCATTTTCACGCGCCAGCGCTGACTCAGTGGGCCGAGCAGATAGCGCCAGCCGAGCAGCTCGTGAGTGAGCCAGATCGATGTGCCACCGATGATCGCGAGTACGCCCCGTCGAGGACTAGCGGCTTGCGGCCAATAGGTTGCGATCAGCAAGGGGACGAGCAGTCCGACGAGCGGTAAGACGTAGGCTTGTTCGAGCAGGGTGTAGGCGCTTTCGCCGTAGAGCGCCATCAGCATACTGATCGCGGCGACGGCCACGACAGCCAGGCGATTGGCGCGCATTGCGCGACGGGTGTCGAGCTGCCGATCGACGCGACCGAAGATGTTTTGCGCCAACAGCGCACTTGGCGAAAGGATCGCCGAGTCGATCGTCGAGAGCACCGCGGAGACCAGACCGAGGATGAACAGCATTCCGCTGATCGGGCCGAGCAGCTGTTGGGCGCTGGCCACGACGACCGATTGGCCCTGTAGTTCGGGCGAATGTTGTGCGGCCGTTAGTCCGATCAGCACCGGTAGGGCGCCGAAAAACAGATAGGCGGCGCCGGCCAACCAGCAGGCACGCTGAGCGACTTGCTCGCTGCGTGCGGCGAAGACCCGCTGCAACAGATCTTGGCCGGGCAAATTGCCGAGTGCACCGATCAGCACCGCGGTGGTCCAATCGATCCAGGGCTGCGCGCCGCGTGGGATGCCGGCGGCGCGCGTCAAGGTTGCGCGCACGATCGCGCTCGTCCCATGCTGTCGATGGATACGCAGACCGAGCACCGATAAACCCGACAGCAGCAGGGTGACCTGAACGGCATCGGTTAGCGTGACCGACCACATCCCGCCGATCAGCGTGTAGGCTGTGCCGACGCCGGCGGTCAGCCACAGCGCGGGCTGATAGGAGAGCACTGCCAAGCGGTCGAGCGTTTTGGCGAGAGAGACGAACTGCACGGCGATCCAGCCGAAGTAACTCGAAGCGAGGATCAGCGCGCTGGACGCTTCGCCGAGCCGGCCATAGCGCATGCCAAATAGGTCGGCGATCGTCGTCAGCTCCAGTCGTCGTAGCGGGCGGGCCACGAGAAAGCCCGCAAGCAGCAAGCAGACACCGGGACCGAGCGGCTCGAGCGCGGCCGCGGCGACACCGGACTTTGCGACTTCATCGGCGGCGGTAAGCAACGTGCCAGCGCCAAACCAGGTCGAAAACAGCGTCGCCCAACTCAGGGCGAGGCCAAGTCGGCGGCCGGCGAGCAGGTAGTCGTTAACGTCCGTGACCTGGCTGCTGACGCGAACACTCAGCGCCAGCAGCGCGGCCAGGTAGATCAAAAGGACGAGCGTCACGGGCTACGTGGCGGGCACACACCCCACTAGGGGGTAGGTGGCGGCGGCTCGCAGAAGCCCGACTGTCCGCAAACTTCGCCGTTCTTCCAGTCGCAGTCTTGGGCGGTATTGCAGGCACAGACGTTAAAGCCACCCTGCGTTTGCACGCAAGCGTGTCCGCCGGGGTTGGTCGTGCAATCGGTCGATGCAGCGCAAGTACAGACCGGGCCGCTGCCGGTCAGCGTGCATTTGTTCCCGGAGGCGGTGGGGTTGCTGGTGCAATCGCCATCGACTTTGCAGGCGATGCAGCGGTTGGCTTTCCAGTCGGTCTTGACGTCGCAGACCTTCTCGAAACGGTTGGTGATGCAGTGCACGGGGTCCTGACAGTACCCCTTGGGCGCATCGCTGACGCTCAGCTTTGCGACCTTGTCGAGCTGCAGCTCGGGATTGGTGTCGTCGGTATCGAGATAAACCCAGTGCCCGCCACCGTCGGTGGAGACGCGGAACAGCACGTCGTATTGTTGTTTGATCGGTGGGGCAATGCGACCGCTGATCACATCGTCGGTGCCTTCATCGCGCTCCCACTTGGCTGCGACCCAGCGCCAGGAGTAATCCTTGCGCGGGTCTTCGCCCACGCGGCCGAAGCCGATTTGCGCGGTCAGTTGCGCCGGCTTGCCGGTGACCTTGTCGGTCACGCCTTCGATAAAGACCTTGGCCTCGAACGGGGCCGAATCGAAATCGCGATAGGCCTCGCCGGTCGGCGTCGAGATCACACCTTTGAGTTTAGCGTCAGCCTTTTGCTCGACCCAGTATTGGAAGTCGACGGCGTTGGACTTCGCCTTGCCCACCTGCACGTGCAGGCTGACCAGGTTCGCCTGGTCAAACGGGGCGGTGTCGTAGGGGTTTGGTGGCAGGTCGATCTTCACCGTCGTCGGCGAGGTAAAGTCGATCTTGGTGATCACCGCGCCGTTGACGCCTCCGTCGATGAATGCGGCCATCGTCGGCTCGAAATTCTTACCGACCAAAGTTACCGTGATCTTGCCGAGCTTGCCGCCATCGGCAGGACCGTCGGCAGGAAGAATCTGCTCTATTTTCGGCGCCTTGGCGGGGTCGAGGTCCGGCACGAACGCGTCGACGATCAGCGCGTCGCCGCCGCTGCCGTCGAAAGCGCTGGCGTCTGTCCCGGCGTCGGGCGAAGCACCTTTATCATTTTCGCTACAGGCGACGGGGATGGCCAGCGACAGGGCGCCGATCGCCAAAAAGAGGGATAGACTAGGGAATTTCTTCTTAATCTTCATCGACCGATCTCCGCGTTTCCCGACGACCCGTGTCGCAGGTGGCGCTTGAAATGGGGCCGCAGCGGCCGGCCCGACAACTGCTGTGGCTACAGCGGGGTACCACGCGGCGCATCATAGACATCGTGTCGGCCGAGGGTCAACGCGTTGACCGGCGCGCCAAGGTAAAGCTAGAATCGGTTCAGCTAAATTCCGAATGCTCAAAGGGAAAGCACCACTGATTATTGCGGTCACTCTCGGCGCTACGGCGGCGGGGCTGACCTATTTGCAGCAGCGCGCTTGGCGGGCTGAAGCCACCGAAGGCTGGAAGCTGGAAAAGATCATCGTTGCCGCCACGGATTTGGAGGTTGGCTCGGTGTTGACCAGCGATAGCATCGAAACTGCGGAGATTCCGCGGCGCTTCGCCTACGATAGCTTCATCAAGCCGAGCGATCTCGAAGTCGCGCTCAACCAGACCGTGGTCTCGCGGATTCCGCGCGGCGAACCCGTGCAATTTTTCCAACTGCAGGGAGCGCGCACCCGAGGGGGTATCGCCCATGCGGTGCCCAAGGGCGGACGTGCGGTGACGATCGACGTCAACGAGCGCTCGGCGCTGGGCATGCTGCTCAGACCGAACGACCATGTCGATGTGCTGGGCACGTTTCGCGATCCCCGCAATAGTCAGACCGTTGCCGTGACGCTCTTGCAGAACGTGATCGTTTTGGCGACGGGCAAGGCGACGTCGGCGATGCGCGTGCGGCAAGGCGAAGCCAACTACAGTACGATCACCTTGCGTGTGATGCCCGGCGAGGCCGAGATCCTCGTGCTCGCCCAAGAGATGGGCTCGCTCTATCTCACGCTGCGTTCGCGTGACGACATCAGCCACTACGAGGAGACGGCGCGCACGACGATCGACACCGTGTTGACCGGTGAACGCCTCAAGAAGTTACGCGATCGCCGTTACCGTACGATCCAGATCATTCGCGGCCTCAAGGCCAAGCGCGATTTCAAACTCAAGTAGGTTACGATGCTGGGTCTGATCGTACTGCTGACCTTTGCCGCGGTCGGACTCACGGCACTGGTCGTGCTCTCGGTGATCAGGCGCGCGCTGCGTCAGTACGAAGAGCGCTATCTCTCGCGTGGCTCGGAAGCGCTCGGCGAAATGTTCTATTTCGTCGAGGGGCGCCAGCTGTTGCTTCTGACCCTCGGCATTACGATCGCCTTCGGGATCCTCGGCTTCGTACTATTCAATTGGTTGGTTGGCCTGCTGATGGCGATCACCGGTTTTGTCGCGCCGTTTTACGGGATTCGCATCATCCGTCAGCGGCGGGTGCGCAATTTTGAGACACAGCTGGTCGATGCGCTGGTGCAGATGTCTGCATCGATTCGCGCGGGACAGTCGTTTGCGCAGGCCACCGAGACGATCGCCGAGGAGATGCCTCCACCGCTCTCGCAGGAGTTTGGGCTGCTGGTCAAAGAGCTCAAGCTCGGCGTGCAAGTCGACGAGGCGCTGCAGAACATGGCGGACCGCGTGGAGTCGCAAGATCTGCAGCTGGTCGTTACCGCGATCATCATCGCGCGACAGCTCGGCGGTAATATGGCGGAGATCTTCGATACGATTTCCGAGACGATCCGTGAGCGCTTCAAGATGGAAGGGCGAATTCGCGCGCTGACTGCGCAGGGCAAGCTGCAGGGCTGGATCGTCGGAGCGATGCCGCTGGTCTTGGCGCTGGTGTTGAACTACATGCGACCGGATCTGATGCAGCCGATGCTGCATAGTACCTTCGGTCTGCTGCTATTCTCGCTGGTCGGCGTGATGGAAGTCGCGGGGATTTGGTTGATTCGCCGGATTGTGACGGTTGACGTATGAGAACGGCGCTGCTGCACTATGGCCCGTTAGCCGTGGCGGTTTGCGTCGGTGGCGCGCTGTTTGTCTTGGCGCTGGCTGTTCTGCGCGCCCGCGCGGCGCGGCCGGCCAAGGCGGTCGACCCCGAGGCTCCCCGCGGTGTACGCGGCGTCGGTCTAGGCTTGGTGCGTCGGCTCGGCGATCTCAACGCCGGGCGCGTCAAGCCGGCGTTCGCCGATAAGATGAAGCGTCGGTTCATCGCGATGGGGCGCCCCGACTATCGCCCGGAGGATTTCCTCGGCCAACAGATCCTTTACCTGCTGTTGTTCGGTCTGCTTGGGCTGATGCTGATGAATATGCTCGGTCGGCCGCTTTGGTACGCGGTCGCCTTTGCGCTCTTTGGCTACGCCTTTCCACATATCTGGGTCAACGATCAGATCAAGAAACGTCAGCGGGCGATCAGTCGCGCGATGCCCTATCACATCGACCTGCTGACGCTGTCGGTCGAAGCTGGCTTAGATTTTCAGGCCGCGCTGGCCAAAGTCGTGGAAAAGGGCATTGCCGGGCCGCTTCTCGACGAGATGAGTTTGATCCTCCGCGAAATCCGTGTGGGCAAGACGCGCGCCGAAGCGCTGCGCAACTTTGCCGAGCGCATTCAGCTGGGCGAAGTCTCGACATTCGTTTCCAACCTCGTTCAAGCCGACCGGATGGGCACCTCGATGGGCAAGGTGTTGCGCATTCAGAGCACGCAGATGCGTGTGGCCCGCAATCAGCGCGCCGAGAAGTTGGCCAACGAGGCGCCGGTTAAGATGCTCCTGCCGCTGATCGCCTGCATTTTTCCCACGGTGTTCTTGGTGCTGTTTGGGCCGATCATCTACCGCCTGATGTACGGGGGGTAGCTCGCGTGAGTGGCCAAGCGCAGGGTAAGTCCTCCACCGGTTTCGTGTTGACCGAAGTCGACGGACCACGTCGCGGACAGGACCACTATTACGACGAGCGCGCACAGATCGGTCGCACCGAGGAAAATGATTTGATGTTGGTTGCGCAGGGTGTTTCGCGCAAGCATGCCCGAATTTGGGTCGAGCATGGCGTTCATCTGTTGCTCGATCTTGGTAGTGCCAACGGGTCGCGTCTCAACGGCGAAAAGGTCGGGCGCGACCCCGAAGTGTTGCGCGATGGCGACTATCTGACCTTTGGTGATCTGACCCTGCAGTTTTCGTTGATCGAGGCGCAGCGTGGCGATCCGACCGCGGAGACGCGCTATGAAGGAGACGACGTCGATGCTGCGGCTCGCAAGAAGACCGGTACCGGTGGTCGACGGCGGCGGTTGCTGGCGATACTGGCGATCGCGTTGGTGGTCGTCCTCGGTTGGGGCGCCTACAAGCGTTGTGGCGGTGGTGGGCCGATCTCCAGCGGCGGTGACGACTCCGACGAGCCGGTGTTGTACACCGACAGCGACGAGTTCTTCGGGCGCGTCTTCGGCAACGGCGAATGGGATCGCAGCCATCCGAGCCGCTTGATCCTCGAATTTACCTATACCGGCGGAATGGTGACGCTCAATTACGCCGCCTCTGGCGTCGACAAGGTTGGCGAGTTGACGGTGATTCTCAATGGTGAGTCGATTGGCGAAGTACCGCTGACGATGTCTGGCTGGCGCTACGGCCTTTCGATGAAACTGCCGAAGGACAAGCTGAAGAAAGAGAATCAACTGATCTTCGAGAACACGCTCAATCCGCCCGGCGACGATACCTGGCAGGTGTGTTACATCCGTATCGTTCAAGAAGCGATTCCGCCAGCGGATGTTCAAGAGGCGACCTATCAGTTCCGCTTGGCCAAGCAGCTCTGGGACGACCGCGGCGTCGAGACGGGCAACATGTATCGTGCGCTATTGGGCTTTCGCAAGGCACGCAAGTACCTCGAAGGACTCGCTCAGAAGCCTGTGCTCTATCGCGAGATCGAAGAGCTGATCGCGACTATCGACGGTGCGCTGACGAAGATCTTCCAAAACGCGCTGTTTTCGGCTCGTCGCGCGGAGCGCGTCGGACGCGGATCCGCGGAGGCGCTCTCGGCGCTCTCCGATGCCCTGCGCCACTTCACCGACAAGAACGACTTCCGCTATCGCGAGCTCAAACGCTACGTCGACGCGCTCAGCGAGTAACTCAGCAGACAAATCACGCGAGCAGTGACGTGTTCGATTTATCGGGCTTGACGCTTCCCCGAATCCGTAGCATACCAAGCGTCCGCCGGGCCCACACACGCAGACAATTTGGAGTCTTCACCATGCAGCGACAGACGACTGTTGAGCAAAAGACCCCCAGGCATGCGGTGTCGGCGAGCCGGCTGCTCTTTGGTGGGCGAGCGCCCAGCCGCCAACAACTGCTGCGCTTGCTTCACCCGGCCTGCAACGCCGCGCCCCCGCCTCTGCCCGGCGATCTGTTCTATCTTGACGATGCGGCACTAGAGGCGCTGGTCGAAGAGGTGCTCGGCGAGCGGCGAGACGCGATGCTCGGCGATGCCGACGAGCTTTTTGTTGATCTCGATCGACTGCTAGCGATCTACCGTCGCTGGGGCGTGTCCGCCGAGCAGTAGGCCAAAGCCACGGCGTGCCAGGCGAAAGCCACGGCGTGCGCCGCTGCTCCGACAATTGTCTGACAGACGTGATCTTGAACACAGGCCGTGCTGCCTTGTGGTGCTAGCGTCGCTGGAACCACCTTTTTGGAGGCTGCCCGATGAGCACGGTTCGAGACATCGCTCGATTACCGCGGCGAGATTCACGGCGATGCGGCGTTGTTGGCGGCGATCGGCTGGCAGGGCTAGGCGCGGCCTCGCGCTCCTATGGAGCGCCGGTGATCGACCAGATGAACGCGTCGCCGGCGGCACGACCGCGTACGGTGATCGGCGCGTCGCCGTTAGGGAATATTGCCGGCGCCTGGCCACCAAGTTGTCCGGCGACGATCGGGCCGGCGTCGCATGCAAGAGCGGTGGCCGTGGCGTTGGCGATCTCGGCGACGACCTCGACCTGCTCACCGATTTCGGCGAGGGCGAAGCCTGCGCGCGTCGAGCCGACGATCCAGAGCTTGCTAAACAGATCGCGGGCAAGATCGACGGCGTTGGTGAGTTTGGGAACGTTGGCCACGCGCGTCGCCACCAGCCGCGGCGCTGTAGCGCCGCCGCCTTCTTGCGCGACCAAGCTCACGGCGAATGTCTGTTTGACCGGCGTGGTTTCGACCATGCCCGCTTGCGGTAGGGTGCCGGCAACCCAGATCTGACCGTCGTCGATATGCAGCGCGGTCAACACGGCGTTGGGCTGGGTCCATGAAGCGATGGTGCGCAGTCCACCGGTAGCATTGGGGTCGCGGCTAAGCAGCGCGACAACAGCGCTTCCGTCGGTACGGTTGGCGATGGCGACAAGCTCGGCCAAGCAGTTTTCGCAGGTAGCCAACGCGTGGATCTTGCCGAGTTCTGGGGTAAAGGTTTGGGTGTTGCCGTCGGCGATCGCCAGCAACGTCGTGCCATCGCTGACCCAGCGGGTCCCTCGCGCGTCGACGGCGAGCGCCGAGATCGTCGTCAGTGCAGTCTGAACAAATCGCGGGTCGCTTTGTTGAGATTGGCGCTCGCTGGTCGTTGCCAAACCCGCCAGATAAGTGCCCTGCTTGAGTGTACCTAGACCAAAGACCGACTCGCCGTTCCACGTGAAGTCGCCGTGGTGATCGCCAGCAACCCATGCGCGAACGCCAGGACCGCCGAAGGCGATCGCCAGCGCTTGATCGTCGGAGAGGCTTTCGGCGAAATTCGTTGAGCGAGCGACGACTCCGTAGCCCGGAAGCAGCTGAACGGCGAAGCCATCGCGATGATGCAGCGAGCCATCGTCGACGTACTGTCCTTTGCCGGCGCCGTGGACGAGCGGCTTGTTGTTTGCGACGTCGATACGCTCAACCAGCAGCGCCTCGCTGAAACTACCGACTGCGTAACAGCCTTCGTCAAGGCTACAGGCCAGGTCGTTGAGCGCGACGTTGGCCTGGGCGCCGATCTCGTCATTGACCACCTTGGCGAGTTCGGCCTTGTCGAGCGCAGTGAGTTGAGTGCTGCTGGCGATGCTCAGCCGATTGAGCGAAAAGGTCTGCAAACCGCCCGTGAGGAACTCGCCCTTGCCCGTGGCCGGGTCGGCGCCGCAGTCGCCAACACAAGGCGTCGGCTGGCAGCCGCCGCTCGCTAGACCGAGTAGCGAAAGCAGGGCCAACGTACAGAGCGCTGTCGGGTATCTCTTCATCGCCGTTCCTCCGGGCCTGAGAAACAGCAAGCGACGTGCCAATAAGATGCCGGAAATTATTTGCCAAAATAGGCTCAAGCTAGGGACGGTTGGCCCGCAGTGCTGGCCTGCCGGTTAGCCACTATTCAAGGGTGTCGCTCGCCGGCCAGCTGGCTAACAAAGCGCGACGGCTCGGGAAAAGTGGTAATCTCGCAGGATCAAGCGACCAGCTGCCGACGAAGTGAGGTCTCCGCTGCGTGCCGATGGGAACAAGCATCGGCCCTTCGTCGTTTGTTATCGCAGGGGTAGGAGCAACGCCTTGTGAAAAGGGTGCGAAGTGGTTTCCGACGGCTGTACCTAGCCTGGTTTGTTGTACTCGCGGTGGTCATCGCGTTGACGGCATTCCTTCGCCAAGACGCGTTTCAGTTCTTCGGCATCGCCGAGACGCGCGAGATCGTGATCAACTCGGAAAGCTCGGTCGAGCTCGCCGCGATCTCGGTGACCGAGGGGCAAGTCGTCAACAAGGACGCACCGCTGGTCGAATTGCATAGTCCCGAGCTGACGATCCAGATCTCGCACCTGTCTCATCAGTTGCGCGAGCTCGTCGCCAAAAAGGGTGTCGACCGCACGGCCCTGCAGTCGCAGATCAATCAACTTAAGGCGCAGCGATCGGCGCGCGTTGCCGAGATCAACTTTCGCCTGCGCGAGCTGGAGAACCAATATCGCATCAATAAGGCGCTGACCGCCGAGCTGAAGAGCGTCAAGACCACTCGGGAGGCGCAAAGCCCCTTGGCCCTGCGCATCGAGAGCCTGCGTCAAGAACGGCAGCTGGCGGCGAGTCCGTTTAGCATCCGCATCCAGCTGCTCGAAAAGCAACTCAACGACGCAGGTGCGCCGATCAAGATTCAGGTCGAGCGGCTCAAACAGGAGCTAGCGTTGCTCGAAGCCAAGCGCGATCGGTTGAAGATCACATCACCGATCGACGGCGTGATCGGTTCGATCAACTACAAGGCTGGCGCCAAGATTGCGCCGTTTTCGCCGATTCTCACGCTGCATTCTCGTCGGCCGTCGCTGGTCAAAGGGTATGTCCACGAGAACCTGCACAGCCGGATCTCGATCGGCATGAAGGTCAAGGTCGCGTCTGTCGCGACGCCCGAGCGTCCCGTCGACGGTGAGGTCGTCGGTGTCGGCGCGCGAATCGTCGCCTATCCGGTGCGTCTGCAGAAGCGCCCCGACATGCCGGTTTGGGGGCGAGAGCTGGTGATCCGTATTCCGCCGAACAACCCATTTTTGCTCGGCGAACGCACGTTGATCGCGATTCCCGACACGCGAGGGTTGCGTGGGCGACTTTGGGCGGCACCGCTGCCGAACGCGCCGCCTGGCGCCGCAAAACGCCCCAGCACTAGCACTGCTGCCGATCCGCGCCCGATCGTGCCGCTGCAGACCGGTGCGATCGAAGCTTCAGCGGCGCTCTATTTGCCGCAGCTTGGCGGCGCGCTGATCGCCAGCGACGACACGCCAAACAATCGCCCGCTGTTGATGTTGGTCGATCGCCAGGGAAAGGTGCGCGCGGAATTGGCGATCAGCGGCGCCAAAAAGATCGACGATATGGAAGCGCTGACCGTCGATAATCGTGGGCGAATTTATCTGGCAAGCTCGCAGAGCTTCAACAAGCGAGGAAAGCAGAAGAAGCGTCGCCGACGGCTGTGGCGGTTGTCGCGCCAAGGAACGCATCTCGCCTTCGAATCGGGTGTCGATCTTTATCACCAGCTGGAGCGCCTGGCGGCGATCGGCGACAAGCGTCCCTGGGCGGCGTTTTTGCGTCGCGGCGTCGCCGAGCGTTCGATCAACATCGAAGGCATCAGCTGGTCCGGTGGCGCGCTCTATCTCGGTTTCAAGCGGCCGCAGATCGCTGGCAAGGCGGTTGTGCTGCGGCTGGCTGATGCCGACAAACTGATGTCAGGAGCCGACCTTTCCGCCGAGCAGGTTCAGTTGGCGCATCAATTGGATCTGCAAGGTGAGGAGTTATCCGACCTGCTGGTCGAGGATCAGCGGCTGTTTGTGACCAGTACCCGAGGTGGTGCGGGTGGCAGCGTGTGGCGGATCGAATCGGCTACGGTCAAGCGGCTGAGGCGCTACGACGGTCCGCGGCCCGAGGGGTTATCGCGTCTGAATGACAAGACGCTGCTGGTGGTCTTCGACCAGGGCGCTGAGGCGCCGTCATTGATCAGCGAGGTGGCAGCGAAATGATCCGGTTTTTGTGGGCGTTGGTTCTGCTGGTCGTGAGCGTTACGCCGGTAGCCGGCCAGACGCTGAGCGCTGCGGCGTTTCTATCGAGTGCGAAAGATGATTTGCGCGTTCGCAATCATCGCGAGCTGCTCGACTACTTGGCTAGCGCTGCGCGCGATACGCCGTATATCGATCGGATCGAGCTCCGCACCGAGACCGACAATTTCGATATCTTGCGTCAACGCTACGCGCTGCGTGTCTATCCGCGCGGCTGGGGCGAGACGAGCTCGGCGCGCAACGTGCATTACGCCCGCTCGATCGCCAAGCGTTACGAACAGCGGCGGTTGCTGATCGATGCATTGGCCGAGCGCTACGAGCTACTTCTCGAATACGTTGAAGTTAAACAACTGATCGCGCTCTACCAAAGCCTGCTGGCCACTATCGGCGACGGGATTGCCGTCTTGCGCCGATTGACCGGCGTCGTGCAAAGCCGGATCGATCTCAATCCGCTGCTGACCGCGGAGGATCGCTATGTCGATCTGCAGCTCGATTTGGTACGGCTTGAGGACCGGATGACCTCCGTCAGCCATAAGGTTCTTGCGCTGGCCAAGGGGGCCAAACAGATCGGCTTTTCGGCCGATCAGCTCAAGGATGTGCAGTCGATCGCTGCCGTGGCCCGGGAACTTGCCAAGTCCAAGGCTACGCCGAATAACGTCGATTTGGAGACGCGTCGTGCCGAAGTCGGGTTGGCGCAGGCGCGCTACCGCTTGGAAGTTGCGCGCCAACACGATTATCTGAGCTACCTGGCGCTCGAATACGACACGCAGTTTCGCGACAGTTCGCAACGGGCGTTTTCGCTAAACCTCGGCATCAAGTTGCCATTCATCCGGCGAGACAGCGACGATATCGATCGGCGAAAAACGGCTCATCTTTCAGAAAAGCTGCGCTACGCCCAAGCCGTCTATCGCGCGAGAGAGCGACAGCGTTCGGTGCTGAGTTCGCTTGAACGGCTGGTTCGTCAGCACGATATTCTGATCCGCCGAAAGACCACCGGCGACGCCAAGACCTCGTTCGAACGCTACCGCAAGATGGAGGGCATCGACCCGCTCGCGCTGTTGCGCTTGAAGCAGAGCATCATCGAGGGAGACATCCGCGTCGTTCGCCTCGAGCGCTCGATTCGCACACGGTTTGTGCAGCTGCTGGTGCTGCTCGGTCGACTGGATGGGCCGCCGCTGACCAATCAACTGTCGCGCGCTGGCGAGCGCTTGTTTGGGGGCTAGCCGTGCGGCTTGAGCGACTGGAACTGAAGTACACGATACCGCTATCGCTGGTCGACGCGATCGCCGATTACGCGAGCTGTTACTGTTCGCCAGATAAGTATTCGCCCGAGGGTGGCGGTTACTACACCGTCAACTCGCTGTATCTGGATTCTCCGGGGTTTGCTTTGCTGAAAAATCGCCTCGAGCGTCGTGCCAATCGCGTCAACTTGAGGATCCGCAGTTACGGAGAGCTTGCCGACCCACCTTATCACTTGGAGATCAAGCAAAAGGTCGGATCGGTGGTGCGCAAATATCGCGCGACCGTCGCTGACGATCCTGGCACGCTGCTCGAAAGCGATATGCTCGATCGCGCCGATGTCGCGCGTGACGACCGAGAGAACCTCGAACTATTTGCGCTGCTTCATGCAAGCTATGGACTTGAACCCAAAGTGTTGATGACCTATCGCCGGCGCGCGCTGAACAGTGATGTTGATGACTACGCGCGTGTTACCTTCGATACCGAGCTGCGCTGCGCTTGGCGCGATCGTTATCGCTTGACTCACGACGCGGGTGAGTTCAGCGCCTGTGACCTGCCGGAGTTCTACGACCCGGGATGCTCTGTTGTGCTCGAGCTCAAGTGCTACGCTGCTCATCTGCCGTGCTGGATGCTGGACTTGGTCAAACAGTTCTCTTTGCGGCGGCGGAGCTTCTCGAAATACCTCGCTGCTGCGGCCCAGACGACCACTGCGGCGCGCTACGCTGGGGATCGGCGTAGCAGCGCGGTTTGGCTTTAATCGGAGCGCTTGATGCTCGACTATTTGACACTCCAGACGGCTTCTGCCAATCCGACCCTGCTGACGGCGATCTACACGCTGTTGATCGCTTTCTTGCTGTCGGCGGCGGTCGGTATCACCTATGTCAAGACCTTCCGCGGCATGTCGTACTCCCAGGGCTATGTCGCCGCCTTGATCCTCTCGTCGATCGTCGCGGCGACGGTGATGCAGGCGATTGGCGATAGTCTGGCGCGCGGGCTCGGCATTCTTGGGGCGTTGGCGATCATTCGCTTCCGAACCAACTTCAAGGATGCACGCGACATTATCTTCATGTTCGCGTCCCTGGCGGCGGGTATTGCTTGCGGCGTCGGTGGCTATGTGGTCGCCGTCGTTGGCACCTTCGGGTTCATCCTGATCGCAGTGCTTCTATATCTAACGCCGCTCTCGCAAAGCAGTCTTTATGACGGCATGCTGCGGTTTGCTATGCCGAGCAGCGGCAAAGAACGCGTCGAGCTTGATGGCGTGCTCGACAGCCACTGCCAGACCTTTGCGCTGATCACCTTGCGCGAAGTCGCGCAGGGGTCATTGATGGACTACGCCTATCACGTCAAACTGCGGCCGGGCATCAGCAACGAAACCTTGCTTGATGAGTTGCGCAGGCGGATTCCGACGATCCAGAGCTTACGACTAATGATGCAGGAGACGACGATTGAGATCTAAATCGGCAATATGTGCGTTGTTGGGTGCGGCGCTTAGCCTTTGTGGCTGCGCCGACAAGGATGTTTTGGCGGCGAGTGTGGTCGTGGTCAACGAGGTTGTCGCCAAGTCGCCAGGAACGACCAAGCGCGACTGGATCGAACTCTACAACAAGGGCGACGAAGATGTTGTGCTTGACGGCTGGTCTGTGCGCGACAGCAAAGATCGGACGCCGTTTGTGATCGGCTCGCTGACACTCAAGGCTGGTGGTTTTGTGGCGATCGTCTACGACGCGACCGGCGTAAACGGCTTCGTCTTTGGTCTCGGTGACGCCGACTCGGCACGGCTGTTTGACGACAAGCAGCAACTGGTCAGCGAGCTCAGCTGGGCGATCGGTCAAGCGCCGGAGGGTAAGTCCTGGGGCCGGCTTCCTGACGGAAGCGAGACGACCAAGACGCTCACGCCAACCGAGGCTGCGCCCAACGCCGAGTAACTGCGGCGCGTCCCGTCGGGCGGCGACGCCGCGATTCTGCCGCACTGGCCAGCACCGACCACCGTTCGGCAGCTGCCACGGGGCATTTGTCATCCATTCCAGTATTCGGCGAGCGCGTCGAGAGATCGGTCAGCGGATCACGGCGTATTGGGCAAGATCTAGTGATTTTCGAATGGCACATCCCCTGCAACGCCTCTGGCCGTGGTCTGTTTCGAAAGCCAAACACTTAGGAGCTTAGAGGATGCGCAAAATTGCCTTAGCTGCGGCGGCTAGCGCGGCCTTGCTCGGTCTGTTTGTCGCCGAGGCCAGCGCCAAATCGACTTTTCGGCTGATCGGGGTGCAGCGCTGTATGGGCGGCTGTAACGTCCAGCTGTCCTATCAGAACAGGTGGCCCAGCCCCCAGCAGCAACAGCAGAATACATCGGTGACCTTTACCGGTTATGCAGGGGGCAAGTCGTTTTCGCTGGGCACTTTGTCGATGGGGCTCGCGGGGAATCTCACCCTGCAGATCAACTACGCGCGCGCTGGGGTCAAAGCAGGAGACTCGCTGACGGTGTACGGTCGCTGGGCGGGCGGTCATGGCTGGGGCACGGGTAGCAAGAGCGCCGGCTCGCTGATTCTGCCTTAGCGGGCATCGGAGCAGTGGCGATGCGGGCGAGGGCGCTAGCGGCGCTAACGGTTTGGTTCGGTGCTTGGCCTGGTGGTCATTATTGGGGCACAAAGAGCAAGAGCGCGGGCTCCTTGACGCTTCCCTAAGGCCCTGCTTGCTCGCGTGCCTGGCACAAGATCAGGAGTGGCTCGAAGGCAGTGGAGTTGGCTCACTGATTCTTCCCTAGCGCCTCAGACGCGCGGGCCTGGCGTGTCGCGCCGGCGGCCTTGTCCAAGCGGGCTTGGCCTGGCCTAGGGAGGCGGCGTGCCCTCCCAACAACCCTTGATATTGTGCAGCAGCTGCTCAGCGACGCCAACGCAGCTCGGCTGTGCGATCGACGGACAGGCTGCGCATGAGGGACAGGGCGTTGCCGGTGAGCACTTAGCTGGCGGTTGGGACGCAAGACATTCGTTTTGGGCGACCAAGGTGCTGGGATAGGTCGCCGGGCAGTCACAGCAGACATCCCAAAACTTTGCCAGCGTGCAGTCGCTTGGGGTCTGACATTCGCTGGCGAAGCTGCAGCCGCCCGCGGGGAGCGGAGCGGCGACACGGCTCAGTGGCGGCAGTCGGGCACAGGTTGCTGGACAAGCCGGCGCGCTGCAGTTTGCGGGCAATTCGCGCGCCGGGTATTCGCTCAGACAGGGATTGGCGGCTACCGCGCTGGGCCTCACGGCCTCCCAGCGCGGACAGCAGACGCCCCAATTGTAGGCGACGACGCAGGTGCTCGATCCCGCGTCAGGTGCGCCGGCGTCGAAGGTGCTGCCGTCGATGCTGCCATCGATGCAAGCGCGTTGGGTGCAGGCCACGCCCAACGCCCCGCAGCTGCAATCGTTGCAGCCGTCGGTCGATTTGAATCCGTCGCCGATCTTGTAGGTCCTGCCGTTGTAGCTGCAGCTACCGCTCGCGCTATCGAGGGTCGACGCGTCGTGGATGGCGCCATCGGTCTGGGTGCCGATCGGCGCGCGGTTACAGCCGACCCCGAAAAGGGCGATGGCGATTAGGGCCTGTCGGGTCATCGATCTATCCTCGGGAAGATCAGCTTGGTTAACGCTGCAACGCGGGAGCGTGGCGGGCTATTCCAGTCAGGTGATTTGCCCAGCGACGCGTTGCTAAAGATCAGCGCCACCGCGGCCTAAACGCTGTTCGATTTGGGGCGCAGGCGAGGTTACTGCTCTGGGTACCCCGTTGATGCGTAGGTCGTCGGTGCGTTGCCGGCCTAGGGCGGACTGGCCTGATCGGCGACCCGCTTTTCGCCGTCGAGAAATGCCCTGCAGGAGGCGGTTAGCGCGGTTTGTTCACTGACGACGACTTCCAGACCGCAGACCTCTGGGTACGCACGGGTCACGGGCTTGCCATCTGGCGTCTGTAGTCCGCTAAAGCAGGGCTCGGCGAAATATGCCGGCGCATTGAGCCCGCGAAGCCCGACGAGCAGCTCGAGTTGCTTGTTGACCGCCATCGCGTCGTAGATCGTGGCTAGCTCTTTGTTGGCCTGATCTGCGTTGCGCCATTTCTTGAGCGCCGCGTAGCGCTTGCGTGCCGCGGTACCCGCGCCGAACATCGCCGCGGAGAAGAAATACGGTTGGCCATTATCCTCGTGAAAGCCAACGTAGGGTTGAGCAAAGGCGAATGCCTTGCGCTTTTCGTACTCGGCCGCTCCCGCTGAGAGATCGACGTTTCCCTTCTTGTCGAAAACCCCTTCGTATACGCAGAGAAATTTCACGCGCAACGCGCTTGCCGAACTCGCGCCGAGATTCTTGCGGGCGATCTGGATCAACCGCGCCCAGTGATATTGGTTGAGCCGAAAGAATCCACCGTATCCCGAACGGGTGGTGTACGCCCATTCGGCATTGGACGCACCGTCTTGAGCGGAGAGGCCGATCGCTTGGCCCGGCGTGTGCGACAGCCCGAGGCCGCCGTTGGCAAGCGGCGTGGAGAAGCTGCCATTGCCGGCACGCTGCGCGAGCAGCAGCACGCTGTCGTCTGTCGCCAGGTTGTGGCCGACTTTTTCGCCCACGTTGCAGCCTTCGCGGATCAGCACGTCGTGCTCGAAGTCAACCAGCGCATCGAGTGGCAAACGATGGCGACGTGGAAAGTCGAAAGAGACGTTTCCGGTGTGGCCCCAGACCAGATAGTAATGCGGCGGATCGATCGGGCGCGACGTGTGGCCGGCATCTGTCGCGGTTTCGCCTTTGGCCTGCTCGCCGCCGCGTGACCATTCCTCTGGCGCTGAGCCGCACCCGCTTAGCGCCAAAAGCAGTAGAGCGAGTGGTCCGCGCAAACGCGACAGCGTGCAAACAGCGACCATGGCATACCTCCGGCCTGCGCGTTGCGTAGGCGCAGTGGGTCAACCGAGCACTTTCTGTGCCGAATGGGAGACAGATGGCCGAAGCGAAATCAAAGGCGGTTTCGCGACAAGCGCCGCGGGCGAAGCGTGCGCTGGCCGATTCATACACCAGTCGATCAGCAATCTGCCAAATCCGTTGGTGAGGGTTGGCGTGCGCGTCATTGGCGAAGCAGCAGACTGCAATTGCTGGTTGCTGGGCGCAAAAATCGTACTGGCTGCCAGCGCTAAACCGCCTATCCGTATGATTATTCGACGATGCCTTTTGCGCGCGAGCAGCTACCGTTGCGCCTGAGGAGGGACGCGTGGCACGGCCGGTGGCAGCAAATTCGCAAGTCACCCACGATCGCATACTGGCGGCGGCGCATGCGCTGTTTACCGGTGGCGACGCGGCGCGCGTCTCGTTGCGTGACATCGCTCGCTTGGCGGGCGTGAGCGTCGGCACGCTACAGCACTACTTTGGTTCGCGCGCCGAGCTCTACCAAGCGTGCATCGATTGCTTTTACATGCGGCTGCAGCGGCTCTCAGTTGAGCTGTTCGAGCAGGCCGAGCGCGCAGCGGACATTACCGACACGGTAGAATTCGCGACGCGCGAGGGCTTCCGCTTTGCGTGTCGCGAGCGGGGTGCTTTGCGGATGTGGATGAGTGACGTTGCGCGCAAGGGCCAGGTCGACGAGCAAACCTACCGTCACGAAGCACTGCCGCTGATCGAGCGTGCGGCGCGGGTGCTAGCGCAGGAGCTAACGATCGATGTCGAAGAGATCTGCCTGACCCTGCAGAGTATCGTCTACTTGATCGCCCGCTTTGCCATCACCGATCCGCGGCAACTGACCTTGCTCACCGAGCGGTTCTTTGCGCTCTCCGGCGAGCAAGCGGCGCAGCGAAAGGTCGAAGATTTCCTCTGCACACTGGCGATAAAATCGCTCGGTCTGACGAGTGGGCGAGTTGGCCAGGCTCGCCGCGAGCAGATGCATAGCGCTAGTTAGCGACTGCTCTTGTTGGCTCGGCATGCTGCCGGTTGTCGAGCGACCCGCCGATGCACAGCAACGCGGCCGCCGCATGGGTGAGGAATCGCTCAGCCTCATCGAATACCTCCTTTTCTGAGGCGCAAGCCGGCAGACCGAGCAAGCTTGCCAGCTGCGTGGGTTCAGTGATCGCCAGCCGCGATACCAGGTGTACGATGCTGCTCGCGGCGATTCGCAACTGTGTGCGCGCAAGGGGCACGCTGGACTGTAGTCGCCGTGCGATCTCCTCGAGAAAGGGCAGTGTGCTGTGCCGAAGCACCTCGTCTTCAAGCAGGCCCGTACGGACGACCGCCTCCATTCTCATGCGTACGGCGCCTCGCTCGGCGCAGGCGAAGCGAAACATTCGCCGCACCGCGACGCTGATCAGCTCGGCTGTCGGTAGTTGCTGGACGTCACGCATCAGCTGGGCCACCTCGTCATCCATCCGCATGTAAAAGCGGTCGATGCAAGCTTGGTACAGTTCGCCACGCGAGCCAAAATAGTGTTGGATCGTTCCAACACTGACCTCTGCCAATCGCGCGATCTTGCGCAGCGAAACATCGCTCGGATCGCCGCCGGTAAACAGCTGTTCCGCTGCTTCGAGGATTCGCTGATGCGTCAGCTCTGAGTTTGCTCCTACCGGTCTTGCCATCTTGCACCACTCTGCTGGGTTGTGCGGTGTTTCGCCGTGCGCTGCGCCACCGACGGGCAGCGCACCGTGAAACCGCGTTCGCTCGGCGTAAAGAGCAACGGCCGTGCCAGCGTTTGATCTCGGCCAAAGCCGCTGCTTTGCCACGGTGATCGGTTAGATCAGGGAAACGACGACCCCAGGGGCGTTTGGCAGCCTAGGGTCGCGCGGCACCAGGCTCGGCGATCCCCGGCGAGAGCTCAAAATTTCGACTAGATAGAGCTTTTCTTGGTGAGCCGCTAGCGGCTGATCACTTGGCGGTAGATCTGCGCGGGCTGCCCCTCGCCCCAGGCGACGAGCAACGCGTCGGGCATGGCAGTCAGCGCTAACCCATCGACGGCCACGCCTTGGCGCAGCGTGACGCGGCTCGCTTTGAGCTGTCCGTTGGCGTCGACGCGCTGCAGGTGGAGCGTTGTTCCGCGAACCCAGGCTAGCCAGAACTCACCGTTAAAGTAACGGACGCGCGGCGCTGATACCACGCTCTGCGCCCAGCTATCGACGATCAGCGCCTGTCCCTGGGGCGTTCCATCGGCGCGATACCCTCGCGCGAAGATCGCCTGATCGCCGCTCTGCTCGGCGCGCCAAACGACCAGCACGTCCTGGCCGCTGGTCGCGACGTCGGGCACGGTTTCGGTCGCCGCCGTTTGCGCAATCGTCAGCGGTGTGACGCTCGTTGCGCTTAGTGCGCCGCCGATGTCCCACTGACCCGCACCGGCGTTTTGCCAGACGGCAAAGCGCGCGCCCGCCGCGGTCGCGACCGCGCGAATGCTGATTTGGTCGCCCGCGTCCGTATTGATCTCGGTCGGTACGTCTTTGCTGGTCAGATCACTATTGCGCTGTGCGCTGAATGCCGCCCGTTTGGCGCCAGCGGTCGCTGCGTCCCAAAGCAGCTCGAATCCCAGGGCCCTTGGCAATAGCGCGGGCCGCTGTGGATCGGTACTCGTGCTCAGCAGTGATTGGTGGCAATTTGCCGGGCTCAAGGTCAGCGGCAAGATCGCTCCAGCGAGTTTCGTGTTTCCAGCGACGATCTCTTGCCAAACCACGGCGTAGCTTCCGTCACCGCTCGCGATCGACGCCGAGGAGCGGACGCTTTCCGACGCGCAAAAGCGCAGCGGCTGGCTGTCGAGCAACTGCCCGAGCTTGGACAGTCGTGCAGCGAAGAGTATTCCGCCGCTTGCTGCCTGCTCTTGCCAAACGATGGTGAATTGTCCGTTGAGCGTCGCGGCGCTCGGTTCGCGCTGCACGTTGCCGGATGCCGCGAGGGCGCTCGCTGTGCCGAGTACTTGCAGTGAGCAGCCCTGGAAGGTGCAGCGGTCGCTGCAGCTCAAACTGCCGGCAAGATAGCCCAGGGTCGCGCAGGAGGCGCCGCCCAGCTTGTCTCCATCGCACTGCTCGCCCGGATCGAGGTTGTCGTTGTTATTGCAGGTCGCCGGTGCGTCGCCGAGCAGCGCGTCGCTGGGGCCGCCGTCCGTCGCACCAACGCAGCGGCCGGCAAAGCAGTGCTGACCGTTGGGGCAGCCCGCCTTGCATAAGGCTTGATCATAGGGGTTTTGCAGCGAAAAGCAGCCGTGGCTGGCGGTCGTTAGCATCGCCAGCGCGAGCGGCACAAAGCGCGTCGAGCGTTTGCCGCCGCGTCTTTCCATCAGAACGACCCGCTGGCGCCGACCAGCGCACCATCGCGCAGCAGGGTCAGCGCGCCGACTGCGTGCCGCTCTGCTGGCGAACTGCTCAGCCACAGGTAGAGCGATGTACCGAGGGCGATCGTCGCCAGTCCGGCTAGCACGTGTCCCGCCGCGATCGTCCGTTCAGCGGAAATGACCTCGCTGCGATGGCGTGCGATGGTGTCAAAATCGGTGGCAGTGAGATATTTGTTGTGCGCTGCATTTCCTCGCGAAATGCCCAGGCCATAGGTTACTGCTGCGCCGGCAACTAGGCTGGCGCCAACGCCCAGAGCGATCCAGCGCCACTGTCGCCGTCGATCGGGTTGCGATGCCGTTGGCAGTTGCGGCGCTAAGACGATCGATTTGGCGGCGACCGCTCGGCGACGCAATGTCACCGCGATGCTGTTCAAGCGCTCGGTGACCAGCCTGCGCTCGATGGTCGCGTCTTGGTAGCCCGGGGCGCGAATCACCAGCTTGGCGTGGCCGGGCAATAGCCAAAGCATCTTCAGCGGCGTGCGCGCAACTTGCTGCTCGCCGATCCAAACGGTAGCCGCGTCGACATTGCAGCTGATCTGTACGCGCGCCAGTCGCTTGGCCAGGCTTTGCGCTCTTTCCCGTGCAGCGCTGACGATCGCAGGGCTGACGGATTGTGGGACGCGCTCGAGAAAGCGGTTGTACGCTTGGTGCGCTTGCAGCGGGCGGTCGAGCTTGTCCAGCGTGCGGGCGATGTTTAGATCGAGCCGATAGTTGTCGACCAGCGCCTGCGCAGCGCGGAATTGATCGAGCGCCTGTTTGTAGCGCTGTGCGGCGAACAGGCTGTTTGCCTGGCGAAATAGCGCCTCTGCGCGCGCTCGCTCTGCTGTGGCAAAGCCTTTCGCCGGTGCGATCAGCTGGACAAAGGTTAAGACTGCGATGATGCGCCAGGGCATACGCGGTTATTGGTCGCCGTATAGGGTGTCGAACAGCAGTTTATCGGGTTTCTTTTGACGTGTCACCCGCGCGTCGGGTGCAGCCTTTGAAGTGATCTGCGGCACTGCGCGCCGCCTTCGTCGACGATGTTTGGGCATCCGGCGGTGAGCGCTGCTTGTTCGCGCATCACGATTGCCTTGCGGATCTCGATCGCGCTGGTTTACTGCGCCGCGCCAATCCGTTGAAGTGCGCGAGTCAGCGATCGGCACGCTATCGTGGACTGCCGCTGATGCGTCGAGTCTGACCGGCGTTCGCGCTGCACCTGGCAGATCGATCGTGCTATCGCTAAGCTGCGCGGTCGCCTTGGCCCGCCGTGATCGGCCGCCATCGGCGGCGGCTGGGGAATCTTCACCCGGCGCGAATAAGGCAAGCAGCAGCGTGCTCAAAGCGACCGCTGCGATCGCGATCGTGATTGCCAGTCGCATGTTGCGTCGTCGCAAGCCAAGCGTTGGTTGTGTTTGAGGCGACTGAGCGCCGGCAGCACTCGCGGCGTTGTCCTCAGCGGCGCGCTGCGTCGTGGTTTCGTCGATCGATTCGGATGGCTGATCGGTGGCGCCTGGGGGCGGATCAACGGCCGTGTCGAAGGGCAAGGGAACGACAGCGACCTGCAGCGTCGCTTTGCTGGCATCGTCTTGCGCGCTAGAGATTTCGGCGCGAGGGCCGAGTCGTTGATCGCGGTGCTGCGCCAGCGGCCGATCGCTACCGAGCAGTGCACGCTGGCAATCGCTGGCGAAAGACGCGATGTCGGAATAGCGGTGAGCGGGGTTTTTGGCCAGCGCTTTATATAGCACATCGTCGACGGCATCCGGCAAGTTGGCAACGCGACGAGCGAGCGGGAGCGGCACGGTCGTGCAGATTTCTCGGACCAAGGATGGCAGATCGGCGCCGTCAAACGGTGCCTTGCCGCTGAGCATGCGATAGGTCACCGCCGCCAGCGAGAAGACGTCCGTCGCCGGACTGACGATGTCGGCCGAGCCGATCGCTTGCTCTGGCGCCATCCAGCGCAGCGTGCCGATCAACGTGCGCGCCTTGGTTACAACGCTCTTGCTGCCCTGGACCTTAGAGATGCCGAAATCGAGGACTTTGACGCTCGTCTGCGCTGTTGCATCGATGGCGAGAAAAATGTTGCTCGGCTTGATGTCGCGGTGGACAACGCCCGCTTGATGCGCGGCGTGCAGCGCACTAGCCGTCTGCTGGACGATCTGCGCGACGTCTTCGATTGGCAAGGCCCCTTCGCGCCGCAGACGCTGGGAGAGATCCTCACCCTCGAGGAGCTCCATCACGTAGTAAGGGTCGCCGGCCTCGGAGGTGTTAAAGTCGATTACCTGGACGATGTGCGGGTGACCGAGATCAGCGGTTAGTCGGGCCTCGCGCTGAAATCGCGCGTAGGCTTGTTTGTCGGCCTCGGCTTGGGCTGGGTGCAAAACCTTTAGCGCGTAACGGCGGTCGAGTCGCAGATGGGTGGCTTCGAAGATCGTGCCCATTCCGCCCGACGCCAAGCGGCGACCGATGCGGTAGGTCCCGTTGAGCACCTCACCCTCTTTGGCCTCAGCACCCACCTGGCGATCGTACACCATCGCGGCGGCAAGCTATAGTTAGCTGCAGCCCAACTTCAGTGCTGATTGCCGCGCTTGACGTCGACCGCGGCTCTCCTGGAAAATGAAGAGAAATCCTTGGTCGACCAACAGAACACAACGCCCACCGAGCTCACCTACGTCCAAGGCCGACCGGCCGAGCTGCGCCTGCGGCGCTTTCGGCTGATCTACCCGTCGGCGGACAAGACCGTTGAGCGCCGTTTTGGTCGGGCGGTGGTGCGCATCGGTTCGGCGACCGATAACGATGTGGTGCTCGATGCCGACGGCGTGTCGCGCTATCACTGTAAAATCGTTGAAGACGCTCACGGCTACCTCGTCGTCGATCAGGGCTCGACCAACGGCACCTACATCGACCACCTGCGTGTTCGTGAGGCATTTCTTACGGCGGGCTGCACGATCTACCTGGGTAAAGCTCAGATCGCTTTCGAGTTCGATGAGGAGCGCGTCGCGGTTGTTCCTTCGCCGCATGACCGGCTGGGCGATCTCGTCGGTGGCAGCGTGCCGATGCGCGAGCTCTACACGCTGATCGAGAAGATCGCTCCAGCCGCAGCCACGGTGATCGTTGACGGGGAGACCGGCACGGGCAAAGAGCTGGTCGCGCGTTCGCTTCATGCGCTGAGCGGTCGCCCGGGTGCCTTGCTGACCTTTGATTGCAGCGCCGTTTCGCCGACGTTGATCGAGAGCGAGCTTTTTGGTCACGAAAAGGGATCGTTCACCGGCGCGGTAACGACTCGGCGCGGTGCGCTGGAGTTGGCTCAAGGCGGTACCTTGTTTCTCGACGAGATCGGCGAGTTGCCACTGGATTTGCAGCCGAAGCTGCTGCGTGCGCTGGAGCAGCGCGAGATTCGTCGCGTCGGTGGTAGCGACCTGGTGAAGGTCGACGTTCGTGTGGTTGCGGCGACAAACCGCGATCTCGAACTCGAGGTTCAAGAGGGGCGTTTCCGCCGCGATCTATTCTATCGGCTTTCGGTTGTTCGACTGAGCATTCCGCCGCTGCGTGAACGTCGCGCTGACATCTCAGCGATCGTCGCGCATTTGTTGGCGACCGCGCGATTCAATCGACTCGCCGATGGATCGCAACGGGCGACGGCCGTCGACGAAGAAGCGATGCAGCGCTTGATCCGCTTTAACTGGCCTGGGAACGTGCGACAGCTGGTCAATGCTCTCGAACAGGCCGTATCGCTGGCCGATGGTGCGCTGGTTCGCGCGGCTGATCTGCCAGAGGAGCTGCGCGCTGCTGAGTTGGCAGCGGACACCCTGCCGAGCGGTCATGTCGATCCCGATGCGCCGTTTAGCGAGGCCAAAGAGCAGTGGGTGGCCAAGTTTGAGCGCGACTATGTCGTTGCCCTACTCAAGAAGGCGCGCGGAAACATCTCCGAGGCTGCGCGTATCGCCTCGGTCGATCGCAAGCACTTCCGCAAGCTGATGCGCAAGCATCATATCTCGCCCGAGATCTACGCCGAGGATACCTAGGCGGACGACGTGCTCGCTGGGCGACGGGCTATTTGTGCTCTTGTCGGCTATTTGTCGCCGAGCAGTGCGTGCGAAACCAGCTCGCCGCTGTCGTTGTAGACGCGTTCGCGCAGCTCGATGTGGTCGAAAGGCTCGAGACCGCGCGCGAGCTTAGGCAGCAACTCGACCCTAAAGCCTGCTGCTTGTCCGCTGCTCATTTCGAGCAGGCCGGTCGCCGGATGATAGACCGCCGTCGAGCGATTGGCTTCTCATGCCACCGTATTGTGCAAACCTGGTGCCAGCTGCGACCGGTACGGCCAAATGGGGTTATCGGCGAGCGCAGCGTCGATCGCGACGACTTTCTGGATCGCGCTCTGATTCTCGATGGCCGCTCAAACCTGACGGATGGCTGGAACTGACTCGCGCTGCAATAATTCGACAGCGAAGGGGCGAGCGCAGCGCGGCAAAAGGCTCTAATTTAACGTCTAACTGAGATGGCACGGATTATTCACTTCACTGAGTCCGTTATCGGCGTGTGGGAAGCAATCGGGCTCTTACGTCGTATTGGTTGCTGTCATTACATAGGTGCGAGGAGATATCGGATGCGTTGCTTGTCGAACTTGGGGCTGATCGGTTTGCTGACAATGATCGCTGTGGCATGCACCGAACAGAACGATTCTGCGGTACTCGACTCGGCAGTCGGTCGCAAGGACGGCGGTGCGGTTGATAGCAGGTTCGCCGCCGATGGGCCGCGCACCGATGGTCTGACGCGCGATGCGGGCAAGGACCTCGTGCCGCCAGCCGATCAGAGCCAACCCGAAGATGGGACGCGCCTCGATAGCGGCGGCCGCGATCAAAGCTCTCCTGCCGACAAAGGCTTGCCCGACGCGAGCAAACCCGACGCCAATTCACCCGATCTGGGCGCGCCAGATCTGGGCGCGCCAGATCTGGGCGCGCCTGATTTGGCTGGCCCCGATGGAAGCGTTGGTTGCAAGACCGACAAGGACTGTGATGACGGCATCGCCTGCACGCACGACCTCTGTAGTCCGCAAGGGCTTTGTCGTAATCTGATCAAAGGCGGTACCTGTCTGGTCAATGGCAAGTGCTACGCCAGCGGTCAGTCCGATCCGAGCAACAGCTGCATGCGTTGCGATCCGTTGCTGGCTGACGACGCTTTTACGCCCAACAGCGGTGCGCCGTGCGACGACGGCGAAAGTTGCACCCACGCTGACGTTTGTCGGCTTGGTGCGTGTGTCGGCACCAAGTACAGCTGCCGCGATGGGATCAGCTGCACCGACGATCTGTGCGATGGCAAAGGCGGCTGCTCGTACCCCGTGCAAGCCAAACAGTGTTTGATCGATGGCGCTTGCTGGCCCGACGGTGCGGTTAATCCGCTGCGTCGCTGCCAGGTTTGCGACGCCAAGAATTCGCCGACAGCTTGGGGGGGGCGTTGCTTCCCGGATACATGCGGTTTGCCAACGGACTGTGGGCTCAACGAGAGCTGTATTTCGATGACGGGAACGAAAGGGTATTGCACCCCAACTTGTGCCGACTCACTGAGCGGCGCGATCTGCAGCGGGACGCCGGCCGGAACGCGCGCTTACTGCTCGCCGTTGGGTACGCCGGGGACCACCGGGGTCTGCGCGTTCATCTGTCAGCTGACGCAAGCGGGCCAGACCCAAACGTTCAAGTGTCCCGGACAGCTCAACTGTGGTCAGACCATCAATTTGGGCAATGCCTCGTATAGGATCTGCGAGCCGTAGGCGTCGTACCCCTCATCGCCTTTCGGCCAGCGGCCTCGCCGAGAATCTGAGCTCGGCGCGCAGTTTGGGTTTTGAATCCGTCCGCGATCGTTGGACAATCGATCTGTGGAACCAGTCAAGGCGATCGGTATCGATCTCGGTACGACGTATACCTGTGCCGCGGTTGTTGTGGACGGCGAACCTCAAGTGCTGCGCTCGCGCGAAGGCTACACAACGATACCGTCGGTGGTTGGCTTCGACGATCAGGGCCAGCCGTTGGTCGGGCAGCGAGCGGTCGGTCGGATGACGTTGCACCCGACGGCAACGATCTACGGGGCCAAGCGTTTGCTCGGGCGCGCCTACGATTCGAAGGTCAAGCGCCTGTTCCAGGACCATTTTCGCTACGCGCTCGTTCCCGGCGATGACGGGCTGATCGCTGCCCAGATCGATGGGCACAAAGTACCGTTGGTCGAGGCGTCGACATTAATCTTGGCGGAGATCAAACGTGCCGCGGAAAGCACGCTCGGTTACGAGGTCGAGCGTGCGGTGATCACTGTTCCGGCCTATTACAGCGAGAACCAGCGTGCAATGGTTCGGCAAGCCGCCCAAGCGGCCAACCTCGAAGTCGTGCGTCTGCTCAGCGAGCCGACCGCGGCTGCGCTTTGTTATGGTCGTCACGGTCGCAAGCGCGAGTTGGTCTTGGTCTACGACCTCGGTGGTGGGACGTTCGACGCTACGTTGTTGCAGATCGATGACGGCAGTTTTACCGTGCTCGCTGTCGATGGCGACTCGTTTCTCGGTGGTCTTGACTTCGACATCATGTGTTTGGAGCTGATCACCCGCCAGGTCGGCGTCAATCGTGGGCGTTCGCTTGAACTCGATCCCATCGGCTGGGAACGTCTACGCGCCGCTGCGCAGCAGGCCAAGCATCAATTGAGCGAACGGGATCGCACCACGGTGGAGGTGCCAAACTTTCGCACCAGCGGTGAGACGTTCGACCTTTCAGCAACGCTGAGCCGCAAGGATTTCGAGCGAGCTGCGGCGCCGCTGATCGACCGAACGCTGCGCATCGTCGAACGAATGCTTCAACGCGTCGGTGCTGCTGTTTCGGACGTTCAGCAGGTGCTGTTGGTCGGCGGTCAGACGCGGATGCCGGTAGTTCGGCAGCTGCTACAAAAGATGTTTGGTCGCAAGCCCGCGCAGAATGTGCACCCAGACGAAGTTGTGGCCCTCGGTGCGGCGATCGCTGCAGCCAGCGGGGGCCAAGGTAGTCAGCTCGATTTGCATGATGTCGTCTCACTACCGATCGGCATCGCAAATGGTGACGGCGACTTTGTCGAGGTTATCCCGCGGTGGTCGCCGATCCCCAGCGAGGGGCGAGCGGAGCTTACTTTGCCGCGCAAGCAGACAGAGATCCGCGTAGGGGTATTCCAGGGAGAGCATCAGCGCGCCGATCAGAATGACTATCTTGGCAGCGTCGTCGTCGACGCGCTATTGGTGCTCGATCGTGAAGTGAAGTGTCGGCTCGCGCTTAGGCTCGATGAGGCGGGCATCTTGAAGGTCGTTGCACGGGCTGGATCACAAAAGCGCGTACTGAAGCTTGTCACGCTTGATGCGCCGGAGGATGTATTGGCGCAAGCCGGCAAGGAGCGGCTACAGGTCGCCGCGGGTGCCAAGGCTCTCGGCTATGGCGTACAGAGCGGGTCGGCTCGTCCAGCAAAGTCGCCGGGCGGCGGCTGGCTTTCTCGCCTGTTTGGCCGCAAATCCTGATCATCAACTCAGGCACTGCGCTCGGCGATCCAGATCTCTTCGCGCGTCGCTGCGCTGCGTGGCTGCTCGAAGTAGCCGTCGTAGCAAGCGATCAGTTCAAAGCCCTGATCGTGCAGTAGAGTTTCGATTTCCTGGGCGGTCGTCCAACGAAGGGCGAGCTCGATACGCCGGCTGTCGGGGGCATCTGTCCAAATGCCAAGCACGACTTGTGCCCGCTGCTTGTCGCCGCGCGCATCGGTCCAGAGTTGGCGGATCTGGCCGCAGCTGTCGGTGAAGACACTGCGGCAGCCAGGCTGAGCGCTTGCGCTGGCGAGAAACGCATCGTCGAAGCGAAAGGTGTCAAAGATTAGGCGGCCACCAGGTTCGAGCTGATGAAATATATTGCTCAGGGTCTGCGACTGAGCTTGGTGATCGAGCAAGTGCTGGAAGCTGTGCCACGGGATGCTGATCAATTCGGCAGGTCGCTCGAGTGTAAAGCTCCTGAAGTCAGCCAGCTGGAGGCTGAGCTTGTTGGCGAGCCCACGGGCTAGGGCGCTGGTCTTGCACTGGGCGAGCAGCTCGGCGCAGCTGTCGATTCCGATGCAGCTCACGCCCATCTCTGCGGCTTCGAGCAGTATCCTGCCGTTGCCCACGCCGAGTTCGACAACATCACCGACGCAGCCAGCATACTGGGCGAGGTAGAATGCTTGATTGAGCTGTGCCAGCTCGGAGCCGCCGATCCAAGCGTCGTAGAGCTCGCCGAAATCGCTATAGACGGACATCGGGACGGCGTCGCCAGTGGCGCGCGTGGCGGGTTTAGCTCGGTCGCCGAACCGTCGCGGGCTGCTTGATGAACCAGTGGGGATAGAGCGAGGTTTGGGTGACCAAGCGATCCATCTGATCGATCAGCTCCTGGCCTTTGATGTTGCCAAGCATGTCCTGGCAGAGCTCGCAGCGGCCGGTGTAGCCGTCCTTGTTGATCGGTCGCTGCAAGATTTCGCCGAGCTCACACATCGGCCGCGTTTGCAGGATCTGGTTGATCGGGTTGTTAACGATGCTCTTGGCCATCTCCGGAACGGTCATGTTGAAGGCGTTGCCGGGGTTGACCAGCCCGTCGTTGAGGTGGTTAGCACCGCAGCAGGGTCTTAGCCGCCCATCGGGTTCGATCGCCACTTTGTCCACTCCGGTGCAGGCGCGGAACGATTCGAGTGGTCGTACTCCTCTGAGGCCTTCGAGCTCTGCGCCGGCACCTACTGGAGAAACCTCGCGCAGCTTGAGGTCATACGATTCTTCTATGGCACCGCATTTTTCCATTTCGGCGCAGGCTTCATCGATCGTTAGCTCGCCGTCGATCTGATCGACTTCCCAATCGACCAGCACTTTGCGTCCGGTAGCTTCGAAGACCGCGCGCGCGGCGTTGGCGATCGATTGAACGGGCACACCGGCTTCAATGTGATAGAGGCCCGTGCTGAGCTTCATTCTGTCGTTGGAGCCCTTGCGATAGAATCCGGCGTCGGCCAGCTGCTTGGCAACGTCGCGCGCCTTTTCCAGGTTCTTGCCCCAGAAGCCGTTGGTGACCAGCGAAATACCCGGGATATTGAGCCGCCGCGCCTCGGCGATGCCGGCAACCAGCGTGGGCAGGTGCAGAAACGGCTCGCCGGCGCCGATCAACAACCGTGGCAAGTTCGCCGCCGGCATCTGTTTGACGAATTCGACAGTCTGGTCGGCGTCGATCCGCAGTTTGCTGCGAAACGGGCTGCCGTGCATGAAGCAATGGCGGCAGGCGATGTTGCAGTGGTAGGTATGGCGAACGTCGAGCCAGAGCAGCTTTATCGGACCATTTTGCAGCGCAGCTAGCACCGCGCGCGGTGTAACGCGAAACCGTTCTGCAAGGTTGCGGATGTCGATCGCCGCAAACATCTTGCCGATGACGGGCTGGGTCTGCTTTTCCAGTACCTCGCAAAGGGTGACGTAGAGTGGCGTGCCATTTGGCACCTCGAGTGTCGGCAGGTTCTTTTCGATCCAGAGCTGGTAAAGCAGCTGGATTCGGTTGTCGATCACATCGAACACAGAGCGGGAGACGACGTTGCTTAGCGGCGGAAAGAAGCGCGGGTTGACTTCGGCAATTTCGAGCACCTGGCTGAGCTGACCCCACGGTGCGGGTACGGTCAGCACCGCGTCTACGGCGTGAAGCGCCTCCATCGCCAGCTTCTTGTCGATCTGCCGATACGGGCCGATGCCCACGACGTCATCCTCATCAACGTCGTCGGGTGCGCTCTTATGCCAAGCAAAGATCGCCTTGGGAAGCCGGTACTTCATCATCTCGCGATGGGGCCCCAGATCCAAATCGGACCAGAAGTCGTCAGCGAGCGCATGAGCCACCAGGTCTTCGTTCCACTCTCCGAGGTCAGCGAGCTGTTTTCGGCGGTTCTCTGGCAGCAGATCCATCAGCTGAGCCCGTCGCTCGGCGAAGTGTTGAACGAGGTCGACGGTGCGTGTGCCTTTTTGCTGCTCAACGGACCGTTCCATGCTCTCGTCGAGTTCACGGACGGAATCGATCAATTGTGCTTTCATGCAGGCTAGTTTAGCCGACGCATCTCGGGCTGAAAAGTGTATGTATTCGCGCTGTTGTAGGACGATCGCTTACAGGTAGAACAAGGTATGAAGCGCTTTGGCGAGTTACTGCCAGAGGCGTTGCCGGGCATCGGCTAGCTCGGCGACGATTTGCTCGAGCTCGGCCTCCTGAGTTTCCAGGGCTTTGCCGAGCTGTGCGCTGCTCGAGCTCTTGCTCTGCCGCTCGGCGAGCGTCTGGTCGAGCACCTCGCTGACCCCGCGGGTCAGGGCGTCACCGGCGCTGGTGACGAAATCGGCGAGCTGCTCGGCGAAGCGGTCGACGATTTCCTCGAACTTTGGGCGCACGGCGTCGGCCGCCGCGCGGATCACTTCGGGTGCCTTTTCCTTGGCTTGGGTCTTGATCATCCCGTCGGCACGGGTGCGCAGTGCGACAGCGAGGATCGGCGCGGCGATCGTCAGTAGGCCACCGACGAAGGTATTGACGAACAAAAAGATCGTCGTACCCAGTGCACCGACAGCAAACACCGAGGCATCGTATTTTAGGGTGTCGACGTCGAGTTCGACGCGTGTTGCTCTGGGATTGAGATTGCTGCTGACCCGATCGAGCACGCCGCGGACGTTTTCGTTGGTCACGGCGATGATCTCCTCGGCGAGCTTTTCGAGCAGCTCAGCAACCTTGTCACCTTCCAATTCAGCCCACTCTTTGAACTTGTCTTGAATGAAGAACTGCAGGTACTTCTTGACGTCGCTGGCCTCGGCACCGTCGATTTGGGCCGGAAGAACGCGACAAAACTCGTCGCAGAACAGCCGTAGATCATGGCGAATCGTCGCCTTGGTCGCTTCGGCCTCGGCATTGATCCGCTCGAGGTGTTCGCGGATTCCCGCCTGCGATCCAGCGAGTTCCTTGCGGATACCCGCTACGCGCGCGGTCAACTCTTCGAGCGAAAGCTCGAGGCTGCCACGTTTGAGGCCGATGCTCGAGTGCAAGTATTGCGCGGTGTGCTGCGCATCAGCCACTGCATTGTCGACGAGAATGCGCCCGCGCTCCTCGTTGAGATAGCGTTTGAGGTGCTCGAGCAGCGGATCCATCCCGCTCTTCTTGCGGGTTTTGGCATCGAGGTGCGAGCGTGCGCTGACCGCAAAGATCGTTGGCTCATCGACAAGAGCGGAGAGGTGCTTGTGCGCAAATTCTGTCGTTTCCTTGAGCTCGTCCTTGCTGAGCAAGTCGGCTTTTCCGACGACAAACAGCAGCTTGTCGCGACTGCGTTGCAGCAAGCGCTGTTGCAGAAAGGTGCGCTCGCTTTGCTTGAGCACCTGGGTTCCATCGAGCAAAAAGATCACAGCGTCCGCTCGCGGGATGTAGCCGTAGGTCACCTCGGCGCGCGCCAGGTTGATGTCGTTGACGCCCGGCGTATCGACTAGCGTAATGTGCTCTTTGAGCAGATCGATTGGATAGCCGACCTCGACGAAGTTGATGCCTTCGGCCTGCTTGCCGCCGAGCGTAACGTACTCGGCAAGCTTTTCCGGGTCGATCACTTCGCTTTCGCCGTTCATCCTGACGACGCGCGCTTGTGGTTGCTCTGCCCAGACGATGTGGTTGATCGTCGCCGTGGTCGGCGTGATCCCGGTGGGCAGCAGCGCTTCGCCAAGCAGCGCGTTGACGAAGGTGCTCTTGCCGTGGTTGAACTCGCCGAGCACAACCAGGTTAAATCGACCGTCTTGCAGCTTCGGCAGTCGCATTTTTGTGATTTCGTCGCGGAGCGAGGTCATACCGAGTTTGCCGGCCAGCTCCGCCAAGCGGGTCCAGAGGGCAGCCGCTTCGGCCGTCTGTGCGATGTAGTTATCGAGCATTATCGTTCCTTGGCCTCGTCGCTGGTTGTCGACCCAAAGACCCTGACGATTTTCGCCACCTCGGCGTCGCACCAGTTGAGGCTGTGGCCAAGCGTTTCGTCTTCGCCGAGTTGGTCGGTGGCGCGCAGGTAAAAGTGGGTTTGCGCAAAGAGCTTGAGTGCAGCGAGCCGCTTGGGCAGATAGGGGTGGCTGCGGAAAAACTCCGCGACCCGACCGACGCCTGTTTGACCTTCGTGCATTTGCTTGACGTACTCGTCGATGTCGACGCGGTCAGCGAGCTTCTTGCTTCCTAGCGCTAGCTTAGCCAGCGCCCGTTCGGCGACGGTGGCATCGCTAGTGCAGAGCATTCCCGCGCGATCGCATGTGATCTCCGCGCGTCGCGCCCAGCTTTGCAGCGCGAGCACTGCGGGGTGGACGATCCAGCGCACGAAGACGTTGGCCGAATACAGCAGGTAGTAGAGGGTCGTGGTGTAGACCACGTGGTTGTTGTGAACGTGGCCACACTCGTGGCCGACGACAAAGCGCAGCTCGTCGATGCTCAAATGGTCGATCAGCACGCCGTTGAGTACGATGAACGAATCCTCCTCGGTGCCAAAGGTGTGGGCGTTTAGTTCGCCGACGTTGGGCGCGACGTAGATCGTGGGGGTTGGAATGTCGAGGCGTTGTGCGCAATCGATCGCGAGTTGGTGAAGTTCGGGAAATTGCCTTTCCGTGACCTTGACCGATGTGCCGAGGATTTCGTTTTTGGCGACACTTTTCCAGAGCCGCACCGTCGCCTCGGCAGCGAGCCGAACCGGCGTGACCTTGGCCAGCGTGCGTAAGACTTTCTGATCGCCCGGGTAGGCGTAGGCAGCTCCAGGTCGCTGCTCCTCGGCTGTCTTTTGTTGTGCGATGTACTTTTCGAAGTCCAGCTCGACCGCGACCATGGGTTTGGATTCCTCTCGGTATAAGACGACGATGGCGACCGAGGGCACAAAACGCGACTCGGCACGCGAGGTCGTCGAATTGTAGTACGGAGCGTGCGGCGATGGGTAACCCTTCGCCTATCCGCCGGGTGAGGCGCCGTCTTGCGGTAATCGCCCAGGTGCGGCGCCGTCGCCTGACTGGCCAGGGCGCAAGTCCGCGGTTTCACTTCCCGAAAACAGGGTGCCCGGTGTTGCGGCCAACCAGTCGATGTCGCTCTCGATGCAGATACCACCGCCGCCGATTTCCGGACCACGAAACTGTAGGTCGATGCTTTCGCGTTCCCCGACGGTGCGGATCGCGTGCAGTCCCTTTTGCGCCTCGAGGGTCCATAGCGCACCGAGCTTCATCTGCTGGCGAGTCGTCAGTTCGTAGCGGTCGTCGTCTCGCTGTGAAAACCGCAGCTCTTCGATTTGCCCCTCGATGGTCTTGCCGATCAACTCGTGGGAATGACTGTGGATCGGCGTCGCGGCCCCGGGGCTGCGGCAGACGGCAACCAGCGCCCAGTCGTTATTGCCCTCCCAAAAGGTTGCCCAGCGACAGCCTTGGCCGTGGGGCAGTGGGCTCTTGCGCACCGGGATCAGCTCGCCGAGCGAAGGTTGCAGCTGCTCGACCAGCTTGCGGATATACGGGCGGTCGACGGGTTGCTGGCGCTGGTGGTCGTCGAGCAGCAGGATTGCCTCGCGCAGGGTGACCGGCTCGCCCGCTTCGTAGCGGCGGCGCAGTCCGCGGATCCGTTGCGTCTTGGTGGCCAAGGTCAGATACAGGGCACCAGTGACGGCGAACGCGCCAACAGCGCAGGCGACGGCCCAAGCGATCTTGCCGCTAAGCGAGAGGAATAGCAGGACGAGGGTCAGTGCCGAAAGCCAAAGCGACGTCGCTGCTCCGGTGATCAGCGCGCGCGGTCCGCCCCGCAGCAGGCCGCGGATGTCGATGTGGAGTCCGACGCTGGCGACGACCGAGAGGATCGCGAAGTCGACGAACAATGCGGCGCCCTTGAGTAGCATCAACCAGCTGGTGTGGCTGGCGAACAGCTGGTCTCCTGCCACGCGACAGATCGCCAAGAGGATATAGCCCAGGACGAACTGCGGCAGATGTTGGGCCAACGAGCCGTCGGTGGACGGTGCCTTGCGCAGCAGCGAGAGCGTGACCAAAGCCGGTGCGAGGCCGACGATGCGCAGAGACTTGGCGGCGGCAGCGAGCACGTCACCGCCATCGCCCATCTGCGCACCGACGGCGACGGCCGAAGACAGATCATTGACCGCTAGGCCGCTCCACACCCCCGAGATGTGCAGGCCGAGCCCAAGCAAGTCGATCAGTGGTTTGAAAAACAGCAGTGCAAACACGCTGTAAAGAAAGACCACGCCGATCGCCAGGCCCTGTTCTTCGCGTCGGGCGCCGACGACTGGAGCCGTTGCGTTGACGGCCGACGCTCCGCAGATCATCGTTCCGATCGCGAGCAGATCGACCAGCGCTTGGCGCAGTCCCAGTCGCGTGCCGATCGCCTGGGCGAGCAAGAATGTTGAAGGCAGCGCCACACAGAGGATCAGTCCCTGTGAGAGGATCGTCGTGGTGTTGATGTCGGCAGTGCGGACCTCGAGCCCCATCAGGATGATCGCTGCGCGCAATACCCACTTGCCGCAAAAGCGCAGCCCATTGGCGTAGCGATCGGGGTCGCGCTCGGCGCTCGGCAAGCTCAAGCTAAGCAGGTGGCGAAGCGGGCTATTGAGGACGACCAGACCGAAAAGTAGCGCCAAGAAGACGTCGGAAATGTAGCTGGTCGGCGGGATCAGATGGCGCTTGCTGACATAGGCCAACAGGCCGACGCTGCTCGCCAAGAGCATTCCATGGACGTCTGTGCGTCGCGGCAGCCATTGCGGACGAGGCATCGGCTGGCGTTCTTGCACAGTTGGCGCGAGAAGTCATCACTTCGCTCGCCGGCGACTGCTGGGCCGACGATCTGGCAGCGCCTTGAAAAGCATTTTGAATTTCGCTGGCTAATCGGACTATGCTGAGCACGCCTCACAGCAGTAGATGGCGTGTCGTCCGGTGCAAGTGGTCGGCAATGCTCGGCACCGGCTAGATCTCAGTTTCACAGAGGAAGCAGATGAGCGCGCAGGCAAACGAAAACGGTGGTGTGATCACCTTCCTGTTCGAAAACAGTTTATTTCTGATCGGTGGAGCTGCGGCGGCACTGCTCTACGCGAACCTCGCTCCCGATTCTTATCATCACTTGTTGCACCATAAGAACGGCTCGGTCCTCGGGCACGAGGTCAACCTGTTTCACTTTGTCGTCAACGACATTGCGATGGCGTTCTTCTTTTTGCTGGCCGGCAAAGAGATTCGCGAGGCGATGCTGCCCGGCGGGCCGCTGTCCAAGGTCAGCACGGCCTCGTTGCCGATTCTCGCGACCCTCGGTGGGATGGCCGGCCCCGCCTGTATTTACGCGCTCGGTAGCCGGATGTTCCAGCCCGAGCTGCTGCGCGGTTGGGCTGTGCCGATGGCGACCGACATCGCTTTTAGCTACCTCGTTGCGCGGATGATCTTTCCGCGCATTGGTGGCAAGACCCATCCCGCGATCGTCTTTTTGTTGCTGCTGGCGATCGCCGACGATGCCGGCGGTTTGATCGTGCTCGCTGCGTTTTATCCGCAAGGTGAGACGGCGCCGTTATTGCTCTTGGGCTTCGCGGCCGCTGCGATCATCTTGTCGCTGGTTTTTTGGAAGGTCCTGAAAATCAAAAACTTCTGGCCCTATCTGCTCGTTCCCGGCGCGATCTCCTGGTTTGGCTTTTTCAAAGGCGGCATCCACCCTGCGTTGGCCTTGGTGCCACTCGCTTGGTGTCTGCCTCACGAGCACGCCGACCTGGGGTTTTGGGAACAAGGCGAGTCGGACGGCCAGGACACGCTCAACCAAATGGAGCATTGGTGGAAGCGGCCCGTCGAATTGATCTTGGGCCTGTTTGGCTTCGCCAACGCCGGCGTGGTTTTCTCGGCGGTCGGGATGGGCACGTATCTGGTATTTTTCGCGCTGCTGTTTGGCAAGCCGATCGGTATCGTGACCATGACCAAGATTGGCCAACTGTTTGGTCTGCAGTTGCCCGAAGGCATGGGCAATCGCCATCTGGTGGTCGTCGGTTTTGCCGCCGGTATTGGATTTACCGTGGCCTTGTTCGTTTCGGTCGTCGCCTTCCCGAGCGGTACGTTGCAGGACAGCGTGAAAATGGGCGCACTGGCCAGCTTCCTGGTCGCACCGGTAACCTTGATTCTCGGCAAGATTCTGCTGCCCAAAAAGGCTTAGCTTCCGCTCGCCGATCGGCCTGTGCTGACGCGCGGCGTTGGGAAACGCCGCGAGCAGTGCTACATTCTCCGCGACTTAAGCGGAGGCAACCTGGTGTTCGATCCCAGCAAGACAAAAACGAATCTGATCCGGGTATCCTGGGATCGTCTCTCGCGGTTGCCCGCCGGTAAGCTGGCGTTCTCGCGATTGGTTGGCCGGCTGGCGCCCTATACTGGCTCGATCGGTGCCCATGTGCTCGAGTTGTCGGCAGGGTATGCGCGCGTCGAACTGCGCGACCGCAAGGCGGTCCGCAACCATTTACGTTCGGTTCATGCGATCGCTTTGGCCAACTTGGCCGAGGTTTGTTCGGGGTTGGCCTTGATGTACAGCGTCGATGACCATACGCGCGGCATCCTCAAGGGACTGAGCATCGAATACCTCAAGAAGGCGCGTGGTACCTTGCACGCGGTGGCGCGCTTCGATCCGCCCGCCGCCGGCAGTGCTGGCGACTTCGAGGTTGAGGCGTTGTTGTCGAATGCTGATGGTACGGTCGTCGCGCGCGCCCGGGCGCATTGGCTATTGGGTCCGAAGTAAGGGAGGGACAATGTTCGACTTGATTGGTGAAAAGCTAGTTCGACGGCTGTCTCGTCGCGATTTGCCGTGGTTTGATGCCGATGGGGTCGATATTGCCGCACTAGCAACCCATCTCGATCAATTACCGACAGCTCGGCGCCAGGCGTTGGCGCTGAGCCTCGGGCGAAAGCAGCTGGCAATGCTCTTTGAAGCTGCCGCCGGTTTTGCGCCGCGTACGCTCGCTGACATCGTACCCAGCGAGCTGCCGCCGTTGCTTGAGGTTACCCACGAGGGGCGCAACAGCTTGCCGGCGTTCACTCGCTTTGCCAAAGTGTTCTGCCGTCCCGATGACGCGCCCGAGGAGCTTTGGGGCTACAACCGCAACGCGCAGCTGGTCAGCACAACAGTTGGTCCCGGCTATTTTGTCGCCTACGTCGAACAGCCTGGCGAGGTGTTGATCGACTACTTGCGCTTGCCGCCGCGCACGATCGCTGGTTGGCCGCCGATGATCGGTAACGATCAGCGGTTATCGCGCTTCGTCTACAACGGCACCCAGGACGTCTTGCGCGCGGTGAGTCAACACGTCAGCATCGGCCGTGCCCGTCGAGGCGGCAAGTTGATGGACGCTTGGTTCGTTCTTTGTCGCGTCGATCAGCTCTGATCGATCGCGATCGCGCGGCGTTTGCCGAGTGTGCGAAGATCACAATTAACGCCAGCGTTCGCAGGATTGCCGGTTTCGTTGACCTGGTCAGCGATCGATGGCTATGCTCGGCTGTGACTTGGCGAGCGACCGCGTTTAGGGCGTCTTTTCCGTTTGCGATCAGTGTGTTGGCGCTGATGTGGGCGGGTGCTGGGTTTGCCAACGAACCCGCCGAGGCGAGCAAGGCGTCGGCGGCTTCGGCGAAGTTTTCCGAGGGACAGGCAGCCTACAACGCCGGCCGCTACCGTGAGGCGATCGCAGCATTTCGTCACGCTCAGCGATTGGCACCCCACGCCTTCACATTATTCAACATTGCCCGCTGCCATGAAAACCTCGGCGAGGTTGCTTTGGCGGCGGAGCACTATCAACTGGCCCTCGAGCAGACGACCGATGCGTCGACCCGCTTGGATGTGATCGGACGGCTCGAACGCTTGCGCAAGCTGCCGGTGAAGATCTTTGTCGGCAGCGAACCGAATGGTGCGGCGGTAACGATTGACCGTGCCGATCGGACAGCCGCGTCGAAGCAGACGCCGGCGGTGCTGCAGCTTAGTCCGGGTCGCCACTGTTTGTTTTTTCGCAAGCGTGGCTACCAACTCGGCTCGCGTTGTCTCGTGGTTCGCGCTGGACAAGAGCAGTCGCTGACCGTCCCGCTCGAGGCCGAGCCGGCCTGCCCGAAGGTCAAGCCCTGCACTGTACCTGGGCCGGCTAAGCCGCTGCTCGACGAGGTTTACGCCAATTTTTCTGCGCTCGGTGCGTTGGGCTGGTCGGCGGGGCGGCCGTTGGTTGCCGCGCCGGGGTTTCGCGTCTATGCCGGTTATCGCAACTGGGTGTTTGGCGGCCATCTGCTCTACTACGTCGCCGGCCAGACGCCGATCGAACCCGAAGTGGCTGATGGCGTGACCTATGACAAGGTTGCCTTTCGTTGGATGTTGGTGCAGGCCGAAAGCGGTTGGGTCTTTCCTTTGCCACATGCACGGATCGAGCTCACTGGGGGCATCGGCGTCTCGATCGATCGCGTCGAATTCGTTGGCCAGGATGTTCAGTCGAAGCAGACCTCGCGCATCAGCGAAAAGGGTGCGTTTTCCTGGTCGGTGGGGGCGACGATTCTCGGCTACGTGACCAGCTGGCTCTCGGCCGGGGTTGGTGGTCGGTTCGGTATGATTCACGGCGGTCGCGTTGATAAGGATCAGCCGCGTCGCGTCGCGGAAAACTCGCATTTCCCCTACCTCAATTTCTGGGGCACGCTAAACTTCCAGCTCTGATGTCGGGCGTCGACTCCAAACAGGGCGAGACCCAGCGGCCAACGCGGGCCGGCTATCCTGCAGCGCGCGTCGCTGAGGTCGACGCATCGTCGACCGATCAGGGCCTTGACGATACCTTGGTTGCCGAGTCGTCCGAAGGTCGTCCGCCAAACGATACCGACCGCTGGCTTGGGCAAACCCTCGCGGGTCGTTACACGCTGCTGCGCCCGTTGGGCCGCGGCGGCATGGCGACGGTGTACTTGGCGCGTCACGAGCTGCTCAAAAAGCACGTCGCGGTCAAGCTGCTGCGCGATGACATCGCGGTTAGCGAAGCCTCGTTCTCGCGCTTTAGGCGCGAGGCGATGGCGGCGGCGAGCATCGGTGATCCCCACATCGTCGACATCACCGACTGCGACTTTACCGAGGACGGTCGGGTCTTCATCGTGATGGAATGGCTCCAAGGGGCCGACCTACGGGTAACGTTGCGGGCCAGTGGGCCGATGCCACCCGGGCGCGCGGTGGCCATTGCTCGACAGGTCTTGCGCGGTCTGATCGCCGCCCACGCTCAAGGCATTATCCATCGCGATCTAAAAGCGGAGAACGTTTTCCTCTCGCAGCGCGATGGCGGAGATTTCGTCAAGCTGCTTGATTTTGGTATCAGCAAGATGACCCACCCACCCGATGGTGAGAGTGGCAGCGACGACGAGCCGCCGCTCTATACTTCGACCGGCGTGGTGATCGGTACCCCCCAGTACATCGCCCCCGAACAGGCTCACGGCGATCGTGATGTCGACGAGCGGGCCGACATCTACGCACTGGGTGTGATGCTCTACGAGATGCTGACCGGAGAACTGCCGTTTACCGGTAAGAGTGCGCTCGATGTGGTGATGAAACACGTTCAAGAGCAGCCGGTGCCACCGCGGCGGCGAAAGCCAGAACTAGGGATTCCGGTTCAACTCGAGCGGATCGTCTTGCGTGCGATGCAGAAAGAGCGCGCCGACCGCTATCCGAGCGCCGCCGAGATGCTGCGAGCCTTGCCAGCTTCGGATGCACTCAGTGGTGGATACGCCTCGACGCGCCTCGACGCGGCGCCACGAGCACGGCGGCTTTGGCACTACGGCGCCTTGCTGGTCGGTTTGTTGCTCGGCAGCGCCGCGTTGGTTTGGGTGGCAGTTCCCACGGGCTCGACACCATCGATCGAGTCCAGCGCAGTGGCCGACGCCGGTTCGCTGGAGCCCGCAGCGATAGTCACCCTCGATGTGGTGGTCAAGCCGACGGGCGCGTCGATCTATCTCGATGGTCGTGCGGTTGCTGTCGGTCGTTTGGTTCGTAAGGTCAAACGCGGCAGTGCGCCGCTGAAACTGACCTTCCGAGCCGAGGGCTTCGAGGCGCGCGATCTGGTGATTCCGACCGAAGTCGATCGGCGTGTCGAGGTAGAACTTGAGCCGGTCGCGCCGGTGACCAACCTGCCCCGGGTGGGGCACAAGCGGTTGCGCGGCAAGCGGATGGTGCCGAGCAAGGTCGACAACGGTGCGGGCGACCTGCGCGGAAATCCTTATCTACCGACCAAGCGTTCCGACCTACGATGAGCGAAGAGCGACGCAGCGATCGATCCAGCTATCTGCTTGTCAGCACGCTGCTACTGTCCGGTGCGCTAATGCTGGTCGCCGCCTGTGCGAGCACGCAGTCGCTGAGCACCGCCGAACAGCTTAGCTGTCTATTGGCCGGCGTACGTTCGAGTGATCGCGTTCGGCAAGAGGCATCGATCGAAGATCTCGGGAAAATCGGTGCTCCCGCGGCAGCCGCGGTTCCGGTGTTGGCCTCGCTGCTCGCTCGCAGTCGTGATGACGTCGAATTGTCGCGCGCGATCTTAATTTCGCTTGAGCGCATCGGACCGACCGCTGCACCGGCGCTTCCGGCCATTCTTCGTGCGCTGATCGCCAACGCTGAGCTTGAGGAGGCCGTCGCCGATACGGTTCGTGCATTGCGCGCCGAGGGCGAACGTCAAGCGCTAGAGGTACTAAACAACGACAGCGATTGGCGCGTGCGTCGACTAGCAGCTGAAATGCTCGCCGATTCACCTGTCGTGGTTGGCGAGGTCAACGAGGTGCTGATTCGTGCGGTTGCTGACGAGCGACACGCGCTGGTTCGTCAGGCGATTCTCCGCACATTGGGGCAGCGTGGTGTGGCCGGGGCGCTACCGGTATTGGTCCGCGCGCTCAATTCGGACGAGTGGCAGGTCGCTGTGCAGGCCTCGCAGTCGTTGACGAAAATGGGCGCAGTTGGGGCAGCGGCGCTCGAAGCGGCGCTCCATGGCAGCAATCGGGCGGCGAGCCTGGCCGTCGCGGAAGTCATGCCTGCCAATCTTGCCAAGAGCAGATCGAAAGATGCGCGTGCCGCGTTGTTGAGCAAATGGCGCTTGGCATTGACTGATCAGCAAGATGTTTTGCGCGTGGCGGCGCTACGGGCGATCGCCAAGCTGGGGCGTGATGCGGTGTCAGCGGCGCGCACCGAGCTTTCGCGCCTGTTGACCGATCCATCCAGTGACGTTCAGGAGGCCGCCGAGGAGACGCTTGCTTTGCTCGACGAGCCGCTCTAGCCGCACCGCTGACGAGGAGCCGCAAGATCCTTGCTACGCGGTTCGGGCGCAAGCTGGTTTCGTTCTGGCGCTGATCGAGGAAAAATGCTGTTGTTAGCGCGGCCAACCTTTGCCATGGTGGCCTAGCATCATGGCAAATTTGCTCGATATGGTTTTGCCTGGCAGCGCAGGTGAACGGCGCCGCGCCTTGGTCGCCGCCCTGCTGGCCTTTTGCCTGATGTTCTCCTACTACATCTTTAAGCCGGTGCGCGGTTCGCTGTTTGTCCACTATCTCGGCGCGGAAAACCTTCCATACGCATACGCCGCATCGGCGATCCTCGCGCTCCTGGCGATGTTCGCCTACAACCGCGTGCTGATCAGGTTCTCTTCCGATGTGGCGCTGCGCGCGGTCGTCTACGCCTTGGTCGTCTGTGCGATCATTTTTTGGCTGATCCTCTCGTTTCGCCTCGCTGCGCCCGGTCCGGTTTCGGTGGCATTGATGTTGTGGGTCAGCATCTACGGCGTGTTGGTTTCGACGCTGTTCTGGTCACTGGCCGCCGACAGCTTTGATACCGCCGGGGGCCGTCGCGTGTTTCACTTCCTTGGCAGTGGTCTAATCGGTGGCGCCTTGTTTGGCTCGATCACCACCGACCTGTTGATCCGCTTTCACCTGGTCACGACGGAGAACTTGCTCGTCGTCGGCTCGGTGGTCCTGGGCGCGACCTTGCCGCTGATCGGTGTGCTTTCTAGGGGTGAAAAGGTCGCCGAGCGTGTGCGCAATCCCGGTCCGAAGCTCGACGGTTGGCGTTTGATCGCTCGCGATCGCTATTTGATCTGGATCGCAACGCTGGTCTTCGTGATGACCTATGTCGGCACGTTTCTCGATCTGCAGTACAACCGCGTCGTCGGTGCTGCTCTGCGCGACAAGGAACTGATGACCGCCTACTTTGGCCGGCTGTTCTTGATGGTCAATGGCGCGGGTCTACTTTTGCAGTTTTTTGTGACCAATCCGCTGTCGCGCCGCTATGGCCCGCTGCCAGGTCTGTTTGTCCTGCCACTACTCGGTTCGGCGGGACCGACGGTACTTCTGCTCGAACCGACCTTGACCTGGGTCACCCTGGCTTGGGCCGGCGGGCTCGCTTTGCTCTATTCGCTCAACCAGGCCTGCAAAGAGCAGCTCTATATTCCGCTAAGCCACCAGGTGAAGTATGGCGCCAAAGGGTATATCGATGTGTTCGTCTATCGCTTTGGCGACGCATCGGCCTCGTTGACCGTGATCGTTCTTCGTCTGCTTTTCCAGCACTCGCTGGAGCGATTGCTGCCGCAGCTGTGCTTTGTCGGGCTGGTGTTTTGGTTGTTCGCGCTCAGCCGTGTAGCGCGCGGCTATCGCAAGTACACCGATCTCGCCGGTGACGACAACGCGCCCGCCTAGCCGCTCGATTTGCCGATCCCGTCAAACGCTCGCGTGAAACGAACTGCGTTAGCGGTAGGGGCCGGGTTTGTCGGCCGCCGAGAGCAAGGTTGTCGACACACCATCGACCGGAATCTCAGCCGCGTCGCGCGTGTAGAATTCGGTGTAGCCGCAAGCTCGACAGACGTAGGCTTCGACCAGGCCGTACATGTTGATCCAGGTTCGGTCACCGAGCAGTCCGCGCTCTGATTGCTTGACCCGCGCTAGCCGCCAACGGGCAGAGCGCGACTCCATCTCGTCGTTGACTTCGCGAATGTAGAGGACCTCGCCGTGATGGCATTTGGGGCAGGTATGCGAACGTTTCATTAGCGCTGTGGTTACAGTCTATGCAAATTCGCTCGCTGCCGCCAGCCGTCGCGCTAGCCGGTCTTGCAGCGCGCGAGCTGAGCGCTGTGGACTTCGACGCGTACAGGTCGGCCATTGTTGGGATCTCGGCCGATCATCACGTCATTCGACCCACGCTGGACGGAACGGCCAACCCCCGGGATTCTGCGATCGAAGGCGGACGCTGCCAGGCGGGCGGTTCGGCTGAGCGGGGCCTGCCTTGCATGGGTCGGCTGGGTCGGCAAACAGGCCAGCGGGTCGAGCTCCAGGCGGAGCGTGTCGGCCTCGCGCTGTTCGTAGTCCGCGTCTCCCAATGGTATTTCCTGCGCTTCGTAGCGGCCATCCGCGGTTGCCGTCAGTGTGACCTGCCTTTCGGTCCGCATGTCGATCGCCAGGTAGCGGCGTTCGGCCAGACGCTCGATGACGCGATAACGCTCGTGGATTGTCAGGTGTCCCGATGTCCCGTACTTGCTCATCATCTCCCCCACACGCTGTGCTACGCCACGCTGCTGTTCCCGCTGCCCATCGCTACTCCAAGTTGCGTGCCAAGGATCACCACCGGCGATCGCGGTTCTGGCCAGCGATCTCGAGGTGTGTGCCCCTCACTTTGTCGACCGCTGCGGTCTCGGGTCCCCGTTGGCTGGCCGGTGTAGGCGCGTCGCATCATCACGCGCAGCTTTGCCCGGGGAAAAAGGGGGCTGTCCCCTTCTCTGGAGCAGGGTTCCTCGCTAAGCTGGGCCGCGATGGGAAAGCGCATTCTATTCGTCTGTATGGGCAACATCTGCCGTTCACCGGCCGGTGAAGGCGTTGCCGAGTCCTATATTCGCCAGCGCGGCTTGGCCGCCCAGATCACGGTCGATTCAGCCGGGACGATCGATCACCACAGCGGTGAGCCGGCGGATCGACGGATGCGGCTTGCCGCGGAGCGTCGCGGCTACCAGCTCAATAGTCGCGCGCGACAGGTGGAAAGCGCCGACTTCGAACGCTTCGATCTGATCGTCGCGATGGATCGCGCCAACCGCGACGACCTCTTGCAGCAAGCTGCCAACGATGCGCAACGCAAGAAGGTGCGTCTGCTCGGTTCGTTCATCGACGCTGCAGAGCGCGACGTTCCCGACCCCTACTATGGCGGAAGTGACGGCTTTGAGCGCGTGCTGGACATGATCGAATCGGCGATGCCCAATATTATCGCCACCGTTCGGGCCCAGTGAACGCTGCGCTGACCGATGCGGTGCTGGCCACTGTCGGCAAGCATCGCCAGGGGGGGACACCGCTGGTCGTCGCCGCGCACGCTCAAGGCGGTGGCTGCATCAATCGCGCCGTCTTGCTCGATCTCGACGATGGCACGCGGATCTTTGTCAAATCCAACGCTGACGCGCCGTCGCAGATGTTTGCTGCCGAGGCCGCGGGCCTGCGCGCCTTGGGCAACGCCGACTGTTTGCGGGTTCCCGAAGTGATCGGACACGGTCGGGCTGCGGGGGCTGACTTTATCGTGCTCGAGGCGATCGCGCCGGGGCGTCCCAGCGGAGCTTTTTTCGCAAACTTCGGCGAATGTTTTGCCGAGCTCCACCGGCAAACGCAAGCCGATCGCGCGGGCTTTGACCACGACAACTACATCGGCAGCACGCCCCAACAGAACGCCTGGACCGCGGACTGGGTCCGCTTTTTTGGCGAACACCGGTTGCGGTTCCAGTTGCGATTGGCGGCCGAGCAGGGGCTCGCCGATCGTTCGATGCTCGCCTTGGGTGATCGGTTGATCGATCGCCTTGCCGAGTTGCTCGACGACGGCGAACGGCCCTGCCTGCTCCATGGCGACCTTTGGAGCGGCAACTATCTTTGCGATAGCGATGGTGCCGCCGTGCTGATCGATCCTGCCTGCTACTACGGTCGGCGCGAAGCCGATCTGGCGATGACCCGGCTGTTCGGCGGCTTTCCCGAGGCATTCTATCGCGCCTATCAGGGTGTTTGGCCGCTCGTCGCCGGGGCAGAAACGCGCTGCGAAATCTACCAGCTCTATCACCTGCTCAATCACCTCAACCTCTTTGGCAGCAGTTATCGCCAAAGTTGCATGACGATTCTCGAACGCTACGGAAGATGACCTACGCCGAAAAATGCCGCCGCATCGTTGAACTGCTCGATCAGCTGTTCCCGATGCCCGCAGCGCCGCTGTCGCACCGCGACCCGTACACCCTGCTGATCGCCGTGCTGCTCAGCGCGCAGTCGACCGACAAGAAGGTCAACCAGGTCACGCCGGCGCTGTTTGCCTGCGCGGACACCGCGGAGAAGATGGTCGAGCTTGAGGTCGAGCAGATCCGTCAGCTGATCCGCGAGGTCGGCTTGGCGCCGACCAAAGCGAAGAACATTCGCGCGCTGAGCGAGCAGCTGCTCGAACGTCACGATGGCGAGGTTCCTGCCGACTTCGCGTTGCTCGAAGCGTTACCCGGTGTTGGGCACAAGACCGCGTCGGTGGTGATGGCGCAAGCGTTTGGTGTGCCGGCGTTTCCGGTTGATACCCACATCCATCGGTTGGCGGCGCGCTGGGGCCTTTCGAGCGGCAAGAACGTCGCAACCACCGAAGCCGACCTCAAACGTGCGTTTGATCGCGCGCTTTGGAACAAGCTACACCTACAGATCATCTACTTCGGTCGCCAGTACTGTCCGGCGCGTAACCACCACGCGCAAGACTGCCCGATCTGCAGTTGGGCTGCAGCCCGTGCCGACGACGTCCGGGAAATTTGACTGGGGGAAGGGTTCACAGGCGGGAAAGTTTGACAGGCGGGCGGCAGTGCAGATAATGAGCGAGCTCTCGTAGCCATTTTTTGGAGGGAGATTCCATGCTCAAAGGATCTGCGTCGCGCGTTGCGCTGTTGGCTGCCGCTTTGATGATGTTCGTTGGTGTCACCGAAGCCAGTGCAGGCGTTCCGCCGATGCTGCGCTCGGGAACGCATCCGTGGTTCGCTACCTTCAACTTCGGTCCGGCGATCAAGATGAAGACCGCGCCGACCCAATTCAAGATCGGCCAGGAGGTCGGCTACCATCTCTGGGGGCGCTCTGACGGTCCGGCGATCGGTGGTTCGCTCGAGGAGTCGTTTGGCGATAGCGTCTTCACCTTCAACCTCTCTGGCAAGTTCTGGTGGGATATCCAAGTAGTGCGCGGTCTGTCGCTCTATCTGACCCCCTCGGGTCGCTTCGGCTTCATCCACGCGAACGCCGAAGGCAACGGCGGTGCGTTCAATGGGATGTCGCTAGCGCTGGGCTTCGAAGCGCGCTTGATCATCGGCAACCGTGGTTTGGTGTTCTTCCGACCCTTTGGCCTCGATTTCATGATCGGCGACGGGTTCGGCTATAACTTCCTCGCGCGCTACGAAATGATGTTCGGCGGCGGCGCGACGTTCTAGCGCGACGTTCTAGCGCGGCGTTACCGCGCGCTGCGTCGGCCCGGTAGCGGAGGCGGAGCGATGCTGGCGAGCAGCTCGCGCGCCTTGCGTACCGTCGAGCCGACGGCACGCTCATCGGTGCGGTCTTTGACCCCGCGCAAGATTGTCGTCAAGCTGAGCAGCATTTCATCGGCCGAGCCGAAGCGCGCCAGTGGCGCTTTTTCCAGGGCACGCTGGACGGTGTTGCAGAGCTGAACCGGCAAATCGACACGCAGCTGCTTGAGCGGCGGTATGCGCAGTTCTTTGATCCCCAAGTAGACGTCGACGTCGGTCTCGCCGGTGAACAGCCCACGCCCAGCGAGCATTTCCCAGAGCACCACGCCAACCGCGAACAGATCGCTTTGCGGGCTCGGTGGCGCGCCGAGGGTAAACTCGGGGGCCAAGTAGGCCAGCTTGCCTTTGACGATGCCGGGCTGGGTGATCCGTCGACGGTCCATCGCTCGCGAGAGCCCGAAATCCGTGAGCTTGACCACCCCATTGGTGCTAACCATCACGTTGAATGGATTGATATCGCGATGGATCACCGGTCCTTCACTGCGCTCGTGAGCTGCACTGAGGCCGCGCAGCATTTCGACGCCGATCGCGGCGGCGATCGGCCAAGGGAACAGTCGATGGGTGGCGCGGAAGGCGCGGACCAGGCGTCGCAGGTCGAGGCCTTCGACCCACTCCATCACCAAGTAGTAGCGGTCGGTGTCGTCTTTGCCGAAGTCGTGGACCTGGACGATGTTGGGGTGCTGCAGTTGCGAGCAGACGCGCGCTTCCTCGATGAACATCGTCAGGAATTGCTCGTCGGCGATGAACTCCGGCAAAATGCGTTTGACGGCGATATCACGCCGAAAATCGCCGACGCCGCGCGTTTCCGCACGCCAGACCGTCGCCATGCCACCCTGGCCGGCGATTTCCATCAGCACGTACTTCCCGCCGATCAGCGTGCCTGCGCGATCCATCGTTCCCTTTGCTGCGAAAAGAGTCAGCCCTATACTATCAATGTTTTGGGTAGCGGAAAACGAAATGCGAGGAAGTAGCGATGGATGTTAAAGCACTGATCACCGAGCGGCTGACCGAGGCCTTTGCGCCGCTGCGGCTGGCGGTGCTCGACGAGACCGACAGACACAACGTTCCGGCCGGTTCGCAAAGTCACTGGAACGTGACGATCATCTCGGATGCCTTTGCCGACACGTCGTTGATCGACCGACACCGCGCGGTACACAAAGCGGTTGGCGCCGATCTGCTTGGGCGCATTCACGCGCTGACGATGAAAACGATGACCGCCAGTGAATGGCAAACGGCAGGTGGAGAGCTGAAGAACCCCGCGCCGCTTTGCCGTGGTGGTTCGACTGTCGATCAAGGTAAGGGCCAACCCTGGTAGCAGCGTAACGCGTCGCCCGTGCGGTTGCCCGTCGGGCGCAAGGCCCGATGTGGCCCGATGCCCGCACGGCGGAGCGCGTGGCATGGCAACTTGATCTTCCGCTTTGACGGTCGACCGGTGGCGAGTATCACCAGCGCGGTCATTTTGTCCTGTCGTTTAACATCTTGTTATTTAAGGCCTACCAAGCAAAAACTGGCGGCACAGCGTATGCAACCTCACGGTGGTGAGGAGAAACGTATCGTGAAACGCTGTCCGTTTGTTTTGCTCATCGCGCTTGGCTTTGGTGCCTGTTCTGCTCTGCCTACCGAGGAGCGCATCCGTGGGCCGGTCGGCAAGGGTGAGATCGTTGGTGGTATGGCGACGGACGACTTTGTCGAAGTCGGGCGGATCTACCGGCTCGATCAAGCGCCGTCGGCGCGCGGCAACACCGCGGTGTTGATCGCGCCGAACGTCGTGCTGACAGCGATGACCAACTGCTTCGTTCCCGAAGATGCCGGGCCCAACGCCAGTTACATCGCACCGCTGGTCGATCCCAACGCTTGTGCGGTGATCAGTCTCGCCGGTCAGACCTATTATCGTCGCGGAGAGCCGCTGCTCTACAACGATCGCGACTATCTACGCTACTACCGCAGCAGTGATGGCACGGTTCGCCATACCAGCAAGGGCAACTTCGCCCTGGTGATCCTCGACCGCGCAGTCCCCTCGCCGAGCGTGGATGCCGTTCATGGTGCCAACCCGCGCTCCTTAGCGCCGTCGATCCTCGACAAGGGCGCCGCGGTGACGATCGTCGGCCTGGACTGTACCGCCGATGGACAGGGTTGTATCCCGCCGCTGCGCCGCAGCCACGGCGCGGCAATCCTCGAGTGGATCAAAGAGCTGCCCGGGCAAGATTCTTGGGCGCATGGCTGGACCGCCGCCTGGGATGCGACACCGGAGCCGTACTTTAGCGACACCGCGGCTGTGCAGCGGGTGATCGAGCGTGGCCGTAACGCCACCGCTGGCGCCGGCGATGAAGGCGGGCTGGCGATCAGTGCTGACGACGATCCCAACACGGCGCCACTTGTCGGTATCATTACCCAAGGCTGGCCCGACCAGAATGGTTTGACGCAAATTCTCTTCATCGCCAACTACCGCGACTGGATCGTGCAGAAGCTCGGCCAGATCGCTTCGGGCGCGATCAATCCCCAGGACGTGGTGAGCCCGTTGGGTGCTTCAGCGAACGTGACGCAGCAAGAATGCGATCCCAACGCTGGCAAGACGCTGCCTTGCAACGACTGCGGTCAACGCGTTTGCCTCCCCGACGGCAGCTGGGACAGTTTCTGCAAGGGGACGAACAGCGGCTGTGGCGCTAACCAGACCTGTTCGGCCAGCGGCGTTTGTGAAGGCGACCAGTACAACTTCGACAACGAGCGTTGCACCGTCGGCGCGACCCAGGCCTGCGGTGAATGCGGTGTGCGCCACTGTTTCACCGGTTTTTGGCAGGTGGTCTGCAATCCCGCCGATAGCCTGTGTGATCCGGGGCAGACCTGCGAAGCCGACAACTCGAACCAGCGGATGCCGACCAGTCGCTGCATCGGCACGAGTACTGTCGCGCCGACCGAGACCGATACCGATAGCTACACCTACATCGACCAATCGCCGGCGACGTCGAATGACGTCTGCAACGATCGTCGCTTCGTGATCTGTGATAGCACCGGCCGACCAGCGCGCTGCGCGGATCTGCGCGACGGTGAAGTCGGCGAAGCCTGCGGCTGGCGTTGGAGTGGGCCGAGCTGCATGCTGCCGCCGAGCAACGGTAGTGCGCACGCCAGCTCGACCGATCGTTTCTGCCGGCTCGGATTGCACTGCAGTGCGGCACATAATTTAACCTGTCAAGGCGAAGCGACCAACGCACCGATAGCGACTCCGACGGGCTGCAACGAGCAGCGCTACACCATTTGCTCCAAGAGCGGCGCATCGCGCTGTGCGGACCAGCGGTTAGGTGGCGTCGGTGAGGCCTGTGGCTGGCGCTGGAATGGCGCCTGCGCGCTACCACCTCACGAGCCGGGCAAGAGCCAGAAGCTTTCTGCGGATCGCTTCTGCGACGACGGGCTCAGCTGCGACAGCGCCACGTTAACCTGCAAATAGGCTTCTCGCGCTCGACCCTGCTAGACTCGTGTCTCCAGACCGAGAGGGCACGCAGCAATGGCAGGGACGAAAAAGACCGCCAAGAAAAAGACCGCCAAGAAAAAGACCGCGGGCGGGTCTGGGCGGCGCGACGTTCATCTCGAATTCTCCGACGGCAAGTCAAACAAGTTTTGGCAGCTCAGTTGGTCCACCGCGCAGACGTACGCGATCACTTTCGGGCGCATCGGCACGCGGGGTAGCGTTCAGACCAAGAACTTCAGCTCAGCGGCGGAGGCCCTAGCTGCGGCGGAAGCAGTGATTGCCTCCAAGCTGCGCAAGGGCTACGTCGAATCGGGCGCAGCGCCCACGGCTACCGCCGAGACCGGTGGGTCGAGCCCCGCTGCATCCTCGACGGAAAAGGTGCTGCGCAAGTTGTTTGAAGCGCTCCCGATCGACGTCGGCGATGCTACGCTGTTCTTTCACCCCGAGTACTACGACCCGCTGGTCGTGCAGCTCAGCGATGGGGCGACGGACACTGAGATCTCGTTGCCGGCTGTTAACGCGCTGATCGAGGATGAAGGGCTCGATTTCGACGATCGCTACGACGCATTTTACGACCACGTTGTGCCGGTGCTCAAGAAGCTCGAGCGTACCGGCGCGTTTGCTCGCTTCAGCAAAGGCCTGACGGTCAACGTGCATTTTGTCGATGGTTCGCCTGAGCCGGTGATCGACATTCCACCTGCCGGGGCGCGCTCAGCTGCCACGGATTTGCCTGATCCGACGCCCTGCCATTTGGGAGATGTCAGTCGCGCAGCCCATTATCCGACGGATACGACTGGGCTGGCGCTACAGTGGTTTGAGATGAGCGATGCCGGCTACGACAACTTTCACCCGATCTCCGAATCGCTGGTGGTGCTTGGCGGTAGCCATCGCGGCGTGGCGTTGTTCGATCTGGCGGCGCGCAAACAGCGTTGGACCTTCAAGAAGGAACATCTTTGCAGTGAGCGGCCGTTTGCTTACGGCGAGTTGCTGGTGGTGCCTGGTAACGACGGGGTCTATTTGCTGCAACTTGCCGACGGCAAGCAGATCGCTCGTATCGCCTATCGCCAGAGCGTCAGCAACAACCGTGCTTCACCGATCGCTTTGGGTTCGACGCTCTGCCTATTTCACGATCGCTTCATGCAGGTGATCGATGTTGCCGCGCGCAAGAAGGGACCAGCGGTGCGCTATCACGGAGAGTTTGACGAGTGGGACACCCACCTGCAGATGCGTCAACAGCCCGCCTACGCCAACGATCGTTTCTGGCTGTTTACCAAGAAAGGTCGCAAGCAGTTCCTCGAAGGCATCTCACCAAGTGGCGACAACGTTGCATATCCATTGCCGCAAGCGGTCTACGTGGCGACCAGCGCGATCGCCTACAAGGGGATCCTGTACTTTCCCTCGGCCGATGGGCGCTTTTATGGAATCGACTTGGCGAGTGGTAAGATCACGCTCAGCCTCGAGCTGATCGATGAGATTACCGATCCCGATCGGCTCGATTTCTCGATGCCGGCGCGACGTGGCGAACGCCTGGGCTTCATCGGCGAAGCGATGAACGAGAGCACCAAACTCTATGTTGTGGACCTCGAGCGTGGTGTGCTGACCGATGAGACGATCGACTTGACCGAGCAACGGCTGACGATCAACGCGATGGTCGCTGGCGAGCGGGCCTTTTACGCGCTCTCAAGCTGGCACAGCGTGCTCAAGTGTGAAGCTGGTAAGGTCGTTGCCCGAGCCGATTTTTCCGAAGGGGACTTCTACAACATCGAGGAGCAGTGCTTCTTGAGCGATGGTAGGCTCTACGTGCTGGTCAACAAGGAGCGCAAGGACAGCTACCACGCCGGCATCTTGTGTTTGGCGTAGCGTCCGCCAGCTGTGCTCGTACTGCGGCTGTAAGGCTGGTGTCGCCTGCTAGGCTAACGTCGGGTCGGGGCGTCGGTGGTGAGCTCGGCGATCGGGCGAGCCGTGTCGTCATAGATGGCGTCTTGCCAGCCGAGCACGCGGGGATCACCGTAGGTCCAACAGAGGTAGATTTCGCGGCCGCGCTGACGTGCGGGCCAGTGGATCGAGCCGGTCTCCAGGTCATGGACCAAGCAGCCGCGCTCTTGCATCGCTTCGACTTCATCGGCGAGCGTGTCGAGTAGCGCGCGTAGTTGGGCGCGCTTGCGCAGCGCGATCGGTGGTGCGCCGGGAACCTCGATCTCGAAGTTCTCATCGATCGGATCGTAGCCGAGCACGCTGAGGTCTTCGAAGACGCGCCGCACCTCGCTATGTAGGCGCAGGATCCGTTCGAAGGCCCGGCTCAGCTGCGGGACCATCGCGTCGGCTTCTTCGATGGAAAAGTATCGCTTGTTCATCGCTTGTTGGCAGAGCGCCGGCTCTTCCGGCGACAGATTCCACGGTTTCGATTGGCTCACAGTAGCCATGCCAAGTCCAATTTCTGCGGCCTTTTGCCCGCTGGGTTCGATGTCGTTTGCTTAGATATCGGGTGGTTGGTGGTGGGGCGCTCGACCCATTGGGGGAGCGCCCGCGCCGAACGGCTAGCGCGGCTTGGCGGCCATGCCGACGGCGGTGCCACCGCCACTAGCTGCGCTGCTGGTGCTCTTGTCACCGTCGATGTAGCGCTCGACAGCCGAATAGGCGTCGCTATCGCGCATCTGCTTGGGCGGATGTTTCATCGTATAGGCGGAAATCGCTTCGAGTGGCCCGCCGAGCCCGCGCTCAAGGGCGACCTTGGCGCAGCGGATACCGTCGATCGCCACACCCGCCGAGTTCGGTGAGTCTTCGACAGAAAGCCGTGCTTCGAGGTGCATCGGCACGCCACCGAACCCATCCCATTCGATGCGCAAGAAGCAGACTTTGTTGTCCTTCTGCCAGGGCACGAAATCGGACGGACCGATGTGGATATTGTCGTCCGGCAGGCTCTTGTCGAGCTGCGACTGGACTGCCTCGGTCTTGGAGACCTTCTTGGTCTTCAGGCGCGATTGCTCGAGCATGTTGAGGAAGTCGGTGTTCCCGCCCGTGTTCAGCTGATACGTGCGCTCGACGCGTACACCGCGGTCGCCCATCATGCGCACCAGGATGCGGTGCATGATCGTTGCGCCGAATTGGCTCTTGATGTCGTCGCCGACGATCGGAATGCCGCGGCGGGTGAACTCTTCGGCGAACTTCGGATTCGAGGCGATGAACACCGGGACGCAGTTGACCATCGCCACGCCAGCGTCGAGGCAGGCGTTGGCATAGGCTTGAACGGCCTGTTCCGAGCCGACGGGCAGATAGCAGACCAATACTTCGGCGCCGGTCTTGCGCAGCGTGTCAGCGACGTTGACTTCGGGCGCATCGCTAGCGCGAAATGCCTGCTCTTCTGGATAGTTCGCCATATGCTCGGCGATGCCGTCGAGCAGTGGGCCCTTGAGGACGGTCACGCCGTAGTCGGGCAGGTCGCGCTGAAAGATCGTCGTACAGTTGGGTGCGGCGAAGACCGCGTCGCGAAGGGGTTTGCCCACCTTGCGTCGGTCGACGTCAAAGGCAGCGACGATCTCGATGTCGCACGGACGATAGCCGCCCACGTCGGGATGCATCAGGCCTGAAACAGCGGTGAGATCGCGCGTACGATAGTATTCGATGCCCTGCAGCAGCGAGCTCGCACAGTTACCGACGCCGGCGATCGCGAGCTTGACGTTTTTGCGTGCCATTTTCGACTCCTTCGGGCCCGACTCGTCCGACGGGCCAGCCCAAGTTCTGGACAGCTAGCGCATTCTGAGCGTCAGGTAAAGCAAGAGAAGCGACTTTCTGCAAGGAGTGCGCTGTATCTGCCTGTTATTACAGGGGTCATCATGGCAGGCTGACGACGGGTCGACGGTGATCGGCCGCACATACGTCGGGGTTTTCAGCCACCCGAAAAAACGATACGATTTTCATGTCGTTCCCAACAATTGCAGCCTGTGGACCGGTACTTGTCGGTCCGATTTCGCTGGCGACCGCACGCTGCTGTGCGTGCGGCGCGGGGGTTATATTCATGAAGACCTGTCTTGTGACGTTGGTTGCCAGCCTGATGCTGTTCCCGTCGATCGCTTCTGCAGATGATGAGCTGGCGGCGAGTCATTTCCGCGTCGGTCAAAATTATTATCGGCAAGGGCGCTATCAGGAGGCGCTGGGGCAATTCGAACAGGCCTACCAGTTGAGCAACAAGGCGGAGCTGCTTTACAACATCGGGCAGACCTATGAGCGCCTGGGCAATGTCGAAAAGGCGATCGGCTATTACGAGCGCTATCTAAAAGACTCGGGATCGAGCAATCCGACGCTGAGCGCGAAATTGGCCAATCTCCGTCAGCGCCTCAAGCAGACCGGGGTGCGGGTCAGTGGGGCGCCGGACGGCGCGCAGATTTTGGTCGACGGCAAACTGATCGCTACGGCTCCGGTCAAGGACGTGCTCACCTTGGTCCCGGGCTCGCACAAGATCGTCGTCAGCAAAGAAGGGTTTCACAGCTATTCGGCGTTTGTTGCGGTCAACGCTGGCTCCGTGGTCGATCTCAGTGTCGAGCTAGAAGCCCAGCCAGCACAGGTTCCGGTGACGCCACCGCCCAGCAAGCCGACGACGGTGGCCGAGCCCACTTTCGTTCCGAGGCCCGAGCGGCCGACTGAGCCCGAGCCGACACGCCGACGTCTGTGGACATGGGTCGCCTTTGGGGTGGCTGGCGCGGCTTTGACGACGGGTTTGATCACGGGGATCGTCGCCAACAAGAAAGCGTCGGACGCACAGACCAGCAACGATTCGACCGCCGACTCGGCGCGAACCTTCGCCAAGACCACCGACGCCTTGGTGATCATTGGTGCCGCGGCGGCGATCGGCGGCACCGTGCTCTATTTTCTCGAGGGCAAGGCGAGCAGCGAGCGCAAGGTTGCGGTGTTACCCGTGGCCACGCCCCAGGGCGCCGCGATCAGCGCCACGCTACGCTGGTGAGCGACGATCGAGCGGGCGACGAGAAATGGGCGCGACTGAGCAGGCGAGAGGCTTTTCGCTGCCCCTACTACCGCATCAGCCACGATCGCTATCGCTTACCTGACGGCAGCGTTGGCGACTATTGCTACGTCGACACGCCGGGAGCGACGATGGTGATCGCCGAGGCCGATGACGGTCGCTTGGCAGTGATTCGTCAGCATCGCTATCTATTCGCTCGCCCGTCGCTGGAGTTTCCCGGAGGTGGGATCGTCGCTGGCCAAAGCGCCTTGCAGAGCGCGCAGCGCGAGCTGGAGGAAGAGGCGGGCTATCGAGCCGAGCGCTGGACGCGATTGGCTAGCGTTGCGCCCTATAAGGGGATCTCCAACGAGCTCACCGAACTGTTTGTCGCTCGTCAGCTGACCGCTGTCGACAACGCTCCCGAGCCGACCGAAGAGTTTGAGCAACTGTTGCTTACGCCGGCGGAGTTGTTCGAGGCGATCGACGCTGGCGAACTCTGGGACGGTCAGACGATCGCCGCGCTGGCGCTCTATCAGCGCCGCCACGGTGGCTAGAATGCGCTAGCGTGCTGCGACGATCTGGCGGATCGTCGGCGGGCGGCCTTAGGCGTTGGTCAGCCTGCGTGCACTGGCTTGGTGCTTGACCGGCTTGAGGTCGAGCAGCTCACGCACTCTGTTGGTGAGCTCGTGGGCGACGATCGGCTTTTGCAGAAACTGCGACGGTGGTGCGATCGCCTGGTCGCCAAGGTGTGCGTTGGTGTAGCCCGACATGTAGAGCACCCTGGTGCTCGTCGACTTCTCTAGAACGCTTTGCGCCAATTTGATCCCTGAAATGTCGGGCATCACGACGTCGGTCAGCAACAGGTCGAAGTGCTCGCCGCGCTCAATCAGCGCCAGGGCCTCGCCGCCACCGCCAGCCTCTTGAACGAAATAGCCGGCATCGCGCAGGATCCGCGCGGTGCTGATGCGCACTGCCGGTTCATCTTCGACGACGAGGATTCGCTCGGCCCCCGTCGGTGTGTCACGGCGTGGGCGAAGCTCACGGTGAGAGACCGTCGCGCCCTTGGGCGTCGGCATATAAATATCGAAGCGCGTGCCGACGTTGATCTGCGAGTTGACGTCGATGTAGCCGCCGGCCTGCTTGACGACGCCGTAAACCGTGGCTAGGCCGAGTCCGGTGCCTTTGCCTTGGTCTTTGGTGGTGTAAAAGGGCTCGAAGATGTGTTGCAGCTCCGAGGGCTCGATGCCTACGCCGGTATCGTAAACCGACAGTTGTAGATAGCGACCGCGTGGCACGGTGTAATAGTCGTCGCCGACCTGGTTGTCGCTCAGTGTAACGTTTTGGGTGACGATCACCAGCTTGCCGCCGTCCGGCATCGCATCGCGCGCGTTGACCGCCAAGTTGGCCAACACTTGCTCGAGTTTGCTGCGATCGATTTTGACCGGCCATGGTTCGGGGCAGAGCTCGGTTTTCAGATCAACGTCATCGCCGATCAACCGACGAAGCAACTTTTCTAGGTCACCGACGGTGTGGTTGACATCGAGGACCTCCGGGTTGACTAGCTCGCGACGGCTAAAGGCGAGCAGTTGGCCGGTGAGGTCGACGGCGCGTTCGGCGGCTTGATGAATCGCCTTGGCGTCGTCGCAGCGCGGATCGTCTTCGCCCAGATCGTCGATGAGAAACTGCGCGAAGTTGAGGATCACGCTGAGCAGGTTGTTAAAGTCGTGGGCGATCCCTCCGGCCAAGCGGCCGACTAGTGCCAATCGCTCTTGGCGGGCGGCCTGGCGCTCGCGCACGCGCTCGTCGGTGATCTCGAGCGAGGTTACGGCAAGCTCGCGCCCGTGTTCAGTGCTCAGCGCGCGCAGTGCAAAGGTGCGCTGCGGTCGCGTGCCGAAGTGGACCTCGATCGGCTCCTCGGACGAGCTTTCCAGCAGCTCCTGCAACGTGTGCCCAGCGATCTCGGTCAGCCTCTGCTGACTGTTGGGGGCGATAATTCGTTGGTGCTTTTCCCAAAGTGGATTGGTCAGCAGCACGTTGCCTTGCGCGTCGCAGACGACGATGCCTGCCGGCAAGCGCTGGACCAGTCGCGACAGCCGTTGCTGTTCGGCGTCGCGGGCGGTGGTCATCCGCTGGATCGCCATACCGAGCTGGTTGGCGATGGTATGCAAAAAGCGCGTTCGCGACTCGCTGTAGGGCTTGCGTCGCTCCCGGCTGATCCAGAGCAGTCCGCGTGGCGCGGTGCGCGTCGCCCGCAGGAATGGACCGCTGATCGCCGACTGCAGCGTTTCAATCTTTCGTCTGGTCGGCGGAGCGTCAGCGTCCGTGATTAGCTCATCATTGCCGGAAAACTGGCGTAACGAGAGATCTTCGGCTGGAAGTGGACCGTATATTCGGGCGTATCGCTTGAGAACGTCGGCGATGGCCACATCGCGTGCGAGGCGTGAAAGTGGCCTGTTGCTCTGCAAGAACAGCCGCGCACGATCGTCGGTGACGACCAACGCAGCGACGACGTCGTGTTTGACCGCCGGGCCCAAGTGGGCGAACGCTGTACGGATCAGTTCTTCGGTGCTGCGCGCCGTGCCGAGCTCTTGCGAGAGGACCGCCAGGCTCTCCAGTTCGCGAGTGCGACGGGCGACGCGATCCTCGAGTGTAACGTTCATTCTGCGCAATAGCGCGTTGGCCTGGGCGCGATCGAGCGCTAGGGCAACCGAGCGGCCGACCGCCTGCAAAAATTGCGTGAGCGCTGGCTCGATGGTCAGCGCTCGTTCGAGTGAGAAGTGCAGTACGCCGACGACCTGGTTTTCGGTGACCAACGGGATGATCAATAGCCAGGGCGTTTGATCGGCACCCCGGCGAACATATGGCGTGGCCTTCTGGGGCTCGTCCTGGGACGAGAGCGAGCGAACGACGCAGTCCTTGCAGCGGCCGCCCGCGCAGGCGCTGAGATGTCCTGTGTCGGGTGAACCGCTGGTGACGAACCGGCGCTCACCATCTTCGTGCAGGCAAGCCCAACAGGCGGTCTCCGCGGGCAGATCGAGGAAGTCGCGGAGAATGTGCAGCGTTTGCTCGACGGCCTGGGCGATGTCGCCGTCGCTAAATAGCTCAACGACACCACTGAGCAGCGCCGACTGCTTGTGTAGATCGTCGTTGGACACGCGATGCGCCGCTGATTCGTTGTGTACCACTGTGACCAGGCGTGAGTCGGCGCAGCCTGCTAGCGGGGCATCGGAGACCTTCCAGCGCGAGCCGTCTTTGTGTCGGAGTCGAATCTCACGCGCCGGGGCGTCGTCGGCTGTTGGTCCGATCGCGTCGTCGGCCGACCAGCCGCGTTCTTCGAGGAGTGCCACCAGTTCGCGGCCGATCACCGAGTCGGCCTTGCCGTCACCAAATAGTCGGACAAACCGCGCGTTGCAGTGCGTGATCTGGCCGGTCGTCGTTGAGACGCAGCAACTCGCTACATCGCTGGCGGCGAGCAGTTGATTGATCAACGGTGTATGCACCACCGCGGTTCCTCTGCCGGGCGCGCGCTACAATTGCCCGCCCAGGCGTGTGTTATGCAAGCGCGTCGCGACGACGACGCGCGAAAGTCCAACTTGGAACTCGAGCAATGCCTTGATTGTACTTAATCTCGCGGGGGTTGGTCTAGTTTGCCGTCGACAACTTTGTCGTCGGTCGGTGCCGATCAGCGACCCTACGTGTAGCTTGCGCTCTGGCGATGTGGGATGATTCGTTCGATGTGCACCGAAGGCTGACGCGTGCGCGCCCTTCGCAGCGAGGATTTTTCGGTGAGCGCAAAGCAGCAAGTGAGGATTGTTCGCGCCGACGCTGACCGTCATGCTCCGGCGATGCGCGGTCGCTTTGCCAATCCGAACGGTGTGAGCCGTCCGTCGAACCTCGCAGTTCTACGGTGGTCCTTTGGTGTCGGTCAGCGCGACCAACTGGGACCGCAGTTGGATCGCGTGCCGATTGCAGCGGATGTGCCGGATTTGCAGCGGTGCGCCACGCTGAGCTATCTCGGGCACGCGACCGTCGCGATGCGTCTGTCGGCGGGTCAGATGATCATCACCGATCCGGTGTTTGACTCGCCGCCGGGATTTCGGCGTCACATCCCGCCGGTGGTGTCATTCGAGGCGTTGCCGCCCTGCGATGCAGTATTGATCTCCCACAATCACTACGATCACCTGGAGAAAGTGACCGTCCGACGCTTTCCGAGCGAGCAGTTGTTTGTCGTACCGTCTGGTCTGGCGGGTTGGTTTGCCCGGCAGGGTCGCAAGAACGTCGTCGAGCTCGATTGGTGGGACCATATTGAGTTTGGTGGGCTAGAGATCTGCATGGTGCCGGCTCAGCACTGGTCTCGTCGGCGTTTGCTCGATGAAAACCGCTCGCTTTGGGGCGGCTATGTGGTTTGCGACGGCCAACATCAGATCTATTTTGCCGGCGATAGCGGCTGGTTTGATGGATTTGCGACGATCGGTGCGGCGTTTGATCTCGACGTTGCGCTGTTACCGATCGGTGCCTACGCGCCGCGCTGGTTTATGGCCAATCAGCATATCGACCCCCAGCAAGCGCTTGATGCGCTCGTCGCGCTGGGGGCCAAGCAGATGCTGCCGATTCATTGGGGTGTGTTCACCCTCGCCGAGGAGCCCTTGACCGAGCCTCCGGCGCTGCTGGCACAATTGATGCGCGAACGACGGCTTGAATCGCGGGTAACGATCTGGCCGATCGGTGGGGAGTATCGTCTACCCTGCTAAGGGTGTGGGCCGCGCGGCTATTGATCTTTGGGTTCGCCGACGATGATTTCTCCCGAGGCGACGGCGCGCATCGGCGCGACCGGTAGTCCTGGCTTTTGTAGTTCGTCGCGCACCGTTTCGGCGCGTCGCCAGAACTCCTCTTCGTCATCGAAGTCGTCGAGCGGCTGCAGATCGATGCCTTCTCGCTCGATCAGCGGTTCGGCCCAGCTGCCATCCTCGGCGAAGGGATCGATCGCCGGGCTATCCACGTCGGAGAAGCTGCCGAGAGAATGAACCAAGCGCACCAGACGCTGGCGAGCGATCACCGAGACCGCTTCAAACTTTAGCCCCATCCGCTCGGTTCGACTGATCCAGACCACGCGGCAGTCCAAGCTGATCGGCTCGCGGGGGACGCGCCGCAATTGGCAGCCGATGCGCTCGCCGATCCGACCAAAAGTCCCGCAGACACGCATGCCGCTGGTGCTCAGATCCGTGGCGACCAGTTGGCGGTAGCTGCGATCGCTGGCCGATAGGAGCACCGGTTGGTCACAGGCAACGCGCGGCGCCGAGCGGCGATCGGTTGGAGGTCCTTGCGTCGGTTGCCTGTCCATTGCGACCTCCTCTGGGGATCGATCTTAAACAATCGCTTGTGGGGTCGTCACGTCGTTTTGTCCGATGGCGCTGTGCCGAGCACTCTCGGCAGGCACTCGGTCAGCACCGTTAGAAATAGGCGCACTTTAGAGGGCAAGTGGTCACGATGTGGGTAAACGGAGTACAGCGCTGTAGAGCGACAACTGTAGTCGTCGAGGACAGTCTGCAGGCGATTTCGTGCGAGATCTTCAGCGACGAAAAAGCGTGGGATCAGCGTGATACCCAGTCCGGCGAGCAACGCGCGGCGCAGCGCAGGCCCATTGTTGGCGCGCAGCCGGCCGTTGACCCTCACCGTGCGGATCGTGCCTTGTGCGTCGCTGAAGGTGAAACGCCGCGGTGAAGCGAACAGGCTGTAGACCAGCCAGTCATGTCTGCTGAGCGCATCGGGTGCTGCTGGTCGCCCGCGCGCGGCGAAGTAGCTCGGCGATCCGCAGACGACTTGATCGATCGGCGCGAGTCGTCGAGTGATCAGGCTGCTGTCGTGTGGGTGACCGATACGCAGCGCCAGGTCGAAGCGCTCTTGGACCAAGTCGAGATACTGCTCGTCGAGCACGAGGTCGACCTCGATCTGCGGGTAGCGTGCGAGGAAAACTCTCAGCGTTTCGATCAGGATCCGATCGGCGATCACCGGCGCGGTGATTCGCAAGAGACCTGTTGGCTGAGCCTGCAGCCGCTGCAATTGGCGCTCGGCGTTCTCGGCCTCACCGACGATGCGCTGGCAGCTGGCGAAGAAGCGTTCGCCAACTTCGGTCAACTGAAGGCGGCGCGTGGTGCGGTGCAGCAGGCGCGCGCCCATCGCTTGTTCGAGTTGGGCGATCTGCCGACTGACCGCCGAGCGCGTTAATCCAAGGCGTCGTGCCGCCGCTGAAAAGCCGTTTTCTTCGATCACAGCGGCGAACACCGCCATCCGACTGAGGTTTTCCAATGCGATCATTGTTGCCTATTGGGAAACAGTGTGTCCTAAACTGCTGCATTGTCAACCAATCAGCGGGGTATTACTGTTTCCTACACAAGGAGGCGCGACGGCGATGGGATTGCTGGTCAACGGGGAGTGGCAGGATCGTTGGTACGACACCAGCGCAAGCGGCGGTCGCTTTGTCCGCAAGCCGAGTCAGTTTCGCGAGCAGATCGGCAGCACGCGCTTTCCGGCAGAGCCCGGTCGCTATCAGCTCTACGTCTCATACGCCTGCCCGTGGGCACACCGCACGCTGATCGTTCGTCAGCTCAAAGGGCTGCAGAAGGCGATTGGCGTTTCGGTTGTCCACCCGCTGATGGCCGACCACGGCTGGGCGTTTGGCAGCGATTTCGCGGGTGCGACGGCGGAGCCGCAGTTCGGTGCGTCTTTTCTTTACGAGCTCTACCAACGCGCTGACGCTCAATATACCGGTCGTGTAACGGTGCCCGTGCTTTGGGACAAGCTGCAGCAGACGATCGTCAACAACGAGTCATCCGAAATTATCCGGATGTTCAATCAGGCTTTCGATCGCTTCGCGGAAAACCCGCAGCTCGACCTCTATCCGGCGGCGCTCCGCGCCGAGATCGACGCCGTCAACGAGCGCGTCTACAACGCGGTCAATAACGGCGTATACCGCGCGGGCTTTGCGACGAGCCAGGCGGCATATCAAGAGGCCTACAACGAATTGTTTGCCGCGCTCGACTGGCTGGAACAGCGACTCGCTGCTCAGCGCTATCTCGTCGGAACGCAGATCACCGAGGCTGATTGGCGGTTGTTTACCACCTTGGTGCGCTTTGATGCGGTCTACGTCGGCCATTTCAAGTGCAACCGCCAACGCATCGCCGACTTTGAAAACCTTAGCAACTACTTGCGCGAGCTGTATCAGCTTCCTGGTGTGGCCAGCACGGTGCGCTTCGACCACATCAAGCACCATTATTACGCCAGCCACACTTCGATCAATCCGACGCGGGTGGTTCCGCTCGGACCTGAACTCAATCTCGAAGCGCCGCATGATCGCGACCGCTTCGACCAACGTTAATCTCGCTTCTTGGCGAGTTGCTCAGCTCAAAAACCGAGTTATGGAGAATAGACGATGAAAACTGTACGAGGACGCCACCTGATCGCTGTGCTGGGAGGTCTGCTGATCGCTCCGTCGACGAGCTTTGCCGAGACCTGGAACATCGACCCAGTTCATTCTGCGGTGGTCTTCAAGACCCTGCACTTTGGCGCGGGCTACACCTATGGGATGTTTCGCAAGTTCAGCGGAAAAATCGAGGCGGCCAAGCCGATCGGCAAGAGTTCGGTCTCGATCGAGATCGACGCTGAGAGCGTTTACACCGGCGAGCAGAAGCGCGACAAGCACCTGCGCAGCCCCGATTTTCTCAACGTCAAGCAGTTCCCCAAGATCACCTTCGTCAGCAGCGCTGTGCGCGGTAGCGTCAAGAACATCACCGTCAGCGGTAAGCTAACGCTGCACGGTACGACCAAGGACGTTACTGTGCGGTTGACGAAGGTCGGTGAGGGTAAGGATCCTTGGGGCAACCAGCGGATCGGTTTCGAGGGGACGCTGAAGATCAAGCGCACCGAGTACGGCATGAAGAAGATGATCGGTCCGGCGGCCGACGAGATTCAGCTGATTCTTGCCTTTGAGGCGATCAAGGCCAAGTAAGCTGCTGCTTGAAGAGCGCCGGTGTACGCGCACCGGCGGCTCTCGCTGAGCGCGCTCGAAGCGGATGATCGAGTGCGCTGAGCGAGCGCGAGATTTCGCCGATAGGGTGCTGCAATGGTCGTCGACCTGGTCGTCTTTACCATCCTGCTGCCGATGGCAGTTACCGCCGTTATTCTGTTCGCGGTACTCCGACGATTGGCGACCCAGCCGTCGAGCGGTCGGCTGATTTCCGGTCTGGCTCTCGGCCTCGGCTACCTGGCTGGCAACCTCTCGCTGAGCATCAAGAGTGCCGATGCGATCAATCTTCGCGTCTGTTACGTGGCGGTCGCCGCCCTGCTACTTGGTGCGCTGGAGCTATATTGGCGCAAAAGGGTGCGCTACCTGCTGCGACTGGTCGTTTGCTTCGCTGCGGCCGGGTGGATCGCCGCGCCGTTGATCGGGCCACAAGGCTGGACTGTGCTGACCACGGCGTTGTGGATCTCGGCGATCGCGGGTGCGTCGTTCGTCTTCTGGACGGCGCTCGCCGCGCAGGCTGAGGTCGAGCCCGGTCCGTCGCTGGCTTTTGCGCTTTTGGCACTCGGTACCGTCTCGGCGGCGACGGTGGTCATGTCGGCGCTCAACGCTTCCGGGCAGCTGCTCGGTGCGCTGGTCGCGTCGTTGTCGTTGGTCTTTCTGTTGGTCTGGCGTTATCCGGCGGTCGGTAGGCTGTCGAGCGCGGCTCCCGTCGTCGCGCTGGTGACCGTCAGTCATTGGAGTCAGGGCCTACTATACGGCGAGTTGCCCAAGTCGGCCTTCGCCCTGCTGACTGTGGCTCCGTTGGTGCTGTTGCTAGCGCGCTGGGCGCCGCTGCGTCGCGCCAAGCCGCGCGTTGCTTTCGTGGTGCGCATGGTGCTGTTGATGCTGCCGCTTTTGGGGGCTGCTGGTCTCACCGCGCTCAAGTACTTCGACGTGCGGCTCGGTGCACCTCCAGCATCCAAGGCAACGCCCGCTGATGCTCCTCAGCAGGACGATAGCTACGGCTACGACTAGTCAGGCCGCCGACTTTGAATTGGCGTCGCAGACCCCGTCCGCTGGGCAAGATCTTGCATTAGCTCGCTTCGATGAAGCGGAAGCCTTTGGGTATGGTGGTTGTCGCGGTCCTGCTGATGACGCCGCCATTGCAGGCCAAAACACCAAAACTATTCGGCTTCTTGGCGAAGATTCGCCAGGTCGACGTGCGGCGTTGGGTCCGGCTGGCGGCTAGTTCACCTGCTGATTTGGGGCTACCGCAGATTCGCGCCACCCAACGCGGACTGGGCAGTCGCGACAAGGCCAAGCAGTTCATCTCGGCGATGAAAAGCGGCAGCTACCGCTATCAGGATGCCGAGGGTCAGATCGGCGGTCGCCTTCACGATGGTGTGTATTACGTCGGCGAAGGGCACCACCGTGCCGTCGCGGCACTAGAATGGGCCTACCTCACCGGCGACACCAAACCGATCAAAAACTTGCTGAGTTTTGGCAAGTGGTACCCGTCGGCAGAAAAGCCGCGCCACTCTCGAACGATGCCGATCGACGACCCCTGGCATCGATTGCTCAATCACTGGGGGTTGTGATCAACTTTCATCGCCTCCATCTGAACTAACACGCTGGTCAGTCCGGCGAGGCGATCGCGCATCACCCGAGATACGTGCTGAGGCCGATGCGCGACGGTCGCTTCGATTTCAACCCGCATGCCGCGGAGCATCGCGGCGCAGCGACCACTCGCTGTGCGCTGGGTCACAAACAAAGCGCGATGGCGCGGCTGCCCGGCGAGCGCTGATCTGCCGAGATCCGTTTCGGAACTTCTGGTGTGTCGCGTTGTCTGAGCCTACCGTGCGCGACAGACCACGGGAAAATCGAGGAGGCTGCATTGTTTGAGCGCGAGCCGTTTCGCTGGGGACTGTTTTTGATCGCGATCTGCGCGGCCGGTTGTACGGGAGTGCAGTACCGCTCACCGGCAGCGATCCTGCCGTTGGTTCATGTGCGACTCTATGAGACGGGCATCGGGTACTTCGAGCGCCACGGCGTGCCCCAGGTCAAAGCCGCGTTACCGATTCCTGCAGGTCATCTCGATGACGCGCTCAAGACGCTGACGATTGTCGGCGAAAATGACCTGCGCTCGACGATCGGCCTGCGCTTTCCGAGCACGTTGACGCGCGGAGTTGCCCGCGCGCTTGCCGGCCTCTCGGCTGACGACAGCGATAGCGTGACCTTCGTCAAGCTGATGCAGACGCTGCGCGGTAAACGCCTGCAGTTGACCGTCAGCGGTCAAGCCCTAGTCGGGCGGTTGGTTGACGTCAGCGATGACCGAGCGCCGACAGCGTCAGACGGTACGAGTAAGACCGCCGCTGCGGCGCGTACCGCTGCCGTATTGCTGCTGACCGACGACGGCTCGCTGCGTCGCTTGGCGCTGAGCGACGTGAGCGCGCTGCATCCGCTCGACCATCAGACGCAAGCGCGTCTTCGCTCCGCCGTCGGTGGCTTGTCGAGCAAAGGCGGTCGTCGCGCGCAGTTACTCTCGCTGCTGGCCAAAAGGGATCGACCGATTCGCTTGGGCTATATCGCGGAGACGCCGCTCTGGCGGGCGACCTATCGGTTGATTGATACGCGCGCTGGACGGAGTTCGCTACGCGGTTGGGCCTTGGTCCACAACGATACGGCTGAGCATTGGCGTGGCGTCAAGGTCAGCATCGTTAGCGGTCGACCAGATTCATTTCTTTTTCCCCTCGCCGTGCCGCGCTATTTGCGGCGCCGGTTGGTGCATCCCCAGCGTCGCCTTCCGACGGTGCCGCAGTTGTTGAACACCACCCCCGACGAGATTTGGGGCGATCAGCTGGACGACGGACAGTCCGACGGAGGTTCGATCGGCAGTGGCTATGGTTCGGGGAGCACGTCGGGGCGTGGCAGTGGTCGGGGCGTTAAGGGGATGGTGGTGCGGTCGGGGCCGCGGGCCAGCGATGAACTGATCGTCGGCAATTTGGCGAGCTATGGTCGCCCGGGTCTGCCGGCGGGGGCGCCGTTTGGCTACACCACCGAACGCGGGATCGATCTGTTGCCCCACAGCAGTGCGTTGCTGCCGTTTTTGCACGCCGAGACCGAGGCCCAGCGCGTAACGCATTTCGCTGGCTTTGCTGCGGCGGCGCGACGCGTCGTGGTGTTGGTCAATCGAACCCAGCAGACGCTGCCAGCGGGAACGATCGCGATCTATCAGCAGGGGCGTTTCGTCGGCGAGTCCTATTTAGAGCGCACCAAGCCCGGCCAGCGCCGTTTTGTGGCCTACGGAACCGACGTCGATCTGGAATTGCAGGTCAAGCGCGTCAAGCAGACCGAAAGCGTCAAGCGTCTGGTTTTTCGCAAGGGCCGACTTGAGGAGCATTACCTCAAGCAGACGCAGCGCTCGATTGAGCTCAGCAACCGTGATGATCAACTGCGAACGGTGCAGGTTCAGTTGCCGGTGTCGACGAACGCCAAGGTCAGTGGGGCAGACGAGCTGGATTTCGATGGCGATCACAACAAGGCGATCGCGATCTTTCGGGTCGCCGCCGGTGTGACGTTGCAGCGCACCCTTGAGACCGTCGAAGGCCTGGTGCGCTTTACCTCGCTCGGTGGGCTCAACTTGGCGGTCTTCGATCGGTTGGCCAAGCTAGCAGCGCTGTCGGTGGCGCAGCGACCGACACTCGAGCGCGGGCGAGCGATCGCACAGCAGCGCAAGACCCTCGAAGAGGAGCGCGATCGCTTGCACGCGCAAGTACGTCAGCGGACCGAGGAGCTTGAGCGGCTGCAGGGGCACCTGCGCGCAGCCGGTGGCGCCAAAGCCGCTGGCCCGTTGGTTGCTCGGGTGTTGGTCGTCGAAGATGCGCTGGCCAAGCAGCGGGCCAAGATCGGGGCGATCGAGGAGCGCGATCGCCAGCTCGAGCGACAATTGTCATCGGTGATGAGGCAGTTCTAAGGCGTCGGGCAACTGCGGTCGCGTTTTGCTGGGTCGCGCTTAGTCCTCGGTATTTCAAGAGATAGTTGCATAGACCTCAGCCTCTGGGCTGCGCCAAATCGCGCAGTGTGCGGATTGCTCGCCCATCGGGCGCGACTTTCCTACAGACAACTACCCTGCCGCTGTGTAACCCTCGCGGCGTGACGAGCAGTTTGGTTGGTTCGAGCGGCTTCGAGGTACTTGGCGCGTTGCCGGGATACGTCTGCCACGAGCATTCCAGTGTCGCGCTGGCGCACTCGGTCAAGGCTGTGGCGTGTTAGGCAACCACCGAAAAACAATGACGTCGCCGGTCAAAGCTTTCGTCACCTTGTGTCACTGATCTGCGACCTCGCACAAGTAAGTATAAGAGGTCAGATGTCGGCTGCTGTAAGACAGGAGAGGTAATGCAAGAAGCTGTTGAACGCGACCAACGCCAGATCGACTTGGAGCTGCTGCAGCGCGTGCTCAGCGGAGACGGCGATGGCTGGACCGGCTTTTGCCGGCGCTTTGATGGGTTCATCGCCCGCTGCGTCAGCCGCGTTTTGCACCGCTACGGTGTGCGCTTGGCGGCCGAAGATGTCGACGACTTGGTCGCCGAGGTCTGGGTGGCATTATTGCGCGACGATTGCGCCAAGCTGCGTCGATTTGATCCCGAGCGTGGCACGCGCTTGAGCAGCTGGGTCGGTTTGATCGCCACCAACACGACGATCGACTACCTGCGGGTCAACCACACGGTGGTCGCGTACATCGACGATACGCCCCACGCTGAGCCGGTGGAGACCGCGCGCCCGGACATGCGCTACGACCAAGTTCAGCGCGCCGAGATCGCGCGCCAGGCGATCTCCCGCCTGCGCGAGGATGAGCAGCGCTTCGTGCGTTACTGCTTTTCCGACGAGCTGTGCACCAAGCGCATCGCTGAAGAACTCGGCATTTCGATCAATACCGTCCACAGCCGCAAATTCAAGCTGCGCAAGAAGATCACCCGCATCGTCGAGCGGATACAGACCCGCGCTCAAGCCTAGCGCTCAAGCTTAGCGTTCAAGCTTAGCGCTCAAGCTTAGCAAAGTCCCCAAGCCGCGCCCGCACCCCCTTTGTCTACCCGCGCGATTTCTGTACACTATGGCAGTTAGTGATCTGCGAGGGTTCGAGGCGATGCCGCGGTTTACCGTTTCAGCGGTTTACTTGGGGGCGCTGATCGAGGGGGCGCGTCGGGCCGGCGCTGACCTGTCCGATCTGCAGCTGCCAGAAAACACCGATAGTTTCGACACGCGCATTCCGCGGTTGGAAGCCAACGCGCTCTGGGAAGAGTTGCCGCGTCGCGTCGGCGATGATGACTTCGGTCTGCATCTCGCCGAGCGGCTGGAGCCAGGCGCGCTGGCGGTGCTCGATTTTGCTGCGCGCAATGCGCCGACCTTGCGTCAAGCCTATTTGCGGGTGGTGCGCTATGTGAGGTTGATGCACGATGCGGTCGAGGTTGCGCTCGATGAGACCGACCCGCGCGGTGCCGTGCTGAGCTATACGTTGCCCCAGCTGCCGAGTGGTTCACCGCGACACGCCGCTGAATTTACTTTGGGGATTTTGATCTGTTCGGGTCGCCAAATGACCGACGAGCGAATTGTCCCGCGAGCGGTTGGCTTTCAGCATCCGCTGCCGCAGACGGGCAATGCGGAGCATCGGCGGTTGTTTGGTTGCCCGATCAGCTTCGAACAGCCGCGCAATGAGATCATTTTTGCGCCAAGTGCGTTGGATCTTGCCGTTGTCGGTGCTGATCCGAAGTTGGCAACGGTGCTCAACGCCTATGCCGACGAACTCTTGGCGCGCCTGCCACGGCCGCAGAGTTTCGCTGCCCGGGTGCAACGGCTGTTGGCCAAAGCGCTGCGTGGTGGCGATCCGAGCCTGGAGGCGATCGCCGGCGAGGTCAAAATGAGTGCGCGCACTGTGCAGCGCAAGCTCAAGGACGACGGGACTTCGCACCAAGAGCTGCTCGACGAGCTGCGCCGCGAGATGGCGCATCGTTATTTGGCGGAGCCACATATCGCGATCGGCGAGGCAGCGTTCCTGTTGGGCTTTTCTGAACCCAGCGCTTTTCATCGTGCTTTCAAACGCTGGACGGGAAAGACGCCCGGCGAATATCGCCGCCAGGCGTTGGCGAGCTGACCGGCATTAGGCGAGGAGATCTCTGTGCGCGCACTTGTTACGGGTGGTGCTGGTTTCATCGGTTCCCATCTTGTTGAGCGTTTGCTGGCCGACGGTCATCAGGTCCGTGTGGTTGACAACCTGTTTACCGGCCGACGAGAAAACATCGAGCTGTTTGGTGACCGCGTTGAATTCGTCGAGGGCGACGTGCGCGATTTGCCGCTGTTGACGCGTTTAGCCGACGGTTGCGAGTTGGTCTTTCATCAGGCGGCGATCGTATCGGTCCCCTACTCGGTTGAAAACCCGCAGGAGTCGCACGATGTCAACATCCAGGGGACCCTCAACGTCTTGCTCGCTGCGCGGGCAGCAAAGGTGCGGCGTGTGATGTTTGCTTGCTCGGCGGCGGTCTACGGCCAGGAGCCGACACTGCCAAAGCGCGAAACGATGGCGCCCGAACCGATCTCGCCATACGGCGTGGAGAAGATCTGTGGCGAGCATTATTTGGCGACCTTTAACGCGCTTTACGGCGTCGAGACCGTGTCGCTGCGCTATTTTAACGTTTTCGGACCGCGCCAAGATCCACGGTCGCCCTATTCAGGCGTGATCAGCATCTTTGTCGATCGGGCGCTCGATGGGGGAACACCGACGGTGTTTGGCGATGGCGAGCAGAGTCGCGACTTTGTCTATGTCGAAAACATCGTCAACGCCAACATGCTTGCGGCGACAACGCCGGGGGCGGCCGGTCGCGCCTACAATGTTGGCTGCGGACAACGCACAACGCTCAATCAACTGTTGAAGGCGCTCGGTGAGATTTGCGATCGTGACCTTTCGCCGAGCTACGCCGAAGAGCGCGCCGGTGACATTCGGCATTCGGTGGCTGAAATCAGCCGGATCAAAGACGAGCTCGGTTTTCAGATCTCGGTGGGCGTCAAAGAGGGGCTCGCCCGGCTGATCGCCTTTGAGCGTCAGCGACGCGGCTAGCCCGGCGTTATCGGAAAAGAGGCATTTGCTGCGCGGCGCCTACTTGGGCATCGCTCCTGCGACGTACTGGCGATATGTCTGCTCGCCAGCAGGGGTGCGCGGAACCGCTGCATAGGCGGCGATGATACCTGCGGCGAGGGCAAGGCCGAGCAATCCCGATCGCAGGGCTCGACGATCGGGGATCGCCAAAAAGATCAGCAATGCGCCGAGTGTGATCAATAGTGGGATCAGACTCGCTGTGCCGCGTAGACCGATCAACCAGCCGAGGTTATAGGGGGCGTATCCGTCGACGAGCAGGCGGAAGACGATCTCGTATAGCGGATTGCGGAAGCTCTCGGGGAAGTGCGGATAAAGCGCGTTGCCCAGCGTATATATCACAATGCTCGCGCTGATCAGTCCAACGCAGATCGCGCGCAGCGCCCAGTTTGCCTGCCAACGACTGATGGTCACAGCGATCGGGATCAGTAGAAATGGCAGCATCGCGGTAATGTAGCGCGGACCGAACTGCCAGCCACCGCGCCAGAAATTGATCGAAGAGATAAACAGCACGAAGATCGCAACGACGCTGGCGCTTAGTAGCAACATCGTCCACTGGCGGCGACGTGCCATGAGCACCCAGCCGACGAGCGCCAAAAGCAGAAACGGTGAAAAGAAGAACAGTCCTTTGTCGGGCGAGAAGAACGAACCGATGAACGCCTCGCTGCGTAGCGCGGTGATTCCCAAGAAACCTTGCGTGTGATGGTGTGCAAAGGCTTGGGCGGAGTCGACGCCAGTCTTGAGCGGATGGCCAAAAGCCAGCGCGTGGTAGCCGAGCAAGGTGGCTAGCGGCGGAAGCGCGCCGGCCGCTGCAGCGATGAGCGCCCAGGGTCGACGCTCAGTGGTGCGCGGCAGCAGCTTGATCAACAGCCAGATCGCCAACGGAACGCCGATGAACGCGGTCTGATAGTCGCATAGCGGTGCGCAGCCCGCGAGCAACCCACCGACAAAGAACCAGCGCGTTTTCTTGCGCTGCTCCAGCGCCTCGAGCCAGACGACGAGCGCGCTGAAGATCAAGACACTCGCCAGCTGGTGGGCGATAAACAGGATCGCGTAGGTCATCGCCAGCGTGCCGAGTGCGTAGGCAGCAAGGGCTAGTCGTCGGCAGCGGTCATCGGTGGTAAAGCGGCCGATGAAACGCCAGAGCAACAGCAAGAACAGCAGCGCTGGTAGCGTCGACGTCGCAAAGCGAAAGGTCCACATCAGCTGCGCGAGCGATGGCTGATCGCCACCGAGCGCGGCGATGCCCTTGAGAACCAAGTAGGCCGGTACCGCGAGCAGCGATGACCCTGGCGGCTTGTTCGAATAGCTGTGGCCATTGACCGTCGAGGTATCAGCGGTAGCACCCCAGCGACGGATGCCAGGGTCGATTTGGATCGTCTTGTGTTCGATCAGGCTGTAGGTTAGGTAGATCCGCGGGAGCTCATTGGCGCTGTGGATCTTGGGGAAGTAGGGAAAAGAGTAGAGGTAGATCAGCACGATCGCCGCGGCGAACAGCCGATTGGCCGTGATTTTCATCATCGAACCGAACCTCTCAGGACATCTTGGGTGCGATCGACTCGCTGCATCGCCGACCTGCTTTGACTGTTAGCGAAAGCATCAGTATTGTTGATCGCTAACGCGGCCGAACAATTGCATCTCTGATCAGGGCGGTCAAGGTGTCCGCCGACCGCGGACCAGACGGACACGAGCGCGATGGCATTTTCTTCACCGGCCGTTACTCTCTCGATTGCAGTTTGCGCCGGGATGGTCGGCCAAGCCGTTGCGCGCCACTTGCGGCTGCCAGGCATCATCGTCCTGCTGCTGCTAGGCGTGCTGCTGGGGCCGGATGTCGCTAACTTTGTTCAGCCGAGCACGCTCGGTGCCGCGCTCCATTTGCTGGTCGGTTTTGCGGTTGCGGTGATCCTGTTCGAGGGGGGACTGAACTTGGAGATCGCGCGGCTGCGTCGCCAGCAGCGAGCGATCCAACAGCTGGTCACCCTCGGTGCTCTGGTCACCGCGATCGGCGGCACGCTTGCCGGGCGGCTGCTGATGGGGTGGCCTTGGCGGATCGCTGTGCTGTTTGGCACGTTGGTCGTTGTTACCGGTCCGACGGTGATCACGCCGCTGTTGCGACGGCTCAAGGTTCAGCGCCAAGTCTCGACAATTCTCGAGGCAGAAGGGCTACTGATCGACGCGATCGGCGCAGTGCTCGCCGCCTTTGCCGTGGAGATCGCCATCGAGCCGAGTGGTGCGAGCTTTGCGCGCGCGCTTGCCGACAGCGGCTTGCGGATCGGTGTGGGCGTCGGCGTTGGTACGGTTGGTGGGCTGATCCTAGTGCTACTGCTACGCAGGCGACGCTGGGTACCTGAAGGCTTGGAAAACACCTTTGTGCTCAGCGTTGCCTGGGCGATCTTCATTTGCTCAAACGCTTTCGTGCACGAATCCGGCGTGGCAGCGGTAACGATCGCCGGTTTGGTCGTCGGCAATGGTAAGACGCGAGTTCATCACGGGCTGCAGGAGTTCAAAGAGCAGCTGACCGTGATGCTGATCGGACTGCTGTTTGTCTTGCTCGCTGCCGACGTGCGGCTCAGCGAAATCCAGGCGCTCGGCGCACGAGGTATCTGGGTGGTTGTCGTCTTGATGATCATCGTCCGTCCGCTCAACGCATGGATCGGTACCTGGCGCTGTGGCCTGAATTGGCGACAGCGTGCGTTTATCGGCTGGATCGGCCCGCGCGGGATTATCGCCGCGGCGATCGCCTCGTTGTTCGCGGCCGACCTCGCCGGGCGCGGTGTCTCGTCGGCGACCGAGTTGCGTGCGCTGGTCTTTTTGGTGATCGCAGCGACAGTGGTGATCGGTGGTTTGAGCGGCGGATTGGTCGCGCGGTTGCTCAAGCTCAAGCAACGGCAGAGCGGTTGGGTGGTGCTCGGCGCCAACGCCTTAGCGCGAACGCTGGCGCTGGCGCTGCGTGAGAGCGCTGACGACGTCGTGCTGATCGACACCAACGAAGAGCTTTGTCAGACAGCTGAGGCCCAGGGGCTACAAGCGATCTGCGAGAACGCCTTGGGGGAGCGCGCGATCGAAGCCAGCCGAGTCGAGACGCGGCTCGGCGCGATCGGTTTGTCGCTCAACGAGGAGATCAACATCCTCTTTTTGCAGCTGGTGCGCAGCGAGAGCCAATTGCGTTCGTTGTTCGTCGCGTTACAGCCTGGCGGGATATCGACGAAGATGGCGCATCAAGCCGGCGCTGAAGTGCTGTTCTCTGCGGTGGCAGATCTCGGCCTCTGGGCGGTGCGCTGTCGGCTAAACAGCGCGCGCACCGAGCGTTTTATCTTGCCCAAGGGGGGCAAAGTGGCCGATCTCGAATCGCTGATCGCCGAGGGGCTGGTGCTGCCGTTGGTGCATTATCGGGGTAAGGAGCGCTGGCCGGTCACCGATGCTGTCACGCTGCGCAGCGGTGATCAGCTGGCGGTTTTGGTCCTGCTCGCACGGCAGGCTGAGGCGCTCGCCGCGCTTGAACAGCTGGGATGGCAGCTCGAGCAAGGAGAACAGCCTGCTGTGGCGCGATCCTAGTTGTTGCGACGAAGCACGGCCAGGCGTCGACGGCGGCGCAGTAACGGCAGCACGAGCAACAGGGCGGCAATCGCCCAGATGCTGGTGCTCGGCGCACTGATCACGTTGCATCCGCCACTCGACATCGGTGGCTGAGTTTGTGGCGGGTTATTGGGGTTGTTGGGGTTATTGGGGTTATTGGGGTCGTTCGGCGCGGCAACCTGATAGTTCGTGTTCGCCACGTTGTTGCTGCGATCTTCGTTGAGCGAGCAGCTCGGGTCGATCACCACAAAGGCGTTGAAGTTGCCCAGCTGGCCGTCGTTGCGCACGAAGCTGACGATCTGGCAGGTTGAGCCGACGCCGCTCGAGAGCGTTCGTTCATCGCCCAGCCCAGCGGCCTCGCCGCACTGCGGCTGGCTGTTGCGATCATAATAGATGCGGACGGTGACCGGCCCGGTGATCGGCTGACCGAGGTTACAGACTTCGGCCTCGAAGCGCGTCGCGCCATTCCCGGCATCGCTCCAGTTGAGCCCGCTTTTGAAATAGAGGTCAGCGGGCAAGTCGTTGGGATTGTCGCTGTGATTGCGCACGGAGTATTGCTGCGAGGCGGTTGCGCCGATGTTGCCGTTGCCGCAGACAACGGCGTAGCCGGTGTAGTCGCCGTTGGCGATGTTGGGCAAGGTGACCGTCTTGGGTACGCTGGTGCCGGCGGTGATCACGCCGAGTTGCACCTGGGTGTCGTAGCTCGTGCCGCCGGTTTGGCAGGTCGGCTCGACGCCCTGGTCACGGTAGATCCGCAGCACCACGCCACCGGCGTCGTTTTGGCCGATGTTTTTGATGGTCAGGTCAAAGCGCACGTTGGGATCGCCGCTGATCGTGAAGTTTTCGATCGAGAGCTGGGCGTCGCCGGTGGTCGTCCCGTTGAGGGTGTAGAGTTGGGCGTCATCGTTGTTGTCGGGATCGAGGTCATCGCTCTTGGCGACGCAGCTCCAGTCGGCGCGGATCGCCGCGTACCATTGGCCACTTTGCAGTTGATCGTGGGGCACTTTGACCTGCAGCGGCTTGCCGCTGTTATCTTTCGTGATGCACGTTCCTTTGGGGACCGAGCTGATCTGCTGGACAACGCGGGTATTGCTGGTCTGGGTGATCGACTTGCAGCCGGTATTTTGGCCCGATTTTTGGGCCCACATCGCCACGTCGACGGTCTGGTTGAAGTCCTTTTCACCCTTGGTGTTGCAGACCTTGAAATCGACGGTGACGAATTTGTTGGTGTCGTCCCCCTTGTCGACGTTGACCACGTGAGCGCTGAGGTCGTGCATCGGCATGATCGTCGCCGAGCCGCTGGCCATCGCTGAATCTTGCCACTGGGAGGGCGTGGTGAGCTGGCACTTGTAGTCGACGATCACCTGCGCCTGATAGCTTCCCGCTGGCTGGTCTTTGATCGTGACCTTGAACGATTTGGTTTTGCCCTTGCCGATCGAGCCGAGGAATTCGTTGAGCCTGTTGTCGCCGTCGACGCCCGCGCTGGCGCCGCAGGCGGTCTTGGTGTTGAGCTGGGCCTTGCTCTTGCCGCCGATGTTGCTGTAGATCAGTCTGATGCCGACGTGGAAGGTTTCGCCGACGTTGTCGGTGGTCGAGTTGTTCTTGACGACGCCGCTGATTTCCAGATCGCGGCCGTTGGCGGTGATGCTAGCACTCTCCAGGGTCAAGGTGCCGGGTGCGTAGCTGCCCGCCCAAGCCGGCGTTGCGATAAGCAAAGCGATCGTCGTCGTGACTAAGTGCCTCATCATCAAGCCCCTCCGTACGGCGACTGATTAAGCAAGGCCCGTGCCGTCCGCTGCGACGATCTGGCGAAACAAATTCAACAGCTTAGAGCGCTGTGGCGCGGATCCATGAACTTCTGGGCGGTGGCGCCCCCCCCGCTTGCACTAACTCGCTGCTTTTACTGACCTATATTTGGTGTCAACTGACCCGAGTACCGGCCAATGCAGCGAGATCCGGAGCCATGGTCGATAATCTTGGTAATTCTAGATGTTTACCGGATTAGGTTCGGCGGCCGCCATCTGGCGCTTGTCAATGCTCGTCGCGTTCACTCTATCGCGCGGTAGACGCGATCTTCGCCGAGCTGATCGATGGCTAGCACGCTGGGCGTCGTGACCGTGTCGGAAAAGACACTGCCGAGCGACCGGCCCGTCAAATCGAGCAGTGCTTTTTCCGTGCGCTGGTGCTCCGCTCGATAGCGTGCTCCGATGTAGCCCTGCTGATTGGCAGGCTCTAGGCTAAAGTGGCCACTGTCAACGAGGAGCATTGACTCGCCGAGATGCTTCTCGAGCCCAGCGTTGCTCGCCGCCAAGCGAGCGTTAATGCGTGCGAGGCCACCGCCGATCTGACGCTTTTGCCCAGGAAGTTTGAGCTCGACAAGAACGTGTCTATCGCCACGCTGGCGCAGCGTGAGGGTTCGGCCCGCCGTCCGGTGTACAAGCGCCGTGGCTTTAACCCCGTCCCGCCGTGTGGTGTCGATGGTGAGGCGTTCGCCGCATCGGGAATAGCTGGTTATGTTGCGGTCTCGGCTGATGAGCTCTATTTTCGCCGGATTCTCGGCGTCGATCGCGGCAATGAAGTACTTTCCGTTGATCGTCGTGGCGAAGTGCCTCGTTTCGAAGGACTTGAGACGAAATCGTTTTGCTTCGGGAAAGATCGCCCGCAGCGCGGCGCGTACACGCGCGCGGTTGTTCTTGTCCATCGTCTTTGGGGCGGTCCAGGCTGTCGATGACAGCAAGAGCAAGGTCGCGAGCGCGGAGTGCAAGCGGATCCGGTGGACCGACATGGGGGGCTCCTTTGAAAAAGTGCGTCGGCTGTCGACGCCGACTCTCACCGTCATGCTGGCCATTTGTGCAAATCGGAGACCACCAAGTCGCGCCGGCGGATCAGCTGAGATCTCTTCGCTTTCGCCGATGGACGTCGTGCAGAAGGGGGGATGATGGGACGCTTTAGCCGACACCGCAAAACCAGACGCCATGTCAGTGAACCGGCGCGACAGTGCGCAGCAATCAGCGAAACACGTGCTCAGTCCAGAGGAAAAGCAGCAGTTCTAGCTGGTTAGGATAGCGGCGGAGATGCCCGTTTCGCGCCGGCGTGATCGTACTCGGGGATGGGGGGAGCGCTTGTAGCCGATGGCGTCCTATACTGATCCCTATGATCCGTTTTCCGTTGTCGTTGCGCGTCGGGCTATTGCTCGCCGCGCTGTCGTCGCTGCTCTGCTGCAGCTCGCACAACCGTCGCGAGGAGCAGGCGCTGCTGCGTGCGCGCAAGGGCGAGATCGTCCGACGGATCGTCGTGCTTCATCGTTGTGCCACGCTGTCGGATCGCGGCACCCTGAGCGGACAGGTCGAACGGATGATGAACGTGGCGCGCACCCAGCTCGACGCCGCGGCGCTCGATGCGCAGACGATCAAGGCCGAGCATCTCGCGCGCTGCCTGCTCGACCAGCGGCGCCGCGTCGATAAGCTGGCCGCCGCGCATCACCTTGGAGAAGACTCCTACGACATTTGTACCGATCTGGCCCAATTGGTGCGCGCGGCGCGCGCCTGTCGCTGAGCTCGCTGCATCAGGTGAACGCCGTCGATCGCTAAGAACCGTTCAACTGTCCAACATCCGAACAGATCTGCGTGTGTGGATGCACTCGAACAGCGGCGTCTTCTTAGGTGCTTAGCTCGGATCGATCGCGGCACGGCATTTGTATAGTCGCTCGTCATGCGGCACGCTTACCTTCTACCCATATCGTTACTGCTGTGCTGTTTTGGTTGTAGCGGTCCGTCGGCAAACGGCGTTGAGCGACTCGATCCGACGCCATCTTTTCCCTTACGTTTGCAGCCCGGCCTGCTGCGCTTCGCGGCCGAGCCGCGGGAGGTCGAGCTCGACGTACTCGCCCAGGCGGTCTCGCCTGCCGAAGTGCTCGCGCTTGGTCAGCCGATAGCGGGCAGTCGCGGCCTCGAGCGACTGCGTGGTTTGCTGACCCGTTACGTGATCGAGCGATTGAACTACGGCGCGCTTGCCTTGCCGACGCCTTGGTACCAGACCGAACTTGCCGACGAGTATGTTCAAGCTGGGCGCTGCGATCGCGAAGGCGCGCTGCGCGCCGTCGAAGCGCTCGGCGAGGGACAGCTACTGACCGCCGAGATGCGCGAGCTGCTGCATTGGCTCTGTGTGTACAATCGTGCGGCAGAGGCACCGGTTCGCGTGTTTGGTTTTGGTATCGGTCGGCCCGACACCGATTTGCGTGTGCTCGAGCAGTTGCGTTTCCACCTGCCTGTAGCCGATCGCGATGCCATCTTTGACGGCTTGGCGCGCTGCTACGGCACCTCGTTCGCCTCGCACTTTGAGATGAAGACCCGTCGTGATAGCGCCGCAGATGCGGGCCGCTGCGCGACGGGATTGGAGTTACTCGGTCGTCGATTGGCTGATCCAAGACGAACAGAAGGTTGGCCGCTGACGCTGGTATCGCGGGCGCGTTTGGCACATCGTGCGCTGCGCGCCTCGGAGCAGATTCGTGAAGGACGGGACGCGTTGCGGACTTTCGCCGTGCAGCAGGAGGCGATGTCCGAGATGTTTATCTTGCAGCGCGGCGATGGTGTTCCGGCGCAAGGTAGCGTGCTCTGGTTGCTCAACGAACAGCTGGCGCGCGCACACCAGACGATTTCGCTCGATGAGCAGACCTTTGTCCGTCGGGGACTGCGCAGCGTCGGAAGCTACCTCTCGGAGACCTTCGCCGGACGCTATGCGGCGATCGCCGGCGTAGCCGGGCGGCTCAATGTTGCGCTTGCCGAGTTCGGCTCACACCGCGTCGACCAGCAAGCGGACAGCTTGGCGCGCGCGTTGTCGCACCTCGGCGATGCCGGTTACGTCAATCTACACAGCGAGCCATCGCTTTTGCACCCAGCCGGACGCGCGTATCGTTTGCTGACGCCTTCGGGCTACGTCAGTGCGCGGCCCGCCGAACAGTTTGACGCGGTGCTGTATCTCGCTGAGAGCCCGGGCGGCGGCAACGCCTTTGCTGCCGGACTCGTCGGACCTTACAGCTACGATTGGGGTAGGGTTGTCGATCTCGCCGCGACACTGGAAAACAGTGCGCCTCGGGCTGAACCGGCTCAGTGGCTGGTGCGTTCGTCGCTGATCACCGAGGAGATTCCTTTACGCTTGGAGCTCCAGCTGCAATCGGGATTCGTCCCCGACCCGTCGACCGCGACGTTTCTCGACAACACCGACACGATGCAGCTCACGGCGCAGCTACCGTCGGCGTCCAGCGGGGCGGAGCGCTATGTTGCGGTTTCGGGGTCGGTGCGGTTTCGCGGCACAGCGTTTCCCGAGCAGCTGGCCTTGGTCGTTTACGACGCGACCTTTGCTGCGGTGGTCGATGGCGAGTTGATCGTCGATGGTCCGAAGCTGCGCATCGGTCGCGCTGAGATCAGCGCGACGCTCCGCTGAGGCTGGTCAGCTTGAGTCTCGCCGATCGGCTTGGTCAGCCTGGTGGGCTGTGGTCCGGCTTCTTGTCTTCGTCACGCCGGCCCGGCGTGCACGCGTTGGGCGCCATTCAGGTGCTGACGCCGAGTCGCGGCAGGATCACCAGCTGCAACAGCAACCACCCGACGATGAATAGGAGCAGCAGCAGTCCGTCGTTCATCTCAGCTGACCTCCGCTTGAGTCTACGCTGTTTTTGCCGCCCGGGTAACGCGTGGCTAGTCGAGTGGTAGCTAGCCTGGGCTGCGGCCGCCGGTCAGCTGACCGCAGTCAGACGAAAATACGAATGATATTGGATGCTGATTGCGGCACGGACTGTGCAATCGCGAGGCGCGATGATGTTGATGTTTGCTTGGCGACCGCGGGCTCTGCTGCCCATCATCGTAGTCGTTGGCCTGCTCGACGCCGCATCGGCCAGCGCCTGGCGCAACTTGGGGCGCGCCGACAAACGCTCGCCGACCCGTTGGGCGTCGGCGGGGGCGGTCGTCTTTCGTCCCGCCAAGCGCAGCGGCGAGATCGAGGTGCTGCTGGTGCGCAGCAAAAAAGAGCGTCGCGAGGGAACCAACGGCTGGACGCTGCCCAAGGGCGTGGTCAAGGGCAAACAGAGCAAGCGCAAGGCGGCGAAAGTCGAAGTGCGCCAAGAGGGAGGCGTGCGTGGCGAGATCGTCGGCAAGCTCGGTGTCTATGGCACGCGTTACGCCAAGCGTTACTACTACCTCATGCGCTTTAAGGAAAAGCGGGGCAAGCCGGACCATGAAATTCTCGATACCGGTTGGTTCTCCCTCAAAGCCGCGCTGAAAAAGGTCGAGCGACGCCGCGATCGCAAGGTGCTTTCGCAGGCCCACGCGCAGTTCAGCGCGGAGCAGCGCCAAAAGAAGTCCAATCGCTAACGCTCGTCGCGCGGAGCAGTCGCTACGAACTTGCTCCTGCCGCGGTTATCTCCGATAGTTTTTGCTACATGCCAGACTCAATCGATGCTGTGCTTCGTCCGCGATCGATCGCGGTGATCGGTGCCTCTCGCGCCCGCAAAACTGTCGGCGGCGAGTTGTTTTTCAATCTGCTTCACCACGGCTTCACGGGCCCGGTCTATCCGGTCAATCCCAAGGCTGATGTGGTGCAATCGGTTCATGCCTATCGCACCGTGGCCGACGTGCCGCAAGCGTTCGACTTGGCGATCTGCGCGGTGCCCGCGCCGTTTGTGCTCGAGGCGGTGGCCGAGTGCGCGAAGCGTGGCGCCAAGGCTGTCGTCGTGCTGTCGGCGGGTTTTCGCGAAACCGGTGAAGCCGGTGCTGCGCTCGAGCGCGAACTGGCACAACTCGGCCGCCGATCGGGCATGCGGATCGTCGGACCGAACTGCTTGGGTGTGCTCAACACCGATCCCGAGGTCCGGCTCAATGGGACGTTCGCCGAAGCGTTTCCCGGTGCTGGCCCCGTGGCCTTTGTTTCGCAAAGCGGTGCGCTTGGCGCGGCCGTTCTCGAGCGCGCCAAACGCCTTGGGCTCGGTCTCTCTTCCTTTGTGAGCATTGGCAACCGCTGCGACGTTTCGGCCAACGATCTGCTCGAGTATCTCGAAGCTGATCAGCGGACCTCGGTGACGCTGCTCTACCTCGAGTCGTTCGGCAACCCGGCGCGCTTTACGCGTATCGCACGGCGCGTCTGTCGGACCAAGCCGATCGTCGCGGTAAAGAGCGGTCGTACCACGGCCGGCTCGCGCGCCGCGGCCTCCCACACCGGCGCGCTGGCCGGTACCGATGTCGCCGTCGATGCGCTGCTCTCACAGGCGGGCGTGATTCGCGTTGACAACACCAATCAGCTTTTCGACGTCGGTATGTTGCTGGCCAGTCAACCGATTCCACGCGGGCGGCGGATCGCCATCGTGACCAACGCCGGTGGTCCGGGAATTCTCGCCGCCGACGCCTGCGAAAACCACTTGCTCGAGGTCACCGCGCTTTCCGGCACCAGCGTCAGCAAACTCGCCGACTTCTTGCCGCCCGAAGCGACGTTGACCAACCCGGTCGACATGATCGCCTCGGCGACCGCCGAAGACTATGCGCGGGCCGTCAAGATCGTTCTCGAAGACGAGCATGTCGACATGGTGTTGGTGATCTTTGTGCCGCCGCTGATGATCGGCGCGCCCGAGGTCGCTGCGGCGATCGGTCAAGCTGCCGCGGGCAGCGCAAAGCCGGTAGTCTCTTGTTTCATGGGCGCTCATGGATTTCCGATCGGCCTGCATGATGCCCAGAGCGTCAAGGTTCCGTCGTACTCGTTTCCCGAGGCGGCGACCTACGCGTTGGCGCGCGCTGCGACCTACGGCGAGTGGTTGCAGACGGCTGATTCGCCGCTGCTCGAGTCGCGCCAAGTTTACGACCCGCCGCTCAGCGCAGCCCGCAGCGCCGCGAAAAAGAGCGATCAAGGGTGGTTGCCTCCCGACGAGATCGCCGACCTGCTCGGCGCCTACGGGATTCGCACCGCGCAGTTTGCCAGCGCACAAAGTGCCCAAGAGGCGGTCCAGGTGGCTGAGCGCGTTGGTTTTCCAGCGGTGCTTAAGATCGCCAACGCCGATATCCCACACAAATCGGACATCGGCGGCGTACTGCTCGATTTGCGCGAGTCCGCGGACGTCGAGCAGGGCTTTGCGACTTTGCAGCAGCGACTCAAGGCGGCGGGTCACGATCAGCCGCTGAAGGTGATCGTGCAGAGCTATTTGGCCGACGGTATCGAGGCCGTCGTTGGCGTGACGAGCAGCGCGACCTTCGGCGCACTGCTGATGTTCGGGCTGGGCGGGGTTCATGTCGAGCTGATCCGCGATGTCGTTTTCAAACTGCACCCGATGCATCAAGCCGATCTGGAAGAGATGATCTGGGCGCCACGGGCGGCGGGGCTGCTGCGCGGCTATCGCGGTGCGCCGCCTGCCGATGTTGAGGCGCTCAAGGCACTGATCTGCGCGGTGAACCAACTGGTGACCGACGTTCCCGAGCTGGCCGAGATGGATCTCAACCCGATCAAGCTGCTGCCGCCTGGACAAGGTTGTGTGGTGGTCGATGCGCGGATCCGTTTCGCCTAAGACGATCAGCGCGTCGCCTAGGTGATGGTGACGATCACCGGCGCGTGGTCACTCGGCTTGTCGCTCGAGGACTTGGGGTCTCTCGCGCGTCGGTCGACCGTCGCCGCGCTGACGCGCTGGGCCAGCGCCGCGCTGCCGAGCAACAGGTCGATGCGCAGACCGCGGTCGCGGCTAAACTGACCGAAGCGATAGTCCCACCACGAGTAGACGCCCGCCGATTGATCGACTTGCCGATGCAGATCGACCAAGCCCAACCCCAACAGCGCTTGGAGCGCCTCGCGTTCGCGATCGCTACAGAGGATGCGACCCTTCCAAAGACGCGGGTCGTAGACGTCGCGGTCCTCGGGTGCAACGTTGAAATCGCCGGCGATGACGAGTTCTGGGTGGGCGATCATTTCGCGTTGAAGGTGAGCCGTGAGCGCGGCGAAGAAGTCCAACTTGACCTGGTATTTATCGCTGCCGACGCTCTGTCCGTTGACCATATACAGCGAGGCGATCCGCAGATCGCCGACGGTTGCCCACAGGCTGCGTGCTTCCTCAGCTACCGGGCTACCGGCGAAATTGCGGCGCACGTCGCGCAGCGCGAGCGGCGCGCGCGCGAGGATGGCCACGCCGTTGTAGCCCTTTTGTCCCCAAAAGCTCGTGTTGTAGCCGAGCGCGGCGATGGCGTCGCTTGGGAAATCGGCGTCGGTACACTTGAGTTCCTGCAAGCACAACACGTCGGGCGCCTCGCGTTGGCAGAGGTCAGCTAGCCGGTCGAGGCGCAGGCGAATCGAGTTGACGTTCCAGGTCAGCAGTTTCATCGGCGCGAGAAGATACTCGAAGGCCCAAAATGACGCGAGGCCCCGAGTTTGTTCTCGGAGCCCCGGATGTGTGCGGTGGATAGTGGAGGGCGGTTATGGTGAGGTTTATAGCGGGAACACGGCCTCCGGCGCGCTGGGACGTGTCAGAGCATGGGTAGGACTTTTTGCGCACCCAACATGTCGAGCGAGATCGGTGAAGCGTGGGCATTTTGTCCGGTGCAACAACCTAACCTCCCTGAACGCTCTCACTCTTGTGCATCGATTATGCCAGCGGATTTGTGCCGAGATTTGCCGTCGGCGCCGCGTGTTTTCAAGTTGTTAAGGCGACGGTGGGTCCCTATCATGCCCGACTGACGGCTCGCTGTTTGGCCACCACTGGACAAGCCACCCCGGCATTGGGGGTGGTCGACCCAGCGCGGCGCGCGTCGGTTGGTGCGCAGCGAGAGAAGAGCGACGGCGATGCGACGCAAGGACATAGACCGGCAATATATCGATCAGGCGCTCGAGCTTGCTGGCCAGGCCGCGGCCGCCGGTGAGGTGCCGGTGGGTGCCGTGGTGGTTAAAGACCAGACCGTAATCGGTCGCGGCTACAACTTGCGCGAGCGTGACTGCGATCCGACGGCGCATGCTGAAATCGTCGCCATGCGCCAGGCGGCTCAAGCCCTCGGTCACTGGCGGCTCAGCGACTGTCGGCTCTATGTGACCCTCGAGCCTTGTCCGATGTGTGCCGGGGCGCTGGTCAACGCGCGGGTCTCGGCGCTGATCTATGGCTGCGCCGATCCGAAAGCCGGGGCGGTGCGCTCGCTCTACACGCTCTGCGATGATCCCCGACTCAACCATCGGCTGGCGATCACGCGCGGTGTAGAGGCCGAGCGCTGTGCGGCACTGCTTGCCGACTTCTTCGAGCAGCTGCGAGCAGCCGGCGAAAAATAGCCGCGTCCGCAGCACAGCCGCGCGCCCTATCTTAACCATTCGATTAAGTTGCGCACTGCCCGATTTCTACAGGCTGTTTTGAAACAGGTGAGGGTTTCGGCATCGTTTGGTAATGATTTCAGGCGATCGGCATTGGTCCGGGCCTTGCTTTACATGGACCCGTGACGATGCTTCGTGCAATATCGACACTCTGTGTCATTCTCTTTGCCGCGCCAGCGTTCGCTGATGGCGCTGTGCCGCTGGTTCGTCACGAGCGACACAATGAGCCGCAGCAAGAGGCCAAGCGGGCCAAGCGTCGTCGGCAGCCGCTGATCAGCGGCTACCGTATACCGACCTACAATGACCAGCGCAACCTAAAGAGATTCAAAGAAAAACGTTATCGACGTCGCCGGTCGCGTGGCACTCAGGGCGTGTTGAGCCAGATCCTCGGGATCGTGCCGCATCTCGTACACCCTCGGCCGAGTACCCATGGCGCGGGTGTTTCGCTGCGTGTGGCGGTAGAAAACTTTCACTTCATTCAGCCGGGAGCGGTTTCCCGGTTCCTGCGGCGCTTGGAGCTGATGCACGGCGAAAACTTCGTCAACAACGCGATCAGCCTCGATAACGTGATGGTCGACAGCAGCGGCGAATTGCGGCTGGTCGAGTGGAAAAAGGCGCAACGCGGCAATCCGGTCTCTTTCGCCTCTGAGCTCAAGGATCTCTCGGCCGTCGAGAAGTTTCTCGAGCAGAAGTTCTACGGCAAAGGCCAAGGCAGCTGATCGCTGCTCAGCGCAGCTTTTTCTCCCCGGGTCCGTGGCGATGCGTTGACGAACCGTTCGCCTGCCACTATTCTCCCGTCCACGTTGCGGCTTAGCCGCTGGAGAGATGGCCGAGTTGGTCGAAGGCGCCTGATTCGAAATCAGGTGTACGGTTTACCGTACCGGGGGTTCGAATCCCTCTCTCTCCGATGCGACGTGGAGAGATGACCGAGTGGTCGAAGGTGCACGACTGGAAATCGTGTGTGTCGCAAGGCACCGAGGGTTCGAATCCCTCTCTCTCCGCTAAAATGGTTATGGCTCCGGGCGACGGTTCTTTTGGGAACCCCGCCAGGCCCGGAAGGGAGCAACGGTACCGGAAAAGCCGGGTGCTCGGGGCCGCTTCTGATAACGGCCGGGGTTTTGCCCCGGCCGTACCTTTTTCGGACTCGTGTGATCGATAGGGGCGTGATCGAATGAGCGAAGCATCGCACGGCCAAGGCTACCTCGCGCTGGCTCGTCGACATCGGCCAACCCAGTTTGAGCAGGTGATCGGTCAAGAGCATGTGACGCGTACGCTGGCTAACGCGATCCGCGCCGAACGCGTTCACCACGCATATCTGTTTACCGGCTCCCGCGGCGTTGGCAAGACGACGATCGCTCGGATCTTGGCGCGCGCGCTCAATTGCGAAAAGGGGCCGACGCCTACCCCGTGTGGTGAATGCGACGCTTGTCGAGATGGCGGCTTCTCGACGGATGTGTTCGAGATCGATGGCGCTTCCCACACTGGCGTCGATGACATTCGCGAGCTCCGAGAAAACGTCCGCTACTTGCCATCGCGGGCGCGCTACAAGATCTACATCATCGACGAAGTGCACATGTTGTCGACCAGCGCATTCAACGCGCTGCTCAAAACCCTCGAGGAACCGCCGCCCCACGTGGTGTTTGTTTTCGCCACCACCGAGCCCCATAAGATTCCGGCGACGATCCTCTCGCGCTGTCAGCGCTTCGACTTCAAGCGCGTTGCATTGCCCGTACTGATCGCGCACCTTGAGCGCTTGCTCGAGAGCGAGCAGATCAGCGTTGGCGCGGGTGGGCTCTCGTTGATCGCCCGTGCTGGCGAAGGGAGCGTGCGCGACAGTCTGAGTTTGCTCGATCTGGTGATCGCCTATGGTGCCGATGGCGAGCAGCAACTCGACGAACAGCGCGTCGCCGAGATCATCGGTGTTGCCGACCGTCGCACGCTATTTCGACTGTCCGCGGCGGTTCTCGCGGGCGAAACGAAGACCGCGCTTCAACTCGTTGCCGAGCTTTTCGGCCAAGGGCTAGATCTCGCGCAGTTCGCTCAGGGCTTTTTGGCTCATTTGCGCGATCTGGTCGTGGTCAAGACCTGCAACGAGCCTGGTGAATTGGTCGACGCCAGCGAAGCCGAAGTCGCTGAGTTGGCGGCGCAGGTCGCTTCGGTCGAAGCGTTGTTGTTGCAGCAGCACTTCGAGCGCTTTGCCGATGCCGCCGAGGAAATCGCCCGCTCGGCTTTCCCACGGTTGGTGTTGGAGATGATCCTGATCGAGCTCTGCCAGGCCGAGCCGATGTTGCCGCTTGGCGATTTGCTCGAGCGCCTCGAGCAAATGGAGCGCCGCCTGGGCTCGACGGGCGGTGGGCGCAGCGCCGCACCCCAGGGGGGCGGTGGCGCCGCGCGAACGCCGGGTGGTGCTGGGGTTGCGCGCTCGCAGCCGTCGTCGCAACAGGCTCGTCCTGCCGAGTCACGATCAGCGCCAACGTCTGAGGCGCCGGCTTCGTCGAGCTCGTCACGTTCGGCTCCGCCGTTGTCCGAAGCGTCGGCACCAGTGGTGACTGCGCGCGGCCCAGCGGTTGCTCCGCCGGTGGTCGCTCCGCCCGTTTCTGCTCCGCCGGTGGCCGCTTCGCCCGCAGCGCCGTCAACGTCAGTTGCCGCGCCAGTTGCCGCGCCAGCACCAACGCTCGCAGCGGCGCAGGGCGATCTGCTGACGCGTTGGCGCACGCTGTTGCGGCGCGTCGAACAGCACGATCCGCTGGCGAACAACGCCTTTTTGTCGGGTCATCTGCTGGCATGGCAAAACGATCGGCTTGAGCTTGGCTTTACCAAGGATTCGTTTGAACTGGCGCGCGCTGCCGACAGAGAGAAGCAAGCGCGGTTCGTCAAAGCCTGCGAGCAAGCGATCGGCCGAACGATCGAAGTCGTGGTGCGCGAGCTGACCGAGACCGAAGAGAACTCCGACCTGGTACAGCGCGCCTCGGCCGAGCGCCAACAAGCGCGTGAGCAGAAAGCTGCCGTCGATGCGCTTCGCGATGAGGCGCGCGCTCATCCGATGACGCGTGCGATGGTGGAGATGTTTTCCGCCGAGATCACCGAGATTTCAGTGCAGAAGGAACAACGATGAGCGACGACCCTAGCGTGCAATTTGGCAATCTGCTGCAGACCGCGCAACGCATGCAGCAGGAAGTTGCTCGGGTCCAGGAACGACTCGCCGCCCAGGTGGTCGAGGGAACCGCCGGTGGTGGGATGGTTACCGCACGTGCCAACGGCCGACAGCAACTGCTTTCGCTGACGATCGAGCCCTCGATCATCGACAAAGAAGAGCGCGAGATGTTGCAGGATCTGGTGGTCGCCGCGGTCAACCAGGCGCTGGCCAAGGCCCATGAACTCTCCCAGCAAGAGATGGCGTCGATTACCGGCGGGCTGGCGCTCAACATTCCGGGCTTGAGCTAGTCGCTGTCACCCAGAGCTGCGGGTGCGGCGTCCTACGTGCTGTGCCGCGGAATCCTTGCAGCCGGCGATCGCAGTGCGCCTCGCCCGATCGTGCTGTGGCCTGGATGGTGCTGATCGGCGCCTGTGCAGCGCTTGCCGCCGCTTGCCAATCATCCGCGAAGGAGTCCGCCTGCACAGCGATCACGATCAACGCCACGCGGGACAGCGTCAACGACGCGCTAGGTTTGGCGCGCTGTCAGCGCATCAATCGCGACTTGATCGAATGTGACTACCTACGCGAACCGTGCAGCGATGAGCAAGACAGCGACTGTTACTGTCGCGTGATCTTCGATGCAGATTTTTGGCGCGTCACCGGAAGGCAATGGACCTGCGCCTTTTGCAGCGGATTTGATTGATCTCGACGGAGCTCCCCCTGCCAGGCGGGCGATTTGCGGAAAAGTTTCGCTTCACCGAATAATCGAATACAATCGCTGCCGTAACTGAAACTTGAGTCGGACCTGCCACGCATACGGGGGCATCATGCGCGTATTGACTGTGATCACTCTGCTGTCTTTGGCCACCGCTCGACCAGCTAGCGCGCTGGACTTCAAAGAGCAACGTCACCTGTTCGAGCTGGGTGCGTTTGGCGGCGTGCTGTTCTTGTCGGAGAAGCATGAGCTGCTTGGTCCGGGCAAGACCCATGTCCCCTACAAAGATCTAACGCCGGAGTTTGGCGCGCGCTTTTCCTATCTGCCGCTGCCCTACTTCGGTGGTGAGATCGAAGGTGCCTTGGGTCTGGCAAAAACCGAGGCTGGCGGCGATGGCACGATTTGGGCGCTGCGCGGACACTTGATCGGGCAATACCCAGCGCGCGTTTCGCCATTTCTGGTGGTCGGTGGTGGCGTGCTTGGCGTGCGCGACGACTGGGACGGTTTGGGCAATGACCAAGACCTGGTCTTTCACTGGGGTGCGGGTCTTAAGTTCTACTTGAGTCGCCACGTTGCACTGCGCATCGATGGTCGCCATTTGGTTGGCGCTCGCTACCGCGGCACCTTCACCAACCACTTCGAGGTGCTCGGCGGCATCTCGGCGATCTTCAACTTCAAAGAGGTCAAAGACAGCGATGGCGATGGCCTGAAGGATCCCTACGATGCCTGTCCGCAGGTCGCAGCGAAGACCAAAAATGGTTGCCCGCCGCCGGATACCGATGGCGATGGTGTGATCGACAGCAAGGACAAGTGCCCAACGGTGGCGGCGCAGACCGATGACGGCTGTCCGCCACCCGATACCGACGGCGACGGCGTGATCGATCCTAACGATCGCTGTCCGAAAGTTCCGGCGAATACCAGCGATGGCTGCCCGCCGCCCGATCGCGACGGGGACGGTGTGCCCGATGTTAACGACAAGTGCCCGGATGTCGCGGCCAAGACGGTGACCGGTTGCCCGCTCGATAGTGATGGTGACGGCTTGACCGATGACAAGGACAAGTGCCCGCAGGAACCTGAGACGAAAAACGGCTACGAAGACGAGGATGGTTGTCCCGACACCTTGCCTCAGAAGGTCAAGCGCTTCACCGGTGCGATCCGCGGGATTACCTTCGCCACCGGCAAAGCCAAGATCCGTAGTCGCTCGTTTGCGGTGCTCGATGAGGCAGTCAAGGTGCTGCAGGAGTACGGCTCGCTCAAGCTTGAGATTCGTGGCCACAGCGACAATCGCGGCAAGCGCGAGTTCAACGTCGAGCTCTCTCGTCGGCGTGCCCAGGCCGTTGCCGACTACCTGATCTCCAAGGGCGTTGCTGCCGATCGTCTCAAGGTGGAGGGCCTCGGTCCGGACGAGCCGGTCGCGAATAACCGAACGCGCTCAGGTCGCGCCAAGAACCGCCGTATCGAATTCAAGCCGCAGATCAACTAGCGAAAGCTTGTCCCGGGCGTTGCTGACGCGACGTCCGGGGCGCCTTTCGCTGCTGGAGTTGGCGATGAGTTGGGACGTTTCCTTTGGTCGTGATGGTCAGGCCCTCGGTGACAAGCAGACGGTGCGCGAGCAACTGCTCGCCGCCTGCGAAAGCTACCTTGGGCGGCCGGTGGAGCGGCGCGGACCGACGGAACAGCTGATCGACGATAGCTTTAGCTATGAAGTGCTGTTTATCGGTCCCGCCGAACAGATCGACGAAGTCTGTCTGACGATCAAGTTTGTCGATCAAGAGCAAGAGGGGCCGCCGTCGCCCGACCACCCAGTTTGGGCATTCTTGCGTGCGATCGTCGCCCACGCGGACTGGCGAGCCTTCGACAGCTTCAATGGTCAACCGCTGACTTGGAGATGATTTCGGCGGGCCGGTCGAACGCGGGTCCGCTGCGGCGCGGTTGCTAGTCTTTCGCCGCGGCGTCGGTGATCGGGCCGGCATCGCTGGTGCTGGCATCGACGATGCCGGCGTCAGTGGTTGTCGTCGTTGGTGTGCAGCTGTCGGCATCGAGCATCGAGAGATGGAAGCCGGTGTAGTTACCCGTTCCGCCGCCACCGACCTCGTGTAGTTGGAAGATGATCTCGTTGGCACCGAGCTTGAGGCCGAGCTTTTGGCTGAGCCGCATTCCGCGGGTCGGTGCGGGCCAACCATCGCGATCACCGAAGAGCTTCTTGTCGGTGGTCGGATAGGCCTTACCGTTGATCGTCGCACCCCTGAGGAAGTTGTCCCAGCCCAACCCGACGACGATCGGTCCGGCGTCGAGCTCCTTTTGCGTCAGTTGGAAGGTGACGCGGAACCAGCGCCCGCCGGATGAACCGATCGAGGCGCAGCCGCTGGGTGCGATACTGATAAAGTGGGTGCTCTTGAGGTATCCGCCGAGGCAGGTGGCCTCGTCGGTTTGGTAGGTGCGCTCAAAGCCCTGGGCCAAAGCTGCGGTCCAGCCCCAGTTGGTGGCCACCTCGCCGGCCTTGTCGTCGGGCGTCGGCGCCGGGAACGCCCAAGCTGCGCCGAGCGTGCAAGTGTATCCGCTTTCGACCTGGCAAAAGGCGTCGCAACCGTCGCCGGAGAGACTGTTGGCGTCGTCGCAAGTCTCACCGGGGTCGCGTTTGCCATCGCCGCAGGTCGCTGTCGTGCGCTGTAAACAGTCAGCACAGTCAGTGCCGAGCGCGCAGTGTGAGGTGTCTGACCAGGGACCGCCGTCGTCGCACTCACCGTCGTTGGCGGTGGCGCACGTGTTGGAGCAGAGCACGCCAACTGGGCCAGCATCGACCTGGAATGCATCGGGTAGCGGGAGTGTGTCGGGTACCAGGAGTGTGTCGGGCGCGGCGTCGCTGACGATCTTGCTGTCGCTAACCATGTCGCTCGTCGCGTCGGTTCGCACCATCGCGTCTAGCTTGCTTTGCAGGTCGGCGATCATGCCGATGTCGACTTTGATGGCAGGTTTGTCGGAGCTGGCGCAGCCCACGCCCACCAGTGCTACGAAGAAAGCCAGCGACAGCAGCCTTCTTTCGTCAGTTGAAAACAGCATCAGGATCCTCCCCCCTCAGATGGCGGCACTAGAACACTGGTCAATTAAGCGCTAGTCCGATAAAGCACTGGTGATCCGAATCGGACAGCATAGCATTGTCAAGTTACTCAATTATTGTAGGGTTTTAAAAACCGAATCGATCTGACCGAATCGATCTGGGTCGTGCGGACCGCGATCGGGGCGACGGCGCCAAACCGACCGCGATCCTGCGCCGCGATTTCGAGCGTCGCGATTTCGCGCATTGTGTCGAGCACGGTGCGGCATGGCTGCGGCGTGGACCGGAGCGCCCTGCGACGTTACCATCGGCTATGCTCAAACTGCTTGGAACGTTGGTTATTGCGGTTGCGCTCTGGTGCTGGAGCGCCTGCGGTACAGCGCCGACCACGACGTCGCGTATCGTCGCGGCACCGCCGGCCTCATCATCACAACCGGCAGCTGCTCCGAGTGGCTCGCAGCATCCCGCGCCGGTCGATGCGGTGAGTTCACAACCGACGTCGGCGCCGGCGATCGCCGCAGGTCGTGTCGTGCAAGATGCCAAGCCAAGTCAGCCGATCGGTTCGCCGGCAGTCGGCGCTGCAAAGCCAAGCGCCGACGCGCCAGCGGCGGTTGCTGGCGATTCACAGTCGGCGACGAGCGCGGTCGGCGCGAGCAAGCAGGCCGCCCGTCGCTTGACCGGCGCTGCAGCGAAGGCTCCGCCGAAAAAGCCGCCAGCGGCGACGGTCCCGCGCAACCGCGGAAAGGCCACGATCAGCTTGGCGACGGCTGCTCCCAAAGGGCCGGTGCGTTTCGACCATCGCGGCCATCAACAGCGGATGCCTTGTCAAAGCTGTCATCACAAGTCACACGCTCAGGTTCAGCCGCAGCGCTGCAGCAGTTGTCATGGCACTGTGCAAAAGGGCAAGGCGCTAGGCCGCAAGGAGGCCTTTCACAACAGCTGCCGAGGCTGCCACAAGAAACAGGGCCGTTCGACAAAGTGCGTGAGCTGCCACAAAAAGCCCTAGCGGGCTATTCGAGCGGTCTTTGCTAACGTGGGCGGAGCTAGCGACGAGCGCGGACGAATGCCGGCTGGTCGCTCTATCTGACGATGTGTTGGCGCTGCCAGCGCTTGTAAGAAGCGATCAGCGCACTGCCCTTGCTGACCACATGGTCGACGATCGTCAGTGAGTTGTTGTAGGCGTTGTAGTCGAAGCCGCGCGTACGGCTGCGCTTGAGCGCGACGCCGTTGAGACTGACCGCCAGCGAAGTGCTGATCGGTACGTACTCCAGCGTGGCAGGGGATGCACCGGCGATGATTTGATCGACGATTTCCTTGAGCGTGGCGCTGAGATCCTTTTGGCAAATATCGCCGATCTGTCCGCCGAGCGCTTGGGCGATCTGGAGATAGCCGTGCGCGACATTGGGTGTCGGAGTGCATTGGCTTTGGCAGGTTCCGCTGATCAGATGGAACTGCGCAGCAGCTTGCGGATCGCTCGCGCCAGAGAAAAGATCGATGTACTTTTGAATCGCTTGATCGACGCGCCGTTGATTATCGCTGGGTAGTTTGCAGCTTTCGAAATTCTCGTAGCCGATCGTGCTCGCCAAACTCTGCGGAACTTCGTCAGTCGCGACGATGATCGCGATCGTGGCGTTGGTGCGAAACCGTGACGGATCGTTGCCTGCACGCGGTAGGTGGCGCTTGATCGCCTCGTAGGCGTTATGGAGACCGTATTCGTTGTTGGGTTCGTAGCCGGGCGGATTATTGATGCACGCGCCAAACAACGCTTGCTCGGTCGGAAGCAAGAAGCGATCGGTCCCGCCAGGGTGGCTCTTGTTTGCGCTAGCGTCGGAGCAAAAGCGGCCGACGCTCTTCGCGTGTGGACCACCCGGGTCGACGACGCCGGTGACCGCCATGCGGAAATCGACGCGCGCCGCTGCGGCTTGCCCAAAGAACAGGTTGGCATTGTTGATGATGTCTTGCCGATTGTCTTCGGTCGACCCCGACTCGTCGATCACCCAGACAATGTCAGCGATCGGCAGGCGGTCGATGCGGCCAACGTCGCACTCGTCAGTAACGCGGTCTTCGAGCGTTGCCAGCGCGGTCCCGTTTGACAAATCGTCCACGGTAAAGCCGGTCGCTTGACTGGTGTCAGCGTAGCGTTGTGCATTGGCTACCGCGCCGACCACCACCAAGCGCCATTTGCTCTGATCGCCATCGTCGATCGGGTTGCCTGCGCTATCTTTGGCAATGCTACCGTCGCCTTGCTTGGCGAAGGCAAAGCGTCTCACGGTGACGAAGCGCAGGATCATGCGGCCATAGCGGCCGCCGAATGCGTTGGGTAACTTGCCGAGTAGGCCGAGAGGTCGACCGAGCAGACCAGCGACCAAGGCGTTTCTGACCGTCGAAACATCGGTCGTCTTGCCCAATTCGAGCTCAACCAAGGTGTCGCGTACCGTGTCGTAGCCGTCGTGGGTTTTGCCCTGACCGCCTGACGCTCGCACCGTCACTGAAGCGCCGCTGTGGGGTGCGTTTTTGATCCGGTCGAGGAGGCGAGTAAGCTCGCTCTGGATGTCGGCGCTGGTGCTCTTTTGCGAGATCACAAAGCCGGCAACCTCGGCGTTGGGGTCGGAGATATCGATCACGCCCGCAACTTCGCTCGGCTGTGGGTCTGGCAACTGAAGCTGGGCGTAGGCGGCGCTCGTGGGCAGGGCGATCTGCCAATTGCCTTCGTTGCTTTTGGCAAAGGCCACCGGTGTGCGCCCGGGGCGATCTTCGCGCCCTTCGCGGCAGACGAATGTGCCACGCAGCCCGTCGGCGACGCCATCGCCAAAGGTGTCCTTGCTCAGCGGGTCGGTTTCTCCATTGGAGCAATTGAATGTGCGCGCTGGTCTGCAATGGCCGCTTTCGCAACGCTGTCCGGCTCCACATCCCTCTTGGCCGGCGACGAGTGCCGTGTGTTCGACGATGTCACCGACCGCGGTAAGGATGCACTGACCTTGCGCGGCAGATTGCGGGGTGCCGCAGCTGGCCAAGCAGCAGCCGAGCAGGCCGTCGCCGTTGGGGTCTTCGTCGCGATCGCTCAGTCCATCGCCGTCGCTGTCGGTATCGAGATGATCGGCGATTCCGTCACCGTCCGTGTCGCACGGCCAATCTTTGCCGGTGCGCTGGCATTTGCCCTCGGGCGTCTTCTCGCCAGCCTCCAAGCTGTCCGGGCGGCCATCGCCATCGGAGTCAAGATCTCGCCAGTCGGCGATGCCGTTGCCATCTGTGTCTCGTTGCGTGGCGCAGCTTTCCTCTGCGTTGGTTAACCCGTCGCCATCGTAGTCGCCGGAGGGATCGACGCAGGTTGAGATCGCAGCGTCATCGGTGGCTAGTGCAGATGGGTCGCTGCAACCGATGTTCAGACTGTGCAGTGAAATCGCGGCCACCAACCAGCAGGCGGCCATGAGTTTGTGCTGTGAAGCTCGCAGATCGGTGCTCATCGGCGCCCTCCCTGTTGGTCAAAGGTCAGTCGGAGGACCCATCGCTAGGGACCGTAGCGTCGGGCAAGGCCGTAGCGTCGGGCAAGGCCGTGGCGTCGGGCAAGGCCGTGGCGTCGCTGGGCCCTGCGTCACTCGCTGTGCTGGTTTGACGACAACTGTCGGCTTGAAGCATCGAGACATGCACGCCGCTGTAGTTGTGGCCACTGTTGCCCGATGATGCCGTGCCGACTTCCCAGAGCTCGAGGATCAGCTCGTTGCTTCCGACCTTGAGGCCGGTACTTTTGCCGAGCCGAATTGGTCGCTTGGGGCCTGGCCAGCCATCACGAATTCGCCCGAGCAGACGCGCGTCGCGCGGATAGACCGCGCCGTTTAGCTGCACCTCGTCAAGGTAGTTGTCCCAGCCCACGCCGATCACGATCGCGCCACTGTCGAATTGCTGTTGGGTCACCTCGAACGTCGTGCGAAACCAGCGCTTGCTGGAGTTTCCAACCGAGCCACAGCCGCTGGGGTCCGGACTGATCCAGCCCGAGGAGTTGAGGAATCCGCCGATGCAGGCGCTTTCATCGGTTTGGTAGACGCGCTCGTATCCGCTCGTCGGCGAGGTCTGGGATACTCCCCAGTTGGAAGCTACGGCACCGACGCTGTCGTCTGGCGTCACGCTGGGGAAGTTCCAGGCTGGGCCTGATTGGCAGCTCCAACCGTTTTCCACCTGGCAGTTGCGATCGCAGCCATCGCCGCCGCGGCTGTTGCCATCATCGCAACCCTCGCCGCTCTCGCGTATTGCGTTCCCGCAGCTGGCCAGCGCACCACGCGGACCACAGTCGCTGCAATCGGTACCAAGCCCGCACAGCGCACTATCGCTATACGCGCCGCCGTCGTCGCAGCGCGCGTCGTTGGCAGTCGCGCAGCTGTCGCTACATCCGGCGATGGTCGCCGCATCGGCGAACGTCTGCTGATCAAAGCGCATCGCGTCGGCCAGCGCGTCAAATTGCAGCAGGTCCGCGGCAGTCAGATCGGCTGCGAGGTCCGCTTTGGATGCTGCGTCAAAGCTGCTCGCATCTTTGCGCGAGACATCGGATGCCGGACAAGCGGCAAGGATCAGGGTTAGGGACAGCAACAAGTTGCGGCGCGAGCCGGTCGGCTGAAGTGATCGACGGGCGCGTCGAGTGGATGTGTTCATCAACAACTCCAAGTTATCGGTAAGCGCTGGTTGCCGTGCAAGGGCAGGGCGGACGTGACGATAGTCGGCGCACGTTCAGCTTGCAGCCCTCAGCTGAGTTGGCGCTGACCGCTGAGGGGATCCGCGCGGTATTGCGCCGCAATAATCCGAATCTACTTTTGGGGTCGCCTGTGCGATGCCGTTGGCGAGTGGCCTCGGCGAGCCATTTTTCGGCGCGCTGTCCGGCGCACGGCGATCTTCCGTCGAGCAGTCTTTCGCCCGCGGCAGTTTGTGGTGCGACTAGCAGAGTTGCCACAGCCGAGGTCGCTGTTCCTCAATATTCACGATGAGCCCGCGAAACCGTGGCGGAATTTGCGCACAACCTTGGCATAGTCCCTGCTTCGCCTAGCGCCATGGCGTTTCGGATCAGTCTATTCACGGTTGCGATCCTGACGACGGCGTCCTGCGGTCTGCCGATCGCTGAGCCGACCAGTGGCGGCTCGGGCAAGGCCGAGGGCTTCAACGTGGCGAATGACTTGGCGCGATTCCACCCCAAGCTCGCCGAGCCAAGCTATCAGGTCTACGTCTCTGAAACCCGCGCCGGCCAGGCCAGCAGCACGACGATCTATTCGGCGTCCGACTGGCCGATCTGGAGTGGTGGGATCGCGCGACGCTGGCAGCGCTATGCGCCGCGTCGCGACGTCGGCCATTCGCCGCCAGACTACTGGCGCACAGAAAGCGTTGCGGCAGCGGAGCGCGCACCGGTGGAAAAATACGATGCGTTGGTCGGCAACAGTTCTGACTATTTGGCTTGCGGTGGGCGTTTGCTCGACGCTGCGGAGCAGCCGCTGACCCGTCGTGATCTGTTGACGACGGCGGCCTACTGCGCCAGCTGGACGCGCGAGGCTTGGCAAGAGAGAGGTGCGCCGGCCTTTCGCGACAGCAGGTTGCTCAGCGCGGTGGATGCCGCTTGGCCGAGCGTAGCGCCGGATCAACTTGTGCCGGTGACCCGTGGTGTGGGCTTGGCGACGGCTTGGGAGTTGAGCGTTCATGGTCCCTTCCGGCCGGTGTTGCCCGAGTACTGGAACGGCCACTGCGGAGGCTGGGTTTGGCAATCGAGTACGACCCCGCCACCGGCGCGCGAGATCGTCGTGCGCTATCTCCCTGACGCTTCACCGCCGATCCAAGCCTGCAAACCTGGCACTGATCAGACCGGCTGCGTGACGTTTCGTGCAGCGGATATCGAAGCCTTGCTCGCCGAGGTCTCGATCGGTGCGCCGATAACCACGCTCGGCTCGCGCTGCAACAGTGAAAGCTCTGCGCTGCTCACCGAGATCGCCGAAACAGGTCGTGTTTCGGATGATCGCTGCCGCGACCTCAATCCGGGTGCATTGCATATCGCATTGGTCGGTCTGCTGCAGCGTGGCGTCGACGGCGAGCGCCTCGCGCCGGGGGTAGACGTAACGGCGGACTACGAAGTTTGGAACTATCCGGTGATCGGCTTCTCGTTCCGCGAAGTCGGTGTGTATACCAACAGAGCCGCCGCACGGCGGCGTGTGTTAGCGGCCCACGCCGGCGATGGCGAGCGGATCCTCGTGGCCGACGCCGATCGCTGGGTTGAGATCGCGATGACGCTGACCCTGCAAGACCTCTCAGAGGAACTGTCGCTGCCGGCGGCAGAGCGTCATCGCACCAAGCGATTCCCTCTGCGCTACCTGCTTGAGCTCAAATCCGATCCTGAGGCTGTCGGATTGGGTCAAAAGCGGATCGTTGGTGGCGAGTGGCTCGATGAGAGCCGCTTAACGCATCCTGACTTCCTGTTTCTCGCGCGTGCCGATCAGCCGTTAGTTCGTCATCCGTTCGAGAGCAACCCTTACGTCAACACGGCGGTCGTTCGAGCGCTTCATGCTTGCGCCAACGATCCGCAGAGTTGCGCTCCGCGCGATTAGCGTTTCCGGCATGCGAACAACGGGTGGCGTCGTTCGATCGCTCGGGCTTAGTCTTGACGGAAGACGGTGATCGGGTCGCCGGCAACGCCGAGCATCCCCGGTCGAACGGCCGCGATCATCTCCATCATTTTCGCCTCGGAGATGACTTGGGGGCCCGCGTGAAGTGAATCGATCATCACCACTTTCCCCGGCGTGTGGGGCAAAAAGCCGACGAAGTGCTGAGCGGCGGTGGCGTGGTTCGCATTGGTCTTGATCGCCACCAGCGCATAGGGCTCTTTGAGCGCTTCGGTGATGCTCGCCGAGCCGTCGAGCGCGCGGTTGAAGTAGCTCTCGGAACTCAGCCCGAGATATTTCTCCATGTAGTCGCGCTGGTCCTCGCTGCCGATCCGCTCGCTGCGTCCGCGTTTGTTGAGGCCTTGGGATCGGCGCAGGGCGTTGATCGCTTTGCGGACCGCTCTGGCGCTTTGATGCGGTGGCGTGAAACCCATGCCGACGATCGCGTTGAGCAACAGCAGCGGACCGCAATCCCAACCGTTGTTTTGGCGCCTCCAGCTGCGGCCAAAGCGCTGCAGATCGACACGCGGACCGACGGGCGTCTTGGGCTGAAGCATCGCGGCGAGCAGTTTGAGCTGGGGCAGATCGATCGGCGTGTAATGCTGTTTGAGTGCTTCGACGACGATGGTCGGCGCCTTGCCGCGATACATCTCGGTTTGGCCGGACCGCTCGATCTTGCCGACGACGACGGCCATCTTTTCGATGTTGTGAAACACGCTCTGGACGAGCGGTGTCGGCGTTGTCAGTTTGTTGGTCGTGATATTGAGCGGCCGGACGATCACCGTACCGACACCCTTGACCTCGACCAGTCGGTAGCCGCGAGCCTGCCAATGGGTCGCGGCCCGGCGGAAGGCCCGCCCGCGCAAGCCCATCGCGTCGGCCGAATTTGAAGCGACGAGCAGGCCGATCAGCGAGACGGCGAGCGCGGTTTTGCCGAGCACGGTCATCGTCGCTGGCTAGCTTCTGCAACGTTGCTGCAGTGCGGGACGGATCGCATGGCGATTGAAGATGCAATCACGATGCCAGCGCGCAGGTGTGGCCAAATCGGCTTGCGGTCGATCCTATCGGGGGCGTTGACCCCAACCGACTGGCCAGTCTGTTCAGTGGCGCAAGGCCCGGCGTCCTTCATCGATCGGTTAAGATGGGTTTTACTGCGCAAATCGATAAACCAGCGGCGTTTTCGGGCGATGTTTAGGGAAACGCTCGTAGGCGGCGCTATGGACGCGGACGTCCTGTTTGCTCAAATTGCCGTAAAGTTGAAGTTTCTGAGTCGCGAGGACGCCGCGCGGGTTCAGCGCGGACGCGGTGCGTTATCCTTCGCTGACGCCTGTGCAGCGAGCGATCTGCTAACGCAAAAGCAGATCGACCATGTGCTCAAACACCGACAACTGATCATCTCTCGAAGCCGTGGACAGCTCGCTGGCGCCGCACCCAGCGCAGCGCGCGAGCCGGTCGCGGCCGCCGATACGTCGCGTCGCGTGCGGGCCGACGCGCCGACTAACGAGCGGCCACGGGCTTCGCGGGTACACCTGGCGGTAACGCGACCACAACCGATCGCGCGCCAAACCAACAAGCCAGTGACGATTGGCGAGCCGATGATCGAGCGCGGGCCGGCGCCGACGGTGCAGCCCAGCGCGGTCGGTCGCGACAGTGTCGCTTCAGCCGACGATCTGCTGCCGGCAGGCGGCCTGTTCGGTGCTGACGAGTTGAGCGATGCGCCGACCTTTGCTGGCGGCGGAGGGCTCGCGCTGGACACCGAACGCGCGTCGAAGCTCGGTGTTGAGGGCGCGGAAGTCTCCTATGGTGGCATTGGCGAGCAGATGTTCGAGTTCGACGACACCGCGGCTTCCATCGGACAAGACGTCGCTGTCGCTGAGCACGCTGGTTCGACGGGACAAGTGGAATTGGTCAGCGCAGCAGAGTCGGCGATGGCCTTGCCGGTCGACGGCTATGTTGCCAACAAGCGCGAGCCCAGCGGTTACGGCGTTGGTGGGATGCGCACCGAGGATCTTTTCGGCGAAGGACTGTCCACCGCCGAGTCGCCCTCGGAAATGGCGATTCCGGTCGTGACTGTCGAACCGGACATGATCGAGGACCACGTACTCCCTGAAATCTACCGGCCGCAGGCGGCACCGTCGCCGATGGCCGTAGCGCTGCAACGGGCAGCGGCTGCTCCGGTCCGTCTGGATGCTGCGCCGCAAGATGTCGCGCCGAGTCCGCGCGTCGCGCCGATCATTTCTGCGCGGGGCGCCGTCGAGATGGAGCCCCTTGAAGGCATGCTCGCGCAGCTGCTCAACACGGCGAGGCAGCACAACGCCGCTGACGCCCACTTTGTTGCCGGCCAGCCGCCGGCAATCCGCGTCGCCGGGCGACTGCGGCGCTGGGAGCAGGTCGTTTCTGCCGACCAAGTTGAACAAGCCTTGGCACCTTTGCTCAAGGACGCGCGCCAGCAGCAGTTGGAGGAAGCGGGTTCGGCCGACTTCGCCTTCGTCGAGCCCAAGCTCGGCCGCTTCCGGGTCAACATCGCTTACTACGCCAACGGGCTCAAAGCTTGCTTCCGCTTGATCCCCAAAGAAGTCCCATCGCTGGAAACCTTGGGGTTGCCGCACATGCTGGCTCGGGTAATCGACTACCACCAGGGGTTGGCGCTGGTCAGTGGTCCCAACGGCCATGGCAAGACGACGACGTTGTCGGCGCTGGTTGAGCTGCTCAACCAGCAGCGCGCCAAGCACATCATTACTATCGAGGATCCCGTCGAGTTTACCTACTCCGCCGGGCGTGCGCTGATCAACCAGCGCGAAGTTGGGGTCAATACGCGCTCGTTTGCTCGCGCACTGAAAGCCGCATTGCGCGAGGACCCCGACGTGATCGTGATCGGCGAGCTGCGCGATCAAGAAACCGTCGAGATCGCGCTCGAGGCTGCGGAAACCGGACACTTGGTGATCGCTACGATGAGCACCCGCTCGGGTGCGAAGACGATCGATCGTTTGATCGATATGTTTCCGCCCTCGTCGCAGGCCGCGGTCCGCGCGACCTTGGCCGGTGCGCTGAAGATGGTGATCGCTCAACGACTGGTTCCCAATTTGCGCGGAGACGGGTTGGTTGCCGCGGTCGAGATGATCAGCGGCAATATCCAGCTGTGGAATCTGATTCGCGACAACAAGCTGATTCAGTTGCCGAGCCTGATGCAGCGCGGTGTGACATTGGGGATGATTCGCTTCGACACCTCGCTGCGTTTGCTTGTCGAACAGAACAAAATCAGTCGCGATGTGGCGATCAAGAACGCCGATGATCCGCGGCAATTGTTGGCCGACATCGAGGGTCGCGGGTCAGCTGCCGAGCCGTCCCAGTCGGCTCGGATCGCGCCGCCGGTGGTGCGCCCCGCGGCCGCAGCTGCGCTAGGCCAAGCGCAGCCGGCTGCCCAGGGTCAAGCCCGGCGTGACCGCGGGCTGTTTCGAAAGAGGCGATAGACGATGGCGCCGATTTTTCAGCTCTTCGATGTGTTGCTGAGCACCGGCGGGTCGGATCTGCATCTGGCGCCCGGTTATCCGCCGCTATTTCGCATTTCGGGTGAGCTGACGGCGGCCGCCGACAAGCAGGCCTTGACCGCCGAGAAGATGCCAGCGTTGTTGTTCGAGATCATCGATGATCAGCAGCGCCAGATTTTTCTGGAAGAAGGCGATTTGGACTTCGCCTACGCCTACGGTGACCGAGCGCGTTTTCGCGGCAATTACATGGCGACGTTGCGCGGTACTTCCGCGGTCTTTCGGACGATTCCCAGCGAGATCCTCACGCTCGAGCAGCTGTCGCTGCCCCCTGCGGTTAAGATGTTGTGCGAGCGGCAGTTCGGCTTGATACTCGTCACCGGGCCGACGGGTAGCGGCAAGAGCACCACGCTGGCAGCGATGCTGGATTACATCAACAAGAACCGCGATGGCCACATCCTGACGATCGAAGACCCGGTCGAGTTCGTACACAAGCCGCAACGCTGTCAGGTGATCCACCGCGAGGTTGGGCGCGATGTGCCCAGTTTCGCCGATGCGATTCGCAGCGCCGGTCGTGAAGACGCTGACGTGGTGTTGGTCGGCGAGTTACGCGATTCGGAGACGATGAGCTTGGCGCTCAAACTGGCGGGCTCGGGCGTGTTGGTCTTCGCGACGATTCACACCAACTCGGCTGCGGCGACGGTCGATCGCTTCGTCAACGCGTTTCCCGAGGAGGAGCGCGAGGCAACGCGGGCGATGTTAGCCGAGACGCTGACTGGGGTTATTTCCCAGCAGCTGCTGCGCAAGTCGAGTGGCGGTCGAGTCGCTGCGCAGGAGATCATGGTCGTTACGCGGGCGATCGCGTCGACGATTCGCGAAGGCCGAACGACGATGATCTCGAGTTTGATTCAGGCGGGGCGCGCCGAAGGGATGCAGACGCTCGATGCGGTGCTCGAGCAGCTGGTGCTTAAAGGCGTGGTTAGTGCGCGAGACGCCCTTGAGCGGGCCGACGGCAAAGAGGCGTTTCGTAAGGTGCCGCACATCGCCGAGCGGCTGGCGGCGGAGGGCGTCGATCTGAGCGAATAGCGCTCTGAAGACGCCGCGGAGGCTGCGATGCACGAAAACGATAGTACAGCGGTAATTCTGTTCACTGCGCAATTCATCATCGAGGGGCGGGTCTTTTTGCCGCCGTCGGCGCGCCTGACCGACTTTCTGCGCGAGTCGGCGCCGTTCATCGCCGTGACTGATGCGGTGATCAGCGATCATAAGCGCCAGGAGCTGTTTCGCGCCGAGTTCATCAACGTGGCGCGCGAAAAGGTCGAGTTGGCGTTGCCCCAAGCGGCACTGCAATCCTCCCCGAAGTAAAGCTGCGTATTCAGCTGGCGGCGATGGCGCTGCCCGATCGAGCGCTTTCGATCGAAAAGTCGAAAAGACTTGCTCGACTGACGGGTCGCCCTTAGCCTGAAAAGGTCTCGAAAACGCTGAGTAAACGTCTGCCGGCGAGGCCGGGGAAACCGAGGGTTTTGTGCGCTGCCTGAGCCGCCGAGTGTGTCGTCGTGCTTTCGCGCTGATGCCATATTTCTGCGCGACGCTCCTGCCGCTGTCGACATCAGCCGCGCCATCGGCGAGCAGTCAGCCCGCATCCGCATCCGCATCCGCAACGTCAACGTCAACGGCAAAGCGCTGGATCGATCGCACGTTGGCAATGGTCGATCTGTTCGGCTCGTTTCGTCTACGTGACGAGATGGACTTTCGTCGCGAGGACGCCGCTGGCAACGCGCTGCCGTTTGCCCACCGACCACAGTTTCGTCTGCAGGCCGGTCTCAAGGTGATGCCGCATCGGAGCGTCGATATCGTCTTCCGACTAAGCAGTGGGCGACTAACCGACGCCAATGAGCCGCATCAGGTCTTCGGTGTGCGCAACGGCAAGCTCTCGATTTCGATCGATCAGGCCTTTTTGGCCTATCGACCGGCCTTTGCTCCGGGGCTCCGCGTGGCGGCTGGCAAGATGCCGCACCCCTTCGCGCGCGGGGCGGTCTATGACGAGCTGTTTTACGACGCTGATAACCAGCCTACAGGCGCGACGATCGCCTGGCGCTGGGGAACGACTCAGCAGCTGTTCGTCGTGCTCGGTGAATTCCTGCTGCTCGAGTTGGGGAGCGCCGCCGACTCACACTTTTCCGTCGGGCAGCTCGGTGCCGACTTGCGCTTTTGGGGGCTAGGCTTGCGAGCAGCTCTCGGTGGCGAGCTGTATTTTATTCCCAGCGACGACAGCAACTTCACCGCGCCTAATCGTGGCAACTCGACAGCTGATAACGATGGTGATGGCAATCAGGACGAGTTGGCGTCGAAGTTTCGCTTGCTCGAAGCGCTGATCGACCTGACGCTGCTGCGTCTGCCCACCCCTCTCACGTTGAGTGCAGGGCTTTCGCACAATTTTGGCGCGGATAACGATCAGGCGACAGCCTACTACCTCGGTTTGTCGGTCGCCATCTCGGCTTGGGCGATGCGTTGGCGAATCTACGGACAGTTCCAGCGCGTTGAGCAGGACGCCGTCTTCGCCTGGAATGTGCAAGACGATTTTCATTTCGCGACGACGTTGCGCGGGGCGGTGTTTGGCGTGCGCTACTGGCCGATCGATTGGCTAGAAGTTCACCTTTGGACGCTGCTGACTCAGCGCGTGGCCCTTGGTGGTGGCGGGGATGATGGGCGCTGGCAGGCACGACTGCGGATCGACCTTACCGCAACCTTCTGATTGGTAGATGATGATGCACGAGCGACACGTGAGACGACGACGATCAGAGTCACCTTTGCTGCTAGCTGACTTGGGATTACGCGGGTGGGCTATCTGGTGCATGCTGTTTGGCGTTGCGGTGGGCTGCAACAGCAAGGAAAAAGCCTCGCAGGATGGCGACGGGGGTGCTGAGGTTGCGGGGCGAGTGATCCCGGAGAAGCTCAAGACGACAACGGCCGCGCGCGCGAAGACGCTCGGCTGCCTGTCATGTCATGAAGGCATCGAAGCGATCCGCGAGTCCAGCTCGGCGATGTTGGCGATGATCAAGGGCATCGGCGCGGGCCAAGGAGATCCCCAGGGCTGTGTGGTTTGTCACGGTGGCAATCCCAAAGCGACAACGATCGACGCTGCGCATTCGGGTGCGCCTGATTCGCTGCGGCAGACCGGACCGAACGCGTTCTACCGCGACCCGGGAAGCATCTGGATCGCTCACCGCACCTGCGGTCAGGCTTCGTGTCATCCGAACTACGTCGAGCGGGTCAAAAAGTCGCTGATGAACACCGGCGCCGGGATGATTCAGGGCAATCTGCGGGCCTGGGGCGAAAAGGAGGCGATGAACTATCAGGTGCGCTGGGGCAACTACAAGATCGAAGATCAGGATGGCACAAAACCGATCGTTGGAACGTCGGCCTACAAGCGCTACATGATGGCTTTGATCAGTCTTTACCCGAAACAGTTTCCGCGCCGACTAGAAGCGTTGCCTTCACCCAGTGTGGAGGAGGTCGAAGGAGATCCGGGCAAAGCGGGATTCGTTTACCAGCGCCAACGCTGCCAGCGCTGCCACGTTGGTGTACGCGGTCGACACACGCGTGGCGACTATCGCGGGATGGGCTGCTCGAGCTGTCACATCGTTTACAGCAACGAGGGTCTCTATGAGGGCGGCGATCCGACGATCGCCAAGAACGAACCCGGGCACCTGCTCAGACATCGCATCCACGGTACGCGCGAGGCAGGCGGCGGCATTCCCGTCGAGACCTGCAACAGTTGCCACAATCGCGGCAAACGCGTCGGCACCTCGTACCAGGGCGTGATGTCCTTTCCCTACGGCACGCCGTTCGATCAGGACGGCAAGCAGCAACGACCGCTGCATCAGAAACGCTACCTTTACATCTCCGAGGATCTGCATCATCAATTCGAGAGCCGACCGGAAAACCCGAAAGGTGGGCTGCTTTGTCAGGATTGTCACACCAGCGTCGATGTGCATGGCGATGGCAATATCGCAGGGACAACGCTGGCGCAGGTGGAAATCGAGTGCGAGGACTGCCACGGCACGCCGGAGCGCTTCCCCTGGGAACTGCCGCTTGGTTACGGCGAAGAGTTTGGCCGCCAGTTGAGCACTAAGCCGCGCGGCCTTTCGAAAAAGCAAGGGTTAGAGACCTCGCAGTTCGCGACCGAGTACCGCGCCTTAGATGGATTCTTGCTGAGCACGCGGGGCAACCCGCTGGGCAATGTCGTTAAAGATCGCGATAAAGTGATTCTGCATTCAGCGACTGGCAACGACTTCGAAGTGCCGCTACTGAAGCAGATCAACCATTCAAAGAAGTGGCGGAGCGTCGAGGGCATGGTCTCGATGTCGCAAGTCAAGGCGCACGTCGACCGGATGGAATGTTACGCCTGCCATTCGACCTGGGTGCCGCAGTTCTATGGGCGTCACGCTCGGGTGGATTTCACCAAGGACAAGGCGGGCGCCGTTCCAGAAAGCGTCGACTGGCTAGCCTCGGCGACGGGACCCGAGAGCAAGGACGGCGAAACAGCCGAGTCGAAGCTATCGACCTCGGGCATCAAGCGGCCAGGGAAAGTGACCACCGGGTATTCATACCTGCGTTGGGAGCAGCCGATTCTCGGCATCAACGGCGAGGGGCGCGTCACGCCGATCATGGCGAGCGACCAGCTGGTCTATAGCGTCGTCGGTCGCAATGGTGTCGCCCGCACCGTCAATCGAACCCCTGAGGCCGCTGATACGCAGAAGGCGCTCGGGCAGAGGACGCGGCCACTGGCGATGGGGATGTCTCCCGTGCAACCGCACAGTTCGCAGCGCAAGGCCAGAACCTGCACAAGCTGCCACAGTACACCCAAGGCGCTGGGCTATGGCATCAACGGTGGTGTGTTTCAGAACCGCTACGATCAGTCGGTGATCAAGGATGTAATCGATCAGCGCACAGGCAAGCCGCTCTCCAAGCAGACAGTCGTGCAGATCACACCGATCCTCGATCTCAAGTGGGACTGGTCGACGGTGATCGATCCCAAGACCGGAGAGCAGACCCAAACGGTGGGTGGACACTGGCCGTTGGCGCGTGGTCTGAACAAGGAAGAGCGCGACGCGATCGATCGCGACGGTGAATGTATGGGCTGTCACCGCGAGATGAGCAATGAGAAGCTCTGGAGCCAAGTTGCCACCAAAGGCCGCCTCAAAGCGCAAGAGCACATCAAGCTGATGAACAACTTGCTGAAGAACGGTCGTTAGCTGCTGTAGCGATGTCCGAGCAGCGAAGTCAGCGCGAAGTCGAGGGTCCGGAAGGGTTCTTTAACGAGCTCTACGCTGAGCTTGCGCTCGATAGCGTTGGTCGCGCTGTCGACCGTGCGGCGAAGTTCTTGGTCGACGTGCTCGGCGTGCGCCGAGGCCAGTGCGTGCTGGATCAGGGATCCGGCACCGGTGCGATCGCGCTGGCCGTGGCTCGCCAGGGGGTCGAGGTTGTTGGCGTCGATATCGTCGAACGCTACGTCGATCGCGCCAATCGTCGCGCCCAACAGGCGCAACTACCGGCTCGCTTTTTCCGCGGTGACGCCAGCGACTTTTGCGCGGGTCGCCTGTTCGATGGCGCGTACAGCTGGTTTACCAGCCTCGGCTACGGCGCCGAGGTCGATCGCGATCTGGCGACGATCGCTTGTGCCGCGCAGCAGTTGCGTCCAGGCGCTGGTTTCGTGCTCGATTACCTCAACGCGCTGCGCATCTTGAAGACCGACCGACGGCAAAGCACGATCAATTTTCAGCGAGCGAGCGGTGAAGTCGTTCGCGTTGAGCAGCGGGCGACCTATCTACTCGAGCGCGGTGTGCTCAAGACCGACTGGATCTATCATCGGCAAAGTGGTGAGGTGCGGCGCTGCTCGGTCAAGGTCAGGCTCTATCTACCGCACGAGCTGACGCAGCTGACGCGCAGCGCCGGGTTGATCCCAGTGTCGTTTTTCGGCTCGCAAGATGGTGAGGCGCTGACCGAAGGTAGTCGACGATGCATTCTCGTGGCGCGCAAGTCCCGCTAGTTTTTTGCTGATCGCCGGTTGTCCTTTTCGCCAACGCTCACGGCCTAGGTGACTTCTTTGATCACCATGGTATTGCTCTCGCACTCGTAGGAAAAAGGCAGCGGTGCGGTGACGAGGACCAGGTCGCCCTCATCGAGCGCGCCGTGTTGCTTGAGCTGCTCGAGGACGCTTAGTGCGACCCGATGCAATGTTCCCTCGAGTGGGGCGGTCAAGTAGCCGGTTACGCCCCAGGTCAGCGCGGTTTGCCGAAAAGTTGTTTCGTCGGGTGTCGCTGAGATGATCGGGCAGGTCGGGCGAAATCGCGCTAAGCGCCGGGCCATGTTGCCGATCAGTGAGATCGAAATGATCGCTGCGGCATCGATCATTTCGACTGCATTGGCGCACGAGTAGGCGACCGTCTGCGAGGGCTTGAAGTGACCGGGTCCCCGTCTCTGGGCCTGTCGGTCAATCGCGCGATCTCGTTCGATCAGCGAGATAATTCGCGACATCGTCTCTACCGCCTGAACCGGGTATGCGCCGACGGCGGTTTCCGCCGATAGCATCACGGCGTCGGTGCCATCTAGCACCGCGTTGGCCACGTCCGAGGCCTCGGCACGCGTTGGGCGTGGAGAGCCGATCATCGACTCGAGCATCTGTGTCGCGGTGATCACCGGAACCTCGGCTCGGTTGCATAGTTCGATGATTCGCTTTTGCAGCAACGGGACTTCCTCGACCGCCATTTCCACGCCGAGATCGCCGCGGGCGAGCATGATGCCGTCTGATTCGCTGATGATCTCATCGATGTTACTCAGCGCCCGCGGCTTCTCGATTTTTGCGATCACGCGGGTGCGTGGATGGACGCTTGCCTCGATCAACGCGCGCAGCTCGCGGATCTCCTCGGCGCTCTGCACGAAGGACAAGGCGACAAAGTCGACGCCGAGTTCTAGGCCGAAAGCGAGGTCGGCGCGGTCCTTGTCGCCAAGCGGTGAGAGCGAGAGCGTTGTGCCCGGTAGATTGACCCCTTTGCGGTCGCTCAACCGACCGGGCTGAATCACTGTGGTCAAGACCTGATCGTCGCGGGTCTCCTCGACGCGTAGGGCAATGTTGCCATCATCGAGCAGGATCTTTTCGCCGGCGCGTACGTCGCGCGGCAGGTCAGGGTAGCTGACATAGACGCGCTGCTGATCGCCGACGACGGTGCTATCAGTGGTCAGTGAAAACCGCTGGCCGGCGGCGAGCGTCACCGCACCGTGTTCGAAGGTGCCGATGCGGATCTTTGGGCCTTGGAGATCGAGCAAGGTTGCGATCGGTTTGTGCAGTGTTAGCGATGCGTGGCGCAATGCATCAAATGCTCGTCGATGGTCGTCGTGTGAACCGTGTGAAAGGTTGAGTCGAGCGACGTTCATGCCGGCTTTGGCCAGCGCCGTGATCGTCTGCGGATCGCGCGAGTTCGGTCCGATCGTGCAGACGATCTTCACGCGCCGAGAAGCAGCCTCGGCAAAATGGAGCGTACAGGGGGATGTTTGATTCGACACGCCCCCATGCTAGCAACAAATCGCCGACCCACCGAATCAAGCCGTACAGTTTGCGCAAGAATCAGCGGGCTCGTCGATCGAGCACGCTGACCGCTGCGACAGGTCGCACCGTGTAGGTCGGACGCGGTGTTTTCAGCCGATAGCGCCGGCCGAGGTAGGCCACGAGGTGTGCAGCACCGCCGGCAAGGATCGTCTCGCCGGCGCCGATCGCGATTTGGCGTGGCTGGTTGCCGAAAAGATCAGCAACGTAGCGATGCACCGCATCGGCGGTGGCCCGTCCCCGCCAGGCGTTGGCGACCAGATAGACGGCAAACGGTTGCCGCAGGCAATGATGGCGTTGTCGCAATGCGGTACGTGGACCTCGATCACCAGCGGCTTAGCGCTGCGCAGATCAGCGGCGAGCTGCTGATGGAGCTGCGACAGCCAGCCTTTGGGCTTGGACTTGCTGTGGCGCATGGCTCGCCGCGGGGGTCAGAGAAACTAGCAGTGCCAGAACCGGCGCGCATTTCATTGTTTTCTAGACGCTTGGCGGCCAGCAACGATCTAGCGCTCAGACTGCTATTCAGCTTTGCGATAGCCGATTGCGCCAATCGCTGATTATCGAACAGCGTCTGGGCTGTTTGCCCAATTATTTCAAAAGTAAAGCTGGCCCAATCTTTGCTCATTAGCGGACTACGTATGCAGAAATACCTATTTCCAATTCTGTTGTTGCTGATCGCAGCGCCGGCATCAGCACGGACGACCCCTTCGAACAAGACGGCGACCCGCAGTTTTGTCCCGCTGACGCGGCAGACGCTCAATCAGCACTTCCCCGGGATCAGTACCGAGGGCATCAACGCGCGGCTGCGACAGCGCAAATGGCGTCCGTCGCAAACGTGGCTGCGAAACGAAGGGCGCAAGTACGGCCGGCTATTGGTGTTCAGCGATCTGCACATGGCTACCGGCCGTGACCCGTTGACCCGGCGGATCTCGCCTTATGAAGAGTTCAAACACGATCAGCAAGAAGCGGATTTTGTCAGCCTGCTCAGCGCACAGTGGCAACAGAGCAAGAGCGACCGCAAGGTTCGTTCGGTGGTCGTCAACGGCGATCTGTTCGAGCTGATGCAGACCGACCGCACGGTTCGCGGTGAGACGTTTAGCGGGCCGCGCGATCGCTTTGGTCCGTCGAATACCCCCGAAGTCGCTGAGGCCAAGCTGCGCGCGATCGCCGCCGGTCACCCGCGATTCTTTGCGGCGATCGCAGAGCATATCGCGCGTGGTCATCGTTTCGTGATCGTCGCGGGCAACCATGACCGACAAATCATCCACCCGCATGTGCTGAGCAGCTTTAGGCGGATGCTGACCAACTCCGTCGAGGCGCACTTGGTCAACGCCGCGAAAACGGACGCCAAGATCAACGATGCTGCGCAACGCCAACTGAGTGCACGGGCCAAGGAGCTGGTCGACGAGCATTTCGAGCTGGCACCGTGGTTTTGGATGCACGGTGACTTCGTCGCGCGACACGGCAATGAGGCTGACCACAGCAACGCTTTCAGTACGCCCTTTGCCGAGTTCTATCACCCACAGGCGAAGAACGTGCCGATGGAGGCGGCGTTTGGCGATTACGTGGTGCGGGCGTTCGTCAACCGTCCGGAGTTCAAGCAGCCTTGGATCGACAATGGTGCCCGGCCGATGCAACAGCTCTGGGCGGTGCTCAAGTCGATCAAAGGCAATCCGGTTACGCTGCTCCGCGGCCTCGGCTATCTGCTGACGCGCGAGGGGGTCACCGCCGATGCAGCGACGCGTGACGCCGATTTGCGTGCCGACATTTCACGCTACGTCAAAGAGTTCGATCTGGCCAAGAAGTTCAACGTGCTTCGCGAGACCCGCAACAAGCTCAGTGAGGCGCAGGTGGTCGATATGCTGGTCGCCTATGAAAAGCAGGGCGCTCTGGCGATCTATAGCCGCTTCAAGGCAGACACCGGCGTCTTTACTCGTCTAGGACGTTTGCTGCGCCAACTGCCTGAGCTGATCAAGCATCCGAGCATGAAAAAGTGCCAACTGAGGATGTGCGATGCGCTGTTCGCCAACGGCGTGGGTGTCGTTGCCGGCGGTCACGATCACGTCTTTCGCATCGAATCGCGCTTGCGCATCGCCGCCGACGGCGAGACCGTTTCGCGCGCCGACGTGATCGACACCTCGACTTGGGTCGACAAAATTCCAGCGATTCGTCGCGAGACCGGTTTCCAAACCGACAAGACGCGTGGTGTGCTCGTCGTCGATTTCGACAAAGAAGGCGGACACTACCACCTGATGAACTACGACCCGCAGCGGGGGCTGCAGCTGGTCAATCTGCTCGAAGAAGCGCCCAAGTAGCTGCCAGTCCGCGACTTTATCTGTTCGATTTTGTTCAAGTTTGTTAGGTTTTGCTTGGTGCGCTCGGCGATCTGCGCTAGATCGGGCTAGCGAAATGAGTGGTAGTTCTTCGCAGACAGGCGCACCCGAGACGAGCAGTACGCTTTCGTTGCGCGAGCCGTCAACGCGGTCGGGCAGCACGCGGCAGCCCGGACTGTTGGTGATCTTTGGCCCCGATCCGGCGTTGGCAACCTTGGTTCATCCGGGGCGTGGTCGCCGTACGATCGGTCGACAGGCCGATCAGACGATCTGCTTAGCCGACGCCGCGCTTTCGCGTGCTCACGCAGAAATCGACGTTGGCGCCGATGCCGCGCAAGTGCGCGACCTGGGGAGCCACAACGGGACCTATCTCAACGGCGTCAAGCTTGGGGCTGCCTCGAAACCGCTCGTGCAGGGTGATCTGGTGCGTTGTGGCAATACCCTGCTGACAGTCGTTTTCGACGTCGCCGCGTTTGCCGAGTGGCCCGCGCAGGCCGGTGGCGCGAGCCGCGAGCTCGAACAGCGGCTTGATGTGATCGCGCCGCTCGCGGTCAACGTGTTGATCGAGGGTGAGGTGGGCAGTGGTCGGCGCGACGCTGCTCAAAGACTGCATCGGTTGACCGGCAGTGACGTGCCCTTGGTCGTCGTCGATGCCGGGGCCACCCTCTCGCCGCTCGAGCGCGCGCGCCTGGTCTATTTGGAGAACCTCTCCGAGATCGATCCTGGGCGACAGGCCGAGCTGTGGCGGTTGTTGCAGGCCAGGCGCGATTTGCGGTTGTTTAGTCAGGCGAGCGAGGCGTTGGTTGCGGCGGTCGAGCGTGGCGAATTTCGTCGCGATCTGTTTGAGCGCCTGGCTGGCGCAAGAGTCCGCGTACCGGCGCTGCGTGAGCGCCGCGAAGACTTGGTTTCGCTGGTTCAGCAATTGCTGCGCTGTAGCGAGTTGCCACGCGCTTGCGAGGTTAGCTTTGACGCGCAGTTTGTTGAGCGCTTGTGGCTGCACAGCTGGCCAGGCAACATGGCCGAGCTTCGCCGCGTGCTCGACGGCGCTGTACTTGAAGCCAACCTGCGCCAGGAGACCCAGCTGCGCGCGAGCGATCTGCCGCTGCGCCAAACCAACGAGCCGCCACGAGCGGTCCATGCACTGATCGAGCGTCAGCTTAGCGAGACCAATGGCAACGTCGCCGCCTGCGCAGCACAGCTCAAGATGTCTCGTCGTCAGATCTACCAGGCGCTCAAAGAGATGGGCCGCACAGCCGGGGATTTTCGGCAGTGAGTAGCGGCTATTGTCCGTTTTGCGGTGTGACGCTGCCGTCACCTGACGACAAGCGGGACTGTCCAAGCTGTGCCCACGAAGCTCCGCTGCAGGGTTGGCCTCGAGATCCCTTTGTCGGTCGGACGATCAACGACAAGTATCGTGTGCGCGAGCTGCTCGGTCATGGCGGCTCCGGGACGGCGGCATTGGCCGAGCACCTGCACGCTGGGCAAGTGCTTGGACGCGTCGTGCTCAAGTTTCTGCATCCGCAGCGTACAGGCGATCCGCTGGCGCGGCGTAATCTGATCAACGAGGTGCGTGCGGCGCGCAAGATCCACAGCCCCTACGTGGCGCAGGTCTATGATCTCGACTTTGATCCGCTCACCGGCGTGCCGTTTATCGTCGTCGAATACGAGCCCGGTCAATCCCTGTCAACGCTGCTCAAGCAACGCGGCGCGCTGTCTTTGCCTCAAGCGCTGAGCGTGGGTGAGCAGCTTTGCTGCGCACTGGATGCTTGTCATGCTGCGGGTGTGCTTCATCGTGATCTGTCGGCGAAGAACGTCGTGGTCGTTGGGCATTCGTCGGCCGAGATCCGTGTCAAATTGATCGATCTCGGTTTGGCACAGATCGTCGATCAGACTGTCGAGCAGCTCGGCGGAACGCCGCGTTACATGCCGCCCGAGCAAATTCGCGGTGAGTCGCTCGATGAGGGCGTCGATCTGTTTGCCTTGGGGGTGTTGCTCTTCGAGTGTCTGACCGGTCAGAGCCCGATCCTCGTCGAAGGAGCGCACCAGCTGGAGACGAATCTCGACCGCCAGCCGCGCCGCTTGGCCGAGCTGATCGACTGTCCCAGCGCGCTGGATGGTCTGCTCTCCAGTCTGATGGCAAAGCAGCGCGGTGCGCGACCACCGTCGGCGCGCGACGTCGGCCGTCGTCTGGCTCAGCTACAGATGATCGCAGTTGATCGCGACGCGATAGCGCTGCCTGCTCGCGGACTCGACGCTGGCGTGACCCAGACGCTCTCGGCAGCCGTTGAGCCGGCGAAGACGCGGTCTCGGCGGCAGGGCCTGGCGCGGCGAAGCTGGTTGCTCGCCGCCGCCTTGCTACTCGCTTTGGGTATCGGTAGTTGGCAGCTGATCGGACGAAGCGGCGCTGGCGTGTCGTCAACAGCGGCGGTGCGCGTTGCGACGCCAATTGCCAGTCAGGTCGATGCGCTCGAAGCTGCTGACCGATCTGCGAGCCGTTGGACAGCGCCACCGGTGGTGCGCCCCACGTCGCCCGCTGTCGCCGCGGGGAAAGCGACTTCGGTCGCGCCGCGCTCAGGTCCGGCGAATCGCCCAATGCGTCGGCAACACCGGCGGAGCGTCGAGCGCAACGCGCTAGGCGTGCCGAAGAAAGACCCCCCGCCGGTGCACGACGACTATGCGATCGTACCCGGTGGGCTGTAAGATCAGCCTGTGCGTTATGCATTGACCGTTGCCGTCGCGCTGTTGCTTGGGCTGAGCGCGGCAGCGTCTCCAGCCCCTTCCTCCCAACCGAAGCTACGTGGCGATGCCTTGAAACTTCATCGCAGTGGCAAACAGTTGTTTGCTGCCGGCGAATATCGCCCAGCGATCGCGGCGTTTCGTGCGGCGCAGCTGCGCGATCCTCATCCGAGCAACCTCTACAACATCGCCGAGTGTCACCGACGCTTGGGCGAATTGCGACTGGCCTACCAAGCATATCGCAGCTATGCAGCAAGCTTACCGTCGGGCGAACGCCAGCCGTTTCTCGATCGGTTGGAGCAATTGCGCATTGCGCAGGACAGTCGCTTGACCGTCCAGTTGATCGGCGCTAGCGGCCGGGTCGAGTTGGACGGACGGGCGCTGCTCGGCTCGACGCGCGGTTATCAGGCGCGAATTCGTGGTGGTCGTCACCTGCTGGTCGTTCACTGGGCCGGCGGTGGCAGGCCAGAGCTGCGGCGTCTTGTTGCTGAGTTTGGTGAGCCGCTGGTGCTGCGCTTTGAAAAGAGCCAGGGTGCTGCCCGCGCGAAGCGCGTCGAGCGAAGCAATGGTCTGGCCCTCGAGATGGGCGTTGGTATCTCGTTGATCGCCGACAAGATCGATCAGACGGGCTTCAGCAACACCGGGCAAATCGCCTTGCGTGCAGCGTTTCGTCATCAGCGGCCCCGCTGGGCGTTCGAGGCCGGCGGTTTGCTCTTGCTTGCTCCGCAGCAGGCGGATGTGGCCAGCGGTGCATTTTTGCATTTGCAGGCGCAGTTTGCCGCGGAGTACGCGCTAAGCCAGCGACTGTTTGCCGGGGCGCGCTTCGCTTTGGGGACCGCGGTCATCGTTGGCACCGACGCGGGCTCACCGCTCTTTCGCGGAGCGGTTGATGTGGACGGGGCGTTTGCTTGCTTTGCTTTGCGCCCTGAGCTGATCTTCGGCGGAACGCTGGCCCATGGCGTGTATTTGGCCGGAGCCGTGGCACTCGATTTTATCGCCAAGCACGCGGATTTTGCCGCTAGCGTACATCGGCTGCTGCGGCCCTCGTTGATGGTCGCTTTCGGTTGGCGCGGCTGATCGGTTGGCGGGCAAAAGCCGTTTTCTCGTCCTCTCGTTCGACATACTATGGCAACCAATAGCCCGGGAGGGATGGATGAAGCTGGACCCTGAGCAGTGTCAGCGGGTCGCTGAGCTAGCACGTATCGAAGTCGATGCCGATGGTCTCGTGCGGCTGAGTTCGCAGCTTGGCAAGATTCTCGAGTTCTTTGAACAGCTCGATGCGGTTAACACCGAGGGTGTCGAGCCGACGACCAGTGTCGTCGAGGTCAGTGGTGCGACGCGCGAAGATGTTGTGCGCGAATCCGCTTTGGCTGAGCGTATCGTCGATGCCGCTCCGCGACGAGACGCGAGCGGTCACATCGTTGTTCCCAAGATCATCGGTGGGTGAGTGTGTTTGACTCGATCGAACAAGCCCGTCAGGCTCTGGATCGGCACGAGATCAGCGCGGCCGAGTTAACCGAACACTATCTGCGTCGCGTCCAGGCGCTCGATTCACAGCTTGGCTGCTTCCTTCATCTCGATAGGCAAGGTGCGCTTGAGCAGGCCGAGTTGATCGATCGATCCTTGGCTGCCAACAGGTCAGCCGGTCGATTGGCGGGAATCCCGTTGGCGCTCAAAGATATCTTGGTGACCGCCGATCAACCGACAACCTGCGGTTCCAAGGTGCTCGAAGGCTGGCGAGCGAGTTACGACGCCACGGTGGTCGAGCGTTTGCGGGCGTCCGGTGCGGTGGTGCTGGGCAAACTCAATATGGATGAGTTTGCGATGGGCTCGTCCAACGAGAACTCGGCCTATTTCCCCTGCAAGAATCCGTGGGACTTGCGCTGTGTGCCGGGTGGCTCTTCGGGCGGTTCGGCAGCGGCCGTCGCTGCAGACTTTTGCCTCGGGACACTCGGCACGGACACCGGCGGGTCGATCCGGCAGCCGGCTTCATTTTGCGGCGTCACCGGCATCAAGCCGACCTATGGTCGTGTGAGTCGTTTCGGCGTGATCGCCTTCGCGTCGAGTCTGGATCAAGTTGGGCCACTAGCGCGCAGCGTTGAAGACTGCGCCGAGCTCTTGGCGGTGATCGCGGGTCACGACCCACAAGATGCGACGACGATCGAACAACCGCTCGAGGACTATCGACAAGCTTGCCGGCAGCCGATTAGCGGCTTGCGCATCGGTGTGCCGCGCGAAGTCTTCTCGGCAGGTGCCGATCCGGCGGTCTGCGACGCGGTAGAGCGGGCACTCGCCGAGCTTGAGCAGGCTGGTGCGATTTTGGTTGAGGTTGGCTTTCCCGACATGAGTCGAGCGGTCGCCACCTACTATGTGATCTGTACCGCCGAGGCCTCTTCGAACCTTGCCCGCTATGATGGCGTGCGCTACGGCCAGCGGATTGGCGAAGACGATGGCTTGCTGGCGATGTACCAGCAGACGCGGCGATTGCTCGGCGCTGAGGTCCAGCGCCGTATTCTGCTCGGGACCTTCGCGCTTTCTGCCGGCTACTACGAAGCCTATTATGCCAAAGCGCAGCGCGTCCGGACGCTGATCCGGCGCGATTTTTCCGATGCGTTCGCCGCTTGCGATGTGATCGCCACACCGACTTCACCGACGGCCGCTTTCGAGCTCGGCGAGAAGATCGATGATCCGCTACAGATGTACCTGGCTGACGTGTTTACGATCTCGGCTAACCTTGCGGGTCTGCCCGGCATCAGTCTGCCCTGCGGCTTCTCGGCACGCGGATTGCCGATCGGTCTGCAGCTGCTAGCCAAGCCGCTTGGTGAGGGCGAGCTGCTGCGCTGCGGTGCGGCCTACCAGCGATTGACCGACTGGCATCGACGTCGGCCGGAAAATCTCGAGAGCGATGGGGTTAGCCGATGAGCGCTATGGATCGTTACGAGGCGGTGATCGGCCTCGAGGTTCACGTACAGTTGGCGACCGCGACGAAGATCTTTTGCGGTTGTAGTACCGCGTTTGGCGCGCCCGCTAATTCGCAGATCTGCCCGGTTTGTACCGGCCAGCCCGGCGTGCTTCCGGTGCTCAACGGCAGGGTACTGCGTTTCGCAGCGATGATCGCGTTGGCTCTGCGCTGCGAGATTCGCCGCCGTAGCATCTTTGCGCGCAAGAACTACTTTTACCCTGACCTGCCCAAAGGCTACCAGATCTCGCAATACGATCGTCCGCTAGCCGAGCATGGCACGGTCGACGTGCTCTGCGATGAGACGATGCATGCGATCGGCGTTACCCGGATCCATCTCGAAGAGGACGCAGGCAAATGCATCCATGCTGCCGGCGGCGACTCGTTCGTCGATCTCAATCGCGCAGGTGTGCCGCTGATCGAGATCGTTAGCGAGCCCGAGATTCGCAGCCCACAGCAGGCGGCGGCGTATATGCGGACGATCCGCGATATCGTTCGGGCGCTCAATATCTCCGATGGCAACATGGAGCAAGGATCGCTGCGTTGCGACGCCAACGTCTCGTTGCGCCCGCGCGGTGAGCAAGGCTTGGGCACGAAGACCGAGGTAAAGAACCTCAACTCGTTCCGCTTCGTGCAAAAGGCATTGGAGTATGAGATCGAGCGCCAAGCGGCGATCTTGGCCGACGGTGGGCAGATTGTGCAGCAAACGCGCTTGTTCGATGCCGACCGCGGCGTGACGCGCGTGATGCGCGAAAAGGAAGAGGCCCACGACTACCGCTATTTCCCCGAGCCTGATTTGCCACCGGCTTTGGTCAGCGAGGCATTGCTGGGCGAATTGAGCGCTGCACTGCCCGAGTTGCCCACTGCGCGCATTCAGCGCTACGTCGATCAGCATCAGCTTTCTTTGCTCGATGCATCCGAGCTCAATCGCGAGCGCGAATTGGCGGACTACTTCGAAGCGGCTGTAGCTGCCGGGGCGCAGCCGAAAAGGGCGGCGAATTGGATTATGGTCGAGTTGCTCTCACGGCTTGATGACGCTCGCCAGCCTTCCAATGTCTCTCCCCAGCATCTTGCAGGGCTCTTGGAATTGATCGCTTCAGGCAAGGTGAGCGGCAAGCTCGCCAAGTCGATCTTCGCGAAGATGTGGGAGAGCGGCGAGAGCGCCGAGGCTGTTGCTGAACGTGAGAACTTGTTTCAGCAAAGCGATGAGGGGTCGATCGCTGCGGAGATCGCGGCAGTCATCGCCGAGAACCCGAAGCAAGTCGCTGACTACCGTGCTGGCAAAGAGAAGCTATTCGGTTTCTTCGTCGGCCAGGTGATGAAGCGCACCCGGGGCAAAGCCAATCCCCAGCTGCTCAATGCGTTGCTGAAAAAGCAGCTGATCGGAGAGGGGCCTAGCCTCGACTAGGTCTTGATTGCCGATCAGCGCTCGAACAGCTTGTCGATCGTCTCTTTTTGCGGAGGCTGGGCGACCCCGACTTCGGTGATGATCGCGGTGACCAGGTTTGCTGGCGTAACGTCGAAGGCCGGGTAACGCACTTTGACGTCGCGAGGAGCGATCTCGTATCCGCCGATCCGCGTGACCTCTTCGGCGGGGCGCTCCTCGATCGGAATATCCTCGCCTCGCGTGACCTGGCGATCGATCGTCGAGAGCGGGGCGGCGACATAGAACGGTACGTTGTGATGCTTGGCGAGCACAGCCAGTCCATAGGTGCCGATCTTGTTGGCCACATCGCCGTTGCCGGCGATACGGTCGGAGCCGACGACGATACAATTGATCTCGCCTTTTGCTAACAATGCCGCGGCCATGTTGTCGCAGATCAACGTTACATCGATGTTATCGCGCATTAACTCCCAGGCGGTTAGCCGCGCGCCTTGTAGGTAGGGCCGCGTCTCGTCGGCATAGACGCAAGTCGGTTTGCCCGCCTCGACCGCGCCGCGTATTACGCCGAGTGCGGTGCCGTAGCCACCGGTCGCCAGGGCGCCGGCGTTACAATGGGTGAGCACGCGCGGCGCCTTGGGCAGCAGCTCGGCTCCGAAACGGCCGATCGCCTGGCACGCAGCGATGTCTTCGCGCCAAATTCGTAGGGCGTTGTCGACAAGCGCCGACTTCAGTGAGGCGGTCGGCTGGTTGCGCATCTGCGCGACAACTTCGCGTTGCTGGTCGATCGCCCAGAACAGGTTGACTGCGGTCGGCCGACTGGCAGCGAGGATGTCGCACGCCGCGTCGAACTGTTTGATAAACGCCTGCGCGTCCTCGGGCATTGACTGTGCCCCCGCCGCCAAGCCCATCGCGGCGGTGCAGCCGATCGCCGGTGCGCCACGCACGACCATATCGCGGATCGCTGTCGCTACGCCTTGAGCATCATTATAGGTCAGCCAGACCTCTCTCCCCGGCAGCTTGCGTTGGTCGAGCAACGCGACCGTACCATCCAGCCAGAGGACGGGGCTGAGAACGTCGTTGAGTTGTGGTGCTTGGGTCTTGCTGGTGCTCATCGGCTCCCGCCCGGCAGGCGTGTCGTTCGTTATCGCAGACTGTGAGATGGAAAACAGTTTCGCCGAGCGGCGCCGGCAGAGCAAGCCTTAGAGAGATCCAACGAACTACGGGAGAATTATTTGGCGAATGCGGTGGTAGGGGTCGCTGCCGCCACGGTTGCCATCGGCGACAAACAGTGTCGCGCCGTCGATTGAGACGTCGATGCCTTCGAGGCCGAAGAACCTCGCTGTGGAGCGGTCTCCGTCGGCGAACCCCGCGGTACCATCGCCGGCGATGGTTGTAACGACGGCAGCGCTTGTTATCCTACGTAAGACGTGGCCGGCGAGCTCGCTGAGATAGATCGTGTCGTTCTTGTCGATGGCGAGACCTTGAGGTTGGTCAAACTGCGCTGTGACGCCGCTGCCGTCCTTCGTCGCTGCGCTGCCAGCTCCGGCAAAGGTTGAGACGACGCCGCCAGGAGTGACTTTGCGCAACTTGTGATTGCCCTGATCGGCGACGTAAAAGTTTCCCTGGCTATCGATCACGACGTCGTAGGGTGTGTTGAAGCGCGCCGCGGCGCCGGTGGCATCGATATCGCCCGCTTGGTCGTAGCTGCCAGCGATCGTTGCCATCGACTTGGTCGAGATCGTCAGTATGCGTAGCGTGTGGTGCGACGGGTCGACGATCAGCAGTTTGTCGTCGCTGATCGCCGCGATGCCGCGCGGGTTGCCGATGTCGCGCAGCACGACGGTCGCTAGGCCGGTGATCGTATCGATCTGCCAGAGTGTTCCGGTCTGCCCATAGGTTTCTTGACCGAGATCGTTGCCGTCGGTGCTGGCGTAAAGGGTACCGTTCGGGGTTAGCGCCAGCGCAAAGGGAGCGGAGAAGTTCTGTTGCTGCGTCAGCGTGGTTACCGTGCCGTTGATCGTGATCTTGCGGAGCGTTCCGTTGTTGTAATCGGCGACATACAAGCCGCTCGCGCTGTGGACGACGTTCGCTGGGTTATCAAAGCGAGCGGTACTGCCTGGGCCATCGGTTGATCCCGAGCTCGCGCCCCCGGCAAGGGTCGAAACCTGCGGTCCAGTGGCGCCACCATCCGCAGTTGCACCGTCAGCGCCTGCGGCATCGACCACGATGCTATCGACCGCAGTATCGCCGCCGGCGCTGTCGATCGCGGCATCGATGACAGCGCTGTCGATCGCGGCATCGATGACAGCGCTGTCGATCGCGGCATCGATGACAGCGCTGTCGATCGCGGCATCGATGACAGCGCTGTCGATCGCGGCATCGACGATCTTGCCGTCAGCGGGCAGCGCGTCAGGGGCTGCGTCGGCGGTCGCTGTTTGGTCGGGGCGGTGGTGATCGACAGCTGCACTGACGTCGATCACAGCATCATCGATGGTCGCATCGGTGGGGCGAGAGGTCGCGCTGCAGGCCGAGCAAAGACCGAGCAGCGCGATCGAAAAGTTGGCTAGGGCGGATCGGGAGCGGGGCGATTTCATCGGACTAAGCCAGCATCGACGAATACTCGACGTAATTTAGTTTTGGGCTACGATATTTACCGACAGTGGTAAGATTTTTTCTTGGGCTGCGATCGCCTGCCGCTTTTGTTAAAAGCGAGTCGGTCGCGCGACAACTGTCTCGATCCAACTATTTACAAGGGTTATCGCGATGCGCACGATCGTCATACTTGGCCTATTGCTCGTCGCTGCCGGCGGCGCTTTCTATTATCTCGTCAATCATGGTGGCGACTATCGCCGCGCCTGCAACAAGGTCAGCCAACTCTGCTCCAACAGCGTTTCGGTTGAGCGCTGTGAACGTGATTTTTCCGAGCTCGAAAAGAAAGTGGGCCGCGAAATGACCCACAAAGCGGCGCGTTGCGTTGAGCAAGTCGATTCATGCCTGGCGATGGTTCCCTGCGCGGCGGGGCTCGGTTCAGCCGTGGCCTCTAAGTTTCTCGGTGGGGTGCTGTCGAGTGTCGGACAAGTTGTTTCCGAAAAAGCGCGCGGTCTGTTAGACAGGGTGAAGCGCGCCGTCGGTATTGAAGGATCTAAGTCGGCTGCGCAAACACCCGCGAGACAGGATGCCCAGGTTGACCGCTAAATCCCAACGCAAGTGGTTTCCAAGCGCGCTGCTTGGCGATAGACCGTGGTGAGCGAAGCAAAGCAGACAGCGGAGCAACGCAGCGCCGTCGCGCGAACCGCGGCACCGACGCTGTATGCGCGCTTGGGCCGTACGCCGACTGGCCGCGGCGTGTTTCGCTTGGTGCTCGCTGCGATTTTGGGCGTTGCTACCGCCTATGGCTCGTTGCTCTTTCGTGCGCTGATCGGCGCCATCGCTCGTGTTGCCTTTCCGGGAGGCATACGATTGCGAGATCTTCGCGCGGCAAGTCCGCTGCGCTTGATTCTCTCGCCCGCGATCGGGGGCGCGATCGTTGGACCACTGATCCGTTTGCTGGCGCCCGAGGCCCGCGGCCATGGCGTGCCCGAAGTGATGGACGCCTGCAGTTCGCTGGGCGGGCGAATCCGCGGCCGTGTGGCGGTGTGTAAGACGCTTGCCAGCGGAATCACCATCGGCAGCGGAGGATCGGTCGGGCGCGAGGGGCCGATCGTTCAGATCGGCGCGGCATTGGGCTCGAAGCTCGGTCAGTTGGTCGGTATGCGCGGACAATACCTGATCGACACCGTTGCTGCGGGTGCCGCAGCGGGAATTGCTGCGACCTTTGATGCGCCGATCGCCGGGGTGGTCTTCGCCAGCGAGTTGATCCTTGGGCGAGGCTCGGTTCGGCACATGGGTCCGCTGATCGTCGCGGCGGTGATCAGCACTGCCGCAGTGCATGCCCAGTATGGCGCACACGTTACTTTTCTCACGCCGTCATACACGCTGGTCAGCGCCTGGGAGCTGGCGCTCTATCTGCTGATCGGTCTCTGCGCCGCGCTGGTCGGCGTGGCGTTCATTCGTTTTCTCTATTTCAGCGAAGACCTTTGGACGCGTCTGCCGTTGCCGATCTTCACCCACGCTACCATCGGTGGCGCGATCATCGGTCTGTTGGCGCTGAAGTTTCCTCAGGTGATGGGCGTGGGTTACGAGACGATCGAGGGTGTGCTCGGTACGGCGAGCTCCGATAGTGAAGCCGCGGTGCTGCATGGCCCGGCGATGTTGGTGTTGCTGATCGCGCTCAAGATCTTCGCGACATCGACGACGATCGGCTCTGGTGGCTCGGGTGGGGTCTTCGCTCCGTCGCTATTTCTTGGCGCTTGCTTGGGTGGGTCACTCGGTAGTTTGTTCAACCGCTGGGTTCCTTCGAACGAGATGGGCCCGCCGGGAGCCTACGGCCTGGTCGGCATGGGTGCGGTGGTTGCTGCGACGACCCATGCGCCACTTACCGCGATCCTGATCGTCTTCGAGCTGTGCAATCGGCACAGCATCATTTTGCCGTTGATGTTTGCCTGTACGCTGGCCTCACTGCTTTCGAGCGCACTGGCTCGCGAGTCGATCTATACCGTCAAACTCAAGCGCCGTAGTGCGTTGCGTGCGGCGATGGGCGGTCAATCTGCGCAGTTCGCCGCGAGTGATATCGGCACGCTGATGACGCCAACGCGTGCGCGCGTTTGGCCGACGGCTTCGCTCGCTGAGATCGTTGATCGTGCCACCGCATGTCACGCTCACACGATCTATGTTACCGACCACAAACGTCGTTTGCTCGGCTTCGTGACGATGGATGACGTTGCTTCGCACATTCAAGACGACCTGACGCAACGACGGAAACTGCGCGCCAAGGATGTGATGCACGCTGCCGAGACCTTGCGTCCCGAGCACTCGCTCGAACGTTGCCTGACGTTGCTCCAGAACCCGATGGCCGACGAAGTGCCGATCGTCGATGGTCGATTGCGGCTGATCGGTCGGATCACGCGCGCGGATCTCGTCCGCTACTACAGTCGCGAAGCGCTGGCGCGCGATACGGTGCTTAGTTTTGTCGATGGTCAATGGTCTGCCCCAGCGGCGGACGCGATTAGATTGGCCGATGGGGACGTTAAGGGGCAGATCGTTGTCGCTGGCTTCCTTGCCGGTAGCACGCTGTCTCAACTCAATCTAACCAACCGTTTCGGTGTGCGTGTCTACGCGTTTCGACCGCGCGGTGGGGAAACGACGATCCCTGACCAGCAGCTTCCACTGTCTGCCGGCGACACCTTGTTCGTCGTCGGTCCTCAGGACGAGGTCAATCACCTGATCGCTCGCGCCAAGCGCGACCCGAGCGAGCTGACCAGTCCGGGTTAGCTTTGCGGCAACGCGCACGTTGCTAGCAGGTCGCGAAGTGGCTAGTCCGGTTTGTTTGGCTCGATCAGATCTTCGCTGACGCGCGCCAGGCGCAGCGTCTTGCGCGAGCCCACTAGGCGCTGATAGGGCTCGGGTGCCAGCTGCAGCGATCGGTCTGCGAGGGTCTGGTCGATGGCGATGACGCGCGCGTAGTCGGCGCCGAGCCCGCCGAGCCAGCGTCGGCGGTCGCACAGATAGAGCGTGTCGCCGACAGTCAGCGTCAGTTCGCTGGCCAATGCGCCGCTGACCACGGTTTGCGTTGGCTGCGCGGTGAGCTCTGGATTGATCGAGCAGGCTGCTGTGGTAAATCGATAGCTTTCGGCAGCGGTGGTTGGGGGCGGACGGTCGATCGCCGTGTTGGCGTTGCTCGCACGACGCTTGCCGAACAATCCGAACAGCAGCCCGATCGCCGCGCTAACGACCAAGCCGTAGCAGGCACGGGTGTACTTGTATTGGCGGATCGCCAGCAGCGTTCCTGCCTTGCGTGGCTTCATCGGCACGCCGTGGGAGAACGGCTTGACCAGAGTCGGAAAGAACAGCGAGAGCACGATCGCAAAGAGGCCGCCAAAGAGCGTGGCCAGTGCGGCGCGATTGTCGAAGCGACGCCACGCCAAGGCGAAGATCAAGGCGACGACCAACGGCGGTGTAGCGGCGGCGGTGAACGCGCCATGGGCGGCGTAAATCGACTCGAACTGGTTGAACAGCGGCACGAGGACTACGCCGACGATCATCGCGCCCAGTGAGGCGAGGCGCGCGGCGCCAAGTAGCGTTTGATCGCTGGCCGCGGGATGGCGGGGTCGATAGAGGTCGTTGACGATGATCGCTGAAACGGCGGTGACCAGCGTATCGAGCGTGGACATCAATGCCGCGGTCAGCGCAGCGAGGATTAATCCAAAGACGCCGGGGCGCGCCAACAGCTCCGTCGCCAAGTAGAACGCGTCGCCGGCGTCGATCGTCTGAGGTAGTTGGCCCGCCGTGACCAACGCGCGGGCGATCCAGCCGCCAGCGCCGACGACCGCTGCGGCAACCAGCATCAGGATCCAAATTTGTCCGACTGCCGCTTTCTTGGCGTCGCCCAGCGAACGCGCCGCCATGTAGCGCATCATCGTGCCTTGATGAAGGAAATAGTACATCGCCGAGTTGGCAAGGGCGTCCTGCCAAAAGATGCCAACAGAGGGAAAGTCTTCGCTTTGGTTGAAGTTCGGGAACGCCAAGCGGTGCGAGCGCGGTAGGTGCTGCCACAATTGATCGAATCCGCCGACGGCCTGGGCGCCGAGGTACAGCAGCAGCAATCCGACGAACAACAACATCGCGCCTTGCACGAGATCGGTGGCGATCACGCTCGACTGTCCGCCTTGCGTGACATAGGCCGCCGAGACAACCGCGACGATCAGCGCTGCAGAAAACACCGAGATCGGCAGTAGCGCACTGATCACTTTGCCCATCGTGTAGAGGTTTACCCCGACGTAGCCGAGCAGATAGACCAAGATGCAAAGCGTTGCCGCCATGCGCGCGCTCTTGCCAAAGCGGTGACCAAAGTATTCGGGGACCGAGGTGATCTTGGCGCGGTAAATCATCGGGAGCCAGACCAACAACAAGAGCGGCAGCCAGATCCAATCGTTGAGGTAAGTTTGACTGCTCGACAGGCCGTAGGCGAAGCCCTTGTTGCTGTACTTGACGAAGCTGTAGGAGCCGATCGTTGAGGCGACCAGACTCGCGCTGACTAACCACCAGGCGAAACGGCGGCCGCCAAAGAAATAGTCCTCGGTCGTCTGCTGTCGGCGACCTGCCCAGCGTCCGATCAAGACGATTCCCACAAAGTAGATCGCGACGACCGTGTAGTCCAAAGCGGTGCCACGTTGCGCGCGTGCAAGCAGATGATCGGCGCCACCTTGGTAGACCTGCGGTTTAGCCTCGCTCATCGGCGCGAATTGCAGGTAGGCCTGGAGCGCGAAGAAGGTTGCGAATACCGCCAATAACAGCAGCCACTGCTGCGCTGTTAGGCGTCGCGTCCTTGATGCGACCAGCACGCTGCCAAGAAAGACGGCGGTGCCGAGGATGTAGACGTAGGAAAACGGTTCCACTTTGGGGCACCGAGCCTAATGGAAGCTGGGGCGGGCGGCTAGTGTTGACTTGCTCGCCGATACCTAGCGCCGCGCGCACCGGATAGAGCTGAGCGAATTCCTTTGGTGTTCGCAAAGCACCTGCTCGGTTGGCCGGGAAGGCCCAACTGGCCGGCTGCTGCTGTCTCCGGCCTTTTGTGTGAGATCTCTCACAGACTATGCGCCGCTACCGCCCGTCTGGTCGCCCATCGGGGGCTACGCTTTGACAAAAGCAGTCGTATTCGCAGTTTTCTTGCTCTCTGCCGCTGTTGCCGGGGCTCGACCGATCATCGCGGTCTTTACGGTCGAAGACCGCGGCGCGCAGATGGACAGCGATCTGCTCGATCGGCTGACCGACTATCTGACGACCGCGGTTACTGCGACGGGACGCTTTCGCGTGGTGCCGCGCGATCAACTGAGTGCGCGCCTGAAAGCTGAGAAGCGGCGCAGCTACAAAGCGTGCTATCAGCGCTCCTGTCAGATCGAGATCGGCAAGGAGTTGGCAGCGCAGAAATCGTTGGCCACCACGGTGATCAAACTCGGCTCGACTTGCGCGGTGATGGGCACCCTCTACGATCTGCTTAGTGCAACGACTGAGGTGGCCGCATCGATCCGCGGTGCGTGCGGCGAAGATGCGGTGGTTGCCAGTCTCGAAAAAATGGTCTCTCGTCTGGCCGGGCAGCCAGGGTCGCAGCCGACGACGATGGCGTCAATTTCGGCAGCGCGGCCTGTGTTGTCCGTCGCTACGCCAGTCGAGAAAGTGGCTGATCCGCAGGGGGAGATCAAGCCTGCACCTGCGGCGGCGGTCGAAGCGCCAAGCGATCTGCCGCGCCACACGCCGACGGTGGTTAGCCGCGCGCCGCTGCCGCAATACTACGACTTCATGACGCGCACCGAGTGGGTGACCGTCGAGGCGCTGGGCGGTGCGTTGTTCAATTCTGGAGGTGTCGGTGGCGCAGCGTTGTCCGCATTGACCTTCAAGTGGCGTCGCTTTTACTTTTCCGCGCTCGAAGGTTTGGTGCTTAACGGTCGCCAATCGTTCGGCACGATCGGCGCGCGCTTCGGCTATCCGTTTTACGTCGGTGCGCGTGGTCAAAAGCAGTTGCGTCTGAGCCTTGGTATCGGCTGGACGATCGCTAAGATAAATAACCCCGTGGCGATCAGTCCGGCGGTGCAGTTCGTTTACCTCTCGCGTCATTTCAGTTGGGGGATCGGCCTGCGGGCGATCGGCTTCGTCGATAGCTTGCGCGCCGAAGGGGACTACTCGGTCGATGCGCCGGCTGCGGTGTTGGTGAGCTTTTCCGCCGGACTCTAGCTGTGCGTCAGTCGGCGTGCTTTTTCCATCAGCTCGGTGAGTCGTTGCTTGCGTCGCTTTAGCGCGTCCTGAAACGAGGACACGGTGGAGTGATGGATCTCCGACGAAAGCTCGCCGAGTCGCTCGCGAACCAGCTTGACCAACTCCTCGGCTTCGTCCCGCAACAGCTCGAGTCGACCGTGGCCGACGCTAGCGCTGGGGATCATTTCGCCGACGAAGATGCTCGGCGGTGTCTCCAGCTCGAGCGCCTTTGCTAGCTGCATGTAGTGCTGCTCAACGTAGTTACTGATCGCCTGCTTGTCGTCGCCGCGAAGGGTCAGCACGAAGCGCCCTTCGTCAGCGTCCACGCCCCACGCGGCGTGGACCCAGGACAGGCCTGCCTCCAATCGGACGCCGGATTGTTCGGCGAAAGCCTGTGTCCAGCGATCGATGTCGGTTAGCGAATGCTCGATCACCACTAGAAAAGACATGACACTCCTCCTTGTCGCCCAATGCGTGGCGTCCAATGCGTGTCGGTGGGGTGGCTGAAGATAGGCGTCCGATGTCACGTCGTTCGCGCTCCGCGCGGCGCGCAACGGACCGATCGAATTTGCGGCGCGCTAGAGACGCGTCGCTAACTCCGCCTCGCAGAGCCGCGCACAGCGAGGCTCACGACCACCAAAGCGGCCGCAGCGCACCACCTTGATCGTCGCGTCCGCCATCGGACGGGCTGCCACGAGCACATCGCTCTGCGTCTCGGGGCATTCGACCATGTGCGTGAAAGGCTCTGCCTCTTCGCCCACTCGGGAGTAACCCAGCATGATCGATGTCGCGTGGCCGAGACCACCGCCGAGCACCGCGCCAAGGATCGCTCCCAAAGTGCCGAAGGTTGCCATGCCGAAAAGTGCGCCGACGATGACGCCGATGATTGCACCAAACATGGCTCCTCCTCTTATCGCCCAGGTGGGCGTTTGGACGAGGTTTGACTACCCCACCAGTATAGCGCGGCTGCACACTTTTTGCGCGCGACCCCAAGCGATCTGATCTTGACAAAGCATCTTGCCGAAGTAGACTGCGCCGTCGGTCGGATCTCTGGGATCCACACCGGCGACCCCTTCGCTTGTGAAGTGGTCGGACCAACCGAGAAAACGCCTGTTTTTCTCAGTGTCTATGTAGAGGTTAGCGATGTACGCCATTGTCAGAACCGGTGGTAAGCAGTACCGAGTCGCCCCCGGCGATACAATTCAAGTTGAGAAACTTCCCGGTGATGCGGGCGCTGCGATCACCCTCGATGACGTCTTAATGCTGGTCGATGGTGAGAAGATAACGCTTGGAAAACCAAGCATTACCGGAGCTAGCGTGGCCGCAGAAGTGGTCAAACACGATCGCGCTCGCAAGGTGTTGGTTTTCAAATACCGCCGACGTAAGCGCTATCGCCGCAAAGTGGGCCACCGTCAGCCGTTTACCGCGCTGCGCATCACGGCCATCAACGCCGCCTAAGGAGCTGACCGATGGCACATAAAAAGGGACAAGGTAGTACCCGCAACGGCCGCGATTCCAACGCTCAACGCCGCGGCGTCAAGCGCTATGGTGGTGAGCAGGTTCGCGCCGGCAACATCCTCGTTCGCCAGCTCGGCACGAGGATCCACCCGGGCAAGAACGTGGGCGTGGGTCGCGATTTTACGCTGTTCGCACTCGTCGACGGCGTGGTGCAGTTCGAGCTGTTTCAACGCACCAAGCGTCGCGTCAGCGTGCTACCCGCCGAGACCGCTAGCGCGTGATCCCTCCGCCCTCGGCAAAACCGTTGCCGATGGCGTTGGTTCTGCCCCATCGTCAGAGACCGTTTCGTTTCTCGGCAATCGCCGCTGTTGCTCGGCGGCGATACGTTCGTAATCCATGAAATTCATCGATGAAGTCAAGGTGACGGTGCAAGCGGGTGCTGGTGGCGACGGGTGCGCAGCGTTTCGCCGCGAAGCCCACGTCCCGCGCGGTGGGCCCGCTGGTGGTGACGGCGGTCGTGGTGGCGATGTGGTGTTCGTCGCCGACGCCGGGCTGACGACGCTGCTCGATTTGCGGTTCCAGCGCTTGTATCGCGCGAAAGCTGGCAAGCCTGGCCAAGGTAGCCAAAAGCATGGTCGTGCTGGCGAGAGTCGCCGGGTTGCCGTGCCCTGCGGAACGCTGGTCTACGATGCGGAGACCGACGAGTTAATCGGTGATCTGATCGCCCATGACCAGGAGCTCGTTGTCGCTCATGGAGGGCGCGGCGGCCGCGGCAATCTACACTTCGTCAGTCCAACCAATCGCGCACCGCGTGAGTGGGAGCCTGGCGGGCCGGGCGAGGAGCGCACACTGCGGGTCGAGCTCAAGGTCCTGGCCCAGGTGGGACTGGTTGGACTTCCCAACGCGGGAAAAAGTACTTTTATCTCGGTCGTTTCTTCTGCTCGTCCCAAGGTCGCTGACTACCCGTTTACCACGCTGACGCCGAAATTGGGGGTCGTTGGCCTGGCTGGTGATCGCAGCTTCGTGATGGCGGACATCCCGGGCTTGATCTCTGGGGCGCACCAGGGTGTCGGCCTGGGCCATCGCTTCTTGCGGCATATTGAACGCACGCAAGTACTTGTTTTCTTAGTTGATGATCGCCACGCTCAGCTAGGCGAGCCGGGATCGCCGCTCGATGACCTCGAGGTGCTGCGCAACGAATTGGCAGCCTACGACCCGGCGCTGCTCGAGCGTCCCTCGGTGGTTGCTATCTCGAAGGCAGACACCATTGATGAGGCGCGGCGCGCCGAGATCGTTGCTCAGGCGGCGGGTCTAGCGCCGCAGATCTTCTCTGCGGTGACCCGCGAAGGGCTCGATGCGCTGCTCGAGGCGATCTGGGCAGCGATGCAGCGACTGCCGAATAATTGACAACTATTCGTAGTATCTGATAGTTTCAGCCATTGTCACGCTAGGTTGGGCATGCTTTGGGGGTCCTTGATGGGCAACATAACTGGGTGTGCCCGTGCCCTCTTTTCGTCTTGCCACGTGGTACGCTAACCGTGCGATTGAAGAGGAACATGTCATGCGCATCAAGCTGGTGATCCATCTCTACGCTGCAGCCGCGATGCTTCTCTGGTCGCCCTTGGTCACGGCTCAATCGACCGAGGGTGCTGCCGAGAAAGCTGGCACTGAAAAGCCCGCCGAAGATAAGGCCGCAGCACCAAAGACCGAGGGTGCGAGCGAGACGCCGGCCAAGGCGAGCGAGGCGCCTTCGCCGGTGATCGGTACACAAGCCGATCCGGCGACGACGGAGCAGCAGGCGGCCTACTCGGTGAAGCTCAAAGAACTCGAGCAGCGCGTCAACGAGCTGAAGGAGCGCATTTTCCGCTCCAAAGCGCGATTGAATCTGCTCAAAGAGACGGTGCTGCACGGCGTGATCGCTGGCTCGCGCGCGGTGATCAAGCACGTCAACGAGATGGGCAGCTCATTTCGTTTGACGCGGCTGACCTACGCGGTCGATGGCGCGCAGATCTTTTCGAAAACCGACGACAGCGGTTCGCTCGATTCGAAGCGCGACTTCGAGGTTTTCAACGGCAGCATCATCCCGGGCAATCACACGATCTCCGTCGAGATGGTCTTTCGCGGCCATGGCTACGGTATCTTCTCCTATCTGAAGGGCTACCAGTTCAAGGTTCGCTCGAGTCACACCTTTACCGCTGGCGAGGGTCGACAGACCGTGATCTCGGTGCGCGCCTACGAAAAGGGCAACATCACGACCGAACTGAAAGACCGACCGGCTATCAAGTTTGAGACCCAGCTGTACTCGGTGGGCAAACGTCCAGCGAAAAAGGACTAGCGGGTTCTGCAGGGCGGCGGATGCGTCGCCGGCAGTGCCGCAGTCGGTTGTCCTGGCCGTGTATCGCGGGAGACAGAAAATGGTTCGGCTTCACCTCAGGTGGACAGTTGGTCGGGTTGTCGCGGTTGTCGTTGCAGCAGCGTTAATCGGCGCGAATGCTCACGCTGTTCCGTCGACGTCGGCGCTGAAACAAGAAGTCGGCGAACTGGAGCAGCAGTCGCGTACGTTGACCGTTCGCTACCGGACCCAAGCGTCGAGCTCTGAGCAGCTCGCGGAGCATCGTTTGGTCGATGCTCAGGTGCTGTATAACCTGCGCGACTATACGCGCGCGGCGATCATTCTCCTCGACTACGTCAACAAGTACAAGAACACGCGCGGCTACGACGAGGCGCTGTTTTACCTGGCCGATTCGCTATTTCACAAACGCGACTTCCTCACGTCGCGTCGGTATTTCCGGCAGCTGTTCGAGCGCGGCAAGGGGCGCTACTACCAGGACGCGCTGCAGCGGTTGATCGAGTTGGCGCTCAAAACCGACGACATGACCCACGTCCAAGAGTATCTTGGCGCGCTGGCCAATATTCCACCCTACGAGCTCAAACCTTCTGTGCCCTATGTGCGCGGCAAGTTCTATTACTTTCGCGATCAGCTCGATCCGGCGATCGCCAGCTTCAACGGCATCGCACAGGGCAAGCAGTACTACCTGCAGGCTCAGTATTTTGTCGGCGCAACGCTGGTCAAAAAGAAAGACTATCCGGCGGCGATCAAGGTCTTTTCAGAGCTGCTGCGCGTCGAGCCCAAGGAAGCGGCCGACAAACACGTTCGTCAGCTGACCCATCTTGCTTTGGGGCGTCTCTATTACGAAAAGGGCAAGATCAGCGAGGCGATCGATCAGTATCAAAAGGTTTCGCGGCGCAGCAAGGCGTTCGACACGGCGCTTTACGAGATCTGCTGGGCCTACGTTAAGGCCGGCGAGTTTCAACGCGCGCTGCGCGCGCTGGACTTGCTGGTCCTCGCGCAACCGAACAGTCCGTTCATCCCCGAGGTTCGCGTGTTGCAGGGCAACCTGCTGATCCGGCTCAAACACTGGGGACGGGCGACCGACCTATTTACCAAGACCCGTGAAACCTTCGTTCCGCTGCGCAAGCGCATGGTGCAGCTGATGAAGGAACATTCCGATCCCAACGTCTTTTTCGACGTGTTGCTCAAGAAGAACCTCGGCGACTTAGCGGTTACGATTCAAGTGCCGAAGATCGCTGTCGACTGGGTGCGCAGTGATGAGCGAGTCAGGCGCGCGCTGGGTTTGGTCAACGACGTGCGCTCGATCACCGCGAGCATCAAAGAGGCGCAAGAGTTGATGAAGCGCCTCGAGCGGGCGATCAACTCGCCAGCGAAGATCAAGGTCTTTCCCGAGTTCGCCACTGCGCGGGCCAGCGCACTGCAGGTCGAAAATCGCACTGCGGTTGCGCGACAGGGCATCCTCGAGCGTGAGCGATTGCTGGTGATCGGCGTGGCGACCGCTGGGGAGCGTGGTCGACTGGAGCAGCTTGCAGCTCAGCGCAAGGCACTCGGTGAAAAGATCAACAAGCTTCCCAAGTCGCTCGACAGTTTCGAGCGCCGGCGCAAGGCCAAGGTGTCGCGTCTTTCGCGGCTGGAAAAAGAGGTCTCGCGTCTTTTGGTGGTCGTCGAGCATCTGCAAGCGCAGTTGGTTGCCTCGGAAAAGTATTTCGCCGACACTGCGGCACAGAAAAGCACCGGGGCGCGCGAGAGCTTCCGCAAGGAAGTCTCCACGGTACGCATGATGATCGCGGGTTTGAACGCCGAGGTTGAGGAGCTCAGTCGCGCCCTTGGTGACGCCAAGCAGATGGTCGGTGTGGGCGGCGCACAGGAAGTCGCCGAGCGCTCGATTAAGGCGTTGCATAGCGATGCGGTTAAACAAGAGCATCAGTTGCTCGCCAGTTTGCGGCCGCGATTGGTCGGCGCTGCCGGCGCCGAGTTTGACGATCTCTCCGCGCTGCTGGCGCGGACCGACGGCATTCAGCAAACCGTTGGTGCGTTTAGCGGGCGGCTCGAGCGCGAAGTCGAGCAGAAGCTGGGCAACATCCGCGTCGTGCTCAAAGAGGAAAGCGGCAACGTCGGTCAGTATGAGCAAATGGCTGGGTCCTATAGCCAGCGGACCGACAACGTCGCTGGCGGCATCACGTACCTGGGTTTTCGACGTTTGGGGCAACGTTTTTACGAGATCGTTGTGCGCGCAGACGTTGGCATCATCGACGTGGCCTGGGCGCTCAAAGACGAAAAGACAAAAGAGGTCTCACGGTTGGTCAAGCAGCAGAAGCTTGACCTAAAGCTGTTGGACGAAGAGTTTCGCGAGGTCCTAACAGAGAAATAGCAGTCGCTCTGTGGGATATTGCTCTGTTGGGTCGGGCCCGCGTCGCCGTACAGAGCGACGCGAGGATTCGCCGACACCGGAGGCATGATGTATCGCAATCGCTGGGTTTTTCTTAGCTCCCTTGGGTTCGCTCTGGCGCTGCTCGTGCCGGGCTCGGCGCTCGCGCAGGGCTCACCCAAGAACTACACGGCCCAGGAGCTCAAGGCGCTGCACGAGCTGTCCAACGACCTAGCGGCGTTCAAGCGCGGTGCGGCCGACTATCGCCTAACGGTAAACCGCATCGTCAAGCGGGCCTACCAAGCGCGCCGCAAGAAGCTGATCGGTGGCTTCGACAAGAAGGTGCGAGCCTCTGAGGCTCAGGAGCGCACGCGGCGCGTTGCGGCGATCACGCTGTTTGAGGATTTCTTGCGACGCTATCCAAACGATAGCCGCTGGACACCGGACGTGATCTTTCGCCTGGCCGAGCTGTATTTTGAAAAATCCAATGACGAATACTTGCTCGCCACCGAAGGCTACGAGCGGGAGCTCAGCAAGTTTGAGCGCAAAGAGATCGCGACCGCTCCGATTCCCCCAAAGCAGGATTACCACCAGACGATCGAGTTGCATCGCAAGCTGATCGAAGAGTTTCCGAGCTATCGTTTGATCGATGGGGCCTATTATTTGCTCGGCTTTTGTTTGACCGAGATGGCCAAGGAGGAGGCTGGTAAGAAGGCGTTTTTGTCGCTGGTCTGTCGCAATAAGCACAAACCACCGCTGACCGATGCAGCGGTGGACGCAGCCGAAAAAGCATCCCCGGTGTCGACGGCTGCGAGCCTGAACCTTAGCGCCTACGACGAATGCCGCGCGCTGCGGCCGAAGAGCCGCTTCAACTCAGAGGCTTGGGTGCGTATCGGTGAATATCACTTCGACGAGAATCAGCTCGGCGAGGCGATCGCTGCCTACAAGAAGGTGCTCGAGATGGGGCCGCAGGAAAACCCCTATTTCGACGAGGCGCTCTACAAGCTCGCTTGGACCTACTATCGCGCAGACCGCTTCAAAGAAGCGATTGCGCAGTTCGATAGGCTTGTCGTCTTCGCCGACAAAGAATACGAGCGCACTGGCAAATATGGTTCGGAGATGCGCCCCGAATCGATCCAGTATCTTGCGATCAGTTTCGCTGAGGAAGACTGGGATGGCGATACGCTGCCCGATGGGGAGAGCGGATTGTCGCGTATCGAGGCCGCCTACGCCGCGCGCACCCAGGAAAAGCACGTTTACGACATCTATGTTCAGCTCGCCCAGATCTATTTCGACACGCTCAAGTACGACCAGGCGGTTGAGGTCTACAAACTGATCCTCAAGCGCTGGCCCTACAAGTCGAAAAACCCCGAGCTTCAGGACAAGATCATTCTGGCGCTCGAGCGCCAGCGAAAATTCGACGACGCGATCCGCGAGCGCGAGGAGTTTACGCGCCTATTCGGCAAGGGGACCGAATGGGAGCGTCGCAACCGTAACAATCCAGAGGCGCTCAAGAAGGCGCGCGAGTACGACGAGCAGGCGCTGATCCAGGCTGCGGTCTTTCACCACAAGGCCGGTCAGGATTTGAAAAAGCGCGGTCTGGCGATGGCTGATGGTGCGTTGCTGCAGCGCGCTGCGGCCGAGTACGCGTTGGCCGCCCAAGCCTACAGCAAGTACTTGGAGCGATTTCCGCGCACCAAAAACTCCTACGAGATTCGCTATTCCTATGCGAGCTGCCTGTTCTACTCGGAGAAGTTTGAGGAGGCTGCGGTGGCCTTCGCTGAGGTTCGTGACTCGAACCTTGATGATCGCTATCGCGAAGAGGCCGCGTTTTCGGCTGCCAAGTCTTACGAAGAGCTGATCAAGCGCGAGGTTGCGGCCAACAAGATCCAGTCGCCGGGATTGCCCGATGCCAAGACCCCGCCGGCGGAGATTGCCGCAGTGCCGGTGCCACGCGCGTTTCAGCTGTGGCAGAAGGCGCTTGACGAGTACGTCGCCAAGTTGCCCGATAGCGCGAAAACGCCGCAGATCTCTTACAACGCCGCCGATATCTCGCAGCGATTTCGACAGTTCCCTGATGCGCGCAAGCGCTATGCCGCGATCTACAAGCAGCACTGCAAGACGCCGATGGCGGTCAACGCTGCCCAGGCGATCTTGGTCAGCTTCCAGCTCGAGAAGAACCTCGACCAGATGGAGGTTTGGGCGACCAAGCTCAGCAAGGGCGAATGCGGTAAGGCGAGCGGCAAAGTGATCGCCGGTACCACAGCACTGCTCTCGGGCATCAAGTTCAAGCGCGCGCGCCAGCTGCAAGCGAAGGGCGATGAACTGCGCACGGCTGGCAATCACCGCGCCGCCGCGCCCTATTATGACAAGGCTGCGTCCGCCTACCTGGCGCTGGTCGACTCGAACCCGCAGGCTGCCGACGCAGCCGCTGCGCTCAACAACGCCGCAGTCTGCTTCGAGCACTCGCGACGTTTTGAGTCGGCGACAAAGCTCTACGAGCGGCTCTGGCAAAATTACAAGGATAGCCCGTTGGCGCCCGACGCGCTCTGGCGCGCTGCGGTCAACTACGAGCGCTTCTTCCAGTTCAACAAGGCCGTACAGAACTATCTGATCATGGCCGATAGCCCCCGCTTTGTATCGTCGAGTCATCGCTCCACAGCGATCTTCAACGCCGCACGCCTGTTGGAAAACGACCAGGCCTACGGTCGCGCCGCTGGGTTGTTCTTGCGCTACGCGAAGGTGGCCAAGAAACCCGAGGATGCCGCTGCCGCCTATTTCCAGGCCGGGTTGATCTACGGCAAGATGAACGACTTTGGCGGCATGGTGCGGATCTTTGGCAGCTTCCCGCGCAACTATGGCTCGGTGCCTGGGCAGAGCGCTCGCGCGATCGAGGGCGTCTATCGCCTGGCCCGTGCGGCGCAAAAGCGCAACGATGCGCGCAGCGCCTACCGCTACTACAAAGAAGCGATCTCGCTGTTTTCGACAAGTGGTCAGCCGGCGGGAAGCGATTCGGCCGAATACGCTGCGCAGGCGGCATTCGAGCTTGCCGAGGAAAAGTTGCGCGGCTATCTGAAGCGGCAGATTCAGGGCAGTTTGGCGGTGGTCGATCGCAAGCGCAAGAGCATGGAGCAAGAGGCGGTCGCGCTGAAGGCCGAGTATGAGCGGATCTGGAGCTACAAGCGGGCGCGCTGGACGCTGGCGGCGATGTACCGCTCCGGAACCGTGATGGAGCACTACGCAAAATCCGTCGCCAAGGGCTTCCGCGAGGCGCCGATTCCGAAGAAGGTTAAGCGCTTGGGCGCCGACGCAGTCGACCTCTATATGGAGCAGGTAAACCTCAAACTCGATGAGGTCGTCCGGCCGCTCGAAGAGTCAGCGCGCAAGCTGTACGACTCCTGCGTTCAGAAGGCAGCGAGCTTTGGCGTCTCCAACGAGTACACCGAAGCGGCGAGAGCGCGACTCAATGCGTTCGACCCGGCGAAGTATCCGCTGCTCAAGCGGGCGAAGACCGAAGTGATTCTAGATTAGCGCGTCGCGGTGCCGGCTGAACTGGCCGACACCGAGGAGGAGCGAGAATGCGCATTGGCTTGATAGTCAGCTCTGTCGTCTTGGCGCTTGCTGTGACGAGCTGTGGCCCGAAAAAAGGCGCCAAGACGGCGAACGACATCAAGCGTTCCACCAAGGCTCAGACCAGCGACGGAACGCTAACGACTGCTGAGGCTGAGGGGCAGTCGGCTGTCGCCAAAGCGGAGCAACAGCCGGCGAGTGATCCCGCGGCCGGGGCTGAAGCGCCTGCTGCAACACCGCCGAGCCCGGCGGAAGAAGCGCCGGCACCGATCGAGCAGGGTCCGCCGCCGGTTGCCGAAGTCAAGGCCGCGGAAGCTGCCAATCGTAGCGGTCAATTTGAGCAGGCGATCAATCTCTCGCGTCGCGCGTTGCGAAAGAATGAGAAATACACGCCGGCGATGGTCACGATGGCGCGCGCCTACTACGGACTTGGCAAGACCGAGTTCGCCGAATCGATTTGCGTCGACACCGCGCTGAAGATCGAGCCCAACACCCCGGAGTGTTACAACCTGCTCGGGCACATCGCGCTCAAGCAGAACGCCCAAGAGCGCGCCCTAAAGAATTTCGAAAAGGCCACGCAGGTTGGACCGAGCTACTCGCCGGGTTGGTTGAACTACGGTGCGCTATTGATTCGCGTGAAGAACTACGAAAAGGCCAAGACCGTGCTTGAGCGGGCCACGCAGCTCGCTCCCGACCGCGCGGCCGGGCATCTCAATCTGGGTGGCGCATATCGCGGTGCGGGCGAGCTGCTCAAAGCGCGTCAAGCGCTGATGGTCGCACTCAAGCAGCAACCCGGATACCCGAGCGCGTTGTTCAACCTGGGTCTGCTTTACCTCGATGCTGATAAGGTCTTCGATGGTAAGACGCGAGCGCAGCAGCTCGACCAAGCCGTTGCCTACTTTAACCAATACAAGCAGACGTCGGCCTACAGCAAAGACGACAATATCGACGAGTACGTCGACATGGCGCAGAAGCTGAAGAAGCGCGAAGAGCGACGGATTCAACGCGAGCAGCGCAAGAAGGCGCGTGAAGCGGCCAAGGCTGCCGAGAAAGCCAAAGCTGCCGACAAGCCGGCAGCCGGTGACAAGCCGGCAGCTAGCGGCAAGCCGGCAGCCGGTGACAAGCCGGCGGCTAGCGACAAGCCGGCAGCCGGTGACAAGCCGGCAGCTGGGAACAAGTAGCGGCGGTCGCGGTCTAACGGGACACAGTGATCGGCAAAGGGGCGATGATGCGTAAGATTTTGCTGTGCAGTGCGCTTAGCTTGGCTTTGTTGTCCTTGGCGCCGCTCTCGGACGGTTGGGCCCAACAAGCGCCAAGCGGCGAGGCCAAAGCGCCGAAGGTTCGGGTCGAGCGCCGCGCTGGTAAGAAGGTCTTTCGGATCGAAACCAGCTTTGTGATCGAGGGGCGAATCCAGAAGCCGAATGCGTTTTATGTTTTGCAGCGTTCGCAGATCAACTACGACTGGGTCAAGCTCAAGCAAGATTTCGTGCCGCGCATTCTCGAGACCGTGAAATCAGCGCCGTTCTAATCTCCAGCCCATCGCCGAAGACGGTCGTCGATGGGCGTTCTAATCTCCAGCCCATCGCCACTTCCCCACTTAGCGTTGCGCGTAGTTCTGTTCGATCCAGCGCCGGTAGTCACCGGAAAGGATGTGCTGGAGCCACGCGTCGTTATCCAGATACCAGCGCACGGTTTGCTGCAATCCGCTGGTGAACGACTGCTCGGGTTGCCAGCCGAGCTCGGATTGGATGCGGCTCGCATCGATCGCATAGCGAAAGTCATGGCCCGGCCGATCGGTAACGAAGCTGATCAGCTCGCGATAACTCGACTTGCCGCGCAGGGCGGCATTCTGAGCCGCCGGTCGGAATGCTTCGAGCAAATCGCAGAGTGCATACACGACATCGATGTTCTTCATCTCCTGGCCGCCACCGATGTTGTAGGTGCGCCCCGGTTGTCCGTTTTGCAGGACACGCCAAAGTGCCTGGCAGTGGTCGCTGACGTAGAGCCAGTCGCGGACGTTCTCGCCCTTGCCGTAGACCGGTAGCGGTTCGCCAGCCAAGCCGCGGATGATCATCAAGGGGATCAGCTTTTCAGGAAACTGATAGGGGCCATAGTTGTTGGAGCAGTTGGTGACGATCGTCGGCAGTCCGTAGGTCCGATGATAGGCGCGTACCAGGTGGTCAGCGCCGGCCTTGCTCGCTGAATAGGGTGAGCTGGGATCGTAGGGCGTGCTCTCCAAGAAGGCGCCTTGATCGCCAAGCGAGCCGTAGACCTCGTCCGTCGAGACGCCGATCAAACGAAAGGCCTCACGACGACCCGCGTCGAGTTCGTTCCAGTAGCAGCGCGCTTGCTCAAGAAGGTTGTAGCTGCCAACCACGTTGGTCTCGACGAATACTCCGGGCCCCGCGATCGAACGGTCGACATGAGACTCTGCCGCCAAGTGTATGACCGCCGTGGGTCGATGCTCGGTAAACGCTCGCGCCAGCGCGTCAGCATCGCGGATATCGCCGCGGATGAAACAGTAATTGTCTCGCCCATCGAGATCGGCGATCGAGCGATAGCTCGCCGCGTAGGTCAGCAGGTCGAAATTGACCACCCGTACGCTGGGCTGATCAACGAGCAGGCGGACCAGGTTGCAGCCGATAAAACCCGCTCCGCCAGTTACCAGGATCGTTTTCACGGCAAAGCTCCGATGTACGTCGGTAGGTTTTCGATCGCGTCGAGGGTCGGCAAGCCGCCATCTCGCGGCGAAATCGTCTTGTCGCCGCCCGGCCAATCGACGCCGATCTGTCGGTCGTCGTAGCGAATACCGCCTTCGCGCTCAGGCCTGTAGATGTCGTCGCATTTGTAAAGCATCAGCGTGTCCTCGTAGGCATAGAACCCGTGAGCAAAGCCGGCTGGCACCCACAGCGCCCGCTTGTTTGCCTCCGAGAGCTCGACCGTGACGTGCTGCGCGAAGGTCGGCGAGCCGCGGCGGATATCGACGACCACATCGAGTACCCGACCGCGCAACACGCGCACGAACTTGCTTTGTCCAAGATGGTCGCCAAGGCCGCGCTGAAAGTGCAGCCCGCGCAGTACACCGCGCTGGGAAAAGGAAACGTTATCCTGCACGAACGTCGCAGCGATGCCCACCTCGCCAAGCTTAGCCGCGTTATAGGCCTCGAAGAAGAAGCCGCGCTCGTCAGCGAACACGTCGACATCGATGATGCGAACTTCAGCGAGCTCTGTCGCCTGGCTGGTCAACGCCATCAGATTTGATCCGCTGCGACTAGGCGCCGAAGATAGTCCGCGTAGGCGCCCGAGCCCGATTCGTCGGCGAGACGCTGAAGCTGTTCGCGGTCGATGTAGCCCTTGCGATAGGCGACTTCTTCGATCGCTGCGATCATCATCCCTTGCCGGCTTTGCACCGCTTCGACGAAGGTGCTCGCTTGCTGCAGGGCCTCATGAGTTCCGGTGTCCAGCCAGGCCGTGCCGCGGCCGAGGATTTCGGCCTTCAATTTGTTTCGTCGCAGATACGTGCGGTTGACGTCGGTGATCTCGAGCTCGCCACGCGCCGAGGGTTTGAGGCTCTTGGCGATCTCGACGACATCGTTATCGTAAAAGTAGAGACCGGTGACCGCGAAGTTGGATTTTGGTTTGGCCGGCTTTTCCTCGATATCGGTGACGTTTTGTTGGGTGTCAAAGCTCGCTACGCCATAGCGTTGCGGGTCGCGTACCTGGTAACAGAAGATCGTCGCGCCCGCGGTCTGGCTGCGCGCATCTTCGAGATGTCGGCCGAGTCCATGGCCGAAAAAGACGTTGTCGCCGAGGATCAGCGCCGCTGGGGAATCGCCGATGAACGACTCACCGATCGTAAAGGCCTGGGCCAATCCCTCAGGGCGCGGTTGCTCCGTGTATCGCAGCGTGATGCCCAACGCGTCGCCGTCGCCGAGCAGCGCGCGGTACTGCGGCAGGTCGCGCGGCGTCGAGATCACCAGGATCTCGCGGATGCCGGCGAGCATCAGCGTTGATAACGGGTAGTAGATCATCGGCTTGTCGTAGACTGGCAAGAGCTGCTTGGAGATCGCCCGGGTTAGCGGGTGCAACCGGGTGCCGCTGCCACCGGCGAGGATGATACCTTTCATACTATTGCTCGCAGATAATGGGCGAGTCCGTCGCGCCAATGCTTGACGCGGTCGATCTCGCGAAGTTTGAAAAGATAGTTGTCGAGTGCCGAGTAGCGCGGTCGAGGTGCTCCACCGAGTTGGAGCTCAGCGTCGGGCACGGCGACCACTCCGGCGGCGTTCTTGCCGGCTAGCGCGAGCGCAGCGCTTGCGAACTCATACCAGGTCGTTACGCCATCGCCGCTGCAGTGATAGGTCCCGTGGACACCGAGCTCGAGCATTGCGACAGTTTGCTCGGCGATGTCGTTGGTCCAAGTTGGGCTGATCTGGCGGTCGCAGACGATCCTCAGTGGCTGCTGAGGTGACGCCTTAGCCAGTACCCAGTCGACAAAGGTTTGGCGCCCGTGGCCGAACAGCGCGGCGACGCGCAAGATGTAGTGGCGCTGACACGCCTCTCGCACCAGTTGCTCGGCGAGCAGTTTGGAGCGGCCGTACTGGCTGGCCGGCGTGCCTGTCGGATCGTACTCGCGGTAGGGCCGGTCCGTTTCGCCATCGAAGACGTAGTCGCTGCTGATCTGAACCAGCTCGCAGCGATGTTTCGCGGCGACTACGGCCGCGTTTTGTGGGCCGAGCGCGTTAACGCGGAAGACCCGGTCGGTGTCCGTTTCGGCGATGTCCACATGCGCTTCGGCGGCACAATTGATCAGCACGTCGGGTTGGGCTTGCTCGACGAAGCGGTCGAGTGCCGCGAGGTCGACGACGTCCGCTTGCTGATGTGACGGCGTAAAGAGCTCCGCACCTTGCGCCGCGAAGGTGCGGGCGAGCGTCGCACCGAGCAGGCCGCTCGCTCCCAAAATAGCGATTTTGTTTCGTCTCTTGCCTGCTGCGGCCATTGTCGCTCCCAACCGTTCGCGGACTGGGCCACTTTACGGCGTTTCCGGCGGCGAAACAACGGCGGGCCTGACTGGTCCGGGGCGCACTTGGCATAACGTCGCTCAATTCGGAAACGCCAGTGACTGTAGATTGGGGGTCGCGCGTTTCCGCCACAAGCTCTCTTCCTGTCGCTTTTCCCGGCAGATGCCGCTGGTCCGCATTCTGCATCGCTCTTGTCGCCAACAGGGAGGTCCAATGAAAAGCGCAAGTCGTATCTGTGTTCAACACTGCGTTTCGCTGATCGCAGTTGGTGCGCTGGTCAGCGCTTGCGGCGGTGTCGAGGACGCTTCGCTGGCAAATGGCAGTGGTAAAGGCGAGTACACGGTTCCCGGCGAAGTCCAAGCGGTGTTCAAGCGCTTCTACAAACAGCACGGCGATCTTGCGATGCTGCAGCAGCAGATTCGTAAGCAGAGCTATGGCCCGCTCGATGACTACGTCGGTGGCTTCTTGGTCAGCGACGCGCCGCTGAAAAGGACGATGGGCGTGGCGCAGTTGCTCCATGGCTATCTCACCCCCGGCGTGAAGGGCTTTCGCTTGGCATTCTTTGGCAAGCGGCGGTTTGACTTGAGCACCGTCGAGCAGGTCGACATCTTTCTGGCTGTGCCGCAAGACGGCGAGATCGGCTATTCGCAGGCCACGCGAGTTGAGATCGATCGGCGTCATCCAGAGGATTGGACTGCTGCTTGGGGCTGCGGCGATCCGGCTGAACCGCCGTTTCATTCGGCGGGCAATCCGATCAAGATCCCGGCGGGCAATCTAGCGCTCGAGAATCTCAAACGGTTCAGTGACCTCGCCGACAAGAGCTACGACGACGCGCTGGCCCATCACGGCGACTGGGCCGCGGTGATCGTGCTGAAAAAGACTGGCGAGGATTCGGTCTATCTGCCGGCGATCGTCGGCAGTACGCAGCAGATCAGCCACAGCGGACCCAGCTGCTCGCCCTAGGGCTACGAGGCAGGCCCGCGCGCATCAACCGGTCGCTGGCGTGGCGGAGGCAGCGCTCCTACTGCGAGGGGTCTTTCGTCTCCATCTGCCTGAGCGGAAGCGCAATCTTTCGTCGGTTTTCGCCCGATCTGGCGTTGGTGTGCTTTGTGCATTGACGCACCCGTGCATGGAGGAGAGCCAATGACGCGGACAAGCGCTACCCGTATTTCTCGCTACGTTAAATTGACTGCTTTCGCTGCATTGCTCGGTGCATGCGGTGGTGTTCAAGATGATGCGCTGACAAATGGCAGCGGTAAGGGCGAGTACACGCTTCCCGGCGAGGTCAAAGCGGTGTTCGATCGCTTTTACAAGCAGCACGGCGATCTTGCGACGCTGCAGCAGCAGATTCGTAAGCAGAGCTATGGCCCGCTCGATGACTACGTCGGTGGCTTCTTGGTCAGCGACGCGCCGCTGAAACAGACGATGGGCGTGGCGCAGTTGCTCCATGGCTATATCACCCCCGGCGTGAAGGGCTTTCGCTTGGCGTTCTTTGGCAAGCAACGTTTTGATTTGAGCACCGTCGAGAAGGTCGACATCTTTCTGGCTGCGCCGCAAGACGGCGAGATCAGCTATTCGCAGGCGGCCAAGGACGTTGTCGTCGATCGCAGTGATCCGCAGGTTTGGAAAGTGGCCTGGGGCTGCGGCGATCCGGCTGAACCGCCGTTCTATTCGGCGACCAATCCGATCAAGATCCGGGCGGGCAATCTAGCGCTCGAGAATCTCAAACGGTTCAGTGACCTCGCCGACAAGAGCTACGACGACGCGCTGGCCCATCACGGCGACTGGGCCGCGGTGATCGTGCTGAAAAAGACTGGTGAGGATTCGGTCTATCTGCCGGCGATCGTCGGCAGTACGCAGCAGATCAGCAACAGCGGACCCAGCTGCTCGCGCTAGGGCATGACGCTGCGCGGCTGTTCCCCTGGACGAACCCGCTTGTTGCCCGCTGCTGGCTGACGTCGCGCCTGACGAGCGGGCCGATCAATACGATCAATACGTCGACATCTTTTTCAGTCGTTCAGCGGCCTCGCTCGGCGTGAGCGTCGCGTTGACTGGGCTGGCTTTGACTGCGCGCACCGCACGGCGCAGTTCGTCGCCGCGCAGCGGCGCGTTGAGCTCGGTGTTGCTCAGCGTATGGCCGCGACTGATCGCCTGCTGACGACGCTGCGCCTTGATTTGCATGACGACCTTGAGCAGTGCCTCGTCGATCGCGAACAGGCTACCGGCTGGCGAGTATTCCGCGCCGCAGACCGCGCCACCGCCCATCGTACTGATGCCTTTTTCGGCGTAGACCCGATAGATCCCTTGGCCGGGATGTATTGCCGCTGCCTGACCCGCGCCGAGTTTGCCGCGATAGATCTGCTTGCCCGTCGCGACGTCGATCACGCGGATCCGATTGTGGTCGTAGTAAGAGAACAGCCATAGCTCGTGGGTCGTCGTCAGATAGTGATCGGTATCGATTCCCGCGCCATCGCGGCCCGCAGAGAAATGATGCTCGGCATACAGCCCGCGATAGTGCTTAATCGGCGCCACAGAGACTGAGATGTCTTCGTCACTGGTCACCCGCAGGTAGCGATCGCTGAGCGTCAGTGTGTGCGAACGTCCCGGCGCAATGCGGCCGTGCCAGACCAGCGCCTCGCTCTGTAGATCCGTTACGCTGACCTTGACGTGATCGTTGCCGTGTTGGTTGATCAGCGTGAGGTCGTTGGCGCCGTTGGTGATCGATCCGACGAAGGTTTGGAAGAAACGCCCGCTGGCACGACCATTATCCGCCGGTACGAAAAAGCCCTCGTCGTAATAGATCTGCACACTGAGCGCGGGTTTGTCGGCGCGAAACTCGAGCAAGTGCGAGCTCAGCGCGCGCAGTATGTTGCTGTCGAGCGTGTGGTAGCCGTTTTGTTGGAGGCGCCCCTTAAAGATCTCGCGCTGCGAGGTGCGGTCGTAGACGCTCACGGCGGTGTCGTCCCAGCTCCAGAGAATCACGCGCGCGGTACGGGCCGAGAGCGAAGACGGCAGTTGGCTTAGCAGGTAGTCGGAGCGAAACGAGCCGTCGCGATCGCGTACCCAATAGCCAACTGCGGTGCAAAAAGACGGGGTACCGACGAGGATTGAGGCTTTTTTGTCGGCGACGAAGGCAAAGGCGCCGGCTCCGGTGGGGATCAGCTTGACCTGTCCGCGGGCGACGACGCCGCGCCACACGGTTCCGCCTTTGTCCAACGAGACGATCCGCACCCGCGTGTTGTCTTGGTAGCCATGGATCACCGCTTCCTTGGCGGTGTAAAAGTAGGTGGTGTACATCAGCCGCTTGCCGCTGGGCAGGGCGACCTGTCGGCTTGTCGTCGCGCTGGCCAGCGTCCGGCCCTGAAGGGATTGGCCGGCAGCGCTGAGCGACAGCAAGCTGGTCAGGCCAAAGATGGCAAGCAGGGTAGATCGGTCGGTCATTACGCCTCCACGGTTCGTTTCCGATCAAACGCACCCGCGGCGATTTGGGTCTGTGAAGGTGCCCTCGCCCCCAACGGCGGGCCATTATGACGCAGTGCGCTGCGCTGGCTATCTGTCTTAACTTGCTGTTTTTATGTGAAATTATTCGACGAGTCGGCGCGGCTCGGATGATTGCCCCGCGCTTGTACCGTGCGGCGAGCTGGAAAAATAGCCCGGAACATTTGGCCGCCACCACACTCTAATCCGCAGTACGCGAAGAGTTTGGCGGTGCAAACAGCCTTGGGGTAAAGTTAGTGTTCGTTTACACCACCGCCTCAAGGGTCTATCAGATAGGCCGTCATTCCATAGGCTATTACTGAGGGAAGCTATGGCAGCAGCGAAGTCTCAGCGCCCAGACCCGAAGCAGCAAGCGAGCGCTAAAAAAATCCTGCGAATCGGTGTGATTCAAGCGGGGAAGATCGTCGAAGAACGCCTGATTCGGCGGCGCGAAAACGTCACGATCGGTGCTTCGCCGCGCAACACGCTGGTCGTTCCGGCCTCGACATTGCCGCGCACCTTTACGCTGTTTGAGCTGCAGGGCGATAGCTATCACCTGTTGTTTTCCGAGACGATGGACGGTCGTGTTTCGGTTAACGACCAGGTGATGTCGCTCGATCAGGTGCGCTCAGGTGGGCACGCTAAGCCAGCTCGTGGTGGCGCGTTGGCACTCGCTCTGGGCGAGGGGTCGCGCGGCAAGGTGCTGCTCGGTGAAGTCACGCTGCTGTTTCAGTTTGTTGCGCCGCCGCCAATTCAGCCGCGACCACAGCTGCCTCCGTCGGTGCGCGGTAGCTTCGTTACCCAGATGGACTGGGTGCTCGCCTCGAGCTACGCGGCCACCACCGTATTGACCTTCGGCTTAGTCTTCTATCTTCAAGCGATGGACATCCCGAAGAAGGCAGCGATCGATGTGGTCCCTGACGACTTCGCCGAGTATCTGCCGGCGGTCAAGAAGCCGAAGACGCTTAATCTCGCTAAGCTGGCCAAAAAGACCGGTGAGAAGCAGGCCAAAAAGGCTGCGGTCACGCGAAAGACGAGCAGCGGTAGTTCGAAGAGTCGAAAGTCGGCAGCGAAGCCTTGCGATGCGGCTTGCCAGGCGCAGCGCGCAGCAGCTCGTCGTGCACGGCTCGCGAAACAGGTTGCCAGTCTCGGCGCGCTGAAACTGCTCGGTACCAAGGGCGCGGGTTCGGGAACGACCACCAACTTGCTCGCTGGTGGCGACCCAGGTCGTAAGCTCGATAACGCCTTCAAGGGCGTCAGCGGTCTGCGTGCTGGTGGGCGTCGTGGCGGAGGCTTGCGCGCCAAAGGTGGTGGTGGCACCGGCCGCAGCGCCGACATCGGCAGCTTAGCCTCGCGCGTCGGTGGGCCGGGCAAAGTCGGCACCGGCACGATGGTCGATGAGAAGGTGCCCCGGGCGATCGTTAAGCGCCAGACGCCCAAGGTCGATGGCACCCTCGACAAGAACTCGCTCTACCGCGAACTGCGTGGCGTCGCTCGCGGCGTGACGACCTGTTACCAGCGTGCGCTCAAGCGCAACCCTGGCTTGCGCGGCAAGATCTCGGTGCGGATCGAGATCAATACGATGGGTCGCGTGGGGAGCGTCGAATTCGACGAGGACAGCATTGGCGACCCTGGTGTGGCCAGCTGCGTCAAGGCAACGGTTCGGCGTCAGCGCTTTACGCCGCCGAAAGACGGCGCCGCCGAAGTCGTCGTTCCCTTCGTCTTCGAATCCGCCAAGTAGCAGGTGCTGAAGAACTGGCGCGCCCAATGGCTTGCTGATCTCTCCACCGTCGAATTGTCCGACGAATTTCGATTCCTCCTCGGTATTTTGCGCCAAGAGCTCTCGCCGCCGTTGCGCGAGCTTTTGGTCGAGTTATGCGCCAGCGTCGATCGCGAGCGGGTCTGCGATCTAGCTGCCCGCGGGGGTGTGCTTGGCTTTTGTGCGCGCCATATCGAGCTATTTGCCGACGACGAGCGGCTGTCTCGCCGGCTGGCGATCGAGACATTGCGAGTCGAGCACCACAATCGACAGCTGCAGCAGGCAGCACTCGAGGTTTGTGACGCGGCGTCTAATGAAAATCTGCGCTGCGTGCCGCTCAAGGGCGTAGCGCTGCACGCGTTGGGGGTCTATCGTGATCTCTCGCTGCGCCGCATGAGTGATATCGATCTTTGGACGCCGCGTGCCGAGTTTTCAAAGATGGTGCGCTTGTTCGGCAAACTGGGCTACGCGCCATCGGCGAACAATCCGCACTTGGCGCGCGTCTCTCACCAGTTGACGTTCATCGGTGAGCGCAGCGGTACGCGGATCCCGATCGAATTGCATTGGACGCCGTACTTCGTGACCTATCAGCGCGAGGGCCTTGAGCGGGCGTTGGTTGCTAGGCTGGAGATGCATCGTTGCGCCGGGGGGCAGCTGCTGATGCTACCGCCGGTCGACCTACTGAATACGTTGATCTTGCACCTGGCCGGCCATCGCTTTCGTGCTCAGCTCAAATGGTTGGTCGACCTGGCTGAGTTAGCGCGCTGGAAGACGCTCGACCAAGTCGCGTTGCTCGGCGAGGCCGCTGCGCTAGGTGGCTTGCGGGCGACGGCGCGCGCCCTCGAATTGGCAACGACCTTGCTCGATGCGCCGTTTGCTCAGCCGCCTACGCTCTGGGGAGCGGGCATGCTCGAGCGACTTACGCCACCGAGTGCGCTGATCGAGAGCGATGAACAACCGATCTACCTGCAGCGCCTGCTGATCAACGTGCTGCAGTTTGATAGCCCGCTTTTTGCCGGTCGCTATTTGGCTCACAAGGCTGCCGAGCTCTTGACCCGTGCGGCGCGCTCAGTCGATGCTTAGCAGGTTGCCTGGCGGGCGAGGGCCTGAACAGCAGTTAGCGCGGGCTTGTCGTCGCTTCCAGGCCGCGCTGGTCGATAAGACCGCGCGACTGACCTTCGATTGGACGATGGCGGGGGTGTGTAGTTTTGCCCGTGGAAAACTCGATGGATGAAATTGCGATCTTGGGTGCCGGGGGGCTTGCACGCGAAGTCGCCCAGCTCATTGGGCAGATCAACGCCGAGCGGCCGCGTTGGCGCGTGGTTGCCTTTGTGGCCAAGTTTGATAGTACTTCCCCCCGAGCGATCGGTGGGGTGCCTGTGATCGACGACCGTGATTTTGAGCGGCGAGATCTGGCTCTTGCGATCGGTGTGGGCGAACCCGCGCTGCGCGGTCGACTGGTCGAGCGCTACACCGGCGCTGCTTTCCCGAATCTGATCCATCCGACAGTCGCGCTAGATGCTAGCGATGTAACCCTTGGCGAGGGCAACATCATCTGTCGTGGATCGATCTTCACCACGGCGATCTCGATCGGCTCCTACAACTACTTCAACATCGGTTGCACTTATGGGCATGACTGCCGGTTCGCGGATTGCTCGGTGATCAACCCGGGCGTCAATGTTTCGGGTGCGGTTACGGTCGGCGACCGTTGTTTGCTGGGCACTGGCGCGACGATCCTGCAGGGACTTTCGATCGGTGACGCGGCGACAGTCGGCGCGGGGGCAGTGGTCACCAAGAACGTTGCGGCGGGTAGTGTTGTCGTCGGCGTACCCGCCGTGCCGCGGGTGAGTTAGCGCGGCGTTAGCGCTGCGCTCAGCGCATCAGCCACACGTTGCTGCTCCGCGGCCGTAATGTCGGCGCCGAAAGGTAGCGCGAGCAGCTGCGCTGCCAGGCGGTCAGCGTTAGGACAGGCAGCTTGCACCGCGACGTGCTGCCAGGCAGGCTGCCGATGGAGCGGTAGCGGGTAGTAGACGGCGCTTTGTACACCGCGCTCCTGCAACACTGTTTGCACGCGGTCGCGGTCTTGGAGCCGCACACAGTACTGGGCCCAGATCGAGCTGCGGTCGTTGGCCACTTTGGGTGTGGCGAGAGCAAGCTTGCTCAACATGGCGTCGTAGCGTTGTGCCGCACGCTGCCGCGCCTCGATCTCGTGTGCGTAGTGGGGGAGCTTGACCAGCAGCACGGCGGCTTGGAGCGTGTCCAGCCTGCTGTTGACGCCGACCTCGCTATGGACGAAGCGCTCGCTTTGACCGTGCAACCGTAGTCTAGCGATGCGCTGGGCGACGTCGCGGTCACTGCAAAACACCGCACCACCATCGCCAAGGCAGCCCAACGGTTTTGCCGGAAAGAAGCTGGTCGTGGCCAGTGCTGACAAGGCACCGGAACGGCGGCCGCGATAGGATGCGCCGAAGGACTGGGCCGCGTCTTCGATCACGACGGCATTGGCCTGCTCGGCGATCTGGTTGATCGAATCCATCTCAGCGGGTTGGCCGAATAGGCCGACTGGGATGATCGCGCGCGTCTTGGTGGTCAACGCTGCTTCGACTTCGCGCGGGGCGATGTTGAAGCTCTCCGGATCGACGTCGACGAAAACCGGTATTGCGCCGAGAAGTGCGATCACTTCGGCGGCGGCGGCAAAGCTAAAAGCTGAGGTGATCACTTCGTCGCCCGGGCGAATATCGATCGCCATCAGCGCAAGCATCAGGGCATCGGTGCCATTGGCGCAGCAGACCGTATGCGGGGCCCCTGAAAAGCTGGAAAGAGCAGCTTCGAGCTCGGCGACTTCGGGGCCGATGATAAAGCGCCCGTGATCGATCACCCGGGCGATTGCCGCGTCGATCTGCGCGCGGTAACGAGCGTGGGTGCGCGCTAAGTCGAGCAGTTTGATCTCGCTCATTGGACCTCTTTTACGCGTCCAGCGACTCGGCGGTAGTGCGAGCCGTCTTCGGGACACTCGGCCTGGCCCTGTTCGTCAAAGTGAAGTCGTCGTGCGGCGCGGCTGACGTAGCCGACGACTCGCCCAGGGACACCGACGACCAAGGCAAAATCCGGAACGTCCTTGGCGACAACGGCGCCAGCGCCGACTAGCGCATACCGGCCAATGGTCACTCCGCAAACGACCGTCGCGTTGGCACCGATCGTCGCGCCCTGGCGGACCAGCGTCGAGCGAAAGGCGTCTTTGCGCGAGATAAAGGCTCGCGGGTTGATCACGTTCGTGAAGACCATCGACGGGCCAAGAAACACGTCGTCTTCGATCTCGACGCCGTGGTAGATCGAAACGTTGTTCTGCACACGCACACCGTTACCGATGCGGACGTTGGGTCCGACGGCGCAGTTCTGACCGAGGACGCAGTTTTCGCCGATCTGCGTGTGCTCAAGCAGGTGGCAGAAATGCCAGACTTTGCTGCCTGGCCCGATCTGGACATCGGCGTCGACGACGGCGGTCTCGTGGATGTAGCTGGCGCGAGTGCTCATCTCTTCCGTTTCGCAAAGGGGTGATAGTCGCCGACGAGCCCGCGCGGTGTTGCCTCGCGGATGTCGTGAACGATTTCGATCGAAGCGCGCGCATCCTCCAGCCCGAAGCCTTGACCAGCGAGGATCTCTTGGTAGGCCGTGGTATGCAGTCGGTCGAACCCGCCGGAAAAATCGATCTCTTTGCCGCCGATAGTGATCGACCGATAAGTCCGTTGCTGCTTGTCGCGAGCCGACGGCGGCAGGTCGTCCGGGTCGACCGAGAGGAACCAGCGCACCCGTGCGCGCTCGTACTCCAGCTCTCCCGCGGCGGTGTTGGCGTCGTGAAGGTGCACGACATTTCGCTGGCAGCGCCCGAATATCCAGCCGAGAGCGTCGTAAAAGTGCACGCCGATGTTGGTCGCCACGCCGCCGGACTTTTGGCGATCGCCCTTCCAGGAGACCGCGTACCAGGCGCCGCGCGAGGTGATGTAGCTCAGGTCGATGTCGACCTTATTCGAGGCCTCGCTGTATTGGCGCCGCAACGCTTGCATCGCTGGGTGCAGACGCAGCTGTAAGATCGTGAACACTCGCCAGCCCAGCGACCGCTCCATCTCGGCGAGCGGATCGATGTTCCATGGGTTGAGCACCAACGGTTTTTCGCAGATCGCGTTGGCACCACTGCGCAGGGCAAAGCGAATGTGCGCGTCGTGGAGGTAGTTGGGCGAGCAGATCGAGACGTAGTCGATCTGCTCTGGCGCACCACGCAAGCGCAGCTTGTAGACGTGGCGGTCGAAGCGCTCGAATTCGGTAAAAAAGCGCGCTTGTGGAAAGTAGTCGTCGATCACGCCGACCGAATCGCTCGGGTCAAGGGCAGCGACGAGTTGGTGACCACTCTCGGCGATTGCCCGCATGTGGCGCGGTGCGATGTAACCGGCGGCGCCGATTAGCGCAAAGTTCTGTCGTCGCGTCATCTTCGGTATTTTGCGCCGATCGCCGGTCGACGTCTTCCCCTTTTGCAATTTTGTCATCACGACAAGGTCGCTTGTCGCCGGCGCCCGCCAGCGACCGGACGGAGAGCCGCGATTCGCTGGGATCGACACACAGTCTAAAGGGGCCAACCCTTCATCGGGCGGGATGTCCTATCTACTTGTGCTCTCGGCAGCTTATCAGCTTTGGGCGATCTCAATCCATCCCATCGCGTGCTGCCGTGATGGCGCGCCAAGGATGCAGGCGTTAGGGCTGCTGCGCGAAGCGGTGCCATCGTTGGGAGGCGCTGCGGATCGTCCAGCCTCGCGGCGCGCCGAGCACCGCCGCGCACAGTGGCTGGTGCTGCGTTGCTGGGCAGCGCGTTTGTAAGTGCCTTACTCGGCGTCGAGCAGCGCGGCGACGCGGTGCTCCAGCGCGGCGGCGCTAAGTTCGCCAGGGGCGATCGGTTCGCCGACGTTGACGTCGACCTTCGACCAGAAGCGCTTGGGCAGCACGCCAAACAAGCGTTGTTTGTCGCGCGAGAAAATACTGCCCCAGAGATTGCCGAGCGCCAGCGGCACAACCGTCGCCGGGGTGCGTTCGACGATACGCTCGATGCCGGGACGGAACTCGTTCATCTGACCGTCACTGGTCAGCCGACCCTCGGGAAAGATGCAGACGACCTCGCCGGCAGCGAGGGCTTCGGCGATGGTGTCCATCGCTTGCTGCAGCACCTGAGGATCCTCCTTGTGGCCGGCGATCGGGATCGCACCACCCTTGTCGACCAAAAAGCGCAAGATCGGCATCCGGGCGTAGCGGTAGTACATCACAAAGCGCACGGGCCGCTTGACCACGGCGCTGACGATCAAGCCGTCGACAAACGTCACGTGGTTGGCGGCCAGCACCAACGGTCCTTCGTCGGGAATTCTCTCGGCGCCGCGGATTCTCAGGCGGTAGATCGTGTGGATCAGCAGCCAGACCAGAAAGCGGATCAAAAATTCGGGGATCAAACCGAAGATGAACCAAGCGACGGCGGCATTGAGCAGGGCCAGCACGAGGTAAGTCGGTACCGGGCCGATGCCTCGTGCCGCGAAGATCGTTGTCATTAGCGCCGAGAGCACCATGAAAAAGGCATTGAGAATGTTGTTGGCAGCGATCACCCGTGCGCGGTGAGCTGGATCGGCACGGCCTTGCATCAAGGCGTAGAGCGGAACGATAAAGAATCCTCCGAAGGCGGCGATTCCGAACAGGTCGATCAGGATTCGCAGGCTGCCGGCGGCAGAGAGAAAGCGCCCCACGCTGAGCAGATCGCCGGCGTGGTAACGCCAGGCAAGACTGGCCCAGGCCAGGTCGAGGCAGAAGGCGGTCATGCCGATCGCGCCGAGCGGCACGAGGCCGAGCTCGATGCGGTGTCGGGCCATCTTTTCGCAGCCCAGCGAACCGACCGCTACGCCGACACAGAAGACCACGAGGAACAGCGTTACGACCTTGGCGTCGCCGCGCACCACGTCATGCGTATAGGTTGGCAGCAGCGTGAGCAGTGTCGCACCGAAAAACCAAAACCAGGAGATGCCGAGGATCGAATAGAACACGGCGCGCTCTTTGCGCGCGTGGCCGATCATCTGCCAGGTGGTCGCGAAGATGTTGTAGCTGATCTTGATCTCGGGGGCCGACGCGGCGACGGGCTTGAGCGCCCGCGCGAACAGATAGCCGAGCACGGCGACGGCGACGACCGATACAGCGACGATCTGTGGGCCGCTCTCGCCGAGTCCGATTAACACCCCACCGCCGATGGTCCCCAAGAGGATCGCCAAGAACGTGCCGCTTTCCACCAGGGCGTTGCCGCCGACGAGTTCGCTGTCAGCAAGGATCTGCGGCAGGATCGAGAATTTTACCGGGCCGAAGAGTGTCGACTGCAGCCCCATCAGAAACAGCGCGCCGACCAACAGCGGGATGCTGCCGACAAAGAACGCCAAGGCCGCGGCGAGCATCACGAGGATCTCGAGCAGCTTGACCCAGCGGATCAGCAGCGACTTCTCCAGCTTGTCAGCGAGTTGTCCGGAAAACGCCGAGAACAAAAAGAACGGCAGCACGAACAGTCCTTGGCCGATCGGCACCCAGAGCGCCGGATCGTAGCCGTGCTTGACTGCCACGCCGAAGGTCAGCATCAGCGCTAGCGCGTTCTTAAAGAGGTTGTCGTTGAAGGCCCCACAGAATTGGGTCCAAAACAGCGGCCAGAAACGTCGTTGGCCGAGTAAACGGAATTGGCTCATCGCTGATCAATTTAGCCTGCTGGGCCCGATCGCTCAAGGTGCAGACGCGCGCCAGCGGCTGGGCAATTTCCGCCGCTGTGGCGGCAGCGCAGTGCGTCCAGCTGAGTGGCTGTACATAGAGTGTACAGCTAGTGTACTAAAAGTGTTAAGCTGGTCGCTGCCGTCTGGCGCCATGCCGGTGCAAGCGCCGGAAACGACTAGCCGGGCCGAACTGGCACGCAAGCTGCTCTATCGAGCGATGAAGATAATCGCAATCAAGGAGACAGCGATGCGGCAAAACAATCGAATCACTAGCGACACACCGGCTTGGTACTTTCAGACTTGGGCGGCCTTTCTAATCGCGCTGCTGTTGACCAGCGTCGGTATCTATCACCTGCCCGTCGGCTGGTGGGCGCGTGGCTTTCTTGTGCTCGGCATGTACTTTTCGGTTTCCGCGGCCTTTGGTCTCGCGAAGACGATCCGTGACCGTCACGAGGCCGACAAGTTGGCCGCCCGCGTCGACGAAGCGCGGACGGAGCGCGTGCTGCGGGAGATGGTTGACGACCACTAACACCCTGCCCGCCAAACTGGCGGGTCGGTGGTAACGGCTTGCGAGAACTGTCTGGTCTGGACCAAGGAGTGATCATGCTCGATCGTGAAAGCACCCGACAACTCGATCTGATCGGCCGCCTGGTCGGTCAGAACCCGTTTACCACCGAGCGCCAGCAGCTAGAGCAGCAGCTGTTGGGCAAAGCCTATCTCGATCAGGGGCAGGTTTGGCACGCGCGCGAACCTCGGGCGGATAACCCAAACATCGCTGCGCTCGCCAGACTGACCGCTGAGCTGACCGAGGCGTTACGACAAAGCTTGCTGCGCCAAGAGCGCACATCGGAGCTCGAGCGTTGGCTCGCTCGCTATCGCGACGCCGTGCTCTATTTACTCTATTCGCGCTATGAAGAACCGCTGCTTGAACAGATCAACGCGGTGCTCGCTGGGCAAGATCCTCCGCTAGACTGCTTTCGGCAGTTCGTTGCCGATGGCACCCACTACTACAGTTTGCCGCAGCTGCCAGCGCCCGATGAACGCGACTGGGCCCATCTCTTTGCCTGCTTCTATCAGATTCGCCGTGCCTTCGAATTCATCCATCGCGGGCTGCTTGGGGCGTCGCGGCCGATGGCCACGTTGCGGGCGAGCATCTGGGAGTCGATCTTCTCGCGCGACATGCGTCGCTATCGGCGGGTGCTCTATCAGCGGATGCAGCTGATCCCGACGCTGATCATCGGTGCCTCGGGGACCGGCAAGGATCTCGTCGCCCAGGCGATCGGCTATTCGGGCTATATTCCCTTCGATACCGCGCGTCGTCGCTTCGTCGGCAGCTTTGTCGAAGGCTGGCTGCCGGTCAACCTTGCTGCGTTGCCGGCGACGTTGATCGAGTCCGAGCTATTCGGTCATCGCCGCGGTGCGTTTACCGGCGCGGTCGAGGCCCATTGCGGTTATCTCGAGGCTTGTCCGGCGCATGGCGCGGTGTTTCTCGACGAGATCGGCGAGCTCGAGCCGGCAACCCAGGTCAAACTGTTGCGCGCACTGCAGAACCGCGCCTTCGCCCGCGTCGGTGAGACCGAAGCACGGCCGTTCGTCGGCCGGATCGTTGCCGCGACGCACCGCGATCTCGCCGAGCGAATCGTGCAAGGCACGTTTCGGGCGGATCTGTTTTATCGGCTACGTGCCGATCAGATCGAAACGCCGACTCTGGCTGCGCAGCTTGCCGAGCGACCCGAGGATGTTGCGCTGTTGGTGACGCATCTGTTGACGCGGTTGCTTGGTGACGATCGCGATCAGACCCTGGTCGAGGAGTCGCTCTCGACGGTACGTGCGCTGGGCACGGACTATCGTTGGCCTGGCAATGTGCGCGAGCTCGAACAGTGTGTGCGCAGTGTGATGCTGCGGGGCAGCTATCGGCCGCCCAATTTCGCGCACGGTGGTGCAGACCGTTTGTCGGCTGCGCTACAAGACTGCGAGCTGAGCGCTGACGAGCTGCTGGCACGCTACGTCACGCTGACCTATGCCAAGCAGGGGTCGTTTTCAGCGGCGGGCAAGGCGCTCGGCCTCGATCGGCGGACGGTGGCGGCGAAACTCGACGCCGCGTTGCTCGAGCGCTTGGGGCTGGGCACTGTTGAGCCGAGCCGCGCCAACTAACACCCGGCTAGTTGCCGGACGAGGTGAAGTTGTCGTCGCAGAGCGAGCGGCCCTCGTGACAGGCGGCGATCATCCGGCCAAACAGCGCCGGGTTTGAGCCAGCTGAGCGGACTTCGGCGATCGCGCCGAGTGCGCCGCACCAGCCGAGGCCAGCCGAGCAGACGGCCTTGCTCGTTGGCGCCCAGCTTTGGGCGGTCTTGCAGCCGAGGTAGAACGCTCCGGCCGCGGAGCGGAAGTAGAGCGCGCTCGCCAAAAAGGCCGATTCTCGCGCGGGGACCGTAGCGATCAACTTTGCCCCCTCGGCGCAATGGGCGCCAGGGCGTTGTTTGTTGGGGTCACCGTGGGCCCAGGAGGTGTAGTAGGTTTTTGTCATCAGCCCGGACTCGTCGAGGCCTAAAACCGACTCCCAGATCTTCTCCCACTCCCTGCTCATCGCGGCGAGACTGGTATCTACCGCGGTGGTGTCGCTCAGGCTGATCCCTTTGAGTGCGGCCGTGGTCTTTTCCCAGGCCGTATGGGCTTGGCTTTGAAAGGCATCACCCCAGGTGATCGGTTGCGATCCATAGAGCGCCGCGCCGTAAAATCCGGGGAAGATGCGTGTCGCAGCGACCAGCTCGGCGATCGCTGCAGCGCCGGCGCCTGGGTTGACGTTGAGCTTCTGTAGCGTTGGGGCTTGATAGACGGCCGGGAAGGTCTCGCTGGTTTCGCGATCGGCGGTGGCGACCATGCCGAAGCTGCGCGACAGCTTGGTTGACGCGCCCAACCAGACCACACCGCTGCTGTCGCCACTATCGATCTCGGCAGCTTTCGGGGTGCGACCACTAAAGTAGGCTTGGACGATGACCACCGTCGGCTCACCCTCGGGCGTTACGCCGCGAATGCCGCGCCACTTGGTGCGGTAGGCTGGGTCGGGCTTGACGCCAAACCAGGACCACCAGGTCTGACCGGCGTAGTCGAGCGGCTCGAGCGCGGCGGGTTCGTAGCCGCGGGGTGCGACGTTGACCCGCGTTAGGCCGTCCGGCAACGATCGTGCGCTTTTGCCTGTCGGGCGACAACTCCAGATGCTGGCATCGCTGACGTAGCCGGCGCGCTCGATGCTGATCGAGGGCACGCAGTCGGCAAAGCCGACGCCGATGCCGCGCAGGGTGTAGGTCCCGCCGTTGGAATCGACCATCTCTATGCTGGTCTCGCCTTTGCCCGTACTGGCGTTGGTCGACTCCGGCTCAAGCGTCATGCAGGTGGCGAACGGTAGTAAGCTGGCCAGCAAAAGAACGCGCATTGAGACCTCCAGCGGGCGATGATGCGCATTTCGTGCCACAGTCATGCGCTGTATGGTTTCGCTGTGTTTTGGTGTCGAGCTGGCGGATGTACGGTCTTGCTGATGTCTCTAGTCCTCGCCGATGCACGCTGTCGTTGCCATGCGCAGGAAATCTCCCAGGTTCAGATCGGCGTTGCCCGCGGTCTTGCGGCAACGCGCCGGCGCTGACCCGCGTTAATCGGTTGCTGATCGACAGGTTGCGCTGCCGATCTGGCGACTCGATTGGCCGCGAAACGGACACCGCAAACGCAAGCCGCTGAAAGTACGCCGCGACTATTCGGCCCCTCACTTGCAAACGAGGTGCTTGACGGAGGTTGAGGATGCGGACTTCGCTGAGCTTGATCATCGCGATGCTCGGTGCATGCGCACTGCCTGTCGATGAGCAGGCCGCGTCGATGCCCGACGGCAAGGGTGAAACCGGCTACCTGAGCACGCTGGCGCTCGAGTATCACACCACCGTTGAGGGCGAGATCGATCTGCCGCTGGGCGCGGTCGTCGAAAACGAGATCAGCCTGCAGGTCCGCCACGCGATGCGCCAACTCGTGCGACAGGGTCTGCACCTCAACTTGGCGACCGACGCGCTCGATTCCCTCGATCGCGTCGCCGTAAGCGGTACGACGGCGACCTATCGCTATCGCTTCCACGTCGAAGGGCTGATTACCCACGAAGAACTACGCAGCAAATGGGGACTGACAGATCCGCGCGGTCTGCGGCAGCGCAGGATCGGTGCGCTGGTGCCGCGCAACGTGCGCTCGCTTTACCAAACCTACGGTGAGCGCTGTGCAGCCGGCTATATTCCTGGCGAGCTTGGCGAGCACAACTACTTTTACTATTTCGACCCTCTGCCGGGCTGCGACGTGGCGACCACGCCGCTGGCGATTTCGGTGGAAAACCTCGCGGCCGAGGCCAATCCCTATCCGGAGTACGATCGGCTGATCGCTGACCGCGAGTTGAGTGTCGTTGCTTTCTTCGGCGCCGTCGAGCATGGCGAGCAGGTGAGGCGCGGAGATCAGGGGATGCGGGAGTGGCGTGATTTCATCAAGGTGCTCAAGCAGCTAAACTTTCAGCGCATCGGTGGCGATGCCGATGAGCCGACGGGCAAAGGCAGGATCTTTCGCCGCTACGCCAACGGCCTAACGGTCAAGCTCTCGCTGTTTTCACCGCGGGACCTTCAGCTAAACCGAGCGACGGGCAAGCAGCTCTTTGCCCGAATGGTCCGCGAGAACGAGCTGGTGATGTACATGGGTCATTCGTTTTACGGCTCGCTCGATGTGCTCGACGAGCCGGCGACGTACGATCCCGCGATGTATCAGATCATCATGGTCGCCTCCTGTTGGTCCTATGAGTACTACACCAAGCAGGTGCTCAAGCATCATCCGCTGGCCGACGTGGTCAACGACACAGAGTCGGGGTGGGCGATGAACGCGGCCGAGTTCGCCGAGATTCTCTTGACGAATATTGTGCGCGGCAGCGAGACCCAGGGGCGGCTCGATGCTGAGACAGTCTATTCCTGGCGCGAAATCATCAACCGGATGAACGTCTATGCCCAGCGCGCCTATAGCGCGTATCTGCACGAGAATCCGTATACCAACGTCGATCACCACGAGATCATGGGCGTCAGCGGCGTGCTGACCAATGTCTTTCAGCCAGCGCCTCTTTCCGACTAAGCCGCGACATCGATCGCCGATATCACGCACTCGTTCAGCGCCAACCCGTGCGCCTTTGCTCAGCGCATGACGCGCTGATGATTGAATGGCAGCTATAGTGGCCAGACTGCTCTACTATTTTCACCGACTTAGCCCGCCAGAAGGCGGCACAGTATTTGTAGGTTCCCCTCCGAGGGGGAACGATGGAGATCAGACGTTTTCATCCATTCGTGTTGACGGGCTTGGTCGCGACGCTGCTCGGCTGCGGAGCGTTGAGTCGGATCGACGAGGTGGTCGACGGTCAGGGCAAAGCGGAGTCTCCGGCTGGCCAGTGGCGCTTGCTGATCAATGATGTGCAGGCCCAGTCAGGTGTGAACATCCTGGCCGAGTTCGTCGACGACCAGCCGGTGCGGTTTAGCCCGATCACCTTCTACAAGACGTTTGTTCGTGTTGTGTTCACCAAGGGCAAGCAAGTCGCCAGTGTTGCTGTCGGTGTTCCATACAAGGCCAACCGTGACATTGGGGTGGCCAGTGCGCGCAGCACCGACCCTCGCTGGGAGGTGCTGTCCTTTCGCGGTCCTTATGAAGATGGGATCATCGAACCTAGCGAGCTGAGCAAGCTGTTTGCTGAGCGCGGCGAAGATCGCAGTTATGGCCGAAGCCTGGCCACCGTTTTGCCCGATTTCTTCGACTTGGGTATGCAGGCGGCTGCTCACGCTGGCGGCGGCAGCGCGGTCAGCGCGCTGCTCGACGATACAGAGGTTGTGCAAGCACTTGAGGACGCGGTGACCGCGGCGATCGATGGAACGCCGCTGATGATCGACGGCGAGGTGGTTCCGAATAAGGTTGCGTTCGAATTGCTCGGCGCGCTGATGCTCGCTCAGAGCATGGCCTACCAGACGCAGGACATCGGCTGGGTCGAGCGCGTGGTGGCGATCGTCGCTGCGCTGGTCAAGTACGCGATCTGTGCCGACACATCGGGTGTCGCCGAGCGGCTGTGTCGCCCATTTACGCGCCACAACGAAGATTGCCGCAACGCGGTGGCCAACGTCTTTCGCGCCGTTTGCCGCGGCGAAGGATACAACCCGACGTTCTATCCAACGACTGCCGGAACCTCGATCATGACCATCGATCACGTCAGAGCGCTTTCGGTCTGCGTCGGAAACAGCGATTGCGCCAATGAAGTCCGTCGCAACTGCAAGAAGGGTCGCGGCCAGATCGCAAGCTGCTTTGGTGGGCCCAATAAGCAAGAGGTCTCGGTCAAGGGTAACGAGTACGTTTGCGGCGCGCATCACGGGCTCTGTAGCGACGCCAAGAACGATTGCATGGCGCGGCTAAAACGGCTGGCCAATCCACCCGCGATTACCTGGGCCAATCAGGCCTGCGTATCGATCAATTAGCACTTCGGATGCGCCGGAGCGTCAAGGCCAGCAGCGCGGTGGCGGCACTGGCCGGTAGGTGGCTGGAAAGCGGAGCAGGCGGCGCATTTGTTGCCTTTAATATCAGGCGCTTGGATAGGTTGCGGCTGGCGCAGTTCTTGCGACGTGGCCGTGCATGATGCGCTTGCTGCAGATCGCTTGTCTGTTTCTCGCCTGCGCGTCGGTTGCTACAGCGCTTCCGGCGGCCAAGCAGGGCCAAGCGAGCGAGCGATCGGCGCTGACGGCGCTCAAACAGCGTCAGCGTGCGATGACGAAGACCGCGCAGGCCAAGTGGGTCGGGCGGCAGATGCGCAAGCTGGTCGACGCCGCCAGCGGCAGCATCGACGTGTTGGTCAAGACGTTTGGCGGGATCGGCAAGCAAACGGCTGTGCGCTTTACGGTCGATCCACAGCTCGGCAACGTCGTCGAGGCCGAGCTCCGACCCGGCGAGCTGTACCTGAATACCGTCGTCGACAGAGATCCACGGCGTGGCGTTTCGCAGCGCGTCTCGCTCAATGGCTTTTTCGTCGGCCTCGACGTGACGCTCGCCAAGTACGCCCGACCGATGAACAAGGATGGCAGCCGTGTGCGTCGCGAGCTGACGGTCCAGCTCGAATTGCCGGAGCGCGCGGCGGCGACGCCACTCCAGATCAAAGAAGCCGCGTTGCAGGGAACGCCTGGCCGCTATCGGCCAGAGAAGTTCTACGCCTCGCGGGTCCTGTTGCCCGCTTTCGGCAAGGGGAAGCGTGCGACGCCGGCTGCGCTGATCTCGACCAGCAAAACGACGCGCCGACGGCAACTGATGCCCACCAACGGCAAGCCGCGCCTCGTTTCGTTTGTTTTGCCGGCCAGCGAGCAGACGCAGATCCAAGAGGCGATCGCCTACGCTCAAGCGCTCAGCAACGGTCGGATGACCACCCAAGCGCGTCGTCGGATCGGCGGCTTCTTGCGCCGGCTGGCCCAGCTCGGCGCCACGGCTAGCGCGGTCGCGAATCTCGCGAGCGATGGCCGGGTGCAGCGCCAAAGCGGTGGTGACCTGTTTTATGCAAAATTGACGTTTGTCGATGGCAGCACCCTCGAGCTCAAGCGCTTCGCCAGCGCCTTTGAATGGGGCCAGCGCGTCGAACTTCGTCTGACCCATGGCGATCGGCGCTCGACGTCGTTGGTGCTCAATGCCGACGGCGGCGTGACGCTGGTCGAGCGGCAGCCTAGACAATACGCCAAGGGGCAGGGCTGGCTGATCGAGACCTTTGAACAGCGTGGACCGCTTGGTGGCGCCAAGAGCGTCGACGTCAGTCACAGCACGGAACGGCAGCGTCCAAAGACTGCCGGAGATCTTATCTAGCAACAATAAAGCAGGATCGATATGCGCGCTCAGACCCTCGTATTAGCGACTGTATTCTTGCTCGGCGGTAGCCCGAGTCTGTTTGCCGGCAGCCACAAATGGGCTGGCCGAGGCGAAATTCACATCAACAAGATCACGCCGAGCGCGGACAGCCATGGGGTGCGACTGCTGACGTTCTACCTCAAGACCCCGCTACATTTGCTCGACGGTCGCCCAGTTGAAGTCGGCTTTCATCACCAGGGGCAGACCAGCTATCGGCGTCGCGTTTACCCACCGCAACAGCAGAACGAGACCTCGCCGTGGTACAGCAGAGTTGCGTCTCGCTTTCTCGACGCGAAGGACTACTTCCAACTGCCGCTGCTGATCAGCTCTGACTTTGAGGTGCACAGTTACCGCGGCGCGTTTTACGTGCGGACCGAAAAAGGCACCACGTATTGGACCAAGGCCGGACCCGAATGGGGGCAGGATTTCGTTTTTGATGCGAAGACGGTCGCTGACGTAGCCGCGGCGTTCTCTAAGCACTTCCACAATGGCGGTGCGGCCCATAGCTCGGGGCCCCACTTCGGTGTGCCGACTCAGCGCGCCGACATGCGCTACTTCAACCCGGCGGGGGGCGAGTAGTGATTTTCGCCCCCTCCAGTAAGAGGTGAAGACAGCTCGGGCTCAGCGCAGGTCGGCTTGGCACGTTGCGGCGTTGGTCGGTTCGCTGTTGGTGGTTGTCGCTGTCCAGCTCTTGGCGCTATCGACGTCCGGGGCGCGTTCTCGCAAACGTCACGTCAAGATCTCGTATTACACCATCGCCGATCAGCAGGATTTTCCTGGCGGCTCACAGGTAACGCTCTACGATCGCAGCTGTCGCGTGTTGGCAAAGGTTGGCGAGCGGTTTGCCAAACGGCTCCGTCTCGAGGGAACCGGGCGCCTACGTGACGGCCGGCTGCTCAACGTGCACGGCTATCGCAGCTGTCACGGACGACGTCGCGTTTGCTTTCGCTTCTTGTCGCCGGCGTTTCGCCGCGGTCGGGCGGCCAGCGGCCGGCCGTTGCTGCCGCTGCGCACGATCGCTGTCGATCCTGCGGTCGTTGCCCACGGGGCGGTGGTTTTCTTGCCGCGCTTTGCTGGACTCAGCATCCCGCGCTTTGGCAATCTGGGCGGCTTCGTTCATGACGGCTGCTTTCGCGCCGATGACAGCGGTGGCGCGATCCGCGGTCAGCGCATCGATATCTTTGCCGGATCGCGTCGGCTCTGGCGGTGGCTAGAGCGGCAGATCCCGACTCACAGTTGGCTGCGCATTGCGCGTGGTCGGTGTAAGCCGGCCGACCGCTGACCGCGCGGCTGCGCCGCTCGCGGGGTCGCTCAGCCGAGTTGTTGGATCGCCTGGGCCAGCTCGCAGGCGTAGGTCTTTTGGATGTTGTGGCCACCATCGGCAAAGCGCAGCACGCTGGCCCGGGCGACACGGGCCACGGTTTCCTCGAAGATCGACTGGGGAATCAGTGCATCGTCGGTGGCCCACGAGATCAAGGTCGGTTGCTTAACCTGGGCAAGGTTGCGCGCGTGCAGTGCAAAGTCCATCCGCGCTGCATCGGCAGCGGTGAACAGCCGCTCGGCGTCGGTCAAATAGCTGGGAAAGCCAGCGAGTTGGTAGACTTTGCGCAAGAGGGGCTTGAGCAGCGCTCGCCCCACCTCTGATCGCAGCAGTTGCGCCGCCGCGCGGTACAGCCCTTGAGGATAGTGGCAGCGCGGTCCGGCGCCGGAGATCAGTGCGCAGCGCTCCACGCGGTCCGCATGGCGACAAGCCAGATCTGCGACCACCGTCGCTCCGGCCGAGTGTCCGAGTAGTGTGACACGCGAAAGCCGCAGCTGATCGAGCAGGGCGATCACCACGTCGCCGCGCTGTTCGATCGACATGCCGATGAACGATCGACGCGTCGAGTTGCCGAAGCCGGGTAGGTCGAGGCGGATGCAGCGGCCGTGTTCGGCGAGCGCTGGGGCCAGCCAACGAAAGTCGCGACTCGATCCGGGCAACCCGGCGATGGCGACGATCGGTTCGCCCTGACCTTCGTCGATGTAGCTGACGCGCCCGTCGGCGTAGGCGAAGCTCAGTGGTGCGGTATCGCTTGGTGTTCGCGGGCGCATCGCTCTGTTTACGCTTTGCGGTGTCAGCTGGGCTGATCACCGACGGTCTGGATCCATCAGATTTGTGAGGGTTGCATCGTCGGCGGTTCGGTCAACTGTCGATTTCCTCTGTTGCGATGTAGCACAGCGGATCGCCGCTGCAAAGGCACGGCGCTTGCTACTACATCCAGAGGAGGCCTGACCATGCGAAGGACGCAATTGATCTGTTCCGCCTTTCTGATTCTCTTGGTGCCCGGCTGCTCGGACGGCCGTGGGGGGTAGGTTTTTCTGGTCGCTGCTCACTACGCTAGCCTGTCGCCCGGAAGGGCTGGGTTCGCTTGGGCGTATGCTCAGTGATCCTAGCCGGGAGGAGCGATGGCCAGAGACAACAAGGCGACGGTGGCGATCGTGCTGCTGCTGCTCGCTGGAGCAGCGATCGCGCTGTTTCTGCTGCTAAAAAAACCTCACCCCTACGCCGCGGCGTGTCAGCGGGTCAATCATCTCTGCCACACCAACTTGCGGCTCGAACGCTGCGAGGCGGACTTTTCCAAGCTGCGCGATCTGATCGGTGAAAAGGACGCGCTCGAAGCGGCTCAGTGCGTTGAGCGCGCCGATTCCTGCATGGCGATCGCCGGCTGTGCGGCGGGTGCTGGCAGTGCAGCTCTCGGACAGATCGTCGGTGGTGTGGTCGGTCGCGTCGGACCCAAGGTGCTCGAAGGGGCGCTCAAGTTGGCCAAGGGCATCGAGCGCGCCACGGCTAAGGTTCCGCAGGCGATCGATCGGGTGACAAAGGCTGTCGATCGCAACATCGACCGCGCTACCGAGGCCTCGAAACAGGCGATCGACAAGACCGCTGCGGCGCTCGATCGCACCGGCCAGGCGGTTGATCAGACGATCAGTGGCGCCGCCGCGGCGTTTGATCGCAAGTTTGCCCGAGCGGAAAAGGAAATCGAAGCAGCCCTGAAACACGTCGATCGTGAGATCGCAAAAACCGAGCGCGCGATCGATCAGGCGGGTCGCGAGATCAGCAAGAAGGGCAACGAGATCAGCGCGCAGGTCGACCGCTCGCTGTCCTACGCCTGGGATGCTTTCGAGCGGGCAAAAAACGGACTCGGGCTAAGCGATGATCAAGCGAAGAACAAGAGCCACAAGCAGGCGGTGATCGAACGCCTCGAGCGCGCGGTTGCCGATATTCGCGAGGCGGTCGTCAAAGGGCAGCTGGCTGTCGCCAAGCTGCGACTGATCGACGTGGCTTGGATTCCCGGCACATGTTCGGACAAGGTCGAGGATGCGGCGATGACGCGGTACTACGACAAGAAGCGTCAGGCGCTCGCGGCGATCATCGAATCCACGGGGCGCTCCTCGACGCCCTGACTCGCGAGCTTAGGGTGCGCCTTTCCCCGCGCGCAGTTGGGCGACAGCTCGATCGACGTACGAGGTCACGTCTTTGCCGCCGATGCGCACCGGTTGTCTCAAAAAGTAACCCTGCTTGGCAGCCTCTTCGATCAGCGTCGCTTGTTGCTCGGGCTCGAGCTGTTGCCATGGCGTTTGCGGAACCGAGCCTTCGATGTTGTAGGCCTTGCCGCGCCATTGGGAGACAAGCGCTTCGGAGAGATAGTCGGTGCCGCCGTTTTGATGCTGCCAGACATGGGTCATCTCGTGAGCGAGCAGCGCCGGATACTTGGGATCCTTTGGGTCGGCGTCCTTGAAGTAGATCGTGTCGCCGAGCACGAAGGGGCGGTTGTTTGTCGAAGCCACGCCGGCACTGCCGAATTTGAGCCGCACGCTGTCGAGGTTGACGCTGACGCCAAAGATCTTGCGGAGGTAGTCTTTCTCAGCGCTGTTGAGTTCGCGTCCCTTGGCTTCGAGGCCGATCGCGGTTTGAATCGCGCTGATCGCCGACCCGCCAGCCATCAGCAGGGCGTCGATCGGCGTCTGGACAAACAGCTTGAGCAGCCCGATGCCGAGCTGTTTCAGTCCATCGATGAACTTGCCGCTGAAGAAGGAAGCGAGGGCTTTGGCAAAATCGCTGAACGCTTCGGCGATATTCTTGAAGACGCCGCCGACCGCGTTCTTGGTCCCTTTAACTAGGCTTTCGCTGCTGTCTTTGCCGGCTAGCGCGATCAGCGTGCCGACGCCGACTTGCGCGCTGGCGATCACGTCGGTCGTCTTTGGAGCGGCGATTGTTTTCGTTGGATTGGTGGTCTGCGCGAGCTGCACGGGGGGCGTTGCGCGCGAGTTTTCAATGCGCATTACGAGTCTCCTTGGGTTGTCCGCGTTATCGTTTGCGCGCCGTTTGGGGTTGCGCGTGGAGCGGGGCCCCGCTGACGTGCTACGCTAGGCAGCATGAAGAAAACCCAATTGCAGTTTCTTTCCGAACTGCTCGACGCGCCGAGTCCCTCGGGCTATGAGGGTCCAGCGCGTCGTGTCTGGTGCGCGGCGCTCGAAGGTGTCGCTGACGAGCTGACCGTTGATGTTCATGGCAACGCGATCGCGACGCTCAATCCCAAAGGGGCGCCCCATGTGATGCTGGCCGGCCACATCGACGAGATCGGCTTTTTGGTCAACCACATCGAAGAATCGGGGCTGATCCGCTTTCAGCCGATCGGTGGACACGATATGCGCGGCATCGCTGGTCGGCGGGTTTGGGTCCACGCGGCCAGCGGGCCGATTCTCGGCGTGGTCGGTAAGCAACCGGTCCATCTGATGCGCAACCGCGATCGATCGACCTCGCCGCCGCAGGCTAGCGAGCTGTGGATCGATTGTGGCTTCCAAAAGAAAAAGGAGGCCGCTGACGTGGTGGCGATCGGCGATCCGATCACCTATGTGGATAGTTTTGCCCTGATGCGCAACGACATTGCCGTCGCCCGCGGTTTTGACAATCGCGTGGGAGCTTTCGTTGTTGCCGAGGTCCTGCGCTCGCTAAAGCGGGCTAAGGGGCTGCGTGCGCGCGTCTCGGCAGTAGCCACCGTGCAAGAAGAGATCGGTTTGCGTGGTGCGACAACTAGCGCCTTTGGTCTAGCGCCCGACATCGGTATCGCTGTCGACGTGACGTGGGCGACCGATAATCCGGGTGGCAATGCTCGCGAGGTCGGTGAGGTCAAACTTGGTGCAGGGCCCGTGCTCTCGCGCGGCGCCAACATCAACCCACCGTTGTTGGCGCTGTTGGAGGCGGCCGCGAAGAAGGCCAACATCTCCTATCAGCTGCGCGCATCGGGGCGCGCTACGGGGACCGATGCCAACGCGATTCAGTTGACACGAGGCGGCGTGGCGACGGCGCTGGTCAGCATTCCCAACCGCTATATGCACTCGCCCGTCGAGATCTGCCACCTCAAAGACATCGTCAACAGCATCAAACTGATCGCCGACACGCTGCGAACGCTCACGCCCAAGACGCGACTGATTCCGGACTAAGGCGCCGCCGGCGCGCCGCCGCACGCTTCGATCGGATCGTGTTTGGCCGGTGGCTACTGTTTGTCGCGCGCGCGCTCGGCCGAATGGGAGCGTTTCCGCGGAGTCTGCGAAAACGCTTGGCCTAACAGCGCCCGTGCTTGCTCGGCGTGCCGCTCGGGCACGAGAATCGTGATCGGGATGTAGGGGCCGAAGACCAGCAGCAAACTGCGGTGAGCTGCGGCTCGAGCATGGATCTCGATGCCGAGCTCGGCCAGCCGGGCTCGCACCGCGGGAACGGCGTATTGGCGGTCCAAGCGCCAGACGGGCAGCAGCGCGCCTTGCTCGCGACGGGCCTGCCACTCGCCGCGCAGATCGCAGACGATCGCTGCGGCGAGCAGCAAGCCGACAAGTGGCAGTCCGGGCAGCATCCAGCTCAGCATGATTTGGTCGACGACCAAGAGGCCGATCGGCAACAACATCGAGAGCAGGATTTCGCGTGGGCTGAGTCGTGGGCGCAGCGTTAAGCCGAGCTGGACGTAGGTTTGATCGACGTTGCGGCGCAGCGCGAACAAGCGGCCGAATAGCCAGGTTAGGATGACGGCACAGATCGATACGGCCAAAAGGTACAGCGTGTCGCCAGGGACAAGGCGATCGAGAATGTGGGGGCGATCGATATTGATCAGCGCCAACGAGTTGAGCAAATGAACGACCTGGTAGCTGTCGAGCAGCGGCGCCAACCCGGCGACGGGCAAGGGGAATGGCCGTGGAATAAGCGCGCTGACCTGGGCGCCGGGGTCATCGCTAGGTGGGCGATGATGGTTGCGCTGCTGGAGTGATAGGCCGAACGCGAAGATGCCAATGGCGCTAGCGAGCCAGACCATGCCCTGGGCCAACGAGCGATCGCCGTGGCTGAACGTGATCAGCAGCTGGATAACGATCGGGACCAGTTCGGCAGCAACGGCCAACAGGACGATCCATGAAAACCCTTCGCCGATCCCATGGCGCGAGATCCAGATCGCAGTGGCGATCAAGGCGGCGCTGGCAGACAGCCAACACAGTGGCGCGAGGGGGCTGAACTGATCGGGATAGAATGCGCTGTTGGCGTAGCGATAGAGCAGCCAGGCCTGCAGCAGCAGACTGAGGCCGCCGAGGACCAACGAGGCGCGGACCAACTGATGGCGACGCTGATCATTGCGCCAGGGCCGCAGGCGCGGAACGATCAGCGCGACCAGCTCAACCAGCCAGAAAGCAGCGAAGAAGCCGTGCATGCCGAGGGCGAACCAGCCTTGCGGAAAGGTCGCGTCGGCCACCGTTGGTGCGCCGGGAAGCGGAAGCCAGGTCAAGAGCAGCCAAAGTGCGCAGAGCGCGAGTGCTGGAAGCAGCCGCTGGTACGGTGCCGGACCGAGGGCTACCCGGGGTTCTACCGGCGCGGGCCCATCGACGAGCTGCTCGCCGCAGTCGGTGCAGAGCCTGGCGTCATCGTTGTAGCTCGCCGGGCGTTTGGTCAGCTGCCGATGGCGGCAAGTGCGGTTGGGGCAGTGGCGCATCGCTTTAGAGCATAGTCACAGTTGACTTCACTGTGGTGTGATTTTGCGCACAGTGGGGGATCAGCGCGATGGGGCGAGGCCGATGCAGGTGATGCCGGCTGAGATCAAGGCGATCGCCAGCCAGCGGCGGCGCGTGACCTGTTCGGCGAAAAACAGACGGCCGCAAACGCCCGACAGCAAGATACCCGTCGAACGCGCGGCGACTACGTAGCCCAGCGGAGCAACGCGCATCGCGGCGAGCACCAGCGCGTAGCCGACTGCCATACACAGCCCGCCGATCAGCACCCGCTGTGGGCGACGAAGCAGCGGCATCACCGGTCCGTCGGCGAGTGCCATCGGTGCGAGCAGGATAAAAAACGGTACCCAAAGGCCAAGGACATAGTCTTGGGCGGCGACCTGACGGACGCCAACGGCGTCGATCGTCAGGTAGGCGCCGATGCAAAGCGCTGTCGAAAGCGTCAGCAGCACCGTCTTTCGATCGACGTTTTTCTGGGGGCGTCCGAGTTCGACGAGCGGTGCGACAACGGTAAGCGCGATGCCGACCCAGCCCAGCCAGCTCGGGCGCTCACCGAGCAGCGTGACGCTGAATAGGGTTGCCAACACCGCGCCGATCCCGCGGCAGTAGGGGTAGACGAAACTGATGTTGCCCGTGCGGTAGGCGCGGCCGAGAAAAAAGAAGTACCCGGCGTGCACCGTCCCGCTGGCGCCGATGCAAAGCAGCGCGGTCTGATCAAGTCGCGGCAAGATCCACGGGCAGCAGGCCAGGCTGATCAGTGCCACTGGCGCGGCTGCGAGCCAGAGAAAGGTGACCTGACTGGACGCGTTCTTGGCCAGCAGGTTCCAGCCCATGTGTGCAACCGAACCGGTGACGACCATTAGTAAGGCGATCGGATCCATCGGCGAAGCTATCCCAGCCCTAGTACGCGATGGCTAGCATGCGGTTGGATCTGGAAACCGCAAAAATCGCCCTCGTCGGCGGCGTAGCGCAACGAATTATCTCCGCGGTGCGGCTCTGGCTACGCACCAGTTGTCGGTCGTGAACAGACGCGCGTCAGAGCGTCCGGGGTGTCGCGCTAGCTGTTAGTGAGGGTGCTAGCAGGTGGGGCACGAGCAAGACACCACGTTGGGGGCGACGTTGTTCGAGCAGAGCACATAGGGTCTCAGACAAACGCTGCTTCCAACGCAGGCGCAGCTTCGGTTGCTGGTGCAGCTACTCGGTACAGCGCGGCAGTTGTAGACCGGCCCGAGTTGTTGCACATCGACGACGCAGATCTCGGTCGCCGCGTTGCATTGTTTACTGCCGCAATGTGTGATCGCGGAGGCATTCGCGTCGGCGACAATGGCGTCGGAGAGGCTGGCATCCGTGGCGGAGGTGTCGCCTGAGGCGTCGCTCGCAGAGCCGTCGCTCGTCGATAGATCGGTTTGCAATAGATCCGTTGCGTCGATGGTGCTGTGGCCATCAGAAGGTGGCGTAGCGGCATCATCTCGTCTGGTGTCGCGGATGGTGGCTCCGTCGCGGGTTGTTGTTGACGCGCTGCTGCAGCAGGCCAGCGACAGACAACTCGCGCATAGCATGGCCAGGCAGGTCTTGGTCGACATTTTGCGCTCCTCGCCGGCCGGCGCCGGCTGCAGCCGTTCGTGTAGCAGAGCGTGCGGCGCCAAGCAACCAAGCCGCGCTCCGCCGAAACTTTTGCAGCAGCGACGCGGCCGATGGGGCGTGCGTTCCCTTGGCGCGCGGCGATCTTTGAGCTGTCGATGGCTACGGTTGGGGATCACGCCGGCAGGCCGCTCCGTTTGCGGGTAGCGCCTCTGCGTCCAAAAACTGCTGCACCGCTGCCGACAACCGGCTGAGGTTCGGCGTCAGCGATCGGGCCACATAGCGCTCCAGCGGGCCCTTGAGCCGCAGGCCAATTACGCGTGGGACGCCGGGGATTTCGGCGGGGTCGATCTCCAGTTCGATGTGTAAGACCATGCGCGTGCCGCCGCCCGGCTCGTCGGTCAGCAGCGTCGTCCCTTGGCAACGCAGGCAGCGCGCCGCGATCCGCGGCTCGATACGCCAATGGCACTTCGCCTCGTCGGTGTACCACTCAGCCTTGTCGTCGATGCCCAGTAGGTTGCGGCTGATGAACGGTCGCAAGACCAGCGGGATGCTGCGCCGCGCGCCCTCCCAGCGATAGGTCATCCGCACCACGCCGGGCGCCTCGTCGCGCGCGAGGATCGCCACGCCTTCGACGTCGGGCATAAAGTGCGCAACCTCGTCGATTCGGTCGCGAATGGCGATCAGCACCGCGTCACGCGGGTGGTCGATGGTGGTGGAAAGCTCCAGTTGCATGACGCCCACCGTAGCACAAACGCGTGCATGGCAGTCTACAGCCAGCCGCTCGCGGTTTGACCCTTTGCGCGCGCCGTGGTCAGCGCCGATACCAGCTCTGGGTCAACATTCGTTGATGGATCGTTTCGGCGATCTTCTGCTCGGCGCCGCTGGCAGGGTGGAGGCCGTCGTTGGCGTAGTCGCCACGCGTGTAACACACACCGCTGGCGTTTTTCTCGCCGCTCGCGCAGTCGGGCGCCCAGATGTAGCCGCCCCAGCCGTACCAGATGCCTGATCTGTTGGCGTTCCCTTTTAGCCATTGGTTGATCGCGTGCCCCTGCTCGTAAGATACCGGCTCGCCAAACTCGACCCGTTGACTGTAGCCGCCGTAGCTGCGACTCGCGATATAGACCGCGTTGACGGCCTTGAAGTGGGTGGCGACACGTTGGGCAAAGCTATCGAGCTTGGCCTGCATTGCTGACAGCGCGCTCGTCGCTGCGGGATAAAGCGGAAGCGGCTGACCATTTCGATCGACCGTCTGCTTTTGGGCGGCCTTGTGCCAGATCACTTTGACCTGATCAGCCTTGATGCCCTGCTGGGGCAAGACGACGTCGATGCAGTTCTGCCACGTCTTGGCGTCGTTTTTGCTGTCGATCCAGGCTTCGATGCCGGCGCCGCTGGCCCCGCAGTTGGCGATCTTTACCGCTGGCGATACGCTGGCTGCATCGCTTTGTCTCAGCTTGCGCCAGGCCTCGCACTCCTGAAGTCCATTGCTCGGGCCGATACAGATCACCCCGATCGTGCCGTCGACCGGCAGGATGCTCGGCTGACCCGTGTCGGTCAGTCTCAGGTCGAGTCCCTTGTAGCGGCCGGGCGTGTTGGGATCATCGCCGCGATCGATCGGAAAAGGTGTGGTGACATCTGCGCCGGCTGGCGCTGATGCTGCGGCGTCGCTGCGGGAGATGTCGGTGCGGGCAGTGCCGGTGTCGCCGGTGTCGCTGGTCGTCGTGTCAATGTCGCTTCGCGTGGACTGATCAAGCGTGTCGGCTGCGTCGGCGATGCTCGTCGCACCGCCGCCGTCAACCGCTGGCGGGTCTGTGGTCGTCGTGGCGCAAGCCCCGCAGATCAGTGTGCAGATGATCATCGTTTTTCGGGTCATAACGCTACCAACCCCCAACGGCCGACAAAGTTGCGCCGCGAGTAGCGGAATTTTCGCCTGGAATACAGGATGCTAGCGCCGAGCCCCGTTGACCAACATCGGTTGTGCTATCTTGCGCTGGTGAGGATGTCCAACACACGCTGCGGATTGGCTGCGACCCTGATCAGCGCCCTGTTCACGGCTTGTAGCGGTAATGCCGAGCAGCCGACCGATGCCGGCGCCAGCGATGCCGTGCAAGCGTTGTTCGTGCAGGCGCAGCTCGCCGATTACAAGCAGCGGCCGATTCAGCGCGCGGGTGCGATCGTCTGCAACGAGACCGTCTGTTATTCCGGAGAAAGCGGGATCACTGGCGGCCTGACGATCGCGGTGGCGATGACCGGTCGCTATCTGTTTCACATGCGCAATGCCGTCGCCTATGGTGAGGCGTTTGCCGATGTCGCCTTTGGGGTAACGATCGATGACCTCGCGCTGGGTAGTCTGGACCTCGGCGTGATCTCGCCGGCGCCGCTCGGTGCAGCGACCCGCCTCGATCCGAGCAACGGCGGCAAGCTCACGCTCGACGGTGGGGTGATTCTCGATGTCGCGCCGGGCGTGACCATCCCCGCGCCGCTGATGACCGACATCGATGTCGCCGCGGCGGTGATCCCCGCCGCGCAGATTCCGCAGCGCTTGTTGGCGACGGGTCCGGCGCGCACGGCCTTGCTCGGCTGGGTGCTCACGCCATGGGAGGTCACCTTCAGTTCGCCGGTGGATTTTTTGATCCCCAGCACGGCTCAAGCGATCGCTGAAGCGGACCTCTATCACGCCGATTTCGTCAGCGGCGCGTTGAAACCCCATGGCAAAGTCAAAGTTGACGCGAGCGGCGCCATCAAGAACCTCGGCCCGGGTTTGAGCGCTCTCGGTTGGTTTGTCGTCTACGCGCCGGCAAAATAGGGCAGCGTTCCTGCTATATTACCTGACAATTGGCCGATTTGCGCACAGGGTTCTCTCGCGGCTGTGCTAGGCTCGCCGCCGAGAGAGGAGACTTACGTGGCAATGCGACAGAAACAGCTGATCGCGGCCGAGCTCCCGTTGATTCTCATCGCCCTCGGTGCGCTCGTGCTTGGCGCTTGTAGTTCGCGCGCAGCAGACGATGAGATTAAACAAACCACGCCGCTGATCGCCAAGACGCGCGCCGAGATGCTCGACGCGTGCGTGCGGATGCATTCTTGTGGTGTGGGACGCTTGGTGCGTGTGTCCGAGTGCGTTAGCCGGTACGAGAAACTCCATCGCCGCAGCGGCCAGGAAAAGCTCTATCAGTCGTTGCATGGCTGTGTGAACCAAGCGGCCGGCGACTGCGACAAGGTTTTGGCCTGCTTCGGTTCGACCGTTGAGGGCTCGGCCTGCGAGCCGCAGAAGTTCGCGTCCAAATGCGACGGCACGACGATGCGCTACTGCGACAGCGCGGATAAACGCGTCTATGCGATCGATTGTGCCAAAGGTGGGCTGGCGTGCTCGCTCGATAGTCAAGGGCAGCCGTTTTGCGGTGCCGGCGCCTGTACCACGCCGGGCAAGGGACAGTGCGATGGGATTCGTCTGCTGACCTGCCGCGGCAGCGGTTTCGAGATCGACCAGTGCGATACCTATGGTCTCGAATGTGGCATCAACTCGGATGGCTTACCCGAGTGCACCGGCACGGGTAAAGAGTGCAAGGGCTGACAACAGAAACAAGGACTCCTTCGGTGCGAGGGAGATTACAGAGTTGGTTGTTTCTGCGGTCATGAGGCCCAAATCCATTGTCCATCGATGTATGGCCGCAAGGCCTGTTCGTCGCAAGCCTCCGGTTTTGAGCTCTGCGTTGGTGCGGGCGATGAGTGCTCGACCGTCGGTTCGCTTGACCAATGCGATGCTGACACGTTGGTCTACTGCGACGACGGCTACGTCGCTCGAGCTGACTGCAAGGCGCTTGGCTTTAGCAAGTGCTCGATCATCAAAGATATCCACAGGAACCCGCTCGGCGCGATTTGCGAATAGCGCTACGGACGGTCGACTACTCGTCGTTGATCAGTACGTCGACCGTCTGCGGGATCACTTCATATCGTCGACAAACTTCGATGAACGTTGGCGCGAGTTCGTCACGTAGCGTTTCCACGTCGAAGTCTTCTTCGTGGTATTCGAAGCCGTCATCGTCCATCGTTCCCAGCCCTTCGATGTAGAACGAAAGGACGCCTTGCCGTTTGTTCGCGCCGCGGCCGCTGCTGATCATGATGTCGACCAGCTGGCCTGTCGCGTCGGTGCCGATCACATTGACCAGTGGCTCGCTGGCCATGATGTAAAACGCCAGCTTCTGTAGCGCTAGCTCGCTTTGTGCCAACGCGCGGGCGAGCTGCTTGACGCCGTCGACCACCGAACGGTGGGCCTTCTTCAGGTTGGCCCTCTTGGCACGCTTCTTTTTCGCGGGCGTGGGCGGCGCGCTCGGCGGTAGCACAGCGGCGTAGTTTTGGGGCTGGCCGGCCCAGAGCGCCGTGCGAAACGGCGCGAAGTGCTCGGCTTGATCGGCGCGTGAGCGGGCGGTAACCGTCAGCAACACCTTGTCGGTTGCGACAAACAATCGTGTTTGCAGACTCTCGCCCGTGGGGCCCGCGAGGGTCGCGCTCTCGATGGTCCAGCGGACGCTGCCGATCAGAAACTTGGCGCGAGAAAACTCGTAGCTGGTGATCTGTTCGCCGCGAGCTTTGGCCGCCTTGTACTCGGCTTCCTCGGTGAGTTGCTTCCAGCGGATCGTCATCGCGATCTGTGGTTTGGGTTCTCCGGCGAAGACGACGCGATTGAACGGCTCGGTCAATTCGCTGTGACTGAGCGAGAACTCGAATTTGTCCGGATGGCGTGCCCGGATGCCGATCAGGCCATTGTCGAGTTCCAGCAAGTCGACACCGTGGTCGTCGGCGGAAGTGGTCAAGTTGCGCCAAGCCGCTGGCACGTTGTCGATGCGCAGCTGCGCAGCTCCGATGATCAGCGTGCGTGTGTCTTTGTCGGTCATCGTCGCTCCTCGTCGTCGAGCGCCGATCATCGTCGGCGGTTGGCGCGCAGGTTAAACCGTCGCGAGGTCAAGTCGTGTTGTGGCGGGGTGCCGCGCCGCGGCTATTTGCTGAATGCGCGCTCGAGCGTCCAGGCCTCGTGTTTGCCGAGCACCGTTGTTCCCGACCATTGATCGACGCCTTTCGCTGTTACGGTCAGATGAAAGGCTTGGCGATCACCGTAGAAGATCTGCAGCCAGCCATTGTTATAGTGCCAGGAGAAATCCGCGAGGGCGACCGCTTCAGCCGGACAGTTCTGGCTGCCGCCGAAGGTGCCGCTGCCGGCCCAGCCCCAGGCATCGACGAGGGCGCCACGCGGCTTGGGCGGGAAGTCATCGCCGAAAAAGAGCTTGAGCACGCAGGGCGTCGGTTGCTTAACGGTCAGCGTCCAGAGTTCGGTCGGTCCGCTGGTGGGCTTTTCCGCCTTGTCGCCGGCCGCGCTGAGCGCCTCGCCGTCGATGCCGCCACAGGCACCCACTATCACGGCGATACTCAGCGTCAGCGCTGATAGACAAATGTCAAAGCTACGGTTGCGTTGGCGATGTTCCACTTTGCGTCCCCCCTCGATGACCCCGGAATTAGCAAGGTGTATGCCTGTTGCGTGCGGTGCGACCCATCGTGAATCGCGATGCTTTTTGACGCGTACAGCAGGCGGGCCGGGGTCGGCAGGGGATAGCCACGGCCGCGAGGTGGCAAGTCGGCCGTCAGCAGCGGGTCGCGTTCGATGCGGGTGTTCGGCTTTCGCGCGCGTGCAGGAGAGGGCGCGCTAGAAGGCGTACTCAAACTCCACGCCTGGCATGTGGGTGGTTCCGCCGCCCCGTCCATTGGTCGGCGGCGAGGTCTGACTGTCGTTGATCTCGCGTCGTCGGCCCAAGAAGAGCATGTAGGTCGCGGCGAGGCGCATGCCGCGCTGAGGGTGCCAGCGCAGACCGAAGCCGAATTGCACCAATGACAGCGAGGGATTGTCGAGGGTGAAGGTCGAATCGGGGATCGGCGATTTGTCGTAGGAGATGCCGCTCAACAGCTCGATCTGCGGATAGCGCGCAAACGGCCGCAGCAGCACGCCGGCGCCGATCTCATAGCTCAACTGGTAATGCTTGTCGCGCGAGAGGTCGGCTTCGCTGAGCGGCTCTTCGCCCGGCTGATCGGCGTTGTAGAGCGGGCGCAGGACCTGGCGCTCGAAGGCGGTGTAAAACCACAGCCGATAGTCGACGGAGACTTCGAGCCAATGGGTCGGCCGCAAGGCCACGCCGATGCCGAGGGCGTGAGGGATCGGCATCTCCAGCTCGAGTCGCGTGGGAAGTTTCATGTCGAAGCTGGATAGCGCTGCATTAAGCGCATCGGGATTGCCCTTGACCAAGTCACCCAGCGCCGCGAAGCGCAGGTCGCCGCGGAAGCGCGCCGGTGTGGCGCCGTTATAGGCGACGCCAAGCGAGAGCCAGCGGGTCGGTCGATAGAGCGCCGACAGCGCCCAACCCAGGCCGTGGTCGATGCCGAGGTAGTCCAGTCGCAGATCGCCGAGTAGGTTTTGCCCCGCCGTGGCGATGGGTGTTGGCGTTTGGCCATCAGGCGTCAGCGCATCGATCAGCGAGAGGCGCTGGCCGACGGTGATGCGCATGAAGTGGTAGGACAGCGACGCGCCGAGGGCCAATTTGGGATGGGCCTGCCAGCCAACAGCGAGCGTTGTGGCGAGCACAGCGAAGGTGCCCTCGATGATGTGGTAGGACGATGGTGCGTCTTGGGGCAAAAACGCGCCGTAAACGTTGGGGGCGTAGACCGCCAGGCCGACCACGATGTCGCGCAGCCGCGGTGAGAGCGGCGCTAGGTCGCCTGAGACGCCGACGAAGGGCAACACGCCGAAGGTTCGCTCGGGTTCGATCCGCCGTTGGTAATAACCCTCGCTGTTGAGTGGCCACGCGCAATCGCCGCGCTGCTGACAGCCGGGGCTGTTGATGCCGACGAAACGCTGCGGGTCGAGCCCGCGGAGTTCAAAGTCGAGCGAGAGGAAGGTCAGCGAGCTCGAGAGGTGAACCCGCCGCCCTTTTTGTTGGGCCAGGCCGGCAGCGTTGTGAAAGATCGCGGTCAGGTCGTCGGCGCTGCCGAGATTTGTCATCGAGCCGGTGCGGCGACTGCCAAACACCGTGACGGTGAACCCACCGGCATGGGCGCTGCGCGGCACGAAGGCCAGTCCGATCAGCACGACGAGGGTTAGGGCTGCGGTGGGGCGATAGCGATAGCTCAAGCTCTGCACGCGCGGATCGATCCTGTCGGAGAGAGGTCGCGAGCCTAACAAAACGCGGCGTTTACGGGGACAGCGATCGGTGATCTTGGCGCGCTGGGCAAAAAATGTGAGCGGATCCCGGCGCTCCGAGGCACTAATATCGGCGCGCGGAGGGAACTCGCAGTGTGGCTCGGTCGGCAGCTTCTGGGGATTGCTCTTGTTTTCTTGATTGGTTGTGCCGATTCTGCGCAACCGCAGCAAACGCTCAGCGCCGATGGCGGCGGTGGGGAGTTCGGCGACGCCAGTGCGCAACCCGCCCTCTGCGCTGCCCCCGAGCTCGCGCATCTCCCCGGCTACGAGCGCGTTTGCTGCCCAGCGCGTGAGCACCAGGCGGGGCTAGGTGAGATGATCGTGCATCGCTCAACTGCTGGTGATTTTTCACTCGCCTTGCCAGCGAACTGGTCCGCGGCGCCGCTAAGTCTGCTTGCCGATGATCGCGTCAAGGCCGCCAGTCGCGTCGATGGTCCCCAGCAGTTGCGCGGGATGATCGCCGTCCTGCCCGACGAGACGGGCACCGACAAGTTATCGCCGATGGAGCTAACTCAGTGGGTGATCACCACCTTTATCGATGGCCTCGCTGCCAACTATCGGGTCGAAGATCTGCGCGGCGGCAGCGCGGTTGTTAGTCACGACGGTCATCCGACGGTGATCGGTGCCGGCTTCACGATCTCGCCGACGACAGATCGTGGTTCGACGACACGCCTGCGCGATCGATTGCTCGGCGCGTTGGTCGGTCGCGTCGTCGAGCTACCGCCAGGTCCGGAGCGGCAGGTGGCTCGCTGGCGCCTACGTCTTGCCGTTCAGCGGCGCGTCTCGACCCATCGACTGGTCGTGCTCGCCGCCATTGCCGACGAGGCGCTGGTGCTCGATGACAGCCAACCGATCGGCATTGCCCTCGATGGCTTGACCGATGCCAGCGCGCTGGCCGAGGTGAATGCGCGTTTGCAGTCGGCCTGTGAGCTGCTCAAACTTGCTGGTCGTCCGACGGCCGATATTCTCTGGATCGTCGATGGCTCGGCGTCGATGTGGGAAGAGCGCCAGGCGGTCGCCACGCTTGCCCAACATATCTACGGGCGCGTGAGCCGTGCGGGGCTGGATTTTCGCATGGGCGTCGTGCCGATGACCGCCGATCCGCAGGCGATGGGTCGGCTGTGCAGCGACAAGGACGAGGATCGTTTCCTCGGTCCGGACGAGCGCCAGGCCTTCGAAGGCTGCATTAGCCGGGTGCCGGGAGCGCACCGCGAGCTCGAATACGGCCTGCAAAATGCCATGCAGGCAATGCTCAAACACCTGCCGCGTCGTTCGCAAGATGATCGCCACCTACGCTCAGGCGCATCGACGGTGATGATCGTCGTCACCGACGAACGCGCGCAAACGCTAGCCGATTTGATGATCAAGGACCCAGGGCTGGCGGAGTTGGTAAATTGTCCGCTCGACGGCGCCTGGCGCAGTGCGGTGCGGCGAATATTCGCCGACTATATCGATCTCTTTTCCGGTCGGAGTCATGAAGGCGAAGGCAAAGCGACCCTGCACTTGATCGGCCCGCTTTGCAGCAGCGGTTGCACCGATGACGTTGCCCATGCCTACAGCGAGGTCAGTCAGGCCAGCGGTGGTCTACAGACCAGCATTTGCGATGCATCGCTCAAGGGTGGCCTCGACCGGATCTTTGACGACGTGATTCAAAAGTCCGAGCCGGCCAAGCTTTCGCGCGAACCGATCAATCTCTCGCTCGGCGCTGGCCTGTTTGGCGAGCGGGTCGAGCGTTCGCGAGAGCGGGGCTTCGACTATCACCGAGCTAGCCGTGGGGTATTGATGATCCGCATCCCCTATCGTCGCGGCGACCAGCTGCTCGTCTCTTATCAGCGCTGGCGTGGTCGCTTGTTCGTCGACTAGCGCATCGCGCTTGCCGCGTGCATCGCGTTTAACCGAGTTGTTAATCGCCGATCGGCCGCACCGACCGAGTGGCTAACTGCTTGAGGTTGCGATGTGCGACATGTGCGCATGAAAACTTTTGCGTGACGTCGTCGATTTAGAGGACGTGCGCATTGGTTTTGGCGCGCTATAATAAAAGTAACCCAACCAGTTAGGCGACGTGGAGGCGACGATGCTCGAGGCCGGCGGAGCGCTCGTATGGACATTGATGATCCTGTGTTTTGCGTGCTGCGGGCTCTATCTTCACCGTCGGATCAGTATCTGGCGGCGCGCGCAGCTCGGCTTGCTGCCCGGTGAAGTCAAGGTTCGCGGCGTGATTCGCGGCCCAGGCAAGGTCGGTGACCGCGTCTACGGGCTCGACGCTTCGCCGCTTGAACTCCGCGCCGCTGTGCTCGAGTTGGACGTGGGCGGGGGCGAAACGATGCGCGTCTTGCCGGCGGGTGCGATGCTCGATGTTCGTGCTCGGCGCCGGCAGGCCAATCTGGTTTGGGAGCTATGCGTTGGTGACCGCGTCACCGTCGATGGCGTTGTTCAAGTGGTACCCGATCGGGAGTCCCACTATCGTCATGCCAGCTGTACGCCTGAAGTGATCGCCACGCGGATCTCCGAAGGTCTCTGGCCCGAGCTGCGCTGGTTGGCCTATCCGCTGGTCTTCGTGCTCGGTATTGGTGGCGGTGCGCTGCTCGGGATGCTGGCTTCGGTGCCGGCGTTGCAGCCCGCCGATTCGACCTCAGCGATCGCCGACTCGATCAAGCCCAATCAGGGTTACCAAGTCGCAGGCTCACATCTCGAGCGCGTCCAGCGTGTTCATGGCTGCCGCAATATTCCAAGTGATTTTCCGCGTCCCTAGCAGCCGCCTCTGTCTTTCTGCCAGTTCACGGACGGTTTGCCAGCGCGACGACTTCGCTCTAGGATGGGGCCATGCGCGCGCTTATCAGCAACACCCTTGGATCCGTCGGTCGCACCCTAACCACTGCGGGCCGCTATGTCGTTGCCCGCCCGAAAACCGTAGCCGGCTTGGCTCGCCATGCTGCTGCTGGACGGTTGGCGATTCCGCTCGACGCCTTGCGTTGGCTGGCCGAGTCGTTGATCTCGGGCAAGAACGCGCCCCGCGACTTGACGATCGAGGCCCGCCCACCGGGTATCCATCTCGGTGCCACGGTCAAAGCGATGGGCGCGACGATTCGCGCGGCGATCACCGTAGCGCTTTCCGACATTGAAATCTCGCCGAGCGCGCTGCGCTTTACGATCAACCTCTCCGATCTCGACGTCAAGCCGGTCGGTGACGCCAACCCGAGCAGCCCGATCGTCGGCTTGCTCAACTCCGGTGCTTTGGACCTCTCCAAGCCGGGAAATCTCTTGGCGTTGATTCCCAGCAAGCCAGCGGCGATCGTGCGCATTGCCGAAGATCACCTGGTGGTCGACCTGTTCGAGGTCGCTTCGATCGGTCAGAACCCGACGGTGGGCAAGGTCTTGCGGGCATTGACCCCGGTCTTGACGATCTCCGAGCTGCGTACCGCGGGCGATATGCTGTTGATCGGCTTCCGTGTGATGCCGCGCGGACTTAGCCGCCGCTAGCGCGCCGCGCGGCGGAGCGAAATCGGATGCTTTTCGCACTCTGCGTTGGCTTTGTGATGGGTCTGCTGGGGTCGATTCCGATCGCCGGTCCGATCGGCGCGCTGGTTTTTGCGCGTGGTATCGAGGGGCGCTACTGGGCAGCCTTTTTGGTCGCAGCCGGCGGTGGGCTCTCTGAGGCGGCCTACGCAGCGCTGGCGTTCTGGGGGCTTGCGGAACTGCTCGAGCGCTATGCGTGGCTGGTGCCGATCGGTCGCGGCATCTCGGCGTTGGTGTTGATCGCCGTCGGTATCGTGCTGTTGCGTCGGCGCATTGAGCCGCCGCAAACGGCGCCGACGACAGCCGCGCCACGACACCTCGGGCGCAACATCGTCCTGGGGTTTTCGATTTCCGCACTCAACCCGCTGTTGCTCGCCAACTGGAGTGCCGCTGCGGCGATGGTGTATTCGGCTGGCGTGCTGACCAAGCGTGGTGGTCTAGCATTGCCGCTATCTTTGGGCGTCTGGCTCGGCATTGCGGGTTGGTACGTGCTGGTGGTCTGGCTGTTGCGGCGTTACCGCGACCGATTTCGCATCGAGACGTTGACTGTCGCCTTGCGAATTACCGGAGGCGTCGTGCTGGTGCTGGCGGTCTGGTTCGCCTATAGCTTCGTTCAGTGGATGCTCTGACCGTCGACGACCGTTTCACTGTGCGGGTCGGCCTTGATGCGATCTGTGCCGTTGCCCAAGCGCGATAGGGCCAGCGCCGCCAAGTAGTCCTCGGCCCGCTCGAAGGGTTGGCCCGGATCTGTCGGGTCCCGCGCGTCGATCAACAGGGCGAGTTGACGCGGGTCGGCCTGCCCAAAGCGCACGACCAGCTCGGCGATCGCGGCGACGTCGAGGCGAATGCGCGTCAGGTCGCCGCCGGTTCGGGCGTGGATCATCGCACCGGCAGTCGCCAGCAAGGTTGCCACTTCCACCGGCGGGCGGCTGCGTTGCCGCGCTGGTGGGTTGCGATACTCGGCGGATTGGCGCAGTAGCAAAGCGCCACGATGTCCCCGTACCAAGGCAAATCCTCGGCGGACGGCTTTGTCGATCGCCAAGTTTAGCGGTTGAGCTCCGTCGAGTTCTGAGAAGACCCAGGCTCGGTAGGTTTCCAGATGGCGCTCGAGTCTTCGTAAGCAGGCGCTGGCCAGCACCTGCCGGTTGCCGAATCGCTGGTAGATCACCTTATTCGGTACACCCGCTTCGCGGGCGATCGCCGAGAGGCGGACCGCACCGTTGTCGGCGAATGCTCGGTCTGCCGCGGATAGCAGCGCTTCTTCGACGTCGATTTCGACAAATGTCGGTACGACCGCCAATGCCATGGCCTCACCTCCCGGATGATTGGGGTTTCAACTATCGCGCCAAGATCGACGTGGAAAAGCTCAACGAAATGGAATCGTCGGCCATTTGCCCTGGGCGAGACCTTCCCCAAGCTGTCGCCAGAGGACCGCTGTGGGAAACGGTGGTGTCCGCTGGAGATCTCCGCTAACATAAAGCTATCCTTTGTTAATCTATGGCTGATCGCGGCGATCGCACGCGCATCATGACCTCGGCCGAAGTCGGCAAGCAGGCCGGCCGGCTGATGCGTCGGAAACTGCGCCTCGAAGTGGAAGCCGGCGTCGACGCTGGAGCGTCGGTTGTCGGTACGCAGCCCGTGGTGCATGTTGGTACCCAACAGGGCAATGTTCTGCAGCTCAACGACGAGGCCGTTTCGCGAATTCACCTCGAAGTGGCGAGCGTCGGCGATCGCGTCCGCGTGCGCGACCTGGGCTCAACCAACGGAACCTGGCTACCAGGGCGGGTCAAAGTCACCGACGCCGTAGTCCCGAGCGGCAGCCGCGTGATCCTCGGCCGCAGCCGTGTTCGCATCGATGTGCTCGATGAGGTTGTCGCTGAGTCGCTGTCCGCCGGCCCGGGTTTCGGCTCGATGATCGGCGAAAGCGAAGCGATGCGAGCGGTGTTTGCGCTGTTAGAGCGCGTCGCACCGACCGATGAAACGGTGTTGATCACCGGTGAGACGGGGGTTGGCAAGGAAGTCTGTGCGCAGTCGATCGTCGCCCAGAGCCGTCGACGGTCGGGGCCGCTGGTCGTCGTCGACTGCGGCGCCTTGCCGCCGAGCTTGCTAGAGAGCGAGCTGTTTGGACACATGCGCGGTGCGTTTACCGGTGCAGTTGCCGAGCATCGTGGTGCCTTCGAGCGCGCCAACAACGGTACGTTGTTTCTCGATGAGGTCGGCGAACTGCCGCTTGAACTGCAAACGCGCTTGCTGCGCGCTGTCGAGCAGCGAACGGTGCGTCGCGTTGGCGGCACGCGCGAAATCCCGCTCGACATTCGCATTCTCGCGGCAACCAATCGACCGCTCGAAGAAGAGGTCAATCGCGGGACCTTCCGCGCCGATCTGTTTTATCGGCTCTCTGTCGTCCAGGTGAGGATTCCGCCGCTGCGCGAACGCCCCGAGGACATCGTGCCGTTAGCGCGACAGATCCTCAAGGAGTGCCACGTTGATCCGGACGCCACGCTGAGTGACCTGCGCGTCGTCGAATATCTTAACCGCCACGCTTGGCCCGGCAACGCGCGCGAGCTGCGCAACTACCTCCGGCGGACAAGCTTTGGCGGCAATTTTGACGATCCGGGGACGCGACCGATCGACCTGCCGGAGACCAATAGCGAGGATGTCGACTTGGCGCTGGCCTTCAAGGATGCCAAGGAAGAAGCGATTCGTGATTTCGAGCGGCGCTACCTCGAGCAGCTGCTAGCGCGCGCCGATGGCAACATCTCGCACGCGGCACGCATTGCCCAAACCGACCGCACCTATCTCACCCGGCTGCTGATCAAACACGGGCTCAAGTAATAACAAATACTTGTAGCTGGCTGAGGCTTCTCCGCGCTGGCGGACCTCCTGCTTTGTCCGTGGCGAGTCGCAGCCGAATCGCCGCGGGCACAGTCACGACGTATTGCGCCAACCAGGCGAGATGCGTGGTCGGCCGCCCGAAAACTAGAATATGAGCATTTGCTCTTATTTTGAAGGGTTCATGCTGAAAGATTTTTGTCCGATGCACGTATGGACTCTGGGTGTTCATGCGGAGGGACCAATGGCACGTTTGGTCAGTACTGGCGTCTTTGCGGTGTTGTTGTGGGGCGCTTGCAGTGAAGAAGCAGTCGCGCCCGTGCGTTGCGTGGCCCAAGCGAAACGCTGTTCGGGCCAAGCCGTCGATCGTTGCGACGCATCCGGAACCGCGTGGCTTTTCTACCGCAGTTGCCCGAGCGATACGGTTTGCCGCCACGGCAACTGTGAACGGGTGCCATCTGGCTGCGGCGATGGAAGCTGCGATCGGAGCCTCGAAACCTGTTCCAACTGCGAAAGCGACTGCGGTGCGTGTTGCGGTGACGGCGTTTGCCAGCCCCTTTACCAAGAGCGACGGGATACCTGTCCGCAAGACTGTCCAGCTCCCGACGGAGGAGGCGATGCGGCGGTGGAAGACGGCGCGCCCAACGACGGTCGACTGCCGTTCGATAGCACGCCGTCGGATTCAAACGCGATACAGGATGGCGCCGCCGGCTGCGTGCTAGGTCGAGCCCGTTGTAGCGCCGATAGCCTCGGTATGGAGTATTGCGGTTTGGGTACCGCGGGGCCGGCGTGGAGCAAGCGCATTCCGTGCGATCCCAACGAACGCTGTGCCGCTGGGGTGTGTACCGACCGGCAATGCAATGCTTCGGAAATCGTCTTCTTGCTCGATCGCAGTAGCAGCATGGCGAAAAACAAGCTCTGGGACTGGACTTCAAAGACGTTGCTCGCCACCCTTCAGCCACGGCCGGACCTCTACCTTGCTCTGCGCCAGTTCCCGCAAGGCGGCTGCAACGTGGCTCCCGTTACCAAACCCAAGCAAAACGCCTACGCCGACTTCGAGCAGGCTATCGGGGCGCCCGACTCGGCCTCCGCCACACCGATAGCGGCCGCCCTTACTGGCCTCGCGCCGAGCTTTGGCGACCCGGATCGCAGCCAAGCCGTGGTGCTGATCAGCGATGGCGACGAGACCTGCGCCACGGCTACCGACGCGGTCAACGCCGCTGCGCGCCTCTACCACCAGGGCATTCGCGTCTACACCATTGCGCTCACCAGTACGGCTAACGTCGCCTTGCTCGACCAAATCGCAACGGTTGGCGGCACCAACAAGAGCCGCTTAGCGACAGATGACACCTCGCTCCGCGCAGCGCTTGACGCCATCATCCAGGCCGACCTCAACAGCTGCTTGTGTCAAAAGCGCTGCCTGATCGACGGCGTTTGCTACGCGGACCAGCATTCCGACCCCAAAAACGTTTGTCGACGCTGCGATGTCGCCCAACAGCCCGGCGCCTGGACCATGCTCAGCCAATGCCTCTACACGCTGGCAGGTAATGGAACGCCCGGATACCAGGATGGTCCGATCGAACAGGCGCGCTTTGCCAGTCCACGGTCGCTCGCCTTTGACCCAAGCGGTACGCTTTACGTCGTCGATAGCGGCAATCACTGCGTGCGTATCATCAAGCAGGGTCTCGTCGGCACCTTCGCTGGCAGTTGCACCAACGAGGGTTTCGCCCAAGGTAAAGTCGCAAATGCGCGTTTCCGTTGGCCCAACGACATCGTCGTTGAAGGGAGCGTGCTCTACCTCACCGACGGCGGCAACCATGCCGTCGTCAAGATCGGCAACGGGGTGGTCTCTTTGATTGCGGGCAATGGTGGCATCGGTTCGCAAGATGGCATCGGTCAGGAGCCGCGGTTCTATGCGCCAATGGGGATCGCCGTTGCTGCCAACGGCTCGCTCTACGTCGCCGACCAACTCAATCATCGGATACGCCAAGTGGACGCCGCCAGCGGCGAAGTAACGACGATCGCGGGTCCGAGTGGTGCGGGTGTTGGCGTGGGTCGCGGGTTGATCGATGGAGCGGCCGCCGATGCCCGCTTTCACACCCCGGTCGGGCTCGCTTTCGACCGCGTTACGAGCACGCTCTATATCGCGGATCGGTTCAACGGTCGCATCCGCACTCTCGCTAGCAATCGAGTTCGGACCGTAGCGAGCGGACTGAACTTCCCCGCCGGCGTGTCCGTTGCTGGCAATGACATCTATGTGGCCGACACCGACAACGATCGGGTCGTGTTGCTTACTGGAGGCCAGACGCGCAACGTCGTCGGTGCTGCACGCGGGATGGTCGACGGGGCGGTGAGCAAGGCGCGGCTGAATGAACCCTATCAGGCCGTGATCCACCCGCAGACCAAAGCGATCTACATCGTCGATCGGGGCAACCACGCGATCCGAGTCTTCGTACCCTGAGCATTCAGGGGACGGATGTTGAATTAGCGGAATTAGGCAACTGTCGTTGCCACACCGATGCGTCGTGCCGGCGCGACGGTTGTCGAGCAGTGGACCCGCGCTGCTGACGCGTTAACCAAAGCGATCCCGATCATTTGTGGAGCACTTCTTGACGCGTAGCGGGATGCCGACCTTGTTGCCGGGTTCCAGGCGGACTGTAGGCCTGCGAAAACAGCGTTTCCCGGCCTGGGCTGAGCAGTGGCTCAAGCGGTACGCCGTTTGGGTCGACCTTGACCGAGTGACTGACGGGATAGTGGCCCAGCGTGTTCGCGTTGGAGCAGCTCAAACACCGGCCGGAAACGTGTGCGCGCCCGCTGAATTGATTCAACGGTAAGCGCCTCCGCTGCAGTAAGCGTTCGACTGGATGGCGCGATTGCAGGGAGCGCCAACCATCGCTGTAGCTGGTCTCACCGGCGACCCTCCGCTGATAAGGGCAGCCTAGCGGCGTCGGTCGCAGCTTGAAGTCATTTCGCCTGGGCCCCGGGTCCGATCCGGAATCACGCCGCATTTCCAGGACGGCTCGGGCAGCGATACTAGGGGGCGGCATAGCAGGGGTGGCAAGTGGCGCCGGTTGGGCAAAGCGAGCAGCTTTGGGCGTGCTGTTGCTTTTGCCCTGCCTTCTCGGTGGTCCACCTTAAGGTTGTACCGTCGCAGCCACAGGCGATGACATCGGCGATCTCCTCGAGCTTCCCAGTCTGCTGGTTCCACAGCGCGACCGACGGATGTGTTGGACAGCATCGGTGCGTGATCGGTACACACGTCGTGCTAAAACAGCGACCTTGCCCCGGCGAAAACCCGCCGGTCCAGGTGCCTTTGCAGTCCGTGCCGTTGGGCAATGGTGTGTGCGCACAAGTCCCCTGGCCGTCGCAACGATCTGACGTGCAAGAATTGCCGTCGTCGGCGCAGGCCACGAGTGCTGGCTCGGCCTGCTTGAGCAGGCAGCTGCCCGCCTTGCAGGTCGAGTAGCCGCAATCGTTTTGAGCGCAGACAAACCCTTCGCGATCGGGCGCGTGTGTGCAGGCACCGCCGCTGCAGACATCAGCGGTGCAGTTGTTGCCGTCGTCGGCGCATTTGGCGCTGTTCGGCTTGTGGAGGCACTGACCGTTGTCGCAGACCACCGTCGTGCAAGGGTTGCCATCGTCTTTGCAGGCGGCAACATTGCGACAGCCGAGGCGACAGCGCTGTTGGGTCTGATCGCAGAACTTCTCTGCGGCACAGTCGGTGTTGCTGCGGCAGCCGAGCACGCAGTGCTGGGTCGCCAAGTCACAGTAGTAGTCGAGGGCACAGGGGCACTGCGACGTTGCGCTATCGACGGGCGGCTGGGGCGCATCGGGCGAAGCGCCGGTGTCTGTCAAACCGTCTGCCCTGCCGTCGGACTGCTGAGCGAAGTCTGCTGCCCGCAAGTCCGCCGTGTAGATCGCATCGCCTTTGGCCACGGCGTCGGTTGCGCCCGAGGATGCGCTGCACGCTGCAAGCGCATGGGCCACGACCGCGGCGAAAACGTAATGTCGCATCAACAACTCCTTGCAGGGTAGTTACGGCGAAGATCGCCAATATTTGCCCATACGCACATCCGCTTCGGAGCGGTTCCGCAGCCCTTCCACAGCGCTAGCGATGCCTCTACGCGTTGTTGCCTTCGCGTTTCTTGGCGGTGCCGGCTGCTGCACGGCCTTTCAATGTCAACTACCACAGCAACGGACAGCCGCTGGCTTTCGCCTAGCACATTATCCAAGTAAAAGCTCGCATAAACGTCGGCCTGATTTGCGCGATGTACCCGTATCTGTTTAGCAATATTAGGATTTTACGCGGTAGGCGCGAGGCGAAAACCGGCGCAGTGGATGCAGTGGTGGCGAAAGCGGCGGATCACGCGAGCTGCGGCATGGCTAAACGCCTGTCCGCGTAGCGGATCAACGCCACTTCTCGGCGATCGCGGACCAACGGCGTGCGGCCGACGTCGGCCGAGCGTCAACTTAATCAACCGGTAGATCAATTGCAGCCAACTGGCTGCAGCCGCTGAGCAGCAACTCCGCCAATCATTGGGTCGTCAAAAGTGTAACCTAGCTTATTCTAATTGGTTGGAGCTGGCGTGATGCAGGCACGGTTTGTGCTCTATACAGCGGCGAGAAGGAGATCAACCTCGCATGTTTGCTGTTCGAGCACTGATTGCCACCATCTCGCTGTCGTTCGTCGTTAGCACCGCTCAAGCACGCTCGCTCTCCGCCTCCGGTCCTTCGCCCGAGCAGGTCGCTGCGGCCAAAGTCACAAGCCTTCGTAAAGAAAAACAAATGAGCAAAGGGCGTCGCGCCCGGCTCAAGCGCCAGGCAAAACGTCGGCGTTGGCGTCGTCGGCGCGGCAGCGGCTTTAACCAACTCAAGACCGGTCCGGGGATTCGCATCAAGAACGCGCGCCGCTCCTGGGGAACGCCATTGACCGTAACCGCCCTCGAGCGCTTGGGTAAGCTTTACGCGCAGGCGTTTCCTGGCTCGCAACCGATTACCGTTCACGACATTAGTTTGCAGCGTGGCGGCAAGATGGCTCCCCATCTTTCCCATCGCGATGGCGTGGACGTCGACATTCGGCTCAAGTTGCGTCGCCATACGCCGCACTATATCCCCGCGTCGCCGCGGACGCTCGATCTCGAGCGCACCTGGTTTCAGATCCGCCATTTGGTCGACAGCTGTGATGTCGAAGTGGTGTTCCTCGACCGCCGTCTCCAACGTGCGGTCTATCAGTACGCACTGAGCCGCGGCGTCTCCAAAGAGGAACTGGCGATGATCTTTCAGTATGCCGGTGGTGGAGGCATCGTCCGTCACTGGGACGGCCACAAAGATCATCTCCACGTTCGCTTTCGTCGCAGCAATCGCAACTTTGCGATCGTTGCCGCGGGTAACTATTGTGCGGCCAAGCAAGCCGACGAGAAGTTGCTGACGATCGCGATGGCTCGCCCTTGGGGCGGTTGGCCCGCGCCCTAAGCCAAAAGGATGAAAGGCCCAGCCGCATTAGCTGGCCCACGTCCTGCCTCTCTCGTCTACGAACAGCCGCGCCCTGTTTTTTCGCGTCGCTATCAGCGCGAAGGCCGTGGTCGTTTGCGTCGAGAGTTCTTTGCTGCGTGGACATAGGGTAAGGTTAGTCCCTAGGGGGGCTGACGATGGTCCAGCACGTTGGGCACATGCTGGCCGAGGTTGCGCAGCTCGGGTTGGGCACTGCGGCCTATCGTCTGGGTTGGGAAGCGCGCGCGCGGCTTGGTCTCGCCCCTGCCTTGTTGGCCAGTGAGTGGCGCCGGAGGATAGCGCAACTGCGGCCGTGCGCCGCGACGCTGACGCCACTGCCACTGCCCGATCTCGATCAGCTGGCCAGACGAATGCCATCCGAGCAGACCGGGCGTGCGCGAGACGTACTGCTACATCGGGCCGATGCGATTCTTGCGGGCAAGGTTCTTTGCTATGGTCATATGCTGCTCGACTTCGGTGAGCCGATCGATTGGCACCGCGACCCGATTAGCGGACAACGCTTTGCTCTCTCTCACTGGTCATCGCTATCACTGCGGCAGAGCAGCATCGATGTTAAAGATCTTTGGGAGCTCGGACGCTTTTCACAGGTCTACCCCATTGCTCGTGCCGCGATGCTTTCACCGTCGAGACGGGCCTGGCTGACACGCGGCCTGGCCCGGCAGGTGCGATCGTTCATCGCGCAAAATCCTGCCGGGTATGGCGTTCATTGGGCGTCGGGTCAGGAGATTGCGATTCGTCAGCTCGCCTGGTCTTTCGCCGCAAGTGTTCTGCCGCAATTCGTCGATGCAGTTGGCTCTGTTCGCCTGGTACGCGCGCTCTACGAGGCGGCTCTACATCTCGAGGGTACGCTGCCGTTTGCAGAGCGTGCGATCCCGAACAACCACGTGTTAGCTGAAGCGACGGCGCTGCTGGTTAGCGCTGCGATTTTGCCCGACGCCCCGCGTGCCGATCGGTGGCGTTTCTTGGCCAGGCGCGCACTCGATCGCGCTGTGTCGCAGCAGTTCTACCCGGATGGCGGCTATCTTCAGCAATCGCACAATTACCAGCGGTTTGCTCTCGATCTACTGATCTGGGCGACGATCGCGCAAGAGGCAGGTGGCCTGCTGCCTCGACCGTCGTGGTTGGCGGCGATGCGCCGCTCCGTTGCGTTCTTACGCGCGCAGCAATGTGCCAAGACCGGCAGGCTTCCCAACTATGGCGCCAACGATGGGGCCTGGCTTTGTCCGCTGGCCGATACGGCGTTCGGCGACTTCCGCCCGACGCTCCAGACGGCGGCGATCCTCGCCGGTCAGCGTCGCTGCTATCCGCCTGGTCCCTACGATGCTCACGCGCTCTGGTTGCTCGGGCCGCAGCGCGTCGACGATGCTCTGCCGCCTGACGCCCGCCGACCATCGATGCAGTCGCAGAGTTTTCCGATCAGCGGTCTTCACGTCTTGCGCGGGACCGACGGGGAACACTTCGCTAGCTTTCGCTGTGGTTCGCTGCGAGACCGTTTCGCTCACCAAGACATGCTGCATCTCGACTTGACTTGGCGCACGCACAACCTGGTCGCCGACGGCGGTAGCTTTCGCTACAACGGCGCCGCGGCACTTCACCGACACTTTTCCGGTCCCGAGAGTCACAACACGCTGCTGGTCGATGGCTATCAGCAGATGCATCACCATCGCCGGTTCACGATGCTCTACCCGACGCGTGCTCGTCTGCTCGACTGGATGTGCGACGGACCGGTACGCTACGTTTGTGGTGAGCATTTCGGCTACTGTCGCTACGTTCCCCGAGTTGTTCATCGTCGAGCGGTGCTGTATTTCGTCGACGATCTGTGGCTGGTTTTTGATTGGGCCTACGGGGCTACCGCGCGCACGGCGAGGGTGCACTGGTTGATCGACGCTGAGGTTACCAGCGCTGATCGTGTGCTGGCGCTCGAGTGCGATGCTGGGACGCTATATGCCGCTGCTGTTGATCAACGCGGAGGCACGCTCGAGTCTGAACTGGCACGGGGCGCGAGCGACCCGCCACGCGGCTGGATCTCGCGACACTACGGCCAGCGCAGTCCGGCTTGGTCCTGGTCGATTGCGTTGCCCGCTAGCGGTTCTCTGCTGACTGTGTTTAGTGGCGGTCGCCCGCCCCGGATCGTGTGCAGAGGCGACCGGCGGTTTTCTGTTGAGGCCGCTGATAGTGAGCTTTCGTTCGAGTGGCATGCTGCTGGCCTGCGCGACATCCGCTACTGATGCGAGGCGTTCGAGTGCAGACAGGGCTGTGGACGCGCGCTAGACTGGCAGCGCTGCTATTGAGCGGAGCGCGAGCGCGATGAGGATTCTCATCGTCTATCAACACTACCTTGGTGCCGACCAAGCGGGGGGGTCTCGCTTCAATAGCTTCGCGCAGCATTTTGTCGCTGCAGGCCACAGCGTCGATGTGATCGCTGGAGATCTCGGCTACCAGGATGGTCACCGTGCCGAGCGCTTTCGACACCGACTGCTGACGCGAGAACAGGATCGGCAGGTGACTGTCTGGCGTTGTCGCGTGCCGCGATCCTACAACAGCGGCTATTGGGGGCGTTCTCTGGCTTTCGCCGGCTTTACGCTGTCAGCTTTGGCGGGTGTCATCGCGGCGCGTCGTCCACAATTGGTAATCGCCAGTTCGCCGCCCTTGACCACTGCTTTCGTCGGTGCGGCGGCGGCGCGGCTAGCCCGCTGTCCGTGGATATTCGAAGTTCGCGACCTCTGGCCGGAGTCGGCAGTGACTACTGGTGTGCTACGTGAAGGTGCGGCGTTGACGCGTTGGCTATATCGCGTGGAGCGCTGGGCGTGTCGGTCGGCGTCTGGCATTGTCGCGTTGACGCCGGCTTTTATTGAGGACATGCGGTGTCGTGGTCTGCTCGAGGGCGATCGGCCCGCGGTTGTTGTTCCCACCGGCGCTGAGCACGAGCTTTTCTGTCCGGGACCGGCAGACGAAGCGCTGCGCGAGAGATTGGGCTGGGGCAAGCGGTTCGTGGCGCTATATGCCGGCGCGCACGGGCGAGCCAATGCACTGGTGCAGCTGATTGACGCTGCGGAGCACCTTCGTCACAGATCGGATATACTGATCGCTACATTTGGTGACGGTCCAGAGCGGCAGGCGTTGATCGCGGATGCCGCCAAGCGCTCGCTAAGTAACATCACATTCCACGGTGCTCGCAGTCGTCGAGAGATGCCGTCGATCATTCGCAGCGCCGACTTAGGCCTGGCCGTGTTGCAGGACAACCCGACCTTTCGCACTGTTTATCCCAACAAGGTTTTTGACTATATGAGTTGCCAGCGACCGGTCTTGCTGGCGATCGATGGAGCGATCCGCCGCTTGGTTTGCGAGCAGGCTGAGGCGGGCGCCTTTGTCAGACCCGAAGCGCCGGCACAGTTGGCCGCGGCGATCGAATCGCTTGCCGACGAACCTCAAAGGCGGGATCAGTTGGCGATCAACGGCAGGCGCTGGGTCTGCGATCACGGCACGCGCACGCGACAGGCGTCGCGTTACCTTGACTTCATTGCGAATTTTTCAGCCGATCTCAACGGGCGTGATCGCAAGGTGCGCGGGTGACCATCGGCAAAGGGTTGTGAGCGTGTACCGGCAGTGCTGTTTGGTGGAGCGCTGGCGGGCTGACAGAAGGCGGGCGCTTGCGGTGGTGGCCATTCGGTCTATTATCAGCCCGTGCTGCCCGTCGTCTACGCGGTCGGAGCCCGACCGAACTTCGTTAAAGTTGCCGCGCTGATCGCGGCTCATCGCCGGCTTGCGCGTGACCTGCCCTTTCGGCTGGTGCACACCGGTCAGCACTACGACGCGAAACTGTCCTTGGTGCATTGGTCGGACCTTCAGCTGCCCAAACCCGACGCCGATCTAGCGGTTGGTTCTGGCAGCAACGCTTGGCAGCTTGCACGAACAGTGGAGCGATTTGCCGACTACCTCGAGAGACACCCTGCGCGTGGCGTGGTTGTCGTCGGTGATGTCAACGCTACGTTGGGCTGCGCCTTGGCTGCGGACCGCGCTGGTGTTGCACTTGCTCATGTCGAAGCCGGATTGCGTTCGTTTGACCGGCGAATGACCGAGGAGAAAAACCGGATCTTGACCGATCACCTCGCAGACCTGCTGTTTGTTAGCGAGCCATCAGGTGAGCGCAATCTGCGAGCTGAGGGGATCAAGGCCGCGCGGATATTTTATGTCGGCAACGTGATGATCGACAGCCTCTGCAGTCACCTTGGCCGCGCCCGCCAGCGCGACTGCCGACGCACGCTTGGCCTCGCTGATGGCGACTTCGGCCTGGTTACCCTTCATCGCGCTGAAAACGTTGATGACATTGCTCGCCTTCGACGCCTGGTCGACCTCGTCTTGACGGCGAGCAAGCAGGCGAAGCTGCATTGGCCGCTTCACCCGCGCGTCGAGCGGCGTCTCGATGCGGTGGGTCTGTTATCGAGGCTGAACGGTATACAGGCACTAACCTTGGGTCCGGCGCTCGGTTACCTTGATTTCCTCTCGCTGCTCGATAGTTGCAGCTTTGTCTTGACCGATTCAGGTGGCGTCGCCGAGGAGGCGACGTTCTTGGGCAAGCCCTGTTTGACTTTGCGGCCGACGACTGATCGCCCGGCCACCGTGGAGACGGGCTACAACCACATCGTCGATGACGACACCGCGCTTGCTCTAGAGGTACTCAGCGTGTGCAGGTCCGCGCATGATCGCGGCAGATGTGAGATATCCGGCTGGGATGGCCATGCAGCCGAGCGGGTCATCGATCAGTTGCTGCGCCTGTGGGTGCGCGAGGGATTATCTTCAAGTGTTTGATATTGTTTTATTTGCGTGCACTTCCCAGCGCTCGAGAGCGCTGGTGGCGATGCGCCGACGATGCTCGGCGGATGTTCAGTGATGGGAGATCTCTTGCCGAGAAAGCCGATCTTTACCGCGAACAGATCGATGATGACCGGCAACTAATTCTTGCGAGTGCCCCGAACTTTATTGACAGCCAAGGGGTGCCTCATATACTTGTGTTTATCTATAGTTTCCAATAATGACTGACAACCGCCGGCCCACGACGTTGAGGGTTAAATAAGACAATGCGACTGAAGAAGAATTGGGCCAAAGTTGCTGCCGTAGCCGCAAGCGCAACCTTGCTGCTGGCGCACGCCGATCTTGTCGCGCAGAACGCACCAAAGTCCGTCGGAGAAAAGGCGGGACCCGAGAAAGCAGCCTCCGAAGTACTGTTCAAGCGGACGAGTCGGCTAAGTGGTGCGGAGCAGCTCCGACAGGCTCAAGAGTATCTACGCAAGATGTCGTCGATGCTCCGACGGGTCGAAAGGTTGGCGCGTGGCGCGCGCATCGAGAAAGACGTAATCAAGCTCAACTGCGTTAACGATAAACTGATCCAGATCAAAGGGAATTTGCGCGTCGGTGAGCAATCACGCGATGCGATCAAGGTCGCCGAGAGCCGCAACGACGTCGGCACGCGCGACCACGAGTTTTCCAAACTGACTATCGCGTATCAGCGGGTTGTGGTTCTCGGTCAAGAGGCCGAGGCGTGTATTGGTGAGGAAATCGCGTACGTGGGCACTACGCGGGTCGATGTGCAAGTGGATCCAGAGATCCCGGAGACTGACCCGACCGTTGAGCAGCCGCCACCATCGCCGACCATTCGGCCGCCGGTGGCGTCGCCAGCAAGTTAGTTCTCACCCCTGCAGTTTTTGTAAAATCTCTCTCGCTGCAGCACCGCGAGCGGAACTCTCGAGGTTAAGGGCTGCCTTCGATGCGAACGGTACTGAAAACTGCGCTTCCTCTTGCACTCGTTCTCGCAGCGTCGAGTGCTTTGGCGCAGAGCTCTGCTGGCTTGAGGTATAACGAGGGACCTGGCATCAAACTGGGCGAGAGCCTAGTTTTCCATCCAGGTTTGGACGTTCAATTCCGCTACGACAGCAACGTGCAGTTGGTTGATCGTAGTCAGACAGGCGCGCCATTCATGCGCCTGATCGGCCACCTCCACCTAGCGACTCAGTCGGCCCAGCGGCGTACCGATGCTGAGACCGGACAGGTCGTGGATTCCAAGATCCAGTTCCGCCTCAAGGCGGCCGCCGGCTACCGCGAGTATTTCTCCAGCGACGACAAAATCGTCGAACAGCGCGCCGTCGAGCTCGAAGGCGGCTTGGCGTTCAAGGCCAACCTGAGTCGGCATTTCAGCTTTCAGGTCACCGATGACTTCGCTCGATCGGTGACGCCGATTAACGCTAACGAGGCGGCCGTCGGTGCGCCGGTCACGACGCGGGGCGTGATCAGTCGAGACGTTAACCGCGCCGCGGCGTTGCTCTCACTGATTCCAGGCGGGGGCCGTCTGACTTTTGATCTAGGCTATGCGCTCGGCCTCGATGTTTACGAAGAGGACTTTCTCACCAAGAAGAATCTTCTCAAGCACGAGATCAGTTTTCTGGGCAAGTGGCGCCTGTTGCCAAAGACCGCGTTCTTTTTGCAGGTCAGCCAGGAATTTCAGGACTACTACAACGGTGACGGGTCGCAGCAGTTCGTCAGCGGGCGGCCGTTTCGTGGGTACGCTGGTTTGAGCGGCCTGCTGACGCCACGATTGAGCGTACTGGCCAAGGTGGGCTACGGCAACGGCCTGTTCGACACACAACCGACGCACGCCTCCCAAGCGAATTTCAATAGCGTGTTGGCTAAGCTTGAGTTTGGGTATCAGTTTACGCCCACCGCGCAGGCCCGGGTCGGTTACGAACGTGCGTTTGACGCGTCGATTTTTGGCAACTATCACGCCGATCACCACATCTATTTTGGCTATGACCACGCGTTTATTTCACGCTTCCTGCTGAACCTAGATCTCGACTACCGTCGCCGAACTCACCAGGGTACGGCCAACGAATCGGCCGCGCTGCCCGATAGCGTAGCTCTTGATTTGCTGACGGTTGCCGTGGGCCTGGACTGGCAGATCCGTGAGTGGGTCTACATTGGCGTTGGCTATGATGTCTCGTTTCGCAATGTGCAAGACAGCGTAACGACGATCCCCAACTTCACACTGCAAAATTACATTGGCAATCAGTTCTATTTCCGCCTCGGCGTTTCGTACTAGTCAGCTCGCCAACCCATCCTAGTTGAGCTGCTGTTCTACGATCGGCTTATCTAGTCGGCGTCAGCGCCTGGTTTGTCTGTGCAGCGCGTCGCCTGACTTGAGAGCCCCGGCAGAGCAACCAATTTTTTCTTTTGAGGCTGTTGCTGGCCTAGCCTGAGCGCTGGGAGGCGCCGGCTGTGGGTGTGGGCTGCCAGCTTGCGCCGGCTAAGGTTGGCTAGCGCAGGTGGCTTCGATGACGCCGGTCGTCGACGACCGACTGGATGATTTCGGCGGTGCTGATTTCCGGGGCAAAGCCGACGAGCTCTTTGAGTCGCGAGGTGTCCGGGATGCGACGCATCATGTCTTCGAAGCCTTCGGCATAGGCTTCTTCGTAAGGAACGAACTTGATCTCCGAGCGCGAGTCGGTGATTTTGATCACCAGCTTGGCTAGATCGAGAATCGAGATCTCGTGTTGGCTTCCGATGTTGACCACCTTGCCGATCGCACCGGGGTGCTCGGCCAAAGCGACCAAGCATTTGACCGTGTCAAAGACGTGGCCAAAGCAGCGCCGCTGTTTGCCATCGCCATAGACCGTGATCGGCTTGTTGCGCAGTGCTTGGTCAACGAAGGTTGGGATCACCATGCCGTAGCGGCCAGTTTGACGGGGACCAACGGTGTTAAACAGGCGGACAACGGTTGCCGGGAGATTGCGCTCGCGGTGGTAGGCCAATGCCATGAACTCGTCCATCGCCTTGGAGCAGGCGTAGGCCCATCGTGCTCGGCGCGTCGCTCCGATCACCAGGTCCTGCTCCTCGTTGAACGGGAAAGACTCGCTCTTGCCGTACACCTCTGAAGTTGAAGCAATGATCACTTTCTTCGACTTCTTTGACGCTTGCTCGAGCACAACCTCCGTGCCTTCGAGGTTGGTTGTGATGGTATGGACTGGCCGTTCGACGATTAGCTTGACGCCGACAGCCGCCGCCAGGTGAAAGACCACATCGGCCATATCGACCAACTCAGCGGTGACTCGGGCGTGACAGACGTCGTCGATCACGTAGGCAAAGCGCTCGTTGGATTTGAGGTGATTGATGTTGCGAATTGAGCCGGTCGATAGGTCATCGATCACCGTGACCCAATCGCCGCGCTGCAGGTAGGCTTCTGCCAAGTGGGATCCGATAAAACCCGCGCCGCCCGTGATCAGTACATGCATAACTACTCTACATCCTTGTGTCTTGTCGTTGCGCTGCAACGGGAGGCACGACGTGCCATCCCCGGTGAGATTGTCGCCCCCCGATCGCGCTGCAGTCAATTTATTAGGTGATCGAAGCGAACGAAACGTTCAGTTGCGGCACCATATACGGGTGTTGACGATAAAACCGGCGTTCGGCACACTCGCTGACAGTGAAAAACGCTGGGCGTTTCGGCGCAAACGCTGGGCGTTTCGGCGCTAAGCGGCTTTCCGTCGGCATTGGCGGGCAGGGGCGTTGGCGGGCAGGGCTGGGCCGCGGCTTGACGCGGTGATCCGCCGTTGAGTGGGTCGAGCCGATGATGGTCCACGGAGCCAAAAAACGGGGGTCTTTCGGGTGATGTACGAACACTGGATTCAGCCGCTTGGGGCGTTTGTCGCCGTCGCCGTGCTGACCCCGCTATGCCGACGCTTCGCCCATTCGATCAATATGGTCGCCCGGCCGCGGGACGATCGTTGGAGCCGGCGTACCGTCGCGTTGCTCGGCGGCATTGCGATCTACTTGGGTTGCATTCTGCTGTGGTTGGCGATTCCCGAGCTCAAGCTGAGTCATTGGCTGTTGTTCGCTGGAAGTACTGTGCTGTTCGTCTCCGGGTTGCTCGATGATTTGGTCAACGTGCCGCCGCACGTCAAACTGTTGCTTCAACTCTTGGCAGCCGTTGGTTTCACCTCTTTTGGGTATGTGTTGCCCTGGACGAAGATCGCGTACATCGATCAGGGCATCTCGATCTTTTGGCTGATCGGTATTACAAACGCCTTTAACCTGCTCGACAACATGGATGGTCTGTGCGCTGGCATCGCCGGCATTGCATCGGCATTCATGGCGTATTTCTTCTGGAGCTACGGACAACCGGTCGAGATGACGATCGCCCTGGTTGTCGCCGCCGCCTGTTTGGGTTTCTTGCTCTACAACTTCAACCCGGCCTCAATTTTCATGGGTGATTCGGGCAGTCAGTTTCTTGGCTTCTTTTTGGGAGCCTTGGCATTGCTCGCCAACTCGCATCGCTCGCGCAACCTCTTGGCCGTGGTTGCGGTACCGCTCTTGGTGCTGATCATCCCGATTGTGGATACAACACTGGTGACGATCGTTCGCCTACTCAACCGCCGCAAAATTTCGCAGGGCGGTCAGGATCACACCTCCCACCGTTTGGTGAAGCTCGGGATGTCAGAACGACGCGCGGTGCTAGTGCTTTACGGCGCAGCGATCGCCTCGGGAGCTGTCGCTGCATTTGTGCGCGGCTGGCAAGTTGAGTACTCCGTGGCACTCTTGCCGTTTTTTGCGATCGCGGTGATTCTCGTTGGTCTCTACCTGAGTTCGGTGCGTGTCGGTTACGAAATCGACGACCAGGGCAAGACAGCTAGCGACAGTCGGCGTTTCTTAGTGCGTTTACCACACAAACGCGCGATCGTGCTGTTGATTGCCGACGCGGTGCTGGTCGCTGGATGCTATTTTGCCGCCTATGTGCTGCGCTTTGATCGCTTCTTTTTGACGGGCGAACTTGAGCGGCTGTTTCTCCAATCGCTTCCAGTGGTCGTTTCGATCAACCTGATAATGCTGTTATTGCACCGTGCCTACAAGGACGCGCTGCGCTACATCTCGATCTCCGCCGCCGTGCGCTATGGTCGTGCGGTGGCACTGGGCACCGCCGCATCGATTTTGGTGATGGTCTACGCCTTTCGTTTCGAGGGGCACTCGCGTTCCGTCTTCGTGATCTTTGGACTGCTCCTGTTTGTATCAGTGTTGGGTGTGCGCTACTCGTTCCGCTTCGTGCGGGAGATGTTGCTCGGTGACAGTACTGACGATGTCAGGCGCGAGAAGCGGGCGAGTTTGGTCTACGGCGCGGGTGCAGGTGGCGACCTGCTATTGCGCGCAGCTGCGGGCAGCGAGGATTTGGCGCTTCGCCCCGTCGGCTTCATCGACGATGATGACAGCAAGCTCGGCATGCGGATTAACGGTGTGCCCGTGCTTGGCAGCCTTGAGCAGGTCGATGAGCTCGTCGAACGGACCGCGGTCGCTCAGGTGATCGTCTCTAGTCCGCTGATCCCTGAGGCACGGGTCGAGCGCCTGCGGGAACTGCTGGCGGGCCGGCCGGTTGAGATCAAGCGGCTGCGGCTATCGCTGGAGACGACGCCTTTGGCACGCAAAGGCGAAGGCGAGGGCGCTGCCCAAGGCGAGCGATCGAACGGTCCGCTGATGCTCGATCAACGTCCGGTAGGCGAGTAAGAATTTCCTCCGACGGCACTGCGTGCGTCGTCCGCCATTTGCTCGGTTAGTCGACTTGCGCCGGTTAACCGACGTCTTGCCACGGCGGTGTACTACCCAGGCGAGCGATGCGTGCGCCCATCGCGATGTGGCAGCCCTCGCCGATGACCGCGTCGTTACCGATCACGACGCCGGCGCCGATCAGGGCAAAATCACCAACGCTGACGTTCTGGTTGACGTTGACCGTACTCATCAAGCACGCAGCGGTGCCAACCGAGGATCCGGCCAGCACGGTGCATAGCGCGCCGACAAATGCGCCAGCTCCGATCGCAGCGCGCTGCGAGACCACAGCACTCGGGTGAACGAGCGCCGGGAGGCGTTTGCCCTGGGCGCTGAGCAGGTGCCAGAGCCTTTGCCGAACCCTAGGGTCGGCGATACCGATAGCGAAGTCTGTCGTTGGTGCCGCCCCGATGGCAGAGAGCGGGCCACGCACAGGGACTCCAGCGGCTTCGCCAACTTCCGGGTAACGGTCGTCGTAAAGTCCGGTCACTTCGTAGCCCAGGTCTTGGGCAACGTCGACGACAAATTCAGCTTGGCGACCGGCACCGATGATCGCGATCTTCATGGGCGTATGCTCTATTTCAATAGCCGACTGCGTCGATAAAGCTCGACCCAGCGATCCACTTGGCGGTCGATCGAGAAGAAAGTGATGTCGTGACGCGCTTGGCGCGCGATAGAGCGTCGCAAGTCGGGCTGATCGTAGAGTCGCGACAGCGCCTCGGTGATCTCGTCCGGTGCCAGCGGGCTAACCAGAAAGCCAGAGCGCTCGTGCTGGATCAGCTCAGGAACCCCCCCGACGCCCGAAGCGATTACCGGTACAGCGGCCGCCATCGCTTCCATCACCGCGCCCGGCATGCCCTCCCAGTGGGTAGGCAAGACAAAGACGTCAGCAGCGCCCAGCAGGTCGGCGACGTCACTACGGACGCCCAAGAATCGCACACGATCGGCGATGCCGAGACCTCGGGCAAGTTGTTCAAGTGGCTCGCGCTTAGGTCCATCGCCAGCGAGCAATAGTGCGCTGTCCGCCTGCAAAGCTTGGGCAGACGCAAAGCCGCGCAACAGCGACTCATGGTCTTTTGCAGCTCGTAAGTTGGCAACCGACAGTATCACAAAGGCCTGCGCAGAGATGCCGAGCGCCGAACGTAGTTCACGCCCGCGCTCGGCGTGAACTTCCAGCTCAGCGTCGTTAGGGATGTGCGTACCGTTGGGTACTACGGCGATCCGCTCCGCACTGATGCCAATCGAGCGCAGCGCGTGCTTTCCAGCATAAGAATTGGAGACATGCTTTGTTGCCCAGTGCTCCGTAGCACGCTCAAGCAGCCTGTTGAGCATCGTCCACTGCAAGTCGACACTGACTTTGATCGAGAACAGCGCCGGCTGTGGCCTGACGGCTTGGATCGCCGTGCGCCCGATCATGTGGCCGCGCTGGCCAAATGTTTCGACGAGATCGAAGCGGCTCCGGCGCAATGTTTGGATCAAGCGTGGCAGCGATGGCTTGAGGTGTAGCACGGTGATGCCGGCGTCAGCGTACTTTGGACTGAGTTCACCTTCACGGAGCAAAATGAACAGCGTTACTTCGATTCCGTGATCGGCGTAGCGCATGTAGCGTTGAAAAGCTTGCCGTTCGGTACCGCCGATCGCTGTCGTTGGCATCACCGATAAGAGTCGCATGCTGGCGGCCATTTGGGTTGTTTGGGGTTAGCGTGGAGTGCGCCAATGGTCTCCCGATGGCTTCTCGTGAAAGAAATAGGTCGAAAGCAGCAGCGCGGTCACCGAGAACGCGTGCCTCGTTAAGAGCGACTGTTCTTTGAAGTTGTAGAGCAAGATGATCACCGTCGATAGCAGGAGTAGAATCGCTGTGGGTGAGTGAAAATGCCGAAGCTTTCGACAAGTATTGATCACGTAGGCATAGAACATCAGCATTATGCCCAGGCCCAAGATGCCGACACCATAGATGTTGAGCACGTAGCCGACGTCAGAGTGAATGTACGTCTTTCCTTCGCCACGACCAGTGATCGAGCTGCCGAAGAAAAAGACGATGTCCTCATCGGGCAAAAAGAATCCTTGTAGGATCTGGTCGGTGCTGCGTGAGCGCAGTTGTCCAGTCTCCTCATAGCTGCGAAATGGCTCGATCAGATTGTGGAAAGTTCCCTCGGTGAAGCGCCGCATTGTGTCAGGAGAAGCAATACTGAGAACCGCTAGGATCGTGGCGTAGCCGAGTGCGGCCCCGACGAGCGTGTGGGCCCGCAGAATGAATGTGCGGAAGCTAAAAAGCAGCAGGAAGACCGTGATCGATGTGATCAGATAGAAGCCCATTCGTCCGGCCAGAAACAGCGAGCCGATTACGAGCATTACACCACTGAAGAATGCCACAGACATCAGTGGGCCACGGTACATCCGTGCAATGTAGGGCGCAGCCATGAGGCCAAACCCCTGAGAGACAGAGAGCACGCCAAAGGAAATCGTCAGCCCTGTGACGCGGTAGACATGCTGTCCACCGGCGCGCAAGCCGATGAGGCGATAGATCGCTCGGCGAAATGGGGCGTTGACGTACTCGGTGATCATCACTGTGCCGTGTATTGCGGCAGCCGCAAACAGGTGGCGCAAGATTGCGTTGGCGAAGTCGTCGCCATAGTAACGCCGATAGAGTCCGCAGAGCGCAAGCATTCCCAGATAGTTGAGTAATGTTCGGCCATACTTGAGGACGTAGAAGTAATCGACCTCGATCGTCGTCATCGAGGTCACAAGCACAACCAAAACGGCGTAGGTCACAAGTATCCCGAGGATCAGCGCGGGCGCGCGCGAGGTGCGGACGATCAGTGGGTAGATCGGACGCACAGCGAGGCCGTAAATCGCCAAGGCCAGGCAGACATACGAAATAATGTCGCCGTATGCCGACCACCAGCCACCGATCTTTGGCCCGAAGACCGAAAGGAACGTTGCCGCGCCGAGCAGTAGACGCTGCGTCATTGTGACGTTTGCTGCAGGGTTCGTCAGCGATCGCGCTGGGGTGATCGATGGATTGGCACTGCGCATCAGGCGCTCCTTGCGATCTCGAGCCTGCCCGTTACCAAATCAGCCCGGTGTCGCCATGTGTGCTGCGACAAGAACTGCGTGCGAGCGGCGAGCGACAGTCGGTGGGCGGTGATCGTGTCGGCCGATAATTCCCGGAGTATTTCGGCCCAGGCTGCCGGGTTGTTAGGATCGGCGAGCCGGCAGTTGATGCCATCCGTGAGAACCTCGCGCAATACCGGCAGATCAGAGGCAACGATTGGCTTACCTGCAGCCATGTATTCAAACAACTTGATCGGCGACATCCAACGAGCGATGTCACCCGTGCCGCCCGACGGGGCGACGCGTTGGGCACAAGACAAGAGCAGTACGTCAAACGCTCGATGGTAGCGTATGACGTCCTTGTGTGCGACAAAGCCGTGGAAGTAAACGTTGCTCAGTGTGCACTGAGTTCGCCAGTAATCAACGTCTTCGTTCGTTCCGCCGACCAAGTGAAAATCGCAGTCGGGCAGATATCTGGCGATCTGTAGCACCAGCTCGGCGCCCTTTCCCGGGTAAAGATGTCCGACGTAGCCGAACTGCGGTGTCTGCGGTCGGCCTGGCCAACGTTCAAGAGGTACAACGCCACTTGCTTCGGGGAGCGGGTCAGCCGCATCGTGCGCAACGATTATCTCTATCGACCTGCTCGATAGTTGTGGAAATAGTCGGAGATACTCATCGCGCAATGCCTTGGAGATCGCGACGACGCGCAACAGTCGCGGAGAACGAAACAGCAGGCGTTCGGCCCACAGGCGAGCGCGGTTCTGCGGTGGCGCGTGGACTTCGTAGATTACCGGCAATTCGAGCCAGGCGGCGGCTTGTAGGCCGTAGAGGCTGCGACCATAGACGAGATCGATCTGTGCGCGATGTGGTCGCAGGTGGCGAAAGACGTCGGTTCCATAGAGCAAGCCTCCACCGCGCACTTGGGGCCAATTCAGCAGGCTAATGCGGAAGTCGGGGTCGACACCGTAGTGGCCATAAATGTCGCCTGTCGTAGCCGAACCTTTGCGGGCGACTAGCTCGACTTGATGGCCGGCTTGCGCCAGCGCACGACACATCTTCATGCAGTGGACGCTGTTTGCGGTCTGCGAGGGCAGGAGCGAGCTGGAGAGATAGACGATCCTCATCGCGCTGCTGTCCCTCTGCTGCCGAGATAGCGGTCTTGTTCGTCGTAGAGCTGGCCAACGTCGACGGGTTCTGCTGCGGGTTCGCCCGTCGAACGCCAGGTGTGAAGGTCGTAGAGGCCGCGATAGCCGCGAGTGCGTAGTGCTTTGGTGCGCAGCCAGCGCTCAAGTCGGAACGCGCGCTCGCGCGCTCTGGCTAGCTGAGGCTGCTGGACCAGCGAACCGTAGACAGCGCCACCTAGCATCCCCGGCTGGTAATATTCTTCGACCAAGCGCAGCATGGCCGGTGGCAAGGGTAGCTCGAGCATTTCGCTTTTTCCGCGAAAGCGGGTGATGCCGAAGCGGCCAGCCTTGAGCTGTAGTTCGAGTTGGCGAGGGAGCGCAACGCCAAACAGTCGGGAGACGACCTGCGCATAGCGATTGAGTTTCGCAAGACATTGCTCGGGGGTGAACCAAAAATGGCCAAAGGTTCCGCAATCGATTTCGAGCAGACCTGCGGCGGGCGCTGGCGGACCGGCAAACAGTTCTTTTATCGTGCCGCTTAGCGGGTCACGAAAGTAGGCTATCTGTTCTGCGAACACCGGGAAGTCGCTTGGTCGGTCACGCTCGGTATCGTAGCCGATGGCGATTTGCGGCCGCCCCTGCGCTGTCAGCGACGAGAGAAAGAGTCTGCCGCTATTGTCGAGTCGACGAACATAGTCGTTCCCCGAAAACTTCGATCGGTAAAAACGAAACCAGGTTGGCGGCTTCGCGTCGGTCGGCAGTAGCTCCCGTAATGGCTGGTCGGGCGGGTAAAGTACCTGGTCAGCGTCGACGACGAAGACGAATGCGTTGTCCCCTGCGGCGGATAGTCCGGCGTGGATATTGACGCTGTGTTGGCTGGCGTGCCAGTTGACTCCGGATCCCCAATGGGTGATCTCATTGCGAAGAATTTCAACGTTTTCCAGCGGACCAAATAGCGCTTGTGGTGTCTCCAGGAGGTCTTCGTCGGACCAGCCGTCGACGACAACCACGCGGTCGCAATGCTGTGCCCAGGAGGCGACGGCAGCGTAATACGTCAAGTAGTGGCTGCAGCGAGGTTCGGTGACCGTCATTACCGCGACGATTGGCCGTCTTGACGCGCTCATTGGACCGTTTCCGCGTTGCCTTTCGTGCGTAGGATTCGCAAGACCCCGGGCAACAGCGTAGCGATCCATGCCACAGAGAAGGCCATCATCGACCAGGCGGCGCCCTGGGCGCCAATGCGTGGTACGAGCAGCACCATACAAACAGCTTGGGCGCCCGCGCCAAACAACAGGGCGGCGAGCGCGGGCCCGGCGTGGCCCGCTGCCGCTGGCAGCGAGTATAACGGGGTGACCGCAACGAGCAACAGTACCGAGAGCAAGAGGATCAGAATCACCTGTTTGGCGGCGACGAATTCAGGGCCAAGCGCGATATAGACGATCGGGTCGATCAGCAGCGTGATCAGCGCCGCCGAGACCAGGCCGAGTAGCGAAAATGCCAACAGCAGACGAAGTACTAGGCGGCGGAGCGCGAGGAGATCGCCGCGATGATAGAGCCGGCTGTACTCGGGGTAGATGGCTGTGACTGCACTGGCCGCCGCGGCGCGTAGCAGCCCCGACAGCTGCTTTGCAGCGCGATAGATGCCGACGTCATGGGGCTTAGCCAGCGCGCCGATCAATAGAATGTCGGCGTTTTTGCTGACCGACTTGACCATCATTCTTACGCTGCTGGTCAGCTGAAAGCGGCGGATCTTGGCGCCGTCGGCGCCGATCGACAAGGTCAGCCTCGGGCGTTGGCGAAAGCCCAGTATCGTCATCGCGCGCTGACCCAACATCAAGCCGACTAGCCCCTCACCGGCTGCGACAATCGTCATCACCCAGATCACCGCCATCAGCGAATTGCTGCCGGAAAAGAAGATCGCGCCAATGCCGCAAGTTGTGAATAGTCCGACGCCGGCCAGCAGGAAAAACTCCCAACGGTAGCGGTCGGCTAAGCGCACCAACGCGCGCGAGTCGATCGACGTTGCGCGTAGGAAGATCGAGACACCAAAGATCGACAGCATTGGCGCTGCTGAACGAGGTACGCCGAACCAGTGGCCAAGACCCCAGGCGACGGCCAGCACTGCAGCGACAGCCAAAAGAGACGTCAAAGCATCAGTCAGGTAGCAGTATCCGCTGAGCGCGGAGGCACCCTCGACGTCTTCATCGGCCAATCGCGCGCTGACGAAACTCATTACCGTTTCGGCGCTGTTCAGCCTCAGGGCGCCGTCGCAGAGTTGAACGGTGGCAAGCAGCGTCGATAACAGTCCAAATCCGTCGGCACCTAGCATTCGGGCCAGCATCGCAGTACGCGCAAGTCCAAAGATCACATCGAGCGGGGTAAGCATACCGATCCACCCCGCGTTCTTGAGGATGCGCAGTAGCCCGCCCGGGCGATGTGTGCTGGCCGCCATCTGGAAGCGCTATCCAGAGAGCTTGAGTACGTTACGCATCAGGTGCCGCAGCTTGGAGAATCCTCCGTCGCCGAGCGTTTGATGCAGCGTGGAGCGCAGACGTTGATAGTTTTCCGAGCCAACGCCGCGGCGAAATCGCCACCACAGCCATTGATAGGCGCGTGTGCTCGACGAATAGTTGGGCTGGTCTCCCTGGTTGGGAAAACAGGCAATGCCGCAGGTCGCTGGAACAGTCGGATTCTGAAAATCCTTGCCGAGTGGTGCGACGGCGCCGTACCCCTGATCGCCTTCCACGCGGATGATCGTCAGTCCACAGACATAGGGTAGGTGGACGATCGAAACGTCTTGGCCGGCGCAACCATCCCGTAGCGCAGCGAGCATCTCATCTTCGAGGTTTCCAAGCTGGGTGTCGTGGATGCAGATCACGCCGAATTGCTTCATTTTCGGGATCAGCAGCTTGAGGTCCTCGACGACTTGCCAATAGTCGTGAGCACCATCGTGCATTGCGAACTCAAAGGGCCCGCTGAGAGCGCGCAGAAAGTCGGTCGATGGGCCGAGCGTAAGCTCCCAGCTAGGGTCGGTCTGCTCGAGAACTGAGGCGTAGCGCTTAGCATCGATGTCGCAGGAAAAGAGTTTTCCTCCGGTCGCCTTTAGCGCGCCACGGATCGCACGAGTCGTCGAGCCAATGCCGATGTCGACGGCGCGTTGAGTCTGCAGCCCGACGACCAGCGAATGAAGGGTCAGCAAGTGCTTGTTGATCGAGCCGACCGGTCGTTGATATTCGGCCCACAGCTCATCCGCGGTGTAGGGGGCGAAATTGTAGCCCATACCGTCGGTGAGCACGGTGCTGCTCTTCGAGGTTCCGAGTTTTTGCGTTGACGTAATCTGCGACACGCTCGTTCTCCGTAAGGCTCGTAGTTATTGCAGGCGCTTGGCGACCCGCGATACGGCGTCGATCACTTGATCGACCTGCGGATCTGGCAGCAATGCAAAGAGCGGCAAAGTGATCGTGCTCGCGCCGATCCGCTCAGCCTCGGGAAACATCCCCGCTTTGTAACCGAAGCGCTCTTTGTAGTATCTCATCAAGTGGATTGCGCGGTAGTTGACCGCTACGCCGATGCCCTCTTCTTGGAGAGCAGCGAGATAGTTGTCTCGTTGGCTAGCATCGACCCAAATCGAGAAAAGGTGGCGTGCGCTGGTGCGCCCCGAACGCACGCGAGGAAAGTCTACGCCGTCCAGCGAGACAAACGCTTGCTCGTAGCGCCGGGAGATTTCTTCGCGTCTCTGTCGATTTGCATCGATGCGGTCAAGTTGGGGTAGCAACATTGCCGCCAGCAAGTTGCTGAGATTGGCCTTGTATCCGAGCAGGTCCATATCCCAATGCTCGTATTTGCTGCCATAGCGATCGCCTGCACCCTTGGTCATTCCGTGCAGGGTTAGCTGCTGCAGCTTGCTTGCCAGATCGGCATCATGTGTGGTGATGCATCCGCCTTCGCCGCAAGTCATGCTCTTGGTCGGGTAGAAGCTAAAGGCTCCGATCGTTCCCAGGTTGCCGCTGCGATAGCCATCTTGGCTGGCTTCAAGGGAATGGGCGCAGTCCTCGATGATAGCTAGGCCGTGCTTGGTGGCGATTCGCGCGATTTCACGCATGTCGCAGAGCTGACCATAGAGGTGAACCGGTGCAATCGCTCTGGTGCGATCAGTGATGGCTGCTTCGATTGCTGCGGGATCGATATTGCCAGTATCGGCTTCGACGTCGACGAAGACCGGTGTCGCACCAACGTGTAGGATCGCATTGCTGGTCGCGATAAAGGACATTGGCGTGGTGATCACTTCGTCGCCCTCGCCGATGTCGAGCGCAAGATACGCTAGTTGCAGTGCGGCGGTTGCACTCATACAGCCGATGGCGTGTTCGACACCCAGATAGGCGGCGAAGCGATCTTCGAACTCTCGCGTGACCTTTCCGGTAGTCAGCATCGGTGTCTGCAGCACCTCACGGATCATCGACAGTTCCGCCTCGCCGAGATCGTGACGAAAGAAATCGACTTTGTTGCTCATCTTTGGTCCTTGTTGGCGGCGAGCAGCCGCTCTGGGGCTGGGCTGGAGAGCAGCACCTTGCGCGCTTGGGGCCCTGTGTTAAAGATTAGGTCGATCGCGGCCATGTGCGAGACAAATTCGCCCCATTGCTGTGGGTATTGCGGATGTTGATAGTCTTGAAATAGTACCTCGATGCCGTTCTCGGCGAAGAGTGCGACATCGATGAAGGTGCTTGAGGCCTGGGTGTCATAGAGCACGGAGCTGCCGTGCGCCCTGCAGACGTCGATGATCCGCCGGTTCTTTTCGGCCGGTGGCAGCTTGAGCTCCGATGACCAAGTGAGTTCGCATTCGATGGAAAAATGGCGCATGCACAATCGGATCAGCGAATCATCGAGCTCCTTCAACAGTCGTGGGCGACTTTCGAGAATCGACTTAATTTCGCCGTATAGCGGTTCGAAGTAGGGCGCTTTGCGATAGGCGACCTCGATTGTCCGCAGGTGTTTGTCGAGCCAGGTCTGCTCGTAGTTGATCTCGATGTCCTTGATCAACGTCTCTCTCGGAGCCTTTTTTACCGGCACACTTAGCCATACCGGTCCGTTGGCCGTCTTTACGCGGTTGCGGCTCCGCCAGTCCTTGCGGGTATATTGAACGTCGTCAAAGTAGACGAAACGGTCAACATAGGCCATCAGCTCGAAGAAACCGAGCCACGCCAGGTAGCCCGGTTGCATGATCGCTAGTTTCATTGCGTGTGCCGATCATCTAGCGCGCGCAGCAGCGCGTCACAGGTGCGCTCGACGACGTCTTCACCATCGGCGTTGGGCTCGACCCAGAGGTTGAGTACTGTTTGTTCGAAGGCATCGGCGCCGGCGAGCGGGTGTTTCCGCTGGCCGAATAGTCGATCGACCGCGGGATACCAGTGGCTGATCGGAAGGTTCTGGGCGCGAAGCTCGGTGACGACGGTATCTCGAACCGTCTTCGGGACATGACAGATGTAGCGCCACCAGACTTCACCAGGAAGTGGCGGTCGATGGCTGATCGTCGGGTCTGTGAGCATTGCGCGATAGCGGTCAGCGCAGTCGGTGCGGGCGGCGAGATTGTCGCGAAGCTGATCGAGGCCCGCGGCGATTCGCTCGCTTTGTGCCGGATCGGCTGCTGCGGCGAGTGCGGGAATGTAGCTCTGATAGAGTGCGCGATAGAGCGCGGGCTCCTTGAGTTCAGGATATTGGCGGATTGTGCGCAGACAGGCCTGAAACGCCTGGTCTCGAGCGCGATGGGCATTAGACCAGCGCTCGAGCGACTGTTCCAGTTCGATGCAGGTCTTGAGCAGCGCTCGATCGCGGGTCGCCAGCGCACCACCACCACCGACGTTGACGATTTTGGCCATGCCGAAGCTGTAGACGGCCGCATCGCCAAAGCAGCCGAGCGGCCTGTCGTCAGCTGTGGCACCGATCGCGTTGCAGACGTCCTCGATCACGAACATCCGTCTGGCGCGAGACCAATCGCAGATCTCGGCGATCGGCAGCGGAGCGCCGTAGTTATGAACCGCAAGCACGGCACTAACATCGTCGGTGTTTGCTGCGTAGAAATCGCCTAATCGACAGTTGCCGATCAACGGATCGACGTCGAGATAGACCGGCCGGTAACCGGCGTTTTCGATCACGGCGATGACGACTTCGCAGACGTTGGCAGGCACCAGCACGCCACTGCCCTGGCGGTCAAGCGCCTTGAGCAGCAACCAGATCGCCGAAGAACCACGTGCTGTGGGCAGCAAGTGCTCTTGAGCAAGCGCGTCGGCGATTCGTGAGATGGGCGTCATTTCTCGATGCCCCCGAAGCGTGCAGGATCGGCTTCGGCGTCAAGATAGAGCTCTTCCATGAATCGGGCGACGCGCCCTGGACGTAGCGTGGGCTGTGCGAGGTCCTGGCCCAGAACGAAGTGGCGCAGCACCATTTCTGGCTCGTTAAAGCCGAAGTGCGCGCGAATGCCGGTGGTGCCGGAAAAGCGCGGATTGATCTCGAGAATCTTTGGCCCGTTGGTCGTCAGGCGAAACTGGATATTGTTGACGCCCTGCAGCTGCGTTTGCAGGATGACGTGCTGGCAGAAGGCGTCCAGTGCGCCGTCAAAGACCATCTGCGCCTTGTTGGTCATGCCAAACTTGAGCGTTCGGCGCATCACGATCACGAATACCGCGTCATCCTGAGTTCGAAAGGTACCGGCGGTGTATTCCTCGTCGTCGGGCAACAGCCGCTCCTGAAGCAGTGGCGCTGGCACCGCCGGCAGGTATTTTTCCATTTGCTGACGGCTGTCGACGATGAAAACCGAGCGCGAGCCGCCACCGATGCGCGGCTTGAGCACGAGCGGGAAGCCGAGGTCGGCGATCAACGCCTCGCGCTCGGCCTCGACATCGCCGCGCGCGGTCCGCGGTGCCCCGAGGCCGTGCTCGAGATACCACTGATGCGCCAGCCACTTGTCGCTAAAGCGCGCCATCTCTTTGGGGGCGTTGATCATCAGATGGCAATTATGCTCGCGAGCGAACAGTTCGCGGTGCTCTGGCAAGAAATCGAGCTCGGCGTCCGGCGAAGGAAAGATCGCACGGACCGATTCTCGTTCGACGATCTGACGTAGCGCGCCGAGAAAGCCGTTCGGATCGTGCTTAACTGCGGGGACGAGGTAGCCCCGATCGGCCCAATGCAGGCCCACTGCGTCCTCGGCGATATCGCAGCCGATGATTCGCAGGTCCAGTGTGCTCTTTTGGCAAGCTTTAAAGATCGAAAAGGCCAGCTCCGATCCTGCGCCGGTGATCAATACTGCCAGCGGCTCAGCCATCCCGCACCCCTTCAAGCCAATCGAGGCACTTGCCGATCTCGCTGATGATATGCGCATCGGATCCCGGGAGGATGCGGGCACCAAGTCGTGAGCAGATCGCGAAATGCTCGCGACGGTGATAACGAGCGTTGAGGTCGATGCCAACGCCTTGCTCGACAGCTCGCCCAACCAGCTCCTCGAAGCGATCGAGTGGAAACGGGCCGCAGTATTTTTCGCAAGTCGCGCCCGGATGGGCGATCGCGTGAACCTGTGGATTGTCGATCAGCGCGCGCAGCGTGCGAGTCTCGAGCTCGATCCCTTGCGCGTGAGACAGATCGCGCACGCGGCCGTCCAGGTGCGGGTAGCGATGGGCGGCGCCGAGCACGTACTCGACGCGGTCGGCCATTTCTTCGCTCAAATCGAGTCCGCCCTCGAAGTCGATCGCCGGCGTCTCCAGCCCAAGGATGATCGTCAGGCGATCACCAACGCGTGCTCGGGCGCGTTCGATGTCCGCGGCGAACGCGCGAAACCAGTCAGGCGATTGCGCTTTGTAGTCCTCGGTGTGCTCAGTAAAGATCAGCCGCTCGAGGCCGATCTCGATGGCGCGATCGACCGCCTGAGCGACGGTCATTTTTCCATCGGTATATCGCGTGTGCAGGTGGCATTCCCAACGCGGCAGCGTTTCGGGGAGACGATCGGCCTGCAAGTAGAGGGCGTCCTCACGTTGGGCGGGGCGAGCGGCGCTCATTTGGGGTCGTATGGGCTCCAGCTAAAAACCCGGTCGACGACAGATGCTAGCTTGTCCTTGACCATCCCGTGGTACTTGGGGTTCAGCGTGAGCAACAGCGCATCCACCGGGTTTTTTCTGAGCCACTCGATGTTGCCAACGATAATGTTGTGGCCATCGCTTTCGATCGTTTGATCGACTTTCGCCGGATCCTCGTCGATGCAGGCGACGACCCGCCGCTCACCGAGGCGCGTGAAGGCGCGAAACAGTGCAAATACTTCGCCTCCGCCGAATACCGCGATCTTCGCGTCGGCAGGCTGCGTCTCCAGCCAAGTGTTGACCTCGGCGAAGACGCGGTGCCAGCGGTCGCGATTGTTGCGGATCCAAGGGTAATCGCCATCGACGCTGGCCCCGTTGTCAACGGAATCGTCGAGCGGCTGACAGACGAACAGGCCGATCCCGTGGTTGATCGGGTGTTGATGCTCGCAGTGCAGCACTTTGAATCCACGCCGACCCAAGAGTTGTTGTACGTGATCGACGGTGAAGTGCCAGACATGCTCCAAGAAGAAGAGGTCGTAGCCGTAGTAGTTCTGAATCGGCAGACAGAGGACCAGTCGCTGAGCGCTTGGCTCGGCGTCGCTGGCGGCTAGCGATCGTCGGATTGTCGCCAAAAAGCCGTCGATGTCCTCGATATGCTCGAGCACGTTGACCGAGAAGATCGTCTCCGCCGCCGGGAGCTCGGTGTTGCCGGTGACCAGCCCCTGGCGGACGTCCAGTCCGCGTGATCTTGCGAGCTCTGCTGCGCGATGGCTGCCCTCGATGCCAGAGAACTTGGCTTGGGGTAGCGTCTCGCTCAGTCGGGCCAGGAGGTTGCCTTGGCCGCTGCCGATTTCAAGCGCGCGTTGTGGGCCGCTGAAAAAGTGCGGTGCTATCCACTGGCAAAAGACTTCGGAGCGGGCGATCGGCCCATCTTTGGTAAAGAACAGGTGTTCCTCGGCGCCGGAAGTGTTGAGCGCGTATTCGTCACCGTAGAGCGTTAGGACCTCTTGCTCACTGAAGTGGCTGGCGTTAGCAACGACGCCGCAACTATCGCATTCAACCTTACGCAAGGTGCCCGGTCGCACTCGCTGATCTCCCGTGAGGATGCGGCCGCTAGTCGTCTTCAGAAAAGGCGACCAGCTTGTGCTTCCGCAGGATGGGCAAGTGCGAGTCGCGGCGGTCATCTACTTGTCGCCGTCCAGGTCGAGAAACCAGTTGAGCGTTTGGCGCATGCTGTCTTCGAGGGACGTCTGTGGCTCCCAGCCGAGCAGTTCGCGCGCTTTGTCGATCGACGGTCGGCGCATTGGGATGTCCTGGTAGCCGGCTCCGTAGTAGGTCTTGCCGTCGACGACACGCGTTCCCGCGGTGAAGGGGAACTTCTTCGCGCGCGGATGGGCGGCGTAGAGGCCGATCAGCAGGTCGGCCAATTCTCGCATCGAGAGGTCGCCGTTGGGGTTTCCTAGGTTGAAGATCTCGCCATCGGCCTTGTTGTCCTTGTTTCGGATGATGCGCATCATGCCTTCGATACCATCATCGAGGTAGGTGAAGCAGCGTCGCTGCTCGCCACCGTCGACCAAGTTGATCGGCTCGTTGTGCATGATGTTGGCGATGAACTTGGTCACGACGCGACTGTGACCGATCTTGTGGGCTTGCTCGATGCGGTCTAGTCCAGGGCCGGTCCAGTTGAACGGACGGAAGAGCGTGTAGTTGAGCCCTTGCTCGTAGCGGTAGGCATGGATCACGCGATCGAGCAGTTGTTTGGCGCAGCTGTAGATCCAGCGGTGCTTGTTGATCGGTCCCGTAACACAATTGCTTTCGTCTTCGCGGAAGTGCGCGTCGCCAACCATGCCGTAAACTTCCGACGTCGACGGGAAGATGATGCGCTTTTCATAGCGTGCTGCGTGCTCGACGATGTGCAGGTTCTCCATGAAGTCCAGCTGGAAGACCTTGAGCGGCTTTTCGATGTAAAGCACCGGGATCGCGATCGCTGCCAGCGGGATCACAACGTCGCAGCGCTTGACTTGGAATTCGACCCATTCGCGGCTGATCGACATGTCGCCGTGGTGAAATTCGAAACGGTCGTTGGTCAGCAACTCGCGCTCTAGCCGGTCCTTGTCGACGTCGATGCCGGTGACGTACCAGTCCGTCTCGGCGATGATTCGGCGAACCAAAGCATTACCGATAAAGCCATTGACCCCTGGGATAAAGATGCGCATGAAACTCCCCTAACGTCGCCGTGCTGCGCGACGTGCTGTTGAAGCGCCGCCTAGCCGGCGGTGCCCTTTTCGCTTTCGCCGTAGTTGCCGTAGTATTGGCCGTAGCGATAGCTGCCGTAGCGGTAGTATCCATAGCGGCGGTACCGCTGATAGCCGTAGGCGCGTTTGTGCAGGTCCATGTCGTTGACGATGCAACCGGCGATGTGTCCGCCAACGTCGAAAATCTGCCGTGCGCTCTCGCGCAACGCGGCACGCGAGGTGTAGCCGCTTCGCGCAACGAGCAGTGTCCCGTCGACGATCGTACTGATGATCACCGAGTCGGTGACGACGATCGCCGGCGGAGAGTCCATTAGGACCAAGTCAAAGTGGTCACGCAATTGAGCGACCATCGAGCGAAACCGGTCGCTCTGACAGATCTCTGCGGGGTTTGGTGGTGTTGGTCCGCAGGGCAGAAGATACAAATTGGGTACTTCGGTGGCGAGCGCAGCTTCTTCGATGCTCGTCTCTCCAAGCAGCAGCGAGGTAACGCCACCGCGCTGGTTTGAGAGTCCGAAGACCTTGTGCAGACGCGGGCGCCGCATGTCGGTGTCGACCAACAACACGCGACTCCCCGGCTGAGCCATCGTGATCGCCAAGCTGACGACCGTGGTGGTCTTGCCCTCACGCGGCCCTGGACTGGTCACCACGAAGCTCTTCATCGGCTGGTCAGGCGAGGAAAACATCAGGTTGGTGCGGATCGCTCGGCACGACTCGGCCACCGACGACTTGGGATTGCGGTGGACGATCAGATCGACCTCTGGCCGCGGATCGGGTCGCCTACCCTTCTTCTTGACCTCCACGCCGGGAATGCGCGGCATCAGTCCGAGATATAGCAGGTGAGGAATCGATTCGATGTCGTCATGAGACTTGACCGATTGATCGAGCGAGTCGACCAGCAGTGCCAAGCCGATGCCAAACAAGATGCCCAACAATCCGCCAACGAGCAGATTAAGTTTGACCCGCGGCTTGATCGGCCCCAGCGGCACCGTTGCTCGGTCGAGCGAGCGGATGTTGTTGACGCGCAGCTGCGCCGACAGGTCGCTTTCTTTCATGCGCGCCAAGATCAACGAGTGCAGCTTGCTCAGGTTTTGTTGCTGCCGACGCAGGCGCTGGTATTCGACTTCGCGAAGATTGAGGGCAAGTGCGTCGTTTTTTGCGACCTGCAGCGCGCCGGCAAGTTTGCGTTCAGTGTCGAGTGTCTCGCGATACAGCGACTCGACGCCGGCGAAGTTTGCGCGGATCTCGTCGGCGAGCGCATTGCGTGCTGTGTCGGTGCGGGCTTGTTGTTCGAGCACCAAGGGATGCCGCTCAAGGTAGCGAGCGCGCAATCCGTTGAGTTTGCGTAGTTCGACGACGTAGTTAGCTTTGAGCGCCTCGATCGCGGCCCGACGCGAAAGCGAGCTGACCGAGACCTTTAGTGGGTCCTTCCCTCGGACCGCGAGAATCTGCTTGCGCTGAGCTTCGAGCGTCAGCCGCTTGAGTCGCGCATCGGTGAGTGCGTCGTTTAGTTTTGTGATCCGACTAGCCAGCAGGTTCTGGCGGTTTTCCAGCGAGACGGCGATCGTGTTGTTCTTCTTTTTGAAGTGATACAAGGCCAGCTCGGCCTGTTCGAGTTGCTTCTTGAGCGTGTCGAGCTGATCGGCGAGCCAGCTGGACGCGCCCGTCGCCGAAGACAACTTGTATTCGACGTTTTGGTCGAGGTAAGTCTGGGCGATGGCGTTGGCCAATCTCGCCGCCAGTTCGCGGTCGGCATGAGCTACGGCGATTTCGATGATGTCAGAGTTGAGCACGCGTCGGGCCGTGATCATCGATTGCAGGGCGCGCGTGGCGTCTTCGGCGGTTGGTTCCTTTTCGCGCTTTTCCGGGCCCCAAAACTTCGGATCCTTGAGCAGACCGAGCTTGTCGACAACCCGTCGGGAGACGCGAGCGCTGGTGATCACTTTGTGCTGCGTCTCGAGATACTCGCGGGTGCGCCAGGCCGAGCCGGCGGAGAGATCGACTACTTCACCGACTTCTTTGCCGAGGACCTGCGGGGCGCGTTGATCGACGAGCACCGTCGCTCTGGCCATGTAGATCGGTGTCTCGAAAAACGTCCACATCGCTACCGCGCCGATCACCAACGCGGCGCCACTGATCACGACCAGCTTGCGCTTGACGAGGATGTCGTAATAGCGTTGAAGTTCGGATCGTTCTTCGCGAGAGCCGCTGGGATCCGTAGTGTTCTGCTGCACGTCTTGCACCTCAAGGCCTGTGGTCTAGCCGACCGTGAGCCTCTGTTCGTTCGATCCGACGCCCCACTTCGGACGCAACGTCAAACGAGGCGTTTGCGCCGAGCGCGCTGTAACGGGGAATGCGAAGGTAAGCGTTCGCACACTTCCGATTCTCTGTCAATTCCCCCTAGGTTTTGCCGGGGTCGGCGTCTTTGTTACGTCCTTGTTACCTCATGCTCAGACTTTCTTGACTACCGCGCGCGCGGTCTGCGGCGACCACTCGGGGCAGTTTCGGGGCGGGACGATCTTGAGCTCATACAGGGCTTAGTGGTCTCCTTCGTGCTGAGCGTTCAATCACAAGTTTGCCGATCGTTAACGTAAGCGCGCGGGCCAAATACAGCTGAGATGACTTGAGCCTGCGTCGGCCACGTGGTATCAACGGGCCCTAACACAGAGAACCCCTAGCTGGAGCGCGTATTTGCGGCGGTTGTCGATACCGCGGGCGCAGGCCGACATTGCGACCGAGTCGGGGCTGTTAACGCTCGCGATTGGCGTTCCCCTCTGTCTCGGGGGCGTCCACGTGCCGACAATGGTCGTCGCTTGTGTCGTTGCCTGTTTGACCTTCATGATGTTCTGGGCCGGACGTGGCAGCGAGCGCATTGCTGTGCCCTGGTACGCGATCCTGCTCGGCGGTGTGGTTGCTTACATTCTATTCCAAGCGATGCCGCTGCCGTTCGGGGTCTTGCGGGTTATCGCGCCGGCAACCGCGGAAATCTTAGAGGTTTCACTAGGTGGATTCGGCCTGCCGAAGTGGCACGCGATTTCGCTCGACCCGATCGCTTCGGTCCGTGAGGCGATGAAGCTGGCGACCTGCACGCTGGCGCTGATTACCGCGCACAATTTCCTACATGCCGGTCGGCGCCAGCGGTTGGCGTTGGGTTTTGCGCTGAGTGCGGTGTTTGTCTCCGCGCTGGGCGCGCTCGGTATGCTATTTGCCCCCGGTAAGCCGTTGATGCTTTACACGCCGGATTTGGGGCGTGCTCTAGGCATCCTAACCACCAGTTTCGTCAACCCGAACCACGGTGCGGCATTCTTGTCGCTCGGACTGGTGGCGATCATCGCGCTCGCTGCCGACGTCCGTGATGTGCAGTGGCGTGTATTATCGGGTCTGGCCGCGGTGTTTGTCGGCGGCGCAATCTTCTTGACGCTTTCGCGCGGTGGCTTGTTGGCCGTCGCGCTCGCGGTCGGTTTGCTGGCGATCTTCCTCTGGCAGCGTCCCCGTGCTGAAGGCCGACTGCGACGGCCGATACTCTGGCTCGGTTTCGGTGTGTTGGTGCTGTTGACCTTCGTGTTGTCGATGGCGCACCAGCAGGTGCTCGCCGAGTTTGGACTCGCGGGCGACGCTCGTATCGACACGCTGAAGCTGGGATTGTGGCCAGCCGGGGCGAAGATGGCTTGGGCCCACGCTGGCGTGGGTATTGGCCGTGGCGCTTTTCTCACGGTCTTTCCGCACTATCTAGCCGGTGACCTGCCGCTGAATACGACCTACAGCCATCTGGAAAACCAGTATCTGCATTTGCCGGCTGAGCTGGGCCTTTTGGTCGCCGGCGTGTTGATCATCGGTTCCGTAGTGGTTTGGCTTAGCGCCGCGCGTCGTGGGTCGCGGCGCGATGCATTGGCGCTGGTCGCGTTGTCTGGTTTGTTCGGTTTGGCTGCCCAAGCATGGGTCGATTTCAATCTCGAAATGCTGGGTCTGGCGTTACCAGCAGCAATCCTCGTCGGTTCGCTGACGGCACCCCGGCGTCGCGACCGTCGCCGAACGCGGTCCGAGGCCGCCGATGAGCAGAATGAGGCCGAGCGCGATACGGCGCCGCCGGTGGATGCAAAGGGGCGCCGCTGGCGGCTTGCCTTTGTTGGCGGCCTGCTCGGGGTGGCCGCCCTCAGCGCAGCGTTCAGTTCGTTTTCTCGTCGACTGAGTAGCGAGGACGCGCGTTTTGATGCGCTCGACAAGGGTCGGGCTACACTGGCCCAGGTGCTGCCCGTCGTCAAAGAAGCGCTTTATCGGCGGCCAGCGAGTTACGTGCCACACGTCGTTGCGGCGCGTGCTGCACTGCGCGAAGGCAAGGCGGTTGCGCTCAAGTGGCTCAATCGGGCGCTGTATCTCTATCCCAATAGCCCCGATCTTCACTGGTTGGCGGCCCACAGCTTGATGCGTTTTGGTCGACGCCGGCAGGCGCTACTCGAGGCACGGTTTGCATTGCAGGATCGCATGCGTGCAGAGGGCGTGCTCAAGTGGGCGTTGCCGCGCTGTCGTAATCTTGCTGACCTCGAGACGCTGCTATTGCCGCAACCCAAGATCCATTCGATGGCAGGTCTATATCTGCGGCGCGCAAAGCGCTCGGCGCTGGCGCTTCAGCTGATGACCCGGGCGGTCAAGCGCTGGCCCGGAAGTCGTTACGTAGTTCCGGTGTTGGTGGATTTGCTGATCGACGCGAAGGAGCCGCAGCGCGCGTTGCGAATCGCCGAGGGTCTGCTGCGACGTCCAGAGCCGTCGGCTCAAGCTCACGTGCTCTGGGCGCGAGCGGCTCAAGCATCGGGACGGCCAACAGAAGAGGTGATCGAGGTGCTTTGGCGCGGCCGACGGTCCCATCCACAGGATCGGAGCCTGGCCGATATGTTGGTCCATGCGCAGCTCGCGGCGGGTCGTTTCGACGCAGCGCGACAGCTCGCGAAGACTTTGATCGACAGCGCAGAAACCCATCGCGAGCGGGCTCAGGCCCATTTTCTGTTGGCCAAGGTTTTGCGGAAAAATGGCCAGCACTACCGCGCCAAGTACGAAGAATCGCTCGCTCAGCAACTGTTACGCCAGCAGTAGTGGCATGGACGTGGTGAGACCGTCGAAGATGCGTGATGCCAGGCGAGGCCCAGCCAATGCGCAGACGATGGTGGGCGATCGCCCCCGGCTGTTGTTTGTCGTCACCGAAGACTGGTATTTTCTCTCTCATCGGTTGGCGCTAGCCCATGCGGCTAGCCGCGCAGGATACCGCGTGGCGGTCGCCACTGCGCCTGGTCCGAAGGTCTCTCAGATCACCGCTGCAGGGTTCGAGCACTTCGCTTTACCCTCGATGACCCGAGGTGGCACCAATCCGCTTTTCGAGGCACTCAACGTTGTTGAGCTCGCTCGGGTCTTCCGCCGTTATCGTCCTGATTTGGTTCATTTGGTGGCGATTAAGCCGACGCTCTATGGCTCGATCGCTGCGCGTCTTGTTGCGGTGCCCGCGGTTATCTGTGCCTTCGCTGGGATGGGCTACTTGTTCACCGGCCAATCGCTCAAGCGTCAAGCGATGCGGATGGTCGCCGAGGCCGGGTATCGCTACTGCATTTGCGGACGGGAGAACGTTTCGGTGATTCTGCAAAACCGTGACGACAGGCATTTTTTTGTCGAGCGCGGCTTTGCTCATGCCGAGCAGATCCATTTGATTTGCGGTTCGGGCGTCGACATCGCGCGCTTTTCCCCGCCAGAGGCCGTTGCCGAAGGTGCCCCCGTGGTGATCTGCCATTCCCGGATGCTATGGGACAAAGGGATCGGCGAGTTGGTCGAAGCCGCGCGGATCTTGCGTCAGCGCGGTCGCGATTTTCGCCTGCTGCTCGTGGGCGCCTCTGACCCCGAAAACCCCGCGGCGGTGCCTGATCAGACGCTGCAGAACTGGCATAACGAGGGCGTGGTTGAGTATCTGGGGCGTCGCGATGATATCCCCGAGCTGCTTGCGCGCTCGCACATCGCGTGCTTGCCGTCATATCGGGAAGGCGCGCCGCTCTCGCTGATCGAAGCCGCTGCCTGTGGGCTGCCGATCGTTAGCTGCGACGTGCCGGGATGTCGTGAGGTCGTTGAGCATCGAGAGAATGGCCTGCTGGTACCAAAGCAGCAGGCCGCTGCACTGGCTCAGGCGTTGGACCAGCTATTGGTGGATCGGGCTTTGCGCCAAAGGATGGGACGCGCGTCGCGACGAATCGCCGAACAACGGTTAGCCGATCATCGTGTCCACGACGAGACGCTGGCGCTTTATCGGACGGCGCTCTCGCGGTGCCGAGCCTAGAACACCCGCTCTGGGACGAAGACCACGTCGCCTGGGCGTAGCGGATAGGAGCTCGATTGTCCGCTGCCCATCGGTAGCGAATAGCGTTTGCGCTGACCATTTTCGATACGCATTATCGAGATGCCATTCTTGTCGGCGAGCGGTGTAACACCACCCGCTAGGGTCAGCGCCTCGATCACCGTCATGTTGCTGGTGTAATCGAAGGTCCCGGACTTGCGAACCTGTCCCCAGACGAAGACCTTGCGCTTTTTCGCATAACCCTCGGCGAAAACGGCGACGTGTGGCGCCTTCAAATAGCCGGCAGCGAGCTTTGTCTTGAGGAGGGAACTGACAGCCTCGGGGGCCTTGCCGGCCACATGGATGCGGCCGACCAAGGGGTAGTCGATCGTTCCCTCGCTGGATACCTGAAATTTGCCGCTGAGGTTCTTTTCGCCGAAGACCTCGATCGTCAGTACATCGCCGCTCTCGACGGCGACCCGATCAGGGGTTATCAGCGGCAGTGGTGGGGCCTTCTTTCCCTGCGTGGTGGCGCAACCGCCGAGCAGGGCCGCAATTGCCAGCAGCAGCCATAACGATGCGGTGTTTGTTGAGCGGCAAAACAACCTGTAAGTCATCTCTTTACGCCTAGCCAAAATAGCTCGTGTTCCCCGATTGGTTGCGATCTTGGGGCCCGTCGTTCATCAGTTCTGGGCTCAGGGATTATGGGGGATGGCGCCGGCGAAAAAAAGGGCTATGTCGCCCCGCTGCGGTACCAGAGCCAGTCGGCGATCGCCTACAGCCCCATACACCGCTGTGCCGCAGAAAAAGCGGATGGTCAATCCGGGGTTGCATCGAGGTTCCTTGCGGCGACGTCGATCCTCCGGTACGCTGCTTCTCATCTCAAAAACAAACGCGGTTAGCGATTAACGGGCGTCTGACGGCCAAAGAGGCCGGCAACGCCAAGCGAAGTGATGCGTGATGTTCACGGCGCCCACACGGCGTGTGGGCGGCACTTGGCTTAGCTGAGGAGGAGAACATGTTAAGTCGGGTAAAGGCCCTGGTCGGTGTGCTTTCTGTCGCCGGGCTGCTTGTGGCCTGTGACAATGACGGTCCGCGGCCGGTCGACGGTGGTAATGATGGTAAGGTGGTCGACGCTAACACCGCCGACGGTACGACCGGCTCTTGCGAGGTTCGTATCAGCAAGATCAACGGCACAGATGCCAGCAATGTTACCCAGATCGACTCCAGTCTCGACCAAGACGCCAATACCGCCGGCGTACAGATCAACGTCGAGGCGACGGTGCTTGGCGTTGCTGACGGTGCCACTGTGTCCTTGGCGGTGACTGGGTTGGCGCAAGCCGTGACCGCGACGCTTAGTGGCGGCAAGGCTGTGTTTACCAATGTCACGGTCGATCCAGAAACCAACGGGGTGCTGACCTTCACGCCGAGCGTTACCGGCCAGAACTGCACCGCCACGGCAAGTAACTTCAACACCCAGGCCGATCCGACCTGCAAGATCAGCACGCCGAAAGACGGTACGACGCTAGTTGCTGCTGACGACAAAGTGCCGGGCGACAATGCTTTCCAGCACGATGTGATCGTCGAAACCACCAATAGCGCCGGTGGAACGATCGAGCTGAAGATCGAGAACACCACGGCTGGAACGTCGAGTCCCGATGCGACCGGCAAGGCGACCTTCGCTTCAGTGACGTTGCCCAAGACGACCAACAAGACGGTGAAGCTCGAGGCCACTGTGCGCGTCGGCGCGCTGACCAGCAACTGCACGGTCACCGTGACGCTTGATATCGACGCGCCGACTTGCGTGCTCGGGCAGTTCTCTCCGGCGCCGAAGTCGACAACCAAAGGCGATGGCCTTGGCCCAGACCAAGACGCCGACAAAAACACAGCCAAGACGCAGACAACGATCGAAGTAACGAGCGACGCCGACCAGGTCGAGCTGTTCGTCGGATCGACATCTCAAGGCAAGGTGACACCGACGGGCGGCAAAGCTGCTTTCAATCTCAACCTAGATGATGGCACGCATACCTACAAAGCGATCTGCACCGCCACTGGCAGTGGCAACTCCGCCGAGACCAACGCGGGACAGATCATCGTCGACACGGCCTTGCCTGCGCGCGTGCAGGATCTGGCCTGCGTTGAGACCAATCACCGAAGCCGCGCAGTCAACTGCACGTTTACTGTACCGAGTGATGGCACCAATGGCAGCGGCATTGAAAAGTGCCAGCTGGCTTGGGCCGATGACACCAATAACAAGACCAACGTGGACGAAGGTATCTGGAACCTACCGACGACGTTTGGCAAGGAATTTGCCGTCGGCACTGGCGCCCATACCGAGCCACTGACCGTTGAGCGGTTGTCGATCAACTACGAGTTTGGCGTGCGCTGTATCGACTATCTGGGCAACGTCGCCAAGGTCGAGTCCACTAAGAACGTCAACCTGACCATGACCTTCAAGCTTCAGTCGATCGCTGGCGCGGTGAGCGGTGAGTCCTTTGGCCGCACGGTGGCGGCCGGTGACTTCGATTGCGATGGTGACACTGACGTCGCTGTTGCCGCGCCCAAGGCCAATGGCGGCAAGGGGACAGTGGTGATCTACAAGTCCGACGGCGTCAAAGAGCTGATCTCTTCGTTGCCGATCACGATTCAGGGGACCAATGCGGGTACCAAGGCCACCGGTTGGGGCTTTGGGCTCAACATGCGTGCACTGGACTTCAACGGCGATGGTTGTGACGATCTGCTGATTGGCACGGGCAATAACATTGTTGCCCGCGATGGATCTGGCAATGGCCGGATCTATCTCTACCTAGGTACATCCACCTTCGGCGATCGGCTCGACGAGTACGACGCAGCCCAACCGACAAAACTGCCTGCCGACATGGTCTGGGAGTTGCCAGCCGGATCGGCGGCTGCCGACACGATGGCGTATCAAGTCGAGGGCATCGACCACAACGGTGACGCCAAAGACGATATGGTCACGGTTGTTGTCAGCGGTGGTGCTGCGACTGTGGTCTTCGACTATGGCGAAGCGCTAACGCCGGTTGATTCGGCCAGCGCGAGTACTCACCCGACGCGGCGCGTGGTTCCGACGGCGGCCGATCTGACGATTACCGGCGCGTCGTCGTCGGCGTTCTTCGGTTCGACGATCGGTGGTTTGGGCAACATCGATGGTGACGCCGACAATACGATCGACCTGTTTGTCGGTGAGATCGGGGCCAATACCTTCAAGGGCAAGGCGTTTATTATCAAGGGCGGCAAGCGCAGCGGGGTCTCGACGATTACGCTCGCTGACCCGAGCATTTTCGAGATCTCCGGTGGGAGCGATGCTGAGCAGTTCTATTTCGGCATGATGGGTGCCGGCGTCGGCGATCTAAACAATGACGGTGTGCCCGAGTTTGCGATCGCTAGCCCGTTCTACGGGCAGACCGCTGACAAGTTCAGAGGTCAAATCTGGATCTTCAACCTCAAAGCCGGGACGCCGACTAGTGTCAGCGATGCCGTGGCGGTGTTGGAAAACAATTACTCCGTCCCGCTGGCGAGCGCCAACATGGGTCAGACGATTGTCCAGGGCTCGCGTATCGATCCGGTCAAAGGTGCGGACTTCAATAAGGATGGTATCGCCGACCTGGTGATCTCGATCAACCGCACGGCGACGATCGATCGCTCGGGCTTCTTGGTCTACTTCGGTGTCGCTGGCGCCAACGTCAAAGACTACGACATTAGTAAGCCGGACTTGGAGCTCTTGCCGCCGGTCGGCACCGGGGCGGCCGGTCTAGGCTTCTCTGCCGACTTCTTGCCCGACCTCGACAAAGACGGCTTCGTTGACCTTTGCTTGGGCAACCCGAACTACCAAAGTGGCGGCCAGCCCGTCGGCGGTATTGCCGTCTTCCACTAGATCGCGCTGGAGGCGGCGGCTCGGATATTCACCGGCCGTCGCCCGCGCGGCTCCTCCGTAATAAAGGAAAGCTGCTCGCCGATGCGCTGGCGCAGTTCATCTGGCGTCAATGCTGGGTCGAGCGCGCAGATCGCATCGAGCGCGCCCTGAGTGCGCGCAAGCGGCCAGCTTGGTTCAATGCAGCGGCGGATTCGCGGAAAGCGAGTGGGCTGGGTCTGCTCAAAATCGAGCGGATCGCGCAGCCGCTCGCCGGGTCGGATGCCGGTGTATTTGATAGCGATCGCCTTGGGGTCCGCGCCGCATAGCGTGATCAACCTTTGGGCTAGTTCAATGATGGCGATTGGTTTCCCCATCTCCAGGATGTAATTGCTCGCGGTATCTCCCTGGGCGGCGGCGAGCAGCACCAGTTGGCTAGCCTCCCCGATGGTGATGAAGTAGCGTTGCATCTTGGCGTCGGTGATTGTCAGCGGACCGCCCGCTTGGATTTGCCGATAAAGGATCGGCACGACGCTACCGCGGCTGCCGAGCACATTGCCAAAGCGCACCGCTAAGAGGCGCGTCTTGGCGGCGCATTCACGAGCAATGCCCAAGACGACCTCCTCGGCTAGCCGCTTGCTGGCGCCCATCACCGAGCAGGGTGCGACTGCCTTGTCAGTCGAGATCAGCACGAAGGTCTCTGTTTGATGAGCGACCGCTTGTTCGGCCAACAGCCGCGTCGCACCGGCATTGTTGATGAACGCCTCCTGCGGGTTTTGCTCCATCAGCGGCACGTGCTTGTGAGCGGCAGCGTGTAGCACGACCTGCGGGCGTTGTTGCTTGAAGAGTGCTTCGATCCGTCGTGCATCGCGAACGTCGGCGATGATCGGAAGGCACCGGCCGTCTGTGTCTAGCGTTTGGAGCGCTTCGAACAGGGCGGCTTCGGCGTGGTCGAGTAGGATCAGTTTGCGAGCTGGACTCTTGAGCAGCTGGCGCGATAGCTCTGCACCGATCGAACCTCCGGCGCCGGTGATTAGCACCGTGCGGTCGCTCAACAGGTCGTGCCAGCTTCTGGGATCGACGGCGATCGGCGCGCGCTCCAAAAGCTGCTCCAACACAAGGTCATCAATGGGTCGGTGTGGCTGCGCCATCATCTGTCTCTATATCGCTTAGTGGGCGCGAGGTCACAATCGATTCACAACGTCTTCGATGGTCGGATACTCTTAGTGTGTTTGGCTTATGATTTCAATGATTTTTAGGCGCTGCTCATCGGTCAGCGCTGAGCCGCTCGGCAGGCAGAGCCCGCGCTCGAAGAGCTGTGCGACCATCTCGCCGCCATAGACCCGCGTATCGGCGAACACCGGCTGGAGGTGTAGCGGTTTCCACAGTGGACGCGCTTCGATGTTCTCTGCTTCTAGCCTTTGGCGGATCGCCTCACGGTCGGTGCCAAATCTTGCTTTGTCGATCAAGATGCAGCTCAGCCAATAGTTTGGTGAGCCCCAGTCGGCGATCGGCATGACTGAAATTCCGGGCAGTTGGCCAAGAGACTGGCGATAAGCGATGAAATTCGCTTTTCGCGCGGCGATCCGCTGATCGAGAACCGATAGTTGGGCGCGGCCAACGCCGGCGAGAAGATTGCTCAGGCGATAGTTGTAGCCAACGGTGCTGTGTTGGTAGTGCGGCGCTGGGTCGCGCGCTTGCGTCGCGAGGAAGCGGGCCCGGTCGGCGTGCCGGTGGTCGTTGGTCAGTAGCATCCCGCCCCCGCCGGCGGTGACGATCTTGTTGCCGTTGAACGAGAGGATCGCCAGTTCTCCAAAACTGCCCGCGGGTTGGCCGCGATAGCTCGCACCAAGCGCTTCGGCGGCATCCTCTATCAAAGGAATGCCTGCATCCTGACAGATCGGCAACAGTCGATGATAGTCGGCACACTGGCCATAGATGTCGACGGCGATCAGCGCCTTGGCCCGCTTGCCGCGTCGTCGCCCGTCGTCGATCGCCTCGCCCAGCCGATCGGGGTCGATGTTCCAGCTGGTGTGTTCGCTGTCGACGAAAACCGGCGTTGCGCCGGCCTGCACTGCGGCCGCGGCTGAGGCGATAAAGGTCAATGATGGGATCAGGACCTCGTCTTTGGGGCCGATGCCCAACAGGCGCAGACAGAGGTGCAGTGCAGCGGTGCCGCTTGAGACGGCGACCGCATGTTTGACGCCGCAGCGCTCGGCGGTTGCCGCTTCGAATGCATCGAGGTGTTCGCCAGTCGAGGCGACCCAGTTGGCGTCGAGCGCTTGGTTGATGTATTGCGCCTCCTTGCCCGAGAGGTGCGGTGGCGACAGGTAAATCCGTTCGCTCATGATGGCTTTCTAAACTCGCTCATTGGCTGCGCGCCGTCCAACAAGCGGGCGAAGGTGCGGGCGATGATCTTCAGGTCGAGCGCTAGCGACCAATTGTCGACGTACCACAGATCGCGATCGAGGCGCTCTTGCCAGGTCGTGTCGTTGCGGCCATGGATTTGGGCCCAGCCAGTCAGTCCGGGTAACACGTCGTGCCTTCGGTGCTCGTTGCCGGAGTAGCGATCGAGGTAGTCGACCAGAAGCGGACGTGGGCCGACGATGCTCATCTCACCGCGCAGTACGTTATATAGCTGAGGAATTTCGTCGAGGCTGGTGCGGCGCAGCAGATTGCCGATCCGTGTGGTTCTGGCTGCGCGACTGGCTTCCTCGCTCTCCTCGGTGCCATCGACCATCGTGCGGAATTTGTAGAGCAAAAACACGCGGCCGCGGTAGCCTGGCCGTGGCTGGACAAAGAACACGGTCTTTCCTGTCAGGCGCACAGCGAGCGCGATAACCGCCCAGCACGGCGCACCGAACAACAAGACCGAGCTGGCGAGGGCCAGATCGAGTGCGCGCTTGGCGATCGCGGCGATGCCCGTTGGAGATGAGGTGCTCACCCGCTTCATCTTATCAGAGCACCTGACGGGCGTCCCTTTCGCCGCGGCATTGCCCCGTCGCGCATATCCGGCCCCAAGGTTTTCCGGGGTTGGGCGAGGCGCTCCGCAGGCTGACCGCCGCGCACCAGCAAGTCATCGCAGGAGCCAGCCTGCAATGGTTCCATATTTAAGGCTTATTCGGGGACGACGTGCCACTGACCAGAACCTGCAGCGCGCCCTAAGCAGCTGCCATCCCTCCTATCCGCCAGCCAGGCCCGGCGCAGGGCTGGCGATTGAGTAGCGCTGGTCGTGTGCCGCCAACTGCCCTACCCTGTAGGTCTTGCAGAAAGAGGTGCATCGGATGCGACTGAGTTCTCTTGTCGGAGCGGCGCTGCTTTGCAGTGCGCTGATCGGTGGTACCGCGCTGGCCAACAAGAAATTGATCGGCGTGTGGCAGGCCGATCGTCTTGAGCACCAAGGCCAAGCGCGCAAGGTGCCGCCAGGGATGAAGATGACCGCGACCTTCAAGAAGAAGGGTGGTTTTGTCGCCGAGATGACGCGGGGAGACCAGACCAAGCGCGAGCAAGGCAGTTGGACGGCCAGAGGCAAGACGCTGACCACGGTGATCAAAGGCAAGACCGAGGTGGTGACGTTCGAGCCGTCCGGCAAAGAGCTCAAATTGATCAAGCCCGCCGGCACGCTGATCATGAAGCGCGTCAAGTGACCGACTCCAGTGCCCTGGTGCGCTGCTAGCGCACAGCGAATTGGGCAAGCCAGGCGCGCTCGAGCTCGGCGAGATCGACGACCCCGTAGTGTTTGTTGAGTGCGGCGTCGACTTCGCTGCTCTGCAGGTCCGCGATGAATCCGATGAATGTCGGATAGTCGCGGCGTTGCAGGAGAAACCGCACCAAATCGGCGCTCTGACTGTAGAAGAGTTGTGTGGCCTGGTCGGGGGGGCGGTAAAAGGCGATCAGCTCGGCCAAGCGAAAGTGATCTCCGCTGGCCACGGCGCGACGCACCAGACGACGGCTGCGCTGAATATTTTGTGGGCTTTCGGCAAGCCGCGCCAGCCCTTCGTTAGCCCACGAGGGTGGGTGTCGACCGAGCAGCTCGGCAAAGATCACATGGGTTAGCTCGTGGGCCAGCGTTGAGGATAGTTCCGGGTCGTCGGCGGCCAATGAGATCGTGCGGCTGAGCGTCAATCCGGGGCTGAGGCGCGAGGCGCGGCTGCTACCACTACCCGCGATGTGATAGCCGTGGCGGCCGACATTCAGCTCGCGCATTCGGTCGTAGAGGTAGATTTGACACTTCGGCGACCAGGTCTTCGGCGCGGTGTTGCCACTGTAGCGGACAAGCAGTTGCTCGCGCAGCGCCTCGGCGTCGGTGAGCAGGCGATCGGCTGTGGCACGGGCGCGTTGGTAAAGGATCGTGAAGCTGCCATGGGTGATTCTGCGAAAGGCGCGTGGGGCTGCTTCGGGTGTTTCGCGCTCGAGACGACGTAGCGTCGCGAGGTGATCGCTGGTCGTGGGCATCGATCGCGTGGGCTGCGTTGCGCAGCTGCAGAGCAGCGCGAGCAGGCCGATCGATCGGAACCGGAACCGTAGCGGGGGGAGGCATCGCTCGAGTGGAGCGGTGAGTGGCATGCTGGCTGGTGAGGATCGGCTGCGGTCTAGCCGCCAAACGGTGGTGGGCCGCCTCCCGGTCCTTGTCCGCTCGAGGACCCGCCGGATTCGGAAGATCCGCCGGGCGGCGGTGGCGCGAACAGCTGTTGTAGTTCAGCAACTTGACCAGCCGGCGTCCAGGCTTGCATGCCGGTGCGCCAGACGGGTGTTTCGGTTGTGAATTGCCCCGAGTCGACGCCTTGCTTGAGGATCTCTAGGCCGTAGGGGCCCATTTGCTGGCCGTTAAGGTGGATGTGAAACTGCACCGCCGCTGTGGCGCCGGGGGCGAACGGGTTGGCGGGCCCACTGCTCAAAGGTGGCGGTTGCTGCATTGGCGGAGGTTGTTGCCCAGCGGGGCCGGCAGCAGGAGCCATCGATTGCTGAAACGCCCCGGCGAGGCCGAAGCCGACGCCGAGACCCGCACCGCCGAGTAACGCACCGCCGCCGCCGCCACCACCACCACGGGCCATACCCTCGCCCGCGCCCATCATCGCTTTAGCGCCAGCGAATTGTTGGAAGCCTTGCATGCCGCCCGACATGCGAACGTAAGCCGCGTCGGTGTAGAGTTTCTTGAGATTGCGCTCGTCTTCGTCGCCGATCGCGACAACGAAGTTTCCGAGGCGGACGATCGACAACCCATATTCGTCGACGTGGCGACGGACGCCATCGAGCACGTCTTGTTCGATCTCTTCGGTATATGCACCGGAAGTAACGTCGAGTAGCGGCCAGCGCTTTTTTACCAACAGTTCGGCGACGCGATCGCGAATGACCTTGAGCAGCTGTTCGCGGAACCAGCGGGTGAAGGACTCGTTGTCGGTTGACTGCATGCCGACGAGACCCAACAGTAGTTTTTGCGGATCCATGACCTTGAGCGAATAGCTACCGTGGACCATCGTCTGCACCGGGATGCCGGACTTGGGATCTTCTACCGCGCCGATGCGCCCGCCGAACTTGAAGTTGGTCAGCTCGCGTAAGGTGACGAAATAGACCTCCGCCATCAGTACGTTGCCACCGGTGAAGCTATCGATCAGGTTGGAGAGAAACGGGATGTTCGAGGTCTCCAGGGTGTGGCGCCCTGGTTGGACGACGCCGACGATCGTTCCGTCACGGAAGAACAGGGCGATTTCGTCCTGGTCGACGGTGAGCTGGGCGCTTTGTGGGATCGTCTGATCGGGATGTTTGTAGATGATGTGGTTTTTCGCCTCGTCGGGACGAGCAACCATCATCTCGCTGACGCCACGCTTGAGGAAGTCCACTATGCCCATGTCGTCTCCTTGGTTGCGCCTTGCGACGCCAACCCCTTAATGACCGCTGCTGCTACTCGTCTTCGTGGCCGGTATTGCCAACATCACGAAAGCACGAGCGATAACGTTTCAATTCGGCAACACCATGCATCGCACGAGTCGGTGAAAGTGTAGTCGGCCCGTTGAGGTCCGTCAAAGCCCGCTGAGCAGATCGCTGCCAGCAGCACGTTGTTATCGCCAGGTGATACGCCGCCGCCGTGGCCGACCTTGTGGTGGATAGTCTTTGCCTTTGACTTTATTGGGTTTTTTCTGGGCGGCAACGTGATAGGATCGCCCGATGGAGCAGACAAGCGCCGCTCGCCCTGAGGTCGAGGCAGAGCTCGATCGACTGGAGGCTGCGTTAGGTGAGGCGGGTGGTGACGCTGAGTTGCGTCGACGGGCGGCCCAGGTCGCCGAGCATGCGGGCGACAGTCAGCGAGCCGAGCGCCATTGGCGGGCATGCGCCGAGTCAGACCCGAACGATCTAGATGCCGCCGACGCATCGGTGCGTTTGCTTTGCGCGCGCGCCGCGCATCACGAAGCGATGAGGGTGCTTGAGCGCGTGGTGGGTGCGAGCTCCCGCTTGAATGCTGTCGCAGATCTGGTGCTGCGCCATGCGTCGGCGTTGGTCGACGGCGGTCGCGTGGCTGAGCTCGCCGGGCTGTCGTTGAAACTGCTGACCGACACGGAGCTCGAGCAGAATCAGCAACGAGAGCTGATCGGGCTGATCGCTTTGGCGATCGAAAAAGACGGTCGAACTGTCGACGGCGAGGCGTTGGGCGACGCGCTCTTTCTACTCGCCGTGGATGACGTCGACGCATCGTTTGTCCGTCTGGCTGCTGCATATGCGCGAAGCGGCGTGACCGATCAGGCGTTTGGCCTGGCGCGTTGGGTGCTGCGCCGGTTTCCCCAGGCGCCGCAGACCTTCGGCTGGTTGGCCGAAAATCTGGCTGAAGCCGCTGGCAACGCTGAATTGCTGGGGCTGCTGCAGCTTGCGGCTGAGGCGCTCAATCGTCCTGCAGCATGGTCGACGCTTGCGCGGGTTGCTGAGCGTTTCGACGACAAGGTAGTGCTTGAGTTGGCCTGCCAACGCCTGTGGCGGCGTCGGTCGAAAGACTGCGAGCAGGCGGCCGCCAGGTTACGCGAGCTCTATCGGGAAGGCCGACGTTGGGATGCTTATCGTCGCTTGCTGGCCGACGCACTGTTGCGCGCCAATCACCCCGCCAAGCGCCTAACGCTGCTGCGCGAACAGCTACGCCTTTACGTCGACGAATTAGCAGACCTCGAGGCGGCGGCAGCGACGGGTGAGCAGATCCTGCAGCTCGATCCGGGTGACCGCGAGTCTGCCGAGTTGCGTCTGCGTTGGTTTGAGCAAAGTGGGGATCGTTCGGCGCTATTGCGCGAACTGCGTCGGCGTCGGCGGCAGGTGACTGACGAACGAGAGCGGCAGGCGCTGCAGCATCGTCAGCTTCTGCTGGAGTTAGCGCTCGAGCGCTTTGCCGATGCGGCCGAAACGTTGCGCACACTTGATGCCTCGAACGCCCAGGCGAGCGAATGCTTGGAGCAGATCTGGGCAGTGCGGCCCGCTGAGCAGGCGGTACCGCTGTTTGTTCGACGCTTGTCGTTCGAGCGACTCTTGGCCGCAGGTCGGCCGATCACCGGGCAGTGGGTCGACCGCGCGCTTGCCCTGATGGCTGACTATGAACTTGCGGATGATTTCGTTGCGGCTCGTCAGCTGATCGCATCGCTGGCCACCCGAGCGCAGGCCGATCCGCGTTTGGTCGAGGCTCATCGCGAGCGACGCGAACGGGATCAACAGCAGGAAGATGACCTGTCTCCATTGGCTCAGCGACTGGAAAAGATCTGTGCGATGTCGCTCGATGCCGACGAGCAGGTGCAGCGCTTTTGCCAGGCAATCCAAGTTGAACGCCGTCGCGGTCCACTCGCAGCGGAGCGGGATTTCTGCGAGCGCGCAGTGCTGCTGTTTTCGCGGGCCGGCAACCGTTGGCTCGATCTGTTGCTCTCGACCTTCGATCCCAATGAATTCTTGGACCTGCTTGGGCAAGCGATCGTCTGGGCAATCGCTCGCGAAGCCGATCGCCGCAAACGAGCGGCCTACTGTGGTCAGCTAGCTGCGCTGCTCGCCAAGGCTGAGACTCTACCTGCTGAGGCTGGCGCGTTCGTTGAGCGGGCATTGCTCGTCTGTGCAGACGATCTCTCTCTGCTCAAGACGGCGGCTGACGTGTATCGTCGTCGGAACGATCAACGCCAGCTGATCGATGTATTGGAGATGCTGCAATCGCAGTCCGCCGACTTGATCGCGCACGCCGAAGAAATCGCGCGCTTGCATATCGCGTTGGGTGAGCCAGAGGAGGCCTTTCGCCAGTACCGCCGGCTGTTGCACCATGATGGATCGCGGGCGGAGGCACTGGCGTTTTGTCGCGAGTACCTCACGCAAAGCGGCGACAAGCCGCAGCTGCTGGCGGTGCTGCAGGAGGTTGCCGCAGCGACGACAGACATGATCGATCGCGTCGAGTGTTATCGCGAGATCATCGCCTTGTCCGAGTCACTCGGTGAGGTCGAAGCTGCTTTAGATGCCAGCCGGGAAATCGTTGCGCTTGTGCCGAATGACGCAGCGGCGCGTGAACAGCTCAAGTCGCTGCTCAAGCGCGCCGGCGCGTTTGCCGAGCTGGAGCTGCAACTTCGCTACGACCTGGGCCGCGCCGACGATGCGGAGAAGCGGCGGATCCTGCTCGAGCTAGCCGAGCTCAACCAGACTGTGCTCGATCAACCGCTGCGATCGCTTGGCTATCTGCGCAACGCTCAGGCGCTCAACGATGGTCCGCCAGCTCCGCAATTGCTTCAGTCGCTGTGCGATTGCTTTGAGCGCCTTGAACGGCCAAGGGAGCTCGCCGAGGCTAGGCAACGGCTTGCCGGTGCGCTCAGTGACCCCCAGCGTCGCGCGGAGGCGCTAGTCGCGGCAGCGACGCTTTGGAGCGAGCAACTCAACGATGATGATAAGGCGATCGAGCTTTGCCGTGCGGCAGAGGAGATCGCACCGGGTTTTCGCGATGCACGCTTGATGATCGCTGGGTTGCTCGGTCGCCGGGGTGATCGCGAGGGTCAGGTTGCTCTGCTGGAGGAGCAGCTGGCCAGCGAGCCGATCGGTCGATCGAGAGCCGAATTGTTGTTGCAGTGCGCACAGCTGCTGTTCAGTCGATCGCAGCGGCCTCGCGCCGAGCAGTACTTTGTCGAGGCGATTTGCACGCCGACCATCTCGCGGCAGATCTTGCTTAAGGTCTCCGATACCTATCGTTCAGCCAACAGCCTACGCCAGTTCGATGGTCTGCTGCAGCGCCTGATCGACGGTGGGCGGGCGTTTTCGCGGTTGCCGGCGCTTGACCAGGTTTCGATCCTGATGGAGGCGGCGACGGTTGCTGCCGAGTCGGGCGCGCGCGAGCGTGGTCTTGATGCACTGCGCCGGGCGCAGCTGATCGACCCGGACAATCGCCAACTTCTCGCCGCGCAGTTGGCGATCAGCGAGCAGCTCGGCGACTTCGACGTTGCCGTCGAGCTGCGTCGGCGCCTGCTCGCGCTAGCCGAAGATCGCTTGACCGTCGAGCGACAGACGCTTGAACTAGCTGAGCTGCTATCGGACAAGCTCGGTCGCGCCAAAGAAGCCTTTGACCTGCTCTTTGCGCTCCAGCAAACGCAGCCATCGCCGCAGCTCGTGGCGCGGCTCTCGGAGTACGGCTTTGCAGCAGCGCGTTGGCGTAAGCTGCGGCTGTTGCTGGAAAAGGCGATCGATGATCAACTCGTGCTTCCATCGAGTCACATCCAGCACTACCGACTTGCTGTTGCACGCGAGCACTTGGGTGACGACGACGGCGCGTTTCGCGCCTTCGTCAAATCATTTAGCCTTGACCCGCTGCACTTGCCGACGCTGATTCGCCTGGGCGAGCTGTGCTATTGGCGTCGCCAGTGGGACAACAGCTTGCGCATCACCGATGCGGTGATCGATAAGTTCGCCGCCGAACTCGAGCCGCACGTGCTGGCAGGGCACTACGTGCGACGTGGGTTGTGTCATTTGCACCTGGCCGAGGTGCAGATTGGTCGCCGATTGCTGGTGCATATCGCTCTGGGGCCGGGCGCCGTGCCCGTCACCGGTGAGCGCGGTTGGATCGATGTCGCCGAAACCTGGGCCGCGTCGGCTTTTGAACCGACTTTGCTCGCGCGTGTTTCCGATGGAGATCTGGCGGTGATCCGTCGCTCGATGGAGCAGGCGATCGCTCACGATTCGGAACATCCGCTAGCGATGCAGGCACTGGCGGCGTTCGCGGCGAGTCGCCAGGATTGGTCGGCGGCGTTTGCTTTGCTGCAGCGCGCTGCGAGCAGTTCTCGTCTCTCCGGTGCGCAGCGCGGTCGTCTGCTTGTCGCCGCGGGAGATGTCGCCTGGCACTTCAGCGGCGATCGTATTCTGGCTGAGCGTTTGTATTGTCAGGCAAAAGAGTCTTGGCCCGAGTCAGCGCGCCCCGACGCTCGTTTGCGCAGCTTGCGCAGCGCCTAGCATGCCTTGGGCGAGCGAGCGCGGCTAGTCGTCCTTGGGTTCAGCTGGCCAAAGCTCGATCATGTGCGGCGGGACTTTGTTACCGCGATGACTTTGCCAAGTCTGGCCGAGCTGCCGCAGCAGTAAGCGCTGGTTGCCCGCGCGCTGATAGTCCCAAAATCGCCAGCTGTCGCCCTCGAGCGCGCGAAGGCTGCCATGTCGCGTGGTCAGTTTTGCGACGCCGTTGCTGTCGAGTGCGAAAATATCGCCTGCGTCGTCGTATTGCTCGGATGGTTCGCCAAAGATGCGTAGTTTGGCCTGTGTGTCAGCGATGATGATGCCGCCGTCTCGCTCTGGGCGCACAGATAGCCATCGTTGACAGTTTCCATCGCGAAGCTCAGCCTCACGCCAGTAGGATGCGCCCTGTGTGAGTTCGACTACCCCCTCGATGGTATGGTCGCGGCCCTCGATAGTAACGATGTCTCCTGGGAGCATTTGATAGATCGAGCGTTCAACGAGCTGGCGCTGTGAGCTCTCTTTTGCAGCTCTTCGCTTTCGTGCAATTCGCACACCAAGGCTGATCACTCCGGCGGTAATCAGCGCTGCGAGGAGGGCTTCCATCTCTTATCAGCGCTGGCGCGCCGTCCCGCTCAACTCGCGTCGCAGTTCGTTGTAGACCTCGGTCAGCTTTTGGCTGAGCTCGGTGGCCAGCTTGTGGCGTTCGGGGTCTTTGGTGTGAACATCGGGATGATAACGTCGCATCATCTGGCGATAATGTTTGCGGACGGTTTCGAGGTCAGACCCATTTGGGCATTCAAGCTGGGCGTAGAGTTGGGCCAGTCGCGACTCGCGACTTGTTCCGTGGCGGCGCGAGCGCGCATTGAAGCTCTCCGACGGGCGGCGTGCACGTTGGCCGCTCGAGCGGTAGCGCGCGCTTTCCCAAGGATCGCCAGCGGCGTCCTGGGCGGCGTGGCTCGCTGCCTCGCGACGAGCCTGGCGCCGGGCGAGTTCCGCCTCGAGTTCGGCGTCGGACATCTGCTCGAGTGGCGTGGTGCTTGCGGAGCCTTCGTCGTCGGAAAAAAGTGAGTTGATGTTCGAGCGAAAAAGGCTCGCCAGTCGCTTGCCAATGCTCACGGCCGCCTCGTCATGATTCGTTCGATCAGTTTTGCCGAGAACGATGTCAGCTCGACAAATGCCACGCCCATTCCGGGCGGATCGGCGGAAACACGGACGACCTCGCCGATCCCTTCGACGGTTTCGATATCATCGACGATTACGCTAAAGCGCAGCTTGACGCGCGTCCCCGGCGGTAAGGGATCTTTGCAGCGGATGAATGCGCCCGAGCGGGAAATGTTGGTGACGTATTCGGTGATGAACTGCTCGACGCTGTCGAACTCGCGGTTGATCACGATGCGTTCGTCACGGGGTACGTTCATTGCTTTCGCTATCGTTCCGGTTACTGTTTGAACTTAACATGGATCTCGAACTGCTCAATATGAAAGTCAGCTTGCGCGTCGACGACGATTTCTTTGCCGAGGCGCTGCTCCAAAAAGGCGAGATAATCCGGCTCATCCTCAGCTAGGCGGTCGGCGACATCCGGGTGGACGGCGACGATGATCGCATCGCCGGGCAGCTCGTGGGCTTGCCGCCGTATTTCGCGCAGGACGTCGTAACTGACGGTTGCCGCGGACTTGAGGTAACCGCGGCCCTCACAGTAGGGGCACTGGTCGGTCAACTGTTGATTGAGGCTAGGTCGGACGCGCTTGCGCGTCATTTCCACCAAGCCCAGCTCCGAGATTTCCAGCACGTTGGTGCGCGCGCGGTCAGCCTGCAGTGCTTGCTGTAGCGTGCGCCAGACCTTCTGCCGGTCGGCTTCTCGCTCCATATCGATGAAGTCGATAATGATCAATCCGCCGATGTTGCGGATTCGCAGTTGGTCGACGACCTCTTTGACAGCTTCGAGGTTGGTCTTGGAGATCGTATCTTCGAGATTGCGGTAGCCGACGAATCGCCCGGTGTTGACGTCGATCGAGGTTAGCGCTTCGGTCTGGTCGATCACCAGGTACCCTCCCGACCGCAGCCAGACCTTACGCGTCAGCGCGCGGTCGAGCTCGACCTCGACGCCGTAGGCATCGAACAACGGTTCCGAGCCCTGGTAGAGTTCGAGTGATCTGCTGTGGCTTGGGGCGAAGGTTGAAACAAAGTCTTTGACGCGCGCGAACTCACTGGGGTTGTCGATCAGCAGCTGCTCGCAATCGTCGGACAGCATATCTCGGACGGCGCGTAGCGTGACGTCAAGGTCGCGGTAGATCAGCGAGGGTGCACTGGCGCTGCTGGCGTTTTGGGAGATCTCTTCCCACTGGCGCAGCAAGAACTCCATGTCGGCCTTGAGCTCAGCTTCGCTCTGGCCTTCGGCGACGGTGCGCACGATGAAGCCACAACTCGGTGGGCGGATACTCTCAACGATTTTGCGCAGGCGCTCGCGCTCGCCCTCGTCGAGGATACGGCGGGAGATGCCGATGTGGTCGACCGTTGGCATCAACACCAGGTGTCGACCCGGCAGCGAGATATTGGTGGTGATGCGGGCGCCCTTGGTGCCGATCGGATCCTTGGAGACTTGGACCAGTAGCTCCTGTCTTTCGTGGACCAGTGATTGGATCGGTGGCAACTCGCGACTGGCGTCCTCGGCGGGATCGCCGTTTTCGCCATCCTCGCGCAGCTCGGGCAGCCGTCTCGCATCTGCCGCATAGAGAAAGGCGGCGCGCGAAAGTCCGATTTCGACGAATGCGGCCTGCATGCCGGGCAGAACCCGCGCAACGCGCCCTTTGTAGATGCTACCGACGTTGCCGCGCTCTTGTTCGCGCTCGATGAACACCTCGGCTAGTGCGCCGTTTTCAACCAGGGCGACGCGCCGCTCACTGCCGTCGGAGGCGATCAATAGAAGCTTCGACATGATTCTTCAAAATGTCTGGCAGGACTGCCAACTTCAGGTCTCGTCCTGTTTGTTGGCTAATTCTATCTGGTTACGTTTGCCAGGTCGCAGATTTGCTCGACCCGACTGACATGGATGTCAGGGGTGCACAGCGTGCACCGAAGTCACCTCTAATATTTCTAACGGTTTACAGATGTATCCCACACTGGCATACAAGATGCTTTAAGACCAAGCAGGTACGCGCTTAGTAATGCTTATCTTAGCTTATTCTTCTTCTTATACCGCGTCTTAGTTCTTAAAGATTTCGCTCTTATTTTCCTTTTTTGAAAAAGCCTCCGTAACTCGGGGGCTTTTTCGTTTTTGTGCGCGGGCTACTTGGCGATCAGCATCGCGCTGGTACAGCTGTAGTGTCGCGCGGTTTGGAGCGACCAGTTAGCGCCGGTTAGCTGTCGAGGCTGAGGCAGGCGGTCGCCTGCGCGACGATACGCTGCAGCCAGCTTGTGGCGGCGGCAACCCCGTTGTCATCCAGGGCAGCGATGCGGTCGGTGTAGTTGTCGCCCGCTGCCTGTCGATAGGCGGCGAGCAGCGCCTGACACTGCGGGTCATCGCCATCGCAGAAGTTGCGATAGCTGGCCAGCCGGTCGGCAGCGGTTGGCCACTCGCGGGCAAAGCGCTCCTGGCGCGCGATCTCCTCGGGGCGGGGGCTCTGACTGGCTCGCAGGTTGGCAACTGACTCGTCCATGTAAGCGGCCAGCGCGCCAAGGCGCTTGATGCGTTCTTCGATCGCCAATTCGATCGTTTCGCGCGCCTGCGTGTAGAGTTGTTGCAGCGCTCCGCTTGCCTCGGAAAGGCGCACGCGTTCGTACCAATGCCAGAGCGCGGCGAGATTGCCGATGTATTCGAGGTTGAGGGCAACCTTGTCGGCGATGCGCGTGTAGCTGGCGGCGGTGAAGGCACGCGTGGTGTGTGCGACCCGTTCACCGACGACTAGCTGGTCCGGGCCGTGCTGGCGGCGATAGACGAAGCCGGCAGCGAGCACAGTGCCATAGTCGATCCGCGTCGGTCCGACGAGTCCGGCCTGTCCGCCAAGGAAGATCCTGCGACTGCGCAACATCACGCCGTGGGGCACGTCGCCGATCAACGAGGGCGTGGCCTTGTCGCCGGACTGCCCGAACGGCGTGAAGTTGAAATGAATGAAGGAGCTGCCTACTTCGCTGTGATCGCGACGACTGGTGCCGCCGGCCATCAATGCATCGCAAAAGTTGATCAGACTACCGAGGGTGACGAAGGGCAAAAGGATCGTGTGCTTGAGTCCAACCGCGTGGGCGGCGTTGGCCTGCTCCTCGAGCAATGTGCCTGCTCGCACGTGGGCCGCCGATCCCATCGAAGCTCGCTCGAGGAAAACCGCTTCTTCGAAAAATCCGCCCTTGAGGCTGACCTTGGGACCGATCGCGCAGTTGATCACCGTCGCCGGCGTTTCCTGACCGATCTTCGCGCCGGGCATGATCAGCGTCTTGTCACCGGCGAGCCGCGTTCCCGGATAAAGCACCGTATCGGGGCCGTGAATGCGACCTAGGTCGACATCCTCAGCGATGGAAATACTTTGTGGGCTGAGCAGCTTGACGCCGCGTTGCGCTAGTGTGGCGATGGTTTTGTCAGACATCGACTAGCAGCTTACCGCTAGTGCTGCCGCGGGGCGAAGGCAGTTTTCGGGCAGGGAGAGTTTCGAGCGCTTGCGCTGGTTGGTGGTCCGTCGCCGGGTGCGCTGAGGCGGGCGAGCGACTAGCCGCCACTCTTGCCCTTGGTAAATAGGGTTTTGAGCAGCTTTTGGTCGCGCGCGACACGGTATTGATACCAGACCTGACCGATCGCGTTGAGCTCGGTGTGGAAGAAGCCGCGACTTGCGCGCTTGAAGCAGTCGTCGATCGCCATGCGCTCTTGATCATCGCCGGCGATCTTGCTCTTGAGTGTCGCGTAGATCGCGGGCTTGCGCGGGTTCTTGGCAATTTCGGCGAGCTGACCGTGGCACTTGACGCGGAAGGTGTCGGCGATCGCCGGGTTGGCTTTGCAGCTCTCGTAGATGTGCTTGGCGATCGGATGGCTATCGGGACCGCGCTTGATCTCCTTGAGCAGTTTTGGCAATTCGGGTAGCGCGCACTCGAGCACCAGCGCATAGCCGGCGGCCTTGTCGATCTCTTTGTCGTCGCCATTGTGCAGTGCTGAGGCGGCGGTGAGGATTTCCTTTTCCGCCGTGGCCAGCGCCGAGCGCTGCTGCATCTTGGCGTGGTAGGCGATAAAGGCCTGGCGCGTTTGCTCGATGACGGCGATCACGCCTTCGAGTTCTTTGACCAGATCCTCGGGGGGCTTGAGCGCCTTATAGCCACGCAATGCGGCGCCAAGCTGGGGCAGGCACTTATTCTGCACGTTGTCGGGCTGTGATTTGGGGAAGTTCTTGAAGGCCTTGCTCAGCCCCTCGGTGACCACGCGGCCATCGGCGGCCAAGCGAACGTCCATGTGCTTGGCCCGCACAGCACAGCGCCAAAAGTCTGCGGTATGCAGGTCGTCAACCTTGCGGAAGGCGAGGAGAAACTTCGCCATCTCTTCTTCGTAGGCCTTCTTTTGGGCGTTGCGGATGATGAAGAAGCCCACGCCACCTGCGATGACCAGCAACACCACGAGCCAGGTCAACGCCCGAACGCGTTTTCGCGCGCGCTGCTCGGCGTAGTAGTCGTTGATCTCCGCTTGGGCGCGCAGCGGATCGGGTGTGCGCGAAGGGTCGAAGCCCGACGGATCGTCGGGGACGTCGAAGTGGCGGACAGGCGGAGGGGCCGCTGGCGTCTCGACGTTGTATGCGGGCGTTGCAGGCGGTATCGGCGGGGCAGGCGGCGCCGCAGCCGGCAGACTGAGCGGCGCTCCGCAGGCGCTGCAGTTCTGTGTGTTCGCCGCGTTTTGTGTTTGGCAGATTGGACAGCTGATCATTTCGACTACCCCCCGGAGGCGCCCTGAAGAACGGAAAAGGTTTGCTTGCCATGGCGACGGATCGCCGGAACGATTCCAGTTTCACGGGCCAAGGCTGCGACCATTGGCGAGGATGCAGCGGCGGAGAAGCGTTCCTTGGTGGCGACCACTTCGACGGTGTTGGCCGCCACGTCAACGATCAGTTCGACGCCCTCTGCGGCCAGCTCGTAAAACTTTGCATCGTCGATCAAAAGATAAGGCAAAGCCTCATTGACCAAGTTGCGCTTGTGAATGAACGCGAAAGACTTAGCGATCACCGCGCGAATACCCGCCCCTTTGAGGGCCCAAACCGCTTGCTCGCGCGAGCTTCCCGAACCCCAACCCTCGCCGGCGACGACGATCGTTTGACCGGACTGGCTGCGCTCAAAAAACTCAGGCCGCACGTGGTGAAAGCAGACTTTGCCCAATGCGTCGTGGTCGGTCAGGTGGCAAAATTCACCCGGAATGATCGCGTCGGTGTCGACGTGGTCACCAAAGCGTTGCACGCGGCCGCGAATCGCTTCGGTCGGGCCGCCGCTCGCTGCGCTGGACACAGCGCTTTGCGCGATCGAGCTCTGAGCGATCGGTATTGGCTCGCTGTAGCGTAACTCGAGGGGCGTTGCTTGTTCGCTGCGGCCGAGCAGGCGCGCGTAGCGGACTTGGTCGACCTTTTCGAGCAGCGGGCGTGGGTCGCTGACCGACATGCTGGGCGCTGAAGCCGCCACCGTGGCCGCCGAGGACAGCCAGGCCATCGAGCCTTTGCCCATGCGGTTGTGGAAGTTGCGGTTTTGCGAGCTGAGCCAGACCTCGCCCTCGCCGGCGCGATCGCTGGCGATGCCCAGACACATGCTGCATCCCGGTGGGCCGATGCGGAAGCCGGCGCGCTGGTAGATCTCGAGCAAGCCACGTTCGGCCAGCCGCTCGGTGATGTCGCGGTTGCCGGGTACGACCAACCGGCGCGGGTTCTCGCTGACGGTTTGGCTTTGCAGCGCTTGCTCAAGGACCAACGCCGCGAGCACCAGTTCCTCTTCGGTCGTTGTGCAGGCGCCGATGAACGCGCCATCAAGGGCTGTGCCCAGGACGTCACTGACGCCGAAGACGTTGTCTGGCGCGAACGGCTTGGCGACCTGCGGCTCGAGGTGATCGAGATCGATCTGATAGCGAGCGACGTAGGGGGCGTCGTCGTCGGCGCGAAGGTATGTGCCGCCGCGATAGTCCGCATCACCGCGTGCCTCGATCATCTGCTGGGTCTGTGCGTCGGCGGTGAAGATGCCGTTAAGTCCGCCAAATTCGGCGGTCATGTTGCAGATCGTGAAGCGCATGTCGGTAGAAAAGGCGGCGGTCGCCTCACCGACGTATTCGACGCTGCGCTCGAGGGCGACGGTGTTGCGACCCAGCGTACCGAGCGTCTTGAGAATGACATCCTTGCCGGCAACGCCGAATGGCAGGTCACCCTGGTAGACGACGGCGATCGCTTCTGGCACTTCGATCCACGTTTCGCCGAGCACCATTGCCACGCAGATATCGGCACCGCCAAGACCGATCGCAAACGCTCCTACGCCGCCATGCGAGCTGGTGTGGGAGTCCGCGCCGAGGACGATTTCGCCCGGGCGAATCAGCTCGCGGTAAAACGAGGTGTGGAGAATCGTCTCGTTGGCGTCGTAGAAATGTTTGATCTGGCGCTCTTTGGCGAAGTCGCGGCTGAGCTGTACCAGGCGCTGGGTGCGCGGATCGTTTTTTAGCGTCAGCGGGTCGACTGTGTGGTCGATCGCCAGGTAAAAGCGCTGCGGGTCATGGATCGGCGGCCGCCCAAGCGCGTCGTACGTGCGGTCCATGCCGTTCCAAGCCAGCTCGCTGGCGATGGTCCAATCAACTTTGATACGCAACTGATCGCCGGCGCTTACGTAGGGCTTGGGCGGGGCGATGGCGTGTGCGTAGAGGATCTTGCCCGTTAGGGTCATCGGGCGATACGGTTCGCTCATCGGCGGCAACATAACGTGTAAGGCCGAGCCCGACAACACTGTTGAGCGGTCGACACAGCGGCCGAAGAAAATACTCTAGCCGGTGGCGAATTCGCGATGGCCGGCCCATACTCTTACCCCTTTGCGATGGATGGATGTAAGATAGCGCTTTCGCGGCAGCCGGCGCGGTGCCCTGTCGTGAGAACTGTTGGAACCCGCAACCTTTTTGGGAGTTACAGGCCATGGCCGATTTCCTGTTTACCTCGGAGTCCGTAACCGAAGGGCATCCTGACAAACTGTGCGATGCCGTTTCCGACGCGATCTTGGACGCGATCATCGCCAAGGATCCGACCTGTCGTGTGGCGTGCGAGACGGCCGTCAAGACCGGCTTTGTGCTACTCGCTGGCGAGATTACGACCGACACCTACGTCGAGATCCCCGAGATCGTTCGCAAGACCGTCGAGGACATCGGCTATCTCAGTAGCTCGATGGGCTTTGACTTCGGTACCTGTGCGGTGCTGACGGCGATCGAGCGCCAGAGTCCGGACATCGCTCAGGGCGTTGATGGCCATGGCGTCTACACCAAAGACGACCAGGGTGCGGGCGACCAAGGGATGATGTTCGGCTTTGCCTGCGATCAAACCGATCAGCTGATGCCGATGCCGATCATGTTGGCCCATCAGCTGGCCAAGACGCTCGCTGACGCCCGCAAAAAGGGCGGCGTCAATTTCCTGCGTCCCGATGGCAAGAGCCAGGTCAGCGTGCGTTATGAGAACGACAAGCCGGTTGCGGTCGATACGGTGGTCGTTTCGACGCAGCACTCCGAGGACGTCTCTTACGATCAGCTCAAAGAAGCGGTGATGGAGAGCGTGGTCAAGAAGGTGATTCCCGCCAACTTGATCACCAAGGAGACCCGCTTCTTCATCAACCCGACCGGTCGCTTCGTCGTCGGTGGTCCGTGTGGCGACGCCGGTTTGACCGGGCGCAAGATCATCGTCGATACCTACGGTGGCTGGGGGCGTCATGGTGGCGGTGCGTTTTCCGGTAAGGATCCGAGCAAGGTCGATCGTTCCGCCGCCTATTATGCGCGCTACATCGCCAAGAACATCGTCGCCGCCAAGCTGGCCACCCAGGTCGAGGTGCAGTTGGCTTACGCCATCGGTGTGGCCGAACCGGTTTCGATTCTCGTGCAGACCTTCGGTAGCGCCAAGGTGGCCGAACCGAAGCTGGCCGAGGCCGTGCGCGAGGTTTTCGACTGCCGGCCGCGCGGGCTGATCGAGGATCTTGACCTGCTCAAGCCGATCTACCGCAACACCGCAGCCTACGGACACTTTGGTCGAGATGAATTCCCCTGGGAGAAGACCGACAAGGTCGACGCGCTCAAGGCGGCCTGCAAGTAATCTGCAGCTCAGCGTTGCGTAGCACCACGATGGCCGGCGGCTCTATGCAGCCGCTCGGCCAGCTCCCGTCGCCGGTGCTGATCTGTCGACGGCGGTCGGCGGTTGTCGAAAAGCGACGCTGCTTCCGAAAAGAAGAGCGGCCACTTGCCTAAATCATTGCGGAATCGTCGGCCCGTTGATTGCAGTCGGCAGGGTCATGACCGGTCGACTGCTGGGCAGCGTAGCGCTTTGGGTTTGCTTGCCCGCGGGCCTCTCGGCGGCGCCGTTAAGGGATCTTGCGCACGCCAAGCGCTTGGTCGATGGCGTGATCGCGCGCTCGATGCCGGAACTCAGCGGTCGCGTTTCGGTTCGCGCCTTCTCCCATCGCGCCGATCATTTTCGCGCGCAACCGCGGTGGTGGTCGCTGTTGCCGTTCGTCAAAACGCGTTACGTGGTTTGCGTTAATCTGCGGGCTACCGCCGAGGTTTCCGGGTGTCGCGCGCTCTCGGTCAAGGGTGCCGAGGGTGTGATCGCTCACGAGCTCGTCCATTTGCGCGATATGGCGTCGGGTTGGCGCGGCATGGGGCGGGTGATCGGGGCGCTCTTTTCGCGCAAGAAGGAGATCGTCAACGAGCACCGCACCGACTTGCAGGCCGTCGCCCTCGGCTATGGCAAGGGGCTGGCGGTTTTTCGGCATTGGATCAGCCGGCGCCTCGCGCCGAAGGCGCTCGACATCAAACGTCAGACCTATTATTTTCCTACCGAGATCGCCGCCCTTGAGCGGTTGCTTAAGCAGCAACCCGCGTTGCTGGTTGAGCTCGATCGATCGCCGCCCATATCGCTGGCTGAGGTTGAAGCGCTCGTCCGCCGGCTGAGTCGCTGATGGCGACAATGTAGGCATCGCTGGCTCTGGGGCTTTGTGGCCTGCTGGTGCGGCGTCGATTGCAACGCCGCCAGATTCCGGCGAGAATGGGGCACTGCTATGGGCACTCGGATTCTCGGCATCCTCCTGTTGATCGCGGCAGGCGCGATGCTCGGTTACGCAGTTGGCATCGGCGAAACGCGCTTGGGCGTCGTCGGTGCAGTTACTGGCGTGATCGCTAGCGTGATGCTCGCTGCTGTGGGACTGCAGGGCACCCGCATTATCCACCGTGTGGTTACCCCCGATGACGCAGGTGGAAGGATCATCTCCACCGAAGAGGCGATGAGCACCCAGCTGCGCCGTTGCTGCAAGCGCAACACGCCGGCCACGGTGATCGTCGCCGATTCCGGCATCATTAGTCAGGCGCGCTTCGTTTCGCTGGGGGAGCGCAGCGTGACGCTCGACCTGTTCGATTACCAGGGCGGCTTTGTCGATGTGCTGGCGACGATCTGCGTGGCCTACTATGTGCGCGGACGCGGCTGTACGTTCGTGGCCACGGTGGAAGAGTTCATTCCCGCCGGCAACGACCCGATCCCGCGCGTGCGCGTGCGACGTCCCAACTGTATTGCCACCACCGAGCGTCGCCGAACGCTGCGGGTGCCGATCTTCCCCGGTGCTGGTCTCAAAGTGAAGATGACCTCTGGCGCTAAGTCGGTGGAGGTCAAACCTCACGACGCGTCGCTAGCAGGCCTCAAGGTTGAGGTCTCGTCGGAGATTAAGTTTCCGCAGCTCAAAGTCGACGAACAAGTGCAGGTCGAGGTCGTCTATCGCGATTTGCGCGTGCAAACCACGGCGACGATTCGCAACGTGTCGCAGGGGCGATACTACGGCCTGTATTTTCCCGATTTCGTTCGCGGCGAGGAAATCGTCGCGCCCGATGCCTATCGCCAAATCCTGCTGGGGCTGGAAAAGGCCTGGGCGACATCGATGGGCATCACGCAGGCCGACGGCTAGGCGCCAGACCCGTTCAACGCAGGATGGCCAATGGCGCGATCGCCAAAAGGCGCGTCAGCGATCTGGCGCTGCGATGTAGGCCGTCTTGAAAATACGTCGCTTTTCGACGGTCTGTTGTTTGCATAATCGAGAGCGACCGACAAGGAGCCCTCGATGAACATCGAACAGCTACTCGCCATGACACAACGCGCTATCGTCGACGACGCTGCCCTGGCGCTACTTTCTCATCGTCGCCTGTCTGCTCGCTTTCGCGCGCAGCGGAGCACTGACAACGCCTGCCGGCTGGCTGAACTCACCACGGTTCTTAGCGACGCCGACGATGAATGGGCATCAAACGTCCCCTCGGCGAATCGCCAGGCGCCGACGCTGTGTAGCGTTCCGCTCTAACGCTCCGGACTTCCCCCGCCGATCGGCTTCGAGGCGCTGTCGCGTGTCCTCGTGCCCCTTTCGTCGTGTTCGCCGCGCCGTTGTAGCTGGCCGCACACCTACAACTGCCGACATCTCGCATACGCAAGACCTTGCCTGACCACGCAACGCCAATTGGCGCGGCCCTAAGCAACAATTTGCGCGCTGATCGCTAACTATTGAGAAATAGGTGGCGGAATACTTGGCCCGTCGCTTGCTTTAGTGAGGGTCAGAACGACGGTCAGAACGGGATAGTGAAGTCGTTAACTTGGGGCTCTTCAAACGCTGATTAGGTTCTGTTGAATTTTAAACATAGCTTGTTTGTTTCCGATATTCACCCTTAGTCGCTTCGTTGCTTTGTGCGCTCTTGGTTCTTTCGCCCGCTTCGTTGCTTAGTTGCTTAGTTGTCGTGTGAACCATTTTTCTTAGCAGCTTGATTCTCGGTGCTCTTTCTTCGGTTTGTCCTGTTTCCTTGCGTGTTCCTGTTTCCTTGCGTGTTTCTGTTCCTTGCGTGTTTCTGTTCCTTGCGTGTTTCTGTTCCTTGCGTGTTTCTGTTTTCTGTTTCCTCTCGTTTTTCCTGTTTCCTTGCGCTGTACCTCCTCTGCTTGCTGGTCTCCCGGGTCGCGCCCACGGCCCGGGAGATTTGCATATCTAGCCGATGGCCGTTGTGATCAAGCTCGCTGGAGCCGCAGTGTGGTTGCGGTCAAACTGGCGGTGCGGCCAGCTGGCAACGCATCTAACTGGTCGTTTATCTCGTTGGCCGTGCATCGATCGTGCTGAAGGCCATCTCTGCGGCGACGCTTGGGCGTGTGCGTTGGGTCGGTCAGGTTGGTCTCGCAACAAGGCGTGTTCGTCGTCGAGCGATCGCTCAGCGTCAGATGAAACGAAGGCGTGTTGTTCGTCGACATGTTCGTCGAACGATCGCTCAGCCTCACACGCGGTGAGGGCGTGTGCTTGGTTCGCTGAGCTCGCTTTGTCGTCGTGCGGTCAACGCGTCCCTTTACAACGTCGATAGCGCTGCTATCTCTTTTTAGTGATCGTTGTGACTGTTGTCGTCGATCGCTTCGCGCCGATCGCTACGCGTACCGGGAAATTTCGACAAACAGCGTCGACGTTTTTCTCCGACGGTGACGGTCGCTAGCAGTACCCCACCCGGTGGCCTGTCATCCGCATGCGGTTGGCGGGCTGCCGCCTTTTTTTTCGACAAATAGCATCAATCGCTGACGGTACTTGGGTGGAATCTCGATCGCTTCGAAGCGATCGAGGTCGACGGCCACGGTTGTGATTCGCGCGCTGACCAGCAGGTCTTGATCTCGGCGAAGCTCGAACAGAAACGCCAGGCTCTTTTCTCCGAGCTTGGTGACCTGTACCGCGATCGCGATCAGGTCATCGTAGCGTAGTGGACCGACAAAATCGGTCTCGGCGCGCACCGTGGGAAAGCCGATGCGGTCGATGGCCAACACGTCGCGGTAGGGTAGGCCCAGGCCCTCGCCAAAGAAGCTCTCCATCGCCTTGTGGCAAATGTCGAAGATCCGCGGATAGTAGACGACTTGTGCGAGGTCGACATCGGCGAAGCGGACGCGGTAGCTGGTTTGGAAGGCCATCGGGGTTCTGTACGCTAACGACCCGGAAAGTCAAACCAAAAGCACTCAGGCTGGGCAGCAGTCCGTGGCGGCCATCGTGTGGCGATCCAGGCCTTTGTCAGGGGCCTTCGCGAGCTTTTTCACAAAATGCAGTGCATCACCCAACCATCGTTTAACATGGACAGCAACCGGCCGTTGGAAAAAGAGGGATCAGCTGGTGTGGGTCCCTCTCTCACCAGGGTCGAAGCGTGCGTTAAGGATTCTGATGAGCGAGCGAAGAGGTAAGACCGTTGTTGTCACAGGTGGCGCCGGGTTTATCGGCAGTCACCTCACCGAGCGCATGGTGGGTGCAGGGCATCAGGTGCGTGTGCTCGACGATTTCTCCACCGGGCGACCTGAGAACCTCGCTCATCTCGCGGCGCCGACCAACCTCAGCCTGCGTGCCGTCGATATCGTTAGCGATCCGCTCGATGAACACTTCGCGGGCGCCGACGTGGTCTTTCATTTGGCGGCGCGCGCTGACATCGTTCCTTCGATCGACGATCCGATCACCTATCACCGCGCTAATGTCGATGGCACGGTGGCTGTACTTGAGGCCGCCCGTCGGGCCGGCGTTGCGCGCCTGGTCTATGCGGCCTCGTCCTCCTGCTATGGGATTCCTGATCACTACCCGACGGCTGAGCATGCGCCGGCGCGACCGCAATACCCCTATGCCCTGACCAAGTATCTTGGCGAGCAGTGTGTGCTGCATTGGCACCAGGTTTACGGCCTATCCTGTAACGTGTTGCGGCTGTTCAACGTTTATGGGCCGCGCAGTCGGACCAACGGTACCTACGGCGCAGTGTTCGGCGTCTTTCTCGCGCAAAAACTTGCCAACAAACCCTTTACGGTAGTTGGCGACGGACGGCAGACTCGCGATTTTGTCTTCGTCTCCGACGTGGTCGACGCCTTCGTTAACGCGGCGGAGATCGCTGCCGATGGTCTCGTCGCCAACATCGGTGCGGGTAATCCGCAGTCGATCCGTTATCTCGTCGAGCTGCTCGGTGGGACGGTGGTGTACATCCCCAAGCGACCCGGCGAGCCACCTTGTACGCACGCTGATATCTCGCGTGCCAACGAGCAGCTTGGCTGGGCGCCGCGCACGTCCTTCGAGCAGGGTGTCGCCAAGATGCTCGAGCAGATCGACTACTGGCGTGATGCGCCGGTTTGGGATGCTGCTTCGATTTCTAGCGCCACCGAGCGGTGGTTTGCCTGTCTTGAGGGTGCGAAGGGGGGCTGATGCGAGGACGGTCGATAACCGCTGATGTCGTGGCGCTTGATGCGCGACAGAAATACCTGGCTGATTTTCGTCAGCGAAACAAGGCTGCGACGGTGCTGGCGCGCATCGCCGAGAGCAAGCGCGCGCGCGTATTGGTCGTCGGCGAAGCGATCATCGACGAGTACCGCTATTGCACGGCGATCGGCAAATCCTCCAAAGAGCCAACGCTGGTCGTCAAGGCGCTGAGCATCGAGCGGTTTGCCGGTGGGTCGTTGGCGATCGCCAACCACCTCGCTGCGTTTTGCGATCGCGTCACCTTGTTGACCTACCTTGGTAGCCAGAACCCGCAGGAGCTGTTCATCCGCAGTGCCTTGCGGGCCAACGTTCAGCCCCACTTTGTTTTTCGGCCTGACGCGCCGACGATCGTCAAGCGCCGTTTCATCGACGACTATTTCTTCCATAAGCTGTTCGAAGTTTACGAGATCAACGACGACATGCTGGCCCAGCCCCAAGAAGATGAACTCCAGGGAGAGATCGAGCGGCTAGCTGGTGCCCATGATCTGGTTGTCGTTTGCGACTTCGGCCACGGCATGCTGTCCGATAGCTCGATCGGGCTGCTGCGTCAGCGCTCGGCCTTCATGACGGCCAATGCCCAGTCCAACGCCGGTAACCTTGGCTATCACACGATCAGCAAATACGCCGGCGCTGACTACGTGAGCACCTCGACCAACGAGATCTTGCTCGAATCGCGCGACCGTCATGCCGATCTCGAGCAGGTCATGCCCCAAGTTGCCGAGCGCCTAGGACTCCCCCGCCTCGCGGTAACGCGTGGTGTGAACGGATCGCTCTGCTACGGCGCGAGTGAAGGATTCGTCAAGACGCCGGCATTTGCCGATAACGTCGTCGATCGCGTTGGTGCCGGCGACGCCTTCTTCTCGATTACCTCACTCTTGGTGGGAATGAAGACCCCGCTGGAGATCGCCGCCTTTGTTGGCAACGTTGCCGGTGCCCAGGCAGTGGCGACGGTCGGCAACCGGCGCTCTGTCGATCGCGGCGTCTTGCTCGAGCAAGTCGAAGCCCTGTTGGATTGATCGATTGATGGCTGATCGCTTTGGCATCGACGGGCACAAGATCCACTATCACCCGCAGCGGGTCGGACAGTTTCTCGCTGCAGGCGATGACTGGGAACAGTTAAAGAAGATCTACCCGATCTACGTCGAAGTCTCGCCGAATGGTGCATGCAATCATCGCTGCATCTTTTGCGCGGTCGACTACATCGGCTACAAGCGTGTGATGCTCGATACCGAAGTCTATGCCAAGTGCGTCGGCGAGATGGCTGCCGGTGGCGTGAAAAGCATCATGTATGCCGGTGAGGGTGAGCCGCTGCTCCATCGCGACATCGCACAGATCACGGCCATCACCCGTGAGGCGGGTATCGACGTCGCGTTCACGACCAACGGCAGCTACGTCACCGAGCTGTTTATCGACAAGGCGGTGCCGATCACCTCGTGGATCAAAGTCTCGATCAACGCCGGCACGCCAGAAACGTATTCGCAGATCCATCGGACCCGCGCCGACCACTTCGATATCGTCGTGCGCAATCTTGGGCGGATGATCAAGCGCCGCGAGCAGACCAAGACCGATTGCACTGTGGGTGCTCAGTGCCTGCTGCTTCCGGAAAACGCCGCTGAACTAAAGACGCTAGCGACGATCTGTCGCGACACCGGCATCGATTACCTCGTCGTCAAGCCCTACTCGCAGCACCTGATGAGCAACACGCGGCGCTACGAGGCGATCGACTATCGAAACTTCCTTGAGCTCGAACGCGAGCTCGAAGCGCTATCGACGGATTCCTTTTCCGTGGTTTTTCGTCGGCGGACGATGGAAAAGCACATCAGCAAGCAGGTCGCCTACCCGACCTGTCTGGCCACGCCATTCTTCTGGGCTTACCTGATGGCCGACGGCTCGGTCTATTCCTGTAGCGCGTACTTGGAGGATCAGCGCTTTTGTTTGGGCAACATCAACCAGTCGAGCTTTGCCGAGATCTGGGAGGGTGAGCGACGCCGGGAAAACGTGCGCTTTGTGCGCGAGAAACTCGATATTGCCGACTGCCGGCGTAATTGTCGCATGGATGAGGTCAACCGCTTCTTGACCGGTGTGCGCGGCAAAAATATTCCGCACGTGAATTTTATCTAATGCAAACGATCGGGCTCGATCTGGACAATACGCTGATCGACTACGCCGAGCTGTTCGAAGTCTCGGCCCATGCCATGGGCTATTTTGAACAGCGTCAAGGTCGCCAGCGTCTCGCGGTGCGCCAAGCGCTCCGCATGCAGCCGGGCGGCGAGGCGCGCTGGCAGGCGGTGCAGGCCGACGTTTATGGCAGACGCTTGAAACAGGCCCAGCCGGCCGATGGTGCGGTCGACTTTCTGCGGCATTGCGTCGAGAGGTCGGTGCGCGTGGTGCTGATCAGCCACAAGACGCAGCATGCTGCCGCCGATCGATCGCTCGATTTGCGCCAAGCGGCCCTTGACTGGCTCGCCGAGTGGTCGCTCGATCGCTGGTTTACTGAGGACAACGTGTATTTTTGCTGCACGCGGCAGCAGAAACTGCGGCGCATCGCCGACCAAGCATGCGACGTATTCATCGATGATCTACGCGAACTGTTGAACGATGGGGACTTCCCGCCAAGCACGCGGGGCATCTGGTTCTGCCCAGGGCCAGAGCGGTCACAACAAGCTGGAGGCTATGCTAGCTTCTCCGAGATCGACCGCAGCTTGTTCGGTTGAGCAGCTCGTCTCGCTCGCGCTGGACGATGCAGGCTTGCCGCAGCTGCAAGAGGTGCGCGCGTTGGCGGGTGGGGCAAACCACCGCGCTTTGGCGCTGACCTTGGTTGATGGGCAACGCCTGTTCGCCAAGGTTTGCTTGCCCAGCGACGTCGATCAACGCCAGCGTTTAGCGGTCGAGCACCTGGCGCTGCGCCTGATGTGGCAGGCGGGAGAGCGGGCGATTCCCGAGCCGCTGGGTTACCTCGACGAGCGCTGTCTGCTCTGCCGGTTTGTCGAGGGGCGGCCAGCGCTGGCGCGCCGAGCGACAGCAGACCAAGTCGCGCAGTTGGTCGCGTTTATCGATCGTCTGCATCGCCTTGGACTGGAGACAGCCCGAGCAGCCGCGCCGCTGGCTTCGGATGCTGCGTTGAGTCTGCGCCAGGCGCGTACGGCGATCGAGCGGCGTCTGGCGCGTTTGGCGGCTGTGGAATCAACGGCGCTCGGTCGCTTTCTCGAGCAGCGCTTTCGTCCGGCGTTGGCGCAGTTTGCCGAGGCGCTGTCGGCGGACGTGCTCGATCGCGCGGGTCTCGTCGTGCTCAGCCCCTCAGATTTTGGCTTTCACAACGCGCTGGTCGGGGCAGACGGAGCACGCCTGATCTTCGTCGACTTCGAATACTTTGGTTGGGACGACGCAGGCAAGTTAATCGCCGATACGTTGCTTCACCCGCAGCATCGCGAGCTGTCGCTGCCGCTGCGGAGGCAGTTGCGTGACGGAATGCTTGCAGTTTATCGCGAGCGCGATCCGGCGCTCTGGCAGCGCGTTCGCTGTGGTTACGCGTTGCACGCGCTCAAGTGGTGTCTGATCGTGCTGAAGATCTACCTTCCTGAGCACCAGCAGCGTATGTGCAACGCCTCGGCGCTCGACGGCGACCTCGCCGAACGCTGTGCCGAGCGACTTTCCGCAGCCGAGCAAATCGTCGAGCAGCTGCTCGACAGAGGGAGCCTTCTCGATGACTGTTAGACTCGACAATCGATCGCGAGCGCTCCGTCGCATGGTGCTCGACGGTCTGAAGCAGGCGCGTCGTGGCCATTTGGGTGCGGCCTTGTCGTTGGTCGAGATCTTGCGCGCGCTCTATGATGATGTGTTGCGCTATCGACCGGATGATCCGCTTTGGGCCGATCGTGACCGACTGATCCTCAGCAAGGGGCACGGCTGTCTGGCGCTCTATGCGTTGCTCGTCGACAAGGGCTACTTCGATCGCAGCGAGCTCGGCGGATTTTGTGCGCTGGACGGCACGCTCGGCGGTCATCCCGAGCGCAAGAAGGTGCCCGGAGTTGAGGCGACAACCGGCAGTCTGGGACACGGCCTATCGATCGGCGTCGGCATGGCGTTAGCCGCGCAATTGCGCCAGCGCGACTATCGGGTGTTTGTTGTCGTTGGCGATGGCGAGTGCAACGAGGGCGCGGTCTGGGAGGCGGCGCTGTCTGCGGCCAAGCACGGTCTAAACAATCTGACGGTGATCATCGACTACAACAAGCAGCAGTCCTACGGTTCGACTACCGAGGTCTGCGATCTCGAGCCCTTTCCGGAAAAGTGGCAGAGCTTCGGGTGGGATGCGCTGAGCTGCGATGGCCATGATGTCACGGCCTTGAGCCAGCTGCTCGCCGGTGCGGTTGGCGAGCGCCCGCGTGCGCTGATCTGCCACACGGTCAAGGGTGCCGGCATCGCTGAAGCCGAGCACAACCCAGCGTGGCACCACAAGAACAAGATCAGCGACGAGCAGCTGTTGGCGCTCTATCAGGAGCTGGGAGATCTCCATGCGTAAGACCTGTCTCGATCTGGTTTACCAGCTGGCCCAGGCCGACGAGCGCGTGATCTTCGTCGGCTCCGATCTTGGCGTTGGCACGTTGGATGAGCTCAAGGCTGAGTTTCCCGAGCGCTTTCTGATGGAGGGCGTTAGCGAGGCGCATGTTGTCGGTATGGCGGCGGGACTGGCGATGTCGGGCTACGTGCCCTACGTCAACACTATCGCTAGCTTCATTACGCGGCGTTGTCTCGAGCAGTTGATTCTCGACGTTTGCCTCGAGCAGCTGCCGGTCCGGCTGATCGGCAACGGTGCAGGTTTGGTGTATGCGCCGCTCGGACCGACCCATCAGGCGACCGATGATCTGGCCCATCTGAGGGCGATGCCCGAGATGACGATCCTCGCGCCCGCCGATGCGGAAGAGATGCGTCAGTTGATGCCGCAGACGCTCGATCACGCGGGTCCGATCTACATTCGCCTGGCCAAAGGCTACGACCCGATCGTGACCAGCGAGGCGACGGAGCGGGCGGTACTCGGACGGGGTCGCTGGCTGAACGCTTCAAGCGGGGAAGCGCTGGCGATCACCACCGGGGTAACGGCGGGCATGGCCCTCGATGCGGCGAAGATCCTTTCCGACAAAGGAATCAAGCTGTCGGTGCTTCATCTGCCGACGGTCAAGCCGCTCGACGAGGAGATGATCTTAGCGGCTGCGCGGGGCGCGCAGGCAGTGGTGACGATCGAGGAGCATTCGGTGATCGGCGGGCTGGGTAGCGCTGTGGCCGAGCTGTTGTTAGAAGCGGGCGTGACGCCGCGCTTTCGGCGGCTTGGTCTGCCGGATGCCTTTGCCGACGGTTATGGCAGCCAGCGCGCGCTGCTCGCCAAACTGGGGCTTTCGGCGGCATCGGTTGCCGATGCGGTGCAGAAGCTGTTTGCCCATCGTCGGATGAAAGTGGTCTAACGTGGGGCGGCTGCTCAGCGTGGTTAGCGACTTACATCGGCGAACCTCTCGTGATTACCTCGCGCGGATGGTCGACGAAAAGATCCATTGTATGGAGGTCGCTCGTCGCTATCAGCAAGCGTTTTGGGACGGCGATCGGCGCTATGGCTATGGTGGCTACCGCTACGACGGCCGCTGGAAGGTCGTCGCCCAACGCTTAATCGATCAGTATCGACTCGCCGATGACGCGGTGATTCTCGATGTTGGCTGCGGCAAGGGGTTCCTGCTATACGAGCTCAGTGCGCTGTTGCCGCGAGCGACGGTGGTTGGCTTCGATATCTCGCGGTACGCGCTGCGCGAGGCCAAAGCGGAACTGTCGGGAAAGCTGATCGAGCTCGATGCTGCCGCGAGCTATCCGTTTGCTGACCAAAGCTTTGATTTGGTGATCTCGCTGACGACGCTGCACAACTTGCCGCTGCCCGAGCTTGATCGCGCACTGCGCGAGATTGCGCGGGTCGGTCGCGATGGCTATCTGGTCGTCGAAAGCTTTCGCAATACTACCGAGCTGTTCAACCTGCAGTGCTGGGCGTTGACGTGCGAGAGCTTCTTGCGCCCCGAGAGCTGGTGTTTTGTCTTTGACCGTGCCGGCTATCGCGGCGACTACGAGTTTATCTACTTCGAGTAGCGCTGTTGTCGTGACGCGCAGTCGCGCAGCGGCGTCAGAGGAGGTGGCTAGGTGGGCCTGCTATATACCCCGATGAAGGTCTTTCGCTATCGCGAGAAGATCGACTCGTTGCCCCGCGAGCGCGCGGAGATCACCGCGCCTGTCCACGTGCGGATTAAGCCGACCAACGCCTGCAACCATGACTGCTGGTACTGCGCTTATCGCGTCGACAATTTGCAGCTCGGTCAGGACATGTCGGTGCGCGATCGGATTCCGCGCGAGAAGATGATCGAGATCATCGAAGATCTGGTCGAGATCGGCGTCAAGGCGGTGACTTTCAGCGGCGGTGGTGAGCCGTTCGCGTATCGCCATATCGCCGAGGCAGCTCGGCGTCTTGCTGACTCGCCGATCTCCTTCGCTTCGCTGACCAACGCCGCCAAGCTGCAGGGAGAGGCAGCGGAAATCTTCGCGCATCACGGCAGCTGGGTGCGCGTGTCGATCGACGGCTACGACGCCGAGAGTTACGCCAAGTATCGCAACGTCAAGATCGAGGAGTTCGATCGCGTCTTGTCGAATATCGCGGCGTTCAAGCGCTATGGTGGGCCGTGCCGGCTGGGAATCAGCTTCATCATCGACCAAAGGAACGCCGACCATGTCTTTTCGTTTGTCTCACGAATGAAGGATCTCGGTGTGGACAGCGTCAAGCTATCGCCATGCATCGTGAGCAACGATGGACGGGAGAACAACGCTTACCACCAACCGATCTTCGAGAGGGTCAAGGAGCAGGCGCGACGTGCGCAGGCTGACTTAAATGACGATGGCTTCGAGGTCTACGATAGCTACCACGCGCTGGATGAGAAGTTTTCGAAGAGCTACCATTGGTGTCCCTATCTGCAAATCCTGCCGATCATCGGCGCGGACCTCAATGTCTACGCTTGCCAAGACAAGGCCTACAACCTCGAGACCGGTGTACTGGGTTCGATTGTCGATCGACGCTTTCGCGACTTCTGGTTTAGCGACAAGAACAAGTTCTTTGCGATCGACCCAGCGCGCGATTGCGATCATCACTGCGTCGCGAATCAAAAGAACAAGCTGTTGCTGTCCTATCTGGAGGCCGACGCTGATCATGCGCCGTTTGTTTGATCGGGCGGTCTGCCCCGCGGACGGTCTTGGCGCGCCTAGCGTTGCTCGCCGGCGTCCGACCAATCGGCGAACTGTCGGCGTAGCTCGTCGAGGCGCTGTTGTGGCGCGCCGTCATTGTTGGCACGGCAGAGCGTGTGCATCATCTCGATCGCCCATTTGAGCTCGGTGTGCGCGATGGTCTCGAGCTGCAGGTTGTAGCCATGGCCGCCGAAGCTGTCGAATTCCGGTCGGACGATCCAGTTTTGCGCGACGGCATCGTCGAACAGCTGGGTGCCCGGATAGGGTGTGGCGGTGGTGATGCCGATCGACTCTGGCTTGGTTTGGTCGATCAGCGTGAACGTTTGATGAAGCGAGCGTCGATCTTCGCCGGGCAATCCCGCTAGCAGTAGCAGGTGCAGCCGGATTCCACGGGTCTTGCAATGGTGCGCGAGCTCGACGATCTCGGCACGAGAGAGATCCTTATGCGCTGCGCCGCTGAGCATCCATTCGGCGCCACTCTCGATGCCGATATTGATCCCTGCGCAGCCGGCAGCGCGCATTTGATCGAGCAGCGGCGGATCGAGACAGTCGACGCGTGTCTCGCACCACCAAGTCAGCGCGATGCCGCGCTCGATGATACCGGCGCAGATCTCGGCCGTTCGTCGTTTGTTGAGCGTAAAGACTGCGTCCCGAAATAGGACTTTCTCGATGTGATCGTTGCGGGCGATCTGCTCGAGCTCGTCGAGGACGCGGCGGGCACTCATCGCGCGCCACTTCTTGCCCTGGACCAATGGGTATGGGCAGTAGTAGCCGCAAGGAAAGGGGCAGCCGCGGCTGGTCTGCATCGTCGTCACGCCTGCGCCGAGTCGCGCATAGCGGTAGGCCGCGCTGTCGAGCAGACTGCGTTGGAGAATCGGCAGTCGATCGAGGTCACGCAGCGGCGTCTCCGGTTCGAGACGGAGCTCGCCGCCCTCAAGGCGCGCCGTGCCCGCGGTGCTGTGCCCAAAGATCAGCGCTTCGATCACCAGATCGCACTCGCCGGTGATCACCAGGTCGCAGGCGCTCTGCTGACAGAGCTGCTCGAGCGCTGGCGGGTGAGCGATGCTGGTCTTGATCAGGACTCGACAACGCTTTCCGAGGCTGTCGCGAAGTTTCTTGGCGTATGCGGCGTCGCTGCTTAGTGATGGCAACGAGGCGCTGAGAATCAGTGCGTCGGGTGCGAACTCGGCGATTGTCGTGGTTAGCTGGGAGGCGGAGGCGCCCTGCGTTTGCGCGTCGCAAAAGCGCACTTGGTGGCCGGCTTGGCCCAGGACGGTGGCGAAGGTCAGCAGGTCGAGCGGCGGGAGCACCATCGCTTGGTTGCGATCGAAGCCGAGTCCCCCGGCCATGTCGCGGCTGACCAGCATCGTCTCTTCGGGTGTATTGAGCACGAAGATCTTCATCGCGTCGCCTCTCGTTGGGAGGCGTCCCAGGCTAGCGTGCGAGCGATACCATCACGTAGCGAGACTTCGGGTCGGAAGTTCAAAACAGCGCGGGCCACCGCCGTCGACATCGACCAGTGCCCCGAGTGAAGATACGTTACGCGGTCAGCCTTCTTTTTGACGTGCCATTGATACAGCGAGCGCGCTTGCAGGCGAAGGCCGTGCAGCGGACGGGCAGCCGGCGCTGAAAACGGCAGATCGAGAGCCGTTGCCACCAGCTCGAACAGCTCGCCGATCGAGACGGGTTGATCACCCGAGAGGTTGATCACCGACCCGCTGTCGATCGGCTGCTGCACCGCCGCAAAGATGCCGCGCGCGATATCGTCGACGTAGCCCAAATGCACCACACGATCTTTGATCTGATGATAGTAGCGGTAGAGCGGGTCGGCCAGCTTCCTCTGCAGCGCGCGGGCGATGTCGACCACGATAAACAGCGACCCGGGGCCATAGACGTTGCCCAAGCGCAGCGAGACGGTTTCCAGCTGATGTTGGCGGCCGTAGCGTGAGACGCGCTGTTCGGCTTGAAGCTTGGCCCAGCCGTAGACGCTGCGCGGTCGACACGAGGCGAGCTCACTATGATTCGGAAGCGGCGTGGGGCTCGGTCCGAAGACATCGATCGTGCTGGTATAGACGAATCGCCTGACCTTAGCGCCGGTTGCCCAATCGAGCAGTCGCTCGGTGAGAACGACGTTGTCGCGGTAGAGCAGCGGCTTGGGGCCGAGGTATTTTTGATTGGCGGCGAGGTGAAACACCCCGTCGATCGGCGGCGTGTCGCGCAATAGGTGGGACAATGTAGGTCCGGGAAGGTCATGGCCTGTGACGATTTGCGCGTGCGAGGTGGCTTCTAGCCGCCTGGCCTTGTCGGCGTCGCGTGTCAGGACCACGACGCTATGGCCTTGTTTTTGTAGGAGTTCGACAAGTACGCGGCCGACAAAGCCCGTTCCGCCGCTGACCAAATAGTTCATCGCTCTCGATCATCGGCGAAATCTCGCGGGCACGCCAGCGAGCGCGTCGCCAAACGGGCATTTTCTGCGGGTGCGGCTCAAGGCGAGCAACGGCCTGCCGTTGTAAGAAAGGATGATCCCCGCGACGGAAACTCTGAGCGATCGCGCCACAGCCTGCAGTTTGCCAGAAGACCACGAGGCGCTGAGCGACGCTTTCGGCCGCCTCGGTACGGCTCCTGAGCGGCTTCGCGCTGCGGTGCTGGTCGGCTGGCGCAGCGAGTCTTTTTTGAGCGCGCTCTGCGCGAGCGCTCCGGCGATCGAGCATATCTTGCTGCTCGAGCCCGATGCGACGCGCCGTCGAGAGCTGCAAAGCTTGGCGGCGCGTTTGCCGGCGGCGCTGTTTGTGCCAGAGTGTGCGGCGCCGACGGAGATCTATTCTGTCGCGGCTTACCTAGCGATCGCCCGCTTTCTGATCGGTGTAAGGGTCGCTCCCAAAGATGTGCTGTTTGTGGTCGACCAAGCGACAGTCGCCGATCAAGGCGAAATCTACCAACCGCTGGCATTGGCAGTAAGCGACTTGCAGTGGTGCCATAGCGACGCCTTCATCCGACTGATCCACGGCGCGTCGCTGCTATCGAGCGGTCTGGTGATGCGCTGGGCGGAGTTTCTCGCCGATCACGGCGAACCGTTTCAGGCCTTGCGCATTTGGTCATTGCTCAGTGAAGACGAAAAGCGCTCATCAGCGATCGCTTCTCGCGCCTTAGCCTGCTGGGACACCGTGGGCTGTCCACGGTTGATGCGTCGCTGGATTCCACTGCTCCCCGAAAATGACGCTGGGCAGGCGACCCTTTCTGCCGACGTCGAGCGGGCGATCAGCGATGAGCGCGCACGAGAGCATCAGACGTTCAATCAGAACATGCGCTCGATCGCCAAGTATCGGCCGGCGCTGTTCGATCAGCTAAAAAACTGTGCCGCAGACGCCGCCGCGCGTGCCGAACGCATTCACGTCGCGCTGCTTGCCGATGTGCCCTGGTTGGCTGCACCGGGCCAATCGTCGGTCCGACGCGGTGACTACACGATGCTCTTTCACATCGATGACGATGGCTCGATCGAGCTGATCAATCCGCTACGAGAGCAGTGGAAGACCCATCTTGAAGTCAAGGCGATCGCTGGGACGGCACAGCAGAGTGTCGCGGTGGGTAGCATAGCTTGCCTGGCGGACGTCTTTAATCTCGCAGGCACGCTCTCTCGGACGAACTTGCCCAACTGTATGTCGTCTGCCTATTTGTTCGAACGCGATCCTGCATTGCTGTTTGCGGTGCTGCGTGTCTTCGATCTGGACTGGGTTTGGAGCGACCAGCGCATCTCGCTGTTCGTCGGCGATGAGGGTGCGCGGCAGCTGGTCGAGACGTTTGCCGAGAATCCGCTGCTACCGCTGCCGTCGTTGGTGCGTGGGCTCGATCCGCAGTTGCTCGCTGAGTTGCGCGATGTCGCTAAGCGGCGCCAACAGCAGAGCGATGCGGCCTTCGAGCAGCTGGCGCGGAAATACGACGATTGTCGGAGGAAAGAGCTGCGAGAGGTGCTTGCTGGTGCGCGCAAACGCCCGCTGCGCGTGCTCCTGCCGACCTGTCTGTTTACCACCGTGCTGCAGTATGTGACGCGTGATATCGCAGCGGCATTTGCTGAATTGGGGCATGAGGTGCGGGTGGTGCAAGAGCGCACGCCGCACGAGCGCGTGCCTCGCGGCTATCTCGCTGGTGAGATCGTCGACTTCGACCCAGACCTGATCTTCATGATCGACGTACTGCGGCCGCACTTCGGTGGTGAAGTGCCGCCCGGGATTCCGGTGGTCTGCTGGATCCAGGACGACTTGCCGCGGCTCAGCGAAACCTCGACCATCGAGAACCTCAGCGAGCTGGACTTCACCTACACGATCAACAGCGATGCGGTGGCGCGTTACCGGGCGCTGGGGTATCCCCATCTCGAGCTGCTTCCATTCGCGGCCAATACCGAGATCTACCGGCCCGCCGAGCGGCCGATCGAAGCGCGCGACGAGGTCGCCTACATCACAAACCTGGTGATTCCCAAGGAGCCCGCTGCGATAGCCGGGCTGTTCGCCGAGCTCGAGCCGCTGTTCGAGGCGATGGACGAGGTGCCGTTGGTGCCTGAGCGTGTCGCGCCGGTGGTCGAGGCTGCCTGTAAGCGACTGCGACGCCAAGTCACCGCGGCGCAGCTCGCGGCTGTCTTGCCGGCGGCGACGATGCTGGCACGCAAGGTCGACCGCGTGCGCTACGCGGATTGGTTGCTCGACGCTGAGATCCCCTTGGCGCTCTACGGCCGTGGATGGAGCCAACTTCCGCGGTTCCGTGCCTATTCGCGCGGCATCGTCGAATCCGGCGCAGCATTGTGCGAGGCTTACCAGCGGAGCAAAGTTGTCTTGCACATCAACCGCGGGTTAAATTGCCACATGCGCGTGTTTGAAGGGTTGTCCTCGGGAGGCTTTGTCTTGGCCCGTGCCGATGCGAGCGATCTGTTGCCGGGCGAGTTTGGCGATCGGATGGCGATCGGCAGCGAGATCGAAGTCTTTACTTCACGAGACGACTTGGTGAGGCTGGTTCGCCGAGCGTTCAGCGACGAGCGCTGGCGTCGCGGCGTTATCGAAGCGGGTCGTCAACGCGTGCTGCGCGACCACCGCTATCGAAGTCGGGTGCAGTCCGTGATCGGCGACCTTTGCGCAGCACTGGGGAGCTAGGTGGTATCATGCCCCGCGTTTTCCTCGCAGACCTCTGTCACGGCGGCCACAACGTTAAGACCTTTCCGTATGGCATCGGTTCGATCGCTGCCTACGCGAAAGCTGAAATAGGCGACCAACTGCAGATCGAGCTGTTTCGCTCGGCTGAGCAGCTTGCCGAGGCGGTGCTCACTCAGCCGCCCGACGTGGTGGGTTTTTCCAACTACACCTGGAACGGTTGTCTGTCGCTACGTGTTGCCCAGCAGGTTGCGGATTTTTCGCCGAACACGGTGATCGTCTTCGGCGGGCCGAACTACCCACAGACCGCGGTCGAGCGTCGGGCCTTCTTGTCGAGCAACCGACAGATCGACTTCTACCTGCCCAAGGAAGGCGAGAAGTCCTTTTGTGCACTGCTTTCGACGCTGGCCGCAGCTGCTTTCGACGCCAACGGCTTGCGCGCGAGCGGGCGGGAGTTGATCGGTACGGACTATCTGCGCGGTGAGACGCTGATTTCTGGTGCGCTGGCTGAGAAGATCGCCGATCTCGACAGCCTGCCGTCTCCTTATCTCAGCGGCATCTTCGACCACTTCTTCGAGCAGGGCTATGCGCCATTGATGCAGTTTCGTCGAGGCTGTCCGTTTTCCTGTTCGTTCTGTGACGAGGGTCAGGACTACTTCAGCAAGCTGGGACAGGGCAGCAATGCGCGCTTCATCGATGAGCTGATCTATATCGCCGAGCGCGTCAAAGGCGATCCAACGCTGTACTTAGCTGACGCGAATTTCGGCATGTACCCAGCGGATGTCGAGCTCTGCGGCCAGATCGCCGAGGTGCGCGACCGCCTAGGTTGGCCGAACATGGTCAACGCGTCGACGGGTAAGGCCCATCCGCAGCGCGTGCTCGCGGCCGCAGAGGCCGCGCGAGGAATCCTACGGTTTGGCGCTTCGCTGCAGTCGACCGACGCCGAGGTGCTGGCCAACATCAAGCGTCGCAATATTTCCACGGAGACCTTGCTCGAGATCGCTGGTCAATCGCAGAGCCAAGGCAGTACCTCGTTTTCCGAGCTGATCCTCAATCTCCCGGGCGACAGCGTCGAGGCTCACCTGACGTCGATCGAGACCGTGGTTAACGCCGGAATCACGCGGATCCAGATGTATCCGCTGCTGCTGCTGCGCGGCACGCTGCTCGACAGTGCCGAGGCGCGAGAGCGCTTCGGCATGCAGACCAAATATCGCATTTTGCCGCGCTGCTTTGGTGAGTATCGCTTTGGCGAGCGGCCCTATACCTGCGGCGAGATCTCGGAGATCGTGGTCGCCTCGAACACGATGAGCTTCGATGACTATCTTTACTGCAAAGAATTTCAGCTGACCGTCGAGCTGTTTTACAACGACGCGTATTTCGCCGAAGTGCGCGGGCTATTGCAGCATCTCGGTGTTTCAATGTTCGATTTTGTTCGTGCCTGTCACGATCTCAAAGAGCACTTTCCCAGCGAGCTGGCGCAGCTCTATGCCGGCTTTCGCCAATCGGCCTGCGACGAGCTGTGGGACTCGGCAGAGGAGCTGCAGCGATTCATCAGCGACCCGCAGAATCTCACCGAGTACGCTCGTGTTGAGCACCGCAACAGTCTAGCGACCAATCGCGCGATCGGCATCATGACCTGCGCCGGGGCATTGCACCAAGTTGCGCGCCGCAGCTTGCGCCGCTGCCTCGAGCAGAGCGGACAAGGCGATCCGCTGGTGCTGCAGTACGCCGAGGAACTGTTGCAGTTTAGCCTGTTGGCCAAGCGCGATTTGCTGCAGCCGACAAGCGTCTACGATGCGACTTTCAATTTTGATTTGAAGCGCGGCAGTGATCACGGATTCGCCGTCGATCCGCGCAGCTTGCGCTTGGAGCAGCCCAAAGCGATGCGCTTTTGGCACGAGCGGGAAACCGCAGAGCGTATCGATCGGCTGTACGGCGCTTACGACGATCCGATCATGGGAATGCGAAACGTCCTCTATCATTCGATGGTCGAGACGACCAGCTCGTTTTTCCGACGCTCCGACTATCTCAGCGCCTAGCGGGTCTTCGATGAGCGAGCTCACGGTCGTCATTCCCACCCACAATCGCGTCGAGGTGCTGGGCGACTGTCTAAGGGCGGTGGCCGCAGCGACGCCTGACGGCGAAACGATCGAGGTCGTTGTGGTCGATGACGGATCGACGGATCAGACGCGTCAGCTGTTGGCTAAGGCCTACCCGCAGGTGCGCGTGCTGCACTTTGAGCACGCTCGTGGACCCGCCGCGGCGAGAAACGCTGGCATCGCCGCTGCGGATGGTCCGTGGTGTTTGATCATCAACGACGACACGATTCTCGATTCCGCAGCGCTTGGCGTGTTCTTGGCCTATCGGCGAGGTCTTGCGCGGCGTGAGGTCTCGGTGATCGGCAACATCGCACCTTGGCCTGAGCAGATAACGGCCTTCGAGCATTGGTGTTCCCACGGTGGATCGCAATTCACGCACGCGCGGATTCCGCCGGAACGGTACGAGGATGCGGGCGAGGATCAGTTCGTCACGAGCAACATCCTCGTCGAGCGTGATCTGCTCTTGGCTCATCCTTTCGATGAGAGCTTCCGCTACGCGCGCTACGAAGATCGCGAGCTCGGCTATCGGCTGGCCCGACGCAGCGGGCACCGCATCCACTATCTTCCGGCGGCGCGCTCCTATCACTGCCACCGGCTTGGTTTTGCTGAATGGCTGGGCAAGTGGAAGACGTTTGGTGCGGCAGCGATCCACTTTGCCTCGCTCTATCCTGAGGACACAGAGCTACGGCGTGCACTTTCGATCGAGCGCGCCGAGCGGACGGAATCCTTTTCGTTCGCAGCCCTGCTCCAGCAGGTTTCGCTGCTCAACGACAATCATCAGCGGTACTTTGCCGTGCTCGAGGATGATGATCAGCCAATTCAGCCGAAGATCGAGCAGGCGTTTCGCGCGTTGCAGGAGTTCGCGCGCCTAACCTACTTGCGTGAGCTGCTCGGACTGAGCGCTCGCGTTGATCCGCAGTCGGGCTCAACCGATCGACAAGCGCTGGGGCGAATTCGTGCGGCGCTAAAGCCCGAGGTTTGAACCGGGCTTGTTGCTCACTCGGCTTGTGTTGGCAGCAACACCAGATCGTGGACTTCGACCGTCGTCGGTGCCTGTAGCGCAAAGAGCACGCTGCGCGCGACGTCTTGCGGTCTCAGGGCGTGCTCGGCTGGTCGGCGAAGGATCGGTGTGTTGACCACACCGGGCTCGATCAACGAGACACGGATGCCACTACCGCTGAGCTCTTCCCGCAGGTTGTAGGCGAGCGCGTTTGCCGCCCACTTGCTGACGCTATACATCGATCCGGAAACGACGCGCCTGCCGGCGGTCGAGCCGGTGATGACGATCTGCCCTTTGCTGTGGCGCAGGTGCGGCAGCGCCTTTTGAATCGTCGTCGCCAAGCCAATGACGTTGGTGTTTAGTAGCTCGCGCCAGTTGGCGATGTCGCCTGAGGCGAAGCCGCCTGGTCGACCGCCGATGCCAGCGTTGGCGAAAAGCGCATCGATCGTTCCGAAGTGTGTGACGGTGTTAGCGACGAAGTGCTCGACGCTCGCCTCAGATCGAACATCGCACTCGTCGGCAAAGACGCGGAGCTCCCCGCCCAGCTCATCGCGCAACGCGATCAGTGGTTCGATCGAGCGAGCGGCAAGCGCGAGGCGAAAGCCCGCGGCAGCAGCGAGCCGAGCGGTGGCGGCGCCGATGCCACTCGAACCACCGGTTATCAAGAGCACTCGGTTGCTGACCATACCTTGCACATATCATGGTAGCGTCAGGCTATCAATGCTTCGTGCTGACAGGTCAGCGCTTGGCGCAGAGGGCTGTGGCCGTGATCGTCAATGGTTCGGCCGTGAAGGCGTAGGTGCAACGGGTTGCGTCGGCGCCCAAAAAGATGCCGATCAGCGTCGCAGCGGAGGGGTTGTCGGTTGCGCAGCCGCCGCCGATGTGGACCGTGTTGCTCGGGCAGATCGGTGTAGTGACGAAAGTCGGGCCGCTACTGCTGCTATCGACAGGCAGCGTTTCGCTGAGCACGTGGACGGCGAGCGAGCTACAGATGACCGCGACTAGGGCTACGGGCGCGTTGTCCTGACAGGCGCAGCGCCAGCCGGTGAGCTTGTCTAGCGGTTCGCTGGTCGCCAGTGCGGTGTCACAAGAGCAGCCGCCAGCGATCGCCCGTTGGTCGGCTGGGCAGGATATCGTCGCGGCGCGGCGTATGTTGTTGGCGACGGAGCGACTGGTAGTCAGACAGAGCGTCGAGAGGAAGTTCTTGTTGCCCGTACACTGAACTTGCCAGCTGTTGGTTAGGGAAGGCAGGGTTTCGCGCAAACGCGACGGGTTGCAGTCGATCGTTGCTGCGACGGCGATCTCGTTCGGCTCACAGCCCAGGCCGCTGCGTTGCTCTAGTTTGCCGGCAAACGGCACAAGCGAGATATCGGTAGCTCCAACGTCGCGCGGCCCATCGCTCGGCGATCTGAGGTCGGCGATGCTCAGATCGAGGCCGGCGTCGAGCGAGATACACTGGCCCGCGATGCAATGCTGATCTGGACGGCTCGGATCGGCACAGCACCAACGATCGCTCGGGTTGTCGCGCGACCAGCACCCGACCAGTAGCGTGAGCAGCGCTCCTGAGAGCAAACTCATGCGGTGTTGCCAGGTCACTAGAACGCTCTATCGTATGAGAGCAGCAGTCCATCGCCGATCGGTGCGAGGCCCAGCCACTGCGACTTTTCGGTGCTGCGTCGCTCGGGACTCTTTCGCAGGCTAAGGTACAGTGCACTGCCCAGTGTCAGCGCCGTCGCGCCGAGCATCAGATGACCGGCGATCACCCAGCGTCGCGCGGCAACGACATCTTGCCAGTGCCGATCGATCTCACTTTGCAGCACTGCTTCGCTATAGCGCCGATGGGCGCGTTGGCCGGAGATGCCACCGATGAGGTAGCAGGCCGTCGTCGCCGCGGCGCCTGCTGCCGAGGCGACAAATAACACGCGGCTCGCGTTCCAGCGAGTGGTTGGCTGGGGGGCGGCCGCAAGCAGGGGCGATGGTTTGGGTGCGACTTGAGCTGGCGGGCTGGTTGGTATTGCAGGCGCGCTCGGGGGCGCCGTGGCGGTGCGCGGTGGTGGCGGGGCTTTTCGAGCGGCGTGCTCGGCCGTCAGGCTGAGTCTGCGTGTTTCCCGTGCTGCGATGCGGATCGTGATTGGCTTGGCTGCGCCGAGGCGCAACTGTCGTGAGCCGGCGCTGACAAGGAACGATCGCTTACCTTGGCAAGCGCCTCGTGATCGACCATCGATCAACAGCTCTTGTCGCGCGCCGCAATCGAGTGTCAATGTCGCGACGTGCTCTCGCATCAACTCGTGCCGCTTGGCTTGCGCGCGCGCGAGTACCGTCGGTGAAGCGCGAAGCCGCCTTCCTGCGCTGATGAATCGCTCGAGCGCCTCGGCCGCCTCGCCATAGCGCCTCAGCGCCACGAGCGTCTGGCTGATGTTCAACTGCAGCTTGTAGCTCGGATAGATCGAAAACGCCTGGCGGTAGGCCAGCAACGCCTGAACGAAGTCGCCAGCGTCATGGGCTGTGTTACCGCGCTTGAGCAGAGCGCTGGCCCGTTGGCGGCTGCTCTCCTTGTCAGCTGGTGGCGATGGAAACGAGGCGCTCGGCCAAAAGGTCAGCGTGAGAAACAACAGCGCAGCGGTCTGCAGGGCCAGCAGGCGACTAGAGGCTCTCATAACGTAGTTTTTTATTCTTGGGCTTGGGTGGCTTTTGGGGTGCCCGGCGCGCAGGCACGGCGGGTGCTCTTTTCCGTGTTAGCGATCGCGTTACCGTCGGAGTTCTGACGGTAGCAGGCCTTGTGCTGGTCGTTGGCTGCGCGGGCAGCGAGGTTGCGGTGACGCTGATCGGCGATGACTGCGGTTTGCCGTTGGACCGCGCGTCTGGTCGCGGAAGCGGTGGCGGTGCAGGGGAGGCGATCGCGGTTGTCTTCAGCTTTTGTCCTCGGAGCGCTGCTGGGCCTGACTCGGCCGACGCAGCGTCGTCCAGGGAGTTCGTGCGCCTTGGCAAGCCGACGGCGACGAGGACCGTCGCTGTGGCGAGCAGGGCTAGCGTCGTTGCTGTGAGGATTAGTGGCATTCGCTTGCTTCGTCGGCGCTCAGTCTCTACGGCATGGGCCCCGGGCTGTTGATCAGCGAGTGTCGTGGCGTGCTGGTCGACGGCGATATTGCCGAGAGCGATGGGCCGCATCGGTTGGACCGCCGGTAGGCGCTGCAGGCCGGTTTCTAGCCAGCTGCGGTGCGCGCCCAGCGTATCGCGCGCGACCCGTAGCGCGCGTCGCAAGTCGGCGGCGAAAGCTTCAACGCTCTGATGGCGAGCATCGGGATCCTTTTGCAGCGCGTGGGCCAGGACCTCGTCGACGGAAGTAGGCAAAGAAGGTACAAGAGTGCTGGCCGGTTGCTCGGGTTGTTCGCGGATCGCGGCGACGAGCGCAAAGAAGTCATCGCCGAGAAATGGTGGACGCTTGGTGAGCAACAGGTATGTCACGGCGGCCAGCGAAAAGATGTCTGAGCGATGGTCGATCGTTTTCGTTTCGGGTTGGGTCTGCTCTGGAGACATCCATTGTACGGTGCCGATCAATGGATGCCCTCGCGTGATCGCGTCGGCGGCGTTGCGGACCTTGGAGATGCCAAAGTCGAGCACTTTGATCTCAAAACCATTTTTGCGCCGCGCCAAGAAGATGTTCGACGGTTTGACATCGCGGTGAACGATGCCGCGGTCATGGGCTACCTGCAGGGCTTGCGCCGACTGGTCGACGATTTGGGCGACCTCGGCGATGCTCAGTGCTGGCCCGTCGATCACCCGCTGGGCGAGGTCCTGTCCTTCGAGTAGCTCCATCACGAAGTAGGGTTGTCCCTCTTCGCTTTGGTTGAAGTCGACGATCTCGACGATATGAGGATGGCCGAGTTCAGCGGTGATCTGCGCCTCGCGACGAAAACGCGCATAGGCCTCGGCGGCGGTGTCGTTGTGGCTTAGCGAGAGCAGCTTGATCGCGAAACGTTTGGGCAGGCGCGCGTGTTCGGCCTCGAAGATCGCACCCATTCCACCGCTGCCGATTTGCCGCAGCAGTCGGTAGGTTTTGTTGAGCAGCGTTTGTTGCAAGACACTTAGAGTCTATCACGCGCTTGTGCGACCTGTCCGGGGCTCGGGGCAGGGCGCAAGGGCGTCGCCGCGGCGACCTTAACCGAGCGGTCAGAGTTAGCTGGGGTGCGCGACCGGGTCAGCGATGCCGCGGTTCGGGTCCGCTGGCCCCATTGCCCGTTGGTGGATTGCTGATGTAGTTTCGTAATCATTGAGCAATGCGCATTGGTCTGGTGCTTGCTTATCCGCTTGCTGGAGGACGCGATGGCACGCTCACTTTGCAGCCTTGGACTCGTTGCGCTGCTTGCGGCCTGTGCGGTCGATGATCTGCCGCAGCGCGCGCCCGATGCGGGCGTCACTGATAGCGCGGTGGTAACAGTCGACGGCTTGCTGGTCGATAGTCGCAAGCCTGACGCAGCGCAGGCCGATAGTGGACCAGCAACAGATGCTGCGGCGGATGCGGGCGCGGCCGATCTGGCGACCAATCGTTCCTGTTCGGATCCGTCGGTCTGTCGGATGAACGACTTCTGTTCGACCAAGCGCAGCGGCTGTCCGACGGTGGCCCTACCAGGCATTTGCCTGCCGCGACCGACGAGCTGTCCGCCGGCCAAATTAGGCGAGAACGTTTGTGGTTGCGACAACGTCGACTACGTCAGCACCTGTGCCGCTAATGGTGTTGGGATGAGCGTGGCTCATCTCGGTGCATGTAAGACCGTGCCGAAAAAAGAGGAGCCGGTGCCCACGCCGGGCACCTAGGCGGCTGCGCGCCGCTGCGGAGCTGTTAGCCGATGCGTCGGGCGTCGTTGCCGAGCTGCTGCCGAATCGCGTCGGTGACCAAGTGAGCGAGCAGGCTGTGGCCGGCCTCGACGATGCCGTAATCGTCGCTCTCGACGCAAACGAATGTATCGCAGAGCTCGCGGGCCTGGCCGCCGGTTTTGCCGAGCCAGCCTTGGCAAGCCAGACCGCTGGCCTTGGCCTGCTCGAGTGTGCGCACGACGTTGGGTGAGTTTCCGCTACCGCTGATCACGAGCAGCAGGTCGCCTGGGTCGGCGATCGAGCGCAATTGTTGGGCGAGCGCGGATTGATAGTCGACGTCGTTGGCCCAGGCGGTCAGTAGCGGGGTATTGTCGGTCAGGCAGAAGACGCGCAGGCGATCATCGCTGTCGATGTTTTGGCCGAGCGTGGTCTTGCTCAGGTCGCAGGTCAGATGGGAAGCGAGCGCGGCGCTACCACCGTTGCCGGCGATCAAAATTTTCCGTTTCTGCCGATGGGTGGCGAGGATTTGCTCGCTGGCGCGGCCGATCGCCGCCGTGTCGAGCGCGGAAAACGCAGCTGTCGCGTTGTTGATGTACTCGATCGCATGCACTTGGGATAGCTGAGAGCCCAACCTGCCTGCCTCCTGCGTTGTTCAGTGGCTCAAGATTAGCAGACTCTCTGCGGGCGCGCGCGGCTAACTATCGATGCGTGCTCAAAGGGCAATGAGCTGCCCGCTTGCCAAGGCTTGGCGCGCTAGCTCAAGTCGCGCGGGTGAGTCGACGGCGATGCGGAACCCGTTAAGTGCTTGGCCGAACAATCGACCTTGCCGCGCGAGCCTGGGAAAGATATCAGCGGGCAAGTCCTTGGCGCCGGTCATCGCCGCCTCGAGCACCGCCGGCCCGCAGACGCAGACGCCGGAAAAGACCAGCCGCTCAAAAGGCAGCGGCGGTGGCGGTTGGCTGGGGCGCTCGTAAAACGCGCGTACTGCACCCTGGTGATCAAGGAAAGCGACGCTGTTTGAGTGTTCTCGGCGATGAAGCAGCAACGTCGCGTCACTCGCACGATCGCGGTGCAAGCTGACCAGCTGCCGCAGATCATGGTCGGTTAGCACGTCGCCGTAGTGGACCAAGAACAGCGGCTCGTCGGCGAAGAACGCCTGCAGTGGCGCGAGCGCGCCGGCGGTACCCAGTGGCTGTTGCTCGTCGGAATAGTGCAGCGTCGCGCCGAATTGGCTGCCGTCGCCAAGTTGGCCTCTGATCTGATCGGCGAAAGCGTGGAGATTGACCGCGATTTGATCGAAGCCGTGGCGGACCAGGCGCTTGATGATATGCGCGAGGATCGTTTGATCGCCGACCTCGAGCAGACCCTTGGGGCGATTCTGGGTCAGTGCGCCGAGTCGCGTACCATGGCCGGCCGCTAGCAGAAGCGCACGCATCTATCGAACGCAGATCCAGTCGCTGGCTGCGGCGAGCGAGCTGCAACGGTGTTCGGGCATGATGTTGGGATCGAGCGGATCAACGGTGACGATCGGTGGCGCGTCATGATAGCCGGTCGTCACTTGAACCGTGCGACAGTCGGCTCGTGCGCCGGCGACGATATCGGTGATCCGATCGCCGACCATGAAACTCCGGCGAAGATCGATCTCGAGCTCTGCGGCCGCGCGCAGCAGCATGCCCGGGCGCGGTTTGCGACATTGGCAGACCTGGCGATAGGCGGGCAGATCGGCGTGCGGGTGGTGTGGGCAAAAATACATTCCGTCGAGCGCTGGACCACCGGCCGCAACGATCCGGTCGGCAACGGTGTCTTGCAGGTGCTGCACCTCGGCTTCGCTCGCCCAGCCGCGGGCGACAACCGTCTGGTTGGTCACGACGACTAGCGCGAAGTTCGCTGCGCGGAGTTTGCAGAGCGCCTCGACGACGCCGGGCAGCAATTCGATCTGCTCTGCCTTGAGCAGCGGTGAGCGATCGACGATCAGCACGCCATCGCGGTCGAGGAACACTGCGCGACGCTGCGTTGCGGTGGTGCTCATTGCTTAGTGTCGCGTTGCGGCGGCGGTGGTGCGGCTTGACTGGTCGCACTAGGTGGCGTCTGCGGCGCGAGCCCTTGCTCAGCTGGTGATGGGTTCGGCGGGCGAACGCCCGATTGCTCGACAGCGCGCGGTCCGGCGGGCGCATCGAAGAGCACGGGTTCGGCTTCGAGATTGCGCGCGCTGTGAACCAGTAGCGTTGTTGGCATCCCCTGCAGAATGCTGTTCATTCGCGCAAAGAACTGGTCGATCGCTTGCGGTTCGGCCTGGGGCAGGCGCAGTCCGACGATCGCCAGATCGGCCCCGGCGCTCTCGCCGTGCATGATGTCGGCGATCGTGCGGTCCTCGCGAAGGATCACCCGCGGCGTGGCCTCGAGGCGCGCACCGGCGAGAATGCCGTCGATCGCCTGGGTGACCAATCGGCGGTCACGCTCGGTCTCGACCACGGTAAGGATTGAGACGCTGGCGTGGCGCCAGTCGTGATGCGCTGTGAGCAGATAGGCGATCAGCAGCATCAATCCGCCGTTGCCCTGGAGCCCACCCCACCAGATGTGGATCGTGCGTTGGTCACCAAACTTCTTATCGCGGTTGTAATGGGTGATCAGTAGCGATCGATCGAGGCAGACCAAATCGCGCAGCACTTGGACGTAGTCGTAGCGGTTTTCTTCGTGACGAGGCCAACCGATCATGATCGTATTGGCTTCAAAGCTGCCGATACCGTAGGTTTGGGCGACCGTGATCATCCCGCGGTATTTGTCGCGGGAGACGTCGACCCGGCCGAAGACATTGGGATAGTTGTTGTGCAAGTGGTCGTCGAGGGAGCGCGCGAGCTCTCGCCGACGCTCGGCGAGCGGCTCGACCTCGCCTGGCAGCATGTGCACATAGGTGACGATGCCGCGGTCTTGGACGATCGCGCTGCCGAGACGCAGTAGCCAGGGTCGGCGCTCATGATCGCCACCAAGGATCACCAAATTTGGGCGCCAATTGAGCGCATGAAATTCGGCACGGCGCAGGCGCTGCAGTGCGCTGCGGACCAGCGCTGACCAGATACCGTGGCGAGCGTCGCCGTAGGTCGTGCCCAAGGCGCGTCGCTGGGCGATCACATAAATCCCGGCGCAGATTACCAGCGCGCCGAACATCGCCAACATGTCGATCACGCTCATCACGTAGAAACAGGCGATGCCGCCGATCACGCTGACTAGCGCGGGGACGGTGAAGTCGGGGCGGAAGCTGGGACTCGCCGCCCACTTTTCCAGCCCGCAGGCAAGATTGGTCAGCCCATAGGTCGCAAGAAAGAACATCGTCAAGATCGGGCCGATCGCGTCGAGTCCGCCGATCAGCACGCCGAGCTGGGCCAGCAGAAACGTCATGACGATGCCGACCCGCGGTTCGTTGGTCGGCCCGTGACCGCGGGCGAACAGTCGCGGCGCCAAGCCATCAGCGGCGAGGGCCTGCAGCGTGCGCGGCGCGGTGAGCAGGCTGCCGACGGCGCTGGAAATCGTCGCACCCCAAACGCCAGCGTAGATTAGTGCCGGTAGCCTGGAGATCTGCCACATCGCATCCTTATGCTTTGGATCGGCGAGATAGTCGGTGTTGGCAGTGATCGCCAACCAGATCATTACGCCGGCATAGATGATCAGCCCGCAAAAGATCGCTGCCATCGTGCCGCGTGGCAACGCCGTGCGTGGGTCTTTGAGGTCACCGGACATGCCGACGCCGGCCATGATGCCGGTCACGGCGGGGAAGAAGATCGCGAAGACCTCGGCGAAGGGCGCGCGATCGTTAACCCACCACTCGAGCGTTGTGGCGCCAGCTTGGATCTTATTGCCGGCAAAGAACGAGATCAACGACAAGGCGATCGCCGCCATCACGAAGTACTGCAACTTCAGCGCAAGGTCGGCGCTCTTGAGCGAGACGATGACGAGCAGCAACAATAGCGCGCTCGAGACCAACCGCTCGTGCTGGGCGACCGAAGGTGCCAGCTGTCGCAGCGATTCGGTGAAGCCAACGACGTAAAAGGTGACGCTCAGCGCTTGACCCAAAAAAAGCGGAATGCCGATCGCTGCGCCGACCGGTGCGCCGAGTGAGCGACTGATGATAAAATAGGCGCCGCCCGCGCCGACGGTGCGGTTGGTGGCGATGCTCGAGACCGAAAGGCCGGTGATCACCGTGATCACGTGGGAGACCCCGAGGATGATCAGTGCGCCACCGAGGCCCGAGTTACCGACCACCCAGCCCATGCGCAGATACATTACGACGCCGAGGATCGTCAGAATGCTCGGCGTGAACACGCCGGAAAAGGTGCCAAAGCGTGCCTGACTGGCTGGCACACCGGCGCCGGAAGCTCGGCCGCTGATCGATGCGTTGAGCAGCTTACTCAGTCGCGGGCCGATCACCGCCCCAGCCGTAGCCGCGCCAACGATGATCAACAAGGTCAGCGGCGTGATCGGGGAGTTGGACAGCCGGAACAGCTCGTCATTGAGCCAGCCAAACACGCAGGCAGTGTATCACCTTGTGGGCTCGACGGTAAGCGTCGCCAGCAGTGGTGCACAACGCTGAGAGCCGGAAAGGGAAGGTGGGGGGGCTAGAAATAGTCTGAGAAGCTGAACGAGCTACCGCCGCCGCGTTCGGAACGTCCGCGGAATAGGCCGCCATGCTCGTCGCGATCGGCACCGAGCTTTTTGGCTTGCACGACGATGCGGTTGTCACCGTTCTTGTTGATGATGATCTGGCCGATCAGCGGTTTGTTGCCGGCATTGTCTAGCGCTGCCTTGTAGACTGCGAGCAACATTTTGCCGATCAGCGCGTCGGTCGACTTGCTGATCTTGTCTAGGCCACCATATTTCGCGTCAGCGATGGCTGCGATGTGGTCACCCGCCGCGCTGCGCACGACGGTGAAGTCGCCTTGAAGCGCTGCGTCGACCTTTTGCGTACGACTCTGGTTTTGTTGTAGGAAAGACGCCCAGTCTTTGGTTTGCGTGTCGCGCAGTGTGCCGTGCATATGTAGCGTTGGTTCGGCCAAAGCCGCCCCCGGCATGTTGATGTAGATATGAACGTCGTTGTCGCGGTCGAGCTTGAATACCGGGTGCTTTTCGGCGGCATCGATCAGACCTCGAACCATTCGTCCGAGGTGATCGACGTGCTTGGCCGCGATCTGTGTTGAGGCGTAGCTACTGCCGCGCTTGCCGACCTGGTGGAGCCAGACGATGTTCTCGGCGGTATATGCATCTTTCCAAACGTCGGTCTTTTCGTAGTAGGCATGGCTTCGCATCTCGAAGTAGCCGATCTCTTCGCGCTGATAGGCGCGATAGATCGCCGGGGGCACGACCAAGCGTTCTTCTTGGATGCGGGTCTTGACAACCTTGGGCGTCGGGATCGCTAGCAGGTGAACCCATTTGGGCTGATTGCTGCGGACCATGCTCAGGTCTTCGATGATCACGAACTTGCTTTGGCGGTCGGTCGGCCGCTTGGCACCGTTCTCCTTGTCGAAGGCGGCAACCATGAAGTCGCTGTTACCTTTGCGATCGTAAAGACCCTCGCGCAGGTGATAGCTGCTGAGCACCCTGCTCGGGTGAATGCCGCTGCGTTCACTGCGGCGCTCGAGCTGGCTCAGGTCATGCTTCCAGAACGTCCCGTCCGTTTCGCCAAGAAAACTTCGTCGGCCAAACTCACCGCCATGTTCGCGATTGCCAAAGCCCTCGTTGCTAGCTGAGCCGCCGCGGTTGTGTCCGCCGCCTTCGCCGCCAAAGCCGGCCTCGGCGATCGCATTGCCCGAGACCAGCGCAGCGATCCAGATCAGATGCAGCACAAGACGTTTTTTTGCGAACATGTTGGTGTGCCCTCAATAGACGGCGGGCCACCCAGGGTGGCCCGTGTCAGGTGACCGATCGTTTACTTACGTCGACCGCTGATCCAACGCTGCTGAGCGCGCTGCATCATCACGTTGTAACGGCTCTTGCCCATCCAGTTGCTACGGCTCAGCGTTTGATGCTGGGAGGTGCTTTGCGGCTTGACTGTGCCGAGGCGCAGCAGTCCTTCGGTGTATTTGGGAACCGTCGGACGGTAGGACACGCCCTGGCTGCCAATGTGGTCGTAGAGCGCGGCGATCATGCGGTAGGCCTCGCGAACGCCCGGATCGTTGTGGAACTCTTTCGAGGCCAAGTCGTCGCGGGTGTGGGGCGGGGTCCATTTGCGCGGTGAAGCGACTTCGACGCCGCTGACTTTGCTGGGGTCGATGATCGCGTTATGTGCGACGTCGATCTCGAGGCCGTAGAAGGTCGCTTGCGGACCCTTGCTGCCGTTCTTGCTGTTGCCCTTGAGCGCGCGGAAACCATGAACCTGGTCGAGGCTCATGTCGGCCACCGGCGTGGTGCCGCCTTGGGCGTTGGTGTAAGAGATGCCGAAGCGCGAGCGCTTGTCGGGGACGATCGCCGCCGGTTTGCTGTACTGCTCGGGCTTGAGGCCCAGCTTATACATCCAGTTGAGCGGATTGAGCATGCTCTTGATCTTGACCAGCTTGCCGATATTCGCGCCCGGGCCGAGGGTCAGCGCCTGCTCGTTGCGGTAGGTCACCACACCGACTTGCACCGCACCGGGCGGCTTCATGTTGTACTGCCCCGGCTGACCGGAGCCCTTGACTTCGCGATGACGCAGTCCGGCGTTGTTGCGCGCCAGATAATAGGCGTTCTTGCCTTTGACCTTGTCTTTGTATTCGTCGACGAAGTTGTAGGTCGCGCTGTACTCGATCGCGTAGCCCCAGCCCATCACCTTTTCAGTGCTGGTCTGCAGCGTCGATAGGCCGACGCCAAACGCCTTGGAGATCTGTTTGCGGTCGGCGCGAGTCAGCAGCGTCAACGGGTTTTGTGCGACGTTGAAGATCGCCGCGCTGTTGACCTTGCTCTTGAGCGAAATCGCTGCCGAAACGATCGCTTTGCGCTGATTTTGCTTCGTGGTCAGATCGATCGACTGAGCTTGGGCCGGGTCGATCAGCTTGGCCAGCTTGGCTTGCTGCGCGGTTGAGAGTCGCGCTTTCTTCTGCATCACCTGGGTTAGCGTGGCTTCGGCGATGCCGCTTTTCTTCGCCACTTCGGCGAGCGTTAGACCGCGCTTTTGCACCATCGTCTCTAGACGGCTGTAGAGCGTATCGCGAGCCAGACCCTTGAGAATCGACATCGTCTGGCGGTAATCACGCTTCTTGCGGAAGCCGATCTTGCCCTCCCCCTCGATGATGCTCTTGTAGACGGCGAACAACCGATCGAATTCGCCAAGCTTGTCGATGCCGGCCGCTTCAGCGATCGCCTGGGTTTCTTGCGCCGAGATGCCCAGCTCTGGGTAGGCCTTGTAGCTCGTTTTCTTTCCGTTGGCGTTTTCGACCACATCGAGCTGAAAGTCGAGCGGCATCATAAAGCTGCCTTGGGGTTTCCCTGTCTGCTGGCCCGACTGCTGAGCATTGTTCGCCAAGGCGCTCGAGCTGATTAGGCTCAGTGCGGCGACGATGGTCAGCGCGGCTTGTTGGCGTTTCGATTTCATGTCAGCGCGTCTCCTTTGGGCAAATCGATCGCAAGCGTGTTTCACGCGTTGCCGTTGACAAGAGCAACCGCCGTGCCATCTGCCGAGTGTGATAACCCCGCGAATTTGGGGTGGTGCAGTCGTCCGAGAACGCTCGATCGGCTGGCGGGCCCAACAGTCGGTTCATCGACATTCGAGGGGATTGCCAGCAGGCAGCTCGTGCCGTGGCCGCCGTTTGAATTTCGAGTCGATGGTCGACAACTCAGCGATCGCAAAGCGGACCTGGGAAAACACGCCAGTCGTTGCACCGTGGCCAGCGCGTTGTCGCTGTTTTTGCATAGCCGAAGGCGGAATGAGAGCTCCGCGACGATATCACTGCATGTTGCTATTGAGCGGCTTGCTTGCCCTCGCGCCGTCGTTGATCGCGCGTCCGCTGCTGGCCGCGAGAGGTCAGGTTGCCGATGCGCAGGTTGCCCGCTTTCGGGTGACCGGCATCGATACCAAGGGCGGCATTGGTCGCGTTCGTATCGCCTATCAGCAGCAGCACCCCGAGGGGGCTGTGCGGGGTCGGGGCGTCGCCTTCTTCGCGCATCGCTTCAAACCCTTCCATGGCGGCGCTGCGTTGGGTGTGCCGCTGGGCAGCCGCGATCTCAAACCGGGCAACGGTCGCTTGACCCTCGATGTCGACCTCAAAGCGATGAACCTCAAGCCCGGCGATCAGTTGTGCATTGCGGCGCGCTGGCCGACCGGCCACGAGTGGGGAAGCAGCGGTTTCCGCGGCTTGAACACCGAAGTCGTTGTGCCCAGCTATCGCTTGGGCCGCCCACGCAAGAACACCTTTCGCGTCGAGCGCATCGATGTCAGCGCCGATCTAAGCCAGGCGAACGTGCTGCTTTCGACGTTCCAGAGTTCCTACGGCAAGCACAACGATGGTCGCCGCGTGGCGTTTTCGGTGCGTCAGGTGGGTAAGGGAAAGGCCGTCGAGCTGATTCCGGTTGGGGCGTGCGATATCGGCCGAGGCGACGAAGAGCATCGCATCGACGTCGATCTCAAGGCGCTTGGTCTAAAGCCCGGCGATGCGCTCGAACTGGTTGCCCGCTGGTCGAGCGGCTATCGCTTCGTCGGCAAGCGGGCGACGCTACCCGGCGCTACGCTTGATGATTGGGGCAGACGGCTTGTACACGAAAAGTAGCCTCGGTTGGCATTCGACAATCGAAGCGTCAGTTTCGAATCCGAAGACGTCGATCTTCAACCAATCGCAGAGTTCGGCGAAAAGCACCGGCGATTACAGCGCGTTGAAGAATCTGCCTGGTTGGTCCGGCGATTGCTCAATACCCAAATGTCGCGCGTTGAAAGCGACCGAGGTGATCGTTCCGTGATCAAGCGTTGGATAAGCCAACTGATCCTGCTGACCGTTGTGCTCTGTGCGCTTCCGGCGCAGGCCGAGCTCAAGCGTACGCCGCGGATCAAAGCGCTTCACGAGGCGCTGGTCGGGCCGTGGCTTGCCCGCTACAAGAAAACCGTCGCGCGAACGCAGGTCGACTTGGGTGCTGCACCCGAGCGCCAAGCGCTGCGGCTGTACATGCTCGAGCAGGAGCTGGTGGCGATGCTCGAGTTTGTCGTCGGCAACAAGCAGATTCCGGCGACTGCCCGCCGACGGGTTGAGCAGAGCGCGTTTCAGTGGCTCAACAATCTGCAGTGGTCCTATTCCTCAGCGCAACAGGAAATGCGTACGCGCCAGGAGGCGCAATCCGCTGGATCGAGTGGGCGCCGGTCGACCTTCTATAAGAACGGCCGCACCTTCTATACGCCGACCTATAAGACCGACCGCCCGTTGAACGCCAAGGAGCGGCGAAAAGCCTATCGAGCGCTGCTGACTGAGCACCGCGCCGAGTTCGGTAAAAAGCGCGCCTGGGATGTGCTCGATCGCAAGACCCTGCGTCAAATCAAGTCACACGAATTGATCGAATGGGTAGCGCTGGCCAAGACGCCCCAAGCAGGTAAGCAGGACAATCCGCTGGCGACGGCCGGCGATCTCGAGGTTCGTTTGACGCGATTTGCCAAGCACGCCATCGTCGCCGAGGGCCAGTCGGTGCCCGGTGCAGGCGGCCTAGCGATCGTTTGGGGCAAGCAAGCCAAGCAGAGCCAGCCGGTGGCGGTATTCGTCAGTCCGTGGTCGGGTACCTATCAGCCGGAGATCGGTTCGGTGCTTTCGACGATCGGGGCCAAGTTGGTCAAGCTTGGGGTGCCGGCCGAGCGGATTCTCGTTACGCCGATGATGCCGCTCTCGACCAAGCTCTACGAAAACTTCCTCAAGACCGCCGGCATGGATAAGCCGACGCGCCAAGCCGACGCGAGGCGCCTCGCGCGCTACAGCGATCTGCGGCTCAGCGGGCTACGTCGCAATTGGCAACAGGCGGTCAGCGCGACCTACGGGCGCCGCGCCAAGCGTTAGCCACGGCCTCGGACGTTCGCTCAGCCAGACGCTGTCGTGCGCGCTGATCACATGACCCTCGGTAAGTCGCTTGCCAGCGGTGTGCTCGAAGCGAACGAGCGCAGCTTAACGTTCCAGATTCCGAACGATCGTTGACGGCAACTGCCATTCCCCCAGTCCGGGGCGGCGCGAAAACTACAAGCAAAATCGAGGTGGCAGAGCTTTGGCGCGATGGTTCGCTTCTTGCTCATAGTGCGGGGCGGAGGATGCTGAATGCGATTGACGCTGCCGAAACGAACGCTGTTGCTGATCGGGATCTTTGTGGTCGCGATTCACGGCGAGGCGGCGGCCAAGGGGCAACTCAACATTCGCCAGCGTCTGCAGACGATCTCCGGTCTGTTTGCGCGCGGCGCGCTGCGCGCGCGGGCCACACAGATCGTCGATCGCGCCAAGGGAGTGATCGCCAACGCGGGTGTTGACCTTCGTGCGGCGCAAAACTGGCTCTCGTTTTTGCGGCCGCAGTTGACCAACGCGCAGCAGCGCGCCGTTGCCCCGATCAAGCAACGTGGCGTCGGGGAGTGGGCGACGGGCTTTCCCGTCGGTCGCTACGGTGCGATGGGCGAGTACATGTTGGTGCTGACCAACAGTCACCTGATGCCGGTCAAAGCCGAGGACGTGCGCGACTACACGATCGACGTCGGCGGTCATCCGGCAAGGATGATGCGGATCGTCGCCGAGAGCCCAACCTACGACTATGCCCTGGTGGCGGTGAAGCTCGAAAATCCAGCGCAGGCTGACGTGGTGCCGCTCAAACTTGCGACGCGCATCCCGGAAAAGAACGAGCGCGTCGATGTTGTCGGTTATCCGAACAACGAGCGCTTGCTCGATCGTAAGCGTGCCGGTGGTCGCTCGTTGGGTTTTGGTACGACCTATCATTCGGACATCGGCGTTGATGTCTCGGTGATGGTCTTTAATTACAAGGCAGGCGTTGGCTTTTCTGGGTCACCGGTGTTCAGTCGCAAGAGCGGCGAAGTGGTCGCGCTGCACTCGGGCGAGACTCAGGGCGGAACGCAGGTGCCCCGTGGTCCACTCGCTCAGCGGGTTGTCGATCTGGTCAGTGGACTCAAGGCGCGACTGAAGATCGCAGCCCAACCCAAAGAATACACGATGGCTGTACCGACAGTGTTGGTATTGGCCGACCTCTCGGCGCGTTTGGCCGAGCAATCGATCGAGAAGAAGGATCGCCAGTTGGTGCGCCGCCTGCTGTCCGACAGCGGCGTCGAGCAAAACTTTCTGGCGTCGTTTGGTTTGGATTCGGCGGCGGTCTTTTTGACCGAGCGCTAAAGCGTTTCATTTTTGGAGGAACACATGAGAACCGCAAGATTGATGATCGTTATCGCTGCCACATTGTTTTATGCGAGTGCCTGGGCCAACAAGCCGGTTAAGGCCTGGCGTTACGCCGACCCTGCGCAGATCGGCAAAGAGAACCCGCTGATCAAGCAGCAGTTCGATACGATGATGTACACGCTCAGGAACAACGTTACGCCACCGCTGTTTGTTGTGCCTCACCAGACGCCGTCAATCGGCATCACTGGTGTCGGTGCGCAAGAAGGCAAGAACACCACCTTCACCCTCAAAGGTGCCAAGCCTGGCGACAAGATCATGATGTGGGCTTTCTGTCCGACCAGTGCGCATGGCGGCTTGAATCCCGATGCGTTGGTCAAGGCTGGCCAGAACCACAGTCTCTGGGTTTCGACGAAAAACTATGCGGACACGAGCTGCATGATCGTCCAAGCCGCGGCGCAAAACCCGTTCGACAAGACGGCCACCAAGGGTCCGTGGATCACGACCGTCGAGTTTGAGGTCGAGGTCACCAAAGAGATGGCCGACGCCAAGAAGTTCAGCCTCTATTTCGATCCGAAACCCGGTTACACCGCCGGCGTTGGCGGCTTCGGTTGGGGTCGCACGGTCGACTTCTTGCTGCAGTAGACAGTTTCACCGATCCACGTCGGCAGCGGTTGGGCCGACGATTTTTTGGGGCGCGGACAGCGAGTCCGCGCCTCTTTTTTTTGCGCAATGCTCGCCGCCTGCTCGCTCGACACCGTCGCGCCAATCACGACCGCGCGCATCTGACACTGTTCTATTCGACTCTCGATCGACCTGCGAAAGCGAGTCTTTCGTTTTGCGTCAGATCGCCGTGCCGCGCACTGGGATTCGGATAGCGCGCCTTGGCGCGCTCGATCGGGACTGCCGCGTAAGTGTTTGATAGTTAAGGCGTGTTTTTTTATCTCCCGCGCCGCTTCGACTGGCACGTTCCTGGCAAAACAACAGGTCGCTCCGCTGTTGCGGAGCAGTGAATGAAATCCAAACGAGCTTTTCGCTTGTGGGTAGCAAACGTCGTTTTTTTTTAAACACCAAACGGAGGAACAAATGACGACATTACGCGCGGTGCTCGGCGGTCTGGGAATCGCCGGCCTAGTGCTTTGTGGCAACGCTTCGGCGGCGCCGCTCGGCAAAGGCAGCAGCATGATCGGTAAAGGCCAGCAACTCGGCAAAGGCAGCTTCGGCAAGGGCAGCGGCAACAACGGCCAACTGCCTGTGGTGATCATGCCTGCTGGTGGCAAAGGCGCCGGCAAAGGAACCTTGGGCAAGAGCAATGGCACGCTGGGCAAGGGCCAGCAACTCGGCAAAGGCTTCGGCGGGCAGCAGCGGCAATAACGGCCAACTGCCTGTGGTGATCATGCCTGCTGGTGGCAAAGGTGCCGGCAAAGGAACCTTGGGCAAGAGCAATGGCACGCTGGGCAAGGGCCAGCAACTCGGCAAAGGCTTCGGCAAGGGCAGCGGCAATAACGGCCAACTGCCTGTGGTGATCATGCCTGCTGGTGGCAAAGGCGCCGGCAAAGGAACCTTGGGCAAGAGCAATGGCACGCTGGGCAAGGGCCAGCAACTCGGCAAAGGCTTCGGCAAGGGCAGCGGCAATAACGGCCAACTGCCTGTGGTGATCATGCCTGCTGGTGGCAAAGGTGCCGGCAAAGGAACCTTGGGCAAGAGCAATGGCACGCTGGGCAAGGGCCAGCAACTCGGCAAAGGCTTCGGCAAGGGCAGCGGCAATAACGGCCAACTGCCTGTGGTGATCATGCCTGCTGGTGGCAAAGGTGCCGGCAAAGGAACCTTGGGCAAGAGCAATGGCACGCTGGGCAAGGGCCAGCAACTCGGCAAAGGCTTCGGCAAGGGCAGCGGCAATAACGGCCAACTGCCTGTGGTGATCATGCCTGCTGGTGGCAAAGGTGCCGGCAAAGGCGCGACTCAGCTCGCTACGCTCGGCAAAGCGCTCTAAGCATCGCTTAGCGAAGTAGTTGCTTAATGGCCATCGGCCAACCCGGGTAGCTTCGGCTGCCCGGGTTTTTTTGTGCAAAACGGACAGCCCGATTGTTGCGGCTTGGGCAGCGCCGCGCGGTACCCGGTATGCTTTCGCAGTGCTCGACTAATGGATAGCGATTCTTGTTTACGGATGGCAGTCTCGGTCGGCCGTCCGAAAAGCCGAACAATCATCGCTGCCGTCGTTGGCGCGCATCGTGCAACTCCTCGATTACTGGTTTATGAGGGACGATTGCGATGAGAACACTAACGCGAACACTGCTGGTCGCCGCACTGCTGCTGTCGAGTACGGCGCTGGCAAAGAAGATGTCGTTGAGCCAGCGCGTCGAGGGCGGCGTGCGTTCGGTCTATGGTGAGCTGGCCGGGAACGCGATAAAGACGCGGCTGCGGATCGAGGGCGGTCGCCGCAGCTTGAGCGGTACGATCGGCACGCAATCGATTTCGCTGACCGGTACGCTCTACGACGGTCGGCGGACGATCCATGGATCGATCGGCGCGATTCCGATCTCGGTATCGCGCGGCACAGAAGGCGGCGTGGAGCGGATCTCTGGCTCGGTCGGTGGTCAGAAGATCAGCATCAAGCGTTGGAGCGACGCCGGGACCAAGCGGATCAGCGGGACCGTGGACAGCCAGAGCCTGTCGATCTTGCAGTCGCTGGGGCTGATCGAGGGGCCGCGCGCTTTCGGCGGTGCATTGCAGGTTTTTTAGCTAGCGAGCCGGCTTTTCGGCGACGAAGCGCATGATCACCTCAAGCTGAGGCGTGTGCGGAAACATATCGAGGGCGCGGACGGCGTCAACGCGATAGCCAGCCTCGAGTAGCCGCTGCCCGTCGCGCAGCAGCGCTTCAAATCCACAGGCGACATAGATCAGCGTTGTCGGCTTGGCCTGGCAGAGGGCAGCGATCGCTGGCGGCTTGCAGCCTTGGCGCGGTGGATCGACGATCGCCACATCGGGGGCAAAGCGCGTCAGTTGCTCGACCCGCTGCTCGACGCGGCCGCGACTGGCACGGATCGCGCTCAACGCCTGTTGCTTGATCATCTGTTGCAGGTCGGCGATCGCCGAGGGATTCTCCTCGACGACCCAGCCTTGGCGATAACGCCCGTAGGCGAGCTGGGCGAAGATCCCGGCGCCGCCGTAGAGGTCTGCCAGGCGGTCGAAGTGCTCGGGCAGCAGTGCGAGCACCTGCTCACCGAGGGTGTTAGCGGCCCAGGCGCTGGTTTGGACGAACGTTGCCGGACTGAGCAAAAAGGCCTTGCCGGCGATGTGAAACGGCATTCGCGCGCCGCCGCCGAGATGTTTGATCTCAGGGCCGACGGGATAGCTTGAGCGCTCGGCTTGGGCGGTCAGGTGTACCGAGAACACGCCGGGGAGTTGCAGCAATTGGGCGACAAGCGTCTTTTCCGCTGGCACCTTAGGACTGGTCGTGCAAAGCAGCAGTTGCGCCTGCTGACCGTGCGGATCGACGCGAACGCCGAGCGCGTGAAGCCAGCCGCCCACCGACGAGGCTTGGATCTCATGGCTGGCGAGCAGCTGGCGACAGCCGGCCAGTACCGCCAGCGTCAGTGGGTGCTGCACCGGGCAGCCCTCGGCTGGGACCAGCCGCGCGGTGCCGCGCTGATAGAGACCAAAGCAGAGCTTGTCTTGCTGTTGATCGGCCGGCATCAGCAGCCGCGTTCGATAACCAAACGGGCTTGGCGGGGCGAGGATCTGGCCGATGATCTGCTCGGCGCAGCCCAGCGCGGCGAGTTGCTTGATCAGGGCGCTCTGTTTGGCTGCCAGTTGGGCGGCGTAGGACATCTGCTGGATCGAGCAGGCGCCGCAGTGTGCGAGCACACCGCAGGGCGCTGGCGAGCGGTCTGCGGATGGGCGGATCAGCTCGATGATTTGGGCCACGCCATCTCGTCGCGTCGGTCGCAAGCGCAGTTGATCGCCGACGACCGCCGGCGCGACGGAAAACGAGCGGTTCCCTGCTCGTGCTTGCAGGCAATCTTGGCCGAGTTCCAGCGGACCCACGCGGGCCGAGAAGGAGGCGCGGTTTTGATTATCGCGACGTCGCGTCAACAGAGCGGTCCATTATTCCTACACGAACCTACACTGTTTAGTGCGAAGGTTGGAAGGAATCGACCGGTTCGGGATAGACTAGAGCTCTTGGAAGGATCGGTACCAGATCGGAGTGGCTTGCATGAGTGCCGCTAGTTGCCAACACTGCGGGCAGCCCCACTCGCTCGGCACGCGCTATTGTCCGACGACCGGAGGATTGATCGGTGGAAGTTTGCTGCCGGCGGGGACGATCCTTGAGGGCAAATACCGCATCGAGTCGTTGATCGGCACGGGAGGCATGGGCGCGGTGTTTCGCGCGACCCACGTGATGCTCGGTCACCATGTTGCCGTCAAAGTGCTGCTGCCCGAGGCCTCGCGTGACGAGCAGATGTCGGCGCGGTTAGTCCGCGAAGGTCGTGCCGCCAGTGCGACCGGGCACCCGAACATCGCTGCCGTGACCGATATGGGACAGACCGACGAGGGTGCGCTGTTTGTCGTGATGGAGTTTATCGACGGCAAAACCCTGGAGGACTTCGCTGGCAAGCAGCCGATGGGTGTTGAGCTAGCGACCCTGCTGATCTGTCAGGTGCTAAGTGGCCTGGAAGCGGTTCACCGCTCATCGATCGTGCACCGCGATCTCAAGCCGGCCAATATCATGGTGACCTTGCCCGAAGGTGAGCACCCGCACATCAAGATCCTCGACTTTGGCATCTCCAAGACGCTGACCAGCCGGACCGGCGAGCTGGCGTTGACACAAGCCGGGTTGGTGTTTGGAACCCCGCATTACATGGCGCCCGAGCAGAGTAAGGGGGCAGCGACGGTCGACCATCGCGCCGATCTGTACTCGGTCGCGGCGATTTATTACAAACTGTTGACCGGCGTGCCGCCGTTCGATGCCGACACGCTGCCTGAGCTGATGGCGCTGTTGATCGACGGTCAAGTTGTGCCGCCTTCACAACGCCGGCCAGAGATCCCGCGTGAACTGGATGCGGTTGTCTTGCGCGGCCTGGCGCGTCAGCCGGGTGATCGCTTTGGCGATGCGCGCTCGTTTCGCTCGGCCTTGATGCCGTTTGTTGGCCGCGAGTCGAGTGCGGCGGAGGTTGCTCAGCCGGGGCCGCTGCGTCGCAGTGACTCATTGGATTCGGTCAGTGAAGCCGAACTTGTGCTGCTCGACGGTATGAGCGCTGATCGGGCTGCGGTCCCTCGAGCGCAACCGTTCGGTGGGCCGCTGCGTGCCCCCGACACGGATCACGGTCGATACGCCAAGGGCCGAAACGGGAGCCGCGCGGTTGGTGGCAGTGATAGTGCTCAGTTGCTCGGCATCGCGCCGGTCGCAACCGGTCCGCAGCTGATGGCGGCCGGCGGGTTCCCCGCTGATTCAAGCGGGCTGCATGGCGTCGGAACTGGGCCGTTCGCGCCGCCTGCCGAAGAGCAAGAGAGCCTAGAGTTGGCGATCCCCATAAGAGACGCGCGGAGCACGCTGACCGAGCCGCGCGCGGCGGTAGCGATCGAAGCACCGACGGCGTCGAGCGGGCGGGTTATTCCGAGCACCGCGCGACGGAGCACGGTGCGACGTGGTGGACCGTTGTTGATCATCGCTGGTTTGGTGTTGGTCTTGCTCGGTGGTGGGGTCGTCTGGTTTGTCTTTAGTGGCCAAGAGCAGAAACTGCAGCGCGGTCCGGATGAAGTGGCGGTAACGATCGAAACCGAGCCGCCTAAGGCGAACGTCTACATCGACGGGGTTTTGCAGGTCAGTCGCACCGTTAGTTTGCCACGCTCGGAGCAGACGTTTAAGGTGCGGATCGACGCCAACGGCTATCATCCGCGGCTACTGTCGATCGTGCCCCGCAAGGACCTCGACCTACGCATCTCGCTGCGTCCGCGCCGCTGAACCCACGCTCGTCGCTGATTCACTGGCAGTCCGTTTCATTTGTCGGCCAAGGCGTGGTAAAGCTGCAGCGATGAATGCGTCCGATTGGCCCGCGATGTTCTGGATACGCCCCGAGCTCGATCTGCAACAACAGCCACAGCCGATCGCCGCGTTTTTCGATCTCGATTGGACGCTGCTCTCGGTCAACAGCGGCGTGTTGTGGGCACGCCGCGATCGCCGACTGGGCCGGATCAGCCGGCGACTCTATGCGCGGGCGTTTCTCTATCTGCTCGCGTATCGGCTGAACATCGTCGATATGCAGCGGGTGATGCGCGACGCGTTGTCGACGGTCGTCGGCGAAACCGAGCAGACGCTGCGACAGTGGACGCGCGAATGGTTCGACGCGGAAGTCGCCCAGCATATCACCGAGGCCGGTCGCCGCGCCGTCGACGAGCACCGCCGAGCGGGTCATCTTGTCGTTTTGTTGAGCATGACCTCGCCCTATATCGCCGAGGCTGTCGCCGAGACGCTCGATCTCGATGCGACGATCTGCACGGCCTATGATGTGGAAAATGGTCTGCTGACCGGCAAGGCACTGCAGCCGCTTTGTTATGGCCCGGGCAAAGTGACCCTCGCGCGCCGCTTTGCTGAGCACTGCGCCATCGATCTCGGCCGTAGCTATTTTTATAGCGATAGCGCCAGCGACCTGCCGATGCTTGAGGCGGTCGGCTTTCCGCGACCGGTCAATCCCGATCTGCATTTGCGCTTGGTCGCTTGGCGCCGCGGTTGGTCGACGCTCGATTGGCGGTAGGAGCGCTGGCGAGGCGTGTTCGTTAGCGTGATGCCACGATGGCGCGATGAGAAGATCGCAGTTCTTTGGGCGAAGCGTTCGTTGCTGCGAAGCGGTACGTCGGCAAGTCGATCGAAGGGTTCTGTCGATGCGGGGCAGGAGGGGGCGATCGATCCGGTCGCCAGCGTCAGCGCCTGAGCCAGTGGAACTGAATGACGTAACGATCTGCCGGCAACCCCAGCTGCTTGGGGGCTCCGCGCTGAGCTAACCAGCTGAAAATAGGCGGTGTAGTCCTTGGCGCAGCGCTTGCTTTAGGCAATAGCGCTGTATCGAACGAACGAGGATCGCGTCCGATGAAAACCCGCCTGAGTCTATTGATGGTCTTGCTCTTTGCATCCAGCGCTTGGGCGGCCAACTTCGTACCGTTGGCCAACAAGGAGCGGGCCCAATGGGGACTAAAGCCGGGAGCACTCAAACAGCTGCGCCAGATCGGTGACCATAAGGTCGCCAAAGAGGTTCGGCGTCACCTGCGGTCGCTCAGTGGCCAAGTCACCGAGCTACGTCGCGGTGGCCAAGTCAGCAAGGGCCAGCGCAGTCTGATGTTCGTGATCGGCGACGCGGTGGTTAGCGGTAAGGGGGGCGGCGAGCGGACGCAAGTCGTGTTGGTCAGCAAGGACGCTAAGAATCGGCCGCTGATGCGGCTGCTAACGGTGGAGCTCAGCAACACGAAAGCGCCAACGATCAAGTTCGAGCGCAGTGTGAGCTTTCCACTGCCCGATACCAAGTTGCAGGGTACGGCCAACTCGCAGTTTGAGGGCATGCCTTGGTACAACTCGAGTGCGGTGTTTGTCGCTAAGGACGGCAAGCACAGCTATCGCTTCAACGCGGAAAACGACGTCTCTCGGGCGGCGAGCAATGTGCTGACCAACGTTGCCGAAGCGCTGCAGGGCAAAACGGTCGCATTGCAGACGAATTTCTTTTTGCGCTTCTTTAACATCGACGCCGCAACGCCTCAGATGGGAAATCTCGTCGGGCGTGTCGAGCTGCCCAGTGGTTCGAGCATCATACCGCTGGCGAGCGCTGATTGGGCCGCATTCGAAGTGCTTAAGCGGCAGGGGAGCGTGACCGGTTTGGCGATCAATAGCCCCAAAGAGCTCGATAGCATCGTCTCGATCTTGAGCGCCAACGATGTTCCGGCGATCCGCCGCGCGCTCACCACCTCGGGCGCACAGTACCTGCTGCTCAGGTCCAGCAGCCGCTAAGCTCAGCGAAGGTTGCGGCTAGCGATAGCCGAGCTTCACCGCAGCGATCAGCACGATCGCCGCGATCCCATAGAGCCAGAGCAACAGCGGGCCGACGAAGCGCACCCAGCGTTGGTAAGGGATACGCGCCAGCCCGAGCATCCCCATCAACAGCGCGTTGGTCGGAATGATCATGTTGCCGAACCCATCGCCGAATTGATAGGCCAACACCGCGACCTGGCGTTTGACGCCGGTGACGTCGGCAAGCGGCGCCATCAGCGGCATCGTGACGTAAGCCTGGCCGCTGCCCGAAGGGATCAAGACGTTGATCAGTGCCTGCACCAGCAGCATCGCCACCGCAGAGAGCGCCGGCCCAAATCCGCTGATCGCTGAGGCGATGGCGGCGACGATGGTGTCGGTGATCTTGGCCTGGTCGAGGACGACGCGGATCGTGCGCGCAAATCCGATCAGCAGCGCAGCGGTGGTCAGCTCGGCTGCACCGCTGCAGAAGGTGCGCGAGGTCTCGTTGGGCGAAATCCCGCCGACGACCGCTGTGGTGATGCCGATCGTCATGAACAAGGCGGTTAGCTCGACAAGATACCACTGCCAAAGTTTGACGCCGACGGCGAAAAGCGCGACGCCAGCGGCGAAGACTGCGAGGATCAACAGTCGCTGACCCGTCAGGCGAATGTCCTCGGGCAAGGCGAATCCGCTGGAAAAGTCTCCGTCGGCAACGAGGCTGCGATCGGGGTGTCGATCGACCTGCTTGGCGTAGCGCAGAATGTACAGTGAGCCGATCAGCGTGAAGAGCAACAGCAGCGCCCAGCGCACGGCTTGACCCGATGCCGGGGGGAGACCGGCGATCTTTTGTGCGATCACCACGGTGAACGGGTTGAGCGTCGCTGCGCCGTAGCCGACGCCGGCGCCGACGTAGACCAGCGCAACGCCGACGATCGCGTCCATCTTCAGCGCCAACGACATCGTGACCAGCAGCGGAATGAACGGCATGTATTCTTCGGCCATGCCCACGCTGGCTGAGCCGAGCGCAAACAGCGCTGTCGTTCCGATCACCAACAGCGATCGGCTATTGTGCATCCGCCGTAGCGTACTGCCGATCAACGCATCGATCGCGCCGCTCTTGCGGACAATCGCCAAAACGCCACCGACGATGAACACGAAAAAGATGATGTCTGCGGCCTCGTTCATTCCCTTGGGAATCGCCGTCAAAAATGCCGTCGCGGGCAAAGGCGGCTGATCGAGGTGACGAAACGAATTGGCGATGACCTGCTTGCCGTGTCGCTGGTATTCGCCCGCGGGAATGAAGTAGCTGATCAGCTGGGCAGTAATGATTAGCGCAAAGATCAGCAGCAGTGCTTCGGGAAAGGCCCAACGGCGTTTGCTAGGCGAGAGGGTGGCGTCCATCGTTGCAGTCTTGCACAGAACCGGGCGCTTTTCCTCCAAGTAGGATAAGCAGAAGGAGCGGACAGCGGCAGCGATCTGCGTTAGCCTGTCGCCTTGTCCGATTGGAGGGCCCGATGTTGAGATCGACCAGCGGCAAGACATGGACCGAACGGACTGTTGGCGGCATGGTTGTGCTGTTGATCTTGGCCTTCGCGGTCGGCTGTCGGGGACAACGGCAAGATGCTTCGCTCGGGCAGTTGCCGTTGCGCCAAGAGTTGGCGGTTTTCAGTAAGTCGACCTCGCCGCGCTCGGCGTTGGCCAAGGTGCCACGCGGGCCGTTCGGTTTGTCGCTCGTTAGCAGTCTTAGCGGCAAGCCGCTGTCGATCGAAAACTTTGCCGCGTCGAGCAGCTGCGCCGAGTGCCACGAGCGGCAGTACAAGGAGTTCAAGGGCTCGATGCATTCGGTCGCCCATACCGACAGGCTCTATCGACGCACCGCTGAGCTGGCTTTGCGCGAGGCTGGTCCTGAGGTCTACGCGCTCTGCGCGGGGTGCCATGCGCCGCAGGGCGTGTCCAGCGGCCTGATTCCCAAGCTCTCCGACGACAAACTGCCGGCAATTGCCAAGGCCGGCATCATCTGCGACGTCTGTCATCAGATCGGAAAGCTCACCGGCACGCACGGGCCGTTTGCCGAGCCGGGCAATGCTTCGTTTGTCTTCGACCCCGACGAGGAGCGCAAGTTTGGGCCGCCAACGGGTGACGATGCGGCGGCCGACCATCCGGTCAAGACGCGCGCCTTTTTGCAGTCTTCGGAGTTCTGCGCCAGTTGCCACACGGTGATCCATCCGACCAACGGCTTGCGGATCGAGCACACCTACGATGAATGGAAGCGTAGCGTCTATGCCGAGCGCAAGATCCAATGCCAGGATTGCCACATGCGGTCGGTGGCCCAGGCGATCGAAGTTGCGCGCACGCTCAAGCCGCAGCCGCTGATCGGCAAGTCGACGGCTGAGGGCAAGCCGCGTCCGATCGCTATGCATTCGTTTGTCGGCGGCAACGCAAACGCCGACTTGCTTGGCGGCGGTGCCGATCATGCAAAGATCGCCGAGGCGCGCCTAAAGAGCGCTGCCAGATTGAAGCTGAGTGCGGCCCGCATCGGCGCGACGCGAATGCGGATCGAGGTCGCCGTGACGAATGTCGGCGCAGGTCACCATTTGCCGACGAGTTTGACGGAGCTGCGTGAGATCTGGGTTGAGCTCAAGGTCTTCGACGCTAGGCGTCAGTTGCTGTTTCATGCCGGGAAGCTCGATGCCGGCGGTGAAATCGATCGCTTGGCGATGCGCTTTGGTGCGCGCGCGGCAGATCAGCACGGCAAGGTCACGTTCAAGCCCTGGGAGATCACGCATTTTGTCTTCAAACGCTTAATACCCGCCAAACAGACGGCGCGCGATGCCTTCCTTGTGGCGTTGCCGAACGGGGCCCATGGACCGCTTTCGATCGAGGCGACGTTGCTTTATCGCAGTGCGCCGCCAGCCCTGGTCAAGGCGCTGATCGGCAAGGATGCGCCCGAGTTGCGGGTAACGACGATGGCGACGGCGAGGACGACGCTCGCGCTCTAGCGTCGCGGATCTGTCGACTGTACGCCCCAAGCTGCTGAGAACAGCCCCAGCTGACGAGCTCGCCTGCCATGCTAGACTCGTTATGGTGATTCGCAAGCTCGGATATTCACTGTTCTGCGCCGCCCTGCTCGCTACTGGTTGTGAGGAGCTGGCAACAAGAGAGGCCGATGGCGGAACGCATCGGGACGTTATCGTCGGTTCGGCTGACGGAGCGCTCGGCGATCAACAGGCCGTTTCCGATGGAGCTGCAGCGATCGATGCGGTTGCGGGTGACGGGTCTGTGCCTGTGGCGGACGGATCGTTGCCGCCGAGCTGCAACGCTGGCTGCATCGTCGGACAACAAGCGCGTTGCGGCGGCTGCGGTGTCAGGACGTGCAGCAGCGCCGGCGCTTGGGGAAATTGTCAGCATGACAGTGCCTGCCAAACGCAAGCTGCGCTGAGCGTAGCCGCACCCGACAGCAAGATCTTGCTCGGTGGTCGCTGGGATCAGTCCACGGGCAAGCCGCGCTGCAACTGGGCAGGTTGTAGCTTTCGGATCCATGCATCGGCCAAAGAGGTGTTTGCTTCGATCGCCGACGGCAACGGCCAGACCGGCAATCCAGCGACCTGGGGCACGCGTGATAACGAGCTGACCTGCTACGTCGACGGCAAGCGGGTGGCGCGCGTCGTGCTCGAGCGCAACGTCAAGAAGGAATATCAGCTCGTCACTGGGCTCTCAGCAGGCCCGCACCTGATCGAGTGTCGAAAGAGTTCCGAAGCGATGCGTGGCATGATTCAGCTCGATGCGTTGCGGTTAAACAATGCCGCGTTGCACGCGCCGATCGGCTGGAGCTACAAGATGCTGTTCATCGGTGACTCGATCAGCGCGGGTGCCGGTAACCTCGGCTACCCGACCTGCAACGGTGACGCGCAAGAGCAGGAGGACACCGCACGCGCCTACACCGGACTAACGGCGCTGGCCTTCGATGCGGAGACGACGATCGCGGCTGTGTCGGGAATCAAGGCTCAGGATCCGCCGTTTCGCCAGGATGCCGTCGGCGATGCTTTCGGTGTGCGCAATCTTTACAGCCTGCCGGTGACGCCGGCAAAGGACAGCGTTCAGATCGCGCTGATCAATCTCGGAACCAACGATGGTGGTGACTCGCCGGGGTATCGCGCAGCGCTCGGCGAACTGATCAGCGGCCTGCGCGGACGCTACGGCAACATTCCGGTAGTCTTGGTGCAAGGACCGATGAACACGAGCTTTGACGCGGCGTTTAAGGACTTGATGCAAGCGCATAGCGGTCTGACGCGTGTTGACTTTCCCTTCGACAACTCACCATCTCGCGTCGGCTGCACGAGTCATCCGAATTTGCCGCACCACGCAGACCTGGCCAAGCAGTTGGTCGGCCACCTGCAAAGCGACTTGAAGTGGTGCCGCGTCAATCCGTGAGCTGCGGGAAGACCCAAGCCACGGCGCTAGGCGAAGGTAGAGGCGGCCAGCGATCGCCGCGGCAGATTGACTTCGCCGGTGATAATCTCGCTGCCCCGACCTCCCGCAGTTACGCGCAAGCGCGCGTCGATGCGCTCTTGAAGCTCGGGGACGTGGGAGATGATGCCGACCAGTCGGCCGCCGCGCCGCAGATCGAGTAGTGCAGCTAATGCGGCATCGAGCGCCTCGGGATCGAGATTGCCGAAGCCTTCATCGATGAACAAGGTCTCGAGATATACGCCACCGGTGCGCGCCTGGACTACATCAGCGAGGCCGAGGGCAAGCGAGAGCGCTGCCAAAAAGCCCTCACCGCCAGATAGCGTGCTCGCACCGCGCTGTGTGCCACTAAAGGCGTCGAAGACCTCGAGGTCGAGTGCGCCGACGATCGGTCCGTTTTCTTGCTGACGAGCCCGCTGTAGCTGGAAGCGCCCTCGACTCATCGTTCGCAGGCGTAGCGACGCCGCGGTCAGCACGTCGTCGAGCAACGTGGTCAGCACGAACTGAGAAAAGGAAAGCCGGTGTTCGTTGCGACCGCCGGCGATCTCGGCCAGTGCGCCAAGCTTCTTGTAGCGGTCGGTCAAATGAACGAGTCGATCGGCCGTGTGCTGCAGGCGTTGCAGAAGCGCTTGTTGGCGCTTGACGGTTTGATTGGTCTCAGCGTGGACGATCAACTGCTGCTCGAGTCGCTTGGCGGTCTGTTCGCTGCGCTGTTTGATCTGATCGAGTTTTGGCCGGCGTAGACCAGTCGCCTGCTGCCTGGCTTGCTCGAGTTGATCTTCTGCGAGCTGCAGGCGCCGATCAAAGTCGCTCAGCTCGCTTTCCAGTGCTTGGAGCGCCTCTGGCGCGGCAAGAGCCTGGCGCCAGTCTTGCTCATCAGCAAACTCGGCCTGTGTCAGTCGCTGTGCGAAAAGTACCTCTGCTGTCTTGAGCTGCTGGAGCTGTTGCTCGCTCTGCTCACGCAAACTAGTTAGCTGGGCGGCTGTGGTCGTGGCGTGTTGCCGACTCTGCTCTCGTCGCTGCTCCGCCGCTTTGATCGCGGCGAGCTGGCGACTAAGCTCTGCTTGGAGGGCTGGCAGGTCGGCCTGCTGTCCGCTCAGGCTGTTTTGGCGTTCAGCAACGATCGCAGCAAGACGCTGCAGGTTGGCCTGGTGCTCAGCATGCTCGTGTTGATTGGCCTGCAGCTGGTGCTGAGCGTTATCGGCATGCAGTTCGGCGCGGGCGATTTGCGGGACGAGTTGCTCAAGCCGCTTGGGCGCAGCTTCGGCCTCGCTGAGCGCAACCCGTAGACGGTCAGCGTCGGCCTCGAGCTCGGAAAGCGGTAGACCATCATCGACGGCGGCCAGCGCTTCTTGGGCGCTGGCTACCGCAGCGACGAGATCGGTTTGCTGGGCGGTCAGCGCGTCGATCTCTGCGCGCAAGATGTCCAGTTGATGGCGGTCGGTTGACTCCGCCGGCAGAGCGATCTCGACGGCGGGCGCCGCGTCGCTGGCTCGGTGCGGATGTTCTGTTGAGCCGCAGACTGGGCAAGGGTCGCCTGCCTTGAGGGTAGCGGCGAGTTGAGCGATTTGCTGCGCCCGCTGTTGAGCCAGCTGCGCATCGACTGTCCGGCGATGGCGATCCCACGCCTCTTCGAGCCGACGTAGCTCGCTACGCTTCTCGTTGAGCAGCCGCTCGCCGGCATTTAGCGCCAGCTCGTCGCGCTCACGACGCTCACGCCAGTGCAAACTGCGGCTGGCGGCGTGCGCGGCACGTCGCAGCTGATCGACTTGAGTGGCCTCTTGCTCGAGCTTGTCGCGAGTGGCTCTGAGTTGAGCGAGATGTGCTTGGGCCTGGCTCGCATTCGCGGCCAACGATTCTGTGGCCGCCGTAGTTCGCTCGAGCGCCTGACGTGCGGCGGTGTACTGCTGCTGAGCTTGGGCCAGCGCATTGCGCTGCTGCGCTTCGGCCTGAGCCTGATCGACACGCTGCCGTAAGCGATCGATCTCCGGCTGGTGGTTTGCGAGCTCACTGAGTGCGCATTCGCTAGCGATGCGCGCCTGATCGGCGGCGGCTGCGGCGAGGGCTGCTTCGCTCAGGCGGGCGTCGAGTAGCCGACGTTGCTCGCGCAGCTGCTGTAGGGTGGCCTGGGTGTCACGCAGCGTTGCGGCCCGGCGTCCACGTGCTAACTGCGCGCGCTGTGCTGTGCGTTCTTGGGCGGCTTTGCTCAGCTCACGGTGTTGTTCGCGTGCTGAAGCGTAGTGGTCGAGCTGCTGGGCGACGCGCTGCGCCTGCTCGAGCTGGGCGCGCTGGCGAGCGTCCTTTTCGCGGAGCTTTTCGATCTCGCGATCGAGACGATGCAACGCTGAGCTGTGCTCGGTCAGTTGAGCTGTGGCTTGGTTGACATCGCTCGCGCCCGCTTGATCGAGTAGCAGCTGGTGCTCATGCTCGAGGATGCGCAGGTCTGTGACGATCGTCTTGGCGTTGCGGCGGAGAATTTCTTCTAATCGGCGAAAACGCGCGGTGGAAAATAGCGCTTCGAGGATCTCTTCGCGCTGGCGAGAGGTTGCCAACAGCAGGCGGCGGAATTCGCCTTGAGGCAAGACGACAACCTGACGAAACTGTTCGGCGCGAAAGCCGAGCAGGCCTTCGATCGCTTCGGTGACTTTGCGCGTGCCATTCGCGATCACAGTCAGCTGAGGCTCGCCGTGCTTTGATAGCTGCCAAAGGGTTGCAGTCGGTGGAGCGTTTGTTGCGCCTTCGCCTCGGCGCTTGGCGCGGGGCTGCTCAGGGCGGCGCTCGATCAGGTAGCGCTGCGGGCCGATCGAGAATTGCAGCTTCACTTCCGTCGGATCATCGAGATCAGCAAAGTCACTGCGCAGGTCACGGCCGGCGCGCCCCTCGCCCGAACTGACGCCATACAGGGCGAAGCAGAGCGCGTCGAGGATCGAGGTCTTTCCCGCGCCGGTAGCTCCGTGGACGAGAAACAACTCAGCGCTACCGAGCTGGTCAAAATCAACGTGTTGGCGCTGGGCGTAAGGGCCGAAGGCGCAGATTTCGAGTAGATGGGGTCTCATCGCTCGGCCTCGATCGCCTGGACTTCTTCGATCGCAGCATCGAGTAATGGGGCGAGTTCGTCGTCGAGTTTGCTGCCGGCAACCTGCTGGTAGAACGCTTCGAATAGCTGACGGTCGCCGATCGATTCCGATCGCTGAGCGAGCTCGAGGCTGGGCAGATCGGTGGCTGTGGCCAACGGCAACGTACGCTCGATGTGCAGGGTGTTGGGATAGACGCGCCGCAGTTGGCCCATCGGGTCGAGTATTGGACCGCTATCGGTGAGCGTGATCTTCAGGTAATCGGTGGTGCTCGGATCGTCCGTCGCGGCGGCGATCAATTCGGCCAAGTTGCCCGTCAACTGGCGCAGATCATGCTTTGCGCTGAGCGGGATCTGTTGGCTGGTGACTTGATCGGCGTCGATTTCGAGCAGCGTGACGCTCTTCTGATCGTTGCGCTCGGAGAAGGAATACTTCATGGGTGATCCGGCGTAGCAGATGCGCGGATCGTTTGCGACGGTTTGGCAGCGGTGCAGATGGCCGAGGGCGACGTAGCGAAAGCCGCGAAAGCGCGTCGGTGAGACCGATCCGTCCTCACGCACATTGAGCGGTCGCTCCGATTCGCTGCCGATTCCGCCTTGGACCATCAAGTGGGCGACAAGGATCGAGCGGCGGCTGTTGAGGTTCATCGGGTGCACGCGCTCGAGCAGCGTTCGCGTGGCGCTATCGTGGTCGACAACAGTCTCGACGTCGGTTAGTTGGCGGATGCTCGGCGGCTCGGCGTAGGGCAAGGCGTAGACATCGAGGGGGCCATGCTGGTCGCCAAAGGTCACCCGGGCGATGTCGTGAGACGGGGTGGAGAACAGTTGCAGCCCACCGCTTTTCAGCAGGCGTGAGCCAAAACCGAGGCGATCGGCGCTGTCGTGGTTGCCAGAGATCATCACCACCGGTATCCGACAATCCAAGGCGATGCGCGAAAGCGTTTGGTCGAGCAACGTCACCGCATCGGGCGGAGGCACCGCCCGATCGTAGATGTCGCCGGCGACGATCAGGAGATCAGCGCGCGTGTCTTGGAGCACCTCGACCAGCTGATCGAGTACGTAGCTCTGATCCTCGGTGAGATGGATGCCATAGAACAGGCGCCCGAGGTGCCAGTCTGCGGTGTGGATGATGCGCACTAGTCGGAGGGTACGACGGCGTTGCTAGGCGGTTCAAGCGCCGATAGAACGCCGATTTCCGGCGGATAGCTGCGGGCTAGCTGGCGCGCGACAAGATCGCCTCGAGCTGAGCGTCGCTCAGTGTCAGCGGGTTGGTTTTCATGCTGGAGCCGCGGGCGTTTGCGATGATTCGCGCAAAGTCGCTTGCCGTGACGCCAAGCTCGGCTAGGCCGGGGATCGCAAAGGCTTCGCGCCAGCTGGCGAGCGTCTCGATCATCCGCTCGGCACTCGCCTGAGCTGTCGGTTGGCGTTCGAGGCCGAGTGCCTGGCCGATGCGCTGCAGCCGTTCGACGATCGCCGTCGCACCGTTCGCCAGGGCGGCATCGAGATTGGCGGCCAAGCAGGCGTCGAGCAACGCAGCGCAGGCCACCCCGTGAGCGATCGGGAAGAATGCGCCGATCGGCGAGGCGAAGCCGTGGACCGCGCCGAGACCAGCGTTGGCCAGACAGATCCCCCCCAGCAGGCTGGCAAACATCAGCTGCTCGCGCGCCTCTAGGTCGTCGCCGTCTTCGATCGCGCGTGGCAGCCAGCGCATGGCTTCGATGCCGCTCAGTGCCAGCGCATCGGTCAAGGGCGAGGCTTGGGACGAGAGGTAGCTTTCGATCAGTTGAGTTAGGGCGTCCATACCACAGGCGGCCGTGATCGCCTTGGGTAGCGAGAGGGTCAGCGTGGGATCGAGCAGGGCGATCGCCGGGATCATCTGCGGATGGCGGATACTCTTTTTGAACCCGGGGCCGCTAATCACTGCGTTCTTTGTAACTTCGCTGCCTGTTCCAGCGGTTGTCGGAGCCGCAAGCATCGGTAGGGGGCGGTGGACAAGCTGTCGCCCGCTCCCGACGCCTTCGAGGTAGTCTCGGACGCTACCGTCGTTGGTCAGCATCGCGGAGATCGCCTTGCCGCAATCAAGGACGCTGCCGCCGCCGATGGCGACGATGTGATCGCAACGCGCGGCGCGTGCCGTTTCGCTCAGCACATCGACCTGGTCGACGGTTGGTTCGCCGCTACAATGGACGGTTGTTGTCCAGGCGCAAGCCTGGTTGATCTGCGAATAGCAGGCGCTGTTCCGCAACGCGCTTTTGCCGAGCACCAACAGCGGCCGATCGCCGAGACTCTGCGACAAAGCGCCGAGCTCGGCGATCGCCTGGCGACCGAAGACGATTCGATTGGCGGTAAAGAAGTCGAAGCGCCTGATCATCGGTGGTGCCGCGCCTCGGCCAATCGTCAAAAGTCGGCGTCGGCTGGAAAGATGCTGTGATACTTCAGTCCCTGGCGCGGCACGGCCATCCAGGGTTCGACCGTATCGCGCCAGGTTGCGTAGTGCGCGGTTTGCTTGTGCTCCAAGAATGCCGCTTCGTCGCGGTAGACCTCATAGAGAAAGAACCGTTGAGGGTCCTCCGCCGAGCGCAGCACGTCAAAACGTAAGGCGCCCGGTTCAGCGATCGTGCCTTGATGATTGTGGCGTGTCGCCTCGACGAAAGCGTCTTCCGTGCCGGCTTTGACCTGAATCGTCACGCAAACGACGTACACAAGACCTCCTAGGCGCAGATGTTGTGCCGCTGAGCGACGCCGTCGAGAATCTGCCACAGCGCGGCTAGCCCGGCTTCGGTCGCTTCGATCGCGTTCTTCTCGGTTTGCTCGTCGCGCACCAAACTGGCGAGGATCTGCTTGTCCCATTCGCGGTGTTCGCGATCCGCTTCCTCGTGGACAGCAAAAAACTGCAGCGTGCGGGTGTCATCGATGTCGTAGAATTTCTTGAGCCCGTCGATCTTCGCCTCGGCGACCTCGGGCACCATCGCCTCGTAAGCGTAGAGCGCAGCCATCCCGCACTCAGGACCGTTGCGGAGGCAGAGTCGCTCGAAGGTGGCGACGGTGCGCTCTGTTTCATCGAAGGCTTGGGCGGACTGCACGTCATCGCGCGAAACGCCGAGACCCTCAGCAAAACGCAACCATAGCTCGGGATGGTTCTCCGGGCCGCTGTCCTCCTCGAGGATGTTGCGCAGCACGAGCCGGCGAGCGGCGGCGTCCTTTGTCTTGCTGTATACGCCACCCAGATAGCGCGGGAACGCATCGACTTGGCGGTAGTACTGGCGCGCGTAGTCTTGCAGCGCCGGCAGCGGCAGTTCGCCCGCGGTCCATGCCTGGTAAAACGGGTGCTTCAGTAGGTGACGGTCGGCGATCATCTTGTCGATGGCGTCGAGACAGCGCTTTGCGTGCATCTAGATCTTCTCTCCTGTTGGTTCGTGCTCTGATTCAAAATATCTGATCCACTGTCGCTGCCTTCGCGCTCGCGAGAGGTAGTGCCTCGCTTCGCGCCTCGCCATTGGCAAGCGCGATACCGCGTGAAAAGCGGATCGAATATTCTGAATCAGAGCACTGGGATTATTCGGAACGCTGAGTTGAAACGAATGGCGAGAACTATAGCGGCAGCGGCGGCCTCAGGCGAGTGCCCTTTTTTCGCGCCGCATCCGGCGATAGGGCGGCTCGGCGATGTCGAGGCTGTGCCGGTCCATCGGCGGACAACGCGGCTGGCTGCGGCACCGGCCACTGCTTCGAAAGTTGCATCGGGTCTGGTTTGTATGTGGTTGTATTCTATATTGTTTTTGCTGGCACGCGCGGTGCTAAACCCCAGCCAATCACCGGAGAGCTGTGCGATGGGATCGCTGGCGAGACGATACAATTGGTTGCTATTCAATGGGTTGCTACTTGGGGTACTGACCTGCCTGGCGCTGCCAGCTTGGGCCTGGCGTGGTCAGCTCAGGCGTTTTGAGCGCAATGCCGACGCGAAAAGCGTGTTGGCTCCGCAGCGCATCCTCAACAACATGCTGCTTTCCAACACGGGACAGTCGGCTGGTTTTGGTCGCTATACCGTGGTCAATTTTGACCGCCAAAGCGGCGTCAGTTCGCCGCTTGACCGCGGTTCGAAGTTTGTCGTGATCCAAGACGTGGTGCATCGGCCCGATCGCCTGCATTTGCTGGGCATTCCCACGCCCAATCAGCGCCAAGAGCAGATCTTGGTTCACCGCGTGCCGGGCTTTTTGCGCTGGGCGCTCGAGTGGTTGGTTCCCCCTCAACCCAAGACGATTCGCACGGCAGACAATGTGGTTTGGCTGCATCAGGTCGCTCCCCAAGGCGCTCACCATCTCGGGCGGATGATGCGTCAATTGCTCGCCGACGCGTTGAAGCATCCGCACTTTAATCGGAGCCAGGACGCGCAGCTGTTTATCAACATGCCGGGCACTGGCGGGTTGAGTGTGCCGACCTTGCATGTCCACGCGCGTGGTGTGGCCAAGCGTGGGCCGCTCGATTGGTCGGCATTGGTTCGCGGCGCTGAGCGGCTAAGCAACGAGTCCCAACTCGACGGTGCCTACGCGCTCTATCGCCGCCCCGATCGGATCATCGCCATCGCCGATGCCCAAGCTGGTGGGATCAACGGGTTGTCAGCGAAGAGCGATCAATTACTGGGTCAGATGGTGCTGGCGAGCTACCGCGCGGCGCTCGAGCGCAGCAACCCCGCGATCACCGGCCGGGTGATCGTCGATCGCGACGGTAGTGACCGGATCATCGTTCAGGTCGTCGCCTCGCGGCACGACACCCACAACGCCGACCGCTAGCCAAAGGGGACAGTTCTAATGGTTGGTTAAACCAACTGGTTTAACCAACCATTAGAACTGTCCCCTTTGCGTATCGTTACCTGGCGGTGACGATCGGGGTCTGCGCTCCTCGCTTCTCGGTGCTTGTCGCCAACGTTTTGCTGGGCGTACGCCGGCATGCGCTTTGCTCCTTGGGCGAAAACAATCCGTCGCCGAGGGGGCTATATGCACAAGATCATATTCGTTTTTTTGACTGCCATAGCAGCGGGCTGTCACGGGCAGCTCGACCGCGCCTTGCAGGGGGACGCCACGTCGACCGCTGACGGGGCCGCTGTACCAGCGATCGATGCCGAGGATGATGTGCTTGCTGGCGACAGCGCATCGGCTGACACCGCGATTCGCGCTGATTCGTCGACAGCGCAGCCGAGGGCCAGCCACGGCCATTTCGCCGACCCGAGCCCGATTACCGTCGGTGGCGGTGCGAGCTACGTCACCGTCAACCCGCCGCCGCAGCCGACGGTGACGGTCGATGGTGCGAGTCCCGGGGCAGCACAGGCCTTCGTGCAAGCCGTGCGCGACGGCAAGCCCAGCGATGTGGTGCTGGTTAAAGGGCGCATCGATTTGAGCGGATTGCGCGACATCGAGATCAATACCGTGGTCGTTGGCGATCGCGGCCGTGGCGATCAGTCGTTGCTCGTTACCAATGACTCGTTTAGCGGCTGCGAAGCGGACAGCTGCGCCGGCCGCGAAGACAACTGCCGAGCCTGCAATTTTCTCGACCTCAAAGATGGCGCCAAGCTGATCGGTCTGACGATTCGTGGCCCGTGGGATCAATCGCAGCGCGATCACAGCGAGAACTGGAGTCGAGGCATTCGCGTCGGCGTTAGTTCCAAAGCGGAACTGATCAACTGTCGCATCGAGCAGTGGGGTCGGGTTGGCGTCGACGTACAGCACGGTCAGCTCGATGTGCGCTACAGCTCCTTCGACATGATCAACGTTTACCCGATCGTCCAAGCCCATCGGAGCACGGTCAACCTCACCGGCAGTGAGATCCGCTTCTTTTGGCACGCGGTGGCCAGTACCGGCACCGACAAGCAGGACCTCGTCGTACGTTACTCACGGTTTGAACGCTACCCTCAGCCGACGGGATGGACGAAAAGCTACGGCGGTCTAATTATGCTCGACCGCCATGGTCCCTGCGAAAGCTGCTCGGTCGATGTCGAGTACAGCACCTTCGCCAAGTACGAGAAGGTCGATGGCGATAGCAACTGGGAGCGCTGCTACGATGTCTGGAAGCGCGATGACGCGCCCCATGGGAAGATGGTTTTTCGCCACAACGTGACCAGCCGTGGCGACCATCCGACATACGCGGGCAGCGTGCGCTACGACGGCAGCGGCGAAGAGATCGTTGAGGACAACGTCGTCGGTGAGCTGCTCAAGCTGCCGGCGCCCTAGCGTGGCTCGCCGGCGAGACCTTGTTGCTCGAGAAAGTTGAAGATATCGCGCCAGCAGCGTTTGGCCTGCTCGCGCCAGACGAAGGCGAAAAAGGCGTGGCCCTCACCTTCGTAGCGGAGAAACCGGTGAGCGATCGCCAGCCGCTCAAGCGCTGCGTTCAGCCTGCGGCTGTCGTCGAAGACCGGGTCGCGTCCACCGACGGGCACTAGCGTTGGCGGAAAATCGCGCTCGGGTTGCTTGGCGTCCTCGAGAAAGTTCAGCGGATCGAGCAATGTCTGGTCTTCGGCATCGCTAACGAGCGGGGCATAGCTCTGCTCGATATAGTTGACGCGGTCGAGGGCCCAGCGCGCTAGGCCTTGGCGCCGATAGCGGTTGGTATCGCTGACTTGTAAGAAGCCACAACCGGCGATCAGTGCGCGCGGGCGAACCGCACAGCGATAGATCGACTCTGCGCGGCCTGAGTCCAGCCGATAGCTACTCGCGATCGAGAGCCCCAAAGCTAGGTTGGCACCCGCGGACTCGCCAGCGAGGATCAGGCGCTGAGGATCACCGCCGTAGCGTGCGGCGTTCTCGGCAACCCAAAGATAGGCATCGATCGCATCGTGGGGCGCGGCAGGAAAGCGGTACTGCGGAGCGAGACGATAATTGATGTTGAACACGCAGTAGCCGCGGCGGGCGTAGTGCAGTCCCATCATCCAATGGGTGTTCTTCGAGCCGAGGCGAAAGCCGCCACCGTGGATATAGAGCACGATCGGCAGCAGTCCCTCACGTTTGATCGGCCGGTAGACGTCGAGCAAATGGTCACTTTGTCCACCGGGACGATAGCTGATGTTTTCCAGCACTTCGACGCCGTGGCGTGAGGCGCGCGCCGCTGGGTGAAGACGGGCCAGCGCTGATGCCCCATGGATGAAGCCGGTGATCAGTTTGCCGATTAGTGCGCCACGGATCGGATCGACGTTGGGACGATTCATGGCGCTAATTTGACCGGTTGGACAAACAAGATCAAGCGCACTGTGCTATCTGCGGGGATCGATATAGCTTTCGCTCGGTCGCCCGAGGGGGGCGCTCGCGCGGACGTTAGAGCACCGCGCCGTTGACGTTGTACTCGGGACGACCGAAGGGCAGGAAAAAGACGATCTCCAATCGGTCGCCGTCATCGAACTGCAGGCTAGCGCGTCCACCGATCTGACCAGCCGTCGGAATCGCCGCGTTGTCGGGATGACTTTCCGTGACCTTGAAGTCGAGCAGTTCAAAGCTGCCTTCGCTGGCCTGTTTGACCAACTCACCGGGGCGATTACCTGCGGCATCGATCGCTGGTTCGTGTTCGAGCAGCGCGGTCAGCGCGCTGCCGATCGGATAGCGCTGGCCGACCTCGAGCGCCGGAAAGTCGGTGCCGAGGTGGCCGATGCTGATCTCAAAGATCGGGTTTCCGTCGCTGGTCTGTTCACCCTCGAGTTTGATCAGATTGAGCGTGGCCGTTGGGTAGTCGAGCACGGCTCCCGCGGCGGTGATGTCGAATTCGAACGGTGCGGCCAGCTTGATCGCGTTGTCGCTGCTGAAGTCGAAGCTCGTTGCCTTTCCACCGAGTACGCCCGATCCGCGAAAGTTGATCGCGGCGTTGCTGTAGCTCAGGTCAACTGCGTCAGACGGGGTGGTGCAGCCGCTGCAGAGGCCAGCGGCTAACCAGAGCAACGGGGCAAGTCGGAGCATCTGTCGGGTCATTTTGTTCTCCCTCGCTGGGTTAGCTTTCCGCTAGAGATAGTGAATGTCGAGTGGGCTATCGGCGATCGTCTCGCAGCCGGCGACGGTGGTGTTGAGGATCAAGCACGGCTTGTTGGGGTCGAGGCTGTAACATTTCGGATCGACGGCTTGGCCGTTCTGCGTCACGCTGATCGTCTTTTTCACGACATTGGTGCCGGCGGGCAGACACGCTGTCGCTGGTCCACCGCTGCCGCCGCCGTAGCTCACCTGGAACTGGCCTTGAACGTTGCCCCAGGTCGGGCCACTGATCACCAGGCACTTGGGATCGCCCGGATCGACCGACCAACCATCGCTGGCGCTCTGTGGGACAGGGTTGCCGTTGTGGGTTACGACCATCGTGCTCGGATCTTTCGGGGCTTCTTTGAGGCAGAGGTTGTTGGTGCTCAACGTGTTGCTGGCCTTGCCGACGGCGGCCATGAAGCGGGCGTGATCGTTGCAGTCCAGCAGGTTGCCGATTTCGCCGCCCGAGCAGGTGGCGAGCTGCACGTAGAGCTTGTTGTCACCGGGATTGGATAGCGCGTGGATCTTGACGTTGAAAAATCCCGCGACGTAGCAGAAGAACTCGACGTAGTAGGCGTTCTTGTCGCCGCCGTTGTAGAGCGGTGGATTCCAACTGTCGCCAAAGATCGCCTTGAGTTCGGCGATGCCCGCCGCGCTGCCGTAGTACGCGGTGGTCTTCGGCCCTTCGGCGTCGCCGTCGGCGTCTTCGTCGGTGACGTTGATCCAGTTCAGTCCAGTGGTCTTGTTGCCGGCTTTCCAGTCAGCGATCAATTGAGCGAATGCGCGCAGCGGGCCGGCCTCGTCGTGCCAGCTCTCGCGATATTGGGCGATCGGTAGCAGCAGTCGGATGATGTTTCCGGCGTCGGGATCGGCGTCGGTGATGATCTTGCCCGAGTCATTGAAGGCGCAGCCCGAGCCCTGGCTGCTGTCTCCGCAACTGGTGCAGGTCGGCGGTGCACTGCAACTGCCCGGGTCGAAGCCCATCAGCGATGGGTCGCTCCCGGTCGGCATGCCGTCTTTGGTGTAGACCCCGTTGAGGTCCATGCTGGTCACGCCGGCGGAGAACTGTCCGCCGTTTTTACCGGCCTCCTCGACAAATTTGTTGGCGGCGCAGGCGTAGCGGTTCTGGTCGTCTTTGGAGCTGCCCGAGGGATCCATCAGAAACAGATTGCCGGTTCGTTTGACCTGGCGCTCCAGCACGTCGACCTGCGGGCTGGGCTGCACCTGGGGATTTACCGCCACCACATCGGGTTGCCATTGGCACTCGACGCCGTTACAGGCTTGGACCTCGGATGTGTCACTGTACGGGGCGCAGGCTTCGCTCTTACAGTTGAGCTCGGCGGGACCTTTGCAGTTGCCCTGCGCGTCGCACTCGAAGATGCAGTCGGGGTTGCCCACCGCACCTTGACCGTAGCATTGTACGTCACAGTTGCAGGTGACTTCGAGGCAGTCGCAGTCGCCCGGCTTGCAGGCGCACTTGCAGAGCGGCGTCGAGGGCAGCTTTCCACTCTTGGCGATATTGTCGGCGATGCAGTCGGTGTAGCTTCCTGCAGCCTGGCCGCCGTCACTGCCCGAACCACCGTCGCCGATCGCGCCACCATCGCTTAGGCCGCCATCGGTGCTGACGTTGTTCGATCCGTTGGGATCGGTGCGGCTGCTGCTCGACTCGGTGCAGGCGACGGCGAAAAGAAACGCGCCGATCGCGAGCAATGCAGCGACGCGGCTGATAGCGGACATCGTATCGATACGCATGAGCTCTCCTCTAAATCGCCGACTAGTCACGCGGCAGTTCTTGACGGGAAACTTGGATGAATTTCGCCTGGTCGGCCGAAAGCGAAATCTTCTCGCCTGCGTCGTCGCGGTTGACCGGGACGATCAGGCGATTGAGCGTCGAAACTTTGACTGGATCGTCCTGCGGTGAGGTGACGAATTCGAGTACGATCTCGTTGTAGCCAGCCGGCTTGTCACCCACGGCAATCGTTTGCAGCAAGGAGATGTTGGAGACCGAGAAGTTGTAGCAGACCTTGCCTTTTGCCGCGTCGAAGTCCCGCGCCAGGTTGTATCTGTAGGCGAAGCGTTCCCGTACGTCGCGTTCATCGAGACTAGGGTCGGTACGCCAGCGAAGCTCGTCGAGCGCTAGCGCGTCGTCGAAGTCGATATCGGTTTCGATGTCGGCACCGTTGCCCGGATTGGTGCCCGAGAAGAATTCGAAACCATCGGGGAAGGTGTCGCCATCAGCGTCGAACCGCTTGTCATTGCCGTTGATGATGTTCTCGCTGCACATGTTGAGATTGTCGGCGTCGTCGTCGACAGCGATCTCGTCGGTGCCGCAGGCGCCGTTGCTCGTCACCGGATCGTTGGCGGTCAGCACCTCAAACCCGTCGCTCAGTCCGTCGTCATCGGTGTCGGCCTTTGCCGGGTCGGTCTTCCACTCGAGCTCGAGATAGTCGGCGAGTCCGTCTCCGTCGCTGTCGGCGACAAAGCGATACTGGTCGAAGATCGCCTGTCGGTTGTAGGCGAAGAATTGTTTGATCTCGAATAGTCGCTTGACGGAAAAGTCAAACAGCCGAAAGTCGATCGCGTCGCCGTTAGGAAAGCGGAAATACGATCCGCGGCCGTCTTCGGCCATTCCTTTGAGCAGCTTTTCAGCCTGTGGGTTGGGCTTGCCGTCGGGCGAGCCGAGAAAGGCTGTGTGCATCACGATGCTACGAGCCTCTTCGGAGACCTCCAGCAACAGCTTTTGCTCGAACTCGATCGCTTCGGGGGTTTGGACCTCAGCGTTGGCGTCGCGGGGGATGCCGTCGGAAAGCCAGAGCAAGACAAACGCTGGGCGCATCAGATCGGTGCGCTTGCCCTCGGCTTTGGCGCGGCGGATTTCCTCGGCGATCTTGCTGAGCTCCTTTTTGACCATGTTGCGCATCAGCGTCAGCGCGCCGATGTAGTTGGTGAAGCCCTCCTTCTTTTGCAGATTTGGTAGGGCTTGCTTGAGCAGCGCCGGATCGGCTTGAAACCCGTTGGTGACGTCGGTTGCGCCGGTGTTAAATTCGCAGATCGCCATCTTGACGTTACGATTGGGGTCGGAAAAGAGATGGTCGATCAATGCTGCGGCGGCTTTCATGCGGCCGTCGGTCTTGTCGGTGAGTTTGTTGCTCTCCGAGGTGTCGACACAGAGCAACACGTTGATCGGCACGTCGTAGTCCTCGGCGTCGGTCGTACAGTAGGTTCCGGTGACCTCGAGCACCTTTGCCTTACCGACCAGCTCGACGTTGCTGCAGCCGGTGATGCCCGCAGCGAGCGCGACAAACAAACAGTGAAATTTAAACGTGCGAAGCATCGCTTGGTCCCCCGAATGAGAATCGAATAGCAGAACGCGTATCCTCGTACCCCGGACAAAGAGCAAGCGCCGTGCCGGAGATCGCGACGAGCGAGTGCTTTGATCTTCGCTGGTTTGCCGGGGCTCGCGCGGCCAGGCTGGGAGTCGGGCGTTCGATCGTTGCGCCGGCGGTACGCTCAGCGATTTTGGGCAAAAAAATGGCGCCCACCCGAAAATCGAGCGGGCGCCGTGCTAGCGCGCCAGGATGCGAAGGGGGGATGCGGCCTAGTGCGCGTGCAGTGCGAAATATACGTCGTAAAGTGGGATCGTCTGACCTCGATCGTCGGTCGCTTGACCGATCAAGCCGAGCAGGTTGCCAGCGCTTCGCTCGTTGCCAACGCTATGCCGAAGCGACAGAGCACGAACGCCGGCGGAGCGCAGGGTCATCAGCTCGTCAGGCTGCGAGCGGCCGTCGCCGTTATCGCGCCAGAGCAGCAGCCGATCGAAGATCGCATCGCTGGCGTCGATCGTTCCGTCGTGATTGTCGTCGTAGCGGGCCAGTGCAGCAAAGCCATCGTAGCCGCTGGCATCGCCAAACAGCTCGCTGCCGTCATCGATCAGGCCGTTGTCGTTTCGATCGAGGGCGAGCAATGCGTCGTCCGATCCGGCAAGCCAGCCGACTTGTACCGGCTCCGCGGGGTTGAGCAGCGCGAACTGAGTTCCTGCGCTGGCCGGTTTGAGCAGCAAACCATCGCCGGCAAGGTCGAGCACCAAAGGAGAAGAATCGCAACCGCTGACCGGAATGCTTGCGCTGCCGCCGGTATTGCCACTGTCGATTGGCGAAAGATCTGACGGAGGTGAGACTTGACTTCCGCCTTGATCGCCGCCCTTGCTACAGACTTGATCGACGGCGCTGCTGCCGGCCGCTTTGACAGCTGCTTCTGCCGCTGCTTGGGCGGCGGGCGACTCGGGAGGGGGCAGCGTGGGTTGGGTGCTAAAGGTCTGCCGGCCGAGCGTGGTGTCGCGGTTGGGATCGAGCATTTTGCAGGTCGCCGCCTGGGCGACGCAGGTGAGCTGCGCCATTTTTACGCGGCCCTTGGGGATGTTTCCGGCGGCCTCTTTGCCGGCCATCGACCAATGGTCGGTGCTATCGCCGACGTCGTCGTTGTATTCCTTTTGGCAGCGGCGCAGCACTTCTTGGCACACCGAGCTGGTCGAGCGAATACCCTCTGCGGCGCGAAGCAACTGCTCGAGCGTTGGCGCTTTGACGCGGGTGCTGAAGTTGAGCCCAGCAAGCATCACGTTGATCTTGTCGGTTACCGCTTGCGCCGTTTGCAGCATCAGCGTTTCGCTGTTCGGTGCGCTGTCGGAAAGCGCAGCGAATTCGCCGACGCGGGTCGAGCAGGCCCGCTCGACGACCTGGTTGTCGTAGCTATCTTTGACCTCGAGGCACTGCATCGGCGTGCCGTCGCCGGCGGTGTCGCTGCTGTGGAGCAATCGATAGGGCAGAATCCCCGCGTAGCGCTCGCCTTGATAGGTCGTCCAGATGCCTTGGGCATCGAGATGAACGGTCAGCGTGCCGAGCAGCTCCAGCGCGTTGGGGTAGAACACCGTTTCACCGGAAAGAATCGGACCCGCCAGCCCAGTGACGCGGTCCGCTTCGATCGTCCAGCTTTGCGAACCGATCGTGTGCTGGACGATGTCGTCGAGCGAGACTTCGCTGATCAACCCTTGGCCACAGGCACCCAGACCAAATGTCAGGACCACCACGAACAAACAACTCCGCTTTCTCACGATCACCTCCGCGCTCAAGATCAGAGCAAGCGCCATGCCCGTTTCGTATCTTATGATTTCAGTTGGTTATCGATAGCCACGCGCGCTAAGCGTCGCTCGCAGGTTACGGCGGCTTGGGCTTGGGCCCCCTGCTAATCGTCCGCCGCGGCTGACATTAGCGTGCGGGCAGCACGGCCTCGACCAACGCGACCTGCGATCCGGTGGCCACCTTGGTCTCCAGCACAAAGCCGACGCCCGGGCAGTATGTCTTGTGCTCACGACTGGCGTTGCCCTCGAGTGGATTCCAGTCTTCGGTAACCATGCAGCCCTGGTAGGTACCCGATGGTACGGTGACGGTCTTGTCGACCTCGATCACTTTGGCTTGGTCTTCAGCTTTGCAGGCCCAGAACTCTTGGAAGTAGGCTTGGTCGAGGCGGGTGCGAGGATCGCTCCACATATAGATGCCGGGCTGCGCGCCCTGAACGCCTGATTCCCAGGAGCCGGCGGTGGAGACCACGGCGCCGTTTTCGTAGTCGGCGGTCTCTTCGCCCATGTACCAGACGTTGCCGCGCTTATCCTGGGCGTACCAGTCGATCGTGTCTTCGTAGAGCTCGCCATCGATATAGACGCGATCGCGGACGACGCGGGCTGTTATGCCCATCACCACGCGCGTCTCTGGCAGAACCTCGACGACAATTCGTTCTCCGCCACCAAGATAGGTTTGCGTTGTCCCTGCCACCAGCGGGAACAGTGGATTAGGCGTCGCGGCGTCTAGATCGGTGACGAAATCGCTGACGTCGATCGACAGCGGTGGTGCGTAGCTGCGCTTGGCGGGATCGCAGCTGGCTTGATTGTTCGACGAGGTATCGGTTTCGGCGCCACATGCGGCGATCGTCAGCGAACAGCCGAGGACGAACAACGACCTGGCAAAGCAGCTAACGGCGGGACGAACACTCATTGGGCACTTCTCCTTGTTTGCTTGTAGCCGTGACGAAGCAAGGCGCGTGCCGTTGTGCGGTTCGCACAGGCGGTGGGTTTTCTCCCGGCCAGCGGACATTTGCCGATACACCAGCGATGCGATCGGCGACTGGTCACCGCAGCCTGAACCGGAAATCGGCCGTATTCACGCCGCGCAGTCGAGTGATCGCTGCGGCACGGCGCTTGCTCTTAGCGGGGGCGGTGGTCGCAGAGGTTGGGAGCGTGCCTGGACTCCCCCCTCGTTGTTCTCGCAAGTCATCTCGGCCTCTGCGCACCACGTTTTGCTCGGGAAGGCCCAAAACTTTCAACCAACATTTGCACGAGGAGGCGCGGTGTTTGATTTCCTAACTCAAGGCGGATTCATGATGTGGGTGCTGCTGGCCTGGTCGATCATCGGGCTAGCCTTTGTCTTTGAGCGCTGCCTAGCGCTCTGGGTCCGCTTCAGCATCGACTGGAAGGGCTGGATGCAGCAGGTGCGCGGCTTTGTCGCACAGGGCAATTACACCAGCGCGATCGAGCTCTGCAACTCACGATCAAGCCATCCGCTTAGTCGCGTGCTCAAGGCCGGTCTGCTGCGCGCCAACAAGAGCGACAAAGATATTCAGCGCGCGATGGAAGAGGAGAGCATCCGCTCCACACCAGAGATCGAAAAGAACATCGACTACATCGCGATGGCAGCCAACATCGCCACGCTACTTGGTCTGCTCGGCACGATCATCGGTCTGGTGATGGCCTTCAAAGGTGTTAGCGGTGCCTCCGCTCAGGCGCGCCAAGAGCACCTAGCTAACGGTATCTCGGTCGCGATGTACACCACCGCATTCGGACTCTGCATTGCGATCCCCTTTCTAATCCTTCACTACTGGCTCAATCGCAAGGGCGTGCGCATGGTCGAGCGGATCGAGGAGGCCTCGGTCGAGCTGGCCAATGTGATCGCTGCTCAGCGTCCGGCGGCCCCACGCCACCGACGGGCTGCTTAGGAGCTGACGATGGCGACCAAGGCCAAAGGCGAAGTCGAAGATATCAACCTGATTCCGATCATGAATTTGTTTGTGACGATGATCCCGCTGCTGCTACTGACCGCTGCGTTCTATCACATCGGCATGGTCAACGCGTCGGTGCCGACTGAGTCCGAGAAAGGTACCGACGTTGCGACGAAGACGACGGCGGTAACGCTCAATGTTCGAATGACTCAGCGCGGTTTCGAGATGACGGCATCGAATTCGTCGCTGGGTGCCGCAGAGCTTGAGAAGTTGTCGGCACTCGTCGCGAAAAAGAACGGCGACTGGGACTACGAGCGGCTGAACGAAACGCTGTCGTCGGTCAAATCCAGCTATCCGAAGAGCGATACGATCATTTTGTTTCCGGCGAAGAAGTCGCGCTATTCGCAGATCGTTCGCACGATGGATGCCGCGCGCTATTTCAAACGCGTCAAACAGACGGATGTGCGTCAAACGCTCTTCCCCGTCGTCGTCATCGCTAGCTTAGTGGAGTAATCGATGTTTGATTCCGCACGTCGCCGACGCCGCAAGCGCAAGTCAAAGAAGATGGCCGAGCTGAACCTCAACTCGATGATGGATATGCTGGCGATCATCTTGGTCTTCCTGCTCTGCAATATCTCTTCAGAAGAAAATGACTTCGTGCTGGCGAAGAACCTCGATTTGCCCGACTCGAACACGTCGCGATCGATCAAACCGACGCTGCAGGTCAAGGTCACGCGTGGTGAGCTGCTGGTTGACGACGTGTTCGTTGCCAAGATCAGCGAGAGCGGCGTCAAGGCGCCGAAGGACGGCGAAGGAAAGATCGGTGCGCTGTACAACATCTTGCAGCGCGCTAAGAGCCGCGATCGCGATGGTGATAAGTCAGTGCTGGTCTTTCAGGCGGACAAGGATCTGCCGTTTTCGATCATCAACGACGTGATGCGTACCGCTGCGATGGCCGGCTATCCGAACTATCGCTTTGCCGTGCAGAAGAAGGAGTAGCGATGCGCCAAGCGAGCGAACTCGCCACCCAACAAGGGCTAGAGGTGCTGGTATTCTATCGGTCGCGCTTCTTGGGGTCGCGTTGCTTCCTCGGCGACCGGATCGTTATCGGTTCTTCCGACCAGGCTGACCTTAAACTGCGCGGCGCGGATATCGCACCTGAGCATGCGGTGTTGGAGCTGCATTCTCACGAACGTCTGTTGATCAAGCGCCGTAGCGGAAGACATCTACTGCGCGTCAATGCAAAGAATGTCGACTTTTGCCGCGTGCGACCCGTCGACGATATTACCCTCGGACGCTTTCGGCTCAAGATCGTCCCCTTCGGTGGCCAGCCTGACGGGTTCTTTTCGGCCAGTGATGTCTCTTTGGAGCATGGCCAAGAGATTCCCACCGATGTGGCGTTGCGTCCGAGCAATACCCACGGTGAGGTCGATACATCCGCGGGAAACTCGTCGGTAGAGACGCGGATCCTCGGTCGCCAGCGTCAGACGCCGGCGCGCGCTGTCCCGCCCCCTGCGTCACAAGCCCAGCTCGAAGCGCGTACGCACGCTGCGCCGCCGGTTGGTCGACGACGAACAGCGGTGCCAGCCAAGCCACCGATTGGTGAGATCGTCGTGCCGCGGCCACAGGTCGAGCACCCAGCGAACAGCGTGGTCGCTGAGCCCGGACGTCCTCGGGTCGCTGCTGCGCAACGCTCAGCGGCGCTAGATTTCGTGGTGCGTGTCGACCAGACCGAAGCGGGGACAGACTACACGATCGAAGCGCCGCTCGATGGTCTTGAGTCGCTGGTCTCTGCGTCGGCGGCGATCGAGCAGCGACAGGAAGATCTGTTTTCGGCACGCGATGCTGCTGAGCGCGTTCAGCAGGTCGATGCTGCGGCCGATTTCGAATACGACGAAGACGACGAAGAAGAGGAAGAGTTCGTCGAGCCGTTTAGCCTGCTCGATCAGATCTTTCGTCAACCCGGTGCGGCAATCGCCGGTCGCCGTGTGTTCGAGGTGATCTGCTATCGCGAAGGGGAAGTGGTCGATGTCGGGCGCGTCGCTGCCGGCGGAACGCTGTATGCGGGCGCTGAACGCTTTGCCTTGATCAGACTCGATAAGCGTAGCGGTCGAGCACGACTGTTTCTGCGAGAGGACTTCGAGGGTGAAGTTCGACGCGGTACCCAGAGCGAGTCGGTCAGAGATCTGCTGTGCGAGATCAATCTCGTCGATCGCTCGCGGGGTGTCTACGCGGTCGATCTTTGCGACGGCGAGTCGGCGATCGTCCATACGTCACAAGGCTCCTACGCGCTGCGCTTCGTCTCGCCGCCGGCTGAGCCGCGCGCCGAGCGCAGTGGGCCGCTGGTTTCATCTTTGGCCTACAAGCTACTCGGGGGTAGCAGCGGCGTGCACATGGTCGCCCTACTGGCTTTGGCGTTGGTGATCCCTGCCGACAAGCGGGTCAAGGACGATGATGCTGAGCGCTACGCTAAGGTCGACGTTAAGCAGCTCAACAAGAAGCCACCACCACCGCCGCCGCCGCCACCACCACCGCCGCCGCCGCCGAAGTCGCAGAAGTCGCTGCCAGCGCCCCGGCAGAAGGCGCCCCGCGTGGTTAGACGTCAGCGCGCGGTGCGGCCGACAAGGCAGCAGCAGCGACAGGCTCAGGTCGACAAGACCTTGGCCGCACTCAAGCAGTTTTCCCAGCCGGTGCGCTCGGACTTGACCAAGCTGGTGACTAACGTGGCCACGATAAAGTCGAGTCGCGCGTCGAAGTTCTCGATCGCTGGCTTGCGGCAGAAGATCCCCGGAGGTGCGGTGCGCTTGTCTCATGCTGGCGCCGACACCAAGATCGCCCAACAGTTGCTCGCGCGGTCCAAGGCCGGTCGTCTGCAGGCGGGTGCGGATGTTGGTCGACGCGGACCGCAGGGCAAGGTGCGTAGCGCGCCGACCCGTTCGATCAGCGCGACGGGCGGTGTGCTCTCGCGTTCGGCGATTCAGTCGGTCATCTCTCGTCACATGGGGGAAGTGCAGGCCTGCTATGAGCAACAGCTGCTCGGCGGTCGCCGTATCGCCGGCAAGGTGCTGTTCCAATGGATCATCACGCCTACCGGTGGTGTGAGTGGTGCGCGACAGGTTTCGTCGAGCTTGGGCAATGCGGCGGTCGCGCAATGTATCTTGCGTTCGCTGCGGAGCTGGGACTTTCCACGACCGACCGGTGGATCGGTAACGGTACGCTATCCGTTCGTCTTCCGCGTTCAGAGCTTCTAGGAGTAGGCAGCGTGAGTTTGAAGAGTCGTCGTGTGTTTCGAGTTCGTCCGCTGAAGACTTGGTTCTATTGCCTGGTCGGCTCGCTGCTGATGTTCGTCGCGCTCGTTCGCCCACAAGGCGGCCTGCCGGACGAGCAGAGCATCGGGCAAAGCGTTGCACAGAACGTCGCGCGCGCTAACGAGCGTCGCAGCGAACGAGGCGATACCTCTGCGTATCGTTCGTCGACTGAGCACTCCAGCGCACTCGTGCTAACGCAGCGACAATAGAGGTGGGAGCTGTGGCACGTAGGTTGCTCAACAACAGCGTGATGTCAAAGCCGACGTCGGTACGGACCAACGAGGAGCAAAACGTGAAGCATAGCAGTTCATCAAGGCGGTCGCGCACACCGAGCGTGCTGTGGGCGATCTCGTCAGCACTGGTGTTGGTGATCGCCTGCGCCGGCGATGACGGTGCACGCAACAACACTGGCAACACTGGCAACACCGGCAACACCGGAAACACCGGCAACACCGGGAACACTGGCAACACCGGAAACACCGGGAACACCGGGAACACCGGGAACACCGGGAACACCGGCAACACCGGCAACACGGCAACTGACGCGTGCGTTGCAGCTCCGGTAGGTGCCGACTGCCGGTGCGAACTGACGGTCGCCGATAAGTGTGAGTACAGCTGCACCTGTCCCGGCGGCGGCGATCCGAATGCGTTCGTTGGCGGCATTGCCGAACTCAATGGTGCAACCTGCAGCAAGTCGTGCGCACCCGGGTCGGATTTAGCGCCACCGGTTTGCTCGGTCACCTGTGACAAGAAACAGCCTCCTGCGCCCGCGCCCAAGCAGAGCCCCTGCCCCGAGCAGAAAGAGGCGCCGGCGCTGTGTCACACGATCTCGGCAGAGACGGGTGAAGTTTATGAAGTCACCGAGACTGGCGCAAACAAGTTGCCGTGCCAGGTCAAGAGTGGACCGATCGAAGCGATCCATCGCATCGAAAAGGATGGCCTCGGAATTCACTTTTATGTCTCACAGGACGACAACACTATCGGCTGGTTCTATCCCCAGCGAAACGGCGGATGCTTCGAGCAGACCGGTACAGTTGTCGCCGGCGATATCGGTGGAATGAGCTCCTACGAGGAAAACGGTGAGACCATCGTGTTGATCACCAGTGAGACCAAGACCAAGGTTTGGGAGTTCCGTATCGACGCGCAGAACAAACCGATTCTGCCGGAGAAACTGTCGTCGGTAGCGCCGCCGATTCCCGGTGAGGCGTTCTCGATCAAACCCGGTACCGTAATCGGCACGATCAGTAGCGGTGACAAGATCGCCAGCTACAACGTCAAGACGGGCGAAGTGGTCTGCAGTCCGGTCTCGTTCAATGGTGCGCTGGTCGAGGCGATGTCGTGGGCGAGTATCGGTGGTGCGGAGCCCGTGTTGTTGGCCGTCGACAAGTCGGGCGCAGAGAAGATGGTTGAGGTTGTGCTCGATGGCAAGGGGTGCCCGACCGGCGCGGTCAAGGCGCCGACTGGGTTCTTCGGTGGTACGCTGATCGGCGTAGACCACGAGGCGCTGAGCTGCCATCGCGGCTGTGTTGCGACTCCCGCTCCTTAAAAAGTTGCTTCAGCCCCGGCGTCGCTTTGGCCTTCCCCCGCTTCCGTGACGCCGGGGCCTCCCCCCTTCATCCGCTGGGCTCCGCTGCTACTTGCCGATCGCTTGCTGGATGCATTCCGCTTCGGTGATCGGCAAGCTCGTTGTTCCATCGCCATCACCAAAACAAAACGCGTTCAATGTCGGCGGGCCCGTCACAGGAAAGACCAGGTCGATCGCGCTGCAGATCACGACGTCGTCATCTTGGCAGGTCGAACCGTCGTGGCCGGTCAGGACCATGCGCGCCGGTCCTGAGGGGACAGCATCGAAGATCGGTGGTGCGAGATTGGCCAACAGGTCGCCCGGCTTGGGATCGTTCTTGGTCTTGATGCAGCGCCGATTGAGCAGCCCGCCGCCCGGTGAATAGAGCGCCACGGCTAGGCTGTCGACGTTGCTCACCCAGAGCAACGAGCAGGTGTCCTTATCGAGTACCAGGGTTAGGTTGTTGAGTCGGTGAAGCCCTGCTCCGCCATCGGGTGCTACGCCGGCGTCGCCGATCACGCTGGTGGTGCAGTTGCCCACCGGCGCCTTCTGCTCGAGGCAACGGGTGGCAGAAATCGTTGCGGGCTGACCGGTCAGGTCTTGAAGGCAGTAGACCGGAAGATCGATCGTTGGGCCGGGGAGCGCGAATGTCGTCTGTCCGCAGGCGACGACCTGAGCGCCGCACTGGCTGTCTTCATAGGCGACAAAGGTCATCTTGTAGGTGCCGTGAGACAGATCCTTAAGCGTAACGCTTGTGCGCAGTGCGGCTTGCAGATCCGTCAGCTGCGCAACAGATTGGATCGGGATGCAGGCGCTCTCGCGCTTGGCTAGCCCTTCGAGGCTCACACGCAGCGAGCCGGTGCGGGCCAGCGATCCTGAAGCGCAGCGACAGGCGTGATCGGTCAAGAGCGCTGGCGCGGGCGTAGCTTTTTGGCAGCCGAACATTGCGGCGATGACAAGCAGCAGCGTGTGGTGCCCGCGCCAGGTCACGTTCAGAATCCGATCTGGTAGGTCGTGTCGCGATTGGAAAGCGCCACAGGCACGATGATCGCGGTGGCGACCACCGCCGCACCGGCGGCCCAGACCCACCACCGGCGGTACCATGCCGTGGCTTGCTGTTCATTGCCCAGCTCGTCGCGCTTTGACGCTTTGGTCAGTGCCGCAGCAAGCGCTGAATGACCTTGGGCATCGATCGCATCGAAACCGAGTCCCGTGCCCGTGCCGATCAGTGCGAGGCGAGATACGCCGGCCAGTTCGATCAGTTGCTTGATCAAGCGATTGTCGCTCAACTCATCGGCGGAGAGCCGCGTAGGTGCTGTGAGCGCGACGAAGGTTAGCTGGCACTTTTCATCGACGTTAAGCCAACCGGAGACGCTGTGGTTCGCGCTTTCATCGCGCCAGCAGGCGTAGTGGCTTCCGACGCGGATCGCGTGCTCTCGTTTGCGTTGACCGTTTATCCAGAGGCGCCGCTGAGCGGGCCAGCGCGCCTTGCAGGTCAAACTCGCGTCGCGCGCTTCGCTGTTTAGCGCCGCGACCCGTGGTGGGAAAAGCGAGAGATCAACGCCCCGGCCTTCGATCGCATTCGCGCGGGCAAAGGCACTTTTCGCCTGCGCATGTTGACCAAGGACGGCCTGGCAGGCCCCGAGCCAGCCGGCAAGTTGCTTTAGGTAGTCGAGTACGTGCCGTTGTTGTCGGCGAAACACCGTGGACGTCGGCCGCCAGACCGCGGCGAGCTCGAGCTCAGCTGCAGCTGCGGCTTTGGCGCAAGCATCAAATTCGCTGGCCGAGTACAGTTTACGCACCTGGCCCAATGCGCGCTTGCCGCGGGCGATCGCTAACGTTGTGGAAATCAGCTTGCTGTCGGCGGAGGGACCGGCCAAAAGCACACCGGTTTCAGCGCTGGCCCGTGCGGGCAGCAACGCGCTGATTAGCACTAGTCCGACGGCAAGCCTAGATACGGCGATCATCGTTTTCCTCGCCAGGGGTGATCAATGGGTTGCGGCCCGACCAGTATATCAAGAGTCGGAAGCGAGAACCATCGTGTGCCTCGGCGGGGAGTTAGGGTACGTAGCGCAGGTGGGCGAACAGGTGAATTGCGGCGGCGACCAGCCCGGCGATTAGCGGCGTAGCTATCCAGCCCAGCGTCATTCGTCCGGCGGCACCGAACTTGACGGCGGTGGCTTGCTTGACCAGTCCGACGCCGAGGACTGCGCCGATCACAGCTTGTGAGGTCGAAACGGGCACGCCGATCATCGCGTAGACGTGCACGGTTGCGGCTTCGGCCAGCACGACGACCAATGCAGAATAGGCGTCGAGTTTGACGATCGAGCGGCCGACGGCGAGCATTACCTCTTTGCTGTAGGTCAGCACGCCGAGGGCGATGCTCAGGCCGCCCAGCCAGACGGACCAATCGAGGGTGAGTAGGCCGCTGGCGTAGTACACACCAGTGACATTGGCCACGTTGTTGGCTCCGAGCGCGTAGGCGCCGTAGCAGCCGGAGACGACCAACGCGGCGCGGAGCACTGCATCGGTGACTAGCATCGAGAGCCGCAGTCGATTGAACAGCCACGCGCCTGCTCGGTAGCCGAGGGCCGCCAGCAACAAGGCGCCGATCGGTGTGCCGATCCAACAGATCACGACCTTCCCGAGTCCGGAGAATTTGGCCGTGCCGTCGACCAATCCGACACCGATGATCGCGCCAACGACGGCTTGCGAAGTGGATGACGGGATGCGCATGATCGTCATCAGCGTGATCGAAAGCGCAGCACCAACGGCGGCGAAGGTCGCCGATGAAATCGACGCTGCGCTCAATCCGGCGATCGTCGCCATGCCGGCGCGGCCTTCGAGCGCAGCGCCGGCGATAATGAACAGCGCGCAGAGTGCGACGGCGATCGGGTACCTGACCATGCGCGATGAAACCGCGGTGCCGAAGACGTTCGCTGCGTCGTTGGCGCCCAGCGACCAACCGAGGTAGACACCACCAAGAAGATGCGGACTGAATGTCAGCATTAGATGTGGTGCTTGATGCTCAGCAGCATGATGTAGTTGGCCGCGCTCTCCGAGTAGTCGGTGATCCTACCGAGGCAGATGCCGACTTCGCGATAGAGGATCTTGTTCGCCGTATCGTAATCGGCGGAGAAGATGCGGTCCACCAGCTGGCATTGGACAAAGTCGGCCTCGCTTTCTGCCTTATCGATCTCTTTATTGGCGCTGATCACCCCGTCGGCGTCGACGCGGTCGATGAAAAGCAGGCGCACCGACTTCTCGAGGTGGACGCAGCAGCGCACCGAGATCGTGACCAGCTTCTGGTAAAGCGGTTTCAGCTCTTCGGGTAGGTCGATGTGCTGCAGCTTCAGATCAAAAAGCGAGCGTTGGGCATCGCCGAGTAGCCGGTCGAGGCGGCTGATCATCTCGTGGATGTCGGCGCGGGACTCGGGCAGCAGCGCCTTGCCGTATAATTCGCGTGCGATCAACCGACGTACGTCGTCAGCGTGTGACTCGGCCTTGTGGGTTTGCTCGACCTGAAAGTTGAAGTCATCGCTGCGCCCTTGGGTGAGGAAGGTTTCCCAGGCGGACTCAAAGGTTCGAACGCAGGCCATCCAGCCGTCGAGGTAGCGGGCGATCAGTGCCTGAACGTGCCGCTGCTTGCGGAGAAATACATTGGTTAAGCTCATACCTCTCCTATCTTCGCTGGCGGGATGATGACAATTGTAACAAAAATTGTTCGCGACCGCCTGCTCGTTGCTCGTAGGCCTTTGCTGGACGCGCGTGTTGGTGATCGCGTCGGGTACCTACGAGTACCTTTGGGCACTCGCTGCTCAGCTGGCGCACCGACCTGGTGATCGCCGCCAACCGTTTGAGGCCAGCGGTGGGCGGGCTAGTTGCCGGCGAGCTCGAGCAGTTTGGCCACCACGTTGTCTGCGCCGTCAGCGATCTGTGAGATCGTTGCCTCGAGCATGTAGCACGGGCCGGTAACGACCTTGTAACGCTCGTCGAGGCAGACGCCGCCGTGAGTCGTCACTTGGTGCTTGGCACCCATCTTCTCGAGTGTTGCAGCGGTGTCTTTGTCTTGGCCGATCGTAACGGTCACCCCATCGAACATTTTGGCGATGATCGCTGGCGCGATGCAGAGCGCGCCGATCGGTTTGCCCGCTTGATGTGTGGCGCTGATCGCTCGCTTGACCTGATCGTCGATCTGACAAGCATCGCCCCTAAAGGCGAAGTCCGAGAGGTTCTTGGCCGCACCGAAGCCGCCCGGAAAGATCAAGGCGTCGAAGTCCTCGGCGTGATATTCGTGCAGGGGCTTGATCGCACCGCGGGCGATGCGCGCTGCCTCGACCAAGACATTGCGTGATTCGCCGGTCGCATCGCCTGTCAGATGGTTGACCACGTGGTGTTGGGCGATGTCTGGTGCGAAGCATTGATAGCTCGCTCCTCGTCGGTCGACGGCAAGCATCGTCATCACCGACTCGTGAATTTCTGCGCCGTCGAACACGCCGCATCCGGAAAGCACGATCGCGACTCGTTTGCCCTGGCTCATTGGGACCTCCGTCGTTAGTTTTCGCCGCTGGGCAGCCTAACATGCGGTTCTGAGCAGGGACAGCTTGGCGCGTCTGTGTGGGCGACGAGCGGGACCGAAGTCTTAACGCTGAGTAAATAGCGGCGAGAGCAGTCGCTCTCGCGCGCGCCGAACCAAGTTGGCTACGGCGTGAGGATCGTGGACGCAGTAGAAACCGGGTTGGTAGCGTTGGCGGTCTTTGCCGGTGAAGGTCTGCCACAAGCGGTCGGCATAGCTGTCATCGGTTTGGAAGGTGATATGTCCATGGACATCGCCGACCATTCGCACCTGCGCGCCGACGCAGCTGAGGATGTCGATCGAAAATACCAGCGCATGGTGGCGATTGCGCTGGATCGCGATCAATCGCTCGGTGGTCACGGCATAAACCATCCGTCGCGTGGTGCGCAGCGCCCAGATCGGCAGCAAGCCAAACAGCGCGATGCCGGTGGCGATAAACGTCAGCGCCGCCAATGAGCGGTCGAGCGAGACGGTTGCGTCGACGCTGATCCGCATCGCGGTGGCTAGCCAAATGCAGCACAGTCCGAGGTACAGCCATTTAGAGAGCGCGCCAAAGGTCGCCCAGCGCCACACGCTTGGATGGGTGGCGTAAAGCAAATGCTCTCGCGGCCGCAGAATCGGCGCGATGTTTTGGGCGAAGTCCTCAGTGCGTTTGATCATCGATGCGTCCGGTTATGATCCGATCTGCTCAAAGAGCACGCTGCGTGCCAATGAAGGTGACGGTGGCGTTCTTGTAATATGCCGTGATTACTAGCGCTTGCTTGGCGGATGGCGGCTAGCGGGTTGTCCGGTACTGGCTGATCGGTTTGCCCTGGGTTTGCCTGGCCGGTGGTGGCTGCCGCCGCTAACCAATCGCAAATAAATCATTTTTTGGTTTAGCCCGCCAGTGGGCTGGCTCTGCGCTGCGCCTGCCGCGCCGAACGTGGTATACCGTTGCGGGTTGGCCTGGAAAAAGACTAGGGTTTCGCTCAATTGGTGTCTGCCCATAACGCTGGCACGTCGGAGAGCGTAAGAGCTGATGAGAGAGCGCGAAGTCGACGAAGAAGCTTTGATGGCGGCCTACGCACAAGGCGATTTGGCGGCGTTCGAGCGGTTGTTTCGTTCGCTTGCACCTCGGGTGCACGCGTTTTTTGTCAGACGCTTCGGCAACGAGGCGATCGCAGACGACATGTTGCAGGTCACGTTCATGAAACTCCACCGTGCGCGTGCTGACTATCGAGCGGGCTCTGCGGTTCGTCCGTGGGTGTTCACGATCGCCGCGCGTGTAGGGTTAGATGAGATACGGCGCCGCGGCCGTCGTCCCGAGGAAACCGACGACGAACGGGTCGACCGGGCGTATAGCGCCGAGGCGGTGCAGCGCGCCGTCGACGAGCGAGATCCGGTCGAGCAAGCTGATCTGCAGATGCGGGTTCGGGAAGCGCTCGAAGCGCTGCCCGAGTCTCAGCGAAGCGTGGTGCACTTGCACCGCTACGAGGGGCTGACCTTCAAGGAGATCGGCGCGGTGCTCGGTCTGTCGGAGGGGGCGGTTAAGCTGCGCGCATTTCGCGCCTATGAGGCACTTCGCGACAATTTGGCGGCATTCGTGACGGACCAAGGGCTCGTTTCGGCGAGCACTGATTCGGTTAGCGCGGCAAAGGCATAGCGGCGCAGATGTCGCGATACGTAATCGGTCGGTACGACGTAACCCTTACAGTGGTCAATTAGGATGGACGACTCGAAGCAACTCAGAGAATCGCTCGGTAGGGCCGAGGTGGCGTCGCTTGCCCAGGAGGCCGCGGTTTGCGCCGAGTTTGAGAAGGTCTGGGACTTGCTTGGTCGCGTCGCTGCGCCCAGCCCGCCGAGTGAGGCACTGCTCGCCCAGGTTGCGGCGGCCGTGCGTGGCGAACCGCTGCATCCGCTTCAGCCGCAGCAGCTCTCCCTGGGGCTCGTCGCAGTTCTGCCGGTGGTGTTGCTCGCCAGCTATTTGCTGGGCATCCCGTTGGTCAAGCATCACCCGGTGGGTTGGCTGCTGAGCGCGGCGATGCTTGCCGGCGCGCTCGGGGCAGCGACGCTTGCTTTGCGTTGGCCGATGGCCTCGCTGATCACGACGCTGTTCGTCGGTGGCGTAGGCGCGCTGATCGGCTCTGATCCCCACCTCGCGGCCACGCCGATCGCAGGCTGCACGATCTGGGAGGCAGCGATGGCTGTCGTTCCACTCGCCGTCACGGCGGTGTTGGTCCTCCGTCGCTCGGCGGTCGCCGCACGCGGGCCCTGGCCGCTAGCCGCGGCTGCTGCCGCAGGGGCGCTCGCCGGACAGGCGCTGATGCATGCGGCATGTCCAGCGCGCGACTACCTGCACCTTTTCGCCTTCCATGCGAGCGGTGTGATCATCGCGGCGCTGATCGGTTTGGCGATCGGGGCGTTGCCGGCGCTGCGCGCGAGTTACGCCGCCGCGTCTTCCCGCTAGCCATTTTTGAATAGATAATCGCGTGTTGTTCGCCGCCCGCTTGAGTGGCTGAGCGTTATCGCCATATGCTCTCTCCGACCGACTAGGGGGGCGATGGTGTATCGGAGTTTCCTTTTTGCGCTTGGAGCGCTGTTGTTTGTGGCCTGTGGTGCGCGCAGCCCGGTGCTCGATGCGCCTTGGCCGGCAAACGGTCTTGATGATGGGGCGGCTGCTATCGCTGGTCAGCTCGATGGCTTGCGCTGGGAGCTACCATGCCTTGGCTCAACCGAGTGGCCCGAAGTCTGCGCTTGCGCTGATTCGGCCGACGTTGCAACGCAGCTGCGCGGCAACCCCGACCAGATCTATACAGTCACCGTTCGTTTGCGCGGCGTGGTTGAACAGAAAGCGTACATTCGGGGCGCGGCGACGGGCTATGTCTCGCGCGGCGGTTCGCCCGCCGACGACGACTGGAACGTTTACGCGCTGACCGTCGACGATCCACCGATGGTCTATTTCCTCAATCATGGGACGAGCCGGCTGTATTACACGACACGCTTGGACTATCAGCTGTCGTTGGAGATTCGTGGCGGCTCTGCGGTGCGTTTGCACGCCGAGTCTTTCGACTTGCGGCAGATCCGCAATCGCGACCCCAACGGTGAACCCCTGCGCGTGCCCGATGTGGCGCCACACCCGGGTGTCTACGACGGGCAGTTCTTGCAGATGGATGTGCTCGGCGTTCGCTGAGCGCCCTCGCTGAGCTGGCTTGCGCTCGCCTGACAGCCGCCGGCCGGCCTGACAACGATCGCAAAGTATGATAGACGCTGGCGGTGCTGCTGCCGACGCCTGTTCATTCGCGGACGTTTGCTGCCTGCCGGAGCTTTCGCTTCAAGGACTGGGGTGGCTATCTCGCTGTGGCCGCCTACGACCCCTCATCTGAGGTCGAGTACTATGCTGTTCGTCATGGTTGCGGTTTGTTTGATGTCAGTCCGCTGCGCAAGTACGACATCAGCGGCCCCGATGCCGGCGCATTTCTCTCGTACCTAACCGTTCGTGACGTGGCGAAGCTGGCGGTGGGACGGGTCAGCTATTTGTGTTGGTGCAACGACGACGGGCAGCTGATCGACGACGGGACGGTGACGCGGATCGACGCCGAGCATTACCGACTGACCGCTACCCTGCCGGGTCTGCATTGGGTCGACGATCGCGCCTCGGGCTTCAACGTTACCGTCAGCGATGTCACCGATCGTTTGGTGGCGTTGGCGCTGCAAGGGCCACAAGCTCGCGGCCTGCTCGAGCAGCTCGGTGAGTTGAACAAGCTGCGCTTCTTTCGCAGTCGTGCGGTGCGGTTGGCTGGGCTCGATTGCTACCTAACGCGCACCGGGTACACCGGCGATCTGGGCTATGAGATTTGGGCTGACGCCGCCGATGGTCCAGCGCTTTGGGATGCGTTGCTCGCCGCGGGCGCCGCGTTTGGCTTGCGTCCAGCCGGTCTGGAGGCGCTCGATATCTGTCGAATCGAGGCCGGCTTTGTGCTCAACGGGATCGACTATCGCAGTGCGCTGCAGTGCCACACCGCCGCGCAGTCATCGACACCTTATGAGTGCGGTCTCGGTTGGGCGGTCGACTTGGAGCGCGAGCCATTCGTCGGCCAGGCGGCTTTGCGCAAGCGTCGTGGCGAGGAGCGGTTGTTCGGAGTCGTCGCTGATTGGCCGGCGATCGAGGCGCTGTTCCGTCTGCAGGGGCTGCCGCCGACAATCCCGAGCGCTGCTTCGCGCGAAGGTGTGCCACTTTACGATGGCGACGGTTGCCAGATCGGCCGGGTTACCAGCCGCACCTGGTCGCCGCAGCTCAAACAATACATCGGCATCGCTGCTGCACCGCAGGCCCATGCCGTGCCAGGGACGCGCTTACAGATGGAGTTCACCGTCGAATATCAGCGCAGACAGGTGCCGGTGACCGTGACTGAGCTGCCGTTTTTTGATCCGCCGCGCAAGAGGAGCCGATGACCGCGACGACGCGATACGACGCGATCATCGTTGGCGGTGGGCACAACGGTCTGGTTTGTGCGGCCTATTTGGCTGGCGCGGGTCGCAAGGTGTTGTTGCTCGAACGACGGCATCTGCTTGGCGGTGCTGCGGTTACCGAGGAGCATCTCGCGGGGTTCAAGTATTCGGCCTGTTCGTATGTGGTCAGCTTGCTGCGACCAGAGATCATCCACGATTTGGAATTGGCCAAGCATGGACTATCGATCATCCCGCTGGCCTGTTCGTTCACGCCTGACCTTTCAGGGCCGGGTTTGGTCCGTTGGCCCGATTTCGCTCGCACCCATGATGAGATCTCCCGGCTTTCTCGCCGCGACGCCGATCGCTATCCCGAGTTCGGCAAAGCGATGGGCAAGATGGGTGATTTCATCCGACCGCTGTTGATGCAGCCGGCGCCCGATCCGACGCGCTTGCCGCGCCGTCTGGGTGAATCGCTGTCGCTGTTGCGACGGCTGCGCAAGCTCGGGCCGCGGGGACTCGCGCAATTTGTGCAGTTGATGACGCAAAGCGCTGTCGATCTGCTCGACCGTTGGTTCGAAAGCGACAGGCTCAAGGCGCCGATGGCTTGCAGCGGGATTATCGGCACCTTTCTCGGTGTGCGTTCGCCGACCACTGCATATGTGCTGCTGCACCACTATATGGGTGAGATCGATGGCGCTTATCGCGCGTGGGGGTTCGCTCGGGGAGGTACGGGCGCGATCAGCGAGGCGATCGCCAGCGCGGCGCGGGCCCGCGGCGCGGAAATCCTCTGCGAGGCCGCGGTGGAAAAGATCACGACCCGCCGGGGTAGCGCGCGAGGGGTGGTGCTCGAGGACGGTCGTGAGTTTGAAGCGCGGGTGGTGATCTCGGCCTGCGATCCGCGTCGCACCTTCTTTTCGTTTGTCGGGCGCGATCAGCTCGACGATGATTTTGTCGCGCAGATCACCCGCTACCGCTATCGCGGCAGCTCGGGCAAGGTCAATTTGGCGCTCGATCGGTTGCCTGATTTCAGTTGTCGACCGGGTCGAGGATTGCACCTGCAGGGGGACATCGCGATCGCCCCCAGTATCGATTATCTCGAGCGCGCCTACGACGAAGCCAAGCACGGTGCGTTTTCGCGTCGACCGTACATCAACTTGGTGATCCCCTCGCTGACCGACCCGACGGTGGCGCCGCCCGGCAAACACGTGATGTCGGCCTTTGTGCAGTACGCGCCTTACCAGTTGGCTGAAGGTCCCGCGGCTTGGGATCAGCAGCGCGAGGCCTTTGGTGACACAGTTGTCGAAACGCTCGAAGAGTATTGCCCCGGTCTCAAGGATGCGATCTTGCATCGCCAGGTGTTGACGCCGCTCGATTTGGAGCGCGAGTACGGCCTGACCGAAGGCAACATCTTCCACGGTGAACTCAGCCTCGAACAGCTGCTATTCATGCGTCCGACAATGGGCTGGGCTCGCTACCAGACGCCGATCCAAAATCTATGGCTTTGCGCGAGTGGTGCACATCCGGGTGGCGGTCTGATGGGCGCGCCGGGGGCATTATGCGCGCGTCGCCTGCTCGAGGAGCATTACTTGTGATCGACGTTGTGGTGATCGGCGCTGGAATCAACGGCCTAACGGCGGCAACAATGCTCGCTCGCGCTGGTTTGGCGGTTGAGGTGGTCGAGGCGCGGCCTGTACTCGGTGGGATGGCGGCGCGTGAGCCGATCGCTGATGGTTATCTCGCGCCTGTTGGCATCTACGAGACGACAGGCGTACGGCCTTGGATGCTCAACGCGGTCGGTATCGCGCTTTCGCCCGAGTTGCCGCGGCTGCACGGTAGTGGCGGTGTGGTGGTCGACTTGGCTCAGCGACGCGTCGAGGGTGTCGACCCGACGGACGCGGCTGCCTTCGAAGACTTGGTCGAGCTCGTAACGCGCATCGGCCCGTTATTTTGGCGGCTGATGGATCACCCGCCGATCGATCCGGTCGCTTCCGGGTGGCGTTCGCTCTGGGCGGCAGCGCGAGTCGGCCTGTCGGCCCGCCGCCTCGGCTTTGAGGCATTGCGTGAGCTATTGCGCGCGGCGCCGATGCCGTTGGCGGATTTTCTCGATGAGCGGTTTGAAAGCAACGCGCTCAAAGGCCTTTTGGCCGCCGAAGCGCTCAAGTATCGTTTCGCCGGAGCAAAGTCTCCAACGACTGCGCTCGATTTGTTGGCAGCGCTGGTCTACCAGTCGGCGGGCATCGTTCCGGCGTGCCGCTTGCTAGAGCGCCTCGTCGCCGCGGCGAAGCATCACGAGCTGCGCGTGCGCTGCGGTGTTCGCGTGTCGTCGGTCAATTTTGATGGCTCGCGTGCCACGGGTGTCACGCTTAGCGATGGCATGCGAATTGAGGCGCGCTCCGTGCTGTCGACCGTCCATCCGCGTCAGACGCTCTGTGAATTGATTTCGCCGCGCTATTTGCCGGCTGCGTTGCGCGATGATCTGCGGGCTTGGCGAAGCCAGGGCAGCACAGCGCGCCTGGATCTGGTGCTCGCGCAACCACTGCGCGACAACGCTGGTCGCCCATTGTCGCGTTTCGCGCTGAGCGACAACTTGAGCGAGCTCGAGCGCGCCTATGATCAAGGGAAGCATCGCCAGTCGACGCTCGAGCAACTGGTGCTGACCGGGCAGCAGTTCGACCTGGACGGTGGTTTTGCCGATCGTGGCCACGACGCTCATGTTGTGTGCCTGACGGTGCAGCACGTGCCATCCGATCGCGTTGTTGACGAGAACGCGCTGCGGGCTGCCGTTCGTCAGCGCTTGAGTGCGATCGATGCAAACCTCGCACAACATCTGCGCGCCGAACGGTTCACCTCGGTTGCTGCCCTTGCGCAAGGCTTTGCGCTCGATGGTGGACAGTTCGAGCACGGCGAGCTCAGTCTCGATCAGCAATACTTCATGCGCCCTCAGATCCGTTGCGCGAGCTACCGCGCGCCGCTGCGCGGCCTGTACTTGGGTGGCAATGGCTCGCATCCAGGTCGCGGCTTTAATGGTGCAGCCGGCGCGCTCGCTGCCAACGCGATGCTCGCCGATCGTTGAGTGGCGCGTCGGCATCGCAGACATTGGCGCGCACGATGGCCGACATGCAGCTCACCGTCGACGGCATGACGATCAAAGGCCGTACACCGCGCAGCACCACCGAATGCTATTCTCCGCCCAAAGTCCAAATGGCGCGCCCGCTTTTGAGTTGTCGTTTGTGGAGCTTGAATTCTTCGGCGCCCTCAGCCTCGGCGATGGCGCGTAGCTCCGCAATATCCTCGGCACTGCCGTCGCAAAAACCGATCGGGCGAGGGTTGTTTGGCGCGTTGAGCTGGACCTGCAATTCGCCGCGGTCCCAGCGGGTCTGTGCTTCGCTGTCGTAGGGGTAGATCATCGTGGGGCACTATGGGTCACGCGGCCTCGGATCGCCAGTGCCTTCTGAAACGCGCTTACGGTTGTGCGCCGGTGGTCGGCGCTAACGCCACCTCGCCGGCCGATACGAAGCACGCGCTCGACGTCGTCGCTGAGGTCTACGTCACCGAGCGCGAGAGCGCGAAGGCTTCTTTGCCTGTCGCCAGGTCGAGGCCGACAACGGCGATGTCGAACGTGTTGGCCGGCCATGACGGCAGCGCCGCCTCTTCCTCGGCCCAGACGCTTGCTGCTCGCCTAGCGCTACCGGTGCTTTAGCCAAAAAGTGGCTTCAAACGCCTTATCCTTTTGCGCCTATTTGCCGTGATCAAGGATCACGCCGTCGCCGCCAAAATTCTGCGCCACCTCGGCCTGCCCACCGAGGTCGTCGACGCCGCAGCTCCTCGCGCTCCGCCCCAGCTCGATTTCGACGACCCCTTCTGCAATTAGACCCTTGTACTCGGGTGTATCGTAGCTGCGCGCTGTCACTGTGTCCGCAGGCCTGTCTCCCGTCCCGCGGTCGTCGCCAGCAACTGCTCTTGCACTACCTCTGTCGCTGGTTCCGCTCGCGTCGAATACTCGGCGCTTACCCGCAAACCAGGGTTCGTTCGTCTTACCCTTCTAGCGCGCTTTCTGGTGGGTTTTGCGCGAGTCAGTCGGCTAGCGCTGCGCGAATTGCTGTCGTCTCCGTTGGAGACCGGCCAGCCCAAAGACCGAGATAATTGCCCATCTGCGCGGCTCATGGGATCTTCGCATTACGGCGCTCAACCAGGGGAAGCTCAACGTGGGCAAGAAGCTGACAGCGGAGTTTATCGGCACCTTTATCTTGGTCTTCGGCGGTTGCGGCAGCGCCGTATTCGCGGCGGCCTTCCCCAGCGTCGGCATCGGCTTGGTTGGCGTCTCGATGGCTTTCGGCTTGACGGTACTCGGCTGCGCTTATGCCTTCGGCGGCGTCTCCGGTTGTCATCTGAACCCTGCGGTCTCGGTGGGGCTGGCCGTGGCGGGACGCTTTCCCGCGAAGGAGTTGCCGGGTTACGTTCTGGCTCAGGTTCTCGGCGCCATCGTCGCAGCAGCCGCCCTGCTAGTTTTGCTCAAGGCGCAGCCGGGTGGATACGATGCCGCTCTCGGCGGGCTCGCCGCTAATGGCTTCGGCGACCATTCACCGGGAAAGTACAGCATGGTCGGCGGGCTGATCGCTGAGGTCATTTTGACCTTCATCTTTCTCACGGTGATCATCGGTGCCACTTCGTCTCACGCTCCCGCCGGCTTTGCCGGCATCGCCATCGGCTTAACGCTGACGCTTGTGCATCTCGTGGGCATTCCCATCACAAACCTTTCGGTGAACCCCGCGCGCTCGACCGGGCCAGCGCTTTTCGTCGGAGGTTGGGCCGTCAAACAGCTCTGGCTCTTCTGGCTCGCGCCGATCGCCGGCGCAGTGTTGGCAGGCGCCGTAGGCCGCGCACTCCACCGCGCTAAGGCTTAGGTCTCACAGCACCACGCCCATAAGGCGCTTTGGTGGCCTTTCGCCGCGCTCGCCGCTGCCACGCTGGCAATACTCGCCGTCGACAACAACGTGACCTACTGCCCGGGTGATCACCGGGGGGGACGTACGTTGAATTTGGGGAATTAAGCAAGGCAAGTAGCCACCCTGCCGACGGACAATAGAAGCCTCTAGTGCCGCCGACATCGACCGCCGCGTGAATCGTACGCGCCGCAAATGATCGGGATCGGTTTGTTCAGCGCGTCAGCGGCGCGGGTCTACTACTCGACAGCCGACGTACTGCGCCGCCCGGCAATACGGCGCATCGCGGTGGCAACGACAGTTGCCTAATTCCGCTAATTCAACCTCCGTCCCCTAGACCCACTCGAGCTATATCAAGACGCTGAGGTGGATGACGCCGGCGACGAGCAAGCCGCGACCAATGACAGCCTCAAGGAAGCCAGCAAAGTGAGCCGACAGGTTGAGCTACCCGGCGGTCTCTACCAAATCGTGCGGCGGGACGTAGGTTTCCCAACGCAACTTAGCAAAGAGGCAAGGGTCTACGTCGCCATCACCTGTGCCCTCTTGTGCCACGACCCTACGCCAGCTGCGGCGGTCCTCACCGACGGTGGCGGGACGCAGAGCACGAAAGCAACGGCGTGGTGGAGACGTGCGTTGCGAAGGGCAAGGGTAACTGCTTAGATCCCGAGGATGAAACCGGCTACAAAGACGCTCGTTTTGCTAAGCCTCGCTCTTCTGCCGGCGACCCCTCTCTCCAGCTGCCGCTGCAACTGGTTCATGCCCAAGAGCAACCGGCTAGGCAGCGAGAGCGGGGTGAGCTACGAACTGACCGTGGCGAGCCAGCGCAACTTCGGGCTCAAGCACGCCGGGCAGGGACATGTCGGTGTGATTTGGCCGGGCAAAAAGGGCTACGGCATCGCGGCCCGGTTGCGCGTCCTCAATCGTCCGCCGATCATCGTCTTCGCTGTGTCTGGCCTCAAGCAAAAGCCGAAAAAGGAAGAGCTTCAGCAAAAGCTCGAAGGGATCACCGTTCGCGTTAGCGCGGACCGAAATCATCTGGCGGTGCAGAGAGAGCCCAGTGCGCCTTGGGAGTATTATCATCTTTTGCCGCAAGGCCCGCCCTTTAGCTTGGGGCGGTCGTCGAAGGCCGCGGCGCCGGACTTCGCTACTCTGAAGCAGCCGTTCGCCCTAGCGCTCGACTATCTCAAGAGCGACGATCTGCGGCAGATTGGTCCGCGGCTCAAATACCCCGGCGCCTGGAACGCCATCGTCGCTCAGCAAGGGCCAAGCAAGCTGGACGAGGCAATGGTCGTGCACTGGCCGACAAGTCATCGCGTCCATCTGCGGCTCGTGGGGGTCGTGACGAAAAGTGGCAATCAAACAGCGCTGGCCAAAGAGCTGGCGCGCCTCATCGTCGCTCGCGCCAAAGAGGGCGCGTCGAGAGATCGCGACATTCAGATGATGATCGCCCTCGGCGACCGCGCGCTCTTCGACCTCGTCGACCCGCTCCTATTCGCCGACTGGCCCAAGAAGAATCGCAAGCTCGTGCGCCTCCGTTTTCGCCGCTCGGCGAAGGCGACGGCGCCTAGCGCTCTGGTTAGGGGCGAGGCGGAAAAGCGCGCTCTGGCACTGTTGGCGACGAAGAGCGATCTCACCACCATCGACGCCGCGGAGCTGCTGCTGCTTATTGATGCGCAAAAACACGGCAAGAGCGCCCTTGTTGCGGTGCTAAAGAAATGGCCGCAAGAGAGCATCAACAGCCGGCGGATTCTGGTGCGGCACCTAGAGCTGGCACGCCGTGTGATCGGCGACAGCGAACTCGCGCGCCTGGCCGAGGTCGCCTACAAGACGTACAAAGGCGAATCGCACGCTCGCGCGGCTCAGCTTCTGCTCTACGTCGCCGCGGAAAAGCTCTCTTGCCAGCGCATCGACGAGTTGATGAACGCTCGTCGTCGCTATACCGTGCCGCGACCGCCCAAGCGTTGCCGCGACCGCTGAGTGGGGACGGCACCGGCGAAGATCTCGTCGCTGCTCGCCTTTGTCGATGCGCGACGCTCAGTCCCCGATGGTTCCCGTTCGCTAGTTCCTGGCGCAATCGCCTGATCGAAGGGATCTCCTCGGGCAAGGGCTTCGATCCCATCGACTGGAACGACGAGAGCGGCTAGTGATGCGCTTCTGCGCTGGCCAACACGCGGCACGCCAGGGCGCTGACCGGGGGCGATCTCCAAATCGACGTAGACGCCTAGGCGGATCTTTCCGCCGGGTGGATCGGTCAACGCCGTGGTGTCGCGCCACTGCACGCAACGCGCTGCGACGGCGGGCGCCGTGCCGTCGTACATGTCAACCAGCGCAACGTCCGCACGTTGTTTCACGTATGGCGTGACGGTGCGCCACGGCGACGACCGCGGCAGGCGCTTAGCGTGTTGCGCGAGCGCTCAGTCGTTCAGCCTTGCCGACGAAATCGCTTCCGGGAACGGTGAAGCGCGTCAGGCTGATCTTGGGGCAAAGGGAAATGGCTTTGCGCTGCGGCGAGATGGCCGTTTGCCGAGAACCCTTGATCGACAGCACTTCTTGGTGCGGGTAGTAGCCATCGCATTGGAGGAAGAGCCCATCGGTCGTTGCCACGCTAGGATTGTAACGACCAAGCCCCGAGGAGATCAGGATATGCATGTCGACGGTCTCTTTGCCGCGTAGCGCGTACTTCAACTTCGCCGAACTGTGATCGGCGCAGATTTCTACGCCGACATTCATGCCCCTCCAGCGGAAGACGCCACGGCGCTCGCCGGCGCGCCAGCTGAGTCCGTTCTTGCGGGCAAACGCGTCGTCACCGCCATCGCTCTGTTTGTCGTAGGTGAGCAATTGCTCCCCATTGTGGAGCACAGGGAGCCGATTGAAATAGTGGGTGCCGTCGCTCACCGCGATCGTGCCCGGCACAACCAACGTATCCCGCCCCTTTGTCTTCGCGGCGAGCGTGTCGAGCACGGCGTTGGTTTCGGCGATGCTGAGCATGCTTACTTTCCCTGCGATTTCCTTAACGAACAGCCACTCGGGGGCGATCAGCACGTCGAGGTTGGGCGCGGCGTCAAGGGCGGCGAGTACGCCCGCCAAGGCATCGTTTCCGCGGGCGACTTGCTCGTCGGTATGGCAGTTCAGCATTCCAATCTCAAGCTCCGCGTAGGCCGGGGCGGCCATGGCGCAGAGCAGTGCCGCGATGCAGAGCGTTTTGGAATAGCAGCGTGAGCGCGTCATGTCGGCAGGCTAGTTGAGCAACAGATATGCCAAGAAGATGAGCCCGCAAATACAATCGTTTGCGGGATTTAGGCTGGCTGGAGTGGCCATCGCCGACCACCTGTCCGGGCGATGCGCTGTTGGCTTGCCCTGTGTCATTCACACGTAAACAAGTCCGCCCGATAAGCAGTTAAAGATGTCCGCCCCCGACGAGCATGAGGTCGCCGAGGTATCGGTCATGAAAACCGGGAGTTGGGAGCAAGCCCCCGGGCGAGGTAGAGGCACCGATTTTTTGCAGTGGGCTGCCATCGGGCTTGAATCGGGCAATGCAGCGGCCGTAGCGGCTGATGGCTAGGTGGCCATCGAGCAGGGTGTGGACGATGACGGTGGCCTTGGGACTGACGGGCGCATCGCATTGCAGCTGGAGCACGCGCCGGCCGTGGTGGACGGTGAAGTCGTTACGGACGACCCGGGTATCGTGAATCGAGAGCAGCAGCTCGAGGTCGATGTGCACAAGCTCGACGAAAGCGGAGCCCGCATCTTGGGGTGTGACGGTGAATCGGCGATTGAAGTCATCGATAAACGTCGACTCGAGAAATGTATTGGCGGCCTCGATGGTGGCAATCCGTCTTAGGCGAAGCTCCTGAGGCAATCGGCCTTGCAGCGTACCGAAAGCGCGCTCGCAGCGACCACGCGCTTGTGGCGAGCGTGCATAGATGGCGCGAATCGATAGCGCCTTGAGCACCCGCGTGACCTGATGGTCGGTCACCCCCTCGTAGGGATAGTGGTGACTCCCTCGGTCGAGATAGAGCTCCGCAAAACGACCGTACCGACGCAGCACATCCGACAGCGCGCCCAGCGTCGACAGCGTGCCTTCTTGCGGGACGAAGCGTGCCGACAGCAAGCGGCCATCGGCGTCATCGAGTGCGATGACCAAATCGACTATCGGCTTGTCGTCACCAAACCATGCGTGCGTCGAGCCATCCATGTGGATGCGCATCCCCACCATCGGCTGGCGAGGCCGTCGACGTCGATACTGACCACGACGCGTTTGGCGCAAAACGAGCCTGGCTTGCTGCAATATCTGCCGCACTTTGCTGTACGACACCTTGATGCCGTGCGCCTCGCAAAGCTTGTCGTGAAAATGCCGTATCGAAAAATCGCTGTAGCGGCTGCCGTATAGCCACGCTATCTGCTGCGCTGTCCCTTCGCTCAGCCGTCGCTTGCGCCGCGCTCCGCTGCGACCATCTGATAGGCCCGCTGCACCCTGCGCCTCAAACCGTCGTCGCAGTCGCCGGACCTGCCGAATGCTCAGCCCCAACAGCACCGCGGCTTGGCCGCTCGTCAGCTCGCCGCTATCTAGCCGTTTTATCACCGCTTGTCGTACCATGGCCCGCGCTTCCCGGGCGACGCTCCGCTCGATGGCTCCCATCCATCAAGCCTGCGCTACCCAGGGCGGACATCTTTACGTGCTTATGACCCCGGACATCTTTGACCAACGCTACACGCTGTTGGCTTGCCCTGCGGCTGCGGGGCTGGTCAGCGTCCCTCGAATGTCGGAGGCGGAAAGGGGCGTGGCCTGTGCGTATTAACCATTTTATTTCAGATGCTTATTTGCGGTGCGCGCTGGGCATGACGGTTGCTACTTGATCGCCACGGCTTGGAGGCCTGCCGTGTTGCGACGCTTATTTCAGACAGCCACCCTATCGCTTTTTCTGCTGAGCTGCGTCTCGGCGTGGGCGTTCCCGACCCCCGACGGACCCGATCTGTACATCGTCAAAGAACAGCTGGTCGTCGACAAGGACCAAGGCTTGGTCACGGTCAGCGCCGAGGTCTGCAACGGCGGCAAGGACCTGGTCGGTAGTGGCGACGTTGGCGTGGGGTTTTATCTACGGGAGACCGATCGCCGAGACAAGTCATCGATTCCGTTTGCCGAGGCCAAGGCGCCGCTGCCGATCCCGTTTGGCGCCTGCCGCGAGATCAAGATCAGCCAGCCGGTGCGCGATGGCTATTACCCAAGCGCGATGCTCTATGTCGATTGGCGTGAGTCGGTCAAAGAGGACAGCGATCCGTCGGAAGGCGAGTTCAACAACAAGACCGCGTTGCCCGAGTTGCGCGTCGGGCAATCTAGCGGTGTGCGTCCGGCGATCAGCCGCGTGGTCACCCGCGGCGGTCAGCCGCTGACGATCGACGTCGAAGTCTGCAACGACGGCAGCTGGTCAGGGCTGATCTCGACCAAGCTGTTTCTCGACCCGGCGGATGCACCAAGTGACTGCAGTGTCTACTCATCGATCAATCAGACGCTCCGCGATGTGAAACCGGGAAGTTGTTTGACTGCGCAGTTTACGCGGCGTGATCTCGAAGCCGGGCTGCATCAGGGCTACGCGCTGGCGTGTGGCGGTAGCTATGGCAGCATAGTGGCGCCGTTTTCCTTCTCCATCGACAGTGCCAAACCAGAAGCGCCGAAGCCGCTGCCGACGGCCGATCTCTCGGTCGATCAAATGCAGATCGATCTGCGCGGCGAAGGCGATGGTCGGCACGCGGTCTTTTCGGCGCGCATTTGTAGCGACCGCGCGCTCGACGGTCAGCTTGCGGTTGGTCTATATCTTGACGCTGGCTCAGCCCCCGGATGCGGCGCTTTGCCGACGACGCAAAAGTCCGTCGAACAACCCGTTGCTGGTTGCCAGACGGTCAACTTCTTCGTCACCCAGTTTGCCAAAATCGGGCAGTTCAACGCTTGGATCGTTGCCGATCAAGATTGCCTGATCGACAAACATGCGCGGCAGAATAACGCTGCGTCGAAAAGCTATTTCGTCGATGAGCGCGTCGACAATGGTACGCCGACGATCGTGCCCGCGACGCCTGACCTCGGTGGTTGTCAGCTGGCCGCGGCCCCGCCTGCTGGTCTGTGGGTCTCGCTGGTCGGTTTGATCGCCGGCCTGATCATTCGTCGTCGTCGTCGATAGCTGGCCCGCTGGCCAATCGACTCGCCGCCACGCAGCGCGAGCCTGAAGCTAACCTTTTATAATTTAATCGAATTCATCGTTTGGCTGGCACGCAGGTTGCCGACGGGTCTAGCCTTGCCCGCGGGGACAGGCGTCCCCAGGTAAAAGCCATGCTTTTCGCGGTGATACCGCTGCGTCGCTCAGCGCCGGTTTCGAGCACCCAGCAGCCCGGCGAGGCTAGGAATAAACGTGGGTCTTTCCCAGTTGTTAGCATGCCGGTTCGCGGGCACGGTTGTTGCGTAACCCAGCGCCGCGCAGCTTTGGACTTTGGGGGGTAGCGATGGGCAGCAAGAAAATAATTTCGACCGCCGCGTTTGCGCTCGTTGCGATGGTCGCCGGCGATGTTGGCGCGTTCGACGTCGGTCTGCTCGATGTCAAAGTCTATCCGTCGATGGGCAGCGCGAGCTTTGTCGTTGAGGTCGTGAACAACGAGAGCACGACGTTACCGGCGGGCACAGCGATCGAACTCGGTATCTGGCACAAGCCGGCAAGCTTGTCGACGCAGCCCTGTCCGATCAGCATTCTGGCACCAAGTCCCGATCAGACCGCAACGCTCACCCTGACCAAAAGCCTCAACAAGGGCGTCAGCGAGACTTTTGATCTGAAGTACAATCTCGCCGCCGGCGAGTATCGCAACACGCGCTTTTGGCTGAACTACCAAGGAAAAGCAGGGGAAATGGACTGCACCTTCAGTGGCACCGGCAGCGCGACGGCCAACGGTTATGCCGTGCCGACCTTCACCGTCAAAGAACCGCCTAAGGATCCGGGCACCGCGGAGATCACCAGCTTTGTCGCCGACACCAGCGCCGACCCACAGGTGATCTTCACGGCGATGGTCGCCAACACCTCGCAGAACATCGCGCAGAACGTCATGCTGCGGGTATTTAACCACGTGCCCAATGGCCAAAAGCTGCCGGTTTGCACCGACACCCCTGACGGTGAGACGCCGCTGGGCGATATCGCCTCGGGCGCGACGGTCAAGGGACAGATCATCGACAATACGATGTCGAACGGCTTGTACAGTGCCTATGTGATCGCTTGCGGTGCTGGTATCGAGAGCGTGCCCAAGACGGCGAACTACTCGATCACGCGCCGCGATGCGAGCAATCCGGTGACACAAAAACCAGATTTTTCGATCGGCAGCTTTCGTGCGCAGGTGCAGTCCTCGGGCGGGTCGACCCGCGTGGTATTCACCGCGACGATCTGTTCGAGTGTGGCCTTCGACGAAGCACCGGTGCAGGTCGGCATTTTCTACGACGCGCCCAGCACGCCGCAGTGTAGCGCCGTGCCCAGCCAAGAGCCGGTGTTGTTGTCGTCGCTCGACCCGAGTTGCCGCGACGTCTCGTTTACCCGGCAGAACGTACGGGCGGGGACCTATACCGCTTATGTGGTGATCGACCCGGATTGCCAACACAGCAGCAGAGAATTGCTGCGGACCAACAACAGCGCCTCTTATGCCTATGTGGTCAAGGACGACAACACGGGCTGCGTGGGTGCCAACTGCCCTTGTACCGGGACAAATTGCGGGACCCAGCCGTCGGTTGGCGGTGGTTGCGCTGTGGCCTCATCGCCGAGTATGCCGCTCAGCGCGCTGGGACTGCTGTTGTTTGTGCTGTGTGCTGCTAGGATGCGCCGACGCTTGGCGGGAGGTTGCTAATGTGCGCACGTTTTCCATCGGCGCTGGTCGCAGTGCTGTTGCTGGCGAATGCGTCCGCTTGGGCGGCGCCAGACATAACGGCCAAGGTCGAGATCAAGAGCGCCTCCCAGTTTGCGGTGGAGTTCAAAATTTCGCTCTGCAATAACGGCGACCGCACGGTAACGAAGTTTCAGCTGGGCCTCTGGTACGACGAGCCGAATCCACTCGGCTGCAATCCGGCCAAGAGTCCCGATATTCATTGGACGCAATCGAACGGCATTCTCGCCGGGAACTGTGTGACCTACAATCACACGCGCACGACGTTAATGAACGCCGGGCAAACCTATACCGCGCGCGTTTATGCGGACTACACCTGCGCCGTCGATGCTGAGTCTCAAAACCGCTTCAACAACCAAGACTCGGTCAGCTACCAACGCGATCCCTCGACGATCGTCGCGCCAGAGATCAAAGACTTTACGGTTAGCGGCGACCCGGACGTTAGCTATTCCTTCAACGTCTGCAACAACGGTGGCAAGGACGCGCCGATGACCTTGTTCCTCTACAAGGATCGCAGCCTCGAGCCGAGTTGTAGCGATCCCGCCGACGAGGTCAAGACGCTGGGAACGGTGTCCGGTGGTTCATGTACGACCCATCAATTTACCGACACGACGTTGGACAACGGCCAATATACGGCTTGGGGGTTGGTCTGTGCGGCCGGCGCGACGTCGGCGCCAGTTCGCGTGCCTTATCAAGTTAGCCAAAGGGGCGTGACCAAGCCCCCCCCCGGTGGTTCAGCCGATCTGGTGATCAAAGGCTTTGAAGCGACGGCCAACGCTGCGGCGCAGCGGGTGGACTTTTCGGTAACGGTCTGCAACGAAAGCAACGCGCTTCAAGGAACGGTCGAAGTCGGCTTGCGCTTTGATGCGCCGTCTGCACCCCAGTGCGGTGAGAGTGTCGACGACGTCAAGCTGCTCAATGGCTTGAGCGGTTGTCAGACCGTCACCTTCGCCCGCGACAACGTGCCGGCCGAGCAAACCTTCACGGCCTGGGCTGTGATCGATCCGTCCTGCACGATCAACGATCCGCAGCGCGCCAACAACACCGGCTCGCGCGTCTATAGTTTGAAGAGCGGCGGTCCGGCCAAGAACGACCCACCGATCGGTGGCCAGGGTTGCGCCGTGCTCGGGCAACCCCGATCGGCCCACTTGGGCTGGATCCTGCTGATTTGCGCGATGCTCCTGAGAAAGAAGCGTTTTATTTTAAAACGTTAGCTGCACTGCGCACCCCGCTGGACCGATCGACGCGGTCAAGCTAAAGTGCGGCGTTTTGCAGTGCTCTAGAGCAGCCATATTCATTGGTTTTTTGCTGACCGCCGGGTGCTGTCCGCAGTCGCCTCAGCAGGCGCCGCGGCGTGCGAGACTGGTGCGCGCGCTGGACTTGCCGGCCGACAGCGCCAAGCTGTTGCTGCTCGCCGATCGCTTCCACCACCGCGAGCAGCAGGATCAGCGCACGATCAGTCGTGGGCTCTCGGCGATTCATAAAGCACTGCGCTTGCGTGGGGCGAAGTACGCCTGCTATTGGCGCTTGGCGCGTGGATATTTTCTGTTGGCTGATCAGACGACCGAGCGGCAGCTCAAGTTAACCAGTGCGCGCTGGGGGGCCGCCTATGCGCGCGCGGCAGCGCGCCTCGATCAGCGGCGGGTCCAAGGTCACTACTACTTCGCTCTGAACATGGCGTTGATCGCTCGGGCAACCGGCGACGTCGGCTTGGTCAAGACGATGGCCGATGCTGCGCAGCGTGCGCGGCAACTCGACGAACGCTATGACGAAACCGGCCCGCTGATCTTTTTGGGCAAACTGTATCTCAGTGCGCCGCCTTGGCCGGTGAGCATTGGTAACCCCGAAGAAGCGGTCAAGCTCTTGCGGCGCGCGCTGTCGCTCAACCCTCGTCCGCTGACGCGTGTCTTTTTGGGGCAAGCCTATTTTGAGTCGGAAGATTACCAGCGCGCGAAGAGAGAGCTCGAGCGCGCGTTGCGTCAGCCCAGCAAGCTTCCGCCGAAGTGGCGTCGTGAGGCGGAGGACTATCTGCGGCGGGCGACCGAAGAATCACGAGTCTGGCGTGTGACGCTACCACCTGCCGCTTGCAACGTTGGCGACCGAAAAGATGATCGCACGCTTTAGTTCGTTTTTGGTGAAACCGGCCGTCGCTTGGGCCGTTGCCTCGATCGTCCTGCTCGGGTCGGGGGTTGGCGTCGTTCTGGCGATGCAGGTCGAGCATGAAGACGACATCCTCTCGTTTCTTCCGCAAGGCGACCCCGATGTAAAAACCTTCCATCGTCTGGGTGAGGCTTTCGGCGGGCTCAACATCGCGCTTGTCGGCTTGGAAACAACGGAGGTCTTTCGCCCTGACTTCTTGCGTCGGCTCAAGCAGCTCACCGAGCGACTTGAAGGGCACAAGGGTCTCGACCGCGTGCTCTCGCTGACCAATCTCGTCGATTTCACACCCGACAAGAGTCGCGGGGGCATCGTTGCCGCGCCGCTGATCGGTGAGGTTCCGACCGATCCGGCTCAGCTTGCCGCGCTAAAGCAGCAGACGTTAGCGCGGACCTACGTCGTCAACAACCTCGTCGCAGCCGACAGCAAAGCGGTACTGATCTACTGCTTTCTCTCGCACGGTAGCGATCCGCGATCGACGGCAGCCGGTGTCAAACGGGTTGTTGCCGAGTTTTTTGACGCCAAGAGCAGTTACTTTGGTGGTGGTCCGTTCATTGCTGCATACATCTATAACAGTACGCAGGAGGATATGCAGCGCCTGACGCCCTGGGCAGTTGCGGCGATCGTCTTGGTGATGATGATCGCCTTTCGTGACCTGCGTGGAACGGTGCTGGCGCTGTTGTCGACCTCCTTTGGGATCGTCTTTTCCCTTGGCACGATGTCCGTGCTTGGCATCAAGGTCAACCTCGCACTCGGCTCGATGCCGGTGATCCTCTTTGCGGTCGGTAGCGCCTACGGGATTCACGTGCTGGCTCGTTACTATAGCTACGCGCGCACACATAGCGGGCCCGACGCGATCCGCATGACGTTGCAGTCGACCGGGCCGACGGTGTTGGCCGCAGGAATGACGACGGTTGTCAGCCTGCTTTCCTTTGTCACGATGGACCTGGCGCCGCTGCGTGTGTTCGGCGTGTTTACCGCCCTGGGAATCTTTGCGACCTTGGTGCTTTCCTTGACGTTTATCCCTTCGGTTGCTTTGTTGCTCAAGCTTGGCGACAAGCGGCGCAACCGCAGTGGGCCATCTTTGGGCGAGCGCTGTCTGCAAGCGCTGGCCCAAGCAGCGCAACGCCATCGGTTGCTGACCGGGTCGGTGATCGGTGCGTTGAGCGCGGTGGCGCTGGTCTTGGTATTTCGCGTCGATTCGCGGATCGAGCTCTCAGCGCTGTTTAATCGCGATAGCCCGCCGGACCGGGCCGAGCACTTTATGCAGCGCCGCTTCGGTGGCTCGCATTTCCTCGCGCTGGAGTTGAGCGGCGAGATAACGCAGCCCGAGACGCTGCGCGAGATTCAGTACCTTGCCGATTATCTGATCGATCAGCCAGAGGTCGCGCAAGTCTTGCACATTGGTGTCGCCTTGCGCCGCGCCAATGAAGCGATGGAAGGTTTGCCGCGATTGCCAGACCGCGCCGACAAGGTGAAGAACCTACTCGCGCTGGTCAGTAGCGATCGGTCGCTAGACCAATTGCTCAACAAGAACCGTCGACAAGCATTGATGCACGTCAAGTTGTTGGTCAACGATGCCGACCGTCAAGAAGCGTTTCTCTCTCGTCTCGAACGCTGGCTTGCCGCGCGCATCGGTCAGGGATATCGGCGCGTTGGAAGTTCGCCCGAGCATGCAGCAGAGCTAAGCCTGGTTCGTGAGCAGCGCTTTGTCGCTCAAGTGCAAGCGACACTCAAGGAAACGGGTCAGCCGCTGAGTGCGTCGCAGGTCACCGAGCTGCGCGCGGCCTATCGGGCGAGTGCCAAGATAGCCGCTGATCCCAAGCAGGTTGCCGCGTCGATCGCGCGCTATCTTGCGTCTGAGGAAAACGTCGTCGATCTCAAGTCGCTCAGTGCCGATGCCGATCAGCTGGCGACGGCGCTGGCCGCGCTGGGTCCAGCGGCCGGTGACGATGCGCTTTCCGCCGTGCTCAAACGACAAATTTCCGATGCTGAGGCGCGCGAAGATCTGCTGTTGGCCCTGCAGTCGCCGCTTTACGAGTCTTGGACAGGGCTGCGCGCCAAGCGCCGTGCGCTGCTGATCGCCAGCCGCTTGAAGCTGGCTGCGAGCAATGCGCGTTACATCGTGCCAGCGTTGTTAGACGCTCGTGCGAGTTCGTTCCTCGTCGCGGCAAGGCCCGGCGCAGCCAACGCGTTGCGGCCGCTGCGCCACGCGCTCAGCGGGCTGCCGGTGCTGCATCGAGCCCTTGCGCGTAGTGCGCTGAACAACCAAGTGCTCAGCCTGAGTGTCGCGTTGGTTCCGGTGATCGTGATCATGGCGCTGCTGTTTCGCTCGCTGAGGACGGGGTTGATGGTCGCCGCCCCGACGCTGTTTACCTTGTTGGTAATCTACGGGGGAATGGGGTTAGCTGGTGTCCACCTCGATATCGGCACGGCGATGCTGGCCTGCATCATTTTGGGGGCGGGCGTTGACTACGCCGTGCATTTGGTCGCCGAATGGCGCGCCCCCGACGATGCCGATCCGGCCGAAGGCGCGGTGTTGGCCGCAGCAGCTCGTCGGGCGGTCAGTCGGAGTGGTGTGGCGATCGCGACCAACGCACTCGCCGTTGCCTTGGGCTTTGGCATTTTGACCACTGGAGAGGCGCGACCGCTGCAGAACGTCGGTGGCTTGACCGCAGTGGCGATGCTTGTCGCGGCACTCGGTACGTTTTTTATCGTGCCACTCTTCGCCCGGCGCCACCATTATCGCCGGGGATTTGTCGCACAAAGCGCTGAACTCGAGGAGTCAGTGAATCAAGCGTCGGCGGTTGACGTCTCGACTGCTAGCGGAGGAAGACAACGATGAGCCGGTTGGCCTATTTAGCGTGCGGCGCGAGAGCAGTTCGATACTCGGGAATCGCGACGCTGGTGTTTTTCGGTGGACTGCTGCTGCTTGGTGGCGACGTTGTCGCGGGCCCGAATTCCGATCCGGAAGCGGGCAAGATGGAAAAGCGCAGTCTGGCCGAGGCGACTAAGGTCCTCAAGCAAATGGACGACGCGATCACGCGATCGAAAGATCTGGTGATGGAGTTTGATATGGTCGTCCAAGACAAAGACAAGGCGCCGCGCAGCTACGGCATGCTGGTCCACACGCGTGGCGAGGATAAGCGTCACACGGAGTTTCTCTACCCCGGTGACGTTAAGGGTCTGAAGATGCTCGTCTTGTCGCGCCAGCAGATGTACGTTTATCTGCCATCCTTCCGCAAGATTCGCCGCATCGCGACCCATGCGCGCGCTCAGTCGATGTTCGGCTCTGACTACACCTATGACGAAATGTCGACGACGACCTATTCGGGGATCTATCAAGCCACCGCGATGAGCGAGAGTCCGACGCATTATCTCGTCGATGTGGTTCGCCGGCCCGGCCAAGTCGCACCCTACGCTCGGCTGCAGTTCCGCATCGTCAAGGCCTACCAAGTTCCTGATCGCATCGTCTATTTTGACGAGAGCGGCAAGCGCTTGAAGACCGAGACCCGTAGCAAGTTCGTTTGTCCAAAGAAGGACATTTGCAGCGCCGACATCATGCGGATGGTCGATCACACCAAGAACGATCACTGGACAGAGATGCGCCGCAAGTCGCTAAAGATCGACACCGGCTTTCCCGAGACGGTGTTCAGTCTTCGCAGGCTGCAACGCGGTCGCTGAAAAGCTCCTGCCTCTGCCAGCGGCGCGCGATAGTGCTGCTTTCCGAAAAAATCCGTGTATGATGCGCCCCCGGGAGGAGCAAAAATGCCTGCCTTATCTCGTGTGCTGGCTGCACTGTCGCTGTTGCTGCTGTCGGCCCCAGTGGCTGCCAAGGTTGAGCTGAATCTGTCGGGTCGCATCCAGTCCGATTTGCGCTTCCGTGTGATCAACGAGCGTGCTGGGCAATGGTATTCGCCGATCCGCCTCGATCGCGGTGTCGCGCGCAACGAAAACATTGGGCGCTTTCGCCTCGAGGCCGACGGCGGGCGCTTCTTTGGTCTTGCCGAGCTCGACTTTGTTTGGATCGGACTCGATCGCGACTTCGATACGCTGGCCGATCTCTCGTTGCGCGAGAAGAACTCGCCGTACCGACTTGAGGCTCAGGCGCTGTATATCGAAGCGACGGACATCTTTGTCGATGGTCTTGACCTGCGGATCGGTCAGCAGAAAGTGACCTGGGGCAAGGGCGATCAGTTCAACCCGACCAACACGCTCAACCCGCTCGACCTGGAAGACGTGCTGCTGTTTGGCGAGCTTGTCGCAAATATGATGGTCAAGGTCGACTACAATTTCGGCGCCAATTGGAGCCTAAGCGCGGTGCTTGTGCCGGTCTTTAAACCGGCGCTCTTGCCGAGCAGCGCTTCGCTAGGCCTGGTTTCCGTCGAGCGTCTGCCCTGGGTTGAAGACGATGTGCGTTGGCGGATTCATGCCGAGCGCGAGTTGGCCAAGTATCTCGGCTATCCGACGGCGATCTCTGCGACGCACATTGTCGAGCCAGAGACGAGCTTCAAGAACATGCAAGGCGCACTGCGCGTTGCTGGAATGATCGGCGATCATGATATCGCATTGTCCTATTATGTCGGACGCCACACGATTCCCACGCCACTCTTTAATTACAGCCGGCTAACCAACGATCCGCAGTGCAACCCACTCGATCCCAACGATTGCATCAAAGGCCTGCTCACCACCGAGACGACCTTGGGCTTTCCGCGGATGCAGGTCGTTGGCCTCAACATGGCTGGTCAGCTCAACTTACTCGGCTGGCTATCATCCAAGATCAAGCCGATCGGTTATCGCATCGAAGCAGGTGTGTTCTTTCCACAGGTCTACACCCAGTCGCTGGTGCAAGAAGAGATGGACTTTGGCTTCTACACCCAGCCCAAGGGGGAGTACGACTACATCAATGGTCGACGGCCGCACGTTGTCGACTCCACGCCGTTTGCTAAGTGGGTTATCGGGCTCGACTACACCTTCAATCGATACTTCTACCTGAACGCGCAGTGGGTACACGGCATGCCCGATGAGTTCGGCGCCGGCGACTTTCTCAGCGGAGGTAAAGTTGTGCGCGACGCGCGGCCGACGATATCAGGACCGACCTTGTTGGCCTGCGCGGTGGCCGATGCCAAGCGCGGTGAGCACTGTATCGAGGAGGTTACGCGTCCGCGTCTTGGTGATTACCTTGTGCTGGGCGGTGACATCAAGTTGCTTGCCGACAAGCTGCTGTTGCGGCTATTCATGTTGCTCGATCTCAACGGCTACACCACAGAGCGCTTCGACGACACCGTCGGTCAACGTGTCTCACAACATCACTCACCGTTCTCTTCGGAAGGCTTCTCGGCGGTGTTCTTTCCGGAGCTCAGCTACAATTTTGGCTTTGGCCTCGAGCTATTCGCCGGTGCATTGTTCAATCTTGGCAAGAGCTACACCAAATTCGGCGATCCTGCGTCGGGGGGCTCGAAGGTCTTTACCCGGGCGCGGTTTAGCTTCTAGCGGTCTGCTTCGGCGCTGAAAAGCTCTTGAAATCCAAATTGTTTGGTGTTTTGCTCTGACTTGGCGCTGCGGGCCTGAATAGCCGTCGCGTGTCCATCGTCAGATGCTGTGATCGGTTGCAGGGTGAGATGGGTTGCGGGTGATGGTGTTGCGGGTTGCGCGAGCTGAGGCATCAATTTCTCTTCGATCTCGCTGGGGGCTTCGGTGGTTGAAGCATTGGTCATCAAGCTGCTGATCTGTTACGTCGGTGCACCGGGCAGCACACAGCAGGCCCAGCCGGTGGTCAATCAGTTCATCGCGCGTCTCGAGCAGGCGGCGGGCTGGCCAAAAGGAAGCGTCGACAGTCGTTTCGTTGTCTCACCGAAACAGTGTGATGCGGCTGCTGCGGCCTTGAAGCCGATGTTTGTCGTGATGGATCTGCCTTCGTTTCTCGGGCGACAGCGCGCTTGGCAGCTCAAGGCGCTCGGGCATATGGGAGCCGCCGACAGCCAGCGCTACCACGTCGTCGTCGGTCCCTCGGGTCCCGCAAAGGTTGCCGCGCTGAAGGGCAAACAACTGGTCACCACCTTGGCCTACGCACCAGAGTTTGTCAGCCGTATCGTGCTCGGTGGCAAGCTGGCCCCGAAAGATCTAACGCTCGTCGCCTCGCGCCGACAGCTGCGGGGCTTGCGAGCCGTGGCGCGCGGTCAAGCAGCGGCGACGATCGTCGACGATGCAGCGTATCGGCACATCGCTGAGTTGAAGCTCGGTGTTGCGCTCAAGTCGATCCACAAGAGTCCAGGGCTCCCCGGCTTGATTCTCGCCAGTCGCGGTCGCGTTGAGGTTCGCCTGCTCAAGGCGATTGCCGGCGCGATGCCGAAACTCTGTAAAGACGAAGGCGCCAAAGTTTGTCTTAGCTTTGGTGTGACCTCGTTTATCGCCGCCAAGCCCGCAGTTTTTGCGGGTCTAGCGCGTCACTACCGCTGAACCGTTTAGCCGTCAGGCTGCTCAACCGTTAGGCTGCTCAATCGCTAGGCTGATCAACCGTTACGCTGCTGAACTAGGCAGATGACAAGGCATCGGCTATTGTCGCCCAATGCGTTCAGCAAGACTTAGCGATCTCGTGCTATCCGACATTCGCGTGATGACGCGCGAGTGCAATCGCGTTGCCGGCATCAACATGGCACAAGGGCTGTGCGACCTGCCGACGCCGACGTTTGTTGCTCAGGCGGCTTGTCGGGCGATCGAACGCGGGGCGAGCAGCTACTCCTACGCCGAGGGTGCAGAGCGTCTGCGCGTGGCGCTGGCGCAAAAGTTGGCCCGCGACAATCGGCTAAGCGCGGACCCGCAACGCGAGCTGATGATCGCCGTCGGGGCGACCGGTGCCTATACCGCGGCGATCACCGCGTTGCTCGATCCTGGCGATGGTGTGCTGCTTCTTGAGCCCTACTACGGGTATCACCTCAACGCCGCGATCGTCGCTGGTGTTGAGCCGCAGTTTCTCACGCTCGCGGCCCCAGATTTTCGTCTCGAGGAATCGGCGTTGCGCTCGGCGATCAAGGCCAACACGCGGGCGATCGTGCTCTGCACGCCGGCAAATCCCTGCGGACGCATGCTCGACCAAGCCGAGATCGATCTGGTCGCTCGGCTGGCCAACGCCCACGATCTGTTGGTGATCACCGACGAGATTTACGAGTACATTCGCTTTGACGATCGACCTCATCTTTCTCCGGCCGCGCGGGACGACCTGCGATCGCGTACGGTGACGATCGGCGGTGCGTCGAAGACGTTTTCGGTGACGGGATGGCGAATCGGCTGGGCCTGTGCGCCGGCGGAAATGATCCGCTCGATGACACTGGTTCACGATATCAATTACGTTTGTGCGCCAACGCCGTTGCAGCTAGCGATCGCCGACGCATTGGAGACTTCGACCGAGTACTTTTCTGAGCTGGCCAGAGACTATCAAGGCAAACGTGACAAACTCGCTGACGCATTGAGCCGCGCCGGACTGTCACCGCTGATTCCCGAGGGGGCCTACTACATGCTGGCTGATGTCAGCGCGCTTGGCTGTCAGACTGCCAAGCAAGCCGCGATGCTGCTGCTTGAGCGAACGAAAGTGGCAACCGTTCCCGGATCTGCATTTTTCAACGGCTCGACGGGGGAGTCGCTGGTGCGGTTCTGCTTTTCCAAGTCCGATCAAGATCTCGACCAGGCCTGTCGAGCGTTAAGCGCGCTGTCTGCGTGAGTGGCCGAGGACGCGCATGAAACAGTTTGCCGAAGCGGCTGGCAGAAACATCGAGCCGATCCTCGACGTTCTGCGGCGCTGGCTTCCAGCAGGCGGGATCCTGCTGGAAATCGCCAGTGGTACCGGGCAGCACGCCGCGCGCTTTGCCCACGAATTTCCGCAGCTGACGATCCAGCCGAGTGACCGTGATCCGGTCGCGCTCAAGAGCATTGCCGCCTGGGTTTCCGAGGTCAGCTCGGCGAACCTTCGTCTGCCGCTCGTGCTCGACACACGCGACGCTGACTGGGCGATCGAGTGGCCGATCGATGTTTTGGTCGGCATTAACATGGTCCATATCTCGCCCTGGGAAAGCTGTCTTGGGCTGTTCGCCGGCGCCTCGCGCTACCTCGCCAGCGACGGTCTGCTCTACCTGTATGGTCCGTATATGCTCGATGGCCAGCATACTGCACCAAGCAACGCGCGTTTCGATGACTGGTTGCGCCAGCAGGACCCACGTTGGGGCGTACGCGATGTTGGCGCGCTTTGCGAGGTGGCCGCTGACCACGGATTGCAGTTGGCGGCGCGCCTGGCGATGCCGGCTAACAACATGTCGCTGCTCTTTCGGCGAGAAATAGCTCTGTGATTTCGGGTGATAGGGACGAGCGCCGGCGGCGGTGCAGCTGAACGGCGCCGATCAGTCACCGAGCCTTGACCTTCGATCTAGACGTCGCATACTTGAGACGACGACTCGCCGTTTCGGTCGTTCGATCGCAGGAGGTCAATTTAGGTGGGATGCGTCCGTCGTGCGGTCTATCGAGATCAACTGGTGCCCGTCGTTGAGCCGAGCTATCAAGGCCTGTTTCAAGGTTCGGCCCGGGGCGGTGCTGTTGTGGTGAGTTGCTCGCCGTTGGTCGCTTGTCTGCCAACTGATCCCTTTGCCCAGAGATCATCGCTGCGACAGCTGGTGATTACCGAGCGCTGCTGCGCGGCGAGCGCCACCAAGCGCTGCGCTGCGACCTCGCCACGCGATGGTTATTGATCGCGGCGAGAGGTATTTCCAGCGGCAGCGCTAATCGCGTTGCAGCTTTGGAACCGCCGCTCGCGCCTGTCGGGCCGGCCTGCGATTGCGTTGAAACCGACTGGGGCGCACCGCGCGCCGTGGAGGCTGCGTCGCGCAGCCAATTGATCGCCAATGGATCTTGCGCGCTGCCCAGCGTAAGATGCTCCCATGGCACACTATCTCATAACCGGCGGCGCCGGGTTTATTGGCAGCCATTTGACAGCTCGATTGCTCGATGACGGTCATCAGGTTCGGGTGATCGATAATCTCAGCACTGGCAAGCGCGCCAATGTCGAGCGCTTTGGCGATCGAATCGACTTTCAGCTGGGTGACATTGCCGAGCCTGAGTCGATCCGGCGGGCGGTCGACGGCATCGACTACATCCTGCACCAGGCAGCGTTGCCATCGGTGCCGCGTTCGATCAGCGACCCGATCGCCTCGGATCGCGCCAATATCGCGGGTACGCTACAACTCTTGATCGCGGCGCGAGATGCCAAGGTTAAGCGCGTCGTACAAGCGTCGTCGTCTTCGGTATATGGCGATACCCCGGTGCTGCCCAAAGTAGAAACGATGCCGACCGCACCGCGGTCGCCCTACGCAGCCAGCAAGCTCGCCGGAGAGAGCTATGGCCGAGCATTTTACGCATCCTATGGTTTGGAGTATGTCGGACTGCGCTATTTCAACGTGTTCGGCCCGCGCCAAGATCCGAGCTCGCAGTATGCAGCGGTGTTGCCGAAATTCATTACCGCGGTGCTCGAAGGCCGCTCGCCGCTGATCTTTGGCGACGGTAAGCAATCGCGCGATTTCTGCTTCATCGATAATGTCGTCGAAGCCAATCTCAAGGCCTGCCTAGCTGAGGGTGCCGCGGGGGAGGTCTTCAACATCGCCTGTGGTGAGCGCATCGATTTGCTCGGCGTACTCGATTTGCTTGGGCAGTTTTCGGGTCGCAAGATTTCGGCCGAGTTTCGTGACGCACGGGTCGGCGACGTGAAACATTCGCTCGCCGACATCGATAAGGCCCAACGGATCCTCGGCTACCGTGGTGCGGTGAAATTCGCCGACGGGCTCGAGCAAACGTTCAAGTGGTTCAGCGACGGTAAAGCGGTCTAGCGTCGCGAGCGGAAGGCACTTCGCAATTCAACTGCGCTAGCCGCGCTAATCGACGCGTCGCGCCCCTTGCCGATCCAACGTGCAAACATGCATCTGCGCACCGTGGGAGCCTTCGAGCAGTACAGCTGCTTGCATCGCTTCTGCTGCCGCGGTTGCCTGCTCGATGCTTTCGCAGGCCGCGAATAGGGTCGGTCCGCCCCCGGAAATCGCCGCGCCCAGTGTTCCGATGCGATGTGCAGCTTCAAGGGCGGCACGCCCGCCGGTGATCAGATCGATCCGCCGCGGGGTGGCAATCTTGTCGCCGAAGGCGCCGCTGAGCAAATCGAGGCGGTTCGCTGAGAGCGCGTAGATCAATTGCGCCAAGCGCGCGCTGTTGTCGATCACTTCAGCGAGCGGGATCGCGGCAGGGATCGCTTGTCGCGAGCGCTCGGTCGTTAGCGACTGGGCAGGGGTGACCAACGCCAAGTGGAGCGTTAGCTCAGTTTCAATGCGTAACGCACCGTGTGTTGAGATCAGCACGACGCCGCCGAGCAAAGATGCTGCGACGTTATCGTGGTGCGCTGTACCACACGCGACACCTTCGGCCTCGGCCGCGCAATCGATCATCTGCTGATCGGAGAGCTTGTTGCCGACCAAGATGTTAACCGCCTTGGCGGCGGCGACAGCCGATGTTCCCGACGAGCCGAGACCGCTGCCGATCGGTAGGCCCTTCTCGAGCCGCAGCTCGAGCCCAAAGTCGAGCTCAAGCAGCCGTGAAGCGGCCTTGGCTGCGGCGACCGCGGTATTCTTGTCGCCCTTGGGTAAATCATCAGGGCAGTCGATCAGCTCGATGCCTCGGCTGGCCTTCTTGCGCACGCCGACGATGTCTCCACGTCCGGCAATGGCGGCACCGAGTACATCGAAGCCGGGTCCAAAATTACCGATCGACGCTGGCGCGAAAACGTTGGTCCAGCTGTTGTCCACGATCATTCTCCCGAAGACTGTGGGCGTATCGCGCGCCCGAGTTCATGTGTCACCTTGAGCACGTCGGCTAGCACGCCGGCGGCTGTGACTTCGGCACCAGCTCCTGGTCCGCGCACGACGAGTGGGTATTGATCGTAGCGCTGGGTGCGAAAGACCAAAATGTTGTCAGGGCCACGCAATGCGCCGATCGGTCCATCTTTGGGGACCTCACTGAGGCCGACCCGCACACCTTCTTGATCGATGCTTGCCGTATAGCGCAGCGTGCGACCAGCATCAGCCGCGGCGGCGATGCGGGCGGCAAGTGCGTCTTGATAGGCGGCGAGCGCCGGCGCGAGTCCGCCTTCGAGGTTGGGCACCAGTGGTTCGAGTTGCACATCCTGCGGCTCGAGCAGGCGGCCGGCAGAACGTGCGATGATCAACGCTTTGCGCGCGACGTCGCGTCCGCTGAGATCCTCGCGGGGATCGGGTTCGGTGTAGCCTTGTTCTACGGCGCGCTCGACGGCAACTTGTAGGGACTGCCCTTCCTCGAGTAGCGTGCAGATATAGCCCAGCGTTCCAGAGAGGCATCCAGTGACCGAAAGCAGCGTGTCGCCCGAAAGCAGCAGTTCGTGCAGCGTATGCAGCGCAGGCAGCCCGGCGCCAAAGGTCGTCTCATAACCATAGCGGGCGCGCCCGTGGTAGCTGGCGTCCATCAGTTTGCGATAGGCGCTCATGCTGCCGGCCAGCGGCTTCTTGTTGGCAGTGACGACATGGAAGCCTCTGCGCAGCGCTTCGGCATGCAATCCGCCGGTCTCGGCGGCGGTCATGTCGACGACCACCACGTCTGTGAAGTGTTCCGCACCGATTTGGTCGAGCAACGCGTGGTCGTCGGGGCGTTGTTGACCTTCCTTGAGGCGGCCGATCGCGGCCGTCGGTGGCATGCCGTTGGCGGCGAAGACGAACTTTTGGCTATTGCAGACACCAACAACGCGTAGGTCGAGATTGAGATTCTTCGAGAGATTGGCCGAGTTCTGCTCAAGCATCCGCAAGAATGTTTCACCGACGCGGCCCGAGCCGATCACAACCAAGTTGGTCAGTCGCGTTAGGCCGAACGCGGTATGCGCGGCGCGCACCGCACGGGGCAACTGATCCTGGCGGATCGCGACAGAGATCGAGAGCTCCGATGCGCCTTGCGCGATCGCCAGAATATTCACACCAACGCTGGCGAGCGAAGAGAAGAAGCTCGCTGCCGTTCCCGGTCGACCCGCCATGCCCGCGCCGATAATCGAAACGATCGAGACTCCGTTGGTCTGGTCGATCGACTCGATCGCTCGCGTCTTGAGTTCGAGTGCGAAACGCCGCTTTAGCTCGCGAACCAACCCACCGGCGGATGCTGTGTTGACCACAACGGAGACGGTCTGTTCCGATGAGGACTGCGAGATCATGATTACGTTGGCTGCTGCACCCTCCGCGGACTCGAAGATCCTGCGGGCGACGCCGACCAGGCCGGCCATCCCGCGGCCATCGATCGTCACAAGCGAGAGATCTCGCACAGAGGTGACGGTCTTGACGCCTGCCGGTGAGTCATCGCTGCGCTCGCTGATGCATGTGCCCGGTCGCTCGGGGTATCCGCTGTGCTTGATCCAGATCGGAATGTTGGCCTTCAGCGCAGGCAGCATTGTGCGCGGGTGAACAACCTGCGCGCCGAAGTACGACATTTCGGCTGCTTCGCGGTATGAGACGGACGAGAGGGTGCGCGCCTCGTGGACCAGCGCTGGGTCGGCGGTGAGAATGCCATCGACATCGGTATAGATCACCAACTCGTCGGCTTTGACCAGTTGCGCGATCAGTGCGGCGGTGTAGTCCGATCCGCTACGTCCGAGTGTTGTCGTTGCACCGTCCTCGGTTGCCGCGATGAAGCCGGTGATCACCGGTATGGTTGCTGTGCTTTGCAGCAAAGGCTCACGAGCGAAGCGCTCGGTGGTCTTTTCAAAGTCGACTGTCGCCTCTGCGAAGTTGTCATCAGTGACGATCACACGCCGCGCGTCGAGCATGTCGGCCTCAGCGTCACATGCCGCGAGATAGTCGCAGAACAGCGTCGCCGAGAGTCGCTCGCCGAAGGACACCAGCAGCGCCTGCGATCGCGGCGTTTGCTCGCGCAGCTGAAAGATCCCGCCGAGTAGGTTTCCCGCATCGTGCATCAACTGCTCGAGCTTGCGGACGGTCTGCGGCTGCCGCGCGAGACCCCGGTGTGTCTCGCCGATCTGACCGAGAATCGCCAAAGCGTCGCCGAGATTTCCTGCTTCGGCGGCGTTTCCGGCCTCGATCAGCTTGTTGGTCGTCTTTCCGGTCGCGGAAACGATGACCATGCAAGGTCGGGCAGCAGCGGTGGTCTGAGCTGCGCGCGCGAGGCGGGCAGCATTGGCCAGGGAGGTTCCTCCGAACTTTAGTACTCGCATATGCGTCTTTCTACCAGGGTAGCTGTTGGCGAAGGCGACGGGCGGCGACACGTAGGTCAGTGATCGCTCGCCCGCGCAGCGTTGCGCGTCGTTGAAGATAGTGATCGGCAAGCTTGCCGGCCACATAGCCCGAATGGGTACAGGGAGCGACACCGGCTCCGAGCACCGAGGAGCCGCAAAGCAGAAGTCCTTCTAAGGGGGTGGTAGGCGCGAAGCGACGAAAGAATACTTGGTTGGGTGTGTGTGCGGGGCCGTAGATCGCTCCGCTGCGATTATGGATGTAATGGCTGTTGGTCGCCGGCGTAGAGCTTTCACGAACGACGATCTCTTCGCTGCGCAGCTCGGGGACGTAGAGCGCTGCCCGTTCGATCAGCGGGTCCGCGATGCGCCGCTTTAGGTCGTTGTAGTCCTGGTCGCGTTTCATTGTGCGTTGGCCGAACCAGCGAGCGAACGGTTGTGCAGCCACCAAGGTAACGATTTCGACGATATGATGTCCGCTGGGTGCCTTATTCCCCTGCGGATCCTTAAGCGTTGGGATCGTGATGAACATCATTTCGCCGCTGGGCAGCTCGCCGTTTTCCACACGAGCATAGAGGCGATCGATGTCGCGATCGTCGTAGTGCCAAACGTTGGCGTCCTGAATCGGATTGTTGCTGAGGTTGGCTTTTAGTCCCAAAAAGACCATGAACGATCCGTAGGAAGGTTCGATCCTGCGGATGCGTCGGGCGATGCGTCGATTATGGCTGTGGAGGTCGGCCATCTTGAAGGTCGCAACGGCTTCGGCGTTGGAGATCACGACGTTGGCCAAAAATGTTTCGCCGCTCTGGGTGCGTACACCGTTGACTCTGCCGTGGCTGTGAAGCAGTGATTCAACCGCCGTGTTGCGCTTTAGCAGCGCACCCTTGGCCTGCAGCGCTTCGACATAGGCGTCGCGAATGCTTCCCGATCCGCCCCGCGGATAGAAAGCACCCTTGAGATAGTGGAGCAGCAAGCCGATGTGATAGAGCGCCGAGATGCGACCCGGCGGAAGGCCGAGGTCACCGCAAGGGCCAGAGAGTGCACACTTGAGCAGCTTGTCGTCGAAATAGTGATCGAGGAGCTCGGCAAACGTCGCGTTGCGCCAGCGCAAAAGGGCTGGCAGGTGCTTGGCCGCCTCCCAGCCGCTGCGCAGATCGCGGACGCGGCCCACTGTGCGAAAGGCCGCCTCGACCTCTTTGAGTAGCGCAAAGAAGCGGTCGATCGCCGATGTCTCGTGGGGGAAATCATCTTTGAGCCGCTGGCAAAAGCGCTCGATGCCTTTGCCGAGCTTGATTTGGTAGCCCGGAAAGACATACCAGTCGAAGCCATCGGGGTTGAGCTCGTTGAATTTGACGTCGAGCTCGAGCGAGCGGTAGATGCGTTGCAGGCTGCCGCCTTCGAAACCCTCTCCGACGTAGTGCACGCCGGTATCGAAGACGAATTTTTTTCGGGCGAAGGGATTGAGGTAGCCGCCGAACTGCTGCGCCGCCTCGAGCAGCACGACGCTGTAGCCGCGCCGCGCAACGGTAAGCGCAGCAGTCAGCCCGCCGGCGCCACTGCCGATCACGGCAACATCGAATCGCCGGGGCGAATCATTCATCGGTTTGCCCGGGCCTGGAACGGCACGACATCGCCGCCAATAATCGGCTGGCGCGTCGCCGCGATGCGCTCAGCGATCTTCCGCGCCTTGCGCACTTCCACCGGAAAGCGCGCGATCTCGCTCTCCGATGAGCCAAGCGTGATCACGCCGTTGAGTAGCAGCACCTGATAGGTCAAGGCTTCGATGCTGCGCCAATAGGTTAGGGCGCTGAACCGCTCGAGTGACACATCGCGGTCGACGAAACGGCGCTCGTAGTCTGGGTTTTGGCAGATGTCGGCGATCGTTGCCAGATGCTCAGGCAAGGCGATCGCCGGCACGAATGGCTCGTTGCCGGCACCGGCGCTGCTCGCAGGTTGGTAATAGGGTGTCGGGATATTGAATGTGCGGTTGCCGTCGACAAAGGCGACTTGGGTGCTTTCGTGCTCCTCGAGCAGCAAGAGGTTGTAGCCCTCAAGCTCGGTCGGCAGGTTGCTTCCCGCGCGTAGCACGCCGGGGTAGGTGCGCGTCATGGCCTGCTGAACTTTGCGCTTATTGCGTTGGAAGCGCGCAGCAACTTCTTCGTCTTGCAGCAAGAAATCCACGACGTCGCAGGCCGCCTTTGCTGGGCCGCGGTGCTCGTAGCCCGGCCGGGCGAGCTGGGTATAGATGATACCGGTGTGCACGCGGGCCCGATGCATCGCTTCGGCAAAAACACCCAATGCCGGGTTCATCCCACGCGGGTCAACAAACGGGTTACCGCAGAAGGTGCTGACCAGCGGCTCATAAACTTGGTCGTAGATCTCGCGCGAGAGCGGCAACTTGCGTCGTCCGGCGAGGGTGACAAAGAACAGATTGTTCATCACGCTGTACTCGACAGAAGCGATTGTTTCGACGCTGTCGCCGACGTTGATGCGTTGGCCGCGGAACGCGTCGCGCACCGCCTCGCGAGCTGCGTAGACGTCTCCACCGCCATCACGAAAACAGAGGCAGGTTTGCTCACGTTGGCCGACCAACCGTGGCTGCCAGTCGAGCAACCGATCGAGATCGTGGCGATAGCGCACGACAAGGTCGGTCTTGCCGGCGAACTCCAGTCCTGCCCGCAGGCTCGGTTGATCACCGCTGGTTCCCTTGTTCTTGCGCAGCCCGCGAACGAGCACTTGCTTGAGTAGCTGGTGCGGGTCCTCGACGATCTCCACGGCGCCCTTCGGCGCAGCCTGGTAGTTGTTGATATAGAAGAAGCCGTTGACGCGGGTCGGCGAGAGCACGCCGGCGCGCAGGCAAATTCCAGGAATCGTCACACGCGGGTTCTTCGGATGATCGAGGTTTGAGAAGTTCCCGCGATTCAGCAGATCGCCAAAGCGCTGCTTCCAGGTCTCTGTGATGTCGGTCAAACGCATGAAGTCGCCGGTCTCAGTGCCGAAGGCATAGAGCTGGCCATCTTCCCCGCGCCAGAGCGAAAGCATATCACCTGCTAAGATGTCGATCCGATCGAGCTCGCTGGCGATCCGATCGCCGCTGATCATCTGCTCCATCATCGCAGTGATCGTCTCGGACTTGCCGGTGCCACTGTCAGCGGAAAAGACCAGCGTCTTGCGCAGACCATTTTTGAAGGTGATCGTGATCATCGCGCCGTGCACTGGAAAGCCGCCCATGGCGACGACGCGTTCGTTGTGCAATGTTAGCAAGGATTTCTTAAGGAAGCCGACGTAGTCGGTCGCGTCCTCGCGCGTGACCCAGGCCGTCGGCAGTAGGTGGCCATCCTCGTAGCTATCGATGATGTAGCCAGTGCGATAGTCATCACCCATCAAGCGCATCGGCACACCGAACAGCAGCACGCCATCGAAACGCGATTGGTTTAGATTCTTGCTGAGTTGAACATCGGCGATCTGTGGAAACAGACGTAGCTCATCGCTGATCAAGTGAAAGTAGGCGCGATGTACCGTGAGCAGCATACGGAACGGCCCGACTTGCACGGCCTTGCAGACGTAGTCTTCGGGTTCGGCGGTCTGGGGGAAGGTCTGTAGTCGCGCGCGGAAGTAGGCGAGTGGCGGCGCGACGCGCCCACTGTCATCATCGCTGGCGTCGCGTCGGATGAAGCCGTAGCGGTAGTCGGCGACGCGCTTGCTCGCGCCGGTGGTGCAGTGTGGCGCGGAAGCTAGCGCGGTGGTTGCCCCAGCAAACGGACAGCGGCGGATGATCTGATCGAGGTAAAGCGGGGAACCGGCTGCCGGCTCGACGCCGCGCAGAACCTCGTAGCCGACATCGAACGCGCTCTCCGGCTGATCGGTCTGAAGCGGCCCGCAAAATACGTGGTAGAGCTCGTTGATCAGGTTGTGAATCTTTGTACCGATGCCGGTGATCACCGCGGACTTCTCCGCGTAGGTCTTGGCATGTACCGTCGCTGTTAGCACGCGTGCGGTGTCGGCGCCGTGCCAGGCACGGTAGAGCTTAGCGATGATCGCGCTAAAGGTCGCGTCGATGCGCTGACGATCGTGGTAAGCCGTCTGGCAGGACAGCGGCCCGTAGGCATTTTCGATCTGATCCCAGGACAGGTCGGCAAGTTGGCTAAGTTGCTGATGGGTGCGACGCAAGAGTCGGCGGTAGATCACACGAAAGGTGCGACTGGCCAGCATCTCGTCGACACTTTCGCAGACTTGGTCGACGTCGACGAAGATCTTATCGGTGCGCGAGCGGCCTTCTTCGATCGCGAATATTACGCCGCGCTCGGAGTGGTTGATCGGCACGCCGTTACCGTTTGCCGCTTGTTGCGGACGGCTGGCGATCAGCGGCTCCATGTCGATCGCCGCCCGCGCTAGCGCTTGGTCGCCGTCGCCGAGGATCTGCGGAAGCGCCGACAGTTCGCGATTTGCTTCATCGAAGCGTTGCCAGTATTCGAACAGTAGGCGGGTAAAGGTTTCAACGGTCAAGCCGAGGCGGTCGTAGCTGTGCTTGTCGCCGTCGATCGGCCCGCCGAGTGAGCCGCGAACATAGCCCGCACCTGCGTAGGTAAAGTCGATGCCGCGCTGTTCCGCGATCGCTTCAAGGAAGTCCTGAACGCCGCGCGTGTCCTGGGCATCGCAGAGTTTGACGCAGAAGTAGAATGCGCCCTGCGGTTCGATGAACGTCAGTTGTTCGCCCTGTCCTGAAGCGCGCAGCAGCGCCAGGCGGGTTTGATCGAGTCGCTTCTCGACGTCTTCGCGAAGCTGCTTTTCCAGTCGCAGACGCTTGATGCGGCTGACCATCGCGCTGGCTGCGGCGGAGAGATGGCGTACCGTCGCTCCGCGCTGTTTGAGACGCAGCAGCTCCTCGTAGCCGTCGAGCAACGACAAGAATGCGACCGAAGAAAACGTTTCGTCGGCGCAGTGGTTGAGCTCCTCGCTGAGCAATGTAGAGAGCCGATGCCAAGGGGACGCTGCCGTGGTGGGGTCGAGCATCGCGCTGGCCATTAGCTCGAGCTGTCGCGTGTAGCGCTTGAGTGTCAGGCCGCTTTCTAGCTTGAGCTGGGTCAGATAGAGCGAAACATAATGGGGAGCCGAAGCATGGGTGCGAACGAACTCGATCGCTTGCTGGTCGCTCGTGACCAGCAAGCCAGTGCGGTCGCCGGCGCCCTGAAGGCCTTTGGTCGTCGCACCGACGGTGTAGAGCCGCACTGGTCGCTTAAATTGGCGACGATGCGCTTGATAGATCTGCGCCAGGCAGCGATCGCCTTCGCGCGCCTTATGCTGCTTGGTGACGATCTTGTGGTAGGCATTGTCATCGATCACCGCGATGCCATATTCGGCAGCGATCTGCAGCAGCCTCAGTTGCGTTTCTCGCCGATAAACCACGCCCGTTGGATTGTGGGGCGAGTTGACGACCAGCAGCATTGTGCGACAAAGCAAATCGAAAACTTCTGGGAAGCGGCGGAACAGATAGCGCAGCGCTTCGAGTCGCTGCAGGAGCGCGAGCGGGTCGATCTCAAATTGCTCGTTCAGCGCGATGCGGATCGTGCAATAGGTTGGAAAGTCTCGCTCCGGGAATACGTCGTTGTAGGTCCAGGAGAGCTCGGGCAAGAGCAGCGTTGGGTAGAAGTAGCCTTGCTCGATCAGATTGAGCACGGCTTCGATTTCGCTGACCGACGTCGGATCGAGTTCACCTTTGATGTCCGTCAGCGAGCGCTGAGCTTGCTTGACCAGATCCTGGATCGGTGAGAGCACATCGCGGATGCGTCGGTCGTAGAAGCCGACGCGCTCGCCGACGGTATCTTCAAGACGGCCGTGCAGCGCGGAAAAGCCGGTGTCGGACATCGCGCGCTTGACCAGAGCTGCTGCACGTCCGGTCAGATTGCCAAACGCTGCTCGTTCGAGGCGGTCGCGCGCCCGGCCTGCTAGACGCTGTGCGGTGTCGGCTGCGCGATAGACCATCGTGCGAGCGGTGTGCTCGAGCAGCGAAGCGTCCTTGTCTTCGCCGCCTTGCCACTGAGTTGGCGAAAGCGCGCGAAGTTGTGATTGAGCGATCGCCGCCTCGATCTCGTCGGTGCTGCTTTCCGGGATTTGCAGCCGCCCTTTGAGCTCTTCGAGACGTTGGCGACATTGGCTGAGCTGAGTTTCGCGAAAGCGTTGGGCGTCGTCGCGCGTGCGCTGTCGATGGTATTCGCCGATCAGCGTGAGCGATCCGCGTCCGCCCCCGGGTACCACCGTCGCGCGATAGACCTCGTCGGCCTCTGTCGGGTCGGTTGGCAGCCCGGAGTAGAAGTAGCGCATCCACTTTGCGGTCACATCGTCGTGCAAAGCCTGGCTGAGTTGGTCGACCTTTCCATCAGCCAAGTCGCGCAGAAAGCAAAGCATCCTGCGGAGCTTGGTCAAGGTCATCAGTTCCTTGAGGCCCGATCGCGTCCACTCTTGGCTGCGTACCGCTTCGAGTGACAACGCGCCGGTCTCTTCGGCGTTCAGCCGCTCGATGCGCTGGTCGTGCGCGTCGATGATTCGCTGCAGGGCCTCGGCGGAGAATCGCTCGAGGATCAGGCGCAGGTGAAGTTGGGTGTTCGCTGGCCGACCCGCGAAACTGGTCTGGATGTTGCGAAGGGTGCGGGCAACGTGGGGGAACAGCGTGTAGACGATCGTTGTGTTCGAGCGTTGAGCGGGCGTTGAGTAGTCGATCAACATCAAGCGGCCGATCACGTGGAGCCAACGACCGTCGTCTTGCTCGAAGATGCGATGGGGGATTGCCGTGACCCGCACGACGAAGACCTTGTTGGGCTCGGCCTCCATCTGTTCGAGCAGCTGCTGGTTGAGCGCATCGATCGGTTCTACCACTCGAACCGCGCTCATCCGATCGGCAGGCGTCGCGCTCTGCGCACGCACTTGCCGCGAGCTGAACTTATCGAAAACGTGGCGTTCGATCAGTTCGATTACGCGCGCCGGACTTTCGGTGAGCACGACGCGGTTGAACAGTCGCCCGCCCTCAAAGTTGGGAAACTCAGCTGCGTCGCGCAAGAACCGCTGTTCCTCCGCCGCGGTGCAGTAGTGCATTGAGCTGTTGATCAGCTCTTTGATCATTTCCAGCAGCTCAAATAGACGCAGCCGATCGCAGCGCAGTACTTCGAGCTCTTGCAGAAGATCGTGATACTCGCCGCCAAACAGCGTTTGCCAGACCAACTGGCGCATCGCCTTGGTCACCGGTGGCGTGCCGATCGACAAGCTGTATTCGGAAAGTGTCTTGTAGGTGTGCTTGTCGATCTCGACCGGCGTGCCGTCTTCGAGGGTCAGGGTGTGCTCGACGCGTTGGCGCAGGCGTTTGCGAAACGCGTCGCGGGCGGCGACGATGCGAAACACGCCCGACACGCCGGTTGGCGGCATCACCTGGTCGAGCAGTGTGTAGCCCAAGCGGTCGAAGGTTTGTTCGTACTCACGAACTTGGCGAGCGACCGCTTCTCGCTCGCCGATCGCTGCTTGGTCGAGACGGTCCGGCAGCGCGAGGATCTTGTCGATCTCGGGGATTAATTCGGTATGGATTGCGCCCTCATGCATCGAGGCCGCAACTGCCTTTAGCGTGCGGATCCGCTCCGCGAGACTGTCTGAGAGTTCCATCTGCCCTGATTCTACCCGATTCCGCGGCCGTTGCGGATTATCCAGGTCGCCAAAACCCATCGACACCGCAGAGGATTGTGCCTATGGTGGCGAAATGGAAACCGAAGAAAAGCTCCAGCGGATGCTTTGGTGGGAGTTTCTCAGCAACGCCGAACTCCTCAAGCGGGCGCGCTTGGACGATTTGGTCGTTACGCTGGCCCAAGAGGTTTCGCAGCAGCGGCCGCAGCTGGCGGTCAAAGAACTGCTTAGCTCGCCGCTTCTGGAGGCCCTTTCTTATCAGCGACTGAAGGGCGCCGTCGCCGTTCGCGACATGACGCTGATCAGCAAAACGCCGGCGACGCTCGCCACCGAACTGCGCAGCGACGGCGCGGACTACGACGGTTGCTGTGATGCGGCGGTGCTGTTTCTGGTCGCTAACAAACCCGCGAATGCGCAATCGGCGCTGCGCGTTGCCGCGAGTCTCAATCCCAGCCGCACCCGCCATCATTACTTAGGTGCGCTGCTCTATGCGTTGGGTGACGATGTTGTGCGGGCGATGGAGCTGCTCGATCAAGCCTTGGCGGGAGAACTCTACGATGCTGAGCGCGTGCGCGTTCATCGGCTGATGGACTGTCTGGGCGTCGAACGTTCCCATCCCGGGGTATTGTTGCGCTAGCCAGGCGCAAGGCGTAGATCCTGATTTTTGCTAACTTTGTCAGCTGGAGCTAGGGCGCTGACGGCCTTACCGATCGGTCAGATAAGTCGCGTTGTGCGCGCAGGCCAGCCCCCTGGTGGTCGCGCGTTGTGCGCAGCCAGGCGCGGGCGTTCTGAGGGGCAAAGCGGTAGCACCGGCCGATACGATCCTGGCCGATCGCTACCGGCAGAAACAGCCGACCCATCGAGCGCATCCACTGATCTTCGGGGGCCGGCGGGTCGAGCGATACGATCGCGTCGATCCGCTGCTCAACGAGTCGGGCGATCCAGGCCCGCCGATCGAGCGCCCGCTGCAGTCTTTCGCGATAGGCGTAGTCGATCACCGATCCGTCGCGCGTCGGTGGAAGATAGCTCACGCGATTTTGCAGGCGACTGCCGTAAAGCGGATAGCGAAACCAGTTGAGGCCTAATCCCTCCCAACCGGCGACCAACGCAACGCGCAGCGACTTGCGTTGGTCGAGATAGCGCCAGATCGGCCAGGCGTGGGTGGTCAGCGTTGACGGAAGGATGTGCAACGCCGCGATACCGCGCGCCGAGCTCATGCGCTCGCGGGCGACCTGACGATAGATCGGGATGCGGTAGCGGTCGAGAAGCCACGGTAGCGACGAGGCGAGTACGGCGGTGGCGAGGGCAAATGCGCCGCTGCGCCCGAGCGTCGTCGGGCGACGCCAGCCGAGATGAAGCAAGGCAGCTGCCGCGGCGAGTGCGAGCAGCGTCAGAGCGATCGCCGTCATGTTGAGCGCGTTGAGTCCGCGTGGATAACAAAAGCCGAGCTGCAGCATGGCGGCCAACGACAAGACGATCGCGCTGTGGCGCCAGCGCGATGCGGCGACGAGTGCGGCGAGCACGGCAAATACCGGCAAGATGAAACGTCCAGCCGTGCTGGCCCAGACCGTGCGTATCGCCTCGCGGCCTTCGGAAAAGAAGCCCCAGATGAACGTTGACGCCAAGGCTAGCAGCACGAGGACGGTCAAGCGCGTCCGTCCGCCGCTACGCAGCGATCCAAGGGCCGCGATCGTGCCTAGGCCGAGCAGCGCGAAACAAGCCGGGCCGAGCCCGAGATGTCCGTAGTCACCGCTCGGTGCCCAGAACAATTGCTCGATCAGCTGCCAGGGCCGCAGGCTGCGCAGCTGTTCCGGTAGAAATTCACCGGCGTGCAGACGCATGTGGAGCGGTTCTCCGGCAAAGATCGGCGCCGCATTTTTTGCTAAACCGAATGGATAGAGGAGCGATCCGGTGTACAGCCAAGTTCGCGCGTAGCTTGCCAGTGGCAGCAAGGCGATCGCTAGACAGCCGCCGATGACCCGCAGTCGGCGACCCGGTCGAGGCAGCGTCCAGCCGAGGATCGCAATGCCGGCCAGCAGCAGCGTTGGCACAAAGGAGAGTTGTGTTCCCGCCGCGGTGGCAAAGCCGCCGCAAGCGACTAGCGCCGACGAGGGACGCGCTTGAGCATCGCGAAGCAAATGGGTGAGCAGTGCCGCGGCGCAGCAAAACAGCGCCAGGCCCTGATTGTTGACGTGGCTGGCATAGATCAGCGCTAAGACGGTCGGTGTGGCGCCCAACAGCAGCGCGGCGGCGCGCGCGGCACGCATCGTCGCTCCGAGCTGACGAGCCAAGGCGTAAACGCCGAGCAAGCAACCCAGCCAGACGGCAATATTGTAGATCGCCAAAAAGACCGTGCCTCGCTCAACGAGCATGGCAAACGCCCACAAGGCGTCGCCGCCGATCGGATAGAACTCGTACGCGCGCCAAGCGTACGGCGCAAGATGGGGGGCTAGGCTGCCGCTTTGGATCCACTCGACGGCTCGCGGCAAGTGGTAAGTCAATGCGTCCCACGAATAGGGTGGCGCGACGATCCCGCGCAGTGCGTAGAGGGTCGCGACCGACGCGAACAATGCCAGCGGCCATCGTGACCATCTGCACTGCCAGGTCTTGCTGACGAAGGTCTTGATCGCAGTGATGTCCGCGCGGGCCAGCGCGAGCTGTTGGGTGTCTCGCCTCAGGCGCGAAAGTTGCCAGGCGCTGAGCGCGACCCATAGTCCAACTACCGTCGGAGCGTTAAACGCGCCTAGCGTGCCAGTGCAATAGAGCGTTACGCTGACCGTCCAGTGGCCGACCAGCGCCGCTGCCGCTAAGCGCAGCGACGTGCCGACGGTTGGACAAAGTCGCGCGGCGATCAGGTAGCTAGTCAGCGCGTGTGCGACTGCTAACAGCCCTTGGCCGATAAACGCCAGCGCGCTGAGGTGCAGCATGCGCTAGCGGCGCCGGGGGACTGTCGATCGAAAAGAATGCACGGGGATGCCTCGTTCGGCATCAGGTAACGTGCCCGGCGTTGGCCTGTCAAGCCGCGGTCCGTCAAGTCGCGTGGTCCGGCTGCACCAGAGAGACACCCGGCGAGTGAGGTTTGCAGCGTCGATCTTGCCGACGAATCGCGTGGGTGCTTAGCGCGCGAACAACGCGACCCAGGCGATGATCGCGCTGGTCAGCGCAGTGGTCAGGCTGACGGCCAACAGCGTCAGTGCGCCACTGTTATCCGGCTGCGGCCGCTGGCGTTCTGTGGGGGGCAACCGACCGGCCTGGCGTCGAGCGGCGTTCATTGCACCACGACACAGACTCGCTTGCCACCCATCGCACGTTGCGCCAAGCAGCGCAAACTAAAGGGTAGGTCATCGTTGACCGCGCAAGGCGGGCAGTTGCCCAGGTCACAGGTCGGTCTGTTGCAGCCCCGGGGCGTGGCTGCGGGGATCGGCGCGCCGTTGTGGGTAGCAGCGATGCAGGCTTCGCGTTGGATCACGCTGCTCGGAAAGGCGGTGGGGCAGCTGCAGCACTGAGCCGCATTGACGCCCAACGCGCAATCCTTGTCGTCCTGACATTCGTCGACGAAGGCGCACGTCCCGTCGCTGCCTTTGGCGACGACGCGTGTTGGCGGTTCGAAAACCTCTGCGCAGTCGGCGAGACAAGGCATTGGCTGACAGCTCGGATCTCGCATCGTGTTGGGCCAGCTGATCGTGCACGGGTCTTGGGTCAGCGAGCGTTCGTCGATGGCCACCCAGGACGCGCAGCATAAGCGGGTGTTTTTGACGATCAAACACTTGCCGCTGGTCGTTGCGCCGCTATCGTTCGACGGCAGAGCTGCGTCGGCTTTGCTGACCGCGCTGTCGGTTTGCCCGGATCCCTGGTCGCCGGCGGTACTGGCGCTACGGCTGCCGCAGCCCGCCCCCCAGAGCAAGATCATCGTCAGGGAAAACACGCGATAGGGTTGTTGTCTAAGCATCGTCCGCGAATCTTTCGTTGTATGGGCAAGTCGAGTGTCGCCAAGCCGACGGGCTCCCGCCGTCGCTGCCCGCCCTCCTGGCACCACCGCCCCGGCGACACGCCACAAACCTAGCAATTCGCGGGCCGTCGACTAACTCGCTGAAAACGACCCAATTTCGACCGACGGATCACAGTTTTTTGAGAGATCGTTGTCGCGAGCGCCGGTCGGCCCCCTCAGATAACCACGTGCTCGGCAATCCCGTCGTCCGCGACGTGTTGAGCTTTTCTCCTGGCAGAACAACGGAGTAGTCTGGCGCGATGCGATTGCTGATCGTCGTTGGTGCACTGCTCGTCACCTTTGCTGGGTATGCTCGTGGCGCCCCAGTCGCCTGGCTAACGCCCTTCGCGCCGCAGCGGTTGCCCTCCGGCGAGCTCTCGCGGCGCTGGGTCAAGCTCGCCGAAGACCCGCTGGGAAATCCGATCGGTGTGCCGGTGCTGGCGATTCGCGGTGCAAGTGCCGGCAAGACGCTCTGCGTGACCGCCGCCTTGCATGGCAACGAGGTCAACGGTGTGCGCGTCGTGCAGCAGCTGCTGACGGCGATCGCTCCCCAGGCGGTGCGCGGTACGCTGATCGGTGTGCCGGTGGTCGACGTGGTTGCCCTCGAGCGTCACCAGCGGCGCTTTATCGACCACGAGGATCTCAATCGCCTCTTTCCCGGCGATCCGCGGGGCAATCGCAGCAAGCGCTTTGTCGCGCTGTTGTTCGAGCGGCTGCTGCGGCGTTGCGACGCGATCGTTGATCTGCACAGTGCGAGTTTTGGTCGCATCAATAGCCTCTACGTGCGAGCCGATCTCAAGCAACCGCAGTTGGCGCGATTGGCGGCCAGCGTCGGTGCCGACATTATCTTGCACTCACCGCCCGTCGGCCCCGGCGCTCACACCCTGCGCGCTGAGGCCAAGCGACGCAAGATGACCGCGCTGACCATCGAGCTCGGCGATCCCCAGGTCTTTCAGCCAAAGATCATCGCTCGCGGCGTTGCCGCCACGTTGCGTATCGCCAACCAGCTCGGCCTGATCGCCACGGCTCCACCTTGGAACGGCCCCAAGGCGATCATCTGCCGGCGCTCGTTTTGGATCTACACCGACGGAGGCGGTTTCCTCGAGCTACAGACGTCTCTCGGTCAACGTGTCGCCCGCGGCCAGCGCATCGCTACTCAGTTCGACGCCTTCGGTCGGCAGACGCGGAGCTATTTCGCGCCTCAAGCTGGCGTGGTGATCGGTCAGAGCAGCAACCCGGTCAACATGAGCGGTGGCCGGATCATTCACTTGGGCATCGTCGGTCAGCCTTGAGCGCAGAGGCGTTGCCGATCGCTGCTAGACGCTTAGCGCATCGATGCGCGCTTGGTACTCATCGTTGGGATAGAGGCTGCGATAGTTGTTGAGAAACGGCCGAAGCGCAGCGCGATAGCTCGGCCGCTCGGCGAGCCACTCGCACATTTCGACGAAGTTCAACGACTGCGAGCGGTCACCGTGCTGCGCTGCTTGGGCGTACCAGGCGAGCGCGTCCTGATAGACCGCGGCTTGTTCCGCTTCGCTAAGCTCGGCGCGATAGCCGGCTTTGCCCAAATAGAGCGACTGGCCGATCATCGCTGCTGTCTCGCCACGGTGTGCTTCGAAACGTTGGTAGAGCGATCGCAAGGCAGCGACGCATTCATCCCAGAGCCAGGCCTCTTGACCGAGGTAATGGGCGGCGTTGAAGGCTTCGGCGTAGTCACCCGAGCGCGCCGCGCGCTCCCAGTTGGCTCTCGCCTCTGCTTGAAGCTCCGGCGTTGGCTCTGGGTCTGGCGAGCCGGAAAGCAGCTCTTTGATCGCTGAAAAGATTCCCACGTTGTTCCTCCGTACCGTTTGTCTGACAAACCGGCATACGTGGTGGGTCAGTCATCCTTTCCGGAATTGACATCGCTATTGTTCTTCGCAGTTTCGGTGAGTTGCCGATCACGCTTGACGTCTTGTGAGGCGGCTGGGGCACCTGACCGAGCGACGGCGCGACCGCCCGAGGATGCCAGGCCGTGGCCGCGGTCTGAAATCGGTGCAGTGCCAGCTAACCGCTGCAAATTGGGCTAATCTTCAGCCGGACTCATCGGGCGCGTTGGCGCCGTGGGAAGCTCGCTTGGACAGACCGGTCTTTTGCCGCCGGCAAACAGGAGGTCCAGATGGCAGTCGCTGTGCTCAGACAAAAGGTCGATTTCGAAAATGCTGCCGGTGCTCGTTTGGCAGCGGCGCTGGACTTGCCTCGTGCGGGTGCGCGGGCCTTCGCCTGCTTTGCCCATTGTTTTACCTGCTCCAAAGACATCGCCGCGGCTTCGCGGATCAGCCGTGCGCTGGCCGAAAAGGGCTACGGCGTGCTGCGTTTCGACTTCACCGGGATCGGCAGTAGCGAAGGTGAGTTTGCCAACACCGACTTCAGCTCCAACGTAGAGGACCTCGTCTGTGCTGCGGATTTTCTGCGGCGGGCCTACCAGGCACCGCAGTTGCTCGTCGGACACAGCCTCGGTGGCGCGGCGGTGTTGGTTGCGGCACAACGCATCGCTGAAGTGCGGGCCGTGGCGACGATCGGTGCACCGAGTGATACCGCACATCTCAAACAGGCGCTGGGGCTCGATCTCGATCGTCTGGCCCAAAGCGACCAAGTCGATGTCGAGCTCGGCGGTCGGTCGTTTACGATCACCGCGCAGTTTGTGCGCGACCTCGAGGGCAAACACCTCGAGCGCGGTTTGCAGACCCTGCGCAAGGCGACGTTGATCATGCATTCCCCGGTCGACGAAGTCGTCGCTGTCGATCACGCGCGCCGGCTGTTCGAGATGCTCAAACACCCGAAGAGCTTTGTTTCGCTCGACAATGCCGACCACCTGCTCTCACGCGTCGATGATTCGCGCTACGTTGCCGACGTTCTGGCGGCCTGGGCCAGTCGTTTTGTGCCCGAGCCGCCGCCAACCGCCGCCGCTGAGGCACTCGCCGCTGGCTTGGTGCGCGTCGGCGAAGTCGGCGAAAAGTACACCCAGCAGATCGCGGTTCGCACCCACCGACTGATCGCCGACGAGCCGGAGTCGCTCGGTGGTAAGGACCGCGGTCCCACGCCCTATGAGCTACTTCAGGCGGCGCTTGGTGCGTGCACGGCGGTGACGTTACGGATGTACGCCGATCGCAAAGGCTGGCCGCTGCAACAGATCGACGTCGAGGTCTACAAGGAGCGCATCCATGCCGCCGATTGTGTCGACTGCGAGCAGACGGAGGGGATGATCGAGGTGCTGCGCAAGCGGATCGATTTGGTCGGTGATGCACTCGACGCTGAGCAGCGCACGCGGCTCTTGCAGATCGCCGATCGCTGCCCGGTCAACCGAACGCTCAAGGCGGGAATTCGCATCGAGACCATTAGAGCGGACGACGAGCGCGGCGCTTAGCGTCGAGGGCGTCGTCGGCGTGCGATGATCAGAGCGAGCAAGCCGAGGGCCAACAGTGCGGCGGCGCTCTGCGGGTTGCCGGCCACAGTACAGCCGCCGGCGCTGCCCGGCGTGCCTTGGTCGACGCTGGCGCTGGTGTCGGCGAGACAGGCCCAGGTGCCGGCCGAATCGGTACAGGTCGTGCCCTCCGGACAGAACGTCCGATCCGCGGCGCAGCCGACGGCGCACTTGCCCTTACCCGAGCTCAGCGCGCAGAGCCCCGAGGTACACTCGCTTCCCGCGCTGCAGCTGCCGCCCGCGCCGGTCGTGCCGTAGTAGCAGCTGCCCTGTTTCGCGCAGGAACCATCGACGGTAAAGCTGATCTCGGCGGTCGCCGTATTGGGCTTGAAGTCGTAGGCCTCGGCGCGCAGGGTGTGCTCGCCTGCCGGCAGATCTTTGAGAAAGATCAAAAACGGGCGCGAGTCGAGCTCAGCACTGAGTTTGCCATCGAGAAAGATCGCGACGTGATGGATCCGCAGATCATCGGCGGCGTCGATCTCGACCGCGATATCGCGAGGTACCACCGTGCCGATGCCCGGGCGAATGAACCACACCGAAGGCGTCACCGTATCGCCCTCGCCGACGCCCAGCGCCGTTGTGAGTACGTCGACCTCGTTGACCTGCGTGCGTCCACACTGGCCCGGATTGGTCTGGTCCGAGGTGACCCAGCAGCAGGTCTCGTCGTTGAGACCCGGGTACATGATGCCCTTTTTCTCGGTCACATGGCCGAGGCCGACGGTGTGGCCGAACTCGTGGGCAATCACCAAGGCGATTTTTTTGGTCGAAGCCAATTTGTCGCCAAAGACCACGCCGATGTCTTTCTTATTGCTGTTGTCGCAGTCGAGCGGCGCGACGCCGGCGGTAAATTGGCTGTTTTGTTGAATGCCTTGGCCTGTGCCACCGACCATCATCATCGTGTATTCGCCTTCGCTCGGTCGCTCGGTCACGAATTCGATCGCGAAGTCGCCGAAGAGGATCTTCAGCTCGTCGATGATCTCTTTTTCGGCCTTTGCGCGGTCGCCGAAGCGCGCAAAGTTGAGTGCTGGATAATCGAGGCTAGCGCCGATCAGCAGGCCGGAGCTATTGGCAACGGAGTCGCTTGCACCGCGCGTTAGCTTGGCGCCGTCGAAGTTCAGAAAGACTTTGTGCCGGAAACCATCGACGATGTGACGCATCGTCGTTTGCTTGTGGGCACAGTGCTCGGTTTCGATCGCGTCGTTGCGCTGGTCGGCCCAGGCATTGTCGGGAATGGCGATCGCGTCAACTAGGCGGGGTAGCCGCTCGCGTTTGGTCTCAAGCGCCTGAGACAACTGCGGTTCGGCCATCGCCTTGCCGGAGGTTGCGAGCAGCGCGAGTGAGATCATGGGCAGACAATAAGTGAGTCGATAAGCGTGCATCATCGGACCTCGGGACAAGAAGCCAAACAAATCGGCCTCGGCACTCTAGCACATTGGTCGGCCGACGCAGCCTTGCTGGGCCTGACAGCGTTCGGCTTATCGTGGTAACGATTCGTCTTCGATAAGGATTTTCGCAAGAGCGAACAGCCGCAGCAAATGTCCTCCAGCGTTGTGAGTTTACCGACCGGTCAAGGTCGGACCTCGAATCGAAACAGCGCCTTGGAGCTTCTCCTACGCTGTGGTAGGACTGCCGCTCGCCGGCTCGGCGCACGCTTTTTTTGAGGGTTAAGACATATGCGATTGAGTCCAACGGTTTACAACCAAGGCTTCCCGCGGGGTGGGCGGCTTTTTCGACCGCTGATCATCACTGGGGTCGTTGGCATGTCCCTGCTAACGGGAGCTTGTGGCTCTGAAGACGGCGGCTTGCCGTTTGACAGCGGGATGCTCCCCGACGGCTACAAGTTCGTCGCCTGTGACACGCCCGGTTCGCCCTGCAACGCCCATGATCCCTGCGCGATCAATCCGATCTGCGGCAACGACGGCCTGTGCCATCCGACGTTTTATCAAAACTGTAATGACGACCTGGCTTGTACCCAGGACGTTTGTCTCGGCGCCGGAAAGTGTGACCACATACCAGCCTCCGGTCAGTGCGCGTTGGCGGTCAAGCAAGCGGGCGGTCCGTCCAAGGTCCAATGCTTCAATACCGACGATCGCAATCCCGCGGACCCCTGCAAGGTTTGTGATCCCGAGCGTAGCGGCAAGGCCTGGAGTCCAGCGACCGGCGGTAGCTGCAACGACGGCGAGGATTGCACCAAAGACGACTACTGCGACAACGGTGTCTGCAAGGGCACCTACTACGGCGACCAGTGCCAAGATGAATACGGTTGTACCGAGGACGTTTGCGACGGCAAAGGTGGCTGTCTTGGCAACAAGTTGATGGCCGACTCCTGCCTGATCAATGGCGCCTGCTACAAAAAGGGTGATACCGACGCACAGAAGTGCAACGTCTGCGATCCGAGCAAGTCCACCAACGCCTGGACGCCACTGTCGCTGCATTGCCTGATCAACGGTCGCTGCGAGGCGCCGGGTGCGGTTAGTCCCGATGGTTGTGGCGAGTGCGATCCGGCCAAGAACACCAGCGACTGGACGCCGGTCGCCGGCCTCTGCAAGATCTCGGGCAAATGTTACAAGTCGGGCGACAAGAACACCTCGGCGGGCGGTTGCGCTGAATGCGATCCGACGGCAAACGCCACGGGTTGGACGGTCAAGGGCGACAACTGTTTGATCGGGAGCAAGTGCATAAACCCGGGCGATAAGGATTCGCTCGGCTGTGGTGAGTGCAAGCCGGCGACGAACAAGTATGATTACACGGCGATCGCCAACAAGTGCTTGATCGAGAACAAGTGTTTTGCGCCAGGCGAGAAAGATCCGACCAACTGCGGCGAGTGCGATCCAACGGTCTCGGGCAACTCGTGGACGGTCAAAGGCGACAACTGCTTGGTTTCCGGCAAGTGCTACAACCCCGGTGACCCCAACGACGATGGCTGCGCGCAGTGCAAGCCGACGAGCGACAAGTATGCCTTCACGCCACTGACCAGCAAGTGCACGATCGGTGCGAACTGTTATGCCGATACGGAAGCCGATAGCTCGGGCTGTATGCAGTGCTTGGTCGCCACGCCCGGCAAGTGGTCGGTCAAGGGCACGACGAAGATCACCATCTACAACTTCGAAAGTGGTCTGATGGGATGGACCGCGACCAATAGTGACGCCAAGGTCGGCTGGATCGCCAGTTCGCGCCGCCCGGCGACAGGCTCGCAGTCGCTCTACTACGGTGATCCAGCAGTCGGTAGCTTTTCGACCGGTGCGACGGCGAACAAGGGGACCGTGCTCTCGCCGTCGATCGCGCTGAGCGCAGGCAAGAAAGCCGGCGTTCGTCTGTGGCTCTACGGTGACATCGAAAAAGGCACCTTCGGCGACCTGATCACGATCAGCGTCGTCGAGAGCGGTAAGACGACTTCGCTTTGGACCAAGCCGTCGACGTTTGTGCAAAAGACCTGGTTCGAAGTTTCTCTCGATCTGAGCAGCTATGCTGGTAAGACGATTCAGTTGAAGATCGAGTTCGACACGTTGGATGGCTTCGTCAACGACGGCGAGGGTCTGTTTGTCGATGATATTTCGGTCTACGAGAACTGCTGATCGATCGCGGTGCCGACGGCCAGCGGAATAGTTCTCTCGGGCTTAGCGTTCGTTAACAAGGCTTATGCCGCCAAATCATAAGGGTACTTGAGGTATGAACGGACGGATTGCTTGGACTCGGTGGACCGTCGCTTTGTTGTGCGTGCTGCTCGCCGCTTGCGCTAGTGACGAAAACAGCCCTTCAGGTGATGGCGGTATTCCCGATGGGGTGACGTTGTTCCCCTGCGCGACACCGGGCATTCCGTGCAACGCTCACGATCCCTGCGCGATCGATCCGATCTGCGGCAACGACAATATCTGCCGACCGCGGGCCTACCAGAACTGCGACGATGGGCTAGCTTGTACCGTCGATACCTGCCTCGGTGCGGGCAAATGCTCCTATGAGGCGGTCTCAGGTCAGTGCGCGCTGCGCATCGTCAAGGACGGCAAGAGCCAAACCGCCTGCTACCAAGCCGACGACATCCATCCGACCGACCCCTGCAAGGTCTGCAATCCCGATGAAGACGGGATGCGCTGGAGTGGTCGTACCGGTGGACGCTGTGACGACGGCAATCTTTGCACGAAGGACGACTACTGCGAAGCCGGCAAATGCAAAGGCACCTACTATGGAACCGAGTGCGGTGACGAACTAGAGTGCACCGAGGATCTTTGCGACGGAAAAGGCGGCTGCGCCAATAAGCTGAAAGCCGATCGCTGCAAGATCGGGGCGGAGTGCTACAAGAAGGACGAGACGGATGCCTTTGGCTGCGCCAAATGTGATCCGTCGGCAAGCCAGACGCAGTGGACACCGCTGCCTTCGCTCTGCAAGATCGGCGCGACCTGTTATGCGCCGGGTGCCAAGGATATCACCGGCTGTGGAATCTGCGACCCGAAGAGCAACACGACCGGTTGGACGCCGGCCGCCAACACCTGCCTGATCGACGGCCTCTGTTTGCAGTCCGGCGACAAGGACACCTCGGGCTGTGGCGAGTGCGTGCCGGGCACCAGTTCGACAAGCTTTACGCCGATCGCGGGCAAGTGTTTGATCCGTGGCGATTGCCATGCCGACAACGACAAGAGCATCAGCGGCTGCGGTGTTTGCACCTCGAGCGCCGACTACGATTGGTGGACGCCGGTATCGGGTAGCACGTCGAAAACGACCGACTTCGAGGGTGGCAGCGGCGGTTTCTCGTTGGACGGGCCGGTCAGCGGCGTGGGCTGGGTTGTCAGTACACGGCGCGCCAACAGCGGTGGTAGCTCCCTCTATTACGGTGACCCGAACAAGGGCACCTACGATAACGGTGCGGCCAACCAGGGCGACGTCGTATCGCCGAACTGGGCCTTGCCATCGGGCAAGCGCGCGGCCCTTTTCTTCTGGCTCTATCTCGACGTCGAAGCGGCTGCGGGGCAGGACCTGTTGTTGGTGCAGGTTGACGGCAACACCGTGTGGACCAAGTCGGCGAGCACGGTCCCGGTTAGCGATTATCGCAAGTGGATTCCGGTCGAGATCGACCTCAAAGCTTATGCGGGTAAGACCGTTCGCGTGACCTTCAGCTTCCGTACGATCGATGGCTGGGCTAACAGCGGCGAGGGTGTCTTTATAGACGACATCCAGTTGCTGACGGAATGCGGCACGCTCTAGTGTGTCACGCCATTTGGGGTGTGGCTCGCCGCTAGGCGATGTCCGCTGATTTGCGACCAGCGATGGTGATGCGGCCGCGCATTAGATCGATGATCCGGGGATCGATGATCTGGCTCGCGGCTATCGCGCTAGCGACGTGTGCTGGCTGTCGCTGTTCATCATCAACGCCTAACGAAGCCGTCAAGTCGCCCAAGCTGGGCGCTGCCTTGCGTCCGAAATTGGATGCGGCCGCGAGCGAACAGCTCCGCTCGGCTTTGAGTCGGTTGCGACCGAATCGCCGCGCCCTCGCTCGGCAGATGCAGCGGATTTCGCGGATGACGGAGGAGCTGCGGCGGCGGATCGCTGGTCGGGTTGGCATCGCAGCGCCCGCCCACGCGCTGGCCGAGCTGTTGCAGCAGATGCCGACGGCTGCCGAGCCCGCTGCACTGATCAAGCGGCAGCGCGCGGCGGTTGATACAGCGCGTCGATTGGTCTCGGCGACCGATAAGCAGCTGGCCTTCAACGATCTGCTCGACCGTTGCCACGCTTGTCACGCTGACTTTCTTGTTAAGCAGACGCGCGTCAACGTGCTGCGTCGTTTGCGCTTTGCGCCGGTTCCGCGCTGATCAGGATTGTTCGCACCCTCGGGTGTTGGTCGGACGGGCGCGGCGACCGCCGCATCTCGCCGATCAGACTGGCAAGTCGGCTGATCCTTTGGCCGGCCAACTGGCGGCTGGACCGTCCGGTTAGCTTGCGGCGTTCGCCTTTTTTTCAATAGCTTCCAGAATATGACGGTGTTTGGTTGCGGTACGTGGCTTGCAAACGACCTGCACTCGGAGGCTTGCATGAAACAGCTGTATCCTGTGGTTTGGGCTATCTCAGCGATGCTCGCTGGTACGGGTTGTGGCGCAGTGAGCGCCGAAACGAGCGGTGGCGTTGCGCAAGGCAAGGGTGAACCCGTTTGCTCGGGGGTTCGTCAAACGCGCCGCGTGGTGAGCGACGAATTGTCCGAAGACGGCCTGGCGTTCATCAACACTTGGGACGCCTGTAACGATGACAATGTACTCGATCACGATGAGTTGCAGGACGCGCTGGGCTATTCGCGCGAGGCGTTTCTCTCGCAATTTGCGGCGCTGAGCGCCGCCGATCGCGCAGAGCTGCTCGCTGGCAGCAACCCGCACAACAAGAAGCTCTGGATCTCGCGTGAAGGCGTCTATCGTCAAGCGCTGGTCAACAAACATCGCGCGCTGATTCGACCGTATTCGCAAGCAGCGGCGGACGCCGCGCTGTTTGGTTACAGCAGCTATTCCTACGGCGGTCAAAGTCACCCGCTGGTGCTAAAGGATTACACCAACAACTATCGGCAAGATGGTGACGAAGCGCCGCTCGATGGCTTGACCTGGGCCGAAGGTAAGCACGTCGATACGATGGCCTTTGGAGAAGCGCTGGCCGCGCAGGTTGGCATCGATGGCGAAGAGGTTGCGATGATGCTCGCCAGCCTGGTGCTGGTGGCAACGCCGGCGACGGGCCATTCGGCGACGTGATCTGGGTCGCCTATTGGGGACGTCGTGGCATGACCGTGCTCAAGGCCTTTGCTGGCGCTGTCGGCCTCACGGCCGCGGCGACGCTGTTCTGTGTCTGCAAGTTTCGTCAGGAGCTCGCCGCTGAAGCCAAGCGCAACGGCGATCTTTGGGAATGCGGCGCGGGTGGTGGTTACGGCTGGCGCCCGGGTGCCGGCATTGGCCGCGCCCATTGTTGGGCCAACGCCACCGGCCTGTGGCCTGACTCGCGCTACCACAGGTGTCGCAAGTACTACATCTGTAAGACCCTCTCCCCGATCTAAGCGCGCTTTCCGACCGCACACGCGCCCGTTTGTTCGCTCTCACGGCCAAGGCGGCCACCGCCGGACCTTACGCGTAGGTGCGCTGCCTACAGTGGGGCTGGTTTACCCACAGCTATGAACTTTTTGCGCAGTCTGACCTTTTTTCTCAGCGCTACCGAGGTAGGTGCAAGTGTTCTCAAGGGGTTAGTGTCGGCAATCTTGGTACGCCGGGTGCAGTACTTGCGCGATTAGCGGAGTAACCGAATGCGACACCCTCTGGCCCTCCTTCTGGCGCTCGCCCTCAGCGGGCCGTCTATGACCGCCCATGCCAAATACGACCCGCTGCGCGGGATCACTGCCGGACAGCTACGTGCCGATGTCGCGATCGTCGTCGACGTGTCGCGCTCGATGCTTTGGCCGATCGCCAGCTCGCCGTTGACGGGCAGTTGTGGCAACGGCGTGTGCAATAGCAACGAGAGCGATATCAGCTGTCCGCAGGATTGCAGCGCGGGCAGCGACTGTTTGGGCGATCGCTCGGCCGGTGCTACGCCCGTCGATGTTTGCGGCGATGGCTATTGTAGCGGCGCTGAAGATAACACCAGCTGTCCAGCCGACTGTTTGATCAACTTCAAGTCGCCGCTAAGCGGTACGTCGATCAGTCCGGGCAGCGCGCCGAAGTGTGGTCAAGCCAAGAAGACCAGCCGTCTGGCGGTGGTCAAACGCGCTTTGCGCAATATCTTGCCCGAGCTGCGCACGGTAGCGCGCTTTTCGCTGATCAGCTTCGCGCAAACGCGTTTGCGCGCGGTACCGGCGCCGCTGTGTCGTGAGCAGACGCCAGCCTACTACACCTACCATCAAGCCGACACGAGCTCGAGCAAGCTGGTTTCGCTGTTTCTCTCGGAATGGGAGTTGCGGTTGCGCGGCGGCTGGAACGGCGCTTCTGGCCCGCAGAACTTCACGTGGTTGGCGGGTGGCTCGGCGAGCGGGGCAGCGCTGACGCTCGAGTCGGGTGCCAATAGCATCTATCGGCTCAGCGAAGATCCAGCGACGGAGGTTCGCTTGCCGTATGTTGGCGGGACCGTCGAGCACAACGGTGAGAGCTACCAGTACGTTGGCAGCTATTTTTCCTATCGCCAGTACGCGATGCTCCAGGGACCGGCCGATCCCGAGGTCCGGCATTTCGCCGACTATCGCGGACCGCAGTTCAGCGAGGCCGGGGTGACCTGGGTGCACCGTCGGCACACCGGGTTCGCGGTAACGACGATGCTTGCCAATCAGGTTGTCACGCCGACGCTGGTCTACTGTGGCGGGCTTTCCACGGTGGGCGAACTCGTCAATGATTTGCAGCGCGGTGCGGTGCTGCAGCCATTCTTGCCGGCGACCGATCAGGCTTCGCAAGACGCGGTGCTCGGTCAGCTGATGACGCAGTTCAACGTCGCCGAGCAAGGCGGGTTGATCGCCCACGGCGGAACGCCGCTCGGTGAGGCGCTCGATACTGCGCGTGTACATTTTCTCGATCGGCAGGCTGGCAGTTGGACGCCGCGCCAGCTATCGAGCACGTTCGTGCCGACCTATGTTGGACCTTCGACGGCACCGACGGGCTGGGCTGCCGATGCGGCAGCTCCGTGTCGCCCACGGTTTGTTCTGTTGCTCACCGACGGTGAATCGAACGGGCCGCTCGACCCCGCCACGGCGACGACCAATCTCTACAGCACGTTTTGTCCGAGCCCCGACAACTGCAATCCGGTTCGCGTGCTACCGATCGGCATGCCTGGCGCGAACATGACCGAGCTCGACAAGATCGCCGATATCAGCGTCGACGGTGTCGACGATCCCGATAGCTGCACCGATGCGAAGAAATGTCCCACCGCGCGATTCGCGAACAACGAAGCCGAGTTGGTGCGCGCGGTCAAAGAAGCGCTGTTCGAAATCTTGCGTGGTGACTACACGACCGCTTCAGCCGGTGTGACCACTGGTGTCGATAGCCAGATCACCGGCAACGTCGCGGTGGTCGCCTCGACCGAGTATCCAGGCTGGCGTGGGCAGCTGCGGGGCTACGACTTTAGCAAGCCCGACTGCAATACCGATCCAACGAGCTGCATCGAGTGGGACGCTGGCGCGCAGCTCGAGGCGCGCGATTGGAAGACGCGCAAACTCTATACGGGTGCTGCCGGTCACAACAGCGGCATACCGTTTGCGCTGTTTGATTCGGCGGGTACGGTCAACGTAAGCGCGATTCGGCAGGTCTGGTCGACGACGGCGACGAATGCGCAGATCAGCGCCTTTATCGATGATTTGGCCGGAAAAAATGGCTGGAAGCTCTCAGCGATCTTTCGCGCGATGCCGACCAGTTGGGGACCGCCAACGCCGATGCCCAAGGTACCGAGTCATGCCGCGCTGGAAAGCGCACAGCGCGATCGCCAGCGCCTGATCTACGTTGGCAGCAACGACGGCATCCTGCATGCCTTCGACACGACGGGCAAAGAGGTCTTCGGCTACATCGCTCCGCATCATCTGGCGAAGATTTACGCGATCTACCAGCAGGGCGGGCAAGACCCCGATCCAAACAAGTACCAATGGGTGCTGGCCAACTCGCCGCGCATTGGCGATCTGGCCAAGAGTTCGGCGGACCCCTCGAGCTGGCGCACGTTTCTCGTGCAAACCAGTGGCCCGGGCTCGGAAGACTTCTACGTGCTCGACGTGACTTCACCGACGACTTGCACCACGGCGGGGCAGCCGGCGACGTGTAGCCTCGCCTCGCCGCCCTTCAAGGTCGCGTTTAACTCCAAGACCGCATCCCCATCGATCGATCCGACTTTTGGCGAAACGTGGTCGTTGCCGGCGCTCTATTGGAGCGGCGCGCTCGCCTACAGTCAGATGGCGATGGGATCGGGCTACGGTACGTCGGATCAGGGCGAGTATTACAATCGACTGATCTACTCAGGCGAGTATCCCTGGTACACGACCGCAACGCTGTCCTCGAAGCGTCTGGCGGGGGCAGGTGCGTTGGTCTCGCCCTACGCTGTGATGGCCGACACGGTTGTCGGTGTAGACGACTCGACGATGCAGGCAGTCAACGCCTATCAGGCCGATCTCAACGGTCGGATAACGACCTTCAATAGCGGCGATCCCAATGCGGACGCACTGATCCTTGGCGATAACGTGCCGAGCTCCACGGCGGGTGCTGGGTCAAGCTACCCGTTCTACTACGCGCCGGCGGCGCTCCGAGAGCCGATCGACAACAGTCGTAATTTCTATCTGACCGCCGCGTCGGGCTCGTACTTTGAAGACACTCCAGCGGGGGCGACGTCGACGATCTTTAGCTTCAAACACCGCGGCTTTTCCTCAACGACGGACAACCACTTCCGCTGCGCGATCGATCAAGTTTGCAGCGCGAGCTGCTACGTCGATACGCCGCCCCCATGTCCTGACGGTCACCCCTCTAACCGAGCGACGCCGATCGATCGACCGATGATGGTCAATAATTTGACCAAGGGGCGTATTGAGTCGTTTTACCTCTACTACGATCCGCCGACGGCACAGTGCAGCGGCAACGAGCCCGCCGTTGGGTCGACCTGGTTGATCCGTCTCGAAGGCGGCGATGCCGACAGCTTTGATACGCCAAAGCTGACCCGCGTGCGTCGCTATGATCAGAAGATCTTCTCGGGCTTAACGCTGATCGGCGGTGGTACAGACATCGTACTGACCAAGGTCGGTAAGAACACGGCGGCCAGCGCACAGACGGGCAGTGGCAAGGTCGTGTCGGTCAACGCCGGCGGCAAGGCGATGATCGAGTCCTGGCTTGAGGTGCGCTAGTTCGCGCTAGCGTTTAGGGCAACGCCAGTTGCAGCGGGCTGGCTGCGCTGTTGACGGTGACTTTGCGCGTCAGCTTCGTTGTTCCGCTCTCCGCCACGGTCAACACATAGTCGAGTTCGTAGGTATCGCTGAACAAGAAGTAGCCGTTGGCGTCGGTGGTCTGCTCGCGTCCGTAAGGTTCGATGCGCACCTTGGCGCCGGCGACGGGCGCGCCAGCGTTGTCTTTGACGTAGCCGAAGAGCGCGATCTTGGCGGGTTCGCTGCCGAGCTGTAGCCGGTAGTGGGCCGCTTGGCGGGTCAGATTGCCGATGGTGTCTTCCGAGACCAGGTGAAAGTAATAGACGTCGTCGCTGAGTGCTGCCCCGCTGTGATCGGTGGCGACGATCAGTTGCATGTTGGGGCTAAAGGTCCAGCCGCCGTTCTTAGCGCCGGTGGGGCTGGTATTGCTCACGCGATCGATGCGATACCAGTAGCCTTTGAAGCTGGCGTCGGGGACTTCGCCGGGGGCTTGCCAGTTGAGGCTGACGGTCTTTTTCGCCGGATCCGAGTACCACGTCTTGTCGTCGGGGTGACTGGGCGAGCTGATGCTGTGGGGGGTGCTATTGATCCACAAGCGGAAGCGCGTGGCGATCGTGCTCAGCGCTGCCGATTGGTGGACGCTCAGCAGGTGAAAGTACCAGTAGCCGGGCTTGGTGAATTTGGAAACGGCGAACGTTTGCTGAGTGGTCGTGGTGTATGAGCCGTTGGCTGCGGTGAGCTGCGTGGCCGGATTGTCGTCGAGGATCGTGTAGTAGCCTTGCACCTGAGCGAAGGGTTGACTCCAGCTCACCGAGAAGTCCTGAAAGTCGTCGTTATAGGCCAGCGTCTTGTCGGGATGGCTCGTCGAGCTCAGGTCCGTTGGTGGCATCCACGACGCCGAGGCCACACCATCGATCGTTGCCTTGTTGGTGATCTTCTCGCCGTGGATGACGATCAATCGGCCTTCGCCACCAGTGCCACCGCGGCCGTAGGTTGTGCTGCTGCAGTAATAGGGCTTTTGTCCCGGTCCGCTGCCTGGTGCGCCACCGCTCAGGTCGACGACCGCTGTCGAGCTCAGGTCGACTTCGGCGCCGCGGATCAACACGCCGCCGCCCGAGCCGCCGCCGCCGCCCGATGCTGACGAGGTTGCGGTGCTCTGTCCCTGGCCGCCTCGCGCGCGCAGGGTGCCGTAGACGGTGACCTTCTCGTCGGCGATCAGCTGAATCTCACCGCCGCCCTTGCCACCCGCGGTCCAGTCGCCGGGTGGACTGCTCGCTGTGCAGCTGGTTTTGGCGCAGCCCGACCCACCGGCGAAGCCCGCAGTGATGGCGTCGTGGTAGGCATCGCCGCGAATCGCGCCGGCCTTGCCGCCACCGCAGCTACCACAACCGTTGGCGTTGTAGCCGATAACTTCGCCGTTGTTGCCCGGGCCGCCATAGCTGCCGCCGCCCCCGCCGGAAAAGCGATAGGAGCATTGCCTACCGTTTTCGCCGCCAGGGCTGTCCGAGGTTTCGGAGAGATCGATCGTCGACTGCGGATCGATCAGGATGTTCTTGGCGTTGATCCGCAGCGAGCCGCTCTTGCAGGTGACTTTGGCGCCGCCCTGGACGGTGAAGGTGCCGGCGATGTTCTGCTCACCGCAGAGCTCGGTGTCGGTGGTGATCGTCAGTGATGCGGCCTCGCAGCGACCGAGATTGCAGGCGGTCGTTGGCGGGCAGGGTTGCGCCTGATCCCAGACCAAGCAGCCGCCTTGGGCGATGCACTTGCGTACGCCGCCTTGTGGATCGCAGCTAACGTCACCGCTGCCGCACTCGTCGATGCAGCCGCTGACGCAGCTATTGTTTTTGCAGACTTTGCCACTGCCACAGAGCGCGCTCGGGCCCCAGATCGTGCAGCCCGCCGGGCCGTTGACGCAGGTCTCGACGCCCGACGAAGCACCCGCGCCGGCGCAGCGCTTGTCGCCGAAGGCGCAAGCGTTGGTGCACCCGTCCTTTGCGGGTCCGTCGCCCAGCGGGCCATCAGCAGGTGGTCGACCATCGCTGGCGCTGTCGGCAGTGGTTTTGCCATCGGGGTTGAGCGCGCCGTCGTGCCGCGGAGCGCCGTCGTTGTCGCCCAGATCTGCGAAGATCGGGCCATCGGGTTTGGTCAGCAGGCCGTCGAGCGGTCCGCTATCGCGTGTACCCGGTGCGTCGGCCGAGCCGCTGCAAGCGGCGCCGAGCAGCGCGAGCAGCGCGATCACTGCGCACTTGATGGCGGTCGAAGCTGTTGGTTGTCTGAATAGGGGGGGATGCTGCCGTTGGTTCATCGATTATCCGTGCCTCTGCCAGGCCGTACTACGAGGCCGGGTGCCGATTCTCGCCGCAGATTTCCGGCCACCGCTCGCCGCAGATTTCCGGCCACCGCTCGCCGCAGATTTCTGGCCACCGGCAGCCCAAGGATGCGCTCCGGCAGAAATCGGTCACTGTATGGACGGCCGTGGGCGCTCCTGCTGATAACACGTCGACTTTAAAGCGCTTTATGCCGCAGCGTTTCGGGTCTGCTTGGCACTTCTTTTGCTTGGTCGAGTGACATGAACCGGCGCGTTTCAACGGCGGTGCTGTGCCTGCTGGTCGGGGCGTCGGGTGTCGCCCGCGCTGGCAGCTCTTCGTTCAGGGTGGTCGACAGCGCCAAGCCGATCGCCGGTGGGGCGCGGGTCAAACTGCGCTACGACAACAACTGGGGCTCGCCGCAGCGCAATACCGACAACAGTAGCGTGCGGCTCTGGCTACAGGTCTCGGATACCAAGCCGCAGTACGGCAATCACCTGGGGACGACCCGAAACGGCATGTTTCGCGCCAAAGGCGCCAAGCAGTGGGGCGTCGTCGAGATGCTTGGACGTGGCCGGCTCGAGATCGACGTTAAGTACAGCCGTTTCGGTCTGCAGCCCGGCGACACGTTATGGATCAGCGGGTGTTGGCTGAAGAGCGGCCATATCTGGGGCGACTTTTGGTTCCGCACGGTGGGATCGGTGACTTTGCCAGCGGCGAAGAGCCGCTATCTCCAGATCAATAGCGCCACACTGGCGGAGCTCTGCGAGCTGCCGGGAATCGGCCAGGCGAGCGCGCGAAAGATCATCGCTCAGCGCAACATCGCGCCGATTCGTAGCAGCAAGGCACTTGAAGCGCTATTGGGCGCAAAGCGAGTGCAAGCACTCAAAGGCGCGCTGGGGTTCAAGCGAGCAACGCCATGACTTGGCGCGAGATCAAGGGAACGTGGTTCGATGCGTAGACTTGTTGCGATTCTTGCGTTGATCGTCATTGCCGGGCTGCCCGGTGCGGCGAGCGCTTACTGGTCGACCTTCAAGGTTGCCGGCAAGGCCAAGCCGATCGCCGGTGGGGCGCGGGTCAAACTGCGCTACGACAATCGCTGGGGTTCGGCACAGCTCGACGAGCAGAACAAGCAGGTGCGCTTGTGGTTGGATGTTGGCGACGCCCCACCGCGATACAGCAGCGTGGGTGCGTCTAGCAACGGTATGTTTCGTGCGCCTGGTTCCAAGCAGTTTGGCGTGGTCGATATGCTGGGGCGCGGGCAGATCGAGATCGACATCGACTATCGTCGCTTTGGCTACAAGGGAGGCGACACGGTGTGGATCAGCGGTTGTTGGCTGAAAAGCGGGCACGTCTTCGGCGATTTCTGGGGCCGACCGGTCGGCTCGCTGGTCTTGCCCGGGCGTTGGGAAAAGACTGTTTGGCAGGTCAACTCGGCGACGCTCGCCGAGCTCTGCGAGCTGCCCGGGATCGGCAAGGCCCGCGCTCAGAAGATCATCGCTCAGCGTCAGCTTGCGCCGATCCGCAACTTCAAGATGCTCGAAGCACTACTCGGTGCCAAGGCTGCGCAACCGCTGAAAGGCAAGCTGCGCTACGCCGTGCCCAAGGGCCAATGATGTCATTTCGCAACGGGGGGATGCGGTTGACAGTCCGATTTACCAAGCTCGTTTTGGCATCGTTACTGGTGCTGGCGTCGAGCACGGCGCTCGCCGATGGCAACTCGAGGTTCAAAGTCCTCGGCGCCGAGCCGATCGTCGGCGGGGCGCGGGTCAAGCTGCGCTTTCTTAACGAGTGGGGTGCACCCGGTGTCACCGAGCGGAACAAAAGAGTTCGGCTCTGGCTGAGCACGACGCAGCCCGAACTTTACGGGGGGGTAGGTGTGGTGACCAACGGCATGTATCGTCCGAGGGGTGCCAAGGAATACGGCGTGGTCGATATGTGTGGTCGCGGCGTTTTGCGGATCGATGTGAATTACGAGCGCTTCGGCTGCAACGCCGGCGACCGTTTGTGGGTCAGCGGCTGTTGGCTGAGAAGCGGCCATGTCTGGAGCGAGGTCTGGAATCGCAAGACGGGCTTCGCACTGCTGCCGGCGCCGAAGCCGGCTCAGGTCTATCTCAACTCAGCGACGCAGGCCGAGCTCTGCGAGCTGCCGGGGATCGGCAAGAGCCGGGCTGAGCAGATCATCGCCCAGCGTAAGATCGCGCCGATTCGCGACGGCAAAGCGCTCGAGAAACTGTTTGGTGCGCAGACGGCGCAGGCGCTCAAGGGCAAGGTGCGCTACGTGATCGAGGCTGCGGAGTAGCGCGATCGGACAAGGGATGCGCTACTTGCTCTGATCGAGGGCGGCGTTCCAAACCGCTGCGGCTTGCTCGTGAGCGTCGACGCCCTTCCAGAACTGTTCCATCAATGTCGGAATCATCTCTGGGCTAACGCCGTCGATGCTGAGCACTTTGGGGCGAAAGACGGCGAAGCCCGCCTTCGCTGGTCGATAGGGGATGCCCAACGAAAGGCGCAGACCGCCTTGACCGGCGGCCTCAACGAACAAACAATCGCTGCGCGGCAGATCGTCGAGGGTGATGTAGCCATCGAAGACGCACACGGCGGCCGAGGTCTTGCCCTGGTCTTCCTTCAGCCAGTCAGCAAAGCGTTGTTTGGGGGCTTGTTCGCCGCCGATCCAACGCTCAAGTTGTCGCCCGCTCGCTGACTCGTAGGCCATCAGTGGGATCAGTCCGCCGTCATCGAGATCCGAGACCGACCATACCGCATGGGCGGCGATGAAGCCGGTCAAGTCCAAGAGCTTTTCGTACATTGGCCTGCTCCTCACGCTATGCCGTTAGCCCAGTCCTACGCGGCTTGAGGCAAGATCTTGCCCCTGCCGGCGTGAAGGACTGCGGCGGCCTGGTGATTTGAGGTATGATTACCGCTGCGTCGCTACTCGTTGGGGCGCACATCTCACTGATCACGACGAGATATTCGAGGACCGTCGATGCGTAACTCGCTGGCGCTGCTCGCGCTCAACATCGCCCTCTTGCTGGTTCCCCGTTTGGCAGCGGCTCAGTTGGCTCCGATGGCGACCGATCGTCCAGGCAACGGCAACGCTGCAGCTGTCGTTGCTCACGGTGTGTTGCTGATCGAGACCGGCGCAAATTTCAGCCACGATAGCACGGCAGGCAGTGCCGCCAATCAGCTGGCGCTACCGACCGCGCTGCGCTTGGGTCTGGGCGGTGTTTTCGAGTTTCGTGTGGGCAGCGAACTGTTTCGCGTTTATCAGCCCGCCGACAGCGTCGTCGTCTCTGGTACCGATTTTTACGCCGGATTCAAAGTGCTGATCGGCCGCGACAAACCGTCGGGGATCAGTATGGCGGTCAGCGTCCAAGGGAACTTTCCCGTCGGTGGCGAGGCCGTCACGTCCGACGGCTACGATATCGAAGCACGCGTCTTGCTCGGCTGGTCGCGAGGACCGTACTCGATCCTCTTCAACATTGGCGGCGAGGCGGTGGCTCCCGAGGACAGTGATCGCTTCGGTCGCGGAGTTTACGATTTGCTTTTGGCCTATGCACTGCCGTTTTGGTCGCAGCGCTTGACTGTTTTTGTTGAAGCCTTTGGTCGACCGGCACCGGAACTCGATCGCTCGGTTAATCAGTTTGACTGGGGATTGCTCGCCGGATTAACGCCGGACTTGCAGCTCGATCTGTTCGTTCAACATGGCTTGCATCAGGCGGCAACCGCGCTGCAGATCGGTCTGGGTCTGAGCTACCGCGGCTGTTTGTTTTGCTAGCAGCCGATCGCTTGTCGTGCGATGCGGCTAGCTCGCTTGGCCGGCGAGCGCGGCGCTGATCTGTGGCTCAGAAAAACCTTGGAAGACCTGCTTGCCGACGATGATCAGCGGGACCACGCCACGGCGTAGACCGAGCTTTTCGGCGATTTGCTGGTAGGCTGCTGCCGCTTGCTGGTCCTTTTCGACGTCCTTTTCGACGAATGGGACGCCACGGCCGGCGAAGTATGCTCGTGCTTTCTTGCAGGACGGACACCAGCTGGTGCTGAACATCACCACGCGCGGCTCGGCAACGCTGGCGCTGTCGGCGGGCGGCTTCTTTGCCCGCGGTCGGCGTCGACGCGTGCGTCGTGGGCGATGCCGCAGCGGCGTCTTGGTGGCTAGCGGTTCGATGATCGGCTGCTTCAGCTCGCTCAGCTTGGGCATGTTGCGGTCGAGCCAGCTGCCTTTGCTCTCGCGCCAAACCGCGTAGCGGTTGCCGTCGGTCTTTTTGCGCAGATCGGCGACAAAGACCTGTCCATCGCTCAGCGTTTGCAGCGGGTCGGTGACCATCACCTGCGCTCGGGCAACTGGCGCGACGTCGGCGATGCGCTCGACAGTTCTCAGCCGCGCTTGCTCGTCGAAGAAACTAAACAGCAACCCGCGTCCGTCGGCGATCAACGGCTTCTCCGCAGCGGTCTGCTTTGCATCGGCTGTCGTCTTCGGCGCTTTGCAGCCGGCTAGCGAGAGCCACATCAGCAGCGTTATTGACGCCAACTTTCCAACCATCTGAACCATCGCGTTTTTGTAACAGAGCCGTCGTCGGCTGTCTGCCTTGGCGGCGGGCAAATTTTTTTTACCTGTGGATAGCCGGTTGTGGATTGGCGCTAAGCCGCAATGATCAAAAGCATGTTCGAGCACCACTAGATCTTGTGTTCAGGTTGTGGATAAAACCTATATCTGGTGTTATGGCTTGACTCCTCCAGTCGAAAAGACCATGCTGAAAATCGTTAGTTAACGAGCGCGGCTAAGGCCGCGGGCAACAAAAAGAAAAGCGGCCAGCGTCGGTGGCGAGCGGTAGCGCGCTCGCCGAGCAGCTGGCCGAGGCGCGATAGCGCAGCAGAACAGGGAGGTCTGGAGATGGCAAAAAAGCAAACCCGACGAAGCGTCTCGGTTCGCGGCACGACCTACGAGCGCGTGCGGCTTTACTGCGAGCGGATCGGCATCAGCATGAGCGAGTTTGTCGAGGCGCGCGTTGCTGAGTTCTTCGAGGCAGGGATCAAGGATCAAACCGCCGCCTTGCGCGTTGCGGCGCCGCCGGTGAGCAGGACCAACGGCAACGGCCAGCACGAGCCGCTGTCCGACAAAGAACTACACGACGCAGCGCGGTTTTTTACCTTCTAGGCTGTGTCTTCGAGGATTGGGTCGTCGACGATTCTCTCCTCCTGGCAAACCGTCCATGCCCGCCAGCTGAATGCGTGTTTGCCCAGATCGTCGCGACCTCGATTAGCGGGGCTACGCAAAAGTTGCGTAGCCCCGCAGTTTTTTTCGGCCCTGTTCGCTGATGCGGCGATTTGTCATAATGGTTTCGACCCTATTTTTGTTAGTCTAGATGGCACGTTACGTGCACAACCCAAGGCTCATGTTGGCGACCTCAGCTCACCAGGAACCGCGATGTACCCAGGCCGGTTTGACGCTGGTCGAGCTGTTGGTGGTGGTAACGATTCTGGGGATTCTCGCGGCGGTAGCCGTGCCCGCCTTCACCGGTGATGACAACAAAGGGCGCTTCGATCGCTACGCGCGGATGGTCGTACAGGATTTGGTGCGCGCCAAAGTCGAGGCCGCTTCCTCTCGCGAGGATCGCGCGGTGCAATTGTTCTCAACGGGCCGCGGCTATGCCGTCAGTGCGATGGTACCTGGCAGCGCCAACTTCAGTTTGCTTCGTCGCGTCGATACGCCCGAACAGGTCGTGTTCGCCGGCGTAGCCAAATGCGCAGCGACACCTGAAAACAACAGCTGTACCGCGGCGCTGGCGCAGCTGCCTGCCGACATTCGCATCAGCGGGACGGGGTCGGTTACCGTTTGCTTCGGTACCGCCTGCGATCAGACGTCAGCGACGGTCTTTGTCAAGACTGCCGATGGAAACTATCAGGGCCGAGCGGTGATCTACGGCACGACCGGCTTTGTAAAGCAGTATCAGGGGTGGCCATAGTGAAGCGAGTAGCGAAGTCAGCGAGCGCGCAGGTCGTGGGTAACCGTAAAGCCATCGATGGTGGTTTTACGATGATCGAGCTGCTGGTCACGATGGTATTGATGACGATCGTGCTTACCGGTCTCGCCGCGCTACAGCTACAGACGATTCGCCAAGTGACGGTCTCTCGGCGGGCCAACGAAGCGACGCGCCTCGCGCAAACGATGGTCGAGCGCTATCAGTCGATGAGCTTTGGCCAACTCTCGGCGCAGTCTGGCTCAACCTGGATCATCCCGAAGAACCCGGCCGATCAACCGATGCAAAACGTTGCTGTCGACGGCGTCAGCGGCGGACCGTACACCGTTCAGCAATTGGTCGAGGATATCGGCAGCGGTAGCCGTTTGATCATCACCGTGCGCGTCTCTTGGCTCGACGTCTCGCCGGGCGTTGCGGCCGATCCTGCTCAGAGTTATCAGACGCAATCGGTGATCATGACGACCCAGAGGACACCGTGAACGTTCAGCGCCCAGTGCGCCGCCGTGCTCCTCAACACCTGCGGGATTTACAGGACCAGCGAGGGATTACGCTGATCGAGCTGATGGTCTCGCTGTTGCTGGCGGCGATGCTTTCGGCTGGCATCTTCTACATGATGTCGGGGCAGACGCGGACCTATAACACCCAAATGAAATCTCTGACCACCCAGGAGAACCTCTGGGGGGCGATGGAGTATCTGCAACGGCAGGTGCGCATGGCGGGCTACGGCTTCGGCGGTTGCCAAACCGCGCCCTCCGCGGTTGGCGCGAGCGCGACGCTGCGCGGCGGTAACAACGAGACGTCGACTTCCGGATACTCGCCTTTGGTTGGTCTGCGGATCTACAACGCTTGCAGCATCTACGCCGCCGACCCGCAAAACGATTACTCGGCGACCGGTGCTGGCAATCCCAATGCCGCCGGCGCCTGTGGCGCGGGCTTCGATGCACCTGATTCGTTTACGATCACAGCGGCCAACCCCAACACGCCGGCGCAGGGGTCGCTGGCGGCGATGCGTTTGACCAAAGCGATGATCGCCAACACCGATGAGATCGAGGTTGGTGCGGCGGCCAACTTCACTGCCTGCAGCGATCTCGTCGTGGTCTGGGAGCCTGGTAGCGCCAAGGAGTGTTCGCTGTTCATGGTTACCGGGATCAGCCCTTTGAGTGGCGCGGCCGGGCTCCAGCACAATACAGCCGGATGTAGTGGCTCGCCGTGGACCGGTAGCGCTGCCGACTATAACGATCCACCGTTGCCGGCGGGGGGCTACGTCAAAGGTTCGCTGGCGGTGCGCTTGAGCAACGCTCGGCCGCGGCATTTTGCCGTGGACAACACGACCGACCCGCCGCGATTGGTCACCTGGACCAGCGACAACAAGGTTCCCAACAAGGCACCGATCAACGATCTCGAGGTCATTGCTGACGGCATTGAAGACCTGCAAATCGCCTGGGCGTGCGATGTCAACCGGGACGGTCGGTTTAGCGAAGGGCCAGACCTTGCGAATGATGAGTGGGCTAACAACAACCCAGGTGGAGCAGATACACTGCCCGCTTGCGGGGGCCAACCGATCGGTGTGGTGCGAATTACCCTGGTCGGCCGCAACGAGGGTGGCGCCGACATCTTGAACAAGACCGGTCGACGGCCCGCGGCGGAGGATCGGCCGATGGGAACGATCGACAGTCGCCTGCGCTCGGTATTGACCGCCACGGTGCGACCACGCAATCTTCGCTAGACCGAAGGCAAATGATGAGTAGCCCGCAGACCCCGACAACGCTTTACCGTCACCCGCTAGACCAGCGCGGCTCGGTGCTGCTGATGGCGTTGTTGGTCACGCTGATCATCCTGGGAATCGGCCTGACGGCGATGTGGCTATCGTCCTCGGGCACCCAGGTGGCGGGAAACATCACCCGCAAACAAGAAGCGCTCTACGCGGCGGAGACGGGCATCGCCCGTGCGCGCGCGGTGCTCTCCAGCAATGGCGATTGGACGGCGTTGCTAGGCAGCGCGGGTGGGGCGGGCTGCACGCCGGCGGCGACCAAGGACAGCACCCGGCACGGCAACGTGCTCTGCGACAGCGCTGTGGGAAACATCCCGCTACAAGACGTTCGCGTGATCGAAGCCGGATCGGCGACAGCGGGTGTGACCAACCTGGCCAACGTGCGCTACACCGTTTGGATTCGCAACGACCCGCAGGAGATCAATCTTGGCGATGCCGGAGGCTTTGCGCCCGACGGTGGCGGTGCGCTGGCCGGTCCGTACACCGATCTCGATCAACGCGTGATCGTTCGTGCAGAGGGTGTGGCTCGCGATGGGCTAAGCATCGTCGTGCTTGAGGCGGTGATCAGTCGCGCCCCGGGGACGGGCGTGACGACGGTGACCAACATCCAGTCCGGCGTCGATCAGTTCGGCTCGGGCGGCGCGACGGTCAGCGGGCAAAACCTCTAGCGCCATCGGCGGCTCGTGCTCGCTGGCGAGGAGGCTAGTGCTCGATGCTAGGGGACGGTAAATTGCCCCCCCGGTCGGCCCGGGTCGCAGCCCCATTGATGGCCGTTTGGCCAGAGGCCGACCAAGCTGCAGGCATCGCCCGATTTCAGGCCGGCTTGGCTCAGATCAAAGCTGAGGCTGGCTTGTCCATTGCCCGGCTGCATATCGACGCGGCCGATCTCGAGGCCACTCTTCCTGAAACCCTTTGCGCGTTGCCAGGCTAGGTCGATGTCGTAGCCGGGGATGCCCTTGAACACGAAAAAGCGCACGCCTTTTCCCGAGAGGATCGCATGGTAGCTGCCGTTGCGCACCTCTTGGCCCACGCCGCCGTACTGCCAGATGATGTTGAGCGTGCAGCGGCCGCGATCGACCGTTGGCTTGCCGTTGATGCGAAAGCGGGCTACCTGCTGCGCCAGCGCCGGTCGAGCTGCGCAGAGGCTCAGGTGTAGCAGCATGCTCAAACAAAATATCGTGGGTTTGCGCGGCAAAAACATGACAGTTTGCTGAAGCAATCAGTAGACCAATTTAGAGCGTGCTGAACATTGTTGAATTTGCACGCCTAATGTTGCGCGCGCGCCGTGGGCCCACGCTCCAAAAGTCGACGACTAGCCAGCGCGCCATCCACCGAGATGCCCCGTTTTGCGCAATCGGCTATGCTGCGCACACGGGAGGCACGAGCTCATGTTACGCATTCGCACCCTTGGCGTCGTCTGTCTGTTGGTCAGCGCGCCGCTCTTTGCCGCTGCCGAGCGGGGCAAGCAGCGCCAGCCGCAGCAGTTCCTACTCGCTGGTGCCTTCGGTTTCGCCGGCAACAGTTCTGCTTCCGGTGGGGGCAACAAGAGCGAGGCTGACCTGGCGAGCGGTCTGGGCTTCTACTTGGGCAATTTGGGACGCGTCAATCGCAACCTGGCCCTTGGTGGCACCGTTGGTATGACCAGCTGGCGCGCTGACAGTTTGCCCGTCGACCGCTCCTACATGATCGATTTCGACTTTCTGATGCGCGTGCGTTTTCCGATCCTCCCGCTAAACGACAAGCACGACGCACTGGTTGCTTACGTCGGCATGCGCACCGGGTTCACGCTCAGCATTCTGGCGGTCAAAGATGCGGCGCCGCTGGAGGCCAACATCGGTTTCGGTTTCAACCTCAGCCCGGTGGGTGGTTTGAACTACAACTTCGTCGACACGATGGGGATATTTCTCGAGATGGGCTATGGCCTGCACATGGCCTGGCACCAGCTGCGTAGCGCCGGCAGCGAGTACACCGGTCGGATCGCCAACGGAGAGTTCGCGCTCAACTTCGGTTTGAATTTCCTCTACTAGCACGTCCTTTGAAACGCCACACACGGAGCTTGCATGGTGCGGCGGTCGGGGAGGCGACCGCGAGGCACGCGCTTGGGACGTTCGCTTCGCCCCGGCGGACCGGAGGTCCGGCGGGCCATGCTCACTCTGGACTGCGGGCGACAGCGCTGCGCGCTGCTGCCCTGGTACAGCCCTGCGCGAGCGACCTCGTGGTCGCTGAGCGAAAGAGGTAAGCGGATGAGCTCGGGGGAGGCGACCGCGAGGCACGCGCTTGGGACGTTCGCTTCGCCCCGGCGAGAGCGCGCCTAGCCGAGGGCGCCGTGGATCGCGGTGAGTTCGGCGGGTAAGACGCGCGGCGTATTGTGTAGCGGGCCACCGTCGTGACTGTGATAGTCGATCGCTGCCTGCGAAAATTTGGCGCCGTGGGCGGTGGCGATCACGACGATCTCTTGGTCTTTGCCGATCACGCCGTCTTTGACTAACTGCCGCGCGCCGGCGAGGGCCACGCCTGAGTTGGGACAGATGTGGACGCCAGCGGCATCGCAGCTCGCTTTGGCGTCGAGCGCCGCCTGGTCGTCGACCACGCCGACTACGCCGTCGAATCCCTGCACGACCTTGCGCGCTTTGTCGTAGGAAACGGGGTCGCCGATGCGAATTGCCGACGCGACCGTTGGCTGGGCGACCACCGCTTGGCGCTGGGCAAAGTCGTTCTTGTAAGCGCGGTAGAACGGGTCGGCTGCGGCGACCTGGATGCCAGCCAAGCGCGGCAAACGATCGATCAACCCAAGGGCATGGAGTTCGCGCAAGCCCTTGCCGAGCGCCGAAATGTTACCGGCGTTACCGACCGGGATCACGAACCAGTCGGGAACCTTCCAGCCGCGCTGATGAACGGCCTCGATGCCGATCGCTTTTTGCCCTTCGATGCGAAACGGGTTCATCGAATTGAGCAGATAGATCTCGCCGCTTTCGGTTAGCTGCTTAACGAGCCGCATGCAGCCGTCGAAATCGGTCTGCAAAGCGAGCACACGTGCGCCGTAAGAGATCGGTTGGGCGAGCTGCTCGAGCGAGACCTTTTCATGCGGCAATAATACGACGCCAGGCACGTCAGCGCTGGCGGCGTAGGCAGCCATCGCGGCCGAAGTGTCGCCGGTCGAGGCGCAGGCGACTCGGCGCGCTTTGACGTGTTTTGCCCACGACACGCCGGCCGTCATGCCGCGGTCTTTGAAACTAAGGGTCGGGTTTTCGCCCTCGTGTTTGATCTGGGCGCGCTTGCAGCCGACGAAGGCGTCGATCGCCGGGCGCGAATACAGTCCGGTGCTGCCCTCGTTGAGCGTGACGATCGACGCCGCGGGCAGGTCGGGCAAGATCATTTCGTGATAGCGCCAGACACCCGAGCCAAAAGCACTGGCGCGTTGGTCGAAGCGCTGTTTGAGGTCGCCGAAGCGCTGCTTGAGCGCGTCTAGATCGTGCTCGACCGCTAGTAGATCACCGCAACTTTGGCAGGCAAAGCGCGCAGTGGTCACCTCGTGTTGTGTACCGCAGGCGATACACCGCAAGGACGAGATCGGGGATGTTGTCATCGTCCCAGTGTAGCGTAGATCGCCCCTGACACGCCAAAGGCTGTCTGTTTGACTGCCTGGTCAAATCGCTCAGCACAGCAGAATTGGGCGCCTTTGACCGCGGACGGTCGCTGACGGTGACGGCGCCAGTCCGGCGGCTAAAACTGACTGAGCGTCATCGCTGCGCCGAGGGTGGCGTGTCCATCCGGATCGATCGCCAGCAGAGGTGCGATGCGTAGCGTTGGTCCGCGCTCGCGCGGCGTTGCTGCTCTCGACGATGATCGCCGTTCGCTCAATGCTTGGTGCGGCTGTCGCGGACGCGTGTTGGCGTAAATCGTCAGCCCGAGATCGAGTGCACCGACGACGACCGCGGTCACGCCAACGGCGGTGAGGATCGGCATCGGGTTAGGCGGTGCTTGAGGGCGCTTGAGCGCCAAGGCGAAGCTGCCCACCGCGATGTTGACGGTGCCGATCAGGTAGCCGCTGGTCAGCGCCAACCAGTGGGGCCGGCGTCCTTTTAGTAGACCGTCGTTGGCGTTGTACGCGCCGATAATCAACCCGCCGAGCACCAACGGTGGACCGCCGAGCATCGCGGCGACGCGCATTTGGTCGCGGACAAACGGGTATTCAAGGTTGAGGGTGAAGGCAGCGTGGGCGCCGGTCGGCGTCCAGCTGAGCAACAAGGCGACGGTTGCGAGGCGTAAGCGCATGGGTAGGCGCTACTTTAGCACTGCGGGGTTGTTGGCGGAAAACGCTGCGGATGGGGTGCTGGCCACCGTCTGACTTTCAGATACTAGACACCGAAGCTAATAGGTTTGTGATCAATGGGTTATCGCGCGATTGGCTGGCACGGCGCTTGTAGGTGTCGGAAACAGGAGGCCACTATGTCTAGACACTTGCGCTTATTTTCGTCGACCGCTTTGGCGCTGCTGCTGTGTTGCACCACCAGCGTGTGGGCCAACAAACGCATGCCGCGCGGGCTCAAAGCGCAGCTGATGCCACGCATCAACTATGAACTCAACACCAACGCCGGGGGCGTCAACGTCGCGCGGGTCAGCCGGATGGACAAAAGCCTGAACGGCACCGCGTTGATCAGCGAAAACGGCGGCGTGCGTGATGCGCGGGCGTTCATCTTGCGTGGCAAGGTTAAAGGCACCGAACGTGGCAGCCACATCGGTCATTTCCTGGTCACCGAGGTTCAAGATCAGCAGAGCAAGGCGATCAGTTGGAAGATCTTTCCCTTGGCCAAGCACGCCGGGATCACCCACATCTCTGCCGGCAAGCAGGTCAAGACCCGCGGTTTGCTAGCCAAAATCGATCGCAGCCTCTCGGCGGGCAACTACATCGCCGCGCAGATCGAGACCAAGGGCCAGACCGACGTCTCCAAGGTTGTCGCGGGCTTCGTCGCCACCGACACGCGTCGCGTGCTGATTGGGCGGGACCCGCTGCAACGCAACCCCCCAGCTTTGGGTGAGATCATGGCTCTCGCTGAGAATGCAGCGAAGGGTGAGACGACGTTTTACGTGCTGCCCGGCACGTCCGACGGCGGTCAGACCTACCATGGTGATGTGATCCTGCAGCAGCACAAGCCCGAGTATGTCTACTACGGTGCGCCGGCGACGGCGGGTCAGTACAGCCAGCCGGCATATTTTGAGCTGAGCGCCAAGAATCGGCGCCAAAATGTTCCGCAGCCGCTGCTTGCCCAATAGGTTCTCGTCTGCGTCGCCAACGGTCTGAGCAATCCGCTGCCAAACAGCCGGTGGGCTGGCCGCTGCAGTGGGAAGACGCGGTGCTCGCGGCGATCCCTTTTCTGCTCGAGACCCTGCTCGAGCGTCGATTCGATCTCGATCAGATCTTCGCAGGCCTTTCGGCAGGGCGCGGCAATCTTCCGTTGGGGATCGTGCTGGCGGTTTCGGCGATCGGTTTGCTGTTGGCGGTCGCCCTAAGCAAGCGGCCCGAGTCGGTGGGGGGCGGTCTGCGCCAGCATGCCTGGGCCTTCGCTTGGCCGGGCTACGGTACGTTGGTGATCTTCGCATCGATCAGCTGCGGCATGCCGCAACATTTCGCTGCACTGCCGCTACTGATCGGCATCGTACTCTTTCGTCCTTGGCGTCGTCGACAAACGCCGCCGTGGATTCGACGCCTGCTCGCCGCCCCAGCGACCTTTGTTTGCGCGGCATACTTTGCCCACCTGGCTCAGCTTAACGCCGCCGGTTGGGCAGCGACCAAAGCGCCCAGTGTTGCCGTGCTCTGGATCGGCGTCGCACTGCTGTCGGTGCTGGGGATCGTGCCTTACACCTACTTCGTCGTCGGTCCGCGTACCTTGGCCGGAGCGCCGTTTCGCATCGCGCACTGGCTGTTGCGCTACGCGTTGTTTCTCGCCAGTCTGATCGCTACTGGCTCCGGCTGGCTCGCTTAGCTGGGCTAGCTATTCGACGATGAAGCCCGATTTGCAGCTAGACAGTGGACCGGCCAGGCCAGACCAGCCGTCATAACCATTGATCGCCTTTGGTCCGGTCTCCAGCCGTGAGGAGCGGATCATCGTGACCGGGTCGACCCAATACAACTCGCCGTCCTGGCTCAGCACATAGATCCGCGCTTTGTCGTCGCTGAACATCTGGCGTCCGAGCGCGTGGATGCCCCAGGTACCGCCGCTGCCGACTCGCTTGCCCGTGCCTTGTTGGTAATTGAAGTCGTAGATGTCTCCGCTGTCGATCGCAAATCCCGGATTGTCGGTGATCTCGCCATCGACAACGCCCGGACCCATATCGTCGATGTCGGGAGCGTTCTCAAGGCTATTGATGACCTCGAAAGAGAAGTCACCGGCGACGATGTCTCCGGTGAAGCGCAACAGTCGATTGCCTTCCGGTGTTCCATCGTGAACACCCGTGTCCATCACGTAGACGCGACCTTTGCAGTCGACGTGCATCGCTTCGATGCGGATGTTGTCGGGCATCAAGCCGATGATCTTGGCGGTGACCGGGCTACCGTCGCGCGGTGGCTGAGCGATGTGATAAAACTGTGTGTCGTGCTCTGGAATGCTCAGTCGTGCGCCGAGAAGCGAGCCATCATCGAGCACGACTAGCGAGTTGTGTCCGACCGATAGGCTCGGCGTGATCGTCGAGGTGTGGATGTCCTTTACGTAGCCGGTCGGGCCGGTGCTGATCTCTTGCGCGCCGTTGAGCTCGATGTGGACCAGGGTGCTCTCGATCGCGTACCAGAGCTCGGCGCGTTGTTGCTGGATCGGCGCAGCGTCGAGCGTGCCGATACCCCGAGTATCCGGTGCACCGCCATCGGCTCCGTTGACGAAATCGGTGTTGGCGCAAGCACTGCTTACCAGCACGCAGATGCCGACGAGCACCCCGCAGGTCTGATGACGACGGCGCGAGTTCATGATGGTTCTCCTTGGCTAGCTCGGTACAGTTACGAAGGTGCAACGAGCCTTCTTGCTCGGCAATTCCATTCGGATTCCAAAACAAGCACGAACTGCCGCATCTGCGGAACGCCAATGCGACCGCGCCGCGCAGCGCTCCGGCCACGACGGCTGCGATTTCACTCCGATGGCGCGCGTTAGAAGATTCTGTTCATCTTTTGCTCGATCGCGGTGCGAGCGTTGGTGTGCCCTTCGATCTCTCGGCGCTCTTCGAGTTGCCGTCGACGACGTCTGGGCGGGCTTTGACTTGGGCTGGTTGGGTTCGACGGGTTGGTTTCGGTGGGCGTCTAGGGCAAGTCGCCGCGGGTCAGTGGCCGCTCGATCGTCGTTTCGATGCTGTACGTCGTGTTGCCCGCGATGTAGTTGCCAAAGACGCGACCTAGCAGTCCGCCGCTGATCTCGGTGCGGCGATTTTCCTCGAAGGTGACGGTGTGCCAGCCGAGGCCCTTGGCAAACGCTTGGCGTGTCTTGATGGTGTGGGTGATCGCTCCGCGCTCGCCGAGCGACAACACTGTGGTTGTGCCGTTGCGCTGGCCGATCTCGAGCGCAACGGTGGTTCCCAGTTGGTCTGCGGTGATCGTCGCTTTGAGGGCATCGCCGTTGCTCAGTTCGGCATTGATCCGGCGCGAAACGCGCGAGCTGAACAGCGTGTCGAGCGATCCGCTCAGCCGCTTGGATGCGATCTTGCCGCGCACCTGGCGCAGCACCTGGTTGATCCGTCGCCGCGCTGTGCGGGTGATCGGCTCGCTGGCCTTGGCTTCAAGAAAGCTCAGCACCGCAGCGAGGGCCGCCTGGTGTGATTTGAGCTTGACGTTTGGTGTTCTGGCGGTGAGCTGTTTGCTGGCCGCCGAGACCAAACGCGTGTGGGTGATCTTGTTGCTGGTTCGTACACTGCGCGGGCGGATCACATTGCTGCGGTGCCGACGCTGATTGACGAAAGTTTGACTGAGCTCGACTGTCGGTGGGATGAAGCGGCCGTGCTCGTCGCCTTGCAGCTGGGCGATCTTGCGCTCCTTGCTCGTCGCTGGCTCGCGCGCTGGTAGCTTCGCCTTGAAGCCGACGGTCTTGCGCATGCCGTTGCCGCTGAACTTGTAGAGCTCGACGTCGAGAGCGAATCCGCTGCTTAGCGACAAGCGCTGATCATGTACACCCTTGGCCTTTTCCTCGTAGCTGTAGAACGTCACGTTGGGCGCGGCGAAGGTGCTGGTCACTTCGTGGCCGAGCATCGACGCGCGATCCTCGGTGATCTCTTTGGCGGCCGCGAAGCCGCCGCACCGCTTGATCAGCGCTTTGACAGCGCTGTCGATCGCTGTGAGTGCCTTTTTGAGGGTCGGCGAGAGCGATTTGTTTTGTGCCGTGCGGGCGAAGCTGTGCTGCCGGGACTTTAGCGTTTGCACCGCGGCCGTTCGCGCCTCGCCCGCCAGCGGGAGCGGTCTTTCGTAGGCCTGAGCATCGGTTAGCATCAGCGCGACCAAGGTCATCAGCAGAAGCGGTTGGGGTCTCATCGTCGCGATCCTCGTTGTGGGCAGACCGCAGCGATGCGAGCGGCGTGCCAAGAGAGTGCGGCGTGAACGTCGTTACTTGTAGGGGGTTAGGCAGGTGCGCTGCGGCGCAGACAGATCCGCTGGTCGCCAGTCTGGTGTGAATTCGGAACGTGTCGGCGTTTGATATCGCGATCGACCGATGCGCTGCGCATCGATCGCGCGATCGGCCATGTCAGCTTCTTTGCGGCAACTGCGTAGGCCACCGATCGGCGGGTCCGTTGGCCACCGGCAATCGGTTTAAGTGCTGAAAATCTTTTGGGCCTGTGGCCGTAGTCACTGGCATGCGCTGTGCTTCGTCTGCGATTATGACACGCCTAACCAAGACCTTGATTGTTGCCATGGTGTTCACCTTTGGCCCGGTTGCGGGCGCCGCTGCCGAAACCAACGATGATTCCGCAGAAGCCTTTGTCCAGCGGCTATCCGCCACGTCGCTACGTGAGACGCTACGGGAGACGATCAGCAGCGCCCGGCTGTATTTCAAGAGCGGCGCGTCGGCGGGCGACGTCAAGTCGCGCATCGAACAGATCTTCCAAACGCTCGGTGCGAGCTCTGCGGCTGATGTGGCCAAGTTTTTCAGTAGTGGCAGGCGGCTGTTGCGCGTGCCGACGGCGAGCAAAGACATTGCCGCCTACGTGCTGCAAGACGCGCAGAGCATCGAGCTCTTTCGCTTCGAGCTGAGCTCGGGCCGAGCGCAGACCACGCGTGGCACGTTGGTCCTTCCGCCATCGCTCAAGGTGATCAATCTCAGTGAACGAAACGCTTCCGACGCCAAGTCCGCGGCCGAGCTGATGAAGCAGGTCCTCGTCGGGTCGCTGAAAGCCCATCGCGTCGAGCCACTGCCCGCGATGCGGCGGGTCAGTGATGTATCCAGGTTGCGGCTGCTGCGTTCTCCGCAGCGCGTGGTGGCCTTTGGCGCTGAAGGGTTTGTCCAGGCGAGCCAACTGTTTGCCCAGATCGAGGCCGGGGGAGCGCGCAGCGCGGCCGCTCACTTTGGCAAGGGAATGCGTCTGCGGAAGGTCACCGGCCAACCGGCTCGTCGTGGCGAGGTATCGACCGTCTATCTGCTCGAGAGCACCGACGGCAAGCAGCAGTTTAAGCTCGAGTTGCGCAAGGTCGGCGGCGTGCTGTCTGGAGGCCAGGCCTCGGGGCTGTCGATGCTTGGGCTGCAATACGAGCTGACGATGACTTCCCAAAAAAGTCGCGGCGCTCTGGCGGGTCTTCCGACGGAGCAGCAGGGCGCGCTGGCCCCAATCTTTGAGGTAGGGGCACTGAAACGGCAGCTGCTCGGCAAATTCAAAAAACGCGGGATCGCTGTGCTGCCCGGTCTGCTTGCCGGTCGGATGCCGCCAAGCTTCATTGGCCCGGCAGGTGGCAGCAACGCGCGCGATTTGCGGCTCAACCGACCGCTGCGGGCACTGGGCGCGCTGGGTGCACAGCCCGACATCTCGAGTCGTTCGCTTTTCGCGCGTCCGGTTGTTGTGCGTGGCAAGAAGAGATAGCTCACTGATGAGGTACCGCCTTCGCCCGCTCGGCTGGGCGCTCGGCCTGCTGGCACTATTCGCTGTCGGCTGTGGTGCTGCGCCCCAACCGCTGTCGCCGGAGTTGGGCGCCGATGCCAAGGGCGAAATCGTCTTTGCCGATGGCGACTATCGGATCGTTGCCGATGTGATCAAGGGCGATTCGTGGCGCACTCCTGAGGAGCAAGCGACCCAGTGCAGGGTCTACGATGATCCGATCGATCTGCGCGATCCGCCCGGGGGGCCGACGCTCTCTTTCGGAAAGCCGCTGGTAACGATCAAAAAGGGTCGCGTTGCTGGCCTGCGACGCGCTGATTACAGAGACAAGGCGATCGCCGACTATGTCGCTACCGCGTTGGGGATCGACCTCGAGGCCGAAGTCGAGCGCAAGCTCGAGTATTGCAGCTATCCGTCGCGGATCCGGATGAGCAAGTCTTTCGCCCACTGGGCGAATTGGCAGGTTTCCTCGTATCTGGTGACGCTCTACCTCAAGCGTGGCGAGTTCCAGACTGTTTTTGCCTCGGTGATCGTCGAAGCTGCCGAGAAGCTGTTCTGTCACGCGGAAGTTTGCGTGCTGATCTAGGGGCCCTACCCGTCGAGAAACGTGTCGACGAAAAAGCGCTGGCCCGCGGTCAGGCGTGCGGCTAGCTCGGCTTGATCTAGCGCATAGCGCGCGGCGATTTCGACGTTTGCGCCGGGGGCGACCTCGACACCGGCTTGAGCCAGCCAGCGGGCAAAGCGCTGTTGCATCAGTTGCCGTGCCGTCTCGGGGCTGTCCTCACCGTGCATATTCTTCACCGGGGCGAACTCTTCTTCGCGCTCGCAGATCAACACCAGTGCCGGGCTGGCCTCGGGAAGCGTATCGAGCGCGAACGCTTCGAGCTTGTAGCCGTTGGGGCGATCGGGCGTGATCCGCTCTCCCTCGGCGCTGATATGAGCGATCTTCTTATGCGCCTTGTGAAAGGGCAGATCATCGCGTGCTGCTTGCGCGCGCATAAAATCCAAGTCGAAGACAAACAGCCCCGGATTGGCCAGGCCGAACAGCAGCTCGCCATCGGCAGCGGTCTGTGCGCTAAGCGCTGCGGGGATCTCGTAGTACTCGACGATCGTCAGTCGCCCGTTGACCTTGGCAAAGACGCCGACCTTTTCGCTGGCGCTGCGCTTTTTCAGCCCTTTGCAAGAATATTGGGAGCCGGCGAGCAGGTGGTACCCGCAGAACAGTGGGTCACAGCTTTGCGAGAGCGCGTTGTCGACCTGGATGTAGCTGATCGCCTTGACGCCAGCTCGCTCCATGCGGTCGTAGGCGCCGCAAGCGGCGAGCGCGGCGAACAGTCCACCGTTGCCGTTGGGTGAAAGTACCAGGCTGTCCGGCTCGGCGAGTAGCAGCTGGCCGTGCTCGTCGAGCGCCGGCGCGACGCCCTGTTGAAAGATCTGCAGCCGCTCGCTGGGGTAGCCGTAGTTTTGGTTGTCGGCGAAGAGCTTCAGCGTCTGCTGATGATTGTCCGGACCGGTCATCAGAAACAACAGCGGAACCGTCCCATAGCGTTTGCCGAGGGCCAGCAGGCGGTCGAGGTGCAGCTCGAAGAGCGTGCGTTTTGAGACCGCGCCGAGTGGGAAAGCTCCTTTGGGGCCGTCAAAGCCGAGCCGCGAACCGCTTCCGCCAGCGACGAGCAGGCAGGCGACTTCACCCTTGGCAAGGGCTTGTTCGCCGCGCGCGCGTGCTTGGTCACGGCGTGGATCGTCGATGGCGATCGCCTGGCGATAGGGCGCGATTTCGTCGGGACGGACCTCGGCGATCGTTGAGCGCCAGACACGGGCCAGCCAGGCGAAGTCGATCGCTTGCAGTTGGGCGAGTAGTTTGGCGCGTTGTTGGGGCGTCAGCTGGGCAAAGCGATCGATCAGCGCGGTTTGTCCCGCGCGACGAAGTTGCTCGGCCAGGGTTTGCGGTAGCAGTGTCGACGACAAGCTGACGTCGGACACTAGCAGTCGACCTCACCGGCGACGGTCGTCGGCGTCGCCTTGGCCCGCACCCGCTCCTCGATGCGACGGGAAAAGTCCTCGTAGGGGAATTCGCTGTGTGGGCCAGAATCGCGCAGCCTGGCTTCGAGGATTGCCGCCGGACAGCGCGCGTGTGCCGGCACGCCCGTGAGTTGGAGCACGAGCAGGTGCTCCCATAGCGGCAAGGTCGCACCGCAAAAGTGGCACGGGGTGGGGTGCTCTGCGTCGCCGGCTGTTCGCACGGCCAAGGCGCGTGCCTGTTCGACGAGCGCAGCGAGTAGATTGAATAGCGCCTCGTCCATGTGCTCAACATGGTGCCCCGCTGCGCTCTATTCTGTCAAGCGCGCGACATCTGTAGTAAAACCCTTGTGGAACAGGGGGCGACGATGAAGATCAACAAGATTGCGCACATCGCCATCGCCGTGCGGGACCTCGAGACCCAGGTCGCCTTTTATCGCGACGTGCTGGGTTTGGAGCTGGCGGGCCGTGAGGTGGTCGCCGATCAGCAGGTCAAGGTGGCGATGTTCCGGGTCGGCTCATCGATGATCGAGCTGCTCGAGCCGACGTCGGAACAAAGTCCGATCGCTAAGTACCTCGAAAGGCGAGGGGAAGGCATCCATCATATCGCCTACGATGTCGATGATGTTGCCGCGGTGTTGCGCGAGCTAGCCGACAAGCAGGTCAGGTTGATCGACGACGCACCGCGCGATGGCGCCCATGGTGCGAAGATCGCCTTTGTTCACCCGCGCTCGACCTTCGGTGTGCTAAGCGAGTTTTGCAGCGGGACGCACCGATGATGCTGTCGTCGCCGACGGATCGCTGCGGGCGCTGGGCTTGACGACGGGGCCGTAGTACACGAGCATACGCTGGTCATTGGCGTAATATGTGGTATACGGCGGCGGTGACTTGTCGTCGCCGATATTGTTCTGGGGATGAAGGGACTTGCTGATGTTGAAACGGGCGCAAGACATGTTTCAGATGGTTCAGGATGGCGTACGCAACACCTTTCGCGTTGTCGCCGATCTTGCCGAATCGATGGGGGTCCCAGCGTCGCTGACGTCGTTGATCGCGCCACGCTCGATCAACTACCCTGAGCCTCCGCCGGTAGTTCGGCCACAAACGCCACCGGTCTCGAGTCAGCCCGCGGCGCCTGCGCGCCAAGCGCCGCCTGCGCGCCAAGCGGAACCGCGCCAGGCGGAACCGCGCCAGGCGGTATCAGGCTCGGCCGGCGAAAAGTCGGCAACCGACAAGAGCGCCAATGGTCAAAGTGCGCCGGCGCGACCGTCGGCGAGTGCGCCTGCCGTGCAGCACGCAGCAAAGCCCAGCGCAGCGCCAGCGATAACATCGGCGGGGCGCTCGACTGCGACCTCGTCTGGCGCAACGGCGTCTGGGTCGTTGTCGGTCTCTTCTGGGTCGGTCTCTTCTGGGTCGGTCTCTTCTGGGTCGGTCTCGGCTGGGGCAATGCCGTCAGCGGCGATGCCGTCTGAGGAGGACGACGCCGGTGCCGCGAAGAAGCGTCCAGCGAAGCGCCGTCCCGTCGAGGGAGATCGCAGTGCGTCGCAGCAGGTTCGTCCGCTGCATGTTGAAGATGCGATCAACGGTAGCACCTACCTGGCGCGGATCATTTGGTCGCTTGGTGTCGCTCAACTCGAGGGAGTCGGCCCGCTGAGACCTGCGGACATCGCGCGGATGGTGATGTCTCGTTCAGCGGTCAGCCTCGAGCCACCCAATGTTGCGCGTTATATTCGCCGCAGCAAGCCGACGTCGATCGTCGTCGACCATAGCGAGGGTGGTTCGAACTACTACAAGCTCAACAGCAAGGGACGCAAGCTGTTCGACGACCACTTCGGTAAAGGCGAATAGTCTCCCCGTCCGCGCTCGATTGGACCGGCCGTGTCCTCAGATCTGCTGCTCAAGAACATTTATCATCTGGTATCCAGACCCGGGCAGGACGCGCGTCTGCGCGGCGTCGATCTGTTGGTCTCTGGTGGGATCGTCAAGCAGATTGGCGAACAGATCGACGCACCCGCTGCTCGGGTGATCGATGCCTCGACCAAGCTGGTTTTTCCCGGGCTAGTCAACACACACCACCACATGTACCAGTCGATGACGCGCTGTCTGCCTGCCGTGCAGAACGCCGAATTATTCGACTGGCTGGTCGGCCTGTATCCGGTTTGGAGCAAGCTTGGTCAAGAAGCGCTGGAAGTCGCGACGCAGCTGTGTTGTGCGGAGTTGCTCAAGAGCGGTTGCACGGCGACCTTCGACCACCATTACTTGTTTTCGCCCAGCTTGCCGTCGGAGGCGCTCGCCGCGCAGGTAAGCGCAGCGACGGCAACCGGTATCCGCTTCTGCGTCTCACGGGGCAGCATGTCGCGGGGCAAGAGCCAGGGTGGATTGCCGCCCGACAGCGTGGTGCAAGACGAGCAGGAGATTCTCGAAGCCAGTGAACGCTTGATCGCCGAGCACCACGATGCCGATGCGAATTCGATGGTCCGCGTCGCGCTGGCGCCGTGTTCGCCGTTTTCTGTGACCGATCGCCTGATGGAACGCTCGGCCGAGCTCGCCCGTCGCTACGGCGTCAAGCTGCACACGCATCTGGCGGAGACCGCGGACGAAGAGCGCTATTGCCAACAGACCTACGGCTGTCGGCCGCTGGCGCTGATGGAGCGTTTGGGCTGGTTGGGTGAGGACGTTTGGTTTGCGCACGGGGTTCATTTTGACGACGCCGAGCTCGATCAGCTCGCCGCGACGCGCACGGGTATTGCCCATTGTCCAACCTCGAACATGCGCCTCGGATCGGGCTTCGCACGCGTCACGGAAATGATCGGGCGCGGTGTGCGCGTCGGTCTCGCCGTCGATGGCTGCGCCTCCAACGATAGCTCCAACATGCTCGCCGAGTTGCGCAATTGTCTGCTGCTCCACCGCGTCAAACATGGCGCGGCCGCGATCGACGTCCATCAGGTGTTTGATCTAGCGACCCGTGGCAGCGCCGATCTGCTCGGTTGGTCCGAACTCGGGACGCTGGAAGTCGGCAAGCCAGCTGACCTGGTGTTGGTCGAGATGGATCGACTGGACTATGTCGGCGCGCTATCCGACCCGTTGGCGGCGGTGGTCTTTTGCGGTCTTTCCCAAGAAGTCCACAGCGTGATCGTCAACGGACGCTTGGTGGTCGACGATGGTCGGCTGACGGCGATCGATGAGCAGGCGTTGCGCCGCGAAGGCAACCGGCAGGCGCGGGCCTTGCTCGAACGCGCTGGCGTTGAGACGCGCTGGTATCTGGACGTCTAGCGCGCAGGGTGCCGACAAACGCCTGCGCGCGTCGCTAACCGCGTGGCTCGCTGGCGCTAAGTTCGCTTAGCGGACTAGAGCCGGCCGACGAAGTGCGTGCCTCCACGCCCTTCGAGTGCCAGCTCGAGGCTTGCGCCGTCGGTGATCAACGCGCGGCGTCCGCCGCGTTTGAGGAACGACTGGATCGCCTGGACCTTGGGTCCCATGCTGCCGGGGGCGAAGTGCCCCTGAGAGACCAGTTTTTCCGCTTCCTCGGCGGTTACCGCGCCCAACGCTTGTTGGTTCGGCTTGCCGTAGTTGACATAGGCGTGGGGCACGTCGGTGAGGATCACCAACAGCTCGGCGCCGATGCTGCTGGCGAGCAAGCCCGACGTTAGATCCTTGTCGATCACGGCTTCGACGCCGACGTAGTCGTCGTAGGAGTTTTTGATGATCGGAATGCCGCCACCACCGCCGGCGATTACGATGTGGCCATGGCGCGCCGAGTCCTGAATCATTCGCCATTGCACGACGCGTTGTGGCCGCGGCGAAGGCACGACTCGGCGCCAGCCGCGGCCCGAGTCCTCGACGATTTCCCAGCCGTGCTGTTCGGCGGCGGCGCGCGCTTCTTGTTCGCTCATGAATCGACCGACCGGCTTGGTCGGCGCCAAGAAGGCTGGATCGCGCTTGTCGACTTCGACTTGGGTGACCATCGTCACCACGAAGCGGTTGAGGTTGCGGCGACGCAGCTGGTTGAGCATCTCTTGCTGCATGATGTGTCCCAGCCAGCCTTGGGTATCGGCGACGAGCACGTCGAGCGGCATCGTCGGCACTTGGTCGCGCGCGATGTCGGTCTGCTGCATCAGCATGCCGACCTGCGGACCATTGCCGTGGGTGATCACCAAGTCGTAGTCGCGCTCGATCAAGGTCATCATGCGCGCCGATATCTCGGCGGCGTTCTTCAGATGGGTGTCAAAGGTTGCGGGCTGTCCCGTGCGCATGAAGGCGTGGCCGCCCATCGCGACGACGGCGATCGGCTTTGCGGGTTGTGGTGCAACGATGGCTTGAAAGTCGGAGGTAGGTCGCATGCTCTCAGTCTATGATCGCCGGCAGGGTTGCGGAAACATTTGTCTCGATCGGTCCGCTCGACGCTGACGCAGTGCGTAAGATTGGCAGGTTTGCCGCAGCCGACAGTCAGCTTGAATTCCGCGCGGCCCCCTGATACGAGGTAGCACTCGACTAGACTAGGTGCACGTAATGAGCAAACGACGTCGTCTTCGCCGCGCCCGCAGCCTGGCGCTCTTCGGAGTGCTCACGTTCTGTGCGGCATGCGCGGAAAATGTAACCAAAGAAGCGCCGCTTGGCGCACGGGTCACACCGGAGTTCGATCCGGGGGGCGCGTTGCTACCGACGCCCAACGATGCTGTCCGCGATCCGGTCAGTGGTTTGCTCCAAGTGCCGGTGGCCGATAAGGCGACGCGGCCCGCGCAATACGAATTCGACCGCTGGCTGAATACCCTGGATGGTTTTCCGACATCGGGTAGCGCGCAGGTCATCTTCACCGGTCAGTTGGATGCGACCTCGCAAGAGGCCGCAACTTTGGCCGAACAAATCATCGTGCTCACCGTCGACAAGCAGGCTGGTGGCGCCGTGGCCCGGGTTCCGGCAACTGAGCTGACCTTCAGCCATGCCGTCAAGACGCTGACGCGCGCTGGGACGAGCGTCGAGTACAGCGTGGTCAACATTTCTCGCCAAGGCGGCTGGCAGCGCGGCAAGACTCATGCGGTCTACGTGCTCGACGGTCTGAAGGACAGCGCTGGCAAAGCGCTATTGCGGTCGCCGTACTTTGAATTGGTCGCAGGCAGTGAGCCGATCTGTGAGATGAAAGACGGCGCGTGCGTGTTCAACTACTCGTCGTTTCTGGTCTCGGCCGTGGCGGGTCGCATGCGCGCTGCCAATACCGCGGCCTGCGCGCAGGGCAGCGAGGCATGCCTCGAGGAGCAAGCGCTCGAGTTGAAGATCCACGACGAGGTGCTCGTTGCGGCCACCGGATTTGAGAAGTTGCGCCAAGGAACGGCCTCGCTGTTTGCGCTTGGCGAGTTGCTGCCGGCGGTCAAGGATCAGCTCGCCAAGGCGGTTGTCGCCTGGGGGTTCACCACCTTGGGCTTGACCGAGGTTGAATTCGATCCGACGACCGGCAAGTTGCCTGGGCCGGGCAACGACATCATCATCGCCCGCAGCGATAGCGCCGACTGCAAGACGGGTCTTGTCTGCATTCCAGCTCCAGCAGGCGAGTCCGACGCCGACAAGGCCCTGCGTCTCGGTCTAAATACCCTCGACGGTTTTTCGACGACGGCACCGTACTGGGCGACCGTTGCCGGCTCGGTTGACGCGAAGACCCTGCAGGCCGAAGGCTCTTTCGTCGTGATCAACATCAGCAGTCCGCTTGATCCGCCCGACGTTACCTTTAGCTACTCGGCTGAGAACAATGCGATCGTGATGACGCCCAACAAGCCGTTGCGCGAGAAGAGTCAGTACGCGGTGGTGCTTGTCTCGGCGAGCGATGGCGAAGTGGCCAAGACCGTGACCTCGGCAGGTGGCTTGGCCGATAAGCAGGGTCGTCGGCTGGTTCCCTCATCGATCTTTGCGCTGGCACGGCTAAGCGTGCCGTTGGTCGACAAGCTAGACAACGAAGGTCGACCGACCGCAGACAGCAAGTCGCGGGTTTCGGTGTTGGACGACGCCACGGCAAGTGCGCTCGAGGGGCTGCGTTCGAGTTATGCCGAGCTATTCAATACGCTGGAAACCAATCCGCTGTTCAAGATTCCGCGGCGAAATATCGTCGGCGCTTGGACGTTCACCACGCAGTCGATCGGTAAACCGCTTTCGCAGTTGCGGGCCTTGCCTTGGCAAGTTTTCGGCGACGCTGCGTCACCGCTCAAAGACGGCGACAGCCCCGCGTTGATCGGCGCTCAGAAGGAGACCTCTGCGCCCAGCTGGTGGACGGCCGGCGCCTTCGCCTCGTCGAATATCGGGACTTGGGTCAGCGGCGCATTTCGCAGCTATAACGCGCTGGACCCCGCGACCGGCGCGTTGTTCCCGGCGACGACGATCGGCAGCGCTGGTGTGGCCACCGAGATTCCGTTTATCGCCACGGTGCCCAAGGGTACGCCCAAAGACCCGGCCGGCTGGCCGCTGGTGATCTACCAGCATGGGCTGTTCGGCGCGAAGCGTCATATGGCCAGTCTCGCCGATGCGCTGGCGGCTGCCGGGTTTGCGACGATCGCCTTCGACGCGATTTATCATGGCCAGCGTTCGTTGTGCGATCTCGACGCCCATTGCGCCGATAGTGGCGCGACCTGCGATGTGAAGACGGGCAAGTGTAGTGCTGGGGCGCTCAAAGATACCAACGGTGATGGTGTGCCCGATGCCTCGGGTGGCGCGCGTTTTATGAACACCGCCTATCCGTTTGCCGTGCGCGACAACCTGCGCCAGCATGTCGTCGATGCGGCAGCGTTGCTGCGGGCGATCGAAAAGGGTGCGTTTACGCGTTTTGACGCGAACCTCAAGATCAGCCCGACCGATTTTCACTACGTTGGCCAATCGCTCGGTTCGATTCTCGGCACGCTGGTGATGGCGGTGGAAGAGCTGCCCCGTCGCGCTGTGCTCAACGTGCCGGGTGCGCCGATCGTTTCGATTTTCGCCGAAAGTCCTGGCTTGGGATCGACGCTCGATGATGTGCGCAAGGCGCGCGGAATCACCGCCGGCTCCTTGGCTGACATGCAGCTTTTGCACACGTTTCAATGGATCTTGGATGCTGCGGATCCGGCGAATTTTGCCAACTACGTGCAAAACGAACAGTTGGACAACCTGATCAAGCAGAACAAGGTACCGAAGAAAGAGGCGATGGTTCAGATCGCCGCTAAGGACACGGTGATTCCCGCGAACTTGGGGCTGCAGTTCGCCGAGTGGTTGGGCGCACCGACCGCAAACACGACCTACGCCAACCAAGACCATAACTTCTTGCGCGGTGCTTCCCCGGACGCCAACGCGACGCTGGCGGCGCAAGAGCAGATGATCACGTTTCTCACCACCGGGCAGGTCTGCAAGCCTGATCTTGCAGCCGGGACCTGCAATTAGGAGCCGATGATGCACGTAATAAGCAGAAGGATCGCGTTGTCGGTTGTGGCGTTGACGTTGCTGTTTTCTGGTCAGCGCGCTGATGCCGCGGGTTTTGCGATCAACGAGTGGGGCGCGCGGTCGATCTCCTTGGGCAACGCGGTGACTGCGATGGCCGATGATCCGTCGGCGATCGTCTTCAACCCGGCTGGGCTAGCGCAGCTCGAGGGGCTGGGGATCATGGCTGGTGTGGCGGTGGTTTCGCCGTCATTCGGCTATACGGTTGCGGCGCCCAATAGCGACAGCGAGGTTGATATCGACGGCGAGCGGCAGTTCTTTCCGATTCCCGCGCTGTATGCGACCTACCGCGTACACGACCGCCTGGCTGTTGGTCTTGGCGTGTATTCGTCGTTTGGCTTGGGGATCAAGTGGCCGCAAACGATCGACGTCGCCGGTCAGCAAACCGCCTGGTGGGGTCGTTCGTTGATCCAAGAGGTCGACCTAAAGACCGCGTTCATCACGCCGACGGTGGCGCTCAAGTTGCACGAGCGTGTGCTACTCGGTGGTGGTCTGAACATCGTGCAGGCGGCGGTGCTGCTCAAGCGGGCGAACACCAACTCGGCCGCCATCGCTGATGACATCAATGTCGAGCTCGCTGCCGAAGATCTGGCGTTTGGCGGTAACGTTGGCTTATTGATCAAAGCGATTCCCAAGCGGCTCAACATCGGCGTGACCTATCGCAGCGCGCTGTCTTTGACCTTCGAGGGCGACGCGGTGTTCTCCAAAGCCGATGGCAGCTTGCCCGAAGGGATGCGCTTGCTGCTGATCGATAGCAAGGGACGCGCCGGTTTGAAGCTGCCACACACCTTTTCCTTCGGCGTGGCCGCTTTTCCGATCGATCGACTCAAGGTTGGTGCTGCACTGGACGTGATCACCTGGAGCAGTTACAAGGAACTGGCGATCGACTTGCTCGACGAGAACGGCGAGCGGCGCCCGTCCTCGACGTCTGAGCCGAAGAACTGGCATAATACGATCGCTGCGCGCGTCGGTGCTGAGTTCATGTTGACTCCCGATATCCCTCTGCGTCTCGGTTTCGTTTACGACCAAAGTCCGGTGCCCAAGCAGACGGTCAGCGCAGAATTGCCCGATGCCGACCGCTACGAATGGACCTTGGGGGCGGGTTACCGCTGGCGGAAGCTCACCGCCGACCTCGGCTACATGTTCTTGCTGACAGGTGACAAGAAGGCCGCCCCCGAGGCGCCGCTTTCGACCAGCAATGGCGCGGGGCAGCGCCGCGCCGCGACCTATCGGGCCAGCGCGCACATACTCGCACTTACCTTGGGCTACACCTTCGACATTTGAACTGCGACGGCGGCTAGGTCGAACTCACAGATTTTCCGATCGTGAGACGATGCTGCAGGTTGCTCAACAGCGGGGACACGCGCGCTGGCTGGGCGTTTTCGTTGGTGGCGTCGCCGCTATCGCTAGCGCGGTGAGCGGTCGTTAGCGAGAGGACGCGAAAGCGCGCCGTTTGCGCTATCATCTTATCGTGCAAGAGCGTCGCGAAGCTGAGCGCGTTGAGTTTGTCGGTCGCGCAACGGTCGACATCGTCGGTACGCGTGTCAACTGTGTCGCTCGTGATGTTTCCGAAACCGGCATCTTGCTGCTGCCCCCGCTGGCGGCTGCCGTGGGTACTGACCTGCGGGTGCGCTTTCTTTTCCCAGGCTTACGCGATTGGATCGATCTGCCCGGGACGATCGCCCGCGTGACAGAGGTTGACGGCAAATACGCTTGGGGCGTTGCCTTTGGCGAGATGGACCGCGTGACCAAGCAGATGCTGCGCTCGTATGTGCGCCGTTGCACGGGGCGTCCATCGACCGGCAACAACCCAGCGATCGCCACGGCGACCGTTGAAGAGACGACCGAGACCCGCCCTTTCCCCGGGCTCGACGATGACCCGTTCGCCGACCTGCCTAGCACCTCGGCTCGCGTGCTGGAAGATGTGGCCGCGTCGCCGATCGGACAGCGGGATTTGCCTGTCAGCGCCGCTGCTCAGGAAAGTCCCCCCGCCGGCCGCGCCGAACTCAAGCGGCTCTATGCCGATGCTCTCGGTGCTCCAGCAGCTGAAAAGGCCGACGACAAGGAAGGCGAGGCTCAAGAGGGCAAATCAAAGCGCAAGTGGTTCCGCTGGCGCTGAACTGAGAAAAACAGCTCGCTGTGCTAGACTCGCCGACCGATCGCGCATCGTTGATCGACGGTGTGCGTTGCGTTTTGGACAGGGGGCGCGATGAGTCGAAATAGTGCTGAGAAACTTGGACTGGAACCGATGCGATTGCTCGACTTGGATCGCGTCGAAAACACTGCTGGTCTGCTCGAGGAGATGTCGCGCACGGCCTTCACCGGGCGTGCGCTTGGTGAGGCGCTGACGGTGGCGGAGCGGATGTTCCGCGACGAGGACTGCTGGGTTGTCTTGACACTCTCGGGTGCGATGACGATGGCCGGTCTGCGGCAGCTGATCACCCTGATGATCGAGCGCAAGTGGGTGCAGTGCGTGGTTGCTACCGGCGCGTTGGTTGGTCACGGGATGGTTGAAGAGCTGGGAATGACCCACTACAAAGCCCGGCGCGACATCAGCGATGAGACTTATCAGGAGCATGGTCTCAATCGCGTGTATGACACGATCGAGCCCGAGGAAAACCTCGACCAGATGGAGCTGCTACTGCGCGAGCGACTGAGTGCGCTGGCCGACGAGCGAGAAGAGCCGCTTGGAACCGCTGAGCTGCTCGACTACCTCGGTCGCAACTTGCCGGGTCATGGGGTGCTGCAGCTTGCCGCCGAGCACGGCGTGCCGCTGATCATCCCGGCCTTTAGCGACTCCGAGCTAGGACTGGATTTTGCCGTGCACCGTTTGATACGTCGGGAGGCCAACAAGCGGCCACTGGCCTACGATGGTATGCGCGACTTGGAACAATTTGCCCGACGGTGCGAGGATGTTTTCACCTCGGGCAGGCGCTTGGGCATCTTTACGATCGGCGGTGGTGTGCCGCGCAATTGGGCCCAACAGGTAGGTCCCTATCTCGACATTCGCAACAAGCGAATGGGACAAAAGCCGGTGGACCTGCGTTACACCTACGGCGTTCGTATTTGTCCCGATCCGGTTCACTATGGTCACCTGTCGGGTTGCACCTATTCGGAGGGCGTCAGTTGGGGCAAATTCCTCTCGGTGAAAGATGGTGGGCAGTATGCCGAGGTGCTGCTCGATGCGACGGTCGCCTGGCCGTTACTGGTCCAAGCGCTGCGCGAGCGTGGGCTTTAATAGCCTAAGCATCTGAAGCGGATAAGGCGCGACGACCAGCCGTTGCTCGCGCAACAGGGCCCCGCCGATTCTCGGACAGCAGGCCGGCGCTCGAGCCGGTTTCTGCGCTGCCTCTCCTCGAAATCTAAGTCAAAACGCCAGGCGTCGGTTATCCGCACACGGCACAGGGCTTGCACATCTGGGCCCTGAGGATCCCGATCCCAACGCCATGGGCAGCGACGCTGCGCCGATCGAGGGAGGCGAAAAAGCGGTGACTCGATACCAAATGCGGCTGACCAAGTTGCTCGTTCTAGCTGTGGCGCTGACCGCTGCATCCGACGCCGGCGCCAAGAAGGCCCAGTCGGCTCAGCAGAGTTTCTGTCGGCTGGAATTCTACAACGGCAAGCGCGTCACCCCTTCGCTGTTCGCGCTCAAGGTCGGCCAGCGGCGGTTCATCGTCGACTGCGGATTGGGTCAAGGTGGGCAGCAAGAGCGGGCGATCAACAAGACCTTGCCCAAACAGGCGCTTGACGCCGAGGCATTGCTTTTGACCCACGCCCACATCGACCACTCGGGACGCGTGCCGATGTGGGTCAAGCAGCTGATCGAGTCAGCGCTGCTGCGCAAACAGAAAATCTATGGCACCGAGGCGACGATTTCGGTGGTCAAGAGTTTGCTCGAGGACTCGGCTAACCTGCAGGTCAATGCGGTCGAGCGCAAGAAGAAATGGATGCGCCGTCGGGCCAGGAAGCTCAATACGCTCGACCAGGCGGAGCTCGAGCGGATCGACCAGCTCAAGCCGCTGTATACGCCCCAGGACGTCCAAGCCACGCTGCCGCTGCTAGAGGCGATCAAGCCTGGTCAGCTGGTCGACCTCGGCGAGGGGGTTAGTGCCGAGTTTAGCTTGGCCGGTCACGTGCTCGGTGCTGCCTCGGTAACCTTCCGCATCAAAGACGGCAAGCACAACGGCCAGGTGTTGTTCTCCGGTGATATCGGTCGACCCAACGCGCTGATCACGCCCAAGCCCACAGCACCCAAGGGCGCACAGTTTGTGGTGATGGAGGGTACCTACGGTGGTCGCAACCATCCGCCGGTCGGTGACGTCAAAGAGACGCTGGCCAAGGTTGTTGCGCAGACGATCGCGCGGGGTGGCAAGCTGATCATTCCAGCTTTCTCTTATGGGCGGACCCAAGAGGTGATCTATCTGCTCAAGCAACTGCAGGTCGAAGGCCGATTGCCCGATGTGCCGATCCTGCTCGACTCGCCGCTGGCGATCAAACTGACCGCCGCCACGCGCAAATATGCCAAGCAGTATCTCAACGAAGAGGTCAAACAGTTCATCGCCAAATACGGCGATCCGTTTGCGCTGCCCAATCTTCAGGTGAGCGAGAGCGTGGAGGCCAGCCGCGAGGCGGTCAACCACAAAGGTCCAGCGATCGTCATCGCTGGTTCGGGGATGATGAACGGTGGACGTGTGGTTCATCACGCCAAGGCGGCGATCTCTGATCCGAAAAACGCCATCCTCTTGGCCGGTCACCAAGCCGAGGGCACGCTCGGTCGACAAATCGAGCTGGCCGGGCAGGCTGTCGGCAATGCGCCGCAGACCGTTAAGATTTGGGGTGAGGATTACAAGCTCGGCGCATCGGTTCATCGCCTCAAAGGACTGTCGGGTCACGCCGGGCAAAGCGAGCTCTTGGGTTGGGCGGCAAAGCACGCCGCCGAAGCACGCCAGATCTTCCTGGTGCACGGTGACGAGACCCAGCTGACGGCGCTCTCCGAGCAGCTGACGCGAACCACCGGCAAGCGCGTCTCGATTCCCGAGGCGAACTCGTTTTTTGAGTTATTTTAGACGCTTGCTCAAAGTTTGCTGAGCAGCCCGAGCAATTCGCCCGGCTGGTCGATGATCACGCTGGCCCGCGCCGCTTGCAGCTCTGCGCGTGGGCGAAAGCCCCAGCTCACGCCGACCGGATACATTTTTGCGGCGTGGGCGGTCTCAATGTCCACCGCGGTATCGCCGACGAAGACGCAGGCTTGGGCGGGCACGCCGAGCTGCTGAGCAAGCTCGAGTGCGGCCTGCGGGTGTGGCTTTTTCGGCACTCCCGGGCGAGCACCGCGCGCGATCGTGAAGTGGTCGGCAAAACGCAGTTGCGTTAGCTGCACGACAAAGTCGTCGTTCTTGTTGGAGAGCACGGCGAGCGGCAGCTGTCGGCGCGTCAGTTCGGCGATCAGCTGATTAATTCCCGGATATGGCTGCGTGCGGGCGAAATCGCTGGTTGCGTAGGCGGCGATCATCGCTGCCACGGTCGCTTCGATTTCATCTGGCTGGCGGTGGGTGTTCGGCAATGCGCGCCGAACGAGATTTTCGATGCCGTCGCCGATAAAGCCGCGAATCGCGGCGGTGGTATGGGTTGGGTGGCCGCGCTGTGCGAGTGCGCGGTTGGCGGCTGTGGCGATGTCGTCGAGCGAGTCGAGCAGTGTGCCATCGAGGTCGAAGATGATCGCGGGGCGTCTCATCAGCGTACCTTGGCGCCTTCAGCGCGCCAGGGCAAGGCGATCTTTCTTTGGCCCGGCAAGGGAAAGCGCGTTTTGACCGACACTTAGCGGCTTTCTATCGCGCGCTTTTGCCAAGGTGATACTGTGGCGCGATGCGTCGGCTCCCCTTGCTGCTGATGTTGCTTTCGCTCCTCGGGGCGAGACCCGCGTTTGGAGGATCGCGCTTGGCGGTCGAGCGTGCGCGGCAGCTCGAGATCCTTGAGCGGTCTACGGCGGTGGCGATCGATCTGATGCTCAGCGGTCTGCGTGACGAGAGCTCCCAGGTGCGATTGGCCGCCGTGCGCGCGCTCGAGCGTTTGCGCCCCGCAGGCGCAGTGCGCTACTTGATCTTGGCCGCCAAGACGGATTTCGATCAGACGGTGCGCGAGACCGCAGCGGCGGCGGTGCGTCGACTGGCGCCGCATCGCTACGTCAACACGATCTCGGCGACGATGCCGGCCCATGGCAACGCCAAGCGCGTAGACCTTCCGCGGTCTGTCGAGCGCCACGAAGCTCGCCCGCGTTTCCCTCAGTTTTTTGTAGCGGGCGGCGGCGGCGTCAACCTGCGGCGCGCCAGCGAGAGTGGTGCGGCGCTGGTCGCCGTGGGTCTCAGGTGGCGATACGCCGACGCTCAGCTCAGCCTGTTGTTTCCCGCGCTGACCTGGGTTTTTCAGGCGCGGTTCGATCCGCTTTGGCGCAGTCGCTGGGTGCGGCCTTATCTCAGTGTGGGTGTCTCGCTGGTGACCGGAGACGGCACTGATGACGCCCCGTCGGCCGCGCTGTTTGCCGGGGCGGGTCTGCGGGTGCGCGTTTGGCGCTTCGTCTGGTGCTATGCCGAAGTATTGCCGAGCTGGACGATCGTACGGTCGTTACCCGCTGCGCCGCGCGGCAGCGCGGTTGCCGCAGAGCGTCTTGCTTTGCCACTGCTCGCTGGCGTCAGGCTGGACGTGTGGCCGTGATCGCGCGCAAGGCGCTGACGATGGCGTCGGTGCTGTTGACGGTGGCGGGCTGCCTAGACTCACCGTTTACCGCGAAGGCTGAACTTGGCTCCTGTGGCTTGGCGGACCAGCCTTGTCCGCTCAGTTGCGCCGCCGATTGCATCGACCAGGTGATGGTCTTGTCGAGCACTTGTGCGACGCCGCTTTTGGGCAGCATCGACGCCGGGCTTACGCAGTGCGCGTTCGGCGACGGCGCGCGCGCGGTCTTTGACCAACCGCTCGATTTGCGAAACTCCGCTGCGCTGGTTGCTGGCGGTTTTGCCTTCAGCTTTTACCATCGAAATCAACGCTGCTTGCGCGTCGAGCAAACGACAGATCGGCTGGGGGTGATCATCGCGGCCGACGAGGTCTTTGCTCAGCAGTTGCTGGCGCCCGTTTCGCGACCGGCGGTTGATCCGCTGCTGGCGGGCGAGCTGAGCCTGCGTTGTCCAAGTGGGCGTCACTTTCGTGGTCAAGCGCGCGCCTTGTGCGCCGGCTGCGATGCCGGCTGTCGAGGACTTCTCACGCTTGCCGCTTCAGTGGTGGTGCGAGCTGGCCAAACGACGCTCAGCGTGGGCCTGGCGCGCGGCGCGGCGCAAGACCTGTTGTTTAGCTGTTCACGCTGATCGCGCTTGCGCTCAGTTGCTCGCGCGGAGGGTCTCGTCGCGGATGGTACGGCGTATCGTGCCGACGTGGCTTAGCGCGTCAGTTTCGACGGCTTCGTGTTGGCGCAGCAGGTCGAGAAACGCGTCGAGTTCTGGACGAATCACGGCGAGCGGGATGCCGCCAGCTAGCTGGGCCGAGATACTCAACACCGATTGTCTAAGCAGCTGGTGTTCGGCGCGTAATGTCTCGACGGTGCGATCCTGCGCGGCCAGTGCCTCGACAAGCGCGGGATCGGTGTGTTTGGTGAACAGCGTTGCTTCCTCGAGTTCGAGATGAGCGCTCAGAAATGGCACCAACTGCTCGAACATCGCGCAGACCTCTGCAGTGTCCTCCACTTTGCGCAGCTGCATGATCAGCGTGCGAACCGCGCGGTGCTGTTCGAGCACCTCATCGAGGGCTTGCGTTTCGATCGGGCGGAGGCCAGAAGGCTGAGTCATTGGCGATCTCTCCATCGGTAATTCTGCGTCCCCCGAAGCAGCCCGACAAGGGCTTTCTCCTGGCCATAAATCGTGGGATGCTGCGGCGCAGCCGAGCGGGGTGGCAAGTGGGCAAAATCAATGCGTTCTCATTTAAGCGGTGGATCGACGAGCATCGTCACCTGCTTAAACCACCGGTCAATAACGCGATCGTCTTTGAAGACAGCGAGTTTCTGATCATGGTCGTCGGTGGTCCGAATCAGCGGAAGGATTATCACGTTGATCCGGCCGAGGAGTTTTTTTACCAGCTCGAAGGCGAGATGGTGCTGAAGATCGTCGAAGACGGCGAGTTTCGCGACGTGCGTATCGGTGAAGGCGATATTTTGCTCTTGCCCCCAGGTGTTCCCCATTCACCGCAGCGCTTCGCCGATACGGTGGGGTTGGTGGTGGAGCGACGGCGTCGACCCGACGAGCACGATGGGCTGCGTTGGTATTGCGAGCAGTGCCACGAGGTGCTTTACGAGGAGACCTTCTTTCTGACCGATATTACCACCCAGCTTCCGCCGGTGTTCGAACGGTTCTTTGGCAGCGAGAGCAATCGACGCTGTGCCAGTTGCGGTTGGCTGATGCCGGCACCATCCAAAGGGGTCTGAGATGGCGATCACCCAGCGGGTCACGATTCTCGGTGGCGGGCCGGTGGGTGCGCTATTGGCGAGCTATTTGGGGCGTCGCGGCTATCATGTCACGCTCTACGAACGGCGACCCGACCTACGCAGTCAGGATGTTGGCGGCGGTCGATCGATCAACTTGGCCTGTTCGGATCGCGGTTGGTTGGCGCTTGAACGCGTTGGCATCGCCGAAACCGTTCGGCGATCGGCGATTCCAATGCGCGGGCGGATGCTGCACGCCGAAGATGGCCAGCTGACGTTTCTGCCCTATGGTTTCGACGGACAGGCGATCTACGCGATTTCACGGACGCTGCTCAACAAGCATTTGCTCGACTTTGCTGCGCGTCAGCCACAGGTCGAGCTCCACTTCGAGCAACGCGCGCTGTCGGTCGATTTTCAGCGACACCAGCTCAGGCTCTGCGATGAGAGGAGTGGCGAGCGCCGTACGATTGACGTCGATCGCCTGATCGGGGCCGATGGCGCGTTTTCTGCATTGCGTGAGTCGATGCGTCGTCAAGACCGCTTCGACTACAGCCAGCACTATGTCAGTCACGGTTACAAAGAGCTGGCGATCCCGCCTGGACCCGATGGTGATTTTGCGCTCGATCCGCACGCGCTACATATCTGGCCGCGTGGTGGCTACATGTTGATCGCCCTGCCCAACGCCGACCGTAGCTTTACCGCGACGCTGTTCATGCCGTTTGAGGGAGCTCGGGCATCGTTTGCCGAGGTCGCAGATGCGGCCGCGCTGGAGCGGCTATTCGCTCAGTCGTTTGCCGACGTGCCAGCGTTGATCCCGAATCTGACCGAGCAGTTCTTCGATAATCCGACGTCCTCGCTGGTTACGGTCCGCTGCAGTCCCTGGGTGCGCGATGGGCGCTATGCGCTGATCGGTGATGCGGCCCACGCGGTCGTACCATTTTACGGCCAAGGGATGATCGCAGGTTTCGAGGATTGTCGAGTACTCGATGAGTGTTTGACCGAGGCTGGTGACGATTGGGCGCAGGCGCTCGCTGCCTACCAGAGCGCGCGCAAACCGAACGGTGATGCGATCGCCGATTTGGCTCTCGACAACTTTATCGAGATGCGCGATTTGGTTCGCACCCCGGGTTTTCAGCTTCGGCGGCGCATCGAGCGACGGCTCCATCAACTGCTTCCACAACGATTCACTCCACTGTATTCTATGGTGACGTTTAGCCACCTTCCCTATGCTGAGGCCAGGCGTCGCGGTCAGTTACAGGCGGCAATGCTTGATGCGCTTGCCGCTGAGGAAGGTATCGAAGAGCTGCTCGATAGTGAGCAGTTCATGCCGCTCGCTGAGCAGGCGGTTGCCAAGCTCGAGTCGATGAGCAGTGCTAGGAGTAAGTGATGGGTTCTCGTCTGGAAGGCAAAGTCTTAGTCGCGCAGGGCGGAGGCCCCACGGCCGTGATCAATCAGTCGCTTGTCGGTGTGGTGACCGAGGCGCGCAAGTTCTCGCAGGTTGGTCGGGTCTATGGCGCTGTTAACGGCATCCACGGGTTGGTCAACGAGGAGTTGATGGACCTGACCCAGGAGACGACCCACAACCTCGAGCAGGTTGCTGCGACGCCGGCGTCGGCGCTGCTCTCGACGCGCGACAAGCCGACCACGGAGTACTGCGAGCGGATCTTCAAGACACTCAAAGCCCACGACGTGCGCTACTTTTTCTACATCGGCGGCAACGACAGCTCGGATACGGCGCGCATCGTCAACGAGAACGCCAAGGCGGCCAAGTATGAGCTGCGCTGCGTTCACGTGCCAAAGACGATCGACAACGACCTGGTGATCAACGACCACACGCCGGGGTTCGGCTCTGCTGCGCGGTTTGTTTCCTTGGCCTTCATGGGCGTTAACCTCGACAATCGCGCTTTGGCCGGTGTGTACATCGCGGTAGTAATGGGGCGCCACGCGGGCTTCTTGACCGCAGCCTCGTCGCTGGGCCGCTCCTACGAGGACGATGGTCCGCATTTGATCTATCTGCCCGAGCGGCCGTTCTCGGTCGAGCAGTTTGTCGGTGATGTCGATCGCGTCTACCAGCGGTACGGTCGCTGCATCGTAGCTGTCAGCGAGGGGATCATCGACAAGGACGGCCAGCCGATCATGACCCAGTTGATGGATTCGGTGGAAAAGGACGCCCATGGCAATGTCCAGCTTTCGGGAACGGGCGCCTTGGGCGATCAACTGGTCAAAGCGATCAAGGATAGGCTCAATATCAAGCGTGTGCGCTCAGATACCTTCGGTTATCTGCAGCGCAGCTTTATGAGCGTGGTTTCCGACGTCGACCAGCAGGAGGCACGCGAGGTCGGCGAAAAGGCGGTGCAGTTTGCGCTTTGGCACGACGTCGATGGCTCGGTGACGATTCACCGAACGGGCGCCTACTCGGTAGACTATCAGCTCACGCCGCTTGAGGAGATCGCCGCCAAAACGCGTCATGTTCCCGACGAGTTCATCAACAAACAGGGTAATGACGTCACTGAGGCGTTTTACGCCTACGCGCGACCTTTGCTCGGTAGTGGCATGCCGCGCTCCTATCGCCTGCGTGCGCCGAAAGTCAGGAAGCTTCTTGGCTGAGCTCCCGACCTAGCGTTCGGGAGCCAGCGATAGCGCCCTTGGCGTTTGCCAAACAGTACCGATCTGCCAGAAGCTTGCCCAAAGGATAGGGTTCCGATGAGTGACCGTTACGAGATTCGTGTGGAACAGGTTGATGAGGACGCCGCCTCCGTGGTGCTTAGCGTGCGTGCTCTGGAGGCCGACCTTGAGCATCCGGACGCGCTTGGCTTTTACGTGAGCGTGTTGGCGACGATGTACTGGATTCGTAAGGATGACAACGGTCTGGCGCCGTTTCTCGCCCGCGAGCTGCAGGGCTCGACGCGCGTTGCCGGGCCGCACCCGACGATGAAGCTTTACGAGGACTACATCGAGGCCTGTGAAGAGGAAGAGCCTGGGGCGTTCGCCAACGCCCACGAGCAACAATTCGAGCACTTGTTTACGCTAGAGCATCTCGGTGGGGGCCAAATGAAGGTTGTCGCCAGCGACGCCCGTCTTCTGACCCACGTTACCGCTGGACTGTGCATTTCTACAGAGTTTGGCCCTGACGGCGTATGGGCGGACTGGTAAGCGTATAACAGACGATGGATGCGATCGTTGTCAAAGGCGGCGCACGTCTCGTTGGCGAAGTCGAGATCTGCGGCGCGAAGAACGCGGCTTTACCACTGATCGCTTCGGCGATTCTCGCTCCGGGCCGTTCGATCTTTAAGAACGTACCGTTGCTGCGCGACGTTGCGACGATGGGGCAGGTGCTACGCCACCTCGGCGCCGACGTCGTGGGCGATCGCTGTCTCGAGGTTGACACCTCGAGTCTGGCAGAGGTCGATGCGCCGTACGATCTCGTGCGGACGATGCGCGCTTCGGTACTGGTGCTGGGGCCACTGCTGGCGCGCTTCGGACGGGCACGGGTTTCATTGCCGGGCGGGTGCGCGATCGGTGCGCGACCGATCGACCAGCATCTCAAAGGTCTCGAGGCGATGGGCGCGACGATCGAGCTTTCTGAGGGGTATGTCGAAGCGCGCTGCAAGAAGCTCCACGGTGCTCAGATCACCTGTGATGTACAGACGGTGACCGGCACGATGAATCTGATGATGGCTGCGGCGTTGGCCCGCGGTCGGACGACGATCGAAAATGCGGCTTGCGAGCCAGAGGTCGAAGACCTCGCCTGTGTGATCAATAAGATGGGTGGGAAGGTGACCGGCGCGGGAACGTCGGTGGTTCACATCGAGGGTGTGGACGAATTGCAGCCCGTCGAACATGCGATCATTCCCGACCGGATCGAGGCCGGAACTTTCATGGTTGCTGCGGCGATTACCGGTGGCGATGTGCTGATCAAGAATTGCCTTCCGGAGCATCTACACGCAGCGATCCACAAGCTCGAGCAGGCGGGGGCGCAGGTCACGCCTGCGGCGGGCGGGGTTCGTGTTGTCGGTGCGACGCACTTTAGTCCGTTCGAGATCACCACGCAGCCACATCCCGGCTTTCCAACGGATATGCAAGCGCAGTTTATGGTGCTCGCCACGGTCGCCGACGGCCAGAGCACGTTGATCGAAACGATCTTCGAAAATCGCTTCATGCACGTCCCCGAACTATGTCGGATGAACGCCGCGATCAAGGTGCGCGGTCGGACTGCGGTGGTTCGCGGTCGGCGCGCTCTGAGTGGCACGACGGTGATGGCTTCCGACCTGCGCGCTTCAGCGGCGCTGATTCTCGCCGGACTGATCGCAGAAAAGGGCATCACGCGGGTGCGCCGCGTCTACCACCTCGATCGCGGCTATGAGCGCATCGAGGACAAGCTGAGCAAGCTCGGCGCGACGATTGAGCGGGTCAAAGAGGCTTAGCGGGCTTGGGCCAAGGTGGCGTGACGCGTTGGTGCAGCGCCGCTCTTTGGCGCAGGTGATGCTGGCAGCGTGCGCAAAACCGGTACTCGCGATCGCTCGTCGAGACTTTGCCTTTGGCATCTTCCATCAGACAACCGTGCGATGGGCAGTGGGCTAGGCCAAAGTTATGGCCGACCTCGTGGACGGCGACCTTGGCCAGGCGTTGATAGCTGTGACGCTGATCGCGTGCACCGCGCTTGCAGCGATAGAGTGAGATTACCGAGGCCACGCCGTCAAGGGTCGCCAGGCCGAGTACACCCCAGTCGGCGATCGCCCCCTTGGTCGTCGAGATGTCGGCCGCGGTCAATCCGAGGATTAGCGTGCCGTCGGCTGGTAGACGCTGGCGTAGTGCAACGAGCAGCTTTTCGGCGCGGAAGCGCCGTCGCCGCGGATAGTAGGCCGCTGCCGGAAGTTTGATCGCCTCGAGCAGGCGAACTTCGACGCGGTAAAAGGCGCTAATCGCCTGGCGTACGTCGCCTGCGGCGCGGGCGGGAAGATTTTCGCCGAGCGGTTGGATGTAGATCGTTGGCTGAGCGGCCACGGCCGCCGCCGGCAGGTTCGCGAGCAGTCCGAGGATTAACGCGATCGCGTGAAGTTTCATCTCTCGTTTTACGCACGCCGCCGGCGAAAGTCTGACCGTTACGAATTGGCTCATTAAAGAGTCTATTTTTGCTCTATTGATCACTAGCCGCCAACCGGGGCGCGGCTAGCCGGTGGCCCAGTTGTTAGCGTTCTGAGATCGTTGGTGTTTGTCTTGGCACGCCCAATGCTCCGCTGAGCGCTATGGGATCGTTTCGAGTCTTGTTGGTGGTGGTAGTGGCCAGTTTGGCGACGACGTCAGTGGCCGACGCGCGTGGACTGTTGGCGCGCTGGTTCGCGCCGAAGAAGCAGGTCGAGGTGGCGAATCCGACGGCCGAGCTAGCGGCGCTGAAGACGAAGCTTCGGCAGCGTCAGTATCAATTTGTGCCGATGCGCGGCGGGTTGATCGCCGAAAAGGGCGATCGGCTGATCGCTTTTTCCGATGGGCGAGTCAGGCGCTTTTCGACATCGCTGGCACCAACCTGGCGGCCGGCAGGCTTTCCGCCGGCGCCGCGTGCAGCGCTGCGACCCAAGGCGGCGCTGCTGACGATGGCCAATGAGCTGCTCGCCTCCCATGGATCGAATCTCAAGGCATCGCTGGGTGAGCGGTTGTTGCAGCGCGCCGAAGGCAAGGCGCTCTTCGATCACCCGCGGCTGGCGAAGGCCAAGATCAGCACGTATGTGCAATCCAACGGCAAGGGCGTGACGATCACGCTGCATCAAAAGCGTCAGGCGATCAATTATCGCTTCAAGCTCCAGCGCGAAAAGGGCAGCAAGACGCGCTTGGTCTGGCAGGAGACCGAAGTGGCCTACTATTCGACCAAACGCACCGGCGATGTGGTCGAAGACGCCTTGGCGCGCTTGATTCCCAAGCGGTCGGTCGTTTACCAGCCCGACCAAATCGTCTATCGCGACGGCAAACAGACGATCATCGAGCGGATCGTCAACGAGATCGCTCCAACATCAGAGGGCCTCTACCAAGTTGTCACCGCGCGCGAGCGGCGGGTCAGTCGCGACAAGTGGCTCAAAGGCGAGAGTGGCGAGTCGGAGCATTTGCGCGTCACCGAAGTCTCTCGAGATGGAAAGCCCTACGACCTGGTCCGATCGCGGACCGACCAACGAACCGGAAAGATCACGATCGCTTCGTCGCGCGACCAGCGGCTTACTCAGATCGGTGGTTCGAAGGGCAATCAGTCGGTGCTCTACGTGCCTCCGCCGCGCGGCGGCTACGAGGCGCAAGCTGAGCGCGAGCGTTTGGCCTGGGCAACGCGGCGCTCAGCCAAAGTAACCGTAGATATCGACGGGTTTCCGCTGCTCAGTCACATCATGGCTAACCTTAGCGAACGCCTCACCGGCAAGCGACCTCTGGTGAAGGAGCACAAGATGATCAAGATCGAGCCGGCGTCGCCGCCACCCACGGTGATTACCAAGCCCGATTTGCTGACGGTGATCAAGCTGCAGGATGGTCCGGCGCAGGCCGGCAAAAAAGTGGTGCTCCCCGCGTGGATCGAGGCCTTCGATCGCCAGTTTGCCACGTCGTCTCACGCCAGACCGTAACCCGAGCGTAACCCTCTCACCCCACAGATCCCCCAGGGCTGCCCGCAGTGGCCAGGAAAAAACGACAACGATAACAAGCGGCTCGCGCTTCAACTAAGCTGGACCGCGCCTTGCATTTTCGTCGGCCCATGAAACGTCAGGCCGTCGAACGCAAGGTCGTCATCTGTTTTGCCAGCGCGCTGCTTTGCGCCGCAGGCTGCGCTGCCAAGCTGAGCAAGCAGGGTGGCCCCGCCGCGCAAATTGGCAGCGATGGGGGTGTGCTTCCCGATCAACGAAGCTCGGTGGGAAGCCCGATCGGTCGCCGTGATGGTGGCTCGCTAGCCGTCGACGGTGGCACGAACTACAGGCCGCCAGGAGACGCTGGCGCCGCGCCGGATAGTGGGAGCGTGACCCCGCCGCCGGTGACAACCGGTGATACGTTCACTTTCTTCGTTACTGGCGATCCGAAAATGAGCAGCCGATACGCCACAACGATCGGTAGCATGAAGAAGCTCGATCCCAACGCAGCGCTGGTCTACGTGAGCGGCGACCTGACGAGCAATTCGACCAAGAGCGAATGGGATCAGCACATGCAATACGTTCAACAAGGCGGGCAGGGATGGCTGCATAGCGAGATCAGCGCGCCCCAAGCTGGCAAGACGATGTACATCATGGCTGTCGGAAACCACGACGCCAGCGATAGCGCTTGGCTGAGTAATCTCAATACGGTCTTTCCGAACCTCAAGAGCCTTGGGCCCAACAGCGAAAGCGGGGTGTTCACCGCGCTGCGCTACAAGAACGCGCTGTTTATCGGCCTCGATAGCGAACATCCATCGCAGGCTCAAGTCACTTGGCTCAAGGACACGTTGGAAAAATATAAGAACGACAGCTCGCTGGTTTGGCGCTTTGTCTTCTATCACCATCCGGTATATCCGTGCGGTGGTGGTAAGAGCCCGTTCGACGAAGGTGTCAACTGGGTGCGACTCTTTGAGCAGTACAAGGTTAACATCGTCTTCGAGGGTCATACCCATTACTACACAGCGACCAAGCCGTTGCTCGGCGGCAAAGCGGTTAGTAGCGGCGGTGTTCGGTTCGTCAATGCCAGCGCGGGCGGTTCCAGCTCACGGTCGGTTGATACCTCGGTCACTGATAAGGCCGGTGGCGACAGCTACGCCTGCGGCGACATCCTGCAGGACGCGCAGGGGGACTGGAATCACTATTGCCATGCCGCGGTGACCGGTACGCAGCTGACCTTCCGCTGCTTCTCTCACGACCAAACGTCGTCTCCCAAGTACGAATACGTCTGGAGTGCGAACTAATGGGACGCTCACGAGATCGCGCGGTGAACGGGATGAACAGGGTATCGATCGAACTCAAAGCCACCGGGTGCTTGCTAGGGATCGTCGTGTTGACGGCCTGTGGCGTGAGCGGGCCGGTCTCAGAGATCGGTGGACGGAGTGTCGCACCGCTGAGCGCCGATACGGCGGCGATGTTGCCTGCGGCCTTGGAGGGGCAGCTGTACGACGCTCACTTTCAGTTGCAGAGCGTGTCCCCCGATCATCGCGCCCAAGGTGCGCTGATCTTCGAACAGCTCGGCACGCGGGCGACGCCGGCCTTGGCGGCACTGGAGGATAGTCTGCATGACCCGGCGTTCTATGTGGGTACGCGGGCGGCGATCGCCTTAAGCCGGATCGGCGAGCAGGCACTGCCCCATTTGCAGCGTGCGCTGGGCGACGCCAAGGCGCAGGTTCGCGAGCTCGCGGCGCTGGCCGTCGGTCGGATGGGTCAGGGCGGTAACGCCTTGGCCGAGCCGATCGCGGCCTTGTTACGCGATGAGGACGTCGATGTGCGCGATCGCGCGGCGCATGCGCTGGCGCAGCTCGACGCCGATGTCGCGCTGAGCCTACTGCGTCAGCAGATGCTACATCCGCGGGTTGACGTGCGCGCTGCAGCTACCTACGGGCTAAAATGGCTGGGTCGGGCTGCCGCGCCAGCCCAGGCCGATCTGATTGCCGCGCTGATTCCCTCAGAGCATGTTTCGGTGCGCACCTCGGCTGCGGCGGCGCTGGGCAACATCGGTGAATCGGGGATCACCGAGCTCTGCGCGATGCTCGACAGCGGGCGGCCGCTGCAAGAGCATGAGATGGCGGCTTTCGCATTGCAGTACTTGCATCGCAAAGCGGCGCGGCCGCTGGCGCGTGTAGTACTAGAATCGGTCGATGAAGCGACGCGCCTACGGGCGCTTGCGATCCTCGAGCGAATCGGCCCACGCGCTCGCAAAGCCGAGCGGCTGCTGAGCGTTGTTCAAGCCGACGTCAATCTCTCGCCAGCAATGGTCGAAGCGCTGGCGAGCACCTTGGCCGCGCTACGGCGCTGAGTCGGTCGTACGCTATGGCGCGACGATCGTTGGTGTGCCGTCGCGCACCGCAGTGCCGAGAAACTGCATCACCTGGTTCTTCGCGGCGGGGTTCTGGCTAAGCACATGGTGATCGTCGTAGCTGCCGTCGGAGACATGGGGACACATCGCGGCGGTGATTGGGCCATCGACGGACTTGATGTTTCCGCTTACCGGCGGTGCGATCAGCGTTAGCTCGGCCTTAACCGGTCCGCATCCTTTGACTTCGCTACAATCTTGGCTACAGCTGTTGCAGGTTTCGCTGCCGCTGCAGACACCGTCGCCGCAGCGCTCCGCGGGTTGATCGACCTGCGGCACGCCGAGTTCGCGAGCCAAGCGAATGATCGTCGCTGGTGGGGTGAAACTGTCCGCTACGCCGTAACCGAGCAGCAGGTCCTTGGCGGTGTTGCCGCTTGGCACCGTGCGCAAGAACGACTTGGCGTAGTGCAGCGCATCAACCTCGTCGAAGTACAGTTGCAGCAGGTTGAGCAACGGGTGACCGCTGTCGAGCTCGGGGTCGACCAGCGCAAATTTGAGTAGCGTGGCGATCTCGATCGGCTTCTTCTTGTTGAGCAGCGATGTGATCAGGTGCCCACCGGCACCACTGAGCACGACCGCGCGCACCAGCGGCTCGTGCGCGGCAAAGGGGATGCCCTCGACGGTGCCCTGCGAATGACCATAAAAGAAGATCTTTGTGGCGTCGAATTGAATCGCTGCGCCGGTTGGCGACGCGCTGCTATCGAGCGCGAGTGCTTCGATCACGCGAATCAGCTGAAACTTGTCGATCGCCCCCTGATAAACGTTGTCGCGGGCTGCTGCGGGATTGCGAAGGTTAAAGAACAGCTGATCCGGAGGGTCGCTGCTGTTACGACGCGGTCCATGCATCGATCCGTCGATGCTGATCGCGGCGATCTGCGCGACAGCATTTGTGCCGTCCTTGATATCGGCCAAGGCCTTTGCCGTGCCGTTGTCGATAAACGAGCGCAAACTTCCGCCGGTGCCGTGAGCATATAGCGCGACCGGCCAGCCCGCGCTCGGCATCGTACCTTTCGGGATCGTGATCACCACGCAGACATCGTCGTCGCGCACGAATTTGGGCAGTCCGTTGGCATCGTAGTCGATCTTTCCGCCATCGGCGGCGGTCTTGTAGGGGGCGCTGCCACTCTGAAAGACCGGTGTTTTGTAGCGCGCATGAAGCTCGTAAAAGGCGGGATCGGGCGTCGACGGACAGCGGTGGTTGGCGTCGCTGCCGTCGTCACAAGGCGATTTGGCCGTGCCGTCACAGAGGGTGACCTGGTTGAGGGTTGGCATCGCCCGCGCGCGTACCGCCTCGCGCAGCTTGGGCAACTTGGCTTGCGGATCGCCAGTGGTGAAGACCGCTGCGCTGACGACGGTCGCCGGGTCGATCCCCTTGTCCTTTAGATAGCTGCGCAGTGGCGCGTAGGCCTGCCAGGCGGCTTTTTCATCGCTGTCGCTTGGCTCGGTGTCGCTCACCACGACCTTGAAGTCCTGATCGGCGACGAGGGCTTGGCCTTCGCTGTTGGTAATGCCCGAGCGCAACAAGGCGGCGTAGGTGCTATTCGGAAGGAGCGTTGACGATGGGCGCAAGCTGATGCGATTTTGACAGATGTAGCGCGTTGCTGAGCTCTCGGCAAACATGTTGTAGCTCACGCCATTTCCGTATGCGCTGCTGCTCTTGTCGATGTTGACAAACTGAACGGTTGGGCTGTCGCCGTCGAGCTTGAGCGTCTTGTAGTCGATCAGCGCGCTGGTTCGCAGGTACACCGTTGGTACCAGGCTGAAGCCGCTGACGTCTTGGTTGATGCGCTTGAGGTATTCTCCGACGATGTTGCCGTACTCCGCGGGCAATAGATCGCCGGGTGCTGGATGTCCGCTGACGTCGACCTTGCCGTTCTTCTTGCGGATATCGTTGGGGAACGGCAGCGCGTAGAATTCCTTCGAGAGCTTTCCGCTGCGTGGAATGCTGAACAGCGCTTTGAGCGGCTCAGCGCTGTTTGGGCCACAGCTTACGCCGTTCCAAATCGCCAGAGCCGTACATTTGCTCTCTAGGCAGATCAAACCGAAAGCACATTCGGTCGCTGCGCTGCAGGCTTCGCCGGCGAGCTTGGTGTTTGGCGATCCGGGGACCTGGCACTGCAGCGCCCCCGAACAAACCAACCCCTTTTTGCAGCTCTGATTGCCTGCGCAGGGCGCGCCCTCGACACCGGCGCCCGGCGGTGCACAGCTGCCATTTCCCGCGCAAACGAACTCGATCGCGCAGTCATCGCTCTTGCCGCAGGCATCACCCAGCTGTCCGGTTCCCGGGTCTTGGGGGTCGGCGCACTTCTCGTTGGCAGCGCAAACCAATCCTTCGATGCAGTCGAGTGTCTTGGTACACGCTTCGCCAACGACTTTGTTGCCGAGCTTGGGTAGCTCGTTGTTGCTGCCGAACAATGAACAGGCAGTTGCCGACGAAAGGGCGATCGCGCATACCGCGATCTGGACCGACCGATGGGTCATCTTCTGCTCCGGGCTGAACGCGTTGACCTGCTATCGTACGCAATGCCTGCCGCTTGGCAAAGGGAGCTGATCAGAACCTAGGCATCGCGCGACGTTATCGAGCGGTCTAGAACGCCTCGGCAGATTGCCAGGTGCTGCGACAGGGCGGACCGTCGGCGTAGCGGATCGGTGTCTCGGCGCCAAGTTCGGCGGGCAGGGCGACCAACAGCGACGAGCGCGTGCCGTAGCCGTCTTCGTGCACACAAACTGCGCTGAGCCGATCGACCAGCGATGCGCTGCTCTTGGCGGTCTGCGTGCTGTTCGGGCGACGATGGTCGGCGAGGATCGCTTTGAGCTGATCGAACAGCTGGTCGAGCGAGATCTCGGGGTGTAGCACTTCGGTCACAGCGTCGCGCACGCGCTTGGCTTTCGCCGACTGATCGAGCGGGCGATTTTCCAGCACGTAGATTCCGCTCGGCAAGCGCTGGGTCTCAAGACGTTGGCCGCTGAGCGCGCAGTAATGCAGGGTCTGGCGATCGGCGACCAGCAGCCAACACGGATTGTATTCGCTCGGGTCGATTGTTGCGCTCAATTGCGCGGTGGCGAGTTCAGCGCTTTCGGCCTGGGCGAGCAAGATCGGCAGTTTGCCGCGACTTTTTTTCGCCGGACCGCCGACGTGTTGTGGGGTCGCCAGTGGATTGTTTGTTAGCGCGGCGACGACTCCGTGTTGATTGATCGCCGCCCAAGTGCCGCCGGCTTGCAGATCACGGCCGCCGATGATGCGCGGCGCATCGCTTTGAAGCGTTGTCATCGGCACGGCGGGCCGCGCCAACCATTCGTCGCGGTTGGCCGCGACAACCAGCGGCCACTCGGGGAGCACCCGGTGAATGGCGATCAATAGGCACATTGCCCTTAGCTCTAGCGCAGATTTGCGACGCTGCCCAGTGTGATGGCGCAAACGATTCCGCTGGCTGTCTTGCGTCTTGAGCTTGCCGAATCTGCGCGAGGTGTTCGTCGATCGGAACTGGCTACCGTCCGATTACTCCTAGATTACTTGCGCTTATCTGCCGTTGTCGTCGAAATCTGGATGGTTTTACGCGGTGAACCCAACGACGCGATTTTGGCACCGCGGTTGCTTTTCGCTGCTAGCGGAGGGCGACGATGAAGACAACAGTTCGTAGCTTGCTAACGCTGATCGCGGCAGTGCTGGTCGGCGGCTGGTCGATCGAGGCAGCTGCCAACAACTCAAGCTTTCGACTGATGAGCGTCAGCAAGGTCAGTGAGGGTCGAGCTGTGGTTTCGCTGAGCTACAACAATCGTTGGATGAGCGCGATCTCGGCCAACAACAACCGGTTTGTTACGCTCAGCTTGTGCATGGAAAGCCGGCAAACCCAAAGCTTGGGGCCTTTCGATATGCACGACGCGGGCTCGCTTTCGGTAACCATCGACTATCGCGGCTGCAGCGTGCGAAGCGGTGAACGCTTCACGCTGAGGGGCATCTGGCCGGGCGGGCACACCTACGGTGGCTTCGACTCCAGCAAGGCCGCGGGCTGGCTTACGCTGCCCTAGCGAAATCAGTAGCGCTAGATGCGCTCGCTGAGCGTCAGCACGATCTCGACGACGATCAAAATCACGATGTACCACTCAACGCGCAACGAGCGGCGGTTGTGAAGCAGCTCGAGCACCGTCTGAGCCGTCGAAGAGATCAGCGCCAGCTTGCGTGCGATCGCCAGATTGCGATCGTATAGCTCGAATTCGTCAGCAAGCCTTAGATATGTTCGTTCGAGGTGGGGGCGCTCCCAGAGCAGCTCGGGTTTTTCGGTGACCTCGGCGCGCCCGATCATCTTGTGCTGGATCTGGAGCGAGTCGGCGATGTGCTCGAGCAATCGCCGCGAGCGCCACGGTGCGCGCCCACGCTGCGCCAGATTGGTGACCAGCGGCTCGACGCGGTCGAACACAGTGGCTAGCGAGTTTTCGTAGTGGCCGAGTACCACACTTTTGCCGAGTACGGTGGCAACCAGCTGCAGGCGCTCGGCACTTGACTCGCGCAAGAAGAACACCCGCCCGGCAACATGCTCAACGCTCTCCGGATCGACGCGCAGAATCACTTCTTCTTGCTCGGGTTCAGCAAAGGGATCGCTGATCAGCTCGGTGATCTGGGACAGAAACTTCAGACGCGCGGCCGGCGCAACGTCAAAGAACACCACGGCGCCATAGCGAAAGAGCACCGCGCATCCGCGATCGATCGGAACCACAGTTGGTGTTTCGGCGGCGAGATTCTCCAGCTCTGACACATCGATTCGCTCGCCGACAAACATCGCGTGAGCGACGTATTCGGGGGCGAAAATCAACGGAGCCAGCTGGGGATCGGATTCGATTGACATGTCGTCGGTCTGCCACGGCCGGAGAAAAAGAACACCCGCGTGGACAGCGCTTGGCTATTATAGCGCGAAGCCCGCAATTGATTCGACCGGTTTGCCCGGCGAATGAGCGATTGTGTCGGCTCCTGCCAACATGGAGCAGTTGTGGAGCGATTCTTCGCGCGATTTTCTCGCTTGTTGCTCGCTAGACGTGGCTTGTTTATCACGGTGACCGTGATAGCGACGCTCGCGGCTGGCTATCAGCTGCGGAACCTTCGCTCGGATTTTTCCTTGCAGCAGCTGTTCGAGACCAACGACGCCGGCTTCGATTACCTTGCTGAGTTTCGTCGGCTCTACGGTGCTGACGATGATCTTGTCGGCGTGTTGGTTTTGGCTCCCGAAATTTTCCGAGGAGAGGTGATCGCGTACCTGCGAGCGCTAACCGATGACCTGCGTCGCCATCGACAGGTCCGGCGCGTCGATAGCCTGACGACCGTCAGCGATCTGCTGGGCGATGGTCAAAGCGTTGATACTCGGCCGCTGGCCGAGCAATTGGCGAGCTCGCCGCAGATGTTGGTGCGGTTTCGCCAGCGGGCGCTGAGCAGCCCGTTGCTCAGGTCACGTGTGGTATCTGGCGACGGCACGACGACGATCATCGCGGTCCGCTTACAACACGGCGTCGAGCGCGCTGCCGACGTGCGTCGCGCTGTCGAAGATATCGAGCAGCGAATCGCCCAGCGCAAACGGCCCCAAGGCGTGCGCTTGGCACTGGTCGGGGTGCCCGTTGTCCGAACTGCAGTGGTTCGCGGGATCGCCGATGACCAACTGCGCTTTCTGCCGCTGGGCTCTGCGCTGACGCTGCTGGCGCTGCTCGTGCTCTATCGCAGCTTTCATGGCATTGCGATTCCTCTGGTGGCGATCGGTTTGTCGACCTTGTTCTCTGTTGCGCTGATGTCTGCGCTAGGCCACCCGCTAGACATCCTGACCAACCTCTTGCCGTTGCTGGTGATGGTCTACGGTGTGGCCGATGCCGTGCATATGTTGGGTCGCGCGCATGAGGAGATGCGTGCCGGGCGGACCCGTGAGCAGGCTATCTCGGCAACAGTTCGTCACCTTGGCGTCGCTTGTTTTCTGACTTCGGCGACCACCGCGATTGGCTTCGGATCGCTGCAAGCGGCTTCGATGGAGGTCTTGCGGCGCTTCGGCTTCTTCGCCGCAGCCGGGGTGCTGATGGCCTATTTGCTGACGATCGTCGTTGTACCGCTGGGCATCAGTGTGCTGCGTGTCGACCCAGACCGTACGGCGCGTGCCACAGCAGGCAAGCTGATCGCGCCGCTGCTCTCGCGGCTTGCCTCATGGGTCAATCGTTGGCCACGGATGATCTTTTTTGGCGGTGTATTCGTCGCCCTGTGCGGTCTTGTCGCTGCGCCGCTGGTGCCAGTCGACAATTACCTGCTGGGGATCTACGCCGACGATCATCCGACGGCGAAGGCCACCCGTATTGTGGAGTCCAAACTGCAGGGGGTGGTCTCGATGCAAGTTGGACTTGTCTGTCAGCGCGGGACGCTCAAGCGCCCCGCGGTGCTCGAGGCCTTGAGTACGTTGGAGCGCTGGACGCTGCGGCAGTCTGGTGTGACCGGCGTGATCGGGCCGCAGACGATCGTCCGCGAGTCACATCGCGCGCTGTTTGGACGCCCTGGGCTGCCCTCGTCGCAGCAAGCGGTAGCCCAGCTGTTGTTGATGAGCGAAGGTGACAGATCGACGCCGCCTTTGATGCTCTATGGCTACAAGCGCGGCAGAGTGCTCGTCAATCTGCGCGACATCGGCGCCAAGCGCTATCTAGCGATCGCAGCAGCTATGCAGCATCAGGCCCGTCGTTTGCTCGCCCCGCTGGGCGTCGAAGCGGTCGTCACCGGAACATCCAAGGCGGCGTACCGCGGGATCGATCAGTTGGTGCACAGTCTGTTGTTTAGCTTGGGTTGGGCTGTGGTATTGATCGCCCTGGTGTTGATCGCTGCCTTCCGGTCTTGGCGAATCGGCTTGGTCAGCTTGATTCCCAACGCAATGCCGCTGTTGGCCGGTGTGCTGTTCATGGCGCTGTTTCGGATGCGCCTCGATCCGACCACGGCGATGACCTTCACCATCGCTCTTGGTATTGCTGTAGACGATACGATTCACTTTATCAGTCGCTACCGCACGGAGTGCCGTGCAGGACACAGTCCGCAGCGCGCTGTCGAGCGTACGATGCGTACGGCAGGCCGGGCGATGTTGATTACCTCGGCGGTGCTAATCCTCGGCTTTTCGGTAACGCTAAGCAGTACCTTTGTTACCAGTCAGCGCTTCGGCGTACTGTCCTGCGTGATCTTTTTCGTAGCGATCGTGACCGATCTCACCGTGACGCCCGCCTGCATGCAGTTGTTTCGCGTTTTCGAGCAGAAAGAGGCGCGTTGGGGCGGCCGAGCGGACTGAGCTGCTGGTTGCTGTAGGTATCGCTGCGCCGTTTGTCCACACGGTCTCGCGATGTTCAACGCGCACTTTTTTCCAATCTGCCGCAACTTGCTTGTGCGCCGTACCCTCGAGCGCTTCATAATAATAGGTGCCGGCAACGAAAATCAGGGTGGGGATGTGAGCTATCGTTGCGCAAGCGGATCGATGCAGCAGCAGCTGATCGACTTGCGTCGCCGCGCTGGCGAACTCGAGTCGACGGTCAGACCGGACTATTGGCGCTTCGCCGAACGGGACGAAGTCTGCGCATTTCAGCGGCTGCAGCGTTGGACCGAGGCAGCCGATGCGACGGCCAAGCTGGCGCTATTGGTAAGCTACGTTGATCTACTGCAGCGGGCGGTCAGCTCGGCTTCGTTGCTACAACCGATCGTTTCGGCGATTCGGCCAGGCTTCGTCGATCCTCAAGAATACGGTCGCGTGATGTTGCTCTCTTCTTTCGCCGAGCTCGCCGACGCCGTCAACGTTCAGGCGCGCGCCTGGGATCGCGCTTCGCCGCTGCTGCAGCAGGCTGTGCGTTGGGTTTCCGCTGAAGATCGACAAGCGCAAGCGGCTTCGATCGGTTTACCTCCGCGCGTGCTTCATTTCCGCCTGCACAGCGAAGGCATGCCCCTGTCGCTGAGCGTTGAACGGACCAGCTTCGAGAGCACGGGCGTGCACTGCTTTGCTGCAGTGCGCCTGGCGACGGCGATGCCGCGGCTGTCGCTGCGACCGCGAGCGGAGTACGAGAGCGTCTATGAACTGGCGCTGGCCGATCCGTTCTTTGAGCGCTTATTTGTTGTCGATGGTGATCGCGATGCAGCGCGCTTGGTGTTCGACTCAGAGTTGCGTTTGCAGTGCCTGCGCCTGGTGCGCGAGCACGCGCCGAGCCTGCGGCTGGTGCCGGGGCTAGCCCGCATCGAGTGGTCGTGCGATGCGGGCAGCGATATTGGCGAGACGCTGTGTGCGGCTTTGCGCGCGCTGTGTTTGGTGCGGCGAAAGAGCGCAGGAATCCGTCTAGTGGCGGCGGCGGATATACAGTAGCGCGAGCAGCAGGGCGAGCAGCAGGTTGGAGTGCGACGCTCCGCTCACGGCACAGCCCGAGCGACTGCCTTCTGTTGTTGGGTCTTCGGTTGTCGTCGAGCCGTCGCCCGCGCTGCCATCAGCAAGGCCACCATCTGCGGCACCGCTGTCGGCGGCAGGTTTTTTGCTGTAGTCGTAATCGGGCGGAATTAGACCCTCAACGTCGCACCAGCTGCGGGTGCCGGCTTTGCAGGCCTTGATCATCTCGCTGTTGAGCCAGTCGAGCCAGGCATCGACACGCGTGTCCACGCCGCCCTTTTCATTGCAGTCGGTTTGGTCGTAAGCGTGTGAGGTCACGCCGATCACGCGGCTCTTGTTCTGGGTCGCGCTGGTGACTTCAACATACGTTGGGCCGCCCGAGTCGCCGTGGCACTTTCGCGAGCTCTTGATGTCGGAGCCGATCTGCATCTCATGACTGCCGATCTCGTTGATCGTCGTCTGGGCGCAGATGCGCTTGCCGGTGGTTCCCGCTGGCGGTTGCGCCATTGGACCGCCTGCCGTTGCGACCGTCTGGCCGTAGCCCACGATGTCGACCGCCGTGCCGACGGTGAGTTGCTTGGCTTCTTCGGCCGTAATCACCACCGCGGGGGCGACGTTTTCCACCGGCTTGCTAAGGAACAACAGGCCGATGTCGCCCATGTTCTTTAGCCCTCCGCCGAAGGTTTGCAGTTGCTGCGCAGAGAAGCGGGAATTGGCGATATAGCCGGCGGCTTCGATCGCATCGTCGGGCAACGGCTGCTGTGGTCCTTGAATCTTCGAGGCGTCGTCGAGCACGTACTTGCTGAGGTCCGCATGAAACGAGATGTAATACTTTGGTGATTCGATCGTTCCGAATCCGCCCAGCAGGATCGACGGGTCGAGGCAGTGGGCGGCAGTTAGCACCGTGTCGGGAGCGATCAACGTGCCGGTGCAAAGGAACGTTCGCAGCGGAAACTCGAAGCCACCGCCGAAATCGATCTTGAGCTTCGCATCGAGTATCAGTGCCAACCCGCTCTCGCGCTGGCCAGAGGAACAGGCCTGACCATTGATGATCGCCTGCTCGCTTGCGCTGATTTCTGGTTCCGGAGGAGCACAGGCCGATAGGCAAAAGAAAAGAGCAACGACGATCGTCGCGCTGGGTCGGCGCGTTGCAGGTACGGACACGAAAACCTCCTAAGTCGTCATCGTTAAGGGTCGACGGCAGCGCAGGCGCCGTTCGACGCCGCCATCATAGCAGAGCGCGGTAGCGCTGCGCAGACGCAAGGCGCGACCAATTAACGGCGCCATTCCAGGCGGTTGCCTTGGAGCTAGCAAAAAATCTGAATCCGCCCAGGGGAAAACGCTGGCGTCAGACGGCGGGTGAGCGTGGATTTGGAGCGCGCTTCAATTCAGCAGGTCCCAGATGATCCGGCGGATTTCATGATGTCCGCGGATGTTGGGATGCAGGCAGTCGTAGGAGAACCACAGCGATGGATCATTGGCGTCGTAGAACGTCGATTGGGTGTCGGCGTAGTGGTAACCGTGTCCCAAGAACCCAGCGTGGGTGTCGACGACGAGAACGTTGCTGCGCTGCTTGGCGAATTGAATCAGTTCGTTGTTAAACAGGCGCAAGTGGGCAGCTAGCGTGGTGCCGATCAGTGGTCCGAAGGCTTTGACCTGCTCGCAAAGATCGATCACCTTGACCTCCTTGGGGATTGTCCCCATGTGGTCGGTGGGATCGTAGACGGTGAAGATCAGAAAGGTCGCCTTGCCGGGATAATTCTTTGCGTCGCTAAAGTGGTCGATCACGTGTTTGATGTTGGCGATCACCTCTTGGCCTTTGTTTTTGACCGCCTCGGGGACGACCATCGCGTTTACGTCGCTCAGCAAGTCGTTGCCACCGATCGATATCGATACCAGGGTTCCGCCGGTGGTGTTCGCCGGGACGGCGGCGACTTGCCAACGGAGCTCATCACTCGTTGAGCCAGCCAACGCCCGGTCGTAGATTTGAATGCCGGGATAGCGGCTAGATAGATCCTGCTTGGCGTATGCCGGGTAGCGACTATCAACGTTTTGGAAGAGCAACGAGCGAAATGCCAGATCGCTGGGTACCCCGTAGCCCGCGGCGATCGAGTCGCCGAGATTGACAAACAGTGTGGGTTTGCCGAGGTCGGGCTTAGCTTGTGCTAATAGGTCCGGATGGAGTAGCGCATCGAGGGGCAGTTCAGCATCGGGCAGCGAACCGTCCACGGCGCGGCTGTCCGAGACGGTGATGCTGCCGTCGATCAGACTCGCGTCGTCGGTCTGTGCCTGGCGGTCGGAACCGCAGGCGACCCAGCAGGTGATAAGCAGTCCGATCGAGATAGTCTTTTTCATGATCATCATCCCCCGCTACAACGGAGTCAGGGCGAGACTATATTCCATTGCCGGTCGCTGACCAGCGAATCGGCGACAAGGTGTTCAGATCTAAGGGAAAGTTTCTGGGACAGGGGAGCGACCGGAGGCTTCGCGTGTCGACGGTGGCCTGATCGCGTGCGGCGTGCGCCGTCGCGCGGTCAACTGGCCGTATGCGCCGCTTGATCGCGATGATATATAGCCCCCAATGGCTTACCGCTGCTGCATATGGCTGACGCTGGCTTGCGCGGTTTCCGGTTGCGGCAAACTGCGTGCGCGCAGCGCGGTCAAGGCGGGCAATGCCTACTATCAAGAGGGCAAACTCGATTTGGCGCTTGAGCAATTCGAGCGGGCGGTGTCGTTCGAACCATCTTTGGCCTTGGCCCACCTGCACCTCGGATATAGCTGCATCGGATTGATGCAAGGGGCGACGGCGCAGCGGCGCGATCAGCTGGCGCCGAAGGCACTCAAAGCCTTTGAGCACTACATCGCCTTGCGACCCGACGACGAGCGTGGGCCACGCTATTACCTGAAAGTTCTTTCCGACGCTGGCCAGCATGATCGCGCGTTGGCATATTTGGAGCGGCGCCATCGTCAGTCGCCAGGCGACTTGCGGATCATCACCAGCCTGGGCCTGATCGCTTCACGTGCTGGCAAGCTCAAGCAGGCGATCAGCTGGTACGAAAAGCGCGCCGAGATGTTGCCCAAGGATCCCAAGGCGCGCTATTTGATCGGCACTGCGGTCTGGCAACATCTTTACCAAAACGAGCAGGTTGTTGGCGGGGAGCGTCTCGCGCTGGCCGATCGCGGGATCGAAGCGCTCAAGCGGGCTGAAGCGATCGCTGCGGATGATGTGCAGACCTTAACCTATATCAACCTGCTGTATCGCGAGCGCGCCAAGGGGCAGACCACGCCCGAGGCACGCGAGCAAGACATCAAGCTCGCTGAACAGTATCGTCAGCGGGCGATGGCCAAGCGTGATCGGTAGCGGCCGGTGTTTGAGAGCTACCTTAAGAGCGAGCAAGTCTCTCGGCGCCGACGTCTGCTAATGATCGGTATGTCGATCGGTGCGCATGCCGTGGCGTTGATCGTCATTTTGTTCTTCTCGCTCTTTTACGTCGACGAATTACCCGAGCCGGCGGTGATGGTAACCTTCTTTTCGCCCGCGCCGCCGCCACCACCACCACCTCCGCCGCCGAAGCGCGCCGTGAAGCGTATACGGCCCAGGGTGGTTCAGCCCAAGGCCAGCGAGGTTCAGCCACCGGATAAGCCGCCGCCTGCTCAGCCCGCGAAGCCCGAGCCGCAGGAATCCTCGGCCAGCAAAGAGGGTGGCGTTGAGGGCGGCGTCGAAGGTGGCGTCGAGGGAAGCGTGGCCACGGCGTCGCGTAGCCGAACAAAGCCACGCTTCGTCAAGCGCCAGGTCGCTGACCAGCTCAAGCAGTCCGGGGAGATGCCCGAGTACGTGCCCGCTGCGAAGATGGCCGGGATACAGGGTGTGGTGATCGTCAAAGTGTGTATCACCGCTGCTGGGCGCGTCGACCGGGCGCGGACCAAGATTCTCAAAGGTATCGAAGTGCTCAACGAGGAAGTGCTCTCCAAGGTTCATGGCTGGCGCTATCGTCCGTACATGGCCGATGGCCAGCCCGTACCGATCTGCTTTCCCGTGCGCTTTGTCTTTCGACTGCAATGAGGAACGAAGATGTCATTTGATCTGATCACCGTATTTGGCGAAGCGGGCATCGTGGGCAAGGGCGTGCTCATCGTGCTGGCCTTGATGTCGATCTATTCGCTCTCGCTGGCCGTTGAGCGGGCGTTGCGCTATCGGCGAGCCGGACAGCTTTCGCGTCAGTACGTCGCGAAGTTGGAGCAGTCACTCGCCACGGATAACTTGGCGGATGCGGTTGCCGAGTCGAAGAATTTCCCCCAGAGTCCGCTTGCCCAAGTCGTTGGTGCTGCCGCCGAGACGTATCTGACAGGTGTGCGCGAGATCGGCGAGGGTCGCAGTGGTGTGGATCTGGTCGAAGCGCTTGACCGTACATTGGAACGGGTGCGCGATCGCCAGCTCTCGCGACTCAAACGGGGGCTCAGTAGCCTCGCCACGGTTGGTTCGACCGCACCGTTTGTTGGACTGTTCGGTACCGTTGTTGGGATCATCAAAGCTTTTACGTCGATGTCTGCCAGTGGCTCCGGCGGCCTAGCGGCTGTGTCGGCTGATATCGCCGAAGCGTTGGTTGCCACAGGGCTGGGGCTCTTTGTCGCAATTCCTGCGGTTGCCCTCTACAACATGCTCAACAACCGCGTCGAAGAATTCGTCGTCGACATTAATGATGTATCGGGTGAGCTCGTTGCCTACGTGCTGCGACGCGGTCACTAGGTGCGCTGAGCGATGGCCGATAGCAGCAAACAGATCGCCCGCGAAGGTGCCAGTCGCCGCAGGCTGCGCCGCCAACGGCAAAGCGCCGCGAAAAAGGGCGTGGGGCGCCCGACGAGCGAGATCAACGTCACGCCGTTTGTCGACGTGGTCTTGGTGCTATTGATCATCTTTATGGTCGTCACGCCGATGTTGCAGCGTGGTGTCGACGTGCTCTTGCCGATCACCGATCATCATGCGGCCCAGCGCGATACCGGCAAGCAGTTGATCATCTCGGTACGCGAGAATGGCCAGCTTTTTTTCGGGCGTGATGCGGTCAACGATGCGCAGCTCTCGGTGCGTTTGCGCGAGCGATTGAGCCAGCAGCCGCAGCCACCGGTGTTCCTCAAAGGTGACCGCCGGCTGAAATTCAAGACCGTCCGTCGGATTATGGAGATCTGTCAGCGCGCTGGAGCGCGCGGCGTTGCGCTAGCCACCGAAGGTCGCAAAGGGGGCAGCTGATGGGGATGGATCTAGGCGGCAGCTCAGGCGGTCCAAAGAACGAGATCAACGTCACGCCGTTTGTTGACGTGGTCTTGGTGCTGTTGATCATCTTCATGGTGCTCACGCCGGTGGTGCTCAAAGAGATCGGCGTGATCATCCCGCGCAAAGCGGACGAAGAGGTCACGCAGGATATCGCAGCGCAGCAACTGGTGCTGCACATCAAGCACAAGGGCGACCTTGCACTCAATGGTCAACCGATCGCGCGCAACGCGCTCGCTGCGCGATTGCGTGGGCTGATGGCCCAGCGTCGCGAGCGTTTACTGTTTGTCCGCGTCGCAGACGGCGTCAACTATGGCGATGCCGTCGATGTTTTGGATCTTTGCCGCGGCGCCGGTGTTCGGGTGTTGGGGATGACCACCAGCCGCTAGGGCAATAGGGTTAGTCGCTTTAGCAGTTGTGGCGCGTTCTTTTCGAGGTCGGCGACGATCGCGTTGATCGGGATCGCCGAAGCGACGTCGAGGGGTAGCTCGCCATAGACCTGCTGTTGATTGTTGGTCTCTGTCTCTTTGGGACCTCCCCAGTTCAAGGCGACGATCGCGCCTTGCTGATCGAGCACAGGGCTACCGCTGCTGCCGGGCAATGTAGCGGTGTACAAGCGGATCGAGGGTTTGCCGCGGCGGCCGCCGCGTTCTTCGACCACGCCCTTGTTCACCTCGGTGGCCTGGGCGATCATCTTCACGGCGAGTGAGGTCTCGGCCGTCCAACGCGGGTTGTTGTCGGGGGACTGTTCGCTGTAGGCGTCGAGATAGAGCCCAAAGTGTTTGGGCACGGCGGCGAGCGATTGGAAGTGGTAGGGCAGATGTCGCAAGGCGGGGTAGCCGATCACGTTGAGTTTTGCGCCGGCCTTGACCTTGCTCGCGCGCAGCTTGAGCGGCGCGATCTGTTGGGGAAAGTCGGTTGGGAGTGCGACCTCAACCAGGGCTACATCGAGTCGCGGGTTGCGGTAGACGACGTTGCGGAACCTTGCGACCCAGGCCCGCGTGCCATCTTCGAAGCGCACGTCGCGACGTTTGAGTGGCTCGTTGTCGGCTTGAGCAAGCGGTGCGTCGTCCTTCTCGTCGTAGATCGTGTGGTAGTTGGTTAAGACCCAGCCGAGATTGCCGTCGCGCATCACCAGCGCAGCGGTGCCGGTGGCCCCGGTATGTCGCAGGTCGTTGGCGATCTCCGAAGCGTTGCTGGAGAACAGCGCGCCGACCGCTAGCGCAGCGGGTTGGAGCGCGTGCCGCAGCTTGCTAAGCGAGTGCCGGCCGGCTTTGCCGCTGTTGATCAGCTTGGTCAACAGCCCGGGGAGCTCGGGCAGCCCTTCAAAGGCGGGAATGCCGTGGAGCGGGTGCATCCGGTGGTGAACGTTGCTCTGAAAGCTGATCTGCTTGTCGCGCAGTTCGGCGAGTTGCTTTGCGCTCTTGATCAGCCGCTCGTTATTCAGCGTGATCGCGCGTTGGCGCGACCCGGCAACCTTGTTCACTGCGGCGACAAAGCGCGCCTCGGCCGTCGTCGAGACGCGCTGATTCTTTAGGTCGACGGTCAGGTAGTGGGTGCCGCGACGATCGCCACGAGCCACCCAGAGTTGGCCGATCAACGTTTCTTTACTGGCGAAATAGAGCGTCAGCTTGGCCTGGCGATCGGCGGCGGTGCCTAGCCTAAGTCGATATACCCCCGCGGTACTGAGCCTGTCGGTGCTGTCGGTCTTCAATCGCGCATCGGCGGTTAGCCAGCGAGCAGCAAGTTGGGGAAACTTTTCAGCGATATGCTGCTGGATCAGTCTTTCGAGGGTTGGCAGGTGACTCGGCAATCCGTGTTGTCGGTAGAGGCGGACGAAATCGAAGGGGCTGATCGCTTGCGGCTGCAGGATGCCATCGCGCGGGTAAAACAGCTGCAGCTGGGGCGGCGTCCAAGTGTCTGTGCTGAGTTCGGTTTGCCGCGCGACCAGGTAGCTACCGTCGTCGAGTTGATGCGCACGGATCGTCAATCGCTTGTACGGGTGGCCGTTGATAGGCGTGATCTCTTGGTGATAGATCGCCGGATCAGTGGTGGCCCACAGGCGGATGCGTGTTTTGTCGTGCAGCGCTTGGTTGGGTAGCTCGGGAGCGATCGCGGCGCTGTGCGCCTCGACAAAACGCTCGAGGGTTCGCGCGCTAGCGTTGACATTGAACGTGGTCTTCAGTTGGCGCAAAAATGCGACTTCGCTGAGCGGTGTGACGCGCGTCGTACCGTCGCGATAGTGGGCGATCGCGTGAGCGTAGCGGGTTGTCGCCTGACGCCGACCAGCTGGACCCGCATTGGTGCTCGTTTCCAGCAGCAGCGTTTCGCTATTGATGCGGTAGCTACTGGTCCGCAAAAACACCTCGCCGTCGCCGAGGTTCCAGCTGTGGGTCAGCACATCGGCCGGCGCCTTGGCGTCGTAATGGACCTTGTGGGCAAAGCGTTCCTCGATCCTCACGCCCTCTGGTGGTATCAGCTCGCTCAGACGAAATCCGTTGGGGTGGTGCAGACGCCGGCTTAACGCTAAGAACTCGTTCCGCGTATGAGCTGGCGAATGGCCGGGTTGGTCGGCGCGTCCGGCCAGGGTGCGGAGGTCGATCGCCTGATACTGCTTGAGCAGCGCTTCGTATCGCGTTTGATCGAGCGTCTGAATGACCAGCGGATACTGCTTAGCGACTTCCGGTTTGTCTGCTGAGCGCCGCTTGTCTGACTTGTTTTCCCAGTGCAGAAAGAACGCGCTCTCGACGACCTTGTTCTCGATCAGCACGTCGGTTCGGCCGAGCTCCTTACCGTTCGGCAGTAGTCGACGTGTGGTGCGCACCTCGGCGCCGTTGACGATCGCGTGGGTCTCGGGGTCGATTACGTCGGCCAGCGGGTGGGTCTCGATGATCAGATCGGGTCCGCGTTCGGTGCGCTTTTCCCAGGTCTTGTCGATATACCCGCTGTATTTATTCAACAGGTGAAGCTGGTGGATCTCGTGATCGCGAAAGGTGAACGGATCGACGCGCTGCACTTGCTGCTTGCCGCTAGGGTCGCGGTAGATGATCCGCATGTTCTGGCGCTCCATCGTCCAGCCGCTCTGAAAGCGAAAGATCCGGCTGGTGAGGTCGGCTCCCGGTGTGAGCACACCGCGCTTGACCTGCTTTTCGCCAAGACCCATTTGCGCCATTTGCTGCTCGAGATTGCCGGCGATGCGCCGGAAGCGATGTGCCGAAGCGGGCACCGTGTTCAACAGTGCCAAGCAGATCATCAATGAACGCGCGCAGCTCACGGTTCAGGTCATGCAGGGCCTGTGCCCACGGGCTAGATCTCAATGCTCTGCAATATCGAGCGGTTGGCGAGATGGGCGTTGGCGGTTTGCTGCGTGTAGCGGATAGACTGGAAGGCGGTTGCCGGCTAGGCGAGTTTGGCGCGGCGGCGAAGATGCGGCGTTGTCTAGAGGCGCCGTGCGTTGGCTAGCGGTGCCGTGCGTTGGCTAGAGACGCATCGTTGGCATGTCAGCCCGTTGCTCTGGCCACTGGACATCGTTCCACAGCCTGACCGCTTGGGCGCGGCCGACCAATTCGCTGTCGTTGTCAGTGTCGCAGAGATCGAGCACCGCACGTGCCGCGTAGGGGTCGACGGCGACCAGCGGATTGAGCACCGTGTCGATCATCACCGTTAGCGGAGTTTGGAGGATCTCACAGGCCAAGTCGGCTGCTGCTTCGCCGTTGAGCTGGCGGACCAACGCTGCCGCGTCGTGGATGTCGGGTGCAATCCCTTGACGTCCATTGAGCAGCGCGCGATCGGCCGATGGTGCGCGCTTGCGCACCCACTGATGACACGATCCAGGCGTATCGGAAAACAATCGCAACAGCTCGCGCGAGAGTTTGGCTACGTTGATCCAGGCGGTTGCTGCAGCGAGGGCACGTCCACCCATGCGTACGCCCATTTCCGCCAGCGGGATTACCGCTGCGCTGTTGACGCCATCGATCGCGACCAGTTCGAGCGCCGCCGCTGTCCAACCGCCGCGAGCCGAAGCTAGCAGTCGCAGTAGCGTACGATCGGGCACCGGATTGAGCCGCAGTAAGTAGAGCAGTGGTGCCGGGTCGCGAGGCATCTTGGCCAGCGCCAGGTCGATCAGCTGCTCGTCCTGCAGCCCCGATCGGCCAAGGACCGCCCACTCCTCGGCCCGCGTCGGCGGCAGTTGGTGGAGCAGCTGGACGTAATCGGACAGACAGCCCTGGTTTCCGAGCCAAGTCATGATCGTCAGTCGGCGCACGTCGGCCGAACGCAGCAGCGCTGCGACCAGCGGTTTGGCGTCTGCGCGTTTGACCCAGCCGTTATCCGCTTCGTTGAGCACGTACAGCAGCAGCAATCCGCGACTGTCATCGCTGCCTGGCAAATGCGCGAGGAGGTGCTCGACCAACTCAGAGCCCATTTTCTCGGCGAGGGCCACCAACAATTCCCCGGAGAAGCGTGCGCCGGCCAATTGAATCGTGTGTTCGATCTTTTGCTCATCTTTGGCGATCAGCGCTGCGGCTTCGCTGAAGGTCTGCAAATCGGGGTGAAAGGTTTGGCCGAGTTGGTACCCCTGGCTCGAGAGCACGTGCGGCGCCAAACACTGTCGCCATTCGTTGGAGGCCAATAGCTCAAGAAAGGCAGCACGGCGCTGATCGCGGTTTTCGGCGCTAAGCATCGTGTCGAGCAGTTCCCCCGAACGGCCGACCTTTGTCTCCTCATCACCCATGGCACCGATTGTAGCCGTGGGCCGGCGCGGAATCCAGCGGTGGTTCTCGACCCTGTTAGAGGTACACCTGAGGGTCCAAAGCGGGGAAAATCGGGCTGAGCGCGGCGATTTCGTCCAATCGCTCGAGGCGAAAGGCCGCTGAGACCGTACCGTCGGGGGCCAGCGCCGCCCCAAGCTCGTTAAACCGGGCCAAGTGGTTGCGGGTCCGGGTCACGGCGTACTCGACGACGGTATTGCTCTTGATGATAAAGGCCCAGTCGCTGGCCTGGGCGAGCAGCAATTCGCGTGCGGCTTGAGCGGCCAGCGGGCGGGTCTGCCGATGTCGTACGCCGTGAGCGGCGATTTGGCGCATTTGCTCGGCGGCGTGATGCAGCTGCGGATAGATCCAGGCATTGGACTCGTTGAGCCAGAAGTCGTTGTAGCCGTTTTCTCCCCAGCTCGATTCGGCGATTGCGGCGACCGCATGGGTGTGGTGAGCGCGCAAATAGTCCTGTAGGGCGATCGTCTTCAGCCCGCACTGCGCGGCGGTGCGAAAGACGGCTTCGAGCCACCACGGGCCTTCGAACCACCAATGGCCGAACAGCTCGGCGTCGTAGGGGGCGACGATTTGCGGCGGTACCTTGGCAGGCGGTTGCTGGCGGAGCGCCGCGAGTCGCTTGTCGACGAAGTCTGCGGCGTGTTCTTTTGCGCGGGCCATCGCCTGCTCAGGTTGGTAGGGACGCTTCTCGTCGGTGTCGCCGGTGATCGCCCAGTATTTTAGACTACTCGGGCGGCGGGCCTCGCCCTGACGAAAGAGCGGCGTCAGCTGGTCGTCGCGCAGTTCGTAGCCGATGTCGCGGTAGAAGTCGCGGTAATGCGGGTCGCAGGGGTAGCCGACTTCACGGCTCCAAACATCGACTGATGAGGCTGCATCGCGGGCAAAAGCGGCCACGCCGGCCTCGGTGAACACGGGGGCGGTGTAGCCGCGCGGCGGTTTGGGTCTGGCAAGCGTGAAGGCGTGTGTATCGACGACGAAGTAGCGCAGGTCGAGTCGCCGCAGCTCCTGCTCCAACCCCGGATAGTAGCCGCATTCCGGTAGCCAGATCCCTCGTGGCCGTCGACCAAACCGGTGTTGGTAATGCTCGACAGCGATCGTTAACTGAGCTCGCACCGCGTGCGGTGGATGGCGCAGCAGCGGCAAGTAGCCGTGGGTTGCGGCACAAGTCATCAAGTCGAGATGACCCGCGGTCTGCAGCCTTGCGAAGGCGCCGATGATATCGCCGTCGGTTGCTCGCCAGACTTGCTCGACGAGGTCAAGGCGCTGCGCGTAGAACTGCACGACCTGTTGTAGCCGATGATCGGCGCGAGTTCGCAACAGCTCCTTTCGGATCAGCTGCCGGAGCCCATCGAGATGCCGGCGATAACGCTGGCGCAGCAGTGCGTCATCGAGCATCGAGATCAGCGTCGGACTGAGCACGAGGCTTAGCGAAAATGGGACGACGTCGCGCTGTAGCCGTTCAAAGGCGACGAGTAACGGGATGTAGCACTCGGTAAGTGCTTCAAACAGCCACTCTTCCTCGACGAAAAACTCGTGCTCAGGGTGTCGGACGTAGGGAAGATGCCCGTGCAGTACAAACGAGAGGTAGCCGGGGTTAGGGCTGACGGTTGGCCTCATTGAGGGTCCCAAACCAAACGCGCAGGCTCTCGACGCTGCCACGGTCGTCTTCCGATTCGATCGTCAGACTGCCAAGCCCCTCTTCGAAGGGAATCCGCAGACTAAACGCGCCGTCGGGCCCGACGGGAATGCGGTTGCCGCTGATCGAGAGGCGATTGGTTGGGTTGGTGCGGCCGACAAGAACTAGCTCGGCGGCAACCGCCACCGCGTGATCGCCCGGCCCCGGCAGGCTCGGGTAAAACGCGTCGGTTTTGCCGCCGAGCGTTAGCGTGTGGCCGAGCGTCGGCGTGGTGTCATCTGCCCAGCCGATCAACGTCTGAAATCCCCGTCGACTTCCTGCCACGCGACTTCCTGCCACGCGACTTCCTGCCACGCGACTTCCTGCTACGCGACTTCCTGCCACGCGACTTCCTGCCACGCGACTTCCTGCCACGCGACTTCCCGCCACACGATCGGCCAGCGCCGCGCTGGAGCGGCTGCCAGGAAGGCGACTGCCCGCGAGGCGCTCGCCGGCGAGCAGGGTTGCGCTGCTGCCGCGAACGCGATCGGCCTGGACATCGTATGCGTGGCTGTCGAGTTGCGCGTTCAGCCAATCGGCGGTGTCGCTGGCCTCGAGTGCCGGCGTCGGCTGCGGCGAGGCGGTTGTGCGCAGTGGCTGATCGATCGGATGGCTGACGGTTCGCGTGACCAGCGGCGGGCTTGCCTGCTGTCCGTCGAGCAACGAACGCGCAGTGTTCGAACGGGCTAGCGGCAACCAGCTGTTTCTATCGTCGAGAAATCCGATCTCGGCGATGTAGACGCGGTCGTTTGCCGCGACCGGCAGAAACCAGGCGCGCGCCCACTCGTCGCAGGTGGTCTCATAGGTCAGCGTGCGATACTCGGCGCCCTGGGTCATGTCGTAGAGGCGCAAGGCCAAGGCCTTGCCACCGGCATCGCGCGCGGCCTGAACGTATTCGGCCGAGAGATCCCAGTAGCAATAGAACCAACTCGGGTCGCGTGCCAGCAAGCGAATCCGGTTGACCCCGCCGGCCTCTGGTGTCGTTGGTGCTTCGCCGGCCAAGGGTTGCTGAACCGCTTGCTCGATCTGTCGATCGCTGGGGGGCAGGGCGGTCGCTGGCCTGTTGGCCGCAGGGCTCGTCGCTACATCGCTGCTCGTCGAAACCGTTGAGCGCGTGCTCGCCGCCCGGCGCTCGTTGCGCTTTTCGGCATGGGCCGGAGCGCCTGCTCTGCTCGGCGCGATCTTTGTCGCGGCGCTCTTTTTGGTGGCGGTCCGGGTCTCGGCGGTCTTTTTTGATGCTGTCTTTTTGGCGGTGGCTCGCGTCTCGGCAGTCTTTTTCGACGTGGCCTTCTTTGTGACGGCCTTGGTTGTCGCGGCTTTTTTGGATGCTGTTTTTTTGATGGTTCTGGCTGACGCGGTCGCTTTGCTCGTCTTCTTGCTCGCCGCCTTGCGACGGGCTGCGCGACGTTCGGCCTGAAGGAGCAGGTCGACGATCTCGTCTTTGCGCAGGCGGCTGAGGCTGGTCAGCCCGAGCTCGCGCGCCTTGTCGAGCAGCTCGTCTTTGCGTAGCTCTTCGTATTCTTTTCGGCCCACGGGTCTTCTCCCGGCGCAGTCGCATCTTACGAGTGGATTTGGCGGTTTGATAGATGATTCTGCCGAAATAAGCAACCCGTTGGCCGCCGACGCCGACAATTGCCGCACCGACCAATTCGGTCTTTGAGGGGCCAGGATGATTAGCACCGCGCTGGAGCTGCTTTTCCCCAATCGCTGCGTGGCGTGTCTCGACTGGCTCGACCGATCGCGGCGGCCATTTTGCGGTGCTTGTCAGAGCTCACTGATCGCCGCGCCGCCGACGACGATCGAGGCGATCGAGGCGATCGAGGCGATCGAGGCGATCGATCAGGTGCGATCGGCATTTCTTTATCAGGGGGCGATCGTTGCAGCGATCGTCGGCCTCAAGCGCCAAGCTTGGCGGGCTGCTCCATTGGCCCGCTGCATCGCGCCTTGGGCTGGCTGTCCGCAGCAATTGGTGATTCCCGTGCCGTTGCATTGGCGCCGTTTGCGCGAGCGCGGATACAACCAGGGGGCGCTGTTGGCCAATCGGCTATCAGGCTCCGAGGTCGATCACTTGGCCTTGCGGCGCGTTCGGGAAACGGTCGCCCAGAGCAGCCTCAGCGCTCCAGCTCGGCGGGCAAACGTCGAAGGCGCCTTCGTTGCCGATCGAGAGCGTGTTGTCGGTCGCTCGGTGCTACTGGTCGACGATGTGCTGACCACCGGCGCGACGGTCAGCGCCTGCTCAACGGCGCTGCGCGCGGCTGGGGCAGTTCGCGTAGATGTCTTGACTATTGCGCGCACAATGCCATAAGCGCAGGTGAGATGGGCCAGAAGAAAAAAAAGGCTGGAACAGCCCAGCCGGGGCGAAAAGTCATCGCTCGCAACAAGCGCGCGTTTCGCGACTACACCGTGTCCGATCGCATTGAGGCCGGCATGGTCTTGCAGGGCAGCGAGGTCAAGTCGCTGCGCGATGGGCGAATCAATTTCGCCGACAGCTATGCTGAAATCAGCGGCGGAGAGGTCTTTCTCGTGGCCTGCAACATCGCCGAATACCCACAGGCTAACATCCTCAATCACGAGCCCACGCGAACCCGCAAACTGTTGCTGCATCGCGAGGAGATTCGTCGTCTTACGATCAAGGTTGCCGAGCGCGGTTTTACCTTGGTGCCGCTCGAGATTTACTTTAAGCACGGGCGGGCCAAGGTCGAGCTGGGATTAGCCAAAGGCAAGCGTTTGTACGACAAGCGCGACGCGGCGCGCGAGCGTGAGCAATCGCGTGAGCGCGAAGCGGAAATGCGCGGGCGCCGCTGATCGACGAGCGCGAGCGATCGGCTAGAGCGAGAATGTGAAGTACTGGGCGGGGGCGTTGTGAGCGCGGGGCTCAACCAGCTCGGCAAGTAAGCGGGCTACCCACGGGGCGGATTCTTTGAGCGCGCGTCGCGCACGTCGCCCGCGAGCGACCAGCAGAAACCGACCACAGCGCAGGTCCAGCGGTCGTGCGAGGATCACCCGCCGTCGATGGAGCGCGCGCAGGAAGCCACCGGGCACCGGCAACAGCTGAAGTTCGTCGAAGTTTTTGGCGACTTGCTCGGCGGCCGCTTGACTATAGCCGTGGAGCCAAAGCTGCCCGCTGTCGTCCAGCAGCGATAGCATCTCCAGCTGATAGAGCGCGGTGATGCGCAACAGGCGCTCTTGCAGGACCGAGGCGATCCAGCCGTTGGCGGTGTGTTTGATTCGACCCATGGCGGCAAGCTAGCAGTGCTCGGCCAAGGTCGCAAAAAAACCGCCTATTGGTCAGTCTGGCGGCTGACCGTTAGGCCCACTGAGGGTGAGGGAGTTGCCCCTGTTATTGCTGCGGAAAACTCGTGCGACAGAGTTCTCGTTGTCCGGAGACCAGCCGCACAGTCACGTTGGGGCGATCGAGATAAGGTGCTTTGAGGAACAAAAAGAAGTTTCGCGCTTGGTCGTCTTCGGGTGCTTCGCCCTGGGATTTCTTGCCTGGGCTGCCGCTGACCAGGCGGACGCGCTCGTCGGGTTGCATCACCAGTCCGGCTTTCATCGTGGTGATGACCTTAGGTCGTGCCCCGCCGCGCGCCACACTGATCGAGCAACCTTCGCCGTTGAACGGTGCGTCCCCGGTGTTGTGCAGCTCGATCCACTCGTTGTTGAGTAGCTTCTTGTTGGGGGGGCCTTGAATCGCCGTAATTACGAGGTTTGCTGCCATTGTCTTCTCCGCGCTGCAAGTTTAGTGACTTGACGATCAAATAACAATCGCCATTGCGTGCTGCAGATCACGCAAGCTTGGCGCGGTTGACTCGTATGTTGAGCCATGTCGAGGAGCAACCGAATGATCGCAGGCCATTATGCTATCTGTTTGCTATCACTGACGATGTTGATGCCGAGCTGTGCGTATCGCCGATCAGCGCAGCAAGTGATGCCCGCTCGCGCGCTGGCGCCGATTCTCGGCGCTATGCACCGCGCGCCGCGCAGTAAGCCCGCCGAGAAGGTTGTCGACTTTGCCGCAGATCTTGGTCCATTGATCGGTCCTTGGCCGAGCGTACGGGATGAGATCGCCGAGCTGATCCGCGCGCTGATCGCGCGAGGCAGCTGGGGGAGCGACGTGCATCATTCGGTGCAGGTCAACGCTGATGCGCTGCATGTTCGACATCGTCCAGAGGTCGTCGCCGAGGTCGGCAGACTGGTCAGCTATCTCAAGCGCTCGCTGATCGCACCGCTGCAAATGCAGGTTGTCGTCGTCGAGCTCTCCGCATCGAGTGCGAGCCGCGCGATCGGTCGCGAGGACGGCCAATTCCTCTGGCGCCCGGCGCAAATGCGAGAGGCGGTCAGCGGCGGACAAGGGCGCGTGTTGGCACGCGCGTCGTTTTCCGCCTACAACGGGCGCTGGGCACTGGTCGACACCGTGAGCAGCAAGGCCGTGCTCTCGGGGGTGGTCGCTGAGCGAACGATCACGCCTCAAGTCACGCGTCTCGCCAGTGGGTTTACGATGCAGGCGGCTGCCTGGCGCTGGGGCGAGCACAAAGCAGTGCTCGCGCTGAGTGGTTCGTACATGGGCCAGATTAGCGGCGGGGAGCGCGTTTCGCAGACCGTCCACCGTCGTTTACCGCTGCGCAAGACGACCGAATATCAATGGGAGGCGCACAGCGTGAAACTCGATCTGCCCGTGCGGCAACTGATCGAGTTTGAACATCAGCTGGCGATACCCCGTGCTCAATGGAGCGTGGCGGCGTTGTTGCCGCGCAGCTCCGATCGCGTTTGTGTGATCGTCGCGCGCGTCGATTGGAAAAAGGGCGAGCTCGCTACGCTGGCCGCGAGTCCGCTGACGAGCGCGGGTTATCGCTTGGCGGCGATCCCGATCGCGTTGCCGACCGCCCGCGATCAAGGTAAGCCGGTTCGCGGTTGGGGCGGCACGCGCGCGTTGAAAAACCGCAGCGCGGTCAAAGAGAAGTCGGTCGACTGGTTTCTTGAGCGGGCGCGGCGCAATCAGGTCGAGCAGAAGCAAGGCACTTACAACTTCCAAGAGTTTGCCGGTCAGGCGGTAATGTCCCAGGTCTATCGCTCGGCGGTGCCGATGCAGCGCAGCGCCGTCTATATCGCGAAAACGGCCGGCTTTTCCAAGTTCAGCAAGCACCAGGGGCAGCGCTTACCGACGCATAGTGCTGGTATCGGCATTCTGCCCGCCGAGTTGGAAAAGCTGCGCGCCGAGGTAGTCGAGGGTGATTGGCCCGACGGGTCGGCGCTGCGCTTTAGCGCCAACCAGCTGTTTGTCGTCAATACGCCGCAGATGATCGACAAAGTTCGTAGGCTGCTCATCGGGACCCACGCCTGGCGCAACCGACGCGTTGTCGTCGAGGTCGGTTTCGCCAAGGTTTCGCCGAGTGCGGCGGATTCACTGGCCAGCGCCGAGCTCGGTGATAGTGCACTCAAGCAGCTGACCGGCCAGCGGGCCTTTCCTTCAGCGATCTTGATCGGTCGCGCCGGCAGTTGGGCTGAGATGTTCGTCGGGGAAATGCATACCGCGCTGTCGTCGGCTTGGGCGCCCAACAGTTCGTCCCCGGCGATGCATGTCTACTGGCGCGGCATGCGTCTGGCGGCGCAACCTCAGCTGGTCGTCGACGGTCCGCGTCGCGTAGCGCTGCGCTTTCGCCGTTACGATCTGTCCCAGATCGCGCCGCGTACCGTCGCTGGTGCGGTGATGCAGGATCCCCAGGACGCGATGTTCTCTCATCAACGCGAACTGCAATTCGATCGCTCCGGTCAGCGCGTGCTCAGCGGCCTGCTGGGCAGCGAAGGCGCTAACCAGGCGTTGGTGGTCACCGCCGCCGAGCGCTAGCGCTGGTCCGTCGCGAACGACGCTGCCTCGTGCGCTGAGGTTGCGGCACGATAACCTTGCTCTCTGCTCGCCGCACAGGGGCAGCGATCGGCTGGCGTCGTTGCTGGTCTGGCCAGCCCGGTGTCCAGTGTAAGTCATCGAAACCACAAGATCTCGATTGGTCTCGATCCTGCTTATCCTGCCGCGGGGGATTCGATGGCCCGCACACTCTGCATGTTCTTGGCGCTTTCGTTGACCCTGGGTCACGGCGATGCTCTGGCGAGAAATGGCGGCGGTTTACGTCGCTTGATCGCGCGGGTCAAAACGGTCTTTCGCGGTGGCGGTGCTTTTGGTGGCCCACTGGTGGTCGGCGGACAGTGTTCGACCCGCAACTTGTTGCCTGACGGCAAGGCGCGCGGTTTCGTGATCGCGGCGATCGGCAGCGCTGGCGAAGTCGCCACCGATTGGTTGCCCAAGCTCAAGACGATCGGCAATGACATCGGTCGCTACGAGTTTCGCCAGACGACCAGCCAGCGGCCAACGCGGCGCCAGAACTTCGATGCACTGGTGCTCAAGACCCTGCGTCGCCTTGGTCACCAACCCAAGCAAATCGCTGGCAAGTTCGTCTTGGAGAACTCGGGGGCCAGCGGCGCCTGTCCGGGCTATCCCCAGGCGGTGATGGCAGCAGCGCAACAGGCCGGTGCGCCGACGATCGGTGTCTCGCCGCACGCCAAGGTGAAGACGCATCGCAAGCACAACGCCCCGTACCAAGGCTTTGACGTGATCCAATTGACCAAACCAACGCGGGCGCAGCTCAATGCCTACTGGCGCGGCAAAGCGATCGTCGAGCGTGGTCTCGCCGCCAAAGATCAGTCGCCCTCATTGCTGGCTCAGCTCAAGCAGCTCTTGCGTGGCAAGCCCGAGCTGCCTGCCTACACCTACCGCACGGAACAGCTGATCCACACCTCTGATGTTGCCGTGGTGCTCAACGGCCGTACCGGGACCACCGAGGAAGCGATGACCACGCTCGAGGCTGGCAAGCCGTTGATCGTTGTCGAAAGTTCTGGTGGCGTTGCCAAGGGGCTCGCTCCGCTGGTCAACGTGATCCGCAATGCCGGCAAACGTTTCTTGGTGATCGATGCGCGCAGCGCAGCCTCGTTGAACCGGGCGCTGGCGGCGCTGCCCAACGAATCAGCGATGATCAACGTCGGTGGGCGACCAAAGCGTCGCGGGCTAGTGATCTTTACCAACGACGCCACGCGCGTTGTGCCCTTGGCGACGATCGCAGCGGCCTGGCGCGAGCACGCTTTGGCTACCGAGGGTAAGGCAGTTTTGTTGCCGCTCGGCGACAACTAGCGCGTGCTGAGGACAGCGAGCCAATGAACTTGGATGCTGATCGCTGAGCGGGTCGGCTAGCCGTAAAACAACACAGCAACGGTCAGCTGGTTGGCCTGGCAGGTGGCCAACATCATCTGCAACTCTAGCGCGTATTCGTCAAAGAGCCGCTGCTCGACCGGATCGACCACCGCGCGTAAAGCGATAAAGCGCGCGCGCGCGGGCTGATCGAGCAACTCTTGCCAGACTTCGACAAAGCGCTCGACGCGCTTGAGCATGGTGTCGGCATCGAAGCCGATGAAGCGTTCGGCAAAGCGATCGATGTCGAGCAGAAACAGGCTGCCTTCGTATCCACCGTCGGCGTCGACCGCCCAGGGACAGAGGGTAGTCAGTTCGTCATCGGCGAAGCTATCGAGCAACTGCCCTTCAGGGGCAGTGTAGGGCAAGACCTCGGCGGCGGCGCAGAGCGCTGGCGCTTGGTCGATATCTTCAAGGTTCGGTGCGACGACGGCGCGATCGATCGGCGTGTCGCTCAGTGCGAGCAAGGGGAAGAAACTCTGGTCGACGTAGTCGATCGTCTCGCCGCTGACATAGGCGCCGCTGCAGCAAAGCGCGAGGACCTCGTAGATCAGCGGGTCGACATTGGCAACGTCAGCAAGGGCTTGGTCGGCGTTGCAGCTGTCGAGGAACTCGACGACGGTTTGTAGCGCGTTGACATGGGGACCGAGCAGTGGACCGCCTTCGCCGCCGATCGCCTTGACGAAGCGGCGCAAGTCGCCGATCGGTAGCCGGCAGAGATGATCGAGCTGTTGGCGATCGAACGCGACGAACGCAAGGTGTTCGTCAGAGGCGCTGGTCTTCGCCCCCGCCTGCGCCAGGTCGGCCAGCGCATCGCGGTGATGGAAGAAAAATAGCGGGGGCCAAAAGGGCATGCCGTGGGGCACGACGGTGAATCTTCCGCGCAGGAGCACCAATGCGTGATGGCTCTCGTCTGCCGATGCCGGTGCTGTCTGCTCTTGCAGCGCGACGATCGGCGACCAGCGCAGGCCGGTTTGGCGCTCAAAGGTTTGTGCGAAACCGTCCTCGGCGTGTCGCCCCGAGCGCTCGATTGGATTCTTATCGCTGAGGCGAGCGGTGTAGCGTGCGAAGCTACCCTCGATGTGAACGTGCAGCTGCGCGCCGAGGTTTTCGAGCGCGAGATCGAGCTTGTCATCGACGAGCAGATGTCCGCTGCGCAGATCGAAGAACGTCAGCTGTTGGACCTGCTTGCCGAGCGACTCGGCGTCGAACAGCTGGCTGGCGATCCAGATCCCATCGAAATGGGCGTCGATCAGCGTTTCGTGTAGGTCGGCCGGGTCAACCGGCTCATCGAAAAGGAAGGTATCTAGCATGTTAAGAAGATGGCGCCACCCGCGGGCGACGCCATCTCAGCATTCTTAGCTATTGAGGCGCTTTTCGAGGGCATCGACCTCTGCGCTCAAACCCGAAGGCAGGCGGTCGCCGAATTGGGCGAAGTACTCGCGGATACCGGGGAGCTCTGCGCGCCATGCCGCGTTGTCGACTTCAGAAAGCTGCTTAAGCGTCGCCGCATCGAGGTCAAGACCACTGATGTCGAGTGCACCCTCGGCCGGAATGTAGCCGATGGGTGTTTCGATCGCTTTGGCTTTGCCGTCAACACGCTCGAGGGCCCACTTGAGCACGCGGATGTTGTCGCCGAAGCCCGGCCAGATGAACTCATCTTTGTCGTTCTTGCGGAACCAGTTGGCGTAGAAGATCTTCGGCAGCTTGGCACCTTTGTGCTGACCGATCTTGAGCCAGTGAGCGAAGTAGTCGCCCATGTTGTAGCCGCAAAATGGCAACATTGCGAACGGGTCGCGGCGTAGCTCGCCGACTTTGCCGGCTGCGGCAGCTGTTTTTTCCGAGGAGACGATCGCACCCATGAACGTGCCGTGCTGCCAGCTGAACGCTTCGTGGACCAAGGGCACGACCGAGGCGCGCCGGCCACCGAAGAAGATCGCCGAGATCGGCACGCCTTCGGGGTTCTCCCAGGCGGGGTCGATCACCGGGCATTGTCCGGCTGGCGCGGTGAAACGGGCATTGGGGTGGGCTGCCGGTTTGTCGCTTGCCGGGGTCCACTTTTCGCCCAGCCAGCTGGTCAATTCGGCGGGCTTTTTGTCGGTCATGCTTTCCCACCAGATGTCGCCATCAGGGGTCAGCGCGCAGTTGGTGAAGATCGAGTTCTTGGCGCAGGAGAGCATTGCGTTTTTGTTCGACTTCATCGAAGTGCCGGGCGCGACGCCGAAGAAGCCGTACTCAGGGTTGATCGCGTAGAGCCGACCGTCATCGCCAAACTTCATCCAAGCGATGTCGTCGCCGACGCACTCGACTTTCCAGCCGGGCAGACTCGGCGTGAGCATCGCCAGGTTGGTTTTGCCGCAGGCGCTGGGGAACGCAGCCGCGACGTAGTGCTTCTTGCCTTGCGGGTTGGTGATGCCAACGATCAGCATGTGCTCAGCTAGCCAGCCTTCATCGCGCGCCATCGCCGAAGCGATGCGCAGGGCGAAGCATTTCTTGCCGAGCAGCGCATTACCACCGTAGCCGCTGCCGAATGACCAGATCGTGCGCTCCTCGGGGAAGTGCACGATGTACTTATTGTCGGCGTTGCAGGGCCAGGCCACATCTTTTTGGCCGGGCTCGAGTGGCATGCCTACTGAATGCAAGCAGGGCACAAAGTCACCGTTGCCGAGCACATCGAGAACCTTTTGGCCCATGCGCGTCATCACGCGTTGGTTGCAGGCAACGTAGGCCGAGTCGGTTAGTTGCACGCCGATATGCGCGATGTTCGAGCCGAGTGGTCCCATGCTAAACGGCACGACGTACATCGTGCGACCGCGCATGCAGCCGGCAAACAGCTTGCGCAGTTTGGTCTTCATCTCTTCGGGCTCGCACCAGTTGTTGGTCGGGCCGGCATCGATTTCCTTTTTGCTGCAGATAAAGGTGCGGTCTTCGACGCGCGCGACGTCCGCCGGATCGGATCGGCAGTAATAGCTGTTGGGGCGCTTGGCGTCGTTCAGCTTGGTGAAGGTTCCGCTTTCGACAAGCTCGCCGGCGAGCCGATCGTATTCCTCTTGCGATCCATTACACCAATAGATCGCGTCCGGCTTGCACAGCTCGGCGGTTTCTTTGACCCACGCTAGTAGTTTTTTGTTGGTCGTTGGCTCGCTCATTAGAGGCCCCCTTAGCGGTAAATCCCACTACAAAATCGGCCGCAACTATAACAGTCCGGCACTTTTTTGGGAGGGATCGATCTCGGCGATTATCTCAGCAAGACGGGCTGAACGCGGCGCCGCTCAGCTGGGTTTTACCGTGCGGTTAATGGCGCTAAGCGCGGCTGGCTGCGGATCGGGATTGGATCAGGCCACCACGCCGTGGATTGTTGCGCCACGGCGGTAGGTCGGAATGACGCTTAGAGCTCGCGGGTGGCCAAGTCGCCTTTGCAGGCGCCGCAGCGGGGCAGCGCTTTGCGCAGCCGTTCGAGCTCGGTGCGGTTTTTCGCGCCACAGCTCGGACAGACGACGATGATGTAGCGGCGGAGTTCGGCTGTGCCGTCGAGTACGGCCTTCATCCGCTCGACTTGGTCATCTGCGCGCGCGCCTTTCGTTTGCCCGGCGTGCGTGTCCGCGCCGGGTCGCCCGCCGCGCATGCGGGCCATCTCTTCTTCGGCTTCGAGCTCGCGAAAGCGTTGTTCGATGTCGGCCGGCTGGTCGTCGATCAGGTCGTCGTCGTTCATGATCACTCGCTCGGTTTCCCGACCAACAAGCTTTGCTGGCGTCGGGCGGGTTCGGGCGATTCTAGCCGATGCTAGCTGCCCCAGGCGGTTTCGAGGTCAGACATTTCACGGTGGCGGCGGGCCACCGCGGCATCGAGCACCCGGCGGATCTTGCGGCGCAAGTGGTGAGCCTGTGCGCGGCGAAAGGTCGAGTGGGTGTAGACGATTTGCCCCGACTCATCGAAAATGTGCAGCAGCGGGGCAGCGCGGCGTGGGTTGTAGAGCGAGACCGCTTGGCTATCGGCGTCGTAGGCGACGGGAAACGTTAAGTCCAGTTGCCGAACCAGTGGCCTGACCCGCGAGATCGTCTCAGAGCTGTCGATCGAGATCGCGATGACCTCCAAGCCATTGCGTCGCTCCTGTTCGTAGAGCTCCTGGAGCACCTTGAGCTCACCCTGACAGGGTTTGCACCAGGTTGCCCAGAAGGTCACGACGACAGCTTTCTTGCGACCGATGTAGTCGCCGAGATAGATCGTGCGACCGTCGATGCTTTGCAGCGCGAGATCGGGAGCCGAACTGCGGGCGCGACCGCCGCCTTGGGGCAAGCAGCCGGCGATCAGTCCGACTGCGGCGAAACAAATGAGGGGGATCAGTTTACGCATGTCTACCTCTGTATCGACGGGATCCGAGAACTGTTTACTGCGCTGTTTACCCACATTGCCTCACGTCGGTTCAACTCACGTCGGTTCAAATCTCGTAACTCAGGGCCACGCCGAGGGCGATCGTGCGGTCGATCACCCTCGCCGAGCCCAACGGGTCGGCGAGCGCGGGAATCTCGCCGCCGATACGTCGAAAAGAGACCGCAGTGGTGTAGCCCAGACCTCCGGCGATCTTTCCGCACAGTCCGCCTTTGACGGCAAAGCCGGAGAGCGCTCCGACCTTGGCGGCGAAAGGCTCAAGCATCGCCGACTTGGCGGCCAAGGCGACGCGATATTCGCCGGTCGCAAATAGGTTGAGATACCAAGTGACGGGGATCTCGATGCGTGCGCCGGCGACCAGCGTGATCAATGAGAGGTCGTTGATCTGCGGATTGTCGGCGATCGTAAAGCTCAGATAGTCGACGCCAAAGTTTAGGTCGAAGCGTGGCGCGTTGGGATGGCGAAAGCGCGGAACGCGATAGTTTAGGCCGACGCCGAGTTGCCATAGGTCGGTGGTCAGCTCGCGCAGCTCCTCGGTATCACCGAGATTGGTGTGCAGGCCCGCTGAGTGGGCATAGCTGATCTGGATGCCGAGACTTTGAATGTACGGCGAGGCACGAAACAGCTGCAGTGGGTAGAACTGAAACAGCGCACCGATCTGTGAGTAACTGCCGGTGTCAAAGTCGATCGCAAGGTTGCGGCCGTCTTCGAGGAGGAAGCGGCGCATGGCGAGTTCGAGACCAACATGCGCAAAAAACACTCGCGGTGGGTTGCGCCGGGCACGCCGCCTTAGGGTTGGTCGATCGTCTTGCTGACGGTCCTTTTCGATGTCTTCGTCGTGGCGATCGTCGCGATCATCTTTGCGCGCATCGCGATCAGCCTCATCCGCGTCGCGATCAGCCTCATCCCCGTCGCGATCGTTGTCGAGGTCGCGGCCGCGATCGTCTCTGTCGTCGGTTCGCGCAACTGACGGGCGGTTAACGGGCTTTGCCACCGTGAAGCCGAGCGGATCGGTTTGCGGCGTTGCTTTGGTGGCAACGTCTGCAGACCGGCGTCTCGTTGGAGCCGAGGTAGCGACGATTGCTTGCCGCCGTGGCCTGACGATCGCTTGTCGTCGCAGCGTGCGCTGTAGCTCGCTGGCCAGCGCCTCAGCACGGTGGGTGCTCAGTAGGCCGCGCGGGACACTCATGCGGCGGACCAGGCGCTTGTCCGTGCGCCGATCGGTAACGGTGACGATCATCGTCCACTGACCGGGACCGCGTTTGAGGTAGACATCCAGACTGACCTGGCCCAGACCGGCGCGCATCAACGCACGCTTGAGCGTGCTCGCGGCCGCAGCCGATCGCGGACCACGGTGCGCGACGCTGAGCGCCGAGGCATTGCCTTTGGACAAGAGCAGCAAGGCTGTGACGATGATTAGCCGACGGCAAGTGTGCCAGTGAGCGGTGTGCGATGCTGTGTGCCGGCTGCCGATCACGTTGCCCTCCGCCCCGGAGAATTGCAACTGCGGTGCCACGGACCTGTCTTATGATTTCGGCGTGTTGGCGGATTGTCGGCGGGGGAATCGGCCCCCAACTGCTTGGCCGGCGGGGTCTGGCCAACCCGTAGACTTGCCAGCAGGCAAAAGCGGCAGTACTTCTTTGGCTCTAAAACCAGCTAGCGAAAGAGAGCAACGATGGGCCGAATCCGCTCGACGCTCCCCCTGTTGATGCTGTTGTCTTCGTTTGTCACCGCCTGTGGTCAGGTCGGTTTGCCCAAGGTTGTCTACGTGGCACGGCATGGTCAGACCGAATGGAACCGCGTGTCGCGCTACCAGGGCGATCCCGATCTGGACGAAGTCGGCTACGTCAATCGCGTTGGCTTGTGGCTACTGCTCAAGGATCGGCCGATCAATGCGATCTATACCAGCGAGCGGTTGCGCACGATTCGCACCGCCGCGCTGCTGGCCAAGGAAAAAGAGCTGACGCCCAAGGCAATCGCCGCGCTCAATGAAATCGAGCCGGGGATCTTTGAAGGCGTTTGTTATGCGCGCTTCGGAAAGCCGCCGATCGATCCGCAGGCCGAGCAGTGCAAAGTGTTGGCGCGCGGGACAAAGCCGGAGCTGCTCGAGAGCGAGATGCGTCGACTCGCCGCCCAGGCCGAAGCCCATGGGCTCGAAGGCAAGCTGCCCTTGGGCGAGAGCTATCGAGACGTCGAGGAGCGACTGAAGGTTTTCGTGCAGACCTTGCACCAGAATTATCGCGACAGCGAGGTGCTGATCGTCGCTCATGGTGTTGTAAACCGGATTCTGCTCGCGCAATTGCTCGGTTGGCCGTTGGAATCAACACGCCGACTCAAGCAATACAACGACCAGGTATACCGTATCGAATATGGTGAGCGGCCGAGCGATGCCAAGCTGTTTCTCTACACGCCCGGCGCGGGCTGGAAACGCTGTCTGGCAAAGCCGACCGAGGGCCAGCGCTTCTTGGATTGCGACCCCAGCGCCGCCAACGAGGCGCCCGCCAGCCAGCCGACGCAGCACTAGCGCAGAGCTGCTCGCAGCGTGCTGACAAGCGCAAGCGCGCGCAGGGTTCGCGGTGCCCCGCTAGTTGAAGATGTCCTTGTAGGTCAACAGCACGAGCAGCCCCAACAATACGATGAAGCCGATCGAATGGACGGCCTGCTCGACCCGCGCATTGACCGAGCGACGGGTGATCGCGCCGATCAGAATAAACACCAAGCGCCCGCCGTCGAGTGCGGGCAAGGGCAGGATGTTAAATAGCCCGAGATACACGTTGATCAGCGCCAGCAACATAATGAATGTTGCCCAGCTGGTTTCGACGCTGGTCTTGAGTTGCTTGACGATCGAGACCGGGCCACCGACGTTCTTGGAGCTGATCTCTCCGGTGGCAAGTCTACCGAGGAACTGGAGGATCTTCTTGGTCTCGGTTACGCAGAAGGTGCCGGCTGCCGAGACCGCGTCGCCGAGGGGTACCGGTTCAAAGCGGAAGCGGATCGAGGCGCTGATCCCCAGCGAATAGACGCCACCCTTCTCCTTGGGCGCGACGGCTAGGGCCAGCGACTTGTCGCCGCGCAACACGCCGAGCGTTAGCGACTTGCCTGCGCTGTCGTGGATCGCGCGCGCCAGTTGATCCCAGTGGTTGAGCGGCTTGCCATCTACGCTGCGGATCTCATCGCCGTCTTTCAGCCCAGCGGCGAGGGCGGCGCTGCTCTTTAGTGGCTTGATCACGATGCGATGCAGTGGCTTGCCCCAGATCATCAGCACGGCAAGGATCAGCACGAAACAAAATACGTAGTTGATCGCTGGTCCAGCGCCGATGGTGATCGCTTGGGCCAGGCGGGACTTGCTCTGATAAGAGCCGCGATCGTCGGCGGCCAGCTGTTCGGTCGGATTGGTGCCAGCGATTCGCACGTATCCGCCGAGTGGGATCATGCCGATCTGGTAGTTGGTGCGGCGGCCGCGCCAGCGCAACAGCGGCGGGTCGAAAAAGATCGAAAAGGCTTCGACACGCATGCCGAAAGCGCGCGCGGCCCACATATGGCCCAACTCGTGGACGATAATCAACAAGGTTAGGCCCAAGATCGCTAAGAAGATCGACATCGCCGGCAGTATAGCCTAGGCGTCGCCCGACGCTCGCGCAAATCGCCGGCGGCGATCCCCGTCTTCGGCTTGACCCTCGGCGCGCCCAGCCGTACCTTTTGCTCGATGCATCGACAATCCTGCGTGGCGTCTCTCTATTCTTTGCTTGTTGTGACGATCTGCCTGTGCGCCTGCGGCGATTCGGGCAGTTACCGGCTGAGTTGGACCTTGGGTTGCGCCGACGCGCGTGGGCCCTGCCAGGTCGTGAGTGTTTTTTCCTGCGCTCAGGTCGGTATCGACCAGGTGCAGGTTGAAGCGGTTCGCGACGGCAAGGCTAGCGTTTCACGCTTTCCCTGTTTCGACAGGCTCGATGGTGCCAAGGCGACGGGGCCTGGGCTGGCCGCGGGCGAGTTCACGCTCAACGTGGTTGGTTTGACCCCCGATGGTCATGTCTTGACCGACGCGGTGTCGCAAACGGTGACCATCCCGGAGAGCGGCGTTGTCGAGGTTAGCGTCGACATTTCGGTGGCCAAGCAGTGCGCCGATGGCGTTGACAACGACGGAGATGGCGCCACCGATGCCTTTGATCCGCAGTGCTCAAGCGCCGACGACGACAGTGAGCGTTGATGCGGCGTCAGATCGTCCTACCGCCCGACGCAAAGATCGTTCGCCTGGGCGGTCGCCCGTCGCGCCTGATGTGGACGTTGCTCGTCGTACAGAGCGCGATCTTTTTGCTCTTCGTCTTTGCCGATGGGCCGGTTTGGATCGCTGAGAATCTCGCGCTTAGTGCTGCGCGCGCGCTCGGCCTGTTTCAGCTCTACCAGCCGCTCACCGCACCGTGGGTTCACGTCGAGGTCCGACCGATTCTGGTCAACTTAGCGACGCTGTGGTTCGCCGGTTCGGCGCTCGAACGTTGGTGGGGCGCGCGGCGTTTCTTCATCTTTTACTACAGCTGCGCCGTCGGTGGGATGCTGCTGGCGATGTTTGTCGGCATGGCCTGGCCAACGCTGATCGTTTCCGGGACGGCGGGTGCAACCAGCGCACTGTTGCTTGGTCTCGCGATGATCTTTCCACAGCACATGGTCTACTTCTACGGCATCTTTCCGATGCGCGCTAAGTGGCTCGGTGCGCTGTTGTTGGTGTTCATCGCCGTCGGGAGCATCTTTGGGCGCAGCTATCTGCAGGTCGCGCTGCAACTTGGCGGTGCCTTGACTGCGCTGCTGTTTCTGCTTTCACCCCGGCGCTGGTGGGCGCAGCGAAAAGTTGCGCGTGCCAAGCGCCGTTTTCGGGTGATCGATGGGCGTTCGCAGGACGGCCCAACCTACCTGAACTAACGCGCAGATCTCTGAATTCAGCATGTTCGCTCGGGTGCGCTGCTGGCTAGGCTAGTTGCCGACTTCTTGACTTGCCGCCCCGATTCCTTATTATCAGCCTCAAAGGCAGCGTACTTTTTCCTACAGGAACAACGGAACGGATATGTCGGAAAACGCGAGCGACCACGCAGCAGTTACAACGATCTTCGATGGTGGGCGGGCCACTGTCCGACATCTGCGCAAGGCGAAAATCGTAATCGTTTCCGGTAAAGATGCGGGCAAAGAGCTCGAGCTGGACAAGCAGAAGGTCAGCGGCGGCCGCAGCATCATCAACGGCATCGTGTTGACCGACAAAGCGGTTTCGGGGACCCACTTCGAAATCATCGGCGATGATGACGGCTACCGTCTGGTCGACCTCGACAGCACCAACGGAACGTTCGTCGGCGACGTGCGCATCAAAGAGGTGTTCTTGCGTCCAGGGACGACGTTTCGCGCGGGTCACACCGAGTTGCGTTTTCAGCCGCTCGATGACGTGGTCGAGATCCAGCTCAGCGCCAAGGACCGCTTTGGTCCGGTGCTCGGCGCCAGCGTCAAGATGCGCGAGATGTTCGCCACGCTGGAGAAGGTCTCACCGTCGGATCTGACCGTACTGATCACCGGAAACACCGGTACCGGTAAAGAGCTGGTCGCCCGCGGCATCCACGAAAACAGCCCGCGGCGCAATAAGCCACTGGTTGTGCTCGATTGCGGCGCGATTCCCAAAGAGCTGATCGAGTCGACATTGTTTGGTCACGAAAAGGGCGCCTTCACCGGTGCGGTTGGCCAGCACCGCGGCTGCTTTGAGCAAGCCAACGGCGGCACGATCTTTCTCGACGAAATCGGCGAGCTGGACGTCAATTTGCAGCCCAAGCTGCTGCGCGTGCTGGAAAATCGTGAGCTCAAGCGCGTTGGTGGCGACAAGACGCTCAAGATCGATGTGCGCGTGTTGGCCGCGACCAACCGCGACCTGCGTCAGATGGTTAACAACGGCACATTCCGCGAGGACCTCTATTTCCGCCTTTCGGTGATTCATGTGCACAACCCGCTGTTGCGCGATCGCAAGGAAGATATCCCGCAGTTGGTCCATTTCTTCTTGGCCGATGTTGCGGCGCGTCGCGGCATGTCGATGAATGTCGCGGTCGATGCGATGCAAGCACTGGTCGCCTACTCCTGGCCAGGCAACGTTCGCGAGTTGCGTAATGTGATCGAGCGTGCGGCCTCACTATGTGACACGCCAACGATCACCCGACCCGATCTCTCGCTCGGTCGTATCGGCAACGTTGAGCACGTCCCCGATGTCTCCAACATGCCTGGTCCGGGTGTGGGCGGCGACGCTGGCGGTGCCGGCGTGGTCGATGCTGCGTTGCTCGAGCCCGGGGTGACCTTCAAGGAAGCCAAGCAGCAAGTACTCGACAATTTCGAACGGGCCTATCTTGCGCGGTTGCTCGACCGCAACAAGGGCAACATCACGCGTTCGGCCCATGAGGCCGGTTTGACCCGCTATCACCTGCGCGAGCTGCTCAAGCGTCACAACCTCTCGCCGTCATAGTCGATCGGCGGGTTTGGGTTTGCAGATGCGCATCTCCCGCGTTTGGTCGTTCGCCGCGCGTTGTCTGCCGTTGGTCTTGCTGATCGGCACGGCGTCGAGCTGCAGGAAGGCACCTCCAGCTGAGCCCGAGGTGCTCGCCTTGCGGGCGTTTTTTGAAGCGATGCGAGGTTCGGACCGACAGGCGGTTTTTGACGCGCTTACGCCCGAGCTGCAGAAGCGTTTGGTGACAAACGCCAAGCTGGCGACAGCCCAGACCGGTGGACAGCGCCAGTACAAGCCGATCGATCTGATCGGCGGCAGCCTGATGTATCGCTGGCGCGAGCGCCCCAAGCAGTTCAAGTTGGTTAACAGCAATGGCCGCGCGGCGCTGATCGAGGTGATTGGTGGCGAGCAGGGCGCCGATGTCGTCGAACGCTGGCAGCTTAGGCGGGTCGGCAAGACCTGGCGGGTGCTGCTGCCTGCGGGCTCCGACGCGTCGCAACCGAGTGCGTCGCAACCGAGTGCGTCGCAACCGAGTGCGTCGCAACCGAGTGCGTCGCAACCGAGTGGGTCTGGGCCAGCGGGCAAGTAGCGCGAGCGCTCAGCGCCTCGGGCTAAGGGCTGACGAAGAGCGGTACGCCATCGCGGAAAAACGTCGCGAGAAAGTTGTCGATCTGTGTGATCGCGCGTGGGACGCGAAAGGCGACAAAGTGGCCGTCCGATCGGCAGACCCCGTTGTCGCAGAAGTGGCCGCTGGCGCAACCGATGCCCTCGGCGTTGCAGCTCCTGCCCGTTTGCGGCGCGCGAAACTGCATCAATCCGGCACTAACGCGGGTGTAGTCGACCTCGAGGTTGCCAGCTAGTGGCAGGGACTGGGCGCCAAGCTGGCGCAGCGCCAGCTCCGGTACTTCTTGCAGCACAGGGCCAACCTGCGGCAGGCCGGCGGCGGTGGCCAGCGCTTCGGTTGTGCGCGTTGGCGTGTAGTGGTCGATCAAACCCTCAGTGATCAGCACGTGGCGCGGCTGCCCTTTCGGATGCTTAATGAAGCGATGCGCGTAATTGATCGGGTCGGCGACTTCGAGCAGCTGCTGCATCAGCGTGGCGACCGGGTGAAACAGGTCGACCGGCTCGGCCACCGCGGCGCGCACCAGCGCGGTTACATCGACGGGCTCGGTCTTTTGTAGCAGCGAGAGTGCGCCGTGACCGCCGGCTCCGGAAAGCACCGCGATGTCGACGGTGGGCTCGGTGCCGACGAACAGTGATCCGGTCAACGCGCCTTGCGAATGACCAAAAAAGGCGATCCGGCTGAGGTCAAAACGCGCGGTATAGCCCAACGGCTGGCTCTGCTGCGAGTTAGCATCGATCAACTTGCTAAACGACAGCTGGCGGACGAGTGCGAGCAGACTGAAATTATCGGCGGCACCCTGCAGCACGTTGGCGACGGCAGCCCGCGGATTGAGTACGTTAAAGAAGGTCAGCGATGGTTCGCTCGAGGCTGGGGCGCGCGGGCCGTGCAGTGGTTGGTCGATGCCGATCACCGCCATTGCTGCGACCAATGCGCCTGAGCGATTGACCGATGAAAGGCGTTGGGCGATGCCATTGCTGACAAAGGTTCGATAATCGCCACCCGTCCCATGGGCATAAAGAACGATCGGCCAGCCGCCGGCTGGCATCGGTCCGCGGGGCAGGCTGATCGCAAAGCGGATGCGCTCACTGCCGGCGATCTTGATCTGGCCTTGGGCGTCTCGCGCCAGGCTACCGCCGTCTTCGACCAGCTGATACGGTCGGGTCCCCGTTTGGAAGGTCGGTACGTCGAATGCGCCTTCGAGCAGGTAGTACGTCGGGGTCTGGGAAGTCAGTTCGAGTGGCTGCATCGTGGGCGGTGGCAATGCCTTGACCAGCGCGTAGATCTGCTCGAGCGGCTCGGTGTGGCGGCCGGTGGTAAACACGCTTGCGGAGACCACGCCGGTTGTGCCGCTATCGCGCAGGTAGTCGCGCAGCGGTTGGTACGTGGTGTGCGCTTGCTTGCTGATCGAAAATTGCGGCTTCCATTGCGCGCTGAGTAGTTGTTCGAGCGCCGGGGCAGCGACCACCGGTTCTCCCTGAGCGTCGAGCAATGCATCGCTGATGATCAGCGCGTGGCGCTCGCCCGGGCGGGCTGGAAAGCCCAGCGCGGGTAGCACCGCAAGGCTGTTGTTGGCGATATATTTGCCGGCGTTGGCGACAAAGCGCGATTCGATGGGAATCGCCTCGCCGTAGGCGCTCGACGTTGGCTCGATATTCACCAAGCGGACCGCTGAGCTAAACGACGTACTGTCTGCGACTCTCGGCAAGGTGCGCGGGTCGATCGGTCGGGAAAAGCGCAAATGCGAGGCCCCGTTGCTGGAGAACCCGGACTCACCACTTTCGACGATCGCGCCATAGATGCCCAAGACGCCGATCAATTGCTCGGGCAGATCACGTAGGTCGATCGTGCCGTCGGCGCGCCGGCGCAGATCGTTGGGGTAAGGCACGTCGAACAGTTGGCCGTCGAGGTCAAACAGCGCCGAGGTCGGCGGCTGGTCGGCGCTGTTACAGGCACAGAGCAGCAGTGCGTTGATCAGCAGCGCGTTGATCAGCAGTACACCGACACGCCGGGCGAATCGCAGGCTGCGAGGATTATCAGCGGCGATGGTCATGCTAGCCAGTATCACGCTCTTTGGCAGTTGGACAATCTGCCAATGCATCGCGTGTGAAGTTGGTCGGCGATTGCCGGGCGATGGTGTGCTGTGTGCGGCAGAGCTCGCTAGAGCGCTCGCCGCGTGGCGTCATTCGCCGAGATTTCCGCGGTTTTCGGCGCGCACGGAGATTTGCAGCTTGCGCACCGCTCGGGCTTGAATCTGGCGTACCCGCTCGCGGGTGATGCCCAATTCCCGTCCGACCTCTTCGAGGGTCTGCGGGAGGTTACCCTCGAGGCCGAAGCGCCGCTTGATCACTTCCTGCTCGCGGTCGCGCAGATCACCCATTGCCCGGGTGATCTGCTCCCACTGACCCTTGCTGCTGACCTCTTCGAATGGCGACGGCGCTTCTTTGTCCGCGATCAGTGTGCCCAGCTCGGTTTCGCCGTCTTCCCCCACGGGCAGTTCCCAGCGCAGCGTCTTGCGCGAGGCATCCATGATTTCGGTGACACGGTCGACCGGAATCTCCAGGCGCTGGGCGAGTTCTTCGGAGGTCGGCTCGCGGCCGAGCTCCAGCACGTGACGGCGGCTTTCCTTGACCAGTTTGCGGATCGCTTCGCGCACATGCACGGGCAGGCGGATCGTGCGGGTCTGGTTGGCGATCGCACGCGAGATCGCATGGCGGATCCACCAGGTGCCGTAGGTTGAGAATTTGTAGCCGCGTCGGTGGTCGAACTTTTCGACGGCGCGCATCAAGCCCAGGTTGCCCTCTTGCACCAACTCGAGGAACGGCAGCCCGCGATTGACGTACTTGGCGGCGATGTGGACGACGAGCCGCTGGTTGGCCAAGACGAGCTCGTCTTTGGCTCGTTGGGCCTTGGCTTCAGCTGCCAGCAGCTGGCGGTGCGCCTTGAGGATTTCATCGGTGGTCAAACCGAGCTTGCGTTCGAGCGTCCGAATTCGGCGTTCGGCGTTTTTGATCAGCCGCATACTTTCAGCCAGCTGGTCGTCGGTGATCACGCTCTCTAGCGGCTGGCCGCCCTCTTCAAGCGGCGGGATGGCAAACTCAGCGGTGGTAAAGGCCTGGAGTTTGGGGTTACCACTTCGCCGTCTTGCGCGAACGAGTCGGCGAAGGTCGGCCGCCGTGAGTTTGGCCGAACGCTCTACTTCGTCGATCCCGGTCATCGAGTCTTCGACGCGTGCGGCGAGATCTTTGACGCGCCGAATCAGCTGCTCGATGTAGCTCTCGCGAAAGTCAAGCTGGGTCAGCTGGTCGAGCATCTCGTCGCGGTTAGCGCGCAGCTTGGCGCGTAGATCTTCGCGCTGCTCTTCAGTGAGCTTTTTTGTTTTTGCATCGAGCGTGTCGTTGAGCGCGCGGTTTTCGCGGTGAAGCTTGCCCAGCGCCGTGTAAACCTCGACGAATGTCGCCTTAGCGCCGCGCCCACGTACGGTGTCATCATCGTCGATGTCGTCATCATCGTCATCGTCGTCCTCGACGATATCAAACACGTCGTCGCTGCCCGCCTTGGTCTTCTTGCCGACGGTGACGATCTCATCGACTGCGATGTTTGTCGCCAGTGCTGCGCGCAGCAATTCAAGTCGGGCGTCCTCGAGCCGCTTGGCCGCGTCGACCTCCGCGGCCTTGGTCAGCAAGGGCACCGACTTCAGTTGGCGCATGTAGATCGTGACCGGATCAGCGCTGTCGCTGCTCGCGGCTGCGCCGCTGCTGCGCTGACCCTCGCCTGCTTCTTTGCCGCCGTCGAGTCCGACGACCTCGATGCCGTCGTCGGCGAGGTCGGTCAGCAGCTCGTCCATCTGCTCGGTGGTTTGCGTGACCGGCGAGTGATAAACGATCTCGTCGAGCGTTACGAAGCCTTTTTCGCGGCCCTTGCGGACAAGGTCGCCTGTGCCCTTGGTGCTAGTGCTCATACGGTGATCTGTAGGACTCTATTTTCGGTCATCCCGATGGCGATCTCCACAGCGATTTTGGGTGTGGCCTAAAATCGGGCGCTGGGCGGCAATCCCTGGCGCTCTGTGGGTTCTACGTGGTGAACAGTGGGTATCTCGTCGTGTTACTTCCGACGCGGAACTAAGCGGATCGGGCGTCGATCTTCGTCGGTGGGATCTTCTTCGACCTCGCCAATTGGCTGTTGCTGGACCGCGAAAGCATCGGTTTTGCGACGGACCAGGGGCACCGGTTTGCGGTCCGGCACGTAATCATCGGGTTGGAGGTCGCGATCGGCGAGCAAGTCGCGGCTGATCGCCGGATGTATGCCGCTTTTCGTCCGTTCACGAAACACCCGGTTGACCCGCTCATTGGTGTCTTCGTCGGCGTGTCGGTCTTCGAGCAGAAAACTGTCGTCGGCCTGAGGAATCGGCGTCACTGGGGTGATCCCGGCGTATTCGTGGTGTGGAACGCGCGCGTAGAGTGCTGCGAGGATGCGGTGTAGTCGGGGGATGTCGGGGTAGATCGTGATAATGCGGCGGCAGAGCGCGATGGCGCTCATCACTTGGTCTTGGGCGACGTACGCCCGTAAGACCCCCTCGTAGTGCACCAACGCCTCCTCAACACGACCGAGGCGCAGTTGGATCGCCGCGACGCGCAGACGGTCGGGTGTATTACGAGGGTTGTCTCGTAGCCGCGCCGAATAGACTTTGAGGTCGGAGAGCAATTCTTGCTCGGACTTACCGCTGACCCAGCGCTCGGCACTGTCGGCGTCGTGGGCGATTTCTCGTTGGGATGGCGAGTCGGTCATCTGCTGTTTGTCCAGTTTACCATCGACGGCATCTTCGCCCGAGACTTTCTCAGCGAGGCGAAGTCGACGGGTGAGCGATCGTGCAGTAAACTAGCAGTGGCGATTCGCCGCGAAGATCTCGCCGTCAGTGCGCTGTGCAGCGAGATGCAAGATGCCAGCATTATTGGAGGAGCTCTGTGTCGATCAACGACGCCCTAATCGAGAAGCTGCCCAAGACCGATCTCCATGTGCATCTCGATGGGTCGATTCGGTTGGAGACGCTGATTCAGCTGGCTAAGGAATATCACGTAGAATTACCATCTTACACGGTCTCCGGGTTGCGCGAGACGGTGTTCAAGCCCCAGTATGCCAGCCTCGTCGAATACCTCAAGGGGTTCGACTACACCGTGGCGGTGCTGCAGAACGAGGTGGCTCTCGAGCGTGTAGCCTACGAGCTGGGGCTCGACAATCAGGCCGAGGGGGTGCGCTACGTTGAGGTCCGTTTCGCGCCGCAGCTCCATGTTCATTCTCACCTGACGCTCGAGCATGTGCTCAAGTCGGTCAGTCGGGGTCTCGAGCGCGCGAAAAACGAGTTTAACCGGCGTCCCGAGGTAAGCTCGGGTGCTGAGCCACCGTTTGAATTCGCAATCGTCGTTTGCGCGATGCGCTTTTTCACCGAAGGGATTAGTGAATACTTCGACAATATGTTGAAAATTCACCGGTTTTCTCCGGAGAAGCGGGTCTTTTCCTTAGCTTCCCTCGAGTTGGCCCAGGCAGCGGTGCGTGTCAAGCGTGACCACGGCTTGCCGATCACCGGCTTTGATTTGGCGGGTGCGGAGGCGGGTTATCCAGCGGGGGATCACCGCGAGGCTTTCCAGTTCGCCCACACCCATTTCTTGATGAAGACGGTTCATGCAGGCGAGGCCTACGGTCCGGAAAGTATCTTTCAGGCGATCACCGACCTGCACGCCGACCGCTTGGGGCACGGCACGTTCCTAATGGATACCTCGATGATCTCCGATCCGTCGATCGAAGATCCGACGACCTACGTTTCGGAGTTAGCGCAGTACATCGCCGACCGGCGGATTACACTCGAGGTCTGTCTGACGTCTAATCTGCAGACAAACCCCAAGTTGCAGGGATTGGCCGACCATCCGTACTCGCTGATGCGCGCGGCGCGTCTCTCGTGTACGTTCTGCACCGATAACCGCACCGTGTCGGACACAACGGTTACCAAGGAGCTTCAGCGAGCGGTATCCGAGCTGGATCTTTCGCTAGAAGACCTGCGCAGAAGCATCATTTACGGGTTCAAACGCAGCTTTTTCCCTGGGACTTACCTGGAAAAGCGGCGCTATGTTCGTCGGATCATCGACTACTACCAGCAGGTCGAAACACAGCAGTTTGGGACCGCGGGCTGCGCCGACGCGGCCAGCTAGTCGGTCGGTTGGGGGGAAAAAGGGCCCTGCAAACACGCAGTTGGGGGGTTCCTTTTGCGCGAGTTTACGGCCTATCATAGTTTCTAGTTCGACCCAGCTATGGAAAGACGAGAACACAAACGCGTGCCCTATGGCGCCTGGATCGAGACCCAGGACGCTGGTGGTCTGAAGTTCTACCTGGCGCGCAATCTCAGCATTGGTGGCGTCTTGTTGCAGTCCGAGCACAGCCCCCCGCCGCTCGGGCATCGAGTGCGTTTGCGATTGATCGTCGAAAACGAGGCGCGGGTGATGTCGGTCCACGGCGAGGTCGTTCGCCATGAGGACGACGGTGAGACCTTCGCGATCCGCTTCACCGAATTGGACCCGGTGCGCAAGGCATTCTTGGACGATTTGATCGGTGAGATGGATGCGCCGTCGGCCTAGCCTGGCTCGCTCTTGCAATTCACGCTTAGCAGCTGTGCTATAACCTCGGGGCTGCCGCGAACGTGGCGATCGAGCTGTGGTGCACCGCGCACTTAGGAGTATCGTTTGATGAGACTTGACGCCCGCACGGCCAGGGCCTTTGTTCGGGCGATGACCGCGGAGTGCGAGCGAAATGCTCAACATCTGCGGATCTCGGGCTATCCCCGGCCGTATTTTCTGAGCTATCTGCTGCGTGAAACGCGCACCGTCGACGTCTGGGGCCGCTTGGGCAACCTCAACCACGTCTCCGATCAGCTCTCCCGCCACGTCTACTGCGACTGTCGGGTTGGTTCCTACCGCTTCGACCAGGTTCAGGAAGGCGGGCTCGACGATCATGACTCGGATGTCGAGAGCTATGACCACATCGAGATGCCGGTCGGCAACGATCTGGACGCGCTGAAGTACCATCTCTGGAAGCTGACCGACGTTAGATATCGCGAAGCGGTGACGAGCTATCTTCGCCGACGTTCGCAGAACATCAACTACGTCGATCCGAACGCCGCGTTGCCCTCTTTTCGCAAAGAAGCGCCGCGTCGTGACCTGGCGTTTCGTGAGTTTGCGCCGGTCGATATCGACAAGGTCAAACGGTTCATCACCACCAGTTCGCAAGTCATCAAGCGTTACCCGGAAATCAAGAACTCCTGGGTCGAGTTTCGCCTGCGCGATACGACGCGTCTGTTCGTCAACTCCGAGGGTACGGAGCTGATCGACCAAGCGCGGATTTGTGAGCTCTCTTGCGACCTTTGGTTGCTCACGCCACAAGGTGAGGGCATCGCGACGCGCGTGATGCATTGCACGCCAGATGTTGATGGACTTCCAGCGCTCGACTTCTTCATCACCCAGGTCCGCGAACGTGTGCGCTTGCTCAAGGCGCTGGGCGATGCGCCAACGATCAAGTCTTATGCCGGGCCGGTGCTGCTTGCTCCGGGGCCAGCGGGTATCTTGTTTCACGAGGTGCTCGGCCATCGTCTGGAGGGCAGCCGGCTGCTCTCTACGCGAGAAGGTCAGACCTTTAAGCGCCACCTTGGACGGCAGATCCTGCCGTCTTCGCTTTCGGTCTACGATGACCCGACGTTGAAGACCTACGGCGGAACGCCGCTAGTGGGTCACTACAAGTACGATGACGAGGGCACTGCTGCGCATCGCGTGACGTTGGTTAAAAACGGCAAGCTCGTCGACTTTTTGCGCAGTCGCGCGCCGACCTTGCGCAGCTCGGACCGTAGCAACGGCCACGCGCGAAGCGAGCACCACGAGCGCCCGATCAGTCGGATGGCCAATCTCATCGTCGAAGTCGCCGACGGACTGACCCATGAGGCGCTCAAGGCGAAGTTTATCGACGAGATTCGCCGTCAGAAGTCTCGCTACGGTATCTTGGTGCTCGATGCCGAAGGTGGTGAAACGGCTACCGACACCTACGACTTCCAGGCGTTCATGGGGCAGATTAGCGTGGCGATTCAGGTCTGGGCCGACGGCAGGACGAACCTCGTTCGCGGGGTCGACTTCGTGGGGACGCCACTGTCCGCCTTGCGCAATATCCTCGCGGTCGGTGAGCGGCTCGTTTCGGACAATGCGTTTTGCGGCGCGGAATCGGGCGTCGTTCCCGTTTCGACGACTAGTCCGGCGGTGCTGATGAAGAACCTTGAGCTTCAAGCGAGCGATCAGCGCAAGTTTGCTCAGTACGTCTTGCCGATGCCGTATGAGAAGGCCGCGATCAATCGGCGCCGTCGGCGAAAGAAGCGTCGCTGAACGGCGCTCGAGTCAAAGCGGTCTAGCCGAAGGTTCGGCCGCCCCAACCCCACATCGCTCCGTTGACACCGAAAAAGTTGGCGTAGATCCGATCGGGATCGATGTCGAGTTTTGGCGCAACGGTGCTGCTCAGCGCCTCGGCGAGTTGCTCGGCTTGGCGGGCGGTGATCTCGCCGACCGAGCGCACTTCGGCGTACGCGCTGCGGTCGCTTGTTCCGCCCATCAGCATCGGTTGGTGCTCGACGATCACCATCATGTAGTTTTCGCGTTTGCCGAGGATCTCGGCGGTTCGTCGCGAGAGCTCGCTCATCAGGCCTTGCTGCAGTTGAGGATCGATTGGCGACGACACACAGACACGCAATAGCGGCATCCCTCTCTCCTTGTACGCTGTCCGGTCGCCGAGCCTAGCACGAACGGACTAAACTGGCGGCGCTTGATCGACTCACGGCTGGCAGGCCTCGGCGACGCCACCTTTGCAGGCTTCGCCGAGGGCTGCGGCGGCGGGCTCAGACTGGCCCAGCGCGCGGTGAGCCAGGCCGAGGTGCAGAAAGCCTCGCGCGTATTCCGGGTTGTCGCGCACGGCGATCCGCATCTTGGTGATGATCTCGGCGTGCAAACCCTTGCTTTGAGCGCAGCGCACGAATGCTTCGTAAGCGCTGATCGCGAAGGGATTGCTCTTGATCGCGGCTTCGTGAACGCTGCAGTCGCTGGCGCTTGTTGCGGGCGCTGTGCCTGTCGTCTGCGATGTCGTCTGCGACGGCGTCGGTGCCGCGACGACGGTCTTTGTTGGCGAAACCGGCCGACTAGTTGCAGGGACGAGTCTCGGACGGGCTGGCGTTGGCGTGCGGGCGATGGGGCGGGCCACAGGGGGCGTTCGCCGTTCGGCCAAGCGCAGAACTTTTTCAGCGGCCTTGTCGACCCATTGCTTTTGTTCGGCGCGTCTTTCGCGGTTGACGTACTGCTGATAGAGCCCGATCGCGGTTTGAACTTCGCCGCGCGCTTCACGGCAGAGCGCCATGCCGTAGAGCACATCGGGGTCTTCAGGGTTTTGCGTCTGGTAGCGCTGGTATTCAGCGATGGCTAGCTTGTACTTGCCCTGTTTGCGTAGCCCGAACGCCAGGTAGTAGCGCGCGTCGGCGCGACTGTCATCCTCCTCGAGCACCTTGCGGCTTGCCGCCTCGATCGCCGAGAACTGGCCGCGCACGCGTTGCAGTTCGACGTAGCGCTGAAACAGGTCGCGCCGCTCGAGGTTGGATTCCAGCGCGTCCTGGCAGGTGGCGACGGCACCCGGGGAGACCTTGGAGGACACCGGAATACGAAGACATTTTTGGGTCGCGCAAGCCGCGAGATTCAGCAAGATCGCGGTCGTCGCGCACAGAAGATAAGCGTGAGTTCGACGATGCATGCCGAGAGAGTACCACCGGCTCAGGCGGCGTCAAAGCTCACGACATCGGGCCAGCGTCAGGAGGGGTTGGTTCGCTGCTCAGGCGGCGGGCCCACGGGTTTGGCAGACTGTTCGCCGCGGGTCGGCGCGTTGCCGGAGATGATCCGTAGCGCCAAACGCTTGAGATCATCGAGCACGACGTAGAGTGTGGGGACGAGCACCAGTGTGATCACCGTCGCGCCCAGCACGCCGAAGCCAAGACTAACCGCCATCGGAATCAAGAATCGGGCTTGGACAGACGTTTCGGCGAGCATGGGCACCAAGGCGAAGAATGTCGTCAGGGTGGTCAAGATGATCGGGCGAAAGCGCTGCCTGGCGCCATCGTAGACCGCTTGTTCCAGGGGTAATCCGCGCGCTCGCAAGCGGTTGACGCGGTCGACGAGCACCAGCGAATCGTTGACGACCACGCCAGCGAGCGCCACGACACCGAACATGCTGATCATGCTGATCTCGTAACCGAGCAGCATGTGGCCGACCACCGCGCCGATTAGCCCAAAGGGGATCGCCGACATGATGATCAGCGGCTGGCCGTAGCTCTTCGACGGGATCGCCAATAGCGCGAAGATGCAAATCAGCGCCATCATCATGCCGCGCATCAACGCTTTGCGGGTTGAGCGCTGCTCGCGTTGCTGCCCGGCGAGATCATAGGTCAGATTTGGGTCCTCGGCCGTTAGCTTGGCCAAGATGCCGGCGCTCAACTGGCTCATGATCTCGTCGGCGTTGGCGCGCCGCTTGTCCAGTTGGCAGCTGACGTTGAGTACGCGCTTGCGTCCGACGCGTCTGATTTGTGCGTAGTCGCGACCTTCGACGACTTGCGCTGCCTCAGCAAACGGCACTTCGCCGCCGGCTGGCGTGCGCAGGCGCAGCTGATCGACATCGGCTAGGCTACGGCGCTGCTCGGGCGGATAACGCACCATGACTTTGATTTCGGCCGTTCGTCCGCGTTGAAGCCGGAGCGCCTCGGCACCGTAGAATGCCGAGCGAACCTGCATCGCCAGGTCCTGCTGAGTGATGCCAAGCGCGCGCGCTTCGGGCCGCAGCTTGAGGCGCAGCTCGCGTTTGCCGGCTTCATAAGAGTCGGTGACTTCGCTGACTCCAGCAAAATTAGCCAGCGCGGCTTTTACGCGCTCACCGGCAGCGAGCAACTTGGCGAAGTCATCGTGGGCGAGCTCGATATCGATCGGCTTGCCCATGTGGACGATCTCCGCGCTGTAGTCGAGTGATTCGGCGCCGGCGACTTCGCCAACGCGGTCGCGCCAGGCGTCGGCGAACGCTGATGACGACACCTTGCGTAGGTCCGATGGCTGCAGGTAGATCGCTACGTGGGCCAGGTGTCCGCCGCGAGGAACCGAGCCGGTTGGCGGACCAAAGCCTGCGAGGTGTGCGCCGATCTGGGCGTACATCGCTCGAGCGATACTCGTTGGTGCGCGCTGATCGCGCTTCTCTTGCTGCTGGGCATCGAACTCGGCGATCAATTGCTGCGCCGTGCTGATGATGCGCTTGGCCTGCCTTTCAGTATTTTCGACGGCAGTGCCGTAGGGCATCACCAGCTTCGCGGAGACAACGTCGCCCTCAACGGCGGGCATGAAGCTGGTCTTGACCAAACCGCCGGCGACCAAACCCCCCGCCATCAGCAACGAGGCGATCGCCAGCGCCACCGTGGTGTAGCGGTTCTTGATCGTCCAGCGTAGCGTCGCAGCGAAGGGCTTTTCGGTGGTCCAGCGCAACATGCGGTTGAACATGTCGCGCCAGGAAGGGCGGCTCTTCGTGCGCTTGACGTCCTTGTTGAGATGGGCCGGCAAGACGAACAACGACTCGATTAGCGATGCTGCCAGCACCGCGATGACGATCATCGGGACCGCCGACATGAATTTCCCCATCATGCCGGAGACGGTCAGGAGGGGAGCAAAGGCGACCATCGTCGTTAACACGGAAAAGACGACGGGGTGACCGACCTCTACCGCGCCGATGTGAGACGCCTCGGAATAGGGCATGCCCGCTTCGTGGAGGGCGTGGATGTTCTCGCCGACGACGATCGCGTCGTCGACGACAATGCCCAGCACCAAGATGAAGGCAAACAGCGAGATCATGTTGAAAGAGACGCCCATCGCCGGCATCAAGGCGATCGCACCCATCACCGAGACTGGAATGCCCATCGTGACCCAGAAGGCGAGGCGAATCTTGAGAAACATGCCGAGGACGATTGCGACCAAGAGCAAACCGATCGCGGCGTTCTTCAGCAGGAGGTTGAAGCGCTGGCGAAGAATCTCCGAGCGGTCGGCCCAGATCGCGAGATTGACCGCGCTGGAGAGCTTGGGGCGCTGCTGTTTGATGACGCGCGCGACGGCGGCGGTGACGCGAGGTGCATCGTACTCACCAGCGTCGAAAACGCGGACCATCGCGGCAGGTTTGCCGTTGAACAAGCCGCTTTCGTCGGTCTCGGCGAAGGTCTCGCGCACGGTGGCGATGTCGCGCAGGCGGACCAGCGTGCCGTCGGGCCGTGAGATGATCACGATGTCTTCGTATTCGCGGGCGGTATAGCGCCGCTCCTTTGTTCGCAGCAGGATCTCGCCGGATCGCGTGCGCACCGTACCGCCAGGCATGTCGATCGACGCCGCGCGCACCGCTGTGGCGATTTGGGGCAGCGTCAGCTTGTAGCTGCGCAGGGTTTGCTCGGAAAGCTCGATCGAGATCTCGTATGCGGGGATGCCGGCGAGCTCGACCTGGGAGATCTCGCGCTGGTCGAGCAGTGCGTCGCGCACGTATTCGGCCTGCTGGCGCAGTTCGCGTTTGCTGAGGTCGCCATAGACCGCTACGGCCAGCAACTCGCGTTGCGCGACGATCTTCTGAATCACCGGGCGCTCGGCCTGTTGAGGCAGCGTGGTGATGCGGTCGACGGCAGACTTGACGTCCTGGAGCACGGTGTCGGTGTCGGCCTTTTCCAATAACTCGGCGACGATCGTGCCACCGCCCTCGGACGCCGTCGAAATCACGCGGTCAACGCCGTCGATGCTGGAAACCGCTTCTTCGATCGGTCGGACGATGCTGTCCTCGATCTCTTTGGGCCCTGCGCCGCCGGGGTAGATCACCGAGACTGAAATGCGGTCGAGCTCGATGGGGGGGAAGACTTCGAGTTTCGTCTGGCTACCGACGACGATTCCGCCGAGCAGCAAGACCGCCATCAGCAGGTTTGCCGCGACGTGGTTGTGGGCCATCCATTTGACGGCGCTCATGAGTCTGACCTGACCGCGTGCTCGCTCTGCGCGCCCTTTGTCGACTTAGGCTGCTTGATGCGCAGCTGAAGTCCGTTGACCGCACCGGCAAGCGGGGAAATCACGATGCGCTGACCGGGCTCGAGGCCCGAGGTGATCAATACGTCTTCCGCAGTGCGGCGGGCAACGCTGACGGGCACGATGCGCAGGCGATCGTCTTTGTCGGCGATCCACACCACGTCGCCAATGCGCAGCGCTTCGGTTGGCAAGACGATCACGCGGTTCAGCCGTCGTCCGGGGATGACCACGTCGACGAATGCTCCGATCTCGAACGGTCGGCGATAGGTCTCGCTCGGCGAGCTGAGGTTGTACGGGTCGGGCAAGGAAACGACGACGCGTGACATCCGACCGGTCGCGTCGACCTCGCCAACGCTGCGGGTGAGGAAGCCTTTCCGTTCGTAGCTCGTCGTCGAATCGCGCAAGCGGACAATGACCTGGCGCTTCTCGGGCTCGCTGACGCGCTCGTAGAGCCAACGCAGCTCGCTGGAGGGCAGAGAGACGATCACTTCGGCATCGTCGGTGCCATAGACCTGGGCCACCGTTTGTCCGACGCGGACGAACTGTCCGATGTCGACAGCCTTCTGCCGAATGCGCAGGTTGAACGGGGCGCGGATCGTTGTGCGACCGACGTTGGCACGCGCGAGCGCGGCTTCTGCCTCTGCGCTGGCCACCATCGCTTGCGCTGCCGCGAGTTGGGGCTCGTAGAGGGCCAGCGGTGTGGCCTGGCGTTTGTCATGGCTGCCGAGAGTTTTCCATTCTTTGCGGGCGACGCGGGCCAGCGATTCGACCTCGGCCAACTTTTGCTTGGCTTGCGCGACAGCGGCGTCGGCGCGCTTGGCAGCCAGCTGATAATCGAGCGCGTCGATGCGCAGTAGCGGCTGGCCCGCTTTGGCCTGGCCGCCGACAACCAGCTGATCGCTAACCCAGACCACGCGACCGCCAACCTGTGGGGCGAGCGCGACCTGCTGGCGCGGCTGAATTACGCCGTTGCTGGCGACCTGTACGACGCGCGACTGCCAGCTCGTGTTGATCACCTCGACCAGTCGGCCGAGGAATTTGTGCTCTTCGCGCTTTGGTTGCTTGCGCGACTTAGCGAGGATCACCACGAAGGCTAATCCGGCTAGGACGATCGCGATCGGCACAACGATCCGTCGGATGCGGCGTGGAGCCGGGTCAAACTGCAATTCGCTGGGCTCGGTCATTTTTGCCCCTTGTTCGTGCGAGCGTTCAGCTCACGATCGACCCAGTCTCCGCCGATCGCGCGGGCCAACTGGATGCGCGAGCTGATCAGCTCGCGGCGACCATTGATCAACTGGGTCTTTGCGGCGAATGCGGCCTGCTCGGTGGTCAGCACGGTCAAGTAGGTCAACAGGCCTTGCTGGTACTGCTCGGTCGCCAAACGCAGCGCGTTCTCGGCAGCCTCGGCCTGGGCTTCGAGGAATTTGACGCGCTGCTCTTGGGCACGGCCGCTAACGAGTGCGTCCTCAACTTCTTTGACCGCGCGTCGCAGCAGTCCATCGAAGTTGGCCAAGCTCTCGTCGAGCTGGGCCTTATTCTGCAGGTACTTGGCGCGGATGCGACCGCCCTGAAACAGCGGTGCGGTCAGCCCACCGAGCATGCTCCAAACCAGTCCGGTCGGCGTAAATGAGTGGCCGACGTCTCCGCTGATCATCAGCGAGGGAAAGTGGGCTGCAAAGGCTGCACCCACGGCGGCGTCGGCAGCGAAGATGCGGAAGTACCCGGCGCGAAGATCGGGGCGTTGCATCAGCAGGTCGCTCGGTACACCGTGGGTGACTTGCTTGACCTGGGTTGGGAGGTTGTTGAGCTGGCCCGTCTCAATTTCACCGGGGAAGCGACCGACCAGTAGCGCCAGCGCGTGTTCGGCGAGTTTGATGCGTTGCTCGACGGCCTCGCGGTCGGCGCGTGCTGCGGCGACGTTCCCCTCGGCTTGATAGACTTCGACGGCATTGGCGACGCCTGCGCGATAGCGGCCTTTGACCAGATCGAGTTGCCGCTCGCGGCTCTCGATCGTGCGGTCGACGAGCTCGAGTTGGGCGCGCGCCGCGCCGATCGCAAAGTAGGCCTCGGCAAGTTCGGCCGCCAGCGAGACATAGGCGGCGCGGATTTCTTCTTGGCTGGCGGCGGCTAGCCGCTCGGCGGACTCGCTGGCGAAGCGTTGCTTGCCCCAGATATCGAATTCGTAGCTGGCGGCGACCGATAGGGCGACCGAGTTGGTTGTGAATTGAAACTGACTCGAGAGCAACATCTTGCGGCGGCCGGCGCTAACCTGTGCCTGGACAGACGGCCACCATCCGGCGCGCGCAGCCATCAACTGTGCGCGCGCTTGCTTGGCCCGCGCACGGGCGATCTTCAGCGACAAGCTCTCGGCAAAGGCTTGTTGCATCAGCTGGTTGAGTTTTGGCTGCTCAAAGGCCTGCCACCAGCGGCCGCTCAGTGGCTGACTCGCATCGCTCGCTGGCTGGGCAAAGCGCTTGGGCAGTTTGAACTGTTTGCCTTTGACCGCTGACCGATAGGCGCAGCCTGGAACCAGCAGCGACCCGGACAGCAGCAGCAATAAGCCAAGAGTTGCGTTTCGTCGCACCCGCTACCTCTCACAGATACCAAAAGGGGGAACTCGAGAAATCGGCTTGGGGAACATACGCGATCTTGGGCGAAAATCCAGGGCCCTTTCGCCGCGAGCGCATCGCTGCGCGTCAGACTAGCAACTGAGGATCTTTGAGGAAAATACCGATGGTCGCCAGGATTGCGATGGTCGCCAGGATTGATGGTGGCGAGGGGTGCGCGCCGATTTCGAGACGCGCCGCGCTGTCGTTAGGCGTTGGGGCCGAAGGCGGTGATCAAATAGCCTCCCGACTTTTCGTCCTTTTGCATTTCGAGCAAGCCGCGGCGCTCAGCCTCAACCAGCAGCTGATTGAAGGTGCGAAAGCCGTAGAAGTTTTCGTTGAAGGTCGGGCGTTTGCGCTTGAGCGTCTGCTTGACCATCGAGCCCCAAATCGCGTCTTCGCGCTCTTGAAACAACGCTTCGACGGTGTCGAGCACCAGTTCCATCGCCTCTTCGACCGCGGCATCGCGCGTCTCTTCGGTCTCCGCACTGGCCGGTGTCTCAGCCGGGGGTGGTGCTGTCGTCGGCGTGCCCTCGGGTTTCTTGCCGCTGCCGCGCCGGCCGCCGGCGGCCTTCTTTCCTCTGCCCGAGCGCTTGCTGACTTGCCGCTGTTTGCGAACCAGGTCGTCGTAGTAGATGAATTCGTCGCAATTTTCGATCAGCAGATCGCTGCTCGAGTCCTTGATGCCGAGGCCGATCACGCGCTTGTTGTTCTCACGCAGCTTGCTGACCAGTGGCGAAAAGTCGCTGTCACCTGAGAGGATCACAAAGGTGTCGACATGGGACTTGGTGTAGCAGAGGTCGAGTGCATCGACGACCAAGCGGATGTCAGCCGAGTTCTTGCCCGAGTACGAGACGTGCGGGATTTCGATCAACTCGAAGGCCGCCTCGTGCATCTTGCGTTTTTGGCCCTTGTAGCGCTCCCAGTCCGAGTAGGCCTTTTTGACGACGATCTTGCCTTTATCGAGCAGGCGCTCGAGGGCCAAGCTGATGTCGAAATCGTCGTAGCTGGCTTCTTTGGCGCCGATCGCTAGGTTCTCATAGTCACAAAAAATCGCGATATTCGGTGCATCATCCATCGCTGTGTTCTCTTTCTCTCTTTGCTCAGACGGAATCGCCCTTGAGCGTTGCGAGCACTTGTTGACGCCGCTGGTGGAACAGCGGTCGATAGAATTCGTCAGCATCGATCTTGTTGACCGCTCGACCGAGTGCACGAATTTCGAGGTTTCTCAGGTGGGCCAAACTCAGATCGGCGATCGGTAGCCCGATGTCGTCGATAAAGCCTGCGGGCAGTAGATCGCGTTGACCATTGATCAGCAGGGTTAGCGTTTCGTCGTCGGGGATCGCGCCTTCTAGCTCTTCGTTGCTAACCAGTCGGCGAAAATTATTGATGTCGATCAGCTTCACCAAACCGAAGCGATCGAGCACCAAGTTTCCCGGCCCCGCCAGGTCGGGCAGGATGCGCAGGCTGTCAAACATGTCGCGCACGTCGCGGATGAAGCGCTCGAGGCTTCGGCGGCTGTGGTAGGCCGGCATCTTGCTGCGGACATTGCGCAGATCAGCGGAGATCGTGACGCGACGTTGCAGTGAGTAGTAGCGAAATTCGCCGTTTAGATCGAGATCGGCAAAAGGCGTGGTATCGGGAACGAAGGCGCCAATGTAGCTCTCGATCGCTTCGAGATCGTGCAGCTCACGCTCGGTGGAGATCGAGACCTCATGCCCTGTGGCCAACGCTTTGCGCCCGCAGCTGCCGAATTCGTCGATCAGCTGTTGCTCGGTGCGGCGCGGCACGCGCAGTACCGTATGCTCGTCGACCAATGGAAAGACTTCCATGCGTGCGCCGGCGCCCAATCGGTTCGGCAGGCACTCGGAGACACGGCTGCGCGCCACTTGCGGAGGCACCGGCAGTTTTGGGCGGATTTGCGGTGGATTCACAACCTTATCGTCGTCGCCCTGGGGGCCGTGCGTTACGTGGGGCGTTCTCGAGGATCGACTGCCCAAGCTTCGCTCGCCGACGGGCACGCGTCAATAGCTTAGCGGATTTGAGAGCGTCAGCCCGGTTTAGCGTGGGCGAATAGAACCGCTCGGTTGGTTGGCCAGGTTGGCCAGCAGCTGCGCGAAAAACGCGGCGGCGGCGAGCAGCAGCAGCACCCGCGGCTGCTGAACGAGTAGACCGCTGAGTTGGCCGCAGCCGATCAGCGCGATGCTCGCCAAGCGCAGCCAGCAGTAGCGGGTGGACCAAGGTCTGGCGACGAAGCGTCGCGCTCGGCTACGCAGAGCGTTGCCGACCAACAGCAAATCGGTTGGCCAAAACAGCAACACCAGCTCGTTGAAACGGAGCTCGGGCAGCGTGGTGTAGCAGGCCAGCGACCAGAGCAATAAGGCCAGCAGTCCGAAGCAGAGAAAAGCCAGCGCCCGCAGAGGCGCAAGGCCCCGTCGCGCCGCGCGGCCAAAGAGGAGTTGCAGGAGGCAGCCGACGGACAGCACCGTAGCGACAGACCACAATAGCTTTAGTCCGGCCAGTGGATCGCCGCTTGGAGCTGGCGCGCTGGCCGGCAAGAGGATCTGGCCGCTGCCGAGCAGGTTTGCTTGCTGTAATCCGCTGGTCAGTAACTCGGGTAGGAACATCGCGCGGTAGGCATCGAGTTGACGATCGACGCGCCGCCCGAGCAGCAGCTCGGCGAGCAACAAGATTCCGGTTTGTCCAGCAAAGCCTCGCCGTACATGATCGCGATAGGTTGTCTTGAGTTGACGCGTCGCAAGGGCCTCTTCGAGTTGGCCAGCAAGCACGGTGTTGATCAGATCGCGTAGCCGTGTGGCGCAATTGTCGTCGAAGTGGTGATAGACGTAATAGCGATTTTCCGGTCGGTTTGCCTGTTCCAATGCCTCGGCGAGTTGTTGTGCCTGCGCCCGCTGAAGTCGAAGCGGGTAGGCGCTGACCTGGCGACCTTCGTCGCGATAGATCGCGAGCGTGCCGCGCATGCGGGTGACGGCGACGAAAAAGAACGCCTCTCCGCGCAGGAAGTCGAGCACTAGCGAGCGATCACCGAACCGTTCGGTGTAGCCGAAGTTGTAGACCCCCTCGCGCTCGCCTCGTTTGACGGCAAGTGCTGCGTGGCCGAATCGAGCGAACAGGTCGTGTCCCGGACTCATCTGCAGCAGCAAGATCTCGATCGGCGGTCGGTCCGACGGTTGTTCGCCGGCGAATGCGGTCGCTGCGCGCAAGAGTAGCAGTGCGGCGACGAAGCGCCGTGCTGTGGCGCGCGCTGGCGATCCGCGGTACTGTCGTTTTGTCGAGTTGCCAAACATGCCGCGTTCCATACCTGGTCGTATCTTTACCGGTTTTCTGTTGGTGATGCTCGCCTTTGTGGGCGTGATGGGGTTTGCCACGCAGCGCATGCGCGTTGTTGAGCGCCAGCTGGCGCTGATCAACAAGACTTACCTCCGCTTAACGTTGATCCTCGGCGAGGTCTACATTATCCAGCGCGCGCTGCTCAACACGATAGCAGAGCGCTCGGACGGTCAAGGGACGAGCAAGTTTCTACTCGAGCACATGAAGCTGGCCCGGCGCTATCGGCTTCACGACGTTGAGCTCGCATTGCGTCTTGCTGGCGGCGCGCTCTCCGACGGGCTTCCCGAGACCGATCGGAGCTTTCTTCTCTCGACGCGTCAGCAGATGTCACGGCTAGTCGAAGGATTTCGAGAAAATGAGCGGCGCTTCGATCAACTGTTTGGCTCGGCTAGTATCCACGCTCTGGACGTCGACCGCTTGATGCGCGATGAGAACAAGCTTCTCGGTCAGAGTCGCCGTTTGAGAAATGCGCTCGGCGCCCAGGTGCGGCGCACGGCTGTCGATGTCGAGCGCAGCCAGCGTTATGCCTTGTGGGCGACCGCGGGGCTGGTCCTGCTGGCGTTAGCGGTTGGGGTGATGGTGACGATTCGCTCAGCGCGGATGCTGCGGCCGCTCAGGACGCTGGTCCTCGGCGCCAAGCGGATCGGCAGCGGTGATTATGCCAGCCGCGTTTCTGTAAGCTCCGGTGACGAGCTCGGTGAGTTGGCGCGAGAGTTCAACTCGATGGCCGTCGCGGTAGAGGAGCGTGAGACGCGATTGATTCGCAGCGAGCGGATGGCTGCCGCTGGTCGGCTAGCTTCGCATATCACCCATGAGGTGAGAAACCCGCTCAATGCGATCTCGCTAAACACCGAGCTCTTGGAAGAAGAAATCGATCAAGAGAACAAGCCCGACGTCAAAGCGCTCTTGGGCGGCATTCGTCGCGAAGTCGATCGATTGACCGAAATCACCGAAGAGTATCTACGCTTTGCCCGTTTGCCCAAACCTCATCTCGAGCTGGAAGATGCCAACGAGATTCTACGGGGCCTCGCCGCGTTCTGCCGCGGTGAGATCGAAGCGCAGAAGATCGTGCTCAAGCTCGATCTCCACGATCAGCCGCTGTGGATCGCCGCCGACGAAAACCAACTGCGTCAGGCATTGCTGAACATTGTGCGCAATGCGAGAGAGGCGATGGATCAGGGGGGGGTACTCTGTTTGTGCTCGTCGCTTGTTGGTGATCAAGTGGCGCTGTCCGTTGTCGACCAAGGTGCAGGTATCGACCAGACCGCGCTGGCCAGCATTTTCGAGCCATTTTTCAGTACAAAGGACAGCGGCACCGGTCTCGGTTTGCCGCTCACCCAGCAGATCGTGCAAGAGCACGGCGGGGTACTTGAGGTGGCGAGTGTCCTCGGGAAAGGTACGACTTTTACCATTCGCTTGCCGCTGGCCGACTCGCGAGCTACCGTTGAGGTAGGTAGGTTCGCAAAATGACAGTCGAAGACGACCGACCTTCGGAGCGCCGCACAAGCGAGCGAGCGTCGCTGACGCTAAAGGTCGAGTACCCCTCGCGCGAGGGGTTTCTGCTGGACTACACCGAAAACATCAGTCATGGCGGGATGATGATTCGTGCAGCCCAGCCTGCTGCGGTCGGTGAGCAGGTCGAGCTTGCGCTGTCTTTCCCGGGTTTGCTGACGCGCGTGGTGCTGCGAGGTACGGTTAGGTGGGTCGATCAGCGCGACGATGATTATGCGATCGGCGTCGCCTTCGCCGCTGACAACGACGCGACACAAACCGCGCGCGTGATGGACCTCGTCGATCGGATCGCGCGGGGCGATAGTGCGGTCGTCACCGATCGCGTGCTGCGGGTGTTGGTTGCTGAAGACAATACGCACCTCGCCGCATTGATCCAGCGTGGACTCGAAGGCCGTGGTCGCTCGCTCACCGAAGGTTTGGCGTTCTCGGTCGACCACGTTGCCGATGGGGTGGCCGCTTGGGCTTGTTTGCAGCAGTCCCCTCCCGACCTGTTGGTCGCCGAGGCTAATCTGCCAGGTCTCGACGGCATTGAGGTAGTCGCTCGGGCGCGCCAACAAGCGCGCTTTGCCCATCTACCGATTATTGCGATCTGTCGCGACGCGGGGATGCGCGAGCCGGCGCTGCGTGCCGGAGCAGATTTCTTTTTGCCCAAGCCGATCAAGCTGGTCGACCTGCTCGAGACGCTGCGGATTCTGTTGGTCGTCGACGAGGTAGACTGAGCGCGCGTCCCGCCGCCCGAGCGAAGGAACGCGTGCCTCGTCGCCGGCGCTAGGTGGCTGAGCGAACCCTAGGCCTTGCGCAGCACCAAGCGTGCGAGACCGACGCAGGCCGCGGCGTTGACCATCAGCCAGATCCCGTCAAGGAAAGCGACGTTCGGTATCCAGGCCACGTCGGCGCCGAAGAAGAACAGCTGAAACAGCAGGTGTGCCGCCACACCGATGGCGAAGCCGGCCGCCAGCGAGCGCAAGCGTTTGCTGCCGAGCAGCACGATCGACAGGATCAGTGGGGCTGCTGCACTAAAGAACAGCGCGTTGGCGTGTCCACCGACGCCGAGGATCGCCAGATCCCAGCTGGGGAAGCCGTTGGTCAGCAGTGAGCCGAATGCGCCAGGGGGTTGCCAGCCGAAACCGGAGAGGAAGAATAGCCCGCTCGATCCGAGCAACAGTCCGGTCACGCCCAGCGCGCCGAAGCGAACGCCCAGCTGACCGCGACGGCGCAGGCCACCGAGCAGTAGCAGGGCCAACGCTGCGCCGAGCCCTAGCCGGTGTGCGCCCCATGACGAGGAGACCTTGGCCACCGCTGCACCAGCGTCGATGATTCCCGCTCCGTAGCGTTGGTCGCGTTTGCCATCGCCCTGAGGGTGGCGTGCGGTGACCTTGAGCAGGCGTTCGACCGCTTTGGGATCCGTGACGCCCTTTTCGATCACCAGCGCGGCGACACCGGCAACATGCGGGCTAGCCATCGACGTGCCCATGAATAGCAGATAGTCGTCTTGGCTAGGGTCACCGATGCGGATCGTGTTCTGCAACACGCCGTCGGGCATGCCGTCGTTGTTTTGGTCGATGCGGGTGTTGCCACCCGGGGCGGCGATATCGATCTCTGGGCCCCAGTTGGAGTAGAAGGTGGTCGTTCGATCAAACTGGGTGGCCGCGACGGCGATAGCGCCGCGATAGGCTGCAGGGAAACTGACCTTGCCGCGGCCGTCATTGCCCGCTGCACAGACGACGGTTACGCCTTTGTCGATCGCGTATTTGACGGCGGATTCCATGATCTTTGAGCTGCGCGAGCCACCGAGGCTCATGTTGATCACTTTGGCGCCCTTGTCGGCGGCGAAGCGGATCGCTTCGGCGATGTCGGCGACCGAACCGAAGCCACGAGCGGAGAGCACCTTGAGCGGCATGATGCGCGCGCCATAGGCGACACCCGCGACGCCCACGCCGTTGTTCGTCGATTGGGCGATCGTCCCGGCGACGTGTGTGCCGTGTCCGTGGTCGTCGAGTCCGCGCGGCGACTTGTTGACGAAGTCATAGCCCGGAACGAACTCGGTCTTGGCCAGATCGGGCACCTGACGGAATTTGCCGTGCGAGGTGTAGCCGACGCCGGTGTCGATCACGGCGACAACCACCCCTTTGCCGCTGGCGCTGCCCCAGGCCTTGTCGCTGTGAATCTGTTTGAGGTGCCACTGGTATTTGTACTTGGGGTCGTTGGGGAAGCTGTCGGTGGCTTCCGATGTGGCGGTGAAACGGGTGGCTTCACCCTCGAGTGGCGGAATGCTGTAGACGGTGTCGTACTCGGCGACCTCGACATCCGCGTCTTGGCGCAGGCGCTTTAGCAGCTGGGCGATACGGCTGCGTTCGACGGTCGCGCGAAACAGTCGCCCGGCCGTGCGTGAAAAGCGGCTGTTGGGGCGCAAGACGATGCCATATCGCTTGGCCATCGCCTTGACCGTCTCGGCGTCAGTATCGTCGCGCAGATCGATCAACAGTCGGTCGCTCAAGCCGGGCGTGGCTTGATCGTTTAGCGTTGCCGCTGCGGCATACTCGGGAGCTGCGCCCGTGTCGTGCCTGCCGATGTACCAGTAGTAGGCCACGACGACCAGCACCACCAAAAGGAGCAGCAACCAGCGTTTCTTTCGACCTGCCATCGTGTCTCTCCCGACGTTGTCAGCCGCGCATTCTCGCGGGGGCTCCCAGTTTCGCGGGGACTCCCTGCATTGCGGGACTCCCTTTCGCAGGCACTATGCGCTGGTCGCAATCCGCGTCCCGCGATATGGGCGGGTGGCTCTTTTACGCGGATAGCTGCGACGAGCTTCCTTGGCCTGCATTGTCGACTGGATTCCCCTCTAAGGGTAGCACAGCCAGCCGCTGCGTCGCCTGTTTGCGCTATTAGCCATTGATTTGTTGGAGGTTTGACGGGCCGGATTGACGGGCCGGATCGGTCGGGTTAACCGCTCAGTTCGTCTCGTCGTCGTCTTCGTCTTCTGACAAGTGGAACTTCTCGACGATCGTTGCCTCGGGGCCAGCATCGTCAACCGGCACTTTGGACGCTGCGATAGGCGTGTTTTCCAGATCAAACTTGGCGGCTTTGTTGCCGCGCAAACAACCGGCGACAACGCTGACGTCGAAGGCGCGGCCTTCATAGTAGGCATCGATGGCGTTTTTGATCTGCCAGAAGATCTCTTGCATTTGCTCGCCCTTGCCAGCGATTTCTTTCCAAGCGGCTAGTGGTCCATACTCGATCACCGGCGCAAAAAAGAACTCGCGACTCGAGCGAAACAGCAAGCGGAACTCTTCGACCTCCACCTCGACGTCCTCGAGCTCGGCCCCTTCAAGCCAGGCACGCGCCTTTTCCGGCGTCGGCATCCGCGCGACGTGGGCTTCGAGTTTGGCCAGCAGGTCGTCGCGGTCGGCTTTGGTCAGCACTTCGCGATAGACGTCGTAGAACTCGGCGAACGTGCCCGCGAGTGGCAAGGTGATCGCTACATGCCCACCGGGTTTTGTGACGCGGGCGAATTCGCAGACGGCGGCCGGCGGATCGTCTCTTTCGAGCAAGCCCAAATTGGAGACGACGAGATCGTAGACTTCGTCGGCGAAGGCCAATTTGGAGGACAGCGTTTCGGTGCGAAAAAAGATGCGCTTGCCCGAGAGCTCGCCGAACTTCTTACGCGCCACATCGAGCAGGGCGCCGATCGCTTCGATAGCGATTACGCGCCCGCCGTCGTCGAGCTCTTTGAGGATCTCTGTGGCGGGGTATCCGGTGCCGCAGGCTACATCGAGCACGACTGCTTTGGGCGGCAGCTCGAGCTCGCGCAGTAGCATGCGCCCAAAGCGCTGCGACCAGACAGGGAGGATCTCCTCATCGTAGACGCGCGCCATCTTTTCAAAACGATGGCTCCGCTTAGTCATGAATGCCTGATGATAGTGCAAGCGACCCGCGAGAGTAAAGCTACGTACTGAAACGCTTTATTGCTGAGGCCGGCGATAGGGCGACGGGTTGGGCGGCGTTTGCCTCGGTTGGGCAAGGTGCTCAGCGGTGTGTGGTTTGCGTGCGCGGTCTGGCGAGATGGACAGTTGACGCGGGGGGCGATCCCCGTCGCTCCGTCGCTAAGTGTACGAGATTGTGCTCGCCGTGCGCTGGCCCGACACTTGCTGTTTGTTCAGTGCGGAGCACGGGTGTATGCTGAGGATCATGAGAAAAAAAGCAGGGTTGTCCAAGGCGGCTGGGGTCGTGCTTGGGGTGGTGGCAATGCTTGGTGGTTGCACCAGCGCGCTGCCCGACAAGCCCGCTCGTCGAGCGGCTGCCGTCCAGGTTCAGGCGGCAAGGCCCGCGATCTCCGAGTGTTGTGCCTATGATCGCGACAGCAAGCTGATGGCGTTGTGGTGTCCGCGGGCCGGCGAGATCGTCTATGTACCGCACTCCGCGTCGGTGCAGCGGCGTTGTGACCGCGCTCCGGTCAGTACCGTCGTCGGGAGTTAGTCCCGGGGACAACACTAGCCGCGGTCGTCGATCGCCACTTCGAGTAGGGTCGCCGAGAGGTTGACGCGGTGTGCGCGTCGCGTCGAAAAGAATATGCGCACCTGCGCGCCGCCCGACGGGTTTTTCCGCACCCAAACCGCTTTCACGCCACCCTTGCCGATCGGATACATGCCGTAGTCGAGCGTCGGCTTGGCCTGCGGCAGGTTGATCGACACACCGGTCGGCGAGGCCAACGGGTAGTGGTCGGCGCGCGCGATCGATCCGCGCAGCGGAATGCGAATCTTGATGCCGTGCGGGGTGATCGCGAGCTGAGGTCCGCTGGCGGGCTCGGCGCGAGCAGCCGCGACGCGCTGCACCTTGGCGGGTGCGGCGGGTGCGACCTTCACTGCGGTCTGAGGATTCGCTTTGGGTGTTTCGGCGAGTTTGGGCTTGGCGACACTCGGCGTGGGTGCGCTCGTCGCAGCCGGCTGTTGGGAGATCGGCGGTGTTGGTGCCGGCGCTTGCGTCGGTAGCGGCGGAACGACCGCGGGCTCGGCTTCGGCGGCGTCGGCGATCAGCGGTGTCGCGAGGGCTGGACGAGGTGCCGGCGCTTTGGCCAACGCGCTGTTCTGCTCGGTCGCTTTTCCACCGAGCCAGCCGGCTTGCAGCATCGATGCGATGGCGACCCCGGCCATGGCCAAGGCGGCCGCCCACCACCAGATGCGTTGCCGGCGGCCCTCGATCTCGTGCCAGAAGTCCTCGCGGTCGGCGTCGAGGTCGCCAAGTTGCGCCGTGCGTTGAACCTGGGCAACCCAGGCCGGTTCGTCGGCTTGTTCCTCGATGGCGGGCTCAACGATTCGCTGCGGGGCAGCGGGTGGCGACGGCAGCTGTTGTTGTGATGTCTGCGCCGTCGGTTGCGCTTGGCTGATCTCAGTGGGTGGTTGGTCGGTGCGCGCTTGCTGTTCGAGCCGCACGACCTTCGACGAATCGAGCCGATCGGCGGGGGTTTCGTCGAACTTCGGGGGTGTCTCGACAAAGCGATCGATCGCCGACAAGACAGGATCCAGCGGTTCAGTCGCGCAGCCGGTCGTCGGATAGAGCTGCTCGGTGATCGACTGCTGTGTGACAACATCTCCGCGGGCTAGCGGCGGCGCGATATTGCCGCGGCGGGCTTCACGCGCGTGGATCTCGCGCAGCTCCTGCTCGAGCACGCGCAGTTGCGGGTAATGGGTCTCGTCCAGTTGCGGGTAATGGGTCTCGTCCGCGGTCTTGCTGGAGCGATCGATTGGCAAACTCTCGACCGGCAAGTTCTCGGGGAGCTCTACGCCGATCGCCAAGCGAGGCACGTCTTCCTCGAAGTCCAGTGCGACCTGCTTGAGCACGCCGGCACTGCCGCTGCCGTCTTCGGCAAAATAGAGGTCGACGGCGGAATCGCGACGTAGAAATGGCAGCGCCGTCCGTAGCTGGAGGCCAGAGGTGGTGAACACGGCGCGCGCGCGGATCGATTCCTGCATTCCTTCGAAGCGAACGATGACCTGTTTGGTCTGATCGGACATCGTTTCGATCGCTTGTCTCAATGCCTCCGTGTGTTTACTCGACTGATGAACAAAGGCGATGCCCATGCCCGTTAACTGACAACTCCGATTTTCAGTGGGTAGCTGGGTGACCCAAGCCACACGTCCGCGCAGCGTCAGCGTCTGCCCGGCTACTGGCAGGTCGACCCAAAGCTCTGTGCCCACCGCGAGGGCGTGGGAGGAGACGACGAACACGCCTCGCTCGCTAACATTTGCTGTGGTTCCGTCGATTGAGAGATCGCTGTTTGGCGAGAGGAGTCGGATCGGTGCTTCATAACTTACGCGGTGTTGGCGGCGATCCCAAAGCGTCATGCAGTCTCTCCCTTGCAGGTATTCAAGTGTAGGAGCGAGTCGCACCTTGGGCAAAATTTTGTCTACTTTGCCGATTTCCCGGACTCTAGTAGCTGGTTGCAGCGAGGAGCATCCGATGACCAGAGCCGCTTTGCGCCGAGGAACGCCGGTCCGTTGGTCTGGCAAGAGCTTGGGGCGTGGCGTTTGCGTGCGGGCGTGTCTGCTGCTCGCTGCAGCGGCGTTCGGCGCTGGTTGTGGCTCGGCAGCAACCAGCAGCTCGCGCGGCACGGCTGGCGTTCGTGTGGTGTTCGTCGATGGGCAGGCTTACGCGGAGCAGGCCCGTCAGCGTTGGCGGATCGCGGAAGTGCCCAAAGAGGAAATGGTCTGGGCGCCCGATGGTGTGCGCTTCGCCTACGTGTTGCGTCGTCCAGAGGGGCGACACTACGTGATCATCCGCAACAGTCGTGGTGACTCGGTCAACGCCTTTCCGGTCTATCGTCCTGGTAAGCCCCTGGCGCTTGATTGGCTCGACGACAATCAGCTCGCTTATGTTGCGCCGCGCGATCAGAGTGGAAAGGCCTACGTCGTGCATTCGGCCCGTGACGGTCGTGTGCTCGCCGTTTACCGCGGCTCACGCTTCGCTTGGTCTCCCGGTCGCCAGCGCTTGGCCTATGTCAGTCGCGGCGAGCATCAGCAGGTGCGGGTCGGCCATCGTCGGGTCTGGCCGCGCGCCTCTGCTGGGCAGCGGGGGCGAATCGTCAGCGAGCTGTTCTGGTCCCCTGACGGCAGTGGGCTGGCGTTTTTGGAATCGTCAGGGGCAGGAACCCGCTTGGTTGTGCTCTTGGTGATCGATGATCCTGCTGGCGATCTGACCTGGCGTTTGCCGGCCGCCGCGGGAGATCCGCGCAACAAGCTGTTTTGGGCGGCGAGCAAACTGCTGATTGGCGAAAGTACGTTCAAGCCGCGCTACGCCGCGAGCTGGAATCGTTTGCACTGATCGCTCGCTCGAGCCTCGTCGGACGACGCATCGGCGACAGCGCGATAATCACCACGGACAACGTGCTCTGCAAAAAAAGAAAACGGCTACCGCCTGGGCGATAGCCGTCTTCTGCGTTGATTTCGAACGCGAGACCTAGAGGTCGTGCGAGCGAACCGTCACGCGGCTGTTGTTCTGCGTGCGCGCAGCAGCCTCATCGAGCAGATCGTAGATCTTCTCGCTCAGCGCCGGAACGACGTCCGCGCTGCTCTGCAGACCTTGCTCGCGGATGTAGTCTTTGACCTTGCTAGCGACGACAAGGACATCACGGGATTTCTTGGTTGCAGCTTTTTTCTTGGCCACGGTTGTCTCCTTGCACAGGTAAGAGTGCGTTTGCTTATGCCCAGAAAACGGTTCAGAAGCAGGGGTAGCCCCCGTTCTGTGGCATTCTGCGGATCTTGTCAAGCGCAAAAGCGGTTCGGCAGGCGATCTAACGCAGCTTAGCGGGGTGCAGTTTGAAGGTGTACGTGCGCTTTTCGCGGCGATGGATCCGCGTGCGCAGGGTCATGAATCCGCGTTGCTTGATCACGATATCGAGCGACGTGCTGTTGGGTGGCGCCGTCAAGGTTAGCGGCGTTTCACCAAGCTTTTTCCCACCATGCCAGACCGGAGCCGCCGTCGGGATCGAGCGGATGATCACGCGGATCTCGCTCTTGTCCTGCTCGCGGCTGTCGCGGACGCGCACGGTCGACAACGGGGGTAGTTGGTCTTTGGGGATCACCAGCCGCAGCGACCAGAAGGGATCTGCATTGCGGGTTTTTGCCGCCGTGTCGGCCTCGCCGGTCGAGGGAGCTTTCTGCGGCATTGCCTCGCCGGGTGGCGGATTCTTCTGCGGCATTGATGTCGGCTGCTGCGCGCGGACCGACGCGGTGCAGCCAGCGATAGCGAGTGCGATCAGCGCGCTGCGCGCCGACGATGCGAAGAGCGAGTGGCGTCGATACATGGACAAAGTCGACCACATGCGCGCTGACGCGGCAAGAATGTTTTGTGCTCGTCGACTAACCCGCGAACCGCCGTGCGAAAACAGCCTGCTATTGCTCGCGCTGAAAGCCGCCAAAGATTCCCACTGCCAGACCAAAGCTATGGAGTTCTGAGCTCGGGCCGCGTTCTGGCAGGTAGCGGTGGTAAGCCGCTGCGCGCAAGCCGAAGTGCAGCGATCGATGCTGGACAAGGCTGATGCCCACGCCAAGCTGCGAATTGAAGCCGTAGATCGCTTGTGCGGGCTGACCGGGCTGTGCCCCGACGATCGGGATGCCGATGCTGCCGTCGATGCTCCAGCGCGCGCTGACAAACCAGCGTGTGAACAGACCCGGTCCCAGCACGCCGTAGCTGCGGTCGCCGATCAGACTGAGACGCGTGCCGATCGCCAGCGATCGGGCGACGAAATAGCCGGCGTCGAGGTCAGCGGTCAGGCCCAGCGATGTCTCGCCGGTGCTGAGCGCGGCATCTTGCGGATGGAGTGCTGAAGCTGGGTTGAATACGCCGCTCCAGAATGGGCCCGCTGTGGATTGCAGCGCCAAGTGGACGCCACTGTAATCGGCATGGGCGATCAATGGTAACCCACAGAGGGTGGCAAGCATCATCAGATGTCGCATCGAAAACTCCTTCAGGTGCTACGGGATGCACACCGCTTTGGGCCACGCAAAGGTTGTGCCGCGCGGGTACGATGGTTTTTGCTCAGAAATTGCTTACGGGCTGTAGCGATGCCGTGGCGATCTTTGGCAAGTGTGTCGTGATCGACACGTGTGCGCCGATTCGGGCGAACGCGGTTTATGTTTTCACGGGGCTTGTCGGGTCGAGGATTAGCGGCGCCGATAGCGGGGGCGCGCCTGGTCTTCGATGCGCTTTAGTCGCGACTTGTAGCTGCGGTAGCTGGGGTTGGCTTCTTCGTCGACAATGCAGTTCGGACAGCGGAGCTTGATCGTCTTGGGACCGTTGGCGCTACTTTGTTCGGTTTGCGGCAAGGGCTGGCCGGTGAGCTTGGCGACCAGTGCTGGCAATTGATCGGACAGCGCCTGCGCATCGCATGCATCCGCTGTAGTTTGGGGCGCTGATTCGGTCTGTGCCGCTGACTCAGCGGTCGCACTCTTTAGGTCGTAGACGGTTGCTGTCACGCGGCAGCTTTGCCCGATGCGCAAGGCCCGCGTGACCAGTGCCTTGTTCGCCGCCAGCTCGCGACCGATTTCGATCTGGCAGCTGCGGTCGACGCAGCTGTTGTACGAGGCGCGTTTTTGTTGGCGCAGACGCCGCTTGATCGAATCGCGCGGAACGACGCGATAGCGGCCCGTCTCAACGAGTAGCACGGTGAGGTAGTCGCTGATCCGATCGGTTGTCGTTGGCGAATAGCCGATGTCTCGCGCTTCGATGTCGAATACGGCGATGATCGGCTTTTGCGCTGGTGCTTGGCGGATTGCAGCAGCTTGGCCGAGCGGAGTCTCCGGCGGACGTTGTGAAGACCCCGCGCTCGTACAGCCGACGATACCGGCAGCGATCAGTCCGATCGCAGCGACGGGCTTGGCGTTGGGGATAAGCATCGACCGCCTAACTCTATGTCAGGTGGCACGCTTTGTCACGGTTGTGAGGATGCTGCGGACCCCGACGCGCTAGGCATTGAGGTCCTTGTGGGCAGTGCGAGTTAGTTGGCGCAGCCGAGGCTGAGATAGCGCCAGCGCGGGATGTTGGCCATGTCGCGGATCGATGGATGATCGGCGGACACGAACGGGCTCAAGACGTCGTCGCGATAGCTAAACGCCGTCGCGCTGCCTGCCGCGGTGTTGACCAGATAAAATCCACTCGCGAACTCGTTGGCCGGATGCAACGCACCATTGGTGCCGACGAAGATGTTGTTGTTGCAGCCGAGTGAACCGCTCGGGCCCTGGATCGGTCGAGGATTGAAGTGCGAGCCGGTGATCCACGTCGCGTCGACGCCAAAGCCGCTGATGTAGTTGAAGGTCGGTGGAACAGCGGAGAAATGGCTGCCGCTGCTGTTTTGGCCTTGGTAATGGTGCGCGTTGCCGTAAAGCGAGTAGGTATTGTCGCTAAGTGGAAAGGTGGTCGTCGGAAACGTGTACGAGCCAATTTGGCTGTTGGTGATCGGGTTCCAGATCTTTGCACCAACCACAGGGGTCTGTGAGTTCTGGGCCTTGATCGTGTGCAGCGTGCCGTCGGGAGCTTCGCCGAGGCCGTAGTAGGGATAGCCGCTTTGCGAGTAGGGGATCGTCGTCGGACCATCCCACTCTTGGGCGTCCATGTTGTAGGACCAGAGCTGTCCGTTGCCCGAGGTTTGGCCGGGGCTGCTGGGCTGCATCGAGAGCAAGTGGAACTTGTTGAGGAACGGGTCAGCGGCGATGCCACCGAAGTTGAGCGGGTCGTTGCCGGTTGGTAGCGAGGCGATCACCTCAGCCGACCACTCGAGCGACCCATTGTTGTTGACCCAAAGCGCCAGCAGTTCGGGATTCATGCCCGTTGTCTGACCGGCGCAGCTCTGGCCGACTGAGCAGCGTTGAATCGCATAGCCGACGAGTACCCACTCATCGCTTCCCGCGGCCTTGGTTGCACTGGCGATGTCCTCGGGCAGATTCGAGCAGCCGCTAAATGTCGCCAGTGCGATAATTCCGAATAGTAGATTCATCCAGGCGTTCTTGCTTCGCATTGCTTTTCGTTGTCCCTTTCGTTTTTTGGTTTCTGTTGCGTTGATTTGACGCGACCGCCCACTGCGCGCCGTTTGGCGCGCAACCCAAGGCGTTCGATTGTCGCTGGGGTGAAGGGCAGATTAGACAGCGTTGCGGCTGACCGCAAGCCGCTTGAGCGGAAAAAGTTAGGCGATGGCCAGTGCCTTATCGCGCGTCAGGTTCTGTGGGTGTTTTCGCCAGTCGCCTGCGCCGTCGCGGTGGGCACCTGTAGCGCGTGCGATATGATCCGTGATCGGCGTCGATGTCGGTTTTTGCTCACACGAAAGATCTTTTCCGTTCCTGGGCCGTGCGGGGAGGGCCACTGGTCACCGACGGTGCCGACGCCCTGGCCAGACTAGCCGGCACTGGGTGTCGCAGACTGTCTAACTCGTCAATATCTCGAATCTATGAATTGGATCACGGCTTGCATTTGCACTGGTGCGCGAAGCGCAAAGGGGAGCGAGATGTTGCGACGTTTGCTGCTGCTAGTGCTGGTGAGCTGGGCGATCGGCTGTGGGCCGGTTCAGAGCGTTGATCCGCTGGTCGGCACGTGCGATGGCAAATGCGAGCCGCCGCCGTTTCCCAAGGTGGTGTTTTGGGGCAACAGCTACACCTACTGGAAGGACGCCACACAGGGCGTGAACATCGACCTGGCCGCGGCGTTTAAGACGCTCGATCGCCGCTTCAGCTTGCTTCGCTTGCTGGCGCCGCGCGAGCCGAAGAACCTTGGTCGACCGGGTGACTCCTTCAGTCGCTTCCGCCCCGCCGATGACAAAGCGCGCGGCGAAACCTATCAGGCCGATAGCGACGCCTATACCGCTCAGAAGCAAAAAGTGTTCGATGAGGTTAAGGCCGAGCTCGGCAAGGACTTCTTCGATGCACCGCCAGCCTATCCCGCTGCCGATCAGCTGTTGGTGATGCACACCTACCTGGCGACCAAGTGGGCCGCCTTTGGGATGAAGAATCTTTACCGTTACCAAAAGCTCGCTGACTACGCATCGTCGAAGGCGGCGGCCGTGCTGCAAGGGCACAGCACCGAGCCGATCGACAGTCGTGAGAAGTTCGTTGCCGGTGGCGTCGAGCTGGCCCGTCCGGTTTGTGCCGCGGGCGGCAAGGTGATCCTGCTGGCCAGCTGGCCGCGCAGGCCGTCCTATGCCGGCTACCAAGCGGCGGCCGATAGCGACGACGCGATCCTCGACGGCTCGGGTAACGTCGTCTCCAGCTTCGAGCGGATGAACGCCGAGCTGCAAGCGGGTTACAGCGCGCTGAAACGCGCGATCAGAGCGAAGTTCTCGCGCTGTGATGTAGCGATCGCTCAGGTCGGTCAAGCCTTCGCGAAGGTCAAAGCCGGACCGTGTGCGACCGATACCGCGATCGATGACCTCTATCTTGATGATGATTCGCATCCCAGCGCCGCCGGTCAGGCCTTGGCCGCGGCGGTGATCTACAAGACGATCACCGGCGACCCCGCGTCGGCCGCTACACGCTGGAATGCTTGCTTACCTTAGTTTTCACGCGCTCTGGCGCGGTGGAGCCTCAGCAATGAGACAACCCCCAAAGACGTTGAGCTGGATTAGCCGTTTTGCCGGGCCTTTTGCGATCGCCGCGTTGGTTCTGCTGGGTGGGGCGATCGAGGCGCAGGCTGCAAAGCTTGCCGTGGCGCAGCGTCGGGCGATCCTCGTTGCCGACGGTATGTTCAGCATGGGCAAGCCCAAGGTCGTCAACAATCGCGTGTTTCGAGGGGCGACGACTCAGGGCTATCTCGGCATCGTGGCCTATGGGCAGCAGTTGAAGAACAGCAACTCGCTCTTTGATGAGCTCAGGCTGCGACACCTTCCATCCCCCAAAGACGCGCTGTTTTCGGTGTTCGGTGAAGGCCAACTGAAGTTTGTCCGCAAAGCCGACGGACTGCTCGATGTGCATTGGGTCGGGGAGAACAACAACAGCCGGCGGCTCGGTGAGATCCGGCGCACGGCGCCCAGTTCTGAGTTCAAAAACGGCCAAGAGTATTTCATGCCGGCGACCCAGGCGCGGCGCGCCGTCGCCTCGATTTTGGGGTCGAATGTGGCGTCGGCCCTTGGCCGATATCGCACTGATGTTAGCGGGTCCACCGCGCGCGACCAAGACGGCGAGCGGGTGAACAAGTTCACGCGGATCATCGGACGGGGGGGCCGCTATCGTGAGCGGGAGAGTTGGCGCTGGTTCAACAGCGATGCGCTGTCGAGCTGGTGGTCATCTAACGGCGACCGCGGAACGCCCAGCGCGGCCGACATCGCCCGTGAGACCGCCTACAACAGCTCCTGGCTGCGCATGATGATGCGCCCGGCCACCGAGCTACGCACAAAGGACATCCAAGACGTCGTCGGCGGCGGACTGTTCGCTGCGCAAGAGGGCGTGATCACCAAGGCCAACAAAGCGCAGCGCGTGGCCTTCGCCTACAGTACGGGCGTGACCGGTCGATCCAAAAAGACCGCCAAGGCGCGTATCCGGGTGGTGCTCGATGGCAGCACCATTGAGTCGCCTTCGGTGGAAACGATTGGTTTTGTCTACAACGGCAAGGCACCCCAGGCTTGGCGCCAGCAGCAGCTCGCCGGTCGACAGGCCAAAGCCTGGGATCGCTTTGTGCGTCGTCAGCGGGCGCGCAAGTCGACGGAGAACGAGCGGCGCGTGGCCAAGGACTTGTTCCGCATCGCCGAGCTCGATCCGAAAACCGGCGCGCCGACGGCAAAGTCGACGTCGGTCACGCTGACGCTCAACAGTCAGGGTGGCTTCGCGCCTAACGAGCGCATCGCGTCGCTGTTCGGCGAACGTGGTCGCTTGATGTTCGGTAAGGCCAACGCTGTTGGCGAGGTTGAGGTCTATTTTGCCCCTCAAGACAAGCCGCGCGTGGCGATTGGCAAGATCGCTGGCAAGACGCGCGCGCGTCGCTTCATCCCCACCGCGGGCCTGCTCAACCGTCTTCACCAGCGAGCGGGTGAGTCGATCATTTCACGAGCATCGGAAAAAGTGCGCATGTACCGCAACGTCTACAAAGTCAGTTCAGAGCTTGGCGCCGATGCGACGTACGAGGTGGTTGAGGGGCGCAATCAGCGGGTTCGCGAGCCGAGCAGCGCCACGCGCCACTATGTGGGAGTTCCGGGTTTTTACATCCTTCAAGACATTCGTTCACACTTCCGCAACAAGCTCGAGCACCCGCTGGTCAGCCAAGGCTCTAACGCCAAAGGCGATCACAAGCCGATGGTGATCTCGTGGCGTACGCAAACCCTGCCCGAGAGCGGCAAGACATTGCCTGCCGGTAAGGTCGTCGAGCACATCGTCGTGCTCAGCAACAACACCGTACAGTTTTCCGATCGCTTCGACGCGGTCAAAGGGATTTCCGCTGGCAAACCCTCTCCGCTCATGCAGCAGATGCTGATCCATCTGACCGGCTCCTACGGCGGGCAACTCTCTTTTGGCCAACAGACGATCAGTCACCATTATCGCATCGTCGACAGCGTTGAGCGCTGATCCGTCGCTGATAGCTTGACGATCGTCCGGCGGTCCGCTCTGATCAACGGATGATCGCCGACCGCCGTTGTTTCGCTACATCACAGCTGTTCGCTCTGAACTGCATCATCTGTTTCGCTGATTTCGGTTGCACCGGCGCCGCACAGCGCACAGCGCCGAACGGTCTCGTTCTGCAATCGGGAGAGATCACTGCAGCAGCCGATAGGGAGCGCGTGGTTTGTTTCGCCGGCAACGATATCGTCTTTAGCGACGGACGGCGCAAGAAGAGCGGCGGTACACTGATCCAGCGGCGCTACCTGCCGGCCCAAGCGCAGATCCACGATCTGGTCGTCGACACCGACCCTGCGCCTGGTGCGGGGCGGCGAACCTTTCGCGTGGCGATCGATATCGATCTCGAGAATGGGCGTTTTGTCGCCGAAGAGGTTGGCGGCAACTTCAAAGGGCAAGGAGCGTTGATCGGACCGCCCTGGTCATGGACGCGCTGGCGCGGCAGCTATCGACTGAAAGACGGCACGCGCATTGAGACCGAGGAGCGCTACGATGCTGGCGGCGTGGTTGTGAAAAACGTGTTGTTCGGCCCAGATGGCAAACAGACCCTGTCATACGCCGAGCGCTTTCGCCGTTTGAGTGACAGGGAGTGCGCTCAGCGTTTTCCCGAGTGATTGGCGCCGGTGTTGGCGCGGTGACAAAGCGGTGGTCAGCGCTCGCGCTCTGTGCCAATCTGCGCCGCTGTGAAAGTCCGGCTAGAAAAGACGTTTCAGTTCGAAGCCGCACATCGGTTGCCGCACGTGCCCGAGGGACACAAATGCTGGCGGCTGCACGGCCATTCCTATCGCGTCCACTTGGCGATCGCTGGTGAGGTCGACGAGAGGACCGGTTGGTTGATGGACTTCGACGAACTTCAGGCGATCTTCGCGCCCGTTTTCGATCAAATCGACCACCGCTATCTCAACGAGGTCAAGGGGCTGGAAAATCCGACCGCGGAGAATATCGCGCGCTGGATTTGGCAGCGGCTGTGCGACAAGCTGCCGTTGGTCGAGGTTCGCATCGACGAGACCTGCGATTCGCGCTGTATCTATCGCGGCGACTAGCTCGGCCTATTTGGCGAGCAGTGCCCGCAGCGCTTGCGCCAGATCATCGGTGCCGTAGGGCTTTTGTAGGAATGCGGCTTCGTCGGGAAGATCATCGACCATCGCTCGCGGATAGCCCGAGATGAACAGCGTCGGCATATCGCGGTTTTCTTCAGCTAAGCGCCGAACGAGTTCGGGTCCAGTCATGTCGGGCATCACGACATCAGTGATCAATGCATCGACGCGGCAGCCATTGCATAGCGCACCGAGCGCTTGCCCGGCCGTTTCGAACACTTCGACTTCGTAGCCCTCGGCGCGCAACACGCGTCGGGTTGCGCGCGTCGACAGCGGCTCGTCGTCGACGACGGCGACGCGGCAGCCGCGTGCATTTGATGCGCTGGTCTCTTCGATTTTGGCGACAGACTCGCGCGGGGCCGGAAAGTCGATGGTTACTCGTGCGCCTCCTGTTGGCGCATTGCTGCGAGCGATCAGCGCGCCGTGTTGTTTGGCGATGCCTGCTGCGAGAGCTAGGCCGAGCGAGAGCTGACCCGTGTCGTCGACGCCTGGCGCGATCGGTCGACTGAGCTGTTCGCTGCCGAAGCCGGGGCCGTCATCGCTGACAACCAGCAGTGTTCGGCCTTCGTCGCTTCGTGTCCAGCTCACGCAGACATGCCGTGCGCCTGCCTCGTCGGCGTTGCGGACCAAGGCGCAGATCGCTTCGCCGAGTTGCTCGGCGTCGACATCTGCTTTGATCGACGGGTCGTCGTCGGTTTGCACGGTCAGTTTACAGTTGGCGCTGAGGGCGGCCCCGATGCGCGGTTTGAGTGCGCAAAGTGTCTGCGCGACCGGCTGCCGACGCGGTAGCAAGAGCTGACTTGCGGAGATCGCTTGTAGCTGATCGACTAGGCGCTGGGCGTCGGCACAACGTGCCAGCGCCTGTGTGATCTCGGTCGATGGATTGGCACCCTGTAGCGACTGGCCGATTTCGGCGAGCTGCGCGGCGAACCGCTTGGCGATTACCGCGAGGAGCTTTTCCAGATCGCTGTGCTGTGTCTTACCCATCCGCTGTGGTTAATGTAGTGCGCTGCGCGCGCGCTGACAACCTAGATCATTGAAATAATTAATGAAATGTGTGCGAAGGTGCGAGAGGTATGGTCGCGCCGCAAAAGGTGCGACATCGCCTCCTTGGCACTGAGAACGGCCAATCTGTGCTGCGCGCCCAAGTTCCTGCTGATGTCGCCGCAGCATCGGTCAATTGTTTAGTGGCCGCCAGCTTTCGACCATCATCGGTCCGGTGGTCGCTCCGCCGGTGTCCGCTTGTGCTTTGACCTTCTGTAAGGTGGCTTTGTCTGGCCCCGAAATAGTCATCACGACGTTGCTGCCGTTCCCGGAAACCGACATGCCGGAGAGCATCGTGGCTGGGTACTCCCGAGAGAGCAGCACCTTGTCGGGGTTGTTTCCGTCGCCGTGTTTGAGCCAAACCAAGTAAGAGTTGCCACGTCCGCAACTGCCGCTCGCGCCAGGCGTGTAGAACTGAAACAGCGACTGAGCGCTTCCGCCGCCATTTTTGTTGTAGAGCAAAAGGGGCGATCCCAGCGGCCGGGCGGTCTTCGGTGGCGCTTTGCAGAGCGCAGGGTCGTAGTCACCGCATTGGCCGCTGCAGAGCTTGCTGATCGGGCAATCGAGTTTGGTGGCAGAGACCGCGCCGCCGACTTCGCGTCGGACGAAGATCGATGGCTCGAAAATGGATCCGACCTTGGCCATCCACGGGTTCGCTTCGTAAAACGATCCCGAGACAGCGGAGACCACGACATCTTTGCTCGGCAGTTGAATCACGGCAGGCGCATGATGAAAGGGATGGGTTGTGCCGGCGGCGAGGACTGTTGACTGTTGGGTCGGTATCCCCGCGCCGTAGCGGAAGACGTTGCCGACGAGGTCGGCCTGGTAGGTCGCAATCGCCTGATAGTTGGCTTCGCTGTCGACCACAGCTGAGGTGTTGGCGATCACCGCGTAGTCGACGATCGATCCGCTACCCCCGAGCCATTTGTAGTCGTAACTCCAGCCGCTTTGGCCGAACGTATAGGGCGTCATCGTCTTGAAGTAGTTGTAATACTCGCCCTCGGTGCCGCTGCCGTAGCCGCTGCCCATCGCCGTGCGCGAGACGACCTCGTTTTGTGCGTCGGTGCCGTAGAATACCGCTGGAACGGACCAAGTCTGACCGGCACGCGGACCCCAGCTGCCGATGATCAGTCGCGAGTGGTAGAGCACTTTCAGCGGCGGATCGTTGGTGGTGCAGGTGGTGCCGACGCAGGTTGATGGGCTGGTGATATCTAGGGCCGCGAATTCTTCGTCGCCAGGTCCCATCGTCAACACCAGCTGTGTGCGCCACTGGCAGAGCTGTTTGCCGTCTTTTGTTTCGCAGCTGCGCACGTCGGCGACCCGCGGAGAGGACGCCATGATCCACTTGTGGCGCGCGGGGATCGGGCTCTGTCCGCCCGCTTTCCACAACGCGTAGAGCTTGTGCCAGATGCTCGGTGCGACGTAGGCGAACGCTTCGCTGCCATCGTTACGAAAGGCGTGGAGTACACCCTCGTTGGTCGTTACATAGATCAGCCGCTCGCGCGCGGCGTGTAGCTTCTCGAAAGCGCGGTGGTCGGCGATGTTCATTTCTTCGGGAGGACCGACGATCGCCGGTTGCGCGCGGATCGGTGCGCCGAGTTTCCACTGGCGATCTTTGCCGGCGATCCAATAGATCAGTCCTTCAACATCGGCGTTGCTCGGCGAGATGAAGCGGAACAGCGCTTTGATCGCCGCCGTGTTGGGCAGACCATTGACGAGCAGCGGGACGGGAGCGCCGGTAAGCTGCCCGCCGTCTTCGCCAAAGCCGCTGTAGATCTTGCGCGTCGCGTAATTGCGCTTTGCCAACAGCGCGCCGGCATCCCAGATCTCCACAGGGTCGACTTGGGCCACATCGAAGCCGCGGAGATGCCCCTTCCAGTCGGGGAGCTCGACCGAAGGCATCAGCGCCAAGTCGCCGGTGTTGCTGCTGCCGGTCATCGTCGTGACCGATGCGGCCGAGGTCACGTAGTCGCCGCGCACCGCAGAGAGCAGCGCGTCTTTGATCGCGGTCTCTAACTCCGCTGGGTTGTTGGCGTAGAGCGCTTGTTCGGTGCCCCCGGCTTTGGCGATCGCATTGAGCGTGTTCATGTCGGCGCCGGAGAAGCCGACCACGTAGACCTTGATCCCTTGATCGTGGAGGTTCTTCGCCTCGCTGGTCGAGGAGACCGACCCGTTGGGGTAGCCATCACAGACCACGAGCACCGAGCGTGGCCGGCAAGCGGCGCTGACATCGGCATTGCCGACAAAGGCGTTCTTGCCCGCCTTCATGTCTTCGTAGTTGTAGCGCGCGGTGCGCAGCGCTTCGCCAAGCGGCGTACCGCCAGCGGCGATCACGCCGCCGTTTTGCGCGATGTTCAAACGGCTCATGATCCGCCCCAGTACCGCATCCTGATCGCTTTGCGCGGCCGAAAGGCTGATCTGCTCGAGCGTGCTGCCGCCATTGCCGCCGTAAACGGGGCTACCCGATTGGTAACCTCCGTTGTAGGTGAAGCCGTAGTAGACCCAGGTCCGGCCGTTGCCATCGGTGAACTGTGGCCCCATGTAGGTTGGGAAGGTCGAGATGTTGCCATTGCTCGCCGTGCAGTTGCCCGATGTCTCGCCGTCGCTGCAAGACTTCTTGCACGCCGCATAGGTCGGTCCGCACTGGTTGATGCACTGGGTGGTCTGACCTCCGCTGCCGCCCCAGGTTTCTTGGCAGAGATAGTGGCACTCCCACATTTCGTAGAAGCATTTGGTATCGCACTTCTGCTTGTAGTTGGCCTGGTCGCTCGGGTAGCAGCCGTATTCGCAGGCATAGCGCTGATTGCGACACTTGGAGTTGCAGTAATTTCGTCGGTTGGAGGGCAGTTGGTTACAGGCTTGTTTGCAGGGGTTTTCCGCGGTGCGACACTGATTCTGACATTTGGAAATGCTGCTGCCGCTCGAACCGGTCGAACCGCTGCCCCCCGAGACCGCGCCGATCGGTCTGCGATCGTAAGCGTAGTAACTACCGAGCCAACCCCAGTTTCTTCCATCGCTGTAACAAGAGTGGCCACAGTAGTTCATTCGCTTGACGAGATAGCCGTTGCCCTCGGGTGAGCGATAGAGGCTATCGCCACCGCTGAGTGCGGTGCTCGACAGTAGGTGATAGGTGGTGTTGTTCCAGCTGTGCTGTGCCGGTGGGGCAGCGTCGTCGGTGATGCTCCAAAACGCCATCAGTTCCAGTTGCGAAAAATAGACGGTGTGTTTGGTCGTCGTGCAGTCGCCACTCGCGGCTTGCATGTAGGGGTAGTAGCCGGTCTGCTGGAAGGTCACCAAGCCAAAGGCGGCGGTCGAGCGCAGGCTCGGTAGCACGTTGCGTAGTGCGCCCTTGGCCATACTCATCCGGCCGGGTGCTCGGTTGAGGTAAGTGCTGTTGCAGCTCGGCACCGTACCCTTTTTCGGGTCGGTGCTGCTGCTCGATGTGCAGTCACTGCTGCAGTTGCCGTTGTTTTCGGCGCCCGTACACATCCCGTCGCCGCAAACGTCGAGCACGTTGCTGGGCTCGCAATCGCCGCCGATGTTGTAGCTCGTCGTTGGTGTCCAGTTCATCGAGCCCGAGGTATCGAGGACGATCATCACCTGAGGCTGGACGAGCTTTTCTTCCATCAAGCGCAGCGGATTGAGCTCCGCGCGCGTTGCCACGGGCAGGGTCAACGCCACGATCGCCGCGAGGCTGGCGAAGGTCTGTCTTTGTCGTGTTCGTTTCATCATTACATCTTTCGCTTAAGAGCCAGGCGGCGCGATATTGACCGTCGCCGAGTATTGGCCGAACTGCGATCCACCTTCTTGGGTCGATTGCGATTTGCCTTTGGCTTCGCTGCGACGGCTGACGACTTGTTCGATGCCGTAATAGGAGAGGCCATCACGGCCACGACCCTCGGCGCGCAAGACCAAGCGTCCGTCGTTATCCGTCTCGCGGATCGCCTGGTCGGCGCTGTCGTTGTCGCCGTCGCCATCGCAGTCGCCGTTATCGCCGATGCCGTCGCAGTGCGCGTGCTCAGCGTCGTCGTTGCGCACGTAGATCGTATAGACGGCTTGGCTTGCTCTGACTTGCTTGGACGTGCCTTGGCCCTCGAGCAGTGCGATGTTCTTGAGCGGGACGCTGCCCATGCAGAACACCACACCGCGCCCATCTTTGGTGCCCTTGGGATCGCAGCCTTGGAGGATCGCCTGCCACTGATCTGGGTTGTTGGTGAGGTAGTTGCGCGCTCGCGCCAGTGCGGCTTCGGCGGAGTAAAGCGCCTCGTGGCGACGCGTGATGTTGCCCGAGGTGCGGGTCTGATTGCTCGAGAGCCAGAGGGCGGTCAGTCCCAGCCCGAGGATCAGCAGGGTGACCAACAGGGCCATCAACAGGATCGATCCGCGTTGCTCAGCGCCGCAGTCGGTTGCGCGGGAACGGCCGATGGCCGTGGTGCGGGGTTGGCTCTTGCTCATAGCCAACCCTCGTGCACAAAGCATACCGCGTGTGTTCTGGCGTATAGTTATTTATTATAGGGGGCTTAGCTGACGCCAAAACGCTCTGAGCTACGAAAACTTTTCACAGTTGCTGAAATAACTGCGATGTAGTTTTTTGTACTATAGATTGCTTCTACTAGTCTGAGCTGGGCTCCTCGACTGGTTCAAAACCAGGTTCTTTGTCGAGCAACGCGTCGGCGAGTTTTTCGCTATCGATTTCGAGTTTCCCCTCGGCGAGGCGGCGCTTTAGCTTGCGGATACGGGCCAACAATTCCGGTGGACGGCGATGCGTGCGAGAGAGTCTAACCACACCCTCTATATCGTCGGCCGACCGTCAGCGTTTAGCGGCAAACAGAGGGGATTGTGCCCGATGCAACCACACCGCGAGGTGACGCGGGGGTGTTGGCGAAAATGTTATAAAAACGAGAGATTAGGCGGCGGCTTGGATGCGGCCGCGCAGAGCGCTGACGGCTTGCGCGCGGATTTGACAGACGCGCGAGGGAGAGACACCGAGAATTTCACCGATCTCACGCAGCGGCAGCTCTTCGAAGTAGAACAGCCAGAGGACCAGCCGTTGGCGCTTGGGCAGACTGTCGAGGCAGCAGGACAGTAGCTCGCGCAGCTGCTGACCTTGGACGTTATCCGCCGGGCTAACTTCAGATGCCGGCAGTTCCATCTCTTCTGCCGAGACCATCCGGGCGCCGTTCAGTCGGAGTTGGAGTGCGCGGTAGTCGACCAGCGAGACACCAATGTGCTCGGCAACTTCGTCGTCTTGGGCTTCGCGACCGAGGGTGTTGCTGAGTTCTTGGATCGTGCGCTGGAGCTTTTTGCTTTCGATTCGGGCGTCTCGCGACATGATGTCACGGCGACGCAGCTCGTCCATGATTTCGCCGCGAATGCGGAACTCTGCGTAACCTTTGAAGGTGTCGGAGCGCTCGGGATCGTAGCGGTTGATCGCGCCGACCAGCCCGAGCATGCCGGCGCCGACGAGATCTTCCAGGGCGACGTGCGAGGGCACGCGGCGGGCCACCTGACCGGCGACCTCATGCACCAGTGGAATGAGCTTTTTGGCAAGCGTGTTCCGGGACTGGGAAGTAAGGGCTGGCATGGTCTCTCCTTGGCGTCGCGAGGCATCTACTAAGCAACCTGCGGGCCAACGAGGACTTCTTTAGATTACAACAGCTTAGACGATCATGTACCACATCTGCGCCGGGTCGCTCATGACCCATCGAGGTCGACTTGCGCGGCTTAAGCAAATGGCATCAACGACTTAGCTGTGGGTCTTCGCTGACCCCGTGGGTCGGCGTGCGGTGAGCGCGCGCTAACCTCTTGAAAAGCAATTGCTCAGCGGAGCGGCGGGCCGCTAAGATGGTGTCAGTCATGACCCCCGTTTTGGTCCGCTTCATCGGTAGCGATGGTGCGGCGCGGTTGGCGCGCCTAAGGGCGAGCTGCGATCACGAACTCGAGCTGGTGTGCTCGGGACAACTGCCGCACATCCTGATCGTCAGCAGCGGGGTTAGCGATTGGCCCGAGCGCGTGGCTGCGGCGCGCGAGCTCCATCCTGCGCTGCGGGTGATCTTGGAGACCGACTCGCTAGAAGCCGCCCGGGTGGCGATCAACGAAGTCGGTATCGACCAATTGGTGCTTACTGGCGATGAGCGCGCGCTGGCCGAGGCGATCACGGTACTTGGCAGTCGGCCCAAGCGCGCCCAGTTGGCGATCGAGCGCCTGATCCAGGGACGTACGGCGGTCCTCGAGCAGGTTAAGCAACAGTGGGAGCAAAGCTTCGATGCGTTGGCCGATCCGCTGGCCTTGCTCGACGAGGATTTCCGCATCGTGCGAGTGAATCGGGCCTACGCCGACGAGCTGGGTTACGACATCACAGCTGTCCCCGGTCAGCTGTGTCATCAGCTCTGGCAGGCCCGCGCCGGCTTTCCGTCGACCAACGATGGACCTTGTCGAAGTTGCCCGATGCCGATCGCACGGAATTCGGCGGCAAACGCCAGCGCGGTAATGACCGACGCGCGCCGTCGACGCTGGAGCGTGAGCTGCTATCCGACGCTGGGGCCCGGAGACGAGTCGCACGTGCTTTGTCACTATCGCAATATCAGCCGCGAAGCCAAGCGTCTCGATCAGTTGGCCCGCGCCGATAAGCTTTCTGCGGTCGGCAAACTCGCAGGCGCTGTGGCCCACGAACTGAACAGCCCGATGACTAGCATCATCGTCTTTGCTGAGGCGCTGGCCAAAAAGACCGACGCAGACTCGCCGCTGCACGAGCATGCGCGAGAGATCAATGCCAGCGCGCTGCGTTGTCGCCGCCTGATCCAAGGGTTGCTGCGCTTCGCCCGGCGGAGCCGCCCGGAAAATCGCGAGGCGGTCGTGCTGCAGCAAGTTCTGGCGGACGTCAAGCCGCTGGTCGAGCACCGCCTCAACATGGGTGGCGTGCGCCTGGTCTACGACATTCCCGATTCGATCCCCGCTGTGCTTGCCCATGTCGCGGATGTTGAACACGTGCTGATCGACTTGATCACCAATGCAACCGAGGCCTGCGCACGAGGTGCGACGATTACCGTTTCGGCGAAAGTCGCAGGTGATGAGCCAGCGGTCGAGATCACCGTTGCTGACACTGGTCGCGGAATGAGCGCCGACCAACTCAGTCGTGCCTTTGACCCGTTTTACAGCACACGAGAGGGTGAGCTCGCGGCCGGGTTGGGGCTAACGATCTGTGAGTCGATCATTTCTGAACTCGATGGCTCGATCGATCTGGTCTCCGAACTCAATGTCGGCACCAAAGCGATCGTGCGGCTACCGACCGCGTAGGGGGCGCTGTGAGCCGAGGCGAGGATGCGATCGGGGTGCTGGTTGTCGACGACGACCCCAGCGTGCTGCGCTCCTGGCGAGAGATCCTCTCGGACGAACGCTATAGTGTGACGCTGCTCGGTGACCCGCTCGAAGCAGAGCGCGTTCTTGCCGGCGGAAGCTTTGATATCGCGGTGATCGACATCCGGATGCCCGAGCTCGATGGCATGGAGCTGCTCTCGCAGGTCAAATCTAAATACCCGGAAATCGAGGTGGTGATGATGACCGGGTTTGGTGGCGTTCAGGACGCCGTCGAAGCGATCAAACGCGGCGCCTACGACTTCCTCTCCAAACCCTTCGAGTCGATGGAAGCCGCGGAGTTGACCGTTCGCCGCGCCGCTGAGTTGCGTCGTTTAGAGCGTCGCTTGGCGCAGTTGGAGAGCGAGCGGCACGGCCCGAAGATCATCGGACAGAGCGAGCCGATCAAGCGCATGTTGGAGATGGTCGAGAGTGTGGCCGCGAGCCCCGCCACGGTGCTGGTCGTCGGCGAAAGTGGCACGGGTAAGGAGCTGCTGGCGCGGGCGATCCACGAAAATAGCCCCAGACGGCAGCGCGCGCTGGTCACGCTCAACTGCTCGGCGCTCCCGCAGACCTTGCTGGAAAGCGAGCTGTTCGGTCACGTCAAGGGGGCCTTTACCGGCGCGTCGCAAAATCACCCCGGTCTGTTTCGTAGCGCCGACGGTGGTACGATCTTTCTCGACGAGATCGGCGACATGGCTTTGCCGACTCAGGCGACGCTGTTGCGCACATTGCAAGAGGGCGAGGTGCGCCCTGTCGGATCGACGCAGACCTACACCGTCGACGTTCGCGTGATCGCTGCGACTCACCTCGACCTCGAAAAGATGTGCGAGTCGGGTGCGTTTCGCGAAGACCTCTATTATCGACTCAACGTGATCCGCATCGAGGTGCCGCCGCTGCGCGACCGCGTCGAAGATATCGAACTCTTGGCGCAGTTCTTTTTGCGCAAGCATCAGGCCGCGGTGGGTAAGCAGTTTGATGGGATCGATCCGACCGTGCTGCGCGCATTGCGAAGCCATCCGTTTCGCGGAAATGTTCGCGAACTCGAAAACATCATCGAGCGCGCAGTGGCGATCTGTCGTGGAAAGCTGATCACCGTCGCCGATTTGCCACCGTCAGTCGGTGTCGGTGGCGGTGGTGGTGCTGCTGCTGCCGCGGATCCGTTGCAGCCAGCGTCAAGCGAGGTTGGTCATTTGAGCGACCTATCGTTTGCCGACGCGAAGGCTCAGCTGATCGAGCGCTTTGAACGTCAGTATCTCGAAGATGCGCTGGCCAACCACGGATCGGTCTCGGCGGCTGCGCGTGCGGTGGGACTCGACCGGTCAAACTTCCGTCGGTTGCTGCGCCGGCACAACTTGCTTCGTCACAACTAAGCTATAGGGGTGCTGATGAGCTTAACGATTCCCAAACCGCTGGCGCTGCTGATGGACTTTGATGGGGTGTTGACCGACGACACGGTCTATGTCGATCAAGACGGCAAGGAGATGGTGCGCTGTCACCGCGGTGATGGGTTCGGCATCGGCTTGCTGCGGTCGCTCGCACCGATCGCAGTGTTTTCCAAGGAGCGAAACCCCGTGGTCGCCCGCCGCTGCGAGAAGCTCCAGATCGACTGTCAGCATGGCATCGACGACAAGTTGCCTGCGGTAACGCGCTATCTCGCCGAGCGCCAGCTAACGCTCGACAATGCGGTATTCGTCGGCAACGACCTCAATGACCTCGAGTGCGTCAAAGCGGCCGGCCTGGGTGTCGCCGTCGCCGATGCCCATCCCGATCTTTGCCTGGTGGCTGATCTCGTCTTGCGTCGCCCGGGTGGTCAGGGCGCGATTCGCGAGCTGATCGAACACTATCTGCTGCCGGCCTTGCGCCGCTGAGCTGTTGGCATTCGCTCAAACTGCGGTTGCGCGATCTAGCGAAGGTGGTGGTCGTCGCCAACCGCGGCAAGTAATCCAGCCGTGTGTTCACGTTTTGATCCATGCTCGATTATTGTCACGCGCCTGACTGGCTTTGTTGCTCAGCCGCCGCATCAGCTGGCGATGGTTACGGTTTGGTATAGATTTCGGTAGCCTTAGGCCCGCTCCTGAATTGCTGTTGGCGGTACGTCGATTGCATCACTTCCGTGGTGGAGGATCGACAAAATGAAACGACTGTTGACCTGTCTCGTTTTGCTGACCGCGGCGCTCAGCACTTTTTCTGCCGAGGCCCGCTCGACGCACCGTTTGCTATCCGCCAGGGTCCAGCGTGACGCTGTGAGCTTCTCGGTCGCCATTAGTCATCACGGCCAGCCCAGTCAGTTGAAGTTCCACCTGGGCAAGTCCACGCCGCGCGTCAACGTCGCGGTCAACGGCTGGCCGACGATCTGGAGCGGTCAGGTCACCGAGCAGAGTCCCAAGGTGATCAACTTCAGCGTTCCGCTGGCGACGGTCAAACGCTGCGGCATCGGCGGAGCTGTTGGCGAGACGTTTTGCCTGGCCAGTTCTTGGACCGTTCCCGGCGGAATGCACTACGTTGGGGTGATCGAATCCCTACGCTAAGCTGCATCGCGGCGCAGGCATTGCGCTGAGGGGGCGATGATCTGCAGCGGACCTTGCCAAGATCGCGCTGCTCGCTGCGCGATCGATCGTTAGCGCCCCAGGCCTGTTCAGCCAGCGCACAGCTGGCTGATCATCTTGCGCAACGCGGAGTGCTCCACGGAACTTCTCCAATCTTTTCAAGCGGCTTTTTGGGCATGATCTTCGCATCGACTGGTTTGAGGCGGGGAGGGCCGTATGCAGCGAACGCGATGGTCTGTTGGACTGGCGGCAATTGGTGCAATCGCGAGTGCCGCCAGCCTGAGCGGCTGTGGCCCAACGATCAGCGACGCCGTAGCTCCCGAGGCAAGCGCCAAAGGCGAGCGTCCGAGCGCGCGGATTTGGCAGGACAATCGGTGGCCGCGCGACGCGGACGGCAAGACGCGCGTTCCGGTCTGTTGGATCGGCGTTGATCCCGTGGCGCTGACCAACGGGCAGTTGCCGACGGCAACGCTCGAGCAACGCATGGGTCACGTCGCCGAAAAGTGGCAAGCGCGTGTCGAACAGCAATTCGCTGGTGCCACCGAGAAGAACGGCGAAAGCTGGTTGATCTTCGATTGGCGCGGGCGGTGTGATGCGCTGGCGTACGATGCGCAGGGGAGCGAAGCGATGATTCGCATCGAACCTCACACGCGCTACGTGACCAATGGCCTGGCCAACAGCCGAGTCGGGCCCTCGCGTGTGGCTGTGACGATGCGGTTGCCGCTGCGCATCGTCAGTTCGTGGGCGGTTGAAGCGTTGCGCCACCGCGCCGAGCGCTACCTTTTGCCCTGTCTGCGGGAAAAGCTCGACGCGGTTCTTGCCCCTGCACTCGCTCGAGGTGATCTTGCGCCGACCTGTCGCGACGGACTGTCGTGGGCGCTCTGGTATTCCTACAGCAAGGAGCTGTCCTACACGGTCGCCTCGCCGGAGACGATCTGGCGTCTTGTCGGTGCGCGGTTGACGGACCTCGTGACGGATCGCGGCGTGCGCAGCGAAGCGCTGTGGGAGCGCAACACCGACCAGGAGATCTACGATTGGTCGACCTGCCCAGACCTGTTTATTTCACGGCCGCAGCTCGACGAATGTCTGCTCGCGGCCGAGCAGCGCGTGTTGCGCAAGGAGGAACGCGACGCGATCGATGCGAGGACTGCGGAGCAGCTCAGCCGTATGCTTGGCCGCGCCGAACACGATACCGTGCTGCACGAGTTTGGACACGGGCTTGGGTTTCTTCACGAGTTGCCCGCCGACGGTAGTTGTACGCGCGATGGGGACGACAGTTCGTGGCCCGGACAAGTGGTCAGCTTCGGCCCGTTCGATGACGCGTCGATTCTCTTCAACTGCAACAAAGATCAATCGCGCGAAACGATCTCGACCTGGGACGCGCGCGCGGTCAACTACTACTATGGGCGTACGCCAGGCTGCCCGCTCGAGGTCACGCTATCGAAGGCCGAGATCGCCGCCGGTTGCCGCTGTCCAAACGCACGCGGCGCGGCAACGGTTGCGCCAGCGCCTGGCGAGCAGTGTGCGATTCCCGCCGAGTGGCGGCGCTAAGCAAGCGTTTCGAGACGCCCTGGTTTCGTGAAAAAACGTTGGCCCCGCTGGCGGCCTGGCCGCTAGTTGCCGTTACCCTGGGCGGACTCGGTTTGTTGCTCCGCTGCCGGTTCGGCCGGCGCGAACTTCGTGCTCAAGGCGTCGAGCAGGGCTGCGGTCGAATGCAACTGACGGGCTCCGGCGCGTAGTCCATCACAGACCCAACGTCTGCCTTCGCGCTCAAAATCTTTGATTAAATTAGAAGCATTCATCTGATCCCTCCACGCAACGCAGTGCGTTAGTGTTTACTAATAGCACTGTAACGCGCTGTGTCAATAGCCGCCATCGGTCCGCATGTTTGAAGAAACGGTGACCACGCGCCGATGATCGAGGGTTTGCGCAGGTCGCGAGATCGCTTTGGCATAAGACGTTTGGGGTGCATGCCGAGCGCGGCGTCGGTGTCGCTATGCTCGCCACTGGAGGTTTTCTTGCAGTCGCGCCCGGACCTCGGCGGGGGTTTGCGAATTCAGCTCGACGGGCCAGGGGTGATCAGCGTCGATCATTGCGTCGAGTAGCCGCTCGGCGTAAGGCCGATCGGCATCCCAGTGTTCGACGATCGCCGTCGGCAGCCGCCTGACAAGCGATGGGTAGCGCCAAAGAACGTAGGCGATTGTTTTCGCGACCGGCTCGACGTCATCGCGTAGCCGGCCCCACAACAGCTCGGGAATCTCAGCGTGGGTTGATCCGGCGAGCTGTCGACAGAGTTCGCTGCGCAGTTTCGCGAAGCCCTTGCCTTGGTTGTGCTCCGACTGAAGGGCTTGGCAGAGCACCTCCTCCCAGCCTGCGGGGAGATCCTCGATCAGTGCTTTGAGCGCGGCGCTGCGCTCCTTGGGCGTGCCGGTGGTTAGCGTAGTCAATAGATCTTCGCTGGCAGATCTTGTCATGGGACCGAAAATACTACCTCTTCGTTGAGCGCACAAAGTTCACTTGCTGGCAAACGTTGCCCCTGGCGCCGATCTGGTCCAAAACCTCTGCGGGGGAATCGCGATGCGCTGTGCAGTTGTAGCTTTGGGCCAAAAAAAGTTCTGCGGCGGCCTGCGTGCGCGGCTGATCTTGATCGCCGGATTGCTGATCTTGATCGCCGGATTATCGTTGCTAGCGACGGGGTGCTCCGGCAGCGAGCTGTTGAAAAAGGGAACGTCCGCGCCGGCGCTCTCGACGGTAGGTGCGCCAAAAGATATCGATGGTCGCGAGCTGAAGCTCGAGCAGCTGGCGCGTCGGGGACCGGTTGTCTTGGTCTTCTTGCGCGGCTTTTTCTGACCCTATTCGCGCAAGCATCTGGGTCAGATGCGTGACGACTACCAGCGGTTTGAGGCGCAGCGTGGACAGATCCTCGTCGTGACCCGCCACGACAGCGCGACGATGCGCGCCTATTGGCGCAAAGAAAAACTGCCCTTTCGCGGCATCGCTGACCCCGATGGCAAGATCACCGCAGCCTATGGCCAACAATGGAAACTCGTTTCGCTCGGCAGAATGCCCGCGCAGTTTGTCGTCGATTGCCAGGGAAAGATCGCGCTGAGCCACTACGGCAAGAGCATGGCCGACATTCCGCCGAACGACGAGGTCATCGCCACGCTGCGTCGACTCAAAGCCGCTTGCCCCGCCGCGGGCAGCTGAGTTGATCGCCCGACCTAGCGACAGCTCAGATCGAGCGATCGCTTAGATCGAGCGACTACCGCCTAGCCAAGATTCTTGGCGACAAAGCGCCAGTTGACGAGATTCCAGAACGCCTCGACGTACTTCGGCCGGGCGTTGCGGTAGTCGATGTAATAGGCGTGCTCCCAAACGTCGCAGGTCAAAAGCGGTTGCTTGCCCTGGCGCAGTGGGCACTCGGCGTTGGCGGTGGCAACGATCGCTAGCTTGCCGCTCGCTTCTTTGACCAACCAGGCCCAGCCCGAGCCGAACTGCCCGACGGCTGCGTTGCTAAACTGCTCTTTGAAGGTCGCGAAGCTGCCAAAGTTTGCGTCGATCTGTTGGCGCACCGCGCCGCTCGGTTCGCCTCCCGCCTGGGGTGCGAGGCTGTTCCAGTAGAAAGTGTGGTTCCAGATCTGCGCGGCGTTATTGAAGACGCCTCCATCGGCGCCGCGAATGATCTCTTCGAGGCTCTTGCCCGCCCACGGCGAGCCGCCGACGAGCTCGTTGAGCTTGTTGACGTAGGCTTGGTGGTGCTTGCCGTAGTGGAACTCGAGGGTCTCCGCGGAAATGTGGGGCGCCAAAGCATCTTTGGCATAGGGAAGATTAGGTAGCTCAAACGTCATCTCGTCCTCCTCGCTCGCGCAAACGTGTTCGTGTGCCGCGATCTTCGGCCGCAGGGAGAAATTTGCAAGAGATGGTTGACCGGCGTTGGCGGTTCCAACGCAGATCGGGGTGAGAGGATTCGCACTGTCTCTCAAGTCCGAATCCGCTGCGCATGCCGGCGTTGGCGGTTCCAACGCAGATCGGGGTGAGAGGATTCGCACTGTCTCTCAAGTCCGAATCCGCTGCGCATGCCGGCGTTGGCGGTTCCAACGCAGATCGGGGTGAGAGGATTCGCACTGTCTCTCAAGTCCGAATCCGCTGCGCATGCCGGCGTTGGCGGTTCCAACGCAGATCGGGGTGAGAGGATTCGCACTGTCTCTCAAGTCCGAATCCGCTGCGCATGCCGGCGTTGGCGGTTCCAACGCAGATCGGGGTGAGAGGATTCGAACCTCCGACATCCTGCTCCCAAAGCAGGCGCGCTAGCCAGGCTGCGCTACACCCCGTTTTGCCCCGTAAGGCCGACGTATTATGGCAGCAAAGTTTCTGATGGCAAGCGAAGATCGCGCGGCGTGAAAATTGCCGACGGATCCGGGCAGGCTACTGATTGCAGAGAAATTTTCGCTCAGTTACCTTCGGCAAATTACGGCGAGGATGGCCATGCAGATCGAGGCCTTTTACGACGAAGCGACCTATACCCTGAGCTACGTGGTTTTCGATGCTGGGACCAAAGACGCGCTGGTGATCGATCCGGTGCTCGACTACGACCCGTTGGCCTCGCAGACCAGCACAGCGTCGGTCGACCGGCTCTGTGCGTTCATCGAAGCACATCGGTTGCGCCTGCATTGGATTCTCGAAACCCACGCTCATGCCGACCACCTCTCGGGGAGCCAGCTGCTCAAACAGCGCTTCGACGCGCCGATCGGCATCGGCGAAAGGATCGTTGAGGTTCAGCAGACGTTCAAGAAGGTCTTTGACCTGCCGAGCGTCTTCCCGGTCGACGGCCGTCAGTTTGACAAGCTGATCGCCGACGGTGAGCATCTCGCTGCGGGCAGTCTGACCATCGAGGCGATTCACACCCCGGGTCATACGCCGGCCTGCCTGTGCTATCTGATCGGCGATGCCGTGTTTACCGGGGATGCGCTGTTCATGCACGACTACGGCACCGGCCGCACCGACTTCCCTGGCGGCAGCGCGTGCGACCTCTATCACTCGGTTCATGGTCGACTCTACAGCCTGCCCGAGACAACGCGCGTTTTCGTTGGCCACGACTATCAGCCCGACGGTCGACCGCTGGCCTATCAGACGACGATCGCGCGCTCCAAGCGCGAGAACAAACAGCTGCGCGCGGAGACCGATGAGTCGAGCTTTGTCCGTTTTCGCCAACAACGCGATGCGCTGCTCAGTCCACCGCGGTTGCTCTATCAGAGCGTGCAGATCAACATCGACGCCGGTCGCTTGCCGTTGGCTGCCGCCGACGGTAAGCGCTACCTGACGCTGCCGCTGAACAGCGCCAGGCCGACCGATGAAGCCGGGGCCGAGCTGCGCGCATCGGATTCAGCTCTACGTTAATCCTCAGCTTTTTTGCGCAGCGCCGCCGTCAACGCCGCAGGATTGCCGTCGATGAGGGGCTGAAAGGCTGGCGCCCCTAGTCGCCCGGTTGTGACGAAAATGCGGCGTTTCTTTTACCTTTTTATCGCTGTGTCGATCATCGGCTGCAGTCACAGCGCCGCGGACCAAGCCGACGGCGGGGCAAAGGCCGACCTAACCCGCGCTGACGGTGCCCAAGATGACGGTGGGCCCGCAGCCGATGCCGGCGCTGGGCGGATCTGTAGCGGTCTTTTCACCGTGCGCGATGCCAACGGCAAGCCGATCACGGCAAAAGAGACGCGCGGTGTTGAGTATCTGTTTGATCCGACCAAGTTGCACCAGTTGCAGATCGACGTCGCGGCGCAGGACTGGGCCTGGCTCAAGGCGCACGCCCGTGATGAGAGCTATGTGCCGGCCGTGGTCGTCTTTGAGCAGCGACGCTACGAGGGTGCGGCGGTGCGTTTCAAGGGTGGCTGGACGACGATGTCGGCCTGTTTCGACGAAAGCGGCAAACAGATCTGCGCCAAGCTCAGCCTCAAGCTGCGCTTTAACAAATACGATAGCTGCGGGCGCTTCTTTGGCCAGCGGCGTTTGGTGCTCAACTCGTCGGTGCGCGATCCAAGCTTGATGCGCGAGCGACTCGCCTACGACATCGCGCGGCGCGCCGGTGTTCCCGCGGGTCGCACATCTCACGTTACCGTCAAACTACCCGACCAGCCGACGGGCGTTTATCTACTGGTCGAAGCGATCGACAAGGAGTTCCTCGAAGACCGCTTCGCCGATGCCGAGGGTAACCTCTACAAACAGGTCTGGCCGATTCACGAGACCGCCGAGCCTTACCTAGCGGCGCTGCGGACCAATGAAGCGCTCGGTCAGGTGCAGGAAATGATCGACTTTGCCAAGGCGCTCAAGGCCAGCGATGAGGCCAGCTTCTCGACGGCGATGAGCGCCTGGATCGACGTCGCGCAGATCGCTCGGCTGATGGCGGTCAGTCGGGTGATCAGCAGCGACGATGGCCCCGATCATTTCTACTGCTGGGATGGGGTCTGCGAAAACGCCAACTTCTATTTCTATCGCCAGCCAGCGGGGCGCTTCACGTTGTTGCCGTGGGATCTGGACAACACCCTTTGGGATGTTGAGCCGAATTTCGCCTGGGACTGGTGGCGCAAGCCCGCGAGTTGCGCGGCGGTTTCGCTCTGCGAGTTTGATCAAATCTCCGACTGCACCGGAGAGATCGCGGCCCAGACGCTGATCCCGCCGCAATGTGATAGCTTGCTGGGGATGTCGGTGCGCCAGGCCAAAGAAGCCTATCAGCAAACGCTGAGCGCATTGGTTGGTCTGCTGCGCAAGGCGGCGAGCGACCAGACTGCCTTTCGGGCGCTGATCCGTTCGGCCGTCGGCGCTGATCCGGCTGCGCCCAAACTGAGCGACTTCGATGCCTACAACGACTGGCTAGCCAGCGTGTTGCTCAAGCAAGCTGATACCGTTGAGGCATCGCTCAAGTAGCCATGCGCGCTGATGTCGATCGTCGCGCGACGCTGCTCGTCGTGCTGCTCGCGCTCTGCATTGGCGGTGGTTGTCAAAGCCACGCGACGAGCGAGCGGGACGGGCGCGTCGTTGTCGACCACGCCGTGGTCGATCTAGCGGACGACGCGGCGAGCAACTGTTTTGCTGCGGTCGAGGGTCGCGCGGCTGGCGCGCTGCGCTTCGCTGCGCTCGACGAAGCCTCTGGGATTGTCGCTAGCGCCAAAAATCCAGGCGTGTTTTGGGCGCACAATGATGCTGGCAACGCCGCCGAGCTGTTTGCCTTCAATCGCTCAGGCGAACTGCTGGCGCGTTACGCATTGGCCGGTGTGGTCGGCATCGACATCGAAGACCTTGCCTTGGGTCCCAGCGAAGATGGTTTGGCCGAGGACTTGTTCATCGCCGACATCGGCGATAACGACCTGCTGCGCGGCACGGTCGTCGTCTACCGCTTTGCCGAGCCGATAGTAAAAAGTGACCAGGCGCCGATCACTGCGTCGCTCGCACCGCTCGCCGAGTATGTCTTGCGTTATCCCGACGGTGCCCATGACGCCGAGACGCTGATCGTCGATCCTGTGCGCGGCGATCTACTGATCGCCACCAAGACCAAACAGGCGCCGGCCAAACTGTTTGTCAGCACGGCGCCGCTCGATCCGCTCAACGCGCGTTTGCTCGTGCTCGCCGGCAGCTTGGCGATCGGTCAGCCGCCGCTCGAAGCGAGCGACCGTCGACTGACCGCCGGCGATGCGCGCGACAACCAGATCATCCTCAGAACCTACAGCGGCGCGTTCCTTTGGCGCAGCGACGGCGTACCGCTGGCAGAGGCGCTGACGACCACTCGCCCCTGCGCGCTTCCGGTTGATGATGCGCCGCAAGGCGAGGCGATCGCGCTCGATCCCGCTGGCGCGGGCTATTTCACGATCAGCGAGGCGCTGCGCGCGACGCTCTACCACTACCAATGGCGCGAGTAGCGGCAGGGAAAGTCCAGACAAATCAGTCTGTTATTTGCGCGACCACGCCGGTGTTCGGCGGTGGCCCGTCGACAGCTGGCCGATTCAATGCGACAACGCTGCGTGGCGTTGCCCTAGATCGTGGCAACGTTTTGCAGGGGTATGAGTCGTGAGTTATCTGCGCTTATCGGTGGCGATTTTTCTGGTGGCCTGGGCCGGATGCGGCGCTCCGCACTCGGCGCGGCCGGTCGGTTGGGTGGCATCGTCGGGGGCCGATCGCGTCGGCGCTGAAGCGACGGCGGCGACGATGACGGCGCTGCCGCGTTGGATGTGTCACTACCGTTCCTCGCGCGTGCAAGGGTTGCTCCGTGATTTGCCGCTGCGGCTGCATTGGGATGGACCGGACGTTGCGAAGCTCAACTACTATGGGCGCAGTGCCGAGGCGTGGCTCTACCAAGGCGATCCGTTTCCCGGCGCGCGGCTGCGCTTTTACGGCGGGATTTTGCGGTTCACCGCCTACGCGCGACCGGCGCGGGCGACGATGGTTACCCCGTCGGCGCCGGTGCTCTGCAAAGCCGGCGTCGTTGCGCTCAACGGTGCACGTCTGACGGTGCTTTCTACCAATCGTACCTCGCTGCTGATGCAGTGTCCGCTGCCGACGGCCTACACGCCGACCAACTTGGTTTCCACCGTCGCGCTGCAATGCGAAGAGACCAAGCTTGGCCCCGATCAGCTGAGCGCCGAGCACCAGTGGCGCCGCTATGGTTTGCCCGACAAATATGCCGATGGCTATTTGGCCAAGGACAAGCCGGTCGATGTCTATGCCGCGCCCAATGGCGAACAGCTCGGTACGTTGCGCGCCGCGTACACGCTCAAGCTGCGGCGGATCGAAGATCGCGGCGCCTTTACCCGGGTGATCTATCAAACCGGCAATTCGGCGATCGATGGCTGGATCAAAACCACAGCACTTCATGCGGAGCCGGCTGTGGGTGGAGGAGGACTCGGTGTCGGCAGCATCTTGGGCATGCTTTCCGGCGGAAAACGCCGCGACGGTTTTCGTTGCCCACAGTCGCTGGCGCTGCATATCAGCGGTCTGCACAGTGGCAAGGGGCGGCGCTACGCCTTGGGGCTGCTCTCTCCAGGCGTGTTCTTCGCGCCGAGCACCGGCGGGCTCGCGCGCTTTCGTTCGGTCGATGTTCCCCAGCTGAGTTGGCTCAAGCCGCTCGATGGCTGGCGTTTCGAAGTCGCCCAAGACGAGCTCGAGCAGGCCGGCTGCCAACCGCAAAGCGCGTTGCAGTAGCGCCGGTGATCTTTGAGAGATCCCCTGCGGTTGGCTTGCTTGCCACGCGCGCGCTGCGCTGTTGGCTCGCCCCGAGCGCGGGGTGCTGATTCAGGGTTGGCCGGAGCGCACGCGCGTCGCCCGATGACATCGCCCGGTTTTCGCCATTTGTGCTGCTGGTCTCGTCTGTTGTCGCGAGGCCAATCGACGCCGCCTTGGGTACTTTTGTCCCGGATCCTGGCGGCAAAGGGTGCTATTTCTCGCGTGCTGCGTCCCGCTGGGGCTGGCCGAGCAATTGCATAATCTGCCGTCGCTCCTTCGAATGACGCAAGGCGATCTGCAATGGCAAGGCAATCTCAACGCGATCCGCTGTTATCCCGCACCCTCCATGGGCGCTACCGTCTCGAAGAGATTCTTGAACGCGACAGTCTCGGTGTAGCCTTTCGCGCGCGGCACTTGCGGCTGAAAAGTTGGTTGGCGGTCAAGGCGTTCCATCGCGGTTTGCTTTCGCGCCTGGCGCCCGGCGAGCTGGAAAGCGAGCTGCGGACCGTTTCCAGCCTGCGCAGTCCGCATCTCGCGCGGATCATCGATCTCGGCGACGTCGACAATGGCCGGACTTTTGTCGTTCGTCCGCTGGCGATCGGCCAGCCATTGAGCGAACTGATCGCCCGCAGTGAGCCGCCGCCCGAGGCGTTGCTGCGGCTGCTGCTGCTGCAACTTTGCCAAGGTCTGGCCGAGGCGCACCAGGCCGGTCTGGTACACGGTCATCTGGCGCCGAACAAGATCAGCATTCGACAAACCAGCTGTGGCGTTCACGCCACGCTGCTCGGTCTGGGCGAACTCAAACTCGCGCAAGCCGCCGCGGTGACCTTGCCCTACGGCGTGATCGCCGATGCATGTCCGCAGACCGCCGATGTCTACGCGATAGCCAACATCGCGCATCGTTGGGCGACCGGCCTCGCACCCCAGCGCGATCGGCGACAGCCCGAGTATCCGCGCCCGATGGCGCGATTGGCGCGGCAGTTTTCGCCGCAGTTCTGTGAGGCGATCGACGCCGGCTTGCGTCGTGAGACGCAGAGCATCGAAGACTTCGTCGCGCTGATGGGTGGCTGGCCACACAGTCGCGACAGTCGCGCGACGCTGCCGATGCGAGCCCAGCGGCCGGCCTGGCAGGTCCAAGTTGTCGCGCCCGGTTTCTCACCCGCGGTTGTTCCGGCGCTGATGGCGATGTCGACCGAACAGCGACCGCTGTCGCGCATCCCGACGGAGCCGATGCAAACGCTGGCCATCGCGCCAACAACGCGACCTGTGGCGGCGCGCCAAACGGTGCTCAGTCAGCGCCAAACCCAACCCGATGTCGATGTATCGGCTGACGGCGAGCTCGATCAGTTGTTCGAAGGTGGTGAGCTGGCCCACGTGCTTGGCGACCGCTAGCTCGGCGGCCCTGGCCGGCCGCAAGTCGCGCGCGCCACTCGTAATTCGAATCAGTTAAATTGCTTTCCGTCGAACGATGTTCGCCGCGAGGCGTCGTATGCTCCTGCGAAGGAGATGAACATGCTTGACCGATCGGACTGGCTGGCGCTTTTCTTTTTCGTCGTCTTGGCAACCGTTGCTGGTATGGGCTGCTCGGCAACGACCGACCAGCAGATCGACCCGATCAGGCGGACCGACGGCGGCTCTGTGCTAGATACGCGCAACGCCGATATTGGCACGCCGCCAAACGATAGCGCCACGAAGCGCGACAGCGGCGACGTTAGGCCAGATGTTGATGGCGCCACACCGGCGATCTGCGCCAACGGCGCTCGGCAGTGCAACAACCTACAGCTCAGAGTCTGTGCAAACGCGGCTTGGACCACCTTCGACTGCCAAGCTGTCTGCCAAGCGGAGGGCAAGGGCAATGCAGTTGGTTGTGGCCACGATGCTGCAAAAGGATTTGATGCTTGTCTTTGTGTCGGCGCGCCGACCTGTCAGGAAGGTGCGTTCAAATGCTTTGGCCTCAAGCTAGCCAAGTGCGTCAAGGGTCGATGGGACGAAGAGCCCTGTGCCACATTTTGCACCGCCGCAAAACTAGGTCCTCCCACGAGCTGCTCGTTCGACGCGAAGCTTGGTCACGAAATCTGCCAGTGTGCGCCACCAACGCCAGCCAAGTGCACCAATGGCAGCTACCAGTGCGCCAGCGCAACCGAAATCCAAAAATGCGCTGGCACGACCTGGTCAGCCCCGATCAAGTGCCAAGACCTCTGCGACATCAATCAACTCGGGCTTTCGCGCGGCTGCGGCATCGATCGATCCAGCGGCGCGCACAACTGCTTTTGCTGGCTCGGACGAATCGGCGATGAATGCGAAAAGGACAGCCACTGCGCTCAGGGCGTCTGCAACACCAAGGTCGGCTACTGTTCGCAAAGCTGCAGCAGCAACGCTCAATGTGGCACCAACGCCGATGGCTTAACAAACTGGTGTATTTCCAGCTTCCCTGGCGGCTCTTGTGCTGCGGGCTGCTACAAAGACACGGACTGCAAGATGTTTAGCCGGGCGACGCGCTGCGCGCTGAAGTTAAACACCGTCGAGGGGACCACCGCACCCGGGGCCTGCTCGCTGCCCTAGTCGTCATCGATGGTTGAGCGAAAAGACCGGTGGCCCGCTGATATCGGCTCACACCGCTGCACCGCCGTGCAGCAATCTGTGGAATCTTCTACGCCCTTTGGAGCGTGGTGCTCAACAGGCGCTCGGCGCTATCGGCGATGAAGTCTTCGATGATCTGATGAATTTCTTCGACGCTCCGAACCTCGCTGTTCCCGGCCAAAGCGACAAGGTCGCGGTCCGCCGCACTGCCATAGCGCAGGATCCAGAGCATCAGGCCGCGTAGGGCGACCGCCGCACGCAGGCGCAACACGTCGTCTTCGATCACCTGCTTCAGGAAGGGCACGAAGAATTCGCCATAGTCTTCCAGGTCGAAATCCCCACGACTGAGCGCATCGCGCAAGCGCATGCGTACCGCGCCCCGCCGACTGCGAACGAATCTATAGATATCGCGCGCGCAACGACCTAGCGACGTCGGATCGAACATCGCCGCCTGAACTTTGGGCAGCAGGCCGGCGTTGGTCTGCTCCGCGTCTCGCCGGAGCCGATCGAGGCACGCATCCCACAGCCCTTCGCGATTGCAGAAGTAGTGGTAGACGGTGCTCGGTGCGACGCCCGCATCTCGGGCAATGTCGCTGATCTTGATCGCGTCGATATTTTTTTCGCCACAGAGCTGCTCTGTGGCATCCAGGATGGCGTTGATCGTCCGCTCAGAATCGGCCTGTGGTGGTCGCGCCATTCCCATCTCCCCCCGTCGATGTTGCTGGTCAGTCTCGATCCAACAATCGTGCCAAACCGCTCAAGGGCGAAGGGTCCAGCAAAAGGCATCAAGTTCCTTTGGGGTGCCGATTGGGTCGGGGCTGCGATCCACACTAGGGGGCGTAGGGGTGGTCAAGGCTACCCACCTGGAAGCGCGTCGAAAGAATTGAGGTCAGTTCGAATTCGCCACGACCAACCCTGAGCTAGGCCGTAGCCCGAATCGATTCGCGTGGCTGCCTGTCGGCGCTGCGCAGGCTACGCTGGGGCGGACCGGTGGGACGCGGTCCAGATGATGAAACTTTGCCACTTAAGTGCTGCGCTACTGAGCCTTGTGGCGACCGGCTGCAGTTCGACGGAGCGGGTCGTTGATGGCGGCGGTTTGCTTGACCAGCGGACAGCTGCGGAAGGTGGGCAGGTTCGCATTGACAGCGCCCTGCGCGACGGTGCTGTTGCCGATCAGCGGACTGCAGATGCGCGGACCGTCGCTGATCTCGCTCGCGTCGATGGGGCTTTGGGCGACATCGGTATCGCGGTGCCCGCTTGCCTGACCAATTTCACTGCTCTTGCAGTCGGCGATACCTGCAATAACCAAGTTCCACTGGCGGGCGGCGTTGATTGCACGGGTAAGGGAACGGTGATCCAGAGTGCGCCGCAGCTCAATCGGCAGGGTTGGTCCGTTGGTTGTAGCACCCAGTCGGCCGGTGATCGGTCTGAGTTGGTTTGCGTTGATGGCCAGGGCGCGCTGACCTGGCGCAGCGCGTTGGGGATGGCAGATTGCCCGCCCGCTCTGGAGGTCATCTCCGGCGGCTGCGATTGTGGCGTGCACGATCTGATCGCCAGCAAACCCACGGCTCGCGGCTGGAGCTGTCGTTGCCATACCGGCCAGGGCACGGCGCACGTGCTCTGCATCGATACCGCTTGTGCGAGCCGCATCAAGTTGACTCGTGAGCAACAGTCGTTCAAAACCAGCGGCCAGACGTTGAACTGTAAGACCGGCCGGCTGCTCAGTGGCGGCTGCGAGGCTACCTGGCCGGCCGATAGTTTGCGCGCGATAGAGCACAAATCCTCCGGTCAGTACTGTCAAACCACGTTTGGCGCCCAGGTCGACGTTTACGCGATTTGCGGCCAACTGCCTTGAAGCGCAATCAACGACAAGCGCCAACGGCAGCGTCCGCATTGTGCTACTGACGTAAGACCCCACGGACCACCTCGTCCGCGCTATGGCGCCAACAACGCGGCCGTTTGCGGTGCGCCAAACGCTGTGGCGCTGATTTGTTACGCGGGACGGGCTTCAAGTCACGCTGCAGCTCGCAACAGATGGCAATCGCAACTTGCGCAGGCGACTGCGCCGCGCCAACAGCGGTGTGGATTTGACTGCGGTTGTCGAAGACGCGATGTAATCAAAGCGTACAGCGTTGAACGTGGAACATAGATTGGCGACGCTGAGATCATGGCTCAGCTTCCGAGCGCTCTGTCGATGCGTGAGAAGTCCGAGCCCAGGCCAGAACTGTCTCGTCGCGCTGTATTTTGTTATGCTGGGTGGCATGAATACGTCAAAAGGTATCCGGCAGCACGTCGATTTGCGGTTTAGCGCGATCAAGCTCCCACCGGTGCGCGATATACTTGTCCTTGGTCGTAAGCATCCCAACGGCAAGGCGGGGGTGATGGAGTGTTTCCGCTTCATCGCCCCGGACGAGTTTGAGATGATCGAGATCGGTGACGAGGACCCGGTTGTCGAAGCGGTACTGATCAACAAGCGGATACTCAAGCGAATGAATGCCGATGGCGTGCTCGGTGTGCTTCGCCAGCACGTGTTCCCCTTCATTTCCAGTGGTGAGGCGATCAATGTCGACTTTGAGGTAGCCACTGAGGTTGGTGGGATAGTGGTCGATAGGCCATGAACGTCGCCGCCTTTGCTGTGCCACCGCGCAATCCCGTGTGGGCCTTTGCGGGGCTCGCCTCCGTCGAACGCCGTCTCGTCGAGGAGCGCTACCTTGTGGTCACGAATGAGGACGGCGTGTTTGCCGGGCTGTTGACCATCGACGACGCCATCAGGCGGCCTCGCAAACTGGTTGTCGACTGCGTTGGTCCCAAGCCGGTCTTGCCGCACGACCTCTCGGTTGACGACGCCATCGAGAGAATGGCCGGCGGATCGCATCAGTTCTTACCTGTGCTCGACTGCGAGCGTTGCATCGGCGTTGCGCACTATACCGACCTGATGGTGGCGCTAAATCCGCAGCGCGGGCCGCGGCGTCTGCATACGCTGGCTGCCGGTATCGCTCACGACCTCAATAACTTGCTATTCGGCATTAGCGCGACCGTCGACGCGCTGGAAGACGATACGAGCCGTGAGGAGTATCGAACCATCGCCGAGTGTACGCGCCGGGCGCGGGCGTTGACACGTTCGCTGATGGATCGCGTCAGTGGTCAAGGACCCGTCTGGACATCGGATACCATCGCGACGTGGATCAGCGACACCGTGCGCCTTTATTCCGCGGGGACCGGCGTCGCGGTGAGTTGCGATATTCCTGCGCAGCTGCCCAACGTCAATCTGTCACTTGCGGATCTCGATCGCGTTTTGGGAAACCTAGTCGTCAACGCAGTCCGCGCCTGCAAAACGTGCGGTGGATCGATCCGCGTCTCGGTCTCACGGGTGCTGCCCGGATCGGACTTCGCGGCCACCGGCGGTGTGGAAGTGGTCGTAGCCAGCGAGGGAGCTCCAATTTCTCCCGAGACGCGAGCGCGTCTATTCGAACCGCATTTTAGCACCGACATCGACGGCCACGGGCTCGGGCTGGCCATCGTCAAGTCGATCGTGACGGATGCTGGCGGTAGCGTGGCGGTAACGTGCGAGGGTGGGTGGAATGCTTTTGCGTTCCGTTTGCCGCTATCGGAGGCAGCTGCGGTGAACGTCGTGGGCGCACCCTCGTGACCACGTTTTCCGACTAACGGGGTTGGGCGATCACGCCGAGGTGCACGATGCGTGCGCCGGCGCGCGCGACGGGGTTGGTAGCCATCCCGACGACGATCGCCGGCTCCGGCGCCGTGTAGGTTCGCAGCAGCTGTCCCCAGGGATCGATGAGGCGAGCGATTTCATCTCCTGCGCTGAGCTCTTGCCGAAGCGCGACGCGCAGCCGCAGGATCCCGCCGGTGTCGGTGTAGAGCCAATACGATCGTCCGCACTCGATAGCGGCGTGCTCGTTGCGCTCGCCGTCGGGATCGACCATGTTGAGGTCTTCGAGGAGGTCGCGCAGACCGATACGAGACTTGCGTACTAGCGGTCTTTCGATGACCTGCGGATCGCCAACTTCGACGGTGATGGCGTGCACGCCGGCCGCTGCCGCCGCGGCTCGCAACGTGCCGTCCCCTCCGGGGTTGTGCACGATGATCTCAGCGCCGATTTGCCGGGCCATCATCGCCGTTAGCTCGTTGCTCATGTCGGCGCGCACATAGAGCGAGTTGACGCGACCAAAACTCGCAGTGTGCAAGTCGACGAGGTAGTCGAAATGGCCGATCAGGCGTTGCATCAATAGATGGGCATAGAGCTGCGCTTCATTGCCATTGGCGCGGCCGGGCATGATGCGATTGAGGTCCTGGCCGTCGGGATATTCGCGCTGATAGCGGATGTAGGCCGGGAGGTTGACGATAGGTGCGCCGATCAGCGTACCGCGCAGCTTTTTGGGGTCGATGTGCTCGAAGAGCGCTTGGATCACGCGGATGCCGTTGACTTCGTTGCCGTGGATGGCTGCGGTGACGCCAAATGTTGGTCCTGCTGTGCTTCCGCGTGCGACCAGCAGAGGTAGTCGTATCGGTCGCGCAGCGGCGTTTTCCAGTAGTGTGAGCGCGAGCAGATGAGTTCGCCCGGCTTCCAAGGTGGATACCTCGAGGTCGTCGACCACCTTGGGTTGCATCACTTCGTGTCGACTGATCCAGGTATTCGAGGAGACGTCGTCAGCGTTGATCATGCCGCCATCGTAGCAGAGCGCCGTAGGCTGGGGCCATCTGCTGCGACGTCCCGAGCAAACGGTGCGCTAAGGCGCGGTCTCGCAGTATCTAGGCCGGATGCCATCCGAACTGGCCGTCCGACGTCGGTAGCGAGGGAGGGGACGTAGGTTGAATTTAGGGAATTAGGCAACAACGGTTGCCAGCCGACGATATCCTCGCCATGGCACGCCAGCATCGCGTCGTATCGCCGGGTTCGACACAGCACGTTGTTTCCAGGTTTCTCGACCGACGCTTCCGGCTCGTCGACCCGATCGACCGCGACAATTACTTGCAGGGTTTTCGTTTTTGAAAATGGTGGTGGTGTCCTATCAGACGGAGCAGGCGATGTTGCTCTGTTCTGCACTCACGCCCTGATGGCGATGGAGAAGAAGATGCCGTTGAAGTCTGTTACTTGGATCACCGCCTTCGGCTTCTGTTGGATTGACTGCGGCGCAGGCGATACCTCGCAGTGGCCGAGTGATCTGGCGGTCACCGAGGGACCGAAGCAACGCCGACGGGCCGAACTGCGAGCAACCGTTTCCCCCGCTTGAATGCACGCCAAAGTTCATGCACCCTGCGCGTTGGGCGCGGCCGCCCCGGGTAGCGGTACGCGCTCATCGGCTGCTCGCTTGCGACGTCGGCACGTGCGCACGCAGAGCTTTTCGCGACAAAGCCGAAAAGCCTTCACCGGGCCGGCCCCACGGATACTCGAGCTGCCACCCCGCTTTCCGCTTTCTTCATGCTATCGGTGTTGTCTTTGAAATGTTTGACTGTTTTGCTTGCAACGGTTGTCACGATTCTTGCTTTTTGGAGATCTATGAGCCGACGATGCGCGAACGCTTCATCCTTAACGCACGCGGCCCTCTGCCGGCGATTGTCGTGGGCGCTGCTGATGGTGCTTACCGCAACCATCGGCTGCGGAGCGGTAGCGCAGGACCTCTCATCGAGCAGCGATTCGCCTGGCAAGGGCGAGAGGACCAGCGCTGCCGATGTTTGGCCGGGCGGACTGATCCCCTACTACTTCATCGACGCCGAACGCCGGGTCTACCCGCCGCCTACTGCGGGCGCTTGGCCAGGGAATTGGCTGGCGGTGCATTTTGGTGAGGCCTACTCCGTCCGTATCAGCGATTGCTTCCAGCAGCTCGAGAGCTTCACCGGTCTGCGCTTCGTTCCGACCCAGTACGTGCACAACATGGCGTTTTCCAACGCGCTGGAGATCCGGCTCTATCGAAACGATGGCACGAGCTTTGCCAATCACCTCGGCTTTCGCGGGATCCCCACCGACTACATCGATGTCTCCAATCCCAAGCATTTCTGTCACGAGGTGATGCACAAGCTGGGCTTCGACCACACCCAGCAACGAAGCGATCGCGATCGCTATGTTCGTGTGCGGATGCAACATGTGGGCGAAGGGTTCGAGAACGAGTTCATCAAGAGCAGCGACGCACCTGTTGGGGACTACGATTTTCGCTCGGCGATGCACTACAACTCCTACACCTTCAGCAAAGACTACTGTCCGGTGATTGTGCGCGCGCCGACCAATCAACGGGAGACGACCGCTGTCAACGATGATTGTCTGAAGTACATCGCCCACGATAGCGATCCGTTGCATCATCTGTACATCGAAGGGGCGCTGACGCTGAGCGGCAACGATTTTTGGTTGATTCGTCGCGCCTACTGCCACTCGAGAATTTGCGGCGCAAAGTGTTCGCCGGACATCGCCTGCAACGCAGCGGTGGCTTCGACGCTGTTCGCTCAGCAATATCTCGGTGTCGCTCAGCAGGGCGAGTCCGCGCCGGCGGCAGCCTACAACAAGTTGTACGACAACGCCGCGCTGCGCGACCGCGTGATCGATGCTGCACTCAAACAGCCCGCCGAGCGCCACAACGCCGATCACGACAAGGGCCTCAATCGCGCGGTGATGTGGCCCGCCGGACGACCGCGACTGATCTGGATCACGCAGGAGCGCTACACCGTGCCGTTGAACGTACATCCGATCTGGGGTGGCCAGAGTCGCGATTCGTATCGGTTGTCCTGCTACCTCAGCGGTGGGCACATCTTCGATGCCACGTGCTTTGCCGACTTCGACGAACACCAAGGCGCGTGGCAGCTCAAGGTCGACCTGCGCTGGGGCACCAGCCGGCCGGAGATCCTCGGCAGCGAAACCACGGTGTGGGTGCCGACGACCGATGATCGTCTCGTGGAAGTCCAGCCGATGGCCCAGGCCAGTTGGTCCTACAACAGCGAATACGACGCGATCCAACTGCACGTGCCCAAGGCGATCTCCGCCGGTGCCAACGGCCCGCCCGATCTGCCCGCAGGCACCTGGTTGCTTGACCTGCCCTAAAAGGAGGGGACGTAGGTTGAATTTAGGGAATTAGGCAACAACGGTTGCCAGCCGACGATATCCTCGCCATGGCACGCCAGCATCGCGTCGTATCGCCGGGTTCGACACAGCACGTTGTTTCCAGGTTTCTCGACCGACGCTTCCGGCTCGTCGACCCGATCGACCGCGACAATTACTTGCAGTGCATCGCCAGGATCGCTGATCAGGTGGATGTCCGCTGGTGGTCGTACGCACTGATGTCCTCTCACGTACATCACGGACTCCGCCCCAGTGTGGTCCCGCACGCCAGAGTCTTTCAGCCGCTTCACACCCGCTTCGCCCTGCTTTGGCATCGCCGACACGGTGGGTTGGGTCCGGTATTCGCCGACCGCCCGAAGAACTGGGCTGTGCCGCAGGCGCTTGTCCCCCGCATGATTGCCTATCATCATCGAAATCCCGTTTCCGCGGGCGTCGTGTCGCGCGCGCAGGATTGCCGATGGACGAGCCATCGTGCCTACCTGCGCCTCGAAGCGCCGCCGCTTTGGCTCGACGTCGAGCAAGGCTTGGCGATTTGTGGCTTCTCCGATACCGCTGGCGGTCGGACAGCCTTCGATGAGTTTGTTCACGATGTTGATCTCGACCAGAGATCGCTCGACTTGGAGACGGTCAAACCTGTCGAAGTCGAGTGCGAACCGAGTCACGAGACCATCAGGTTGTTGCTTTGTCGTTTCTGCGAGGCTCGCAAGATTGCCCCTTCAACGATCACCAGCCCCTCGCGTCCGATCCGCGCCGAGCGTCTAGCGTTTGTCGCGATCGCTTTGAATGCTGGGTTTTCGCGGGTCGAGATCGGACGTTGCCTGGGCATTTCACGCTCAGCCGTTACAAAGCTGGCCAGTCGTCTTGCTTAATTCCCCTAAGTCAACATACGTCCCCGAATCTCCGGTCTCGCGGCTACCGTCTTGGCATCCACAGCCGATCGCCACCGGAAGCGTTCCGATGCGCTCGCTTCTTGAATAGGCGAGCGCCAAATCGGCGGCGGCTACTTTTGTGTCGCTTGAGTGTTCGAGGCAGCAGGCTTTGCAAGGAAGCGCTGCAGGCCGAGACTGTCAAACGGTTTGAGTTCGACCTTGCTGCCGCTGGGCAGCAGCAAGCCTTGTGCGAGCCACTTGTCGAGTAACAGCTGCCGTGGAAGGCCGCTGTAATCGGCGTCGTGCCTTTCGCGTAGACCGGGCGCCTGAGTGGGCGATTCGATGACGATCCGCTGGTACCGTCCAGCGCGCTCGAACGCCTCGCCGCCGGTTTGGATCATCGCCGTGCGGCCGCCCAAATCGTCATTCTCATATTGGATTTGAAAGCCTTCGCCGCGATACAAGAGGGTCCGCGAGCGTGTGGGTGAGTTGGTGTCGCCCCTGCTGGGGCCCTCGAGACGATTGATCAGTGTTCTCGTGCCGCGGCTATGCGAGGTCGTCATCGAAAGCAGCGTTCCGTCGAGAATGTCGTAGCTGGTTGTGTAGCTTCCACCGGCTGTGGGTTCGCGCAGCGTGAGCAGCAGCGCGTTGGCCGAACCAAAAAACTCCATGCTGCGTCCCGTGCGATCGGTGACCTTGTTCGGCTCTAAGGTCAGTGAATCGCTCTGTAGTCCGAGTTGTTTGGTCGCGAGCTCGAATATCTTTCCCTGCCGAAAGAGAATCTCGAATCTTGCGGCGGCACTTTTTGCGGTCTGGAAGGCTGTGGTGTTGCGTTGCTGGCGCTGCCCCAAGCGGGCGTTGTGCGCCGCACGCCAGGCCCCTGGCGATGGTTTGCTTGCGTTTTTCGTGGCGGGCGACGGATCGGCGGCAAGCGCCGGCGTGGCGGCCAGAGAAAACAACACAAAGAGCACGGTGTGGCGCTTCATCTCTTCCTCCGACCGCAAGAGATTTCAAGTCTCGTGCCAGTGATCGCCGATCCGACGCCCCGGAAACCCAAGACAAAGGCAGCGTGAGCGGCGCCGTCGGTCACAGCACACCGGCCGACGTTTGCCGTGTGGCGACTGATTCTTTGTGCAATCGCGAATGCTCGGCGAGACCTGCGCGGTCAGGGGGCTCTTCGGTCGTTGCGCCCGTTTCTCCCCAGCGGCGGAGCAATCGACGCCAGCACAGGCGCCGATGTTTGCGCCGTGCGCTGAAGCCACGCCGCGCGCGGCTACGCGCTGGGTATCATCGTCGCGCCATCGATCGCAAAGGGCTGCGTGACGCGATAGGGGCAGGCATCCTGGACAAGAATCAGGTTCAGCTTCCCACGCTGCCCGATCGGCTGAATGCGATACACGCCAGAGTGGCGCCCACAGAGGTTTTCCATCGCTGTCTCGGGATGCTGCGAGGTGTTGTATGCAGCAGTATCTGTGAACGTGAGGTAACCCGTTTGCCGATCGTAGCGGTAGTTGCCTTCAAATCGGGCCGTTGGGTAGACGTAGGTGAAGTGCTCGGCGGAGAAATGGACGATGTGTCTCGTCATGGTCCTTGTTTCGATCGTCCAGCTTCCCTGCAACGACAGCGGAGCGATCGTCTCGCCGTCTGGGTCGAGAACGTTGGCCGTCGGCGCGTTGTCGGCGTTGCCACCGTCGCGCGTCGATTCGCCTTTACCCGCGATGCCGTCGGTGGGGTCGCCGTCGGGTACCCCGCAGCCCGCTATGGCGATGAGGCAACAAGTGACGAGCCACACGTTGATAGGTGATTTCATTGCTCCCCCTTTCGTGGTGACGAGAGAGCAAGCTACGTGCCACGCCGAAGTCGTCGAGTTTACGCGAGCGCGAGGTATTTGCGGTCACCAGCGACCGTCGGCTCGCTGCTGTTGCTGGCTTGAACAAGCTCTATTGACGCGACCTTATCCGAGCGCGTTGAGCGCAGAACCAGAACGAATGTCAGTTCCGGGGCGGTGCCGCGGATGTCTTGAGGGCTTCCCAAATCGCGGTTTCTGCGAAAACGCTGCAATCCTCCCTAGCGCTTTTCGCTTCCCCTACGCCTCAGCCTAGGTACATGGTTGAAGCAGGGCGTTGACCACGGCCAAACAACGGAGCAGATCTAGGAGGCTCGGCGTGAAGTTGCCAGCTGCGAACCGAGTCTGGGGCACGGCTTGTATCCTCGCCCTCGGCTACCTCATCGCCACGCTGGTCACCAATTTGTCCGCGTTTCCCGGCCTTCACGGGGATGAAGCTTGGCGCGGCCTAGATGCACTTAGACTGCTGGCTGGTGGCTCGATCTCGCCACACGCGATGAACACGTACACCGGTCCGATCCACAGCATGTTGATCGCTGCAGGATTCGCTCTGATCAGCCCCGATGTGCTTGCGCTTCGCCTGCCCGGAGTCTTGGCAAACATCGCCGCCTTTCTGCTGTTGGCCCTGGTCCTCGCGAAACATCGTTCGAGCCGCGCGAGCTTCATCTTTGTCGCAGGCGTTCTGACCTCGATGCTGCTGGTCTACTACGCGCGGGTAGCCTGGGAAGTAACAGCGTTGCACACGCTACTGCTCGCCGTGTCTATCGCAGCCATCCACGAAGTTGCCGGATCGGATCGCGCCCCGCGCTGGACATCGGCACTGTTTCTCGGGTCGGCACTGATTGGCGGCCTGAGCCACTTCATCTACTTTTGCGTGTCGTTTTCCTTCGCACTCGCCGGCGCTTTTCTTTTCTTGCTTCGCCCAACTAGGCGAACAGCTCACCTGCTTTTCGTTAGCGGATCCGGTGCGCTGATCGCTGCGGTGCTGTACCTGGTCAAGCCGAAGATCACGGCGCTGCAATGGAACCAGCATTCGGTTGCGCTAACGCTGTCGGCCTGCGCGCTGCCCGTCGTGCTGACCATCGCACTACACCTGCGACCGACTGAGTCTCTACGGGACTTGTTGGTACGGATCGTCGCACCGCGCTCAAAACCGGCAATCGTCGTCGGCATTGTGCTCGTAACAGGACTGCTGGGCGGACTGCAACTTACGCGAAACGGCTTTGTCGCGGGCTTCATCGAGACGATGGGCAATACCGTTCTCCATCAGCGGATCGCCTCATATCTGCCGCCGGCTTCGCTTTCCATGCTCAACACGCTCTTCGCCTGGCTGGCTTGCCTGGCGGCCTTCGTGGCGTCTTGTGCAAACCTGCTGCGTTGGAAGACCCGTAGCGACGGTCTCCTGGTTTTCTCTCTGGTCTTTGTGCTGCTTGGCCCCGGGTTCTGGCTGGCAGGCCTCGTCACGAGCTCGATCAGGTACTTCTTGGTGCCTTCGCTGCTGTTGATTTGGATTCTAACAATGACGATCGACGATCTGGCGAGGCCATGGCTGCGCCGATTCTCGCTCAGCGTGTTGCTGGTCATCGCAGCAACGAATGCCGTCGCCTGGATTCCGATCACCTCGTCTAATGCCCGGCCGCCCCTGACCTTCAAAATAGGCAATTTGAGTGAGACTTCCGCCCATTTCATGCCGCTAGCCTACCTACGGGAAAACGCAGAGAGGCACCAGGCCTGCCTTTTTACGGGTAATTTCTTTCTGAGGATGCCGCTCAAATTCTATCAAGCGACGAGAAGGTGGGCGTGCAAGAGAGGGCTCGCTTTCGCAGCGCGGTACTGCAGAACATGCACCGACTCGCAGTATCTGGCCTTCGAGCTTCGACAACGTTGACACGCCCCGAGAACAAGAACGCGTTGGCGGCAACGTTGAGGTAGGAACTAGAAGAGCACCTTCTTCAGCTTCGACGATGGCTTTGGCGACCAGCGCGGCCTTGGTGCTGCCTGTCGTTGGCAACCAAAGTTCGTGAGGCGCCGATTCACTCGGCGGTCGATGTCGGCGCCGCTATAGGCTTCTGTCGCCTGTCGGCCAGGTGGCTACTTGTCTTGCTTAATTCCCCAAACTCAACGTACGTCCCCATCACGGGCGATCGAAAGGTACGCTGACCCAGCTGGTTTCGGGCAAGGCAGGCAAGCCGTCGAGCTTGATGCCGCGCGTCGTCAACGTCATCCGCCGGCTCTCGCGATCGAATTGCCAGCTGACCTCGCCGTCGATCATCAGCGGCGGGCTGTTTAGTGCCCGGTGCGCATAGATTTCGCTTCCTAACTGTTCGACGCCACCTTCGCCATCCCAGCGGAAGCCACCGCGAACGATGTAATGTCCGTCGCTATCGGTGGCGTAGAACGTGCACTCGAGCTCGAAGACGTGGCCGCCAAGGGTCGAGCAGAATGCTTGTCTAAACGCGTCGCATTTTTCCTCGCACGCGTCGTCGAACCGCAGGGAAACAGTCGTTCCCTCTTTGCGCCAACTCAGCGGTCCTCCCAGAAAGTAAGGCGACAAGTCTTGCGCGCGGTTAGCGTTGTTGGTGGCTGCCGGTCGGGCCAATGCCGCATCGATCAGCTGATCGATGTCGCTGCGCCGCGCCAGACGCCGGTAAATGCTATCGATGCCGCCCCCGAAGACCGCCTTGGCCAGCTGCGTGCCGGCGATCCCTTGGCGACAATAATCAAGCGGCGCGCAGCGCGATCCGCATGCCTTGGAATGGCAGTAGGCGTACCGCACCAACCAGAGGTCGTTGCCGGTCGGTAGCAAGCTTGGTGGGATGTGGAGCTGATTGTTTGGATCGGTGTAGCGCGTGCCATCTTCGGCGATTTTCTGCTCGTTGACGATTTGGTGGTAACACGGACGCGGATCGATCGCGGCATCTGGCGCTGGCCGCTTGAGGATCGTCGCACAGCCGTCCTTTGTCCCAGCGAAGGAACTGTAGTGCATCAGCGATGCGACGTCGTATTGGCCAATATCGATCACCGAGGTCCCGCTGTACGGTTTGAAGGCGTAAAGCAGCTCAGTCTTGATGCGATCTTCGCGAATCAAAACGTAGCGGTCGCGATCTCGGCGCTGGTGGGTGTGAAGGAATCCCAGCTTGTGCATCAGCTCATGGCAAAACGTGCTCGAGTTGGCGATCGTCACAGCGTTGCCCTCGGGCGCCGCGCCGGGGCTGTCTGCGTAGCCGCCGATGTTTTCAGCTAGCTTGGTGAACTTGATCGCCAGAGCAGCGGGCGAAGGGCGTGTCTGCGGTACGAATCGCAGGCCGGTGGTGCTCAGGCGCTTAAAGCATTCCCCCAGGCGATAGCCCAGCTGATCGTGGTCAGCGGGAAACTGTCGCTTGAGCCGCGCCGCCACCCAGCTGGCCGGCCAGTAGCGTAGCGTGCCCGGCGGCTCGATCAGTTGACCCGCATCATCGACCAGGTAGTAGGGCACGATGCCGTTGGCCCAGCGCCGTGTCGGCGAACCGACCAGCGGGTTCTCGCCTTTGCGCCACTCGTCGTTGCGCCTCTGCGCTGCGTCGCTCCCCGGCTCAGGCTGGAGTCCGCAGGCCGAACAGAGCATTAACATCGCGGCTAACAAGCGAAACATCGACAACCTCTGGTCTGTCGACGATTCACTTTTCGTACCAAGCGACCACGGCGAAAATACTTGGCGAAACAGCTGGCAGCTTGAGCAAGCGCTCTGCGAGACGGCAGTTGGCTGGCTCTGTGGAATCGTGCGTCGTGCGATTTGTCGCTGGCGATAGAGGGTGTCCCCGCAGGGCGAGCGCTCGGCAGCTTACTCAGCACCCGATGCGGTGGGCAGTGTCGCCGGCAGGGCAGCGAGCACACGGCGCTCCAGATCGATCACGTACTGGATTTGATCGTCGGGGATCTCGGTGCAAGCGTTGAGCACAGCGAGATAATCAGCCTTGTCAGGCATCGTCGTGTTGCTGCTGCCGTAGATCGTTTGGCGCAAGTGCTTGACGTAGGCAAGCTCGTATTTCTTGGCAGGGATCAGCACCGCCGAGCGAGAGGCGAGGTACAGTCGCGTGAAGGCCGAACTGCGATCGCCGATGTGCTCGGCTTGGAAGGTCTCGATCCGCTCGTGGCGGTCTTTGAGCGAGGTGTAGCTCGCGCCGTCTTCGGGCGTTGTACTCATCGCGACGTTGTGGTTGTGAGCCATTCCGAGATAGCTATAGCTGAAATAGTAGGTTAGCTCGGGTGTGCCGTCTTTATTGGAATCGACTGGGATGCTGAAGCGATATTCACGCTTGCCATCTTTGTCTGAGCCCGACATGCCGGCGAATAGGTAACGTAAGGCGGTTTGTCCGCCGGACAGATCGGCAAACAGCCAAAAGCCGGTGTCGTCGAAAAGCATCAGCAGACGACCTTGCATCGTGGGGTGGGTTGCCCAGAGTGCATCGAACATCTTCCCGTCGCCGTATGTGGGCCGCGTGGCGTCGTTGGCCAGCACGGCGTCGACGCACTTGATGTAGGGCGCATAGCCGGTCGGCGTTTGGGCGCTCGTCGCCTTGTGCCGCTCGGCGCGGTTGTCGACGCCTTCTAGCGGCGGCTGGCCACAGGCAAGCAAGGTAAAGCTGGCGATGATCATGAAGTAGCGCATGGGATCCTCCGCCGATGAATTCAGCAAGACACGTGCCGCAGCGCTGGCGCAAAATGCGCAACGGTTCTGCATAATCGAACAGTGATCAGTGGCGAGAGTTGCTTCCGCAGCTGTGTTTCAGGAGGGTCGCTGTGGCGTGTGGCGCGGGGGCCCTGCCCGTGGCGTGACGCTATGCCGTCTGCTGCGGCGCCGCGCGATGGTGGCTGTCGAGCAACAGCGTGGTCAGATGCGCGAGTCCTGCGAGACCATCTGCAAGATCACCGAGTAGCGGAAGATCGCAGACGCAGGCGTCGCCAGCTTCCTGCCGCAATCGATCAAGCGCCGCGACGTCGCGCATCGCGTGCGCCTGTTCCGCCTCAGCCAAAGGTCGAAGGCGCGCGACGAGCTCGGCCGAAAGCTCGTGCCCGTTGGTGTCAATCAGTCGGTCGGGTACGCTCCAGTCGGCGAAGCGAGCCCGGCTTTGATTGAGGATGTAGCCACAAAATGGCAAGCCGCGCGCGACAACCTGCTGACGGAAGAGCATCGCTTCTTGAAGTAGTTCCTCGACAGGAGAGGTCACCATAAGAAACGCCGATTCGCGACTCGCCAGCACGCGGCGCATCTCGGTCACGTCGCTTTCGAACGTGCTGAACACGCCGGTGAACTGAGCGAGAAAGGCCATCAAGTTGGTGGCGAAGCGCTTGCCGGCCAGGGTCCTGAGGACAAAGCCGACGAGGCGGGCGGCGGCACCACGCAACACGCCACGACGCGCTGGCGCAAACGCGCTAAACACGCGGCTTTCGAAAAACGCCACCATCCGCGCCGGTGCGTCGAGGAAATCGAGCGCATGTCGTGCGGGCGGCGTGTCGACGATCACCAGATCGTATCGTCGTTCGTTGACGAAGCCGAATAGCGCTTTCATCGCGGTGTATTCGTGCATCCCGGCAGCCATCGCACTGAGTTGCCGGTAGATCGGATTTTCCAGAAACGACTGAGCAAGCCGTTCGTCGGCGATGACTGACCGGACCGTATCGTCGGCCACGCGCATCGGGTCGAGCATCCAGGCCTCAACGCGGGCCGTGGGCGGCAACTGCAAGGCTTCGAGAGCCGCCGCGGGTAGTGGCACAGGACAACGCGGGCCCTGGTCGACCCCCAATACTTCTGCCAAACGGCGGGAGGGATCGATCGTCATCACCAAGACGCGTCGTCCGAGCCGGGCAGCCGCCAGCGCCAACGCCACGGAGACCGTCGTCTTGCCAACGCCACCTGTGCCGCAGCTGACGATCACCTGTCGGCTGGCTAGCAGCTCCGCTATCGAGTCCACGTCAACCGTCACGCTGTCGGCTCGCCGTCGATCGCCGCTGCGATCTGGGCAACGAGGTCTGCCGTTGCGAATTCCGGCACCACGCGGATCGGATAGCGTGTATCTGCACGCAGTCGCGCGATGGCGCGGCTCGCTTTGCCGATTCGGTCCAAAGTCTCGGCGCCGAGCAGCTGTCCGTTGCTGAGCGCGGCGCGCAAAAGCTCTGCTTCCTGGTGCGTGAACAGATTTTCTGTCACTCGATTGACAAAGATGCCGCCGACAGCCGTGTCGCTTTGCTCGAGGCCAGCGATCAGTTCGATCGTCTCGCTAACCGGGAGCTGATCGGCAAGGGTCACCACCAGTGCGCGGGTCATCTGTGGGTCGTTGAAGCAGCGCTGCCCTTCTTCGATCACGCGTGCGATGGGGCCGCGCTGAAAGAGTTTCTTGATCACCTTCGGCAGGCTGGTGAGCGCCAGTGCGTGACCGGTAGCCGGCATGTCGACGATGATCTTGTCGTATCGGGCACGCCCGCTATCGTCTTGCTTTTGCACCAGGCTGAGCAAGTGATAATAGATGCCGAGCTCTCGACAAGACGGCGCGAAGCGGAGAAACCCCTGGATGGCGTCGCTATCGAAGATGCGCCGAACGAGGCGCTTGCTTCGCAGGGTCCGCGCGGCGAACAGCTCCTGACCGACTTGCGCCAAGAGGATCACGCCGTGGATATTCGGCAGCAACAGCGTCTCCTCGCGCGGTAGTTGGTGTCTGCCGAACAGGCCGGCGAGCGGAGAGTAGTCGTCGCCGGGGATCCCGATCTCGGTGACCAGCGCCCTATGCCCTCGAGCGGCGATAGCACGCGCTAGCGCTGCCACGACGGTGGTCTTACCGACACCGCCTTTGCCGGTGACGAAGATCACGCGTGCAGCTAGCGCAAAATCGAGCACAGTTGAGGATACGGAGATTTTCGCCGCAGGTAAACGTTTGTCGACGCGCTTGAGCGGCGCGTCGATCGAGCGACGCACCGAGGGCTTCAGATATGCTTGGCGCGGGCGATCTCGTCGCGACTACTCGACCGGTGTGACCTCGGATGCGCGCAAGCCCTCGCGCGCGTAGCTGAGCTGTTGATCGCGGACGATTTTCAGATACGCTTGTGTCGGCGATCATCGCCGCAGCTCAACGAGGATTGAAACAATCGCCGGCCCCAACGAGACATACGACGTAGCGGTGATCGGCAGCGGGATGGGCGGATCGTCCGCCGCAGCGGTTCTCGCTCACGCGGGTCTGCGGGTACTGCTGCTCGAAAAGAATCCTCGCCTCGGCGGGTCGTGCTCGTACTATCAAAAGCATGGCTTTCGCATCGACTTTGGCACGCACATGTTCAGCCGTGGTCCACGTGGACCGATCGGCGAGGTGCAGCGCCGGATCGGTCTGTCGGCTGAGCAGCAAGTGCGTTTCGTTCGCGCGCCAACTATCTGTCAAGTGCGTGGGCTGCCCAAGCCGCTGGTGGTCCCGGCGTCGCCCTGGCGTCTGCCGGCCTTTGCCATCGATCTGATCCGCACGCTCAGACTGAGTCCACGCGAGGTCTTCGATAGCGGCCGGCTGTTCGCCGCGATGTTTACGATGACGGAGGCCGAAATCGCAGTCTGGGATCGGCGGACCATCGAACAATTCATCTTGCGCTACACCGACAACCCACGGCTGATTGGGCTGCTGGGCTTACTTTTGGGCCTATACTTCGTGCTGCCGTTTTGGACGGTCTCCGCCGGCGAAGCGATCTGGTGCTTCAGACAGATGGTGCGCGACAACTACGTCTCCTACCCGCTCGGTGGATCGTCGGCGATTCCGCAGCGCTTGTGCGACGCCGCGGTGAGTCACGGCGCAACGATCCGATGCAACGCTGAGGTGGTCCGCATCGAACCTGCTGGCGGCGATCGACGGGCCCGTATCGCGACGCGCCAGGGCGCACAATACCAAGCGCGCGCGGTGGTCTGCACAACATCGCTCAAAGACCTGGTGCAGCGCTTGATCGGCGCGGAGCATTTCCCAGCGCGCTTTGCTAGCCGGGTCGACGGACTGCGCAGCTCTTACGTAGCGGTACAGTGCAAGATCGCCTTGCGCCGCAACTGTATCTCCCATGGATGCATCGTTGGTGCGGCCTCACGCGTGCCCGGTCTGAAGCCCCACCTGCTTTCGCTTGCCGACTACCGTCGGATCTTTGGCGAGCTCGAGCAGGGCTGTGTGCCATCGGTGATGCCACTCTACTGTCAGGTGCCGACTTTTTTCGATCCGTCCCTCGCACCAGTGGGGAGACAGCTGCTCAGCGTGTGCGGCGTGGCGCCAACGCTAGACGTTAGCTTGCAGCAACCGGAGCGGGTCTGGGCCGAGACGCTCTTGCAGGCGATCGATCAGCTGTTGCCCGAGACGCGGGGCGAGCGGCTGTTTATCGACACCATCAGCGTGAGATCGCTCGGCAGTTGGATCGGCAAGGTCAATGCGCCGGCGATCTCCACCGCGCAGACCACCGACCAAGTCGGTGCTCGGCGCCCAAGCGTGCGGCTACCCGTGCAGGGGATTTACGCGGCGGGAGATGGCGCAGGCGGGCGAGGCGTGGGAACCGAGCTGGCGGTGGCCAGCGGGATGCTCGCCGCCGATGCCGTGCTCGAGGATCTGGCTCGGGCGCTGATCTGAGCTGCGTCTCGAGTTAGCGCACTTGCTCGGCCGGCGTTGCATCGACGAGCAGCGCTTCGATGCGATCGCGCTGACGCCAGGCGTCGGCCTGGCCAAGCGCGATTAGCGCCCTGCAATAGTCGGGGACGAACATCAGATACGAGGCCAGCGCGCTGGTCGATTCCTCGGAACCCAAGCCGTGCAGCAGATGGCGCACCGTGCGCGGGATGCGATGAACATGGGAAGCGGCCAGTTCCCCGAGGTCCACCGAGGGGCTGATCCACACGGCGTCGATCGGCGAAAACGCCGCCGCCGGCGCGTCGGTGGGCGACGCCGCGATGAAGCGATTGACGCGCTCGATGCGTTCAACATCGATCTCGATCGCGTCGAGCAGCACGGTATTGACGAGCACGCCGGCGACTTGGCCGATCGACGGCGGCCCAGCTGCGCGGTGACGGGCTTCCTCAGCGGCACCCTTTTCGCGGCGCACCCCGACCGCGAGGATCCGTCGCGCGCCCAACTGGATCGCTGGGCGCAGCGGCGCGGTGTTGCGAATCCCTCCGTCGGAGAAATAGCGTTCGCCGATCCGCACGGCGGGAAAGAAGATCGGAATCGCGCCCGAGGCCAAGACATGGTCGGCGCCGATCGTCGCCCGCTCGCTCACCCAAAGCGGCCGCTGCCAGAGCTTGAGGCTCGGGCCTGCCTGTACGAAGGTTACGCCGTTGGCCGTGTGCATATTTGTTGCCGAAACCGCCAACGCCTTGACCTGGCCAGCGTCGATCATCTCGCCGATCCGCGCAAAGGGCAGCTCGGTCTGAATCAACGCTCTCAACGGCGACGTGTCGAGCAACGACTGCACGCGGTTCGCCCGCATTAGGCCACCCAGCGAGAGGTCACGTACCCAGCGCAGTCCGATCGCCCCATAGGAGCGCAGATCGACGCGAAAGATTTGGCTGGTGGTCACCGATGACCAAAGCTCGACCAATTTGGTCACGGCGCCGGCAAAATCATCGGCGAAGGCAGTCAGCGCCGCGCAGTTGAGCGCGCCGGCGCTGGTGCCGGCGAAGATCGAAAACGGGCAGCGCTGACCCGACAGCTTGCCGATCTCCACCACGCCGCGCAGCACGCCGGCTTGGTAGGCACCGCGTGCACCACCGGCCGAGAGCACCAGGGCGTTTTGATCGGCGCCAGGTAGGCGATCCATGCAACCCTCCGCGGGCAGTGTATCGGCGTTTCGCTGTTGGCGCTAATGCGCATCAACGGCTGCGCGGCGAGCGGCAGCCAGCTCCCGCCCTTCACGTGGTGCGCAAGCTGCGATCGCATCCTAACCGCCAGCTCCGTCTGCGGGGCAGGCTGCAGCGCCTGCCTCGAGCAGACGACGCTCGGAGGGCATTGCGCCGCCCAGGCCATGCCGATACGCGGCGCGCGAACTGAGCTCAGTTCTCGTCGCTTTGCGATGGTGGCACTGACCGAAGCCGTTGACCGGGCCGCCGCATCGAAACGCTTTCGCTTTTTCGTTGGCTCGGAGCCAGCTATTCCCACGGTCAGTTGGCGCGCGATTTGCTCTGCAGGCGGCCTAGGGCCGAACAACGGAGGACGCCATGGATCGATTCCGTCGCTTTAGTAACCGCACCGCAGGAGCGATTCCCTGTGTAACCATCATTGCGCTGTTGACGATGCCGGCCTGTGGAGCCCTCGAGCAAGACGAGACCACCAAACAGAGCTCCGGCAAGACGGAAGCAGCTGCGACCCTCAAGCAGGCCGCCGAACAGCTGATCACCAGCATCGCGGAGCTGCGTTCACACGACGCGTTCAAAGACATCACCGGGTTAAAACCGCTCGCTGCCGCCGAAGCCGAGGCGCTGACGCTCAATACCCTCGGCCAGCAGATGCAGGTCGTCGCCGCTGCCGCGCGCAGTACCAAGCCCGCCCTCGACGCGTTCAAGCGCTTTGAGCGGGCCGCAAAGGCGTTCGCACGGCTTCTCGAGACCAACGCTGACCAGACGCTGGAAGGGGCAAGAGGCCGCTACGTCGACCTCAAATCGTGGATTGTCAAAGGCGACGTGGCTGCGTTGCCCCCGGAGTTCGACTCCGTCGAAGGCATCTATCAGGCCTTCCAAGGCCGGAGCGCGCGGGCGCAGATCGACTGGGAAAATGTATTGCTCGATTTCTGCGGAACCATCGGGGCGGTCGCCGTGGTCACCGTCGGCGTATTGATCGTCGTCACCGCTATTCAGCTCATCTCACCCGAGGCGCACCCGCCGTCTGGAAACTACATTGCCATGGCCGCCGCCGGCGCGGTTCTCTGGGGAAGCATCACCTGCATCGCGCGGCGCGCCTGACGCGCGACGCCTCGGCCAGCCGCAGCGCCAGCCGAAAATGAACATCGCAGCCGCCTAGGGCAACGCAGGTGTTGAACGCGAATTGCCCGACAAATAGCGCGCCGGTAGTGCACAAGATTCAAAATGACTTACTTGTCGCTGAGCACGTCGCGCACGGCACGTTCGACGTCAGCCGGCGCGACACCTGCTTGTCGAACCACATGCTTGCCGCGGCGGTTGTAGATCCAAATCGCCGGTAGCTGGTTGACCCCGCTGAGATACGCTTGTGCCACGGGCGCGTCGAAACTTGGCACTTCGACGCGGTAGACCGCCAGCGGCTCCGTCTTCGCCAGACGGCGAAGCATTTTGTCGATCACCTTGCACGGCGCACACCACTCGGCCCAAAAGTCGATCACCGCAACCCGCCCACCGGGGCGGATCTTGGCGAGCGAAAAGCTCTGTCCACCGCGTGCCAGGTCCCGGACAAAGCCCGTTTGCGGTTGCGTCGGTGGTGCGGGTGTCGTCCCTTTGCGCTGCGCGATTGGCGTGCCCGTCGGTGCCGCGGCTGTCTCGTGTCGGACGGTCGCAGCGCCAGCTGGCAGCGATGTGGGGCTATTGCCTTGCCGCGAGCGCTTGCTCTTGTTTGGTTCGCCGAACCTGATGCTGACGGCAGCAAAGAGTGAAAAGCTCTGGGTAAGCTGCGTTCCATCGACGCTGGCAAAAAGCGGTAACCTGCCGCCCAAAGATAGCGCGACCCGCCCGAAATGAGCGGTCGCCTCGAGCTGACCATCAAGCCAATGTCCGCCCGAGTTAAGGAGTTGTCCCATGCCGAGCTCGTTGGCACGATCCTGATAGCGTGCAGCGAGGCGCGCGGCGAACAAATAGCGTCGATACTGTGCGGCTAGTCCGAGCGAATATCCCAGCGAAAGACCGTAATTGACGCCCCCCGGCGAACGCGACAAGGGCAGCACCAGCGATAGATCGCCAAACAGGCTGAGGTAGCGCCAAAGGTGCTGGGAAACGCCGACCCGTGGCTGCAGGCTGAACGTCCCGAGACCGATCGTCAGCAGGTGCGGCGATACGGTGGCCGTGGCAGCTGGCGCGGTCGCTTGAGCGGCACCACTTGGTAGCCCAAGCCCGAGATCGAGGTCGACGCGCGGCCCCGCGGCAAGACGTCGTTGCCACAGCCGAGAGAGGCGAAATCGACCCGAGAGCGAGAGATCGCCAATGCCGCTGATGTATTGCGCGACTTGGCCCGCTTCGCGGAAGCGGATCAGCGCGATCGGCAAATCGATACTCGCCGAAAGGTCGTCGCTAAAATAGTGGCTTAGCTGGAACGCCGAGCGAAACAACTGCAGTTCGCTGTTTCCCGCTACGCGCTGACTGCCGCTGAGGTGTCGCCCGGCGGCGAACACGCGCATGCTGTAGCTCAAGTGCGTCGTTCCGGCTAAGGCGCCGTTACCGAGGCTGAGGTTTAGTGCTGACCCTCCAACTGGAAGGTTAGGGCGAACTCAGGCCGTTCACAACGCACTGGCCGGTTGCGGGTTCCAAGAAAGTAGGGCCAATGCGAGCGGAAATATCAAGCGTGGGTTCATCAGCGGCAACCTAGCGAGTGGCGCGGGGCGATGCAACTCGATTCTCCACGCTGATCAAGACTGTCGTTGCCGCAGAGTCACGGACGAACCTGCGAACATTGCCGCCGATCATCGCGCTGATACAGCTCTTCGACGATCTCTTGCTGATTGTCGAAAGGGTAGGTGATCACTCCGCAGCTCAGTGGCCAGGCGCGCGGCCGTTGCTTGGGGGCATTTGGCGAGACCTTACCGCAAACGCAGCGTGGACCACAGCTGCTCAACTGCGGCGCGCCATTCTTTCGGTAGCGGGAGGTTGTGCAGATCGTCGCGCAACTGAAACGGCGCTGACGCTCGGTAGCACGGTGGTAGGCGGCGGCCGACCGATGGCCGGCACGCCGTAGGTGTTGGGGGCCTAGGGCAGCAGCACTTTGTCGATCAGGTGGATCACGCCGTTGGTCACGTGAATGTCCGCCGGGCCGATTTTTGCGCCGTTGGTGCCTGGGCTGCTCACTGTCGGCCCTGTCGTGTCGAAGGTGAGCTGCTTTTGCGCAAGCAGTGTATCGACAGGTGCCGCGGGCAGGTTGGAAGAGGTCACCGGAGCCGCTGCTTTGACCACATGCAGCAGTAAGACGTCGCGCAAGACCGCCGTGTCGCTCGGGGCGGAGATCGCCTCGAACGCTGCGGTCGTCGGTGCGAAGATCGTGTAGGGCTCGTCCGCTGAGAGCGCGTCTGCGATCGCCGTGCCGTTTAGATCGGCCGCCTGCGAGACGGCGTTAAGCAAGCCCGAGAGGTTTGCGATGCGGGCCATTTCGACGACGTTCGGCGGCAGTAAGACCTTGTCGATCGCGTGAACGATGCCGTTGGTACATTTGATGTCGGCGATCTTGACGTTTGCTGCGTTGACCTTTACGCCCGCTTGGGTGTCGAACAGCAAGGACAGCGGGTTGTCCCAGCGATTGGTCAGCAAGCTGGGCGCGAGGGCCGGGATCGCCGAGGACGCGGTCGCACCGGCAACGACGTGGTAGAGCAACACGTCGCGCAGTTGCTCAGCGCTCGGCGTGGCGTTCAGCGCAGCGAACGCTTCGTTGGTCGGCGCAAAGACGGTGTATGGTCCGGGTCCCTTCAGCGCGTCGAGCACCGGCGTTCCATCGCTGAGCTGAGCTGCAGCGGCCACCGCGCCCGACAGCCCAGTCAGGTTGCCGTAGGTCGCGCAGCCGACGATATCCGGCGGCAGTAGCACGCGATCAATGATGTGAATCACACCGTTTCGGGCTTCGATGTCGGTCGTTACCACCGCCGCACCGCCGGTCACGCCCGAGCCACCGTTGAGCGAGACACCGCTCTGCGTGCCGACAAAAAGCGTCAAGTCCGCGGCGCTGAGCACCGTCCCCGCTTGAACATCCTTGGCCATCACCCGGGCCGGGACAACGTGGTAGAGCAGGATTTGCTTGAGCTGATCGACGCTGAAGCTGTCGAGGCTGGTGATGCCCGCTGCGGCGAACGCCTGATTGTCGGGCGCGAACACAGTAAACGGTCCGTTACCCGCGAGGGTCTCGACCAAGCCCGCTTTGGTCAGCGCGGCGGTCAGGATCGAAAACTGCGGATCGCCGGCGGCGATTTGAGCAATGCTCTGGTCCTTGTTGGCAACCGACGCGTCGTCGGAACATCCAGTGGCGGCAAGCAAGCTGCCCATTGCGATCAGTAATTTCAATGTATGACTGGTCTTTCTCATTTGAGCCACTCTCCTGTGGTTGAGGGTCGATTTAGTCGTTTGTGGATACGCGAAATCGACTAAACCGTTACGCGAGCGACGGCGGAAATCATCGCTGGCGGGCGATCTTTTTGACCCGTGATTGAAATCCTATAATTATTGAATAGTTGCGCTGACGCGCTGCTGCATGTAGTTAAATCGTTTGATTTATCTCTAATACAGTTGTATTGATCGCTTAATGCAAGGCCAGTCCATCAGCCACGCCGTCGCCCACCATCTGCTCGCTATCGCCGAGCTTCACGATGATCTCGGCTACGCGCGGGTGAGCGATGTCGCGCGCAAGCTTTCGATTACCCGCGGTGCGGCATCGTTGACCTTGCGCAGTCTCAAGCAACGCGGTCTGGTCGAGGCCGATCACAACCGCTTCATCCGTCTGAGCGACGAGGGGCAAGCGATCGCCCGTGGTTTGCGGGCGAAGAAGGGCCTGCTGCACGCGTTCTTTGCCGGTCTGCTCGGTGTCGACGAGGCGGTTGCCGAAGAAGATGCCTGCCGGATCGAGCATCTACTGAGCGACCAAAGCGCCACACAGCTGGTCAAGCTGATGCGTTTTTTGACGGTGCAACAGAGCGAAGCGGGGGAAAAGCGGCTCTACGGTTGGCTCGCTGCGCGCGAAGGTTGCGAGGCAACGCCCGAGCGCTGCGCTGTCTGCGAGAAGGACTGTCTCTGCAAGCTCTTTGGAGAGGACCATGACTGACGAACTGCGCTGCTGCTGCGGAAACCTGCTTGCTCGCTGGCTGGAACGGGAACTCGAGCTGAAATGCCGACGCTGCAAACGGGTGATCCGACTGCCCTATCCGGAAAAGCAACAGCCCGAACGCGTGAACATCGAACCGACGCAAACGCGCTAACAATTTAGACCCAGCGGCCAGCGGCCGGCACCTTCGTCAGGTGCCCAACGAGCCCAGAGTCCCATCATCTCGGAGCAACGAAGGTGGGACTTCCGATCAACATCCAAAGCAAAACTGTCATTTCGCTGACCGAGCTAAAGCCCGGACAGGCGGCGCGGATCTGTCATATCCCGAGCGACACGCCCGTCGGTGTGGGGCTCTACGACCGCGGCGTTGCCGAGGGCCAGCGTGTTGTCCTCGAACGCATTGCACCCTTTGGTTCGCCGCTGTGGTTTCGCTTTGATGAGTTGCCGATGCTGCTTCGTCGCGATGAGGCGGCCGCTGTACGTGCGCACTACGACGACGAGCGGGAGGCGAAGTGATGAGCAGCGCAGTCCTTCGTATTGCCCTATTCGGCAATCCCAATTGCGGCAAGACTTCGCTGTTCAATGCGCTCACCGGCCACCGCCAGCGCGTTGGCAACTACGCAGGGGTCACCGTCGAGCGCCGCAGCGGAACCGTGCGACTCGGTCAACGCACCGTCGAGGTGATCGACCTTCCCGGCAGCTACGGACTGACCAATCAAAGTCCCGAGGCACTGATCGCCCAGCGCGAATTGCGGGAGGGCGAGATCGATGCGCTGGTCTTCGTCGTCGACGCAACGCTGCTTCGCCAAAGCCTGGTGCACTTTTCGGCGATGGCTGACTTGGCGTTGCCGATGGTGCTCTGTCTCAATATGGCTGATCAAGCGCAGGCCAGCGGTCAAGAGCTCGACCTTGGCCAACTTGAACGTGAGCTTGGCGTTCCGGTGATCGAGACTGTCGGACACCGCCGACTCGGTGTTGAGCAGCTCAAGAATGCGTTGCTGCGCGCGACGGCACCACGTTCCGTTGGACAGGATATCGCGGCAATACTTGCGCGAGCGCTTCGCACGCCGGCGCAGCGCAGCGTCTTCGCCGCATCGCAGAGGATCGATCGCATCGTTGCGCACCGGATCTATGGCTGGCCGATCTTTCTGCTGCTGATGTACGGCATCTTCTGGCTGGCCTTTGCCGTCGGCGAGATTCCGATGGGCTGGATCGAAGCGGGCATTGCCAGGCTCTCGGCAACCATTGCTGCGCACTGGTCGGTGGCAACGCTTCCACAGCTGCGCTCGCTGATCCTCGATGGCGTGATCGCCGGCGTCGGTGGGGTGTTGGTCTTCGTCCCCAACATCGTGCTGCTCTTTCTCGCGCTGGCCCTGCTTGAGGACAGCGGCTACTTGGCGCGCGCCAGCTATTTGCTCGATGCCGTGATGCAGCGCTTTGGCCTGCCTGGCAAGGGATTCATTCCGCTGGTCACCGGCTTCGGCTGCAGCGTGCCCGGGATCATGGCCACCCGCCTGCTTGAGGACGAGCGCGACCGCAAGCTGACGATGTTTGTTCTGCCCTTGATGTCCTGCGGCGCGCGGCTACCGATCTGGATGCTGCTCGTTCCGGCGTTCTTTCCGCGGCAGTGGCAAGCCACCGCGCTGTTTGGCATATACAGCTTGGGCATTGCACTTGCGCTGCTCTTACCGCGGTTGTTACGGCGCACGCTGCTCAAGGGTCCGCCGAGTGAGCTACTGATGGTGCTGCCGCCCTATCGACGGCCCACGCTGCGCCAGTTAAGCCACAAGGTTAGTGAAAGGGCTTGGCTCTACCTCAAGAAGGCCGGAACGGTGATCTTAGCGATCTCGATCGTGATGTGGTTTATCTCGTCGTTTCCGGCCCAGCTGCCCCAGCGCCCAGCGCAAGAGAGCTCGATCGCGCAAAGTGGTCGCCAGCATCAGCTGGCGCGCGATCGACTGGCGAACTCCTTTGCCGGTAAGCTGGGTCGTAGCATCGAGCCGCTGTTTGCTCCCGCCGGGTACGACTGGCGGATCGTTACGGCGCTGATCGGTGCCTTCGCCGCCAAAGAAGTCTTCGTTTCTCAGATGAGCATCGTCTACGCCATCGACGGTGCGGACGAGGACAATCGGCCGCTGCGCGAGAAATTGCGCGCGCGCTACGGGTTGCCAACCGCTTTGTCGCTGATCGTCTTTTTGCTGATCGCAACACCCTGCATGGCAACGCTAGCGATGACCCGGCGCGAAGCGGGCAGTTGGCGCTGGGCGCTGTTTCAGTTCTTTGGCCTGACCGCGTTGGGCTACGTGTTGGCCGTGCTGACTTTTCAACTAAGTCGCATCGTTCTCGGAGGATAGCAACGTGGACACGCTGATCGTTTCTGTTATTGCTGCTATCGCTTTGCTGCTGCTGGTCCGGGCGCGTCTTTATCGCAATCGTCGCCGGCCCAAACGTCCTGCCGGCGGCTGCGGTAGTAGTTGTCCTGGCTGCTGCCTGCTCGAAAAGAAGGACCTCTCGAGCAGCTCTTTGTTGGTCGTGGGGATGTCCATGCTGTTGATCGCCTCGACGGCTCGCGCAGCGGATACCACCGACGTCTGGGCGCAAGGTCAATTCGATATCGATCTCTACATGGGCGTGAGCGGACTCGGCCAAGCTGCCCAGGCGCGAACGGTCAACGGCGAGCTGATGCTCGGCTACGGCATTCACCATCGGCTGTCGAGCTATCTCCGCGTTGGTCTGGAGGGCAGTGATTCGCTCTCCGTTGGCACGGCGAGCATCGGCTTCGGCTTGATGGTCGCTGCGTATGCGAGCGAGCACTTCGATATCGATCTGTTTTTTGAAATCTGCGCCGAAGAACACCTGCGCATCCAGCCGAGCCTCGAGATCAACGTCGATAGCGATGACGATCTCTCGGGCTACGGCAGCTACCTTCGCACCGGCGTTGCCATCAACGGCCACCGTCGCAGCGAGGCACTGGGCCAGGCGCGCAGCGATGTCGACTATCACATCAACAGCGAAGTCGGCGTCTACTATACGCTCGCGCGTCGGCATCAGCTGCTCGTTGAGTTTTCATGGGACGTGCACCCGCAAGCACAAGCTCAGAAAGGGGAGATCGGTGGCGTCTCATTAGGCTACAACGTCGCGCTTGGCCGGGCCATCGAGCTGATCAGCGAAATCGCCATCGATATTCCCGGCAAAAATGAGCAGACCGCTGCGAGTCTGATGCTGGGTCTGATCAGCACGTTTGGCCCCTAGGCCCCGCGCGCAACCCTTCAATGTCAGCGCGAGCGCTCGGCCCAGGGCAGCGAGCGGGGCGTCGGCTGGACCAAGAGCTCAGAGCGAAGCGGGCTCTTCGCATCGCGGTCGACGCTCTGTGCGATGGCGCGCTTTTGCACACGGATGTCGGTAGCAGCCACCGGGCCGGAGAGAACGCGCATCACGCGGATTTTGAAACGGCCGCAGATCAGACGTTTTGGCCGAAACCAACGCCGGCGCTAATCGACGGCGATCGCCTGGCCCAGGGCAGAGATGATCCGGCGCTGGGTCTGGTATTGATCGGTTCGATCGTCGATGTTGGCGAGAACGACGATCGTCAGGTCGTTGGCGAAGCGATGTGCGATCGCGCTGGAATGACCGTGGATGCCCGACCCGAGATGACCCCAAAAATCCCCCCAGTCAGCGAAACGAAAGACACCTAGCCCAACCTCGCCGATCGCACTCGTTGTTGGTGATGCGACCATCGCTTGGCGACTTGCCTCAGAGAAGAAAGACTCGTCGGTGAACACGCGTTGGCCGAAGTTGAGCAGATCGCAGACGCCCGAATAGTGAATGCCGCCGAAGCCGCTGGAAAAGGCCATCGTGTTCGCATCGTCATCGGTGGCATCGAAGCGCGTCTTCTTGTCGACATAACCCGCGGAAAGATCTTGCGGCCGCGGCTCGAACCCTACGTACGTTGTGTGCTGCATGCCGATCGGCTCGAAAACACGTTGCCGCAAGAGGGTGCGGATGTTGATACCAGTGAGCTCCTGGGCGACGCGTCCCAAGATCAGCGGACCGTGACTGGAATAGCGAAAGCCCGTACCGAGCGTGAAGTTGGTCTGCAATCCGTTGGCAAAGGCTCCGCCGTTGGGCCCTGCCGGTCCGCTGGACTTGAGCAGAAAGGTGATCACCTCATCGTAGCTATATTCCTTCTTGAGGTTCTTTTGTGCGTCCGCAAAAAACTGCGAGTCAGGGATATCGATCATTCCCGAGCTGTGTTGAAGCAAATGGGTCAAGGTGCGCTGATCGAGCTTTGGAAGATCGATGTGCTTATTGAGCAGGTCGTCGACCGACAGCTCTTTCGCTTGCTGTAGCTTGAAGACCAGCACGGCGCGAAAGAGCTTCATGACGCTGCCGATGTCGAAAAGATGATCGGTGCGCATCGGTGTTGCCGGATCCAGGCGCGCATCACCTGCCGCGTAGACGCTGAAGCCATGGACTGGCGACGCGACGCCGACGACGATCCCCGGTGCATTGCCGACCGACATCCATTGCTGATCGATCACAGCTCGCCACTCGGCCGGCATCGCCTGCTCGCAACGCTGATAGGAAGCCCCCGCTGCTGAGCTATCGCCACAGCCGCTCAAGACGAATCCCAAGCAAACCAAGACCGCAAAAGAAATGGCACGCATTACCTACCCTCCCACCTTTGGGTGACGTTGCCTACCCCCGAGCTTTCGCCACTTGGGCCGAGTTGGTTATCGCCTGGCAATCCATTGCAGGCCCGCCGAAGGCCCCGCTGCGCCAAGCTAACCCGACAATACCGGCTCACACGCTGTTCGATATTACGTGGCATGTATACCGAGGGATGTGATATGTAAGGTATGTGTCAGCCTCAGCCACGCAGATCGTTCTCGACCTGATGTCCGCTGCTCACCCGCAAGCGGCGGATGCGGACAGCCTGGTTCGGGCTGCGGCGCTACTGGGTTGCAGTGAGACGGCGACGCGTGCGGCGCTCTCGCGGCTCAAGACGTCGGGGCATCTGGCCCATCACGCGCGTGGTGTCTATCGGCTTGGTCAGCGCGCGCAGCCGCAGCGTGCACAGCTCGAGTTGTTTCAACCCGGTGGCGATCAGCTGCTCAGTTGCTGGTCAGGGGCATGGATCGCCGTGCACACCAGCCCACTTTCCGCGGCGCCGCGTCAGCTGCAACGCCAAAGCGTGCGTGCGCTTTACTGGCTAGGCTTTCGCGCCTTCGCTCAGCAGATGCATCTGCGACCGGACAACCTCAAAGGTGGCGTCGAGGGACTGCGTGCGTTGCTGATCGCTCGCGGTGCCGACGAACGGCTGTTTTTGGGTCGACTGAGTGATCTCGGCGTGGCCGAATCGGCGCAGCTGGTCGCGCTATGGGACACGCAGGCCTTGCAGCGCGCCTATCGCAAGCGAATCGCCGAACTACAAGCCGCTCGTCGACAGTTGGCGAAGCGCTCAGCAGAGGCTGCGGCATCAGCAGCATTTCCGCTCGGGCGGGCGGCGATCCGCGATGTTGTGCTCGATCCGCTGCTGCCCGATCCGTTGGTCGATGCCGCTCTGCGCCAGGCGTTCTTCGATGAGGCGCGCCGTTTCGTGCGCTTTGGCCGCTCAGTTTGGCGCCAGGTACTCTCCGATCGCGCCGTGACGCTGCTGTCCGAGGACGAAGATGACACGTTGGACGCGCGCGTCTGATCTGTTGACGCGTGAGCAGATCAAAGCGCTGGTGCGCCCCTCGAATTTGCGCGGCGTTTGGGCGGTGCTGTTCGATTGGCTGGTGATCGTCGGATCGATCGCGCTTGTCGCTTGGCGACCGGCGATCTGGTCGGTGGCCATCGCCCTGATCCTGATCGGCGGTCGGCAACTCGGCCTAGCGATCCTGATGCACGAGTGTTCCCACTATTCGCTATTTCGGGGGCGTCGCCTCAACGACGTTGTTGGCCAATGGCTCTGCGCTGCACCGATTTGGCAAAACCTGCCCAAGTATCGCGTGCACCACCTGGCGCACCACAATTACGTCGGTAGCGATCGTGACACCGACCTGGGGCTGGTTGCGCCGTTTCCCGTGAGTGGTCGCTCGTTGGTGCGCAAGCTGCTCCGCGACATCAGCGGTTTGTCCGCGCTTCGTCGCGTTGCCGCGCTGCTGTTGATGGATCTGGGGTATCTGAGCTACAGCGCCTCGGTGGGCACGGCGCGCATCCGCGACGGTCGGTCGGTCGCGGCGCATCTCGCTCAGGGCTTGGGCAATTTCGCCCCGACACTGCTCACCAATGCAGCGCTGTTTCTTCCGCTGTGGTTGATCGGACGACCGATGCTCTACTTGCTCTGGTTGGGCGCCTACGCCACGACGTTTAGTCTGTTCGTGCGCGTGCGCTCGATCGCCGAGCACGCCTGCACCGAGATGACGCGCGATCCACTGCGCAATACGCGGACGACCTTGGCCAACCCGCTTGCACGGGCAACGGTCGCGCCACACCGGGTCAACTTCCATCTGGAGCACCATCTGTTGATGACCGTGCCGTATTTCCGCTTGCCCGTGCTGCATCGCGCGCTCAGAGCGCGAGGGACGTTCAACACCGCGCCGTTCGCCCGTGGATACGTGGACGTTGTGCGAAGCGCGGTGCGCTAGCCTGCCGGTCGCTCGAATTCGAGCATGTTGAGAAAGCAGATGTCGGGCAGAGCGAACAAGCGATTGACGAGCTTGTGTAGCGGCAAGGCGTGGCGCGGAGAGAGCGCAGTGACGGCAGATGTCACGGGCAGCGTCGGAAAGATCCCTTTGCGCGAGACCAGGCGCAGGCCGGCGGCCCGCGTTAGCTTGAGGTACTCCGCGATCGGCCGATCGCCCGGATGACGGTTGGCCTCCGACGTACGGATTAGCCGTCCCAAGGCGAAGAAGGCGACGCGTGAGGCGAGGTGCGCCAAGTTGGGAACGGAGATCAGCGCTCGCCCACCTGGCCGTAGGATGCGATAAATCTCGCCGATCGCCGCCTCTTGCTGCTCGAACTGCAGGTGCTCGATCACGTCGAGCGCCATGACGCAGTCGTAGCTCCGATCGGCGTGGCTGAGCTTGGTAATGCTACCGCGCTCAACACAGTCCGAGCTGTAGTGGGCGTCGACGCCGCGAATGTCGAAACCCTTGGCGCGGTACTCCTCGACCAGTAGGCCCTCTCCGCAGCCAAGGTCGATGATGCGCGCGCTGGTCCCGACGCGATCAAGATAGCGACGGACGAAGGCCATCTTCTCGACGTAGACGGGATAGTAGTGCCAGTTGCGATCGATCTTGCGGTGATAATCGCCGCGCGCCTCGTACTCGCCGAACCTTGCTTTGTCGTCGTGATTCATTGATCTCTCCGCGGGCCGATCGCAGGCGACCGCCCGATCCGAGGAAAGGCTCGCAAGGGCACCGATAGCGTTGCCGGATCGATCGCTGGCAGCGCCTGCCGTTTGGGCTGGTCTCTGCGCTTTGGGTTTGCCTTGCGCCGATAGCGCATAAAGCGATCGGCGTACGCCTGTGGTGTGCTGGGCGCGAGGCTGTCGACGCACGGCGCCTTGCCGCGCAGCGACGGTGGCGATGAATCACCGAATCGGTCAGGTGCGGGAGATGCTAGGTGGTTTGGCGCTGTCATCGTCTCGCTGCGGTCGCGCGCAAACATCGGGCATTCTCGTCGCGTTGTCAACCGATGCACCGACCGCGATTCGTGGACGTCTGCCGCTGAAACATTAAAGACTAGGTGGCAATTTCAAGCAGCGCGATCGACCAGCTGTGGCCGCGATGTACGAGGACCGATCGACGTTGTCATGCGCCAGGAGCTGCGCAATTCGCGCAGCGTAGGCCGAGCCGGCGACGGTCGGTAGCTGCCGCTCTATCACCGAACGCTATTTCTTGGGGTGGCGTTTTGTCTTGCGACGCGAGGCAAGTTCCTCGAGTGCGGCTTGGTAAAGCGCTTCAAGCTCGCTGGTCGCGGTGTTGCTGACGACGTTCTCGGGGATTGCGCGTGCCGCCCGTGCCGGTGTGTGGCGCGGCGCGCGGCTGGTGACCGATCGATGTGGCCCGGTGGTTGTGCGCCCCGCGTCGATCTGTTGCCGTCTCGCATCGGCCAGCGTGCGCGATAGATCGGGTTCGGTGTCGCGACCCACGCCGATTTGCGGGTCGCTATCAGCTCCAACGCGCTGACCGATTGCCGGTGCCGGGCTGGCTGGTCGCCGTGCGACGGTGCGCACGGCCGGCGGTTGCGCCTGCGCTTGGGCACCCAACTGATCGCCATGGGTCTTTTTGTGTAGCGCTGCCCAACGAACGTAGGTGCGAATCAGCGTTTCGCTGTGACCGGGGATTTCGTGGAAGCGAACGGCGACCGCGTAGCGCCGACCAAACGCGCCATCGTGTGTGGAAAATGCGTCGAGGTCTAGCACTTCATTGGTATGGGGTAGCTCGAGATTCAGACGCAAGAACGTGTTCGGTGGGATCTCGACCGGAGGAAAGATCAGCATCCCGGTCCCTGACAAATTGGCGACCTGGCAGACGAAGTGCTCGCTGCCCATAAACACCAGCACCTGGGCGGCGTGGGGCACACTGGTGGTCTTTTGCTGATCCAACAGCTTGAGTATACGGGGGAGCCGCACCGATCCGACGTACGCCAGATTACTCGTTTGGTTAAAGCGTTGGACAGCCCGAGAGCAGTGAACAAACGCTCATGATTCGAGCAGTTTGACCAGTTGGCGCAGCGCGCGGCCGCGGTGGCTGAGCTGATTTTTCAAGCTGGCTTCGGCTTCGGCGAAGGTGCAGCCGAGCTCTGGGACGAAAAACAGTGGATCGTAGCCAAAGCCACCGGTGCCGGCGGGGGCTTCGAGGATCTGTCCGCGGCACTCGTCCTCAACCACTACGTGGCGACCGTCGGGGTAGACCAGGGCGATCGCACAGACGAATCGCGCGCCGCGCTCGACCTCACCAAGCTCAGCCAACTCGCCGAGCAGCTTTTCATTGCGCTGTTGGTCGGTGGCATTCGGACCGGCGTAGCGCGCTGAGTGCACGCCGGGGCGTCCGCCGAGCGCATCGACTTGCAGGCCACTGTCGTCGGCGATCGCTGGGTAGCCGGTTTGCTCGGCGGCGGCGCGTGCTTTCTTGAGCGCGTTTTCGGCGAAGCTGGTACCGTCTTCTTCGACTGGCGCTAGGCCGCCGACATCGTCACTGCTCAATAGTTCGATCGCGCTCTTGGCGAGCAGCTGCTTGAGCTCGCGAACCTTGTTGGCATTGGCGGTAGCGAACAGCAGCTTCATCGCTCGAGCGCTTGGCGCTGCAGCTTGCAGAGTTGGGAAACGCCCGCTGTGCCGAGGTCGAGCAACTCGAGCAGTTGTTCCCGCGAAAACGGCGCGCCTTCGGCTGCGCCTTGGACCTCGATCAGTTTCTCGTCGGCGGTCATCACTAGGTTCATGTCGACCTCGGCCTGACTATCCTCGCTGTAGGGAAGATCGAGTAGGCATTGCCCGTCTACGATGCCGACGCTTACCGCAGCAACCGGCGAGAGCAGCGGATCCTGTGTCAACTGGCCGCGCTCGCGTAGTTTGTTGATCGCAAGCATCGCGGCAACGAAGCCGCCGGTGATCGACGCAACACGAGTACCGCCATCGGCGGCGATCACATCGCAGTCGATCGTCAACGTGCGCGGACCCAGCCGGTCCAAATTAAATGCCGCGCGCAGGGAGCGACCGATCAGCCGCTGGATTTCCGTTTCCCGACCACCGGTGCGGCGTCGTTTGCGCGGGCTGGTCGATCCCGGCAGCATGTTGTATTCGGCGGTCAGCCAGCCTCCGCCCGAGTCCAGGCGAAAGGGCGGTACGCTTTCGTCGATCGAGGCGGCGCAGAGCACCACGGTTTGTCCCCATTTGATCAAGGCCGAGCCATCGGCACTGGCCTGAAAACCGGTCTCGATCTCGATTGGTCGCAGTTGGTCGGTTGTTCGTCCGTCGCTTCGCATGGCCGTTGGCTACGACGAAGCATCGCGCCTGTCAATCGCCCAGCTTGGCGTAGCGCGCGATCCCCTTGGCCAGCGCGCCAGCAAGTGCTTCTTGGACCGCGGTGCTGGTCAGTTCAGCACCCTCGCGCAGATGGTCGATGAAGCCGAGCTCGACCAGCGCAGCAGGCATTTGCAGGCCAAGCAAGACGTCGAACGGCGCCGACATCAAGCCGCGATCGGCGTCCGCTCCACGAGCGTCACGCAGTGCGCGGCGTAGTTCGCGTGCCAATTGGATCGACGCCATCCGATGACCGCTTTGTCGGAGCTGATTGAGGATCTGCTGCGGCGCGCTATCGCTGAGTGGAGCAGCGACTTTGCCGTCGTTCTCGCGTAGCGCGAGTCGTGCGGCGTTTTGACCCGACGCCTGCTTGGCGAGCACGTAGACTTCGAAGCCGCGTTGAGAACGGCTCGGGCTGGCGTTTAGGTGAATGCTGAGAAAGAGCGCTCGAGCAGCGCGCGAGCGTTTGAGCAATGAATTGGCAAGCCGAGTGCGTGCGGCGAGCGTCAGGTAGCGGTCGCTTTGGCGGGTCAGCACGACCCGCAGCTGGCGGCGTCGCGCAAGCTTTGCGGCGACCAATTGGGCGATCTTCAGCGAGAGCTGCTTTTCGTAGGCGCGGGTGTGTTTGCCGATAGCGCCGTTGTTGCTGCCGCCGTGTCCTGGGTCGAGGATGACCAACAGCGGCCACGACCTGGCTGCAGCCGCTGGTTGCGTCCAGCCGTGAATCGGTAGCAGCGATAGCGCGATCAAAGCGATCGACAAGGGGAATCGCATAGCATCTCTTTTACGTCAGCCGCTTGAGGCGGTTTTCGCACCGGGCAAAGCTCGACCTGGCGTGGCGCTAGGTTTAAGATGCCACAGACGCGAAAAACTGAGTACTTTGTTCGACGAGATAGAACGACCATCTATGCTATCCGCTTTCCGCCGCCCATCGCTGACGCTGATCCTGCTCTTCGGCGTGTCGCTGGAAATGCTGCTGCACCGCCTGGCGACCAATTTGGTTAGCAAGCGGTTCGTGCTAGCCGATCCGCTGACCCTTGGTGGCAACTTCGCCCATCACTTTGTCGCTGTGCTCGCGCTGGCGATGGCCGCCTGGGCGACCTTCGCGCTGATTCGCGAGCGCGAGACCTTTCCGCTCTACGGGCGTTTGGCGCTGTTGGTCTCGTCGGCGGTGTTCATTCCGTTGGCGACGATCGGCAGCTTCGTTCCTTTGGCGGCCTCACTGCGACCGCACATCAACACTTCCTTCGCGCTGTTGCTCGTCGCTTTGGTCGTCGGGTTCGTCGCGCGGCCCGCGCCGCTGCGCGCTAAGGTCGGTGTGCTCTATCTCGTCACGCCGCTGTTTCTCCATTGTTATTGGCTGGCAGCCCAACAGATTCCCGGTCTCGGACCGATCGGTGACGCTGCCGGTCTGCCCAGTCGGCTATTCGAGGCTGGCGAGCATATGGTCGTCGTCGGCGCGTTTTCGGTGTTCTTGTTCTTCGCACCTCATCCGCGGTTGGTCGCGCTGACTCAGCCACTGCCACTCGCTCTCGGCTTGCTCGTCACCGGGACAGCGGCGGTGTTGATGATCAACGCTTACCCGCTCGCACATCAAGCGGCCTATCACGGTCTGGGGATCAATCTGCCGCCGTTTTCGTTGCAGGGGGCGATTCACCTGGTCGCGCTGTTCTTTTTCGTGGTGACCATCGTCGCTCTCGCACTGCGCCCGGGCTTGGCGCGCGCCACCGCAGCGGGACTAGCGCTGATCGGCGCTTCGGGGTTCCAGCTGACCCAACCGTATCAGTTTCTGGTTACCGCGATCGGCATCATCGTGCTGATGCGCGCGGCGATGGCCGAGCAACAGGAAGTCCAGCTTCTGCGTCGTCAGGCCGAGGCCTCGACACCGTCAGAAGAACAGTTGAGCCGCTACCTCGAGCGGTGCGCGGATGCGTTGAGTCTTCAAGACGCTGATATCGTCGCCTTGGACAGCGCGTCGCAAAAGCTCGTGCACCTGCGGGCTGTCCGGCACGGGCAGGCCGTGATCGTCAGACTCGCCGTCGGTGCAGGCACAATCGACGAGCTGGAGATCATCGTCGGTGAGCCGCCCAAAGATCATCCCGAAGCTAGCTTGCTACGCACGCGCGCGCGACGCGGCAAGCGCATAGGCGGTTATCGCGGTCGCAAGAGCGAGTACGACCCTCATTTTGTGTTGCGGGATGGTGGCGAACGGATCAGCGAGCGGCTGACCGATGCGGCGCTACGCAACCAACTGTTGCGGTCGATGCACGGGTTGTTGGCGATTTGGCCCGATGAAAGCGTCGTGTATTTGGCGCGACCGGTGGGTGATGGCTGGCCGGTTCCCTTGGCCGAGATCGCTTTCGACGCCGAAGGTGCGACCCTCGACGATCTCAAAGCGACGGTGGAGATGGTCTTGGCGGCTTATCAAGCGACGCGAGCCGGCGAAGGTTAGCAGCGTTGTTTGGCAATCGCCGTGGCTGCCGAAGTCTGCTGCTGCCTTTGCGCTAGCGGCTATTGATGGCCGAGCGCCCTTTCGTAGAAGTTGCCTTGGACCGACGGTACGCTGGGCTGGCCTTGGGCGCCACCTTGTTGGTTGGTCTGGTAGACGACGTTGAGCAGGTTGATCGCCTGGCGGGCACTGGCCGGTACCGTCGAGTAGCGCATGTGTCTGAGCTCGGCGCGCGAGAGGAATACCCGCTTGCCGGCGAGCTGGGCTACCGGGGTGAGTAGCGCGTCGGCAACCGGGGCGATCTGGTCGTAGGTCGGGATTAGCAGCGCTTCTTTGGCCATGTTGCCGAGGAAACGGCCGACGTTGCGCGCCAGACGGCTCGGACTGAAGCGTTTACCCCGCGCCGCGCGCTCGACTTGGCTCGCCAGACTGAGCAGCTGGCCATCTTTGCCGGTATTGCCGAGCATCGAGTTGGCCTGCTGGGCGATCGCGAGCAAGGCCTGCGCCTCGTTGAGCGTTAGCTGGGCGATTTGCTCAGCGCGCTTCGGCTGGTCGAGAATAAAGCGGATCGTCTTTTTAGCGATCGTGATGCGATTGCGTACCGCCTGCTCCAATTGGCGCTGCTGCCTGGCCTGGGGAATGCCCTTGTACTCGACGCCGAGCGCCTGAGCCATCTCCTGCTCTTTGGCGTTGATGTGGAATTGGTAGTGGGCAACTTCGTTGACCATTCCGGAGGCGACGGCCTTGTTGACGCTCTTTTCCATCTCGGCCAAGGCTTTTTGGCCCCACTTCTTGTAGACGGCTTGGGCGCGGTTCAGCTCACGGCCCTGCAAAGTTGAGTTCAGTGCCGCACGTTCACGCAGCATCAGCCGCGCCATCTGCGCGCCGACCGGACCTTGTCGGCCCAAGTTGACCATCGCTTTGTAGTACATCGCCTCGAGCGGATTGGTCGGATTGTTGCGCATGCGACGGAAGAGATTGCCTAACTTGGTGTTGCCGCTGCCGACGTCGCCGAGGATTTGTGCGCCGAGCACGAAGTCACTCTGATCGCGGTCTTTCTGCGCGGTCGCGATGTCGGTGGAGAGCTTGTCGACGTCCAGTTTGCGTTGCTCGACGTAGGTCTGGGTCTCGGCGAAGTCTTTGTCGGCGGGCTTGAGCTTTTTAAGGTCCGCTTGGGCACCAGCGAGGTCCTCTTGTGCCGCTGCCAAGCTGCCTTTGAGCGCTTCAATGCGCTCGGCGGCAGCGATCGGCTCGCCGCGCTCGAGGGATTGACCGGCCAGTGCTTTGGCGCGTTTGCGCAAGATCAGTTTGGCGCGGTAGCGCAGGGCGAGTTTGCGAATGCCGCGCAGCACGCGGCTTTTGGTGTTGATGGTCGTCTGGTCGATCTCAGCGTAGATCTCGCGGGCGTTTGTTAGGTCGCCGTTGGCCAGCGCGTGGCGCAAGCGGGCGATCGGCCGGCTACGCAGCCAAGCGCGCACTGCTCGAAACGGCGTACCTGCGCGGTTGATGATGCGACGCACGAGGCTATCGGGGCGGATCTTGACGCCGGCGCCACCGGCTCCCGGACCTGGGCCGTCGCCGAGGTCTTTGCTGATGTCGGAAAGCGAGACGGAGCTGGCCGCGGCTTCGGCCTTGGCCAACTCGACGTCGGCCTTGCGCTGCAATTTGCGCCCCAAACGGAAGGCCTTGGTTGCCGCGCGACGCGAGCGGTTGGCGCCGCGGGTGTCGCCCTTTTTGGTCAGGCGGTCGGCCCGCTTCATCGCCGCGTCGGCGATCTGGAACTGTCCACCGGCCTCGCTGGCCAGTCGGCCGGCCTCGCTGAAGCCTTTGACCCCGGGATGTCGCGCCTGGCCCTCGCTGGCCGCTTTGATGATCGCCTTATTACCGGTGCTGCGTTGGTCCAGATAACTCTTGGCGTACTTGGACTGGGTCTGGTTGATCTTGGCCTGCTGGGCCCGTCTATTGAAGCCGCGCTTGCCACTGTTGTCTCGCAAGGATTGGCGCAGTCCAACAAGCTGTTGGCCGAATGTGCGCTTGACGTTCTTGCCGATCTCACGGGCTTTCTGCTTGTAAAAGGCCGGACTCTTGCCAAGGCCGCCGCCGGCGAGGGCCGGGCTGCAAAGCGCAGTGGTGATCAGCAAAGCAAAACAAAGGCTGGTTAGGCGGCTGGGTCGGTTCATTAGATGCACTCCACGAGACAGCGGGATTATGAGCAAGCCGTATGCCATAAATCGAGTAGTTTCCACCCTGTGTTTTCAAATAGTTGCCGTCGCTGTGCAGCGCACTTGCCGGCTACTGGACTAGCGCAGAATCCAGTCGGTCTTGACCGTCAGGTTAAGACCAGCCTGATCGGGACGCGCAGATGGCGGCGAGTTGGGCCGAGGCAGGTGGGCCGAGCCGACGGCGGGGCAGCGCGAGCGGAGGTAAGCCCCAGCACCGCGGGCCGGCCCGGTCCGACGGTCAGCGTTAGCGGTCGCCGGACTTGACCTACTTGAGCTGGGTGCCGAACCAGCCGCTGGTCAGTGCATCGATGTTGGCGGTGATCTCGCGACGCAGCCAAGCCAGGTGGAGCTATGGGACCGCCTCACATCTCGGTCGTTTGGGCGTCCGTTTTGCTCGAGCGCGCTATCTTGATAAGCTGCCTGTTTCCCGGGGAGCGAACGCATGGCCGATACGCCGAGAAAGGGGCGCGTGGCAAAGAAAACGCCGCGTGCCAAAACCCGACGGGTAAAGCGCAAGCAACCGCTGGCGCTCAAGGACTTCGAACGCCAGCTGACGGTGCGCAATTTGCGCATGGAGGATTTCCCTGCCCTGATCGAAATGCAGCTCCTGAGTTTTCCCACAATGAAGCCCTGGAGTGAGGAGCAGATTCGCAGTCAGCTGGCGATCTTTCCGCAAGGTCAATTTTGTATCGAAATTGCCGGCCGCATTGTCGGCTCGGCGAGTAGCCTGATCGTCGACTTCGCCCAGTATTCAGCCTGGCACGACTGGAAGGAGATCGCAGACAGCGGCTTTATCCGCAACCACGATCCCGAAGGGGACACGCTCTACGGTATCGAGATCATGGTGCACCCGGAGTTTCGCGGCATGAAACTCAGTCGACGGCTCTACCAAGCGCGCAAAGAGCTGGTGCGTCAGCTGAACCTTCAGCGGATCATCATCGCGGGGCGCATCCCCGGCTACCATCTCCATGCCGAAAACATGACAGCGCGCGAGTACACCGAGTACGTCGTCTACAAAGATCTCTTTGACCCCGTGCTTACGCCGCAACTCTCCAACGGCTTTGTCCTGCGCGGATTGATTCCAAACTATCTCGTCGCTGATCAGGAGTCCAAAGGCTACGCCACGCACCTCTCTTGGACCAATGTCGACCACGTACCCAAAGGACCCAAGCGCCTGACGACGGTCTCGACGGTGCGCGTCTGCTCGGTGCAGTGGCAGATGCGGCGCATTTCGTCCTTCGATGATTTTGCCACTCAAGCGGAGTTTTACGTCGACGTCGCGTCCGATTACCGCTCCGACTTCGTGCTCTTTCCCGAGTTGTTCACCCTCGAGCTGCTCTCGCTGATCGAAGCCCATGGGCCCGGACACGCAGCCCGCGCTCTTTGCGATTTCACGCCGCAGTATCTCAATCTCTTTCGCGACCTAGCGCTGCGCTATCACGTCAATATCATCGGTGGCTCGCAGTTTACGCTCGAGGACGATGAGCTGTTCAACATTGCCTATCTCTTCCGGCGCGATGGTACACTCGGCAAGCAGTACAAGATCCACGTTACGCCCAACGAACGGCGCTGGTGGGGTATCAGCGCCGGCTCGTCGCAGGAGATCTTTGAGACCGACCGCGGCAAGATCGCGATTAACATTTGCTACGACGTCGAGTTCCCCGAGTTGGCCCGGTTTGCTGCAGCTAAGGGCGTTGGCCTACTCTTCGTGCCCTACAACACCGATGAGCAAAACGGTCACAATCGCGTGCGCTACTGTGCGCAGGCGCGCTGCATCGAAAACCACATGTACGTGGTTACGGCAGGCTGCGTGGGGAATTTGCCGTTTGTAGAGAATGCCGACATACACTACGCGCAGTCCGCCGTACTTTCACCTTGCGACATTCCCTTTAGTCGCAACGGCGTTGCTAGTAGTGCCAGTGCCAACATCGGTCAAGTGGTGATGCACGACGTCGATCTCGAGCTTGTTCGTCGTCACCGCCTCTCGGGTACTACCCAGAATTGGCGCGATCGCCGCACCGACCTATACCGCTGCGTCTTCAAGACGTCTGAGGGTGACGTAGAAGTTTGATCACCGCGGGCCGGCCCGGTCCGACGGTCAGCGTTAGCGGTCGCCGGACTTGACCTTCTTGAGCTGGGTGCCGAACCAGCCGCCGGTCAGTGCATCGATGTTGGCGGTGATCTCGTCGAGACGAATCGACTCGGTGATCTGCTCACCGGGGTCCTGTGGCGGATTGAGCGCAAAGATCGTCAGCAGCCGGCGTCGCGTGAAATACAGCGAGGTGATCTCGCGCAGCAGACCTTCTTGCACACCGACCAACGACGAGACGTCGAGCGTTTCGGCGTTGAAGACCAGCCGGTCGAGGGACCAGTGGGCTTGCACGCCGACGCTGTAGCCGCTGTTCTTGGTGTCTTCGAAGTCTTTGCCCTCGCGAAAGCGCGGGTTTTCGAAGTAGATCATGTCGATCAAACGCCGGTTGGCGGTGGCGCGGTTGTAATTGAAGTTGGCCTGGAGCTCGGGCATCAGCGCTTTCCATTCGGCGCCGTTGCGGTAGGTGTTGACCCGCCCCGGGTCGACTTTGAAAAAGCGCAGCGCTGCCTGCTGAGCTTCTTGCACCGACGGCTCGTGCTCGAATTGTAGACGCAATTTGCGCAGCGCTGCGCGACTCGGTGGCTTGCGCTGAGGCTGAGGCTGAGGCTGCGCCCAGACCGGCAAGGCGATCAGCGTGATCAACAACGTGGTAATCCAAACTCTCATCGGATGCCTCCGCTCTTCTTGCTCCAGTACCCACCCGAGATGCCGTCAAAATAGCCGGCGATCTCTTGCAGGCGAATGCGCATGAACTCTCGTGCCAGCGGCTCAGCTGGCGGGTTGAGCGCCAAGCGCGTCGCGACCTCGCGATAGACGCGATAGAGCCGATTGACGCGCTCAGTGATGTCGCGACGCAGCCAAGCTAGGTTGCGCTCGATGCGACCGAAGTGTGGCAGTTCACGACGGTCAAAGATCAAGCGCGACAGCTCCCAGTAGGCCCATGCCTCGACAACGTGCTCGTTGGTGCGCTGTCGGTTGTAGTAGAGAAAATCGTAGTGAAGATAGGGAAAGGCGCGCAGCTTGAGCGCGTCTACCGTTGGTGAGTAGAAATAGTAGAGGGACAGGCGTGGAAGAAGTGCTGCGTAAGGTGCGCGCTGCTTGTACGCGATCACGTCATCAAAGTAGAGCAGCTTTTTCTTCAGCAGCACCTTCCAAAACTGATGCAGGTCCGGAAAGTCGAGCAGGCGCGGCTCGCGTCGTGGGCGCGGCGCTGGGCGCAACGCTTTTGGCTCACCAACGCGGTAGAGCTGGCGATTGGTCAGCAGCCAGAGCTTGCTTGCATCGCCGTCGTAGGCGTGTACCCAGCGCGGGGACTCGGAGCCACCGAGCTGAAACACTTTGTACCAGCTCTCGCCGGCGTCTTTGGTTTCCCAAAGCGCGAGCTCTGTGGTCGCGTACCATTGCCCGGGCGTCTTGGTTGCCAATACGGTGTTGACCACGTTGTTGACGAAGCGCATGCCGCGGCGCTGCCAGGAGCCCATTTCGCCGCCCTGGGCCGAGGCCCACACGCCATCGCCGGTGCCCATCACGCGGACGTTTTCCGGCCCGAGGGAAATCCATTGCACGTCGCCGCGCGGCGACCAGAGGCTCCAGTGCGTGGTGATCCAGTTTTCACCGCCGTCGGGCGAGGCCATCGACGCGCCGCCCATCGCCATGTGCAGCAGTCCCTTTTGCTCACGCGAAAAATAAAGCGCGCGGATGTAGGAATCGCGGATGTAAAAATCCATCTCTTTGCGCATCGTGGTGCCGGCATTGGTCGAATAAAAGAGACCTTGAGCGGTGCCGACGATCAGTCGGTTGGGCGTGGCCGGATCAGTGACGACGGTGTTGACCACGCGTTCGCGTATTCCTGTGCGGCCCTGCCAGATGCGCAAAAAGTTTCGGCCGCCGTCGGTGGAGCGGTAGAGGCCGTCGGTTGTGCCGACGAAGATGCGTTGCTCGTCGTGCCAGTCGACCTCGATCCAATTGATCGTCGTTGACTTGTCGCCCTTGAGCACCAGCAGTTGCTGGAGGTTGAGCCCGGCGGTGCGAGCGCCCTTGCTGCGCAACCAGCTCTGCAGGTGCGGTGATTTGCCGGGAAGTCCCAGCGCGTATTCGAGGCGTGGATCGGGGCTGCGCTCGCGGCCATAAAACAGCGAGCGCTGCGGGGTGACGAGGACTTGTTGCCAGGTGGCGCCAGCGTCGTCGGTGCGATAGATCGCGCCGGTCGCTGTGCCGATAAAGACCAGCTTGTGGTTGCGGTGCGAGACGCCGAGGCAGGTCAGTTCTTCACCGAGTCCCGCCATCGCTACGGCGCGCAGGCCGATGTTGCGCGCTGAAAGTGGCGCAGCGTTGATCGAGAGCATCGCGCAGCAGCCCAGCAGCCAAGGCAGTCGCCGTCGGTGGCGCGCGCGGGCGGTCATTTCTCGAGACAAGCGCTGGCCTGTAGCGCGTCGAGGGTCGCCGACGCTGCCGGCTGACCGGTGATGCGCACGAAGCGAGCTGCGTTGACGCTGTGGCAACCGAGGTCGAATTCGGCGTTGAGTGCGGTCCAGATGCCGACGAGTGCCCAGTCGAGACCGTCGGGGCTGACCTCGACGGAGAAGGCGCCGCGACCGAGGCTGCTTTGCGGACATTGACCACCGGCAGCGGTGGAACTGCTGGTTACGGTGCCGATTAGGCTAAAGTCAGCGGCCCCGGCGGTTTCGCCGTCGAAGATCTGTCGACCGACGGCGAGAATCAGCGAGGTGTTTTCGGTTAGCGCCGCCGACTTCCCGTCGCTGGGACCGAGGGCGAGGTTGGCGTCGTCGATACCCGACGAGCCCTCGCTACTTGCTGCGTTGCAGCAGCTACAGTCCTCAGGGCAGATCTGACAGTCCTCGTCGGCGATCTCGCACGTGCCGTTGCCACAGCTGGCCGGTTTGTTGGGCAGCCGGATCAGCGGATCTCCCTGGTCGAGGCAACTCGCCAACAAACCGCAGATCGCTAACAGCGCTAAGCAACGCGTCTTCACAATAGCAGCCAAGGATATCTGGCTGGCGCGTGCCGCGCAACTTCCCCAAACTGCGTCGTCTTGGCGAGGCGTCGTCGAGACGGGCGATCGGGGGCATTCTTGCGCCGTTTGCAGTTATCCGTCGGTGCGTTAGGGTTAGCACATGCATCGCGCTTTTCGGCTGCCTGCTGCTGCATTGGTGTTCGTCGTCTACTGGGTCAGCGGTGATTTGGCCGACGCTGGCCGTACGCGGGCCGAGGCGGCCAAGCCTTGGGCGTCGGTCAAGGGGCCGGCACCGGGAAAAGCCGAGTCGATCGGCAGCTACGGCAACGGCTGTTTGCGTGGCGGGAAAGCCCTCCCGCTCAAAGGCCTCGGCTACCAGGTTGCCCGGCCGTGGCGACGACGGCACTTTGCTCATCCGCAGCTGATCGCCGTGATCGAGCGCCTGGGCAAGAAGCTGGCTGCTGGCGCTGAAGGTCTGCTGCTCGTCGCCGACCTCGGCCAACCGCGCGGCGGCCCGGCACCGTCGGGCCACGCTAGTCATCAGTCGGGCCTCGACGCCGATATCTGGTTTTGGACGCCGCAAAAAGCCACTAGCCACCTGACGAATAGCGCGCTGCGCAAATTGCAGCCTCGGCCAGTGGTTGCGCACGGGCGGCCGACGCCAGCGTGGTCGGCGCGGGTCGGCAAGCTGCTGCGCTGGGCGGCCAGCGATCAGCGGGTGGCGCGGATCTTCGTCAATCCGCACATCAAGCGACAGCTCTGCCAGAGCGTTTCCGGCGAGCGCGGCTGGCTCGGCAAACTGCGGGTTTGGTGGGGCCATGACGCGCATTTCCACATCCGGCTAAGTTGCCCGGTTGGTAGTCCAGACTGCAAGGATCAGGAGAAGTTACCGGCTGGTGATGGTTGCGATCAGGTGGCGCACTGGCTCAGCGCAGCCTCGGCCAAGGCCCGACAGAGCACGCTTTCGCGCTATCGTCAGCGGCTTGAGGGCTGGCCGGAACTGCCAACACGCTGTGCTGGGCTACTGGCTGGACCAGCGCGGCTTCCGCCACAAAAAGCCGAGAAATAGAGTGGATTTATCAACAGGCGGCTAGAGCTGTCGCTGAAGTGGCCACGCTAGCCCCCCCTTGCTCCGAAAATCAAAGGTTATCACGGCCTAATTGCTGGCATGCGCCTTGCTCATAACTGGGTCGTTGGAGCACTTGGAGATGCGCATGCGCTTTTTTCTCATCAGCTTGGCTTGTTCGATCTTCGCCGCGTGTGGCACGTCGACCAGCTTGCCCGATCCGCAGATCAATCCGCCGACCAAGCCAAAACCCTGGGTCAACCGTGCGCCAACGTTGATGGCTGCATCGCCGGCCAAACTGGCGGTGGGCGAGCAACTGACGATTATCGGCGACGATTTCATCTCGAGCGACTACGGCGTACCGTACATCAAGTTCGTCGGGACGTTTACCGACGATCAGGGGGCGAGCTATCCGGTCGATCTGCAGATCGAGACCAAACGCACCAACAGCGGCAAACTGACCTGGTCATTGTGGCCGAACATCGTTTTCCATCCGCAAGGCGACCGTCTGGGGACGTTTGTCGGCGACATTCAGGTGCTCAACGTCGGCAACGACGGCAGCCAGAAGCTGTCGGACCCGCTGCCGACGACGGTCGAGATCGGCCCATCGTTGATCCCGCTGCTGGCCCAGCCGAAAAAGGGCGGCTGCCAGCCGGTGGTTACCTCGACGCTCGGCGACACCGGCTATCAGTTCCAGCTGCGCGCCGTCGGGCTGCGTGCCGCGACGCAAAGCGCGCCGTTGGTGTTCAGCTGGACGTTTCTCGCTGAGCAGTGGGTGGTCGGGCCGCATGGGTTGCTGGACTATGAAAAAGTCTTTCCCAAGAGCGGTGGCATCGGCGTCGAGCAGGTTGTGACCAGCGGCACCGAGACCAGCTTGTCTGACGATTCCGATGCGTCGGCGTTGGTCAAGATCGGTCGTGAGATCATGGGCGACAAGGGCGTCGCCGAGTTGAAGCTCCGCGCCGTTGAGGGCGAGGGCAATGGTTATCAGGCGACGGTCTTTGTGTCGGCGGTTGACGGCGGCGGCAAGCGCGCCACGCTACGGATCCCGATCGACGTGCATCGGCAGGCCGAGATGTTCTACAACGGCGAGAGCAAGGTTGCCCAAAGGTGGGAATCGTACCGTGTCACCGATTGCCTGGCGGGCGCCGATATCGGTCGCCAAGTGACCTATCGCGAGGATAAGACCGAGCAAAAGTCGCGCGCCATCGCTTTTCAGTACAATGCCTCGCTGGGCGTAGGCTTGGGATTGCCGAGCAACCCCTTCGCCTTGAGCATCAACCCGTCCGTCGGCTTCGGCGTCGACGTTCAAGGCGTCGTCAGCACGCAGAAGATGACCGGGATCGATCTCGGTGGACAGCTGCTGGCGGGCAACTTTGGTGTGTTCTATCGCCAGCTGACCAAGGTCTATAAGATCGGCAAGCTGCGCGGTTACGGTGTCTGCGGTGAGAGCGTCGACCTCGGCGAGGTTGTGCTGACCGACTGGATCTACACCCCGGAGTTCGCGCAAGGGCAGAGCTGTCCACCGCCGAGCAATCTCGCCCCCGCGGTCAAATACCTCGACTAGGGTGCCGACTCGGCGCGCCAACGCCGCGCCTGGCGCGAGCAATGCGATCTAGCTTACTCATCTGGCGCTTTATCTGGCCACCTAGCTCTTCACAAACCGGCTAGGTCTGGTCGTCCAATCGACAAGAAAAGCAAATCAAATCAGCGATGCAAGGTAGTCCGCTGGCTGGACTGGCTTTTGCTTTATCGATGGACGGTCCTTCGGCTGAGTCTCCCTTCGGTGCGTCAGCGTCGAACAGGTCAGACCCATCCGTCGTGGCAGACAGAGGTAGGCATGGAGCGCGTTTCAGAATCCCTCTCGCAGCCAACAGCGGTCGACATTGTCGCTGAGGCGCGACGTTTGTTCGCCAGCCGCTCCTACGACGACGCGATCATGTTGCTGACGCGGGTTGAGGAATTGGAATGGCGCCCCGACGCGCTGCTGCTGTTGGCCAAGGCGCTGGTGCTCGACGCGCGTTACGAACGCGCCCGCGTGACCTTGCACACCCTGCTCAGCCTTGTGCAAAGCCGCGAGGCCTACCGGCTGCTGATCCGCGTTTGCCTGGCGCTCGACGACTTGAGCGGTGCGGCTTCGGCCTTGTCGGGGGCGATCGAGCGCTTTCCCGACGACGATGCGCTACTCAGGCTCGACCGCAGGGTCAAGGCGCGGCTCGACCGCACCGACCAAACGCCACGCGAGCCGCTCGATCCGGAAGATGAGCCGACGGCGATCGAGATCCCTCAGGCATTGCTCAATACCGGTGAGCGCCTTGCGGACGAGCACCACGCCGACGAGTTGCCGATCTTCGATGGTCCGCCCTCGCCGCGCAGCATCGATCCGGAGGATGCCGAGGAAGCTTTCTTTCGTGCAAATCACACCGTCGAAGTCGACTCGGAGCTGATCGATGATGTCGTTTCGGCCCTCGGCGACGATTTTCTGCCCGAGGAGCAGGACAGCGACTTGTTTGGTGAAGGTACGCGATCGACCGTCGGCCGCGATCTGAATTTGACGCCCGACATTCGACCGGTTCGCGATGTGATCGGCGATGCGCTGTGCGCCGCCGAAGAGGCATCTGAGGGGTCGACAACGCCGCTGCGCAGACGCGTGGCTGAGGAGCTAGCGAGCGAAGCGGCGACCGCTACGCTGGGCCAACTCGCGGCGGATCAGCTCGCTGGCGAGGCCAAGGTGCGCCCAGCCAGCGGGCGGGGAAAAAGAGCGCCTGCGCCACTGCAGGTCTCGGCGTTTACACCGCTCGAGGTTCGCCCTAACAACGGATTGCGCGACGATGATTCGCGCGTGGCGATTCCGATCACCGTGCCACCCAAGCCAGGGCGCAAACGGTTGCCACCACCTCCACCGGCGCGCAAGTTGACCCGTCGCGCGGCACGACGCTTGTCAGTGCGACCTCCACGCCCCGTATTGCGGTGGTGGATCTTCGCCACGACGGTAGCGGTGTTTGCGGCGGCGCTGCTGTTTGTGACGGTGCGACGTCATCAAGCCAGCGAAACGCTGCACAACGTTCAAGCGTTGGCGGTGGAGCAGGAGCCTGAGCAGCTCAAGGGCATCCTCAAGACGCTGCGCCACGCGGCCAATCTCGGTGGCCGTTCGCCCGAGGTGCTGTTGCTTGCCAGCGAAGTGCACGGTCGCCTGGCGCTCAACTTTGGTGAGTCCAGCGGCGCCAAGGCCCGTGCGCTTCTCAATGAAGCGAAGGCGCGAGGTGTGAAAGCGGGCCTGTCGTTGTTGCGGGCCAGCGCCTACGATGCACTGCTAGCGCTACCTGCGCCCCAGGCCGTTGAACAGCTCGCTGCGTCGGCTCGGTTGCATCCCGACGATCTAACGCTGCGAAGGCTGTATGCCCACGCGCTGTTTCTCGCTGGCCAGCGCGAGCAGGCGCTTGCCAAGCTGACCGAAGCGACCGCGCGCGATGGCGCCTCGCTGCTGTTGGAAGCTCGGGTTCGCTCTGCGCTCAAGCAGCCGGCCGAGACGATCGTCGACCTACTGAGCGCCGCCGAGAAGATGGGCGTGCGTCGCGCTCGTGTGGCGCTGATGCGCCAGCGTCTGCTGGGCGTCGGCAACGAGCAGCTGACCGAGACGGGTTTGACGCGCGGCGAGCGGGCCTGGGTTTGGCTGTTGCGCGCCGAGCAGGAAAAAGGGCCGCTTGCCCGCACAGCGCTGACAAAGGCCTATCAGCTTCGCGGTCCGCTCGAGCTCGATTTCGTGCTGCGCTTGCTGGTGCAACTGCGCCGCTTTGGCCGACTCGAAGATGCCCAGCGACTGGCAACCGATGCGCGTCGACGCTTTCCCGGCGAACAGTCGTTGCGCCTCGCGCTCGCACGGCTCGAGCTTGCGCTGGAACGACCATCGCGAACGGTTCGTTTGCTCGAGTCGCTGCAGTCGTCTTCGGCCGACGAGGTCGAATTGTTGGGACAGGCCTACCTTGAACTCAAGCGCTATCAGGATCTGCGCGTGTTGCTCGCTAAGTCAGCTGTTCGCGATCGACGGTATCAGTTGTTGGCAGCGCGGTTGGAGTTGGCTTCCGAGCGTTACGAACAGGTTGAGCGGCTGCTCGATCAATATCCCGAGTTCGCTCCGGCGCTGACTGTGCGCGCAGCCGCGTGGCTGGCTCGTGGGGATGTCAGGCGGGCCGAGGCGCTGATCGCCAATGTTGAGCGCATGGCGCCTTCGGCGGAGTCGGCCTTGCTTGAGGCGCAGTGCGCCCAGCGGGCTGGCGATCAGACGCGTTCGATCGGTGCATTCAAACGTGCCGTTGAGCGTGCGCCGTATCGAGCGAGTTTCCGGCTGGCGTGGGCTGAAGCCCTGCTCGATCTCGAGCGGCTGGCCGAGGCCCGCCGCCTGTTTGAAGATGTGCTGAACAGCCACGGTGACAATCTACGTGCGCTGCGCGGGCGGGCGTTGACCGCAGTGGCCTTGACCTTGCCCAACGCTACGGCTGAGGTTGCCGCGCTCGAGCGTGCTGGCGATCCGGAGATGGCGCAGCTGTTGCGCGTGCGTCAGGCGATGCTTCGCGCCGACTGGCAGGATGCGGATCGCTTGCTCTCCGCGGTGCCCGAAGCCTGGCTCAAAGAGGATTCGCGGGGCCTGCTATGGCAGGCCAAGGTACTCAGTCGGCGGGGCCGATTCGCGGCGGCGCGGCGGCTGTTTTACCGCGCGATGCGCGACCCACGTCACCGCGCTGCGGCCGAGCACGCGCTCAGTCAGATGTATTTCGCTGCTGGCGATGTAAATGGTTCGCTGCGCCATGCGCGCGCTGCCTATGCCGCGCTAAAACTGTGGACCAACTCCGAACGTTTGATCCAGGAGATTCAGCTGCAGATCGCCCGCTGTTACCGCCGTCTCGGTCAGGGTGACAAAGCGCTGGAGCACTTGACGCGCCTTCATCAGCAGCTGCCTTACTCGTTGGAGCTGAATCGGATGATCGGTGAAATCTATCTCGAGCAGCGTCAAGCGAGGCAGTCGGTCCCCTACCTAGCGGCAGCGCTAAAGGTGGCGCGGCGTGACTCGGGGGTGCGGCGGATGCTCGCTTTGGCTTGCTCCAACAGTCAGTCGGGTGGCGACTGCTACGCCTTGGGGCGCTAGGCGGCCGCTGCGGTCCGCCGGCCTTTTTTTAGCATTGCTCTTGCGCTGCAAAGCTCGTCGGTAAGCATACCGGGCTGCATGATGCGCTACTATCGATCCGGCCGACGCACTGCTGCCCGCGTTCGCAGTCGCTGTTGTTGCCCTGGGCTTGGCATTGACGCGCACAAAAACCGCCGGTTGCCGGATAGGGGATGCAGCGTGCCCCTGGCGGACATTCGAAGTCACCATTGCAGGACAGCTTGGCGCAGTATCCGCCATTGAACGCCGGATCGGTCTGGCATTCGAGCGCCATGCCGCCGCTGTTCTCGCAGTCAGCGGTGCTCTGGCAGCTGGCTCCAGTGGTCGCGCGAACGTCGATCCACTTGGTCGCGCTTGTGCCTTCGCTGACCGTGACACTATCGAGACATCCGCGACCGACGTTAAACGGTTTGCCATCGGCTGTGGGCGCCAATGCCGCGACGAGCACCGCCACCGACTGATTGGCCGGGATGCGGATCTTTTCGATCACCGCATCGTCGCGTGAGCCGGTCCACGATAGCTCTACCGGCTTGATGATTTGCAGTCTGCTGTCGCCGAGGTCATAGGTCGTCGGATAGTCGGCGCAGCTGAAGATCTTGCTCTCGGTTGTCGTCGACTTGATCACCACCAAGCGAAACAGTCGTGCCGTGGCGTGCACGGTGGTGTCGATCACGACGGACGCTTGCAGCGTCGAGAGCCTCTCGGCTTGCGGTGGCGCTGAACATCCCGCGGCGATCGCGGTGATCACGAGGAGAACTCTCATCGCAGCCTCACGGTTAGCTCGGCGCTTCCCGGAGGCGTGGTGTTGCTCTCGCCCGAGCTCAGCAGAATTGCTGCGACGACGCCACCGGCAACGGCGAGTACACCACCCGCGCCAAGAAGCCACCAGCCGACCTTGTTCGAGCCCTTTTTCTTGGCCTGATAGAGTGTGACCTCGAAGGGATCTTCTTCGGTTCCGGAACGCGCGATCGTGCGGCCAGCGCTGTCGTGCGCTTCGACGTAATAGACCAGCAGGCCCGCTTTGTCGCCGATCATCGCGGTTGGCAAGATCGCTTCTGCGGCTTCGGCGCCTGGTTTGAAGTCTAGTTTCAGCTTGGAGTAGTCCGGACCGCCGCGGCGGCGCCATTGGACCACCAGATCGGTAACACGTCGCGATGGATCGCTGAGCGAGATGCTGATCTTCAGCGGCGTGCCGAGCAGAACTCGGAAGGCCGACTTGGAATCGATCGACACGGGCTGCGCTTTGGCGGGGCCGGGGGTTGGCGCTTTCTCAGGAAGTTTCATCGCCTTGAGCGCGTCGTTGAATGTCGCGCGGATACTTGGCGAGACGCCCGGCGGCAGCCGAAACTTCGGCTTGCGCTTGAGCACTTCGGTGAAGGCGGCGATCGCGTCGGTGGTGCGACCGAGGGCGGTAAAACAGACCGCCATGAACAGGTAGGCTCGGGCGCGCTGAATCGGCGTAACTTCGGGCGATGAGTGAACTTTGGTCAGCGTGTGCAGCGCCTTTTCGTACTCGAGCTGTTCGTAGAGCTTTTCGGCCTGTTTGAGCAGCACGTCGGGCGGAGTCTGCGCGATGGCCAACGAACTCCAGCACAGCGTGAACAATAACGCCGAACAGAGCAGCCAATGGCGGCTTTTGCAGGAAGTGCTTATCACGTGGCGAGAGTAGGCTGCCCCAGCGAGTCAGTCAAGGATCCCCGCGGTTTGGCAGTCCTGACCCGTTGCTCGAATCACCTTCTGCCGATACACTCTCTGCGTGGCAGATACGTTGATCACCGACCGACAAACGGCGGCAGCTCGTTACAAGGTGCTGCGCCGGCTCGGCAAGGGAGGCATGGCAGAGGTCTTTTTGACCCGCCAAGAGGGCATCGCTGGTGTGGTGCGCTTTGCGGTACTGAAAAAGATCCTGCCCCAGTACTCAAGCGTCGCCAACGTGGCGGAAATGTTGCTCGACGAGGCGCGGATCGCTGCGCACCTCAACCATCCCAACGTCGTTCAAATCTACGAGCTTGGTCAAGAAGGCAGTCAGTATTTCATCGCTATGGAATACGTCGATGGTTGCGACTTGGCGACGCTGGCTCGTATCGAACGCCACCGACACAGCCGCGTGCCGCTGCGCTTGAGTTTGCGCGTTGTCACCGAGGCGGCGATGGGGTTGGACTACGCTCATCGTCAGACAGGCCTTGATGGCAAACCGCTGAACATCGTTCATCGTGATGTCAGTCCTCACAATATCCTCTGCAGCCGCGAAGGCGCGGTGAAGCTCACCGACTTTGGCATCGCCAAGGCGGTGAACAAGGAGCAGGTCACCGACGTCGGCGTGGTCAAGGGAAAAGTCCAATACATGGCGCCGGAGCAGTACACTGGCTCCGAGGTTGACGCCCGCTCTGACATCTTTTCGCTAGGGGTCGTGCTCTATCAATTGACCACGGGGCGTTTGCCGCGCGTCACACCAAGCGGCGACCTGGCCGTGCGCCGCGTGATCGACGGCGACATTCCCCCGCCGACTGAGATTCGAGCGGACTATCCAGAAGGCTTGGAGGGGATCGTCATGCGTGCTCTGGCGCGCAGGGCCGATGATCGCTTCGACACGGCAGCGGAGTTTCGCGATGAGCTGCTCGATTTTGCCCGCAAGAACGATCTTCTCGCCTTTCCCAAGGAGCTCGGCGACTACGTCGACGAGTTGGTTCCGCGCCAGCCGCTAACCGACTTGGCGATCGACGTGAGTGAGTCGGTTATCGTTAGCAGCGGGATCAAGAAGAACGCGCAGCCGAGCGACTCGACCGAGGAGCGAGACACGGGTCCTCCCGCGGGGACGGAAGTTGTTTCCAAGCGTGGGGCGGCTCGTGCGGCGGCGAACGAGCAAGAAGCGGATACGACGACCGTATTCTTAAACGATGATGCGGCCGCAACCGATGCAGATGCGACACCGGCTAGTGCAGTCTTTAGTGCGGCGCTCGCCGAAGACCGCCAGGAGAATATTCGCACATCCTCCGGTCACTATCCGGAAGGGATAGCCGTTCCGCCCGACCGCCGCAGCGGATCGGCTGAGTTCGCGAGAGGGAGTCAAGACGTGGGAGCTGAACGTTCGCAACGCAGTTGGGTTCCCGCTCTGACGGCTTTGGTGGTTGTCGCCGTCGCCGCAGTGGTGATCGTCTATCTCAACCAGCGTTCGATTGGGCCGGTCGACCCGCAATCGCCGCCCCATACGCCACAGGCTGGGGCGATCGAGTTGAGCGCCACGCCCAAGACGGCGCGCGTCGAGGTCGATGGCGCCCAGCGTTGTGCGGTGACGCCTTGCCGCATCGGAGGGTTGCCGCTTGGTCGCGAGCTGCTGATCACCGTGCGCAGCCCCGGCTATCTGCTTTGGATGCAGCGCGTCGTGTTGACGCAAGCCGAGCCGAAAATGCTGATCGACGCGCAACTGCGCAGCGCCGACAAGAATTCCAAACCACAGACCGACGCTGCGACCGCGAAGGCGACGAGCTCGCGTCAGAGCAAACGGAACACCCAACGGCAAGCAAACCCGGCTGGCAACCGTGCGACGAAAAAGGCGAGCAGCAAGGGCCCTCGTCCGCAACGGGGTACGGGCAAAGTCAGCAGCGTTTCGATACCCGGCAAGCAAGCCGTGCTCGTCGTCGATGTCCGGCCGGCGTGGGCTGAGGTGTACGTCGATGGTACGAAGATGGGTCATACGCCGCTGCAGACCGTGCTTGAACCAGGCCGCCGGAAGGTTGTCTTGCGCAACGAGGAGCTCAAGTTCAACCGCCTTTATACCGTGCGCGCGGTCGCCGGCAAGAAGGTCAAGATCAGCGATTCGATTCCGCGCCCCGAATCCCCCGAGCAGTAATCCCGGCCCGCCGCCGTGGAAACAGCCCACGGCGTGGCCTTCAATCCCGGCCCGCCGCCGTGGAAACAGCCCACGGCGTGGCCTTCAATCCCGGCCCGCCGCCCGGGCCTGCCGGCCCGTCCTGGCAAGCGCGACCTTGGAGCGCGAAGCGCGACCTTGGAGCGCGAAGCGCGACTTGGAGCGCGCGCAAGGACATGAGGCAAAGGTGTCTGCCGGCCCGTCCTGGCAAGCGCGACCTTGGAGCGCGAAGCGCGATTTGGAGCGCGCGCAGGGACATGAGGCAAAGGTGCCTGCCGGCCCGTCCTGGCAAGCGCGACCTTGGAGCGCGAAGCGCGATTTGGAGCGCGCGCAGGGACATGAGGCAGAGCAGGAAACAGCCCACGGCGTGGCCTTCAATCCCAATCCCGGCCAGTCAAATCACGCGGCTTGGCTCTGCGGGGTTGGCGCTCTGAGCAGCTGTTCGAGTCGCTGGGAGTGCTCGGGGTTTTCGGCTAGCCAGCGGCAGGCGGCTGCTCGTCCTTGGCCGAGCTTTGTTTCGCCCAGCGCATACCACGTGCCAGACTTGTTCACCGTGCCGCGCTCGATCGCCAGATCGAGCAGCTCCGCTTCACGGTGCACGCCCAGACCGTAGACGATGTCGAATTCGGCTTGGCGAAACGGCGGCGCCATCTTGTTTTTGACCACCTTGACGCGTGTGCGGTTGCCGACCACGGTTTCACCCTCTTTCAGCGCGCCGATGCGGCGAATTTCGAGGCGGACGCTGGCGTAAAACTTGAGCGCGTTGCCACCGGTTGTCGTGACGTTGCTGCCGTAGCTGACGCCGATTTTCTGGCGCGTTTGATTGATGAAGATCATCGCCGTGTTGTGCTTGTGAGCATGGCCGGTCAGCTTGCGCATCGCCTGACTCATCAGGCGGGCCTGCAATCCCATGTGGGTGTCACCCATTTCTCCGGTCAGCTCGGCGCGAGGCACAAGCGCTGCGACCGAGTCGATGACCACCAGCTCGACGAGTCCGCTTTGCACCAGCTGGTCGGCGATCTCCAGCGCTTGCTCGCCGCAATCGGGTTGGCTGACCAAGATTTCGTTAGTTTGCACGCCGAGCTTCTCGGCATAGTTGACGTCGAGGGCGTGCTCAGCATCGACGAACGCGCAGAGACCGCCGCGTCGCTGGATGTCGGCCAGTGCGTGCAGTGCCAAGGTTGTTTTTCCAGAAGACTCAGGCCCGTAGATTTCGACGAGGCGTCCGCGGGGAAACCCACCGATGCCAAGCGCTTGGTCGAGCGCGATCGAACCGGACGAGATCGTTTCGACCTGCGCCACGGTCTTCCCACCGAGGGGCATGATCGCTCCGTTGCCGAACTGCTTCTCGATGTTGGCGACGACGGTCGCCAAGGCCTTGATGCGGTCTTTGATACTTCGCGCCATCTGCTGTCTCCTGGTTTGGTGTGATCAAAGCTGCCAACGCGCTTGCTGCAGCGTTAAGGCCAACAGAAGATCTTCATCGCGAAGCTGATCGCGCTGGTCGAGATCGGCGATCGTGCGGGCGACGCGACAGGTTCGGTGAAGCGCTCTCACGCTGATCGGGTACTGCTTGGCGTAGTCGAGCAGTAGTTCCTGTTGGGGAGCAGTGAGCTTGATCGCTTGGTGCAGCTTGCGGCCGCGCAGTTGGGCATTGGTTCGCACGCGAAATGATGCCAGGCGTCGGTGCTGGCGCTTGCGGGCATCTGCCACGCGCGCTGCGATCGTCGCCGAATCCTCGCGCTCGCTAGCGCTATCGAGGAGCGCGTTGGTCTCTGGGGGCTGAACGGCGGCAAAGATGTCAAAGCGGTCGAGGAGTGGACCCGACAGACGCGCGCAATAGCGGCCGACTTCAGCAGGTGAGCAGCGGCAGCTGCGCTTGATGCAGCCGCGATAGCCACAAGGGCAGGGGTTCATCGCTGCGATCAGCATCGTGCGCGCGGGAAAGCGCAAGGCATGGCGTGCGCGCACGATAGTCACCTGCTCATCCTCGAGCGGTTGGCGAAGTGCTTCTAACGTGCGTCGGGGAAACTCGGGCAGCTCGTCGAGAAATAGCACGCCGTGATGTGCTAGCGTTACTTCTCCGGCGCGCGGTGGTGTGCCGCCGCCGACGAGGCCGACGGAGCTGGTGGTGTGGTGTGGCGAACGGAAGGGCCGGCGGACGAGCAGTTCTCCCTCGCCTAGTTTGCCGCAGATGCTATAGATCCGGGTGACTTCGATCGTCTCGCTGCGGCTGAGACTTGGCAGAATGCCGGCGATGCGTCGGGCGATCATCGTTTTTCCAGTGCCGGGCGGACCGATCAAAAGCAAGTTGTGTCCCCCTGCCGCCGCGATTTCAGCAGCGAGCCGTGCGTCGTTTTGGCCCTGAACTTCATTGAAGTCGACGTCGTCGTCGGCGGAAGTTGCGGTCGGCAATGTCTCTCTCTCGTAAGGGGTGTCTTGCCGACCTTCGGCAACGGCGATCGCTTGCTGGAGGTCATCGACGGCGTGCACCTCGATCCCGACGAGCGCCGCTTCGCGGGCGTTCGCTCGAGGTACGACGACGCCGCGTAATCGGCGGCGGTGCGCGTGTTCGGCAAGGCACAACGCACCGGGTACGGCTCGCAGCTTGCCGTCGAGCGACAATTCGCCGCAGTACAGTAGGTCGTGGCGCTTGAGTGCGATCAGCTGGCGAGAGCTAAGGGTGGCCAAGGCGATCGGCAGATCGAAGGCGGCGCCATCTTTTCGCAGGTCGGCGGGGGCCAGGTTGACGGTCAACTTGGTAGCGCCCAACTTGAATCCGCAGTGGGTGACCGCGGTGCGGATGCGCACGGCAGCCTCGCGTACAGCGCCGGTGGCCAGGCCGACCAGATGAAAGCCGGGAATACCGGCTGAGGCGTCGACCTGGATTTCGACGGGAATCGCCGATACGCCGACGATCGTTGCGCTGGGCAGTGAGCAGAGCACGCCAGCCGTTGAGCACAGCTTGTGCCAGCCGCCTAACGGTGGGCAGCCAGTCGGTTAGCGATCGCTGGTCTGTGGTGAATCCGGATGAACGGACCGCTGTCGTGCGAAGGACGGTGACCGCCGCTAGGGAAATTCACGGCCAGCGGGCAGGTTTGACGGCGGAAATGGCGGGCAGTCGCCGCGAGCCTGCGCGAGGTCTGGTGACCAGACCCAATCGGTGACGATCACTTCGGACAAGCGAGCGCTGCGGCCACAGCCCGTATGCTGAATCAGGTCAGCGCGCCGCTCTAGCTGCAGCCGCTGGCGATAGAACACACCGTTGTGGTTGGGCAGCAGGGCGCTGTCGAGTTTCAGTTGCTGAGCCGTGGTCGAGCTAACTTCTTCGGTCACGTCCATCGCGAAGGAGGCGTTGATCCTGACCAAGATGTCGGCGCCAACGTCGACTTTGCCGCTGATCTTATAGGCGCGAGCGCGAATATCGGCGTCCATCTCGTTGTAGCTAACTTCACGGCCGATCCGGCCGCCTGGCAGACAGCCTGATACCGGCACCGGATCGAAGCTGCGACGTACCGTGGCATTGCCGTCGTAGTCGACCTGGATCGGCGCCCAGACGCGGAGATCGATCGTGCGTTCGGCGGTGTATCCGCGTTTGTCGACAGCGCGGACGATCATCGAGGCGTCGTAATAGCCGTCTTGCGCTTCTGGGGGGATCGGCGTGGTTTCAATGTGGTTGAGGTTGAGCTGGCGCTCGATGGTGCGGATGATCGCGCCGAGGTTTTCGTTGATTCGACCCTCTGCAACGTGGACGGCCGCCCCATTATCCGCACCGAGCATGCTCACATCGCCGTCGGTGACATCGTCAATGATCGTTATCGCCCCCTGCTTGGGGATCAGCGATTCCGGGTCGGCGCCGAACTTGTCCGAGAGGGTGCCGGTGGGGCGGAAATGCTGGCTCAGGAAGGTGTAACCGAAGCGGAGTGGTGCGACCGCAGTGCCGGCGGTCAAGCCGATCGCGCGCAGCTCAAACAGCATCGGTGTCGCGTCGGTCGTTGCCGTGATCCCCACCGCGCAGGATTGGTGCAACGGGCGAAGTTGGCGGATGATGATCGACGGCAGTACGCGGATTTCACTGCTCAAGGTTTGTGCAGCAACCTTTTGCTCGCCGTTATGGCCGACGTTGATCGCGCTGATCAGACCGCGGAATTGGCCGGTTTCCTCGACGGCTGGGGCAAAAGCGACATTGGGTCCGAAGGTCCACTCGATCATCCCCTGGTTGATGAACCGGGGCTGAACTTCGATATCGACTGGGTAGCTGTTGCCCGTCGTCGTCTGATAGGTGCCGTTGAAACGGATGCGCGTGGCTCCCTCGGCGGGCGACGCGAAACCTTGGCCCATGATCGTTAGCACCTGGCCCGCGGCAACGGCGGTGGGCCCGACCATCGTCAGGCTGGGCTGGGGCAAAGTGATCGTGGGTTGCGGCTGGCCTTCGGAGGGGATCTCGGCGGAGCTGCAGGCGGCGAGAGCGCTAACAGTCGCTAAAGCAGAAGCAAGAAGCCGCGTTGGACTCATCTAGTCAGTTTCTCCGGTTAGGTCTACCGTATGGTTTCCCTTCAAGTGGCGTACCAGATCCGAATAGGCAAGAAACGCCAATGATCTTCTGCCCGGTAGCCTTTATCACCGGCCGGCCAGCGAGCAAAGTGGCCAGTAACGAATATCCGACTATCCATTAACAGGAAAACGCTGTATCTGTCGGAAGATCGCGCGGGAACAGCCGTTCGAAAGCCGCATATCAACGCCAGGTTGACAGTCCCCGACGGCCCTGATAGCGTGTAATTGCAGTAACTTCATGAAATACTACAGAAAAACTCCTAGAAACTGGATGCGCCGGCGCGCTGGGGTTGGTTGGCTCCTGCTGGTGCTGCTTGCGGTCGCCGGTCAGGCCGCCTGTAAGGCCGGCGACCCGCCGCATATGCTGCTCGATCAGGGCCCCGACGATGGTGCGATCCAACTGGATGTGCCATCGGGTTGTCCGTTGCCACCGACGCTCGTCGCGCCGGAGATCGAGCCGCTGGCGTTGAGTCCGACGCCCCATGCCAAGGAAGCCTTTTTTGGTCGGGCGCCGGGTGCGGCGTTTGTCGTCGCGCAAGGCGGATTTGGCGTTTCTGCGCCGGTCTCGGTGGGCACCGACGGTAGTTTTTGTCTCGAAGTCGATCTGATCGAAGACGCCCCTAACACGCTCAAGTTTGTTGGCCTCGATTCTCGTGGTTGCCCCGGCAACGCCACGACGATCAACGTCGTGCACGCTAGCAACAAGGTTGCGGACGGCGGTGCGTCGGGGCTGCAAAACGTAGCGGCGCGGCTGGTTCCCACGGCTGTGGCCGGACAGCCGACGTCAGGCGCGTTGGCCAACGCGACCGACGGCAACGACAGTACCACCACTGAGCTTTCGTTTTGGGAACCCGGCGATACGGACTGCAATAAGTTTGTTTGGCTGCGGATCGATCTGGGCAAGGTCTACACCATTTCGCGCATCCGCATTCGCTGGCCGGCTGGCGTCGGTGGTACCTACGCGCGTTGCTACGCTGTTGTAGCCTCCAACAATCCAGCGGCGGGCCCACCCGATCCAGCCTCGACCGATTGGCACCTTGTCGTCGACGAACAGAACGGCGATGCCACGACGCAGACCAAGGATTTCAATCCACGTAGCGCGCAGACGTTGGGTTTCTTGTTCTACGAGGACGGGCGAGACGTAAACCCTTACGACACCTTTACCATCGGTGAGATCGAAGTCTACGGACGCGACCCCGACAGCTCTCCACCGCCGCCTTATCGTGGGTGCCAACGATAAATCGGCTTGGGCCTGCGGTCGTTGCCGCTCGCTCTACCACACGCCCGTCAGGCGCTGCCGTCAATGTGGAGACGCGTCGATCGCACCGCTAACGGAGTTCGTTCGCGTGCGGTATCGCCGTCGCTGGCGCTACAAGCGTGGTCTGCGTGGCCGCTGGCGTTGGTTTGACTTGGCGTATCTGATCGCGTTGGTGCCCGCGACACTCGAATTGGAGCGCTACTACCCGCGGCGCGCTGCGCTGATCTGTGCGGCGGCTGCAGCTGGCTATTTGCTGCTCCGTGTTGGAATCGGGGTGTTGCGCAGGCTGCGCTTGGTGCGCATTGGTGACGGCTGCTTGGTATCGGCGGTCGATCCGCTGCGGCCAGTGGCGCATGATCGCCAGATCGTCGCCGGAAAGGTGCGGCGTCTGCCCGAGAGCGTTGCCCGTCATCTCGATCCAGAGGGACGCTGCATCGCCTGCTCGCTTACTTTGGAGGAAGTTGGGTCAGGTCGGGTCCGGCTTCGCCATGGGCGCAGCTCGCTGTTTGTCGTCGAAGCGAAAACCGGCCCGGTTGCAGTCGACGGTGTGATCGCGTTGCATGGTCCGAGTGTCGTCGCGGATAGTAACTGTCAGGCGGCGAAGCGCTTTGCGCTCGAGCGGCTCGATGACGCCTGGTGCGTGCAGGCGCGTCTTTGCGAGGTTGTGCTCGACAATCGCGACTCAGTCGAGATCGTTGGCGGCAAGTCGTCGCGCCGATCGATCGAGGCCTGGAGCAAACGATCGGCAAACGCTGATCCGATCGAGCTTCGTCAGGGCAGTATCGATGATCCTGTTCAAGTAACGATCGTCAGCAAGGCGCCGTTTTCCAGCAGGTAGCGTGGCCGTTGCTAGAACGATAATTGAAAATCGACGCCCGCTGGCAGTACGCGCAGCTTTGATCGCGAAGGTGGGGGAGCGCTGCCCTCGAGTGGCTCGGTGGCTTGGCGATAATCGATGTAGGCCATTACTCCCGCGGCGACCATCGCCGCGGCGCCCACCGCGAATAGTACGTTAGCCACGACCGCGTCGCGCTGTCCGTCGTCGCGCAGCTTCTGCATCTGTGCGAGGTCTTCGGGGGTTTCCCCGGGATTGGTGTCGTAGCGGTTCTGCCTGGAGATCACCTGGGTGCCGAAGATCGCTGCGGTGGTCAATGTTGCTGTGCCGACGGCAGCGACGATCCATGTTGGCGCGCGGACCGAATCGAGGAAGGTGCTGGTCGGCTCGCGTTGCAGCTGAATCAGCTCGATCTCCAGATCGGTGACCTGGTTCTCGCGCACGCTTACCGTCTTTTCCCAAGGTGCGTAGCCGCCGCGAAATGCAGTGACTCGGTAACGTCCGGGCGGTAGGCGCTGCAGGTCGAGCGGCGGTGCGCCGCGCGGCTGGCCGTTGAGCGAGACCTCGACGAAGGGCGTTGTCGCGTTGATGCGCATGCGGCCGTAGCGCTGAACGGGGAAGAGCTGCTTGACTCGACGCTTGATCGCAAACAGTTTGGCGAGTGCTGCTTCGAGGGCTTCGGCTTGCTCTGGTGAGCTGATCGGTAGCTCGATCGCATGGCGCTTTGTTACCCGTCCACGCACGACGTCGAACAAGCTAAATTCGAGCGTTAGGCGCTCTCCGTGACGTCGAGCGACGGCAAGCAGCAAACGGTCGGCTCTGATCGTGTTGCCGATGTGGGTTAGGCAGGTGTCGCTAATCGCTGGGCAACCGGTAGCGATCTGCAGATCGGCGAGCATCAGATCGATCGCGCGAAGTTTGAGTTTCAGGCGGCCCGCGGCGCTGATCAGTTGCGTCTTGAGTTGCGCGGCGAACGCGGCGTCGGCCTCGAGAACGAGCACTAGCGGTTGGCTAGCCGCCGCTGGCCTCGCGCTGCCGCTGATCGACGTCGCCGCGATGGCGACCAGTAGCATCGATGAACGTCTCATTTGGGCACGCAGACCTTGACCGGTCCAAATTGTGCGACCGCACCGGCGGTGTAAAGCGCGGCGCCACCGACACTAAGGTCGGTGTCGGTCACGCTCATTTCGATATGGCTTTGGTTGGGCAGGCGGACGCGGCAGCTGATCTGCGAGCCCGAGACGGACATCGTGATCCAATAGTTTGTCTCGAGCAGCACACTTTGCTTGAGCGGCCGCCCTGGCGGCGCAAAAGGCTCGGCAAACAGCGTCATCGATTGTTGCGCGAGGTCGTTCCCTCTGGTTTTGGCGAGCAGCAAGCGCAGGTTGGCGTAGTCGATGCCGCAGTAGTAGCCGACACCACGTTCCGCGCCGAGCTGGGCGGTGCGCAGCACAGCGCCGGCCATTGGCGAATTTGCTGACGAGTTGTCGAAGCTGAGGCCGTCGTCGCCGACCGATAGCAGTCTCACGCTGAATTCGATCCACAAGGCCTCGCTATCGGACACGCCACTGAGGCTGGCGCGCTGTAGGCCGTTGACCTGTTGCTGCTCGAGCAAGTTGGCAAAGATGCGCCAGTTCGCACCATCGATCGCGGCAAAGCTATCGGTCGAGGTGTAGATGCCTACGTCGTATACCGTTTTGCTGAACGCCTTGTCCGACGGTGCGCAGTCGCAGGCATCTCCCACTTGGTCACCGTCGAAATCGCCCTGTGTCGGGTTCTTGGTATCGGGGCAGTTATCCTGGTCGTCCTTGACGCCGTCTTTGTCGCGGTCGCCCGTTGGCGCGATATCCGGCGCTAGATCTGCCGGTGCCAGGTCAGCTAGGCTTGCATCAGGGCATTGAGATGTTGCGATGCAATAGCCCTGGCAACAGACGCTGCCGTCGGCGCAGGCTTGGGCACTGCAACTCCGCGCCGCCAGGCGCGAGTCGTCGAAGACGCAGCTGCCGATTGCAGCGCTGAGCAATGTAAGGGCGAAAATAACGACACCGACAGCAGGCCTGACGGCCGCGTTGTCGTCAGGTATCAACGTTCCGTCTCGCTGCCGCCGGGCGGTGAGCGCGGATGACCGTCGGAAAAAAGTCATTGCTTCTAGGGTGTTCTAACATCGCTCCAGAGGACGGTCAAATTCTTGGCCGTTTCGTCAGCGTCAACGAAGGCCGTAACATCAGCGGAAGGATTAATCCTGGTGATCTTGCTCAGCTATGGGATGATTAGCGGGCGGTAGATTCCTTATCGAGCGATACAGTGCAGCTTATTGGGTTTGATAGCCGCCGGGTGCGGCCGACCAGGAAATCGACTGGGCGCCGCCGGGGCAGCGGGATGCTGTTGCTTGGCGCTTTGCCTGGATTGGTCGCCTGCGCCACGGATTTTCGACCGGTGCTTGCCGCGCTCGACCCGCCCAATCGCGCGACTAACGTGGCGCTCTCTGCAACGCCGGTGATCGAGTTTGCCGACGACGTGGCGATCGATTTGCAGGAGGGGCAACGGAGGTTTGTTCTATACGATGTGACCCGCGGTGGTCGGGTTACGGTTCCGGGGCGCGTAGAAATCGACGGCCGCCGATTGCGCTACCTGCCGGATCAGCTGCTCGAGGTCGCTCACGATTACCGCATCGAACTAGCCCAAGACATCGCCAGTGGCGACAAGCTGCTCGATGTCGATGGCAGCGAATGGCCCGACGAGCCGATCGCCTGGCCGTTTACGTTGACCTTTCGTACGCGCAGCGGAGCGAGAGTTCGGGCACTCTATCAGGATTTCTCGCGGGACTTTTCGCGGCTAGTCGTGCGGTTTTCCCAGCCGATGGATCAGACTTCCGACGTCGAACGCTACCAGCTGTTCGATGCGACGAACACGCGGATTGAGCTCGCAGCACCGGTATGGATCGCTGACGACACGGTACGGCTCGACTTGCGAGCCCAGCTCGAGCCGGCCGATGTTTACGAGCTCTGGATCTCGCGGCGGATACGCTCCGAGGATGCCTTTGAACTAGATGGCAACGATAATGGTGTTGTCGGTGAGGATGGCGACGACTACGTCGTCCAATTTACCGGGTCACAGAAAGTTGTCCGATCGCGAATTGCGGACTAAAACGCCCGCGTGACTTATCCATGTTCCGCTGATCGACTTGCGCAGGACGAGCTGAATTTTGAAATGCGCTCCAAGCCCCAAATAGAAACGATCGCTGCCGAAGAGATCGGGCGCTTCTTGTTGCGCTACCGTCGTTCGGACACGCTAGAGCGGGTCGAGCCGGCGCTTGACCACTTTCTGCGGGAAATCCTCGCCAAGGCTAACGAGTTCGTACCGGCCGACGCGGGAGCGATTCTGCTCGACGAGCCGAGCACAAAGCTGCGCGTCGACGTACTCGAACCGCGACTGATCTGTATCGCCGCATTTGGCGACAACGCGTCGAGCTGGGTCGGTGGTCCGCTTGAGGCCGAGGCGCGTTTGATCGCGCACACCTATTTGAATGGCCGTTCGCTCTGTACGTCCTCGACGGGTAGTGCTGCCTGGGGGTCGTTGCTCGCCGTGCCAGTGGTGATCGGAACGGCGGTCTGTGGTGTGCTGTTACTGGTCAAGCGCCAGGCCGATGCGTTCAGCACCGATAATCGGACCTTGCTCGAGATCTTCGCCGGGTACATTTCCTCGTCGATTCAGAACGCCCTCGACGGTATTCGCGCGGCTGAGGCGGCGCGCCGTGATCACCTCACCGGCCTCTACAACGATCGCTACCTGCACTATCGCTTGCGCGAGCTGGTGCGCCAATCGATCGATACCGGTGGCAAGATTGGCCTATTGTTCATCGACGTCGATGATTTCAAACAGATCAATGATCGGTACGGCCACGTGATCGGCAGCGCGACGCTGCGTGACGTAGGCACGAGTCTGAGCTGCGACCTACCCAGAGCAGCGGTTGCCGCGCGCTTTGGTGGTGACGAATTCGTCATCGTTCTCGAGGGGGCCTCAGCCGATCAGGCCGCCGAAATCGCCGAGCAGGCGCGCGCGAGGATCGTCGAAACGCCGTTCGAATTGGCGGGTGAACCGGCCTGCGGCGAAATTAGCGTGAGCATCGGTGTTGCCTCACTGGTATTGCAGCCGTCGGGAGGACGAGATGCGAGCCGAAGCAAGGGCCAGCGAAAAGACGACACCGGGCCGACGGTCGATCGCGTCGACCAGCTCACTCGTCGTTTGGTTCAGCGGGCCGACCACGCGATGTACGAGGCGAAAGCAACGGGCAAGGACCGTGTGGTGTTGGCGGATGTGTTGCGCGACTAGAGCGCTAACCATCGCTGCCGCGCTGTTCGTCGCTGGCCCGGTGGGGGCGCAGCAGCGGGCCGAGTTGCCGCGGCCGTTTCCGCAGGGGTCGCTCAATCTAGGGTTGGCTTTCGGGTTTGCGGCCGGCGGTGGTGGAACCGCGTTTTCGGCGGGCGGTGCCGCGGGATACTACGTACTCAACGGCCTCGAGCCGGGGCTGCAATTCGATGTGACGGTCAGCTCCGATGCGCCGACGGTGGTCGCGCTGCTGCCCTACTTGCGCTGGGTGATCTTTCGCTCGTATGCCGCCTCGCCCTATATCAAAGCCCAGGGCGGGCGGTTGTTTGTCGTCGGAAGCAACGATCTCAGTGCGATCGGCGGGGGCGGTGGGATGTACTTCTTCTTGCGACGAAACATCGCATTCCAGCTCGAAGCGGTGGCGTTACGGCTGTTTCCCAGCAGCATCTGTGGCGACAATTGTACGTCTGTCGACGTGGGGATGGCGCTGAGCTTTATCTTCGGTCGGTCGCCTCGGCCGGTCGTCGCTCCGACCGATCGCCGTGCACCGGGAGAGCCGGCGACACCCGCACCGGCGGCCGACGAGCCGCTACCGACCGCGACGTCGGCCGAGTAACAGCATCAGGCCGAGCAGCGCCCAAAACGGTAGGCTGCGCGTGCTGCTGGCGCCGATCGCGCAGCCGGAGACCAGGCGGTGGTCTTCACTGCTCAAAGCTACACCGGCGCAGACGTACTGCGAATCGGCAGCGACGCATTGGCTGCTGCCCGGGCAATCATCGGCGGTCGGTGTACAGCTTGCGCTACAGTAACGCGCGCCCGCTTCTTCCAGACAGATGCCGGATTGACAGTCTGTCGGTCCTTTACATCCGCTGCCGAAGGTCGCGCGCGCTGGGGTTGGGTCGGCGCTGATTTCGATGTGGGTTTCACCCTTGCGGCCCGCGTCATCGGTGGCCACTGCGCGCAAGCTGTGCTTGCCGGGAGAGAGGTCGACGGCGAAGTCAAATGGCGCTGCCGACTTGCTAGCCACCTTGGTGTCGTCGACGAGCAGTGCCACGTCGGTGAGCGACGCTCCATTGGCAGCGGCAGCGTTGAGTGACACCGTTGTTTGACCGACGGCGACGCTCGCTCCAGCGGTTGGCGTCGAGAAGCTGACCGTTGGCGCGTTTGTGCTGGTCGGTGGCGGTGGCGAGCCATCTGAAGCAAAGCGGACATCACCGCCGCTGACGTTGCGGATCCAGTCGGCGTAGCGGTCGACACGGGTATCGATCGAGCGCTGACCGCAGGGCAGATCGCCACGCGAGGTCACGCCGATCTGGACTTCGACTTGAGCGACCGTCGCGAAGGCCGGACCACCCGAGTCGCCGCGGCATGTTGCGCCCCAACCGTTGAAGGAGAAGTCCTTGTCGAGCACTTCGGCAACGCTATTGGTCGCCTGTCGTTTGACTTCGGCGTCGTTGGTACAGCTGATCGCTCTGGCGCCGTTGGACAGCGTGACTTCGCGACACATCGTCACGCCGTAGCCGACCAACAGCAGGCTTTGACCGACCGTCGGCGCCTGATCGGCGAGGACCGCAGGCGTGAGATCGACGGTCTGGCTCAGTCGGACTACGGCGATATCGTCATCATCGCCGTTGAATTTCCAGTCCGGGTGCGGGATGAATTTTTCGCCAGAATAGCTTCTGCCGTCGTCGAGGTTGAAGGTCGTTGTTGCGTCGGCGACCTGGCAATGAGCGGCTGTCAGTACGTGGCGCTTGCCGATCAACGTCGCGGTACAAGTGCTGCGCGACGTGCCGGATTGCATCGCCAGCAGACCGACATGTGGGTGGCCATTGGTCGCTTGCCCGCCGCTGATCGCGGCGCTGACTTCGCCAAAAGACGGCGGCGCAGAGCAGCTCGTGCTCAGCGCAACCGCTAGCAGTAGTGACCAGGACCAGCCCCGCTTGGTGCAGCCAACCATCGCGGCGCTCGATCAAGCAAGCCTTGGGCCAGTTTTGTCTTCGAAATTGCTTGGTATTTTTTGCGCCCATAGGGTGAGTGTTGGGGGCTGCTACCCCACGAGCGTGGTGTACGGCCCACGACGTTGGCCGGCCGCGATGCCGACGCGCGTCGCAGCGGTGCTAGACTGGGCGCTGATGACGTCTTTGCAGCAGCTACCCGATGAGCTGATGCGGTTGCTCGACCAGCTGCCGCATGCGCCCGGCGTGTATTTGCTCAAGGATCGGCGCCAGCAGGTGGTCTATGTGGGCAAGGCACGCGATTTGTTCAAGCGCGTGCGCTCGTACTTTACCCGCAGCAGCGATGATCGTCCGTTCGTTCCGCGTTTGGCTCGCTTGCTGGGTGATGTCGAAACGATCGTCACGCGCAACGAAAAGGAGGCGCTGCTTCTTGAGAATACGCTGATCAAGCGTCACAAGCCTCGCTTCAATGTGATGCTGCGCGACGACAAGAGCTACCTGGTGTTGCGGCTCGATCCCACGGCGAACTATCCGCGGCTGGAAGTCACCCGTCGGATCGGCAGCGATGATGCGCGGTACTTTGGTCCGTTCCACTCGGCGTCGGCGTGCCGGCAGACCCTGCGCGTCGTCAACCGACATTTTCAGCTACGAACCTGCACAGACCGCACGATGGCGTCGCGCACGCGAGCGTGTCTGCAATATCAGATCGGGCGTTGTCCCGGCCCGTGCGTTTTCGAAGTGGACCGCGACGAGTACGCGCGTCAGGTCGAAGACGTTTCGCTGTTTCTCAACGGGCGGCAACGCGAGCTGGTAGCCAGTTTGCGCGCGCGGATGAACGATGCCGTAGAACAACTCAACTTTGAGAATGCTGCTGCGCTACGCGATCAGATCGCCGCGATCGAGAATAGTCTGCAACCGCAGCAGACCGTTGGCGACCCGGCGATTGAACAAGACGTCTTCGGCTTCTACCGCGAGGGCGATGCTGTTGACTGTGCGGTGCTGTTGTTTCGCTCGGGAAAGTTAGTCGGCAACCGCGTGTACTCGTTTTCCGAGCAGGAGTTTCCCGACGAGGATGTGCTTAGCTCGTTTATCTCGCGCTATTACGAAAACGCCACGCAGGTGCCTCGCCAAATACTGTTGCCGTTCGCTATCGAGGACGAACAGGTCAAATCGCAATGGCTTGCTGATCTCGCTGGTCACGCGGTGAGTCTGCAAATCCCCCAGCGCGGCGCGAAGCGCAAGCTTGTCTCCTTGGCCCAGGCAAATGCCAAAAATAGCTTCTTTACCCGACGCCGACGGCATACCGACAGCGATGCGGCATTGGCCAAGCTGCAGCAGCGCTTGCGATTGACGCGGCTGCCGCGGACGATCGAGTGTTACGACGTTTCCGGTATCCACGGTCAGCAGGTCGTCGCCTCGATGGTTGTGATGCGCCAAGCAGAGCTCGATCGCTCGGCTTACCGCCATTTTCGAGTTCGTCGACCGAGCCGCGCGGGGGATGATTTTGCGGCGCTCTATGAGGTGATTTCGCGGCGCTTGCGCCGCGCACGCAACGGTGATGCTGGATGGTCTTTGCCGGATCTGATCGTTGTCGACGGCGGCAAAGGCCAGTTGTCGATGGCGCTGGCCGCCTTGCGCGATGTCGGGTTCGATGCGCAGGTGGAACTGCCAGACGTTGTCGGTTTGGCCAAAGAGCGTCGCGATGAGCAGGCAGATGTCGTCGAGCGGAACAGTTGGCGTCGACCCGATCGCGTCTTTTTGCCGCAGGTAAAGGATCCGGTCTTGCTGCGCGCCAATACCGCGGAGCTGCTATTGCTGTCCAAGCTGCGCGACGAAGCGCATCGTTTCGCGATCACCCATCACAAGAAGTTGCGTCAGCGGCGAGGCATGCAGAGTGCGCTCGACGATATTCCGGGTATCGGACCGACGCGGCGCAAGGCGCTGCTCAGAGCACTGGGAAGTGTGCAACGGATTCGCGAAGCGACGGTCGAAGAGCTGTCGGCGGTGCCGTCGATGACGCTCAAGGCCGCCGAGGCGCTTCATCGGCATCTGGCGGCGGAGTCGACAGGTCGTCGTCTTGAGGTGGCGCAGCAGGCTCAACGAGCGGAAGACCCGCCGCCTCCCAGTCCAGCATCCCACCGCGTAACAGAATAATTGATCAGTGAGCGATTTGATTGGGCGCAGAACTGCCCAATCGGCGGCTTTGCGTCGCGGCGTCAGCAGGGCGGCGTTAGTCAGCAAGGCTTTTGCTTGCGACATCGACGCGTGGGCGGGTCTAAGAGCGCAGTGGGAGGATCAGCTAGATGAAAAGAACATCGATCGCGATCGCCTCGATGCTCGGGGCGCTAACCCTGTATTGCGGACAAAGCGCAATCAACTCGCTCGATGGCGGCACAGCCGATGGCGCTCATCTGAGTGATGGACGCTTCGTCAGAGACGCGATCGCTGCGGGTGATACGTGTTGCGCCGCGCCCGCCTATCAGTTCACCAAACTCGCGGAGTTTACCCTAAATGGCGGACAGCACAGTCAGCCGATCGACGTTGGCGGTTACCGCGAAGTGGTGATCTACGATCAGAGCGTGACCTGTGGCGGCAGCAGCACTGATACGACGTACGCGGCGCTTTCCGCTGAGTTTCGCCCCGACAGTGGGACGATGTGGGGAAGGGTCAACGTCGGTACCATCACCTACGGCGCGCGCATCCAGGTGCAAGGCGCTCAGATGCGCCTCTTTGCGGCGCTGCGCGAGAGCAATCGCCCCTGTGTCCACAAATTGGCCGTCGCTGGCGTGCGTTAACGCGTTGTCGTTCCCGCAGCGAATCGGTGGCCACCGTCTGCCATCGCTGGCGCTTGTCTCCCGCCTAGTCGGCGGCGCAAGCCGCGATCTCGTTGGCACAGGCGATTTGTTGACACTGCGCGCAGAACTCCGCAGATCCCGTTGCGCATGAGGTTTGGCAGAGCCCACCAGTAGCCGCAGCTGTGTCGAAGCAGCCCGTTTGGGCGGCATGTCGCGTGACCGCTGTCGCGAACGCGCGGGCTGTGCAGGATGCGGCGCAGGCCGTTCGTTCTTGCTCAGGCGTTTGCTGCGCGGCGCAGGATGTCAGGCAGCTATCGAGCGTGCCGCAGCCGATACCGACGGGTTGGTAGGCCTGCGCGATGCTGAGGTTGTACATGTATGATTGTCTGTCGGATTTCTTGTGAAGCTCGGCGCGTGCGACTACGAACGCACTGTCTAGTGCCTCTGCGGCGCGAGCGTAGCCGCAGCGCCGACGATACGTACCGTTGCTGCAGGTAACATCCCAGTCCAGCCGATAAGGGTCGTCGAAGATATCGGGCGACGCGACCTTGCTCAGCGTGCTGTAGCTGTAGCTAAACGTTCGTGACGTCCATCCATCGGACAGTAGCTGCCACCCTCGACGCATGTCGTTGGCGAAGTCCGCCTCGCTGACTTCGCTGAACTTGGGGAAGTAAGCATGACTTGCTTCGAAGGTTCGCTGACCTTTGGTGAATTGAATCGTCCCATCGAACAGCACGCGACCGTCGACGATTGCGTCTTCGATCCGTTCGGCGAGTGCTCGATCCTGCTGGAGGGATGGCGCCAAGGTGTAGCCGGCGATCGCGCATGATGTTTGTGAGCCGAGTGTCGGGCAACCAAACGCCTTGTCGTTGGACCGCACTTGCCAAAGATTGGTGTGGTCAAGCTCTAGGTAGACCCGCGGTGCAGACGTCGCGGTGTATTCGCTTTTGCCTGCGGGACTCGCCGGGTCTTGCGTGCGTTCGATGTCACCGCATGCGCAACACAATAGCGTTACGGCCAGAGCGATATTTTTCATCATCCCCTCCTAATACCGTTGCTCGGCAATTGCCGATCGCAGGGCAGTTGATGCAAGACCAAGACCAGAAGGGACGACGCTGCGCGCCGCGGAAACACAAGGTCTTTAACGTCGCGACCGTTCGTCGAAACGGCGCCGATCGGATTTCAGGTGACGCGTGGCGCTTGAGGACTGACCACCGCGGCGTGCAGTCGTGCGCTCTCGGTGGCGCTGATCGGGTGAGATCGCTTACTCTCGCCGAGGCGCTTCATCGGCATCTGGCGGCGGAGTCGACAGGTCGTCGTCTTGAGGTGGCGCAGCAGGCTCAACGAGCGGAAGACCCGCCGCCTCCCAGGCCAGCATCCCACCGCGTAACAGAATAATATCGGCGGTCGATCCGGCGCTGCGTAGCATTTGCAGCGCATGAAGGCTGCGTCGCCCGGTTCGACAGACCATTACGATCTGCCGGTCAGTGGGAAATTCAGCGCGCCGGGTGATCAGTTCGCCGAGTGGGATGTTGATCACGCCCGGGATGTGCCGCTCTTGGACCTCGCGGGCTTCGCGCACGTCGATGACCACGATCTCCTCGCCGCTTTGCAGTGCGCGATGTAAATAGCCCGCGGACCAGGTGTTGCGACCGGCCTCATCCTCGTCGGTCGGCTGAAGTATCGGCGTCTCGACCGTGACGTCGACCTTCTTTAGTGCCTGGCATTCGGCGAATACTCGTTCGCGGCAGGTCCGCGAGCAATAGCGCGCGCTGAGCACACGGCGGAAGAGAAAATCGATCGCTTCGTCTGAGGCGAGAATGTTGTTTGGTCCAAGCTCTTCGATGAACTCCGCGCCCTCCATCACGCGCAGTACGCGGCTATTGACCGACGAGAAGTACACATCGCCGCCAACGTCGCGGTATTGGCGCAGTACGCGACGGAGCATGTGCACACCGCTGAGATCGCAGAGATCGACCGTCTTGAAGCGCAGTAGCAGGTACTTCTGGTCGCGATGTTTGGCGCGGTTGGCGGCGAGCTGATTTTCGACGTGATAGACGGCGCCGAAAAACAGCGATCCGCGCAGCGCGATCACGCCCAGCTGTGGACAGGAGGGACGGCTCTCGTCGTGAACGAAGTGGCGAAAGCTCTGATCGGGCACTGTGGGAAACACCGCAGGGACTGCCGAGCGGATCAGATAGCGCAGCACAGAGATGCCGATGCCACAGAGCACCGCGTAGTGCACCGGAAAGAGCAGCGTTGAGATCGCGGTGCCGAAGAGGATCACCGCATCGCCGGTCGAGCTGCGGACGACGTGTCGAATCTGCTGCAGATCGACCATTTGTAGAGCGATGGTGAATAACGCCCCGGCCAGGGCAGCGCGCGGCAGGTGTGCACCGAAGTGTGGCAAGACCGGCAGACTGGCCAATACCGCGAGTGCGCCGAGAACATTGGCCAACGACGTTCTTCCGCCGACGAGCTGCAGTAAAGCCGAGCGGGTGAACGAGCCGGAGCAGGGACAGGCGGCGAGCATGCCGGCGGCGATGTTGGCACTGCCTTGCCCGACAAACTCCTGGTTTACGTCGAGCTCTTCGCCGCTGCGTAAGATCATTGCGCGAGCGATCGCCAACGCCTCGGCCAGGCCCATCAAGGCCAAGGCTGTGGCTGGGGCGATCAGCGCGAAGGCCTGTCGCCAGGCTGAGCCGTCGAGACCGGGCACCTGCAGCTTGAAGTCGAAGCGCCCGGCGGTCTGCAGGCCGAAGGGTGCGATCGCGTGCAGTCCGCTAAACGCCAGGAGGATCAGTGGCAAGGCGGGGAAGCGCGGTGAGATGCGACGGCTGATCACCAGCAGCAACGCGGTGATTGCCGCCACGATGATCGGTGCGCTCTGGCTTTGCCCGAGGCCGCCGATGAAGCGAACGATCGAATCGCTGAACACCGCTGACCCAGCGATCTCCAGGCCAAAGGCGTGGCGTAGCTGGCCGGCGACGATTAGCAGCGCGGCGCCGATTGAAAAGCCGACGACCACCGAGTCCGAGACGAAGGTCATCAGCAGGCCAAGACGCAACACGCCCATTAGCCATCGGACAACGCCGGAGATCGTTACGGTGACCGCGACGATCGCGACGTAGTTTGCCGCATCGGGTGTGGTGATCGAGGCGAGGGCCGAGAGCACCAGCAAGGCAGAGGAGTTTGTTGGTCCGCTTTGCAGGTGACTGCACGAGCCCCAAAGCGAGCCGCAGATCGCCCCGACGATCGCCGCGTAGATTCCAAGCTCGATCGGCAGCTCAGCGATCGCGGCGTAGGCGATCGCTTGGGGGAGCAGCAGAACGGCCATCGTGATCCCCGCGAGCGCATCGCTCGGCAAGTTGCGGCCGTTGTAGCGGCTGAGCAAAGCGACGGGCCGAAGCAGCAGCGGCAGCGGTGAGTAGGAGGGGCCCACGCTAGCAGTCTAACAGAGAGCTGCGCTGGAGTAGAGCGTGTCTCACGGCCCGACCGTGCGACTGAAGCATTCCTCTGCGGGTCGGCAAGGCGCCGGTGGTTGACTAGCCCCCCGAGCTGCTATAGCGGCGCTTAATGCCCAGCTTCTTGATCTTGTGGACCAGTGTGCGCAGGGGCATATCGAGTGCCTTGGCAGTCGCAGTCTGATTCCACTCGTTCTCCTCGAGGGCCTGCAGTAGGATTCGCGCCTCGTAGCGCTGCAGTCGCGTCTTGAGGTCAAGCCCATCGTCTTCTTGCTGTTCGAGCAGTGTCGCCGCGTCGCTGCGGCGTTCCTTCTTCGCACGCAATGAGAGATCGGCAGGCGTAATCACGCCTTCTTGCGCGAGGATTACGGCTCGCTCGACGACGTTTCGCAGTTCACGGACATTACCGGGCCAGCTGTAGTTTTCCATCAGCTGCCGGGCACGCTCGTCGATCGTTACAACTTGGCCGGGTGTTGCGCCGCTGATGAAATGCTCAGCCAACGGCAGAATCTCCTCAGGTCGTTGACGCAAGGCCGGCACGGAGATGGTGATCGCATTGAGCCGGTAGAGCAGGTCGAGGCGAAAGTCCTTTTCGCTGGCCATCTGTTCGAGGTCGCGATGGGTCGCAGCGAGAATTCTCACGTCGATCGCTATTTCGGATGCCCCGCCGACACGCGTGATCGTGTTGGTCTCCAGCACACGCAACAGGGCCGCCTGAGCTTCGAGCGGTAGTTCGCCGATCTCGTCGAAAAACAGCGTGCCCTTGTCCGCTTGTTCGAATAGACCACGCTTTTGCTCGGTCGCGCCGGTAAACGCGCCGCGCTCGTGGCCGAACAGCAGGCTCTCTAGTAGTTCCCTCGGGATCGCGCCGCAGTTGACCGAGCGGATTGGTCCCGTGCGGCCACTGCTGCGGTGGATCGCCTGGGCGATCATTTCCTTGCCGCTGCCTGTTTCTCCGAAGATCAGCACCGGCAGGCGAGATGGGGCGACGCGCCGAGCGGTCGCGTAAACAGCGCTCATCGCTGAGCTGAGCACGAGCGGCTTGTCGGGGCCGGGACTGCTCGTGCCGGCGGCGACGACGACGCGCTGTCTTCGACTGGCGGTTAGCGCTGCTTTTCGCACCGCTTCGATCAGTGCTTCGCTGCTGGTTGCACTCTCCGGGAAATTGGCCAGCCCACAGAGCAAGATCGGTTGGTTGCTCTTCGCTTCGTTGACGATCGCTTCGGCGATTTGCTTGCCTTCATCGACGCTGCACTCGGGGAGCAAGACCAGCGCTGAGTTTGGACCATAAGGTGCCACGCGATCGACCGGGCGCAGCGCGTGGCGCAAGTGGGGATACCAGCTTTCGATGCCGCCATGACCCGAGCGGCTATCGGTTCCGGCGAGCAGGACGCAGAGCTTGCGTGAAAAAGTGCGACAGCGCACGACCTCGTGCTCGAGCGCGAGGATCAGCTGATCGTGGGTGTCGAGCCCGGCGAGGAATTCGGAACCCTCAGGTCCCGCATGGAACGATATCTTGACCTTGCCGACAAGGAGTTGGTCGGTGGGCATCACGCGACTAGGCCGCGCAACCGGCTTGCCGTTGAGATGGGTGCCGTTGGTCGAGCCCAGGTCTTCAACGTGCAGCGCTCCTTCTTCGAGCCAGAAGCGCGCGTGTCGGCGAGACACACTCGGATCGGGGACGATCATGTCGGCAGGCGATGAGCGGCCGACGATCAGTTCCTCGCCTTCGTGCAGCGTCGAGACTTCGATCCCGCGGCGATGCGAAACGACGAGCGACAAGCTCGGCGATTCGTCGGTGCCAGCGTAGACCTCTGACAGATCCCCGACGTTGATCGTTGATTCGTGGTCGAAATCCGACATGGGTCCTCAATGATCTGCGTCTAGGCCGCCGCTGTCAATTGCCGTTAGGCAGGGCGGTAGTTGGGCCGTGGCTGCCGTGCTTCGGCCGTCGTGCGCGATGATGGCGCTTTTTTGCCGACACTGCTAGAACCGGCATGACGCGCCGTTTGTGCGCCCGTTTTCGCAGATGGATGATTTGCCAAAGCCAGAAAGCTTTCTCAGGCGCCATGGGTTGGCGCTTGCGCTGGTCGCGGTTTGTCTGGTGCCCTATTTGCCGTCGGCGGCCTACCCCTTTGTCAACTGGGACGACCCTGAGCACGTTTACAGGAATCCGGCGCTGCAGGACGGTCGCCCGCTTGCGGAGCGCTTGTATCCGCGCCATCTGGGCTATCCGATGCCGTTGACGATGCTCTCGTACCAGCTCGAGCACTGGCTGCTCGGTTCAAAGCCGCTAGCCTGGTCGGATGGTGCGCTGTTTCACTGCACGAATCTGGTGTTGTTTTTCGGCATCCTCTTGGCGGCCTACCGCCTGCTGTTGCGCATCGTGTCGCCTCAACTCGCCGTGCTGGTCTTGGCGCTATTTGCGACCCATCCGTTATTGGTCGAGCCGGTGTGCTGGGTTACCGGGCGCAAGGATCTGCTGGCGACGCTGTTTGTCTTGCTTGCTACCGACGCCTTTGTCGGGTTGCTTCGCGGCGGTCGCTGGCCGAGTCTGGTCGGTGCGCTGTTGGCAGGTCTGGCGGCGTTGGCCTCCAAGCCGAGTGGGGCGCTGCTGTTATTGCTCTGGCCCGCGCTATACTGGATCGAGCGACGGCGTGAGCGAACAGCACCGCTCGGCCTGGCCCGTCCGCTCGCAGTGTGGTTGACGATCACCGCCGGCAGTATTGCGGTGATCGCGATCGGATACCTCGGCAACAAGGCGGTCGGCGGCGTGGCTAGCGCGCCGTCGGTGCTCGACGTGTTGCGGCGGGCCTGGTGGGCACTCGGCTTTCACTGCCGACTTTGGCTGCTGCCGGTCGATCTTCGCGCGCGCTATATGGTGTCACCGAGCGGCCTCGACGGATACGACGTATTGGCCGCCCTGGTAGTCGCCGCCCTGTGCTGGGTGTTCTGGCGGCGTCGCACGCTCAGCGCGCCATTGTCGTGGGCGGTTGCCTTGTTTGTTGCTGCCTACGCGCCGGTCGCCAACCTTCTACCGCTAACCCGCTATCTCGCCGACAGCTACATGCTCCTGCCCAGTCTGGCTCTGGCCTTGGCGCTGGCGCTACTGCTTCGCCGGTTGCTGGCGAGCGTCGGTCCGGTGCGGATGATCTCAGCGTTGTTTGTCGTCGGCTTACTCGCACTCTATTTGCTGATCGGCACCGATCAGCGGCGCGTTTGGGCCAGTAGCCAGGCGCTGTGGTTGCAGACGATGCGTCATCACCCGACCAGTCCCAACGCCTGTCGAATGCTCGGCCATGCCTTCAACGAGCAACAGCTGCCACTGCGCGCTGCGCGCGTTTACCTGCGCTGCGTGCGGCTATTCGGCAGCGAGGATTTCGCCAACAACCTGGCGATCAGCTATTTGCTCGCCGGTCAGCAAGACGAGGCTCGCCGCTGGTTTCTCGAGGTGCTGCGACATCGGCCCAACGATCGTCGCGCGCTGAAGTATCTGCGGCAGCTCGGCCCAGCTGGGCGAATCAAGCCTGCGGCACCCGCTTCTAGCGAAAGAACGCCAGTTGCTCCAGCTGGCGACGCAGGCGGGCAAAGCGCTCGGGGTGCTGAGCGATGAGGTTGTGCTGCTCTTTGGGGTCGACGACGACGTTGTAGAGCTCGCCGCTGCCGGTCGCTTGGTCGACGATCACCTTGAAGTCTCCCTCGATCAGCGCAGCTTTGTCCCGATAGTAGGCGAGGATCGGTGCATCATCGCGGCGCGGCTTTCCATCGAGCGTGGTCGTCAGGCTCTCACCAACGCCGCCCGCTAGCGTTGCGGTGATGTCGAGCAGCGAGATCGGTTGGTCAATCGTACGTGCTTTGCCCGGCCAGTTGACCAACAGCAGCGGCACGCGGATCTGATCTTCGTAGAGACTGCGGTTGTGACCGCTGAAGCCATGCCAGCCGAAGGCGCGGCCATGATCGGCGCTGATCAGCCAGCGCGCTTGGCGCAGCCGGTTGGGGGCGCTGCGAAACAATTGCTCGAGAAGCTGGTCGGTGGCGAGGAGTGCGGCATCGTAGTGGTCGTTCTCTTGCTGGCCGAACGGTTGGCCAGCGCTCAACTGATACGGGCGGTGGGTGGCGAGCAGGTGGACCATCGCCAGAATCGGTCGGCGGTCGGCGCGACGAAAGAAGCTGGTTAGCGAGGAAAGCGCCCATTGTGCGCGGGCCAAACTGAGGTTGACGTCGCAACGTGCGCGTTCGCCGAGGTGCACGCGCCACGTTTCGGGGAACGGTAAATCGCAGTACAGTTGGTAGTTCTGAGCCTGCAGGCGCTGCCAGAGCAGCGGCGGGCTCGGCTGCCGGCGTTGCTTGGTCTCGTGGTGGTAAGTGCCAGAGACTAGCGAGAGCAACGAGGCGATCGTGCCGGGTGCTGGCGTGTAGACGCGCGTGAACAGCAGCGAGCGCTCTTTGAGTTGGCGGAGAAAGGGCGTTGTTGGGCGTTTTGCCGCGACCAACGAGGCCCGCCAAGGGCTGAATCCGTCGATGGTCAACAACACCAGGTCTCCCTCGGCCGCGGTGCTCGGTGGGTTCAGGGCGGCAACGTCAGGATGGCTTGACGCCGGCCGTCGGCGCGGGGTGGTCGCAGCGATGCCGAACAGCGCGCGCGATGAGAAGATCGCAAAGCGCTCAACGATGAATGCTTCGACGGGGTGCGTTAGCGTGGGCAGCAACAGCGGAATCGCTGTGATCGCCATCAGCCAGCTGCCGAGCAGGGCGATGGTGTTCGCGCGCCTGATGGGTATTGTCAGCTGGCGATAACAGAAGGCGCTTTGTAACACCAAGAAGGCGGCGAGGATGAGCAGGCCGTGCAGCGGCAGATACAGCGCGTTATAGACGCCTTGATCGATCGCGCAGAGCGCGGCGCAGAGCAGAAGCGCGAGCAACGGATACAGTCGAGGTCGTGCGAGCGCGAGCGATCGCAGCTTTGGGGCGATCACCAGCCAGCCGACGGCAAACAGCAGGCTGAGCAGGATACCTGCGCCGATCACCGTCGCCGGGAGGTACCCGATCAGGCGACGGATCCCCGCTCCGCTAAACAGGTAGTCGGCGAGCGCCAGAGAAAACGGCGCAACCATTGCGCCGACCACCAGTGCCAGGGCCCAGGGGCGCAGTCGTCGTCGCAGGCGCTTTTCGACCTCGGCGATCGCCAGTTGGCCCGACAGTAGCAGCAGTGCCGCCAACAGCGTTGCCTGTAATGCGATCAGATAGGCCGTGACGAAGGTCGTGGCGTCGCCGAGTTGATCGACGTCGCGCGCGCCACGGGCCAAGCGCACCAAGACGACCAAGATGTCGATCGTCGAAGCAAACAGTGCCGCGGCGAATGTCGCTTGCAGGCGTTGGCTGATGCTCAGCACACCGATACGTATACCACGAGTGCGGTCAGGGTCGGCTTGCCAGGATTCTCCCGGTTGCTATGATGCTGCCGATGTTGACCGCCGGTTATAAGCCGCAGCTGCTGATCGTCGTCGGGCTGGCGTTGGCTGCCTGCCAGAGCGAGACCGCTGCGTTGCCGGCAGATGCTGCAATTTCCGATGGTCGTTTGCTTGGCGATGGGGCTGGCGATGCGCGGATACCCGATTTGTTACCCAATCCGCCCGACTACTTCGGCGGCGATCGACCGGTCAGTGTGCGTTTGCCAGCCGGCTATCGCGCAGATCAGCGTTATCCGCTGGTCTTTGTGCTGCACGGATTCTCGGCCAACGGCTTCGCCCAAGAAACCTATCTCCGCTATCGCGAGTTGCCGCGCAGCCAGCCGCTGATTCTCGTATCCCCTGACGGAACGCTCAACGATCTCGGCGCGCGCTTTTGGAACGCCAGCGCGGCCTGCTGCGCATACGGTAAAGATGTCGACGATGCCGGCTATCTCGTCGGCTTGCTCGACGAGATTTCTCGTTACTATGCTGTCGACAAGACGCGGGTCTACGTTGTCGGCCACTCCAACGGCGGTTTTATGGCCTACCGCTTGGCCTGTCAGCATGCCGACAAGTTCACCGCGATCGTCAGCTTGGCGGGCGGGACGTTCTTCGAAAAGCAGGACTGCAGTCCCGCTCGACCGGTGAGCGTGCTGCAGGTCCACGGCACTCTCGATTCCACTGTGAAGTACCAAGGTGGCCAATTGATCTTGGGCGCATTGGAAACCCGTTATCCCGGGGCGCTCAATACGGTCGCGCTCTGGGCCGACTACAACAACTGCACTGGTAAGCTCGAGCTCGATCCGCAACAGCTCGATATCGACGGCACGCTGCTCGGCGAAGAGACCCGCGTCGAGCGCTACGCCGGTTGTCCGAAAGCTGGGGCCGTCGAGCTGTGGACGATCGTCGGCGGTATCCACCTGCCCAACCTGACCTCGGGCAATTTTGCCGCGCTGACCTGGCAGTGGCTTAGCGCACAGCGCCGCTGAGCTTGCGCCGTCGACTGCCAGAAAGACTTGCTGAAAGCACGATCAGCTAGGGCACCGCTCCGCTTCTTTCGCGAATCGTCGGTTCCTTCTGCTTGGCTAGTTGCGGCTGGAATCGCAGCTGTCGCAGCGGCCGCGTCGGAAACAGGGAAGGCCAGCTCGTTGCCGCGCAGACTACTCGAACTGCAGGTTGAACGTCGCCTTGTGCCCGGCGATCTCGAGCGAGCCGCCGAGCTCCAGCCCCTTGTCCGACAAGCTGGCGGCGATCTTCGCCAGGTCGATCCGCTGACCGGCGATCGACACGTCGCCCTGCGCCTTGAGTTTCTTGCCCTGCAAAGTCAGCTTGAGCGGCGTGGTCAGTGTTAGCGATGGTGCGCCGGGCAGCGATAGTGTGCCCGGCTCGAGGGTGAGCTGGTCGATCATCTCCAGCAGCATCGTGGCCCCCCCCAAAGCGGGTGCGGTCGATGCGCGCGTCAACCCGACGGGAAGCGCGACGTCGACCGACCGCGTGATGCCGCCCCGCGCCGCGAAGCACAAGGTCAGCTGGGTCGGTGCCCCACCTTGCGGTAGCTTGCCGCTGATCGCCGTCAGCTTGGGCTCGAGAAACGAGATTCCCGACTGGACGACGCGCTGACGCCAACTTGCAGGCAACCAGCTCAACCCGACATGCTGCGATGCCACGCCGGCGTTGCCCCGCGTCGCCGGCAGGTCCAGTGGGCGTTCGAAGGCCAGGCGGAACGCCCGCCCATCGAGACGCAAGCGTGCCTCGCCTTGGGGAATCACGACCTCGCAACGTTGACCGGCGACAGGCAGCACCAACGCCTTGCCCTTGAGGCTCACCTTGCCATTTAGCGCCCAGACCTGCGTGGTCAGCGCAAGCGTCAGCCCGGCAACGATCACCGCGAGCAATGGTTTTGTCGGCCGCATGCGACCCAGCAGAGCAGGCCACGTGCCAAGATTGGCGCGCGCAGTGTCGCCTGTTTCCAGATGGTTACCCGTTCAGGAAAGCGACAGTGGCCGGCGCCTCTCGTTGCGGTGGATGGTCGGCGGAGGGCTTGCCAACATCCGGTTCACGGGCCGCGCTCGGCCATGCCGAGCGATGCTCCGTGCCTAAGCAGACACGGCGGCCATTGGCTGTCCGATTGCGTCTGCAGTCGGTCGCCGATCTCGCGCGGCTACAAGCGCTTAGAGACGCCGCTCAAGGTTGCGTTCAGCGGGTTTGGCAGCGCGGCTGGTGGATCCTTTCGGCGCTGTCGACCACAGCGCGTCATGCAACGCATCAGCTGTTGCGCGGCGCGTTGCAGGCAGCGCGCGTTGGCGAGCGATCGGCCCAGCCCGCGACAGCGACGCTCAGCGATCAGCCGTGCGTGGGTGCAGCGCTGCTGGCAAACCGCGCTGGTCTGCTGAGGCGTCGTCGACGGTGCTGCGGTCCGACGCGATCGTTTCGGCGGCGCGTCAGCACCGAGGCTGTGCGAGAGCGCGGTCAGTGGATCACCGGTCGTCGACTTTGTCTTTGTTGTTGCGGGGGCCGTTGGTAGATGCAACCCCTCGCCGAATTGTGAGGGCGCCGAGCGTGTGGTCGTACCGCTGGCCAGGCTACCGTGTTTGGGAATTACCAGCTTGGCCCTCACAGCGGGCCGTGGCGCGACCATCTGCCCGCCGCGAGCGCGGACCGCTGCTGAGCCGCAGAGTAAGGCGATGCTCGGTAGCACCGTTGCGCTGAAACGGATGGCGATCGTTCGTCGAGTGGATCGTCGAAGCAGGGTCATCGCGCACCTCCCGGCTGCCTGCGGGCAGACCAGCCGACGGCGTAAGGTGCATGGTTCATGCCGAAATCGACCACGCAGATTCAGTGGCTTAGCAGTGCAGCGCGGGCGGTTGTGGCAGCCAGGCTGGCCGCCTGGGCATCATCGATGGTGTTGGTGGATGTTGGTGACGCTGATCATCTATTGACGACGGCAATTCGAGTCGTGATGCAGCCTGCTTTCCATTGTCCGCCGAGTGCTGTCACAGTCTTCAGCCTTTGATGGAGGACTTGCTGCGCGTCAACAGCCGGTTTATGGTCTCGCTTTCGGGACGAGAGGTTGCTGATGCGCTATATGCCTTTCGCCGTCGCGCTCGCATGGGGCTGCGTCGGTGGAGCTCACGCTAGCGCCTCGCTAGAAGCGCTGATCCGAAAAGCCGATCTCGTGCTGCGCGCCGACACGGCGGCGGCGGTAATCGAGATGAAGGTCAAGACCAGCAGCTACAGCCGCACGATGAAGTTGGTCAGCTGGGCTGATGATCGCGGCCAGACCAAGCGCGCGCTGATCAAGATCCTTGGCCCGGCGCTGTGGCGCGGCTACGGCACGTTGAAGATCGGCGCTCAACTCAAGCTCTACAATCCACAAAACGACAACGTGACCGTCGTTGGCAATTCGATGCTCGGCGACAGCTGGATGGGTAGCCACTTTACCAACGATGACTTGGTCAAAGAGACGCGCCTTGCCAGTCACTATCGTTTCGAGCAGGTGCGGACCTGGCAAGCGGACGCACCGGCTGGTGGCAAGGCCCAATATTATCTGATCAACCTCTACCCCAAGCCGACAGCACCGGTGGCCTGGGGACGCATCGCCTATACGCTCTGGCAGCGCGCTGGCGTGGTCATTCCCGAGCGCGCCGATTATTTTCGCAAGGCCAATGACAAGCGTCCGCAGCGCCGCTTCGAATTCACCAACGTCAAAGCGCTCGCTGGCCGGCTGCTTCCCACCCTAATGAAGGCGACGGTTACCAAGAAGCCCGGCGAATACACGACCATCGAATACAAACACCTCAAGCTGGATCTGAAGATTCCAGCGGGCAAGTTCACCGAGCAAGCGCTCAAGCGCTAGCGTTCGGATACTTGACGATGGCACGGTCTAGCTGACGATGGCACGGTCTAGCTGACGATGGCACAGGGGCTGACAAAGCTGGCCTGGCGCAATCTCGGCCGCAATCGACGACGGACCCTGATTACGGCGAGTGCGCTTGCGATCGGCACAGCGTTGACGATCGCAGTGATCGGCTTGATCGATGGCATGCACGCTCAGCTGATCCATACGCTGACCCGCCTCGATTTGGGGCATCTGCAAGCGCACCAGCGCGACTATCGTCGCACGCGACAACTCGAGCGCACGCTGCCCCACCCGGTTGAGGTGCGCCGCGCGCTCGAAAGGGATCCGCGCGTTGTCGCGGTCAGTCCGCGTGTGCACGGCGCGGCTCTCGCCTCCTCCGGACGGCGCTCGCTCGGTGTTTCGCTATTTGGCGTTGAGCCACGAAGCGAAATCAAGATCACCGAATTCCATCAAACGATTCGCAAAGGCCGCTACCTCGACGACGATCCCACGCCCTGGCCGCGCGGGCGTGCGCTAACAGCAGCCGAAGCGGTCGATGACGAGCGTCTGACCCAACAAGCTGAGGACGCTGCGATCGCCGAGATCGAAGGCGATTCACAGTCAAAGACAGCTGCCACACCAGCTCGGCAAACCCGCAGGCAGCAGACCCAACGCTTGGCGCGAGCGATCGCCCCGCCGCCAAAGCGTCCGCCTCGCGTGCTGATCGGCAAGACCTTGGCCCGCTACCTTGCTGTAGGCATCGGTGAGCAGCTCTTTGTCAGCACTCAAGCGGTCGATGGCACGATGACCGAGCTCGCGGTTGAGGTGATCGGCATCTTTGAGTCAGGCACCACAGCCTTCGATCGAACGCGCGTGATTCTGCACGTCGGCGACCTTCGGCGCATGCTGCACCTCGATGGCCGAATTCACGAGCTGGCGGCGGTGCTGGTCGACTTAGACCGCGCCGATGACGTTGCCCTCAGCCTCGCAGGCACTGTCGGCCCCGACGTCGCCATCGCGTCTTGGGGAATGATTCAGCCGACCATTCGGCATGTTCAGCAGCAAAACGCCGCGGGCTCACTGATCATCATGCTGGTGATCTTCGCCGTGGCGGCCTTGGGAGTGGTCAACACGATGTTGATGGCCGTTTTCGAGCGGAAGCGCGAGATCGGCGTGCTCAAGGCACTCGGCATGACGGCGGGGCGCATCGTCCGCATGTTCGTGGCGGAAGCGACGCTGCTGGCATTTTTTTCCGCGCTGGCCGGCGCTCTGCTCGGCCTGTTGCTCGATCTCTATCTGCACCAACACGGCATCAATCTCAGCGCCAACGGCAAAACGACGACGGTGATGGGGATCGGCATGGGTTTGACGCTGCGGGCGAAGGTCACCGCTTTCGGTGTGCTGATGCCGATCTTCGTGCTGTGCGCGGTCACCCTGCTCGCCTCGCTGTATCCTGCTTGGCGCGCCGCACGGCTCAAGCCTGCTCAGGGCATGAGGGAGGTCTAGTGATCTGGCGTTTAGCGTGGCGTTCGGTCCTTCGACAGCGGCGACGTACGCTGATCACTGTGATCGCCATATCCCTCGGCTTGGCGCTGATCCTGTTTAGCGTCGGCATGCAGATCGACACCCACCAGACGATGATCGACTTGGGGGTGCGAATGGGATCGGGCCACGTGGCGATTCAGGCCGAGGGCTATCAGCAGCATCGCAGTCTGGACTACCTCTTGTCGGGTTCACGCCGTCTGCTCGCGCAGCTCCGCCAGCTGAGCGGTGTCCGTCGGGCGATTCCGCGCTTGGAAGCCGCAGGACTGGTGCGTGCTGGCGAATCCTCGGCGGCGATCGCTGTCGTTGGTGTAGATCCAAGCGAAGAGCAAGCCGTCGCTGGTCTGGCCAGGAAGAGCTATCGGCGCCGCGGACGCTATCTCTCTGCCGACGTTCGAGGCAATCGCCCGGCAGATATCTACATCGGCTCAGGGCTCGCACAGACGCTGCAGGTGGGCGTCGGCGACCGCGTGGTGCTCACCGTTTCGCCGCTTGACGATCGCGCAAATAGCTCTGCTGCATTTGTTGTCTGCGGCATCTTCCGAACGGGTGTGACCGAACTCGACAGCTTTTTGGTTCAGTTGCCACTTTCGGCGGCCCAGCAGCTGCTCAGCGTTGGAGATGGTCTGACCCAGATCGCTGTACTTCTCGAAGACGGCGATAGCGCGCGAGCCACCGCCGCGCGCTGGCAAGCGAGGTTCGCTGCTCAGCACGGCACAGCAATGCGTCGGGAAATACTGCCCTGGCAGGTCACCCACGCCGAGCTCTACGATGGCCTGAAGTTGGACAAGAACTTTAACTACCTGATCGCCGGAATTATCTTCCTAATCATCGCGATCGGCATCTTCAACACGATTCAGATGTCCGTCGTTGAGCGCACAAGACAGTTTGGTGTGATGATGGCTCTCGGAACCGCGCCGAGGCGGATGTTTGCCTTAGTCGTCGCCGAGGCCACGCTGATCGCGATCGTCGGTGCGATCGTTGGCTTGGCGATCGGCTTAGCCTTGCACGGTCTAATGGTCCGCTACGGCATCGATATCGAAACGATGTCCGGCGGGGTTGATTCCTACGAGTTCGGCGGCGTGGCGCTGACCGGCACGTTGCATTCGCGGTTGCCCGTGCCGATCGTCGCGCTGTGGGCGGCGATCATCGTGGCGATCACGTTACTCTCGGGGATTTACCCGGCGCTGCGGGCCACGCGACTGAGACCGGTCAGCGCGATGCGGCACAGTTAGCACCTTTACGACGAGGCGACCGATCGATGAACGTGGCAGGGGAAGATCAGAGCTCACAGGCCTCAAAGGCGCATCCCGATCTGATCGTGCGTTTGCGGGGCTTGACCAAGACCTATCGACAGGGTGCGATCGAGGTTCCTGCGGTGCGCGGCGTAGATCTGGATCTGGCTCGCGGCGAGTTCACTGTACTCGCCGGACCGTCGGGTTCGGGGAAGACGACGCTGCTCAACATGGTCGGCGCGCTAGATACGCCGACTGCGGGAACGGTGGAGGTCGATGGCCAGACGCTCGATCAGCTAAGCGCGACGCAGCTGGCACAGATGCGGTTGCAGCGCATCGGATTCGTCTTTCAAGCCTATAATCTAATTCCGGTGCTCAATGCCTTCGAGAACGCCGAGTACGTGATGCTGCTGCAAGGAAAAACCGCCGAGATGCGGCAGCGTGTCGTCTCGCGCGTGCTCGCCCAGGTTGGTTTGGCCGATCTGGCTTCGCGTCGCCCCGCCGAACTCTCCGGCGGTCAACAGCAAAGGGTCGCCGTAGCCCGCGCTATCGCCAGCGCTCCGGCGCTGGTTCTTGCCGACGAGCCCACGGCAAACCTCGACTCCAAGTCCGCGACGGAGTTGATCGAGCTGATGCACACGCTCAATCGTACCGAGGGCATGACGTTTCTGATCTCTTCTCATGACACGAAGATCATCGAGCGCGCCCGACGCGTGATCTGGCTTGAGGACGGAAAGATTGTCTCTGACAGCGCCAAGTAGATCGCGTGCCTGGTGGATTCGCGCAGCTGCGATCGCCTTGCTGATCGGCTGTTTTGCGCACGATGCTCGGGCGATCGTTTTCTACGAGGACGAGTTTGGCGAAAGCAGCGCCGAGTTGGCGCTGGTGCTGCGCACGTTCGCCTTCCTCTTCGCTGGCAAGATGGTCGACGAACCGCGCAACCCGGGAGGCAGTACGCCGGCCGGCCAAAGCGTGTTTGACCTCCGTGCCGGACTGCGCGCACGAACACCGCGCTTTTCCTTCGAGCTGACCAACCAGTTTTCGGCTCACTACGCTGCCGGCATTGGATTGGCCGGAGCACTGAACGTTGGTCAGGGCGTCGCGCCGCCGCGCTGGCTTCCGCTGCGAGCAGCGTTGACACGCGATGGGCTGCGACTGGTCAGCAACGTCGACCGATTGTTTGTCAAAGGACAGTTCGGCAAGGTTACGCTGAGCCTGGGACGCCAGCCGGTGAGCTTCGGCCGCGGACAGTTCTGGCGACCGCTCGATCTTGTATCTACGTTCTCGCTGACCGAAGTCGACAGCGAATTCAAGCCGGGCAGTGATGCTGCTCGTCTCGATTGGCAGCTGGCCGAGCGCGGCGCCTTGACGATCGTTGCCGCTGTGGGCGAACTTGTCGCCGATCACGACGCGGCTGTGGCACTCAACGGCAGCGCGTTTCTCGCGCGTTACGTGCAGAGCTACTCGCGCGGCGAGTTCGGTCTACTCGCAGGCTATATTCGCGGTGACGCGGTGCTCGCTGCCGACGGCGCGCTGGATGTCAAAGTCGCGGATCTCTATGCTGAGTTGTCGGTGACGATCTTGACCGACGATAGCTTAACGCCGAATAGAGCGGCGATCTGCCCGACGATATCCTGCTTGCGAACAGGGCTCCGTCGCGCACGGGTGCGATCGGTGGTCGGCGGGCGCTACAAACCCACCAGCAAGATCACACTTAGCGCCGAAGTCTACTATAACGGCTTCGGCTCAGCCGGCAACGCCGACTATTTGGCGATAGCGCAATCGGAACGGTTCGGCATCGGTGAGATCACCAGCCTGGCGCCCTTGTACTTGGGTTTCAGTGCGACCTGGAAAGTCCATCCGCTGGTCGATCTTTTTGGCACAACGTTGCTCAGCGCTTTCGATCCCAGTTCGCTCTTTTACCTGGGCATTTCCTACAATGTCGCGCAGAACGTGCAGCTCGTCGCCGGCGGCTATTTCCCCGTCGGCCAGCTGCCCGATCCGAGTGCACTGACGGTGAAAGACGAGTTCGGCCTATACCCTTACTTCGCTTTTGCGGAGTTGAAGCTCGCGCTCTAGCGTGCTGCCGGCGAAGCGCCCTGGCGTACACTGGCGAGCCGGCCACGCTTTGCGCTAAGATCGATGGCACTAATGTCTGACGACGACTTTGAAGAAGACACAGCTCGGCGTACCTTTGCCCAGGTCAGTGGCGCCGGGGATGAAGTCACCGAGCCACGCTCGGTTTCGCTGTTGCTCTACCACCGTGGCCGTCCCAAGGTTGTTCCGCTAAGTTCCGACAAGGCGATTGTCGTTGGTCGCCAATCTCCCTCCGACGTTGTGCTCAGCGATCACCTGCTGTCGCGGACCCACGCCCGTTTCGAGCTGGTCGGTGACCGCGTTTGGGTCGAGGATCTCGATTCGACCAACGGAACGTGGGTCGACGAAACGCGCATCACGCGCGTCGCTCTCGATTCCAGCAGTGAGGTGCGCATCGGCACAACCACGGTTGTTGCGCACTTGCTCGGTGTTCGCGATAGCCCGCTGCATCGCGTGATCGATCACGATCAGTTTCTCGACGTCCTGCGCGAGGAGCTCGGTCGCGCCAAGGCGCTGGGGCTGGAGCTTTCGATGATGGTGGTTCGCAGCAACAGTGCTGCCCTCGGTCACGTCAGTCGCTGGGTGGGAAAGGTCCGTAAGCTTTTGCGACCGACCGACCGCATTGCGATCTATAGCGCCGACACCGTCGAAATATCTTTGCCGAAGCAAGGCAAGGACGATGCGACGAGGCTTGCGAGACGGCTGGTTGCCGCCGCCGCGCCTGGGGCGCCGTCGCTCTATTGCGGCATCGCTATTTATCCGCTGACGGCGACGTCGGTTGATGGTCTGCTCGCCGGCTGTACCCAGGCGCTGGAGCAGGCGAGCGACCGCTGTCCGATTCAATTGCACGAAGGGGCCGATGGCTTCTCTTGGATGGTGCCCAGCGCAGAGGTGACCATCGTCGAGAAGGAGGAGGTGGAAACCGGGCCGGCGATGCGCGCGGTCTACGCCTTGGCTGACCGGTTTTCACGCACCGATATGCCCGTGCTGATCACCGGCGAGACGGGAACGGGCAAGGAGATCCTTGCGCAGAGAATCCATGCTGCCAGCGGCCGCCATGACGGTCGGATGTGCTCGGTCAACTGTGGTGCATTGCCCGAAGGTCTGGCCGAAAGCCTGCTGTTCGGGCACCGCCGCGGCGCGTTCACCGGCGCCGATCAAGATCGCTCTGGCGTCTTCACCGAGGCTAACGGTGGGACGGTGTTTCTCGACGAGATCGGGGAGCTGCCGTTGCAGACTCAGGTCAAACTGCTGCGCGTGCTCGAAGCGAGGGAGGTGTTGCCGGTAGGTGCTAGCAAGGAGGTTCCGGTCGACGTGCGGGTGATCGCCGCGACGCACCGCGATTTGGAGCAGATGTGCCGCGCGGGAACCTTTCGCGACGACCTCTATTACCGACTTAACGTGATGACGATTTCGCTGCCGGCGCTACGAGATCGCGCTGAGGAGATTCCGGCCTTTGCCGATTTCTTTTTGCGCCAGTTCGCGCTGAAAGGTGGTCTGTCGTCGCAGGTCACGCGTATCGCCCCGGCGGCGATGAAGTGTCTACGCCGCCACCACTGGCCCGGAAACGTACGCGAGCTCCGCAACGTGATTCAACGCGCGCTGGTGGTCGCCGAAGGCAAAGAGATCACTGTTGCAGACCTGCCCGAGAGCATTCGCCGCCCAGCGCTTTCTCTTTCCGAGTACTCACTGTCCGCTTTCCCGGATGATCTTGATGGTCTTGGTTTTGATTCGTTCGGTGAGTCCGGTTCTCAGACGGGGCGTTTCGAGATCGTCTCGGACGTTGCCCAGCCCGACCCCAACCCTGTACCCGAGGTCGACTTCAAGACCCGCGTCCAGCAGTTCGAGGCAGCACTGATCAAAGATGCGATGGCGCGGGCCAAGGGCAACCAGACCGAAGCCGCGGCGGTACTGCGCATCCCCCTGCGAACGCTGGTGCGGAAACTGAAAGCTTACGGGATCGATTCCAAGGGCGAAGGGGGCTGAGCGCCCCCGGTGAGCAGCTTGGTCGGTGGTGGGTGGTGCTAGCTGCCCAAAGCGCTGCGGCCTTCGTGAATCTCGGCGCTCCAGTCGTAGCGCAGCTGTAGTTGATAGCGGCGCACAGCATTCTGTGATTGCTTGCCGACATCTGGAGCCACCAGCTGACCCAACAGCGCTTTGCGTGCCCGTTGCTGGCCCGCGGCAATAACCAGTAGGCGTTTGAGTTGGCTAACGGAGAGTTCTAGGTCTTTTTCTTCCATCTCTATCGTCTCCTGCCTCTCTAATAAGCAAGTCGCGTTCCAACCGGTTTGGGTTTGGGCGTGAATCTTAACCCATTGCAATGTATTAATATTGCTGGCTAGCCCGGTTGCATAGCCTCAACTACGCCAGAGTGGCATTCGCTGGCGCTGCGCCAAATCGGCATGATCGCGCCAAAGTGGCGTAGCTGGCCAAGGCCAGTGGCGACCGCCGGGCCTGGGCGATCGGGTGGCAGGAGGGCCCTAGGCGTCGTTACAGTTCAACAGCTAGGCACTGTGCGATGCGCTATGCTGAGGGCGGATGAAGACGTTCAAAGAAATCGATGTCGATGGTGCGAAGCAGGCGCTCGACTCTGGAGCGGCGACGTTTCTCGATATTCGCGACCCGGCGTCGTTCGCCTCGGGCCACGTTCGCGGCGCGCTACAGCTAGCGGATCGTCAGGCGCTCGAAGCGTTCATTGCTGAGCAAGACAGGTCAAAGCGCTTGATCATTTACTGCTATCACGGCAATTCCAGTCGTGACGCGGCAGCCTTCTTTTCGCAACAGGGCTTCAGCGAAGTCTACTCGATGGTCGGAGGCTTTGAGCACTGGCGCGTGAACTACGACGAGGACATCGAGTAGCTTTGCGGCGGCCGCGCCAAAGGACATGCAGATGGCACTGCGGGGAGTGCCTAAAAGCGCGCAACGGCAGTCAGCTCGGCGCCGGCAAAGGCGGGCAAGAACTGGCAAAGTCCGTTGTAGCACTTGAGCCCGGGGCGATTTTCGCCGACGCGCACGCCGACGTAGGAGCTGGCGTTGAAAAAGTAGCGCAGTGCTCCGGCTAGATACAGCTTGCTCTGACTGTCGTTGCTGTACTCGATGGTCATCGCCGCCGAAAGGTACGGCGACCATTTGTAGGTCAGCGCGGTGTCGAGTTCGTCGTGGCGCTCGAGGGTCAAGAGTCGCTTGAAGCGGCTCTGATAGAGCCAGGTCAGTTTGACGCTGTGGGTGCTGAGGATACGTTGCTCGATGTTGCCGGAGAAGTGGATGTCGAGTTTTGCTAGCTCATCGCTATGGGCGTCCCGCTCGTAACGGGCGCCGGCGCGAAAGTCGAGTTGGCCGTCGCCGTCTTGCCAGGTCAGCTCCGCGCCCAGGTAGGGATCGTGGACGCGCCCGTCGAGGGCAAAGCGCGTCTGAAAGTAACCGTAAGAGGCAAAGGTCACCAACTCGACGGGACCGCGTGCGCCCCAATTGTATTCGTAGCGCAGGCGTCCACCGACGGTCGAGACGTTGTCGCTAACCTCGGCTTCAATTCGCTCGAGTGTTGGCGGCATGTTGTAGAGCAAGATGTAAGGCTGATCGACGACTTCGCGGGCGGCCAACTGAAAGTCGTTGTAGTACTTGAACTCGCCGACCAGGTTGGAATTGCCGATGGCTAGCGTCGAGGTCAAGTAGCTGGCCAGCCCGGTTGGGCCGTCAAACGTATCCTGTCGTTCGGTACCCGAGACGCCGGGTCCACGAAAGACCGAGCCATCGGTCATCGGCGTGCGCTGAAAGTCGATCTCGAAGGCAAACGAAAGCCGGTCGTCGAGCAGTGATGGCGCTTCGATGCCGCCACCGAAGACGGTGTGTTGTTCGGCGGCGACTTGGCTGATTCCTCCGGTTGGCGGTGGGTTCTCGGCGTGAATCCAGACGCCGTGGGCCGCGAGGATTATCCCGCCGAGTCCGCGGTATTCGAGGCGACCGCCGATCACCGGTTCGGTACCCCAAAGTGCTGGGCGACCCGTGCTGGCATCGGTATCGAGCGGGTTGAATTCGCCGGCGACGAAGGTGAAGCCGACGTCGCCATGGTGCAGTGAAAACTTACCGCCGCGGATCGTCGTGTCTTGTCCCAGCGCGTCGATCTTCGTGACGTTGAGCGCGATGCCCTTGCCGAAGGAGACATAAAAGTCGCCGAGGGTCAGGTCATAAGCCGGCTTGGCTAGCACGAAGTACAGTCGCTCGGGCAGGCGAACGCCGTCGCGATAGATCATGTAGCTGTCGAGATAGCGCCGATCCTTGTCCCGAAAGCAGTACGTCGGCGGGTTGGCCGTCGGGCAGCGGTCGAGCGGTGTGTCGATGAACAGATGCAGGTCGAATCGCGCGCCGAACCGCGCGTCGCCGATGGCCAGGTCGATGTCGAGGGTGTTGATCAGCTGGTGGTACTTGTCGTTACCGTCTTCACCATCAGCGTTGTCGAAGTGATAGGTATAGTTGAAGGCGTTTGTGCCGCTTAGCGAGGGCTCGTGGCCGAACACCGTCCAGGGCTTCTTGGTGGGGGCCGCCGCGTTGGGTTGCTTGTTGTCGCTGTTGGGCGCTGCGCTGGCCTCGAGCGCGAAAATGGCGATGACCCAGACCAGACCGAGCGATAGTGACCGTCGCTTCATGGCCGGGAGTCATAGCACATTGTGCGACAGAACACTGAGCCTGCTCAGTCAAAAAGGCTCAGCTGCTGGCGACGCGGTGCGGCTGCACTGCGCGCTGGTCTGCGTCGCCGGTGGCCGTCGTCGACCTTGGGCGCGTCGGCGATAGCAAGCGCCAACTGTCCCGCTAGCACGCCAGGCTGGCGCTCCCAGGGCAGCGGTTGATTGCGTCGGCTGCTCGTCGATGGCGGTGCGAAGACCGGCACGCCGTTGCGTTGCTTGGGCTGGTTGAGCGGCGGTTCGGCGCTCAGTGGCTGGGTCGTCGGTCGTCGCGCCTTGGGCCGATAGATGCCCTCCTTGCGCGCCCAAGCCAAGAGGGTCCAGAAGAACGCCTTGAACTCGGGTCCGTGGTTGAAATGGCGCAAGTGGGCCAATTCGTGGCAAAGCGTGTCGATCAGGCTCGAGTAGCGCAGGGGTTCGCCGGTCTTGGCGTGGTTGAGTCGGATGCGAATCAGTCCGTCCTCGTAGCAGACGCCGTAGCGCGAGCGCACACGCGGATGCTCGGCATCGATGCTTCTGTACTTGAGGCCAAAGTGATCAGCGATCCGCGCCGCATCAAGGCGCAGGCGGGTCAGCAGGTGGTCTCGTTCGTGACGATCCATGGCATTGCGACTATGGCAGACTGATCGGCCGGCGCAAATTTTTTGACAGTTGGCGCTGAGTGTGAGCCAAGCCCAGAAGAGGGCTGGCATGCGGGCGCCCTTCGAGACGGCCCTGGTCAGGGCTAACCGATCAGGTTGATCAGTAGTCCGCGCGTCTCGTATTGGTGCTGGCGGGTCAGATTGTAGGTGTCAACCGGATTGATCGGGTCGGTGACGTAGCTCGCTGGCTCGTCGACGAAGTCGGCGGCGATGCGACTGGCTTTGGTTACCAGCCCGGCGGGGCCGGTCAGCGCTGAGCGGACCTTCTCTAAGTTGGTTTGGGAGAATTCGCTGTTGAGCCAGCTTGCCAGCTCGGTGGTGTCGACTGAAAAGAGGCCATCATCATCGCGGCTGATACCGATCGACGAGAGCTGGGATTCGATGATGCTCGCGGCGTCGTTGAGATCGTCGGCCAGCGGCGTGGTCAACTCGCTGGGGTTGGCGGTGACAAACGAAAAGAGATCGTTGAATGAGTCGACGTAGCTCTCTACGGCGGCAGTGATCTCGCTGGTCTGTGGAGCGACGCTGATCGTCGCCGAACCGACGGCAAGCAGGTGGATCGTGATGCCATTGTCGATCGTCACCTTTTGATCGCTGGTGATGATCTCTTGACCATCGTCGATCTTGTAGGTGATGTCGCTGCCCGTGATGTCGGTGACCTCGACGGTAAAGGTTTTTGGGGTCGCCCATAGATCGGCATAGCCGCGGGCGATGGTTTCGTCGGTGCTGGTCAACGAGCGCTCGGCAAACAACGAGTAATGCCCCGGTCTGGCCATCAAGCCGCGGGCGGCGCGTTCAAGGGTTGTCGCTCGACTCAGCGTTTCTTGGTAAGCCACGGCGCGCTCCTCACCAGAGGTACGATTGAGGATCAAACTCGCTTGTTGTTGAAAGAACTGGGTCTGCAGCGCCTTGGAAAAGCCACTGGCGCCAGTGGCACTTGCAAGGGTCCCCTGCAAGATCGCGCCTTGTGTGCTGAGCTGCGTGCCGATGGTCAGAGACATGCACCGTTCTCCTGGATGCAAAGGCATCCCGCAACCCCGCCGAAAGATCGGGCGGAGCTTCGTTCAAAGAGTGCACGCCTGGGATGACCTGCCGCACGGCCCCTCAATTCCGGGCGACCGGTCATGCGATCCATCGTCGATCGGTAGTTAGAGTGTAGTCTTGGGCACCAGAAAATCAACCGCAGACGAGAGTCGCGTTTTGATCTCGCGGAGATCGCAAGGGATTGGGGTGTCTGCTGTTAGCGCGAGCTCTGCGCCACTTGACGGGCACTGCGGCGTTTGGCGAGCATGCAGCGTTGAGCCACGCGCTTGAGCCTCGAGATGGTGTCGTTCTTCATGCCGTTACGAATCTGCCCTTTGAACCGGCGGGCCCACCACGAATAGCGCAAAAAGTCGAAACGGCTACGGCTGTAGTAGCGCAGCGCGACGCCATCGTCGACGTCGGTGAGCTGGGCCAGTTCGAGGAAGTCGTCGTAGTAGTGGTCAGCAAACAGCAGCGTCTTGCCCAGACAGCGCGAGTTGCCCTTTTTCCAATTGAGCAGTTGCACGGTGCGCAGGGTTGGTCGCATCCGGTCCGAGCTGCTGAACTTGCTCCAACTCACCCTGTCGTGGCTTTTTAGTTGGCCGTTGAGCAGCCAGTGGAACAGGTCGTGATCGGCGCAGGTTTCTTTGACCTCGTGGGGACGAATCCGGAAGCGCTTTTTGCTCTTCGCCTGGCCGAATGTGTGGTTGGCAACGAGTTCGGCGTACAGCTGTTTGCGCGCGGCGAGCGGACCGCCGCTTTCCATCTGTTGCCGTCCGCTTGGGTCGAAGTTGAACTTGCAGCTCTGGCGGTTGCAGCTCATCAGGATGGCTTCTTCGCTCGGCGTCCAGTTCACATCGAAGACTTCGCTCGGCGAACTCTGCTGGTCGACCGGACGCTCAGCGCGGGCCAGGCAGCGCTCGAACTCGCGCGCGTTCAGTCCGGGTAGGTGAGCCTCGATCACGAAACTTACCTCGCCGTCGTGCTCGTCGGTGCGGGGCGTGGCGGTAACGTTCAATGATCCCGCTCGGTTGGCGAGAGCTCGGGACGCGTCGGTCGCGAGCGTTGTTTGAATAGCGAGCAGGGCGACGACGAAAACGAGCTGTTTTTTCATCGATTTGCTCCGCAGGCGCTGGCGCGCTCACAACCCAACTGCTCGAAAGCTAAGCAACCTTCGCCGGGGCACCAAGCGGCGATCACGTCCACAACAACCCTTACGCCCATCGACGAGATGAAGCTACGATGAAAGCTCAAAGTGTTGTGCGTTTGTGACATCGGCTTTGCGTCTTGCACAGTATTGTCGTGTGTTTTCCTTGTTACCCGCGCTCCGGCGGCCTCGATCGCAAAGAATATGCAGGCTTCATACCAGGCCGGCCGGCACCTAAGTGCTTGAATTTTCTTGATGTGTGATCTGCAACCACGTGCCGGTCAGGCACAGTGTGAACTGCCGCTGACGCGAATTCACACAGCTCGCCACCGTCGGAAGGCGAAGCGTTTTAGAGCAGGCCGTGAGTCAGGCGCAGCAGCCAGGCGCAGAGCAGACCGGCGTAGGTGCCGAGGACGTAGCCGGCGACCGCCAGCAGAATTCCCACCGGGGCCAGCGCCGGGTGAAACGCTGCGGCGACGATCGGCGCCGATGCTGCGCCGCCGACGTTGGCCTGGGAGCCGACGGCAGCGAAGAAGATCGGTGCCTTGAGCAGGCGACGAATCGTCAAGATGGTTGCGGCGTGAAACGTCATCCATAGGCCGCCGACAGCGACCAGCGCCGGTGCGTCGGCGATTCGTCGGAACTCGGCTTTTGCGCCGATCGAGGCGACGAGCAGGTAGAGGAACAGCGAACCGATCCGGCTGGCACCCGCGCCTTCGAGCCGACGCAGCGGGGTAAACGAGATGCCGAGCGCCAGCGTGGTTACCAGGATCACTACCCAGGTGAAGGCTGAAAGGAACTGCGGCAGTGCGGGTGAAATCGCCTGGGCCAGGTAGGTACCGCCGAAGGCCAAAGCAGCGATCAGCGTCAAGTCGCTCAGCGACGGCGAGCGAGCAACTTCGGCGGTGAACGTTTCGATCGCTTGGCGCAGCCGATCGATGCTGCTGCGGTCGGCAGCGATGCGCCGATCGAGCGCTTCTTCGCGCCCGGCAAAGAACAACAGCACGGCCATCCAGATGTTGGCGATCGCCACGTCGACGACGATCATCATGCCCAGCGTTGCGTCGGTTGTGCCGACCGCTTCGCCGATCGCGACGAAGTTCGCGCCGCCGCCGATCCATGAACCGGCGATCGCGGCCAAGCCTTTCCAGGCTTGATCGCCGAGCCGTGCCGGCAGAAATCGCCCCAGCGCGAAGTAGGCCAGCGGTCCGCCGATCACGATGCCCGCCGTGCCGCCGAGAAACAGCAGCAATGCTTCGCGGCCAAGGCCGAGCACCGCCGGGACGTCGACGGAGAGCACCATCAGCAGCAGGCTTGCCGGCAAGAGCTGCCTCTTGATGAAATCGTAGAGCGTCGATTTCATCGGGATGATGCCGGTGTTGGAGAGCGCTGTCGGCAAGAAGTAGGCAAAGACCAACAGCGGAACGACGCCGTAGATTCGCGCGAAGAATTTGGTTTGGCGCGAGGCGAACAGTAACGCCAACAGCAGCAGCAGGACGGCGAGAATCGCCTCCGGCCTTTCGAACACAGCGGCTGTTGGCGCACGGCTCACTTGATGCCGTACATCCCGCGCTTGAGTAGCGGCGAACTCGCGAACATCACCGCGGCGATGACCATCGCGATATAGCCGAGGTCTTGGTAGACGCCGGTGTAGCCGGCGAGTTTCTCTAGCGCGGTTTGCGCGCCCTCAGCTTTTCCGCCGGTCGTCAGCTTGGCGATCAGTCCGCCGATGTGCAGCGCGTATGCCGAGGCGAGAAACCACCCGCCCATCACCATGCCGACCATGTCCTTGGGTGCGAGCTTGGTCATCGCCGACAGGCCGATCGGCGAGAGACAGAGTTCGCCCGTGGTGTGCAGCAGGTACATCAGCAGGATCCAGATCATCGGGGTGATCGCCTGGGGCCCGGCCATCGATGCGCCGAGCACGAGCACCAGGTAGCCAGCGCCGACCTGGAGCAGCCCGAGGGAGAATTTAACCGGGATCGATGGGTTGCGATCGATGCGCGCGAGGCGACTCCAGAGCAGCGAAAAGGGGATCGCCAGCAGCATGATGTAAAGCGGGTTGACCGAGAGCAGGGCCGATGTTGGAACCTGCCAGCCGAAGACATAGCGATCGACGTGGTCTTTGGTGAATTGGGTCAGCGAGCTGCCGGCCTGTTCGAAGAGCGACCAGAAGACCACCGAGCCCATCATCAGCGCCACGGCGACGGCTAGCCGCCAAAAGGCTTGCTTGCCGCGCATCCCGCCGAGAACCAGCAGGGTGATGAAGAAGATCCCGGAAAGCGGATGCATGATGTAGTCGACGATTTGATTCTTCCAAAGTAGCAGCGCGGCGAGCGGCGCGACGAGCAGCGTGCCGATCAACACCAAGCGAATCGGCGAGAGGCCGAGCAGCACCGGGCGGTCGAGAGCTTCGATGTCAGGTGGCTCACCATGTCCTTCGAGTTTGGCCGAGCCGCGCATGAACCAGCCCAAGCCGAGCAGCATGCCGACGCCCGCCAGTCCGAATCCGTAATGCCAGTTGACCTTTTCGCCGATCGTTCCACAGACCAACGGCGCCAACCAGGCGCCGACGTTGATGCCCATGTAGAAGATCGTGAAGCCGCTGTCGCGACGCGGATCGTCGTCAGCGTAGAGTTTGCCTACCAGGCTGGAGATGTTGGGTTTGAAGAAGCCATTGCCCAGGCAGAGCAGCGCCAAGGCCAAGTACATCGCGCGCTCATCGGGGATCGCCATCACGAAATGACCGGCGGCCATCAGCAGTCCGCCCAGTAAGATCGCCAGGCGGTAACCGAGCAGCTTGTCGGCTGCCAGACCGCCGAGCATTGGGAAGGCGTAGACCAACGCGCCATAGGCGTGAAACACGCCGTGCGCCGCGGTTTTGGTGTAGCCGAGCCCGGGCCCGCCGCCGCCAATCGTCGTCGGCTTCTTGGGCGCACTCATATACAGTTCGAGCAATGAGCGCATGCCGTAAAAGGAGAAGCGTTCCCATAGCTCGGCAAAGAACAGCACGTACAGCCCAGGCGGCTGCGTTTTTTTGCTGTTTGCTTCCGGTGCCGTTTCACGCACGTCGCTGGCCATCACCGCTCCTCGTCGTTCGAGCGCGCATCATAGCCGAGGAATGGCGATATGGCTTGTCTACAGTGGCGGCCAGAATTTTTCTCTTTGGCGAACTGCCGGTTATTCCCTAAAGTCGAAGATCAAACCAAAGCACTGCGGCAACGATGAAGGAATTTCTGTTAATTCTGCTGACGATCCCACTGATCACCGGCGTGATCGGCTGGGTGACCAACTGGGCGGCGGTCAAGATGATCTTCTACCCGCTCAAGTACATCGGCATCGGTCCGATCGGTTGGCAGTCGATCGTGGCAAAGCAATCGACAAAGTTTGCGATGGGTGTCGCCGATGTCGTCGATCAGAATCTGCTCAAGGGCAATGAGATCGCCGAGCGGATCAATCCCGCTGACCTAAATGCTGTGCTCGGACCACGCCTCGATCAGGACATTCGTGCTCTGGCTGCTGAAGTCGGCGAAATCGTCGCACCAGGTGCTTGGGGCAAGATGGCCGCGCCGATGCAGGCGATGGTCGTTGCTCAGGTTAAGCAGAAGACTCAAGAGATCACCGAGCGGGTCTTTGAAAAGGCCCAGCCGCTGGTCACTCGGGCGCTCGACCTGCCGAAGCTGATCTTCGAATCACTGTCGGGCGACAACATCGGTCGGATGATTCGGCTGACCAAGTACATCGGGCGCAACGAGTTTCGCTTCATCGAGATCTACGGTGGCGTATTCGGCTTCCTGATTGGCTTGGCGCAGGTCGGTCTTTGGTCGTTGATGCAAAAGTGGTGGCTGATGCCGGTGGTTGGGGCGATCGTTGGTTTGGTCACCAACTGGCTCGCGATTCAGATGATCTTTCGCCCGCAGGAGCCGACCAAGTACTTCGGGCTGTTTACCTATCAAGGTTTGTTTCCCAAGCGCCAGGCCGATATCGCTGCCGACTACGGCAAGATCGCTTCCGAGGAAATCCTCACCGCCGGTCGACTGATGGAGTTGGTGATCGCCAGTCCAGAGGTCAAGCAGATCGCGGAGTTGATCGAATCGACGATCAGCGAAACGATCGACGGCGAATGGCAGCAGGCCAAAGCGATGATGCCGGTTGAGGTCAGTGATGCACAGATCGCGCAGGCCAAAGCGGCGATCGCGGCGAACTTGATCAACACCTTCGTCAAAGTTCGCCCCGAACTTGAAGCCTTTCTCGATCAGAAGCTAGATGTGGGAGAGACGATCAAGGAACGCATGGCAGCGATGCCCAAAGACAAGTTCGAGCAGGTCCTGCGTGGCGTCTTCGAAGAAGACGAGATCACGCTGATCGTCGTCGGGGGCGTGTTGGGCCTTGCGGTAGGCTGCCTGCAGGCGTTCTTGGTGCTGGCGATTTCCTAGTGGTCGCGTGCGCGCTGCGGCTACGCGAAGCGCTGCCGCAGCATTTCGGCCGCCTGAGCTTCGTTACACAGCTTGGCGTAGGCCTCGTCGATCGGGATTTCGGCGGCGTTTCCTGGCGCAAACCCACAGTCGGGGTTGAGCACCAGTTGCTCGGGCCTCAGGTACTCAAGCGCCTTTTCCACGCGGCCGACGATCGTCGCCGCATCGTCGATCACCGCGTTTCGGCAGTCGACGCAGCCGAGCCCGATTTGGCGCTCCTCGGGTAGTTGCTTGAGCACCGAGAGTTCGCCGGCGACCGGGATCGTGAATTCGAGTACGTACTGGTCGACCTCGAGCGCTTGCAGCGCCGGAAGGATCGGCTCGTAACCACCCGCACCGATCCAGCCATCGCGACCCTTGTTTCGTCGACAGAGATGCAGCGCACGGGTCACGCCGTCGACGCCGCGCAAAATGTCGTTGAGCAACCCAACGCAGAGATCGATTTCCGCCTGCGGGTCGTCGAACTGACTGCGAACCTTGGGATCGACGAACAGACAGAGGTGTGGGTCGTCGAACTGGACGATCGTTGCCCCGGCGTCGCGAGCCATGCACAGCTCTTGGCGCAAGAGGGGTGCGAGCGCTTCCATGAATGCCTTGCGCGTCGGATACGCAGCCGAGGAGCGCTTGGCGTCCCACATGCGCGTTCCGAGCAGGTACGGCGAAGGCAGGGCGACTTTGATCTGGCGGCTGGTTCGCGCTTTGACGTAGCCGACTTCGTTGGCGGCCAGGCCGGGGCGCGCGACGACCAGCGGCTCGATCACGGTGTGCCACCATTTGCCGTCCTGGCGTTCAAGGGCAAACCCGTCGGCGATGTCGGCAACGATACCGATGTAAGACCGTCTTCGGTATTCTCCGTCGGTGATGATGTCGAGGCCGGCGCGCTCTTGCAGTGCGACGATATAATCTATCGCAGCATCGATCTGTTTGGCCCGCTCGGCGTCATCGACTTCGACGACATTAGGGTCGAGCAGGTCGCGGACGAACTGAGATCGCGGCATACTTCCAACCACCGCCGCTGGGAATAGCTTTGCGTCTGCCTTGGTCATCGCATCTCCTGCCAATCTTTGCGGGCTAGTTCGTAGTCTTGCTGTGTATCGATCTCCATGTATCCGCCGTCGGCGAGCACCGCGTTAAGCGTGTGGCCCTCGTCGAGCAGTTGCTGGAAGTGATCGATCAGATAGGCCTTGGCGAAACTCTTGGCCCCCTTGTAGGGGCCACCATCGTCGCGAGCCTTGGCCGCGTCGAAGCTGGCGATAAACGCCCGCGCAGCGCTGGCATTGAAGCGGGCCACGCCGATATATTCACCCGCAGCGGCGTCGCTGCTCATCGTGCGATTTAGCGCCAGTACCCGATCGCCGTCCACCGCCACTTTCTCGGCGTCGTCTTCGGGGTGCTCGCTGCGGTGCTGATAGCGAAGCCGCCACGCGCTGTCACAGGCTAGGGCGATCGGATGGGGGGATGCGAGCAGCGCCCGAACCCAGCGCGGCCGGTAGAGGATGTCTGCATAGCTGCAGATGAATCCATCGCTCATCAGGTCCCGTGCATACATCAACGACTGCAAAATGTTGTTGTTGGGCCAGTTGTCGTTTTCACGAAAGGTCAATTCAGGATAGTCGCGCTTGACGGCATCGATGCAATAGCCGCCGATGAACGCAATATCCTCGATGCCGGCCTCGCGCAGGGCCGCCAGAGCCCAATCGAGGATACGCCGGCCGCCGACTTCAGCAAAACACTTGGGAACATCGCGGGTCAGTGGCATCAGTCGGCTGCCGCGTCCCGCACCGATAATGATCGCTCGCATCAATTACCCTGGTCCTCGGCCGAAAATGACTTTGCCGCTCTATCGCCGACTCCCCCGCCGCCCGCCTTTGTGTACGAACGAGAATAACGCCGGCTATCAGATCGTCGGAGCCGGCTCTCGCCGCTGCGTCGTGGAGAGGATTCTGAATCGTCTGGTCGAATGATTAGCTTAGCGCAGTCCATGCGCAGCTCAAAATACCTGGGCTTGCCACTTTGCCTAGCAGACCCGCGCGCTGGCCAAATCGGCTACGATCGGCTATTTGTGCGGCTGGTGCCTTTCAAATCAAAAGGTGCTAGGCTCTGGCGGCGGTAGGGTACGACAAGAGGTACAGAATCATGATGGATGACGGCACGATAACGGTAGCGCTAACCGATGATCACGTGCTGGTTCGCGAAGGACTCAGGCGGTTGCTAGAGGAGCAGCACCGGTTCGACGTCGTTGGTGAGGCGGCTGATGGCGAGCAAACGCTACTGTTGCTCAGACAGCTGAAGCCGGATGTCGTGTTGCTCGACATTTCGATGCCCAATAAGGATGGCATCGATACCACACGAGAGATCGTCGCCGAGGGTTTGCCGACCAAGGTTTTGATCCTGACGATGCATGCGGACGAGCACTACGCGTCGCGTGCGCTGCGCGCTGGCGCTCATGGATTCATCCTCAAGGACGCCAAGGCAGAGGAGTTGGTTGCGGCGATCGAACAGGTTCACGCTGGTGGGCGTTATTTGCCGCCCGAGCTAGCGCGCGCCTTTGCCGACCGCTACTTGCACGACAGCGGCGAGCAACCGTCGCCGCGTGACCTGTCTAGGCGCGAGCGCGAAGTGCTCTGTTTGTTGGCCCAGGGTCTGACCAACCGCGAGGTTGCTGACCGTTTAGTGATCAGCGTGAAGACCGTCGACAGTCATCGCGGGAATTTGCTCAAGAAGCTCAACTTGCGCAATAACTCGGATATCACCCGCTTCGCGATCCAACACGGCCTGGTTCGCGTATAGCGATCAGCGCCCGCCGCCGCTTTCGCCTCAGCCGGGCGACTTTTTATCGATAACGAGGATCAAAGATGAAGAGCTTTGCCGAAAAGCGCGTTTTCATCACCGGCGGATCGAGCGGGATCGGCCATGCAACGGCCACATTGCTGGCCAAAGCTGGTGCCCATGTGGCGATCGGTGCTCGCGATCGTCGCCGTCTCGAGGTCGCACTTGGGCAACTTCAAGGCGTGGGCGAGCCCGGCGTACAGAAGCTGGCCGCGGTATCGGTCGACGTTAGCGACGTTGCTTCGGTGCGGGCGGCGCGCGAACAGGTGCTGGCCGAACTGGGTGGCCTCGACATCTTGATCAACAACGCTGGCGTGGCCAGACCGGGCTACGTCGATGATCTGGACGACGAGGTGTTCACCCATACGATGCAGGTCAACTACTTCGGCGTGGTGAACACGACGCGCGCGTTTTTGCCCGATCTGCGGGCCCAAGGCGGGGGGCACATCGTCAACGTCTCATCGTTGCTCGGCTTCATGGGCGTTTTTGGCTATACGGCGTATGCGGCGAGCAAATTTGCCGTGGTTGGCTTTTCCGAGTGCTTGCGCCAGGAATTGCTCAAAGACCAGATTGGCGTATCGATCCTTTATCCACCGGATACCGACACGCCGCAGCTCGCCGAGGAGAATCGCTTTAAGCCGGCCGAGACCAAGGCGGTCGCCGGCAACGTTAAGGTGATGAGTCCCGAACGCGTTGCACAGTGTCTGCTCGCCGGTATCAGCGCCAATCGCTTGCACATCGTGCCCGGCGCCGGTAGTCGCTTTACCCATTTCATGTACCGTCACTTTCCCTGGATGGTGCGGCGCGTGATCGATGGCGACGTTCGCAAGACGGCGCGTTCACTAGACTGATCGGGTTCGCGAGGCGCCAGCGGTTGCCCGCGCCACAGCCCCGAGCAATTGTCGTGTCGACCCCCCGCTCTGGGGTGAAAAGGCCGCGTCCTCATCGGCGATTTGAAGCCAAAGTGCAGCTATTTCAAGTCGTTTAGGTTGGCCCACGGGTTGCTTTGTCAATTGTCGATGCGAGCTGGGATATCTCTGCTTTGTTGCGGTCTAATCCTCGGGTGCGGCGATTTCGAGTTCGAAAAGACGCGGTTGCCGGAGGCCGAAAGCCGCATCGTCGTGATCGATGGCGGGACGAATAGCGGCGCCTGGGGTACGGACCCTCCGTCGACCGCTGATGGCGGGGCTTTGCCGAAAGATGCCGGCGTTCCAGTGCCGGACGCGGGAGGCTCAGCGCCTGATAGTGGTCCGAGCAAGCCGCAACCGCAGGGTCTATGCGGTAGCGTGGTCGAATCCGACGTGTTCAACTTGGTCAACCAACGCCGTGCCGAGGCCGGCTTGCCGGCATATGCATGCGATCTCGCCGTCGCTGCTGTAGCGCGCGCGTATAGCAAGCGGATGTGTGAGGAGAATTTCTTTTCGCATGTTGCCCCCGATGGGCAGACCCCCTGGGATCGGCTCAAAGCAGCAGGGATCAGCTATCGCGGTGCTGCGGAGAACATCGCTGCCGGTCAGAGTACCGCCGCCAGTGTGATGAACGCTTGGATGAACAGCTCGGGTCACCGCGCTAACATCCTGCACCCGTCGCTGACTCACATTGGCATCGGCGCCTACGACTGCGGTCGCGGCAAAGTCTGGACGCAGAACTTCATCGGCAAGTGATCGGCGTGGCCCGTCGGCCCGTCCACGGCACTGGCGCCGCTCGAGCGCGAGGCGTGACGCGGAGCGCCGGTGGCCTGGATAGCAGACAACCCGGCCGCGCTAGCTGGCCAACCCGACCTGCTTGAGGATCGTTTCTAGGCGGTGGTCGAAGGCGTGTCGGTCGACGATCGCCTGTCGGCCAGCCTGGGCGATCCTCGCGCGCTCGTCGGGGCGGGCGAGATAGTAGTCGATCTTGCGGTGTAGCTCGTCTTCGCTGCGAAAGCTCTCCAGCTCAACGCCCACCTCGAATAGCGCGTCCAGCGCTTCACTGTGTTCGGTGAGCAAGAAGCCGGCGCAGGCCAGGACGTCGAACACGCGCATGGTGACGATGTCTCGCTGATAGATACGGCCGATGTCGATATTGATCAGCGCGTCGCTGTAGATCTGGGTCAGCTGCTCGCCATGGCGTGCGTGGCCACGGTATCGCACGCCGGGCACGTGAGCGACGGACGACCAGCCCTCATCGCCCCAGACATCGATCTGATAGCGCCCGAGATGCGCGATCAGGTTGAGGCGATGCTCGGCCGCCAGCGTTTCGCCGAGCAGCATGACCGGATCGACGTCTTCGCGTCCTTGTGCGAAGCGATCGATCAGCGGCGCGCAGTGCTGGCGCATCAGTTCGACGAGCTGGTAGCCATCTAACCGACGGTGCTCCTCGAGCACGCGCTGCATCAGTGCGTGGGCAGCATCTTGCGAAAGTCCGGCGCGCGTCGCAGCCGCGACAAACTCGAGCTGGTGGGCCTGAGCAGTGTTGACCATGCTTGCACCGACGAAGCACAGCGGCGCACCGCGATTGGCCGATGGGCTGACTGGTCGGCGCCGACGGGGATTGGCGGCAAGCGGCAGGTAGTGCACGTGCTCGATCCCGGCCCGCTTGAACAACGCGATGTTGGCCTCGCGGTAGGTGAAGACGTGGCAGCTACTCGCGCTGGCCTTGCACGGCGCCGGGTGATCGATCGCCGGGTCGATTTCCCAGCAGACCAGCTTGCAGCCGGCCCGCTCGGCGAGCTCGGGCAGCCCGTGGTGAAAGTTGATCGCGCAGAGCAGCTCAGCGTCGATCTGCTTGGCATATCCGACCAGCTCGCTAGCAGCCATCTGCTGAATGTCCGTGGTGAGCACGCTAAAACCATGGTTCCAAAGCGTTTCGCAGAGGTCGTCGACGTAAAGACTACCGTCAGCGACCAAGGCGCGCTGTGGGCCTAGGCCGTCTTCGAGCACCCGCAATTCGTTTCGATAGACGGCGCTCAGCGATGGGTGCGCCAATACTTGATGGGCGCGAGCGATGCGCGGGTCAGTAAATAGCTCGCCGCCCCAGCATAGCTTGAGTTTTCCCGCGGCGATCGCAACACTGAGATCGTTTTCTTCCAACGCCACCCGTAGCAGCAGCGGCGTGCGTTCCCAGACCAGCAGCGCAGCGCCCTCGCGCTCGGCGAGCTGTGACAAGTGCCTGCCGTCGCCGCAACCGATCAGCAACGTGGGCCGCTGATCGAGCGTCTCAAACAACGTCTGCCAGAACGACGGCGCGACATCGAGCGTCAGCCAAGCTTGGCGGTGGCGAATACCGATGCGGTTTTGCTGATCGCGGATAATGCAGTCCGCAAGTTGAACGCGCTGCAATCGCTGGGCGAGCTGGGGGTTGACCGAGCGCAATGCCCGTAGATTTTTTGCGAGGATTTCCACCCGTTGGCAGAGTATTTCCCAGCGGGGGGCCGAGAGCAAAAGAATCTACAGAGGTTGTAGCGGCGGAGCCGAATTGCTTGACGACCGCCGGTATCGAGGCCATAAATCCGGGCAGCGAGGTAAGCCGATGCATCGATTATCGTTACTGGTTTTATGTTTAGCCCTCAGCGCCTGCCAAAAGCAGAGCACAACGCAAGCCGCAGCGAGTGGTCCGGCAAGCCAGCCGGCAAAGCCCAAGATGGCGGCGCCGATGGCGCCGATGCCCCAGACGCTCAAGGGGACGGTGGTCGAGAAGATCGACACCGCGGCCTACAGCTATCTCAAGCTGAAGACCGATATGGACAAGCAAGTCTGGGCCGCAGTGATGAAGACGGAGGTCAAGTCCGGGACGAACGTCGTGTTGTATCGACCGATGTTGATGCGCAACTTCAGCAGCAAGACGCTCAAGCGCACTTTCGAGCAGATCTACTTTGCTACTCTGACGCCTCCGGGACGTGGTGGCCGACCTGCGCCGGGTGCCCAAGCGGCTGGTGCGCCGCAAGCGGCGAAGAGTTTGAGCGGCCACGGTGGCAGCTCCGCCAAGAAGGTGGCGGCACCGATCAGCCAGCCGAAAGGTAGCCTCTCGGTAGCCGACCTGTATCTGCAGCGTCACAAGTTGGCTGGCAAGACCGTGTCGGTGCGTGGCCAAGTGGTCAAGTTCAGCAAGAACATCATGGGGCGCAACTGGGTTCATCTGCAGGATGGCAGCGGCGAGGTGACCAAAAAGAACTTCGATCTCGCGCTGACCTCTCAGAAAGAGTTCAAGGTCGGCGAGGTGGTCACCGTCCAAGGTCTTGTCGCCGCCGACAAGAACATCGGAGCCGGATACAGCTTCGCTGTGCTGCTGGAAAAAGCAGAGCCCGCCAAGTAGTTCGCTTTAGCCCGCGGGTGCTGCCCGCGGGCCTGTTCTAGCCGCCAGCCCGGTGCGCTTGGCGCAATTCTGCCCGTTGCGCACAAGATAGCGCGCTGCGATCTTTCTCCTCGAAGGATTGCGGGAGTCGGTTATCATAAGGCCCGAAAGGACCTCGCCAACATGTGTGGAATCGTCGGCTATATCGGCAAGCAGCCCTGTGTGGATCTGTTGATCGGCGGCTTGCGTCGCCTCGAATATCGCGGTTACGACTCGGCCGGCGTTGCGATCATGGACGGCGGAACGACGCGAATCCTGCGCAGCCAAGGAAAGCTCAACAACCTGACCAAGCTGGTTGCCCAAGAGAAGCCGGTCGGCACGCTGGGCATCGGCCACACCCGTTGGGCGACCCACGGGCGGCCCTCCGAACAGAACGCCCATCCGCATAAGTACGGTTCCGCAGCGGTGGTACACAACGGCATTATCGAGAACCACGCGCAGTTGCGTTCGCAGTTGCAGAGCGCCGGGCACAAATTCTCCTCAGAAACCGATACCGAGATCGTCGCACACTTGATCGATGACGAGATCAAGGCGGGCAAAGGTGCTGAAGCTGCCGTTCGTGCGACGCTGGCGAAGCTCGAAGGTGCTTACGCGATCTGTGTGCTGATCGACGGTGTTTCGGACACGATGATCGCTGCGCGCCATGACGCGCCGTTGATCGTTGGCGTCGGCGACGGCGAAAACTATGTCGCGTCCGACGTTCCGGCGATTCTCAACCTGACACGCGATATGATCTTCCTCGAGGAAGGCGAGATCGCCACCGTTACCACCGAGCAGATCGCGATCAGCGACCTCGCGGGAAATCCGATCGACCGGCCGCCCCAGCGCATCCTTTGGGATGCGATGATGGCGGAAAAGGGCGGTCACAAGCATTTCATGCTCAAAGAGATCCACGAGCAGCCGCGTGCAGTGACCGATACAATTCGCGACCGCTTGTCGCCGAGCAAGGCAGATGCATACATCGACGGCTTTGAAGCCGACCCGGCCAACGTGCGCAAGTTGTTCTTGGTCGCTTGCGGGACGTCGTGGCACGCGGCATTGGTCGGCAAGTTCCTGATCGAGTCACTGGCCAAGATTCCCGTCGAGGTCGATCTGGGCAGTGAATTTCGTTATCGCGATCCGTTGGTCACCGACAGCGATCTGTTTGTGGCGATCTCGCAGTCGGGCGAGACGGCGGATACCTTGGCCGCCTTGCGTGAGGCCAAGCGTAAAGGCGCGCGCGTGTTGTCGGTGGTTAACGTCGTCGGATCGACGATATCGCGCGAGTCCGATGGGACGGTCTACACCCACGCTGGGCCAGAAATCGGCGTCGCCTCGACCAAGGCGTTTACCACGCAGCTTTCTGCGCTGATTCTCTTGGCGATCCATCTGGGCCGACGCAGCGGTGCTTTGGACGAGGCCCGTGCCGGTGAGTTGATCACCGATTTGCTGCAGATTCCGGAACAGATGAAGTCGGTGCTCGACCATGAAGCAACGATCAACGTGATCGCGCGACGCTACGCCACCGCGCGCGACTTTCTCTATCTCGGCCGCGGAATCAACTATCCGATCGCGCTAGAGGGCGCGCTCAAGCTCAAAGAGATCTCTTACATTCACGCTGAGGGCTATCCCGCAGGTGAGATGAAACACGGGCCGATCGCGTTGATCGACGAACAGATGCCGGTGATCGTGTTGGCGCCGCGCGGTTCGGGTTACGAGAAGATCATCAGCAATCTTTCAGAGGTTCGCGCGCGCGAAGGTAAGGTGATCGCCATCGCTTCGCGAGGTGACGCCAGCATCGGTGACCTCGTCGACGACCTGATCCAGATCCCTGATGTTCGTCCCGAGTTGCAGCCGCTGCTGACGGTTTTACCGCTGCAGTTGCTGGCCTATCGGATCGCGGACATCCGTGGAACCGACGTCGACCAGCCGCGCAATCTGGCCAAGAGCGTAACCGTCGAGTAGCGCTGAAAGATCTCCTCGTCGCCGCGTGATCGAGCGGCCGTGGCCATTGTGCGCTTGTTCTCTCGCCAGCGCCGGCGTATATCTTCGGGCAAGGTGAAAGAGGACGAGGGCATGGCTGAAAATACCCACGCACAGATCGTGATCATTGGGACTGGACCTGCGGGCTATACCGCGGCGATCTATGCTGCACGCGCCGAGCTATCGCCGCTGGTGATCGAGGGGATCCAGCCTGGCGGCCAGTTGACGACAACGACCGAGGTCGAAAACTTTCCCGGCTTTCCTGCTGGTATTCAGGGCCCGGAGATGATGCAGCTGTTTCGCCAACAGGCGGAGCGTTTTGGCACGCGGTTTTCGACCGGCATGGTGACTGCTGTCGACTTTGCCAAGCGACCATTTACACTGACGGTCGACGAGGAGAAGAAAGTCACTGCAGATGCGGTGGTCATCGCGACCGGGGCGTCGGCGCGCTACCTCGGCCTGCCTTCGGAAAAGGCGCTGCTTGGCTACGGTGTGTCGGCGTGTGCGACCTGCGACGGCTTCTTCTACCGCGGAAAGGAAGTTGTCGTGGTCGGCGGCGGCGATTCAGCGATGGAAGAGGCGACGTTTCTGACGCGCTTTGCAACCAAAGTTACGTTGATCCATCGTCGCGATGCCTTTCGCGCCTCGAAGATCATGCAAAAGCGAACGCTGGAAAACGATAAGATCGAGGTGATCTACAATGCCGTGGTCTCTGAGGTGCTGGGCGACGCGAAGGAGACCGGCGTGACCGGCGTGCGGATTCGCGACGTCAACAGTGACGAGAGCCGCGAGATCGCCTGTCACGGGATGTTCGTGGCGATCGGCCACACGCCCAACACCCAGCCTTTTGCGGGCGCGATCAAGTTAGATGCAAAGGGCTACGTCGTCGTCGAGCAGGGATCGACCCGGACCAGCGTTGAAGGGGTGTTCGCTTGCGGTGACGTTGCCGACCAGACCTATCGACAGGCGATCACCGCTGCTGGCACGGGCTGCATGGCAGCGATCGACGTCGAGCGCTGGCTCGCCGAGCAGGCGTAGCGCGGCAAGCGGTTCACGCGGGCACTTTTGAGCCCTGCCAATGTACGCGGCGCTAGTGCATCGTAGCCGATAGGCAGGGGCTAAGATAAAGCAGGTCGAAGCGCGGCGGCGCGGCGAGGGTCGTGCCAGTGGTGTTGTTCGCGCTAGCGCCGTTGGTTTCGGCAAAGGCGATGTGTGCGCATTGATCGCTCGCGTTGAGGGCCAGCGCGGGTCGGTCGCGGAGCATCCAGGCCTCGGGGCAGCTGACCAAGGCGGTCACTGTCCAATCCCCGTCGGCTTCTCGCAAGGCGTAGTAGATCACCCTTCCCGCTGGGCTGATCGGTTCGACCAAGAAATGGGTGGCGCCGGAGTTGCTTACCGCGAAGCCGAGCGGATCGTCGCTGGCGCTGCGTGGTGACGTTTGTTCGGCTAAAGGAATGGTCTCTTTGCGCCACTTGCCGCTCGCCGGGTCGCGCGCCTGGTAACGCCAGCCTGGGGGCGTGCTCGGGCCGAGCGGCAGCTCGTAATAGGTCAGGTGGACCATCGGTCGTGCGGCTTTGCGGCCCTTCTCTCTGAGCATGTGTGTGGCGATCGCCGTCGGGCTGATCAGCTGGAGGGCCTCGATCGTCTCGCTCGTAAAGTGCGTCTCTTGTGCTGAGCGGTAGGCGTAGGTCAGTTGGCCGCGTCCGTAGAGGTGCCCCGAGCGCTCGGAGCGGTAGTAGGCGACATGCAGGCCATCGCTGGCGTCGATGGTCAGCGATGGACCCGAGGCGGTGTTGGTCTCGTCGACGATCGTCTGCTGCCAGTTGTTGCTTCCTGCTCTCAGTGAATGGATCAGTCGCCCTTGGCGTTGGTCGATGTAGAGCAAGTGGACGCTACCTGCGCTGTCGACTCTTAGCGTGACCGCACTGCCATCTCCCGTTTCATCGGAAACGGCTTCGGTGTGCCAGCGGCCATCTTGCTGACGTTGAGCGTAGGTCAAGCGGCCGATGGTGCGCTCGATATTTACCCGACGGTGGCGAAAGAAAGCGACATGGACGAGACCGTCTTTATCGACGGCAAACGAGGGCGTGTGTTTGCGTACTGCTTCGTGGTCGTAGGCGTCGATCAACTCGCTTTGCCAGCCGTGATCTGGGCTGCGGCGCGCGTAGTGCAGCCCATCGAGTGCCGCGTAAAGCAAATGGACCTCACCGTTCGGTCCGAGGGCGATGCGCGCGTTGCTCGCGCTGCTCTTTACGGTTTCGCTGCGCCAGCTGGTCAAGCGGCTGCAGCTCAGTTGCTGCGCGGCATCGGCGTCGTCTCGTTCGCTGCGCGCGTCGCTTGGTGTGGCGTCGAGGGGCTGGCTGGAGATTGTCGGTGCTTGGGCGCAGGCGGCGAGCAGTAAAAGCGCTGAGCCGAGTTGGCTCGCCAGTCTTCGCCCAAAGAAACGCCCGATGCCCACGCTAACACACCCCGCTGAGTCGAAAGCTCGCACTTTCCGTTCCCTGGCGCAAGGGCATCGTAGGCGCGGCTAGGGGCCCGGAATTTTCCAGACAAAGCAATTGTTTCCTGCGCTCTGCAGCTGCGTCTTGCCAAAGGTAGCGTCGGTCCAATATTGGCCAACTGCCACGGCGTGCCCCTGACGAACGGCGATGCTGTATGCGAGGTCCGAGCCCATGCCGCCCCCGGTAGCTATGCTCTGTGGCACGCCAGCTGCCGAGAGGCGGGCGACAAAGGCATCCTGTCCGCCGATGCTGGGGACGCTGCGGCTGCCGTATTGCAGTATGTTCTGGAAATAGCCCGAGACGAAGACCTGCCCGGCGTCATCGACAGCCACACCGCGCGAGTAGTCCGATGAGTTGCTGCCGAAGCCCGTGGCCCACACGAATTTGCCCAGTGGATTCAACTTAAACGCAAAGACGTCGTTGGAGCCGACTGGGGTCAACGACTGTGTGCCGAACTGCGCTGCGCCCGAAAAGATGCCGCTGGCGTAGACCGCGCCGCCCTTGTCGACGGCCAGACCGTAGACATACTCGACGCCCGCTCCACCGGCAGTCGCCAGCCAGGTCAGCCTGCCGTTGCTCGAGAATTTGGCTACGTAGCCGTCGATCGAACCGCGACTGCTGGCGGTCTGTCCATCGACCGACAGCGTGCCGCTGAAATAGCCGCCGGCGTAGATCGATCCGGCCGGGTCGACGTCGATGGCGGTCAGCGCGCCGGAACTGGTTGTGGCGATGGCGGTTGCCCAGATGAACTTGCCTTGGGGGGAGAGCCTCGCGACGAACCCATCGCTCGAGCTTGTGGCGGTCAGCGAGATCGAGTCGAATAGCGCGGTGTTGCGGAAATAGCCACCGACGATCGCGCCGCCGCTCGGGTCGGTGGCGATGTCGAAGCCCTGGTCGGTGCTCGAACCACCGGCGCCTGTCGCCCAGAGCCAGTTGCCCGCGGGGTCGAGTTTGGCGACGAAGATGTCTGAGCCTTGGGCGGTAACCGTGTGCTTGCCGAAGTTGGCCGACGTGGCGAAGCGACCGGTGACGTAGGTGTTGCCAACCTGATCGACGGCGATGCCGTAGCCGTAATCGGTGCTCGCTCCACCGGCGCCGACGAGCCAGATCGGCTTCCCTCCCGGAGAGAATTTGGCGACGAAGACATCGTAGCTACCGGTCGAGGTGATCGAGAGGTTTCCGACCTTCAGCACGCTGGCGTAATAGCCGATCACGTAGACGTTGTCGCCAGCATCGATCGCGACGTCATAGGCGACGTTGCTAGAGCTGTTGCCTTCCAGCTGGGCGGCCCACGGCGTTGGCACGAATGTGCAGCCGGCGACTTTGCTCCAGCTGTCGCGGGATTTCGTTGGATCGCAGACGCCACAGCCGCTGCCGTCCTTTTCGCCGGCCTTAAAGCAACTGCTGTCGATCACGCAGCGATCGACCGGTGGCGTCCAGTCGTACTTGTCTTGGCTGGGAACGCAGAGTCCGCAACCGCCCGGCTGTTGCACTGTAGGCAGGTAGCAGTTGTCGTCGATCAGACAGTAGTTGCCAGCGACCGTCCATTGCTTGCGCGCTTTGCTCGGCACGCATTCGCCGCAGACCAAGGGGTGCTTGTCGCCCGCGTCGTAGCACTTGCCGTCGATGTTGCACTTGCCGGCGATCGGCGTGAAGTCGCGCGAAGCGATCGCCGGCTGACAGGTCTGACAGCCGCTCGGATCGGCATCGCCCGCTTTGTAGCACTGACCGTCGACCTGGCACATGTTGGCGACTACGGTCCACTCGGTTTTGCTGGCGGCCGGATTGCACTCCGCGCAGTTCGTCGTGTCGCGTGCTCCGGGGATATAGCAGACGTCATCGATCAGGCAGTAGTTGCCGCTGACCGTCCAAGCTGAGTCGCTCTTGCCGGGCTCGCAGACCGCGCAGGCCAGCCGATGTTTGTCGCCTTGGCCGAAGCACTGCCCGTTGATCAGGCAGGTGTTTGGTACGGTCGACCACGCGATCTTGCTTTTTTGGGGCACACACTGGTTGCAGCCGCTGAGATCTTTGTCGCCTGCGGCGACGCATTGGCCGTCGACAAAGCAGCCACTACCGACCGGCGTCCAGGCGTGTTCATCGACAGCTGGATCGCACTTGGCGCACGCCGGGGCGAAGGGGTTTGCTTCGCCCGCTTGATAACAGGTGTGGTTGATGCGGCAGCCGCCCGAAGTGAGCGTCCAGTCGGTCTTGTTCTTGGCCGGATCGCAGATCCCGCAACCATCGAGCGAGCGGGCGCCCGCGGCAAAGCAGACACCGGAAATCTCGCAGAGGCTTGGCAGTGGTGTCCAAGACGTCTTGCTGATCGTCGGGTCGCAGGTCGCGCAGCCGCCGCTGTCCTTGTCGCCAGCGTCGTAACACTGATTGTCGATCACGCACTGGTTGGCGGCGGGTGTCCAGTCGGTCGTGCTGACGGTGGGATCGCAGATCGCGCAAGATTTGGCCTGCGGATCGGGGTGCTTGGCACCCGCTGGATAACACTTGTTTTGGATCGTGCAGCCGCCCGAGAGCGGCGTCCAGGCGTTGACGTTGGTCGCTACATCGCAGATGTTGCAGCCGGTTTCGTCGCCTTCTTGATCTTTGAGGCACGCGCCACCGACTAGGCAGAAGTCGGGCGCCAGTTCATTGCCCAGACAGCCGCCTTTGCCATCGCACTTGGCGATCGTGCAGCCGAGTTTGTCGTCGCATTCGTCACGGAAGCTGGTTCCCCGACATTTGCCCTCTTCGCAGTAGTCGTCTTTGGTGCAGTCGTCTTTGTCGTCGCAAGCACCGCCCGAAGAGGGATACCATTTTGTCGGATCAGCGTCGGGATTGCACTCGGCACAGGGCCTGTCGGGCGAGCTCGTGCCGCGGGCGAAACACTGAACTTCGGTTCGCGTCTTATCGCCGTCATTGATCGTTACCGGCAGGGCGCAATGACCGGAGATTGGGACGTGCTCGCAGCGGCCGGCGCCGGCGCAGACGTCGTCGGTACAGGTCAGCCCATCGTCGCAGTCTTGAACACCGGTCGGTCGACAGAAGTGATCTTTGCCGCAGATTGGATCGATCGCGCAGGGATCGTGTGCGTTGCAGGCCTGGCCCGGGTTGTCACATGGGTAGAGCGTTTGGCCAGCCTCTGTTACAAAGGCGTCGCTGGCGATCTGCTCGCTCGAGCCGCAGGCGCTCAGCGACGCAAGCGCGCCGAGCAGGTACAAATACAGTGGTCTAAGGCGCAAGCGGGTTGGCCGAGGCTGGCCAGCAGGACAAGTCATGATCAGCCGTTCTCCGACGGTGCAGTGGTACCGGGTATATACGAACTTCCGACGGACGCTATTCCCGTGGTTGTCTATTAGGTTGAACGAGCGGGTCAAAAAGGGTCACCTCGGCGAGCATGAAATAGACGCTAGATTATCGGTGGTTGAGCGGCTGTCCCAGAAACCGCTCAGCGATCGATTCAGCAACGCGCAGTGCGGGCGGGTACTATGCCGCGCAGCGTTAGGGAACCGCGCGGTCGAGATATGAAGGCAAAGACGCTGATGATCCAAGGGACGGCTTCGGCGGTCGGCAAGAGCCTGCTGACCACGGCGCTCTGTCGTCGCTATCGCCGTGCTGGACGGCGGGTAGCACCGTTTAAGGCGCAGAACATCTCGCTCAACGCGGCGGTCACACCCTGTGGCTGCGAAATCGGTCGAGCCCAGGCCGAGCAGGCCGCCGCGGCGGGTGTTGTGCCCACGCCGCAGATGAATCCGCTGCTGCTCAAGCCGGAGGGCGAAGGCCAGCTGCAGATGGTTGTGATGGGGCACGCCGTCGATCGCGCGGTAGCTGCGGCGTACCTCGAGCAGCGCGATCGGTTGCGGCAGGTCGTCTCGGCGGCGATCGCTCAGCTGCGCGCTGAGTATGAGCTGGTGATCATCGAGGGTGCGGGAAGTCCCGCCGAGATCAACCTGCGTGAGGGCGATATCGTCAATATGGATCTGGCGCTGCGCCAGCGCTCGCCGGTGTTGATCGTCGGTGATATCGATCGCGGCGGTGTCTTCGCGTCTTTCGTTGGGACGCTGGTCTTGCTGAGCGAGGCTGAGCGACAGTTGGTGCGCGGCTTTTTGGTGAACAAGTTCCGCGGTGATCAAACGCTGCTGCGTCCAGGGCTCGATCAGCTCGAGGCGCTGACGGCGCGTCCCGTGCTGGGCGTGATGCCCCATATCGGCGAGAGCGGATTGCCCGACGAGGATGGCGTCGCGCTTGAGCGAAGCGAGTATCGTGTGGCCGACGCGGGTCAGGTTGAGATCGCGGTGATCCGCTTGCCGCGGATTTCCAACTTTGACGAGTTTGCACCGCTGGTCGCGATGCCCGCGGTGCGCTTGAACTACGTCGACCGCCCGGCGGCGCTGGCTAGCGCCGACCTGGTGATCCTGCCCGGTTCAAAAGGCACGCTCAACGATTTGCGTTGGCTGCGCGAGCGCGGTTTGGCGCAAGCGCTCGCTGAACGCGCGGCCCGCCAGCTGCCGATCTTGGGCATTTGTGGTGGTTGCCAAATGCTCGGCATGCGGATCGATGATTCATTGGGTGTTGAGGGCGGGCGGCCGGCCTCGGTGGCAGGACTGAACTTGTTGCCGATCGAGACGCAGTTTGTCGCCGACAAACGAACGGTCCAGCTGCGGGCGCGCATCGTACGGCCGAGTTTTCTCGGATCGAGTCAACTCGGTGAGCTCGAAGGCTATCTGATCCACCATGGACGCATACGACTGAGCGGCTGCGAAACGCCGGTTCCGCTGTTGTTCGAAACCTGCGGTGCTCAGCTCCCCGAAGGCGATGGTGCGTCCAGCGCAGACGGAGCCGTCGTCGGCACGATGATTCACGGTCTCTTTGAGAACGCCGCACTGCGGCGGTATGTGGTGCACAATCTCGCCGAGCGTCGAGGACTTGCCGTGTCAGCGGAGGTCGATGGCTGGGATCGCCAGGCGATCTACGAGCGATTGGCTGATATCGCTGAGCGCGCGATCGACTTCGAGCGGCTCGACGCGATCATCGCGGCTGGATAGCCTGCCGCTTGGGCAGCGTCTAGCCGGCGTTCAGCGTAAGCGTGTGGACCGTTCGCGAGGCGATCGCCTCCTCGGTAAAAGGCAGTGTTGCCGCCTCTCCGCGTTGCCAAAGTGGCAGCATGTCGTCGTAGTGCGGCGAAAGTGGATTGCCCGATTGACCGGCGTGGAGGGTCGCCCGCGTTTGGTCGGGAGCGCCAACCTCGGCAACGAAGCGCAGTGTGGCGATGACGATCGGGTTCACCGTACAGTCGAGGGGCTCGCTGGTCGCCATGTTGAGTGTTGAGGTATCGCCACCCCAGGGGAACGGACCGAGATTGAACGCTGCCGCAAGCGGTCCGAGGTCGCTTAGCGGATGCTTGAGCGTTAGCGGGCGCAGAGCCCCCCACCGCCAACGACTGGCATCGCTGCCGAGCTTTTGCTGCAACTGAGCGACGGCGAAAGCCAGCGACTGTTCGATCTGCTCGGCCCAGCCATTGGCAAACCAGCCTGGGGGTTGGCGCTGCAGCAAGCGGCTGGTGTGACCGAAGCGTTGCATCGCTAAGTTGGTAAACGGGGAAAAGCGGTGCACGCTTCCGCCCAATGCCAAGTTGGTCGTGTTTGGTGCTTTGCTTGCGGCGATCCGCCGCGTCAGCTCGTGCAGGAACAGCTCAAAGATCGCTGCACCGGCCGAGTCGGCCTCGACGCGACCGTGCCAGGCTGAGAGCAGCGCCATGGCAAGTTTGGCATCGCCGTCGGTGATGGCCGTGCTGAGTACCGTTTCGCGGATTTGTCGCCATGGGATCGACGTGAGGTCCATCTGAAGCTCGAGGCAGGCGTCGATGTCCCAGTCGTCGCGACCGTTGAGGCTTTCATAGATTCGCTTGGCACGATAGCCGCCCGTCCAGTGCAGACCGGTGATCTCGTGGCCGAGATCGGGATGGGGCGGATTGTTGGCCGTGCCGAAGGCGTCGTTTTCTCCGCCGATGAAGTGCGGCATCCTTTCAAAGGGACGCGTCTCGGCAAAGTCTGTGGGTTGTGCTTTGCGCGGCAGGTAGCCATAGTCGGCTTCTTTGTTCGGTAGATCGCCGACCAGCCGCCAACCGAGCTTGCTGTTCTTGTCGGCCGCCACTAAGTTGATCAACGCACCCGGCCACTCGCGGAAATGTTCGTAGAACGTTTCGACGTCTTTGGCGCGATGACCCGTGATGAATCCGTCAAAGGCGACCGGTTTGAGCCAAGTGGCAGCCATCGATATGCCGATCGACTCATCGACGGCGGGCGAGATGATCGGTCCGCGGGGGGTAATCGTGATGCGCTCGATGACAGGCTTGCCGAAGCGTACGTTGATGCGCTCTTGCTCGACGCGGCAATCCTCCCAGTGCCCATTGCAGCGGGCCCGCTTGCCGTCACTGGAGATATCCTCGAAAAACAGTCGAACGCCGTCAGCCTTGCCATTGGTTACGCCCCAAGCGCAGTCGCCGTTGTGACCAGCTGCGAAGGCAGGCGAGCCGACGAAGGTCGCGCCGGCCACGCGAATACTCGGACCGCTGACGTGAGCCAAATAGAATTGGCAGGGCAAGGCGGGGTCGAGGTGCGGATCGTTGGCGAGGAGCGGGCGCCCGTTACGGGTGCGTGCAGCACCGATCACCCAGTTGTTGGACGCGCCGCCCTTGCCGAGGGCTTTCTCCAGAGCAGCGAGTTCGGCGGTCAACCGCTCGACGACCTCGCCGAAAGGAGCGCCGGGCGGCAGCGAGCAAGGATCATCGGCAGGCGGCAACGGTTCGAGGTCGCGCAACGCCTGGGCACCATCGTTCTGCAGAATGCGCCAGCGCGCGAGTTGGGTGTCCCAGCTCATCGCGTGGATGAAGGCGACAAAGCGCATCATCCCGACGACATCTTCAACCTCCCAATGGGTTCGCCGAGCGCGCAGCAGCGCCAGCTCGTGGCATTCACCGCGGCTGCCTCGTGTGGCACCCGCGTTGATCCCGGCGACAAACGAACGCATCATCTCCTGCGCCTCGGGGCTGCAGGCCGCAAATTGCTGGCGCGCGTCGCGGCAAAAGCCGATTCGACGACTGAGTTGGTCGATCGGCAGGCCGCGCTTGCCGATCAGTTCGCTGAGCCGGCCACGACAGACGCGCAGAAACAGTTCGCATTGGAAGGCGCGGTCTTGGCCCTGACAGAAGCCGAGTCCGAACCAGGCGTCGCTGTCCTCGCTTGCGCTGATGTATGGGATCGCCCAGCGATCGCGGCGAATCGTGAGCGGCCCCTTGAGCCCGTTCACCAGCAGTTCACCGTCATAGCGCGGCAGGCGCCGGCCGAACAACGCGCGTAGGGTGCCGCGAGCTAGCCGTCGAGGGCTAAACGAAGAAAGATGTGCCACGTGCATTGCCTCCGCGAGTGCTGATTTGGTTCTAGGTGATAGCAATCTTGACCCGCTGTGCCAACTCGCCTTCGGTGTGCGCGGTAGCGGCCCGAGATCGCACCGATCGACGCCCTGTCGGCGAGGGTGAGGAGGGCGGTCTGTCGTGTTTGCTGGATGCGTCAGCGGTCAGCGCGACGCAGCGCAGCACGGTTGGCCGGCAATGGTGCGGTGATTGACGGGATCGCGCCGACGCCGCTTGGCGCGGTGGCCAAGCGGTTCGTCAACGTTGAAACGGTCGAGGGCGAGTTAGAGCTTGAGCCAGAGCAGAATCGAGATGACCAGCGAGTAGATCACCAGCGACTCGATCAGCGCCAGACCGAGGATCATCGGCGTGAAGAGCTTCGGCTGAGCACCGGGATTGCGCGCGATGCCCTCTAGGGCGGCGGCAGCTGTTTTGCCCTGACCGAGCGCACCACCGAAAGCGGCGATACCGAGGCCGAGACCGGCGGCGATACCGATCATCGCCTTCATCGTGAATTCGTTGTCAGCGCCTCCGTCGCTAGCAAACGCGACGCCGGCGAGCAACAGCACAAAAAGGCCGGAGAGCAGGGAGAGTGAAAGCTTAACAGTTCGCTTGGCCATTTTCAGGGACTCCTTCATCAAAGCTACGGATCCTAAGCCCCGCACTGTTGCGGGACGAATCACTGTTGCAGGACGAACCGGTTAGTGATCGTGCTCGACTGCCATTTGGATGTAGACCATTGAGAGCAACGAGAACACGAGTGTCTGGACAATGCATACCAAGATGCCGAGGATGTAAAACGGCAGCGGCAACAATACCGGCACGAGAAAAAAGAAGATCGATAGCACTTTGTGGTCGGCCGCCATGTTGCCGAGCAGGCGCAGTGCCAGCGAAAACGGCCGGGCGATGTGGCTAAAGATCTCGATCGGGATCATCAGCGGCGCCAACAGCGGAATAGGTCCGGCGAAGTGCTTGAGGTAACTCAAGCCGTGAGCACGCAAGCCGGCGATGTGGGTGATGAAAAAGACGAGGAATGAGAGCGCGAAATTGGTCTTTAGCGTGTCAGTTGCCGGCAAAAAGCCGGGGACCAAGCCGATCAGATTGTTAAACAGGATAAAGAAGACCAGCGCGCCGATCAGCGGAAAGTACTTTTCGGCGTTGCGACGACCCATCACGCCTTCGGCGATCGAGAGCGCCGCTTCGATCACCAGCTCGAAGATGTTGCGTACGCCGAATTTGCGGTCCGGTAGCAGTCGCTCTTCATTATCGCTACTGATGCGTCGGCGATAGCCGATGGCCATCACGATTAGGATTAACGCGACCAAGGCGCTGATCACCACATGAGCGATCGAAAAGTGGGTGGCAAAGATATCCGTGCCTGCTTTGCGCTCCAAATAGTGGCTGGCCCACGTTTGCAGGTTTTCGTAAAACGGCAGGAGGTGAAACCAAGTGCTGTGTTCGCCCATCTAGCTGCTCGAGTCGTCTGCGGCGGTATTGGCGCGGAGAACCATTCGCGCGCCTTCAACAAAAATCGCGATAACAACGAACGACACCCCGATCAACAGGCCGATACCGTCGACGGGAAGTCGGGTCATGACAAAGAACAGCAGGACACCCATCACGCCAAACTTGAGCATCAACAGCGCCGACAGGATCAGCTGGCGCGGCGGGGTTGCGGCACGGCTCAGCGCCAGCATTAGGCGGCGGAGCGCGTAGAAGTTAGCCACCGCGAGCACGCCACCGACCCCGATCCCCAGCGTCATCGGCGTCGTTGAAAAGGCGAGGGCCAACAGCGTGGCCACGGCAACCAAGGCGAGCGCCAAAGTCTCGATCAGGGTCAGCCGTGTGGTCATTGGTCGCGCTCCTTCTTTTCGCTTTCAGTGCTGTGATCAGCGTCGTTGTCTGCCGTCGCTTCGCGTTGCATTTGACGAACGACACGAAACAGGCCGTTGAAAGCGGTCGCGATCCCTAAAAAGAGCATCACCAAAGTAAGCACGGGCCGGCATTGAAACTTTCCGTCAAGCCAGTTTCCGATCAGCACGCCTAACCCAATCGCGACACCCATCTCCAGGCCGAGCGCGCTGTACTTTAGCGACGCGCGTATGACCTGCCGATTGTTGCCCCGCGGGCCATTGCTGTCGGGGCCGTTTTGCCCCCCCAAGGCGATGGGTCCTCCTAGGAAAAACCGCAACTTCGGGGCGGGACATAGCACACCCGAATTGAGAAGGTCAACGCGTTGCGAAAAAAATGACCCGGCAGTGAACCACTTGCAAAAAAAGGGCTTTTGGCCAAAGTGCCCCCGGATTTCGCGACGGCCAAGCAAAGCGCCGAACGATCCCGGCCAGGCCGGGGGTCTGGGCGGTCGAGCGCGCGCCGATAAGGGCTGCAAAGGGGCTGCAAAGGGGACAGTTCTATCGTCGGTTAAACCGTTCGGCTTAGCTGGCGATAGTACTGCCCCTTTGGCTGTGTTTTTGACCGGTGATAGAACTGTCCCCTTTGGCTCCCTTTGGCTGTGGTTAGATATTTTGCGACCTGGCCGAGCTGAATGGCCCCAACGGGTGCGCCGTAGGAGAACTCGCGATGAGATATGCATTGATCGTTTGCGTGCCATTAGCGCTGGCGGCCTGTGGTCCCAGCATTTCGCAGGTCACGATGGCTTACCTGCCACCGCGTGCGGCGGACTGCGAGATAGCGTTTGCACCATCGATTCCGATCGAGCAACAGCGACCCGGTGGTCCCTACATCGTACTCGGTCACATCACGATCGCCGAGACCGGCATCACCAATCCGTTTTCGCCGCGTTACGCGCAAATCGTACGTCCGCGGGCCTGCGCGATGGGTGGCGAGTTGGTGACTATCGGTGCTCACGCCACCAGCCAGCAGATGATCGGCAGCGGTTCGGGGACGGTCTATACGGTGCTCAAGAAACGGCCGGAAACGGGGTTGGAGCGCCGCGAAGGCGGACAGATCTAGCGACCGGATCGAGCGCGCTTGTCCTCGGTACGCTCGGTCTGTGGCTCAGGGGATCTCGAGCAGCACCTTGCCCTGGGCGCGGCCGCTTTGCAGGTAGGCGTGGGCCTCGGCGACTTCGGCTAACGGAAAGACGCGGTCGATGACTGGCTTGAGCTGCTCTCGCGCGGCAAGCTCAGCGATCTTGGCGAGCGTGCGGCCATCGGCCTTACGAACGACGTTGTGAAAGCGGATACCGCGCCGCCGGGCTCGCCACCAGTCGGCAACGAGCCCAGCGATCGCGCTGAGCGTTCCTCGATAGAGGCCAGTGCGTTCGACCGCCTCGGGGACGCCCGAGACCAGGCTGGCGATCGCGCCGCCGCGGTTGATGCGTTTGAACAGGGCGCGACGGGCAGGATGACCGAGCATATCGATCGCTAAGTCGAACGGCGGGTGGTTGTCGAGCGTGTCGGTGCGATAGTCGAAGAGGGTATCGGCGCCCAGACGCTCGACGAGGGAGCGGGTGCGAGTACTGCAGCTGGCTGTGACGTTGGCGCCGCGCTGCTTGGCCAATTGGATCGCCAGCGTGCCCACACCGCCGGATCCGACGTTGAGCAAGACCCGCTTGCCACGCAGATCGGCGGTGACCGCCAGCGCATCGTGAGCGGTCAGCGCACAGAGCGGTAGCGAAGCAGCCTGTCGATAGTCGAGGTTCTCCGGCTTGCGGGCGACAAAACGTTGGTCGACGGCGATGTATTGGGCATAGCTGCCAAAGCGCTTGTGGTCGGGGCTGAAGAAGACCGCATCGCCGACCTGGAAGTCGCGGACCTTTTTGCCGACGGCGACGACATCGCCGGCGCCGTCGAGGCCCAAGACGTGCGGTAGGCGATTGCGTATCAACAGGCGCAAGTAGCCCTGGCGCAACTTGAGGTCGATCGGGTTGAGCGCCGCCGCGCGCAGTCTGACCAGCAGATCGTTGGGCCGCAGCTCGGGGCGTGCAATGGTTTGCAGTGAGAGTGTCGAAGGGGCGCCGTAACGGGTCAGCAGCACCGCTTGCATCTGTCGCTCAGTCATCGTTTATAGCCCCAGGTGTTGTTTTAGTGTAGCGAGCTTATCGCGGCTGATCGGGACCACCGTGCGCTTGTGATCGCAGAGAACAGCTTGATACTTGCGGTCGCCCAGGCGCTCAAGGGCCTTGAGAAACGCCAGGTTGATCACCGCTCGACGGTGGACGCGAATGAAGTCTGCACCGTTGAGACGGAGCATCAACGCGTCGAGGGAATCGTCGGCAAGGTGCTCGGCGTCGTCGCAAATGATCGTTGTGTAGTCGCCGCTGGCCAGCGCTGCGGACACCCGTTCAGCTTGAAAAACGGCGTATGTGCCGCCGACGCGCACCGCCAGGCGCGATGGGGCGCGTGGCTTGAGTCGATCGAACAACGCTTGGAGTGCCGGGGCTGTGGTGGCCTGGCGGCTACGCAGTCGGTTGATCGTTGCGCCCAAGCGCTGCGCATCCACTGGTTTGACGAGGTAGTCAACCGCTGCACAGTCGAAGGCTTCGACGGCGTAGCGGTCGTAAGCCGTGACGAACACGACCATTGGGCCTTGGGGGGTGGTCAAAACGCGTGCGGTCTCGAGGCCGTTTAGCTCGGGCATCTCCACATCGAGAAAAACGACGTCAGGGCGACAAAGCGAGACCTGTCTTAGCGCGTCTAGTCCATCGCTGGCTTGGCCCACGATGGTGAAATCATCGAAGGTCGTCAGCAGGCGGACCATTCGTTCTCGTGCCGGCGCTTCGTCATCGACGATCAGTGCTCGAATCATCGTCCAGTGCTCACTTTGCCGCCCGCGGAATGATCAGTTCAGCCACGGTGCCGCCTCGAGCTTGTTCTCTTAGCGTGAGGCTTGCTCGAGCGCCATAGTTGAGTTCCAAGCGCCGGCGGATGTTGGCGATAGCGGTATTAGTCCCCGGCGGCACGCTGGATTTTCCGGGGCCGGGACCGTCGTCGCAAACGCTGACGATCACATGGTCCTGCTGCTCGCGGACCGAGATCTTCACGGATCCGCCGCCGGCTCGCGGGGCCACGGCGTATTTGATCGCGTTTTCCAGCAGCGGCTGCAGGCAGAGCAGCGGACACGCGACGTCGCGGCCAGCTTGCGGTGGCACGTCCAGCTCGACGCGCAGGCGGTCAGCAAAGCGCCGCTCTTCCAACGCCAGGTAGCGTTGACAAAGCGCGAGTTCATCACTGAGCGCGTGGACGCGTTGCCGATCAGCGTGCAGTTGGCAGCGCAGCAATTGTGATAGGTCGATGACGGTTTGTTCGGCCGCTGCGGCGTCGCTGGGGATCAGTGAAGCGACAGTGTTGAGGGCGTTGAACAACATGTGTGGATTGATCTGGGCAGTAAGTGCCGCTAGCTGCGCTTTGAGGCGCTCGTTTTCCGCGGCTTGTAGGCGGACTTCTGCGGCTAGTCGCGCCGCTCGTGCATCGCGCTGCATTTCGATCAGAAACATCACCGCGCAGATCGGCAATCCGAACAATAGTCCCTGCCGATACTCCGCCCAAGCTGGTTGTTCAAATGGTAGCTCGAGGAGCTTGGCGGCGGTGCGGGCCGCAGCGAAACCGAGGAAGATGCCCGCGGGCATGAATAGTGCGGATAGAAAGAAATAGTAGGGGCGCTGATGCTGCGCGGGTTGGGCGCCAAGCTGTCGCCGTATGCGTTGTTCGACGAAGGTCACCAGATGGACCAGCCAGTAGCAGAGCGTTGCTGTGGTCAGCGCGATTGTCACGGCGATCGGCCAATTGCGCACAAAGCCGGCCGGACCAACGATCACCAGGACCAGCGCGCTTGAGATCAGCGTGACCCAGACCAGCACCATCCGTACATATCGGCGCAGTGCTGCGCGCCAGTCCAACGAATATGTTCCAAGGTCATTCATCTCCCAAACCGGCTGTGCTTCGATCAGTTACGGCGAAGTCGCTCTCGATAGACGCGTACCGCTTTGCCCTTGCGCAATTCGGTGCGAAACATCCGCATCTGATTGGGGCCGTCCTTGATGATCGTCGTCGCATAGGCGTTGTGTTGGTCGTCTGTGATGTAGTCGAGGCATAGCCCTTCGCCGAGACAATAGCCACCGCCTTTTCGCTGGCCGCACTCGGTCCGCCAGCGCTCGCCATCGACAGAAACGGTGCAACGCAATGTGATCGGCTGTTTCTTGGGGATTTTGACGGTCACCGTCTGTCGGTAGCTCGTCCTGCTGAGCGGCTCTCGACGATATTCTAGATGGTAATCGCCGAGCTTTTTGCCCGCGATGGAAAACAGCGCGCCTTGGCCCGAGTATTGGACGAGCTGTTGCGTAGCGAGTGAAGCGGGGCGCGCGCTAGCGTGGCGACAGCCCAAAGATGGCGCGGCGGCAAGCAGGGTGGTCGCGACGGTGATTGTTAGGTTGGTGCGTGTCATTGTGCTCTCCTTGTTGCCCGCAGAGAGATAGCGGGTGGAGGCGCGATCGCCCAGCGTCGATCCTTGGCTCGACGATCGAGGCAGCTGACTTGTCGAAAATGGCAGGCGAGTGGACGGTGGCTGAACGTGCTGAAAGCGAGAGCTAGAGCGCAGCCAGTGCGCGCTTGGCGGCTTCGAGGGTGCGCTCGATCGCGGCATCATCATGCGCGATCGAAACGAACGCAGCTTCGAACTGCGAGGGCGCCAGGTAAACGCCGTTTTGCAGCATCTCGCTGAAGTAGCGCGCGTAGCGCTCGGTGTCGGACGCCTTGGCGTCGTCGAAGTTGGTGACGGTACCGGCTTGGAAAAATCCGGTCCACATCGAACCCACGCGGTTGAAGCTAATCGGAATGTCAGCTTGGCTGGCGCCAGCCTTTAGACCCTCGACCAGGCGGGCAGTCGTCTTGTCGAGCTGTGGATAGGGGTTTTGTGTCTTGAGGATGCGTAAGGTCGTCTCGCCGGCAGCGACGGCCAACGGATTGCCGGATAGCGTTCCAGCCTGATAGACCGGGCCGAGCGGGGCGACGTGGTCCATCACGTCGGCGCGACCGCCGTAGGCGCCGACGGGTAATCCGCCGCCGATGACCTTGCCGAGGCAGGTTAGGTCCGGCGTAATGCCGTAGAGTTCTTGGGCACCACCCAAAGCGACGCGGAAGCCAGTCATCACCTCGTCGAAGATCAGCAACGCTCCGTATTGTTCGGTGATGCGGCGCAGCCCAGCGAGGTAGCCATCTTGCGGCGGGACGCAGCCCATGTTGCCAGCCACCGGCTCGATGATCAGCGCGGCGATCTCTTTGCCTTGATCAGCAAACAGCTGCTCGGTCGCGGCGATGTCGTTAAACGGCACAAGCAGCGTATCTTGGGCGCTGCCCTTGGGGACGCCTGCCGAGTCGGGGACACCGAGGGTGGTGGCGCCCGAGCCGGCCCGGACGAGTAGGTAGTCGGCGTGACCGTGGTAGCCACCGAAGACCTTGACGATCTTGTCGCGCTTGGTGAATCCGCGGGCTAAGCGCAGCGCGCTCATCGTCGCTTCGGTGCCGCTGTTGACCAGACGCACTTTCTCCAGCGAAGGTACGATCTCGCAGAGCAACTCGGCGAAGGAGACCTCGCGCTCGGTGCAGGCGCCAAACGAGGTTCCTTTCTCGGCGGCTTTGACCAAAGCCTCGTGCACGTCTTTGCGCGCATGCCCGAGGATCATCGGGCCCCAGCTACCGACGTAGTCGACGTAGTCGTTGCCGTCGACGTCGTAGAGCATTGCGCCCTCGGCGCGGTCGATCACGATCGGCGATCCACCGACTGCGCGGAAGGCGCGCACCGGGCTGTTGACACCTCCCGGGATCGATTTGCTGCCGCGGGTGAAGATCGATTCGGAACGGCTAAAGGATCGCTTGCTCACGGTTTTGTCGCTTTCGTCGTGGTTAGAACTATTCGCTATCGTCGGCGGGCTTTTCGCTATCGGACTCGACGGTGTCACCGATGGGGTCCTCGGCGGCTGCCTCTTGAATCATTTCTTCGGCGGAGATCGCCGCGGGTTCGTCGCCGTGTTCATCGCCGTGCTCATCGTCATCGCGTTCAGCGAGCCGCTCGACCGCGACAACGCTCTCGTTCTCGGCGAGGCGGATCAACCGGACGCCTTGGGTGTTGCGGCCGATCACCGGGATGCCGTCGGTGGTCATGCGAATCACCTTGCCGACATCAGTGATCACCATCACCTGATCTTTGTCGTCAAGCACCCGGGCATCAACGACTTGACCGTTACGCTCGGTGGTCTTGATCGCGATCAGCCCCTTGCCGCCGCGGTTTTGTGTGCCAAACTCTTCGGCTAGTGTGCGTTTGCCGTAACCGCGCTCGCAGACGGTCAGCACCGTGCTGTCCGAGTCCTTCTCGAGCACTGACATGGCGACGACGCGGTCGCCGTCCTGCACGGTGATGCCGCGTACGCCACGCGCAGTGCGGCCCATTGCGCGCACTTGCGATTCGTCGAATCGAATCGCGTTACCTCCCGCGGTGGTGAGCATGATCTGACCGTTGCCGTCGGTGACGCGGACCCCCGTTAGTTCGTCGCCCTCTTCGATGTCGATGGCGATGATCCCGGTCGATCGGATGTTCGAGAAGTCTTGCAGGCGCGTTCGCTTGATCAGACCGTTGCGGGTCGCCATCACAACGAAATGCGCGTCGTCGATCTCCTTGATCGTCAGCACTTGCTGCACGCGCTCGCCGGGGCGCAGGTCGATCAGATTGACGATCGCCTTACCGCGGCCACTGCGCGAGGCGCGTGGTATCTCGTAGACCGGGCGACAGTAGACGCGGCCGGCGTCGGTGAACATCAGTAGCATGTCGTGGGTGCTGGCGATAAACAGGTCACGCACCCAATCCTCATCGCGCGTCGTCATGCCGGTGACGCCTTTGCCGCCGCGCTTTTGTGCGCGGTACGCGCTGATCGCTTCGCGCTTGACATAGCCGCTGTGCGTAATCGTGACGATCATTTCCTCGTCGGCGATCAAGTCCTCGACGCTGATCTCGCCGGACGCGTCGATGATCTCCGTGCGGCGCTCGTCGTTGTATTTTTCGCGAACCTCTTCCATCTCGGCGATGACGACTTCGAGCATCTTTGCGGCGTCGGCGAGCAAGGATTTGTAGAAGGCGATCTTCTCCTGGATCTCTTTGAGTTCGGCGATGATCTTGTCGCGCTCGAGAGCGGTCAGTCGCTGGAGGCGCATGTCGAGGATCGCCTGAGCTTGAATCGGCGAAAGCGAGAAGCGTTCGCAGAGGCCCGTCTTGGCGGCCGCTGGCGATTCAGCCTTGCGGATCAGCGCAATTACCTCGTCGAGGTTGTCGAGGGCGATCTTCAAGCCTTCCAAGATATGGGCGCGTTTTTCCGCCTCGCGCAGCTGGAAGGCCGTTCGACGCGTGACCACGTCGACGCGGTGGTCGACGTATTTCTGCAGCACGTCCTTGAGGCAAAGAATCTCTGGGCGGCCGTCGACGATCGCGACCATGTTGATGTTGAAGGACTCTTGCAGCTGGGTCAGCTTGTAGAGCTGGTTGAGCAGGATCTCGGGGACAGCATCGCGCTTAAGCTCGATCACGATGCGCATGCCCTGACGCGACGATTCATCCCGCAGGTCAGAGATGCCTTCGAGTCGTTTCTCGCGAACCAACGCTGCCATCTTTTCGACCAAGCGTGCTTTGTTTACCTGATAGGGCAGCTCGGTAACGATGATCGCCTGACGGTTCTTTTTGAACTCCTCGATTTCGGTGCGCGCGCGCATCATCACTTGGCCACGCCCCGTTTGATAGGCTTGGGCGATGCCTTGGCGTCCGTAGATGAAGCCCGCGGTGGGAAAGTCCGGTCCCGGAATGATCTCCATCAACTCAGGCAAGCCGATCTCGGGGTTGCGCACCAACGCGATCGCAGCGTTGATCGTTTCATGGATGTTGTGGGGCGGGATATTGGTCGCCATACCGACGGCGATGCCCTGGGCGCCGTTAACCAGCAGGTTGGGGATCTGAGCGGGTAGGATCTGCGGCTCGAGCTCTTTGTCGTCGTAGTTGGGCTGCCAGTCGACGGTCTCCATTTCGATGTCAGCGAGCATTGCGCTGCCGATCGCCGCCATGCGGATCTCGGTGTAGCGCATCGCCGCCGCCGGGTCGCCGTCGATCGAGCCGAAGTTGCCTTGTCCATCGGCAAGCGGGTAGCGCAAGGAGAAGTCTTGCGCCATGCGGACCAGCGCGTCGTAGACCGCCGAGTCACCGTGAGGGTGATACTTACCGATGACATCACCGACGATGCGGGCCGATTTCTTGTAGGGTTGGTTGTGAAAGTTTTTGAGCTGGTGCATCGCGTAGAGGATGCGGCGATGGACCGGCTTGAGGCCGTCGCGCACGTTGGGAAGTGCGCGAGAGACGATCACGCTCATCGCATAATCGATGAACGACGAGCGCATCTCCTCTTCGATGGTGGTCGGTTGGATGTTCCCCAGCTGGGGCGGCGCTTGGTCTGTCATAAGGGGCCATTCTTAGCAAAAAAACGACTGTAGATCAGCGGCAAAATAGCCGGTCCCGGACGGTCGATCTATCGAGATTTCAGATGGTTTTGCTTAGCTGAGGGCGCCACTCGAGGCCGCGCTCGGATCACAAACTGGCGACAGCACGGGTCTCGCTTTCGGCTTGGTGGCGATAGCGGTCGAGGACTGCGAGGAAGACCTCGGTGATTTCGGCATCAAAGTGGGTTCCGGCGCAGCGGCGCAGCTCGGCGGCGGCCTCATCGTGGCCGCGCGCTCTGCGGTATGCGCGATCGGTGGTCATCGCGTCGTAGGCATCGCAGATCGCGATGATCCGCCCCTGTAATGGGATGTCGCGGTCCTTGAGGCCTTGGGGGTAGCCGTTGCCGTCGATGCGCTCGTGGTGGGTATAGACACCGGCGATCAATTCGCGCATGAACGGGATCGGTTCGAGGATGCGGCGGCCCTTCGACGGGTGCTCGCGTAGCAGCTTGTACTCTTCCGCTGTGGGCAGCGCGCGCTTGTTGAGTATGTCGGTTGGGATCCCGATCTTGCCAATGTCATGAACGCGGGCTGAGAGCACCAGATGGTCGAGCAGCCGCGCGTCGAGCTGAAGCGCTTCGCCGACAAGCTGCGCGTATTGGGCGACGCGTTCGGAGTGACCGCGGGTGTAAAGGTCGTTCTCCTCGAGAGCGTTGGCGAAGCCGACGATTGTTTGGCGGTAGTTCTCCTCGAGGGAAAGGTTAGCCGCTTCGAGATCGCGATTGGTCGAGAGCAGGTTTTCGTAAAGGCGCGCGTTTTCGATGCTAACCGCAGCACGCGAGCCGATCACCGAAAGCATTTTGCGCTGGCCCTCAGTGAACTTGTGGCCGCGGCTGAATGAATAGGCGTTGAGCAAGCCGACGACATCGTGCCGCACGATCAGCGGGATCGAGCAGAGCGAGACGATGCGTTGCTGCCGGGGTGGTGCGAGGAAGAACGGGTGGCAACGCACGCCGTGCACCAACACCTGGCGCTCGGCGTGGAAGCTGCTCAGCAGCTCCTCGATGTTCAGTTCGCCGGCCAGAGCCGATAGGTCAGCGCCAAACCCGTCGCGGCCGCGTCGAACCCGTTCAGCGAAGCGCTCGGTGCCCGGAATGTCTTCGAGCATCAGCGTAACGAGATCGGCTTTGGTTTCCTCGAGCGCGGCATCGACGACGATCTGCAGGATGTGCTCGAGGCTGAGGCTCTGGCTGATCGCTTCGGAAAGCTTGTAGATGCCGAGCGCCTCTTTGAGGCGGATGTTTTCGGCCTGCAGGCGCTGGCGATCGAGGCCGCGCTGGACGACGTGCACGACTTCCTCAACCTTGAACGGCTTGAGGATGTAATCGTACGCACCTTTTTTCATCGCCTCGATGGCGCTTTCCACAGTGCCGAAACCGGTCATGATCACCGTCAGCACATTCAGATTGAGCTCATTGATGCGCGAGAGCAGTTCGATGCCGCCCATCTTGGGCATCATCAGGTCGCTGATCACCAGGTTGTAAGAGCGGCGCTGCAGTTCCTCGAGCGCGGCGCTGCCGTCTTCGACGGTGCGGACGAGGAAGCCCTCGATCGTCAGAAAATCGCTAAGGATTTCACGGATGACCTTCTCATCATCGACGACAAGAACACGCGGAGCTTCTTCGTGGAGGTCGTACTCCATGCGACGAGACCACCTAAAGGCGCAGGTTTGCGCAGTTTCCTTACAGTATAGCGAATCGCCGACGGTGGCAAGTTGGCAGTGTCGCCAATTGACGATAAGTGCTCTATTTCGCTTGTCTATTGCTGTGAATAGCGGTGGCTAGTCCGTGTTGACATGGGCGCCAAACCAGGAAAAGAAGACGGCAAGCTGTGCGCGGCGGTGTTGGGGTAGGTATTCCAGATTATCGCCACGGTCGATGATTTCCCAGAAGTCACGGTCGACGACGCTGGCTAACTCTTGACGAATGCTGCGCAGACGCTCTGCGCCTTCTTGGGCCATGTCGGCTTGGATCTGGCGGGCGCGGGATTCGTCACCGGCCGCCAGGTAATATGTGGCCAATTTGATCTGTGCTTTGCGCACCCCACGCAGCGAGCGTTCTTCGGCTTCGGTTTCGGGCGCTTTATCGACCTCGAGGAAGGTGGCGAGTAGTCCATCATGGGCCGGTGAGTCAAGTTGGTGTGCTAGCTCACACAGCGCGCAAAAATCGTAGGCAGCGGTTTCGGTGACAAACGGTAGGCCGGCGGCGTTGGCGGTTTGGCCGTAGTACTTGAGGTACTGACCGATGTCTCGGACCTGTTCAACGTGGGTGGCACGGAGCAACGCCTCAGCGAGCTGTCGATACTGGTGCAAGACGTTGTAGGCGGTGCGCACGTCGCGCGCGTTGATCGCGTAGCGCATGTAGGTGTTAAAGAATTTGATCGTCAGCTCGGCGACCGCCGTGTCACCGAGTTCGACGGCGTCTTGACCGATGTAGCGGGTGTTGATCGCCACGAGCTGGCTGACGTCGCGCATGCGGTTGAGGCAATCGTGAAAGACCATCTGGTATTGACGCAGGATTTTGAACTCAAGCCACGCGCTGCCGCTGGAAAGTTCCTCGACGCTGCGTTCGGCCATTACGGTGAAATCGGGGTTCTCTTTGAGCGCTCCGCCGACGACGAACCAACTCGGAGAGAGCCGTCGTTTGTCGATCAGGTATCCGCGGGCGAGGTCGCGCAGAGCGTCGACGCTGCGCGAGGCGATAATGCGGTCCTTGTTAGAGATCGAGTTGATCGCCACGTCGGCCAGCTGCTCGATGCTGGCGAGGACGTGCCGCTGGCGCGGTTGTTGATCCTCCGAGCCCGTTGCTGCGAGCGCATCGTCAAGCGCTTGGGCCTGCAAGCGCGAAACGATCCGCTGGGGCTCGACGAAGGCGAAGACGTAGGCGAAGTAGGGGATCAACACCAAGATCGCCACCGTCATGATCAGCACTGTCGCGGCGATTAGCACTTGTGGCAAAAAGCCGCTGTGCACGACAAAAGTGGCCCAGATGCAGTGGATTGAGGTTACGACGAAAAAACCGAGCACGATCAGATTCGATCGGTCGCCAAAGAACATCTCGGTAACGCGCGGCGTGTAGCGCGTCGCCGAGAGTTGGACGATGATCGACACTACGGTGATTGCGATACCCAGCACGGCGACGACAACCTCCGGCAGATTACCAAGTGCGCTCTGCGCGTCATCACTGTGGTACTCGCCAATGCTGGATAAGACGGAGACACCGTTGTCGAGCAGTTGTTGGAGCAACAGCAGGCCGACAAACCACAGCGCTGTGATGCCGCCGAGCAGCAGAATGGGTCGCAGCCAGGCGACGGACTTGTGGCCCGTTGAACCGGTCTTGCTGATCGCTCGCTGGGGCTTTTTCTCTGCTATGGTCATCGACTATGCTGCGCAGGCAGACAGCTGCTGCGCTGTTGAGCTGTGATTTGTTGCCGAGCTGTGAGGGTACACTTTGTTTTTACACCCTGCTAGTGCCGCTCGCGCGCCGACGTAGCGAACGTCACTGCGCGCCGACAGGTCAAAGAGAATGGTGGAAGAGCGATGAACCAAAGTGGGCCCCCAGTGGGTACGGTGCTTCACGCCGTTGATGTGGGCAACAGCAATACGGTGATCGGCACGTTCGTCGACGGTGAGCTCACTGAGCACTATCGCTTGACCACCGCAGCTACGCGTACCGCAGACGAGTGGCTGCTGTTGCTCAAGCAGCTCGGGCTAGGCGATTTTTCGGGCGCCGCCGAGGCGATCATTGCCTCCGTGGTGCCCAGCGCTACCGCGGCGATCGAGCAGGCCTTTTCGCGGCTCGCCATGTCGGTGATCGTGGTTGGCCCAGGCGTTAAGACTGGCGTGCCGATCTTGGCTGAAAATCCCAAGGAAGTTGGCGCGGACCGCGTGGTCAATGCGGCGGCGGCGTTCGATCGCTATCCAGGGGGATTGATCGTTGTCGACTTTGGTACGGCGACGACCTTCGACTGCGTTAGTCCGCGTGGTGAGTATCTGGGCGGGGCGATCGCGCCGGGCCTGGCGATCAGCGCCGAAGCGCTTTATCAGCGTGCGGCCAAGTTGCCGCGGGTGGGTGTCGAGCGGCCGCGTCAGGTGATCGGCCGCAACACCGTAGATAGTATGAAGTCGGGTCTGTTTTTCGGCTACGTCGGCCTGGTCGATGGGCTGGTCGAGCGGATGAAGGGCGAACTGGACTTTGCGGTGCGGGTGGTGGCGACCGGCGGTCTGGCAGCCCGCGTGGCCGATGTTTCGGCGAGCATCGAGCAGGTCGACGAACACCTTACGCTCCACGGTTTGCATTTGATCTACCGTCGCAACCAGCCTTGACCAAAATCTCATTTTGGTCCCAAAATCCACTTCTTCGGCGAGTTGTGCCGGCGGTGGTCGATCGGTTAGTTGGTCACCATCTTGTCTAGCACCGTTCCGTCGAGATCCTCCTGGTGGGAATCCTGCTGGTGAGCTGTTGGAAGGACGACGATGAAGGCATACCAACCAAAAGACATTCGGACGATCGCACTCGTTGGCCACGGAAAGTGCGGCAAGACTTCACTCGGCGAGGCGTTTCTTTTCGACGCCAAGGCGACGACGCGACTGGGCAAAGTGGATGATGAGACCACCTTGCTCGATAGTGAGCCCGAGGAGCTCAAGCGCAAGTCGAGCATGCAGCTGGCAGTCGGCCAGGTCGAGTGGAACAAGCGCAAGATCGTATTCGTCGATACGCCGGGTGACGGGAACTTTGCGGCCGATATGGATATGGGCTTGGCAGCGGCCGATGCGACGGTCGTTGTGGTCAGTGCTCCGGATGGCGTTCAGGTCGGTACCGAGCGCGGCTGGGCACGGGCGGTCGCCGATGGGCTGCCACGGGCGGTGTTCATCAACAAGCTCGACCGCGAGCGCGCTGATTACGCGCAGGCGCTGCAGGAGGTCAAGGACATCCTCTCCCAAAAGGCCGTGGCCTTGCAGTTGCCGATCGGCGAAGAGCAGCAGTTTAGCGGCGTGATCGACCTGCTCCAGCTCAAAGCCTACCGCTTTGATGACGACGGTCGCAAGGTCGTGGTGGAGGACGTTCCGGCGGACTACAGCGATCGGGCCGCCTCGGCGCGCGAGGAGCTGATCGAAGGTATCGCGTCGAGCGATGACGCGTTGATGGAGAAATACCTCGAGACGATGGAGCTCTCCGAGGACGAGATCCACCACGGGCTTTCCAAGGCGATTCTTACCGGCACGATCGTGCCGGTGTTCTGTGGTTCGGCAACGCGGAATATCGGCGTCCAGCCGCTGCTCGACATGATGGCTGACTTCCCCTGCCCGCTCGACCGTCGTGCGCGCGTCGGCAAAGCGCCGAATGGCGAGGAAGCCAGCCGCACGGCGAGTGAGGAGCAGCCGTTTTCCGGTCTGGTTTTCAAGACGATCAGCGCCGACATCGGGCGGATCGCCCTGGTACGCGTGCTGTCGGGTACGCTGGTGGCGGATCAGACAGTGGTCAACGGCAACCGCGATCAGAAAGAGCGCGTCGGTCAGCTCTATCTCTTGACCGGCAAAAAGCGCGACAATGTCGATAAGGCCGTCGCTGGTGACATCGTCGGTTTGGCCAAGCTCAAGTCTACCAAGACCGGCGACACGCTCTCCGACGAGAAGGCCCCGATCGTCTATCCGGCGGTCAAGCTTCCCGAGCCCGTGATCGGCTACGCGATTCGCCCGAAGTCAAAGGGCGACGAGGAGAAAGTCGCCACGAAACTGCACGATCTGCTCGAGGAAGACATCGCCTTGCGACTCGACCGCGATCAGTCGAGCAAAGAGATGCTGCTGCGCGGCCTGGGTCAGGTTCACATCGAGGCTACCGTCGAGAAACTCCGTCGGATGGGCGTCGAAGTTGAGCTCGCCGATCCGAAGGTCCCGTATCGCGAGACGATCAAGGGCAAGGCGCTCAACGTCGAAGGCAAGCACAAGAAGCAGAGCGGTGGGCGCGGTCAGTTCGGTGTGTGTTTTATCGACATGGAACCGAAACCGAAAGACGTGGAGACCGATGATTCGCTGCTCTTCGTCGACGCGATCTTCGGTGGCGCGATTCCGCGGCAGTTCATTCCCTCGGTGGAAAAGGGCATCCGTAGCCGCATGGAGCGCGGCGTTATTGCTGGCTTCCCGGTGGTCGACATCAAGGTCACGCTTAAGGACGGCAAATACCATTCGGTTGACTCCGATGGGCGCTCGTTCGAGATGGCCGGCTCCAAGGGGTTCCAAGAGGCCTTCCGCAAGGCCCAGCCGATCCTGCTTGAGCCGGTGGTGACGCTCGAAGTGATCTGCCCTGAAGACAACATGGGCGATATCATCGGTGACGTCAGCAGTCGCCGGGGGAAAGTGCTCGGCACTGAGGCCAAAGGAAAGAACCAGGTTGTTAAGGCGCACGTTCCGCTCGCGGAAGTGTTGCGCTACGCGATCGATCTAGAGTCGATCACCGCCGGTCGCGGCCATTTCAATATGGCGTTCTCGCACTACGAAGAGGTGCCGTCGAACCTCGCCGAGAAGATCGTCGCTGAAGCTGCCGTTGCTGAGGACGAAGACTAGACCCTCGCTGCTATGGCGCTCGAACGCACCCCGCTAGCACCGGAAGCGCTATCCCCGGCCGTCGCCAAGGCGGTCGGGCCCAGCGCTCCTGCGCCTGTCAAGATGATGGCGGCGCGCGGGTTGGCGCCAATGGGTCCGAAGGACCTGGTGACGGCGCTCTATCAGCTCAGCCTCGATGCTGACGAGAAGATCGCCCAAGCAGCCACCCAGAGTGCGGAAAAGCTGCCGCCCAAGGTGCTGAGCGCGGCACTGGGCGAAGCCCTCGATCCGCGGGTGCTGGACTATTTCGCGCTGCGGGTGGTCGGTGACGCCACGCTGGTCGAGCGCGTGTTGCTCAACAGCGCGGTGGCCGACGAGACGTTCGTCTCGCTCGCTGAGCAGCTTTCCGAGGCGTCATTGGAGATCCTCGCCGGAAACCAACAGCGCTTGCTGCGTCATCCGCAGATCATTGAGGCGATCTATTTCAACAAGCGCGCCCGAATGTCGACTGTCGATCGACTGTTGGAAATGGCGGTTCGTAACAACCTGACCCTCGATGTTCCGCAGTACAAGCAGCTGGTCGCGCAGATCATGGGCAGCGCTGCCAAGGAGCCGCCAGCTGCCGAGCCAGTCGAAGATGCGGCCTCGACCGATCCCGAGGCGCCACTGCAGATGGCCGAGGAGATCACCGCCGAAGGCGAGCAGTTCGATGAGGTCTTTGAGGCCTTGATCGATGAGACCTGGGACCAGGGGCCACTGGGCAATCTCGAGTTCGATGCCGAAGAGCAGGGCAAAAAGCAGGTGCAGATCGCCGAGCTCTCGGTCAACGCGCGAATTCGTTTGGCGACGTTGGGTTCGGTGTTTCACCGGACCGTGTTGATCCGTGATACCAACCGCCTGGTGGCGATGGCGGCGATCGAATCGCCGGCGGTCTCCGAGCAGGAAGCGGCGCGCCACGCCGGTAACCGTGGTCTCTCCGAGGATGTGATCCGCTACATCTGCGGTCGGCGTGACTGGCAAAAGAGCTACCAGATCAAACTCAACTTGGTGAACAACCCCAAGTGCCCGTTGGCCCATGCGATGAAGCTGCTGTCGCACCTGCGTGCCAACGATGTGCGGATGATCTCGCGTTCGAAGAACGTGCCGGCGGCGATCGCTCGCGCGGCCAAGCAGCATCTACAGCGCAAATCCGGCGGCTAGCCTTTTCGCGATATGGACGCGTAACATTCGCCGCGGGTCGACACGCGCCGGGCCCCTTGCCGTCCTGTGAGCGGGGCGACTCGCCGGCGACCGACCGTCGAGCCAGCGCACCGTTCAGCTTTCGATTACGCAAGCGACGGGTGCTGCCAGCAGACGCCTAAGGTGCTGCAATGAAACTCAATAGATAGCGGCCAATGGGTTGGGCACGAGTGTTGCTTCTCTTGCTGAGGTGAGCAAACTGGTCATCTTTTGCAGCATGCTCCTGGTCGTGAGCTGGGAGAGCGCGTCATCAGCGCAGCGTTCACAGTTTCGCCTGCTGAAGACGACGCGGCGGGGTGATCTGCTCACGCTGCAGTTGGCCTATCAAAATCCAGGGGCGACGCGTCGGCCCAACAATCGGGTCAAGATGTTCGCCTTTCGCGACGGCGCGCCCTATCACGACAACGCCAGCGGTCCCGGCTCGTGTGTTGTGGAAAGTTGGAACAAGGACAAACGGCGTAGCCAATATCGGGTTAGCGAGGGCATCTGCTTGAGCTCGGTTGAGATGCCCCAAGACGCGGGCACCTGCGAGCTGCAGATCCGACTGAGCGATCAGGCGTTTTGCGGCGTGCGTAGCGGGGACGAGATTTGGATCGCCGGCCGCTGGGAAGGCATTGGGCACAACTGGGGCACCTGGTCCGGGCTGGGCAATCAGACGGTCTCGTTTCTGCTGCCCGAAGCTGCGACGTCCGCGAAAAAGTAACGAGCGCTGCTCCGCCCTAGCGGGCAGCGAGCAGGACTTCGATCCGTTTGCGCAGGCGCGTATCGCCGCCTTGACCGACCTGCACGTCGACGGTCTTTCCCTGGCGATCGATCAGCACCAGATGCGGCAGAACTTGAACGCCGTAATGCCGAGCGACTGTACCGTCATCGACCAACGCGGTCAGCGGACTCTTGCGCTGCTTGAGATAAGCGGCGGTGCGCTCGGCGTTGCCCTCGACGTTGATCGCTAGAATACGCAGTCCGCGCTGTTCCAGCTCGCGGTGCAGGCGCTCAAGCTGCGGCATCTTTTTGCGGCAAGCGCCGCACCAGGTCGCCCAAAAGTCGAGCAGCACGACCTGACCGCGCAATGCCCCGAGCGCGATCGGCTTGCCGTCAGGTGTGTTCAGTGAAAAGGCGGGCGCCGCCGCACCGGTCTGCGGCGGGCGCAGTCGCTCGATGTGCTTGGCCGACCACCAGGCGCCTTTGGCTGTCATCAGCAGTGCGAGGCCGACCACGACGATGCCGGCGATGAAGGCTGGGCGGTCAGCGCGATCGATCACGATCTTCGTCCTCGTCTGCTGGAGATAGTTTAGCGCGCAACCGGCTGGTCGCCAGCAGCGTCAACGCGCCCAGCCAGCCGCTGGCGATCGCCAAGGTCAGCCAGCGGGGCAGACCGGCGCCAAACAGGCGATGGCCAACGCCGACCAATAGTAGCGTTGTCGCCGCTGGTAAGGTGCACAGCGCGCCGAGTCCGACATAGTCGATCTGCTGACCCGAGGGGTGCTGCTTACGACGTCCCGTTAGCGAGAGCAACAGTCCGGCGAGCAGCGCGGCGCACAGCGGTAGCAGCAACTGGCCGAGCAACACGTTGACCAGCATCATCAGCCCGGCGCTCGCGCTGACGTCGACGGCAAAGAGCGTCGATCGCATTAGTGAGGGAAAACTCAAAGCAGTGGCCGTCAGCAGGCACAGTACCACCATTGTGGCGAACGATCCGCGGCCACGCTCGTCGATCGCCGTATCGATCGTTGCCCGTGGTGCGAGCAACATGCCGCCAATGCGTCGGACAAAGTCGCCGAGTATCGCTTTCATCAGGCAGGTGCTGCCGAACCGACCAGGTCGTAGTCGGCGCTATCGGTGATCTGGACTTCGAGGATCGTGCCCGGACTGCAGCGGGCCGCGTCGGTGATCGTTACCGTGCCATCGATCTCCGGCGACTGGCCATAGTAGCGACCCTCGAGCAGGAACTCGCTTTCAGCGCTGATCCCGTCGACCATCACCTTCAGGCGCTGGCCGATTCGGCGACGGAGTTTGTTGCGGCTGATCTGCTGTTGTAGTGCCATCACCTCTTGCCGCCGCTGCTCGGCGACTTCGGCGGAAACCGGATCCGGTTGATCGAGCGCCGCCGTGCCGTCCTCGGCGGAAAAGACAAATGCACCGACGTTGTCGAGCTCAGCATCCTGCAAAAAGCTCAGTAGCCGTTGGTGAGCGCGATCGGTCTCGCCCGGGTGGCCGAGCAAGAACGTCGTGCGGATCACCACCTCGGGCAGGTGCTTGCGCAGGATCTCCAGTCGCTCGCGGACCACCTGCTCGGTGTAGCCACGTCGCATGCGGCGCAAGACTGTATCGTCGACGTGCTGGATCGGCAGGTCGAGATAGGGGATCACCCGCTGGCAGCCAGCGATGGTTTGCGCGAGCGCTTCGCTGATCATCGAGGGGTAGGCATAGTGCAGGCGGATCCATTCGAGCGACTGGACTTGGTCCAACGCGCGCAACAGGTCGGTCAATCTGACGCTCGGTTCCAAGTCGCGGCCGTAGGCGGTGCTGTCTTGGGCGACGAGAATCAGTTCGACGACGCCGCTTTCCGCCAACGTGCGGGCTTCCTCGACCAACGAATCGATCGTGCGGCTGCGCTGTTTGCCGCGCATCAACGGAATGCTGCAGAAGGCGCAGGGGCGGTCACAGCCCTCGGAGATCTTCAGATAGGCGCTGTGTGGCGGGCCGATCAGCTGGCGCCGATATTCTTGTTCGTTCATCAGCAGCGGTTGACCGACCGCTTGGCGGCGACGCTCGCGTTCAGCAAGAATCTCGCGCAGCGTGGCAAAGTCGGTGGTGCCGAGGAAATGGTCGACCTCGGGCAGCTCGCGGGCGAGCTCCTCGGGATAGCGCTGGGACAGACAGCCGGCGACGATCAACGCCTGCAGCGTACCCTGCTGTTTGTATTCGGCCATCTTGAGGATCGTATCGATCGACTCCTGCTTGGCGGCTTCGATGAAACCACAGGTGTTGACAACGATCACTTCGGCGGCCGCCGGATCATCGACCGCCGAGATCCCTTGATCGGCAGCCAGCCGGTGCATTCGCTCGCTGTCGACGATGTTTTTCGGGCAACCCAGGGTGACGAAATGAACGGTGCGGGTTGTCATCGCAGACTGCCTTGGGTAGGGTTGCGCATCCTTATTTGCTGTCTCACTTACCGTCGCGAAAATGATCGAGGCACTGCATGTCCAACGCGAGTCAACGGCCGTTGTGTTGCTTGATTTGTCGCAAAGAGATCCACACCGGCGATTCGTACCTGCGCTGTTCTGTCGTAGCCTGCAACAGCGGACGCGAAAAGCTCGTCTTTTGTAGCGAGCGCTGTTTCGATCGTCATCGTGCGACGGCGCGTCATCGCAAGGCCGCCCCCGTCGCTTGTGTTGCTGGCGAAACAGCCGCCTAGCAGCCCGCCTAGCCGAGAATCTGCCCTGCGGCTCGACAACAGCGAGTTGCTAGTAGCCGAAGGCGACGCCGGCGTCGGGCTCTATGCAATCGTTTACGCAGACTTCATGAGTTAGCTTGCTCGGCCCCTGATACACGCCGTTGCAGATCTGGTCGGTGTCGGCGCAGTTCGGCTTGGGCGTGCACTTCGGGTCGGATAGTCCACCCTGCTCGCAGAGCTGGGTGCGGTCATCGCTGCAGACCAGTGCGGCGAAGTTGAACAGCCTGGCAAAGCACAGCCCACAGCGCCCGCCGTAGTCCGACTGAGCGGCCACCTGTGCGGCGCGCGCGATGCACTTGTCGACGCACTCGCCCTGCTTGTCCTTGCACGGGTGGCTATTGCTAACGTTTTTGCTGCACGAGGCGTTACAGGTCTTGGTGACCTCGTCTTCTGAGTTGCAGCCGGCGCTGACGCTCAGGGTAAGCGCGGTGGCGACGGCGAAAAGGGTAACGTTGTTCACGAGGATCCTCCGACGGTCTCGCCACGTCTGCCACGCTAGCCCGGTTGCGTCAAGGATCTGCTGCGCCCGGCTGGGGCGCGCCGCGGGCCAAGCTCTGACCCGGGTGACTCGTCTAAGATGTTGATATAAAAAGGATATCTTTTGCGCTAGGGCGTGAGGGCAAACAGCAGCGCATCGGCGAAACCGGCGCTTTTCAGTGGACCACCGCCTAGATCGATCGTTTGTTGAAACTCGCCGCCGACGAGCAGCTGGGCGGCCTTGCTCAAGGCTAGCGCGTGAGCCTTGTCGGTGACGCTGCTGCTGATCGGCAGGCTGAAACGATGGCCGCCTTGGGCGTCGAAGCTGGCGACGTAGCCGTCTTCCCAGCCCAGCGCGTTGAACGTTGCGCCGCCGAGGTTGAGCGATTTGTGAAAGTAGCCGGCGAGGTAGATCCGGCCGAGTGGGTCGATGACGAGCGCATTGGCGCTGTCTTCGTCGGCGTCGCCAAAGCGCTTGGACCAGCGGTGCTTGCCGTCCTTGTCGTAGGCCGCCAGATAGATGTCGGCCGAGCCGGCATGCTTTAACGCTGAGCCACCGAAGTTGCTGTCGCCCCAGATCCGGCCGCAGACATAGAAGTTGCCGGCATCGTCGACGGCGGCGCCGCGCGCTTGCTCGGTCTCCGTTCCGCCGTGGCGTGCCGACCAGCGCTGCTTGCCGTCCTTGTCGAAGCTGACGAGAAAAACGTCGTAGTTGCCGGCGCTGCTGTGCACTGTGCCGCCCAGGTCGATCGTATCTTCGAAGCTGCCCTGCAGGTAGACGTTGCCTTGGGCATCGGTACCGATGCCGTGAGCGTAGTCTGAGCCTTTGCCACCGAAGCGTTTGGCCCAGCGCGGTTTGCCGTCGTTTGCGTAGCTGGCCAGATAGGCGTCGAAACTGCCAGCGCTGGTCAGTGGCCCTTGGCCGAAATCGGCTTGGAGTTGGAACAAACCGCTGAAGTAGACGTTGCCCACGCGGTCGAGGGCGACGTTGTAGGGGTGTTCGTTATTGGCACTGCCAAAGCGCCTCGACCAGCGATGTTTGCCGTCTTTGTCGAAGCTGACCACGAAGATGTCGGACAGGCCCGCATCGAGCAGATCGCTGCCGCCGAAGTTGATCTTGGTTTGAAAAGACCCGGTGATAAAGCTGTTGCCGCTGCTGTCGACGGCGATCGCTTCGCCGCGCTCTGCGCCCTTGTCGCCGAAGACCTTGGCCCAGCGATATTTGCCGCCTTTGCTGAAGCTGGCGACGAACATGTCGTCGTGGCCGCCGGCGGTCAGCGTCCCTCCGCCGAAGTCGATCGACCCGCGAAAGACGCCGGTGATATAGACGTTGCCCAGCGCGTCGCTGCCGACACCGAGGACGCGCTCGGATTCGCTGTCGCCGAAGCGCAGCGACCAAAGGTGTTTGCCGCCTGGGCTGCTGCCTGCATCGCTGCTGCCCGCATCCTGGGCCCCTTGGTCGGCGCTGGCGTCGATGCCGAGGTCGTTGTTGGTGTCGGCGCTGGCGTCGGCCGGCCAGGTTTGATCGTCGCTTGCCGCATCGTGGTTCGACGCGTCGGATTTTGCCTTGTCCAATGCCGGACCATCGAGTACCCGCGTGTCGCGGCTCGCGTCGGCGCGTGCGCTATCGGCGAGGATCGCTGCGTCGCTGGCCGGCGCGCTCGATTCGGAACAGCCCCAGGCGTTGGCGAGAAACAACAGTGTTGTGGCGAATCTGTAGGCGTGGTGCATCGAATAGCTCCTCGTACAAATACGAGGGCCACGCGGGATGGTTGTGTCGCAAAAATGGGACGCAGCAGCTACCGAAACGTCAGCGGCTATGGTTTCGCGCGGTTGTCGATCAGTTTGGTGCGGTGGGTGATCACCTGGCCGGTTCCCGAGTGGCCGGTGCGGTGCAGCAGCACGGTGTGCTTGGCGACAACGCCAGCGGGTAGCTCGAGCCAACCGCGGGCGTCGCGCAGCGTGTTGCTGGTCCAGGTCAGGGAGATCGCGCGGTCACCAAAATAGCTGTACTTAGCGCCGTCGACGACGTGCGAAGTGTAGAGCTTTTTGCCGTCGTAGGCTGAGGCCGGATCGAGGGCGTTGCTCAGTTGCTCGGGCAGGTTTTCGTTCCAGGTCAGATAGTCGTGGGCGTAGGGGCCAACGCCGAGCCGCTCGGAATAGACTTTGGTTGAGCTGATCGGCAGGCTGGCGACTTCGAAGCGGCCCGCTGCTGCGCCGCTCCGCTGGACATTCAGTTGCAGCGTCTGGGCGCTGTTCCGCACCGACGGCCCGTAGTTTAGCTCACGCATGTCGACCACCAAGCCCAGTTTGAGATGGCCGACTTTTCGGGACAACTTGTCGAGATAGTCGAGCGCGTATTCGCCGAGATAGCGATTGCGCAGCTGTTTTGCTTTGCGACCGGCGATGAAGGCCGTTTGGCCGTTGGCTTGCTTGAGCCGGCCGATGAAGGTCTGCTGACCATCATGGTTGCGCCAATAGACTGTGTCGTTTTTGCCGTAGGCGAATTTGCCCGGACCGAACAGCAGTGCGAAGCGCCCGGCGATGTTGATCTTGCGTTCGGCGTAGGTCTTGTTGGTGTAGCTCACGGCTTGATTGCTGCGCTGGATACCGTTGTTGCTGGTAACAATTCGTCCCATCGCGAAAAAGTCGCGATCGATGGTGACCTCTTTGGCGCTCGGCTTGGCTGCCGGTTTGTCGGCTAAGCGCCTGAGCACCGCATCCATCGTCGCCAAGTTCGCGTTGCTGGCCAGTTGGACCCGCTGGAACTTGTAGTTGCCGACGGGGATCTGCTCACCGGCCTGCGTTTTCCAAGCCACTTCACCGCTGCGTCGGTTGCTGTAGACCAGTCTGCCCGCGCCAAACAGCTGCGTCATGAACGCTGCTGGGTCGAGTTTGCCGGCGAGCAGTCGTTTGCTCGGCGCTTGTCCGTAGCGATGAAGCGCAAGCAGCTTGGGCGCGTAAAAGCCGCCGTCGAAGGTTGGCTTGACTACCATCTTCGCTGCCAGCGCGCGGGCGATCTGGGGCAGCACCTTCTTATCGGGTCCCGGGCGGTACCAGACCTTGAAGTTGCCATTGCCAAAGCGCCGCAGTCTGCGCTCCGATCCGGCGACGGCGACCTGACTCAACGCAGTGATCAAGACGACAAAGTAGACTCTCGTGGTCGCAATGCTCATGGCCGCGGTGGTTGCATCGGATGTGCCATGATCGTCAGAAGTGATTACAGCAGGTTAGCCGTCTATTCTGACCAATCCAGCACCCCCTGCCGGCTGCGCTAGACAGCCGATGACTATGCAGTCGGTCAGGCGACAGTCGTTGTCGTCGGCCATCGAAAATCGGTGAGGACAAAGGGGACAGTTCTAATGGTTGGTTAAACCAGTCGGTTTAACCAACCATTAGAACTGTCCCCTTTGTGGTCTTTGCGGTGTCCGTTTAGCGGTCGGTGCGGTACTCGGTGCTCTTGACCCAGGAGATCGCTAGGATCAGCCAGAGTACGGTCATGCCAGCGATTACCGCGAGGGATATGCCTGGGGAGAGTTGCGGGTCTTTGGCGAAGAAGCTGTTGGTGTGGGGCCGATAGAGTCCGACGACCGCTAGCAGGTGTATGCCGGCCGAAACGACTTTGACCCCGGGAATCAGCCCTACGCCGATGTCGATCGCTAGCACGTAAATCAGCATCGCCGTAAGTGCGTGGTTGGTGACCAGTGACCCGAACGCCGCCGCAACGGCACCGAAGTAGCAGGCTGCCAGCAGCACGCCACCAAGCGCGCCGAGTAGCAGATCGAGCCCGGCGAAGATTTCGCTTCCGGCAGAGATCAGGTAGCAGAGCGTGATCGAGGCCAGCAACAACGTTCCGCTGAGCGTGACGTTGGCCAGGTATTTGCCGAGCGGCACCGAAAAACGTGGGATCGGCCGCGAGAACAGATAGCCGAGGGTGCGGCCCTGAACTTCTTCGGCGAGGGTCGCGGTGGCCTGCAGGCTCATCACCACCGGGATCAGATAGCGCAGGTAGTTGGTCAGCAGCATCTCGAAGAAATCGAGACCGCCGCGCCCTGAGATCAAGCCGAATGCGCTGGCGACCAGCGGCAGGGCCAAGGCGACGAGGATCACGCGCACTAGGCGGCCGCGCCGCGCGCGTCGCAAGCTGAGCGCGGCGATCTGTCGCAGCACGGTGGCCGTCGATGGCATCGCTGGCGGGTTAGGCATCGGCGACTCCTTCTGGCCCGCGGTTGCGCGTCAAGTACTCGAAGACCGACTGGAGATTGTTGTCGGGACTGGTCAAGGCCGCGACGGAGAAGCCGCCCTCGACGATTGCTGAGGCTAATAGCCCATAACACTGGTCGGGCATGCGCGTTTCGATCAGCAGTTCTTGATCGTCGGGAAAGTGCACCGCCGAGATCGCCGACTGTTCGACGATCGCCGCGGCGAGTTGGCGCGGGTGTTCGCAGCGTACGCTGACTTTGTGTGGGTGCTCGTCGATCATCTCGCGAATTCGGTAGATGTTGCCGTCAGCAAGCACCTGCCCTTTGTAAAGCAGAACGATCTGATCGGTCATCGCCTCGATCTCGTGCAGGATGTGGCTGGAGACCAACACGGCCTTGCCCTCTTTGCCGAGCGCTTTGATCAGCGCGACGATCTGCGCTCGCGCGACTGGGTCGCAGCCGGTCAGCGGCTCGTCGAAGAGCACCAGGTCGGGATCGTGAACGATCGCTTGGGCGAGTTTGACGCGCTGGCGCATGCCTTTGGAGTACTGGCCGATCGGCCGGTTGCGCGCGTCGCCGAGCTTGACCCGATCGAGCGCGGTACTGGCAGCGCTTTGTGCACTGCGTTTGTCGAGGCCGGAAAGCGTTGCCATCGCCGCGACGAATTCGACGGCCGTCAGGTCGTGATATATCCCGTCGTGCTCGGGGCAATGGCCGATGCGGCGCAGTGTTTCGAGGTTGCCCCAGACGGGTTCGCCAAACACTTTCAGTTCGCCCTTCGAAGGACGTAGCGCGCCGGAGAGTAGTTTGATCGCCGTCGATTTTCCGGCGCCGTTGGGGCCGAGCAGTCCGGTGACGCCGGCGCCGATCTTGACGGTGAGATCGTTGACACCGGCGATCTTGCCGTACCATTTAGAGAGCTTGTTGGTTTCGACGACGGGCGTCATTTGATGATCTCCGCGCGGTCGAGTTGGCGCCAGAGCAGGGCCAGCGCGGCGATCGAGAATAGCACCAACATGATCACCGACCACAGCCAGGGGATCGCGATCTCCTGAGGTCGCCCCATCAACACGCCGCCGACGACCCGCAGGTTGGTCGGAATCGAGAGCAAGGCGAGGTACGGGGTGTTGGCGACCGACGCTGTACCTTCGCCCAGCACCCAGGGGAGAAAAAACAGCGCGGTCCATCCACCCATCGCGTAGGAGGATTTGCTGGTCAGGCTAGACAGCGCGATCGCCGGCAAGGTCAACGCGGCCGTGGCGATCAGCCCGTACGCCAGCGCGCCGAGCATCAAGCCGAGCTTGGTGCCAACAGTCAGCTCGACACCGTCGGAAAATAGTAGCGGCATTGACGCCATCAGCAGTGCTGGTAGCAGCACCAACCCGCCGACGAGTGTGCCGACGGCGAGCAGCTTTCCGACGACGTAGTGCGACTTGCTGACCGGCCGAGCGAAGTAAAAGTGTAGCGCGCCGGTGCGTACGTCATCGGCGATCGATGCTGTTCCCGCGACAAGACTCATCGCAAAGCAAAACCAGATCTGACACCAGAAGGCGCAGTTAAAGATCCAGAACTCGGCGTTTTGCAGCATGTCGGGGACGGGGAGTTGGCGCGATCGCAGCGCCGCCGCCGAGCTCATCTTGAGAAACATCACCACGGCGCAGATCACCAGCGGGATCATCCCCAAGATGAAGATCGTTTTGACCAGCCCGCTTTTCCAAAACAGGCTGAGCGTGTTGCGACCGAGGACCGCAAACCGGCTGCTGTGTGGCAGGCGACGACCGTCGTAGGCGGCGTAGCCGATGTCGCGAATGCGCGAACCGTCGGCGCTGCTCATCTTTCGGCCTCCGGACTGTTCGTTTGCTGGGTCAGTACGCTCAAGAAAGCGTCCTCCAAACTGGCGCGCTTGGGTGCGAGGTGTCGCACTTGAATCCGCTTGTTCAGCGCGCGTTCGAAGATCAGCGCGGTAGACTGGTCGGCGGCGAGGTGAATGTGGAGCGCGCCATCGTCTTGCAGCTGCGCTTGGCAGCCTGCTTGGAGCAGCGCTTCGGTTAGCACTTCGGGACGGTCTTTGACGCGGACCTCGTAGAAATCTTGCGGTGCGGCACCGGCGAGTGCGTCGATCGGTCCCGAGTAGATCGCCCGTCCCTCGTTGAGTACGACGACGTCTCGACAGACGCGCTCGACATCCTTGAGCAGGTGTGAAGAGAGGATCACCGAGCACTCACTGCGCTCGGGTAGCTGCGCGATCAGTGCCAGCATTTCGTCGCGGCCGCGCGGATCCAATCCGTTGGTTGGCTCGTCGAGAAAAAGCAATTCGGGATCATGGACCAGCGCTTGCGCCAACTTGACGCGCTGCTTCTGTCCCGTCGAGTAGCCGGCGACTTTGAGATAGCGCTTGTCGCCCAAGCCGACAAACTCCAGCATCGCGTGAGCGCGCTCGGTCGCCTCGGCGCGCGGCAGTCCGCAGAGCTCGCCTGCATAGCGACAGGTGGTCACTGCGTCGAGCCCGTTGATATAGCAATCATTTTCGGGCATGTAGCCCACGCGGCTGCGCAAATCGAGGGGACGGCGGGTTGGATCGAAGCCCAGTACTCGCAACCGCCCTTCGCTGGGCAACAGCAAGCCGAGGGCGATCTTGATCAACGTCGACTTGCCGGCGCCGTTGGGACCGAGCAGACCGATACTGCCCGTCGGCACGTCGATACTCAGTGCGCTCAGTGCGTCGACGGCGCCAAATCGGCGGCCAATACCGTCCAGTTCGATTAGAATGTCTTTTGATTTCATCGCGTTAAGCTGAAACCCTCGGCCCGTTGTCGTTCGCTGAACCTGCGCGGCGGCTAGGACCATCGCATCCTCGCGGGCTCTAGCAAAGCAGTATTACTCGATTCCTCGGCGGTGCTCCCTTGACATGTGGCTCAGGGTTGGGTACGAAGCCCCGGCCCGAAGTTCGACTCCCCTCGCTAGGGGCGGTTTGCTATACTAAATTTCCCTGTTTGGATGTTGGGAAACGTAAGTTTGCCGAGTCGCCGCCGAAGGTTGTCGGGGATAGTGGATCAATGGGCACGTGGCTGATAGATATGTCGCTGATTTAGGCGCGTGCGTTTTGTAAGGGAGACGTAAGATCATGGCGGTCAAACTCCGTTTAGCTCGGCAGGGCGCAAAGAAGCGTCCGTTTTACCGGTTGGTCGTTGCTGACCAGCGGGCTCCGCGGGACGGTCGATTCCTCGAGCAGATCGGTTTTTACGATCCGACTCGAAGTCCTGCGGTGTTCAATGTCCAGCAGGATCGGCTTGAGCACTGGATGGGTGTGGGTGCCCAACCGACAGAGACAGTGAAGCGTCTGCTCGACAAGCAGCGTCAAGCTCAGCAGTAGAATAGGGCGCCGCGTGGCGCCGTGAAGTGCGATCCGGAGGGCGGTGCGATCCGAAGCGGCGGTCGCCCTCGCGATCCGATTGAGCGTCTCGTTTGTCTTGTCGACGTTGCGATACACAGTTCGAACAGCGGCTCGCCCGAAGTGACTGCGGAGACAGAAGATGAGCGACACCGGATCGATGAAAGACCTGATCACCTTAATCGCCAAAGCGTTGGTCGATAACCCGGACGAGGTCGAAGTGTCCGAGGTGCTCGGCGAGCAAACATCGGTTATCGAACTCAAGGTCGCCAAGGACGATCTGGGCAAGGTGATCGGCAAGCAGGGCCGGACGGCACGGGCGATGCGGACAATTCTCAGCGCCGCCTCGACGAAGATTCGCAAGCGAACGGTTCTGGAAATCATCGAGTAGCTCTGCGTCGAGCCCCTGACCGGACAGTCTGCTGCAAAAGGTGCCGCGAGCGTGATCGGCGAGCAGTGAGCCTTCATACGCGAGATCATGGCGGTCAACGATTCCCAACAGCTTGAAGTCGGCTTTGTCGCGCGTCCCCATGGCGTGCGCGGCGAGGTGCGGCTTCGCTTGCACAACGAGAGCAGCGACGCACCGGGGCACCTCGAGGCGTTGCGGATCGTCACCGTCGACGGCAGACAGCTGCGTCTCGAGGCGATTCAGCAAGTTGAGCGTGTTGTTTATGTCGCCCGCGTCGAAGGCTGCCAGACGCGAGAGGACGCGGAAACCTTGCGCGACGCCCGACTGATCCTGCCGCGCGCTGCGCTGTCGCTGGCCGATGACGAGTACCTCTATCAGGACCTGCTCGGTTGTCGGGTGGTTGAAGGCGGGCAGTGCTATGGGACGGTCGCCGAAGTGTTTGAGGCTGGCGCGTCGGATGTGCTGGTTGTCCGCGATGGCGACGACGAAAGAATGATCCCGTTCGTTGAGCCCTGGCTGGTTCGCGTCGACTTGGTCGCGCGCGAGATCCACGTCGCAGATGGCGCGGCCTTCGAGGCGGTGAAAGTCAACCGATGAAGTTTGAGGTTGTGACGATCTTTCCCGAGATCTTCGATTCCTTTTTGCAGGGATCGCTGCTCGGCAAAGCGATCGATCGCGGCTTGATCGAGGTTGCCTTCTCGGACCCGCGCGACTTCACCGCAGATCGGCATCGCACCGTCGACGATACACCGTTTGGTGGTGGCGACGGCATGGTGCTCAAACCCGAACCCTGGGTTGCGGCGATCGAGGCTGCGCAAGCCAGGAGTCCCAATGCCCATCGGGTGGCGCTGACACCCGCTGGGCAGCCGATTCGCCAAGCCGATCTGCGACGTCTCGCGCAACGCGAAAGCCTGGTATTGGTTTGCGGTCGCTACGAAGGTTTCGACGAGCGGATCCTTGGCTATGTCGATCAACAGCTATCGCTGGGCGATTTCGTGCTCAATGGCGGAGAAGTCCCGGCGATGGCGCTGATCGATGGCATCGCGCGGTTGATCCCTGAAGTGATCGGCAACCCTGGATCGCTTGGCGAGGAGTCTCATCAGGATGGCTTGCTCGAATATCCCCAGTACACACGGCCGCGCGAGTTTCGTGGCGCTGCTGTGCCGGAGGTCTTGCTGGGCGGCGATCATCAGAAGGTTGCCGACTGGCGAACATCGCAGCGACTAACGCGCACGCTGGAGCGTCGGCCCGAGCTGTTTCGGCGTCATCGCCTAAGCGAGCGCGAACGCCAATTGTTCGCGATGCCCGCGGGTCGGGTCTATCTCGCGCTGGTTCACCACCCGGTCTACGACAAGGCCCAACAGCTGGTAACGACCGCCTTAACCAACCTGGATCTGCACGACATCGCGCGCAGTAGCCGCACCTTCGGCCTAGGGGGATATTTCGTGATCACTCCGATCACCGCCCAGCGTCAGCTGGCCGAGCGGATCGTGGGCCACTGGCAGAGCGGTCACGGGGCGATTCACAATCCGCATCGGCAGCAGGCGCTGTCGCTGGTGCGGGTGCTGCCAAACGTTGCGAGCATGGTTGAGCAATTAACCGAAAATATTGGTAAAAAGCCGCTAGTCGTTGGGACCACTGCGCGTCGGCGCTCCGGGCAAGTCGCGGCTGACACGCTGCTCACGCGGCTAGCTACTGATGAAAGCGCTGTAATTCTAATGGGTACTGGGTGGGGGCTGGCCGACGAACTTCTTGAGCAATGCGACCTCGTATTGACGCCGATCGAGGGACAGAGCGGCTACAATCACCTCTCGGTGCGCTCGGCAACGGCGATCCTTCTTGACAGATTGTTTGGATTAAGAGATCAGTCCTAGACGCGTTTTGCGCCCCGGTGGCGCAGCCTGCTGAGAGATCATCGATTTCCGGTTTGGCCAAGCGCGAGATGGTTGCGTAGTAAGCAGGTCAGCCCGCTGAGTGTTGGCCGTTCAAACCTTGGGCATTAGAAGATGAGCAACGTAAGGCCGATCATTCAGGAGCTTGAAAACCGTTCGCCGGCGCCGCAGTTCCCGGACTTCCGCGTTGGAGACACCATCCGTGTGCACGTGCGCATCGTCGAGGGTGACAAAGAGCGCGTGCAGGTTTTCGAGGGCGTTTGCATTCGCCGTCGGCACGGTGGCAACCGCGGTACATTCACCGTTCGCAAAGTTTCCTACGGTGTGGCGGTTGAGCGTACCTTCCCCTATTACGCACCGCGCGTTGAGCGTGTTGAGGTTCGCAGCCAGGGCCGCGTGCGTCGTGGTCGCCTCTACTACCTGCGCGATCTGAGCGGCAAGGCGGCGCGTATTCGCGAGCGCATTCGCCCTGATGCCGCGGCTAAGGCTGCGACCAAGAAGAAGGCCAAAAAGACCGCCGCTGCAGACGCACCCGCGGCTGCAACCAAGAAGAAGGCCACCAAGAAAAAGGCCGCCAAGAAGGCGACCACCAAGAAGACGACCAAGAAGGCTTAAGCCCTTCGGGGTGTGTCGACCTCTGTTGCGCCGATGGCTGAGCGCAGCACCACCTTAGGCTCCAGCGATTCGACGACCGCGCGCGGTCAGCGCGCCGAGGCGTTGGCCTGCGCACATCTAATCGAAAACGGCTACCGGATCATCGAACGTAACGTGCGCGCACGCATCGGCGAGATCGATATTGTTGCAGAGGAGGGTGAGGTACTGTGCTTTGTCGAAGTGCGCAGCAAGCACGACGCCGAGCACGGCGATCCGCTAGAAACGATCAACCGCCCTAAACAGCGCCGCATCTTGCGCGCGGCCGAGCGTTATCTGGCGGCCGATCAGGCGCAACGCTATGTGCGCTTCGATGTGATCGGCATCGTCTATCAGCCCGAGTTGCAGGTGACCCTGGTTCGGGATGCTTTCGATGCAACACGCTAGACGCCCGAGCCATGGGCCGCTGTCGGTGGCACCGATGGTCGATCGCACCGATCGCCACTTTCGCAGTCTGATGCGCTTGATTACGCGCCACACGCTGCTCTACAGCGAGATGGTCGTCGCGCGGGCGATTCTGCGTGGCGACCATCAACGCCTGTTGGCTTTCGACCCAAATGAGCGGCCCCTGGCGCTACAACTCGCCGGCGATGAGCCGGGCGCATTGGCCGAGGCGGCGCGGATCGCTGCCGACTACGGCTACGATGAGATCAATCTCAACGTCGGTTGTCCGAGTCCGCGCGTGCAGCGTGGACGGTTTGGCGCTTGCTTGATGGCTGAGCCGCAGACGGTTGCCGATTGCGTTGCCGCGATGCGCGCCGCGGTGACCTTGCCGGTCACAGTCAAGCATCGCATTGGCATCGAGGGACGCGAGCAGTTTGCCGATCTCGCCGAGTTTGTCGAGATCGTCGCACTGGCCGGCTGCGATCGATTCGTCGTCCACGCACGGATCGCGGTGCTCGGTGGGCTAAACCCGAAGCAGAATCGTTCGGTGCCGCCACTGCGCTACGATGATGTTTATGCACTCAAGCGTCACTTTGGCGATGCGCTGTTCGAGATCAACGGTGGGATCGCGACCCTCGATCAAGCAGCGGTCCACCTGAAACGGGTCGATGGTGTGATGATCGGTCGCGCCGCTTACGACGATCCGATGCTGTTCGCCGCGGCCGATGCGCGATTCTTCGGCGGTGCGGCTGGAGATGGCGTCGATCGGATCGCCGTGGTCGAAGCGATGGTGCCTTACGTCGAACGCTGGGTTGCCGCTGGTGGCCAGGGTTATCAAGTACTGCGCCACATGCAGGGCCTCTTCAATGGGATGCCAGGTGCCCGACGGTGGCGGCGGATGCTCTCGGTCGACGGGCCGCGCAGCGAGGAGCCAGGCCGTTTGCTGCGGGCCGCGATCGCCGAGCGTCGCTGACGCGCAGAACCGCAGCGCTTGTCGATCGACAGCGCGTACGCGGTCAAGGCCAACCACCGCAGCGTTGTCCAGCGTAGCGTTGTCGGTCCTCGTATCGTTTTGGTCGTCTTCCCTCGTTCGAGGGTGTAGTATCGGCGCACTCAGGCAAGGAGCACTCATGAACCGAGTAGGCAGGATCCTAGCATCCGTCGGAGCTGTCGTACTGATCACGTTGTCCGCGTGTGGCAGTCCGGAGCTGACCCTTAGTTCAACTGGCAAAGCAACCGAGGATCCCCCGGATTGGCTGTTGATGGGTTACGCCATCGCCCGCTATGAGACGGGCCCCACTACCCATGACTTGCGCTTGTTAGCGATCTACTACGACAATCGCGCGGCGGGCAGTGCATTTCAATGGTCGGCTGACTTCATCGCCGAACTGCCGTCTGCGGCGACGACGCAGTCGATCGGCATCGGCGGGTTGGCCGGGCACCCTACCGACGAAGACATTCTCTATTTGTATTTTACCAAAGCCAGTGGCGCGCAGCTGTGGAGCTACGAGCTCAGCACTGACACTTGGACGCAAGAAAACACAGGTGATCCGAGTCCGCCCTACTGGGGTTTGGGAGCGAACTGCAACGGCGATCTGACGGCGGTGGCCCGCATTTACAGCACCAGCTACACGGTAGGCGGCAGTTTTGTGAGCTTTGACCCCAGCGACTTCGATAACAATTCGGTGGAATTTGACGTTGAGGGAGCGTCGGTGGCCGACAACGCCGGAGACTACTATTCCCAGGCAATGACTGTGGCCGGTCGCGAAGATGGCGGCGGCTATATCTACACGACCGAAGACGGGGAGAATCTGAACGTTCGCGACGAGATCTCGGAACCGTGGGCGGTCGGATTGATGAGCAACCCAGTGCTGCTCAGCGACTCTGATCCGAACTGTAAGTGGCGCACGCTGATGGCCACGGCGAGCTCGTCGGACCAGACCTCAGGTACGCCGCTCTACGCGATTCCTCGTTCACCGGCGCTCCTTTCGATCGAATTGACCTATGTCAACGGGCACGGCTACTCGCACCCGGGGCTGGTCGATTTGGCGAACATTCCCGGCTGGTGCAGTGCATCGCTCGCTTGCGCGACCGAGAGCCGTTGGCACACCGAAGAGAGCCCTGGCACCGAATAGCGCCGTGAGGCACGCTGCTGCCGCGAGTGGCTTGCGGCGTGCTCAGGACGCACCTCGGGGTGGACGCGGTCGCCGAGGAGCGCTACGCGCTCCAAGAGCCGCTTTTCGCTCGCCGACAAAAGCCGCATCAGCGCAGTCGAAAGAAGTGAAGCGCAGAGGGCGGACTTTTGCTGGCTCCGCGGAACCACCCCTTGGTGGTCCGCTCGCCGCCTCCGCCAGCGTCGGATCTGATCCCGCGGGTGAGCGAGCAAGAAGATCCCGATGCGAGTGGCTTGCGGCGTGCTCGGGACGCACCTCGGGTGGACGCGGTCGCCGAGGAGCGCTACGCGCTCCAAGAGCCGCTTTTCGCTCGCCGACAAAAGCCGCATCAGCGCAGTCGAAAGAAGTGAAGCGCAGAGGGCGGACTTTTGCTGGCTCCGCGGAACCACCCCTTGGTGGTCCGCTCGCCGCCTCCGCCAGCGTCGGATCTGATCCCGCGGGTGAGCGAGCAAGAAGATCCCGATGCGAGTGGCTTGCGGCGTGCTCGGGACGCACCTCGGGTGGACGCGGTCGCCGAGGAGCGCTACGCGCTCCAAGAGCCGCTTTTCGCTCGCCGACAAAAGCCGCATCAGCGCAGTCGAAAGAAGTGAAGCGCAGAGGGCGGACTTTTGCTGGCTCCGCGGAACCACCCCTTGGTGGTCCGCTCGCCGCCTCCGCCAGCGTCGCATCTGATCACGAGTAGCAACCCGCAGCGATAGCGGTCCGCAGCGATAGCGGTCCGCCGCGATCAGCAATCGCGTAGCGAGATGATCTGAACCGCTACCTTTGGGGGTGAGCCAGCGTGAGCTGGTCGCGACATGCTCAGTCCTCGAGCCGTCGCCTCGTGCGAAGGGATTTAACTCGGACGCGATCAGCAATCGCGCAGCGAGATGATCTGAACCGCTACCTTTGGGGGTGAGCCAGCGTGAGCTGGTCGCGACATGCTCAGTCCTCGAGCCGTCGCGTCGTGCGAAGGGATTTAACTCGGACGCGATCAGCAATCGCGTAGCGAGATGATCTGAACCGCTACCTTTGGGGGTGAGCCAGCGTGAGCTGGTCGCGACATGCTCAGTCCTCGAGCCGTCGCCTCGTGCGAAGGGATTTAACTCGGACGCGATCAGCAATCGCGCAGCGAGATGATCTGAACCGCTACCTTTGGGGGTGAGCCAGCGTGAGCTGGTCGCGACATGCTCAGTCCTCGAGCCGTCGCCTCGTGCGAAGGGATTTAACTCGGACGCGATCAGCAATCGCGCAGCGAGATGATCTGAACCGCTACCTTTGGGGGTGAGCCAGCGTGAGCTGGTCGCGACATGCTCAGTCCTCGAGCCGTCGCGTCGTGCGAAGGGATTTAACTCGGACGCGATCAGCAATCGCGTAGCGAGATGATCTGAACCGCTACCTTTGGGGGTGAGCCAGCGTGAGCTGGTCGCGACATGCTCAGTCCTCGAGCCGTCGCCTCGTGCGAAGGGATTTAACTCGGACGCGATCAGCAATCGCGCAGCGAGATGATCTGAACCGCTACCTTTGGGGGTGAGCCAGCGTGAGCTGGCGAGGGGGCATTTCTAATGCCCCCTAATGTTAGGTGGGGCATATCTAATGCCCCCCAAACCTAAATGTTCGGGCAGGTAACCGGTTTGCCTTGGCAGCTCGCCGCCTGAGGATCGGTATCGCCAGCTGGAACGTGGGTGCGGCAGACGCAGAGCTTGCAGCACTGCAAGCCGCCCGGCACCGTCTCACCGATCACGCAGGTAAATCCGCCCGGGCAGGCCGGTGTTGAATCAGGACAATCGTCGGAAGTCTCGCAGGGCTTGGTGCACAGACGGCGCGCCGACGGTGAGTCATAGCGGATGCAGATTCGCGACCGGCAGTCGTTGGAGGCCGAGTCGATGTCGATGCCCTTGGGCGCGGTCGTGTCGCCAACGTTGCAGGGCAAGCCTACATCGTCGTCCTCACACCCGCTGAACCAGGTTGAGGCAAAGGCTACGCACACCGCGAGCGCGAAAGCTGGGGCCGCAAGTGTTCGGCGAGTTCGCCAAGCTATGTCTAGGATTTTTCTCATCGATTAGCTCCTCGCAGAACCGCGGGGACAAAGTCGAGCTATCTTACATAGCGACCCAGGCAAGTCAAGCGGTGCGACCAGCTGACACGCCGGGTTTTTGCTTGCCTCGCTTCGAAACGGGGTGCTAGCTTCGGCGAGCCATTGTAGCTGTTGTACCATCGCCTCGCGGCTGCTCGCGGCCGGGCTTTTTCGACCTGAAACGCATGCTGGAGAAGGTAATGTCAAGCCGTCTCGTCTTAGTTGCTTCGCTACTTTTCGCTACTTCTGTGGCCGCTCAGGGCAAGCCGAAGTTTGAATTTGCGCCAGAGACCGTCGAAAAGAGCGGTCCGCCTTCGCGTACGCTGCAAAAAGCGCTCAAACTTTACGAAAACAAAGACTACTACAGCGCCAGCATCGAGTTGCACAAGGTCATCGAGGGTGAGACCGGCGACAGCCCGGCCAACAAGCAGCGCGCCGAGTTCTGGATGGGCAAGACCCTCTATCATCTTGGCTTCTTTTCGGCCTCGCTGTCCTATTTCGACCGCATCGTGCAAAAGGGTGATGCGCACCGTTATTACGCTGCGACCCTCAAGTGGCTGGCTTCGTTGAGCCGCAAGTTGCCGGAGTCGGTTGGTATCCTCAAAAAGATCGGCAAGTACAGTCGCGTTCAGCTCGAGCAGCCGGCTCTAGAAAAGGTCAAATACGAACTTTACTATCTGCTCGGCCGCTACCACTACACCACGGGCAACTTCAAAGATGCGGTTGCGCTGTTTGGCGCCGTGCCGAGCAACAGTAGCTTCTTTGCGCGCGCGAAGTTCATGGAGGGCATTACCCATATTCGCCAGTACAAGGCCAAGCCAGCGGCGGGCGCGTTCAAGATCCTGCTGCGCACTGCGCGTGAGTCACCGGACGCTAGCGAGATTCGTCAGTTCGAGGAGCTATCGCTGCTCTCTTTGGCGCGCATCTTCTATTCGACTGGCCAGTTCGATCTGAGCATCAAGTACTACAACCAGCTGCCACACGGGTCGCGCAATTGGCTGCCCGCCTTGTTTGAGTCGAGCTGGGCGCAATTCCAGCGTCAGCATTTCGCCAAGGCGCTGGGTAACATTCACACGCTGAATGCGCCGTTTTTTGAAGAGCGATCGTTCCCCGAGTCGTTGATCCTCAAAGCCGTCGTTTACTGGAAGCATTGCCTGTGGCAGCGCAGCCAGGATGCGATCGATGAGTTCAAGGGCAAATATCCCAAACTGCAAAAGCAGGTCGACTCGATCGTTAACCAATATAACGACCCCACCGAGTTTTACGGTTACGCAGACAAAATTCGCAAGAGTCAGGCAGGTCTGTCGCGCGACGTCGGCCGGCTCGTTCGCGGTGCGCTCTCCGATCGCACGCTAGAAAAGACCTTTGAGTTCGTCGCAGAGCTCGATCGGGAGCTCAAGCAGGTTCAAGGCGCCGATCCCGCGTGGAAGGCGACGGCGATCGCTGGCGTGATCTTGCAGGATCTGATGCTTCAGCGCTCGCTGGCCCAGCGCGATGCTGGTGACTTGGCGCAGCGTCGTCTCAAGCGGCTCTCCGGTGAAATCAAAGAGCTGCTCAAGCAAGCGATCAAGGTCGAGTACGAGATCATCAACGGCCAGAAGAACGAGCTCGAGGCGACTGTTCGTGGCGAGCTGGTGATCGGTGCCGGCAAACGGCAAGCCCGCGATTTCGTGCCCAACGACGAGCAGCACTACTGGCCGTTCCGCAAGGAATTCTGGCGCGACGAGCTCGGCTACTACCTCACCAAGATCCGCTCGCGCTGTACGCGTTAGATTTGGGGGGCATTAGAAATGCCCCCTCGCCAGCTTCGCTGGCTCACCCCCGAAAATAGCGGTTGAGATGATTTCGCTGCGCGATTGCTGATCGCAGCAAAATGGCGGTCGCTCACTGACGCTCGGGCAGGGGCCTGAGGCCTTGCCCCCTCGCCAGCTTCGCTGGCTCACCCCCGAAAATAGCGGTTGAGATGATTTCGCTGCGCGATTGCTGATCGCAGCAAAATGGCGGTCGCTCACTGACGCTCGGGCAGGGGCCTGAGGCCTTGCCGCGGCGCGCAGCAAAATTAGACCACTCAGGTCAAGGCCTTGGTCGAGTGCGCAGCGCGGTCGTGGTCCACGCTGGCTGTGGTGGCGCCATGCCTCTGAATCGAATCGTGCTATAAACGCCAGATCATCGGAGGCGATCGATGTCCGAGTTAACCTGGCTCTGCGCGGGTCTGGCTCTGCTAATGGCCGTCGCCCTTTGGCGCGGCTCGCGGCATCGTGGTTGGCTGGCGGCCTGCGTCTCGCTCTTGGCTCTGGCGGTGGGTGGAGCGGTCGTCGGCTTGGGGTGGTACGCGGCTAACCTGCCGCGCGCCGCCAGGCGCATCGCAGGTCAAAACCGCTTGATGAGCCAACTGCTCGCGGTCACCTCCAACTCCGCCTTCGGTCTCAGCAACGACGGGTCGCTCGTACGTATCTCGCTGCCCGGTGGGCGTCTGGCAAGAGACTACGGCAGGATCGGCGAGGGCACGTCGGTGCTGACCGGAGTCGTCGTCCGCCGCGGACGCGTGCTGATCGCCTACCATCAGGGCCCGGGCAAACACGGCTTTGCGCTGGCGGGAACCGACGGTTGGTTGGTCGCGCCGCGACCGCTCGGCGATGGGCAGCGTGCGGCGTACGTCTTTTGGGACGCGAAGCTGCAAGTCTTTGCGGTCGCCGCGGGGGCGCAACCGCTGGCGACATTTCTCGCTCGCGCGGGATCTGCAGTGGCCGCGGGGCGCTACATGGTCGCCTCCGGTGATCGCAGCGATGCGGCGATCGTCTGGTGGGGCAAGCAGAACGCGTTTGTGTTGCGCTCGCCGCAAGCCTTCTTCGTGGCGAGCTACGAGGCTGACGGTAGCGTGTCCGGCGATCCCGAGCATGCGGGTCTGATCACGCGCTACGGTCGTCGGGGCAAGCGCATCGCCAGCGTTCGCGTGCGGCGCTTCGTGCCCAGCAAACTGATCGTCTTGCACGACGGACAGCTCGTGTTGTTCGACCACAGCTTGCGTGAAATGGTGCAGCTCGAGGAAGATTCGCTTCGACGCCTCAACGCGCCGGCGATGGTCAGCGCGACGCTCAGTCGGCTGAGCGTCTGGGGAGGCAAATCGACCGTCTTCGTCGCTTCATTGGGGTTGAGTATTGTCGGCGTCGGGCTCGTCGCCGTGCTCTTTGTCGTTGCGCTGCTCCGCGGCGCACGGTTTTCGGTGCGGCTGCAGCGCGTCGCATTGGTGGTGCTGGTGGTCGCCGCGCCATGCGCTATTGCTCTCGCGCGACGCATTTGGCAGCTCTAGATCCGGACCAGTGCAGCCAAGTTGCGTTAGTTAACCAACGTCCCCCCCTTCCCTTTTTTCCGTGACGATTTTGAGCGACACTGCCTCTGTGTCGCACGCCATCGTCGCAAACGATCTCGCTAAGCACTACCGCGTTCATCGGCGCGAAGCCGGCATCAGCGCGGCCCTGCGCTCGCTCTTTGCCCGCCGCTTTGAAACCATTCGCGCCGTCGATGGCATCAGCTTCGCCATCGATCCTGGAGAGCGCGTTGGCTTTTTGGGACCCAATGGCGCCGGCAAGACGACGACGATCAAGATGATGGCCGGCCTTTTACATCCGACAACGGGTACGGTCACGGTCGCCGGTCATCGACCTGCGGCACGTCACCATGATTTCTTGCGCGCGATCACTTTGGTTGCCGGTCAGAAGCAGCAGCTATTTTGGGACCTTCCCCCCGTCGATACCTTCGAACTCAATCGAGCGATCTACGATGTTCCGCGCGCGGAATACCGCCAGCGCCTCGACGAGCTCGTCGGACTCTTGGAAATCGAAAGCGTGATGCAAAAGCCCACGCGGCAGCTCTCGCTCGGCGAACGGATGAAGTGCGAGCTCGCGGCGGCGCTAATTCATCGTCCAGCCCTACTTTTTTTGGACGAACCAACAATTGGGCTCGATATCGCCATGCAAGCGACCATCCGCCGCTTTATCGCCGACTACAACGCTCGCCATGGCGCGAGCGTCCTTCTGACCAGCCACTATATGGCCGATGTCGCCGCGCTTTGCCCGCGGGTGATCGTCATCGACCACGGAACAATCATCTACGATGGCACGCTTGAGGCGTTGGCCCAGCAGCTGCGGCCAGAGAAACGCATTGAGCTCAGACTCACAGCAACTGCCAACGCACCATCGGCCTGGGATTGTGGAGATCGTGGTCGTATCGTCGAGAGAGAAGGGACGCGCATCGTCATTCAAGCGCCCCAGGGGGTGGTCAAGGAGATCTTGGCCCAGGCGATTGATGAGCTGCCGATTAACGATCTGACCGTTGCCGATGCACCGCTCGAGGAGGTCTTGGGCGCACTCTTCGACAAGGCGGCGGCCGACCGTCAAGCACGCGACCCAGACCAAACAGCGGATACTGGAAAATCGGTTGCCATAGAGAAACGATGAGCGCCCGATGAGTCGCAAAGAGAAACTCTTCGCTATGGTGCGGATCGGCTTCGCTGAGTCACTGGCCTACCGCGGTGAATTTCTGATCTGGTTTCTTACAACCAATATGCCGTTGGTGATGATGCTGCTCTGGATGGCGGTGGCCAAGGACGGCCCAGTCGGTCGCTTCGGCACGCGCGAGTTCGCGGCCTATTTCCTCACGACGGTCGTCGTGCGCCTACTTACCGGCGCCTGGGTCGCTTGGCAGCTAACGATGGAAATCCGCACGGGCACGCTGGCGCGACGCTTGCTCCGGCCGGTTCATCCCTTTGTGGCCTATGCCTGCGAACAGGCCTCGGCACTCCCGCTGCGCGCGCTCACCGTCGCTCCGCTGGTCGTGATCATCCTGTTGACGCTCGGAACCGATCTGTTTAGCAGCGAGCTCTCCCATTGGGTGGTCTTTCCTCTGGCTTTGGCCGGCGCGCTTTGCATTCGTCTCGGCGTGATGATGACGATCGGGTCCCTCGCGCTCTTTTGGGACAGCGCACTGTCGCTCTACGATGCCTGGCTCGCGCTTTTTTTCGTCTTCTCCGGCTACACGATTCCGCTGGAGCTCTTTCCGGCTTGGATTCAGCCGCTCGTGAACTGGCTGCCCTTTCGCTACATGATGTCGTTTCCTGTCGAGATCGTCATGGGACACTTGGACGGACGGCAGCTGCTCGTGGCCTTTGTCTACCAGTGGGGCTACGCGCTGCTGTTTAGCGTGCTCGCGCTGACGATCTTTCGGCGTGGCTTGAAGCGCTACGCAGCTTTCGGCGGCTAGGGCGTATTATGGGTTACCTTCGACTACTGATTCAGCAGCTGCGTATGTCGATCTTGTTGGCGCTGCAGTACCGCTTGGATTTTGTCGTCGGTGCACTGCTGTCGTTGATCTGGATCGCTGCCGCGTTGGTCCCGCTCGTCGTGCTCTTCAGTCAGCGTTCGGCCGTTGCCGGTTGGCGTTGGCACGAAGCGCTGATCGTCGTCGGCTTTTTCACGGCGCTAAAGGGCGTGCTCGACGGAGCAATTCGCCCCGCACTCCAAGATGTGGTCGAGCGCATCCGCTTGGGCACGCTGGACTACGTCTTGATTAAGCCCGCCGACGCACAGTTTCTCGTCTCGACCACGCGTTTCGAGCTTTTTCGCGTGGTCGATGTCGTCGCTGGAATCGCGCTGGTCGTGATTGCATTGGCCTACGGCGGACATTGGCCGTCTGCCGCTGCAATCGCTCTCTGCCTGCTCCTGCTATTCGCCGCGGCTTTGATCCTCTACGCGATCTGGATCATGGTGCTCTGTTTGGCATTTATCGCGGTCAAGGTCGACAATCTCTCGTTTCTCTTCGCCTCGATCTACGACGCCGCGCGCTGGCCAGCGGGCATCTATCGCGGCGTGGTCTCCTTTGTCTTTACCTTCGTGATTCCGCTCGCTGTTATGACCACCTACCCCGCATTAGCCCTGCTCGAGCGCCTCTCGGCGCAAAGGACGCTATCTGCACTGGCGACCGCTCTGGTCTTTGCGCTGCTCGCGCGTGTCGCCTGGCTCGCCAGCATCCGCCGCTATACCAGCGCCGGCGGATAGACGCGCGGTGCCGCCCGCCGATCCAGCGCCGATCCTACTCCGTGCTTACTTGTCGAGCTGGCGCAGCAGCGCCTGGCAATCGGAGCTAGGGGGCGAAGATGCAGGCGAGGATATCGTTGCATTGCCCTGTCGCCGCCGCTTTCTCCGCACAGTCGAGTGCGGCCGCGCCTTGGTTGGAGCAAGCGGCGACGCAGGCGGAGAGCTGGGCAGGTGGTAGCGTCGCACACGGGCTGATCAGCGTGTTGCAGATCTTGTCGCAGCGCAGGGCGGTGCCGGCGAAGAACTTGAATGGGCCAACGACGTTGTTGTTCTCGTTGCTCTCCTTGACCAGGTCATCGGGATCGAGGCGCGCCCAGGCGCTGTAGTTGCCGTTGGGGATGTTGGCAAAGGCGCCGCTGGTGGTGCAGAGCCCCGGCGTTAGCGCGGCCAGCGCCAGCGAAAGGTCGCCGGCGCCGCTCGGTGGTGGCGTGGTGCGGTTACCGTGGATCGCTACCGACGTCGGCCCACTGGCCAGCGATCCGCGATTGCAGACGCTTACCGAGTAGAACACCCCCCCCGAGGCGTTGCTGATCGCGCGAAAGTCGGTGAACTGCAGATCGGGCGCCGGCGTGGCTGCGGTGAGCTTGAATTGGGCAATGTTGTTGGTCTCGTCCTTCTCCGCGATCTGGTTGTCGGGGTCGACGTAGATCCAGGAGCGTCGCTCCCCGGCGGGGGCGTTGGCGATAAGTGCGATCGGCGCGCAGTCGCCAACGGCCAGCGGTGCAACGAAGGTCGAATGCGCGCTGGGGAGGCCGAGGGTCGGAGCAAACTGACGGTCGAGGTAGACCCGCGCGACGGCGCGCGGCGACGGAGCGGGGCCGTCGTTGCAGATCGTTGCGCGGTAGGTCAGCGCTCCACCACTGCCTGAGGCCGTGAATTTGGCGACGCGCAGATCTGGCATACCGGCAGCGACACTGACGGTAAGGGGCCCCGCGGTGTTGTCGCCTTCGGAACGCTCTTCGATCACGTTGTCGAAGTCGGCGTAGGCCCAGGAGCGGTAAGTTCCCGAGGCCAGTACCGTCTTGTGCTGAACCGAGGTGCACTGGCCCGGCGGCAGCGCGACGAACCATTCGACGATGTCGGCGGTCGCGCCTGCGGGCGGTGCCGCGGTGCGGTTGAGGTAGATCCCGAGACGCGCGGCGCGCGCCATGGCGGCATCGCCGGCGTTGCAGATCGTCGTCGTGTAGTGCACTAGGCCCGGGCTGTCTTGCGTGGCGTTGAAGCTGGAGAGGCGCAGGTTGGGGGCGGGACGGACTGGGGTGTTGCGCACGACGGCGGTGCTCGGGCCAGCGACATTGTTGGTCTCGTCGAGCTCGGGGATCTGTCCTTCGACGTCGAGTTGCACGTAACTGCGGTAGCGGCCGGGCGGAAGGTTCTCGTCGGCCAACGCGCGGTCGGCGCAGGCGCCGACGGCGAGGGCGGGAACGATCAACGTGAGGTCGCCCAGCTCGACCGGACTCGGTGGTGTCGGCCGATCGCGGTACACCTGTGCTGCCGATGGTGGCGCTGCAGCGTTGCCGCGGTTGCAGACCCGCACGGCGTAAGTGAGACGCCCGACGCCATCGGTGGTGGAGAACGAACCGACGACGAGATCAGCTGTGCTGGGTTGGTTGACGCAACGCGCGACATCGCCGCAGCTCGGCGTTTGCTCGCAGATCAAGCGCTCGATGCAGGCGGTGACGCCATCTCGCACCGCGCAGCGACCGCTGCAGTCGCGCTGCTCCAATAGGCCACAGCTGGTTGCCGCCCCGCAGATCTGCTGACAGCCAAGTTGGCAGGGCGGTGACTTGCGAACGGCGCTATCGTCCAGTGAGCCGTCGCTGTCAGCAAAGCCGGTACGTCCGCAGCTGGCCGCTGCCAAGACGGTATAGAGCAACGGCAAAATCGCTTGGGTGGCTCGATTCATCGCGCTTCTCCTGAGGGTGCTCGATTTCGCGTAACGGCGCGGCTACCGCGACGAAATTCTCCGCCGTTGCCGACGATTGCGCAGCAAGCCGGCCGGGGCAACGAAAAACGAGGTTGTGGTGCTGATCCGCGATGTTGTCCGACTAATCGCGCCGTGGAGGTCGGCGGCGTGAGCTCGGCGGTGATCCATCGGGGCTGGGTGAACCGCTGGATCGCGCAGAACGCGCGGCGGTCTTGGGCTATCAGATAGCGTAACGAGGTAGCGCTAGCATTTGTGGCGCGCGTTGCTCGTGACCGCGTCAGTAGCTAAACTGACTGGCACCGCGGAGGGGCGCCATGTTTCAGTCAAATCTGGACGATCAGCTGGCGGCGTTGCGGCCATCGGGATTGGTCAAGGCAGCCGCGGTTGCGATCGGTTTCAGCGGCGGGGTGTTGCTCTTGGGGGGGGTGCAGTTGCTGATCGCGGTTCGCTTGCCGAGCAAGCTGATCGTGGTGCCCTATGCGATGGCGCTGATCGGTCTCTTGTGCTTTGTCGTCGCGTTGAAGATCTATCGACTGCGCCCTTGGGCGCCGATCGCGGGCATGCTGCTCTCGGTGCTGATCTGTATCGCGATGGGGCTGTGGTTTTTGTTCTCCTCGGCGCGGGGCTTTATTTCGTTATTGGCGCTGGGGTCGCCGCTCTGTTCGGCGATCGCCGCGGTGCTTTCGGCGTTTGCCATCGGCCCTGCGCGCCAGGCGGCCGCGACGCGCGCGCGGTTGGCTAAAGATGGTCTTGATGTTGATTTCTAGGCGGCGGTCAGGCGCCGTTCGACCTGCCGTTTCAGAGAGGATGGTGCGATGGGGCGGATGATGTCGCTGTTTTACGACCGCTACATGCGGACCAGCGAAGCGGCTTGCTTGGCCCGTTGGCGCGCCGAACTGCTGGCCGATGTTTCCGGTGAAGTGTTGGAGCTCGGCGTGGGGACGGGCGCCAGTTTGCCGCTCTATTCGTCCAACCTTTCGCGTTTGGTGCTCAACGAGCCCGACCGCCACATGCGACGTCGTTTGATCAACCGCCTCGCTGCGCAGCCGCTGCCACTAACACCCGAGGTCAGCGATGCCGCTGTCGAATCGCTGCCCTACGCGACGGGAAGTTTCGACGTCGTGGTCAGCTCGCTGGTGCTCTGTTCGGTCGGCGATCTGACTGCGGGGCTCGCCGAGATCCATCGCGTATTGCGACCGGCTGGGCGCCTGGTCTTTTTGGAACATGTCGCTGCCGCGCCCGGGTCGCGACGGCGCAAATGGCAGCAGCGCGTCGAACCGCTCTGGCGGCGCTGCAGTGGCAACTGCCACATGACCCGCGAGACCGAGCGCGCGATCGTCGACGCCGGTTTTGAGATCGCTTCGGTTACCCGCGAGAGCATCCGCAAAGCGATGCCGCTGCTGCGCCCGTCGATCCGTGGCGTTGCGCTCAAAGCAAGTCGCACCGCCTTTAGCTCGCTCTAGTTGGCGCAGATCGTCGATGTCCAGACCTCGGCTCCGCCACTCAAAGGCGGTGACGCCGCGCAGCTCCAGCTGTTGGCCTGGGCACCGATCAGCATGGCCGAGAAGCCCGACGCGCCGGTATAGGGTGTTGGTGTTGTTGTCGTATTGACAAGGATTTCGCAGCCGCCAATCAACAGCTGGCCCGAGCTGCAGCTTTGGGGCGCCGTGCTCCTGACACCAAAGTACCCGAACACACATAACGGTGACGGCGCGCAGTAGGCCACCGCGCGGTTCGCCGTGGAGCGCCGTGCGCACTGGCAGTGCCAACCACGGGGCATGGCTGGTCTGCTACCGATCAATCGACCGCTGACGCCACAGTCGCAGCCACCGCCGACGACCTGAGCAGCGCCAGTCGTACAATGCGCTTCGGGCTGATCGGTGTCTGCCGGCGTCGATTCGACGCGCTGCAGCACCTGGCTGACAGCACCGGTCGCGCAGACGGAGCTGATCGTCGGATTGATCCCACTGCTTTGACAGCTGGCCTGGGTTTGGGTGCCGGGAAAGGCCTGAGCGATGACGTCGGTGTGGCAGTCGATCGCGACGCCGATCTGGGTCTCCAGGCCGAGGCAGACCCGTGAGGGGCGGACAAGGATCGTCATGCAGGCGCCGCCATCGCCAGTGATACGCAGATCGCTGGCTCCACCGTCTAAGTCTGCGTCCGGTGACCCATCAGCGAATGGGCCCGTGTCGAGCTGCTGGCCGTCGAACGCCGGGCGACTATCGAACGCAGGGCGACTATCCAACGTGGGTCCGTCGGCTCGCGCGTCGCGAGAAACACTCGGCTGCGTTTCGAAGGGCAGCAACAGATGGCACGCCGCTAGGCCTAGCGCGAGTAGGGTCAGCGAAGGAAACCGCATGATGCATGGTAGCCTGCCAGCGCTGCCACGCGCTAGGGGCGCTAGGGCAAGTCGGCTGCACCGCCGGTCTGCGACTGACGCTAGCCCTTGCAGTCGAAGGCTCGACCGGGATTCATGCCGAGCAGCGCCTTGAAATCAGGGGTCGTCTGTCGATCAACGTAGCCAAGCTGCCGAGCCAGCGCCTCGGCGAGGCGCGTGAAGTCGCTGCAGCTCGGCCAGATCGTTTGCGGCTCGCGATCCGAACGATAGACCGTGATTTGCGGGCCGGTGCGCGCCAGGTTTTCGGTGTCGATCGTAATCCGCAGCGATGCATCGCGCCGGGTCAGGTCGATCGGCTGATCACCCCGTACGCCCTGGCAGAGGTTGGCTGGGGTTGAAACGGTGATCTCGAAAACTGTGGGACCGCTTTTTATCGGCGTTCGCGAGGTGAAGCCCTTGGCATAGGCAGCGACGTCGAGTGCCTGTCGGTAGCGATCGTCGTCAACCATGCCCTGATTGAGCGCCTGGCAGGTGGCAAGGCGGGCTGCGGCGGCCGCCTGTGTCGCAGTGTGCTGGCTGTCTTGGTCCTCACCGTGAGCGAGCGGCCCACTATTGACGAAGCGGTCACATTTGTCGGCGAAGTCTCCCGATCGCACGATGGTCGCGTTACGCGCGGCGTAGGCGACAGTTACGTTGCCCTCGCTGTTGTTGGTGAAGATACAGTCGCGCGCGTAGACGTCGCTCCACATATAGTAATGCTTGCCGTCAACATCTCTGCCGCGTGAGCGGGTTACGCCGCAGTTACTAGCGGCCAGCGTGTTTGCGCTAAGCACCAAACAGTTGGCACTACCGAAGCTCAGCGTTTCCTTGGGCGCCAACGTCGCTTGGCCGATCAGGCTTTCGTCGGGACCGAGCGTCTTGTCGACTGATTCGCCTTTGCCCCCCGCTGCGCCGGCCTGCTCGCCAGAGAGTGCACCGCAGCCGCAGATCAACCCAGCGCCGAGCAGCGCCAGCAAACTCAACTTGATCGTTTTCCCTGAACCCATCGAACGCCTCCGTGGCAAAGCCTGACGGAGGGGCGAGATTGCAAGCCGAGCGCCAACGCGTTTTGCGCGCGATCTTGTGAGTTGTCGTCGATCTGAGGGGGTTGGCGAACCCGGCTCGTTGGTTGCGGGGAATTGTTGGGCTGTATGGCCCCTTGGTGAGCTGGTCGGCCGGCCCCAGCTGCTGCACGCGCTGCCGCGAAGCGGAAGCTTTGCGGGCTTGCCCGCGTAGGCTTAAGTCAGCCGGAGGATCGCGATGTGGCGCGTGTTTGTTTTGGGATCGATCGGAGCGGTGTTTTCGGTCAACTGTGGGCTGTCTGCGGTGGCTCGTGGCTGTGCTTCGGCCTCCCGCGCCGCTTCAGGGGTGAGCCGTGGTGCAACGCGCCTATCGGTTGCGCGATTGTCGTCCGCGCGGTTGTCGGCTCGCGCCGCTCAGCTGCGGGCGCTGCGACCGTTGACCTCACGCGCCGGTAAGCTGCCGCTCAATCTTCAACGAGCGTTTCAGCGCCTGCGGCGTCGAGGGCTCGCGCCTGCGGTGGTTGTCGCCAAACGTTCGACGGCCCCTCGCCTTGGTCGACAGGCGGTCGATGATTTGGCCCGTGGCGCAGCGGCCGGTCGATCTGCCCGTCGCGTTGGCTTCAAGCGCGGCTCGGCGCGTGACTTGCCCCTCGATAATCTCGTCGACCTAGTCGACAACGATGCTGATCGCTAGTGGCGCAACAACCGTGTTTCCCTCAGCGGCGTGCGCCCTCGCAGGTGCTCGCCGTAGCTGCGGCTGAACGGTGCGACGGTTCGGCCCGCCTTAAGTCCGTGCGAGCTACTTCCCCTTGCGGAATAGTCGGCCTTGGCCCGCGCGCCGATAGATGCCGAGCTGGCGCAGCTGTTGCTTGCTGAGCACGGTACGCTCTTGCGCCATGAAGTTGTCGTAATGGTGTGGCAGGTAGCCGTTTCCGCCGTGTTCGCGATAGGAGGCCGTTTCTACCGCACCGGTCGAGAGGTTGACCGACTTCAGGCGCAGATTGCCGCCATCAGCTCGGCGGTCACTGCGGTCGGAATAGTCAAAGTGCACCACCGACTCGCCGTTGTTGTTGTAGTGCAGCGAGACCGCTTCGACGCGGTGGGGCGTGTTCTTCGCTTGCTCTGGCCTGAGTGTGGTGAAAAACCAGAGGTTGTCGCGATAGTCTTTGCTCGGCATTAGGTTGGAGATGATCTTGGTTGGGTCCGTCTGGTTTGGCGCCTTGCTGTGGATCAGCAATACGCCGCTTTCCAGCCTCGCGGGGTAGAGGCTGGCAAAGCCGCTGTAGGAGCGATAAAGCGGCGTACGTTGGCGCTCTTTGCGGGCGTAGCCGAAGTGCGTCGCGCGATAGGGATGACCCATGAGCAGCGTATCGATCTGCTGCTCCAGCGTTTGAGTCGCGTCGACGTATCTCCCCAGTTGATCGACCGCTTGTTTGGCCACGGTCAGTGCGCCTTGGCGGTGGTGGAGCAAGCGCCGGACAAGTCCGACCTCGTAGTCGCTTAGCCCTAACTCGGCGACCAGCGGTGTGGTCTCAGCGCGCGCGCTGCCACCGAGGCAGCTCAGCAGCGTTAGGATTAGGGCCGGCTTGTAATTACGCACAGGGGCCTCCTCTGGGCCTTCTGATGCAAGGCTGACGCCAGGCCTCCGTTTAGAAAACGTTAATGATTTCAAAGCGAAGCGTGGAAGCCTCACGTCCGTTACTGGCTTTGCGGTTGGGCCTGCCGGCTAGTCCGATAACCAGCGCGGCGCGCGCGGACTTGATCGGCGTCGCGTTATCCAGCATCAGTAGCGCGCTGGTACCGATGCCGATCAACTCGAGCGAACGGCGCGGATCACTGGCGGCGCAGCGACGCCTTTTGAACCGAGCTCGATCGGTTCGGCTATCGGCTACCAGGTAGCGGAGTCGAGAACCATCCGCAGCTGGGCGTCTTTGTCGCTGTGACAGTCAAAGAGGCCGCAGATGTAGAGCGTGCTGCCGACCAAGGCGATCCGCCGCGCGTCCTCTCCGCTGAGTTTGAGCCGAACCGTCCCTCCCTCACCGAAGATGGTTTTCCCCAGCAGCACGCCTTTGGCGGCATTTTCGATCGTCGGGACAGATCGGTGAGCGAAGAAACGAATCGGCAACTCGCGAAGTGCAGAGGCGTCGCCGAACGCAGCGAGTGCAAACTCAAACTCGGCGAGCTCCTTGCTATAGCAGACCTTCGCCCGGGTGACCTGAAACCGCGGCTGCGCTGGCGCGGTGAGCGACTCGGGTACAACGCCCGAGGTATGGGTGACGCGTGAAGTGTCGCCACCGTCGACCACACCCCAACGATGGGAACCATTGGGCCAATACGCGGTAACGTAAAACCGTTGACCGGGAACCAGCGCCAGTTTGCTCAGGTCGAGTTCGAGCTGAGTCTTACCCCGGCCGTCGCTCAAGTCGCGCGTTCCCAGGTGGAGACCGTGCTCGGCCTCGAAATAGCTGGCTTGCCGTGGATGTAAAAAGAACTTCACACCGCGGCCGTTGTAATGGCCGTCGGAGATCTGCTGGTAGACGATGTCGATCGTCGCGCGCGCTGGATGCTTCGCCGCTTTGACGGCGAGAATGCGAAAACTCGCCTGGGGCTTGCCCGCTCGCGCCGCGCTGGCATCAAGCAGCGACAAAAAGAGCAGGGGTAGGCAGGTCCTCGCGCAGCGCATCACAACCAAGGCAAAGCAAGCGGTGGGCCAGACGAAGTAGCTGTAAAGAGGTCACATTCTACCTTCGGCAGTCGCCGATTATCGCACTGCAGCCAACGTGGGCGGCCAGTTGGCAGAGCGCCAGCCGGTCTTGCGTGATCAGCTAGCGTATTGCTCCACCCGCTGGACGATGCCGGCCGACGGCAGCCCAAAACCAACGGCGGTCGCCTTCCCAATGTCAGCGGCAAGACGCCAACATGGCTCGACTCACCGCTCGAATCCAATGCCAGCGGTATGCTGGTGGTTATCGAGGTAGCGCTGCTCGATGAGCTGATCCAGGGTCATTTGGTGGAAATCTCTGGGGCGACAAGCATCGCGGCGTGCCAATAACTGGCCCGCCGTTGCTCGCTGATCTAGCCTGCCGCCGCGCGACGTGGCATGGCCGACGCTTGGCGATGACAAGATCGTGACAAACAAAAACATCAGCGTGAAGCGATTTTGCCTGTGGTTGACGCTATCTGCGCTAAGGATCGCTATACCGATCAGATAGCGATCATATCGATTGCACCGTTTTGCCAAGCGGCGCATCGGACGAGGAGAAACGAATGCAAAGTTGGTGTCGGATCAGCGCGGTCGCCGTTGCGGGACTGCTGGTACTCGACGGCATGGCACTGGCAGCGCGCTACAACAAGAGCGAAGTCCAGGTCCAAGCCAAGCAAACGAAGCTCACCGAAGCACCGAAAAAGAAGGAAAAGAAAGAGCGCCGCCGGCCCCAGTTGGAGGCCGAAGAGTACCGTCGCGCATCCAATGTTCGTGGTCGCGTCGCCAAGCTTACCGATGCGGCGATCCGCAAGTTGCGCCAACTGATGGCGGTTACCGAGGACAACGATCCGGAAAAGCCAGACTTCATCTTTCGTCTCGCCGAGCACTTCCGCGAGAAGAAGTGGCATTTTGAGTTTCGTGCGCGCGAGATGGACGAGCCGATCTTCGGCGAGAACGATCCCAATCGCAAGGCACGGTTAAAGAGCGAGCAAAAGGGATTCGAACAGGCCTCGCGCAAGTGGATGATCGAAGCGGTCAAGATGTACCTGGCGATCTACGGCGAACCCAAATACGCCAAGTACAAGCGGATGGACGAAGTGCTGTTCAACTTGGCGGCGATGCTCAATGAGGTCGAACGTCGCGACAAGGCACGTGAGGTCTTCGGCCGGTTGATCCGCAACTATCCACAGAGCAAGTACATCCCCGATGCGTTGCTCTCGTTCGCCGAGTACTACTTCAACCAAGGCGAGGTCGAAAAGGCGCTCAGTCTCTACGAGCGTGTCGGTCGCTATCCCGACTCGCCGATCTATGGCTATTCGGTCTATAAGCAGGGCTGGTGTTGGCTAAACTTGAAGAACCAGCGGCGTGCTCTCGAGCTGTTCGTCAAGGTCATCAAGAACGCCGATCGCTGGGCCGGTACGAAGCGCGGCAAGATCATCCTCGTCAAAGAGGCCAAAAAGGATGCGGTGCGCGCCTATAGCCACGTCGGCACGCCGGCCGACGCTTGGCGCTTCTTCAAACGTATCGGTGGCAACTACGCGATGACGATGCTCGAGCGCTTGGCCGACACCTACTACGACCAAGGTAAGTTCGACCCGTCGGTGCAGATCTTTAAGGAGCTGATCCGCCTCAATCCCAAGTCGAAGTCGCTCTGCTCTTGGCAGTACAACATCGTCAAGTCGACGCTCTCTGGCAAGGACAAGCGGCAACAAGTCGTCGAGGTCAAGCGCTTGGCGAGCGTCTACAGCTTGCTCAAGACGCGACCGGACATGCGGAAGACGGCGCTGGCCGAGTGTGAAAACAACGCATCGGGCCTGTTGCGCGAGTTGGCGACGACCTGGCACCGCGAAGCGCAAAAGACACAGAACGCTGACACCTACGCGCTGGCCCAATACCTCTACCGCGAGTACCTCGACCACTTCCCCAAGGCGCGCGACGCCTACGTGATGTCCTTCTACTACGCGGAGCTGCTGTTCAAGTTGGAAAAGTGGCAGCAGGCGGCCGATGCCTACACTCACGTGGTGAAGATGCAACCGGGCAAGTACCTCAAGGAGGCGGCCTACGCGGCGGTGATCTCTTGGAAGAACGCACTCAACGTCGAACAGGAGATCAAAGACACCGGCAAGCTTGAGGCCAACAACCTGCAAGAGCGGCCGATCAGCCCGAACCAGCAGAAGATGATCGCTGCGTTCGATACCTACATTAAATATGTACCCAACTCGCCAGAGCTGGTGGCGATCAAGTACCGCAAGGCGCGCATCTACTACGAGCACAACCACTTCAAGCGCGCCGTCGATCTGTTTGCTGACATCGCGACCAAGCATTCAGATCATGAGTTGGCGCTCTACTCGGCCAACTTGCTGCTCGACTCGCTCAACGCGATGAAGGATTTCGTCAGTTTGGAAAAGTGGCTCGATCGTCTGTTGGCCAACCCCAAGTTGGCGCAGGGCGAGCAGAAGACCGAATGGCTCAAGCTCAAGGGGCAGATCGAAGCCAAGCGTGCCGATCAGCTGCACAAGCAAAAGCGCTATCGTGAGTGCGGCGAGGCCTATGCGGCGATCGCCAACAAGTATCCCAACGACAAGAAGTGGGCGAAGATCGTTTACAACGCGGCGATGTGCTTTGAGTCGGCACGGCTGATCGGCTTGGCGATCCAGCTGCGCAGCAAGTTGGTCAAGCATTCTCCCGATGACCCGCTCGCTCAGCGCGCGCTGTATATGATCGGCGCCAACTACCACGCCTTGGCTTGGTATAGCCGTGCAGCAACGCACTACGAGCAATTCGCCAAGAAGTTCCCGGGTGAAAAAGAGGCTCCCAAGGCGATGCAGAACGCGATCGTTTTCCGACTCGGCCGTGCTGAGTACGACAAAGCGATCGAGGACGCGCAGTTTTTCGCCAAGACCTACGGCTCGCGCAAGAAGTACGTCGCGGCCAGCGCGGGTGTTGTGTTCTCTCTGGGCACGATCTACGAGCAGAAGAACGACGTCGATGCCGTGCTCAAACACTATAAGAGCTACCTGAGCAAGTGGGGCAAGAAGGGTGGCGTCGATCGGCAGATTCGCGCCAACGTCAAACTCGGTGAAGTGCTGTGGGCTGCGTCTTGTCCACGCGGCGCCGGTGTTAACGGCGCTTGCATCAAGGTCAGCCGTGTCCGTTCGAAGCGAACGATTCGGCGACACGGTCGCGGGAAAGCGCGCAAGACGATCGAACTTCGCACCCAGTGCGGTCCGCAGACCAAGAGCAAGATCACCGTGGTCAAGCGCGATCGCACGCGTGCGCGCAATGCTCAGGGTCATTTCAAGACAGCGCTGTCGCTCTACAAGCGCTCGGGCAAGAAGGCGATGCGTGGTTCGGATAAGGCCGAGTTGACCAGTCGCAAGACGGCGTTACTTTATGCGGTGGCCCAGGCGCGCTTCTTGGAATCGGAGGCGGCGTTCGAGGATTTCCTGGAGACCAAATTCCCCGAGGGGTTGGACTTCTCGCCGAAGAACAAGAAGAAGCTCGCTGCGTCCAACAAGAAGTTTAAGAAGTACCTCGACACCAAGGGTAAGAAGCTCGCCAAGACGCGGGCGATGTACCAAGACGTGATCAAGCTGCGCTCTGCCCACTGGGCGATCGCTGGTGCGGCGCGTATCGGGCAGTTGTTCCAGAACTTCGCCGACGCGCTCTACACCGCACCGGTTCCCAAACCGCCGGTACCCAAGGTTCTTCGTCGGCGTGCGCAGCGCGAAGAGTTTATCCAGCTGTTCACCGACGCCTACTGCGACAAGTTGGAGGACGAGGCTGGCAAGTTGGAAGCCAAGGCCAAGCAAGGTTTGGCGGCTTGTCTTGACACCTCGACCGAGTTCTCTTGGTACAACGAATGGTCTCGTTTGTGCGAGAAGGAGCTCAACCAGATCAACCCCGCAGAGTATCCGCTGGCTTCGGAGATCCGCGCTGCGCCTGGATACCTTTCGGTTCGCCCGACGCGCGCTGGCCTGATCACGGAGCTGAAGTAGGAGATGACGATGACGATTACCAAAACACTGCGCGTCTGGCGCCTCGCTGTATTCGCGGTCATCTCTTTGGGGCTGACCGCCTGTTCGAGCCCAACACCGAAACCCAAGACGGCGGCGGATGTGCAGCAGTCAGGTGGTGGTGCGGCGGCTTTGGTCAAAGCCAAGCCGCAGCGCAAACTTTCGGGCGAAGCCAAGTCCGACTTCATGGCGGTGGTAAAGAAGTACGAGTCCGCCAAAAAGAGCGGTCTCAAAGGTGGGGCGTGCGCGGATCTCGCCAGCGAGTTTGGCGATGTGTACGCGGCGCACAATTTGCCCGAGGCCAAGTTCAACCAAGGGGTTCTGCTCGAGCAGTGTGGCAATCGCAAAGAGGCGGCGCAGGTCTACTCATCGCTGTTGGCAAAGCATCCAAAATTCGCGCCGGCGATCAACAATCTCGGCGAGCTAAAGGTGCTCAGCGGCGAAGGTGGTGCGGCGCTCGATCTCTTCCAGGAAGCCGTGCGGCTTAAGAGCAGCGAAGGCTACACCAACCTCGCGATGCTGCAGCGCGGTCGGGCGCTCGCCGGCGAGCGCGCCGTGCTGGTCGATGCGGTTAACAACATTCACCGTTCGCTGGCGGTCGATTCGTCCAACATCGACGCTTACAACCTGAAGGCTGTGCTGGTTTACGATCACGCTCAGGGAAGCTCCAAGTTGGAAATGGCGCGCTTGCTGGCGGTTCAGGCCGCCAAGCAGCAGCCGAGCTATGCACCGATCTATAACGTGCTGGGTCTGGTGCTGCTCAAGCAGGGCAAAGTCACGCCGGCGCTGCAGCAATTCCGCAAGGCGGTGGAGCGCGATCCCAACTTCATCGACGCGCTGATGAATATTGGGGCGATTACGCTGAGTTTCCGCGACTATAAGACCGCGGAGAATTCGTTTGAGCGTGTGCTCAAGCTCGGTGCGCCGAGCAAGGAAATCGAGCACGCGGCGACTGTCGGACTCGGCGTCGCGTTGCGTGGACAGCGTAAATACCAGGAGGCATTGGCTAAATATCAGGCGGCGGAGAAGCTCAAACCCAGCGATACCAGCTTGGCCTACAACATCGGCGTCCTCTACCAGGACTACCTGTTCGACGCTGGTACGCCAGAAAAAGGGATCAGCACCTTGAAGACGGCGCTGGGTCACCTTCAACGGTATCTAGCTGGAAATACTCGCTTAGTCCGCAAGAAGGATGCTGAGCGGCGCGCAAAGAATATCCGCGAGATGATTCCGATGCTCGTCGAGCAGCAGAAGATGATGGAAGACATGCGCAAGATGCAGGAAAAGCAGAAGGCGCAAGACGCGGCCGCCAATAAAAAGAAGTCATAACAATTACTTACTGATGTATTGGCGGGCCGGTAGCCGATGGTTGCCGGCCCGTCGGCGTGCTTTACAGAAAAAAAAGCACTTTGCTAAACTCGCGCGGAACTTCGCGTGCTACGCGGTGTCCGAAACACAGCATGCCCCCAAAGCGTGCCTAGCTAGACAGACCCAGGAAAGAGTCGAAAGGCTTAAGGGGTCCGGAGGATTTCATGTTGCGCAAGTTGCTAGCCGGTGCCGTCTTCGCCATTTTCCTCAGCGGTGCCAGCGGTTTGGTTTTTGCTCAGGGTGAGCCACCCAAGGTCACCTACAAAAAGAAGACTATTTACGATTTCGACGATGATTTGGTTGAAGGCGAGTTGCAGCGTCCCGACGGCGAATACATCGATACCCGCCGCAAGGCGAAACACTCGAGCTTGATCAAGATCCGGGAGCACTTTATCCCGGAGATGTTGAAGTCTGCAGAAGATATCTAAGATCTGATTCCCGGCCCGCCGCTCAGACGGCAGAGGCTTTGGAGCGGGTGCCCTCAAACCCAGGCGCCGCGGGCAAGCTGTGTACCGTGGGCGGAGAACGACGATGGCGAACATTCCGTTGACCTTCAAAATCTATCGCGGCGAAGCGCTGGTGCGCGAAGAGCAGCTCACGCAAGATATCGTCAAGATCGGCAAGCTAGAGTCTTCGCACTTGCGCATCGATGATGAAGACGTCTCGCGGATGCACGCGGTGATCGAGGTCAGCGGGCCCGGTCAGGTGCATATCATCGATTTGGGTAGCGCCAACGGGACGGTGGTTAACGGCCAACGCGTCAACAAGGCAGAACTCAAAGACGGCGATGAGTTGACGCTGGGTTCGACGCGGATCGTCGTCGGTGTCGGGCAAGCGGTTGCCGTAGTTGCTCCGCCTCGAGGGCTGGCCGACGCGCCGACCCTCGGTGGCATCGCACCGCCTCCGGTTAGTATGGGTCAAGGCATTGCGCCGCCTCCAGGGATCGCTCCGCCGCCGGGTGTGGCGATCGCACCGCCGCCGGGGATGGCCGCTGCGGCACCGGTTGCGGCGCCCGCGACGAGCTATTCGACGTTGTCGGTCGATCCGATGCTCGACGTCCAAGATGGTACGCGCGCGGTCGAAGTGACTTCGCTGTTTGACGACACCGTGATCGGTGTGCGTCAGCTGGATAATCCGAAATCGGGCAAGACGGGTGGCCTGACCTGGTTGCTGTTCGGTTTGGGTGCACTGGACATCGCGCTCGGCTTCGTGTTGCTCGGCGGCTATTTCGCCGGAGCGTGGGCGCATAGCGGCTTCGGTGGCTTGGTCACGGCGGTGGGCTGCTTCATCATCGTGCTGGCAATGGTCCGTCGGACTCGCGAGCTGCGCACACCGCATTTCGTCATCGGCGAAGAGGCGGGTGCTGAGATTCACGTTGCGCACCCCGCCGTCGGCTCCTCGTTCCGTCTGGTCGAGTCGACGGGCAGCGACTACGTTTTTAACTTTAACGATCAGATGGTCGGTGACGTGACGATCGGCGCAGAGCGCACTGCGCTGACTGATTTGGTGTCCAGCGGCCGCGCGCAACGTGGCGGTATGGGTTACACCTTCTCGATTCCGTCGGATGCGCGGATCAAAGTCGACATCGGTAAGAGCACCTTCTTGGTTAACTCGGTTGCTCCGGCGCGTCGCGTGATCGCGCCATTTCTTTCGGCGGTCGACTGGTCGTATCAAAGCTCAACCGGCATCTCGTTTGCTGCTCACGCGCTGCTGCTGTTTTTGATCTTTGCGATTCCTGACGACGCCAAGAGTTTGTCGCTCGACCTGTTCAACCAAGACAACAAGTTCGTTAAGTTCTTGATCAAGCCGCCCGAGGAGGAGAAGGACGAGATCCCGGACTGGCTCAAGAAGAAAGGTCCCGACGAGGCTGGCGGCAAAGGCCAGAAGCACAAGGACGAAGAAGGCAAGATGGGCAAGAAGAAGTCCCCCAACAAGACCGGGCTCTACGGTCTCAAGGGACCGAAAAATGCCGATCCACAGCTTGCTAAGCGCCTCGCCGAAGACATGGCGGAAAACGCCGGTGTACTCGGTCTGCTCAAGTCATCTTCGGGGAGTCACTTGGCATCGATCTTCGGCAAAGACACGGCGATCGGCAACGACGCGGAGAATGCACTCGGCGGTCTGATCGGTGACCAGATCGGCGAGGCCTACGGCGTTGGTGGTTTGGGTGTGTATGGTACTGGCCGCGGTGGCGGTGGTACGGGTGAAGGGACGATCGGTCTGGGCACGCTGGGAACCATCGGCAAAGGTGGTGGTGGCGGTTCAGGCGCTGGCTATGGCCGCGGTGCGGGTCGGCTCGGTGGTCGTCGGGCGAGTGCGCCGCGTGTTGTCCCGGGCCGCGCAGAAGTTCGCGGGTCCTTGGACAAGGAGATCATTCGCCGCATCATCCGTCGACACATCAACGAAGTGAAGTACTGCTACCAGAAAGAGCTGCAGGCCAATCCGACGTTGGGTGGTCGTGTGACGGTGCAGTTCACGATATCGGCGACGGGCCGGGTGATCGCTTCGGTCGTTCAGCAGACGACCGTCGGCAACCCGGGTGTTGAGAGCTGCATCGCTGGTGCGGTCCGGCGCTGGCTGTTCCCCAAGCCGAAAGGCGGCGGTATCGTCATCGTTTCCTATCCGTTCGTGCTGCGACAGGCGGGCGGCGAAGGCTAGGCGCGACTTGCTAGTTTGAGTTGCCTTGAGCGCTCGGGTCGAATGATCCGAGCGCTCTTTGTTTTTGCTGCGGGGGCGTGCAGCGAAGATTGTCTCCATGCCCGGTAGAACCTTTGACATCGAGCGATGTTATTGGAACAATCCAAGCGCGAAAGGATACGCGTCTATGATTGGCCGACACGCAGTGTTTCTGACCTGCTTTATCTTGATCCCCGCCTGTAGCGGCATCACCTGTGATCAGCGCCGCCACCGTGCGGTGAAGATCATGAATCTAGGTATCAGCAAGTTCAGCCAGGGTCAGCACGCTGCGGCTTTGGCGGACATCAAGGCGGCGCTCAACGAAGCCCCTGACTATGTTCCTGCTCACGCCAACCTGGCGAAGATCTACATGGAGATGAAGAAGTGGGACGACGCCCAGCGCCACTTCAACCGCGTGGTGCAGGCCGAGCCGAACAACGCCCAAGCGCTCTATCACCTGGGCTTTTGCTATCAGCAGCTACAGCGCAACGATTTGGCGCGCGACGCGTTCAACAAGGCGGTGGCGATCAATCCCAAACACTTCGCTGTCCACTACCGTTTGGGAACCTTGGCAGAATCCGAAGATAAGCCGCGGCAGGCTGATGCGGCTTATCGTCAAGCCATCAAGATCAACCCGCGTTTTGCCAAGCCCTTTGTGAAGCTGGGTCTGCTCTACCTCAACCACGATTATCCGGAGGAGGCGTTGCAGGTCTTTGTCGCCGGTACTCAGGTCAACCCGGCGAGTGCAGAGTTGCTCAACGGTCTCGGCGCAGCCTACCAGTACCTCAAGCAGTACACCAAGGCGATCGATTCCTTTAAGAGGGCGCTCGAGATCAAGGCGGACCTTTACGACACGATGTACAACTTGGGCATGGCCTACGCCGCTGCCGACCGACGCGCCGAGGCTAAGGAAGCACTACAGCGCTTCGTCGCCTACACGCGCGGCAAAAAGACGATCCCGCAAGAATACATCAAGGGCGCACAGGACAAGATCACCGAGCTCGAGGGTGAGTCGACGACCGTCGGTGCGCCTCCGGCCCGCCTGCCTCGTCGCCGCTAGCCAGACGGCTTGCCAGCCCGCTGATCGGCCCCGATCGGCCACAAAGTCCACCCCTTGGGGCGTCCAGGACGACTGCCGTAGATCCCCCCCTAGCCCACTACGGGCGACTCTTGTGGCCAAACGCTGAAGTTTCGAAGGTTTGGGCAGGGGCGTGGCGTTGATCTCACTTGGATTTCCGTGGTATAAAAGTTTGCCCGTACATGGCCGGAAAACTCAATAAAGTGCGTAGCCTAGAGTCGCGCCCGCCGCTTGAGATCGCTTTCGTTGTCCTCAACGAGAGTGTGCCTTGCGTTGTACTCCCTATGGAGCCTGCGGCGAAGCGATGGGCAGGACCGTTGTTCAAACGCTTTGCAATGCCTTTGCAAGCTGGTGGGAACGAGCATGAACGAGATTAAGCAGCGCCTCAAAGAAGCCGACGACCAGGGGCGCGTGGTTGAAACGCTCGAACACGAGATCGATCAGCTAGAAGACCGCGGTGATCAGGCGCGGCAGCTCTTCGAATTAGGTCAGGCCTATGAGGAGCTGTTGTTGCGCAAGGATCGTGCGATGGCTGCCTACCAGAAAGCGTTCAAGTTGCACCCGCAGGATGTGCGCTCGCTGGTCCGCGCGCGTCAAATCTACTGCGAGATGGGCAATTTGAAGATGGCGGCCAAGTTGCTGGCCTTCCAACTGAAGATCGCTCAAGACGCGCGCGAGCGCGCGATGCTGTTGACCGACTTGGCCCGTGCTCAGATCGACCTTTGCCAAGTCGACCAAGCGCGCGCCGCGCTGCAGCAGGCGGAATCTTTGCAGCCGAGCAACCCGCAGATCGCTGCACTGCTTCCCTGCGTTTCCTACGACAAGACCGATTGGGCCGGTAGCGTGACGGCACTCGTCGATGAGGCCGCCGAGGCCGATCTCGGCAGCGAGTCGGCGAGCAAGCTGGTCAACGCGTCGCGGATCGCTCGCGTCGAAGGCGCGGATGAAGAGCACCGCGAAGCGCTGTTGCGTAAGGCGCTCGACTTCGATGCCAACCATGCCGAGGCGACATTCCTGCTTGAGGAGTTGCTCGCTGAGCAGAACCGCACCGCCGAAATCCTCGAGTTGCACGAGCTGCGCGTCAAGAGCAGTGGTTCGGATCAGTTGCTGTCGTTGTATTGCGACCTCGCGTCGCAGTGGGCGATCCGCTTCGTCGATTTGGCCAACACCGCTCATTTTTACGACCGCGCGCTGCGCTCGTTTTATGGCAATGAGAACGGTGTTTCGGAAGAGCTGTTTCCCGGGCACTTGGCGGCGTTTGGGCTGCTGCGCGAAGTCCGCGGCCAAGCTGGCGAGTGGATTGAGCTGTTGCAGCTGGCCGACGCGGGTCTCGGTCTTTCGCTGGGCCCGATCGAGCTGCGCGGTCTATTGCGTCAGGCGCTCGAGATCGCCTGGCAGGAGTTGGGTGATCTTGAGCGGGCCGCCGAGTATGCGCGGCGGTTGGGTGACGTCGACGCCGGCGATGCGTTGTTCGAGGCGTTCGCTGAGCAGCACGGCGCTTTGCTCGAGCAAGCGCGTGCCGATCGCGGTGAGGAAGTCGATTCCACGAAGGTCGTCGATCCGCGGCAAATGGAGCGTATGGCGGGCATCTCGACGATCAAAGAAGATGCTGAGGCGGCGCAGGGCAACGAAGACAGTTCAGTGGAAGCGGATGACTCGCCGCAAGAAGCTGATCAGGTCGAGGCGTCCGACGCGCAAGACGAGCTCGAGCAGGCCGCCGATGCGCTCAGCGACGATGCCTACGAGAGCGACGATGAGTACAGTGGCGAGGATGATGCATATGCCGCCGATCATCAAGACGACGACGCGACCTCTGCCGCTGAGCGCAATCGTCCGCCCTCGGCGGCTGTGATGGCCGCGGTCGATGGGACGGCGATCGATGAAGATGTCGACGCCGCCACGGCGGCGTTGTTTGAGGAGGCGCGAGCAGCGGAGGCCAAGTCAGCCGAGCGCGGGATCGATGCCTGGCGAAAGGTCGCCCAGCGGGCGCGGTCGCTGCGCACGCCGTGGCGCGAATTGGCGCGGCTGTACGCTCAAGTCCAGCGCTGGCCGGCGCTGGTCGATGCCTTGAAGCAAGAGGCCGAGACCGTCGACGACGTAGCGCATCAAAAAGAACTGTTGTTCAAGGCAGCGGCGGTTGCACGCGAACACATGCACGACGGTGCCGTCCTGACGCTGCTTACGCAGATTCACCGTACGGACCAGGTGGATGTGCGTGTGCTCGACGAGCTTATCTTGCAGTACGAGAAGATGAATCGCTGGAGCGACCTGATCTCGACCTTACGCAAGAAGGCTGAGGCGACGCCAGACGCGGCCGAGCAAGTGGCGATCTGGGAGCGGATTGCAGCGATCTACGTCGACCGTTTCTCAAACCAAGCCGAGGCGATCAAGGCCTACGAGCGCATCGTTGAGATCGATCCGACGCATGACCAAGCCGTAGGTCAGCTCAAAGAGATGTACGAGCGGCGGCGCGATTGGGACAAGTTGATCGAGCTATACAATCGCGAGATCGATCTGATCGACGACGAGCAACTGCGCGCCGAGCGGTATCTCGAAGTGGCGCGACTTGCCTCGACCAAGCTCAAGCGGCCGCAGATTTCGATGGAGCTCTGGTCGAAGGTGATCGACTTCGCGCCGGACAACGTCGAGGCGCTTGGCCAACTGGAGATGCTCTACGAACGCGCCAAGGATTGGAACGGCCTTGCCGACGTTTGTCGACGTCAGGTCGATTTGCTTGATGACGACACCCGCAAGGGGCAGCTGCTTCAAAAGCTCGGCATCCTCTTTTCGGACAAGATCAAAGATGACGACCGCGCGACGGAGGCCTGGCGTCTGCTGCTCGAGATCGATCCGGAGCACCGCCGAGCACAGGACGCGCTCAAGAAGCTGTATGTGGCCGCAGGTGCTTACGACGAGCTGGAAAGTTTCTACGGCGAGCAAGGCCGCTGGGACGAGCTGATCCGCGTGCTCGAGCGCCAAGTGGAATCGGAGTCGCCCGACGAGCGCGCGCCGATCTACTTCAAGATCGCCGATCTCTGGCAAGAAAAGTTGGGCAAGCCAGAGCGCGCCGTTCGCGCGTTCGAGAAGGTGCTTGCTCTCGACGAAGACAATCTCCAAGCCGCTGAGGCTCTGATCCCGCTCTATGAGGGGGGACGCGACGTCAGTAAGTACACTTCGGTGCTCGAGATCCAGCTCAAGCACACCGAAGATGAAGACCTGCGTTTCGAGCGAACGCGTGCCTTGGCGCAGATGTACGAAGAGCGGCTGCGCGACAAAGAGGGTGCGCTGCGCTGGTACCTGCAATCTTTCGCGGTCCGTCCTGACGACGAGGATTTGCGTCAGCAGGTCGAGCGCTTGGGTGAAGAGTGCGGACGCTGGCCAGATGTGATCCAAGCCTACACGACCGCGCTCGAGTCGCTCGACGCGACCTCGACGATGTTGCCGTTGCTGGCGACGATCGCGCGTGTTCAGGAGGAAGAGCTCGGCAATGCCGAAGGTGCGCTGGAAACCAATCAGCGCATCCTAGAGATCGAACCCCAAGAGCCGGCGGCGATCGATGCGCTCGAGCGACTGTACACCCGCACCCAGCAGTGGGACGAGCTCCGCGGCGTATTGGAGCGCAAGATCGAGCTCACCGCGAGCGATGACGACAAGAAAAAGATCTACCTGCGCATCGCCTATCTCTATGAAGAGGAGTTGGGCGATGCCGAGCGAGCGATCGACGCCTACCAAACGATCCTCGATCTCGGTGACGATGATGCGGAAGCACTGCGTGCCCTGACCTCGATCTACGAGCGCCAACAGCGTTGGAGCGAGTTGGGCGACATGCTGATGCGCCAGCTCGGCCAGCTCGGACCTGACGACAACGTGTTGCTGATCGAAACGAAGCAGCGGCTAGGGCGCTTGCGCGAAGAGCAGCTGGGGGACATTGGCGGGGCGATCGAGTGCTATCGAGACATTCTCGAGATCGACTCGGCGAACCACGCGGCTCGAGACGCACTCGAGGCGCGCCTCGGTGACACTGACCATCAGGTCGAGGTCTGCCGCATCCTCGAGCCGATCTATGCCGAGGTGGGCGAGTGGAGCAAGCTGATCGATGTCCACGAAATTCAGCTGCAAAACCAAGAAGACCCTGCGGCAGCGGTTGAGCTGTTGCTGCGCATCGGTAGCCTCTGGGTGGAGAAAGTCGGCGACGGTGGCAGGGCATTCGACGCCTACAGTCGTTGTTTCCGCGCCGACCCGACCAATACCGTGGCGCGCGAAGAGCTCGAGCGCCTGGCGGCGATTCAGGAGCGCTGGGAAGATCTCGCTGGCTTGTACGAGCATGCGACTGAGCAAGCGCTTGATGGCGCTTTGGGACACGAGCTGTTGGTCAAATTGGCGCAAGTCGTCGACGAGCGTTTGGAGCAGCCCGAGCGGGCGATCTCATTCTATCAGAAGGCGCGAGAGCTCGAGCCCGACGACCGATCCACGCTTGATGCGCTGGAGCGTCTCTACACCCACGGCGAGCGGTGGAGCGAGCTGATCGAGGTTTATCGCAGCAAAGCCGATCTCTCGACCGACCCGGACAAGCGCACCCAGCTTTTGGGGCGCATGGCGATGATCTGGGAAGAGATGATCGGGAACCTCGAAGAGGCGACCAGCTGCTACAACGAGATTCTCGGCAACGATGACGGCAGTCTTGAGGCGTTGCGAGCACTCGATCGTCTCTACCAGTCTCAGCAGGCCTGGCCGGAGCTTGCCGAAAACATCGCGCGGCAGCTAACACTCACCGAAGACGAGTCCACACGCACCGGCCTGTTGCTGCGGTTGGCGCAAATCCGCATGGAGGCGCTCGAGGACACCGCGGGTGCCGTGGATACCTATCGACAAGTACTGGAGATCGACCGAAATAGCGAGCAAGCGGTCAATGCGCTGCAGCGTTTGTTGGGCGACGAGGATCACGAGCTGGCGGTGGCCCAGCTACTCGAGCCGTACTACCGCAACACCAACGACTGGACCCGACTGGTGGCGGCGTACGAGATCATGGTCAAGCACAGCTATGATCAGCCGCGCAAGCTGGACCTGCTGCACCAGATCGGTGAGCTCTACGAAGTGGCAGGAGACGACGCGCGCGGTGCGTTTGAAGTCTATGGGCGAGCGCTCAAGGAGGACCCGGCAAACGAGGAGACGCTCGGTCGCATCTGGCGTCTGGCCCGTACGCTCGGTGCGTGGACGGAGCTGATCGCGCATCTGCGCGAGCTGATCCCCGACGTTGTCGATGGGCAGCTGGTTTCGCGTTTGCACACGCGGATTGCCGAAATCTATGAGGAGCAGCTGGCTGACCTCGATCAGGCCGCGCAAGCCTATCAGCAGATCTTGGGGGGCGACCCGCAGAACATCGAGGCGATCAACGCGCTAGAACAGATCTACGCACGCGGCGAGTCGTATACAGACCTCGTCGGTGTGTTGCGGCAGAAGGCGGAGATCGTCACCGACCCCGACGAGCGCAAGCAGTTGCTTTTCCGTGCCGCCCAGCTTTATGAGGATGTGCTTGAGCAGCAGGGCGAGGCGATCGCCACCTATCAGCAGGTGCTCGACATCGACGATTCGGATGCAGCCGCGATCGAGTCCCTGCAGCGGCTCTACGTCAAGCTCGAACGCTGGGACGATCTGAAAGACATCTATGCACGCAAGGTCGAGCTGGCCCGTGATCCGGACGTCAAGCGGCAGATCCTGTACGCACTTGGCGGTCTTTACGAGCAGCAACTTGGCGATCTGGAGCGCGCGGTAGAGACGTTCCAAGCGGCGCTTGATTTGGACGCTGAAGATCAGGTGGCGATTCGCGCGCTCGATCGGCTTTATCAGCAGGCCGAGCGCTGGTACGACCTGCTGCAGATCTTGGAGCGCCGCGTCGAGATGGAAGGGAACTCGCTCGATGGAATCGAGTTGCGCTTCCGCATCGGTCGGCTCTGGCAGACTGAATTGGGTGACCTGACGCGAGCGGTAGAGACCTATCGCGAGGTGCTCGGGATCGATCCTGGCCATCAGGCGACGATCGAGGCACTGGATGGGATCGTCCAGGGCAAAGAAGAGCCGGTGCTTGCCGCACAGGTCTTGGAGCCGGTGTTCGAGCAGGCGCTTGAATGGGAGCGCTTGGTCGCCCTGCAGGAAGTGATGATCGCCAATGCGGAGGATCCCTTCCGCAAAGCCGAACTCCTGCACCGGGTGGCTGGCTTGTATGAGACCCGCGTCGAAAACCCACAGCGCGCTTTTGAAGCCTACGGGCGCGTTTTGCGTGAGAATATTTCCGACGAGCGGGCGATCGCTCACCTTGAACGACTGGCGAGCGAGCTAAACGGCGGCTGGCAGCAGTTGGCGCAGCTGCTGGAAGCCGAGTACGAGAAGAGTCTCGACCCGCTGGTGCGCGTTGATGTGGGTTTGCGCTTGGCGCGGATTTATGAGGACGAGCTTGAGCAGGGTGAGCGAGCGATCGAACGCTACCGCGGCGTACTCGAATCGGACGAGGAGAATCGCACGGCGATCCTCTCGCTCGATCGTCGGTTGACGGCTGCAGAGCGCTGGTCCGAGTTGCCGGACGTCTTGCGGCGTGAGATCCATCTGGCGCAGACGGCAGAGGAGATCATCGATTTGCAGTTCCGCCTCGGCCAGCTCTATCAGGAGCAGTTGGCCGATACGGCGAGTGCCGTGGAGTGCTACCGCGAAATCCTCGCCTCGACTCCCGAGCACACGCCGAGTACGACCGCCTTGGAGTTGCTGTTCGAAGATGGTCAGCAGCAGGCGGAGATCGCCGAGATTCTCGAGCCGCTATATCGCCGCAGCGAACGCTGGGAGAACCTCGTCAACATCATGCAGGTTCAGCTGGAAGCCTCGGATGGCGATTCGCACGACAAGGTGCAGTCGATCCAGCGCATCGCTGAGATTTGCGAGCAGCGACTTGGCGACCACAGCCGGGCCTTCCGCTGGTGGGCGCAAGCGTTGCCGCTCGACCCGAGTGCTGAAGTGATCACCGAGGAGCTCGAGCGTCTGGCGCGGATCAACGACGGTTGGGAGGAGCTCGCCGCCACGTATGGCAACGCTGCTGAGCAGTTCAGTGACTCCGACAAGCAACGGGTGCTAAAGATGCAAGCTCGCGTCTACGACGAAGAGCTGCGTGATCGACAGAGCGCGGAAGAGGCCTACCTCCGGGTATTGCAGCTGGATGAGGCCGATGTTGACGCGATCTGCGCGCTCGACCGCATCTACGATCAGGGGGCGATGTACGCCGAGCTTGCTGAGATTCTGCGGCGCCGCATCGGCGTGACCTATGAGGCCGAGCCGCTGGTCGAGCTTCTGTTGCGACTGGGCACCGTTTACGAGACTGCGCTCGAGGATGTGGATCAGGCGATCGCTGTTTACTGCAGTGTGCTTGAGCACGACTCGCGCAACAGTCGGGCGCTCGAGGCGCTGGAAGGGCTATATTTCCGCACCGAGGCCTGGGCCGAACTGCACGACGTTTACGAAAAGATGGTCGACATCGCGCCGGGTGATCAGGGCGTGGCCGATTGCTACGCGCGGATGGCGAAGATCTCCAGCGATGCCCTCGAGGACGCACATCGCGCTCAGGAGCTCTGGAACCGCGTGCTCGATCTGCGCGGCGAAGATCCCGTGGCGCTCTGGGCGCTGGCCGACCTTTATGAAGCAGCCGAGGACTGGCGTGAGCTGGTCGAGGTGCTGCAACGTCAGGTCAGCATCACTGAAGAAACTTCGGCGCGGATTCGTTTGTTCGAGCGACTCGGTCGAATCTGGGGCGATCACCTGGGGCGCGAGCGAAACGCGCTCGAAGCCTGGCAGAACGTGCTCGACCTCGACGGTGGGAACGGTCGCGCGTTGGCAGCGATGGCCCAGATCTATCGCAATACCCAGGCCTGGGAAGAGCTCGCTGAGACGCTCGATCGCTTGATCGATCTGGGGATGACTGGCGATACCTCCGAGGAGGAGCTGAAGGGCCTCTATGCGCAGCTCGGCGAGTTGCACGGCGAGATATTGTTGCGTCCCGATCGGGCGATCGATGCCTGGCGTCGTGTTTTGGATATGCAGCCCGATGAATTCCGCGCGCTCAGTGCGCTTGAGCAGCTGCTAACCCAAGAGGCGCGCTGGGAGGAGTGCATTCAAGTGCTCGAGCGCAAGGCGGACGTGTTGCAGTCGCCCGAAGAGCGCGTCGATGTGCTGATGCAGGCCGCCAATATTTGGCAGGAGCGGATCGGCGAGGCCGAGCCGGCGTCGCGGATGTACGAGCGAGTGCTGGAGATCGAGCGTGGCAACCATGTGGCCTACGAGGCGCTCGAGCAGATCTATCGTGAAGGCTGGCATTGGGAAAAACTGATCGAGCTTTTGCTTTCGCGGATCGATGGCGCCAGCGATACCCATGAGGCGGTCGAATTGTTGCAGCAGACCGCCAAGGTCTACGAAGAGCACCTCAACCAGGCTGAACAGGCGTTCGTTGTGCTTCAGGCGGCCTTCCGTCAGGACTACACCAACGACCGGACGGCTCGCGAACTGGAGCGTCTCGCTTCGACGACGGGCAAGTGGAACGAGCTGCTCAACGATTACAGCGCGGTAGTGCAAACGATCACCGATCCGGACGTCAAGGTCGACCTGCTGGTCAAGATGTCACGCTGGTATGGTAACGAGCTCAATCATCTCGACTACGCGATTCAGTCGGCGCAGCAGGCGCTGCAGATCGATCCCGATCACGTCCAGGCGTTAGAGGCGCTCTCCGGCTTCTACCGCAAGACCGGGCGCTGGGAGGAATTGGTTTCGGTTGCCCAGCGAAACGCCGAGCTAGAGACCGATCCCGATCGGCGTGCCGAGGCATTGTTAGCATTGGCTGATCTGTACGAGGTGCAGCTCGGTAATGCGCCCAAGGCGATCGAGGCCTACAGCACGGTGCTCGAGATCGACGAGCACAATACCGACGCGCTCAACTCCCTCGACCGGCTCTACCGCCTAAACATGCAGTGGCACGAACTGATCGAGGTCTTGCACCGGAAGTCAGAGGCGGCGGCGGACGGTGAGCAGATCATCGCGCTCAAAGCGCAGATCGGTCAGCTTTATGACGAGCAGATCCAAGACGCCGACCGCGCGATCGATGCCTACAAAGACATCTTGACGATCGAGCCGCAGCACATGCCGGCGTTAAAGGCGCTCGAGTCGCTCTACGAGAAGACTGGCCAGACCGAGGACTTCCTCGACGTGCTGGAGCAGCAGCTCGATGTCTCGGGGTCTGACGACGAGCGGGTTGCGCTATACGAGCGGATGGCGTCTGTTTGGGAAGAGCGTGGTCGCCTCGATCGCAGCGCCGAGTGTCTCGAGAAGATCCTGCTGATCGACGATCGGCGCGAGGAGACGTACGTTCAGCTGGAGCGCCTGTATCAGCAGGATGCACGTCACGACGATATGGTCGATGTGCTCCGTCGGCACATCGACGCGCTTTCCGATCCGACCGAGCGCGTGCAGCGCTACATGCAGTTGGGCGAAGTCTACGAGGTTCACCTGCGTGACCTCGATCAGGCGATCGAGGCCTATTCGGGTGTGTTGTCTTTCGACCCCGACCACACCCGCGCATTGGATGCCTTGGCTCGCTTGTACGAAGACACTGCCGCTTGGGAGCAGGCGATCGACGTGATGTCGCGATTGTCGGAGATCGTCGATGACGCCGCGTACCGGGTCAACATGTTCTACCGCCTCGGCCGGATCTTTGAAGAGCATTTGGCCGATGAAGAGACGGCAGAGATTCGCTATCAGCAGGCGTTGGAGCTCGATGCTGGTGCGTTCGACGCGATGGTGCAGTTGATCGAGCTCTATAAGCGACGCGGCGACTGGGCCAAAGCGGCGACGATGATGGTGCGCGCCGAAGAGCACACGCAGAACCAACTGGAGAAGTCGCGCTTGCTCTATGAGGCAGGCAACGCCTATCTCAACCAACTCGGCGACGAGGCTTCTGCTACTGATCTGTTTGCCAGGACGCTGAAGGTCGATCCGGACCACGCCGAAGCCGGTGAGCCGCTGGCCGAGATCTACTTTAGAGAAAAGCGCTTTGCCGAGCTCGAGCCAGTGTTGGACATGCTGGTTCGCAAGGTGGATCGGCGCGACAATCGCAAGCTTCAAGACCTATATTACAAGCTGGCCAAGACTGCCGACGCGCTGAACAACCACGAGAAGGCGCTGAAGTACTATCGCGCCGCCTACGATATCGACTCGACCCATCTCGCGACGCTGCTCGGCATGGCCGACCTGCTCCATCGCACGCAAGATTGGGATCGGGCGTTCAAGATGTATCAGACGATCTTGGTTCACCACCGCGATAGCCAGAAGACGGAAGATGTTGTCGATATCTTCTACAAGCTGGGTTCGATCAAGATCCAGCTCGGTGAGCGACGAAAAGCGCTCAATATGTTCGAAAAGGCGTTGGAGCTCAATCGCTCGCACCGCTTGACGCTCGAGGCGATCGTCGATCTGCAGAGCAAGCAGGGCGATTGGGATGCGGTGATCCAGGCGAAGCGCGCAATGCTCGCGGCTGCAGAGGGCGAGGATGCCTTCCAGCTACACCAGGAGCTCGGTGATCTATACGCCGACAAGCTCAACGATATTCAGCGGGGAATCGCTTCGTACCAGGCCGCCCACGACCTGCAGCCGGACAACCACCCGGTGTTGCACCGCCTGATCGAGCTCTACACGGTAGGTGAGCAATGGAAGAAGGCGGTGGAGGTCATTCTGCGTCTGACCAATTTGGTCGATGATGCGGCGATACGCGCGAAGTTCCATTACTCGGCGGCGGTGATCTATCGCGACAAAATCCGCGCGCTGGACGAAGCGATCGATTGCTTCAACCGAGTGCTCGATGACGACGCCAAACAGCTCAAGGCTTTCGAGGCGATCGATCGCATTTGCACGCAAAAGCGCGACTGGAAAACGCTAGAGCGCGCTTACCGCAAGATGATCAAGCGGCTTCCTGCCGAGGGCGAGGATGGGCTCAAGGTGATGCTCTGGCACAACCTTGGGGAGATCTATCGCACCCGCATTCAAGACTTCGACGCGGCGATCGCTGCCTTTGAGGTGGCCGCACACCTGGAGCCGGAGAACGTTACGCGGCACGAGATCCTGTCAGAGCTCTACATGATCCAGATGCCGAAGAACGCCGAATACGCCGAGAAAGCGATCGCCGCGCATCAAACGGTGATCAAAACGGAGCCGCTCAAGGCTGATTCGTACAAGTCCTATCGCGCGCTGCGCAAGATCTACATGGAGACCAAGCAATACGACAAGGCTTGGTGTGTGTGCGCGACGCTGACCTTCTTGCGCAAGGCCGATCCAGAGGAGCAGCAGTTCTACGAGCAGTACAAGCAGAATCGTCTGCTGCGCGCTCGAGCGCGACTGACCGACGAAATCTGGAGCCGCTATGTCTTCCATCCGGACCTCGACCGCTACATCTGCGCGATCTTGGGTACGTTGGCACCATCGGTTGGACCGATGTGGGCCCATTCGCACCGGCACTTCGGGTTGAAGCGCAAGGAGCGACGCGATCTGAGTTCAGATCCGGCGCTGTTTTCCAACGTGTTCAACTATGTGACCCAAGTGCTCAACGTGATCCAGCCGGAGCTGTATCTGAAGCAGGATCACCCGATCGGTTTGCAGATGGCGCATACGGAGGAGATTCCGTCGTTTGTCGCCGGTCAACAGTTGCTGCAGGGGCGCTCGGAAAAAGAGCTCGCTTTCGCAATCGGCAAGCAGCTGACGATCTTGCGCCCGGAGTTGTTTCTGCGCAATGTGTTGACGGCCGCGTCGCAGTTGCGACTGGTGTTTTTGGCGGGTGTGCGAATGGTTAACCCGCAGTTCCCGCTCCAGCCTGCTGAGATTCCGGAGATCGACAAGATCATTCGCCACGCACGTGGGCGGATGCACGCAGGACAACTCGAGCAACTGTCGGGGCTGGTTCAGCGGTTTGCCAGCGGCAAGGGCGAAGTCGACCTGACGCGCTGGCTCACGGCGGTTGAGCTAACAAGTAATCGCGTCGGCCTGATCCTCTGCAACGATTTGGAGATTGCGGCGCGCATTCTGACTAACGAGCCGACAGGGCTGGGGGCGATGTCGCCGAAGGATAAGATTCTCGACCTAATCCTCTACAGCGTCTCGGAGGAATATTTCAAGGTGCGCACGCATCTAGGTCTGGGCATCAGCCAGTAAGGACCGCTGCCACGCGCTTGCGACAAAGAGATGAATAGCTCCTCGGGGGAACGATATCAGCTGTTAAGGCGGGCGTTGGTCCAGGTGCGCCACGATTTGGGTGCGGTCAGAGAGCTGCTGACCAGCGAACAGGACCAGGGGGCCTGGTTCTTGCGGCGCGTTCGCCAAGAGCTGTGTCGCGAGCTGGCGCAGGGCAACGTGCGTGAGGCCGAGATCAATCTTGAAGTGGCGATGGTTCTCGGCAATATGCACGGCGTCTTGATGCGAAATGCAGACTACCGCGCTGCGATCGAGGCGGTCGGCGCCGTCTGCGGACGTGACTATCGCGGTGGATTGGCGCGCCTCGATCGTTTGGTTGCCGATGATGGCTGTGATCGGGCACTGCGCTGGATCGCTGGCCTGTGGATGGCGAGCGCTGCGATTGCGATCGGCGATCTATCCTATGCAAAGCAGGTTGTCAGCGACGCCAGCAAACTGAGCGATCCAAATGATCCCTTTGCTGTTGGCACGACAGCGCGAGTTTCAGGTGAGGTCTTCAACCAAGCTGGTGATCGCCAAGCAGCGCTGCGCCAGTTGCGACGTGCGGTCGACTTGCTCGCTGACGTGGGCAACGCCCGCGATCAGGCGATGGCCTGCCTATCGTATGGTCGCGCGCTGATTCACGACGAGCCGGAGAAGGGCAGGGCCTCCGCCGAGCGCGCGGCCTCGCTCGATCCGGGCTGGATCGAGCCGCGGCTTTATCTCTGTCGCCTCGCGCTGAGTACCGGGCAGCTCGACGACGCTGAGGAGCAGCTCAAGCAGATCGCTCAGCGCTGCGGCAAGGCTCCGGGAGCGATCCGTGAGTCGCGGTTGTTAGCGTTACTGCGTGACGGCCAACTTTCAGCAGATCTTGTCAACCGCTATCTGAAGCTCTGTGCGCGCGTGCCCAGCGAGACCTTGGTGACTGAGCTGGTCTTGCTTTGCGAGATTCATCGCGACTTCCTTGAGCTGCGCGAATTGCTGGCCTGGACACTGCTGCATCTCGGACGCGATGACGAGGCGGCCAAAGAGCTCGAGGCTCTGGCGATCGAGAATCTCGATGGCGAGATGCATGCTTCGGTGTTGCTTGGCATCGGCTGCTTGGCGAGTCGGCGGAGCGCGGCGCGGCAGCCCGGCGCGTGGATTCCGGAGAGCCAGCGCACGGAGAAAATATCGGCCAGCGCGCTTCAGGCCTTGGCAACGCATCAGGCGATCCCTGCGATCCAGCTGCTCGATACCAAAGACACCAAGCAAGAAGAGGAAGATAAGACCGATCGTTGCGCGGTGTTCACCGGTCAGCTGGCGTTGCTCAACGTTCCTGAGCTACTCGAGTTTCTCAAAGTGAGCCGACGGAGTGGTACGCTGGTGATCACCAGCGAGCAAGGCATCGGCGCAGTGCAGCTGCGCGATGGAATGGTGACGGGGGCGGCATCGCCGACGGCGCCGCACGTGGGGGAACTGCTCGTCGAGCAAGGTCTGGTCGCCAAGTCGCTCGTCGAGGAAATCGCGAAATCGCGTAGGGAGAGTCGTCTGATCGGCGCCGAGTTGATCTCTCGTCAGTTGGTTTCCCTTGAGCAGGTCAAGGCGGCTCTTTCTGAACAGAGCTATATGGCGATCGCCGAGATGATTCACTGGCAGACCGGGCGGTTTGCGTTTGAGCCGGAGGGCGAGAACACGATTCGGACGCCAGTGGATGATAATGCGATCGAGATCGTGCTCGATCCGCAGATGTTGGTGCTCGAGGCGCTGCGTCGCTTCGATGAGCAAAACCGTTGATCTTCAGCCGGGCGAGGTTGGTTGGATGGCTGAGGGGGGGCGATGCAGGACCGGCAACGTGGTCGCGCTAAGCCGCAGCATCGGTATTGTCGTGAGCTGCCTCGTGCTGTTGTCGATGAGCGTGGCGCAAGCGGCGGGGCGACCAATGGTGCCTCAGCCAGATTGCCTGCGGATCGTTGAGGAGCGGATCGCTCGGGCATTGCTGCCCGCGGTCGAGCGCTCTGGCATGCCGGGCCGTCCGGGCGATGCGCTGGAGCCGCTTCGCGCGGCGTTTGAGCGCTGTGCTCGGCGGCTCGCCCTTGGTGGGCGTTGGGGGCGCGAGCAGCAAGTCGGTCAGGCGCTGTTGACAGCATTGGCGCAGCGCCGGTTCTGGTCAGAGACGAAGCTGGCCGAGCTGATCAAGTTGCGCGGTCACTTGAGCCCGGTTGGCTCACGGCAGTTGGGTGACCCACCTGCGGCTCTGTTGGAGACGGCTCTTGTTCTGCGGGCGATCGAGGGTTTTTCCGCGCTCGCCGGGTTGAGCGCGCGCGGCGATGGCGGCGAGCGTAGGGCGCTTCGCTCAGCCTCGCTGGGTGTGGTGATGTATTGTTTGTTTGGTGACAAGCGAGCGCCTGGCCACGATGTGCGTCGAGTGCTGAGCCGTGCGATCAAGGCCAACCATCCGGCGCTCTACCGGCGAATCTCAGGTCGGAATGGCTTGCCCAGCGCGCTACGCCTGACTCATGCGATCGAGCAGCTGATGCGGCAGCGTTTCGTCGAGATCGGCCGGCGATATCCGCAGTCGGCGCTGCGCGGCTTGTTTCAGGCGATTGGCGGCAAGCAGCGCTAGTCTGCTTGCGCCGGACGTGGCGGTCCTATGGACCGCGCATGTTGGGGTCGGTGCTCTCTGGGCCCCAACTCCCGTCGCGTACGCCGGCGACTCGATAGATGCTGAGCTCTTTGAGCTTTCCTTTGACGCGGGCCTTAGGCAGCGCCAGGGCATCGATGCGGTGCGAGGCCTGCAGATAAGTGGCCTCGCTGATAATGATCTCGTTGGCGCCGGCAAGCGAGCAAAGCCGCGAGGCTGTGTTCACCGGGTCGCCGATCACGGTGTACTGCAATGTCTTGCTCGAACCGATCGCGCCGTAGACACAAGTGCCGGTGTTGATGCCGATCCCGATGCTCAGCGGCGGTAGGTTGCGAGTGGACCGCGTGCGGTTGAAGTCCTTCAGCGCTGACATCATCTCGACCGCGCATTCGACCGCTAGACATGCAGCCTCGTCGTTGGCGCGCGGGACGCCAAACAATGCCATGATTTCGTCACCGACGTACTTGTCCAGTGTGCCTTCGTGGCGAAAAAGGACCTCGACCATCGTCTCAAAGTATTCGTTGAGCACAGAGACGATGTCGTGGGCGTTGGCGTTCTCCGTCATCGCCGTGAAGCCGCGAATGTCGGCGAACATGATCGTTACCTCTCGGGCCTCGCCGACGCTGTCGAGTTTGAGTTTTCCCTCGACCATCTGCTCGACCATGCCCGGAGAGAAGAAGCGCTGAAACTGTGCTCGGGTGCGCGCTTCCCACTCGATCTTGTGGGCCAGGCGCGCGTTTTGAATGGCGATCGCTGCCTGCGTCGCGATGCCGGTAAACAGCTGCAAGTCCTTTTCGGTGAAGGCATTGGTGGCGAACTGCGAGTCGAGGTGCATGATGCCCAACAGTTCGGTACCGTGCAGCAGTGGCACGCACATCGTTGAGCGGATGCCCTGCATAATGATGCTATGCGCCCCGGAAAATCGGCTATCAACTGTCGCGTCGGATGACAGCACAGCCTGCTTTTCGCGCACGACCTCGCTGAGAATGCTGTTCGACAGGATGATTTCTTCGTTCGCGGCGCGCTCGTTGTTGTGCTTGGTGACATGCGGCACCGGAACGCCTTGGTCGTTCATCAGCATGATCACGCCGCGATCAGCGGGGAGCAGCTCGAAGGCCTTGTCGAGAATCTTGCGCAGCAGTCGGTCGAGATCGAGCTCCGCGCCCACCGCCTGGGCTAGCTCGTGGGCGATGCGCAGGCGCTCGTAGTCCCGCCGGAGGATTTCAAGCTCGGCGATCTCTTTTTCGGGTCGGAACTGGCCGGTGTCAGCGGCGATGCGCTGGCGGATGTGGCTCTGGGCCATGCCCGGGGCGATCGTCACCCGAGACAACGGCGGGGCGCTTCCTGGATCCTCGCGAAAGAGCAGCCGTGAGGCGCCGAGAGAGATCTCATCACCGTCTTTGAGAATTCGCTCCGAGACGCGGTCTTCACCGACGAAGGTGCCGTTCAGACTGCCGAGGTCTTTGAGCAAAAAGCGGTTGTCGGCGGTGCGCAGCACGTGGGCGTGCTCTTTGGAGATGATGCGGTCGAGGATTTGGATCGTGTTTTCGGGATGCCGACCGATCGTATTGACCGCCGCCAGGTCGAACTCAGCGCGCTCTTCGCTGGTAAGAAGAATCAGCTTTGCCATTTCGAACAAGGCCTTGATTCTCGGGGCGGTCGTCTTGAGCCGCGCTTGAGATCGGTCGATGTTTGAGTGATTTGCACTAGGTGTTGGAAATAATAGGCCAAATTGAGTTAGCCGTAAAGGGCCAAATCGCCTCCCGCAGCGTGGGCGGCGGCGAGCGAGCTAGTCCCGCTCAAGTCCAAGGATTCGGCAAACCTCGGCGACGACCTGCCGGGGCGCGATCGGCTTCGACATGTAGTCGTCGCAGCCAGCCTCCAACGCGCGCTCGCGGTCTCCGGACATGGCGTGGGCCGTCAGGGCGATGATTGGCCGATCGGACAATCCGTCGATGGCCTTGATGCGTCGCGTTGCTTCCCAGCCGTCGAGCACCGGCAGCGATAGATCCATCAATATCAGGTCTGGCTGGAAGCGCTGCGCAGCCTCGATCGCCGCCGCACCATCGGTTGCCTCTTCGACCTCGAAGCCGTAGTGCGTGAGTACACCGGCGAAGATTCGGCGATTGTGCAGGTTGTCTTCAACCAGCAAAATGCGCTTGCCCTGGCCGGGCTTTTTGTTGTTCGCGCTCATCGGTGTTTGTCGCTCTGCGGCAGCAGCGTGCGGGGCGGCTGCGTTGCGCCTGCCGTCGCCGCGCCGCGCACGCTTAGCGCCGGTGAGCTGCCTGTCCTACGACTTCCGCTGGTCTTTGATCGTGGGCGCTCCGCGCTGTCGGGGCGCGACAGTGGCAGAGAAAGGGTAAATGTTGATCCGCGGCCAGGGGTGCTCTTGACCGTCAGGTCGCCGCCACAGAGCTGGGCCAGCTTGCGCGAGATCGCCAGCCCGAGGCCCGTTCCTCCATGGCGCCGAGTCGACGAGCCATCGGCCTGACGAAATTCGTCGAAGATCAGATCGATCTGACTCGGCTGAATGCCGAGACCGCTGTCGATCACGTCGACAAGCACGTGATTCCCTTGTCGTCTGACACGCACTGTCACCGAACCATCCTCGGTGAACTTTATCGCGTTGCCCACCAGGTTGACCAGAATTTGCCGGATCTTCCCTTGGTCGTTTTCGATGATCAGTGGTGGCGTGGGCAGTAGAGTTGTCACCTCATAGGGCTTGTCCCGCACCAGTGGCGCCGACAGCGAAACCACATCTCGGATTGTCTGCAGTAGATCCATCCGCGAGGTGTCGACGCTCATCTTGCCGGCCTCGACCTTCGAAAGGTCAAGAATGTCATTGATCAGCTGGAGCAGGTGGCTGGCGCTTTCGTGTACCCCGTTGAGTCCCTCCTGCTGTTCATCGCTGACATCTCCGTAGACGCCATCGGCGATCAACTCGCTATATCCGATGATCGCGTTGAGCGGCGTGCGTAGCTCGTGAGACATGTTGGCGAGGAACTCGCTTTTCAGTTTGTTCAGCTGATGAGCGGCATCGCGCTGTTGTAGCAGTTCGAGATTTCGCTCTTCGAGGTCGTGGGCCAGGCGCTCCGCTTGGGCGTAGGCGCGGGCGTTAGCCACGGCGATCGCCAGCTGTGAGCTCGCGTGGGTGACGAAATCGGCCTGATCGTTGTTCGGTTGGGTGACCAACACCAACATCACGACCGCCTGCAGCCGATCCTGAAAACGCAGCGGTGCGCAGAGCATTTGGCGACCGCTGGGGCATTGTTGATGTAGTCTTGACTCGCGCGGCAACGGGTCGATTAGCGTCGTCGACTTTTGCGCCGCCGCTGTCTTTAGGCAGATCAGTGCCGGATCGTCTGCTTCGGCAAATGCGCTGCTCAGCATCCCCTGACAGACCGCCAACGAGAGATCACCCTTTTGCGAAACAAAGGCAGCGCCGGCGATTGCGCCGGTAATTCGTAATAGTGCGTCGAGCGCAGTATCGAGCAGCGGCTCGAGCTGGAGTGGAGCGTTGAGCAGGGCGATGAAGTCGCGACTGCGGCGCAAGGCGACCGTGCGTCGCGCGACCTCTTGCTCGAGATTGCGGTTGAGATGGGCTAGCGACTCGACTGTCTGCTGAAGCTGAGCAGACATCTTGTTGAACGAGTCGGCAAGAAGGCCCAGTTCGTCGCGGCGGTCGATGTCGATCTGCTGGCCAAGGGCTCCTTGACGGAGGTCATCGGCGCCACGGGCTAAGGCAAGAATTGGCTGAGACACACGACGCGCCAGGAAGATCGCCAGCACGGTGCCGAGGAACAGCGTGATCATCGCGAGGTACATGCCCCAGTCGCGAACTTCGTTGAGCTTGGCTTGTGCCGGCCGTCTCGAGAGCCCGACGCGCACGAAGCCGATCAGCTCGGCGGCTTTGGCAGCGGGGTTTCCGAACATGCTCTGCTCGGCGTCAGACGCGACGGCGGTGACCGGCGCGAGTAGGTCGCGATGGGCGCTGTGCATGATCGAGAGAATCGAGTCTTGTTCGATCGCCGATAGCTGGCGGCGTGTCTCGTCGCTCGGTCTCTTCGGGGCGACGATGCCAGGCTTTGTTGACGTGAGCAGCGCCTTGCCGTCCTTGTTGTAGATGACGACGTAAGTGACGTCGGGCTCACCGATGATTCGCTGGGCTGGGCCGCGCAAGAATGTTTGATCGCCGGTGTAGGTGCCGAGTTGACTTTGTCCGGCAAGGTTCTTGATCAGCGTTCTTCCGCGTATTTCTTGCTCGGCTCTGACGAATTTTACTTGGCGACTATAGAAGATGTAGCCAGTCGTCGCGGACATTGCCATGGTAAGCAGCAACAGGTAGCCCAGCAGGCGAACCTGGAAACGCTGACGCCAACGCAGCCTCCGGCTCGGATCGAGTGCTCGCATCATTGCTGATACGGTCGCCGTTCGATCTCGTTGACGCGGCGTCATTCGATGACCTCCGCATTTTTGGGCAGGCCTGTTGTCTTGAGCGCCAGACGGCTTGCTGTGCTCTTGCTAACGATCACGCGCTGGGCCTGCGAGGCGTTGTGCAGTCGGTTGAGCTGGGCGACGGTTTGATCGCGCGCTAGCAGGCGGCGGGCCAAGGTCGCGGCTTGACGACCCAACACGACCGGAACGGGTTCGATCGCTGCTGCGGCGCCGAGCTGGACTTGCCGCCGACTGGCGCCCAGCAAAGCGGTCCCACGACGGAACTGGAGTTCGAGGGCAAACTGAAAGACGGGCGACGACAGGATCGACAAGTCGGGCAACAGCATCAGCGCTTGGGTTTGCCGTGGCAACTTGGCGAGCAGACTGATCGCCTGGCGATCGTTGTCGGCAGCGATCAATGTGACGAGGAGGCCATCACGTTGCGCTTGCCGTGCGAGGGAATTCGCTTGGCTGGCGGTCGGCTTGCCATGAAGGATTGCCAGCCGACGCAGGCTTGGCAACAGCGCTCGTGCGAGTGCGATGTAGCTTTGAGCGGGAACGTGGCTGTCGATACAGTGATCGCTTGGACGTATTCGGTGAAGAACGAGACTGCAGATGATCGGTGCGCGTTTGGGTTGTTGGCGCAGGAAGTCGTAGGCCGTCTGACCGACGGCGAACAGCAGGTCCGGACGATTGTCAGCGATCCACTGGGTAAGGGCCGCATTGTTGGGGCGTGCTGTGACGTCCAAGATCCGGACCTCGGCGCGTAGCTGCGCGCGGAATTCTTCCGCGACTTGTTCGTAGACGCGGATGTTAGGCCGACGAAATACGCCGACCAGTGGTGTATTTCGTGTGAGCGGGCGAGGCGCAGCAGTGCCTACATTTGCCGTCAGCAAGGCGGTCAGCACCAGGCAAGTGCGCATGTCGACTAGTGTAACCCAGTTGTGCTTTCCCGTGGCACAGCGTTGCGGAGGCGACTGCAGGACTTGTAAATCGTCGGGGCCCGTTAGACAATTGCTTGTAATGGCTAGCAAATCGCGGCCCCTTATCGCGACGACCACCGAAACCGGTATCGAAGGCGACAAGACGGCGGAGTTTACCGCTGCCTCGGAGACGGTGGTAACTGCTTTCGAGTCGGTTGACGCGTCGTTGGTCGACATCGTCGACGAAGCGGAGCAACACATTCGCGCCTGCCAAGAGCCGGCACGACGGGCAGCGCTGCACCTCGGCGTGGGGCTGATCTGCGAGGATCGACTGGCCGACCCCTATCGCGCGGTTCGTCATTTCCAAGATGCCTTTCGTTGCGCCGAGGATGGCTATCCGCTGCTTGCGGCACGACGCGTTTTCGCTCGTCGGGCCAATTGGACGATGGTCGTCACATTGCTCGATGCCGAGCTCGCGCGCACTGAGGGGGTTCGACGCGCAGGGTTGCTGTTGCTGCGTGGCCAGCTGATGGAGCGCTGGTTCGCCGACGAGCAAGAGGCGATCAGCTGTTACGAGCGCGCGTTAGAAGCGGATTCGTGCGATTGGCCAGCGCGAATCAGACTGAGGCGCCTATACCGGCTCAGTGGCCGGAACGATCAACTGTTCGCCCTTTGCCAGACTGCGGCGACAGCTTGCTCCGATCGAACCTATCGGGCGTTGCTGTATGCAGAAGTTGCGGGAATGTACGAACAGCGTGGTGAGATCGATACCGCGATCGAGTGGTACGCCTCATCGCTGGTCGATAATCCGGCAAACGCGGCGGTAACGTTGTCGCTTAAGGCACTCTATCAGCGTCGGCGACGTTGGGGGGACTTGGTCGAAACACTGCTCGCCGAAGGTGAGCTGTCACAGCTGGCGAGCGAGCGGATCGGCGCGTATCTCGTGGCTTCGCGTATTTGCCGCTATCGTTTGGAGCAAGATGATTGGGCGCTCTCGCTGTTGTCGCGGGTTCGCGAGTTTCCTGAGCTGGGCCCGCGCGCCGCGGCGGTCGTCGCGGAGATCGCCGACCTGTTGCGAGCGGCTGGTCGCTACGAGGAACTCAGCGCGCTGTGCAGCGACAATGTTGATGTGTTGAAAGAGCTCGGGCCCGTCGCGACACCGGTCTGGCGCGATTTGGGAAACATCTGCGCGTCCCAGCTTGGCCAAGTCGATCGGGCGGTCGAGCATTTTGAGCGTGCACTCGCGCTTGACCCACTTTGTCCGGTGTCACTGGGCGGACTGGAGCGCGCGTATCGCGAGCAGAATGACTGGCATGCGCTGATCAGCCTCTGGCAAGGGGAAGCCGAACGATCGGCTGACGACTGCGTTGCGGCCACACAGCTTGTTCGTGCGGCCGGTGTCGCTGAGATGCACCTTGATGATCTGCGACTAGCCAATGATTTGCTGCGCAGCGCGGCGAGTAGGTTGCCCGACGACCTGGCGATCCGCAGTGCGCTTCGCCAGCTCGCGCTGCGACGAGAGGATTGGCCAGCGCTGGTCGAACTGCTTAAGGCTGACCTGTCGGGCGCTAAGACTAAGGCGGCGGCTGCCGGGCTCGCCCTGCGTATCGCCGAACTGCTTGAACACCGACTGGGCGACCGCGATGCAGCGGCCGCATTTTATCAGCGTGCTCTCGAGTTCGACACCGTACATTTGCGTGAGGTGCTGCTGTCCAACGTCCAGCGCGTGGGAGATCTGCGGGGGCAACTGCAGCTGCTCGATCAACAGGCAGAGGCGAGCGAGGACGTCGAGCAGTGGGCGATGCTTCAGCTGTACGCAGCACAGCTGCTCGAGTGGTCACTCGATCAAGCAGGCACAGCGATCGAGCGTTGTTTCTCGGTGCTGGAAAGACAGCCAGGTAACGAGCGTGCGCGCGTGCTGGCCCAACGCATTGCCCGCTACAGCGGTGATTGGCCGAGTTGGCTGCGGCTTGCCGAGGCGATGGCGGCCGAGGACACGCAGAGTCTGATGCGTCGCGCCGCCGTTTACGAGCAGCACGATCCGAAGTCGGAGCGTGCGCTGGAACTCTATCGGCGAGCCCACGAACAAGGGGACGTTAGCGCGCTGTGGGCTTTGGCGTCGGCGCTGCGTCGTCGAAAACAGTGGCAGCCCTGGGCCGAGTTGATCGAGCGCAACATCGATGTCTGGAGGCGCAGCGAGGAGGAGCGGATCGAGGCGCTCTGCCTTGTTGCTCAGCTTTATGAATTGCAGCCAGAGCGTCGCGACCGCGCACTGCGCTGCTACCAGCGGGCATTTGATCTCGACCAGCGCAACTGGTACGCGCGCGAAGGCCTGACCAGATTGCTGCTGGAGAACGACCAGTGGGTCGAGGCTGCCGCCGTGCTGCGCCAGGCAGTGGCAGCCATCGAATCTGCTGGTCCGCGATTGCTTAAGGGCGTTGCGGCGCTCAACGAGCGCGTCGGCCTGATCGACGAGGCGATCGAGCAATACAATAGTGTGCGTTTGCGTCAGGAAGCCGACGTTGAAGCCAACGACGCACTCTGCCGGTTGGTTGGGCGTCACCAAGAGCTCGAGTTTGACCTTGAGCGCGTATGGGGAGAACTCGCCGAACTTTGTCAGGATCCCGCGCTTGAGGCGGCTTTGCGACTTGAGCAAGCGGTGTTGCGCGACGCCCACTCTTCGCTCGAGCGAGACGCAGAGCCTTTGTACAGGTTGCTCGTGCGCCAGCCGCAGACAGCGACCGTTGCTGCTGCCGCTCTCGAGCGAAGCTACGGTCAGCGTCGCGATTATGCACGCATGGCTCAGTTGCTTGAGCAGCCACTTCACGTCGCTGAGCGGCCTGCTGAGCGCGCCCACCGTTTGTTTCGCTTTGCCGGTTGCTGTTGGGAGCTCGGTCAGCTTCAGCCGGCTGCGGACGCCTTGGTCGAAGTCCTAGACTTTCGCGAGGACTTCGTGACGATTCGATTGTTGCGCCACGTCTCGGAGGGCTTGGGCGCTTGGGAAAATGTCGCACGGCTTCTCGAACGGGAGGCGGTCGCCGGGGCTGATCGCTCACTGCGTCAGCGTGCGCTGCTGGAGTCAGCGCGATTGCGCTATGGCCATCTGCACCAGCCCGAGCAGGCGATCGAGCTGTTGATGCGCGCGCTCGAGCTCGATCCTTCTTCCGAGCAGGCGTTCAGCGAGATTCACCAGCTACTCAGTCGCGATCAGCGCTGGGAAGAGCTCGTCGACGTCGCGCTCAAGCGGGTCCAGCTGTGCGATCCGCGGCAGCTCGGAGCGGAGCGGATCGCGCAATGGTACTATCAGGTAGCCGACCTGCTTCACGACAAACTCGATCGACCTGGTGAGGCGCTGAGCTCACTCGAGCGAGCGCTCGATCTCAACCCCGACTATCTGCCGGCACTTCGTCTAGCCGGTGAGCTGTGTGTTAGGCAGCGACAGTGGTCGGCGGCGGTCGATATCTACACCCATCTGGTTGAAGTCAGTCACGATACAGTGGTGATCGAACAGTCGTATCGGCGTCTGGCCGAGATTTGGTCGGAGCATGTGATCGATCGTAAGCAGGCGATCGCTTGCTTGCAGGGTCTGTTGATGTTGTCTCCCACCGATATCGATGCTCTGCAGCGCTTGTATCAGTTGTTCTTAACCGAGGAGCGCTGGGAGAGTGCGGCTGAAACCGTCTCCCGACTGATCGAAAACGAGCGCGATGCGACACGTCTCGCGCGGCATCACATCGTTTTGGCCCGCCTGTATGAGTCGCAGCTGCAGGAACCGGAACGTGCGCTGCAGCATCTGAGTTTGGCCCAGCAGGCTCTGCCCAACGACGAGTCCACGCTGGCGATGCTTGCTGGACCCGCCGAGCGCTTGGGTGCTTGGCAGTTGCTCGCTCAGGCGATCGGCAACTATCTCGAGACGGCACCGTCTGATCGACAGAACAATGCCTGGCGACTGCGGCTTGCGCGCATCGCGGCCGAGCAGCTCGGCGACGCTGAGCGAGCGCTGTCCATTTTTTGCGAGATTCGCGACAGCGATCCGCAGAACGTCGAAAGCCGCATTGAGGCGGGTGCACTGCTTGTCAAATCGAGTCGACTGGCCGATGCCCTGGTTGAATACGCGAGCGCTCTGCAGATCGCCCCCTGTGACTCGCGCGTTCTTGCAGCGCTGTTTCAGCTCTGGCGAGAGGCCGGCGACGATTTGCGGGCGTTCAGCGCAGCGAGCGCGTTGGTGATGCTGAGCGCGGCGGGCAGTGAGCAGAGTAGGTATTTTGCCGAGCGCAAGGATCGCTTTGTCCATCCACCGTCGACGTCGATTGATCGTGCGCGCTACGAAGCGCTGCTGGTCCATCCTGGTGAGCCAGCCCAAGGGCGCGCGCTGCTGTCGGCCTTAGCCGATGCAGCGCATCGAATTCGTCCGGTTCGACTGGAGGAACTCGGCTTGCGACGTGGTGACCGCCTGGGTCCACGTGCCGAGCATCCTGTGCGGCAGATCTTGCGCGATGTTCGTGACCTGATGGATATCAAGCGCGAGGTCGATCTGTACGTATCGACGCGCGACACGCAGGACAACGGTATTCTCTGCACTGATCCGCCGGCTTTGGTCTTGCGACAGCAAACTCTCGAGGCTCTACCGCCAGCGGCGGTAAAGGCGTTGATCGGCTATCTGCTGCGGTTTGTTAAGGATCGCTGTTGGATCGCCTGGGGACTCGATGCGCTCTCGCTCGAGCGGCTAGTCCGCGCGGTCGAATGCATATTCGATCACTCCGGTCGCGTCGATCAGGACCTGAGTGATCCTGCGGTCGTCGAGATGGCGCGCTCCGTGCAGCGTGGCGTCGGTCGTCGAGGTCGTCGAGATTTGGAGAGTGCTGTAGAGCAGTTCGACGGAGTCAGGCTCGACTTCGCCGCCTGGAGCGTCTCGATGCACTACACTGCTGCGCGCTGCGCGCTATGGTTGACCGACGAGATGCAGGCTGTGGGTGCAGCGCTGTCACATGTGCCGAGTCCCCCCGCTTCGCTTGTTGAAGAGCTCGTACGCTTTAGCTTTGGCGATGCCTTTGTTGCCGTCCGTCAGGTCGCTGGCAGGGGCTAATCGGGGAATGCCCAGCGGGTCAGCCGCGCTGATCAGCGGCGGGTATGCCCTAGCTGTTGCTTAGCGACTGATGTTCAGCGGTTTGGAGAGCATCGGCACGCCGCGGCCGTATTGATCGGTGGGCGTGACTTCCGCTTGGACGGTATCTCCCGGGCGATAGTGGCGCGCGAGCAGGCGAGCACTGAAAGCGCCCGAGATCACGCGACCGTTAACCTTCCAACGGATGATGTAGCTGATCTGATCGCCCTCGGCGTCGACCGCTTGCGGCTTTGCAACGACGGCGGCACTCGTTCGTTCGAGAAGCAGGTCCTGCAGCTTGGGCGGCGTGTTGCCGGCAGTCTGTTTGGGCGCTGTTGGGGCCGCCGGGCGTTTGATCACGCGGTACGCGACCAACCCTCCCGCTAAAAGCGCGACCACCCCGATAATCCAGAAAATCTCTGGCCGAAGTCGACGCGGCCGAACGACGCGCGCCGTGCGGCCTGTTACGCGTCCAACGCCCCCTGTCGGCATGGACCGTTGCGCTGGTCGTGGTGCAGTTTGTCGACGGCTCCGGGGGGGCATCCGCCGGGCAGCGTCGCGCGCCTCTGCTGCTCGCGTCAGCTCGCTTTTCGCTTTTGGGGCAGGTGGCGGCAAGAGAGGGGTATCACTTTCATCGCTGCTCGCTTCTTGCTGGCTGACGCGCTCGCGCAACTCGCGGAGCTTGTCGTGCATGACGTTGCGTGCCGCGCTCAGCTCGCGCATGCGTACGACGTCTTTGCGCATCAAGGCATCGTTAATCGCGCGCTGCGAGGTCGACATTACCTCTTCGACCATTCCCACGGTATTGCGTGCGGCCTGGTCTAGCCGCCTGCGATCCGCGCTACTTAGCGTCGCCTGTTGCCCGTAGGCCTCGAGCAAGGAATTCGCGTAGCCGGCAAAATTACGGGTGAAGTCGAGCAGGTCGACATTGGGATCGATTTCTGGCGGAGGTGGGGGCCATTGGGCCTGGGTGATGTCTTCGGGTTTCCGCCAAATGACGGTGCTTTGCTCGACGTCGAAGACGTCTTCTTCGTCGTCAAAAAGATCGTCGGGCACGTTGGTGATCTCCGATGCGGTATTGAGCGACGGACAGAGCTTGATCATCGCTGCAATCGTGCCCCGCAAGTCGTGCGGCCCGACAACTTCGTTGGCCTGCGGGTGTCGATTGCGGCTTGATGAGCGCAGGATGATCGGTAGTGAAGCGGTCACCGGGTCAGTGCGTAAGCGGCGACACAGGCCGAGTCCGTCGCCGCCCAGCGCCTCGTCGACGAGGATCAACGAGGCAGCGGACGCCTGGTCGAGGGCTTCCCCGATCGTCTCGCAATAGACGAGATGGGCGACGTTGCGGGGAAATTCTTCCATGAGGTCGACGTAGGACCGTTCCCCGCCAGCGACGATGATCAAGGGCGGCTGCACCCGCTGATCGTACCGGCAGGTGCGGGGTTGAAGCCATGTATTTTGCGGATTATTTTGGCGATCGCTCGAGGTCCTTGGCTTTTCGCGACAGTTTTGATTTGTGTCAGAAATTACCGAAAACACAGCGGAAGAGGAACGCTTGGTCAAGGTGAAGCGGCGGCGTATACTTACTGAGTTGGGGATCAAACTTAACGACAATTGCAGCCAGGTTGGGGGGCGCTTGTGAGCAGATTGCCCGCCTATGTGCTCGCTCACCGGCTGGCGTTCGAGCGCCAGCGGCCCTGTAGAATCTTGGATCTCGGGCTTGCCGACCCGCGTGGCGCAGCGCTGCTGCAAGAGCGCGCCGAGAACCAGCTCTTTGGGTGGGATGACGCTTTGCGTGTTCCGCCCGGTGTGACCGCGGTCGGCGGAGGCGGGTTGCCGCTTCCTGTCGCCGACGGCGCTTTCGATCTGATCATTTGCGGCGATTTGCTCGACCGTTGCGGCGTGCGTTGCGTTCACTGGCTCGACGAGATCCGTCGGTTGATCAGCAAAGACGGCATTGTGCTGATTTCGGTGAGCAACTGGTTTGCCGATGCAACGTTGGCGCGGTTGCCGCGCAACGAGCCTGCGCCTGCCGGCGCGCTCGATTACTACGCGCTATTGGAGTTACTCAATCGGCGGTTTGCTCACGCGGCTGCTTTTGGCCAGCGGGCTTTTGCTGGGGCCTACCTATGCTGTCTCGACCCTACTGACGACGCTGAGCAGATCTCGTTGTTTGACGAGTGGCATCATCCGGCTGAGTCCTCAAGCTATCATTTGTTCGTCGCTAGCCAGAGTCCGTTGCCCGAGCTTGCGCGTTACGCTTTGCTGCGCTTACCGGAACGGGGTGAAGCGCCGGTCGAAACGATCGATCCGCGCCTAGTCGATCGCTTGGAATTAGCTCAACGTCGGGTGGTCTCGCTGATCGAGCGCGCTACAGAAGTTCAGCGCGTCGCGCTGGAGACTGTCGCTTGGCGGCAGCGTGCCGAGCCGACGACCGGCCCGGGTCTCGCGCCAAAGCGCGAGTGCGCATCGCCGGGCGTGCTGGCTGCCGATGCGACAAAGGCCGACGCGCAAGCTGCAGATCAAGCGCGGTTGCTGCTGGCTGCCAAGGTTGAGCGGCTGGAGCAGACCGTCGCTCAGCGCACCGCGTCGCTGACGCATTTGCAGCAGGCTATCGAGTCGTCGCGGCTCGAACAACAGCGGTTGCAGCAGGGCATTGAGCAGGCGCGGGCGGCTCGGCAGCAGGCCGAAAAGAGAGCCGAGCGGGGAGCCAGTGAGCTTGCCGATGAGCGCGAGTTGACGACGGCACTACGCGAGCAATTGGCGAGCACGATCGAACGAGCCGACAGCGAGCGCAATCAATTGGCGGTCGAGTTAGCAGCGACGCGAGAGCGGCTCTCGGCGGTCGATGCCGAACTTCGGGTGGCGAAGACTGCGGCGGAGCGCAACGAGACCGCGCTTGCTGAGCAAACGGCACGCCTGGAGCAAGTGCAGGCCGATTTCGCGGCGTTTCGCGACGAGTTCGCCGCAGTCGCGAGCGATGAACTGAGCGAGCCCGAGACGTCCAGTGAGCAAGAACTGCTGCTCGCCGAACTCGAGGGCCATCGCCAACGCAGTGGGCGTTTGACAGATCAAGTGCGGCAGCTGGCCAAGCAGCGCGATGAGCTGCGCTTGCGCCGCCAGACGATGAAAGAAGACCTCAACAACCTGCGGCATACGCTGCAGTTGGTTACTTCCGAGCGCGACCAACTTGCTGCGGAGTCGGTGGCTCAGCAGCAGAGCGCAGAGTCCTGGGCGTCGCGTCGCGCGCAGGAGGTGGCCCACTTGCGTCGGCAGCACGAGGCCGAGTGCGAGAGGCTTCAAGAGCTGCTCGACAAGCGAACGGCCGACCTGGAAGAGGCAATACGACAACGCGACTTGGAGCTCGAGGTTCGTGGCACGGAGCTAGCTGAGGCGGCGCGTCGTCTTGAAAAGGTCGAGCAGGAGATTTGGCTGGTGCGCGAGGAGGCGCTACGCCGGGCTGCTGAAGCAGCGGCGGCGGTGGCACAGCTTGAGCGCGTCCGTGAGCGTCGAGACGTCACGGGGCCGCAGCAGGTCGTTGTGCCAAAGACGTCTGGCGCGCGCTCGCCGGCACGGCCCGCCGAGGGCGTCGACCTGCTGGATAGTGCTGGTGGTCTGCCGACGGCTGACGAGTGGACAGCCCGCACAAACGGCGGAAGCGCCAAGGGGATCGATCGACCGCCTATGCCGACTCCCCAGCCGGTTGCCCGCTTGCGGTTGGCCCGTGTTCGCGCGTCGCGGGATGTTCCGGTGTTTGCCGGAGGCCGTTCAGATCTGCCCCCGTCCGGCGATGGCACCTTGGATACGGCTGATGGAGCGGCTGAGGCCTCGCCGATTCCCCACGTCGAAGGCTAGACCCGTCTTCCGCGAAACAGTCGGATAGTTGGATTTCACAGATAGCGGGATTTCGCGACCGATATCGTGATACCGTCTCCGGCGTGTGGCCGCTGACTCTGACTTTTTTGGCTGTCGTCGGTGCGCCGCGCCCTCAATACAATATCGAGGTTTCATTCAACGCTGCCGACGCTCGCTTGAGCGGGCGCGTTGAAATTCGCATGGTCAATACCGCCGGTCAGGCCTTGCGGCGTGTTCCTCTCCATCTCTACCTAAACGCATTTCGCCACGAGGAGTCCACCTGGTATCGGGGCGCCCCCCTGGGTCGCTTTGACAGCGATCGCAAGCCGAGGCGTTGGGGGGGCATCGATATCGAGCGGCTCGAGCAGCGCGTGGCGAGCGCCGCATATCCCGTTGAGTATCGAGCGATCGCTCCCGATGATGGGAATCCGCTCGACCTTTCGCTGATCGAAGTTAGTTTGGCGCGGCCCGTCGTTCCGGGCGCTGAATTGGTGCTTTCGGCTCGCTTTACGGCGCGACTGCCCTGGCCGGTAGCTCGCGTCGGAATGACCGATCGCTTTGCGATGGTTGCGCAATGGTTTCCCAAACTGGCCAAGTTCTCTCCTGACGCTGATCGCGCAATTGTGCGAATCGATGGCCTATGGAATGCGCGTCAGTTCCACGCGCCGTCGGAGTTTTCCGCTGACTTCGCGGACTACCAGGTGGCGGTCGACCTGCCCGCCGCTTGGCAGATCAGCGGGCCGGGGAGAACGGGGTCGCGCACGATCTCCGGCGGTCGAACTGTGACGACCTTTCGGTTGTCGCGTGCGATCGATTTCTCCTTCGCTCTCGGCAGAGCGCTGGAGCGTCGTCAGCGACTGATTAAGCATCAAGGTGGGGTGGTTGGGCTTGAGCTCGTCGCGTTGCCCGGATCAGAGCTGTCGCGTTGGGAAGAGATCATCGCGCGGTCGCTGCACTACTTTGAGGGCAAGTTGTCCGCCTACCCGTACAAGTCGCTGTCGGTGGTATTTCCGCCCTGGCAGGCGCGACAAACGATGGGAATGGAATACCCTGCGCAGATCGTCGGCACGATAGCGGATGGTTTTTGGCGACTGCCTGGGTTGGCCCGTTGGGGTCAAGCCGAAGAAGTGTTGGTGCATGAGCTGGGTCACCAGTTTTTCTATGCGCTGCTGGCAAGCGACGAGCAGCGCAGTGCGTTTCTCGACGAGGGGATGACGTCTTACTGGACCGAGCGGGCGATGAGTGCTGTTTTTGGCGATCGTTATGTACTCGGCCGCCGCTGGGATGATAGCGAGGTTGGACGTTGGAGTCTCAAGCAGCAGCGAGGGCGAATCGTCGAGCCGATCGCCAGCGCGCCGACGGCGCTCTACTATCCGGGAAGCACGGGCGCTCAGGCCTACACCCGTCCGGCTCTGACCTTCCAGACCGCCGAGCGTTTGTTTGGTCGCCCTGCGATCGATCGGCTGTTTGCCCAGTACGTCAAGCGTCATGCTTTCGCTCACCCGACGTTGGACGACCTGTTGATCGTTGCTCGCGAGCTGGGTCCGGCGGCACTGCCGGCGTTTTTGATCGAAGCCTTTAGCCGCAAAGATCTGCCCGACTATCGGGTGGTCAGTGCGCGGTCACGGGTGTATCGGGCGCCAAAGGGTGACGCTCGTTGGCGTGGACGGCAGCTTTCCTTGCGCGAGGTCGTTAGAGAGGGTGCAGGTCGAGACGTTGTTGCATGGATTCGCCAAGGGGCTTGGTCATCGACCGAGCGACGGGTTGACGGCCGCGCTGTGCGTCGCCGACTGGCGATGCGCCGAGGAACCGCCGCCCGGCATAAAGAGGGCGCCGAGCTTTACAGCAGCGAGGTTCTACTGCGCGGATCGAGTTGGCTGCACTTGCCGGTCCGCGTCGATTTCCGTTTTGCCGATGGCGTGCAGGTCTCTGACCGCTGGGATGGCCGGTCCGCCTGGCGCAGCTATCGCTTTGTCCGCCCCGCTCGGCTCGAGCGCGTACAGATCGATGCCGCGCAAAAAATCCTGCTCGATATCGATCCGGTCAACAACGGCTATTCGCTGAGTGGGATCTCTGAAGCTCGGCGTGACTGGGAAAACTGGCTCGCTGGTGTAACGCAGTTTATTAGCACGGCGGTTGTCTCATGGTTTTAGCCGGAGGCCGCCGCCCGCGTTCGTTGGCTGGGCAGCATCGACTGCTGTTGGCTAAAGCACTGCACTTGCCGATCTCAGCGTTCCGTTTGTTGCTGCTGCGGTTGCTGGTTGTGCTGTTGCTGGCGCTGGTCGCTTTGGGGATGCTCGCGGGACCACTCGGTCGTTTGACGCACAGTGGACATTTCGAGCGACCAGGTCCGCTACCGGTGGCCGATCTGCTCCACTGGCTCGACCTGTTGGCGCCCGCGGCTGTGCCGACGCTGGCGTTCGTCGCTTTGTTTGCGACGCTGATTCAGCAGTTGTTTGCTGGGGCCTTGCTAGAGCTTTGTCAACAGCGCAGCGCTGATGCGCCAGGTCCGTTGCGATTGGTCGGCGATCAAGGCTTCCGGTTTCTGCCCGTAATGTTGCGGATCACCGCACTTGCTTGGTTAGCGATTGGCCTTGGACTCTGGGCGATCAGCTGGCTGTTTGAGCTGGTGAGCTCGCGGGCTGATGATTGGGCCTGGTCGGCGTCAGCCGTGTTGGTCTACCTGCCCGTTGGGCAAAGTGTGCTCAGCTTGGCGTGGGTTGGGATCGTTGGGGTTTGGGCGTGGTGGATGCGCGTAATCAGCGTCGCTGATCAGCGCCGCTGCGTGCGGCAAACTGCCTGGCTGGCCGCTCAAGCGCTGCGCCGCTTTCTCGGCCTTGGAGGGCTGCTGGTTTTTTGCCTCGGGCTGTGCGCCTTGCTCAGTGGTAGTGCGTTGCTAATCGTCTGGCGGCAGATTGGACCGCGAGGCCACCAGATCGCGCTGATCGTCACCGCCTGGATCCTCTGGCTATTCGTCGAGGGCTATCTCTGGCAGGCGCGTGGTCGGCTGCTCTGCCTGCTATATCGACAGCGACGCTGTGATTCGTTGCGCGATGCTGACGATCGCGGCTTTGGTTGGTGGCAGCGTTTACTGCGGCTTTTTCGCCGCGCGTGAGCCACGAGCTGCTGGCTGCGGCTTCGTCGCTGGCTTGCTCAGCGCCGGGAGCGGCGCTTGGGCGCCGAGATGTGGCGATGCTTTGGGCGGCGGCGATGCTTTGAGCTGCGGCGACGCCGTGGGCTGCGATGAGCTTGGCCGTTTTGCTGCAGGCTTTTGTGGCTGCTTGCAGCAGAGGTCCGCCGCGGGGATCGCTGCTAGGTGGTCGGTGTCGCGGCCGCGTTCGATCGTCGCCACCGTCGGCCCAGTGCCTTCTTTGGCCTCGACGACTAGCGGGTACCAGCCGGCCTTGACGTGCACCGTTTCGCAGGTGCGGACATTGTTCTTCTTGGTGCTGACGATTGGCTTACCGGCCAGCATCAGGCTTACGCCATCGTCGGCAGTTAGGCAGATCTCGTGCCCCCCCGCTTCGTGAAAGCGCAGATAGCCTTTCCATCGCACGCTGAAGTGGTCTTGAGGAACCGTTGGCACGACGCGCCCGAAGTTTCGACGGTAGCCGAGAGAGCTTTCCTCGCGTGTGACGAGCAGCTTCTCGAAGTTCATTCCTTGGTAGTAGCTCGCTTGAATGCCGCCGATGCCTGTTGGGGGGCCCGCTGCCAGCGGGGTAAGCGGCCAGCGCGCAACAAGCAGCGCAGTCAAAGAAACAGCGATTGCCAGTCCTGTGGTGCCCAGGGAACCGAAAACGATGCGCCGCCGGCGCTTGCGGCGCTGCTCGGCGCTGGTGTAACGCTCATAGACGAAGCGCTGAATCTCGCTGAGCAGTAGATCCGCTTCGGCGAGGTCCTCTTGCCAGTCACGCTCAGAAGTCATCTGCGAGAGTCCGAGCAGGCAGCGGTATCGAGCTTGGGCCGCTTGTCGCTTCAGCCGCAGGTAGACAAACGGTGCGTGAGTCGAGAAACAGCCGCTTGCCGCAAAATGCTCTTCGAAGGTATGCACGTCTCGATGGTCACGATAAAAGGCGACGCCGGCGGTCAGGTAGAGCACGTCGATCGCCGTGGCGACCGCTTCCGCTGCAGCGCGCAAGGTAAGCTGATCGCTAAACGGCGAGTCGCGACGGAGTATCTCCAGCGCAGCTTGGCATTCGCGGACGATGCTGCGAAGCTGTCGCCGACTTCGTGCTGGGTTTCGCGAGAGCTTGTCAGCTTCGGCGCGATGCCAGGTTTGCGAGGCGGTGTCGAGGGCGTCGGCCTGAGCGTCGATCGCGTCGATCGCCTGGCGAACTTTGCTGCTAAACACCCACGGGTCGGCTAATGCGCCATGTTCGGCGGAGAAACGAACGATTTGATCTTCGAGGTGTGCTGTTTCGCTGGCGGTGCAGTCACTGGTGCCCAAAATGATCAGCGATAGGGGGGCCTGCTTGACGACGATCGGCCGCTGCAATTGAGGAAAGGCTGCGACTATCGTTTCTGCAAGCGTAGCGCTCTCGCCGCGCGAACCGAGAGCCTCGACGGCAGGTTCGACGGAGGGCTTTTCCTGATCGGATTGGTCGGACATTTACCCCCCGCGGCGGTCAAGCTAACGGATGATATTCACAGTGGTCCTTTGGATCAAGCCTGGCGTGCGCCAACTGCGATTCGATCGGGGGGATCTCATCTTGCGGTCAGTTCCCGTCGTGGATCCACCGACTTTGCCGGCTTTTGCCCGACAAAAGCAGCGGATCCACGTTCAGCAAAGTTGACCTGGATCGTTTACGTCCGCTAACCAGATAGTGGCGGAGAAGAACGCGCCTCGAGTTCACTGAGCAACCTTGCCCGATCGAACACTTCAAGACATCGCGGTGAGCGTAACTGAGCCGTTGCGTGCGGGGAAGGCTGCGCTGGTCTTGCTGAGTGGCCCACGTGCCGAGCAGCGAGTCGTCGTCGACCAAGTGCTAATCATCGGCTCGGAGAGCAGCTGTGATGTGCATCTGCCCGACGAACGAGTTTCCCGCCATCACGCCAAGATCTACCCGACGAGCGGTGGGCTGTACATTTCCGATCTCGATAGCGCCCAGGGAACCTGGGTCAACGGCTGCCGGGTGCGCGATCGGTTGCTAGCGATCGGCGATCAGATCGGTGTGGGTGACGCGAATCTGCTGCAAGTCGAGCTTGCCGATCGTGACTATCAGAACAAGCCGAGTGCGATCGGTCGGCTGGCTGCAGATGTCGCCCACGATGTTAACAACATGCTCGCGGCGATTCTCAACAACGTATCGTCGATCGAGCGCGGTGCCGAGCGCGATGCTTGTTTGCGCGAGATTCGTCGCGTCGCAGAACACGGGTCGGTGCTGACCGAGCGGCTACTTCGGCAGGCTGGTGAGCGTCCGGATAGTCCAAGTCCGCCGCAACCTGCGCCGCCACTTCGCCGACGCCCGGAAGCGGCCGCCTCGGCGGTGTTGATCGTCGACGACGATGAAATGGTCTTGCGCAGTACGGCTCGACTGGTTCGCTCGATGGGATTTAGCGTGCATACCGCGCGGAGCGGTGAGCAGGCCGCGGAGCTGTTTCGCCAGCGAAGCACCGAGATCGCGGCGGTGATCCTCGACATGGTGATGCCCGGTGGTTATGGCGGTCCGGAGACGTTTGCCGCGCTGCGCAAGGTCGACCCCGACGTCTTCGTGATCGTGCATACCGGGTATGCCGAACGCGAGCGATTGCGCCAGATGGAACTGCTCGGAGCGCGCGCGGTGTTGCGCAAGCCGCTCGATGCCACCCAACTGGCCGATCTGCTGGCCGCCGCCACCGTTTCTGCAACGGGCTGATTTCAGGCTGTTCTCGATCTGACCGATTGCTCGACGAGCTGCGCTGGTGTAGATCGCCTCGATGAGCCTCGAGCATCCTAAGGTGCTGATCGTCGGTTGCGGTGGCATCGGCGGCGTTCTCTCAACCTATCTGGCTGCGCAGCAGCGCTGCGAACTTCAGATAAGGTTGCGCCAAGGGTTGCGCGAGCAGCGGCTGCAGACCGTTGTGGGTCATGGCGGCATGCGACAAGCCCCAGTGCTGGTCGGCGAACAGGTTGCGCTCTCATCGGTCGATTTTGCGCTGTTGACTACGCAACCCAATGATGTCGAGCAAGCGGTGCGCACGATCTCCCCGGCGCTATCGCCGCAGTCGACGGTCGTCTGCTTTCAGAACGGTCTGTGTGAAGAGCTCGTCGCGCCATTGGTCCCGGCCGGCGTTTCGATTGCTGGCGCGGTGGTCGCCTGGGGGGCATCGGCGCGCGGCGCTGCGACTTTTGAACGGACATCGGCAGGCGGGTTCACGCTGGGTTGGCTAGTTCCGCCGGCCAAATCGACTATTGCGAACGAGCGACTCGAGCGGCTAGCCGGCCTGCTTAGCTGCGTTGGGCCGATCCGAACGACCGATAACTTGCTTGGTGCGCGTTGGGCAAAACTCGCGTTTAACTGCGCGATCTCTTCGCTGAGCACGATCACGGGTCAGCGGCTAGGTGTGCTGCTGCGCCGCGCGCTGGCCCGTCGACTGGCGCTGGAGATCATCTCCGAGGTCTTGGTGGTGGCCGAGGCATCGAAGATTGCTGTCGAGCCGCTCGGTGGCACGTTGCGCCCTAAGTGGCTTGCGATCGAGCCTTCGAGCACAACGCTCAGTCTGTTATCAAAGCACTTCTTGATGCTGCTCGTCGGAGCAAAATATCGTCGGTTGCGTTCGTCGATGTTGGCGGCGCTAGAGCGTGGCCGCACCCCGCCAGTGGATTTTCTCAATGGCGAGATCGTCCGGCGCGCGGAGCGACTCGGCATTGAAACGCCCTTCAACGCGGCGATCAACGAGCTAGTTTTGCAGCTCGCCGCGGGGCGGGGTACGCCGTCGCTTGAACAATTGCTGGTGCTGCAGGCACGCGCGGTCAGTCAGGTCGCGCGCGGCGCTGCTCGAGCATCGCTCAAGAATCCGTGGTCGGCGGCCTAGATAAAGAAGTCGCCGAGTAGGTCACTGCCCGGTGAAATGGCATATTGGTCAAAGTCGGTTACGCCTGCGTCGCGCAGCACTTCATCGTCAATAAAGAAGTTGCCGGTGCATTGCTCGCTCGGTTGCGTGAGAATATGGTGGGCGGCATCGGCGATGATCTGCGGGGTGCGGCAACGCTTGATCGAGTCTTCGCCACCCAGCAGATTCTTCACCGCAGCTGTGGCGATCGCCGTGCGTGGCCAAAGGGCGTTGACCGCGATCTTGTCGCGCCTGAACTCCTCGGCCATACCGAGAACGCACATGCTCATGCCGTACTTGGCCATCGTGTAGGCGACATGGCCGGCGAACCAGCGTGCTTCCATGTTGAGCGGTGGGGACAGATTGAGAATGTGAGGGTTGATCGCCTTTTTCAAATGAGGCACACAGGCTTGAGAGCAGGCGAACGTTCCGCGCGTGTTGATCTGATGCATCAGATCGAAGCGCTTGAGCGGCGTCGAGAGCGTGCCGGTTAGGCTGATCGCGCTGGCATTGTTGATCAGGATGTCGATGCCGCCGAACTTCTCGACCGCTTGGGCCACCGCCTGCTCGATTTGCTCGCCGAAGCGAATGTCGACCACCAGTGGCAGGGCCTTTCCGCCAGCGGCTTCGATTTCCTCGGCCGCGGTATAGACCGTGCCGGGAAGCTTTGGATGCGCTTCGGCCGTCTTGGCGGCGATGACGATGTTGGCGCCATCTTGTGCCGCGCGCAGAGCGATCGCCTTGCCGATCCCTCGGCTAGCACCGGTGATAAATAGCGTCTTGTTCGCCAGACCTGACATGTCTTGTCCCTTCGTCATTATGGCCGGAATCTCTCGGGCAATACCGTGCTTGGTTTGCCCGTAACGATTATCCAGAGTTGGTGCGCCGCGCGCGTCGCGGCGATGTGCAGCAAGTGGCGGCTTTCGATGCTTTGCGGATAGTTAGAGGCGTTAACGTCGAGTAGCACGACGTAGTCGAACTCAAGCCCCTTGACCTGCGCTACGTCGACAACTTCGACGCCCGGCTTGAATGAGAAGTTGAAGTTGCGTACCAGTCTGACGTTGGGAACCTCGGCCAGTCGCAGGGCATCAGCGTACATACTGGCTTGGGCAGGAAAGCGGGCGATCAACGCCGTCGATGCTAGCGGTTCGCGCACCGCAAGTGAGCGCAGCGCGTCCGCGAGCAGCGCCACGGCTTCGCCTTGGCCACCGAGGAGGTGCACCTCGACGGGCGCGCCGTGCCGCGTCGCTTCGGACTGCGTTTCGTGGGCGAGCTCGCCGAGCAGCCCACGAGCCAGCTCGAGCACCTCGGCCGTCGAGCGGTAGCCCAATGTCAGCGTGGTATTGGTCGTTGGCAGTGCGCCGAGCTCTTTAAGTAAGGCGTCCCAGTCAGCAAAGGCGTTGTCGAACACCAAGCGCTGCTGGGTGTCGCCAGCCAGGGTCACGCTCTTTCGGTCGTCGGCCGTTCCCAAGAGTACCTTGAGGTCGATCGCGCTGAGGTCTTGGGCTTCGTCGACCACAAGGTGGGTATAGCGCACGGCGTCGCCTTGATGGGGACGGATCGAGCCGTTCTTGAGCAGGTGCAGGTGAAGCAAGATCGCGCAGTCGGCGCGGTCGAGCGTGCCGGCGCGGGTCTGCTTGCGTTCGTCAAGCCCATCGACGGCGATGTGAGCACCATCGTCATCCAGAGCCGACTCTTCCTTCTCCTCGCTTTGCAGCGCGCAGTGCCGACAAAATTGGCCGATCTCCCGATCGCTAAGCGTCGCATCTGGGTGGCTGTCGATCGCCTGTTTGAGGAGCTCGCGATCGGTGAGCATCTCAGCCCAATCCGAGAACCCGTCATTTGACCGGCGCAGCAGCTGTTTTGACAGGCCGTCGGCCTGCTGTCGAGCGAGAACGGAGATCTCCGCCTCGTTGTGCAACCAATAGCGAAGACGACGCAGGCGCACCGACAGTGGTGCGCCTGCTGAAAGTTGCCATACCGCGAGAACAACTTCGCCATCGTCACTGCCGTGCAGGCGCTCTCGTAGCTGCTGTTCGGTACTGGCGACTTGGCGATCGATGTAGAGCTTAGCGGCGGCAAGCATCACCGGGTGCTTCTTGATTTGAGCGATCAGCGGCGGCGCGTCGTCGACGATCCGACGTTTGGCTTGGGGGAAGACCCTCGTTAGCGTCTGCTCAAACCAATCCTGCGATGTTTGGACCCGAACGCCGGCGACACCGAGTGACGGCAGCACGTTGTCGATGTAACGAACCATCGCGATAGTCGGCACGATCACCACCATGCGGTCCGGACGGAAGCGCTTTCGCGCCGCGAAGTTGAGGTAGGCGATTCGGTGGAGCGCGACGGTGGTTTTGCCTGTTCCGGCGCCGCCCTGTAGTACGACCAGGCCGCTGTCGGGTTGGGTGATCAAGTCGAACTGCTTGGGATCGATCAGCGCGGCGATTTCTGGCAGATGCTTATCCGCGCGCAGCTGTATCGCACCTTGGCCGAGCTTGCCGTCGCGCGACCTGTGTCGCTTGACCGGTGGTCGAGCAGCCGTCCCTTGGCCGCCCGCGAGCTCGCTGCGTTGCTCGTTTTCTACGGTGAACCAATCGCCGCTCTGGTCCTCGCAAAAGAAAGTGCCTTGTGGACAGCCGATTCGACGCAGGCGGCCGTGCGCAACCGACACCGCGCGGCGCGCATCGACGCGACCAGAGCGAATCTGATCACCGAACTGCTCCTCGTAGTCATCGCCCTCTTCGTAACGATAATAGATCCGACTGACCGGCGCATTGCGCCAATCGACGATGCTGACATTGCTGGCGCGGTCGATGAACCCCCGTTTGCCGACGAGCACATCGCGTTGCTTGTTGTCTTCCGTTAGGCGGATGTGAGCGAAGTAGGGTGTTTCGGGATCGATCGGTAGGTCGCGACCCTTGCCGTAGCGTTGCGCGATCATGCTCAGGCGCGTCATCTGCTCGACGAGTGGGGCGATATCCTCCGGCTTGGCATCGGCCAGCTGGTCGCGCAGATTGATCAGCGCCGCGTCATAGTCGGGCGCTCCCGTGCTCTGGATGCTGAGCTTCGACAGCGCCTCGACCACGCGCGCGAGCAATCGTTGCTCGTCTTTGATGATTTGCTCCGCTTCGGAGCCGGGTACGACAGATTCCATGATCGCCAGCGCCTGAAATGGCGTTGTTCGGAGAGGTTAGTCGGTTTCTTCGTAACGCGTCTTGAGCTTTTCGATCACGTCAGGATCGGCCAGTGTTGTGGTGTCGCCGAGCGTTCGCCCTTCGGCGATGTCGCGGAGGAGCCGGCGCATGATCTTGCCGGAGCGTGTCTTCGGCAGTTGGGCGGTAAACAACACGGTCTTGGGTCGGGCAATCGCACCGATCTTCGCCGCGACGTGCTCGCGTAGGGTTTCGGCGATATCCGGATCGGCGTTGGCCCCCTCGATCAGCGTGACAAACGCGGCGATCGCTTGGCCCTTGACCTGGTCAACGATCCCAATGCAGGCCGCTTCGGCTACCAGCTCGTGGGAGACCAAGGCGCTTTCGACTTCGGCTGTACCGATACGGTGGCCGGCGACATTGATCACGTCGTCGACACGGCCGAGGATCCAGATATAGCCGTCGTCGTCGAGTCGCGCGCCGTCACCGGTAAAGTAGGTGTCTTTGCCGAAGCGCGTCCAGTAGGTCTCGATGAAGCGCTCTTCGTTGCCCCAGATGCCGCGGAGCATTGAAGGCCAGGGTTTCTTGATCACCAGCAGGCCGCCGCCACTCTTGACGTCTTTGCCGTCGGTGTCGACGACAGCGGCTGTGATGCCCGGCAGGGGTTTGGTCGCCGAGCCGGGCTTGCAGCCGATCAGCCCGGGCAGCGGCGAGATCATCATCGAGCCGGTTTCGGTTTGCCACCAGGTGTCGACGACCGGACAACGCCCTTGACCGATTACGTCGCGATACCAGATCCAAGCGGCGGGATTGATCGGTTCGCCAACCGTGCCGAGTAAACGCAACGAAGAAAGATCGTACTGCTTGGGATAGCGATCACCCCAGCGCATAAAGGTGCGGATCGCCGTCGGCGCGGTATAGAACTTGGTCACGCCGTACTTTTCGATGATCTGCCAAAAGCGGCCCCGATCGGGCCAGTCCGGGGCGCCCTCGTACATCACGCAGGTTGCTCCGCAAGCGAGCGGTCCGTAGACGATGTAGCTGTGGCCGGTGATCCAGCCGATATCGGCGGTGCACCAGTAGACGTCGTCCGCTTTGAGGTCGAAGACCCCTTCGGTCGTCGTCTGTGCGCCGACGAGATAGCCGCCCGTCGAGTGGACGATCCCCTTGGGCGAGCCGGTACTTCCCGAGGTGTACAACGTAAATAGGATGTCTTCGGCGTTCATTGGCTCGGGCTCGGTCCAGCGTGGCGCGTGCTGCATCAGCCGGTGGTACCAGTGATCGCGGCCCTCTTTGAAGTCGAGGGGGAAGTCGCCGCGCTTGACCAGCACGAGGTTCTCCACGCAGTCGACGCGATCGAGCGCTTCATCGGCGATGCGTTTCAGCGGAATGATTTGGCCGCGACGGTGGCCGCCGTCTGCCGTGATTAACAACTTGGCTCCGGCGTCGGCGATCCGATCGGCGAGCGACTCGGCGCTAAAGCCGGCAAAGACGACGCTGTGAATCGCCCCGATCCGCGCACAAGCCAACATCGAGATTGCCAGCTCGGGGATCATCGGCAGGTAGATCGCAACGCGGTCACCTCGTTTGATGCCCAGATTCCGCAGCGCGCCGGCGAAGGCATTGACTTCGCGATAGAGGTCAAAATAGGTCAGCGTGCGGGCGTCGCCGGGCTCGCCCTCCCAAATGATCGCGGCGCGGTTGCGGTGTGGGCCGACCGCGAAACGGTCGACGCAGTTGACGCTCGCGTTGAGCTGCCCATCGGCGAACCACTTGGCGTGAGGCGGGTTCCAGTCTAGCACGCGACTAAACGGTTTGCTCCAGGTCAGCAGTTTGGCTCGTTCGGCCCAATACGCTTCGCTGTCCTTGGCGGCCCGCTCGTAGATCTTAGGATCACGCACGTTGGCGGCTTCGCGAAAGGTCGCATCGGGTTCGAAGATTTGGCTGTCGCTCTGAAGCACGTCGATCGCTGGTTTCTCTGCCACCGCGGCCCTCCCGTCACTCGGCAAAACGCAAGGATACTTGCACAGCAGCCACCCCCAAACAAGCCGCCGGCACGAATTGCGCCGAAAATCGCTCGGCTTGCCTTTTGGCGGTGCGCGCTATCAAATGCGGCGATGAGCGATTCCGCGAAGAAAAGTCCACCGCGTTTGGTGGGGGCACGGTTGCGATTGATGGCTCGTTTGGTCGAAGCTCCGGGTACGGGGCCGCTGCTGTTTCGTTTGGCCTGCAAGCAGCTGGGCGTGGACGTGCTCAAGGAACTCAACATCGCATGCGAGACGGCGCCCTTTTCCCACAGGCACCTCGGTGGAACGACTGAGCCGCCGATCGATAAGGGTTGATGCGATGGACGATGCGTTTCGCTTCCGAACCGTCGCCGACTATGCAAATGCCTATCGCAGCGGTGCGACAACTCCCGATGTGATCGCCGCGCGTTTGCTCGACGCTTGTGCCAACTCGGAGCGCGGCGAGATGCCGATGCGCTTTTTTATCGCTCAGGACGAAGCTGACCTGCGGCGTCAAGCGCGGGCCGCTACCGATCGTTGGGCGCGCGGTTGCCCGCTTGGCTTGCTCGACGGGGTGCCGGTCGCCGTCAAGGACGAGCTCGATCAGCTGCCCTATCCGACGACCGTCGGAACGACCTTTCTCGGCGGCGCTCCGGCGATCGCTGATGCTCATGCGGTTGCGCAACTGCGTGCGGCGGGAGCGCTGCTCTGCGGCAAAACCAACATGCAGGAGATCGGTCTGGGGGCGACCGGTATCAACCCGCACCACGGTGCGGTCCGCAACCCTTATGACCCCGAGCGGATCAGCGGAGGGTCATCGAGCGGTTCGGCGGCGGTGGTTGCGGCTGGGCTTTCGCCGATCGCGCTTGGCGCAGACGGCGGTGGTTCGATCCGCATTCCAGCGGGTGTTTGTGGTGTTGTTGGTCTCAAGCCGACCTTCGGGCGCGTCTCTGAGTTTGGCGCGATCCCACTTTGCTGGTCGCTTGCTCACGTGGGTCCGCTAGCAGCTTCGGTGCAAGATGCCTGGCTGTGTCTGCAGCTGATCGCCGGCGCCGATCGTCGCGACCCGAATACGCTCCGGCAGCCGCGACTCGACGACAGCGCTTCGCGTGGGTCGATCGAAGGGCTGCGCATCGGTTGGTGTCCGCGTTGGAATGAGCACGCTGCGCCGGCGGTGTTGGCCGAGGTTCGCCGTGCCATCGATCGCCTGTGCGCTAGCGGAGCTCGACTGATCGAGCTCGAGTTCAACACGTTGCCATGGGTACGCCCCGTACAATACATCACTATCGCCTGCGAGATGGCCGCCGCTCAGTATGAGAACCGGCGCAGGCACAAGAACGACTACGCCGCGGACACGCGGGTGTTGCTCGAACTCGCCAGCCAGTTCTCGGCTGTTGATTTCTTGCGGGCGCAGCGCGTGCGCAGCGAGGTCGCGCAGGAGTTCGCAAAGGCTCTGTCTAAGGTCGACGTGCTAGCGACGCCGACGATCGCCTCGCCGGCACCGGCTTTGCGCACCGATGCTTTGAGCAGCGGCGAATCGGACAGCGATGTTCTCGATCAACTGACCGCGTTTAGCTTCCCGGCCAACCTCACCGGTCAACCGGCGCTGAGTGTTCCGGTCGGCTACGTCGACGAGCTCCCCGTTGGCTTGCAGTTGATCGGTGCTCACTGGGCCGAAGCGACGATCGTGCGTGTCGCTCGATCCGTGGAGTTGGCTGTTCGCGTTCGGCCACCGCGAGTCCTCTACGATTTGCTCGATCGCTAGCTTTCGTCGTCACTGACGCTGGGCCTGGCGCTTGCGGTGAACGACGGGCAGTGGCACAATCGGAGCATCCCCTAGAAGTCCACGCGTCGATGACACCTGCCTCGAGGAGCGTTCCGAAGATGGCCGAAAAGTCAGCTAGTGCGAATCGTGTAGACATCAAGGAGCGCGCACGGCGTGCCTTGCTGTCTAAGGTCCTTCGCAGTCGGGACCTGGGCGATGACCTGCTTGAGCGCGTGCGCGCCGAATTAGGGCCCAAGGGCGCGGAGCTCGAGGCGGCTTACTGGGCTAGCCCGGCTCAACAGGACAACTACCGCTCGGTGGCGGTTCGCGGAGAAGCTGCACCGAACTCAGAGAACCTTAACAGCTCAAGTTACCTGTCGCTGCTACTGGTGCGGGGCGGGCTTGATCTGGACCGTTTGCGCGCTTGCGTGCAGCGGATCTTCGAGCGCCACGAGGCCTTGCGCACCACGCTTTACGTCGGCACATTCGGGCGCGTCGTGGCGCTCGTTTGGAAGCCGCGACCGGTGCGTTGGTGCGTCAGAGACATTACGACGCTCCCGGGATGGGGTGAGGTGACGCCTGCGGTGGTTGCCGGCCGCTACATGGGCGAGCGCGTTTCGGTCGTTTGGTCGGCCGAAGATCACGGCTTTTTCGGTGTTGAGGTGATCGTTAACGAAGAGTCGGGCACCTTTTATGTAATCTTTGAAACCAACCGCCTGACCTTCGATCGCAGTTGTTGGGACACCCTCAGCAATGAGTTGAAAGCGCTTTACGGTGCGGATGATCCGGCGAGTGTCGAGTTGCCTGCCGCGCCGTCGCCCGGCGAGTACAACCGATGGATGATGGAGCAAGTAGCCGCCGACGTGGCTGCCCATTGGCGCGAGCGTTTCCCGCCGGACTTCGTGCCCTCCTCCATCGCTGATCCCGATGTCGATCTAACCAAGCCAGCCAACGAGCCATATCGCGATTTCACGACGCTCCTGACTGGCGATGTCCCGCTTCTTGACGAGGCGGCGCGCCTCCGTCGGGTGCCCTGGTGGGCGTTGCCGCTCGGCGCGACGGGTCTGGCGCTGGCTCATCGCTGCAAGGCCAAAGACTTCGTGACCTTTCGATTTGACGACCGCGGACGCGACCCGCGCTTTCCCGACTGCTCCACCGTGATCGGTAACTACTCGCGTCTCCTACCGATACGTTTGCCGGTGCGGCGCGATATGAAGTTGGAGGCCTATTTGCGTGCTGTGGTCGAAGAGGAGGCGGCAATGTCCCGTTATTCTCTCGGTTTGTCGACCAAAGAGATCATGAATTTGGTCGAACCAACCGTCAAGCGGCGGGCGATCAGGCGCGGGCAGACGGTGACGCCGCTGCTGTTTTCGTGCCGCCGTGAGAACTGGGATGAAGGTACGGATCTGCTGCTCGGACTAGAGACCTCTCGTACGCTGACTCGGAGTGGCACGTCGCGGGTCAAGAAGATGGCCAAGCAAGGCCGCTCGGATTTCCCCAAGCTGGCGTCTGCCGAGGCTGCCGAAGAGGTCAGCGATGACAGCCTCGCTGCCAACGACAAGTTGTACAACGACGTCAAAGGGGCATTCTTCGATTCGCAATTGATCTCCAAGTACTATCCGGTGGCGCCTCAGCGGGGTAACGCGCTGCGCCTCGAGGGCAACGCCAAACCCAGTCGTGTCTCCGACGAGGGGATGGAGGACTTCTTTAACGCCTGGTACGTGGCGCTGATGTTTCTTTCGGTCGCCGACGCCGAAACGATCGGCGAGATTTTCGACGCGATCGAGGCGTAGTCGCCTGGCGCGACCGATGTTTGCCTGACGGTAAGTGCGGGTAGTCCCAGGTAGGCGCCCGATTTGGTTTTATTTTTTCCTGGGACTGCGCCCCAAACCTCCCTAGGATTATAGGTAATCCAAATGACTTGGCCGACTAGCGCTTGCGCTAGCTGCGCCTGTGCGCTGCCTATTGGTTTCGGAGCTAACGATGGGACAATCGCTCGAGAAGCGCGCGTTGCTGACGATTCAGCGCTTGAAGCGCAAGATCAGCGAACTAGAGTCGGGCCAAGTTCGTTCTCCGGTGGCGATCATCGGCATGGCCTGCGTGTTTCCCGGGGCGGACAACATCGCGAGCTACTGGCGCTTGCTCAAGACCGCTACCGAGGTGCGTTGCCGGATTCCCGCCCGTCGCTGGGATGAAGCCGAGTATTTCGATCCCGATCCGGACGTTTCCGGGCGCACGAATAGCCGCTATGCGGCGCTGATCGACCGACTGCAGTATGTCTCGCACAATGCGCTTGGCCTCTCGCTGGCTGAAGCCCGGGCGATGGATCCTCAGCATCGTCTGTTGCTTGAAGTCGCCTGGCAGGCGTTGGAGTCGGCGGCGATCGTTCCGACGCGCTTGTCGCAAACGGCAACGGGTGTCTACGTCGGAATGATGACCTCGGACTACGAGCGGGTCGTCGGTACCGACAACGTCGATGCGCTGACCGGTCTTGGGGTCGGCCATGGCACGGCAGCCGGGCGGATCGCTTATCAGCTTGGCCTCTGGGGGCCTGCGATTTCGATCAATACGCTCTGCTCGTCGTCGCTGGTCGCCGTCGATCTGGCTGCCAAAGGACTGGCCGCAGGCGACTGTGATGTGGCGATCGCTGGCGGGGTCAATGCGATCATCAATCCTTGGTACTCGATCGCATATACCAAGGCTGGATTGGTTGCTGCCGATGGGCGCTGCAAGACGTTTGATCGCTCGGCGGATGGTATCGTGCGCGGCGAGGGCTGCGGTGCGATCGTGCTCAAGCGCTTGGCCGACGCCGAGCGCGACGGTGACCCGGTACTGGCGGTGGTATCGGGGTCGATGGTCGCTCAGGATGGCAAGGCCTCGAGTTTTGGCGCGCCTAACGGCATGGCGCAGCGCAATACGATCGAGCGCGCGATGCGGTTGGCGGCGATCGATGGGCCTCAGGTTGACTATCTCGAGGTCCATGGGACGGGCACGCCACTGGGCGATCCGATCGAATGGCGCTCGGCTGAGGCCACCTACGGCAAGGCGCGGACCGCCGAGGGTAGGCTGGCCACCGGATCGGTGAAAACCAACTTTGGTCACCTCGAAGGTGCTGCAGGTATCGCCGCGCTGATCAAGACGGTCTTGGCGTTACAGCACGAGGAGTTTGCGCCGCAGCTACATCTCGAAACGCTCAATCCGTATATCCCCTTCGTCGACGGGAACGCCGTGGTTCCTGGCTTAGCGACGCCGTGGGTCTCGCATGATCGCAAACGCCGTGCGGCGGTGAACTCCTTTGGTTTTGCCGGTACGCTAGCTCATGTGCTCGTCGAGCAGGCGGTTCCCAAGGCTGCCGCGGCATCGGTGTCCACCGCCATCGACTATCCGTTTTGCTTGTCGGGCGAAGATGCGTGGACGCTCGAGCGCACGGTGCGTGCCTACCTCGACCATCTGCTCGATTTCCCGCGGCTGTCAGCCGCCGACGTTTGCTACACGACCTTTGCGCGTCGTGTTCACCGCAGCCATCGGTTGGCGTTTCCTGCGACCGACCTGCAGCAAATCATTGGCAGGCTTGAGGGGTTCTTGCGTGGTGAGCTTGACGCGCTAGCGATCGGTATCACGACGCCACCACCACCGCCCAAGACGGTCGTGATCTTTGGCGATCTCTCGCGACTTGAGCCGGGCCTTGTGAGCCGCTTGTTTGCTGGTTCCCAAGGACTTCGTGGGCAACTCGACGCACTAGAAGGTGCGGATTGCCTGAGTGGACTGCTCGACACTGCCCGGCCAGCCGGTGCGGTCTCACTGACTGGGGAGCAGCAGCTGATCGTCCAGCTCGCTGTGTGGCAGGCGCTCAAAGCAGTGGGTCTATCGAACTACCACGTACGAGCGATTGAGGGCGGCGAGCTGGCGGCCGCCGTGGCCCGCGGTGAGCTAACGGTCGCTGACGCACTCGCCACGGTTCGCCGCGGTGAGGATGCATACCCGTCGACCGATGTACCGTTGCCGGCCGGGCATCAGCTGCTGATCGGGTCGCAACAGCAAGATAGCCCGCTAGTCGCTGAGGCGACGGCGATCGACTTTGCGGCGGAGGGCGGCGGCGACAGGCCGTGGGCAATGTTTCTGGCGCGAGCGTTCGTCGCGGGAACGCAGTTTGTTTCGACGCAAGCGCCTGCCGAGGGCATCCGTGCGGTGCATCTTCCACCCGCACCGATGGGTCGAAGAGCGTTGGGTTGGCCCAAGACGGCTGTCGCCCGCCCGGTGAAGTCCTTTCAGCTCGGTTGGGTCGAGCAAGAGCGATCGGCGCTCGCAAATATTACCGGTCACTGGGCGGTGCTCGAGGTTGGCCGTGCGGCTTCGATCGGTCTTGTCGAGCAGCTGAAGCGGGCCGGCGCCGAGACGGTGGTTTCCTACCGTTGCGAGTGCGGCGAAGATGCAACCAACGGAGTGGTTACACTGTTGCGCGCTCAGCGGCGCTGGGCTGGTGCCGTCGTGGTATTTGCTGACGGCCACATTGGAGACGCAGACGATGGCGAGGGAGCGTCGCAAAAGAGCCTGCTGCCCTCTTTTTGCGGGGCGCTTGCCGGTGTCACACGTATGCGCAGTCGGGTGGCAAGTGTTTGGGGTCTGATCGAATATGGTTCGATCCTCGACACGTCGGCTGGGGTTGGTGTGCTCGGCGCGTTTTCGGCCGAGTACCCCGCGTTGTTTCCAAAGACGATCGAATTTCGGCCTGGCACCGATGCGACAGATCTGGTTGCCGAATTCTTTCACAGCACACCGGCCGAGTGGCGAGTTCGCCTTGAAGGTGGGCGACGTCGTGTGTTGCGCCTCGCTCCATTTGAGCCGCCGGCGAGAGCGAGAGAGAATACCAGCGATGACAAGCATCTGTTTGCCTTAGCCGCGCCGTCGCTAGAGTTGCTGCGCGGCAAGGCGCGCGTTGTCGAGCGGATGTGTGCGAGTGAGGAGATCGATGCCAGACGGATCGTTTCGATAGCGGCCGATGACGCCTGGCGGACGCGCAGTTGTGGATCGTATCGCGTTGGTCAGGTCGCTTCGCGATCAGAGATCGGTCGTCTGTGTCGCGAACTGGCTGAGGGCAAGGGACTCCCCGAGGTGATGTATCAAGATCGCCCGACGGTATTCGTGTTTCCCGGGGCGGGCGCGCAATTCAACGGCATGGGGCGGGAGCTGTATGATAGCCATCCGGCCTTTGCCCAGGCGTTCGACCGCTGTAGCGAGCTGGTGAAGGCCGAGCTCGGTTGGTCTCCGCTTGAAGCGGTCATGCGCGACCGCAGCGCGGAGGAGTTGGCCGAAGTCGACATCGCCCAAGTGACGATCGTGGTGATGGAGTACGCCACAGCGTGTCTGTGGGCCAGTTGGGGGTTGGTGCCGGCAGCGGTTATTGGCCATAGCGTCGGTGAGATCGGTGCGGCGATTGTTGCTGGTGCGCTGTCGCTCAAAGAGGGACTGCGCGTGCTCGGTCATCGTGCGCAGGCGATGCGCAAGATGCGCGGCAAGGGTTCGATGTCGCACATCAACCTGCCGGTTGCTGAGACCGAAGCGCTGATCAAACGCCTTGGTCTCGACTTGGAGATCGCTTGCGTTAACTCGCCGAAGTCTACGGTTGTTGCCGGCGACATTCCGACGCTGGACGCGTTCGCCCGCAAGGCCGAGCGAAGCGGTAGTGATTTGCACGTCAGACGCGTTAGCTACGATGTTGCCGCACACTCGCGGCAAATGGACGGCCCGCGCTGCGAGTTCGCGGTCGCACTGGCCGATGTTCAGGCGCAGCCGTCGGCGACGGCCTTCTTTTCGACGGTCACCGGCGCTCGTCTGCCTGGAGAGCGGCTCGATTCCAGCTACTGGCAACGCAACCTGCGTGACCCGGTCCGCTTCGAGGCCGGCATTCGCTCGCTGATTGCGGCGGGGTACCGCAACTTCATTGAGCTAGGGCCGCGCCCGGTGCTCTCCCATCCGATTCAGCAGACAGCGCAGGCGGTCGGCGTTGAGCTCAATGTGTTCCGAGGAACGACCAGCGGCCGTTCCGAGTCACGTTGTTTGATGGAGGCTGCCGTCGATCTCCATCGCTGCGGTGCAACGATCGATTTCAGGAAGGCTCTCGGCGATCAGTACCAGGAGGTTGATCCCTTGCCGACGCCACCCGTGATTCGCGATAGCGATGATGGTGGTGAATGGCTGATGCGCGGTGACGCTGCTTACCTGGTGTGTGGGGCAAGCACGGAAAAGGGCCGCGAGATGGCGCTGTGGTTGGCGGCTGCGGGTGTGCGGCGGCTCGTGCTTGTCGATGGCGCTGGCGCGGGTTATGGCGATGCTCAATGCGTCGCCGACGCAAGCTACGATCTAGAGCAACTCTCGCGCCGCTTGGCCCTGCTCGGCGTAGCGGTAAAGACCTATCAGATCGCGCACGGCGCTGATCCGAAAGAGGTATTGGCGAGTTCTCCGATCGGGCCGGTCGGCGGGGTGGTCTACGTGGCGCCGTTCTTTGCGCAGCAAGCGGCGCTCGGCATCTCTAGCGAGCGATTAGCCGCTACTGTGGGCGCAGCAGCCAACTGTTTGAGGGCCCTCGATAAAATCGCGCGCACCGAGCAAACTGATTTCTTTTTGGCGCTGTGCAGTCCGGCTCACCTTTGGCCGAAGGCGCAACGCGGCCTCGATGCGGCGGTCTCCAGTCTTGTCGCCGGCCTGGTGCAGTGGCGTCAAGATCGCGGGTTGCCAGCGAGCTGTGTGCACGTTGCCGAACACCGCCCAGATGCGGCCGAGAGCCAGCCCGAAGCGCAGGTCTTTCACAGTTTTCAGTCCGACCTGCTGTTCCCTTGGCTGGGCAAGCACGGATTGGGTGCAGCGGCATCGTGTGTGGTTGGGCGCGGCGATTGGGATGCGCTGCGAGGCGCACAGCAGGAGACCGCTCAGGGAGCGCTGTTCGCGATGCTCGCGCTGCCGGCTCAGCCGCAAGAGGTGCAGTCGCCGACCACCGATGCGCCGCAGCGCAGCGAGGAAGATGTGCAGGGTATTGTCTCTGCGGTGGTCAGCGATCTGCTCGATCGCTCGATCGACGACAACGTTCCACTGATGGAAGTTGGTATCGATTCGGTAATGGCGGTCGAGTTGCGCAATCGCCTTCAAGCGGCAACCAATGTCAAGCTCGTGCCGACGGTGGTCTTTCGCTATCCGACGATCTCCGAACTCAGCGAGCACATCGTGCAGCTGCGACGCAAGACCGAGCCACGGAGTAAGGCCGGTGGACAGATGCGTCGGCCCAGCCGGCAGGTCGCAGCGCCGCCGCCGGGCAGTCGCGCGCAAGCCCCGACGGTTGCGCCAGCTCCAGTTCCAGTTCCAGCTGCAGTTCCAGCTGCAGTTTCAGCTGCAGTTTCAGCTGCAGTTTCAGCTCCAGTTCCTGCTCCTGCTCAACCGAAGGCGGCGGGCGAGTCGCGGGCAAGTCTGCTTGCTGAGATCGATGCTGTGCTCGACGATATCTAGCAGAGCCTGTTTCTGCGCAGCTGGAGCACCTGCCTCTGAGCGTCTGCCTGCGCTAGATCAGGTGGGCTTCTGACAGCATCCGCATGAAGAAGTGGAAGATGCGGCCGATGACGGTCGTTTCTCGTACGATCGTTTCGGCGTCGAGATTCATCCCGTGGCGAAGATCTCTGTAGTCATTGGTAAGCTTCGCGATAACGGTCAGCGTTTTTCCGTCTTTGGCCGCTTCAGCAGCGACGTCGGCGATCTTTGCGAAGATTTCCCGTCGAACGTGCCCGGTAGTCGTTAGTCTAATCGTCGCTCCTTCGGCAATAAGTGGGATGTCGACGACAGGGAAGTCAACTCGGGCCTCAAACTCGCTATCATCGATGATCTGTAGCAGTTCGTGGCCAGGCGGTACCCGTCTGCCGACCAGTTCGTCGACGCGCTCGGTGATCACCACCCCGGTCATGCTGCTGCGCAGCTCGAGGCGCGAGATCTTCTCGAGCAGATGGGTCACTTCCGCGTCAGCTGCGCGGAGTATCGCCTTGGCTCCGGCGATCTCCTGAGGGGTAACCTTGCGGGCAACGTTGATCAGATCCGCCTGCTTTTCGACGACGGCTGTGCGCAGTTGTGCGATCTCGTTGTCGCATGCGTCGAGTTGAGTCTGGGCCAATACCCCTTTGTTGACCAGGTTGCGCAGCCGACGACAACGTGCGCGGGTGGTCGCGACCGCGATGTGGGCAGCTTTGAGCTCGGCGCGAGCCAGTTTAATGGCGCTCTCGGTTGCGCGGCGATTGGCAAGCCTAAGCTCGGCTCTCGCGCGAGTCTGCCGAGCGCGCGCGGCTTGCAGATTCGCACGTAACTCCCGGTCGTCGAGTATGATCAGCGGCTGGTCTCGTTTGACCTGATTACCTGTGCGCACTAGCACGCGTTTAACGATGGCTGCAAAAGGCGCCTTTACGTAGGAATATCTTATCGCCGATAGCGTACAGACGCCCTTCGAGACCTCGTTGCAGGGGATCACCGCGATGGCGCTCAATAACAGAAAAACCACGCCTGGGCGTCCCCACCGCTGCCAACGGCGCGCACGCGCCTCGTGGATGCTCTCGACTTGCCCGATGTCGAGCGCGGGAACGCTCCCGGGGGCTTTGTCGTCTTCGTGCGAAGCGCTCGTCATTTTCGTCAAAAAAGGATAGGCGGTGTTGCAGATCGACGAAAGCGTTTTCTCTGTGCTGACCGCGCAGTATGGCCGCTGTGGTACACTGCTGCGCGGGCACTGTCAGCGTTGGATAGGCGAGGCTGCCGAGGAGCAACAATGAAAATGCTGGTAACCGGAGGATCGCGCGGAATCGGGGCGAATATCGTGGTGGATGGCGCGAAACGCGGCCACGATATCGTCTTTACCTATGTAAGCGACGAAAATGCGGCACGAGATGTTATCCGACTGATTGATGATATTCAGGCAGAAGGAACGGTTGATTACCTGCGCTTGGATGTCCGTGACAGCACGGCGGTGGCCGAAGTGGTCGAGCAGGCGACAGATCTCCTCGGAGGAATCGAGGTGCTGGTCAACAACGCCGGCATTACCCGGGACGGTCCAGCGATTGCGATGACCGACGAGGACTGGCGCGACGTGATCGACACCAACCTGAGTGGCACATTTTACCTTTGTCGCGCTGTTCTGCCGCAAATGATCGATGCCGGGTTCGGTCGTATCGTCAACGTCTCCTCACTGGGGCACGTCGGCAGCTCGGGGCAGGCCAACTACTCGGCGTCCAAAGCTGGCATGAATGGTCTAACCCGTACGTTGGCCAAGGAGTACGGGCGCAAGGGAATTACGGTCAATGCTGTGGTCCCTGGCTTTTTTGAGACCGATATGACCCGCGAGAGCTTGCCGCAGGAGCTGCGCGATTTCTGGGGCAATTACTGCCCTATGCCAGAAGGACGGCCAGGTCGGCTGAGCGAGCTTAGTGCATTGGTGGAATATCTGATCTCGCCTGAAGCGGCATTTATTAACGGCCAGACTATTCACGCGACCGGTGGCCTCGACTGGGGCCCCTAGCGGGGCCGACTATTCGAGGCCAAGGCGCTCGAGCACTTGGGCGACCTGCGCTTCGTCGAGTTCGTCGATGCGTTCGAGCAACTCCTGGGCTTCTTCGATCGACATCGCGTCATCATCTGATAGCGGCTGATCGTCCGCCCGTAGTGCCATTTCGACGAGTTGTTCTCCGAGGGCGTTGATACTTTCAGCGAGGTACAGCACCGACGTTGGGATGTCTAGTCCGGTGCGTGCGATCAGTGGACGCAGCAGTGAGACGATGATCAGCGAATCAACGCCCAGCTCTGAAAAGGATCGCTCGCGATCGAGCAGCTCTTCAGGCCTGCCCAGGGCCGCAGCTGTTAAGCTGACCAGAATTCTCACGGTGTAGGCTGCTCGCTCGTTTTCCGGCAAGGCGTGCAGTTCGGCGACAAAAGCCTCTTTGGCCGTTCCACCCGAAGCGTCGTGTCGTGCTGCGAGGCTCTCGCAGAGCGGTCGGAACTTGGTCGCGCTGTAGAGACTGGCGAAGTGCGGCCAGTCGATTCGAGCGATTACGCTGTTGGCTCGGCCAGTCTGGGCCATTTGCCGGGCGAGTAGGCCAAAGGAGATATTGGCGGGCATCGGTCTGGCGCCGATCTCGAGGTCAGCCCGCTGTGTCGCTGCGGTTTCGCTGGCGAACGTACCCCAGGCGATGCAGAGCGCCGGTAGCTTGCGGTGCGCACGGTAGTTGGCCAAGCCTTCGAGGTAGGCATTCGACGCCGCGTAGAGCGTTTGCTCGTTGGAGCCCCAAACGCCCGATCCTGAGCCGAAAAGCACGAAGTGATCGAGCGGAGATGACTCGGTCGCCCGATGTAAGTTCCAAGCACCGGTGGTCTTTGCGGCGAGCACTCGTTCGACGGTAGCCTGTGTGATCTGCTCCAGGGGTCCGTTAAAGATCGACCCTGCCAGGTGAAAGACACCCCGGATGCGGTCGGCGACGCCCTTGAGCGCCTGGTGAGTCTCGTCTAGTGATGCGATGTTGAACTGCGCCACGCTTGCTTTGACGCCGAGTGTCTCGAGCGTGTTGAGCGTGTCGCGCTGTTGTTGTGTTTGAACACCTTGACGACTGCAGAGCAGTAGCTCGGTCGCGCCTTGGTGCGCGAGCCAGAGCGCTAACCGACGACCGACAGCGCCCAGACCACCGGTGATCAGATATACACCCTCGGGTGAGATCTGCGCTGCTCGGCTTGGTGGCGACTCTATTGGCGAGGTTAGGCGCAGTCCATAGCGTGCGCCAGCGCGATAGGCGACCTGCGGTTCCTGACGATCGCTGAGCAGCTCATCGACGATCGAGCCTACGGCCGTTTGCTGCTCGATGTCGACCATCCCACCCCAGTGCGTGGGTTGCTCGAGGTCGATCGCGCGGCCGAGGCCCCAGAGCAGAGTCTTGTGGGGTTCAACATCCTCTCCTTGGTGGCTTAGCGCCTGTCGGGTAACCAGCCAGACTCGTGCTTTCCCCTGGTCCTTCGTCGCCGCGAGTTGAGCGGTAAGCTGGAGCAGCGTCTGAATGTTGGCCGTGTCGACGGCCAGCTGCGACTTCTGCGCCGTCGTGGCGAGAAACAGCACGCCGAGCTGACTGGCACGGTCGGCACGCAGTTGATTTAGCAGCAGAGGTAGCCGGGAAAGTTCTTCGTGCCGCAGCTGGGTCGCGCTCAGGCCGCGAGTCTCGATTTCTCCGACGAGTGTTTCGGCTAACGATGAACCGTCGCCGATAATCAGCCACTTCCTCGGCGCGTCGGCGTCGCGTGCTGGCGCGGACAACGAGAGCCAGCTGACCTCCTTTAGCCATTCGGATAGCCCGTGCGCGTTTGTTCGCCGATCGAGATCGACCGTCACCAGTTCCAGGTCGCGGACGCCGCCGATCGGCTTTTGCTGCTGATCGTACAGCGTGATGTCGATCGTTGGATGGTCGACGTCTTCACGCGTGAGACGTACGTGGCAAGTGGTCTCATCGACGCCGCGACCGTGCAGGCCCCAGCGGCGGGCTTTCGCAGGTGCGAAGCGCGTGTCGGGCGCTGGAGCGAGATTGCTGATGCCTAACAGAACCGCAGCGTCGAGCAGCCTCGGGTCGATATGGTAGCGCTTGTCGGTCTTATCTACGGCCAGGTCGGCGACGAGTTCGTCGTTGCCTCGCAGGAGCCTGGTGCAGCGCGCGGGAAGCGCGCCGTAGCCGTGTCGGCGTAGCGTGGCGTCAAGGGTTGCGGGGTCGATCTGCTCAGGGCAACGCTTTAGCTCGTCGGCCAAGGAGCTGTCTCCTTGGGCTTCACCGATCGTTAACACGCGCGCGGCAGCAACGCGGTGCCAGGCTTTCCCATCGTCGCCAAGGTGCAGCTCGGCAAGTGGCACGCCGTCGGCGGGGACGAAGGCCGAACACTGGGTCGTCGCCGATTCCGGTGCGTCCAACGCCGGCTCGTCGTCCAGAGAAAGCCCATCGAGCAGCACATCGTCGGCGTCGGGTGCGGCGGCAGCAGCCAGCATTTCTGCGGCGGTTGCCCAAGAGACTACCGGCGGGCTGGTGTCTGGCGTGAAACGCCAGAAATCGTGATCGGGTTCGACGTGGTGTTCAAAGATCGGCACCGCAGATGGCAGGCGCAGGCCGGCGATCGACGTTGGTGCATGTTGCTGCTGTCTCGCAACCGCTGTCTGCCGTGTTGAGTCGACGCCGCGAGCGTAAATTGTCTGTCGATCGGGCGTCTCGAGGCGTGCCAGGATCAGTGTGCTCATCGCCGAAGGCGAGGCGATCGTTGCGATGCGGTCAAAACCATTGGCGAGCAGCTGCTCACGCCAGTCCAACCCGCTCAGGTAGCGGACCGTTGGGCTCAGGACTCCGAAGCAGAGCGCGTGCCACAGCGCGGGCGCGTTCAACTCCCAACCAACAAACAGCGCTCCCGGGGTGAGCAGAGAACGGATCCGCTGAAGTTGCTGAGTCGGATCGCCGAGCCACAGCGTGTGAATTGCGACGACAAGATCGGCTGACCCCGCGCTTAGTCCGGCGGTGTGCGGCTCTTGCAGCAATGAGTAGTTTAGGTACCTGGTGCGTTCGCCGCTTTCGCCGCGCTGCTGCTGCGCCTGTAATGCAAGTACCGCATTTGCCTCGGCCTGGGCGATGTTTTCAAAGTGAAACGCGAGTGGCCCGAGCACGGAGCGATCCTCGGTACTGAAGGCGTGAAGTTCGAGTGCTGAGCGATTGATCCCTCCGCCTTCGAGCCAGCGCGAGATCGCTGAGCGTGCTGCGTTCTGCGCCCAAGGCAAGTCGGTAAGCGCATCGAGGCGTTCGTTTGCCGCCGCCAGGTGTGCGAGATCTTGGGCGAGGTCAGAAGGCGATGTTTCGCCGCGCAGTAGCCGCGTGAGCTTTTCGGCTATATCATCGGGCAGCCGACTGTGTGCGGTAGCTGAGCCTCGATCGCTGGGATGGCGGGCGAGACGAGAGAGTCCAGCGTCGATCGCTGCGCGAAGCGCCACAAGGCTGTTAGACCGATCGAGCTTGGCCAAGGCCGCGCTGATCGAGGTGACGTCGCCCTTTGTTGCGGTTGCTCTTTGGAGCACCGCGCTAGCCTCTCGCTCGGTTGGCGAAAGCGCTTCGCGCGGCTTCTCGGCGGTGACGCTGCGCGCTGCGAGATCGGTCGAACGCCAGCGGTTTTCCGCCTCGTCGCTGTATTTGAGGTGGGGTGAGAAGCGCTGGTGCTCGAAAGCGTAGCCTGGCAATGCGACCTTCTGACCGCTCGTCGAGACGCGTGGCTCGGCGATTTTGCCGGCGAGGAAGCACCGCGCGATTAGGTCGACGACATGCCTGACTGATAGCGCTTCGGGGGCAGCTAGCAGGTGCAGCTGTTGCGGATGGTCGAATTGTTCGGCCCCGATGACGATCAGCGTTTCACAGCTCGCAAAACGTTGGCCAATCGCCGAGATGTCCGTTGTCGTTTGCTGCAACGCATTTGCCGGCGGTGCCTTGCGGCGGGCGACCGGCGTTCCGTCGGGCAGCACGACATCGATCGCCGGTGCCCGCAGCTGATCAACCGTGGGCTCTGCCGCCGCTTGATCTTCGTCGAGCATGCCCGCGGTCAAGTACGCGGCGATTGCGCTGCTGTTGTTGGCTGAGACTACGGCCGGGCGGAGTCCGCAGTGTATTAGCCAGCGCGCGAGTAGATAGCCGACCTGCCCGAGCGGACTGGCTGCTGTCGCGCCGTTCGCTGGTCGGAGCTGAGGGGGTAAGTCGTCGGCGACCTTGTCGAGATTCCCGATGTAGAGTCCGATTCGGCCTGAATGCTGTGGTGCTGCGTTGTATGAGCCCTCGCGGGCTCCGGTGATGCGCAACGTTTCGAGTTGGGTCAGCAGTTGCTCGCGTGTTTCAACCGCCAGTGCCAGGCGGTGCGTGAAGTGGCTGCGCCCACTGGCGAGCGTTGCGCAGACATCCTCGAGACGCCGCTGTGGGTACTCGGTCAGATACCGCAGCAGGTTATCGACCTGGGCGAGCAGCGACTCGAGCGACATCGCCGAGAGGCAGCAGAGATTGAGTCCGCTCCATTGCTCGCTCGGTGTACGGGGCTCTGGCGCCTCCTCGAGAACGACGTGGACGTTTGTGCCAGAGATGCCAAATGCACTGACGCCGGCTCGACGGGGCCGAGCGCCACGCGGCCAGGGAATCGGTGAAGTAACAATCGTCGCGAAGGTCTCGTCGTAGCCGAGGTGTGGGTTGATTCGCTCGGGCGGTATTTGAGGAGCGATGCACTCGCTGTCCAGACTCTGGGCAACTTTGACCACGCCCGATAAGCCTGCGGCCGCTTCGATATGACCGATGTTGGACTTGATCGAACCGATCGCGTAGCGACGGTCGGCTTCGCGCGGACCAAACACTTCGGCTTGTGCGCGGACTTCGATCGGGTCGCCGAGGCTGGTTCCTGTTCCATGGCACTCGATGTAGTCGACATCATCGGGTTTGAGTGATGCACGCTGGAATGCTTCAATGAGCGTGTTCTGCTGCGACTTCTCGCTCGGGGCGGTAATGCGCACAGACCGTCCGTCGTGGTCGATTCCCCATCCGCGGACGACGGCCGTGATGCGGTCGCCAGCAGATTGGGCGTCGCTGAGCCGCTTGAGGACGATAGCGCAGCAGCCTTCTCCACGCCCCACGCCTTGGCCGTTGGCACAGAACGGTTGGCAGCGACCGTTGGGCGCCAGTCCCTGCAGTTTAGACAGTGCGATCTGCGCGCCGGGCGTAAGCATTAGATTGACGCCACCGACGATCGCGATGTCCGACTCACCGCTGCGCAGACTGTGTCCGGCGATGTGCAGCGCCACCAGTGAAGATGAGCAGGCCGTGTCGACGATCAGCGCTGGTCCGTGGAGATCGAGTAAGAACGACAAGCGCCCGGCGACGAAGCTTCCCGGGACACCTTCTGCCGTCAAGCCGGTAATCTTCTCGCGCTCGCTCCAAGCGATGTGAACGAAATCTGGCTTGTCGATGGCGACGAACACCCCGGTCTTGCTGCCGCGTAACTGGTGTGCAGGGAGGCCTGCATCTTCCAGCGCGTGCCACGCAGTTTCTAGCAGCAGTCGTTGGTGTGGATCGGTGGTGCTAGCGAGGGCTTCGGTCATTTCGAAGAACGCGGCGTCGAAGGCGTCGACCGGTTCGGCGAGAAAGGATGCGCGGTCAGCGTTGGTCTTGCCTGGTGCGTACTTGTCGGTCGAGAAGAACTCCTCGCGGTCACCCCAGCGGCCAGGCGGAATCGGTCCTGCAGTGACCTTTTGCTCGAGGAGCAGCTGCCAGAGCTCAGGCAACGTGGTGACGCCGCCGGGGAACCGGCAGGCAAGTCCGATGATCGCCAGCGGTTCGTTGATTTGACGACTCTGCTCGGCGATGCGGGATTTCAGCTCGCGGATCGCGTCCAGCGCGCGTCTCTCGAGCGGCGATAGGTCCGACTGGTGGTCGTTGCTCAAGGTTGCACCCATTTCGCACCCCGCGCTGGTCGCGGGACCGACTGCTCTCGTTCGATATGCTTGATAAACTTAGATCATAGACCGAAGGTTCTGACGAGTACAGCCGGATTCCTTTTGGTATGCAGATGTAGGCTATGTCGGATATTGGCGTGCGAGATCGACTTGATGATAGAGTTGCTGTTGTACAGATGCTCGACGGACGCACTCTCGCCGGATGGGGTGGCGAGTCAGAGGACCTTTTGCGCAGATGAGATGGAGTTCGCCCAAGCTAGCCAGCGACGTTGCGCTTGAACGTGTCGATTGTGGAGCTGTTGCGCGCTGGGAGTCGGGAGACGACGAGGTTGCGTTAACCTCGCTGCAGGTTGATGTTGCCGAGCTGCTCGATGGTGAGCGCACTGTTGATCAGCTGCTGATCGAGCTTCTGCCTCAGCATCCTGAAATCGATCAGACGCGGCTCGATGATGTCGTCCGTGGACTCGTCGCCTATGGTCTGATCGATCCGATGTCACCTGGGACGTTCGGTGCGGCAACCGAGGAGGTGCCGCTGGTCGATGTCAGTTTCCTGGAGGTCGAAGGCGCCGAAGATACCGATGTCTCTGCCGGTCCCGCGGGTGTTGCCACCGATACCCGGCGCGTCGAGGCAGAGGATGCGCGGGTCTCCGAGTTGGAGGAGCGTTCGCTAACGGCCGACCTCACCGATGCATGGGGCACCGAAATGCAGCGCCTGTTCCTCTCGGCGATGACGATGCTGCAAGAGGGACATGTTCTCGAGGCGCGAAAGTATGCCGAGGCTTTTGCCGAGCTCGCGCCTGGGGCAGACGATGCGCGGTCACTGCGAGAATTGGTCGATGCCGAAATCGCGCGGCGATCGATGTCGACATATGAATCATTGTCCTCGGACTTGGCCAGTTCCTTTTCTGGTGGTGTGCCGCTGCGCAAGCCCGATGATCTCGACGACGATGACGACGATGACGATGAGGATGAGGATGAGGATGACCTCGACGACGTAGCAGGCGCGGTCCAGCCTGGTCCGGGTCGTCCCGGTCCGGGTGGTCCCGGTCGTCGTGGTCCAGGTGGTCCAGGTGGTCCAGGTCGTCGTGGTCCAGGTGGTCCAGGTGGTCCGGGTCGACGTGGTCCGGGTGGTCCGGGTGGTCCCGGTGGTCCCGGTCGACGTGGTCCGGGTGGTCCCGGTGGTCCGGGTGGTCCGGGTGGTCCGGGTCGTCGTGGTCCAGGCATGGGCCCAGGCTTTGGTCCCGGTGGTCCCGTCAACGGGTCAAGTGCCGATTCAGACGGTTCGGAAGCGGATTATCCTGCTGTGCCAAGCCCCCATCGCCTTGGCCCTGGCGCCGGAGGACCCGGTCCTCGTCGTCTGGGTCCAGCAGGTGGACCGGGCGCGGCAATGGTGCGCGGGCAAGGCGGGCAAATTGGTCCGCATCGAGCCGCCGAAGAACCGCCGTTGCGACCGCTTGAATCGCGGGGCTACGCTGTTGGCCTGCCACCGCTGACGCGGCGCGTGCAGGTGATGCGCTGGGGCAAGCGCATCATCGTGTTTTCGGCACTGATCGGAGCTGGGCTGATCACGCCTTGCCAAATGGCGGTGTCTGCCGAATTTGAGATTTTGGCGGCAACGCGACACATCGTTCGTCCGACGGTTGATGGTCTGATTTCAAGAATCGCAGTGCGCGAGGGCGATCGCGTTAAGACGGGCCAGCTGCTGGTTGAATTGGTCAACGCGGAGCATAAGACGCGACTCAAGAGTCTCGAGGCCAAGCTCAAGCGCGCCGATGCGGATCTGGAGATCGTGCGCCGCGGTGCGACCAAAGAAGAGAAGGACCGCGCGCGCCAGGCGGTCAAGACCCGGCAGATCGCTGTTTCAGTGCAAGTTCAACAATGCGCACGGACGCGCCGCCTAGTCACGCAAGGCGTGATTCCGCGGGCCAAGCTTGAAGATTGCATGGATGAGCTCAAGCAGCGACAGGCGTCGTACGCCGAGGAGCGGGCGAGGTTGGGTATCGCCTTGCGCGAGGCAACCCCCGCTGAGATCGCGCGTGCCAAGGCCGATCGCGAGGTGCTGTTAGCCGAGATCAATGCGCTTCGCACAACGATCGAAGCCGGAATGCTGAGGTCACGGATCGACGGCGTAGTGATCACCGCCCAGCTCGAACAAAAAGTCGGCGTGCGTGTTATGAGCGGGGCTGAGATTCTCCAGGTCGCCGACGACACCAATCTCGTCGCCGAAATCCGTGTCGAGCAAGCGGATCTAGATGTACTGCTCCGCGGGTTGCCTGTCGAACTCGAGGTGCCCAGCATGCCGGACAAGGTCTTTCGCGGCGAGGTCACGTCGGTGGCGGCGGCCGTGGTGCACGATGCATTGGCCAAGACCTCATACGTGCCGGTCCGCACAAAGTTGATCAACGAAAGCGGGCTTCTGCGCGAGGGAATGCGTGGCGATGCCAAGATCCTCTTGCGCGAGTCGAACGTGCTGGCTGTGCTGTATCGCAAGATCAAGCGGCTGCTGCGCGCCGATCTCTAGCAGGCAGATCTCGAACAGCGCCGGCGTCCGTTCGTCAGCGTGAGATGCGGCTGTAGTGGTATGTCCTACATGGCATCGTTTGTCCGATCGACGTAGAATTGCGCATGCTCTTCAGCGCAGCCAGCGCCGGTTTTTCCGCGCGCCGTGCAATGAACTCGGTCTGGCAGACAAGAACAAGCCCGTGAAGCGCGAATCGCCAAAGTCTGATGCACTGCGTGAGCTGGTCCAGGTTGGGCAGTCGCTTGAGCCGGTAGGTCCGGCTTCGATCGACTCTGCCACCCCGGCGCCCCACGGACAATCTTCAGCTGAGGTTCGACGGCTGTTTCGCGCGACGATGGTGATGTTGCGTCAAGGCTTGCTGCATGAAGCGGAGCGCTATGCCCGCCTGCTCAATGAAATGCTTCCCGACAGCGAGGAGGCCAAGTCACTTGCCGCGCTGGTTGAGGCGCAGCTTGAATATTCAGAGAACAATCCGTCCTACCGCGAGCACGTCTCGGCCGAACTTCGTGTCGCCCACGGCACCGATCAATTGATTGCAGCAGTGCGTGGCGAGCCCGAGGAAGAAGAAGACGACGACGAGGACGACGAAGACGACGAAGAAGACGACGACGAAGACGACGAAGAGGCCGAACTCGAGGCCCAGTACGAAGACCCTGATGGGGATGGAGACCCCAAAGCCGCGGCTGGTGAGGCGGCGATGAGGCTGTTTAGCAGGTCGATCGAGGCCAAAGCGGCGCCCACAAAGTTCGCGCTCTACGGCATGTCGAAAACCGTGATCATGCTCGGTGTGACTGTCGCTATCTTGGCCTTGATTCCGTTTCCGGTGAGCGTCAAGGGCAAGTGCGTTGCGCGGGCTACGCGCCAAGTCACCGTACATAGCGCTGTGTCAGGCCGCATCGCGACGATCGATGTGCGTGTTGGCCAGCACGTCAAGGCCGGTCAGGTGCTGTTCCGAATCGCTGGCGAAGCGACTTCGGCGGACTTGGCCGTGCTCGATGCGAGTTTGGCGCGGGCGCGCTCTGACCTGCAACGCGTGCAGCGCGGCGCAACTGTTGAAGAGATCCGTGCCGTGCGCAAACGCTATGCGGCCGCGCGAACTCGACAAGCGTTGAAGGGGGCGGAGTGCCGCCGGGTCAGCAAGAACGTTCGCGCGGGACTCGTCGCGCGGGAAACGTTGATCGCTTGTCGATCGGCGCTAACACAGCTGCGGAACGAGGCAGCCGAGTTCTACGCTGCTTTGCGATCGACCGCTCGGCGAGCTACGCCGGCGGAGCTAACGCGAGCGAAAGCCGAGATCGACAGACTGATCGCCGAGCGCGATGTGGTCCTGGCGAGTCAATCCAAGCTGACCGTCAAGAGCCCGATCTCTGGAATGGTTCAGCTGCCGGTGGCGCCGCCCAGTGTCACCATGGAGGGGAAGCTGGCAGCCTTGGAAGAGGGCAAATTTCCGATAGGAGTCCACGCCGACCGGCCCTTCGATGAAGTTGTCGGTCGGCTGGTCAGTGCCGGTGAAGCGGTGATGTCGGTCGTTGAGATCGGCAAGATTACGGTCGAGATCGAAGTGGCTGAAAAGCACGCCGACGCGGTACGGCCTGGTGCTCGGGCGCTGGTGCGGTTTGCGTCGATGCCTGACCGCGATTTTCATGGACAGGTAAGCACGTTCTCCCCGGCGATCACCAAGACCGATATGACCCACTTCGGTCACGAGCTGATCGCTCGCGTCGAGCTAGAGAACGACGATCGAGCGCTGCGTCCTGGTATGAGTGGGGCGGCGGAAATCGTTACGCCGCCCCAGACGTTGCTTCGTCAGATCTTGCGGATGTTTCGCTGCGGTCCGTAGCGGGGACATCCACTAGATGTTGCGCCAGATCTCGATACCTGTGAGGTGGAGCAGGGGTTCGACGACAACCATTCGCAGTAGCGATGTCGTCGGTGAGCGATAGAAGCCTTCGCCGACCATTCCCGCGCGAAGCCAGGCCGGAGGATCCTTGATTTCGGCGGTGACAACGATCGCGCCGGTCTCCTTGCCCTTGTCTTGGTCGACCAGCTGAGCTTGGGATTTGGTTACCGTGGCGTCAAGATCGGGGATATCGGGTGAGAAGCGGATTTTCGCGATCGATCCGATTTGCGCTTCGCGGCGTACCTCCGCCTTCGTCGTCACTTCGACTCGGAGATGGTCGAGATCCATGATCGTTATCAGGTCGGTTGCAGGAGCAGCCCAGCTTCCGACGAGCATGTCAACCTCGCGCGTGGTGACCGTTCCCGCGATCGGCGCGCGGACCAGCAGGGCAGCCTTGCGGGTGCGCAGTTCGTCGAGCTGCTGACCGAGCTGGAGACACGCCGCTGATTGACTGCGAATCTGTAGTTGGTCGGTCGACAGTGCGGCGCTGGCATGTGCCGCTACCGCAGTGGTGTCAGCCTCGCGGCGCAGCCTATTGTCCTGGGCCTGGCGCAGCGTTTCCTGGGAAAAGACGTCACCTAGTGCGTTGGCGTTGCGGGCAATTCGCTGTGCCTCACGCTCTTGGATGCGCGCGCGGTTGACGCGGGCGCGGGCGGAGATCTGAGCTTCGCGTGTCGGGCCGAGGCGCATCAGTAGGAGCTGATAGTTGCATTTTTCTGCAGCGCTTTGCGTTTGGACGATCTGTAGATCGAGATTGGGGTCCCGGAGGCGGAACAGCAGATCGCCGACGGATACACGATCCTTTTCATGAACGAACACTTCGGCGATTTCTCCGGGAACGGGTGCGCGGACGGCGACCCGCTGTCGCGATACGACTTTGGCGTTTCCGGTGCTTTCCGGCTGCCACGGGGTGATGTACGCCGCTAGCAACAGTAAGATCACCCAGAACACCAGCGAAATGTTGACGGCGGCTGAGCGAAACGGCTTGTTGGGGATCGCTGGCACCTGGTCGATCATTTTCAGAACGAAACCACGCGCCATCTTGAAGGCGAGTAAGACGCCGATGATGCCACCGAGACGTCCGATCAGTAGTTCGATGCCGAGGTGAAGCACCACCAAGAAGCGTAGTAGCAAGTAGGTGATGTTTAGTGGCACGAAGATCGCGATCGTCGTTCTGACCCAGCCGAGTAGCGCAAACAGGTACAGGCCAATGCTCAGCGCCATGAACGTGCGGAAAGTCCAGGCGAGAAAGCGCCGGCCTGCGCCGTAGCAGTAAAAGAGGGCAAACAAGCCGATCAGTGCGAGGCCGGTGAACAGCACGGTGCCAAGAAAGCCTTGGGGAAGCTTCCGTCGAATGCGGTTGTAGCGCCGCTGAACGGCCATGTAACCGGTCCTCTCGATGTGCGTGTGTTTGCAGGCCGCATTCAGCAGGTAGTAGCCGTCTTGACGACCGAGGGGGACGAGGTTTTGCATCGAGGACAGCGCTGCAGGGACCATGAAAGAGCCGATCATCACTCGGTTCAACGGCGTATCCGATGGTGTGGCCCACCAGATATATACGCCGACGGCAAACAGCGTCAGGTCGGTGATCGGTCCGGCGGCGAAGGTGACCACCTGTGGTAGCCGCCCGTTAAACAGATGGGTGTCGCTTACGTCGCAATACGCGCCGGGAATGATCCCGAACATCAGTCTGACGCCGAGTTCTCGCGGCTGTCCGCCGTAGTAGCGGCAGGCTGTGCCGTGGGCCAGTTCGTGGAGCGGAAAGCCGAACGCCCAGCCGGCGAGAATGTAGGGGATCAACGCCGCAATGCCATATCCTCCCGAAATCATCCGCAGCAAGTCGTCGATCAAGCGCTCGCCGGTGCCGATCGCCAGAAACAACGCTCCGAAGAAGAACGCGGCGATTGCCAATGCGCCGGGAAGGGTGAACAAAAACGCCAGATGTCGTGCGAGGAAGCCGAGTAGCCGCTCTGGGTTCTTTATTGCAAAGGTCGGAGCGAGGAGCGATTTTCGTTTGGCCGACAGCGTCTCGAGCACCGCGATCTGCAGTGCGCGGTGAGCCTGTTTCAGTTGCACCACATCGGGAGCCATCTGTAGCGCAACGCTGTACATCTTGCTGGCTTCGGTGATGTTGCCCCGCTTAAGCCAATCGATCGCCTGCGCTTGTGCCTCGTCCGCGGCGGGCATCCCGGTTTCGACATTCAGCAGGCCGGTATTGGTGAGCATAGCCAGCGCGGTTTTCGCCAACGCGGCTTGTGCCTTGTCGGACACCTCCGGCATGTGGTCGATTTCCAACAGAAACTTGTAGCGCAGCGTCTGGACGAAGTCCTCGACCACTTTGGTCGGAAGGATCACGTCAAAGCGGTCGCCGATGCGCTTGGCGATTTCTTCGATGGTCGACTTGCCGTCCAGTTCGCGGATAACGGTGGTGTGAAGCTCCTCGAATTCGAAGTACTCGGTGCGCAGCGGGTCTTTGATGACGTAGAGCTCATGACCATCGCCGCGGTCAACGCACTTGATGATCAGATCGCGTCTGATTTCAGGGAAGCGGATGTCAGACATGAGCCTCCGTCTAATCGTCGGAGTTCAGCGAGGTTTGAGCCCGGCGAGCCGCTGATGCATGGGTAATAAATGTAATTAAAAATACTACATGTGCCGAACCGACCGACCTGGGCTGCTTTATTTTTACCCTTTAATTTAAATTGTTTAGGCTATGCGCCTGCTCGACAACAATCTTTTGTGCGAGAAAAGAGTACCTTGTGTTGCATTTTTTTGCAGCATTGCTACGCTGATCCATAGGCAATCTGCGAAAGCGATTGTTTGGGGCCGATGGCCCGCCTACGTGGACGAGCTTTTTCCCGGGGAGCTCGGGCATATGGGGGCGATGGCGCGCTTATTTGAGGTCTAGCATGAAAAAGAAACTGAAAATCAAGAAGCTACAAGTTCGAGATCTGACCCGTCGCTCGGCTGCAGCGTCCTGTACCGAAGGCACGGACGGCACCGAGCCAGAAGGAACGACCTGCACCAGCACGACCTGCACCAGTACGACTTGTACAAATGATCCAGGTGACGGTGAGACGGCTGTGGCCCAAGTCAAGATGGGCAAGGCACTGCTCATCTAGCTTTTGCTCGGTTGCTACGCACAAAGGGCTGGTCTTCGGACCGGCCCTTTGCTTTTTTTGGGCTCTGAGTAGCTGATTGCTGGGCAAAAGGGCTGGTCCTCGGGCCGGCCCTTTGCTTTGGGACGCGCTGCTAAAACAAGTCAAAAAATCTATGTATCCCACATTGCATATCGGATAGGTGCTGTAATAATGGTCTCTGTTGGCGACGAAAGCCGCTGACGCCGATGCCGAGGCGACCTAAGTGCTGTTGCATATGGTGGACTGGGCGAGCGCTGGAGATAGAACCGATGAAAAAGAAACTGAAAATCAAGAAGCTGCAAGTTCGTGATCTGACCCGTCGTTCGGCCGCCGCGTCCTGTACCGAAGGTACGAAGGACGGCACCGAGCCAGAGGGAACGACCTGCACCAGCACGACCTGCACCTCGACGACCTGCACCGCGCCGCCTGAAGGCACTGGCGACGGCGCAACAATGTAGCTTTTGCTCGGTTGCTACGCACAAAGGGCTGGTCTTCGGACCGGCCCTTTGCTTTTTTTGGGCTCTGAGTAGCTGATTGCTGGGCAAAAGGGCTGGTCCTCGGGCCGGCCCTTTGCTTTGGGACGCGCTGCTAAAACAAGTCAAAAAATCTATGTATCCCACATTGCATATCGGATAGGTGCTGTAATAATGGTCTCTGTTGGCGACGAAAGCCGCTGACGCCGATGCCGAGGCGACCTAAGTGCTGTTGCATATGGTGGACTGGGCGAGCGCTGGAGATAGAACCGATGAAAAAGAAACTGAAAATCAAGAAGCTGCAAGTTCGTGATCTGACCCGTCGTTCGGCCGCCGCGTCCTGTACCGAAGGTACGAAGGACGGCACCGAGCCAGAGGGAACGACCTGCACCAGCACGACCTGCACCTCGACGACCTGCACCGCGCCGCCTGAAGGCACTGGCGACGGCGCAACAATGTAGCTTTTGCTCGGTTGCTACGCACAAAGGGCTGGTCTTCGGACCGGCCCTTTGCTTTTTTTGGGCTCTGAGTAGCTGATTGCTGGGCAAAAGGGCTGGTCCTCGGGCCGGCCCTTTGCTTTGGGACGCGCTGCTAAAACAAGTCAAAAAATCTATGTATCCCACATTGCATATCGGATAGGTGCTGTAATAATGGTCTCTGTTGGCGACGAAAGCCGCTGACGCCGATGCCGAGGCGACCTAAGTGCTGTTGCATATGGTGGACTGGGCGAGCGCTGGAGATAGAACCGATGAAAAAGAAACTGAAAATCAAGAAGCTGCAAGTTCGTGATCTGACCCGTCGTTCGGCCGCCGCGTCCTGTACCGAAGGTACGAAGGACGGCACCGAGCCAGAGGGAACGACCTGCACCAGCACGACCTGCACCTCGACGACCTGCACCGCGCCGCCTGAAGGCACTGGCGACGGCGCAACAATGTAGCTTTTGCTCGGTTGCTACGCACAAAGGGCTGGTCTTCGGACCGGCCCTTTCCTTTTTTGGGCACGTTGGTTTCCGGGGCCGTAGCTAGGGCGCGTCGACGACGTAGACCAGCAACATCGCGTGGGGTGGCCAGACGACGAACAGGCCGACGTCAGACAGCGCATCGGTCAGTGGTTCGTTGCTACACCAGTAGGTCGCAGTGTTCGGAAACAGCGCCAGCAATTGGCTGAGCGCTTCGCGGATTTCGCTCGGCGGTTGAAACAGCGCAATCGCCCGCTCGAGATGGAGCCGGGCGCGCGGTTGATCGAGAGCAGAGATCCCGCTCGGCACGCCGGAGTCCAGTTGTTCGGGATCAAACGCCGTACGCGGGTCGGCTGGCGCGCGGTAGTCGGGCAATTCGTCGAGCAGCGCTCGCAAAAGTTGCGCCTCATCGCGCTTGGCCTGCCAGGTGGCTTGGCAACGGATCAGCGCTTGCTCAAGGTCCGCGTTGAGGTCGGGGTCAGCACCGTCGCCGAGCGTTCCACCTCGCCCGCAGATCCGCGCTTCGGTTAGGTGAAGGTAGATCGTTTCGAGCTCGCCGCGCGCGAGTGCAGAGGTCAACCGATCGACGCGTTCATTGCGAATCGCATCGTTGCTCAGTTGATCTGTACTGCGGCTTTGGGCCAGCATTTCGGCCCCCTCGCTGTGCCGTGATGGCGACGGCAGCATACACAGGCGCCAGCTGACCTGCCACCGCTTTCGTCGACTTTACCTCGCCCGTCTTCTGGGCTAAGGCTGCGCGCTGCGGAGGAAACCGATGCATCGATCGCTCAACCTGATCACCGTGCTGTTGATCGCCGCTTGTGCGCAGCCGCAAGTCCGACCCCAGCCGCGGCAACCGCTGGGGGCAGCTGCCGCCAAATCCAGCCCGCTGCACCCGTGGCCGAGTACGGCGCGCGAGCCGGTGGTCGACGTGCTGCATGGACAGCAACTGACCGACCCCTATCGCTGGCTGGAGGAGGATTCGCCACGCACGAAAGCCTGGCTTGCGGCACAAGATGGCTTTGCTCGCCGGCAACTGGCAGGCCTGGCAAAGCGCGACGCGCTTAAGGCGCGGATCGCCGAGCTAAGTTACGTCGATCAGATGTCGGCGCCGAGCAGGCGCGGCAAGCGCTTTTTCTATTGGCGACAACATGCCGACAAAGAAAAGCGCGTCTACTACTGGCGACAAGGTGCCGATGGTGTAGAGCGCGTATTACTCGACCCGAACAAAATGAGCGAGGACGGCAGCGTAGCGGTCAGTGGCGTCTACCCGACTTACGATGGCAAGACGGTAGCCTACAAGCTCAACCAGAACGCGGCCGACGATGCCACGCTGTACGTGATGGACGTCGCCAGTGGTCAGTTGAAAAGGCGCGATGTGATCGAGGGTGCGAAGTATGCGCACCCGTCGTGGACGCCACGCGGTGATGGCTTCTACTACACCCGGATTCCCAAAACGGGCACGGTAGCCGAAACCGAGCGGCCGGGACATGCTGCCGTCTACTTCCACAAGCTCGGCACCGATCCGGCAAGCGATCCGCTGGTCCACGAAAAAACCGGCGATCCGCGCCAGTTCATCCACGCCGATCTATCGCGCGATGGGCGCTATCTACTGCTCTACGTCTACCACGGCTGGACGCGCACCGATGTCTACTTCAAAGATCTGCGCAGGGACAAGAGCTGGCGACCGTTTCGCGTCGGCGTCGGCGCGAAGTACGACGTTGTCGCTCACCGCAAGATGTTCTATGTGCGAACCGACGAAGGTGCGCCCAACTGGATGGTCTTTCGGGTCGACCCGCGCAAACCGCAACGCGAAGCTTGGACCCCGCTAATCGCTGAGCAAGCCGCGGCGGTGCTAGAGAGCATCGACGTTGTCGGCGGGCATCTCTCATTGACCTACCTGAACAAGGCTTCGTCGTTGCTCAAGCTAGCGACCACCAGCGGAGAGATCACTCGCGAGGTGGCGCTGCCCGGTATCGGTTCGTCCTACGGTCTCGTGGGAGATCCCGACGATGATACCGCCTACTTTAGCTTCTCTTCGTTCATTCAGCCGCCGACGATCTATCGGACATCGGTCCGTCGTGGTCAGCCGACGGTTTACGCTCAGACTCAGGTCAAGATCGACCCGCAGCAGTATGGCGTCGAGCAGGTTGTCTACAAATCGCGTGATCAGACTTCGGTGACGATGTTTGTGATCTCGCGCAAGGATCTTAAGCGCGACGGGACCACGCCTTTTCTGCTCTACGGCTACGGGGGCTTCAACGTCAGCCTGACACCGCAGTTTCGCGCGGAATTTTTCGCTTGGCTGGAGCAGGGAGCGGCGATCGCGATACCCAACCTGCGTGGCGGCGGTGAGTATGGTGAAAAGTGGCATCAGGCCGGAATGCTCGCCAACAAGCAGAACGTCTTCGATGATTTCATCAGTGCGGCCGAGTATTTGATCGCTGAAAAGTACACGCGCGCTGATCGCTTGGCGATCCGCGGTGGGTCCAACGGCGGATTGCTCGTCGGTGCGGCGATGACGCAACGTCCGGAGCTATTTCGCGCGGTGGCCTGCCATGTGCCGCTGTTGGACATGCTGCGTTATCATCGCTTCGGTGCCGGCAAAACGTGGATCTCCGAGTACGGTTCTGCAGACAACGCGGAGCAGTTTCGGACGTTGGTCGCCTACTCGCCTTACCACCGGGTGAAACCAGCTGCTTACCCAGCGCTGCTGATGTTGACCGCTGATAGCGACGATCGCGTTCACCCGATGCACGCCCGCAAGTTCACGGCAGCGATCCAGCATGCGACAACCAGTGGGCACCCGGTATGGCTGCGGATGGAGACCAATGCCGGTCACGGCGGTGGTGACATGATCAAAAAGACCGTGGCCGCACGTGCCGACGAGTTTGCCTTTCTGCTCAGCCAGCTTGGCCTCTAGGGCCGCTTGCTTCGGACCGGCTGGCTGGACTAGCCCCAAGGTGTGCAGATTCAAGATGCCCGCCGCAGGCGCGCGTGCCCGCAGTTTTCGGTTATTAAAGCGCAATTCTGTTCCGACTTCTGGCACGACCTCTGCTTACTCGTGCAGTGGAGGATACTTCCATGCGCAGGCGCTCCCTGGTCACACTGCTTTGCACGCTAACGTTGTGGGTGTCGTCGGCCCAGGCCAAGTCGCTAGGCTTCAAGCCGCAAAAGGGTGAGTCGTTCAAGGCGTTGTTCCGCTCGGCCCTCGATCATTACGGCATCTCCTATAACGCCGCTAAGCTCGACCAGCGTCTCGATGGGCGTTGGAAGGTCGAGCTGCGCGCTAACGCCAGCTGGCAAGATCGGAGTCCGCTGCACCCTTCGCGAATTCTCAATGCCTATACCTTTAACGGTCCCCAGCGCGGCATGTATTACGTGGTCGATTTCGATCGCTCGGCGGGCGCCAAGGCTCCTGACCAGCGCGGATCGAAATTCGTGATCCTGCAGGATATTCGACCGCTGCCGCTGAGCTCCGATGGTCGCACCGTGTTGCACCTGCTCGGTGTTCCGACACCGAACACCAAACCGGGGGGAACGACGCGCTCGGAAAACATCAGCTGGCTCGACGTTGTCAGTGGCTCACACACCCAGCACCTCGGTCGGATGGTTCGCGACGTGCTGCGCAGCTTGGCCGGTCGAATGAACGCCAAAGACCTGCGCGAGTACGAGGGCGCTCAGGCCTATATCAACATGCCCGGCGCGCAGCTCACGGTGCCGACGCTGCACGTTCATGGCGTGCCCAGCAGTTCCAAGCGACGTGACTGGGTCAAGGCGGCGCAACAGGCCACGTTGATCGAAAAGGGCAACGGCTTTGCCGTTTACGCTAGCGAAAAACTCGGCGTGTTCGCCTTGGCCGATGCGCAGCATGGTGGCGTCGACAATCTCAGTGCCAAGACTGACGCACTGCTCGGTCAAATGGTTCTCGCCGCGCAGAAGGCGGCGCTCGACAATCCGCAGCCGCTGTTGGGACGCATCGAGATCAATCAAAACGGCGACAATCGGATCGTTGTGCGGGTGAGAGAAGCGTTTTCGGCGAAGAGCCTGTTTTCGATGTTCGTTGGCGATGTCGATGAGCGTGAGGCACAGCGGCAGCAGATGACCGAGGAGCAGCTGCTCAAGCAATACCTCAAAGCCCGCGTCAGCGATTTCGGGCTCAACAATCCTTAGCCCATTCTTGGCCTTAGCCCATTCTTGGCCTTAGCCCATTCTTGGCCTTAGCCCATTCTTGGCCTTAGCCCATTCTTGGCCTTAGCCCATTTTTGGCCTTAGCCCATTTTTGGCCTTAGCCCCTTTTGGGCCTTAGCCCCTTCTTGGCAAGTTCTTGGCTGGCCGCCAGCTAGCGCATTGCGCTAGGGGGCTGTGACCTGTGCGTCGTCGAGCGAGACGGTCTCCAACTGCATTGCCGCCCAAAACACCGGATGCCTGAGCTGGTCACGCACTGCGAGCTGGGCCTTGCGCAGCGCATCGGCGAGTGGGCGACCGGCGCGGAGTTGACGTGCGAAGTGCTTGACCACCAAGGCCGCGCCCAGATCGCTGATGCGGTAGAGCGTTGAGGCCACCGAGTGAGCCCCCGCCGAGAGAAACGCTCGACTGAGTGCGACGCGGTGATCGCCGCTGCCCGCCGGGCCCAGCGCGCTTTGACAGGCCGAAAGGATCGCCAACGAGCCGGGCAGTTTGAGCGCCAAGACCTGATGCAGCGCAAACTCCTCGTGCAAGGCAAACGCCGTGGACAGCGGCCGATCGGGGCGGTACTCAGCGTGAGCGGCGATGTGCAGCAATCCGGCGCGCGGTGCCTGTTGGCGCAAGGCCAGGGCGGTGGCTTGGTTGCCGACAAAGCGCTGGGTCGCTTCCTTGGCGAAGGCTGCGGTGAGCGCCTCGCTTTCGAGGGCGGCGTAGGGCAGTTGGTCCGGGTCAGCGGCGAAGCTGGCTACCGTCTTCGCGGCGTTGAAGCGCTGGTGCCTGAGCAGGGACAGCGATGGTGCGATCGAGAGGCTGAAGCGCTTGAGCCAAGGGTTGTCTGAGCCGCCGAGCGCAGCAAACGGCAACAGTTGCAGCGGTCCGCTGGGGATCACCACCAGGCGCTTGGTTTGTTGCCAACTCGGATCGTCGAACAGCAGCAATTGGCCTAGTTCGCGAGTCGCGCGATCGACCGGGTGAAAGCCGACCAATCGCTGGCGCAGCGCGATGACTTTCTTACTCAGCTCACTGCGCCCGAGGTTGATGCGCCGGCTGACCGAGCGCTCGCGTCGGATCAGCCAGATCAGCAGTTGCCTCGAGCCGGCGTACGTGTAAAGCAGCGCTTGATCGGCAGCGAGCGTGCGCTGAACCTCGCTTAGCGGTCGGGTCGAGGGCTTGGCCCAGCTGCGCCATGGCTCGGCCAGTGAGATCGATTGGGCTGTTGGCTGGCTGCCGGCCCCGGTCAATTCGGCCAACCGATGGCTATCTCTGGCGACAAGGTCGACGAATGCCCGGGCGCGCATGCGCTCGACCACCGACAGCGCTTGGTCCATGCGGTCTTGGCGCGCGTGAAGCTGAGCAAGCTCGTCATAGACGTCATCGGCGCGGGCTTCGAGCGACGGTGCACCGACGCGCTGACGCAATCGCGGTGGCCGTCGATCGAGCAGGGCGGCTGCCTGTTCGAGGCTGCGCAGGGCAGCGCCTGTCTTGGAAAGGCGCAATAGTGCGCGACTCTGCCAAAGCAGAAAACGCCACTGCCACTGTTCGAGTTGCAGTTCGTTGCTCAGCTTGAGGCCCCGCTGCAAGGTGGCTGCTGCGACATTCGCTTGGTTGCTGCTCAGCGCCATGCGGCCGCGTGTGAGCAGCGCCTTGAGCAGTGTGCGCGAGGCGCGAATCCGCGCAGCAGTGCGTTCGGCCTGGCTCAGATAGTCGTCGGCCTGGTTGTTGCGTCCCGCGAGAAACGCCGTTTCTCCAAGGTTGGCCAAGTCGTTGGCGATCGCGTTGTCATCCTTGAGCTGGCGATCGATCGCCAGCGCTCGCGAAAACGCATCCTCAGCCTCGTCGAAGCGCCCTGCGCGACGAAGTGCATCGCCGATGTTGTTTTCGGTGGCGGCAAGTTCGCCTGGTCGGGCGATCTTCTTGGCCAAGCTTTGGGCCCGGAGTAGCACCTCGAGTGCGTCGGTACTGCGACCGAGCGCTGCCAACACCGTGCCCTTGACGTTGAGCAACTGAACCGTGCGTTGCGGGTTATCTTTGGCCTGGTCCAAGCCGGTCTCGATATCGCGCAGCGCCTCTCCGTAGGCGCCAAGGTAGTAGAGGTTGTTGACCAATTCCAGTCGCGCCGCGCCCGCTTGAGTCAGCTGATTGTCGAGCGCCAAGCGTTCGGCGCTGCGCGCGACGGCGATCGCGCTGACAAAGTCGCCCTTGGCGCTATCGATGCGGCTCAGTTCAAGTTGCGCATCGACGTGATGCTGCGCAATCAGCCGTTCGATGCTTGCGATCTTCTTAGCAGCAGTCGCCTTGCCGATCTTGTCGTCGCTGCGCATCTTTTGCACGAGCATTGTTGCCCCTGCGATCTGTAGCAGAGCTTCTTGCATGCGCAGACGCGCTTGGGTGTAGCGAGCGAACCGCTGCCGCAGCAGCCGCGCTAGGCGCGTGGTTACCGAGATGTATTGCAGGCGTGGCGCGAGCTTGGCGCGAATGCTCAGCTGGGCCTTTTTGAGCCCATGCCACGTTTGGGCGGTCTTGAGCGCGGCGTCATAGTCGCGCAGCTTTTCTTCGATCAGCAGGCGCTGCTGGAAGACGACATCTGCCAGCTGGAGGCGGCGCACGTCGCGATAGATCTTCAGCGCGGCATCGTTGGCTTGCAGTGCGGCATGGTAGCGATCGTCGCGCAACTCGACCCAGCCGCGTGTGGTCTCGGTTTTGGCGAGCTCCGCTTGAAGCACCAACTTGGTGCGGCCGGCGGCAGCCTTTAACTGCTGTTGCTGAAGCGCCAAGAGTTTAGCGAGCGTGCGCCGCGCGCGGCGCAGGTCGCCGTCGAGGGTGTAAGCCTGAGCCAGAAATGACAGCGTACGTGAATAGTACTTGGTGTCTTTGAGCAGATGCATCGCGTCGATCGCGCGCCAGAACTCCTCGATCGCCAGCCGCTGTTGGCGCTTTTTCGAAGCGATCACCGCGCTGCGAATCCATTGGGTCAGATTCCCTCTGGCCCATGCTTTGGCTTCGCTCGGTGGTAGCGGCAACAGCCCATAGCGTGTGGGTGTCGGTTCGCCCGTTGCGAGGTAGCTGGCGACGCCGGCGGCGTGTAGCAAACGGCCCAAGGCGACGCGCTTGCGGCGAGCTGTGCGCTGATCTGACAGCGCTAACTTGGAAAAGCGCAGCAGAGCGGCGCGCAATGGCAAACCAAGCTTACGGCTGAGGTAAAGATCGAACGGCGCCAGCGTAAGATCGGCCGGTTGTGTGCTGGTCGCTTGCAGTGCGAGGGCGTCGATCTGTCGCGCACTCTCCAGCGCGTCGACTAATGAATGGTCCTTGCTGGTCAGCTTGCTCGCGTCGAGTTGTGGCGCAGCGCTGGCGGTGCGCACGGCGATAGCGTCGAGCAGCGACCAGGCCGTGGCGACTCGACTGTGGGGCAGACGGATCGGCAGACGGTCGAGTGGATCGACCCGGCCGAGGTCTAGATATAGCCGCTTCGCGCCGCCAGCCAGGCGCTCGATTTGTCTGACCAGCGCATCAGTGGATTCGCCGATGGTCTGCCAGGCGATCCGTTGGCGCTCAACGACGCCGAGTAGCACGCCCGTCTGGCCGGGCAGTGCGACGAGCAGTCGGTCGGTCGGCTCGAGCGCCTTTTGCAGGGCAGCGAGCGGGAACGGTTCGACGGTAAATAGCGCAGCGATGCGCGGTGCTTGGTTGCTCAAGCGGGCGAGGGCGGCGAGCACCTGGCGCTCGAAAAGTGGCAGCTGTTTGGCGGCAGTTGGATCGGCCAACGCCCGGCGGTAGCGTGAGCCGCTCTCGAGTAGTGTGCGCAGAAGTGGAGCAACGGAGTCGACGCCGCGTGGACTCGTGGCGAGTAGGTCTTCGACGAATGTGCGTCGCTCAAAGCGTTCTGCGTAGCTCCAGGCTTCGGTTGGTAGGTTGTGCGCGACCAGTTTGTCGACGACCAAATGGGCGATCTCTTGACCAATCTGCGTGGCCTGCGCCTGGCTTTCAGCGAGCAATAGTGGGTGTCTGGCTAAGAATCCGTCGGCGGCAGCGCGTAGTCCCTGAAGACTGTCGCGTTGGGCAGCGAGGTTAGCGACCACCAAGAACTTCAGCGCACCGACGTCGTACTTGACGGCGACGTGAGCGAGTTGCTCGAGCAACTCGAAGGCCACGCCGCTGGCAGGTCCTTTGGTCTTTAGATCGCTGACCTGCTGCAAAAGGGTCGCTAGGTTGAGCCCACTGCGCACGTGCCACCGCACGCGCTGATCAGGACTCAGTGGCGCCCAGAGGTTCGCGCTCGCGCCGTAGCGCTTGGCATGAACCGGTTCGGCGCTCACCACGACCGCCGGGTTTGTCTGACGAAAAACCGATCGGAGCAGCACGACCGCACGCTGGCGCGCGGCGATCAGCAACCGCTGGTCGGCGACCAGCTGAGCGATCGCTTTGTCGGCTTCGTCGGGTAGTGACTTTGACGCGATGTCGGTCTGCTCAGCGCCGAGCAGCAGATTGGCGATGTTGCCCCAGAGCGCCAGCCGCAAACGTGTGGAAAGCAGCGGGCCCTTTTGCTTGATCGTCCAACGCTCGCGCTCGCGTTCGAGTACCTCGAGTTTCGCAAGCGCATCGCGGCGCTCTGCCGAGCTGATGGCGAGCTCGGCGAGGTTGAGGGTGACCGCCGTCTGTAGCGCGAAGCTCTCTGCATCGATCAAATACTTACCGTCTGAGCGCTGAATTCGATCGAGCAGTTCGATGCCTTGAGTCAGCGACCGACGACTGTCCTCAACGCGTCCAGCGCGAGCGAGCAGCAGTCCTTGGCGGTTAAAGAGCAGTGCCAGTTCCCGTTGGCCCTCGGCGTCGCCTTTTTTTGTGCTGGCGCTGCGCAGCGTTAGACGCTCAGTTAGTCGCTGCAACGCCGCGTCACGGTCAAAGCCGCGCTCGTCGATCAGTTGACGTAGGGCGAGCCTTACGTCCTGCTCGGCGCCAGGCCCGAAGCCAAAAGGCGCGGTGCTGTAGCCGGGGCCGTCGATCGCCGCAGGAATGTAGTCGCCGATCGGGGCAACGGTGTATTTCTGCGCCAACGCGCTGGCGCGGTCAAGTAGCTCGCTGGCGCGTTGCGTGTCGTTTGATCGCAGCGCGTTGTAGGCCATGCTGCGCAGCAAGACGATGTTCTCGGAGCGGCGGCCGAGCGCTTGATTGAGCGCCAGTGCCTGAGCGAACCAGCGCAACGCTTCGCTTTGCTGACCCTCACGTTGCGCGTTGAGCGCGTGGCGCGCGAGGATCTCGCTTTCTAGCGGGCGGTTCTTCAGCGTCCGCGCGATCTCAAGCGCGCGATTGAACAGACGGCTGGCGATGCGAAAGTGTTCCGTTGCCGACGCGGCGCGTCCATAGATCAGCGCAAACGTCGCCTCGCGGCGTTTGTCGATAAACGGAATGTTGAGCGCTTGGCGCTCTGAGCAGTGGCGATAGGCTTCGCCCCAGGTGTTGCCGAGATGGGCAAAGACATTGCAGAGGTTGACCAATAGGTCGGCTTCGCTTTGACGATCGGTTTGGCGGTCGACCAGCTGGTAGGCGCGCTGGTAGTGCTTGAGCGCTTCTTCGAGATAGCCGCGGGCAACCACGCCGAACCGACGTTCGCGCATTTCGAAGATCCAGCCGCGCGAAATTTGCGGAAACGGCGAGCGCGGTAGCAGCGCAGCCGCACGGGTCAGGTGCTGCTCGGCTTGTTCTAGCGTGCGCAGGCTGGGTTGCCCTTGATAGGTCAGCAACAGTCCAACCGCGTAGTGGGCAGCGCCGTCGCCTTGATCGACTTCCAGTCGCTTGCGGTGTTGCTCCAACAGTTGTTCGCGCTGCTGCGTGCTGCTCAGCGCGATCAGTTGTCGCCAGACGACCAGCTCGTTGGGAAACTCGCTGGCGAGTGAGCTAAAGCGCTTGAGGGCGAGTTGAAGATTGCCGTCGCGTTGAAGTTGCCTGGCGGCCAGCAGCGAGAGTCGAAAGAACGCGCGGCGAGCGCGCTGCCAGGTCACGCCGCCATGCTCGAGATTCTTCAGCAATCCACGGTACGCGCTGCGGGCTCGCGAGATGAAATATGAGGCACGAGTGAGCTTCTGTTGTTCGCGCAGCCTTTCGGCGTGCTCGAGACAGCGCTGACCCAAGGTGAAGGTCGCTTGTTCGGCCTCGGAAGGAACGCTGCGTTGCATCAGTGCGACTTGGAATAGCGCTTCGATCGCCAACTCGTAGCGTTTGTCGACTTGGTAGCGTCGGGCGAGTTCGCGCTGGGCGAGCGCAACGAAGAACGGCTTGTCGGCATGCTGATCGATTAGCGCTCGCAGGGCTTCGACGCGCGGTGCGGCGGCCAGTGGAGCGAGGTGGGCAAAGATCTTCGCCGCGGCGCGGCGCAGCGCCAGCGTCTGGGCCGGAAAGCGCGAGAAGGCCTGAACATAATAGTCGGCGGCGGCTAGCGCACCACCACTTTCCAGATACAACTCGCCCAAGGCGAGGTAGGCCTCGATCGCTAGCGCGGGTCGATCGGTGTGCCGGTCGAGGACCTGCTGGTAGGCAGCGATCGCCTGCTGACGCTGCGCAGCGTGGCGGAAGATGTCGCCGCGACGCAAGCTGGCCAGCGCACGTCCCGCGGCGGTCTTCGCAGCCAGTTGGCTGAGCGCCAGATGGGCTTGAGTTGCTGCGTGTTTTGTTGCCGAGGGCGTCGTGCCCTTGGCCAGCAGAAAGTCGGCATAGATCGCGTCGATCGTGCTCAGCTCGTGGACTGCCGATCCGACTGGTGCGGACTTCAACGCTTGGCGCAGGGTTTGGTGCTGCTTGTCCGGCTCAGCGAGCTGACGCAGAATCTCGGCGGCGCGGTAGGCGGCTAGTGCGCGCGCTTCGCCTTGAGATCGGCGCGTCAATGCCGAAAGCAGCAGTAGGCGGTCGCGTGGGTCGGTTGTCTGGGCGAGCATCGCCTCGATGGCGGCTGAGCCGGCTGCGGCTGGTATTTCGCCGTCATGGGGGAGCAGTCCGATGTCGAGTCCATTGCTGGTCAGTGCGGTGAAGATCAGGCCGCGACGGTGCGGGCGGACAAACAGCTTGCTAGATGCGTCGCTGGTTAGCTGGACGGCGTCGTCGATCGCTGCTTCGCCACGGCTCCGGCTGCTCAGAGCAAGCGACCAGAGCGATGCTGTCGCCCGAGCGCTGCGCGGTGTTCGCGGCGGACCGGCATAGAACCGCGAGAACAGGATCGATTGGCCATCGGCTGAAAAGGCGGGAAAGCCGGTGTGGTAGTTTCCCCGACTGAGCAGCACGGTCTTGTCTTGTCGCAGATCGAGCAGGGCCAGACGCCCTTGCCGCTGCTGATCGAAACGCGTGTAGACCAGCCAGCGTCCGTCGGGGCTGGCCGCGGGATGGGTCGCGCCCCAGTCGGTCAATGCGCGCCGCTTTCTGGTTTGCAGATCGAGCGCGATGATGCGCCCTTGTCCTTCCGGACCTTCGACGAAATACAGCGTCTTGCCGCTGGCCGAAAACGCCGGATAGCTGTCTGCGGTTCGTTGATCGGTCAGTGCCTGCAGCTTGCCGTCAACTTGTCGCAGGTAGATGTCGCCCTTGGCGTCGTTGCGCATCGAGACGAAGGCGATGCGTCCGTCGGTGGCGATCGTCGGCTGCGTATCGATCGCGACGTGATCGGTCAGCTGCTCGGGTTGTCCGGTCGTTAGGTCGAGGCGCCAAATGTCGAGCGAGCCCTTGCGCGCGCTAGCGAACACTAACTGGCCGCCGGTGGCGCTGAGCTGCCCCCAAAGGTCATCGTCCGCGCCCTGGACCAACCACAGCGGTTGCTGCAAACGGCGCTGGCTCGGCCGTAGCTGATAGTCGTCGAGTATCGGCCGATCGGGCCGCTGCGTAGTGGCGCAGCCAACGAGCGCGCCGCTGAGCACCAGCGCGGAAATAAGCGCTGATCTGATCATTGGTTCGCGTCCGTCGCCGGTTGAGCCTGCTTGCCGACAGCCGTTCGCCAGACACCCTTTTCGTCTTGAACGCGGTGGCCCGCCTGAGCGTTAGCGACCTGCATTCGGTAGAGCACGTCACGGACACGGGCGATGTCGCTGGCACGAAGTCGCGGAGAGAGACTGATCAGATGTTGCACCAACAGGTCGCGCGCCTGATTCTCGCGCTCGACGAGCTGGCTCAGCGCTGCGGATGTCTTCTGGGTGATCGCCAAACGCCAGCCGCGCGCCTCACCGACGAGCTGCTTATCTTTGAGCTGATCGATGTCGTCACGGTAAAAAGCGCGAACCAACGCTGCTTCGATCGCCTGGCGATGTCGCTGGCTCTTGCTTTTGCCATCGGTCGCCGGCCCGCGCGTCGAGGACAGCAAGATCAGTTCGGGCTCCATTCGCTGCATCGTGCCGAGGATCTGGTTTTCCAAGGCGGTCTTGCGGTCGACGGTCACCGCCTTGAGTGAAACGCAGCTCGTCAAGGCGATCAGCGAGCAAGCGCTGAGCAAACAGCGGGTTGAAAGTCGGATCATGGTTTTTTCGCTTTGGTCGTGCTCGTACTGCCGAGCAGTGGGCCGATTGCGTTCTCGAGCTGTGGTCTGATGCTCAGTCGGCGAATGCGAGCGTTCTTCAGCTGTCGTTGTAGATACCAACCGATCAGTGCTGCCGAGAGGTTGATGTCCATGTTGAGGTTGCTGTGGTCCAGCCAGATCGAAACCGCGTCGATCGTTGGATTAAACAGCCCCGCAAGCGAGCCGGTCAGCCAGGCGCGCGTGGTTTTGATCCCCGGGTCGACGCCGTTGGGATCGAGGTAGAGTAAAAAAGCATCGAGATCGGAAAGCGCGATTTGCGTGATATCGACGCGTCCGTCGAGGAGATGCTCTGCCAGTGCCCAGCGCAGATCGAGTAGCGCTGAGAGACGACTCTGTTTGCCAGCCTTGTTCCCAGCGACCAGTGCGCGCGGTTGAATGCCGGTTAGCTGAAGACCGAGGTCGATCTCCGCATCGAGCGGCGCGAGGGAAGCCAGCCGCAAGCCGAAATGTCCGGCGATATCACCGCCGGCGACGCCAAAGCGCAGTCTGTCGAGGGCGAGTGCTCCGTCGCTCAGCGAGAGATCGGCTGCCAACTGATCGATGACAACGCCACGTTGGCGTGCATTGATCAGTTGTCCCCCCTTGGTTAGCGCGGCGATGCGCTCGTCGATCGCTAGGCGGCCAAAGGCCACGCTGGGCTGGCGTCTTTGGTAGGGCGCTAGCTCGCGGAAGCTGCGTTGCCGGCGTCGCGCCCACTTGGCCCCGTCGGTCAAGGCGAGCTGAGGCTGCTCGGTGGTCAGGTTAACGCGTTGCGCGAGCTTGATATCCGCGTTGAGATCTTCGAGGCTCAGCCGCTGCTGAATGCGCAAGTAATTTCCGTCTTCGCGGCGCTGAATCTGTGTGCCGCGCGACCAGAGGTGGAAGGCATCGGCGATAATCCGCGTCTTGGTTGAGAGCCAGTCTGAGTCGACGGGCTTTTTGAGCGTGACCGAGAGGGCGAGTTTGCCGGCGGTTCGCAGGTCGGCCAGCAGCTGGCGGGCGTGATTGGGGTTCTTTGTTCGCGGACTGGTAAACGCCAAATCGAATTGCGCATCGAGCCCCGGAAGCTTTCCGTCGAGCGGCAGCTGTTCGAGTTGGCCCCAGCCGTTGATCGTCAGTCCACGCGACGGCAGCTGAACAGCGAGCTGTTTGAGCTTGAGCCGTCCGCTCTTGAAGAGCTGTGCGTCGAAGAGCAGTGCGTTGTTGTCAAAAGGCGGTGCGCCGCCGGCACGAATGCGTGGTAGCCTGATCGCCAACTGCAGCTGCGGTGCGTAAAGCTGGTCGATCTTTAGCGCAGGCAGCGGCCAGCGCGTCGGAAGTCCGGCGAGCGCGAGCGCGGTCTCGACCGTCAGCCTGTCGACGCGATTGTCGCCATTCTTGAGGGCCGCGATGCTCAAGCGCTCGGTCAGTCGATAGCGTCCTGGTTGCTCGGGCACGAGGGCGATCTGGGCAGCGACGTCATCGATCTGCAGCTGTGGTCCGGTCACCTTGCCGATGTTCGCGTCGAGCCGAAGTTTGACGTGTGGTAGGTCGGTGGACTTGTTGGCGAGCAGCGCGCGTAGCGGTGCGCGTGTCGTCAGTTGCGCGCTTAGCCGTAGAGCGGCCAGCCGATTGTCAGCGTTGCGTAGCCGCTTTGCGGCAAGCGTCAGCTGCAGGTCGAGTGGCAGTTCGGGCGGCGGAAAGCTCGCCAGATCGCCGAGCGGCGCCTCGAGGCGCAGCTGCGTGCGGAGATCGCCGATGCGGTTTTCGCCTTGGGCGATCGCAGCAAAGTTCGGCGTAAGCGTGAGTCGCAGTGCCTTCTTGTTGGGACTGTCCAGCGCGAGGTCGATCGTTCCAGGACCGAGTGTTGCTCCGGCGAGGGTCAAGCGAGGTAGTGCCAGGCGACCGCTGAGTTTCGTTCCGCTGGGCTCGATGGCGAGCGAGATTTTTGCGCTGCTGATCGTCGCGCGCTCTTGCCCGACGATCGCGCTGAGGTTTTCACCTTCGATGCGCAACTGCGAGAGCATCGCCCGCTGGCCGCGCAGGAGCTGTCCGCCGAGGTTGGCGGGCTTGATCGGGGAGCGGGTCATCCGCTCGACAGTTGCGGCGTCGACGTCGGCCTCGAAGACGGTCCTTAGCGTGCCGCGTGCACCGAGGGCGGCCAGTGCCGGAATTCGTAACCAGCGCGAGAGCTGCTGCAGCTGCAGTGGGCCGATATCGACCCGTGCGCGATGACGTTTGTTGGGGCGGTGCGTCGCTTGGACGGCGACCAGCTGTTGGTCTTGCAGCCTAAGGGCAAAGCGCTCGAGCGTTGCTGTATTGCTGGGCAGGTTGGCTTGGGCACGCAACGTTATGGACACAGGCAAAGGTCGCAATGGCGTGCCGGGTGCGTGGAGTCGATCGATATCGACGCCCAGATCGATCGCGCAGTCGTCGGGTTTGTTGTCGCGCAGCGTCGCTGCTGCCTTGATCCGCAGTTTGAGCCGATCGATCGCGGCGGCATCGGTGCGCAAGCGAGCGATCTTCAGCTTGCCTTGGGCCGATAGCGGCGCTTGGTCGAGCAGCAGTCGACCCGCTGGTGGCTGGCGCCCTGGTGTTGTATCGGCAGCGAGCTGTAGGTTGGCTGAGAGTCGCTCGAGGCGAAGTTGGGGGCGCTTTGGCGGGCCGATGCGTGCGCTGATGTCGCGCAGCGATAGTTGCCCGGCAACCTGTGGCGCCGAGGCTGGGCCGCGGATGCGGATGTTGTCGAGGGCAACAGATCCTTCGACGGCGATATCCTTGACGAACAGCGCGAGGTACTTGCTCAGCTCATCAAACGGCAGATAGAGCCTTTTTAGGGTCAGGTCGAGCTGCGGGTCGCTAAAGATCTGGGTCGCGCGACCGCGGGCTTGCACGATCCGGCGACCGTTTAGGGTGAGGTCGAGTGTCTCGAGATGCGCATCGCCCTTTTCGGTAACCGCGGCGAAGTCCGCGCGTAAATCGATCGGTGCGAGGATCCCTTTGAGGGAGCGCGTGGCCAGCCCAACGTGCAGACGCGTTTCGACGCGAGGCGGAGAAAGGGCTAACAGGCGCAGCTTGAGGCGTACGTCGCTGGCGAGCATTGCCGAGGCGTCCGGTGTGCGTAGCGCGATGTTGTGGCGCTCCTTGCCAGCGGGGCGAAAAGTTAGCTCGAGAGTCAGGTCGGGAGCACGCTGCGAAAATGCGCCGCGGCTGGCCAAGCGTAGCCCACCGATGCGCAGACGTTGGTCGTTGCGCTGGATGTAGGTGGCGATCTCGTCCACAGCAAGGCGTTTAATTTCGACGGTGAAGTTGCTGGGCGGGCTTGGTGGTTTGTTCGGTGGTTTCACTGGGGGCGGCAGATCGCTCGCCCCGGCGGGCAGGTTCGACAAGAACGCCAGCCAGTTGAGTCGCTGCCCGTTTTGCTCGAGATAGGCGCGAGGGTTTTTGACGATCAATTCATCGATCAGCAAGCGACCTGCCGGCAGCCGTCCGAGTTGATAGCGAAGGCTGATGCGGTCGACTGAAAACAGCGGCAGCTTAAAGCCGGCCGGTGGTCCGAGTACGACGCCGCGCAACTCAATGCCGCGAAGTGGACGTAACCAGAGACTGTCGATCTCGAGCTGGGGATGGTTGAGCGCCTTTCGCGCGATCGGCAGCGCGGCGCGTCGCAGCAGGTCACTCGGTGGTGCGACGATCAACAGGACAAGCGGGGTCAACAGGACGATCAGCGTGACCGCGATCACGACCAGTAGACGGCGAAGCCATTGAATTAGCACCCTAAGAGACATCGTTTGCCGGCAAGCACGTGAATATAGCGAAGAGTTGATCCGTCTTCTAGCGGGTTGCTGAAAAACTCCCAGCGCGGGTCGATCGCTGTGTAACTGCTCCGGTTCGGTTCAAGGTGGGTGCTGCGCGGGGCGAAGCTTGACTTTGACTCCGACTGGATAAAGGCTAGTCGACCCAAGACAACGAGGCTAGAGGATGAAAACGCTTAGAGCAGCTGTCCCAGTACTGCTGATTTGTATTGCGATGCTCATTGGTTGCGAGACCACCGAGGGCGCCGATTGCGATGGTGCGAATTGCTCGCGCGACGCTGGCGTGCGAACCGATGGCGCGCCGGTCGCCGACAGTGCACAGCCACCATCGGGAATCGTCACGTTCAAGAACGCGGGAGAAACGGCGACGGCGTCGTTTTCGGCGGGCAACGAGGCCTATGTTGTCGTGCCCTATTCGGTTTCTACGACCGCTGCGGACGCGATCGACTTCACGATCAAGTTGACCACCAAGACCAGCGGCACGCGCAGCTATTCGATGCGTTGGGGTGGCTTTCCGGCGCGCAAGACCGATCCGGTCTGGGCCAAGCGCATCGCCAGTCGAATCGCCGTTGAGCGCTGGACGCGCGGGCTGCGCGAGCGCGCAGCGACGATGCGGATGTCGCCACAATCGACGGTGTTGTCACCGGTGCGCCGGAAGTTTGGCCACATCGCGGCTTGTGCCAGCGGCCTGTCTGCGGACTGTGGTGCCAACGAGGTCTGTGTCAAAGGGCAATGTACCAGCGAGATCAGCGGCTACAATGTCACGGAATTCGCGCCGACGACCAAGGCGATCGACCTGACGGTTGAGCGTAAGGGTCAGTCAGTGGCGATTTTGGTGGAAAAAGGCAAAACCGTGGCCAAGGCTGATCTCGACGGATTGCTCCAAGCGTTCCAAGAAGTGATCGCCCTGCGGGATGTCGCGCTGTTTGGCGACCCCGCGCTCAAGTCCGGTGAAACCCGCACCAGCTCCGATCGTAACGGCGATGGGATGGTCTGGCTGGTGCTTTCCGATACCGTTGCCGAAAAGAACAGCGATGCCGTCGGATTTTTCGTCGGCACGGACTTCGCGGACGTCAAAGACTCGGCCAACTCCAACGAGGCCGATGTGCTCTATTGTGTTTTGCCGAGCTCGGGTACGCCGCTGCCGAAGATTTTGCCGATCCTCGCTCACGAGTTCCAGCACCTGTTGAATTTCGCCACAAAGGTTTATCGGCCGAAGGTTAACGGTGGGCAAGGCGCGCTCGAGGAGCTCTGGCTCGACGAGGGGCTATCGCATTTTGCCGAGGATGCAGTCGGCTATGGCGGCGACAACGTTACGTTGCTCGACCAAGAGCTGTTCCCCTCGTTTGGCGACTTCTCGCTGTTCGTCAACGTCAAGACCGGCGATACCCCGGGGCTGCGCGCGCTGGCGCTGGCTTTTGTTCGTTATCTCTTCGAGCAAAAGGGTGGGGTGAGCTACCTCAAGGAGGACCCGCGTCCTCAGGACAAGGGCGGAGCAACCTGGCTCAAGGCGCTGCTCGCTTCGGATAAAGCCGGGGTGGATGGCATTACCGCAACCTATGGCGACTACAAAGCGGCGTTCAACAACTGGATCGCAGCGGTGGTTCTCGACGGTCGCGACGTGACCGACTTCGCTGCTTACAACTACGCGCCGCTGATCACCGACCCGCTGACAGGAAGCGCGATCGGTTTGGTCGTGCGAGGCACGCGAAAGGACGCGTCGGGTAGCGAAATTACGCTGCAAGGTCCGCTCGAGAAAAAACTGAATTCGGGAGATAACGCCGATACGATCCCCAACGGCGGTGCGAAGTTCTTTGCGTTGAGTGGGCTCACCGGCGAAGCGACCATCGAAGTCACGACTCAGGAGAGCGATTTCCGTTTCGCGGTGATTAAGGTTTCAAAGTAGCGCATGGAGGTTTCAATGGGCGCGAAGCGATTGCTCGTTCGGAATGTGTTTGTCGGTATCGGCCTGGTGGCTCTTGCCGCAAACGCTGCAGCGGAGCGTCGCGAGAAGCCGGCCAATAGCGATGTGGTCAAAGAAGGCCGCATCGCCGTGGTGCGAGGCGTCTCGCGGGCGGAAGCGCAGTTGACCGACCACCAGGGTCGTCGCTATCTCTTAACGGGTGCGCTGAGCAACGAGCTGCTTCGCCTCAGCGGCCATACGGTCAAGGTCTGGGGCGTGCAGGGCAAAGAGAAGCTGCTGACCCCGACGCTGCGTGTCGATCGCTACCAGATCATCGATTCGGGTGGCACCAGGCCCCACGTTGGCCGACTGTTGTCGGACCCGAAGGACAAGACGGGCATCATCTTGCGAAAGCGAGCCGAGGTCGGTGAGCAGCGGTTGCGAGTCAGCGCCAAGCGCCCATTGGCCCGACGGCTGCGGCAGCGGTTGGGGTGCAAAGTGTGGATTGCTGGCGAAGTGACCGGCGACACGCTCAACGCCTACAAATTCGGTTGGCTCAATTGCGATACATCAAAACCGATCAAACCGATCAAGAACAAGACCCCTACGAAGTAAGAGGATCAAGGAGACAACAGAGTGAAAGCTACATTGTCGATGGCTGCAGTCGTTTCGCTGTTTTGCTGCGCGCTGCAGGCGCGAGCCGAGGACCCCTTTGCTGCCGGTGAAGATGCACTGGCGGTCAAGGAAGATGATGGTAGTGCATCGGTACGCGCTCGCCTTAAGGTCGCCAAGATGGAAGACGACATGGTGCTGATCCGCGTGGCGTCGGTCGACGACAAGAAGTTCCCCAATTGCCTGCTCAAGGGCACGGTGCTCAAGACCGCTACGTCCAAGGCCAAGCACTTCAAGTTGATGGGTCGCGGCAAGACCTACACTTTCCTGCCGGTCTACAAGAAGCGTGGGCGTTCGATCGACCTCAACGACAAGGTCACCCAGGCCAATTTGGGCGCCTGCTTCTATCCGGCCAAGACCAAGCTGGTGATCAAGGTTGGGGGCGTCGATCTCAAGGCCAAAGCGTTCAAAGCGACGACGATCTATCTTCAGTAGTTTCTGCGAAGAGCGCGCCGGCCTGGCGATCCAGTTTGGCCGGCGCGCATCTCGCGTCCAGCCCCAATTTCTAGACAAGGAATCGTTTGATGGCAGCGAAACAGAAGGCGTTTATCCTTTATATGACCACCTGGGGTGGCGACAAGGGGGAGGTCGAGCGTGAGACCAACCTCGACAAACTCAATGGGCTGCTCTCTGAAGGGTGGCGAGTTAGCAGCGCCACGCCGATGAGCGGCCACGGTGAGGACGACGACGAGACCCGTTGCTTGGTCGTTCTCGACAAGTCATAGATCGGTAACTGATCTGCGACGCTGGGTTTGTCTGTAGGCCCAGGCCGAAGGCTGGGAGTATGGGCCAGCGGCCCGCACTGGGCGTAGCCAGGCGAGGCGGCTGTGCGGCCCGTTCGCTAGTGTTTCTCTCAGCCTCGAGGATGCGGACTGGAAATCCGCCTGACAAGTCCGTAAAGTTAGACACCACATGAAGAAAATCGATCTGCTGCTGATCAACGCATCGAACTACCCGGCCATGCTGTTGTATCCCTACGCCTTCGTGCAGGTGTCGGCACTTGCACGGCGGCAAGGCCTCAACGTGGCGCGGCTGGATGTTTCGACCCTGCCGTTGCGGCGGGCGGAGTTCGCCGTGTCTCATGCGATTCGTCGTCACGGCCCCAAAGCTGTGGGCTTCACGATGCGCAACGTGGACTCGCTGTTGTTTCATGTGGCGTTTCCTCCGGATGGGCGCCAAGGGGCATATCAGCCGATCAGAAAGACCGCGGCGCTGATCAAGCACGCTCGCACGGTAACCGAGGTACCGATTCTGATCGGCGGCTTTGGCTTTTCGATCGATCCGGTGGTGTTGCTTGGTGAGATGGAGGGGGCGGACATCGGAATTCGCGGAGAGCCCGATCATCTGTTTGAGCACTTCGACGAAGTGGTGCATGGTGGCAGGCGCTCGGACATCCACAATCTCGTCTATCGTCGTGAAGATGGGCAGGTCGTCGAAAACGAGCGCGTGTTCTACGGCCCGCTCGACGAACCTGAGTACGACGATCAGCTCGTTGGAGAGCTTGAGCAATTCTACGGCGGTAACGTGCTCTTTTCGGACCGCGCCTCTCCTGTCCCGGTGGAGGTTGCGCGCGGCTGTCCCTACAGATGTAGTTTTTGCATCGAGCCCGTCGTTAAGGGGCGTCAGCTTCGTCGGCGCGATCTAGCAGCGGTTGAGCAAGACATCCGCCTTCTCGCCCGACATGGCATCCGCAAAGTCTTTCTGATCGCCTCGGAGCTCAATATCGGGAAAGACACATTGCTGACCGATGCGCAGGCGATGATGCGGCGGATCAACGCCGACATGCCAGATCTTCCTGTTGTGTGGGACGGTACCTTGTTGCCAACCAAGCTCTCCCGGAACCAGGTCATGTCGCTAGCGAGAGACCACTGTGAGATGGGGGCAAACGGTTTTCCGGCGATCGACGATGCCACGCTTAGGCGCTGTCAGGTGCCCTATACCGCCAACGATGTGCTCGAGATGGTCGAAACGATCGTCATGCTCAGGGAGCGACGGCGCTATTCCCGGGTTCGGCGGATGCAGCTGTTTCTCGGCAACAATCAGATCGATGCTGACGGTTTCGCGACGACGATCAAAGCGCTCGAGGAGCGTGGCCTACCGGCGCGGATGGGCGCTGAAGCACCGGCAGCTTGCCGGGTATGGGAGGCGCTTCCCAAGACGATGCCCGAGTCGGAGGAGCACCTGTGGTGCGAATCAGTACCTCCGATGTTGATCTATGGCAGTTATACGTTCGCTCCCGGTTTGCTCGAGAGCTTCAGCACGCCCGCCGGCATCCATGCCTTTTTCCAGTTCGCCCTGTCTACCTTCCTGACCCGAGGTCATCGTGCTAACAAGAATTGGGTGTGGCACCTCAGTAACGTCACATCGCCCAAAGTGCTGTCGCAGATTCTCACCGAGGCTTCGCCGATGATCCTCGGGGCTGAGGCTGTGGCGGAGGCCAAGGCGAAGGCCAAGGCTAAGCGAGACAGCTCCGCGGACCTCGAGGACGACTGGGATGAGATGAGTTCTTGTGGCGAGTGGGACGATTTGAGCTCGTTGACGAGTTCCTCTGACTGGTCCCAGGTTGACACGACCGGGCCGTGGAACGAGCTCACCGACAGTCACGTCGAGCTAGCGTCCGATTCGGTTGACGAAGTCAAGGCGCTGCTTGCCGCCGGCCGCGAGGCGCTGACTAACCGTATCGAGCGGCTCCTGCGGTTGGTTTTGCTGGATTCGGATTCTGAGAATCTCCATTTTCTGTTCGCACCGCCGCGTCTCAGCGAAAGTTCGCGCGTTGTTAGCTACTCGTCGCTGGCGTCGCATGGCGAGAATCACCCCAACGCATCGGTCGTCAACTTGCTGATCCATCAGTTGTTGATGCTTTTGGTCGAGGCCTTTGAGCCGCGCTTGGAGAAAGTCTGCAAAGATCTCGGTCTGCCGCTAACCCTCGATCCAGGTTCGCCGGCGTCCGAGTACCAGATCATGCGTCGCCTTTACGCTCGCTTTTCTTCCACGCGGGAAATCATTGACTACGCGCAGGAGCGCTTCGATCTGGGCGACGACTCGGCCGAGATCTTCTTGCTGCACACGTTGCTCTATTTCTTCAACGTGCAAATCGATCAGCGCTATACGCCGTGGTTGTTCGGAAGCGACTTCGCTGGACAGATCGGCCGGGTGGAGTGCTGAGCCGATGGTCTGCGACTTGTTGGCAGGCGTTTAACACACTGCGCTGTTGACGAAGAGCTGGCGGGAACGCACCCTGCCGAGCGAGCTATTGTAGCGTCTTTGGCCCTTGCTCGTCGCTCTCGGCGACCAACAGGCGCTTGAGCTTTGCCAGACGCGCGTCGTCGATGAAGGTGCCCTCTGCCGGGAGCGCCAGCGCGCCATCGATTATCTCGGGCAAAAATAGGATCGGTTCAGCGTCGCCGTTGTAGCCGAGCTGCACCAACGTATCGGCCTCGAAGTATTGGCAGCGCTGTTCGCAGCAGTAAAACGGTTCGATCACCACGTAAAAGCCCTCGGTGGCGAGCGCTTGCAGCGTGGCGGCGTAGTCGTTATCGGGGATGCAGATGCCTTCTTGAGAAAAGCAGACGCGGTTGTTTTGCCATGATTCTGGCAAGTACAGGCCTGGTCCTGGCTCGCCATGGTTGTGAAAGTAGACCAGCACGCCGGCTGGAACGCTCTCGCCGATCGCCTCGGTGGTGCGGTATAAGCCGCAGGGAATATGTTTCAGCTCGTCGCTCACTTCGTTGAGCATAGCGCCAAGCCGCAGCTGACAAAAGCGCTCGATCGCCCCAAATCTCTCGGATCGCGTTGATTTCAGGCTAGTAATATAATCAAACGCTGGACGGTGAAGCCGGCTCGCTGCTGAGCTACAATGGATCCCTAGATGGTAGGGAAATGGGCGACATCGTGACGCGCTGCGCCGGCGGGGGGCAAAAGACTGCCCCCGAGTGGCTTGAGCACAAAGCGCGCAGGCGTCGTCTGGCCGATGATAGTGGCCAGGCGATGGTCGAGTCGGCGTTGGTGATGCCCTTGATGCTGTTTCTGATCCTCGGCGTGGTGCAGCTGGCGATGATGCAGCACGCGCGGATCATGGTCGAGTATGCCGCCTACAAGGCTGCGCGGGCGGGCATCGTCTGGCACGCCGATCGACCGATCATGGAGAGCGCGGCGATCATCGCGCTGATGCCGACGATGGAGGGGCTGTTCAAGGAGCACGACTTGGCCAATCCGATGCGTGTGCTCAAGCGCGTGGTGATGCGGGCCGCACTTTATCAAGCGAATCGTCGCCTGCCGCAAGCGATCGATCTGCTACGTAACGGCACCGATCGCTTGATCGACAAGATCGGTTCAAAGGCTGAGCAGCCCAACTCGACCGTCGATGAATTTAAGGATGTGCTCAAGCAGGGCAAGGACAAGCTGCTCGACATCGCCCAAGACGAGGCCGATAAGGCGCTGCAAGAGAAGATCAGCGATGCCCTCGGTAACGGTGACGATAAGCTGGTCAGCGTCGAGATTCTCTCGCCCAAAGTTTCGGATTTTCGCGGAGGGCACGACGCGCCCGGCAAGATCGGCCTGCGCAACTACGAAATCGATTTCGACGACTTTTCCAAACGGGCCGAGACGCGGCTGACGATCCGCGTGCGCTACCTCTACACGATGCGCATTCCGTTCGCCAATTGGGTGATCCACAACGCCTGGATCGCCAGCAAGGCTGGCAAAGAACTCTATGGCGCGGTTTGGAATCCGCAAGAGAATGTCCCCGGCGAAACCGGCTTTCGCAACGTTGCGCCGGCGACACCGTCGGTGCCGAGCAACCCGCTTTATCGTCGGCTGGCCGCGCTTGGGCGCGAAGGGATCTACATGATCCCGCTCGAGGCGACCTACACGATGCGCATGCAGTCCAACCCCTACAAGACCAGCCTGCAGGTGCAGTGATGAATCTGGCTAGCGCAAAGCTTGCTGCACATCAACCTGGGTCGGCTGCAGCGCGCGATGTCTGGTGCGGTCAGCGCGGGCAGGCGATGCCATTGGCTGCGGTGGGACTGTTCGCGATGGCGCTGGCAGTGATCGCGACGCTCAACCTCGGGCAAGCGGTGCACGAACGGATCAAGCTGCAGAACACGGCCGATTCAGCCGCCTATACGCTGGCGGCGATGGAGGCGCGAACCTTTAACTACATCGCCTTTTTAAATCGGACCCAGGTTGCCCACTACAACACGGCGATGGTCGTGCAGAGCTATCTTTCCTGGGTGTCGTTTCGCGTCGAGCTCTACGGCTTGTTCGTCGATGTCTACACGGGGTTCGCCAACGCCTTTTACGACCTCAATGAATGGTGTTCGGACATCTGCCCGGCGATTCCTTATGTCGGCTCGTTGATCGCCAACATCGTCAAACTCGCCAATGAGGGGATTCAGGCGGCCAAGAAAGTATTTTGGGCGGGGCGCGACGCGACGATGACGGCATTCAAGACCGCGGAAAAGGAGGCCCACGAGTTCGTCGAGGCGGTGGCGATCTTCAACGCGACCGCGATGTTTGAGCGGCAGTTCTGGCGGGCGATCCTGCTCAATGGCCATCTCTACGACGGGATGCAGCATTTCGTTAAGATGCTCGACCCGCAGATGAAGCTCAAAGACAGCGGGGCCGCGCGCTGGGCGCTCCATGGCTTCGCCACGCTGGCCAACCAATATGAGTACCATAAGGTCTTCGATGACAGCGCTGGTCTCAATCCCGGACTAACGCTGCTGGCGCCCAAGGCGTTTGCCGAGACGATAAAGGCGTCGTTCAAGCTGCTCGGCAAGAAGCGCGGTTATCTCGATCCAGAAGAGGACAAGCAACACGACGCGATCAAGGTGATGACCGAGATCTGCAACGCCTCGCGTTCACCCAATTGGGTCGCCAAGCGTTCCGAGGACACGGCGAAAGTGGGCGTGGCTGTGCCGTCGTTCGATGTCAGCAGGACGATCAACCTTGGGATCGGCAAGGTCAAAGTAGGGATGGGCATGGACCTCGGGATGGCGGCTAGCGGTAAGGACAAAGTTGGCGGTACGCGCTTTGTTACGGAGGCGCCCGAAGAGCCGGGGCCGCGCGTGGACGCGATCCGCAGCGACAAGAACTACGAGATCGGCAAGTATCTCGCTTCAGACGATTTCTTTGCCGGCGCTAGCCGTGGGATCGGCGGCGGCGGATTCTGGGCAGGGGCTCCGCCGCTCGGGATCAATGCATTTTTCGGTGTGCGTTGGAGTCGCGACGCGAGTTTGGGTTCGGCGATCGCCGCATACAGCGCGCCGGAGGACAGTTGGCACTTCGGCTACTCGGCCCACGAAAAAGACGAGGAAGACGACAACAGCGAGCACACCTTTATTCGTCCGGCGAAAAGCGACGAAAAGCAGGTGGGGCCGACGTTGATCGTGATGATGAAGAATGATTCCGGCACCGAGAAGTCGCACACCGGCGAGGAAAAATATCTCGCCGATCAGGACGACGGTAGCGAGCCCGAGTCGGCGCAGACCAAGTGGCGTTGGCCCGGCTTTGCGGCCTATTTTAAATTCAAGCCCGACAGCGATCGGACCAAGAATTACAATCAGCCCAACACGCTGATCTTTCTGACCAAGACCGCAGAGGATTTTCAAGCTGCCGAAGGTGGCACCGGCACGCCCAAGGTGCCCTGGCACTTCAAGTTCAAGTGGGACGAAAACGGTCGCAAAAGCGGCCTTGATACGACGATCGCCGGCGAACGCTCAAAGTTTCTTTTCGAGGGCTTCAAAGTCGTGGCCCGCGGGCAGGTCTACTATCACCGTCCGGGCAACTGGCGGGAGCATCCGAACTTTTTCAACCCGTTTTGGCGCGCGCGCTTGGCGCCGGTTGCTCCGTACTTGATCAACCTGTGGGAGCGGTTTGTCGGTTCGAACATTACGACCAACTCGAACAACGCCTTGGTGCAAGGGGTGGTCAACTTGGTGCGCAACGCGCAAATGGACTTATTCGTTGCGGCGATTACGTCGATATTAACGCACTAACCCGGCCTTGGAAGGAAACCCGGCCCGCAACCGTGGGGGAAAATGAGCGCACTCGAAAAACAGCGATCGCGTTTCCTGCACGACGAGCGCGGCCAAGCGCTGGTTGAATTTGCGATCACCGCGCCGGTGATGGTTTTGATCCTGCTGTTTTCGATTTGGTTTTACGAGCTGATTCAAATCAAGCTCAAGGTCCAAGAGGCTTCGCGCTACGCGGTGTTCGAAGCGACTGCCCATCGCTTCCACGATTATGGTGATTCAGACGGCAAGCCGGCGGATGTGTTCAAGTACGGCCAGGCCTCGATCACCGAGATTACGACCGAAGCGACGCTGCGCTATCGCCACCTCGATTCGGCCCAAGGGGTGTTCGCCGGGCGGCGCTATCTGTCGGCGAGTTTCGATCCCCCGCAATTTTTGATCAGCAATCGTTTTGAAGATCCGCTGCCGGCCAACGACATGGTCAACACGATTTTCGTGCCCGCCACCTACGTCTTCGATCTGCTGCGGGCGATGCTCTACAAGCACAAAAACTACTACGCCCATAGCTTGCTCAAGCTCAACCCGTTCAAGCTGGGCAAGACCGGCGGCGGGATGATGAACACGATCTTCGGGCCAGCTGAGTGGGGCTTCAATCAGCGCGGTTACGTTAACGCCCGTGTCAAGGTTGTTGTGCGCAACGAATGGTTTCAGGCAGGTGTCGGTCGGTTCATCATGCCCAACGTGGGTCACACGATCACCGACGAATATTCGATGCTCGTCGACTCCTGGCGGCTGAACTACAACGCGCATACCCGGCCGATTCCCGACGACCGAAATCTCGCTGGTGTATCGCCGGACAGCAAGCTCTGGCAACAGGTCGCGCGGATGTTTTTCGTGCAAAAGAAGACGCGCAATCTCGCGCGAGGCTTTCTCAAGGGGATCAGACTTGGCCTCGAAGGTGCGTCGTATACCGCGCTGGCCTTCAAGCAACCGAAAGATCGCGGACCTGCGTTTAGCGAGCCCTCGGTGATCGCCAAGAGCTACACCGACGCGGACGCCGGAAAACGCAACGTTCCTCACGGTAAAGTCGACGACAAGCCGATGCCGATGGACACTGCCCCATTGATCGATGAGTACGAAAAGACGCTTAAGGCCCGCGGTGGCTATTTTATGGGCTGCCGCCAGCCGATGAAACTCGGTTGCACCGATACGCTCGGCTCCGACAACCCCTTTGGCGATTATATTATCCGCGAGTGAACGATGGCTGAGTCGAAGCGAAAGCAACGAGCGCGTCATGCCGGCCTGAAGACGGTGACGGTGATCTTCGTTTGCGCCGGGATCGCCTTTTTGGGGCTCTTGGGCGGTGGCGAGCAGCGCTTAGCGACGGCGCGCCAGGATCAGATGCGCGGCTACTTTCCTGCGGGCATGCCGATCTATCCGAGCGGAAGCATGCTACCTGCCGGCGTCGCCGATGTTAACGGGCGCAGTAGCCGGATGGCCTATCTGTTCAGTGAAGATGATGCGGACCGCATCGGCCATTTTTACGCCGAGCGTTGGAAGGGGCAGGGGCTGTGGGTGCGTAGCGACATTACGCACCAAGGTGGCGTAGTATCGGCGGTCGACGATGCAAACCAGCGGGTGTTTCAAGTGTTGATCCTCCGGCGCGACAAGCGTTCGCTGATCATCCCGTCGGTGACCAAGCTCGCATCGGCTGAAAGCGCGGCTGATCGCGCCAAGCGCGCGCCACCTCTGCCGCTGTTTCCCAAATCACGTCAGCTTTATAACGTCGACACCGCTAACCGCATGGCTGGTGCAAAGGTTTCGCTTTCGGTCGCCCCGACGGGCTTTGCCGAAGCGCTCGACCACTATCGCCGCGTATTGACTGGGAACGGCTATCGGATCGAGAGCGACAGCGCGCCGCCCAAGCCGATGTCGCAGGAGCTCAGTCGTCGGCAATTGATCGGTCGACGCCACGATGGCAGCGAAGCGACGATCGAGGTCGCCCAATTGTCGAAAACGCGTACGCGTGTTCATATCGTCGTGGTGGAGGCCAAGTGATCGAGTCCGCCAACGCAATCCGGCCAGTGATTCCCGATCGAGAGTCGGGTCAGGCGATGGCCGAGTATGCTCTGGTGCTTGGGGCGTTTATGGGCGTGCTTTCCGGCGTCGGGTTCACTTTTTTGCCCGACTTCCTCGATGCGATGCAGCTTTATTTGGATCAGCATTACTTCTGGCTATCGATGCCGTTTTAGCGCCACCGATGTCTCGCTGGTCGATGAAGCCGAAAAAGAAGCAAGGGCCAACGCGTTCTGCTTCGGGGAGCACCACGCCGTATATCACCGCGCGTGGTTACCGAGCGCTCAGTGCGGAGCTCGATCATCTTTGGCGCGTTGAGCGGCCCAAGGTCACCCAGGAGGTGGCCGACGCTGCAGCGCTTGGCGATCGCTCGGAAAACGCCGAATACATCTACGGCAAGAAGCGCTTGCGTGAGATCGACCGGCGATTGCGCTTCCTATCCAAACGTCTCGACGAACTCCAGGTTGTCGAACCGTCGCCCGAGCAGGCCGGGCGGGTCTACTTCGGCGCCTATGTCACCGTTGAGCAGGAGGACGGCGAGACGCGGCGCTATCAGATCGTCGGGCCTGACGAATACGATCCGAAATTGGGGCGAATCAGCATCGACTCGCCGATGGGCCGGGCCTTGCTCGGTAAGGCTGAAGGCGAGGTGGTGCTGCTCCGCCGACCCAAAGGCGAGACCGAGGTGGTGATCGAGGCGATCAGCTACGTCGATGGCGACGATGCAGCGCCCGGCTAGCCGACGGGCCCCGGTCGCTAGCTTGCGGGCTTGCCTGTAGCCGCGAGCGCGATCGCCAGCCGCTGGGCGCGCTCGCGGACCAGCTTGGCCGAATCGTACTGGGCGATGTGCTGGAGGAGTGGCAGCGCGCGTGGGTCGCCGATCCGCTCGATCGCTTCGAGGAGGCGCAGTCGCCCGCTTGCTGGTGCGACCTGCAACTCTTGCTCGATATCGACGAGCGCATAGACCCCGAAATCGGCCAGCGCTTTGATCGCCAAGCGTTGATTGGTCTTGCCTTGGATCACTTCGCGCACGGCGCGCCGACAGAGCGTTTCGTTTTGATCTTCGCACGCCGAAAGGACAACCAAGCCCAACAGCAGATATGCCCGCATGGTCGGACTTTAGCCCGAGCGATTCTCAATGAAAATCCCCTATGGTTGCCAAGCGTTTTCCCCACTCCGCGACCGCCGCTCAGGGCTTGACACAAACATCATCCTTCCCTACCGTTCGCCTGCCTAAGGGGGATCGGAACGTTTTGGCTTTCAACACGTTACCCTCTGCCGTCCGGCCTCTAGGGGTTTATCATGTCGCTTGAATTTTCCGCTGAGTCAAAAGAGCGAATTGCGGCTTTGCTGCAGAAGTATCCGACCAAGATGGCGGCGACGCTGCCGGTACTCTGGATCGCTCAAGAGCAGTTCGGCTGGGTTTCCGAGGACGCTGTGCGATTAGTCGCTGCGACGCTCGAGGTGCCCGAGTCTCATGTGCACGGCGTGGCCACCTTCTACACGATGTACAACAAGAAGCCGGTTGGTCGCTTGCACATTCAGGTCTGCACCAATATCAGCTGCATGCTTTGCGGATCGGATGGCACGCTGGAAGCCTTCGAGAAGCGCTGTGGGCTCAAGGCTGGTCAGACCAACGAAGACTTCACGCTGCAAGAGGTCGAGTGCTTGGCCGCTTGCGGGACGGCGCCAGCCGTTCAGATCAACGACAAGTACTATGAGCCGGTTCAAGCCGACGACGTGCCCGCGCTGGTCGACCGTCTGCTAGCCGAGACCAAAGAAGGCGCGTAGCCCGTCGGCTGCGCAGGAGAGTCTCAATGAGCGAGCGGGTCGTTACACAGAACTTCGGTAACGAGAAGGCCAAAGAGATCGCTACCTACGAATCGCTGGGCGGGTACCAAGCGCTTCGCAAAGCGGTGAAGATGTCGCCTGACGAGATCATCGCTGAGGTGAAAAAGGCCAACCTCTGCGGTCGCGGAGGCGCCGGCTTTCCGGCGGGCGTTAAATGGTCGTTTATCCCCAAAGATGCACAGACGGTCTACATGGTGATCAACGCCGATGAGGGCGAACCAGGCACCTTTAAAGATCGCTGGTTGATGCATTGGGATCCACATCGCCTGATCGAGGGCGCATGCATTGCCGCTTACGCGATCCGCTCGCACAAGATCTACATCTACATCCGCGGGGAGTTGATCGAGGGCGCGCGGCTTTTGGATAAGGCCGTCGCCGAGGCCTACGACAAGGGATACCTCGGTGCGTCGATGGCTGGCTCGGGTTGGGCGATGGATTTCGTCGTCCATCGCGGCGCCGGCGCTTACATCTGTGGCGAAGAGACCGCATTGCTCAATTCGCTCGAAGGGCGCCGTGGTTGGCCACGGCTCAAGCCGCCTTATCCAGCGATCAAGGGGCTCTTCGGTCAACCGACCGTGGTCAACAACGTCGAGACGTTGATGAATGTGCCGTCGATCATCGAGCGTGGTGGACAATGGTTTGCCGACCTCGGCGTCGATGGTGATGGTGGCACACGTTGCGCGGCCGTCAGCGGTCACGTGAAAAGTCCCGGCGTTTATGAAGTTCCCGTCGGCACCAACCTGCGCACGATTCTCGATCAGTACGCGGGCGGGATGCGCGACACGCCGGTCAAAGGGGTGATCCCGGGTGGCAGCTCGTTCCCGGTGTTGACCAACGAAGAGATCGACGTGCCCTGGGCCAACTCGATGATGCGCAACGACAAGATCCGCAGCGTTGAGGTTCGCCCCGGTCAGCCGTTTCTCTGGGGCGGGGGCAAGGAGCTCAAGTCCGGGCCGGGCTCGGGGGCGATCATCGTGATGGATCAGAGCACCGACATGGTGCGCGCCTGCGCTCGGATCGTTAAGTTCTACGCGCACGAGTCTTGTGGTCAGTGCACGCCGTGTCGCGAAGGTGGCCACTGGGTTGCGACGATTGTCCAGCGAATCGCCGACGGCAACGGCAAGCCCAGCGACCTGGAGATGATCTCCTCAGCCGCTGGGGGGATCGGCGGAACGACGATCTGCGCGCTGGGCGACGCGGTTAGCTGGTCGGTCCTCGGCTTTCTCACCAAGTTTCGCGATGAGTTCATCGCCAAGGTGTCAGGCTAATGAGCTTCCCTAGATTTACAAAACACGCCGGTTTGCTGAGCGTTCTGCTGCTCCTGGCGATCGGCGGTACGGCGTTCGCGCAGGACGCGACCTTGGTTCGTGCCGAGCAAGGTAATGGCCTGCTTTGGGTGTTTCGCGTGTTCGCGGTGCTGATGTTGGCGACCGCCGCGCTGACGATCAGTGTGCGTAACGCGGTGGTAGCGGCGCTCTGTTTGGTCGGCACATTGATCTCGACCGGTGTGCTGTTCTTGCTGCTGCACGCTTCGTTCTTGGCTGCGATCCAAGTTCTGGTCTACGCCGGCGCGATCATGGTGCTGTTCGTCTTCGTCGTGATGTCGGTTGGCGATGCGGACGAGCACGAGATCGGTATCTCCTCGGGGCTGATTTCGAAGATCCTCGGTTTGGCTGCGCTGATCGGCGTGTTGTTTGTGGTCTTGCCGCAGTTCAAAAGCCAAATCGTTCCACAAGCTGCGCCACTTGCCGATACCTCGGACTTCGGTTCGCTCAAGCCGATTGGCCGGCTGCTGTTTTCCGACTATCTCTTCCCCTTCGAAGTGCTTTCGGTGCTGCTGCTGGTGGCGATCGTCGGCGCAGTGATGGTCAGTCGCCGCAGGTCCGCCGATGAGACCGTCGATCAAGGAGGCGCCCAGTGATTCCGACCGGTGACGTGCTGATCGTCGCGCTGACGATGTTTGCTCTCGGGCTATTGGGAGTGATCATTCGGCGCAATATCCTGATCGTGCTGATGTCGATCGAACTGATGCTCAACTCGGTCAACCTAACGCTGGTTGGCTTCGCGCGAGCTCACGGCGGCAGCGTTGGGACGGCGGGACACGGCTTTTCCTTTTTGATCGTCGCGCTGGCGGCAGCTGAGGCGGCCGTCGGCCTGGCGATCGTTGTCGCTGTGTTTCGCTCCTATCGCACCGTCAATGTAAACAACGTCAACTTGATGAAACGCTGACCAAAATGGCTTCCTTCCCACTCTATTGGATCCCTTTGCTGCCGTTTCTCGGCGCGGCGTTCAATTTGCTCTTTGGGCGCAAGTTTCCGCGACGCGCTGTGCACCTCGTCTCCTGCGGTGTCGTTTTTGGCGCACTGCTGGTCTCGATGGTCGCGGTGTTTCGCGAGCTGTATCCACGCTGGGTAGAGGCTGGCCATGGCGGGACGCTTGAGCCGATCGTCAACCGCGTCTACTCGTGGATCTCCGTCGGTGACATCGACATCGGGCTCAACTTCCTGCTCGATCCGCTGTCGGCGGTGATGATCTTGGTGATCACCGGGATCGGCTTTTTGATCCACTTGTACTCAACCGGGTACATGTCCCATGACACCGACTACGCTCGCTTCTTTGGCTATCTCAACCTGTTTACCGGAGCGATGCTGGTCTTGGTTCTCGGTGACAGCCTGCCGGTGATGTTTGTCGGTTGGGAAGGCGTTGGCCTCTGTTCCTACCTCTTGATCGGCTTCTGGTACGACAAGAGCGGCACCGAGCGTTACGGTGATGCCAACGCGACGGCCGGCAAAAAGGCCTTCATCGTCAACCGCATCGGTGACCTGGCGTTCATCATCGGAATGTTTCTGCTGTTCACGCACGCAGGAACGCTCAACTTCACCGAGCTTGCCGACAAGGCCGATGCGTTGATGACCAAGTTCAGCCCACTCGGTCTCGGCTTCTACGTGACGGTCGCTGGAGCGGCGGGGCTGATGTTGTTCATCGGTGCGACCGGCAAGTCCGCTCAGATTCCGCTCTACGTTTGGTTGCCCGACGCGATGGCTGGTCCGACCCCCGTCTCTGCACTGATCCACGCCGCGACGATGGTCACCGCGGGCGTCTATATGGTCGTTCGGCTGAACTTCCTTTACGTGCTCACGCCGGCGGTGATGGCGACGATCGCGATCGTTGGTGCGGCGACAGCGCTGATCGCTGCGCTGATCGGTTTTGCGCAGAACGATATCAAGAAGGTACTGGCCTACTCGACGGTCAGCCAGCTGGGCTACATGTTCCTGGCAGCCGGTGTTGGCGCGTTCTCCGCGGCGCTGTTTCACGTCTTCACCCACGCGTTTTTCAAGGCCTGTTTGTTCCTCGGCTCGGGCGCGGTGATTCACGCCCTGGCGGGCGAGCAGGACATGCGCCGGATGGGCGGGTTGGCCAAGAAGCTGCCGATCGTCCGCTGGACGATGCTGCTCTCGACACTGGCGATCGCAGGTATCGTGCCTTTCGCGGGGTTCTTCTCGAAGGACGAGATTCTCTGGAGCGTCGCCATCGCGCAAAACGGCACGCTGGCGCCCTGGCTGCTTAAGTCGCTCTACGTTACCGGTTTGGCCGCGGCGTTGGGCACGGCGTTCTATATGTTCCGCCTCTACTTCATGACCTTCAGCGGAGAGTGTCGTGCTGACGCTGAGACGCTGGCGAAATTCCATCCGCCGACGTCGCGGATGACGATTCCGCTGATCGTGCTCGCCGCGGGGGCGGTAACGACTGGCTTCTTGGGATTGCCCCACGTCGTGGCTAAGCACAACATCTTCCATGAGTGGCTGTCTCCGGTGCTTGCCCAAGGGCAGCGCGTGTTGGCGCAGGTTGGTTCGCGCATCGAGCCCGCTGCGGCGGGGGCCGATCCGCTCGCCCAAGCCAACCATCATTTGGAATGGGGCCTGATGGGGCTCTCGCTGCTGATCGCGCTGATCGGCATCGCGATCGCGACCCGGTTTTATAAGGGCGGCGTCAGGCAGACGGTGCGCGACTTGGTCGCCAAGATGCCGGCCGTTCATCGTCTGGTCTACGACAAGTTCCGCGTCGACGAGCTCTACGGCTGGATCGTGATCAAGCCGTTCCGCGTGTTGTGCTGGATATTTGCCAAGGTCGCCGATGGAATCATCGATGGCTTGGTGATCGTCGCCGGCCAGCTGACGCTATTCGTTGGCCGCTCATTGCGCGGTATCGCCGATGGCAGTTTACAGCGCTACGTTGCGGTGATGGCCGTTGGTCTGGTGCTGGTCTTTTTGGCAGTTAGTCAGCCGCCTGACGATTTTGAGATCGACCCCGGAGAGACCGTCGAGGTCGGCCAGGTCGTGCGGTTCGAAGCCGAGCAGTCAACTCGCGAGCTGCGCTATCGATGGGATTTCGACGGGGACGGCAAGTGGGATTCGCCGCCGCAGCAGCCGGCCGACAAGCGCACGGGCGAAGAGGATCCGCGCAATTTCGCGCGCGACCGCGCCGCAGTTTTTCGCTATGCCAAAGCCGGCAAGTACGCCGTGCGCCTCGAAGTTCGCGACGTTCGCTGGAAGAGCCGCGCGACCGAAGAGCGCAAAGTTGTCGTCAACGAAAAGAAGGGCATCAAGTCGTCGCGTCGCCAGGCCGCGGGTCCTTCGGTCGCTGACCGTCGCTTCGATAATTCCCGCACCGATGGAGCGCGCCGATGACTCTCGTTGCCATATTAGCCATGCCGTTGGTTGGCGCCTTGATCGTCGCGCTATTGCCTCGCGATGATGGCAAGCAGGCGCGCAACATGGGGGTGGTTTGGAGTATCGCCACCTTCCTCGTCTCGCTGAGCGTGCTGTTCAACTTTGACGTTAACGACAGTGCGATGCAGTTCGAACTGTCGGTCCCCTGGATCACCGCGTTCGGGATCAATTTTCACGTTGGCCTCGACGGGATCAGCTTGTGGCTGGTGCTGCTGACCACGTTCCTGATGCCGGTGGTGATCCTCTCGAGTTACCGCTCGGTTTCGCACAAGGTCAAAGAGTTCATCGTCGCCCTGTTCATCCTGCAGGTCGGCATGCTCGGGGCCTTTGTCGCCCTCGACCTGTTCTTGTTCTACGTATTCTGGGAAGTGATGTTGGTGCCGATGTATTTGATCATCGGCATCTGGGGGCATGGGCGCAAAGCCTACGCGGCATTGAAGTTCGTGCTCTACACGATGGTCGGTTCATTGCCGATGCTGGTCGGTATCATCTATATGTACCTGACCCACGGCGCGGCGACCGGTAACTACACCTTCGACTACACCGTGTTGACGCAGAGCGTCTGGAACCAGTCGGCACAGCTCTGGCTGTTTGCCGCGTTCGCCTTGGCCTTCGCGATCAAGGTGCCGATGGTTCCGCTGCACACCTGGTTGCCCGACGCACACACCCAGGCGCCGACTCCTGGCTCGGTAATCCTGGCCGGCGTGCTGCTCAAGCTCGGCACCTACGGCTTCATCCGCTTCGCGATCCCGTTGTTTCCCTGGGCCGCCGCCAGCTACGCACCTTACCTCTCCGGCTTGGCGGTGGTCGGCATCATCTACGGGGCGATGGTTGCCTACGTTCAGGATGACGCCAAGAAGCTGGTCGCTTACTCATCTGTCAGTCACCTCGGTTTCGTCATGCTCGGCATGCTGGCGATGAACGTCACCGGCCTGACCGGTAGCATCTACCAGATGCTCAACCACGGGCTCTCGACCGGCGGGCTGTTCTTGGCGATCGGCGCGCTCTACGACCGGCGTCATACGCACCTGCTCGATCAGTTTGGCGGGGTCTGGAAACGGATGCCGGTGTTCGGCGCGCTGTTCATGCTTTGCCTGTTGTCTTCGGCAGGGTTGCCCGGTCTGAATGGCTTCGTCGGCGAATTCATGATCCTGGTCGGAACTTTCACCCACCAGCGCGACTACGTTGCCGGTCGTGTGCCGAGCGTGTGGATCTACCACTCGCGGGCGATGGCGGGGGCCGCGGCAACGGGCGTTGTGCTTGGTGCCGTCTACCTGTTGCACTTGTTTCAGAAGCTGATGTTTGGCCCGATCATCAATGCGAAGAACGCGACGCTGCGTGACGCTAGCGCGCGAGAGATCTGGGCCTTCATCCCGTTGGTGGTCTTCATGTTCTGGATGGGGCTTTATCCCAAGCCGTTCCTCGAGCGCATCGAACCATCGGTTAAGACGATGATCGTGCAGCATCAGCAGAAGTTCGCTGCCAGCCTGCGCCACGTTGATGGTCCGCCCAAGCGGGTGCGCGAACTCGTCGGCTTGTCTACGAGCGCGTCGCAGCGCTTGGCGATGGGAGGCGGACGATGAACGCTGTAATCCGAGCGACTGACTTTGTTCACACGCTGCCGATTCTCTTTGTCGTAGGCTGGGCCTGCCTCGTGCTGCTAGCCGCTGCGCTGAGTAGCGACGAGCGTCGCGTCGACCTCGGTCCGCTCTCGGCGCTCGGCCTGGCGATCGGTATCTGCATCGCCGCCTGGTCCTGGAGCGAGCACGCCCAGCCCGCGACGGGCCTGTTTGCCTCGATGGTCGTCGTCGATCGCTTCGCGATCTTCTTCGACGTGATCTTCATGACGGCGGCGCTGTTTACCAGCCTGCTTTCGCGCGGCTATCTGCGCGAGCATGGCTTCTCCGAGAGCGGCTTCTACGGTGTCGTGCTGCTGGCCTGCGCGGGCATGATGATGATGGTCCACGCGGCGGACTTCGTGGCCTTGGTGCTCGGCCTCGAGACGATGTCGCTGGCGATCTACTGTTTGGTCGCTTCCTGGGTTGGTCAGCGGCGTAGTGCCGAGGGTGCGATCAAATACTTCGTGATGGGCGCGGTGGCTTCGGCGTTTCTGCTCTACGGCATCGCCTTGGTTTATGGCGTGACCGGTAGCACCAATCTCGCGGTGATCACGCGCAAGGCCTGGACGTTGTCCTCCGAGCCGCTTTTCATCATCGGGATGCTGTTCATCATGGCCGCACTGGCTTTCAAAGTCGCATTGGTGCCGTTTCACATGTGGACGCCTGACGCCTACGAAGGCGCACCAACGCCGATCACCGGGTTCATGGCTGCGGCTGTCAAGGCAGCTGGCTTTGCGATCTTGCTGCGCGCGATCGGCACCGTATTTTCGGCAGAGTCGGTGGTCTTCGGATCAGCCGGATGGGCCAACGTGTTCGTGATCCTCTCTGCGCTGACGATGAGCGTCGGCAATCTGTTCGCGTTGCGCCAGGGCAACATCAAGCGCATGCTGGCCTACTCGTCGATCTCCCACGCGGGTTACATCCTGCTCGGCGTGATCGCGATGGCTACGGTACCCGACTCGGCACGTGCGAACGCCACGGCCCAGGGTCCGGTGTTGTTTTATTTGATGCAGTACGCGATCACGACGATCGGCGCCTTCGGCATCGTAACCTGGATCGGTCGGCGCGATGCTCAGCGGCTGATGCTCGACAGCTGGTCAGGGTTGGCCTCGACGCACCCCTGGGCAGCGTTGGCGATGACGGTCTTCATGCTCTCGCTGGCCGGTATTCCGCCGACGGCTGGCTTCTTTGCCAAGCTCTATCTGTTTTCCGCGGCGCTCCAGCAGCCGGGACTGTTGTGGGTTGTGATTATCGCAATTTTCAACAGCGTGATCAGCGTCTACTACTACCTGCGCCCGGTGGTGATGATGTACTTCCAGTCCGCGGACAGCAGCGAAGCTGGTGAGCCAAGTCACTCTCCGGCGACTGTATTTGTTTTGGCGCTCGCCGTGCTGTTGATTCTCGCGATCGGCTTGATGCCGAGCTCGCCGCTGGCCTGGGCCGACGCTTCGGTGTTGGCCGGTCGCTAGCCGCTCACCGCTGTCGATTTCTTGAATAACCGAACCCAGCTGTCGGCGTATGCGGACAGTGATGGGCTACGGAGGATGCGTGGTTGTTCGTCGGCTGATGATCAGCGCCGCAATGCTCTGTTTGGCTAGCTGCTGCGCGGCCCAAGGTGGCGCTGTAGCCGGTCAGACGGGGGACGGTGCGCTCGTGTCCTATCGTCGGGCAGCCACGGTCTCGCCGAGTTTTTGGAAGTATTGGGGCGATGGCCAGGCCGAGCTCTCGGGCTACGAGGTGATCACCGAACGCTACGGTAAGCTGCGCAAAGGCCGTGCGGTGCTGATCTTTGTCACCGAGACCCACGACCGGCGCCATTGGGTCAAAGACGATCGCGGAACGGCGCCGCTACGCGATCGGGTCAGTGTGCTCAAGCTGAATCGCACGCTGAACTTTCAGACTGGCATCTATCCATACTCGGTGATGACCAGCGTGTTTTCTCCTGTCGATCGTGGCGTGGGGCGGGCAGCTTTTGCGCCAACCAAGATCACGCTTTCGGCACAGGAATGGTGTGGCCATGTCTATCACAAGCTGCTCGCCGGTCGAGGCGGTTTCCATAGTGAGCTTCGCTCCTATTTTGGCGACGAGGGCAATTCGGTGGAGCAGGTTACCACCGCCGAGCAGGTCGTCTACGAGGACGCGCTGTTGATCCAACTGCGTGAGTTGGACGGGGCGTTTGCTGGCGGAAAGGATTTTCGCGGGCAGATGATTCCCGCGCTGTGGCGACTGCGCAAGCTGCACGAAAGGCCGCGCGCCGTCGCAGTGGAGATCCTCCGCTCCAGTGCGCAGTACGCCGGGCAGGCTGCGACGCGCTTTGAGATTCGCGTCGCTGGCTGGCCGACTGAGCAGATCTACGTCGAGACCCGCTATCCGCGCAAAATCCTCGGCTGGACAGACGCGGCTGGGGCGCGGGCGACCCTCAAAAAGAGCGCGCGATTGGCCTACTGGCGCCTCAATCGGCCGGGCGACGAACAGGCACTCGAGCGGCTTGGCCTATAGCGCTCCAACAGCGACGCTAAGCCATGGCTGGTGTCTGGTCACCATATCTCGGCCGTTGCCTTTCAGGTCACGCGGCTCCAGTGAATTTGCTGACCATCGAGCACTCGCGCCGAGGGCTGCGGTAACTAGCTGAAACAGAATATCTTCGGCAAACCAATCGGTACGGCACATCGGTTGCAATGCGTACGGTCGTCAGCAGACTTGGCTGCACTCGGCGCAAGATAGCAACGCTAGGCAGGGCAATGCGCCATGGCGTCGGGTGGGCTTGGGCGATCCGCTTAGCGCCGACTCTCGCTGACCTGGGAGGTCTTGTGCGAATGACACGCATCCTTGTTAGCCGCATCGCCCTAGTTTTCGCGCTCAGCGCCTTGGGCGCGTGGGGGTGTGGACAGCTTGCTGCTGACGGCAGCGTCGTCGTCGATGGCAAGGCTGGCTACGTCGAGGCGCCACATACAGATCGCTACCAGGTGGGGATTGAGGACAGCCGCAGTCAATACGCGTCCGCGGGGCGGTACGAGGGCCCCTGGCAGCGCATCGCTTGCATGCGCAGCGCGGGGCTGCCAATTTTTCCCCAAGGCGTAGTGCCGGCTGTCGCTCCGCTGTACCTCTCTCTCGCGGAAGACTTCGTGACCGACGGGTTGAAGGACGGCAAAGGCATGCCAGTCAACCTGCACAATGCCGCCCTGCGGGGCGTTGTTGCGGGGCTGCTGGCCAGGCAGCTGGTGCTCGATGATCCGCTGACAGCGCGCAGCAATGGTGCGCCCGCCGACTGGGCGATCCTCGGGCCCAATGAGCAGACCATTGATTCGCTGTTTCTGGCTCTGACAGATCCGGCCGATGGCTATTCCGTGCCGCCGTCGACATTTGAGCGGGCGAACGAGATGACCGAGCAGCGCTGCCCAAGTTGCGTTGCATCCACGGCCAAGAAAGAAGACGGATTGGCTGCCCTCACCAGGCGGCTGGCAGCCGAGCGTCAGGCTGGGGGCAGCGTGGAGATCAGCGAGCTGCCATCGGGTTTGCGCAGTCGGGCGCTCGGTGAACACCCCGTGACCTATTACATCCGTCGGCGGCTGGTACGTCACGTGCGGGCCTTTGATCTGTATGCGTTTTGCGTCGGCGATGCGACCAATGAAGAATGTGCTCGTGCTGATCTGTTTGGTGGTCTGCTGCTCGCTTCCTACGCCACCGTGGAGTACGATATCGACGGCATTCGCCCAGCTGCCGAATCGAGCTGTGTCGACGGACAAATCGTTACCACCCACTACGAGCTGTCCCTGGCGGTTGGGCGCGAGGCGTCGGGCGGTCAGAGCATCCGAGCGACTGTAAAGGCTGCGAGCGCCGCACCGGATGCGGCCGCCACGCTCAAGTTGTACCTACAGCGGCCGAATCAACTCGAACCAGATTGCCGCACGCTGGCAGATGGCGAACAAGTGCTGCGTTTCGATCAACAGCGCACGCCGTCAGCTGTCTTTGCGGTGAGCGCACGCGACGACGGGGACTATCTTGCCCACGCCTTGCTCTGCTCAGGCGACGGGCGACTGCTGACCAGCGCTCGGCAGGCCGTCGTCGTTTGTGGGCGATCGCGGCGCGATTCTGAGTGCATAGATAGCTTCACACCGCCGACGAGCCCTGGGTGCCAGTTAGGCAATCAACCCGCTGGCGCTTTGCCGATGGTCATTGTGATCGTTATCTTTGCTCGATGTCGTCGACGGAAACTGGTGGGCGCTGCGTAGATCACGATGCTGAAGCTGACCACTGGCGCCGCCGGCGTTCGGAAATTGGACGCCCTTTAATATCTTGGGCTTGTGATTTAGGTGAGTTGGCGCTGGTCTCGGTTTTGCTGTGCATTTGAACGATGCGAACCTTCCCGGTCCTACTTCTGTTGAGCTTGTTCTTGCCGACCCTCGCTCACGGTGGCGAGTCGAGTTTTCGGATCATGGACACCGCGCTGAGCTCGGGCGGTGACGTGACGGTCAAACTGGGCTATTCCAACGACTGGGGCACGCCGGAGCTGACGCGTAGCAACGCTGCCGTCGAGCTCTTTCTCTTTCCTAGGCGCCCGGCCCACCCCGACGATATCCGAAGGCGGATGGGGATGCCGATCTGCGAGGTGCGGCTGGCGGTCAAGGGTGCGTGTCAGATCACGATCCCCCGTCAGCTGTTAATCTCCGCCCAACTCGGCGCCGGCCAGACGGTGCACCTTTCGGGGTTGTGGAAGGTCAGCGGCCATGTCTGGGGTTACGGCAACTGGGGCGGTCGCACCGGCCTGAGCTACCGCGAAGTCCGGCTGACGATTCCCAAGGGTTTCAAATAGCCGCAACATTCTCGATCGGGCAACGATCGTGGGCGTTCGCGCGTCTGTGAGGCGTGTCATCGCGGCTGCTCGGCGTGTTTTTCCCCTTGGCGCTTCTGCTCCATCTGGCGCTCGGCTGGTTGGCCTCACTGCGCGAATGCGGTGGCGGCGCGCCGACGCTCACCAGCCCAGGTCCGATCTGGCTAACGCCCGAACCCGGCTCGACGATCGTTCAGTCGCACCCAACGCCGATTACGGTTGCAGCGCCGCCTTCACCGCAAACCGCGCGTCGGATTCGCTCGCCGCCAAAGCGCCCGCGGGTCGATCGGCCGTCGGCGTTCTCGCTGAAGATGCGTGTGGTTTCTCAGACGAGCCTCGAAGGTAGCTGGGTTCGTGCGCCACATTCTGCGCGCACCTCGACGCCCCGCAAGGGGCGAGCGATCGCTTCGCCCTTCGAACTGAGCGATGGTCGCGCCAACGTGCGGGCGGGTCGCGTCGATCCGGTCTTTTACGAGATCGAGCGGGCAGCGAGCAAGCGCTTCTGGCCAAGCTGGAAGGTGATCGGTCGCGAAGGCAAAGGGATGCAGCGCGTGAGACGTGTGCTGGGGCGGATCGTGCGGGCGTTTATCGCTAGCTACCGCCAGCGGCTCGACGCGTACGGCAAGGCGCAAGCGAAGACTCGTCCTGGCGACACTGCGGATGATCAGATCGCACCGTGGCGCTGGGCAACGGCCGATGGTGGCCAAACGATCGCGCTGGTTTGCCTGGTGTATCGAGCTGATCGTCGCTGGGCCGTTCGCCTGGCCGGCGCCTCGGGGGTGCCGGCGTTCGATCGCCAGGCCAGACGGGCACTCGAGCGCGCCGCGCTGTCCCCGGCGCTGACGCGCTACGATCAGCCGGTTGAGGTCTGTTATCGCTTTAGGGCCACGGTCAATCGCGTGCCACCTTTGCCCATCGTCGGCTGCAGCTTCGATGAGGTCGCGTTGAGCGCGCGCTGCTATTACCCGCTCAAGCGCTTGATTAAACTCGCTGTCGAGCTTTGGTCGGCGCATTGACTCAGTGATTGTTGTCCGGCCAACAGTTTGCGTTCGCGGCGCTACGAGCGTCGGGGCGTTGAACATCGTGTTCGCGAAAAAGTCTGGCCGAGTTGCGTGAATCGTCTGGACGGATCGCCTTCGTATTGCGTACTAGAGGCCTGAGGTGAACGGATGAAGCGACGTTGGCGTTCGGTTTTGCTGGTGACCGTGATACTCGCTGGCTGTGGCAGCCAGGCAAGACCGGCGGTATTCGATGGCGGCGGTGACGGCGCCATCGACGACGCGGCGCTCTCGGCTACTGACGCGGCGCTGTCGATTGCTGATGCGGCACTGCCGGTTGCCGACGCGGCCGGCGCTGGCGATGGGGCGAGGCCCGCCGATGGGGCGAAGGTCAGCGATGGATCTTCGCACGACGGTCGACCCGCCTGTCAGAACGAGTGTCCGCAACAGGGAGCGCGTCGCTGCGAAGCCAACGGGGGCTACGCCGTTTGTGGAAACTACGATGGTGATGCTTGCCTGGAATGGAGTCAGGCAAGCTCTTGTCCGCAAGAGCAGATCTGTGTCGAGCCGGGTGGCGTGTGCACGCCGGCATGCAACGGCAAACCCTGCGCCTGTCAGATTGGCGACACGCAGCCTTGCGTCAACGTCGGTGAGTGCAAAGACGGGATTCGCCAGTGTGTCAATGGCAGCTTCGGCCCTTGTATCTGGAAGACTGGTCCGCAATCGGAAGTCTGCGATGGCAAAGACAACGATTGCGACGGAGCGACCGACGAATCGACGGACCTCGCTGCACCAGCTTGTAGCAAGCAGCTTGGCGTTTGCAGCGGCGCGACGAAGAAGTGCGGCGGCGCTGCGGGTTGGTTGACTTGCGTCGATGCCGATTACAAAGCGCAGGCAAAGCTCGCCGGACAGAGCTACGAGGTTGTCGAATCGCTTTGTGACGCACAAGACAACGACTGCAACGGCAAAACCGATGAGCCGGCCCAGTGCTGCAAGCCGCAGTGCGCGAGCAAGCCTTGCGGTGCCCAGGACGGTTGCGGCAGCCAGTGCAACGGCTTCTGCGGGCTGCATCAAACCTGCGACCTGAGCTTTAACTGCGTCTGTGCCAACGTTACCTGCAACGGTGTGTGCTGCGGGACGAACGAGGTTTGTAGCAATAACACCTGTACGCCGGGCGCGGTCGCCGGTTGGAAGCTGGTGTCTTCGGGCACGACGCAGCGTCTCGATGCGATTTGGGCCGCAGGCCCGAATGATGTTTGGTTTGCCGGAACCGGCGGTACGCTGCTGCACTACGATGGTAGCAGCGTCAAGGCCTTCAACTCGGGGACGACGGCGGACCTGGTCGATCTCTGGGGCTTTGGTAGTAGCAGTATCGTCGCGATCGGCGGTTACAACCCGGGTGTGATCACCACTTACGACGGCACCAAGTGGAATGCGGTTTCCAGCTCGTTGATCGAGCCACGTGCGATTTGGGGTCGGTCAGCGAGCGACTACTACGTGAGTTCGCGCAAGACCGTTGGCAAGCTGGGCGATGATATCTATCACTTCGTCGGCGGTGCGTTGGCCGGCTCCGTCTTCTCACCGGGCTATTGGGTGCACGAGCTTAGTGGTAGCGCCAAGACTGGGGAGATCTGGGGTCCGCTCAACCGTTCTGCAGTTTATTTCGATGGTTCGAGCTGGACGATTTTGCCGTCGGTCTTTCCGGACACGCTGGGAGCGGTCTGGATGCGCGACAGCGCCGATGTCTGGGCCGGCGGTCGCAATACGCTGGTGCGTTACGATGGCAGCAAGTGGTCGCCCTACAGCCAGCCCCACGCCAACACCCATTATCTGGCGATCCATGGCACCGCGGCCGATGACGTCTGGGCGGTGGGTACCTCCGGCAAGATCGCACATTTCGATGGCAACGGCTGGCAACTCTCGACGCAGAGCCACACCTCGCAAGACTTGCGCGATGTGTTTGCGATCAGCGCCTCTGATGTCTGGGCGGTCAGCCACCAGGGCGTAATCTTGCACTATACCCCCTAAGCGCAAAGCGACGCTCAGCTCGGTGAGCAGACCCGCTGGCGCCCGACGCTTTGGCAGAGATACGCGCTGCGGCAGCTTGGCGGCTCGATGGTGCAGATCGGTGCACAGAGCTGCCCTTCGCCACCCGGAAACGTGACCTGGACGCAGAGCGCACCGTCGGGGCAACGCTCATCGCAGGTGCGCGTGCAGGAGCCCCCCGGAAGCTCGGTGAGGCAGATCAGCTGTTGCTCGCAGTCGGCGTCCTTTTGGCAGGCGTCGCCGACGCGACCCGATCCCGCGGGGCCCTGGTGGGTCCGTCTGAGGTCGGCACCACAAGCTGCCAAGCCGATGCTGATCAGCATCAGCGCCAGTCGTGCCACCGATCGGTTGGTTGTGCGCGTCACACGGTCTCTCTTATCCGGCTTTGGTCATTGCGGCAAATGCTAGTTAGATCGTGGGCCTAGCACGTTTCGTCGGCGCTCGCTGCCAATCGCGCTCCGTGCCGACGACGAAAGGTCTTGCATTGTCGACTGCGTACGGCTTAAGCACGGGGCCGGGGAGCACACCACGCCCAGGCGATGGAGGCTTAGAAATGATAAGAAAATCGGCAATTAAGGCAGGTCTCGCTGTTGTCGCTTCGGCGCTGTACGTCGTTAGCATCGGCGCGAGCGGCGACGGTGGCTGCGGCGGCGGCAAGGTCAAGACAGCGCAAGAGCTTTGCACGTCCAGCGGTGGAAAGTGGGACGACAGCGCCTGTCCGTTGGCCTGTTGGCCGCCCAAGTGCGGTGAGCCGGTCAACCAGGCTTGCACGGCGAACTGCGGCAGCGAGCCGGTGTGTCGGTGCCCGTCGAACAAACCTTACTGGACCGACGGCAAGGGCTGTCAGTCGATCAGCGACTGCAATCTGACGGCCTGCAAAGATGATTCGGACTGCCAGGCGCTCGGTCAGTGGTGCGGTTACATCAGCAGTACCGAGCGGATCTGCAAAGACTGGCAACAGGTCGGCCAAGGCTGCGGCGGCTTCGTGCGGCCGGAATACCTGCGTCGCTGCGATCCTAGCTTGTTCTGCAAGACCAACCCACAGATTCCAGATCTGCCAGGCGTGTGTACCGCACCCGAGTGCACCACCGACGCCGACTGCAAGCTATTTTCGAATTACTGTGGTGGCTGCAACTGCGATGCGCTCAAAGCGTCGGATCCGTTCCCCAGCTGCCCCAACCCGCCCGTCAATTGCTTCGTCGACCCCTGCATGCAGAAAGTCGCCAAGTGCAACAGCAAGCGTTGCATCGTGGCGAGCAGCAGCACCAACTGAGCAACGATTAGCGACTCCGCCCCGATCGAAGGGGCGAGGTCGTGGTCCAAGTCAATCTATGCGCCGCCAGCGGTCACCGGTCTTGGCCGCCGGCGCGCCTCGGTCGTGCACGGCCAGGCACCCCAAAAAAGACGCAGCCCGCGCAGCAGTAATCGTGGCCGCGGTAAAGAGACAACCGGTGCCCAGCTGATCGGCTTTTGCGGCTGCGCTGCGGCGGGAGCGGCTACCGAGCGGTCGCGGGCTGCCGAGTGATCAGCGAGCAATCGAATTCACGAATGAAGCGCAGGTTAAGCGGCTCGAAACCGCTCGCCTTTCCAATCTGGTAGCCGGTGTGCCGTCGATATTCGGCGGCAACGGCTTCAAACGGCGCTTTGTTGAGGCAGCGCTTGATCACGCCGAAGATCATGCCCGTGCGATGCATACCGCCACCGCAGTGCAGGTAGATGTTGCCCGATGGCTGTTTTCCGCCGGGCGAAATGATCTGTGAGTTGATCAGCTCGGCGACCCGACGCATTGCACGATCGCGGTTTTGCTTATAGCCGTCTTCGTTTTTGATCAGTCCACGCCACTGGAATTGACCGAAGTCGTCGTAGTGTGTGGCGCCATGCTGCTCAGTCAGCGAGCGCTCTTTTTCGATGAGGTCGCGCAGCGGGAAGTGTCCGCCGTATAAGTTGATTACGTGGCGAACGCCACCTTGTTCGAGCAACGAGCGCAGACATGAACGCTCTTGTTGCAGATCGAAGGTAACACCCGAACGGAATACGACGAGTGGGCGTGTGGTACCGTCTTTGTCGGTGTAGTGGCGGTTGGCGATGATCATCGCGCCGAAGTTCTGCGGCTGCAGTTGCTCGTAGACCGCGCGCACGAGGTAGCCGAGCACGACTCGCGCACCCTTTTTGCGCGTTTGCTTGTCGAGCGAGAGTCCCCATTGCGCGGCGATCTGCGCAGCGGCCGCTTCGGAGTATTCGCCGAGCCGCGGTACCCAATAGGTCCGCGTGTTGCAGCGGATCGCCTGCGGGTTGATCTTGGCTTGCTCGAGCACGGCTGCGGTATCTTTGCGGTCGACGGCATCACCGAACGAGGGCAGCTTAGCGGGAGCGGTGGCTTGTTTGTGTGCGCAAGAGAGGCTCAGTAGTCCACAGCTGATGATCGCAGACTTGAGCGAGCTCCCGCACCTGGCACGAAAAGGACGGAACATCGCTGTAAGGTACTCGGCTTGTCGGTTGGTTATTCTTCGAGCACCGACGCTGATTCGATGCGGACCGGTTCTTGGGGGCAGTCTTTGCTAAATGGACCATGGGCGCCGGTCTCGACCGCCTTGATCGCGTCGACGACGTCCATGCCTTCGATGACGTGGCCAAAGACACAATAGCCCCAGCCCTCTGGGGTCTCGTCTTTGAAGTCCAAAAAGGCGTTGTCGACGACATTGATGAAAAACTGCGAGGTTGCGCTGTCAGGATCGGGGGTGCGAGCCATCGCCACCGAGCCGCGGACATTCTTCAGCCCGTTATTGGCTTCGTTCTTGATCGGCGCGCGCGTTGGACGCTTTTTCAACTCTTCGTCGTATCCGCCGCCCTGAATCATGAACCCATCGATCACGCGGTGAAAAACGGTGCCGTCGTAATGCTGCGCATTGACGTAGTCGAGAACGTTCTGAGTTGAGATCGGCGCCTTTTCCGCGTCGAGTTCGAGTGTGATCTTTCCCTTGGTTGTTTCGAGCACGATTTTGGGCATCTGAACCGACCTTGAGAATTGATGCTAACAGCGTTTCAAAAACTCGGCAGTTTTGCAAGGACATTGTCCTGCGTTTCAATAGGTTATGGCTGTTGCGCAGGCCGTCGCAGGGAACGGCGATGGTTAGCGCGTGCGCAGGCGGAAACGCAACTCTTTGACTTGGCCCGCCTTCACGTGAACAGCCCGCCAGCGCGAGGTGCGCGCACCGACGCGGATCCTCAATCGATGGGTACCGGCAGGCAGATCGATCTTTAGCGGCGACCGATAGCGTTTGCGTCGTTTGTGGATCTCGATCAGCGCGCCGCGTGGGGCCGTGATATGCAGCGTGGCGGTGCCCGTGCTGTGGCGCGATGTGCGGTGCGCCGCGCTTTTTGCGTGTGAGGTTCCGATGCCTACATCGGCGGCTTGCGGGGCGGTGGCATCGACGAGCGGCGCGCCGTCGATAGCGACCCGCGGCTCGGTTGCCTGATCGGCGGGTGAGGCGTCGCGAGCGCCGGTCGCTGCGTCGATCGGCGCACTGGTGTTGATCACCCGAACGCGCGTTGTCTCCTGTCGGACCAGCGGGTGCACCGTACGCCTGGTTTGGGTGCGCTTGGCGCGCTGTGTCGCCAGCCACGCACCGGCGAGTGCGCCGAGTGCGACGACGAGTAGGCCAATACCCGCGATCTGTAACCAGCGTTTGAGCTGCCTAGTACGGGCGCGGTTCGGTGCCGGTGTTTGCTGCCGCGCTTGGACGGCGATCGGCGGCGGCATTTCGTCGACGACTGTCGCCACGACCGGCGTCGGTGCGTCCATATCCGGCTCGTCATCGAGCACGCGATGCTCGAGTCGATCCCCTTGGTAGACCAACGGGGCAGGCATCGTATCTGCGAACGCCGTGCCGTCTCGTCGTGAGTGCTCCGCTTCGATCATCGGCAGGGTGTAATCCTCGCCGATGCTCTTGGCGCTTGCCGAGCTAGCTGCACCTCCGCGCACCGCTTGTTGGGGTAAGGTGGGCTCGGTGGTGATCGGTCGAGCGTCGCGTACTTGAGTCAGCTCGCCGCTCGCGGCGGTGAGCGAGCGGCTGCTGATCGGACGACTGCTGATCTCGATCATCGTTTCGGCGAGCTCTGCTGCGCCCAGCGGAGGGGTTGCAGCCTCTTCTGCTGCGTCGGCATTCCCTAGGTCGACCAGTGTCTTGTCCGGATCGAGCGTCGGTGTGGGATGCAAGGCGACGTCGTGTTGTCGTGTCGGCGCTTGCTCCAACACGCTGGTGGTCATGTCGCGGGCGATCAGGCTCTCGTTGCGTGGCGAAAACTCAGCGCGGAGCATCGTCTCACCCTGCTGCGCTGCGGGTTCGGCGAGTCGTGCGGCGACCAGATGCCCAAGATCATCTTGGACCGCCATGGCGCCAAAATGCTGATCCAGTTGAGCGCGCACGGCGCGGGCAAACTCAACGGCGGTCGGATAGCGCTCGTTGGGAGCACGGCTCATCGCCCGGGCGACGATGCGGTCGACCTCCGGTGGTACGGCTTTGATCACGCTCGATGGTGGTGGAAGGTTTTTGCCCAACGAAGCCATTTGCTGGGTGTTGGTTTCCGACGCGTATGGCGGCCGCCCAGTGAGCGCCTCATAGAGCAGCGCGCCCGCGGCGAATACGTCGACGCGATGATCGATCTCGCCACCACAGGCTTGTTCTGGGGGCATGTAGCTGAATTTGCCGCGGATATCACCAGCGACACTGACATGGCTCGAAGTCGCTGCGCGCGCTACGCCAAAGTCGGTGAGTTTGACGCGACCATCGCGCGAGATCAGCACGTTATGAGGCGTGACATCGCGATGAATGATGCCCAATGGGCGGCCGTCGGCGTCTGTCCGCTTGTGGGCGTAGTCGAGAGCTTCGAGCACCGTGGCGACGACATAGAGCGCCAAGGGCAGGGGCAGCGGACGCGCCGTCGTGCCCTCGCCGATCAGCGTTTTGAGGTCCAGGCCGTCGACGTACTCCATCGCGATGTAGTACTGGTTGTTGACCCGGCCAAAGTCGAAGATCTGGACGATGTTGGGATGAGACAGCCGAATAACCAGCCGCGCTTCATCTGCCAGGAGCTCGACAACCTCGTCGTCTTCGGTGCACCAGGGCAGCAGGCGTTTGATCGCCAGCACCTTGGGCGTCCCTTCTAGGCTGTCGGTGCGGCCGACGAACACTTCGGCCATTCCTCCGTAGCCGATGCGCGACAGCAGCTGGTAGCGCCCAAATGTCTCCATCTTAGCTCGGTAGTTTGGCCTATCCAACGCGGCGGCACAAATCCGCTCAGCTGGCCGATGGACTAGATGGGTCGGTTGCTCGCCAAAGTAGCGCTTCGGTGAAACGAGCGCGCAAATAGAAGCCGCGTGGGCCACATCGAGACAGCTGGCCATCGTCGGTGAACAGCGCGGCCTGCTGACGGCTATTGGGGGCTTTGGGGCGCAGCTGCAGCGCTCGTCCCATTCGGGCATCGACCGCATCGATGCCGGCGGTACAGATCGCACCGACGATTTGCTGCCAATCATCGCGCAGCTCAGCCTCTTCGCGCTGATCGGGTCGCCAAAGAACGGCGCGGCCGATGCGTCGGTCGGCGGGCGCCGCTTCGACTGCGGCTTGGACTGGAATCCACAGCACCTGGCGCAGCTTGCGCCACACGCGGGACTGCTGCCAGCTTTGCTCTGCGATTGCCTCGTGATCTAGCTTACAAACAAAGGTCGACTCGCGGACCCGTCCTGTGCTGTCCATCGGGATCGTTTTCAGCTCAACGCCCAGTTGGGGAAAATCGGGTTGATCGCGATTACCGGCGCTGGCGCCGAGCCATCGCTCGAGTAGCTCACCGACCTTGCCTTTGGCTTGGCTGGAGTTTGCCGGCAGCGTCAGATCGAGCTGGCGGGCGAGATCGCCGACGCTTTTGCCGGCCAGCCATTCAGCGCGTGCGAGTAGCTCGGGCAGGTCGAGCGGTGCGGCGGGCGACGGCATCGCTGTTCAGTCGAGCTTCTTGACGATCGTCACGGCGTTGCCGGCGTCGTTGTAGCTCAAGGCATCGACCGACATCCGCGCCAGGAACACGCCGCGTCCGTGATCGGCGAGCAAGTACGCCGGATCGGTCGGATCGGGGAGGTTTTTCCACTGGAAGCCCGCGCCCTGGTCGACGATCTCGACGGTGATTTGCTCGGGGCTAACGGTGAGGGTGACTTCGGCGAGGCGCGCGCGCAGTTTTTCGTCGGCGAGGCGCTCGGCATAAACTTCGGGCAAGCGCCCCGCTTTGAGTGCCGCGGCTTTGTCGGAACCCGAGATGGCGAGATTGCCATGCTCGACGGCGTTGATCACCAGTTCGCGCAGCGCAAGGCGCAGTTCGTCGAGTTTTGCGCTCGGCACATTGACCTGCAGACTATCGAGGATGCGGTCGACAAAAATCGGCAGGCTGTCGATGTCGCTGGCGACCGTGTAGCGCGAACGACGCTCAAGCAATCTTGTGCCGGGTGGGAGCTCGCCGCTCAGCGGCTGCGCCTTGAGCGCCGCGCGCATGCGCAAAAGTGCTGCACTCAGATCATCGAGCCGTACCGGCTTGCGGATAAAGTCGGTGACGCCGGCGCGGAGAGCTTCGATCGCCATCTCGAACGAGCCATGACCGGTGATCACCGCGATCGGAACTTCAGGGGCTTCTTGGCGGACGGCCATCGCTAAGGAAAGCCCGTCACGGTTAGGCATGCGCACGTCGCTGATCAACATGTCCGGGCGATGTTCGCGAAACAGTCGCAAACCTTCTTCACCGTCGCATGCGGTTTCAACGACAAAGCCCTCGTCCTCGAGAATGCCGCCAAGCTCCTCGAGCACTAGCGGCTCGTCGTCGACGAGCAGGATCCGCGCTTTGGTCGCCGATTCAGACACGTCATCAGGTTAGCCGACTTTCTTGTTTTTCGCGATCAGGGATCGACGCGCGCGGTTTGCTTTTCTGGCGCGGTAAGGGCTTGTGGCAGGCTGATCACAAAGCGGGCACCGCCGCGCTGGCTGCGCTCGACGCTCAGGTCGCCGCCAAACGAACGCACCAAGCTGTAGCTGATCGACAGACCCAGTCCGGTGCCCTTGCCAGCAACCTTGGTGGTGTAAAAGGGCTGGAAGATCTTGGCAGAGACTTCCTCGGGCACGCCGGGACCGTTGTCGTCGACGATCAGCGCGATACGCTGGTGCTCTGCGTCGTGCTCGACCGTTATCTCGATCAAGGGGTGTGCCGTTTCTGCGTCGTCGAAGGCATCGCGGGCATTGTTCAGCAGGTTGATCAGCACTTGCTCGAGTTGCGCCTCGTTGGCGAGCGCTTGTGGGCCAGCAGCATCGATATCGATGACGAGCTCGATTCCGCGGCTTTTGAACTGCGACTGCAACAGATCGATCACATCATCGACCGGGCGCTTGATCGAGATCGCTGCCAGACTGCGGTCGCCGGGGTGGCCGAGCATCCTCAGTTGATCGATGATCTTGCTGGCGCGTTGGATCTGGCCCTGCATGCGGGTCAGCTTCTCGCGCATGAAGTCAACGGTCTCACCGGACCCAAACGATGTCAGCTTGCGCTCGATCCGCGAGGCCAGCAGGCCGATATTGTTGAGTGGCTGGTTGAGCTCGTGAGCGACACCCGTCGCCATCTCACCGAGACTGGCCATTTTTGCCGCTTGAATCAGTTGCAGCTCGTTGAGCTTGAGATCGACCTGCAGCTGACGACTTTCTGTGATATCGGCGAAAGCGACCAGCTTTCCGAGGGGGTTGCCGGCGCTATCGGCGATCACGCTTTCGTGGAGGTGGAGCAGCTTTTCCTCGCCTGATGCGGCGGCGACCAAACGCTCGTCGGCTTGCTGAGGCTGCATCATCGAGCGATGGGGCAGGGTGCTGCGCGGTTGCCGTTCAAGGGCGGCAAACAGCTCGGCAATCGTCAGCTTGCCGACGACGGCGTCGGCGTCGTAGCCGAGTACCTCGGCCGCCTTGCTGTTGTAGATCTGGATGCGCTCTTCGTGATCGGTGCCGATGATGCCGACCCACTGAGAGGCATCGAGCAGTCGGTCGCGAAAGGCGAGATGGCCTTCGGCGGCGATGCGCGCTTGGACCGCCTGTTGCTCGGCGCGTTCACGGCGTCGGATATCGCGGGCCAGCGCTTCGCTCAGCTGCTCGATCAGGCGCGACAGCGGCTGCTGCAGCGTCCAGCGTGCGGTCAGCAGGATCACCAGCAGGCCGATGCCGAGGCCCAGTCCGAGCAGCGCAGCGCCGACGGTCATGTAGCGCAGTCGGCCTTCATCGCCCGGCTGGTGGCCGATCACCGCCAGCAAACGCTTTCCGTCGGGAAGCGCGCTGACCACCCAAGCTCCGCTGTGGCGTCCCAGCGTTTCGGTGATCTCGACGCGGTCACCGATGGTGGGCAAGGTTTGCTGGTAGAGCTCGTTGGCTCGCTTGATCAGCGCGTGGTGGGTGCTATAGAGCGGCCGGCCATCGGCAGCGAACAGTGCGACTTCAGCATCGGTCAGGGCTGCCGCTTGGGCGGCGATCGCTGCGAGCGGCTCGTTGGGTTTGGATTTGGCCAGCCGCTTAGCGATGTCGATAACGAAATGACCTTGGTCGATCAGCGCGGCGCTTGTCTGGCGCGTCGTATCGGCAACGTCGTAGATCACCATCGCCGCGCCGAAGGTTGTACTGACCAAGCCGATCACCAGGACAAAGCGCCGGAAAATCCGGCGCGCCACACCTGTGGTGGAATCCTCCAGCAGCAGGCGATGATCGGTGATCGGCGTTTCGGCCATACATCGATGCTAGCGCATCATCGCCGAGTGGCTCTAGCAGCTTGCGGAAAAAGTGCTCGGCACGGCTGACGGGGGTCTAATACTCTTTAGGGATCTCGCGGATCTTCTTGGTCCAGGAGTCGACGGCCTGCATCAGCGGCAGCAACATCACCATGTTGCCTTCGATCTTGTAGTCGCTCGAGTTCATCGCGTCGGCTGCGTCGATCTCGCCTCGGTCGAGTTTGACGAACATTTCGTAGCTGGCGGTAACCCGGGCCAGCCCGTCCTTGAGCGGAGCGAACGGTCGGTCACGCAGGGCCGATGGTGCATCCTCTTCGTCCATCTCGTAGGCGGTACACTTGCCTTTGTCGAAGGTATAGGTCACGTAAACATCTTTGTCGTCCGGCGTGTCGAGGGCGAAGATAATCACCTTGCCGGTCAATAGCTGGGCGCGTTTCAGATGATCGGGGTCGTTGTTGCAGATTTCGATCGAACTTTCGATCAGTTCTCGCGACATCAGACGGGCCATGCCGGCACCTCCTCTTTGGAGGCCGAACCTAGCACGGTCGGCAGGGCCTGCAAAACGCCCGGTTGGCAGCCGCTAGATCGGGCCCGATTCAGGCGCTTGTTGGGGCGCGGGCTCGGCGCGCTGATCGAGCACCAGTGCGCAGCGGATGATCCGTTGCTCGAGTGGGTCGAGACCCAAGGCATCGAGCACCTCTTCGGGGCGGCCGGTTCGGGCGGGGCGCAAGCCGAGGCGTAGCGCGAGCGCGCCTTGGTTGCGCTGGTAGCTGCAATCTTCGATCAACGGGCGCAGGTCGTAGGGTTTGTTGCGGCGGGTCCGCAAAAGTTCGTTTGCGGCGAGCAGTTCGGCAAGCCGCGACGAGAGGTCGCCAACCTGCTCAGCAAGCTCAACGCGGTAATCGGCAGCGATCACGCTTGCCGACAATCCGGGGTCGCGCAGCGCGATCGGCTCGACGCGACAAAGTGGCAGGTCGGGCGGCGCGGCATTTTGCAGGACGTTGAGCAGCGCGCTTGGCTCGGGTGCTTGGCGTAGCCAAATATCGACCAGCTCTGCCTCGCCAATGAACCCCAAAGGAAGGGGTGCGGCGAACTGAATCCGCGGTCGCTTCTTGAAGCCCCCGCGGTAGGCCAGTGCAACCTGGGCGCGGGTCAGCAGGCGCTCGAAGCTTAGCTGCAAGTCGAGGTGACCGATGTAGCGTGCGGCGCCGCGTTTGCCGAATGTGAGCCGATAGCGATGGATCGCGTCGTTCATCGCGACCTGAGTATGCCAGCTGGGCGACGTTGGCAAGGCCGGGGTTGCTCTTTCTCGCCTCCGGTTGGCTGCGCCTGCGCTTGAGCCGCTCGCTGACGGCAGACGGCAGCCGTCTAGGGGCGGCAGAGCGCGTAGGCGGTCAGCGTTCCCGCGTTGTCCGGTGGAAACAACGCCTGACAGAACCAGCCGTTGGTGCCGCTGGCTCGAGACTCCACCAGCCGCGCCGGCTCCGCGCCGACGCTGCTCGGGCTGATCTTGCAGCCACCGCCGATCACTTGCTCGCCGCTGCTGCAACTGGCCGTCATAGGGAGCGCCTGATCGCCGGCCAGCACTGCTATTGCCTGGCTGGTACTGCCGGCCGGCGGAGACCAGTTGAGGCCGGCCAGTGCCGGACAGTTGGCGAGGCAGGCGACCGTTGCCCGGTGGTTCTTGCCGGCGCTGCAGATGCATTGCCACAGCCAGCGCCCGTTGAATTGCGCGGGGTAGCTGGCGATGAGCAGGCCGTCGACCGTTTGATCACACTCGCAGCTACCGCCTGCGGCCAGGGAACCGGTGGGGCACGGGGGCGAGCTGGCGGTAGCGGTGACCGAAGACGAGCCGCGCTGAAGCGCGATCAGCGACTGCGGCAGGTCGCTGCAGAACGGCATCGCGGTAGCGCTGGTGCCCTGGCAGGCTATGTCCCAGGCATCCCGAATGTTGAAGCGCACCGCTTCGAGGCCAGGCCGTGGTGGCGAACCCGTATCCCGGCAGGTATAGCCGCCGCCGAAGACCTGCGGATCTTGTGGGGGGCAGGCGCCTGTCGCCACGTAGGTGCCGCGAGCCGTGCCTGCGTTGGTCGAGCGGGCGATCGCGAAGGTGACCGTCGTCGGACAGGCCGCACTGTCGGCAAATTGCAGGTCGCTGATCGCGCCGTCAAACGCGTCAGAACCTGCTCCGTCGGCAGGTGGGCCGTCGCGCCGGCTGCTATCCAATTGGCCGCCATCGTGCGGCGAGCCGTCGCCGGTGCCGCCAGTACTCTGATAGCCAAACAGCAGGTGACATGCGCTAAGGTTGAATAGCGCGACCAGCGCCAAGCCCTGTGCGATCTTGTTCAAGCACAACATCATACGCCGCGGGTAGGCGCCGAACAATCGCCGGCACAAGTTGGTGCGCACCGGAGCGGCAGGCGCGAAGCGCTGCTAGCTGGCGCTAGGTTGGCGAGCGGTCGGCGGGCTGCAGGCCGGCTTTGATCGCCGCCTTGCCGACGTCGGGACACTCCCAGTGGTCGCCTGGGTTTTGTCGGCGCAGCTCCTTGAACTTGGGCAAGATACCGCAAGCGAAGCACTGGTCGCGGCAGTCGACTCGGGTCTTGCGCTCGAGTGACCAGCGATAGTCCTCGGCGAGGAACTTCTTGGTCACCGCGGCGTCGATATGGTCCCAAGGCAGCGTTTCGTCGAGCTCGCGCTGGCGATGGGTGTAAAACGCCGGATCGAGTCCGACGTCGGCGAAGGCTTCGCGCCAGAGCTCGATCTTGAAGTGTTCGCGCCACGCATCGAATCGCGCGCCCTTGCGGAACGCGCGCTCGATCACGTCGCCGAGTCGGCGATCGCCGCGTGAGAGCCAACTCTCGAGCATCGTCTCTTGGGCGTCGTTCCAGTTGAGCTTCACGCCGCGCCTCTTGTGCAGACCGCGGCGCAGCAGCGCTTGTTTGTCCTTGATCTGTTCGATGCTGTCGCAGGGCACCCACTGAAACGGTGTGTGCGGTTTGGGGACGAAGGTGCTCACGCCGACGTTGACCTGGGCGCGGTGACCAACTTCTTGGCGGCCGACGGCCAGCACCGCTTGAGCCAAGTCGCAGATCTCCTGGACGTCCTCGATGGTTTCCTGTGGATGTCCGATCATGAAATAGAGTTTGATCGTGTGCCAGCCGCGCCGATAGACCTCGCGCGCGGTGCTTAGCAGCTGATCGGTGGATACCGGCTTGTTGATGATCTCGCGCATTCGCTCGCTGGCCGCCTCGGGCGCCAGCGTAAAGCCACTACGCCGCGAGTTGCCGATCAGCGCATCCATCAGCTCGACGGAAAACGATTCGATGCGCAGCGAAGGCAGCGAGATGTTGAGCTGGCGATCGGCAAAGCGCGCGGCGACCGCTTTGACCAGCGCGAGCACCTCGTTGTAGTCCGACGAGGATAGCGAGAGCAAACCGACCTCTGTAAAGCCCGTCGCATCGAGCGCCTGAGCGATCGATTCGACGATCTGCTCGACGCGCCGTTCGCGCACCGGTCGGGTGATCATCCCCGCTTGGCAAAAGCGGCAGCCGCGGGTACAGCCGCGCATGATCTCGATCGCCACGCGGTTGTGGACGGTCTCTAGGTAAGGAACGATGAAATGCGTGATCGGCTCGGGGAGTTGAGCGACGATGCGCTTGCGCACAACCGGGGGGGCGCCAGCGGTGGCGTTGATCGCGGCAACCCTGCCGTCGTCGTGATAGTCGACGGTGTAAAGGCTCGGCACGTAGACGCCTTCGATCGTCGCCAGCTTTTGGTGAAGCACGCGGCGCGGTGCATCGCCGGCTTTCCAGGCGAGGATCGCTTCGGCGATCTCCAGGATCACATCTTCGCCTTCACCGACGACAAAGGCGTCGAAGAACTCGGCCATCGGCTCGGCGTTGTAAGTCGCATGACCTCCACCGATCACGATCGGCGCGTTGCGCGCGCGCTCGGTGGTTCGTAAGGCGATTCCCGCCAGATCGAGCAGGTTGAGCGTGTTGGTGTAGAGCGTCTCGTAGGGTAGCGAGATGCCCAGTAGGTCGAAATCGGCGACGGCGTGCTTGGACTCGAGCGAAAACAGCGGCAAGTGCCGCTCGCGCATCAACGCCTCCATGTCGGTCCAGGGCAGGTAGACCCGCTCAGCGAGCATGTCGTCGCGCCGGTTGAGTTGGTGGTAGAGCACTGCGAGGCCGACGTTGGGCATGCCCAGGTCGTAGATGTCGGGAAAGGCCAGCGCAGCGCGCAGCTTGACGCTTTGCCACGGCTTGCGGATCTGGTTGACCTCACCGCCGGTGTAGCGCGCCGGTTTTTCCACCCGCAATAGCAGGCGCTCAAGCTCTCGTTCGATCGTTTCTGGGGTCATCGCCTGTCTGCCCGCCAATTGGACAGTTCTTTTACCCTATTTTTGTCGACAGGCAAGCGGCTGGCGAAAGTTAATCGATCTGGGCGGGTCAGCGACGGGTCTGAAGCGAGCCGATCGGCTCAATGCGTGGCATAGCTGCGAATTGCTGCCGCCGTGGTGAAGATCTGCTGGGCAGCGGCTGGATGGAGCAGGTTGGCGGCAAACACGTTCATCGTCGTCACGCTCGGCCCGGCGGCGAAGACGCCGACGTCTCCCGAGCTGGCGACCGAGAGATAACTCGAGACCAGCTGCTTGGCACCGGCGAGCGTCGGGCTGAGGCGTTTGATCGCGCTCGGCGCGCCGAGCGGTCCGCCGTAAACCTCCATCGCGTCGCTGGCTGCACCGGCACTGAGCAACACCGTGCTGCAGTTGGCGGCCAAGGCCAAGGCCTCGATCAGCATGTCGCCGCTCGGCTTGAGTTGGGTCAACGGCTTGGCCGCCGTCGCTTGGTCTTGGTCAAAGATCAGTAGCTGGTGTTGGGTCGCGGAGGCCCGGGCGACCGGGTCACCGACGAGGACGACGGTTTTCGACTGGCAGCCAGCGATGCCCCTTTGGGTCGCATCGAGTTTGGCGTTCTTGGTGATCGACACGACGGTATTGCTGAGCAGGTCGATCGCTTTCAAGTCACGGCGCGGATCGGCAATGGTCTGCGATGGGTCTTCAAAGTAGTACAGGTAGCGGCCGTTGGCTGAGCGCCAGAGGCCGAAGACGTCGACCGCGCTATCGAGGGCGAAGGGCTTGCTGGTGCCGCCGTTCTTCGTCAGGTTGGTCAGCGTTTGTGAGGGGCGATCGTAGCGATAGAGATCGCCGCGCACCGTTGAAGATCCCATCACGAAGAGCAGCGAACTGTCGTCGATAAAGCGCAGGTGATGCACGTAGCGCCAGAACGCGTTGCTTGAGACGTTGCTGGCCTCGGTGAGATGGCGAGCCGCACTGCTGCCATCTGTCGGTGCGATCCAGAGCTCAACTTGATTAAACGACAGCAGCTTGGTGTAGGCGACGTAGCTTCCGCTTGGCGACAGCCGCAGCTGGGTCGTGACGTTGCCAGGTCTTCCGTAGCCTTCGCCGCGGCTACCGAGCGCAGTCGGTGCTTTGGTCAAGTTGCGCGAACTACCGTTGGGGTCGAGCACCAGCAGATCTTCGTTGGTCGAGCTACTGCCGGCGATCACGACCAGTTTACCGCTGTTGTTGGATTCGAGCTGGGGGTCGATCCAGCTCGGCGCTTTGCCGGCGACCTGGGGCAGCACGACCGCCTTCTCCGGCTGACTACCGTCGGCGGGCATCGACCACAGCGTCGATAGATCGCCCTTGGTGCTGATAAAGTAGAGTCGATGGCCAACGAAGGTCAGGCTCTGTGCGGCGATCGCGTCCGGTGTCGGCGTGACGGCAACTTCGAGGTATGTCTTGCCGGCCCCGTAGCGTGTACCGTCGGCGCGCATCAGGACGATGCCGCGCTGAAGCTGTCGGGCCGCCGCGACGAAGCGCCCATCGTCGCTGACCGCCACGTTGGTCGATAGGTCCTGGGCGAGTTTGTACGCTGTGCCCGTACGTGGCATCGCGTAGAGCAGCTCAAGTTGTGCATCGGGGCGCAAGCGCATGATGCCGATCGTCTTGACGATGCCCGTGCTGTCGGGTTGTCCGAACCAGCGCAACACGCCAAGGTTGCGCGGTAGCTGCAGCGGTCCGTAGGCGAGCTGAGTCAGTACCCGCGGCCCATTGGCGGCGGGATCGATGTAGTCGGTCAGTCGACCTTCGAGCGTCATCGACACCGGGTCGAGGTAAACGAAACCCAAATTGCCGATCGGTTGGTAGTTGTTGCCGCTGGTTTCGATGGTGGCGAAGGTGTTTTTCTTTTCGACCGGACCGTGGGCGAATAGCACGCGATGGCTGGCAGGTGGCTGACCGTCGGTGCGTGGGGCGTCGACCACGGGCTGGGCATCGGCGAGTCCCTGTTCCGGGCTGCTGCTGCCGTCGCTGGGATTGGGCCCGCTGTCGACGGGCAGCGTCTGATCCGCAAGCGCGGCGTCGGACGCTCCGCCGTCGGCGGCTGCACCATCGGTCGTTCCGCCTTCGGCTTCGACCAGTCGACTGTCGACCAGCGGATTGCCATCGCGTGGGCCACCATCGGTCGCAGCGCCGCCTTGTGCGCCGCAGCCTAGACCGACCGCGATCAGCACGGCGCAGCCAAGTGACGCTAGGTAGCTCTTGTTTAGGGACATCAGCACATCTCCTTTTACCGCTCACGCCAAGAACTGGCACTCGGTGCCTGTTTTATACGGCGAATTGGGTGGTGCTGTGCGCAAAAGAGGCGCCGCGCGGCGTCGCTTTTGTCGCTGCCCGAGCGCAGCGGGATCGTTGGGATCGGTCGGGCCTGACGCGCAGGCGTTAGCGGGATGTCGGTTTGTCGTCGTCGCTGCGACTCGCGCGCGATGTGGCGAGGAGGGTGCTGTGCCGACTACCAGCGTCCGGTGCCCGAAGGCAATGGCTCAGGAATCCAGCGGCGCTCACGCTTTGGCGATGCGGGTGCTTCGTTGCGCGCGATGGGCGAGCTGCTTGCCGTTTGATCGCGCGCCACCGTCGTGGTCGTGAAACTCGTCGGCCGGTATTGGACGACGGTCGGCACAGCCCGCGGCTGGCCTGCCCGCGGCTGGTCTGCCCGCGGCTGTCGCTGGTTAGCGGTTTGAATGTTGTGCCCACAGCCAGCGGCCAGGGCCATCGAAAAGACTACTGCGTTGAGGACGTTCATTCCTCACCTCGTTTTACCCACGCAAAATCCAGGCGTGCTCCTTACACGCCGAAATACACCGTCGTCGATCGTGTCGTTGAGACTAGTCTCGCAGGTGGTAGGCCGGCCGGTGCGACGCAAAAAAGTGCGGCCGACGATTCTCGCGGTGCAGGTCGCACCACTTGCGGAAACCTCGTCTGTGCCGTCTGTCGTTTTGCGTCGTCATATTTACTTCGCTCCGCCGAGCCTGGGGCGGAAGAGTGCATCCGGTGTGCCAGGCATGCGGTGGCTAAGGGCTTGAAATTTATTGCGCTGGGTTCGGGGCGTCGGTCCGATTTTCGGTGAGGGTGACCCGCGTTGTGACCGGCTAGCCGGCTAAACCTCGGGAAATCCGGCGCAACAGCGATTTTCTCAGCGAGAGCCGCAGGCAGCGTGTTTGCTGCGGCCTGGCCGGCAGCGCTGCTCGTCAGGTTTTGCCGCTTGTCGCCGCAGCCAATACAAATGATCGTGTTTGAGGTTTGCTGGGGGTTCGCTGCATGCTACCAACGCAGGCCGTGCGATGACCGTCAAAGACGACGACATTTCCGGATTGGCGAAGCTCGACTATCGCCGCCGGGCGAGAAGTGGGATTCCCGAGGCGGTCCTTGCCGAGGGCAAGACCCTCGACCAGGTAATTCGCATCACGCGCCAGTTGGCTGCGCGGATCGAGCGTGCCTTGGTCACGCGGCTGCCGGCCGAGTGGGGCGAGCGCTTGCGCGAAGCGCTGACACCCGAGCTCGAGGTGACGCTCTACGCCGATGGTCGACTGGCGGTGGCTGCCAAGCCAGCGAGTCGTGTCGAACCAACCGGCGGTGTGGTCGGGCTGCTCGCTGCGGGCACCGCCGACATTCCGGTCGCTGAAGAGGTTCGCGTGACAGCGACCGAGATGGGCTGTGAAGTACTCGCTCACTATGATGTGGGTGTGGCTGGCATCCACCGACTGCAGCAGCCACTTGCCGAGTTCGTTGATCGCGACGTCGGTATCGTTGTGGCTGTCGCCGGGATGGAAGGGGCGCTGCCAACGGTCGTTAGCGGTCTGGTTACCGCGTCGGTGATCGGTGTGCCGACCTCGGTCGGCTACGGTTTTGGTGGCGGCGGTAAGGGTGCGCTAATGACCATGCTGCAGTCGTGCAGTCCCGGGTTGACGGTGGTCAATATCGACAACGGCTTCGGCGCCGGAGCGACGGCGGCGCTATATGCCAATCGCTTGGCGCGGATCGCCGCAAATACGCAGGGAAGCAAGGGAGACTCCGATGCGATCTGAGTTGGATGTGCTGCAAATCGATCAGTTGTTACCCGAAGAGGAGCGGCTGATACGCGATTCGGTGCGGAGCTTCGTCAAAGAGAAGGTGTTGCCGATCATCGGTGGCTGCTTCCGGCGCGGTGAGTTTCCTAAGCACCTCGTGCCAGAGATCGCGCAGCTTGGTTTGCTTGGGCCGACCGTCAAGACTCACGGTGGTGCGGGAACGAGCTACCTTGGCTACGGCGTGATCATGGAGGAGCTCGAGCGTGGCGACAGCGGTGTGCGGAGTTTCGCTTCGGTGCAGAGTTCGTTAGTGATCTATCCGATCGCTACCTTTGGCGATGAAGCGCAGCGCGATCGTTGGTTGCCCGGCTTGATCAATGGTCAGCTGATCGGCTGTTTTGGCCTCACCGAGCCTGATTTCGGATCTAATCCGGCGGGCATGCGGACCAGCGCCAAACGCCAAGGTGGTAACTACGTGCTCAACGGCACCAAGCGTTGGATCACCAATGGTAACCTCGCCGATCTTGCGGTCGTCTTTGCGCGCTGCGACGACGGTGAAATCGGCGCGTTTGTCGTCGAGCGCGGTACCGAGGGGTTCATCACCAATGAGATCGAAGGCAAGATTTCGTTGCGTGCCTCGGTGACCAGCGAGCTGATCTTCGAGGATTGCACCGTCCCCGCGGCCAATCGCTTGCCCAACGCCAAGGGGCTCAAGGCGGCGTTGATGTGTTTGAGCCAAGCGCGCTACGGCATCGCCTGGGGCGCGATCGGTGCGGCCAAGGCGTGCTTTTTCGAAGCGCTGGATTATGCGAAAGCGCGCGTGATGTTCGATCGACCGATCGCCGGGTTTCAGCTCGTTCAGCAAAAGCTCGTGCAGATGTACAGTGACATCGTCCAGGCCGAACTGCTCTGTCACCGAATGGCACAGCTCAAGGATCGCGACGGCCAGGTCCATCATGTGGCGGTCTCGCTGGCCAAACGGAACAACGTCGATATGGCGCTAAAGACGGCGCGTGTCGCGCGCGATATTCTAGGCGCCAACGGCATCGTTGATGACTACTGTGCGATGCGCCACATGTGTAACCTCGAGTCGGTTTTCACCTACGAGGGCACTCATGACATCCACACCTTGATCGTCGGACAGGCGCTGACCGGGGAGAGCGCGTTCGGCGAGACGAAGGCGGGTTAGCACGATGGTCGCGCAACACAGCCCGCGGGTAGGCATCTTGATCGGGAGTTCAAGCGACCGCGAAGTGATGGACGGTGCGGTTGCTGTGCTCAAGAAGCTGGACATCCCGTGCGAGATGTTGGTGCGCTCGGCGCATCGTACGCCCGAACAGACCCGGGCCTATGTCGAGTCTGCTCGCCAACGCGGCATCGGCGTGCTGATCGCAGCAGCCGGGATGGCTGCGCATCTCGCCGGTGCGGTCGCCGCCCATACGACCTTGCCGGTGATCGGTGTGCCGATCGCTTCTGGCCCGCTACAGGGACAGGACGCGCTGTTGGCGACGGTCCAAATGCCAGCCGGAATTCCCGTAGCGACCGTGGCGATCGATGGCGCCAAGAACGCGGCCTACCTTGCCGCGCAGATCTTGGCCGTTTCCGATGCTGATATCGCTGCCCGGCTGGCGGCTGAGCGCGCCGAGCGCGCCGAAGCGATCTTGGCCGAGCCGACGGTACAAGGCTAAAAAAAGCACACGGTCGGGCGCGATTGTCGGGTTATCGTTGCTCCGACGATGGCTGAGCGAACGACAATCTACCTAAGCGACGACGGTGCACGTCGCCGGGACTTTGCCGCAGCCGCGCTGTTTGACAGCGAACTCAGCCTTCGACCGCGCTGGTTGATCTGCGACGAGTTGATGGCGGCCTATGAGTTCGTTCACCGGGTCGTCGCCCGCGGCCGGCGCGCTTCGCGTACGGGCGTCGCCTTCAACGTTCATCGCGCGACGTTGACCCAGCTCGCCGGTGTGCTGGCCCGTCAGCCGCTTCTCGCCGCCGAGCTCGCCTTGGCCTCGCCGTTGGCTTGTCAGGCGATTTTGCGTCGGGTGGTCGCTTCGGCCAACGACCGGTTAGCGCACTATCGCACCGTCGCCGCGACGCGTGGCTTTTCTCGGGTGCTGTTGGCGACCTTTGAAGAATTGCGGCTAGAACGGCTTGAGGCCGAAGCCCTGGCAGCGCTCGAGCCAAACGGCGCCGAGCTAGCCGAGCTCTATCGGGCGTACGATAGCGCGCTACGAGTCGCTGGTTTTGTCGACCAGGCGGCGCTTTACAAGTTGGCGATCTCGGCGATCACGCAGCCGCTCGACCCGATCGTGCTGCTCGACGTCGATCTCTCGGCGGGTCTCACGCGTCAGCTCGTTAACAAGCTCGCCGACCAGGGGACGCCGCTGACGATCGTCGCGCCGAGGGGCGAGGGAATCGAATTGCTCGCGGCCCGTGTTGCGGCGGCCGAGCAACCTGGCGCTAGCGCGCTCGAACAGCTCAAGCATCAGTTGTTTCTCGCCGATGCACCGCGTGCTGCGTTGGATCGAACTGTGAGCTTGCTATCTTTGGAGAGCAGTGCGGAGGAGTGTGCGGCAGTTGCCGAACAGATCCTCGAGCTCGCCAGTCAAAAGATACCCGGCGACGAGATCGCGATCTTCATGCGCGATCGTGCGCGTTACCTGCCGCTGGTCGAAGAAGCCCTCGGTCGTGCGGGTATCCCGTATTATTTGTCCGCAGGCGCAACAAGGCCCGATCCAGCCGGGCGCGCGTTGTTGCTGCTCTTGCGCTGTCGCCAGGAAAACCTCTCGGCGGCGGCGTTTGTCGAGTTTCTCTCGCTACAACAGCTGCCGACCGAGCGCGCGACCAGCGCGCGCTGGGAAAGAGCGATCGCCCGGGCCAACATTACCGAAGGCCTCGACGCCTGGCGTATTGGACTAGATGCGTTGCGGCAGGAACTGCAGCTGCAGTCGGAGCGTTTGCCCGATGACGACCCCTACCGCTACGTTGTCGAGCAGCAGCTTGAGGATGTCGCCAGTGTTGAGGCCCATTGCCTCCCGATTCTTGAACGTTTGCTGGAGTTGCCAGAACAGGCGAGCTTTTCAAGCTGGGTTGCCCTGCTTGGCGATCTGGCTGGTGAGACGTTGCGCCAGCGCGAGCGCGTCTGTCAGCTGCTCGACGAGCTCGCGGCGCTTGGTGAACAGCTCGTTTCGCTAGCCGAGGTTGTCGACTTGTTGGGTTACCGCCTGGCTAATCTGGTCGATGCGGGCGGAGACCGTCCCTACGGGAGAGTCTTTGTCGGTGATGTCGAGGCGGCGCGGGCGCGCGTTTTTCACACGGTATTTGTCGTTGGTATCGCTGAGCGGGTTTTCCCGCGCAAGCTGCTACAGGACCCGGTGTTGCTCGATGAGCAGCGCCGCGTATTGGCCGCAGGACTTCGCGTCGCTGAGCAGCGGCAGCAACGCGAGCGTCAGCTGTTCCGCGCAGCGATCGGTGCCGCGGAACATCGTGTGGTGCTCTGCTGTCCACAGCGTCATGGCGGGCGTGTGGTTGTGCCATCGTTTTACTTGCTCGAAGCCGCACGGCTGTTCGATGTCGATCTGGCGTCGTACCAGCGATGTCGATCGTTGGACGATCGCGACTACGATCTGGATTTACTGGCCGAGCTCGAGGCCCAGGGCGTCGGACAGCCGGTCGATCCACTGCGCGGCTCACTGGCCCATCTGCACGATCATCGCTTCTTGATCGAAAGCCTGCGCCTGCAGTGGCAGCGCGGCGGCCGTCGGCTCGGCCCTGCCGACGGGCTTTGGTTGGAATCGCCAAGTGCGCGCGACGTGCTGCGCGAACGCGCCTTGAGCAAGCCCCAGTCGGTTAGCGGCCTGGAGCGTTTTGTTCGCTGTCCCTATCAGTTCTATCTAGGCAGTGTGTTGCGACTGCGGCCTTCATTGCCGATCGCCGCGCCCGTCGTTGGTATCGACGCGCAAACCCGCGGCGAGCTGTTGCACAGGCTGCAGTTTCTAGTCTACCAGCGTTTGCGGCAAGAGGGTTCACTGCCGCTGCGCCTTGATCAATTGGAAGATGCGTTGCAGTTGCTGGACGAGGTGTCAGCATTGTTTTTCCAGCATCAAGGTCGCCGACTCGCTCAGCACGATGGCGTGTTGTGGCGCCAGACCTGCGAGGCGCTGATGGCCGATTTGCGAGGCTGGCTGCGCCGCGAGGCAGATGGCGAGCCGGTCGAGCCGATCGCCTTCGAGTATGCCTTTGGTGTGGGCAAACAGTTTGAGTCGGATCACGCGAGCTCCGAGCAGCCCGCACAGGTCGAAGGTGTGCAGTTTCGCGGGGCGATCGACCTGATCGTTCGTCGTGGCGATCGCGGATTGCGTGTGGTCGACTACAAGACCGGTCGGCCCGATTCGCGCGCGGATTTGCAGGTGCGCGGTCGGCTGCAGCGGGTGCTCTACGGCATGTGCTACGAGGCGCTAAACCCCGGTGAGCTGGTGGTCGAAGGTGAGCTCTACTACTGTACGCAGATCGGTTCTTACAATCGGCTGCGCGTCGCGCTGACAGCCGAGCTGCGCGAGCAGGCGGCGCGCTTGCTGAGCGTTGTGCTCTCGATGGTTGAGCAGGGCCGGCTGCCCGCTGCACCCGAACCGGACTGCAGCTACTGCGACTATTTAGCGATTTGTGGTCGCGATGCGGCAAGCCGTTGGCGCGGCAAGAACGAACGCAAGCGCCCCGAAGGTTGGCTCGCCGATCTGCAGCGGATTCGTGGACGTTGAGATGGTTGAGCAGCTGACCGATAGCGCCGCAAGGGAAAGGATCGCTCAGGCGATCGACGAATCGCAGTTCGTCGAGGCTGCCGCGGGGACCGGCAAGACGCACGTTCTAATCGATCGGATCGAGGCTGTGATCCGTAGCGGTGCCGGCGAGTTGGCCTCGATGGTCGTGGTGACCTTTACCGAGAAGGCCGCCGGAGAGCTCAAGCTGCGAATTCGCCGGCGATTGCGCGATGCGTTGGGCCAGCTGGAAGGAGAACAGCACCGTCGCGTTCTCGATGCACTCTACCAGTTTGAGCGGGCGCAGGTCAGCACGATCCACGGCTTCTGCGCTGACCTGCTACGCGAATACCCACTGGCCGCGGGCGTCGATCCTGATTTCGAAGTGCTCGGTGATGCGATCGGTAGTCGTCGCCTATTCGATCGGGTGTTCTTTGACTGGTTCAACCGTCGGCGGCCGGAAGAGGCGTCGGCGTTAGCCATCGTTCTTTCGCGCAACGAGCGGCGATGCTTCGATCGCTTGCGCGATGCGGCCTGGCGCTTCGCCGAGCACTGTGAATTGGCTGCGGCCTGGCAGGACCAGGCTGCGCCAAGCGAGCAGTTGGGGCAGTGGCTGATCGCGCAAATCCTCGCTGTGGCCGATGCGGGTTACGCGTTGGTGCGGGCGGGCGGAGTGGAAGAGGGGCGCCTTTCGGTGCTGCTCGACACAGCGGGAGAACTTCGCGCGCTCGAGCAGGCAACCCAACACCAGCTCGACCGGCGCTTCGATCGTCTGTGTCGCGAGTTGCCCTACCTGATTCGTCGCCTCGGTCGGCGGGGGAAGCTGGCCCCGTTGACGGCCCAGCTCACTCAACTCCAGGGCGAGTTGGAGCGCTATCAGCTGACCGTCGGTGCGCATCTCGCGCCCGAGCTGCGCGGCGAGCTGATGGCGGTGGTGCGGTCCTACCAGCACGAGAAGTTGCGGGCTGCGAAGCTTGATTTCACCGATCTGCTGCGGTTGACGCGCCAGATGCTCGAGCGTGATGCGAGCCTGCGTCGAGCGCTGCGACAGCGATTTTCTCATTTCTTCGTCGACGAATTTCAGGACACCGATCCGCTGCAGGCCGAGATCATCTTCTGTTTGGCCGCGCCAGCTGAGGCCGAGGCCGTCGACGCTGCGCCAGGTGCTGGTCGCTTGTTTGTCGTCGGCGATCCCAAGCAAAGCATCTATCGCTTTCGGCGCGCCGAGATCGAGCTCTATCAACGCGCTAAGGCGCGCCTCGCGGCGCTACCCGAGCAAACGATGCGCTCTGCGGTGTTGGAGTTGTCGACGAGCTATCGAGCTGTTCCTGACATTCAGCACGCGGTCAACGCGGCATTTTCGCCGCTGCTGGTCGAAGGCGATGGTCAGCCTGGTTACGTGCCGCTGTGTCCGCACCGTCCAGCGATTCCCTGGGTCGATGGTATGTCGACGGCGAGCGACGCTCCCCAAGCGGTTGCAGCGCGGCAGCCAGCGCTATTGGCGTTGCCGCTTTCGCCGGCTGGGCTGCCCGAGCGGCTGGCTGCATGTCGGGCCCGCGAACCCGCCGCGGTGGCGGCGCTAATCGCCCAGCTGATCGGTTCGGGGCATTATCGCGTGCGCGGCACGGCCGGCACGTTGGTGCCGTTGGCTGCTGAACACTTCTGCCTGCTGTTCCGTCGGCTGCGAGCCGGTGGGCGCGACTTAAGTTTGCCCTACGCGGAAGCGCTCCGTCGCTGGGGCATCGCGCACGGTATCGCGGGGACTCAGGCGTTCTTTTGGCGTGACGAGATCGAGGTGCTGCGCCACGCGTTGCGAGCGATCGAATGGCCCGATGACCAGCTTGCGATCTACGCGACACTTCACGGTCCGCTGTTCGGCCTCGACGATGAGTCCTTGCTGCTCTACCAGCAGGCGGGTGGGCGTTTCGATGCTCGCTTGGCCGAGCAGGGGGACTGCGAAGGCTTCGACCCACGGATCGTGCAAGCGCTGCGCCTGATGAATCGCCTACATCGCGGGCGCAACCGTCGGCCTCTCGCCGATACCATCGGTCGTCTGTTGGCGGCAACGCGGGCGATGACGATGTTTCATCTGCGGCCGGATGGCGAGCTAGCCGTGGCTGCTGTCGATCGACTGCTGGATTTGGCGCGGGCATTCGAGCAGACCGACGCGCTTTCGTTTCGCGCGTTCGTCGATTACCTCGATCAACAGGCCGATAGCGCAGCGTCGGACGACGGCGGATCGATTTCACGCGGCGGCGTGCAGATGATGACTGTTCATCGGGCGAAAGGACTGCAATTCCCGGTGGTGGTGCTGGTCGATGTGGCAACGACCGCCAACACGAGGTTGCCCTCCTCAGCGAGCGATCGCGCCGCGGGTTTGTACGCGCAGGAGATCTGCGGTTGCCGGCCGAACGAGTTGCTCGTCCGCCAGGATGCCGAGCTGGCCAAGCAGCAGGCCGAAGACGTGCGCCTGCTTTACGTCGCGGCGACACGTGCGCAGGATATCCTGGTGCTGCCGCTGCCGGCTGACGGTTTGCCCAAGGAAAGTTGGCTGGCGCCACTGTCGCCGGTCTTCGAAGGGGCAGTTCGCCTAACCAGCGGGCTGCCCGGTGGCGCTGCGCGGAGCGTAGACGACGGGATGTTGATCGGTCAGGCCGGACTGTATCGTCCGCGGCGCGGTGAGCATCACGTGTTGTGGTGGGACTTTGAGCAGTTGCAGGCCGAAGCTCCTCGGCAGGCGCCGATTCGCCACTATGCGCTGCTGGAGCGAGATGGGCCACAGGCCAGCCAAAGCGTCGAACGATACGCGACCTGGCAAAGCCGCGCCGATGCGGACCGTCTTCAGCTACAGCAGCCGCTTTGCCGTTGGCGGGCCGCCACCGAAGTGGCTCACCGTGGCGCGAGTTGGGCCAGCGCTGCGGCTGACGCGGTGGAAATCTGGGAAGTCGAGCGCGCCGATCAACTCACGGTTGGTGGATTGCGCTACGGAAACCTGATGCACCGCGCGCTGGAATTTCTGGATTTCGATCGCGCAGTGGACGACACGGCGTATCGCCGAGCGATCATCGCCTCGGCGGCCGATGAGCTGTGCGCATCGCAAGCGGAACGAGCGTTAGCTGATCAACAGCTCGCAAAGACGGTCGCGCATCCCTTGATGCAGCGTGCACGTCGTGCCAAGGCGCTTTATCGCGAGGCACCGATCGCCTTTTTGTTCGGTGAGGAGCCAACGCTGGTCGACGGAATCGTCGACCTGGTGTTCGTCGATCAGCACGATTGCCTTCACGTGGTTGACTACAAGACCGATAGTCAACCGACGCTCGGTCAGATCGCCGCCTACCGTCGCCAGGTTGCGCTCTATCTCGATTGCTTGCGCGTGTTGAGCGATGGTCGAGTCAGGGGCCATCTGCTGTTCGTTTAGCTTGCGCAAGCGTTCCTAACTATTGGGTTAAATTAATGCCGCGGCGGCGGTGGTGGCGGCAAAACAACCGGTGTAAGCTGCCGTCGTTTTGACACGACAAGAGTCAGCGCGCACGAGCAGCATCCATGACCTCGAGCTGTTGGCAAACGTAGCCGAGGCGCTCTCGTCGTTAAGCATCAGCTCGCAGCTTTGGCGAGTGGTTGAGTTGTTGCACCGTCAGTTTGGCTTCGAATGCGCGGTGCTCGGCCTAATCGATGGCGAGAGCGTGCGTATTCGTGCGGCGATTCACCGAGGGCCCGATGGACCAGTGCGTGTTGACGTCGGTGACCGGATCGCGCTGGGAGAGGGGCCGGTCGGTCATGTTGCCGTCGACGGCCGAGCGCGCTTTGCCGGTGAAGGCTTGATGCCGACGACGCACATCGAGGGGCTTGGTCTGGCCTGTAGCGAGCTTTGCGTACCACTTGCGGTGGGCGATCGGCAAACGGGGGTGATCTGCGTGCGTAGCGAGCGCGCCGACGCGTTCGCCGAGCAAGATCTTCACCTCTTACAAGTGATCGCCGCGTTGATCGCGCCCGCCCTCGAGACCGCGCAAGCCTATGAGCTGGAGCGTCGGCGCGTACGCCAGATCCGCCTGGTTAACGAGATCAGCCGACTGATCTCTTCCTCGCTCCACCGCGAGGAGGTCGCGACGCTGGCTTGCGATACGATCATCGACTCGCTCAACGTGACCTTTGCCGGCGTCTACCTTTGTGAGGACAGTGGCGGATTGACGCGGGTCGGACAGGGCGCTCGCCGCCCGTTACATGGCGATCAGACCAGACTGTCAGCCGAACAACTGCTCGGGCCGATCCTCCGCGACCGCGTGTTCGAACAGGGCCACACCGAGCGTCTTTCGCAACTGTCTCTCGACAGCGACTATCGCCGGCGCGCCGAAGAGACCCGCAGCGCCGTGCTCGTACCGCTGCGACTTGCTGGTGAGGTGATCGGCGTTCTCCTCGTTGAAGACACCGATCCCGCTCGCTTTACGGTTGAGGATGAGCGTCTGCTGGAGAATCTCGCGGGCTTCATCGGTCAGGCGATCGATAACGCGCGGTTGTTTGAGTCGCAGCGCCGTCGCTGGCAGCAGCTGCTGCTGATCAACGAAGTCGCGCGGATGTCTACCTCATCGCTCGAGCTCAGCAAGATTCTCGAGATGACCGTTACCCACGCTCGCGATCGTTTTGACTACCACGCTGTGTCTTTGATGCTCGTTGAGGGTTCCAAGGTTGTCGTGCGCGCCATAGCTTGTGCCGAGAGCGCGCAGATCGGTATCGGCTATGAGGAGCCGATCGGCTTCGGCATCGCGGGCACAACTGTGCGCAATGGGCGAACATTGCTGCTCACCGACCCAGAGCAATTCGGCGGAAGTACGCCAGCGACACCGGGCGTGACCAGCATCCTTTCTGTGCCGCTGGTTGCGAGCTCTCGCTGTATCGGTGTGTTGCAGGTTCAGCGCGAGGATCCGCGTGTGTTGAACGTGCACGATCGCGTGGTGATGGAGACGCTCGCCGAGTCGGTCGCTGGGGCGATCGCCAACGCGAGGTCGCTCGAGGAGAACGAACGGCTGCGCCGTGAACTCAATCAGATGCTCGTGCACGACTTGCGCAATCCGTTGCAGTCGGTGCTCGTTGCTTTCGGTGAGATCGAGCGCCATGTCGGTTTGCCGACGACGACCCAAGACGCCGTTGGCAGCGGACTGCGCTGCGCTGAAGAGATGCTGCACATGATCAACAGCCTGCTCGACGTGTCGCGTTTTGAAGCAGGAAAGATGCAGATCCGTCCGATGCCTGCCGCGCTCAACGATCACTTGCGGGCGGTGGTGCATCGGCTAGCACCATTAGCGCGTAACCGCGACACCAAGATCGAGCTCGAACTCTGCTCTGACCTCCCAGTTTTGCGACTCGACCACGAGTTGATCAGTCGAATGGTCACGAACTTGATCGGTAACGCGATCAAATTCACTGCGGGCGGGACGATTGTTGTTTCCACTCGTTTGATTGATCCCGAAGACGCGCTTGCCGACGGGCGGAGTAGAGCTTTTGCCGCGGCGTATGTGGAACTGACAGTTCGCGACGATGGCGAAGGCATTCCAGAGGCAGAACATCGAAGGATTTTCGATGCCTTTGGTCAGGTTGACAGCCGGCGGAGCGGCTTGCGGATGTCGAGCGGCCTGGGACTTTCGCTCTGTAAGTATGTGGTCGAAGGACATCGCGGTAAGATCTGGGTTGAAAGTACGCCAGGCGAGGGGGCGACCTTTTTCGTCGCGCTGCCGGTGGGCGAGGACGCACGGTGACACAGGGTTGGCCAACACTAGAGGGTGATCGATACGACATCGTTGAGATGGTCGGTCATGGCGCGGCTTCGACGGTTTACCGTGCGATCGACCGGCAAGCAAACCATGCGGTGGCGATCAAGGTGATGCACCCCGAGCAGATGCAGCTCGAGGCTGTGCGACGCTGGGCCCAGGAGGCGGAGATCCTTGGCAGCCTCAACCACCCTGGCATCGTACGCGTTCACGATACGGGGGTTTGTCGCGAGCGATCGAATCCATATATGGTGATGGATTGGATCGATGGCGAGACCTTGCGCGAGCGAGTTTCTCGTGGCGCGTCGTTCGAGCCCGCGCGGGTAGCGAGTATCGTTTCGCAGATCGCCGATGCAGTGGCGGCGGCTGCCGAGCGGGGTGTTGTGCATCGCGATCTCAAGCCAGAGAACGTGCTGCTCTGCGCGCCTTCTTTTGAGGTTGTTAAGGTCGTCGACTTTGGGATGGCGAAGATCGCCGAGCGCAATGCGCCCCAGCTGACGACCGATACAAGCAAGATTTTCGGCACGCCCCAATACATGTCACCAGAGCGGGCGCGCGGCGATGACGTTGGTGCGCCCGCCGACGTCTACGCCTTGGGGATAATCGCCTACGAGCTACTGGAGGGTCGGCGGCCGTTTGAAGGCGCTACGCCGGTGGCGATTCTCGTCCAACATCTGAACGCCGCGGTGCCACGCATGCTGCACGCTTCATCGCGCGTGGAAGAGGTTATCTTGGCCGCCTTGGCCAAAGCTCCAGAGTGCCGGCCAGACGCGACGATGTTTGGTCGCCGTTTGGCCGATGCGCTGATCGACTAGCCGATCGGATTGCTGTCGCTTTTGCACTGCATCGTCGAGAAGTCACAGTGCTGACCGAGTCCGCAGCAGGAGTCGCAGCCGCAAGGCGTTTTGTCGGGGCCGCAGCGTGGGACACACTGATTGCCGGCGCGGACTTGGCCGCAGGGACATGGCGGTAATGGCGCACAAACGCCCGCTGTGCAGAACTCTCCGGTGTTGCAGCTGCCGCTTTGGCATTTTCCGCCGCATCCATCGCTTGCGCCGCAGCCTTTGCCGTTGCAGTTGGGCTGACATTGGCAGACGCCGTTGGAGCAGTAGTTGCCCGTCGGACAGGTTCCCGACATGCAGGTGCCACCGCATCCATCGCTAGCACCGCAGGCCTTGCCGTTGCAGTTGGGCTGACATTGGCAGGTGCCGTTGGCGCAATAGTTGCCGGTCGGGCAGCCACCCGAGCGGCAGATTCCGCCACAACCGTCATCGGCGCCGCAGCTCTTGCCATTGCAGTTGGGCTGGCACTTGCAGGTGCCGTTGGCGCAATAGTTGCCGGTCGGGCAGCTACCCGAGCGGCAGATTCCGCCGCAGCCATCGTCGGCGCCGCAGGTCTTGCCGTTGCAGTTGGGCTGGCACATGCAGACGCCGTTAACGCAGTACTTACCGGGGACGCAGCTACCCGAGCGGCAGATCCCGCCGCAGCCGTCGTCACCGCCACAGGTCTGGCCGCTGCAATTGGGTCTACAGAGACACTGCCCGGCCGAGCAGAATTTTCCGGCGCCGCAGCTGCCGCTCAAGCAGGTTCCGCCACAGCCGTCGCTAGCGCCGCAGGCCTTGCCGTTGCAGTTCGGTTGGCACTGGCAGGTTCCGCCCGCGCAATATTGGCCGGCATCGCAGGTGCCATTGCCGCAGATCCCACCGCAGCCGTCGCTCGACCCACAGCGTTTGGCGTTGCAGTCGGGGGCGCAACCGGGGATGCCGTGCCCGGTCGCAGTGCACGTGCCGTAGACGCAGCCTTGGCCGGCGCCGCAGACACCACAGGCGCAGGAGTCTTTGCATTGTCCGCCGACGCAGTATTGCCCGGCGCCGCAGTTGGCACAGGCACAGGGGTCATCGATACAGGTTCCGGCGACGCAGGTTTGGCACTTGCCGCAGCTGACGCTGTCGCAGGGGTCTTTTTGCGGGCAGCTCTTATGGCAGACGAAACCGTTATCGCATTTCTTGTCGCAGCTGTTGACCTTGACGCAGCGTCCGCCGTTGCAGAAATAGCCCGGGTCGCACTTGACGCCGGCACAGGGCGAAAGGAAGCAGCCGGCGACGCATTGCCCGTCGACGCAGGTCGTTCCCGCCGCGCACTGGACGCCATCGCACAGATCGCTCTCCGCCACGCAGGTCGCGATGCAGGTGTTGGTGATCGGTGGAGCTGTTGCCGGAGGGGGGCTCGTCAGCTCGAACGGCGGCGAGAGGTGGGCCGATACGGGGGTGAGGTCGGGACCACCGCCATCGCTGGCGGCGATTTGCATTACCTCGCCGTTGCAGGCGCCGAGTAGCAAAATTACGAAGACGGCGCTGGCCCACACTGTCGCACGACGACTGACGAACATATGCTCCCCCCTGGATGCACTGAGCGGATTGCAAGTGTCGTACCTAAGCCACAGGGTGGATTTCGCGGGTCGCGGCTGCTTTTCTCAACGATGATCAGGCCGTTGCTCGCGGTTGTCGTTTGTGGCGGGGCCTGTATCCCCATGGCGCTGAGGTCGATCGACCTGGCGACAATGTAGGTCTGAAGCGATCGGCGGCGCCTAGGCACCGCTGGCTGCGCGCGATGTGCAGGCTGCAAAGAGGGGCAGCTGCTGTGCCGCGGGCGGATAGCGTTGGACGCGGTGTTGCTCAACGATCTGCAGACCGATCGTCGTCGGCAGCACCTTGGAGAGTGCGTCGCGCACCAGTTTGGGGCAATTGTTGGTTTCGGAAAGATGGATCGCGTAGACCGCGCGCAGCGCCGGACTGAGCACGCGGCGCAGCAGGCGGGCAGCGTCGGCGTTGGAGAGGTGGCCGCGTTGCGAGGCGATGCGGTGTTTGAGGAACTGCGGATATGGGCCCGCCCAGAGCCGCTCACGGTCGTGGTTGGCCTCGATCGCTAGAATCGTGCAACCGGAGAGCGCCTTGATGACCTCGGCGGTGATCGCGCCGATGTCGGTCGCAAACCCCAGCCGTTCGCCACAGGGCGTTTCGATGCGAAAGCCGAGGGCCCCGCCGCGAGAGTCATGAGGGACGGCGAAGGGCCACAAGCGGCAGGCGCCGAGATCGACGACTTGGCCAGCGCTCAGATAATGACGCCTCCACCCATTGCCGCGCACGCTGGCCCGTTTGATCGCGGGCGCTAGTCCGTAGATGCGCAGCTGCTCGTTGGCGGCAAGCGCGGCGGCGCCGATCACGTGGTCGTCGTGAAGGTGTGTGATCAGCAGGTCGGTTATCTCAGCGGGCGAGGACCCGACCTGCTCGAGGCGCTCGCTGAGCGTCGCGGCGTCAAAGCCTGCATCGATCAAGATCTGTTGGTCGGCACAGCGCAACAACGTGGCGTTGCCCGCGGAACCGGAGCCGAGGAAGTCGATTTGCAGGGTACCGCTAGCCACCGACCGACCATAGCACCGTTATCGTGTGCTGACGAGCCGGGTGGCTATGGGCGGTATAGCTCCCAGGCGTTGTGCATCGCCGCCTTTTGCCCGTCGGTGAAGTGCTTGGCGCAATGCTCGCTGGAGTAGTTCATCACGTTGTTGACGTCGTCGGGGCGGTCGTCGCCGGGGCAGCTGTCGAGCGTTGCCCGACAGTCGATCGCCATCGTTGCGGCTGGTGGGGTGTCGGCGATGCCATCGGCGTCGTCGCAGCTACCGTCGCTGCTAAAGACGTGCTTGAGATCCAGCCAGTGGCCCACTTCGTGGACCAGTGCGACGCCAACCGATGGCGCGCGAACCGCGGCGAGTTCGTCGCTGGTCAGGTCGGCGTCGAAGGGCAGCAGCGTTTGGCCGAGGATGGCGCCGTCGTAATAGGCGTAGTCGGGGTACTCGCCGAACAATCTTGATGGGCGAAAAGACATCCCCTCGGCCCAGGCGGAGACGATATAGACGTGCAGCTCTTGCCGACTTGGCTTGCAGTCTTTGAGCTGCTGCTCGGTCGGCGGGGTAAAGTCACCCGGGGTGCCACAGCGAAAATACCAGTACATCTCAGGCGTCAGCTTGTCTTCGCGGGCGTACCACTCGTCGCTGAGGGTTTGGTCGATGCCCTGGTTGATAAACTTGAAGCCGAGCGGTTGAAAATAGTCGTTGAGTACCTTCACCTGCAGTGCAGCAAGCTCATCATCGATCGGCACGCTGGGTAGCTGTGCGAATGGGTCATCGAGGTCGGGTTCGGGCGGTTCGTTGACCGGCAGGATCTGGTGGAAGAACACCTTGATTTTTGGCTTGGGCTGTTCGGCTTTTCCGTTGGCTGCACCGACCGGCTCGGATGGTGAGCCGAGGCTGCCACAGCCGGCCGTGAACAGAGCGACGATCATCAATAGGCGCAGGTGCATATTTTTCTCCCCCCAACTGCTTGACGGGCAGAAAAGGCAAAAAAAGTGCCAGTGCTCAGCGTTGGGCTTGGCGAAAAACGCCTGTGAATTCTCGAGCGGTTCGGGTCGCGCTGACTAAGTCAGTTGCCAGATCGCGGGACAGCGGCGACTGTTCCCGCGGGCGCAGCGGCTTGTGCGGGGCTAGTGGTTGAGGGGCAGCCAAGCGAGTGCGCGGGCTAAGGCGGCCGGCGCATTGAGGTCGATCGGCTCGCCATGGGCGAGCAGTGTTCGACAAAATGGTCGTGCGAGGATCGGCTCGAGACTGCGTGCCGCAGCGGTGCGATCGCGCACGGTGCGTCGCAAGAACCAGCTCGAGGCCAGCTTGCCCCAGGCGCCGAACATCTTGAGCAACGGGGCAGTCAGCCAGCCTTCGGCGGCGTGGATATTAAAGACCAAGTCGGTGACGATCAGTGTTCGGCTCGGCCGATGATAAAAGAGGTACTCGTCGAGCTTTGGTGCGCCAGCGATCGCTGTCACCTCGACATCGTCGAGGAAAGCCGCCGGCAAATCTTGCGGCAATAGACCATCATGGGGCAATTGGGGTCGCTTGGTCCTTAGCGCTGGGGCGACAACCGCTTTCGCCGCGGGATAGCGCTGTTTGGCGGCCGCCAGGTAGAGATAGTGAAAGGCGTTGGGCGCGATCAGCAAACTGACCCGACCGAGCTGATCGATCGCCTCGGCGAGCGGTGGTGCGATCGGCCCCGGCGAAATCAACGCGAGTTGCTCGCTGGCCATCGCGATCACCGTGCAGCGTGCCGGAAAGCGCACCGCGCCGCCGAGCATCGGCGCTTGGTAGGCGAAGGTATAGAGTCGATCGTCGAGCTGGGTAAGCATCGCCAGACGGTAGCCTGGCGGCTTGCCGTCGTAAAGTGGTGGGCGCTACTTGCCGATACGCTGTGGGCTGCCGAAGCCGCCCCGCCGTCGCAGGCCGCGCGTATAGCGTTTGACGATGCTGTGTTGGCAGTCTGCCGAGAATTTGGCGTAGTTGGTGAGCACGCACTGCACCTTCCCCTCTCGGGCACCCTTGCCGCAGCGCGCCTGTTGCTCTTGCCTGCACTGTTGCCGTTTGGCGCGCCGGTCTTTGCGCAGTTCGCGCAGCTTGTCGCGCTGCTGCGGTGTCAGCAGTTGGTGCATCTTGACCAATGCTTTGAGCTGGATGCGGTCGAGCTCGGTGCGCAGCCGATTCAAGACGTCGGCGCGTGCCAGCACTTTGCGCTCTGTAGGGTTGGCTTCGTTGAGGGCTTCACGCAGCGCTTGTCGGGCCTTGCGAAACTTGGGGCGCAGCGCTTGGGCCGCGGTCTTCGTTTGAGCAGCCAAGGCGTTGATCTTTGCCCGCGTCGTGCTATCGAGGTTTAGCTGGGTCGCTAGTCGGTGCAGCTTCTCAACCATCGGTCCCCCTGGCCCACCAGGTCCGCCGGCCCAGGCAACGCTGGTGATCATCAAGGCCGCACTGATGCCGATCGCGCTGATCCGTTTCATCTGTTCAGCTCCTTTGGCCCTCGTCGGTTTTGTCTTTTGACACGGGATTGTCCAAACCAGGTGACAGCTGACTAGCGCTTGCTGACAACCCCGTGTCGCTCAACGTCACCGTGACACCCAACCACCGACGAGCTGCGCGAGGTCGTCGAAGTCGACTTCCGAATCGATCTCATCGCCGTCGCTCTCGACGACCGACGCTGTTAGCGTCTCGAGCCAGTCATCCTCGCCGAGTAGCCAACTGGCGCTTTCGACCGACAGCGTCGTCGGGTTGTCTGGCAAGCTGCTCAAACCAGCATTGCGTTGTTGCTCAGGCGCGATCCAGATCCAGATCGCTATGACGATCGCCGCCGCGGCGCCTAACAACGCACCCGAAAACAACCACCCCCGCTGTCGTGTTGCCCGCCGCTTTGTCGCCGCCGCTGCTATCGCAGCGCGTAGCCTGGTTATCTCGGCTGCGCTCGGTGGATCGGGGCTAAAGGCCGCTCGCAAGTGCTCCGGAAACGCGTCATGTCTATCGGTCATCGTTTACCTGCCATACGTCGGCTAACTCACTACGCAAACGTACCAATGCGCGATGAAGATGTTTCTTTACGCTCCCCTCGCTCTTTTGCAGGAGCTCGGCGCTTTGTTTGACGGTGTACTGTTCGAGATGCACCAGCACGAAGGCCGCGCGTTGACTCTCGCTCAACTGTTCGAGTGCTTCGGCGATTCTTCGGCGCAGGGCTGGGTCTGATGGCGCAACGCGTCCACTGCGCTCGAGCGTTTCGCCGCTTTCGCGCATCAGGCGATGTTTTCGTCGGTAGTTGTGGCTCTCGTTGACGATGATCCGATGGAGCCAGGTCTCCAGCTTGGCCTGTCCGCGAAAGCGCGGTAACGCATGGAAAGCCCGACAAAATGCTTCTTGGACCACGTCGTCTGCCGCCGCCTGATCTCCGCCAACCAGCCGCCAGGCCAGGCGGCGTGCCCGAGGCAGGTGCCGATCGAAGAATTCGCCGAAACTCAGGGTCCCGCTGTTGTCATTCACCATGGATTGGGCGATATCGATGCTCATTGGATCGGGTGCTAGGTCAGACGGACCGGAAGGTCCGCTGGGTGACAGCCCAACCGCGGGAACGAGCGGCTTTTTCGATGACGAATGCGACAACATCTAATGCTAAGCTATTTATCCACGTTTGCCAGGGGGCGACCTGCGGTCGCTGGGTGGCCGAGCTCTGCGAGGTCGTCGAGCGCTACCGTGAGCAGAACGCCGCGGCCCGAGCGCGCATCGAAGTCTGTCAGGACTACTGCTTCGATCGTTGCGCCGAGGGGCCCAATGTCGTGGTCGAAACTGCCGACGATCAGCAGCGCGATGCCGACCAGCTGATCGATGTGATGCGTGGCCGTTCGGCACCCCGAATGACCGTCTATAGTCGCGTCACCGCCGAACAGCTGGTCGAGCTCTGTCAGCGCCATCTTGCTGCGACAGACGAGTGATCGCTCGGTCGGTAGCAACGGCGAGGCTTGCGATGTTTAGAAAACGCCCCAGCCGCGAGACCGCTTAGCCGTCTATTTTGACCTCCCCGATCGCGGTTCAGTTCGGCCACGGCGAATCGGGATGCGAATGTCCCCAGTCCACGACGCGCGGATTGGGCCTGGCTCGTTAAGCTCCGGTTATTCAAAAACAACGCCTTCTGGTGCTGCTGGCTCAGGATCTGCATTAACCGGACGCCAGGAGGGCGTTACCATGCGTTTCGGATTATCAATGCTCGCGCTGCTGATCGGTGCCTGTGGTTCTTTAGACCAAGGGCCAGTGCTCGATCCCGCTGGCGGTAAAGGTGAGGTCGGTGCGAAGGCCGGTCAGCTCTACGCGCTGTATCTCGCTTCGGTCACGCCGAAGAAGCGTTGCGATCCGCTCTCGGGATGCGACCTCTACGTCGAGTTCACGCGTCATGCCTCCCCCAGTGATGGTATGTCGTTCCTCGAGAGCAGTCAGCTGATCGACGGGATCTCTCTCGGTAGCACTGCGTCGTTCAACAGTCTGATCACGGTCACTACGGCACAATTGCTGACTGCGGAGCCGATCATTGTCGAGGTCTATGATGCCGATCCGGTTGGGTGGTTCGACCCGCATGGCGACGATCTGGTTGCGGGCTGCACCTTGAACATACGTGCTGACCAGGCAGCGCCGGGTGGCTTGTCGCCCGAGCTGAGCTGTGACGAAGGTGGCGACCGTGTTGAGCTGCGCTTCGAGGTTCGGCCAATTCTGCAGAGCGCCTACCTGATCGGGGTTACCGCTGCGACCCTCGCCGGATCGCCCTGCGAAGCATTCAGCGCTGAGGGTTCGCCCTGCAACTACTATGTCGATTTGACGGTTGGCGAGGCCCGCTTTGTCTCGCCTGTGGCCTGGAACCTCTGGAATGGGAAATCGTTTTCGCTCGATCGCGAGATGGCGCTGGTCGACGTGCCCGCGGGAGATCTTGAGCTGACGGTTGGGCTGTGGAGCTACGCGGTACAGCCTTTCTTTGCTGTGAGCAAGCGCGGTCGCTGCACCGTCAGTTTGACCGAGGCAGAACTCGACCAAGCGGCCGAGCACACCGCTGAAAAGCAGATTTCGCCGACCGCAACAACTTGTCCCGAGCTGCATGCCCAAGGAGGGTCTGGCCTATCGAGCTTGACGCTGCGCTACAAACGCGTCGATCCACCGAGCGAGTGATCCTGATCTGCGCCAGATATGCGCCGGCTCGCTGCGGCAAGTGCTGGGCGGACAAAAAGCGACAAATCGGAAAACCGAGTGCTCGGTGGCTGGTCACGCCAGCGACGGTGGCCGGCGTTGCCCATTTTGTCTTTCAATTTGCGCGCGTTGGAATGGTCCAGCTCTTGCTTAACTGCCGGCGGACGTTGTGAAAGGAGTCCCGATGATCGTGGTCAAAAGGCTTGTCGTGATCGCCGGTGTTTGCTTGGTTGGTGGCTGTGGCTCGGTCGATCTGCAAGAGCAGGCCGACGAGAGTGCCGGCAAGGGCGAGTCTTGGCAGAGCGCGATCAGCGGCGTGATCAACTGCGCAGCCGGCGAAACCGTTGAATATGGGTTTTTTACCGGCAAGTCGGGGCAGCGCGGCACGCAGCGAATCAAAGTCAAAGGGATGACCCCGCGACGCAAGGCGGACTACCGCTTGGGTGTCTCCGCCGATGGTCAGTCCTTGGGCGGCGTCGCCGGTCACGACAAGGCCAGCTTCGAGATCGCGCCGGCGGTGTTCACCGTTACCGTTGCCTGCACGCGCGACTACGGCATGCAGTCTTACGAATTCAGTGTGAATCTGCCCTCGCACGGTGGCAGCGTCGCCGAGGCGCTAAGCTGGCCGATCGCTTGTCCGGACCGTCTGGGCGCTGAGCAAAGTTCCGGGCAAGATCTCGAGGGGCGAAGCAAGGACAAGGGCGTCTACGCCGCCGCGCCAGGGACGGTGATCGCCGTGGAGCGTTTTTCCGGCGCTGGCAAGACGGTCGTGATCGAGCACCCCGAGGCTGTCGCCCGGATCGTCGCTGGCTACGGTCACCGCCAGCTGCGAACGCAATACTCTGGGCTTTCGGGATACCGTGTGCGCGTTGGCGACCGGATCTATCCCGGCGAGCGGATCGGTACACTGAAGAGCAACCGCAAGCTCGACTTTCGGCTCAATGACACCAGCTCGGCCTACGTGCGCGCGCTATTGCCGCTCCACTACCTGGCCCCCTTGCCCGCCTGCAGCGAGCGCTAGTTACGATGACGACGCGTCGCGTGTTAGTCACCGGTGCTGCGGGGTATCTGGGCACCGAGATCGTCGCTCAGCTACTCGAGCGCGGCTATCGTGTTCGCGGAAGCGTGCGCGATCCGAACGATCCCAGCAAGACCGCGCATCTGCGCGAACTGGCCGCGGAGCATCCCGAACAGTTGGAGCTGGTCCGCGCCGACCTGCTGCAAGCGGGAGCATTCGCCGAGCCGATCAAGGACTGCGACTACGTCATCCACACCGCCTCTTCGGTGATGCTCTCGGCCAAGGACCCGCAACGGGAGATCGTCGACGTGGCGGTGCGCGGCACCGAGAACGTGATGCAAGCGGCGTGTGCGCAACCGAGCGTGCGACGCGTTGTGATGACCTCGTCGATCGTCGCCGTCGTCAACTTTCGCTTGTCCGAAGCGCATCGTCACACCGAGGCTGATTGGGCCGAGGACGCCAAATTGCAGGTCGATCCCTACGCGCTGTCCAAGTTCCTCGCTGAGCGCACGGCCTGGCGCTACTACGAGCAGCAAGGCGAAACCAAGCGCTTTGAGCTGGTGACGATCTGTCCGAGTTTTGTGATCGGCCCGGTTCGAGCGCGTGTACACCTGCGCTCAAGTCCCAGTTTGGTGCGCGACCTGTTGCGCCGCAAGATCCCCGGCTGCCCGCAGCTGTTCTTTAACGTGGTCGATATTCGCGACGTGGCCCGCGCCCATCTGGAGGCGCTTGAGCGTTCTCAAGCCAACGGGCGCTACATCGTTAGCGCTCACGAGCATTGGCTGCAGGAGATCGCGCTGCAAATGGCGGCGCTCTTTCCGCAGCGCAAGATTCCCACGCGCCGGCTGCCAAATCTGCTGCTGATGGTCGCCGCGCTGTTCGATAAGCGCGCCAACTTCGCGTTGGTTCGGCGCAATGCCAGCCGAAAGATGCTGCTGAACAACGGTCGCGGTCGCGCCGATCTTGGCATCGACTACCGTCCGCTCGACCAGTCGCTCAAAGACTGCTGCGATTCGATGATCGAACAGGGCTTCGTCTAGCGACGCTCTAGCGCAGCTTTCGGCGAATTCGCCGCTGGCATCGCCTGCTGCGCAAGGGCTAGTGCGGCTAGCGCTCCTGAGATAGGCTTGTCCCAACAGAGGGGGCCTATGTCTAAGACGATCATCGGTGATGCCGTTGCCAACATCCCTTGGGAGGATCGGCCGAGCGGTTGTTCCGACGTGATGTGGCGCTACAGCAAGAACCCGATCATCGGGTGGAATCCGATTCCGCCGGCAGCGCGGATCTTCAATAGCGCGGTCTTGCCGTTTCGGGGTGGTTTCGCCGGTGTGTTTCGCGCCGACCAGAAGAACGGCCGCCCGCAGCTCTACGTCGGTTTTTCCGACGACGCGCTGAACTGGAAGATCAAGCACGAACGCTTGGCCTGGGTCGACCCAGCCGGTGCGCCGAGTCCAACCAGCTACGCCTACGACCCGCGGGTGACGTTGCTGGATAGTCGCTACTACATCACCTGGTGCGATGATTTCCCTGGGCCGGCGATCGGTCTTGGTGTCACCGACGATTTCGAGCGCTTCACCCGTCTCGAGCGGCCACTGATGCCGTTTAACCGCAACGGTGTGCTCTTTCCGCGCAAGATCGGCGACGCCTACGTGATGCTCAGCCGCCCTTCGGACAGCGGACACACGCCGTTTGGCGATATCGTGCTCAGTCATAGCCCGGACTTGGTGCACTGGGGTCGCCACCGGATGGTGATGCGTAGCGGCGGCGAGGGCTGGTGGCAGGGCCTGAAGATCGGCGCGGGTCCAGTGCCGATCGAAACCAAAGAGGGTTGGCTGCTGATCTATCACGGCGTGTCGGCACCCTGTAATGGCTACGTCTATAGCTTCGGCGCGGCGCTGCTCGATCTCGACGACCCGAGCAAAGTGCGCTACCGCACGCGCGACTACCTGCTCACGCCGGAAAAGCCGTACGAGACGGTCGGCTTCGTGCCCAACGTGTGCTTCCCTTGCGCCACGCTGCACGACGCGGCAAGCGGTCGCATCGCGATCTATTACGGCGCAGCCGATACCTATACCGCGGTGGCCTTCAGCCAGGTCGACGAGCTACTCGCTTATCTCAAGCAAAACTCGCAGCTCTAGCAGTCTTGCTAGAGCGCGCGGCCGGCGAGAAACTGATCGATCATCGTGCCGACTTGTCGGGCCATCACTTTGGCCACCGAGCTGATCGCGTCGGCTTCCTTTTGGTGGGCGAAAGGCATGATCGCCGCTTGCTCGAACTGCTCGGTGACCGCTGAGTCGAGCTGTGTCCGCTCGCTAAGCGTGACCTTGAGGTAGACGTTCCAGCGAAAGCGTCCGCGAATCTCGCCGTAGTAGCGGGCCTGGCTTTCGACCAACATCAACAGCGGCGCGTTGCTCTCGCTGCCCAAACGTTTGAGGCGTCGCGCTGAATCGCGCAATCGGCTGAATTGTTTGATGTCGAGCTTGCGCAGTTTGTCGACCAGATTGCGCTGGCGCAGCGCTTCGCTGATCGCCGAGCTAAGCTCGTCAGTCGCGGTGAAGGCGCGGTTTTGGTAAATGTCGTCGTGGACCAGCAGCGTCGCGACGTCGACCGGTGTGGCGAGCCGCTGGGTCGGCAGCGGTTTGATGCAACCGAATGCAACAAGAGTGGGTAAGAGCAACAGCTGGCGGCAACGCATTAGAACCATCCCTCGGTTTCGATCGCGACCACGCCATGTAGGTGGCGATCGCTTTGTTCGCGAAAGGCATCGAACTGGTCGAGTGTCTCGACGAAGCTGTTGCCGAACGCATTGTGCATGTTGGAGTGCTGCACGCCGACCAACAGTCGCAATGAGGGGCGGGTGAAGATGCCGACGCCGGTCGGGTTGAGCACCACACCGCCTTTGATCTGCCAGGTGTTGCGCGTGTCGATGTCGCCGAATTCGAGGCCGCGAGCATCGGCGCGTCCAGCGCTACTGGTAAATACCGAGTCAAAGTGGCCGCGCCAGAGGTTGCCGTTGAGCGAGCGCTCTTGGGCGATGCTACCTTCGGCCAGCAAATGAACCCTCTCGCTGAGGTAAGTCTGCAATCGCAGCACGGTGGAGTAGAAGATGCGGTTATCCTCGCCGGCGGCCACCTCGTTGTCGCGGTTGACGTGGTAACCGAACATCACGCCCCAGGCCAGGTCCAGGCGGTTCTTGATCAAGGTCAGCTGCATTTCGTTGCCGATGTTGAGCTCGTAGCGCTCGTCGGTCAGCTCTTTGACGAAGATCGTGTATTCGCGGCCGCCCTCTTGCTCGGTCTTGCGCGTCTCGGGATGACGGCGCAAGAAGTTAGCAAACAGGTTGTTCCAGGTCAGCGGGCCGAGATTGCCGAAGCCGAGATAGGCGACGAGCTTGTAGGACAGCGCGGCGACCGGCTCCGGGTCAGGGAATTGATCGGCGGCACCGGGATTGAGTTCGAGGAACCGTTTGACGATCTCGCCGCGAACGAAGTCTTGGTAGGTCGCATTTTCGGGCAGTGGCGTAACGTGTGGGGCAAAGCGGTTACCGCGCACGGCGGGCTCGTAGAGCAATTGACCGCCGACGCCGAGTTCAAACTGACGGGCGACGCGCCAGCGCAGCGCGGCACCAACGGTGAGGATCGTGCTGTACTCTGTACCGTGAACGAAAAAGCCCGAATCGCCAAAGCCGAGCAGCAGGTCGAGATTGTCGTTTTGCAGGCGACCCGAAACGCCAAGTGTTTCGAAAAACAACTGTGCCGGGCGCATGTCGTACAGACCGAGGTCGCCGTACTCGTAGTTCAGCGTGCCGAAGCGCCAGGTCACGCCGCTTAGTAGGATGTTGCCAGCTTCGACGTAGAGCTGGGTTGCCGCAAAAGCGCCGAGATTGCCGTTGCGCCCTTCAGCGTTGGCGAACGATCCGCCTTCGATGCGAAGCTGAACGTTGGCCCAGACGTCGTTGGTCCCGGGGCTGGGCTGCAGCATGTCGTAGCGCATCTGCAGTGCCCCCCAAGGGCCCTCATTGAGCAAACGGCCATAGAGGTTCCAGAGGCCGAGGCGCGATTCACCACCCTGGAAGTCGGGTCGAGCCATGATGCGAAAGTAGCCGCCAACGCTGAAGCGATCGCGTTTGACCTCGGCTTGGGCTGCGATCGTCAGCAGCGTGATGGATAGCAGCGCGAGAGCTTGTAGGAGACGGGCTAGTCGGTGGCGAAGCATCGAGGGTTCTCGGGGTCGTTGGTGCGGCGTTTAAGGGGCGGCGCGAAGCAGGACGATTGAAAACGGTGCGACGCGATATTTGGCCTCAGGAACGGCGACAGGCTGCTCGAGCGAAATGTTCTGCGAGCGCTTCTTGTCGGCACTGGCGGCGAAATTTTCCTCGAGGTCGAAGAACGATTGGGTGTCGAGCAAACGCTGCCAGCTGCGCTGCTCGGGCAAGGTGAAGTCGACCCAGTCCGTTTCCATATTGATCAATAGCAAAAGCTCTGGGCCAGCGTTCTGGTCCCAGTAGTGTTGCATCAGCTGGCGCTTCGACCAATCACCGTCGGTCATGTCGCTATTCTGGGCGTTCTTCCAGGCGAAGGGCGCGCCGCCGTCGTAGGCACTCGGTGAAAAGGCGTGCAAATTAGCCTTGCGCAGCGCGGTCAGTTGGCTGACGAAGTCGACCATTCGCTGACGGTCGGTGTTGGGTTGCCAGGTGCCCCAGGCAAACCAGTTCCAGTGATTGTCGGCGCCGCTGGAGTAGGCGTTGTTGTTGCCGAATTGGGTGCGCATCCACTCATCGCCGCCGAGCATCATCGGCGTGCCGTGCGATAGCATCAACACCGCGAACATGTTGCGGAGCATTTGGCGCTTGAGATGTTCGTTGTTCTCGCCGAGGTCGCGCGAGCGATTGTAATCCTCGCCGCTTTGCCGGTCGCAAAACGGTGAGAGCCGCTGGTCGCAACACCGCGGGTTGAGCACGCCGCAGCCGTTCTTCTTCTCGTTGTAGGAGAACAGATCGTAGCCGGTAAAACCGTCGTGAGCGGTGATGAAGTTGACCGAGTGGTAGGGTCGACGTCCGTTATGGTTGAACAGGTCGTATGAGCCGGTGAGCGCGCCGGCAATATCGACCGCGCCTTCTTTTTGGTTGAGTGCGCGATCGTCGGTGTTGAAAAACGAGCGCCAGACGTCTCGGAAGTTGGCGTTCCATTCGCCCCAGGCGCGATCGCCTTCGCTGGCTTTGGGGAAGGCGCCGAGTTTGAAATGCGCGATCGACCAAGGCTCGGCGATCAGCGGTACGTTGTAGCGTTTGAGTATTGGATCATCGACGATCTCTTGCAGCACGCTGTCTTTCGGGTCGAGCCAGGTGTTGGGGTCGAGGTCTTTGGCGCCGAGCACGGGGGCGAGATCGAAGCGGTAGCCATCGACGTGGAGCTCCTCGACCCAGTAGCGCAGGCTGTCGATGATCAGTCGGCGCATCGGGCGATTGTTGCAGCGCGTTTCGTTGCCGACGCCGGTATTGTTCCAATAGGTTTGGTTGTCGGCCGACAGCGCGTAATAGGAGGCGTTGTCGATGCCGCGGAAGTTGTAGAGCCCGGCGACTTCTTTCGGGTCGAAGTTGGCGAGTTTGACGCCCGTGGCGGGATCGACCTGAAAATCGTCTTGCTCGAGCTTTTCGCGCCAGAGACCGCCTTCGCCGGAGTGGTTGTAGACCACATCGAGCAGCACTTCGATGTCGCGCTGGTGGAGTTGGTCGACCATCCATTTGAACTCGTCGATCACCTGGTTACGCTCGCGGGCCGAGGCGTAGCTGAGCTCGGGCGAAAAGAAGTTGAGCGTCATGTAGCCCCAGTAGCCGCCGTCGAGCGGCTTCTCTTGGACCGGCATTAGCTCAACGGCGGTGATGCCGAGCTGCTTGAAGTAGTCGGCCTTTTCCCCGACCCCGCGAAAGGTGCCCGGATGCGTAACGCCCGACGCAGCGTCGGCGGTAAAGCCCTTGGCGTGCACTTCGTAGATGATCCGTGCGGTGTTGCGCGCCGCCGCCCAGCTCGCGTCTTGGCGATTCTTGCGCCAGCTCGTTTCGTTGGCGCTCCAGACGTACTCGCTCTTGACGATCACGCTCTTGGTCGCGGCGGCCCAAGTCGACTCGGCGCGCGCTGGCCCGGTGGCGGTCGATCCCTTGCTCCAGTCGTGGTCGCGGTGCAGCGCACGCGCGTATGGATCGGAAAGCAGCTTGTTGGGATTGAAGCGATTGCCGTCTTTGTCGACGTCGGCGATGAAGCCATGGATCGACCCCGGGAACCATTTTTCGTCGAACGGCCAGTTGGGGCCCCACGCCGCGTAGCCGTAGTGTTGCCCGACACCGACGCCCTGGACGTAGATGTTCCAGACGTCGCCGAAGCGCGTCAACGGGATGCGCCGCGTCGGTTCGCTGCGCTCGGGATCGTCGAAGAGCAGCAGTTCGATGCGCGTGGCGTTTGCCGAGTAGAGCGAAAAGTTGGCGCCCTGGTCGATCAGCGTGGTGCCGAGGTGCTCGAGCTTGGCGATCGACGTTTCGTTCAGCGAAGGTGCGCGCGGCTCGGTTTGGTAGAGTCGTGCGGTGTCGGCCGCCGAGCAGGCGCTGGTCGCAGAGAGCGAACAACACAGTAAGTAAATAAGGCCAAAAGACGCAGATTTAGTCATCGGACTTCCTGCCGCAACCAGGCGGGTTGTATTTAGCGAACGCGCTCGGTGGAGACAACCGCTAATGGCCGATTTCTTTCAGAAAAGTGGTGAGCTGCGCGGACAGTTGCCCTACGGTATTTTCGCAGTCGCTCGGCGTTGGTGCAGCACAGCGGGCATTTCGCCTGCGTTGGCTAGTTGTTAGGGCAATTGATCGAGATGCCCAGCGCATCGTTGGTCGTCAGCGCGCTCGAGGCGCGACAGCGTACGCGGAGCGGATTGGTCGGATCGCGGCCGATCGCCGCGAGGCCGGCCGAGCCCTGATAGTCGGGCAATGCCGTGCGATCGCGCGTCGCCTTGTCGGCGAGGGCGCAGCCGACGGTGAGGGCCTGACTGCCCGAGGTACAGCCATCCGTTGTCTCCTGAGCCGCGGCGATCAGCCAACCCGGGGCGCCGACGCTCGCGTTGGTGCAGGTGAGATCCTTGGTACACAGCGCGACCACATCGATCGCCACCGCGTTTTTGCAGCGGCAGCCCCAGCTGGTCGCCGAGATCGGCCAGCTAGCCAGCAGCCGTTGACCTGTGCAATTACAGCCTCCGGACACGAGCACTGCGTTGTTGGGGCAGTCGACTTTGGCGATTAGCGCGGCTCCCGGGGTGGTGACAAAGGCGCGAGACAGTGCGCTCGGCGTGCAGAGCAGCTGCGTGACCACCGGCGCGGAGCCGCTACAGGCAACGAAGGCGTTGCCGCCTAGCGTCGGCAGGGCGGCGGTCAGCGTGTCGTCGACGGTGCTGCACTGAGCGTCAGCTAACAGCGCAGTCTCGCCGGCATTGCACTGTCCGGATCTCCACTGAGCGGAGACACTACAGCTGGTGGAAGAGTCGGGAGCCGGGCCGAGGTCGGGAAACGGGCCGAGGTCGGCAAAGGGCGCGCTGTCGACCGACAATGAACGATCCGCAATCGAGCTCTCGCTGATCGCATGCTCACCGATGGCGTCGGCACCGATCGTTTCGCCGGGGGCGCCATCGCTGACCAGCGCGAGGTCGAGCGCCGCATCAGTCGGCTCAACGCCGTCGTTGAAGGGAAAGAGCAGATGGCAGGCGCCGAGGGCGGCCAGGCCGAGCAAGAGCAGCGCTGGGCGTTTGGTGTCGGGCGCCACTTGGCGAGCGTCTCATCCGCCATGGCCTGTGTCTAGCTGCTACCCGCCAGGGAGAGGCGCTTGCTGGCGATCCGATGGGTCCGACCAGCGGCAAGGGCGAGGCGCCCGCGCGAACGTTCCGCGAAAATAATTCGTAATGCCGAGTGCTCAGCCAGCAGCGTCACGGTGTTGATCCTACGTGGAGATCGAAAAGGGGTAATATCGATTGTTTAGACGCACGCTGTTGGCCTTGCTGTTGGTCGGAAATAGTTGCTCGGAGGCGCCCGAGATGGCGCCCACTGAGATCGCCAACACAACACGATCGCTCGTTGCCGACCCGAGCTTTTTCGGAGAGCTGGACTACCAAGGGTTCGGCGTGCTCGCGCCCGTCCAGAACGCCGTCTCGCGCGGCGACTATGCGGCAGCGCGTCGTGGCTTGGCCGACTACTATCGCACGCGCCTCTCACCGGCCTGGTACATCGATCCGCTCAACCCGCAGGGACTGACCTTCAATCAGGCCGCCGCGGACAAGGCGGAGCAAGGCACGGTCACGGTCGTAGGCTATACGTACAGTTTTCCCAACGGCGTGATCGATTGGGGATACAACGCCACGCAACACGACCCGGGTGTTGCGCCAACCGGAGAGTGGACCTTCCAGCTCAATCGAATGTACTTCTGGACCAACCTCGCCAAGGCCCGGTTGCTGTCGAACAACACGGCCTACGGCAAGGCGCTTGCAGCGCAAATTCGCGGATGGATCGACACCCAGCCGCGGCCCACCGCGGGCAGTCCCAGCAACACCTGGAGAACGATCGAAGCCGGTATTCGCCTCAGTCAGTCCTGGGCGCACACGTGGTACGCATTTCAAACATCGCCTGAGTTTACCGACGATACGCGAATCAGCATGCTCAAGTCGTTTCTTGAGCAGGGCCAATACCTCAGAGCGTTTTTGCAGCAGTTCGCCGCCACCAATGTCTGGCCGAGCAACTGGCGCATCTTCGAGCTCCACGGGCTCTTTACCGTGGGATCGATCTTTCCTGAGTTCAAAGCCTCGAAGGAATGGCGCGAGTTCGCCGGCCGAGGACTCACCGCAGCGATCGACCAGCAGCTGCTTGCTGATGGCGCTCAGTATGAGTTGACGCCGTCGTACCACTGGATCGTAGTCGAGTCGGGGCGGCGAATTTACGAAGAAGCCAAGCTGACGGGGAGTGCCTCGGCGCTCGGCGCCAACTTCCTCGCGCCAATACGGCGTGGGTACGAGTATCTGATCAAGATCGCCACCCCCTTCGGTGGCGTCCCCGAGATCAACGATACCTTTCAGTTGGACGTCGGCGTCGAGTTGACGAAGGCAACAGCGCTCTTCCCCAACGATCCGTTGCTTTCATGGTATCTCGATCGTCGTCAAGGCCGGGCACCGAGCTACCGCAGCGTGTTTCTACCCGATGCTGGGCTGGCGGTAATGCGCAGCGGCTGGGGAAAAGACGATCACTACGCACTGCTCGACGTCGGTCAACTCGGCAAAGCGCATGTGCACCAGGACAAGCTAAACCTGATCGTAATGCCCTATGGGCGCCGACTACTCTTCGACAACGGCGGTGGGCCCTACGAGCAGAGCGTCTACCGTCAATGGGCGGTTTCGACCCAGGCCCACAACGCTGTACTCGTCGACGGCGCCGGCCAAGCGCGCGCCCTGACGAGCGCAGATCCTCACGGCCACGGCGATCCAAGCACGCCCGCACCAGTGGCACTCCTCGGCGATCCACGTTTTGACTACGTCGTGGGCAGCTACCAAGACGCGTATGGTTCAACCAAGCCGGCGAAGCATCGTCGCGAGGTGCTCTTCGATCGCGATCAGCAAACGCCGTTTTGGATCGTCGTCGACACCCTTACGCCGAACGACGCGCAGATCCATAGCTATCAAGCACGCTGGCAACTCTTGACGACATCCACCCAGCACGACGCGTCGCTGCGATCGATCACGACCGATGACAAGGGTCTACCCAACCTGGTGATCCAGCCGCTTTCGCAACTCGGACTGCTCGTGCAAGCGGACAGCGCTACGACGAGTCCGGAAGTGCTCGGATGGAACCTCGATCACAACAGCGGTCAGCGCACGGCGGCAACAACGGTTCGCCATAGCCGCAACGGCCGTGGCGTGCAGCGCTTCGTTACGCTGCTTTGGCCTTTGCGAGCGGGCGAGGCGAATCCGATCTCATCGGTGCTCGCCAAGGGCACCGACGATTGGGAGGTCGTTTTCTCTGACCATAGCCGCCTGAGGGTCGTGCTATTTGCTAAGGGCGCGCCCGGCATCCTGAGCGCCTATTTTGCACAGGGCAAGGTCGTCCGTCAGATGAGCATTTCACCAACGTCGACGGTCCTCTCGCCGACGCCAGCGGATGGCGGAACCGCACCGTCTGATGGCGGATCGGCCGGTTCAGATGGCGGCGCCCCCTTTGCCGATGGAGCCGTGTCGTCCCGGCGGGACGCCGAGCCAGACCTTCAGCGCCGGCCGGCCGCGGCCGACGGCGGCCTGGGCAATCGGCCGCGAGAAACCGATGCGTCCTCGCAATCGCCAGAAGACCCCAAGCAGACCTCCAGCGGCTGTGCGGCGGGCGGTAGACCCACCCATGTCTGGCACTGCGCGCTGGTGCTGCTACTACTGTCTGCCGCTCGACGACGCAGTCGCCACCCGTGAGCGTTAGCTCGGTCCCGGCAGAAACGTGGCGTAGAAGATCTCGCCACCGGCAGCGCTTGCGTTGCGCTGAGAGCTATAGAGTAGCGTGCAGTTGTCTTCTGACAGCGACGGTGCGTCATCGGTAGAGGCGCTATTGACCGCGCCGATCGGTTGCGGTGGGTCGAAAGGCGCGTTGGCTGACCCACGCGTCGCGATCCAGATGTCGAGATCGCCCTGCCCGCCCGGTCGATCGCTGGAAAAGAGGATGACCCGCTCGTCAGCGGAGATCCACGGGTTGAATTCACGACTCGGTGTGCTGAGCTCATTGGGCAACTGGCGCGGGCCGAACGTCGCCGTCGGTGTGGTCCGTGTCGAGAAGAACAGCGCTTGCCCTGGGTCTCCGCCGCTGACATCCGCGAACCACAGTACCGTGCCGCCCTGTGAGAACGACGGACCGCTGGCCGCAGTCGACAAGATCGGCCCACCAACGATCCGCAGCGGCAGACCGGAAACAGCATACAGTTGCCAGCTTCCTGAGCGACGCGAGGCGAGCACGGCGCCACCGGCGTAGACCTTGCTGGCGGGATAAAATGCGATGCGCCCTTCGTCGGCGCTACTGTTAAGCGCCACGAGGCTCGACGCGCTTCCGACGGCCGAAAGCGACGTCGCCGACGCCACGAACAGATCGGCCACACCCGTCGACTCGCTCTTGCGCGTGAAATAGAGCTTGCCGCCAGCCCAGACCGGATCGGATTCCGTCTCCACGGTGTTCACCGCAGCTAGCGGTGTCGGTGCGCTAAACGCCGTCGGGTTGCGCCAGACTTCACACCACTTTCGAGGCAGCAGCCCGTCGATGGCGAGCCCGTCGTCGGTTGACACGGTGTCGCGGCGCTGTGCGTCGCTGCCAGCGGAGTAGGCGTCGGTAGGTTGACTGTCCTGTGTCGGCCCGCCGGTCGCTCCATCGGCATCGCCGAAGACATACCCCGCGCGCACGCAGCCGCCCACGGTAGCCGCGAGCAGGATCGACAGAAAGACGGGAATTCGGCGAAAACTCAAGTGGCCACCATCCGGGCTAAAGCATCGCACGCACGCGCACAGCACGTAAAGGTTGCTTGGGTGCAACGCAACGCAATACAGCGCGAGGCGTCAACGCCGAACGCGCTCGTCAGCCGCTCCAGCGTACGTATGCGCGTCCGACATCAGAACGATCGCCGGCGCGATCTGCTAAACTGTGGTTGGTGAGTCCAAAACGCAGATACGCAGGCGCCTGTTCGATCGTGCTACTTGGCGCGCTGTGCCATTGCGGCGGAGGACTCCGTCGCTATCATAGCCCGACCGATGCTACAGTTGACCTGCCACGAGGCGACGCGATCGGCGACGCACCGCTCGAAACAACCGACGCTAACGGGGATCAAGGGCCGCTCGCCGAGCCGCCGCAGCTCGACATCCTCTTTATCATCGACAACACCCCGGGCATGGTGGCCTATCAGCAACAGCTGACGGCCGCGCTCCCCGAGCTGCTCAACAAACTGCGCCTGCCGGCCTTTGGTAGGGAGGGCGCGACGTGTACGAACGCCGACACCAGCGGCTGCGCGCTGCCGGACGTGCACCTTGGGGTGGTCAGTACCGACGTCGCGGCCGAGCCACGCCAGGTGGATAACTGTGGCAACGGAGGTGACGCCGGTCGACTGCAAAATCAGCCGAGACCGGCGGGCACGAGTTGTTTGGCGCCACAAGAACGCTTCATCAGCTATCGCTTCGACAAAAAGACGAATCTGCCGATCGACGCCACAGCCGATCCGATCGAGGCGATCGGGACGGCCTTTGCCTGCATTGCTCCGCTCGGCGAAGCCGGCTGTATCTTCCCGCGTCCCTTGGATGCGCTGCGATCCGCACTAACATCCGGCACCAATCTCGGATTTTGGCGCCAGAACGCGTTGGTTGTTATCGTGATCCTTTCCAACAAGGACGATTGCTCAGCGCTGGAGCGCGTGATCTACGATCCAAACCCGCAAACCGTCGACAAGTACGGCCCCGCGACCCCTTTTCGCTGCTTCGAGTATGGTATCTGGTGCGACGAGTCCGGGCGTGACGCTGGCCCGCGAACCAATTGTCGGTTGTCGGTCTCAACGTCGCTGGAGCGCGTCTCGACCTACACCGCCTTGCTCTCGTCGTTCGTCGCCAAGGAGCGCACATTCCTTGCGCTGATCGCCGGTCCACCCCAACCGGTGGCGGTGGAAATCACGGCCGGTCTGCCCCAGCTTGCGCCAAGCTGCCGCACCGGCGCTGGCGACTCGGCCCAGCCGTCGATCCGCCTGCACGCCTTTGGCGACAGCTTCGGCGAGCAAGCGGTAGTCCAAGGAGTCTGTCAGGCTAACGCGATACGCAACGCGCTCGAAGCGCTCGGCAACAAGATCCGCAGCCGCTTGCTCGCCCAATGATCAGGTCAACAAAATGCGCCGGCAGCGCGCTAATCGCTGTGTTGGTCATGCTGGGCGCATCGAGCTTCGCCCGCGCCGGGACGCAGCGATTCGCCGTCGTACTCGGCAACAACGTTGGACAACAAACAGACGCCGCGTTGCGCTTCGCTGAGCGGGACGCGATCAAGTTCGCTGCTGTCTTACGCGAGCTCGGCGGTTTCGCTGCTCAAGACGTGGAGCTGCTGCTTGGCGCCGATGCAGCCACCGCCTGGAAGGCCATTCGCCGCACGGCGCGGCGCGCGACGGCCGCCTCGCACGCGGGAGAGAAGACAGTGCTGTTGGTCTACTACTCCGGCCACGCCGACGGCGGTGCTCTCGAGCTCGGCCGCTCGCGCCTCGACCTGCGCGACCTTTCAAAGTTCCTCGAAGAGAAGACGGCGACCGTACGTCTGGCTTTCGTCGACTCCTGCCGCAGCGGCGCGATCGTTCGCTTCAAAGGCGGTCGTCGCGGACCCGCCTATCAGATCCAGCTCGCGGAAGATCTCAATGCGAGCGGCTACGCGATCGTCACGTCGAGTGCCCATGATGAACTCAGTCAGGAAACCAGCGAAGTGGGCGGTTCCTTTTTCTCCCACTTCTTGGTCTCGGGGCTGCGCGGCGGCGCCGATTCGTCCGGCGACGGATCCGTGACCCTGGGCGAACTGTATGACTATGCATACCGACGCACCGTCGCCCGAACAAGCGCATCAATAGCTGGCGTGCAACATCCAAGTTATAGCCTCAATCTTGCCGGCCGCGGCGACGTTGTGCTCAGTCGCCCCAGCGCAAGTCGCACGCGCATCTCGCTGCGCGTCGATCGGGGCGGTCGCGTGCTCGTGCTCGATCAAGACCAACGTCAGTTGATCACCGAGCGCGCCCTCAAAGGCGGCGAGACCGTCGAGGTTCCGCTCCCGCCCGAGCGCTATGCAGTTTTCTTGGTGGCTAACGACCGGACGATTTGGCGGGCCTGGGCGGTGGTGCGCCCGAATCAAACCCGCCAACTCACCCAGACCGACTTTTCTCGCCACCATCCGCGGCTGGCAATTGCCAAAGGTGGGCTCTTTCGCCGCTCGGTAGTGCGCGCGCAGGAGATCGCGATCGGCGCAACCGTGCGGCGCTCGGCGTTGGATGCCGAGGGTGCTCAATTGGGCCTGGAGATCGGCTACTCGATGGTTCTCTCGAGTGGGCTAGCGCTCAGCGCAGCTATCGATTGGGCGCGTTCGGCACGCACGCCAAGTGCCGCCATCCATGAGATCGGCATATTGGCCGGCATCGGCTGGCGCTTCGCGGTTACGCCACAGACCCACCTCACGCTGCAGGCACGCGCTGGCTATGAACACTTGATTCAGACGACCGGACAACAGAGCCCGGGGGTTTGCTATCACGGCCGCCTGACGATCGGCTACCGCCTGCGTAGCGCATTGTTCGTTCAGCTTGACGGGTTATTCGGCGGCCGAACGCTCACCCTCGAGCAAGGCCAGCTGCTCACCCGCGCTGACGCACGCGGTGGGCTCGCACTCGCCTTGCGCTTTGGCGAATAGCTGGCGCGCACGCCGAACGGCGCGGACTCAGTGAGCGTTGCGACAGAGCATCGGCAGTGTCGTCGCGCCGGCAACCGGCCGCACTTCCTGGCCTGAGTGAGCATTGACGTAGCGGCGACCGTTGTAGTCTTGCCAGACCGTGTAGTGATGGCGAAAGCATTCGCCCGTCTTAAGGTCCTTGGCTGCGACAATCGCCAGGCGCGCACGAGCGACGAGCCGCCCTCGACGGCGAATCGGCGTCCAGCCGCGCTCCATTGGCACCACCGTGATCAGTTGCTGGCGCCGACGGAAACCACGCGCGAACACTGCTTTGACCTGGCGCTCGAACGCCGGATCGCGAAATCTGCGCCGCGGCAGCAAGACCTTGGATTTCGCGCGATCCTGATTGGCGCGGCCGCGACGCATCGCCGTCTCGAGTGATCCAACGTTGGCCAACGCGCGCCTGGCGCGCCCATGCGCTTTGACGACCGGTAGTGTACCGATCAGCTTTGCGGCTACCGACCACCACGCTTCGACCTGGGTGGCGAGCAAAAATGCGTAATGAAGTGACTCGCTCTTTTGCCTGGTCTTTTCGACCTTGTCCAGGGTAGCTGGTAGCTCGCTCAGCGCAGTCTTCACGACTGCTAGGTAACCGGCAAACGCCTCGTCGTGCTCGTTGCGAAACGGCGCGAACTGCGGTGCCGACAGTTTATCTGCGAGCGCGCGCCAGCGCTTGGGTTCGGCAAGCGCCTGATCGAGTCGGCGCTGCACGGTGGCGGCGTCCTTGCTTGGCACCCAGTCGACATTGGTCATCTGAAACGCAGTAGGTAGGCGCGCCATTTCGCGGCGAAACGTCCGCCGGTCGGCTTCACCTCGTTTTGCCAGCGCACCCTGTCCCTGAAGATACGCTCTCAGATCCGTGACAAAGCGCTCGATCCCCGTCAAATCCGCCGCAGGATCTTTCTTGCGCGTCTTTTGCAGCGCATCTGCTGCCTTGTCCAACATGTCGATGTTCCAGACGGAAGACCCGTCGGTGTATGAGTGAGCCTTTTTCAAATATTCGAAGCAGTCGCGCAGATCATCACGCGCGTTGGCCGCGACCGTAGTCAGGGCCGCTTGATCGGGCAATGGCGGCTTCGCTGGCGCTGCAAGCAGCAACGCAGGAGAAGACACAGACACCAAGCAGCAACAGACAAGCAGCAGCAGATAGCGCAGCGACATGCAGTTCGTCCTCGTTTCGTCAGCGGAGCGTTCGGTTGAATGGGCCTGCCGGCCCTTACTTTGGCAACACCTCAGGCGCTGCAACTGAGAACCGCCGTGATGACTTTTCCAAGGCGCGCTCCGGCGACTATCGGACGCTGACGCGAGCGACGCTGGAGGAATGCTATGAATTCTCGAGGCCTACGCAGCGTAAAATCGGCGGACGACCATTTGGGGAGTAGCGCCCATTGACAGGGTCCCTGCGAAAAATGCTCGGCAAACAAACCAGCGATCTACTGGGCCCCCAAGGCGCGTCCGCGGCTGTTGCAGGTCAGATCCGAGCGATGCCAGCGCAGCCGGTCTGGCCCGCTGAGGGATCGCTCCCCGTGTTGGGTGCTGCAACCATCTGACGATTTCCGCGCTGCTCAGACAAGACAGGCGGTTCCATGCAGATAGCGCGCGGCACAACGCATGCACTGTCACGACAAGCAGCGCAGCGTCGCTACAGCCGCGCTGCTTGAAATTTCGCTGCACCTGGGGTGCATGCATCAGAGGGGGGATGATGGGTATTCGTGGATTCTTGATCGTTGGCGTGAGTGCGCTCGTCGGTTGCCAGGGCGTGATCGGTTCGACGTCGGACGCAGGTGATCTCGAACGATCGCCAACGATGGCAACTGGACATGGCGCTGCGGTGGTCATCGAGCACAAAGATGGCGTTGGCTATCTGATCGACGTGGTCGCGCTCAAGGGCCAGCTCGAGCGACGCCAGCAGATCGAGATCAAGGTCGAGGTCGACGGCATCGCTCGCATGCTGAAGCTCAACCGCATGCCGCTGCTCGCCGATGGATATCACTTCGTGCGCCAAACAGCGACCGGCGCGCAGACCAGCCGGACAACGCGGGCTGCGATTTTCCGCGACGGCCGCGGCAATCTCGTCGCGGTGATCGGCGAGCGGGCCTACTTCGCGCTGCGCCAAGCTGACCAGCAGGTGCTGTTTTTGACGCGTGGGCGCAGCGGCGACGACGCGCTGCTGCAGCGCGAAGTCGTGCCGCGCACGACAGTTGCTGCCGACGCGGTCACAGTGCGAGATGACGAGTTTGCGCCACGCTATCTGGAGCTTGGACAAGTCGCTGACCGAGAATTTTTTCAGCGCTACGCGCTCGATGGTGACGCACACGCGGTCGAAGCTGAAATGATCGCGCGCGCTGCACTGGTCGCCGATGTGTACCTAGCCGAGCTCAATATTGAGATCAGCTTGAACTGGCAAGAGGTTTGGGAACACGCGGGGTCGCCCTACGCCTTGACCTCGGGCAACATCAACACGCTGTGGCAGCAGCTGCGAAACTACTACAACTTCAATCAGACCTGTCGCGCCCATGACGCCGTGGTGCTGTGGTCTGGCAAGGCGCTAGCCGCCAACGGTACTGTGACCTGGCAGGGCTCGAAAGCGATGTGTAGGCCCGAGTCGACGCCGTCACCTTCAACCTACATTGCACTCGGTTTGACTGATGCCTACGCCGTCGTCAAAAACCACCACGGCTTCGCCAGCTGGACGACGGAAGCCCACGAGCTCGCGCATCTGATCGGCGCGCCGGACCCTGGCGGGGGACCACTCGCCGCGGCGTGTGAGCAGTCCTGCACCTTGATGTGTTACAACTGCGAAAATGAGCCGCGCTTTGCCGAGATCGTCAAAGAACGAATCAAACTCTATCTTCGCGGTCACAACTTTGCGTTCGACGAAGCTAACGATGCCTGTTTGGCCAGCCCGCCTCCGCGCAGCGCTGACCTGATACTGTCGGCGACATCTGACGTTTGTGTCGGTCAGCAGGTCGATGTCGTGCTCAGTGGTGCTACTGAGCAAACATTCTCCGCGTGGGCCAATAGCGCCGAGCTGCAGACAGTGATCAGCGCCAATGGCGCGCAACTCACGGCGCTCACGACCGGGGCGGCGACGGTCGCCGTTGACCTCGACTACAACTGTGGCATGCGGGTCAGTCGGACGCTGTGGCTCGGCCCGCCCGATCAGCCGACGATTCGTAACCTGCCGCTGAGTGCGTCAACGAGCAAGCTTGTCGGCCTACCGGCAACCGGCGCAACCGACTATCGCTGGCGTGCCAGCTTCTCCCAGGGGGCGGCGAATTTTACGCTGCCGTGGGCTACCGTCGATGAGCAGGGCCTCGATCCATTGTTGGTGCGCGGCATCGATGACCACGGAACGATCGAGCTCGAAGCAGCCAATCGCTGCGGCGCGTCGGCCCGCGCCGTGCTTTCCTACTGAGCGCGGTTCTCACTTTGCCGATGACTGGTTTTTCACCAAAGCGGAGATCGCACGAAACGCATCTAAGGGGGGAGTATGGCAAATGCAACGACTGTGAGGGGAAGCATGCGAACTGCTGCGACCGTTAGACACCTCGTGTCTCTGGTCTGGTTGCTGGGGCTGATGCCTGTCGGCTGCGACGGTGCCGCCGCTGACGTTGAGACCCAACGCGATCGCCAGGTATCGGCAGTCATTCCTGCACCAAGCTACGGCCTAGCAGGTTCGCGCCGGATCTACAAATACTGGCCACGTCCGGCGCCGACATTGATTGAATTTGGTGCGATCGATGAGAGCTGTCCGGACCCGTACAACTTGGCCGTCGATACGCAAGGTCGACTGTATGTTGGCGACTTGCAGCAGCGCGTCGCAACGATGACTTGCGCTAGCGGCGTTTGCAGCTGTCGCGCCTACGCGAAACTGCCGGGCAACACCAGCGGTCTGGCCGTGATGAACATCGCTCAGCGTCAGCGATTGGTCGCGGTGGGGTATGCCAATGTCTGGGTCTACGACGAAGATGCGCGTACTTGGCAGACCTTCGCAACCGACTGGACACCCGAAGGCGATCTTACCGATGGCGGCGATCATCGCTACGCCGCCGCGCAAGACAGCCGCTTAGTCACGCTCTCATCGAGTTGGCACGCGTCATCGATAGGTGAGACCGGTCCGCAACCCTTTGGCATCTCGGCGGCGTCGCGCAGCTTGATCAACACATGGAGCAGAAACGGGGAGATTTGGCTCTTCGATCTGCAGGCCGACACCAACGAATTGCAGATGTCCACAGAGGAGTCTTGGTACGACGCCGCCTCAAGTCCCACTCCCTCCTGCTATCGCACCGCTGACTGTGCCTCAGGCCTCACCTGCTGCAAGACAGGATGCGTTGATCTGAAAAGCAGCGTGGAAAACTGTGGTGCCTGTGGAAACAGCTGTGGACCGTTTTCCTGCGACAACGGCGCCTGCAGTGGCTAGGCGCCGTCCAATGCCGACGCGGCGCCCGAAGGATTCAGAGCGTTTGGTTCCCACCAGTGCGTCGTGCGGCATTACTAAGGTGGAGCCGATCGGCCAGGGGAGGGAGCTACGAATGAAGTGGAATACAGGCAACTGTAAGATGGCGCGCTATGTTCCTACAACGCTGGCTTGGACGCTGGCGCTGATCGCCGGCTGCGGTCCGGGCGTGCAGCGCGACAGCTATAGTGCGCGGCTACTGACGAGCGCGCAGAAAGAGTGCTACTACGCCTGTCGCGGAGGCCCTGACACGGGGCTCGTCTGCTTCGAAAAGTGCGGTGGTGTTTCGGTCGATACGACCGTCGTCGACGATGCGCACCTCGATGCAGGGACGATCGACCCGGGACCCACTCCAGACGCTGGCAGTGTCGATGCCATTCCCTGCAAAAAGGTGATCAGCGTGCTCGATGTGAAGTGCAATGCCGAATGCATGGTTAGGACCAACGACAAGGACAAGTGTTTCACTAGCTGTCAGGTGACGCAATGCGATCCCTGTCAAACCGAGGTCGTCGGGCAACGCGATCCCAAGTGCTACGATGAATGCGTGCTAAGAACCGGCGAAAAGGAAAAGTGCAACCACAGCTGCACCACTCCGGTCTGTGTCGACGCGGGTGTTGCACCCGAACCGCCCAGCGGTCCGGTCGATACGTCGGCGTGCCAGGCGTTGGCTATCGACTGGCAAAAGGCGATCAGCGCCGCTCAGATCTGCGATCCACTGGCGAAGGACCCGCAATGCGCAACCCTCGTGCCGCAGTTCCTCGGCTGTGCGGCGAGCTGCGAAGTCGCGGTCAATGACACCACCCCGTTGCAGCGCCTGATCACCGACTTCGTCAAGGCCAACTGCCAGAAGTACCCCTCGCCGTGCCCGGTCAACGCCTGTAGCAAGCCGACTGGAAAGTTTTGCAGCGCCAAGGGCCGCTGCGAAGTGCTCTAGGACTAGT
>JACKDQ010000010.1 GCA_020633415.1 Deltaproteobacteria bacterium
CAGCGATCAGCCGGTGCGTAGCAATCAACCCGCTCCGATCCCGCCCAAGCAGCACAGCAAGGGGCTGATCGGCGGTTTGGGAACCGGCGGTGGCGCCGGTGGCATCGGTGTTGTCGGCGGGCGCTATCCGCGCAGTAGCTATTATCGTTCCTCGGCGAAGCTCGCGTCAGTGTCATCGCGCGGTGGGCTACAACTCTCGATGGTCAACTGGGCCATCGAACAGCTGCACCTCGAGAGCAACGCGCGCTATTGCCATCAGACGGCGGCCAAGCGTCGCCCCGATCTGCAGGGCAGCTATGCGATCACGCTGCGCGTCGGCAAAAGTGGCATGGTGGAAAAGATCGATCTGACCCGCGACACCTTGCGAGACTCGGCTGTGTTTGCTTGCTTGGCCCGCTACTTGTTCCCCTACACCTCTTATACCGCGTCGTCAGCCAAAACCCCGTTTCCGCCCAGCCGTCAGGCGACGACGATCAAGATCGCTTTCGATTTTCCCGTCGCCGAACAGCGCTAGCACGGCCCAGCGCTCAGCCGCCTGCATTCGAGCGCTGACCGCGCGCCGCGGGCCGCGGCAGAGCCGTGATCAGATGTCCTTGGGCATCAGGTCTTTTCTGAGTTGATATCGGCCATCGCCGCAAGCCGAGCGGGCGTGAAAAAATAGCTCGTGGCCGGCATAGAATAAATCAGTGTTTTTAAATGGTTGAGTGTTTTTTCTCGATCAAAGATCTCGCTTGCACTCTTGAGGTGGAAAGATCAATTCTTCGCCTTCGTAGATGCAAAGAACGCAGACAACGCGAACAAAAAGCTTTTGTCCAAGGAGCTGCCCTGCAGTGCGCACACAACGACCAACCCTAAGATCCTTGCCCCCCCTTTAAAGCCCCACCCCGGTTCCGTAACCGATTTCCTTGGCAAATTTCATACATCACAGCGCGGCGGTTGCGGAGCCGAAAGCCCTCCCTTGCGCCCTTGGGCTGGGCCGCGATACCGTTTGCCGATGAAAAAGATAATCGCTCTTTGTGCGATCGGTGGCGCGCTGTGGACGACCGCCGCCCAGGCCGATGTCGCGCCCGTTACCTGGCGCTTTTCCGCGATCTACAGTAGCTCGGGTCGATTGCCGGCCGCGGTTTTGCGCTCCCGTCTACAAGCCTTTAGCTACGCGATGCTAAGCGGCTGCAGTTTGCCGGCGGGCAAGCGCTTGCTGTCGGGAAGCGTTTCGCTGTCCGGCAAGCTCGATGCCGCCGGGCGGCTGAGTACCGACTCCGTCGGTGGCAGTGGCGATCACCGCGCACTCAAGTTCTGCATCGCCAAGACCGTCGAGTCTTGGCGCCTGTCCGATATCCCGAGCCATGCGGGTGTGACCGTGCGATTCAATGTCCAGCTCAGCGGTGGCTCGATGCTGCGCAGCAACGCACCGCCGCTACGCAGCAACGCTCCCGTCGGCGGGATCGCCAAGATGCCGATCGGCACACTCGGAGGCCCGAGTAACTACGTCGGCTCCAAGGCGATGATCACGCAGGTCAACGCGCGAGGCGCGCTCACCGAGGAGCTCGCCCGCTGGGCGCTGACCCGCGCCTATTTTGAAGGCCAACTGCGAACCTGCCACCGCGCGGCGATGCGGCGCAAAGGGCAACTCGCCGGCAAGATGCTGATCGAGCTGCGGGCGATCGCCGATGGCAGTGTGACCAAAGTTGAGTTGATCCGCGATAGCACGGGCTCGCCCGAGATCTTCGCCTGCGCGGTGCGCAATCTGTTCCCCTACACCTCGTCGACGGCAACCTCGGTCAAGACGATCTTCCCCCCCGCTCGCGGTCGCACGACGATCCGGATCAGCGCCGACTTCCTCTACTAACGCACGAAACCCTCGGGCTTTTTCCCTGGCTTGGTCATGCGTCGCCTGCGCCGAGGGGTACTGTCCCCATCTAGGACCATGTCGGCGCCCTTTACGGCCACTTAGCGCCCTTTGAGCTTGGCACTCCGATTGCAACCCTGCGGTTCGGGACGCGCGGAGGATACGCAGCAATGAAAACAGTAACGATGATCTTAGGGTTTGTAACGCTGCTGGCCAGTGGCTGCGGCATGCTCGGCTCAGAAGGCGCCAACAAAGGAAACGGCAAGGCAGAAGGCCTCGACCGCTGTACGCTAAAGGCCGGCTATTGGCAAAGCGCAGATGGTGACGTGCTCTTTTTTAATGGCACGACTAAGCGGGACAAAGCTGCGCCAGTTGCCAATGGAGAGTTCTTCTACTATGCCGCCGATGGTGCGTTCGACCGCCGACTGGGCAGCCGCAGCGCTGATGGGACGATCATGAGTCCACTGGAAAACCTCAACCAGCAAAGGGCGCTGTGCTTCAAGCACACCCTGACCAGCTATCTCGACGACAGCAACAACAAGGTGTTCTACTTCGACGAGAGCGCCTCGAGCGAGGAAGCTCCAACCGCCCAATACCCCAGCGGACGGTCCATTCAGCACGAGATGGCGGTGGACTTTGGCGAGTCCTGTGACAGTGACGCGATCACGATCACCCCGCCAAAGGGTCTTTGCTCACCTTCGATCGAAAACATCGCGGGCAAGACCTTCACCTTTGTCGGAATGACGATCGCGCAAGAGGCTTCGGTCGCCGTGAAGTTGCAGGACTTCGGCGCCGAGGGCAAGGCGCCTGGAAAGATCGGTGCGGTGCTCGAGGATCTGCTCAGCGCCGAGCCTGGCCTAGACGGCCTGAACCTCGAAGTAGCCGAACGCTCGGTGAGCGGCGAAGGCAACGCGCAGGTGACCATTCTGTTGGGCGCACGGGATCAACTAAAGAACGTGGAGCTCCAAGGCGGTGTGCGTTGGCTGCAGAAGCTCGATGCTAAGATTGCCGATCGGGGCACTATCCTTGCCGACCTGCAATCGAAGCTTGACGTTTCGAGTGAATGCCTCGCCGATGACGGCTGCGCGTTCACCAAGCTGGCTGCTGCGCCCAAGGCTCAGATCGCAGTGACCTATCGTATCGCCAACATCATCGAGACCACGGCGAATGGCGAGCAGGTTCGCATCGGTCGCGTCTTGCGGCGTACATTCAGCGTCGTCGACTAACGGCACCCTTTTTCCGCGCCAACCCAGCGCCGTGTGCTTTCGCACACGGCGTTCTTTTTTGCGCTCGATCAATAGTTAAAGTAGCTGCCGCCGATGAACTCGCGCAGCAACGAGGTTTGCGGGATCGACTCGTCGAAAATCGGCACGAAGCGCTCGACGAAACTCAGCAGCCGATAGGCGCTAACATACGCCGGATCGTCTTGGGAGACCTCCAGCAAGAAGCGCTCAGCGTAAAGCCGCAGCACGGCGACTTCATAGACCAGCGCCGAATTGAAAAAGCTGTCGGCCTCTTCCTGATAGGGAAAGATGTTGCGCAGCTCGCCGCGTCGCACGCTGGGCCAGGTTTGAATCGTTTGCGACGCCGAATAGCCGCGGAACATCCGGTCACGGATGATTCGCCGCAGAAAGCGGGTGTCGCTGGTAAAGATGCGATTGTGGTTGTCGATGCAGAGCTGGGTCAACGCGCTGACGTAGATCTTGTACTTGTCCTCGGCGGGAACCGCTTCGGTCAGTCGCGGGTTGAGGCCGTGAATGCCTTCGACGACCAACACTTGCTCAGGGTTGAGCCGCATCGGAATCCAGCGGCTGCGATCGCGCCGCTTGCCGGTGTTGAAGTCGAAGCGCGGGGTCAGGACCTCTTCGCCGCGTAGCAGCGCAGAGAGCGTTTCGTTGAACAACGCCAAGTCGATCGCCTCGATCGATTCGAAGTCGTACTTCCCATCTTCGTCGAGCGGCGTATCTTCGCGGTTGACGTAGAAGTTGTCGGTCGAGAGGGCGACCGGCTGAATGCCGTTGACGCGCAGCTGCAAACTCAGTCGCTTGGAAAACGTTGTCTTGCCCGACGAGGACGGCCCGGCGATCAGCACCAGTCGCGCCGGGTGCTGGCCGTCGCAGACCTTGTCCGCGATCTGCGCGACCTTCTTTTCGTGCAATCCTTCGGCGACGCGGATCAGTTCGCCGGCTTCACCGCGCACGGTGATCTTGTTGAGCTGTCCGACGGTGCGGACGTTCATGATCTCGAGCCAGTCTTGCGTTTCGCGATAGATCGCCACGAGCTTTGGCGAACTCGGCAACGGCGGCACTGGTCGGGGCTTGCCGCGCGGCGGGAAGCGCATGATCACCCCACCGGGACGACCATTTTGCGCGGGCTGATGGCACAGTTCGAAGGTCGTGATGTGGCTTGCGTCGGGAGCGACCGGAGAGTGATGGATGTCGCAAGTCTCTCCGCAGTGGACGAGCTCCACCGACGGCTCCCACCAGGTCGACAGCAGTAGCAGTTTGTCGTCGGCGCCGCGGGCGGCAAAAATTTCTCGCGCTTCGTCGAGGCTGACGCGTTCGGTATACAGCGGCAGCGCGTCCGCCGCCATCTGTCTCATCGTTTCGCGTAGCGCTTCGGTTTGTTCGGCCGAAAACGGCTCCGCCGTCTCGATCGTGTAAAAGTAGCCGTTGCCCAGCGCCTGGCCGATTCGCACGCGCGCCGTACCACAGCGTTGACGCACCGCCTCGAGCAGCATCAGCGAGGCGCTGCGACGGTAGACCAGCACGCCCTCGCGCATCGTGTAGTCGACCACGCGCACGTCGGTGTTGGCCGTCAGCCGGGCGCTCAGATCGACGCAGCGATTGTGAACGATCGCCGCCAACGGCGGCTGCGTGCTCGGTTGTGGATGATCGGTGAGTAGCTCGCTGACAGGGGTACCATAGGGCAGGTCGAACGCCTGGTCGCCCAGGGTGACGCGAATCGTTGAACGGTGCATTTTTCCTATCTTATCAGCACAACCACGCGCTCAGCAAAGGCGACCTTTGCCATTGCCAGCGGCCAACAAAAGCGCCTATAACGCCCGGGTGTCTGCTCCACTGATTTACAATCTCTTTCCCACCCTTGCCGGTGATCTCTGGACCTGGCTGGCACACGCCAAGCGTGCCCAGGCGATGGGTTTCGACTGGCTTTACCTCAACCCGATCGCCCAACCTGGGTTTTCTGGCAGCCTGTACGCGGTCAAAGACCACTACGCGCTCAACCCGCAGCTGGTGCCGCCGGCGGTCGAAAAGCCGCTGGCCGAATTGTCGCGGGTGATCGGCCAGATCAAAGAGGAAACCGGTTTGCGCGTGATGATCGATCTCGTGATCAATCACGCCTCGAAGGATGCGCCGCTGGCCAAGGCCCACCCCAACTGGTTTCGCCACGACGAAAAGGGGCACCTGGTCAGCCCTTCAGCGATCGATCCCAGTGATGCGCGCAAGGTTGTCGTCTGGGGTGATCTCGCGGAGATCGACAACGCCAATTCCGCTGACCGCACCGGGCTCTGGGCCTATTGGACCGCGCTGGTCCAACACTACGTTGACCTCGGTTTCGACGGCTTCCGCTGCGATGCGGCCTACAAGGTCCCCGCTCAACTCTGGACTCAGTTGATCGCCGCGGCGCGCGCGCGTCGCTCCGATGCGCTGTTTGTCGCTGAAACGCTCGGTTGCCGTGCGGCCGAGGTGCGCGCGCTGAAGGCCGCCAACTTCGACTACCTCTGTAACAGCTCCAAGTGGTGGCAGTTCGATCAACCTTGGTGCCTCGACCAGCACGCCGAGTTCGGCAAGATCTCTCCGTCGGTCGCCTTTCCCGAATCGCACGATACGGCGCGTCTCGCCCAAGAGACCGACGGCGCGGTGCGCGTGCAAAAGCAACGTTACGCTTTCGCGGCGGCGTTCTCCGCCGGGTTGTTGATGCCGATCGGCTATGAATTCTGTTTTCGGCAGCGCCTCGATGTGGTCAACACGCGCCCCGCCGACTGGGAACAGGGTACCACCGACATCAGCGGTTTCATCACGGCGATCAATCAGCTCAAACGCAACACGCCGGTGCTTGCGCTCGAAGGCTCGTGGCGGGCGCTCAGCTCGCTCGATCAACCGACGCTGGTTTTGGTCAAGACCGGCGCCGACGTGCAGCCCGTGGTGCTTGCGATCAACAAGGATTGGCACGCCAGCCAACGGATCAACCTGCCGAGCTTTACCGAATTCTTTGCCGACCCGCCTGCGATCGTCCGTTACAACGGCTCGCTTTCGCGCCAGCCGCTCAAGCGCAACAGTCTCGCGCTCAACCCGGCCGAGATCGCGTTTATCGTCGCCGACTAGCCCCGAAAAAAACCGCACAGAAGAGCGCCTATTTTTGCGTCGCGCGGGCGTCGACGCGAATTGCCCAACGATCACCTTTCGATGCGCATTGCCCCGGCGACGCAGCGGGCGGCGTTGATTGCTGTTGGCCGATTCCTCTGTTATCTTGCAGAGCTTGGGGTCTAGCTGGCGGAGAGCTGATGTCATTACGGATCGAGCAGATTGAAGAGTCACGTCGCAAACAACGTCCGGCGTCTGATGCTGAGTTAGCCTTCGGACGTTACTTTACCGATCACATGATGATGTGGAACTTCAGCGCTGAACAGGGCTGGCACGACTTGCGTATCGTTCCCCATCAGCCGCTGACGCTCGATCCGGCTTCGATGATCTTGCACTACGGGCAGCAGGTGTTCGAAGGACTCAAAGCCTATCGCACCGCCGAGGGCGGGATTCATCTGTTCCGCTATCGCGATCATCTCGCCCGCCTCGCTCGTTCGGCGGCACGACTTTGTATCCCGGCCTTTGATCAACAACAGTTCGCCGATGCGCTGCGCCAACTCGTCTTGCTCGATCGCCACTGGGTTCCGGAGTCCGACGGTTGCGCGCTTTACGTGCGCCCGACGATCATCGCTACCGATCCGTTCCTCGGTGTGCGTCCATCGCAAACCTATCTGTTCTATGTGATCCTCAGTCCCGTCGGCGCTTACTATCCCGAAGGGTTTAACCCCGTTCGCATCATGGCGCACGATAGCTACGTGCGAGCCGTCGCGGGCGGCGTTGGTGAAGCCAAGACCGCAGGCAACTACGCCGCGAGCATGCTCGCCCAGCTCGAAGCGAAGAAACAAGGGTTCACCCAAGTGTTGTGGCTCGACGGCAAAGAGCATCGCTACGTCGAGGAAGTCGGCACGATGAACATCTTTTTCAAGATCGGTGAGGAGATCATCACCAGCCCGCTGACCGGTAGCATCTTGCCGGGCGTCACGCGCGACACGACGATCACCGTGCTGCGTGATTGGGGCTATACGGTGAGCGAGCGCGCATTGACCATCGACGCGGTGCTCGCCGCCGCCGCCGACGGATCGCTTGACGAAGTGTTTGGTACCGGCACCGCCGCGGTGATTTCGCCCGTCGGACACATTGGTTTCCGCGGCAAGACCGAGCGCGTCGGTGATGGCTTGACCGGCGAGCTGTCGCAACGGTTGTTCGATCACATCACCGCCCTGCAATACGGCAGAGTGCCGGACACCCACGGATGGGTCGAGCGCATCGACCTCTAACCTGCTAGCCGATGCTCTACCGAGCGATCTTTGAATTCGCCCTTTCGCGTCTCGATGCTGAGCAGGCCCACGAGAAAGTGCTCTCGTTGCTCGATCGCCTCGGGCGGCGCCCGCTGGCACTGGACCGCTTGCAGCGGCGCTATCGGCGCAGCGATCCGCGGCTGAGTTGCTCGATCGCCGGACTCGATTTCGCGCACCCGCTCGGCTTGGCGGCGGGATGGGACAAGGACGCACGTGCCGTCGACGCGTTGATGGCTCTGGGCTTTTCGCATATTGAGGTCGGTACGGTCTGTTTGCGCCCCCAGCCAGGCAATCCCAAGCCACGGATGTGGCGCGCCAAGAAACAGCGCGCGCTGATCAACGCGCTGGGGTTCCCTAGCCAAGGCGTCGAACCGGTGGTGGTTCGGCTATCTCGACCGCGCAGCTTGCCGGCGATCGTCGGTGTCAACATCGGCAAGAACAGGTCGACGCCGCTCGAGGCCGCGGCCGCCGACTATCGCGCGCTCGCCGTGCTCTTAGCGCCGGTCGCTGACTACTTCACGATCAACGTCTCTTCGCCCAACACGCCGGGTTTGCGTGATCTGCAACGCGTCGAGCAGCTGGTCGAGCTGATCGACGCCGTGCAAGCGATTTGGCGCACAACAGCGGCGCTGCCCAAGCGGCCGATCTTTGTCAAACTCGCGCCCGATCTCGATGACATCGAATTGGTCGAGATCGCAAAGCTGTGTCTGGAGCGTCGTGTCGACGGCATTGTCGCCACAAACACCACGATCGATCGGCAATGGATTCCTGCTCAGCTCGCTGCTCATCCGGGTGGGGTCAGCGGCGCGCCATTGCGGGCGCGAGCCGAGGCGGTGGTCCGGCTGCTCTATCGGGCGACCGATGGCAAGCTGCCGATCATCGGTGTTGGCGGTATCGCTAGCGCCGAGGACGTCGTGCGCCGCGTACGGCTCGGTGCCCGGTTGGTCCAGGCATATAGCGGGTTTATCTACGGTGGTCCGGGCTTTGTCCGACAGGTGATTACCGATCTCGGCAAGATTGCCGACCGCCAGGGTTGGTGTCGCCTCGAGGAAATCCTGGGCGCCGACGCCTAGCTTCGTGTAAAATCGGCGATATCGACGAGTTCTGTTGATTGGAACGGGGAGACGCGATGCGCGCCGACTTTTTGGGCCAGTTTCTTTTGCGGCGGGGCGTGATCAGCGAAGCTCAGCTCGAGCAAGCCGTCGAAAAGCAGCGTCAGTCCAACATGCGGATCGGCGACCTCGCCGTCGACAGCGGCAAAATGACTGTCGCCCAAGCCGAGATGATCGCAGCGAAGCAGCGTCAGATCGACAAGCGCTTCGGCGAGATCGCACGCGAGGCGGGTCTGCTCAGCGAGGACGATCTGAGCTTTCTGCTCGACGATCAAAGGCGGCGTCGTTTGAAGATCGGCGCTGCGCTCGTCGCGATCGGCGCGTTGACCGAACAGCAGCTCGACAAGGAGCTCGAGGCCTTTTTCACCCAGCAGACCGACGCCCAACAAGCGATCGATCGAGCGGAGCGTCATTCACAGATCGCGCGGATCTCGCGCCGCGCGGCCGAGGCGCTGATCTCGCTGCTGACCCGCGCGCTCGGTCTGAACGCCAAGTTGGCCGAGCTCGAGCCGATCTGCGAGCCACAGGGCAAACAGACTCAAGTCAGCTGCGTGCTTGCTGCCCAGCTGACCGGCGATTTGCCGTCGACGTTATTCTTGGGGATCGATCAGGTGCTCGCTCGCCGGATTTGTGAGTGCTTTTTGCCCGCCGCCGATCTGGAAAGTGCGTCGGGCGATTCTGCTTCGCGATCTCACGGTGCGCTGACCAGTTTCATCGCACTCGCTGCGAGCAGTCTCTGCGGACGGCTGCAGGCCGATGGCGATGACGCTGGCTACGATCTCTGTGTGGTTCACGACGCGCCTGGCGCTGCTGCCGAGCTGTTTGCCGGCAGTGTCAGTGTGGCTTGCGCGACCGTCGCGACGCTGGGTGGTGAGCTGATCATCGGCATCATGACCGAGGACGGCTAGCGCGCGCTGTTAGCGACCGAGCCCGAGTAGCTTGGCAATGTGATAGCGCATCACTTCGCTGGTGCCGCCGCCGATCCGCAGCAATCGGGAATCCCGCCAAGCGCGTGAGACGAACGTCTCGTCCATGTAGCCCATCCCTCCGTGGAACTGCAGGCAGCGGTCGCTGATGTAGTCGACGACATCGCCGACGAACAGCTTGGCCATCGAAACCTTCTTGACGGTATCGAACGACAGCGGCGTCCGCTGCTCGTAGCGCTCTCGGTTGTAGCATTCGGCGGCGTGATAGGAGAGCTGACGTGCGGCCTCCAGACGGGTTTGCATTTCGGCGAACTCATGCTGCCAGAGCTCACGGGCGATGATCGGCTTGCCGAACGCTTTGCGATCGCGCCCGTAGCTGAGGCTGAGGTCGATCGTGCGCTGGGCGCCGGCCACCGCCGAGATCGCCGCCGACAAACGCTCAGTTTGAAAGTTCTGCATCAGGTAGTAAAAGCCTTGGCCTTCTTCGCCAAGCAAATAGCGGGCAGGCACGCGACACTCGTCGAAGGCCAGCTCGGCTGTATCGCTGCAATGGTTGCCCAGCTTCTTGAGCTTCTTGGCCATCGAAAAGCCTTTGACGTCCGTCGGCAGCAAGATGATCGAGATCCCTTGGTGACCGGCTTGTGGATCGGTCTTGCAGAGCAGCGTGACAAACGAGGCGCGGCAGCCGTTGGTGATATAGGTCTTGGCGCCGCTGATCACGTACTCGTCGCCCACGCGGCGCGCGATGGTCCGGATGCTCGCCACGTCGCTGCCGGCGTCGGGCTCAGTGACCCCCAAGGCGGCGATCCGTTCGCCAGCGAGGGCTGGGCGGAGAAACTCGTCGATCTGTTCTTTGGTTCCCAGGTCGGCGATACACGGCGTCGCCATGTCGCTTTGCACCAACAGCGCCATGGTAATTCCCGCTGCACCACAGTGGGGCAACGCTTCGGCCTTGGCGACACTCCACCAGTAGTCGCCGCCGCTTCCGCCGTGCTCCTCCGCGTAGTGGGCGCCGAAGATGCCCAGGTCACCGGCCTTCTTGAAGATCCAGTCGGGGAAGTACTCATCGGCCTCCCATTGATCGATCTGCGGAAGCAGTTCCTTCGTGCAAAAATCGCGTACCGTGCGAAAGAACAGCTTTTGGTCTGAATTGAGTCGTTCGCCAGACATCGTCCCCTCCGCCGCGTGAGCGCAGCCGTCAATTAGCAGCCAACAGTGCACCCGAATGCATTATTTTTAACTGTCACAGCGCATTGCGTTAGAGGCAATCGCTAGATCGCATTTTCCTCTCAATTTGGCAGCGATCGGCACGAGATCTAGACCGGCCCGCCGGCCGAATTGACGCGTCGCGACTAAAAAAATAAGCGAATACCAGTTGTTGCATGGGTAGTCCTGCGCTACCACCTTCCTCTACATGTTGACGGGGGTATTGGGTGAAGCCTGAAGAGAACGAGCGCGAACTGCTGTCTGGGGTCGAGTTTGGATTTGGTTGTATCGGCCTGTGTGCCGATCAGTCGGAAGACGAAGGCGACCGCCGAGACGGCGTTGAGGATGAGGGATTGGGCGACGATCGCGAGGACGCGTCGCGAGAATGGGGCGTGCTCTTAGGGTGACGCGACCAAGGTAACTTGGGCTGGCGTCGGCCGATCCGTGCGATCGCCGAGTCCGAGTTGCCCAACATTGTTGTAACCCCAACACCAGATGCTTGCGGCTGTCTTGGCGCAGGCGTGGTATTTGCCGACGGCGATCTGTTCGACGCCATCGAGGGCCACCGCTTCCGGGTGCCCCTCGGAGCGGGTCAAGTGACTGTTCCAGCCCCAGCAGATCACGGCGCCTTGTTGCGTTCGCGCGCAGGAACGCATCGTGCCCAAAGAGAGTGCCACCGCGTCTTTGACGTCGACCGCCGTCGGTGAATCAAAACGCGGCGCACGGCTGACGGCGATCTGCCGAAAGCTGTTATCGCCCCAGCAATAGACCTGTCCCGTTTCGCCCTTGCTGTCGGTAACCGCGCAGGCATGCAGTGCGCCAACCGCGACCGTGCGCGCCGCGTCGATCGACGCGATGCGTTTGGGCGGTTTGCTTTCCGACCAGCACCAGAGCCGACCGGTGGTTGTCCGCGAACAGGCGCTTCGTCCGCCGACGGCGAGCTCGACCGAGTGGGCGGGGATATCGATCCGCTGCGGCGAATCCCCGAAGCCCGCGCCCCAACACCAGACCTCACCGTTTTGTCGACGAACGCAGGTGATGCCGCTGCCGACGGCGACTTGGCTCACTCCGTCGAGGGTGCCGCGCACCGACGTACGTCGCAGGTGGCGCCCTTGGCCCAGTTGACCGAGGTGGTTGTCACCCCAGCAAAAGGTCTGGTCGGTTTGATCGACCAGGCAGACGTGCCTATCGCCGACGCTCAGATCGCGCGCCGGACCCAACCCCAGATCGGAAAACGACAGCAGTGGTCCCGGTGTGAGACCGAGGTCTCCCCAGCAGGCGACCTCGCCATCGCTGTAACGCACGCAAGAGGTCGATCCCCCGGCGGCGATTTGCACCACCTGACGGCGTGGGTCGCGCACGCTCGGCGACGGTTGACGACCGCGAGCCGCCAAATCGCTGAGGACGTGCTGAATGGTCTCGCCGATTTGTTGGCCGAGGGCGCGCGCGAAGGCCTGACAGCCGATCAGCCCGACGACGTTCTGTTCGAGCAGACCATCGACGGTAAGCTTGCCTTGGGTGCGCGCGGGCATACCGACCGGGTGGCTAGGCAGAAACGCGATCGTCACTCGATAAGCCAAGCGATCGCGCTTGTAGCCGGGCAACAGACAGCGGGGTCGAGTCGCGCTGACGCCGATCGCGACCGCCAATCCTGGCCCGTCGGAAATGGCCGAGTGACCGTTTCTTTGGCAGATCTGTCGCTGGGCGGCGCTTTCGACGGCATTGTGGGTCGCAGATCGCTGCTGACAATGCAGCTGTTTCAAGTCTAGCGGCGCAGCCTTGCCGAAGACCATCGTCCGCGAAAGCTGCGCGTTGATCTGGTGTTGACGGTCTGTTTGGTAGTGAAAGACTAGCGTGACCAGCCCTGACTCAGAGGCGACGATCGCGCTGAGCAACAGCAGCAGCAGCGAAGTCGCCAACACGTCGCGGATGGCTACACAGCCACGCTGGTGGCGCTTGGCGGCGAAGCGTGCAGCGAGTGCGACCAGCAACAGCGCGACGGCCAGCGCGCCATACAACGTGCTGTAGGCGAACGCGGTGGCGATGCCTAGGGTCGCTGCGAGCAGGAAGCACAGACCGAAGACCAGACCCATGCGCGTCGATAACGCGGCGTGCTGCGAGTGTCAACGTCAAGATCGATTTGCCAGGTGGGCCAGCTTGTGAAACGGTCCTCGCCGATGACGGCCGATAACCAAGCGCTAGAGGATGCCATCGCCGAGCCCAAAGGGTTTGGCCGAACGTTCTGGATGCTCAACATCATGGAGATGTGGGAGCGTCTGGCCTACTACGGTCTGCGCGTTGTCGCGCCGATCTACATCATGCAGGCCGATTCGCCCGGCGGGCTGCACTTCACCTCGGCACAAAAAGGGAAGATCTACGCCGGCTGGAATCTGACCCAGTCGTTCTTGCCGATGTTCACCGGTGGCTATGCCGATCGGTATGGCTATAAGCTGACGATCTTTGTCTCGGTGTTTATAAAAATCCTTGGTTACCTGCTGATGGCGACCCAGCGCAGCTATGCCGGGTTCTTGATCGGCACGCTGGTGTTGGCCGCCGGCACTGCGGTTTTCAAACCCGGCATCCAAGGCTCGCTCGCCCAGACGCTCAGCAAGAAAAACTCCTCCCTTGGCTGGAGCTTGTTCTATGCGCTGGTCAACCTCGGCGCCTGGATCGGTCCCTACCTTGCGCATTATCTCAAGGGCATCGGCTGGCCGGCGGTGTTTTACGGCTGTGCGGTGATCGTTGCGCTGAACTTTCCGATGCTGCTGACCTACCGCGACCCGCCCTCGGGGGCGCGCGCTACCGATGGCTTCGCCAAGGTCTTCGTCGAGACGATGAAGAATCTACGCGACCTTCGGCTGTTGGTGTTGATCCTGATCCTCGCCGGCTTTTGGATGATGATGTATCAGATCTGGGATCTGCATCCCAACTTTGTCGTCGATTGGATCGACAGCACGACGGTTGCCGAGCACCTCAAGGTGTTGCCTGACTTCATTCGCAACCGCATGGTCGAACAGACCTCGCGCGGCGTGCAGGTTTCCCAAGAGCAGATGCTCAACCTCAACGCGCTATTGGTAATGCTACTAGTCGCCGTTGTTGGTCACGCGGTGCGCAACATGCGGCGCTTGGTCTGCATGCAGTTTGGGATCATCTTGGCGATCGCCGGTGTGTTGACCTCCGGCCTGACCAGCTCGGGCTACATCTTTTTGCTTGGCATCTTGTTCTTTTCACTGGGCGAGATGTTCACTGGACCGAAAAAGAACGAATACTTCGGTTTGATCGCGCCGCCGGGAAAAAAGGGGCTCTATCTCGGTTACGTCAACATTCCGATCGCGATCGGCGCCGGCGTCGGTGCGATGATCGCCGGTTGGGCCTACGGGATGCTCGGTGAGAAGGCGGTCTTGGCTCAGCGCTATATCGCCGAGCACACGCCGTTTGGTCAACGACTCAACTGGAGTGGTGAGCTCGCTCAGCTCGAATCGACCCTTGGCGTGGCGCGCTCGCAAGCGATGGTCAAGCTGCAGGAGCTGATCGGTCAGGACGCTACGGCGACGACCGAACTGCTGTGGCGTACCTACGCACCCTATCGGGTTTGGTACTTCTTTGCCGCCGTCGGTGTGAGCGCAGCGTTGGCGCTGTTCCTCTTCAACCGGCGGGCTCGGCACTGGTCGGACATGAACGTCTAGCGGCTCAGACGATGGCTGCGCAGGGCGCGCGGTCAAGAAATGGGTTGCCCGCGACGCAAACATGAGCTAAAGCTCAGTTTATGTATCTGCGGCGACTGACCTGTGCCCTGCTTGTAGTCTGCGGTTGTCAGGCTCGCAGAGTCCCAGGGGCTGCAATCGACGCTGCTGCTCTGCTGGATAGCGACCAACGCGCGGTCGATGTCCACCTTGGAGACCAGAGCGGCAGCGCTGACCTCAGAGCAGGCGATGGCGCGGCTGCTCCCAAGGGGCGCGACATTGCCTGTGCTGTGGCACCGAATAAGGCTGTCCGGGTTATGGTAAGGGGCCGAGGGTTCGAGGCCCATGTTGGGCAAACCGTGCGGGCGCGAACGACGCGACGATCCGGTTTGGTGGCCAGCGGGTTGGTGCATCAGGCTCAGGTCGACGCAGCTGGGCGGTTCCTCTTTTGCTTTGACGCCGATGCGAGTACCGACTACCCAGGTGTCGTGCTCTACATCGACGTCGATGGCGACGGGGTCTGCTCTCAGTCGGTCGACACGGAGCTAGCTGCCAGGTGGTTCGCCTGGATCGCTGGTCGGGTGGAGGATGTCGAGGTTACGCCCCCAGAAACGCCGAAGACACCGTTGGTTTGCAGCCATTTCTAGGCGGAGCCTGGCGCAACGACGACGCACCTCTACCGCCACGGCGACCAAGCACCCGGGTAAGCCAGTGCGGCGTCGAACTGCCAGTGGGAGCGTGCGCCACCATCAAGCATCGGCTATTCGCCGCGCTGCGTAGCTCCAACGGCGGTCGATCAGGCGGTAGTTCAGCGCGCCATTACCCACGGCGCGCTCCTCGTCGGCGCTAAAGCGCAACGTGCCGGCAGAAAACGCGCCGCCCAGCTACGCCAAGCGCTGCGACACGCAGGTCATCTGCGTGAGAAGCGACGCTGGTGAGGACGATCGCGACGCTGGTCGCCTTCCATCTCCTGGTTGTTGTGTAGGACGTTTGCCGAGAATCCCAAACTACGGCGCGCTTTCTTGGCCTCGGACAGCGCCCTTGCGAATTCCCCTGGTTCCGCGGTATCAGCACCAGCTGAACCGAGGAATGTGGGGGATCGATGGCGGCAAGACTCCGCTTGGCGCTGGTGATATCAGTCGGAACCTGCGCGCTCCTTGCTAGCGCAGCAGCCAATGCCGAAAAGAAGCCGTTCAACATCGCGCTGCTCTTCGACGGACCACCCAAGCCCGAGTGGGCGCGCTTCATCGAGCGTTTGCGCGAGGAGACCATCTCGCTGACCAAGGATGGTCGGCGTCGGGTCTCCTTCCCGGCGACGCAACGGCGCGTTGGTGATTGGTCCGTGGCGACCACGCGCGACCAGGCCGCGCAGCTGCTCAAGGCTCCCGAGGTCGATCTGATCGTCGCCGTTGGCTTGCTCGGCGGACTCGAGCTGGCGCGACAGCCGCAGCTGTCGAAGCCAGTTTTGATCCCGCTGGCCCCGGACCCGAGCTTTTCCGGGCTTCCGCTCAAGGGGGCCGTATCGGGCAAGCACAACCTGGGGTACGTCGGCTACGCTGGCAACCTCGAGCAAGACATCACCGGCTTCGCCAAACTGACGGGTACAAAACACGTCCACGTTCTCGTCGACCGGGTCGTTTTCCAGGCGATCGGACAAAGCCACGATTTTCGCCGCGCCGTCGAAGCGCGCACGAAGGTCCGCTTGAGTTCCGTCGTCGTCGATGGTGATGTCGACCGCGCGCTCGCCGCCATCCCCAAACAGGCCAAGGCGATCTACATCACGCCGCTGTTGCGTTTCGACGACGCCAGACGGCGTGCGCTCTTCGATGGCCTCAAGGCGCGTCGATTGCTGAGTTTCTCGATGACGGGTCGCGCCGAGGTCGAGCGCGGGGTGTTGGCGACCAAGGCGCGCGGTATGGACTTTCTGCGCGCCGCGCGGCGAACGGCGCTCAATATCGAGCGCGTGCTTCGCGGCGAAGACCCTGCGACCTTCGATGTCTTTTTAGAACGGCAAGGGCAGCTCTTGCTCAACATGGCGACCGCGCAGGCGATCGGTTTTTCGCCGAGCTTTCAGACGCTCGTGACCGCCGAGCTCGTTGGGCACACTAAGCCCAATGGCAAGCCGACCATGGGACTGCAGCAAGCGATCCGCATCGGTTTGCGGCGCAACTGGACGATCGCCTCGGCTTCGGCACAGTTGCGCGCGGCGAGGGCGCAGTTGCAGCGCGCCTACAGCGGCCTCGGTCCGCGACTGGATTTTGTCTTCGAGCACCAGACGGTGCGCAAGGCGACCGCGGAGGCGAGCAACGGTGCGCAGCCCTATCACCAGGGTAAGCTCGCCGGCAGGCTGACCCAACCGCTGTTCGTCGAACCCCTCTTCGCCGGCGTTGGCGCCAACAAGCGTCTCTATCGCGGAGCTCAGCAGCGACACGACCTCGTGCAGCTCGAGATCGCGAGCGCCATCGCGGCGACCTATATCGATGTGCTGCGCGCCGCGGCGCAGTTACGGATCCGGCGCGCGAATACTCAGTTGACCGTGGAGAACCTCGAGTCGGCGCGCGTGCGCGAACGCCTCGGTGCAACGCCCGCAAGCGACCTGCATCGTTGGGAGAGTCAGTTGGCACAAGATCGGGCGCGTCTCGTCTTGGCGCAGACAGCGCGCGACAACGCACGGATCGCCCTGGCGCGCCTTTTGGCCGTCGACATCAACGACCTCGGCACGCTTGCCGACCTCGGCGATCAGGGGGTCTCGTTAGCCTCGCAGACCAGGGCAATTCGCCGCTATCTGGAAAACCCGCTGGTCTATCGCCGGTTCGTCGACTTCGTGGTCGACGACGCGATTCGGCGCACGCCCGAGCTCGGCCAACTCCGAGAAACGGTGCTCGCTCAGGAGCGCGTGTTCGCCTCAACGAGCCGCGCGCTCTACCTGCCCAAAGTACAGCTTCAAGGCGAGCTCAGCTATCTGCCCTATCGCGAGACGGTTGGCGCAGAGCCGCTGACCCTGCCCGGCGTGGGGACGATCGAGTTCGGCAACATTCCGCGCTTTTCCTGGTTCATCGGCGTCGGTCTCAACCTGCCGCTCTTTCACTCCTTCGATCAGTATTTTGCCAAGCGGCAAGCGCACGCAGAATTGATGCGACTCAAGAGCGAGCTTCGTTCGGCCGGTCTTGGTGTGACAATGGCGGTACGGACATCGATCAACAATGCGCGCGCGGCACGAGCGGCGATCTTCTTCGCTGAGCGCGCTGCCGTGGCGGCGCGAAAGAATCTGACGATCGCGCAGCAGGCCTACGCGCGTGGTGCGGTCACGGTCGTGCGGCTGCTCGACGCGCAGAACCAATCGCTCGGCGCAGAGGTGGCGCAGGCGACGGCGGGATACGACTTTCAAAAGGCGTTGGTCGCTGTGCAGCGGGCTATCGGGCACCTGCAGGGGTTTCTATCCGAGAGCGCCTGCGGCGTTTGGCTCAAGCGACTACAAGAACACATGGAGCATAGATAATGCGACATCTCCGTTACGCCCAAGTCTTTGTATGCGTCGTTGTGACGCTCACGGGTGGATGCAAGAACAAGGCCCCCGTGGCAAAGTCCGTCGTGCGCGCCGTGCGAGTTCACGTGGTGCAGCGCCACGAGGCCGCGCAGGGGCGACGCTTTAGCGGGCGCGTGACCGCTGATGTCAGTTCGGCGCTCAGCTTCAAAGTCAACGGCCAGATCAAGAGCATACCGGTGAAGGTAGGCGATCACGTTGAGGCGGGACAGGTGATCGCCACCATCGACGACAGCGACCTGCGGCTGCGGCTCAAACAGGCGCAAGCCGCCCACCAGCAGGCCGTCGCCCAGGCGCGCAACGCCAAGCAGGGTTACGAGCGCGCACAGAAGCTCTACGAAAACCGTGGCGTATCGCTCAAGGATCTCGAGGCAGCACAGGCGGCGGCGGATGCTGCCGGCGCACAGGTTAGCGCTCAGCGTCAGGCCATTGCGCTCGCGCGCTCGCAGGTCAGCTACTGCAGCTTGCGTGCGCCGCTTGCTGGCGAGGTCGCGCAGGTTCCCGCCAACGTCAACGAGAACGTGCGCGCCGGGCAGCCGGTCGCGGTCGTCAACTCCGGCGGACAGAACAACGTCGAATTTTCCGTGCCCGAGAACCTTGTCGCATCGATCCGCAAAGGGGACGCCGCATCGGTGACCTTTACGGCCCTCGGCGACAAGCGCTTCGTCGCCAACGTGACCGAGGTTGGGGTGGCTGGCGGTGCGACCGCCTACCCGGTGAAGGCGGCGTTGCGTGACTCGCCTAAGGGGCTGCGCGCAGGAATGGCCGCTGAGGTCACCTTGACGGCTGAAGCCGTCACATCGCGACCGGTGGCGTCGGTCACCGTTCCCGCCAGCGCGGTGATGGAAGACAGCGGCGGACGCTTTGTCTATATCGCCAAGGCGAGTGCGAAGGGCGCCAAGCTGGCCTCCATCGAGCGGCGCGCGGTTAAATCCGGACAGCTGGTGCCGAGCGGCGTCGAGATTCTCGACGGGCTGAAGCCGGGAGATCGGGTGCTAACGGCGGGCGTTCGTTTCGTCGAGCCCAAGATGCAAGTCCGCGTCCTCGGGCAGTAGCCCGAGTCAATGGGAGAGCGAGCGTGAACATTACCCGCGCAGCCATCGCTAAGAATCGCCTGACCTACGTTATCCTGGTGCTCCTGCTCGTCTCCGGCTGGCGAGCGTTTTGGAGTCTGCCGCGCCAGGAGGACCCAGGCTTCACCATCCGCATCGCGCAGGTCACGACGCTCTTTCCCGGCGCCAGCCCAGAGCGCGTGGAGAAGCTCGTCACCGACCGGCTGGAAAAGGCCATCTTGGAGATCCCCGAGCTCCACTTCGTTAGCAGCGTCTCCAAGACCGGCTTGTCGGTGATCACCGTCAACATCCAGGAGCGTTATCGCAATATGCGTCCGATCTGGGACACCCTGCGGCGCAAGATCGAGCGCGAGTCGGTTCACCTGCCTCAGGGGGTCTTACCGCCGCGCGTCAACGACGAGTTCGGCGATGTCTTCGGCATCATCTTAGGTGTCACGGGCGATGGTTACAGCTACGCGCAGCTCAAGGAGACCGCCGACAGCATGCGCGACGAGCTCCTTCTTTTGCCCGATGTCGCCAAGGTGCAGATCTACGGCGAGCAAGAAGAGCGCGTCTTTATCGAATACCGCGCCGCGCGCTTGGCCGAAGTCGGCCTGTCGCCCCTTCAGCTCTCGCAGATGCTTCGCGCGCAAAACATTCTCACGCCGGGCGGAAACGTGCTCGTCGACGACGAGCGCATTACGCTCGAACCCTCCGGCAGCTTTACCTCGGTCGCACAGGTCGGCAACACTGTGATCACGCTGCCCAAGTCGCGCGCCGTCGTACTGTTGCGCGATATCGCCGCCGTACGGCGGGGCTACATCGATCCGCCGCAGAGCAAGACGCACACCTCCTTCGGCACGACGCTGCTGCGCTGGAAGAAATACCGCTTCCCCCACGAGAAGCCGGCGACGGCTGCGCTGGCCCTTGGGATCTCCATGCGCGACGGCGGTCGACTGACCGAGCTCGGCAAACAGGTCGAAGATCAGATCCAACGCTTCAACGCGGCTTACCCCATCGGCATTCAGGTGGAAAAGGCGATCTTTCAGCCCACGGATGTGCAGAACGTGATCAATGACTTCACCTCGAGTCTCGCACAGGCGATCGGTATCGTCATGCTGACCATGCTGCTTTTTTTGGGACTACGCACCGGGCTCGTGGTCGCCGCCTTGATCCCGGTAGCGATCGTGTGCTCGCTGCTGTTGATGCAAATATTCGGCATCGGACTCAACCAGATCTCTCTCGCAGCGCTGATCATCGCGCTCGGCATGTTGGTGGACAATGGCGTGGTAATGGCCGAGGCAACGATGGTCGAGATGGCGGCCGGCAAGGATGCGACCGCGGCAGCGATCGCTTCTGCCGGCGAGATGCGCACACCGCTGCTGACCTCCTCATTGACCACGGCCGCGGCGTTCTTGCCGATCTATCTGGCTCAATCGACGACTGGCGAGTATACGGCGGCGCTCTTTCAGGTCGTGACCATCGCCTTGCTCTGCTCGTGGCTGCTGTCGATCACGATGACGCCGCTCTTGTGCTCGTCCCTGTTGCGCGTCAAGCCGGTCGACGAGAGCCAACGCTTCGGCACGCGTTTTTATCGGGGTTATCGGCGCTTCTTGCTCTTCTTCTTGCGCCGCCGTCTGATCGCCGGCCTGCTGATCGTCGGCGCTTTCGTCGCAGCCATGGCCGCCTTCCGACTGGTCCCGGCGATGTTCTTTCCGCCGTCGGATAGGCCGACCTTCGAGGTCGTCGTCAAGATGCGCGACTCGAGCGACATCCACGCCACGCGGCGTGTGGTCGAAGCCATCGAAGCCGAGATCTCTGCCAAGCATCAGGTTGCAGCGGGCAGCGACGCGTCGGGCGTGGTGCGCTGGGTCAGCTTCATCGGCCAAGGTGCACCGCGCTACTATCTTTCCGCCAACCCCGAGCCCCCCAACCCCGGCTTCGCGCAGCTCTTGGTCACCCAGACCGACCGCGCGTCGATGGATCAGACGATCGCGGACCTCGACGCCTTTTGTCGCAGCACGCTGCCGCAGGCCAACGTCGAGCTCAAGCCGCGCGCCCTCGGCCCTCCCGTGCGTTACCCGATCGAGGTGCGCATCAGCGGCACCGACACCGATCGCATCTTTCGCATCGTCGAGCAGCTAAAGACCGAGCTGCGCCAAAGCCCCGGCGTCAACCAGGTCAGCGATAACTGGGGCATCCGCAGCAAGAAGCTCGCTGTAGTCATCGATCAAGCACGCGCTCAACGCGCCGGCATCACCAACCAAGACGTCGCCGTCTCGCTGCAGACTCACTTTTCCGGTCTCACGGTAACCGAGTATCGCGAAGGCGAAGACGTGATCCCCGTGACTATGCGCTCGACACTCGCCGACCGCCGCGATCTGGGCAAGCTCGACACCGTCAGCGTCTACTCGCAGGCAACCGGACGCTCGGTGCCTCTACGTCAGCTGGCCGAGATTAAGTTGCTCTGGGAGCCGTCGAAGCTGTTGCACCGCGACCGCGTGCGAACGGTCGCGGTCAATGCGACGTTGAGGCCGGGCGTACTGGCGGCGCCGCTCAACAAGAAGGTCAAGACGTGGCTCGCCAGCCAAGCACGCGCGTGGCCGCTCAGCTACCGCTACGCCGTCGCCGGTGAAGCCGAGGAGTCGGAGAAGGCCAACGCGTCGATCAACGAGCAGCTGCCAGTCGCTGCCTTCGTGATCATCATCTTGCTGATCTGGCAGTTTAACTCGCTGCGTCGCGCCGCGATCATCTTGGTCACGCTGCCCCTCGGGTTGATCGGGGTCGTCATCGGTCTGCTAGCCGCCCAGTCGTACTTCGGCTTCATGACCTTCCTGGGCGTGATATCGCTCTTCGGTATCGTGATCAACAACGCCATCGTGTTGATCGACCGGATCGATATCGAGATCCGCGATCTCGGTCGCGAGCCTGCCGAGGCGATAATGAACGCCGCGCAGCAGCGCTTGCGGCCGATCCTGCTAACCACTGCGACAACGATCGCCGGGCTCTTGCCGCTTTGGTTTGGCGGCAGTCCGATGTTTCAACCGATGGCCATCGCCATCATCTTCGGCCTCGGCTTCGCCACCGTCTTGACCCTCGGCGCCGTGCCGCTCTTTTACAGCTTGGCCTTTCGGGTCAGCTTCCGCGCATACGGTCGGTAGGTAGAAACGCGGGCCGGGCTTTTCGCTCAGTGTTCGAGATCGATCCGTCCGAGCAGGCGCCGGAGCTGACGACCCGTGCGACCACGGGTGCGCGTCGCCGCGACCGCGAGATCGGTCAGCAGATCCTTGACTGGCCGTGCGAGGATGTCTCGGCCGCTCGCCGCGGTTTGCATCGCGTTGACGGCGAAGACTAGCCCAATCATCCGATGCGTATTGGCGGAAAACAACGGGCTGCCGCTCGCGCCCACGTTCGACGGGCAATTGGTGATCAGCGTGGGCAAACCCGTACCTATGTCGGCGCCGATTGCCTCGATTTTGCCGAGCACGGCGACCTTGCTCAGCGTGTCGCGCCGTTGCCTTAATCGCCCAACGAGCAGCGCATCGTTGAGTCCCAAGCGAGATGGAAACCCGCTGCTGTAGATCCGGTCGCCCACGCTGGCGCTCTGTTGGAGACCAACGCTGCGAAGTTTTTGCCAGGCTCGCAGACCGCCGGCGCCCAGGCCCGGGAGCTTGAGCTGAAGCAGAGCGTAGTCGAGCGCAGCGTTTTCGGCCATCACCTTGGACAGCGACAGAATGTTAGCGCCGTAGTGCACGCTCGCACCGCCCTTGCCTTGTTTGGACGATACGTGCTGATTGGTCAGTGCGTAGACCGTGCGCCGACCGCAGAGATACGCCAGCAGACTGGGCTTGTTGACCACGACGATCGTTCCGGACCAGCTCAGCGAAGCGTCGCCAACCGTGTCGAAGCGGCCGACACTGCGAAAGTTGCGACGGAATGGAGCGCTGAATTGATTCCGACGGGCCTCCCCACGGCTCTCGACAGCGTAGAGCTTGGCTTGCCGCGCTTCGGTCCATTTCGCCTGCGCAGCGGATGACAGGGCGATGAGCGCGACGATCGAGGAGACAAGCGGGGAGCGAGCCATGCGACTCAGTGTAGCAATCGGCGTGCCGGGGCCAAGTTCGCAAAAAAACGTGCGAGTGTGCAGCAGCGGTGCGTTTCGGACACCAACTTTCGAAGCCCTAGCCGGCACGAGGGCCAGCTCAATTGTGTAGGACGTAGCCGAGCCCTGTCCGGCGCATAGCGTCCGGCGCATAGCGTCCGGCCCTGGCGGGAGGCAAGCACGCGCCGCTCACTGCAGGGTCTCGGAACTGCTCCTAGCGGCGTCGCTCAGCGATAGCGCCGGTTCGTAGGCCCGCGCGAGCTATTTGCCCCCTTGCACGCCTAGCCGTCTGCGCGTCGATCTCGCCGAGTGGCTCAGCCGCCTAGGTCGGCCACGCAGCGCGAAAGCCCTTCCGAGCTGATGCAGCTCATCACCGGGCTCTGTGGACATCCGCCGCAGCGCTGCTCATCGCAAACCGGAATCTCGCATCCGCTGCTGGGCTCGCGGAACCCCGGGCCTTGCAGGCAAGCCTCACGCCCGACAAGCGTCGAGGGGAACGCGTTGGGGCAGCGGCAGCAGCTGCCGTAGTTAACGGCAAGCTGACAATCGGTGTCTCGCTTGCACTCGTCGACGAAACGGCAGTCGCCGCGCGTCGCGTCGAGCATCACGTTCCGTGAAGGTGGGTCGAGCGCCGTAGCGCAGAGCGTCGGGCAGTTGATCTCGCGGCATCGTTGGGGGGGCTCGGTGCGCGGCCAGCGTACGAGACAGCCATCGGTCGTCGCTGCGCCGGGCCAGGGTCGCGCCTCCCAGTTGCTGCAGCACTTGCCGAAATCGCGCACGATCGCGCACGTCGCTGGCGCGGCGCCATCGACCGCCGAGCCCGCGTCTTTGGCGGGCGTGAGCGGGAGGTCGGTAGCGTTAGCATCGGCGGAGGTGAGGTTACGGCTGCCGCACGCGGCAAACGCGGCGACGATCGAGATTGCCAGCGTCCAGCTCGGCGTCGCCCGGGTCGCCACGCCGCCCATCGACACGGGGAAGCGAGGCCCGGCGCTATCAACCACAGTGCGCTTCATGCCAACCACCGGTTAGCAGTCTGCGTGCCAGGCGAAAACGGTTGTGATCACGTGCAAAGCGCCTCAAATAATTGAGACCGCGCGCGGTCGGCCACCAGAAAAACGAGAGCCCCCGCGATTCGCTCGTCAGCCGGGAAGCGCTTGCCGGCGTATCGGCGGGCTGACTTTTTTCCGGCAAAGAGATACTTGGTGCGGAACCTGGCGATTTCCTCGCGGGGCGATAACAGCCAGTTGCACCGGCGGACCAACGCCCAGGCGTTTGTCGCCACGGTGGAGGACGATACGGCGTGGCTCCCTCCACGAGAGCGAGAGATGGTGCCAGAACCTTCATCGCAACGTTGCGGGATCGAGCACTCGCCGTGATGGAGCGCGAAGCGTTGCTGTCGCGACCGCTGCGCGCCGTTGGGCCGCTTGCGTGGCCTTCTAGTGCGGGCGACGCCGGCGCAGCGCGAGCAGCGCGAGTAACGTCAGCGCCCGTGGCGAGGCGCCAGCGCCACCGCCAACTGAACAGCCGCCGCTGTCGTGTTTGGGCGGACTGAAGCTTGGCGTGTTGGGCGTGCTTGGCGTGTTTGGCGTGGTGGGCGTAGTCGGTCCCGCCGGAGGGGCGGCAGCTTTGACGTAGTCGATATCCAAGATGTTGTCACTGCGGTTGGCTTCGATCTCGATCAGCGCCTTGTCGGGGTCGATGACCAGCCAGGCTTTGCCGCTTTCGCCGAGAAAATCGACGGTGAACGAGACCGGCTCACAGCCGCTGCTGAGGTTCAGCGTGCGGCGGCTATCGATCGTGTCACCGTCACTAAATGGGGTCGCTTGGTCTTTGACCAAGCCGACGACCAGTGGCTGTGCCAGCGTGCCGCTGATGCAGACCTTGGCGTCGACCATCAGCTTGCCGTCGGCCAAGATCGCCGTTGGTCGGCTCTGGCTATCGAACTCGGCATTGACCGTCTTTTGCGCCGGCGGGTCGTTCGGCTGGGCGATCTCGAAGGACTCGGTGACGACCGCCAAGCGCTCGTCGCCCGCACAGAGCAGCGCGCTGGCGAAATGTTTGCCGGGCGCAGCGTCGACGACCGTGAAGTCTACCGTCGCGCTGCCGGTCTTTTCGGCCAACCCCAGCGTTTGTTCATCGCTAAACGCTGTGCTGTCGCACGCGGGCGCTGTATCGCTGTCTGCGACAAAGAAGCGCAGCTTGGCCGCGACGATCGCGGTTTCACCCTCGTTGAGCGCGCTGACGGCGAATTTGATCTGTGCCGCGTTGCCCTGGTCGACGGCCATCGTCAGCTTGACCGCTGACGTTGGTGTCGGCTGGGTTTGCAGTTGGCAGTCGGTGCCGATCTCCGCCGCCTTGACCTCCCAGCGGCAGTAGGTTGCTTGGATGTCGCCCGAGCCACTTTCCTCTTGTTCTGGGTCGTAGACATAGATCCAGAACTTGCGGGTGTAGGTTACTTTGCGGCGCAGCAGCGTGTACTTGGTCGGCGCGGCAAAGTTCCAACGCAGGCCCGTCGGCAGCGCAGAAATTTGCGCTTCACGCTCGCTGTTACTGAGCGTGCCGCCTTGTAGATCGCGCAGCAGCGCCAGCGTCTGTGCGCTGACCGCGTCCTCGTAGAGCTTGCTGCTCACCGTCGATCCGTCGACGGGTTGCGCGGGATCACGGGCAAAGGCATCGCTGTTAGGATCGAAGACCCGCCCGTCGCCTTCGCCGAATTGTCGCACGCCCTGGTCGATCACCGGCAACAGCTGCTCGAGCGTCAGGTCCATCGGCGCGAGCGATGCGCTAAATGCCTCGGCCGCTACCGGAAAAAGCAGCTGCTGGCAGCTGTCGTACTTGCCCGGTACGTCGAGGGGCAGGGTGTTTTGGTAGAGCGGGAGCAGATCGCTCTCGCCGCAGCGGTTGACCACCGTCCAGTCGCTGCTCTCGCTGACCTGGCCTTGCGGGCTCTCGTCCTTGATCGTTATCGAGTAGCGGCCGTTCCACGTGGTTTCCAGCCGCTCGCCTTTGCCGCTCGCCCCATCGGCGCCCTCGCCCTGTAGCAACCCGCAACCGCTGACTGTTACGGCGAGTGCAACGAACACAGACAAGCGACCCATGGTGATCCCCCTCGGTTGTCTGATCTGCTGTTGCAACCTCAGTGCCACCGACTGCGTCAGCAGATCGCGAATATCACGGAGAATATCGCTAGGGGCTTGGGCCCGTTGTACCCCAAAGGGGCGGCAACTGACCCAGCTAGCCGGACGGGTGTATTTTCTCAGGCCATCGGTGCCAGCGTGTTGACCGTTCGGTTGGTTCAGGCCGATCAGAGCCTGACCGCCGGTCGAAAAACATGCTAGCGTGACGCGATGCGTTTCGCACTGCTTCTGGTGATCGCCGGCGCGCTCTCGTGCAGCAGCAAGACCACACCCGCTCGTGACGCGGGCGATGGGGGCGTCGACAGCGGTCCGCCACGCAGCGGACCCTGCGATCACCACGATCCGCTGCGCCAAGTGTTCTTTGGCGACCTTCACGTGCACACCGCCAATTCTTTCGATGCCCAGAGCTACCGCGTTCGCGCCACGCCCAGCGACGCTTACCGCTTCGCCCAAGGCGGTGTCCTCGATTTGGCCGGCAAGGGTGCGCTGGCCAAGGGCTATCGCCTAGCGCGTCCGCTCGACTTCGCTGCGGTGACCGACCATTCCGAGTATCTCGGTGAAATCGCGCTCTGCACCAGCGCGGGTAGCGAGATCTACGACGCGCCGTTTTGTGAGGGCCTGCGTGCCTCGCCGCTGGGCACGGTTTACGGACTCGGCCTGCGCATCGGTTCGCTGCCGGCGACGCGCGTCGAGGCTTGCGGTACGAACGACGCGCTCTGCCTCGCGCGGGCGCAAAGCGTCTGGCAGCGCACGGTCGAGGCTGCCGAAGCGGCCTACGATCGCAGCGCCGCCTGTCGCTTCACCAGCTTCGCCGCCTACGAATGGTCCAGTCAGCGTACCGTCTCGATGCTTCACCGCAACGTGATCTTTCGCGACCATCGCGTACCGGCTCAAGTGACTTCATTTTTCGAAGAGAGCGAACCGCGCGGTCTGTGGGCTGCGCTCGAGCGCGATTGCCTCAAAGGTGTCGACGGTTGCGACGTGGTGGCCATTCCGCACAACAGCAATCTTTCCGACGGCCTGATGTTCGATGGACTGATCGAGGGCGCTACGCCGATCGACGCTGCGCTCGCCGCAACCCAAGCCAAACTCGAGCCAGTGATCGAGGTCAGCCAACACAAGGGCGACGCGGAGTGCATCAATACCGCCGAGGACGAGCTCTGCGACTTCGAGACCTTCGGCAACCAGCAAAAGCTCTCCTATGTGCGCGAGGGGCTCAAGCAAGGGCTGTTGCTCGGCGAGCGCTTGGGCACCAACCCCTTCAAGATGGGCATGATCGGTTCGAGCGATACCCACAACGCGATCCCTGGCGCGGTCGAAGAGGACCGTTTCGTTGGCGCGTTCGGCAACAAGGACGACACCGACACGCGGCTACTTGCCGAGGCCAACATCGCCCACAACCCCGGCGGTCTGGCCGCGATCTGGGCCGAGGAGAACAGTCGCGAATCGCTATTCGATGCGCTCAAGCGCCGCGAAGTTTACGCGACGACCGGCCCGCGAATCGTCTTGCGGATGTTTGCTGGATGGTCGCTGCCGAGCGACCTCTGCAACAAGGCTGACTGGGTCAAGCTCGGTTACCAGCAAGGCGTGCCGATGGGATCCGAGCTGAAGGCCCGCCCGAGCAGCGCCAAAGCACCGATGTTGATCGTCTCGGCGCTGCGCGACGTCGGTAGCGATCAACGGCCGGGGACGAAACTGCAGCGCATCCAGATCATCAAGGGTTGGCTCGACGGCGATCAGCCCAAAGAGCAGGTCTACGAGATCGCCGGCGACCCGCAAAACGCTGCTAGCGTTGCCCTCGACAGCTGCACGCCTCAAGGGCCTGGCCACGATAGTCTCTGTGCGGTCTGGAGCGATCCGCAGTTCGATCCGAGTCAGCGCGCCTTTTACTATGCCCGCGTCGTCGAAAACCCCAGCTGCCGCTGGAACAGCTGGATCTGTCTACGCAACAAGATCGACTGTAGTCAGACCATTCCGCCGGGCTTCGGCTCCTGCTGCGATGCCAACGTCAAAAAGACGATCCAAGAGCGCGCCTATAGCTCGCCGATCTGGTACACGCCCAGCAAATAGCAGCGGTCAGCCCGATTTTCGCGCGACGCAGCAACGCGCAGCGCCCAGCTTCTCGCGCTTCGCGCCGGCTAGCGCCGCAACTGCGCTAACGTGCGTTCGAGTCGCTTGACCGAGTCGGCGCGTCCGCCACTCCGATTGCGCAACAACCAGATCGCTTCGTGCTCGGTGACCAGTGGCGCCAAACGCCTTGCCAATTGCGCGCGCGTTGATTTGGGCAGCTCGGCGAGTTCGTGCTCCGGTTGCTCGAGGCGGGCCAAGCCGATCTGGCAAGCGACTGCGATCAACTGCGCGGCCCAGCTGAGCTCGCGCTGTGTGCGCATCGTTTCGTCATCTGCGCAGTCGGTCGCTGCCAAGCGCTCGAGCTGCTCGTCGACCAGCGCGCGCGCCGCATTTAGACCGTCGGCTGTCAGGCCCGAGAAGCGCCGGTGACTCATCGGCTTGTCGCCGTCGAGCAACAGATAGAACAGTGAACTGCCATTGAACAGCGGATGTCCACAGACCTTGTAAGCATTGCCGAGCTCGGTCGCAGCATGAGCCAGATTGTGTGTCGCATCGCGAAACGCCCAATCGTCGAGCGCGGCGATCGCGTCACGGTGGGTAAGCGATTCAGCGGCGTTCCAGGCGGCTGCGGCGCCGGCGAACAAGCCCAGGTAGCTCACCGAAAGTGGCTGTAGGTGGCCGCGGTCGCCCCAATCGGTGATCAACAAGCCGCTTGCGCCGTGGGCGAGGCCTTCGCCGGCCGCCGAGGCGATGTTCTTCAGCGCGTTGTCCGTGCGGCCCAATAGGCTGTTCCAGCTGCTCGTTCCCGGGCAGAGGTAGAACGCGCGCCCCGAGGCAGCGACGGCGCGCGCTTGCTCGGCAAACGGATGGTTTTCCTCGTAGCCCCAGATCAAAGCCACGGCATCTTTCGGCAGGCGTTCGATCAGATCGGGACGCAGGAGGATTACGTCGCCCCAGAACTGCATTCGGCGACCCCGTTCGCTGACCAGCCGATGCACCGCGCAGAGAAAATCGAGGTAGACTTCGCCCTGACCCTTGGCCTGGCAAAGCGCCTTGGAGCGTCCCTGTCCCAGGTCAAAGGTCTCGTCGAGGCCAACGTTAAATTGCCGACTCGAAAAGCACGGCAACAGCTGATCGTAAAGGTCCGCCAGCAGCTCTAGTGCTGCGGGATCGCTAGCGCAGAGCCCGTAGGGTTCGCGCGTCTCGGAAAATGGGTGCTCGATACCTTCTGGGCACTCAGCGAGCCGACGGTAAGGTTCGTGGATCAGCCAGCGGTGAAAGTGACCAAAGCTATTCTGGTTGGGAACCAATTCGATGCCGAGATCGAGACAGGCCTGATCGAGGGTGATGATTTCCTCGGGCGTCAGAGGGCTGGCGTTTTGGTGAACGACCTGGTGTCCGCGGTAGGCGAAGGTGTGCTCGATATAGAGCTGTAGCTGATTGTATTTCAGGCTGCCGAGCAACTCGACCAAGCGCAACAGCGTCTCAAGGGTCGGCACCTTGTCCCGGCTCACGTCGAGCATCGCGCCGCGATGACGAAAGTCAGGCCAGTCGGTGATCACAAAGCTCGGCAGCGGTGTGTCTTTGCAGAGCCTGAGGATCTGCAGCAGCGTTGCCACAGCGCTGTGGAAGCCATCGTCGTCGCCCGCCGTGAGGCTGAGTCTGCTGTCTTCTAGGGCGATGCGATACCAACCCGCTGGCGCGTCCGCAGGCGCATCATCGTTCCAACAAAGCGCGCGACCTTGGCTGGCGCCGATTCCCTGACCTTCTAGCGCTCGTCGCAGTCGCTCTGCGAGCCGCGGATTTGGCGCCTGGGTCGGCAGCGTCAACCCATCGCTCAGTCTGATAACCGCGCAATCGTCGCCAATGATTCGTCGGGGCCGCGGCAACAGCGCGGAAAACCAAGCCGGATGCGGGGAGCTCAAGCAGCGTGGGGTAAGGTCCACTCGGACCGTGGGGTGGAAAAGATCTCGCGGACCACCCGTCGCACTTCGTCGATGTAGACCGGGCGGTGGATCAAGGCACTGGCGCTGAGCAGCCGCGCTGCGGCGCGCGTCTTGTTATTGATACGGTCTGCCATCAACACCAGCGGGACATCGGCCAGGTCGCAGTTAACTGCGCGCAGTGGCAGCAAGCCATGAAGGTCGGCAGAGGCGAGGATCAGTTGGGCGCTAAACGTCAGTCCCTCGGCATCGATGACTTGCGGCGCCGGCGCTCCCTCGGCCAACAGCAGATCGATCACATCGTCGAGGTTCGCTGCCTCGCGCACGCGATAGCCGTCGCAGCTGAGCGTCTTGCGGATCAGCAGCCGATTGGCAGCCTGCTCATCGGCAACGATGACTTCTCCTAGGCGTCGCGGCGCACTGGGCGCCAGCTCTCGTGATAGCGTCACGGACATCGGTCGATTATCCTCTGTGGTGGAGACGACTAAATCACCTTCGCTCGGGCGAAGCCAGTTTTCTATCTTTGTCTCTTTGGGCCCAACCCGGCCGGGCTACCCGCTATTCCGCTCGGCGCCGCTAAACTCGGTATTCGACGCTTATCGCCAGGTTACGTTGCACGCCCTCGGCCGTGTCGCTTCACGATCGCCGTGTAAAGCTACGTTCACAGGCTGTGCCCGACGTCACGCCCGCTCAGGGCCGGCCGGCTGTGATATCGCCACATCTCGCGCGCTTGGCGGATCCTAGGGTTTGTGCAAAACTGCGGCACATTCGTTGCTATTTATCCCAAGCGAATTGGCGGTGTGCGATGGCCCCCAAGGCGATGCCCCGCGTGGCGAAGGCAAACAACACAGCGAGGATATTATGAAGACACTCTCTTGCACGATTGCGCTAGCGCTGATCGCTGGCGGTTGTAGCCATCCGGGGTATGGGCCGTCCGCTCCGATCAGCGGCGTCAACCCCGACGGCAGTCCCAGGTGGGTGCAAAAGGGCAGCGGCGCTTTCGATGGCCCCCACGGAAAGGCCTTTTACGGCGTTGGCTTGGTTCAAGGGATTCAGAACCCGTCGCTTCGCCGCCAGACCGCCGACAATCGCGCGCGCGGCGAGATCGCGAAGATCTTCGATACCTATATCGCAGCGATGATGAAGGACTACCAGCGCTCGACCACCGCCGGTAATTTCCAAGCTAGCGCCGAAGAGCAGGACGTGATCTCGGCGCAAAAGACGGTGACCGAGGTGACGCTACGCGGGGTCGAGATCCGCGACCATTGGATCGATCCGCAAAACGGCGCGCTCTACGCGTTGGCTGTGCTCGACATGAATGCGATCGGCAAAGGTCTCGACGACGCAAAGCAACTCGATCCGCGTGTGCGCGATTATGTCCGCGACAACGCGCGTAAGGCCTTTGAAGATCTCGACGCTGAGCTGAGCAAACGTCGCGACGGCGCGGCACCCGCTGCCGAGCCGGCTCAGCCTGCCGAGCCCGCACCAGCTGAGCCCGCACCAGCCGAGCCCGCAACCCCCGCTGCGCCGCCGGCAGCAGCAGCACCGGCTGTCGATCCGGGGAGCGTCAAGATCGGTCTGATGGTCAACGGCCCCAACCGGGCGACGGTGCAGACTTGCTTCGCTGAGAAGTTGGTCTCAGCGGGCTTCAAGGTTTTCGAGAACACCCGTGACGTGCGCTTCTTGGTGCGCGCTGATCTGAGCTACAAACGCGCTGGCGTGGTCAACGGCGCTCACATGGTTAATGCCGAAGCGAATGTGCGCGTGCAAGACCTCAGCAACGGCCAAACGCTGGTCGCCATTGCCGACAAGGTGAAGGTCGGTCGCAACACGCTCAACCAGTCGGTGCAGCTCGCTGTCACGCGACTTTGCAACAACGTTGCGCCGCGCGCCGTCGCCAAGATCAAGTCCTCACTCTAACGGCTGCTACGGTTCAAACGATACGGGTCCGGCTAGCGGCCAGCAATACGACCAGCAGCACGACCAAGAAACCGTTTGGCGACCCTGACCGATCGACAGCTGCACAAGCCAGTACCCCATTGGCATGCACACCATGGGTCTGTGCTGTCTCGCTCGGCGCGCATATATGCATTCCCGACGTCGCCGGCAGGCATTTCGATTGACTGGGACAGGCGTGCGCTGCGGGCTCACACACTTGGGTGCAATAGCTAAGGTTGAGCAGCGTGTCAGCAACGCAGAGGCCGGAGATGCAGGCGCCAGGGTCGTTACAGGCCTGACCATAGCTGCCAGCAAGTGGCGCTTTGGCAGCGAGCGAGACATCGATCCGTTGTGACACGTCGCTAGAAAGCTCGCCATCGCTGGCTACGATGCGGAGCTGATGTTCACCTGGTGCAGCCTCGACGGTAAGACTAAAGACACGCGTTGTCGTTGTCGCTATCCGCAGGTTGTCGAGAAAGACTTCGATCGTCACGCTCTCGCTATCGTCGATCACGCGCCCCTCTACGCTAAACACCGTCGGTAGCCGCTGTCCGAGCGTGGGCGATCGCAAATCGATCGATGGTCTGACGTTGCCCGCTGGAGGCGGATTGGTCGTCGTCGCGCTGGCCGATGCGCAAACATAGACGTTGGCAAACTTGGTTTCAGTGCATGACGACTTGCCGGGACAGCGCCCGCTCTGGCCAGGCACACAGTAGCGGCTGCAGTAGGCATTGCCGTCACCTCCTGCGACGCACGGCCCATCCTCGCAGTCGACAGCCCGTTGACAGGGCGTGCCGAACGCGCCCTTAGAGGCGTGAGCGCCGGGCAGCGTTGGCCGATGACCGGGTGATGAAACATCGGCGTCCAAGGGCTGCGCATCAATAGCCACGGGCCCAAGATCAGCACCCAGGCCATCAGCCTGCAGATCCGCAGGGCCGCCATCGCTTGGTGTTTGGGCATCGGCGTTGACCGGTCCCGCGTCGCGCGATGCGGTCTTAGCGATCTGCAGGACTTGCGTCTCGCCGCCACCTATCAATTCACGCTCGGCCGTAACCAACTGACCATTGCAGCCCAGCCACAGCGCCACGCTCAGCACCCAGCAACGCTTGACCTTCAACAGCGTTCCCCCCTGACGCCCCGCCGCTCACGCCGACCTTAGGCGTAGCAACACGCGAGCCAAGATCGCCCACTCGATATCCAGAAGTTGGCGAGACCGTGCGGCGTCGGGGGACCCGCTTTGGGGGTCGCTAGCCACATGGTAGCGGCGTGAGCCGTTGGCGAGCGATCGGGAATAGCGATAACACTGAAGGCCGCCGCGCCACCGGCTCAAGTTTGCGCGAGCGCGTCGCGCTTGGCGTGGATTGCGCTGCACGGCCCACCCACCGCTCACGGAAATCCTTTAGGCAGACCTACTCGGGAACGATCGTCAGCGGTACCGAGAGACCGTAGCTGGTCGGATTGCCCGCGCGCATGATGTCCATCCGCAACTTGGCGATGCCGAGCGGGGCGGCGGGGGACGCCTTGAGCAGGTAGACTAGCGTGGACCGCTGACCTCCGGAAAGATAGAGCGGGCCTCCGCTCAGTGGTTGGGCAAGGACGCCCGTCGGAGACAGCAGCTTGGTCAGCGAAAACAGCGATAGCGGACATCCGGTGGCGTCGTTGTTTGTCACGCGCACCAGCAGCGTCGCGGTTTCGCCGCGCGCGATGCTGGCCAGCGGTTGTCCCAGTTCGATCGTCGCGTGCTGCTGACAGGCGCCTGGCGTTGGCCCCTGCGGGAGCTCGATCTCGACGATCGCTTGGTTGCTGTCGCCGCTCTTGGCGCTGATCCGCAGACCAGAAACCGGGTCCAGATAGCTCTGGCCGAACGGCAACGGCGCATCGCGGATGTCGGAGTTGGCATCGGGGCCACTGCCTGGCGTCATGTCCAAAAGCTGCGAACCGAGACCGTAGGGTTGGCTGCCCAACAGCACGCGTATGCCCTGCCACTGACCGGGTGGCGTCTGCCGGTCGACGCCGTGAGCTTGACGGTATTCCAGATAATAGTACTCGCGACGGCTGCCGTCGGGGCTGATCGCCTTGAGCACCCGCAGCCCGCGTTTGCGCTGATCGTCTTTGCTCAGCACGCCGAGAATGTACGTTCCCGAGTCGCTGACGGTGGTGATCGGTCCGTGGTCAGCCGTTTCGAACCAGCCCGCCTTTTCCATCTGCACCACGTTAAAATGTCCGCGCCCGACAGCCATCACGTCCGCCGGGTCGCCATATTCGGCGATCGCCGCAAAAGGCGGCTCGCCATCCGCTGGCAGAGTGACGTCGCCGCAGTCGACGCTCCGCGAGTGCGCGAGACCAAAGGTATGGCCGAGTTCATGGATAACCGTCTTCGGTTCGCGTATGCCGTTGATGTAGGCCGCACGCTGGGCAAACGCGCCACCGGCGACTGGGCAGGCACCAGTTGATGGGACGAAAAGCAGCACGCGATCGTAGCTGTCCGGAACCAGCGAATCATCCGCCAACGCGGCGCTCACGCGGTCATACCAGGATTGCGGCTCGCAGAGATCGCCCCCAGCGATCTGCAGTGGACCGACGACGGTGGTGTTGAGCCAAAGCTTTTGCCGGGTCACCTCACGATAGTAGGCGTTGACCGGGCCACTCATCATCAGTTCGACAGCTGGCACTGTCCACAGCTGCTGCTTGCCAGGGAAGCTGACGATCGCCGCCAGCACGCGCAGCTCGCCATGGTGACTGCTGATTCGTCGCTCGCTCTCGGTCTTTCCTGTCGCATCGATGGTTGCAGCGGGCGCGCAGGCGAAGAGCGCCAATGTGCCACACAAGATAGTGCTACTCGACCAGCTCGTTGTTTGCATTTAGATCCCCAGTAGCGCTTTGGCGTTGTCGTGCAAGATCATCTTGGTTTCCTGGTCGGTGAGTCCTCCTTGGCCGATCTGGCTCTGATGCATCTTCAGCAACGTGCTGCGCATGATCTCGGGCTGACGTTGCGGCGCTGAGGCGCCGATCCAATCGGTGGCGAACAGCACCTTGTCGATCCCTGTCCGTCGCCAGTGCGCGACGATAGCTTTCCGTTGCGCTGAGCTCGCCGAAGAAGAGAGCAGACTGATATCGGTGTATAGACCGTCGCCGCTCTTTCTATCGGCAAGCAGTGCATTGTGCGCGAGAATCACCCGTGGTGAGCCTGGCTCTTGGATCAGCGCCAGGAGTGCATTCCTAGTTGCGGTCGGGTTGGGAAGCCCTGCGAAGCCAGGGTGAATCAACACCGGCCAGCGATAGTCGGCGGCACGCTTGAGGATCGCGCGCAGCTGTGACGCGGCGGCGGAGCCGGAGACATCCTGCAAGCTGACTGGCTGGATGAGCAACTTGAGACCACGCAGGCCGAGCTGCCGACAGAGGGACATCTGCTCCAGTACCCAATCTTCGTCCAGTGGCACAGCGCAAAAGCCGATCAGGCGGGATGTGTCGTGGGAAACGACGTTGGCGAGATATTGATTCTCTTGCGCGACTAGCGAACGCTGCTTGCTCAGTGTAACGGAGCTACCATCGGCCGCTAGCGTGACCAGCGCGCCGACCCGCGCGCTGGCAGAGAGCAGGTAGCCGCCGCTGAGCACAACGGCGTAACTCAATTTCGCGCGGTCCATCCACGCAAGCAACGTTGGTCCGCTCAGCTGCGCGAGGTGCGGTTTGATCGCCGGCATTGCAGCGCGCAAGGTTGCCGATACCGTATGCACATGCACGTCGACCGCATACGCTGCCAGCCGTGGCCCGGCCGCGTCAGGCCGAGCGAGATCGCTGGCGACTCCCTGGTCGGCTTGCGCCAGATCGCTCTGCACCGCTCCACTGTCACCTTGTGGACCAGGACCTTTCTCGCTTCCCGACGCACTGTCCGTCGGGAAGTTCGGGCCCGCGTCATAGGCCGACTTGCCAGTGTCGTCGAGCGAAACGGCCGCATCTCGGTGTTGTCCGCTGCGCGGCGCGTCGCCAGCGCAGCCCGCGGTGATCAGTGCCACGATCGCGAAGATCCCTCTCATCCGCTCCTCCCCAGCGTGCTTCGAAATGCAGCGTGTGTGCCAAAGACAACGCGGCGAAATTCTGCGGCTCGCAGGAACACGGTGAGCATTCAACAGGGGGCGCAAAGCCGCTGTCCGAGGCGAACGGCCCCTGGCCCAGGGCGATGCCTTCTTGCGCGCTAGCTTATCGCCGATCACTTGCCACTTCGCTCGCGGCCCAGCGGCGACACGCCTCGCTAGCGGCTCCGGGCGTCAAGGTCTAGCGGGGTATACCGTTGGCGGTACGCGCGCCAATGACGGGCCGGTTGCCACGGGTAGCTCCAGAGAATCACTTCGCCGATGGCGATGCCGATGCCGGCCGAGATGATGCCGCGACGCCAAGCGTCGTAGCCCAAGCCAACGACGACGGCGCCGCCGATATTGAGCAACAGATTCGCGACGTGCGCGAGCCAGAAGTAGCGCTCTTCCGAGCGCACCGCGTCGCTGCGCAGCAGGGCCTCCGCATGGCGTAGGCGAACAAGCTCCTGGTCCAATGTGCCTTGCATCCGCCGTGGTAACGGCGCTGCGCCATGAACCGCGCGTGGCATGCGCAGCGCAAGATTAACCAGGCCGACGGTGGCTAGCACTGTCGACACCATGAACTCTCCTTGTGCACCCCGATCGTCGGCTGCCCAGCCAGCCCGCGTTCCCTGGACGACGAGCCCGACGGCGTGAAAGCCGATCCAGCCGTAGGTCCACAGCCGCGCGTGCGTTCGACTGTCCTCTAGTGCCTGCTCAATCCAACGAATGCGCGATCCGATCTGATCCAAAGAAGGTGCGACGGGGTTCGCTGCCTGCGTTGGGGCGGATGAGGCGTCAACGGCCCAGAGCAACGTGCAGAGCAGACAGGCGATCGGTGCGTATCTCCGCGCGCTAATCGCCGTCGGTCGTCGATTGTACGCCACGCTAGCGCCCGGATCGCGCCGTCCGTCGTCGTGCGACGAAGGCTACCAGTGACGATTGGTGTGCTGGTGGTTGTGGCAGACGAGCGTGCATTGCTTTGTCGTCGCGTTGAAGCCGCTGGGGCCGCAGAAGTCCTTTGATCCGTCTGCGTGGCGCTGAGGATCGACGATCTTCTTTTGCGCATCTACCACGCAGCCGTGGCACTCGCTGCAGGCGAAGCCCGCCGTAAGAATGTGCCGACGGTGCTGGCCAGAAAGCGTCATCGCCGTGCCGTCGCTTTCGTCGTCGTGACACGCCGAACAGCCGCCGCTGAGCGAACCGGTCCACGTGGCATTGCCGTTGGCTCCGTTGCCGTCACCGTGGCAGTACACGTTGGAGCAGACCAGGCTGGTGGTGTTCAATGTCGCACCGCTGGCGAGGCCGGAAAAGCTCACCTCGGCGTTGGGCGATCCGTCGATATGTCCCGCCGCCAGCGCGCCGCTGGGCTTTATGTGACAAACGGTGCAATCGTAGCGCGCTTTGCCGCCCGCCCAGACGTGCGTCGAGTGCTGACCGACGCCTCGTGCTGTCGTCGCCGTTTGGCCAGCGACGGATTGCGGTGGTGCGCCAGTCTGGTTGTCGGTGCCGCCATGGCAAAACGTGCACTTGGTTTGCCAACCCGCGTGGCAGTTTTCGCAGCTAACCGCGGTGCTGCCGCCCAGCAGGTCGTTGCCGTGGCAGGCTTGGCAATCCGTTGGCTTAGCGACAAACGCAGTGCCGTGCACGCTGCCTGTCGCCCAGCCGGTCGGATGAGGGCTGACGACATCGAGCTTGCCGTTGATATGCAGATTGGGTGCGATGATCTTCATCTGCGCGTCGATCACGGCGACGTGACACTTGTAACAATCCGCCGACGCGACGTGGTTTTGCGTCGGCGGAAGGCTGTGGCACGCGCCGCACTTGACCTGCGATCCATCGACTTTGGTCCATACCGGCGTGGTCGTTGTGCCGCCCGACAGTGTGGCACCGTGGCAGTATGCGCTGGTACAGCTCACGCCGTTGAATTGCGGATTGGCGTTGTCACTTTTGGCCCGCGCCGAAAAAGTCAGCTCCGCAGGCAGCGCGGTGTCGAAGTGGCCGGGGTCGGTGAGCGACTGCGGAACCTTGTGGCAATCGCTGCAAAGGATCTGGTCGTGCCAGCTCGACGACCGCAGGTGGGATTGGTGGGCGCCCACGCCGCGCTCGGTGGTCGCGATCTTGCCGGTCGTACTGCGCGGTGGCGCGGTGTTTTGCGCGCTGCCGTGGCACACGGTGGCGCAGGTCGTCGAGCCGTCGAAGGTTAATCCGCCGCCGTCTGCGCGCGTCGCAGCATCGGTGGCCAAAGCGCCGTCCGGCTGCGCGTCGGGAGCGACGCTATCGGGCGCGACGGCGTCGCGTGAGAGCGTCGTATCCGTCGACGGGACATCGTGAGCAGTGCGGCTGTCGCGCACTGCACCGTCGTGTTGTCCGGTGACAGCGTTCCCATCGCAGCCGACGAGCACGGAAAACCCAGCGCAGCATAGCAGCGCCAAACGGTGCATCGCATTTTCCTGATCTTGAAGATTCGAGTGTAGCACAGCGCGGCTGCCTGCGCGTCAAGGGCAGAAGCGTTGACCGTTAGGACCAGCGCACGCGAACGAGAACGCTACGCTGCGCCGTCGACCAACGCTTTGGCGACGACCTTGAGCGCTAGCGTTTCTTCGGCACCCTCGAAGATCGAAAGCACGCGCGCGTCGACAAAGTAGCGACTGACCGCCGTCTCCTCCGCATAGCCCATACCACCGTGGATTTGCATCGCTTCGCGCGTCAGCCACTCGGCGGTGCGGCTGGCGTAGAGCTTGACCATCGACGCTTCCATCTGGCCTTTGCCGCTGTCCATCAGCTCGCCCACGCCGTAGGTGAACTCGCGCGCCGCGCAGAGCGTTGCCGCCATCCGCGCCAGCTTGACCTCGGTCAGCTGATAGTTGGCGATCGGTTGGCCGAAAACCTTGCGCTCTTGGGCGTAGCTCACCGCGCGCTCGAACGCTGCGCGCATCACACCACAAGCGCGCGCTGCGGTTTGGATCCGTCCGCCAGCGAAGCCGGCCATGATCGTGTAAAAGCCGCGTCCCGCCCCGTCGGGGCCACCGATTAGGGCGTCTTGCGGCACGTAGTAGTTGTCGAAAAACAGATCGTAAGAGTGCATGCCGCGATAGCCGATCGTCGCGATCGCGCGGCCGGAGAGCGTACCGCCGCCGAGCTCAACCGGTTGGCTATATTCAAAGTCGTGGCCGTCGTAACTCGGCTTTTCGGCGAGAAACACCGACAAGCCTTTGCGGCCCGCTTTGGGATCGGGGTCGGTGCGCGCTAAGAGCAGCAGCAGGCCAGCCTTGCCAGCAAACGTGCCCCAGCTCTTGCTACCCGAGAGTAGCCATCCCGGATGGGCCGGATGTTCTGGTGTTGTCGGGGTTGCGCGAAACTTCATTTGCGCAACGTCGGAGCCATAATCGGGCTCGGTGACCGCCACACCGCAGAGCGGATCGCCTTCGGCCAGCTTGGGCAACCAATACTCCTTCTGCGCTTCGGTGCCGCCGGCGAGCAGCGCGCGCGCGAGGATTTCGGGGCGGGTGATCAGCGAACCAGCCGCGCCCAAACTACCGCGCGACAGCTCCTCGGTGACGATGATCATGCCCATATTGTCTTCGTGATCGTCGTCCTGCAGACCACCGAAGCGCTCGGGGATCGACAGACCAAAGCAGCCCAGCGCTTTGACCTGGTCAAGGATCTGCGGCGGGATCAGCTGGTCGTGGCGGTGTATCTCTTCGGCGAGCGGAGCGACCACATCGTTGGCGAAGTCGCGAAAGGTGTCGCGCATCAACTCGTGTTTTTCATCGAGCACTAGCGTGCCCAACGAGCCATTTCTGGCGACCACTTCTTTGCCCAGCGCGCTGAGCTGCGCGGCGGCGAGCAGCTCGTCGCAAAAGCGCCTCACGTCGCTGTGTCCCAGGCCTTCGCGATACTCGGCTTCGCTGAGTTGATAATCGGCCAGCCGCGTGACGGTGCGTGCGTTGGCGCTGGCCAGCGCTTCAGCGCAAAACGTTAACGCCAGGCGAGCTTCGTAAGTTGCTGTGGCGTCTTGGGTCAACACGCGGCTCGCATGTTTCAGCGCAAAGTCGGCTGCCGTTAGCTCGGCCGAGGAGACCGCGCCGTCATAGCAGAGCAGCTGGTACGTATCGAGCTTGGAACTCGAAACGCGTCCGGCGTCGCTGCAGCGCAGCTTGAGTTTGCTCCAGACCTGAGTGAGCGTCTGCTTGCCGCGGTTTAAGGCTTGTTGCGCGCGCGCTATATCGGTCACGTCGGACTCCTCGGGCGATGTTTGGCAAAAAACCGCCTAGGCAAAAAAACGCCTAGGCGAAAAACCGCCTGTTGACCTCGGCAGGAAGGGTCGTGCCGAAGACGTGCGCTTCTTGGACCAGGTGCCAGCAGTCGCGGTATGTCGCGCGGTCGTGGAGTTCGCCTTCGTGTTGGATCGGTCCCCAGTCGGCGTCCTGTGCCTTAAGCAGGATGTCACAGGCATGTTTGATCTTGGAGAAGTCCGGTTGCATCGCTTCGAGGATCGCTTCGATCTGCGTCGGATAGATGCTCCACATCCGCAAGAAGCCAAACTCGCGGCGCGCACGTCGCGCATCCTGATAGGTTTGGTAGCGATTCTTCAGATCGAGCGTGACGTTATGTGCTGGCACCACGCCATTGGCCAGCGCCGCGGCGACGGTCTCGGTCTTGGCGCGGGCGATCAACCGATGCTCGAATTGGCCCGGTGAACGCATCGCGTCTGAGGGAACCGCGCCCTGGTGGCCGCTGACGAAGTCCATCAAGCCGAAATCGAGCACCTGCATCCAGGGCAACGCGGCGATCTCCCAGACTTCGCGCAGCGCGCCTTGGGTTTCGATCAGCGTGTGGATTGGAATCTCACGCTTGATGCCGTGTTTTTCGCAGCTGGCGCGGATGTAGTCGATCATCTCCGCGACCTGGGCTGCACGCGTCGGCTTGGGGATCGTGATGTACGCGGTGAGCTCACCTCCCTCGGGGATCAGCAGGTCGACGTCTTGTTTCCAATGCACGTTGGTGTAGTCGTGGATGCGTACACCGAGCATGCGATGTTGGTTGAGCGCGCTCTTCAGCTGGGCGACCACCATCTGCATGTGCTCTTTTTCTTGGCCAGTCTTCGCGCCGTCTTCGCAGTCGGCGGTGATGTCGAAACGGCCACCGAGCTTGTTTTGGATCTCTAGCGCTTTGCTGATCAGCTTTTCTGAGCCGGCGAAATGTTCGCAGGCGGGGATCACGGGGATCGGCTTTTCGCCGGCGAAGAGCACGTCGTTGGGGTGTTTTGCAGCCACGGTAACCTCCCTGGTCGTCAGCACTTAAAACGCACTGCGCTAGCACGCTAAAGCAGGTTTACACACTTGGCAAGTCTTATTTGACGCGGTGCATCATGGTCGACTGGCGATGGCTCGGGCGGCGCTTTGTCGCTGGTCAATTCACCGCGCGCCAGCGTCGAAGCCGCGCGACGAGGTCAGCAACCCAGGGTAAGCTGCCTATCGATGTGGCTCGCACGAATCATCAGCTTGGGCAGCGCGATCTGCGCAATGAGCAACGCTTTCGCTCTGGGCAGCTCGGCCAAGCCCGAAAAGCGCACGGTCTACGTTGGCATCTACCTCGCCGACATCTCGGGATTCGACCTCACCAAAGGGCGGTTCAGAGCTGACTTTCAGCTCTGGGTCAAGTGGCTCGGCGACGACAGGGTGCCGCCGATCAGTTTGGCCAACGGCGAAGTCGACAAGATGGAGAAGGTCGCCGAGGAATCCGATGGCGACTGGCGCAGTGTGCGCTGGCGTGTGCAGGGCACCTTTCGCGGGACGTTTCCCTTGCAGCGCTTTCCCTTCGACAAGCAGCGCTTGCGCATTCAGATCGATCTGCCCGAGCACGAAGGTGAGCTTGAGCCAGACCTTGCCGGCAGCGGGATGGCACCGCGCTTTTCGATCACTGGCTGGCTCTACGATCCGTACTTTCTCAGCGAGAAGCGCCCGTCCACGTACTACTCGGACTTCGGTTCGATCCAAGCTGAAGGTCGTCCGCTGAAGGTCGAGTCGCTGGCGTTTGCTGTCAAACTCGGTCGCCCGCTGCTCGCCTACATCATCAAATTTATGGTGCCCTTGGTGATCATCTTGGTGATGGCGATGCTGGCGTTCTTTATCCGTCCCGACGATATCGAGGTTCGCGGGACGATCGGTGTCACCGCGCTGCTCTCTTGCGTTGCCTTTCAATTCTCCCAAGCGGATAGCCTGCCCGATGTCGCCTATCTGATGACCGTCGATAAGGTCTTTCTGGGCAGCTATCTGTTGATCCTCTTGGGGATCATCGAGACGGTGATCGCCTACCATCAATACGGTCGCCGACCGGGCTTTACCCGGTGGCTCGACCGCGTTTCGTACTTGGTGTTTCCTGTGCTGATCGCGCTGGCTGGATTGCTGTTGGTTAGCGGCCGATCACCGCGTGCCGGTGGTCAGGCTGCGTTGCGCGCTGGTCATGCTGACGGCGCCAAGCGCCACCAGGCCACCGACAAAGGCCCGTTGGTCATCTCTGTCGCCGGGATCAGCTCGCTGTTTAGCTACGACGAGCTGACGACCCGTGGGATGTATCATTATGTCGACGGCAAGCGCGTTGCTCACCTCGCGGCGGTGGTGCCCAAGCCGACCAACACGGCGGTGCGCTTTTTGCCCGATGGTGGGATGGTCGTGCGTTGGCAGCTCAAGCCGGCACTGCGTTGGAGCGACGGCAAGCCACTCAGTTCGCGCGATCTGCGCTTCTCGGTCGAAATCTACGAAGAGCCGGAGCGCCGGGCGATCCGCGTGATCGACGCGCGGACGATCGAACTCGAGTTCTCACAGCGGCTGGCGCGGTTTCTGACATTTCCCGAAGTGCTCGCCGCACATCATCTCGAGCCGATCTATCAGCGTAGCAACAAGAAGCGTGCGGCGATTTGGAAGTCGATGCGAAGCGAAATCTATCCCTGCACGGGCCCGTATCAGGTCAAGCGCTTCGAGAAGGACAAGCGACTGGTCCTCGAGCGCAATCCCCATTTCGCGGGCAAGCCGGCGCATATCGAGACGATTATTTTTGCCGTCGATCGAACGCGAACCGTCGCCGACAAGCTAAAAAGCGGGGCATCTCACTTGGCGGGTTTGATCGGCCCCCAGTCCTATGAGGCGTTGCAGAACTGGCCTGGAGCGAAGACGCGCTCGGACCGCTACGATCGGCTGGCGTTTTTGCAGCCCGATCTGAGCCAGCCACCTTACAACGACGTGACTGTTCGGCGGGCGATTCTCCACGCGATCGATCGCGTCGCCGCCGGCAAGCTCGTCTACGGCGACGAAGCGATGATTGCCGACAGTTTCCGCCCTCCGTGGGCCGAGGATTACAACGCCGATGTTGTGCGCTACGCATTCGATCGCCAAAAGTCGCGCGAATTGCTCAAGAAGGCCGGTTACAGTCGTCCGCCGAAGCTGACGGTGATCGCCAGTTTCCAGCTCCCCGGTGCGCCCGAGCGGCTGATGCTGGAAAAGGTTGTCGACGACTTGCGCACGGCAGGCTTTACCGTCGAGCTGCAGTGGAAAAAGGGCAGCACGTTTGATCTGTGGGCTGCTGGCAACCACAAGGCGCTGCTTTACTACGCGCGCAGCGGTTCGGACCCGGCCCGGTACTTCAATATCGTCTACGACCGCCAGAGTGGCTTCGAGCTCAACACGCCGACGCGGCTGTTTTCCGCCGAGATGTTAGGGATGTACAGTCGTCGTCGCCAGTCACTGTTTGGCGAGCGACGGATCGCGCTCTCGCGGCAAATGCAAAGGTACTGGGCGAATACCCTGCCTGTGATCCCGTTGGTTTTTGGGGCCAACCGCAGCGCTCACGTTACAGCGCTCTCCGGCTGGAACCCCTATGGGGGCGGCAATCCCTATTGGAACGTCGAGAGCTGGCGCTTTCGCCCAAGCGCGCGAAAATAGCCCGCTGCAGGGTTGATTGACTGGATCGACCAACCTGGGCGATGATCGGTGTATCCAACCCACAGCCCTGAGCGAACGATGAGCAACACCGACTCGAATTGGACCCGCTGGTCCGATCTCGATCAATCCAAACGTCGTTTCTTGATCGCCGATGATGGCTTCTGGACCAAGCTGAGCGCGGCGCAGCGGCAGAGTTTTCTGCGCGAAGCGGAGTGGCAGGATCTGCGCTTGGTGCCTGAGGCGCGTCAGGAAAAGCTTGAGAGCTTGGTGTCGCTGCAGGAGATCTGCTCACACCTCTCGCTCAACGACGTCGAAGTGTACTGGATGATGAGCACGCGGAAGCTACCCGGCTGGTTGGTCGAAGGCGTTTGGAAGTTCGACAAAGCGCAGGTCGATGCCTGGGTCGAGAAGATGGGTGGGAAATCCGCGGTGAAGGCGGACGTTACCGCTCAGATCGAGGAGCATCGCGCCGGCGGTTAGAACCGCTTGGCAATTCTCGCGCTTCTACTCGAAGTCGTCGGGCCGCGTGCGCGGCGTGGTGACCAGCTCAAGTGGCGAGGGCAGATCGATCGGCAGCTTGCCCACCGTCCATACATCGCGTTGAGCGAGCGCCATTGGGCGCTGGCGTGGTGGGATTGGCCGCTTGCGCTTGGCCTTGGCTAGTAGCTGCTGTCGCAAGCCGGTGTAGGTCGAATTCTTGACTGCACGGAATCCCGCATAGCCGAGCACCTGCCCCATCTTGAGCATCGCATCGATGATCGCTTTGCGAGTCGCGTTCGGAACACGGCTAATGAAGACCGCGGCCGGCGCCGGCACGCCAGAAGCCACAAAGACCTTCTTCAAGCCACCGGTGGGTGCCGTACTCGGCAACGCGGCGGCAGCGGCTTTGCCGAGCTTCACCGCACGCACGGCAGACTGGGTGTCGGGCGCAAGCAGCCAATTAAAATAGCTCGGATCAACCTCTCCCTCGAGCAAGACGTTGCTAACGAAGCGACGGTCGTTGCGACCAGTGCGCGGTATCACCAGGGTCTTACCTTTGAGATCGCGTAGCGATGAAACCGCGCCGGAAGCGACGATCGTCCAGGACTCGGTGGCAACCGACCCCCGCTTGAGCGCGGCGAACGGCTCCCACTTGTTCTCAGCGGCAAACTGCGCCGAGACGATCGCGATCTGCACGCGGCGCTGCTTGGCTGCCCGCGTCAGGTCGTCGCCACGAGCGAAGCTCTGTCCGCTGACGGGCTGACCGATCTGTCGACTTAGCTGCTTGGCCAAGCTTTCGATCTCACGGATACGCTCAACGCGCGAGAGCGACGACATGCTCGGGGCGTAAAGACCAAGTACCAGTCGCTTTTGCCCCCAGGCGCCGGTTGAACCGGCCAACAGCAATCCACAGGCAAGCGATCCAATGACTCGAGCGCGTCTCATTGGGCGCCTCCTTTGCCGAAGCCGAAGATACGTCGTTTGGTGTCTGCCCAGCGTTTGACCTGCGGTAGCGCGTGACCCATGCTGTGCTTGAGATAACCTGCGTAGGCCTCGTACGCGGCCTTCTTGTCGTGCTTCACGTCATCTTGGTAGACACCGAGGTTGGCCAGTGCCAACGGCACTTGGCTGGCAAGTCGCGTAAACTCTCCCGCAGCTTTTTCCCGATTGCCGAGTTGATAATCGATGCAGGCGACGAGGACTTCGTCGGCGGCGAGCAGCTTGCCGCCCTTGATCTGCTTCTTGAGCGTCTCAAGTGCCCGCGTTGCCTCTTTGTACTTGCCGGCCTGATAGAGCGCCACGGCACGCTGTCTCAGCGCGCCGCGATAGGCTTCGACCACCTGCTCGCTTGGCGTGCCGCGCAACAGCGGGGTTAGCAAACCGATCGCCCGCTCGTGCTCGCCGACTCGCGTTAAGACATAGGCCCGAAGCAAAGCGAGTCCCTCAGCCGATGCGTAGCTGCTGGCCAGAAATGGTGCCGTCTTCTGTCGTGCGAGCGCCTTGAGGTGCTTAAGGGTCGCTTCCTTCTTGCCCAGCTCGGCGCTGACGAGCGCACCGACCGTCGCATAGCGCAGCTGCTCTGCTTTGGGAAGCCTGTTCGCGACGCCACCAAGTTCTTCGAGGTCGTTTTGGGCGCGCGTTAGCTGCTTTTCGACGAATGCCGTCGTTGCTCGTCGTAACAGGGCCATCGCCAGCAGGCGGCTGCTGCGCGCTGGCGCCGCGCCGCTGTTGACCAGTTGTCGCAAACGGACGATCGCGCTATCGGCCTTGCCGACCATCATTTCAGCCGTCGCCAGGGTCATCGACAGCGCAAGCTGTGCCCGCGGTCGTTTGACCTCGTTGCCTTTGATCGCGGTCAGCGCCTGATAGGCCGGTTCGGCGCGGCCGAGCGCTAGCAAGGTGCGGCCGCGCAGTAGTCTGTGGTCCCAGCGGCTTCGTCGGCGCTCTTCAACTTTGTCGAGCAACTTTAGCGCGTAGGCTTCGTCACCGCGCTCGAGCGCGATCGATGCCTGCTTCTCGAGAATCTCCCAATTCAGCGCGCGGTAGCGTTGGAGTTGGGTCAGCCGACGCGTGGCTTCGTCGAGCTGGCGTTTTGCCACCTGTTGAGCAACCGCAGCTAGGCCCAGGATAACCATGCCGTGGCGCGCACCGACTTGCTGGATATCGCGTTTGAGTGCTTGCCGGTAGGATTGCTCGGCCGCCGAAACTTGCCCTTGGTAGAACTGATCATGACCCAACTCCGCGAAGAGCAGCGCCGACCACTTGCGGCTGGCAAGTAACTTCTCGTGAAGTGCTGTCGCCTCTTTGGGTTTGCCACCTTTGCGGTAGAGCGTGCCGAGCATCGATTTGAGTTGCCAATCGCTCGGCGCCAATGCGATCGCACGCTGCTGGCGGCTGACGGCTGTCTTGAGATCGCCTAGTTTGAGATACGTCTTGGCCAAGGCTGCGTGGGTTCGTGGCGAACGCGGAAATAGCCGCAGAGAGTATTGGTATTGCTCCTCTGATTCGCGGTAGCGGCCGGCCAAATAGAGCGTGTATCCAGCCCCGTAGAAGCCACGCGAATCTTTCGGCCAGACCTTGGTGTAGGCCCGGTAACGAATCAACGCAGGTTGATATTTGCCTTGGCCGCGCTGAATGTCGGCGATCTTGCGATAGATCGAGCGGCGATGCTCCACCGTCGGTGCCGGTAGACTTTCCAGCGTGATCAAGATCTTCAACGCTTGCTCGGGTTGCTCCATCGCATCGAGCACTTTGCCCTCGCCAAACCGGGCGGCCCAGGCGAAGTCGCCGCGTTTGACCATACGGAACGCTGCCAGCGCGTCGTTGTAACGCTGGTTCTGTAGCAGCGCCTCACCGTATTCGACGCGTCGGTTGTGGGCGCGTGGCCGAACTTTGAGGATTCGCTCGAGCACGACGATCGCCTTTTTCGATTGGCCTGTTTTGCGATAGTGGTCGGCGAGCAGTGCCTGAAGCTGCACGACGGCCGGGCGAGTTTGGGCGACCTCCTCGAGCAGCGGAATACCCTCAGCAAGGTAGCCACCCAGCACCAGGTGAATCGACAGCTGCTGCTTGACGTCGAGGTTGTCGGGCATGCGCGTCCGCACACGCTTGAGCAGCGCGGCCGCCTTGAGATGCTCGCCGAAAATCCCGAAGATTCTCGAAACGCGCACGTACGGCACGACCAGATTTGGCTGCAGCACCATCACTTCTTGGTAGAGCGCAACGGCCTTGTCGTAGTGCGGGCGTGCGGCCTTACGGTCGCCGCGCTCCATCGCCGCATCGCCCTGTCGCTGAAATGCCTCGGCCTTGGTCAGCAGCGGAACGTGTTTGCCTTCGCCCAGATGGCGCTCTTGAGCGGATCCGGCAGTTGGCCAGATTGCGATCAAGATCGTCGCCATGGCTGTCAGTAGTCTCATAACCTGCCCTAGCTTGGATTTGCTTATTGTGTGATACGGGTATGCTAAGCTGCATATGAGCCGACCGCAACTCTGTGATTGAATCGAAGTCGCCACAGACGTGTAATCATGGCGTGCCCACGCCTGTCGACGAGAGTGAAGTCCACCTGTGGTTTGCTGAGCCTGAGGCATTGGTCGGCGAGCAGGCGCTGCTCGACAGCTATCGCCAGCTGCTTTGCCCTGAGGAGGCTGCCCAGCAGCAGCGTTTTATGTTTGAGCGCCACCGCTTGCAGTACCTCGTCTCCCACGCGCTGGTGCGTACGACGCTATCGCGCTATGGCGCGCTCGATCCTCAGGACTGGACCTTTCGCAAGAACGACCATGGTCGCCCCGACGTCGACAACGCAGGCTATCAGCAGCTGATCTTCAATCTCTCGCACACCGATGGCTTGGTGGTTTGCGCGGTGACCACCCGCCATGCCCTTGGTGTCGATGTCGAGGATCGTCAGCGCAACACGCGAACCGCCGAAATCGCCGACCGCTTCTTTTCCCCTTCGGAGGTTAGCGCATTGCGTCGACTGCCGCAGCGCGAGCAGCGCGAGCGGTTCTTTTTGCTTTGGACGCTCAAAGAAGCCTACATCAAAGCCAGAGGTCTGGGATTGGCGCTACCGCTCGACAAGTTCTCGTTCGACGTCGATGGCGGCGATTCGATCACGATCGCTGTCGAGCCACCGATCGTCGACGATGTTGATGCCTGGCAGTTCTTTTCGTTCTGCCCGAACGGGCGCCATCGTTGCAGTTTGGCGGTAAAACTCGTCGCGGCGAGCAGACCGCTGCGTCTGGTAGCTCGTCAAATCGTGCCATTGCGCGACGAGACCTGTCGAGCTTTCGATCCGTTCTAGCGCAGTGTTCGCGTCGCGCCCAGAGCGGGAAGAGACGAGCGAGCTGATCGCGAACCGACGGAGCGACCGAGAGCGCCACCGTTTTTCGCACGCCTACTAGCGCTTGTTGGCAAAGGCTGCCCAGGTTAGTTTCTGGCTGCGACCCGATTCCACCGTGAGCTGGATTTTGCCTTTGCGCTTGCCATCGTGACTGGTGGCCTCGAGCTGATAGTTGCCTTCGGGTAAGCCCAGTGCATCCCAAAGACCGAGGTCGCGGTCGTCGGCGCGCAATCGTGCCCAGGGTTGCAGCGCGACTTCGATGATGCCAAAGCGAAATTCGACGGCGCGCGTCGCCTCGCGTTTGACGCGCACGCGAAAGCGCTTGATCAGGTGATACTTTGAAGAGACGAAGGTGACGATGTGCAATCCCTCCGGCAACGTCACACGCGCTGGCGTCTGCTGGCCCATGTAGCGCCCGTTGATCCAGATGTCGGCGGGAAACGAGGCGGTCATCCGTACCGTTCCGAGGAAGCCTTTCCCCAGCAACATCTTGCGGACCTTGCTCGCCAGTGCTCCGTCTGGACGAATCCGCAGGTAGTCGGCGAGGTGGGCCCAGCCGCTGCGCTTGCGTCCCATCTTGAGGTATGCGGCGCCGAGCAAGCGGTACGGACCCGGTAGCGCGGGGTCCAACACGACGGCTGCCTTGAGAAAGCGCGTGCCCTGCTCAAAGTCCTTCTTTAGCGCAGCTTGGCGTCCGAAGCCGAAGGCTTGCTTGGCCAAGGCGGTCTCCGGTTTGCCAGCTTTGACCTCGTCTGCGGCCGCGAAGGTTTCCCGCAGGCGCAGTGATTCGATCCGTTGGTTGAGTTGCGAGCTCGCTTCCGGGCGGCGAGTTATATAACGCTCGTAGAGCGCGATCGCTTCGGTCAGGCGTTTACCGCGCTCGAGCAGTGTCCCGAGCCTGATCAGCACCTTGGGGTCCTCGACGATTTCTAGGGCCGCCCGCAAGATGCGGATCGCTTGCGCTTGATCAGTCTTTTCGGCGGCGTCGGCGGCGTCGAGCAGCCACTTCGTGTCGGCGCGTGCGAGGCTCAATGAACCGCACAGCGCTAGCGCTGCGCACAGAAATCCCGCGATTTTGTCCAAGCGTGCCACGCGCTCTCTTCGCTTCGGTTGTCGTCTCACTGGTCCGCCAAAGATCGGCGATCATCTATTGAGACGGATCGTCGTGCCAAATATTCGCCGGCGGAAGCGTCGCGGGTCCACCTTTTTGACCGCGGTCACCGATCGGGCGCCTTACCTTTGCCACGCGAGCGGTGATCGTCCGGCGCTTCTTATCCAGCCGAATGACTTGGAGCGTTAAACTGCCGCCGTTTCGCTGGAGTTCGTGGTACGTCTGCTCGACGACCTGTTTGAAGCTCAATCCGTCGCTGATCAGCTGGTCGTTGACCTGCAGGACGATATCGCCGCGGCGCAGCCCTGCGTGGCCGAGTAGCGAATCCGGGTTAACGGCAACCACGACAGCGCCGCGATCAACGTCGAGTTTCCATGCCAAAAGTGGGAAATACGGCACGACCGCCGTGCCGAGAATTTCAGTGCGCGCCCGGTAGTACGCGCGCGCCGCGTCGAAGTTCTTTTCGGCCATTCGCGCCCGCGCCCAAACGCGGTAATAGACGTCTCCGCCAGTGCGATAGCTTTCCCAATAGGTCGATTCGGTCGCCGGCGGGACCAGATGCCGGGATGTTTCACCCCAAGATTGCGCAACCCGTTGTCGACCGTCGCGCAGCCGTCTGCGGATCCCTTCCATTGTCCGCTTGTCGCCCTTTTTTACGCGGTCGAGCTCGCGGAACACCGCATCGCGCTCTCTGGCGATCGCCACGCCGAGCAAGTGGTACCAGTTGCGGTCGCCGATCTGCGAGACCAGATGATAAAGCATCTGCTCTGTCGTCGCGTGAGAGGCTTCAGCGAAAGCGGTTGCCTTGTCCGGCGAGAGCGTCGATTGCGCGACCGAGTAGATGTTGGCGTTTTCCACGTACACGCGCTTATCGCGCCAGGCAGGTGCCGAGAGATCACTGGCCTCGTAGTACTTCAGCGGTCCTTCGTCTCTGTTTACGCGCGGCTGGCGCAAGATCACCACAGCCGCGGCGGCGCAGATCACGGCTAAGGCGGCGACACCGATCAGTAGCGGCCATTGGCGTTGGCCGGCGACCATCGGCGCGGCACTCTGCGCATGGGGGCCAGCATGCGAAAGCGGGCTCGGCGCCGGTTGTCGCGCTCGCTCAACGTATTCGACCACTTGAGGTGCAGCAGCTGGCACCGGCAAGTGCGAACACTGAACCAGCGTTTTTTGGTCGGCGAACGAGACCATCGGCTGGTCGTCGCAATCGGGGCAAAGCATCTGCGGTGCGGTTGCGCTACGTAGAGCCAGCTCGTTGACCAGGTTAACTTCGCGACTAAACGACGTCGCGCAGCCTTCGCAACGGTAGGGCAGGGTCACCGAGTGGATCTCGACCATCCCGCTCGAACCCGCGACCAACTCTTGGGTTGCTTGTAGCAGGCCGGGGCCGCAGCCGAACAATCTGACTTTGGCCACGCCTGAGAGCAGCGCGTCAGCGACGAAGGTCCTCCAGAGATGTCCGCCGGTCGGTGTGATGCGCGTGGCCCCCGACATGTCGAGCACGACCTCACCTTCGAGACCCTCTTTGAGTTGATCGACTGGCAAGGTGTTGCCGATTTCACCGACCAATCGAATGATCGTTTGGTCGCCCTCGATCAATTTGGCCACGCGGATTTTCGATGTCGCTTGGCCGACTTGATAGTCGAGGTGGCGTGCCAAGAAAGCCGCGCATTCCGGTGCGATCGCCGGTCGCGGCTGGGTCGCTAGGTATGCGAAGTAACGATTGGGTTCATCGTCGAACTCGACGGTGCCGTTGCATGCGTCGCAGCTCTGCTCTTCAACGGTAAACGAGCGGATCGCGCTATCGTGCTTGAAGACGTCGATCCGACGCTCACTGGTCGCCCCGCAGTTATCGCAGACGTATGGCGCCAGCACGCTCAACACCGAGGCGCGCCCAACGAAGCGCACCACCATGTTCATCTGCACGACAACGCGCGGCGAGCAGTCAACGAAGTAGAGGTTTTTGCACTGCGCGCCGGCTTGGTCGATGAATCCGACCCATTCGCGGATCCCGAATGAGGTCAGGCGTTTGATCTTTGAAAGATCGAGGACGAGGTTTTCCGACGCGAGACCCTTAGCCAATTCACCGCCAGCGAATTCTTCATCGATGACGCCTTCGAACTGCAGCAATACGTGGTTTGGCTCAGTGGTCTTATGTACGTTGAGCTTTAAGGCGCGAGCAGGCTGCATGTCAATTCCCGTCGGCTCGCTGCGAAACAAGCGGACCGAGGCAGTGCGACGTCGAATTAATTGAACACTTTAAGTATACGTAGTGCGGGGATGACGTCCCAGAAAAAAGCGGGAAGTTTCATGTCATCGCCGCCGCCAGCTCATGCGTGGTGTGTCGAGGTAGGCCGAGGTGCTCGGCGCTCTGACCTGAGCGCGATAGCTAGTTGCCCACCACAAAGATATTCAGTGAGCGGCCTGGCGCGCGAAAGGCGCGCGCACCTTCTCGCACATAGAACATCGCGATCGCCTCGGTCCGCTGATCGGGCGCGATATTGAAGGTTAGCTGGGTGATCGATGAGAAGATCACGTGCAGTCCGATGCCCGCGCCACCCAGTTTGTCTTCAATCGTGGCGGGTTTCCCCGCGAAACAGCGCTCGAGGTAATGGGCGATCACTTCGCGATCGAGGCTGCCAAACTGATCGGAGACGGAGAGCCCGACGTAGCGTCCATCGCATCCGTATCGAAATCGCACCGTCTCCTCAGCGGAGAGTTCGATCAACTGGCGTCGATCGAGCCGGGCGTATTTGGGTTGTCTTTGCGCGTCCCGTGGCGCGTTATAGACAGCGTTCATCAACAGCTCATCGGCAACCTGAGTGATCGCCGGAATAATCCCTAGGTGACAATCGATCTCGGCCAGAAACCCCTCCAGCTCAGCGAGCGCCTCCGACTTATCGGTCGAGCGTGTCAGCGAGCGTTCGCGAAAGGCGATACCCCAAGTCGACATGTACTTTTCTAAGCCAAAGATGTCGTCTCTGAGCAGTTTCTGGCAGGTGACGATCAACTCGCCCTCATCGATGAGGTCTTCCGATGTCGACAGGCCCCCACGACGGGCCACCAAGTTGTTAAATCCATCGGTCCGCAGCAGCGTCGAGGTTGCCGATGCCTGCGGGTCGTTGCTCAAGACCAGCACGGCGCGCTGTTTGCTGGCGCAGATCCGATCGGTCAGTGCCTGGAACGCGTCGTTGTCCTCTTCGTTTGTCGGTTCGAGATCGACGATCAGCATGTCGTAGTCATCGGTCAATGCGGCGTCGATGCGCGCCAAGTCGGGGGGCTCGGCGCGCACGCGCCAGCCGGCGGAAGCCAATGCTCGGCGGATTTGGCGTCGTATGCGGCCTTGGCCGCTGATCGCTAGGACGGAGGCGTTCATCGAAAACAGGCTCCCTTCAGCCGATTGGCCAGACAGCTCTGGCAGCAGACCCCAACCCACGGTCGCTCGTCGCCCGGGCGCCATGGCAGCCGGAGCGACGTGTTCAATCGATGTGGATGCCCCATATTATAGGCGAACTTGGGTATGGCGGACCACCAGCGTTTGCGCTCGGGGCGTGACCGATGACTTGCTCTGCGATCAGAAACCCCGCTATAATGACGGTATTCAACCCGTCAGGCGGTCTAGGCGCGCTTCACCCTTGAGGTGCTTGCGGCGCGTGAGTTGCGAAGCTACTGGATAGGCTGAAGATCCTTGTCCGCAAAAATTCTCGTCGCTACATCATCTAAGACGCGCGCTAGGCAACTTGCCAAGGCGTTGCGCTATCTCAACCGAGGCGTCGACATTTTGGTAGGTGACGACGAGCCTATCGCGTCCAACAATCGCTACCGGCTGTTGGTGTGCGAGCTCGGCCCACGCTTGGCGGACTATCAGCGAATCGTCGAACACATCTCCGAGCAGGCGTTTGTCTTGTTGGCGGTGCCGGATGTTGCTGTTGAGCTGTTGCCACAGCTGATGCAAGACCCGCGCGTCAACCATGTCCTGCGACGGCCTGCCGCCGTCGAGGATGTTCAGCGCATCGCTGATAAGTTGGCGACGGGAACGATCTTTGGTCTCGATCGCTATCTTCCCCCGCAATGCGATGTTAACTATCGGCGCGTTGTGACCTTCGACGATCGCTGTTCGGTGGTCGAGGAGCTGCTCGAATTTGCCCAGCGCAAGCGATTGCGCAGTGCAATTCGGCGAGCGGCTGGTCAAGCAGCCGAAGAGCTGCTGATGAACGCGATGTATCAAGCGCCGGTCGAAGACGGCCACCGTGTGTTCGGTGACGTCGAGCCCAGCCAGCGCGTGCGGCGTCGTACGCCGCGGCCCGTTTCCTTGCGCTACGGGGTCTCCGACGAGCGGCAGCTTTATCTCTCCGTTCGCGATCGCTACGGTAGCCTTCATCGCGATGATCTGGTGCGTTACCTGCACCGCTGTACGACCGAGCAGGTTCAAATTGAACGCAAGAAGCTTGGTGCTGGCTTGGGCTTGTTTCTGATCGCGTCGACGGTTAGCCGACTGGTGATCAATCTGCTGCCCGGCGCCGTCACCGAAATTATCTGCATGTTTGAACAACCGAGCAGTGACCGTCCCGGGGGCCTGTGTGAGTTCTCCTTCACCGCCCAGCGACCGCTGATCCCGCTAACCGCAGATACTGGCGAGTATATCGAAGTCAAGCGCTAGGCTGCGGCTCCCCCAAATTTCGAACCCATTCGATCCGGTTTTCCACAACTGTTGAAAATCTGTGGAAAACAGTGGAATCGTTGTGGGTAGATGTAGGTCTCTGGCGATGTAGGTATATGTAACTAAAGCCATTGTCGACAGTGGGGCGGATTTTGCGTCCGGGCGGCGCCGGCGCAACAACGAGCGGCTATTCGCGCCGATTTCGACCGCCTGCCAGCCAGATCTGCCGCGCCGCGGCCTGTCGATTGGCCATCAGCAGCAGCGCTATGGTAGAGCAGCGCCAAGGGAGGTTCTTGGTGAGCACACTCTTCGATCAGCGTGACCGGCATGTTTTCGTCGCCGGAGGCACCAGCGGTATCAATCTAGCGATCGCCGCAGCCTTTGGCCGAGCGGGGGCCAAGCTCAGTCTGCTCGGGCGCAATGCCGATCGCGGCCAATCCGCCGTGGCAACCGTCGAGGCCGGTGGCGCCCAAGCACGCTTTTTCTCGGCTGATGTGCGTCAGTCCGAGGCGGTATCGGCGGCGTTTGCCCAAGCGCAGGCTGCGCACGGTCCGATCGACGTGTTGATCTCGGGGGCGGCAGGCAACTTCCCCGCACCGGTGTTGGGTATGTCCGAGCGCGCCTTTCGTTCGGTGATCGACATCGATTTGATCGGTAGCTTCAACGTCGCGCGCTTTGGTCACGCCCATCTTCGCGCGCCGGGCGCAGTTGTGTTGATGATCTCGGCGCCCCAGGCACTGCTGCCTTCGATGCTGCAGGCCCATGTTGCGGCGGCCAAGGCCGGCGTCGACATGCTGATGCGATCGCTGTGTTTGGAATGGGGGCCGCAGGGGATTCGCCTCAACTCGATCATTCCGGGGCCGATCGCAGACACCGAAGGCTTTCGCCGATTGGCGCCGACCGCCCAGACGGCCGAAGCCGTCGAGCGTAGCGTGCCGCTGCGACGCGTTGGGACCGGCGAGGACGTGGCGAATTTGGCGCTGTTTCTGGCGAGCCCGTACGCAAGCTATATCCACGGCGCGGTGATTCCTGTCGATGGTGGCTGGCTCAATGGCGGCTATAGCGTTGCGGCGGAAGCGATCCTCACTGCATTTATGGGGAAATAAGCGCTGGTTGGCGCGGCGCTGCCGACGCGGCTGCGACGCGCTGCACCTTCTGGTGTCCGATCGCTCGGCCCGGCAAAAAGCCGGCAGAAAAGTAAGTCCCTGTCGTATAAGGACCTCCGATGTCTCGGCTCACGCATCAACTGATCGCCTATAGCTTGTCGCTGGCGCTTGCCGCTTGCAGTGAGGGTGTCGGCCATCACGTCGCCGATGGCGCGACCCTTGACCTTGGCCCGGATTGGGGCCTGCTCAAAAAGCCCGATTTTCGGTTTGACGGTGGGCGTGGCGACGGCAGCCAACGCGATCTTGCCCTCGCCGACGGCCTTCAGCGCGACGGTCAAGCTGGCGATGGTGGCGTCTCCGATGCGACGCGGACCGATCTCGGCTTTACCCGTGATGCCACGGTCGACCAATCGCTGCCCCGCGATAGCCGTCCCCCCGATAGCGGCTCGCCGACGGGCCTGACCAAGCCCTGCAGCAAGGGTCCCGGCTTTACGGTGTTCCGTTTTCACTTCGATAGCGGCAGTACCAGTGCGCGGATCGACGTCTGGGACGCGAGCTGCAGCTATTCGTTAGCCCCGACCAGCGCTTGTAATGTCGTTCCAGTCTACCCAGGCTTTGGCAGCATCAGCTATACCTCGGCCGGTCACCCGATCGTCACCACCAGCCATTATCTCAGAGCACGCTTTTCAGTTGCCGGCCTGCGCTTTAGCAAAGCCGCCGTCTACTTCCAAGGCTACGGCTACAGCGGCTCTCCCAAGGCGCGCCTGTGGTCGCCGCTTTACGGCGATGCGCAAAGCGACTACGTGAAGTTTTCCAGCAGCGCTTGGTACGGCGTCGACTGGAGCAACTACCTCTCGCCGAGCGACAAGCCGTCGCTGACGGCGATCCAGATCTATTCAACGACGGGAAGTCTTGCGGTGCAGACCGTCGAGCTCTGCGTCGAATACTAGCGCTCGCTCGTCGCTTTGGCCTTCAGCTGACCTGCCCTGCGGGACGTCAGCAGCGGCGTCGCGGCGGGCTACCGAAGTGACCGCGTCCACCCTCAGGTGGTCCCGAGCACGCCGAAAAGCCCGCCTTGCCTATTCTCATCACGCGCTGCTGATAATCGGCAAGATTGTGAGATAGTGCGCCATGCTTGATCTCGCCCGTTTGGCGCGCATCCGCCTAAGTCCTCGCCCGCTTGGACAACGCTTGGTGGGCAATCTTGGCCTCTGGCTCGACTACCGCCTGCCTCGGCGGACCGAGATCGTACTCGAGGGCGTCGAGAACCTGCCGGGCCATCCGGTGTTTTTCGCGATGAACCACACCGATCGCTACAACTATTGGCCGTTCCAGTACCAGCTGTATCGCGAAAAGCTGGGATTCACAGCGACCTGGGTCAAGGGCAAGTACTACGAGAATCGCTGGATGGGTTATTTCCTCGACGCGATGAACAACATCCCATTGCCGTCACGCGGCTATCTGATCACCACCGAGTTTCGGCGGGTGCGCGGTCGCCTGCCGACCGCCGAGGAGTACCGCGAACTCCGCGATCTGGTCGATGGCAAGGTCGTCAGCAGCGAGACAGCAGCGCTGCTCGGCGATGGCGATGCGACCCGCTTTGTTGCCGACGTTGAACGGCTGTTCGAGACGATGGTTCAGCAGGTCGTCGCGCTCAATCATGCGGCGCTCCACGAGCACGGCCTGCACGTGCTGGTCTTTCCCGAGGGCTCTCGGTCCAAGCGTTGCGGGGTGGGGCGGATCGGTTTGGCACAGATGACCCAACATCTCGGCGCGACGATCGTGCCCGTTGGCTGCAACGGTTCGGACAAGCTCTATCCCGGCAATTCGCCGTTCTCACGCGGTGGCCGGGTGACTTACCGCATCGGCGCGCCGCTAGCCGTCGACGATCCGCAAATCCGCGCCTATCGTGTGCCGGCCGACGTACTGCCGCTTTCGCAGGCGGCCAACGCCTACCAGCCGCAGTACCGCGCGATCACCGACCTGGTGATGGAGCGGATCAACGCTTTGCTGGATCCCGAATATCGCGCGCAAGATGACGGCTCGCTCGACCCGTCCGCTGATGTGACGCGCTTTGTCTAGCTAGTGCTTACAGCGCGCTAGCCCGCCGGGCGAAATTCGACGACGCATGACTTGTCGCCGATTGGGCCTGGACCTGGCGTCTGCGCTACCGCCCGTCCGCTCCCGCGCAGCGTGACCTGCAGCCCGATCCGGCGGGCAGTCTCCAGCACTTGATGCATGCTTAGCCCAGTGAAATCGGGGACGACGACCTCGGCGCTGCCGGGCAATGCCGGAGCCTGACGGGGCTGCAGGGCGACGGGGGCTTTCCTCGGCGCTCTGTGCGTCGTCGGTTTGCTGGCAAACACCCGGTCGGGCTCTACGCCGCGATAACGCAGCGCATGGCGCGCGACTTGCGCAAAGATCGGTCCGGCGACGTCGCCGCCGTAGTAGGATTTTCCAGCCGGTTCGTTGACCACCACCGCGACGACGATCTGCGGGTTGGTCGCTGGCGCGAAGCCAACAAACGAGGCGACCCAGCGGTCCTCGGCGTATTTGCCGGTCGTCGGGTCGGCTTTCTGCGCGGTGCCCGTCTTTCCGGCGGTCGAGTAATGTGCGAGTGCAGCAAGTGGCGCAGTGCCGCGCTCGCTGGTCACTTCGTTCAACATCTTTCGCAGCTTGTTGGCTGTGGAAGCGGCGATAATCCGATGGCCCGTCGGCTCAAAGCTCGCCATCGTTTTGCCGTCGGTGGCACGGATCGCGGTGACCAGGCGCGGCCGCATGAGGATTCCATCGTTGGCGATCGCCGACATCGCCCGGGCGAGTTGCAGCACGGTTGCCGTCATGCCCTGTCCAAAGGAGATATTTGCCAAGCCAACGTCAGACCAGCTTCGATAGTCGCGCAAGGTGCCGCGGCGCTCGCCGGGCAAGCGCACCCCGGTTTTCGTGCCGAAACCAAACTGCTGCAGCGCCTTAAACAGACGGCGTCGTCCGAGTCGTGCCGCGATCTGCGAGATACAGATGTTCGATGACTTGATCAGGCAATCCTCAACACTCAGTTTGCTGTACGGTCGCGAATCGTGGATTACATGGCGGCCGATTTTGAACGAGCCCCTGCCGGTATCGAATATTTCGCCGGCGTGCACCGCGCTGTGCTCAAGAGCACTGGCGAGCGTGACCACTTTGATCGCCGATCCTGGCTCAAAGGCGTCGTTGACCGCACGGTTTCGCCGCTCACCCGGTTGACTGCGGCCGAAATTGTTGGCGTCGAACGACGGGGCGTTGGCCATCGCTAAAATATCCCCGCTTTGCGGATCGATCACCACGATACTCACCCAGCCGCGCTCAGGGTCGACCTGCGAATAGGCTGTGGCAGCCGCTTGCTCCGCCTGGTGCTGGATCGCGCGGTCGATCGAAACGAAAATGTCGTGTCCTGCGGTCGGTCGGTCCATTCGCCCACTGGCCAGCACTGGCCGACCGAGCGCGTCGCGCAGCCGAACCACACGACGTCCGCGTCCACGCAGCAGATCCTCGTAGGCGTACTCGAGTCCGCCAAGGCCACGGGCGTCGAGGCCAACGAAGCCCACCACGTTGCTTGCCAAGCCGCCGTTGGGATAAAAGCGGTTGCTCTCTTTGACCATCGCGACGCCCGAGAGCTTGAGCTGATCCAGTCGCATACTCTGCTTCGGTGTGATGTGCCGCTTAATCCAGACGAAATAGCGCTCCGAGTTGAGTCGCTGGGCAACCGCCCAGCGATCAAGACCCAGCGCATCGGCCAGCTGCGAGGCCACGTAGAGTCGCTCCTCCGGTTTGATCTGCCGTGGGTTCGCATAGACCGAGTCGACATCGATACTGATCGCCAACGGTGTGCGATGGCGGTCAAAGATCGATCCGCGTCGCGGGGGCAAGGTGACTTGCTTGGTGTGCTGGCGCTCGGCAAGTTTGCGTAGCCTGGCGCCCTGTGCGGTCTGCAGGCCATACGTGCGAAACAGCACCAAGCTGAACGCGCCGACCAGCACCGCGACGGTGAGTATCATTCGCAGTCGTGTCCAACGACTGACAGTCATTCCGACTCCGGCGTCGGTCGACTAGCGACCAGGACTTTGGATTTTGTGTCGATCGTTCGGATTTGTTGGGGCGCAGGCGGCTTCCAGCCCCATTTCTCTGCGAGTTGACCGATGCGCTCCGGGCGTTTGAGCAAAGCGAATTCGACTTTCAGCTTGCGATTGATCTGCGTCAGGCGGGCGCGCTCGCTGGTCGCTTGTGAGATGCGGTAGCCGAGATCGATCACGCGCAAGTTTGTCCAAACTTCGGCCAGCGCGGTCGCGGTCAATAGTCCGGCAGCGACGATTAGCGCAGTGATCTGTCGGCGCTTTTGGCGCGGCGTTCGTTCTGTCGGCAGAGTCGCCCGGCGCAACGCGCATAGTCTCGTCAGCAAATTCATCGCCGCACCGCCAGGTCTTCATCGATCTCGATGCGCTCGGCGACGCGCAGACGCGCACTGCGCGCGCGGGGATTCGCCATGCACTCGGCCTCCGTCGGTCGCAGCGCCTTTTTCGAGATTAGTCGAATGCGCGGCTTCTCGCCGCAGGCACATTGCGGAATCGTCGGTGGACAGCGGCAGGGGTTGGCCCATTTGGCAAAGGTTTGTTTGACGATGCGATCTTCGAGCGAGTGAAAGCTGATGATCGCCAGCCGGCCTGCTGGTGCTAACAATCCGAGCGCGCGATCGAGAAAGCGAGTTAGGGCGCCGAGTTCATCATTGACGGCGATGCGCAGCGCTTGAAACGTGCGCGTTGCCGGATGAATGCGCTGTGGGCCGCGCGGTCGAACGACCTGTTCAACCAGCGCAGCGAGTTCGGCGGTGCTGTTCAATTGACCGCTGCTCCTGGCTTGTTTGATCGAGCGGGCGATACGTCCACTTTGCCGCTCCTCACCATAGCTGCGCAAAATTTTGGACAATTCATTTTCGCTCAGCGAGTCGATCAGCGCGTCGGCGGGTAGCGATCGGCTGGGGTCCATCCGCATGTCGAGTGGGCCGTCTTTCGAGAAGCTGAAGCCCCGCGCCGCGACGTCGAGCTGATGAGAGGAGACGCCGAGGTCGAGCAGCGCGCCGTCGACCGGCAATAGGCCGGCTTCTGCGAGCAGGGCCTCGGCTTGGTCGAAGCTATCGTGAAAGAACTGCACCCGATCCGCAAAATGGACCAGGCGCTGGCGCGCGACCGCCAATGCTTCGGCGTCGCGGTCAAGGCAGATCAACGTGCCGTCAGGCGCGCAAGCTTCGAGAAGGGCGCAAGCGTGCCCCGCTCCGCCGACGGTCCCGTCGAGATATCGTCGACCCGTCTGCGGCGCCAACGCTTCGACAGCCTCGCTCAACAGCACCGAGGTGTGGTCAAACTGCACGATCATTTATAGCGGCGGCGCGATCAGTGCGCCAGTTTCCGCACGCTGCCGGCAGGCGGGCCGATTGAGCGCGCTAGAGTCCGAGGCGAGCCAGCGCGGTATTGATTTCGGGCAATGCGCCCTTGGCGCGCTCGCGCTCGGTGTTCCAGAGTTGGCGGTCCCACAACTCGATGCAGGTGCCGAGGGCGGCGAAGATCACCTGACTCTTGAGGCTGGCATAGTCGCGGAGCATCGGCGGGATCAGGATCCGGCCTTGCCGGTCCGGCGCGCATTCCGTTGCGCCGGCGACGTGCAGTCGTTTGAGGCGAATCACGTTTTCGTCGAATTGTGGCAGATCACCGATCCGCTCGAGAAAGGACTGCCATTCACGCACAGGGTAGGCGACGAGACAGCGACCCGCGGGATCGACGTTAGTGGTGACGATCAGCCGGGTGTCACCGTCGGCAGAGAGCACTTCGCGGAAGCGAACGGGCAGTGCGACCCGCCCCTTGTCGTCCAGGCTATGCTCGTAGGCGCCGAGAAACATCTGTTCGTCCCTTGCTCGCTCGGGGCTGGGCTAGCACCCCACGGTGCGCCACGAATCCCCACTGTTCCCCACCAGATCACCACCATTTCCCCCAAAGATCAACCCCGCTCTTCGAGAGATATTGAATATATTCAATGCATTACAAGCTATAGGGTTTAGTTCCCGTGATCACCACAAGATGTAGAGGTCTCAGCGCGGTGGGGTCCGGTGGGGCTTGAGAAGGCGGCGCGGGTCGGCGATCGCGGCGATTTGTGAGCCGCGGCGGTGGTATAGGGACACTGTATGAAGTCGATGGTAATGCCGGTGCGAACCCCAGACCCAAGCCAAACGCGCGCTTCTGGCGTTCACGCGCTCGGTTTCACCGGTGACGATTCCGCCCTAGCACGCGCATTGCGGCGCGGACACCCGGGCGCCCCGGCCGCGCTGTTCGACCGCTATGGCCGACATGTCGAAGGTGTGTTGATCAACCTACTCGGCTTCGATGGTGAGCACGAAGACCTGTTGCACGAGATCTTCGCCCAAGCATTGACGTGCATCAACAAGCTCCAAGACGACGAGCGGCTCAAGGCCTGGCTGACCAGCATCGCTGTCCATACCGCGCGCAGCTGCCTACGCCGTCGTCAGCGCTTTAGGCTGTTTCTGAGGCGCGCTGCCCAGCAGGATTTGCCGGTCAGCGTTGCCGATGCCGAGACGCGGCGCGCGGTCGGGCGCGTTTATCGACTGCTCGAGCGAATGCCAACCGAACTGCGTCTAGCCTTCGCGTTGCGGTTTATCCAGGGCATGGAACTGACTGAAGTCGCTGCCGCTTGCGACGTATCGCTGGCGACGATCAAGCGTCGACTGGCCAAAGCACGTCGGCGTTTTATGCTCGCTGCTCGCGGTGATTCGGCGTTGGCGAGTTGGGTTGTCCCTGATCAGGAGGGACAGCGATGACGCGACGCGATCCACTGCGCGATCTGGGGCAACGGGTGGCCGAGGCAAACCGCGCAGCGTTGGCCGAGCGTAGCGTGCTTACCGCGGTCCGTTGCCGGCTGCTCGCTACACCGAAAAAACGTCGACATGCGGCCTGGCCTTGGAGCTTGGCGATCGCCGCTGCGGCGTCGCTTGTGTTGCTGGCGCTCTGGTGGGCCTGGTCGCCGGCTAGGCTGAACTATACCATCGAGGGCGAGCGCATCGCCTGGGGCGATCGCCGCGCGACGCTGGGCCGAGAGATCGGCGCCACGAACACAGCGCGACTGGTGCGGTTCTCCGACGGAACGCGTGTGCGCCTTGCGCCAGAGAGCACTCTGCGCGTTACCGCTCTGTCCGAGCGGGCGGCACAGCTCTTGCTCGACCGCGGGACATTGCAGGCCAAGGTGTTTCGCGGTGGTGGGCGGTGGCGCTTTCTCGCGGGTCCGTACGAGGTCGTTGTGCTCGGCACGCAGTTTCAGCTGAGCTGGGATCCTGCCGGTCGCGTGCTCGATCTGGCGATGCACAAAGGACGGGTCGAGTTGCGCGGTCCGGTGGTCAAACGCTTGGCGGTCGTCGCTGGCGAAGCGCTGCGGGTTTGGCCCGATCAGGGCAAGCTAGAGTTGATGCCCCGCAAGCCACGTCCCGCAGTAGCGCTTGCCCAGCGCCCTCAGACGAGCACCGAAGACGCACCAGCGTCGAGCCAACCGGCCTCGCGACCATCGATCTCTGGCGCGCGTCGCAAGGCTCGCTTGCGCAAATCCGCGTTGCCCACGCCGATCGTCGTGGGCAAACCGACGGTCTCAGCGCCCGTCGTCGCGCGACAGCCGGCCGGCGCAACAACACCGCCGGCTGCGGCTAGCGATCTGTCGAGCCCTGGAGCGGCGCCGCTTGCGGCTAACCATGCGCCGCGCAGATCAGCGATCGATCGACACGCGCTGGCCCAACGTTTCTACGGTTTCGCGCGAGCAGGTGATTTTCGCCGGGCTGCAGAGCAGGCGCAGCGCATTGGCTGGCCCTGGTTGAGCGCCCAGGCTTCTAACGCAGCCGACCTATTGATGGTCGGCGATGTGGCGCGCTATTCGGGCCAAGCTGCGACCGCCAAACGGCTCTACAACGAACTCGTCGAACGCTTTGCTGACCGGGCACAGGCAGCCGCTGCGGTGTTTGCGCTCGGTTGTCTGGCGATGGATCACGAGCGCGACTATGCGGCGGCGAGACAGCACTTTGTTCGCTATCTCGCCAGCCCCTCAAAGCTGGCGTTTGTCGTTGAAGCCGAGGGACGCTTGCTCGAAACGTTGCAGCTGCTCGGTCAACAGCGGGCGGCACGCCAGCAGGCCGAGCATTATCTGCAGCGCTACCCGCGCGGATCCCACGCCCAACGGGCACGCCGCCTGCTACAAGGCAAGTGACGAGGTCCGCATGCTTGCGCGATCTCCTCGCTCGGTGGGACCAAACTGCTCGTTGATCATCGTCGGCGTACTGTTGGCCAGTATGCTGGCCCAAGCAAGCCAGGCTGGACCGATCCGCCTGCTGCTGCGCTCGGCCGAGGACAGGCCGCTCTCGCGTCGGCTGGCCGCTGAGCTACGCGCCAACGGATTCCAGGTCGAGTCGGCCACGTCGAGCAACGAGTCGCCTACCAGGTCGCCGCGCGCTTTGGCGGTGATCCAGATTCAGTCGCTGGCTACCGCGGACAACCTGCGCGTTTGCCTTCGCTTCGTCGATCGTCCCGCTGCGCCGGTTTGCCGCGACATCGCGCTTGGTGCCACTGATCGTGATCCGCGTCGAGCAGCGATTCGCTTGGCCGAATGGATCCGCGTGCGTGTGGTTGACCCGCCGCAGCGCAAACCGATTTCCGCGGCCAAGCAGCAAGGGCGGCCCCCGTTGCCCTCGTTCTGGCTCGGGCCGACGGCTGACGCCGTTTGGTCGTTCGACAATACGACGGCTGCTGCCTTGCTCGGTCTGAGTGCGGATTGGAGCGTTTCGCGCTGGCGGCTGATGGCTGAACTCGCGGCTCCCGTTGCGGCCGCGCGCTTCGCCGATCAGCGTGGTAGCGCCAAAGTCTGGCCATTTTCCCTCGGTGCCGCGTTTGGTCGGCGGATTCGGCTGGGCAACAAGGTCGATCTGTCGCTCGCCGCCGCAGCTCGCCTTGCCCTGACCTGGGTCAGTGGTGCAGCGAATGGCCCCTATCGGGCTAGCGATACGTTAGTCGCCGGTGCGCTGCTTTTCGCCGCGCCCTCGCTGATCGTCCGACCCTTTGCGGCGATCGCTCGCCCGTCGTCGGCGATTCACTACGAGATGGAGATCGGCTTGCGCATCGGCGTGACGGTCCCCGCACCGACGGTGGTCTTTGTCGAGCAACGCATCGGCCGTTGGGGCCGACCGCTGTTCGGTTTCTTTTTCGCTGGGCGCTGGGGTATTTCGCGGCGATGAACTTTTCTGAGCCGTGACAGCGCGCCGCGGAGACTGAACCCTTCGGTTGGAGGAACCGATGAAACCAAGCGCTTATATTCTCACTTTGGCAGTTTTTGCTCTTTTAGGACTGTCGAGCTCCTGCTCCGATAAGCTGATCCAGTCACTCGACAAGATGGATGGTGGTCAGCCAGACGGCAGCGCCGTATCGGAAGCGGGTGCTAACACCGACGTTTCGATCGCCGCCGACACCAATGCTGGTCTGGATCTCACGGCGCCTCGACCCGATGGCAAGATAGGCAGCTGTGATCCCCAAGATGCCGTAGCAGACGGTGCCTGCGCGACGCCGATCAGCGGCTTCAAATGGAACGGTCTGGCCTGTGTAGCGATGGGCAGCGGCTGCGCCTGCAAAGGCACCCATTGCGCCGGTGCGCAAAGCGGACCGTTCAAGACCGAACAAGAATGCATCAACGTGATGTCTGCTTGTCTGGTGCCGGCGACGGACGGTGGGCCCGTTGGCGAAGCCGGGGCCGGTCCATGCAACGCCCAAGATGCCAAAGCGGTCGGGACTTGTCTGGCGTTCCTTACCGGCATGCGTTGGGATGGTAGTCGCTGTGTGCCGATGGGCAATGGTTGCAGTTGTCAGGGACAGGACTGCAGCAGCGCCAGCGGCGGTCCGTTTGCCGATTCCGCCAGCTGCAACAAGGCGTATAGGAACTGCGGCGCTTGTCGGCCTAGCGAGGCCACCGCAACCGGGGTTTGCGCGCAAGCCCTGCTCGGTGCGCTCTGGAACGGCCAAGCCTGCACGGCGATGCCGTCCACCGGCTGTCAGTGCACCGGCAACGAGTGCACCAGCAGCAGCGTTGGCCCCTATTCGACGCTGCAGGAGTGTCAGGCACGCTTTGCCGGCTGCCCCTAGCAGCCGAGCCATGGCGCTCAGCGATCAGTTGCGCTGGGCGCCGGCCGCGACAAAGTGCGGATTGAGCAGCTCGCGCTTGTTATAGCGCAAGGGCTCGCCGTCGAGGCGGCGCACCGATCCGCCCGCCGCTTCGAGGATCGCCTGAGCCGCGGCGGTATCCCATTCCATCGTTGGGGCAAGCCGCGGATAAAGATGGGCGGCCCCACGCGCCAGCAGCATGAACTTCAAGGAGCTGCCGCTCTCAACGGTCTGCGGCTGATCGAGGTCGTCGATAAATGCTTGGGTTTCGGCATTGAGGTGCGAGCGCGAGCAGACCACGGCAAGATGCTTGTCGCTGCGCGAGAATGTCGCCGCGCGAATCGCTGTGCTGGTCCCGCCCGGTAGCTGCATGAATGCGCCCACGCCAGGGACTGACCAATAAAGCTGATCGAGGTCAGGCGCGTAAACCACTCCGATGAGCGGGTGACCCTGATCGATCAGCGCGATGTTGACGGTGAACTCACCGTTGCGCTTGATAAATTCTTTTGTTCCATCAAGTGGATCGACCATCCAGCAACGCTGGTAAGCTGTACGCACCTCAGCATCGGCGTTCTTGTTCTCCTCGGAGATGATCGGCCATCGCTCGCTCAGTCCTTCAAGCGCGCGACAGATCACCGCGTTGGCCGCGCGGTCGGCGTTGGTCAGCGGAGAACGGTCGTCCTTGTCTTGCACCTGCACGGTCTTGGGGTCGCGGTAGATCGCCATGATCGCCGCGCCCGCCTCACGCGCGATCGCGCAAAGCGCCATGGCCAGCTGTTGATTGTCCATCGCCACAGTCTAACGCAAGACAGCGCTGCCCTGCTAGCGGCCGAGGCGATCGACGAGAAAGGCAAACTCTAAAGCGCGGTCGCGCAGTTTGCCGTAGCGCCCCGATTCACCACCGTGGCCCGCCCCCATGTGCGTCTTGAGCAGCAGCCAGTGGTCGTCGGTCTTGTGGGTGCGCAGCTTGGCGACCCACTTCGCCGGTTCCCAAAAGCCCACGCGGGGGTCGTTGAGGCCTGCGGTGACCAGCAGATGCGGATAGGCTTGGGCCTTAACGTTATTGTAAGGCGAATAGGCTTTGATCCAGTCGTAGGCCGGACGGGTGTTGGGGTTGCCCCACTCTTCCCATTCGATCACCGTCAGTGGGATCGTATCGTCGAGCATCGTGTTGAGCACGTCGACAAAGGGAACGCCAGCGATCGCTGCACCGAACAGATCGGGTCGCATGTTGAGCACTGCGCCGATCAACAGACCACCGGCACTGCGGCCGGCGATCGCCAGCTTGCTCGGCGAGGTGTACTTTTCGGCGATCAAGTGCTCAGCACAGGCGATGAAGTCGGTGAAGGTGTTGACCTTGTGCGCAAATTTTCCGGCCTCTTTCCAGGCCCGCCCCATCTCACCGCCACCGCGAATGTGCGCGATGCCAACGATGAAGCCGCGGTCGAGCAAAGAGATCCAGTTTGCGTTGAAATTTGCGTCGAAGGAGTAGCCATAAGAGCCGTAGCCGTTGAGCAGCATCGGCGCGCTGCCGTCACGCGGCGTGTCTTTGTGCGAGACCAACGAGATCGGGATCTGCGTGCCGTCTTTGGCGCGCGCCATCAGGCGCTCGGTGCGGTAGACCGTCTTGTCGTAGCCGAGCACCGGGTCAACCTTGCGCAGCACACGCGTCTTGTGATCCATCTGGTAGTCGAAGACCGACTCTGGTGTCGTCAACGACGTATAGCTGAAGCGCAACGTTGCGCTATCGAATTCTAGGTTGCTGGTGAGATAGACGTCATAGGCTTGTTCGTCGAATGCGATCGCGTGGGGCTCGCCACCCGTCAGCGGTTTGATGATCAGCTTGGGCAGCCCTTGCTCGCGCACCGAGAGCACCAAGTGCGAGCGGAACGCATCGACATCGGCGAGCATCTGATCGTCGCGGTGGGCGATCACCTCGACCCAGTTCGCTTTCTGTGGCGCACTGGTTGCGACCTTGACCAACTTGAAGTTGGTCGCACCGTCGTTGGTACGAATATAGAAGACGTCGCCATGGTGCTCGACGTAGTACTCCATGCCCTGCTGGCGCGGATGGATCAGTTGCGGTTTGGCATTGCCGACGCTCGCGTCGATGGCGTGCACCTCGGTGGTCACCGCGCTATGCAAGGTCATCAGCAGATAGGCCCCACTGCGGGTGCGTTGCGCGCTGAGATTGAAGTGCGCGTTATCTTCCTGGTAGACCAATTCGTCCTGTGCCGGATCGCTGCCGAGCGTATGTCGATAGAGCCGGTAGGGGCGCGAGGCCTCGTTGATCGTGTTGTAGTAGATCGTCTTATTGTCGCTGGCCCAAGCGACGCTGTAATAGGTGTCCTTGATCTGCTCGGGGAGCAGCTTGCCGGTCTCTAGATCTTTGATGAACAAGGTGTAGCGTTCTGAGCCGGCGTGGTCGACCGAGTAGGCCAGAAAACGGTGGTCAGGGCTCACGGCGAAGGTGCCGACAACGGTGTACTTCTGACCCTCGGCCAGTTTGTTGGCGTCGAGCAGGATCTCTTCGGGGCCGTTGCGCTTCCTGCGGCAGTTGATGCGATAGGCCTTTTGGGCCTCGGTTCTGCTGTAGTAGAGGTACTCACCGCGCGGCGCCGGGACGGTTGTGTCGTCTTCTTTGATCCGCCCGAGCATCTCCTGATACAGCGCGTCTTGCAGCCCTTTGGTATGGTCGAGCATCGCGTGGGTGTAGGCATTTTCGGCCTCGAGATGCGCGATCACCTGGGGGTCTTTTTTGTCGCGCAGCCAGAAGTACGGATCAACCCAACTGTCGCCGTGAATCGTCACGCGGTGTGGTCGTACGGCGGCGAGCGGTGGTTGCGGTTGACTCATGCGCAGGTTTCCTTTGAGCGATGGTTGATGCGTTTTGTGGCAGCCGTCGTTAGCAGCACAGGCGGCCAGCAGGGTCAGCTGAAGCAGCCAACGATGATTGTCCGCGAGCGTCATTGGATGCCGTCCGTCGGTAGCTTCGCTGCGTTGACCGTCAGCGAATCTAGACAATTCTCGATCGCGCGTCGCACAGAGGCGGGCCGATCGATATGCCCGCCCTTGATCGGCCCGCTTTCGAAGCTAGCGACTACTTTTCCGTCGACGGCATTGAGCAAGCGATAACCGCAGCGCGCCTCGGCGAAGAATTCCCCTTCGCTCTCGCTGGCAAACTTGGCGCTCGCTTCAGCGAGCAACAGATGAGCCGCCTTAGCTTGCTCCGCTTGCCGCAATGCGCTGTTCAGTTCGATGCTGCTCAAGCGCTGCGGGGCAGCGGTCAGTCCAGCCTTGCTCAGCGCCTGTTCGATCAGACCGGCATCCGAGTCGCGACAGGCGCCGGCTGTATCAGCCCGGCAAGCGAAAGCCAGCATGACTCGGCCGGCCGCCCGACGCTGGGCCTGGGCCAGTGCCTTGCGCGGGTAGGCGATGAGTAGGTAATGGTCGAAGCGTCCCGCCGTGCGCTCCTCATGCTCGGCTTCGACGTATTGCCCGAGTCGTTGTCGTGCGGCGTCGCCCAATTCGTTCGCGACTTGCCGATCGGCATCGGCGATCGCACAGCGGCGAGCGGTGGCCCGTGAAAGCGCTCCTCGACAGCTGCCAGTGATGTACAAAACATCGGGATGCGCGCGGTTAGGGCGCGGAATCCAGGCCGGCCGCGGTGCGCCGGCGCTGCTCGCGCAGCCGGATTCGATCAGCAGCGCGACTGAGAGCATCCCGAGAGATAGCGGTAGAGCACGACGAAGGGCTTTAGACATAGTGTGAAACGCTAGCGCAACTACCGGCCCGGGTAAACTCCACCACGATCTCCATCGATGCCGAGTGGCGATCGATTGTGTCAATAATCACAGCCTTAGCCGCTCGGCCGGTCACCGCCGCGGTGATCCTTTTACACGCTCTCTTGACACACCGGCGGTGGATTGGCTAGCACCCTGGTCTTCCAGAGGAGGAAAGCCGATGCGTTTTCGCATAGTGCTGGGTGGAGTGTTGCTTTTCGTCGGCGCCTGCCAAAGTGCCCAGACCCCCACACCGCCCAAAATGGTGGCGGCAAAACAGACCGACCGCTCCGAAGCCATTTTGCCCAAACTGAAAGTCTCCCAAGATGTCGCGACGCGCTTGGCGCAGTTCGCGCCGATCGATCTCGATTTTGACGATAAGTCGCTTTCGACCCGCGAGCGCGCGGTGTTGCGCAAGTTGGTCGAAGCGGGTCAGGTGATCGACTCGATCTTTGCCGACCAGGTTCATGGAAAAAACAAGGTCTTGCGCCAGCAGCTGCTCAAGCAAGGTGCGCCCAAGGAGGCCGTAGCCTATTTCGATCTGATGTACGGCCCTTGGGATCGCCTCAGAGGCGACGAGCCGTTTGTCGGTGAGCTGCAAAAGCCCAAAGGTGCGGGCTACTACCCCGCAGATCTGACCAAGCACGAACTCGAGGCATGGATCGGCAAGAATCCTGCCGAGGAAAAGGCGTTTCGTAGCTACTTTACCGTGATCCGCCGCCAAGGCGACAAGCTCCAAGCGCAGCCCTACAGCGTTGCCTATCGCGATCGTCTGACGCGCGCCGCTAAGTTGCTTGATGAGGCGGCGGAGCTCGCAGATCATCCGGCGTTGAAGAGATTTCTCAGCTTGCGGGCCAAAGCGTTTTTGTCCAACGACTATCGCGATAGCGACATGGCCTGGATGGACCTCGGCGATAGCCCGATCGAAGTTGTCATCGGCCCCTATGAGGTCTATGAGGACAAGCTGATGGGTTACAAAGCAGCGTTCGAGGCGTTTGTTACGCTGCGCGACCAGCCCTACAGCGACAAGCTTAGCAAGCTGGCGTCGTTCAACGATCGCCTCGAGAAGAACCTGCCGTTGGCCAAAAAGCACCTGACCAAGCGCGGCAGCGATTCACCGATCAGCGTGGTCAACGAACTGTTTACTGCCGGTGACACCCGCGCTGCCGTGCAGACGGCGGCCTTCAATCTGCCCAACGACGAAGTGGTTCGCGAGAAGAAGGGCAGCAAAAAGGTGATGCTGAAAAACGTCATCGAAGCCAAGTTCCAGAAGGTCTTGTTGCCGATCGCCAGCAAGTTGCTCGACAAGCGGCAGCTCGCTCAACTCGACTTCGATGCATACTTCACCGAGATCCTGCTCCACGAACTCGCTCACGGCATGGGGCCTGGCAAGCTGATCAAAAACGGCAAGCCGACCGACGTCAATCGCGAGCTCAAGGAGATCTATCCGTCGATCGAAGAATGCAAAGCTGACATCGTCGGGCTACACAACGGCGCGTATTTGGCCAAACGTGGCGGGCTTGATCCGCGGCTCTATCAGCAGCTTCCGGTGGCTTATGTCGCTGGCGTGTTTCGTGCGGTGCGCTTCGGCACCGAGGAGGCCCACGCCAAAGCTGTGCTGTTGGGCTTCAACTTTTTGCGAGAAAAGGGCGCGATCAGCTACGACGCCAAGACGGAGACATTCGCTGCGGCAGCGCCCGCCAGGTTCTTCCGCGGCGTACGCGACCTGGCGCGCGAGTTGCTGATGGTTCAGGCCAAAGGTGATTACGCGGCAGCCAAGGCGCTGCTCGACAAGTACGGTAAACCCTCGGCGGAGATGACCGCTGCGCTGAGCAAGCTTTCCGATGTACCCGTCGATATCCTGCCGCGCTACGCTATTCTCGAAAAGATGCGCGGCTGGTAGAGCGACCACTGAGGCGCGCTTCGATCGCAGCGACAAAGCGATCGAGCGCCTGGTCGTCGTGAGCGAGAAACAGCGACGGCTCGGTCAGTTCCAGTTCAGAAAGCAGCAGCTCACCGCTTGAATCCTCGACGACGTCGACGCGCGCATAAAGCAGCGGTCGGTGTTCGACGGCGATCGTCTCGAGTACGCGATCGCCAAATGCGCGCTCCCGTTCGTTCAGCGGGCGTCCGTCGCTGATCGCCTCACCTTCGCCGGAAAAGCGCGGGCGCTTCTTCACGCAGTGGCTCCAATGGCCGTCAATATTGACCAGCGCCCGTTCGCCGGGTGTCTCAAAGCTCTCCAGGTAAGGTTGGACCAACGCATCCGATCGACGGTGGATCTGAGACAAGGCGTCGATCGTCTGTCGATCGTCTGGCGCCATCGACCAGGTCTGATACGAGCCAGCAGAGACCACTGGTTTGATCACGACCTTTGACCAGCCGCACCTTTGGGCGAGCGCTTCCAGGTTGGGCTGCGTGTCGCGCAGTATCACTTCGGTTGGGATCGTTGCGATGCCGCGTGCTGCCAGCCGGCAGAGGTAGCGCTTATCGATGTTATCGCTGACGATCTCCAGCGGATTGAGCAAGCGCGAGAGCCGATCAACGTTGCTCAGCCAGCGCAAAAAGCGCTCGGGTTGGAGGTAGTAGTTCCAGGTCGAGCGGATCACGCACAGATCCCAGTCCTGCCAGCGGACCGTATCGTCGTCCCAGGCGAGCAGCGCGGTCTCGATGCCGCGCGCTGCCAGAGCCGTTAGCAGCGGTTGTTGATCTTGGTCGGGTTTGGGAAGCGCTTTGCAGCTGATCAAAGCCAGGCGTGGGGTGCTCATCAGCTGCCGATTTTCGACGACAATCGCAGGTCGAGCAAGTCCCGCTATCGCGCCGCCGTCCTGCTCGCTGCGCAATCGATCGCCTGCCTAGGGGTGTTCGCCGCGTGGCGCAATGCCGCTTGCGGCCCAGCGCAGCTCGTGGTCTGGTTCGGCGATGATGCGCGCCGCACTGCTTTGTATCGGGGTCTATCTGATCGCGCTCGGTTCGGCCGGGGCGGTCGTCTGGTTGACCGGGCCGTCTTTGGGGCCGATCTGGGCGGCCTTTGTCGCCGACATCGTCGCGACCTTGCTGGTCTTCGGCGCCAGTTTGCGATTTCGTAACTCGAGTCTCTACGATCCCTATTGGAGTGTGGCTCCGCCACTGATCGCCGGCTATTTCTGGCTTTGCGGTGAGCGCCCGCTGCAGGCCCGACAGGTCGCGCTATTTGCCCTGGTGCTGATCTGGGCGCTGCGCTTGACCTACAACTGGGCTAGCCAATGGCGTGGACTTGCTCACGAGGACTGGCGCTACATCGAGCTGCAAAAAAAGCACGGTCGTGCCTATTGGCTGGTCAGCTTCGCCGGCATTCATTTGATGCCAACGCTGGTCGTCTTTTTCGCTTGCCTGTCGCTGTTTCCGGCGCTGCAGCGTGGCGGGCCACGCCTCGGTGGACTCGATCTCGTTGGCCTGGCGTTGACCACCTTAGGTATCGCCTTGGAAACCGTCGCTGATTTTCAATTGCGTCGCTTCGTGCGCTCGCGCCGCTCCGCTGAGCTGCTGCTCGAGCGTGGACTGTGGGCGCTGGTGCGTCACCCCAACTATCTCGGCGAGCTGTGTTTTTGGTGGGGGCTATTTGTCGTCGGCTATGGCGTTGCGCCAAGCTATGCGCGCTATGCTCTCGCAGGGCAGCTGGCGATCACCGTGATGTTCGTTGTCGTCAGTGTGCCGATGATCGAGCGTCGCTTGGCGGCGGGCAAACCGCAGTTTGCTGACTATCGTCGGCGCGTTCCCGCGTTGTTGCCCTGGCGCGGCATCGTCCGTCGCGGTCTAGCACGTCGCGGATAACGAGCTACTTGGAAAACCGTCCGAGCGCCCACAGTGGCATGATCGTGCGGTAGTTGTCGTAGTCGATCATACAGCTCTTGTTGAATACGCCCTTGAGTTCTTCGCGCGGCCAACTGCCATCGTGCTGTTGTCCGGCGATCAGCACGGCGATCCCGCGCTCGATCGCCGCCTTGTCGCTGCACTCGCCAGCGATCAGCGCCAAGAGCGCCCAGGCGGTGCTGATCATCTGGGTTTGTGCGTGCTCGACCCAGCGCTCCTCCCGACAGGAAAGATGGCTTTCCGCCCAGCCGCCATCGGGGCGTTGTTTGTCGAGCAAGAAGCGGCAGCCTCGCTCGATCGATGCGCCGTCGCGCGGATCAGCGGCGGCGCGTAGCCCCTCGATGGCGTACCAGGTGCCATAACAAAAGCAGCTACCCCAGCTGCCATACCAGCTGCCGTCTTCGCGCTGTTGCGAGCGGATGTAGCGGCGGCCGCGCGCGATCGCTCGCCTGATCGCACGCTGGCGATCGGCGGGGTAGCGCTCGCTGTACGAACGCAGCGCGATCATCACATCTGCCGTACATTCGACGTAAGAATAGGCGACCATGATCGGCCCGAAGATCTCCGCCGCGTTGAAGCGCTCCAGCCAGAGCGGGCCACGGCGACGCTCGTACTCGGACCAGCCTCCGTCGGTATTCTGTGCGGCGAGCAGCAGATCGACAGCCTGGCTGATCCGTGCTTGATCGATCGGCCTTTGCACCAATGGGGCGAGCTTGATCGCCAACTCGACGCCCTTGGCGGTGCAGTCGCTGACGGTCCAACCCTGTTCGGCCGTTGAAAACGGCCATGCGCCAGCGGTCTGATCGCGATAGTTTTGCCGATGGTTTTCGACGTTGGCGCGGACTTGGTTGTCGTCGATGAAGCGATGCGCGCGCTCGAGCAGCGACGAAAAATTCTGCTGCTGACCCGAATCGAGGATCGCCTGGCAGGCAAAGGCTGTGTCCCAAAACTGCGAGCCGTTGTAGCCCTGGGCTTTGGTCCCGTCGTGTCCGTCCCAGAAATAGTCGTCGAGTCGCTCGCGGTGGCGGGCGAAAGCCTCGCCCTGGGGATCGTCGAACCAGGCGATCAGCATGTGTAGCGCTTTGGTCACCGTGGCGATATCGAGGTAGTTGGTGCTGCGATCTTCGTCGACGATCAGCCGTGCCGTGCGAGCCAGCGCACGGCGGCGCAACGCGCTGGGCGCTGTACGTTCGTAGACCGTTTGCAGGGCATTGGACCAGTGCAGCCAGCGCGACTTGACCGTATAGCTGTCAGATTCAGCGACGCGATAGCGAAGTGCTCGCCAGTCGATGCTGCGATAGGGCTGGTCGAATAGCTCGCGGCGCAGCGCTTCGGTCAGTGGTGTGATCGGTGCCGTCAGCCGACGACCATAGATGTGGCTCATCGGCAAGAAGACCGCGCGGGTGTGACACCAGAGGTTCGCGGGGTGAAACGGCAACTGGCGGGGCAGCAGCCAAAGCTCGGGCAGCAGCGGCGGTACGCCCTCCCAGCGATAGATCCCCAACAGCGCTAGCCAGAACTTGCCCCAGGTCGGTATCGCCGCAATGCCACCGTTGTCGCGCAAAAAGCGCCGTGCCCCGCGCAGGCGTGCGTCGTCGGCGGGCAGACCGAGCATCCGCAGTGCGATGTAGTTGAGTGCCGTGCAGAAGACGTGGGAGTGGGAGGCGATATCGAGACCCCAGCCGTGATCAGCGTTTTGCACCGCGAACAGGTAACGAACGATGCCCTGGCGTCGTGCCTCGCTCAGCGCGACGCCCGTGATCTCGCAGGTAAAGACCAGGCCGGGCAGCATAAACAGCGGGCCGCCGTAGTCACCCGCCCAATGTCCGTCGGGTTGCTGCTGGCGAGCGAGCGCATCGATCGCCAGCTGCGCTGCGCGCTGTGCGCGTTGCTCAACAGTTTCGATCGCCCGCTGACCCAGCATCGTTGCTCTCCCTTTACCGCGACGGCGCTCGATGGTAACGCTGAGCTATGGAAGCTAAGCGCTGTCTCCGCTATCCCTACTGGCCTTGCACGCGCGGCACGCTGCTTGCGGCTGACCGCTGTTTCGGTTGTCGCGCCAACGGTCGCGTCGTGCGACCCGCGCTCAAAGGGTCGCCCACCGTGTGCACATCGACGGCGCAGCCTGCGACAAACTCGACCCGCGGTCAAGATCGGCGCGACGAGTAAATCTCCATTAAATATCATAATCTTGAAACGAAGGTCTGCCCGTCTTGCCGCTAACCCTACAAACCCTTTGGACCGCGACGCTGATGTTTGGCGGTTTCGTCGCTGTGCTGTTCGTTGCCTCTGCGCTCCTGCCCGGTTCGCGTCAGCAGGGCGCCGAGCTCGCCGATGGCACGCGCCTGACCTACAAGCTCAACGGCTTTTTGATCTTCTTGCTGACGGTCGCCGGTGTGGCCATCGCGACGTGGCGATTTGGTTTTTCATTGGCGCCGGTGGCGCGTCATTTCTGGCCACTGTTCGTGGTGGTCAATCTGTTCGCCTTCGCACTGACCGGCATCCTGTACCTGACGGGTCGTCGCCAAGCCGAGGGCCTGTGGCGCGGGCTGTTTTTTGGCGCCAAGCTCAACCCGAATTGGCTCGGCGTCGACCTCAAGATGTTTTCCTACCGGCCGTCGCTGATCGGCTTGATGGTGCTTAACGTCTCCTTCGCTTACTTGCAGTTTGAGGTTCATGGTCAGCTCAGTCAGCCGATGCTGCTGTTTCAGGTGTTCTTCCTGCTCTACATCGGTAACTACTTTCAGTACGAATACGGCATGCTGTTTACCTGGGACGTGATCGCCGAACGCTTCGGTTGGATGCTGATCTGGGGCGATTACGTGCTGGTGCCGTTTTTCTACAGCATCGCCGGTTGGACCTTGCTCGATCGCACTGAGCCGCTGCCGACGCCGGCCCTTTTCGCTCTACCGGCGATGTACTTGCTGGGCTTCTGGTTGTTTCGCGGCGCCAACGAGCAAAAGCATCGTTATAAACGCGATCCCCAGGCGCGAATCTGGGGGCGACCAGCACAAACCATCGGCGGTCGGTTGCTCGTTTCTGGCTTTTGGGGCGTCGGGCGCCATCTCAACTACACCGGCGAGATCTTGATGTACCTCTCTTGGACACTGACCACAGGCTTCGAGCAGCCCTGGCCCTACATCTTGCCGACCTGGCTGATCAGTCTGCTCGTGCATCGCGCCTGGCGCGACGACCGACGCTGCCGCGCGAAGTACGGTGAGCTCTGGGACGCCTACTGCAAACGCGCCAAGTTCCGGATGATCCCTTTTATCTACTAGCGACGAGAGATCGAGGTCGATCACCCGTCGATTAGGTCTACGATGGCACAGATCGTGCTCACCTGCCGCGATCGTGAGAAGCGCCACGAGAAACCCGCGGCAAAGCGGTCGCCTGCCCTCCAGCTCTCGGAAGACTGGCGACCACAGTCGTCGGGCGATCGTTGGCCTGTGCGTGACGCTGATCGTGTTGGGCTGTTTCGCACCGACGAGCTGGGCCTTTAAGCGGTCACGTTTTCGCGTGCGCTCGGCGGCTCGCCTAACGCCTGCTGGCATCAGCGTTCCGCTGGCCTACGAATGCAACTGGGGTAGCGTTGCGGCCAACGAGAAGAACGCGATGGCCACCTTCTACGTCTGGACCGAGCTGCCCCATGTTTCGACGCTCGGCCGCGCACTCAACAACACGCCCGATGCGCCGAGCAATGTGCGCCGGCTCGCGCCGATCCGCATGGTTGGCAGCGGGGCGCTGGAGTTGCTGATCCCTCGCCAGGTGTTCAACGAGCTCAAGCTCGCCGAGGGACAAGAGGCTTTCCTGTCATGTCACTGGCCGGTGATCCGCCATGCTTGGGGCTATCACAGCGGGGTCGCTGCCGAAGCCAAAAACGACGTGAGCTTCATCTTGCCTAAGGCGCCTTGACGCGGGCCAAGGAGCGCTGACCGGCGACGGACCCGCAATTGCTCATTGCTCTGAAGTCAAACTCCGTCCACCGTCCTTGACAGCGCATCGATCGGGCCTACCTTGTCTGAGCCACATTTTCGGAGCGCTCAGCCATGCCTAAGCCATTGACCGTCAGTCAAGACAACTTTGATTCCGCAGTCTTGCAGGCCAGTCAGCCAGTGCTCGTCGACTTTTGGGCGGCTTGGTGTGGGCCGTGCCGGACGATCGGTCCGATGATCGAGAAGCTTGCTGACGAGTTTGACGGTCGGGCCACGGTCGGCAAGTTGAATGTCGATGAGCATCCCGCGCTGGCTCAGCGCTTCAACGTGCGCAACATTCCCACGCTGTTGTTTTTCAAAGACGGTGAGGTTGTCGACAGCCTCGTCGGCGTTCCCCGCAGTTCGACCGTGCTCAGCGAGAAGCTAGCCGCGCTGATAGGCTAGGCGCCAGATCTTCAGCTGCTTGTCGAGGCAGATCAGCTCGCGCGTGGTTTGCGCAGCTAGCGGCGGTTCGCGCAAGAACCGCCACGCTCCGGCGCAGTTCGTAAGCTGCCCGTTGGCTTCCAAGATTCCCATCGCTTCTAGGGTGAGCTCCCAGACATCGCTCTGCCAGATGAGCCTCCCCTCGGGCTTCAGCGCGGCGACCAGGTCGGCGAGGCAGCGTTCGTTGAACCAGCGGCGCGCGCGTTGACGTCGCTTGAACCACGGGTCGGGAAAGTTGATCAGAAAGCGGGAGATCTTGGCGTTGGCAAACAGATGCGGCGTGTCGATCAGCAGGTTGCAGACCTCTAGCTGACAGTTGCTCAAATTCAGCGCCGCGACGCGCTCTCTTCCTTCGGCGAGAAAGGCCTCGCGAATATCCAAGCCGACGAAGTGTCGTTCGGGGTGGCGGCGCGCCAGTTCGATCAGGCAGCGCGCATCGGCACAGCCGAGCTCGACATCGATCGGACGGCCACTCGGCAATGTCAGAGGGGCACGAGGAACCAGCGCGGTTAGTTTGAGAGGGTTGAGGTGTTGGCGTAGCCGCTTACGTCTCATCGTCGTCGGTTGCTGCTCGGGCGTTGGCGTCGGCCTCGCTGGTTTCGCGGCGCGGCGCGGGTTGTCGGATCGCGCAATACCAGCTCGCGATTGGACAGCGCGCGGATCTTGTCGCGCAGCTCAGCTGCGCGCTCGAATTCCATCTTCTTGGCGGCTTCGTGCATTTGCTTGCTGAGCTTTGCGACAAGCTCGGGGATCTTGTCGACGGCGATCATCTCCGCGTCGCCATCGGCTGCTTCGTCGTCGTGACGCGCGATCTCGATGTCGAGGATTTTTCGCACGACGCTCTTCGGCGTAATGCCGTGTTCTTTGTTGTACTTGTCCTGCAATTGGCGTCGCCGCTCGGTTTCGCTAATCGCTTGGCGCATCGACTCGGTGATCCGATCGGCGTACATCAATACGCGGCCGTTGACGTTGCGCGAGGCACGGCCGATCGTCTGGATCAACGAGCGCCGCGCCCGCAAAAAGCCCTCTTTGTCCGCGTCGAGGATTGCTACCAGTGAGACTTCCGGCAAATCGAGGCCTTCGCGCAGCAGGTTGATGCCGATCAGCACGTCGAAGTTTCCACGCCGCAGCTCGGCGATGATCTCGACGCGCTCAAGGGTGTCGATGTCCGAGTGCAGGTAGCGCACGCGCACACCGAGGTCTTGATAGTACTCGCAGAGATCTTCGGCCATCCGCTTGGTCAGCGTGGTGACAAGCACGCGCTCCTTCTGCTCGACGCAGCGTTGAATCTCCTCGAGCAGATCGTCGACCTGCTGGGCGACGGGTCGTACCTCGATTTTTGGGTCTAGTAGACCCGTCGGCCGGATCACCTGCTCGACGATCACGCCGGCGGTCTGTTCGAGCTCGAAGTCCCCCGGCGTTGCCGAGACGTAGATCACCTGTGGAATGCGCTGGCAATACTCCTCAAACTTCAGCGGTCGGTTGTCGAGCGCCGAGGGCAAGCGGAAGCCGTATTCGACGAGGTTTTCCTTACGCGAGCGATCACCGCGATACATCGCCTGAAGCTGCGGGATCGTCTGGTGGCTCTCGTCGATGATCATCAGAAAATCTTCAGGGAAATAGTCGATCAGCGTTGGCGGGGGCTCGCCGGCCTTGCGCCCCGACAAGTGTCGCGAATAGTTCTCGATGCCGGTGCAAAAGCCCATCTGCTCGATCATTTCGATATCGAACAGGGTGCGTTGCTCGAGGCGCTGCGCCTCGACCAGCCGTTGTTCAGCGCGCAGCTCAGTCAGCCGCAGGGCTAGCTCGCTCTTGATGCCCTCGAGGGCGCGCATGCGCTGATCTTCTGGTGTGACGTAGTGGCTCGATGGCATGACGCGCGCCTGATCGAGCCTGGTGATCACTTTGCCGCGCAGCGGATCGACTTGCAGCAAGGTGTCGATTTCGTCGCCGAAAAACTCGACGCGAATCGCGCGGTCTTCCTCGTGGGCCGGGAAGATCTCGACGACATCGCCGCGCACGCGAAACGTGCCGCGATGGAAGTCGTAGTCGTTGCGCTCATACTGAATCTCAACCAGTTGTCGCAATAGCTCGTCGCGGTCCAGTGGTTGGCCGTGCTTGAGATCGATCAGCATCCCATGGTAGGCCTCAGCGCTGCCGATACCGAAGATGCACGAGACCGAGGCAACGATGATCACATCGCGTCGCGAGAGCAACGCGTAGGTAGCCGCGTGTCGCAGCCGATCGATGTCGTCATTGATGATCGCGTCTTTTTCGATGTAGGTGTCCGAGGTCGGAACGTAGGCTTCGGGCTGGTAGTAGTCGTAGTAGCTGACGAAGTAGTGCACAGCTGATTCGGGGAATAGCTCCTTGAACTCGCCGTAGAGCTGGGCTGCCAGCGTCTTGTTGTGCGCGATCACCAGCGTCGGACGCTGAACCTTTTCGATCACGCAGGCGATCGAGAAGGTCTTTCCCGAGCCGGTGATGCCCAGCAACACCTGGTGCTTTTCTCCGGCCTGCAGCGCAGCGGTTAGTTGCTCGATCGCCGCTGGCTGGTCACCTCGTGGGCGATGCTCGCTGCGCAATACGAAAGTCACGGCGGGGTTATGACACCGAGCGGCGGTTTCAGCAACATCGACGCGCCGAGCGGCTTGCCGCTTGAAAGTCCCCTCGGATTCTGAGAAAAGCGGGGGTATCGAGGAGACGGCCAGTGGCTCACGGAAACGAACACGGACACGAACACGGACACGGCAACGATCGTCTAAAGGCGTTGGTCCTATCGGCCGCTCTGATCGCCGCGTTTCTCGGTGGCGTGCGCTATTTGGCCCAACAAGGCCTGGTCGCCCACGCTCAGGCCAATTACGAGCGCGTCAAGCCGCCGACCTATCTGACCCCGGGCGAGCAGACCGCCTTCGCCAAGCGCTTCGAAGCGGGTCAGCGCAAAAAAGGTTCCGAGCTGGCGGCCCGCGCTGCGGGTGCCCGTGGAGAGATCTTTGAGATCTCATGGAAAACGCGCCCAAGCCGCCGCGAGATCGACCGCATCGTCACGTCGGAGAAGATCGCCCAATCGGCGCAGGCGGTCGGCTTTGCCGAGTTCCGCGTCGTCGCCGGCGGCGAAATTCTGCTAAAGAAAGCGCTCGCGCCTGTCCCCGCCAAGTGACACGGGCAGGTTGCCGCAGACTGGGCGTCGGGCGCGGCGCTCGCTGGGGCGCCGTTTGCTGCGCGCGCTAACTGTTGCGCTGCTTACGCTGCTGCTTTGTTTCGTCGGCGGGTATTTGGCAACCTGGGGTGACTATGCTGTGCCGGCGACCGTCGTCGATGATCCGGCCTTGCCTCAGCAGACGATCGATGGCTTGCGTTTGCACGTTGAGGTGTTTGGTCAGGCAAACCCCGCGACGGTGATCGTTGTGCACGGCGGACCTGGAGGCGACTATCGCGGCCTGCTGCCGTTGCGCGCGTTGGCCGATCGTTACCGCGTCGTCTTTTATGATCAGCGCGGCAGCGGTCTGTCTGAGCGACCGAATTCCGCTCAGCTGACGTTAGCAGCGATGTATCGCGAACTCGAGCAGCTGATCGAGCGCGTTGCCGGCAAGCGGCCGGTGGTGCTGGTAGGTCACTCTTGGGGGGCGATGCTCGCCGTGGGCTTTGCGGCGCGGACACCACAACGGGTCGCCGCGCTGGTCCTGGCTGAACCCGGCATGCTGACCACCGCCGCCGCGACGCACTTGATGAAGGCCACCAACAACATGCGGCCGAAGATCGGTCTCGAAACGCTCTTTCAGCTCTCGAAGATCTGGTTCAAGTCATTGCACGTCAAGGGCGACGCTGACGCGCGCGCGGACTTCTTCTTTTCCCAGGTTTTCAACGCGCCGATCGCCGATCACCCGCTCGCCGGGTACTTTTGTGATCGTCGCCTTGATCGCGCGGCGCTCGCCTATTGGCGCTTTGGTGCGCGCGTTTCTCAGCAGCTGCTCTCGCAGGCCCGCGACGGTCAGGGGCGGATTCAGCTCGATTTCGTCAGCGGAATCGAGCGCTTTTCCCGGCCTGTCCTGGTCATCGTCGGTAGCTGCAATACCTTGATCGGCGAAGCCTTTCAGCGGCGCTTTCATCTGCCCCACTTGGTGTCGGCGAAGCTCAAAGTGATCGCTGGCGCGGGGCACACGATGTTCGGGGAAAAACCCGGCCCAAGCGTCAAGCTCGTGCGCGACTACCTCGCGCAGCTAGCGTTCTGATCGATCGCTACTTTAGCGCAAACGGGTAATTGAACGTTACCGCGTCGCCGTCGAACGCCGGGAATCGCAGTTGGGGGACGGCCGAGGCTACGCATGCGCCGGTCGGCGTCTCGGCGAAACTACCGACGGCCTTCGCTTTGGCTGTGCCCGAGGCCTCGACGGTCACGCGCAGGGTGAGCGTGCCGGGAATACCGAAGCGCTCAAAACATGACGCAGCACGTGCGCGCAACTGTCGCATCACGCGCTCGGCTTGCTCGGGTTTGAGGCTGCGCTTGGTGGTTCCGGCAGCGAGCAGTTCGTCGGGGTCGACCGATTCGTCGCGCCGTTTCGAAGCGCCGGCTTTGGCGCGACCGGCGCTCAGCAAGTCGTCGACATCGACTCCCTCGCTCGGCGGCCGGTCGTCGCGCCGCGAGCGATGCCGGTGGCGCTGAGCGGAGCTGCGGCCAGACCGTGCTCGCGGTGTCGCGGCTGAGCCCTCAGCGGGCGTTTGGTCCGCGCCCTTGGCCGGCAGCGTTGTCGGCGGTTTGCTCGCCGCTTCGGCGACGGTAGCTCGGCTGCTTGCCGGGGCGAGCGCTTTGTTCGACGCAGCCGAAGGCGCCGCGTCGCTGCTGGCTGCGGTGGCCTTGGTCGCGATTCGCACCGGAAGCGGGCGGTGTGGTTCAGCTGCGCTGTGGGTGACGATCGGTTGGCGTTTTCGCATCAGCCAAACGGTGCCAAACACCAGTCCGATAGCGACGACGATTGCACTCAGTCCGGCGAGCAAGAGCAGATGGCGCCGTTTGGCAGCAGCGGGTTTACCAACCGGGCGTGCTATCGGCGAGACAGCCGCCGTTTGTTTTGGGCTCTCGACCAACCAGGCGAAAGGGTTGCTCGGCTCCGGGCCGGCCGGCGGTGGCACCAGCGGTCGATCCTTGAGCACGTCGGCCGTCGGTGAGACGACCTCGGTTGCTCCTGCGGCATAGCCAGCTGCGCGCTCCTCGTCAGCAAGCGGCAGGCCCGCCATCGCTAAAGGGTCGATCTGCGGCAGCTTGGCAGGCTGCATCGGACTCGCCGCTTCGCTGGGGTGCAACTGAAAGTCGGTCGGTGGCTCAGCAGGCTCGACCAATGGCGTGCCGGCGATCGAGATCTGCGAGGTCGTCACGGGGTGAACAGCGTGATCCGAAAGCGAGCCGCCATCATCGGCAGCGGTCGAGTGTGGTTGCCAAACGTTCGGTGGCGGCTCCAAGCTTGCCAGCCGTTGCGGCGCTGGCGTGAGATAATGTCGCTCGCGCCCGCGCTCAAGCTCTTCGCGAAACTGGGCGACTTCGGAAAGCTGCTGCCAATCGCCCAGCTGTTCGTGCCAGACGGCGTCATTGGCGGTTAGCTCGCCCGCGGCGATTCGTCGAATAACCTCTTCCTCGGGGTAGGGCCCCACCGAGTTGCCGCCGATTGCAACGTACCAACCCTCGCGTTGATGCATTGCGGCCGAGAGGTCGCGTCGCTGATCGGCGCGGAAGGCTTGTGCCATGCCGTCGAGCGCTCCCTTTACATCGATGATCTCGGTCTGGATGTCCGAGTCGACTTCGTCGAGGGGGCCGGCTCCCGTCGCTGTCTGCGGATGCGCATCGGTTGGCGCCATCTCGAGCGGCGCGTCGATCGGTTGCAGCGAGTAGCTATCGTCGCAACGCGCAACGATCACTGCGCCACAGCGCTTGCACGTCGCGCGAAAACGCCGGCCTCGAACCCGCGGGTCGCGTACAACGTAACTAGCGCCGCATTGCTGGCAGGAGATCGACAGTTCGGCAGACAATTGGACTCACACGGACCAGGTTAACGTCCCAGTGGCTGGGTCGGATCGACCCAGTCGAACCCATTTCCTACTGGTTTTCAAGGGGTCGGCAGCTTTGTCTGCCAGGCGAGCACCCAGCAGCCAAACAGCGCGATCAAACAAGCGATTTCTACGGCGATCCATCGCCGCCGGGCGCGACCGAGGTCGGTCAGCATGGCAAACGCACCGCCGGCGACAAAGCCGCCGAGATGCGCCCAGAGATCGATACCCGGTAAGAAGCTCATCACTAAGCCGAAGAGCACCCACTTGGCCAGACCGCTGCGGAAGACTTCGCTGCCGCTCGGTCGACGCAAGTAGCCGATGGTCACCGCCGCGCCCATCAGACCAAAGACAACCCCTGATGCGCCAGCGCCCAGTGCCGCAGGCTGGCCGAGGTGGATTGTCGCCGACAGTGCGAACCCCGCCGTCCCACAGAGCAGGTAGAGCGCTAAGAAACGCGAGCGCCCGTAGCCTTGCTCGAGCAGCGGGCCGAGTTGCACCAGCCACAGGCAATTGAACACCAAATGCAGCAGATCGAAGTGCAAAAAGATCGGCGTGACCAATCGCCACAGCTGGCGGTTGCCGAAGACATCGAAGCTGGTCCAAGCGCCGAAGCGATAGGCGACCAGTGGTTTGATCGCCGCGGTCGGGTCGAATTGTCCGCCGGTGCTCTTGAGCAGCATCACCAGGTAGAGCACGACGTTGAAGCCGACGAACACGCTGGTGTACGTGTAAGCGCCACCCGGGACCAGGTAGCTGATCGTGCGCTGTAAGCGCGCCATCAGCGGCCCTGGTAGACGGTGCTGGCAACGCGGGCAGGTCGCCTCGTCGCGATCGACCGTTAGGCCGCAACTCGGACAGAGCTTGTGACGGTAGCTCAAAGCCCGGCGTCGATTCTCACGCGCGTTCGCGGCGCGCTTTTGCTGTTCTTTCCGACGGTGCCACCACCATCTGAGCTTGACGGGGTCGAGACCGAGATTCTTGAGCAGCGATTCCCACCAGCGCATCGGATGTTCGCCGGTCAGCGCCCTAGGACTGGCAGAACGAGCGGTTGCGCCGATAACGCTTGATCAGGCGTAGGATCTTCTTGGCGTTGCTGAGGTGGGGGTGGCGTCGGTTGTTCTTGACGAAGTCAGCAAGGAAGGTCTTGGCGTCGCCACAATACTTGAGCTGATAAAAAGAGAGGCCGATTCGGTAGCGCGCCTCAGCGGCATCGGCGCCACTGAGCAGCTTCTTGTATTCGACGATCGCGTGGGTGTACTTCTGCTCTTGGTAGTAGCTGTCGCCGAGCAGACGCTGGGCGAGCGGCGCACGCTTGTCGCGCGGGCTATCGGTGAGAAACTGTCGCAACAGCTTGCGACCGGCGACGTGTTCGCCGCGCTCGACCTTCTGCTTGCCCAGCTGATACAACTCTTCGCGGTTGAGCGCTGAGTTGTTCTGCTGCGTTGTGGTCTCACGCTTGACGTCCAGCGATGCCTTGAGCTGGCTGAGCTGCTGGGTCATCATGCCGAGCGCCTGCTTGAGCTCTTCGATCTGACCGACGAGTCTGGCGTTCTGCGTTTGGATGCGCTCGACCTGAGCGCCAACATCAGCACTGTTGCGCGTCAACAGCGCCGTCGCCTTCTCCATCACCCGCTGCAGTTTCTTGCGCTCGCTTTCGGCTTGGCCGGTGTTTTGCGCCAACTGCCGCTTGAGCTCGGTGATGTCGCGCTTGAGCGCGTCACCTTCTTCGCTGCTCACGCAGCCAGCGCCGAGCGCGAGCAGCGCGGCGAACATGGCGAAAAGTCGCGACGACACCAGACTACTCCCAGATGAACAGCACTTTGCGGTCACGCGCCCAGCTGGTTTCGTCGCTGCCGGTCGCTTCAAGCTTACCCTTGGATACCGGACGCAGCCGATTGCTCGGCACGCCGAGACGCTTGAGGTGGTTGACTACCGAGCGCGCACGCCGATCGCCGAGGGCCAGGTTGTACTCTTCGGTTCCGCGGGGATCACAGTGCCCTTCGATGCGGACCGTGCGGCCTTGCACCGATTTGATGCACTTGGCGGCCTCTTGCAGCGCGCTGGTCGCGTCACTGGTCAGCACGAACTCGTCGAAGTTGAAGTACACCGCGGCCGGTGTGCATGGTCCTGCCGCCGCCGGTTTGGGTGGTGCGACGCAGCGATTGGCTTGGCACTCGTAGTTTTCTGGGCAATCGTCGTCGGAAGAGCACTGTCCGGGCGCGAGGCAGCGGCCGTTTCGGCAACGTCCACCGTCACCGCATTCGCCGTCGTTTTGGCAAGCGGTACAGCGATTGCTCTTGCAGACCTTACCTTCGGGGCACTCGAAGTTGTTTTCGCAGAAACCCTCGATGCGTTCGCAGCGCCCACCTTTGCAGGTCTGGCCTTTGTCACAGTCGCTGGACTGGCGACACTGCTGACACTTCTTGTTGACGCAGAACTCACCCTCGCGACAGTCCTTGTCGTTATCGCAGTTGGGATAGGGTTTGCTGGGACATCCAGCAACGAAGAAAGTCAGCGCAAGAATTCCAACCGAAGCCAACGCGCGCGACATGGGTTCCTCCATCAAGGGGTCGGCCAAACCCTATGATTTAACGGGCGGTTTGTCAAACTTCTCAATGCCGCTCGAAGATCGGCGGTTCACCCGACAAAAGACCAGAAAAGTGCGCTTGGGCGAAGTTTGCAACAAACGCTCTCAGCGAGGAATCGGTCACATCCCTGGTGCGTTTGGATCAGTCGACAGCATCGTTCTTTCTGGCAACAAGGCTTGGGTTGGGCGTATGGCGCATGTCGCTGCATGTCGCGTAGACCGAGCACCTTAGGTTCGCACTGCGAGCAACCGATGCGTGTAGGGAGGCTGGCGTTGGCGGGATTCGGTTGTTTCGCGAAGGAGGTCACGCCGTATGGATGTCTCGATCCCTTCTCCGCAGCCCTTGCGACTGAGCGAGTCGTCATGTTTGCTCGTCGCTCGGACGCCTGCCTTGCGCTTTTTGCTTGGCGCCGCAGTTCGAGAAGCCGGAATGACCGTCGAGACGGCGGTCGGCGCGACGGACGCGCTGCGTCGCCTGTCACGGCTTCCGCTTCCCGCAGCGTTGGTGATCGCTGCGGACATCGAGACCGATCCCGAGCAAGCGCTGCTGCTGGTCAAGCAGCTTAGCGTTTGCAAAGAGACGACCTACATCCCGCAGATCGTCTTTTTGCATTCGTCGGCAGCGATCTCTGCTTTTCAGAAAACGCCCGCCGCTGAGCATGTCGTGCCGGTCGTCGCCCACGGCGATGCCGACGAGCTTCGCGATGCAGTGCGGTTGGCCGTCGAGATCGCCCGCGAAGCGGTGCCCACGCCCCCCCACGGCTTGGCGATCGGTGGGCGCGCTCCTCAGCAACTGCTGATCGAGCAGCGCCGACCGTTGCATGCCCTGGAACAGGCGTTGGCGCTGTTCGCCGACGCTGTTGCGGCGATCCGCACCCGGCGTTTGCCGGGGCCGCTGGTACCCGACGTGTTGGCCCGTGTGCGGGCGTTGTTTGCCCGCCCGGACATCTCGCTGCGCGATGTCGCTCAGTTCGTCGAAAGCGAACAGTTTCTCGCCGCGCAGCTGATGGCGCTCGCCAATAGCGCCTATTTTCGCGGTGGCGGTGAGCGCGCACGGTCGGTGCTTGCGGCGGTCACGCGTATTGGTTTGAGCACGGCGTCGTCGATGCTGCACGCATTGGCGTTGCGGGCCTATCTGGTTGCCTGTCCTGAACCGCTGGCTTCGATCCTCGCTGTCGAGCTCAAGCGGGCCTTTCTCGTGGCGACCGTTGCCAGGATGCTCGCCCAAGATTCCAAACAAGACGACGAGCACGCCTTTTCCGCCGGCTTGTTTCACAACGTCGGTACGACGATTTTCCTGTACACCCTCGCGCTCAACCTGCCATCGCTGGCGATCGACGCCGCGTCGGTGAGCACGGTTTGTCAACGCGAGGCCGCCACGCTCAATGCGATCGCCTGCGAGACGATGCTGCTTCCTGTGGTCGTCAAGCAGATTCACGATGAGGCCTTCGCGGCGGACCCGCTGGTGAGCCTGATCCATCGGGCGATGTGGATCAGCGAAGTGATGCTCAACAGTGGCGCGCCTCCCGAGGCCAACGATCGTCAGATCCGGCTGTACGCCGTTCCTCCGCGGGCGATCAAGCGGATCACCGATCAAATGCCTGCGATCTTGGGCCTGTTGTCGCACTATCAGCAGGCCGAGCCGAGCCTCGGCTGAGCCCCGCTGCCGCCGTGTGCGGTAGACTTCGGTCGTTCTCGACGTATACCGTGTAGAGATGGGCCCGAAGCAGCACGTACTCGTCGTCGACGACGAAAACAACATTCTAAGCTCCCTGCGTCGTGCACTCCAAATCGAGGGCTTTCAGGTCACCGTTGCTGACGGCGGTGAAGCCGCTCTCGAGGCGGTCGAAAAAGGTGCTGTTGATCTGGTGCTGCTCGACGTGGCGATGCCGGACATCGATGGCATCGAGGTGCTGCGGCGGATCAAGGCGAAAGCGCCAGACCAGCCGGTGGTGATGATGAGCGGACACTCGACGATCGAGACGGCGGTCCAGGCGACCAAACTCGGGGCGTTCGACTTCATCGAGAAGCCGCTGGCCAGCGAACGCTTGCTGCTGACGATTCGTAATGCGCTAGATAGCGGCAGATTGCGCCGCGAGAATGCGGAGCTGCGGCGACTTCAGCTTGGCGAAATGGTCGGTCGCAGCGAGGCGATCAAACAGATCGAGCAGACGATCGCCAAGGCCGCACCGACGAGCGGTCGCGTGCTGATCACCGGGCCCAATGGTACCGGCAAAGAGCTCGTCGCGCGCTCGCTCCACGTCAACTCGCAGCGCGCTGAAGGACCGTTCATCAAAGTCAATTGTGCGGCGATCGCCCATGACCTGATCGAGAGCGAGCTGTTTGGTCATGAAAAGGGGGCGTTTACTGGTGCTGCCAATCGACGAATCGGCAAGTTTGAGCAGGCTCACGGTGGAACGCTCTTTCTCGACGAGATCGGTGACATGAGCCTCGCTGCCCAAGCCAAGGTCTTGCGCGTCCTGCAAGAGGGCGAGCTCGAGCGCGTCGGCGGTGCCGAGACGATCATCGTCGATGTGCGTGTGATCGCGGCGACGAACAAGGATCTCTTTGCGGAGATTGCCGCCGGACGCTTTCGCGAAGACCTCTACTATCGACTCAACGTCGTGCCGATCGCGCTGCCGGCGCTCAGCGAACGCCGCGAAGACATCCCCGAGCTCGTTGCACATTTTCTGCGGCAAACCAGCGAATCGCACGGCCGTCGACCCAAGCAGATCGAGCAAAGCGCGCTAACCTTGCTGATGCAACAGCCCTGGCCGGGCAACATTCGCGAGCTACGCAACGTCGTCGAGCGGCTGGTGATACTCGTCGAATCGCCGACGATCGCGGCCGAGCACATCGTCGAGTTGCTCAACGTCCCCAGCGCCGTCCCCGTACGACGCGCTGCCGGCGAGCTCCCCTTGCGCGACGTGGTGATGGCCGCCGAGCGCGAAGCGATTCTTGCGGCGCTTGAGCGGCACGAGGGCCAGGTCGCCAAGGCCGCCGCGCAACTCGGTCTGGAGCGCAGCCACCTCTACAAGAAGATGAAGATTCTGGGCATCGACCGGAGCTAGACCTCACACCTCTGTAAAAACGAACAGTTAAGCAGACGTGGTGTATGGTACAAAATCCGTGCTATATCTAGGTTAATATCTTAATTGTCGTCGAACTTCGTCGGTGAGCTCGTGCAGCGTAGACTGGTGCAACGCCGACAACGCGAGGATCTAGGGGCAAAGATGGCACCTTCAAAATCGCCGGTGGTCTACCTGGTTGGCGCAGGCCCGGGAGACCCCGAACTGTTGACCCGTCGAGGTGAACGGCTGCTGCGCCAGGCGACGATCGTTTTCTACGATGCGTTGGTCGACGAGCGGCTGCTTGAGCTACTGCCGCCGACGGTCGAGCGTTGTTTTGTCGGTAAGCGCGCCCGCCGTGCGGCGACAACCCAGCAGCGCATCGTTTCGCTGATGATCGATGCAGCACGTGCCGGTCATCGGGTGGTGCGGCTGAAATGCGGCGATCCTTGCGTGCTCGGCCGCGGTGGTGAAGAGGCCGAGGCGCTGCGTGCCGCGGGCATCGACTGCCAAATCGTTCCCGGCGTTAGCGCAGCGATCGCAGCAGCCGAACAATTCGGCATTCCGGTGACCCATCGAGGTCTGAGTTCCGGGGTGTTGACGATCTCTGGTCACGCCGCCGCGGTCTACGAGCCGGTGCTGCGCGCGTTGCCACCGCGGAGCGTTACGGTGGTCGTACTGATGGGACAACGCAATTGCCGCGCGATCTGCCAGACGTTGATCGGCTCGGGCTGGCCCAGCGATACGCCGTTTGCCCGCTGCGCCGGCGCTTACACCGAGCGAGCCAGGATTTGGCAGACCACTTTGGGGCAGGCGGCGCTTGTCGACGGTCCTCCCCTCGATGATCAACCCGTCACGCTTGTTGTCGGTGATGTGGTTGGCCTGCGTCGCGAACACGTCGAATCACTGCTTGAGCTCGATCAAGCGGCGATCGCAGCGCCGGACGCATCGCTTTGGGATGAGCGACGCTGGGAGGTCCTCTAAATGGCGACCTGGAAATCGGCGCTTGCGGGGGCGATCAGCGAGCCGCTCGCTGAAGAGATCGATGGGTTCGAGACGCAGATGATCCTTCGTCGACAGGGAGCGCTCGACGAGGCGGTCTTCGCCGAACTGCGCCTGCGTCGCGGCGTGTATGGCCAACGTTACGACAACGGCCGCCGCCACGATGGGCTGGTCAGTCGCAGCCTCGATTTCCCCTCTGGCGAAACGACCAAGGGCCCGGGCACCTATTGGGACGCGCCGGGCATGATGCGTCTAAAGATTCCCGGCGGGCTGCTCAGCGCCGAGCAACTCGAGGTACTCGCCGAGTTGGCTGAGGAGTATGCCGATGGTGTGCTTCACGTAACCACACGGCAGGATATTCAATTCCACTTCGTCCATATCGAAGACACGCCGGACTTGATGCGGCGACTCGGCGCTGTCGGCATCAGCACGCGTGAGGCCTGCGGTAACTCGGTGCGCAACATCACTGCCTGCCCGATCAGCGGTGTCTGCGCCGACGAGGCCTTCGATGTGACGCCTTACGCTCAGGGGTTGAACGCATACCTGCTCGGTCACCAGGCCGTTCAAGACTTTGGACGAAAGTTTAAGATCTCTTTTTCCGGTTGCGGTGGATCGGCCTGTGCGCTGGCAAACATTCACGACATCGGTTTTGTCGCCGCAACGCGCGAGGTCGACGGACAGACGCGCCGCGGTTTCCGCGCCTACGTCGGAGGCGGACTAGGGGCGGTGCCCCATTCGGCGCAACTGCTCAGCGAATTCGTCGACGAGCAGGAGCTGTTGCCGTTGACTCACGCGATTTGCTTGCTGTTTGCTGAGCACGGTGAAAAGCGCAATCGCGCTCGCGCACGGCTGAAGTTTGTCGTCGCCAAATTCGGCATCGATCGCTTTCGCGAAATGGTCGCTGAGAAGCGTCAGACACTTGCCGATGATCCGCGTTGGTCGACCTACCTCGCGCCCTTTGTCGAACAGCCCGTCGCTTCGCAGGCCCCAGGTGCGGCATCCGGCGCGTCGAGGGGGACCGCACTGTCCCACTGGCAGCAGACCAACGTGCGTCGGCAGCGACAAAGCGGTTACAGCACGGTCACGGTGGCCCTGCCGCTCGGCGACTTTACCGGCGACCAAAGCCGCGCGTTGGCCGATATCGCGCGCAGCTATCTCGATGGCACCGTGCGCTTGACGGTCGAGCAAAACATCGTTCTGCGTTGGGTCAGCGACGCGGATTTAGCAACGCTCTACGCGCAACTCGCCGACGCAGGGCTCGCGCAACCGGGCGCCGAGACGATCGCCGACATCACCAGCTGTCCCGGGACCGACACCTGCAAGCTGGGGATCTCCTCGTCGCGCGGACTGGCTGCCGAATTGCGCAGCCGCTACCTCGCGCGCACCCTCGACCCGGCGATCGCTGCCCTGCGCGTCAAGGTCAGCGGGTGCTTCAATTCTTGCGGGCAGCATCACATCGCCGACATCGGCTTCTATGGCGTTAGCCGCAAACTCAATGGCTACACCGTGCCTCATTTCCAACTGGTGATCGGTGGAAAGTGGGCGGAAAACGGTGGCGCCTACGGTTTGGCGATCGGTGCGATTCCGTCGAAGAACGTGCCTCATGCCCTCTCGATGGTCCTCGATCACTACGCGACCGCGCGCGCCGAGCAAGAGAGTTTTCACGACTTCGTGCGTCGCGTCGGCAAGGCTGAGCTGAAGACGCTGATCGCTCCGACGACGGTTGTCCCGTCCTATTTCGAAGACCGCAGCTTCTACTCGGATTGGGGCGATCCGCGCGAGTACACCACCGGCGACATGGGGCAAGGTGAGTGCGCGGGCGAGGTGATCTCTCCGGTGCAGTTCGGTTTGGCTGAGAGCGAGAAGGAGGCCTTCTCCGCGCAGTTGGCCCTCGACGCTGGTCAGGCCGAACAGGCTGCTCAGGCCGCCTATCGCGCGATGCTCGCCGCAGCAAACGCTCTGCTGCGCGGCAAACAGCTGATAGTCGAAGAGGCCGAGCAGATCGTCGATAACTTTCGCCGACTGTTTATCGACACCGAGTTGTTCTTCGACCCCTACGCCGGGGGCAAGTTTGCCAACTACCTGTTGACCGCTCACGATGCGCGTGACGAGCTGCCCAGCCTTGATAGCGCGCGCCGGCGCGTCGAAGAGGCACAGCTTTTCATCGAAGCGGCTCACGCTTGCCACGGAAGAATGTGATGAGTCACCTCGAAATCGAGCACGCCAAGCGCCTTTGTCTCAAATTGCCGATCATCGAGCCATCCCCTGCAGCGTCGATCACCGACGGAGCGATCGCGGTGTTCCATCAGCTGATCCAACGGCAGGCCCTCGACAAAGAACTGATGATCGATGTCGTCGACTACCGCCACCTAGCTCAGGGTTCGCAGGTCTTGCTGATCTGCCATCACAGTCACTACGCCCTCGACTTCGCCGACGGCGTGGCCGGGCTGCTCTATCGCGACCGCCGTGCGCAGGGGTCGCTCTCCGAACGACTATCGCTCGGCTTGTCGCGTCTGAAGGCGATGGCAGAAGCGATCATCGAACCGCTCGCGCTAGGCTTTGCCGGCGATAGACTGCTGCTCCGCCTAGAAGATCGGCTTTGGGCGCCCAATCGCTCGGAGGTTGCGCAACAGGCACAAACTGTGATCGCGCGTGCGCTCGAGGCCGCCGGACACCCCGATTCAGCGGTCGTCGCGCTGGAAGAAGATCGCCGGCGCGCCCTCGGCTTTAGCGTAAAGCTCCAGCGTGCACTGATCGTCTGACGGCGTACGCTAGGCGCTAGCCGCGTATTCGGCGTCGCGGGCTGCGTCGCGCTAGAGCGAGGCCCAGCAAAGCCAACAGCCACCAACTGATCGAGCGGCCGTTTTCGACGCGACAACCGAGCGTTCCTGCGCCGGTGGTATGCGTGCCGTTGCTGAGCTGCTGTCCGGGGGTCGGTGCGCACAGGTGCTGGCTTCCACCGCTGATGCAGTCGGAACCCTGCGGACAGTTGGATGCCAGTGGATCGCAGACCTGGCTGCAGTAGAGCAGGTTCAGCGTTGCGTCCTGCACGCAAAGGTTGGACGCGCAGTCGGCGGGACCCTGGCAGGCAAAGCCGTAGCTGGCCTTTTCACCCTTGCTCGCCGGTGTGCCGTTCGCTTGATCGCTGACCGTCACGCTGATCGAAACCTCGCCCGAGCGACCGAGCGTGTCCTTGGCCACAACGCGCAACTGGTGGCTGCCCGCGCTCAGCGTTAGCGAAAATGAGAAACTGGCTTGCGTTTGACTTGCCGAAGGTGCGCCATCGACGAACAACATCACGTCGGCGAGCGTACCGGTCAGCGTGACCTGTCCCTTGACCGTCAGCGAAGAACCCACCGTCGAGCCGTCGCTCGGTTCGCTCAAGCTAATCACCGGCGTGTCGGTTGAGGCAGTCGTGTCGGCTTTCGCGCCGCCGCTATCTGCTAGGCCGGCGTCGGGTGCTGGCCCGCCCGTATCGGGCGCAGGCCCGGCATCGGTCGCGGGCGGGTTCGGCGGTCCGCAAACATAGAGGTTGGTGATGTTCGTCGGATGGCAGGTTTCGCCGCCGGGACAAGGCTGCGATGCGCCCGGGTAGCAGAGCAGCGAGCAGAATTTCGCGCCGGTTGGACCGGTGACGCAAGGTCCGCTGGTACACTCTGAGCTGCTTTGGCAGCTCGCCCCAAATGTCCCAGGCAGCGGTGACTGAGGATTGGAAAACGTGCCGCGCACACCGGGGGCAACGGTGGCGAGGCGATTGGAGCGATCGGCTGGCTGTTTGTTGTTTCCCCAGTCACCGCTACCACCGGATCCGTCTTCGATCACGAGGACTTCTCCGGCGCCCGGGTCACGTCCTTCACTATCTTTCACTCCTGTGCAACCACCTGAAACGAACAGAAGGATGATGACCCATCGGGGACGGCGCATGTCGGTTCTATGTGCAAGCTGCGGACCAACCGATCGACCCGCATTGGGCGGATTGGTGGGCTTGGTGCGGAGACAACCCTCCCACCTTGGCGACAGCAGGCCTAGGCAAAGTGGCCGGCTGTGCGTGTGTCCAAATCGCCCAGACTGCGATACCCTACCGAAATGCCCGAAGAAATCGAACGCGCCATAGGCGATATCGCTGAAGCCGTCGGCCTGCCCCAGGCGGAGCTTTACGAGGTCTATCGGATCCTGGTCAGCGAGGGCGGCCTCACCGACGACGTGGCGATGGCCGAATTGGTCTGGTTCTTCGGCGAACTCGGCCTCGACGAGCATTACTTTCACAATACCGCCAACGAGCGGATCGCGATGCACGTGCAGTCGCTCTATGCAGCGAAGATCCTCTCGCGCACGCGTGGTGCGGCACTCGACCTTCATTTGGAAAGCGAAGCCGACGACAGCGCTGTCTACGCTTGTCGCGCCGATCCTGAAGTGGTGTTTTCGATCGAACGACGGATCGAGCAACGGTTTCCCGGTCACCGCGTGCAAAGCTATCGCCCGCCGGGGGTTAGTCTTGGCGACAGCGGTGAGTTGCGACTGTACTTCGTTTCGAAGCCGCGCTACCCCGACGGAGCCGATCAGTCCGACGACCTCGGGCGCGTCGCACCGCTGATCTTTCTCGATCGCGTCGCTTCGACGACCAAAGAGCGGGTCCAGCGCGTCGTCACCCGTGCTGCTCAGGAAATCGGTCCGGTGATCGAGGTCTTCGACCGGCCTTCGCGCGACGCATGGCAGATCATCGTCGGCCACCGTCGCGGTACGACGCACAGCTATTTCTCGGCCGTCAGCGCGGTGCTCAACAGCTACGGCATTAGCTCGCTGCGCAAGTATGTCGAGCCGATGCACAATGGCGTTGTCATCTATAGCATCTACATCGATCGAGCTGTTGAAGCCGAGCGGATCGCGCAGATTCGCGAAGACCTCAGCATGATCTACGTCTTGCCTCGTACATCACTGACCAGTCTGTTCGACGAGCGAGTGCTCTCGGCACAAGAGGTGGTCTACGCCTACGTGGTCTGGAAGTTCGCCCATCAATTCCTTTCGCGCTACAGCGAGACATATCAAAACCTCGCGCCGGCTTTTGCCACCGATCCGGTTCGGCTCGGGCTACTGGGTCAGCTCAAGCAGAGACTGAACAAGGACACCTTCACCGAAGACCGGCTGCACGAGGCGATTACCCGCTACCCGGAACTGATCAAGCAGCTCTACGCCGATTTTCGCGACTACCACTTTGCCACTGCAGAGTGCCGGCCCAAGGCCTACGATCGTCAGCAGCGGCCCCAACTGCTGGCCGAGATCAAAAGGATCGTGACCTCGGACCTCGACGGGCAGATCTTTTCGGCCTTCCTCTCGTTCAACCGGCACGTGCTCAAGACCAACTTTTATCGCGACGCGAAGATCGCCTTGGCCTTTCGCCTCGACCCGGCGTTTATCAACGAGGACGACTATCCGGAACGGCCTTACGGCATCTTCTTTGTGATCGGCTCAGAGTTCCGAGGTTTTCACGTGCGGTTTCGCGATGTGGCACGCGGTGGTGTGCGCATCATCTCCTCGGCGATACCGATGGCCTATGCGCGCAACGTTGACACCCTGTTTCACGAGACCTATCAATTGGCGCTAACTCAGCAGCGCAAGAACAAGGATATCCCTGAGGGCGGTGCCAAGGGGACGATTCTGCTCTCGCTTGAGCACCAGGACAAGCAGCAGATCTCCTTTCAGAAGTATGTCGACGCACTGCTCGATCTGTTGATCCAGGACGACGAAGTCTATGACCACCTCGGACAAGAGGAGCTGCTCTTCTTAGGACCGGACGAGGGCACCGCCGAGTTGATGGATTGGGCGGCAGAGCGCGCTCGGCTGCGCGGCTACCCCTACTGGCGCGCCTTTACCACCGGAAAATCAGCCGCTCGAGGGGGCATTCCTCACGAGCGCTACGGCATGACGACACGCTCGTTGCATCAGTTTGTCTTGGGCGTGCTACGCGAACACGGTCTGGAGGAGAGCCAGATAACCAAGGCACAGACCGGTGGCCCCGACGGTGATTTAGGTTCCAACGAGATCAAGATTTCTTCAGATCGCACGATCGCGGTCGTCGACGGTAGCGGTGTGCTCTACGATCCTACGGGGATTGACCGCGGCGAACTGTTGCGACTGGCCGATGCTCGACTTCCGGTCGCGAAGTTTTCCATCGCGTGCCTGGGTGAGCAGGGTTTCTTGGTCACCGTTGGGCAACGCAATGTATGTCTGCCCGACGGAACGCTCGTTGAAAGTGGTTTGACCTTTCGTAACGGCTTTCATCTCAGTCGTTGGATGAAGGCAGATCTTTTCGTTCCCTGTGGTGGGCGACCGGAGGCGGTCCACATCAATAACGTCACCCGACTGATCGATCCCGAGACAAAGCTGCCCAAGGTGCGCTTTGTCGTCGAAGGAGCCAACCTGTTTTTCACCCAGCAGGCACGCTTGGCCCTCGAAGAAGCAGGCGTGGTGATCTTCAAAGATGCTTCGGCAAACAAGGGCGGAGTGACATCGTCTTCGCTCGAGGTCTTCGCTGCGCTGGCGTTGGGCGATCAATACGCCCATCACATGCAGGTTACCAAAGACACGGTGCCGCCCTTCTATCTGGCCTATATCGGTGAGGTACATCGGGCGATCGAGGACAACGCGCGAGCCGAGTTCAGCTGCCTCTGGCGCGAGCACTTGCGCACCAAGCTTCCCTTGTCCGTGCTCTCGGACATGATCAGCGAGAAGATCAATGCGCTCAACGACGAGATTCAGGCGGCCTCGTTGTGGGACGACCAACGCCTGAGAAGCCATGTCTTGGAGGCCTATTGTCCGGAAATGTTGTTAGAGGAGGTCGGCATGGAGCAGTTGCTGCAGCGCGTTCCCCCGGCCTACCTACGCGCGGTGTTTGGCGCCTATTTGGCCAGTCGGTACGTCTACCTTCATGGGCTCGACACCAGCGAAGTTAAATTTTTCGAGTTCTTGGCTGCGCAGGTCGCCTAGCCGAGGACGCAGCTGGGCGCTGACCCGGGTAGCGCGCTAGCCGCCGAAAAAGTGCACCGACCGCGGCAGCGTGCGCAGCTCGCGTTGCGGAACGTCGAGCTCGATCACCGCCGTGACCTGCGTTAGCTTCCCCTTGACGACGTCGAAAAAGAGCACTGTCGCGGCTTGGTAGAACATCGCCATGCCCAGGCCTGCGCCGCCGCCGCTTTGATCCATCTCGCCACCCTGGGTTAGCGCCCGATGCATATTGCCGAATACGTGACGACGCCGAAGTCGACCAAACGGATCGCGGACCGACAAGACGATCAGATCGCCATCGGTACCGTAGCCAAACGACGGGGTCTGCTGCTCGCTCAACGCAATACTCTCTGTGCGTCGGTGAGCGAATAGCGGTTGTTGGTCCTCGCCGACTGGCGCGTCATACATCGCGTTCATCAGCAGCTCGTGGGCCAGTTCAGCGATGCCCGCTGCTCGGCTACTGCGTACCAGTGCGCTAGCGAACGATTCGACCTCGGCGACGAGCGCATCTCGATCGGCTGTCGTGCGCGGCTGCCGCTTGATGAAACTGTGCCCCCAACGTAGCGGTGCATTGGGTGGCGCGACGCGTCGCTCGACAACACGTCGACCGATCGCAAGCAGCTCCCATTGGCGAGGCGGGGCGTCGGGATAACGCAGACCAAGCAGACCGAGGATCGCCGGATGCCGCTCGGCAACGCCGAGGGCATGGGGTCGTGCACTGTCGAGCCAAAGCAAGCTGGGGATGCGCTTTTGCTGCTCGCTGAGCTCGGCGTGACGCGCGAATGGGCAGAGCAGCAGCGCCGCCTGGTCGACCGCTGGCTCTGCGAGGCTGGTCGCTAGATCGACGCCGAGACCTGCGGCGCTCAGCACCTTGCCGATCTGTTGCCCGCGCAGCGGGTGGTCGATCAGTAATGTGGCCTTTGGTTGGGCAGACATCCAAACTTAGCGCTGCGCGACGCGCTCGAAGATTTCCGGGGCTGAACCGTCCAGAGATTCGAAAGCGACGCCCGTCTGAATACCGAGTGCCTGAAAAAAGTCGATTACCGAGATGTTGGCCAGCGAGCGAAAGATTTGCCCGACGGCGATCCGTTGTCCGGTTTGCAGGCGGATCAACTCCTTGATGCCAAGGGCACGCTGAACGTCGTGCTCAGAGAGCAGACCGAGGGAGTGCAACATCAGGCCGAGCGGCATGGGCGACGTCGGCGGCCGAAAGAAGCGTGTTTGGTTGAGAATCGCCGCGGGGACGATCTGGCGATCGATCAGCGTCTGGTAGAGCTTTTCGATGCCGGAAAAAGGCGCATCCAAACCCGCCGCCAAGGCCTTGTAGTGCTCGACCAGCGGGACGTTGCGATAGGCTGAGAGCATGTGGTCGGACAGCAGCCAATCCAAGCCGACGATCTCGAGTCGGCGGATCTCCATCGTCTCTTCGAATAACGTCTCGAATTCGCCCGAGGTCAATAGACCCGCCTTGTCGTAATAATTGCCCATCTTGGCGATGTCGAATTTTTGCCTGCGAGGATCTATCGTCATGATGTTCGCCTACCAGGTGGACTGACCGGCGAAAGCTCGATCGCCTGTCGATGTCCAGTGTTCTTCGTTTAGCGAAACCGGTTACGCCCGGCTTTGCTTGGCCGCCGTACCGAATCTTCCGACGACGAGTGTGAGATCGTCCTCTGGCGGCATCGTGTCGTAGAACTCGAACGCCGATTTGATCAGGGTATCGCGGAGGTCTTCGACGCCGCGGTGGGCGCTCTTGAGCAGCGCTCGTCGCAAGCGCTTCTCACCCCACTGCTCACGCTTCGGGCTCTCGCCTTCGGTGATGCCGTCCGTAAACCAGATCAGAACGTCGCCGTCATTGAGTTTCATCGAATACTCGGGAAAATCCCACTCGGGCAGGTCGCCGAGGCGATTTCCGCGGGCGAGCAGCGTGTGAATCGTGTACTTGCCATCCTCCATCCGACAGAGGTACGGCATCGGGTGACCGGCGCTGGCGAAGATGATCTCCTCGGTCTTCATGTCGAACAGTGTGACGAAGCCGGTCATCTGCAGGTGTCGCTTGGCAGCCTGGAAGATAACCCAATTCAACGTCTGCATCACGCTGGTGACCGTGAGCTTCGTGCCGTGGATCGCGCGCATCGTGTCGCAGCAGGCCTTGGCGGTGGCGGTGATCATCGCCGACGGAACGCCATGGCCCGTCACGTCGCCAACGACCAGTAGAAACTTTTCGTCATCGATGTCGAAGTAGTTCCAGAAGTCGCCGCCACAAATACTCGCGGGTTGGTAGTAGCCCGCCAGCTGCAATTTCTGGCGACGGATCAGCTCCGGCGAAGCGACCAGTCGATCCTGAACGTTTCGCGCAACCTCCATCTCATTCTGCAGTGTGACTTTTTCAGCGGTCTCATGCAGCAGGACCTGAATCTGCTGCGCCATATGGTTGAAGGTCGAGCCGAGGTAGCCGAACTCGTCGCGCGACTTGACGTCAACGCGAACCTCAAGATTGCCGCGGGCGATCTCACTCGCCCCATCAGCGAGCTGGCGCACCGGCCGCGTGACGCGCAGTCCCTGTCCGATCGCTAAGAGCAGACCGAACAACAACGCCAGCGTACCGACCATCGCCGAGCGCAAGATGGCCTTCCTTGATGCCGCCGATCTCTCGTCGAGAATTCGCGCTAACTGAGCATCGAGTTCGGCCAGCGAATAGGCCAGCCAAACCTCACCGCGGATCTTTCCAGCATAGGACAGCGGGGCGACGAACAGCAGGCCACGCTTGTCACCAACCTTGATCTCTTCTGGTTCGGGCTCGGCGTTTTTCGCCGCCCGCAGTTTGAGGGTCGAGCCGACTTTGGTCTTTCCGCCGGGAGGACTGTAGGCGACGATTTTCTTCTGCTCGCCGTCCGCAACTAAAGCGTAGAGCACCAAGCGGTCTCGGGTGTTTGCTTCGAGGACCTCTTCGATCAGCGAGTAGTTCAGCTCCGCCAGCGCCGGAGCCAAACTCACCGCCAGGCGTCGAGCGACGGCTCGTCCTTCGCGTCGAATCGCCTCGGTACCGCTCTTCTTTTGCTGCTCCGCGGTTTGGTCGTAGATCTTGAGGATCGCGGTTAGATCGAGCGCTCCGACCGCACCGACCACGATTGCGACCAGGGCTGACATCGCCAAGATCAGCTTCGTGAGTACGGAGGAGCGCCCCAGCTTCCTTCTGCCGCCTGTCGTCGTGCTCGCTCCGTCGCTCATCTTCTCACCTGGGCGCTGCTACTTGGTGCGCTGAACAATAATGAACTCGACGCGACGGTTATCACGCCGGCCTTCTTTGGTGTCGTTGCTGGCGATCGGGCGCTTGTCGCCGTAACCGACCGCTTGTAGTCGCCCAGCAGCGACGCCCTTGCCGATCAGGTAGCGCCGAACCGCGCTGGCGCGCTGCTGCGAGAGCTTGAGATTCTTCGCCGCACTGCCGCGGTTGTCGGTGTGACCCTCCACGCGGATCAGCTTGATCGACGGCGTCTTGTTGATCAGCTCGGCCACTGTGTCGAGGACCTTCTTCGAGGCGTCGGTCAGCGCAGTCTTGCCCAGCGCGAAGCCAATGCGCTCTTTGATGTCGATCCGCGTTGGCGTAATCGTCGGCGCTGTCGGCGTGGCCACGGCGGTATCTGGGCAACCATCCTCATCATCGACCTTGTTAAAGACCTCGGGCTCATTCGGGCACTTGTCCTCTTTGTCCGCGATACCGTCGTTATCGTTATCCGGATCGGGGCAACCGTCTTCGTCCTGGAAGCCATCGCGGTCTTCCGGCTCGCCTGGGCACTTGTCGCGGTCATCAGGCACACCGTCGTGGTCGTTGTCAGCGGACGGACAACCGTCGGCGGTGACGGCGGCTTGCAGCGGACACTTATCCAGACTGTCGGGGATGCCGTCGCCGTCGTTGTCGAGGTCGGGGCAACCGTCCGCGTCTTGGAAGCCGTCTTTGTCCTCAGCTTGCTCGGGGCATTTGTCGTCAGAGTCGGGCACGCCGTCGCCATCGGTGTCGAGGACAAAGCCTTTGGCGTAGGCGACGCCACCAAAGACCCGCAGGTCGGGAGCACCGTAGTTGCCGGTGATCCCGGTGCCTGCACCGATATCGAAACGGAAGTCGCCCTTGTAGAAGCGCGCCGCCACGCGAGCTTCGTGAGGGCTGTTGCCTCCCGCGTCGCTGACCGTGAGCCGGCCATCGACTTCGGCGAGCGCCTCGATCCAGGGGCGAATCCGATAGCCCGCAGCGGCGCCGTAGAGCAGTTGATCAGCGATCGTGATATTGGCGAACTTCCGATCGCGACGAAGCAAGTAGCCGACGTTACCGCCGAAGCGGAGCTGGCCAATAACATAGTCAGCAGCGACGTATGGCGTGACCGTCGGATTGAAGGTCTTCGACGAGCTTGGGTCTTTGATGTCCTTGCGATTCGCTTCGCCGACGAAGGCGGTTGCATCGGCGGTCGGCAACGACACACGAACGCCCGCGCCGAGGCCGAAGCCGCGATCGGCCTGGCGACGTTGGATGATCGTCCCACGCACGGTCAGTCGGATGTCGCCAAAGCCGCCCCCCTCGAAGTTCTGCGCGTCGAGATGGCTGACATCGCGTCCACGGCAGACATCCGAGGCAGCCTCGACGCAGGTCTGACTGATCGAGACCGGTATCGCAACACCGAACATCAGGCGATTCCAGAGGCTCAATGCGCCGGCGATCTCTAGACCAACTTGGTTGTTGACCACCGCGCGATCCACATCGTCGAGCAGCTCGGCCTTGAGCGGGTTGCGCATATAGCTGAGGTAGGCCGAAAGCAGCAGTTGCATGTGGCCCGCTGACTCGCTACCTCGGACGTTGAGAAAGTCTCCTGGCGCGATCCCTGGCTGGAACAGCTGCACGTCGAACAGACGATCGCCTTGAACAAAGAATGATTGAGCTGTTGCCTGACTCGGAGCAAGCGCCAGCAAGTACACGCCTAGCGCGAAGAGAGCCTTCCGATACATTTCGTCCGCCGCCCGTTGGAGGGTCCACTGATTTGCTTAACTATCAACCGTATGTGATATAATCGTTAACCATCCGACGGACGTCAACTTCCGTTGCGTGCCTTGTTGTGCCAGGGCGGCAGTTGCCGCGTTGCGCGCGGGGTGCACGACAGACAGTGTTGGTCTGCCGGTGCCAGTGAAAAGGACACCGGATAAGGACTCTCAGATGACCGATCAAGCTCAGCCCTCCGGAACCGCGCAGCCCGCCGTCACCTGGGAACTGCAGCCAATCGACGGTGGTTTGCGTGTGATCATTCGCGGTGTGATCGACGAATACGCAGATCTCCGGCCATTGCTCAGCGAGATCGATGCCCCGCCGATATTGGAGTTGGGTGAGGTGCGCCGCATTAACTCACTGGGCGTCAAAATCTGGGTTGGGTTCATCGAGCAACTAAGCCAGCGCTATCCGACCAAGTTGGCGCGTTGCTCACCGGCGATCGTTGCGCAGCTTAACAGCGTCTATAACTTTCGCGGTACAGCGACGATCGAATCGGTGCTGGCGCCGTTTTACTGCGAGCGCTGCGACGTCGAGCAGCTGGAGAATATCCTGACCAACGTCAAAATCGAGCGCCCCAAGGAATTGCTCGCTGGCCAACGTTCGTGTAATCGCTGTGGCGGAATCATCGAATTCGACGATCTGCCCGACCGCTACTTCATGTTCGCTTGGGCGATCAACGAGGCGCGCTAGTAATCATCAGCAGATGAAGGCTCTTTTGCATCGCATAGATCGGACCCGGCGCAGATTGGGTTGTGGCGCATTTGCCGTCGGCGTGGCGCTCTCAGCGCTCGCTGTGCCACAGTTGGTGATCGCCAATCCGGGCTTGCCAGAAACGGACGCTGCGAAGCAGCCGCAGCGCGAAGCGGCAAGTGTGCCGACGAGCAAGCCGACGCCTGCGATCGTGCTCGCACCCGACGAGACGCCCACACCGCCGCCCTCGATCCGTGACAAATTGGTCGGCTTTTATCTCAATCCGAACTACGCACTGGACAACAAGCTCGATTTCTCGCGCGATTCGAGCTGGACCAAGACCGGGCGGGTTTTCGGCAACCTTGGCCTGATCCTGCTGGGATTTGTTAGCGCGATCGCCTGGCACGAATTCTCGCACTTTGTTGTGGCGAAGATCGCAGGCACCGAGTTCGAGTGGCCGGTGGGCGGCTTCGACGGTCCGCTGCTGCCGCGCTGGAAGATTCCGCCCAGCGCTTCGGCGCGAGCGCGCGCCTGGATCGCCGGTTCAGGCTTTTTGACCCATGCGCTGACCACCGAAACGCTGATGTGGATTCCGCAGGTACCGAAGGACAACCTGTTCATCGTCAGTTTCTTGATGACGATGATCTTGAACAACATGTTCTATCCGCTTACCGACGCGATTTTCAACGCCTCTACCGGTCGAGGATACGGCGATCTTCAGATCATGCGCGATGCGGGTGTGAGTAGGAGCGGCGTGACTGCGATTCAGATCGTACTGATCGTCCACGGCGCCTGGTCACTGACCCGTCTGTTCTTCCTCGACAAGCGGTTTAAGTCTCGCTTCAACCCGTGGGCACCGATTCGTGGTGCCGGGACGGATGTCGTCTTGTTGCGTTGGTAGCTGCGTGCCGGCAGACCCGTGCCGATGTAGTGGCTGCTCTCACCCTTGCCTCCATCGCAAAAGATCCTTGCATCGATTAGAATTGACGCAATTCTGGCGACTAGTGCGTGCTGAAATGGCAATGGGCTCCAATAGATGAGTTTCCGTCGAATCGCGATCGTCAATCGTGGCGAACCGGCGATGCGTTTGATCCACGCAGTGCGCGAGATCAATGCAGAACGCGGCCAAGGGTTCGTGACGATTGCGCTGCACACCGATCCCGATCGGAACAGCCTTTATGTGCGCGAAGCCGACGAAGCGTATTGCATCGGTCCGGCACAAAGTGAAGACGCCAGCGGTCGCCGGCGCAGCTCTTATCTCGACCACGCTCGCCTCGAGCGGGCGATCAAGGCCTGTCGCGCCGATGCTGCTTGGGTCGGATGGGGCTTCGTCGCCGAAGATCCGGGGTTCGCTGATCTCTGCGAACAGCTTTCAGTCGTGTTCATTGGCCCGCGTGGCGCTGTGATGCGCAAGCTCGGCGACAAGATCGCTGCCAAGACACTCGCCGAGGCTGCCAATGTTCCGGTTGCGCCGTGGAGTCGTGGTGCGATCACCGACGAGAAGCACCTGCTCGATGTCGCCGAGCAGATCGAATATCCGTTGCTGATCAAGGCGGCGGCTGGCGGAGGCGGGCGCGGAATTCGTCGCGTGCACAGCGAGGCACAACTGGTCGAGGCCTGGCAGAGCGCACGGAACGAGGCGCACGCGGCGTTTGGCGACGCTGCGGTGTTTGTCGAAAAGGCGATCGGTAATGCGCGCCACATTGAAGTGCAGATCGTCGCCGACAGCTACGGCAATTGCTGGCCGATCGGCTTAAGAGACTGCTCTGTCCAGCGGCGGCAACAGAAAGTTATCGAGGAGGCGCCACCGCCAGGGTTGCCTCCGGCGATCGATCACGCGATGCGCGAGGCATCAAAGCGGCTAGCGCTCCAAGTTGGATACACCAACGCAGGGACCGTCGAGTTTCTTTACGACCCCGAGTCTGAGTCGTTCTACTTCATGGAGATGAACACTCGCTTGCAGGTCGAGCATCCAGTGACTGAGGCCTTGACCGGCATCGATCTGGTCAAGCTTCAGCTTCACGTAGCGACCGGCGGTCAGCTGGCTGGCGATCCCCCGAGTGAGCGCGGCCACGCGATCGAGGTTCGGCTCAACGCGGAAGATCCCGACCAAAACTTCGCACCCGCGCCCGGGCACGTCGAGTGCTTTCGCTTGCCCAGCGGACCCGGCTTGCGCGTCGATACCGGCATCACCGCTGGAGATTCGATTCCCGCCGACTTTGACTCGATGGTCGCCAAGATCATTGCCTGGGGTACGACGCGAGATGAGGCGTTGGCGCGGCTAACCCGCGCGCTGGTCGAGTGCCTCGTGGTTGTTGACGGTGGGGCGACCAACAAGGCGTTCTTGCTTGAGACCCTGCAGACCGAGGCTTTTCGGGCCGGGAGAGTCGATATCGGCTGGCTCGATCGGCGAGTAAGCAAGCTCAAACGACAGGGACGTCCACACGCCGAGCTCGCATTAGTTCGGGCGGCGATCGCTGTTGCCGATGTTGAGCACCACGCCGAACGTGCGCAATTTATCTCTTCGGCAATCCGCGGCCGGATGAAGACGCGCAGCGAGTGTGGGGTAGACGTCGAGTTTCGCGCTCATGGTGAGCCCTATAAGCTGCGGGTCTTTAGGGTCGGTATCGATCGCTACCATGTTCACGTCGATGGCTGGCGGATCGCCGCAAACATTGAGCGGCTTTCCGAGCACGAGAGTTGGATTACGGTTGGCCACCGACGCCACCGCGCTGTATTGCAGGAGCGCGGTGTCGACTTTATCGTCGAGATCGATGGGATTCCGCATCGAATCGTCCGCGATGAAGGCGGGATGGTGCGCGCGCCAGCTCCAGCTATCGTGGTCGGCATCTCCGTCGAAGAAGGCCAGCGTGTCGAGGCCGGTGATCGGCTAGCGCTGCTCGAGGCGATGAAGGTTGAGCTGCCCGTCGTGGCTCCGGGACCAGCGCGCGTCAGACAGGTGCTGGTTGCCCCGAATACCCACGTCGAGGCGATGGCACCGTTGTTGGTGCTCGAGCCGATCCGCGAAGGCAGCGTCGCGAGTGGTCCGGCTGAGCGAGTGATCTTCGCGGACATCGCGATTCGCGCAGAGCAGCGCGACCCGGCCCGGGTATCGCGCAATTATCGTCGAGACTTGCGCTTGCTGCGTCCGCTACTGCTCGGCTTTGATATCCCCGAAGTCGACGCCGAGAAACTGATCGCGCGCGTTATCGCGACTCACGCTGAGCTGTCCGACTACGATCCGCCGTCGATGCGGCTCGAGCAGTCGCTGCTCGGCCTTTTTGTTGACGTGATCGATGCCTTTCCCGGATCGGCCAGCCCCGGCGTCGAGCAGTATCTGCATCTTTACAGCCAGACTCACGGGCAAGACGATGATGGACCGCCGCAAGCTGTGCAAGATCCGCTGCTGCGTCTGCTGCGCCATTACAACATCGATCAGCTCGAGCGCTCGGCGGAAGTCGAGGATGCGTTTCTCTTCGGCTACCGCGCGTTCAAGCGCGTTGCCACCAAGCTACCGCTGATCGAAGCCTTGCTTCATCGCCAGCTCATCTATCCAGTCGATGCTGCGGAGCAGCCGTTCAAAGATGTTCTCGACCGCCTGATCAATACATCGCGCGATCGGTTCCGTCGCGTTCATGACTTGGCGCGTCAGGCCCAATATTACCGCTACGCTCGGCCACTTTTTGCCGAAGCGCAGGATGCGGTCTATCGCCGACTCGACTCACAACTTCAACGGCTAGTTCGCGAGCCGATGCGTCACGACCGCGATGACCATCTGCAGTTGCTGGTCAACTGCCCGCAACCGCTGACCGGATTTCTCTCGGCGTGGCTACGTGGCGGTAGTCTGGAGATTCGACAGCTGTTGTTAGAGGTATTCGTTCGACGGTTCTATCATCGGAGAGCGCTTGAGCAGATCGAGGCGCAGACGGTCGAGGGGCAGCCGTTTCTGACAGCGAGCTTTGCCTTCGAGCAGCGGCAGCTCAAAGTCGTTGCGAGCCACTGTAGCTTCGATGATTTGTCTCGCACGCTGGAGCTCGTCAATCGTCTCGCCGATCGGCACGGCGACGCCGACGTGATGATCGAGATCTTTGTCGACGTGCTGCAACGGGAGCTCCAGCCGGTGCGGGACAGCGCGATGGCTAGCTTCCTGGGTGACTCAGTCAAGCCGCCGCGCGAGTACGATCGCGCTGAAGAGATCGATCGGCTGATGAGCAGCTGGCAGACGTCGGCTTCGACCAAGCGTGCATGTATCTGCTTGGTCAGTCCGTCGCAGCGCCGAGCGCTCGACTATCTGACCTACGCGAAAAGCCCCAACGGTTTGCGTCAGGTGACCAAGTATCGTGGTCTGCATCCGATGTGGGCCGGTCGGATGCAGCTTTGGCGACTGCGTAACTTTGAGACCAAGCGGTTGCCTGCGCCAGCCGATACCTATCTATTCCACGCCGTTGCCCGCGAAAACCCACGGGACGAGCGGTTGGTTGCCTTTGTCGAAGCGCGTGACATCTCTCCGTCGTTTTCCGGTGAACAGCTTGAGTTGCCGCACTTCGAACGGATCTTTCTCGACGCGATGGCGACGATTCGCGATGCCTTGCGACAGCACAATCCACAGGGGCGAATGCAGTGGAACCGCGTCGTGTTCTACGTTTGGCCTGGCTTGACAGTCGAGCTTGAGGATCTCGCTCGCGTGATTCGTCGGCTGGAACCGGCGATCCGCGGCAACGACCTCGAGAAGATCGTGCTGATCGCCAAGGTGCCACACAATGTCACTGGCTCGCCGACCGAGCAGATCGTGCATTTTACGATCAGCGGCGACCGTATCGTTCGCATGCGCGTAGCGCCGCCGAGCGAGCAGCCGATGCGCGCCTTGAGTCCGTACTCTCAGCGGGTGATTTGGGCGCGCACCCGGATGATGGCCTATCCGTACGAAATCATCCGCATGTTGGCGCCAGAGAGCGAGGGCACGTCGATCCTCTTTCCGCGTGGCGTGTTTACAGAGTACGACCTAACTCAAGGCGGCGAATTTGTCGCCGTGAAGCGGCCCTACGGCGAGAACACCGCGAACGTCGTTGTCGGCACGATCACCAATTACACCGACAAGCATCCCGAGGGAATGACGCGCGTGATCCTGCTCGGCGATCCGACCCGCGAGATGGGCGCGCTAGCGCAGCCTGAGTGCGAGCGAATCATCGCGGCGATCGATCTGGCAACGCGTCTCGGGGTCCCCGTCGAATGGTTTCCTGTCTCCTCTGGTGCGAAGATTTCGCTTGAGAGCGGCACCGAAAACCTCGACTGGACTGCGCGGGTGCTGCAGCGGCTGATCACTTTTACGCAAGCCGCTGGCGAAGTGAATATCGTCGTCAATGGCGTCAACGTTGGCGCTCAGTCCTATTGGAATGCCGAAGCGACGATGTTGATGCACACCCGCGGTATTCTCGTGATGACCGCGCAGGCGTCGATGGTGTTGACCGGCAAGAAGGCGCTCGAGTACGCGGGTAGCGTAGCTGCCGAAGATCATCAAGGCATTGGTGGCGCAGATCGGATCATGGGGCCCAACGGGCAGGCACAGTATATCGCTCGCGACCTTACCGAAGCCTGCTTGATTTTGTATCGACACTACGACTTCACCTACGTTTGTCCGGGCGAGCGTCTGCCACGTTCGCGACGGACCTCGGACCCTGCCGAACGCGACGTAACCGTGTTTCCTCATACGTGGACGCGTGGTGGCGGTGACCCTGACTTTGCCCTGGTTGGCGATGTGTTTTCCCCGAAGAAGAACCCTCAGCGCAAGCGGCCGTTCGACATGCGCTCGGTGATGCGCTCGGTTACCGACCAAGACCGTCTTCCTCTTGAGCGCTGGGCATCGATGGTTGGCGCAGAGTCGGCGATCGTTTGGGAGGCCTATCTCGGTGGTCATCCGGTTACGCTGATCGGTATGGAGTCGGCTAGCGTCAAGCGTGCTGGCTTCGTTCCGGGCGACGGACCGGCTCAGTGGTCAGCGGGCACGCTGTTTCCTTTGTCGTCGAAAAAGGTATCGCGGGCGATCAATGCAGCGAGCGGACATCGTCCGATCGTCATCTTGGCCAACCTCTCGGGATTCGACGGATCACCGGAGTCGATGCGCAACTTGCAGCTCGAATACGGCGCAGAAATTGGGCGCGCTGTCGTCAATTTCCAGGGGCCGATCATCTTCTGCGTGGTTTCGCGTTACCACGGTGGCGCGTATGTCGTCTTTTCTCGAGCGCTCAACGAGAGCATCGAATCACTGGCTGTCGGTGGCGCGTATGCATCGGTGATCGGTGGTGCACCGGCTGCTGCGGTCGTGCTGACCCGCGACGTGCGGCAGCGCACCCATCGCGACCCACGCGTTGTCCAGGCACAAGCCGCCTACGAGAGCGCGAACCCCGAGGAGCGGCTCGAGTTTCGCACGCGACTCAACGACACAATCGATCAGGTGATGCAAGAAACGCAGCGGCAAGTGGCCGAGGAGTTCGATCGCGTTCACAGTATTCAGCGCGCTGTCGCGGTGGGGTCGATCGATCGTGTGATCGCGCCGAGCGAGCTTAGGCCCCAGCTGATCGCGGCCGTCGAGCGCGGAATCGAGCGCGCGACGAGAAAGCTGAAGGCGGTCGCTGCCCCTGGCTAAGCGGTCGAGATTTCGACTGAGCCCCCGGAGATCACCACTTTGTCGCGTTCGACGACGCTCGCGCGAAAGCGAAATTGCGTCGCGTCGATCTGCCAAATCTCGGTCTTGAGTTGCTCGCCGGGAAGTACGACGTCGGAAAAGCGCAAGCTCAGGCTGCGCAGGCGGCGGGGATCGTTGCCGGCGTAGGCCCGCAAAAAATGGCGTGCGCAGTATCCTAGACTACAAGAGCCATGAAGGATTGGCTGCGGAAATCCGGCTTCGCGCGCAGCCCGCGGGTCGGCGTGCAGTGGATTCCAGTCGCCGGAAAGCCGATAGAGCAGCGCTTGGTTAGCACGTACCGTCTGCATGATCAGTTGGTCCGGACTCCGATCTGGATCGGCAGAGCGTGGCGAGATGCCACGTTCACCGCCGAAACCGCCAGCGCCCCGAACGACGATCGACAGCTGGTTGGCGAACAGCTTTGTGCCGTCAGCGTCGCTGCTCTCGGCACGCAAGACGACCAACGCGTAGCGCTTTTTGTCGTAGATGTTTTCAATGCGCAGCTGGGTTGTCAGCGTGCCATGACTCGGCAGCGGCGCGTAGAATTCCATACTGTGCTCGCCATGAAGCACGTGTTCGAGGCCAAAGTTCATTCCGGGGGCGCGTTGCTCCATCGCTGAGAGGAAGGCGTCGATGCCCGGACGCACTGCCCAGGTGCAAAGTGGCAGAAAGCCATCCGGATGGCGCTCATAGACCAAGCGCAGGTCCGAGTCATCGAGCGGATCCTCCGCGGCACCGACGCCGAGGGCATAGAGGCTCAGGTCGCGCTCATCGTAGCTCAAGGTCTGCGTCGGGTAGCTATAGCCCAGCGCCGCATCCGGGTCGATGGACGGGCCATCTTCTGCGGCTGCGGTCGAGCGCGGCGCGCTGCCGATCAGCGGTCGCAATGCTGACTGCGCGTCGTGTGGGTGGTCGGCGCCGGAGAAGTCGCTCAGTGCTCGCGAATTGGCGACGCTCTCGATCGTCGCGTTGCCGTCGCTGAAGCCGCGGGCGCGCTGCCAGCGCAGCTGAGCAAAAAAGCCACCGCCAGCTTCAAACACCTCGCCGTTGTAGCGGCAACTCGGGTGGGCAAGGTAGGCGCAAAGTGGAGCGACGCGGGCAGGTGAAAGCTGCTGCGCCAGCGCTGGCTCAAACAGTCCATCGGTCATGCGCGAGCTTGCCAAAGGAGAGAGTGCATTGACGCGGATCTGCGCGCCACCTTCTTGCGCTAATGACCGTGTCAGCCCGAGCAGACCACCTTTTGCTGCGGCGTAGTTGGCTTGGCAGGGGTTACCGTAGAGTGCGCTCGGTGAGATCGACAGCACGATCCTTCCGCTGCCGGCCTTGCGCATCGGCGCCCAGGCGGCGTGCAGCAAGCGATAAGCGCCGAGTAGATGGACGCGGTAGACCGCATCCCAGTCCGCCTGGCTCAGCTGTCGCATCGGACTGTCGCGCAGGATGCCAGCACTGTGGATCACCGCGTCGAGTCGACCATAGGTCGACAGCGCTAGATCGACGATCGCCTGTCCCTGCTCGACGCTATCTTGGCTGACCGTCACTCGCGTACCCCGAGCCTGCAGCGCTTCGGCGAGCGCCGTCAGTTGAGATTCGCTGGTCGGCTCTCCGGCAACCGTTGTGCAGGCATCGTTGAGCAGCAATGTTGCGCCGCGCTGGGCGAGCAGTCGGCAATAGCCGCTGCCCAGCGCTCCGGCGGCGCCGGTGATCAGCACAACCTGATCATCGAAGCGTAATTCAGCTGACACGTGACGTCTCTCCTCGGCCTCGGGAATACATTGTAAGGGCATGTCGCACCTGCAATCCAGCTCCAGAACGCTGGGTTGTTGAAAGGACCGCTGTTATAATCAGCGCATGCTGCAAAATCATCTCAAGCGTTTTGCTGAGCTGCTGATCGACAGCTATTTCGTCGTCGATCGCGATCGCAACATTGTCGATTTCAATCGCGCGTTCTATTCAATGTTGCCGCGCGGTGTGGCACGCAAGCTGAAGACCAAGAAGTGTTACGAGGTGCTTCAGCTCGATATCTGCAAGGAAAAGTGCATCGCGCAGGAGTGTTGGCGCTCCAACTCCCACGTGCGATTGGACGAGATCACCGGCACGCTCGAAGGTGATGATAGCGAGCTGAGGTTCATTCTTAGTGCGATCCCGATCCACGACGATAACGGCGAAATCATCGGTGCGATCGAGATGCAGCGCAACGTCACCGATGAAGCGTTGGTGCAGAGCAAGTATCAGCAGCAGCTTGATGCTAGCTCCAAGGAACTCAATCAGTTGCGCGACGAGATGCATTCGCGTACGCGGCGCTTGCTTGAGGTCAGTCGCCGGCTAGCGAACAGCCAGCAAGAGCTGGTGCGCGCTAAGACCGACCTCTTTGGCTAGGACTTCACGCGCCGGGTAGCTGACGGCGAGCACGCATCGAAACGGTGCGCTTGGAATAATCGATTCGATGGCCGTTAACCTTCCTGAAAAGTTCCCCGCCGACAGGCCTGTTCCGTTCGGCAAGTACGAGATCCTCGGTCGCATTGGGCGCGGTGGCATGGCTAATGTGTATCTCGGCCGTCCGCGAGGGCAGACGCGTTTGGTGGCGATCAAATGCATGAAGGACAAGCTGGGCGACCAGCAATCCTTTATCGACATGTTCGTTCAGGAAGGGAAGCTGGCGATCCAGCTCAACTACGACACGATCGTCAAGACCTACGAGGTTGGCCGCATTCACGGGATGTACTTCATCTGCATGGAGTACATCGCCGGCGTCGATCTGTCGACGATTCTGCGCAATTGCCAAAGGAGAGCACAGCGTCTGCCGGTGCCACATGCGCTATCGATCGGCGTACGCGTGCTAGAAGGTCTGCACTACGCACATGAGCTAACCGATGGTAGCGGTACGTCGCTCAACTTGGTCAATCGTGATGTGTCTCCGGCCAACATTCGCGTGTCGTTTGATGGCCAGGTCAAGATCCTCGACTTTGGCATCGCCAAAGCGGCCTCGGGGCTGACCAGCGAGATCGGCATGCTCAAGGGAAAGATCAGCCACATGTCGCCGGAGCAGGTGCGCGGTCTTCCTCTCGATCGGCGCTCGGACATTTTCTCGACGGCAGTCGTCATCCACGAGATGTTGACTGGCGAAAAGCTCTTTCGCGGCGACAGCGAATTTCGCGTGATGGACTTGGTTCGCAAAGCCGATGTGCGGCCACCGTCGGCTACCAATCAACGCGTAAGTGCTAAGTTGGACGATGTGATTTTGCGTGGTCTGCAGAAGCTGCCCGCCGAACGCTATCAAACGGCTGCCGAGATGGCCGACGATCTCCGCACGATCCTATCCGAGTACAACTTCACCAAAGCTGAATTGCGCTCGTTTACCCGCGAGCTATGTGCGGAAGAGTGGGTCAAAGAGCAGCGTGTGCTCAGTTTGAGTACCGCGACAGCTAGCGACCCGCACACGGCCGATGAAGAGCAAGAAGACTATGGCGATCTGGTGGTCGACCTAAAACCATCCACAGTTTCAACGGGTTCGCGCGTCGCCCAAGCGCCGACTCACCCGTGGTGGATGTACGCCCTGCTTGGCGTGGCGGTCTTGGCCTTTGCCGCCGCGGCGATCGTTGTCTTCGGGCGGTAAAACGAGCGTTTGCTCTCGCCCCGCTGCCCGGGCTAGAATAAAGAATCCCCAAAACTATGCCGTACTTGAATGGTGAGGGCCAAGACGCGAATGCCCGTGCCCGGTATTCCACAGCGGCCGCAGGCCGATCAAATTTTAGCAGAACTCCATTGGTCTGATCTGCTTTCAGCCTTGGATGAGTCGGTTCGTTATCGCGCCGAAGATCGGATCGCGCGCGCGCTGATTCAAGCCGAAGCGTTCAACGAAGCCGATGCTGGTGCGGCGTCGCTCACCGATGACGATCTTCGTGGTCCTGTCGCGCGCTGGCTGTTGCACTACCTCGCTGTACTGAATCCGTCGCGCGCTGCTTTCGATAGGTGGTTGGCTGCAGAAGATGCGGTCAGTTCGCGCAAAGATCCGGCCCGAGAATTCGAGGCCGATGCGCTGCAGATGTGGCGTCATGGTCGGGACGTCGCTGAGCTGCCAACCGATTTTGTACCGGCCTTGCTGCGCGGCGTGTTCTTGTTTGGCTGCGGCGAGTATGAGAAGGCCGCCGAGCAAGCCGAGCTGCTGGCTGGCGTCGACAATGTGCTGGCCGCGCTAATTCGCGGTGCGTTGCTCGGCCAAAAGGAGCGGGCTCACCAGCTGCTCAAAGACGCCCCGGGAGCTGAACTGCTCGCAGTAGAAGTCTTGCTCGATGACGCGTTTGCCGATCGCACCGACCTCGAGCAGTCGTTGGCAGAGCGGCGACAGGTGCTCGACAAGGCTGGGCTCGAAGCTCATGCCGTCGCAACCGAAGCATTTTCAGCGATCGTCGCGCGCCGCGCCCTCGCCGGCCGCTCCAAGCCGATCGACGGCGCCGTGTCATGGCGCGCACTTTGCGGTCTGCTCGCGCGCCAAGCGGTAGCCGCCGACCGCGCCGCCTTGGTCGACTGTTATCGCAAACAGGCCCAGGAGAGCGATGGCGAGTACTTCGCTGGCGTGATGTTGACGCGCGCCGCGATGCTGCTCGTTGCGCGCAAGGATTGGGAGCAAGCGCTTGCCGTGCTCCCGACGGGCTTGCTCGACGCGACTGCTCACGGTGTCAAGATGATCGCCCAGCGTTTGCGATTGTTCTGCCTCGTGTCGCTCGAACGTTGGAGCGAAGCGGCGCTGGCGCTCTGTGAGACCGAGTGTGTGGCGCGTTGGCGGCCGCTGCTGCTACACGGCGCGCTGCTGATCAGCGCCAAAGATCCGGCGAGTTCGCGTCCCGTGCTCGAGCGGATCGAGCAAGAAGTCGCGGGGCTAAGCGGTACCGCAGCTGACCGATTGCGCAGCACGATGTTAGCGCTCGCCGGCCGAACCGGCGATGCGGCGTTTGTCGCGCGGCTCTGGAGTGCAGTCGCTGCCCAAGTCACCAACGCGCGGATGCGCGGCCTTTGTGCGCTGGGGGCAGGGATCAGTGCGTTTGCCTCGGCCGACTACGAAGCAGCTCGCACCTCGTTCGCTGTCGCCGAGCAACACGGTGTCAACAGTCCGGTCGCGCTCAGCGGTCACGCGATCGCCACGGCTCATGCGCAGCAGTGGAAGCTGGCGGTCGATCTGCTGACCAAGGTTGCCCAGACGCCGACCGGCAGCGCGCGGATGCGCCTGCTGACCTTGGCGGCGAGAATGTCTTGGGCCGGTGGTTTGATGGATCAAGCGCGCAGCCTGGCCGCGACGGTTGCTGCCAACGCGCCCGACGATGGAGATGGTCTGAAGAACCTCGCGGCGATCCAGCTACACAGCGGCGAGAGCGACGCCGCCGCGCACACGCTGTTCCGTGTGGCCGAATTATCATCCGACGCTGCGGAAGCCGAAGCGCTGTTTTGTGCGGCAGGTGACCTTTTGGCCGATGAGGTCGGCGACGACAAGGGCGCCGAGCGCGCTTTTCGCAAGATCCTCGACTCTAACCCTCGGCACAACGGTGCATTGCTGCGCCTGCGCACGCTGCTCGGTCGCGCCGAGCGTCATGAAGAGTTGGTCGAAGTTTGTGAGCGGCTGATCGACAACGCCGAGGCCGCTCAGGCGCAACTCGAGCTTCACGTCGAAGCGGCGGGTGCCGCATTGGCCGCTGCGAATTCGGCCGAAGACGCGATCACAAAACGCGCCCTCAATCACATCGACCGCGCTGTGGCGCTCGCGCCGAAAGACGATCGCCCGGTGGCGCTGCTTGCCGAACTCGCTGTGCGACTGCGCCATTGGGACGCGCTGCTGGAGCGCTCCGATGTCGCGCGTCGCTCGTTGCGCGGCCTGAGGGCACTGCAGTCGGCTCATCGCGAGCGCAACGCCTGGGCTGAACTCGCCGATGTCTGCTTTACCGTCGCGCAGCGTTCAGACGACGACGGAGAGCGCAGCGCCGGCGCAATGGAAGCCGGCGATATCTATGTTAAGCTGCTCAACGACGCCAAGCGTGCCGAGTCCTGTTATCGTTTGGCGGCTGAGGCTGCGCCTGCCGATCCGCAAGTGTGGGAGCGGCTGACGGAGCTGCTCAGGACCAGCGATCGATCGCAAGAGCTGGTTGAGGTGATCGAAGCTCATTTGGCGGTCGCCGCCAAAGAAGGCAAAGCCGCGCTGCACTTGTTGGCCGGGCAGACTTACGCCGATCCCCTGTGTTTGGTCGAGCAGGCCGAGCGCCACTTCGATGCCGCGCTCGAACTCGATCCCGACAATCGAGCAGCGCTCTCGGGGCTCGCGCGCTTGCTCGATGGCGGGGATCGACCGATCGACCAGGCACGCGTGCTGGAGCGTCTGCTGCGCGTTGTCGAGGGCGAAGGCGACGCCGTGCCGATCTTGCTGCGCCTTGCAGCGCTTTACGGACAATTGGGCGACCAGCGCCTGGGCAACCTTGCCGCGCGAGCTGAAAAGCTCGCCGATCACGATGCAGTTTTCGCCTTCATCGAAGGCTTTTATCGCGACGAACGTCCGGCGGATCTCGCGAAGTTTTATGAGCGACGAATCGCCAAGATCAAGTCGCGTGGTGATGTCGAGGCGGCGGCCGAGCTGTTGCGGCGCAAGGGAGAGGTCGAGCTCAGCCAGATGATGGGACCGGCGGCCGTTGAGACCTTCAGTGAGCTGCTTAGCCTGCAGCCGGGGGACGAAGCCAGCCTGGCAAAGCTTGAGCGTCTGCTCTCGGAGAGCGGCGATTGGCAGCGACTATTGCGCTTGTTCGAGCGTCACGCCGACAGTCTCGACGATGACGGCGAGCGCGTCCGCGCTTTGCATCGCGCCGCCGATGTCGCCCAGCAGCGGTTGGGCGACGAAGCCGAGACGGTGCGGCTCTACGAGCGGATCTACAAACTCAACCCGACCGACAACAAAGCCTTCTCCGTGTTGGAAAAGAAACTCCATCGCGAGAAGGACCATCAGCGCCTGATCGAGCTGCTGTTTCGCCAAGCGCAGATGGTTGCCGATGCTGAAGAGAAAGCCGATTACCTGATTCGCGGTGCGGCGATCTGCGAGAAGGCCGGCAAGGTCGAGTTGGCGATCAAAACGTATCAGCAGTGCCTGAGCTTGGTTCCCAATCACGCCGAGGCGCTGGACTCGCTGGCGCGCATTTTTGAATCGTTGGAGCGCTGGAAAGAGTTGCTGATCGTCACCCAGCGTCAGATTCAGCTGGGCGGCAAACGGTCGACGATCGCCATGCTGCATTTCAAATGCGGTTCCGTGATGGAGACCCAGTACGGCGATGATAACGCAGCGTTTCGGCATTATACCGCCGCGTTGAAGGTCTCGCGCACCTGCTTGCCCGCGTTACACGGCTTACGAGACCTGCATACCCGACGCCAAGATTGGCGCAAGGTCGCACAGACGCTGGAAGCTGAGGCTGCCGTCTGGTCAGAGCCATCAGGGAAGGCCGACGTGTTGGCGCAGGCGGCAGAAGTCTACGCGACCAAGCTCGGCGACCGTGAGCGCGCACTCAAGCTTTACGAGCGGGCGATCGAGGTCAATCCGAAGTGCATGCCGGCAGCCTTGGCGCTGTTCGATCACTGCGCGAGTCAGTCACGCTATAAAGAGGCAGTTGCTTGGGGGCGGATTTACGCCAAGAACAAGCGCGGTCCCGCTCGACTGCGTGCACGGTTCCTGGTGCGCTGGGCGGAGCTGCTCTCGCGCGTCGGTGAGCCGACCGATGCGGCCGAGGCTTTGGTCAAGTCGTTGCAGTTGCGCCCCGGTTATCCCGAAGCGCTGTACGGCCTGCTCGAGCTTTGTCGAACCGCGGCCGATAGCTACGATTTCGCCCGAGCGTTTCGTGAGCTGATCGAAGATACGCAGAATCGCAACGACACCCTGGCAACGGCGATTCTTAGCTCAGCGGCGGGTGTGCTCGCCGAGCAGCGCGGTCAAGTCGATGAGGCGCTCACGCTCTACGCGCACGCGATCGAGCGCGCCGGTCCACGCTTGCGCATTGTGCTGCCGCGCGCAGATCTCTTGGTCGTCGTTGGTCGCGGTGACGAGGGAGCAGAGCTCGTCGAGAGCTGTCGTAAAGATGACACCGACTTTTCCGACTGGCTTGAAGCAACGAATTGGCTCGCCCGCTATTACGCCTTCGAGCGAAATAACTATCAGCGCGCTGCCGAGCTCTATGGTGAAGCCTTAGAGAAGCAGCCAAACCTCGACGAGGTGCGACTCGACCTGGCGCGCATCTTTGCGCTCGATGGTCGCTATGAGGATGCCTATCGTGAGCTCGAGTCGAGTTGTCGGCAGCTTGCCGCGCGTGGCGGCGATGTCGAGCGCTTGGCAAGGCGCTATCATGGCTTGGGCCTAGCGGCCCTGCGTGTAGACAATCTGCAGGGCGCAAAGTCCAACTGGCGGCGGGCCTGCGATTTGGCTCCAGAGTGGCCCTATCCATACTTTGCCTTGGCCCGTCAGGCCGCCGAAGAGGGAAATTTCAGCGCAGCCGAGCGCGAGCTAAAGCTTGCCCGCCAAGGTGTTACGCCACGCTATCCCGATGTGCTGCGTGCCGAAGCCAGCTTCATGGAAAAGCGCGGGTTCTTCGACCGCGGCGCGTCACTGCATCAACGCGCTGTGAAGCAGGCTGACACGTCGATCGACGACCGGGTTAGCGTCGCGCGCTGCATGTTGAAGAACAATCAGGGCCCCGAAGCACTCGCGATGCTCGCTGAGGTGCTCGCCGAGGACCCGACCTATTTGCCCGCGTATTACCAGATCGCGCTGGGTTGCATGGCGCTTGGCGATTACGACCTTTCGCGTCGAGCTGCGCAGGTGGTCGATCTCGCTGGTGTCACGCCGCCGAGCAACGCGGATGCTCCGGCGCCGTTGCCTAGACTCGCGCCTGGCTTCTTCGCTGCGATCAATCGACCACAACCGGCGATCGATGACATCTGGACGATCGTTGCCACCGAGCTCAAGGATCAGCTGACCCAGCCGGCGTTGCTCGCCGATGGTGTCGGCGACCCGATGATCTCGACGATCATCAGCGAGTTCTCAGCGCTGGTCGGTAGGCCGATCAAGCTCGCCTATGGCGAGCAGCCGCTGCCGGTCGTGATGTGTCACGGCGACTCGCTGATCATCGCCAAGTCTGTCTCCGAGCTGTCAGAGCGCGATGTGCGCGGGCTGGTCGCGCTAGCGGCTGGCGCGGTGGTGCTCGGCTATGGTCCACTGCTCGGCCTGGCTGGTAAGGCGCGCCTGGCACTTTCGGCAAGGATGGCCGAGTTAGCGGTCGGCGAAGCGAAGAGCGGCGTGACCTCAGGGATCGCTGCACAGCTTAGCGGTCGGGCTCGCCGACAGCTCAGCCGCCACGTCGACAAGCTGCAGTTCGATGTTGCCGCGGCGCTGTCAGCAGCGCAAACTTGGCACGAAGGTATCGAAAGTCTGTGGTGGAAAGTGGCCCTGGCGCTGACGGACGATCTTCCCGGGGTAGCACGGGCCTTGGCGGTGATGCACGGGATTGCGCCGGACCTTGCGCAGCAGACAGGTATTTTGAGCGCTATCGACGAAGTTGGGCCGATGGCGAGGTATTTTGTGAGTAAAGAGTTCGCGGATTTGCGACGCGCGGCTGTTTCGAAATAGGCTTAGGGAACCCACAGACACAGTTGATTCTGATGACGTTAGATTGGTTCAGGGCTATGGAGCGACGGACATGTCGGCACGGTTAAATATCGAGATTCAAGAACTCGAGGAAGCAACGTTGGTCAAAATGTCGGGCGTCATCGACGAAGACAACGAGCTTGCTCAGACGGTCGACCGGATCAAAGGCCCAACCGTCTTGGTCAATGCGGCGGATGTTGAGCGTATCAACTCCTGTGGCATCCGCGATTGGGTGACCTGGCTTGGCACCATCGAAGACAAGGCGCCGACGCTCTATTTCCTCGGCTGCTCGCCGGCGATCATGACGCAGGTCAACCTCGTCAATAACTTCACCGGGCACGGCCGGATCTTCAACTTCTACGCGCCCTATTTCTGCTCCAACTGCGAGTCTGACAAGATGCTGCTGATCGATATCAGCACGGCGCTCAGGTCGAAGCCCTTCGCGGCGCCAACCTGTCGTTGTAACTCTTGCGACCACACGATGGAGTTCGACGATATCGAGAGCTCGTACTTCGCCTTTCTGAATACCACCGAAGATGCGTCGGTCGACCCCAAGCTCTCAGCGGTGATGACCGAGATCACCCAGTCCGAGCAGCAGCAGCTGCGCACGCGCTCGATGTCGATGCCGATGCCAAGCCTCTCGACGTCGTCGTTTCCGTCGATGCCGACAACGCCGAGTTCGAAGGACCTCCAGGGGCTGTTGACCGAAGTCTCTGAGCTGTCACCGGGAGGCGTAAGCAGCGTTGACGCGATGCCTGCCGGCGCACGTGCGGGTGGCAGCAAGAACATCCTGCTTTACTTGATCGTTGGCCTGCTGGTCGCCGCCGTCGGGCTACTAGCCTACGCCGTGCTGCGCACCTAACACCGCGCAACGGCTCTCAGCGCTCACCAGGCCAGAGAGGCTAGGCTGCCTCGCGGTCCGCCGCCATCCGCTTGAAATAATCGGTCGACTGGGTGCGTACCCGGTTGAACAACATCAACGCACCGAACAGCGTCGGGATCGCCATCGCCGCAAACGCGGTATCGAGCAGATTGATCACCAGGTTTTGCGACCAGATCGCGGCTACGGGCAAAGATAGCAGGTAGACATAGACGTACGTGCCGCCGACGCGCTCGCCGGCCAGGTATTTGGCGCATTTCACGCTGTAGTATGAGTACGAGATCATCGTCGAAACGGAGAACAGCACGATCGCAATCGTTAGCAGGTTGCGCCCAGCCACGGAAAGCGCTTGCTCGAAGGCGATCGCCGTCAGCACGGCGCCCTTGTAGTCGCCGCTAACGGCCTGCCCTTCAACGCCGCTGCAGAGGATCACCAGCGCGGTCAAGGTGCAGATCACGTTGGTGTCGATCAGTGGTCCGATCATTGCGATCAGTCCTTCGCGCACGGGTTCTTTGGTGCGCGCCGCACCGTGAGCCATCGGCGCCGTACCCAAGCCGGCTTCGTTGGAAAACGCTGCGCGCTTAACACCGGTGGTCAACACCTGACGAAAGGTCAGTCCAGCGACGCCGCCGGCAACCGCCGAGCTGCCAAAGGCCTGGCGGAAGATCGTCGCGATCACCCCCGGTACGCGACCGATATAGCGGCCGATTACGGCTGAGGCGCCGACGATGTAGATGCCGGCCATCGTTGGTACGACGCGCGCCGCGACTTTGCCGACGCGCGAAATTCCCCCGAGGATCACCACCGCAACGATCGCGCAGCTGACCACGCCGGTCAGCCAGTTGGGGACGCCGTGAAACTCGGAGAGCAAACCAGAGAGCTGATTGACCTGGAACAGGCCGAGGCAACCGATCATGCCGCAGAGCGCGAAGAACACCGACAATGCCTTGAACGCCGGGCCGAGGCCGACCTCGATGAAGTACATCGGTCCGCCTTGCGGAACGCCGGCCTGATCTTCTTTGCGATAGAGGATCGCTAGCGTGCAGGTGAAAAACTTGGTCGACATGCCGACCAAGCCGGCGATCCACATCCAGAACACCGCCCCCGGGCCACCGCTTTGTACGGCGATCGCTACCCCTGCGATATTACCCATGCCGATCGTTGCCGAAAGGGCTGCCGAAAGCGCTTGAAAATGGGTGATTTCGCCAGGATCGTTCGGGTCGTCATAGCGCCCTCGCAAGATATCGATGGCGTGGCCGAGCCGACGTGGGACGAAGCCGCCGACGATCGAAAAGAACAGTCCGGCACCGATCAGCCAGACGACAAGGGGGATACCCCAAGCGATGTCGACCGCTTTGGCGAAGAAGGCGTCGAGGGAAGCGAACAGGCTATGCATGGTCGGTGTAGTGTGCGGAGCGTGCCCGGCACTGTAAAGCGCGAATAATCTGGCGGGCGGTGCCCAGCGGCCCCAGTGCGGGCGGGCCACTTGCCAGAAAAACTCCTATTCCTCGACGGGAAAGCTGGCTTACAGGAGCTGGATATTGGCCTGTAACCTGCATTACTTCAAGATATGAAAGGGTACCATCGCGCACCGGTTTGGCTATTGATCTTCGCCCTGGTCGCCTTTGCGACGTTGGCGCCGCAGTCTGCGGGGGCCGGACCTCTTGGCAAGGGACTCAAAGGTGCGCCGCGGCTTTCGGCCGAGCTGCGTCGCCAGTTGATCGCGCTAGGCAGCGCCGGTGAGCTGTTTTATCAGCCGAACGCCAGCGTCAAGCGGCACATCGTTGTGTTGCCCTCGCTCAACTTTAACCCCGAGCGCATGGCCCAGGTCAAAGACATCGACAAATACGAAACGCGCACGCTCTGGCCGCTGCTGATGGCGAATTCGCGCACGCGGATCAGCGTCGTAACCTCGCGCGCTGTCGACAAGGCGGTGCTCGATTATTACTTCGATGACCTGATGCCCAAGTCGCAGGCGCGCCAATGGGTTGAGTTTTACAACGCTGGTGATGGGCGCAGCTTGGCGCTCAGTCGAAAACTGCTCGAGCAGAAGAGCGGCGTGCTTCAAGAGCTCAAGCAGCGTCTCGGGCAAAGCAAAGACGAAGCGCAGGTACTCTGGCCGTTCATCACCAAGGCCGAGGAGTGGCAGATCGCCCAGGAGCTCGGCATCGGTATCTTGGGTCCGCCGCCGCAGCAAGAGGCGTTCTTTGGCAGCAAGACCGGATCCAAATACGCCTTTGCCAAGGCGCGCATCAAACAACCCAAGGGTGCGATCGGCTTGCGCAACGTCGAACAACTCGTCGAGCAGATCGACAAGCTCGTTACCAACTATCGCCGGCAGATCCGTCGTTCGTTGTTTTGGCAAGGCCGATTGGATTTCGAACGGGCCTTCGTCGATGCGACGAAGCACCCAGAAAAATACGGCATCCCCAAAAAGGCCGTGGTCAAGGTTGAGGACGGCGCAGCGGGCCAGGGCAATGCATTGCTGTCGCTGGCCAAACTCTATCGCTACGGCAAGAAGGGTCGACGCGCTCAGATCGAGGCGGAGCTCAGACAAATGGTCTTCGGTGCCGAGCACCTCGATTGGTCGGGTTTTTCGCGCCTGTTCGATCGCGATGGTGGGATCGTCGAAGTCTTTGTCCCCAACGTCTCCTCACCCAGCGCGCAGGTAATGATCACCGCCGACGGACGGGTGCGCCTGCTCTCGACTCACGGGCAGCGTTTTCTCGATAAGGAAGAGCAGGTCTATACCGGCTGCTATTCGCTCGGGAAACAGCCCTATCTGAATGAGATCAACCGCGCTGCCCATCGCGTCGGCAAGGTCTTGGCCAAAGCCGGCGTGCGCGGTCGGTTCGCGATCGACTTCGTCGTCGGCCAGGACCACAAGAAGCGCTGGCAGGCTAACGCCATCGAGATCAACTTGCGCTCGGGCGGAACGACCCACCCCTACGAGTTCGCCCGCTTGTTGACCAAGAGTCGTTACGACGAAAAGAGCGGTCTATTGCGCCGCATCGCCGACAACCAAGAGGTTCACTACGTTTCCGAGGACAACTTCATCGACGAGCGGCTCAAGACGATGACCCCCGCTCAGGTGATCGCTGCGGCCAAGGCCACCGGCGAGCACTATTCCCACGAAACGATGAGCGGTGTCGCACTCAACACCGTTGAGACCGCCGCGACTCACGGCAAGATCGGCTTTACCGCCATCGGCACCAGTCGCGCCCAGGCCGAAAAGCATTTCGCATCGTTCAAGCGCGCATTTCTCGCGCAGCTCGCCCAGCACAGTTCGCGTTGAGGAGGCCGGGCTAGCCCGTGAAGGGTGCCGCAGATCTGGCGAAGACTATTTCGAAGAAACCGCCGGGAGCCGGCGGCGCGAGGGACACGAGAACCGTGTCCCTCACCGCGCTACCACCACTGCTTGGCCCACATCGTGCGCGTGGACTCGACCCATTCGTTGTGACGCAGCGTCTTCCAAACAAACTCTTCGAGCGCTTCATGGTCGCTGACGTTGACCCAAAGGCAGCAATCCCAATCGCCGTGCGTCGACCAGGCGGATTTGATTTTGGGGTGATCTTTCCAGGTTTCCCACGCTTGCGCCGAGGTCCCCGTCTTCCAACGCACCCACACCCACGCATTCCATTTGTCAGCCATGGACGAATCTCCTACCGAATTGTTTGTTAGGAAGGACAGCGTATCACGAACGCGCTGGACCTGCGGAGAAGATTCAGCGCGCCGCTCGTTGCCCAAGGGGTAGGCGCCTCGACTACAGTGGGACGTTGTTCCAGTAGCGACCCGCCGTGAACGCCCGGGCACAGTCACTGGGGTCAAGCGGCGCATGACTGTCTTGCGCGTGTTTTCGGTCACGTATACCTCGCCGGCGGCTCGGCGGTCAGGCCAGCAGTCCGCGCGGCAAGCCGAAAATGCCCATCATCGCCTGATGGTGCTCGATGCACTGCGCTGGTGCGGGAGTTGCAAACTCTCAGACAAACAACAGGGGAGTGTCCAATGAAGAAGACGGTACTTGTTCTGCTGGGTCTCGCGTGGGTGGTGCCCACCGCCGCACAGGCGGCCAGCTATTGCTTCGGCCAAGACAACGAGACGACCAACATGTACTACCAGTGCCATGATCAGGGCATGATGCAGGGCTTTTCAGGCTGGTACAGCTCCGGCGGCATTACCTGGCATTGCTACACCACGGGTCCCTATGCCGATTGTCCGATGGAGAGCAATCTCGATCCCTGCAGTGCGGAATACCTGGCCGGCCTCGAGCAGCCTTTGGCCTCGGCGCAGAACACGCTGTGCAGCGGAGAGACTTGTACCAGTGCCTGGCTGCAGGCGCTAATCACCGTTAATCAGGTCGACAGCAGCTGGGCGAGCTGCGCCAACGTGCAGGCCTACCTTGAGTCGAGTGCCAACAACTTCGGCGGCTACCCCGAGTACCTCGATTATTTGGCCAGCCATCCCAGCTCGTCGCTGCACATCTTCGACGAGATGGTCGACCACGCCATGCCTTACGTCTTCACCTCGCCGACGCCGACGGCCGCTGCGCCCTGCGTGTTTCACTACGGTAGCGGAAGCTCGAGCGCCGAGACGATGATCCCTGCGGAGCTCTGGCAAACGTTGGTCGCTGGCGCGGTGGCCGATGCCAACGCGGAGCGGACCAAGCTGATCCGTGAATTTGCTGGCAACGTCTGCGGACCGATCGCCGAGCCAATAAGCCCGCCGAAGACTTCCGTGGGTGGCGACAGTAAATTGGCCACGACCGACGGTGAGCGCCAGCGACAGTCGCAGTCCACCGGCGGTCAAGTCGGCGATGACGATCGCGCTACGGGCGGTTGCAGCCTAGCGATGGCGAGCAACATGCCACCGGCCTCGTTCGCGCTGATCCTGCTGCTCGGCCTGATGCGCCGCCGCGCCAAGCACCCACAACGGCGCTAAGGCCGCAGGTCCCGCGCCATCGCGCTGTACGGGCGTTTGCGGTCCGCCGTCGCGACGCCGTGCAAAACGCGATAAGCTCTGCCGATGGTTCGTCGACTCTTTGTGGCGCTGGCGCTGGTCGCCTGGACGGCTCTCGCCGCGATCGCCTTGGTTTGGCCCGATGTCCTCTGGCTGGCGCTCTTGCTGGCGCCGCTGACGGTGCTGGGCATCTTCGACATGCTGCAGCGTGAGCACACGCTGCTGCGAATTTATCCAGTGATCGGTCACGCGCGCTACCTGCTCGAATTCGTGCGCCCCGAAATCCAGCAGTACTTCGTTGAGTCCAACCTCGATGGGCGCCCCTATCCTCGCGAGTTTCGCGCGGTGATCTACCAGCGCGCCAAGGGCGAGCGCGACACGGTTCCCTTTGGAACGCAGCGCGACCTCAACGCGGTGGGCTGCGAATGGATGGCGCACTCGCTGGCGCCGCGTCCACCGAGCGAGACCCCGCGTTTGTTGTTTGGTGCGGAGTGCTGCAAACAGCCCTATTCCGCCTCGTACCTCAACATCTCGGCGATGAGCTACGGCTCGCTCAGTCGCAATGCGGTGATGGCGCTCAATCTCGCCGCCAAGCAAGGCCACTTCGCCCACAATACCGGGGAAGGTTCGGCCAGTCCCTATCACCGCAAGTACGGCGGCGACTTGATCTGGCAGATCGGGACCGGCTATTTCGGTTGTCGCGACAGCGCCGGCAATTTCGACCCTCAGCGCTTCGCAGATGTCGCTGCTGTCGAGTCGATCAAGATGATCGAGCTAAAGCTTTCGCAAGGCGCCAAACCGGGTCATGGCGGCATCCTGCCGGCGGCCAAGCTGACCGCGGAGATCGCTGAGATTCGCGGGGTCCCGCTGGGCGCCGACGTGATCTCTCCGCCGGCGCACACCGCCTTTGCGAGCCCCAAAGGGTTGCTGGAATTCGTTGCCAGCCTGCGCGAAGCTAGTGGCGGCAAACCCACCGGCTTCAAGCTCTGTCTCGGCAATCAGGTGGAGTTTCTCAGCGTCTGCAAAGCGATGGTGCAGACCGGGATCTATCCGGACTTCATTACCGTCGATGGTGCTGAAGGCGGCACGGGAGCCGCTCCGATCGAGCTTTCCAATTCGGTCGGGATGCCGCTAGCTGACGGGCTCAACTTCGTCCACAACGCACTGCGCGGCTACGATCTACGCGGCAAGATCCGCCTCGTGGCAAGCGGCAAGGTCGCCACTGGATTTCACATCGTACGCGCGTTGGCATTGGGAGCCGATTGCTGTAACGCCGCACGCGCGATGATGTTTGCCTTGGGCTGCATCCAGGCGCGGCGCTGCAATGCCAACGATTGTCCGGTGGGCATCACCACGCAGCAGCCCGCGCGCTACCGCGCCCTCGACGTCGAAAAGAAGGCCGAGCGTGTGGCGCGCTATCACAAGGACACGCTTCACGCCTTTGCCGAGTTGATCGGCGCTTGCGGACTCGACGATCCGCGCGATCTCACTGCCGCGCACGTGTTGCGGCGCGTCGGTCCGGTAACGATCCGTTCCTTTGCTGAGGTCTATCCTGAGCTTCCGGTGGGTGCATTGCAGGACGCGCTTTCGGCGCCCACGCGCTGGCGCGAGCTCTGCGCCGCCGCGAGTGCGGAGCATTTCGGTGGTGTGTCGGTCCGCGCACCGCTGCCCGTGGCATCGCCCGAATCGGCATTCAAATCCGCCGAAACAGCACCGCCCAAACGGCGTCTTCCCGAAGCCCTGCGTTAGTGCACTGGCTCTCGATCCCGCGATCTGCTCGTGGGCGCATTCGGACTGGCGCACCGTCTTGCCGCTAGACGTTTGCGTTTGCCCACCGCGTGCGCCGCTGCTAGTGCTCGATCTGCGCGGTGTCGGTGTTGCACTGAACCGAGGCGTCGCCCAAGACGATGTACATGTAGCTATTGTGCCAGCTGTGGCCGTCGTAACTCGCGCCAAAGTTGATCAAAGACGTTGCGTAGCGCTGGTCGAAATCGACGAGCTTAAACGCACAATTGGGCGAAATCGGGCGCATGCCCTTCTCCGCACGAAGGTCGGCACTAACCTCGAGTTGCGAAAACTTCAGCGTTTCTGGGTCTTGGCCGAGCAGGTCCGCAATTGTTTTTTTGATGGCCAGCTCGCTTCGTGCGCCTGCGCGCTTGGCTGAGGCGTGCGTGAGATAGTAGCTTTCGGCCAGTTGCTCCAATTGTTGGATCAGCTCAGCATTGCACAGCGCCTCAGCGCGATTTTGCGGACTGTCGGCTTTGCCGCCGATCCACGCTGTTCGTTCGGGCGTCAGGCCTCCGCAGGCACCGAGCGCAATGGCCACCTGCCAGATCAACAGGCCATTCCTTATCTTCACTTCTGGTCCTCCATCGGTCGGCCTGCGACCGCCGTGTGCTCCCACCAAAGGGTCGACTCGCGTAGAAGCAAATCCCAGACCAGTGTCGTGGTGACGGATACGTTTCGGAAAGAGCGTGTTGACCAGGCGCGGCAGCGCCTGCGTGGGGGAGCTACGCGGGTTGCCATCGGAAAGTCGGAATTAATCGCTGCTGTGGATCACCTGCGCCGCCACCGATTAGAGGCGGTCGCTTACGGCAGGCAAGGTGGCTTGGCGCGCATTTGTCGCCGACAGTGGTGCGGGCAAATCAGCGCTGAGCGGCACGGTGCTCGCGAACAGCGAGACGCCGCCAGCGGGTCACTAGTACTTGCCGATCGCCTTATTGATCCATTTGTGAATCTTATGAAAGCCGCCTTTGAGGTACATCACGGCACATGTTCCACTGTGAAGATCGAGACCGCGTGTCTGGGCGAGATGGTGTGCCTCAGGCGTATCGCATTTCATGTGGATCCAAACGTGCTTGATTCCTGCGTCGGCGGCGCGCTCAACCCATCTTGCGGTCTCATCGCGAGGAACCTCGATCACAATCGCGTCGACTGGTTCCGGAAGTTGGGCCAGTTCGGCATACGTCTTGTCGCCCGCGACGTCGGTAGCGCTGGGGTCGACCGCAAACGCAGTCTTACCCTGCTCCTTCAGTCCCTCGTACGTTAGCGCGGGGAATGGCTTCCGCGCCGTATGACCGACGACGGCATAGCGCTGATAGGTCCAAAAGCTCTCGTGTGCGCTCGGCATCTGATCGCTCCTTCGTTTGCCTTTCGTTCTTAAGCCGCCGAGCCGACGTTGTCACTGAAGACTTGCGGAAATCTCGCTCGCTAATCGGCGCTCCACCGAGCTGCTCAGCGCAGCGGGCCTGCGACGGGTCTGCCAACGACTGCTAGATTGGCCACCTGGGCAGCGTATCGCCAGGCCCCTACGCCAAAGAAACCAATCGACAATCGACAAGGCCACTGCCCTTTCGCGCCGCGGTACATGATTTGCACGCTGCTTCGTCGTGAGCGGGGCGATACAGCGACAAGGGCGTAGGGCGCGGCCGTTTGTTGGACGCACGACAAGAGCCGGGCGCTACACGTTCGTGCTTTCCGCGCTCGCGACGCTATTGGTCGTGTCGTCGGCAGAGGCCGATGATCAGCTGATGCCACTGCCCGCTGTCGGTCAGGCCGCGGTGGCCGGCGTGACTGCCGGACCATCGGACGAGCTCCGTTCGCCCTTGCTCTTCCATTGGACGACACCGGTTGTCGCCAAGGCGCTGCGCCGCGGAGAAATTCTCGTTTCCAAGCCGGGCCAACACAAACACCGGGCCACGATGGGCTGGGGATTCTATCTCGCGGAGGATCCCTGGAGCTGGTCCGATCTTGTCGGTGGCAAGCAGCAGCCGCTTCCAGGTGAAGATCCGCTGCGGACCGACCTCGTTGTCTTTCGCCACGATGGCAGGCTCAAGCTGAGCTCCAACTATCCACGGGGCCCCTATCCGACCGAGCTGATCGGACAAGGGTTCGACGGCGCGCGTTCTCCCTATCAGGTCGTCCTCTATAACGCCGCGCACATCACGCCGCTATCACGGCAGGAGGCTCGCTCGGTAATCACCAAGGCATTTGTCGCCCTGCTCGATGACCCTCGCCCGATACGCAGCGTTATGCCCTACGGCATGCTGGCGATCGCACCGGATTACCTGCCGCCAGAGAAGGTCGTCGAGCTCGTCCAAAAATGTGCGGGTGCCTGGCATTTTCATTCGCTACTACGCCGCGCCGCGCGCACCGCGCTCGACCGCTCCCGCGAATACAGTTCTCGCGTATCCCGTCGACCTCGCGCGGCAGGCACCCGGCTCCGCTAGCTTGCTAGTGGGCGTAATAGGATTTGCGCACCGTCTTGCCGGTTTTTTTGTCGACCGCCTCGGCGCCGATCGCGTCGTCGTTGTCGTAGGTTTGATTGATCGCACGGCCCGAGGTCACCTGCTTCATGTGGCGCTTGCTCGTACTGGCCTTGGTGACCCAACCTTGGGCCCCGTCTTTGCTGAGCGGTTTGGCGTGGCGATCGACCTGCGTTCCCAGCGCTTCGAGGATATAGGCCGAAAGCAGCTTGTCGCGGATCGCCGAGAACAACAGCGGGTTGCCGAAAATATCGGCGACGCGCACCCGTCCGTTGACCGCGAACACCAGGCCAGCCAGCGAGCTGCTCTTCGGAAGTTTGCTGGTCACCGCGCGGCGGTAGGGGGCGATCTTTTCTCGCACCTTGGCGTTTTGGATCGTGCGCCGATAAGTCTGCGTGCTGCTTTGCGTGCCTTGTTGGCGGTTCTTCGCGGCGACCGCCTTCCAGACTTCGGACTGCGATCCGCTCCGCGCCGCCTTGCGCAGCGCGACGTGAGCGATCGCGCTCCCCGCCGAAAAGCGCATATTCTGCCCGGTCCAGCGCCCTTGCTCGACGCAGAACACGCCGACTTTCATCCAGCCGCCGCCGTTATCGACGATCGTGTCCTGAGAGATGATGCGGTCCTGCTTGCCGCCGAGGATCATCTCGCCACCGACCAAGTAGACCGGATGCTGACCGCTGTTTTTCACTTCGACGTGGCCGACGCGGGCTTGGCCCGACTGGCCGGCTAGTTCGCGGACGGCAAAGGTCTTGGCGCGCAGGCCCTCTTCGAGCAGCGTATAGTGTTGGTAGGGGCCGCGGTCGGTGGTCTCGACGGGCACGATCGTGATGTTGTGATAGTGAATCGGTTCGCCAAATCTCGTCTGAGATCGATTGCTTGCCGACACCGCAGCTGGTACAGCTGGAGCATGGACCGTATCGCCGACCTGGCGCGGTTTGCCGGGAGTGCCGGCGACGGCAGCGTTGCAGATCATCAGGACCATCGTTGAAATGAGAGAAAAGGTTATCTTTTTTGCGCGCACCAATGCCTCCCGGTCGAGTTCGCAAGACGACCTGGGTCTAGCAACGCACCGCGCGCGATTTGGGTCTAGCCGGGTGGGTCGATCACTGTTTTTGGCTGTGCTGGTCCTTGGCGTGTCGGGCTGCAAGACGACGTCGGTCGACGGTGCGTCTGGCCCACGCAGCGCGCTGCGGCGTTCATCGCCACAAACAGAAGACGCGCTGGCCAAGATCGCGGCACGGTGGTGGTCGATGCTGCTCGAGCGATCGCCGCAATATGCGACGTATCTCGGCATTCGTCAGCACGATCAAGAGCTGCCCGATGAGTCCGCTCACGGGCGCAAGCTGTTTTTTGCGCGCGTACGCGAGCTACGCCGAGCTGTTGCTGCATTGCCCGAACTGCAGCTGAGCGAAGCGTCGTCGATCAGCCGCGAAGTGCTGCTGTGGTCGATGGACAAGCGGTTGGCGTTGCGTGTTTGTCGAAGGCCGCTGTGGTCGGTAGATCAGCTCGATGGCCCGCAGGTTTGGCTGGCCGAATTACCCCGCTGGCATCGCATTCGCTCGACGGCCGATGTCGACACGTTGGTCGCCCGCTACAACAAAGTGCCAGCGTTTTTGCAGACCCGCCGCGACAACCTCAAGCGCGGTGCGGACATCGGCTGGGTCGCGCCGCGGATCGCCGTGATGCGCGTCGTTGGTCAGCTCGATCGGTTGCTGCAAGCAGAAGCCGCAAACTCACCCTTCGTGCGCTTGGCCAAGTTTCCGGCGGCCTGGACTGCACAGCAGCAGCAGGTCCAACGCCAGCGTTTGATCGACGCGGTCAAGACGCAGGTCTTGCCTGCCTTTGCTAAACACAAGGAGTTCCTCGGGCGGTTCTATCTGACTCAGGCGCGAGATGTCGTCGGTGTTCGCAGCAAGCCCGACGGGCGAGCGTGCTACCACGCTCAGATCAGAGTCGTCACCGGTACCGATTGGGCGCCGGAGAAACTGCACAAGATCGGGCTCGACGAACTCGATCGACTGCGCCAACAGATGATGGAGATCGCCCGACTCGAGGGAGCGACGGGCGACCTCAAGCAGTTCTTTGCGACCTTGCGCGCGCGCAAAGACATGTACGTCGCCGAGCCCGACGCGCTGGTTGCCGCGGCGCAGCGCGCGCTGGACCGTGCCCAAAGCGCGCTCAAACGCACGTTTGGTCGCCTGCCCAAGACGGCGATTACCGTCAAAGCGATGGACGCCTACCGCGCCCAGGACGCGCCTGCGGCCTATTATTTCGAGGCGCCCGAAGATGGCTCACGGCCGGCGATCTATTACCTCAACACCAACAAGCTCGATGCGCGACCGCTTTACAACCTCGAAGCGCTGACCTTTCACGAAGCGGTTCCTGGCCATCACTTGCAGATCGCTCTTGCTCGCGAGCAACCGGCGATCCCCCAGTTTCGTCGGCACGAGGCGCAAACCGCTTTCGTCGAAGGCTGGGCGCTTTACGCCGAGGTGCTCAGCGACGAGCTGAAACTCTATAGCTCGAACTTGTCGCGCTTCGGCTACCTCAACTACCAGGGTTGGCGCGCCGCGCGGTTGGTCGTCGACACGGGCCTGCACACACTAGGCTGGACGCGCAAACAAGCGATCGACTTCATGCTCGAGAACACCGCGCTGTCGGAAGAAGAAGCGATCAACGAGGTTGACCGTTACATTATCTGGCCGGGTCAAGCGCTGGCCTACCTGGTTGGGCGGCTGCGCTTTCAGGCGCTGCGCAAAAAGGCCCAAGACGCACTTGGCCCGCGCTTCTCACTGTCTGCCTTTCATGACGAAGTGTTGCGTCACGGTGCGGTACCGATGGATCTGGCGGAACGTCTGATCGATAATTGGATCGCAGCGCAAGCGTCGAAGGAGCCACAAAAGGGGCAGTAGCCCGAGGGGAAAAGATGGAAGGCTTTGCTCGGATAGCGGCGGCGGTACCCGTCGTTGGAGTTGCCAGCTTCGAGGATAATCGTCAGCGAATTCTCGAGCTCTGGCAGCGTGCCGAGCAGCAACACGCCGCGCTGGTCGTGTTCCCCGAGCTGTCGCTCACCGGCTACACAGTGCGCGACTTGCTCCACGACCATCATCTACTGGCCGCTGCCGAGGCTTCGCTCGCACAGCTCGTCGCCGAGAGTCGCAACTTGGCGAGTTGCGCATTGGTCGGCATGCCGCTGCGCTACGGCGTGGGTCTTTACAACACGGCGGTAGTGATTCAGGGCGGTCAGCTGCTCGGTGTTGTGCCCAAATCATACTTACCCAACCACCGCGAATTCGAAGAGCGCCGCTGGTTTCGGCCGGGCCTGGAAATCAGCGGTGAGCGCAGCATCGAGATCGCAGCACAGAGCGCGCCGATCGGCAGCGATCTGCTGTTTTGTGCGGCGCAGCAACGGGACTTTGTCTTTGCTGTCGAGCTTTGCGAGGATCTTTTTGTCCCACTGTCGCCGAGTTCACAAGCGGTGATCGCTGGAGCGACGGTGGTCGCCAACCTTTCGGCGTCGAACATCATCATCGGCAAAGCGGAGCGTCGTCGTTTGTTGGTGCGCTCCGCCGCTGAGCGCGGCCATTGCGCATATCTATACGTCGCCGCCGGTCCGGGCGAATCATCGACCGACTATGCCTTTGACGGTGATGCCTTAATCTGCGAGGGCAGTTCATTGCTCGCCGAGAGCAAGCGCTTTGCGCGCCAACCGCAGTTGGTCGTCGCTGATATCGATATCGAGCAACTGGTCAATCGGCGCTTGGCGAACAATGCCTTCGGCGATTGCGCGGCTCAGCATCCGCGGGCGTTTCGCCGCGTGAGCTTTCGCGACGTTGCCCATCAACCGCCGCTGCGTCGCGCCGTCGCGCGCCATCCGTTTGTGCCCCAAGGTCAGGCGAAGCTGGCTCAGCGCTGCTACGAGACTTTCGAAATCCAAACCAATGCGCTAGCCACGCGCCTTCGCGGCGCCAAGATCGAGCGCTTGGTGCTCGGTCTTTCGGGCGGGCTCGATTCGACCCATGCGGCCCTAGTTAGCGTCGCGGCGCTCGATTTGCTCGGTCTGCCTCGTACCCAACTGCATTGCGTAACGATGCCGGGTCTCGGTTCGAGTCAGTTGACCCAAAGAAGCGCTGCCACGCTCGCCGCGGCGTTGGGCGCGCGCTTTAGCTCGATCGCGATCGGCGATGCGACGTTGCAGGTATTGCAGGCGATTGGTCATCCGGCGGTCGCCGAGTCGCGGATCGAGTCAGTCGAGCAACTGATCGACCTGCTGCGCGCGCAACCCGAGTTCGCCGATATTGTCGTCGAAAACGCCCAGGCGCGTTTGCGCACGCTGCTCTTGATGTCGCTGGCCAACCAGCAGGGTGCTCTGGTCGTCGGCACCGGCGACCTCTCGGAAAAGGCTCTCGGTTGGTCGACCTACGCCGGCGATCAGATCTCGATGTATGACGTCAACGCGGGTGTACCCAAGACGCTGATCCAGTTTGTTATTCGCTGGGTCGCCGCGCAGCGGGCCAGCTCGTGGGCTGACGGCGCGCAGCTGAGCGCGATTCTATCTGCTGTGCTCGATACACCGATCTCGCCCGAGCTCCTGCCGGCCGCGAGCGCCGAAGCGATCGAACAACTGACCGAGCAGCAGATCGGCCCCTACGAGCTGCACGATTTTTTCCTCTACCATATGGTCGGATCGGGCGCGCGACCGCGTCGTCTGCTCGACCTGGCGCAGATCGCTTTTGCGGGGTCTTACGAGCTGGTCACGCTTAAGCGTTGGCTGACGCTGTTTATCAGCCGATTTTTCGCCAATCAGTTCAAACGCTCTTGCACGGCCGACGGTCCGAAGGTTGGCAACGTCGCGCTATCGCCGCGTGGCGATTGGCGGATGCCTTCCGACGCAGATCCCGCGTCATGGCTAGCAGAAGTCGATGCCTACTGAGCGCTAGCGCAGGTAGAACAAGTAATAGTAGCCCGCAGCTCCCGCGCCGGCGATCAGCAGGCTGATGCAGGCGACGATCCAACCGGCGCGCGACGAGCGTTCGGGCTGCAGTCGCGCGCTGCGCTGCCCCGCATAGGGGCCACTCAGACGTGGCGAGCGTGTTGCCGCACTCCGCGCGGCAGCGACCTCTTGTGAGGGCTGGATCGGCCGTTGCGCTGCGGCGATTAAAGGCGAATCCGGACGGTGGTACGTTGCCGGGTCGCCGCCGCGGCTCGGCGGCGGTTCATAGCTCGTCGTCGCGGCAAGTTGGGCAGTGTTGAGCGCCGCATCCCCACCTTCGGGGCGCTCGCTGATCACCTCGGCTACCGCATGTCGCACGACTTGGGTATCCGACGCATCCAACTCATCGGTGTTGGCCACCGGCAGCGGCCTAAGTGTGTCGTAGTCCAAAGGTGGCGTGGGATCGAACGGCGGAATCGTCGGCGTGCGCCCGTCCTTCAGTGGTGCGCCCGCCGCTTCAAGCTGATCGCTGGCCTGCGCGAGCGGCACCAACTCGGAGACCGGCGGTGGGACCGAGAGCGGTGGCATCGCCGCGGCCTGCGCGGCAGCCGGCTGTTGACCCTGTTCGCGCTGGCGCCGACGGTGGACCTCGGCCGGCGGATCGAGGCTGGCGGTCCACGGCCGCGACGAACCGATCGCGCGCTGCAGTTCGGCGAGCAGTGCGCCGGCGGTCGGTGGTCGCTCGTCGCGATGCTTGGCCATCGCTCGCAGGATCAATTGCTCGAGCTGCGGGTGGATGGAGATGAAGCGGCTCGGCGGCGGCGGTGCTTCGCGGACTTGCATCTTGAGCACGTTGTAAGGCGAAGGATCGCTAAACGGCTTGTTGCCGACCAACAGCTCGTAGAGCAGGATGCCCAGCGCATAGATGTCGACGCGTCGATCGAGCTCATCGCCGCGGCATTGCTCGGGCGCCATGTACTCCGGCGTGCCGAGCACCGTGCCGACTTCGGTCTCGCCGCTAGCAGCACCGCGCAGCTTGGCGATGCCGAAATCGAGAATCTTGACCTGCGGGCGCGGCGGCCGGCGCAAGATCACGATGTTGTCCGGCTTAAGATCGCGGTGGATGAAGTTCTTGCTGTGTGCGGCATCGAGCGCGTCGCATAGCTGCTCGAACACCGGCAACAGTTCCGCCGGCTCAAGCCGCGTGGCGTTGAGCAGCACCTCGTGAAGTCCGAGACCGTCGAGCAACTCCATCACCATGTAGTTGCGACCGTCATCGAGTTCGCCGATCGAGAAGATGTCGACGATGTTGTGGTGGCCGATCTGGTTGACCGAGCGGGCCTCGAGCACGAAGCGCGCGACCGCTTTCGGATCGCTGGCGTAGCGCAGGTTGAGCACCTTGATCGCCACGCGCTTGTGGATCACCGGGTGGATCGCCGAGTAGACCACGCCCATTCCACCGTGGGCGATCGTTCGTTCGACCTGATACTCACCGATCATCATTCCATCGGTGATTTCGACTCCGGCGCCGTCCGATAGATCGAGCGACTCGTCGGCAACTGCCGCGAAAGTCTTGCTGATTTCCAGCAAGGGCAGTCCATCTTGCGGACAGTACCGGGCTTGGTCATCCTCGTACGAGGCCCGGCAGCCGGGGCAAATACGCATCGGAGTGTCGCTCTTTGACCTTCAGACGTTCTGGGGGCTATCTTCGAAGTTTATCATCATCGTCTGCTGGGCAAAACGGCAGATGGCGACGAAAGGAAGTGGGCAAGCGTGCTGATCAGTCGTGAAATCGACCAGGCCTTGGGTGAGGTGAAACAGGGGCGGCTCCGCGTCGACGACGGTACCGAGTTGCTCTATCAGACCTTTGGTAGTGGGCCGGCGGTGATCTTCGCCAACGGTATCGGTGTGCGTTACCCGGGTGTCGTCCGCCAAATCGCCGCACTGCGCCAACGCTATCAGGTCGTAACCTGGGATTACCGTGGGATGGGCCAGAGCGTGATGCCCGACGGCGGTGATGTCTCGATGGCGCGGCAGGCGGCCGACGTGGCGGCGCTGATCGACGGCCTCAAACTCAACCGACCGGCGCTGATCGGCTGGAGCATGGGTGTGCAGGTTGGGCTGGAACTGCTACGCCTCCGCAGTGATTCGCTGTGTGGCTTTGTCGCACTTCTCGGTACCTATGGCCGACCCTTTCGCAACGCGCTACCCGATCTGCTCGCCGAAGGTGTCGAGCGCTTGGTTGGCTTGCTCCACCGTTTGCCGGCAGTTGCCCAAGGGATTCTCGACGTCGGCGTGATGCTGCCCGATCTAACCCACCAGCTACTGAGCCGGCTCAACTTTGTCGGATCAAACGTCGACCGCGAGGTCTTCGCTGCCGACATGCGCTGTGTTGCCGGTGCTGACAAGGTCAACTACACGCGTACGATGCTCGAGCTGGCCAGCCACAATGCCGAAGATGTACTCGACCTCGTCAACTGCCCCACGCTGGTCATCGCTGCCGAGCACGATTTCCTCACGCCGCCCCATGTCGCGCGCGAGATGGCGGCGCGCATTCCCAACGCAGCCTATCAAGAGATCCCCGGCACCCACTTCGCGCTGATCGAGCAGGCCTCCGCGGTCAATGATCTGCTGCTGAACTTTCTCGATCAGACTTCAGCGGCGGGCTCGTGATCACGCGTCGATCGCCGGCCGGTCAACAGTCGGCGCTGAGTGCATGGCTGCTGATCTCAACGCTGGCCCTCGGTTGTGGACCCGGGCGGCAACTCAGCCCATCTTCGCCCTACCTCGGAACATTGGCGGCAACCTGCGCGAGCGCCAGCGGTGACGCGAACGTCGCCGAGCCCGAGCTGGCCGTCTCTTACGCCGACGCCTGGCACGAGGGCTGGTTGGCATCGCCGCTGGTCGTCGATCTCGACGGTGATGGTCAAGTCGAGGTGATCGGCGCGCGCGAAGGTCGTCTGGTGATCTGGCGTGGCGCCGGCCAACGGCAAAACAGCCTGCCGGTCAACGGTCGGATCTGGGCCTCACCGATCGCTGCCGAGCTGCGTCGTGATCTCGCCGGACTGGAGCTCGTCGCTGCAGCCCGAGGCAAGGTCTATGCCTGGTCTGCCGGCGGGCAGCCGTTGGCCGGCTTTCCTTACAGCTTTCGCGATGAGATTCGCGCGATCGCCGCCGCCGACCTCGATGGCGACGGTGACGATGAGATCGTCGCCGCGACGACCAATCCGCTCAAGGCAGATCGTCAACGCGACCTGCTCGTCGCCTTGGCTGGCGACGGCAGCGTGGTCAGTGGCTTTCCACCCAACACCAGCGGCAGCGGCGGTTGTCAGCGCGACTGCTGGGTCGTCGGCGGTTTCGACCAAAACCTGGCGATCGGCGATCTCGATGGCGATGGTCGACCCGAGATCGTTGCGCCCCATGACAACGCCTATATCAGCGTGCATCACCACGATGGCGTTTTGGTCGACGTTGCCGCCGGTGCGTACGACGGCGTTACCAAGTGGCCCGGAATCCGCTTCTTGCACGATCTCGCCGAGGCTCGCACGGGTTGGAGCGAGCACGAAGCCAGCGCCAATCAAGCGCACTTTACCAACTCGGCGCCGGCGATCGCTGATATCGATGGCAATGGCAAACGCGAGTTGATCGTGCTTGGTTCGGTGCAAAACGCGGCACAAAGCGATCGCACCCGCGGCGTCGCGCTGTGGGTAATGCAAAGCGACGGCCGTCGCGCCCCCGCCTGGCAAACGCCGCTGCACATTCCCGAGTACCTCGCCGGCCTGTGGGACTACGAAGACACCAACATCGTTGCCGCAACCAACCAGGTCACCGTTGCTGATCTGTTGCCCGAGTCGGGTCAAGAACTGCTGTTCGCTGGTTTTGACGGCAAGATTCACTGTGTGGCCGCCGACCGACGCGAGCTCTGGTCATATCGCTACACCTCGAGCGATCGCGTGTTGACCGGCGGTGTTGTTGTCGCTGATCTTTCGGGCGACGGTCGCCCCGAAGTGGTCTTCGCCAGCTACTCGCCCGATAACGGGCAAGGCCAGCTGTTTGTGCTCGACGCCGCTGGACAGTTGCTGCACAAAGTGGCGCTTCCCGACCGCGGTGTGATGTCGGTGCCGACGATCGCCGACGTCGATGGCGACAAACGTCCCGAGATCGTCGTCGCGCTCAAAGATGGCGACGAGGGCAAACCGCACTTACTCGCTTACCGCGTGTCCACGGCGCGCGACAACTGTTTGCTTTGGCCAACCGGTCGGGCAAACGCGCTGCGCAACGGGTCGCTGCCCTAGCGAAGGAATTCTCGATGGGATCTGTCTTGCAGCTGCTCTGCCAGCGACCCGCCTTGACCGGCAGTGGCGTGACCCTCGACGCGCTGGTGCGCCACGGCAGCGAGCAAGGTTGGCAGCAACGCGTGGTGATCGGCGTACCGCCCGATGATCGCGCCCCCGCAGTCGGTGATCTGCCCGCCGACTGCATTCACCCCCTCGTCTTCGAGAGCGAGCAGCTGCCCTTTCCGGTCGCCGGCATGAGCGACGTGATGCCATATCCGTCGACGCGCTTTTCCCAAATGACCGCCGCGCAGCTCGCCCAGTACCGCGACGCCTGGTCCGCGCATCTGCGCGCGTTGATTGGGCGCCATCGGCCCGATTTGCTGCACTGCCATCATGTTTGGCTGCTGGCGGCGATCGCACGGCGCGTCGCACCGAATTTGCCATTGGTCGTTCATTGCCATGCCACCGGGCTGCGCCAGATCGAGACCTGTCCCAATCTGGCCCAGGATGTGCTCACCACGCTGGCCAAAGCCGACCACTTCGTCGTGCTTCACGGCGAGCATCGACGCCAGCTGCAACACACGCTCGGCATCGAAGCCGCGCGGATCAGCGTGGTTGGTGCCGGCTTTCGCACCGAGCTGTTTTCGACGGCGCATGCTTTGCCTGATAGTGCGCGCCAGGGGCAACTGATCTACGTCGGCAAACTTAGCGATGCCAAGGGTGTGCCGCAGTTGCTCGAGGCTTTCGCGCGTCTGCAGCGACAATACCCGCAAGCGCGTTTGCATGTGGTCGGCAGCGGCAGCGGCCCGCAAGCTGAGGCGATCACCGCTCGGGCGCGCGCCCTTGGTGAGGCGGTTGTACTCCACGGTCGCTGCGATCAAGCCAAGCTGGCTGAGCTGCTCGGTCGCGCGGCGGTCTGCGTGCTGCCCTCGTTTTACGAGGGTCTGCCCTTGGTCTTGGCCGAAGCCTACGCCTGTGGCTGTCGCCTGGTCTGCACCGCCCTCGACGGGGTCATCGAGCAGCTCGCCCCGCGCCTTGGCGACGCGCTTGACTTGGTCGATCCGCCGACGCTCTGTGGTGTCGATCAGCCCGAGCCCTCTGCCTTGCCCGCATTCGTCGATCGCCTCGCCGCCGCGATGGATAGCGCGTTGGCCCGTGGACCGCTGGTACCCGACAGCGCGATCCTCGCGTCTTTTTCCTGGGGCGCCGTCGCCCAGCGGGTGATGGGCATCTGGTCGAAGCTCATCGGCTAATCTGCCGCAAAGTAAGGAAAAATATAGAATTGACCAGCCCGTTAACCACAGAACAGGTAGCCAACTGTGCGCCATTGTAGTACAGGGGCCGCATCTGCGAGCAGGCGGAGACCCGACGATGACCGCATTTCGGATTCTCGCCAGCGCAAGCCTGTTGTTGGCGAGTTGCGTTGGCGTCGACCTAGGTGATGCACCCTTTTTCTGTAGCTCAGCTGGGCAATGCCCGGAGGGCTACAGCTGTCGAGCGATCGGCGGCCAACAGGTCTGTGCGCGCTCGGGTGGATTTTGCGGTGATGGTGTCTGCGATCCGAGCAGCGAGAGCTGTGAGAACTGTTCAACCGATTGCGGCTGCGCCGATCAGGGCATCGGCAAGAGCGATCGCGGCAGCTCGCCGGACAGTGGCATCACGCTGGTTGACGCCAAAGTTAGCATCGACGCGCCGGCTCCCGCCGATAGTCGCCCCCCTGTCGACACGTACTTGCCCGATACCACCGTCGACCAACGCGTGACCGGGACGCTGACCTGCGATGCGGCGGTCAACTGCGTGATCAATTGCACGGCGCCCGGTTGCGAAAAACAGTGCGCGGCGAGCGTGCGTCCCAGTTCGGTCGCGCTGTTCAACGCCTTCGTTAACTGCATCGCCACCGCCGAGACCGGTGCCTGCTCCTGGACTTGTCCCAATGGGTCGAGCTGCGGCCAGTGCCTGGCGTTCGAGTGCGAATTCGAACTGATGCGCTGTCAGGCCGACAAGTAGGGACGCTTGAGAAGTCGGAAGTTTTCAAAGTCCTTGGCCGTTTCTTCGAAAATTTCGGAAGCGTCCGCTACCGCTACTGCCGCGCGAGTTTCTTGTAGCCATGGCGTTCGACGTTGACCAACCAGGCGGCGGCATTCTTCACGTAGCGTGCGGTGCCGGCGGTATCCCAGCGTAGATAGAGGCGGGTGAAGCCGCCGTCGAGGATCGCACGCTTGCCACCCTTGTCGTAGAAGGCTGCGACGAGGTTGTTGGCCGAGCCGTAGATCAACGGGGTGAGCGTCTGATTGGGTTGGATGGTGGCGATGGTGATCCCCTCGTAGAGGTGAGCTAGGCCGGTGGTCAAAAGGTGCTTGGGCAGCACGCCAGCGCGACCCCGCTTGCTGATGCCCACCACCTTGTTGCCCATCAGGTTGCCCTTCATCGTCACGCCAAGCAGCGCCTGCGCGACGGCGTTAGCGTCGGCGTAATAGGGCTGATTGTCGCCCCAAATATAGACGCCGCGGCCGCTTTGAAAGAAGCGCTTGATCACCGCGATATGCTTGGCGCTCAGATGGCGGCGCGAGTCGGAGATCAACCAGAACTGGCAGGCCTTTTTCAGGTCTGCGGCCAGCACCTCGGGCGTCGGCGCGCCGTTGCTGTAGCGATAGACCGAAAAGCCCTTCTGCTTGAGCGCCGCCCGCGGCAGGTGAAAGTCAAACCCCTCGCCGGTGTACAGGTGCAGCACCACGATCGTCTTCCCGGAAAACGCGCCGTCGACGGCCAGGTCGTACTGCGAGCCCGCGGCGTTGCCGTACTGGTCACCCCGCGCCTTGGTCCTGACGCTCTCGTAGTAGACCGAGCCGTCCGCTCGACGACGCTTTTCGCGGTGCGTTGCTTCGGGTTCGTTGACCGCGGCCTGCGGGTTGTACTGGGCCAGCGCCGGAACGGCCGTGCAGGCAAGGGTAAGGGCGACAAGGCTCATGCGAAGCATCGGGACCTCCTTGTCCTTCCCTCAACGCACGACCCGCGGTGGCGGTTTGAATTTTCTGCCAGGACCAAGCTACGCCGTGCTCGGGACCCCTTCGGGACGCTCTCTGAGGGGAGCGACGGCATCCCTGTGCCGAAGGGCGCCGCGACGCTGCATTATTCTTTTGTCGCAGACGCCGATTTGAGGTCGGCAAGAACCGCCTTGGCGTCGCTTTCCTTAATCCAGTTATTCTTCAAGAGCGCTTTCGTCACCTTGCTGCGCCATTGGACCGGCACGCGCCTCAACAGGTCCTTGGGCATCGGCGTTGGCTCGAGAAAAACGATGTCGCCGGCCGCCTTTTGGTAGCCGCCATTGACATAGTCTAGGGCCAGAGTATCGGAGTAGTGCAGGGTCGGCTCGATCGCTTCCTTCCAGAGTTCTTCCTTCCAGAGGCGAATCGACCAGTTGGCCTGCGAATATTCTATGTGGTCGAAGAATACCGCGCGGCGCCGCGTTTCCTTGGTGCCCGCCTTTTCGATGGTATGAAAGAGGCCCTTGAGCAGGCCCGACGGCTCGACCAAACGCGTTACGGTGCTTGCGCGGGTCCTGCCATAACGCCGGGTTGCAACATTGATGTTTCCGTCGGCTTTATGACGCTCGATAGTCTGCCGCACGGTCACGCGCTCGGAATCCCAACCGCTCGCTTTGAGTGCATCTAGAAAGGTCGGCGGGGCGACGGCCTCGGAGAAGGCACCTCGCTTGTTGTTGCCTCTGATGGGATAGGCCTCGCCCGCGTGGCGGATGTACTCGACGGTGACCGTCCCCGAGACATCTTGCTGCACATTCACGTCAAAGATTTCGAAGCTAGGAACCTTGTCGGAACGCTTTCGATCGTATGCCTCTGGTTTGACCTTCGTTGTGCGCGAATAGTGGAAAAAGAGTTGCTTGGCGCTGGAGTGGCCTTCCAACGTCCACGGTCCGGCTCGACCCGTTTGGATCTTTTCGACGAAAAGGTTGGCCTGCCGCATGATCGCCTTCGCCTCAACGTTGGCATAACGGCCCGGTTTGGGTAGGCCCGTCTTTTCGAGCAAGCGAACCGGGGCCGCCAACGTAGATCCCGCGACGAGCATGCTTAGGCAGATAACGATACCGAAATGGGGCAAAGGACTTTTCCTCTGGCGCTTGCACGTTTCAATATCCGTGCCACGTCAGAGCGCGCTTACGCGGTCTTCTTTTCTTTTTCGATGCTGCAAACCGACAAGTTCGTTTGGCAAGTTCATTTGGCGAGCGATCAAGCCGACAACGGGTTTGGCCACCGCCTGGTGACCGATTCCTCCAGACACAAATGACTGGTCCTAGGAGATCAAACCGTCGTCTTCATCGATGCGGCCTTAGCCCGCCGTCTTAGCGCTGATCGTTGTCCTAGCGGCGATGCAGATCGACGGTCCAATAGGTTGGATAACCCGAGGGGCACTCGACGTAGCCGATGCCGACGTGGCTGTAATTGCCGAGCAACAGTTGTTTGGCACTCGGGTTGGCGTTCCAGGTATCGAAAACCGCTTGGCCGGTCGTCTGGCCGGCGGCGATCAGTTCGGCGACGTAGCCGGTGAATCCGGCGGCAGCGAGTCGCTGAGCATAGGTTGAGCCGTCCGCGCCGACATTGGTCAACTGGCCCAGCTTGCACATCTCGTTGCTGTGAGCTAGGGCGACCGCGCCGAGTTTATCGTCGCAGGCCAGCGCGCTACTCCGCGCGGCGTTGATCACCGCGAGCAACGCTTTGACCTGGGCGCTGCCGCAGCTGCCGGTCGCGGCAACGCTGCTGTCGCTCGGCGGCGTTGTGCTATCGGCCGTTGCTACCTGTTGGTCCGGGGCGTTGTGGCTACTGTCGGCGGCTGGCTGCGCATCGGTCGCTGGCGCTACCGCGCTATCGGCGCCTGGACCGCTCGAATCGAATTTGAGCGCGCCCGCGTCGGTCAATCCGCTGTCTCCGCCCGGCTGCGATTCGCCCCCCGAGCAACCCACACCGAGCGCGCCGGCCGCCAAGACACCCAATGCCCAAAACAAAGATCGGTTTCGACAAGCCCTGTCTTCCTGCATCATGCGCTGGCTAAAGAGCAAGTCGTGGGCCGTTCTGGTCGCTGCGTTTTCGCTCCCTTGCGCGTGCCGGCCGGGAATCGCTGCCCCAGTACGACCACAGTGGACCCCAGCGCGATTGCACCTGATTTCGGTGGTCTTGCCCGGCGATTCGTTGCCCGGGGATTTGTTGCGACAAGGCGCCCGTATTACAGTGTGGCGATGATGCGGCTCGATCGATTGCTTGGTGACCGGATCGCCCTTTCTCGCGAACAGGCGGCGATCGAGATCGCTGATGTGGCTGATGATTCGCGCGAGGTTAAAGCGAACGACCTGTTCTTCGCCATCGCTGGTTTGACCGTCGATGGCCATGATTTCGCCCAGCGAGCGGTCGATGCTGGCGCCGCCGCCGTAGTTTGTCAGCGCCCGCTCGACCTCGAGGTACCGTGTTTGCAGGTCGACGACCCGGCCGAGTTGCTGGGGATCGTTGCCGCGCGGCTAAACGACTCGCCAGGCGATGCGCTGCGCACGATCGGCATCACCGGGACCAATGGCAAGACGACGACGGCCTATCTGTGCGAGGCGATCTGCCAGCAAGCAGGGTGGCGCACCGGTCTGCTTGGTACCGTTGCCTACCGGATCGCTGCAGAGCAGATCCCCGCGCCATATACCACGCCGACCGCGATCGTGCTCCAGCGTCTGCTCAAGAAGATGGTCGCCGCGCAGTGCGACACAGCGATCATGGAGATCTCTTCTCACGCGCTCGAGCAGCGCCGCGTCGCCGGTCTGTCGATCGACGTGGCGGCGTTTAGTCACATTACCCAGGACCATCTCGACCTCCACGGCGACATGAAGCGATACCTGGCGGCCAAACTGCTGTTGTTCAGCTCGGTGTTGCGCAGCGGCGGAACTGCCGTGGTCAATGTTGATGGCGATGGCGCCGATGTCGTGCAATCGGTTGTCGCCGACCGTGGCGATCTGCGGCTCTTGCGGTGTTCGCGCCAGCGCTCCGATGTCGAAGCGGTGCTCAGCGATTGGCACTCGACGCTTGGCGGAAGTCGGGGGCGACTGACGATCGCTGGAGAGCAGGTCGATTTTAGCTCGCCGTTGGTCGGTGACTTTAACGCTGACAACCTGCTGTTGGCGGCGACGTGCTGCTTTGCCGCTGGCCTAAAGGTTGCTCAACTGCCGGCGGGCATCGCTCAGATGCCCGGTGTGCCCGGTCGTTTGCAGCGCATCGACCAGTCGGCGATCTTTGTCGACTACGCTCACACGCCCGACGCGCTCAAGCGCGCGATCGCCGTGTTGCGTCCGCTATGCCGCGGTCGGCTGTTGGTCGTTTTTGGTTGTGGCGGTGACCGCGATCAACAAAAGCGTCCACTGATGGCGCGAGCTGTTGCCGACGGTGCAGACCTGGCAATCGTCACTTCGGATAACCCACGTAGCGAATCACCTCAGGCGATCATCGCGCAGATCGTCGCCGGTCTACCCAGCGATCTGCGCGAGGTCGATGGCACAGCGGCTCGCGGGTACTGGGTCGAAGCCGATCGGCAGCGGGCGATCGAGCAAGCCGTCGCTGCACTTGGTCCTGATGACGCGCTGCTGATCGCGGGCAAGGGTCACGAGGACTATCAGATCGTCGGTGACCGTCGGTTGCCGTTTGATGACCGAGAGCAAGCGCGACGCGCACTGGCCATCGCCGCCGCCCAACGGAGCAAACGATGATCTCGATGTCGGCCAAGCAAGCCGCAGCGCTTCTCGGTGTGACACCGCCCGGCGATGACGCCGATTTCACTGGGATCAGCATCGACAGCCGCAATGTCGGTCAAGGTCAGGCGTTTGCCGCGCTGGCCGGTGAGCGTTTCGACGGACATCGTTTTATCGGCCAAGCGGTTGCCGCCGGCGCATCGGTGGTCTTTGCCGAGCGTAGCGGCGCTAGTGCTGGCGCGCCGTTGGTTGTCGTGCCGGCGATGCGCGCTGCCCTCGGCCAGCTTGCCCACGCTTGGCGCGCACGCGTCGCGCCGACGGTTGTCGCGATTACCGGCTCGATGGGCAAGACGACGACCAAGGAGTTTTGCCTGGCGCTCGCTCGGCAGCTCGGTTCGGCCCATGCGACGGCGGGGAACTACAACAACGAGATCGGTTTGCCGCTCACGCTGTTTGCCATGCCTGCCGACACGCGCACCGCGGTGTTGGAATTGGGAATGAACGCACCAGGCGAGATCGCCGCGCTTGCCGAGATCGCCGCGCCAGACATTGGTGTGGTGACCAATGTTGCACCCGTTCACCTGGCGGGCTTGGGAAGCCTCGATGCGATCATCCGCGCCAAAGGTGAGCTGATCAGCGACGTCGCGCGCCGGGCTGGCTGCGTGATTATTCCTGACGACCAACCAGCCTTGCTGCAGTTGGCCCGCGGCGCCGCTCGGATCTTGCGGTTTGGCCGCGCAGCCGACAGCGATATCCGCCTGGTCAGCGCCAAGACCTCGCGCACCGGCAGCGATCTGGTGATCGCGTTGGCTGGTCACGAGCATCGGCTGCGAATCGGTTTGGTCGGTCGGCACAACGCGCACAACGCCACCGCCGCGGCAGCGGTCGGTCTGGCCCTCGGGCTGACCGCACAGCAGATCATCGCTGCGCTTAGCGCACCGATTACGTTGCCGGCACATCGCTCGGCGCTCACGGTGATCGGCAAATGGCAAGTCATCGACGACTGCTATAACTCCAGCCCGCGCGCTGCCGAAGCCGCCCTTGAGATGCTGGTCGAGCTCGCCGCTGGTGGGCCGGCCGTTGCGGTCCTTGGCGAGATGCGTGAACTCGGTGAGCAAAGCGCTGAGTTGCACCATGCCCTCGGTCGCTTCGCGGCAGGTGTCGGTCTTTCGGCGTTGGTCGTCGTCGGTCAGGGCGCCAAGTCCCTCGCAGCGGGCGCCTTGGAGGCGGGGATGGCGGCCGAGCAGGTGCTGTTTGTCGAGTCGCCCGAGCTCGCCGTGCCGCTGCTCGAACAGCAGGTGGCGGGCTTTTTGTTGGTTAAGGGCTCACGGGGCGCGCAGTTAGAGCGTTTGATCAGCGCCATGCAGGCCAGCTAACCGCCTTCGCCAGAAAACTGTCGTCCCGTTCGCCGATCGGGCATGATGAAAGCGACTTCAGAGCGCCACCATGTTTTTACATCTGCTCTATCCTCTGGCCCGTTACCACGCCCTTCGTTGGCTTTATGTCGTGCGCTATGCGTCGACGCGAATGATCGCTTCGACGCTGACGGCGATGTTGATGAGCTTTTTGCTCGGTCCGTGGTTCATTCGCCAGTTGCAGTCGCGACAGATCGGTCAAACGATCCGCGAAGACGGACCGCAGAGTCACCTCTCCAAAGCCGGAACGCCGACGATGGGTGGCAGTCTGATCCTTTTGGCGTTGGTTGTGCCGACGCTGCTCTGGTGCGATCTTAGCAATCAGTTGGTTTGGGTGGTCGTCGGCGTGACCCTCGGCTACGGTGCGATCGGCTTTATCGATGACTCGCGCAAGTTACGCTATAAGAACAGCAAGGGCATTCCGGGCAAGGTCAAGCTGATCGGTCAGACGCTGATCGGTGGCGCGGCGGTTGCTTTGATGGTTTGGGGCAACGTTTTCGAAAAGGACGTCAGACACCGCCTGGCGCTTCCCTTTGCCGATTTCAACCGGCGCAGTCTGTTGCTCAACCCCGTGGTCTACTTCTTCTTCGGTTTGTTCGTGATCGTCGGCAGCTCTAATGCCGTCAACCTTACCGACGGTCTGGACGGGCTTGCGATCGGTCCAGTGATCGTCAGTGGTGGCACCTTTCTGATCCTCTCCTACGCTGCCGGTACCGCGCTCGGACAGCGCCGGGTGTTGACCGCCAAGGCGCGCGACCTGCTGGAGAAGCTCGCCGTGGAGATGGGCGAGGACGCCCCGCGACAGCTGTTTTCCTTCAACATCGCCGAGTACCTCAAGATCCCGCACATTCGCGGCGCCTCGGAGCTGGCGATCTATTGTGCGGCGATGGTTGGCTCGGGGGTTGGCTTCTTGTGGTTCAACACGCATCCGGCGTCGGTCTTCATGGGTGACGTTGGCTCACTGGCCCTCGGTGGCGGCCTGGGTACGATGGCCGTCCTCACCAAGAACGAGTTCGTTTGGGCGCTGATGGGCGGCGTGTTTGTCCTCGAGGCTGTATCGGTGATCGTCCAAGTGTTGTCGTTCAAGTTGACCGGCAAACGCGTCTTTCGCATGGCGCCGATTCATCACCACTTCGAGCTCAAAGGTTGGGCGGAGCCCAAAGTGATCGTCCGCTTTTGGATCATTTCGATCATGCTTGCCCTGGTTGCGTTGGCGACCTTGAAACTGCGCTAATGGCAACCCCCGAACTGCGCGGCAAACGCGTGCTGGTCGTCGGACTCGGTCGCTCTGGCATCGCCGCAGCCAACCTCTGCCTTCGCAAGGGTGCACAGGTCGTCGGCACCGATATCCGCAACGCCGAGCAGCTCGGCCAGTCGTTGAGCGCGCTCGACGCGGGGGTAATCCGCGATCTCGCTGGCCACGATCCAGCGCACTTTGCTGCAGCCGAATTGATCATCGTTAGCCCCGGAGTGCCCCCGATCGCGCCGCTGGCTGCTGCCCAGGCGCGCGGCGTGCCGATCCTCGGAGAAATCGAGTTGGCGGCGCGCTTCGTTACGGCACCGATCGTCGCGGTGACCGGCACCAACGGCAAGTCGACGACCACTTCGCTGATCGGCGAGATGCTCGTTCGCTCGGGCCGATCGACCTTTGTCGGCGGCAATCTCGGTGTACCGCTGGCCGAGGCGGTTGCCGAAGATCGTGTCGATGATCTGCAAGCGGTCGTGCTCGAGCTGTCGAGCTTTCAGCTGGAAACGGTCGAGCGCTTTTCCGCGCATGTCGCTCTGCTGCTCAACGTCAGCGAAGATCACCTCGATCGCTATCCCGATTACGCCAGCTATTTGGCCGCCAAGGCGCGCGTTTTTGCCGGCCAAACGCCAGCCGATTTCGCGATCGTCGCCAACGATCGCGATTGTTTGGACCTGGCCGCAGCGGGCCAGGGGCGTACACTGCCCTTTGGTCTAACCGCCGAAACTGCCCCGCCGGCGGGCGCGTGGTTAACCGCCAGCGAATTCGTGCTCGTCGGCTTGAGCGATGCGGATCACGCGACAGAGCGCTATCCGATCAGCGCATTGCGCTTGGCCGGCCGACACAACCAGCTCAATGCGCTGGCAGCGATCGCCGCGGCGCGACTATTCGGTGCCAGCCCCGCGGCCGTCGAGCAAACGCTGCGCGAGTTTGCCGGGTTGCCTCATCGGATGGCGCATGTGCGTACCCTCGACGGCGTCGACTACTACAACGATTCAAAGGCGACCAATGTTGGCTCGGTGGTCGGCGGGCTAGCTGGCTTTGAGCGCCCGGTGGTTTTGATCGCCGGTGGCAAGGACAAGGGCGGTGATTATCGCCCATTCGCCGAAGCCGTCAGCGCACACTGCCGTCATGTTGTGCTGCTCGGCGCAGCGGCGGAGCTGATCGCCGCCGCACTCGACGACGATACGGCGGTCTCGCGGGCGACGACGATGGACCAAGCCGTCGCCCAAGCTCGCCAGGCTGCGCAGCTGGGCGACGCCGTCGTGCTGGCGCCCGCCTGCAGTAGCTATGACATGTACGAAAACTACGCGCGACGCGGCGACGATTTCGCCCGCGCGGTCAACGCGCTCTAGTCGCTCCATTTTTTGCCCACCGCCGCCTACCGAGCGATGATTGCTCGGTGCTAAAACGCTTGTTTCAATATGGTCGCCAGTTGTCACCTGCCGATGGTGAACTCGCACCGCGCGGAATCGATCTCTGGATGCTGGCCGCGATCGTGGCCTTGGTCAGCCTGGGCATCGTGATGGTCTATTCGGGCAGTGCGGTATTCGCCGGCGCGCGGTACAAAGACGGCGAGTTCTTTTTGCGCCGCCAACTGGTCTATGCTGCGCTCGGCTGCCTGGCGCTTTACGTCGGCGCGCGGCTCGACTACGGCATCTATCAGAGATTTACTTATCCGATGTTGCTCGCCAGCGCGCTTTCGCTCTGCGCGCTGCTGATCCCCGGTTTGGGAACACGCGTCGACGGTGCGGTGCGTTGGTTTCGCCTGGGCGGGATCTCCTTTCAACCCTCGGAGCCGGCCAAATTTTCGCTACTGGTCTATTTGTCCTACTCGTTGGCGAAGAAGCGCCACACGATGAGCTCGTTTTCGATCGGCGTATTGCCCCACCTGCTGGTCGCCGGTTTGATGGCGTTGATGGTCCTGCTGCAGCCCGACTTGGGGACGTCGGCGGTGATGATCGCCGTTACGCTGATCCTGCTGCTTGTTGCCGGTGCACGTTTGACCTACGTCGTGATCGCGCTGCTCGCCGGCTTTCCGCTGGCCTATCAACAGATCGTCGGTACGCCCTGGCGCATGCGCCGCTTGCTCGCCTTTCTCGACCCCTGGTCTTATCGACGCAGCGCCGGCTATCAGATCTCCGAGTCGCTGATCAGCATTGGTTCAGGCGGGTTGCGCGGATTGGGGCTCGGTGAAGGGCGGCAGAAGCTGTTTTTCTTGCCGGCGGCGCACACCGATTTTGTCTTCGCGATCATCGGAGAAGAGCTCGGCTTTACCGGGTTAGCCGCCGTGGTTGGCCTGTTTTTGCTGCTCGTCTTACGGACGCTGCGCGCTTCCTTTGCAGCACGCGATCTCTTTGGTGGCTACCTCGCCTTTGGCTGCGCAGCACTGATCGCCGTTCAAGCGTTGCTGCACATGGCGGTGGTCACCGGTCTGGCGCCGACCAAGGGCATTACCTTGCCGTTTGTCAGCTACGGAGGTACGGCGTTGATTACCATGATGTTTATCTCCGGTGTGGCGCTAAACATCTCGGGGCGCTATCCTCGGCCAGCGCCGGTTTCGCGCCGCAGGCTGCCCGACGGCAATCGCCGTCGCCCACAGCGCGTCGTTGTTGCCGGCGCCGAGGGGCATTCAGAAGCGGTCTAGGCGGCGCCCCACGCGATAATTCGATTCCTCACGACTGGGGAGTTTTGTGATGGCGGTTCGACTTGTACTAGCGGGCGGCGGAACCGGGGGACACGTTTTTCCTGCGCTAGCGGTCGCTGAGCAGTTGAAGTCGACCGATGCTCGCGCCGAGTTGCTCTTTATCGGTACAGACAAGGGCTTCGAGGCCCAGGCGGTTCCCGCCGCCGGCTATCGGCTGGAGACGCTGCCCGTCGATCAGTTGGTCGGTGTTTCGCTTTGGCGCAAGACGCGTACCTTGGCGGCGTTGCCCAAGGCCGTGCTCTTCGCGCGCCGCTTGCTCAAGGCCTTTCAGCCCCACGTTGTCGTCGGCGTGGGCGGTTATGCGTCGGGGCCAGCGGTGATCGCAGCCTCGCTGCTTCGTCTGCCGATCGTGCTACTCGAGCAGAACGCGATCCCCGGCCGAACCAATCGGCGGCTGGCGCGCTTCGCTACCGCTGTTGTCGTCGCCTATCCGCGCGCTGCCGAGTATTTCGACCAGGACAACGTTTGCTGTTTGGGCAATCCGCTGCGGCCCCAACTCGCCGAGGAACTGTCCCATGCACCGTTACCCGGTACGGGTGAGGGCCTGCGGCTGTTGGTGCTCGGCGGAAGTCGAGGGGCGCAGCGGCTCAACGACCTGCTCTGCGAGACGGTCGAGCAGCTCCTACGGATCCATCCGCTGTTGACGATCGAGCATCAGACCGGCGAAACGGATTTTTCAACGGTCGCTGGGCACTATGCGCAATTCGGCGGGCGGGCGATCGCGCGGCCGTTTATCCACGATATCGGTCGAGCGTACTGTGCGGCGGACCTGGTGTTCTGTCGCAGTGGGGCGACGAGCATCGCCGAGATTACGGCTAGCGGACGTCCGGCCGTGTTCGTTCCCTACCCGCACGCCGCCGACGACCATCAGTCGGCCAACGCACGGCCGTTGGTCGAAGCCGGTGCGGCGATCTGTTTGACTCAAGCCTCGCTCGATGGCTCGCAGCTTGTCGCCAAGCTGACCGCACTGCTTAGCGATCGCTCGCGGCTCGGGCGGATGGCCGAGGCGATGCGCCGGCAGGCCCATCCACGGGCAGCTGCGGATGTGGTCGCACTGATCAACCGATTGCATCGCTAGCACCCTTCGTACACACTGCCCCTATGACGATGTTCAAAGGGCGGGCACACCGCATCCATTTCGTGGGAATCGGCGGCATCGGTATGAGCGGCATCGCCGAGGTCTTGCTCAATCTCGGCTACCAGGTTTCCGGTTCGGACCTGCGTGAAAACGATACGACGCAGCGACTGAGCCAACTCGGCGGGGTGATCTCCGTCGGTCATAGCCCCGAAAACCTGCGCGGTGCCGACGTTGTGGTTATTTCGAGCGCCGTGCGCTCCGATAACCCCGAGGTTGTAGCGGCGCGTCGCCAAACGATCCCGGTGATTCCTCGCGCCGAGATGCTCGCCGAGCTGATGCGGCTCAAGCATGGTCTGGCCGTCGCTGGCAGTCACGGCAAGACCACTACGACCTCGTTGGTTGCGGCGATCTGTGAGCGTGGTGGCCTCGATCCCACGGTGGTGATCGGCGGCAAGGTCAACAGTATGGGTACTAACGCTCGCTTGGGCGCCGGTGCCTACCTCGTTGCCGAGGCCGACGAGAGCGATGGCTCGTTTTTACAGCTTTCGCCAACGATCGCGGTGGTCACCAACATCGACCCCGAACATCTCGACCACTACGGCGATTTTGAGCAGCTCAAACAGGCCTTTTTGCGCTTCGTCAATCGCGTGCCGTTTTATGGGGCCGCTGTGCTTTGTCTGGAATGTCCTAATGTCCAGGCGATGATCCCGCACGTCGAGAAGCGCTTTGTCAGCTATGGGACGACCGCTCAGGCTGACTTTACGCTGGTCGATGTCAGCGTTGAAGGGCTGGTCACCCGCTTTCGCCCGGTGCGCCGCGGCAAAGTCGGCGATCCGATCGCGCTGAAGATGGTCGGCCGCCATAATCTGCTCAATGCACTCGCTGCGCTCGCCGTCGCTGACGAGCTGAAGATCGATCCCGTGGCTGCGGCGCGGGCGCTCGAGGAGTTCGATGGTATTCAGCGCCGGTTTACCGTGCGCGGTGAGCAGGCCGGCGTGATGGTCGTCGACGACTACGGTCACCATCCGACCGAGATCCGCGCCACGCTCGCTGGGGCCAAGGAGTCTTTCGGTGATCGGCGGCGCATCGCGGTGTTTCAACCGCACCGCTACTCACGCGCTCATAACTTGTTCGAGGATTTTTCGCGAGCGTTCTACGATGCCGATCTGGTCGTCGTTGCCCCGCTCTATGCGGCGGGCGAGCAGCCACTCGAAGGCGTGACGGCAGCGACGATGGCAGAAGCGATCCGTTCCCATGGCCATCACGCCGTCAAGCTGGCCAGCAATCTTGACGACGTCGTCAACATTCTTGCCGGCGAAGTCAAAGACGGCGACATCGTGATTACGCTCGGAGCCGGCAACATCGCCGACGCCGGCGTGCGCCTACTCGATCGCCTAGCCACCCGCTAAGCCTGGGGGACGTTGATTAACTTTCTTAACTTTTCGCCCTTTGGTCTGGGCAAAAGTTAAGAAAGTTAATCAACGTCCCCGCTCATAACCGGTTGGTTAAAGGCCCCCCGCATCCGCTGGGGGGAACAACACCCACAGCAGCGCACAAGCTTCTAAAAAAAAGGGCGAAAAAGTTGCCCGCGATCCCTTTCACTGCGCACTTTGACAGCAGCCCAGTGGAATGAGCTTTGACGATGGTCGTGTCGAACATAGAACGCCGCCATGTTGGTGTGCTGCTCGGAGGGCGCTCCGCCGAGCGCGACGTCTCGTTGCAGACAGGCCAAGCTGTCGTCGAGGTTCTGCGCAAGAGCGGCGTCCAGGTTTCCTCGATCGATGTCGACCTCGATGTCGCCGAGCGGATCAAAGCGCTGTCGATCGACGTGGCGTTCATCGCGCTTCACGGTCGCTTTGGCGAAGACGGCTGCATCCAGGGGCTGCTCGAATCGCTGCGCATCCCGTACACCGGCTCGGGCGTCTTGGCCTCGGCGATGGCGATGGACAAGGTGACCAGCAAGCGCTTGTTCGATGCCGCTGGTTTGGCCACGGCACGTTGGGCGTTCGGCGGAGGCGCTGAGCAGCTGCCATTGCCGGTGATCGTCAAGCCGCGTGCGGAAGGCAGTAGCGTAGGCCTCGAGCTCGTCGATAGCGCCGAGCGCCTGGCGGTCGTGCTTGCCGACAATCCAGAGCTGCTGGTCGAAGAGTACATTCCGGGCCGCGAACTGTCGGTCGCTGTGATCGGCAAACGTCCCGCGGTCGAGCTGCTCGGACCCGCGATCGAGGTCAAGCCGGCCGAGGGCATTTACGACTACGCCGCTAAGTACGAACGCGACGACACCATCTACATCGTCGACCCCGACCTGCCACCACCGGTCAGAGAGCGTATGGAGCACCTGGCGATCGCTGCGCATCAGCTGCTCGAGTGCTGCGGCGTGTCGCGGATCGACTTTCGCTACGACGAAGACACCGATCGCCTGGTTCTGCTCGAAATAAACACGCTGCCTGGGCTGACCAGCCACAGCCTTGTGCCGAAGATCGCTGCTCATGCAGGCATCAGCTACACCGACCTCGTGCTGAGGATCATCGACCAGGCGGGGTTGCACGCATGAGCACAAACCAGCGCACAAGAGTTGGTCGCAGCCGTAGCCTGTTGGCGCGCTTTAAGTCGCCGCGCAACCGCCGACTCAGCAGTCCGACCAGTGCAACGCGACGCCCACTGCCGGCGCCGAAGATCGTCCAACCGCGGCGAAAGGTCAAAATCAGCTGGCTCAAAGGGCCAATGCTTGTCGCTGGTCGAATTACTGCCCTGGTCGCAGTGGTGGGTGGTGCGTCGGCAGGCGGCTTTTACGCCTACCGCGCGCTCGCTGTTTCCGAGCATTTCTCGGTCAAGCAGCTGCGCATCGAGGGCATCGAGGGTCAACCGGCCGCCGCCCTGCAGCGGATGCTGGGTCAGCTGCAGGGCGTGTCGATTTTCAAAGTCGATCTTCGCGCACTTGCCCAAGCGGCGGTCGCCCATCCCTGGGTGCGCACCGCGCGCGTGCGCCGCGAGTTGCCCGATACTTTGACCCTGACTGTCGAGCGGCATCAGCCGCGCGCTGCGTTGCTGGTCGATCAACTCTATTTGCTCAATCATCGAGGTGAAGTTTTCAAGCGCGCGACGCCAAAGGAGGCGATGGCGGTGCCGATCATTAGCGGCATCGATCGCTCGGACGTTGAGTCGCGTCGTGCCTGGGTGTTGCTGCGGATTAGACAGGCCCTCGAGGCGATCGCTCGCTACAATGAAAATCCGCGCCGCCCCGCGCTCGGCGAGATCAACATCGCGGCATCGGAAGAGATCGCGCTGACGCTGCGTAGCGGCGTCACCGTGCGCGTCGGTTCAACCCTCAGCCCGGAAAAGCTCGAACGCTTCGACGCGGTTTGGCGCGCTTTGGGTGAGGAGCGCACCCTGGCGCGCGCGGTTTATCTCAATAACAGGGTCCACCAACAACGCGTGACAGTCCGGCTACGGCGCAACTAGGAAGCAGCACGAATGGCTAGACGCGACGAATTGATCGTAGGACTCGACATCGGCACGACGAAGATCGCGGCTGTTGTCGGCGAAGTGACGGACGATGGCATCGACGTGATCGGCGTTGGCACCCACGCCTCGCGTGGACTTCGCAAGGGCGTCGTCACTCACATCGACAACACGATTACCTCGATTCGTCGAGCGGTCGAAGAAGCGGAATTGATGGCTGGATGCGAAATCTCGAGTGTCTACGCGGGAATCGCTGGCGGCCACATTCACGGCTTCAATAGCCACGGGATCGTTGCCGTCAAAGATCGCGAAGTACGCGCTTCTGACATCAGCCGCGTGATCGATGCGGCCAAGGCTGTCGCCATACCGATGGACAAAGAGATCGTTCATGTCCTGCCCCAAGACTTTGTTGTCGATGGCCAGGACGGCATCAAAGAACCGCTTGGCATGAGCGGCGTTCGACTCGAGACGAAGGTTCACATCGTAACCGCTGGCGTGACCAGCGCACAGAATATCGTTAAGTGCTGCCAGCGCTGTGGACTGCAGGTCGCTGACCTGGTGCTTCAGCCGCTGGCGAGCAGTGAGGCGGTACTTCACAGCGACGAGAAGGAACTCGGCGTGGTCTTGATCGATATCGGCGGCGGCACAACCGATATTACGATCTTCAGCGAAGGCGCGATCGTTCACACCTCGGTGATCGCCGTCGGTGGCAATTACATCACCAACGACATTTCCGTCGGTCTAAGAACGCCCTCGCTCGAGGCCGAAAAGATCAAGCAACGCTGGGGCTGTGCGACAGCATCATTGATCGATCCCGAAGACGAGATCGAGGTGCCCAGCGTCGGCGGACGTGCACCTCGGCGCATCTCGCGCTCGATCCTCGCTGAGATCGTCCAGCCGCGCGTTGAGGAGATCTTTCTGCTGGTCCAGCGCGAGCTCGAGCGAACCGGATTCCACGACCTGTTGGCCTCGGGGGCGGTGATCACCGGTGGCACGACGATCATGGAAGGTATGCCCGAGGTCGCCGAGGAAGTGCTCAATCTGCCGGTGCGTCGCGGAAGTCCGCGCAACATCGGCGGCCTGGTTGATGTCGTCAAGAGCCCGGCGTTTTCCACCGGCGTCGGCCTGGTGCTTCATGGTGCAAAGCAGCTCGAGGCAAATCCGGGTAGCCGGATGCGCGGAGAGCGCACAACGTTTTCTGGCCGCGTTCGCGACTGGTTCGCGCGCGTTTTTTAGTCGGCGAAGTTTATTTCGAAATTGAGTCCCCGGCCGTGCCGGACCGGGCCTCATACCAAGAGGGGGAAAGAAAATGGCGTTGATAGAACTCGAAGAAGACGCTCCGAATCAGGCGCGCATCAAAGTCGTCGGTGTTGGCGGTGGTGGTGGCAACGCGATCAACACGATGATCGCATCGGGCCTCGAGGGTGTAGATTTCATCGCAGCCAATACCGATCTGCAAGCGCTGGATAGCAATCTCGCGCCGGTAAAGATTCAGCTCGGCGCACAGTCGACCCGTGGTCTGGGCGCGGGTGCGAACCCCGAGATCGGTCGTAACTCGGCTATGGAAGATACGGAACGCCTGCAGGATGCCTTGGCTGGGGCAGACATGGTGTTCGTCACCGCCGGCATGGGTGGCGGCACGGGAACCGGCGCAGCGCCAGTGATCTCTCGCGTCGCTAAGGAGATCGGCGCGCTGACCGTCGGCGTGGTGACCAAGCCGTTCATGTTTGAGGGGCGCAAGCGAATGCGTCAGGCCGATGGCGGTGTCGAAGAGATGCGGGCCGCTGTCGACACGCTAATCACGATCCCCAACGAGCGCCTGCTTAGCGTCGCCGGTCAGGCCACGACGATGCTCGACGCCTTCCGCAAGGTCGATGAAGTGTTGCTCAATGCCGTGCAGGGCATCGCTGATCTCGTCGTGATCCACGGGTTTATCAACGTCGATTTCGCCGACGTGCGCACCGTGATGTCCAACATGGGCCACGCGCTGATGGGCAGTGGCTATGCTTGTGGCGATCGCAAGGCGCTCGAGGCAGCCAAGCAGGCGGTGAGCAGTCCGCTGCTCGAGGACGCCAATATCGATGGCGCGACCGGCATCTTGATCAACATTACCGGTGGCCCCGATCTGACCCTCACCGAGATCAACGAAGCTGCCTCGCTGATTCACGAGGCGGCTCACGAAGACGCCAATATCATCTTCGGTTCCGTAATCGACGCCGCGATGGAAGACCAGGTGCGGATTACGGTGATCGCCACCGGCTTTGACCGTGGCCTTGCGCCGCCGGTCAGAGCGCGAGCACCGCAGGCTTCGGCTTCGTCGCTTTATGATCGCCGAATCACCGCCGGCCAACCGCACGAGCCAGTTTACGCTACAGCCGCCGCACCGGCGACTGAGCCGCGCACGATGCAGGCTCAGCGATCAGAGCCGAGCCGCGCTCACTTTGCCGGCGACGCCAATCTGTCCTACATTGGGCCTCAAGAGACGGCACAGCACGCCGCCGTGCCCCGTCACGATTTCAATGGGCAGAGCGAGTACGCCGATCACGCGCGCAACGCAGCGCCGCTGTCGACGGAGGCCTCGCATCCGTCGCTGCAAGCGCAGTCGGCGGCCTTGCCGATGCACCACGTTTTGCCGTCGGCGTATAGCGCGTCGCAGTCGCTTGCTGGAGCGCCACAGGCAGCGGTGCATGCGATCGAATCGCGTCCCGTGGTGGTTTCAGCCCCGCACGCAATGCACGCCGAGCAGCCGCGTCACTACGAGTTGCCGCATCACTACGAGCAGCCACGTCAGGTTGAACACGTTCAGGGTGAACCGGTTGAGCACCCCTATCATCTTCAAACGGCGGCAGCGCCGCGCGAGGCTCAGCCAGCCAACGCGCCGCTCGCTGCTGACGTGCCGATCGTCGAGACGAGACCTGGCAGCGCAAAGCGTCCAAGTACCGATACGCGTCAAACCAGTTTTCTCGACGACGATGGCGGGCTCGATGCCCGATCCGGACGCCGCAGGAGCGGCGTGAACCAAACGGTGCCGCGCATTCATCCCAATCTTGAAGTGCCCGATGAGAGCGAGATGGACATACCGACGTTTCTCAGGCGCCAGCCGCCGCAAGACTAAAGAGTGACCAGCGCGGCGGCGTTCCTTCGGGGCGTCCGGCACGACGATACGCAGCCCCAACAAGTATACCTGGATCCTCCTCTTGGTATCGGGCTGTTCTTGATCAAGGCTGCTTTCTCGCAGGAACGCCGCCGCGGTTTTACTTTGCCCGCTTGCTTCGCCTGATCGCGAGCACCACCCAGACCAACGCCAACCAGCCCGACCAGATCGGTGTCGTGCCAGCGATGCCGCAACCGCCACCACCACTTGGTGGATCAGGTTGCGGCGCTTCCTTAACCGCCGGAGGTTCGCGTTCACAAACGCCGTCACCGTTGGCGTCGAGTGGCTTGCTGTCCGCCGCTGCTGGATCGCTGCCGCACGACAGCTCGCGCTGATCGCTGAATCCGTCGTTGTCGTCATCGGCGTCGATCGCATCGCACTGTCCGTCGCGATCGATGTCGCTGGGCGTCGACGTTGCGCTCGCCGGATCGCTGCCACAGAGCTTCTCGATGCCGTCGGACCATTGGTCCCCGTCGCTGTCCAACGGTCCGTAGGCGATGGTCAGCGTGGTCACATCGCTCGAGCGCAACGTGACCTGCGCAAGCGCATCGACCGAAGCGGGGACGTCATCGAGTAACAGTCGGTCAGGTCTGGTTTGCGAGCGCAGCGAGACGCGCTCTCCGCCATTACCAGGCGCGAAGACGATCACCGCCTGTTGATCGTCGATGTTGTAGTGGAGGATCCGCCGCTCGCTGGCGACCAGTTGTAGGTTGTGCTTGTTGCTAAACGGCATCAGGTCGACCGGCACCGCGCTATCGCCATGTGCGCGCTGGCCGCAGAGCTGCGTCGGTGAGCCGGCGACGAAGCTGCTTGCGAAACGCGTCGCCCCGACCAGTAGTGAAGGCTTGCTAATCGCAAAGCAGAACTTAGTAAAATGTTGTGGCTGGGCCAGCCGTAGCGACAGCGAATCACCGCTCTGGGTGAGCTGCGCTGGCGCTTTGGAAACATACTCGAGGCGAGGCGTAGGCAGACTTGTGCTCGATCCGAGGCTGAGCGCGATCGTCACCTTGGTGGTGACCACACCAGGCAGGATCACCGTATCGGCGGTAAACGCGTGGTGCGGCTGACCGTTGATGGTCACGGCGACGATCGCATCGGAGAGTTGGTCGAGGCGCAGTCCCATGCCAGCGAGAAATGTTCGCTTGGCCGTCGGAACGTGGCTGATGTCGAGTGTGACATCAAGCGATTTCGCCGTCGCGTTGTATTTGGCCGTCAATTGATAGCCGTGCGCCAGGTGAAACTTGTAGCGCAACTCCTCGATCGTCGGGGCGAAGATCTGTTGTTCGAGAAAGTGCTGCCGGTTGACGTCGTAGAGCGGTCGCGTTGCACTCGCGCCAATGCCGTAGTCGTGCCACATCTCGTTGTAGAGTGCGCCGCGGCCGATGCGCGTTTGATAGTAGTTGAGGATCTGGCGTTGAATGGCGACCGCCTCGCTAACCGAATACTTCCAGGCGCTATCGAAGAACCATTGGTAGTCAGGTACGTGGGTGTTGCGGATGATCGGCATCGCCCAGCTCCCCGGGCTTAGATCCCAACCCATCACGCCGCTGGCGTAGGGCACTTCGTTTTCACCACCGTGGGTGAAAAACAGCTCAACCGAGCCATGGACCTTGCCGTAGTAATCCCAAGGCAGACCGTTGCCGGGATTGATGAAAGTTTGCAGCGCTGGGAAGAAGTTCTCTTGGGTCAGCTCGCTGCGGATCTTGTTGAGCGAGCCGGTGACTTCCGCCGTCCATTGGGCTTCGCTAATCGCCGTCATGTCCGGCGGGTGCGTTGCCGAATGCGAAGCGACGGCACCGCCCAGCGCTTCGATTTGCGGCGCCCAGGTGCGATGCAGTCCCCAGCCCAGTTGCGCGGCGCGATCGGAGACGATGCCGTAGGCAGTAGTGACGCCGGTTTCTTTGCCGAGCTGTGTGAGGTAGCTGTATGCCGCGGCAACGTCGCTAGCGCTGTTGCTGCCGTCGCCATCGAGGCGCGCCACAGCGGTCAGTGGTGCGTGTGAAAGTTGTAGGCCGACGATCGGATGGTCGCCGGCGAGCAGCCACTGCGTCGTCTCGATCACATACGTCATCAAGCGGTTGTCGAAAAAGCCCGCCGGCGTGGTGTTGCGAAAGCATGATGCGGGCCCATGCGTTCCCGCGAGGCCTGAGTAGCCGATCACCCGGCCGGTGGTTGCCCGCGAGAGCACCATGTAGGGTGTGATCGTTTTCTCGTCAGCGCTGATCGTTTCCAGCAGCACCGCGCTACCGGCCAGCCCACTGGCAAGCTTGACCGTGTCGGTGGCTCCGCCGATGCCCTGGGTGAGCAGCTGCTCGGCCGCCCAGTGGGTGCGGCTACTAAACGGATGCGTGCCTTTGGCGGTGCGCACCCGATGCCTGGTCAGATCGACGAAACCGCCGACCGCCAGGTTGAGGATCAGCTCTGTGCTGGTGTCGGCGCTGCGCGCGGTTAGCGTGTCGTCGGGCTTGCGCTCAAAGGCGCCGACTACGCCATCGGCTAGCACGCTCTTGTCCGCTGCGAGATGGTTGCTCAGCAGCGTCCTGAGCGCCGGCATCTTTGCTGAATCGACGACCAAGCACGAGGAAAACCACAAGCTGGTGTACTGGCTGGCGTTCGCGTCGGCGATCAGTTCTGCCAAAGTGACCGTCTTGTAAGGAACGCCGAGCAGATTCGCCAGACCGACCAGCGCTTGGCTGCTGAGCTGCGAGATCCGCCAGAAGTGCCGATAGCTGTAGGTGTCTTTGCAGAGCACCACCGCCACTTTGGGCGCGTACGTCGTATCTTGGGCAAATGCCGGCAGTGCGACGCACAGGCTAATAATCACAGTGAGTTGGCGTAGCATGGGCTTGGTGTCTTTAGCGTTCGCCCCACTGGATCGTCGAAGAATCGTCGATGTTTAGGCCCCTTGACCCGCCGCGCCGTTTTGCACACCATCGGCACTCCCCGGAGGTGACTGTGCGCTACGCTGCGATCGGATTCGCGCTGATGGGATCAGCGCTGTTGTGGGGCTGCCAAGTTGCCCCGCGAACCGACATCCTCAGTGCCGAGGACGTGATCCGGATTCGCCAGGTCGTCGAAGCGCGGATCTCGCCCGATGGTAGGCAGGTCGCCTACCTGCTCAACGTCTTGCGCCCGCTAAACGCCAAGAAAGATGGCGATGGCTGGCGTGAGCTGCATGTCGTCGACGCGGCTGGCCGAAACCGGCCGTACGTCAGCGGCCAAGTCCAGATCAAGCAACCCCGTTGGCACGGGCGCTATATCTATTATCTCGCTCGGCGCTTTGCCGATGAAACCGTCAGCCTCTATCGGATCGCCGTCGACGGTGGCGAATCGCAAGTTGTGCTCCAGCACAAGACCAGCATCTCCAACTACGCGCTTTCTGATGACGGCAAGCGCGTGGCGATCGTCGCTGCACACGGCTTGCCCGCTGCGCGTGAGCGTCTCGCTAAGAAGGATGTCAAGATCACCGTCTACGAAGAAGACGGACTCAACCACGAGCTGTTTTTTGCTGACCTTCAGGCCGATGGGCGCGCAGCGGACCTGGTGCCGGTCAAGCTCGATGGTTCACCGTCGACGATCGCCTTTGCGCCGAGCGGCGAGCAGCTCGCCGTGGCGGTTGCCCCTAGCGCGCGTATCGACGACTACTATGTCAATCGCAAGATCCAGCTGATCGCTCTGCCAGCTGGTCGCGTGCTGCGGCGCTACGACAATCCGGGCAAGCTCGGGCCGCTGCGCTTTTCGCCCGACGGAGCGAACTTGGCGCTGATCTCTGCAGCAGACCGCAACGATCCGCTGGCTGGGCGACTGCTGATCGCGCCGATCTCCGGCGGGCCTCTGCACGATCTGTTGCCCGACTTCAAAGGTCATGTCGTCGATGCGCTCTGGCGCGACGCGCAGACATTGATCTACCTCGCGGACGTCAAGACCACCACGCTGGTCGGCGAGGTGACGCTGGACGGCAAGCGCTCGGAGCTGTTGTTTCGCGAGCAGCAGCCGATCCTGCGCACGATCAGCCAAGCCCAAGATGGTACGCTGGCGATGGTCGCCGATGCGCGTCTTCACCCTGGAGAAGTTTATCGCTTGCCGCGCGGCGGGAAGTTGCAGCGTTTGACCGACTCCAATCGTTGGTTGGCCGATCGCCGCTTGGCGGCGCAGCGCACCGTCGAGCTCAAGGCGCGCGATGGTCTGAACTTGCAGGGGATCTTGATCGCTCCGCTATCGGGGCAGGGTCCGGCGCCGCTGATCATGGTCGTCCACGGCGGGCCCGAGTCTCACGTGCGCGACGGTTGGCTGACCAGCTATCTCAACCCGGGCCAAGTCGCAGCCGCCGAAGGCTTCGCCGTATTCTACCCGAACTACCGCGGCAGCACCGGGCGCGGCGTAGCGTTTTCCAAGTTGAGCCAGGGCGATCCAGCGGGACGCGAGTTCGACGATCTTGTCGACGCAAAAAACTACTTGGTCAAGATCGGCGTGGCCGATCAGAAGCGTGTGGGTATCACCGGTGGTTCGTATGGCGGCTTTGCAGCGGCTTGGGCGGCAACCAAGCTGACCAAAGAGTTTGCCGCCGCGGTGATGTATGCCGGTGTTAGCGACCACATCTCCAAACTAGGCACCACCGATATCCCCTACGAGATGTATCGCGTGCATTCGCGCGGCTGGCCTTGGAACGACGAGGCGTTTTTCCGCAAGCGCAGCCCGCTGAGTTACGTCAATCAGGCCCGGACGCCGCTGTTGATCTGCAGCGGCGACGCCGATACGCGCGTCGATCCATCGCAGTCCAAGATGCTCTATCGTTACCTCAAAACGATCGGTCGCACGCCGGTCCGCCTCGTGCTCTATGGCAAAGAGCCGCACGGCAACACGCGCACGATGACGCGTTACGACTTTGAGCTGCGTTGGTTGCGCTGGTTCCGGCACTTTCTCGTCAAGCAACGCAGCGATTTGCCGGCCCATCGCCTCGCCTATCGGCTCGACGAAAAAGAGCTGAAAAAGCCGTAGTGGTGGCTGCGCAGACTCGACTGTGGTTGCTTCCTGCGGCATTGGCCCTTTCGCTGAGTAGCTTCGCGTTACTATGGGCGCAAGGCTTTCATCTGGTCGATGACGCGTACATCTCCTTTCGCTACGCACAGAACCTCGCCGCCGGCCACGGTCTGACCTGGAACATCGGTCAGCCCGTCGAGGGTTACACAAACCTGCTTTGGGTCGTCTTGCTGACGCCCTTCGCCGCGCTCGCTGGCGGCTTGGTCTGGCCGTCGATCGTGCTCGGTTGGGGCTTCGCCCTGGGCGCGCTGTTCTTTTGCGGTCGCTTGGCGCAAGGCGCCTATCCGGGCGAACATGCCGTTGCCGCGCTCGCCGCCTTGCTCCTAGCGCTCAATCCATCGTTCGCCTATTGGGCAACTTCGGGGATGGAGACCGCGCTGTTTACCTTCTTGGTCTGTGGCGCGATCTTGGCCCTGCAGCGTCGGCGCTTGTTTTGGGCGGCGCTGGCGCTCAACGCGGCCTATCTAACCCGGCCCGAAGGCGCGCTCGTCGCCGCGCTGCTGTTGCTCGGCTACTTGTTGTTCGAGCCACAGCCATGGCTGACCAAACTCAAGCAGGTTGTCGCAATCGGTGCAAGCCTGTCGGTCGTGATCGCTCTGCACGTTTGGATTCGCATGGGCTATTACGGCTACCCACTACCCAATACCTTCTACGCCAAAGTGATCCTCGGCAAGACCTCGGCGCTGCGCGGCTTGAGCCATCTATGGGCGTTCGCTCTGGCCGGTGGCTTGTTGCTGCCTTGGGGCTTGATCTATCTGCGCGAGCGCTCGCCGGCCGGGCGGTTACTTCGCCAGGGCTATCTCTTGCTCGGCGGTTATCTGATCTATCTGGCGACGATCGGCGGGGACCTGCCCAGCTGGTACCGCTTCTATTTGCCGCTTTTGCCGGTGCCGCTGATCGGTTTGGCGCGCTGTTTGACGCGGCTGGCTCGCGGTAGGCCTGCGCGGCTACGCGGTGCGCTGTTAGCCAGTGCACTCGCCGCCCTGGGCGTCCTGTTCTTTTCGCAGTCGGAAGTCAAGCAGCTGCCTTACGTGCGCGACTCGCAGCGGATCAGCAAGTTTCTCGTCGAGAACTTCTTCCGCCGCATTCCGCCAGGAAGCTACGTGGCGGCGTTTGCCGTTGGCCGACTGGCCTATGAAACACCGTTACGAATTCTCGACGGTTGGGGTCTCAACGACGTGCATATCGCGCATCTTCAACGGGCGCCATCGCATAAGTTTGCCCACGACAAACAGGACTGGCGCTACTTGCTCTCGCGCTACCCTGACTACATCTACGCCTTCAAGCTCGGCGGATTCGTCGTGCCGATCCCCGGCTACCAGCCCTGTTGGCCGACACGGATCTTTCCCAAAGTTGCTGTCTATCGTCGCATCGTCCGTTTGCCCCAGCCCACCGTTGGCATGCCCCACGGACTAACTCGCGACCCCAAGCCTCCGCCGGTCTGCGATGGGCGTCCACGCGGCGTCACGAGCAGCTAACGGGTCGCTCTCGTTTGACGTCGGTGATAGGGTCGTGTGTCAGTGGATTAGATCGCTGCGATCAGAGCGCGAGGCGATCGGTACGCGGAGGGGGCATGGAAAGCGGCAACAGTCAGTTCTTTGTTGGGATCGATATTGGCGGCACCAAGATCCAGGTTGTGATCGCCGACCGGCACGGCGCGATTCACGGCGAAGCGCGCAAGAAGCACAAGGGCGCCGTTGATTTCGAGTGGGTCGTCGGACGATCGGTCGCGGCTGTTGATGCGGCGCTCGACAAGGCCAAGCTCGGCAGGAAAGAGATCAGCGCTCTCGGAATCGGTGCGCCGAGTCCGATTCTGCCGGACGGAACTGCCGTGCACGCGCCCAACCTCGGCTGGCAAAACGTCCCCTTGGTCGCGACGTTCGCACAGGAGCTCGGTTGGCCGACCTACGCTGCCAACGACTGCGATGCTGGCACGTTTGGCGAGCATCGCTTTGGTGCCGGTCAAGCGGCGCAGACCGTCGTTGGGTTGTTCATGGGTACCGGTATCGGTGGCGGCCTGGTGCGCAACGGTGAAATTCTCGCCGGCGACAATTACCAGGGCGCCGAGTTCGGCCACACTAAAGTGCAAGTCGGCGGCCAGCGTTGTGGCTGTGGGGCGCGCGGCTGTCTCGAGGCCTACGCTTCGAAGCTGGGCATCGCCAGCTTCGTCGCTCATCAGGTCAACTGCGAGGGTCGCGAGACGATGCTCACCGAACTTTGCGACGGTGACTACCGCAGCCTGCGCAGCAGCGCGCTCGCCAAGGCCTACCGCGCCACCGACGCCGTCGCCGTCGCGGCGATCGATCAAGCTGCTGACTATCTCGGTATTGGTGTGGCCAATGCGATCACCTTGTTGGCTCCCAGCGTGATCGTCCTCGGTGGTGGCGTGATCGAAGCGCTCGGTAGCTTGCTGCTCAATCGCGTTGTCTCGGCCGCCGAGCAGGCCAGTTGGCCACCCGGGTCGTTCGCCGATACATCGATCCGCCTCGCCAAGCTCGGTGATCACGCCGTCGCCCTCGGCGCCGCCGCCTGGGCGATTCAAAGGGGACAGTTCTAATGGGTGGTCAAACGCGGAGTCAAAGGGGACAGTTCTAATGGGTGGTTAACCTCAGCTCAGCGATTTCGTCTTTGCGAGAAACAGTTCTGCAGAAACAGCGATAAGCGCGTCATGCCGCGACGCGCACGAGTAGTCGTACCGGGTGTGCCCCACCACTTGACGCAGCGTGGCGTTAGGCGCCAAGCAGTATTTTTCGGCGAGGACGATTACCGTCATTACCTGCAATGGTATCGAGCCGCCACCCGCGAGCTTGGGATCCAAACCCACGCCTATTGTTTGATGCCGAATCACGTGCACCTCGTCGCCGTGCCGCCGTCATCTGAGAGTTTCGCGCGACTGTTTGTTCGCCTACACGTCAGATATGCGCGGTGGCTTAATCGTCGCATGGGATGGACCGGCCACGTGTGGCAGGCGCGGTACTTCTCCTGTCCGCTAGACGACCTGCACGCCTGCACGGCCGTTCGGTACGTTGAGCTCAACCCTGTGCGCGCCGGCCTTGCTGCGACAGCTGAGCACTACCCATGGTCGAGCGCCGCTGGACATTGTGGTCTTCATCACGACGCGCTATTGAGCACGAACTCGTGGGCCGGCATACAACCCAGAGAATGGCTAACTTGGCTCTGTCAAAGCGACGACGTTGAACGCACCAAGGTCATACGGGAAGCCACCAAGCGGGACCTTCCGGCCGGGCATCGCGAATTCGTTGATGCGCTCGGATCACGCTACGGCCGCTCCTTTCACCTTCGTCCGCCGGGCAATCAGGGTGGCCGACGCGAGAAATTGACCAACCATTAGAACTGTCCCCTTTGCCTAGGCGAAGCGGGGATAGTTGGGCTCGAAGATGCATGCGCGTACGTCGGCGGCGATGTCGCCGGGCCGCGGGTTGCGCGCCAGGCCTTGGTCGTAAGCCAGCTCGGCGATGGCGATCGCGATATGGGTCGAGACTTCGCGGATGCGCGGCAGCTCGGGGTAGACGCGCCCTTGTGCCAAGTCGCTCTCGCTGACCAAGCTGGCCAACGTGCGCGCGCTGGTGAAGAACATCTCGTCGGTGACCGCACGCGCCGCGGAAGCGACGACGCCCAAGCCCACACCGGGGAAGATGTAGACGTTGTTGCCCTGACCCGGGACGTAGCGCTGGCCTTGGTAGTCAACCGGTGCGAACGGGCTGCCACTGGCGAAGATCGCCCGACCTTCGCTCCACGCATAGGCTTGCTCGGCGGTGCACTCGGCCTTTTCCGTCGGATTGGAGAGCGCGAAGACGATCGGTCGCCGATTGATGCGCGCCATCGCCCGTACGCTCTCTTGCGAAAACGCGCCCGCTTGACCCGAGACGCCGATGATCGCCGTGGGTTGCAGCGCCTCGATCGCCGCCGCGAAGTCAGCCGCCGGCGGGTGAGCGTGGGCGAACGGTAGCTTGTGCGGCGAGAGGTCTGTGCGCTCGGCGACGACCAATCCGTGCGAGTCGAAAAACCAACAGCGTTGACGCGCTTCCCGCTCAGCGAGTCCCTCAGCGCGCAGCGCGTGGATGATCAGTTCGCCGGTGCCAATGCCGGCTTCGCCCGCCCCCATGAACAGCACGCGCTGGTCGGCGAGCGTCCCACCCGTGATGCGCAGCGCCGAATAGAGACCGGCGAGCGCCACGGCCGCCGTACCCTGGATGTCGTCGTCGAACAGGCAAAAGCTGTCGCGATACTGGGTCAGCAAGCGGAAGGCGTTGGCGTTACCGAAGTCCTCGAGTTGCAGCACCGCGCGCGGAAACAGCTGCGCCGCGCTCCGCAGAAACTCATCGATCAGCGCCTCGTAGTCCTCACCGCGCAGCCGCTCGCGCTGCAGGCCGAAGTAAAGCGGATCGTCGAGCAGGCTGCGGTTGTTGGTGCCCACATCGATCGTTACCGGTAGGCATTGGCGCGGGTGAATTCCGGCGCATGCGGTGTAGAGCGATAGCTTGCCGACAGGGATGCCCATCCCGTTGGCGCCCAAATCGCCGAGCCCCAAAATCCGTTCGCCGTCGGTGATCACCATCACCCGCACGTCGCGCTGCGGCCAGTTGCGCAGTACTTCTGCAACGCGACCGCGGTCGGCCTGCGAAACGTAAAGGCCGCGTGGGCGGCGGAAGATGTGGGCGTAACGCTGGCAGGCCAGCCCTACCGTCGGCGTGTAGACGATCGGCATCAGCTCTTCGAGGTTGTCGACGAGCACGCGATAGAACAGATGCTCGTTGCGCTCCTGCAGTGACACCATGTAGATGTATTTTTCCAGATCGCTGGTCTTGCGGCGCAGGTTCTCGAGCACGCGCTCCTTTTGCAGCTGCTGGTCGTGCATCCGCGGCGGCAGAAGTCCACGCAGTCCGAGGCGCTCGCGCTCTTCCTCGGTAAAGGCCGTGCCTTTGTTGAGCAACGGATCGTGGATCACATCGATGCCGCGCTTGCCACCCAGCAGATCGTTCTCGTCGTTCATCGGTTTGCTCCCAACCGCTCGAGCCTATGCCCCTGTCGGACACGAATCCAGTGTTCAGACTGCAGATTGATCCCCACGTTGCGCGCGACGCGATCGACACCAACGGCTGCGTTGTTGGGCCGACAGGCGCAGCTCTGGCGCCGAGTTTAACCAACCATTAGAACTGTCCCCTTTGAATTCTTTGAATTAGACCGTGAAGCAGCACCTGGTGAGTGCAATGTTTTCGAGCTGTTAGGCTGAATTGTAGGCGTAGCCAAAAGGGCGGGTCTCGACTACAATGCCGCGATTGTCCAAGCAGTATCGGCAAACAGCGAGAGCGAGGTTTTCGATGAACCGACGACTAATAGCGATCGCCATCGCGGCGGTGATCGGGCAAAGCGGACTGGCACTAGCCGGTGGCTACGACACGCCGATGCTGTATTCGGCGCGGCACATGGGGATGGGCGGCGCGGCCAACGCCTACGTCAACGATCCCTCCGCGCTGTTTCACAACCCCGCCGGTCTGGCCGGGATCAAGAAGCTCTCGCTGCTGGGCGATTTTTCGCTGTTGCTCGGGGGTATCACCGCCTCGCCCGAGCTGTCCGCGCAAAGCAAAGACTCAAAGTTGGTTAAGGCACCGTTCTTTCTCATCGGCGCGGGCTATCGTCTGACCGACTGGCTGGTGCTCGGCGCCGCAGTTTATCCGGTGGCCTCGGCCAGCGCCGAATACGAGTACAACAACAACAACAAGTTGGTGAAGAACAGCACCAAGCTGGTCTTTATCGAAACCACCGTCGGTGCGGCGGTCAATCTCGAGGCGATTCGGCTCAAGATCGGTGCGGGCTATCGGCTGACCTTCGTCAACCTAGTGCGGGAGCAGGTCACTGAGGGGGCGCCAGCTTTTCTCGACTTCAACATGGCAGGTTGGAACCTGGCCAGCTTTCGCGTCGGCGCTCAGTGGGAAGCGATCAAGGACCATTTATCTCTCGGCGTGAGCTACCGCCACAAGACGGTCACGGATATCACTCAAGACAAGTTCAAGGCGCTCGGCTTCGACGCCATCGATGGCCAAGCTAATTTTACCTTGCCCGCTCGTCTGATCTTCGGTGTGCGCGGCGACTACGGCCGCTTCGGCGCCGCGGTTGACCTCGAGTATGCGCTTAACAGCCAAAACGATGTGACCGTGCTTTCCGGAAAGCTCAATCCCAACGACCCACCGACTTCTCTGGAAAACATCTACGATTGGGACAACGCGATCACGCTGCGGCTCGGTGGCGAATACCGCATTCCCTGGGGAAAGAGCCGGCGGATCATTCCGCGGTTGGGCTTTGTCTACGATGCGCGTACGGCGAAAAAAGCATACCCCTCCGCGTTCGGCACGCCGCCGGCACCGACGTTCGTGCTCACCGCCGGCGCGGGCTACGAGAGCGGGCCCTACCGGATCAATCTGGCCTATGGCTATCGCTTTGGCAGCACGACGATCACCCCCGAGGACCTGCAGAAGGCAACGAAGAATTGCCAGCTCTGCGGGCAAGCTGGCGATTACTCGATATTCCTCAACGGGATCTATCTGGACGTTTCCTACGACTTTGAATAAGGCGCAAAGCGCGTCGAACCTAACCACTCACCGCCCTCGGCGGTGACAGCTTAAGGCTGAGGAGGATAAGATGATGAAATTGACCAAGTTGATTGCGGTACTGTTGACCTGTGGCGCCCTGGCCTTTGTCGCCTGCAGCGACGACAAGACCACGACCCCAACCAAAAAAGACAGCGGCCTGACCGACAGCACGATGACCACCGACGGCACGATGACCACCGACGGCACGATGACCACCGACGGCACGATGACCACCGATGGTACCGCTGGAGACGCCGCGGCGGGAGCCTGCCTCGGCGACGTGACCGCGCTGCAAAAGCAATACGGCGGCAAGACCGTGGTCGAGATCGTTGGTGGGCAGCAGAGCTGCATCAACCCCCAGGACTGGGCGGCGACCGAGACTTGCGTTGTCAGCAATGTGCGTACCGCGACCAACAACGAGATCTCCGAGAAGTGTGTCGGTTGCTTTGCCAAGAGCGCGATCTGCACGCTACAACAAGGCTGTACCGTGTGCGTGACCGCCCCCGCGGGCGATGCTTGCACCAAGTGTCGCTGCGGCGAGAACGCCAACAAGGTCAACTGTGTGGATGAGTTCACCAAATGCGCCGGCGTTCCGGCGTCGACCCAGTGCCCGTAGCGCATCACGCAGCTAATTAGCTAGCGCGTTCACGGCCCCCGGTGCTGATGCCCCGGGGGCTTTTTTGTGCCCACAACCCGGGTCGTTGTCGCTCCGATAAGCGGCGTTGCGCTGATCAACAGATCTTGATAATCAGACAGCCGGCGCGAGGAGGAAGTGGCGATCAGGGCATTCTTTTCGGTATTCATTAGCATTTTGGTGGCGGGCTGCAGCTCGTCCAATTCTGACTACTGCGACAACACCACGCCGTGCACGGGCGGCAAGGTCTGCGATCTGCCGACGCGCAGCTGTCTACCGCGCAAAGACGGCGCGGTCAGCGACGCGCGGAGCGCCGACCAAAGCCTAAACGATGCCGGCGTCGCCAGAGACGCCACCCTCGCCGATGCGGCGCCGCTTTGCGACCCGAAAACCTGCGGCGCCTATCGCTGCAACGCCAACAACAGCGCTTGTCGCACCGACTGCATCAGCCAAGATCACTGCATCGCCACCAGCGTCTGCGATCGCAGCGAGGCTCACAAGACCGGTGCCGGCGTCTGCATCGATCCCAGCAAGGTCTTCGTCCTCGCCGCCGGCGGTGATCTCCAGAAGACGATCGATGCGCTGCCCGCCGGGAAGACCCATATCAAGTTGGCCGGGAGTGTCTACAACCACTTCATATTGGATCAAAACAAGATGACGAAGGCCGTGACGGTCGCCGTGATTGGTGGGGGCACACAACCCACGACGATCGACACCAATGCGGCTGGCATTTTCGTTAACGAGTCGAATAGCAGTCTCTATCTGCAGGACGTTAAGGTATCGGGGGCTACGGTTGGCGGAGGGCCGGGGATTCGATGGGGCGTGGCGGTCCAGCGAGGCAAACTGACGATGGTGGACTCCAGCGTCGAGAAAAACGAGACTGGCGTACTGGACTTCGGATCGGGCTTGGGTCTTCCCTCTCCAAGGATTGAGCTGCGACGTGTGCGCATGCTTGCCAATCATGGCTATGCCGTCTCCCTGGCAGATGGCGTGTTGGCGAATGTGCTCGTTCAGGGCAATGGTGGCTGCATCGTCGACAAATCTTGTGGCGACGGTTCCTCTGTGTTGAGCATCGGCAAGAACGTTTCCGTCTCCAATCTGACAGTCGTTGGCAACACCGTGGGAAAAGTGGCAGTGCATTGCGACCCATCGACACCTGCGCTGCAGAATGTTGTCGCGCAAAACAACGTGACTAAGGATGGCTTGACGATCAACGGCAACAGCGATTGCTCCCTCTCACCCCAACCCCCGGTCTGCACCCTCGACAGCGACGGCAAGAACGTCAAAGGCAGCCCGTGCGTTGACGTCGGCAGCGGCGTTAGCCCCGGCAAGATCGATCTGCTTGGCAACCCGCGCATCAAGGGCGCGGCGATCGATCTGGGCGCCTACGAACTGCAGTAGCAGAGGCTGAGACCGTCGCCGGCACCGCGGTCGACCGCGCGCAGCGTGCTGAAAACGTAGGCGCGGGTCGATCGCCGGTTGCGTGGCGAGCGCTTGCCGGGCGGTGCTCAGCAGTCGCCGAGTCGGTTGCAGATGTCGTCGGCGCTGTCGTCGGAGTGAATCCAAATCCGCGGCGCGTTATAAAGTCCCGCTGGGTCGCGACGCTCGGCAGCTCCCACGTTGAAGCGTCCGGAGAATGTCGTGAAGCCAAAGGTGTAACCGGTCTGGCCGAGCGGCGTAGCGGTGAGCGGCGTGTAGTCTCCCTCGGCGCCGTAGGGGTAGGCCAACGCGTGAATCGAGACGCCAAGGCGTTGCTCAAGCAGCACTTTTGAGACGACAAACTCGAGTCGCCGCTGGAAATCGTTGCCGGCGTACACGCTCTGGTGCGTCAGGGTGTGCGATTCGATCTTGACGATGCCTGACCGCGCAAGCCGGGCGAGTTGCGCCCAGCTCATGAAGCGTTCGCCGCGCGCGATAACTGCCCATTTGGGGGGCTTGACGGCAAGACCCGTCAAGCTCGGCACAACGAACGCCACCGCTTTCATTTGGAACTCTCGCAGCAGCGGCAGGACGATCTCGTGAAAGTCCTCGATGCCGTCGTCGAAGGTGAGCATGATTGGCTTGGGCGGCAGCGGCGTGCCATCCTCGATCGCCGCTTTGAGGTCATCGGTGGTGATCGTTTCAAATCCCGCCTGCTGGAAGCGTGCGAGGTGTGAGCGAAAAAGCGCGTACTCGATGTGGAGTCGCTCGCGCTTTTCGTGGGGGCGAAGCACGGAGTGATAGCAGAGCACGGGAACCGTGTTCTCGGGTGGACCGCAAGCAGCCAGAGCCAGCGCGAGGAGAAACGCGTGGCGCGAAACTCTGAACAGAGAAACTTGCACACGACCTCATTGGAACGGGCCTTGAAAGATCAACGGGAACGAGCAGGATAAAGAACGCCTGGGAACCCAGGTGTCGCTAATTTTCGCAGGGTTTGCGTGGGTGTCAAGAGGGGGCGTTCAGCGTTCAGCGATCGCCCGCGGCCAAGGCGAAAACCCATCGCAAAAGCGCGGCGGTGGAACCGCCGTTTTGCCTGAAAGGGTCGCGCGCGTTGGCTAGAGGATCACGCGCACACCGCCCAGGTCGGCGATGTTGTGGGGGAAGCGATCTCCCGGCGTACCGATGAACATGTAGTTTTTCGGTACGCCCAACCGCTGGCTCAGCGCCTCGATCATTTCCGGTCCAAACTTGCCCTGTACACCGACAAAGTCGATGCGCAGCTGCGGATAGATCTCGTCGAGCTTGTGCAGGTCATCGGAGAGATTGGCCGGGATTTGATCTTCGCTTTGATAGACGTGGACGACTTTGAGCGTTCGCGTCTGTTCGTTGGCCAGCACGTATTGGGCGGCGCGATTGAGCGCGGCGAGATTGTCGCCACGGGTGAAGTAGACGACGGTCAGACTGGTGACCTGCGAGATACTTTCGGCCACCGCACGCGCGATAAATAGCACGATCTTCAACAGCTGAATGCGCAAGAACATCACCGCGATCACCGCGCCGACGCCGATGAAGAAGAACAAGAAGATGCGCACCCGTCGAGGGTCGGATTGGATGTTGCCCGAAATGCCGGCGAGCACGGCGGCTAGTCCGAGGGTGACCGAGGGCCAGCCGGCGCGGACGGCGCGCGGCAGTCGTGACCGTTTTACCTTGAGCAGCATGTTGCCGATCGCAAACAGCGCCATCACGCCAAGAAACGAGATCGTATAGACGCCGGCTAGCAGCTGGGCGACGGTCTCTTTTTTCGTTGGGTCGGCGTTGTTGTGGGCGATCTCCAAGATCGCCCAGCACAGCAGAAAGAAGCCGAGGATGATCCAGTGATTGGTGCCGCGCAGCCGATTTTGCGCCAGCAGTTTCTGCGGCAGACAGCGGTCGAGCGCCATGCGGCGTACCAAGCCGGTCACGCCGACGTAGGAGGTTAACACCGCGCCGGAAAGCACCAACACCGCGTCGATGCTAACCCAGCTCGATAAGAACGGCCCCCAGGAGGTCAGCGCCATTTGGGCGAGCAGATCGTTGGTGCCGGCAAAGTTGGCCAGCGGGATCAGCCCCAAAGAAAGCAGGCTGATCGTCGGGTTGAACACGCCCACGGCGACCCACATGTTGCGTAGCGTCTTGGGAAACACGCCGGGCTTCTGCTCTTCGATGAAATTCGCCGAGCTTTCGAAGCCCGAGATGCCGAGCATCGCGCTCGCGAAGCCAAAGTAGAGTGCGCTGATCAGACCGCCGGGCGGCGGCTGAGACCAGTTTTGTGAAAACAACGTCGGATCGCCGATGACTTTGATCGCTGAAACCACAACCAGCACCGTCAGCGTTGCGATGTGGAAGATAAAGATCCCCAGCGCGACGACCGCCGATTCAGTAATGCCGAGGATGTTGAGCATCGCGAACACCAGCAGCAGACCGACCGTTGCGGCGATGATCGGCAGGCCATGATAAAGATGGTGTGCGTACTCCATCGCCTCGTAGGCGCTGATCACCGCAGTGGCGATGTAAGAGAGCAGCGTTAAGCAAGCGGCAACCGATGCCTTGGCCTTGGTCGTCGTGTTGAGCAGCACGTTGTAGGCGCCACCGTTGAGCGGCAGGGCGCTGCCAACCTCGGCGTAGACTTTGCGAAACAGGTACAAGATCGCCGCGACGATCGCCAAGACGATCGGCGCGTAACGGCCGGCGGTTGTCGCGCAGAGTGCCGAGACGTAAAGGCAGCTCGAGGTGATGTCGTTGCCGCAGATCGCGGTCGCTCGCCACTGGCCTAGCTTATGCTGCGGGGCGCGATCGAGCGGAGCCAGCTGGACCTCTTCTTTGCGCACGTCGCGGATCTGTTCGGCTGTGCCCCAGCCGGCGAACTCCCACTGTTCGACAGGCGAGGATTTCTCCGAATGGTTGTCTTCGTGATCTGTTGCCACTTTCTTCTCCGCGCGTACAGAATATGTCGTTAGACGACTTGTTCGCAACGGATGCTTTCGACGCTGGATTGTCGCCGCCGCCGAGGCTATCCTCGTCTGGATGCGAAGGATCTCGCTGCTTGTTGTCGCGCTTTCCCTCTGGGCCGGTTGTCGGCGGTCGCCTGTCCAGAGCCGCGATGCTGATCAGCGCGGACCGGCGCTGAGCGGCGATCGCTGCCAGGCCGGGCGATTTGTCGCCAAGCTCAAGGCCACCGACGGTGTCACGCTCGCGGGCGACTTTTACGCGACTGGCAAACGGCAGCGCTCGGCGGTAATCCTTTTGCACGACTTGCCGGGGCGGCTCGATCGGCGCGCATTCGCGCTGACGTTTATCGAGATGCTGCGCGAAAAGGGGCTCAACGTGCTCAGCCTCGATCGACGTGGCTCTGGACAGAGCGCTGGGCAAGCCAAAGATGCGTCAAAGGGGCCGCGCGGAAAACTCGATGTGGTCGCAGCCTACGAGTATCTCGTAGGCCACGATTGTCAAATCGACGGGCGACAGATCGCGCTGGTCGCCGCCGGCGACGGGACCGCTAGCGCGCTGGACTACACCGTGCTCGCCAAAACTTCTCCCAAGTATGAGTGGCCGCGGGCGCTGGTGCTGATCAGCGCTGGCGCAGCGACCGAGCAGCAGCACCGCATCGACGACCATCGTGACCTGCTCGAGTCGATTCCGCTGCTGTTTGTCTACGGCGAACGCGACGCGACTTGGCCGCTGGGCTTGCGCGCAGATGCTCCGAGCGACTGGCAGTTTGCGAGCTTTGCCGAGCGTCTGGCTGGGACGCGGTTGCTCAGCGCACAGCGACGGGTGCAGACGACGATTGGCGATTTCCTCTGGCGGGCGATCGGTCCACAGCAGCCGATGTCGGCAAAGCAGCTTCGGCCGTGGTCTGGGCGCGGGCCTCGGCCTCGGCCGAACAGGCCGCCGAACTAGCAGCGGCGGTCACGAGGCCAGCTGAACTGAGCGATGGGATGAGCGATGCAGAAAGTGGACGAGCAAACGATCGTAGCCGTGATGGAGCGTGTCTCCTCACAGATGAACGACGCGCAGTTCGTTACCGACCAAGTCAATCTGGTGCGCGACTGGCAGCCGCAAATCACCCAGTATGTGATCGGCTGTCGCGGTACGCTCTCCGCCGAAGCGCTGGTCTCCGTGTTGTTTCTGCTGTCGGTCGTCTATCAGGCGATCGTCGAGGCCGATGGCGGACGGAAGCGTCGTCAGGTCACCTATGCCGAGCTCGACGCGGCGGCCAACAGCGTGCCGAATCTTGAAGCGCTGGCCAAGACCGAGCCCGATCTGGCCAACTATATCTTCAGCAACATCGAGCCCGACTACCCCGCCGATCTCTCAGCGGCCCTCGCTCATGCTGCCCGGGCCTTGCTCGACGGCGCGCGTTAGATTCGCTCGCTATGGGGACCGAGCAGATGCTCCGTGCCTCGGGGACTCCAAGTGAGCGATAGTGGGCGGCCCCTTGCTGGCTTGCGCGGTCCCTGGCGAGCGTCTTGAGGCACAGCGTATGCGCTCGGTCCCCCAAAGAAGCGAGTCGAGTCTGAGCCGCGTTACCGCTACGTCAGATCGCAGAACGCCTTCTGCAACAGCTTGTCGTCGATCGCCGTGCTGACCAGCGCTTCAGCGATCCGCTGCGCGGCGTGGCCGTCGCCGTAAGGGTGTTGGAAGTCGCGCCAGCGCTCGGCGAACGCAGCTGAGGTCGCCTGCTCGATCGCCTCGACGATCGCTTGCCGATCGTCAGCGACGTCGATAATGCCCGCGTGTCGCAGCCGGCCCTGTTGGCGAATGCCGACGTTGACGACGGGCAGCCGAAATAGCCCCGCTTCGACGATTCCGCTCGACGAGTTTCCGACCATCGCCGCCGCGTAGTTCATTGCCGCAAAGTAGCGGCGGGTGCCCATGTTCTCGACGAAGTGCCAAGCTGGGTTGGCCCTGCAGGCCACTTCGATCGCTTGGCGCGCGTCGCGTCCGGCGGTGTCGGCGTTGGGAGCGGTAAAGATCACCGGCAGATCCGCGTCGCTGAGCGCGCCGATCAGCGCTGTCAGCTGCTGGTCGAGCTGTGCGGTCGCGCGAGTCGTCGGATGAAACGTCGCCAGCAAAAAGCGCTCGGGTAAAGCAAAGCCAAGTTCGTTAGCGAGCTGCTCCCGGCTGATGATCGTCTCACGCGTCACGCAATCGACCGATAGCGCTCCGCAGTTGATCACGCGCTCGGCGGCCTCGCCCATTTGCCTAACCCGCTGGCCGTAGCTCGCTGTGCTGACGAAGTGCAGGTGCGCGAGCTTGGTCATTGCGTGGCGCAGCGCGTCGTCGAAGGCACCGATCGTCAGTTCACCGCCGTGGATGTGGCCAAGCGGCAGGTTGAACGGCAGCGCCGCCAATGCCGCGGCGAACATCTCGTAGCGATCGCCGAGCACGATTAGCCAATCGAGTTCGACCGCCGCCAACGCCTGAGCAAAGCCCGCAACCGCCTCACCGGTGGCGCAGGCGATGTCGAGCGCTCGGTCGCCGTTAAGCGCGATCGGCACCCGCGCGGCGATCGGTCGGCGATCAGCTTCGATCTGCTCGACAAACAGGCCGTCCTCGGCGCGCAAATGCATCCCCGCAACGATTAGCTTCAGCTCAAGCTCGGGTCGCGCGTCGATCGCTTCGAGCAGCGGCCGATAGATGCCGTAGTCAGAGCGTGCAACGGTAACAACCCCGACTTGCCGCGGGCGGTCGCCTATCTTCATCGGATTTCCATCGCTTATCTCGACTATAGCACTAGCGGGCTGCCGAAAGCCGCCTCGGCTGCTTTTCGCGCTGCCGCCGTGGTGTCACCGCGCTCGGCAAAAAGCCCGGACATGCCGTTTCAGACGCGCTACCTTAGGGCGATGGTTCAACCCCTCGCTGAGCTCGAAGCGCGTTTGGTCGCGGCACGTCAGGACCCGCAGGCGTCGATCGCACTGGTCGACGCCTTGCTCGGGCTGGCTTGGGCGTTGCGTTTCACCGATGCCGAGCGCGCCAATCGGCTAGCGGGCGAGGCGCGAACCCTATCGATCGCGGCGGACTACCACCGTGGCCGGGCCAGCGCTGCTCGCACGATGGCGATGACCATCCAAAACATGGATCAGCTGCGCAGCATCTTTGAGCTCGCTCAAGAAGCGCGCGAGTACTTCGACAAGGCCGACGATCCGGCCGGCCGAGCCGCTGCGCGCGACTTTTTGTCCACGCTGCATGAGCACGTCGGCGATCTCTCGGGTGGATTGAGTCTGGGGCTCGAAGCGTTGAGTATCGCCAAGGAGATCGACGACCCGGTGCGCCAAGGCTATGCGCTGAGCAGTGTCGGCGGCATTCTCGCGGCCTCGGGTCAATTGGAAAGCGCGGTCGAACACCTGCAGCAAGGGCTGGCGCTGTTCGAGCGGGTCGACGACCAAATGGGCATCAGCACGCTCTGCTCTCGGCTGGCCAGCGTGCTCAAAGACGCTGAACGCTACGAGGAGGCCCGTCGATACGCCGAGCGTTGCCGTGAGATTGCTGCTCGCTCGGCAGACGACTTCCTGCAGTGGAGTGCGCTGTCGGCGTTGGCGGAAATCGAGGACAAGCAAGGCAATCTTAAGCAGGCCGAGCGCATCTATCGGGCGGCGCTCGAGGTTCGCTGGTCCAACGAGGCCGGGCGCAGCGTGATGGGAACGCGAACTCAGCTGGCCTTAGCGCGGTTACTGATCCGACGGGGCGCGCTAGACGAAGCCGAGACACAGCTCAACGATGCGCTGCCGCGCCTGCAGCGATTGGCCGTTTCGATCCTCAGCGAAGCAGGAATACACGACGCATTGGCCGACCTCTACGAGCGCCAGGCGCGACCGGAAAAAGCACTTGAGCATCTGCGCCAAGCAGAGGCACTGCGTGAACGCATCGCGCGGCGCGACGCGAAGAACAAGCTCGAGCAGGTCGAAGTCCGTGCGGCGATGGAGTCCGCAAAAAAAGAGGCCGAGCTCCAGCGGCTGCGCTACAGCGAGTTGCATCGGATGCAATCCAAGCTGGTCGAGGCCGAGAAGATGGCGCTGCTTGGCCAGCTCGCTGCAGGGATGGCCCACGAACTGAATTCGCCCCTCGGCGCGTTGCGCAGCAGTGCTGAGTTGGCGAGCCGGGCCGCGCGACGTCTACTCGAGCTGATCGACAGCCACGATTTGGGTGATGCGCAGACGGCAAAGCTCGCCGAGATGTTGCGCTCTTCGCAGCAGACCACCGATAGTGCGCTGACGCGCATCGCCGCCGTCGCGAAGAACCTCCAGCGTTTTAGTCAACTCGATCATCCAGCCTCTCGACGGTTTGATGTGTGTGATGGGTTGGCTGCTGCGCTCGATCTTGTCGCGCTTTCGATTCCCCAGACCGTCGAACTCAAGCGCGAACTAAAGCCCGTGCCGCTAATCGATGGTTGGCCGCGCGAATTGCATCACGCCTTTCTCACCGTGCTGCAAAATGCGATTCAGGCGATCGAGCGACAAGGCAGCGTGGTCGCCCTGACCGAGCTCGAGCAGGATCATGTGGTCGTGACGATTCGCGACAATGGTCGCGGCATGAGCGAAAGACAGGTCGCACAGCTGTTCGATGTCAGCCTGTCGGATGACCGATCGCGCACCGAAATGCGTTTCGGTTTGGCCGCCGCCTACGCAACCGTCGACAAACACGGCGGCAGGATTGACGTTCAGAGCGCCCTCGGTGAGGGTACGACGGTGCGATTCTTTCTGCCCGTGGCCGCCGCGAGCAGCGCGTAACCATACGATATCGTTAAGTACAGTGATAAAGCCGTTGCGGCGATCGCCAGCGCTGCCCTAAAAAGGCGCGGTGATGGTTTGGTGGTCAAGGCAGGGGGCGCTGTTTTGCGTCGCGGTCGCTTGGCTTGGCCTCAGCGCTGCGCGTGCGGCGCCGGCTGAGCGAAGTGTCCGGCCGTGCCCGACCATCGAACAGTGGCGCGGTGCGCTCGGCGAAGTTGCCTTGCCTTCAGGTTGGCGTGTGGCGCTCGCGGGGCTGCCCGATGCGGCGCGCGTGCGTCTACTCGATCCCAAACAGCGCGTTGTTGTCGAACGGCGGTTTGCTGGTAGCGATTGTCAAGCACGCGCGCAGGCGGCGGCGATCGTCGTCGAGAACCAGTTTCTGCCGCTGATCTATCGCGTCACGCGCCGTCGGGCGATCGCCTGGGAACTCTCTGTCGCCGGTGGATTGGTCGGCCTGCCGGCAGCTCCGTTGATCGAGACCGTGTTCGCCGCTCGGTTGGCAGAACATTGGCTGCTCGCCGTGCATTTGGCGATCGCGCCGCGCCAGACGCTTTACGGTGTGCGCGAGCGTGTCGACTTGCTGCGCTGGCAGTCGGCGCTCAGCGCGGGGTATCGCTGGAGCGCCGGACGCTGGTCGTTGGAAACCACGTTGCTCGCCGGACTGGAATGGCGTCGCGTCCACGGTCGCGAGTTGATCGATGCCGACGTGCGCTGGTTGGCCCGTCCGATGCTGCGACCGACCACGGGATTGTTGTTACGCCTAGGCCCGCGCTTTTTACTGAATCTGGCACTAGGGGCCAATATTTTCCCGCTGATCGACCGCTATCGGACCGTGGATGGTCAGCCGATCGTTGAGACGCCCTATGCGGAATTTGTTGCTCTTTTCGGTGGGATATATAGCTTTGGCCCGTCGTCTGGGGATTTGCAGTGATCGATCGTCAAGGTTCGCGACACTTGTCGATCGTGATGAGCGAATCCGTCACTCGCCCAATGGGCGTCTGGTCCCGGCTGTCGGCCGCCGAGCGCGCCCAGGCTTGGGGTGCGCTTTACCAGGCCCATTTTGATGCGATCTATCGCTTGGTGATCAGTCTCGGCGTCGACGACGCCGATGTCGAAGAGATCGTTCAACGGGTGTTTGTTATCGCCGACCGGCGATTAATGCGCGCGACGATCGACAGTCCGCGCGCCTGGCTACGTGGGATCGCGGTTCGTGTCGTTTGCCAATATCGCCGTTGGCACCGACTGCGTCGGGCCAAACGCTGGGTGGTCAAACAGACTACCCAGCCCGATCCGCTGGCGACGCCCGAGGACTTGGTCGCCGATAGCCAGCGCGTGATCGAGGTTCGTCGGGTGCTCGGCACGCTTTCGACCAAGCTGCGCGATGTCTTGGTGCTGGTCGACATCGAGGGCTGCAGCCTGAGCGATGCGGCGCAGCTTTTGGGTGTGCCGGTCAACACCGTGCGCTCTCGTCGACGTTTGGCGCGTGAAGCGTTCGTTCGAGCCTGGTCGCGCTCCGACGCGGGAGGTGCACTGTGACACAACGTCCGATCCCTCCAACCGATCTCGGTCAGCTGCTTGAGCCGCTGCGCGAGCTGCGCGCGTCCGATGCGATCAAGCAACGCGTGCGTCGTCAGGCACTCAAGCAGATTCGACGCCCGCGACGAAGCCTGCTGCGCTGGCTATTTGCACTGGTCCCGACGGTGGCCGTGGCGGGCACTTTGGTCGTTAGATCCCACAACGCCGAGCGCCGGAACGCCGTCCAAGCTAGCCAAGCCCGCAGCTTTTCACCGTCGTTCGTGCCCAGTGTGCAGCGGGTGCAGCCCAAGGCGCCAGCAGTAGCAGCAGGCGGACCCTTGGGCAAAGATGGTCCGACGGATCCCAGCAGGCCAGTTCGCAGCAGTGCAGCTGGCAATTCGGCGGGGCACAATCTGGTGGATCTGCACGCCGCCGATCGCCACATCGCCGACCGTCACATCGATGGCGCAGCGACGATTCGACGGCTGGCCGCTCGGCGAGCTGCTCGCGGTCGTCGGCATCTGCTGGGTTCGCCAGCCACGCCGCGTGTTGACCGGTCGCCGCGCCCCACGGACGCCGTTGATTCAGCGGCGAAACCCGCCGCCCTGGCCCACGCTGCGGCGCGCGGGCCCAGCGCAAAGCCCGTTGTTACTGCGCCACCGGCTGACCCGTCGAAAGGTGCCGCTGCGCGCGATCGCCCCTTGGCTGCTCAAGCGGCGCCAGCAGCTGTCGATGCGCCTGTTTCACCGCCGCCGATCGCGCGCTCGGTCTCACGACTCACCCAGCAAGTCGCGGCCTACCGCCGAGCACGGGCGCTTCGCGGCGATGACGATCGCCGCGCCTTGCAGCTCTATCAGGCCTGGTTGGCGCGCTGGCCAAAGGGTGCTTTGGCTCACGAGACCCGCTTGCAGCTGATCGACACACTCTTGGCGCTCAAGGCTGAGCGCGCGTTGCTCTGCAGCGCGCTGAGCGATTTTGACCGCCACCATCCGCGTAGCCCACGAGCCGAAGATCTGCGTGCACTTGCCCAGCGTCTCGCCTGCCCAGTCGCCGCCGCGAAAAAAGAGTGATCGCTTCGCCGCTCTCGCGCCACTTGGATCGCAGGAGGAACTCATGCTTCTACAGACTCTATCGCGCGGCGCGCTGCTGATCGCAGCTGCAAGCCTTCTCACCTCTAGTGGATGTGGCACAGACGTCGGTCTCGGCAAGCGCGCCGATGCTGGCACCAAAGCCGACGGAACCGTGGTCGCCGACGGCAGTCCGATTGTTTCCGACAGCCGGACGCTTCCTGACGCTTCCGCTCCTGCCGACCTGCTGATCGTCCGAGACATGAGCACGCCAGCCGATGGCTGCATTGGTGCCCCTCCCTGCAACTGGTGCGGCGGAACGCCGTTCACCGATTCGAAGGGTTGCATCGTCGGCTACTCTTGTCTCAACGGCCAAGACGCCTGCAAGACCCAGCCGTGTGGAACGGGTGGGTCGCTGGTTCCAAGTGGTTGCGGCAACGACGAGACGTGTATCGACAAGCTGTGTTGGAAGAAGCAGGGCAGTACGTTTCCCTGCGGCAACAATCAGTGCGCGGCTCAGCAGCAGTACTGTCACGAGGACCGCACAAACGGCGCGCCGACCCAGCAGAAGTGTGCGCCGATTCCCTCGGGCTGTCGCCATGCCGAGTGCGCTTGTCTGACCAAAGCGCTGGGCCTGACCTATCCGCCCTGTCGCTGCGGTGTAGACGCCTACGGCAACATCTTCTTGACCTGTCTGAACTAGGATCGTGCCGCCGATCGGCGCGTGCAGCTCAGTAGCTTGCTCGCCGATCGTCTCGCGCAGCGGAGCGACTGTGCCCGCGTTGGCTGGGCGGGGTAAATGCCATGCAAAAATCGTCCTCCGCAAATAGGCAACGCCGCGTACCGATACAGCGCCGTTCCAAAGAAACGCTCGAGGTGATCTATCAAGGTTGCCAGCGTGTCTTGGCGGCCTATGGCTTCTCGCGTGTGACCACACGCTTGATCGCGCAGGTCGCCGGTGTCGGTGTTGGCACGCTCTACCGTTACTTCTCCGATCGCGAAGCGTTGTTCTCCGAGATGTACACCGAGCTGGCGCGCAGGCTCGTCGCCGACGTTATCCCATCGCCCGCACAGGCCCCCTGGCCGCTGTCTGTCGCCGAGTTCACCGAGCGAATCCTGCGGCGCTTCCTCTATCGCCTGCGTGAGAACCGGGTGACGGTCTTAGAGCTGGCCCGCAACCGGCACCGTTTCGAGACGCGCCGGCAACAGCGACGACGCGAGCTGCTATTTCAAAGTGCGATCGCCGCGTTGGTCGAGGAGCACCTCGATGTAGAGGATACGACGCTTTGCGCCTTCGTCACCCAGCACGCGGTTGAGGCTACGGTGATGGGTGCGCTGATCGATCATCCAGAGATGCTCGACGATGACCGCCTGATCGACGAAGTCACCCGCATGCTCGCTCCGTACTTGGCGTCGCGGTCACGTTCACCGACGGCGAGGCGAGGGGCTGCTCCGCGTTGGTCGGAGGGCTGAGATCGTGCGCGCCTAGCGACTGATACGATCGCTGTAAATCGTCAACAATCGATCGCGCAGCTCGGCCGGCAAGGCGCTCAGCAAGTTGTTGAGCGCGGTCATCTCGCCGTCGCCGATCTCTCCGCTTGCGATCAACTCATCGATGATCCGTTCGAGCGGGCCATCGGCCAGCTGGTCGGGAGCGACTGCCGTCAGGGTCTCTGCTAGGCTGGCAAACGCGCCGCTGACAGGCGGCTCACCGGCAGCGGCCAGCGTCGAGACGCAGCGTTCCAGGTCGTCTAGAAAGATCGGGATCGCCGCGCTGTTGACCGGCAGCACGTTGAGGTGGATGCTCGCTGGCGCATCGCCGCAGGGAAACTGCGGGTGCATCCGCCAGCCACGCTTGCGCATCTGTTCGGCGAGGGCGAAGACGTTGACAATCTCGCTGGTTATCGCGCAGAGCGTGATCACCGGGTTACCCAACACGCGCACGCCGTCGATCCGCGCGAGGCCGCGCAGCAGCGTCTGTTGACCATCGAGAAGCCGCTGGGCGATCGCCAAGTAGCCTGGACGGCCCAGGCTGTGAAGCATTGCCCAGGTCGCCGCGAGCGGCCCGGCCGAGCGACTGCTTTGCAGCGTCGGATTGACCAATGCGTAGCCCGGCCAACCGGAGAAGCTGAAGATCTGATGCCGCCGCAAAGCGGGCTCGCGGTAGAGCACGACCGAAGCGCCGAGTGGCGTGCCAGCGTATTTGTGGAAGTCGATCGAAATCGAGCTCACGCCTGGGACGCGAAAGTCGAATGGCGCGATGGTTTGGCCGAGCGCTTCGAAGAGTGGCAACACGAAGCCGCCGATGCAGGCGTCGACGTGTAACGGCAGGTCATGCGCGATCGCAAGTTCGCCCAGCGCGTCGATCGGATCGAGGACGCCGTGGGCGTAGCTCGGTGCAGAGCCAACGATCAGCGCAGTCTGCGCGTTGATCGCCGCGGCGATCGCCGGCACATCGGCGGTCAGTTGTTGTCCATCGACCGGAACGCTGATCACGCGTAGGCCGAGCAACTGGGCGGCCTTGTGAAACGCCGGATGAGCGCTCTGGGGCAATATCATTTCCGGGGCGCTCACGCCGCGCACGCGGGCGCGATCGCGCGCAGCCTTGACCGCCAAGATGATGCTTTCGGTGCCGCCACTGGTGAAGTTGCCGCAAACCTGTGCGTCACCCGACAGATGGCCGGCGGCGATCGCCACGACCTCGCGCTCGAGCACCAGCGCCGAAGGAAAGGCCCGCGCGTCGAGCGCGTTGTTCCAGCAGAACTGGCGCAGTACCTCCTCGCCGAGCGTCGAGGCCGCTGCGTTTTCGCGAAAGACGTAAACCATCGCGCGCGGATCATCGATCCTAAGATCGTTTTCACTGATCAGCTTGAGCCGCGCGAGAAGATCGGCACGTCGTTGGGATGTCTTGGGCAAGCCGCTCATCGAATACCTCAACCGCAAGTCGCGGCTTTAAACCGAGCAATAGCTCGGATAATAGCAGCGCCGAGGGGTGAGTCAAGGGGTCGACCGCTGCTGCACATCCGGCCGATCAGATCCGGCCGATCAGATCCGGCAAGATCACACGCTGATATTGCGGCAATTTCAGCGATGGCCCGACGCTGCATGGTTGGGCGAGCAGTGCCGTCATCGCCACGTCGGCCGGCTGCCGCGCTTTCGCGGGTTGAGCGGCCTCGCTAGGCTAGCGTCGCTGGTCGGCTTTAGCGCGTTGCCAAAGCGCCAGCCGGCGAGCACCTGTTTGCAGGCGCTGTCGCCGGCCGAGTCGCGCGCGTCGAAATTGCAGGTTACGACCCAGACGTCCTTGCCCTGGGCGATGACCGTGCCGCGGCCGCGACGATGGGGCTTCGCCGCGTCCTTGCCGGCGAGCAGCCATTGGCACGCTTTCCCATGTGCTAGCGCGATCAGCGACGCCGATTGCAGGGTAGCATTGACCATCTGGGACATTGTCTGCGCCGTCTGCTTGCAGTTGCTGACGCTGGCGTTTACCGACTCGCCTCCCGGCGCTGGTAGGATCACGATGCTGGCGACAAACGGGTTGGTCAGCTTAGGACGTTGCTCGGCCTTCAGTAGCACACCACCAGCCTTGCCGACGCGAGCGATCTCGGCGTCGAGACGATTGCCAAGTGGCTTGTTGAGCCAGGAAAAGCCTGACGGGATGGGCACCGAAAAGCTCCGACCCGTTGCCCGCTGGGCGCGAGGGCTTGCTGCGCTAGCGACACCGGCCGCACAGAGCGTGAGGATGATCAGCGTTGGTGTTTTGCAGCTCATCGTAACGAGTCCTGTTCGAGGGCTTCGAGCAATGGTTCGATCTTCGCTGGCGGGAGCGAGCGAGCGAGCTTAAGCAAACGCTGTTCGGCAGCTCGCTGCCAGTCGGCATCGGCCACTTCCGTCGACCAGGCTAGCAGTTGTGGCGAATAAGGTTGATCAAAAACCTCGAGGTCGAGTGCGTGGCCACGGACAAACAGCTCGCCAATCGCTGCAAACAACTCGTCCGATTCGTCCTTGCCCTTGCGTAGCGAGGGAATCCAGCCCAGGTCCGAGCGATCGCTGACACACTTTTTGCCCATACCGACCAGTGTTTGGGTGGGTCCGACCTCGAGCAAATCGCTGATCCCGTGTTCGAGCAGTGCGCTGATTCCCTGCGCGAAGCGCACCGGCTTTCGCACATGCTCGACCCAGTATTCGGCACGGGCAACTTCGTCACCGGCGGCCGTACCGGTCAGGTTAGAGATCAGCGTCAACTTGGGCGGAGACAAGTTGAGCGTTGCGACATACTCGCCGAACGCCTCGAGCATGGGCTCCATCAGCGGCGAGTGAAAGGCGTGGGAGACCCGCAGGGCGACCACGCGCGCGCGGGATTTTTTGATTTCGGCGCTTGCGGCGTCAACCGCGCTTCGCGGCCCGGAGATCACCAGCGAGCGCGGGCCGTTATATCCGGCGACGGCCAAGCGCGAATCGTTGACCGCCTGCAGTGCGGCGATCACGGTGGATTCGTCAGCTATCACAGCTGCCATTGCACCGCCGGCGGGCAGTGCCTGCATCATACGTCCTCGCGCGGCGATCAGGCGCAGCGCTTGTTCTTCGCAGAGCACGCCGGCCACACAGGCGGCGGCGATCTCGCCGACCGAGTGACCCAGCACAGCATCGGGACGGATCCCCCAGCTCGACCAGAGCTCGCTGATCGCCAGCTCGAAGGAGACCAACGCGGGCTGTGTGTAGGCCGTCTGGTTGATCAATTCCTCATCGCCAAGTTGGCCGAACATTAGATCGAGCAGCGGGTGCGCTAACTCGTCGGCGAGGATCTTGGCGTGCCGCTCGAGTGCTCTGCGAAACACCGGATGCTGCTCGTAAAGCGCTCGTCCCATTCCATTGCGCTGTGCACCCTGACCCGAGAACAGCAGCGCAGTCTTCGTCTCGGTGAGCACCTGGCGACGCGTCGACCCTTGGCCTTGCTCGATCTCCTGCAGCTTCGCATCCAGCTCGGCGTGGTCTTTTCCCCAGACCGCCGCCCGATGCGGACCAAAGTTGCAGCTGGCGTTGTTGGTGTAGCAAATATCGAGCACGCGCTGATCGGCCAGTTTACTCAGCGTTTGCCGCCGGCGTTTGGCCTGCGCGTTGAGGTCGTCGTCGCTGGCCGCCGCTAGGCAGAGCAGCTGCAGTGTGCGCGTCGGTGGTGGGGTCGAATGCGCGCGGGTGAGCAGCAGCGCGTCGAATTGCCGAAGTAACTGTTGTTTGGTGGTCGGGGCGAGTTGAGCGATCCGGCGCTGTAGTGCCGAAAAGCCGCTGTCGTTTGGATCGGCGGGCGGTGCGGGTCTCATCGGCGATCAGGGTATGCGAGCCGCCGTTGCCTTGACAAGTTTCGTGGAGACGGGCGCGGCTCAGACGTCGTTGATACAGTCGGTAATCTCTGCAACGCAGGCGCTCTGAATACAGGCCTCGCAGACGCCACCCGGCTGTGCGCATTGGCTGGCGCAGGACCCTTGAACGGCCTTGCTTTGGCATAAAGCGATCGCATCGAGGAGCTGGACCGCTTTGGGCGTCGCGCGGTTGAAGCAAAGCTGCGGACACATCTGATCATTGGGATCGCACTGAATCATGCAGTGAATCACGCTGGCGCAACCCAGCGGACCGGTGCCGCTATCGACGGGCATCGCCGCATCGCCAGGCGAGCCACCGTCTGCCTTTGGTGGTCCGCTGTCCAGTGGCGGTAGACCGAGATCGCTGTTTGGTGGTGGGCCGAGGTCGAAGTTCAGCAGGCCGCCATCGCCTCCAATCGCTGGAATGCAGGTCACCAGCTGCTGCTCGCAGGTCTTGAGCAGACAAGCCTCGCATTTTGTTGCTGTGCCGTTGCAGTACGCTTGGCAGGCTCCGCCCGCGGCGTTTTGCATGCAGGTGCTCAGTCGAGCATAAGCAGTGACCGCCGCTGGCGCGCTCTGGTTGATGCATCCATTGGCGCAAGATTGATCGCCGGGGTTGCAGTTCTGCAAGCAGGCGAAGAGCCACTGGCAGTCATGATTGCCGTTGGCACTGTCTACCGGCAACGTGAAGTCGAAGGGGATGCTTCCATCGCGCGGTAACGCGCCGTCGCGGGCTGGCCCCGCGTCGGTTGGCGGGCCATCGCTGGCCACTGGGCCGTCGACCTGCCTGCCATCCGCAACCGTGGCGTCGCCTTGCTGCGCTGCATCATCGGCGTTGGCGTCGCCCCGCGCGGCGTCGTCGAGGCCGGCGTCGAAGTTCGCCGCAGCGTCGCGCGTCCTGCCATCGGGCCGCGCGGTGCTTGAGCTTTCACAGCCCCCGAGTGATAGCGCAAGCAAGATGGCAAACCCGATAGTTATTCGCCTGTTGTAAGTCATTCGTTCCCCCTGTGGTCTCGCGGGCCGTTCGCTTGGCAGCCGTTTAGGTCTCAGCCGACTCCGCTTTTAGTTGTCGGTTTCGAGGTAGGCATTCATCGCTGATCAGTGGGGAGGTGGGAGTAGCGTGTACTCGTTCACCGTCGACAAACCGCAATCCTGAGACCAAAAACCGCTAAATCTTGCTGATTTTGGGTCGTTTTGATCGGGGAGATGACTTGCGCTCGCAAAGCGACGCTCTACCTGGTGCTGACCCTTGTTGGCATCCAGGCCGAGGCAGCGCAGCGACCGATGCGTTCGGTTGCGCTGTTTTACGGCAGTCGTCCGCCCGTCGTTGAGCTCGGTCTGTTCGATGACGTCGTGCTCGAGCCGCGCAATACGACCGCAGGCGAGCTGAAGCGGCTTAAGCGCGTTGGTAGTCGCGCCTTCGCCTACCTCAGCGTCGGTGAGGTCGCCCACAGTCATCCGTGGTTTCCGCAAATCGATAAGCGTTGGATCGTCGGCGAAAACGCGGCTTGGCGCAGTAGCATCATCGATCCGCAGAGCGCGGGTTGGCGAAACTTCCTCTTAGCGCGTGTCGCCGAGCTTAAGCAGCGTGGCTACGCCGGCATCTTCTTGGACACCCTCGACAGTTACCAGGCGGTCTACAAAAAGCCCGATGAACACAAGCGCTGCGCTCAAGCGCTCGCCATGTGGGTTCGGCAGGTGGCCTCGCGTCACCAGATGAAGATGATCTTCAATCGCGGCTTTGAGATCGTCCCTTACGTCAAGCGACACGTTACCGCGCTGGCGGCCGAGTCGCTGTTCCGCGGCTGGGAACCCAACACCGAGCGCTACGTCGAGGTCAAGGCTGCTGATCGAGCATGGTTGCTCGGACAGCTCAAACGCGTTCGCGATCGCTTTGGCGTCCCAGTGATCGCGATCGACTACGTCGATCCGCTCGATCGTCGATCGGCGCGACAGACGGCGCGCCAGATCGCCGCGTTGGGGATCACACCCTGGGTTGCCACCCCTGCGCTCGACACCTTGGGCGTTGGCCTCGTCGAGCCGATCCCGCGACGCGTAATATTTGTGCGCGACTCGCAGGAGGAACCGCGTCGACGCGCGTCGGTCAGTCATCTCTATTTCGCGATGCCGCTGGAGTACCTCGGCTTTCGTCCGCACTACATCGATGTTCGTGCCGGCCTTCCTCAGCAGATGAGCAACTTCGCTGGTTCGCTGGTCTGGTTTCAGGACGACCAGATCTCACGGCCGCCGACATACCGACGCTGGCTGGAGGAGCGGCTCAAACGGCGCCAGCGCGTTGCGCTGATCGGCCGAATCGGCTTTCAGACCGACGGTGTGTTCTTGCGTCGGCTCGGTATCGAGATCATTCCGGGGCGCTTTACGCCGCCAACGCGAATCACCCGTCAAGACGCAATCGTCGGCTTCGAGAGTCCGATCCTCGCGCTGTCTCGCGAAGTGATGCCTTGGACCGTTGTCGACGACCAGTCCGTCGTGCACCTGCAGCTGACCGACAAACGCAACAAGTCAGCGACGCCAACCTTCACCGCTCCCTGGGGCGGGCTGGCGCTCGATCCCTACGTGATCGCCACCGGCCATGACGATCGCAGCTCGTGGTTGCTCAACCCATTCGCCTTTCTCAAGCAGGCGTTGGCGTTGCCTGACATTCCAATTCCCGATGTGACCACCGAAAACGGTCTGCGGATCCTCACCGCTCATATCGACGGCGATGGGTTTCCCTCGCGCGCCGAGTTTGGCAAGCCGGTGTTCTCCGCCGAGATCATTCACAAGCAGATCCTCGAGCGCTATCGCATCCCGACCACCGTGTCCGTCGTCGAAGGCGAGGTCGGACCAGCGGGTCTCTATCCGAAGCTGTCGGAGCAGATGGAAGCCGTCGCGCGTCAGATCTTCCGTCTGCCCTATGTCGAGCTGGCGAGCCACAGCTTCAGTCATCCGTTCGATTGGCGCAGCTCTGAAAACGAGCGCAAGGCGAGCGCCAAGCAGGCTCACTACCTCAAGATCGGTAACTATCGCTTCAACGCCGATCGCGAGGTTGCCGGCTCGATCGACTACATCAATCGTCGCCTCGCACCCAAGGGCAAGCGAGTCAAAGTGATGCTCTGGAGCGGCGACGCGCTTCCCGGCGTGGTGTCGATGCGCTCCGCTGATCAGGCTGGTGTGTTCAATGTCAACGGCGGCAACACCGCCGCCGCGCTGACCAACCCGACGATGACCGAGGTTGCGCCGATGGGCGCGCCGGTGGGTGACGACCACTTCCAAGTCTACGCGCCAGTGATGAACGAAAACGTCTACACCAACAACTGGCTTGGACCTTTCTACGGCTATCAACGGGCGGTAGAGACCTTCCAGCTTACGGACAAGCCGCGTCGCATCAAACCGGTTGGCATCTACTACCACTTCTATTCGGGAACGAAGCAAGCGTCGCTCAACGCGCTCCGCCGCGTTTATGACTGGGCGCTTGCCGAGAAACGACTGCCTCTTTTCCTCAGCGAGTACGCGCCGCGCGTCAGTTCTTGCTACACGGTCGCGATCGCCAAGACGCAAGATGATCGCTATCTGCTCAGTGGTCTTGGTGCCCTGCGAACCGTCCGTTTGCCGAAGAGCCTAGGTTGGCCCGACCTTCGTCGCTCAGTAGGTGTGATCGGTGTGCGTGAGCTGCCGCAGGGGCGATACGTTGCACTGCTGCCTGATGCTCGCGGTCGGGTGCTGCTCGCTGTGCGCGCAGAACGGCCGACGCGGCCGCATCTTTTCTGGGCCAACGGACAGGTTCGCTCCTGGAACTGGCGGGGCAATACGCTGACCACGCGAATCGTCTCGCATCTTCCACTCGAGGTTGCGTTTTCCACGGCAAACAAGCGCTGCAGCGTGAAGGCGAGCGCTCAGCGCAAGCAGCTGCGTCATGGTGTGCTGACCCTGCAGTTTTCCAAAGGTGACAGCGGTTCGATCCAGCTGAGGTGCAGGCGATGATCGATCCTGGCCGCGAACGGCTGATGAGGCCGTCGACTTTGGCGCTGCTGATCGTTGCGGTCTGCGCGCTGCTGGTCATGCTCTTTCCGCGGCTCGATCTGAACAACAAGACGCTCACCGAGAATGCCGACGACTTGTCGATCGCCTATCTGCGCCTGTTATTGCGCGCACAGCCCAATCACGCTGGCGCACGCTTGCTGTTGGCTCGTCAAGAGCGCCAGCTCGGTTATCTCGATCGCGCAGAGGACACGCTTTCTGCGCTCGTCGGACAGATCGGTCCCTACGGTATGCGGGCACGTCTGATTGCGCTGGAGATCGCTCGCGACCGCTACAATACCCTGCCAAGCGATGACCCGCGGCGAATTGCGGCTGGTCGTGGTTTGATTTCGATGATCCGCATCATGAATCGTGACCACCTCGATGTCGCTGGGCTCAAGCGGCTGGCACAGCTTTCCTTGGAGCTCGGCCGACCGGCGCTCGCAGCTGGGCACTATCAGCGCTGCGCAGCGATTGAGCGCCGTCGAGCGAGCCATTGGTTGGCGCTTGCCGCTCGCTGGTACCACGCCGCCGGGATGTATCAACCAGCGACTCAGGCGTACTTGCGCGCATCACGGCAAGTCGCCGGAAAACAGGCTCGGCTACTCGCCGTCAAAGCGTTGGATGTCGCTGTGGCATCGGGAGATCCCGCGGTGGCGATGGCGTTGGCCGATGCCCTGGCCAAGCGTTTCCCGCGCTCGACGGAATTTTTGAAGCGGGCGATCAAGTTGGCGCTGGCCAATAACAAGCCGCAGCTTGCTCGCCGCTATGGCATTCAGCTGTTGGCGCTAGAGCCGACAAATCGCGCGGTCGTCCGTCGGCAACTGCAGTTCGAATTGTCGCGGGGGCAACTCAAACGAGCACTGGCTCTGGGCAAACGGCTGGCGGCCTTGCAGCCCAACGACGCGGCGACGCGACTACTCGTCGCCCGCATCGCGCTATGGAACACTGATCTGAAGACTGCACTCGTCCACTGGAAATGGTTGGCGTTCAATGCGCAAAGCGCTGACGCTTCTCAGCAGGCGCTAAACATCGCGCGAGCGGTCAACGATCGTCCGGCGATATTGGAGCTGCTCAAGCTGCGCGAGGCGCGCAAGATTCTCACGCTGGCTGAGCTGATCGAGTTGGCTTCGCATCTTGAGTTTGCCGGCTTCGACGCGCAAGCGGCGGCGATGTTGCGCAGCCATCTGGAGCGTCTTGGCAACGACGACCGACGCGGTTGGGAGTACCTTTCCTTGTTGCAGCAGCGGCGCGGGCGTTTGTCGCTGGCACTCGAAGCTGAGCGTCAACTGACCAAGCGCTTTGGCGTGGTGGCCCAAGACATGGTGCGTCAGGCGACATTGCTCTGGCGGCTGCGCAAACCGCGTGAGGCGCTCAAGCTGTTGGCCTCAGTGCGTCAACGGATCGACCCCAGCGACAAGATGTTTTGGCCGCTGCTCGGCGAGCTCGCTTGGCAGCAAGAGGATGATCAGTCGGCCTATCAGGCATACAAGACGATCTGGGATCGACAACAAGCCGATCACTATCAAGCGCTGCGCTTGTTGGATCTGACCATCCGTCGCGGCAATCCCGACGACGTGCTCAAGATCGGCACCGAAGCCTATCTGCGTTTCAAAAAGGCCCATGCGCTGATCGCGGCGATGGAGGTGATGTCCGATCACGAGCGCTATGGACAGCTGAGTAAGCTTCTGCGTCTCGCTGCGCGCGCACCAAAGGACTTTGCCCGCTACGAGCTGTATTGGCGGCTGCGCGCCGAGGATGCGTTGCGCCGCAATCGCTTGCGCCAGGCCGAGCGGCACTATCGTCGGGCGCTGGCGATGGAGCCGATGTCTCAATCGGCGCGTCTCGGCTGGCTGCAAGTCGCCAAGCGTTCAGGCGATCTGCGCCTGGTTGCCCGACTGCTGCGGCGCTGGGAAGCGGCCGCGCGATCGGACCCTGCGTTTTGGTTGGCTTACGGTCAGGCCTACGACCGACTTGGCCGCAGCGATGTCGCCGTCCACTGGTATCGCCGCCTCGCGCAAGCACGTCCCAAGGACCTCGACGTGGTGCTCGAATACGCCGATTCGCTTGACCGAATTAGAAAAAGCAGTGGTGCTTGGCGCTTAAGGCGCTATGCCTTGCGCGAAGTTGGGCCAAAGGCCCGGCCGCTGTGGGGCGCGCTACAAGGCGGGCAACTCAGTGTAGCCCAGCAGGAGATCGTCCGTACTTACGCGGAGTTATTGTGGCAGCTCCGCGGCGCCACCGCGGCGCGACCCTGGATACGCCGGCTGTTGCGCCAGTCGACGCCGACTTTGGCGACTCAGAAACTTGCGGTTCGCTGGCAACTTGCCGAGAATAATCCCATGGTTGCAGAGGGTTGGCTGCATCGCCTCGATCGCGGCACGCAGCGGTCTTCGGCAGGAGAGCGTGCGGCGTTGGCGATCGCCCAAGGCGATGGCGCGCTGCTGGCACAATTGATCGCCGATGATCGCAGCTTGCCCCGTTCGGATTTGGTCGAAGGACTGAGCAGACTCGGTGAGCACGAATTGGCCTGGCAGACGACGCTACGAGCGCTCTATGGACAGCCGCGCTCGCCGCGCGACTACGAGGAGATCATCGCCCAGGCGCGCGGTCAACTCGAGCGGCAACAACACATCGTCGAAGTCGAAGGCGGCGTGACGCGGATGTCCCACGCCGAGGTGCTCGAGCAAAAGGCTCATGCGCGGCTGCGCTTCGCCAGCTATTTGCTCGACGCCAAACTCACCCATGCCTCGGTACACTACGCCCGCGACGGCAAGATCCGCGACGTCGAGGAATGGAGCCCCGCGGCTAGTGTCGGCGTGCGGATGCGCCAGCTCGCCGCGGAGATCGTCGCCGGTGCCCGCATTCTCAACGGCAAGCCGCGCTTCGCCCCGGAAGTGATGGCCAAGTACCAGCCTGATCAATCCTGGTCGGTCACCGTGCGCGCACATCTCGATCGCCCAAGCGAGGAGTCGCCGGTGTTGCGCGCCTCGGCTCACGAAAAGCGGGTCGAAGGTGAGGTGAACCTCGACCTGTTCCGCGTGCTCGATTTCACCCTGCTCGGTGGATATCGTCGTCTCGACGCTATCGATGGCAATGTCGGCCAAGGCTACAACGTTGTTGCCTTGCTCTCGCACTCGGTGTTGGTGCTCGATCCGGTGCTGCAACTGAGACTCGACGCGCACTGGTCTCAATACTTGGAGAGCCGACTGCCTTTGCCATCAGTCCGCGATCTTTTGCCAGCCGAGGCTGCCAACCAGGCGCTGCTCCCTGATCGCGCGTTGAGTTTGGGTCTGGGGGCATCGCTATCGCGTGGTCAATTGGGGACGGCGCTCGGTCGCGCCCTTGTGTTACGATATACCGTCGGCGCTTGGCTCGGTTGGTTGTGGCCCAACAGTCGTCTCGGGTTGCGTGTCGATGCCGGCCTAGGACTGCGGCTCTTCGCCGCTCACGAGCTCAGCGTCCGCGGATACTACGCCGACAACCGAGGTGGTGAAGTTAGTCGCCCGAACTTCGGTCTCGGAGCCCATTACATCCTTCGATTTGGCCCATAGCGCGATGTGCACGCATACAGCCCCTCGCTGCGGTAACTCGGACCACCGGCCCGATGCGAGGTCGCTGCGTTTGCGTGGCGTTGTGCTGCTGGTGCTGACGTTGATCGCCTCGCTGCAGTTCAGCGGTTGCCCTTGGGCGGGCTGTTCGGTGCGCGACGTTCAGACCGGACCACCGATTCCGGCCAATGGGCGTTGGATCATGCTGCCGGTAGTCAATCATTCAACCACGCCCCAAGCCGGCGAGCGCGTCGAGGCGATCCTCTCGACGCTGTTGCGTGCGCGTGGCGTATCCGAACTGGCCAGTGTGCCACCGCCCAAAGATGAAGAAGGGCTCCCTGAGCTGGACGATCAGCGTTTGCTTGAGCGGGCGATCGGCTGGGCCAAACGTGAGAACTATGTTTATGGCGTGACCGGCAGTGTCGAGGAATGGCGCTATCGTGGCATCGATGGTCAGCCCTCGGCGGCGATTTCCCTGCGTGTAATGCAGCTCGACAATCGTCGTGTGCTTTGGTCCGCATCGGGGGCGCGTTCAGGCTGGTCGCGTGAAACCGTCGCCGGCACAGCGCAGCGGTTGATCAAGGAGTTGGTCGAGCAATTGAAACTCAAGCGCTAGCGATGCCGGGTGCAGTCCGCCACTGCGGGCTGCAACGCCGGAGCTAGCAGAGCAGGCTCAACGGCAGAGATGGCGCAGCAGTCGCCCCTACACGCAGACGAGACGCTACGGTTGACCCGCGCCTGGGTGGCGTGGAGCGAGACCGTGCTGGTCACCGCCTTTTTGCCGATCCTCGGCTTTTGGATCGACAAGCGCGATCCGTTCTTTCTCTCGGCGTCCTTTCCTTGGG
>JACKDQ010000011.1 GCA_020633415.1 Deltaproteobacteria bacterium
GGAGATTTTGGCGCAGCGATTCGACGCAGCGGTGGCGATAGCTTCAACCAGCTGCAGACCAGCACCGCCAAAGGGCTTCGCGCCGTTTGGGGAAGGAGCGCCAGCGAGGTCTACGCCGCCGGTGTGAGCGGCACGATCCTTCGCTTGCGCGGCGGGTCATTTACCGCCGTCGAAGGCTCGCCCCCCCACGTCTACCGCGATATCTGGGGACCGGCCGACCATCCCGAGTTCCTCTACCTCGTCGGCTGGGACGGTGTGATCCTCCAACTGCACGGCGGCCCCAACTTCGGCCAAGGGGCGACCTTCACATTCTTCAACTGCGCTACCGAACGTCGCCTCGAAGGGGTTTGGGGTCGACAGCTGCCCCCGCCCCCCGACGGAGGGGTCGATGCTGCGATCGATGCGGCGGTCGACGCTGCAGTCGACGCCGCAGTCGACGCCGCACCAAGGGATGGCGCGATCGGCCCAGACCTGGCGATCGACTTTGGGCCTCCTCCGCCGCCGATCGAGATCTGGGCCGTCGGCGTATCGGGCACGGTGCTCAAGGGGCCCTAGGGTCCCGACGCGAGCGATGGCCGGTACGCCGGAGGGCGACGGGGTGGCCGAGCCACAGCCGTTTCGCTAACCCTCGCGTAACCAGCGCGCCGCCTGTGTTGCAAAGTAGCTAAAGATCACGTCGGCACCTGCGCGACGGATCGCCAACAACGACTCGAGCACGACGGCGCGTTCGTCGAGCCAACCCCGATCAGCAGCGGCTTTGAGCATCGCGTATTCGCCGCTGACCTGATAGGCCGCGATCGGCAAATAGACCGCTTCGCTCATCGCGCGGATCACGTCCAAGTACGGCCCAGCGGGCTTGACCATTAACATGTCGGCGCCCTCGGTGACGTCGAGCTCTGCCTCGCGCAAAGCTTCACGCACGTTGGCCGGATCCATCTGATAGGTCTTTTTGTCGCCAGACTTGGGCGCCGAGGCCAACGCATCACGAAACGGACCATAGAAAGCTGATGCGTACTTGGCGCAATACGAGAGCACCGAGACGTTAATATACTCTTCCTCGTCGAGGGTCTCGCGGATCGCACCAACGCGACCATCCATCATGTCGCTCGGCGCGATGATGTCAGCGCCCGCTTCCGCTTGCATCAGCGCTTGACGACAAAGCACCTCGACGGTCTCATCATTGAGGATCTCGCCATCGGCGGAAACGAGGCCATCATGCCCCTCACTCGAATAGGGGTCGAGGGCCACGTCGGTGATCACCGTGAGTTGCGGGAAGTTCTTTTTCAGCGTCTGGATCGCCTTGGGAATCAACCCGTCGGGGTTGTAGCACTCCTCTGCAGTCGGGGTCTTTTTCGAGTCCTCGATGCGCGGAAAGAGCACCACCGCCCCAACACCAACGCTGATCGCCGCTTCCACGGCGCCGAGCAGCCCACCTTGCAGACCATAGCGCTGACAGTCTGGCATCGATGGGATCGGCTCATCCTGACCGCCAGCTTGAACAAAGAGTGGCAACACGAGGTGCTCGGCAGAGAGCCAGGCTTCACGGCAGAAACCGCGAACGACTTTGCTTTTTCGATTGCGCCGGGGGCGACTGAGTAATGGTTCTTCAGGCATGTTCACGCATCCTCGGGAGGCGGCACCGGAAGATCGGCGACCGCGGTATCTTTCCATTGCTTTGCCACATCGACCAGCATCACCGGGATGCCATCTCGAATCGGATACTTCATCTGCGAAGCCTCACAGACCAACCAACTCTCGCGGTGAAGCTGGAGTTTGGCGGCCTCCGCCTTGCCCTGCTCGAGCGCCACCGGACAGCGCAAAATCTTCAACAACTCAGGGTCAATAGGCGTCTTTGGCTCACTCATCGGTAACTCCTGCCGAGCTAACGTCTATCACCGCCGCCCAACTTTGTCGACCGGCCCGCCGGCCAGCCGCCCTACCGGCGACGTCGCTGGACGAACTCGCGCGTTGGAGCGCAGCGGCCAGCTCCCTAATTCCCAGAGCTTGACGAATGCCGCCCGGATGCCGAAACTGCACCCCGCCTCAACCGGCACACTTTCAGGAGTACAGCCAGATGGCCCCCAAAAAGATTCAGTTTGATAGCGACGCACGAACGCAGCTCCTCGCCGGCGTCAACGCCCTCGCCGACGCCGTCAAGGTGACGATGGGTCCACGCGGCCGCAACGTCGTGCTGGAGAAGTCATGGGGCTCGCCGACCGTCACCAAGGACGGCGTAACCGTAGCCAAAGAGATCGAGCTGACCGACCCGATGGCCAACATCGGTGCCCAGATGCTCAAAGAGGTTGCCTCCAAGACGTCCGACGTTGCCGGTGACGGGACAACCACAGCGACGGTGCTCGGCCAAGCGATTTACCGCGAGGGTCTCAAGCAAGTTGTCGCTGGCGCCAACCCGATGGAGCTCAAGCGGGGTATCGACGCTGGCGTCGCCGCAGCGGTCGACGCGCTCGCCGAGATGTCAACAGCGACGCGTGGCAAGAAAAACATCGCCCAGGTCGGAACGATCAGCGCCAACGGCGAAGCGGCCATCGGAGAAATCATCGCGGAAGCGATGGAGCGCGTCGGAAGAGAAGGCGTGATCACCGTCGAAGAGGCCAAGTCGACGACGACCGAACTCGACGTCGTCGAGGGTATGCGGTTCGATCGCGGCTACATTTCGCCGTACTTCGTCACCGACAGCGAACGGATGGAGGCGGTCCTCGAAAAGCCACTCATTCTGCTTCACGAAAAGAAGATCTCGAGCATGCAGCCGATGGTTCCACTGCTCGAGCAAGTGGCGCGCTCGGGTCGACCACTACTGGTGATCGCCGAAGAGATCGAGGGTGAGGCGCTCGCCGCGCTCGTCGTCAACAAATTGCGCGGCACCCTCCACGTTTGCGCGGTCAAGGCACCCGGATTCGGTGATCGACGCAAAGAAATGTTGCAGGACCTAGCGATCCTGACCGGTGGTCAGGCGATCATGGATGACCTCGGTCTAAAACTCGAGGGTGTCACGCTTGCCGACCTTGGAAGCTGCGGCCGGGTGACGATCGACAAGGACAACACAACGATCATCGATGGGTCAGGCAAGAAGGCCGACATCAAGGCGCGAGCCGAGCAGATCCGCAGGCAGGCCGAGGAAACGACCTCTAGCTACGACCGCGAAAAGCTGCAGGAGCGACTGGCCAAGTTGATCGGCGGCGTCGCGGTGATCCGCGTCGGCGCTTCGACTGAGACCGAGATGAAAGAGAAGAAGGCGCGCGTCGAGGACGCGATGCACGCCACACGTGCGGCCGTCGAAGAAGGTATCGTTCCCGGCGGCGGCGTCGCGCTGCTTCGCTGCCAACCAGCGATCGCCGCCTTGAAGCTTTCGGGCGATCGGGCGACGGGTGCAAGAATTCTTTCTCGCGCGCTCTGCGCACCAATGTGGCAAATCGCACAGAACGCTGGCGTCGAGGGATCGGTCGTTGTCTCACACATGATCGAAGAGAGCGGCGCGATCGGCTACAACGCTGCCCGTGGACAGTATGAAGATCTGATCGAAGCAGGCGTGATCGATCCGACCAAGGTTGTGCGCTCGGCGCTACAGAACGCGGCGAGCGTCGCCGGGCTGATGCTGACCACTGAAGCGCTGATCGCCGATCAACCGGCAAAATCTGCCGCAAACGACAGCGACGAGATGGACTACTGATGCGCAGCCTGGCCGAGCGCTTGGCGGAATTGGACCGGACATCGATCGACGAGATCTCTCGCAGCCTAATCGTCGTTAGCCCGGACAATTTCGTTGAGCGTCCCTGGGCCGGCCAGGCTCTCGGCCGCTACAAGAGTGTCCCCATCGACGGCATTGTCCGCTTTGGCGAGTGCTTTGAGTTGTGCGCCGATCGCCGCGATGCCGAAGCCGCGGGTCACCCAAGCCGCGTCGTGCTTGCCGACGGCAGCACGATCGACTTGCCCAACCTGCTCGGATTGGCCCCCGAGCAGCTACTCGGCGCAGCGATCACTGCCAAGCACGGGGCAAACCTGCCGCTGTTGCCCAAGACCCTTTCGGTAGCCGAGCTGCTATCGATCCAGGCGCATCCGCCCGGCTATACCGAAGCCTACATCATTCTCGATGCCGATCCGGGCGCGACGATCTTTCTGGGTTTCCGGTGCGATGTCGATCGCGCACGGCTCGCGGCACGCTTTGCTGATGGCCGAAAAATGCAATGCGATCTGCTCGCCCAATTTGATGTTGCTAACGCCGGAGAGCGCCTGCAATCACTGCTCTCGGGCTACTTCGCCGACCCGACAGTCGACGCCGACACCGCCGCACAGACGCTGTGCTCGGCCTTTGATGAGGCCACTTCAGCCACAGTGATCAAGTCCACCCTGGTCGAACTAAAGCAGATCTACTGGGAGGCGCTCGAGACGATGAATAGGCTAGAAGTCATGTCGGGCGACGTGATTCACAACGCGACGCCGTTGCGCCTACACCAAACAAGCGCCCCCCGCTCGGCGGAAATCCACGCACTGGGCAACCCCGAGGGCCGCGAGATCCTCGCGCTTGAGGTTCGCAAGCCAGCCACGACCTATCGCGCTTGGGACAACGTGCGTTTTCCGCTGCGACCGTTGGCGATCGACGACACGCTCGGAGCGGTCAATCTGCGGCAGACGCAGCGCGACGACTTCTTCGTCGAGCCCAAGCCGATCGAGCCCGGCGTCTCAGCGTCGATCGACGATCCCAGTTTCAGCGTGCACCACCTTCGCCCCGACGGTTTCGCAGTTGTGCGACCGAGCTCGCCGATCGCGCGAACGCTTCACGCGGTGGCTGGTGAACTCACGCTCAGCACCGCTGGAGATCGTCCGCTAGGCACGCTTCGCCAAGGCCAGTCCGCGCTGTTGCCGCCCGGCGTTGGACAGTACACGGTGTGCGGAACCAACGCTGAGCTAATCGAAGTCACACCGCGCCCCTAAGCGCTTTGTCGGCATCGACCCGTTGGCGGCCGTGTGTTATAGAATCGCCGAGACTAAAAGGTGGTTCGGCGTGTCCGATGAACTCTCCTCCGACTTGGCGTCCCTGCGCATCGATCGCGACACAGTGGGCCGCAGCGGGCGCGGCAAGCGCTGGCTGCTGTTGCTGATCGCCGTCGGCGCGACGGTTGCCGTGCTCTACGCGGTCGCGCTGCCCTATCTCAAAGCCAAATTGTTCAAGACCGAAGTAGCGATCACAGAGATCCTGCGCGTATCGCCTGCGCAGGCAAGCGTCGAGCTCTCGGCAACCGGCTATGTCGTCCCACAACGCGTCTCGCGAGTGGGCGCGAAGATTCCGGGCCGCATCGCAACGCTCGCCGTCAAAGAAGGTGACTCGGTCAAGCGCGGCCAGCTCTTGGTCAAGCTTGAGGACGCCGACAAGCGCAGCGCGATCGCCGAAGCCAACGCGCGGGTAGCGGCCGCGCAGGCAAAGCGGCTGACGGCGGAAGCGAACTTGCTCGAAGCGCGCCAAAAGGCCGCACGGCAGGTCAAGTTGCGCGAACGCGGAGTCGCCGCAGTCGCCACAGTCGAAGACCTGCAAGCGCATGTCCAGGCCCTGGTGGCTTTGGTTAAGGCGGCTAAGGCAGAAGTTGCGGCTGCCCGTGCTCAACTCACCCGCTTTCAGGTCGACCTCGGATACACGGAGATCCTCGCACCGATCAACGGGACCGTGCTCGGCAAGCCGCGCCAGCTCGGCGAAACGGTCGGCCCCGAGACGATGATCCTCGAACTGGCGGACTTCAGCTCGATCCTGATTGAAGTCGACGTGCCCGAGGCGCGCCTCGCACGCGTCAGGCCGAGCGCCCCATGCGAGGTTATCCTCGACGCCTTTGCCGGCAAGCGCTTCCGCTGTGAGGTCGTGCGCATCAGCCCAAAGGTTGACCGCGCAAAAGCAACAGCGGTGGTCAAGGCGCGATTTGTCGACGAACCGCAGGGCGTGCTGCCCAACATGGCGGCGCGTGTCAGCTTTCTCAGCCGAGCGCTCGACGCGCAAGCGGTTAAGGCGCCGCCGAAGACGATCGTACCGACTTCGGCGGTGGTCACAAGAAACGGGATGACCGTCGTCTTCGTTGACGACGACGGCCGGGCGCGCATGCGCAGTATCCGTGTCGGCGGGCCCTTCATGGGTGGGCTCGAACTTCTCGAGGGGCCACCGGTGGGAACGCGCCTAGTCAAACAGCCCCCCGAAGCGTTGAAAGACGGACAGAAGATCAAAGAGCGAGAGAGCGGAAGATGAGCGAGCAAAACGCGACCCCCTCAGGTGCTTCAGTAGGCGAGACATTTGTCCGCTTGCGTAACGTCAGCAAGATCTATCAGCGAGGCGCCGAAAAGCTCCGCGTGCTCGACAACATCGATCTTGAGATCAAAGCCGGAGCGTTTGAGGCGCTAATGGGACCGTCGGGGTCGGGCAAGACAACCTTGCTGAATTTGATCGCTGGCCTCGATCGCCCAACCGACGGGACCGTTGAAGTTGGCGACACAAAACTCTCAGCACTGCGCGAGGGCCGCTTGGCCAAGTGGCGCGCCCGGCACGTCGGCTTTGTATTCCAGTCCTTCAATCTGCTCCCGGTATTGACCGCAGAACAGAACGTCGCCCTGCCGCTGCTGCTGACTTCGCTAAGCAGCGCCGAACGCAAGAAGCGGGCGTTGACCGCGCTCAAGGTCGTTGGGCTGTCCGACCGAACCAATCACTTCCCACGCCAACTCTCTGGTGGGCAGGAACAGCGCGTCAGCATCGCACGAGCGATCGTCAACGACCCCGACATTATCGTCGCCGACGAGCCAACTGGCGATCTCGACCGACAGAGCGCAGACGAGATCCTCGACCTGCTGCAAAAGCTCAATCAGGAGTTCAACAAAACGGTGCTGATGGTCACCCATGATCCGGTCGCTGCCGAGCGCGCATCGTTAACCCGGCGGCTGGACAAAGGCTCGCTACAATGAAGTGGCTCGGCCTGGCCCTTCGCAATCTCAAACGCCATCGTGGCCGGGTGATCGGCACGGTCGTTGGTGTCGCCGTATCGCTGATGGCGTTTATGATCCTGCGAACTGTGATTTTCGCCTGGACGGTCGCGGCCGAAGACGCCGCGCAGGATCGGATCGCCACGCGTCACAAAGTCACCTTCATCATGCCGCTGCCCAAGCGCTATATCGACAAAATCCGCGCCACGAATGGCGTCAGCGCGGCGACCTGGGCCAACTGGTTCGGTGGCAAACACCCCAAACGCGAGCAGGAATTTTTTGCCACTCTCGCCGTAGACACCGATAGTTTCTTCGACGTCTACAACGACATGGTCGTGCCAGCCGAGCAGTTGGCTGACTGGAAGCAGGACCGCCGCGGCGCGATCATCGGAACGTCGCTCGCCAAGAAGTTCGGCTGGAAGGTCGGCGACAAAATTAACCTGCGCGGGACAATCTTCCCCGGGACCTGGTCGTTCAACGTTCGCGGGGTCTACACGGCCGTCCGTCGCGGGATCGACCCTGCGCAACTCATCTTCCACTGGCAGTACCTAAACGAATCGAAGGTCTTGCCGGGAGACGCCAAAGATTTGATCGGCTGGGTGATCGCGCGCATCAGTGATCCAAAGCGCTCGGCGGCGATCAGCAAGTCGATCGACGATCAGTTCGATGGCGAGAGCGACCAGACAGCGACGATGAGCGAGCGCGATCTTTACGTATCGTTTATGGGCATGTTCTCTGCGGTACTCGGCGCGATCGACGTGATCTCACTGGTGATCATTGCGATCATGGGGCTGATTCTCGGCAACACCATCGCAATGGGCGTACGAGAGCGGACGAATGAATATGGCGTGCTGCGCGCGATCGGTTTCGAAAACCGCCATCTCGCCGGCATGATCCTGACCGAAGGATTGCTGATCGGGGTGCTCGGCGCTGTCGTCGGGCTGGCGCTGGCCTACCCGCTGGTCAATCACGGCATGGGCCTGTGGATCGAGGAGAACATGGGCAGCATGTTCCCGTATTTTCGCATCCCTGGGACCACGATGGGGCTCTGTCTGCTGATCGGACTGGTCCTCGGAACGCTCGCTGCAGCGATCCCTGCCTACCGCACCAGCAAACTCTCTGTCGTCGATGCGCTGCGGAGGATATAGCAACGATGATCCCCCTGAGCTACAACGTCCGCTCGCTCCAAGCGCGCAAAGTCACCAACCTGCTGACGGCCCTAGGCATCGGACTGGTGGTCTTCGTCTTGGCGACTGCCCTGATGCTGACCGAAGGGATCAAACGCACATTCGCACTGACCGGAAGCGACAGCACGGCAATCGTCATCCGCAAGGGCAGCGACGCCGAGCTGAGCAGCTGGTTTGACAAGAAGCACCAGGCCTTGGTGATGGCCGCCGCGGGCGTGCAACAAAACGCCGACGGCAAGCCCGCTGGCGTTGGTGAAGTTGTTCTCGTCGTAATCGCCAAAAAGCAAGGGACCGAGCTGCTCTCGAACATCCGCGTGCGCGGTGTAACCGAAAACGTGCTGAGCTTCCGACCGGAGGTGCGAATCATCCAAGGCCGTCCGGCCAAGCCCGGCACCAACGAAGTGCTGATCGGTAGCCAACTCGTCGGTCGTTTCGAAGGCATGAAATTGGGCAACACCTTCGAGCTCAAGAAGAACCGCCCCGTGCGCGTCGTCGGCGTGTTCGAATCGGGCGGTTCGTCCTTTGAGTCTGAAATCTGGGCAGATGTGGATGTCTTGCGCAGCGCCTTTGGCCGCGAGGGCGCTGTCACCGCTGTGCGGGTCAAACTAACCTCTGCTGCGGCCTTCGACGGCTTCAAGGCCGCGATCGAGAGCGACAAACAGTTGCAGCTCGAGGCGCTTCGTGAAAGCGATTACTACGCCAAACAGTCCGAGATGACGTCGGCCTTCGTGCAAATGTTGGGCGTGAGCTTTTCGATCTTTTTCGCTCTTGGCGCGATGATCGGCGCTGCGATCACGATGCATGCCACTGTGGCGCAACGCCGTCAGGAGATCGGCACGCTGCGCGCGATCGGTTTCGGGCGGTTGAGTGTACTTGGCTCGTTCTTGGTGGAGTCGCTGTTCTTGGCGCTGGTCGGCGGTCTCTTGGGGCTGCTCGGCGCACTCGCGATGGGCCTGGTCAAGTTCTCGATGATGAACTTCAACGGCTGGAACGAGGTGGTGTTTAGCTTTGTCCCGACGGGAGCGATCCTGATCAAGGCATTAACGTTTGGCGGCGTGATGGGGATCATCGGTGGTTTCTTTCCGGCGCTACGTGCCTCGCGGGTCGTTCCCGCCGAAGCGATTCGCCGCTAGCGCCACGGAGGAGACGAGGAAGCAGCCGATGACACGAAGCATCTTCGGAGCGTGCCTGGTATCGCTGTGCCTCGCGGGCGTCCCGGCGCGGGCCAATCCGCTGACCCTACAGCAGGCGTTCGAGCTGGCGAAGAAACACAGCCCGACGATCAAACTGATGAAGGCGCGAACAGCCGCTGCGAACGCAACACGGCGCGCCGCGTGGGCGAAGCTGTACCCGACCGCTACCGTCGTCGGCAGCTTTACTCACAATCAGCACGAAGCGACCCTCGACTACGGCGCGCTGATCCCCGCGGGCCTACCGTGCGGCACGTCGACCTGCAACGCCGGTGAGAGCTGCGTCAACGGGACCTGCGTCGCTCAAGATGCCGTGGTGATCCAAAAGCGTAACCAATTCGGCTTCGACGCCCAGGCCAAACTCCCGCTGTTCGTCGGTCCTGCCTATCAAGAGATTGCCGCGACCCAGCGACTAGTTAGGGCGGCTACACTGCGTCACCTGCACGCCGAACGCGACTATCTGCTCGAAGTCGCGCGTCTCTACTACGAGATCCTCGGCCAGCAAGAGGCGGTCAAGGCGTACCAACAAAAAGTGCAGCTGGATTCGCGCAACGAAAAAGCAGCGCACGCCCGACACGACGTCGGGCAGGTGCTGCGCAGTGATATTTTGCGCGCTGAACTGGTCCACACGCAAAGCAAGCAGGCGCTATTCGCCGCCCGGCAGCTATTGGCCGCGCGGCGGCACGAGCTCGGTCTGTTGCTCGGCCAGCCCGGGTCGGTGAACGTGATCGCCCCCAAGCCGCCTCAAGCACCGGCGGCGCCCACGGCACAGTTGATCAGCGCGGCGATCCGCGATCGCGGCGACCTGCGCGCCGACAAGATCGCCGTCGAGGCAGCCGTTCGCCAAAAGCGATCGGCGCTCTGGTCGCTGGCACCACAGCTTGATCTGAGTTTTCTTTACAGCTGGCGCGAGGCCGCAGGATTCAGCGGTGAGCGCGGTGCTTACCTGCTTGCACTCAATCTGAGCTGGCAGATCTTCAACGCCAGTCGCTACGCCGAGCTAAGACTCGCCCGAGCGCAGCTCAGTCAGCGACGGGCGGAGCAGCAGCAGCGCTTACTCGCCCTGCAGCGCCAGATCGTTCGCTTGCGCGCACAGTTGCTAACCAGCGAGGAAGCGCTCAAGACCGCCGAGAAAGCAGCAAGGCTCGCGCTGACCACCGCCGACGACATGCTTGCCCGCTACGAGGCGGGCACGGCGATTCAACTCAACGTGCTCGATGCGAGCCAACGGCGTCTCGAAGCCGATCTAGAGTTGACCCGCAGTCGATATGCCCGCGACCTGGCGCGCTTGGCCTTGACCCACGCCGTCGGGGCATTTCGGCCCTAACCAGGCATAAATCACTTTGTTTTTACACGTGATTTCTAGAATGCCCCGCGGCGGGCGGATTTTTCCCAGCAAAAACTCTCCCATAAAATCGTATGGATTCTGGGTGGCCAGTGACGCTTTAGCTTTCTTTTTGCCGCTGAAGCTCGATAAACTGGCTGCGAATAATGACCTGTGTCGCTTGCATAAGCGACGATCCGAGAAGAGAGCGATGTCAAAGAAACTATTTGTAGGCGGTCTGGCTTGGGCAACAACTGAAGCCGGTCTTCGGGATGCGTTCGAGCGTTTTGGTGAGGTTGTTGAGGCGAAGGTTGTATTGGACCGCGACACGGGACGTAGCCGTGGATTCGGCTTCGTCACTTTTGCTGAAGATTCGGCGGCTGATTCTGCACTCAACGAGATGAGTGGTGCGGAATTGGACGGCCGAACGATCCGCGTCGATCAAGCGCAAAGCCGCAACGATCGCCGCGGTGGTGGTCGACACTAAACACCACATTCTGCAGTACCGATCGCTCCACTGTGGCACACGCCGCGGCGGAGCTCGTTTTGGCCTCGAACTGACGCCCTGCGGGCGCGCATTATGCTATTTTTGCGCCCACTGCAGAGCATGTCCTGAGCCAAGCGCGCCGCACGCCAGGCCCCGGCAACGTAGCCTCGGTGTAACGGTAGTCTTTTCCTCAATGACAGCGATCGTCGACCCGGGCAGCGCTCTGGTTTCAGAGAGATCCCTGTCGGTTAGCCCGGTTTGTGGCGAGCCAACTCTACACTTTGGGACTCCCCATCCCAGACGATCCATTGCGAGCTCTTTTCGGGTCGTCGCCAAATAGTCTCTCGTTTTCAGGCTGTTAACGCTCGAGGTCAGCGGTCCCCGACATCGGCATGGATTCTGCTGTAGCGAACAAGCAACAGAAAAATGGTCTGACGAGCCGTCGTGCCGGGAATCCGACGGAAAATCACTCGTACGACCGCAAACTGATGGGGTGGTAAAGGTGCAGATCGAGCAACATCCATTACTGAGCAGCTGTGATTCCCGCTTGGTCGAACGCGTTGCGATGCGCAGTCGCCGATGCCAATTCGCCGCGGGCGATCGGATCGTTGCCGCTGGTACACGAGCGGACGGTGTCTTTCTGCTGGTCGCCGGCGCGGTTCAGGTGATGCACCGTGATGCCGATGGCCGCGAGGTGCTTGTCCAATTGATCAACGCACCGGGGATCATCGGTGACATTGAGCACTTCTCCTCACTGCCCTTTGTCGATGATTTTCTCGCGCTGCGCGACGCGCAGCTGCTGGTGTTGCACCCCGAATTGTTCGAGACCTTAGTCTCCGAAGACGAAACGGCCCGCGCCGTCTATCTGCGGCACCTGGCGGCAAGCGTCGCCGTGGCCCGCCAGGGGCAGCGCTGCGCGATCAACACCCTCGAGCAGCGCACGGCGAACCTGATGGTGAGCTATGCCGAAGTCGATGGCGGTCCGGCGCTCTCGGAGCTCAGCCATGGCCAAATCGCCCGCGCACTGGGGAGCAACCCGCGCTCGATCGCACGCGTCCTGGCGGCGCTGCAAAAGAAAGGCTGCGTCAAGCGCGATCGACAAGGACTGTGCGTCGCCGATCCAGATGAGATGCGAAAAGCCCGTGGCCCGATCAGCGGCGGGGTACGCTATCAGATCGGCATGCAGCTAACCAACATCGAGCGTCCGCGTCGACGCCGCACAGCGGAGTTGACGATCCTGGGTGGACCGCGCCCGATCGTCGGCCAAAGCATCGCCGTCGATGATGAGCTAACCATCGGTCGCCATCCCAACGCCGGCTTGGCGGTCGCCGAAGACTCGCTCTCGCCCTTGCACTGCCGGATCTATCGTGGTCCGCGCGGTGACCGCTTCTGGATTCAAGACCTCGGCAGCGGCAACGGCTGCACGGTCAACGAACGTCAGGTCAACCGAGCGCGCTTGCTCGACGGTGACACCATCGCCGTCGGCAATTTGACCATTCGCGTTACGATCTAGCAGCTATAAAAAACCAATAGTTACGACATCCCAACAGTCAGCGCGCCGATTTCATGCGACGCAACGGTGACAGCAGGCCCCTGAGATCGTATCAACCGATCGCTCGAAGGAGGTTGCGAGCATGCTGTATCGTCTGTCCCCTGCCCTGCTGCTACTGATCGTCACAATATCCGTCGGCTGCGATAACGGCGATGGCACCGCAGAACAGAGTGCGCCGGCCGTCACGCCGGCCAGCGAGTGCAATACCTACCTAGCCTGCCTGGCTCAGGCTCAGCCGGCCGCCTACGCTGCGACTCTCGAAAGCTACCGCCCCGATGGTCCGTGTTGGAAGAGTGCCGCGGCGGGTGCGCAGTGTCGAACCGCCTGCAAGGCCGCACAGCAGCAGCTCAGCCAGGCCAACCCGCTGCTGAGTCAATGCGCTGCGGGAACGACGTCGGTCTGCGAGCGCGCCTTTGCCCACTTCAAGAGCTGTTTCGCCCAGTGCACCAATTCGCTCTGCAACGAAATCAATGCGCAGCTGGCCAAGCTCAGCTACGCCGATACCGTCGCCGAGTGCGAACGGAAGACACCGGGGCAGTGCGGCTGTAGCGGCAAGGATAAAGAAGCCGCCACGAAACTGCTAGACTGCCGACTCGAGGGCGCCAACTGCGTCTGCCCAGGGACCCCATTCGACGTTCCCGACGTCACCCCGCCGGCCAGTTAGCTCGCGCCCTCGGGTCTGCTGGCGTTCTGCCCGTCGGTCGTCGGCAGCGTAATCGTCACCGTCGTGCCCCGACCAACCTGACTGTCCAGCCGGATCTCGCCACCGTGATTGACAACGATCTTTTTGCAGATCGCCAGCCCAATGCCGGTACCCTCGTACTCGGTGTCGAGTCGCTCCAATGCGCTAAACACCCGCTCGCTATCGGCCGGGTCGACACCGATGCCCTGGTCGATGACCTGGATCATCGCCCGACCGTTGCTCACCTCGCCCTTAATCTCTAGCACCGGCGAACGATCTCGCTGGTGATATCTCAGCGCATTCTCAGCAAGGTTGCGCAGCAGCTGATGCATCTGCAACTGGTTTGCAAAAACCATCGGCAGCGGCCGCAGCTGCACCTGTGCTTCGAGGCGCTCAATTTCACCGCTCAACTCGGTCAACACTTCGCCCGCCACCAAATTCAGATCGACTGACTGGCGAGCACTGGCCTGAGCGCCAAGCGATGTGAGGGTCAGCAGATCGGCCGCCAAAGCACGTAACCGGCTGGCAGCTGCCGTCAGCGGGGTCAAGAGATCGTTGCACGGCGACATGGCGGATTGTGAACAGCTTCCACGAATACCCTGGGCATAGTCGACGATCGCACCAAGTGCGTCGGTAAAGTCGTGAGATACGATCCGCGCCAACTGGCGATGCTCATGGTTTATACGCTCGAGCTCAGCGGTTCGCTGTTTGAGCTGGTCGCGAACGCGCGCCAATTCGGCGATGTCGAAAACCGAAACCACCGCACCATCGCGCAGCCCATTACGAGTAATAAAGGGGGTCACCCGCAGTAACATTGCACGTCCGCCAGGACCGCGTGCCTCCGACTCGTAGGCGTCACCCGTAGCGATCACTTGCTGAATCGCCGCGACCAGGTCAACGCCTTCCATCGCATGGGTGAAGTGCCCAAGCGAGCGCCCGATGTCACTCTCGACAACCGAGATTACGCGCTGAATCGGCAAGGTCATGCGGCGGATTACCAGGTCGCAATCGACGAAGAGCGTGCCGATGTCCGCTGTTCGCAGCAGATTCCTGAAATCATCCGAGAGGTCGTTCAGCTCGACGATCTTACGCTGGTACTCCGCGTTGACGGTGTGCAGCTCCTCATTGACCGAATGCAGCTCTTCGTTGGTCGACTGCAGCTCCTCGTTGGAGACGAGCAACTCCTGATTTGTCGACTGCAACTCCTCGTTGGCCGTGGCCAACTCCTCGACCGTCGCCTGCAAGCCTTCGCGCGACCGCTGGAGCTCCACCTCGAGTTCTCGAATGCGCTCACCCTTGACCGCTGAGTCATCATAGTTCGCAGTCGGCTGTTCGGTCGACTCAGCAACGGCACGAAAAGAGAGCAGAAAGAACGCCCCCCCATCGATAGCGTCAACGCGCACTTCAACCAGTCCCTCGTCGTCGACCTTGACGCCAGAAAATGACGCGCTGGCTTGACCGCCACGGACCTGAGCCAACGCCGTGGCAACCGCGGGACGCAAAGGCTCGGCGGCAAGCTTGGTCACATCCGTGCTAAACGACCCCTTGGGAATACGAACGAATCGACGCACGTCGCCGAATGCGTGACGAACCGCGTTTTCTGCATCGATCAACAGCGACGGCGGCGCGAGCTGTCCGGTGATATGTTGATATGCTTGCTCGAGTGGCGAATGCGTTAGCCGAGTTTCGCGGGCCCAACGCCGCGCGCCGATGCGAGGCACGGGCAAAGACGCTTCGCTCCGCTCGACTTTGCGACGCGGATTCGGCTCGCGGCTGCGCCCACGATCCTCGTTGAGCAGATAGATCCGTCGAGTGCCTTCGACGGCGGTCATACCGAGGCCATCGGGAAGTGCCTCTGATGATCCCATGAACAAATAGCCCCCGGGACGTAACGCGAAAGAAAACATCTCGCAGAGGTCTCGCTGCACCTCAGGCTTGAGGTAGATCAGCAGATTGCGGCAGGCGATCAGATCCATCCGCGTAAAAGGTGGGTCGTAGAGCAAGTTGTGCCGTGCAAAAATCACCAACTCCCGAATATCGCGCGCGACCTGGTAACCATCGCCGGCTGGGATGAAGTGCCTGTTGAGCCGATCGGCGGACATATCCGCAGCGATGCCCTCGGGGTAAAACCCATCTGACGCAGACTCCACTGCGCGGTGGTCCGCGTCGGTGGCGAAGATCTTCACGTCGCGGTGGCTATCGACCTCTGCAAGGCACTCGGACACGATGATCGCGAGCGAGTAGGCTTCCTCCCCGCTCGCACATCCGGCACTCCACAAGCGCAACGGCCCATCGCCACTGCTGATCAGCCGCGGGATACACTCGGTGCGTAGAACATCCCAGCTACGCGGATCGCGGAAGAAACGCGTCACACCGATCAGCAGATCGGTCGCTAGCCGTTGCTGCTCTTCTTCGGATCCCCTTAGCAGGTTGAGATAGTCGTCAACGCTGCCGGTGTTCTGCAAGGCGATTCGCCGCTCTATTCGCCGCGCCAGCGTCGTCTCGCGATACGACGAAAAGTCCGCGTGACCACGAGCCTTGAGCACACCGATTACCCGTGCGATCGCGTCACCACGACCCTCGACGGGAGCCTCGTGTTCAGTCGCGCTGTAGCGTCGCTTAACAAAATCCAGCAGGCGGCCGGGCAACTCCCGAGCTGGTGCAACCACATCGGCGTTAGGGCAGGCGCTGCGCGGCATGCTGCGAAATTTTGCATCGGCCTCGGCCTGCACCATCACCAGGCCACCCGCCTCTTTGACGGCGCGAACACCGCGCGCACCGTCGGCGCCCGAACCAGAGAGCACCACCGCGACGGCACGCTCCTCGGCGTAGTTTGCTAGCGAGCGAAAGAAAGCATCGATCGGGTAGTACGGCGAACCGCCACCGTCTACGTGCTCTAGATCGATCAGCCCGTCAACGATGCGCAGCTGAGTGCGCGGCAAATTGAGCACGATCGTGTTGGGTTTGAGTGGCATACCCTGCTCGGCCCGCACGATCGGCATCTGCGTGTGACGCGCGAGCAACTCATCCATCAAGCTGCGATAGGTGGGCGAGAGGTGTTGAACGACAACGAACGCTAGGCCGCTATCAATCGGAAGCTCGGCGAAGAACTGCTCGAGCGCCTCCAGCCCCCCAGCCGAAGCACCAATCCCGACAACGGCGGTATCCGCCACAACTCTCTCCTTTTGCTGCACCTAACAAGCGAGCGTTCGAGGGCCTGGTTGAGCGATGCAGTCCATCTGACTTGCTCAACAGCCTTCGAGCCGAGGAGATTACCACGGACAGGGACGTGGAGGGCCCAAGTAATGCCCTTGGACAAAGGGCACGTTGAACGCGGCGAGCAAGTCGAGATCTTGCTTGTTTTCCACGCCCTCAGCAACAGCGGGCAAGTCGAGGGAGCGGACGACTTTCAGCAGCCGCTTGAGCGCGCGGCAAGACGTCGGGTCATTGCCTACGCCACTGACCAGCGCGCGGTCGATCTTGACCGACTGTGGCTCTAGCATGATCAGACTTTCCAGTGATGTCCGACCGAAGCCGAGATCGTCCATCACAACCTTGAACCCAGCGCTGCGCAGCGGCGCCAAGCGCCCGACCAAAAGCGTCGGGTCACCGATCAGCTGCTGCTCACTGATCTCCAGAGAGATCACGTGCCCTTCGGCCGCCGGCTGGAGAATCGCGAGGATTTCCTCGGCCGGCGTATTGAGCAGCGTAGACGGCAAGACATTGACGTGCAGCTCTAGACCTGCAGGTGCTGAGCGCATCACCTGAGCCGACAGCCGCAAACACTTGAGGTCGAACGAGGTCAGCCGCCCCGCGTCAGCGGCCGCACGAAACAAGTCGGTCGCCGAAAAGCCCAAGGTGCTATCAGCGGCACGCGTGAGCATCTCGTAGCCAACCAGCACGCCGTCTGACGTGCGCATGATCGGTTGGGCATACGAAACAATATCCACTTCGCGATCCCAGGCAGATTGGGCGACGATCTGCTCGTTTGTCGTACTCACGCGATTGCGTCCCGCACGCTTGCTGGTGCTTAGCGCCTGTTGTGTGGCGGCGATCACCTCTTCGAGCGCGCTAACCGACGCATCGACCTCGGAAACGCCAATACTGACGGTGACGCGTCGGGGTGCGCCGTCGAACAAGAAAGCCTCGCCGCCGATAGCGAGTCTCAGCCGCTGAGCAACTTCGCCCGCCATCGAGATCGGCGTATCGGGCAGCAAGACCAGGAATTCGTCACCACCGATCCGCCCGACCGCATCGGTCGGCCGCACGGACTGACGCAGTCGCATGCCGACTTCGCACAGTACGACATCGCCAGCTGTGTGGCCCAGCGCGTCGTTGACCGCCTTGAACTGGTCGCAGTCGACCAACACCGCCGTTAGATGGTCGCGCTCACGCCGCGTACGAGCCAAATCTCGCGCCAGTTGCTCCTCGAGACCGCGTCGATTGAACAGCTTGGTCAATGGATCACGATTGGCGAGATCCTTTAGCAAGCGATTCGTTCGCGAAAGCTCCTCGGCCAAGGCGCGCGCTTCCGACTCGCTGCGACGTTCGCGCGTCACATCAAACAGGGTGGTCATGCAGACCGTATCGCCATACCCCACCGCATCAACCGCCGCGCTGTCTAGCCGCAGGTGGAGCGGTTCTTTGTTGCCTTTGATGCGCACTTCCAGTCGATGGCGACCGGGGAGGTCAAAGACGCGCTGCAGATGGGCGGCAAACGCACCCATATCTGCACCGACCAACTGGTGCGCGAGGCGGCGGCCTTCGATCATCGCCCGATCGGAGCCCAGCAGTCGAGCGGCGGCCAAGTTGGATTCGAGGACCACGCCGTCTTGGCGCAGCAAGACATAGCCGATCGGCGCGAGGTCAAAGAGTTGGTAGTACTTGCGCTGAGAGAGCTCGAGACTGACCTGAGCCTGCCGCAGCTCGTCGTTCTGAACCTCGAGTTCAGCGCGATAGCTCTCAAGCTCGCTGCTCAGCCGCGAGCGGCTTGCGTTCGGTTCAGCACTTCCATCTGGAGGCACAGTTACCCCGCAATCGATTGGCTTAAATGTGAAACGTTGGGTCAGTCTAGCGGATCGGAGACGCAGCAGACAACACAAGCTCCGACAAAACCCACATCATCCACTCGGTCGATAGTTAATGTTGCAGGATCATTCGCAGCAGGAGCGACGCGCGCCGGCGCTTAGCGCGACGTTGGCTCGGGCCAAGCACCCAAATCAAGCAGGCTGACAACGGCACCCTCTATCGCACTTTGCTCCACCTTGTAGGGAACTATCCGCACCAAGACGTCGCTAAGTGACACAGCGGTACGGCGGACGCGGCGCTCGACGAGAGCTTCACCGGCGACAACCCGTTGCACGTCCGAAAAGAACGCCGGGTAGTCGAGGTTATGTGAAATATCGGTGAGCGACCTGCCGATGTCTCCGTCGATCACGTTGACGTATTTGCGCACCTCTGGCGTGGTCTTGAGAATATGCATCTGCCGGTCGACAAACAGCCAGCCGACGAGCGTATGAGAAAGCAGCGCATCGAACTGGGCATGCAAAGTGGTCAGCTCACCGATGCGTGCTTGATACTCGGCGTTGACCGTGTAGAGCTCTTCGTTTACCGAATGAAGCTCCTCGTTAGTGCTCTGCAACTCTTCATTTGAAGCGAGCAACTCCTCGTTTGTCGCCTGCAATTCCTCGTTGGACGTCTCTAGCTCCTCGATCGTCGCCTGCAAACTCTCGCGGGTGTACTGCAGCTCCCCTTGCAGATCTCGCAGCTGATCCTGGAGCGCCTCGCTGGCATCAAAAGTGTCGCTCTGTCGCTTGCCCTCGAGGGTCGTCGCCTGTTGTTGCCGCACAACAAAAAGTAGGCCCGGTTGCTCTCCGCCAGTGCGCGTCACCGGCGAAACGGTAAGGTCATAGGTCGTACCCGGGTACTCGGCCACACGGACCGAGCGATAGGTCACCGATTGCTTGCTGGTTCGCGCGCGATGGGCGGCCGCGCTCATCGCCACCGCCAGCTCATTGGGGACCATGTCGTAAACGCTCAAGCTGGCGCGTCCCGGGGGAACACGTAGCAGGTCGGTTGGCGGGCCGAAGGTATGCACCAGCTCGCCCTGCTCCGTGGTCAGCACGCATGGATCGCCAAACTGCTGGACCAGTGTCTCGCTGGCCCGCGCGACCAACGGCCGCTCGACCGATGGACCCTCACTGCGACCCGGAACGAACGGTTTCGCTGGCACACGCAGCGGGGCCAAGTTTGCTGCTACGGCGTATCGCCCCCCACCGCGGCTGCGGTAAATCTTGTGGGTTGCATCCACGACAGCGAAGCTACTGTTGAGCTCTCCAACGGTCTCGCTATTGCCGAGCAGCAGGAAGCCCGAGGATCCCAAAGCGAAATGGAGCAAGGAGAGCACCCGCTTCTGCAAATCGGGCTTGATGTAGATCAGGAAATTTCGACAGGAGATCAAGCTCAGCCGCGTAAACGGCGGATCGCGTGTGACATCCTGGGCGGCAAAGATCACCATCTCGCGCAGTCGACGGCTCACGCGGTAGCCGTCGCCCTCTCTAACAAAATATCGACCGAGCATATCCGCCGGGAGGTCGGCGGCGATGCTCACCGGGTAAACACCGGCACCTGCGAACTCCAAGGCACGTCGGTCGATGTCTGTAGCAAAGATCTTCACCAGGTGCTTGTGACCGTGCTCGTCCAGATAATCGCGCAGCAACATCGCGATGGTGTAGGCCTCTTCGCCGGTGGAACACGCCGGCACCCAGACCCTCAGAGGACCGTCCTTCCCTGAGTGGGCATTAGCGACCTCTGGCAGAACCTTGTCGCATAGCGCGGCGAAACTTTCCGCGTCGCGCATGAATTTGGTCAAGCCGATCAACAGCTCGCTAAACAAGGCCTGCGCTTCATCTTCACTTTGCTCGACGTAGCGCACATAGTCTTTGAGCTCGTCGATCTGAGCCACGCCCATGCGGCGCTCGATCCGCCGCAAGATAGTGCTCTCTTTGTATCCCGAGAAATCGACACCGCAACGCCCGCGAACCAACGCCAACAGTCGTGTCAGCTCATCGGTATCTGCCAGCAGCTGGCTCGCTGCACGACGCACCGCGAAGGGCTTTTGCCCATAGGCCACCAGCTGTTCTGCCATCCGATCGGGAGGCAAGATAAAATCCGCTAGGCCTGTGGCGATCGCACTCCTCGGCATCCCGTCGAACTTGGCCGATGGTTCCTCCTGGACCATCACGATGCCACCTTGCTCTTTAACAGCGCGAATCCCCCGCGTGCCATCGCTCCCCGTCCCCGAAAGAACGATCGCGATCGCTTCCTCTTTGCGATCTTCGGCGAGCGATCGGAAGAACACGTCGATCGGCAGATTGACCCCATGGCTGTGGTCTTGGTCGATCAGCATCAACTTGTCGTTAAAGACCGTCAAATTGTGCTTGGGAGGGATCAGGTAGATTTCGTTTTTCTGCAGCTGCAAACCATTGGAAGCGACAGCGACGCGCATCCTTGTGTGCTTGGAGAGCAACTCCTGCATCATGCTGCGATAGTTGGGAGAGAGATGCTGCACCACCACGAAGGCCATGTCGGTGTTGTTCGGCATCGAGGCAAAAAAGTGCTCAAGCGCCTCGAGTCCGCCAGCCGAAGCACCAACACCACAAACGAATTGAGGTCGAAGTTCCGTAGACATCACAACGTCCTGAGTTGCTGAACGATACACCAGCCGATTGTCAGTCCAAACCCCAAAACGTTGCGAGATCCCCGCAGGCGAGCATCGCTCGGCGACGCGACATAGACCACCAACAATACGATTGTTCGCTCCGGCCATCTATCGAGAGCCAGCAGCGACCTCCGTCACCGCGATCGATCGGCACCGCAGCTTGACGCGCCGCGCCAGGCTGGGCAACGAGCTATAGCTTGCCGCCCAGTCGGTGGCAGCGCTGACAAGCTCGGCTGTCGTACACAAAACCGGGACGACCACGATGTTGCCGCAACGACTTCGGCAGGTCGTGGCAGCGACCGGTGCATGTGTATTGCGAACCGCCGCGCTGACCGTGGCAATCAGTGCAGCCCAGCTGTGGCCGGTGACCGCGTCCAGCGCGATGGATAAAGGTCACCTGGCGCCAAGAGCGGCTCTGGTGACAACGTTCGCAGCGCGAGAATCCCGTTAGACGATGATCGGGCAAGCGCACGTTCGTCGCCGCCTCACGGTGGCAGCTCACACAACGACGCGACGCGCGCTTGTTTGTATGACACGCTGTGCAGGCCTGAGCCGCGTGGGCACCCGCCAGCGAAAATTGCTGATGGGCGAGTAGCGCCGCCGCGCCGCGACGGAAGCCCGCCGGCCGCCACCCTGTCGGCAGATGGCAATCCTGACATTGCTGAGAAAACCCCGAGGCCAGATGATCGGGATGATTTTTCGGGTCGGTATAGTCACTGCGATGACAGGCGACGCAAGCGCTAGGCGTCCCCTGGTATCGCGGTCGCCGGGTGATCGGGTGGCAAGACGCACAATCGGCGAGGGCGTGAGCGCCGGTGAGCGGCAGCCGGGTCTTGCGATGACGGGCGAGGATATCGACCGTGCGCCAACCTTCGGGTTGGTGGCACTCGGCACAGCGCTGACCAAGTCGCTGGCGGTGTGGGTCGCTGTGACACGTCTGGCAGCTGCGTTGTGCCCTATGTTGCGCGTTGTGACAGTTCTCGCAGCGCGCTTTGCTGTGCCCGCCACGCAGCTCGTAGCCGACCAGCTTGTGGTCAAAGCTGATCGACTTCTTCGCCGCGCGAAAGCTCAACGTCTGGTGGCAATTGTCGCAGCGAGCCAAGGCGCTTTCGAGCGCCGGGCGTCGAGCTGAGCTGCAGCGGGTCAGCACCTTGTGATGCTGCTGCACGTGACAGGACGCGCACTGTCGCCGGCCATGACGGTAGACGACGACCTGCACCCCGTCGACGCGCCGCTTTCGGTGACAAGCCTTGCACTCCAGGCGCTGATGCCCACCATCGAGGGCAAAGCGCGCGAACCGGCGATGATCGAACTTGTCGACGCGAAAGCCCTTGCTCGTGTCACTGTGACATTGCTCGCACCCTTGCCGCTTTGGCCGACGAGCAAACTGTCCGCGATGGACATCCTGATGACAAGTCGCGCAGCGCGCCCCCTTGAGCTTGGCGAACGCAGTAACGCCGTTACTATCGGCGCGGTGACAAGAGCGACAGGCCGTCTGAGCATGCGCCCCACGCAGCGGGAAGGGGGTCTTGTCGTGTGCAAAGGCGCTATCGGTGAATGTTTGACTGCGATGGCAGGTCGCGCAAGGCAGCGGTCGACTCGCCGCGGTCTTGCGGAATCGGCCACGATGAACGTCACGATGACAACTCTCACAGCGCGCGCTCCGCTTGGCGAACCGCTGCGCCGCCGGCAGTTTTCGGCTATGGCATTTCGCGCAAGCGACAGCCGCATGCGCGCCCTCTAGCGGGAACCCGCTCTTTTTGTGCTGGGCGAAGCCGTAAGCGCTTAGCGTCCAGCTCCGCGTATCGTGGCAGTCGATGCATCGCCGCTTGCTGCGCGCAGCGGTCAGCGTACCGTTGTGGGGATCGCGGTGGCAGTCCTCGCAATTGGCGAAGCGCAGCGGACGCTTGGGACGACCAGGGCGGTGGCACTTTGCACAAGGCGTGACCATATGACGGCCGGTCAGCGGAAAGCGCGCGCGATTGTGGAATGCTACCGCCTTGACCAGCGCCAAAGCGACGCCAAGCTGCTGCGCATCGATCTGTTGCCGCTCGCTGAGCTGGCCGGCGCTTTGCAGGCCCGATCGCTTTTCCTTGCGCCAACTCAGCGGCGAGTGACAGCGCTGACACTGCGGACCGAAACGCCCCTTGTGAATATCCTTGTGGCAACTGCTACATGTCACCGGCAATTTGACTTTCTTTGCGCCCTTGCCGTGACACGCTCGGCATCGTGCTCGACGGTGACCGCCGATCAGCGGCAGCGTCTTGGGATGGTCTTCCGCGGCGAAGCGCAGCGAAGAAAAGCGCTGCTCGCTGTGGCAGCTGCGACAACTCAGCGGACGCTTGCTGGTCGCGGTCATCGTCTGGGGATGAGGGCTTTGGTGGCAATTTGAGCACTTGCCGAATGCAAGGCCGGCAAAGGCCCAGGCCCCAGCGCGTTGTCGGTGACACTTTCGGCAGTCCACTCGCCGGTGGGCACCGCGCAGCGCGAACCGGGTACGGTCATGCTCGGAAAAGAAGCGCACCGGCACGAAGCCGCTTGTCTCGTGGCACTGCTCGCAGCGACTGCCGAGCTTTCCTTGGTGGATGTCTTTGTGACAGCTGTAGCATTGGTTCCAAAGGCCCAGCGAGGTGCGGCGACGGCGTGCCTGAGGCCAGCGCGTCACGCGAGGCTCACGTTGAAACTTCGGCTGGTGGCAGGCTTCACAGCGCCGAACCTTGCTATGCTTTCCGGTCAACGGATAACCGGTTTGACGGTGATCGAACGCAGCGCGACCACCCGGCCAGACGATCATCTGAAATGACAGTCCGCGGTGATCGCTGTGGCAACGTTCACAACGGCTGCGGTTGCGCGCGTGGGAACCCTTGTTAGCGGCGATGCGCTGCGCGAGCGCGCTGTGGCAACGCAAGCATCGTTGAGGCTCGACCTTGCCGCCGGGTCCGTGGCAGCTCTCGCAGCTCGTCTCCCAGCGCTGGTGCGCACGAGAGAGCTTACCTGGCGACGTAATCTGAGCGCGACTCACCGCCGGCCAGGCCAGGGCAACACCGACCCATATCCCGCAGACGATTGTGCAGCGAATTGCACGTCGAATGCGATGTTGGTCGCTGGGTATCATGCTCGACAAAGGTTTCGATACCGGCAAGCGGATCGTCTATAGTTGAAGGCGGTCAGCGAATTCAAGCTCCCTCCGATCCGATGAACCGTTTTCTGACAACAGCATTGCGCGCACTCTCATTGGCGGTGCTAGTCGCGCTGACATTGGCCTCAGTCACGATCGCGATTTATGGGTGGGACTATTATACATCGGACCTGCTCGCTCGCCGCGACCATCCGTTGCACCGTTTGCTGGCCCCCTATAAGGCGATCGGCTTAGCCGGCGGATTCGTCGCTCTGGCGCTGTTTTTCTTCAATCTGGGCTACCTGCTGCGCAAGACATTTCGCTGGCGCGCGCTGGGCTCGATGCGGGCCTGGCTCAACTTCCACGTCGTTAGCGGGTTGCTGGCCAGCGCGATCACTGCGATCCATGCCGCCTTTTCGTTGCGCTCTGAAGTCACGACGATCTGCATTTACGCGATGCTCGTCGCCCTATTCACCGGTATCGTCGGCCGCTACTTCATCTCCTGGATTCCCCGCAACCGCCACGGCGATCGCATCGCCCTGGCCGATCTGCAGGACCAGCTGCTCGAATTCGCCGACGCCGTTCGGCCGCAGATCATTCACAGCCCAGCAGCGATCGGCGCACTGCAAACGATCGTCGACGTCGCCGACCCGAGCAAGCTCGCTGCGCGCCGCAAGAAGGGCTTTTGGGCCGCCACCGCTCAGTTGCGGGAGATTCGCGATCAACTCGAGCAGCTCGGGCGCACCCTTGGGCCAGACAACCGACACTGGCACCAGACCCGCCGATTGACCTTACGTCGCTGTCGCCAAGCGGTGCTCTGGTCGTGGACCACCCGCCTGATGGATGCCTGGCGAACGCTTCACCGCGTTTCCGCGCTGGTCTTCTTAGGAACCGTTCTTATTCACGTGGTGTGGGGCGTTCGTTTTTTGTTCGCCTGAGCATTTTTTTTGCCCTTGCGTGGGACCACCGTCTGGACACCACCCCACGTAAAGAACACGATCTGAAAACAAAGCCGGACCGACGTGGAGAACTGACTTGCAGCATGCTGCAGGGCGCTCTGCCCTTATTTTTGTATTTGTGTTTATTGGAACTTTGCTGCTAGCCGGACCGCCGGCCGCCGCTGACAGCACCCACCGCACCTGGGTAGTCGCGCTTAGCGGACCCAGCCGGCTAACCCGCCAAGCCCACCGCGCGCTGCAACAGAAGTTGCGCCGCAGCGGGCAACGCGTACAGCGACTCGTGACGCGATGCGGCAAGCAGCTGCCGTGCCTTCGGCAACAAGCTCAGCGTCGAGGTGACCTGCTGGCGACGTTGCGGATCGCGCGCCGAGCTGGTCGCCACGGGATCGCGCTCAGCGTGATCGACTTGGCGACGGGCAACACCCTGCTCCAGCGACAGAACAGCGCGCGCCGATTTAGTCCGGCATTGATCAAGCGTACGTTGAGCGGAATCGACCGCCTGCAAGCGCAACGGCCCGCCAAGCGACAGATCATGCAGATCGCGGTGGCGCCGCGTGGTGCAACGCGCAATAAGCGTTCACGTTGGGTACGAACGCTTCCGGCGGTGGTGATCGACGTTTCCGCAGACGAGGAGCTGCCCGCGGATCTCGAACAACCACGACCCAAGACCGTGCTCGCCGGCCTCGCTGGGGAGCAGCAGCAGGCCTGGACGTTTCGGCTGATGCTTGGAATGATCGCCCTGGGAGCGGCGGGGCTCAGCATCGGCGTAGAACGCCGCCGCCAACGACGCGACAGCGACTTGCTGCAACGAGCCCTCGACGAGGGACTAACCCTGCCGCCGTCGCTGCACCCAATCATCGACGAGACCCGCTGTATCGGATGCGGAGCCTGCGCGGCGGCCTGTCACGAAAAGGGTGTGCTCGGTATCGTCGGCAACCGCGCACAGCTGCTCAATCCGGCCAACTGCGTTGGTCACCGCGCCTGCAAAGACGCATGCCCGGTCGCAGCGATCGAGCTGGTCTTCGGAACAAAGGAAGTTGGCCTCAACTTGCCTCGCCTCGATAGTGCACACCAGAGCGACGTCGAGGGGCTTTACGTCTGCGGTGAAGTAGCCGGCATGGGGTTGATCGCCAACGCCTTTGACAGCGCAATCGAAGCTGTCGATCACATCGCCCAGCGTCGCGACCGCCGCACGCGGACGAGCGATGACCTGCTCGACGTGATCGTTGTCGGCGCGGGGCCGGCCGGCCTCGGCGCGGCGCTGCGCGCCAAGGAGCTGGGACTCAGCTATGCCTGCCTCGAGCGCGAGGCCTGGGGCGGGGCGATTCGCAACTTCCCGCGAGCGAAACTGGTCATGACCAGACCACTCCGCGTGCCGCTCTTTGGCCCGGTCAAGCTGCGCGAGACCACCAAAGAAGCACTGATCGAGCTTTGGGAGCGGATCATTCGCACAACCGGCGTGGCGATCGAAAATCACTGCGAAGTGCGCGGCATCTCCAATGCGGATGGCACGTTCTGCGTCGATACGACGCAAGGAAAGTTCCACGCACGCAATGTCGTGCTGGCGATCGGTCGTGCGGGCACTCCGCGCAAACTCGGCGTTCCAGGAGAAGAAAGCGAGCACGTCGCCTACCGCATGATCGAGCCGGAGAAATTCGCCGGTAAGGCGATCGCAGTCGTCGGTGGCGGGGACGTGGCCTGCGAGGTTGCGCTGGCCTTGGCCGAACAGCCCAACACCCAGGTCACGCTGATCTATCGCGGCGAAACGCTTTCGCGCCCCAAGCCGAAGAACCGTCAGCGCATTGCCGACGCCGAAGCCCAGGGCGCGATCAGTGTGTTACTCGGCGCAGCGCCCGAGCGAATCGACAACGACAGCATCAGCGTTATTCAGGGCGGGCAAGTTTGTGATGTTCCCGCCGATCAGGTCTTCGTCTGCGCCGGCGGCGTGCCGCCAACCCGCTTCTTGGAAAGCGCCGGTGTGCAGATGGTGACCAAGCGCGGCGAAGCCTAGTGCCACCGCGCTCGGCCTCGGTCGTCTGGTTGGCTCTGGCGCTCGGTGCGTGCAGCGGCCGCCAAGCCGAACCCGTCACCGATCCGACCTGCGTCAGCTGCCACGAAGCCGATCGCCAGCGCCCGACCCTCCCCGATCATGCCGTCGATGGGTTTCCCACGGCGTGTCACGAATGCCATAATCAGAAGGCCTGGAGCCCGGCCAGCTTTCAACACCGTCAGTTTCCGCTAAAGGGTGGGCACAGCCAAGCGACCTGCAAGAGCTGCCACGATCGCAATCCGCTGCCGACGACCTGCGTTGGCTGCCACGACGCAGATCGCCAGCGACCGAAAGATCCAGATCACACCGTAGCGGGCTTTTCGACCGACTGTGAAAGCTGCCATACGGTGGCGGCGTGGAAGCCGGCCGCGCGCGAAGGCCACGATAAGTTTCCGCTGACTGGGGTACACAGCGTCGTCTCCTGCGATCAGTGCCACCAGCGTGATCCGCTGCCGACAACATGCATCGGCTGCCACCGCGATGAGATGCTCAAGGTGAACAGCCCGGATCACACCGTCGCTGGCTTTCCTCAGGACTGTTTGCGCTGTCATTCGCTCTCCCGCGGTTGGCGACCGGCGAGCTTCGATCACAGTGGATTCCCGCTAAGCGGCAAACACGCCACGACGGCCTGCATCAACTGCCACAGCAAAGATCCTGTCCCGAAAGCCTGCGCTGGCTGCCATTTGCAGGACCGGCCTCAGGGCACGACCAGTCAACGCCCCGATCACTTCGCCGCGGGCTTTTCTACCGACTGCGCTAGCTGCCATCTGGCCGGCGCCTGGAAGCCGGCCGCATTCGACCACAGCAAATTCCCGCTAACCGGCGCCCACGCTGGCACGGCCTGCGAGAGCTGCCACAAGACCGACCCACCACCGAGGACCTGTGGCGGCTGCCACGAGCTGCCGAAAAACGCCCTGCCCGATCACACCAGCTCAGGATTTCCTCAAGACTGCGCGGCATGCCACAATGCGAGTAGTTGGAAACCAGCGACCTTCGATCACAGTAGCTTCTGGGAAATGCGGCGCAGCGCCCACAAGAATGCCCCGTGCAACGACTGCCACTACGATCCGGCCGACCACAGCAAGACATCGTGCTTCGTCGGCTGTCACAAGCACACCAAGACAAAGATGGACGCCGAACATCGCGGCAAGAGCGGATACACGGGCTCTGGCGACGGTAGCGAATGTATCAAATGCCACGAACGCGGCTAGCTAGCCGCACGCTGCTCGTCACCGGCTGCCTGCTCGCCGGCCTAAGCGGCTCATCGGTGCACGCCAAATCCCTGGCCGGCCGCGTATTGGATGTCGAGCAAGACGGCCTATATATCGATCTGGGACGGCGCAATGGTCTCGCCTTGAGCGACGAGATCACGATCCTGGTTGGCAAGCAGCAGAGGCGGCGCGGTCGCGTCGTGGCGCTTTACCGCCGCGGTGCGCGCGTCGTTCTCTCGGGCGACGGCGTACTGCCGCGAACAGGCGATCGGGTTCGCGCAACCGGTCGCGCCGCCTCTGCTGCGAAGCCGACCCCACCGCGGGTCAAACAGCTGCCGACGCCGCGCACCGACGAGCAGATCGATTGGTCCGAGCTAGAGTCCAACGATGCACCGTGGGTCGCTTATCGCGCCAGCGCTCAAGCGCCGGCACGCGCGGCAACTGCCGGCAACCGGGCGGTGTTTCGCGTTTATTATGGCGGTGCTTTCAACCTCAGCGATTTGGCCCAGCGCCACTATCAACAGATTGCGATCTCCAGCGATCTCGACTTGCCATCACTTGCTGGCGGATACCTTTCCTACTCCCATCGACTTCGCCTGCAATTCGACATCGCCGGGGACAAGGATGTCCGACCCTACTCGGCGGGCCGTCCTGTGCTGCGCGTTCACCGGCTGCGGGCTGGACTGCACCTCGGCCCGTTTGCCGCGCAACTTGGCCGTTTCTTGCCGATGCCGCTCGCCGAAGCGCCACTGATCGACGGCGGTGCCGCGCAGGCACGTATCGGCAGACTCGTTACCGTCGGCGCATTTGGCGGACTGCAGCCCGGCGCACTGAACTTGCGCCCGGCGGCCGAAGCGTCGGCCTTCGGTGCCTTTGTTGCGCTAGACGGTGGGACGAGTTGGCGTTATCGAGCGGCAGTGGCGGTACTGGGCAGCACTTTCGACGGCGCGATCGATCGGCGTGCAGCTGCGTTAGAAGGCTCGTTGGTCGGACCGACGACGTCGATCTATACCCGCGGAACACTCGAACTGTTTGCTGCCGACAATGCCTTCGGTCGCTCGACGGTGAGCTTGAGTGCGGCCAGCGTCGATCTCGAGAGCAAAGCTACGGATTGGCTGCGACTGCGCGGGCGATTCGACTACTTCCGGTTAACACCGACGCGGGAACTGTTAGAGCTGCTACCCGAAGATATCTTCAACCTGCCGGCGACGCTAAGTGCTCGTGGCGGTGCGATTTTCGAGCTCAGCAGCTGGGACCTCGCAGCGGAGTTCGGTGTCGAGCAACAAAGTCAACAGCCGATGACGTTTTGGTCGGAGCTGTCCTCTGGTCTCAACGGTCTGTTCGGCGAGGCCGATCGGCTGCAACTGAGCGCGTTGTTCGCCGCAAGCCTGCCGCTGTACAACGTCGGTGGTGGCATCGATTACCGCTTCGCGATCGGGGAACGGAGCTCGGCAAGCTTGCGCTACGCGCTCTACCGCGGCATCTATCGCGACGAGGTCGCCAGCACCGCGTGGTCCCACTACGCCAGCGCCACGCTCGATACACATTTGGCCAGCCGGCTGATGCTCGGCACGGAATGCGCCTTCGAAACGAGCACAACACATCGCCTGTTGCTCGTACTAGCCACGCTAAGCTACCGCTTGTAGCTTGTGCTCGATTTCTTCTGCGACTAGTGGCCGATGCAAACGCGCACGCGCTGACTCGTTGCCAGGTCGGTGCGTTCCTCACATTCATAGCCTAGGCGGCCGCAGTCGGCATGCTCGCCGGCGCAGCGGGAAACGCAGTGTTCCTCGGTGCCTGCCGCGATACAGGACAGTCCGCTCGGACAGCTCTTTTGCGAACCGCAAGCGCTTGTGCACATCCCTTGAGGAAACGCCGTTCCTTGAGCGCAACGGTTACTGTTGCAGCTGGCGTTGTCGGCGCAAGGTGCGCCCTGAGCTCCTGGCGCGATCACCCAGCCATCGGCGCGCGTGCCGTCCGCCCCAGCGCTATCTTTGCGCGCATCGTTGACGGCGAGATCAGGCGCCGCATCGGTACGCGAGAGCAAGTCGGCGCGGTCTTCGAAACATGCCCCACAGAACACTGCGAGCAGCGCTATTGCTGGCAGGCGACGCCTCATCGCGCGAGTTTGACACGCATCGCGTCGAGAAAGCGACCCGTGGGGAATTCGCGCTGGTAAGCCTGCATCGTTTGCAGCGCGCGCGCGCTGCTTTTGCCAAGCTCGGCACGAAACAGCGCGTAGTAGCAGGCTTGCCGATGGAGACCGCGCGGATAAAGCCCCAGGTAGCGGGCCAAAACAGTGCCTGCCGCGGCGGGCGAACGAAGGTGCTCAAGGGTTACCGAGCCGGCCAAATACAGCGCCATCGCGCCGTGCCGTGAACGCGGATAGCGACGATGCAACCGCAGGTAGACCTCGCGAGCTTGGCGATACTGCGACTCGCGCAGCCAACTTTCAGCGACCATCGTCTGCAACTGCTGGCGCCACAACGGCCGTTTGACCGTCTTCAGCCGCGCCAACGCCAGCGAACGAGCGCGCGCCGTCTGGCCAGCGGCTAACAGTCGCTCGATCTCGGGCAGGGTTGGCTCAGCAACGCGGTCCGCTGCCGCGACCGCGACCGGTCGTTTCCGCACCCGTCGCTTGGCCAGCGCGTGATGCTTGCGCGGCCGTTTGATAGCACCGGCGGCTACCGTGGCAGCCGCCGGCTGCTGCGGCCGAGCCACCGGCGTCTTCGCAAGATCAGCCGCCGCGGTGACAAAGCGCCGGGCATCTGCTGCGAGGGCTGGCCAGCGCCGCGACCAGCGCGCGACCTGGGCGGCGGTCAGCGACGCCTGTGCCCCACGGCCAACGCTCGCCTGCTGCCCGGCGATCAACAACAAATCGCGGCTCCCCGCTCGACGCACACGCACTTTGCCGGCGAAGACGATCACCTTGTCGTCGCCCTGCTGGCGATCGACGGCAAACACGGTACCGATCGGCTCAACCCAGGATTGGCCGACTGCGATGCGCATCGGTCGAGCGCCTGGGCCCGTCGTGCGCACAGCCACCCAGCCCGCGACAAGTTCAAGCTGTCGACGCGCAAACCGCAGCTTCGCCTGACCCGAGACACGCATCGCTCGCCCCGAGGTCGATAGATCGGCCGTCGCTCCCTGCGGCAAAACCAGTGTCGCGCCGTCCCTGCTGCTCAGCAAGCGGCCGCGCGCAATCGTCGCACCGGCGTGATCGCGAATCACGCCACCACGCACCGCATCGACGCGCCAGGCGACGATCGGCGTAGCAGCCTCACCGACGACGGCCGCGGATCGCGGCCAGAACACCACGGCAACCAGCGCGGCAGCCAGCGCGGCAGCGCCGACAAAGGCCCATCGCACAACGCTCAACGAGCGGCGGCCGGTCGCCGACGACGCTTGGCCAGCGGCCAAATCTGCCCAGATTCGTGCACGACTTTGTGCCGCCAGTTGCGGAGGATTGTCACGCAAGCGCTGACGAGCCCAGTCGAGATCCTTGGCTCGCGCGCGGCAGTCCGCACAGTGCTGCAAGTGTTCCTGCAGGCGGATCGCATCGGCGCGGTCGAGTTCTTCGGCGGCCAGAGCAGCCAGCCAGAGGTCGGTGCGCTGACAAACGCGACGGATCATCGATCCTCCTGCTCAGTCAGCGACGGGAGCAGTTCGGCCAGCTCAGGGTCGTTGGCCAGCGCCTTGTGCAACATTCGCCGCGCACGCCAGACACGCTTTTTCGCCGCGGTGAGCGAAATATCGAGCAGCGCGGCAACCTCGGAGAGGCGGTAGCCTTCGACCTCGTGAAGCAAGTAGACCAGTCGCCGTTTCTGCGGCATCTGCTGCAGATGACGCTCGATTACCCTGAGTAAGCTGCGTGCGCCGAGCTTGCCCTCGGGGCTTTGTCCACGGTCGAAATCGACCAGCGAGAGCTCGGTCGGTCGACTGCGCATGCGACGTTGACGATTGCAGGCGTTGCGAATGGCCAAGCGGCGAATCCAGCCGCCGAGCGGACCGCGCCCGGAGTAACTGCCGATGCAACGAAACGCCTCGACGAACGTGTCTTGGACGACATCTTCGGCCAGCGCGCGATTACCGACGATGCGACACGCCAAGCGATAGACTTGATCGGCGTAGCGTCGGTAGAGTTCAGCCCGAGCCGCGGTGTCGTCAATGCACCGGCGGGCTAGCTCACGATCGGCGTCGAGCGTCGAATGAGCGCCGCTCAAAACCAACGTCTCCGGACATGCAAAGGCGACTGTCCCCACGCTACGCTCCACCCGTTACGTGGGCCCATCGACCGTCCGCGGTCCCTATTTTTTTTCGTCGCGATAGCCTTAGAATCGCACGCCGCCGCCGAGGAAAAAAGCAATGATCAGGCGGCCATCTGCCGAAACGGCTCGACCATCCACCGTGACGCGATGCATCAAGGGGAGCCATTGGGCCTCGATCCCGCCAGCCAAGAAGCCAACCCGCTGCAAGGGCAGCCGCAGCGACGCGCTGGCGCCGACCACCAGTTCACGAAGGATTGTCGACTGCTTCCGGCCCGTCGCGTCGGTGGCCTCGGCCGCGATCCACTGGGGACCGATCGCCCCGTCAAGGCGCAGAACCAATCCGGCGCCAAGCGGCATCCCCCAGCCCCCCTCGAGCCGCAGCCCATAGCTGCGACGCTGCAGGCGCGCCAGATCGATGCTGCGGGCGGCGCGCCAAGCGAAGCCAAACGCCAGCCCGAGGCGCCAGCGTTGCTTGCGCCAGGCACCGGCCAACAGCGGGCCGTGGCCGATTCCCCCATTGCCGCCAGCGACCGAGACGCGATAGCTCAGCGCGAGCTCCCAGCGCGGAGATGATCGAGGGACAGCTCGGGGAGCCGGTCGCTTTCGAACCTTCGGCACCGGAGGCGGCGCGACGCCACGGACCGCCTCGGCGCAGCTCAGAGCGGCGGCCCGCTCGACGCCCGCACCGAGCCGACCGACGGGCACACGCAAGGTCCTGCCCTGCCCATCGACCAGCGTGAACGCTGCAGCGTCGTCGCTAACCTCAACCCAAACAACATGCACGCGCGTCTGCTTGACGAGCGTTGTTGCCTGCACGGTCGGCGAAGCGCTGGTCTGCTGAGCGACCATCACCGACACGCCGAAGCGTCCGAGCTGGGTGGTCAAGGCTGAGACAAACAAGCGCTCGTCGAACCCCGCGGGCGACGACTGCAACACGATCAGTGCGCGCGGCAGATCGATGCTCTCCGCCGCGGCCGTACCGCTCAGTGCCAGCAACAGCAGCAGTGCCCAACCCGATCGCATGCGGTCCACTATCCTCGCTGATCGTGGTTTGCGATCATAGGCCTGGTCCCAGGGTCATTTCCGATCGGCGAGACGGTGGAAGCATAGGAAATAGCGCTCGGCTCCACATTAGGTTGGCTCAAAGACGGGGACGTTGCTTAACTAACTTAACTTTTGTCCGCCGCAAAAGGTAGCCAACTGGGCTATCTCACGCTTTCTTTGCCCCCTAACATCGCTTGCTCTGGTCGATTTGCGCCCCGACGCAGACACTGAGGTTAAGTAAGTTAATCAACGTCCCCTGGCCTCAATAACTAGCGGCTGTCCTGCAGGCCGCTGGAAAACACGGGATCCTCGGCGACGGTCTTGAACGGCAGCTTGGGCCACCAAGCCTGAACAGCAGGTGGAACGGCCGGCTCGATCCACTGGCCAGGCCGCGGGCTGACCCAGCGCACACCGTACTTGGTCGCCGCGACCGCAAGTCGCTCAACCGGCTCGGTCCAAGCATGCAACGCCAAATTGAAGGTACCCCAATGGATCGGGAACAGCAGCCGACCACGCACCATCAGATGGGCTTGTACCGCTTGTTCGGGACCAAGATGTACATCGGGCCACATCGCATTGTAAGCGCCGACTTCGATCATCGTCGCGTCGAACGGTCCGTAGCGCTTTCCGATCTCGGTGAATTGCGGAAGCATCGCCGTGTCACCGCTAAAATAGACCCGGTGGCGCGGTCCGGCGATCACCCAACTGGCCCACAGCGTGCGGTCGCGATCCCAGAGCGTGCGCCCAGAAAAGTGCCGAGCCGGCGTCGCGATCAGCCGCAGATCGGCAACATCGGTACTCTGCCACCAATCACGCTCGATGATCTTTTCCTGCGCTACCCCCCAGTAGGCTAAGTGCGCGCCCACGCCAAGCGGCACGACGAAGCGCGGCACGCGCTCGTTGAGTGCGACGATCGTGCGATAGTCGAGGTGGTCGTAGTGGTCGTGAGAGATCAGCACCAGATCGAGTGCGGGAAGCTCTTCGAGCGGTATGGGCGGCGGATGAAAGCGTCGCGGACCGTAAAAAGTCCACGGCGAACAGCGCTCGGAAAATACCGGATCGGTCAAGACGCGTCGCCCATCGATCTCGATCAACAACGAGGAGTGGCCCAGCCAGGTCAAGCGCAAACCACTTTTTGGCGGATTGGAAAAGTCGGCAGCACGGCGAGAGACCACCGCGAGCGGCTTGTCGGGTTCGCTGTGCGCTGCACCGCTGAGCCAGCGTCGCAAGATCGCAAAAAAGCCCGCTTGCGTAGTTGGTAGGCGATTGGCGAATCTACCGGCGCGGTATTGCGGCGATCGCCGATGAAGGGCCAGTTGGCTCTCTGTGGCAGCAGCACCGCAGGAGCGCCAGGCGAGCCCCCCGAGGATCAGCGCAGCCAGCATCAGCAAGCCGACGAGATAACCGAGTCCGCGCAAGATGCGCGCCCGTCGACGGCGGCGCGAGCGTTGTCGGCCTTTGCCCGCGCCGCGCAGCGCTTGTTCGTTCAACGGCGATCCCTCCTGATTCGTTTGGCCCGGCAGCATACACGAGAAGCGCGAAAGCCGAAGCACCGCAGCCACGCGGAAGATCAGCAGGTGCTGCTGTCGCTCGGATCGTCTGGCGATAGTCGCTAACTGGTAACTCGAACCCGCAGGGTAGATCCGAGCTAACCCCGCGAGATCTGTTATGGCACAGGATCTGCATCACTCACTGCGGACCCGGTCTAACCACCGTGGCAAATGAGGAGTACGAAGATGAGGCGATCGATCCTGATTCTCACCGCACTACTGCTAGCGAGCCCAGTACAGGCTAGCGGTCGCTTCGGCAAGAGCCGCATTACCGGCCGCAGCTTCAAGCCGCAGTTCCGCCAGCGGACAAGCAGCAACCAGATCCCACAGATATCCCAGGTCGCACCACCAGTGGCTGGTCCGCAGGGCCTAGCACCGGCGCCGGCCAAGCAGACGGCGAAGCGAGTCCGGTTAACCAAAGAGCAAATGCTCAGCAAGCTACAAACGCTCGAAGCCTCGGGATACAAGCTGAGCAAACCGCTTCAGTTCGACAAGGGCGGCACACTCAACCGGATCGAACTCAAACGCGTCAAGCTCGGCTCGGACGGCAAGAGCAGCACGAGCTTCGCGACGATTAGCCGCAGCGGCTTGCGTGAAGAGCACCGCGATTACGACGCCAAAAACCCCGTCGCCGACAGCAAGCTGGGTCTCTGGCAGGAAAAAACCAATCGCTATGTCAGTGCCAACGGCGCGGAGCGCGACTCGGGCACGATGCGCTATCACCCGGTGACGAAGACCGCGGCGACCTATAGTCATCGCGGCTATGCGTTGCCAGCGACGCCAACCGGCGCCACCGAACTGCAGAGCGAGGGCACCGTCTATCGCGTCAACGAAAACGGTACACGTGGCACGCTGTTCCGCGAATATCGCGCCTATCGCACCGGCGAAACACGCTTCTGGGAAGCGACCAACTACGCCGCCGACGGCAAAACGGTGATCACCAAGACAACGTCGGTCACCACCTTGCTACCCAAGCGCAGCTACTTTTTCGGCTTGTTCCAGGTCACCGGTGGCACCAAAGAGGTGATGACGGTCCGCGACAAGAACGACAAGGTGATCAAGACGCTGGTCTACAATCATCCTTGGGGCAAAACCGCGCTCGATCGCCGCAGCGAGATATTGACCCAAGACAAACGGATCTACGGCGCCGACGGTGAGCTCCAAGCGATCGAAAAGTGGAATAGCCGCAAAGGTCAGTACCAAGCGAGTTGGCTCTCCACCACGCTGGCCAAACTCAAAGGCGCGCTCGTCAAATAGCTTGAGCCCCTGGGCCTCGATTGCGCCCTTGAACGCCCCCCCGCTCAATGTCACCATCGGCCTCCCATCTTCCGGAGGCCCCATGTCAGAAAAAAAACTCGAACGCCGCCAGTTCATGACTCAGCTCGCCGCTGCGACCGGCGGAGTCGTCTTGTTGCCAACGATCAGCGCCTGCACCACGGGTGGACAACAGGTGCGTGGCAAAATGGCCGGCGCAAACGATCCGGGTAGTCTTGCATTGGTCACCACGGTGCCACTCGCCAAGCCAACAAGCTGGGATCCGATCGCCTTCAACAAGGCGCGCGGCAATGCGGGCGCGATCCCGAAGAGCTACCTGCCAGCGATCAACGGACCCGACGGCGTGCACAAGCATTTGGGCAAGCACCTGCCCTACTTGCCGACGATCGACGCTAGCAGCGTGCCCGCCGGAATGATCCCGATCATGTGGGGCGATCCGCAAAAGGGCAACGCCAAGCACCCCAATGCTGCTCGCGGCCCGGCCAACAACAACGAAGGTCATTGGTATAACTGGATCAAGATCCGCAGGGCCGTCGAAGGTGAAGCCGAAGAGGTCACCAACAGCTATCCCGAGTGGCCCGGCACTGCCGAACAGCAAAAGGATCACTACATCGCCTTCGGTGGTGGGGAGATCACCGCCGACAGCGGCACGAACACCATCTATTTGGCCAAGCTACCGGGCGATCTCAAAGCGGGCGAGACGGTGCGCATCTACGCCCATTGCCTGACCCACGGCGAGTACGTCGACTTTCTGACGATCGGCTAGCCGATCGCGACCGGCGGACGCATCGCAACATGCTAACCATCCTAATCAGCGGAGCAACGCGCGGGCTGGGGCGCGAATGCGCTCGCCTGCTGATCGAGCGCGGTGACCGCGTGGTGATCGGCGCGCGCGATCGCGCACGCGGTGCCACCGTCGCCGCGCAACTTGGTGCACAGAGCGTCGGACTCGACGTGACCGATCCGGCGACGATCGCGCAGGCGGTCGAGCAGCTCGCCACGCGCTACGGCAAAATCGATGCACTGATCAACAATGCGGGGATCGCCCTCGATGGCTTCGACGGAAACGTTGCGCGCACAACCCTCGCCACCAATACCGCAGGTGCGATCGCGCTGACCGACGCCTGCCTGCCGCTGCTGGCCGACGGTGGACGAATCGTGATGGTCTCCAGCGGCATGGGACAGCTCGAATGCCTAGCACCGGCGCGGCGCGCTCAGTTCGCCGATCCTGCACTGACCCGCCAAGATTTGCGCGATCTGCTTGAAACCTTTGTCGCGCAGGTCAACGACGGCTCCTACGCCGCCGGAGGTTGGCCGTCTTCGGCCTACCGCGTCTCAAAGGTCGCACTCAACGCCTACGCGCGGTTGCTGCATCGCGAACTGAGTGCGCATCGCGATCTGCGCGTGATCTCGGTCTGCCCCGGCTGGGTGCGAACCGAGATGGGGGGCAGCGCCGCGCCTCGCGAGGTCGGCGAAGGTGCGGCCAGCATCGTCTGGGCGATCGCGAGCCAAGATCCGGCGATCGCGGGCGGATTCTATCGTGACGGTGAGCCGCTGGCCTGGTGATCCGAGGTGTCGCGACATGTCGCTGTCGAGCAACCGATTATTTTTTCACGGCCAGCCGCAAGGAGGCCGCGCACAGCACCGTATCAGCAGCTGCAACGTCGCAAAGGAGACACCCTAAAATGAAATTCATTCGTTTGAGCCTGCTTACGGGCGCGCTGTTAGTGTTCGGTTTGATCGCGACCCAGGAAGCCTCAGTGGCCACACCGGCGGCGGCACCGGGCATCCAAGCCGTGGATAGTGTGAACAACTCGATTCAGGCGCCCGCGCCGCTCGAACTCGAGAAGCCACGCTGCTATTACTGCAACAGCAGCAGCACCGGCGCGTGCAAGGGCGCTGACCAGTGTTTCGGTACGCGTAAGAGCTGTGGGGCTAAAGGCTGTCAAGGGATGAGCGGCTCTTCCTCGAGCTGCTCAACGGCGGCCAACGTCAAGAAGTGCTAACGCGAACACTGCGCTAGCAGCAGCGGGCTCGGGACAACCGGGCCCGCTTTTTTTAGAAGCGTACAACGTAAAGATCGTCGCCATTTTTGAGCAAGGCGCGGCCACCGGGCAGCAGGCGCGAGCCTTCGACATGGGAAAACCCGCGGTAGAGCACTTTGGAGGGCACAAAGCTCGTCGGCTTGAGCGTCTGCTCGTCGATAAACTGCAGGCCGACATTGCGCATCAGCAACAGCCGCTGGCCGACGAAACCCAGCTCGTGGCCACGCTTGCCGAGCTGCATACGGCGCAGCACACGCCCTGACGAAAGCTCAAGCTGCCATATCTCGCCGGTCTGGGCGGAGTAACAGTAGAGCGATCGGCCATCGGCGGAGAACAGCGCGCCATAGGTGACAACCGGGATCGGCAAGCGCTGGACGCGCCCGCTGCTTAGTTCGATCAGATAGCCGACGGGCTGCCGTCCCTGACCAAGCTCGACGTACTCAACCAGCAACGCGCGTTCGCCATTGGCGTCGAGGTAGGCCCGGCGCTGCAAACGCTCGGCACTCGAAAACTGCGCGACCACACGTGGACTTCCCCGTGAAAACGCAACGATCGTCACCTGCCGCGTTCGATGGCGTCCGACCTCTCCAACGTCGCGTACATAGTAAAATAGGCGCCGTTTCGCCGAATAACTGATCGGTATCAAATGAGCGTATCCGGTCGGCGCGAAGGTTCGCGCAACCAGCGTCGCCCCTGAGATCAGCTGGCGCCGCAGGTCCCAAAACGCGAAAAAGTGCCGGCGCGCTCCTTGGCGGCGAGCCGTGTCGGCGATCTCCAGCCCCGCCTGACCGTTTTCGGGGTCGTAGTAAAGCAGCTGCTCGATGCTCAGATGATGGTGTAAGCGACTCGGATGGTAGCGACGCAGCACGCCACCAAACCGCTCGACGAAGCTGGCTAACGGTACGCGCACTGACTTGCGGGAAAGGGTCTTCAGCTCGAGGAAGTCGAGTCGCTCTTGCTCGGACCACATCCCTCCACCCAAATAGACCATCCGTCCGCGATCGACGATGCGCAGCTGTGTCCGATGATAAAAAGTGGGCTGAGCCGTACGCTGGGCCAGGTCGAGCTTGACCTCCAGCGTCGGCAGCGCGTTCCCCCCATCGCTAGCGCCGCTGAGCGCCTGCGCCGGCAGCACGAGCCAGAGCGCGATCAGGCTGAGCATAGCAGTCGAAGATCTCCGCATCGTGCGCATCATACTCCCGCGTCCGTTAGCTATTTTCAGTTGTTTTGATCTTTGTCGAAAGCCCTTCTGTTGTCCGTGACTTATGCCACGGCTGGAAATTCCGCCGCACCGTGATATGAACGGGCGGTGTACGAGGGAAAGATCTACCGCCCACCGAGTGAAGCCGACGCGTTCATTTTGCAGGCTACGATCGGCTGTTCTTGGAACCACTGCACCTATTGCGAGATGTACCGGGCGAAGCGCTTTCGCGTCCGCCCAATCGAGCAAACCCTCTCTCACATCGACCAGGCGCGACAACGCTTCGGTGACGCTGTCGAAAAGGTCTTCGTTGCCGACGGCGATGCGCTGGTGATGGATCTCGAAGGCTGGTGCCAGATCCTCGATGCCTGCCGGCGAGCGTTTCCGCGACTGCGACGGGTCAGCGCCTACGCGACGGCGCTCAACCTGCTCGCGAAGTCCCCCGCGGAACTGGCGACGCTGCGCGCCGCGGGTCTGACGCTGCTCTATATTGGCCCGGAGACTGGTGACGACGCGACATTTAAGCGCATCGCCAAGGGCGCCAACTTTGACCAGCACCAGCGCGCCGCCGAACGCGCACACCAAGCGGAGATCGCGCTCTCGACGATCTTTCTACTCGGCGCTGGCGGTATCGAGCGCAGTCAGGCCCACGCCGAGGGATCGGCCAAGCTGATCACCGCGATGAATCCGGCGTTCGCCTCGGCCTTGACCCTGACCGTGGTACCCGGCACACCGATCGCCAAGCTGCAACAGAGCGGACGTTTCCAACTGCCCAGCGTTGCGGCGATGTTGCGCGAGTTGCGCACGATCGTCGACCAGGCCCAGCCAAAGCGCGCCATCTTCCGTACCAACCATGCCTCGAACTACCTGCCGCTCGGCGGTGTGCTTCCCGACGACCGTCAGCGGATCGTGGCGCTGATCGACAGCGCCCTCGATGGCGCGATCTCACTGCGCCCCGAGTGGTCTCGCGGACTCTGAGTTCGGCCGCGCCACAGCTGCCGCATAAAACCGAACACGCGATCGATTGGCCACCGACGCAGATAACCACAATGTTATTAGGCCGATAGGTCACCCCGCCGTCTCGCCTCGCGCGACGCGGCGAGATGGCGGTTGACGGTAGTCCAATTGAGATTGAAATAATCCATCGCACGCGACGTATATCTGCGCGTCAGAACCCTAAGCGAAACTTAGAAAAGGAGACTGCGATGCTTAAACGATATTGTTTGGTACTAGGCTGCGCCCTAGCCCTGTTCGCTTGCTCAAGCGACAACAACAAGCGCAAGCTCGACGGGAGCGTCACCGACGCGACAACCAACGATAGCAGTTCCAGCGCCGATGCCGCACAGCAGGGCGTCGGTCCGGCGGGAGGTACGGTCGAACTGGCCGGCGTTAAGCTCGAGATTCCCGCTGGCGCCCTCGACGCAACCACGCAAATCGCTGTCAGCAGCGTCAGCTCTGGCTATCCCGCAGTCAAGTCAGGCACGCGCACCGTCAGCTTGTTCTTCGCGTTGACGCCACACGGGCTGACCTTCAAGACCCCTGTGACGCTGACGATTCCGCTAAAGACCACGCCGACCGGCACGGTGACGCTTTACCATGCCCAAGACGGCGGCACGAGTTGGTCTGCGGTTTCCGGCGCGACGACCAGCGGCAACAAAGTCTCGGCACAGATCAATGGCTTTTCCTATTACATGGCTGGCGAACCCGACCAATGCGTCAACCCGGCTAGCTGCGAAACCAAAGAGGATTGCTGCCCGGGCTACGGCTGCGACAGCATCTGTTACCCCGAAGGCTAGCGCCTCCGACAACGCCTGGTCGGCACAAGCTTTTTTGGCTCTCGCCAAAGCGCGCCGCGCGCTATGCTTGTGCGATGCACCGGCTGACCGCCGTAGCGCTTTGCGGGCTGTTTGCCCTTGCGCCCGACCTCGCGGCACAAGCCGATAGCCAGGTCGTCGCCAAGGGCAAAAAGCGCGCATCGAGCACCCAGCAGCAGTCCCCAACAAGTCCCCCCTGGTACAAGCTCGATGGGGCGCAGTTGGCTCGCGAAATAGCGCGCAGCCATCGCGATCACCAAGACATCGCCGACCGGCTGTTTGCTGTTTCCTCGGCGCTGTTGCGTGCGCGCTTCGTTCGCTCACCGCTTGGCGAAGGGCAAGGCCAAGATGCCGACCCGCGCTTTCGGCTGGACGCCTTCGACTGCACGACTTTCGTCGAAACGGTCACCGCATTGTCGCTCTCCAGCGAGGTCGCAACGATTCGCCGCGTACTCGACAAGATCCGCTACAAACGCGGCAAGCCGGTGTTCACCGCTCGACGCCATTTGGCGCTCAGCCAGTGGATCCCGGGCCTCAACCGCGCGGGCATCTTGCAGGACATCACGGCCGCCATCGGCGGCGATCAGGCGCGTTGGATAACGGTCAAGCTCACAGCCAACCGCTGGCGCAATCGCCGGGTGGCTCGCACACTGAAACTCGACCTTTCCGACATCCCGATCGGCACCCACCGCTTGCCCTACTTGCCCTTGGCGTTCTTCCTCAACCACGAGGCTCAGGTCCCCTCTGGAACGATCCTCTCGGTCGTCCACGCCGACAGCAGCCACTCGCCCGATCCGATCAGCCACCAGGGTCTGCTGTTTCGCAAGCCCTCCGACGGCCGGCTGTACATGCGCCACGCCTCGCAGATCTACAAACGCGTGATCGACGAAGCGTTGGAATGGGTTGTGCGTCGCTATCGCAAGCCACGCAAGTGGCGCGTTTTGGGGTTTAACCTGCAGCGCGTTCGCGCAGTAGAAACGCTCTGGCATGCCGATCAGACCGATTGTCCTTGGCCGACCGGCGAGCCGTCCGATAGCGGCTGTGGCAGCGAAAAGAGTCCGCCCGTCGCAGAGCCACCGCGCCATTGGCCGCGCTCACCGCGACAGCGCCAACGAATCGGTCCTTAACCAGCGGACGGCGTCAGACTGCGGCCTTCAAAAGCTTCGATCGCCTGGCGAAAGTGCTCGGGGATCGTCCGCGCCCGGAAGTCATCGCCGATCGCGCAATGGGTCGTGTAGCCTTCGGCGACGAGCTGGTTGCTGACGCGCTGACGCAGACGAAAGGAAAAGGTAAAGCTGCTATTTGACATTGCGCTAATGCAAACGTCGATCACCAAGATATCGTTGAGCCGCGCAGGTGACCGAAAGTCGAGATGTGAAGCGACAACGACGTTGTCGAAATCCTTGATCGGCTTGGGCCCCTCGACGAACCCCAGATTGCTCAGGTACGCCACGCGCCCGACTTCGAGATAGGTAAAGTAGTTGCCGTGAAAGACGATGCCCATCGCATCGGTCTCGGGCAGTCGTACCTGAAGCTCGGTGCTGAAATGGAAGGCCTGCTGAGTCATCGGTTCATTGCCTCACGGCGCATCTTTTCCGTTGTGGCTAGTTTCGCACGCGACAGGCGCGACAGCCACAACTCAGAAATCCGTCGCTCTGCCCGGGGCAAACTCGGTTTTTCGCGGCATGGATGTTGCTTGGTTTTGCGACGAGGATCGACCCATGAAAAGCGCAACATCGTCTGCTAGCGTAAACTTCCGCAACCTCGCCCTCGCGCTGACTGTGACAACGCTGTCGCTTGGCTGCGGCGCCCGGAGTACCAAGCAGGCAGAGGACGCGGGAACCACGCTGGCTGACAGCACGACGACGCAGGCCGACGCGACCAGCAGCCCAGACATGCTCAACGCCCGACCATGCACGATCGGCGTCGACTTCAGCAAGTGCTGTCCGCAGTTCGAAGCCATCGCCGTCGATGATCTACCGAAGAACAATCCGTGCTGGAGGACCTGGCCCGCGCTGAAGCCGGCACCGGACTGTCAAATGCCGATGTGTCCGGCGATCTGCGCTTGGCCGGTCGCACCACCATCGCGCATCGCACGGGCCGGCCTGGATGGCGTGTGCCGCTTCGCTGATGAATGTCGCGACCCCAGCGATTGCGTGATGGCCATCAACTATCGACAATGTTGCCCCTGTCCCGAAGCCCTGCCGCGGCCGCTGCTCGACGGCATCTGCGTGCAGGCCACCCAGCCGAGCGCTGGCGAAATGCCGCCAGCGGACCGGCGACGCCCGGCTCCGCCAGAGGCCGCCTGCCAGCCGCAAGACTGTTACGATTTGCCCTGCGTCCCCTGCGCGGACAGCTCGGCGTTTTTCACCTGCGAAAAGCCACCGGGCGTAGGTCCGGCGCGCTGCATTGGTCGTTAGCTCGGCGCGCTAGAGCGGCTGCTGCAATTCAAACCACGGATCGCTGCCGTGGACGACGGCCGACGGACCGACCAGGCGAAATCCGACGGATTGGTAGAACGATCGCAGCGCTGCTTTGCAGATCAGGCTGACCCAGCGCACCGCCTCGAGGCTGCGCGCGTGCTCGAGATAGCCCTGCATCAGCGCACGCCCCAAACCAACACCGCGAAAGCTGTTGTCGATCACCACCGAGTGGATGCAGAGGTTATGTCCATCTGCGACATGCTCGCGCATCGAGCGCTCCGTCAAGCGATCCGTTGCGGCACGTGTCGCGCTAACGAAGCCGATCAGCTGCCCGTCAGCACTTCGGGCGATCAAGTTGCAGCGCGGCGCCTCGCGCAGTCGATAGGCTAGGCGCTCAGCCGACGCGGCCTCATCGGCCGGATAACTATCGCGCTCGAGCTCGGCAAGCAGCGCAAGATCTTCTAGCGCGGCTATTTCCAAACGCAGCGGTCGCTGCTGATTCGTCGACATGGCGCGCGATGCTAGCGCCAGAGCAGCTTGATCTCAACTTGCTTGGCGTCGCGCCGGCCGACGACCTGGACGTGGATCGTGTCGTCGAGCGCACGAGGGAAGCTACAGCGTTCGGACGATCCCTCGAGGAAAGGGCGACAATCGTAGATGAATTGCGTCGGCGCTGCACCAAAACGCGCGTAGAGATCGACGTCACCATCGGCAGCACTGACGATCACGCGCACGTCGCGCGCGCTACGACCGACGTCTAGTTGAACACTCGCCGTCGCACCGCGCCGCACGTCGACCGGATCGACGACGACAACCTGCTCGGGACCGGGAACGAAGCGCGGCGGGGAAGCCGCACAGCTGTTGTCATCGGGCAGACACGCGCTACCGAGCACCGACCCGCTGGCGTAAGGTTGACAGCTGTAGCCGCTGACACACTGTGCATCACTAACGCAGCTGACCAAGCAAACGCTTTCACCCTCGTTGAGCACAGCGCAAACGTTGCCCGCGGCGCCGCAATCGGCGTGCGTCGCACATGATTTGCAGACGCCACCGGGATAGGCATAGGGGTTGAGGCGTGGGTTATCGTCGATGCCGTGGACACCCCAGAGCGCGAAGGGATCGTAGAGTCTGTCGAAGCGGCTATCGTCGACCAGCGGGTTGAACACGCGCATCAACTCGCCATAGCTTCGCGCCCGCAACCACCCCGACTCGTCGCCGACCAGCGCGCGGAGCAGCTCTTTGATCGGCTCAACCGGCGAGCTGGAAAATCGCGTCGTCGTCAGCACATCGAGATTGGTCAATCCCTTTTTCGCCGGGTTGTCGCGGAAGGCCTGGGCGACGGCGTAGGTTTCACAGCCGGCGAGCACGAAGATCTGACTGCGGTCCTTGGGTAGCGCCAGCGTGCGCAACTGAGCCGGACCGATCTCGCCTTGCTGGGTGCGATACCAGGAAGCCATCGCGTAGGCGTAGCCATACCCCGAGTGACCGCTGTAGATCACCACGTCGCGCGTCGTTAGGCTGCGCTCGAGATCTTGTCTCATCCGCCGCGCACCGGCCACTGTCGTCGGATTTGATCGCGCGTTGGCGTCAGACCAAGCGTAGTCTTTGCAGACGACGTTCTCGTAAAAGTGTGGATCGGCGGACACCGCGCTTTCCCAGGCACCGCCCGGTCCTGCTTCGCTGAAGTCCACACAGGGATCGGGGCGGAACAGCGAGACGCGTGCGCTAACCGTTTGCCCAGCGATGCGCAGGCTCTTGGTCAGTGGCCCAGACAAGCGGTTGTAGCTCTCGTAGTCCAAAGCCGGTGAGCTGAAGCCGAGCTCGGCGGTCAGCCAGTGGTAGAATTCGCGGGCCTCTTGGAGGTCGGCGCGCCGGTTATAGTCCCAGCCAAAATGCAGCGCGATGTCGATCACGCGGTCGCCAAACAGCCGCTTGTAGTCGGGATAGGCGTCGGCGGAATTGCTCTGGGGCCGCAGGCTGACGTCGACGGACTCCAGTTGACAGCCGGCCTTGCAGTCGGCGGGCGACCAGTCACCGCTGACGTAGGTATGGCGCAGTGTGTCCGCGTCGAGTGACGCCAACTTTGTTTGCGACAACTTGACCATCTGCAAGCTGAAGGTCGTGTGATCGCCAACGGTCTGCGCGGACGGGTTTTGCGCCGCTAGCCGCTTGATCAAGTCGCTAATGCCACCGACCTGGTAGCGCGCAGCGAATTCGAACCGCAATGGATCGTTGGGATCGGCGCGCAAACCCTCGATCAACTGCGAGCCATCGAGCACCATCGCCCGTAGTCCGCCGTAGTGCGTCGCCGCGTGGAAGGCAGCATCCTTGTCGATTAGGTAGAGGTGCAAAAACCAACCAAACTGCAGCGTCTTGCCGCGCGCGAGCGCGGCCGCACGCGCCTGCCGCTCCGCGAACGAACGACTGGCGTAGGTCGGCGGCAGCAAAATGCTGAAGGTCGCCTCAGCGAGGAACTCCTGGGCGGCGTTGGAATAGAAGTTGTCGGCCTTGCCCAGCGCGCCCTGAGCCGGCTGGTCAACTTCGGCGAGCGAGCCACAGCCCCAGAGCAAGCAGCAAGTTAGCAGTGAACTGACGAGCGGACGCACGCGGGCAGACCTCCAGAGAGCCTGGGAATTTGCAAACCGAGCGCCAAGAAAAACCTATTAATTCCGAGGGTACTAGCCCGCGAGACCGACCGATTTTGGGCGCGTTAATGCATGATCGGAGGCCAGCCGAACGCTGACCAAACAAAAGGCTGAAGATCGCCGGACGCGGCAGCCGTGGCGGTTGCACAGACGGCCGAGAAGCGGTCTTGCCTAAAAGCTGGTCTTAATCGGGCCAGTCTCGACGATCTCGAAGTCGCTGCCCTTGATCTGCTTGAGCTTGTGCAGGTCGTCGTCATTCCAGCTGCTGCTGGGTGAACCGGAAAGAAACCAATCACCGCCGTTGTCGGCAACGAACATGCCGTACTTTTTCAGCGCCCGCAAAATCCGCTGGTTGGTCGTCGAGTATGAAGAGATATCGACGCTGGCCTTGAGCCGGAAACGCAAGCCCATCGCCGGCAGATCGTCGGCTGTGCTGTTGCTCGCCCAATGGGTTGCTGGCAGCACGTAGGCCTTGCGCGTCTTTTCGAACGTTACCCGCAAAGCGTGGTTGATCTCACCTTTGCTGGCCTCGTCGTAGCGCACCAAGCCGGGGAAGATCGGCAAGCCCGCCGCGTCGGCTGATGTCCAGCCGATCGTTCGTAGCTTATTGGAGCGCATGTTGAAGACCGCACCGCTGGCCGCTTTGAAGCCCTCACCGTCGGGGAAGGCACGGTAGAGCTCGTAGAGCATGCAATTGTCGAGATCGACGGCGATCGCGTGACGATCGCCGGTGCCTTGAGGGCCACCCTCGATCGGCGCGTCGGCGGGGAGTGGATAGGGTCCCTTGTCGCTCTCCGAACCATAGTCGGTGAACCTGATCGGCACACGCTTTTGGCTGCCCGGAACGACGACATAGGGAATGCCGTTGGGTGCCCCCGCGTAGACCGTACCGAAATCAGGGTGTAGCGACAGACCACCGCCGACGCGAGCGATGATCTTCGCCGAGTCCTTGTGAACCGGCGCGTTGTCGATCGGCGTATTCCAGGGGTTGTCTGCGGGAAAGATCGGGCAAGCGCCGGTCTGCGCCGAATCGCTTTGACTCTGTGTGCCGTCACGCTGGCGCGTCGCGTCGCGACCCACGACGCTGTCGATAGCCGCCCCTCCATCTCCACCCCTCAGCGCGCCTTCGTCGCACGACAAGCTGCCGAGAGTAATGGCCACGACCAGCGCCGATCTGAGCGTATTCATCGGTTACCTCCGAACATTGGGCTAAGATAGCAGATCGTACTCGCTCAGGCGACGCGGACGCCAAGGCGTGCTAATACACCGCCGATGCTGACGTTGAAACGGCCGGCGGACTACCGTCTGAGCAACGCGCTCAGCGGACTGCGGATGGGCAGCTATGATCCGTCGCTGCGGCTGTCAAAGCGCGCCGCGGACTGGGCGATGCGCGGCCCCAGCGGTCCGCTGGCTGTTTCAGTCGAGCAAACCAACGCCGCGCTTCACTGTCAGATCTGGGGCAATGATCGTGATTGGCTAGCCCCGCGACTGCCGGCAATGCTCGGCCTTGAGGATGACCCGTCGGCGTTCGCCCCAGAACAGCCACAGCTTGGTCAGCTGTTGCGGCGCGTCGGACCAACGCCGTTGCCCAGACTACCGCTGGTAACCGAGCGGCTGGTACAAATCGTCTTGCTCCAGCTGGTCAACTATCGCGACGCGACCAGCAGTTGGCGTCGGCTGCTGCTCGCTGACGGCGTCGACGCGCCCGGTCCCGCTGGGCTACGCACCCTGCCCGCTGTCGAGCAGCTCGCCCACCTGCCATACTATGCGCTGGCTCGCCATGGCATCCTGCGCCGGCAGGCGGAAACGATCGCTCGTGTTGCCGGGCAAAGCGCCGTGATCGAGCGCGCCGCATGCGCGAGTGATCGCGCACTCCAAAAGCGACTCGAGTCGATTCCCGGGGTCGGCCCGTGGACGATCGGCTACCTGCTAGGAAGCGCCCGCGCCGACGCTGACGCCGTTCTGCTCGGTGACTACAAGCTCGCCAAGTTGGTCTGCTGGATCCTCGCCGGTGAACAGCACGGTGATGATCAACGAATGCTTGAGCTACTCGAACCCTATCGTGGCCAGCGCTATCGCTTGGTGCGTTTACTATTCGTCGCCGGCGCTCGCCTGCCGCGGCGCGGGCCACGCGCCCCCGCGGCTTTGCCACGCTGATCGACCAGCCCCTTAACGGTGACCAAGCTATCGAGCGCCTGGGCCAGCAACAACACGCCCTTTCGCAACTCGCTTTCGTTGCAGCTGGCGAAGCCGAGTCGCAGATAGGGCAGCGGTTGCCGGTCGATCTGAAACAGCTGCCCCGGCGCAACGATCACACCGCGCGTTGCCGCCGCTTTGGCCCAAGCCATCGGGTCGATCGCCGACTCGACCGGAGCCCAGACCGCCATCCCGCCGGGAGGAAGTTCAAACCCCAGCGCACCCGCCAGGCGCTGGTTTACCGCGTCGCGCAGAACTTCGCGGCGCTGGGCGTAGATCCGTCGGACCCGTCGCACATGCCGCAATACGGTGCCATCTTCGAATAGCTCGGCCAGCGCTGCCTCGCTGAGCAAATCGCCCTGACGATCGACAAGTCCCCGTAGGTTGACCAACGCATCGATCAGCGGGCGATGCGCGGCGATGTAGCCGACACGCAAACCGGGAGCGAGAACTTTCGATAGCGTGCCGACATAGATCACGCTGCCGTGGCGATCGCTATGGGCGAGGGGCAATACCGGATGCCCCTCGAAGTGGAATTCGTGGTCGTAGTCGTCCTCGATAATCGCCAACTCAGCGCGACGGGCGAGCGCCAACAAGCGCAGCCGTCGCGACGCTGATAGCGTCACGGTGGTCGGATACTGATGGTGCGGCGTTAGATAGACCGCTCGGACTCTGCATGCGTCGACTAAGCGCTCCAGCGCGTCAACGTCAATGCCGTGCCGATCGACATCTATCGGCGCCAATCGCGCGCCAGCTGCGCGAAACGCCTGCCAGGCCGGCGGATAGCCCAGCGCCTCCACCGCGACAAGCTCGCCAGGACGTACCAATGCCTTGGCGATCAGATAGAGCGCCATCTGGCTACCGCGGGTAACCAGCAGATGCTGTGGCTCGAGGACCAACCCGCGTCGATGATTGAGCATCTTCGCCAGTTGAGCGCGCAAATCGCGCAGCCCCTGCGCATCACCGTAGGAGAGCAGGCGATTGCCGGCGCGACCGGCAACGCGGCGCAGTGCGCGACCGATCAGATCTGCCGGCAGCAGCCGCGGATCCGGCAGACCGCCGGCGAGGACTAGCCCGCGATGCGGTCCGGAAAACGGCGAGCCGTCGACCGTGGGCACAGCGAACGCCGGCGGACCGTCGAAGGGACTTTCGCTCTCCACCGGCGGCACGCCGGCAAGGGGCAGAGCGAGATTGACGAAAGTCCCGCTGGCTTGCCTGCCGACCAACCAGCCTTGTGCGATCAGATCCTGGTAGGCGCTGACCACCGTGTTGCGATGAACGTCCAGCTGCGCGGCGAGCGCGCGCGTCCCGGGCAACCGGTCTCCGGGCCGCAGCACGTTGCGACCAATCGCGGCGATCAGGCTGTCGGCCAGCTGGCGAAAGAGCGGCTGTGGTCGGCGCGCGTCCAACACGATCGGCATGCTCGCCAACTCGCGCATCGGCTTAGCGGTAACTGGTCTGTTTGTTTTTGTCAAACTGGTACTTTTTCACAGCCCTGTTTGGTTTCAGGATCGCCACGATGAGACGCCCAATCTTCGAAACATCGAATCAGCTCGGCCGCAAGATTCTCGAACGTGCACACACGATCGAGCTCGCCTTTGCCGATGCGACGGGCCAGCCGGTCTTAAGAACACTTCACGCCGTGATCGTCGACGATCTACTCTGCTTTCACTGCGCACCGGTCGGCGAGAAGACAGCGATGGTCGGACGACAAGTTGTCGTTAGCGCGCACGAACCGACGGTTACGCTGCCCTCGACCTTCTTCGACGCGCAACGCGCCTGCCCGGCGACTACTTATTACCAGAGCGTTCAGCTGCGTGGCACCGTGGGGGCGATCGAGAGCCACGAGCGCAAAGCGCGGGTGCTTCAAGCGCTGATGGAAAAATTCCAGCCGCAAGGCGGTCATCTGCCCGTCGACGCGGGCGATCCGATCTACGGCACGGTCGTCGGGGCCTTGCTGATCGGCTGCCTTGCCCTCGACCAAATGACGACCAAAGCCCGGCTCGGCCAAGACCTGCCAGCCAACCGCCGCAGTCAACTGCTCGAACAGCTCTGGCAGCGTGGTGCCCCGGGGGATGTCCAGGCAATCGAATCGATCCGTCGTTTTTGCGCCACGCCCGAGCCAGCCTTTCTAGCGACTGGGCTGCCGATCAAGCTGTGGTGCGCACTCGATTCCCAGCGAGCCGACGCCGCAGCAGTGCTCCTCGACGGCACGTACTGGAACGTCGGCATCAGTCGTCAGCAGATCGCCGACGCCCACCGCAATAGCGTGGCTTGGGTCGGGGCGACCGATGGAACCGAAGCGCTGGTCGGTTCGGCCCGCGCGATCAGCGACGGTGCAAAACACGCGCACATCCTCGACGTGTTCGTGGCAGCGCCTTGGCGTGGAGCCGGCCTAGGCCGACGGCTACTCGAGCTGTTGCTCGATCACCCGCGGGTGCGCAACTGTTCAAGGATTTGGCTGCGCACCCGCCACGCCGATGGCTTCTATCGCCAGCTCGGCTTCGCGCCCGAAACGTCGAGGGGGCAAACGCGCACGATGCTGCTCGATCGTGGTCACGGTCGCTAGTGCGTCGAAACTGCTGCGTTACCAGGCATTGCCCATCTCGCGGGCTGCATGATTACGTCGACCCTCTCGTGTTGGCTGGACAACACTGCCCAGCAGACACCGCCGAGCACGGTTGAACTGGCCAGAGGGTTATGCGAAAGGGGGAGCTGTCGGACGAGGGAGTTGACGATGCAGCGCCTGACGAGCTTGTTTCTTACCTTGATCAGTCTTTGCGCCTGTAGCAGCCAAACATTTTCCAGCGGCGATGCAACCGCTGCTGACGGCGCGATCACTGCGGACAGCCGCACTCTCGGCGACAGCGGGGCGACCAGCGACGCAACCAACGCAGATGGCAGCGCTGCTCTCGACGGCACGGCGTGCAGCCTACCGCTAGCCTTGTGTGGTGGCGAGTGCGTCGACACCAGCAAAGATGATCGTCACTGTGGAAAATGCGATCGCAGTTGCGACCCGACGCAGCTTTGCCAGGCCGGCGCCTGCAAAGAGCCAACGAGCGATTGCCGAACCGGGCCAGGCTGCGGGAAAGACGAGATCTGTAACTTGGCCAACGGCCAATGCAAGTGCGTCACCGGGACGCACCGTTGCGGTAGCAGCTGCGTCAAGGAAAGCCCGCAAAGCTGCGGACCCAACTGCCTGCAGTGCCCTTCGACCAACAACGGCTTCGCGGTCTGCGAAAACGGCGCTTGCGCCACGCGCTGCAACACTGGCTTTCACAGCTGCTCCGGCTCATGCGTCACGGAAGGACCGCAGAGCTGCGGCGCCAGCTGCCAAGTCTGTCCATCACCACCAGTCGGTGCCGACGCGATCTGTCAAAGCGGGGCCTGCAGCTATCGCTGTCGCGACGGCTTGCTCAAGTGCCAAAGCGGTTGCTGCAAGGCGGTCGATCTGGCAGCCGGACTCGATCACACCTGCGCCCTGACCAGCGATGGCGGCGTCAAGTGCTGGGGAAAGAACGACGTCGGACAGCTGGGCGATGGCACACGCACCAATCGCAGCCAGCCAACATTCGTCAGCGGGTTGAACGGCCAGGTCGCAGAGATCAAAGTCGGCATCCGCTTTTCCTGTGCGCGCACAACGGCCGGTCAACTCAAGTGTTGGGGCAGCAACCACGCCTATCGCTTGGGCATCGCCGCTTCGTCCGATCAACTCAAGCCCGTGACAACGATCTCCGCCGACGTGATCAAGATCGATCGCGGCTTCAACGCCAGCCTCGCCAAGCAGAAGAACGGCACGACGCTGAGTTGGGGGCCAGGATTCGGCACGCTGCCTTCGCCGACCCTGCTCGACATCGACGCGACATCGCTCGGCTTCAACACCTGCTACCTGTTCAATGGCGCGATCTCGTGCAGCAGCTGGTCAGAATATGACGACAGCATCAAGTCCGGCGCCAGCTGGCTTTCCGCCCCAGCGTCCCATGGCTGTGCGGTGGTCGCCGGCGCCGCGAAGTGTTGGGGGTACAACAATCACGGCCAACTCGGCGACGGGACCAACGGCTACCGTACGACGGTAGCTGACGTTACTGGCCTCGGCTCGGGCGTCAACCGCGTCTACGCCGGCACAGGAGAGCATGCCCATAGTTGCGCGCTGCTGACCAACGGCAGCGCGAAGTGTTGGGGGAACAATTACTTTGGCGAGCTGGGCGATGGCACGAAGACCGAACGCCATACGCCGATCGCCGTGCCGGGCCTTTCGAACGTCAAGCAACTCGCCCTGGGTGCCAACCACACCTGCGCCTTGCTCAACGACGGATCGATCCGTTGCTGGGGACGCAACAGTTCGGGCCAACTTGGCGATGGAACGACGACGCTGCGCAGCACCCCCGTCGCGCTGATCGGCGACTAGACAGACGCCTTTTGCGCACGCCGAGCTGCGATTCAGCGGCTGCGTCGATAGATCGCGCCGCCGTCGCCAACGGCCCAGGTCTCGAGTCCAGCCGAATCGCCCCAGATCGCGTTGATCGGGGCCGGCTTCTTTTCGATGAAGCGCTCGCTCAGCCACTGACCGTTTTCGCGCCGCAAGATCACGCCGACGCCGTCTTGCTTGCCCACTGCGTATACCGTCTGGTCGCGCCCCCAGGTGGCGACCAGCTCGACACCTTGTTCGCGGTGATCGACTTTCCAGGTCGTGCCGTTGTAGTGGCGAATCGATCCGTCGCGGCCGACCACCCAGACGCCTTCGCTGGACGAAGCCCAGACGCCGGTGAATTCGGTTACGCTGTTGTAGACTCGACGCCAGCTATCGCCGTTAAACCAGAAGACATCACCCGGCGCCACCGCGTAGATGTTGTTGGCACCGAGCCCCCAAAGGGCAACGATGTCGATCCCCGTCGGCGTGTAGCTCTGCTGCCAACCGGCGCCGCTATGGCGGACGACAAGACCGCGCGCACCGACGCCCCAAACGTCGTTGGGGCCGCTACCCCAGATCCCCAAGAGATCGTTCGAATGGGGGAACGTGCCGTCTTGAAACCAGCTGCTGCCGTCTGCGGCGTGCAAGACGATACCGAGGCTGCCCATCGCCCAGGTTTGGTCCTTGGAGGCGGCAAAGACCGCATTGAGGTCGCGGTCGGTCGGACTATGGTTGGTTTTCCAGTTGAAGCCGTCGTAAGAGAGCAGCGTGCCGCTCGCACCGGCCGCCCAGACGTGCTGAACGTCAATGCCATGAACCGACATCAGATCGCGGCTGGTACCCGACGAGATGCGCTCCCAGACCACCGTCGAGAGGCCGTCGCTGCTTACGCCGGCATCGTCTGCTCCCAACGGAGAAACGTCGGCGCAGCTGGCCATCCAGACGACGATCAGCGAGCAGACGAAACAACGAATCGTCAAAGCCATGTTCTTCGCACTCACTTCAGACGACCAACCAAGCAGCTTAAGCGCAGCAAGCCTAGCGCGCCTCAGCCGAGAAGGCGACGTTTGTTTTCTAACGGCGTAGCGCCGCGCTGCCACAAGCTCAGCCGAAAAGCACCTGACTTGACCGACACTTATCGACTGTGACCGGGCGTGAGGGGTCAGCGACCTCGGCTTGACAGAGCGGCACCAAGGGCTAAGCTCAGGCGCCGCTAAGCGAGGATTCCCGATGAACAAACAAGCGATCTGCATCTCTATCGCAGTGATGCTGCCCGGCGTCGTCAGCTGTAAGCGCGAGAGCGCAGCGCCAAGTTCGAAGCAGCAGGCGGCGAGCGCCGCACCAGCGAGTCCGGCCTCGCATCGGCCAGCGAGTCAGCCCGCACTCAAGCCGGCACGACCCGCGGAAACCGGCCCGCAGCTCGACGACAATCAGCGCCTTGCGGCACGCTTGCGGATCCTTGCAACGCTCAACCCGCTAAAGAAGCAATTGGTCGGCCAGCTGACCAGCGCCCTGCAAGCCGGCACACCAGCGAGCGCCGTCGCGGCCTGCAAGTTGGTGGTCGCCAAGCAACGCGTTAAAGGCGTCAAAGACCACGCGGTCAAGGTCGGCCGCACCACCGACAAGCTGCGCAACCCGCTCAACCGCTCACCGAAATGGGTCGAACCGTACCTCGCGCACTTCGCTGTCGGCGTTGCACGACCGCTCGACAACTTCATCGTCAGCATCGATGACAAGCAAATCGGCTACATCGAGCCGATCTACGTCAAACCGATGTGCACGGTCTGCCACGGCAGCGAAGTCGACGAAACGACCAAGGCCAAACTGGCCGAGCTCTATCCGCAAGACAACGCTCAAGGCTACAAGGACGGCGCGTTTCGTGGCGTTTTTTGGGCCACCCTTGAGCGTAGCGCGCTCGATGCCAAACCAAGCGCAGCCTCGGATAATTGAGCGATGCCAATCCCGATCTACCCGATCTTGCTGATCATGCTGATCTTCTGGACGCATTGGCTGCGACGCCAAGCTAGGCTTTCGCGCTGGCAGCAACGATTGCCCCACTACACCAGCCGTGCGGCGCTGCTATTTTTGTTCGTCGCTGCGCTTCTGCTGTTTCTCGCCGGTCAGCGCCTCGGTGCAGCGAGCGCTGAGCTACGCACCTCGGCGATGGCGTCGTGGGTTAGCTGGGCACTTTATGCAGATGCCGCGTCGAAGGTTGTCGCGGGAATCTCGGCGGGATTGGCCGGCTGGGCGACGGCCAGTTGGTTCTTGGCCCGTCGCAAGCACCAAGCAGACTAGCCCCGCACCAAAGCGGATTCGCCCCGGTCGACCGAACGCCGTGTGCTAGCGGGGCGACGGCGCTTCGCTAGCTTTTGCTGGCTTTGCCTCGAGCGAGAGCGTCAGTACGCTTTTTGCCTGCGGCGCGGGTCATGGCAAAGTGCGTCAGCCAAGGCGCGTGGCGTCCGATAAACGCGCCAAGCTTGCCATGTCCGGTGAACACCAGTTCGCGCCGACGGCGATGGGCGGCGCTCAAGACGACCTGCGCGGCACGTTCAGCCGACCAAATCAATTTGCGCGGACGGCGATCGGCACGCTGGTCGTCGATGCTACCGTCGTTTTTGACCTTGTAGATGTCGGTCGCAACGAAGCCCGGGTGAACGGTCGTGCAACTCACACCGCTCCCGTGCAATTCGGCGGAAAGCGCGTGACCGAGCAGACGAAGCGCCGCTTTGCTGGCGCTGTAGGGCGCATTGCGCGGTAGGCCGAGAAAGGCCATTACACTGCCGACCAGCACAACGCGACCGTCGGCGCGGCGCAAATGCGGAAGCGCGGCCTTGACCGTGCTGACGGCACCAAACAGGTTGACATCGAACTGTCGCCGCCAATCCGCCAAGGCCAGTTCCTCAACGCCGCCGGCGACCGCGTAGCCCGCGTTGGCCACCGTCATGTGCAGCGCACCGTGCTCAGCAACGATCGAAGCCACGGTGTCGGCCACCTGTTGCTCATCGACAACGTCACAGACCCGCGCACTGATCGCGGCATGTTGCGACGCCAGCTGATCGAGCGGCGCGGCGCGGCGCCCACTGACGACCACCTTTGCCCCTTCTTCGGCCAGCGCCAGGGCCAGCGCACGCCCAATCCCGGTGCCACCCCCGGTAATCCACACCACTTGGTTTTCGAATCGTCGGCTCATCAACGCTCCAGGTAGGTTTTGCCCCGACATCATACGACGCCAGCACAGGGAGGCAACCGGGCGCCCTCATTTGCTGATTTTCGACTAAACCCGCGGTGATTGCCGACGATTAGGGCCTGAGACCCAAAGCTTGGAGGAGCCATGAAGCGTGTGCTGATCGTCGCCGTCTGCGTCGTCTGGTCACTGGGATGCGGAGGCCAAGGGCCTGATGATACAGAAGAAACCGGCCAGACCTTGGGCTTCTCGGAGCCCCAACCCTGGACCGGTGAGGTACCTGCCCCTGAGTACAAGACAGATCTGAACAAACTGCCGCAGGTGATCACCAATCCGCGTCTGCAAATGGCGCCGCAGGTCGACTTGAGCGCCCTGCAAAACCCAGGCGTGGCCCCGACCACACCGATCAAACCCAAAGCTGAAAGCAAGTCGGACAAAGGTAGCTAACAAGGCCAGCTACACCGCGACCTCCGCCCAGCGGCCGGCCAGTCGCGCAGCGCAATAAGGCGCAGGTGGTCGTCCATCGTCAGATTGACCTTTACATCGCTGACACATTGGACAAATTTGTCGCCCTCTTGGTGTTCACCTTAGGCGGAGGCGACGAATGAGCGACCTATTTCCCAACTTTCTCAAGCCGTATTTCCCGCAGATTTGGGGCGTACTGACCGCGCTGGTAATCCTCGTCGGCGGCTGGCTGCTTTCCAAGCTCACGGGGCGCGTTACGCTGCGCGCCACAGAAAAAGCGCGACTCGACCCGGCGCTGGCCCGTTTCTTCTCTGCGCTTGCGCGCTACGCCGTGCTCGCTGCGACGCTGATCGCCGCACTCGGTGCAGCCGGCATCAAGACCGCGAGCTTCCTCGCCGTCCTGGCGACCGCCGGCCTAGCGATCGGCATGGCGTTACAGGGCAGCCTTTCGCACTTCGCCAGCGGTGTGATGCTGCTGGTCTTCCGCCCCTTCACCTTGGGCGATGTCGTCACCGCCGCTGGGCACACCGGCAAAGTCGAGGACATCGGTCTGTTTGCCACCACGTTGGTCAATCCCAACAATGAAAAAATCATCGTGCCGAATTCGAAGATTACCGGCGATAGCATCGTCAACTTGACAACCCTCGGAGTGCGCCGAGGTGCCGTCGAAGTCGGTGTCGCCTACGGCGCCGACCCCGAGCGGGTCAAATCGGTATTGCTCGCTGCAGCGAGCAGTGTCGACCTCGTGCTCGATGATCCGGCGCCGGCGATCGGCTTCACCGGTCTTGGTGCCAGCTCGATCGACTTTACCGTCTTCGCCTGGTGCAACTCTCCCGACTATATCGCGATGCTCGGCGCGGTTCGCCAAGCGGTCTATGACCAACTCAAAGCAGCCGGCATCGAGATCCCCTACAACCAAGTCGTCGTCCACCAAGCGGCGGCATGAAGCGAAACAACCGAGGTGCTTTTCAATGAAGCTACTGACTCCTATTGAAGCGCAGGCGCTTCTCGAGAGCGACGAGCGGGCGATCTATCTCGACGTACGGAGCGAGACGGAATTTGCTGCAGGTCATCCCGAGGGCGCCTACAACGTGCCACTGATCGCCAGCACACCAGCAGGGCCGATGCCCAACCCAGACTTTGTTGCTACTGTCGAGCGCGCCTTCAGCAAGGACACGCCGATCGCCTGCGGCTGTCAGGTCGGCGGTCGCTCGGCGCGTGCCGTGCAAATGCTGACCGCTGCCGGGTTCACCAATGTCGCCAACGTGATCGGCGGTTTTGCTGGCGGCCCCGACCCACGCAATGGCTCACCGGTCGCCGGCTGGCACGCAGCCGGCCTGCCCGTCAGCGACCAAGACGACGGGCGTGACCACGCCAGCGTTCGCAACAAAGAAGCATAGCGCGCCACGAAACCTTCAACCACACGCGCCAAGGTGCCACCGCAACAACTTGATCGTCGCAGCGATCAGTCGCTGCCTGGCCTGTTCACCCTTGCGCAGCTGCTTAGCGGCTCGCGCTCGCTACGACGGCGAGCTGCTCCCACAAGATCTTGCCGAGGGATGACCAGCAACCGAGGTCTAGCTGGGGGTCCAGGCCATCGGCCATGCGATGCAGCTGCCGCTGGTACCAGCCGACGGCGAGGGCCGCATCGAGGCTCTTGATACCCACCCGCGGGTTGACGCTCAGCGCGGCCTTGGCACTACCATCCAACAGGCGGCGAGGAAGATCGGGCTCCACAGCGAGCGGGCGTCCCAGGCCGATCAGATCGACCGACCCATCGGCGATGACCTGATGCATCGTCGCCGCTGTGCGCAACCCGCCGGTCAGCATCAACGGGACGGCGACCCGCTTGCGCACGGCCTTGGCGTACTCGAGAAAATAGGCCTCGCGCGCGGCGCTACTCGAGCGCAGTCTGCCCTGACGATCGGTCAATCCGGTCATTGCCGGGCTCTCATAATTGCCGCCGCTGATCTCAAGCAGGTCGATACCGGCCCGCTCGAGCGCCTCAACAACCTCGAGCGACTCGTCCTCGCTGAACCCGCCACGCTGGAAATCGGCTGAGTTTAGCTTTACGCCGATCGGAAAATGCGCACCGACGGTACGCCGCATTTGCTCGACGATCGCTAGCAGAAAACGGCGGCGATTTTCCGCGTTGCCACCCCAGCGATCGTTGCGCTTGTTGGTTCGCGGTGAGAGAAACTGACTGATCAAATAGCCGTGGGCAGCATGGACCTGCACGCCAGCGAAACCCGCTTGTTGAGCGCACCTCGCCGCGCGGACATAACGCGCGATCAAATCTTCGATTTCGGCGATAGACAGCTCCCGCGGCTTGGCAAACAACCCCATCAGCGCGACGCGTTCGCCCGCCGAAGGGGCCACCGGGCGGCGGTTGATCCCGCGCGTCGCCTGACGACCGACGTGGTTAACCTGCATCCAGAGTTGGGCGCCCTGCGACTGGGCGGCCGCTGCCCAACGGCGCAAAGCGGCCAGATGGCGATCATCTTCGACGACCACGTTGCCCGGCTCGCCTCGGCCGTCGCGGTGGACCATCACATTGCCGCTGATCAACAACGCGGCGCCACTGGTCGCCCAACGCTCGTAGAGCGTGAACAATCGCGCAGTCGGTGCGCCAGCTACGGCAAGATTTTCGCTGAGCGCCGACTTGCCCAGGCGGTTGCTGAGCACGCTACCGCACGGCAATTTGAGCGGTCTATTTAACAAGGCGCTGCGCGCTGACATGATTGGCGACCTCCGCGCCAAACATACCGATCGGTCTACATATTTCAAGAGCTGGCGCACAAGGCGGAGGGGCTGACAGCGCTTGTGCGGTTAGTCGCGTGCAGGGGGACAGCAGTGCCGACTAGGAGGGGTCCGGCTTTGGCGTGGCCTTGGTGCTCGCCGGCAACTTGGGCTCCTTGATGTAGTCGCTCGGAACCTCGCCGGTCAACGCGCCAAGGAAAGCGACGATCTCGCCGACCTCTGCGTCGGAGAGGGTCTTGCCCAGTTGGTGCTCGGCCATCATGCGCACCGCGCTGCCGAGTTCCTTGACCGATCCATCATGAAAATAAGGCCCGGTCTTGGCAACATTGCGCAGCGAGGGCACCTTGAACATCATTTTTTCGGCCTCGTTCTTGGTCACGGCAAACCGACCGAGGTCTTTCTGCGAGGGCCAGGCCTTAACCAACCCGAGCTTCTGAAACATCTGACCGCCAAGATAGGCACCAGCGTGACAGGTCACGCATCCAGTCTGGTGGAAAGTTAAGAAACCCTTCTTTTGCTGCTCGGTCAGCGCTGAGCCCTCACCGGCAAGGAAACGGTCCCATGGCGCTGGCGTGATCAGTCGCCGTTCGAAGGCGCCGATCGCGTTGCCGACGTTGTCGTAGGTCAACGGATCCTGCTGCTCGGGGAACGCCTTCTTGAACGCCGCTAGATACTCCGGCATCGACTTGAGCGTCTTGAGCACTGCGGCTTCGTTGGGCATCGCCATCTCAACCGGATTGAGGATCGGTCCTTTGGCCTGGGCCTCGACCGTCGGCTCGCGCCCGTCCCAGAACTGAACAAAATGTCCAGCAGCGTTGTAGACGGTTGGCGAGTTGCGGTTGCCGCGCTGTTTCTTGTGCCCCGGCGAGGTTGCCTCGCCGTCGACGCCAAAGCGCTGCAAATCGTGACAGCTGTTGCAGGCAACATCGTGATTCTTGGACAGGCGCTTGTCGAAGTAGAGCATCCGGCCGAGGTCGATCAAGGCATCGGTCAGCGCTAGCTTCCCCGCCACCTCCTTGGGCAGTGGCGCATAAGCAGCAAGCTGCGCCTTGTCGATCGTCGCCCCCTCCGCCGCCTTTTTCGCCGCGGCGGTCGGCGCGGGTGCGGTTTTTGACGTGGATGGATCCTCTGCCGTTTTCCTACAGCCAGTCAGAGCCAACACTAAGCTGAGCGTTGCGACACAGTTTGTTGAGCGCATAGTTTGCTCCTTTATCTGCGCGCCAGGTATAGCGCCACTCGTGAGAGCGATGCAATAGGACTAACGCTCAGTGCTATCGGCGAGACTAAGCCTGCAACGCATGTTCGTCGGCCACGCACATCGGGCGCTTTCGAGCGAACAGCTCGCGCAGCGGCTAAACGCTCGCACCGTTTGCGTTGACAAAGCGCCGCAGCCCAACCGGGATAAAAGCAACACCGCTGACGTCTTCCGGCGCAAACGGCAAACAGAGTCGTGGCTGGCGCGGATGAACACAGCGATAGAGCTGTGGATAGCGCTCGAAGATACCCGCTGAGAAGTAGCGCCAGTAGGCGATCGCCGCGCCGCGTTCGGCAAGCGTGGCCAATCGCTCGATCTGCAAACGATGCTCAGACGAACGACAAGCGGCGATCGCGTCGGCAACACCTGCGGGATCCCATTCGTCGTCGCCCCAGGGTTGCCCATCGCTGGAAAGCTGTTGCGCTGGCTTCGGGTCGTTGCCGTCGATCCACAGCGCTTGCTCGCCCTCCCGAGCAAAGGGGTCGACCGCTTCGCCATTGAGAATCGCCGAGAAATGCAGGTGCGGTGCGAGCCAAGGAAAAGCGATCAGGCCGTCGACCGACGACATGCCCGAGAGGCCGATCACTTCGCCGCGCCGCACAACCTGCCCCTCCTCGACGAAAGCGCGAGAGAGGTGATTGCCCAGCGTGATCAACCCGGCGCCGTGATCGATAAAGAACTTGAGGCCACCGCGATGCATCAGGTTCTCTACACGACGGACGATCCCCGGCGCCGGCGCGGCGACGCGCGTGCCGACCGGCACGGCAAAGTCGACGCCGAAATGCGTGTTGTAACTCACACCACCGCCGCGAAAATCTTCCACGTCGGTGACGCGAACGTCGAAGGCAGCGCCCCCCTCGAGGCTCGGCGCGCGTCGATTGAACAGGTTGATCAGCGGAGCACGCCGGTCAGGTCGGCTCAGGCCAAGCCATGTGGGCAAAGAGAGCGTCGGGTGAAACATCCGCAGAGAACTGAGGCCGAAACGCGTGCCGGCCGAATATGGATCACCGACGATCGCCTGCAGGCATTGCCTGAGCGCGGGTAGCAAGGGCTTGAGGCCAAACGTTTCCAGCGGTCCGATTCGCCAGCGTAATGCTCTGTGCTTCATCGCTGCTCCCTGGGCGGCAGGCTACGTCGCCGCCAAGCTTCTGACAAGTCTGTCGGAAAACTGGGCTATGATGCGCCACGTCGCCCGTCACGGAGATGATCATGGACAAGTACGGCCTACAAACAAAACTGATCCACGCAGGGGATCCGCAACCGCGGATCGCCGGCGCGGTGGGAGTACCGATCTTTCAGTCGACGGTCTTCGAACTGGTCGAAGGCGCTGACTACCACGACATCCGTTACCCGCGACTCAACAACCTGCCAAACCACGATGCGCTGGGCAAGAAGCTCGCGGCGATCGAAGGCGGCGAGGCTGCGCTGGTCACGTCGAGTGGAATGGCAGCGATCTCGGCGACGCTACTTGCGCTGCTCGCACCGGGAGGCCATCTCTTGCTGCTGCGCGGCGTTTACGGCGGAACCCACACCTTCGCCGACGGTAGCTTCAAGCGTCTCGGCCTGAGCTACGATCTAATCGATGGCGATGCAGCGGACAGCTGGAACACAAAGCTGCGCCAGGAAACAAAAGCGATCTACGTCGAGGCGATGACCAACCCGCTGCTCGATGTACCAGATCACCGCGCGGTGATCGCCTTCGCGCGTGCCCACGGGCTGACGGCGATCATCGACAACACCTTCGCCACGCCGGTCAATTTTCGGCCGATCGAACTGGGCTATGACGTCGTGTTGCATAGCGGCACCAAGTATCTCAACGGCCACAGCGACCTGGTCGCCGGCGCCGTGATCGCTTCCAGTCCGTGCATTCGTGCGATTAAGCACGATCTCGATCATCTCGGCGGCTGTCTCGATCCGCACGCCTGCTTCCTGCTGGCGCGCGGACTGAAAACCTTGGCGCTGCGCGTACGCGCACAAAACGGCAGTGCACTGGCGCTGGCCACCGCACTCGAAGCGCATCGCAGCGTAGCCAAGGTGCGTTACCCGGGACTCGCTAGCCACCCGCAGCACGCGCGTGCCCGCGACTTGTTCGGCGGCTGCGGTGGGATGCTGTCTTTCGAACTACACGGCGGCGCGGCGGCGGCCAAGGCACTGATCGAACGGTTGGTCTTGCCGGTTCACGGCCCCAGTTTGGGTGGACCGGAAACGTTGATCACCCGTCCAGCGCGCTCGTCCCACGCCGGTCTGACCGCGAAAGAGCGCGACGAACTTGGCATTGGCGACGGGCTGCTACGGGTCTCGGTTGGACTGGAAGAGTCGGCCGACCTGCTGGCTGACTTTGGCGCCGCGCTCGACGCGCTGGACCACTAGCTGTAGCCCAGACGTCGAGCGCTGATCAGCGCTGGTCATCAGGACACTAGGGGCAGGCGGTATCGTAGCCAACCAGCACCGTGCTGCCATCGCTCGGCGGGCTGCTCAGCAGCACGCTGTTGGAAGCCTTGTCGTAGAGATGACCACTGACCGTCTTGCCGTCGACGGTAATCGCCAGCGATTTCTCGTCGAGCACCGGTCGCGACAAGAAGAATTGCCGCTTGAGACCGAAGACGGTCTTGCCGATCTCGGCAAAGGCAGCAGCGTAATTCTTGGTGCAGAGATCGCGATTCTTGCCGCCGCTCTTGCCAACCAAGTCGTTCCAGCGCTTGGTCTCAAGTTCGCCGCCTTTGCAGACGCCGCCCGGCGCGACATTGGGCAATAGGCCGTGTACACGCACCGACTGGCCGAGCAGCGGATTGATCTGACTGCGCAATTTGCCCAGCAGCTGGTCAGCGGTCAGCTTGGATTGATCATCTTCGTCGGTGAAAACGAGAATCTCGATCGAAGCATCGGGGCGCCAGAACCCCCAGTTGGCGCCGCGACAGGCACCATCGACACAGCGCGTGCAATCGGGTCCGCAGCTGTTGGAGATCGTGCCGGTCAGGGCTGGTTCGAGCGAAGCGGCGATCGCATCGAACCCCCACTCCTGACCGCCGAGCGGGCCGAGTTTGATCCGTTTTTCGACCTCGGTCTTAAGGTCGGTCGCCTTGGCGTCCAAATAGGGCGGTGCGCCGAGCAACGCGCCAAAGATCGGCGGTGGCGTAGTGGCCGGCGTCAAGCTGATCACGCCGAGGTGAAAGTCCAGACCGGTTGCCGCAGCTTCCTTGGCAAACACCGGAATCGCATCGAGCACGAATGGGATCTCATCTATCATGCTGCCGTTAGCATCAGAGACCAACAGCACGTCGACCTTACCGGTCGCCCGCTGAACGAAGGTATCCTCGCCTTTGACCTTGTCACCGACGGCGGCGAAGATCGGCAATTCGAGACCACCGCCAGCGACGTTAAGCAGGCGCAGCGTACAGGCCTTGAGCCCAATGCTGGTCGGTTTTAGCGTGACCGTCAGCTCGACGAAACTAGCCGCCGGAACTTTCAGTGTGTTGGGTGCCGCGACAAAATCCGCCGGGCAGCCCGTGGTATCGACGTTGATCTCGAGATCGCTGCCACCGAGGTTGGTCACTTGAATGCTCTGGACCTCGTCGGCGCAGCCCTGGCCGGCGACACCGAAGTTTAGTCGCGCTGGCCTCGCCATGATGCCGCCGTTGCTGCTGATCAGACAGCTGCTCTGATCGCAGTGCGTGCCTTTGCTGTCGCATTGCTCATCGCTATCTTTGACACCATCGCCGCAGCGGCGCTTTTTGCAGTCGGGCCGACAGGGCGCGTCGGGAAGCAGGCTATTGAAGGCCCCCTCATCGCAAGCTTCACCGGGATCGAGCGCACCGTTGCCGCAGCCAAGGGCGGCATCGGCGCTGCTGCCGTCGGCGGATTGCCCATCGCGCGGTTGACCGTCAGCGCGGGTCGCGCCATCGGCGGTGGTGACTGCCGAGTCTGTGCCGCCGTCGCCATCGCTGGCCGAGCGGGAGGAACAACCGACACCGCAGAGTATTCCGGCGGCAATCGCTAAATAAGTGGAACGCATCAAGAGTCTCCTTCCGATTGACTGCTGGTGTCCCGAGCGTGGGATTTCGGCGCAGTTTTTTTGAACCGCTCGAGACACCGCCAGTCATCTGCGGCTGATCGCACCGCGGCCACGCCACGCGTCACATTCGCGGGTCACCCGTCGACTGACTTGACCGCAAGGTCAACGGCGCGCTGCTGCAATGTCGACATTCTTTTTGCACGCGCAAGGCGCTGATACCGCTGCGCCGTCTGTGAACGAGCGCAGGCTGGCGCCGCCCGCCGCAGACGCCGGCATTCGAATTCGCGTAGGTCGGCGACGCGAAATCAAATGGCTCCGAGCGACCGCTCGGATTTCCCCAATGGATTCGGGGTCGGCAAGGCGGAAATTTTGCGCACGGAAATTGCTGTGGCAGTGGCGTTTGGGTGCGCACAAGGAGCAAACGATGCGCAAGTTAGCCTTTATTAGCCTGGCAGTCGCCGTGCTCGCTGCACCGAGCGCGGCGCGTGCAACAGTCGATTCCTACCTACCCTATTACATCCCCTACCGCGACGTTCAGACCGACAGCTATTGTCTGATGGAACGCGTGGCGTTGGTGGAGATCGGTATTCCGGAGGGTGCGGCGATGCTTGCCGTAGCTGCGCCGGCGCTGATCTTTCAATCGCTCAGCGGCATCGCCGAGACCCAGACCGACATCAACGTCGCCAGCGGTATCGAGGCCGAGCTGACCAACATCGACTACAACAGTGATGACGTTGTCGACGTGTCGATCAAGGTCACGGTGCAAGATCAGGCGGCGCAACAGAACCAGCTGACGACCGCCGAACGACGCAAGCTTCTGACCGCCGCCAAACTTTACCTGGTCGCACTCGCCGAGTCGCTGCAGCGCATCCGCCCCTATCACTGGCGGCTGTATACCCAGATCGTTGGCCTGCCAACCCAAGAGGCCGCTGACGGAACGCCACTTTACCAAACCAACAAGTGGCCGTTCACTTACGACAGCAAGCTGCTCAATCTCTATCGCAGCGAGCTGCTCAACCGATCCGACGACTGCATGAAGATGAACGGCCCCCGCCCCGCTAAAGGTGAGCAGGCAGGCGGCGGTAGCGTGAGTGAGCCCTCACCCGTGGCCGGCTGTGCGGTCACGCCGCCGACCTCGGCAGCAACGGCGCTACTGTTGTTCGGCCTCGGCTGGATCGCACGGCGCCGGCGGCGCTAGAGCGACACAAACGGCGCCGGCCGCGACCTCCGAGGGGCCGCGCGGCGGGGAGACCTGCTGTCAAACCGATGCGACAATCGTCATCGCGCTAAGACAGGGACGTCCCGTCCGCGCCTCGAAATCTAAAGACTTTTCCAGATAGTGAACTGGCCCGCGCTGTGCATTACCCGCAGCAGCGACGGCAATGCTCGACGGAGGAGTCACCGATGAAAGCGCTTAGCACCATCTCTCTAATCACCTTGTTGCTCGGCGGCTGCGCGCGCGATGCCCGCGTGCCCGCCGTCAATTTGCAGACCGGAGAGGAACGCAGTTTTTCCAGCAATACGACGATCCCCGCCGGTTGGGCGGCCTGTACCGACGGCGACTGCAGCAGCTTGCCGCCAGAGATCCCTTGTCAGAACATCGGCGCCGATGTCTGCGAGCGTCAGCCGACTTGCACCAAACAGAGCGATCGTTGTCTGCCCCCGCCTCCTGACCCAGCGTCGAGCTGCAGCAAGCTCAGCGACGAAAACAGCTGCCGCCAGCAGCGTCAGTGCGACTGGCAACCAACGCCGTGCCCAGCGATGCCCTGCGCGCCCGACCAAAAGGACTGCCCCCCGAAATGTAGCGGCGGCGTCTGTGTCGAGGCGCAGCAAGTCTCTTGCGAGCATCTCGACAAGCTCGACTGCGACAACCGCTCCGACTGCGACTGGACGCCGGTAGCCTGCCCAGGCTGCGCACCCGGTGCAAACTGCCCGCCCTGCACCACGCCGTTCTGCACCGCGAAGAACGTCAATCCGCCCCACCCTTGCCCCGACTTGGCGCCGCCCGGACCGGAGTTCTGCAAAGACGGTACACGCCCGGTACCCGAGTACGGCGCCGATGGTCGCTGCGTGATCGGCTTCACCTGCCAAGCGCCCTGTCCGACGATCCCCGTGCCGAGCTGCCAAGGCAGGTTGATCGAAGAGCGCGATCCGCTCAGCGGCTGCGTGGTCAACTACCGTTGCGAAAACGCCTGTGGCGTAGTGCCGCGACCGGCCTGTGCCAACGCCGTGCCGATCCATGACAGCGCCGGATGCGTCTCGGGCTACAAATGTCCGGCGACGCTGACCTGCAGCGACATTCAAACCGCATACGGTCGCGCCCTCGCCGATGCCAAGCAGTGCACGCCGGGCGTCAAGACCTACCAATGCCAGACGATCGTGCAAAGCAGCTTGGCCTGCGGCTGTCCGACGGCGGTCAACGTCACCCAGCAACAGGCGATCGCCGAGCTGACCCGACTGAAGACCGAATGGGATAACGCCGGCTGTGGCACCACCCTGCTCTGCGCGCCGGTGCGCTGCTTCGTGCCCCCCGGTGCTGACTGCAAAGGCACCTCAGCCGGAACCGGGGTCTGTGCTGACCGACAACCGTAGACGCTGTTCGCTACCAGGTCAGCTACGCTGATTGCAGCCCCGACTCGCCGCGGCGACGAGGGGCTGCTGCCGTGCAGGTGGGAGATGACGATCTGTGCTACCGTTCGCTCGATGCGGGTAATTGCGTTTTCTGTGCTGTTGGCCGGCTGTGGCGCGACGACAGCGATCGATCTCAGTCTAATCGCCGACACCAACATCAGCGACGCGGAGCAGCTATTGGCAGAGGTTGACGTGATCGACCTTGTGCTCGATAGCGACCAGGGACTCTATCCGCTGAGCGCGGCAGCCCAGTACGACAACATCACGATTAGCGATGTCGACAACGATGGCTCCGCTGAGTTGACGGCACGCTTTGCGACCAACGGACTCGATCACTTGCCGCTGATCCGCGTCGAGCGCGGCAGCCTGACCGATGTCCCGCTGGCGGTTTCGCTGCGCGGGCTGCAAAAGCAGACCGCAGCACTGTATGCCGCCGGCGGCCTGCGCGGCGCGATGTTTAGCGCCGGCCGGACAGAGAGGCTTTCGGTGCCGTTTAACGTGGTGCCGCGCTTTCGCCCACCGCAGGTTAGCCAGGTCGTGCCAGGTCATGGTTCCTCCGTCAGCGAGAGTGAATTCTCCGGTCCGATCTTCATCTTTTTTACCAAGCTGATGGATCAGCGTTCGCTGCTTGAGCCCTCGACGATCACGCTCAACCGAATCAGCCCGACGCCGCAGACGATCGCTGCGCGACAGATCCTGCTCTTTCAAGATCGCCCAGGCGACGACCCCACGATCACGATGACGGTGGAATTCCACCTGAGCGCGACGCTTTCCGGCGGCACCTACGAGGTCAAGGTTAGCAGCGCAGCGGTCGACACCACCGCCGAGCACCGCCCACTCGACCAAGCGCCAATGCAACCGGGCAACCAGGGCTGGCGTTCAACCTTCGTGATCGCGGCGGGCGCGCTGAAGGGCCCGGACCCGGTCAAAGCGACCCAGTGCGGCAGCGGACCAGGCTGCCCAGTGGGCACACGCTGTGAGCCAAAGCTCGGTCGTTGCGAGCCAACGGCCTGCCCGGCGAGCTGCCCGCAAACGTTGGTCTGCGACTCGGCGCTCAACCGCTGCGTGCAGGATTGCCGACTATACGGCGGCGCGACCTGTCCAGCGACAGCGCCGCTCTGCAGCAGCGCTGGCCTTTGTCGGCCGCAATCGTAAGCTACCGTCGATCGGTGATAGGATCATTGTCGAGATGAGTTCAGCCCCTGCTGATGGCACACGGATCATCGAACGCAGCGACGGCGCCGTGTGGGTCGTCAAGCGCAGCACCCTGGTCGTCGAACGCGGCGAAGCTACGCCCGCCGAGCTAACGCTCGAGGCCAGTCCGATTATCGTGGGCAGCGCCGTCGACTGCGACCTGCAGCTACGTGACCCGGCGGTGTCGGCTCAACACATCGCGATCGCACCCACACCCCAGGGGATGCTGCTGCGCGATCTCGATAGCACGAACGGAACTTTCTTGGCTGGTCGACGCGTCGAGCGCGTGTATCTAGCGCAGCAAGACCGAATCGAACTCGGCGACTGCACGCTGCGTTTTGACAGCTTTGGCGATGAGATCGAAATCCCGATCAGCAGCCGGACGAATTTCGGAGAGTTGCTCGGACACAGCGAGAGTATGAAGCGCGTGTTCGCGATTCTCGAGCGCGTCAGCAAGACCGACGCGACTGTGCTGTTAGAAGGCGAGTCGGGCACGGGCAAAGAAGTCGCCGCCCGTTCGTTGCACGACGCGTCGACGCGGCGAGACGGACCATTCGTCGCCGTGGATTGCGGCGCACTGCCCGCGAACCTGATCGAAAGCGAGCTATTCGGACACCGACGCGGTGCCTTTACCGGCGCCGATGCCGATCGCGCCGGTCTGTTCGAGGAGGCCTCAGGTGGAACGCTCTTTCTTGACGAGGTCGGCGAACTCCCACTAGATCTACAGCCCAAGCTGTTGCGCGCGCTGGAAACGCGAACGATCCGCCGGGTCGGCGAAACAACGGCCCGGCAGATCGACGTGCGGCTGGTCGCCGCGACGAATCGGCGCCTGCAGCTGGAAGTTCAGCAAGGTAGCTTTCGCCAGGATCTGTTCTTTCGCCTGTCGGTGATCGCGCTGAGGCTTCCGGCGCTGCGTGAGCGTCGCCAGGAGATCCCACGGCTTGTCGCTCATTTCTGCGCTCAGCACGGCAAAGACGCTCACGAAGTGGTCACGCCCTCGATGCAGCGCTTGCTTTCCGCCTACGATTGGCCAGGAAATGTGCGCGAACTGCGCAACGTGGTCGATCGTCTGCTGCTCGTCCCGGGGATGGACGCCCAGTTCTATCTACCGAATGAAGCGGCGATCGCCGCCGATCACAACGCCACTGCTGAAACGCCGCCGCTCGTCGATCTCGACCTGCCCTACCACGAAGGCAAGCGTCGCTTCACCGAGCGCTTCGAACGGCACTATCTGGCGGGCCTGCTCGCGCGTTGCAGTGGCAACGTCTCGGAAGTTGCCCGTGTTTCGGGACTATCTCGCCAATCCTGCCACCGCTTGCTCAAGCGCTACGAATTGGCGCGTTAGCGCGCACTTTGCGGTACGCTAGCGGCTAGTCGGACGGGGAGTTCTCTTTGCAGATGCAGCTTGGGCCGTATCGCGTGATACGCCGGCTCGCCATCGGCGGGATGTCTGAGATCTTTTTGGCGCTTGACGCCGACGAGCGTGCGGTAGCGATCAAGCTACTGCGACCAGACCGCCGCCAAGACCCGCAATCGGTCGAGCTCTTCGAAGACGAAGCGCGCCTCGGGCAGCGCATCGTCCACCCCCACATCGTCCACGTCCACGACAGCGGATGCATCGCTGGTACCCATTATCTGGCGATGGAATACGTCGACGGTCTAACCCTTGCCGCGCTGCTGCAAGCCGGACCGCTGAGCGCACTAGAGGCTGCGCACGTCGCCAGCGATTTGCTCGATGCCTTGTCATATCTGCACCAGCTGACCGACAGCGCCGGCGAGTCGCTGCACCTGGTCCACCGCGACGTCAAGCCGGCGAACGTGCTGATCACCCGCGATGGATCGGTCAAGCTGGCCGACTTGGGCATCGCCAAACATCGCCTGCGGCAGAACCGCACGCGCACGGGGCTGATCCGCGGCACCGTGCAATATCTAGCGCCGGAGCAGGTGACCGGATCAACCGTTGATCAGCGCACCGACCTCTATGCCGTCGGTTTGCTGCTCTACGAGCTGCTCAGCGGCATTCCCTACATCGACGCCGACGACGAGGTCAGCCTGTTGCGTCGCGCCGAAGATCCGCAGTGGCGCAGCTTGCGTGAGGTCAACAACGACGTACCGGTCGAATTAGAGGCGGTGGTCGAGCGGGCGCTTAGCCGCTTTGCCGAAATGCGCTTCCCGTCGGCGACAACCTTTCGTCGCGCGCTGCAGTCTGCGGCGCTTGCCGATGCCGCTGATCGGCAGACTGCCGCAGCGCGGCTACGCCAGCGCATCGCCGCGCTGCCCGAGCTGTCCGAGATGCAGGCGATCGCCCAGCCAAACGCCGACTTCGACGCAGCGCTACCGACGCGCTCGCCACCTCGACGACGAGCGGCTGCGCTGCTCGCGCTATCGCTAGTCGTGATCGGCTTGACCAGCACATTGTGGTTCGGCTCGACCGATCAGCCAGCACAGCGGCGAGCTGGCCCAGACGCTCTGCCGACCACTGTCGTGGCAACGCGCGCAGACGCCGCAACGCGCCGTGACCACGATGCGGCTTTGGTCGACGCTGCGCAGCGACCCGCCGTCTCGTCCGCGCCTGACGGATCGCCCGCACTGCGCACTGCGACAACTCGGCGCCGCGGCGTGGCTAGGCGCCCCACGACCGCCGCAGGATGGCGCAGCGATGGCGGCATGGCGCGCGTCGCGGTGCCTCTGTCGAGACCAGCGGCAACAGATCTCAACGCTCAGCGGAAACTGCAGGATCGCTGGACAGCGTTTCGCCAAAGCCTCAAGCAGCGCGGCTTGCGCCCAGCCGATCTGAGTGCCCAGGATCGCACGGCGATCGCTCAGCTGGCGACGATCGACCGCCGCTCCGCCTATGACGTCGCTCGCACCGCCGCCGAACTCGAGCGCATCGAACGCCGGGTCGCGGCAATACGTATCGACCGCCGCTTCATTGAGCGCAAACTGCAACGCGTCCACGCCTTGCTCAAGCTACGCGGTGCCGCCGACCGATTCTCCCAGCAAACGGCAGCGGCGCTCCAATCATTCATGGATGGTCGCTACGACAGCGCCAATGGCCAACTCAACATCATTCTTGAGCGAATCCAGCGCCCGTAGCTGGCGGCACTAGCGCGGCTGGACGGTAAAGTCCGGCGTATCGCCCGGTCTTGTGAACACGATCGCACTGACAACGCCTGCGCTGACCACCGCCCCAACCGTCGCCCAGACCCACCAACGCTGATACCAAGCGCGACGCCGCTCGACCGTCAGCGGTGCGATGCTTTGACAGATCCGGCGCGCGGCGGCCTGCAGCTGAGCAACCGTCGGACGCTTGAGCAGCTCTTGCCAAGCCCCTTGGCGTGCGCCTTGGCGTGTCTCGAAGACTTCGACACGCAGCAATACCGTATCGCCCAAACCACCCGCGTGCAGTCTAACCAGCCGATCGGCAGCGAGAGCGTGACCGAGGCGCATCAAGCAAGCGCCGTCGTCAGCTGTGCAAGGCTCCGTCGCTGACGCCGTAAGAAGCCTTACCGTACGGCGCTTGGCTAGCTGCTCGGTGATCGCGCGGGCAAAGCTGCTGGCGACTTGGTCGCCGACATTGACCGCTTCGATCGGCAAGATCGCGTAGCTTGTCGGCACATTGGGCCGCGCCGCGACGGCGGGCGATCGAACAAACAACAGCGCGGTCAGCGCGAAGGCCAGTCGACAGGTCACCATTTTGTGGTACCACGAAAAGACGAAACGACCCAAGCGGAGGCCGCGATGAGCGACGATCGAAAGCTGCCAGAAACCGATGAGCAATGGCTCGAACGGCTAGGCCCAGCGCGTTTTCAAGTGCTGCGAAAGAAGGGCACCGAGCGCGCGTTTTCGGGCGAGCTGTATCACCACCACGCCGAGGGCACCTATCTTTGCGCCGGCTGCGAGTATCCGTTGTTTCAGTCGCAGGACAAATACGACTCGGGCAGCGGCTGGCCCAGCTTCAGCCGCCCGCTCTCCGTTGGTGCCGTCGCCGAACAGCGCGACGACAGCCATGGAATGATTCGCAGCGAAGTGCTATGCGCACACTGCGGCGGACATCTCGGACATGTATTCGATGATGGGCCAGCGCCAAGCGGCACCCGTTACTGCATCAACTCATTGGCGCTGACCTTTCGCGACCGCGACGACGACAACGCAGGCTAGTCAATAACCCACCAGGAGCACAGCGCTTTTACCAAGATGGCGAGGTTCGCCCGGCCTGATCTATACTCGAGGCTCAGATTCAGGGAGATCGACCATGTTTGCCCGCCTGCCCGCCGCCTTTGCCCTTACCGTAGTCGGCTCCGCGCTGTTTGCGATCGGATTGCCGAGCTGCAGTTCAACGTCTAGCGTGCCAAGCGGTTGTCCGGCAACCTGCCCAACGGGCCAGGTCTGCAGCGCGGCGACCGGCTACAAGTGCTTGCCGACCAGCGGTTGCACGGCCTCGAGTTGCCACTCCACCGAGTTCTGCGATGCCACGGCCTCGGAGTGTGTCTGCCGTACCGGCCGAAACGACTGTGATGGGGACCCAACCAACGGCTGTGAAGCGTTTGGCGATTGCCCGAAAAAGTGCCCAGCGAGCTGTGGGCCCAACACGATCTGTCCGGGCGGGTACTGCCGCTGCAAGGACGAAACCTACCAAAACTGCAACGGCAGCGACTATAGCGCGGGCTGCGTCAAGGCTCAGGCCTGCGACGGGACGATCGCTGTGCCGTCAACGTGCGACGAGGCGGTCACCAACTCCTGCAAGTCGGAGCGCTATGCTTGCGATGCCGGTGCCTGCATCGCCTGCACGCCGGGCACGCGCAACTGCGACGGCACGACCTGCAAGACCTGCGCGAGCAACACCTGCGACACGACCAACAAGACCTGCGACAACACAGCCACGCCGTGCGACCCCACCGATCCGAAAGCCTGCGCCAACGAGAGCGCCCCGACGGCGGTCTACTGCGACGCGGCGACCAAAACCTGCGAGTCTTGTGGCGCCAAGAAGAACTGCGATGGTCTGGGCGGCAGCGATGCCGACCAAGGCTGCGAATGTACGAGCCCGAGCTGCGCTGGCGCCAAGTGCGGCGAAACGCCCTGCAAGACGGGCGACAAGTGCGGCGACCCCTCGCTTTACTGCGATACGACGACCAAGACCTGCAAACGCTGTGAAGACCTGAGCGCCGGCACGCTAAACTGCACCGACGCGCCGGACAAGTGCGACTGCGGCGCTGGTGGCACCTGCAACAACGGCAAGTGCGAGACCAACGTGCCGCCCTGTAGCCCGACCGACACAAAGGCTTGTCTCGGCCTAACCTTGCTCTACTGCGACAGCACGAGCAAGGCCTGCGAAAGTTGCCCGTTTCTCAGCGCGGACTGCAACCGGCTCGGCAGCGATGGCTGCGAGTGCGCGGGTTCCTGCAATGGCACGGGCTGCAATCCCTGGCCATGCACGACGCTCGGCGGCTGCAACTCCGAGTCGCAAACCTGCGTGAATGGAAAATGTCAGCCGTGCGCGCTCGGCAAACTCAACTGCGACAACAACCTGACCTGCGAATGCGGCGTGGGCAGCGGTAACGGCGATATCTGCGATGGCACAAAATGCGTCGACTCACCCTGTCGCACGGCGACCGGCATCAAGGACACGGAGTACTGCGTCTGGACCGCGACGACGCTGAAGACCAATCCCTGCCCGACGGGTTTTCTCAACTGTAACAAGACCGGGGCCGAAATATCGATCTGCGAGTATAAGGGCACGGTCTGCCCCTAGCAGGACAGGCTAAACTGTTCGGCCCAGCGCGCAAGCAGCGCGCGTGAGACGCCCGCCCCCCCACAAACCACGACAGCGACGCGCTGTGCTTGACCGAGCACAGCGTGGTCGTCGTAGACCAACGACAGCGCCGCACCACAGGCCGGCTCGACGAGCACGCCGTGGTCGTCGGCAAAACGCAGGCAAGCCGCGACCGCCGCTGCATCGCTGACTTGGGCCAGCCGCGTGGGCTGCCGCTGCACGACATCGAGCGCGCCTTGACAGACGCGACGCGCGCCCAGCGTGGTGGCGACGCTATCGATGCGCGCGATGCTCACCGGTCGGCCGGCACTGACCGCTGCGGCGAGCGAGGCCGCTCCGCAGGTCTCGACGGCAACCAGTTCGACGCCGCGCCAATTGCCGGCGCGCAACCCGGCGGCGACGCCACACAGCAGACCGCCGCCACCGACGGCGACGAGCACCAGCTCCGGCTGGGGGATCTGGTCGATCGACTCTTCGACGAGCGTGGCGTGTCCCTGCCAAATCGCGGGGTGATCAAACGGCGGGATGTAGGCGACCTCGGCGGACTCGGCGCGCTGACGGGCGTGCTGATCGCTTTGATCCCAAGCGCTACCGGCGACCACCACCTCGGCCCCCATCGCGACGATCTTCTCGCGCATCAACGGCGACGTGGTCTCGGGCACGTAGATCGTCGCTGCGAGCCCAAGCTCGCGCGCAGCGTAGGCGACGGCCAACCCAGCGTTACCGCCGGACGAGGCGACGAACCGACGCTTGCCCAGCGCGGCTTGCTGCTCGCAGAGCCTGCCGATGCCGCGGATCTTGAACGATCCACTCGGTTGACAATGCTCAAGTTTGAGCCAGACCTCGCGCGACTGCGAAAGCGGTGCAGAGCGCCATGCCGGCGTCGCAGTATGAAGCGGCATCTATTCTTGCTCGCTCGAATCGCTCGAATCGCTCGAGGCGCTGAGCGAAGGCGCGAGCGGACCGAAGCTCAAGCTGACATCCAATTCGGCGAGCCGTGTTGCTTCTTGTTGAAGGTCCGCCAACGAAAGCGGGTGGGTTTCGAGCCAGCGCTCGGGAAAACTGAGCTCGAGCCGCTCGGGCGTAGCCTTGACGGTAAACGGCAGCGGGTCGGCGCTCGTGCGGCTACGCGAAAACACCACCGCTAAGCGCAGCAACACGCAGAGGGCACGCGCCAGCGATTGCGAAGCTTCGGGCAACGCGCGAAAGACACTGCGCGGAATTTTTCGGCGGTGGGTACGAATGATCGCCGCCAAAAACTGTTGGTCTTCGCGCGAAAACCCGGGCAAATCTGCGTTGGCGATCAGATAGGCGCCATGTTTGTGGTAGCCACCGTAGCTGATCATCAGCCCGATTTCGTGCAGGCGCGCCGACCAGCTGAGCATCTGGTGGGCATAGGACGCGTCGAGCTGCCAGACGTCGCGCACGTCAGCGAGCAACCGCAACGCGACCGCCTCGACGCGCTCAGCCTGAGTACGATCGACCGCGAAGCGATCCATCAGCTTATCGATCGCTTGTTCGCGAACGTCGGCGTCGCTGATACGACCCAACAAGTCATACAACAGCCCCTCGCGCAGTGCACCGCTCGAGACCTGCATCTTGTCGATCGAAAAGCTGTCGAAGATCGCGGCGAGGATCGCGACGCCGCCAGCGATCACATCGCGCCGCTCACCGTCGAGGCCTTCGATGCGCAGATCGTCGACATGCCCTGCCGCAAGCATCACGTCGATTAGGCGCTGCAGCCCTTGGCGGTCGATACCGGTTTCGCTCCAGCCATTGACGCTGAGGATCTGGGCGACCGACTTGATCGTCCCCGACGCGCCGACGCAGCGACTCCAGCCGAGCTGACGATAGCGGGTGACGATGCTCTGCAACTCGAGCTGCGCCGCCAATCGCGCGGCTCGCAGGCGTTTTTTGGTGATCTTTCCCGATGAGAAGAACGACTGGGAAAAGCTCACGCAACCCATGAACAAGCTATCGGTGACCAACGGTGTCGACCCTTCGCCGACCACACACTCGGTACTTCCGCCACCGATATCGACGACTAGCCGCCGCTCGGCCTGCTGGGCCAGCGTGCTAGTCACGCCGAGATAGATCAAGCGCGCCTCTTCTCGCCCACGAATGACCTCGACGGCATGCCCGACGGCGCGCGTCGCCGCGGCGATAAACGCCGGCGCATTGCGCGCCTTGCGCAAGGTGTTGGTGCCGACGATGCGCACACAGCGTGCCGGCAGATCGCGAATGCGCTCACCAAACAGACGCAGACACTCGACGGCACGCTGCTGCGTCTGCTCGTCGATGGCACCTGCTGCATCGAGACCCGCGGCAAGACGAATTGGATCGCGCAGGCGATCGACCACGTGCAATCGTCCATCAACGACCCGCGCGATCACCATGTGGAAGCTGTTGGACCCTAGATCGACTGCCGCCAGGCTCGGCGAACCAAACTGGCCATTGCCATCGGAAACCACGTCGCATTTTCCCGGCAGCACCAACGCGGCTGCTCTGCACCAATTAGCGCAAGCGCCTGTGGGCTTGTCAACGGTCGGCGAGCAGCGTCAACGGCGCGAGCGAAACTCGACGAGCACGGGGTCGGCGTCGCAGCCTGGATGTGACTCGCTACCGGGGCGTGATTCAGTATCCTCGACGGCGCCGATCAGCTCGCGCAAGATTTCCAGTCGCTGGCTGCTGTAGGGGCTCGCGCGAACCAGCGCTTCAACAAGCTCACGCTGAGTACCGCAGAGTTTGCCCTCGGCTAGCGCCACTAACTCTTCATCGGTGGGCTCAAAAACCTGGGGCACCGGTATTGGGCGCCGCGCGAAGATCCGTTTTGCCATCAGGCCGGTGTCGAGCACGAACCGTACCAGGACCGCTCAGCGACTCGCCGACTAAAGGCTCGTATTTATGGGTTCATTCGGCCGCGACCATTGCCGCAGAGCGTCAATCAGGCCGGATATCAAAGGGGTGTCTGACAATCGGCCAATGCTATCGCAGGCGCGCTAGCGAGCGGCCTTCTTCTTGGTGGCCTTCTTCTTAGTGGCCTTCTTCTTGGTGGCCTTCTTCTTGGTGGCCTTCTTCTTGGTGGCCTTCTTCTTGGTGGCCTTCTTCGCGGTGGCCTTCTTCTTGGTGGCCTTCTTCGCGGTGGCCTTCTTCTTAGTGGCCTTCTTCGCGGTGGCCTTCTTCTTAGTGGCCTTCTTCGCGGTGGCCTTCTTCTTGGTGGCCTTCTTCTTAGTGGCCTTCTTCTTAGTGGCCTTCTTCTTGGTGACCTTCTTCGCGGTGGCCTTCTTCGCCGGCGCCCCTCCGCCAGAGAGCGCTCCGAGCACTTGGTCGACGTGGCCCTTGACGCGCACAGGCGACCAAATCGCTTCGATCTGGCCCGTCGGGCCGATCAAGAAGGTTGAACGAATCGTCCCCTTCACCGTGCGCCCGTACATGTTCTTGTCGCCATAAGCACCGTATCGCCGAGCGACGGCGTTACCCGGATCGGTCAGCAAGTCGAAAGGCAGCTGGTGCTTGTCGCGGAACTTGTCGTGGGAACCGAGTGAATCAGCGGAGACGCCAAGCACCACCGCGTCGAGCGCAACATGAGCGTCGCGGAAATCGCAGGCCTCTTGGGTGCAGCCCGGCGTGCTATCACGCGGGTAGAAATAGAGCACGACCCGCCTCCCCTTGAGGCTCTCCAGGTTGACGCGCAGACCGCTCGTCGAGGCCAGATCGAAATCAGGCGCTGTCTCACCCACTCGCAGCATCAGGTTCCTCCCAAGCTCCGCCTTCTTGGTACCACTTCTAAGTACCACAAGCCCTGCCGCGGCAAAAGCCCGCGATGGTTCGAGGCGAATCATAGCCCATAGCCCAAGTCGCTTGACAGGACGATCAGAGCAACATCAAGGTGCGCAGGTGCGAATCCGACCATTCAAATGGGTCGCGCTCTCGATCGCGCTCAGTGCATGCGGTAGCCCATCTCGCACCCGCTGGGTCAAACGGCTGACGATTCACGGCATACCTAAGTCCGATATCAGCGCGCTGCGGGGCGGGCTGGCCACTCAGCAAAGATCGTGGTGGCCATGGGCCACGAAGCACCCTTTTCTTCGATCCCAGCTCGAGCAAGATATGCAGCGTATTGGCGCTTTCTTGCAGGCCCGCGGCTACTTCTCCGCTCAGGTCAAGCCGCCGCGCATCGCGGTGGACTCGGACGGGGGCGTGAGCATCGACGTCGCCGTTGCCAGTGGCCGACCGACGCGGATCCAGCAGCTGAAAATCGCAGGGAGCAAGCGGCTGCCAGCCAGCGTTGCCCGGCGGCTAGCCGCAGCAACCGGCTTGCGGACCGGTGATGTCCTAATCTATCCGCATTACAGCAGCGCCAAAACCGCACTCTTGCGCGAGCTGCGCGCCAGCGGCTACCCATATGCCGCAGTTACCGGCAGGATCGCCGTCAACCGCGGCAGCGATAGTGCAAACGTGCAGCTCACCGTGGACAGCGGGCCGCGCGTGGTGCTGGGCGCGATTCGGCTGCGAGGCAACGGGCCGCTGCCGGCAGACAAGCTGCGTGCGCTGATCACCTTCCGTAGCGGCGACCTTTTCGACGAGCGACAGTTCGCCCGGACGCGTGCCCGCTTCTTTCGCCAACAGGTCTTTTCCTCGGTTCACATCGCTCTACCCGACCAGCCACAGGCCCACCCCGACGTGATGATCGATCTCGAACCCGCCAAGCTGCGCGTGCTCCGACTCGGGGCGGGGATTGGGGTGGAGCGTCGGCGACACGAGCTACGTGCTACGGGTAGCTGGACGATCTACAACTTTCTCGGCGGCCTACGGGTGTTGAACGTTGAACTCAAACCGGCGTTGGTCGCGATGCCAGCCGTCTGGGATCGACAACGCAATGGACCGGCGATCACCAGCTCAATTTCGCTCAAGCAACCCGACCTGCTTGCGACCGGCCTGACCGCCTACGTTCGCGCCAGCTACGAGCTGGGCATTCACGAGGGCTATCGTTTTCACGGGCCGGGTCTTCAACCGGGTCTCGAGCGCACGTTCTTCGACGAGCGGCTGCGCGTTGGCCTCTCATGGAACCTACAATTTTTTGATTTTTTCGATGTCGATCTCAAAGCGTTCGAGGCGACGACAACCCAACTAGGACTCGGCTTCGTCGACCCCTACCGGCTGGCTTGGATCGAGCCATTTGCTCAGCTTGACCTGCGCGACAGCATCTTGGACCCTCGCGCGGGCTTCTTCGCTGAGCTACGCTTTGAGCTCGGCCATCCAGCGATCGCCGGCGACTTCAGCTACATCAAGATGCTCCCCGAGGTTCGTGGCTACGTACCGCTGGGTACCAAGCGCTTGGTCCTCGCACTGCGCGTCCAGCTCGGCTACCTACGCCCAAGCACCGGCATCGCGAGCCCCGTGACGCGCCGACTGAGCCTGGGCGGACCTACACGCCACCGCGGTTTCAGCTATGGGCGGCTTTCACCGCAAGCCAAACTCAGCGATGGGCGACGCGTACCGTTGGGCGGTCACGGCGCGTTACTCTTTTCGGCTGACCTCCGACTGCGCTTGGTTCAACTATTTGGTTACTGGATCGGACTGGGCGCATTTCTCGATGGTGGCGACGTGACCGCCAATTTCTCCGATTTGGCGCTCGACAACCTGCACCTGGCGACGGGAGCCGGATTGCTCTACGCCACACCGATCGGCACCTTGCGCCTCGCCCTCGGCGTACGACTCAACCGCTTGGCCGAGCAAAGTTCGGGCCGCGCCAACCCCGATCCAGGCGAACGACTGACCTTCCACTTGACCGTCGGGACGGCCTTTTGATGGCACGGCGCCGACTGTGGTTCGCGCTGCTGCGCGCCTTAGGCTGGACGGCGTTCGCCCTGCTGTTGTTGGTCGTCGTCCTACCGCTGGCGCTGCTGACAATGTTGCGAACGCCCGCCGGCAAAGCCTACCTCAAAGGAAGCGTGATCGCGCGATTGCAGCACGAGCTGCCCGGGCTCAGCGTACAGCGCATCAGCGGCGATCTAAGTTCAACTCTCGTGCTGCATGGCATCGAGCTCGCCGACCTCGACGGAAACCCAACGCTTTTCATCGACGCCCTCGCACTGCGTTACGATCTGAGTCAGCTCCGTTACGGCACGGCTAGGCTCCAATACCTGAGGCTGATCGGCCCCAAGCTGATCTTGCGCAAAAGTGCCAACGGCGCGCTAAACCTGACACGCCTGGTCCGAGCAACTGAGCGCACCGGCCAGCAACCGAAATCGACCGCTCGCGCACCAAACGGCCGGCTCGTCATCGAGCGAATCAGCGTCGACGCGGGACAGATTTTGCTAACCTCCTCGGTGCGACCAGCAGGTCCGCTGTTCGTTACGCTGGATCTTTCCGCCTCAGTTCAGCTCTCCAACCACCGAAGCACCGCGAAGATCTCGAAGCTAAAGATCGGACTGGCTGCCGCCGAGCTAACCGCGATGCAACTATCGGCTACCCTAGCAACCGGGTTCGAAGTCCGCGGCAAGAAGCTCCACAGCACGCTCGATGCGCGACTGCAACGCGGCCAACGCGTCTTTGTCTTGCACGCCGACACCTCGGGTCCGCTGTCTGAGCAACAGATTCGTCTCCGCCTAAATGATCAAACCGGCGGCAGGCTAACGCTCGGCGGTCGTGCAGGCCTCGACGAGAGATTCCACATTGGGGCGTACTCACTGTTGCTCGGCGTCGATCTCGACGATTTGAGTGCGACTTGGGACAAACTGCCTCAAACGAAACTCAAACTGAGCGCGCAACTTAGCGGGCGCCGGATGCCAACCGACAGACAGGGCGAGCTGCGCTTTCGCCTCGACTTGGCCCCTACCGCAGCGTTTGGCGTTGCGCTGCAGAAGTTGCAGATGCGCGGCCGCATCGCCGACGGGCGCCTCGTCACTGGCCGACTCGAAGCGAAAAGCAGCGTCGGCCGGGTCAAGCTGGTCGGCTCCGGCGACGAGCAGCAGCTGCAGGGCGAGGCGACGCTCGCCCTCGATGACCTCGGCCGTCTGTCGCGCTGGCTCGGCCCCGCGCATGGACGCGCCAGCGCAACGTTTCGTCTGAAGGGATCGCTCCGACGACCGCGAGTGATTCTCGCTGCACAACTCGAAGACACGGCTGTCGGCGGCTTCAGCGCTCGGGAGATCAAGGTGTCGGGGGACATCCGCAGGCGAGGCGCTCTGCCCGACGGCCGGCTGATGCTCGTCGTCCGCCGCGCGCGGCCCTTCATTGGCGATCTCACCCTGCGGCTCGATTCCAACCCCACGGCACCGGCACGCCTGCGCATCGTCGGAAGCAGCGCACCGCTGTTGAGAGCCGGGACGATTTCGACCGATGCCGAGCTGACCCTGGCCGACGACCGCAGCATGCTCCAGGCGCAGATGGCGCACCACGGCGCCACGATAGCGACCCTGGACGCAACCCTGAAGGCCGGTCAACGATCGTTGCGACAAGGAGATGTTGCGACTTGGAGCGCCGCACCGCTGAAGGCTCAGCTCAAACTGCTCGCGCCCGGGTTAGCGCTGGCGCGCGCTATGCTCGTCCCAGACTCGCCGCTAGCCGCCTTGCTGCGACCCGCTCGGGGGAGTGCCCAGGTCGCACTGCGGCGCGACGATCAGCAACTCTTTCTCGACCTCACCGCAGATCTCGACCGCTTGGCCAACCGCAGCAAGCTTGGCGCCAACTTGGCACTGCGAAGTTCAGCCGCCAACTCGACCGTGCAACTCGCGCTACGTTTCGACGGCACACCGCTGATCAACACAAAGCTGCAACTCAGCGGCGGCATCGATCCGAAGACCCTCGCCCTCCCCGACTGGGGTCGAACCACCTTCACGACAAATGCGCAGATTGGGAAGATCAGCCTTACCCCGCTCAGCCGCCTGCTCGGCTACCCTCGGCTGGCCGGGACACTGCACGGCCAATTACGAGCTTGGGGAACGCCACGCGCGCCCAGCTCTGATGGGCGCGTGATCATCGACAACCTAGCGCTAGACGAACAACCTGTCGGTCGGCTCGCGCTCGACCTGCTGCGCATCTCGCCCAGGGAAATCGCGACAAGACTACAGCTGAGTCACCCCCAAAGTGGCGTGCTATCGGCGAGGGCCATGCTCAACAACACAAAGCCTCGTCGGCTTTCGGTGCGGGTTCAGAGCGACCAACTGTCCATCAGACCGCTGGCCAAACTGCTGCCCGAACTCAAGCGAGTCGACGGGCGACTGAGCTTCGACCTCCAGCTCGAGGGACCGCCGAGCGACCCGCAACTGAAGGGCCAAATTAGCCTCCACGACGGTGCACTGCGGCTAAAGGGCACGTCGGCGATCGAGAAGATCGCCGCGCGGATTCGCGTCCAACAGTATCGACTCATGCTGGACGAACTACGCTTTTCCGCGGGCGGAGGTGATGGGTCTGGCGAGGGCTCCCTGGAGCTCGACGCTCGGCTGCGCCTCAAGCAATTCTCGTTCAAGCTCAAGGCCGACAAGCTTGCCTTCGACACCACCAAGGCGCGCGGAACACGCTTCAGCGGCACCGTCCAGGCCCAGGGTCGGCTACGCGACAACACGCTGACCAGCGACGTTGTGGTCAGCGAAGCCGAGCTGCGCGTTCCGACGATCGAAAACCAGCGCAGTCTGCACGATGTCGCTCCACTGCCCGACGTTGTGTTCGTTGATGACCAAGGCCATCCGATCGCTGCCAACAACACCCCGTCAACGCACGGCGGTCCCCGGCAACTGGGCCTGGCGTTGACGGCGCGGGTCGACCCGCTGTTCGTGCGCAGTGGCGACATCGATGTCGAATCGGCGGCAACACTCAGGCTCACCCAGCGACCGACGGAAATGCCGCGCATCTACGGCGAAGTGATGTTGCGGCGCGGAACGATTCGCGCGCTCGACAACACCTTCAACGTCGTTCGAGCCACTGTGCTGTTTTCCGGCCAGGCTGAGCCCGACCCCGCTGTAGATGTCCTGCTCAGCAGAACCTTTGGCAGCGCGACGATTCTGGTCGGAGTGACCGGCACGGCACGCAAACCGCAGCTGGTGCTGCGCAGTGAACCACCGATCTACGACCGTTCGCAGATCGTCGCACTGTTGGCCACAGGCCGTCTCGATCCTCTCGGTGGAGACGAACAAGGTAACCGGACGGTTGCGCTGGCCAGTGCAATTTCTCAAGTGCTGATCAGTAGACTCACCAAACGACTCGCCCCCAAGGTTGGCCTGGACATCGCGCGCATTCGTCTCGATCAGCGCACCGACCGGAACACCGGGGAGAAGCAGCTACGCGCCGAAGCCGAGCTGGGAAAGTACCTGACTCGACGCCTCTACCTGGCGTACCGCCGCGTCTTCGGCGCTTCCAATGACGAGAACAGCAACGAAGGTCTGCTGGAATTCCGCATCTCGGCACGCTGGGTGCTCAGCGCTGTCTTCGGAGACGCTGGCGTCGGAGGGCTCGACCTCGGCTGGACCTATCGCTATTAGGTCCTCAGAGCGCCGGCGTCAACTCAGCTGAGCAGCCGGGCTAAAGACGAGACGCTCAGCTATTGCGGTGCTGACGCAAGGCCTCCGCTAGTTCGGCAAACTCGTCGAATAGCTCCTGCAGCGAGCTGAGTCGCGCTGCGTCGATTTCCCCGCTGCCGACCGCCTCGCGAACTGCACAATTGGGCTCATCGCGATGGCGACAATCGCCGAACCGGCAGCGCGCGGCAACCTCGGCGATCTCTGCAAAAACCCGATCGAGCGCACGCGCATCGCCCCACAGCTGAAGCTCGCGCATCCCGGGGGTATCGATCAGCACGCCACCGTCGGAAACCAGGCAGAGCTCGCGATGCGTGGTGGTGTGGCGGCCGCGACGATCGTCTTCGCGAACTTCACCGACCTCCATCCGTTGCTCGCCGACTAAGGCGTTGATCAACGTCGACTTACCAACGCCCGACGAGCCGAGCAGCGCACAAGTTCGCCCTTCGGCGACGTATTGCCGGATCTCGCCAACATCTCCAGACTTCCCGCACACCAGGTGCAGCGGGACATCGGCAGCCAGCGCGCTGACCAGCGCCTTGGCGTCGTCGAGATCAGCGCACAAATCCACCTTATTGAGCACAAACACCGGCACAGCCCCGCTCTGCCAGGCGAGAGCCAGATAGCGCTCCAAGCGTCGTAAGTTGAGTTCCCCGTCGAGACCGCTGACGATCAGCAGCGTGTCGATGTTGGCCGCCACGACCTGCGGCAATGGCACCCGCCCAGCGGCTCGCCGATAGAAAGCACTGCGACGCGGCAACACGCAAGCGATCACCCAGCGACCGTGATCATCACCGCGAACGCCAACCCAATCACCAACAGTTGGCGCCTGATCGTCGCGAAACATCCGCCCCGGTGCCCGTACCCGAACCGGCCGATCTTCGACGCCGAGGATCGTGTAGTCACGGCGAGTCGCGCGGCAGACCCGCCCAAGGCGCTGCCCGGGCTCGGCGAGCGATTGCCAATCCCGCTCGACCTCGCTGTCATAGCCCAGTTGACGGAAAAGCGCTTCCACGAGAGGCAGAGTCGCACAGCTCGACGGCGCGCGCTACATCGACGGCAGCGAGCCGGTGTTGCGGCGGCGACGCTTCGGGTGCAGGCGGGCCTTGACACGGTAGATGTTTCCGCGCCGCTCGCTCTCCAGCGGCAACCCCGATTTGTGGAAGACGTGGAGCATCGGACCGTTGCTGGTCAGAATATCGGCGATCAAAGCGGAAACACGGTTGTGGCGCGCGGCGGCGAGCAGCTGATCGAACAACGCCGATCCCAGCCCTCTGCCCTGCCACTCATCGGAAACGACGACCGTAGCCTGCGCATCTTCGGTGGCTGGATCGAGTTGATAGCGGGCAACGCCGACAATCTGGGCCTCGGCGTCCGGGTGCTGGGTCTCAACAACGAGCGTGAGCTTGTCTTGGTAGTCGACGTCGAGAAAATTCTCCAGTTCCTCGCGCGGCAGGCGCTCGAGCTCCCGCATCCAGCGCTTGAAGATCGTGTCGTCGGACAGCCCATAGAAGAACTCGCTGAGCTTCGGCTCGTCCTGAATGCGGATCGGCCTGAGCAAGAAGCCGTCGCCCCCCGCTTGAATGCGCCGCTCGTATTCCTTTGGATAACTGGTCTTCGGCGCTCTTCTAACGCCGACCACGTAGCGACGTTGGTTCGCCGCGGACAACAGCTCCTCACGAAACTCGGGTGCTGCAATGCCAACCAGCGCCAGGGCACGCTCGCGCACGGACTTGCCTTGCAGGTCGACAATCCCGTACTCGGTGACCACATAATTGACGTCGCCACGCGAGGTCACCACGCCCGCACCTGGATCGAGCGTCGCGCAGATTCGGCTGATCTCCCCACCTCTCGCCGTCGAGCGCAGCGCAATGATCGGCTTTCCGCCCTCACACATCGATGCGCCGCGAATGAAGTCGACCTGACCGCCGATGCCCGAATAAAACCGCGTACCGATCGAATCGGCGCAAACTTGACCCGTCAGATCGACCTGTAAGGCGCTATTGATCGCGATCATCTTGTACTGCGACGCGACATTGATCGGATTGTTGATCAGGTCCGAAGGGTGAAAGGTAAACAGCGGGTTGCGGTTGACGTAGTCGTAGAGCTTTCGCGTACCGAAGGTGAACGATGACGAAATCTTGTTGGGGTGGAGCGCCTTGTAGCGGCCAGTAATGTTGCCGTTTTCGATCAGCTCAAGCAGACCGTCGGAGAACATCTCAGTCCATACGCCGAGATCCCTTTTTGCCGTGAGCGCCTTGAGCACCGCATCGGGGATCTGACCGATGCCAACCTGCACGGTCGACTGATCCTCGACAAGCGTTGCAACGTTGCGGCCGATCTCTAGCGCCACATCGTCGAGCGGCTCGGGCGGGTGCTCGAGCAGCGGATCATCCGCTTGGACGAAGAATTCGATCGCATCGGCGGCGACAAAGCCCGACCCGAAAATTACCGGCATGTTCTCGTTGACCTGCGCGATGACCAGCTTGGCGGCGTCGATCGCGGCCAGCACGATATCGACAGAAACGCCGACGTTGACATACCCAAACTTATCGGGCGGCGCGACGTGGATCAGCGCCACGTCGATCGGTATTCGGCGCGCGCGGATCAGATCGGGAATCTGCGAAAGAAAGACCGGCGTGTAGTCGGCCCGACCCTCGTGGACCGCATCGCGCACGTTGGCGCCGATAAAAAACGCGCTGTGACGGAAGTTGCTCTCGTAGCGTGGGTCGACGTAGGGCGCCGGCCCCAAGGTTAGCAAGTGCCGAACGGTGTTGTCGGCGAAACGATCCGCTTGTGCGACCAACTCGTGCACCAACGTCACCGGCTCGGCCGCGCCCGAGGCGACAAAGATGCTCTTGCCCTTGGGAATCTGCGCGATTGCTTCGGAGGCTGGCACGCACTTGTGCCCATAGCGTTCTAGCCAGCTCATGCTCATCCTCTGGGTTAGCGGCAGATAGTCTACCGCGCGCGCTTGGGGGCGAAAAGCAGCACTTTGCATGCTGGCAAGAATGCGGCGAGGGGGGCAAAGACAACGTACAGCGCCGGCCGGCGGCCAACGCGCTTGCCAGTCTTTGGAAATCGCGCCGATCGGATACTGGCTCGCGCTCTCTGTTGATCCATTCCCGCGATGCGCTTGACCGCGCCAGCGCGTTGCGCGAAAAAGAACACCGTCAACCAACGGCGCAAACGAGCGCAAACGCTGGACACGTTGCAGTCACAACGCTAGTGAGCTACTGCCGAGCGTCTCTGAGCGGGTCGAAAGGGAGCCATCTCGCATGTCGAAGTCCGTACGGCTGTATCACGACTACGCCAGTCCGTTCTCTTATTTGGCGACGACGCAAATCGAAGGCGTCTGCGCCGACAGGCGAGCAGAGCTGATCTGGCATCCAATGCTGCTCGGAGCGGTCTTTAAGCAGGTCCAGATGGAAAACGTACCGCTGCTGGCGATGAGTCCGGCGAAGCAGCGCCACTATCGCCAGGACATCGCGCGCTATGCGCGCTACTACGGCGTCCCGTTCGCCTTTCCTAGCCGTTTTCCGATGCGCACCGTCGATGCGCTGCGCCTGACCCTCGCCGTTCAAGCTGGCAGCGACGACGATGCGGTCCGGCTAACCCACCGCATCTACCGCGCCTATTGGGTCGAGGACCGCGACATCGCCGACCGCACCGTACTCGCCGCTCTGCTCAAGGAGCTAGAGCTTGCCGCTGAGGACGCCCTTGACCAGCTCGATGATCCAGCGATCAAGCAAGCGCTCTTCGATAACACCGCGCAGGCCGTCGAGGCGGGCGTGTTTGGTGCTCCGACCTTCGTAATCGACGATCGAGAACTGATTTGGGGTCAGGATCGCTTGCCGCTACTGCGCTGGATGCTGAGCACTGCAGCGGATTTGCAGGGCAGCTAGCGCTGACAGACGCGATGGGGTCGATACCCAGCTTGGACAGCCGCTGCGGAAGAAGCGAAGGGCACGCGGCAATGGGCGCAGCGCGCCGCAGCACAACGCCGATGATGAAAAACGCGCGAGCGTGAATTACCGACGAACTCGCTGCGCAGCGCCGCCGGGCCGGCGGCTGGTCCCTGGGCGCGACGCCCGCGACGATAGCGCCAAGGTGGGTCGGGTCGTGCTTGCTGCCAAAGTCCGCGACGCGCGGTCCGGGCCTGACTTTCGAGCCGGTCGAAAGTCACGCGCCGCCCCTTGTTATAGCGCCGATAGTGCCAAGCATGACCTTGGGCGACCATCCACTCGGTGACCGATGCGCCGTCGCGCCAGACTTCGGCGACGATGCGCCCGTATCGATCGCGGTCGACTCGGCGATATTGCAGACGTCGCAGGCCCGCGAGGTATCCGGCCAGCGCACGTCGCGACGCTGCGCCATAGGGCTGCGCTAGCTCGGGTGCGTCGATCCCAGACAGTCTGAGGCGCAGTTGCTGACCGGCATCGCGGACGATCAGCGTGTCGCCGTCGACGACTTTGACCAACGAGACCGTTCGCTGGCCGTCGGCCGACGTTTGGCCGCGCCCGCCTTCGAGCGGTGGACAACCCAGCGCGAACAACCCCAGCAGAATCAGCCCAATCGACGCTCTCATCGCTCGTTGGTACTCGAGGTTGACTGGCGGCTCAAGATCGACTTGACTGCGTAGCGGAGCGAGTCAAAATAGGGCCATAAATTGTCCCCAAATTGGCCCCCGCTAAGGAGCGCCCAATGGGTCTCGAGTTCACCACCGGAAAACTAGCTGACGCGCTGGCTTGGGCGCGCAAGTACTCGTTGTTTCAGTACCCGTTCGTCACCGCATGCTGTGGCATGGAGTTCATGGCGCTGTGGGGACCGCGCTACGACATCGCGCGCTTCGGTGCCGAGTTCCCGCGCTTTTCCCCGCGCCAGTCGGACTTGCTGATGGTCGTCGGCACAATCACCGAGCGTCAAGCACCAGTACTCAAGCGCATCTACGATCAAATGTGCGAGCCCAAATGGGTGATCTCGTTCGGCGTCTGCGCCTCGAGCGGCGGTTTTTATCAGAACTACGCCACCGTGCCGGGTATCGACCACGTGATCCCCGTCGACATTTACATCCCCGGTTGCCCACCGCGGCCGGAGCAAGTGCTCGACGCACTGATCATGCTGCAAGACAAAATCAGCGCGCACGACACCAACTACGATCGGCGGATCCGCGAGGACAAGCGCATCAAAGCCGAGGGCCGTCAGTCGCGCAGCGTCGCCGGCTAGCGCCCGAAAAGATCAACGCCGCTCCGAAAGATACGGAGCGGCGTGCTTCGCGAATCGAACCGCTCCAAAACGCCTGCCGTCGGAATGCGATCGTCAAGCCGCTGCGCCGGAGCTTCGCGCAGCGACTAGCTGGCTTGTGAGGCCCCCGGCCCATCGCTGTGTGCCTGGCCTTGGGGCTGCTTGGCCTTTTCCGCTTCGCTTAGGTCTGTGCGTTTCTTGTCGACCAGCGGCCGCGCAACCCAACTGCCGACCTTGACGTAAAATGGCGAGTTGCTGGCCTTGAGGTAGTAGCTGTCGCCGACCTTTGCACCGACGAGGATCGTCACGGTCTGGCGTTCAGGAGCGGGCGCCGCCGTCGGACCGGCATCGCTCGCCGCAGATGCGGGCGCCTTGACGGGCTTCTCGGTGACGAGCGTCAACGTCGCCAACGGATTGTCGAAGCCGTAGTCAGCCTGCTTGTTCTTGCCGAGCGGGGCCTCTAGCGTGATCGCCGTTGCAGCGTTGACCAGCCCATCGACATCACCACTCTTGAGCTTCTGCCCGGCCGGTAGGCCTTCGAGCGCCCAAGCCTGATCGGCGGCAGCGCGGGTCAGGGTGATCGTTCCATGGTTGTTCTTCAGCGAGAGCGAGACGACCTGCTTGCTATCCGTCTTGAAATACTGCGTGTCGACCCAGCCACCGGCGTTTGTCGATAAATCCCAAGCGCTGAACTCACCGGCCAGATGAACCGCCTTTTCTCCCGCCAGGCGCACGTGCACCCGCTTGAAGGCCGGCGAACTACCGATAAAGAACGTCAGCGGCTTGCCGCCTTTGCGCTGAATCTCAACCTTGCGTTGATATTTGTCGTCAGCGACCTCGAGTTTGCGCTGGTGGCTCTGCTGCTCGGTAACCGTCTCGCTGCTACTCAGCGCGGCGAGCTTGCCGATCATCTCTTTGACTTTGTCACTCTGGGCTGGGTAGTCGCCGCCGCTGCGCAGCAGCCAGTCGTCTCCGCTCTTGGCCAGCTCGACGACCTCGCCTTGCTTATCGCCATAGACCTTCAACAAGTTCACGTCGTCGGCCTTTAGCCCTGCGAAAAGCTGCTCGGCCTTAGGTGCCTTCGGCGAATCCCCGCCCAGGTAAACAACACCGACGACTACCAGCTGGGCAACCAGCAAGATCCCGAGGGTACGGTTGAGCCGCGCCGTCTGTTCACTCGCGCTACGCTTTGTCATCATTTTTCTCCACGCCGGACAACTCGATCGGCTGCAGATTGCGCCGCCGGACAAAGGCCACACCAAAGATCGCACCGAGAGCGAGAACAACAAACAGGTAGTTGAACATCTCGTAGTTCAGTCGCGCACTCTCTTCCATCGGTCGCAACGTGCGCGCGTAGTGCCCGCGCGAGCGAATCGAAAGCAGATCTTCGTCGGCAACGGACCAGTCGATAATGTTCTGCAAGAGCTGCAGATTGCTGCGGAACGAGCTCGTCCCGGTCTGACGCGCAATGCTTAGTGCAATGTCGTCCGCGAAATCTGCACTGCCGATCACCACCAGGCGCGCGCCCTTGGGCGACTGCTCGAGCGTACGCCCGTCGCTACGCTTGGGCTTGCCCTTGGCGTCGCCGGTCGCACCCTCGTTGAATAACGGTGACGGCTTGCCTTTGAAGGCGCTGCTGAAACTGCCGATCGCGGCGACCGCCAAGATACGCTGCTTGTTTTCCTTGTCGCCGCTGCCGCCCTGCGGGTACTCGAAACCACGACGCGGGAAGCGCGCGAAGTCAGGATTGACGTCGCTGGCGCTCTGTTCCCAGGACAGCGCGCTCGACTTCAACAGCGGTGTGGCGTGAACCAGCGAGGTGTCTTTGTCTTTGGGGAAGTTGAGCGTCAGCGCTGAGGCCCATTGCAGCACGACCGAAGGCAAGCCGGCAACCACCGGACTATCTTCGGCCAGGCCGTCGGAGCGCACGTCGATCCAGAACGGATAGGCCTGGAGCAGGCGCATCTCGCGGATCGTCGAACCCATCACGTTGCGCTCGAAGGGAATCAACATCGGCGCGTTACGCGCATCGAGCACCAGGTTCTCGGAAACCTCGACCCCCCAAGCCTTGAGCAACTTGTCGAGGTTGTTGGAGAGCTTATTGACCTTGAGACCACCACCAGCGAAGCGCGAAAGCTCCAACTTATAGCGACCGGCGGCGACGACAACGGCGCCACCCCGCATTAAGAACTGGTCGATGGCAAATTGCTGTTTGTCATCGAGCGAATCGGGCGCCATTACCACCAGCACGTCGACATCGCCCGGCACACGGCCCTCTTTCAATTCGACCTCGCGCAGCGTGTAGTTCTCGCTGAGCGTAGCGCGCAGCATACGGTAGCGATCAGGCGGTGGCGGCGGCATCTGTCGCCCCATCATCATCTGCTGGCGACGCGGCGGCGGCTTGGGCGCCATCAAACCGACCGTCTTGAGAAAGCCTGGCAGCAAACGCTTAATGCCCGCGGTCAACTCGTTGCGGATATCGAGCTCGGTCATCTTGCCCTCGGGGTAGAGCCGATCGTAACGGTCACCCGAGTTGAGCAGCAGATGCATGTAAAAGGAGTTCTCGGAAAACAGCGAGACCGCCAACGGCTTGAAGCCGAACTTCTCGTAGAGCTTCTTCGGCAATCCGGAGTCTTTGCTCGCCATCGGATCGATCGTCTCAAAGACAAACTTTCCGCCGCTGCGCGCTGCGATCTCCTCGGCAACCTTCTTCACACGAGCCGGTACATCGGCATACTGTTTGGGCAGCGTGCTCGGCGTGATGTAGGCGGTCAGTTTGATCTTGTCGGTCGCCCGCGCGAACATCGCTTCTAACGGCTGGAAGCCATAGACGACCTTCTTGATCGTACGCGTCAGGTCGTACTCGAGGTTGCGCAGACGCACTTTGATGTCCTGCGCCGACCGGCGAACTTCGATCAGGTCCTGAAAGCCCAGTTTCTCGAACTTGTCGCCGTACTTGACGAGAATCGTGAAGTACGAATTGACCACACCTTCGCTGTGCCGATCGGCAAACTCCAGCGGGATACTGTTGATGCCGTAGACCTCAGAGGCCTCTTTTTCCAACTCAGGCGACTTTTGCGGGTCGATGAATTCGCTGCGTACGCTCTTGCCGCCCACCGCCTGGTACTCCTCAAGCATGTCGCGGATTCGCGGGACCAGCGGCGCCAGCTTGGCGTGAGTCTTTGCCGAAAAGTAACCACGGATCAACAGCGGCGCTTCAAGGCCAGCAAGGATCTTCTTGGTTGCCGGCGAAATGCTGTATTCGTTGCGCTCGGTCATATCGATCCGCGCGCCCGCCACGCCGGCCAGGCCCAAGTTGAGCAACAGCAGGTTGGCCAGCACGAGCACCACCGAGAGCCGCATCGCACTGCGGCTCTTGGCGGCAACTTGACCGACGCCCCAACGCTTGGATTCGAGGATCACCATGTTGAGGTAGAGAAAGCCGACGCAAAGGCTGCCGTAGTAGACCAGGTCGCGCAGATCGAGCACTCCGCGCTGAATGCTCTCGAAACGGCTACCGCTGCCAATGGCACGCAACAGTTCACCGCCCTGCGTGCCGAATAGCGACACGACCGGCTCGGAACCGACCAGATAAAGCAAGCCACAACCAAGGCAGGTCAGCAGCAGCGCGACCAGCGGGTTTTCCGTCGCCGACGAAATGCAGAGCCCGATCGATAGATAGGCCCCGGCCAGCAATAGTGCACCGAGATAGCCGCCGAAGACCGGGCCCCAGTCCAGTTCGCCCAGCGACGTCACGGTCAGCGGCAAAGCAAACGTCAGCACCAACGCCACGGCGATCAGGGCCAGGCCGCCGAGGAACTTGCCGACAACCAGGTGCCGCAAACGGATCGGCATGGTCAGCAGGATCTCGAGCGTGCCGGCGCGCTGCTCTTCGCTCCAAAGCCGCATCGTCAGCGAGCCGACCAAAAAGATCAGCAACAGCGGCAACCAATCGAATAGCGGCCGAACATCGGCGATGTTGCGTCGGAAGAAGGCCTCGCCCCAGAAGAAGGAGAACAGCACCACGAACAGAAAGGTGCCCAAAAAGATCAGGGCCACCGGCGAAAGGAAGAACCCGCGTAGCTCTTTGCGGGCAATGCTCATCACTTGGGTCATGCTGCCCTCCGTGTCTCGTCTTGGCTTTTTCCGCCGGTCACGCGCCGGAACACCGATTCGAGCGTCTCCTGATCGTTGCGCAACTCGGTCAGCCGCCAGCCCCTTTGCTGCACGACGTCGAAGATCGTCGCGCAGAGCTGTCGGTCTCCGCCGAGCACGCGAAAGCGGTGGGCGCCATCGAGGCGATGGGGGTCGCTTTGACCGAGCTCCTGGCTGCGCACATCCTGAACGCCTGCGATCTGGCCGAGCGCGGCTTTGATCTCGTCGGTCGGTCCGACCACCGTGGCGATCGCCGCCGAGCCCTGGCGCAGGTCGGCGAGGCGCTCGTCGGTGCGCAACTCGCCTTGATCGATGATCAGCACGCGCTCGCAGGAAAGCTCGACCTCGGAGAGAATGTGCGTCGAGAGCAGCACCGTCGCCTCTTCAGCCAGCCGGGCGATCAGTTGGCGAATCTCGACGATCTGGCTGGGGTCGAGACCGCTGGTCGGCTCGTCGAGGATCAGCAACTTGGGCTGATGCAAGATCGCTTGCGCCAAACCGACGCGCTGACGATACCCCTTGGAGAGTTGGCTGATCGGTTTGACCAGAAACTTCTCCAGACCGGTGGAGATCACCGCCCGACTGATCAGCTTGCGCTGCTGATCGGGCGCGATCTCGCGCAACTCGGCGACCCACTGCAAATACTCTTGCACCACCATGTCGCGATAGACCGGGGCGTTTTCGGGCAAGTAGCCGATCTGCGCTTGTACCGCCAGCGGGTCGACCAGAACGTCGATGCCTGCGATCTCGGCCCGCCCCTCGCTGGGGTGCAAAAAGCCCGTGAGGATTTTCATCAGCGTGGTCTTGCCCGCACCGTTGGGACCGAGCAAACCGACGACTTCGTTCTTGCCGATCTCGAACGAGACACCACGCAGCGCGTGCACGCTCTGCCCATAAGTCTTCGCAATCGCTTCCGCTTTGATCATGCGCCCTCCCGAGCGATTCGATTTGGGTGTTTTCCAGCGGCATTTGATAAACAGGCTGACCGCCGCCGTCAAGGCCTGCATGTCAGCGCGGCCCGAGCGATAACCCCCCCGCGGGCGACTTTATTCGCCAGACAAAGGCCCCAGCGGCCCTTTGCGACACGGCAAAAACCTGGTATTTACCCCTTCATGCCAAATCCAATTGCCGTGATGGAAACGTCCCTCGGTACGATGCGCGCCGAGCTGTTCACCGACAAGATGCCGATAACTGCTGGAAACTTCGTTAAGCTTGCGGAGTCCGGATTTTACGACGGGCTACATTTTCACCGCGTGATCCGCAAGTTCATGGTGCAGTTCGGGTGCCCTCACTCGCGCGACGCGATGAGCCCACGCGCGGGTACCGGCGACGGTCCTGACGGCACGATCGCCGATGAGCATCCGGCTAACGCCAAGCTTTCCAACGAACCGGGCACGCTGGCGATGGCCAATACCGGCCGCGCCAACAGTGGAAGCTGCCAGTTTTTCATCAACACCGTGCATAACGACTACTTGGATTGGTTCACCCCCGGTCCGTCCAAGCACCCGGTGTTCGGGAAGCTGATCGACGGGCACGACGTTCTCAAAGCGATCGAGTCAACCAAGACCGACGCATCGGATCGGCCGACCAGGCCGGTTCAGATGGTCAAGATCACCATCGAACAGGGCTAGCGCAAGAGATGGCGCTCTTGGAGATCAGTGTCTCTCCACGCGGCGGTCAAGGCGTCGGCATCAGCCAGTACGTCGCCCGGGCCTTGCGCGTGTTGAAAGATTCTGGATTGGCGCATCAAACCCACGCGATGGGCACGGTGATCGAGGGCGACATCGACGCGCTATTTGAAATCGCTCAGCGCATGCACGCGGCGTGTTTCGACCCGGCGGGCGAAGAAATCTTGCGCGTCGTCACTTCGATCAAGATCGATGACCGGCGCGACAAGCAAGCCACGATGCAAAGCAAGGTCGATGCGCTTGCCGCGCGTTTGAACGAATCCTGATCGACTAGCACCCGCTCGCCTGTGCTATAGTCGAGGAGATGTCTTCGGCGACTGACGGTAGTGGTATCGACCTGAGCGATCCTCAGCGCTTCGATACGCCCGACAATTTGCAGATCATCGAGTCGATCGAGGGGCTGACATCGCACAGCCCGATCGATGTCTGCCCGTATCTGCCCGCGCGCCAGATGCGCCTCGGGTTGCTCTACGGCACAAACTTGCGCCCCGAGCAGTTCGATCTGCTGCTCGCCCGCGGTTATCGGCGCTCGGGTCCATTGCTCTACCTTCCCGATTGTCCAGGCAGCTGCCGCCAATGTCTGCCGATCCGCATCTCGCTGCGTGATTTTGCGCCGTCGCGCAGTCAGCGCCGCGTTTGGCGCCGCAGTCAACAGCGGCTCACCGTCCGTGTCAGCACGCCGCACTTCGACCCAGACCACCTGGCGCTGCACAATCGCCATCTGGTGCAGGTCTCGCCGGACAACCGACCCTGTGACGCTGAGGATTATCACGCGGCGTTCATCCAGAGCTGCGTCACGACGCGCCTGATCGAATATCGCATCGATGGTGAGCTAGCAGCACTAAGCGTACTCGATCTCGGCAAAGCCGCGCTGTCCTCGCACTACGTTTGCTGGGACCCACGCTTCGCGCGCTTTTCCCTCGGCACCTTGACCGCCCTTTGGGAAATGCGTTGGGGGCTTGCCCAAGGGTTTACCCACTACTACCTCGGTTACCTCGTACGGCAGTGCACCGCGATGAACTACAAGGACCGCTTCCGCCCGTTCGAGCTGCTCGACTGGGCGAGCCTCGACTGGTCGCTCGGCCAATAGTGCCCGCTAACCGGCTGGTAACTACCGCCACTCCGCTCTCCGGATTCGCCGCCTAACGCGCCGCCGAACGCGCCGCAAACCGGCCGTTGTGGCCACGTTTTCCTGGCACGCAGCGTGCTTAGCTAATCCCAGATGGTCCGCATCTTGACAGCGCTGCTCTGCCTGCCGCTTTTCGCGCCACCCGTTTCGGCGCGAACCGGCTCCGTCTGGAAACAGCCGGCGGGTCCGCTTCGCCACAAGCTGGGCAAGATCAACACTGCGAAGCCCCCTCTGCTGATCCATCAATCGGACGGCGCCTACCACCAGCCATTTCGCGATGTCGGCCGGCGCGCGGTCGAATGGCCCCAGGCGCTGCGCGACCGAGTCACTTGGACCACGATCGGTGGCCCGAGTTGGGTCTACGGCGAGCGTCGCCGGCTGCCGCAATACGCCTACAAGCTCAAGCCAGGCTGGCAGTTGCTGCCGATCGATCTGCTCTTTTCTGCAGAGCTGGAGCAGTTGATCGCGACCTGGCGCAACCATCGCAACGGCAAGCCACCGGAGAACCAGTTTTCCGCACGGCTGATCAGAGATATCGAGAGTGAACTCTATACGCTCGCCGAGCGCAATGGGCTGTGGGATGAGCTCGAACGCGGCATCCCGACTCACTCGGACTTCTATCAGCAATTCGGCATCGCCGGCTTCTACGGCCAAGACTACGGCAACGTCCGCGCCTACGATCCGGTGGCGATCTTGCTACCCATCGGCTCGAAGCTGCGACTAAAGCGCCAAGCGCGCTGAGCGATCCGAAAGTTGTGGCGCAGATCACGGCCTGGGCCCTCGGCGCCGGCTAGACTTCAGCGATGCCTCGGTCGATCGCCCTTATCGTCTGGTCACTTTGCCTGCTGTCGCTGGCCGCCTGCTGTGAAACCGAAGATGTGTGCTACAGCCGCTGCCGCCGCGAGCAGCAGGCCTGCATCGACGATCGACAGCCGGTGTCGATTTGCTATACCCAGTTCACGCGCTGTGAGACCGACTGCGCCCGCCACGGTTCCGGCCGCTGTTCGTCTAACCCGAACGATGAGCCGTTGCCGGTCGAGCTAATAGATCAACCGACAACACCCGGTACGGACGCTACTTGGGCACCGTCGGCGTTCCATCCCGCGCCGCCGTTCCCAAAAAGCGTGCCGCCTGCCGAACCCCCGTCGGGTGACGCAACATAACGAAGTGATCATCGTAGCTGCCGTCGGAAGAGGCCAACGGCGAGACAACCGCGGTCACCTTGTCGGCACCAACGGTAACATTGCCCGACACCGGAGCGCTGATCAGCGGAAAAGGCGGCGTCGGCGGCCCACAGTTGGTTTTGTCGGTGCAATCCGCAGCGCAGCTCTGGCAGGTCTCATCGCCGCTGCACACGCCATCGCCGCAACGCGCGTGAGGCTGATCGATCTGTGGCAAGTTGATCGACTGACCGAGCAGGCGCGTGGTCGAGGGCGGCGTGAAGCCATCAGCGACGCCGCTGCCGAGCAGCAAGTGACGCGGCGACTTGCCGGTTGGCGGCGAACGGACCAACGCCGCGCCGTAATTCAGACCGTCAATCTCTTCGAAGAATAACTGCATGATGTTCAGCAACGCATGGTCGTGATCGACGTTGGTATCCGAGAGCGCAAGCCGCACCGCCGATGCGATGTCGACGGGCTGGCGCTTCGAGAGCAATGATTCGCGCAGCAACCCACCGGCACCACTGAGCACGACCGCTTTGACGAGCGGCTCATAGGCGACGAACGGCAAGCCCTCGACGGTGCCTTGCGAGTGACCGAAATAGTAAAGCCGCGCTGAATCGAGGTCGATCGCCGCGCCGGTTGGCGAGTCCTGTGCACTGAGCGCCAGGCTCTCGATAACCCGCACCAGTTGGAACTTATCCGCCGCGCCCTGATAGACGTTGTCACGAGAGGCCGCCGGATTCTTCAGATTGAAAAACAGCTCGTCGGGCGGATCGGCGCTATTGCGTCGCGGACCGTGCATCGAGCCATCGATGCTAACGACGACCGAGCGAGCGATCACCTCGGATTGATCGCCGGTGATCTGCGATAGCGAGGTCGCCACGCCATTGCCGATAAACGTCCTTAGGTTGCCACCCGTGCCGTGACCGAAAATCGTCACCGGCCACCCGCTCGCGGGCATCGCCGCCTTGGGCACGGTGATCACCACGCAGACATCGTCCTGGCGCACGATCTGTGGCTTGTTTGACCCATCGTAGGCGATGTCGCCGCCGTCTTTAGGCTCCTTAAACGGCGGCGTACCGCGCTGGAAGACGGGCGTCTTGTAAAGCGCGTGGAGCTCATGGAACTCGTCTGAGACCGTGCTCGGACAGACATGGTTTTGATCCTTGCCATCGTCGCACGGCGACTTGGTCTTGCCGTCGCAGAGCGTAATCTGGCTGAGTCCCGGCGCAGGTGAAGCGCGCACAACTTCGCGCAACGCAGCCATCCGATGGCGCGGATCCATCGTGGTAAAGACCGTCCCGCCAACCAACGCATCGGTGGCAATCGACTTGTCGGAGAGATAGGCGCGGAGCACTGCGTAGGCCTGCCAGGCGGTCTTTAGCCGGGCGTCGCTCGGTGCACTGCTCTTGAGCATTTCCGCAAAGTCACCGTCGGCTGCGACCGGCTTGCCGTCAGTCCCCTTGATGCCGCTGCGCAACAACACGGCGTAGGTGGTGTTTGCCGCGAGCGGCAGCTTGGGCCGCAACGCGACACTGTTCTGGCAGATGTATTTGCCACGATTTTCGCGCAGCGTAACCACTGCATCGACCTCACGCCCGTAGTTGGGAGAATCCTTGTCGATGTCGAGGAACTGTACAGTCTGACCGTCGCCCGCAGCTTTGACGGTGGTCGGGTCGACAGCTGCTGAGAAACGCAGATACGTTGCCGTATTGACTCCGAACCCGCTGATGTCTGAGGAGATGCGCTTGAGATAGAGGCCGACCAGATCGAGATCGCCGGTCATCAGCGACGTCGGATTGGTGTGGCCGGTCACGTCGATCTTGCCGTCCTTGCGCCGAATGTCGTTGGGAAACGGCAGACGGTAGAACTCATCGAGCGGTTTGTCGGTCTCCGGCACAGCGAAGTAGGCGCGCAGAGGCCCCGCGTCGACATCCGCGCAGATCGCACCGCCCCAGATCACTTGAGGCGCGGTGCACTCGTCTTCATAGCAAACCAGACTGGCTAAGCATTCCGACTGCTTGGTGCAGGCCTGGCCGGCAGTCTTGGTGTTCGCCGCGCCCGCCTGGGTGCAGGTACGCAGTCCGCCGCAGAGCAACTCTTTGACGCAGTCTTCATTGCCGCGACAGGCCGCGCCCTCGCTGCCCGATCCAGGATCGGTGCAAACATTGCTCGACGAGCAGATCAGTCCGTAGACGCAATGTTTGCTTTCGCCGCAGAGGTAGCCCCGCCGCGCAGTCCCCTCGGCACCCGGTTTTTCACAGGTTCCCGTGTTGGCGCAGAGCAGCTCGGTTTTGCATTCACTCTTCTGCGTGCAGGATTCGCCCTCGCCCTTGCCCGGGTCGATCGTCTGCGGTGGCTGCTCCTTGGAGCAGCCGACCCAGGCGACCGCGACTAATATAATGGTCAAGCGCGTACCAAAGGCACATGCTGCAGCGCCAGGGCTGCGTTCCATGCCGTCGCTCCTTCTCTGTTGCTGTCAGACGATCATGCCAAAGGCGCCGATTTTTCGGTAGCGACAATTCGACGGCGCTCAAACTCACAATACCAAAGGGTATTCTTTGGCTGGTGCGCATCGCCAGCGAGCGTCACACCGACGCCAACCGGCGATCGAACATCGCGAGTCAGACCACTAATCTTCCCAATCGAAGAAATAGTCCTTGTTGCTCAACTCGGCTTGCTCAGGCTCAGCGGGCGCCAGACCGCCCTCATCGCGAATGAACACCAGCAGGTCCTCCAATTCGCGCGTCTCGTCGAGCCAATAGTCTTCGGTGCCAAAATGCGGCCAAGTGCGCGGAAAGATCGCGTCGTGCCAACGCTTGGCGAGCCACGTCGCGTAGTGGATCACCCGCAACCCACGTAGCGGCTCGATCAATCGCAGCGTACGGCGATCGAACTCGCGAAAGCGCTGATAGCCCTCGAGAAACACCTCGCGCTGCCGCAGCGTGTACGCGTCGCGCCCGGGAAGCGCCAACCACAGGTCCTGCACGGCCGGACCGACGACCATGTCATCAAAATCCAACACGTTGAACACCCCGTCGCGCAACAAGACGTTGCCGAGGTGAAAGTCGCCGTGAATCCGATGACACTCGACGCCACTCATGTAGTCGTCGGCGATCGCGGCGATCGCTTCGGCAGCCTGGCGATACCGCGGCCAGAACTGTGGCGGCACGGTCTGGTGCTGCTCAAGCCAGTCGAGGTTGTCGTGCACGTAAGTCTGAGCGTCGATTCGCAACCGATGCGCCGCCTCTCGCTCCGCGCCGACGTTGTGCATCCGAGCGACAAGCATCCCCATCCGCTCAACGTCTTCATCGCGCAGCTCCTCCGGCGCGCGGCCGCCACGGGATTCGAAGAGGCAGTAGTAGATTCCGTTGACCCGTTTGACCGTTTCTCCGTCGGGAAAGGGCAGCACCGGACATACCGGCACTTCCTTTTCTGCCAAGTCGGCGAGGAACTGATGCTCTTCGAGGATCTGGGCCCGGCTCCAGCGCAGCGGGCGATAGAACTTGGAGATGATCCGCTTGCCGTTTTCCGCCTCCATCATATAGACGCGATTCTCGAACGAGTTGAGCGGAAAACAAACTGGACGACAGGCCAGGCCACCGGCCTCGACCGCCGAGAGCACCGCGTCCGGCGAGAGCGCCAAAAACAGATCCGTTTCCGCCGATATCGAAGCGTGACTCATCGCGCTGCCTTAGCACGAGCGGCGGGTGGCGTCCATCGTGCCTCGGCGCGCCAAGATCAGGGCGTGCGAACCAACTGTGTCGAGCTATACTTCTCGCTCTTGACGTCATGCCGACGCTGACCGCGAACATCGAGATAGGAGACCGAATTGTCGGACAAACAACCCAGCAAACTGATCTGCGCTAAGAACGGCCCCTATATCGTCTCCAACGTCGAAACGCTGATCGGCATCGATGGGCAGCCGCTCGATGCCGGGGCGAAGGTCGCCCTCTGCCGCTGCGGCGCCAGCAATAACCGACCGTTCTGCGACGGCGCCCACGCGAAGATCGGCTTTTCCGATGAAGCGCCTCGAGCCGTGCCGCAAACCAAACCCCAGCCGACGGCTGCGACCGATCGCGCTGCGCCCGCAAAGCCAAGCGACAGCCGCGAGGAGCCATTCAACGCGCTGATCCAGGAGCTGGGCGAAAACGGCCTAGAGAACCTCGGCGGTCACGGACCGATGGCGGCGATGGGCGTACCGCGTTACCGATTGCCCTCGTGGGACGCGATCCAGTTGCTGACCGCTCAGCTCCACCGGGTTCCGCTGCTCGACGAACAGAGCGTCGATACGGCGCTCGTGATTGGTCAGAACGCAAAAAAGCCGCTCCGCCTCAAAATCCCGCTGTTCGTCTCCGACATGAGCTTTGGCGCGCTGTCGCTCGAGGCAAAAACGGCGCTGGCCAAGGGTGCCGAACTGGCAGGGACCGGTATCTGCTCGGGTGAAGGCGGCATGCTGCCCGCTGAGCAAGCCTCAAACAGCCGGTATTTCTACGAGCTGGCCTCGGCACGCTTCGGCTTTAGCTTCGAGCAGCTACAGCGCGTGCAGGCATTCCATTTCAAACTGGGCCAGGCCGCGAAGACCGGTACAGGTGGCCACTTGCCTGGCAACAAGGTCACCGCACAGATCGCCGAAGTGCGCGGTCTAAAGCCGGGCCAGGACGCGATCTCGCCGGCGCGTTTTCCCGAGTGGACAACGATCGACGACTTTCGCCGATTCGGCGATGAGGTGCGTCAACGCACGGGTGGCATCCCGATCGGTTTCAAGCTTTCCGCACAGCACGTGGAAAAGGACATCGACGCAGCGCTCGAAGCCGGCGCCGACTACATCATCCTCGACGGACGGGGCGGCGGCACCGGAGCTGCGCCGTTGATCTTCCGCGACCACATCTCGGTGCCAACGATTCCCGCACTGGCGCGCGCACGGCGTCACCTGGATGCCTCCGGTGTCAACAACGTCACGTTGATCATCACTGGCGGACTGCGCACAGCCACGGACTTCGTCAAGGCGCTTGCCCTTGGTGCCGATGGCATTGCGCTGGCAAACTCGGCGATCCAAGCGATCGGCTGCCAAGGCGCGCGACTCTGCAACACCAACACCTGTCCTGCCGGCATCGCCACCCAGGACGAGAACCTGCGCCAACTGCTGGACGTCGACCAAGCGGCGAAACGGCTGGCGCGGTTCTTCGACTCAGTCGTCCACCTAATGTGCACCCTGGCGCGCGCTTGCGGTCATACCCGGCTGTCTGACTTCAGGCTCGACGACCTGGTGACCTTCGACCGCACGATGGCGGAGCTGAGCGGCATCCGCTTCGCCGGCGTGAGCGGCTAGTCGTTGGCCTAGCGGCGAACCCCTCGAGCAACACGCTTTTCGGCTTCGCCTGTCAAGCAGGCCACAAGTGAAAAACCTCGAGGGGCTAGCGCCAACGGGTGCAATGCGCTATCAGACGGGCAAACGGGGGATGCGATGAGATGTAACTTACACAGATATAGCCAACACGGATGCAACTTACGCAGTGGGTTGATCGGCCTGCTGGCCTTGCTGGCGGTCTGCGTCTCGACGGGTTGTAGTAGCCAAAGCACCGCAACAACCGACGCGCGCAGATCGGACGCGAAAGCACTCGATGGCGGCGTTCTCGATGGACCGCGAGGCGATGGTCAAGCAGCCGATGCTACGATCGCCGATGCTGCGATAGGCGATGGCGCAGCGGTCGATGCGGCCGCGGTTGACGGTACCGCAACCGATAGCGCGATCGCTGATGCGAGTTCGCCCGCCGACGGCAGTTCGATGGACGCCAAGGCAAGCGGCCCCTACAGCTGGAATCGCGCCTCGGACCAACTGATCGCGGCCTACGCTGGATTGGGCGGCGGAATGAATCCCGTTTGCGCGGCAGTGTCCGGCAAGACGCCTTGCACCTTCGTCAACCTGATGGGCGACGGCACGCTCTACATCGGCGGGAACTTCAACGGCGGATTGGTGCGGATGGCCCGTCTTTGTCCCAAAGAGATCCAAGCACTGCTCACTCAGCTGGCACCCGAAAACTGGAAGACCACGCCAACCAGCTACGGCACCGCAGGGCTTTGTGACAGCGGCAAGCAAGCGTTGAGCGTCGACCTGCTCCAGATCGGCCAACGCTCGCTAACCCACGCCGGCTACTGCTCGAACACCTTACCCTCCGGCGTCGAGCCGATCACCAAGTCGATCCAGTCCGCGCTCAGTGCGATGAGCGGTCAGCTCAGCGTGCAGGGAACCGACATCCAACCGCAGCGTAGCTGGGTCGCCCTACAGGGCCCGCTGACGGCGCCCGGGACCTATCTTCCCGACCCGCAATACATCCACAGCTGGCCGCAGACCAAAACCGATCCCAGGCTGTACATCCACAGCAACTACAACGAGGGCTTCGTGATCGACGGTAACGACGTCGCTACCGTCTATGGGCTAACGGTCGATCCGAAGACCAACGTGCGCTTCGTGGTGATCGACGGCAAGACCTACCAAGCGCCACTGATCAGCGAGGCACCGAGTAAAGGCGTTGGCCTTCCCTCAAACTGTACGCCCTAGCAGCGTGCTGAAGCGACTTGTGCGCCAGTTGAGCGCAGTAGGCTAGTCGTGCTGCGCGCTGTCGGCCGGCGACTGATAGCGGTCGAGGGCGAACGGCAAGCGCAGGTGATCCCAATAGCGCTCGGGAACCTGATAGTTGCCAATGCCGACTTCCTCTGCGACCGGCTTCTGGTAGCTACCAAACAACTGGTCCCAAACCATCGTCGTGTTGCCGAAGTTTGAGCATGACTCTTCGAGTACCGTCGAGTGATGGTGGCGGTGCACTTCGGGTGTCGCGAGTAGCCGATTGAGCCACTGGCTGTACATCGCGATGTTGGCGTGCTGCAGCAAGCCGTGGACACTCATGAAGATCAGCCAGGTATAGAACACCGGCTGCGGCGTGCCGAGGATCAACAGGATACCGGACTCGCCGCCGACCTTGATCAACACGTTGAACGGGTGAGATCGCGCGGAGGCCCAAAGGTGCAAGTGCTGTGGTGTGTGGTGGACCGCGTGCACACGCCAGCCGACGGACGTCACGTGCATCAGTCGGTGAGCCCAGTAGACCGGAAAGTCGGCGACGACGACCGCCAGCGCGAACTGGGCCACGAATGGCCAGTTGCTCGGCCAGAGGCCAAGGCCGCTCTGCCCCTGCTGATGCGCGATCACCGCAGCAAGCATGATCAAACCGGCCTTGGCCAGCGGGGCAACAAGCTGCGAAGAAACCAAGGTGTGCGCGATGTCGAGCAGCAATGTTCTACGCGGCGGCTGCCATTTTTCGCGATGGGGCATCAACAGCTCAAGCGACCAGATCAGTGCGCTCGCCCCGAGCAGCGCGATGATCACGACGGTCATCGGCGCAGCCCCGCCAAGCAATGGCTTCGTCACCAACGCCGTGGTGATCGCCAGCGTGGCGGGATAACAGAGTCCCCCCACCACGCGCCGCCACAATCGTTGGTCCGTCGTCCGATCCATCTCGCGCCCTTATTGGCAGAGCTGACAATAGCGCCACGGCGGCTGTTGTCAACGCTGAACCCAACTGATATTGATAACCATGGGCGATCAAAAGCGAATACGGCGCGACCCCGAGGCCGCCCGCCAACTGATCCTCGATGCGGCGGCGGCGGTGATCGCCGAACTGGGACCCGATCGGGCAACGCTAACCGCGGTGGCAAGACGCGCCGGCATCAGCCACGGCCTGATCACCCATTACTTCGGCACCCAGCGCGCCTTGGTCGAACACGTGTTCGAGCAGCGAATGACCGCGTTGCGCCACACGGTGATCGAGCAAATGCTCGAGCGCGGGGGCATCGAGGATCTGCGTGCGCTAGTCGCCACGGTGATCAACGAAATTCAGGCACCGGAAAGCGGTCGGCTGATCGCCTGGGCGTTTCTCTCAGGTGCTGCGGCACGCAGCGATTTCTTTGCCCGCGAGAACCGCGGGATGGAGCAAATCGCCGACGTCGCATCAACGCTAGTCAAAGCCGGCGAAGCACAGCGCGATACCATCGAGCGACTGATGATCTTGATTTGGTGCGCAGCAGTGGCCTACGCCGGAGCGAGCGACGTGCTCTGGCCAGCGCTCGGACGCGAGGCTAGCGCAGAGCGTGACGACGCCTTCGCCGAGATGCTACAGCGAATGGTTGAGCGCGAACTCGAATCGACTTAGCGTTACGCCAAACGCGTCGTCGAGCAGATCGCAAATGCGCCGGGTGCGCGAGCTGATCTGCGGCGCGCCAACCGTCGGCGCAGCTTCAGAGCACGGGCACTTTGTCGACGATCGTGGCCAGCAGCCAGCACCCCGCGTGCTGCTTGGCCCAGCGTTGAGCCTGCACCAAGTTGTCGAAACTGGCCCAACAAGCGACGCGACCATCGGCACGCTTGGCGTAGACACGTACATCCCCGATCGCGACCTCGCGCGGCGTCGTCTCGGCGTCAGCGGTAAGGCCAACGCCTTGCGCGATCAGCGCGCAGCGTTCCGCGACAAAGGGCATGTAATAGCCGCTTGGAATGTTGGCGCGGACCCATTCGACAACCCACGGCTCGCGTGGGCCGGTGACCAGACCGCGCGCAGTGCCGAGCACATCGACGATATAGCTGCCGGCGGTCGGCAGATCGCGGGTAAACAGATCGTCATGCGCCCGTCGCGCGTGGAAGCGCACATTGCCAATATCGACGATCAGCCAGCGGCCGCTTCGTTTGGCGAAGTACTGATCGATCTGCGCCCGATCGGTGAACTTCGCGCGAGAGATCGCGATGCACTGAGGGTTGTCCAAAGGCATCGCCACCCGCGTTCGGCGCAGCGCTTGAGCTGTGCTCAGCAGGCGTTTCGGGCGAATCAAGCCGACCCTGGCATCCTCGCAGCGTCCCGGCCGCTCGATGCGAGCGACGACCGCGCATTCGAGCTCGAGAGTATGCGCACCGATCTCATCGGGCCGATCGGCGACCGCCGCTAACGACGAAAGATGGGCGGTGGCATTCGCGTCGAGCGCGACAACGAAACGGTCGCCTGGGCTCAGCTGAGCTGGATCCAGATCCTGCCAGACCACACGACGCGCATCGCTCGCTTGGGGTTTCATCTGCTTGATTGTCAGCGTTGCAGGCGCGTCCAACAAGCACTGCGATGGGGACGGCGTCCACCCAATTGGCACCGCCGAGGGTCGGAATTCTTCTCAGCGGCGCAGCTAACTATTCGAAAACAGAAGGCAGCGGTTCTGGCATTTGCGTTGCATTTCGGCTGTGGATGAGTCGACTCGTATCGATCCTGCTAGCCGCGCTGGTCGCCGCTAGCACCGCGCCGCCGGCGATCGCCGGCGGAACCGGTCAAGCAGGCCTAATCCACCCAGCCCAACGCCGGCTCGCTCGCCAGGGCGAGGTGTTTTATCGCAGTAACGGCAAGCGGCACATCGTCGTGCTGCCCTCGTTGACGCTGCGCAGCGACACGCTGGCCGCGATCAAAGGCGTAACCAAGTACGAGGATCGCTCGTTTTGGGCGCTGCTGATGCTCAAGGATCCACGAACACGCTTGAGCATGCTGACCTCAGAGAAGATCGCGCCGGCCGTCGTCGACTATTACATCAACGACTTGCTCGGCAACCGGCAAGCGCGCAGTCGCCTGACGCTCTACAGCGCCAACGACAATCACATGAAACCGCTGACGACGAAGCTGCTCGAAGACAAGCCCGAGCTGCTCGCCAGACTCAAGCTTTCGCTCGATGCCGACAAGGACGCCGTAAAATTCGTTTGGCCATTCGTCACCACCGACAAGGAATGGAAACTGGCCGACATGCTGGGCATCGCGGTACTCGGCCCGGGAAGCGGCCAAACCGAGCGCTTCGGCACCAAGACGGGTTCCAAGCGAGCGTTTAGCTTGGCACGGATTCGCCAGCCCAGGGGCCGCACCGGACTGAAGAGCGTCGAGCAAGTCGTCGCGGCGGTTGACAGTCTGGTGACCGGCTATCGCCGACAGATCCGTCGCAGCGTTGCGCTGAGCGGCAGTCTGCGCTTTCGCCGCGCTTTCGCTCGGGCCAGCAACGATCCGCATACCTTGGGCGTGCCGAAAAACGCGATGGTCAAACTCGAAGACGGCGTCTCGGGTAACGGCAATGCGGTCCTCGATCTGCGGCCGCTGTATTCACTTTCCGGCAAAGCACGAACGGCGCGCATCCGTGAGCTGCTCGGCAAGATGAAATTCAACGACGAGACGACCAGTTGGAGAAAGTTTGCCGAGGAGATCAACAGCATGGGCGCGATCGTCGAAGTTTTCGTTCCCAACGAAGGTTCGCCGAGCGTCCAAGTGATGATCACCGCCGGCGGCCAGGTGCGTGTGCTCTCGACCCACGGACAGCTGTTCGCCGACAAGGACCAGCAGGTCTACGCCGGCTGTCACACGATCGCCGATGCACCCTATTTGAAGGAACTCCATCTTGCTGGCGAGCGCGTCGGCAAGGTGCTGGCCAAGCGCGGCGTGCGCGGACGGTTCGCAATCGACTTCGTCGTCGGACGAGATCAACGAGGACGCTGGCAGGCCAACGCGGTGGAGATCAACCTGCGCTCGGGTGGGACGACGCACCCCTACGAGATCGCACGGCTGCTGACCGACAGCAGCTACGACAACAAGCACGGCGTACTGACCAAGACAACCGCCGCCGGCAAGGTGCGCCAAGTGCACTATTTTGCCAGCGACAACTTCATCGACAAGGCCTTCCTCGGCATGTCACCCGCGCAGATCATCGCCCTCGCCAAGCGCAGCGGACTGCACTATGACCGCAAGACCGAGACCGGCGTGGCGCTGCATATGATTCAGACCGTGACTAGCGTGGGGAAGATCGGCTTCACGGCAATCGGCGAAACGGCGGCGCAGGCTAAGCAGCTTTACCAGGATTTCCAGCGTCAGATGATCGAGCTCGCCAAGGCTCGCTAACCGGCCGTTGAACGCTAGTGCTGCATGTGACCGCCGGCATGCCCTTTGCCTGGCCCGGAAATGATCTCACCGCATGCGAGCATCTTTTTGCCGTAGTAGGGATTGCGAACGGCTTTGTCGCGCTGAAGCCAGCTGGCCTTGGCCATCGAGCAAAACACGACGTTAACGTCACTCGGCTTGGACAAAGTCGCCCAAAGCGCCATCGGCCGGCTGAGCGCCTTGAAGCTTTCACGCATCGCCGCTACATCCTTGGCTTTGGCAAGCGTCGCGGCAGCGGCGACCAGCTTCTGCGGCAGCTGGGCGTATTGCTTGGCATGCTCACCTTTGAGGCCCTTGGCGCTGATCTTCTTAGCAAGCAGGCTGATCTGTTTGGCATGGTTTGCCACACTCGCTGTGCTGTCGCTGGCCAATGCCGATTGGATCGCGAGGTACTTTGTGAGCACCGGCTGCATCGCTTTGTCGAATCGCGCTGATGAGGCCTTTGCCGAGAGCGGCAGTGCTGTCGCGATCAGCAAGATAATCCCTTCGATAATTCTTCTCATGCTGTCTCCCTAGAGGTTTTCGTTGACGGCTGGACCCGTCGATTGAAGCTTGCGGTAGCGATAGAGGTAGTACAAAGCGGGCACAATGACTAACGTCAGCACTGCCGACGAGAGCAAGCCGCCGACCATCGGTGCCGCGATCCGTTTCATCACGCGTGCGCCGGTCTCCGTGCCATACATCACCGGCAGAAGGCCGATCAGCGTGGTGGCGACCGTCATCAACTTGGGTCGCACGCGCTCCACAGCCCCTACAGTGATCGCCACGCGAAGTTGAGCAGCATTGCTCAGCTGCCCCGCCGCCTGCGCGTCGTCGAGAGCACGGTCGAGGTAGACCAGCATCACAACGCCAGTCTCCGCGGCCAAACCGGCCAGCGCGATGAAACCAACGGCCGCAGCAGCAGAGACATTGTAGTCGAGCCCCCAAATCAACCACACGCCACCGACCAGCGCGAAGGGCAGCGTGAGCATCACGATGCAGCTCTTGGCGATGCTACGGAAGTGCAGATAGAGCAACATGAAAACGATCACCAACGTTAGCGGAATCACCTTCCACAGGGCCTCGCTGACCCGCTGCATGTACTCCCACTGCCCAGACCAAATGACCGACACACCCGGCGGAAATTTTACCCTTGATTCCACCTCCGCCTTTGCCCGCTTGACGTAGCCGCCGATGTCCGAGGTCCTCAGATCGACAAAGATCCAGGCGGTGCGGCGCGCATTCTCGCTCTTGATCGCCGGTGGCCCCTTCTTGACCGAGATGTCGGCGATTTGCCCAAGCGGAACTGTGTGTCCCATCGGCGTCGGCACCGGTATACGGTGGAGCTTCTGCAAATCATCGCGCAGCTCCCGTGGAAAGCGCACGTTGACCGGGTAGCGCTCGAGACCCTCCACCGTATGGGTGACGTTCATCCCACCCAGCGCACTTTTGATCACGTCCTGAACATCGCCGACCGTCAGCCCAAAGCGCGCCGCCTCGGTCCGCCGCACGTCGATGTCGATGAAGTTTCCGCCGGTCGCCCGCTCAGCATAGGCCGAGAGCGTGTCGGGAAGCGTGCGAAGCACTGCCTCGATCTGTCCACCCAGCCTCGACAGTTGCTCGAGGTCCGCGCCCATCAGCTTGATCCCCAACGGGGTCTTGATGCCGGTAGCCAGCATGTCGATGCGAGTCTTGATCGGCATCGTCCAGGCGTTGGTCAGTCCGGGGAATTGCACCATCGCATCGAGTTCAGCGACGATCTGCTTGAGCGTCTTGCCCGCCGGCCAACTGCTCCGCTCTTTGAGGATGATCGTCGTCTCGATCATCGATAGCGGCGCGGGGTCGGTCGCGGTCTCGGCTCGACCGATCTTTCCGGAAACATGCGCGACCTGCGGATGCGCAGCGATGATCTTGTCGGTCTGTTGGAGCAGCTCCTTGGCCTTCGTGATACTCAGCCCGGGTGGTGTGGTCGGCATGTAGAGCAGATCGCCCTCGTTGAGCGGCGGCATGAATTCCGACCCGACCTTGCTCCAAGGCACGATCGTCGCAACAACTAGAGCCGCGCTGAGGATCACCGTGGCGCGGGGGAACCGCAATACTTGCTTGATCAGCGGTCGGTAGGCCCAGATAAAAAAGCGACTGAGCGGATTGCTCTGCTCGCTACGCATCCGCCCGCGCACGAAGTAATACATCAGCACGGGGATGATCGTAATCGCCAGAATAGACGCAGCCGCCATCGCAAACGTCTTGGTGTAGGCCAGCGGCGCAAACAGCCGCCCCGCTTGCTGCTGGAGCGAAAAGACCGGCAGAAAACTCACAGTGATGATCAGCAGCGAGAAGAACAGCGCCGGTCCCACCTCTTTGGCGGCGCGCAAGACCAGCTCGAGTCGCGTGTCGTCACTGATCGACATCAGGGGCCGCTGGCCACCAGCACCCTCGAAATGTTTGTGGAGGTTTTCGACCATCACGATCGAGGCGTCGACCATCACACCGATCGCGATTGCGATCCCCCCTAAACTCATGATGTTGGCGCTGATGCCCAGCAAGCGCATGAGCAGCAGCGCCGCCAGGATGCCCAGCGGAACGGTGATGATCGCCACCAGTGCCGAACGAAAGTGCAGCAAGAAGATGATGCAGATCAAGGCAACAACGCCAAGCTCCTCGACGAGCTTCGAGATCAATGTCTTGATCGCACGCAGGATCAACTTCGAGCGGTCGTAGGATACCTTGATCTCAACGCCCGGCGGCAGGCCGCTCTTCAGCTGCTCGAGCCGCTGCTTGACGCGTTCGATCACTTTGAGCGCGTTTTCGCCAAAACGCATCACAACGATGCCCGCCACCGCTTCACCTCGGCCATCGATCTCGGCGATGCCGCGCCGGATCTCTGGTCCGAGCTGAACGTTGGCCACCTGCGCCAAGAGAATCGGCGTATGGCTCTTGTTGTCGACGCCGACGGGAACATTTTTCAAGTCGTCCACCGACTTGAAATACCCCTTGCCGCGCACCATAAATTCCGACTCGGCCATCTCGAGCAGTCGCCCACCGACGTCCATGTTCGAGCGCACGATCGCGCGCTTAACTTTAGCGAGCGGAATGTTGTAGGCGCGCAGTCTCTCGGGGTCGACCTCTACCTGGTATTGCTTAACGAATCCGCCGAGGCTGGCGACCTCGGCCACTCCCGGCAGCGCCATCAACTCGTAACGCAGATACCAGTCCTGAATCGAGCGCAGCTGGGCCAGGTCATGCTTCTCTGAAACCAACGCGTATTGAAACACCCAGCCGACACCGGTTGCATCGGGTCCAAGTTGCGGCGTCACACCCGTCGGAAGGCGCCCTTGCACAAAGTTGAGGTACTCCAGAACGCGCGAGCGTGCCCAATAGATGTCGGTACCGTCTTCGAAGATCACGTAGACCAGCGAGAAGCCGAAGAAAGAATAGCCGCGCACGTTCTTGGCGTGTGGCACAGAAAGCATCGCGGTCGTCAGCGGGTAGGTGACTTGGTCTTCGACGACCTGTGGCGCTTGGCCCTTATGCTCAGTGAAGACGATCACCTGGACATCGGACAGGTCAGGAATCGCGTCAACCGGCGTGGTGCTCAGCGCCCATACGCCAGCCGCAACAAGCGTCCCCGCGAGCACTACGACGAGAAACTTGTTCCGCAGCGATCTCTCGATGATCCACTCGATCATGATCAGCGGCCTCGCGCATTCGGCTTGCGCCGAGCGCCAGGGACGGTTTCCTGTTTGACCAACTCCATCCCACAAATTGGACAGCTACCGCTCCGCGCACCTCTGATCGCTGGATGCATCGGGCAGCTCCAGACCTCGCCGGCGATGTGATCCGCGCCGGTGCGCGTCGGCTGACTCGACGCCGTGGACGCGACGTTGCGCTGCAGCCGCGCCGACATCAGCTTTTGCAGCGCCTCCTGAAGTTGACTCTCTGAATCCAAAAGGAACTGGCCCGAGGTCACGACCTGCTCGCCCTCCTGGAGTCCAGAGATCACCTCAGTCGTGTGGTCATCGGAAGCCAGACCGGTAACGATCTCACGTGGCTGATACTTGCCGAGGCCCTTGGTGACGAAGACCAACAAGCGTTCGCCCGAATAGAGGATCGCCTCGGTCGGAACCGTCAGCACATTTTCACGGCGCTGCGTCTCGATGCGCACCGTGGTGAACATACCCGGCTTGAGTTGCAGGTTAGGATTTACGAACTCAAGGCGCACGGTCAGCGTACGGGTCTTGCGGTCGATCGTCGGATAGATATAGCTAACCTTGCCGGTATAGAGCCGGCCGCGTTGGTAGGAGAGTTCCATCGTTGCGGGCTGGCCCACGCGCACCCAGGGCGCGTCGAACTCGTATACTTGAGCATGAACCCAAATCGCCGAAAGCTTGCCGATGCGAAACAGGTCCTGCCCAGCGTTGACGCGCGTGCCTTGCACGATGTTCTTGTGCAGCACATAGCCGCCACGGGGCGCCGTGATCGTCAGCGTACGTTTGACCTGTTTCGACGCGGCCAGGCTCTCGATATATGCGTCGCTCAGATCCCAATAGCCAAACTTAACGCGAGCCGCCCGAGTGAGCGGGCTGTCTTTGCCGGTAGTCCGCAGCGCGACGAGATATTCCTCGAGCGCAGCAACCAGTTCCGGGGAGTAGATGCGAAACAGCGGCTGCCCCTTGCGCACCTTGATACCGGTCTGATCGACATACAGTTTCTCGACCCAGCCCGAGAACTTCAGGTTAACCACCGACAATAGGTCCTCGGCGATCACCACCTCGCCGATGGTCCGCACTTTTCGCCCGACACTGCCGCGCTTGACCGTAGCGACGCGCATGCCCATGTTCTGGACCATCACCGGATCGACCGCGATCTGACCTGCACTGGGGACGTGATCGCCAGAAGGCTGCTTCTTGATCGGTGTCAGATCCATTCCGCAGATCGGACAAGTCCCCGGCCCTTCTTGGACGACCTGCGGATGCATCCCGCAGGTGTAAAGCTGTCGCGACGACGACCGCTGGGCGTGCGCCGGCCCAAGTATCGAGGGCGTCGCTCCGCGACCCTGCCAGGCAATCCAGCTGGCCAGGCCTCCGGCAAGCAGCGCTAGGGTGAGCATCATCAGGCTGAGCTGTTTTCGACGCGCCATCGCGCTCCTCCTATTGCGGCAACCGACCGAGCTGGGCTTCGATCTCGACGCGCGCACGATGAGTGCGAATCTCCGCCCGTCGAATCGTCCGCTCGAACGCCAAGAGTTCTAGCTCGGCTTGAAACAGCGAGGCAAAGTCGACGCGTCCGACCTGAAAGCCTGCGAGGGTCGCATCGAGCGCCCGGTGTGCCAGCGGCATCAAGACCGTTCGATACCTTTTCGCCGCTCGCTGGGCGCGCCGCCAAGCAGCAACCTCGGCCGCCACGTTGGCGCGAATCTGAGCGATCAACGCGCGCCGCTGGTGCTGCGCTTTGCTGGCCAGCAATCGCTGAGCCTGCACCTCGCTGCCAAAACGGCGGGCGTAGAAGATCGGCAACGGCAACGCGATTCCCAAGCTGATGAAGTCGGTCCCACGATCGGTGCCGGCCCGGCTGCGAATCCGGTAACCGAGCCAAGCGGTCAGGTCGGGATATCCCGCGCGTGCTGCCCGGCGCGACATTGCCGCGTGGGTCAGTGCACGCTGCCGGTGAAGACGAACCGCCGGGCGGTCGCCCAGCGAGCGCGTCAGCGCGCGCGGCTCTCGGGGCGCAGCGAGCGCGGCCAGTTGAGCGGGCGTCTCGATCGCCAGCGGTGGCTCACGATCGAGTGCCGCGTTGATCTTTGCGCGCAAGGCAAGGTCATCGCGATCGAAGTCCTCGAGGTCGTCTTTGAGCTTCTCGAGCAGCAACGTCAGGCGCAACAAGTCCTGCTGCCCCTTGGCTCCGACGGTGTATTTGGCTTGCACAATGCTGACAAACTGCTCGACGAGTTTGACGTGCTGCTCGGTGACTTTGCGCAGCTGCCGCACCAGCGTTAGCTGATAGTAGGCGCGCTTGACCGCCACTCGCAGCTGCAGCGTCGCCTCGGCCAGCGAGATCTGCGCCTCTGCAAGCTGGCCCTCGGCTTGTTGGCGACGCGCCGCGGTTTTGCCGGGAAAGAGGAAGGTCTGCTGTAGCTTGAGCTGCAGACCACTCATCGGATGGTCGCCCGGTCGCCAACTGTCGATCGGCATGTTGCTGTACTCGATGGCCAGTTGTGGATCGTGCCAACTGCTGGCGCGACGCAGGCGGTGCTTGAGCGCATCGCGCTTGGCCTTGATCCCCGCAAGCGATGGATTGGCACGGACGGCCTGATCGGCCAACTGCTCAGCGCGATCAATGTCAGCCTTGGCCTGATTCGACGTCAGCACGACCATTGCGGCGACCAGACCCATCATGCGCACCATCGTTTCCGAGCTCCTGTGCTGTTCGGCGCAGGGTAGCAATATCGGCGCCATAACGGCAAACGGCCACAACTGGCCCAGTGGAGCCGGAAAATCCGCGCATTACGCCGCTCGCTGCCGGTAACGGTCTTGGGCGCAAATGGGCGGGGGGTAACGGAGTGGGTTACACTGTGAACGTTGTGGTCACGTCGTGCGCCGTCAGAGGCGTGACCGATTGCCGGGCGCAGCGTAGCGCTGCAATAGAAGACCGATGCGTACGCGAACCCTGATCATCGTCGCACTTGTCACCGTTGTCGCGTTTAGCGGCGCGATGTTGCTGGTCACCCTTCAGACGCTCGGCGAGCTCGACGCCGCTGAAGTTCGCGCCGGCCAGCTCGACCACGCCAAGCACCTCGCCCACAACACCGAGGCCGATCTGCGCGAACAGTATATCCATCAAGCCCACTGCATCATCGAGGGCGATCTTTCGCATCTCCATCGCTACGAGCAGGCAGCAGAACAGGCGCGCCAAACGATCGCCTCCCTTTCGCCGCTGTTGACGAGCGATGCTGAACACAAGGTCGTCACCCAGCTCCGCCAGCTGGCCGAGCGGATCGACAGAGTATTTCGCCAGCAGCTCATACCCGCACTCACCACTAACCGCGCAGCGGTCGTCGGCACACACCGTCAGCTCGAGCAGCTGGTTACCCGTGTCACAGCGATCAACGCAACACTGAGCGCCTCACTCAATGCGCGCAGCGCCCAAGCGCAAGGCGAGGCCAACCGCTTGCGCCATCGAACCCGCGCGATGGTCATCCTCTGTTTCGGGGCGGCACTCGTCGTCGCACTGCTGATCGGCGGCGTGCTCAGTCGTCGCATTGCTGGCCGGATCGCCCTGCTGCGCCGTGGTGCGCAACGCATCGCCGCCGGCGACCTGGCAACGCGTGTCGCCCTGGCGGGCCGCGACGAATTCGCCGAGCTAGCGCAGGCATTCAATGGGATGGCCAGCGATCTGAGCCGCCATCAGCGCCAGGCGCTGCGGGCACAGCGTCTGGCGTCGATCGGTCAAGTCGCCGCCGGCGTGGCCCATGAGATCAATAACCCCCTAGCGGTGATCCTAGGATACACGACGATGCTCAAGGAAAAAGGCGCCGCGCCCGACGCGCTCAAAAAGCTCGCGGTGATCGAGGCCGAAACGCGTCAATGCCAGCGAATCGTCGACGACCTGCTTTCATTGGCCCGGCCCAGCGAGCTTGAGCCGCAGCGCATCGATCTCGTCGCGCTCACGCGCAGCGAGATCGAGCGGCACCTAGAAAGTGGACGCTTGCGGCAGGCCGTCCCGGCGTTTACCGCCGATGCAAAATCGGCGATCATCGCGGCCGATGAGGGACGCGTGCGCCAGCTGATCAGTAACCTGCTCGTCAATGCAGCAGACGCCGCTCCCCAGGGGACGATCGCCGTTTCGGTTGGTCTCGATTCGGGGCGCGCCTTGCTGACGGTTAGCGATGATGGTCCTGGAATGACCGAGGATCAGCTACGGCGCGCCACTGAGCCCTTTTTCACGACGAAACCGACCGGTGTCGGCTTGGGCCTCTCGATCTCTCACGCGATCGTCGAGGCCCACGGCGGTGAGTTGTCGCTCCAGCGCCGTGTTGATGGCGTCGGCACCACCGTGTGCGTCGCGCTGCCTTGCGAGGACGATCGATGAGCGAAGGTCGGGTCTTAGTCGTCGATGACAAGCCGACGATGCGCGAAATGATCAGCGAACTGCTCAGCGATACCTACGAGGTCGTCAGCGCCGCGGACGGTCTGCAGGGCCTTGCGATGGTCCAGCACGGTGTTTTCGACGTGGTAATCAGCGACATCAAGATGCCGGGCATGGATGGTCATCGTTTGATGACCGCGATCAAGCGCATCCATCCGGAGCTCGAAGTGATTCTGATCACTGCGTTTGCTACCATACCTAGCGCCGTCGATGCGATGAAAGACGGCGCATACCACTACCTTAAGAAGCCCTTCGAGGCTGATGAGCTGCGCACACTCGTCGCACAGGCGGTCGAGCGCAAACGGCTCGCCGATCGCGCGCAGCAGCTGCGCAGCACCCCCGATGACCCTGCCTCGTGCGATCAAATCATCGGCGAAACCGCGGCAATGCGTCGCGTCTTCGGGCTGATCGAGCGCGCCGCCACACGGGATATGACAGTGCTGATCAGCGGAGAGAGCGGCACGGGCAAGGAGCTGGTCGCGCGGGCGATTCACCGTGGCAGCGCGCGAAGCGCGCAAAACTTCGTCGCGATCAATTGTGGCGCGCTTCCCGAGGCGCTCGTCGAGTCTGAACTGTTCGGCTACACCCGCGGCGCATTCACCGGTGCCACCGGCGACAAGCCGGGGTTGTTCGAAGTGGCTAACGGCGGAACGCTGCTGCTCGACGAGATCGGCGACCTTCCGCTGGCTCTGCAGGTCAAGCTCACGCGGGTACTGCAGGAGAGCGCGGTTCGCCGGCTCGGTGACAGCAAAGAGCGGCAGATCGATGTGCGTGTCGTTGCCGCGACCCACGTCGATTTGGACGCAGCGGTCAACGAGGGGCGGTTTCGCGAAGATCTGTTCTACCGACTGAACATCTTCCCAATCGAGCTGCCTGCCCTCAGAGCGCGCGCTGACGACATTCCCTTGCTGGCAGCGCACTTTTTGCGCAGCCGCTCGGCGAGCGAACCCACTGATCCACCACTGAGCCTGAGTGCGGAGGCGATGCAAGCGTTGCTGCGCTATCATTGGCCGGGCAACGTGCGCCAATTGCAGAACGCCATCGAGCGCGCGCTGGCACTGACCGATGGCGCGCAGATCGACGTCGAGGCACTACCAAGCGAGGTCGTCAGCGCTACCGGCTCGCTGCCGCCCGATGCAAGCCTGGCTTTAACTCACCGCGAATACCTCGAGGCTGCCAAACAACGCGCCTCGCGCGAGTACCTCACCGAGCTGATGCGCCGCTTCGCCGGCAATGTCACCCAGGCCGCCGCACACGCTGGCATCGAACGCGAAAGCTTGCACCGCCTGCTGAAAAAGCACGCCGTCTCATCGCGCACCTTCAAAGACGCCGACTAGCCACGCGCCGGTGCTGCGGCCAGTTGGCCCGGGCCGTTGGCGGGACACTTCCATACAGTGCATGATTCGCAGTGCAGCTGACGATTGCTAAGCCAGCGACCGCACAGCGCGCTTTTCGACGAGCGCCGTGACTGATCAGCGCCAGGCCCGCGATGGCGGCCCGTTCAAGGCTGGTACGTCGTTTGCTTCTCAGCAAGGCCATGAAATCGTCGTTTCGCGATTGGTTCATTGCTCAGCGCCCTCGCGGACGCCTGCGCGATGGGATCTGCGTGCTGCTCGTACTGCTCGCGGCGTGCGGGCCACCGCCTGAAGACGGCACTGCGCTCGCTCCGTCGGGAAAGGGCGAGAACCCACCGAGCAAGCAGCGCTATTTTTTGTTCTGGGGACACAGTTTGGACGTTGATCTCGAACGCAGCGATCGTCTCTCGATCAGTAAGCTTGCCGATCTGGACACCGACGTCGTCGTCCGGGAAGGTTGCGACATCGGCGAGCCAACGTCTAACTTGACGCCCAGCGAAGCAGCGCTGTTCTTGCCACAGAATAACAGCAATGGCTCGGCGTTTGGCTGTTCGAGTCCCGCAGGCAACGGCGGCCTGAGTCTGGCGATGCACACGGCATGGGAACACGGACTAAAGGGTGATGCCAGCCACTGGGCCTATGAATTTCGCTCGGGGTACGCCGGCTTCTTCCGGATGAACCAGTACCACTGGGCACGGCTAATCAGCGTTGCCCGCGATCGCTTGCGGGCCGCCAACAGCGACGGAATCGCTACGGTCACCTTCCACTGCGTCTACAACCTCTACAAGACCAAGAACCGCGCACAGCAACATGAACTGGAAGAGGCCGCCGCCGAGCATTACCAAAAGCGCCAAGCGTTCTGGGACGTCGAAGAATACGTCGATCTCGGTCGCGATTTCGATCCGCCGCGCTTCATCGACATTGCAACGCTGCGACCGTATCGCCAACTAACCCATGCCAACGCGCAGCTTGAGCAGCTCTATCGAGCGCTGCCAGTCGATGCGCGCAGCCGTCTGCGAGCGGACCTCGCCGCGCTCAACTACAGCGACCAGTTCCGCACTAATTGCTTCAAGCGGTTGGACAACGCCTTCGGCCCGGCAGCGCCGGCGATCTTTCCGACCCACTGCGGCCAAACGGTGCACGTCACAGCGCAGACCGAACTGACGCGGGGATGCCAGCGCTATCTTGCCAAGGAGCAGGCAACGGCTGCCGCTCGCCGCGCTTCGGCAAACTAGCGCGCACCACCACCTAGGCAACCCAGCGCACTCCGAGTTTGCTTAGCGATCGACAAGCGAGGCGATGCTCGCTGTGCAGAGGTCGGCGCAGTAGACCGCCGCGCCGATCACCACCGCGCGCTCGGGAGCAACGAAGGCCCGCGGCACCTTGCCGAAATAGCTGGCCACCGCAGCGCGCACCGCGGGGATATAGGTCGTACCGCCAACCAGGTAAACCGCACTAAGCTGATCGACGCCGACATCAGCCAGTTCGAGACAGCTCGAGACCGTCGCAAAGGAGCGCCGGATCACCTCGGCGATGGCCGACGTGAACACGTCTCGATCGATCGACCAGACCAAATCGAGCGGGCCGCTCCGTGACATCGCGATCTCTTTCAGTCGAATTGTCGCCTGCTGCTCGGTGGAAAGTGTCCGCTTCGCCGCTTCACAGGCAAATAGCAGGCGCTGCCACGACACCACCCGGTTGCGCAGCTCGATCTCGGTCTCGCGCCAGAAGTTGTTGGCCGCTTGCTGGGCCAACGCCTCGTCGATGTCATCGCCACCGAGCCAAGAATCACCGGCGGTCGCAACAACCTGGAAGTCGGCGCGACTTACATCGACCAAGGAGAAATCAAAGGTACCACCGCCGAAGTCGTAGATCGCCACCAAGCCCGAGCAACACTCGTCGGCGCGCTGCGCCAAGGCCGCCGCTAGCGGCTCTTCGACAAACGCCTTGACCTTGAGCCCGGCGATTTCGGCAGCGCGGCGAAGCGCGCGCTTTCGCAACTCATCGAAGCTTACCGGGATGGTCAGCACCGCTTCCGTGACCGCTGCCTGCAACTGAGCCTCGGCCAAACGCTTGAGCTGGTAGATGATCGGCGCGCAAATCTGCTCGACGGTGTAGCCGGTCTCGTTGTCGTAGAGCATCACTTCGCCGTGCGGGCCGGGGCTCGACGGCATCGCCTGCTGGGCGAGGAAACTCTCGACCTCTTGCTCGGCAAATTGCCGACCGAGAATGCGCTTGGGCGACCGAATCACGCGCTGGGGCTCGCGAGTCATCAACGCCATCGCGTCTTGACCGACGACAGCCCCTTGCTCCCAGAATCCAACAGCCGACTCGATCTTCCAGTCGCCGCTTGCCGTCCGCAGCGCATGCACTTCGTTGCCCAGCGCCGCAGCAATCGCCGAGCGGGAGGTGCCAAAATCGAGACCGAGCGCCGGCACTCGGCCGTCGTAGCTGACCAACGCTCGTCCACTTTGACCATGGCGCAACAGCGACGCATCCTGGTTTTGCCTCAACGCAGGCTGAGCAGGCACGCCTGGCAGCGGAGGCAATGCAGGCCCACTCTCATCGATCACGATCGGAATCGACTCCTCGTCATCCGGGCCGCTGAGCTGCTCGATGCGATAGCGCGCGGTGTCCTCTTGCAGAGGATTGCTCCGACGCGGCAGATTATCTGCTGAACTGCCAAAGTCGTCTTCGGGCAACAACGTCTGCACCGTGACTTGATCGTCGTCATCTGCGGCCTGCTCGACCGCGCCAGTCGCGCGCTGAGCGGTCGAAGACCGGCGGAGCCCACGCAGCTCGGCGACCACGCTATCGCTGACATCGATCGGCGAACCCGGCATCTGATCGGGCGACATCGCGATCTCCGGCCCGGCCAACGCCGTCTCGCGTTGCGGCACGCTGACCACCGTGGCCTCGCTAACCGCATCAACCAGGCGGCGATAGGCGTCGACGCGGGCCAGCTGGGCCGCATCGAGCTCCATGCCAAAGCCGCGCGCCACTCCTCCCGCCAGCGCATGATGGCGCACCGTTCCACTTAGCGAAAAGTGCGTGCGGTCGGGTAACAGAATGACGACGCTAACGAAGGCGCCGATCGGCGGCGGGCCGGGGCAATGGACAAACAAGCCGGAGGCGCTAACGTTGGCCGAAAACAGCGCGCGCGCTTCGGCCCAGGACTGGCAGGAAACCTCGACCGGCACGCGCAGCGGCGACCGGGTCTCTCGGCGGCGATGTGGCGGACGATTGGCCATAGACGATGCCTCGATCCTACCAGCATTGCCGATTGGTGGCTCAATCGAAATTCACCCGCGACGCTCGCTGCTCAGGGAAGGCGCGCCACGCACCCCCCAGCGAGGCAACCGCCAAGCCCGAGCGCTACACAGTCAACGACCACTGGCTCGCCGGCATTACAGACCCGCAATCGGCGGCCGTCGGCCAAACAGCCGCCCGTACAGGGCACAGCTTGCCGAAACTGGCAGTGCGCTCCGTCAGCACCAGCCTGACACCCAAAGTTCGCACCAAAAGCGCGGCAATCGAGCACCGTCTCCCACTTGCCGGCACAGCCGATCAGGCGCGTGGCGTTTTCACAGCGACTGTGTCGATCGGTGCACGCAGGTCCAGTTCCTCGGCACTGCCCGTCGCGGCAGGGCAGGCCGTTTTGCGCGCAGTCTTTCCAGACGACTTCTTTGCCACCCAGACACAACATCACGCGCGATCCGTCGCAGCGCCCATTCAACCAGGTGTTTGGCCAGCTGGCCGTGCACTGGCGCGAGGTCACGCAAAAACTATCGGTCCCGCGAATTCCATCGCTGTCGAGATGCTCGAGGGGCTGACACTTCGCGGCAAACCGTGCGCAGTCGATCGATGATTCGCCAAGAAACGACGCGTGGCCAACCAGACGATCACCGTCGCAGCGCTTCTTGTCGGCCGCCGGATGATCCGCGAAGCGCACACCGAGGCACTGGTCAAGCGCATCACAGCCGGCCTGGCTTTGCCCGAGGCAGGCCAGCTCACCGAACACCCCGCCGGCGTGGCCGTTGTGAAAGCCTTCGAACGCCCCCGGCCCTTGACCATACAAACGTGCCAAACACGCTTCAGTCGACCCTGCGTAGATGTGATGGCTGGGCAAACACGCGGCGAGGCGCGCACAAGCCCGCACCGCGTCGCTCGCCGCAGCGGTCGTCAGATCGATCGGGCCCGCATCCGGCTGAGCTTGCCCATCCGCCACTGCGAAGCCATCGCCAGCAACACCGGCGTCAGAACGGCCCGTCGCCAGCGCGTCGGCCACCGTAGCGTCGAGCGAAAACGTCGAGAGATTTCGGCCACACGCGGTGAGAAAGACAACCATCAAGAGAGCAACAAGCATCCAGAGAGCGACAAGCAAACTGCGCATAAGCACGCCTTCTTCGCGCAGCGCTCGAAGCAACCTACGTGCCGACGTGTCGTCACGCATAATTCAAGGAGAAACGGCGGTCGCCGTGAACACATCGCCCAAATTGCCCGTGTCTCGTCGTTCACACGGTGCGTTCGATCACGGCGACGGCCGTTGGAGGGCCGGCGAGCAGCGCCCTCACGGGACAACGGGACTCCGCGACTATCTACGACCAGCTAGCGCACCCTGGTTTTCGTTATATAGTCGCCCATGGTCGATAATCCTACGAGCACAGCGCAAACGCAGATAGATCTACCGGAGCAGACTTTTGGCAGAGCGCCTTTGCCCACAGCGGCCAAGGTTGTGGTCGTCGCAGCCGCGCTCGCCACCCCGACGATTCATTGGCTCGGCGCTCTCGCCGAGGAGAAACTTCGGCTGATTGACTTCTGGTCACAACTAGTCAGCTGGCTGCCCTACGCCCTGAGTGGATGCGTTTTCGTGCTCGGCGTTCATGCATACGTCAAGTGGCACAAGGCAAGCTTAGTGCTAAATCGTGACGGCATTTCCTGGAGGCAAAGTCAGAAAGTCCTACCCTTTTCCGAGGTACAGGCGATCACGTGGGTGGAGACGTGGGGCATGGTCGACCTTATCATCACGTGCACTCGTCGAAACAATCGGCTGATTCGCTTTCTCTTTTCGTTGGAGCAGCGACGCGTACATATTGCACTTTGGCCGTTTGGCGAACGCCTCATCCAGCGAGGCATTGCGCGTGACACTGCCAACTACTTTGCGACCGTTTCAACGCGAGCGAAGTCCGACGTCGTGCAGTCTTAGCGCGGGCGTCTCGTCACAAAACGTGCTACGGTGCTCTACCGATTGGTACGACTCCCCACGCGCGGGCTAAACCCGTCGATGGCCCGGCGGCAATCCTATCCCCGTCGTGCTCACCAATAACGCGCACTTAAGTCTGCCGGGCAGGAAGAGAGGCGAGCTCATGCCGAAAAAACCAAACTACGACCTGGAAAAGCGCCGCAAAGAGGCCGCCAAGCGCAAGCGCAAAGAGGAAAAGCGCCAACGCCGGCGACAAACAGCCGACGACACACCGAGCGCGCGCGCTGACGATGTACGTCCAGCAGAAGAGCGCCCACCATTGCCACGTGTTGGCGACGGCGAGTGAACGCGAAGAAGCGGCGGCGGAACTGAACCTACGCTGATGACCCGCGTCGCACAGGCCATGCACAAGCGCAACGATCTGTCGGCTAACGCGCCCTAGTCGCCCGCCTGCGCCTTTTTTTCGGCGCGTTCGGCGAGTGCGCTGGCAAACATGTCGAGACTAAGCGGACAAGGCAGCGCGTTCGTACCGACGTACTGGCAATCACGCTGGTCGCACTCAACGAATGGCTCATCGCGCCCGGCAAAACCGCCGCGACGCCGGTTGAGCAGCCGAATCAATACCGGCTCGCTGATCACATCGCATCGATAAGCGATTCGCTTGCTCGCCATTTGTACTCCGTGAGGGAATGGCGCAGGAGGTACGCCGAGAATCGCGCCCGTCGACGCATCGGCGGCAGCGACAGGTCGAGCGAGATGTCTTTGGATCGTGGAGGCAACAAACAGACGCCCCCGCAGTTCATCCGCATCGAGTCCGATCGCCAGACAGAGCCCATCGAACGAGGTGATTCCTCGTTCGTCCTTGCGCGCGATCCATTGCCAGGCATCGCGTGCGTGTAGGTTACCTTCAGTTCCGCGAGCGGGTGATAGCACGTCGACGAGGGCCCGCCTGAGGATTGCCTGTAACAGGCGGATCTCGCCGACTTGAGTCAAGAGCGCCTCGCCCAGCGCTTAGTCGCGTGGACGGCGCTCGCGCGCAGCGGAGACGCGAAGCGTGCGGCCGTCGAGCGTCTGCCCATCCAACCGGTCGATGGCGCGATCCGCCTGATCGCCATCAGCGTACGTAACAAAGCCAAATCCCCGGCTGCGGCCCGTGTCGCGGTCTACCGCCACATGGACGTCGGTGATCTCGCCGTATTCAGCGAATGCCCCGCGCAGGTCAGCCTCCGTCGTGCCCCAACTCAAACCGCCTACGAATAGTTTCTTGCTCATGATTCTCTCTTCTCGTTTTCTTAGCTCGCCTGGAGGCACGCACCGCGCCGATTTCCAACGTCCTCGGCTCGCTGCAAACCCTGAATCAACAGTGATAACGGAGAGAATCGAGTGGCTGTTGGTGATTCGCGCGAAACGAACCCCGCCTATTGGCAGGCAACCTATCAGTCGCGTGAGCGCTAGTCGACCGAAATCGCGCACACCGTGCTAACAAATCCCCTGCCGGTTGGTATTTTCGCTCAATCCCACATCAATGCGCCGTGTTGGCGGCGGAACTAAATCAGACCGGCGCCTGATCACAGCTCATGCCGATCCTGGCGATGCTCAGCTCGATCTTCATCTGTGGACCAACGGCCAAGCCTGCTCCCGCTGCGATCTCGTGCCAGGCTACGGGGGCATCGAACGGGCGGCTCGCGTCTTATCGCAAGGCTACGGCGGCGAGGCGGCCCGATTCGCGGCAACCGCATACGCGATCTGAACAAGATTCAGTCTGAAGCCTACCGAGAGGTCGAGGAGATTCGCGGCGCGATGTGCCTTGGCCAAAACGTCACCGATTTGCCGTTGCACGCTGGCGCCCAGTCGTGAAGCCCAGGCGGTGACCGTAGACAGGTTGTCGAGTTGTGCGCCAGGGTGGTAGATGGCTGCGCGCCGAGGCTCGATCTTGGCGGCTGTCGTTCCGGCGTTCTATCGAGAGAGCGGCTATGGTGAATATCCTAGGTATCTCAGCTTTCTATCATGATAGCGCGGCCTGCCTGCTGCAGGATGGTGCGCTGATCGCAGCCGCTCAGGAAGAGCGCTTCACGCGCAAGAAACACGACCACGACCTGCCGAAGAACGCCATCGAATATTGTCTCGAAGAGGCCGGACTGACCGTTGAGCAGTTAGACTACGTAGCGTTTTACGAAAAGCCGCTGCTGAAGTTCGATCGATTGCTTCAGACGTGGCTAGCCTTCGCGCCGTCAGGTCTCTCCTCCTTCTTCAAAGGCATTCCGCAGTGGCTGCAGAAAAAGCTGCATCATCAGCGCGAGCTCGACCGTGGCTTGGGCGGTGGCTATCGCGGACGTTTTGTCTTTCCTGAGCACCACGAGTCGCACGCCGCCAGTGCCTTCTTTCCCAGTCCCTTTGACGAAGCCGCAATTCTCACGATGGATGGCGTTGGCGAGTGGGCAACGACGACCTGGGGCATCGGTCGCGGCAACACGATCGAGCTGAGCCACGAGATCCGCTTTCCCCACTCTATCGGTTTGCTGTACTCCGCCTTTACCTACTACACGGGGTTCAAAGTCAATTCAGGCGAGTACAAGGTGATGGGACTCGCTCCCTATGGCGAGCCCCGCTTCGCCTCGACGATCTTGGAGAACCTCATCGACCTCAAGGCCGACGGCTCTTTTCGCCTCGACATGCGTTATTTTAACTATTGTCAGGGTCTAACGATGACCTCGGAGGCGTTTCACCGGCTCTTCGGAGGCCCCCCTCGCAAGCCGGAGTCACCGGTCACCCAGCGGGAGATGGACCTCGCCGCAAGCATTCAGGCTGTCACTGAAGAGGTGATGTTGCGCACCGCGCGCCACATCGCCAAGACGACCCGGCTCAAGAACCTCGTGATGGCAGGCGGGGTGGCACTAAATTGCGTCGGAAACGGCAAAATCCTGCGCGATGGTTGTTTCGACAATATCTGGGTCCAACCAGCGGCCGGCGACGCGGGAGGAGCGCTCGGCGCAGCCGTTTTCGTCTGGCACCAACTGCTTGGCAAGCCGCGTGACGTCGATGGCGTTTACGATCAGCAGCGAGGCTCTCTGCTTGGCCCGAATTTCGAAGGCGATGGACTGCGGGCGTTTTTCGAGCAGCAGGGCGCAAAATATCACTACTACAGCGACGAAGACGCGCTGGTAGATGTTGTCAGCGAGGCGCTGGTCAATCAGAAGGTTGTAGGCCACATGGCGGGGCGCATGGAATTCGGTCCGCGAGCGCTGGGCAACCGCTCCATCCTTGGAGACCCACGTTCTCCGGAGATGCAGCGGACGATGAATTTGAAGATCAAGTTCCGCGAGTCGTTTCGCCCGTTCGCGCCGAGTGTACTGCGCGACGCTGTGGATGAATGGTTTGAAATGCGACCACAAGAAGAAAGCCCTTACATGCTTCTGGTGGCGCCGGTTTGTGAGAGCAAGCGACTTGCCGAGGGAAATACTGCCGACAAGAAGGGCATCGAACTGCTAAACGTGGTGCGCTCAAAAGTTCCAGCCGTCACTCACGTCGATTTTTCTGCCCGTGTGCAAACCGTTGATGAGCAGCGAAACCCTCGCTACTATCGGCTGATCAAGCGGTTCGAACAAAAGACAGGTTGTCCGCTGGTGATCAACACCAGCTTCAATATCCGAGGCGAACCGATAGTCTGCACGCCGGCGGACGCCTATCATTGTTTCCTCGGCTGCAACATGGATGTGCTTGTGGTAGACAAGTTCGTCTTGTACAAGGACGAACAGCCCGAATCGCACGTCGACGTCGAGCAATACAAGGATAGGTTTGAACTCGACTAAGTGAGCGTATGGCATGGCGGTCTTAAGTACCAACTGGCGCCCCAACGACAAGCAGCTGAAGAGCTTTGGCTGTATTGCGTTTGTTGTCTTTGGCGGGATCGCTGGCTGCATCTTCTGGCAGCAGAGCTTTTGGGGTCGAGAGATGGCCGCGGCAACGGCCAACGGGGTAGCGCTCGGCTTGGCGATCGCTGCCGCGCTTTGTCTTGGCCTGTCGTTCGTCAGACCGCGCGTTCTCCTACCCCTCTATTGGTTGCTGATGGCTATTAGCTATCCGATCGGTTTCGTGATCTCCAACGTTGTCCTGTTCGTGATCTTTATGCTCTTGCTGACGCCGTTAGGACTGCTCAAGCGCGCTTTCGGCAGAGATCCGCTCGCGCGCTCGCTTGACCGACAGGCACAGAGCTATTGGATCGAGCGCTCGCCGCCACCGCCGGCCGAGCGCTATTTTCGCCAATATTGAAGGGACCTATGTCAGATTCAGCAAACGAATTTGAAAAGCAGGCTGCCCAAAAGCGCCGCGGGATGTTGCGGGAGCTGATCGGGTTCATCGCCACCAACAAGAGATGGTGGCTGATCCCGTTGGTTGTGGCACTTGTTATCGCCAGCGCCCTCGTGCTGCTGGGCGGAACCGGCGCGGCACCTTTCATCTACACGCTGTTCTAGCGATGTCTAGCGATGTCAAGCAAGCCAAGAGCCAGCGGCGAGACCAGCGAAAGGCGCGAGACGCCGCTGTCAAAAAAACTCCTGCTGCTCCTTTGTTCGGTGCTCGTCTCTGCGCTGCTGGCGGAGGTCGTGGTTCGGCTGGCGGCACCGAAGCGTTCTTACGATGAGTGGCGGCGCGCCTCGATCCGCTACGACTACCATCCGGACTATCACTGGACGATTCGACCCGGCGAATACGGGAATGGCGCCCAAACGATCAAGATCAGTCCGGCCGGCACGCGGGAACCGATGCCGCCCAAAGCGCGCGTCGCAGGCAAGCTGCGCCTGCTTTGCCTGGGTGGGTCGAGTACCTTCAACCACGGTGCGACAAAGGGGCTTACCTGGTGCGTTCGCTTGGGCCAGGCGCTAACAAAGCGGCTGGGCAAAGAGACCGAAGTGATTAACGCCGGTACGCCGGGCTATTCGTCATATCAGAGTTCCCAACGTTACGAGAAGCAGCTCGCCGCATGGAAGCCCGATCTGGTCGTCATCTACCACATGTGGAACGACCTCAAGGTCTTCGCCCTAAGGGATCCCCCGGCGATCATCAAGAAGTGGGACCTTCACGGCAAATTCAATGGTGGCTCTTCGCTTCTCGATCCCTTTCCCTTTCTCGATGGCATCACGAAATACTCGCAAGCGCTAACGCACGCTCGACTTGGCTGGGTCCGAGCTAAGAGAGCGTACTGGAATAGCCAGCGCAACGTGGACCTGGAGGGGTGGACCTTCAACAAGCTCAACGGCACCGTGGAGCCTGCCGCGCTCGCGTTCTTCAGGGACAACCACAAGCGCGTGGTGGACGTGAGCAAGGCGGCGGGCATTCCGACGTTTATCGTCGACCAGCTGTCGTTGCTGCGGCCCAACCTGCCGCCACAATACCGACGAATGATCAACTACCGCTATATCGGCTTCACCCATGACGTCGCAGTGGACGCCGTGCGACAGGGGCGCAAGGTTCTCGACGAGCTGGCAACCGCAGAGCCAAAGGTGTTCCGGATCAAGACCGACCAGATCCCGGTGGGTCCACAGATCATGCGCGATCATGTCCACTTGACTGATCAAGGCTTGGCCGTCTTGGCCGGGGCGATGGCGAACGGGATTCTCGCCGTCTGGAAACCCTAACCGCGCTCTGTCGACGACTAGCAGGATCATCCGCGCCGCACTGCGACCAAAGCTCTAACGTAGGCGCGCTCAGCGCAACCAGGTCGGCGCGATCTGCCGCACGCTGAGCTGTAGACAGGGCGTGGCCGGCACCTTCGAGACCTGCGCTCGATTTGCGGCGCACTTTGACAAAGAAGGCCTGGTTGGCGCGCTGCACAATCAGATCGGCGGTACCGCTTGCGATTGGCTGAGCCGCAAGATGAACGGTCTCGAAACGCTCGCCGCCCGATGTGTTCAAGATGCGGTCGACGGCGCTTGTCGGAGCGATTGTGCAGCAGACCCGCGCTCTCAGTCGCCGCAGTGCCTGTTGGCAGCCGGTCTGTCACAGCCACCCGGCTTCGCGTTACCTTGCGCTCGCGGCGGCGACAATCCCAAGCGATCTCCGCTTTCTCGTTGAACCACGCCCTGGCCCTCGGGCGGCATGCGTCACCTCCGGAGGCGATTTTCGGTCACTGTCGGGATCTGCTCCGGCGCCAGCGCAACCCATAATCCCTTGAGATCGCTCAACCCATTTGCACCGACGCGGCTGGTATCGGCGTTGCAGCTGCAGCTGCTGTCAGTATTTGCCAGGAGACCCGATGCGCCGATATCTGCTGACCGCAATCTTGCTGAGCTCGCTCTGTGGCGTCGCCTGGGCGGGCAAGCCGCGTCTGGTGCGGCTGCATAACTCGACCTATCGCGTCGTCAACCTGCCGCGAGGTGCCAATGGCGTAAAGAAACTGTTGGAACTCAGCCGCACGAATCGCGGCGCCACACTAGTCGCCGGCGGCAGCTACACCCTCGGCCCGCGGCTAAGCTGTGAGAGCAACACCACTGGCTGCACGCTGACCGAGAATCTCAGGATTGGCGGTGCAGTGGGTGAACGCGTGCTGCGCTTCGATCGGCTCGGCCGTTTGACCGGCGCGGCGCTCTATCTCGATCAGAGTGGTTACCGGCGCCACGAGATCGACATCGTGCTGTCGCCGACCACCGCTGGCGTCGAGCTCGCCGTCGCTATCGAAAAGTGGTGGCCCCAGCGCGGAGAACTCTACACCGATGCCAAAGCGCTCAATCAGCGTCTCGCTCCGATCTTGATGCTCTCCTCGAAAGCGCTCTCTACGCTGCTTTCCCAAAATCAGTAACGCGGCAAGCTGCTGGCGACGCGCGGCTTAGCCATCGAGTCAGAGTCTTCGTGGGGGAGAAGAGCGCCTTGCTGACGCGCATCGGGGTGATTACCGAGCGATTCGCCAATGCTGCCACAAACTCCGACCGCGATACGCTGGCGAGCTCAAACGATGTCGCGGCCGATGCGGCGACCTTTTGGCATCTGGACGTGCGATTCATCAAGACTCGCGGGAAACTGTCGCACGAGTTCGATTCAAAGCCTCCTCGTTGTGGTCGGTAGCTCCTGCCTAGCGGCCAGATAGCTGCAAAGCGAGCCGGCGCAACTCCGACAAAGCAAACGGCTTGCGCAGCAACGTCGCGTTGCCAAGCGCTGCAATGCGCTGCGCGGCTGCGTCATCGGCGTATGCGGAGATCACGACAATCGGAACGCTTGCCGCACTCGTCCGTCGCAGCTGCTCCAGAGCGGACAGACCGTTCTGTCGCGGCATTTGAATATCGCAGATGATTAGTGCCGGTGACCGCCCGCCGCTGATCAAGCGCGCCAGCTCGATGCCATCAGAGGCCTGGTCGACACAAAAGCCGGCCTGCTCTAGCGACACTGCGAGCATCTCACGCATCTCAACATCGTCTTCAGCGATGATTACGCGTCGTTGAGGTGTCACAAGTCTGTTCCTCGCTGGCCGATCTCAGACCTCTTGTTCGAAGCGCTCGAGCTTCCGATAAAGCGTCCGACGATCAAGGCCCAGAACACGTGCCGCCTGGGTTTTGTTTCCCGAGACAAGCTTGAGCACGCGTCGGATATATCGCTCCTCAAGCTGTTGAAGCGTCAATAGTTGCTCGGGGTCTTGATCATCGATGACCCACTTTGAGCCGCGGTAGTTGCGAACCTTGGGCGTGAGATCTTCGACAGTAAGTTCCGAAAACCGCGTCAACGTTACCGCGCGCTCGATACAGTTTTCCAACTCCCGAACGTTGCCTGGCCAATCGTAGTCGAGAAGACGTTGTCCGACCTCGCTGGTCATGCCGATCACTGACTTCCCGAGCTCTGCTGCCTTGCGCGTTAGAAAGTGCTGGGCCAACAGCAGCGCATCATTGCCACGCATTCTTAACGGGGGCAGATGGACCTGTACCACGTTTACTCGGTAGAAAAGATCTTCCCGAAAGCGGCCCTCTTCGACATCCGTCTCTAGATCGCGATTGGTTGCAGCGATGATCCGCGCATCGAATAGCACGTCTGTGTCCGAGCCGACTGGTCGCACGACCTGCTCCTGCAACGCGCGAAGTAGCTTCGGTTGCATCTCGCTTGGAAGCTCGCCGATCTCATCGAGAAACAGCGTCCCGCCGTCGGCTTGAACAAAGAGCCCATCGCGGGCGGCCTTGGCGTCGGTAAATGCCCCCCGAGCATGACCAAACAGCTCGCTCTCCAACAACTGCGCCGGCATCGCTGCGCAGTTTACCGCGACAAACTTCCTTTCGCTTCGCTTGCCCTGTTGATGCAGAGCGCGTGCGACTAGTTCCTTTCCCGTGCCACTCTCGCCGGTAACCAACACTGTAGTGTCGGCATCACCGATGCGCGTCAGCATATCGTAGATCTCGCGCATCGGCCGGCTCTTGCCGATAAACTCGGCGAATGCTCTTGCCTGAGCAACCTCTTCGCGCAAGCGCTTGACCTCGCGATCCAGCTGCCGATGTTCGTCGGCGCGGCGCAGTGCAAAGTCGAGCGTGTCCAGATCGATCGGCTTTGTGATGAAGTCGTACGCCCCAACGCGCAGCGCCCCTACGGCGTGCTGCATGCTTCCGAAGGCGGTCATCACAATCACCGGCGTACCCGGTCTATTGGCGACGACCCACTCGCAGAGCCTAAGCCCGCTACCGTTGCCTAGTTTGAGATCAGTCAGCACGATGTCGGCGTCCGCGGCGACTAGGCGGTCGCGCGCCGCATCGTCGCTGAGCGCGTAGTAAACGTCGTGGCCGCGCTTCGCTAGACCGTCCTGCAGCAATTCGCACATACTCTTGTCGTCATCGACCACCAGCAGTCTGCTCATTAGGCGCCTTCCTCACCGCTCTCTTCCCCTACTCTGAGGTAGAAAGAAAACCGGCTGCCATTGCCCAGTGTGCTGTCGACGGCAAACCAGCCCTCATGTTCGCGCACAATATCATCGCACACGGAGAGGCCAAGCCCGGTACCTTGAGCGTCTTTGGTTGTAAAGTATGCTTCAAAGATCCGCGTTTGCTGCTCTTCAGTCATGCCCATGCCCTGATCGGAAACGCTGACGCGGACGTACCGCCCCGACGGGACACGTCCCTCGGGTGGCGAATCGATATAAGTCGGTGCGTCCACCTCTAAGGTGAGCACTCCCCCGGCGGGCATCGCCTGGATGCCGTTGGTCATCAGATTAGTTAGCACCTGAAGGATCTTGCTGGGGTCGACATGAACCACCGAATCATCTCCGGCAACCACGATCGTCACGTCGCTGCGCGTCGCCAAAGGGGCGAGCAGCAGCCTCGCTTGTCCACACAGCTCCAACAGTTTCGTCTCGACCTTTTGCGGCCCGCGGCGCCTAGCAAAACTCAGCAGGTTCTCTGTGATCCTGGCGACGCGATCAGCTTGCTCGGCGATGATCCTCGCGTTCTTCTGCGGGTCGTCACCATCTTCGATCATCGATGCTCTCCCTCCGATAACGTTGAGCGGGGTACCGATCTCGTGAGCGAGAGTCGAGGCAAGTTTGCCCATCGTCGAGAGACGATCCGCGTGGCGCAGTCGTTCTAGCGTCTCGGTGCGTGCTTCGCGCTCTTGCGCAATCGTACGCTTGGCATCTTGAAGTTTGGCGACCATCGAATTGAGTTCCTTGGCAAGGTGGCCGAGCTCATCATTGTGCCGATCCTCGTTGGCGACGTACCGCCCGCTGCTGACCTGGCGTGCCTGTAAGATCAATGGGTCGATGCGGCGACGAACCACCCAGCGGCTGATCGACACAACTACGATCGCAAAGATGCAGATGACGGCGCAGGTGGTCAGCACTTGCGATGTAATCGCACGCCGGAGCAGACTACGCCCGATCGATAGGTCACGCGTGATCCGCAGCAGCATCGGGCCATCGGCAAGCTGAAGGCTGGCGTATAGGACGTACTGCTCGTCACCTGCAACAAAGTGCATCTTCTGCTCGGCATTGTTCTGCCGCGCGAGCAGCACGCTGACATTCGTCGGCTCACCGATAACGCTAACCTCCATCTGGGGCCTGGTATCGCCGAGATTTTCGACAAAGGCGCGCACCGCCTCGCGCTGCTTCAGAGATCTCCCCGCTGCCTGAAGCGAAGCAGCGAGCTGCCGCAGATCAGCGCGTATGTCGCTCTTGTGCAGGTTCGAAAGACGGTTGATCTGGATCGCTCCTTGGAGCGAAAACAGCAGCGCCGATGCAACGCCGAAGATCACCGCGAGTTTAGTGGCTAATGTCACGTTCGCGTCCAAGCTCTCGAGGTGAGCACAAACGGTAGCACAAGAGCGCCGACGCTACACGCCGCCGCGAACGCGCTTGCGCCTACTCGTCGCTCAGCCATCGTGGGGCTCGGGCACCCTTAGTTGGTTGTTCACGCGCCAAGCACCCACTTCGAGTGCGCGTTGCTCAAGCGCCAAACGCTCGTCAAAGCGCCGCACATGGCCGTTCAGCGCGGCGACACCGTTCTTGACCGCGACATCAACGCGCTCGTTAGCGTTTAGCCGAGCGAGAGCACGCCTGAGGATGCGTTCTGCCTCGCTGTCGCTGTAAAACCTCTGCGCCTGGCGCGAGATGACAACCTGCTCGAGATCGATCCGCGTGACGCCGAAAATGCCTTCCAATCGCCGTCGCAGCAACTGTCGGTCGAAAGCTGAAGGCAGCGTACCGACCAGTGTCAGCAGATGCGGCGTTTGGGCCGACCAACGCAAACCAAGCGAGTAGCGCGAAATCAGCGGATCTTTATCGAGAATCGCAACCGCCTGACGTCGAACCTTGTCGCCCGAGGCCTGGGCGACCGGTCGTAAGGTCGTCTGGTCGTTGACCTTGGCTACACCGGGCGTGTCACCGGCAACGCGATTGACGGCCCGCCGTGCGGCGAGCGAGACCAGCTCACCGCTCAAAGTCAACGTCTTGTCGCGCAACTGAAGTTGCGGAAATTTTCCGTAAAGCTCAGGAACAAGAGCCAGCGCGCGCCTGATGTTCTGGACAATCCGCGCTGGCGGTCGATTGACGGGTAGCGCCTTGCGAAGCATCGGACGGGAGAACCGACCGTCGTATTGCAGGCGGTAGAATCGAACGCCGCCAACATTATCGACCCACACCTGCCGATAGATATGTTGCTTGGCGAGATAGCTACCAACCCTTCCGGAGATCGTCACTAGTGCACCGCGTACGTCGACGATCAACCCAGAGGCATCGATACGTGGATCGGCATTAAGCACTCCGATCACGTCCCTGCGGATCGCCTGGTCAGCTCGCCAGGTTTGTCGCTTGACCTCAAGCTGATTGATAACGCGGAGCACTCCGGACTCGGCTGCGGCGACGCGCCAGGCCAATTCCTGGCGCTGCGTTGAAGTTACCGAACCGAGCAGCGTCACCTCGCCACCGCGCACGCCGATCGCGATGTCCTCGCTGCTCAGCGCTGGCTCGCGGAGAACACGATCTTCAATGGCCGCCACCAGCTCCACTTCGTCACGCAAGCCTGGTCGAACAACAGTGCGGTCGACAATCGCCTCGACGTTGAGCGCAGCGCGACATACCTCTAGCAATCGCCTGTGGGCGGCCAGCGTGCTGATGCTGCCTTGGAGCAGCAAGATTCCATCATCAAGCTGATAGCGCAACTCACCGATGGCATCTCCGAGCCCTGAGCGCGCTAGCGCATCGGCGATCTGCTCGTTGGCGGTCGCCAAACCGGCCACTTTGCGTTGCTCGGTCTGAGCGACTCTCGACTGGCTTGCGCATGAGGTCAAAAACATGATGCACAGCGACAATAATGAAACAGTCTTCACAGCAACCTCCGCTGTTCTTCTGCTCGCTCAGCGCAGGCGACGCGGTCTTTGCCGGCGTGCTTGGCGCAATAGAGCGCAGCATCCGCCGCGGAAAGAACCTCGCCCGCATCTCCGCCATGGAGAGGTAACGCTGCGACGCCAACGCTGATTGCCACGCCGTAAGTGCGGCACACTTCCGTTTGACGAATGGCACAACAGATACGCTGCGCTGCCTCGACGGCATCATCTAGCTCCGTGTTCGGTGCGATCACGAAGAGCTCGTCACCTCCGTACCGGGCAGCAATGTCGGTCGCACGGATCGAGTGGCGGATCACGCTTCCGATCTGACGCAAGACCCTGTCGCCAGCGAGGTGTCCGTGCTTGTCGTTGAGCTGCTTGAAGTTGTCGACATCCGCCATCAGCACACTGCAGCTTCTGCCGTAACGCCGATGACGCGCTACTTCTTCACGCAGGCGCAGCATGCCGGTCGCCCAATTGTAGAGACCCGTCAATCCGTCGCGTAACGCAACCTCGGCGAGGCTGTTACGATCGGGTTCCGAAAGCAGCGCTGGCGCTCGGATGATCTGCGCCTCGTTGACCAGGTAGTCGAGCGCAGCTACGGCGACCCCCGGATCGCGCCCTAGCAGGCCGCGCATCTTCAGCTTGCGCGCAATGATCGCGAACCACAACTCGCGCGCTTTGTCGGCTGCGAAGCGCATATTGACCAGAGTAGCGAGTAAGTCGACATTGAAGCCGTGACCACGATCTCGACGCATCTGCTCAAGGCTGGCCCACTGGCGAGCACCTAAGGGGTGGTCGCCGGCAAAGCCGCTCACCAACTCGTACGACAGATCATCCTTGACCACATCGAGTAGTCGCCTGCGCGTTCGAGTGATACTGAGTAGCGGCTCGTCATCATGGACCGGCGCGGTAGAGTTCTCACGTGGATCTGTGACACCCCCCATCGGCTAGGCCACGAATTCAGCCGGCTGCTGATCGCGCAGTGCCCGCGTCAACACTGTCGAACTGACCTGCAGCGACTCCCGCTGTCTCAGGAACACCTTCTTCACGGACGCCGGCAGCGTGTGCCGGTCGTCGAGAAGCTTCTCGAGCCGCGTGACGAGTCGTTCATGTAGGACGAAAATTGTCTTGATCACTTGGTAAGGGCGATCGGTGTCTACGCGGTGAAGCAAGCTGATCCACTCACAGCGATCCTTGGCGCCGTAACTCACCTTGATCTCCTCGGCCTCGGTTGAGGCTGACGTCGCGGTTAGTGCACCGGTCAACTCGCTTACGATCCGCCGATAGCGATATGAGACTTCGGCGAGCTTCTCTTGGACAGCGGGGGCGCAGACCTCGTGAAGCGCATGCTGAACCACATGGGCCATATCAACGCACTCCTTCGTCAGCTCACGCAGCGGTTCAAGCCCGCCTTGCCTAGGTCTCACGCTCTTGCCTCTGTCATCAGAAATCTGTCCTAGCACAGCCATCATCCTTTGCTCTCAATCATCCGCCCTAGGACACTTGCATGATGCATTCCAGGCGCAACGGATCGCTTGCTGTCGAAAATCCAAGTCTCCTGGGTCGGCGCACCGTGGCAAAGCGCCTCAGCCGCACACCCGCCGATGACACACACGACACGGGTCACCCCGACAAACGCCTGAGAACTTCGCTGGCACACCCTCTGCACATCTACAGCGCGACGATGGAAATAGACGAAGAGAGGAGACGAGATGGCAAACATATTGGACGCAACGCGCTGGTTTGGCCGCCCCAAGAAAGGCGATCAGGCAACTGCAAAGGATGCCTGGCACGACGACCTACGCGAGATCTATAAGCGCTGCATCGACAGTGAAGCGCTCTATAGCGAAGCGCGCAACGACGTACCGCCAAACGAGCAGAGTGCCGGCGCCTTCATCCGGGAGGCCCACTATCAGCGACGTCGGATGGTTGCCGAAATGTCCGGACTGATGGCGGGGCTTGGAGTCGGAATCGACCCGCAGCGAACAACGGTCGGTAAGCTGCGCAAGGAGTGGATGGCTTTCGCTAGCGCGGTGGATCAAGCCAAGCCTCTCGCGGTGATCGAGGCGTTGATCGGTGGCGACAAGCGTCTGCTCAGCGGTTACGACGCAATGGAAAAGCATCAAAATCTGCCGCGGCGGGTGCAGCTAACGCTTGAAGCGCAACGCCGCTTGGTTCAGCAGTCGCTCTCGCGCATGCAAGGCTTCATCAACTTGGGCGGCGGTTCATGACCAGGCGACATTAACCGTACTCCGGCAGATGTGCGCGAGCTGGATCGCCGCGCCGACTCGACAGCGGAGGAGAGACATATGCTACGCAGCCTGCAAGCACTGACTGGCTACGCCCTCAACGCGACCGATGGCAAGATCGGTCGCTGCCAGGACTTCCTCTTCGACGATCAGCACTGGGTTCTGCGCTATATGGTCGCTGACACCGCGCGCTGGCTTCCGGGTCGGCGGGTTCTGATCTACCCGCGCGCGGTAACCCGGGCTGACTGGCAGAGCCGAACGATCGACGTGTTGCTGAGCAAACAACAAGTCGAAGATGCGCCTGCCCTGGCGGAGGATCAACCGGTATCACGGCGCTACGAGAATCGCTATCTGCGATACTTGGGCTACGGTCCGTACTGGATCGATACGCACGCATGGGGCGTAGCTGCGCTTCCGCATGATCTGCCGGCGGCCGGCGATGGCGCATCAGCCAACGAGGCCAGCAGTGACATCGAAAAGCCGGAGGATTGCCACCTTCGCTCGTTCAACGAGATACGCGGCTACCGTCTTGACTGCCACGACGACGAGCTATTCGGTAGCATCACAGACGCCCTTGTCGACCTTACCAGCTGGACTCTGCGTTACGTGGTGGTTGCGACCCGTCGCATCCTCCCCGGAAAAGAGATCCTCGTGACCCCTGACCTAATCGGCAAGCTGAGTTATGGCCAACGCACGATGACCGTTGATCTGACCACCGAGCAGCTCAGGAACTGCCCGCGATTTGATCCGCAGGCGCCGGTATATCGCGGCTACGAGGTAACGCATTACGATGTTTACGGCCGCCCGACCGAGGCCGATCAATAGGCCAAGGAGAGAACAGTGTTCAACCGAATCGTCGTTGCGACAGATTACTCGTCGACCGCGGAAGCGGCCTATCCGCTGGCCGCAGGCTTGGCGATGGCGATGGGTGGAAAACTCTATGTGGTGCATGTCGATCAAATCGCGCCGCCACCGATGTCTGAAGACGCGGCCGCGTACGTCACCCACGTGGCCCGTGTGCGATATCATTTCGCCAGCCGCGCTGCGGATTTCTGGCAACGGCTAGGCGTCGCCACCGAGGATATCGTGGCCAAGGGACCGCTTGCAGAAGCCGTTGTCAATTGCAGCAAGAGGTGCAACGCGGACCTGGTGCTCGTCGCCCGCCATGGACTGCGCGGATCGACGCAGCTCCCGATCAACGATGTCATACGCGACCTGCTATATGCCAACGAGCGGCCAACGCTGATCGTACCGCAACCCAAAATGCGCTCGGTCAAAGATGGTCCACTTCGCCCCAAGCGGATCGTCGCGCTAAGCGACCTTAGTACCGATAGTCATGTGGCTTCGCGCACCGCTGCACAGCTCGCAGCCCGCTTCAACAGCAAGCTCAGCGTTCTACATACGCTCCACCCGCTGCAGAGCCTTACGATCGCAGCGGAGCCCGTCGTCTTCAGCAATCGGCGACCTTTGGTGCGACAAGCGGAAGAGAAAGCCGCCAGGCGACTACTAGAGTTGCGTGGTCAGCTGGAGGGAGAGTTCCGTCAGCCAGTCGATGCCGAGCTCCACCTGGCGGAGAGCGTCGTCGATTGCGTCAATGAACTGCATGCTGCGCCGGACAACATCGTCGTCGCCGGGTCTCACGGCAGGGGCCGACTGGCAAACGCACTGCTCGGCAGCACCACCCATGCACTCGCCTCGCAGGCCGACGCGCCGCTATTGGTACTTCCCCCGGAAAAAGGTGTTTCCGTCGCTTCCAGCAAAGCGAAGCAAGCGCGCCCGGCGGTCGGAGCGAGAGGCTAAGCGGTGAGTAATGAACATCAGATTGTTGGACCTAATCGGTTTCAATTTCTTGACGAGCGATGGAGCCCGTACCGGGCGCCTTCACGATATACTGCTCGACGACCGCTCACTAAGCGTGCACTACGTCGTTGGCAATACATCTCGCCTTCTCGGTCGCCGCCTAGTCTTGATCGAGCCCGGCAGTCTGATGCCGCCCGATCTTGATAGGCAGGTGATACCGACGTCGCTAACAGCCGAGCAGCTAAGGTTTAGACCCTCGATTGAGTGCTGTAGACCTGTGTCGCGGCGGTTCGTAGACCGCGCGAGCGCCGTGCTACCTTGCCCGCGACTATTGACTCAACTGATCGCACCGCTCGCCAAGGAACAACTAGCGAACCTCGTCGGGTCGGGACCAGCGACGTGTCACGTGCGATCAGCCCGCGAACTCAAGCGCTACCAGGTATACGATGGTAATGACAGGTCGATCGGCTATATAAAAGATTTCGTCATCGATACCCGCATATGGCGCACGCGACGCGTTTCGATCGCGTCCACTCGATTTGCTCAGCAGCAAAGACTGCTCATCAGCGCAAGTGACGTCGACTGCTTTTCCTTTGCCGATCGCTCGGTGACGATCCGCTCGGAGCCATCAGCTCCCTGGCTTCGCTTCTAGCCTACGGAAATACCGTTGCCGCCCCAGTCGGCCGCGCCAAGACGCTTGCGCAAACGCGGCATCCTTGAGTGACCCCGAGATTTCCGGAGATGCTGGGCTGCCCTGGGCTTGGTGGCAACGGATTTTGGGAGTTATGCCGCCCTCCGTGTTCGATGTCGCGCCTCAAACTCGACGGCGGTTAGCATGCCCCGCGGCGCGTGTTGTCCATCGCGGCAACTGCGGATCAATGCGCCAGATCAACCACGGCAGCCACTGCGCGATGAGCGCTGCGATCGCCATCCGGAGCGCTTGCTCGAGATGATGTGACGCTCGGGAAAATCGTTGCAGTTCTCGCGGTCTTGGAGCCAGCCCAACGCCCCATAGCCCGAAGACCATACCGCGCAGATCGGAAACGCCAGCTGAAGCGACGTACCGCCGAGTCTTGGAGCCACGTCGCGCGCTGTGAGAGGTCTAGCCCCCTGAAAAGTTCCACGGATGGTCAGCGGTGCGCGGCGTCTACAATGGTGCCAGCTCGAGGGCGATCTTGTCGATGTAGACCGTATGGTCGGCTTCGTAGCCCGAATCATCGCCGATCTAGAGCCAACGTGACCTACTGCCCAGCTGCCGCGTCGTGACGGTGCTACGGCGATCCAGGCCGACGCGGCTCCCCGCGTGCGCGACGACGCGCGTCGTAATAATGCGCTAACGCCAGCGCCGTCGACGGCCCAAGTAGCCGACGTGCCTGCTCAACCAGGCCGCGAATTGCCTGGTCCGGATCTTTGGGCGCAATGAGTGCCGGTAGACGGGCGAGTCGTTGCGCAAGCGGTAGCGCGTCGACGCGAGGCGCCTTCCATCGCGCCGGCCAGCTCCGTCGCCCAACGAGAGCCAAACCGAGCTGCCAGCCGGCTTCCAGGTGCTTGCCCCGCGCACTGAAGGATCGGGCCAGATAAAGTCGTCCCTTAACGCTGTCCGGCTGCGCTGCAACCTGGGCGGAAAAGAGCGCGTGCGGGGTCTGCCACTCTGTCGTGCGCATGCTGGCCAAACCAATGTTGGTCAAGGTCAGACCGACGGCCAGAACGATCCACCAACGTGCGAGCGCCCGGCGATAGGCAATGGTGGCGTCGACGAGTAACAGGCCCAAGAAGATCACCCAGAGGGAAGGCGCAAAGAACAGCCGCTCGGCGAAGATCACCGTGATCAGAAAGAGTGCGTTGGAGGCGAGACCATAGCTGAACCCGAAGCTCAACACGCCAGCCGAAGCCAGTTGAAAAAGGCGCGCGGCCGGGGTCGATCGGCCGACCGCCGACACACCTGGTCTACCGCTGAGCGACCTGCGCCAGGCCCAGGCGATCGACAACAGCAGCACAGCGGAGAAAGCGAGGCCGAGCCAACCGAAGAGATCTCGAAGTTGGAACTGCGGAAAGATCGCGCTGTACGTATAATCGTAAGCGAGGTCGATCGGGGCGACTGTTAGTGCGAGGTACCGGCCGAGAAGCGAGAAGACCATCCAAAGTCGCGTCCCGCCATCGGCGAGGGTCAGCGGATTATCTGCGGCAACGGTCGTGCCGTTGACGTCAAAGGGCAGCACGGCCACGCGCCAGATGATGAACACGAGACCGACGGCGATAAGCGGCAGCAGAGAACGCCAGCGCCAGAGTGCACGGTCAGTGATCCCCCACGCTGCGACGATCAGAGGCGCAAGGATTGCCGATTCCTTGCTAAGCAGCGCGGCGCCGTAGGCCAACATCGCCCAAACGGGGCGGCGCGCGATAGCCGCTTCGAGCATCAGCAGCACGAAGACGAGCGCCGAGAGTTCGGACAAATGGAACGCGGGCGCGACCACGTCAACATGAATGGCCAGGGCTGCAAAGAGCGCTGCTCCGCACCAGGCGATCCCTGCCGAGAAGAACCGCGCGAAGAGCCGGTAGGCCAGAACTACGACCAAAAGGTAGAGCACGAGGCTCAGCAGATGAAAGTGCCAGGGCTGGCCCCCACCTGCGCGATAGATGGCGGCAAATACCAACGTGGGCAACGGCCGAAGGACCGGATGACTCGACACGATCGGCCGACCAAGATGGTTGTAAGCGAGAAGGTCACGAATCGAGGCGCTACCGTTCACAACGGGGTGGTCGACGATTCCCGGAAGGTCGTCACCGACAAAGCCATTCGATAGTGATCGGCCATGAGCAAGCGCAACAACAACGACCAGCCCTAGCAGGCGCAGGCTAGACCCTTTTCCTAATGACGTTAGACGACCCACGTGCAGAGCCTACCCGGAAACCGACCAATGCTCAGCACGTAACGTGCGACCAACTCCGACTGCCGCTTTGCGACCTTTTTCAATCGTGCGGGCAAGGACGAACAGCCGGCCGTGCAGTACTGCGCGCGATCCGCCAAGCGGTCGAAGCCTCTCTTTAGGGGCGCGCAAAGCGCAACAACGCGCGCGCTGGCCAGACATTGCGGTAGTTGTGATAGTAAAGGTAGAGCTTGCCGGCAAAGCCTGCCCCCGTTGGGTAGTCCTCCGGCCATCCATAGCCCGTTTGATAGTGGTTGAGTAGGTGCGAGAGACCGCGATCGCGCGCACTGCGGGCCGATGCCGACGCCGCAGCGACGGCGCAAAGCCCTTCGACCGCCCAGGCGGTTTGCGAGGGCGTGCTGGCATGAGATACAAACACATCTCGCTGGTCGGCGAGACATGACTCGCCCCACCCACCGTCGCTGTTTTGCACGCGCGCTAGCCAATCGCACCCCCGCTGAGCGTGTGCCGACGTCGACGCTAACTTGCCGCACCGCGCGTAGCCCAACAACGCGGCCCACGTTCCGTAGATGAAAGCGATGCCCCAGCGACCAAACCATGAGCCGTCGGAGCGCTGATCGCCGTCGAGCCAGCGCAACGCACTAGCCCGCTGTGGCGCGCTGAGATGTGGAGCAACGTAGCTTAACGTTCGGCCGGTCATATCGGCGGTACTGGGGTCGATCATCGCGCGGCGCATATCGTTGAACGACCAGCGCTCCAGAAGCGGGGACGCGCAGTTGCGATCGAAGGCACTCCAGCCGCCATCACGGTTTTGCATGCGCAGCACCCATGACAATCCGCGCGTGTACGCAGCAGCTGCACGATCGCGCTGCACGCTGCGCAGGTCTTCGAGCGCCTCGAGCACCGCGCAGGTGTCGTCAACGTCTGGGTAGTAGCGGTTGACCGCTTGAAAACCCCAGCCAGCGATCTTCTCGCGAGCCATCTGCGCATCCGGACTGGCCTGCACCTCACGCTCGAGCAACCAAGAAACCGCCCGTCGCACCACGGCGGAATCATCGTCGACGCCCAGCCGGCGCAACAGACTCAAGTTCAGCGCAGTATCCCAGAGCGTCGAACTACAGGGCTGCATCCGCGTCTCGACCCCGCGGTAGACGATGCTGCGCAACCCCTGCTTCATCGCGAAAATCAACGCGTCGTGCCGCTTCGCATCGAGGGCGCGCAATGCGCACATCGAAAAGAGCGTTGAGAGGATATAGCTACCTACCGTTCCATCGGGTTCGACGCGCGAAACGATGAACTTGCGACAATCTTCGAGCGCGCGCGGGCGAAGATGGGTCAGCGAGCTGATGCGACGCGCCAGCGCGAAGGCTGGCTCCACCGTGGCACGAAGCGCCGACGCGCCGCTGCCCGGCTTAGCGAAGCGAGGCGGACAAAGCCAACGCAGCTCCTCGGCGCAGGGCAGCCTGAGACGCGCGTTTAGCGCGGCGAGAATCATGATCGGTGGCAGATGGACGCGCGTGAAGGAGACGAAGTCCAAGATGCTCAGCGGCCAGCGCGCCGGCCAAAGCAACTGCTCGGGCGGCAAGGTCGGCACCGCGGACCAGGGCAGAATGCCGAAGGTAGCAAAGGCCACCCGCGTGAGGTTGCTCAATTCGCCTTTGCCACGTTTGCGCTGCAAGAAGCTCCGCGCACGAGCCAATGCTGTCGATTCGCCACCTGCGAGACGCAGTGCAAGGTAGGCCTCAAGCGTGGTGCTATAGTCGCCATCGTCGTCGGGACAAAGCCCCCAACCACCGTCTGGCCGCTGTCGTTTGACGATCGCACGAGCTAGATCGGCGACGAGATCATCATCTGCCGGCGGGAATAACCGCTCGGCAATGATCTGGTAAGCGTCGGGAAGCACGCTGCCCTCGAGCAGATAGGACCATGAGCCATCCGCTTGCTGGTCGCCGATCAGCTGCTCGCGCAGGTCGTCAAGGATTTCGCCGACCTTTTCCGTTGCGACTGCCTGACGCATCATCTTCCTCCTCGACCGCTGCTAACGATGACGACGAATACAGCGTGTGCCTTGCGGCAGCTCTTTACTGAGCGCCAAGCGGCAAAGGTTTTCGAACAACTCGGGGAGCTCATCCGCCGCACCGCGACGCGCAAGAAAACGCGGAATCCAACCGGCGAGATCGAGCATCATCTGGTAGCGCACGAACGAAGCACCGCGCCGATCGGAACGAATTTGCCAACTGGCGGTATGCAGCGGCACGCGCACAACGCCGGCGCGCGGCGCTACGGCCGAGCCGGGCGGCACCAAGTAGCGCACCCAGAACGTGTCTTGCTGCCGGCCCCAGCGCACATCGAGCACGTAGTCGCGATCGCTGACCATCGGTAATGCCAGGCGTTGATAGACCAACAGCTGCGCCGGTGAAGAACGCGAAAGTATCTGGACCTCGGCGAGTCGACGGATCACTTGGCGCTGACGCTGATAGTCGACGAATGCCCGTTGCAGGGCCTCGGGCGACGCCGCCATCCATGCCTCGGCAGCGACGTTGATCAACGCCGAACGTCGATGTTGATAGACGCTCACGCCCGACCTGACCTCGATCAGTCTAAAGCCGGCGTCGTTCAGATCGCGAGATAGCGGCGTGAACTGCCCCGCGGCAGCGCCGACTAAAGCTGGCCAGAGTGTTGCGACAACGAAAAACGCCCGTCCGCTCATCGGGCCACAGCTACCGCGAAAGCGACAAAAAGTCGACCCCGGGTCGATTCCAAAAAGCACTGTTTTGGTTCTGTTTTACCGACCTAGGTCACAAAAAACGAACCTGGGTTCGCAAGGAAGGATAGGGAAAGGGGACGACCCAAAGGACCAAAGGGGACAGTTCTAATGGTTGGTTAAACCGATGGGTTTAACCAACCATTAGAACTGTCCCCTTTGGGTCTTTGGGTCGAAAGAACGGTTTCGTCTTCGCGCGACATTCCGCCGGGCGCGGGCCCTATGGTTCGGGCAGCCACTGCGGGCAGCCCGTGACCGCGGCGGCTATCTCGCCGACGAGGAGGATCTCGTGCAATACAACAATCGGCGACCGTGCTTGGCTTTCTCAATGCTATTGAGCATATCGGTTCTCGCTTTCGCGGGCTGTTGGTCGACGACGATGGTCAACGGCAAGAAGGTGTCCGAGAGCCACTGGAACAGCTCCCGCGACGACGTCGGTGGCAAAGCGAGTTTCGCCCTGCAATGTCCCCGAGAGAAACTGACGTTTACGCTGCTGGACGTCCACACCGGCAACATCCCACCGCTGGCCCAGTCGATTGGCGTCAACGGCTGCGGCAAGCGCGTCGTCTACGTCAGGGCCTATGGCGCGGGCTGGGTTGCCAACACGACGTCGCGCTAGCGAAAGCGTGCTTGAGAAATGCCGTGTGCCTCTGTTCAGTCGCGCTTCCAAGCGCAGTGACCTGCTCGCGCCTCGGGGTTGAGGTCGCCGCGCCGCTTGGAGTAGGTCAGCATCTTTTCCGGCAAGGCGATGATGCGTTGAAACTCGTCGACCGAAAACCAAAGCCGGCCGTCGTCACCGCTCGCGTGCCGTCGTCGTCCATCGTGGCAAACAAACTTGCCGCTATTGTCCTTGTAGTGGACGCGCATTTCGGCGGGAACGGATATGCCACCAAAGATCCAATCCGATACAGAGACCCAGAGCTTCCCGCCCACGCCCGTTACGACAAACTTGGAGCCGGTCATACCGCTGAATGTTTGGCGTCTTCCGCGGCGTCGATCGCGGCTCAGCAGCGCAAGGTACTCGGTCCCTGGATCAAAAGCCTTGGCATGCCAATGGCCCATCGCCCCCTGTCCACGGGCGCCCGATCTTGCCGGGCCTTGGTAGATCAATAGCTCTTGACCGGGCTTAATTCCCAGGTTCGCGCGGGTTTCGATGATCTTGCGAACCACCATCGTAAGTGTGATCTGCTCTTGCCGGTCGACCGTGCGCTTAATTTCGCCCACAACAACGACTTCTGCGCGCCGCGCCAGCTGATGCAAGGTGCGAAGACGTAGCATGCTCGCCCGGCTCGACTTAGAGCTGCAAAACAGCGAGCAGGCAATGGCTACTCCGACAAAGACGCGCAAGGGGGAGAATTAGCACGATCTGGCCCTGATTTGCTGGCTTCGCGGAAACCGAACCGCTTCAACGCCAGCTCACGCTCGCCAGCTCGCAGCCGGCCCCACGCACCCCATTGACCGCCCAAACAGAAGTGCTACATTCGCCTGAGCTGTGCGGGATTAACTCAGTTGGCAGAGTGTCAGCTTCCCAAGCTACCGCGCTCACCACACGTCGCAGCAACTACGCATCACAAACTAACGGAATCTAACGAAGCCTAAGCCGGCCGCGTTTTCCGCTCTGTCGCATTTGGATGCATAGTGTTGCAGGAGAGGAAACACCCGCGGGAAACACCCGCAACCCGCGTCGCTGCCGCCACTCTCACTCATATGTCCGACCTCTCGTCTTCTCAAAGCGTGATAGTATTGGCGTCATGAGTGCCGAAAAGAGGACCGCGTCGCTCGTAACAAAGAGGTCCCCCGACGCCCACACCCTCAGCCTGATCGCGATGCTACAGCGACTGACGCCAAGCGAGCGCATCGCTCAAAACGACCGCACGATCACCCTCATCTACGAACTTCGCCGTGGTTTCGCCAAACAAGAACGCTGACCTTGGCGCGCTGCTCGAGCGCCTGCTGGCGGCGGACGTGACATTTGTTCTCGTCGGAGGCCTTGCCGCGGTAGCTCAAGGCGCACCGACGACAACGTTCGATGTCGACATCGTCCCTGCGCTCGACAAGGAGAACATCGAGCGGCTTGACCAGGTGCTCCGGGAGCTGAACGCTTACTATCGGCGGCCCGATAGCCGCATTATTCCAGTCGACGCGCACGCGCTGGCGCGAGGAGGGCATCATCTACTCGTTACCGAACTCGGCGCGCTGGATATCCTGGCAACTATCGAAAAGCAACAAGGCTACGAGGACCTTGCGCAAGGCTGCGAGTCCATTGAGTTTCGCGGCTACCAACTCAGCGTTCTGACACTGCAACAGATGCTCTCACTCAAGGCCGACTCATCGCACGAAAAAGACCAGCAGCTGGTCGCGTTGCTGCGCGCAATGCTTGCCGGCGGGGCCGACGATGAATAGTGCGTTGGTGTCGACTACGGCTCGAACCCGCGCCCACTGACTCTTAGGCTGCGCCCTAGCAGCCATGGTCGGGGGGAGCGCCCAATTTCGCCAATGGGCCGGGCCGGTATCGCGCCCGTTAGTCGTTCTTCGAGGATTCGGCGCAATCGTCCGGCGAGAATAACGATAGGTCGAGGAAACGCCAGCGCTTGCCCTCGAGGTATGTACGGGCCGCCGCTTCGCGGCACCGCAGATATTGACGCCCGAAGGTCTCGTCCCAGTCCACTTCACCACGCCCACTCGTGTACGAGTCGCGACCGTCCGCGAGGTATTTGTAGGCGGAAGCGCAGTCCATCGCGGCGGCTGTCTTGATCTGATTGTTCCGACCCTTGCAAACCATACGCACGTCGATCGTGCGACCGATGCGGTCGGGCTCTGCTGCTCCTGCAGCATAGGTCCGCCGCACGATTACCCGCTGTGCTGCTGCGTCAAAGCGGACCAAGTGCGGTGACCACGGCAGGAGAACTTGGCGCGCCAGCAGGCGCATTTGCCGCGCGTAGATCGCGCGATGCCGTCGATCGCTGACACATGCTTCCACATGGACGATGCCATCACCTTCCGCTGCCTCGGTGTCCCAGCGATACTCACGCCGCCGCGTTCGGGTGTCGTGGCGATAGCGCCGCTCGCCGATTCGCTGGTACCCTCGCTCACCCAACCTGCGGCGCAGATGCTTGACGAACCGCGTGGTATCCGCTTTTTCCTGCCAGGCACGCAAACTAAGATCCAGCCAGCCACAGCGACGAGTGAGGGTCAAGGTTTCAGCACTGTTGCGCAAGTCGGTTGCATCGTGCCACGTCAACGGCGGGCGATAGATGTCGTACCAGGCGGCCGGCAAAATGGCTGAGTGATTCCTTGGGCGCACGTCGGCCGGCCCACCGACCAGGTCCGCGTGGTTTCCATCCAGGCGCGGAGGCGATGCGTCCGAAGCGGGATTGGTTCGCCTCTCCGGCTGCGACGACACTTTGCAAGCACCGAGCAACGCCGCGAGTAGCGCGAAGCACCTAGCTATCCTTGGCGGCGTATGCATGGGGCAGCATGATCGCATTCAGACTGCCCGTGTTGATGTGTCCGGACGCACAGTCCGAGGCTTTCCGCAGCGATCGCGCGCTCGCCTCCCGCGCCAGGTACCCATTGACCGCTCTATCAGAAGTGCTACATTCCCCTCAGCTCTGCGGGATTAACTCAGTTGGTAGAGTGTCAGCTTCCCAACTTCACCATCGACCGCAGCATCTCACGTAAATAACCAATATCAATCGATGCCGGTGTTCTGTGCTGTCGCTTCAGAACCCACCATGTTGCATCAGTTGAGGCACCCGATGAGTCACCCGCGTGGGCAAGGGCCACGCTGACCTCGCGCGACGACTGGAGCCTACGTCTTTGGGCTACGCCGTTCGCTGCGCGCTGCCAAAACGGGTCCAGATCGCTGGTATCACAAACAGCGTTAGCAGCGTCGAGGTCAACAGGCCACCGATGACGACCGTCGCCAGTGGCCGCTGGACCTCAGCACCTGCGCTGGTGGCTAGGGCCATCGGGACGAAACCAAACGCGGCAACCATTGCCGTCATCAACACGGGCCGCAGTCTCGTCACGGCTCCGGCATACGCCGCTTCGGCCGCGCTCTTGCCCTCATCCTGGAGCTTGTAGATGTAGGAAAGGAGGACGACCCCGTTGAGCACTGCGATTCCTGACAGCGCAATGAAGCCCACGCCGGCGGAGATTGAAAACGGCATGCCACGCGCTAGCAAAGCGAGCACGCCGCCGGTGACAGCGAAGGGAACGTTGAGAAAGATCACGAGTGCGGGACGCAGCGAGCGGTAGGTCGCGTAGAGCAGCCCGAGGATCAGCAGCAACGCAACCGGAACGGCGATTATCAACCGATCAGCTGCTGCTCGAAGGTTCTCAAACTGACCACCCCATTCGACAAAGTAGCCCGCCGGAACGAGATTGGCCGCATCGATCCGCGCCCGAGCCTCTGCGACAAAGCCAGCCAAGTCTCGCCCACGAACGTTGACTTCCACCGAAAGCCGTCGCTGAACGCGATGGCGGCTGATCTGCGCCGGGCCGGGTTCGATAGACAGCTTGGCAAGCTGCCCAAGAGGCACGAGCTGCCCCGATGGCGCGGCGACCGGGATCCTGCGAATCGTGTCGAGGTCAGTTCGAGCGGTGCGAACGTAGCGCACCCGGAGGGCAAAGCGCCGTGCGCCCTCGTAGACCTCGCCCACCTTGCGTCCTCCCATCGCCTCGACGGCGTGAAGGACGGCTTCGGCGTTGATGCCGTAGCGGGCGATTCGCTGGCGATCGATCTGCACCCTCAGCACGGGTAGACCGGCAACCTGCTCGACCTTCACATCTTTGGCACCTTGAATCCCTCGAACCGATGCCGCGATGGCTCCGCCGACACGTTTCAACGTCGCCAGGTCGTCGCCGTACAGACTGATCGCAACGTCCGAGCGCACACCGCTGATCAACTCGTTGGTCCGCAGCTCGATCGGCTGGGAGAAGGCGTAGTTCTGGCCCGGAACTTGGTCTTTCAGTACCCTCTGCATCTTCGCGACCAGCGCTTCCTTGCTGCCGTAGCGCGACCATTCGGACCTGGGTTTCAGCATCACAAAGATGTCCGAAAGCTCCACACCCATCGGGTCGGTAGCGATCTCAGGCCGCCCTGTCTTTGAAACGACGGTCTTGATCGCGTCGGGAAAGCTCGCCAACAGTGCCTTTTCCACGCGTGTCGTCATCTCCAGAGAACGCTCTAGACTCACCGACGCTAGCCGCACGGCCTGAATCGCCACGGCGCCTTCATCAAGCTTGGGCACGAACACAGCGCCCAGGAGCGGAACCGTTGCCATCGCGACGGTCAGCAGTACACCCGCACCGACCATCACCTTGACGGGTGCGCCGACGGCGCGGCGCAAGAGCGGCTGATAAAAGCGCTTCACGCCGCGCACCAGCCAGGTCTCCTTCTCTTTCACACCCCGCCGATAGACCCATGTTGCGACAGCAGGAACCCAAGTCAGCGCGAGCACG
>JACKDQ010000012.1 GCA_020633415.1 Deltaproteobacteria bacterium
CACGATGTGTATTCAGTGTCGCAACCGAACGTGGTCGACTTCGCCAACATTCCGGGTTGGTGTTCCAATCCGCCGATCGTCTGCAAATAGCCGCGCGCTCTGCTCCTAGCGCTGGATGATCCCCACGCTGACGGTCAGCGGCGCGTCCTTTTGGTGCCGACGCCGACCTGTATCGATCCCCTACTCTCAGGTCCCTTTCCGGGCCCAGGTCACAGCGCAAGTCACCTTAGTGCGCGCCGCACTTCGGCGGCAGTTGACGGACCACAAAGTCATCAGTTACCACGCCGGGCATGTTGCACCTGGTTTTCCATAGACTACCGACTGTCGCCATCCTCTTGTGGACCGGGTGTGCGAGCACGCAGAAGATGGACAGTCCACCGTCTGTGCCTGACCGGTCGTATACCCTGGTCAGCACGCTCAAGACCTTCTGGACCTTTTGGGAAGCTGCCGAGGGAAAGGACCTGGACAAGCAGGTTGAGCAGTTCCAATCGATGGTTGCTCGCGCCCATCCTGAAATCTACCAAGAGAAAGTGATCGGTCGGTCGGGGGGCACCGAACCATTTTCCCTCGACAAGCGACTCCGCGAATGGCTGCCCGATCTACCTGGCCGAATCGGCACCATGCGCAAGCTGACCGAGGAGATTGCATTCAACCTGCGCAACTTCGATCGGACGTTCCGGCAGGCATTCCCGTCGTTCTCTTGGCAGGGGAAGGTGTACTTCACCGTCTCGGTGGATGCCTTCGACGGGGCAGTGCGTCGGGTCAACGGCGAGATGGCGCTGCTCTTCGGGATCGACAAGATCGCCAAGCTCCATGGTTCAGGCGCTTCCCTTGAGCCGCTTTTTCACCATGAGCTGTTTCACATGCACCACGGGCACGTCAATCCGTCGCCCATGGATGATCGGACATTGCTCTACCCCTTGTGGAATGAAGGACTAGCCGTGTTCGTCGCAAAGAAGCTCAACCCGGACGCGACGTGGGGACAGCTCGTACTCAGCGACGACATGGTTCGACAAGGCACACAGCAGCTACCCTCTCTCGCCAAAGAACTTCGCCCGCATCTCAAAGGCAGCACCGAGGCGTCCTACCGCGATTTCTTCCTTGGCGCGGGGAAGCGACAAGACATCCCCAACCGGGTTGGATACTTCGTCGGTTTCCGTGTGGTACAGGAGGTGGCCAAAGAACGATCGCTGGCTCAGCTGGTTCGCCTGCGAGGCAAGGCGCTTTTCGATGCGGTGGACGGCGTGCTCGCTCGCTTTGCTGGTGTACCGCAAGGCGTTGCTAGATAGGACCCCACAAGATCTTTGAAGCTCCACCGCGCCTTCGTCAAGGGACACCTCGTGGCGGTAGCTGGTGCGGTCCAAACCTTATGGTCGCTGCCCCTCGACGGCTCGACAAACCTGCAGCAGATCAAGCTCCCGCCCGGCAGCAATGGTGAAGCGGTCCGATATATCGACAACGGCATCGCTGGCGCGCAACAGCGGGCAGTGGCTGTGATCGGCGCCGGCCCCGAACACTTCGGTGTGCGCGACATCTTCGCTGTCGATCTCAATCGCAGCCAGGCCGTGCGCCTAAGCACAGCGTCGGGTAGCTATTCGACAACGCAGACTTCCTGGGAGGTTGTTGTCTCGCCAAGTGGGAACCAGCGCCACGCGAGCCGCAAGCCACTTGTCTACTACGCTAGCGGCGGCAACCTGCAGGTGCTAGATGCATCAGCGAACAATGGCCCGATGCCGTTGACCCACGGCGCGCGGTTTGGTGAGTCCTTTTGGCTGATCGATGGCTGCGCCGGCAGCGACACCGTTCTGCTGCAAGGGGCTGCGGGCTCGTTCTACCAATTTCTTGACGGCGCACAGGGCGCAGCGTCAGTGATCGCAGCACCCGACCTCGGTAACCATTGGCCGACATCGAACATCGGCTTTTCTGGCAGCTGCAACTGGGCGACGGTCTCGGCAGCGCGCGACGACATCAGCGGCGATCAGCGGCAGATCGCCATTGCCCACTTGGCCGGTCCGAAAAAGTTCTTCGCGGTCCTGCCGTCGACGACCGTCGATCGCTACGTCAGCGCGGGCGTTCTCGATCAGGCGGGGCAGTATCTGACCTTCGCCGCAGGGACCCAAGCCGATCAGGCGACGCTACGCTTAGCGACGCTCTCGTCAACGGCGCCCAACTTGGTGGCCAACTTGAGCCAGATCGGCACCAATATGCCAGGCGCCATGTCGGTACTCCACGTCGGGCAACCATAGCGGCTGGTATACCCAGCGATACGCCGAGTCAGGACTCGGCCGGGCGCTCAAGAGGGCAATGCGCTACAGCCATCGGCAGTTAACGCAGCCTCTTGGAACGAATATCAGATCCAAAGGTCACCGCAACGCCACGTCGTCTGACGCGAAACAGGGCGTTTCGTAGATCGGCTCAACCCGCGCCTCGGCATGTCCCTTGCTTAGGATGGCTGCGTGATAAGCAGGAGCGCAACGATGTATGGTGTACAACGCGTCAGGCGATTGACCTGGCTCACTCTTCTGATTTCTTGGGGTTGCGGGTCAATCGAGGCAGATCTTGTCGATCCGCTCGACCGGGGCAAGGCCGAGCAATCCACCGGGCTGACACGCAGCGTCGTCGGCATCACCAACGGCCTGACCGAATCCGGCAGTGGCGTGATCATCGGCAAGAACCGCGTGCTCACGGCCGGGCATATGTTGCGCGACGAGGGCCTGTTGGATGTACGCCTGGCCAACGGAAGCGTCCACGCGATCGTCGATTACCTGCATGACCCGAAGTTCGACTGGGAAGGCAACGACGAAAAGCGCTACGACAGCGCCATCGCCGTCGTTGAAGGATCGTTCGCGGACGAGATGATCGCACCTTTGGCGAAGCGTTGGCCCAAACCCGGCGACCCGGTTTTCCATCTGGGCTATGGCTACCACCCCAAGGACGGCGACAACGACTGGCAGTTGCGGCGCGCCGATGGCTGTTTCAAGGAGTTTTTGCCCAAGTTGGGACTCAAATGGGTAACGCCAGACCGGCGACAGATCTGCAAAGGCGACTCCGGCGGACCACTTTTTTTCGACGACGGATCGGGTCCCGGCGTGGTTGGCGTGCTCAGCAGCAACCTCGCGATGCCATGGGACCTCTTTACCCCCTGCAGAGGCCGAACGGCGTATAGCGCTCCGGTGATAGGTGCCGGCGTCGATTTCAACCGTCTGCTCGATCAACGCGAGGCTGAACTGTCGCGTCTGGGTATGCTGGCGGGAATGCGTACAAAGCAGGTTCGCAAGAGCAGAATAGTTTGCGACGGCGAAGATAAGGCGAAGACGCCGTATCTGGCCATCGGCTTGGCCCTGAAATATTTTCCAGCCGACGAAGTCTTTGTCGAACTGCGTGGACCGGGCTGGACTGAACAGCCGGAGCTCTACCTGGTCACCCATTCTACCGCTACCTACGATTGGGACCGCCGCGGCTTTACCGCCGTTCAGGTCGACCCGCTGCCGGCCCACCGCTGCCACAAGAACCGCGTCACCCAAAGTTGGCTTTGTCACTTCGACGACGTGTTCCCCGGCGAAGAGCGATTGCTCCTGATCAAGCGCAGCAGCGGTTGCGGCCCGATCAGCACCTGGATGTGGCAATTGGATTCAGCTCGCTAGCGGCAAACCGGCCTTCAACCAAGTCGTGCCGTTTCACTAAGCGTACTTTGACGCTCACCCCGACCGGTGCGCGAACGCGGCGAAACCCCTTGCGCTGTTGCGTCGGCCTAGCGCAGGCTCTAACCATGCGAGCAGTGGTGACGGGTGCGTTTAGCAACTCCGGTGCGGCGGTGGCGGCAGAGCTATTGCGTCGCGGCTACAGCGTTCACACGTTGACCAACCGTCGCGTGCCCGCAGCGGTGCCGATCAGCCATGCGCCGTTGCAGTTCGACCGGCAGCACCTCGTCGAGCAATTGCGGGGCGCGGATCTGCTGGTCAACACCTACTGGGTGCGCCTCGCCGATCGGCTGTGGCCCACGGGTCGATCGCAGACGGTGGCCGCCAGTGGCTTGGCCTTCGCTGGCGCAGTCGAGCGCTCGCGGTTGTTGATCGATTGCGCGCGAGAAGCGCAAGTTGGCCGGCTGGTGCACTTTAGCGTCAGCAACGCTGAGCGCGGACGCAACTTGGGCTACTACGGCGGCAAGCATCAAGTGGAACGGCACATCCGCGATAGCGGGATTTGCGCAGCGATCGTCCGCCCCACCCTGGTGGTCGGGCCAAACGACGTTCTGTCAGGTAACATCACTTGGTTCCTGCGCCGCTTCCCGGTGTTCTTGATGCCACGCGGTGGTCGATACCGCCTCCAACCGATCGTGATCGACGACTTGGCGCGGATTGTCGCCGACCTCGCCGAGCGAACCGACTACGCCGAAGTCGACGCGGCAGGCCCAGAGGTCTTTTCGTTTCGCGAGTACGTTCAACTGCTCGCCAAAGGCGCCGGCGTCCGACGCTGGCTGCTCAGCGCGCCCAACGGGCTGGCGATGTTCGCCCTGCGGCTGGTTGGCAAGCTGCTTTCCGATGTTGTGCTGACCAGCGAGGAACTCTTGGGTCTGCAGCAAGAACTGCTGCTCTCACACGATCCGCCGCTCGGTCGCCTCTCGGTATCTCAATGGGTGTTGCAGCATGGCGCCGCCTTGGGTCGCCGCTACACCAACGATAACCAGCGACACTTTCTCGACCACACCCCGGTAAGCCAGCTCGCCGAGCCCCAGTCCCCCACAACGCACCCGCAAGACTGAAGCGACGACGCCATCGCCGGATGCGGCGGCAAGCTCTATGAACTAATGCGTTGTTTTTGTTAAACAAACATCCTGGGCACTGGCCTTGAGCTCTCGTATATAGCTGCCATGACACAGACCCTCCCCAAGCCAGCTTGCGCGCTGATTTGGCTCTTGTTGCTCGGCGCCTGCAGCACCCATTCTGTCGGCGCCGCGACATCGGACGCCCGCCTCGAAGACGCTGCGTTCGATCTGACCGCGACACGCAGCGATCTGCAAGCGGGCGACGAACCTGCAGATGCGGCGCCGTCCGATCAACAGACGCGCGATGCCCACCGCCTCGACGCTGGCCGTCTGGATGCCAGCAGCGCCGACGGAGCGAGCGCCGATGCCGGCCGTCTGGATGCTGGCAGCGCCGATGCAGCGCCGTCGATGCCGGTGCGCAAAGTGGTCTTCGCCCACGGCCCCGCTTCGTCTTACCTTACGTTGGCCTCGATCAACACCGACGGCAGCAACTACCAAACCATCCCGGGCTTTGGCCGGTTGGCCTTTGACGGGCTAATCCTGCGCGGCCAGGTCATTCCTGCTTGGGACGTCACCAACGATCAACCCGCCTCGCCGTTACGTTTGTACTATCAGCCGGTACTTTTGCCCCATCGCCTCGGAACGCTGATCTCGTATTGGGAGCGGAACGCGTTGGACGTCTTCGATCAGATCGGCTTTCTGCTCGTCCGCCCCGATGGCCGCGTGGACCGCCTCTATACAACGAGAACATTCGGCTCAAAGCAGCAAATCCCGCTGCAAGATATCTTCGATAGCATGTCTGTCTCCAAAGACGGCCGGTTTACCGCAACAGCCCGCGCCAAGCACGACGAGATCGTCTTACTGCGCACAGATGGCAGCACGTTTGCCAACGGCAAGTCGTTCTTTGAAGCCCGTTTGCCGCAACCAGCCGACGAGCTCCTGCCAGCCAGCCTGACGTTTGCCGGCAGCATGCTGTACTTCATTTCGCGAACCGGCAATCAACGAACGCTGTGGCGCATGCCCCGCGATGGCAGCCACGCGCCGACGATCGTCAAGCTAGCCAAGGTCGGCGGTGCACAGGTCAGCTGGATCGGTGAGCAAATCGAAGCGACCAACAGCGGTCTGATCGTCGTTGCCGCTAGCGCACCGTCCAGCGGCGATGACCTGATCGCCGTAGATAGCAGCGGGGCGAGAAATCTGACCAACGCGCCGGCGACGATCGATGTGCGTGGCGACACGGTTGGCGCGAGCTACACCACGCGACTGCGCCTCTCACCCTCGGGAAAGCGTGTCGCCTTCACGCGCAGGCTCTCGGCAGCGTTTCGCGAGCTGTGGGTGACGGACAGTTCGGGAACTGCAAGCCCACTGCACGTCACCAATGCCAACAACGTCGGACCTTCGTCGCTCCGCGAAATACGACATTTGGTTTGGATCGACGACGACACGCTGGTATTCGTGATGGGAGAAACGGAGGTCCGCGCCGATCTGTTCCGTTTCAACGCCGCGACGGCCACGCTAACGCGAATCACGGGCACGAACCCACCGACCAAGCCCTATCTGCTGGCCGGCACTGGCAACTACTTTGGTCTGTGGCTGTCACCTAACCGACGCTACCTCTTTTACATCGACCCGCCACGCCACCTGTACGCGCTCGATCTATCGAACTGGACGGCGCGCGCGATCACCCCAAGTGCTGCGTCAGACCTGATCTATGATTCGATCACTCATTGCGCGGGCAGCTCCTCGATGGTGGTCGCCGCGAAACCGAGCGTGCAAAACCCAGGACAGAGTCAGCAACTATTCTTGTTCGATCAAGACCAGCCGGCGCCAGCGACCCAGGTCACCCAAATCACCGATCGCGGGATGACCCTTGCCGGCACCTCGGTATCTGCAGACTGCGGATACGTCGTAACCTCGGTCGGCTGGTCGATTCGCGCTCAAGAGATCTACGCTGGCCGCATCACCACACCGAACACCGTTTCGATGGTGACCAACGCACTCAAGAGCGTCAGCGACAACTACACCGGCGACAATCTGCTGATCTCTAGCGATCATTCGGTGGCCGTCTTTGCGATGGGTACTAGCCAGCGCACGATGCAGATCTATGCGGCACCGCTGGCTTTCTCTGCGCCGGCGCGGCTCGCCTTTCCGACGCGCGCTGTGCAGAACATTCTGGCGATCGAATAGTGAGTCGCGCTGCCGGCGCCAAAGCCAAGCGCGCTATTGCCACGGGACTTTGACTAACTCTTGCTGTTGCGTCGTCGGGTTTTCTCGCACGTAGTACAGGCTCTGTGCGTCGACGGCGAAGCAACCGCCGCGCACATCCGATGCCGCTGTTTCCAGCGAACCTCCGCCGACGGCAACACGCCGTATCGTCGCCGGCTGCGCGGGTGGGTTGCCGTCCTGCCAAAAGATAACCTGATTTTGCAGCGCAAGCGCTTGGGGCGGGTATGTCGTCGTCGCGATCACTTGAACCGCGCCGCCAGCCTTTGGCGCGCGAGCGATTCCGCAGGTCGGACAGAAGGTCATCGAGCCCGCACTCGTCGGTGAACTGAACGTCCAATAGAGGTGCGTCGAATCGGCGGCCAAGTGCAGCGGTGCGTCTTGTCCCTTGGCGACCAGCCAGGGCGATCCACCGCTGGCCTGGACGCCGAACAGCGCGTCGTTTTCGCTCCAGTAGATCGCAGCGCCATCGACGAGAGCGCGCTGAGGCCCATCGCGCGTGGTAGCGAGCGCCTTCGACTGGCCGCTGCTGTATCCCCAGACGGTGCCGCCGTTGTTGTCCCAGCGCAGATAGTCGCCGGTCACCCAGGCGGCAATCCCTTGGTGAACGGCCAACGAACGTGGAACATCGGACTTGCCCAACGTTGCTAGCAAACTGGCGCTTCCGCTGAGCAGCGGCCGTCTGAGCAGTTCAAATTGCGTGGCCTGGCTCTGTAGCCAATACAGGTTCGGGCCGTCGATGGCGTAAGCGATCGGTCGATCGATCAGCTTGCTCGGCGTGCCACCTTGCTTACTTAGACGAGAAAGCCCCTGCGGGCTGCCCGTTACCAGATAGAGCGCATCGCCGGCGGAAATCAGCGGGCAGGTCAGAATCGGTTGTTCGAGCAGGATGCAGACGCCGCTCTCACAACGGCCACCGCTGCAGTCATGGTCGCACCTTCCGCAGTGACGACGACTGCTTGCGAGCTGCACTTCGCAGCCGTTACTGCGTTGACCGTCGCAGTCGCCGCGGCCCGTCGAGCAAACAAGCGACGCGTCAGTGCCGACATCTTGCGCCGCAGCGTCTGGTTTAGCTGCGGCGAGATCCGCTCGTGCGTCGCGCTTGACGTTGTCCGAAAGATCCAGCGTTGCGCCATCGACGATCGCCGACAAATCGCGCAGCGCTGGGCGAGCATCCCGATCCGTCGGTTGAGCATCGCGCACTGGCCTTTGATTACCACAGCCACAAAGCAGAACGAACGTGACGATCTTCAGGCAAAACAAGCGTTGCATCAGTTCGAGACAACCACCTGCTGACTGATAGCTCAACGTCTATTTGTTAACGGTGAGCACGCGGATTTCGCCGTCAGCGACGGATAACGTGACTTCGCTTCGCTGCAGTAAACCGCGCTTGTCTTGCCGCGCTGCGCACAACAACCGACGCGTCGGCCCTTGCATCGCGATTCACAACAAGAAGCACCGCCGCCTTCAGCTTTTGTGATGACCTGGTACCGCGCGAGCGGAAGATGAATAGCCCGCACAGCTGGCCGGCATGATCGCGCTGTCCAAGAACCAACGTCTGATCAGGGCTGCTGCCAGACGAACGCGCCATTGTAGTGAGGCTTTGCTGTACGCACGGTGTAGCCCCCGACGCTGAAATCCGTGCTGAAACGGCCGATCCAGATCGGGTCCCCTTGAGCGGAGGACGTAGCCTGCCGTACGACTGCGAGTCCCTTGGGGTGTTGCGGTACGACCAAGGTCGGCTTGCCCGCTTCGATGCTCGCGAAGTAGATCCCGCGACTGTTTGCCGGAGATGGCTGGCTGAGTCCGTGCCAGTTGACCTGGCCCAAGAAGTGTCCGGCGACATACAGGCGATTGCCGCGTGCCGCCAGCGTGACCGCATCGTAGGGTCGCTCGATGACATGCACTTTATCGAGGGCCAACTGAGCATCGAGTTCGATGATCGAGGCGACCGATCGCGTCTTGGAATCGTAGACCACACCGCTCGCCAAGGTGAGCTTTCCGCCCTCAAGTTGAGCAGCGATTACCGGCCGATCGGACAGCATCGCCAAACTGTCGGCAAACTGATCGCCGGGTCCACCAAAGCTTTTGATCCGGACGAAGTCCCCCGTTGCAGCGTTGATCGCGCCGTAGATGATCTCGCGCTTAACGTCGTCGGCGCTGACTTTGTGTCCACTGTAGGACACCGCACCGCCCTGGTATTCGCCCAAATAATGCAGTCCGCCCTTAGCGTCCATCTCGAGATCGACCGCGTAGTCGTCCGAGCTATTGCCGTACTGCTTGGCCCAGACAAAACGTCCAAGGGTGTCCAGCTTGACCAACAAGACGTCGCGCTTGCCGTTGGGCGAAATGACTGTTCGGCCGTCAACGGTCAGCTCGCCTTGAAACTCTATCGCGCCATAGGCATTTCCTGCGCCATCAGCCACGAGGGCCCGCAGCACGATGAAGTCGTTGGCGGGAAGCGCGAGGATCCATTTGACCTTGCCGGTGGGGCTTAGGCGGCTGATAAACAGCGACAACCCCTTGCCAGCCAGCACCGTCGTGCCATCGAGGGTGACCTTGTCGACAAATGTTCCGGCGACCACGCTCTCATCGCCGTGCATTGCAACGTGATCGACCGAGGCATAACTCGGCGCTTTGGCCGGGATGACCCAGCTGACCCCCGAGCCATCAACGACACGTCCGACCCAGCCCCAAGACACACCAGATGGTGGCTTGAACCGAAAGCCATCCACATCAACGATCGCTCCGCTGCTGGCTCTACCGCCGATCGTCAGGCCAGTCCTTCCGCGACTGGCTGCGGCGACGGTGGTCAGCGTGCCAAGCATTACCGCCCGTAGCGGGCCCTGGAAGGCATTCACCGACGGACCGTCGGGCAATCCAGCATCATCGGGCGCTGTGGGCCCGCTGCCGTCGGCGCTTGTTCCCGCATCAGTTTCCGCATCGGGGACCATCACGCTATCGGGTGCAATGACCCCGCTGTCTTGTACCCCGAGCCCGCTATCTAGCGCCACAGCTGGGCCCGCCGTCGGGGCACAACCCACCACGCAGGCCACCAGCAAAACAAATCCGCGATCGACGCACATGTGCACTTCCTTTGGGCAAGAACAAAGACCACGTTCTTTTAGCCCAGCCAGACAGTGCCTGCAGAGACAATAACCGACTCGCGTTACAGCGCGGTCGGCCCGTCAGTCCAAAGCGCTAACAGCAAGCGAGCGAGCAAAAACGGCGTGACAGGTGGCGGATCGGTGGTCGCGCAGCGAAGTAGCCCTGGCCGAGGCGTTGCCAGCGACGCAGCCAAGGCGTGTGTTTGTCGATCGATGGCACAGTCCGCGCGCGTCGCGGCGCTAGCGGATCTGCCATTCGGAGAGCGGCCCGAGGCTGGGGTGCGCATTGTCTTGTTCGACGCCCAGGGTGCGTACCGTCGGGCTGCGCGGCACAGCACTCGAGTTTCTCGGCAGGGTGCCCAAAATGAGGTCGCCCAGATTCGAGGTGATGCCCTGCCACATCCGTTCGTTCTTGACGTGATGCAGTCGATGATTGCGACAGGTGCGTTTGAAGTACCAGTTCTTCGGCTGGTAGCGCGTGTGCGCGAGAAAGTGCACGAACTCGAAGTGCATCAAGATGCCCAGCATCAGGCAGAAGCCAGTGAGCGCTTGCGGCAGGTCGAAGGCGAGATACCAACCGCCAAAGGTGACAGGTACGGCCCAAAGCAACGGACGCAGCGGGAACGAGACGAACGCGAGCAGCCACGGCTGTCGGTGGTGTCGTCGGTGCTTCTGTGCGGCGAAAAAGTCGATCGTCCAGCGACCGATCTTTTTCGGCCTATGGTGCAAAAAGAAAACGTGGATCACCCATTCCAAAAGCGGCCAGAGCAGCAGTACACCAGCGACGATCGCCAGATCGGTCCAGCGAAAACGCGCGACGTAGAGCCGAAGGGCCACGGCGAGCAGGCCCATCGTCGAGATCACGATCGATGCCGGGCGGGTGAAGTAATAACGCAGCACACCGCCCAGCGTCTTGGGACCGGCCCGCAAGCGCACACCGTGTTCCGCGTCTCCGGGCCGTTCGCTGTCCAGGGCTCCACCGGACCGATCTTCACCGGACTCATCTTTTGTTTCTGATTTTATTGAATTTTCTTGGCTTGGCCAGACTGAAGTAGTCATTTGTTGTCAAGACTGACAATAGTTATGGTGTGCGTCAAGGGCGGTGACGAAGATTTCGCGGGTGGGCGCGCGAGAGGGTTGCTCGGCTCCTGATACACTGCCCCGGTATGTCGCGGGGACTAGGCCGTCGGCTTGCGCGGCGTTTGGGCGCTTACTACGCACCTTTGATCTAATCACCCCACCGCGGTCGTCGGTTCGTCGGCCAGGCTCACCGTCGGCCAGGCTCACCGTGCCCGGACAAGCGATCGAGGGGACATGCCCCGGCATATCTGACACGGAGGCCAGGCCATCCAGTCCACACAGCCCCAATGGCCACCCAGTAGCAAGAATTCTCAAACGATCACAGGACAAACCGCTGGCACGGCTGCTGCAATTGGATGCATCGAAGCTGACCTCTACCGGAGTAACCGATGCGCAAACGCTCGATCGTGCTAACCACTACCGTCGTCCTCTGCCTGAGCAGCGTAGCGATGGCCCATCGCAAGGGGCAGGGACCGGTGCAACGGCGACTGCGCGCCGCCTTTACTGTCGACCGCGCGCAGAGCGTCCGCGACTCGCTCGCGGCGCGCGACCTAGCGCGGGTTTCGTTGCTGCAGGTTGCGGTCAGCAAGATGATCAGCGCCAACAAGGGTACCGCAGGCATCGAAAGCGCCCAGGGTCTGGCGCCGGAGCTGCTCAACCCGAAGGGCTTGCGCATCTCACCGACGCCGACGAAGATCTCCGCGCTACCGCTGTCGCTGCGCAAGGCGCTGGTCGGCAAGGCCGCCGAATCGACGACGATCTACGACGTCAAAGACAAGCTCTCCAATGCGCTGGTCGGCTACATGTTCGTCGAAGCGCTCGGTCAAACCGACGCCTCGGACGGCGTCGCAGCCAATGCAATTCATGAGATTCGTCGTCATACGGTGATCAGCAAAAGCAGCGCTACGCCGCTGGTCGTCTTTCACAGCACCCAGCAGATCGGCGCGGCGCGCCCGCGGATACGAGCCGAGCGCAGCGGACGACGGCTCAGCGGCTATCCCGTTCTACCCGCGCTCGAGATGCTAAGCAGACAGATCGACAGGTAGGCAGCGAGGCGCTGTGTACGGTCGCATTTCGTGCTAAATAGCGTCGCCGATGTCTCGCGACCGTCGACCACCTCCCCCGCGCATCTTGCGTTATGATCTCGGTGACGGCTGGCTATTGCTCGTCGGGCGCAGCGACGCCGACAACGACAAACTCAGCACCCGAATCGCCCGGCCCAACGATTACTGGTTTCATGTGCGCGGCATGCCCGGCAGCCACGTGGTGTTGCAGGGCCCAAGCGGCGAAGAACCCTCGCGCGAGCTGCTGAAAAAGGCGGCAAGCGTAGCGGCGCATCACAGCAAGGCCCGCGACGGGGGCGTCGTGGCGGTCAGCTATACCCAAGCGAAAAACGTGAGCAAACCGCGAGGCGTGCCGCTGGGTACCGTCACGATTCGCCGCGAAAGTGTGCTCAAGGTTCGGCCGACGCCGGGAGAAGACGTCGGCGAAGCCTGCTAGCGCGTAGGCCTGGGCGCCATGCCCCTCGAGCGCGGGCGCTGGCCAGGCGGAAATGATGCGGTAGACTTAGCCTGTGCCGGTCGATCCCCGACAAGAGCAGCATTTCATGCGCATGCCCCTCGACGAGCTCGCGGCTGTGCAGCGCTCACGCCATTACACCGCCCAGGCCCGCGCCGTAGCCCGGCGGATCTACACCGAACGGCAAATCGAGGGGCGGGCGATTTATCGCCAACCGCGCTTGCCCGACAATGCGACCTACGATCACCGTCTGCCGCAGGTCCAGCTTGTCGATCGCGCGCTGCGCGCCAGCAAGAAGACACCGTTGCGGGCAGTCGCCACAGCGGTCCTGCTACTTTTCGCCTTTGGTTTCGGTCGTCAGTGCTGGCGAGATGTCGGCGACGCCCCACAGCTCGCCAACGCGGCGTTGGCCGCGGCACTCTGCTGCGCCGCAGTGGGCCTCTGGATTCGTCGCTTGCTCTGGCAGCATCTGGCGGTCGCTGGGCTCCTCGTTGCCCAAGCGATTTGGGTCTACCGCGGCGAGGTCATGCTGCTCAGCGCGCTGTTTGCCAGCGCCGGCGCGGTCGCCGTGCTCTATCGCTTCGCCGCAGCTCGCCAGCGCGCTGACGATCAGCAGCCGGGTGGCGAACTGTAGCTGAGCTGACGAACCTGCCGTTGCGCCCAACGGCTCGGCTTGGACCCGCGCCGTGCGCCGACCACGTTGCAGTCGTCTCGAATGCCGATCCCGCGCGGCGGCGCCACACCGACAAGGGCCACCTCGTAGGTCCCACCAGCTAACGAGACAAAGCGGCCTTTGCTTTTCGGATCGCGAGCGAGCGCGGCGATCAACGCCAGGTCGGCAACACCGATCTTGAACGCCTCGTTGTAGTTGGCGTGCAAATAGGATGTCGGGTCGACCGATGTCGCCGGCCAAGGGTAGACGTACTGCGCTTCCGGCAGATACTCCTGCGGCGCGGCAAGCGGTCCGTGAAGCGTCGCCCAGGCTGCCTCAGGACGAATCTCGTTGGCTTGCTGTTGCGCCTGGGCGCGGATCTGATCGAGTGCGTCCTTGATCGGCGCGGTCACCGGTACCACATTTGAGGGCAAACTCTTGGCGCAATATCCCGAATAGCTGATCGCGCGCGACCCGAGATTACCGAGCGAGACCTTGATCTTCTCCTCGGGGCCGTCGCAAAGTCCCGCCGTTCCATAGGCCGTCGGCGTGCTGCTCCAGGACTCGGGCGCGAGCTTCTGCAAAAGAGCCGCAACATCGCTGGGGCAGAGCTGGTGAACACGAACCATCGCGTCTTGCGTTCGTCCGCCGACGTAAACCGTGCCGTCGCCCATCACGTTGATGAAGTTGCACGGCGTCTTTTGGGCGATCGCGGCGCAGCTCCAGTCAAAGCCGCCACCGCTGCGGCTGTAAGCGATGACCAGCTGATCCGCTGCACGGTTCCAGCTGTAAGGTCCATGGGTCACCATGCCGTCACGATTGCTGCGCGCATCGCTCGATGCCGAACCGTCGCTGCTCGTTGTGCCATCACCAGCTATCAACGCGTCGGCTTGTCCCCCATCGCGCTGCTGACCGGATGAACTTTCCTGGCAGCCGGCGAAGGCGAACAACCACCCGCAAAGGACCACCATTGTCTGCCGCTTTCCCATCGTTATCCTCCTCGCGCGCCCGCAATTCGTCAGCGCGGGCCGCGACCTACCGTGCAATCTCTCTGCAACCCGAGGCACTATTTGTAGCCCGAGGCACTATTTGCAACCCGAGGCACTATTTGCAACCCGAGGCACTATTTGCAACCGCCATGCCGAGCGAGCGCCACGCGGGCGGACCAACTATCGTCGGGTTAGCAGATGCAGATCTCAGAATTCTGAGGCCGCACGATAGAGCCAAGGTCGTTCTGTCGAGGGCGCTCAGGGAGTAGCAACCAAGTAGCGCTTGAGCAACGCGGTCAGCTGAACCTGCAGTCGTCCACTCTCGATCAAATCCTGCTCGTAAAGCACCGCCGACTGGATCAGCGTGGCGGTGATCACGACCAGCGTGAAAGCCGCAGTCTCGGGATCATCGGGGATGATCTCATCGGCGTGGCGCCGAAGCACGTCGGCAACCATCGCAATCATCGCTTTGCGAATCTCGGGTAGAAAGGTCAGGCCCATCGCCAGGACCTCGCGGACCAGCTCGCGGTAAAGCTGACTGCTCGCATTGATCTCGGCGAACAGCCGGTCGACCAACTGCTCGATGATCTGTTCGGCCGGAAACGCCGCCAGCAGATCTGAGGCCTGACGCAGTTTATCGATCGAACTTCGTCCCCAGCGCTGAGCCACAGCGATCAGTAGCGCCTGCTTGTTGGGAAAGTATTGATAGAGCGAACCGACACTCACACCCGCGACTTCGGCGATGCGATTGGTGGTGAAGTTTTCGCGCGGCTCTCCCTGGAGGATACGCGCCGCGGCCTCGAGGATCGCATCAACGGTGATCTGCGAGCGTCGTTGCCGCGGGGACTTGCGCGGTTTGATGTCTGGATCTTTGCTCATCGCTCGAGGGCGAGCGCGCTTAGACTGCCTTGGGGCGCCGCTTAAAAAACAGTATCGCCGCAGGGAGGCCAAGGAACAAGCCAAAGCCACCACCAAGGTAAATCGCGATCCGCGCTTCGGCTAGGCCGCGGGCGTGAAGCTCGCCACGCATGCTCGGTGGCGCCGAAGCCAGCGCTTGCTCGACCATCTGCCGTGAATGTGCCCAGCCCAACACCCCGACGAGCAAACACAGCCCGCCAGCGAGCGCGCAAATGAAATACCCGACGCGCGCGGCACGGCGCGGCATCAGATCGGCCCGATCGACGAGAAACGTCACAGCCAGCCCGATCAGACTGATGATGCCAAAGCCGACGACGACGATCGCCGACCAGCCGGCACTCTGGATTAGACCCATCGCCGCTACATCCTCACGCCGCCGTCGATGTCGATGCAGCGCCCGGTGAAATAGTCGCACTCGACGATGAAACGGATGCCGCGAAAGATCTCCTCCGGCTCACCCAGCCGACGAAGCGGCACGCCGGTCAGCATGCGCTCGAGCACCTCTGGTCGCATGCCATCGAGAATCGGCGTACGAACAAACCCGGGGGCGATCGCGCCGACACGTATTTGGTAACGCGCAAGCTCTTCCGCCCAGAGCTTTGTATCGGCAACAAGACCTGCCTTGGCCGCCGAGTAGTTCGACTGACCAGGATTGCCAGCCCGAGAAACCGACGACATGTTGACGATCACACCCGGAGCCGTTTTGTTTTCGATCATGTAGGCCGCGACTTCGCGGGCCATCAGAAACGGCCCGGTCAGGTCGACGTCGATCACCGACTGCCATTTCTCGAGCGACATGCGCTGAACATCGCCAGTCTTTTTGTCGACCTTGACCAGCATGCCGTCGCGAAAGATCCCGGCGTTGTTGATCAGTGCGTTGAGGCCACCCAGCGTCTGCCCGGCGAGCTTGACGGCGTCGACGACCTGCGCCTCATCGGTAACATCGACCACCTGGGTGTGGAGCTGGCCGGTACACGAGCCGCAGTCATTGACCAACTTTTCGAGACCGGCAGCATCGACGTCGAAGGCGACCACACTGGCCCCTTCGGCGCAAAAGCGCTCGCAAAAGTGTTTGCCCATTCCGCTGCCGCCACCAGTAACGATGACCTTCAGTTCGCTCAGTTGCATCCGGCACTCCTTTGCTGCGCCAAAGCTACACCACTCGCTCAGCCTGGCCAAGCCAGAGCGAGGCTCGCCCGCAGAGCGCAGCTGCGGCAGGGCGACGGGTCTAGCTCGCAGGCGTGGAGAAGCGCGGCGCGCGCGGTGCGCACAGGCCCGAGCAAGCGCGTCGAGCGATCGCTGTCAACGCTGGCTTAGGCGGTGCGCGAGGCCTGCTTGTCGGCCTGATGGGCCAAGAACGCCTCCCACTTGCGAACCGTGACCTGCTGAAAGGCGCGAACCACCGGGTTGAGCTCGGCGAGCGGCGCGTCGTAGTGACGATCGTAGCCCTCCTGCTCGGCCTCGACGGCAATGCCGTCTTCTTTGAGCAGTGGGCGCACCAGCGTTTGCTTGGCGATCTTCATCACGAACTGCATCACTGGGCGCGGAATCGCCAGCGGGAGAAAGGGGATCTTCAGCGACTTGAAGTAGAAGATGAAGAAGGCCCGCGTGTGCTGCTCGTCGATCGGTCGCAAGAACAGCCAATGTTTGATCTGGTCGTCGGTGTTGGACCACTGATACGGATACTGATAACAGAGGTCCATGTGGTTGGTGTTGACTTGGCTGCGGTCGACAAACAAGCCACTGATCCGACCGCGGCCCACCTTGGTGTCGTAGCTCAGGTGGACATCGTCGCCACGGGTCTCGAAACCGGTGAGCTCAGCGTCAGAAAACGGCGCGAACTTGCGATGAAGGTAAGCGTGGGTGAAGTCGCTGACGTTGTCGATGATCATCGAGTGGTGCGCGCGCCAAGTGAAGTCGACCGGCACAGCCGCCCAGCGATCGGCACCCTCAAGCTCGGGAATCTCCGGAATCTCGCGACTCGAAGCCAGCTCGGCGTCGCCCGGGAAGATCCAGATCATGCCGTAGCGCACGGCAACAGGAAAACTCGCTACGCGAAAGTTGGGCATGTCGCGACCAAACAGCGTATGCGAGATCTCGACGACGCGCCCCTGCCCGTCGTACTTCCAGCCATGATAGGGGCAAACCAGCTTGCAGCCCTCGACATGGCCCACGGTTAGCTTGAGCTGCCGGTGGGCACAGCGATTTTCGATCGCGTGGACCGAGCCGTCCTCGCCGCGAAAGAGCGCGATCGATCGCTTCCAAAAGCTAATATCGATCACCTGACCGCGCTTAAGGTTGACGTCCCATTCAGCGGGGTACCAGTAGTTGGGGTCAAGGCCGGCGGCGCGAACTTTTTGTCGCAAGTTGCGTGCCTGCTCAAACGACGGCGGGCTACCGATGCTCTCTCCGTATCCAACTGTGGACATGGTGCTTTCCTTTCGATCGCGCGAGCGCGCTAGGCTGCGGCCGATTTGCCGATCGGGCGGTTGATTTGCGGCGCTTTGGCCGCCGGATTGACGATCGCTCCGCGGGCGTAATGAAAGGCATAGGCTTCTTGAATCGCCTGGCGGATCGATGTCGGCACGAAGCCTAGTTCGTTGCGAGCCTTCGCCGTGTCAGCGTGGCGACAGAGCCGTAGCAGACGGATCGCGCCGGGCGTCAAACGCTGGTTGAAGTTGGGCGCAAAGCGCGTCAACAGCGGGCTCGCCGTGTTGGCGAATGCCGCCATCAACCACGCCGGCATCCGCAGCGCCGGACGCTCGATCCCGGTCACCGCTTCAAAATGATCCATGATGTCGTCGAGAGTGCAGTATTGGCTAGCGATGATGTACTTTTCGCCGCGCGCGCCGCGTTCCATCGCCAGCAGGTGACCAGCGACGATATCGGTCGCGGTGACAAACTCAAAGCCTCCCGGGGCGATATAGGCGCGCAACTTGCCGTTGGCGTAGTCGCACAGCGTGCGCCCCATCCGTGAGGGCAAGTAATCGTGCCCGCCGATGATCGCGCAAGACGTGGCGATCACCGCATCTTGACCACGCGCAACGGCGGCCAACACCTCGTGCTCGACCAGCACTTTCGAGCGCTCATAGGGCATGGTGCGCTCGAACGGGTAGAACTGCATCTTCTCGTCGGCCGGACGAGACGGCTCGTCGATGTCATAGCCAACTGCGGAAAACGATCCGGTGACCACGGTCCGCTTCACACCGGCTTTGCGCGCGAGGGCGAGGATGTGACGCGTGCCAAGCACGTTCGTCTCGAAGATCTCGCGACGATCTGCCGCCGAGCCATCGATGGTCGAGACCTTTGCCGCGACATGGAAGCAGCTGTCGCAGTCGTCGGCGATGCCCCGCAAGGTTTGCGGCGCGCGGAGATCACCCTCGACCCTTTCGACATCCAGACCCTCGATCGCGCTACGGTCATGGTCGGGATGGCAGAGCACGCGGACCCGATGGCCGCGCTCGAGCAACGCGCGCAGTAAGTTAGCGCCAAGATGTCCACTCGCACCGCTGAGCAGAATCCGTCCCCACGCGCTTTGCGGATATTCGATCGGTCGCGCCATCGTGATGCACCTCGCCGCTTTGGCGCGCGGAGATTTGCAGCAAAAACGAACCGCGGTCAACAAATGCATTTAACGTCATATAATCATAAAGCAATCAGCGGCGCTCAAGCCCGCTCGAATCGGCGATTTTCGACTCTCGGTCGAGACCGCTGAGCGCGGCGTTAGCGATGGCCGAGCAGCATGATGTTTCTCGGCGTCACGACCGCCGGACAAAACGTCCCGACGGCGGTTTCCATGCCGGCTTGCTCGACAAACGCGGCGCGATCGAGGGCGAGGTAGACCTCGATCGGGCGGCGAAACAGCGCGCGCACCACGCCAAGGGCTTCGGCCTGGTCGACGCGCTGCTTGGCACGCTCAAGCAATCGCGCGCACCGGCTGGCAGACAGGCGCGGCAAATCGATCTGTTGCCATTTGGCGAGTTGACCGGCGAAATCCGCGAACGGTTCGCGAACCCAGGCGACGGGCACTGGAGGCAGGGTCCGATAGCGGTCTTCGCCACGGGTCTCGCGCCAGAGCAGATCGAAGGCCACGCGATACAAGGTCTCACGCCGACGACGACGGCGAATGCGACGGGGCGCGGCGACCTCCGCAAAGCCGACCAAACGCAAAGCAACGCGCTCGAGTTGGGGATCGTGACCTTGCCCAGCTTGCGAAAGCGGTCGATGGCGTTCATCAGCGACGCGATGGGGACAACACGGCGCCAGCGCCAATAGCGGCAAGTCCGACGCCACAGCGCAGCGCAGCAGTGCGTCTCCCAATTCGCCGCAGGCGTGCAGCGCACAGGCCCCGAGCTGCTCACCCAACCACAGCGGGGCGTGTCGGACATCGCCAGCGACCGCGGCCACATCGACGTCGGCGCGCCGGCCGAGCATTACCGCCGAGCGCGCCAAGTCGAACTGCTGTTCGACGACGACCGCGCGCTGCTGAACAGCCAAAGCCCGCGCCAGGTGCCCTTTGCCGCCGCACCAGTCGATCCATGTTTCAGTTCGCGCGGCGTTGACATTGGCGGCCACTGTCTCGACGAACGCTTCGACCTGCTGCCATTTGCGCAGCGGCACACCAAAGGCGACACGCGAAGAAAAGTGCTGTCTGCGACGGGGCAGACGCGGCAACGCGCTCAGTCGTTGCGTGCATTCGACGAGATCGTGCAGCAGCGCCGGCGCAGCAGCTTCGGGGCACCCACCGTGCTTTAGCCGGTCGACCTCGTTCTCACCGAGCGTGAGCAGATAGTGCGCCAGACTGGGAAGGGTGCGCTCCCAGGGCAACCCTGACCTGTCGAAGGCGGGGCGATCGGTCAACGGCCGCGGAACCCAAAGCTGGCGATGCTCGCTCAGCAACGCGCTGAGCTGTTGAAGCCGGCTTGCTAAGTCCAGCTGGGTTGCCATCGAACGCCGGTCAATCGAGCTCGGGTTGGCGCTTCACGGTAACCGTCCCGGTGCTGTAATTCGACGAGGTGTTGTAGGCACCGATCCAACGGTATGTCTCCGACGAGTTCTGGGCGATGCGCTGAAAAAGGTCCATCTCGGCGAATCGAGTTTGCCGAAGTCGCGCTCGGCAGCCGAGCTGCGGGGCTCGACAAACAAACGCCGAGGCAACATTTCGGCCTCGGCGTTTGCGGTTGGCGATCTGTTCGCGGACAAGACGCGTCTAGATGTCGGTCATCGCCGCCGTCATCTTGGCGATGATGTCTGCTGACTCGTGCAACACGTCATCACCGGTGACCAAGCAGGGCGCCTGGCCTTTGCCGGCTTTGCCCTCGAGCTCGCGCTTGGCGGCTGCGTCCTCGCTGACATTTTTGACAGTGATCGCGCTCTCGAGGTGCAGATTGCTACGCGCCTGCAAGGTCCACGACGAGAAACCGCAGTTACTCTTTACATACAGCGTCGCCGGGCCACTCCAGCCCTTTGCCTTGGGCCAGGCGCTCAGCCCGGCACCATGCTCTTTGTCGACGGCTTCGCAGTGGCTGAGCAGCGTCTCGATCTCGCGCTCACCTCCCGGACCAACCGCTTCGACCCAGCGAACGACGCCATCTTTATCGATGATCACGGTGGCGCGGTCGGTGATACCGGGCCCGTCAAGGAACAGGCCGTAGGCCTTGGCCGTTGCCCCCTTAGGCTGGAAGTCAGCGAGCAGCGGGAAGGAGATCCCGCCCAGCGCGTCGCCCCAACCGGCGTGGCAAAATTTGCTGTCGACACTCACGCCCAAGACCTGGGTGTGCGCGGCAGCGAAGCGTGCTTGCAGGCGTTCCACGCCTGGCACTTCGCGGCTTCAGGTAGGGGTAAAGTCGAGCGGGTAGAACAACAACATCACGTGGCGCTTGCCCTTAAACTGGGCGAGCGAAATCTTCCGACCCAGGTGGTCATCGAGCTCGAAGCCCGGAGCCTGGTCACCGACTTTGATCATCGCTTTTCCTCCAATGACTCGCGCGCGGACACTATGCCCAAAGCGCGGCCTATTAGGTTGCCACTATGTCGGGCCGCAGGCAAAGCGATCTTGTCAGGAATTGCAGTCACTGCGCGCCTGGGCGGGGAGATCCTCGGCGCTCGCAATCAGGCGGTCGTGCGATCACCCACTTAGGACGTGCGCGAACGATCGCACGATCGCTTGCCAACGGAAAGCTCACCTGGGGTTGAGTCGCGCTTAGAAACGGCTAAGAAGCCAGAGCTGGCCTTGTTGACCGTCGAGCGTGGCACCGAACTGAAGGCGCGAGGCGGCTTTTGGGGTCTCGCTCTTAGCGCGAGCGATGTAAGCGCGGTAAAAGAAGAACGCCGAGAGCCCGAGAGCCGCGCCGGCGCCGATCGCCAAACCGGTAACCAGCCGCGCGCGAGATTTGCCGCGATCGCAGATATTGTGCAGCGAAGAATCGGGCACCTGGGAGGCGACCGCACAGCTGTCGCGACTGCTGTCGACCAGCGCGGCCATCACTTCGGCATCAAGACGCGGCTCGTTGCCGGTCTTTTGCGCTTCGGCGTCGACGATTCGCCGCAGCTCAGCCGACTTTTGATCCTCAAGATCTTTAACCGACAGCCCACCGACGAGCACGCCAACACCCATGCCAACCGCGGCAGTCAGCGAGCTATAAAAACTGACCTTCCACCAGAGTCGGCGATCGGCTTTCGCGACGGGAGCCTCGGGGACGGGCAGCAAAACCGCCGTGACCGTCGTGGTCTGACCGGCACGCACCTCAACACGTGTGATGTACGGCTGATAGTCGGGCTTTCTCAGCTCGACGCGATGAGATCCGACGATCAGATCGTCGACAACCAAACTGTCCGCGGTCACCTCGCCAAAGGTGCGCTTGTCGACGAACGCTTCGACGCCCGACAGGGCGACTTCGATGCGCAACGAACCGCGATTTCCCATCAACAGCTGCGCCGTGGCCCGCTCCACCTCGCGGCGCTCAAGTTCGACGCTGACCGCCGGTTCGATCCGTCGGCGCTTGACGTCGAGCACATGCAACGTGAGCTTGCCCGCTTCAACCCGTCCCCAGAGCAGACGACGCGCTTTGAGACCGCGACCAACTTTGGCCATGCAGTCCGGCGACTCATCGACGCAACCGAAGACCAACTTGATCTCGTCGAGATTCTTGCCAGGCACCAAACGCAGACCGGGCAGACGCGAGATATGACGCGTGACCCACTCGGTGAGTTGCGCACTCTGTTTGATCGGCGCTTCGATGCCGAGCACAGCGACCGTCGGTTGCTTCGCCTGAGCGACACCGAGGCCAGCCCAGCTCAGCACTAGCGCAGCCACGCCGAGGATCCTCATCAAATCTCCTAATACCGATAGATTATAGCGCCGTGATCCTGCACACCCCAAACGCTCAAACGCCCAGCCGAGGCGCCCGACGCGCGAGCTGCGCAAGGATCCGGCTAACTCTTTGGTTTCTTAGCGCTACTTGCGACAGGTCAACGGTCAGAGGAGTCTTGCTTGCCGAGGCCGCTGGCGGTACTCTGCCGGCGAAAAAAAGATTCTCGACGACATTTCGTATCACGAGCGAGTTTCGCGGCAGTTTGACAGCTGCCCAATCAACGTTGCATTTTCCGTTGCCTATCAACCGCTGTTTCTGCTTGGAGGAGGCCTAATGAAAACCCACACGCTACGTCGCCTGACGATCATCGCCGCTTTGCTGTTTGCGATGCCCGCGATGGCGCAATACGGCCAACCGATTCCCCCGCCCGCCCCCGAGGGTGGCGCTGAACCGAACCCGCCGATTCCGCCGGCACCGCGCGCGATGGCCCCGGGCGGTCGTCACGGCCGCGTTTGTGGCAAGTGCACGCCAGAGCGCGTCGAACCCGGCCTGTGGGGTATGACGATGCGCTTCGGCGGTCTGGCGACGATGACCGCGACCGGCAGCCACATCGACGGCGCCACCGGCGGACGCGGTTTGGTGATCGCCGATGTCGGTCTCAAGTATGTGCTCAGCGAAACGCTGCAGATCCCGTTCTGGGTCGGTACTGGCATGCGCACCGCCGACGGCAATACCGACTGGGGTCTACGCTTTGGTGGCGGGATGGAGTATCACTTCCGCGTACGCAAACGCATCTCGCCGTTCATCGCCGCCGGCCTCGCGCTGGGCATCGATGATCCGACGGGACCGGCCAATTGGACCGTGGCGATCGGCCTGGCGGCGCAGATGGGTATCGAGTACTTCATCGCCAATCGTCTCAGCCTCAGTGGTCTTTATCAGTTCGGTTTCGATTTCTTGATCGGTGACGATGCTTACCCGGCGGTGCCGGGCGGCTTCGTGTTCGGCTTCGCCACCACCTCGGGTGGTGCGTTGCTGATCACCGCCTATTTCTAGACCATCGCGACGATGGTCAATCAACGACCGCGTCAGCGATGGCGCGGTCGTTTTTTTTGGGGCCAACGATGTCAGACCTGCAAGGCAAGCGCGCGCTCGTCACCGGGGGAACGCGCGGTATCGGCGCGGCGATCAGCGCGCGGTTGCTCGCCCAAGGCGCGACGGTCACCGCGTGTTATCAAAGCGACCAGCGAGCCGCCGAGGCCTTCGCCGAACATCTCGCGCCGACGCTGCGCGAGCACCTCGAACTCTGCCAGCTCGACGTCAGTAGCGCCGAGGCGGTGGAAGAACACTTTCGCCAAGACCCGCGCCCGCTGGCGATCGCGGTCAATTGTGCCGGCGTCCGCGACGACGCCCTGCTCGGCATGATGTCTGCCGACCGTTGGTCGCGGGTGCTGCGCACCAACCTCGACGGCGCGTTCTATGTGAGCAAGCAGGCCGTGCGCCGCATGCTGCCCGAGCGCGCCGGGCGGGTGATCGCGATCAGTTCACCGGCGGCGCATCTCGGCGTGGCCGGCTTGGCCAACTATAGTGCGGCCAAGGCCGGCGTCGAAGCGATGAGCCGCGCTTTAGCTTGCGAAGTGGCGCGAAAGGGGATCACCGTCAACTGCGTGGTTGCCGGGTTTGTCGAGACCGAGCTGGTCGCCGACTTGACCGCCGAGCGCTTGGCTGAACTGCGCCGCCAGGTTCCGCTGGGACGGTTTGCCACGCCCGAGGAGATCGCTGCATGTGTGCTGTTTTTGTGCAGCGACGAGGCGCGCTACATCACCGGCGCGACGATCCCGGTCACTGGTGGAATCAACATCTAGCGTGCAAGGCGAAACGATCCCCGCCGTCCGCATTCAAGCGCTCAACGCTGCGCCGCTACGCGGCGACGGCCGCTATGTGCTGTATTGGATGATCGCCGCGCGGCGCACGCGTTACAGCTTCGCGCTGCAGCACGCCGTGCAACGCGCGAGCGAACTCAACTGCGGCCTGGTCGTTCTTGAGGCGCTGCGCTGCGACTATCCTTGGGCTAGCGATCGCTTTCATGGCTTTGTCGTCGACGGCATGCGCGACAATGCCCGCGCGCTGGCACCAACCGGCGCGCGCTATCTGCCTTATCTCGAGCCCGAACCCAAGGCCGCTCGCGGACTGATCGCCGCGTTGGCCCGGCACGCGGCGCTGGTCGTCACCGATGATTTTCCCTGCTTTTTTTTGCCGCGGATGGTCGCCGCAGCGGCGCGCCAACTCGACGTGCGCTTAGAACAGGTCGACGGCAATGGGCTTTATCCGCTGCGGGCCACCGAGCGGCTGTTTACCACTGCGGCGTCGTTTCGCCGTCACCTGCAAAAGGAACTCTTGCCGCATCTGGTCGCGTTCCCCGCAGCCGATCCGCTGGCCGGCGTCGCGCTCGCCCAGTGCCAGCTGCCGGCGGAAATCGCGGCGCGCTGGCCCGCGGCTGACTTAGCGCAGCGCGATCTACTCTCGAGACTGCCGATCGATCATCGCGTCGCTCGTTGCGCGATGCCCGGCGGTGCCAACGCCGCGACCCAACGCTTGCGAGCGTTTGTCGAATCGCGATTGGCCGACTACCCCGAAGCGCGCAACCATCCCGACCTCGACGGACAGAGCGGCTTGTCGCCCTATTTGCACTTCGGCCACCTGAGCGCACACGAGGTGTTCAACGAGGTGATGGACCACGTCGGCTGGTCGCTCGATCGCATCTCCCCCAAAGCCAGCGGCAGTCGCAACGGTTGGTGGGGCGCATCGCCCGCCGCCGAAGCGTTGATCGATCAACTGGTGACCTGGCGCGAGCTGGGATTCAACCGCTGTGCCCACGACGAAAACTACGCGGCTTACGAAGCCCTGCCGCCCTGGGCGCTACAAACGCTCGCCAAACATCGCGACGACCCACGCCCGCGACTTTACGATCGTGCCGCCTTCGAACACGCTCAAACGGCCGACCCACTGTGGAACGCCGCGCAACGTCAGCTGCGCCAAGAAGGATCGATCCACAACTATCTGCGCATGCTCTGGGGCAAGAAGATCCTGCATTGGTCGCCATCGCCGCAAGACGCGCTAGCCACGATGATCGAACTCAACAACAAGTACGCCCTCGACGGCCGCAACCCCAATTCCTATGGCGGCATCTTTTGGGTGCTCGGGCGCTTCGATCGCGCCTGGGGCCCCGAGCGCGCTGTCTTTGGCAAGGTGCGCTACATGTCCTCGGAAAACACCGCGCGCAAGATCAAGCTCAAGCGCTATCTCGAGAGGTTTGCCCAATGAACTATCGCAATTGCCGTTCGCTGGCCTTGGCGCTGGCGTCGATCGCACTGCTACTCTGCAGCTGCCAGAGCCTGCCGCGCCGCAATCCCACCGGCGAAATGTTTCCCACTGTGCGCGGCAACGCCCTCGACGGCCGCGCCTGGAAGCTGCCTGGCGATCTTCGCGGCAAACCAACGCTGCTATTGATCGGCTACAAACAAGACAGTCAATTTGACATCGATCGCTGGCTGCTCGGTATCGAGCAGCTCGGCTTGAAGATCACCGCGATCGAGCTTCCGACGATTGCCGGAATGTTCCCGCGGATGTTCTCGACGCGCATCGATAGCGGTATGCGACGTGGGATTCCCAAAGCGCTGTGGGGTGGCGTGATCACGATCTACGGCGATGCCAAGACGATTCAACGCTTCACCGGCACCGAAAACGCGCTCAACGCGCGGGTGATCCTGCTCGACGGACGAGGCAAGGTGGCCTTCTTCTACGACGAAGGTTTCGCCATCGCTCCGCTTCGCCGGCTCGAGCAAGCGCTCGACAAGGAGCGCGCGCTGAGTCCCAGCGCTAAGTGAGTGGACCCGCCACGTTTTGCGTAGCTATCGCTTGACCCGCTGTCGCCCGATCGGCGAAGCGCGACCTACCAGTTGAGCTTGGGATCGTTCCAATCGAGACCGGCGAACGTCGCGGCCATCGAGAGGATCATCGTGCGCTGGCGCAGTTGTGCGGCTCGCACGCGATCGCGCGCCTCACCACCAAAGTTGCTGAAAACGACTGAATCGGTGGCGGCAAACAGCTCGCGAAGGATCTCCACAGCCTTGGCGTAATCCGGCGCTTCACCACCGATCACCTGCGCCAGGCGCTGCATATGCTCCTTGCGAACCGGTTCATAGCGCTCGCGCAGCAAGTCTTGCTCTGGCGCACTAAGCCCGAGCGTTTTGCTCACTCGCCCAATTTGCCGGTCGAGTTGGCGCTTCTGCGTGGCGTCGTCGGACAGATCGTGGACGATCTTCTTGACGATCCGCTTTTGCTGACGCAGCCACTGATGTTTGAGAAAGTCGGCGGCGATCTTGTTGCGGAACTCGGCTTGTACCGACGCGGTCGTCGGCTTGACCTTTTCGGCGACGCCACCGGGTTTGGCCGGCGGCGTTGGGTTTTCCGCCTGATCGCGAATCGTCGCGGCGACGATCTTCCAGTTCGCCGACTGGCAGCGACGCAGGCGCTGCATGCAGCCTGTCGCGCGTCGCGGCAACCTCGACCCGTCGCCGTCAACCTGATCCGCATCGGAGCGCTCTGACGCGCTGCGCTTGGCCGGCGCCTCGCGCTTCGAGCTCACCACGAGATAGACGTTAGCCCCGACCGATAGCACCAATAGCGCAGTGACAATCTTCGTTCGGCTCATTCCCACAAGACTAGCACCCTTGAGCAGACCGAGCGAGATCGCGCCACGCCGCTGCGCGGCACTAAGGAAGACGGCGGGTGTGAGCGAGGGTCCAGCGCAGCGGCGTCCGGAAAAGCGCTGCGGTGATCAACTGGCGCAAGGTTTGCTCGGCGTTGGCATCGTCGAGATAGATCAGCAGTCGGTCGCAGCGCCGTAGCCGACAGTGACGAATGTGCTCGGCGCTCGATGCGATCTTGATCGTGGCCACGCTGCGCAGTGGGACGTTCGTGCCAGCCGGCGTGCGCAGCGTCACGCGCGCTAGGTCTTCGGCAGTGCCCTCGCCCCAGCGCAGGACGACCTCGGTTCCGTCACTGGCAGTCAGCAGCCGCTTTCCCTGGGCGAAAGCGACGGTCTCCGCAATGTGCTTGGCGGTGATCCCGAACGCTGCCGCCCTGCGGCGGTCAAGCGCGATATCCATGCGAGGGACTTGCCCGGCAGTGTCTTCGATCGCAATCTTTTCCCGCAGGTGTTCGAGAAGCGCCCGCACAATTTGCTCACGAGCCTGGGTGCGCACATTCGCCTCGTCGCCGAACAGCAGCAGCTCGAAGAGCGGTGCCGATATTGGGACGAGGCGACCTCCGATCGTTCGCGCGTAGGTCGCCGCCCAACGGTCCAGTGCGGTCGCAGACCAAATCATTGGCCGCAGCGGCTCCCCGCGTCGTTGGGGACATTGCAGGAGCACCGTCCCCGGCGGCAGCGTTAGTGCGGTTCTTTCGGACAATGGCGCCCCTCGACCCCAAATCTGGTACCTGTGTTCCTCACCGGCCAATCGCAACACCGCTTGCTGAGGGGCGTTACGCAACGCGCGTCGCAAGGTTACTGGCTCGACGTCACCGCGGACCAGTAACGCAGCCGTCGGCTTGCCGTCGGAAAACGCGCCACAGTCTGTCGCTCGCTCGAGCGCGATCGTCGCGATCGAGCGCAGACTGATCGGCGCGCTGTTTGTTGGCGCGGACAGGACCAACTCGCGCAGATGAGCGATGTCAAGGGCGGCCGGCTTGGCGCGCAACAGGAAGGCGCTGTGTGTCACAGCGTCATCTGTCGCGCGGTCGCCGACGACCAAAGATCGAACAGCAGTCACGATCATCGGCAAATCAAGCTCTGCCGCGGCCGCCTTGGGCGGATCGATCGCGATCACGATCCGTCGCGCCGTATCGCCGTAGAGCGTCACGCGCTCTACGCGTGGCAGCGCGGTTAGTCGAAAGCGCAGCGTTTGCAGATCGCGTGAGCTGCAGTTTGAGCAGAGGACAAGCGCGGCAGCGCGCGCCGCCGGCGCAAGAATCACCGGCCGTTCTGCCTCGTCGGGTAGCGCGTCGAGCGCCTGGAGTTTGGCGAGCACTGCGGCGCGCGCCTGCCAGAGGTCGACATCCGGTCGTAGGGAAACGGTTACGGCGCAGCGGCCGGAGGAGGTGACAGCGTCGACCCGCGTCACGCCGGGTATTTCTGCCAGGGCGCGCTCGATCGGAGCGACCAATACAGCTTCGATTACATCGGGGCCTGCGCCCGGCAGCGCGGCAACAACCACGACCCGCGAGGGCGGCGTTTCAACAACGTCCGGCGACTGGGCGCGTTGCCAGATACGCATCTGCCAACGCAGCCACAACCAGCTGGCCAAGAGCAGTGCAACAACCAAGGCTCCGATGCCGACTGCCAGCAAGATCTTGTTGCGCGTGCGCACCGGCAAAGTATAGCCAACTCGGGCATCAGCAGCGATCGATGAAGGACCTCAATCGATTGGGGGAGCGATGGCGAACGCAGACGTCGTGACGATCACTAACGCAGGCGTCGTCGAGCCCGCCCGTTGATGGCCGCGGGGACTATTGTCCGTCCGCCGCGGCGAACAGTCGCTAATGCGTTTTCTTTGTCTTGGCGGCGCGACAGCCGCCCCGAACGTCGACCAAGCCCGCAGCACGATTTTGGCCGCGTCGGGTCGGCCTCATCAGCCGCGCAGAGACGAACATCTTTTGGGATTTTCCCCTCCAGCAATTGCGTTTAGTCTGTAGCACTCAACAGGGGAGGAATCGTGAAGAGAATCGGCATGGGGGCGCTCGTCCTCGGCGCGTTGACGATCGTCAGCTGTAGTGATTCGACGCCGAAAAGTGGCAACAAAGATAGCGCAATCGCTGATGGTACCGCGGTGGTCGACAGCAGCGCCAGCGATGGCTCGGCAGCGGCTGACGGGGCGATGAACGACGGGGCGATGAACGACGGGGCGATGAACGATAGCGGCGCGACGGATGGAGCAACTGCCGACGCCGGCCCTGCGTGTAGCGGCACCACGCAGCCCTCGGGCTTCTGTGCGCCACCGCAGCCGAGCTGCTTTGTCAATGGCCTCACCTGCGACTGCACAGGCGTGTGTAGCGGCGTCCAGCCACAGCCCGGCGAAGAGTACTCGTGGTGGTGTCGCGTCAAGATCTCGGCGCGCTGCCCGGTCAATCCGCCAGCCAACGGCGCGAGCTGCACGGGCCTAATCGGCCAGGACTGCTATTGGGGCGGGCGCTGTAGCGGAACCGAAGCGACCTGCGAGTCGAGCGGCAAGTGGAAGGTCACCGTTCACTCACCGCCTCCGTAGCGCGCTTGGAGCGATACAGCCCGCGACTAATGGTGTCGTCGAACCGGCGCGTTGCTGCGCGCTAAATCGACCGCGCGCTGCAGGTCGCTGAGCGACGTCTTGCTGCTCGGCTTGCTGAGCTGTTGGCGCGCCGCATCGACCTCGGCGACCGCTTGGTCAAACGCCGCGATCGGCGACTTCTTCGCGTGGAAGGCACACTTAAACGGCTCGCTGCTGATGCCAAGAATTCGCTTGCGGATATTGACCAAGTCGAAGGTCGTCACTGTACCGCTGCCGTTAACGTCGGCTGCGATCGCTCCGCAGAACGACAGCGGCTCAATGCCGAGGATGTGCTTGCGGATATTGACCATGTCCAGCGTGGTCACCGTGCCCGATTCGTTAACATCGCCGCAGGTAAACGTCGTGGTATTCGCGCATGGCTCGCTGCAGGAAAGGCTCGCCGTCGTACCCGCGCTAACGGCGTTGCTTAACACGGTGAGATCGGCCGACGTCAGGTGGAAATTCGGCGTGACGTTGGCCAGGCGGAACTGACAGTCGACGAGCGTGGTCTGTCCGGCGAGGTGCTGCTCGAGCAGCGCGACATCGGCGGCATTGACCTGGCCGTCCTTGTTGATATCACCGCAGGCCGCCTCGCAACCGACCGGCTGCGTGCAAGCGAAGGACTTGAGGTTCTCGTGACGCGCCGGCAAAAAGGCATTCTTCAGCGCCGCCGAGAGCCCGCCGTTGCTGCTCACGTGGGTGAAGCCGTTATCGTTGGGCCAAGTCACCGTCGCGCCATCGGCATCGAGACCGATCGGCCGGCCAGCCGAGAAGCGATGGCAGCCACCACAGGTCATCGCGCCAGCGCGATTGAGCAACCGCTGCGTGCTATCACCACCAAGGGTCGGTGCACCGTTGCTGGCAAAGAAGTCATCGAGGTCTTGCTCGATCGGCTCGATCTGTGTGGTCGAAATGATCCGCGCGGGGTCGTCCGAGGTTCCTTGGGAAACGCTGCGCATGTCGTTGAAGAGATTGCCAAACGCTGCGCCGATCCCGTTGATCATCTCAGCAGCGCTACCAAGACCAGCCGTCTCCGGCGCGATCAGCTGCGCAAGCTGAACGTCGATGAAGTCGCTGCGGAAGCTGTCGCGCAAGATGTTAAACGCGCCAACTTCACCGGCAACTGACCAGGGTGAATCGAGGAACAGTTCAACCAGTGGGTTTCCTTTGACGGTATCGACGAGGATCGTCGGCGTCGCCGGAGATGTCGTCAGATCCAAACCGGTGCGATACTCGCGCAGCTCCCAAAGCTGGAAGTCGACGAACGAGTTGCTACGGATTTGGCCGAGCGGAAAGCCGTAGTTGTTGAAATGAACAACCGGCGAGCTCCCGCCCAGGCCACTGTAGTAGAGACCTTGAAGGTCGGCGTTGATATCGATCGGGTCTTTGCTCGGCAACTCGCCCCAGAGCGAGGCGATCGGCCGACAACCTTCGGGGTCACCAGGCGTCGGATTGGGAAGCACCGCCTCGAAGATCAAAAAGTAGAGCTCGGCGTTGGCGTAGACGATGCGGTACTCGCCACAGTGCGTCGCTGCATCATCGGCCAAATCGTAGCGGTTAAACAGCGCCACCGGCCGCATGAACTGCGCGCTGTTCTGCGGGTTGAGATAGCCCGCGATCGGGTGGTTCTGCAGATTCGACTCGGGGCGCACTGGCGTGACGTCGATCGTCAGATCGTTTGCCGGATGAGAGAAGCTTTCCGCGCCCGTGCTGGACAGCAAAGCGGTGAGCAGGGCCTCCGGCGTGGTCGCGCCTGCACCGGCTGGACGGCTGTCGATCAACGCTTGCAGCGTCTTTTGCAGCTCGAAACCGCTTTGCAGGACGGCCGGATCGTTGACGACCACGGCTTTGGACGGAACAGCCGGGTTAAAGGTCTCATCGCAGACCGCCAGATCGACCGCCGTACCCTGAGCGCTCGATCTGCTGTCAAGATTGGGCGAGCTGCAAGCCACAAGGCCCAGAATACAACTCGCCCCAAGGATTATTCGATACATTGATGCTGTCTCCTGTGAAATTGAAACGCCGGCAGCTCTACACGCTGCGCGACGGCGCGAACGAAGATCGTGCTAGTCGGCGAGTAGGTCGTTGGTTTTTCTGAAACGCCTAAGTAGGTAGTCGGCGCGATTGAGCACCTGCTCGAGTTGGTCGAGCTGCATCATGCTCTTGTTGGCTTCGCGCATGATGGTGTCGGCCACACCGATCTGCTCGGTCAGCTTGTCGAGACGGCGCAACGCACGGCTCTTACCGCTCCAGATCGGCAACGAAATGTTGAGCTGTCCGTCGACGCCTGCGATCTCGAAAGCAAGCCCCCACAAACGCTTCTTGCGGCCATCGCTCGTTGCCCAAAGCCATGTCTCAGCGTCGATCGCAGACGTTCCACCTTCGAGCAAAGCGGTCCGCACCCGACGCTGACCGAGCTCACCGGTCTTGACAACCTTCGACGTGCTGCCGGCGATGCCAAAGCCAAGGCCCAGTCCTGCGTTCGGCGAAATCTGCAGGCGAGTCGTGGTCCGGCCATCGGACTTGCGTTGGTTGACGATGCCAACGTCAATCCCGGCGCGAACCAATAGCTGAGCCATCAAACCAAACTTCTGTACGGTGGTCGTCGGCCGCAGCAAACCGCGGCGGATCGTGCTGTAACGTCGTTCGGTGAACGTGTGCAACGCGCTCAGCCGTGATTCGAGCCCAGCGCGGCGCTCGGCGTAGTCCTTTTGAAACTTCTCGATCGCCGGCGGTGTGGGCACGGCAATGACGCCCCGCTCGGCCTGAACTGTGCCAGCGGCCAGTAGGCACAGACAAACAGCTGCAATGGCCAAACGCATCGGTCCCTCCTGGGAAGCTGAACGTATGCAGCTTCGGGGCCAGTCGCTGGCCAATGAGAGATCGCTCGGATTCGTTGGCAAATCGCACGGCGTACGACCTATTTCAGGGCGGACTAACCCTCTGAAGCTCGGTCAATTGACGAATCGGCTGGCCAGTGCGGCGCAGCGATAACCACGACAAGTAGAACCTTCACACCAGCTGATTACAGATGTGTGGGTCGGCCGCGCGGCGTGTTATCGTCGCGCGCATCATCACAACAAGGGATGTGCGGTGGACAAACGCATCATGAGTAACGCGCTCGTTCTGTGTGCAGTGGTCGCGATCAGCGGCTGCGGCAACGACGTCGCAGTGAAAACGGCGCAGCAAGCGTCGGCGCCCAGTCCGGCCGATATCGGCCAATGCACCACACCAGACCAGCTGGTTGCGCCGGACGAGGTACTCGAGCCGTCGCCGGCGCACTGTGTGATCACCGGCATCGACCACAACCCCCAGCCACAGTGGCCGCTGCAGAGAATCCAGGTCAAGGTACATGCCTTCACCACCTCGAGTGGTGCGGGTGGCTTTAGCTCGATCAGCGAGCTGCGCAGCTGGGCTGCCGGAGCGATCGCCGCGGCCAACCAGCGCGCCGCGACCAACTATGAAATGAATCTCTGGCCGCCCGGCGGCGGACCGGCCTATCTGCAGCCCAACTTCAGCATCGAATGGGTACTCGATCCAGAAACCGACGTCTTGCTGCATCAGGACGACGCCGCGGTAAGTTGTCCCAATGTCGCCGTGCAAGAACTCGTCGCTGGCGAGTGGAAGCCGGTCGATCCTCAGCCCGCGTTGCCTTGCACGTACTCGACAGGCATCGATGCGAGCGCCTACGCCACACCCAACGCGTTCAATATCTACATTCCCGCCGTTGACCCGGTGTGGTTGGCGAGCTTCGCCCCCTACCACGATCCGGCCAACGGCAAGCGCGTGCAGATTATCAGCGGTGGATATAGCGCCTATTTCAATTCGTACATGATGCTCGCCGGCATGTGGCAGCCCTACGGCCAAACCCCGCTCGGCGTCGGCAGCGCCTCTCACACGATCAGCCACGAGGCTGGGCATGCCTTCGGGCTAGAGCACGCCTGGGAAAACGATGGCTGCCGCGACACGCCCACCCATCCACCGAACGTCTGGGGCAGCAAGCCGATCGACTCGGCAACCCATCAGCTGACCGCCGACGGTCAGGGCGATCTGGCCTACAACAACCTGATGGATTACACCCACCGCATCGACCAGGTCGGTCTGACGGCGTGTCAGCTGCGCAAGATCCACACATGGTTCATCGACGGCCAGCCAGACTATCTGCTCAAACCCCAAGACTGCGCGGCCCCGCTGGCGCCGGCGATCTCGACGAATTTTCAGCAAGGCGTCGGTCTGACGATCGAAGATACGGCGACCGATGCAACGGGCTGGATCTGGACGGTCAGCCTGCCAAACGACAATGTCGCCTATCGCTCGGGCGAAAAGCGCTTTGTCTTGCCGGCGTGGCTTGAAGGCGAGACGCTGACGATCTGTCTGCGGAGTTTCGTCGATGGGCCAACCAGCTACTGTCTCTCCGACAAGACCTGCACCACGATCACGGTCCCCACCGCGCCCGCCTGCGATCCGGCGATCGACCCCGGCTTTTCGCTGAACGCCGGCAGCAAAGAAATCGAGGTCGATGCGCCGCCGATGGGCAGCGCCGTGGCCTTTTGGACGGTCAGCAGCCAAGAAGACTCGGTATCCCCCTCTGACGAGTGCGCCCTCGAACCGAGCTTTCCCTATAGCCCGGATGGGCCACCGGTGGTTTGGGGCGATACGGTAACGATCTGTCGCACGATCTGGCCGGGGGGATGCAAGAGCACAACCTGCGAGACGCTAACCATCGACGCGGTCGAGCAATGCAGCGCCCCAGCACCGTCGAGCGCCTTTAGCCACAGCTATCATACACCCAGCCCATGGTGCTTCTTCGACTGTACCTTCTCACCGCTGGTGCGGCTCGAGCCAACGGCCACCAACCAACCCGAACCGCTCTACGTCTACTACTGGAAGTGGAGTTCGGCGGCTGAGACGCTGCACCAGGAAGGCTTGCCCGGCACGTTTCGCTTTGAACCGGGACGGACCTACACCGCCTGCAGCCGCGTCTATCAGCGCATCGAGAAATGTTTGAGCGCCGAGACCTGCCAGACGGTCGGCACGGAAACCTGTCTGACGCCGAGCCTCGAGGCCACCCAGTACGGCCCCAGCGGCGAGACCCCGTCTCGACGGATTCAAGCCTCGCTGCTCGGCGTGCCCCTGACCAATGCGGCGTTTGCCGCACTGACCGCCACCATCGACGGCAGCCCGGTAAACATTTACGTAGATGCCGGCGGCGGAACACAGATGCTCACCGACGGGGACCTGAGCCTCGGCCCCCACACCTTCTGCGTCGGTCTGGCGACGAATACCGATATGCTCTGCGCTGGGACCTGGTGCAAGACCGTCGAGATCTCCTGGGCCATGATCAAGGTGACCAAGAAGCGTATCGGCGCGCTGGGCTCGTTAACCTACGCGTTTGCCGGCTTCGCCAACTTCGGTGGGCAGCCCAGCAACGAAACGCTCAGCTGGAAGTTTGGCGACGGCACCACCGCGGCAGGCAGCTGGACGACCGACCCCGCCGATTTTCCGACGAGCATCTTCTTCGATCCGATTCAACACACCTACGCCGCGGCCGGCACCTACACCGTTTGCGCAAAGCTGAGCAACGGCACTGATGCGACGGAAAAATGCGTCGAGGTCAAGGTGGGCGCCAGCGAGCACGTCAGCGTCGGCAAGATCAGCAGGCTCAGCGCTGGCTTTGGCGTGATCACCACCCAGAACTACGAAGAGCTGTCCTTTTATCCATGGGACGTGGTCCCCGGAGAGTCGGTCTTCCTCGGTCAGGAGGTCAGCTACGAACGCGACGGCCTGCGCGCAACCCAAGTCACGCTGGTCGAGTAGCCGCCAACCCTTCGCGACGAATCCTCGGGCCCAGCGCAGCTAGCGTTTGCGCAGTAGACGACGATAGACATCGTGATGGCGGCGCAGCAGCGCCGGGTCCTTCGCGCTCTTCAGCACTTGGCGATGAATCGTCAGCAGCTGGCGATCCCCGCGGAGGATCTGGGTCAAGTCCAGCTCGTAAGCGACGTCGCTGGGGTCGGCAAACTGAACCTTGCGCAAGAGTCCGCTCTCGCGTGCAGCAGCAAAAGCCTCGGGGCTCTGCGTGCGGAAGCGCTCGAACAGCGGGGCGTAGCGCGGCTGCACGCCGAAGAAGTTCTCTCGGGTCAATGACGTTTGGCTCAACTGACGCTGCAGCTGCGCGGTGAGCAGCGTCGGTTCCGCGGCGAGCCGGCCGACGATGAAGCGCTTGCCGCTCGTCGCATAGCCGAGCTTTTTCAACTTGCCCCAGACCTTGACGGCGCCGGTCAAACACTGCGTCTTGTCGTAACCAAGAACGCTCTGGTCGTGAGCAAAAGCGAGCTCCGCAGCGAGCAAATACATCACGCTGCCCAGACCTTTGCGCCGAATGTCCAACTCGATGATCGGATGGATCGAGCGGCAGCGCGCGGACTCGCGATCGTAGTGCATGTTGAGCGAACCGACGAACTGGCCATTGTAGGAGGCGTGCAGCCCACCGTAGTAGTCACCGAGCAGACCGCGCTCGGCGGTCTCGAAGACGAAGCTTAGTTTTGCCGGATCGAGTCCCTTGGCGCGTAGGTTGGCGACAAAAGGATGCTCTGCAGCAGCCACCGTTGACGCGCAGCACAAAATCACTGCGACAAAGGTCAGCTTTGCTTGATCGCGCGCGTCAAACATGTTGCGCTCTTTATGCAAGGCATATGCCGCAATACGACGCCGCTGGGGGAGCGTTGGAGACTCGCCGACCGGCGAGGTCTAGCTGCGGCTTCAGCCAAACTTTCCGCAGTCGGCGGCAACCTGCGGATTGTGGTGGGTCTGATAAAACTCGGCGCCGATCTCGCTGGCGAAAATTTCGGGCTCGACGGCGCGAACTTCCTGCAGCCAATACTGTGCGATGCGGGTGTCACCGTGGCGCTCGACCAAAGCGCTGACCAAACGCGCGGCGGCTTCTCGCTGGTAGTCGCGCCAGAGCGTGGTGATCGCCCGGTCGTACTCGGTTAATCGGCGTTGCTCGGGCAACGCTTCGAGCGCGTCGACCAGTGGCGCAAGCTGACCCTCGCGACTATAGGCGCGTAACGCGCGAGCCAACGCCGAGCCGCCGCGGAACAGCAAGGCCCCAACGACAATCACGGCACCAATCGCGATCCAGATCTGCGACGACATCATCGGTGAGTATAGCAGGCGGGCAGTAGCAAAGCGCTAGCCAACAACTGGCGAGAACCATAGCGCTAAGCAGCAGGGCCGCGTTCGTCGGCGATCTTTCGCTCGAACGCGGCCCGCCGGGTCATCAGGGCAGCGCGGGTAACATCGCCCAGGCTGAACGAACGCTAGCTGCGCGGCACGGGGGGAACAGAGCCATCGGCGTTGTTGTCGACCCGCCGCTGCAGCGCACCGAGCACGTCGACACCCAGCGCGGCCTTGAGTTGCTCGTTGGCGCTGATCAGTTGCGGCGCCATCGACGAGCCACCGTTTTGCAGACCGAGCACGGTCACCTTGTCGATGGCAACCGACTCGACGGTCCGCGAGAGCGTGTCGACCAAGCCATCGAGCTTCTGCAGTAAGAACACTTCGCGCGCATCCGATCCGGCTTGCAGGTAGGCGGCGGTCAACTGGCGCAACACCGCGACCGTTGCGCGACCTTGCTCGATGATTTGCGCCGCATCGCCGCGCGCGGTGCTGATCGCGGCCTGCATTTTGGCGCGCGCCGAGGCGATCACGTCAGCCTCCAGCTGTCGCTTGACCTGCTCAACGCGGGCGCTCTGCATATCGAGTTCCGCGCGTGCTTGAACAACCTGGGCACCGATCTGACCATTGGCTTCAGCGATCAACGCGTCCTTTTGGGTTTCCGCGTCGGTGACTTTCTTTTGCGCCTCGGCGGTCATCGTTCGAATCGCTGCCTCGATGCGCACTAACTCGGTGCGCTGACGGTTCTCAGCGTCACGCACAACCGCGTCAGCTTTGGCTTCGGCCTCGACGATCCGCGCTTTCTTGCGAACCTCTGCGCCAGAAATCCGGCCGATGCTATCGAGATAACCAACACCATCAGAGACGTTTTGGATCTTCAGCGTGTCGAGCTCGATACCAAGTCGCGTTAGGTCGTGGTCGGCTTCGTCCATCAAGCGCTGGGCGAAGGCCAGCTTGTCGGCGTTGACCTCCTCCGGCGTCAATGTCGCCAACACGCCACGGAGATTGCCCTCGAGCGTTTCTTTGGCGATGGCGATGATCTCAGCTCGGCCCTTGCCCAGCAAGCGCTCGACTGCATTGCCCAAAGCCGGCTCGGTGCCCGCGATCTTGACGTTGGCCACACCATCGACGTTAAGCGGAATGCCGCCCTTGGAAAATGCACCGTGGACCGCGACGCTGATCGCCATGTTGGTCAGGTCCATCCGGTCGACGACCTCGAACAGCGGGATCTTGATCTTGCGCCCGCCTTTGATCGCCTTGTAGCGCACGCGGCGCCCATCAGCGACTCGGCGACTTCCGCCGGAAAAAATCAATACCTCATTCGGCTGGCAAATATAGAGCAACTTCTTGACGGTCAGTGCGATCGCCAATAGCCCCACCACACCGAGAACCGCCATCGTAAGAATCATGGATGACATCGTTTTCTCCCTAGCCGATGCGCTCGGTTGTACTGGTTACGCTACCGCTCGGCGGTGCAGGCGGACTCCACTTCGCGGTGCCGCTGTGGCCATTGCGCCCTTCAGCGAGAATCTTCGGCACATCGATGCCCGTCGTCTGACGCAGCGTCGAAAGGATCGTCGCCACGGTCTGCGGAAACGCCGCAACATAGTTCGGCAAAGCCGAGCCATCGCCGGGATCGATAATGTTGACTTCTTTTACAGTGAGCTTGGACATCCGCGCGACGATCGTACTGACCAGGTTTTCGATCTGCTGGATCAGGAAGATGTCGCGGGCATTTTCACCCGCAGCGGACCAGGCGGCGGCGAGTAGTTGAAGCACCTCGGCCATCGCGCGACCGTTCTCTTCGGTCGGTGCGGCTTTGCCCTTGGCGATCAACTCTTCGGCGCGTTTGCGCGCATCGGCGGGTAGCTCAACATCAGCGGTCAAACGGATCTGTTCGAGCTGCTTGCGGATCTCTTGGAGCTCTTGCTCGGCCTCGAAACGGGCTTGCTGGCCACGGGCGTTGGCTTCACGCGCTGCCGACTCGACGGCCTTGGCCAGATCTGCGGCGATGCGGCGCTGCTCGTTGCGCTTGGCGACGATCGCCTTCTCGGCGTTCTGAATCGCCACATCGGCCCGGCCGGCTTCGTCGGCGGCCTTTTGATTGGCCTCGTTTTCAGCATTGGACTCGGCGATCTCCGCCGCTCGGATCACGCGGGCGATCCGCTGGCGACCAATGCTGTCGAGGTACTCTTTGTCGTCGGTGACGTGCTGGACCTTCAACGTGTCGAGTTGTAGACCCAGCTTCTCGAAGTCGTCTTTGACGTCGAGGGTCAAACTTTCGGCAAACTTGAGACGGTCTTCGTTTACCTCCTCTGGCGTCAGCGTAGCGAGCACGCCGCGCAACGTTCCCTCGAGGGTTTCTTTGGCAACCGTGCGCAGTTCGTCGCGATGGCGCCCTAAGAAGCGCTCGACCGCGTTGCGAACGATCCGTGGGTCCGATGAGATCTTGACGTTAGCGATCGCTCGCACATTGAGCGGAATGCCATCTTTCGAATAGGCGCCCGTACTAATGATCTCGATCGGGATCGCCGTTAGGTCCATCCGCTCGACCCGTTCGAGAATCGGCAAGCGCCAGTGACGACCGGAAAACTCGATGCGGTTGCCCACAACGTGACCGTCGGCTTGTCGGTAAGTCCGACCGGAGAAGATCAAGACCTGATGCGGCCGGCAGATATAGAGAAAACTTCGCACGATCAGGTACAGCACCAACAGCCCTCCGGCTCCGCCGGCGGCATAGATCGCGATCGGCACCAGTTGGCCAACATCTTCAAGTGGTATGTTCATACCGGTTCCTCTTTCTAGTCGCGCGGCGCGCGCACAACGATTAGTTCCTGACCATTGCCGGCGGTGTCGATCACCAGCACCCTAGTTCCTTGCGTCAACTCGTCCGGCTCGTCGTCGGTCGTGCGCGCGACCAAGTCGACGGCTTGGTCGTTGACTTCGACGCGCACCTTGCCGCGTGTCTTCGCACCAAAGGGCAATAGCACCGTGCCTTCATAGCCGCGCAGGTTGTCCGTCGAGGTGACGGTACCGATCGTGTTGCGCTTGAGCTTTTGAATGACCAGTGCCGCAGAAAAGCCGACGACGATGCCCAGCGAGGAAGACGCGATCAGCGTCGTCCAGCGACCGGCGAGCGCCAAGAGCGAAAGCGTGGTTCCGCAAGCACCAAAGAACGTCAAAAAGTAGACCCAGAAACGCAGACTGGCAAAGGGCAGCCAGATTTCTGCAAAGCCGTCACCGTCGAAATCAGCTTCAGCGTCTGCATCAGCGTCGACATCGACGTGCGCGGCAACATCGCTATGCTCTCCTCCAAGAAAAAGGGAAGCGCCGAGGAGGATCGCGCCGAAAACGAAGGCTGCGAGATAGACGTACAGCAGAACCATACTGGTCTCCTAACGAGTGCCGCCCGTGACCGAGCGCACCCTATCTTACGTAGCGCGGTGGCGTTTTCGTATCCGCGGAGCGTGGAATGATACGATTGTTGTCGGGAAATGTGGCAAAAGGTTGTCTTCCCCAATAACGTGCGGTGTTCGTTTGGAAAATGGCGCGATTGGCCCTTGACCTGTCGCGGCGGGCTCTGTAGATCAACGCATGGTTGTCGCGGTACGTCGCCGTCTTCGTCAAAGCCTGCTGTGCGTGCTGACACCGCTGATCCTTACTGCGTGCGCGCGCGCCGGATTTCCGATCGGCAGCGAGAGCGACACGATCGTCGATCCAACCACGACGACAGACGGGGCGATCGGCGACGCTGCTGGCGACGGGGGAACAGCGCGTGATGCAGGGCTCGACGACGACGCACTCGCCTGCAATCTGCCTGTCTCGCTGCGCTTTGACAATGGCGGGGCCTGTCGCTTCGACGAGCATCTGATCGGTGGAACGGTCGCCTGTAGCGAAGGACCGATCAGCTCGAGCTATCCCGACGGCCAAACATGGATCGGCCGCTGCCGCGTCGGTAAGGCGCGAGTGATCGCTCATTGCACGACACTGCCCGTCGAGAGCCACCACCTGCAGGCCAATTCTGCTGCTCAGCGAATCATCGCCAGCTGTCGTGCTGACCAAATCGTCGTCGGTGGCGGCTGTGCCTGCGCCGACGGCCAGGCGGTCACCGGATCGCGCCGCCAACCGAGTGGATGGCATTGCACCTGCTCTGAGGCCGGCCTGCATCGCGGAACCGTGATTTGTGCAGCAGCCCGCTGTGGAAAGCGCTTGGGCCTTTCTCGACACGTCGCCGACCACGCCGACAGACAAGTCAGCGTGGCCTGTCCAGGTCGCAAGCGATTGCTCAATGGCGGCTGTGACGCGCCGACAGATCTCTACAGCAGCGGCGCGGCGGTCGGTGAGAGCTGGCACTGTCGCACCGCGACACTCGGGGGGATCGGCGCAGCGACCGAAGCCAGCGTGGACTGCATCACACCCGATGGGCCGGCAAATCAGTAAAGCGGCGCGCGCGAGTCTTGCGGCGCGCTAGTCTTGTGGATTTTTCACCGGGTCGAACACACGAAACGACTCGTCGAAAACCCAAACGCGATAGCGTCCGCTGACCAAAGCGATCGGCTCGGCAGTGGTCAACGCGAGCATGTCGCTCTCGGGCAGCGATAACCTTTTGCGCATCACGGTCAAGTAGTAGTAGCCGGGAGCGATGTCGGAAATATCGACGGACGCGTCGGGCATTAACGGCTGGCTGAGTCGATTTTTGGCAGCGCGATAGTCGGTCGACGAGGGGTGCAATCGCAACTCGGTCAACGGCCGCTCGGCGCTGGTTCCCTGATAGACCAACGCCAACAGGGGCGGACCGAGATTGGGCGGCGGTTCGACACCGCCGAAGTCGCCGCAACCGAGCCCGGTGGCGAGCGCGACAACGGCCAACGCCGCGCGCCTAGTAAACAAAAGACACCCCGCAGAAGCCGTTGGTGGTCTGTGCGCTGACCGCTTCCACTTTGATTTCTTTGCGCTCGTAGCTCTGCAAGGCTGCGTTGTAGGTCACACGCCCCTCGAAGGGCAAGGGCGTTGGGTAGGCAAACTCTCGATAATATTCGGTATTGACCTCGCAGCGCACACCGAGGCGCGCCGAGGGGATCACCATACCGAACATCACCCGGCCGGCGAAGGAGCCGAAAAACGCCGGGCGATGGGCACTATCGGCAAAATTGCCAAGGCGCGCATCGATGTAGCGCCACTCGACGAGATTCAAGCCCAGCTCACCGGAAAAGTAACCGCGCACCCGCTTACCCCAAACCAGCGAACCGCCCAAGCGCTGGCCGAAATAGGCCGAGCGCAACTTGAGCTGATAGATGTTGGGCGCGCCGAGATCGATCGGCGCGAGGGTCTTCGGATCGGAGCCGAGCGCTGGAATGTCTTTGGCCCCAGAAACCTCGCCGAGCGGGATGTCGCCGGCGACGTCGGCGATATCGATGTCGAGCCAGAAGAAACCGAGCGTCGGATAGAAAAACCAGCCTGAGCCCGTCGGTGGCCGGAAAAAGCGCACCTTGAAGCCGCGCGAGGTCGCTTGGCCCGAGGCGATGGTAAACGCTGTCCCGCCGGCATCGATCGCTTGCGACGAAACCTTGGCTTGACCGGAAAAGCCGCCGATCTCCAGCCCCGACAGTCCCGCCAAATAACGCAGCCAAAGTGGCGCCGATCGCTTCGCCGACACGGCGCCGACAGGGGGCGGCGACGCTTGCCGTTCGATCAGCGGCGCTTCTGCGGGCTGCTGCTGGTCATGCTCCGGCTGGTCTCGTTCGCCCTGATCGGCCGGCGGCGGCCAGCGCGAGGCCTGTAGCGGTTGGGCGATCGCTGATCCGACGCACAAGAGCAGCGAAATCGACAATGCTCGCCAAACCATCGCTGGAATTTACGAAAACCTTGTCGCTTTGGGCCACAAAGCGACCGTGATCCATCCACAAATGCACTAAGCACTTTAAACCGAAGCGCTTTTCGTAGAAGCACTGCTGCACAATCTGCGCGCTAGAGCGCCCCTGAAGCGCTGAGCTCATCGAACAGCGCGTCGAGGTCGGTGATCCGCAGGGTTCGCCGGTCGACCTCGAGGACGCCGTCGCGGACGAGTTGCGTCAAGGCGCGCGCGACGCTTTCCGGTCGTGCGGCGATGCTGGCAGCGAGATCCCGGCGACAGATCGGCAGCTTAACGACCAAGGTGCCATCATCATCGACGCAGCCGTACTCGTGACGCAGCGAAAGGATTAGCGCCGCTAGTCGACAGCGTACCGCGCGCTGAGAGACGACACGGGCATCTTCCGCTGAGCGGAGATCTGACGCGACCCGACGCAAGAAGGCGAGCGCGAGCGCAGGCTGGCTGTTGATCAGCGCATCGACCGCCGGTTGCTCGACGAAGCAAACCTGACAGGGCGTGGCAGCCTCAGCGCTGGAACTATGAGATTCACGCGCAAAAAACGAACGATAGCCGAGGGTGTGGCCGGCATGGCGAATACTGAGCACCAGGGCATCGCCGCACACGGGACGACGGCGCAAGATCACCGTTCCTGAGGCGACACAATGAATGCCGCAACAAGGGTCGCCCTGAGCGAAGATCGTTTGCCCTTGATCGAAGGCCTGGCAAAGGGCGGAACGTTGCAGCAGTGCCCGCCCGGCGGCGTCCAGCACCGACCATTCAGACCGCGGAAAGCCATCGCATTGCGCACAGGCGGTCATTAGCAGCGAAAGACCTCTCGAGAGGGTGGCACCGCGCTTGATCTAGATCAAGTGCGGTGCGTCGACAGATTCACCGCTTGGGCTACTATTTGAGGGTAGCGTGAAAGCGTCTATCTGAGCGGCGACACGAGGCCAGCATGTTCGTCATCGAGGCCTGGCAAATGGATCGCCACGGTGCGCCGTTGGTTCACCGCGATCTACCCCTGCCTGAGCTACGGCGCGGCGAGGCCTTGATCAGCGTTGCGGGCTGTGGGCTGAGTCACACCGATCTGGCGATGCTCGATGGCCAACTCAACCCCGTGTCCGAGCTGCCTTTAACACTCGGGCACGCCATCTCGGGCAGAGTCGTCCAGGCGCCGGGAAACGAGCAGCTGATCGGCAAGGACGTGATCGTCCCGGCCGTGCTGCCTTGTGGTCGCTGCGAACTGTGCCGCTCGGGCCATGGCACGGCGTGTCGGCGACACCGCATGCACGGCCGACATCTGCCCGGCGGGTTCGCCAGCCATGTGGTCACTTCGGCCCGCTATCTTTGTCCAGCCAACGTCACCGCCTCGGATCAGGAGCTATGGGAGTTGTCGGTCGTGGCCGAGGCGGTGGCGACACCTTACAGTGCGATGCGTCGAGCTGCCGTCGGCGAGGGCGATGTGGTGATCGTCGTCGGCGTCGGCGCCTTGGGTATCTATGGCGTGCAGATCGCTGGCGCGCTCGGCGCCCACGTGATCGCGATCGATGTTGATCCGAAGCGGCTCGAGCGCCTGCGCCGCTATGGCGCTTACGCGTCGATCGATGCCCGTGGAAAGTCACCAGAGCAGATTCGCGAAGCGATCCGCGCGCTGACGCGCACCTTGGGCTTGCCGGTGGACCGCTGGAAGGTCTTCGAAATGTCAGGAACGCGGGCCGGTCAGCAAACGGCCTACAAATTGCTCACCCGTGGCGGCACGCTGTTCGTCGTCGGTTATTCGCTGCAGACCAGCGATCTTCCGCTGGGTCAGCTGATCGCCTTGGATGCTACGCTGTATGGGAATCGCGGTTGTCATCCCGATTATTATCCGGAAGCGCTCGAGCTGGTACTAACCGGCTACGTGCAACTCAAGCCGTTCATCGAAGGCTACGCACTCAACGAGATCAACGCGGTGGTCGAAAAGGCTCGCGCACATCAGCTCAAGCGCTGCGCGATTCTTGTTCCTACGCCCGCCTAGCTGATGCCGGTGCGCTGAGATGGTGTCGCACGTCCTACCGGGAGGACGCCTAGGGCGTGGTTTGCGCCGGCGGTGCGCAGCTCTCGGGCGCGTTGGCGCAACGCAGCAGCGCGCGCACACGCTGGCGATCGAGCAGCGGATTGGTCAGCGACGATACGCCCGCGCCAAGCTCACGGACCACCCAAGCGAAATCGGGGTGGTCGTGCTTGCTGCCGTAAGGGACCGTCGATAGCGGGTGAGAGATCCACTCGCCGCCGACGATCTGATCGTTGCCATCGAGCTCGAGAATGTAGGCCATCAAACGTTGGCGCCGATAGTACGCCGTTCGCACGTCGGCCGAGAGCCGCATGTGCTCGAGGTTCAGCTCATCGGAAACATACTCGAAACTACCCAACACTTTGATCAAACGCTTGGCCTTACGATTAAACTTGTAGCGCTTGCCGTGCTTTTTGCCGATCAACCGCAACGCTGTCGTTTGGTCAACCGCTTCGGCTTCGTCGATCCGGTAGCCGATCACCGGGTGACTCCAAACCTCGCGCTCGGCATCGATATCGATGGCAAACGGCATCGTTTTGCGCGGCTCGCCGACACCGATACCGATCAAGCCCTGGAGCATGATGTGAAATGCGCCGGGGTTCATGTCGCGACAGGCTGCCTCGCGAATGCGACCATAGCGGTTGTCCTTGGGGTCGGCGGTGTTGCAGCGCTCACCGACGCGTGAGACCTGCGCACTGTTATAAAGCTCGGTCATCAGCGCCTCAATATCAGCGCGGCGAAAATGCACACACCCGGCTTGGTTAGGGTCTGGACACTCGCGCAGCGCGCCCGTTTCGTCGAGGCGAACGGTGATCGCCCGCGTGGGAAAGCCCAGCGGTTCGCCGGTCGCGTAGGCCGCCCAGCCATAGCAGTGACCGAACCAACGCTCGGCGCTTTGACCACGGTAGATTCCATGGTCGCCGAGTTCCCAGGCGGTGGTCGGACCGATCGCCGTGACCAGCGGGCGTTTAATGCCCCGACCGGTCGGCCAGCCCGTCGGCCCACGTCGCCCCCACTCGGCGAGTGGCCAGGTCTGGCAAAAGATCGTCTCGCCGGCGACGGCCCGGGCGATCGCGTCGCGACGGATGGCGATCGTCTTGCCATCGCTACCGATCATCCGGCCATCGCAATAGGCCAACACGTCACGATCTTCGGCGTAGGACAGCTGGTCGTAGCGCTCGGTCGCTGACCAATCGGCTTCGTGTCCGCGCCAGTCGGTCAACGCGCTGAGCGAACTCCAGCTCGTGAGGTCGCCTTCATCGAGATCGGCGGGCAACGCGCTCCAACGAAAGGCGATGCCGTTGGCCTGCATCGGCCACCACGAGGAAGCGAACCCGCGCGCGGGGTTCACCTGGGCGGCGCGCAGATCACTGCGAAAGGTGCGGTGGCTGGGCGCGAGCAGGTCCGGGTGGATCATGCCCAGGGCCCGGCTGACCCCGTCGTCGAAAGCCTCGGTTTTCCCGGCGAGATCGCCATCTGCCGACTCGCTGAGGTCTGGCGTACAACCGATGCTCAGCATGGCGACAGTGGCCAGCGCAGCTAGCCTCTGAGCGTACAAGTGTTTGATTTTGCGTAGGGTTGGAATCATCACCTGCTGGTGATGCAGGTTCCGTTCCTAGGCGCAGCCCAGCGCGTCACAGCGGCGCTGACCACGATGAACGATCAATCGCCGGCGGTTTCGCTGGCCGAACAGCTGCCGTAGCGCTGGGAGAGTTCCGCGCTTTGCCAATCGAGTTGTTTGACCGCGCGACAGCGCAGGGTGGCCACCGCACCGGCGGGCGCGGTCTGCTTAGGTCGCCGCAAGACATCGAGTCCGTAGGGCGTGGCGCCATCTTGGGCCGAGCAAACCGTCGCCGGACGACGCATGATCCGCCAGCAAGGACAGTCGGCACCCTCACACGTCGCGTCTGCACCGGCGCTCCACAACGCCTCGGCACACTTCGGCAAGACTTGGCTGACCTCGCCGCTGCGCTCGGACCGCTTTTCGCTGACGACGCAGTCGGATTGTTGCAGACAACCCTGATCGCAGGCCGCATCGCCAAAGCGATCTCCGCTGGCGCAAGCGACACCTCCGGCGGTGGTCAGCACGGGTCGCTCGAGGCATTGTCCGCCGATCTTGACGCGAATTCGCCGCCCCAACGCGTCGAGCGCGCTGGTCAGGTCACCGTCGCAGATCGAGGTCTGCTGGCCATTGTCGCCAAACGCCTCGACGACCGCGCTCAACCGTGGTGCCGGATCGGCCTCACCAAAGCTCGGCGAGTGACAACTCGGCGCGATCTCGGCGACGGCCTGACCAACCTTGGAGTCGAAGGTTTGGCCGATGATAATCGGCACTGACGGTCCGCTAATGCTGGCGATCAGCACGCGCCCTTTGGGTCGAAGGTCCTGAAAGAAGCGGATGTAGTCGTCGACGTTGTGAAGCAGCGACGCTTGATCGCGTCGCACGCTGCACTGCCGGCGTTGGCCGGGCGTCTGCCAGTTGTTGTCTTCGCAGGTCACCGCTTGGGGAAAGCAGCGGAAGTTGGTCAGCGGTCCGATCGCCGTGTTACGTGCGTCGAAGAGTTGCGGTGAGCGCGCCGAGCAGTCGTCTTCGTCGGTGATAAAGACGATCGCCAGCAGCGCATCGGGCCGCAAGAAATCGCCGTTGATCTCAGGCGAAAGCGCCCGCCTTGCCGCCTCGAGGGGTTGTTCGAAACCACAGCCTTCGGTGCCAACGGCGGCGATGCAGGAGAACGCTTGCTTGACCGCTTCGATCGCAGCCTCGCCACTGCCGGCACCGGCAACATTGCTGCGTCCGTCAGAAAACGAAATGAACCGGTCGCTGCTCGGCAAAGCGCAGCCGGGGATGCGCGGCTTGATCAGCAGGCGGCCGCCATCACCGGGACCGAGACAGGTTTGATCGACGTCCTTGCCCAAGCTGCCGAGGTCGGTGCTGGTCACGCCCAGACGCAGGTCGGGAATCGCACAACCCGATGCATCGTGGTCGGTGCAAGGTCGATCATCGTTGGGGTCGGCATCGCCAAAGGCAGGACTGCGCAACGCTTCGATCAAGCGCGGGAAGTTTTTGCGCAGATTGGCCTGCTCCTCGAGCATCGACCCCGAATTGTCGACAACAAACAGGATGTCGACCTTCCGCTCGCGTGAGAGCGGCGCGACCAATTGATACTGAAAAATCTCCGCCGATTCTTCGGCGACGGGACGCTGAATGCATCCCGCAAAAATGATCGCAGAAGCGACCGCACTGACAACGAGCGAACGCGCACCAGTCCATCGAAACATCGCCTACTCCCACCAGCTAACCGTTCAACACCGTTGGGCGGACAACTGGGAACCAGCAATCGCCGGCCGGTTGTCGACCTACCTAGGCGTTGTTCAGCGCTGGCCGGGGCTAGAGCAGACCGAGAACGTCGCGAATACGATGGGCGATCAAGCCCATCGCTGGGCCAAAATCGTCGGTGCAGATCGTCGAAAAGACTGCGTTGGGCGCGAACGCATCGGTAAAGACTTTGAGGCGAATCGCCGGTCTGGCATCGGTCTGCCTGGTGCTACAAGCGGGGGCTAAGCTTGCCATCCCGTCATCGGGCACAACATTGACCGGCTCACTCGGTCCGGCGATCGTGCCGATCACGATGTGCTGCTGCGGCTTGAGGGTGCGGAGAAAATCGACAAACTCTTGCACGCCGTAAAGCGGCGTGGTGTTGGGCGCCACCGATCTACAATTGTAGCGTTGGCCAAAGGTGTCGCGCCCGGTGGTATTGCAGCGCACACCGTACTCGAAACAGCGAAACGACGTCACCGGCCCGAGCGCGTTGAATAATGCCTGATCGGGATCGAAGATCGCGGTGTCCTTGGCCGAGCAGTCGTCCTCGTCGGTGATGAAGATGATCGCCAGCGCTGCGCCGTCGCGAACAAAGCCTGGGTTGTTGAGCGGACTGAGCGCCATCTTCATCGCGGCAAGCGGCTGTTCAAACCCGCAGCCCGCGGTCCCCAGCGTCGCGACACAGGCGAAGGCATCCTTGACCGCGTCGATCGCGTTGCTGTGTGCGGCGATCGGCAGATTGGGCACGCCGCCTTTGATGGCGATGAAACCGCTGTCGAGCAGCAGGCCAGCGCAAGACGTGCCACGCTGTAGCTTGCCCTGATCGCCGCCGACGCGATAGCAGCCTTCGACGTTGGTGTAGCGGCCAGCACCAATGTCGGTGCTGATCACGCCGATCTGGATGTCGGGCAAACTGCAGCCACGGTTGTCGTAGGGATCGCAGGGCATACCGCTTCCGTCGACGGTCGAACCATAGGCACTGTGACGGAGCGCGTCGATCAGCCGACCAAAGTTGCGGCGCAGGTTGATTTGCTCTTGGGCCATCGACCACGAGTTGTCGATCACGAACAGCACATCGAGCGCACGCGGCGTCTCGACGACGCCGAAATCGGGCGGCACGAAGGCATCGATCGCCCCGCCGTCCAGCGTTGTGGAGATCTGTCCGGAGGGGAAAGCGCGAATCCCCTCACCACAGCTGGCGAGCGCCAAGAGCAGCGTGATGCAGCGTAGGCGAGCGGTCACCGACGCCTCTCCGCGCTTGCTTTTGCGCCCAGGGGAAAGCCGACGCCGAGCATGCCGCGCAGGTCGACCCGCGTTGTCAGTCCGCGATCGCCATCGCGAAAGGTCCGCCCGCCGGCGAGCAACCCGAGCTTGAGCACGGCGCCGATCGCTGTGGCCACAGCGAAACTCAACTGACCGTGGTAGGCGACGCCGGAGGTGTGTTGTGTCGTGGTCTGAAAGAGGTGCTCGTAGCCGAGACGCAGATCGAGATCGGTGCTGATCGCGCGGGTAAGAGCGAGGCGATAGCCCACCCCGAGGAAGGCACCGAGTTCGTTCAGGCCGTCGCTCTGTCTATCGAGCGAATGACCGTAGGCGAGTTCGCTGCCGACGGTTATCCCTGAACGCCAAATCAGGCGATAGTCGAGCTGCGCACCGATCAGCGCACCGTGCGCGTTGAGTGGCGAACGACGCAGCGTGGCACCGGTGCTCAACTCATGGATCGGCCGGCGTGAGACTGCAGAAAACAGCCCGCCTTTGGCCACCGCCAAACGCGGGCGATGAGGCACGAGCGATCGCGCCTCGACGGTCGTCAGCTTACCGCGCGTTAGCTGCACCTGACCGCGCCAGACGCGCTCATCGTCACCGACAACGTACAGCGCGTATCGATCGGGCGCCAGAGCGAGCTCGGCGCGCTGCCCGTCGACGATCTGGCGCTCGGCAACCACCGTTTCGCGCTGCTGGTCGAGCACAACCAAGCGACCGGAGCGAGCTTCGACAAGGCGCAAGGCGGCGAGCGCGCGCTGTGGCCGACTCAAGACGATCTCGCCGCGGCCAACCAAGCGGTAGCTGTACATCGGATGCTGCGGTCCGCCAACCGAGGCGCTGGTCCGCGCAACGGTGCGCGCATAGGCGTAGCGATAGAGTTCGCTCAGCGTAACCGTTCCATCGCCCGAAGCGTCAGCGCCACCGCGCAAGCCAGAGACGACGTAATGGGAGAAATACGACCCACGGATCTCGGTGGCCTCTTGGCTCAGCTCGTCGTGGGCACTCGACGTCACGATCGCATAACCCGAAGCGGCGATCTCATCGTCGAGGCGAAGCTGGAAGGCCGGGCCGCGGCGGCCGCCCTTGTAGTGGATCAAACTGCCACTTTTGCAGGAGTCGATAAAGGCCAGACGCACGGTGGCGCGGGAACCTTTCATGAACTCAGCCAAACGCTTGAGGCTGAGCGATGTATCGGCAAGCTCGAGCACATCACCGTCGGCGTGACCTGAGTAGTAAAACAGCAAGACCGCGCGATCACCGCGCGCGATCGCGCGACGCGCACGTTCGGCCAAGACCTGCAGCTTCGACCAAACCTGCTCGGCGCGTGCAGCGATCAGCAGCTCGACGTTGCCAGCGGTGAATCCGCCGAGCTCACGCAGGACTGTGGCAACTTTGTTGGCGTCCGCTTCGGCGAACTGAAGGCGGCGCGCTGAGTCGCTGCCGAGATTGTTTCCCAAAACCAGCGCGAAGCGCTGCGTCGCGGCGTGTGCCGCGGAAAAGCCAAGCGAGAATAAGAGAAGAAAGCCTATACGGATCAGGGGCTTCACTGAGTTCTGCCACCACCTTTCTCCACGCGCCGTACAACCCAATGCTTGGGCGGCTTGCGCGTCAGGCTTTCCGATCGCGCCCAGTCATCAATCATGTGCGATAGACGGCGGAGATCCAGGGGCTGTGGCGAAAAAACCGCGATCAGCAGCTCCTTGCCGCGACTATCGTCCAAGATCACGCTGCCCGAGAGGGTGTGACTACCGGCGCGACCGAGCGTGACCGGCGGCGCATCGATGCGCTGAGGATAGAACCAGCTGAGACGGCGCGCCGCATCGAGCGAGACGATCGCCAGTTGACCCGGACGATCGACGGTTGCCACAAAGCGCAGCGCATCGCCGCTGTACAGGCGAGCCCCATCGTCCACAACGAACTGACGGTCGCCTCGCTTAGCGATCACCTGCAGAGCCAGACCGCCCTTGAAACGCACCGCGGTCTGCGGGTTGATCGATGCCGAAGGTGTGAGCGACAGACGCAACACCAACAACAACGCTGTCGCTGCGCTGGCGGTGATCAATGGCCCCCACCACAACAATGAGCGTGCTCGCGTCGGGCGCTTTTCGACGCGCTGGAAGGCGATGCGCTCGACGAGCTGCAGGCGCTTGGTTTCAGCGATACGTTGGTAGTCCTCGACGTTGGCCGAGATCGCAGCAAACTGTGACCGGCAACGCTCGCAGCTTTCGATGTGCGAGCGGAGCGAAGCCGCACGTTCCGCGTCAAGATCGTCGGACAGCAGACGAGCGAATTCGATGTAACGGGCGCAGCTCATCCGACCCCTTCACTCGCCAACAACCGACGGACGGCTGCCAGGCGCTTGACGACGGCGCGCCGCGAGATGCCCAGTTGGGCAGCGACCTCGGATTGGTCAAAGCCGTCGATGAAATGCAACACCAAGATCTGTTGGGCACGCTGATCGAGAAGACCGAGCAGTGTATCGAGTTGAGCGCGAGCGATCGCGCGACCCTCAAGCGCCGGTGCGCAGCGAGTCGTCTCGGCCTGCGCACCGAGCAATTTGCTGCGTTGTCGACGACGACTGCGCAGCTGGTTGAGACAAACGTTGGTGCAGATTCGATAGAGCCAGGGCAAGGCACTCGTGCCATAGACAAAGTCAGTGAAGTTGCGGTGCGCGTTAATAAACGTCTCCTGCACGGCGTCTTCAGCCTCGGCGCGATCCCCCAATAGCCGCAGCGCCTTGTCGTAGAGCACCGCGGCATAGCTACGGTGGAGGCGCTCAATGCTTTGTGTCGGACTCAATGCACCTCCGCTGGGTTAACACCGCCACCGCAGCGGATGAGAACCCGCATCACGAGAATTTCGGAAAATGCGTGAACTCGCCGAGGGTGGACCGGGGACGATCGCAGGTTAGCGAAAATGGCGACCGCTTCAAATGGCTTGTCGCGGCGGAGGATCTGACGCCAACGGCACGGCGCCGCCGGTTGCCGGCTAGAAATAGCCGTGAATACAATGACTTAGCGTACCGTTTTCGATAAGAGAGTTGAACCGGCCGGTCGCCTGGCGACCGCCAGACGGAAAGCCCTTAATTCCAATATGTTGGACCATCACTCCCACTGGCGCAAAAACTGCATTAAGTGCCAGCGGAGGTGTAGATGTGCGCTATTTATCGATCTTGCTGCCGCTGTTGCTGAGCACGTCGTCGGCACTCGGCGAGCGCAAGATGATCAGCTTCCGCGGGCTTCCTCAGGCCGGTCGGTATACGGGGCAACGCGCGGTAGAGGTTCTCGGTCTGGCGATCGCGATCAACGCCGGCGCGCTGCCCGGGTTCAGGCAATGGAAAACGACCCTTCCCACCGCAAACGGCACGTACTTTAACTTCGAGCAGACCCGAGACCGACGCATCGGTGCGACGGGCGCAGCGAAGCGACTGACTCACGAGGTCGCGGGGATCACGATCGTCGAAGTCGAAACGGGCGTTGTCGAAGTCAGTCGAAGCAGTGACTACCTCGCCGCGCGAATGATCGCTAAGTCCCGGCCGAAACTGAGCAGTCGCGCCCGTGACTTCGAGCGCTTAGACGCAGTCGCCTCTCGCTTCCTCGGTATCAATCCGACCACTGCGCTACTTCATCGGCGATTCACGAACGAAAGCGCGAACGGCAGATCTTCCGAGGTGCGGATAAGCGTTGGCCGCAAACACGGACGACTGGTGGAGAGCAACTACCACGATGGCCTACTGAGCGCGCTGACGTTGCGCAAGTTCGATGCGCGCGATCGGCGAATCACCGCGCAATACGCCATCGATCACACGCGGTACTACTGCCTTGCAGGGGGCTGGGAACTTTCGCTGCCCAGCGACGGGTCAGCGCCAACATTGGCCTTTGGTCGCAGCCTGCGGCTAACGCATAAGCGCGGCCGCTTCGTCGTCGAGACCAAACCCGTTGAGGGGGTAATGCTCTACAAGATCGAGCGCTTGCTGATCGAGCGCATACCGCAAAAGTGGCGCGCCGCGGTGATCGAAACGCTACAAGCCAACGGCTGGATCGACCCTGCGGAGGCCAAGGCGCTTACGCCGCCCGCGCGGACGTGAGACACCTCGCCTGAGCTAGGGGAGGGTGCGAACGCAGCGGATCCCGGTGTAGTGATCTTCGGGAACGGTGTCGATGAACAGCAACCGCGATGAGGCGCGTAGTTCATTGCGCGCGCTGAAGGCGGAGCCGCCGCGCATCACAAAGCCACCTTGGTTACCGATGCCGATCGGATCGACGCGTTGCGCAGCACCGAGATCGGCTTTTGATCGATCGTGAACCCATTCGGCGACACTGCCGAGCATGTCATACACGCCAAAGGCGTTGGGCTTCTTGGTGCCAACGGGCTGAAAGGTGCCCGCGTTCGAGTTGTAAAGATGCCAGCCCAATTCGTCGACGTCGGTTGAAACCGCGCAATTTTTCGGCGTCTGGCCGTTATACAGCGAGCTCGTCGTGCCAGCGCGACAGGCGTATTCCCACTCGGCTTCCATCGGCAAACGATAGCCTGGGCAGTCGTAGATCTTGGCTCCGGCATAGACCGCTTTGGTCCTGCAATCGAAAAAGTCGATGCCGGCAACGGTGGTAAGGTCGCAGTCGTAGCAGGGGTCGAGCCCCTTTTTCACGCTCAGCGCGCTGCAGTAATAGGCGGCGGTCGTCCAGGTCGCCGTCAGACCATTGCCGGCAACCGGGCAGTCGTCCTTGGCGCAAAACAGCGAGCGCGGCTGCCGGCCGGTCGCGTAAAAATACTCGGCATTGGTCACTTCGGTCTGCTTGATCTCGAACGAGCGTGTCAAGGTCACCGGATGCAAGGTCTCTGCACCAACAACCCACTTGGTCGCCGCGAAGCCCGTCTTTACCGCACAGCTATCCTCGGGCTGCGCACCCATGTAGAAACAGCCGGCGGGAACCTTGCACCAGCCCGCTTTGCAGTCCTCTTTCACCGTCGGGTGCTTGCAGGGGCCCCAATCGGCGACTGAACCGTCAATGGCGGCGGCATCGCCAAGCGGCCCATCGCCCAACACTTGGTCGGTGCGCCCGCCGTCGGCAGCGCGGATCTTGTTTTGGTCATAGATTGGCAAGTCGCTCGGATCGATATCGATCGCCTGACAAACGCCCTCGATGCAGGTCGTATCCCCCGTGCAAGTCGGCGCGTTGACGCACTTCTGACTGAGCACAAGGCGCAACAGCAACATCTTCTTGGCCAAAAAGCGCACGCGCGCTGTTCGTGAAACGATCGTCTTCGAGGCGGAGATCCCGCTGATCCCAATGACCAATGGGCGGTCAAAATCGCGTTCAGCGGTGAAGGTCAAGGTTGCCGGCAGCAAAACCGCCTCGCGCTTTGCCGGGTCGAGCACGTAGCGACGCTCAAACTTGAGCTCGATGTCGCGCTCGACTTGAAGCGAAAACGCATCGAGCTGTTGGGGGATCGAAAGATCTGAGCTGATCGCGATCACGATGCCGGTCGGGTCATCAGCCACGCAGCCACTAGCGAGTGCGGCGAGCAAGACACAGCTGGCGATCGCGCGCCGCATTAGTCGACCCCCACCACGCCTGGATCGAGCGACCCGCTGGGCGCCGACTTGCGTTCAGCGCCGAGTGCCAGCGCTGTCGCTGTTGCACCGCCTGCGACGACCACGCCGATCGCCGTCCAAAACCACCACCTTTTGTAGATCGGGCGGGGCAGCAAAGGCTTGAGCGGTTGCGCTCGATCGAAACGCAGTGCCGCCGGCGGAGCTGGCGGACGCGCCACAGGCTTTGCTGGGCTCACCGCCGACGAAGACTTCCTCGAGTCGTCGACATGCTGTTGACGAAGCTCGCTGAGTCGCCGGTCGACCTCTTGGGCAAACGGTGCGGGACGACCGGGGTTCTGGCGCTCCCACTCCGACAGGTAGAGCTTGTAAAAGAATGTCGCCCGTTCGTATTGGCGCAGCTGGCGATGGCACTGCGCGATGTTGAAAAGCAGACTCGGGCGCTCGCTCAGCCGCGAAGCCGCCTTGAACTGTTCGAGCGCTGTCGCGAACTCGCCCAGCCGGTAGGCGCGCGAAGCTTTTTGGTAGTGTAAGCGCGCCGCGGTCTGTCGATCGGTCGCCTGGTCCGCGGGCGCCTGAGCCTCGGCCACACCGGCGAAGGCGCTGAAGCAAAGCACGCAGAGCGCGATCGCAAGGCGAACGGTCATCTAGAAATCCATCAGCCCTTCACCGACATAGCGTCGACTGGGGCGCGCCGCCGTGGCCGCTGATTGCGCCGCTGGCGGCATGGAACGCATCGCCTTGGCACGACTCGTTCGCCTGAGCGCGTTGTGATTGGGCTGATCCACTGGCGACGAAGCGATCGGCTCCGCCGCCGGAATCACCACTCGGGCACGCGGCTCGGCAAAGAATATCCGCTCGCGCGAGTCCTGCTCGCTCAAGCCAATCGGTGTCGACACACGCCGCGCGGCGGGAAGCTCGAGCGCCGCCGGCAGCGTCGAAATGCCCACGCCGAGCAGCAACGCTGTGAGCGGCAACATCGCCGCGACAAGCCGCCGCCGCTGGCGACGTCCATCGACCAAGCGACTGAGCGTGGCGACGATCGTCTCCATCGTCGGCCGCTGCGAGGGCTCGGGACGCAAGCAGGCCCGCAGCAAACGTTGAGCCGCCGGGGGAAACACCGACAACCGTGGCAGTCGCTTGAGCTTGCCGCGAAAAACCATGCCGACATGCTCAAGCGCGGTCTTGCCGGCAAATGGCGAGCGGCCAGTAAACAACTCGTGCAGCGTCACGCCGAACGACCAACAGTCGGTAGCGCGACTGGCGCCTTGTCCCTGCCATTGTTCGGGTGCCATGTACGACGGCGTGCCGCGAATCCCGGCGTTGGTCTCGCTCGCGGTGCTGGCAAACGGTTGCCAGGATAGATCGGCCGACTCGAGTGGGCCCAACGACTTGGCTAGACCAAAATCGACGACGCGTAACCGACCGTCGTTAGCGATCATGATGTTGTCGGGCTTGAGATCGCGATGCAGCAACCCGTGGCGATGAGCGTGCTGCAGGGCGCGCGCGATCTGCAGCGCGAAAGACAGCGCCTCGGGCACTTCGAGCGGCCCTGGTGCGAGCAGTTGCCGGAGCGTCCCACCATCGAGATACTCGAGGGCCAGGTACGGCCAGCCACGAAACTCGCCGACGCTGTAGACGGTAACGATGTTGGGATGGCTCAGGCGCGCCGTGGTGCGCGCCTCAAAGAGAAACCGCTCACGCAGCTCGCCGTGCCAGGACTTGGAGCAAACAAACTTCAGCGCAACTTTGCGCTGTAGTGCGCGGTCTTCGGCGAGGTAGACCGCACCCATGCTGCCGCGACCCAGCAAATGGAGCACGCGGTATTGGTCGATCTGCTCGCCACCGCAAAGCTCGAGGTCGGTGCTATCGATCAGCTCGCCAGCCTCAGCGCCGCGTGAGCGATCGATCGCGAAACTGGCGTTGGCCATCGCAGCAACCAACTGGCGGCATACACTACAGTCAGCGAGGTGATCGCGTGCAGCATCAGCTGCGCCTTGATCCAAGCGCTGTGCGAGAAGGTCTAAAACCGTATTCGCGTCTAAACAAGCCACGTTTCACACATCGATCTGCGGCCGCTTTCGACGGGACGCCGCCTGCGTCGTCACGACGCGGCAGACCCTAGCGAGCCAACCGTCTGATTGCAATACGTGTCGGGGGCGGTCAATCGTCCTCGCCGGGGATGGCAACGTTTAAAATGTTGAAATTATACCGTTTTTATCACAGGCCGGCCAAGTGCAGTTCGCGCCCGCGCCGCTGAGCCTCTGGGCCCGCCCGCGCCGCTGAGCCTCTGGGCCAGTTGCGCAAAACGGGACTCGCCGCTCCCAACAGCGGCTGCGGGCCCTTCGCAGAAGATCTAGCGCGGCGTCGCCAACTTGGCCGCCAGCCGCTTCATACCGACCATCAGCGAGTCGACAAAGCAGTCGGTGTCTACCGAGGCCGACTGCTTGGAGGTCTCGGTCTTGAGATCGTAGAGGGTCGCGCTGATCGCGCAGCGGCTACCCACGCGGAGGATCTTGGTGTCCAGCGTATGGTCGGCGGCCAGCGCAGCACCCAGGGCAACCTGCGATTTGCGGTCGAAGCGGTCGGCATAGCCTTGCTTCTTTTGTTCAGCCAACCGACGACGCAACAGCACACCGGGAACGATACGATACCCGGCCTGCTCGGTGAGCTGGGCGGCGAGGTAGTCGGTGAGCTGTTGCCGTGTCGGGGCAGTCAGCGTCTGGGATGGCTCGGCGACATCGAAGACCATCACTCTGCCGGGGTTTTCCGCTGGTGTGGCCGACGGACCGGGCGCCCGCATCGAGCGCGCGCGGCTCGCGGTCCGACTGGAACAGAGCTGCGCTACGCAGATCTGCCCTGGGCGACAATCAGCGCGGTTCAAACAATGCGGATATGACGAGCGCCGCTGGGGCACACTGGCGCACGCGCCGAGCAGCGTGGCCACCAGCAAACCGGCGATAATCCAGGCCGCGCGTTGGGTATGCGAATGCCTCATCGATCGCCCTAAGCTGGGGGCGGCGTCTGCCCGATCAGATCTTCGATCAACATGCGCACGCGCTTTTCCTGCAGCTCAGCGTCGTGAAAATACATGAAATAATCGAAGTTCTGGCCGCTCTTTTCGATCCGCGCCGCGCCTGCCCTGCCCTCGATCGGGGCCACTTTTGCGTGCCAGTCTTCCGGCATAATGTCCGTCGTCGAGATCGACTTAGTGCCCGACCAGAGCACTTTGCCGTCCATGTTGATAATCCGCAGCTCGACGGAAGCCTTCCATACCGGGACTTGAACCATCCGCATCGAGGAATCCTGGCTGATCTGAGAGCGCGCATAGGCGAGTGGCCGCTCGACATACTCGGCATCGCCGTCACCTTTGATGAACGCGCGAGTCACAACGTCGACGTACACCGAGCGCACTTCGAAGATCGCGTCGGCGCCGGTCTCCTTACCGAGCAACAGCGCCTTTTCGGTGCGATCCCATTTCTCGCGCGTCTCGTTTTTCTTGAGTCGGTTCTCGACGCGCGAAACGATCGCCCCTGAAATGAGCTCGAAGCCGCGCTGCAGCAGCGTCTTTTCCACATGGGAAACCAGCCGCTTGTAGTTCCCGTCACCCATCGCGTCCGAGCACTTATTCGGACAGTTTGCTTCCTTAGGGCTGAGGAAAATCAGCTTCTTAACGGGCGCACTCTTGGCCGCACCAAGCAACAGGGGCTCTCTAGGGCTCGACTTCTTGACGGTCAGATAGGTCGTTGCGCAACCTTGAGCGACAATTGACAGCGCTACCGCAAATGCCACAGCGGGTAAATAGTCGATGTATGCCGTCGGTGACCACAGTTGTCGGCCAAAAGTGAATGATATTGTGTTTTTTTGCCGCTGCTAAACAGTCCGCGGCCCGCGGCGCCGACCCGCTTTGCGCTTGGGCGCGCTCGTTTTGCGCCTTGGCGCAACTGGACTTGGCATCGAAAGAGCGCAAAGCGAGCGCTGCTAGCGCGACTGATCCTTGCCGCGCTCGTTGGCACCGCGCTGCTCGCTCAGTGTTTGCGGATGATCGGCGAGCACGCTGCGAAAGGAGAAATCCAGTCGGCTGGAGATCAGCGCGATAATGCTGTCCAGCTCGGGCTCTTCGACCGAGAGGGCGGAAAGCAATCGCTGGCGCGTACCGACGAGCAATTCGGCGCGCGCTTTCTGCAGCCAGCGCGCCGCCGTGGCGCGATGCACGCCGAAGATCGGCGCCAGGTCGTCGATACTCAGCCCGTCGATATAGCTCAACTGCAGCAGCGAACGCTGACGCTTTTCCTGCGCGGCCAGCGCTTGACGAAACGCTTGGCGAAACGCTTCACGATAGGTCGCCTTGAGAAACAGCAGCTCGGGATCGTAGCTCGGGTCGGGGATCGCTTCGAACACCTGCTCATCGACGGGAATCTCGCGATTCCCGCGTTGGGCGCGGTTGAGTGCAGCGCGCACGCAGCAGACCCGCAGCCAGGCTTGCAGACGACCACGGCCAGCGTATTTGGCGACCAGCGGAGCGGACTTGCCATCGCCGACCAACAGCCGGGCCAGCAGTTGTTGCAGCAGTTCAGCCGCCGCGTCGGCGGGCAGATCGATCCGCGCGATCGCCGCGCGCATCAGTTGGCGGTAGGCCGCCTCAAACTCGGTTTTCGCCGCGTTATCGCCGGCGACACAAGCGCAGACCAGGTAGAGGTCGGAGACGCAGAGATGACTCAACCAGCACAGCAATTGGGACCGATCGCGATCGATGCGTTCGGCCAAGAACGCGACAAAGCGCCGATCGTCGACGACTAACTGCGGCCACTCGGCGCGCGCTTCGGCGATACGCTCGGTTAGCGCTACAGCCAACGCATCTCGCGCGGCAGGCTCGAGCGGGTGCCCGCCAAGCAAGAGATCGACGAGTTGATCCATTGCTGTCGATCCTAGCCTAAAGCGCCGATCACTGCTATCAAGGCCGCATGCAGCGTTTGATCCTCGGGCTGGCCATCGCGATTTTCGCCAGCTGCAGTGATAGTGGCAAGCCGGCGCTGACCGATCTGCGCAGCGGCGACCTGATGCTCGCCACGGACGCGTCACGGCTCGACAGCGCGACAGCCGCAGCGGGCTTTGGCGCGATCAGCGGCAGTTGTGGTGTGCTTGACGAAGCGCTCTGGCAAGACAGCGCGCCAAAGCTATTTGACAACCACCTCGACTTCGCTGACCGGAGCTTTTCTGCCGACCAACTGAGCGAAGAAGCTCGGCGCATCCTCAGCGAAGGAACCGCCGGCGGCAGTTCGGGCGTCTCGGAGGCCATGGCCTTCGAGCTGCTTCGCCGCTGTGAAGGCGCGCAGTTGCTGCTCAGCGAAACCAAGATCGGCTATCAGGATGCCAACGGTAAAAAGACCGATCTGCTGGTCCAGATCGACGGCCGTTCGATCGGCGTGTCGGTCACCCGCGGCTATCACTTTCCGCCGAACGAGCCATACACCGCCGCTGAAGCACGCGCGCTGTGGCAAAAAAAACTGAGCGATCTGCCACTTTCGCAAAAGAACGCCCAGCCGAGCAACGCTTGGCAGCGTTCGGTGCTGGCGATTCTCGCCGTCGACAAACAGGCGGCTGATCTGCTGACCCAGGTCTACAAAAACGAAATCGATGCGCAGACCAAGGGCGATGCGATCGTGCTGCTAACGATCACCGATGGCCAAGATCAGATGATCTATCAGTAGCAGAGCGCAATCGCCGAGCGCACCGCAGGTTTGCTGGGGTCAGTTGACCCGAAGCCTGAACGCTGATTAGTTTTGCCGTCCGTCGATTAGCCTCGCGACCCAGCACCGTCAATCTTTGCTCTCGCGACCTTCGCTCACGCTGCCCAAGCGTCACGCCCGCGCGTTGTTGGAACGTCCTTTGCTAATCAATCGCCTCATGAAACGTTTTTCACTGTTACCGATGGGATTGGTTGCGGCGAGCATCGTCGCCTGTGGGGTAATGCCGTTGTCCGAAGGGCCTTCGTCGGAAAACGGCGGCAAGGGCGAGTCGGTCTTGACGCGAGACCTGGTAGCGCTACTGAGAAACGGCGATGGTGCTGCGTTCTGTACGGCAGTGTTGATCGGCAATGACCGTGCACTGACCGCCGCGCATTGCTTTACCCATCCGCAGCTCAACGAGCCAGCACTTGTCGCTGTGGATGGTGAGCGCCGGCTGATTACGAGCGTTAGTTTGCCAGCGAGCTTCGAGCCAACGATCGGTGCGGTCAAAGCCAAGAGCAAGGACGCGCTCTACGACATCGCTTACTTTACCTTCCACCCTCCGCTTGCCACAACGGGCTTTCAACCACTCGACAACACCACGGGCGACGTGCTCGGCGTCCACACCCTCTACGGCTATTTCGGCTACGAATATCGCGGCCAAAAGCCGACGGAACCCATCCCAGGCGTGCTGTTTAGCGCAGCGCGGTCACCGTTTCGCTGGGACTTTTTCGCCGGTGATATTCCGCGCGATGGCAACCGTTACTACACCGCGGTGGTCAGCGAAGCGATGCTCAAACAGCGCGACAGCGACAAAGTCCCGCCGCCACAGCAGCTGGTCTGCAAGGGGTCGTCGGGCGGACCGCTGCTGTTTACAGCGACCCATGACAAACATGGCCAACCGCTCGGCGACCGTCATGATGTGCAGACGGTGCTCGCCGGTGTCTTCGTCGGATTCGCCCAAAACGACAAGCGCGATCCCGCGACCTGCGCACAGGTCGGGGAGTCGCTGTACTTCGCCTCGGTGAAACACAACCGTGCCTTTATCGACGCCGCGCAAGAGAGCGACAAGCGTTTCCGCCCACTGACCAGACCACAGATGAGCTGTGGCAACCATGGCCTGCGCTTGGTCAGCTACGCAAAGGATGCGCAAAGTGGTCAGATGCGCTGGAGTGGTTTCTCGGGGCTAGCCCTACCCGACAAGATCGTCGATCACCAGGCCGGCACGTTGTCCTTGCCGCTCGGCGACTATCTTGGCACAGGGCCGGAGACGACCGAAGTGCTCTGGCTCTCCGGTGCACAGCCGACGATCACCTTCGACGAACTGCCAGGCTACGCCGGCCTCGGAAGATATAGCGAGTCGCCTAGCGCAGCTCCCCAACGCTGGCGCAAGCGCTTCACCGCACAGGCCAATGATCGCAGCAAGGGGTATCACGGTAGGCTCTTGCTCAAGGTCTCCGGGCCGACGACCTTGTTGTTGACGACGTTCAGCTTCTGCGACTAGCGCAGCTGGGTTTGCAGCGCCGAGCGATCGGCAGACGACGATCAGCACTTTCGCGATGCAGGGCAGAGCGAAGCGCAGCGAGAGCTAAGGGAGCTGGCAGCAGCCGGAGCGAAGAACCCAGGTGCAAAGGTCGCAGCCTTGGGGCAGCGGCTGAGGCGGCTTTTGGCAAGCGGTCGGAGCGTTTGTGCCGACGCGACAGTTACAGCCGCCAGTTGTCGCGCAAGTGATGCTCGGTTGCAGGTTTGGATCGGCACAAGACATCGTACAGGCCAGGGGTGCGACCAGGAAGAACGGTGGTCGGTCGCCGGTTTGGGCGTTGCCCTTACAGACCCACTGCGTGCCGTCCTTGCAGTCGACCGGCGATCCATCGCGCTTGGTCGAGCCACCGTCGACTGCCGTGGCGTCGTTTGGGCTGCCCTGATCGGCCGTGGACTGATCGGCGATCGTCGATTGATCAGCGACCGCCCCATCGCCGAGCACCGTGTTTCCGTCGCGCTGGACGGTGCTATCGACGGTGGTGATCTGATCTTTGCCGACCGTTCCGTCGCGCGTCGGCAAGCCACTGTCGCTACTGCAACCAACGCTCAGCCAACCCACAGCGCTGGCGAGCGTGGCCCAGCGCATCATCTCGCCCAATCTTCGGTTTGAAGCCATCAGATACCCCCAACAAAGCAGACTGTCCTGGCTCAACGCCAAGAGCGGCCGCTTTTATTTCTTCGCTGATTCGATCAGTTGGCGAGTTCTTTGAGGCGCGCAGCCATTTCATCCATGCTGGCTTTGGCATCGCCGAAGAGCATCCGCGTGTTTTCGTTGTAAAACAGTGGATTGTCCACGCCGGCGTAGCCCGCCGCGCGGCCGCGTTTCATCATCACCACGTGCTTGGCATTCCAGACTTGGAGCACCGGCATGCCGTAGATCGGGCTGCTCTCGTCGGTCTCAGCACCGGGGTTGACGATGTCATTTGCGCCGATCACCAAGACGATATCGGTCTTCGGGAAGTCCTCGTTGATCTCATCCATTTCAAGCACGATATCGTAGGGCACATCGGCTTCGGCGAGCAGCACGTTCATATGCCCCGGGAGACGACCAGCCACCGGGTGGATACCGAACCGCACGTTGGTGCCCCGCGTCCGCAGCCGGTCGGTCACTTCGCGCACCGCGTGCTGGGCGCGAGCGACCGCCATGCCGTAGCCAGGCACGATGATCACTTCTTTGGCGTCGAGCAGATTCTGCGCGACCTCTTCAACCTGCCACTCGTTGACTTCGCGCGCCGGCCCCTCGTCGCCTTTGCTCTTTTTCGGCGCACCGCCGTCGGTACCGAAGCCGCCAAAGACGACGTTCCAGATCGAACGGTTCATCGCCCGACACATGATCACCGAGAGGATCGCACCACTCGAACCGACCAGCGCGCCGGTGACGATCAACAGATCGTTAGAGAGCATGAAGCCGGCAGCGGCGGCGGTCCAACCCGAGTAGCTGTTGAGCAGCGAGACGACAACCGGCATGTCTGCGCCACCGATGGCAGCGACCAGGTGGATGCCCATCAGCGAAGCGATCGCCGTGGCGATCAACAACTCATTGAGCCCGGTCAGCCCTGGCTTTTGGATCAGCGGAATCGCCAGATAGATCAGACCACCAAACATCGCCAGATTGAACAGGTGCCGCAGCGGCAGCAGCAACGGCCGACCGCTGAGGGTACCGCGGAGTTTCAAGAAGGCGACGACCGACCCGGTGAAGGTGATCGCACCGATCGTCACGGCGATATAGGTTTCGATCAGATGGATCGTGTGCGCCGTACCGGTGAGATCGTTGGCGCCGTAGTTGGCAAAACCGACCAACACCGCAGCCAAGCCGACGAAGCTGTGCAGCATCGCGACGAGCTCGGGCATACCGGTCATCGCCACGCGGGCGGCGAGCAGCGCACCGATCGTGGTACCGACGGCGATCACGCCGGCCAGCCAGCCGTACTGCTGAATCACGTGGGAAGACAGCGTCGCTCCGAGAGCGATCATCATGCCGATGATGCCGTAGAGGTTACCGCGGCGCGCCGTCTCTTGGCTGGAAAGTCCGCGCAGAGAGAGAATAAACAGCACCGCGGCGACGAGATAGGCGGTTGTAAGCAGAATGTATTCCATCGTCGCCTCCTACTTGCGGAACATTTTGAGCATGCGCTGGGTGACCAAGAAGCCACCGGCGACGTTGATCATCGCGACGAGCACTGCAACCAGACCGAGAATTACTGGCGCGTTGACACCGCCGTCGGCCGCCATCGGCGAAAGACCGCTTTGCAGTAGACCGCCAACGATGATGATGCCGGATATCGCGTTGGTCACACTCATCAGCGGTGTGTGCAGCGCGGGGGTCACATTCCAAATCACTTGCCAGCCGACGAAGCAGGCCAAGACGAATACCGTCAGGCGCTGCAAGAACGACAGCGCCGCGGGCGAAGCGGTCTCCGCCCCGGCGTAGGCGCGCAGGTAGACCCAAAGACCGACGAGCGCCAAAGAGAACAGTCCCGTGGCCCACCGGCCGAAAGCGCTCGGCGCCTTGACTTTGGGCACCTTGGCAACCGGCTCGGGTTGCGCCTCGGGTTTGGGCGGTGGCGGCGATGGCTGGGCAATCTGCGGCGGTGGCCAGGTGATTTCCCCAGCTTTGCAGACCACCGCCGGGCGGACGGCGTCGTTTTCCATGTCGACACAAAACGACTCACAGCCACCCATCTCTTTGAGGAGGTGGACGAGGTTGGTGCCATAGAGCTGACTCGCCGTGGTCGCCAGGCGGCTGGTCAGGTCGGTGTAGCCAATGATCTTCACACCGTCGACGACAGCGACTTCGCCCGGCTCGGTCAGTTCGCAGTTGCCACCTTGCTCGGCGGCCAGGTCGACGATCACCGACCCAGGCTTCATCGCCCGCACATGTTCGGCCAGCCATAATTTTGGTGCGGGCTTGCCGGGGATCAACGCCGTGGTGATCACGATGTCGACCTCTTTGGCTTGTGCAGCGAACAGCGCCATTTCAGCTGCGATGAATTCCTTGCTCATCACTTTGGCGTAACCGCCGGCGCCCTCGCCCGACTCGTCGAACTGGAGCTCGAGGAACTTTCCACCCAAACTCTCGACTTGGTCTTTGGTCGCCGCGCGGGTATCGAAGGCGCGTACCTGTGCGCCCAGGCCCTTGGCTGCACCGATCGCGGCCAAGCCGGCAACGCCGGCACCGATCACCAACACCGTCGCGTGGGGCACGCGACCCGCCGCGGTCATCTGCGCGGTAAAGAAGCCGCCGAAGGCGTTGGCGGCCTCGATCACCGCACGATAGCCGGCGATGTTGGCAAACGCTGATAGCGCGTCCATCTTCTGGGCGCGACTGATGCGCGGCACGCAGTCCATCGAAACGGCGGTCGCTTTGCGGGCGACGAGCTTCTTGAGCAGCTCTTCGTTTTGCGCCGGGTAGATGAAAGCGTAGAGGATCGCCCCTTCTTTGAGCAGCTCGGTCTCGTGCTTGCCCAATTTGGGGTGCTGGATCGGCGGCCGAACCTTGAGCACGATGTCGGCTTCGGCCCAGAGCGTGGCCGTGTCCGAAACCAAATCGGCGCCGGCTTCGCGATAGGCCGTGTCAAAAAAGGATGCGCTTTCTCCTGCCCCCGCTTCCACCGCCACCGAAAAGCCCATCCCGATCAGCTTCTTGACGGTATCCGGTGTACCCGCCACTCGTGCTTCTTCTGGATAGATTTCCTTGGGGATCGCTATTCGCATCTGTCCTCGCTCGCTTTGCGCACCCATTGATACACGGCGGTCGAGCCGTTGCCAAGTGCTGTAACATGGCTCCACTGCGCTGGAAAATGAGACTTGCCTGGTCCTTAATCGAATCCGAACGTGGGGGCGCCAGCGGCGCCCGATCAAGGCGGCTCGGCGGCGTCACGATCGGCGCAGCTCGCGCGGCTCGGGGAACGACAGCTCAGAGCAATTCGCCAGTGTCGCGATTGGCGTGGATCGTGTATATGGCCCGAGCGGAGGTAGCCCGATGAGAAAGAATTGCTTAACGCTGGTCGTGCTGAGCACAGTGCTGGCCGCTGGCTGTAGTAGCAGTAATTCCAAGACGTTTGTAGACGGCGGCAGCAAGCTGGACAGCAGCATCAAGCGTGACCTGACAACGACTATTCCAGATTCAACCGTGATCAGCGACAGCGCGGTCACCGATGTTCATAGCCCCCCGGCTGATATTCAAACCGCAGATGGGAAAGCGGCCGATGGCGGCAGCAAGCTGGACGCCGCCAAGCTGGACGCAGCAACCGACGCGACGATGACTGACGCGGCGATGACTGACGCGGCGATGACCGACGCGGCGATGACCGACGCGGCGATGACCGACGGGGCAACGATCAAGTTCGACGGCACAGTGGCCGACGCCGGTCCGCCACTGGCCGGTAGCCAGGTTTCCGGCGGCGACTATCACGCTTGCGGCTTGTTCACGATCAACGGCAAGGCCGGGCAAGTGCGCTGCTGGGGCGATAATTACTACCTGCAAGCGCCGAGCACCCACGCGGGTGACTTCCTCGAGGTCAGCGCGGGCATGGATTTCAGCTGTGGCATCTTGACCAGCGGCGCGATCGACTGCTGGGGTGACGATACCTATAAGCAGATCACCAACAAGCCGAGCACCGGCAGCTATACGCAGATTCGCGCCAGTGAATCTTATGCCTGCGCGGTGAGTTCGACCGGATCGATCGACTGCTGGGGCTCCGATGACGCGGGCGAAGTTGCGGCAAAGCCAACGACGGGCAGCTATACCAAAGTCGTCACCGGCTGGGATCATGCCTGCGCACTGAGCAGCACCGGCGCAATCACCTGCTGGGGCGACGACACCTACAAGCAAAAGACCGATGCGCCGAAGACCGGCACGTTCATCGACATTTCCGCCGACGAAATGGTTACCTGTGCGATCAGCAGCACCGGCGCGGTCAGCTGCTGGGGACCAGACGATTACGGCGAAGTTGCCAACGCGCCGACCACCGGGACCTACACGGCGATTGCCGTCGGCCCGGACCACGTTTGTGCGCTCGATCAGAACAGCGCGATCAAGTGTTGGGGTGACGACAGCATCAACCAGATCTCTGGCGCACCGACCACCGGCTCGTTTGCCCAATTGGACTCTGGCTACGACTTCACTTGTGCGGTACGTCGCAGTGACTCCCGCGTGGTCTGCTGGGGCGACGGCAGTGCCGGTCAAACGACCGCGCCCTAACCCCGTACCTTGCAGCTAAGGGTGCTGGGCGTCGCGCGACCGCGTAACGTTCAGCACCCGATGTCCGCTCTTCCAAACGGCGTCGATGAATCCATTGAGGCCGAGCCCGTGCACCCAGATCACCGCTTCTATGCGTTCCCCATGGGGAAACAAGAAGAAGCTGCGCAGTTCGACATCGTGGTTCCAGCTAAGCTTGCGCAGTTCGTCGAGCAAGTCCTTCTGTTCGCCGTGGTCGATGGTGATTCGTGCACCATCTTCGATATGCAGCAGCGAAACCAGCGCGCGAAGCACGTCGGTTTCGCTGACGATGCCAAAGAGGGTGCCGTCTTTGCGCACCACCGGCAGCGCACCGATGTGATACTTGGTCAACAGGCGTGCAGCGTGCTCGATCGAATCCTCGGCGAGAACCGTGCGCGGCGAAGCTGTCATCACCTCGGCAACCGCGGGCAACGGTGGCAAAGCCGTGATCTCCTCGGTGCTGACCGCCAGCGGGTTGACCTGCGCTGGCAGCGCCCGGTAGATGTCGGTTACCGAGAGAATGCCTACCAACTTGCCATTGGACTGACCGTCGGCGGTCACCGGCAAATGGCGAAAGCGGCGCTCCTTCAACCGCTGGAGCGCGTCACCGAGGCGATCGGTCGGGCTAACCGTCACCACCCGCCGAGTCCTGGTCATGATCATCTGAACGATCACCGTTTCACCCTTTGCTCGAGACTCACCCCAGGCTAACTCAGGGCACCGCAACGACGATCGACGTTTTGGGGCGAATTTGTCGGCGAACGCTGCGACGTCTGGCGCTTCGATCGCTCCTTAAAGGTAGCGCGCTTGCCGCGGGGCCGAAAGCGACTCCCGGTGATCGTCCACTTCGTTGCTATTGTTCCTGTTTCATGCGCTTTGGCGGGGACATCTCGGACCCACGCTTCGAGAGCCGCTAAACCGTTGGCAGGTCTTTGCATTTGGAGCGCTGACGGCGGACGCGGCGAGCGCGCGATTTCTGAGCGCAAGAACCTTGACGGTAGGGATCGCGGCGAACGACCAGGCGTGCGGTTAGGCCGCGCGGCGGGCGGCGAAAGTCTGGGCGATCTGCGCGGTCATCGCCTGCAGCTCGGGAAAGATCGCCTGATAGGTCGCCTGATCGGGACGCATCGTCTCGTCGACGGCCGGCCAGAAGTGGATCTCGTCTTTGACCTCGCCGCACTGCAGCTTGAGCACGGTCGTCGTGTGTCGGCCCTCGCCGACGCTGGCCGCGCTGATCTGCTCGAACGGATAGCGTCGTACCTCGATCAGCGCAGGGTCGTCGTCCTCCATGTTCATCCGCACCAAGATCACACTGGTCGGCGTCAACGCGATCGTCTCGCGCGTCACCGCGTCGCGGACCTTGACGATACCGAGGATGTTGAGCAGCTGCTGCCAGAGCGGCACCTTGCCCCGGTTGGCCCGCGGAATCGCCGAAGTAGCGGCGATGACCTGCTCGTTGTGATGCCGCAGGTCGGGGAAGAAGTGCTGGAGGACTTGCTGTCGATTCATTGGGCCTTCTCCGGGTTGTTGTCGATGGCGGGCCCAACGTTATGCAAGCGCCACACCAGCGCGTTGTGCGCCGGCGCACGGTCGACGACACCGATTTTCGCAGACTTGGCGGCGAGGCGCCCGGATGGCGAGGACGACAGTCCCCCTTGGCTAGGGCCAACAAGCGACGCAAAGGTGCAGCAAGCTATCCGCGACTAGGGCTGGCGCTCGACCGTCAAGCTAAACGGCCCGCCTTGATCGCTGATCCAACTATCGACGACGATGATCCAGTTCGCATCAACGATCGGCGCGAGCGTCAAGGTCTCGGGACTAGATTTACCGCCTTGCTCGGAGACGTTGCCTTTGCAGGCGGCTTCGATCGCACTGCCGCTGCAGCTGACTGAAGCAACAAATGCGTAAAGCGCACCATCGAAACCATTTGGGGTCAACTTGACGGTGTACTTCTGGCCGCCCGTGAGTGCGACCTTATAATAGAGCTGGGCGCCATCGAAGTCGCGAAAGGCGCCGCACGAAACATCGGTGCCGAATTCGTTGAGCGCCGCCGTGCTATCGTCGGTGACGGTCGCTTTGCCGTTGACCAAGGTCAACGCCTGTGGAGTTTTGCAGCTGGCGTTTTTCGGCACGACGATCTCGGCAAAGTCGAGTTTGAACGAGCCCACATCGGCGGCACTCGAACCATCGGCAACAAACACCCAGTCGGCATCGACGATCGGCGAGATCGTGATCGTTTCGGGATCGCCACCACCGCCACTGTCGCTGCGATAGGCGCCGCACGCAGCGTTGATCGCCGCAGCATCACACGTGGTGCTGGCGGCGAAGGCATAGAGCGCCGCATCGTGGGCCGTCGGGGTCAAGGTCACCCGATAGGTCTTGCCGCCCTTGAGCGCAGCCTTGTAGTAGAGCTGCGGACCATCGTAGCTGGCGGAACCACCGCAATCGATCGCGCCGCCAAACTCGTCTTGGGCCAGCGTGCTGTCGCCGCTGTGACTGAGCTTACCGCTGCTTAGGGCGAGAGACTGCGGCTTGCTGCAGGCGGCGTTGGTCGGCAAGGCGACCTGTTCGACGCTTAATTCGAACGCGCCAGCACGCTTTTCCCAGTCCGAATCGACGACGATTATCCACTCTTGATCAACCGCCGGCGAGATGATGAAGCTATCGGTCTTGCCCTCGTCCACGTCGGAAAAATAGCCAGCGCAGGCCTTGTTGATCGCCGCGGCGTCGCAAGGCGTATTGGCCGGAAACGCATAAACGCCCGGGTCGAAGGTCGACGAGTCGACCGCAACGCGATAGTGGCTGCCGGCCTTGAGGGCGACTTTGTAGTAGAGCTGCTTGGCATCGTAGTCCCAACGCGTCCCGCAATCGATCTGATTGCCGAATTCGTTGGTCGAAAGGAAGGTATCACCCTTGACGGTCACCTTGCCCGCGCTGAGCGTCAGCGTTTGCGGTGCGCTGCAGCTGGTGTTGTTGGGCTTGGTCAGCTGGTCGATGCTGAGGGCAAACGCCCCTTGAGCGCTAGCGCGCGCGCCATCGACGACGATCTTCCAGGTTTGGTCGGCGCTGGGTTCGATCAACAAGGTCTCAGCGATGTCGGCCGGTTGGTCATCGGCGAGATAGGCCGAACAACCGCCGTTGATCGCCGAAACGTCGCAGGGTGTGTTGGCTAAGAACGCGTAGAGCGCCAAGTCAAACGATGCTTCGGGCTTAGCCATCACGCGGTAGCTCTGCCCCTTCTTGAGCGCCACGCTGTAGTAAAGCTGCGGCGCTTCGAAGGCGAAGCTGCCACCGCAATCGATCTTGTCGGCGAACTCGTTGTTCGAGAGCGCGGTGGTGCTCTGCAGCGAGGCGCTGCCGGCGCTGAGCGTCACGGCCTGGGCGTTTTGGCAGGTCAGATTCTTGGGCGCCGGCATGGTGGTCAGCTCGAGGGTGAACGCACCTTGTTCGCCAGCAGAGGGCGCGTCGACGACCACCACCCAGGGGCCATCTTGCGCAACCGTCAGCGTCAGCGTCTCGGCGACCGTCGCGTCCTTTTCATCAGCGACGTGATCGGCGCAGAAGTTCTCGATCGCTGCTGGCGCGCAACCGACCGTCGCCGGGAAGGCGTAGAGCGCGCCGTCGAAACCCTGCGTGGTCAGCTTGAGCGTGTAAACGCTAGCGGCAGATAGATCGAAGAGGTAATAGCGCTGTGGACCGGCGAACGCCTGCCGGGTAAACCCACAAAAGATCTGGTTGCCAAACTCGTTGGTCAGCTGAGCGGTCGAGTCGGCGATGCTCGCCTTGCCACCGACGATCGCCACCTTTTGTGGTGTCGAACAGCGCTGGTTATTGGCCTGCGATGCATCGACGGACTGACCGTCTGAGCTGAGGGGGACATCGACAGGCAGCGCACCGTCGGTCGTGACCAATGCCGCATCGCTTTGACTGGCAGCATCAAGTGCGCCGCCGTCATCGTTGATCGCTTGACGGTCGCTGCCACAGGCGACGAGGGCCAAACACACCAGAACCAAAAGCCGAGCTCTAAACACCATCAGCAACCTCCGCAAAGAGTAGGTAAGGCGCTGTCGGTGAATTGCACACCTCGTGCCGCACCAGCGGAGCAGGACAACGACCGGAATATACAGGGGTGCTTGCCGAGGGCGGCCGGGACTTGCCTGGCGCACCGGTCAGAGTCATACGCTGACCGATGATTTACTGACGGCGCTCAGGCGCGCGTGTGCTGCCGCAAGCGCTGAACGGCAACCGAGGGGGCATTGGCGCATGCGTCCTGCGACTGTCGGTGGCGCCATCTTCGGGGTGACGGCTTGTTCCAACACCAGCGCGCAACGCAAGCACGCTGCGCCTTCGTGCTAGGCGCAACCGCACATACGGTCGAGCGGCGTGGTGCCGAGATAATCGCAGTTGTTCGGAACCTCGTCGGGCGAGGTGCAGTAGGGTGGTGGCGGGGTGCAGGGCTTGCCGGTGCAACCCAAGGGACAGCCGGGCACGAAACCCGCGGGACAAACGCCGGCATCGGGCATATCGATGCAGGGCGGCGCGGTCCCGCCGCAGCAGGGATGAACGCAAACCCGGCCCGGCGTGCATACCTCTTTGCCGCAAGGATGTAGATTCGCGCCATCGGGAACCCCAGCATCGGTCAGGCAGAGCTTGATCGTGCAGCCCACGCCGGTCGAACCCTCGGGCATGCAGCTGCAGCTGTTGCAGCCATCGGTGGCGGCGAAGACGTCGCCCTTTTTGTAGGTCTTGCCGTCGTAGCGGCACTCATCGCGCCCAAGTGGTGTTCCATCGCAAGCCTTGGCGGTGCACATCACGCCGGCCTTGGCGTCGCAGCTACACGTGTTGCACTTGTCGACGGCGGCAAAGGACTGGCCCGCGTTGTACGTCTTGCCATCGTAGTGGCAGGTGGCCGTCTCTTCGGAACAACCGCTGGCCACCAACAACGCGATGGCCGCGGTGACAATAGACATCGATTTGCGCATTGCAACACTCCTTCTTACCAACCCGATCCTCAGCAGGGACTGTGCCAAAGCCATACCCCGGGTAACACTCACAAATAAAACACAAAAGATCCTTGCGCCCCTTGTGGTGTGTCATCGGTGTGCCAGATCGGGCCGCCGGCTGACCGGTCTTTGAGTCAGCTGAGCATCACCGCGGAACGGCGCACGCCCAGTTTTCCGCTTATTTCCTAGGCTGACAGCGCCGCCGCGCTGCTCCGATCTTCGACGAGGTTTACGTTTCCAGTGCCAAAGATTTCAACGTTTTAGCCTAGGCTCTGTTCTTGCTTCCTGCCAAACGTCGTTTGACCAACGCCGGCTGGCGCGCCACGCTTTCGGCGTCGCTCGGGGGTTCGATGTCTCGCCGTATTCGCCTGTTGTCCAGCATCGCCACACTGGGCCTGTTTGCCTGCAGCCTGCTGGCCTGCAGTAGCGGCTCGCCGTTTGGTGGTCCGGATGGAGGTGGACCGTCGCTCGATCGCGCCGCGCCGCGCGATGGCGCGATGCCGCCGGCCGATCTGCTGCCACCGGGCGATCTGAGCGTGGTGCCCGGGGCCAAAGACCGAGTGCTATTGCGCGGCACGGTGGTCACCCCGCAAGGCGTGCTCTCTCCGGGCGAAGTGCTGCTGGCCGCTGACAAACTGATCTGCGTCGACACCCGCTGCGATGATCGCAGCGAAGCGCTGGGCGCAACGATCGTCAACACCGGCGGGATGATCTACCCGGGGTTGGTCGACGCCCACAACCACACCCACTACAACTACCAGCCCGAGTGGACGCCGCCGCAGTCGTTTACCAACCACAATCAGTGGACCGCCAACTCGGCCTACGCCAGCGAGATCAAAGATCCGCACAACAGCATCCTCAATCCCAAGGGTATCGACGGCAAAGGTGGCTGCGGCAAGCCGAGCGACTGCGAAACGGGCCTCTGCGTTGCTGGCGCATGCGAAAGTCTGGCCTGCGAGATGATCAAGTGGGGTGAAATCCGCGCGATGCTCGGCGGCGCCACGATGATCCAGGGCACGCTTTCGCGCGCCTGCGCCAATACCTTGGTGCGCAACGCTGACCTGTCCTATCACGGGCTCGACGGCGGCAAGACGGTGCGCACCAATGTCACCGGGGTGAGTTCGATCAGCAATCCAGAAAAGCTCGTCGACGAGCTGAAGACCGGCGTGACCTCGGCCTTTATCATTCACGTCGCCGAGGGAATCGACAGCAAAGCGCGCAGCGAGTTTGTCGAGCTGGAAAACGCTGGGTTGCTCTTGCCGCGGACAACCGTGATCCACGGCACCGCCCTCGGCGAGCCTGAGCTGCAGAAGATGAAGGCCGCCGGCATGTCACTGGTCTGGTCACCGAGTTCCAACCTAGCGCTGTACGGCAAGACCAACGATATTGCGCTGGCGAAAAAGCTCGGGCTAAACATCGCACTCGCCCCCGATTGGACGATCAACGGCGCCGACGATCTGCTCGACGAACTCAAGGTGCTCGACAAGTACAACCGTGAACACCTCAGCGGGCTGTTTTCCGATCGCGAGATGTTTGAAATGGTGACGATCAACGCCGCCAAGGCGCTGCAATTCGACACCAAGATTGGAAGTCTCGAGGCGGGCAAGCACGCCGACGTATTGATCCTCCGCGGTCGCGGCAAGGCGCCCTACCGCACGCTGATCGAAGCCGGACAAGCCGAGATCGAGGGCGTGTTCATCGCCGGTAAGGCGCTGTTCGGCAGCCGAGCGTTGATGAACCACCTCAAGCTCAACGCGTTTTGCGAGACGCTCGACATCTGCGGAAGCAGCAAGATCGTCTGCGTCAAAGAGGGCGACGGCCTCGACGAAAAGCGCGACCAAACGCTCGCCGAGATCGGAACGCGCCTCAGTGGTGGTTTCTCGCGGTTGCTCGCGCTGCCACGCTGCCCGTAGCTCAGAAGAGAACGCAGCGCGACGACGCTGCGCGGGCACGGCCCTGGCGAGCTGCTAGAATCCTTCGGCTCCGCTAAAAGAAATAGTAGCCGGTGGCGCCCAAGTAGAAGGCGTTGCGGAAACCACCGTCGACGCGCAGCGAAACCACATCGCTGAGCTTGAAGTCAAAGCCGACCAGCAGGTGCAGCATCGGCAACACCGGCGGCACAGCGTCGGACTTGAACTGGTGCGGGTTGTCGGGATCGTCCGGTCCGCTGCCCAGCGCTTTGGCTTGCCGATCGCGTGACGCCGCGCTGGCGCCCTGCCAGGCGTTGGGATCGACGCCTTTGGGAAAACAGAGGTTTTCGTTGCCGGCGTTCTCTTTAACGCAGCGCGCGGGATCGTTACTGATCCGCAGCAGATCGCCAAGCACGATGCTCACGCCAACGCCTGCGCCGTAAACGAAGGAGACCCACTTAGCGATCTCGGCGTGCCAGACAAAATGGGCACCGAAGGTGAGCATGTTGAAGTTGCTAAAGACGACATAGTCGGTCTTGCGCTCGGGCGATTCACCCTTACCGAGCCAGTTGCCGTCCTCGGGACCGTAGAGACCAAAATCGATCGAGAAGGCGATGTCGAAGTTACCTTTGCGGCGAATCGCTTCGGCACCGAAGGCCATCGCGTTGAGCGGCGTGCTGGCCTGGGTAGCGACCGCGTTGAAAAACCAGGGATGGAGGAACATCGCGCGCATGTGCAGGCCGATGCCCCACAGTGCGCTCGGCGTCGTCTGCTTTTTGATCACCGGCGTCGGTGGGGGCGGCGGCTCGTCCACGCTGCCGCCCGGCTCGTCGGGCCCTCTGGGCGAACTGCGCTTGGCGGGCTCGTCGGGATCGCCGCTCGGCTTGGCCGGCTCGTCGCTGCTCGGTTTCGACGGTTCATCGGCGCCGCCGCTCGGCTTGGCCGGCTCGTCGCTGCTCGACGGTGGTGTCGGTTCGTCGCTGCTTGGCTGGGCCCAACTCAGATTGCAGAGCAACAGTATACAGCTGGCGGCGATGATCGCGCGCGACGGTCGAATCATGCTCGGTCACCTCGTAGCGTAAAGAGACCCATCAAAACAGGCTCATCGCCGATTGGCAAGGGCTGGGCCTTGCGCATGCACCATAACCGATCGGTTAAATTCGCGCGCTACCGGTCGGTCGCTGACAAATCGACCGGTCTGCGGTGTTTGCGCTTTTTCGTCTATCGTCGCCGGCCTAGCATGTCGCCGTGCGCACCCGACCGTTGGTTGCCTATGGCTGTTTGGCGCTGCTGACCGCGCTAATCGCGCTGCGCTATCGCCCCCCTTCAGCCGTCGAACAGACCGCATCGCTCAGCAGCTTTTCCGCGCAGCGCGCCTGGCAACAGCTGACGCGCATCAGTGCCGATCGGTCGCCGCATCCTGTCGGCAGTTTGAAAAACGCAGCCCTGCGCAAGCGGCTGATCGTCGAGCTCAAGGCGCTCGGCCTAGCCCCAGAAATCCAGCGCCAGTTGGTCTGCAGCGCTGCCTATCGCGAGTGTGCCCAAGTGACGAACATCCTCGTGCCCGTGCTCGCACGCGGCGCCACGCGCAAAGGACCGCGCTCACGCGACGCAGTCTTGTTGGTCGCACATTACGACTCCGCGCCGGTCTCGCCGGGCGTTGGCGATGACGGTTTGGGCGTGGCCGCTGCACTGGAGGTCGCTCGCGCCGTGCGCGCTGGAAACTTCGCGGCACGCTGGCCGTTCTACCTGCTGTTCACCGACGGAGAAGAAGCGGGCTTGCTCGGCGCCGAGGCCTTTATCAAACACCACCCATTGGCGCAGCGCACCGCCGCAGTCGTCAACATCGAAGCCCGCGGCGTCGCTGGGCCGAGCATGCTGTTCGAACTCGCAGCGGGCAACGCCGCTGCAGTGAAATTGATCGGCAGCGCGGTGGCGCGACCGATCACCAGCTCGCTGTTTTACGATATCTACCGGCGGATGCCGAATGACACCGATTTCTCGGTGTTTCGTCGGGCAAATATCCGCGGCTTCAACATGGCGCTACTCGGCAAGGCGCAGTTTTACCACACGCCGAACGACGATCTTGAGCATGCCAGCATCGCCTCACTCCAGCACCACGGAGACAACGCTCTGGCACTGATTCGCGGCCTGCTGCAAAGCGAGGACCCGCGCTTGCTGGCCGCGCAGGATGCGGTGTTCTTCGACCTGCTCGCCGCGACGGTGGTCCGCTGGCCGCTGCGCTGGCGTTTTGCGCTTGGCGTGTTGCCACTGTTCTTGCTCACCGTCGGTGTGCTCTGGGCACGACAGCGCCAAGCGCTGCGTGCAACGCAGCTGGGCTGGGGCGCCCTGACGGTTATCGTCGCCGTGCTACTCACGGCGAGCGTCGCGGGACTGATCCACCTGCTGCTCGATCGCCTCGGCGCGCTGAGCAGCCCTTGGGTCGCATATCCGCAGCCGCTGTTGATCGCGATGGTCGGTCTGGCACTCAGCTCGACGCTGGCGATCTATCGCGCCTTCGGCAAACGGTTGAACGATGCGAGCAGTTTTTTCGCGCTCTGGCTCGGCTACAGCCTGATCGGCCTGCTGAGCTGCGCGCTGCTGCCCGCCGCTTCGTTCGTCTTGGTCGTCCCCGCTACCGTGGCCGGCCTATTGGGACTGCTAGCGCGCGGACGGCCGGGTCCGCTGGCTGCAGTCGCTAGCGCGCTCGGCGCGGGTTTGCTGATCTTGCCGATCGCCTGGTTGATCTATCCCGCGATCGGCACGTTCGGGATCAGCGCGATCGCGCTGTTGGCTGCGCTGATCATCGCACCGATGGCGCGCGCGTTATTGGGGCCGAGTGCGCGTCGGATCGACGCATACGGCCCGCTCGCGCTGACCGTCCTCGGCCTACTGCTGTTTGCCCTGCTCCCCAAACAGAGTGCGGCTGTGCCCTCGCGCGCAACATTGGCATTCGCCCAAGATCACGACCGGCAGCGGGCGCGACTGCTGCTCTATACCCATCGTAGTCAGCCACCGCACGAGCTGATCGCGCGCGGGTCGTTCAGCGGGCCGTTGCGACGACCTTTTGACTGGTCGCGGCAGGGTAGCATCGAAGCGGCCTATATCGCCCAGACCACCGCGGTGAACCAGCTCGTCGGCGCAACACTGCGCATCGACGCCGGGCCGGCTGCGGGCCAGCTTACGCTGCGCGTCGAGCCGCCCGCGCAGACGCAACGCCTGATCGTCTCACTGCCGCCTACGCTGCGCGTCGCATCGGCCACGATCGGGGCCACCCAAACCACGGCGGTCTTGGGTCGGGCAACGCGCCAGCAAACCCACTACAGTTTCTGGCTGGGCGAGCAGACCCCGCTGACGCTGGTCATCGACGCGCCGTCCTCAGCCGGTGCACGGCTTTCGATCGCCACGTTGTCCGTCGGATTACCGGGAGCGATCGCGCGGCTCGCCAAGGCACGACCGGCGTGGGCGATTCGCTCCCACTACGACGACCATACCGTGGTTACGCGCAGCTTTGCGATCCAACCGACAGCAGCGGGCTCACAGCCGAGCGAATCGACACCAGCAGCCAAGACGCGCTGAGTCGCTATACGAAACGGCAGCGCTGGCATAGACTGCCGCGGTGCTGCTCGAACAACTGCTCAACCAACGCATCGATCATCCTCGGGCCACGCTGCACTTTCCGGCGGCGTGGGGCCAAGGGCGCGCAACCTTCGGCGGGGTGGTTTGCGCGGCTGCGCTGTCGCAAGCGCGAAGCTGTCTGCCCGCCGAGGATCGCCCGCTGCGAACGTTCAACGTTAGCTTCATCGCACCGGTCGAAGCGGGTGATGCCGAGCTGACCAGCGCGTGTCTACGATCGGGCGCGACGCTGTCTTACACCCGCAGCGAAATCCGCCAAGAAGGCGAATGCTGCGCCTTGATCGACGCCGCCTTTGGCGTTGAACGCGACTCCGCCCTATCGGTCGCTGATGCACCGCGCCCGGCGGCTGCCGACGTCGACCAGGTCGCCGAGTTACCCTACATCGCGGGCGTGACACCGGTCTTTACCCAGCAGTTCGCTTACCGCTTTACCGACGGGGCGTTTCCGTTCACCGGCGCCGACAGCGCGTCGTTCGCCGGCTGGTGTCGCTTTCGCAACGCCTCGGGTCCGGCCACCGCTGAGGCGATGGCGATGTTGGTCGACGCTTGGCCGCCACCCTTGCTGTCGATGTTGGCCGCCGCTGCTCCCTCGAGCTCTGTACAGTGGTCGATGCAACTGCTCGCGACCCCCAATGCTGCACTCGACGATTGGTGGTTCTTTGCCGCCGAAACCCGCCAGGCTGGCGGCGGCTACGGTTGCTGCACCGCAACGCTCTGGGATCCCGACGGCGTTGCCGTGGCCCGCTCGGTGCAATTGGTCGCGGTGTTCGATCGTTAGCGCAGCGCCGAATACGTTGTCGATTTTTCGGTAGAGCAAATCGCGCAGGCTGGTCAGACTCAACCTGATGCCGAGCCCCAGCCACCGATCAGCAGCGCACCCAGTGCGGCCGAGCCCTGCGGAGATGTATCGCGCGGTGGTCGACCGCGACCAAAGCTACATTGGCGTGTTCTGGCTCGGCGTGCGCACAACGATGATCTTTTGCCGCCCGGGCTGCCCGGCGCGTTGTCCCCGGCGCGAGAACATCGTGTTCTTCCTTTCGACCGACGCCGCGCGCGACGCCGGATTCCGCCCCTGTTTGCGCTGTCGGCCGCTGGAGACCGACGACGAGCCGCGCTGGTTGCCGACGGTTTTAGCGCGAATCAACGCCGAGCCACAGACGCCGCTACGCGATCGCCAGCTGCGCCAGCTCGGCGTCGAACCGAGCACGGTTCGACGCTGGTTCAAGCAACACTACGGCATGACGTTTCAAAGCTTCGCGCGCCGTCGGCGACTGGGCGCAGCGCTCGATCAACTCAATGCGGGTGCGGACCTGACGGACACCGCCTATCAAAGCGGCTATCAGTCACCGAGTGGCTTTCGCGAAGCCTTCGCCAAGGCCTTCGGTGAACCCCCAGGGCGCGCACGCGATCGCCGAGCGCTGAGCTATCGACGGATCGCCACGCCGCTCGGCGAAATGGTCGCGGCGGCGAGCGAGCGTGAAATCTGTCTGCTCGCGTTTTGTCAGCCGACGCAACGGCTCGAACATCAGCTGCAGCGACTGGCCGGTCATGCCCGCTGTCCGGCGATCGCGCGAAGCAGCCCGCTGCTCGATCGACTGGCCGAACAGCTTGCCGAGTACTTTGCTGCGCAACGCGCGGCCTTCGATCTCCCGATCGCCGAGTGGGGTACGCCGTTTCAGTGCCGGGTCTGGCGCGAGCTTTGCGCGATTCCGATCGGTGAGACGATCAGCTACGGCACCCTCGCCCACCGCATCGATTGCCGAGGAGGACAGCGCGCTGTTGGGCGCGCCAATGGCGAAAACCGCCTGGCGATCATCGTCCCCTGTCATCGCGTCGTGCGCAGCGATGGCGCGCTCGGCGGCTACGGCGGCGAAGTCTGGCGCAAGGCGCGCTTGCTCGAACTAGAGCAGCGTTGGCAAGCCGAGCGAAGCTGAGTGAGTCAGTGTGGATCAGTTGCAGTCGAGGTGTCGCAGCGCCAAAGTGCCTTGACCGTCGTTTTCAAACACCCAGAGCGTTAGGCCGGCCCACGCAGTCCAGGCGGCGCGCGGCGGCGGCTTGAGCGGAATCGGTCGACCGACACTGCGCTTTAGCTGGGGCACACATCGGGCGCGCCAGCCCTGTTGCTGCTTGTAGCACAGCGGCTTGACGTCGGCGCTAAAGGTGACGCGGGAATGCGCTTGCGTCTTTCTCAGTCGAGCGTGACGCCGGCGATTCAGCTTGCCTTGGGCATCGATCGAAACCACACCTTCGCCATCGAGAGCGATCGATGTGTCGCGGCGGGTCGAACTCGCGAAAAAGGCCGGCGCGCTCCCCGCAACAACGACCGAGCGCTTGAGCTGATAGACCTCTGCCGCGGCAAACGGCGCACGGATCGCACGAACGACCGAATTCACCAGAGACACCTGGCCACTGCGGAGCGCGCGGCAAAGCTGAGCCGGCGTTCGCGCAGCGCGGTTCCCCGGACGCGGACGACAGTTCTCGCGCAGCGCCTCGACCTCGGCGGCGGGCAACGCGGCGCTGCGCCCCTCGACGACCAACAGCAACGCACGACTGTCATCGCTGTCGAAAAAGACCTTTGCATCGCTCAGCGGTCCGATCACGGTCGCCGCCCGACGGGTGACGCGAATGCCATCGATCTGGTAGCTCACCGGCAAGTATTCGTAAGCGGCAGTCGCGCCCGGCAAGCGATGTTTAAAGACCACGCTCAGCGCTTCTTCTTGGGCGACCGTCTCAACGATCTGGCAGTTCTGCCCCTCGCTATATTGCTGATGCACCGTACCGTCGGGAGCGATCACCGCCACGCGGCAGGGCCCTGGCCGCTCGACGGGCGGAATCGCCAAGGCGACAAAGTGAGCACCGAGCACCTCGAGCCGCAGCTCACCCGGGGCACCTTGTTTGGCGTCGAAGGCGTGCAACGTACGCTGGACTTGAAGCGAAAGATCGGTGGTGGAAAAGGAGAGCCAAGCGAAGCGGCCCGTCGAGTCGTCAGCCGCTCCATAGTCTTTGAGATAAGCCAGATCGTAGACGTTGTCGCGCTCGACCGCTGTAGCCAGCGCATAGGTTTCTACACCCGAAACCAGTGGGCGATAAACCTGCTGCCGACAGTTGCCCCGCGCCTGACGAGGCGTCTGAGCCATCGCGTCGGTAACGATCGCCAGCGCAAGCAGTGCGATCAGCGGTGATAGGATGGAACGCGCCATACGGTAGGACCGAGTTGCTTAGATCTAGCGGTGACAGCCGATCCGCGCAAGCGTGCTTTGCGTTTCCCCAATGAAATACCAGCAAGCACCGCAATGTTAAGGCGTTATTCGCGAGACAAAAAGGTGCGAAACAGCCGCTCACCGGCATGCAGATGCGCAACGGAAGCATATTCATCGGGCTGATGGGCCTGGGCGGCTTGACCCGGCCCCCAGTTGACCGCGTCGATCCCTTGCTCGGCAAAGCGCGCGACATCGGTCCAAGCCTGCTTGGGTGCGACGCTCAGCTGGCAACGATCGATCAAGGTATCGAGCACAGCATTATCGACGGGAATCGGCCCCGACGGTGAGCGATCGACAAACGCGATCGCGGCGCGCTCAGCGACCAACTCGCGTACCTGCGCCTCCGCATCGGCAAGGCTGCGCTGCGGACCAAAGCGGTAGTTGAGATTGATCCAAAACGAATCAGGCACGACGTTGCGCGCACTGCCGCCTCCGGCGAGGGTTGCCACCATCACTTCGCGATAGGTCAAACTGTGCGGCCCTGCGCTGAGCTGCTGATCGAGCACCGGGCGTTGGGCCAGCGTTTCGAGCAGTGGAAGCGCCCGATAGATCGCGTTTTCGCCCTGCCAGGGTCGCGCCGAATGGGCGGCCCGGCCGGTCACGGTCAAGCGCGCATGCAACGTACCCATGCAACCCAGCTGGAGCACGTTGTCGCTGGGCTCGAGGCATACCGCCAGGTCGATCGACTTGAGCCAGTCGAGCTTGGCGAAGACCGGGATCAAGCCGCTGTCGTCGTAGTTGCCTTCCTCGCCGCTGTAGAAGATGTAAGCGACATCGAAAGCCGGCGCGCTCAGTGGTTCGGCGAGCAGCTGCCACATCAGCGCGACACCACCTTTCATATCGCTGGCGCCCAGTCCATATAGCCGGTCACCCTCGATACGCGGCGTGTTTTGCGCCGTCGGTGGCACCGTGTCGAGGTGGCCGACCAGCGCGACGAGGCGCGCATGGTTGCGTTGCTTGGGGCGCAAGATCAGGTTGTGCTCGATGCGGATCAGTTCGTGCTGCGCGAGGCAGCGCTGCAACTGCGCAGCGAGGTAGTCGCAGACCGCGGCCTCGTCGCCGGTGACGCTGGAGATTTCGACCAAGGCCAAGGTGCGTTTGACCAAATCCATGGCGCTAGCCTAGCACCGTTGGCTCTGGCGGCGAAAGCGCGCGCGACGGAGTCGCCGCCACCGGCGCGCTAGAGGTCGAGACTCTGACAGTAGGTCGCGTAGAGCTGGCCCTTGAGCGTACCCTCGGGAAACACGGCCTCGAGCTCGAGCGCGAGGAAGCGCGGGCTGGCCGCTGCGCCGAGATCGGCCGCCAAGTAGCGCGCGCTGCCGCTGGTCGACTTGGTCAGCGGCTTATCCTTCAACACGAGCTTGGCGAAGTCGAACAAGGTCACGCTGACCGACATCGCGGCCAACTGAGGCGGCATCACGCTGATCACGATCGTCCGGTCGGGCGTCGGCGAGGAAGCCGTCGGGCAGCCGAGATCGCCACCGTCGTAGGCTTCGATGTAGATCCCGCCGCTGGTCAGTTCGTGGCCGTAGACAGCGCGGGTAAACGGCAGTTGGATCCCGGAGAAATCGGCGCTGACGGTGGTCTTCTGGCAATCGCCGCCGCAGACGCTGGGGATGCTCTGCCGCGCGTCGTGCCGCGCGTCGCTAACGGCCTGAACATCGCTCATCTGGTCGTGCAGTGCATCGCGTGCGGACGCATCTCGCGCAGACGGCGACGAGCCACTGCAACCCACCAAGCATACGACGCCGAGAGCCAGCCTGTTCATGGCTGCAGTTCATAGCACAACAGCCCGGGATTGTTGAACTCAGAGTGCGAGCGGGCGACGCGATCCGATCTGTCATGATCATCACAGCTGATCGCTGACAGCGGAGACAACCCGCTGATCGGTTTTCGGAAAACGACGGCACGGCGATGGCGGTATACGTGATGATTGCGGCTGCATCTACCTGCCGAATCACCTACCTGGCGAATCACGCGTCCGATGGCACTGCCAGCAACGTCTACGTCTGGCGTTGGGCCGATTGAGACCGCGGACCGATTGAAACGTTGGGCAGCCTCGCCGAGCGGCGTTGAGCGCCTTGCTAATCGATGCTCTTGTGGACGTGCTCGGTAAGGTCACCGAGCATGTTGGTGTAGCTGCCGTATTCGTTGTCGTACCAGCCGAAGATCTTCGCGTGAGTAACCGGCACGTGGAGCGTCGCCGGCAGCTGCTTGCGCAGCGACGGGTCGAGGTCGCCGAGCTGCGCGAGGTCGACGGCGATAAAACCAGTGCGGGTGTGGGTCTCGCAGGCTTCGAGCGAGACGGCGGCGCGCAAACCGGTGACATCAGCGGGGACGTTTTGCCGCTCGGAGTAGTGCATCAGCTGGGTCTGCTCGGCGTACTGGCGGTAGATCTCGTTGAGCCGCGCGCGGTCGACGGCGGGCTGATTCGATCCCGACGGCGCCTGAAACGTCAGGTTGAGAATGATCAACGACAGCGTCGGCGTCGGAATGCGGACCGAATCGGCCATGAACCCGATACCGCTGACCTCGGGGATGACTTGCTCGAGGGCATTTGCCGCGTTGGTCGAGGTGAGAATGATGCTGTTCAGCACCGAGCGGCTCTTGCGCAGGTCTTTGGCACCAGCTTTCGGCACCGAGTCGAGCACGCTCTGGGAGTTGGTCACGGCGTGCACCGTACTCATCGATGCGGTAAGCACTGACGAGGCATCGAGACTATCGAAGACCGGCTTGACCATGTGCGCCAAAGCGGTCGTCGTGCAAGATGCCGCCGAGAGCACAGCGTGCTTAGATGGGTCGAAGGCGTGATGGTTGATCCCGTAGATCAACGTGACAGCATCGTCGGGAATCTTGCGTTCACCTTTGACTTTGAACGCTGCGCTGTTGAGCACCACCCGAGCACCACCGCCGAGATGGCCGCGCAATGCGCCCTTGGCGTGGTCGAGCGGCAGCGTTGGATCGCAAAAGGCGCCGGTGGCGTCGACGACGACGTTGACACCGTTAGCGCGCCAGGGAATGTCCTTGGGATTGCGCTGGCGCTGCAACACCGTAACGCGCGTCTTGGCAACCTGCAGCTCCCCAGCCTCTCGATCAACGATGCGTACACAGGGCGCGGCGTTGACGCCAAACAAGAAGCGATGCATCGATCCATAGGTCGAATCGGTTTCGATCGCTTGGCAGACCGCGTCGAGGTTGGGGCCCACCTCGCGACCGAGGTTGATCACGATCCGATCGAAGAACCCGCGCGCCACGTGATGCCAGAGCGTGAGCTTGCCGATGCGACCTAGTCCGTTGATACCGAGCGTTTTGTCATTCATCATCGCACTCCCTATTTGCCGCGCCGCGACACGCCGAAGGTACACCCTGGCGGCGATCGGAGCAATCGAAGCCGCACGCCGGCCAGATGATGCTTTGTTGTTTGATTACAGATGGATAAATTAGGACGCTCTAGCACTCTCCGGGCGACCGAGCGATCGGGTGACGGCCAAGATAGACAGAGCCATCGATGCCGCTGATCGACAAGAAGTCGCCGACGTTCAGCGGACGGCCGGCGATCGACGACGTCTTGGCCTTGTCGTCGATCTCAAGGGCGCGACAGCCAACAACGCAGGTGCGATCGAGGCGTTGAGCGGCGATCGCCGCATGACTCGTCGCCCCACCGACTGCGGTCAACAGCCCGTCGCTGGCAACGATCAGGTCGATGTCGTCGGGAACCGTATCCGGTCGCAACAGCAGAATCGGCTCGTTGCCAAACTCGCGGCGCAGACGATCGATCTCGTCACCGTTGCGCGCGACACGTCCAACGAAGGCCGCACCGCCAACGCCGACGCCGCTGGCCACGCGCGCCTCGGCGAGCGCCTCACTGGCGACGAAGGTCTGGATGCTACTCCGCTTGGCCAACACGGCATTGCGCGACTGCAAGACGAATACGCCATCGGGTGAGTCGTTTTCGAAGGTGAACTCGACCTCTTGGTGTTGCAGGCCCTCGCCCTCGATCAGTAGCTGAGCGAAGCGCAGCAACCGCGCAAAGACATCGGGAAATTCAGCCTGCAACGACCGTCGGCGACCACGCCCTTCTTCTTCGCGCTGGCGCTCGGTGATCGGGAAGGTCTCGACCAGACCAGAGACGACGTCCTCGCCTTGTCCCTGAACGATGTAATCGCCGTAAAGCTCGACCTTTTCCGACGGGCGCCGCGGATGAACGGTGAGAAACACACCGGTGCCACTGCGCCCGTGCAGGTTTCCATAGACCATGTGCTGCACGGTCACCGCGGTTCCCCAGTCGTCGGCGATTTGTAGCGCGCGACGATAGGCCTGGGCGCGATCGGACCACCATGAACGCAAGACCAGGTCGATGCCGCCGCGCAATTGCTGATACGGATCGTCGGGAAGCGCCAAGCCGTGGTCGGCAACCAGTTCGCCGTAGCGCAGCGCCAACGCCTTCATCTCGTCGGGAGGAAGCAGGTTCTTCTTCGGCACCGAGGTCGCCTGCTTGCTCTGGCGCATCAGCTCATCGAACAGGTCGCGATCGATGCCGTGGGCCATACCCCAACCCTGACACAACCGACGGTAGGCGTCCCAGGCGCCCCAGCGCGACCGTGAGTAGTTGGCAAAGCCGTCAGCGATCGCCGGGGTCATGCCAACGTTGAGCAGCGTATCGAGCATACCCGGCATGCTCACCGCCGAGCCGGAGCGCACCGAAAGCAACAGCGGCCGCCTGGGATCGCCGAACCGACAATCGGTGCGTCGCTCGAGGTCGGCAACTTGTTCGGTGAGCTTTTCAAAGAACTCTTCGCTGCAGCGGTCGTAGGCGCTGATCGCTTGCTGGCAACGAAACAGCTCGGTCGTTACCACGAACCCCGAGGGGATCGGCAGGCCCAAGTTGGCCAGCCGATTGATCATATAGCCCTTGTTGCCGAGATGGGTCACTCCGGAGTGTCGCTTGTCGTCGGTACCGATCGGAACGAAGCAACGCCCGACGTCGTAGCTCATCAGCAAGGTCATCGTAAAATCGTCAAGCGCGTCCCGTTGGGCCTGAAGGCCCTCGAGGATCGCGCCGACCAGATTGTCCAAACGCTGCAGTCCAATCGACTGGGCCAACTGATCGCGGAAGAAGCCTTCGGAAACACGCAAGCATGTTTCGCGGGTCGACTCTCCCGGGCGAACTTCGATGCAACCGGTTTGGCGCAGGCGCGCGACGATGCGATCGAGCACGTCGGAGTAGGCGTCGAGGTAACGCAGGCGGATCAGATTGCGCAGCGAGTCGGCGATCTGTTGAAAGATGTTGATGAACTGCTGAACACTGAAGCCGTGACCGTGTAGCGCTTGTTCGAGCATTTCGATGCCCGCGGCCAAACCACGCGCACGACAACCATCGACGCGTACAGCGCGCAAGAACAGCTTGAGCCAGTCCAGCACGTGCCAGAGGGTCCGCCCGCAGATATAGTCGAGATTCTGTTCGGCGATCATCCGCTGGAACAGCGTGTCAACCAGCGACTCGAGACGAAAGGTCAGTCCCATCGCCTCGAAGCGCTCCTCGCGGTAGCGCCCATACATACTGGGAATGCCGACCGCAACATGCCGTTTGCGGTAGATGTCTTCTACTGCCTCGGTCGGCCGACGGTCCAAGATGATCTTTTTCAGTCGCTCCAAAACCGTCAGTGCGGCGTCGATCGCCGCTTCGAAATCGCGCTGCTCGAGCGCCGCCTCGAAGCGGCTGAGCACCTGACCGTCGATTCGATGAAACCCGCGCAGCTGCTTGAGCAACCCACCGTGATCGACGCGGTACTTGCGCGCGATCAACTCGCGTAGTCGATAAAGCAGCAGCGCGCGACGGGTATCGATCGGGTCTTGATCGGCGAAATCCTTGACCCGCTCCTCGACGTCGCGGGGGCGCAAAGCGACCAACGCTTCGACCGACTCCTCGGGACGTCGCAGCAAACGGAAAATACGCTGCATCGCCTCGCACTCGGGGGTCCCCTTAAGCTGATGATAGGTGTTGTCGGGCAAATAGCGCCGCAGCCCCTGCGGATCACCGCTGCCCCAATAGCGGATGATCTCATCGGTGAATTCGATCAGCAGCGGGTTACTCTCGACGTGACACTGTTTGCGAAGAAAGTGGCAAAGCGGATCTCCGCGTTCGCGTAGCTCATCGATCTCCGTCGAGACATCGCGAATTTCCCCTTCGGCACCAATGTGGCTGAAATAGACCGGAAGCAGCTGCAGCAAGCGCTTGACCAGCAGGTAGATCGGCTCGATCGGTGCAGCGAGCAGTGCGGATACGTCGCGCTGAAACAGATCGGTATCGGCGATGAATACCCCGCCCAGTTTGAGCTGCACCGTCAACGCCGCTGTCAGCGCCTCGGTCAACTGGGGTGCGGCGCGTATCAACTCGAACAGCGTGCGAATGTTCTTGATATGGTCGGGATCGACGCGAACCTGCCAGTCATCGGTATACCCGGCAAAGTCGGGGCGATGAAAATCGAGGTCGAGGATCTGCTCGATCAACACGCGACAATCGTCGGGACGTTTGGCCTTTTTCAGAACGTCGAGACCGATCGTGCGCACCAGGTCTAGCGTCCCGTGGCGGCTAGGCACTTCGCGTAAGATCGCGAAGGTGCGTGCGACAAACGCGTCGAGCTGCGGCCCAACGTCGGGGCTGGCCATCGTCCAGGTGCGATTGATCTGGTGGATCGCGGCGGTGTGAATCGACGATAGCGCCGGACTGCGCAAGATGCGGGTCAGCCAATCGATCAACCGCAACCGGCCTTCGAGGTCGTCTCCTTCGAGATCGGTCGCCGCATCGAGGTAGCATTGGATCAGTCGCGCGTTGTCGTAAAGGACGAGCACCTGCTCGGCCTCGAGGTGTTCAGCGGTTTCGAGCGCCGTAAGCTGTGCTTGCTGCTGGCGAAGCGCTGCGTGGGTCGCCGGAACCAGCGTCGCGGGCACCGCTCTGCCGTCGAGCCAGCCGGTCGGATCTTCTTGGGCCAGCCAATGCTCAACGGTCAGGGCGTTGAGCTTGAGCAGCAAGGAGAGCGCTGCCTGGGTGCAAGGGAGGTCCGGCGCCTGCTCGCTTAGGGCCTCGGCGAACCGCCTAAGTGGTGCAGCGCAGCCCATCACCAGCTCGACGTCATCGGCGAGTAGCTGATGGAGCCGGCTCACCGAGCGTTCGATCGCTGCCTCGCCTTGCTCGCAATGTTGGCAGAGCGCGGTCAGATAGAGCACCAGCGAACGCAGCGTTGCCGCGCGCTGCTGGGCTGGGCCCTCGCTGAGGATCTTGTCGTAGAAGCCGCAGAGCAGAGTCATCGCCTCGCCGCCCCGCGGATGGCGACTGTACAGCGCGGCGTCGCTGAGCGCCCGATAGTGTAGATCTTCGAGCGTCTGAGCCCAACCCACATACTGGTGGTTGATCTCTTCGAGCAGTTTCTCGGTCGCCTGCTGAACGCCAAAACGCGACGCCGTCACCTCGAGTAGCAAACGATGCTCCTCGGGAATAACCACTGGCACGCGCGTGCGCGCCAGGTTGACCTCAAGAGCTTTGGAGCGCATAAAAGCGAGTTTACCTCGCGGCAACAAAAGGAGCGATCGCTATCGCGCGAGCCGAAATGCCGCTGACATGCCCGCCATGGTGGCACAGTCAAAGTTGGCACAACCCGGCCGACGGCCAGCCAAAACCGCGTTTGGACGAGCGGATTGGCTTGGCACGCATGCTGAATAGCAACGGGACAGGAGGTGACTCGATGGTCCGCTTCGGCTTAGTGATCGCAGCGCTGTGGGTGACGGCCTGCGCCGCGCCCTGGGAAAAAACAGACCCTGAGACGGGTATCCCGTTGCTGGAGCTCGGAGAGCGGAAGCCGGAGCAAGCAACGCAGATCAAAAGCGCGGACTATGCGCTGACCACAACCAGCTGCACCCAGCTAGCCGCAGACCTGCGTCGCGCCGCCATCGCCCAGCTTCTCGCTGATACGCAGGCGCGCTTCGCCGCGGATTGGCGCGCTCAGGAGAACTGTGGCCAAGACCCCTATTATCCGACGGGCTATGGTCCCGACGCGGGCGTGGCGATGGCCGACGCTTCGTCAGCGCCGATGCCGACGCAATCCGGCGATCCAGAGGGCCATTCAGAGACCAACAACCAGGTCGCTGGGGTCGACGAAGCCGACATCGTCAAGACCGACGGCTACCACATCTACCTGATCTCGGGCAGCAGCCTGCAGATCGTCCAAGCCTGGCCGGCCCACCACACCAAGGTCGTGGCCAACGTGGCGCTCCCCGACCAGCCGAAGAAGATGTTCGTGCTCGGCGACCGGCTGCTGCTCTATAGCGGTCATGGCAGCGGCACGCCGCCCAAAGAATGCACCTACGGTTACAACTGCATCCCTACCGGCGATGGCCAACCGACAACGTTGCGCCTTTACGACATCAGCGACCGCGCTCAGCCCAAACTGCTGCGCGAGATCGATCTCTCGGGCTCGCTGCTCGCCGCGCGGCGCATCGGCGAGACGATCTACACCGTGGTCACCCAGCCGGCGATCAATCCGGTTGACCAAATGCGACTCAGGCCGCCTGGCCTCGATATCTGCACCACGTCGAAGCGCGGCATCTATCGGGCCTATCTTTCGCAGCTGATCGAAAACGTCGAGCAATTGCTCAAGGCCGATTTTTCCAGCTATCTGCCGACGGCCAAAGACAGCGCGGGCCACCCCGATCCGTTTGCCCAGTGCGGCGAACTACACGCCTCGCCGCTGGGCGATGGCGACCAATTCACCTCGCTGCTGGCGCTCTCACTCAAAGCCGACAAGCCGCTGTCCGCGACGACCCTGTTCAGTCGACCGGGCACGGTCTACGCCTCAAAGGCCGCGCTGTATCTCGCGGTGCCCCGTCAGCACTACGTCGCTTCGAACCAACCTTGGTACGATGGCTATGAGACGGTCGAAGAGTTAACGGTGATCCACAAGTTCGCCCTCGATCCGGCTGCGGTTAACAGCAGCTACGTCGCTAGCGGTGCCGTTGAAGGACGCCCGCTCAATCAATTCTCCCTCGACGAGTACGACGGTTATCTGCGCATCGCACTAACTACCGGAAGTCTAGGCTGGTCGTCAGAAAATGGCGTAACGATCCTGCAGCAGCAACAAAAGCGCTTGAAGATCGTCGGCTCGCTGACCGGTCTAGCGCCAACCGAAGACATTCGTGCGGTGCGCTTCGACGCAACCCACGGCTACGTGGTGACCTTCAAGAAGACCGACCCACTCTACGTGATCGATCTTTCCTCGCCGACGGCACCCAAGCTGCTCGGCGAACTCAAGATCCCCGGCTTTTCGACCTACATGCAAAAGATCGGCGACGGCAAGCTGCTCTCTTTGGGCTACGACGGCGATGATCAGGGTAGCTTCGCCTGGTTCACCGGCGTTTCCCTGCAACTGTTCGACGTGAGCGATCCGACCAACCCGTTACTCAAGCATAAACATGTGATCGGTACGCGTGGCTCCAGCTCCGAGGCGCTAACCAACCACCTGGCTTTCACCTACTACGGGCCCAAGGATCTGTTGGTCTTGCCGATCACGATTTGTGAGGAGAGTCAGGGAGGCGGGAACTACGGCGAGCAGCTGACGTTCAGCGGTGCGCTGCTACTCAACGTCGACTTCGACAAAGGCTTTTCGCTGCGCGGCAGCGTCGAGCACCCGCTCAGCAGCAGTTACTATGGCTGTCACAACTGGTGGACCGACGCCAGCTCGCAGGTCAAACGAACGCTGGTGATCGACAACTATGTCTACTCGCTGTCGGAGCAACTACTGAAGGTCACCGACCTCTCAGCCCCCGAGCAAGATCTGGTCTCGCTCGGCCTGTAGGGCCGAGGGCCGCTTGACCGACCCGCGCAGGCGCTTTATGCGGCGCCGGTGGTGTGCGGCAAAGTGTCCCGCGCGGGTTGATCACGAGCTACAGCGCCGAGCTAGACCGAGAGCGAGAACTCGCGCAGCACCTGATTGAGCGAGGTTTTGCGATCGGTCGATGCCTTGCGCTGGCCGATGATCAACGCGCAGGGCGTATCGTAGGTGCCGGCGGCGAAGGTCTTGGGGCGCATCCCGGAGATCACCACCGAACGGGCGGGCACGCGGCCCTTGACGACCTGCTCGGTCTCACCGGTGACGTCGACGATCGGAGTCGAGGCGGTCAGCACAACGTTGGCACCGAGCACCGCCTCTTCTTCGACGTGAACGCCCTCGACGACGATGCAGCGCGAGCCGATAAACGCACCGTCTTCGATGATCACCGGCTTGGCGCCGGGCGGCTCGAGCACACCGCCGATACCAACGCCGCCCGAAAGATGCACCCCACGGCCAATCTGCGCGCAGGAGCCCACCGTCGCCCAGGTATCCACCATGCTGCCGGCACCGACCCAGGCACCGATGTTAACGTAGCCGGGCATGACCACCACGCCGCGCTCGACAAAACTGCCGTAGCGCAGGGTCGCGGGCGGAACAACGCGCACACCAAGCGCTTCGAAGCCGCGCTTGAGCGGGATCTTGTCGTAGTACTCAAACGGCCCGACCTCATGAACAGCCATTTTCGCCAGGCGGAAATAGAAAAGGATCGCTTGCTTGGTCCAGGCGTTGACGATCCAACCGTCAGCGGTCTTTTCGGCGACGCGTACCCGTCCCGTGTCGAGAGCCTCGAGGGTCTGCTCAACTGCCTGTTGATAGGGCTTCTGCTCGAGCAACGCCTCGTCGGCGACGAGCTCTTCGATCGATTGTTTGAGTGCTTGAAGTTCCATCTCTCTCACAAAGCCTTGCGCCAAACCTCGACGGCGCGCCGGCAGTCTTCGACCGTCGGCACGAGCGCCAGTCGAACGTAGGGTTGGTCGACGCCGTGCAGTGGCGCCGGGGAAACGATTATGCCCACCTCGGCCAAGCGCTGAGCGTAGGCCATGGCGTCCTGTTCATTGGGCGTCTTGACCCAGATGTAGAGCGTGGCACGGCAGGGCAGATGCTCGATGCGATGTTGGGCAAAGAACTCGAGCAGCACGTCGCGCTTTTCGCGAAAGGTGCGTCGTCGCAGATCGACATGAGCGTCGTCGGACCAGGCGGCGACCGCAGCGCGTTGAACGACATCGGTGCTGGCAGTGCCAAAGTTGGCCCGCGCCTTGGCCAGCACGCTGATCAGTTGCGCGTCACCTGCAATGAAGCCGCTGCGGTAGCCCGTCATCCCCGAGCGCTTCGAGAGCGAGTGAAAGGTCAAAACGTTGGTCAGCTGACCCTGTAGCAACGATGGCGGTGGGGGATCGTCTAGGTAGAGGTCGACGTAACACTCGTCGCCGCAAAGCAGCAACTCGTGATCCGCGGCGAACTGCTGCAACCGGTCGAGGTAGTCGCGTTCGGCGACGACGCCAGTCGGATTGTGCGGGTAATTGGTCCAGATGATCGCTGTTTGCGCGATCGCTTGGCGATCGAGCTTCCAGGGCTCAAGCAGATACCCCGCATCGGGGCGCAGCTCGACCGGCCAGGGCGTACCACCGGCGAACAGGGTACCGCGCTCGTAGACCGGATAGCCGGGGATTCCGTAGAGCACCCGGGGACGACGGCTTGGGTTGAGAAAGACCAGCGGCAGGTGAAAGATCGCTTCTTTCGCCCCACTGCACGGCAAGATCTGGGTGTCCGGGTCAAGGCTGACCGCGAAACGCCGCTTAATCCAGGCCGCACAGGCCCGACGAAACGTCGACTCACCGCGCACCGTCGGGTATTGGCTGATCGTCGGCAACGCGTCGACAAACGCTTGGCGGATCGCCGGATCGGTTGGCTCGAGTGGATCGCCAACGGAAAAATCAAAGACATCGACACCCGCTTCGATCGCCGCATCACGCGTTTGGTAGAGCGCTTCGGCGGGATATGTCGTCAACTGGCTGACGACGGGGTTGAGATCGACCATCGGCTGACGTTAGCACGAAAGTTATCCGAGAAAACCCTGCCACAGAGCAGGAGCGATCACGATGAAAGTAGCGCCCAGACCGCAACAGCAAAAGAGATGCCGGCGGCAAAGGAAACCAAGATCACCCGAGCATCAAATCGCTGCGATCTAACGCAATGATCGATGATCGCGTCGGCTGTCGGTACGGCGCTCGGCTCGGTCAACGTCGGACAGTCTGCTGCGGCAACGGTCCGTGGGAGCCGCACAGCGCTGCGGCCGACCTGGGTTTCGGCGACAAACATTTGCTCATCGACGCGCTTGCCGGCGACCAGGATCACGCGCGGCTGTCCGGCAACAAAATGCTGCTGGGCCGCGTCGGCGGGCGTGCGTCCATACATCGGAATGATCTTGGCTTGCTTCATCGGGTCGACTCCAGGGTGGCGGAAAGCTCTGCACGCTCGACAAATCGCGGCAATGACGAGCGTGGGTTGGCGGTAGTGGTAGTCGTCGCAGCAAAGGTTGCCGGTCGTTCCCCTGCGGCGACGTAGACTTGGGTCCCAGGGAGCTTGGCTGCGGTTGTCTTAGCGCTGACCAGCTGCACCACAGGATTCGCCCTCGTTTCCTGGGCGAGGCGAGCGCCGACGGTAGCGCTCTGGGTCAGCCAAAACATCGCGGCGGTAGCGAGCGCCGCCGAGACCAGACCGATCACTGCCGAACCGAACCAGGTTCTTGCGGTCGGCGGTGGCTGGCTCCAGGGCAAGGTCGCGGCGCGCGGCGGCAGCGTTGGCGGTAGCGGGTCGGCAGCGAAGGAAGCAACCGTCGCGCTCGCCGGATCGACTTTGCCGAGCAACTCGAGCGCTTGGCGTACCGCTGCAGCTGTCGGCCGCTGCTCGGGTTCACTGGCGAGCATGCAGGTTAGCAGCGCGGCGACTTGCGGACTTAGCGGCAGCGCGCCGATATCCGGCAACGCCCCCCATAGCTTGGCACCGAGGATTTCCTTGGCGCACCCCGTGAAGATCGGTCGGCCAGAAAGCGCCTCGAACGCCACGGCACCCAGGGCGTAGATGTCGAACGACGCAGCCACCGGCTTGCCCGTGATCTGCTCCGCTGGCGCGTAGAGCGGCGTGCCGACGCAAAGGCCAAGCTCGGTCTGAGTGGCATCTTGATCGAGCAGCTTGGCGACGCCAAAGTCCAACACCTTAGCGCGTAGCCCCTGCTGATCAGTGCTGAGAAAGATATTGTCGGGCTTGAGATCGCGGTGGACGATTCCTGCACGATGGGCAGCGATCAGCGCTTCGGCTAACTGACGAAACAAGGGCAAAAACGTCGCCCATCGCATCGGCCCCTCGCGTCGCAGGTGAGCAGCGAGCGTTTCACCCTCGAGGAGTTCCATCACCGCGTAGTCGCGGCCATCGGCAAGCTTGCCAAAATCAAAGGTGCGAACGATGTGCGGGCTGTCGATGCGATTGACCGCCTGTGCTTCGACGACAAAGCGCTGCACCGCGTCTGGAAGAGCTCTGGCTTGAGGATGAAGAATCTTTACTGCCACCCGCGAACCGATCAATGGATGCTCAGCCAGCCAGACCGCTCCCAAAGCCCCTGAGCCGAGCAGCGACAGCAGTCGGTAGCTGCCGGCCCAGATCTCCTGGCGGTGATCCTCGCTGGCAAATTCCGCCTCGGTGACGGTGCCGGCGAGGTCAGCGGGCCGATCGGGGTGATCGGGGCGAGGCGTCGGTCGCTCGAGGCAGGTTGACGATTCGAGCTGCCTTTGGATTTCCAGCGCCGAGGCGAACCGCATCTGGGGATCAGCATCCAGACAACGCCCAACGATCGTGTTCAACGCAGCGTGGGGCAAATCGACGGTCGGAACGACGGTCAACTTCTCGGCAACCAACTGCACCGCGGAGTCGGCGCGAAACAGCCGTGTCCTGGTCAGCAACCGATGGGCGAGCACGCCAAAGGCGTAGACATCGGCGCTGGGCTGGGGCTGCCGATCGCCAGGCAACTGCTCGGGAGCGGCGAAGTCGAGTCGCTCCACATGTTGGCTATCGACGCGGTCGCGGCTTAGGTCGTCGGCGCCGCCATGATCGATCAGCGTCGCGTGGGTTCCGTCGATAACGATATGCGAGAGCTCCAGCTTGCCGTGCTGCAGGCCGCTTCGATGCAGCGCGGCTAGGGCGGAAAGCACCGCACAGAGGATCTCCAGGCGTGCAACCCGATCGAGCCCGTCGTCTTGCCAGAGTTCGCTCAGCGAGGCCCCCTCGACCCATCGACAGACCAAGAAGGCACCGCTGTCGTCGTGGCCCCAATCGAGCAGCGGGGAGAGATGAGCGTGCTGCAAGGCCGCGCGTCGCTCACAGCGAACGGTGAACTGCTCGGCATCAACTGGCGGGGGCAGGAACTTGATCGCCACGGGCGTCCCGTCGTCGATGCGCTCGGCGGCATAGCACGCTGCCCGCGGTGAAAACGAGAGTTTGCGGCGCAGACGATAGTCGCCGAAAAGCGGCAAGTATGGATTGATCTCGCCATCGACGGGACAGCGTTGCTGCCAGCGAAACGGCCGCGCGCAGGCCGGACAGCTGGTCGGGAAGAAGGCCGAGCGGCCGGTGCGCACTCGGGGTTGTGGCGGAATCGATTTGCTGATCATCAACTACCGTTCGTGGTTACATGGGCGTTTCGTCGCGCTCTTTCGCCAAGAGCCGACGGACTTGAGATGTACCGGTCCGGTAGCGGTCAAAAATGACTGCGTCGCATCACGTCTCCTTCGGCAACCCGGCTGTCTACGTGAGACCCGTGGCTTTGCGTCCCAGCCTCGCGACTGGTTTGCCATTATCGAGAGCAGCGCGCGCGCCGCGCACAGACTGCGCCTCGCTTAAGTGATAGCTGAGAGGACGAGCGCGATCAAGCTACTCAGAATGATTTTAATGTAATACAGGACACGAAAAGGTCGCCGTTTTGTCGTACTGCGCTGCTAGCGGGCCTGGCGCTCTGCTGCGGATTTCCGCTTATTATCGCCGCTATAGCGAACCTTTACCTGCGTTCCTTTGCGCGCCGCTGGAAGCTCGATCTCGATCACGTCGCGCTTGGCGTCGTAGCGCAAGCGCATGCGCTGACCTTTGCGTTTTCGGCGCTTGGCGCGGCGATGATTGCGCGACTGCTTACGGACTTTAGGCTTGGACGGCGCCGCGCCGATCGCCGCAGCCGCTGCCGCCGGTGGGCTGGTCTCTGGTTTCGCCGGCATCGGCGCCGGTTCGCCAGCGGATTGTGTGGCGGGCGTCGCCGCGGCCGCTTTCGGCGGCGCACCATCGGCGGCCACGGCTGGTTCAACGCCGGCCGACGGCCTTGGATCGGTTGGTTCGCTCGGCTGACTCGCCGCTGCTGCGCCAGCGGCCGCGGTTGGTTCGCTGGGCTGACTCGCCGCTGCTGCGCCAGCGGCCGCGGTTGGCTCAGGCGTTGTCGTCGCGGCAACGTCGGTTTCTTCTGCTTCGCTAGCCGGACGCGCCGCCGCTGCTGCCGGCGCTTGGGCCCCGTCGTGTTGACCGAACGTGTCGTCGGTGAGAATCGCCCAAAGGCCGATCGCCACCAGCGTGCCAACGCCACAAGCAGCGACGATCCAACGCCAGTCGAACCAGCTGGTTTTCGCCGGAGCTGGAGAACGCCGCGATGGAATTTGCGGGGTCAGATCGAGGCCGGGTGCTTGGCGCGCGCTCTCTTCGGGGAGTTGATAGACGTAGGGCTGACTGCCTGAGTCATCGAAGAGGCTGATCGGCCCCGCGCCGCGCTTGGCCGGCTCGGCCTCGGCAGCTGGCGGTGTCTCGAGCGCTGCCCCACTGAGTTGCGTCGCGGCGACAACCGCTGCATGGTGTGCGTTGTCGGCGAGCATCGTCGCGGCCGAGTAGATCTCACCGCTCTGTTGGTCCTGTCGATGGTCGTCGGCGACAACGACCACTTGACCCGCCGCTTGACTGACCGGCCTAGCCGATGCGGCAACATCTCGCGGCTGCGGAGAGACCGAAGGCGTTGGCGTTGCGGTCTCGACGGCGACAACCCAACCGAGTCGCGTGCGTGCTGGGTCGAGATCGGCCTGCAGCGCTCCGGTGAACAGCTGCGTCTTGGCTGGATCGGCATTGGGGTCGACGCGCAGCACCGGAGGCGCGATTCGCGACGGCGGGTATTGGGACGACGCTGGCTCGGCGGCGAGATCGATCTGCGCGGTCGGCGTCGAAGGGGTAGCTGGCATCTGTGTCGGTGCGTTAGGACCCGCCGGCATCTGCGTCGGTGCGTGGGGACCTGCCGGCATCTGCGTGGCCGCATGGGGCGTGGCCGGCATCTGCGTCGGCGCGTTGGCGCTGGCCGGCGTCTGTGCGTTGGTCGCGGCGTCCGTCGCCGGTGGTGGCAAGACGGTGTGCGCCGTCGGTCCGCCAAACATCGTTCTGCGCGGGTCCTGTTTGGGATCGCTCGGCTGATCGTTGTTGCTGCTTTTGCTCATCTTCGGTACTCGCTGCTACTTGTCGCGAAAATCGAACAGCCAATCGTGCGCTGGCAGGCTCGAGTCGGAGCGCGTGGCCAGCACCACGGCGGTTACCGTGCCGGCGACAACCGCCGCACCAACACCTGCCCAGAACCCCCAGTGCCGATAGAACGGGCGCCCCTTGGGGGACGTCTTACCGGGGGATTTCTCGTCGGGAAGGTAAGGTGCCTTGGCTTCGAGCTTGGGCGTCGCGACCCCCGCGGCAGCGCTGGGCTGGCGCGTCGGTTTGACCGCGGTCTTTGGTGGTGTGGGCCCTGCCGGCGGTGCGGCGTGCTTTGGCGTGGGTGTTGGTGCCACCGGCACGACCGGCGCGGTCGGCACGGCCGGCGCGACAACAGCCGGACCAGAGGCGCTCGGCGTGCAGTCGCCTTGGCCGAGGGCGTTGCAGTTGGCGATCGCCTGGTCGCGAAAGCGCTCCTTGCCGTGGATGCGCAGATAGCTCAGGTATAGCCCACGGGCGCGCAGCTTCTCACCGAGCAGCCGCGCGCACTCGGCCATGTTGAACAGGAAGCCTCCCTTTTGCGAGAGTTGATAGCCGCGCGAAAAATGTTCAAGGGCGCCCGCGTAGCGCCCGACCTGAAACAGCTGGCGGCCGGCCTCCCATTCCTGTCGCGCTTGAACGATCGGGTCGGGCTGTTGGGCCCAAGCCGGGGATGCGGCGCCGAGGAAATAGCCGATCGCGAGCAAACGGATCACAAGAGGTTTCATCAGACGGTCTCCATATCCATAGCCTGGTGAGGGACAACGGAACGTTGGGCAGCGGCAAGCATGCCGTCGAGCGCCGCTGCAACAAGGTGCGCCGAATCGGGTCGCCGATCGGGATGTTTGGACAGCAGCCACATGCAGAGATCGCTCGCTGGACGGGGAATCTCGACGAGAAGCGTCGGCGATATCGGTGTTTGTGTCCAATGCAGCTGCATCAGATCAACCGCGGCAGTCGCCTCAAACGGTCTGCGCCCGACGAGCAATTCGTAGAAGATTACGCCGAGCGTGTATAGGTCGGAGCGCCCATCGACGGTCTGGCCCGCCGCCTGCTCGGGCGACATGTACGGCGCCGAACCCCAGACCAAGCCGCTTTGGGTCAAACGGTGGCTATCGAGCACGAGGGCGTGGCCGAGGTCGAGGATCACCAGCCGGTCGCGTCGGTCGCCGGCAAGCATCAGGTTTTCCGGTTTGAGGTCGCGATGTACCAATCCGCAGGCGTGGATCGTTTCGAGGCCTCGGGCGATCTGTGAGGCGATATGCACCGCTGTGCGCCAGGGCAGGTTCGATGATATCGCCTGCGTTTGTTGGAGATGCGCGCGCAGCGTGGTGCCGTCGACGAATTCGGTAACCAGGTAGACCGCGCCATCGACGAGCTCACCGTGATCGAGCTGACGAGCGATATGCGGGCTATCGAGTCGCAGCTGACTGTCGACCTCGCGGCGGACCCGTTGGAGTGGGGCGGTGGGTTGATAGAGCTTAAGTGCGCCGAACTGCTGGCCGCGGCGCGCCCGATAGACCGTTGCCAGATTACCCTCGGCCAAGACTTGGCAAAGCTCCCACTCGCCAACGCGCTGGCCAAGCTGCTGGTCGCGCACAGTCTGCAACGTGGCGCCATCAAGCGGGCACGTCTTCGGCTGGCCGCGATACGTCGCGTGACATGTTGGGCAACGTTGCATCGGCTCACTCTTGAAAGGGGTCAACGAGCTTTGCGGGTCGTTTTTTGCCAGAATCCGTGGCGCTTACCTGGCGTCGCAGACGAACCGTGGTGTCACCCTCGACGACGACCGACTTAACGCGATACCCGGCGTGGACCAGAGTCAAGCGCATCGGCTTAGTAAAGGGCAGCAACAGCGGGGTGCGACCGAGCAGCTTGCGGCCGAGGCGGACATAGGCTTTCGCGGGCCGACTGCGCAACCAGACGTGCGTCACCGCCGATGGTGCTTTGGATCTTGTGCTGGGGTTGGCGTCGACGGTGTTCGAAGGGGTGCGTGGCTCGGGTGTCGTCGCTGTCGAAGGTTCGACGGCGGCCTTAGCAGCTGACGGTGCGGGGTTTGCCACACTTGGGGTCGGCGCGGGTGTCGGCTTGGCCGGGGCCGTGGGCTGCAAGGCAGGCGTCTTGGGACGGGGTGCCACCGCCAACGCCTGCCGCTGTTCGATCTCATTGGCCGCGGGGCGGCTCAGCGTCACCAGTGCGACAAAGGCCGCAGATGCAACGATCACCCCGACGGCCAAGGCGATGACGATCTGGAGTCGCCGCGACATCTTGGGATGGGCCGCCGCTGACTGCGCGAGTGGCACGGCAGCGGCGGGTTCAGGCGCAGGGACTGCCGGCACACTGATCGGCGTCAGCGGCTGGGGTTGGGGCTCACTCGGCTCGACCGTCCAGCCGGCATGGGTCCGTCGCAGCTGCGCCAGGTCGGTCGGCGTCTCGTTGAGAAGTCGCAGCACCTCGATCGATGCCGGTCGAAGCTTGGGATCACGATCCAACATCCGGTCGACGAGCTGGGCGAGCATTGGTGGCGCCTTGCAGACGCTGGCCAGCGGCTCGGGTGTCTGGGACATTTTCGCAGTCAGCACTTCCTGAATCGTACCGACGAATGGCGGCTGACCGCCGAGCATCTCGTAGATTAGCGCGCCGAAGGCGTAGATATCGGCTGCGGGGCCGATCGGTTGGCCGGCAACCTGCTCAGGTGGCGCGTAGAGCGGCGTACCGATGCAGACACCAAGACGGGTTTGGTGCGTGGTCGCGACATCGGCATCGAGGAGCTTGGCGATGCCGAAGTCGAGTACCTTGACCAACGTGGTGCTTTCACGCTGGGCCAAGTGGATATTGTCAGGCTTGAGATCGCGGTGGACGATGCCCGCGTCATGGGCTGCCGTCAGTGCTTCGGCGAGTTGCAGCAGCACCGGACGGGCCTGGCTCCAGGAAAAGGCGCCCGCTCGTTCGAGACGCTGACCGACGGTCTCTCCCTCGAGCAACTCCATCACTGCGTAATCGCGGCCGTCGGGAAGCTTCCCAAAATCGAAGGTCTTGACGATATGTGGGCTGTCGACGCGATTGACGGCCTGCGCTTCGATCACAAAACGGCGGACAGCTTCGGCGGACTCGCACATCTCGGGGTGGAGGATCTTGATCGCCACCTTCGAGCCGATCACCGGATGTTCACCGAGCCAAACGCTGCCAAGGCCACCAGAACCGAGCAGCTGAACCAAGCGGTAGCTTCCGGCACGCATGCCGACGAGATCTTCCGATTGCTCGACGACGACGCCACCACTGGAAAGCAGCCGTTGCTCGACCTCACCAACGGTCGCCGGTCGACGCCGCGGGTCTTGGGCAAGGCACTCGGCGATCAATTGCGCCACGGCCGGCGCATGTCGCGCGAGATCTGTTTCGCGTAGATCGATCGGCCCGTAGGCGAGTTTCTCGGCGATCAACTGGGCAGCGCTATCGCCGCGAAACGGCAGTTCGCCAGAGAGCAACTGGTAGGCGATCACACCAAGCGCGTAGATGTCGACCCGTTGGTCCTGGCCATTGTCTCCGCGTAGCTGTTCGGGAGGCATGTAGGGGGTGGTCCCGACCGGCACACCGGTCGACGTGACACGATCGCCGCCGTCGGCCAGCCGCGAGATACCGAAGTCGAGCAGTTTGACGATATCGCTTCGCCCTGAGCTTTGCGTGATGAACACGTTGCGCGGACTCAGATCGCGATGAACGATGCCAGCGCTGTGAGCGCATTCAAGTGCGCGGCAGAGCTGTTTGAGAATCGCTAGTCCACGACGCATGCCGAGCTGGCCCTGGGCAAGGATCTCGGCAAGGGTCGTCCCGGTAAGCAACTCCATCGCGATGTAGAGGTGGCCCTGGGGATCGCGACCAAAGTCGGTTACGTCGACGATGTTCTCGTGGCGCAGCTGACTTGAGAGGCGCGCTTCGCGCAAGAAGCGTTGGACTTGATCGGCGTCGGCTGAGAGCTCGGCGCGCAGCACTTTGACGGCGACACCTTTGCCGAGCATGGTGTGCGTCGCGGCGTAGACGAAGCCCATACCACCGGCGCCAAGCAGACGCTGGAGCTGATAGCGCTCGCCGATTACGGCGGGAAGGCCACTGAGCGCGCCGTCATTGGGACAAAGGATTCGCCCACCGAACGGCGTCTGGCACTTCGGGCAAAGACCCGGCGCCCGCAATGCTGGCGGCGTGAGATTCACCGTCTGTGGTTTGGAGCGTTCCATCGTTCGATGTCATTCCTTAGCAGTCAGCGTGCCAACGTAATACGTCAGGCCGTGCGCAGATCCTTGGGTGTCAGGCCACTACGGTCCAAACAGCGGTAAATATAGGAACGAGAGACACCGAGCAGCCGGCTGGTCAGCCGAATATTGCCGTCGTTTTCGCGCAATGCGCGGATTACTCGGTCGTGCTTGGGTTCACGGGCACCCTGGTTGGCGCTGCCGGCAAACAGATAGGGCGGCAGGTCGGCGGGGGTGACGACGCCGCCGCGCGCCAGCGCGTCGAGCATGCGAACCACGTTGTCCAGCTCGCGCACGTTGAGAGGCCAGGGGTAACAGACGAGAACTTCGATCGTTTCTGCCGTCAGCCGCGCCGAGCAGCGCCCGCGCTTGGCCAGGTGATCGATCAGCAGGGGGATGTCCTGGCGACGCTCCCGCAGCGGTGGCAGTTGGATCTCCGTCTCGGCCAAGCGGGCGCGGAGGTCGCCGCGAAAGCGTCCCTCGTCGACGTCTTGACGCACATCGTGGTTGGTCGCCGAGATGATTCGGCAACGGGTCTTGAGCGTCTTGTGGCTACCGACGCGGCGCAACTCACCGCTCTCGACGACGCGCAACAGCTTGGCCTGACTGGCCAAAGGCAGCTCGGCGACTTCGTCGAGAAACAGGGTTCCGTCGGTCGCCGCCTCGAAGAGTCCAGCGCGTTCGCTGGTCGCCCCGGTAAAGGCGCCGCGAACATGGCCGAAAAGCTCGGATTCGATCAGTGACTCGGGCAACGCAGCGCAATTGATCGCGACAAATGGGCCGTTGCAGCGGCTCTGGAGGTGAAGTTCGCGGGCGACCAATTCCTTCCCTGTACCGCTTTCGCCGAGGATCATCACCCGCAGCGCGGTGGGGCCAAACAGAGCAAGTTGTCGTCGAACTTCTGCGAGGGGCGCGCCGCCGATGATCGGACTAGGGCTGTCGCTGTCGCGATCCTCAGCGGGCAGATGGGGCGCTACGCAGAACAACACGTCGCCGGTGCGTACGACGTCGCCAACACGGAGCGGCCGGGTCGACGAGATCCGCCCACGATTAACGAAGGTTCCGTTTTTGCTGCCCAAATCCTGGATAACCAACTGACCATCTTCGCGCGTGAGCACGGCATGGATCCGCGAGACCGATGCATCATCGGCAACGATTTCGTTGTCAGCATCGCGACCGATACGGGCCGCGGGGCCATCGAGGAAGACAGCGTCAGCGCTCGGCGGATAGAGACGAGCTAGGGCGAGCGGCTGCGGGGCCGCCTGCGGTCGGAAGGCTGGCCGAAGCGTGGTATCTAAAGGATTGTCCATCGCTGCTCCCCGCATGTCGCACCATGTCGTGCTGATCATCTACGGATCGCCCGAACGATGCTTCCCAATGGAGAGCGACTGCCTCGACATGTCGCAACATGTGGTCACATTTGTTTCGCGATCTTGCGCTGGCGCGTGGGGCTCAAAGACGCGCCGCTATGCGGCTATCCAAGGTAAGCTGAGGCAAAGGAGCGATCGTGCTGACGAGGGGAAGAGCCGTGTTCGCTGGGGCTGCGATGGCGATGTTCGGCTATATCAGCTTTTGTACATTTGTCCTTGGCCAGTGGGAGGGTCGCTGGGGTTTGTGGCTGAGCTACGTGCTGTCGCTACTGTTTGGCAGCGCCGTAGCGCTTTATCTTGGGCTGAGCGCGCGAGCGATCCATCGCCAATGGCCGGTGCTTTGTCCGGCAACGGGGCGACGCGCCTGGTGGCTGGGTGCCTTTTCCTACTTGGCGATCGATTTGACCTGGCAAATCTGGCCGCCGAGCGAATACCACGGCGTACCGTTTTTTCTGTTGCTGGTCGTCTTGCCGCCGAGCGTCGCGCTGGGGATGCATGCCGGCGCGCACCTCCTACGCCGCAGCTCTGGCTAGACGGAGCCGCCGCCACCGTCTAAGCTTCAGCGATGCCTGCACACTTTAGCGAGCGGACCTTTGGGTTTCTACGCCAGCTGGCGGTCAACAATGACCGCGAGTGGTTTGCTGACCACAAGAACGCTTACGAAGAAGCGGTCAAAGGGCCAATGTTGCGCTTTATTGCCGATTTCGCGCCCGAGCTTCGACGAATCAGCGCCCACTTTGTCGCCGATCCGCGCCCGGTAGGCGGATCGCTGTTTCGGATCCAGCGCGATATCCGCTTTGCCAAAGACAAACAGCCCTACAAGACGCACGCCGCAGCGCAGTTTCGACATAGCGCTGGCAAGGATGTGCACGCACCGGGGTTCTACCTGCACCTCGCACCGGGGGAGGTGTTTGCCGGTGCGGGTATCTGGCATCCCGACAGCACAACCCTTGCCGCGATCCGCAGCGCGATCGTCGCGCGCAGCGCGGCCTGGAAGCGGTCGGTCGAGCGCCCGCCGTTTGCCGAGCAGTGTCGGTTGTCGGGGGAAAGTCTTCAGCGGCCGCCACGTGGATTCGATCCCGACCACCCGCTGGTTGAGGACCTCAAGCGCAAGGATTTCATCGCAGTGGTCGATCTAAGTGAAGCTCAGGCGACCAGCGGTGATTTCCTCGCGCGCTTTGTTGAAAGCTGCCGGGCAACACTTCCCCTCGTGCGCTTTCTTTGCCGGGCACTCGAGCTTCCCTGCTAATACTAGCAAAACCTGCAATTCATACAAATCATACCTGCGAGGTCGCTGAGATGCAGCGTGGGGTCAGCCTAGGAGATCAGCTGCGGGTCTGTCTGTGGCGAAAGGCGACTTGGGGTAAGCGATGACTCGCAGGGGGTCGCCCAGATTGTTATTGCTTGAAATACATGTTTTGCATGTTTCTATTTTCACAAAACCGCCCGCTGCAGACCGCGATAGCGCGAGAAGCTTGAGGGAAAAGCGTATATCATCCAGCTGCTATTTCATCTGGTATTGACGAAAAGGCTGTGGTGCGAGCGTCGTTGCGCATGATTTGGATCGTTACGGCGATCCTGTTGGCTTTCGGGGGCTTCGTGTTGTTTAGTAGCCTCGCCGCCGTGTTGGTCGATCCCTGGTGGGCACGGCTGGCGGCGGGCCTGGTCTTTTGCCTGATTACCCCGCTGGCCATTTCCTGGGACATCCGCCACAAGCGCGGTTGGCGGCGACCAACGACCGCTGATGGCTTGGCGCTAGTCAATGGCGTGCTGTTGGCTGGCTGGCTCGCTCTGGCGCCCGGGCTGTCCGGGCGGGCATTGCGCGATCACGGCAGTTGGTGGGTCGAGGAGCCTGCCCGACGGTTCGGAGATCGCCGACCTGGCGCGGTGGCGATGCGGGTGCAATCCGTGATTTCCGCAGTTAGTCGGCTGCTGATCGGCACTGGGCCGAGCCTGACACCACGCTTTGTACCGGCGCCCCGCGTGGCGCGCGCCGCCGTGAAGCAGCCGGACAGTGGCCCTTCTGGCTCGGCTAGCCCGCGCGACGGTGGCGTCCGGGAGACGAGCGAACACCCTGCCGGAGACGGACACGCTGTACGCTTCGAGCGCAGGGGACAAAACGGGATCATCGTCAAGGTGCGGCTGGTGGGACCCGAGCGCACCCTGGAAGTGCCGATGCTGTTCGATACCGGCGCAACCCTAACGACCGTCGATCGTGCGACCGTCGAGGCGTTAGGACTGGTCACCGACGGGGCGCCCCAGGTAACCGTGCAGACCGCTGCCGGCCGTGTTCGTCAGCCGCTAATCGTCTTGGATCAGGTCGGCGTGGGGCGGTCGCAGGTGAGCGATGGATTGACGGTAGCCATCTGCGAGGCCTGCCGAAGCGACACCGCCGTTGGACTGCTAGGGCTCAATTTTACACGTCATTTTAAAGTCACCCTCGACCACGAGAACGGCACCTTGACGCTGATTCGCAAACCCAGCGTCGATCGGCTGGGCGACATCCGTCCGTTTGTCGAACTGCGTGAGATTCGCGCAACGCAGCGCGATCAGCGGGTGACGATCTCGCTCGTCGTCAAGAACAGCGCCCCGCGGATGCTGCAGGAGCTGGAAATCACAGGTCGGACGGACGGCTCTGCCGATCCGGTGATCGCTCGCGCTGTGCTGAGGCGGCTGGGCCCAGGTGAGCAGCGGAATGTGGCGCTTCGCTGCCAGGTGCCGCGCGGCGCGCGACCCGCGTTCAAGGTCGAAGTCAGCCGGGCGAGCTGGTAGCCTGCCGGGGATCGGCCTCTATGCTTAACATCTGCAGATGACTGCCCTAAACTACTGCTACACCTTCGGCGCAGCGGATTGCTTTTGGTCGACAACGCCCCAAGACCGTCGCCAGAACACGAGCGGGATGACGACGACATCCCTGCCTTGGAGCAGCTCGCCGATGATGCTTCGCCAAAGCGATCCCCGTCGCGACTATCGCGAGCGATCACCGGGCTCGTCGCCAAGATCACCGGCGGACATCGACGCGCACCGGAAACGCTAGCGCCCGAAGATGTGGCTCAAGCGATTGGCGATCTTCTCGAGCGCGAAGAACCACAAAGCTTGGGTCAGCAAACACACCAGTACCTTCCTGCGCTCAAAGCCCAGCGACAGCTCGACGAGGTGGCGGCGCGGCGGCCGTGGATCGAGCGCCACGGGCTAAGGCTGCTCGTCGCCTTGTTGCTTTGCACCGGACTGATCGGCGGGAGCCTCGTGATCTATGGGTTGGCGACCAAGCGCACGCAGCGGCCGCGCGTAAGCTCGGCTCCGGTGGGCCCGACAGCACAGGGTCTTTCCGCGCACCGTGCAGCGAGCGGCGAAAACCCATCGTCACAGCCTGAGATCGAAGTCGCGCGGGGCAGTGCGCGTGGGGTGATGTTTGCGCGGCACGGCGAAGGGATCGTGGTCCAGGTCGATTTGCGCAACGGCACCAACAAGGCGAAGGTCGCGATGCTGTTCGACACCGGGGCAACGCTAACGACATTGAATCGGGAAACGATCGAAGCACTCGGCATCGAAGTGCCTGAGCGGGCGCCAGCGCTGACGACACAGATGGTCTCGGGTACGATCAAAACGCGGGCGGTGGTGATCGACGGTGTTGGCGTGGGTGGCGCGCAGGTGAGCGGCGGACTGACGGTCAGCGTCTGCGATCGCTGCGGTAGCGACGGCGTGGTCGGGTTGTTGGGCCTGAATTTCGCTCGCCACTTCCAGGTGACAATCGATTCCGCCGCGCAGCGGCTCAGCCTTGAGGCCAAGCAGCCGAGTCCCGGGCATGTGCATGACATTCGACCCTTTGTCGAATTGGTCGACGCACGGAGCTACCGGTCGAGCAGCGAGATCTTCATCGAAGTGTGGGTGCACAACCGCAGTCCGCGGACATTGCACGATCTACGGATCGTCGCCAAGACAACCCCAGCTAGCGCGGTAATCCTCACCGGGCGACTGTCGTCACTTGGGCCTTATCAGCGGATCAAGGCGCGGCTCAGCGGCCGCGCCGCGGGCGAAGGGGCTCAGACGTTCGAAGTCGAGTTAGCCGACGCTAGGTGGTAGGTCGCGTCGGTAGGCCCCGTCGATCGCTGTCGAAAACCAGCCGCAGCGGAAAGGGCGAATGCTCGATGATCAACCGGTCGCCGTAGCCGAGTGCCACGCGACGGTGCGGACCATCGACCCAGATCTTGCTGCGCCGCAGCCGACTGATCAACACCAGCGCCTGGCCGCGCTCAAGCATGCCGCCGCGAGACTGGTCACTGTTGTCTTGGCCGTTGCGCGGATAGTAGGGCTCGCGGATCCGGTACTGCAGGCGCTTGGAACCAAGCGGCATGATGCTACCTCCTGCAGAGTAGATGGCCGCTGTCGAGCCAGCTGCTGTTGAGACCCAGAGGCCCGAGTTGTGCTGCTCGGGTTCTGCGCCAAGGTCGACCCGCTCGGCCTCATCGCTGGCAACGATGCGATACTGAAACCGGCTCATTTCGGCGGGGCTCGCATGGGCGTAGAGCAGATCATTAAGGCAGGGGCCGATCACGGTGCCGTCGGGTAGCCGCACCTGCAGCCGGGTCACGAGCTTGGGCTTAGAGGTGCCGCTGAGCAGGCGCTCAAGCAAATCGGGCAGGCGATCGGCCGTGCCGCAAAGTAACGCGCCCACGCTGCTCTGCGGATTGGAGTTGATACCCAACAGCGGCGTACCGCCGGACATCCGGTAGGACGTGTCGAGCAGTGTTCCGTCACCGCCAACGGAGATCACCAGGTCGAAGTCGTTCGAGGTGCGCATATGGGCGCGCCAGCGCTCGACCACTTGGGCGCCAAAGCCCTGGAGGATGTTGCGGATCGCCGCCAGGGTCTGTTCGAGCGCCTGGTGGCTCGACAAGAAGCGCTGCGCTAGCGCGTCGCCTCGGGCGATCGCCTCGGAGATGCTCGCTATCTGATGCTCCTTGACGTAGAGCTGATAACGAGACTTTTTGTAGACGACGAGGACTCGATTGAGCGTCACGGCCGCTTATCTTATGCCGAGCCGCGGGCAGAAGGGAGAGGGCCAGCGGAAAAAGTCGCGGTGACGCGGCGCGCCCGGCGCATTTCGGCCCTGGGCAGAGCTATCTGGGGTGGGGATACGATCAGCGCGGTGAGCGGTGCCTAGCCGGGTTGAGCGCCGCGAGGCCTCAGTTGACTTCGGCGCCGTCAGCGCACTCAGCGCACTCGGTCGAGGCGAGGTTTGCCGGGGAGGTACTTTCGGGCGAGGTCCCTGCCGCCTGGTGCGCCGTGGAAGCGATTTTCGGTTCCCGCGGCTGAGCGCCCCGCTCTTCCCAGGCGCTGCGCAGGTACGATGTGACCAATCGCTCCAACTCGCTTTCGAGACGCCCGTCGTCGAGTGCTTCAGGACGCTCGTCGATCGTGCTCAGCGCTACACCGTCGACGGTCTTGAGGAGCACGAATGCGGCGTAGTCGTGGTCGATCGAGAGGTTGGCGTGCTCGTCGAGCAGCCCCATCATCCAAGCATGCAGTTGACGATGACGTGCCTCTCGCTTTTCAGGACCTTCGATGTCAGTGCGTTTGACCAGTAGCGGCGTCAGGGCGTCGCGATTGATCTTCAGCGCGGCAACGTAGGCGCGGACCACCGTAGTGGCGATATCCTCGATGCCGGCAACGGTTGGGTTCTCGGCCTCGGCGATTTCAGCCAACCCGTCGTGCAACGCGTTGGACAGGTAATCGAACAGATCACCAAACACCGCCTGCTTGTCGGGATAGTACTGGTAGAGCGTACCGACGCTCACACCTGCAATTCTTGCGATGCGGTGCGTCGTGGCGCGCACGAAGCCATATTGGTTGAGCGCTTGTTTGGCGCCCTCAAGGATCGCATCAACCGTGGCTCGCGCCCGAGCCTGCTTGGGTCGGCGGCGTGTCGTCTCTGTCGTTTTCATCATCTTGATTCTGGCCTCAGATCCGGTGTTTACAACCTGCGGCGAACCGCACCCGTCTGACTATTCGTAGCTAAGGGAGACAACAAAAGCGGCGGCCGAAGCCGATATTTTGAGGAGGGAATCGACCCCGACCCCCGCTTCTGTCCTACATAGTAGCAGGATGTCGGATTTCGCCTATTCGCTATAAATGCTAGCGAAATCGAGTGATTGCCGACGGTGCGTCACGAAAGCACAGACAAGTGTCACCCTGTGACGCGATTAGATTGCCTTCGCTGCCGACTGTTGCCCAGCGCACAGCTAGGAGCGAGCCTGCTGGCTAATCAGAAAGGTTCGCGGAGGCGCCTTGCTCTGCGCGAAATCGAGCGGCGTCATTTTTCGGGTCACCTCGACCACGCGGACGTCGCCGAGCGTCGCGAGATCGAGTTCGAAGTCAAGTGGGGTGGAAAAGATCAGCTCGCCGCCGGGGGCCAAGCGCTTGAGGCTGTGCTGAAGCAATTCGATGTGATCGCGCCGCAGGTCAAAGTCACGGTCGAGCCCCTTGCTGCGCGAGTAGGCCGGCGGTGCAACGAAGATTAGATCGTATTGTTGCCGGTCGCGCTCGAGAAATTGCCGGATGTCTTGGCGAACAAATCGGTGTTTCTGTGGGTCGCTGAGCTGGTTTTCGGCGAAATTTTGCTCGCCCCAAGCAAGGTAGCGTCGCGAGAGATCGACGCTCGTCGTGCGAATCGCACCACCGTGGGCGGCGGCAACCGATGCGCTGCAGGTGTAGGCAAAGAGATTGAGCAGGCGCTTGCCGGCGGCATGCTCACGGATGTAGCGGCGGACAAGTCGGTGGTCGAGAAACAGACCCGTGTCGAGGTAGTCGGTGGTGTTGATCGCAAAGCGCAAACCGCCCTCGCGCACCCAGTGTAGCTCTCCGCGGTCGTCGCGCTTTTCGTACTGCGCGCCCTCGCGCTGCCGACGCCGAACGCGCACAACCAGCTTGGACTCTGGAATCTCTAATATTTCAGAGGTGATTGTCACAACGTCCCGCATACGCCGCACCGCGAGACCCGCATCGACGCCGAGCGGTCGCGCGTATTCGGCGACGACCACCAGGCCATCGTACCAGTCGACGGCAACGTTGTACTGCGGCACATCCGCATCATAGAGACGATAGCAATCGACCTGCTGCGCGCGCGCCCAGCGGCGCAAGCGGGCGACGTTTTTGCGCAGCCGGTTGCGATACATCTCGGCTTCGGCGTGCGGTCGTTGCCAGGCGGCGATCTCGGCGTCGGGCGCCCGGTCGGCGATCGGCAGCTCAAGCAGACGGCAGGGCAGTTTGCCGTTATAGAGTTCGTGACGCGAGCTGGCGCGTAGTCCGATCCGTTTGGCCAGCTCGCGACTTCCGGTGAACACCCAGGCGTGCCATCCGCAAAAGCGGCGGCGCAACACGTTGCCCAGCGCCTCGTAGAGCGTGGCCAATTCCGCTTCGTCACCCAAGCGCACGCCGTAGGGTGGGTTGACGACGACCATCCCTCGCTCGGCGGCAAGCGGTGCGGCGCACTCGAGCAGATCACGTTGCGCTACGATTACCTGCTCGGCCAGCTGGGCGCGTTGTAGATTGGTCTTCGCCGCGGCCACGGCCTCGGCCGACGCGTCAAAAGCGTAGATTGGCGGACCCTGCGCTGTCGCACTGGCGATCTGCTTGGCCTCGCTCACGAGCTCGCGCCAGAGGGTTGGATCGTGGCCAGACCAGCGTTGGAAGCCGTGACTGGCACGGGCCAGCCCGGGCGCACGCCGATAGGCCGCGCGGGCGGCCTCGATCGCCAGCGTCGCGGACCCGCACATCGGGTCGACCAGCGCATCGTAGCGCTCTGGCCAGCCAGCGATGCGGAGGATCGCCGCCGCAAGGTTTTCCTTGAGCGGCGCGCTGGTCATCACGCGACCCTGGCCGCGACGAAACAGCGCCTGACCTGAAAGGTCGATCGAGACCGTGGTCTGCGGTCCGGCGCGATAGACGAAAAAGCGCAAGTCGGGGTCGCGACGGTCGACATCGGGACGACGCCCCTTGGCCGCGCGCAGCTCGTCGACGATCGCATCCTTGGTCCGCAACGCGACGAAGCGCGGGCTGTTCAGCCCCTCGGTCGCCGCCCCACCAAAGGCCGCTTGGACCGCAAACGATTGATCGACGCCCAGATGGTCCGCCCAGGGCAAGGCGCGCATCTGTCGATAGAATGCCGCATCATCCTCGGCGGAAAACTCCCCGATGGTCAGCAGTATCCGGCTGGCAACCTGCGACCACAGACAGGCCTGGTAGCCGAGGCGCAGCGGGCCACTGAACGCCACGCCGCCTCGGCCGGCAACCGTCGGCTGGCCGAGCAGTCCATCGAGTTCGCCTTTGAGCACCTGCTCGGTGCCGCGGGCCGCCATGGCAAAGAACTTCAACTCCATCACCGGCGACCATCGGCTGCCGGCGCGACCGGGTCAAGCAAGCAGAGACGGTGCGTAATTCACCACCTCTAAATGATGCGAAATATATCAGCATGGTCTATAGTGCACCAGATATGCGCTCGGTGTTGCTCAGCTGGTCAGATCGCGACCAAATATCTGCAGAAAGGGCTGAAAAGCGGGGAAAGGGGCCGATTCGTCGGCTGCTCCAGCAGCGCAGCTTCAAGCGCCATTACGACGCGATCTGGTTGCTGAGCAGCTCAAGCGGCGAGGCAGCGGCCCACCAGCTCCGCGAAGAGCTATTGCGGCGCGTGGCGCTGGTCGAGGTGCGGGTCGTGGATGTCGACGATCCATCCGATCCCGAGCAGGTGTTGGTCGGACTCGGCGAGCTGCTCGAGCACTTTGAACAGCGCTTCGCTGAAACCGAGTGGCAGCGCGACGTGCTGATTTCTGCAGGCGGACCGGCGATCTTCGGGGCATGGCTGATGTTCACTCAAGCTGGCCTGCTAAAGACGCGGCTGTTACGCGTCGACCTAGCCGGCGGCGATCGGGTCGTTGATCAAGTGAGCTTTGACTTTCCGCCGGTGCCGGCGGTCCAGCTGCTGCACGACCAACTAGCCGCCCTGCGTGCTCGACTCACGCTGCTCGACAGTCAGCGTTTGATCGCGCGCAGTGCTGCGATGGGCGCACTCGTCGAGCGGATCAGCGCCACGGCGAGTAGCGCGTTACCGCTGTTGCTCTACGGCGAAAGCGGCAGTGGCAAGCGTCGGGTCGCCGAAGCGATCCACCAGGCCAGTGCGCGCCAAGGCCTGTTCGTCTGTGAACGGTGCAGTGGTCTGTCAGGCGAGCAGCTCGAGCTGGCGCTGTTCGGTGGCGCGGCAGGCGCCTATCCGACCCGCCGGCGTAGCGCCTTCGAGCGCGCCCGCGGCGGCACCCTTTATTTAGCCGATCTCGACGCGCTTCCCGCGGAATTGCAGACTCAGCTGTTGCGCCTGCTTGATGACCGCCTGCTGCGTATCGGCTCGACGGTCCGTGACCTGCCGATCGATGTGCGGCTGATCGTCGGATCGAGCAGCTCACTTGAGGCCGCCGTCGAAGCGGGCCGCTTTCGTCGCGAGCTGTTGCACCGTCTGGCGGGTGTCACGCTGACGGTCCCCGCACTGCGCCAGCGTCGTGAAGATATCCCCGAGCTGATCCAGCAGTTTGTCGGTGAATTCCACCGGCGACCGTGCAGCATTAGCCCAGGCGCACTGCGCGCCTTAGAGCGCTACAGTTTTCCTGGCAACGTCCGGCAACTCCAGTTGGAGGTCGCCAGATGGCATGCCTTTGGCGATGGCGTCGTCGACCTCGATCGACTCTCTGCAGAGATCGTCGCCGCGGCGAACGAACCACCGGCGTCGCCCGCCGTACCGCCGAGCGCCCAGAGCGCGTTGGCGCACGCGGTGAACGACGCCGAATTTCTGGCGATCCGCGCGGCTCTCCAGGCGCACAACGGGAACCTCTCGCGCACGGCTTCCACGTTGGCGATCGACCGCAACACCCTTAAGCGCAAAATGCAGCGTTTCGGTCTGCGCTGAAGCTTAGCGGCGACGTGGGTGCGCTGATTGACCCGACGCGCCCAGCGAGGCGATCGCGCCCGATCTCTCGGTGATCACCTTCGCCGCGGGCTGCTGGTTCCCCCAGCGCGTCAGGCCAACCGCGCATAAGATGCAAAGCGATAGTAGACCGCATAAGACGAGCCGTATGACGTGGCTATCTGCTGTCACGTTCCAATTAACGAATGACAGCGGCGAATCTTTCCAGCAGTCACGCAGAAAAGATGGCCAACACCAGGTCTTGTCGGCAAACGGC
>JACKDQ010000013.1 GCA_020633415.1 Deltaproteobacteria bacterium
GGTGATGTTGAGTTTCGCCTGCCAACACGTCGACCAAGTTCCGGAGGAATCCCACGACCAGCGGGTCGATGCAGTGGTCACTGAGCTCGGGTGGGCAGTTCAAACCGGATAGCGCACGTTCGCCCGTGTGCCCCCGTCACCCGGAGGCCGGTCCCTGGCTGCCTCGGTCGGCTAACCCGGCCACCACGGGGCGCACAGCGCCCACGGTCGCGCGCCAACCCGCGTCTCTGGCGGCTCTCAGCGCAAGTGCCCGAGAAGAATGACGTCCCGAGGTGACATCAACTCGTGCATCAAATCGGGTTCTCGGGTAGGGTCCGTCTAAGCAAGGCGCTACCCGAGCCTATTACCCACGATGGTGGGAGAATCAAAGGGCGAGTCTTCGGGCTCGCCCTTTCTTTTTGCCTTTCCGCTGGCTTGAAGCATCTTGAGCGCCGCGTGGCTCTTGGCGTGGATCTCCACCTGCCCGCCCGGACTGATCACGATCTTGTCCACCAGGAACCGGAGGTAGCTCTTGGCCAGGGCGCGGTCCTCGCCGAGGAACACCTCGCGGAGGGACCGCTGGAACTTCTCGATGGTGGCCGGGGTGTAGAGGTGAGCTGGCGGCTTCATCGGCACCACCTTGGCCAGCGTCTCGCGCAGCTCGGTGCGGCGGCCGATCATGTAGCGGTAGCGCTCGGCTTCGTCTTGGGAGTCGAACATGCCCTTCTCGAAGGCACACTCCCAGTTCGTGATCCCCTTCTCGACCTCCTCCAACTCCTGCTGGAGCGACTGGCGGTGGGCAGCGGTCTTCTGTTTGATCAGACCCACCTCCTCCACCGCGTCACGCAGGATCTCGCGGCACCGCTCGGCCGTGAAGATGCGGTCGGCGATGTGCTCCAGCACGGCCGTCTCCAGCTTGTCGGTGGAGATGCGTTGGCCAGGGCAGGCATCCTTGCCCGTCCGCAGGAAGCCGCGACAGTTGTAGTAGCGGTACTTGTAGACGCCGGCCTCGGTCTGCTTGCCCGAGGTCTCCACCTGAAACGACTGACCGCAGTTGCCACACTTGACCAGGCCAGCGAGAAGCAGTGGGCTCGATGCTGTGCGCCCAGGGCTGCGGATCGGGTCGCGCTCCTGGCGCACGCGCCGGCCCATCTCGAACAGTTCCTTCTCGATGATGGGGTCAGTGGGGATAGCGATCCACTCTTCCTCCGGGTTCCAGGTGTTGGTCTTGAAGTTCACCTTGCCCCAGTGGTAGGTGCCGATGGCGGCCGTCTCATCGACGATCTTGAACACGAGGTCCTTGGAGAAGAGCTTGCCCCGGTAGCGGAAGCCCCGCTGGTTCAGATCACCGGCCGCCGCCTTAGCGCCGGTTTGGGTGATGTACGCCTGAATGACCTCACGAACGATGGGCACCTCATCGGGGTTGGGCACGAGCTTCCCTCGCCAGAGTTCAGGCTTGACCTCGACCTTCTCGATTTTGAACCCGAAGGGAGGACGAGAGCCGTTGAAGTAGCCCCGCTTGGCGTTCTCGCGCAGGGCTGCCTTGGTCCGCAGGCCGTTCATCTCGCTCTCGAACTGATCGAACGCCTCGAACACCGCCTCCATCAGGTGACCGGACGGATCATCGGACACCTCTTGAGTGATGGCGACCACACGAACGCCAGCCTTGGCCAGCTTCTCCTTGACGATGCGGGACCTGGTTGCGTTACGCATGAACCGGCTGAGGTACACGACCAACACCGCATCGATCTCGGAGGACGGGGCCAGCACGTCCATGAGCATCCTGCGAAACACGGGTCTGTTGTCATCGGTGCCGCTCGCGCCCGGCTCCTCATACTCGCCGACGATGATGTAGCCCTTCTGCTTGCAGTAGTTCTTGAGCGCGTCGAGCTGGGCCGGCAGAGACAGGTCCTTCTCGGCCTGCCCTGGCGTCGAGACCCGCATGTACAGCACGACTCGCTTGATCTCGCCTGTCTTGCGGCGTCTACTCCTGCGCATCGTCATCCTCCGTGGTTTCTGAACCTACGATCAAATCTTGGAGCAGTCGATCCACCACCGGGACCAGCAGCTCGCGTTCCCAGGGCAGCAAAGCCGTGGGCTCGTCCAGGTCGCTGGTGACCGTCAGGCGGATGGGTTTACGGGGCTTGGTCTTCCGTCTTGGTTTGGTGGCGACCTTCCGGGTCGCGTCATCTTGTTGAGGAGACACTGGGCACACTCCACGCCCACCGGCCGAGCCGGTCGGGCTGGCTGTGCCCGCTAGGAGGGGCTTCGCGGCGCCTCCCTCAGCGTGTGACTATCTCCTCAACGTGTGCAGTCTGCGGGCAGTCTTCAGTTGTTGGTATTGGCTATCGGATCGGACTTGTTCACGGGCCTGGCATGGTGACCTCCATCACGTTCGGCCGGGCCTCATGGTGAAGCCGAGCTACTGCTTCTTTACTCAACGTGATGGCTGGTCAGCAGACAAAATGGGCTAGGCTGGAAGGTGTGAGCGGCCCTGGTCAACGGGCGCACCCCTGTACCCTTTACACCATCGAAGGAGCGACCCCCTCGAAAGAATTTCCTTCAACGCTGTGGCCGGCTGTCAAGGGCCTACACGCTGCAATTCAGATACCTTGTACGAGCATTTCCCATAAGTACGCTTGACAGGCGACGAGCTACCGACCCATCCGTTAGCGGCCTCGACGAGGTTTCTGCTGGTACTCCTGCTCCAGCGCCTCAATCCCCTTCAGCATGGCCAGCCGGGCGACATCAGATCGTGTGCAGCGCCCCAGTAGAGTCTGTAGCCGCGAGTCGCTGCTGACGTGAGGGATCAGATCATCCAGACGGCTGATGAACTCCTGTCTCAGGCGTATGGAAAGGTTCTGGGCGTCTCCGCTCATCAAGGGCTCCTATCCGGCCTCTCGTGCCAGAACAGCACGCACGGTGCTGGCGTGCCAGCGGCCTCCACGCTTGGTCTTGTACCCCTCGTGGGTGAGGGTCGCCGCTATCTCCCGCAGGGATGCTCCCAAGGCTCGGAGATCGAGGATGCGTTTGATCGTCTGCTGTTCCTCGTGGACCGCCGCCACGATGCGTCTCCCCTGCTGGTCTTGGCTGCCTTCACGTTGCCAGCCCAACGCCGCGCCCCCTAGCTTCACCCCCTGGGACTTGAGTTGAGCTAGAGCTGCGGACGTGCGCTCTCCAACAAGGTTGCGTTCCAGCTCGGCGGCGCCGGCCATCACCGTGAGGAAGAACCGCCCCATCGCCGTGGAGGTGTCGAGCGTCTGGCCCCCGAGGTCGATCAGATGAAGCGCTACGTCGGCCTTGTCCCACCGCCTGGTCACGGTCAGGCAATCGCTGGCATCCCGAAAGAGCCGGTCCAGCTTCCAGGCGATGACTGAGGCGACCTCGCCCTGCTGCACCAGGTCCAGGACGCGCTGGCCGCCATCACGTTGAGCCAGGGGCTTGGCAGCACTCACGCCGGCATCCTCCACCAAGGCGGCCAGGGTGATGCCTCTCATGCGACAGTACGCTGTCACCGCTTCTCGTTGGGCGGCCAGCGACACGCCTCCAGTCGCCTGTTCCTCCGTTGACACTCTGATGTAGCCCACGGCGGCTTGGAGGGGCTGCGGTGTTCTGGCGGGGGCGCACTGCATGGAGTTTATAGTATGATTGTATTATGTATATCACATAAGTCAACCATATTGCCCTTGACACCGTACATGAGACGGTCGTTTCGTGTACGGTCACCGCTGTAGCCCGAGGTCGAGATCGCCTGGCCGGTAAGCCCCCCTCTTGGGCTACCTGAGTCTTACCCGGTCCATAGGGCACCCCCTCCACCACGACCAGCGGCAGTAGCGTCCTCTCCGGCAGAGGAAGAAGCACCAGTTCCAGGAACGAGGCCACGTCAAGGATCCAACACCAAGTAGGTTTATGGGCCTTGACATGGAGCCCTCCAGGGTAGCCAGGGGGGGAGGCAGCCGAACATGTAAAGGGATCCAGAAAGGAGGGTCCCCATGCCCAAGCCCCTAGTCTTACGTAACGCTCCCCTACCCCGTGACCTGCGCCAGCTCCTTGAGCAGCGTGGGTCCACCCGTTCGGCTGCCAGCGAGCACTCAGGCATCCAGCCCCACACCTTGAACAGGATACTGGAGGTGAGCTGATCCCCACGGTGCCGCAGGTCAGGGCCATTGTCCGGGCCGTGGGCCTCAAGTGTCCCCGCAAGGTTGTTGCCCTGGCACTCCGCTACAACACCCCGGAGGCTCGCAGCTACAACGGTCACCCCGAGTTCCAGGCCCTCCGCAGGTATGGCCAGAGCTACCTGCGGCGGAAGCAGGTGTCGATCCTGAAGCTGGCCCGGCCCAAGTGGCCGCTGTCCTTCCACACCACCACCGCCACCTTCAACCGGCTCGGTGAGCCAGACTTCGATCCCGACACGGGCAAGTGGAGTGAGGATGGTGAACTCTGGGACCTTGTTCAGGACCTCGTAGACGCAGGGGTGCTGCGGCCTGCTCACGACAAGTCCGGCTACTACGCCTACTCTTGGTCTACCTGCGACAATGACGCTGTTGAGGTTGTCGAGGACTCCGCAGGGCGTGTGAGCCGACGCAGGGGAGCCAACGTCCTGTTCCAGATGTGCCCCAAGCCCGAGCAGGACGAGGAGACGGGCAAGTGGAAGCGGCCCTCGATGCGGCTCTGCCGCCTCCACGTCGCCGACGTGTACAAGAAGGGCAGTCCAATCGGGAAGCTCTGGTACGTGCTGGTCGGCGAGGACGGTATGGAGTCCGTTCACTTCACCCGACTCGACCTGGCGTGCCCGGTTCGGAACAGGCTCCGCACTTTTGCGCTAGTTCCTGGTAGCGGTCCAGGGTCCAGACGGGCACGCCGGATGCTCGATGACATGCCGGTGGAGCGCTACGGTCCCAAGGGGGAGAGCAGCAGCGTCATGTACCAGGCTCCCGGCGAAGGCAGAACTCAGATCGAGAGCCGCGACAAGTACAGGATGAACGACCGGATGACGTACCTACCCGAAAACCTCGTCCACTACCCCAACCGCTTCAAGAGCTGGGCTCAATGGGACCTGCGCGAGGCAGGCGTCGCGGATCGTCGGCTGCTGGTGGAGCTGGTTCGCGCTCAGTCTGATGGGGTTCGGACCCTCCCCACCAAGGACCCAGGCAAGGTCCTTCAAGCGCTCCGCGTGTCCTACAAGGACGAGCACGGCGAGTGGGTTCACCCGGACGCCAACCACCCGGCCAACGTCTTCGAGCGCCATTACCATGACGAGTTGCGACGGTTGGCCAGACGGTTGAACGTGCGCCCGATCTACTTCGGCCTGAAGTAGGTGGGAGTCCGATCACCACCAGCCCCAGCAGCTTTGTGGAACGGCCTCGGCCGGTGGTGATCCATCTCCCGTCCCAAGGCTAACCCTGGGTAGCCCTTTCACTTCAGGCATAGCCTTGTATGTGGAACGGCAGCGGCCCCAGCAGCGCCGGGCGGGTGCCCGCGCTCGGCGATCATCCAAGGCCAGGAGGCCACCTGGTGGCTTTCTTGCGAGCCCAGATGCTCCCCTGTGGGTGGCGATCTACTTGCGGGTCAGCGACAACGACGCACTGGCGCTTCAAGAACAACAAGAGCGGGTGCTGGAGGGCGTCAAACAGCTCGGCTGGACCGTGGTGAAGATCTACATCGACCTCAACCGCAAGGGCCACACCTGGGATCGGCCGGCCCTCAAGGACCTCCGGCGTGACGCGAGCATCGAGCCCCGACCGTTTGACGCGATCATCGTCTGGTCCGTGGACCGGCTCGCCCGCAGCAAGGTGGTGATGGCGGATCTCTGGTCGTTCATCAGGGCGCGTCAGATCCATCTCGTAAGCCTGGTGTCGGTCGAGGGGGTCAACACGCTCACGTCCTCCGCTAGGGATCCCTGGGACCGCCGCGCCGCGCCCTACAGACACGCGATGGAGAGGGCCGAGAAGGCTGCAACGGTGAGGGACCATGCCAGCGAGAAGGAGCTTCAGCGGGTCAAGACGCTCAGGGAGTCCGGCGACCCGAAGCTGATGAAGAAGATCGGCGGTCGGCGCCCCTGCATGGGGGTCCGAAAGCGGCGTGAGGTCGTTCGACGGGCTCGGCAGATGGTGAACACCGGCCAGGTGACGAGCCTTGAGCAAGCCGCACCCGCGCTCGGGATCAGCAAGTCCACGCTCTACCGTTGGGCGGCGGCGTTTCCCAGATCGGGGCGCACTCCCGTAAAGGTCCCCACCCGGTCGAGGTGAGCCACAGCCACGGAATACCCGAAGGCGGTTACGGGAATGGCTGCTCCCGCAGACGGACGTATCTGGGAGCGGGCGAGCCGTCACCCGCTCTCCGAGTCCCCAACCTTGGCTCGTTGCCGACGCTTCTTGTGAGCCCGCAGCATACCTTGGATCGCCCGCTCTACCCCGTATGAGAAGGACCAGTCCTGATCTACACATGTCTTCCTGAGCTGGGTGTAGAGGTCAGCCGGCAGGTGGACGGTCAGCCGCCGAGTGTTGGGTGCGTTCTGCCTGCGCCGCTTCGACTTCGCCGGGTTGCTCTCTGTGGTCATGAACAGCCTCCAGATCACCAGATCTCTAGATCACCTCCAAACCTAACCCTGGTGGCCGTACCCACGGGTATTTCTGCCGTGGGCAGACACTTCCACAACACCACCTTTTCGCTATCCCCTGGTGTTGATCGAACGCCGTCTTCGAGCGTTGCTACAATGACGCCCCTACCCCCGGTTCTTGACCATCAACGGGTTGTTGGAGGTCAACTACGTCTCCGTAGCGACTTGCCGATCCGGTGACGAAGGAAAACTGGCCCGTTGTCGGACCCGATTGAAACCAGCGGCAACCACCTCACCGCTGATGGGCGATCCGTGTCTTGTGGTCGATCTTCGAGATCGCACTGACGGGGCAATGAAGCTGGTGCTGTACCCGGCGATACACAAAGCTGATCCCGACCCAGGACTTCCTGATGTACTCGACCGTAGCCCCCTTGATGGGCTCGGGCTGTCCCCTCAAATACACATCGACAACCTTGCCGACCAGCTCGGGTAGTGGCTTCATGGTCGGGCACTGGCGCACAGCTAATCTCCTTGGCTAACAGAACCTAATCCTTGTCGATGGGCGCGGTGTCTCCCACGCTCAACTTAGCCTTGACTATACCCGTCTATCCGGGTATATGGATTTCGAGGTGGATCCCAGATGAAGAACACGGCCTCGATGTACAAGGCGCTCGGCGACGAGACTCGGCTCCAGATGCTCTGGCTGCTGATGAACCACCGGGAACTCTGCGTCTGTGACTTCATGGAAGTTCTCGGAATCACACAGTCAAAAACGTCGCGGCATCTGCGCACGCTGTACCACGCTGGGCTCGTGGATGACCGGAGACAGGGGCTCTGGGTCTACTACTCCCTTCGCCAGACCGAGGACGCGCTCATGAGGTCAACGCTGCGGGCGATGAAGACCAACCTGGCCAGCCGTCCCGAGGCCCAAGAGCTTCTTGCCTCCCTGGAGTCGTGGCTGGAGCGCAAGGCGGAAGGTGAGTCGTGTGCATCGTGAGCACCCCTTTTTTCGACCGACTGTACCCGTGTATGCGGTTTTTAGAGATCTCTGTGGAGTGAGCCCATGACGAACAACGGACACGATGCACCAAGTGGTGTGGCACGAAGGTTGTCGTTCCTCGACCGCTACCTGACCCTCTGGATCTTCGCGGCGATGGCTCTGGGAGTCGGCGGCGGCTACGTCTTCCCCGGCATCGTGCCCTTTCTCAACAAGTTCAGCGTGGGCACCACCTCCATCCCCATCGCCATCGGCCTGATCCTGATGATGTACCCGCCGCTGGCCAAGGTCCGCTACGAGGAGATGGGGCCGGTCTTCCGCAACTTCAAGGTGCTCGGGCTGTCGCTGGTGCAGAACTGGATCGTCGGGCCGATCCTGATGTTCGCCCTCGCCGTGCTGTTTCTGCCGGACAAGCCTGACTACATGGTGGGCCTGATCATGATCGGGCTGGCCCGTTGCATAGCAATGGTCATCGTCTGGAACGAGCTGGCGGACGGCGACAGCGAATACTGCGCCGGTCTGGTGGCCTTCAACTCGATCTTCCAGGTGTTGCTCTACTCGGTCTACGCCTACGTATTCATCACGGTGCTGCCCACCTGGTTCGGGCTCAAGGGCGTGGCCGTCAACATCACCATCTCGGAGATCGCCAAGAGCGTGTTCATCTACCTCGGCATCCCCTTCCTTGGTGGCGTCATCACCCGCTTCTCGCTGATCAAGCTCAAGGACAGGGAGTGGTATCACTCGCGCTTCATCCCCAAGATCAGCCCGATCACCCTCATCGCGCTGCTGTTCACCATCGTGGTGATGTTCTCGCTCAAGGGCGAGAAGATCGTGCAGCTCCCGCTGGACGTGGTGCGAATCGCCATCCCGCTACTGATCTACTTCGTGCTGATGTTCTTCGTCTCGTTTTTCATGAGCAAGAAGGTGGGCGCCACCTACGGCCAGTCCGCGACGCTCTCGTTCACGGCGGCGTCCAACAACTTCGAGCTGGCCATCGCCGTGGCCATCGCCACCTTCGGCATCCACCACGGCGGCGCCTTCGCGGCGGTCATCGGCCCGCTGGTCGAGGTGCCGGTGCTGATCGGGCTGGTCAACGTCGCGTTGTGGCTCAGGCGTAAGTATTTCCCTGGCGACACGTCCCGGCTGGCGGGCGTCGAGACTTGCGCTGGCTCTGCCACTGCCACGGAGGACTGAGCCGATGACCTTGCCCATCGAATTCCACTATTTCGAGGGCTGCCCCCACGCGGAGCCGGCCCGGACCCTGCTCCGAGAGGTCACCGACGCGCTGTGCCCCTCCGCGCAGGTGGCCGAGGTCAACGTCACTTCCCCGGAGCAGGCCAAGGCGGTCGGCTTCCTCGGCTCGCCGTCGATTCGTGTCGCGGGACGAGACGTGGAGGGGCTGTCTGAACCCACCGAGGCGAGCATGAGCTGCCGGGTCTACGGTGACAGCGGGGTGCCCCCACGTTGGATGGTCGAAGCGGCCATCCTGAGAGCGGTTGCCCCCCGGAGCTACCTCTTCCTCTGCGTGGCCAACTCGGTTAGGAGCCAGATGGCCGAGGGGATCGCCCGCTCGCTGGCCCCTGCTCAGGTCGTGGTGGCCTCGGCGGGATCGGAGCCGACGAGCGTGCGGCCAGAGGCCATCGAGGTGCTGGGTGAGCTGGGCATCGACATCTCGGGCCACCGATCCAAGAGCGTCGATGACATCGAACCGGAGGGAGTCGAGGCGGTGGTGACCCTGTGCGCTGAAGAAGTCTGCCCCGTGTTTCTGGGCAAGGCCCATCGGGTCCATTGGGGACTGCCGGATCCTGCAACGGCGGACGGGGATCAGGAGGTACGACTGGCGGCGTTCAGGCAGGTGCGGGACGAGCTGCGACACCGCCTCTCGCTGCTCCTGGGTGCAGATGACGAGGCACACCACCAATGAGCGACCGTAAGAAATTCGCCTGTCTGGTGGGCATCTTCGTCGTTGCCTACTACCTGCCGCTGGGTAACCCCAAGGTCACCTCGGCGATCCTTGAGGCGTTTCGGCTGCTCCAGTGGTACGCCATCCACCACACTCTGGCCTGCGTCGTGCCGGCCATGTTCATCGCAGGCGCCATCTCGACCTTCCTCTCCCAGGCGTCGGTGATGCGCTACCTCGGCCCCACGGCGAGCAAGCCGGTGGCCTACGGCGTAGCCTCCGTCTCCGGCATGGTGTTGGCGGTCTGTTCATGTAGCGTACTGCCCATGTTCGCGGGGATCTACGCGATGGGCGCCGGGCTGGGGCCGGCCAGCGCCTTCCTCTACTCCGGGCCGGCGATCAACGTGATGGCCATCTTCCTCTCGGCGCGGGTCCTTGGGCTCGACCTTGGAATAGGCCGGGTGACGGGCGCAGTAACCTTCGCCGTGATCATCGGCGTGCTGATGGCGGCGTTCTTTCGGACCAGCGAGCAGAAGCGGATCGAGGCGGCCCAGCTCCCCGACGCGCCTGCGAGCCCCAGAGCGCTGTGGCAGACCGCGCTCTACTTCGTCTGCATGATCCTCCTTCTGGTCTTTTCGGACTGGTACAACACCAACGACGTGACCATCACCACCAAGGACGGCGCCACGATCAGCGCCAACATTCGCTACGACACGCAGAACGCGCTGGACATCCAGCCCTACGAGGCTGACGGGCGCCTCTCGTCCGAGGTGCGCCGCCTGGACAAGGCAGCGATTGCCACTATCAAGCCCGTCCCCAGCTTCACCCAGACGGTCCACGGCGTGAAGTGGTATCTGGCCGGCGCGATGGGCCTGCTCGTGCTGTTGATGGTCTGGCGCTGGTTTTCCACCGACGAGATCAAGGAGTGGATGAGCGCCACCTGGGACTTCTCGCTGATGATCGTGCCGCTGCTCTTCGGCGGGGTGTTCGTCACCGGGTTCATCGGCGGGGTCATCCCCGAGAAGGCCGTAGCCTCCGTGGTTGGCGGCAACAGCCTGCTGTCGAACTTCGTCGCATCCTTCGTCGGCATGGTCTGGTACTTCGCCACGCTGACCGAGATCCCCATCGTCGAGATGCTGATGAGGCTGGGCATGGGCAAGGGACCAGCGCTGTCGCTGCTGCTCGCCGGCCCTGCGCTGTCGCTGCCGAGCATCCTGGTCATCTACCGGGTCATCGGCGCCCGGAAGACTCTCGTGTTCTGCCTGCTCACCGTGGTGATGTCCACGGCGGTGGGTTTTGTCTTTGGAAAGGTCGCATGAAGGAGCCAAGCATGAAGATACAAATCTTGGGAACAGGCTGCATGAAGTGCAACAAGCTCTACGCCGAGGTCGAGAAGGCCATCGCCCAGACTGGCGTGAGCGCGGAGCTTTCCAAGGTCGAGAAGATTGAGGAAATCGTCAAGTTCGGAGCGGCGTTCACCCCCGGTCTGGTCATCGACGGCGAGGTGAAGAGCCAGGGCAAGGTGCCCAAGCTGGAGCAGATCGCGGCCTGGATCAACGAGGCCAACAAGTAGCACGAGCCGCTAGCTGACGAGGAACCCGTAGATGCTCGAAGAGTTCTTGGGACGCGCAGGGGAGTACATTCAGCACACCCCCCACCTGGCCGTGCTGGCGGTCTTCGTCGGCGGCGTGCTCACCGCGTCGAACCCCTGCGTGCTGGCCATGATCCCGCTGATGATGAGCTTCGTGGCTGGACAGAAGGACCTCAAGGTGGGGCCGCTACGGGCCTTTCTCTACTCGCTCGTGTTCGTGGCCGGCCTGGCGATCACCTTCACGGTCCTCGGCGTCGCCGCCGCCTTGGCGGGCTCCCTGTACGGCGATGTCTCCAAGGTCTGGAACTGGATCGTCGCGGCGGTTTGTCTAGTGATGGGCCTGCACCTGATGGGCGTGCTCAAGTTCACCATCCCCATGCCGGTCAAGGTGCAGCCCAAGACGCGGGGCATCGTCGGGGCCTTCATCATGGGGCTACTCTTCGGGGTCGTTTCAGCGCCCTGCGCGGCGCCGATCCTGGTAGTGCTGCTCACCTATCTGGCGGGCTCTGGCTCCTCAGTGGCCTACGGCGCGTTCCTGCTGCTCGTCTACGCCCTGGGACACAGCGTTTTGATCTTGCTCGCGGGCACCTCGATGGGGATCGCCCGCAAGCTCATCGAGTCAAAGAAGGTCACCCGCGCCACCGACATCATGCGGCGGGCGGCGGGCGGCGCGATCATCGTTGTGGGCGCCTTCTTCGTCTACACAGCCCTGAAGTGATACGAGGTATGAGATGAAAGTCATCGCTACTCTGCTGTCCATATCCCTGGTGTTACCGCTGGCAGGATGCAAGCGGGAGGGTCCCAACACCCGCGTCAAGGCAGCGGCTTCCACATCGCCCAAGAGCAAGGCGACCGCGAAGAGCCCAGCGACCTCCGGCGCCGTGGCCCGCATCGTCTTCGTGGACAAGGAGAAGGCGTGCGCCTGCACCCGCGAGCGCATCGACAAGAGCTGGAAGGCGCTGACCGACGTGGTTGGCTACCCGCCTGTTCCAGACGTTGAGCGCATCCACATGGACAGCCAGCCGGAGAAGGCCGCCCCCTACCAGAAGCAGCGCCCGATCATGGTCCCGCCCGCGATCTACTTTTTCGACAAGCAGAACAAGCTGGTGAAGGTGCTCCAGGGCGAGGTGAAGAGCGAGCAGGTCCGGGCGACTCTGAAATGAAGCGTGGTCTGACGCTCTGCATCGCGGCCCTGTGGGTGGTCGCCTGCGTGGGGACGGCACAGCCGGCCATCGCGGGTGGCGGCGCGACCAACTTCACCCTGAGAGACATCAAGGGCAAGTACCTCCGTTTTTCCAGCTACCGAAAGAAGGTTGTCTTCTTGAACCTGTGGACCACCTGCTGCACCAACGGCAGGAAGATGCTACGGCACCTCGAAAAGCTCCACCGAAAGTACAAGAAGCGGGGGTTCGTGGTGCTGGCCATCAGCATGGACGGCCCCGAGACACGCTCCAAGGTCGTGCCCACCGTGAAGCGGTACAAGCTGACCTTCCCCGTAGCCATCGACAAGGACTCGCGGGTGGTCAAGCTCTACAACCCGAAGCGCGTGGTTCCGTTCTCGTTGCTCTTTGTCAGGGGGAAGCTGCGCAAGACCTGGGAGGGGTTTCAGACCTCTGATCTCGGTGGCATGGAGCGAGCGATTCGTCAGGCTCTATCACAGTGAGGGGGGCACCTACCCGCCGCTCCACGCAATCGCCCGGAACGCCCCGCCCCCGCCCTCTCGGTACTCCCTGAAGCCCACCAGGCCCTCCTCAGCGGCCCGGAGCTGCCTCTCGGCCGACAGGGCCACCAGAGGCCGTAGCAGGCGCTCTGTGGGCGCTCTACCGTAGCCGATGTAGCCCCTGGCCCGCAGGTAGTTGACGATCACCGGGTGGAGCCTAAGCAGGTTGAGGATCTGGGTCACCCGCGCCCGCGTGATACCGTGAAGCCGGGCGAGGTCGGCTTGGTTAACATCGCCGGCCGAAATCCGGGATCGGAAGCGCTCGGCCTGGTCCAGAAGCTCGATGATCCGGTGCTGGTGCGGCATGGCAGAGGGCCTGCGATCCCGCCGCCTTCGCTCCCGGTTGAGGTCGATGACGAAGCCGGATACGATTCTCTTGCTAGAGGCGGAGGTGCGGAGCCATTTTTGCCCAAGGCGAACATCCTTGGGCAGAAGGTAAACAGAGGGCCTCATCGGGATGACCGGCGAGGCCCTCTTCTTTTTCCCGTTGTTCCGCAGGGTCTTGCGGCATCTCGGTGATCGGCGCGTGCTCGAGCGAGCGCGATGCTCAGAGCACGAGGTCGTCCGCGACGTGCTGATCACGGCCTTCGAGAGCCGCGTCTGGGGCTCAGAGCACGCGGCGGAAATGGCTGAGCGATGCCATGTGGTCGTTGCCAATCAAAACGGCTCTGAGGTTGGCACCGCTGTAAACCTCAGAGTCGCGGGCTCTCGCAAGAGCAGAGTGCTCACCGCTCGGCAGATGCGATCACACCTACGGTGTTCCTGTCTGATCTGGTTCGCTGTTCCCGATGACTTCAAATCGGAAACGAGCCCCACCCGGCCTGAGCACCGTGGCGCCATCCTTCATCGCGTCGAGATCGTCAGCTAGCGTACGAGCTTCTTCTCGTGGGATCGAGAGACTACAGCCGGTGGATGAGCACTGCATGGCCCATTCTCCCGGTGATACGGTCGTGCGCTGTTCGCCGGAGACAATCGATGCGTCCCGCCCATAGGCCAGACGGTAGCGCAAGAACTTGCCCAACACCGTCCGGCTCCCCTGGTCCAGGAGAAGTTCGCCATCCCTCCAAGAGAGCGTGGTGAAGTCGAGCGACTGCGAGGAGCCGTCCCGTTCGACTTGGGCTAGTATTTCGGACGAGCCATCACCTTCCAGGACGCTTCGCCGACCTACGCGCCACAGCAGGTCACTCTGCTGCGAGCGAAGTACATCGACGTACTTGTCAAAGTCCCACGCGCCAAGCAGCCAGTGCTCTCGAGCCATGAGCGGGATTGCGCTGACGAACGTCACGGCGCCATTCGGTGTTTGGATCGTGGCGAGGTCGGGATCTGTTAGGAACGCCAGGCCTTCCACACCGGGGCTAACTTCGTCGAGCAAACCGTCGGGAACATCCATTGAATGCTTGGGATCGAGTGGCTCGCGAGTTTGCCAGACCAGTTTCGCTAGCCAGCGCAGCAGGTTCATGGGCCAAGTCGGCGGTTCAGCCGCATCATCAACCAGCCGCAGCGTGTACTCGACACCAAACCCGCTCAGCGAAGGATCGGTCGAGGTCTTCTCGCCGAGCTCACTCAGTCCGTAGGTGATGTAGTGCCAGTGCGGGACCGGGGTCGAAGCCCGATACGCGACAATCTCTGCGAGCGGAGCCTCATCCTCGCCTGGCTTCGCGCTGAGTCCAAATCGGTACTCCCGCTGCGTCGGGTAGAGCCTGTCGAGCGCTTGATCGATATGCCGCCGACCAATTTCGCGCGCTGACATTGGCGGGAGTGCCCCAGGTTCCGACGCGTTCTCCCGGCGAACATCCCCTGAACGACCCCGCACGAACAAGTAGCCCACGGCGACTAGGGCGACGCCCGCAATGGCCACAATGATGAACGTCACACCGAGCCTCCTGCCCTCCAGGGGCCTACTCACTTCGCACCTGCCCGCATTCCTTCCCTCATTCTCGCTTGCACTCTGCTATTGCTTCGGCGGCCATGTCTAGCAAGTCTTCTTGACCCACAGCGAGACCGAGTGGGCGGCGATTTGCTCGATTGCGGAGAAGCTGGGCTGCGGTCCAAAGACGCTGCGCAAATGGCTGCGGCAAGCGCAGCGGGATGCGGGTGAGCGCCCTGGGCTGACGACTGCGCGCCGGCGACCCAGAGCAGCATCATCGGCTCGAGCAATCGCGCGTTCTTGAGGGGGCCAGCGTCAACAGCATCGAACCCGACGTCCTCGACGAGCTGCTTGAGGAGCTGTCGGCCGCCCGGATCATCCCCGCAGAAGAAGTTCGTCGCGCGCCCGCTCCGCTCGTCTGGGCTCGCGAGGTTCTCCGCGCCTTGGGCGTTGAAGGACTTGAAGACGTGCGCGCCGGCGAGCCGCTTCTGGAGCTCCTCTGCAGCCGACGTCGTGGCCGTTGTTGCGCCATGCGCGGGCCAAGCCAGCGCCAATGTGACCGCTGCCGATGATGCAGATCTTCATGCCTTGTTCTGCTTCGGCCTCCTGAGCACGCCCCATGCCAGCCCCGGGGAATGACCTTGCGCGCGCACCATGCGCACCCACAGCAGCGTCATGTGCTCGAGGTGCAGCGCTTGCACGAGCCCGCCCACATCGAACGGCTCGAAGCCGCAATCGACGATGAGGTCGGCCGCGAGCTCCTTGGCTCGGTGGTCATCACCGCAGAACAGCATTGCCGGCGTGGTCTCGTAGCCGGGGTAGCTCGGGTCCTCGAAGTTCTCGAACCCGTAGATGCTGAACGCTTTGACGATCTTCGCTTCGGGCGCAAGCGACTGGACCATCTCACTGCCAGACCGCTCGCTTCGCAGGCCATGCGTGAGCCCCGGCCCAACAGGATTCGTGCAGTCGATGAGCACTTTGCCTACAAGCAGCGGCGCAATGGGTCGAAGGACGCTCTCATTCGCCCCAAAGGGCGTCGCGAGGAACACGACCTCGGCAGTGCTCACCGCTTCTGCGAGTGGGCGTGACGTCAGGCGCTTCGAGCGGGTGAGCGCGCTGGCAACGCTAGCCGAGGCTCCGCGTGACTCTGCGAACACGACTTCGTGTCCCGCCTCGGCGAGGCGAGCCGCCAGCGGCGCGCCAACCTTTCCAGCACCAATGAATGCAATCTTCATGCAATTCCCTTCTTCAGGTAGATCCAGTTCGCCAGCCCCCGGGTGAGCCGAGGCATGAGCACGTAGCCATGCGAAACCTCGACGGCTGCGGGACCACCGTTCCCGGCGGCGGCGTGAACCACAGCTCGCGTCCGTCACGCGTCACCAGAACGCTGGCCGCTCGGGCATCGGGGCGTTGCACTTCATGCAGTTTCGATGATCGTCGTTCACGTCTTCGAGCGAGCCGCAGGAAGGACAGCGAACCCAGATACGGTTCATTCGGGTCGGCGTCCAAACGCTCGTCCACACCGAGGCGACGAAGTTTTCGCCGAAGAGCTCTTTCATCGCTACCGCGTGGTGCTTGGAGAGCGCTCGCTTGATGGCGGCTTCGTCCTCCCAGGCCGTCACCGTGAAGCCCCGGAGGCCCGTGAACCCCGTGACAATGGAGATGAAGCCGGGGTCCGCGAGAAAGTCCTTCACGCTTTCGCGCGAGTGCGCTCGGATGCGCTCCTTCTCAGCCTCGTCTGCACCCTGAATCCACGTGAGCGCGATGACGCCGGGGGGCTTGTGGTTCCCCGACGGCACACGCATCGAGTACCCGTACTTGGCGGCGCCCTGCTCAACGGGCTGCACGAGCGCCATCAGGCCGAAGCTCTCGACGAAAGCCTTCTGGTCGAAGTACCCACGCACCGCCTGGATGCCATCCGCACTCACCTCGAAGACATCGACCCCCTTCAGCGTCACAGCCCGCTCGGTGGGGTTGATACCCGCTCGCAGAGACCCACGGTTGTGCCCGCGCATGGTCCATTCGACCACGAGCCGTCTTCGGTCGCCCAGCGCCTTGGAGCGCTCAAAGGCGAGATCGGGGAAGGCGGCAAAGAGCGGATCGACGACGCGCGCGATGTCCGCTCCGGGGACAGCACCATTGGTCGTCGGGTCCTCGTAGGTGCCACTCGGAGCGAACGTGCGAGCCACGGCAGAGGCATCGCGCGCGTTCCACCCGTCGAAATAGGCGTCGATGAGGGCTCGCTCTTTGGTGTTGTCGGTGGTCATGCACGGGCTCCTTGTTCGTGGGCCCCGCTCAGCGGCCGAGCGTCTCGATGATGAGGTTCGCGGTCTCCGTCCCCGAAAAGTTCTGCTGACCAGTGATCAGGTTGCCGTCGCGCACGGCGAAGCCGCGCCACATGCCCGCCTGCACGAAGTTCGCGCCGAGCTTCTTGAGCTCGTCCTCGATCCGCCACGGCATCAGGTGCTTGTCCTTCGGGAGCGCACCCATGCCCCATACGGCTTCATCGGCGAAGTCCTCCTCGACGTTCGCGAAACCGGTGACGGTCTTGCCCTTCGCCAGGAGCTCACCATTCGAGAGCTTCGCGTACTTCAGGAGCGCGACGCCGTGGCAGAGCGCGCAGGCGATCTTGCCGGCCTCATAGAACTCGACGAACTTCATGTGCAGGTCAGTGGCCCGCTCGAAGCTGAACATGGGCGCCTGCCCCCCGGCCACGATGAGCGCGTCGAAGCGGGCGATGTCGATTTCCGAAACGGGCTTCGTCTTCTCGACGAGCGCGGCGAGGCTCGGGGTGTTGATGAACCCCATGCTGATCAGGTCGGACGCCGAGTAGCCGCTCGCATCGCGGGGATCGGACATCGCGTCCGCTTCGCACCGGCCGCCCGCCGGACTGAAGATCTCGACCGCGTACCCCGCCTCGTGGAACGCGTAGTACGGATGCGTCAGTTCTGACCACCAGAACCCGACGGGCCAACCCGTGGTTGTGGAGGTGGTGGGGTTCGCGATGACGATCGCGACGCGCTTGGGCTTGTTCTTGTTGGACGGGTTCGAGTCTCTGAGACTCATGTCGTTCGCTCCTTCACGTGGACAGAATGTCCTGGCGTGAAAAAGTATCGAACCGACGCGGCATGCAGACAACACAAGACAAATGAACTCGTAGTTGCAAATGGTGCAACCTATTTCGAGCGGCGCCGTCGCCGGCGGGTCTGTCCCGAGGTCGGATCCGTCGGATCGAGGCGCGTGCGCGGCTCGTGGTGACGATCGCTGGCGGCTTGAGCGGCGGCGCGAAGAAAGACCTCGCGTAGGAACCGATGGCCTGCGTCGCCATCGAGGCGCGGATGCCAGACGAGACTCAAGGCATACGGCCGAAGCTTCACAGGCAGCTCGCGCAGCGTCAGCGAGAGCGACTCAGCATACTGCTTCGCAATACGCTCCGAGATCGTGAGGATGTAGTCGGTCTCGGCCGCGAGGTGGAGAGCGGTGACGAAGTACGGTACGGCCCGAGCCACCGTTCGCGACAGGCTCCGCTCCTTCAGCACGTCGTCGAGGTAGCCACCTGGCTTGCCACGAGGGGCGACCTGGATGTGCGGGATAGAGACGAACTGCTCAAGCGACAGCCGCTTCTTCGCTTGAGGATGGCCGCGCCTTACGACGCAGACGAATCGATCTGTAACGAGTTGGCGCATTCGCATCTCCTGCGGCAGGTCGCCGTAGATCCCAACCGCGAGATCCGAACCCTGGTCGCGCAGTAGCGCGGGATCATCCGGCGTGTTCGGAACAAAGCGCACGCAGACGTTCGGCGCCTCCTCTCGCAAGATCCTGTCGACGGACGCGCCCAGGATTGTCAGCACGTAGTCGCTCGCGTGCACGACGAAGGTGCGCGCCAGCTCGCTTGCGACGAAGGGGCGATCCGGCTCGAGGACCCGCCGCGCCTCCGTGACGACGCTGTGCACTTGATCCTTCAGCGCGAGGGCGCGGGGCGTAAGCAGCATGCCGCGCCCTGACCGCACGAGGATGGGGTCACCGAGGCGCTGGCGAATCCGCGCCAGCGCGTGGCTCATCGCCGGAGTCGAGAGACCAACCCGTCGCGCCGCGCCCGTGACGCTTCCCTCTTGGAGGAGCGCGTCGAGCGAGACCAGCAGACCCATGTCCGTGGATTCCATTAGGTGCAACTATAGGTTCACAGAGTTGCACAAGTCAACATGCTCGCGGTGCTCGATCGTCGTGCTGAGGTTTGCCGCTTGTAGTTCGACCACTCGCCCTGATGCCATCGCTCGCGCCCGCGAACCCCGCGAACGCCGAAGCAACCGTGTGGTTCGCCGGGAAGGTGAAGTTCGGCGCCCCGCTGGAGGTGCGATCGCTGAGCGGCCGTCTTCTCGCGGATGATGCCGGCCTCCTCGACGGCTTGCCGGAGAAGCCGTCGGCACCGCTCTGGCGTAAAACGGTTTGGGGCTAGCACCCGCCAACATACGGAATGCTCGAACCACTGCCGATGGTGGAAGTGCTCAGAGCGCTCGCGCACCAGCCAGGACCATTGCCACAGCTTTGCGCGCGAAGGCGAGCAGTGAACGGCGACTGGCCCCGCTCCGCGCGCGCAGCGAGATGCTGTGCATTGCCGCACCCACCATGCGGGCAAGCGTTTGTACGTCACATTGAGGCGGTAGCTCGGCATCCTCGACCGCACGCGCCAGTCGCGAACGTATGCGTTCGTCGAGTGCATTGATGGCACCTTCCACCGTCGCGCGCATCACCTCGCACTCGACGGCTTCGACTGCGGCTACGCCGAATACCAGGCAGCCGCAGGCCAATCCGTCTCGCGGCGAGTAGATGTCAGTGACCTTGACCAGCAAAGCAGAGAGAGCCTCATCAAGGTGATCTTGCCCAAGCGCCTCTTCAAGTGTCGCGCTCATGCGCTGCTGAAAGCGGCGAACCACGCTAGCGAAGATGGTTCTCTTGTCTCCGAAGGCTGCATAGAGGCTCGGCCGCTGCATGCCGGTGGCTTCGCTAAGCGCATCGAGCGTGGTCGCAGCATAGCCGCGCGCCAAAAACAGCGCGATGGCCGCGTCGAGCGCACGGTCTGGGTCGTACTCGCGGGGGCGGCCTCGTTTGCTCGACATCTGAATATGTTACAGATTGGTATTTAAATCGGCAAAGCCATATTTTATACTGAGTCGCATAAAATAGTAGGAGAGTCTTCCCCCAGATGGTGAGTTCACCCCAGAGTCGAGCCAGTCGCTGGCTTCGCCGCCTCGGCGCAGTCGTCGCCAGCTTCCTGCTGCTACTAGGTGCGCTCGTCTTGATTGCATTCCACACCAACCTCTTTCTGTCGTCAGTTGATGCCGGCTCGCTTGGCACCGAAGCTCAATCCGAGCCCCTGCTTCGCGGCCTCGCCTCCGCCCATGGCACTCCCGAGCGCTGGGCCAACCAGGGCGCGCTGGTGATGCGGCTGCGCTGCAGCTTTCCCTTTTTTGGGGCACGATGGGCGTTCGGCCTCGACGAAACTGACGTCGAGCTAACGCTTCGCTTCCGACCGGACGTGCCTGGCCGCTACCATTACCGATTGGTCGACGGCACTCGGGTGCGACGTGGCCGTGCCGACACGCGCGGCGCGCGCGACGGGCTCGGCCTACTTCTAGACTCGGTGCGACACCTCTTCGAGCTACCATTCACGGCGGGCAGCATCCCTGTGCGCCGTGGTCTGCCGGCTGGTCCGGGCGGGGAGCAACGCGCCTTCTTCACTTGGGGCAACAGCACAAAGCTGAGCCCCTCACACGATCAGCTCGTGCTGTGGACGCGGGCCGGCCACCTCGTGCGCATGGACACTACTGGCCGTGATATCGCGCCGTTTACCCTAGCGCGCGTGTCGTTCGAAGGTGCCGTGCAGCTTGGCAAGTTGCGTTTGCCCAGGCGCGTCACGGTCCGCAACGAGAAGCTCGGCTTCGTTATACAACGCTGGGAGCTCCTCTCCATCGAGCGGCATGCTTCGCGGCAAAGCGGATTCGCGCCCTAGGGCGAGTTGCGATCTCCGAAAAACGCGGGGCACACCATCTTGCGGCTCGGTGGTGATCGCGTGGCGCTTGAGCGAGCGTGATGCTCAGAGCGCGCAGCGAAAATGGCTGGGCGCTGCGATGGTGGTTGCCAATCAAAACGGCTCTGGGGTTAGCCGGGTTGTGAACCTCAGAGTCGCTGCGGTAGCTTGGAGAGGCCGAGGCTCGCCGAAGGGTACGCAATGGGATACGAATACAAGCTCGAGGTCAAACCAGGAGTCCTGGACCTGGGCGCCATATGCGATTCGGTGGTGGCGTCGACGGCCTGGCTCCGTATCCCAACGTCGTTCTCCGATGGCGACGGCATTGGGATCGGCGATTCAACCATCGCTCCGAATTCGCCGTGGCCGCACATCGCAGACCTGCGCTTGGAAGCCCCGACCGAAATCTACGTCCTCTGCCACAATCAGACTGGGGGTCTCTTCATGCGCGCGCTAGTCCAAGCGCTTCGGGACAAAGGGCACGCAGTGGTTATCGACGACGACGTGTAGGTGGCGTCCACCGGGGCCTGCTTGGGCAGTGCCGAGCGCTCCCTGCTGCGCGATCTTCGCGGCGGCAACCTGCGCCGGAGGCTTGCACGCAGGGGCCCGGCGCCGAAGATCACGTGATTGGCGACATTGGTTGCTCCTTTGGGCCTGCTTCAATCACGAGTCGCAACGTCGAGTCCGTTTGTCTCGTCACTTTCGAAGCGGGATGAGCTCGATTTCGTCACCAGGCACTTTCGGAAAGCGGCCCTCGTTCCAGTCCTGCTTGGCCTTTTCGATTCGAGCGCTGCGGCTCGACACGAAGTTCCAAAACATGTGCCGCTCGCCGTCAAGCGGGGCGCCGCCGAGCAACATGACTCGGGCGTCAGCACGGGCCTCCAGGGTGACCTGTGCGCCTCGGGAGAAGACCAGCATGCGGCCCTCGGTGGCGAGCTCCACGCCGCATTGCACAGCGCCTTCCACGACGTATGCCGCACGCTCAAGATACTCGTCTGGAACCGACAGTTGGGTGCCGATTGGCATGGACGCATCGACGTAGAACAACGACGAGAGCGCGTCGACCGGCGAAATGAGGCCGTATGCTCTGCCGGCGAGCAAGCGGAGTCGGACACCGCTCAGCAAGCGCTCGGGGATGGTCTCAGCTGGGTGGTGGACGAACGACGGCTCGGTCTCTTCATGCGCAACGGGCAGCGCCAGCCAAAGCTGGATTCCGTGCAGCCGAGAGCCGCTAGCGATGACTTCCTCACGCATGCGTTCCGAATGCACGATGCCGCGACCGGCCGTCATCCAGTTGATGGCTCCGGGGCGAATGGGCTGCACCGACCCGAGGCTGTCGCGGTGTAGCATCTCCCCTTCAAAGAGATAGGTCACGGTAACCAGGTTGATGTGCGGATGAGGCCGAACTTGCATCCCTTTGCCTGGCGGGAACACAGCTGGTCCCATGTGGTCGAAGAAGATGAATGGTCCGACCATCCTCCGAGCCGCCGCCGGGAGAACCCGCCGAACGCCGAAGCCATCCAGGTCCTTGCTCTTCCCGTCGATGATCGTCTCGATGCTTTTTGTCGATTCGCAGCCTCGGCACGTCGGGTCGAACGCTGGTTGAATGCTCATTTTTCACCTTTCGTAACGAGGGCCGGCATTGGCTGATCCCATACGCCAACAAACGCAATCTCTGCCAAGGGCTTTCGTTCGCGCTGCTGAGTCTCGCGATCCCGCAGATCCTCCGGGAGGTCGTCCGGAACTCCAGGATAGCCGATGGCTATCACCGTGACGGGATCAAAGGCGTCCGGGATCCCGTAGAGCTCGCGAACCCGTTCGATCGAGAAGCCAGCCATTTGATGGACTCGGAGGCCCAAGGCCGTGGCTTGGATGCTGAGCTGCGCGACAGCAAGACCGAGGTCGTGAAGCGCATGGCGATTCGGCTTGCCGTTGCGAGCGAACGACTTGCTCGCCGTCGCCAGCACGAGAACACCCGCCCTTTGGGCCCAGCGCCGGTTGCTTTCGTTCAGACAGGAGAGCAGTTTGCCAAACGCCGCCTCGTCCTGCCGGCTGGCGACGACAAAACGCCACGGTTGCTCGTTGAAGCATGAGGGAGCCCAGCGCGCTGCTTCGAGCAGCGAGTACAGAGCCGTGTCCTCGATCGGCTGACAGGAGAATGCTCGCGGACTCCATCTGTCTCGAATGAGCGGGTGTAGTTGCTGGTCTGTGTGGGCTGGCTTGTCCATCTGGAACATCTCCTCTTAGCTAAGGTCAAAGATAAGAACTTCTGCGCTGTCGACTCCAGTGAGCGCGACGATCGCAGGTCCGCTGAGCGCGGCGCCGTCTCCCTCGCGCAGCTCGTGCTCGCCCGCCTTGACGCTACCACGAGCGACATGGATCCACGCATGTCGGTCCGGTCGCAGCGCGTGCTCGACGCGATCTCCGCTCGCAAGGTGCGCGACATAGAGCCGCGCATCTTGCTGAAGCAGAATCGAATCATCCGCCTCGTCCGGCGAAGCCACAAGACGCAACAGGCCTCCGTGGTCTGCGTTGGCGATCGTCTTCTGCTGGTAACTCGGCGCCAACCCGCGGCGATTGGGGAGCAGCCAGATCTGCAAGAAGCGCACAGAGGCGCCCGATGAGTGGTTGAATTCGCTGTGGAGAATCCCCGTTCCGGCACTCATTCGCTGAACTTCGCCGCGTCTGATGATCGATCCGTTGCCCAAGCTGTCTTTGTGCTCCAGCGCGCCATCGAGCACATAGGTCAGGATTTCCATGTCGCGGTGCGGGTGCCTTGGAAACCCGGCGCCCGGCGCGACACGGTCATCGTTGATCACGCGGAGCGAACGGAACCCCATGTGAGCAGGATCGTAGTAGGCGCCAAAAGAGAACGTGTGGCGGGTATCTAGCCAGCCGTAGTTCGCTCGGCCTCTGTCTTCAGATCGTCGAATGGTTAGCATGTCGTTCTCCCTGACTCGATGGCGGTCCGGTAGACCGCGTGTGCTGGCCTTGCCGAATCGCGTCTTGGATTCTTCCGGTTCCCGCCCCCACGAGCCGGCCCCCGGCAGCAGCAAGGCGGCACTCGCAGCGATGGTTCGCAAGAAGTCGCGCCGGCCTGCCATCGCGAAGCTATGTGTCCGTTTCAGCCGTCGCTCGTAGCGCCTGCACTTCCAGCTCGACGACCTCACCGGTCACCTCGCAGATCCAGCGCCAGGGTGCCTCGCAAGCTACGAAAGCGGCCCCGGACCTTGGCGAAGACCATCTGGCGGACCGAGAAGCGAATCCCCGAGTGCGCCGGGTCGATGTTCCATATATTCGTGCTCATTGCCTTTATCCTTGGTCGCCGCTGAACCAAAGGTAGCGCTGTTCCATCCATGAAACTAGACTGGCCCCAATGAACAGTTCATCCTATTAGTGGAACAAAGGAGCTAACCAAATGGATCTCAATGAGATCCTTGTCTTTGCCAAGGTGGTCCAGTCTGGCAGTTTCATCGGCGCATCGCGGGACCTCGGCATGCCCAAGTCCACGGTGAGCCGGAAGATCTCGGAGCTCGAAGAGCGTCTCGGCGCCCGCCTGCTGCATCGCACCACCCGCAAGCTGCGCCTCACCGACGTGGGCCACGCCTTCTACCAGCATGCCGAGCGCGTGGTCGCCGAGGCCGAGGAGGCAAAGCTCGTCGTGAGCCGAATGCAGGAGGTGCCGCGCGGCCTGCTGCGCGTCACGGCACCATTGAGCTTCGGTTACCTTTCGCCAATCGTCGCATCGTTCCTGCAGCGCTACCCCGAGGTGCAGCTCGAGCTGGTGTGCGCCGACCGCGTGGTCGATCTCATCCAAGAGGGATTCGACATCGCAGTGCGCGCCGGGAACCTCACCGACTCGACGCTCATCGCCCGCAACCTCGGCGTGCTACGCAGCTATCTCGTGGCGAGCCCCGCGTTTCTCGCGAAAAAGGGAACACCCGAGGCGCCACAGGAGCTCGAGCACTTTGACTGCGTCGTCTTCGGCGGCGGCGCCGATCGGTCGCGCTGGAGGCTCCATGCGAAGGGAACGACCGCGACGATCGACGTCCGAGCCCGCTTCGTGGTCAACGACTTCGATTTCCTCGATGAGGCAGCGCTCTCGGGAATCGGTGTGGCGATGCTTCCTGTGTTTCGGTGCATCGAACACCTTCGGGCAAAGCGGCTCACGCGTGTACTGCCCGAGTGGTGTTCGCCGGATACACCGCTGCACGCGGTCTACCCGAGCGCGCGGCATCTCTCGCCCAAGGTGAAGGCGTTCCTCGATCACGTGCGCGAGCGCATGACACCGCCTCCGTGGGAAATCGCGCCTGCGCCATGAACCGCGCCCCTCGCGAGCCAATGGCGAAGTCCAGATGATCCACGGTCTCCTGGTCAGCGCGACAACGTGCATGGTAGTGGCGAAGACCATCGACTCCATTCGCACAATGCAAGCCGACCACGGCCTGTCACCCTCAGTGCGAACCGAGACCGATCTGCGACTTGAGCGCGCCGATGAACGTCGCATCGTCTTGCGCCTTCCTGTCGGCCAGCAGTGCTTCGGCATCGGCGCCGGCGCGGAACCGCAAGGCACCCGTCTCATCGTGGACGGCCGCCCAGATCACCTCGGCGACGACACTTGGATCCGAAGGATTGGACCCGACCTTGCCCCAGTGCGCGAAGAGCTTCTGAACGGTGCTCTGGTACTCGGTGAGTGACTCGTCGTTGCAGAAGTCGAACGAGCTACCGCCGAAGTCGGTCTTGATCATCCCCGGCTCCACGATCTTCACCCGCACACCGAAGGCCTCCAGCTCGTAGTGGAGCGCCTCGGAGAGCCCTTCCACCGCAAACTTTGTGCCGTGGTAGAGCGTGCCCAGCGGGAAGGTCATCTGACCGCCGATCGACGAGATGTTCACAATGACGCCGGCCTTGTTTTTTCGGAAGTCAGCAAGGAAGGCCTTGGTCACCGCGAGCAGGCCAGTCACATTGGTCGCGAACTGGCGTTCGATCCGTTCGATCGGGAACGCCTCCAGAGGGCCGTAGGCGCCATAGCCGGCGTTGTTCAGCAGCACATCGACTTGTCCGAAGCGCGCACGCGCTGCGTCGCGTGCACTCGCGATCGTGTCGGGGTCCAGGACGTCGAGCCGGCTGACGAGCACCCGTTCCATACCGGCGAGCTCCGCGGCCTTGTCGGGCGACCTCATCGTCGCAACGATGTTCCAGCCACGCTCGTGGAAATAGTGGGCGGTGGCCCGGCCAATCCCGCTGGAAGCACCGGTGATGAAGATGGTCTTGGTCATTGGGAAGTTCCTCCTCGTGAATCGCTCGTTGTAGCCGGCGATGACTTCGCCCCCGCTCGCGCGGCTTCCGCTAGCGTTGCGCGTGAACGGCGATCGCGAGATCTGCCAAGGTGTTGGCTTCGGTGTCGGGTAGAACCCATCGCGGAATTACCGGCCCCTGATCGACCACTCGTCCGAGTTGCGCATCCCAGCGACCGCGACAGAGCGTATGCCAGCTCTCGACGATCAGCCCATCGGGCAAAACCGCTTTAGCTTTAAGCAAGGCCAGGTACAGCAGCGTCCGGCGCTTGTACTCCGCCGAAGCCAAGACCGTCGCCGTTGACTCATTCGAAGTACCACAACTGGTCGATGTCATTGGATACAGGTGAGCGACACTATTGACGATCACCACGAAGCGGCCACCAAGGGCCTTCACGTCGACGCCAAGCCCCCGGACTCGATCCGCCCAGTCGATCGTGCTGTAGTTGTTGTGCAACGGCCCTTCACCATCGTTCGGCCCAATCAGTCCAGCTGTGTATTCGTAGGGGGAATCGACCACCACGCCTTCCAATGGGATCTGATTCGCTTGCGCACGCACGAACGCTCGTTGAATCAGCGCGCGATAGTCGATCGACGACGGAAACGCGGGATCAACGCGGTACGGACCAACGCCGGCATACTTCCAGTTGGGAAAGTTGACCAGCAGATAAAAGCGGATCGCTGGCATGCGCTTGCTAAGCAGCAACCAAAAGTCGACCAGCTCGTCGACAGCCTGCTCGGCGCTGAGCGCCGTCCGAACATAGCGGCTACTCTGCGGATCCCAGCGCATCAGCAGTGAGCGCAGCGCGCCATCGAGAACGTATCGGTCGACGGTGCCTCCTGCATCGAAAAGATTCTTCAGCGAGGCGATCACCAGGGCCGCCGCCTCCTCGCCCGACTGTTGGCCGATCTGCGCGAGGCGATCGCGAAAGGTAAAGCCATCCTCGATCGCCACCTCCAACTTGGCCTGCGAGATCGCCGAAACGAAGCGACTGAAGTACTGTGGCGTCGACCAGTCTGGAACGTCAGAGCGAATTGCGTTCTCGATGTTGGGCAAGAAGAACTGCAACACCGAAACCTTGCTGGCCAGCGTGTCCCAGCGGCTACCGCTAACCGCCCAAGAGCGCCAATACGCCTGCCGCCCAATAAATGAAGGCAAAAAGAGCAAGTGTCCAGCCCACACAGCGGGTTTGGCCGGCCCCAGGTCAGGCATATCGACGCCAGCATCCGGTGTACCAAGCGAGATGTCCGCGGCGAGATCGACAGCGCGATGAGCGTCGGCGACCCCATCGGCGGGAGACAAATCGGTCGACGCTGCATCGCGGCGATCGGTACTCTGCTTTGCACAGCCGACCAACAGCGCCAAGCACACTATCAAACATCTCATTGGGTCAGGGTAGCACGCGCAGACGCGGGCGCGAGCATTGAAGCGCTCAGCGTGCGCGTCTTGCTGCGGTTGTGTTGTAGGCCCAGGCATCGAGATCCCGGCCGGTAAACTCCGATCCATCGTCGCTGACGATGACATGTCGCGCGCACCAGCCCGAGCGTCCGACAAGCGCGACGCTCGCTGATTGAAAACTCTGGTTGCAGCCACGCGGCAGCGCTTGGTCATCGCTGCGACGACGCCTCAGCGAACCACGACGACCATCTTCCCGTTCGCGCGATTCTCGTCCATCGCTTGATGCGCCACGGGAAGCTGATCGAAGCACCACATCGGGCCACGACGGATCTCCAGCTGCCCGCTCTCCACCATCGAGACGTACGCTTGCAGCTGCTCGCGGGAGATGTCGCCGGCGCCGCCCGAGTAGGACGTCAGCCGCACCGCCGTCGGGATGTGGCCCATCGGGCGGAACGACGGCAGCTCCCACGCGCCTCCGAGGATGCCGGTCATGCAGACCACGCCGCCGGGGCGCGCACACCGCAGCGAGTCCAGCAGCGTGGTGGTGCCGATCAGCTCGAGGACGCGATCGACGCCGCCGGGATGCGTCTGCCGGACGCGCGCCGCGACGAGCCCGGTGTCGTGGACGACCTCGTCAGCGCCGGCGGCGCGGAGCACGTCGGCCTTGGCGTCGGTTCGCGTGGTCGCGATGACCCTCAGCCCGGCACGTCGGGCCATCGCCAGCGTCGCGAGGCCGATCGAGGACGTGCCGCCGCGGACGAGCAGGGTCTCGCCGGGCTGGACGTCGAGGCCCACGTGGAGCGAGCCGTGGCAGGTCTGCAGCATCTCGGGCAGGGCGCCGAGCACCTCCCAGGGCAGCTCGGTGTCGAGCGGGAAGACGCTCGACGACGGCACGCTGGTGTACTCGGCGTACGAGCCGTCGAACTGTCGTCCCATGCCGCCCATCATCGCGGCGACGCGCTGTCCGGGCGCGAGCGCGCCGCTCGGATCGCGGACGACGGTGCCGACGCACTCGATGCCCAGCACGCGCGGCAGCGCGACGGTGGGGGACTGGCCGATGCGCGTGAACCACTCGGAGCGGTTCAGGCCGAACGCGCGGACCTCGACGAGCACCTCGCCGGCCGCCGGCTCGGGCCGGGGGAGGTCCTCGAGGACGAAGGCGTCGGGGCCGCCAGGTCGATGAAGTCGCCAGGCCTTCATCGCATCACCCCTGCGGCCGGGTCGTCGAGAAGATGTAGCGGCTGATGCGCCAGTCGCCGCCGGCCGCGGGGCGCGCCAGCACGAACAGCTCCTGGTTGCCCTCGGCGATCTGTGCGCCGCTGGCGAGCACGGTCGTGGTCCCCGTGCTGCGGGTTCGCGCGTACGCCACGGTAGGCGACACGACGACCACCTCGTCGATCTCGAAGCGGACGTCGAGGCGGATCGCGCCGAAGATCTCGCGATAGGCCGTCTCAATTTGCTGCTGACCGACGGCCGGGCTGCGATGCTGCGCCATGAACACCGCGTCGGGTGCGTAGAGCGAGACGATCGCCGCGACATCGCCGCGGTTGAGCGCGGCCTCGTAGCTCCGCAGCAGCGCCGTGGCAGGCTGAATCTGCTCGGACGCGCTGAACCTGGCGGTCGCCGCGCCAGCTTGGCGCGTACCTGTCGATGCACAGCCAAACGACAAGCTCGCCACCACGACCGCCGCCAGAGCGCTGGCACTGCTTCTAATGGTCAAACTGCTCATCGGTCTCTCCTTTGCCTTTGATCCATTTCATCGCGGCTACCGCTGGTGGTCTCAGATCGACAGCGTCTTGGCGGCCCAGTCTTCGAGGCGCGTCATCCGTCCGAACTCGGCGTCGAGAGCGGGGATGTCGGCGCCGTAGCCGACGCGTTCGAACCACTCGAGCATCAGGGCCATGTCCTCGCTCTGTGCGCGAACCGCGGCGATGGGATGCTCGACGAAGCGGATGTCGCGTCCGAGCGCGCGGCCGAGCACCGCGGCCGCCTGCGCCATCGTCACCTCGTCGCCCGCGAGCTCGATCGCGCGACCACGCAACGTCGCGGCGTCGGTGAACGCGCGCGCGCCCACCCGTCCGATGTCGTCGACCGCCACCATCTGCAGCCTGGTGCCGGGGTCGAGCGCCATCCCCAGCGCGTCGCCGGCGAGGAACATCGGCGACGGCAGGTTCTCCATGAAGAACACCGGGCGCAGGATCACGTGCGACGGGAAGCCGAGCGCGCGCACTTCCTGCTCCACCCGCCACTTGTTGTCGAAGTGGGGGACCCCGGTCGCGCGCTCGGCCGAGCCCACCGAGCTGTAGACGAAGTGCTGCACGCCGGCCTCGCGGGCGAGCCGCGCGAGGCGTTTGCCTTGTTGCTCTTCGCCTCCGACCCCGGCCTCCCAGGTGTTCTGCACGGCGAACACACCCCAGACGTCTTTGAGCGCCACCTTGAGCGACGCCAGATCGTCGAGGTCCCCCCCAATGATCTCGATGCCCGCAGCGGCAAGTGCCTGAGCCGTTGCGCCTGCCGGTTTTCGGGTCAGCGCGCGCAGATTGAACGCGCTTCCCTGCAGATGCCGCAGTACGGCTCCGCCCTGCTTGCCTGTGGCGCCGGTTACCAAGATCGTCTTCTGCTCATCCATCGCAATCTCCTGTTTTTGCAGATACTTTCCCCCAAGAGCGCCACCTCTTGCCCGTCGGGTAGCATCAATGTAGACCTATCGTATTCGACTCGGTAGATCAGATCCGGAGATATGGCCTCTCGAAAATGAGAGGCAGAACAGGGCGCAGATGGACCTCAACGCAGTGAAGCTGTTTGTGCAGGCGGCCGAGGCGGGCAGCATTTCGGCGGCTGCTCGGCGGACCGGCATCCCTTTGCCGACGCTCAGCCGCCAGTTGCGCAAGCTCGAGGACGACCTCGGTATGCGCTTGCTCGAACGGGGGCCGCGAGGCCTCGCGCTAACGCCGGCGGGCAACCAGCTGATCTCGGATGCGCAACCTGCGCTGGCTTCCCTGGCGCAGGCAGAGCAACGGCTTTACGACGCGTCAGGTGTCGCAGGTCGACTGCGCATCTCCGTGCCGCCCCACCTCGAGACGCTATGGCCACTGTTCCGCGCCTTTGGTCGTCGGTACCCCGCCGTGACCTTCGAGGTGTTCGTCACAGACCGACGCGTCGACCTGGTCGCCGACGGAATCGACATCGCGATCCGGGTCGGCGAGCGGGGCGCTGCCGGTTACGTCGGCCGCACGCTGACCCGTTATCGACATCGACTCATCGCCTCACCGAAGCTGCTGGCGCATCACGCGATTAGCTCTCCTTTGGACCTGACCCGTGTCCCATGCGCCTGCTGGCGCAGTCCCGGAGCGAGCGTCTGGCACCTTGGCGAGACCCAGGTGGACCTCGAGCCCGTGTTCATCACGAACGATTACCTTCATCTGCTGCGCCTCGCCGAGGCCGGCGATGTCGTCACCGAGGTCCCCCCCTTCCTCGCCGCACGGGGTCTCGAACGCGGACAGCTCGTCGAGCCTCTGCCACAGCACCCGCTGCCCGAGCATCCGATGCGCGCTCTGGTCGTTGAGCGGCGATCGATCCCGCCGCTCGTGCGACAGTTTCTCGACTACGCGAGCGCGAACGTAGCCCAGGCCCTGGGCATCTCCCTCTAGCGACCACCGCTGCAACTTGTCCGCGCCGGGCACCCACCGAAACGGCCGAGCTAGGTCGTGTCGTCGCCGTCATCTTCGGCTGCGGTTGCGCGTCGCGCGGCCCACCTACGAATGATCGGGAAAACAAAGCCAAGCATCACGAACCCGGCGCCAATCCACGCGAGCGCACTTGGAAACGTCCTTGGCTTTGCTCCGACCTGCAATACAAGATTCGCCGCACCGCAGCCAACTTCGTTGCGATCGAGGAGGTATCCCGCCACTTCGTTAGGCAGGCTCGCGCAATTCGGTCGGTCTTTGTAGAACGCCGCGTTGATTCGTATCGGTCCACCGCAATCGAATGGAACTAGAAACGCATGCTCGCCCTGGGTCGCAAGTTCGCAGTGCCACGTTACGCGCGAACAGCGCACCAGACGACGGTTGAGGTTCTCAAGCTCGGCGTGCTCCAGACGGGCCTCTCCAAGTGCCGCTCGCTGTGCGTCGGCGTAGTTGAAGGCGATCAAAACCGCGCCAAGCGCAACAGCGGCAGCAGCAAGGAGCATTCCTGCCGTGCTACTGCGGAGCACTTTAGCGCCAAGCAAACCTGCAACACCGGCGGCAATGCCAACTACCCATGGGGTCATCAAGGCCGATCATACAGGCCGCAATCCCGCTCAGTCGAACTGTTCTTGATTCGCGAGGGTGGACTGTTTTGCCAAAAGAGAGGGCAAATATCCGCGATGAACTATGGCCAAGTGTAGCGCCAGACATAGGTGGCGCCGTCCTGGTGCCAGGCGGCCCACAAGCGCTCACAGCTATCGAGCATCAGGCGTGGCGTGGAGCTGGACCCGGCGGTCGCCGGCAAGGGGTTGCCCTGCGCTAATCGCTGCGGGGCGGCGGTTCCGCTCTGGCTGTAGATGTGGGCGGTGTACCGGTAGTCGTCCTTGCTCTCCTGTTCGACCCAGCTTAGCAGGCGCGTACCGTCTTTCTTTTGCAGAACCATCCCGACAAAGGTGTGCCAGCCGTTGCTGTTGTTAGCGAACGGGCCAACGAGCGGCTTGTAGCTCGCCCCTTGCCAGGCGAGCAAGTGCAGTTGTTGGCGTTGGCCGGCGCTGGCCATTTCCGAGGTAAACAACAGCAGAGAAGAGAAGCTCGGATCCGGCAACCAGGCGTAGCCGTTCATGTGGAGACCGCCAGCGCTAGCGCCATCGGCGGCGTGCGACTGCCACATGTTCTGCTTATAGACGCGGATCATCACTTTGTTCACGTCAGCAGCGAACGGTGACGCTTCGCGCCAGGCGACCACGGGGTTGCCGCTGCCGTCGAGCGTCAGCAGCGGAGAGAAGGCGCTGGACGTTGCCGTGGTTGTGGCGGAAAGGGCGCCGCCCAGCTGTTGCCAGGTGCCGTTGGTGTGCCGGACGACGTAGATGTTGAGCTCAACGCCGGTGCCAGGCCGGCCGGAAAACGCCAGCAGCGGATTGTCGTTGGCATCGGCCCTCAGGTCAAAGCGGCTGGCGACCGATGGATGAAGGTTACCTGAAGCGACGCCTAGATCTTTCCACGATCCGTTCTCGTGTCGTCGCACGTAGATCTTGTCGTCCTCGATCCAGGCCAGCAGCAAACCCTTGCCGCTCGCGGCGAGCGTGGCGAGGGAGGCCCCTTGGTTGGGTACGACATCGAACGCTGCCCACTGCGTCCACTTGCCGTTCTGCATCCGTGCCACTTTGACGACACTCTCAGCCGTGGCCGTCGGCGCCTCGGTCAGGGCGACAACGGGATTGCTGCCATCAAGCGCGAGACTGGGATGGCTCGTCCACACATTGGTGCCACCTAGTCGCAGCGGACCACCGCCGATCAGCTCCCAGCCCGCTGTTCCGGCACAGCTCTCGCATTGGCTCGCCACACAGATGTCGGAGGCGGCACAGCAGCTGGCGCCACAAGCGACGAAGTCGCACGTGCATTTGCCGGCTTGGCAGCTGGCGTTGGTCGGACAGCTCCCGGTCTGACAGGGATTGCCGCAGCCATCGTCTTGGCCGCAGGCCTTGCCGACGCAAGAGGGCTTGCAGCACGAGGCATGCTCATCGGTCTGTCCGTCGCAATCGTTGTCCTTGCCGTCGCAGAGCGTCTCTTCGGCTTCGTAGGTTAGTCCGGCCGCCTTGGCGGTGGCGGCGTAGACCGCGGCATCGCAGGTCAGCCAACCGGCGGCACCGCCGCAGCGTTTCACCGCGCCTTGGCAAACACCCGCCTGTTTGTCGCAGTTGGGGGCGACCAAATCGCTTGGCTCGTCGATTTGCGTGTCGCAGTCGTCATCGGCACCGTTGCAGCTTTCGACCGCAGGACCCACAGTCCAGCGGCAGGCGCCAAAGGTCCCTGCTTCGCACTGGCGCTGCCCGCCACTGCAGCGACCCACGTCAGCACAGGGCTGGGTGTCGCCCGCCTGGCAGGCGCACTTGCCGTCGCTGCAATCGAGGACGCACTGCCCATCGCTCGGACGGCAGCGCTCATCGGCACCACAGGAGATCGGTGGTGAGAGATCGAGGCAGTCGTCGGAGTCGTATTGCGCGCAGCGGCTAAAGCTGCGCTCGTCGTTGCAGCGTTGAGTGCCCGCTTGGCACTCGTTTTCGCAGCTAGCCGCGCAATGCCCCAGCGAGCAAAACGGTGTTGCATCGGGACAGGGCGTAGCACTGGTCCAGACCAAACAACCTTGGGCGTTGCGAACGCAGCGGCGAAGGCCGTCGGTGAAGCATTGGCGATCACCATCGGCCGAGCAGTCGTCGTTGCATGCCAGACGGAGCGTCAGCGTCACCGCCGTTAGTGCATGTTGGGGTGCGGTCGCCTTGTTCTCAGCGCGCGCGACTAGACTACCGTCTTGCCAGCCTTCTACCGTCACGGTGAGCTCGGTGTCGGTCCAACTATCGGCAAGCCACACCAGCAAACGCAGCTGCTCAGCGTTGGCTTTGGTCGCCGTGTCGACCAAGCGCGCCAACATTTCGCCATCGCTGCGCGAGATCGTCAGCTTCAGTTGATCGACCGTCAGCGGACTCGCCTTCTGCAGCGTCAAGTGAAGTCCCGAACGCTGATCACTCGCCGAGGAACAGCCGGCGCTGAAGTTGCCGCAAAGCGCGACGAGTAGGAGCGTGCGAACCGACAACTGGCGTCCCTCTTGTTTCAGTGGCTACAGCAGATCGACACACCGAGTGCGTTGAGGTCGCATCCAGGTACGACGGCCGCCGGCGCGCCGTCCCGAGAGGGTGCTCGGGCACAGCACCGAAACCGACCACTGCCGTCGATCGCACATCGATACTTCAGTGATTTCGGGCTATATGGCGCTCAAGAAACCTGACGCCCTGCGATCAAAGTCGTCGCACAGCCAAACCATCGGCCCTAGCGCGCGTCCCGCTCGACCGGACCGAATTTCAGCGTCAGACGAGTCACCCAGCGCTCGGGCGTGCCCGTCGGTCGGGCCAGATCGCAGTTCTCGCTGACAAGCTCGCCCTGGCGCACGATCTGCTCGGTCAGGGCAAAGCGACAGTCGCCCATCTTATCCGATGGCGTCAGGCCATCGTCGTCGAGAACTTCAACGCAGAGGTGGTGGGCAAGCAAGAATTCCAGCGTGTAGTGCCCCATCGCCCCGCCGAGACCATCGTTGAACTCAGCCCAAGTTGGGTTGTAAGTATTGTCGCGGGCGTAGGTCATGCCTTCGACTTTGGTACCGTCGATTTTCGTTTGGCACGTGCCTTTCGGCGCTGCCCAACGGATGCGAATGTACGGATCCGGCCGAATGTATTTACCGTAGGTCAGCGGATCCCAGGCGAGCGGCGGCGGCTTCAACTCAAGCGAGTGACCATATACCCAGAACTCGGTCTGCGGATCGATGGTGGTAAGCTCGCCCTTGCCACTTGCGCCTGCGCCATCCAGATCGTCGAACGCGCCACAAGCGCCCAGCACCGCAACGAAAACCAAGCTGATTGATCGGGTCATCGACGTTCTCCCAGCCGATCGACAAAGCAACAGCCGTACCAGAACAACGATCTCGGAATCGCAAAGGTAAACGCTGTAACGCACGACATGGCTGAGGCTCGCTTGCCCCAACGACTGGCCGCTCGGCAAGCCTGCGGCGGCGCCAGCACCCGGCAGCGACCCAACTGCACCGGCCGGGTTGCAGCCAGCTGGCACATCAGCACCGAACTTGTCGATGATGAGCTGCGGCGATCAGAGGGCTGGAGACGCCGAGACGCGCTGGTCAATGTTCAACGTCTTTAGTGCTGCGTTCAAGCGGCGGCGTAGCTCCGACCGCGAAATGCCGGCCTTGACGAGAGCGGCTGAATGGCTCTCCGTCGCTGCGGTTGTCTGGGAAAGCGCCCGGAGCAACTGTTTGCGCAGCGACGCCGCGCCCCGTGCGCGGGCCACAGCCTTGATGTTTCGTCGCAGCTCCTCGGCACGGTTGGCGCTTTGCGCGAGACGCTGGCGCAGCTCGCCGATCGCCTCGGCAACCTTGTCCAAGTCTGCCCGCAAGGCCAGCACTGCCTTGAGTCTTGCGCCGCGGCCACCCTCGAGCAGATTGGCTGCGCCTCGCAGATAGACACGCAACTGCTCGCCGCCCGAACGACCGAACAGGGCAATCCGCCGCCGCACCGCGCGCCTTTCGCGCAGGTCGACAACCGAACGGGCGCCCGAAGTGATCGGCACTGCAACGAGCAGGCTGGCCGGCCGCTTCTCGCTACCTGGCGGCAACGCGATCGGCTCGAAACCACTCGCGCGGCGGTGCTTGATCAGCATCTTGCCCGGCGCGTTACTACCAGAACTGATGATATAGCGCGTAATGCGCTCTTCGTGGTTTTCCACGGTGGCCACACCATCGAGCAGCGTGAGCAACTGCGAGGGGTGCTCCGCGTGGGTCACCTCCTTGCGAACGCGCGTCGACCCGTCGAGCGCAAAGGGGATCAACGCGCGCTCTCCAGGATGCAACCGACGGATCAACCCTTCGCCCGCAAAGCTCCCTTGGCTCAGTACGGCGATCGGACCCGGCTCCAAGGTCATCTTACTGCCGTTGATCAGGCGCGCTGCGCGAAAGGGATATCGCGCACTCGCCGCAACCTTGTCGTCTGGTCGGTAGAGGTAGACCTCCTCACCGCGCACGCGATGGTCGATCACCGAAACCAGTGCGGACGCCCCGCGCTTGACCGAGAGCAGGCCCGGCAACCGATAGCGAACGCTGCCGGCTATCGAGGCCACACCCGCCGCTTGGGCCACAGGCCGTACAGCCGAACGCGCGTGCAGCGCTGAGCTCTGGCCGTCAAGACCCGCGCGTTGAAGGATGCGAAAGGAGACGCGTCGGCCCTTGGCGTAGGCCTGCGCGGTGCGCTGCAGATCCAGCGGCTGGGTGCTGCCATAGACGCGCACCACCAAGCGCCGATCGGCCACCCCCAGATCGACGAGCGCGCTACGCACGGCTGCGCTGCGATTGGCCGCCAGCCGCCAGCCGTGCCGCTCATCGAGTGCCGCATGCCCTTGTACCTCCACACGGCCGATCTGAGGATTGCCCTTGAGCGTTGCGGCAATCGCCTTGAGCAACGGCCGCGAAAGCGCGCGAATGCGCGCCGAGTCGCGCTGGAAGTAGATCTTGTCCAAGATCTCGATCCGCCCCTTGCGCACCTCCACGCGCGCGAAGTCGGGGCAACCATCGTCATCTTTGTAGCCGTTGTAGGTTTCCGGTTCGTTGGGGCACTTGTCGTCGACGTCCAAGACGCGGTCACCGTCGTTGTCGGGGTCAGGGCAGCCGTCGGTATCCTGAAAGCCATCTTTATCCTCCGGCGCCTCGGGGCACGCATCCACATCGTCAGCAATACCGTCGCCGTCGGCGTCACCCGTTCGCTGAGCGTAGCGTTCGGCAAAGATAGCCACCCTGCTCAGTGGCTGCGCCATCCCGCCTAGCAGATGCGGCCGCGGCACGAAGCGCGGGGTCTTGAGGTCGAGGGCAAAGCTCAACGGTGTACCCGTGGCCAAAGTCAATCGCACGTTGGCCCAATCGTGCTCGGTCGCGTTGGCGATCATCGCCCATCCCTGCAGCACGGCGTGACCCGACGGCGTTGTGGGCAAGACTAAGCGATAGGTCGCACGCCACGCAGGCGCTGGTATCGCGTAGCTCAGGCGCATGGGGCGCCCCTTGGCGTTGCCCAGCACAACCTCGATCGCGACGCGCCTTTCCTTGTGTGCTGCCCTTCCCGGCGCAGCGCTCGGCGAGCCACTGGGCAACACGGCGCTAATCGTCGGACGCGCGCTGCGCCCACTTTCGTCGATCACGGTCAGCGTCTTGAGCACATCGTCGACCGCGCTGGCGCGCAGAACCAAGCGCACGCGCTCGCTCTGTACCCGACCGCTTTGTTCGAAATAGCCCACACCGTTGCGGTAGAGCACGACGTGTTTCAGAGACAGTGGCGCGACGCGGCCATGACCGCACGCAGTGAGAGCAACAATAGTGATGAGTAGCTGGCGCATGTCATGACAAGCGCCCAGGCGTGCAAAAGGTTACACCGCGCCCATTGTTGCGCCAGAGCTGCGCCTAGGGCTTCGCGAAGCGAATCAGCCAGCCAGGCCCCTGGATGCGCCTGCTGCCCACGTCCAGCGGCTGATAGGACCAGCCAACCGCATAGATCGCACCCTGGCTATCCATCGCGCCACCGGGCATCGCGTCAACATCAGCGCTGCCGAAGGTCCGGGTCAGATCGATGCTCCCTGCGCCATCGAGGCGCATGACGAACAAGTCGCGCCAACCGCGCGCGGCGATCGGGCCGCTGCCAAAGTCGACGCTGTCCTGAAAATAGCCGCCAGCAACGATCACATCGTTAGCGCCGCAAAGGACCCACTCCACCCCATCGTCGCGCGCACCACCAAAAGAGGTAACGAAGATCAGCTTGCCGTTGGGGTCGTACTTGGCGATCGCTGCGTCGTTGCGTCCATTGCCAATGCGCTTCACACTTGGCGAAAAGTCAGCGCTTTCGAAGAAAAGCCCACCGACGACCAGGTTGTCTTTGCTGTCGAAGCAAAGCGAGAACGAACGGTCGTTGCCGGTTCCGCCGATGCGCCGCTGCCAGACCAACTTTCCGCCGGGATCGAACTTGGCCAGAAAGATATCCTCGCCACCTGCTGAGATCAGCGTGCCTGCTCCGAGATCGGTGCTGACCTCGAACACCCCGGCAACAACCACGTTGCCCTTGCTGTCGACCGCGATCGCGGTGCCTCGCTCTTTGTGCTTGCCGCCCAGCACAAACGACGCCTTGTGCGCGCCATTGCGATCAACACGCGCGAAGAAGCCAAAGCTGCCCAATGCACCGATACCCGCTGCCGGCGCCAAACGGCCACCGCCAAAGTGGGTAGAATGCGTAAAATTTCCGGTAAGCAGCACATCACTGCCGGTCGAGCCGATCGCAAACAACGATGTCACCGAGCTCGGCTCGCTCGCATCACCATAGGAAGTGTGAGAGCCAACCTTTCCGCTGCTGTCGTAGCGGACCAATACCGCGTCGCCTCGGCTCTTGGCTTGTATCGTCGCTCCCTGGAGGACGAGCGTCTGCGGGTTTTGGATACCGACGAACACGCCACCTTGCGCATCCGTCGCTAGCTGGATCTGCGGAGCTGACCAGAACGTAGACAATTTGTACTGCTCGGCGAAGCGCAGCGTACCGTTCTGGCGGTTGTAGCTGGCGATGAATCGGTCGCCTCCGGCGGTCTCGACCAGCTTTGTCCCACCAAGTTCGACGTCCTTGAAGAAACTGCCTGTGATGTAAGGGTTGTCGTCTCCGCCAACCGCAACATGAAAAGGACCACTGTTGTTGGTCGAGCTAGCAAACGAGCGAATCCAGTCCACGCAGAGCGGACCGGCGATCGCCGTTAACGCAACTTTCGATATTGCCGGCTGGCAGCTGGCGCAGCCGTCGTCGGCGACCTGCCCATTTTGGTAACATCGGCCAGCGACCAGACATTGATCAATGCCTGGGCAGGGCGGTGACGCTGCACCGTCGGCGACCTGCGCATCGACAGGCGAGCCGTCAGCGGCGACGCCCGCCTCAGCAAACGTGGCGTCCACATCAACGCGCGTATCGAACAGCAGACGCTGATCCGCTCCAGAAGGCGCGCCATCGTTCGCCCCTAGGTCGACGCGTCGCAGATCTGTACGCAGACCAGCGTCACCATCTTTCGGCGCCGGGCCGCTGGCCTGGCAGCTGCCGACGAGCACCACGTACAGTACCGCGCTGCCGTAGCGCCTCTTGTTTCCAGCCAGCATCCGGTCCTCCGATCGTTCGGTCGATGCCGAGCCAATAACCGACACAGATTCGGTTTTCAACTGCTCGTGCGACGGTGCCGCGCTAGACCGCGAAACGACAGATCGCTCAAGGTAATCGATCATCGATGCAGTTCGCCGTATCGATGCGCAGGACTTCACGGGTGCTGATGAACTCACCGGCAAGTTAGTCATCCAACGTCCCCGATTATCATCGGCTGCCCGACGGCCAAAAGTCGCACACCCTTTACATCCACTCCGGCGGGAAGATCGTCGTCGACGAGAGCTCCGACGGCAGACTGCAACTGAACACACTCGCCTTGCCGCAAGACCGCACCGTGCTGCGCGGACTCTCCAGCTACATCAAGCGACTCTCAGCACGGCGAGCCGAACAGCTACTGCCGTTGTTGACACCACTGCTGATCCCAGACCAACCCAGCCTTGGCGTGAGCGCGGAGTATCGATAGCGGGTTGAGGCGCAACAACGACGAAGCAGCAGCAGGAAGTGATTTGGGGGAATTAGGCAACACAACGCGCCACCTCATACGGCGGCGTGAACGATCGGCACATGGCAACTGCGGTTGCCTATTTCCCTTAATTCAACCTACGTCCCCAGGGCGACAAGCGCCGCGGCCGGTGTCGTATAGAGCGTGGGGTATGCAGTGACCGTCAGCAGGCGCCAAAGGGCAATCATAACAATCGCAATCTGTTTGGCATCTGCCTGCGCTGTGGAATCGCCGCAAACCGGCATCGTGATCACGGCGACCTTCGAAGCGCTGAGTCCACCGCTCGACCAGTTGCGGATACGGATTACGCGGGGCGACAAGCCCGGTTCCGAGCTCAGTGCGACCGCTGCGGAAAAAATGCCGCGCAGCCCCCATCGTATCCTCGCTCTGTTCGCCGCGCCCGCCGCTCAGACGGCGCTGAGCGTTTCCGTCGAGGGTTTGCAAGGTGGAACGCTCGCCGCCCGCGGCGATGGCCAGACGACGCTTGTCGCCGGAGAGTTCGCCGCGCTGACCATCGCGCTGACCAAGCCCTGTAGCGATACGTGTCCCGCCGGTGACACGCAGTGCGTCGGCGACCAGCTGCGCACTTGCGCACGCGACGCCCTCGGGTGTCTTTCCTGGACCGTGCCGACGCCGTGTCCTTTGGATTCGCCCTACTGCTCGGCGGGACGCTGCAGCGCTAGCTGCACCGACGAGTGCACCGCAACCGAGCGGCGCTGCGCCCCTGACGACTCGACGCGCTACCTCAGCTGCGGTCAATTCGACAGCGATACGTGTCGCGACCTATCGCCGCCAACCTCCTGCGGAGCAGGGGAACGTTGTCGCCAAAGCGATGGCGCCTGCATCGTTCAATGCGATGGCAAAGATTGCCTCTGCCAGGCCGGTGACACCCAACCATGCAGTGACGTCGGCCGTTGCCAAGGCGGAGTGCGCCACTGCGAAGCTGGCAGCTTCGGCCCCTGCCGGTGGACCACCGGACCGCAAGCGGAAACCTGCAACGGCGTCGACGACGACTGTGACACGAAAACCGACGAGGCGAACGAGCTCGTCGCTCCCGCATGCGGCGAACAACGCGGCGTGTGCGCCGGCGCGGTCAAGCGCTGCGGCGGCCAGAGCGGTTGGCTCGACTGCACGGCGGCCGACTACGCGGCTCACGCCAAGGCGCTGGGGCAGGTCTACGAAGCCGAGGAGACCCTCTGCGACGGAAAAGACAACGACTGCGACGGCACAGTCGACGAAGCCCCCGGCTGCTGCAAACCGGATTGCAGCGCGAAGCCCTGCGGCGCTGACGACAGCTGTGGCGGAAAGTGCCAGAGCGGGCCTTGCGCCGACAGCAACGCGACGTGCATCAACGGCGCCTGCAGTTGCCTATTCCAGAGTTGCAGCAGTACGTGCTGCGCCCAGGGCGCGACCTGCCACAACAGCGCTTGCTGCCAGGCGAGCTGTGCCGGCAAAGCCTGTGGCGCCGACGACGGCTGCGGCGGCAAGTGCCCAAGCGGGAGCTGCGCCGACCCGAACGCCAGCTGCCAAGCCGGCAGCTGCGCCTGCCTCTACCAGAGTTGCGGTAGCCTGTGCTGCCCCGATGGCGACGTCTGTCAGAACGGCGCCTGCGTGCACGCACCGATCTGCGCCGCACCGATAACGATCGCCGTCGCCGGCGAGCTCGCCGGCGACGAGATCTCGCTCGCTATCGACAGCAAGGGCAAACGCCACATCAGCTGCAGGGACAACGCAGGTAAGTACCTCAAGTACGTCACCGACAGCTCCGGGACCTGGCAGGCGATCGCGGTGGACACAGGCGGCACCGTTGGACTCTACAGCTCGCTCCGCCTCGACACGCAGGACAACGTCCACATCAGCTACTACGACCTCACCAACCACGACCTCAAGTATGCGACCAACGCCAGCGGCAAGTGGGTCACACAGCCGATCGATCAACAGGGCAGCGTCGGCAGCCACACCTCGCTCGCGCTAGATACTAACGACAAGCTCCACATCATCTACGCAGGCGGCGGCCTTAGATATGCGACGAACGCCTCGGGCTCGTGGGTTAGCACGGCTGTGCTCGCCGGGACCGATGGATCACTCGCGCTCGATGCCAACGGCAAGCCCCACGTCGGCTATACACTCACCTGGGACGGCGGGCTGCGTTACGCGACCAATGCTGGCGGCTGGTGGGCGCCGGAGATCATCGACAGCGACGCTGACTACCCCGACCCCTCAACGGCGTTCGATGCCGTCGGCAAGCTGCACATCGCCTATCAGAACAGCCAACTGCACGCGCTGAACTACGCGACCAACGCCTCGGGCAAGTGGGTGAAGAGCCCGATCGATCAGCAAGGCGATGTCGGCTACTTCCCATCGTTAGCGCTCGACGCCCAGGGCCGCGTGCACATCAGCTATCTTGACAGCACAGTGGCCAAAGACGGCGACCTAAAGTACGCGACCAACGCCTCAGGGAAGTGGGTCGCCGTGCCGGTCGATCGCACGGGCGACGTCGGCCTGTATAGCTCGCTCGCCTTCGATGGGCAGGGCAAAGTCCACATCGCCTACTACGACCGCGGCAACAAGCGGCTGAAGATCGTGGTGCTCTGCCCCTGACTAGCAGGGGGACGGCCGGATCATCGATGCCTATTGTCGACGCTCAAGCAGGCTCATTTCTCTCTGTATCCAACGCTCGCGCTGGCATTGACCTCGGTGCTGCTGCGCTGCTGGCGCCGTGCTTCGTCCCGCCGGGACGAACGAACGGCGCAGCCGTTGTCGGCGATGTTGCCTTCGCGCTGCCGACAGATCCGTCGTGCGCGGGCAGCCGCTGTGACGGCAACTTGCTGTGGCTCAACGCAGACCTCGCCGGCTACGAGTACCGCCGTGGCCACGGCTTCATCGGGTTCTCCGCCGGTTTTACCCTTGGGCTCGCCGGCGACTACATTCGCCCCTTAAGCGACGATTCCCCGCGCCCGGTGAGCGGGTTGGCCGCCCCGCAGATGCGCTTGCTCGGCGGCGTGCGGTTCTGATCGCCTGCGTTCGTGTCTTCGCTGCCGCGTACAACGCGGCCCACCGGCTAAGCCACACTACTTCGTGTGTTTGCCAAACGCTTGCGGCTGCTGCCGTGCCAGACAGCGTGCCGTCGCCTCAAAGACCGCACGCGGCATCTGCGAAAAGGTGTAGCGGCTCGCTTTGCCCACACCCCAATCGCACCAGCCAGCGCCGATCGGCTTGACGGCTAGCTTCTTCTCTGCGGCGAGCACCGGATCGCCACGCAAACCGATGAGCGCGACGTTGCCGTAGAGATCGTTGGTTCCAGAGAAACGCAGAAAGCAGAGGCTCTCGGCCCTAGCCTTCGCCAGACCCAGCTCGCCGATCAGCTCACCGGCCGTCGAGCGCGCGATCGGCCGAAAAACCTCGCGTCGTAGATCGCCGCTGGAATTCGCTTGGGCGCACTCGACACCACGACCACCGATGGTGATCAACTCGCCCGATCCGGGCACGCGGACAACCAGGGCTTCTTTGTGTTTGGATACACCGACCTTGGTCTCTGCGTAGGCCGCCTCGCTCTCGGATCGCGTCAGTCGTTTGGTCAGCTGTTTGGCCATTTGATCGACACGCCCCACCACCAGCTCGCGCAGATCGTCGCGCGCGTCGTAATCCAAATCGCCCGCCACCTTGTCGATGTTCTGTCCGATCCAGCCATCGAGCTCGGCGAGACCGATCTCGCTCAGTGCACCCGGCTTGGGCAGCTTGGGCACACGCAGATCTTGCTTGCTCAGCTTGAGTTCGAACAGCGCGCCGCCAAACTCGCTCGCGTGATGCGTCGAATAGTCGGGGTCGACCTCGCCATCGGCCACGTAAGGCATATCCTGCAGAAGCTGTGGCTTTTCGTTGATCAGTTCGACGAGCTTGTCGAAATCGTCGCGCTTCAACCGCACGCGATAACCGCTAACGCTGATCACGGAACGCTTGGCGCCGTCTAGCGTCGAATCTAGGCTGTCGCCGCGCAAGCTCAGCGTTCCTTTGGCCCAATGCAGTCCCAAAACGCCTCCGCTGAGGGCGATCGGCACAACGTCGCCGTTCGGTGACGAGGGGAATTCGCTGCTGTAACGCAATAGCTTGGCAGCCTTGACGATCTGCTTCGCCTCGTCATTGCGACCATTGACCCGGTAGAGCGTCGCGAGGTTGGCGCCGCTCACCGGACGGAAGAGCTCGATTGACGGCTTGACGTCATGCCCCTCGTACGCTGCAATCTCCAAGCCCTCGCGCGAGAGCGAAATGATCTGAGCGCTCTTTTCATGGACGCGACGCAGCTCTAGCGAATCTGTCGTCCAGCGCGCATCGATCGCACTAACAAACGCGATCCATTGGGTTGCGACGTTGTGCAGCGCTGTTTGTGCGTCGGACGCGAAGCTCGACCAGGCGCTTTTGCCCAGCTGCGCGATCAGTTGACCTGCACGCGCACCGTCGACGGGCTGCCAAATCGGGCTGTAGCCACGCTCCTGCGCGCTCCTGTAAAAGGCTCGTCGGCCGCGCTGAAAAAAGCGCGTCAGCTTGCTGGCGATGGCGCGCCGAAAGATCTCAGCGTCTCCAAAGGTCGAAAGCTCGCGCTCGAACAACTCGCGCTGCCAGACCCGATCCTTGGCCGCTCGCTTTGCCTTTCGCCCGGTTGCGGCCGGTGCCTTGCTCTCTTCGGGCCATGCGAGCGTCTCGTCCGCGATCGCGACGACACCATTGAGCCTTCGCCCGGTCTTATCGGTAAACAGCTGGCGACGCTCGATCACCAGGTCGATCGTGCCGCTGGGCGTCTTCTTCAGACACAGTGCGCTGAGCGCGAGGTCGGCTGCGCGCGCCGGTGCGTGGTCCAACAGATCGGGTTGCGCCTTGAGTTGCTCCTGCAGCCCCACGACGCGATCGGTACCAGCCAGGCGTCCCATCGCCAGCACGCCCAAAACGAGCTTACCCTCGCGCGCGAGCAACTGCTGAATCTCACTGATCGCCGTCGCCTGCCGAATTACGTCCTGAGCGGTCGACTGCTCTTTGAGTGCGACGGTGACCAGGCCAACGTGTTTTTTGATCGCCGTCTGCTCGTCGTCGAAAGCAACGGCAGGCGCCGTGCTTAGCACGACCAACGCCAGGCACGTCGCGAGCTGGCAAACTGTGTTGCGCCAATGCATCGGCCTAAGCCTGAGCAAGTCGCGCGCCAGTCGCGCGTGCCAAAGCTATCGCGCAGTTAGCCCACTTGTGGGCGATCGGTGGCTGGTCAGAAGAACTTGACGGCGTCCGGTTCTGTCAGCGGGTCGTCGCCCTAGCACCTCTTGTTACCAGTCAGCACCTGGTCCTCCGACCGTTCGGTCGGTGCCGAGCCGTGCGTTGATTCGTCGCCGCTGCGCTGTCAGAGCTGTGCGAGCTTTTCACACCAAGAAAACAAAACGGCGTTAGATTTTTCAGCTCAGCGTCGGCATCCTCCGAGATCAGCGTTTGACCCGAGGCTCTCGTCGCGTGGCAATGTCAGGCGGCCCAATGTAGACAGCACGCCACTCGCAATATCTGATCGCTGGGGAGGATCGTTATGTCGCGTCTATCATTGATCATCGCAGCTCTCGGGTTGGCTGGTTGTACTGGCCGTATCACCGCGGGCAAGGTTCGCCCGCGAGCCGCCTGCGACTTGAATTGCCCGAAGGATCAGATCGAGATCGTTGAAGTGCGCGCGGGATATGAATATGGCGCGCGCGGCTGCGGTCGCCGCGGCACCTATGTCTTCCGGGGCGGGCAGGCGATCCTCAATTCACCGGTCTCGCCTCAGGCCAAATAGACCTACGCGTTGCGGGTCGGGTAGCAGCAGTCAGGCGCCATCGCCGGCCGAGGTGGCGCGACACACGCTAGGCGTATATCCGTTCTAGAGGAATGCGTCGCTGCCTGCCAACGTTTGAAATGAACGTCTGAAGTGAACGCCGTTTACTGGAACACTCAGCCGAGCGCGCAGGTATCTCCAGCATCCCTTGCGGCGAGATGCGACCGGAAAACTTGCATCGACAAGCGGGAGGCAGATCCATGAAGAGTTGGTCGACAATCTGTATGCTGTACGTTGTATCTGCGGCTGCTAGCGGGACCTTGCTCGGCTGTACCGACGGAAACAAAGTCTCGAATCCTGCTGACGCGCAGACGCGCGATATCTTGGTGGCAGACGGCGTGGCGCCGGACAGCCGGACCACCGACGCCACACCCCACGATGGATCGCACCAGCACGACGGTTCGGTGGCCGAGTGCCCGGGCGGGGCCGGACGCACCGGCTTTTGCACGCCGCCTCAGCCCGAATGTCGAACGGCCGGGGGACAGACTTGCAGCTGCGCCGGCGTGTGTAGCGGTGTCGCACCGCCGCCCGGCGAAGCGTACGCCTGGTGGTGCCGAACCACGATTTCGCCCAACTGTCCGCCCACCGCGCCCGCCGATGGTACCGCATGCCAAGTTCTCGGACAGAACTGCTTCTACGGCGGGCCCTGCAGCGGCAAGCAAGCCGTTTGTCAAGCGAGCGGCCAGTGGAAGGTCACGACACTACAACCTCCCCCCTAGCCACCGGCTAAGCACCGATCGGGCGCCAGCAGATTCTTGACAACGGCGCTGCATGGCGCGCCACGTGGTACCAGCATCGTTCTCAGGCCAACAGCACAACGCGCAGACGACGCGTGACTTCTCGCGCACCGTCGCATGGACGGACAGTCGTCGCGCCAGTGCCATCGCCTTCACCCGGTAAGCAGGGAATCAAACAGACGAATGTATTCGGAATGCGAAATTTAGGGCAGCGCAGCTTCGTTTTGCCAGTTAAAAGGAGCCAAGCCTCATGATGAGAAATCTTTGGGTCGTATCTTTCTTGCTGCTGGCTGCCTGTAGCGACTCGATCTCAGAACAAGAACTTGCTCGGATCATCGACGAATCGCGCAGCTGTCAGGCGGGCGATGTCTGTGTTGTAGCCGGTAGCAGTCAATGCCACTGTCCGTCCCCGATCAACGTGAAATTCCAGGCGCGAGTCGAGCAAGCGGTCAAAGACCTCGATTGCAGGGGCAGTGCGGTCAAATGCAGTCCGCTTAGTAATCCACGCTGTGAGCAAGGAAAATGTGTTGCTGACGGCCCCTTGGCCGGTTCGCTAGCGCCCGGCCAACCGCTGCGCTAGTTGGGCCTGGTAGAGCGACGGCGGATAGAGTCCCGCCTTGTTGCCGCCTTCGACATAGCCGAGCGGGAGCTTGTGCTTGCCGTCGCCGGTGATGTTGCCCGCGAAACAACCGATGGCGTAATTTTGTCCCTTCGGTGGCCGCTGCAACACGAGGTTCGTCGTCCGGCCCTCTTGGTTGGTCGGCGGGGCCACGTAGTGCCACGCGACGCAGTTGGAGCAGGCCCAACCCTGCGGCGCACTGCCGTAGTCGGAGCGGTTTTGCATCATGAAGACGTTATAGTCGACCGGCGTCTTGTGCTCGATATTGTCCCAAAGGATGCCCGTCGCCCAACGGCGATGCGGACCGTCGTCGTCGACGATCCCTTCGGAGACATTGTTGTAGTAGACGTTACCCGAGTCCCAGGACTCGCCATCGGTGACGAAGGGGTGGCGTGCGTTGGTCGCCAACGAATCGCGCACCAGGATTTGCTGGGCGCGCTGCGCGCAAAAGGCATACCGCCGATTGCCAGTGATCTGCGAATGGGGCTCGAGCGCCTTGCAGTGCGTCACCGTAACGCGCGTCGTCGTTGAGAAGCGAAACCCGCGCTGAACGTAGTGCAGCACTGCAACGTTTTTCGCCCAACCGTCCTCGACCAAGATGAATTCGATGCCCATCTCGGCGTGGCTCTCGCTGGTCTCACCTTTGGTGTCGATGTCGATGCGCAGATTTTCGACGCCCACGTTGGTGACGATGCTCTTGCGATCGTGCTTATAGATGACGGACTGCGAAAGCTGCCGATCGAGCTCGTTGAAGACCGGCACGTCGATGGTGATGGTGTTGCCTGAGATGGCGGTGATGTAGCGATTGTAGACGATCGGAAGCTCGCCGGCCTTCCAGCCCGAACCGATCTCCGGCTGCCCGCCGTACTTGACCGCGGCCAACCACTTGTCGGTGCAGGGATGGTAGACGATCACGTTGTCGCCGACCTTAAAGAGCGAGGCATTGGCCACATCGAACGACTGCGCCCCCACCGGAACAAAGTCGGTGGTGATCTCGGTGCGCGTTCCCGCGACCTCCGCCGCCCAGCCGATGTCGCCCTTAGCACTTTTGGCACCGACGATCAGCGCCTGCGACGTCGCATAGTCCGTTCGCCGAATGACGGTATTGGCTGCTGGGTCAGCGTCGCTACCTTCGCCGCGCAACACCACGCCCGACGTATGCAGGTGCAGCGTTTGCGCCACTTGATACTCGCCCTTGCTGATCAGCACCGCACCACGAAAGCCGTCGACAAGCGGCATCTGAGCGACCTGATCGATAGCCTGCTGAATCGCCGCACCATCGTCACCAGCGCCCGGCACCACGGTGCGCTTGACGGGTACCGTCGGCAGAGCGACCGCGCCGTTCTTGTAGCCGGCGTAGCTGTAGTCCGGTAGACGATTGCCGTTGGCCTCGACCTTGTAGACCAGTCGCCCGCCCGCCACGTGCACAAGCTCCGACTGCCAACTTCCCGCTGGCGGGGGACCGAGGTCCGCGGCCGGCAGCTGCGTGTCGGCGATCGGTCCGCCCATCGCACCGTCATCTTCGCTTCCGATAGTGCCATCGGGTGACGCGGTCCCATCGCCAACTGTTCCACCATCCGGTGCATCCGATGTGAGCGGGCTACTACCGTGCAGTTCGCTGTGGCAGCTGATTCCGTTTAGGCCGAGCAGCAGGACCAACAGCGGCGTCAGACGCTGGCCGGCGGACGGCCGATGGCGCCGTGGCGTGGGGGTGCGCATGGACAGCTAACAAGCAAATCGCGTACCGTCGTCAGAAGACCGGGGGCCCGCTATTTGTCCCGAGATTTCAATTGCTCGTTGCAGGTCGCTGGGAAGTGCGGGCCACATGCGGCACGTAAGGGCGACGCCAAGACCAGCGAGATTGCCCGGCATGACCGCACCCGGACCACGGCCTGGGTCCATACCCTGTGCGGCAAGGTGAATCTCAACGATATCGTCCTGACGCAAGGTGACGGCATTGGCGTCACCAATGAGCGCTCCGTTTCCTTCACGGTCCAAGAAGATACAGAGGTCCTGCTCGTCGACATCGGACCGACCAAGCTGCCCCCCTGGGCGAAGCAATCTCCTTAAAAAGGGGAAGTTTCCGCCGCCCGCAGGCCCGGCGCGTAGGAAATCCCTTCAGCGCTGGCAACGCACCACAGCAAAAGCGTTAGCTCTGTGCGAAATGGGTTGGTATGTTGATAGACGTGCCGCCAATCGAAACCAAATCGCTTTGCCTTCGCCAATTCACGCTCGAAGATGCGCCGAAGGTGCTCGCCATGAGCCAAGAGACCGGCATGAGGCTTTGGCTTCCTGACCAGGTCTACTCCGATCAGGCGCACGCCACCGAGGCGCTGCGAAAGCTGATCGAGCAGTACCAGAGCACCGCCCCGCTAACCAAACGCCCGCTGGTGCTCGGTATCTGCCAGCGCGACGACGGCGAGCTGATCGGACATGTGGGACTCAGCCCGTTTCCCGATGGGGTAGAGATCGGCTACGCGATCGAAGAGGCCTACCAAGGCAAGGGGCTGGCCAGCGAAGCCGTTGCGGCGATAGCCGACTGGGCCATCGAGACCGTGCGCGTCCCGTGCATCTTCGCGATTGTCGCCGCCGACAACGCCGCCTCCTGCAGCGTGCTGGAAAAGGCAGGGTTCTTGCTGCTCGATGAATCGACGCGGCCCTTGCACGGTACGACGCGGCTGGTGCGAACCTATCGGCGCGCGAACAAGAGGCTGTAATCCCAACTGAGCCAAACGAGGCGCCTCGTCGAGCGTCGCTCTCGGGCACGCAGCGCTCGCTCGACGAATCGCCGTTGCCGAGGCAGCTCCCATTAGACCTCGCCTTGCCCGCCTGATCTCGCTACGCTACCCGGGGAACAACGAGGCGGACCGAGGGAGAACGAGGCGGCGCGTTGAGTAGCAAGATCGATCAATTCGAAAGTGTGTTTCTCGCTGCGTCACGTACGCGCTTTGAGTTTAGCCCACTGAAGTTTGAGCGCGTGTTGGTAATCACCGACCTGTCGCCCTACGAGACGCGCCTGTTTGCCGACCTGGCGGCAGCGCTGTTGCCGGCGCTAAGTCACTGTGACTGGCAGAGCGTTGGTCAACTCGAAGGCGGCCGCAACGTCGAACAGCTGCTCGAACTCGTCGAGCACCATCGCCCCGATCTGATCTGTACCTATCGGCATCTCGATGGCGCCGGGTGGCGCTGGCCCTATGGCCTTGGCGACAGCTTGGTTGTACTAACCCAGGCAACGACGACACCGGTGCTGATGCTTCCGCGCCCCGATCCCCAAGCGAGCAGCAGTTTGCCGCGAAGCGCCCAGCGACTGATGGCGATCACCTCGACGCTGGCCGGCGACCACCGCCTGGTCAGCGTCGCCGCCCAACTGACCCCCGAGGACGGCACGCTGTTTCTTTCTCACATCGAAGACGACGCGGTGTTCGAACGCTACATCCAAGCGATCGCCAAGATTCCAGCGATCGACACCAACGCAGCGCGCGCCGAAATCGGGGCACAGCTGCTCAAAGATGCGCAGCACTACATCGCCAGCTGCGCCGACGAGCTTGCCCGGGTTGGCCTTGGGTTCAAGGTCGAAGAAGTCGTCGCCTTCGGCCACCGCCTGCGCGAGTACCGCGAGCTGGTCGCCCGCCACCAGATCGACCTCTTGGTGCTCAACACCAAGGACGACGACCAGCTGGCGATGCACGGCCTGGCCTATCCGCTAGCTGTGGAACTCAACGGCTTGCCGCTGCTGATGCTCTAGCGCGAAGGATCACCATGCACGCGCTGCTGACAACGGGCTTATCGCCGATGACAACGACGATCTTTGCCGGGATCTTAGTGCTGATGATCGTCGCCCTCGCCTTCGAGGAGAAACTCCACGCCAAGAAATCGCTGATCACCGGCAGCTTCGCGCTGCTTTGCCTGTTTGTCGCCAACGCCTTGGCGATCATCCCGGGTGAGGCCGTGGTCCGTATCGGCGATCATGCACTGAAACTGCCGATCTACATTCCAGCCATCGACTGGGGCGTGATCGCGATTATCCTTGGATCGAGCCTGTTCGTCGATGTGACGGCCCGCTCAGGGCTGTTCACCTACGTGGCGATCAAATTGACCAAGCGCTCGCAAGGCGACCCACGCAAGCTCCTTATCTACTACGGATTGATGACCGTACTGTTTTCGGCGGTGCTCAACAACGTCACCGCGATGATCATCATCGGCTCGCTGACGGCGGTTTCGCTAGCAAAGCTCGACCGAACAGACAAGCTGTTGGGTTTCTTGCTGGTCGAAGGCCTGCTGACCAACGTCGGAGGCCTGTTGACGCTGATCAGTTCGGTGCCCAACATTATCGTCGGTGATGCAGCAGGCATTAGCTTTGTCTCGTTTTTTTGCTTTGCCGGCCCCTATGTCGCGCTGTGCACAGCGATCACGATCTGGACCGGCGCGCGATGGTTTGACATCCGTAGCCTCTGTGACGCGCGAGAGCGCCAGCTTGCTGCCCAGCGCGTCGCCGCTTTCGACGAACGCGACGGCGTGGCCAGCATCGGCTTCTTCTGGTTTGCCGCGGCGATGACCGTGCTGTTTATCGTGGCGATGGCGACCACCTCGGCACTGCCCGTTTTCCGCGAACTTGGGCTGGGCTTCGTCGCGCTGTTGTTCGCGCTGATCATGCTGCTGCGCTACAAAACAGAAGTCGACGCATTCTACAAGGCGCTCGACTGGGATCTCCTCGCCTTCTTCGCCGCGCTATTCGTGGTGATTAGCGTGATGGAGCAGGCACAAGTCCTCGATCTGATCGGCCGCGCGATCGCCCCGCTGATCGGCCTCGGCCCCGCGCTCGGCGCCGCGTCGCTGCTGATCTGCGCCGCGACTTTTAGTTCGGTCACCGACAACATTCCGCTCGCAGCGATGCTCGCGAAGATCTTGACCAAGCTACACACGAACTCGGCTTCGCCCCTTTGGTGGTCCGTCGTCTTCGGCGCCAACCTCGGCGGCAACATCACACCGATCGGCTCGGCATCCACGCTGGTCGCCGTGACCATCATTCACAAGCACGGCTTGCGCCTCAGCTTTGGCGGCTTCGTCAAGCGTGCGCTACCGTTCGCGCTGCTGCAATTGGCGCTGGCCATCGGCTATTTGCTCGTACTGCTCTAAAGCCACAGCAGCCCATTGGGGGTGATCAGCTTCGGCCGTTGCCACTCCGCGCCGTTTCGCCGCCCGGGCAGCGGTTTCTTTGCAGCACAGCTTTGACAAAAACTTGCGCTGCCCGCAGGCGACTGCTCCTCTAGCCAAAGGAGCAAGCGACGGCTAGCGCCGGACCCGATCGATTCAGATGAGCTGGCTCGGCATTACGATCTTCGTCATCACCTACGTGCTGATCTCGGCGCGGCGGATGTCGTGGCTCGGCTTGGATCGCCCCGCCGGCGCGCTGCTCGGAGCTGTAGCCTGCGTGGTCTTTGGCGTCCTCGCACCACAAGAAGCGCTCCGAGCGGTCAACGGCCCGACGATCCTGCTGCTCTTTGGCGTGATGGGGATGGGCGCGTTCCTCGCCCTCGACGGCTTTTTCGCGGACGTCGAGCAAGCCATCGTCCACTTTGCTCGCACGCCTGCTCGTCTGCTCGGGCTGATCGTCTGGGGTGCGGGCCTGCTCAGCGCTTTGATCACCAATGACGCGGTCTGCGTGTTGGGCGCCCCCCTCGTGGTTCGGTTGATCGAAACACACAAGCTCCCTGCGTTGCCATTTCTGCTGGCCCTTGCCACCGCAGCCAACACCGGCAGTGTCGGTACCCTCGTCGGAAATCCGCAGAACATGCTCTGTGCCGTGCTCGGCGGACTGTCCTACCGCGAGCACTTGCTGTGGGTCGGTCCGCTCGCGCTGATCTGCCTGGCGATCAACCACGGGCTGCTCTGGGTATTCTTCCGAAAGAGACTCGCCGGCAACCCGCTCGAGCTTCCCCCGGGCAAGCCGGCGCTGAACCGCCGCACAGGCCTGACGCTGACGACGATCATCGGAACGGCGATCGCTTACACCGCGGGCGCTGACCTGGCCTGGTCTGCCACAGCGGGCTTCGTCGCGCTGATGCTATTGCACCGTCGGGACACGCGCCTGCTCTGGAAACAGATCGACTGGTCGCTGCTGCTTTTTTTCGCCGGCCTGTTCGTTGTGGTCGAGGGATTGATGCGCAGCGGTGCGCCGGCCTGGCTGTTCGAGCGCTATCCGTTAGCAAACGCCAGCGCTGATCGCTTCGCCGGCTGGCTGCGCACCGCCGCGATCTTTTTGATCGGCTCGAACATCGTCTCCAACGTGCCCTTCATTCTCGTCGTTCGCAAACAGCTAGCGACGCTGCAAAGCCCCACGTTAGCCTGGGAGCTGCTGACGGTGACCTCGACCTTCGCCGGCAACTTGACCTTGCTTGGCTCGGTGGCCAACATCATTGTCGCCGAAAGCGCCCGAGACATCGGCGGCATCGGCTTTGTCGAATACCTCAAGGTCGGTCTACCGCTGGCGCTGATCACAACGTTACTCGGCGTATTTTGGCTATTCGTTCGATTGGCCTCGCCATCTTAGCGCCCCCACGCCGCAGCACAGACCTCTGCAGCTGGCCAGCCTCTGCTCCAACCTGCTTGGCACCGCTGCCAAGCGTGCTAAAGTCAGAGGTTCGACGATGACCCCCGACCAACAACACGAAATCTGGAAGATGCTCGATCGCGACCGACTGGCCGACGTCGCACGTCAGGGGCCAGAGCCGATCTTTGCCACGATCAGCGGCGCCCACCTTTACGGTTTTGCCTCGCCCGATAGCGATGTCGATCTGCGAGGGGCGTTCATGCTGCCGGCGAGTGCGCTGCTCGGACTCCACCCGCCCAAAGAAACGATCACGATCGAGGACAAGACCAGCATCGATCTCGACTGGGTCGCCCACGACATCCGCAAATTCGCTCGTTTGATGACCAACCATAACGGCTACGTACTCGAGCAGCTCTTTTCGCCGCTGGTCGTGCTCACCACGCCGGCCCACGAGGAACTGATCGCGCTGGGCAAAGGCTGCATCACCAAGCCCACCGTGCGCCACTACCAGGGATTCGCCCGCGGCCGCCGCCACCGCCTCGCCGAACCAAATCCAACGGTCAAGCACCTGCTCTACGCCTACCGCGTGCTGCTCAGCGGCATACATCTGATGCGAACCGGCGAGGTCGTCGCCAACATCCAGGCGCTCAACGCGCGCTTCGCTCTTGACGAGATCGACGAGCTCGTCGCCCGCAAGCGTGCCGGCGCGGAGAAGATGCCCCTTGACCAACAAGATATCGCTCACCACGGCGCACTCCTCGATCGGCTGGAGGCCCAGCTGCAAGACGCGCACGACAAGAGCACGCTCCCCGATCAGCCGCCGGCAGCCGCCGCCCTCGAAGACTTCGTGATCCGACTCCGACTAAACGCGGCGCGTCGTATGGAAGCCTGATGTTCCCCGTTGAGCAACACACGCTGTTTTGCACGCTCGCCGGGAGCCAGGCCCACGGCACGGCGCGTGATGGCTCGGACATCGATCTTCGCGGCGTCTGCGTGGCCCCGCGCGCGCTTCGGCTCTCGCTCTTTCAACAGTTTGAGCAGTATGAAGGCCCATTGCCCGAGCTGCTCGCTCAAGCGGTTCTCCCGCAAATCAAGGCGCATCCAACGGCAGCACGCGCACTGGACATCAAGGCCGAGTGCGTGATCTTCGACGTCGCAAAGTTCCTCGCACTCTGTGCGGCTGCAAATCCCAACACCCTCGAGGTCTTGTTCGCTGACCCGGGCGATTGGCTGTTCGAGCGGCCTGCCTGGCGGCGCCTGCATGCTCAGCGCTTTCACTTTCTCACCAAGAAGGTGCAGCAGACCTTCCTCGGCTACGCGATGGCCCAACTCAAGAAGATCAAAACCCACCGCTCGTGGCTGCTCAACCCGCCGACGAGCAAACCATCGCGCGAAGACTTCGGGCTACCGATCGCCGGCAGCACACTCAGTCGCGACGACCAAACGCGCATCGAGCAAAGCATCGCTGAAAAGATCCGCAGCTACGGCATCGATAACGTTGACCTGCCCAAGCCCACACGGATCGCCATCGAGCAGCGACTCGACACGTTCTACCGCGACTTGCTCTCTGCCCCACAAGACGAGATCGACCAGCGCATCCGGGCAATCGCCACGCACGCGCTGCAACTTCCACCCGACGTGGTATCCGCGTTGAATGCCGAAAAGCGATATCGAGCGGCCCTCAAGCACTGGGACGCCTACCAGAGCTGGAAGAGCCAACGCAATCCTGCACGCGCTGAGCTGGAGCGCCGCTATGGCTACGACACCAAGCACGCGATGCATTTGATCCGGCTGATGCGCATGGGCCTCGAGGTGCTCCAAACCGGCGACCTACGCGTCCGCCGTGACGACGCCGACGAGCTTTCGGCGATTCGCGACGGCGCGCTTTCTTACGATGATCTACTGGCTGCTGCGAGTGAGCTCCAGCGCGCGATGCAGCAGACCTCGGCGACGACGAGCCTGCCTGCCGACATCGACCACAGCGCCGTGGACAACCTGCTGCTCGAGATCATCGATCAGCTCGGCTGACAACACGCTGGGCTATAGCTGTCCGCGCTCGCGGTAAAGGGCGCAAGACGCTTGACGGCTATTGACATCGGATTTCAGAAAAGGTCTAGATTGCCAATCGAATGCCGGTAAGGCCAGGCAATGAGCGTGCACCAGCGGCGGCGGCGTCACGGTCGAAACTCGAGCGAGTCGTCCGCCAAATCGGGCATTTGCTGCCGGCCCAAGGGCCGATCAACGTCTTCATTCACCACAACACACTGCACGCCTTCGAGCACCTGCCGTTCGATGAGGCGGTACTCGAGGCGAGCCGGCTGTTCGGCTGCCAGCCCTACTTGTCGGAAGACCGCTATCGGCAAGAGCTTCGCCATGGACGCATCCACGAAGCCGACGTCAACGCAGTGCTCGCTGCGGAACTCGGCCCGCGGGCCGACGCCACGGTCTTGGCCAATCTCAGTCGCCTGGAGCTCAGGCGCCGCATCGCGATCTTTGGCATACCGCAGCGCCACGGTCCCGCGCTGCGTTGGACACTCGAGGAAACCAACGTTCTAAAGCGCCTGCGCGCCGACCTACCCGCCGAAGCGCAAAACGCGCTGGGCCTTGGCAATCCGCACAACGGCGGTCGCGCAGAGCAAGCCCGCTACATCCGTAGGTTGTGGGACAGCTGTCGCCGCGCGATCGAGCGCGCGGCTAACGTCAGCCCGGCTGTCCAGCCAGCGCCGATCCGCCACCGAGATCTCTTGCTCGCCGCCTTTGAGCTCGACATCGACCAATGGGTTCACCCGCCGCTGATTCGAGCGACCAGCGCTTTCCTCGATCAGGGCCTCGCCGATTGGGCGATGCCCGGCCGCGAGCGCGGCCTGTATCGGTGCTTCGTCGATCTCTATCGGTCTCGGCTGGCGCGCTGGTGTGGCCCGATCGGCAAGGAGCTCCAACGCAGCCTTTGCGCCGAACACGATGAGCAACAGGACAGCTGGACATCTCTCGCCCGATCGCTCGAATGTCTCGGGCTTGCCGCCGACGAGTGGGAGCCCTTCTTGCGCGCCGAAGCCCTTGCCCTGCGCGGCTTTGCTGGAATGATCCATCAGTTTGAGCTGCGCCCGGACCGCGTGCCCGCTCGCGCTGTTCCCGCCCAACTGGTCGATTTTTTCGCTGTTCGCCTGCTGATCTTGCGAGCGGCGTTGAGCTATGCCGCGCCGGCGGCGGGTTACCAGGGGAGTTTGGCAGAGCTCCGCCCTTGGCTGCGCAACCACCTACCGCAGCCACCGGCGCCATCTGCCGATGACCGGGCCTGGCCGCTGTTCCATCTCGCTCAGCTCGGCGGGCTCAACGTGGCCCACGTCGACAACCTCAACGCCGAGGAGATCGCGCGCGTCGAGGCCGAGCTCGGCGAGTTCGATCAAACGGCTCGACGGCGGCTGTTGCATCGCGCTTACGAACGCCGCCTACGCCAGCGTTACTTCGACGCGCTCGCTCAACACCGTCCCCAGCCCGTAAGCAAACCAGCCTTCCAGGTTGTCTTTTGCATCGATGAACGAGAGGAATCGATCCGCCGTCACCTCGAAGAAGTCGATCCAAGCGTCGAAACGTTTGGCATCGCCGGGTTCTTTGGTGTCGCGATGTATTACCGCGGCGTCACGGACGCCCACGCTCGCCCACTCTGCCCAGTCGCAATTCGTCCCCGTCACTTCGTCGCCGAGATCAACACCGCTAGCGCGTCTGGTCTACGCGCTCGCCTGTTGCGGCTTTCAGAGCAAGTCGGCGCGCTGGTCGACAAGAACGTTCATCTCGGCAGCCGACGCGCACGCCGTGGCGCCGCGATCTTCGCTGTGCTGGGCGCGCTATGGGTGATCCCCCTGGTGCTGCGTGTGGTATTTCCCTGGCTGCACCGCGCGTTGCGTCGTTCCTACGACAGCTTGCAGCTTCGCCGCGTGCGCCTAGCCATCGAGCACCAAGAGGCCCAACGTCCCCCGCTCGGCGAACAAGTCGGATTCACCACTGAGGAGATGACGGAGATCGTCTTTTCTCAACTCGCGGCGACCGGCATTCGTCAGCGATTCGCGCCGTTGGTCTTGATCCTCGGCCACGGCTCGACCAGTTTGAACAACCCCCACGAGTCGGCTCACGACTGCGGCGCTTGTGGCGGCGGACGGGGCGGCCCCAATGCCCGCGCCTTCGCCCAGATGGCAAATCTTCCGCAAGTACGAGCAGCGTTGGACGCACGCGGGCTGCACATTCCTTCCGAGGTCTGGTTCGTTGGCGGCGAGAGAAACACCGCCAGCAACGACATCGCGCTGTACGACACGGAGCTTGCACCAAACCACGTGCACGCCCTGCTTCGTCAGGCGATCAACAGCTTAGAGAGCGCACGGCGACGCGAGGCTCACGAACGCTGTCGCCGCTTTGACAATGCGGCTCCATCGCTGACGCCCGCTGCGTCGCTACGCCATGTACAGACCCGCTCGGCCGATCTCGCCCAGCCTCGACCAGAGTTTGGGCATGCCACCAACGCGCTTTGCTTGATCGGGCGACGCAGTCGAACGCGCGGCTTGTTTCTCGACCGCCGGGCGTTTCTCGTCTCGTACGACGCCAACGGAGACCCGGACGGCGCCCAACTCGACCAGCTGCTCGGCGCCGTCGTTCCCGTCGTCGCCGGGATCAGCCTCGAGTATTACTTCGGCTACGTTGATCCGACCAACTATGGCTCGGGCACCAAATTGCCCCACAATGTCACCGCGCTGGTCGGCGTGATGGACGGCGCCCAGAGTGACCTACGCACCGGACTACCCTGGCAAATGCTCGAAATCCACGAACCGGTGCGGCTCTCGATCGTCGTTGAAGCCAAGACAGCACTCATCCGCCGATTGCTCGAGCAAAGAGCCGAGTTGAAGCGTCTGGTCGATCACGGCTGGGTCTTCCTCGCCACCCTCGACCCCGCGTCGGGAGAGATCGTTGAGCTCGATGCGACCGGGGAGCACCGCTATGTCCCCGAACATGCGCTGGCCGTATGTCCGGGGAGCTCCCGCGCACACTACGAGGGGCGGCGAGGTCATCTACCCTTTGTTGCACTCGGAGCAGCAACGGCGAGGTCCAATGCACCAGCTGATTGAAGTCACCGCGACCATCACCGTCGTCGCGCCGCTGCTGTTGTTGCTCGTGACCGGGCTGACCGCACCAACCAAGCTGCTCGGCGAAAAGGGCGTCGGCGTCATCACGCGAGTCGCCCTGCTCGCCGCGCTCGCCGCTTCGCTCACCGCGCTTTTCGCTTACCTGCTCTCCGATCGCCGGCTGGTGCTGCTCAAACTTGGCAGCTGGTTCACAGCCAGCGAGGCGCGCTTTTCCTTTGACCTCGCCCTCGATGCGCTTTCGCTCGGATTTGCCGCATTGAGCCTACTGATTTGCAACATCGTTGCCGCCTTTTCGTTTCGTTACCTTCATCGCGAACCAGGCTTCTTCCGCTACTTCTTTCAGATGGCGATGTTCGTCGTTGGCATCTGCTCCGTTGCTCTCGCAGGCAGCGTCGAGCTGCTCTTTGTCGGCTGGGAGTTGATCGGATTGAGTTCGGCACTGCTGGTCGGATTCTTCCAGGAGCGCCCAGCCCCGGCAGACAATGCGCTGCGCGTGTTCTCGATCTATCGGCTAAGCGACGCAGCGATGCTATCGGCCGCGGTACTGCTCCATCACTGGACGGGCAGCGGCAACCTGACCTCGCTGTTCACCACCACCGAACAACCGCATCTGACCCTCGCGGCCGGCCAGACGCTCGCCATCGGTTCGCTGTTGATCATCGCCGTGGCTGGAAAGAGCGCGCTATGGCCGTTTTCCGGCTGGCTTCCACGAGCGATGGAAGGGCCAACACCGTCGAGCGCCGTGTACTACGGAGCGCTCTCGATCCACGCCGGCTGCTTTCTGCTGCTGCGCGTCCAACCGCTGCTCGCTGCGTCCGGCATCGCCACTGCGCTGATGATCTTTGGCGGCGTCGCCACATCCGTCTATGGCGCACTGAGCGGACGGGTCCAGACAGACGTAAAATCGGCGATCTCATACGCGACGCTCACCCAGGTCGGCATAATTGTCGTCGAAATCGCCTTCGGACTGCAGCTGCTGCCGATGCTCCACATCGCCGGTCACGCTTGCTTTCGCTTGCTACAGTTCCTCAGCGCACCAAACGTTCTGCATGATCTCCACGAGCTCGAGAACCGACTCGGCGAAGAGCTCCATCCATCGAGCAAGCAACGCACTGGCCAGGGCCGCCCCGCCGTCTACCTGTTCGCCTTGGAGCGCGGCTTTGCCGACTCACTGCTCGATCGCGCGCTAGTCGCACCATTTCGCCGACTGATCTCGATTTTGGACGCATTTGATCGCCTGCTCGTCTTCGAACGCCCCTCTCGCAGAGAGCGAAGATCATGATCGCCTTCGCCTGGCTGATCGGCCTGCTCGGCCCACCGCTGGCCACCTCCGTACTGGCACTCGCCGATAAGCGCTCCGATCGCGTTCGCAGCTTTGCCATCGCATTTGCCGTGATCTCGTGTGTCGCCGCCGGCCTGGTCGCGTTTATTCCCGAGCTATCGGCGCTACGCGTGGACTGGCCCTGGCATCAATCCGCGTTGCTCGGCCCGTCGCTGCTTCGGCTTAGCGTTCTATCGCAACCCCTCGTCGCGCTTCCGCCGATCCTTTGGCTGGTCACCGTCGCCGCGACGCCCAGCACTCGGCTTGATCGCAGCGGACTCGCGCGAACCGCGATCGCCACCGCCATTGGCTCCTTGGCGTTTCTCAGCCAAAGCCCGCTGCTGCTCGCGGGTTGCTGGGCAGCCTCAAGCGGACTGTTTCTCAGTGGTATCTCGGTTTGCGAGGACCGACGTGCCAAACGCGTGCTCGCCCTCTATCAGCTCGTCGGGGTGCTGCTGCTGGTCGTCGGAATCTTGCTCGCTACGTCTGCAGGCGATCAACGACCGCTCGGGCTTTGGCTGATCATGGGGGCCGCGCTGGTCCGCAAGGGCATCTTTCCGTTTCATGCGTGGATCCCCGAGGCATTCGATCGCACCCGCATCGGACCGACCGTACTGTTCAGCGCTCCGCAGCTCGGCACCTATGTCGCTGCAACCCTCGTGCTGCCGCACGCACCAGCGGCGATGCTGCGGATCGTCGCTATCCTCTCGCTGCTCACCGCCGTTTATGGAGCCGCCCTTGCCCTGCGCCAGTCCGATGCCCGGCGCAGCCTCGGATACTTGTTCGTCAGCCAATCAGCGCTCGTACTCACGGGACTCGACTGCACATCGACGGATGCGCTCACCGGTGCGCTCGTGCTGTGGATCTCGTCGGCGCTCGCGTTTACCGGTCTGGCGCGCACCGTGCTCGCCCTTGAAGCACGCCGGGGTCGGCTAAAATTGACGACCTATCACGGCGGCTTCAAGCAGATGCCACTACTGGCAACGAGTTTCCTGCTGTTCGGTCTGGCCTGTGCCGGCTTTCCCGGCACCTTGGGCTTCATCGGCCAAGAAATGCTGATCGACGGCGCGGTACGCAGTTTCCCCGCGCTGGGCTTTCTGACGATCGCCGCAGCGGCTTTCACCGGCCTCGCGGTTCTGCGGATGTACCTGTCGCTGTTTTGCGGCCGCTCGGGCACACGCTCCGAGCTTCGGCTGCGCTGGCGTGAAGCGTTCATCTTCGGCGGCATCGCCCTGCTACTCGTCGTAAGTGGACTGTTTCCTGGCAGCGTCGTTCGCTCACGCCGACAAGCCAGCGAGGAGCTTTTGCCCAGTCGTACACCGGCCGCGCAACACCACCGGCATACCTCAACCAGCCCAACAACATCGTCGCCGCGCACGGTCAGCGCGGTGAATTCCAGCGCGTCCTTCTAGGCCGAACGAGGCCGGCTATCGTTAGCGCGCTCGAGAGCGGCGCAGATCAGAGGGGGCCCACTACAGGTTTCGTCCCGATCTCTCGCCGCGCGGTCTTCCCAGCAATCCATGGCAGCTCACGTGGCATGGGGGACCTCCGAGCGTTGCCGGGGCTATGTAACCCGCCAACATAGGGGACAGATCAGCGGGTTTTGCCGCATCGGAACCGTCGCGATCAACGCATATTGGGCGTTTTGCCCAACGCCGCAAGACAGCCCGAACGCATGACCGGCAAGTCGTTACAGCGACTCATCGATAGCGGACGGTCATTCGCGCCCGCTCGTTTGCGGAGCGCACCTTTTCGGAGAGGCTTCGATCGCGTCGACTGCAAAGAGCTGGGCTTCGAGATCTGCTATAGCGGCACCGCCACCAAGAACCCTTTCGCGCGCTGCGGCTTTCTGCTTTAGCAACCGCCCTTACAAGCGCCGGTCTTACCCCAGTCGACAAAGCTGCCATCGCCATCTTGGCAACAGTAACCTAGCCAGCGGCAGCAGAGTTCGGGGTCATAGCTGTCGTCCCAACAATCCTTGCCTTGCGGTGGAGGCGACTCCAGGCACGGGCCCCACTTGCCGTCGCTGCCGCAAACCGATTTCGACCACTCCGGGCGGCCGTGCAGGTCGCAATAGCGGAACGCACCCGGTTTGCATTCTGCTGCCGGTCCGCAGACCGCCGGTGGTGGATCCTCCTTCTTGTCGGGCTCGACGGGACAGGCCGTCGCTTTGCATGTCACATCGATCTCGAGGTCGCTGCGCTGGCAGGAGATCGATTGGCACTTGCCGACCACCGCGTGCTGACTCGAGCCACCGCCACTGCTGTCGGGGGTGATCAGACAGTTCTGGCCGCCTTGACCGCAAGTGGCGTCGCACTTACAGGTCATCGCATCGCAGTTGGCGTTATCCCAGTTGCAGCGACAGCCTTGATCGGAGGCGGGTGGTGGCTTTGTGCAGCCGTTGTTGTTGTCGGCGGCCGTCGTGTCGGCGGACGGGGCGCCGTCCACGACGCCGCTGACCACCGTTTGGTCGGGTCCGGCGTCGCGCTGCCCGGCCGGTGGGTCAGTCCGCCCGCTTGAGGTTCCGCTGCAAGCCGTCCAAGCGAGCAGCATGACAAACAACAGTGGTTGACCGAGGCGTCTGCTTTTCGCCATCGCACTTCCTTGTCGGATCGGTACCGATCAGCAGTGCAACGGACGTGCCGCTGTCGCGTTGCCTCTTTTCGGCGGGTTGCGGCTCGCTTGGGCGCGCTCGGCGGAGCGCCACGCCCCGCACGTCTCGCCCATGTCTCGGTGTTGTGCCGCCGAGCTGCCGACGCAGAGCCGCGGGGAGGTCCCCATGCTGAGGAAACTGAATCTCCACCTTGACGCACGGTACTTCAGCAAGTGTGGCCCGTTGCCCAACGCCGAGCTCACCTGTACCCGGTTTCAGGAACTGCCACCGACCAGCTACGACCAGCTAGTCGTCGAGACACCCTTCATCACGCGTGCTTTTTTTCGCAAACGTCGGGATGCTCGGTCGAGCCACGTTGCTGATAATGGAAGCGCTTGCTGAGGCGGGGGTACGGCCCGGCGAGGCGGTCTTCGCCGCCGGCACGATCGGGACCCAGTGGGGCGCGTATGGCCACGTGCAGCCGGGCCCTGCTAGGCCGAACGAGGCCGGCTATCGTTAGCCCGCTCGAGAGCGGCACAGATCAGCTCAACCGAGGGAACACCACCCCCCGTCGGGTAGACCCGGCAGCAACGCTCAGCACTTGCCTCGGCGCCGGCCACGTCCTTGCCATCGACGAGAATTGTCGGCGAGCCAAACCCCCGCGCTCGCGCTGGAACGCCTGGATCGCCAATGCGGTGCTCTGTCCATCTCTCCGGCAGGTTGCAGGTCAAAAGTGCGTCCCTGAGGTTACGCCGCGCTGCCTCGACGTTGGGGCAATCGTCGTCGTAGATGAAGTCAACCACAAGCACGCTCGTGCTCCTGATCGATCAGCCGCTCGGGTTGTCGCCGCAGCAGACTGGCAAGACTGCTCTCGTCTTCGATATGGCGATCCCAGAGCGTCTCGTTCGCCTGGATCGCCGATCGCGGAAAGCTCGCCACATCGATCGCCAACGCCTGGAGGATAAACTGGAACCCGACGACGATCGGCAGCACGGCGATCAAGACCGTACCTGTCGTCGCCGGCACGTTGCTGGTAACACTTCGGTACCAATGGGCAGCACCCCAGGTCGCACCGAACAACAGCGCGGGGATCGCTAAGACGATCAGCAATGACGCCGCGTTAAAGTCGTAGCGAAAGTACTGCCGACGCAAGCGCCGCCAAAAACCGCCAAGAAGTTTGCCGAAGAACTCGAACAACGCTTTGCCAACCGAGAGCGAGCTCGCTTCGTCGCCATAGCGCGCGGGCATCGGCACATCGCAAACCACCGCGCCGAGGCGGCGCAGCTCGAAGAGCATGCTCGTCTCGAAAAAATAGCGCGGATCGATCGTCTGTGCGTCGATCAACCGCAGCGCCCGACGATGGATCGCCGTAAAGCCGTTGGTCGGATCGAAGATCTGCCAATATCCCGAAGCCAGCTTGGTGAGAAAGCTCAAGCCGTAGTTTCCCAAGCGGCGCAAGGCAGGCATGCTGTGCAAAGCACCGAGGTGTTGGAAGCGGTTGCCTTTGCTGTAGTCCGCCTCACCACGAACAAGCGGCCCGATCAGCCGCCGAATCTGCGCCGGATCCATCTGATCGTCGCCGTCCATCTTGACGACGATATCCGCGCCGAGCTCGAGCGCCTTTGCATAGGCGGTGAGCATTGCGCCCCCCACGCCGAGATTGCTGCGATGACGCAGCACAACCAGCCGCGGATCGTTGCACTGAGCTAGCGCCTCGGCAGTGGCGTCGCTACTTTGATCATCGACAACGACGACGTGCGCGACAAAGGCCGGGAGGTTGGCGATCACCTTGTGGACCAGGCGAGCGACGTTAAACGCGGGGATCGCTACGGCCACCTTCGGCTCCCCGGCACGATCGCCTTGGTTTTCACTGCACTTCATCGTCGAATTCACTCTCGCTGCGGCGCGATGGAAACAGCGTCCGCGGACCGCCGCGAGCGACGGCATTTGAGGCGACGGCATCTGTAGCCAATGGCGCAGCCAACGAGCAGTAGTACCACCATCCCGTAACCAACGAAAGCCAAGCGCACGCCCGGCGGCGAAAACGACAATTTATAATGGTGACGACCCGCTGGAACGTAGAGACCGCGAAAGAGATAGTTGACCGGAAAGAGCGCCTCCTCGGCGCCATTGCGTACCGCTTTCCATCCTGTCGAATAGGCCTCGTTGACGACCACAACACCAGGCGCAGGCGCATCGATTTCAAACGTCATACTGTTGAGCCCGAAAGCAAGCACGCGACCAGCAACCATGCGCTGGCCGCCCGCCAGACCAGCGAGACGACTGCGCTGCTGCGCCGTCAGATCGCTGAGGGCAACAAGCGCCATCCGCCGTGCCGCTCCGGCCTTCATCTGGCTGAGCACCTGAGCCTCACCGGCCAGCAACCGCACGCTGTCGTACCAGGCGACGTGCGGGGCGTATTCCTTGAGCTCCGTCAAGTTATGCGCCAGCGGCTTAGCCAGTGCGCCGGCCTGACTGCGGATCTGATGCGTGAAGCGCCCCCCATGATAACGAACGTTTGCCGCGGCTAGCAGCGGGTAACTCGTGCGTGACACGTCGAAGAAGCGTGCATAGCGACGGGTCATCAACATGTTTCGTCGACCGTAGAGCTCGCGCACCCCGTGTCGCAGACCTAATCGGTAGTGAATGTACCCGTCGTTGGCAAAGCGAACATCGCGGCGAATGCCTTCGAGGGCGGCCAGCTTGGCCACCTCATCAGACGTATCGGGGCGTCGATCAAGGATGTCGTAGATCGGTCGCAGTTGAATACCGAGGTCGACAAGGAGCAAGGCCACAAGCGCGAACACCAACCGAGGACGATACCTTAGTGGCAGTCGCGTGATCAGCCAGAGCAGGCCGACTGTTGGCGCGAGCAAGACCAGCGCCACTTGCGATGGATGCCAACGACCACCCGGCGAGATCGCCGGTCGCGGCGCCAACACCAAAAGTAGCAGCAGGCCCAGACCGAAGAACAACAGCAACCAACCGGCGCGACGCGCGGGCTTGCCACTGATCGAGACCAGATCCGCCAGAGCTAGCGCCGCCAGAACAGCGACACCAAACACTGTGCCGATCGCGTACTGCTCGGGAACGCGAAACAAGGCAAAGACGGACAGCTTCTTGACGAGCATCGGCAAGAGAAACGCGTTCCCACCACAGGCCAACAGGAAGAACACGCCAGCGATCGCCAGCCACAGCAAGCGACGCAGCCGAAATTTCACCGTCAGCGAAACGAGCAGCAAGAGTCCGGTGGCCAATCCCATGTATACCGACGAGGGCGACGCCGGGTCCTTCCAGTAGCCAAAGATCCCCAGCGCATCTTGCGGCCGCACCGCGCTCCGCAGCACGTCCGCCACTGCTAGCCCTGTGCGCGTCGTGTGGGGGAACAGTTCGATCACGCCGAGCACCGCGGGCAAGACCAGCGCAGCGAACACGGCGATCGCCAGCGCGGCAAAGGTCACGACGCGCGTGAGGTAGCGACGGCGCCGCGGATCGCGTTTGATGTGCACCGCCAGAGCGACGATGAACACCGGCAGCACGACCAGCAGGTTGCGGAAGAAATTCGGCGTGTAGCCGCCGAGCAGACAGAGCGCGGTAACGATTCCCAGCGCTGCCGCCGACTTGAGCGATGGACGCTCGGCGTGGTCTTCGACGGCGATCAGCATCCAGGGCAGCCAAGCCGCCGACCAGAGCGTCGACTGATCCTTGCATTTGGCAAGGCGCGCCGAGAGCACGAAACTCAAGCCGCCAAAAACAGCGACGGCGTGCGGTGTGCGCCGTCGTCGCAAAAGCACGTGCATGCCCAGGGCCGCAACGGCCAAGTGAAACAGCCAGTGCAGCAGCATCACCCCCGGCCCATCGAACCCGAACAGCGCTCCCAGATAGAACAGCAGATTCCCCGGGTAGGTCACGCCGCTTTGCGGATCGCCGATCAGCGAATGACCGGCCCGCTCATGAGGCGTCCATAGCGGCAGCTCGCCGGCCTGGAGATAGTTGCGACCGTAGACGACAACGCCCCAATGCTCGTTGACGGCATCCCAACCGAGAAACCGCTCGTTGCCGAGCAGCTGCGGATGCAAGAGCAGCGCACTCGCGATGTAGATCACGAGCGCTATCGGCAGGTAGAAACGTCTCATCGGGTCTCGCAGACGACGCTCGACCAACCGTCGGCGTCCTCGTCGTAAATCGCGGCAGTATACAGAGCGGCCGTTGGGCGATCAAGAACGCCGCCTGCTGGGCGCGACGGCAAACACCTGCAATTCCGCAGCGTACCGCGCGCTAAGGCGCTTTGATCTCCGAGGGCAGCATCAGATCCTCCAGAAAGAACGCTGCGAGATCATGCCGACCGGAGAGCCCCGCCTTCTTGTATACAGCGCGCGCCTGTTGTCGTGCGGTGGCCTCGGTGACAGAGCGCGCCTGGGCGATCTCGCGGTGACTGAGCCCCTTGAGCAACAGCAGGCCGACTTCCTTCTCGGCCGGTGAAAGCACCCAACGATCGAACTGGGCATCGATGGCCTGGCTCAAGCCGCGCATCAGGTCGCGGGCTTCGCTGCGCCAGCGGTCCGCTTCGGCAGCGCTCTTGGCCAGTTGACTTGCGAGCGATTGTGCCTCGGCGAACGCCGATCGCGCCACACGCATCGCGACGATCAGCTTGCGAGCGATTAGCGCCACGCCGAGAAAGCCGACCAAGAGGATCGTCCCCTCGACCAGCACATGGGCGACGGTCGTACCCTCGCGCAGGTCGGAGACCAGATCGATCGCCGCCAGAGTGGCCATCAGCGAAAAGGCGCCGAGCGACAAGAGCAGCCACAGTCGCTCGGATGTGAAATTGCTCTCGCTCAACCGCCCGTAATTCCTCTCATCTCACATTCGGAGGATAGACCAAACGCCCGCGGTAAACCATGCTGCCGATCGTCATCGCGCCGGAGACCGAGATGGAGAACCTGTTTTTTCACCCCAAAGTTGTTCACCTGCCGATCGCCCTCGCCGTATTGATGCCACTGATTGCCGGCGGCCTACTGCTGGCCTGGTGGCGAAAATGGCTCCCGCCCCGCAGTTGGCTGCTGGCGATCGCACTGCAAGCGATCTTGGTCGGCTCGGCAATCATCGCACTGCAAACCGGCGAAGCCGAAGAAGACCGCGTCGAACGCATTGTCGCCAAGCCGGCGATCAAAAAACACGAGGAAGCCGCCGAGGTCTTCGTCTGGGTCGGTGCCGGCGTGCTGGGGCTAATGCTGGTCGCCTTGGCCGTCAGTCGCGGCAAAGCTGGGCTGCCAGCGGCGGCACTGGCCACGCTGGGCACACTCGCCGTGCTGGGACTGGGGTATCTGACCGGCAACGCCGGCGGCGATCTCGTCTATCGCCACAATGCCGGCGCCGCATACACGGGATCGCTCAAAGGCGCACCGCAGTCGCCAGCTGCAACACCCAAGCATCACGACGATCACGACGATCACGACGACTAGCATGCGCACTCGAGCTCAAATTGCGTGGACGATCATGTAGACCCGTTTCCAGGTGTACTCAGGAGGATCCCCTCCAACGTCATTCACCACGGATGCGCCTCGAGCTTGCGACGGATCGCATCACGGGCCTCGCGGAAACGCATCAGCATCTGCTCGCGCGAAAGCGAAGGATCGTCGCTCGCCGGATCGGCGATCGGCCAATGGTAGCGCTCAGCTGCGCCGAGGAACGCCGGGCAGACCTCTTCCGCACAGAGCGTGGTCACCACCTTGACCGTTGCCGGGTCGATGGTTTGCACCGCTTTGGAAACGTGGGTGGTCAAATCGACGCCAATCTCGCTCATGACTTCGATCGCGTAAGGATTAACACTACTCGGCTGGCTGCCGGCACTCTGGATGTGTGCGCCCGCGCCCAGCAGCAGCCGCGCCAGCCCTTCGGCCATCTGACTGCGCGCCGAATTGGCCACACAGAGAAAAAGGATTCCACGGTCCATCGGCGCTGTTCTACCTTGCGATCGACAGGCTGTCCAACAGCGAACCGCATCTCGCAACAGAGCGCCGAGTTGGGCCAGAGGGATCCGATGGAAGAGCGAACCGATCGCACCGCCCCCCCGCAACATGTGCTGACGATCTTGGCCGTCGCGAATCTCGATCGATCGACGCGATTTTACGAGCAAGCCTTCGGCTGGCCAGCCACTGTGCGGGTACCGGTCTATGTTGAGTTCGAGCTGCCCGGCGGTCAGCGGCTGGGGGTTTACGACCGTGAGGGGTTTGCCAGAAACACCGGCGTGCTGCCCAGCAAGGTTGCCCCAGAAGGGATCAGCGGCACCGAAATCTATCTACGCTGCGCTGACCTCGATACAACGATCTCGCGCCTCGAACAAGCCGGCGCCCGCGCCCTTTCGGCCAAAGCGCTGCGCCCTTGGGGCGATGAAGCGGCCTACTTCGCCGATCCCGATGGCAACGTGCTTGTGGTAGCCCGCACCGTGCCGTCGTAGCCCAAAACGCTTAGGGCAACGGCGCGCGGGTTAGCCGATTGATCGCCTCGATCAGTTGCGTCGAAGTCTGCTTGGTCGAGAGCCCCAGCGGGCAACTTTCCAGCGCGGCGAGTGCCTCGAGCGTCTGCCGACGATCGGCGTCGAATTGACTGTCGTAGACCAGCTCGCCGCGCGTCACATAGCCTCGGTCCTTCAGCCGTCGTTCGCTGCGGAAACCGTTTTCCGTAACCACCACCGTCGGACTGAGCGTCTGCCGCAAGTCGCGGTCGTATTGATGGACCCATTGGCGCTGCGAAAGGATCACCCCGGCTGTCGACCGGTGGGTGTCGACTTCGAAATCAACGGTTGTGTTGTCAGCTTTGACAAACATCTGCACGTCGAAGTCGCCGATGCGCGTTCGACCACACCCATCGCCGGCCGGAACATACGATTGCGCATCGAGCATCGGCTTGACCCGCTGTTTGATCAGAATTCGATAACCTTCAGCACTCGAGCCGCTGATCTTGACGCGGCGGTGTACGCTCGGCTGAACCTTGTATTTGGCCAGATACGCCACGCGACCGCTGACAGCGTCCTGCCGCGCGCGCTTGACCTTGACCTTGGGCGCGTCGGCCCAGGCCGATCCACTGATCAGGGCACACAGCGCGATCGTCCCGATAGTGTTCATGTTTTCCTGTGCTCCACGCCCCACAAATGTGCAAGCCCCAGGCCAACAAAAACGCCAATCGTTGATGAGGCTTTGCCCCTCGCCACCGTCTCCCATTTTTGGACGATGGCGCTTCAGAGCCGCGAAAGCGGGTCAGAGGCTGCTGCGGGCAGCGGAACGCGTTCCACTTAGGCTGGCGATCAAAATAGGCGTTGGCGCGCTAACGCGACCCCGCCGCCATGCGGTCGGTGCGCGATAGCCGGCGAATGATGCGCCATGCGGCCCAAGCACTCGCGCAGCCAAGAACCAGCGCCGCGAAGATAACGCCCGGCGCAAAGAGCAGCACGCTGACAAACATCTGCAAGCTATGCGGTGTGTCCATCCGGAGCCCCCTTTTTCCGCGGCCGCCGATCGCGGCCTCACCAAAACATCAACCGTAGCGCCTTAGAGGCTACCCAAGATGGCCTCCGCGAACGATGACAACTATCAGCAAACTGCCAGTTGATTTGCGCTCAACGGCAATGCGCGCCGACGCACCCGGGAGCGCTCACGCGAAAACAGCTGCGCGTCGTGTGATCCGCAGTCGTCGATCTTTCCACGGTGGATGGAAGTATCAGACGTCGTGATCATTCCCAATGCGTCAGGATCACAGGAAAGTCGACTTCAATAGCGCTGGCACAGACGTTGCTTTTCTGTGGCACGCAGAATTGCACAGGAGCCCTGCCAATGAAGCCGCACCATATTACTGTCGCCGCAGCCATCGGCATCACCGCTACGCTGCTCTGTGGACAGGCCTTCGCCGAAGCCGAGGCGACGCCCGAGCCGCAGATCGTTCAAGACGGCAACCGTCGGATCATCAAGAACCACCCACAGCCCTTTGACTACGCCTGGGTGACAATGGCTGAGCTAGCCCAGCAGGGTTCAGCGGCGAGCAATTCGGCTAGCGTCGGCAAAGAGCAGCCCGCGCTGCCCGGCAGCTGGGGTAGCGCGATCGCCAATACCTTCCACCCGCTCAACCCGCAAGCGATGAGTCTGCATGCCGGCGACAGCGGCGAGCCGATGACAACGATGGCCAGCTGGGCGATCAATACCGTCGGATCGGCACGCACGCGCGGCGCGCTGATCCTCAATCAGGTTTCGCTGGTCGACGGCCTGCCGAGCACGCTTTCGCCCGGTGTTGCAGAATTCGAAGGCAAAGATCCCCTCGCCCATCAAGGCGTCGGCCTGAACGCGGCGGGCGACAAACTGATCGTTGCCGGTGGTAACCGCGTCAACATCTCGCGCAACAACCCCGCGGCAAAGTCCGTGTTCGAGATCGACGTGCGGACCGGCAAGAGTCAGAAGGTCGCCGAGGCACCGTTGGCGACGATCGCCCCGGCGGTCACAGCAACCAAGGACCAGATCTTTATCGCCGGTGGGTATGCGCCACGCGACGGCGGCGGCGATGGTTTTCACGGCGGGCCGCTGCGCAAGCTGCAGATCTACGACAAGACCACCAAACGCTGGTCGATCCACGACCTGCCCAGTGCGGGTGTCAGCGGCCGCCTGCGTTTCGTCTCCGACGTGCAGCTCAGCGAACGTGGCGCCGTCTCGAAACGCAATTACTTGGTGATGTTCGGCGGCACCCAACAAAGCGATAGCCCCCCTCACGGCGACCATCCGCGCAGCGAACCAAGCGACAAGGTGCTCGTCGTCGACCTGCAGACCCAGCGATCGCAGGAAATCCAGCTCGAAAACGCACGCTCCCAACCAGCGGTACTCGTGCGCCATACAGTGATCGGTCCCGAGATCGTCTTTGTCGGCGGCCACTCGGGATCGACCGAAGCTCACGGCGAACGCGGTGCCGCGATCAACACCGTCGAGAGCTACAACCTGCGACTCAACGCCTGGCACCGCGGCATCATGCCGCGCTCGCATCCCGACAAGGGTGTGTCGACCTCCGGCGTCGCCGGATCGCATATCAACGGCACGGCCGTCGAGCAACTGCACCGCCTATTCGTCGAGATCGGCGCCTACGACGCCAGTACGCGTTGTTTAGCCTTCGACGGCCGCGGCCTGCGCCTGCAAACAACACGCAACATGGGCGTCAACCTCAAGGCCCAGCTAACGACGACCTCGCTGTTGGTCCAACGCAGTACGGGCTGTGTGCTCAGCGACCACGGCACGATCTGGATCGGCCGCCAACGCCACCCTCAACAAGCGCTCAACGCCTGGAAGCAGCAGTTCAAGACCGTCGGTCGGCTGCGCTAGCGCACCCCCTCACGAGGCGCGAGGAACGCTCACGTGGCTGGCGAAGGCGCTAGCTGCAACACCCATCGGGCAGCTTGCCGTCGCGGCGCGGTTCGCAGCCGATCACGCGCTTTCGCCGATCCAAGGCGATCTCACAGCAATCTTCAAGGGCGGCGCGCAACAGCTGACGCCCGCGCTGAACGCGCGACTTCATGCCGGACAACGAGATGCCGATCATTTCCGCTGCCCGCTTTTGCGTGAGTCCCTCGAGCTCGGTCAGCGTCAGCGCCTCGCGGTAAGGTGACGGCAGCATCGAAACGAACAACGCGGCATAGATCGCCACTTCAGCCTCAACCGCCTGCTGCTCGAGATCTTCATCGGGCAATTCGCCAGCATCGTGCTGATCGTCCGGCGGCAGTCGACGCGCCACCGCGCGGAGGTGTTCGGCGACGGTGTTTCTGGCGACGCGATAGACCCATGCGCCAAAGCGCTGGCCGTCGCGGACACTCGGCAGGCCGCGCTGAACGCGCAAAAAGATCTCCTGGAGCACGTCCTCAACGTCGGCTTCGCGCACGCGCCGAGCGACAAACGGACGCAGTTTGGACTGCAGTACGCCCCAGGCTTGTTCACTTGTCAGATCAGCGGGAGCCAGCGAATCGATCATCCTGGTGTTTCCTCTGAGCAACAAGATGGCCCACAGCAGCTCGCCGCGCCAGGCTTGATCGCCTGGATGCTCGCCGAGGCGACATAGCGCTCGACCCCCGAACCGGGCATCCAGTCGGCGATAAACTGCCGGCTGGCTTCGCTGACCTCGATGGCGATCGAGACGAAGCCAGCGCTTTCCAGCAGATCGCGAACCGTCGCCACATCCGCCGCACCGGCAACACAACCGGTCAGCGCATTCACGTCGCGTTCGAGTGCCGCCGGTAGTTTGGCGGTCGCGACAACATCGGAAATCGCTAGCCGACCGCCGGGCTTGAGCACGCGAAAGGCGTCGGCGAACACCGCCGCCTTGTCCGGACTGAGGTTGATCACGCAGTTCGAGAGAATCACATCGACGCAGCCGTCGGCCAGCGGCAAGTGCTCGATCTCACCCAGTCGAAAATCGACGTTGGTCGTGCCCAGCTCGGCGGCATTCTTGCGAGCCTTGGAAACCATCTCGGGGGTCATGTCGATGCCGATCACCCGCCCCGTCGGGCCAACTTGCCGGGCGGCCAGAAAGCAGTCGAAGCCTCCGCCAGCGCCGAGATCGACAACCGTCTCACCCTCGCGCAGTGCGGCGATCGCTTGGGGGTTGCCACAGCCGAGACCCATGTTGGCGCCATCGGGTAGGCCAGCGAGGTCATCTTCCGAGTAGCCGAGTGCTCGACTTGCCTCTGGTCCAGGGCCACAGCCACCACCACAGCAGCTGGACGCGCTGCCCCCAGCGATCTGCCCGTATTGTTGACGTACCGTGCTGCGAACGTCGTCGTCTTGCCTGGTCTTGCTCATCTGCGCTCCTCCTATCGATAAAGACGATGACCAAGGCCAATGGACGCAGGCGACGATGATCTATTTTCAAAAAGCGTAGGCGGTACCGCTCAAGGTCGAGCACTCAGCAGCGGTCGCCGCACGATCAGCGCCGCCCGCGCAACTTGACGGCCAGCTAGCGCTGACGTACCACTTCGGCGAGATGCGGCGGCTTTCGCAAATGCGCTTCGGATTGACCGAGGTGTCCGGTGCCCTGGGGGATCTCGGGACCTTCGTCCCCTTGGTCGCCGCGCTGATCGCCTTTTGCGGGCTCGATGGTGGCACGGTGTTGCTGTTTGCTGGGCTGTTCAACGTCGCCACCGGCCTGATGTTTAACCAGCCCCTGCCGGTTCAACCGATGAAGGCGATCGCCGCGGTCGCGATTGGCGAGGGACTGGCGCGCACAGAGATCGCTGCGGCGGGTTTCGCCGCAGGAGCGATCGTGCTGTTCGTCGGTGTCAGCGGTCTGGTCGACCTGGTCAAACGCCTGACGCCTCACGCCGTGGTGCGCGGTATTCAATTGGGTGTCGGACTGAAGCTGGCAGCCAAGGGCCTAACGATGATCCTCAGCCTCGGCTGGTGGGGCACCAACAGCCGCTTGATCGGCATCGCCGGTGCGCTGCTGGTGCTATTGAGTTGGCGACGCCAGCGCTTTCCTACGGCGCTGGTGCTGTTCGTCTGCGGACTCGCGCTGGTCGTCGCCGGTGCGGCAACGCTTGGCGCTGTATCTTGGGGCTGGGGCGGGATCGAAACGCTTTGGCCCAACTTGAGCCAGTGGAAAAGCGGCATTCTGCGCGGCGCCTTGCCGCAAATACCACTGACCCTGCTCAACTCGGTGATCGCCGTCTGCGCGCTGTCCGAAGACTACTTTCCCGGACGGGGAATCGCACCGCGAACGATGGCGATCTCGGTCGGCCTGATGAATACCGTGTCGTGTATGTTCGGCGCAATGCCCGTCTGCCATGGGTCCGGCGGGCTCGCCGGCCAATATCGCTTCGGCGCGCGCACCGGCGGCAGCGTGGTGATGCTCGGCATCGCCAAGATCGCCTTGGCCCTCGCCCTCGGCTCCGCGGCAGGACCGTTGATGCAAGCCTTCCCTGCGGCCCTGCTCGGCGTGATGTTGGTCTCGTCGGGCATGGAGCTCACGCTTCCGGCGCGCGATTGCGCGCAGCGCGAAGCCTTCTTTGTCGCCGCGGCAACCGCGGGAGGCATCTTGGCGGTCAATACTTGGGTCGGCTTCATTGTCGGCCTCGCCGCCGGTATCGCCCTGCTACGCAAAGATCCCAAACAACAAGAGTAGCTTCAACGCCGCACACCTTTAGCCCGGGCGCCTAAACGCGCGCCGCGACCGTTCGACCTCGGCGCGCACGACACAACCGGCGACGTGGTCGTTGACCAGCCCCATCGCCTGCATGAACGCGAAAACCGTCGTCGGTCCAACAAATTTCCAGCCGAGCTTCTTGAGCGCTTTTGACAAGGCGACCGACTCGGCTGAGGTGGAAACCGTCTGTGGCTCGGCGCGCGTTGCGGGGTCGGCCTCGTAGCGCCAAAAGAAAGCGGCCAGCGAGCCGTGTTCGGCGACCAGCTCCTTGGCGCGCTTGGCGTTGTTGATTACCGCCTCGATCTTTCCGCGGTGGCGCACGATGCCTGCGTCACCGAGCAGCCGTTCGACGTCGCGCTGCCCATATCGCGCCACCCGTTGGAAGTCGAAGCCGGCAAACGCGGCGCGAAAATTGTCGCGTTTGGCGAGAATCGTTCGCCAACTCAGGCCGGATTGAAAACTCTCCAAACAGAGCTTTTCAAACAGTCGCACGTCATCGCCCACGGGAAAGCCCCACTCGCGATCGTGATAGTCAAGGAATTCAGCTGCCGCTGCGCACCAACGGCAACGGGGTTTGCCGTCCGGCCCCTCTATCGTCTCGCTCATCGTCTCAACACCCTTTTTTTGTCGTTAGCTCTCGTCATATCGCATCCGTTGGACGCAGCAGTGTACACGAGGTGGCCGCCTATCGTTTAGTGATCACGATCGGTTGGTGCGAGCGCCGGAGCAATCGACGACGAAATGGCCCTATTGCCACGCGAGCCGCGCACGGCGATGCCCAAAAGCAGCGCCAGACGGTAAGATGCGGGCCATGCCAGCACGTAGCGTAATGCGATGGGACCGAGCGTTGTTGCTGAGTTGCTTCTTCGGCTCGGGCATGACGTCACTGATCTACGAGCTGATCTGGGTTCGTCGCCTGCAGCTGACCTTCGGTTCGACCAGCTACTCGATCACGACGGTTCTCGCCGCGTTCATGGCGGGGCTCGGCATCGGCGGTTTTGTTTTCGGACGCATGATCGATCGCAAGCCCGAGCGGGCGGCGCAGCTTTACGCCTACCTAGAGATCGCGATCGGTCTTTACGCGCTTCTCTCGCTGGCATTGCTGAGCGGCGTCGAGCAGATCTACGCGGTTGTGCAGCGAAGCATCGGGCTTGGGCCGAAGAGCGCAATGCTGCTCAAGTTTGCGCTGGCCTTTCCCGTGCTCACCTTTCCCGCCACGTTGATGGGCGGGACACTGCCGGCTTTGGTGCGCGCCTTCGTCGACCGGCGCGGCTGCCTAGGGCAGCGACTCGGTCAGCTCTACGGCATCAATACGATCGGTGCCGCCGTCGGCACCCTGGCGACCGGCTTCTTCCTACTGCAGTACCTCGGCTATTGGCCGAGCATTGCCACCGCAGCTGCACTGAACGGGGTAATCGCCTTGGCTGTGTTGCGACGCCAGCGCTCAAGCTCGCCAACCGCTGCCGTTCCGCCCTCGGCCAAAGAGGCACCCGCAAAGATGGTACGCCTGCGCGATCATCTCCGACGCAAGGACGTCGCCTTTGCTGCTGCGGCGCTGGTAACCAGCGGGGCCCTCTCGATGTGCTACGAAGTCGTCTGGTCGCGGCTGCTGGCGCTCGTCGGAGGCTCCTCGAGCTACGCCTTCGCGCTCGTCCTAACGATCTTCTTGCTGGGCATATCGGGCGGCTCGCTGTTGTTTTCCCGTTGGGCTCGCCAAAAAGAGGCCGACGTAAGCCAGCTGACTTTGCTGCTTGGTCTGCTTGCCGTGTGGGCAACGATCAGCCTGGCGTTGATCCCACGCTTGCCGGCATGGTTGCTGAGCTTGACACAGATTCCAGGGCTGAGTCTGCCGCGCCTGATCGCGATGCAGGGAGCGCTAGCCCTCGCGCTGCTTCTCGTCCCGACGCTCCTTTTGGGCGCAGTATTTCCCGTTGCGATTTCAAACATCACCCGCGCCCTGGGCGAAGTCGGCCGCGATGTCGGTGGCGCCTACCTGGCCAACACGATTGGCGCGATCTGCGGCAGTGTGATCACCGGCCTGCTGTTGATTCCCGCCCTCGGTACGCGGACGACCTTGCTCGTTGCTCTCGGTCTAAACCTCGTGATCGTAGCCGCCGGCGTGCTGCTCTTTTCGACCAGCGCGCTGCGGCGCATCCAGGGCCTCGCCGCCCTGGCCCTGGTCGTCTTGCTCGCCTGGCGCATGCCCGCCTGGCCTGCCCATTTTTACGACGCGGGGCTGGGCTCCCGTCTCGACCAGGTCATGGTGCGCAACGAACGGCAGCTACAAAAAGAGCTGTTCCGCTCGCCCAGCAAACTGCTCTTTCTACGCGAAGGGGTCAACGCCACGATCTCGGTTCGCCGCTTTAGCAGCGGCACCAGCCTGCTGATCAACGGTAAGGCGGACGCGTCCGACAGCGGCGACATGAGCACACAAGTCAACTTGGGGCTGATCCCGATGTTGGCTCACCCCAAGGCCAAGCACGTCGGCGTGATCGGCTGGGGCTCGGGCGTTACCACCGCCGTGACGCTGCAGTTTCCGCGCGTTGAGCAGGTCGAAGCGATCGAGCTCGAGCAAGCGGTGATCGACGCTTCTCCACTGTTTGCTCACGTCAATCACGGTGCCGAAAGGGACCGCCGCGTGCGCCTCGTTGTCGATGACGCGCGCACGCATTTTCTCGTTTCCCAACGCCGCTACGACGTGCTGATTTCCGAGCCCTCCAACCCATGGATGCCCGGGATCGCATCGCTGTTCACCCAAGAGTTTTACGCCCAGGCCAAAAGACGCCTCGCGCCGGGTGGCGTCTTTGGTCAGTGGCTGCAGATCTATCGCCTCGATGCCCCCGCCGTCGCTTCAGTTATTCAGACGCTACTCGCCTCCTTTGCCGATGTGCAGCTCTGGATGACCGACGCGGGAAACATGATCTTCTTGGCGTCTGAGTCGCCACTGCAGTTCAGCGCTGCGCGCGTCGGCAAGATCTACGACGAGCGCCCTGCGCTACGCGCACTCGCCGCCGCCTACGGCCCAGGGTCGTCGCCCGATCATTTCTTTGGCAGCTATCTGCTCGACCGCGATGCGCTCCGGCGTATCGCCAAGCGCTACGAAAGCAACGTTCTGAGCGATGGGCGCCCGAACTTGGAGTATCGCGCCCTGAGCAGCCTCTATCGTCAAACCCACGATCACCTGAGCGCGTTTTGGTCGGCGAAGATGACGCTCGATCGTCGCCTTCCTCCCTTGGTCGGACCAACGCCGGACTTCTTCGTGGCCGTCGAGGGTGCGACTCAGTTGGTGCGCAACAACCGACCGCTGGCCGCACAGATCTTGGCTTGGGCAAGCGTCATCGATCGCCAGCAGACAGATCGCTCGCCTCGTGCGTCCAGCCGCGATGGCGGCGAAGCCGCGCCAAACATCGCGCTGCTGCGCTCGGCGACAAGAATCGCCTTGCGGCAAAAAGACAACGCGCGCGCGCTAAAGCTCGCGGCGACGCTTGTCCAGCGAAGCGCCGACGACAGCGAAGCGCACCTGCTCTACGCCCGAGCTTTGGTCGCCGTCGACCGATTCGAACAGGCGCTGAGCCAATTGGACGCGATGGGCTCACAGCGTACGATCGCAGCCACCGTCTATCGCATCATCGCGTTAACCGGGCTGCGCCGCATCGATCAGGCCTGGCGGGCGGTTGGCACCCTGTTCGCTGCCCTTGACAGGCCTCCCACTACTGACGCCGCTGCCCGCGCTGACGCCCAGCGGCTGACCCGGCCGCTTTTGTACCGCGGCACGCTCCGCGCGCTTCTGCAGCTGAGCAGCGACAAGTCGGCAGCGATCGCCCTCTTGCTCGGCAGAAGCGACGAGCACGCCGGCGAGTGGGATCGGCTCAACTTGCTGATGGCAGCGCAGATCGACACGGGGGCTGCGCATGAGGCTGCCCGCACCCTCGACGCGATCGAGGCCTATCGACCGATGGCGCGCAGTCACCTGCGGCGCTGCGCAGCGATCTATCAGCGCGCCGGCCGCCAGCGAGCGGCAACCCGCTGCGAGCGTCTCGCCCAGCAGCTGTTGATCTCGCCCGTGCATCGCGCCCTTTGGGACTAGCGACAGATGCCGTTGGCCGACAAGCGGCCGGCAGATTTACGATCGACAAGCTGCACCGGGCGAGCGCGTCGCGAGCTTGAATCGCGTCGGCCGATTCCGCTACTTCTTGGCGATCAGAAACAGCGCGTTGTGCTTCTTCGTCGGAGCAATTCGGTCGACCAGCGCAAACCCAGCGTCGAGAAAGGCGCGCTCCAACTGTTCGACGGAAATGAATTTGACCTTGGGGATCAAACCGAGCGCCCCACCGATCGGCAGGATGTAGCGCCAGGGGGTGAAACCATCGCCCATACAGACCGTGCTGGTGGCAAAAACTCCGCCGGGTTTGAGCAACCGGTGTACGCGACGGATCGATGCGGCGTAGTCATCGATCAGGTGGAGCACATTTAGGCCCAACACCACATCGAACGACGCCTCGACAAGCGGCAAGTCAAACAGCGTGCCGCACTTGAACGTCACATTACTGCAACCGCTATCCGCCAGGCGTTGCTCGGCGATGCGGATCATCTCGCGCGAGGAGTCGATCGCGATCAGCTCACCCACCTTGGGCGCATGGATGATCGCCGTCGAGCCGGTGCCGCAGCCAAACTCAAGCACCCGCGAGCTCGCGTTGAAATACTTCTGCGTTAGATCGAGTTTCTTTTGGTAGGTGGTTGGATCGGCGATCGGCTGTTTGGCATAACGGCGTGCGTACCAATTCCAAAATCGAATCGAGCTGTCCATCGCGCCCTCCAGACTTAGGCTTTAAGCGCGCTCAGGTCAAGGCGACCATCGCGCTGAGGCGGACACCAAAAGTAGGCCCCGGAGATCGGTCGTGTGAAACGAAACAGCGCATCGCTCACGCCATCTTCGGCGCCGATCATCCTGCGCAGTTGCGCCTCCATCGCATCGAACGAGCGCGCGAAGGCGACAAAGACCAATCCGGCCTGCGCTGCATCAGACCAAGGCATCGAGCGCCGCAGCAAGAACGCCGGCGGCTGAAAATCCTCCTGTGCGGTGCGTTTAACGTGCGCTGACTGCGGAGCATCAGCGATCTCTTCGTTGTCGCTGATCCGTCGACCGATCACGCGATCGCGCTCCGTGGGGCGCATCGCTTCGAGGGCGTCCAGGTCATGAACCCACTGCTGCACCGCGACGAAGCTCGACCCATCCAACCCTACCCCGCGACCGGTGACGAGCGCGACCTCGAGCGCTTGATCGCCGGTCGGATTCTCGGTGCCGTCTTCGTAGCCGCTGAGGTCACGACTATCGCGATGTAGGAAGGCCTCGATCACGCTCTCCAGCACAAATGATTCGCCCAGCGCCTGCTCGATTCGCCGACTCTGATGCAACAGCTCGCCGCGGTCTTGGCCGCCTAACCAAACCCAGAGCGCCATCGGCGTCGACGGAAACACACCCGCACTGCCGCTAAGCACCGGGTGCTCCTTCAAGCCCTTGATCGTGCCGCCCAGCGCTGTGACGAGCGAGGGCCCAAGGCCCACCACCGTCGCGGCATCGATCGGTAGCTGCTGCAGCGCCGCGAAAGCCTCTTGCCGATCCAGGTCGTGCTCGGTTTGAAAAAACAGATACCGCGCGTGCTGTGGAACGGCTTCGATAATGCCCGCTTGCGCTGTCTTCACCAGGTACCTCGCCGCTGTTCGAACTCAAGGCCTAGCGCATCTGCTGACAAGACTCCACGCCTTTTGCAGCCGGCGGGCCGCCTCCGAAAACCAGCTACGCTGTTCGATTTGCCGCGCTCAGGCTCCGCCCGGCCAACCGCTCTTCACACTATCGCTGTGAAATCAGCGCAGCTGAAGCGGCCGCCAACTGGCATCGATGTTGCTCCGCTTGCTGCCAGGAGGACTGCTCGTGCGGATCTTGCTTTTGACTAGTATTGCGCTGACCACGGGGCTCGCCACAGCCAACGCGGCGAACCCTCGCCCGCAACTCAATCTACATAGCGCGACGCGCGAACAATTGGCAGCGCTGCCCCAGATGACCCGCCAGTTGGCCAGCGACCTCTTGCGCCACCGCAGCTTCCTCGGCCAGCGCCTTAACAGTATCGACGCGCTCATCGAGGGACCGAAGCACCAGGGCGTGCTGCCCAAGAACGTCGTCGATGCGATCCGCCCCTACCTGACGCTCACGCCGGCCGGACAACCGATTCAACGACGCTACTTCGTCCAAAGCATCGAATCGGTCTATAGCAGCGGCCGCGGCAAGGTCGATTTCCGCCTAACCGAAGCCAATATCGATCACCCCAAACTCAAGCGGCGTCTCAAAGCCGGTACGATCGCCAAGCAGCGCTGGCTGACGATCGAAAACCCGGTGATAGCCGGTGGGTACGGCTCCGGGCATTTTGACTTCATGGGCAAGCGCTTCGCGATCACTTACGCCTGGCGGGGGATCAATGACGGATTTACGATCCGCACTGAGGTCGTCGGCAAGAAACCCTGGAACTCAGTCCTGCTCAAAACGATGCGCCAGGCGCTGGTCAGGGCCGAACACGGCGGCAAGCTCGAGCAGACCGTCGAGATCCCACGCAGCCAGTATCTGCTCGCGCACTACGGCGTCGCCGACAACAAGCTGAGCACGCTGCGACGCCAGGTGATCAAGTCTCGCGCGCAGCTGCGCAAGCGTGCCGAGGGCTTGCTTGCCTCGTTGACCGAGCGAGAACACAAGCGCTGGAGCGCGCAACTGGCCAAGGCGACCGGCGCTGGTTTTGGCCAAGCCACCCCGATCACCGACCAAGCCTATGCTGACAGCGTGGCCAAGGGATACAAGCACAAGCGCACCGTCAGCGAAACGCTCCGCTTCGCTTTTGAGGAGATCAAGCCCGGCGAGTTCAAGTAGTCGCGCAGCTAGTGCTTTTGCCGCGCCTGATAGCGCTGCAACATCCGATCGTGCAGCTCGGAGCGAGTCAGCCCCTGGTAGCTCTTGTAACCCGGGATCGCACCGATCCGCGCGCTCTTGAGCGCGCGAAACGAGGGCAGCTTGCGGATCGCGCTGGCCAGTTCCTTAGGCAGCACCTTGAGCGAATCGCGGCTGATGTTGAGTGTCAGCGGCACAAGGCTGGTCACTGAGCCGCTGCCCGCATTGGACAGAGAAACCTCAATCCCGCGCTTGTCGCTGCGCGTCCTAGCCACCGTAGAACCGAGATCGGTTAGCCGAAGATCAGGCGAAACCAGATCCCCGGCGCTGTTGAATACATCGGCCACAGACCAAGACATCGCTTTGAAGCGCTTGACCCAATGGGTGGATCGTTGTTTGGTGCCCAAGTCCCAGTTGTTGATCGCGCCATCTTCGCGAACATCCCCGGCGTATTCCTGATAGAATTGCGAGGACAGAATCGCTTGCCACAGCGCGCGATCGCGCGCCCGCTCTTCTTTGACCACCTGTGCCGTTAAGACGGTATCGATCGCTTTGAGCAGATCAGCGGTCTTGGTCTCGTAGCGCAGCACGCGCCGGTTGCCGTTGAACGCGATGTCCCGCAGCGCGATTTCCAGCCCACTGGGCAAACCAACGAACTGGTCGATCGAGACGTTGGCCAGTTGCTCGGCGGGCAGGTCGAAGCTGATCAGCGTGCGTTCACCGTTGACCGAGAACGTCTCGGCCCGGGCTTGGGTCAGCGACAAGCTCAACACGACGACCAGACAAAGCGCTCGAAAAACCATCATCTCCCGTCACTATGCAAGCCCCGCGCCGAGGGAAACATCTAAAATCGCTGCCTTTTTAGCGGCAGGTCAGGCGGCTCGAGCTGCCGGTTAACCCAGCGCACTGGCCAGCTCGGCCAGGACAGAGCAGGCAAACGCGAACGCGCGCCGACGCCTGGCACGCGGCGGCCAAGAGGCAATTGCCGGGCACGGTCGCAAGCTTGCGCAAAAGCAACGACCTGTCGACCAAGGGGCCATCAGCCAGCCGTGATCGCCGGCCGATCGCAACGTGAGCAACCTGCGCAGCCGCAAAACCCGAACAGCGAGAGCGAAATTCAACTAGGCCTCAACGCGTATTTGGACGACACAACAGCCCGGAGGGTATCCGATGAACCGATCGATCTATCGCTCGCCGCGCGGGGTGCTGCTCGCATTGCCGCTCCTCTTGGCTTGCTGTGGGACCAACGAAGATCTCCCCAGGGATGCGGCGACCAATGACGCCACACGCCAGCGCGACGGGGCACTACGCCCCGACGCACTGGTCGGCCACCACGACGCGGCGGACAGCGAACTCGGTCTGAACGACGCGATGAGCCTCCGAGACGCCGCGCTGTCGCCGGCCGACGCGCCGAACGATCTACGCGCCAGCGACGCTGGGCCAATAGACAGTGCGACCGACGCGATCAGCAGCGACGGGCCACCAGCGTCAAACGCGCGGGGACAATGCAATGCCGCGGGCTGGTGCTTGGATAACCCGCTTCCCTTCAGCTCAGCGCCAGCAAACATTTCGGCCAGCGCCATCGATGACGTCTGGGCCGTCGCGCGCGGTGGCCGGGTAGCGCGCTATGATGGAAGCCAGTGGATTCCCGTCGACGTGGCTACGACGGCCGACCTGACCGATGTCTGGGTCGAAAGCAGCAGTCGCAGCTGGATCGTCGGCAAGACCGGCAACTCAGGTCTGGTGGTGCGCGTCGATCGTGGTAGCGGCGGCCCAACAAGCTATAGCGCCCCCTATGCGCTTAACGCAGTGCACGGCGTCGCCGGCCAAGCGACCTGGGCGGTGGGCAACTACGGCACGATCTTCCGGCTTCGCAATAGTGGTCCACCCGATTTGGCCAAGACACCAACGATCCAAAACCTGCGCGCCGTCTTCGTGCTCAACGCCAAAGAAGCTTGGGCGGTCGGCACCGCCGGCATGATCCTGCACTACGACGGTGTGGCTTGGCTGTCGGTCGCCAGCGGCGTCAGCGTAACGCTGACAGGGGTTTGGGCAGCGAGTTCCAACGATGTTTGGGCCGTCGGTGAAAACGGCACGATCCTCCATTTTGATGGCAGCAAGTGGCTGCCGTTGACGTTCAGCCCGACCCAGCAAACCATCGCCGATGTTTACGGCGTCAGTGCTAAGCAGGTCTATATCGTCGCCGACCCCGGCGCTGGCGACCACAGCGTCTATCGCTTCGACGGGACGCAATTCGCGCCGATCGCCAACGGGGATCCGGCGAGGCTATCGTTTCACACGTTGTGGGCAAACAGCAGCGAGTTGTGGACCGCCGGCTACCGTGCTGGTGGCCCAAGCATTCGTCGATTGCGTGGCGGAACATGGCAGGACATTTCGGTCGGACCGGTCGACGACTTGAGAGCAGTGGCCGCCATCTCGCCCGATCGCGCGATCGCTGTCGGCGACAAAGGTCTGGTCTTGCAGCGCGATCAAACCGGATGGAAAGCGCAACGCGTTGGCAAAGAAGATCTGTGGGATGTCTATGCGACGAGCGCAAACAACATCTGGGCGGTCGGCAGGAACCGATTTGTAGTTCAATATGACGGCGCGCAATGGAAAACTCACGCGCCCCAGCTCAGCGGCGAGGCGCTGGCCGTCTGGACCTCAGCCAAAGACGATGTCTGGGTCGCTTCGTCATCGGGCGACGTAGAGCGGTTCGACGGCCAAAAATGGACGGGGGCGACAAAGCTCACGACAGCGTCGATCGGCGCGATCCATGGCATCAGCAAGACCGACAGCTATGCGGTCTCGTCGCAAGGGGAGATCTTCCACTTTAACGGCACGCAGTGGACCCCGATCAAGTCCGGGACAACCTTTGCGCTGCGGGACATTTGGGCGGTCGACGCGCAAAAAGTCTGGATCGTCGGCGACGGCGGCACGGTGCTGCTGGGCAATCACAAAAGCGGCTTCACCAAAGGCACCAGCAGTGCAAGCGGCGACCTGATCAGTGTGGCTGCCGACGCAAAAGGCGAAACCTGGGCGCTCGCTTGGAGCGGCGCCGCCTTTCGCTGGACCGGGCTAACCTGGAAACGCGTCGATATCGAGCCCCCACCCTCGTTTGGCAACGGCTGGCTCGTCGATCTCGGCGGGGGACCACAAGGCGGGATCTGGGCAACCGGCGCGACCGGTCGGGTCTACCGATTCAACCCGTGAGCGAGTCGGCGATACGTTGCTCGGTCGCGCCGCTGAACCTGCTGCTGCGCGGCCACATCCAACCTAGCTGAGCTGACCAGCGCTCACCAGAATCCAGCGCAAAGCAAAGCCGCCGATCAGCACCATCACCGGAATCACCGCCGTCGGCCGCAGCTTGAGCGGCCGCTCAAGCAACGAAAGCGACAGCGGCACGACGAGGCCAGTGACCACGACCAGCGACCAAAACGTCGCCGTCAACGGTCCACCGAGAAAGAGCGCCGCCGCCCGCTGCTGTGTCGCCCCGCCACTAAGCAGGCCGATCAAGAACAAGCCGATCAGTGCCAGCTCCGCCGCAATGGCCACCACATCAAGACGGCGTAGCGCACCATGAATCTGCGCACCGCGCGAGAGCAGCATCAGCGCTGCCGCGGCCGTCGAAAAGCCGGAGACGAGAAACAGCGGTCCGAGCACCGCGGAATTCCACGCCGCGCGTGCCGACAATGCCGAGAGCAGAATTCCGGTGTACACGCCGAGGCCGATGCCAGACAAGATCGCCGCGCGCTCGACGCCAACGCGACGCGCCCTGGCAAAGCGCTGTAAACCCTCGAGGCGGCTCAGCAGCGAAAAGCGCCCACAGAGCCGGGCGAAACTCTCGCTGTCGTGCAGCGAAAGGTACATCAACACAGACACCGGATAGAATGCGACGAGCAGCCAGGCCCCCCACGACATCGGCGACGAGAGCTGAAAGCTGCCATAGAAGCGATAGACGTGGAGCTTATAGGCCAAGTCGAGCCAGAGCGCACCCATGCCGATCGACAGGGCGATCGGCGCAGCGAGGGTCGCCAGGCGAATCGCGCGCGGTTCGTCGACGCGCGACCGCAATAGTGCGGCGATAATCAACAAACCCGCGGCCAAGCCACCAAGAAACAGATAGACGGGGATTTCCCAGCCCCACATCACCGCACCCGCTGGCGTCAGCGGGTTAGTGTTCATGGTGTAGATCTCATGCATTAGCTGCACCCTCCGCCCTTCTTCTTCTTCGGTTTGGGGGCGAAACCCGCGGCGGCCGGTGGTGGTGGCGCGGGAGGCGCGCCGGTCAGCGCCGCATGAAGTGCCGCGCGGAAACGATACGCTTCACGCTGATCAGCACTCGCCGTCGCACCGAGCGCTGGCGGTTTGGCCAACGCGTAGGCTTGCCACGCAGCGAAACCACCAGCCAGACGCAACACGCGACCGCGATAACGCAACAGCTCAGCGGGGGCGCTCTTCAGATCGCCAGCGTCGACAACCACCAGATCAGGCTCGGGCGCTAGATACGGCACGCCGAGACGCGCGAGTTCTGTGAGCGGCACGCAACGACTTTGCGGGACGCGCTGCTTGCCGCAGGCGTCACGACTGCGCAGGTCGAACACGCGTACGGTCCATGGGCGATCGACGACGCGACGAGCCAGTTGCTCGGCGCTGATCGTTGGCAGATCAGCCGGTGGCGCGGCCGCCTCGGGACGGTTGGGCAGGGCCAGCGTGACCAGGCTGACCAGCGCAACACCGCTGAGGCCGACAAAAACGAATCGCCGCGAGCGGCGAACGCGCTGAGCCGACTCAGCGGGCGCGGCACCCTCGCGGGCAAAGATCTGCTCAACACGCTCGGCGCCGATGAACATCGCCAGGGCGATAAAGGTGACGATCGCGCCCAAGACGATCGGTGGCATCCCCAGCCAGTCGTAGAGCAAGAACGTCCCCTTCGAGCCGGCAACGTGGAAGTCAGCCAGCAGCGGAAAGACCTCGCCATAGATCAGCGACCCGACGATCACGCCGCCGAAGGTCACCATCCCGTCGATATTTCCCGAGGCTGCGGCGACGAGAGACGTCCCCGGGCAATAGCCCGACAGAATAAAACCCATACCCAGCAGCAGGCCACCGACCAGCATCGGCCAAATGTAGGTCGCACTGACCACCGACTGGGCCAATGCCGCAAGATCGACCAGGCCAACGCCGGCAGCGATCAGCGTGCCGAGCATCGCCGTGATGATCGCCGAAAACATCACCTTGAACACCGTCATGTCACGGAGGAAAAACTGCGCGGCGAGTTTGTCGGCCCGACCAAAACCCGCGCGCTCAAGCACGAAGCCGAAACAGAACCCCAGCACCACGGCGATCACCAAGCCGAATTCGCGGTGTTCGGCGATCAACGCGGAAAATGGCAATGCAGCGCTCATGACCACTGCCTCCTGACGAAATAGGCCAGGCCATAGCCGCCGGCAAACACCGCCAGCATGAAGACCCAGGAACCAACTGAAAGCATCGCGCCACCGGTCAGCGCTTGCCCCGAGGTGCAACCGCGCGCCATCCGCGCAGCCATCCCCATCACGACGCCACCACCGACGGCAAAGCTGAGGCGGGTCACGACACGAACGCCCGCGCCACGGATCACTTGGCGCTTTAGCCGACCTGCGGTGTATGCGGCAACCGCGCCACCAAGCAACACGCCGAGCAGTTCAAAGACGAACCAATTGTCCAACGGGTTGCCCTGCAGATAGCCCTTCATATGGGCGTTACCGGCGACATGCAGTGGCGCAACTGCAGCGAGAGCCTTGATGCCGATCCGGTTGGCGGCGCCGGAGGCGCCCAAACCGTTACCCATGATCAGAAACGTCGAGAGCAACACCAGCCCCAAGGCCACGCCAGCGACATACGGATTCCAAAAGCGCTTTGAGCGGTCCATCACTGACCTCCTTTAGCCAGGATGTAGAGGTTGGGCCGACAGCCAGCCTCTTCTTTGAGTTTTCGATGAGCGCGACTGGCCAGCAGACGCCCCAACGAACCTTGGGGATCATCGGCATCACCGAAGGTCAACGCATTGGTCGGACAGATCTCGACACACGCCGGGTCCTGGCCGCGCGCGGTTCGATGGGCGCAAAAGGTGCACTTGTCGACGTAGCCCTTCGGATGCACGTAGCGCGCGCCATAGGGACAGGCGACCACGCAAGCCTTGCATCCGGTGCATTTGTTCTGCGCGACGAGTACCGTCCCGCCTTCGGCGACGTGACTAGCCCCCGTCGGACAGGCCGCTACACACGGCGGATTGCTGCAATGATGGCAGCGCTCCGAGCGAAACTCGCGCTGCAAGTTCGGATAACGCCCGCGGATCTCATCGACGATCCAGTCGCGAAACGCACCCTCAGGGACCTCGTTTTCCGCCTTGCACGCCAACACACACGCGGCGCAGCCAACACATTGTCTGGGATCCATCGCCATCGCGTACCGCTTTTGGCGACGACGCTTGCCGGTTTTCGCACTCATGCCGCAGCCTCCGCCTTCTCGACGCGCACGAAGTTAACGTTCATGCCGGTACCACCCATGATCGGGTCAACCTTGAAACGGGTCACCATGCGGTTGTCCGCGGCGCCACGGCCGTGGGCAAAGCGCAGCCCCTTGGCGGTGTGACCGTAACCATGAACCATGTAGACGCAGTCACCGCGGATCGCTTGCGTCACGCGCGCGCGGATCGGCTGCGACTTGACCCCATCTTGGTTGACCAGCACGACGCGCTGACCCGTCTTGAGCGGCTCGTCCTCGAAGCCCGGTATCCGTCGCGCCGCGTCGGCGTTGATCCAGAGTTCGTTTTCCGCATAGACCTCGGAAAGGAAGCGGTTGTTGGTCGTACGACCAAAGGTGTGAGCCGGCGTGCGACCGAACAACAAGCGGAACATGCCAAACGGCGGCTCCTGCGGTGGAACAAATTCGGGAATCGGATGAAACCCGAGCTTCTTGAGCGGCTCGGAGTAGAGCTCGATCTTCTTGCTTTCGGTGTCAAACGACAGACCGAGGCCTTCCTCCTCACACACCGGCGTCGTCTTACCGAGCAGCACACCGTCGCGTCGCAGCTTGTCGTAGTCGTAGCCACCGAGCTCGATGCGCTTCTTGCTGTATTCGGCGGCGCTCGGGTAAGCAAAGAAGTCAGCGAGGCCCAGGCGCTTGCCCAATTCCCGCGCGATCCACCAGCCCGGCTTCGACGCATACATCGGTCGCACAACTTCTTGGCGCATCGCGATGAACGGTTGCTTGTAATAGGGGTTCCAAAGGTCATCGTCGCGCTCGAGATAGGTGCACTCGGGAAGCACAACGTCGGCCCAACCGGCGATCTCGACGGGCAGCACCTCGACGACGACGAGAAAATCGAGCTTCTGGATCGCCTTGATCGTACGTCGCGCATCGGGCAGCGATTGAATCAGGTTGGTGCCATAGACCATCCAGCCATGCAGATCATAGGCGGCTTGCGGCGTGATCGTCGCGTCGCAAAGGCCCGAGGCCAGGGTTTCGTCGGCGAGCGGATAACTCGAGGCACCGCGATCAGCTCTGGCCGTGTCAGTGTGTGCATACTTTGGCCCCGGGTAGGGCGGCAGCGACATGTTCGATGGCAAGATGAAACCACCGCGTCGCCCCCACGAGCCGAGCAGCGCACTGAGGATCGCCATCGCCCGCACGCGCTGGGTATCGTCGCCATACCAAGTGGCGTGACGCCCCGGATGGATCAGCGAAGCCGGACGCGCCGCTGCCATCGCACGGGCGGAGCGACGGATCAGTTCCGGCTCGATGCCGGTCAGCGGATAGGCCCAGTCCGGCGTCTTGTCGGCGACGTGCGCCTTTAGTTCGGCGAAGCCCTTGGTGTGCTTGTCGACGTAGCTCTTGTCGTAGCGTTCCTCTTCGATCAGGACGTTGATCCAAGCCAAGAGCAGCGCGATGTCCGTGCCCGGCTTGATCGGCAGCCAATATTTCGCCTTGCTCGCCGCCACCGAAAAGCGCGGATCGACCACGATCAGATCAGCACCGCGTTCGATCGCCCGCGCCAAGTCTTGCACCGTGGTGTTGTGCATGTTCTCGCCGAGGTGATTGCCGATCAGCGTAATGCAGCGCGCGTTCTCGGTGTCGATCGCCTCGGGTGAGCCCACGCCCTGGCCAAAGGTCAGGCTGTAACCCACCTCACGCGGTCCGCGGCATTGGGCGTAAGAGGGCGCCGCGATATTGGGCGATCCATAGGACTTAAACAGATGTTTGAACCACGATCCGCCGAAACCGTGAGTGAATAGCGCCATCGCCTCAGGGCCATGCTTCTTGCGAATCGCCAGCATGCCTTCGGCAACGCGATCGAGCGCGGCGTCCCAAGAGGCGGTTACGAAACGGTCGCTCCCTCGCGAGCCCTGTCGGATCAGCGGCTGCTTTAGCCGATCGGGGTCGTAGAGCAGCCCGGTTCCTCCAGTGCCACGCGGACAGAGCCGCCCCCGCGACAGCGGATGCTTCGGGTTGCCGACGATCTTCGTCACGCGACCGTTCTTTTTGTGCGCCAAGACCCCGCATTTCCAAAAGCACAGCTCGCAAAACGTCGGGATCACCTGGTCGCCATCGGTGTCGGCGTGCGCCACGTGCCCAGAATCGATCCCCCACCAGTTGCTCACGGCTCCCGAGCCGAGTGTCGCCGCCGCTGTGCCGCCTGCGCTGATCTTGAGAAATTGCCTTCTGCTAACAGACATTGCTAACTCCTTGCCCGCGCGCGAGGCGCCGCGCGCCGGGATAAGCGTGGGCTAAAAGCGGATCGTGCAGCCTTCCATGCAGTGAACGAGTTGCCGCAAGCGGGGCTCAGCCAAATGGTAGTTCGCGTAGCCGCCGCTTCGTTCGACCCGAACCACACCGCGCATCCGCAAAATGCGCAGCTGCTGCGAGATCACTGCTTGCTTTTCGCAAAGCAGATCGCTCAGCGCGGTCACGTGACGCGGCTCGACGCAGAGCAAGCTAACGATCCGCAGTCGCAACGGATGCGCCAAGGCCTTGAGCACCTCGGCGCAAAAGACCGCGCGCTGCGTGTCGGCGCCAAGCCGTTCACCGACGTTTTCCGGGGGCTGGTAACTGATCTCTACGGTCACGATTCCGTCCTTGCTGCTACATCGCTATCTAGCGATATCACTATATCCATATAGCAACAGCCATACCGATTCGTAACCATCTGTAATTAGAGGTATCTACTGCGAGCTCAGATCTCGAAATGGGTCAAATCGACACGGATCTTTGTGATCGGCGCGGGAAGGCGTCGCAGAGCGACCCGCTCACGCCGTGCAGGGGTGCCCTGGCAACTCACCCCGCGGTGCAAGGGACTTCGGCTGTCAGCAGATCTCTGATGCAGCTATCTAAGCCACTGAAATCTGGCGTCATGCATTCGGCACGATAATTGGATTAACGGCGGCGACGGCCGAGCCGGAGGCTGTCAGTTGGGAGAAAGACACGAAATGAATCGACGAGCTGTGTTGTCCGCCCTGGGTCTCGCCTTCGCGCTCAGCGCCTGCGCCCCCCTTGCCGACAATGGGCAACTTGAGGACAGCCCCCAGGGCAAAGCCGAGCTACCCGCCGGCGGTCAGCTGCCCAAACCGGTGCTCAAAGCCCTCGACGCCTTCCCGATGCATAAGCGTCTGGCTGCGCGGAGCAGCAGCGAAGGCCTCTGGCTGCGAATCGACAGCGAAGGCACGTTTAGCGGCCAACTCGGCTTGGAGGCTCTGGGCACGGCAGAGGTCAAGGTCTACTTGCAGAAATACTCGGCGAGCGGCGAGCCTGCCTACGCCGAAACGCCAGCCTGGAGTCGCAACGCCGGCGAGATCACGACGGTCTCCGCAGGAGAAGTTGTCAGCCTGACCATCCGCAACGCCGGCAAGAGCAGCGAGCTGCGTCAGGACATCGCGGCCTATCGCGCGGCGATCGCGGCGGGCGCCACGCCGTCAACAGCGCTGAGCAGCGCGATGCTGGGACGCTGGGCGGTGGTCGTGCATAGCGGCGGCGACGCACCGGCGCACAGCGGCGTGATCGGCATTTGTGGCGTCGACGGGAAGTGCTAGGCGCGACGGGCAGATCGGCGGGCGCGGCCACTCGGTCGTCGCGCGCGGCGCGCGATCGCGCCTTGCTGCTGGCACTGCTGCTCGGCTTGACGGCCTGCGGGGGACCACTCGACGACCTCAGCTCGCCTTGGGAAACACCGGGGAAAGCCGAGCCACCGAGCGAGCACGCCTACAGTGCCGACGAACTGCAAAGATACCGCGTGTCCTTGGCCGGCCTGTCGATCGACCAAAGCTGGCTCGAGACGCAAGAACCGCGGCCGAATAACCCGCGCTTCGAAATCACGATGCGCAGCTTTCCGCCCGGGCAAAACCCCTATACCCAATATGGCTTCGATAGCGGGCGCATGTGGCAGCTGGTCTACCGCCAACAGGGGCTGACCTTTGCGCCGTCGACTAGCGCTCCGTCGAGGGACGTGCCGCGCCATCGGCTGACCGGTTCCGACTACGAGCTCGACCCGACCGGCAAACCACAACTGCTGCGCCCAAAGGGGCCGCGACGGTTCTGGTTCAAGGTCATCTACTGCCCCACCGCGTGGTGTCTGCTCGGCCAAGTCTTCGTCGACAGCTGTGTCGCACAGGTCCGGCGCGATCAACTGCCGGGCGCCGGCGCGACTAAGCTCATTCCGCTGACCTGCGGCACGTCGGACTTTGCCGTGACCGACTACCTCTCATCGATCAAGCTCCGCATTCAACACCTGCCCCAAACAGACTGAGCCAGCTCGGCCACCTGGGCCGCCGTGTCGCGATAAACCTGACAGGTCGCGCGCAGGTCGCGGGCTCGATCGCCGAGCCGGGCAGCGATCGGCGTGGCACGCCGTTTGTAATACGGATGGCCAGCCATAGGAGACGAACGATGTCGCGCACCGTGTTAATCAATGCCTTTCTGCTCGTCGCCATGCTGGCTCCGGCCGGCGTGACAGCTCATCAAAACAAGCGGATGCCGCAAATCAAGCGACGGATCGAGAGCGCCATCGCTCGCGACCTGGGCGCCAGCGCCAAACAACTTACCATTCGCCGTGACTCCCGGCTCGACAGCGGCGACCTTCATACGCTGTCGATGATCAATACCGCCCAGCCGTATTGGGGACGCGCGTACATCGTCCACGCCAAAGTCAAAGGCGCCCAACGCGGTCAGGGCGTTGGCAAGTACCTGGTCACCGAAGTTCAAACAGCGGCAAACCCAGTTGCGTGGCAAGTCACCCCGCTTGGGATCTTCAAGAATCTGACGTCGGGAAAGATCTCCGCCGGTAAGTATCAGGCCACTGTCGACCGCAACCAATCCGGGTTCTTTGGTGCAGAGGTCAAGAGCGTCGGTACGAGCCAGGCCGAGCAGATCGGCGCCTTGTTTAGCGCGACCAACACCGGCTACCTGGCGACCGGCAGCGTCTTACCCACGATGCGCGAGACCTTTGGTCAAATCGCCGCGCTGCAATACGGCAAACCCGGCAGCGCAACGGTCAAGGTGATCGTTACCCCAAAAGCCAGCTCGCCAGCGGGCGGCAGCGCCAGACCGAAGGCCGAGCTATTGCTGTATCGCCTTCCGATCGCACCGACGACGCCGGAATCGGCAACGGCGGGCGTGCGCGAAGCTGGCACCACGGCCAACACGCCGAGCGGCGTCGAAGTCGTGTTCAGCAAATAACACCGGCAAGCGCTTTCGATGAATAGCTATGGCACCACGCTCCTGCTTTGCTTGTCACTGGCGACAACAACGGGCAACGCACAGCGCTCGCGCTTCACGATCGCCGAAACCAAGCGGATCGGCGATCGCTTGGATCTGCTGCTCGCTTACAACAACCCCGGTGCGGACCTACGTCGTCAGCAGACGGACAACGACGTCAAGTTCTACGTCCACCAAGCGCCGCCCTACAGCGCACAGGGCAGCACGAGGGCCGGCGCGCGCGAAGCCGCCGAGGGCATCTACGTCGGCCAAGCGCGGATGGGGCTCAAGGGACACTGCACAGTTCGTATCGACCTGCGCAAACATCAGCTGCTGCACGCCCCAGAGCCGCTCTATCTCGCCGGCGTCTGGGGCTTTGGCCACCGCTGGGGTGTTGTCTGCAGCTACCAAAACAAGAAGGTAGCGTTTACCGTCCCACAGCGATCGCCAACGAAAGCGCGCTAGCGAGCGACGGCCGCCCGCTGGTTATTGCCGCTCACTTGGCGAAACGCGCTAGATGACTCGGCAGGCGATGAGGTAGGCTTTCTCCGATGCGACTTCGCCTGGGCACTCTACTGCTGAGTTCGTCGGTGCTCTGCGCCGGCTGCTTTTCGCCGGACTTCGGCGACGGTGGCTTTGACTGCAGCAGCGAGCGGCGCTGCCCGGACGGCTATCGCTGCGCAGAGACCGAGCCCAACGTCTTTCAATGCCGCCAGGCTGAAACAGTCTCTCGCCAACCGACCGTCAAACTGAGCTTTGAAAACCCGGTGATCACCTACCAGGGGCAGAGTGTTGTCTTCTCCCCCGACGGTGCGCTGTCGGTGTCGGTGGCTACCACCCAGTTCGAACTGGTCAACAAACCCGGCTCCGCGCATGTCACCGGGCAGGGGCACGCGCATCTGTACATCGACACGCCACTGAGCGATCGCTTCATCCCGCCCTACATCACTGAAGAGAACAAGGTCTTCAACACCAAGGCCGAGATCAAGGGCAGCGTGGTGCAGGGCCTGCACACGCTATATGTCGTGTTGATGCAGAACGACCACGTGGCGATTCGACCAACCGTGCTCGATCAGGCCAAGTTCTTTGTTGGCGCCAGACCGAGCAACGCACCCTAGATCGCATCAGAAAAAAATCAGCCCAACCGGAAAGATCCTCACCCGAGCTGCGTGGGATCGACATGCAACGATTTCAACACGCAGCTTTGGGGGTCCTCGTCAGCCTTTGTCTGTCTTGCGGCGGTGCGATCTTTAGCGCCGACCCGATCGGTGCCAAGGATGGCGGCATATCGGCCTTCGACGGCTCAACGTCAGTCAGCGTCGACCTGAGCACCACCGATCCGATCACCCCGACGGACTGCCAAGAGATCTGCGTGCCAGTCAGCGATCGCTGCCAAGGCGTCTCATGCGGTTCGGGCAAGACCTGCGTCGACGGTCAGTGTCAGATCGGCTGCTTCCTCGCCCCGTGTCGGGGGGTGAAGTGCTCCGATGGTTACTTCTGTCAGGATGGCCGTTGCTTACAGCGCCTAACCTGCAGCAAGTCTTGCGGCGCAGGAATGGCCTGCCACCGCGTTTGTCAGGGATACCACTACGAAGCGTCGACCTTTGGTGGAGCGATCAATGGCGTCCCCTGCGGTACGGATACAGAGGGCGCTCAGCGCTACTGCTGGCTGACCGATCGTTGCATCGACGCCACCATCGGTCGATGCGCCGGCAGCAAGCAGCAAGTCGACCCTTGTGCCAACAAGCAGTGCGGCAGCTGTCAAAGCTGTGTCGACGGACAGTGCATCGATGATCCCTGCGCGTGCAAGAACTGCAACGCTGGTCAATATTGCTCGGCGGGCAGCTGCTACGAAAGCTGCGGTTGTAGCCCGCAGTGCGAAAACGGAACCCAGTGCATCTTCGGCCGCTGCATGGCACAAAGCATCCCCGGGTGCATGCCGGACTGCCAGAACAAGGCGTGTGGTTCAGCCGACGGCTGTGGCGGCACATGCTACTCGGGAAGCTGTCCGAGCGGACGGATCTGCCAAGCCGGCAAGTGTGAGTGCGAGCCCAACTGCAACAACAAAGCCTGCGGCGCCCCCGACGACTGCGGCGGCAAGTGTCTCTGGGGCAGCTGCCCGAGCGGCAAACAATGTCACAACGGGCAGTGCCTCTGCGAGCCCAACTGCAACGGTAAGGCCTGCGGTGCCGACGACGGTTGCGGCGGCAAGTGTCAGTGGGGCAGCTGCCCGAGCGGCAAACAATGTCGAGAAGGACAGTGTGTCTGCCAACCAAACTGCAGCGGCAAAGACTGCGGCGCCGATGACGACTGCGGCGGCAAGTGTCGAACCGGTAGCTGTATCGCTGGCAAGTACTGCGTCGCCGGCATTTGTCAATGCGCACCAAACTGCAACGGCAAGGCCTGCGGTGCCGGTGACGATTGCGGCGGTATCTGCTTTTCGGGAAGTTGTCCGAGCGGCCAGGTCTGCCAGGCCGGCAAGTGCGAGTGCCAACCCAACTGCAACGGCAAGGCCTGCGGCGCGAGCGATGGCTGCGGTGGCACCTGCCTGTGGGGAAGCTGTCCGAGCGGCAAACAATGCATCAGCGGGCAATGCGTCTGCCAACCCGACTGCAACAACAAGAAGTGTGGCGAGTCCGACGGCTGCAACGGGATCTGCTACACCGGCAAATGCCCTGACGGCGAGCTCTGCGAGGCGGGTCAATGCAAACCGCTGCCGCCCTGCCCTTGCGGACAACGCCGGGTTAATGGTCAGTGCGTCCCACGCTGCGGCGTCGACCAAAAGCTCTGCGGATGCGACACCTGCTGCGCGATCGGCCAGGGCTGCGACCTCGCCACCGGCAAGTGCAAGACCGGCGGCGGGCCGATCGGCTAGCGCGAAGATCGGCTAGCGCGAAGATCGGCTAGCGCGAAGATCGGCTAGCGACGACGATCGGCCAGCCTGGGTCGATCGTCGTCGGGCAAACAGCGACCTGTAGGTGCTTTACTCACGTAGCGCAGTTGCCGCCAGTTGGTTACGCTTTATCTATGCGCAAACTGGCCTTAGTCATGCTGCTCAGCGCGTATGGCGCGTGCGATCGGGCAAACCAAAACAGCCCTACGGCCGACGCCAGCATCGACAGCGAAACATCGCGCCTTGACGCGACAAACGATGCGACCGCGCAGCTGAGCAAGGTCGCGATCGACGGTGGGAGCGGAAGCTGCCAGGTCTTTGGCGGCTACGGGCGCGCGATCGGCGCTGGTCCGACCGCCGCGGTGACCTACGACGCCGGTCAGCCCGCAGCCGAAGAGATGGTACTGGTGCGCTGCGGCTCACTGGCGACGCTGATCGCGATCGACCAAGCCCAAGCGAGCCTCGACGATGATTCAACATTCATCGCCAACTTGCTCGGCGAAACCTCCTTGGGTCGAGGAACCAAGCTTCTGGTCGAGTCGATGAAGCGCCTGCTCGTTGAAGGCGATACCGGCAAGGTCGTCGCCCGCTCGCTGGGCCGCCTCGCCAAAGAAAGCGATGCATTCATCGACCGCTCGGTCGGCGACCTCGGCAGCCAAGGTGCACCCGCAAAGAAGCCAACAGCGACACTCAACAGCACGATCTCCTTGCTGCTCGCGCTCGGTCAGCCGGTGCTGGTCGAGCAAATTGGCGCCGGCAAGACACTCGAAAATTGCAGCGCCACGGCGGCCAGTGGACTGGGCGACGATTTGATCGCCGCGGATGCCAACGTGATCGGGCTGAGCGGCTGCCTGCTCTACAGCAAGCTGGCGACGAAGAGCGACCTCAACAATCCGTTCTTCTCGCCGAACAACCTGCCCAAAGCCTTTCGCACGCTCGCCCGCGAATCGGGATTGGTCACGCAACTGTTCGCCGCCAGTGAGGGCAATCGCAGCTTCTCGCTCACATCGCTGCACCAGCTGATCTATCAGGGTCTCGGGCACAACAGCTGGACCGAAGATGACGAGGGCGTGGTGAGCAATACCACGCCGGCAGCGGCTGATCTCGAGGAATTGGTCGCCACGTTTATCGACTTGGCCAACGCAGGCAAGCGCTCGGGCTGTGGCGCCAAGAAGGCCTACGTTTGCCACATTCCGCCAGGGAACCGATCAGCAACCCACACGCTGTGCATCGGCGAACCATCGCTGAGCGCCCACCGCGCCCACGGCGATCTGGATGGCGTCTGCGCGGGCGCCAGCGCTTTGGACAACTTCCGCGGCCTGCGCTTCCACACCGGCTACAATCCGAGCGGGGGCTGGGAGGTCGACGTCGTGGCCAGCAAGGGCTCTTCCGCCAGCGGCTGTCACGACTCCAACCCGAAGACCAGCTGCGACCGACAACCGCTGCGATTCTCTTTCGATGGCAGCAAGGCCACGGCCGACCCGACTGGCGCCTATGGCTTGCAGCTCGAATGGCGCAACGGTGGATTTCTCCCCGACGCCTGGGTGATCGACCTCAATCAGTCGACCTACTACCGCGACGCGCTCTACCAGCGCGCCACCGCGCCGATCGATCCCACGGCCTACCTGGCGATCAACTATCGCAACCTGCTCTACGATCGCTGCCTCGACCCGATGACCACCGGTGGCCTTTACAACAAGGACTGCTACGGTGGCGGAGACAACGAGCTCGACAGCGCACCGTTTGCCAATGCGGCGTTTCGGCAGCTGTACCCGGGGCTAACCAACGTCGACAACGCCTTTCTTTTCGGTTCGCCAGAAAACGTTGCTCGCCTCGCGCTGTTGCTCGATCCGAAACTGAAGCTCGCCCAACTCAGCGCGATCGAGGCGCTGGCGCTGCTGCGACTAGTGACCCGTTACGCGGCGGCAACGCCGCTGGCGAGCGGGCTGTACGCGATCACCGGCGATCACAGCAAGAGCGTCTCCCAATGGGATCAACTTGTTAGCAATTGGCTCAGTCAATAGTCGGGCATAGGCTCTTGTAGGCAAAAGTGCGAGGCGCCCGCGCCTCAAGATCCTGACAAACAAGTCGATAGGATCAAAAGAGGATCCGCTTAGATGGCAACGCAGACCAGCGGCTTTGAAGAACCAGCAACGACGGCGCGGCACACGATGCTCTGCCCGCGTTGCGGCAAGGGCTTCAAAGAGCACTCGCGCCGCTGCCCCGAGGATGGGAGCAAGCTCTGCACCGCCGAGGTGCTGGCACGCATTGGTCGTCGCCTCAAGGACTACGAGCTCCAGGCGGTGATCGGCGAAGGCGGAATGGGGGCCGTTTATCGCGCTCAGCACCTGCTTCTGCAAAAAGAAGTAGCGATCAAAGTGCTTCATCCGCACTTCGCGACGCGACGCGAGGCGGTCGATCAATTCCTCCGTGAGGCGCGTGCCGCGAGCCGCGTCAAGCACACCAACATCGTCGACGTTACCGACTTCGGGATCAGCGCTGAAGGTGCAGTGTTCTTGGTAATGGAATACCTCTGCGGCGAGAGCCTCGATGACCGCATGCGGCACCAAGGACCGCTGGCGGTGTTCGACGTCGTCAACAACATCGGCTATCAGATCGCGAGAGCACTGGCCGCCGCTCACGATGTCGGCATCGTGCATCGTGACTTAAAGCCGGCAAACGTGATGTTGTTGACGCGCAGTGGCCGACGAAAGATGCTTTGCATGCCCGACGGTGTCGATGGTCCACAGCAGGCTCATCGAGAGCCCGACTACGATTTCGTCAAAGTGCTCGACTTCGGCATCGCCAAATTCACCGATCTTGGCCCGAGCGAACAAACACGCGCGGGAGCGATCATGGGTACGCCTTGCTACCTCTCACCCGAGCAGGCCGAGGCCAGACCCGTCGACGCGCGATCAGATGTCTATTCGCTTGGCGTACTCTGCTACGAGATGCTAACCGGTCAGGTGCCCTTTGACGGCGATTCGCTGCTCGAAGTACTCAACGGCCACGTTGCGTCGCTGCCCCAGCCACCGATCGAGATCAACCCATCGATCGATCGGCGGACCAACGCGGTGATCCTACGCTGCCTTGAAAAGGATCCAAACAAGCGCTACCAAACGATGGACGAGCTGTGCAACGCGTTTACCAGCTGCGGACAAGACCGCGTGCTGGCGCGCAACTTCGATCGTGTCAAGGCGGCTACCGATCAGCGATCGCGCACGTCACCGACGCAACGCCACAGCGTCCAATCACGCGAAGCACCAGACGAGGGGACCGTCGACGACGAGCCGACAGATGTACGAGCGCTTCCCGAACCACCGCGACCGCCAGCCGAGCTGATGCTGCGCCAAACCGGGCCCACACCCGGCGTCGCGCTACAGTTCCTGAGCAGCACCGACTATGACCTTGAAGATGATCAGGGCGAAAGTGACCAGCAAATCGACAGCGATCCGACAAGCGCCTTCGCCGTCGGCGATTCGCTGCCGGGCATGGGCCCCTGGCTGCGCCGCCATCGCTGGCTGGCGCTCGCCGCGGTTGCACTGATTCTCGCAGGGGTCGCCGTGGTGATCTTGCCCGCCAAGCACCGAGCGATCCGATCCACCGGAGCAGCGGCCACGGTCAAACCAGTCGCTGCCGACAACACACCGACGGCGAGACCGCCGGCGGTGAATACTCCGCCGAAGGCCAAGGCCCAGCCCACGGCCAAGGCCCGATCGTCGAGCGTAGCCACCGCTCCAGCCAAAAAGACGCCCGAAAATGCCGTAGCGGCGCAAGCAGGCCACGTCGCCCAACCGATCAGTGCCGCGACCAAACCCATCGAAGGCAGCACACGCGCACCGGCAAAGCGTCCGAGCAACGCGCCCCATCGCAAACGCACCCGCCACAAGGCGGCAGCGCGCCCCCCCAAGGCGCCGGTTGCCGGTCCGCGCAAGATAGGCGAAAATCAGAGGCCTGGGTCGAAGCGGGCCGATCATCCGGAACTAACGATCGACCCGTTCGCTCAGTAGCGCAGCCACGCTAACGCTCTAGGGGATGTCATGGTTGGTAACGCCGGTCGCTCAGCCACGGGTGCGATAGCGCTTGTCGCCTTGCTGCTTTGCCTGATGCCGAGAGCGGCAGAGGCGGACGCACCAGCAAATCTCGCTGAGGCACGCGCACTATTCAAGCAAGCCGAAATCAAGTTCGGCCTGGGAAGCTTCGAAAAGGCGCTGGCGCTCTATCAGCAGGCCTACGCCAAAGCGCCGCTTGCCGGCTTTCATTTCAATATCGCCCAATGTCACCGGAACCTCGGCAACTACCGCCGGGCGCTGTTTCATTATCGACGCTACTTAGCGCTCAAGCCCGACGCGCGTAACCGTGAGATCGTCCAACTGCTGATTGGGCGCTGCGACAAAGCGCTCGCCGCACAACGCAACCGCCCAACTGAACGCGCCGGCTCGCTGCCGAGTACGCCATCTACAAACGAGACCGCGGCCGAGACGCCACCGGACCTCGAAGGGTCCGACAAGGCTCATCCGGCCAACGATTCACGCAAGCGGTTGCGCCCGCTGTGGTTCTGGACAACCAGCGCGCTAAGCGGTGCATTGCTCGCCGGTGCCGCGATAACCGGAGGCTTGGCACTTTCCAAAAAGAGTCGTGCCGACGATAGCAGCCTGCCGCTCAATGAGCGCCAGGCCGCCGTCGACAGCGGAAAGACGCTTCAGCGGACCAGCACGGTGTTGTTCATCGGCGCCGGTGCTGCGGCAGCTAGCGCCGTGGCGCTGTTCTTCTTCACCCGTTTTGGCACAGAGAAACCTGCCGATACGCATGTGACGCTACAAACATCTGCTGACGGCCTAGGGCTGGCCGTATCGCATCGATTCTGAGGCAACAAGATGCGAAACGGTCACCAGCCACTGATCCTCGCCCTGTGCCTGCTCGTCGGCGCCTGCATCGTCAATTGGCCCGACCTGCCCCAGCAGACCAGCGACGGCGCGATGATCCTCGATAGCAGCTCATCGAGCGATGGCACAACAGCTGACGGGGCGGTCAGTGACGGCGCGCTTGTCGACGCGGTTTTCGCTGACCAAGGCGTCGACGGCAAGAGCTGCCCAGCGGCCTGCACCGGCGGCTGCACAGGCAACACCTGCACGATGAATTGTCCGAGCGGCTGCACCTGCCCCGCCGGCTGGGATTGCCTGATCTCTTGCGGTGCCAAGTCCTGCAGCGGCGCGATCGACTGTCGCAATGCGGCAAGTTGCGACATCCGCTGCCCCAATGGCGCCTGCACCAAACAGATCGATTGCGGCGCCGGGTTGTGCAAGGTCAACTGCCAACTCAACGCCTGTCTCGCGCCGATCAACTGCGGGACGGGTCGCTGCGACATTACCTGTGGTCGCGGCTCGTGCACGAGCACCATCGACTGCCAGAGCGCCTGCGCCTGCCAGGTCAGCTGCGACAGCCAAGGCTGCAGCGCGCCGATCAGCTGCCCGAGCAGCTGCACTGCCCAGCCCGTCGGCTGCACAGCCGCCAAGCAAGGCTGTGACAACTGCTAGGATCTGCGAAGGCGAGCGCCGAACACCCCGGTCAGGCCCGAGAAGAAAGCGACACGTCGTCCCAGTCGAGCCGGCGTTGTTCGCGGTGTCCGCGTGGGTCGTAGATCTGCACACCGCGCTCGAGCGAACGCGGTATCACGAATACCTTAGAAATACAGGCCATGCGGCAACGGCGCTGCCTTCAATAGCCGCCCCAGTCCCGATTGGCACCGGTTCAATCCAACAACGATCTAGAATCTTGTGCATTTTTCTAGGACGGCGCTATCCTATGAATATCGTGTTCAAAAGACGCAAGCATCCGCGTGCGCGGCCGTCGCGATCCGCGCCGATCGAGGTCCAGCTGATGAGCGACGACTTTCTTGAGGTCGTCAACGCGCTCGATATCTCGATCGGCGGAATGGCGCTTCAGGTCGGGCACTGCTTCGAGGGCTACGACATCGCCGCCGAGGTGACGATCCTGCTCAAGCTGCCCGGTACCCGCGCGATCATGGCCAAAGGCAAAATCATGCACACCCGGCGAAGCGGCGACGCTGGCGTGTTCGGTGTGCAGTTTACCGAGCTGAGCGACGACCAGCGCACGACGATCGCCGACTACGTCAACCGGCAATGCGAGTTGGGCTTTACCGCCTAGCCGCACACACTGTAGCAGCTCGCGCACACCGCCTTTCGCTAAAATCCCCAAAACACCTCACTGGCTGCTGGCACCGAAGATGCACTACGGCGATGTCCCGCGCGCCGCGCGATGTATACCTCGAGGTGTGACATGCGACACGTTTCATCCAACCCCAACGTCGGTCGGCTGGCGATTTCTCGCGCCTGGCAACGCTACCTTCGCCGACGGCGCATCGCCAAGGCCTACGACATGGCCAAAGAGATCGCCGCTCAACTCGCAACCCTCGCTCCAACCAACAATCAGCTGCAACTCGTAGACGTCGGCTGTGGAAACGGTTTCATCGGTCACCATCTCCAAGCGTTGATGTCCGCCAGGGTTTGCGGTGTCGATGTGCAGCGATCCCTTCAAGCGGAGATCGAGTTCCGGCACTTTGACGGACTCAGCATCCCGCTCCAATCGTCGAGTCAGGATGCAGCGCTGATGTGCTACGTGCTCCATCATTGCGAGGACCCTGCCGGGCTACTAACCGACGTCCATCGCATCCTGCGCAGCGCCGGACGAATCGTGATCTACGAGGATCTCCCGCGCACGGCATTCGATCAACTGCAGTGTGCGCGGCACGCTTGGTCATGGCGATCGCGAAGCCCCGCCTGCACGTTCATGCAGTCGAGCGCCTGGCGCGGCCTGCTCAACCAGCTGGGCTTCACCACGATCACCGAACGCCACCTATCGCGCTTGCGCGACTGCAACAACCCGGTGGAGCGTTGGCTATACGTCGGCGAAAAGCGCTAGCTAGATGCACTTTCCGCTTACGCAGCGACCGCTGGTGCACGGACTGAAACACTTGCCGCAATGATCGAGGCTGCTTTGCAGATCGATGCAATTAGCCCCGCATGCGCTCAAGCCTGCATCGCAAACCGTCTTGCAGCTTCCTTTGGAACAGAGCTGACCGGTCTTGCAGCGATTGCCACAGCTACCGCAATGAAGCGCATCGGAGCGCGTGTCCGTGCACGAAAGCCCGCACTGCTGCTTGTACGCCGGACAGCGACAATGACCTTCGACACAGATCGTCCCGGAACCACAGCGCACCTCGCAGAGACCGCAATCGGCGGTTGCATTGTTGAGGTCGACGCAGCTATTGCCCGTCTCCCAGGGCGAGGCGAAACCACCGTGGCGATAGCAGGCGAACGATTGCGATGGATCGCATTTGCAGCGGCCTTTTTCGCAATAGCTGCCGTTAACGCAGCGCACGCCACAACCACCGCAGTTGAGATCGTCGCCCTCCAGATCGACGCAGGCCCCCTTGCAGAACGTCGTTGTCGCGGGACAGGCTTGGCACTGGCTCTTGTAACAACCCGTCCCCGCGCCGCACTTCGTACCGCAGGTGCCGCAATTCTCCGAATCGCGCACGAGATCGACACAACGATTGCCGCATTGGGTTGTGCCGGTCGGGCATTGGGTCGCACAGCGACCCTCGACACAAAAGCAGCTGCTCGAATTCCAACAGTCCACCGTCGTGCAATCATTGGAACACGACCCACAATTCTTGATATCACTGTTCAGATCGGCGCAGACGGTGTTGCCGTTGAAATCAAAGCACTCGCTCTCGCCGGTGCCGCAGCCGTTGCTGGCGCAGCTGTAGGCGCCACCTCCCGCGCTACGCACGCAGTTGGTGCCGCTCGTGCATCGCTTTCCACAGGCCCCGCAATTGCTGTTGTCTTGCTGAACGCAAATCCCGCGACAGAGTAAGCCCCCTGCTTTGCAGCTACACTTGCCGTTTTGGCAGCGTCCCAGTGGGCCGCAGCTCTTGCCACAAGCGCCACAATGGTCCGCTTCGCTGGCCAGATCGACGCAGCGACCATCACAGAGCTGCTTGTTGGGGGGACACTCGCACTTGCCGCTGACGCAAAGTTGATCGCCGGTGCAGCGCTTGCCACAGCGACCACAGTGTAAGTCGTCGTTTAGCGTGTCGACACAAAGGGCACCGCAGCTAGCTAGACCCGTCGGGCAGCCGCTGCCACAGCTGCTGTTGGCGCAAGATTCACCCGCCAAACATTCGCCGCGGCAGTTGCCGGTACACGGCGGACTGAGACACTGGCAGATGCCCGCCGTGCATTGCGTACCTTTGGGGCACGACAGGCCACACGCACCGCAATTCTTGCTGTCGGTCTGCGGATCGACACAGCGTTCGCCGCACAACACCTGGCCCTGAGGACAGGCGCATTGGCCCTGGTTGCAGACCGCGCCGATGCCGAAGCTGACGCGGCAAGCATTGCCACAGCTGCCGCAGTCGAACGGCGAGCTTTGGGTGTCGGCGCAGCGCGAGTCGCAGAGCGTCAGGGTACAAGAGGAGACGCAAGCGCCACGTTGACAAACCTGTCCGGCCTGACATGCGTTGCCACAGCGACCACAGTCGAGCGGTGAATCGTCGAGAGCCGCACAACGACCCAGGCTGGGGCAGAAAGTCATCCCTTGCAGGCAGTTCTGGCTCGGCAGACATGCGCCCTGCGTACAGACCAGCCCGCTTTGGCAAACACGCCCGCAGTCGCCGCAGTTTTCGCTGTCGTTGTCTACGTCAACGCAGCGACCGTTGCAGGACAAAGAGCCGAACGCGCAGCGGCACTCGCCATTGATGCACGACGCGCCGAAGGGACAACGCGTGTTGCAGCTACCGCAAGCGCGATCACTCGTCGCCAAATTGGTGCAGCTATCGGCGTATGGCGAGCACTGGACCGCAGGGGCAGCGCACGGCAAGCACTTTCCGCCTTGGCAAACCGTATCCTGCGGACACGCGTTGCCGCAGCTTCCGCAGTTTGCTCGGTCACGCCTGCTATCGACACAGACCTGTTGGCCAGAGAGAGTGCAGACCCGATCGCCCGAGGCGCAGACGCACTTGCTGCCCTTGCAGACCTGCCCTGCACTGCAAGCGTTGCCACAGGATCCGCAATTCTTGTCATCACTGGTAACGTCAATGCACTGCCCGGAACAAACCTTGCGCGGCGTTTGGCAAACACACTGTTTGTTTTCGCACGCCAGCCCAACGCCACATTGCGTACCGCAAGCACCGCAGTTTCTCGTGTCTGAAATCAGGTCGACACAGCGTCCGCCGCAGATCGTTTTGGGGGACGCGCAGCTGCTGGCATCGCGGACACTGGCGTCCGACACAACCGACTGGTCGCCAGGCGGGCCATCGACGGGCAGCAAGCTGTCGGCGACCAGACCGGCATCAAGCGCCGTCGCGGCATCAAGCGCCGTCGCGGCATCAAGCGCCGTCACGGCATCGATCCCTGCACTGTCGCGCGCAGCGTCGGGCCCTGGGCGACCGTCTTGAATCGCCTCGGGCAGCGCGCCGCACGAAGCATTGACCACAAGCAACGCAACAGCGAAGGTGATTCTCAGCAGCCAGCCCATAATCGTTCCTTATGCTCGAGTAAGTTGCTGACCGTCTGTTGTCGGCGAACAGCGGATCGTTCAGCATCTACGGTCTCGCTTGCCTTTTAGCCTGTGCGTACAAAAAGTCGTCTGCCAAAGAACCGCAGAAATCGTACGTCGCGAGATTTCAGCCGCCCCATGCACGCGGTGCCACGGAATTGAACAGCGACCGATTACGCGGCCGCGCTTGACCAACGATCGAATTGCACGCACCGAGAACCGGAGTGTCGACTTGGGGATACTGCGACATTTCAGCATCGTGTATTCGGCACGCGCCTTGCTCAACGGCACTATCGAGGATCACATGCACCGCTACAGCATCATCACGCTGCTTTTCGTCACGTGCCTCAGCGCCGGCGTTCAGGCCGAGCCATTGGCGCCGCTGCTCAAACGTCGCGTGGCCAACGACGCACAATTCAAGCGGGCGATCGTCTCCCGTCTGCAGTGGGAGCGCTGCAAGATTCCGCTCGCGCTCGATCTGCAGGCGAGCAGCGCGCTAGCCGCCCAGCGCTTACTCGACGCGCGCGAGGTGATCGGCTGCGGGCTGCCCAAACAACACCGTCTGGGGATCGATCTGCCAAAACGCTTTCCGGGAAGTCCGTTCAAGGTCAAGCTGGAGTACGTCGATGGTTCGACACTGATCACCGTCGACGCCCAGCGCTTCGCTTTGCTCGACCACTTCTACAGCTTCTTTACCGATCACGTCTGGTTTGCCAGCATCGGCAACACCGACCGCAAACTCGCGGCCGACACCATCGACCAACTCCATCGCCACCTCGGCAGCTTGTCTGTGGCGGGCGGCATTCGCCAAGCTGAGGTCGACGCATTGCTCCACGCGCTGGAGTAGCGGCCGGAGCAAACGACGACGCTACGACGGGCGCGCCAGCTAACCGCGCGTTGCCCGTCAGCGATCGTCGATTGGCCGTAGCCCGATGCCGCCGCGAGCAATCTGATCGCTCGACGCTGTCTGTGCCAGACTGTGCCACTCGGTGATCGCGGCTAACTGTCCATCCTTTCGCGATTACAAATCGTTTCACGTTTGGCAAAAGCGGTACGCCTGGTGCATCGAGCTGAGGCCGAGAAAGGCAGCACCGATGTTCTGTAAGACCCAACAACTCGCCCTCGCAGCGCTTTGTCTGCTACTCACCGCGGCCTGCGGTGACAGCGGCAGAACAACCGTCAGCGATGGCGGCAAAGACGCGGTCAGCAGCGACAGCGTCGCGGCCGACAGCAGCAACATCACCCCCGACGCCACTCACGCTGATCTCGATAATCCACCAACAGACTGCACCTGGTGCGACGCCGACTCGGTCTGCATCTATGCCGCCGACGGCAGCGGCAACAAGGGATACTTCTGCAAAGCCGTCAGTAAGAGCTGTCGCGACAAGATCGCCCAAGACAAGCAATCTGCCTGCGACGACAAGGCCTGCTACGACGAGATCTGCGGCATGCCCTACGAATGCAGGCCAGGCGACGAAAAGCCCGCCCAGTTCAGCTGCTTGGGGATCTAGCCGCCATCGCCAAGCACATCCATCAGGCGCAAGAACAGATCGCCGTCAGCGAAGAACAACTCGCGCGCGCGCTGTACCGAAATGCAATAGGCGAAGGCCATGCTGATCTGCTCGGTGGCGCGTAGGCCCAAGCCGATAGGACGCGCATAGGATTTGCTCCAATACGGCGAAATAAACCCACCGGGATAAGCCAGCTCTTGTTCGCCGTACGCGCGATTGCCGGTGAGCTCACGCAGCGGCGCTTTGGGCATGCCGAAAGCGCGCGTAGTGCGCGCTGCCAACGCTGACGCCGGTACGCGCAAGCCGCCGTGGGTCTCGATGTGATGCCCGTACTCGTGGAGGATCGTCTCCAGCGTCGTATTGGGCCCGATATAGATCTCGCGGCCGCGTTGACTAGCGCGCACGGTGGAGCGACTAACGTGAATCTCAGCCGCACCAATACGCTCGAGCAGTGCCGGACTGACCACGGCGCAGATGATCGCCCAGGCTCGCTCGATCAGCTCGCTGACCCGCTGTCGCTCGC
>JACKDQ010000014.1 GCA_020633415.1 Deltaproteobacteria bacterium
GCAGTTGCCGGTTGACGCCTGACGGTGTACGGCCCAGCTGAACCCCGCGGCGTTTCGTCGGTGTTACGCCATCTCGCGAGAAAACCGTGCAATTTCCACGATCAATTGCGGTACGTCATTTGCTTTAACGATTGCGCAGCATCTTTGAGGCGAATCCGATGGCACGGCCCAAACACGCCTGCGCAGAAGTCACCCACAACCGCATCCTCGAGGCGGCCACCCGACTGCTGACGACCCATGATCCCGCGGCGATATCGCTGCGGCGGATCGCCGCCGACGCCGGCGTCGCCTCGAGCCTGATCGTCCACTACTTCGGCTCGCGCGACGCGCTCTATCGCCAAGTGCTCGATGGCTTTCACGCTGAGGTGATCGGACTGTTCGAGCACCTCCTGCTCGAGTTATTTGCCCCCAAGGCGCGAGAGAGCGAACTGGAGAGCTGCGTGCGCCAGGCACTGCGCTTTGCACGATCCCATCGCGGCGAGCTCCGTCTACAACGCGCGCTGCTGCAACGCGATCAACGTCTCGCCGAAGAGGCGTACCGACAGCTGATCGACCCCGCGCTCGAGCGGATCAGCGCAGCGATCTGCGCGCGCCGCCCCGGCCGCTCGGTTCAAGCGGTTCGCCTATTGCTTCATGCGCTCGGTGCCGTGCTGGTCGAACATGCGACCAGCGACATGGAGCGTCTACGCAGCCTATTCGGGCGACCGAGCGCCGCAGAGCACGAACTGATCAGCGCATCGGAGCGCTTTGTCGTGCAACTGGCCAAAGAGCTATTGAATGTCCAACAAACCGCGGCGGCCTAAGCTTCGACCTAGCCTGGACGGCGCCACCACAGCAAGGCGCGAACGATCGGCGGCAAACAGCGCTAGGCTCTGGCGTCGTCGATGCTTTCCAGGAACGCTTCCAACCGCGAGAAGACCGCCTCTTCGGCGTACTTTCGCGCGTCGGCGTGGTCGACGTCGATCATTACGCAGGGGATCGGGACAGCCTCACGAATGCGTCTCATTTGGTCGATCTGCATGAGCGAGTAAACCTTGCAGCTGCGGTTGCTGGCAAAGATCACACCATCGACGTCGTAATGTGAAATGGCGCGACGCATCGCTGCGATTCTGAGCGCCATCCCTTGAGGACAAACGGTTGCGTTCTGCAGCCGGGCTAGATAGTCGATCGGTTCCTCGCCATGATAGGCAAACAAAGCGATCTCTCCTTCCAGCGATCCGATGCAATAGGTATAGCTCGCTGATATCACGTTCGCCCCTTGGGCAGCCAAGCGACCGAACATCTTGCGTAGCTGCGGCCAAGGCGCAATACCGTCCCACAGCAAGCGATAGCGCTCATCGGCAACCGGGAATTCTCCCCGCGCGATCTGCTGGCGCGTCTCTTCGACTAAGCGCTGCAGGTGAGCGACCAGCCGCTCGCTTCCTCGCGCGCTGACGATCGGCGCCATCTGCACGAAGGAATCGAATGCCGAGATGCCGGCAGGACGATCGCGAGCCAGATCGAGAAACTGTTTCCAGAGCTGCAGCGCAGCACACGAGTGTTTCACGGCTTCTCTGACGCGATCGATTTCAAATCGCTGGCCGGAAAGCTGGGCAACGGTATCCACCAGATCGCGCAACTGAGCGGCGATGTAGGCGGTGTCGGCCGGCTGCTGGCGCTCGTAGCAGAACGGCACATCGAGCACGACGTGCGGAACTCCCCACTCGCGATGGTGGACGTCGAACCACTTGCAGAGCAAGGCGCAGTTGTTGTTATCGCTAACCAGCAGATCCGGCCGCGGTAGGCCGAAGATCGGCGACCCATTGCCGCCATCAAACGCCGTACCCAGATCGATACGGGCATACGAGCAGAGGTCGGTCGAATAGCCCAAACGTTCGGCCTTCTCGGCCTGCTGCGCGCCCACACCCTTTGCGGCACACAACGCAGCGTGGCTCTCGGGCACAGCGTAGACAACGTTGTCGAAGCCCGCGAAGAGTTCGGCCGGAACCGCCACACCGATCCAGACCACGAAAGCGCCCTCGTTTGCCCGCTGCCGCAAACGCATCGCGTCTTCGATCACGAACTGGGTCAAGCGCTGACCAGCTGCCCGCTTGCTGAATGTGCTAGTCATCGCCATGCTCGCTCTGGCGCAGCATCTCGGCGAAGGCCTCGAGACGCAGCTGCGATGCGCCACTGTCCGCCGTCGTCGCTGCGGCAAGTTCGATGCGCAGTGTGGGAATTCCTTCGGCACGCAGCATCCGCTCCAGCTGCGGTAGCTCGAAATATTCATATTCGCAGAATTTGGTACCCAAGAAGATCAACCCTTGCGAGCGACTCTTGTTGATCAGGCGTTTGATCTCGACCAGGCGTCGGTCTGCGCTAGCGCTGATCGTCGGGCACGCCGGACGGTTGAGGTAATAGTCACAATAATAGGCCAGCGGATTGTCAGAAGCGGCGGGCGCGTAGCCGTAGGAGCGGTGCAGCGAGGCGATATCGTTGGCAACCACCCGCAGTCCGATCGCATCGATCGCATCAGCCAACGCTACTGGCGGTGGAACAATACCGCTGATCATCACCCGCGTCGGCTCAGCGTGGACCGCGCCACGATCAGCGCAAGCCGCAAGTTGCTCGCGCAGGCGCGCGATGTGCTCTTCGACCGGCAGAATGTGAGCAAGCTGAAGCAGCTCGGCGCCGGCGGCGAAGGAGATCTGACCGCTACCGACGGCGTCTTCGAGGGCGATCGCTAAGCGGTGCTGTGTAAGATACAAAGTGGTGCTTGCGAAAAACTGCCGCGACGAAAACGCGCTACGGGTCAGCGTCTCGAGCATCGCGATCAGCTTTTCGATGTTGCGCTCAAGATACGAACGCGCCACGGTCCGCTCGAGCGGAATCGCCGGTAGGTGAAACTGAAGCAGCGGCAAGGATCGACCGCTTTCAGGCGACGCGGCCTGCAAGATCTCCGGGAGGTTTCGCAGGGTGTCGCAAGCATTGTAGCTAACGACGGCGTCAAAGGTCGTCTGCCCCGCGCTGATCAGGCATTCACTGAGCTCGCGGGCAACGGCGCAGGCGAAGGGCTGCAGATGTCGATCGCTCTGCCGCAGCTCAGCTGCATCGCTGCCCAACCCCCATAGCACCACTGGCGTGAAGCCAAACGCATGGAGCAACGCCGTTGGTGGGTAGAGCGGAAAACATCCGGCGATGCGGTGGCCCGCTTTCCGCAGTCGATGCAAGGTGTGAACAACGGCGACCATCGCGACCTCCGCGGGGGAGAGGGCCCAGGCGATCCAGCAGTGATCATCAGCACCTGAGGTCGGCGTGCTACGGACCAAGGACAAACATTGCGATCATCTTACACTGATGTACACAAAATGTAATACTTGACCGTGCGGGGCAGCGTCGGGCGGTCGGATCGCCGCTCGGCTCACGCGCATATCGACAATGATCTTGCGGCGCGCTGCGGGCATGGTCACTGCGGGATCGGCTGTTTGCCTGCAGATACCGGCAAGCGCTACTCGCGCCGCGCAACGCGGGTCGGCAACACGCCGACTGGCCGCGCCGTCGGCCAAAACAGCATGAGCGGTTCGGGATCGATATACAGGTGACGCGAGCGGCGCTTGACCGAGAGCGAAAAGTGCAAATGCGGCGCCGAGCGCGCAACGCCGGTCAGACCGACGGTGCCCAGTAGCTGGCCACGACGGACTGGCGCGCCGACGCTGAGACCCTCGGCAATCCGATCGAGATGAACATAGCGGGTGCGCACCAGATCCTGCTGATGACCGAGCTTGACGTAGCGCCCAGCCCGTCCACCGCGCTTTTCGTCGCGCTCGACGCGCAAGACCACACCATCGGCGACAGCGTGGACCGGTGTGCCGATCAGCGCCGGCAAGTCGATGCCACAATGCCCCGCTTCGCACTCTGCCGGACGACGACCGGGACGGTGAGCACCGAAACGACAGCCCTCGTGAGGTGGCAAGGTCCGACGCGTGAACGGGTGGGACCAGTCCGAAGCGATCTGCCGATCGGCGGGATGCGTGGGAAGCAGCGGCTGTAGCGTTGGCGGAAGCTCGCGCTTGGCGCGGCGCTCAAAGCGCTCGAGGTAGAGCGCGACGCGCGCCAAACCAAGTCGATAGCTGTGGGCGACGAGACCGCTGCCCCCTGCGAAAAACCAATCGCCGCGGCGGCGTAGCGCCCGCCCGGTGACGTCGGCAAAGCCGACGCCGAGCACGGCGATCAACAGCGCGTGATAGAGAAACGCCCAGGGCCAAAGCAGAAAGCCCTGACGACGCCCCCAACGAAGCAGCGCCAAGGCAAGCGGCGGCCCGAGCAGCACCGCCAACGAAACCAGTGCCCGATTCAGCCCAACGCCAAAGCTGTTGCCAACCAGGGCACTGATCACCACAAACGCGGCGAGACCCAGCGCCACGGCGGCGAGACGACCAAAAAGTCTAACGAAGTCACGGCGGCGTGGCTTTGGGCCGGAGCCGATCGCCAAATCGCCGCCATTGCTGCCGGTCAAGTCGAAGCCCCCTCAGCCAGAGTACGGCCAAAAGGGGCGCGATCCTTCCCGCTGCATGGACGGACGAACCGGGTGCTAGGTGTTAACCGGCACCTTGGTCGGCATCGTCGGCTGCTGGTCGAGCGCGCGCAGTTGACCGTGTACCTTCTTTTTCGTCCACGAGCTGAGCAGGCCATGCATCGCCGACTGCATCATTTGCTGACAGCCCTCGTCGAGGGTGCGGTAGGAGGGCTGACTGGCGGCGACACCGGCAAAGCTGAACAGGTACTCCTCGGCTTCGGAGGGACGAACTGCAAAGGCCCACTGCATCTTGAGGATCGTGTAGGTCAATCGACCGGCAACGTGGTTGTATCCTTCGACGCCGTTCATCTGCAGTTCGGCGACGAGGTGGGGCTCGCTCGGCATCGCCGCGCCTTTTTCGACGAACACGATGTTGTCAAAATATGACGACAGGGTGTTCTTCAAACTGTCTTGCATGAACGGTCGGAAGCCCGTGACGCTGTGTCGGATGTTGGTGATCTGAAAAGCGTCGGGCAGGCGCTGCGCGTCGACGACGATCACCAGCTTGCGCGCGACGCGCCGAGCGACCAGCGGAGCGGTGGTGCGCACGCTCTGTCCGCGAAGTTTGGCGGTGTAGGCGCCGAAGCCGACCGCACAGCCGCCGGAAATTGAGACAGCGATCAGTGCCCCTAGCGAGGCGAGCGAAACTCGATTCTTCATCTTTTTTGACTCCCCGTGTGTGCGGCGCGGCGACCGGCTGCGACGCGTGCCTTTGGGGGCCAAGGCAGCGGCGCTCGTCGCAAGGGTGGCTTGAAAATCCGCGGCGACGACGAAAGTCGGACAACATCAACCGATGCGCAAGAGTGACAACCAGCTGAGATCATGCAGCTTGATGATGGCTCGCCACTTGCAATCTGATCACCGCTGAACGGGATGAACCAAGGCAGGGCCGCGATGCGCAATCCAAAGACGAGGACACGACCGCTACTGGCCGCAACCACGCTGGGCTGTGTGCTGATCGCCAGCCCCGTCGTGGGGGCCAAAGGCCCGCTGACGCGCAAGCAAGCGCGGGTGCTGATCGACAAGGTGCTCGCCGGAAACCCTGGGCGCAGTCGGCGAGCCGGCTACTTCGTGTACAGCGCAGCGGCCGATATCAAGCAGTACCTCGGCACAAAAGCTTTGGACCCGACACGCTGTTACGATTTTCGCGTGTCGCTCAAGGTGCGCAACAGGCGCTACAAGCCGCTGCCGCCCGGCGCAAGCTTCGCCGAGCTCGGCGCGGCGATCAAACGCGAGCATCGGGAAAATGCGCCGGCGCGTCAGGCCGCAGCCGACCGCTTTGCCGATTGGCTCAAAAAGACCTCGCTGAGCAACAAGATCAAGCTGGGCTCGGTCAACGGCGTCAACGAGCTCGCCTTCCGCGCGCGTTTCGACGACGCGGTTTGCCTGGTGATGGAGCTCGCCCAACGGCGCAAACCCAACACCGCCCGTTTCGACACCAGCACGACGCCCCTCGAGCAGGCACTCGACAGCTGGGAGATCGCCGAGATCAACGCCGGTCGTTTCCCGTCGAGCAAGGCGCTCGACCAAAAGGCCAGCGAGCTGCGCAACGTGCTGGGTATCGACGTCGAATAGTTCAGTTTTTCGGGCTGGGCCGGCCTGGTTGCACTATCCAGCGCTGGTCGAAAAATGAAGCCACCGACCGCTCTAACGCACCGTATTTCGGTGGTAGCGCCTGGCACGAACCGTGCACATGTCCGATTCCGTCTACGGACCAGAGGAATGGCGATGCATCGGCGTCTGATTACAACGATCTTCACGACAACAGCGCTGCTGGTTGTGGCCCCGCTCGCAGTCGAGGCCAAGGCGCGGACGGCCCCCGACGCCGTGGTTAAGCGCGCCGCCGAACAGCGCAGCGCGCGCTACTACAACTACTTCGGCCAACTGGCCAAACAGCTGGCCCCGCAGGTCTTCGCTGCAGCAACGGCGATCAAGAAGAACTGCGAGGTCCAGCCCTACAACGGTGGGCCCGCGCTTCGCCTCGACTTGGTGCAACTCAACAATCGCCCCGGTGACCGCGACACGATCTACATTGCCCAAGATGGTCGACTGTTCGCCGGCAAGCGCCAGACGATCTGGGAGCTACCGCCGATCTCGGCCGCGACGCACTACTTTAACGAGTATCACTCGCGCAGCAATCGCTACTATCAGGACCTCAAGGGCCTCAGCGGCATGATGACCTTGCTTTTCGAAGCCGTTGGCCAAGTCGGTTCCACCACGCACATCCGCGAAAAGCGTACCCTCGACCACTACCGCAATGCCTGGTTTCGCGTTAGCGACCTCGGCAACTTCATCTTTCAGCTCGAACAGACCGCACCCTCTGGGGTCAAGATCGACAGCGCCTCGCTGCGCAAGATCGTCAAGCTGTTTCGCCGAGGCGAGTCGACAGTGATCGCCCGCACGCGAACGACGACCAGTCTGGCTCATCTCGACGCCGATCGCGGCGCCGGCTGGAAGCGTTACGCCAACTATGCCGACAAGGACGCCCGATACCCAGCGGCGGCGATCATCACCGCCGGGGGCCGGATCGAGGTCGCGCTCGAGCGCGGACCGAAGAGCACTGTGCGCTATGTGCCGATCAAAGAGCGCAGCCTGGGCGCGATCGACCCGGGTTACCAAGGATTGATCAAAGCGCTGGGCATTAGCGTCGAGCAGTAGCAGGCACGCCGACGGTCGTCCGCGCCGCTTCGCCCCGGTGGTTGAGTGGAGCAAGCCGACGTCCGTGAGGACGGCCTAAATCCTTGCAGGTTGATCAGCGACTTCCTTTGGATCTGCGGTTGCCCGCGTCAGCCGGTGGATCGCCAAGCATAACAGCACCAAGACGAGATCGGTGGTCCAGGCCCCCTCAAAGGACACCTCACCCGTTTCGCGGGGCAGCTGAAACGCTCGCACCCAATTGCCTGCCAGGCTGTTCCAGATCCAATGGCAGGCAAACGCAGCCTGGAGGCCTGACCGCAGATACAACAATGACAAGAGCCAGCCACCAGCACTGACACCGATAACGTGCGCCAAGCTCGGCGGTCGGCCAAAGATCGCGCCCACCAAGTGAAGCACACCGAACGGGATGCTGCCGGCGAGGAGCGCCGCCCACTGCCCCCATGCAGCGTCGACGATATGAACAAGACCGCCCCGAAAGGCTACCTCTTCAACCGAGGCTGGTCCGATGCTGCTAATCGCCTGCGAAGGTCGCAGTGCAGAAACCAAGGGACGCGCTATCGTCGGTCGGTTGACGAGGTAGTACAAGATACCGGACGCCGCACTCGCTAGCAGACCGGCCAAGGCCCCCCACCCAAGGCCGGCAAAGGGTCCGAACCGTGGCGTGTCGATGCCTCGCAGCGCAGCCATCCAGCGCAAGAAGCCGAAAACAACCGCAGCGCCGACCAGCAACTCAACGGCGTACAGGACGGCAGCCGAAGTTTGATCAGCGACCGCCTTCGTCGAAAGCGCGGCCAGCACCGACAAGCCAACGGCCAGCGCCACGGGTACGACTAAAGCGACGGTCGTGAGGGACACACGAACCGCCTTGTTGCTTTGCTCTGACACAAGGCTCCTTCCTGCCCGGTGAGTGCGTCGCCGTTGGCGCTGCCGAGCCGCCGTGCTGAAGAATCGAGCGTTGTTCGCGCCAGGCTAGGGATAGCAGGCGCCGTTGCCCTGGTGGCCATTGCCACCGTTGGTAGTGCACTTCGATGGCGTGACAGAGGTATCGCAGCATAGCGAAGCCGAGAGCGGACAGTTGACGCAGGATGCGCCTGCGCTGCCGCAGCGAATATCCGTGTTGACGATCGCCGGCGAGCTCCGACAGATCGTCCCGTCCCAGCAGCCGGTACAACACTGATTGCTGTAACACTTGCCCGGCAGGTTGTTCTTGGTGCACGCGCCACCGGTGGGCACAGAAGTCGTCGTGCAGCTGCCGGACGCGCTGCAGCTGGCGTCTTTGCACTCGGCTGTCGTCGTGCACTGGCTGCAGGTCTTACCGCCGATGCCGCAGAGCGCGATCGTCGTCCCCGGATGACAGGTGCCGGCGAGGTCGATGCAGCCGGTGCAACACACACCCCCTTGCGCGCAAAAGCCGGATTTGCCCGCGTCGCTGCAGGTCGTCGACGTCGGCTTATCCTGATAGGCACAACCACCGCTTTCGCACTTGGCGATCTTGCACGGGTTGGTCGTCGAACAACTGGCGCAAACGCCACCGCCGGAACCGCAGGCGCCCAAGCTGGTGCCCACCACGCAGCTACTACCGCTGCGACAGCCTTTGCAGCATGCGCCACCCAGACACTGCCCGGTGTTACCGTCGCACTGCGTGCCGGTCGTCTTGCTGACAAACGAGCAGACCGCCTGGCAGGTGCCACCGGAAACCAAACTATCGTTGGTGCAGTCGTTGTTGTCGTTGCAGCTTTGCGGACAAGAGCCGGCCCCCGAGCTGATCGCCGTATCGCAGGTCTCTCCGCTATCGACTTGGCCGTTGCCACACAACGCCGAGCAATCGTCGTCGCTCTGATGATTGCAGCCCGCCGGACAGCAGCCGTCGCCGTTCTTGCAGGCGGTGATCGGTTGGGTTTCACAGCGCGCATTGCAGGTTCCCGCGGCGACCAGCGTCTGGGGCTGGCAGGCATTGGTTGCCGTGCAACTAGTCGGGCAAGCACCAGCACCCGTGGTGATCGCGGTGTCGCAGCTCTCATTGGGGTCGACCGAGCCGTTGCCGCAGTCTTGACCGAGATCGCTGCCAGCCCCTTGGTCTGCGGGCGCGCCCTTATCGAGCGTCAATCCACCGTCGGCAAACAAGGCGATGTCGCTAAACAGACGAAAATCCGCCCGCGACACCGTCGAGTCAGAATTGCAGGCAACCACCATTGCGGCGGCAAACAAAGCAGCCACTGCGACGAAGAACGACCTAAGCACGTTGACGGCTCCTATTTCAGAGAGAGGAAGCAGCAACAGTACGCAGAGCATACGAGCACGCTCAGCTCACGGCAAGGTCCACGCGCGCAGCAAGCGGCTACGACTCGGCCACCGCGGTAGCGATCAACTCAATGGTCACGCCCTGTTCGGCGAGAAACGGCAGGTGCTGGCAAACATCGCGATAGGTAAACTCTGCGCGCTTGGGAAAGGCGGCGCGCATCAGCCATAGCGTCTGCAAGGTATCTTCGCTAACGGGCGCCTCAGCTGGTTTGTTTTGGTGAGCGACCAGTCCAACATCGCTACCGAAGGCACGCGCGCGACCAAAACCGGCGATCGTCAGTGCAGTCTCGAGAGACTTGGGTGAGTAGAGATGAAGATGGCCAACAACGGCCCCCCACTTCCACGCAGTGAAATCGATCGTGCGCGCGGGAAAGAACATCCCATTGGGTACGAAGATAATGATTAGGCCATTGGCCTTGAGCATCCGGCGGCAGCGCCTTAAGGCGTCGATCGGCTCGGGAATGTGCTCGAGGGCGTGATGCAGCAGCATCGCCTGGAATTGGCCGGGCGCCTCGGAGAGCTCGTCCGTCGCGCACATCCAGCGATTGCCGAGCTCGTGGGCCACGCGGATCGCATCAGCACTGGGGTCGGAGCCATCGGCGTCGACACCGACCTGACGAAGTTGGTGCACGAGATCTCCGGGCCCGGCGCCGAAGTCGTGCAGGCGTATGCCCTGGGCCGTTCCGAAATGCTCAACGAGCAGCGAAACCACGCGATCGATGATGTGCTGGCGGCCCTTGCTCTCGTAGCTCGCCCTCATGCTGGCTGCGTCATAGCTCGATGATTTGACGTCGGATGGATTGAACAACACATCGTTGAGTCGCTGTTGCGCTTCGCCGCGGGGCATCGGAATCGTCGCGATGTGACTGCACGCGGGGCAGATAAAGAAGGTCGCCGGGCGCTCGCCGAGTGTCCGCGATGGAACCAACCCGCCAGCTTGCACCAACGGCACGATCTCAGCACCGCAGAAGCAACGGATCTCGAAGGCGTTCATTCAAACTCCGGCGATGCGTCGATGCAAGGCGCACCGCAACCGTCCGGGGGGTCAGAAACCGACAGTGCGCAAACGCTAGGCGGCGCTGTCCGCCACCCCCCAGAGCCTCGCACCGCTAGATCGCTTTTTCCAATGCCTGACAAACGGTATCGACCTCGGTCTCGGTGAGACTCGGATACAGCGGCAACGCGAGCAGCTGGGCGGTCAACCGCTCACTGTGCGGCGCGGTTACGCCGGCGTCCCGATAGACCGGCTCTAGATGGGCGGCGAACGAACCGAGGGTCGTCTCCACACCGTGTTCGCGCATGCGAGCGATCACGGCATCGCGATCGACGCCAGCACCGAGCTCAACGGCGAGCGTTTGATAGCCGTGGACAAAGCCGTTGGGTAGCTGCTGGAAGCGGATCTTTGAATGATCTTTGAGACGCAGTTTGTATTGCGCGACCAACGCCGCGCGGCGCTCTAAAAAGCGATCGATGCGTCTGAGCTGCGCACGGCCGAGGGCGGCGGCCATTTCCGAGAGCCGGTGGTTACCAGCAACGGCGACGAAACGGCCCGCAGTGTCGCGGCCATGATCGCGCAATCGGCGCAGCGTAGCAGCTAACTGATCATCATCGGTGAACACCGCTCCGCCCTCACCGGTGGTGATCACTTTGCGCGGGTGAAACGATACACAGGCCAGCGTGGCATCGGCGCAGCAACGCACACCGTCCCGCTCAGCGCCCAAGGCGCAGGCCGCGTCGTCGACGATCGCTCGATTATCGAGATCGGGCAGCGCGCGCGAGAGCGCGGCGAGATCGGCCGGCGCGCCGCAGAGGTCGACCGGCAGCACAGCTTTGGTGCGCGCGGAGAATGCGGCGGCGGCAGCGGATGGATCGATGTTCCAGGTCTCACCGTCAACATCGACCAGGCGCGGGGTCGCACCGCAAAGCGCGACCGCGTGCACCGTTGCCGGATAGGTCAAAGACGGCACGATCACTTCATCGCCGGCCCCGATGCCGAGCGCTTGCAGCGCCAGCTGAATCGCCGCGGTGCCGCTGCTAACGGCGACGACGTGCTTGGCACCGACCCAGGCAGCAAGCTCACGCTCGAACGCCGCGGCCTGCGGACCCTTGACCAGCCAACGGCTGTTCAGCACATCACGAACTGCAGCGAGGTCGGTCTCGTCGATCTCCGGTGGCGACAACTTGATCATTTGCTCTCCGCCTGCTCGCGATACCAGGCGATCGTTCGGCGCAACCCGTCTTCGAGTTCGACCTTGGGCTCGAAGGAGAGCAGCTCTCGCGCTTTGTCGATATTCGGGATGCGCAACTCGACGTCAGGGAAGTCCCATTTGACGAACTCGATCTTCGAGCGCGACCCGGTGAGGCGCACGATTTCGCGAGCCAGGGTGTGGATCGTTACCGTTGAACGCGGGTTGCCGATGTTGAAGGAATGGCCAATCGCCTCGGCGCGCTCGAGGGCAGTCATCGTGCCCTCGATGATGTCGTCGATGTAGCACCAAGCACGGATCTGTCCACCATCGTTGTGTACGGTGATCGGATCGCCACGCAAGGCACGCACGATGAAATGGTGCACCGCGCCTTCGCCAACTTGCCGCGGTCCGTAGATATTGAACGGCCGGATCGCTGCGGTCGGCAGCTGGTGCTGCTTGTAATAGTTGAAACTGAGATGCTCGGTCGCCAACTTGCTGACCGCGTAGGTCCAGCGCGCTTCACCGACAGCACCGAGGCTGGTCACGTCGCCTTCGGTCACGTTGTAAGCCTGTCGGCCGAATACTTCCGATGTCGAGAAGTCGATCACGCGTTCGATCGGGCCATCGGCTTCCAGCGCGGCCTGCAGCACATTGATCGTACCGCTCATCGCCACGGTCATCGTCTCGACCGGGAGTCTCATCACCGTATCGACACCAGCGATCGACGCCATATGAACGACATGTGTGCAACCTTGCATCGCCTGTTTGACCGCGCCTGCATCGCGTACGTCGCCCTCGACCAACGTCACGCGAGCGTGTTTGTCGAGCCCCGCCGGCTGCAAGGCATTGCGCCTCAATGTGTCGAAGACGACGACCTCGTTGCGCTCAGCAAGCACAGTCGTTAGATGAGTTCCGATGAAACCGGCCCCGCCGGTCACCAGCACACGTTTTCCTTCAAGCATGGGACCAGTCTACAGCAGGTCTCGGCCGATGTCGCTAGGGCGCCGCTGGATTAGGGTTTGGCAGCGGGCAGCGGCCCATCGAGGTAGCGCACAACGATCGCGCCATCGTCGGCGAGATAGCAGTCGTCGGGCAGACGAAACGCCGGGTCCACCGCCTGCAGTTCCGCCAGCGCATAAGGCGTCTTGATCCACAGATGACGACCATCGGCTTCGCGCTCGACGATCCGTCCATCAACACCTAGCTCAACCTTGCCGATACGGGTCGTGACGATAAATCGCGGATTGAGCCGTCCCGTCGCCTGCCGGCGCAGTTCGGCCTTGATCGCCAGCGCTTCGTCGATCCGCGGTCGCTGATGATCCATCCCGGCAACGGGTCCGGCAAAAAACAGATAGTAGCTTTCGACACCATAGCTGCGCAGTCGGCGGAACAAGGCGAGCAGGATCGATGCATCACAGTTGATGCCGCGCAGCAGCACGGTTTGATTGTAGAGCGAGAGCCCGGCGTGGCGCAGCGCGACGATACGCTCGACGGTTGGCGCGGAGATCTCGTCGGGATGATTGATATGGCAGGCGATCTCCAGCGGCTTGCCAGCGCGCAGATCTTGGTGCGCGCTCAACAGCGCGATCAGCTGATCGTCGATCAGTTCGGGAGCGAGCACCAAACTGCGACAAGCCACGCGGATCGGGCCGATCTGCGGAATTCGTCGCAATCCGCTGAGCAGGTGGCTCAGACGGCGCTTGTCCATCACCGGCTCACCACCGGTGATCAGCACTTCGCGCAGGCGCGGATCGCCGGCGATAAAAGCCAACGCCTGGTCGAGCTGCTCCTCGCTCATCGCGCTACCGGCGCCGTGTTGATAGAACTTGCGAAAGCAGTAGCGACAGTAGGCCGGGCAAACCGGATGGGGCATCACGATACAGCGATCGAGATACATCCGTTCCACGCCAGGCACACCAGTGGCGAGCAGTCCGCTAAAGCAGCGCGCTTCGCCGAGGCCTTCGACCTCGCGAACGTCGGGCAAAAACTGGCGCGCCACCGCCTCGCTTTGCGCGATCAGCGGTTCGAGGTGTCGCGTGACCCGCACCTCGAATCGGCCGAGCACTTGGCCCAGCGCTGCGCGCTGCGCCTCGGGTACCGGCATCAATTCACCAAGCTGACCAACTTCACGGATCGTCTTTGAACGAGAACCCGACATCGGCCCAGCCTACCCCAGAACGCGGCGAGGAAAAGGGGGTGCTGGACTACGATTTCGACTTTCCCCCTCGCTATCCGCAGATAGCAGGACCGATACCGTCGGCTAACCCATCGATTGGTATTGGCAACACCTCCGCCTCGAAAGGCGGGCTGTCCCCGGCAAGAACCGCGCTGCGCGAGCGTGGTGTGTCGTGTGGGCAATAAAGGGGACAGTTCTAATGGTTGGTTAAACCGACTGGTTTAACCAACCATTAGAACTGTCCCCTTTATGCGCGGCTACGCCAGAAATGGTCACTGAACAGATGTAGGCAAAGCGGCGATATGTCGTCGTTAAACCTCGACTATCGCAGAGGTCAGCTGCCCCGTCAGGTGTGGGATCGATCCCCCATTTGCTAAAGAAATCAGCCTTTCCGGCGATGGTTTAGGGTGAAATCAGCTGGCATGAAAATCGCTTAATGCCTCTTCGTAGGCGATACTAGGAGCAGTCATGCGGATATGGTGGACAACGGCAGTAATCATGGCCTCGGCGACCGTGTTTCCGATCTTCTTGCTCGGTGGTGGCTAAGCACTAGCGGTTCCGTCGACCGCGCTATGCGTCCGAGCTGGTCGATCTGCGGGGCCAGGCGGCGACGCTAGCCGTCTCTTTTGCGCAAACGCGCCTCGCCTTCAAAACAACCCGCCAAACAGGTACAGTATCGACCGCCCAGGTGAACTGACGACCTGGAGAGGGAGGACCCACATGGCGGATGTAAGGGCGAGCCGACAGCTGGCAGAATCGCGACCGATAAAGAAGGTCGTCGTGCTCGGTGCCAATGGCACGATGGGCTACCAAAGCGGCGCACTTTTCGCGGCGGCCGGAGCGCAAACGACATTCCTCGCGCGCACGCGCGACAAAGCGCGACAGGGACGCGACGGAGCCGGACGCGCAGTCCGCTCGTCAGCCTTGACCAAGCTGATCGACGTGGGCTGCTACAGCGAAGACTTGCCCCAGGCCGTCGCCCAAGCGGACCTGATCTTTGAGGCCGTCGCGGAGAACTTTGAGATCAAGCATGAGATGCTCGAGTTGATCGACCGCCATCGCCGTCCCGATAGCATCGTCGCCACGGTCAGCTCGGGGCTCTCGATTACCGATTTGGCAAAGTCGCGCAGCGAAAGCTTCGCGCGAAACTTCTTGGGGCTGCACTTTTTCAATCCACCACAAGTGATCGTCGGCACCGAGTTGATCGCTGGCCAGGCGACCGATCCGGCGTTGGTCGACTTCATCGACGCCTACAGCACTCACAAACTCGGTCGATTGATGGTGCGCACAGCCAACACGCCGGGCTTCGCCGGCAATCGCATCGGCTTCAAGGTGCTCAACGAGGTCTGCCAACTGGCCGAAGAGTATGGGCCACTGGTGATCGACAAGGTCGTTGGACGCTACACCGGCCGCGCTCTGGCGCCGTTGGCGACGGTCGACCTGGTCGGCTGGGATGTTCACCAGGCGATCTGCGACAACATCTACGACAAAGTCAAAGACGAGGCGATCGAGACCTATCGCATGCCGGACTACATGCGACGGCTAATCGCCGCGGGTACGCTAGGCACGAAGAGCGGCAAAGGCTTCTTCATGCGCAACAAGGGTGAGCCGCTACGCGTGCTCGACATCAAGAGCGGTGAATACAAAGACGCCCGCAGCATCGAGGTCCCCAAGCTGCCGTTTGCCGAGCAGATCATCTTTTTGAACAGCATCGGCGCCTACAAGCGCGCGATGGAGGTCTTCACCACAGCTGAGGGCAAGTGGGCCAACTTGGCGCGTAAAGTGATCGGCGGTTACATCAGCTACGCGCTCTGCCGGGTCGGCGAAGTGACCGAGAGCGTGATTGGCGTCGATTCGATCATGGCGGCGGGCTTCAACTGGGCACCGCCGAGCGCGCTGGTCGAAGCGATCGGCGTCAAGAGCACTGTAAAGATTCTCGAAGACAATAAACTAACCGTTCCGCCACTGCTCGAGCGGGCGCTCAAAAACGGCACCGAGCGGTTCTTCGACGAACCGCGTTTGTCTTTGGGCAAATACTTCGTGGCCAAGTCCTAAGGGCAAAGGAGAAAAGCGATGAGCAAGAATCGCGTTTACATACTCGGTGGTTACCAAACAGACTTTGCCCGCAACTGGACCAAGGAGGGCAAGCACTTCTTGGCGATGATGCGCGAGTCGGTACGCGGCGCCCTGCACGCCTGTGCCCTCGACCCGCAAGATATCGAAGCCGCCCATGTTGGCAATTTCGCGGCAGAGCTTTACTGCAAACAAGGGCACCTTGGGGCGTTCTTCGTTGAAGTCGACCCGGTGTTTCGTGGTCTACCGACGTCGCGCCACGAGGCCGCATGCGCCTCGGGTAGCATCGCATTGCTCGCCGGATCGGCGGAGATCGAGGCCGGACGCTACGACTTGGTCGCGGTCTGCGGTATCGAGGCGATGAAAACCGTGGGATCCAAAGAGGGCGGTGATTATCTCGGCACCGCTGCCTGGTACGAACTCGAGGCCCGCGGCGTCGACTTTCCCTTCCCCAAGCTGTTCGGTCAGCTCGGCGACGAATACGACAAACGCTACGGCCTCAAAGCCGAGCACCTCGACGCGATCTCGGTAGTCAATTACGCCAACGCCAAGCTCAACCCCTATGCGCAAACCCGCACCTGGTACATGAGCAAAGATCATGCTTGTGCCAAGGGCGATGACAACCCTGCTGTCGGTGGACGTATTCACCTGACCGACTGCTCGCAAGTCACCGATGGCGCGGCGACGGTCTTTTTGGCCTCAGAACGCTACGCCACCGCTTACGCGCGGACCCGCGGCATCAAGCTTTCGTCGCTGCCATATATCAAGGGCTGGGGCCACAGCACGGCTTCGATCCGCTTCGCCGACAAGATCGAGCAGAGTAAGGGTCAGGAATACGTGCTACCAACGGTGCGCAAGACGATCACTGACGCGTTCCGGCGCGCCAAGATGAACGACGTCACCGAGCTCAGCGGGATCGAGACACACGACTGCTTCACGACCTCGGAGTACATGGCGATCGACCACTTCGGTATCACCAAGCCCGGCGAAAGCTACAAGGCGATCGAAGAGGGCTGGATCGAGATCGGTGGCAAAATGCCGATCAACCCGTCAGGCGGGCTGATCGGCGCCGGCCATCCGGTGGGCGCAACGGGCGTCCGCCAAGTGCTCGACTGCTTCAAGCAGGTTACCGGCACCGCCGGCGACTACCAGGTCGAAGGAGCGCGCAACTTCGCGACGCTGAACATTGGTGGCAGCGGCACGACCAGCGTAACCTTTATCGTCGGCACCTAGGTCCGCTGGATTAAGGGGATTCGTTGGCCTAAAGGGGACGTTCTGCTTTCGGCTTGGCCGGCGGTAGAACGGTCCCCTTTTTTGATGATCCCTGATCGCTAGGCGACGGCGGCGTGCATCAGCGGCTCGTCAACGACGAGCGATCGCAACTGGGCCTGAGCCTGGGGCGCACGGAGGTCGGTCTGCACCTGGTCGAGCAGAACGGCAACCTCATCACCCAACATGCGAACCTCTTTGGCTGCCCGGCTGCCCGGCGCATAGCGGGTCACGCCGATGCCGAGGGCCGGCGCCTCTTGATAGGCCACACGATAGTGCAGCTCGGCTTGGAACACATGGTAGCGGCAGTCAGCAAGCGCTTCGCGCGCGCTGGCGGCGACTCGCGTGCCTTGGATCGTGCGGGTTAGCAGCATCGAGACCTGAAGCTCAGGACGGAGAAACGAAACCTTGCTGATCAGCGCGAAGGTGTCGGCCAAGGCCCAGGCGTCGACGACCGACGGACCGCAAGGAATGATCGCCAGGTCGGCAACCATTAGCGCCGCGCGGTGAACATCCGTCATTCCGGGAGGACAGTCGATCAGCGTGAGATCGTAGCTCGACGTCAACGCCGGCAATTGCTCGGGGCGATCGAGATTCGCGCCCATCGCCACGATCGTCGGCGCAGCGTAGCCAGATCCTGCAGCCGCCTCACCCCAGGCGCGCAGACTTCCTTGGGGATCCGCATCAACTAGCAACACCCGCTTTCCCCGCAATTGAAACTCCGTCGCTAGGGAAATCGCCACCGTAGACTTCGAGGACCCACCCTTGTGTGCTGTTAGTGCGATGATCTTGGACACTGTCGTTCTCCTGGTAGTCTCTGCAACTGAATCAACTGTACTGTGAGCTGCTGTGTGAAACGCACATACCTGTCGGGACAAGTCCTATAAGGCGGGTTTCCAGAACGAACAAATTTTCGGCGGAAAAAAATCAAAAAAAATGACGCGTCACCCGAGTCCGGATAACGCGTCAGGGTGGCCCCGTGAGATGGCCATATTCGATCGGCGAACGAAAGAGCACGCTACGCCCCGCAACGAGCGCAAGGTGGAGAAGAGAAGAGCGGGGCCAAAGCAACTCAGCGTCCGAATGGCACCCATTTCTTTCGCCGCTGCCTTGATCTATCGACAGTGGATCGACGACCGGTAGGGCCGCACGCGATCTTTTTGTTGACAGCGAAAAAAAATATCGCGCACAGCCACAGCGCGCTGGGCTGTTGCTCAATCCCCGTCGCTGGGCGAAGATCGTTTGATGCTCGTGAGTCTCGTAGCGTGAGCAATTGGTACGAAATCGGTTGGGGGTTGGACCGCTCACCCGACGGAAAGCGACTGGTCAAACTGTACCTCGACGTCGAGAGCGCCAACCCGCTGCTCTGGTCGGCCGAATTCGCCGCGATGCTCCCCCACCAAGACGATACCTACGGACTGGGCGGTCTGGCAGCCCACCCAACAGACGAGGACAAACTGTTTGTGCTCGCTGACCAGGGGTCCGATCCGGCGCGACTTTATACCTATCGCATCAGCACCGCGGCATGGACCCACATCACCTTCGAACACCAGGAAAAATATTGGGGCCTCGGCTCGCGCTGCGACGGCACGCTGACCACGGTCAGGCGTCCCTACACGAAAATTGATGGGGTCCGCGGCACGTTGATCAGCTTCTCTCCAGATAACCCCGGCGAAACGACAACGATCCTCGAGCTGGATCACGGAATCCCGGTAGGCGACAACGCTGTGGACTACGCAACGGGCGCAACCTGGACATCTGGCTTGACCGCTTGGAATGGGGGCGAGCCGGGGCCATCCTACTTGACCAGCGATGGCAAGGTCCGAGCACTGCGGGGCATCGCCGAAACCTGGATCTCGGGGATGATGAGCAACCGCTTTCCTTCGACCGGCGGAGAGGAGCGGAGAACGTCTGGCTTTTTCGTCTCAGCCGCCAACAGCACGCGTCAGAGCAGCGCAACGCCGCTGTATCTGATTCGTCGCAATCGCAGAGGCGTGGACGAGGTTGTGCCGATGGACTACCTCGAAGCGTTCGGCTTGCCGCAACCGAACCTCGTCGACCTGGCCAACGTCGCCGGCTGGTGCAACGAACAACGCAACGCTGCCCTGCGCGGCCGCGACTGGCCGGAAATCTGAATCGACTAGGGCTTCTCGAGCGATGCCGAGCAAGCATTTCGGCCGCCGCGATTCGATTGACGCTGAGCGTCTGAAAAGCTCGAAAGTCGCCCCAACTTTGCGCTACGCTTGTCGGTAAATGTGGAACGACAAGCCGTACTTGATCGCTGAGATTGGCTCCAATCACGACGGTGACAAGGCGCGGGCCCTCGCGTTGATCCGGCGTGCGGCCGACGTCGGTGCGGATGCGGTAAAGTTCCAACTATTTCGAGCGGAAACGATGGTCGTCGCCGACCATCCAGCGTTCGAAACGCTGGCCAACCTCTCCACGCCGCTGGAATGGCTGCCCGAACTGGCAAGTCGCTGTCGAGAGCTGTCGATCGACTTTGCAGCGACACCGTTCGATTTGGCAGCGGTCGAGGCCCTGGCGGCGTGCGAACCGGCGTTCATCAAGGTCTCCTCGTCGGACGTCACCTATCTGGCGTTGCTGCGGGCAGCCGCGAAAACCGGCGCGCCACTGCTGTTATCGACCGGGATGTCGACGATGGAGGACGTGGCGCGCGCAGTCGACACCTGCAAACGCGCCGGCGCCCGCCAGCTCGCGCTGCTGCACTGCGTCTCGTTGTATCCGACGCCGGCCGAAGCGATGCATCTGCGAGCGATCGAGACGATGGCCGCCCGCTTCGACCTGCCGGTCGGACTGTCCGACCATTCGCCAGGGGTGGCGATCGCTGCAGCTGCGCTGGCGCTCGGCGCGCGGATCATCGAAAAGCACGTCACCGATGACCGCCGGCGCCCCGGCCCCGACCACTCCTACGCCCTGGAGTTCGACCAGTTCGCCCAGCTGGTCGAAGCGGTGCGGATGGTCCCGGTTGCACTCGGCGATGGAGAAAAACGCGCGCGCGGCGCGGAACGCCAACAGATCCGTCGGGCGCGACGCGGACTCTACGCGCGACGGGCGATCGCCGCCGGCGAGCCGATCGACGGCGATGCGATCGTCGCGCTGCGTCCGCAAGCCGCCGTCAACGCCGAAGACATCGATAGGGTCTGCGGCAAGCGCGCACCAGAGGCGCTGGCGCCGGGCGATCCGCTGCCGGCGTCGCTGTTGCTCAGCCATGAGGACTAAGCAGCAGGCGGGGAAGAACCCGCCGCGGCTGATCACTGCTGGGCTGAGTGGGCAGCGATAGCCGCTAGGGCCAACAAACCGCCAGCGGACGGTCCGGGTCAAGGGACCGGCTAAGCTCCGGACGCAACGCTTCGGCCATCGCCAAGTGAGTCGCCGCTGAGGGGTGCCCATCACAGCCCTCACCACCGGATGGCTCGGCGTGAATCTCGATGAAACGGGCCCGTCGACGCACTTCGTCGCTCAGCCATTCGACCGGTTCGTTGTTGAAGCGTTCGATCGCCGCTTTGATAAACGGCGCGTAGCGCGAGCGCGCCGGCGCCAGCGTGCAGAGGATTTGCGGGTTAAAGTGGTAGGCCCGCACCATCCGCAAGAGGCCCAGGTATGCCTCGATGAATGGATCGATCACCTCGGCGCTACGCGAACCCTTGAGAAAATTGTAGTCGTTGGTACCGAGATTGATCACCACCACATCGGCCCGGTTCCAGAGCACTGGGCCAAGGACCGACGACGCGGTGCGAGAAGAAGTCGGGATGGCGCGCGGATAAAGCGTCGGCAACGTCGGCCCCTCGCCGGAAGCGTTATAGCGCACGCCCTTGCCGGACCAGGCGACGGTCGATAACGAAACGCCGGCGCGGCAGAGCTGCTGGTCGAAGGCGTTGTCGGCCAACCCGTCAACCTGAGCGACAAGCTGCTGATGAAGCTGACGCACGGCGAGTGCTGCGTAGGTCTTGCTGTGATTCTCGGTCGCTAGCGTGAAGTGGCAGGGCATCTGCCCTTCGATGCCATAGCCAGCGCTGATCGAATCACCGATCACCTCGACGTGATAGCGCGCCGCCGATGCAGCCAACAGATCGCCGTCCGTCTGGACAGCAGACAGCCGCGACTCGCTGTAGACGCCTTCATTTGCCCGCGTCAGCCGCACCGTATGCTCGGCCACCGTGTCGTTGTCGACGAGCAACCAGCGATGTGCCTTGCCGTCGCGCGGCACAGCGATCTTCTTGATGATCCGCCCATCGATCTCGAGCACATGATAGATGCTGCCGCCGAGCGGATCGCGCGACTCGCGCAGCGTCGCCCACAGCTTTTGACCGCGAAAGCGGGCACGGAAGCCACTTCCCGGCCAGCTGTAACGCCAGGCCACCGGGGTCTCATCGGAAAACAGCGGAGTGGAGCGACCGACCGGTTGCAGCAAGATCGCCTGAGCGGCAAAGCCGCCGGGCGGCAGTTCGCCTTTGCCGACGAAAATGCCGTCGGTGTCTGTTTGCGGCGACACACCACACCCTAGTCCGCCAGCGACTGTTGCCAGCAGCAGTGCAAAACCGGCGACAGCCCCCACGCAAATCCGTCGACTTACCATCGTCTCCTTCGCGCCAGCAGGCGTCTGCTGTCGAACTGTGCAAGGATTGTTCCGCAGGTGCTTGGTCGCCGGCGCCCGGCAGTGCACAATATCGAGCAGATGACGGCCTTTTTGCGACTAGCGGAAACACTCGAGAAACTGGCCGATCGGCTCGACGAGGCCTGCGCGGCGATCGATGCAGGGCAACGCGCGCAGGTTTTCGAGCTGCTGCAGCAGAGCGCTGCCCGCAAGGCCGAGATCGCCGAACTGCAGGCCCATCGCTCACGCCCAAAACCCGGCGAACAACAAGCACTTGCGCCGAGGGTCCGCGCGGCAACCGCGCGCATCGCGCGGGCCAACGACATGCTGGAGCGGTTTCAACAAGCGGAACAGGCTGCCGAGCAATGGCTCAGTGCAAGCCATTGGAACATCGAACGCGACATCCTGATCTTGGTCGGTGATGGCGCGCTGCTCGATTGTCGCGCGCTAATCGCCCGCGGGCAAAAGCGCATCTTCGTGCTCGGCGATCAGCAGGTCGCCGATTGGCCCACAGGCGCACAGCGCGTCGCCAGTTTGCGTGAGCTGATCGACCGCCTACAGCTGCTCGAGCCACCGTTTCCTAGCCACGCCACGACGCGGGCCGCCAGCGGCGCCCAACTACCAACGGGGCAATGCGAGCAAATCAGCGCTGCGGTCGACCAGTGTCTGCGCAGCCGCAAGACGCGCGATCGAACGGTGGCCGGCTTCGGGGAACACTGGGTCACGCAAGGGCTGAGCAACCTCGATGCGCTGGCGCGCCTACCTTCGATGACGGTCACCAAGGACGCCTTCTTCGACGTACCCTGCGTGTTGGTCGGCCCCGGCCCGTCGCTGGAAAATAATATCTCCCAACTCGCCCGCTACCGTGATCGCTTCGTGCTGGTCGCCTATCAGCGCACGCTCGCCGCGCTCAGCGCGGCCGGTATCGATGCCGACGTGGCTGTGGTCCTCGACGCCCAGCCCGTGGTCTACGACCACGTCAAAGACTATGCCGTCGAGCGCTTGGCTGCGCTGCTGCTCGCAGCGACCTGCGACCCACGGTTCTTTTCCCTGCCGGCGCCAACCAGTTTTGCCTTTTTCGGCAACGGCGCCTCCGACGACTGGCTACGGCAGATGGTTGGCGATGACTCAACGCACTTTTTCCCGGGCGGATCGGTCGCCTGCGCGGCCTTCGAAATCGCGCTCTATTGGGGCTGCGCACCACTGATCCTCGTCGGTCAGGATCTGGCTTTTGGCGGCGAAAAGCTTTACGCGACGAGCGCCTTCGGCGGCCAGGCCTCGCGAATGAAGGCCGGGGCCGACCAAGCAACCTACAGCGCCGAGCAGGTCGATGGAGCACAGCGACGCAGCGCCGAGGGATTGCCGCTCTGTCGACTGCCCGGATACTATGGCGGTGAAGTGCTGACCTCGGCCTCAATGGCCGGATTCCATCGTTGGTTCGAAACGGCAGCACTCGACATCGCAGCCGCAGAACGACGCATCCCGCTATATAACTGCACCGAGGGCGGTGCCAACATCGCTGGCTTTGCCAACAGGCCGCTAGCCGACGTGCTGGCCGCGCTGCCGTCCCTCGAGATCGACGTCAAGCGCGTCTTTGCCGAACGCGCCGCGAGTGCCGACTTGCCCAAGCGTCGATCGACGATCGAGCTGACGCGCGCCGGCGCGTTGATCGCCTGTCAGCGCGCCCAATCACTCGCACAACGTTGCCTCGAGCTCGCCGAGCGCAACGCCCTCGCCGAGCTCGCCAACCTCGAAAACCAATTGATCGCCGCGCTGCGTGAGCTGCCGATGCTCTCGCTGATGCGCCAGGGGCCGATTCGCCAAGCGCTGGCGCAAATCGACGACCACCAACGGGCGGCGACGCTGCTTTATCGGGTCGTCCTCGAGGCGATGCCGCTATTGCTGCGCTATCTGCAAAGCCGCGATCGCCCGGAATAAGACCCCGATCTTGACGCGTTAGAAACGGCCATGGGGCCTGTGCACGACGGTGTGCTAAGGTACGCCCGGGAGGCCTGGTGAGCAGCGAAAAGCGCATTATCATCGGCGGGTTGTTATGCGCGATGGTCAGCGCCTGTAGTCACAATCGTCCGCCTGCTTGGCGCGCCGAAATGAACCGCTGGTTCGACAATACCTCGGTACAGCCCAGCGAGCCCGAGCGGCGCTACTGGACCCGCGCCGATGAAGACATGCTGCTGCGTCGCCTTGGTTATGCCGACGTCGCGGTGGTCGGTTCGATCCGTGTGGTCAACGCGTTCTACATGTTCGACAGCCCACGCCAGGTTGCCCTTGCCTTTTCGCCTCAGCAAGTGCTCTACGGATCGCTCAAGGGCGCGATCGATGACGATGGCGAACTCTTCCTGCAACTCGGTCGGAGCGGCCTCGACTTCCATCTCGCGGTCACCCTGCGGCGCCATCTGCCGGGCCGACGCTACCTGCTATTTATCAAATTTCGGCCACAATCCGCTGGCCAGCGCAGCCTGGGCGAGATCAGCGGTTGGCGCGCATCGCTCAAGCGTCCGGGCAAACAGCACCCGACCTTTTCCTGGGTGCTCTATCGCCCCGACAAGGCGCTGCTCGAGCAAGTCCAAACGATGTACGGCTGGCTCAAGTAACGGCGCATCGCGGCGACGCGCAAGCCCTGCTACTCGGTCGGCGGACCGATCAGGCGTTCCAAAGCTGGCCCCAGACGCCGGCCCCAATCGAGCTCGTTGTGACCACCGCTGCCGATCAGGTGCCAGAGTTTGGGCCCGGGCGTCACCTTGGCGTTCCAGTTCTCAGCAACTTTGCCGCGTTTCAAGAGCAGTTGATAAAAAGCCTTGGTGCCGTCTTTGATCTCCGCCACTTCGCGATCGCCGGCGTCGAGATAAACCCGCACGTCTGAGCCGAGCTTCTGTTCAGCGAGGGCGATCACGCGCTGCTCCGCGATCCAAAAGGCTGGCGACTGAATCAATGCACCACCAAACTGGGCGGGCTTTTCGATCAACGTCCCAAGGGCAGCGTTCGCGCCCAGCGAGGAGCCACCGGAGAATGTCTGGTCGCGCGAAGCCGACGTGCGCAGCTCGCGATCGATGAACGGCTTGAGCTCTTTGCTGAGAAACTCGAGATATCCTCGACCGGCCGGCGTGTAGTGTTGGTATTCTTCGATTCGATCGACGGCGGCGTGGTCGATGCCAACGATGATCGTCGGGCGCAAGCGCTTTTCGGCGATCAACTTCTCGACGGTTTCGATCACGTTCCAGCGCGGACCCGCGTTGCCAAACGGCAGGTGGGAAAACAGGTTCTGCCGATCTTGCAGATAGAGCACCGGCAGACCGTTGCGCGACTGCTCGTAACCGGGCGGAACGTAGACGGTCAGCCAACGGTTGCGCTGCACCTTGAGCTGCTTGGAGTTGTAGGCGAGATCGACGATCAGCCCGCCGCGCGCTGTGCGTTGGCGATACACTTCCGCTTCGGCGGTACCGGCGACCGCAAGCGAGATCACCACCAGTGTTAAGGCGCTACGCCAACGGGCGCAAAAATCGGGACGAGCCATACGCAGCCCGGTTGTGCAAAGCCTGAGCCAGCGCTGCCAAGTGTCGCGCGACGTAATTTCAACAACTTGGAGGGGTGATCAGCAGGCCGCCTCAGCCTCCGGCCTCTGAGACAGCCACCTCACCGAAGAAACAGCAAAGACGCCGGCCGCCGAGCGCGCGGACTCACCCGGCGCGCGCTGAGCGCCGAGCCGAACGAGCGTCGCGATCGCGTTGAAGGTCCGGCTCGAGATGGACCAGCACGTCGCGCAGCACGGGAAGCTGGCCCAGCAGGCGATCTTTGACCCGATGACCGATCTCGTGGCCGTCGGCGACGCTGATCCGCGCGTCGACTTCGATGTGCACGTCGACGAAATACTCGAGGCCCGACTTACGCACCAGCAGCGTCTCGACATCGACCACGCCGCCAACTTCGGTGGCCTCGCGACGAATCTGCGAAACGAGATCCGAATCGGCCTGCACGTCCATCAGCTCGCTAACGCTGCGCCGAAAGAGCAAGCCGGCGCTCACAATGATCGCCAAGAGCACGACGAACGCAGCGATCTCATCGGCAGCCGCGTACTTGAGGCCGCCAATGCGCACGATCAGCAGACCAACGAGTACCGCCGCCGCACACAGGGCATCGCTGCGATGGTCCCAGGCATTGGCGATCAGCGCGGTCGAACCGGTGCGACGACCGACGCGAATCTTGTAGTGATAGAGCAGTTCTTTGATCGCAACGTTGCCGCCAGCGAGCAGCAATGTCCAAAACGGTGGCAGTCCGTGCGCTGCGCCAAACTCCAAAATACCGTAATAGGCGGTGATCGCCGCCGAGACCACGACCAGCAGCGCGACGTTGCTCGCCGCGATGCCCTCAGCTTTGCTGTGTCCATAAGGGTGAGAACTGTCGGCCGGCCGCTGCGCGTAGAGCAGCGCACCGACGACGACGGTTGACACGCCAACATCGGACAGCGAATTCACCGCGTCCGAGATCAGGGCGTAAAATCCCGATAGCAGGCCGGCAGTTAGCTTGGTCACACCCAACAGCAAGTTGATCACCAAGCCGACGGCCGCGGCGCGAACGGCTTCGCGGTAGAGCGCACGACGAGATTGCTCAGCTCGCTGCAACGGCATGGGCCGATCATGCCGCCAACAGCGCTGGCTGTCGAGAGACGAGGCGGCTATGATGGCGCCGATGTCAGCTATTCGCCCAACAGAGCGCTTTGGAACGGGCCTGGTGCTGATCGCGCTGTTTTCCGCCTGTGGTGATCGACAAGCATTTTTCACCCCACTCGGCCTCAGCGTCGATCGCGGCGGCCCAGCAGTGATCTGGGAACCGACCGCCAAGCCGCTACCGGAGATCCCTTTTCCCAACGACCTAGCAACCCGCCTCGACCCCTCGTCGCCGACAGGACTGCGCGTGTTGATCTCACTCGACGGCGCGCTTTCCGAATATGAGCGGCGTGCCCGGCGGGTGGCCAACGAGCTAGAAGGCTTTTCAACCTTCGGCACGATCTCGGTCAGCTTCGACAAGCCCCTCGACCTCGAGACGATCGCCAAGCGCCACCAAGACAACGAGCGCTTCGACGACGATCTGGTGCTGTTGGTCGACGTCGACCCGGCCTCGCCAGACTATGGACAATTCGTCGCCCTGGACTTCGGCCGGGGCAACTACCCGGAAGCGCTGCCGCGATTGGATCTGTATTGGCCGCGCGACGGGCGAGCGAATGCTGACAGCTTGCTTTTCGACCCGACCGACGAAGACGCAAACCAAAACGGCCTGCTCGATCCCGGCGAGGACACCGATGGCGACGGCTATCTCGACCGACCGAACACAGTGTCGGGCAAAGCCAGCGAACCGCTGGTTAACTACTATGAACGCGTCACCAACACCTTGTTGATGCGACCGGTGGTACCGCTGCGCGGCAAAACGCGCTACGCCGTCGTCCTCCGTCGAGGACTGGTCGGCGAAAATGGCCAGGCGATCCATTCGCCTTTCGCCGAGGTCAATTATCGTCCGCAGAGCGAAGCCCTGGCGCCGCTGCGCGAGATCCTGCCCGCACGAGGCATAGCCGTCGACGACGTGGCGTTCAGCTGGACGTTTACCACGATGGACCCGACCGGCGACTTGATCGCGCTGCGCGCGGGACTTTACGGCGAGGGTCCCTACGCCCGCTTAGCGCAGCAGTTTCCGGCGAAGATCACAGCCAAGGTCGTCAGTACCGCGGCGGGCGCCAATCCGTACCTGCTGCCGACCAGCGAGCTCCAACGGATCATTTTCGACTTTGGCAGCCTGATCAACGCCGGCGTGTTGAAGGTCACCGAGGACAGCAAACAAGCGGTCAACGATGCGCTAGACAACATCAAATACTTTGTGATCGGCTCGGTACGCGGACCCAACCTACGTGAGGGCAGCGCGGCCAACGAGCAGCGCTGGCAGCTCAACCGCGGCAAGGGTTGGGGAAGTTGGGGTGAGCACGATATCCCGTTCTTGTGCGCGATACCGCGTCAGGCGCCAGATCACGGACCTGCGCCGGTGCTGATGTACGCCCACGGCTATGGCTCGACACAGGTCGAGCTATTGGGCTTCGCCGGAACGCTAGCCCGCCACGGTTTTGCGACTTGCGCCATCGACGGTGTCGCTCACGGCATCAAGCTCGACGACTACTCCGACTTGCTGCGCCTGGTGCTCAAGCAAAAGCGGCTTGGACCGTTTTTCGATCACATCTTCCCGGGCCGCGCCGAGGACGTGGACAACAACAACCAACCGGACTCGGGCGCAAACTTCATCTCGGCCGACCTGGCCCGCTCGCGCGACAACGTCCGCCAGACGGTCCTCGACACGATAGTGGTAGTGCGTGCGTTGCGCGCCTTGGGACAAGAGCCGGCGACGATCGACTACAACGGCGACCAGCGCCCGGACCTCGATGGTGACTTCGACGGCGACGGCAAACTCGACCTCGGCGGTCCGACGGCAAAGCTCGCCGCCTGGGGCACTAGTTTGGGCGGCATCACGTCGACGATCGTCGGCGCCGTTGAGCCCGCCATCCGCACGATCGCACCGCAGGCGATGGGCGGCGGATTGGTCGACATCGTGCGCCGCACCGAGCAAAGCGCTGCCGTGAATTCGGCGATGCTGCGCATGCTCGGTCCGCTGATCATCGGCCAACCGACCGGCACGGCGGGCCAGGCTGCGCTGTCGTTTTGGGTGGCGACGGGTAGCAATCACCGCGTGCTGGAAATCGGTCAGGTCGACGGACTGACAGCAGGCGACCGCGTCGAACTACTTAACTTGCGCCAGGGCGACCGACAAACCGCCTATGTCGATCGCGAAGGCGGTTTTCGCGTTCAAGTCGCCGCCGATGCGCTCGATGGTCGCGACAAGCGAGCGTTGATCGGCGATAAGATCGGCGAGCAACCACTGATCCATGACACGCTGTTGCTCGGCGATCCGTTGGTGCTGCGCGTCTATGCGCCCAAGGCCGACACGCCCAAGATCGAGGTGAGGACCTTCGGCAAAACCGTGGCGTTCGAAGGTCTGCGCTACGCTGAGGGCAGTCCGTTGGTCGCCCCGAGCTGGGGCTTTGGCCTGCCACGCAACTCGCCGCGATTGCGACGGATGATCGGTCTTGCCCAGCTCTTGATGGACCCCGCCGATCCGATCAACTATGTGCCGTTTCTGCAGAAGTGGCCCCATCCGCTGAGAACCGCTGATGACCCGGCGCGAACCAACGCGCTATTCATCGCCACAGCAGGTGATATCACCGTGCCCGTGGCTACAGCGATCTCGCTGGCCCGCGCTGCCGGAGCGGTCGACTTCGAAGCGATCGACCCGCGCTATCAAAAGAACGCAAACCGCGTACTGATCGACAACTACATTACCGAGGGACTTTCACGACTGCGCCGCCATAACGACCAGCCGGTGGTGATCGACCCAGAGGACTTCTCACGCGGCTTGCACGCGCCGGACGTGCCGCGCCTGAAGCCGCCACTGCGCCTCGAGCACCGCCAGGGTGATGAAATCGTCGCGCTGCGTATCCCGCTGCTCGACCCGCTGGGCCAGCACGGCTTCTTGCTACCCGACCCAACGGCGGCCTTCGACAACAACACCTTCTTGATCCACATGGTCGCGCGCTTCCTCGTCTCGCAAGGAAAGCACCTCAGCGACGAACCTTGCATGGCCCAAGGTAGCTGCAGCTGGATCCCACAGCAGGCCGCGACAACGGCGCAGCGCCACTAACAACCCACGATCACCCGCTAGTCCGTTTGGCTCGGGCGTTTCTCGTAGCTGCGCGAGGGAATGTGCACGTCGAGAATGCGGTCGGCGACCTGCAAGCGATCGACCACATCCATCCCGGCGATCACTCGGCCAAACTGCGTGTAGCGTCCATCGAGGTGAGGCTGACGCGTGACAGCGATAAAGAACTGACTGCCGCCGGTGTCTCGTCCGGCGAGCGCCATGCCGACCGAGCCGCGTTCGAAAGGGCGCGGCGTTAGCTCGCAAGGGATGGTGTAGCCGGGACCGCCCCATCCGGTACCCTGCGGGTCACCACCTTGCACGACGAAGTTGGGCACGACGCGATGGAAGACCAGACCGCGATAAAAGCGCCGCGCGGCGAGACGCGCAAAGTTCGCCACCGTTGCCGGCGTTTGCTCGCTAAACAGCTCGATCGTGATCTCCCCTTTGGGCGTCACGATCACCGCGCGCTTGGGCAACGCGGCCTGCTTTGCCCAGCTCAAGTCGGGCAACGCGCGCGACGGCCACGGCTGTTTCGATCGCGGCAGACGCCCACCGAGCTGATCGAGCACCTGCCGCGCACAAGTTCGCACCGCGCGACTCGATGAGTCAGCGAGGGCGACCAGCTGTGGCAGCACTTGGCGATCGCGCAGCTTGCCGAGCGCCCCGATCACGCTGCAACTAACCTCCGGATCGACCAGCGGGTTGAGGCCCGCCAGACGGCGTGAAAGCGTCTTGACGAGGCCACGCTGACCCAGCAGGTGAGCAGCTTGCCGCTTGACCGCTTCGGCCGCCGCACCGAGCACGCTGGGGTTTTTGTCCTCCAAGGCTTTGGTCAACGGCAGGAGCGTCAACCGATCATCGATTTCAGCGACCGAGGCGACGGCTGCCTCGCGAACCAACGGATCGTCGTCGAGCAAGTAGCGCTCGAGCAGGGTGATCTTCCATTTTGCCTGCCGATCGAGCTTGCCGATCAGTCGCGCGACGAATGCGCGCCGCATCGGCACGGTTAACAGCGTCGAGCGACTGGTGCCACAATAGGCGCTGTGCTGAACGCGGCGCAGTCCGCGGTCGATCAATGCCGCCGCGGCGCAGTGGACCAGATCGACGCTGTGCGCCTCGTCCTCACGGTACTTGACCACTGACTTTCCGCCGTCGGACAGCTCGAGCAGCTGGCGAGCGAGAGCGATCACCGTCGGCTTGGTCGCCAGATCTCCCAGCGCCTCAACAGCGGCGAGCACCGCATGCAGCTCTGGTCCGACCAAACGGTGATGGTTGGCAGCAACGCCACGCCAGAGGTCGGGCAAGGCGCGCGCCAGCAGCAAGCCGCCCCGTTGCTCACTGTGGGCCAGCGCGTCGATTAACGCGACGCGCAGTCGCGGGGTTGCACTGGTCAGGCGCCGGTAGAACCAAATCGGGTCGATCGCCCCGCCAAGTGCGCGCACGGCCCACAAGCAGGCCTGGTTTTGCGCCTTGAGCGCCGTGAGCTCGAAGCAGCGCTCAGCGGTACGCTGCAGCGCGGCGACCAGACGCGGATCGCGCCCGACATCGCCCGCGCGAAAGGCCGCCCAGGCAGCGAGTAGCTGGGGCGCGGTATCGACCTGACGCTCGAGCGGCTCGACCAGCGCACGCAGGTCTTTCGGACCGAGGATCTTGCGTTGACCGAGCAACCCCCAGGCGGTCAGCGCTGCCGTCGTGTCCGCACTGGAAATCAACGGCCGTAGTTGTTCTCGTGCGGCACCATCGTCGGTCCAGCCCAACCCAACGATCAGTCGTTGGCGCACAACGGCGTCACGCTCACCGGCCAGGCGCGCAGCAAAGGCGCGTGCGACGCGCAGCCGCAGCGCTTGGTCGTCGATCGCCAACAGGCGCAGCGCGAAGGCCGCGGCTGCTCGCACCTCGGCGTGGCCATCGGTCAGCAGGCGAAAGAGTTGCTCGCTGTGCTCGGGGTCTCCGATGCGCCCGATGGCCAATGCGGCACGCGCTCGAATGCCGGCCGACTGATCACGCGTCGCCACACTCACGTCGATGGTGACACGACGGCGCCACTCGGCGGCCTGAATCAATTCGCCGGGGGTCGGACTGAGACCTACAACCCGTTGGTCGGGCTGATCGGTCGGCGCATCTCGGCCAGCGCCGCAGGTGCAACCCGCGAGGGTGCTGAGCAGCAGCAAACAGGAGGCCGGCCTCCCAAAGCGAACAGCTCGTCGGAGCAAATCAACCGGTTGCATTAATCCTCTGACTATACACCAGCCTCGACCGATGCTCGAAAAACCGCATCGTGCCGCTAGCGCACTGTGCGCCAGGCAGGGCCAAGCACGCCAAGCGTTTCGCTTCGGCAACCAAGTAGGCTACGATGGAGCGGTTCTGTTTATTTGCAGCTGGATGGAGGCAACGGCCGATGGATAGCAGACCGGTGGTTCACTTCGAAATCGGTGGGAAGGACAGCGCGGCGCTGCGCTCGTTTTACAGCGAGCTCTTCGCCTGGAAATTCGACGACTCGGTCGAGAGCTACCACATCATCGAACAACCTCCGGCCGGCATCGGCGGGGGCATCGCGCCGCTGGACGAGGCAAGAGAACCCTACGTGACCGTTTACGTGGAAGTCGAAGATGTCGCACAAGCGCTCGATCGTGCCGCCAGCCTCGGTGGTACGATTATCCAGCCAGCGACCGAAGTGCCCAATCTGGTGAAGCTCGGCATGTTCAGCGATCCCGAGGGCAACCGCATCGGCGTCGTCCAGCGGGCGACAAAGAGCGCCGAGGCAGATTCGGAATAGTCACACTCGGACCGACAGTGACTCAACGCACAGCATCAAGCTCTCGAGCAGAGATGGGAAGCCGATGCTTTACCGATCGGGTCGTTGCCTATAACATCGACCGCAGCCCGGAGGAATCATGCGCCGCACCGTGTTGATGCTGCTTTTCGCGATACTCGCTGGCACCACGCTCGCTGCTTGTATCGTCCACACACCGAGTCGCCGCTATCATCAAGGCGCGCGCTGCCAGAGCGCTTGCGTCGAGTTCGCCTATCGACAAAATTGCTATACGCGTTGCAGCATCTGGCGCAACGGGATCTGCATTTCACGCAGCCCTTACTGCACACGCCGTCGCGTCTGCGTCCGCTACGCGACGCGCTGTCGCTAATCAACCAACAAAGGCCGATGGGCTCTCCTCGACCAGCTTCCGCTTCCCGTGTCGAAATGACGCAGATCGTCTTGCCAGGCGATACCAACGCCCTCGGCACGGCGTTCGGCGGCAAGGTCATGGAGTGGATCGATATCGCTGCCGCTGTCGCCGCCCAGCGTCATGCCGGCTGTATCGCCGTCACCGCTTCGTTCGACAGCGTGCAGTTTGTTCACCCGATCCACCTGGGTGACGTCGTCGTGCTCTACGCTCAGGTCAATCGCGCCTGGCGCAGCTCGATGGAGGTCGGTGTACGCGTCGAGCGCGAGCAGGCCGACGAACAGCAAACGCGACACCATGCCGTGACAGCCTACCTGACGTTCGTCGCGGTCGACAAAGCTGGAAAGCCGATCGCCGTCCGGCCCGTGGCGGCTCAAACAGACGCGGAGATGCGGCGCCACGCTGAGGCTGAGCTGCGCCGCTCGCGCCGTCTTGAGGAGCGCCGATCTTGAGTATTGACGAACGAGCCCTCGGCGCCCTGATCGCGCGCGCCGGGCACGACTTGAAAAACCCGCTTGCCGTGGTGATCACCAACCTGCGCTACGTGCAGGCAGAGAAACTGGACGGCGAGCTGGGCGAAGCGATCGACGAAGCCACGCAAGCCGCAGAGATGCTCAGCGACCTGCTCGACAACATGGTCTATCTGCCCCGACTACGCGCGGGCGACGTGATGTTGGAGACCCAGCGTGTCGACCTATCGCAACTCGATCAAACCCTGGCCCAGCGGTTGGCCAGCCGGGCCCGCGGGCGCACCCTGCAACTGAAATTCCCGCAAAACGAGGTCGGCGTCGACAAGGAGCTGCTCGAGCGCGCGCTACTGGCCATGCTCGCCCACAGCCTCAAACATACGCCCCCTGGCGGTGTGGTCAGGCTCGAGGCTTCGCTCGACGAAACGCGGCTCGTTTTGACGCTGCGCGACGAAGGGCCGCCGTTCGATCCTAGCCTGACCCCCAGCCTGCTGGCCACGTCCCTCGATCGTGGGCCAGAGTCGTCTGGCACCCGACAATTCCGCAGCGATCGCGGCTTGCCGATGCTGTTCGCCGGTCATGCGATTCGCGCGATGGGCGGAAACGCCGAGGTTCGCAGCGAGGCTGAGACACCTGGGGTGACCTTCACGGTGACTTTGCCGGTGGAAGCGCTAAATCATCGCTGATCGCGGTCTCGACCGGGCCTGCGGGGCACCCGCTGACTGGTGCCTAGCACTCCCCCACCTAGATTCTCGGCAGAACCGCCAGAAACACTTGAAACAATTCAAGGTGTTTGGTATTCAAGTACGATAGGGTCTTGAAGCGAATAGGTTGCCCAGCCGAAGCCGTTTGGTCAGCTAGGCAGGTCGCGCGTGTGAACGTTCGGTACGCGATCGCTGTAGACGGGAGGCAGTCCCTGATGCAGGAATTTGGCCTGATACAGGTATTTGGCCTGATGCAGGAAATTGGGGCCGGCATATGACTGACATGGTCATGTATGAGGAGGAGTATCGGCAGATCCAAGAGGTCTGCGCGCGCCTCCACCGCGACGCCAACGCATCCGCGGTTTTGTTGATCGACAAGAACGGTCAGCTGATCTCGGAGGCCGGCGACACCGGCCACTTGGACACAACCTCGTTGTCGTCGCTGACTGCGGGCAACGTGGCCGCGACTGGGGGCATCGCGTCACTCCTCAAGGAGAAGGAGTTCACCGGCCAATTCCACGAGGGTGAGCAGATCAACGTTCACATTTCGATCGTTGCTCAGCGCGTGATCCTCGTGATCCTCTTCGATGAACGCTCATCGCTCGGCTTGGTTCGCTTGCGCGTGCGGCGGGCATCGGATGAGCTGTCGTCGGTGTTTGATAGCCTGTTAGCCAAAGTGCAACAACCGTCTACCCCATCGATTTTCTCGGAGATCACTGACGAGGATATCGACAACCTGTTTAAGGATTAGCGTCCTGCGATGTCCTTCATCAACTACTCGTCACGAGAGATAAACTGCAAGATCGTCTACTACGGGCCTGGGCTCTGCGGAAAGACGACCAACCTGCAGTACATCTACGCGCGCACGAACCCGGATGCCAAGGGCAAGATGATCTCGCTGGCAACCGAGACCGAGCGCACACTCTTTTTCGATTTTCTCCCGCTCTCTTTGGGAGAGATTCGCGGCTTCAAGACACGCTTCCACCTCTACACCGTGCCAGGGCAGGTGTTTTACGACGCCTCGCGTAAGCTGATCCTCAAGGGTGTTGATGGCGTGGTCTTCGTCGCCGATTCACAGATCGAGCGCACCGAGGCCAACATCGAGAGCTTCGATAACCTCGAGCACAACCTTTACGAGCAGGGCTACGATCTGGCCAAGATCCCGTATGTCGTGCAGTACAACAAGCGCGACCTGCCCAACGTTGCGCCGATCGCCGAGCTACGCGACCTGATCAACCCCGAGCAGGTTCCCGAGTTCGAAGCGGTGGCCACCACCGGCTATGGTGTCTTCGATACCCTCAAGGCCGTCGCCAAGCTGGTGCTGACTGAGCTCAAGAGAGGGCGTTAGCCCGGCCCGCCGCCGTGGAGAACGACCCACGGCGTGGCCTTCGTTAGCCCGGCGCCGTGGAGAACGACCCACGGCGTGGCCTTCGTTAGCCCGGCCCGCCGCCGTGGAAACGACCCGCGGCGTGGCCTTCGTTAACCCGGCCCACTGCCTGGGCCTCAGAGTAGTTCGATGACGGACGAGGCGAAGGGGCCCTACCGCAACGCTGTGTGTACGGCCTGCGGGCGAGCCAATGCCGACCTGCTTTGTAACATCTGTCGCCGACCGATATGTGTCGACTGCAACCGTCTACGCAACCGCCGCGTCGACGTCGCGCGACATCAGCTGCTAGCCAGCCAGATGATCTCGCCGAGAAGGCGTGTCGATCCTCCCGCACAGGGCCCGTTGGCCTGGATGCGTGAACTCGCCGCGGAAATCGATCGCTCGCTGATCGACCGACGCGGGCGGCGTTTTCGCACCACGGCAACACGACTCAAACGCGAGCTTAACCCGGTCGCGCCCTGCAGCGATCATTGCTATGCCCAAGCCTCGAGCGACATGCAGCACCACCGCTATGCGCGCTACTTCGGGCAGGGCTGCAAGATTTGCGGCGGACGGAGCTTAATCCCCTGTCCGGACTGTACGGGCGGTTTGTCGCCGAAAAGCCCGACTCACCGCTGCGCCACGTGTCGCGATCGCGGGGTGGTTCGCTGCCCAAACCTGCTGTAGGGCGCCGGGTGCGCTATGATAGAGCTTCGACAAGCCAAGGGGAGAAGCGATGGCTGACAGTCAATATCGTGGTGTGGTCCGACACAGCGACATCGCCGGCGGTGCGTGGACGCTGGTCACCGACGCTGGCGTGGTTTATCAGCTCGACGGCGGAGACGCCAAATTGAAGACCGACGGCATCCGCGTGGTGGTCGATGGCGAAATCGCCGATGGCCAGATGGGGATCGCCATGGTCGGTGACATCTTGCGGGTCAAGTCCTACAAAGTCGTCGACGCGTGACCGAAGATACCGCCGCATCGCGCAGCGCCGCACTCGGCAATCAGACCGCTATGCGCTTGGTGTTCTGGCCCAAGCGCCTGCTTTTTTTCGCCGTGTTCGTGGTCTGCACAGTGCTGCTCAGCCGCGCAGAGCTTGGCCTTGGGCGAACGCTGGCGATCACCATCGCTTGCCTGTTCTTGCTCGACAGTGCATTGCGCCCGCTGATCCAACGGCAGCTGCGACGACTCGATCGCGAGCTGCTGATCGCGCTGCAGCAAGGGGCCGACGAGCGGCTACGCCAGCGCTACCGAAGCTATCGCTTCTTGCGACTGGTTGGCCCCAAACACGAGCTGCTCGAGCGCCGGGGGCGGATCGAGAAACAGCTCGGCGCAGTCCAAGCGGCGATCGAGGCTTACCTCGTCGCGCTCGACGAAGCGCCGCGGCGCGACGTGCCAGAGCTAGCACGCAAGCTAGCGGACCTGCTTTACGAGTCGCAGCGCTACGAAGCCGCCGAACGCTACTACCGTATCTCTCAAGACGATAGCCACGCCAACGCGGGGGTCAGGGCGCGCATCGCTCGCTTGGTGATCGAACGCGGAGGCGATCCGCGCGAAGCTGAGCTGTTTCTCAGGCAAGCGATCCACCTAGCCGACGACGCAAAGCGCGCGGCGGTCTTTCGCTGTCAGCTGATTCCGCTGCTCGCCGAGCGCAACGCGGCCGCTGAGGCAGCGCACGAGCTTGCGCTGGTCGAGCAGGTCCTGGCTAATTCAGCGGATAGCGACGATCTCCAGCCACTCTATCAGCAGACCAAACAGAGCCTATCAGCGTCCCGAGGCGGATGACGTGCAAACCTAGCGGCGGGGTAGTCGTCCTAGTCGGTGATATCGAAAACGCCGGCCGGCTGCAGCTGGTGCTGGGGCGGGCAGGAGTTGCCTTTGGCCAGATCGGGGGTGAAGAGCCAATCGGTCATCACCGCCTGGCCCAGGTCGTAGGTTTCACCGCAAACCGTGTGACCGGTCAAGTAGGCGATACGGGCCAAGCGCGTGATCTGACGATACCACGCGCCGTATTCCCCGGGATGAATGTGGCCGGTCATCGCCAGGCTTTTCGATTCGCTGGTCGATACTTCCTCGTGCACGTTCACGCCAAAGGCGAGCGAGAAGTTCACCGTTGCGCCGAAGGTTGCCCAGGTGTTGTGGGGCGCGAGGATGCCCAGCGGAGCGACCGGTACGTGCGCGTTGACGTTCCAGTTTAGGTTGACCGAGCGCGACCTACTGAAATGGGTCGACTCGGTGTAAGAGACATCGACGCCGATCGGCCCACCGGGAATGCAGTCGCTGACTTTCTCCGGCTCGAAGCGTTCGGCAATGCGAACTTTGTTGTCCCAAACCGCCTGCACGACATCGTGGACTTTGATCTCGAGGGTTAATGAAGCGCTGCGACCACTTCCATCGACTGCCGACACGGCGACCGATACCGGCATACCACTCGACTTCTCGGGGGGCTTTTTGGTTTTAATGTTCAGCGTCCCCTGACCGAGAATGTCCTGCTTGGCCTTGACCAAGAACGAGCGCTCGCCGCCATCAGCTACCGTCGAACGCGTACCGCTCTCGACGACATCCTCGACGACCAGCGAACCCTCTTTGGGCAGCTTCTCAAACGGATCGAACGTGCCGTTGCCTTCCATGATGTCCCACTGGCTGCGGTCGAAGGTCCAGCGAAACGTCATCGGCGCCGCACGGGTACCTTCGCGAAGGCCGAGCGCGCGAACCGTGAAACCCATCGGCACTTCGCCGAGCGTCTTGGTGACCATGTTGCCGCAGCCAGCACCGACCGGGTAGATCGCTTCAGCGATCAGCGAGGGTTTCACCTCGACTTCGATCGAGAGCGGATCGGAGATCAACGTCGCGTTGGCCGCCGACTGATCGTTCATTTGGTTGAGCACGCTAACCGATCCGACAAAACGGCCGAGCTTGTCGCCGGTCGGCACAAAAACCACGTTGGGTCCGAACTTCCAGCGCAACTTGCCTTCATTGATCTGGCTGGCCTGAACCTGGTAGTCCACCGCGTGCGGGACGCCATCCTCATCGGTAAAGGTCCCGACAAAGTGCAGCACGGTGTGTCCATGTTGCGCGGGAATGAAGCCATCGCCGATCAACGTCATCGTATCGCCCACCGACATCCGGCTGGGTGAGGCGGCCATCAACGAGGGCGTGGTGTTTTGGAACTTAGGCTGATCCGGGTCACGCTTGTCGGTCGACGGATCGAAACCGTCCTGAGCACAGCCTGTGCCGAGCGCGACCAGCGTAAGCCAAAGCGAAAAGTAGGAAATCCGACGGGTGATCATGGCGCTCTGTAGAGCAAGGCCCATGCCCAACTCCACCAGCGCGCTCAGCGGGGGCGCTGTTCCGTGTTTTTCTTTTTAAATTAAACACTTGACGATCTTGCGGGCGCTCAATTGGCGGCGATTTGGCGACGCGATCGGCGAAGAATTGGGGTGTCGACGGTGCCGAGGCTGGCGAGAGAAAAAGCCACGGGCAGACCTAGTGGCCACCATGACCACTAGGCCTGCCCTCGGGGAGGCCACACACACAGCCTCCATAAAGCACGCCGAGTGCCAAAAGCAAAGCAACACAAAAACAAAAAGTTACAGCCACGCGGGCCCAGTAGGCCCTCCGTTATTCGAACAGCGCGCGTACACACCGAGCGCCACCTGGCAACTGACGGGCGTTACTGCCCAGTGCCCGCGTTCAAGCGCCCGAAATAGCGGACGATTACCTAGGCTGGACAGCCAAGCCTGCGGCCGTGCTCGGTCAGCGGCCAGCGGGGCGGCTGATTCTCGCCGCGCAACAACTTCCCTAAGGGGTCGGCAGTAAATACCGACGCCAGTATGATACCGACGGCGGGCGTGACCAACCGTTGCGCCGTGACAGGGGAAACTGATGTCGACAGAGGATGGTTCGCTGGTCCGCAAAAAGACGGTACTGATCACCGGAGCCACGGGAAAACTCGCTGCGGCGATCATCCCGATGCTCGCCGAGCAAGGCTGGAACCTGGCGCTGTGCGGCCGGCGAGCCGAGCCACTCGAGCGATCGCGCGCCGAGCTGCGGGGCGAAAGCGTCGCTGCCTGTTTTGTTGCGGATTTGGCCGACAACAGCGCAACCGAGGAGTTGGTCGACGCGGTGCTCAGCCGCTTCGGTCGCATCGACGCGCTGATCCACGCCGCGGGAAGCTATCGCCGAGAGCCGCTGTTGGAGCAAGCGATTGCCGATTGGCACGGCCAGTTCGCCGACAATCTGCACAGCTTGTATTACTTGGCACGCGCGGTGGCACCGACGATGAAAGCCGCCGGATGGGGGCGGATCGTCAGCTTCGGCCTGGTCAACGCCGAGCGCCTCGCGGCGCAGCCGATGATCACCGCCCACAGCATCGCCAAGACAGGTGTGCTGATCCTGACCCGAACATTGGCACAACAGCTCGGTCCGTTCGGCATCACGGCAAACGTCATCTCGCCCGGCTATCTCGAGCACGCGACGCAAGCGGGCGAAGCAGCGCAGCTGCTCAAGCGGATTCCCAGCGGTCGACTGGGACGCGGCGACGACATCTGCGGGGTCTTGGCGCTGTTACTCTCCGAACGGGCCGACTACATCAACGGCGCCAACGTCACGATCAGCGGCGGCTGGGGTCTGTAGAAAAGTATCCTACATGTAGTCAAACCATCCACACTGTGCTACGATGTGAGAGACTGCAGCGCCGGTGGTGAATCTTGCAGGCCCTCGCAAGAACAAACCTAAAACAAAGCCAAGCGTTACATCGCGCCCAGCGCGTGTATGCCACGGCTGAAGTCGAGCGCCTGCGGACGCCTCCGGTGGTGTTTGAGGCGAGCGTCGCGCGCGCCGTTCCAACGTCACCGGCTCAGATTGACGGCGCGGCGGCTGCCGAATGTCCCCGCCGCGGCTACTTTGACCGGCTGATCGCCCTCAGACGGCTGGCACGACTCGAGCGCCACCCGCTGTGGGACAGCATTGTCGCCAACGTCCACCGTAGCCACGTCGGCGCGGCACAGCAGTTCGCCGAAAGCTATCGCCTACGCCACGGCGCGACATTGGGCGCGGCGTACCGCAAACTGCTCCGCCTGGCGCTCGAAGAGCCGGCACTGGCGGTCGCCTGGCGGCCCACCTTGCGCAGTCTGATCCGGCTGCTCGGTGGCTTCAACAGCGCTGAAATGCTGTACGCCATCGAGGCCTAGCTGCCGATTTTCGGCCGTTTCAGCGATGAAAAGTCACGTCATATTGCCGGGAATCGCCTGAGCTGGCGATAATGGCCCCTTGCCGCGTGGCGGTCAGAGGGCTAGGCTTCTCAAACGCGGACGAAGGGTCCAGCGGAGTTATGTTCAGATGATCAAGTCGACGATCAAGAAGATCCAGGACGGAGTAGCGATGACCCGAGATAAAGTCGCAGAGATCGCAGCATCGGTCGGCGCCCCAGCCGGCGTCGCCTCGGCGATTCGTGGCGAAAAACAGGACGATGACGAGCGCTGGGCCAATGCCCGCGCGGTACAATCGCCCGACGGGCTCGAGGTCAACCCGCAAGCGACGGCAACCCCGGCGGCGGCGACCCCAGCGGCGGCAGCGGCAGCGACGATTGCCGGCTCCACCGATGAAGAAGAGGCGCTGCGCAAGCGTGTCGAGCAAGTGCTCGAAGAGATGGTCAACCCGGTGATCGCCAGCCACGGCGGGTTCATTAGCCTGGTCGGCGTCAAGGGCCGCAAGATCTACGTCGAAATGGGCGGCGGCTGCCAAGGTTGCTCAGCCTCGCGCATGACGCTCAAGGCCGGCGTCGAGCGAATGATCTGCGAAGAAATTCCCGAGGTCGAAGAGGTGATCGACGAGACCGATCACGCCGGCGGAGCCAACCCGTACTTCGCCTAGGGGCGGCGCGAGCGAACGCGACGAACTAGAGTTCGCGGTCGGAGAGCCAGCGCAGCTCGCGCTGAGTGAAGCCCATCAGATAGAGCAACGCATCGAGCCCGACATGGTGGTTGACACTCATATCAGCCACCTGTTGCAGCTTGGGCTTCGCGCGGTAGGCGATACCAAGACCCGCTGTTTGCAGCATCAGCATGTCGTTCGCGCCGTCGCCCACCGCAACGGTCTGCTCCAGTCGTAGCTGATAGACCTTGGCCATGTCGCGCAGTAACTGAGCCTTGCGCTGAGGATCGACGATCGTGCCGCGAACGCGTCCCGTAAGGCGACCGTCTTGCACCTCAAGCTCGTTGGCAAAGGTGAAATCAAGTTCGTAGCGACTCTTGAGGGTATCGACAAAGAAGTCGAAGCCACCACTGACCAAGCCCACCTTGAAACCGAGGCTCTTGAGCGTGGCAGCCAAAAGCTCGGCACCGGGAGTGGTTTCGATCGTTGCCGCCAACTTCTGCGCGCGCTCGAGCGATAGTCCCTCGAGCAGTGCAACACGCTCGGTCAGCGCCTGACTAAAGTCGAGCTCGCCAGCCATCGTCCGCTGGGTAATCGCCGCTACCTGCTCTTTGCAGCCGACCAACTCGGCAAGCTCATCGATCAACTCTCCCTGCACAAAGGTCGAATCGACGTCGAGACAAACCAAGCGCTTGCTGCGGCGGTAGATGTCGTCCTTTTGCACGGCGACATCGATATCATGGGTGCGGCCAACCGAGAGGATTTCCCCGCGCAGCGTAGCCAACTCATCGTCGGTGATTCGCCGCTCGCCAGGAAGCCCGACAAACAGCTCCAGGCCATCGAGCCGATCATCGCTGATCGTTCGAATGTCGAGGATGTTCATCTCGCGCTTAGCGAAGAACTGTGTGACATGTGACAATGCCGCACCCGTCTGTAGCTCGCCAAGCATCGTCACGCAGAGCACGAGCCTACACGCGCGATCAGCGCCGACGGGCACCGATTGCTGATAGGTTCGCACGTCGAGGCGCAAACCCATCTCCGAGACGGCGAGCAAGATGCGGTGCAACGCGTTGGATGAGGGCGGTATCGAAACGATCGCCGAGAGCATCAAAAAGCCATTGAGCACAGATTGGCCGATCGAGACCAGCGTGGCGCGCTCCTCGGCGATGATGCTGGTCAGCATTGAGGTTACGCCGGGACGATCGGGTCCGGCGATCTGCAGTACGATCGACTCTCCCGTCGCTATGCGTCGCTGACCTGGGATCTCTGTCGTGGTTTTCATCTGTAGCCTCGCGTTACCAGCCGTATAACCAAGCGGCAACTTGATTGGGGTGCTCGATAACCGCCAACCCGTCGGCGAGTCGCAGCGCAGCCAGCGCAACGATCGACGGATTGGCCGAAGACGACGGCGTCCGCACCTGCGAACGCTGTTGAAGCGATAGCGCTAACATCATCACGCGCCGCACGAGCGCATTGCGATCGGCGGAAAGCAACTGTTGCACCAACACATCCCGCTGACCAACGCGCGCGAGGTGGCGTGCCAACCCAAGCTGAGCGATCATCCGCGCGTCGTAGGCCACATCAGCGCAGCCCGCGATCAAGAGGCTGACCGCTCGCGGTTCCGCGGCCGTCAACCGGCCGAGTGCCTGATAAGACAGCGCGCGGCGACGCTCGCTTGGCGCACGAACACCCGCCGACAGCGCATCGACCGCCGCCTTTGCGTGCCCGGTGAAGTTACCCAGCGCAATAATCGCACGATCGGCGACCAGGCCGTTGTCACGCTCAACGAGCGCGGTGAGCAACGCGATTCGCTGTGCAGCCGATGGCGTGACAGCCTCGGCGAGCGCCTCGACCGCAGCAATGCGCACGCGCTGCTCGTCATCGATCAGCGCCGAGCGGATAATGCCAAGCGCAGCGCTCTCCGATCCGCGTCCCATGCTCCGCAGCAACGGGCGCAACGCGGCGGCACGAATCTTTGCGCTGCTATGGGCAACAGCCGCATGGAGCGGTTTGCGCAAGCCGATCGACGCGGCAGCCTCCAAGGCACGCGCAGCCAACGTCGGACGCTCGACGATCAGCGCCTTCAGCGCTTCGGAAACCGACGGCTCGCTGGCGTTTCGGCCAAACTTTTTCCCCACGTCGACCAACGCGTCAAGGGCCGCGGCGATCACCGGGGTACGCTTGTCGCGCAACAAGCGCCCGAGCTGGCGTGCAGTCTGCTTGGCATCTTCGCCAGTGATCTCGATCAGGCGCGCGACGCGACGTCGCACCCGCGCGTCATTGTCGTCGACAAGACGTGCGACGATCGAAAACACGGCGCTCGCGGCAGCCGGTCGCTCAGCCCCCTTAGTCGCTGATCGTGGCAGCCGACGAAGCAACTCGTCGAGCAACGCCAAGCGCACGTCGCCGCGTTCGTCACGCAGGTAGCCGCGCAGCAAGCGCAGGTACCCGTTAACGCTGAGGGCCACCGCTGCTGCCGCTCCCGCACCGAGCAAGCGCAGCTCCGGATTGCTCTCACTCGTCGCCCGGTCAGAGAGCCAAACCCCAACGCGGTGGTGGCGACGAGCTATGGTCGGCGCGCAGCGTAACGCTTGCTTGCGCAACTTTAGCGAGTTGGTCTGCCAAATCGCTGAGAAGACCGCCATCGTTCCATACCCCGAAAGGCGAACGTCGCGCTCGCAAAGCGCAACCAACGCACTACGCCCATTGTCGAGCCGCTCTTTGATCCGGACGATGGTCTTACGTAGCCCAGCATTGCCGTTGGATAGCAGCGCAGAAATCGCCGCATCGCGCACCTCGGCCGACCGATCGCGGGCCAAGCGCTCGAGCGAATCGATGCGGTCTTTGCTGGGAATTCCTCGCGATTCGCTCAACGCCAGCGCCGCCGTCTGCCGAGCGGCGATCGCCAGCGGCCCTTGGCCTTGCTGTTTGCTCAGCTCGACGATCGCTTGATTGAACGCTTCGTCGTTGTCGCCGAGGCGTGCGCGCAGGCGCAACGCAGCGATCTGCATCCGTCGGTCCTGCGAGCTAGAGAAGCGCCCGGCAAGCTGTCGCAAAGCATCGCGCTCGACACCGTTTTCCAGTGACAGAACGCGCTCGAGCAGCGGCAAATCCGCCGCACCGCGAACCGAGGGCAGCAAAATATTGGCCAGCGCCTTGCTGTGGCTGGCGACCAGTTCAGCGCGCAGCTCAGAGAGCCTGCGCGTTAGACCGGGGTCGATCGTCCGTCCACCGGCGAGCAACTGGTAGACCTCCGTCGGCAGAATCTTCGCAGCTCGCGCCAACTTGGCTTCGATCGCCCGCTGTACCGATGCTTCGCGTTCACCGAGGGGCACGACGGTCAACGCGTAGCGCGTATCGATATCGAACAGGGCGACCAAAGCGAGACGCCGGATGCCGGCGTCTTTGTCAGCAGCAACCGCTTCAGCGAGGATCGGCAACGCGGCTTTACCTAAGCGTCGGGCCTGCTCGACGGCGTACCGCCGAACTGCCAGTCGAGGATCTTTGAGGCATCTGCGCAGCGCGATATGACTCACCGGCCGATCCGGCGCCAGGGCTACCAACAACTGTGCCGCCTGCAGACGCGTTTTTTCGTCGGCAAGTGATCGCTCCAGCGTCCTAATGCCCGATTCGTCACCGATCAACGCGGTCCAAGCCGCGCCACGCAAACCCGGCAATGCGCGAAATAGCTGGCGCAGCAAACTGTCCGCGCTGCGGGTGGTCATTAACGCCCTATTCCGTATCTGCTGCTCGAGCCGAGCTGGCAACGAAGACAGCGACAGACCGCTGTCGACGCGCAGTCGTCCGCCCCCAACGAGCGTCGTCGCGTTTCCATGGAGGCCAGGGCGACCACTGCGCACGACGACGCGCTCTACGCCGGGTACACCTGGTGCGCGATCGACATGCTGAGAGAGCCGGATCATCAGCAGGCCGACAATCAGCGTAGCGACCGCCAACGATCCGCAGGCGATCAGCCCCAAGCGCCACAAGCGACGGCTGCGGCGAACCAGCCCGTCTTCCTCGGGTGTCAGAGCTGTTCCCAAGGCTTTGCGCACCGCCGAGAGCTCGACCGGTGTCAGCGGCCGACGGCGGTGAATCGCCGAACGCAACGACAAACTGGCCTGGCGTCGACTACGGCGGATCGCCGCGCAACCTTGTTGGACCGGCACGCGCAGGAACGGATGGACGAGCCGGTATGCCACCGCATCCTTGGCGCCCGGCCGCGAGGCGTAATCGTCGGCCACACGCAATACCTGGTGCGAATCGAGTTGGGAAAGCAGCGCCGGAACGTCGGCAAACGGCAAGCCGACGGTCCGCGAGAGACTGTCAGGCTCGAGCGCGCCGCGCGGATCGCGCTGTTCGGCAAACTCGAGCAGCAACCGGCGTGCACGGTCTCCACCGCAGCGCTCGGTGATCGTATCGACATAGCCTTCGAGCAGCAGACGCACAGCACCCATCCGCTGGTAGTCGAGCACCGAACGACCGCGCTGCAAATGCAGCGAATGGCCAACCATCTGCAGCTCAGCGGGCAGCGTGCTACCGCGCGCACAGAGATCATCGGCCAGCACCGCGGGCAGATCGGCCTGCATGAAGCCATTGCCAGCCAGCACGGTCTGCTCGATCACTCGCGTCGCTTGCTTATGGTTGAAGCGCCCCAGTCTAGCGACGGTGGCGCGTGCCGCGCCGCCACCAAGCAGGCGTGCCAGCTCGTGTTGAAAGCCATCGTCGACAACCGCCACCAGCGTCGGCGCCGCTGACTGTCGCATTGCGGCCAGCGTAGCGCGCATCGTTGCCACTTCGGCCTCGCCGTGAAAGACCAGGTGCTCGACATGGTCGATGACGACCAGCAGCGGCTGCTGACGTCGCTGCGCTTCACGAACGATCGCCAAAGCGGCGTCCTCATCGAGGGCCAACTCGCGATGGAGCAACTGTCGGGCGATCCGCCGCAGCTGATGTGGCCAGATCGTCGTGCAATCGAGATAGACGACGAGACGCTGATCCTGCAATGCAGGCAGCACGCCGGCCAAAAGTAATGACGTCTTGCCGACTGCGGCCTCGCCGCAGAGCAGAACGGGATCGGTATGCGCCTCAGCGATCAGCTGCCTGAGCTTGTCCTGATCCGGTCGACGACCAAAGAATAAGCGGGCGTCACCACTGCCGTAGGGCAATAGCCCCCGAAACGGCCCACCAAGCGCGCCTTGTGACATTGGGTTCATCGTAACACGAGCCGCGGCTCTCCAATAGCTCGGCGCAACGCGCTGAGCGACCGCGATCAGGCCAAAAATGTGTCGACCACGGAACAAAGTTTCAGTGCGCAACGACAGCCGATTTCGGGATCCTCCCGCGCGCGCGTCGCCAGGTCCGTTGACCCCTCAGATCGGCGGTGTTACGGTTTTTTTCCGTCAGCGCCGGCAAATGACCGATCAAAACGTCGTGCAAATGGGACCGCCGTGGCGCCGCTACCTGCATCGCGGCATCGAAGCGTTGCGCGCCGGCCACCCTCAGGCCGCGCTCAGCGACCTCGAGCGCGCACATCACAGCGCACCCGACGAGCCCGATGTACTGCTAGCCCTTGGCCGAGCGAAAGTCTCGATCGAGGCCTTCGACGAAGCCGCCAAACTGTTCGAGCGAGCGCTGAGCCTTGCGCCCCAGAGCTTGGCGGCTACCGCGCTGTTGGCGCGTGTACTCGGTTTGCATTTGGACCGTCAACAAGATGCACTGACCGTTCTGCGAGATTGTTCCGCGCCTGACGCAGCGCCACTGCAGGTTGTGCGGGGCGAAATTCTGCTCGAGGCTGGCGATATCACTGCGGCGCGCACCGCCTTTGCCCGGGCGCTGGACCATGATCTCAGCGACGACGCTGCGCGCACCGGATTGGCCCGGACGTTCAACGCCGAGGGCATCGCGCTGAGCGATCGTGGCGCCCATGAAAAGGCGATCTTTTCGTTCAAACGCGCCGCAGACCTCGATCCTGGCTGGTCGGCACCATTGGTCAACCAGGGCGTCGCTTTCGGCCGGATGGGCAAGCTCAGCAAAGCTGCGGAAGCATACGGCGCAGCACTGGCCCGCGACGCTCAGAACCCCGTCGCGATGTTCAACCTCGGCGTCGCTCACCAAGAGCTGGGGAGTTACTCGACGGCGATCGACACGTTGGAAGAGCTCCTGGCATTTTGCCCGAACTATCCTCAAGGACGAGCCTGCCTGGCAGCCTGCTACCTCGAGACTGGACACTTCGACCGTGCGATCGCGCTGTTGCTCGAGGAACTCGACTTCAATCCAGCGGACGCGAGCTGCTGGTCGACCCTCGGCTCGGCCTATGTGTTCTCGGGCAACGCCGAACGCGGCGAGCAATGTCTGCGGCGCGCGCTCGGCCTTGATGCCAAGCTGGTTAGCGCTCAACTCAACTTGGCGACCCTCTGCGCAACCCAGGGACGCGCCGCTGAAGCCCGAAAGTGGCTCGAAGAGGCGATGCGCTTGGCACCCGAGCGCACCGCCCAAGCGCTAAAAAAAGCCCAGCATTTCTCCGCGTTACGCGGTCTGCTCGAGCCCTCGGCGGATGCGACGCGCCCCCAGCTGAGCTAGTCGATTTCTGGCCCAATGGGCCAAACAGGCATAATCTGCGGGCATGACAGCACAGCAAAAGCTAGCCGCAGCGATGGAGCGTATCGACGACGATCTTGAAGTGCAGGCCACGCGGCTGGGCATGATGCAACGCGCCCTGGAAGCCGATGCAGCGGAGCTGCTCGAGGTCGGCGCGCTGCTCGACCGCACCGAACACAGACTAAGCGAGCTGCTGCGTCGCGCAGCAGTCGCCATCGGCTAACGCCAGCGCCTGCGAACACCGCGCGAAAACCAGCGCGGCCGCCGTTGTTCCTTGACCTGAGCCCCAGACCGAGTCAAAACCCCTACCCCATGGAGTGTTTCGTTCTCGGCATCGGTGGCATGATGCCCATGCCCGGTCGCCGCCTTTCATCGGTGGCAGTGCGCGTCGAAGGTCAACTATACCTCTTCGATGGCGGCGAAGGCACTCAGGTTCCCTACAAAGAACTTCACCTCGGTCTGCGCTCATTGGATCTGATCGCGGTCAGCCACCTGCACGCCGACCACGTGCTGGGACTGCCCGGTCTGCTAATGCTACGCGGTCAGATGCCCGACCCAGGACCGCTAACGATCCTCGGTCCACCGGGCCTTGCGCGCTTCATACGCAACATCCGCGCCGACCTGCGGATGCACATCCGCTACCCGATCGAAATCAAAGAGTGGAGCAAGGACGCCGACCGGCTGGCCTATCGCGACGCCTTGGTGAATATTTTTTGGCAGCCCCTCGAGCACTCGGTGTTTTGTTTGGGCTACCGCATGGAGGAGCACCAGCGCCCCGGGCGCTTCGATCCCGACCGAGCGCGCGAACTGGGTGTACCGGCGGGGCCGCTGTTTGGCCAATTACAGCGCGGTCAGACGATCACCACCCCGCAGGGCACGACCGTCGAGCCCACTGAGGTCTTGGGCCCGACACGGCGCGGCCGACACATGGTCTTTGCCACCGATACGATACCGTGTCGCTCGCTGGTCGAGCTACTAGATGCGGCTGATATCGCCTTCGTCGAGAGCATGTTCCTGCCCGACGACGAAGAGGACGCACGGGAAAAGAAACACATGACTGCAGCCCAAGCCGCCGGCGCTGCCGCCGAGGCTAAGGTCCAGCAGCTGCTGCTGTTTCACATCAGCCCCCGCTACGAGCGCCGCGAACTCAAACGTTTCGCAGACATCGCTCGCAGCATCCATCCAAATGCCAATGTCGCCAAAGAAGGGCAGATCATCGCAATTCCCCTGCCGGACTAGCGATCGATTTTCGCGCGCCAGCGACGCTCAATGCACCTTGGACTGGCGGACAAAAGGCGCTACAACGACCCGAAGATGCGGGATCGCCTGCTAAAATTCGTCGCCCAAGCCGTGGTCAACCGACCGAAGCACATTTTGCTGATCGGCCTGATGATCACCGTCATCGGCGCGGCGATCGCACCGGGTATTCAGATCGCTGCGGGATATTCGAGCCTGTTTTCGCCGAACGATCCGACGCAGAAGCGATTTTACAGTTTCCTCAAACGCTTCGGCTCACCGAGCGTGATGTTTCTGTTGATCGAAGGTGGCGACCGCGAGGCACGACGTGCCCTGGTCACGCGACTCGAGCAAGCGCTGCCCGGCCGAAAGACGGCCGATCGCACGGCGCGCTGCAGAAGCGATGCGGCGATCGGCGCGGCGGGCTGTGTACGCGACGTGCTGGGACACATCGACCTCGAGCAGCTCAAGCGGTACGCGCTGTTGTTTTTGCCGCAAGCCAGCATCGATCGGATGACCAAGCTCCTGCTGGAGCGGCGCGAGCGAATCGGCGAAGTCGTCGCTGCACGCGATATCGCCGAGTTGGTCGAGGCGTTGACCCACGAGCTGCAGCAGAATGCTGCGGCACCCGAGGCATCGGCCAAAAACAAGCATCAGGCCGAGGCAGCATTGAACTGGATCTCCTCGGCGATCGGCGCAGTCGATGCGCGCCTGCGCGGGGACCAGCGCGCGCTATCTGACATCGTACTACCGCAGCGGCTGCGCTCGGTGAGCAGCGCGATCGATCAGGCCGGATACTTTGTCGATCGCGAGCACAAGATGTCGGTGGTCTTTGTCCGCCCGCACAACGACGCCGACGATCCCGATGTCGTGACCCCCTTCGTCGGATACGTGCGCCGGCACGCCGCGGCACTTGCCGAGCAGACCTGCAAACGTCAAGGCTGCAAGAGCGGTCCATTGCTGGTTACCGCAACGGGCTTGCCGGCGATGATCGCTGACGAGCGCGAAGCGCTGGCCGCCGATCTGCCGTTGACCTCTGCCGTCGCAGCGGTCGGCATCTTGCTGTTGTTTGTCTTCGCCTTTCGCTCGCCCCGCCAAGGCGCGATCGCGATGCTACCGCTGCTCTGCGCGGTGGTCTGCGCGCTAGCCTTCGTGCGTCTGAGCATCGGCGGGCTGAACATGATCACCTCGGCATTTATCCCGACCATGCTCGGTCTCGGCATCGACTTTTCTGTGCACCTGCTAGCGCGCTACAACGAGTCGCGTTGGAACGGACAGTCTGCCGTTGAAGCGGTCCGTTGCGCGATCCTGCGCGCCGGTCCGGGAATCCTCACGGGAGCATTGAGTACGATCGGGGCGTTTTTTGCCTTGGCGGTTAACCGTTTCAAGGGCTTCTCGGACCTGGGCATCGTGACGGGCATCGGCCTGACCTTTTCACTGCTAGCGATCCCGATGACGGCAGCGCTGCTCTGCTCGTCGAGCTATCTGGCGAAGCCCCCGACAAAGCGCAAGCAAGCCGGCTTGCCGATCGCGGACTGGCTCGCACGCCACCGCGGCGTGGTGCTAACCGGCGGCATCGCCTTGACCGCGCTGATGCTTTGGCGCATCCCAGAGATTCCCTGGTCCTACAAACACCTCGAGCTGATGCCGGAGAAGAAGCCGTCGGTGATCGGCATGACCAAATTGGCCGAGCGAACCGATTTTTCCGGAGAGATTGGCGCGCTCGAGGCATCATCGCGCGCCGAGGTCGAAGCGCTGGTTGCCGCACTGGAGCAGCGCGCCACCGTCGGTCGAATCGAGTCGATCGCCACCTTCGTGCCGCGCGATGGCGACAACAAGCGCAAGGCGCTGGCCAAACTACAACCGCTGATCGGCACGCTCAAGCCCGGCAAAGGGCGCCCGGTCGATCCGGCGACCTTCCGCACGCGAGTTCAGGCGCTGACCGACGAAATCGAAGATGCGCGCTTTGCCGCCAAACAGGCCGGGCATCCGTTCGCCAAGCTGCTGGAAAGACCGCTCACCGCGCTCAAGGCGCTACTCAAGACACTCGACGGCACAAACGCCCAGCAGCTCAGGCCGCGTCTGGCCGCCCTGCAGCGCGAGATCTTTAGCGGACGTGATCAGGCCGTTGGCATCCTAGCCGCCAACGTCACCAGCGGTGCCAGCGATGGCCAGCGCCTGCTCGACGAGCTACCCGCGGCCGTCGCCGCCCGACTCCAGCACAAAAAGAGCGACGGCTCGCTGAGCTACGCGGTCTACGTCTACCCGCGGACGTCGATTTGGTCTGATGACATGCTGCCGCGCTTCGTCGCCGACCTCCGCGCCGTGCAACCCAACGCGACCGGCTATCCGGTAACCCATTGGCAAGCCAACACGGTGATCCGCGCCGGTTTCGTCGATGCGTCCGCCGTAGCCGTCGGCGTGTTAGTCCTGCTGCTGTTGTTTGACTTTCGCAACCTGCGCTACACGCTCTATGCGCTCGTCCCGCTAGGATTCGGCATCATCTGGATGCTCGGCGGAATGGCGATCTGCAAGATGAGCTACAATTTTGCCAACATCATCGCCTTCCCGCTGATCGTCGGCATCGGCGTCGCGTCGGGCGTGCACATCCTGCATCGTTTTCGCCAAGAGGGTGAGCGCGAGATCGCGCCCGTCGTCCGCCATACCGGTATGGCGATCTTGCTTTCGGCCGCGACGACCATGATCGGTTTCGGCTCGTTGGCGCTCGCTCAACACCGCGGCGCTGCCTCGCTCGGCCTGGTGCTGTTGATGGGCGTCGGCGCCTGCTTGGTGGCCTCGATCGTCCTACTTCCAGCGTTACTACATCGCAGCTGCGAGCGTAGGAATAACCGCGGCGAAGCGACGCCCTCGGCAAACGACAGCTAACCGCGCGAATTGACGATCAGCGCGACGAGGAGCCGAACGATCTTTCGAGCGGAGCGATCAAGATCTGACCGACTCGCTCGGTCAGCGCTTAGGCGGGTGCGACTGAGCTGTGCCCTGCTGGCAATCAAGCTCGGCCTGAGCGGATGCTGGGCCTACAGCGAACCCGGCTACCGCGGTACGAAACGGCCCCACTTCGACGGTCTACGCTTTCGTAACCTCCAGCCGATCGAGCAGCACGGCCTAAGCGACTTTGTTCGCTGGCAACGAACGCGCAACCCGGGATTGTGGCGCAGCCCAACCGAGCACCAGCGGACCCATCGCCCCGGACCCACGCCGCCGATCCGCGTCGCAGCCGGCGAGCTACGCGTAACGTATATCAATCACGCCTCGCTGTTGATCCAGTTAGACAACGCCAACTTGCTCAGCGATCCGATCTACTCCGAGCGTTGCAGCCCGCTCAGCTGGATCGGCCCCAGACGCGTGCGCCCGCCAGGTATCCCATTCGAAGCCTTGCCGCCGATCGACTTCGTGATCATCTCGCACAACCACTACGACCACCTCGATCTACCGACGCTCAAGCGGCTTGAGCGCACCTTCTCGCCGGTGTTCTTTGTTGGTCTCGGCAACGCCCAACTGCTGCGCCGCCATGGCATCAGCAAAGTCGTCGAATTGGACTGGTGGCAGGGCTATCGGCTAAACCGCCGTCTGGCGCTGCACGCTGTACCAGCGCAGCACTTTTCCGGTCGCGGTCTGTTCGATCGTAACACGACGCTTTGGGCCGGCTACGTGATCGAGAGCCCGGCCGGAGCGGTCTATTTTGCCGGGGACACCGGTTGGGGCGAGCACTTCGCCGAGATCGGCCGCCGTTTCCGACCACTGCGTGCGGCGCTGCTGCCGATCGGTGCCTTCGCGCCGCGCTGGTTCATGAAAGGCGTTCACCTTTCACCCGAAGAAGCCCTACGTGCCCATCATCGGCTTGGCGCTGCAACCTCGGTGGCCATGCACTATGGCACATTTCCCCTCGCTGACGATGGTGAGACCGAGGCCGTGCAGCGGCTGCGTAAAGCGCTGGCTAGCGACCCGAAAAAGCCCGATTTCTGGGTGTTGCCGTTTGGTGCCGGTCGCGCCCTGCCGCCGACCGAACATCCGAATAACACAGGGCGTACGGCAGCTCACCAATAATCCAAGCTTTTGATTCTTGGCTGCGTTTTGTCGAGGCAGTTTTCACTGTGCGCCTCGTAGTTGCTTGATGTTGCGCCGGGGAAGACATGACAAGCATCGACCCATTCGCTGCCGTTGAAGCCGCCGCCGATCGCGCCGCAAACGGTGCGCGCTGTGAAAAGATCTACGACGATCCGGCTCTGGGTCCGCTGGCCGGCGTGGTGTTTTTCAAAAGCGGTGCGACCGAACCAACATGGCATCTGACAAGTCTCGGCCTCTGGGCGCTTTGTCGTGAGCGCGGTCCGATGAGCTTCGCCGAGCTCTCGCTGCGCGTGCCGCGGCAGGACAATGAAAAGCAGCCGCCGCGCTGGGCGCTCGAGTTGCTCGCCCAGGCCGCCTATAGCGCTCACCACACACGTCGCCTGCCGAGCAGCGAATCGACGCTGCTGATCGGTCGCCGCACAGCGACACCTGCCAGTAACGCCGACGAGCATGCCGAGCACTGGGTGGAAAGCTCAACCGCCGAGATCCCCGGTGATGATCAGCCCGAGCGTCGCCACGCGCCGTTGCGCTTGATCCATTCATCGGAGCTTCGCCTCGAGCGGCCGCAAATCTACCCGAGCGGGCAACCGATCCTTACCGCCTCTGATCTCCGCCTGGGCAGCCTGACCGAGCAGTTTGGCAAGCTTGCCATCGTTCAGCTTTATCCGCTGACCAGCGACGAGCATGACTTGGTGCTCGACTGGTCTGCGGCTCGTTTCGCAGAGCTACTGCGCACAGTCAATCCGCATTTGCTGGTCGAGCGACGGCGACTATCCTTGCTCTGCCAGCCAACCTTCGCCGCGGAAGCGCGTCGCCGCGCCGAGCACGAGGGTTCACTCGTCGGCGTGATCCATCTTCCTGAGCTCTTCTGGGAGAGCAGCGGGCAAACGATCACCTTGGGGATTTCGCGGGGCGCACTCAGCACACTGCGCCGGATGCTCGTCGGTCGTATTCGGCACGGTCGCGAATGTTGGATTCACGGTGCCGAGCAGGGGTCGGTCCATCTTCGGCCGGCGAACAACGGTGGCTGCAGCGTCGACCACGACCATCTCTGTATTGCGCTTGATCCGGCGACGGCGCCAGCGATCTATGCCTGCCTGGAGACCAGCGAGAGTGTCGATGTGCGGGTCCCGGGTATCGCGAATCTGCGGGTCGCACTGTTAAGCGGGGCGACGCTCAACTAGGCCCGCGCCGCGTGTCAACTAGGCCCGCACGGGCTGCCGACGCGTTGCCGCGCGTTCGATCAACTCAGCAAGCGAAGCACCGTCGTCAGGAAACGAGGCGATACCACCGCGCAACGCGGCACCGAATTGCGCATTGGTCTCCATCAGATCGACGGCGCGCTCGACGATCCGACGCACCGTACCCGGGCGTTGGCCGTTGAAAGCGATAACAAACTCGTCATCGTCCCAGCGGCTGCGCAGATCTTCCAGACGAAACGCTGTTGATAGCAGCGAGCCGAGATCGTGGCATGCGGCGCGCAGCGCATCGGGGGCGAGCTTACGTTCGAAGTCGAGTCGGGCGATGGTCAGCGGCCGCGAATGGCGCCGGTTTTCGGCCAAGCGTGCGTCGACAGCCTCAATAAATGCCCGCCGAGTCAGCAACCCCGTCTCCGGATCTCGCTCGCGCAACGCATGATCGAGGCGGCGGTCGGCGATCCGCACTGCTAGACCCGCAGCGATCTGTCGTGGCGGCGTCTGTCGCGTGACGTAGCAGTCGGCGCCAGCACTGTATGCCGCCAGCGCATGTTCTTCTTCGGATTGACCGACGACAAAGATCGGCAACTGTTGCCAACGCAACGTCGCGCGCACTGCTTGGCAGAGTCGATTGCCGTCGAGGTAAGGTTGGTCGCCGGCGAGGATCAGCGCGACGGCGTGCTCGTGCTCGAGGGTATCAAATAGCTGCGCACCATCGCCAACTTCAATTAAGTCGAGACCGCGGTGAGCGAGCGCCAAACGCATGCGCTCGACGAAGCGCTCGTTACGATCGAGGATCAGCGCGTGACCAGCGTTCTGCTCGCGCTGCGCCAGAAAAAACGATACGGCTGCAGTGAGCTCTTCGTGTCGCAGCGGCTTTTCTAACACCAACGATGCTCCTGCGACCACCGCCGCAAGGCGCTGCTCGACGCTGATCTCGGTGCCGATCATCGCCAACGGCAAACCACTATTGCGCGCATCGCGACGCAGCTGCTCGACGATCCGCTCGCAGGTCGGACCGACAGTCGGATAGGCGACGATCGCCCCATCGAGCCGCGTCTGAGCGGCAATCGCCAGCGCGTCACCGATGGTCGCCGCAGGAATAATCTTGAGCAGGCGCTCGCGGCCAACCCTCTGCAATTCCGCGAGAAAGGCTGCATCACCGTCGACCGCCAGCAACGTCGGTTGGGCCGCCGACGCGGCTCGCGCTGGCGCCGCGCCCAGGGGTTGCTTGGCCGAGCTCTGCAGGCTACGCAGCGCCGCTTGGACCTGGCGCCAAGCGTCTTGTGGGTGCCGACCTTCGAGCAAGTCGAACAGAGCGTCTTCGAGCACCCGGCTCGCCGCCGCAAGCTGCAGCCAACTCGCCTGCTGACAGTCGGAGCGTAACTGATGCGCTAGACGATAGGCTTGGCGCAGTGGTGCGCGGTCACCTGTGCGCTGAGCGGCATCAAGGCAGGTGCCGAGCTGATCGACTGCACTGCCGAACTCGGGATCCCCTGACTGAGACCCCAGTAACGGTGATCCCGCAGCTGACAGGCGAGCGCTGCTCATCGTCTAACTCTCGATTTGAAGCGGTTGGATGATACGGGATCGACAAAGACCATGCAATCACGAGGCAGTCCTCTTGCCTCTGTATTAGCCACCGAACACCAGCTACAATTGAAATGCTCATGGAAACCGCAGACCTGCTCACAACCGTTAGCGAACTCCCGGCGCTGCCGCATGTCGCCTCGCGTTTGTTCCAGCTGCTTAACGACCCGAAAAGTGGCGCGGCGGATGTCGAGTCGACGATCAGCACCGACCCGGGGCTGGTTGCCAACGTGTTGCAGCTGGCAAACTCTGGTTTCTTCGCCCGCCGACGCAAGATCACCTCGATTCGTGATGCGGTGGTCTTGTTGGGACTCAAGCGCGTCACCGACGTGGCGATGTGCTCGATGTTCGCTGCAGTACTACCGGCAAGACTGCCAGCCTACGGCTTTCGCGCGCGCGACTTCCATCTACATTGCCTGGCTGTTGCTGCGATCAGCGAGCACGTCGCGACAGCGCGCGGACAGCGCCAACCGGCGTTCTTGTTCTCGGCCGCACTGCTCCATGACATCGGCAAGCTCGCCCTGGCCGCCTTTTTTCAGAAGACTCAACCGGACCGCATCGACGGCGAGCTGATCGAGACGACCGCCGGCGAACGCACTGCCTTTGGCCTCGATCACGCTGAGATCGGCGAAGCGGCGATCGCTCAGTGGAAATTGCCGCCCTCGTTTGCCGCTGTCGCCCGCTGGCACCATGAGCCCGATCAGGACCCGCACAACGACTATGCGCTGCTGATCGATATCGTTCACGTCGCTGACGCGCTTGCTCACCGCTTTGGGTTCGGATCGAGCGGGGTTCAGGCCCAGCGCGACGAGCCGATCGCAGACAGATTGCGCCCGAGCGAAGAGCAGATCAACCAGATCGCCGAAGAGACCATCGACCAGATTCGCGAGTTGGAGCGTATCCTCCACGACTGAGTTCCCGTACAAACGCGGGACAGCAAAACGCGGCAGGTGCAATGCACCGCGAGATAGTGCCCATGACGGATCGAGACCGAAACCTATTGGCGGCGATCGGCGAGTCGATCATCGGTGCGAACCATGTGATCGACGGTCCTTTTGGACCACGCCGCGTGGCGTACGCGGACTACACCGCCTCGGGACGCTGTTTATCGTTCATCGAGGACTTCATCCGCGATGAGGTGATGCCCTACTACGCCAACACCCACACAGAGGCCTCGCGTACCGGCTTGCAGACCACGCGCTTTCGCGAAGATGCGCGGCGGATCATCCGCGACGCCGTCGGTGGCACCGACGAGGACGTTGTGATCTTCTGCGGATCGGGCGCCACCGGCGCGATCAATAAGATCATCGATATCCTCAACCTGCGCCTGCCATCGGAGCTAGCCGAGCGCTACGATCTCGCGGCAAAGATCCCCCAAGAAGAGCGGCCAGTTGTTTTCATCGGTCCTTACGAGCACCACTCCAACGAGCTGCCTTGGCGAGAGTCGATCGCCGACGTGGTAGTGATCGACGAGGACGCTGACGGCCAAATCGACCGCAAACATCTGCTGGCCGCGCTTGGCGCCCATCGAGAGCGCCGGTTGAAGATCGGCAGCTTCTCAGCGGCATCTAACGTCACGGGAATCGCCTCCGACATCGCGGGAATTACGCGAACGCTCCACGACGAAGGCGCACTGGCCTTTTGGGACTTCGCCGCCGCCGGGCCCTACGTCAAGATCGAGATGAGCGCGGCGGACGGTGCCTCTCTCGACGCGATCTTCCTTTCGCCTCACAAATTCATCGGCGGCCCGCAAACACCCGGCGTATTGGTCGCCAAGCGGCGGCTGCTAACCAACCGCATCCCCACCGAACCGGGTGGTGGGACGGTCGCCTACGTCAACGCCACCGAGCATCGCTATCTCGCCGACCCGGTACTGCGCGAGGAAGGCGGAACGCCAGCGATCATCGGCGCGATCCGCGCTGGGCTGGTCTTTCAGCTCAAGCAGGCAGTCGGCGAGACTTTGATCGACGAACGAGAAACGTCGTTTTTGCAGCGGGCGATCGCGTCCTGGGAGGCCAATCCACGGCTCAAGATCCTCGGCAATCTGCGCGCCAATCGACTATCGATCGTTTCTTTCACCGTCGGGTACCGTGAGAATCTCTATCTCCACCATAATTTCGTGATCGCCTTGCTCAACGATCTGTTTGGCATCCAGGCGCGCGGAGGCTGTTCGTGCGCCGGTCCGTACGGCCATCGGCTGCTCGGCATCGATCTGGTGCGCTCCCATGCTTTCGAGCGTGAGATCGTTCGCGGATGCGAGGGCATTAAGCCCGGCTGGGTGCGGGTGAACTTCAACTACTTCATCTCTGAGCGGATCTTTAGCTATATCCTCGAGGCAGTGCATCTGATCGCAGATCACGGTTACAAACTGCTGCCGTACTACCGCTTCTTCCCGGAGACGGGCCAGTGGCAGCATCGCGACGATCAACAGCTCGCCGCCCGCACGCTGTTCGATCTCTCCTATCGCGAAGGACACCTCGAGTACTCGACACGCCACCAGACCGAGCCCGAGTCGATCGTCCAGCGCTACCTCGAACAAGCGCGGGCGATCATTGCTGCGGCTGAGGAGCATCCGCCTGAGGTCGAGGGCTCAACGCCGCCGCACTCGGATGACTTTGAAACACTTCGCTGGTTTCCGCTGCCCGAAGAGATCGCCCAGCGCCTGCGCGAAGAGGTGCAAAGCTGAGAACCACCGCAGAAGTCCGTCGCTACGACGAAGCGGTTCGCGCGCAGGTGGTCAATGCGTTTCGCTACGTGTTGCACATCGACACCTGGCTGGCGCTCGGCGTCCTAGGACTGGTGGTCAGCGCCCTCGAGTCGATCGGCACGCTGCCCTTTCGGGTACCTCCGATGGCATTGCCGTTGGCGCGAGCGGTGGCCGCGGCATATTTCTTCATGGTGCTGCGCAAGGCGGCGACAGGCTCGTTGCGACTGCCGCTGCTGCGTGACTACCGCGACACCTGGGATACCCTGATCTATCCGTTGATGCAGCTCTGCGCGATCGGTTTGGTCTACTGGAGTGCTTTGACGCTGCTGGCGGGCATCGAGGGGGACTTTGAGGCATTCTTGCATCGCTACCAGTGGCGCACCCTCGAGCTATTTCGCCGTGAGCGGTGGCAGGTCTACCTGGGCCTTGGGTTGTCGCTGTTGTACCTTCCTCCGGCTCTAATCGCCGCGACGTTGAGTCGGCGACTGCTGCGACTTTTTGATCCCACCTACGGCTGGCTATTCGTCGCTCGCGTACCCGATGCATACGCGAGAACGTTTTCAGCCTTTTGCCTGCTCACCGTCGCCTCGTTTGTCGTCGATTCGCTGGCTGCCGCCCTACAACAGGCCGTCCCGATTCCATTGGTCGCGGGTGTGATGCGGCAGATCTTGACGTTAACTATCCCGTTAGCGCAGGCTCGCGTGATTGGCTCATTCGTTCACATCCACGGGCCGGCGATGATCTCCTCCGCAGGAATCTCCTCCGCGGGGATCTCCCCGTCGGGGATCCCTACACTGCAACGAAAGTCGACTTCTGAGTGAGCAGACAGACCGATCAAATGCTGAGCGAGCTTGAGATGGTCGCCGCGCGGCTGGGTTCCGACGCGCTCAAGCGCGGCCTAAGCGAATTGCACGCGGCGATCGATGCCGAACTCGGCCAACAGCACAGCGCTCAGTTGCAGGTGTTGACCGAACTTTCGCGCGAGATGCGCACCCATCTGACACCGGTCCTCGGACTCGCTGGCTTGCTGCGCGTGAGTGCTCATACCAGCGATCGGCAAAACTGGTCGCAGAGCATCGAGCACACCGTCAGTCACCTGGTAACCCTGCTCAACGGTGTGTTGTCCGCCTACCAAGGTGCACAGGAGAACGAGCAGCTGGCCTTTGACCTGATGCTGTTGGCCAACGATCTGCTCGCGCTGTTCGCCGCAGAGGCCGAACGCGAAGCCAAGTCGCTGCGTCTGACCTTCCAAACCAGTGCTCCGCGCTGGGCGAACGGTGATCCTGGGCAATTGCGACAGCTGCTGACCAACCTGCTCGACTACGCGATCTGCAACTTCCCGGGCGAGGGCATCGCGCTGACCATCGACGGCCTCGATGCGGGCGATATGACCCGGGTGCGCTTCACGCTTTCGCCGCTCGATCCGATCGGTACACCACGGCAAGTCGAGCAACCGGGCCGTGCTCACGTCAATCTCGCGATCTCTCACCAACTGCTCAGTCAGATCGGCGGCGTACTCAAGCACGAGCGCGCACCGAGCGAACGTCTGACGCTCAGCCTACCGCTGGTTCGCGCGCCATTGCTACTGCCCCAAGAAGGGGCTGACGATGTCGAGCTCACCGGCCGAAGCGCGCTGGTCGTTGGTCCACCGACGCCTCACCGCGCACGCCTGGCCACGCAACTTGCCGAGCTGCACGTTCACGCGCAAGTGTCCACCGAACAGAGCTGGCCCAACGACCCGTTCGACCTGCTGTTCTTCTTCGTCGATCAGCGCACCGATGCCGAGTTGCTCGCTCGCGTGAGCAAGCGCGTCGGCCGAACCCCATGGGTTTTGGTTTCAACCAGTCCAACGCGCGGGGAGGGCGCACTCGCCCGGCAGGCTGGTGCCCACGCCTATCTGGCTTCACCGCTGACAACGGCTTTGCTAGCGCGCGCTGCCCGGGCATTGCTGACTTCTCCACGCGACCGCGAACTGCTTACCCGTCACCGGCTATCAGAGCTTGGCCATCGCCCACGTGTGCTGTTAGTCGACGCTGACGCCAAAGCACTGAGCGTGCTTTGTCGTATGCTCGAGTCGCTCGGCTGTAAGCCAACAGTGATCAACGACGCGGGTGCCGCGCTCGCTGCCTGCGATGGCGTAAACTTCGACCTGATGCTTTGTGCCGAACAGCTCGCCCGCCACAGCGGTGCTAACCTGGTGCGGACGCTTCGCGCACGTCGATGCCGCGTCGGTGCTTACATCGGTCTAGCCGGCGACGGACTGGGGCGCGAGCGGCAGCAATTGATCGCCGCTGGCGTTGATGCGGTACTCGACAAGCCGATCTCTTTCGGGCAACTCGCTGCCGCACTCGCTCAGCACGCTGACCATCACCCGATCGCGGTGCCGCCGACAGCGCCGGAGCAGCGCCCGGTGATCGACCGAATCTTTTTGTACCAACTCAAGCGTTCAGCGGGACCGGCGGCCGAGGCGCTACTGCCAGAACTGATCGAAAGCTACCTTGCGGAGCTTCCCGGCCGTATCGCGCAGCTGCGACGCGCCCTGGAGCAGGCCGACATCGAAAGCGTCAGCCAGATCGCCTTGCGCATCGCTGCCTCAAGCACCGCCGTCGGAGCCAGCGCGATCCGCGAGCAGGCGATCGCCATCCAGCAAATGATGGGACCGACGACGGCAGCCCGATCGATCGATATCGGCGCGAAAAACAAGGCGCTGGTGCAACTCAAGCAACTGGAAGAGGCGTTGCCCGGTACGGCCGACGCGCTACGCACAGCCGCCTACCAATCGTCGATCTAGCGGATCAGTCGAGCTGCTCGAGCAGGGCCTCGGCCCGCTGCCGGAGCTCGGGATCATCGCCAGTGTCGCGGATCAGTTTCAACTGCCCGATCAGCGAGCGAGCGCGCTTGGGCGCCTCCTCGGCGCAAATCTCTTCGAGCAAAGCGATCGCTTCAAGCTGACGATCTTCGTCGCGATGCTGCAGCACTTTGACCAGCACGTCCACGTCACGCGGCAACGGATGCTCTTTGAGATAGGCATCAACGGCCTTACTGATCGGACCGCGACCCTCCGCGGAAGCGATCGCGGCGAGCAGCTTGGAGCGCAACGGATCATCGTCGGCTGCGTCGCCGATCCGCTCTTGGACCAAATCTCCGATCTTGCCGCTCGAGAACAAACGGTCGAGCTTGGCCCGATAGGTACCTTGACGGCGCGGATCGAGCTGAGTTCGCTCGCGTTGCCCGCCACCGCGCGAACCATCACGCATTTGATCGATCTCGCGCCAGCTGCGTTTGGGTCGGTCGTCGCTCATCGCCTTACCTCTTAGATCGCCCACTAGAGCGTTTCGTCGCTGCCGTCGAATTCGAAGAGCTTCGAAGTGTTATCAAGACCTGGCAGCCACAACAGCGTCGAGCACGATGGGCACACGACGACCACGACAGGTTCGTACTGCTTTTGCTGCTCGGCTTCGCTGAAGCTGGCGTCGCACTTCGGGCAGCTAACTTGTTCAGGAAAGGTGTAGTTCATCGCGCGCCTCTGGGCGCAGATCTTAGCCCGATGCAGCGACGGAAAACAAGCATCGCGGCGGATCAGGTCGGCAGCCATTCCGCCGCGATGCGACAGCGGCCCTGCTATTTCGCGTTGTCGAAGTTCTCGGCGACCGCATCCCAATTGACGACGTTCCACCATGCGTCAATGTACTCGGGCCGACGGTTTTGATAGTGGAGATAGTAGGCGTGCTCCCAGACGTCGAGCCCGAGAATCGGCGTCTTGCCCTCCAGCAGCGGGCTATCTTGATTGGCTGTCGAGTGCACGATCAGCTTGTTTGCGCTGTCGAGCGAGAGCCAAGCCCAGCCCGAGCCAAAGCGAGTCGCTGCGGCATCGCCAAAAGTTGCTTTGAACTTATCAAACGAGCCGAAGGTCGCGTTGATCGCAGCCGCCAGATCGCCGCTCGGCGCACCGCCCTTGCCCTTGCCCATGATCTGCCAAAACAGCATGTGGTTGTGGTGGCCACCGCCGTTGTTGCGCACGGCGCCACGCACCGCCTCGGGCACGCTGGCCAAGTCGCTGAGCAGCACCTCGAGTGGGGCGTCCTTGAGCTTGCCGGCGTCCTCGAGGGCCGCATTGAGCTTGGCCACATAGCCGGCGTGGTGCTTGCCGTGATGGATCTCCATTGTCCGGGCGTCGATATAGGGCTCTAACGCATCGAATTTGTAGGGAAGATCAGGGAGGCTATGCTTGGACATCGGAATCTCTCCTTGGTTAACTCACCGTTTTTATTAAACCATTCCCGCAAACCAGGCGCGGCGATGGTCGGTTCTCGGTGGCGCTCGTTTTAATGTGGTACCGTATTGGTCCTAAAAAAGCAAAGCGGAAAGACCGCTCGCTTTTTTGCTAAGCTAGCTGGCAGCGAGAGGAGCGCAACTTGCGATTTTTACATACGATGCTTCGCGTAACCGACCTCGAGCGTTCGATCGCCTTTTACACTGAAGTCCTGCAGATGAAGCTGTTGCGGCGACAAGACTACCAGGCCGGTCGCTTCACACTGGCCTTTCTCGGGTACGGGCCAGAAGACCAACACACGGTGCTCGAGCTGACCTACAACTGGGACATCGGCGCCTATCAGCTCGGCGACGGGTTTGGACACATCGCGATCGCCGTCGACGATGCGACACAGGCCTGCGAGGCGATTCGTCAGCGCGGCGGCAAGGTCGTTCGCGAGGCCGGCCCGATGAAGCACGGCACGACGGTGATCGCGTTTGTCGAGGACCCCGACGGCTATAAGATCGAGCTGATCGAGCGCAGCTAAGCGTGCACCCGCGATGACGCTACTGCGCGCGGCGCTCGCTGCCGCAATCCTGCTCAATGCGCTGACCGCCACGGCCGCTAGCCAGCGCGATCTTTGGGGCCGCCCATTGCTGCGCGATGGGTGGCACGTGATGGTCGCCTTTGGTTGGGGCGGCGGTCCAACCTCCAACGGCTTGATGCACAGCATGGAGATCGGCAAGAGCGATCGGACGACCGGCGCGACGTTGGCCTATAATCACCTCTTCATCCTCAGCGATCGGCTGGGCAAGCCGGCAAACGGCAGTGACATGTTCGGCGGGCACTTCTTGGTGCTCAAGCTGCCGCTCGGGTCCGCAGGGCTGGTGGGAAAGGTCGGTGCGGGCCTCGGCGAAAACGTCGACCTCTCCGACGGGTTTAGCGCGCGGTTCGGCGTCGGCTGGACCTATGGCATCGACCTGCACCTCGCGCTCTACCCGCGATCGGGGCTCACGCTAACCGCGTTGGTCGTACATGCAGCGACGGTCGATCGCGGCCATCAGCTCGGCTTAGCGCTCGGCCTCGGCTACAGTTGGTTTTGAGACGCGCGCCCAGCCAAACGCACCGATCAGATGCAGGGCGAGCTGTGGCCCGGCGAGACCCGTTGCCCGGCGATCGTCGGCACGCGCGGTGAGACCGCGAACGGTGTAGCCAACCGCCAAGCGCGCACCAAGCGCGACGCCGCGGCCGAGACGCTGGAGGTAATCGCCGACAAAACCGGCGATCAGCACGGTGTCCGAGACGCGCCGCGCGCTGACCGCGGGGTCAGCGGCGAGACCGCTAACGCGCGCCCAGCCGAGATCGATCTGCGGACCAATCGCGAAAACCCCCCGCCGATTATCGCCAACCCACTGCAGACTCGCCTGACCACGGGCACTGAGCAGCTTGATCCGACCCAACGGATCGTCGGCTTCGGCACCACCAAACGCCGCGCCGATCGACAAGCGCCAAGGGCCAGCGGCGGGTCGCCACCACAGCGTCGTCTGGGCTTCGAACAGCGCGCCAGAAAACGACGGAAAGAGTTGAACGCCCGGGCCAAAACCGATCAGCAGCGCAGGCGTCTGCGCCTCTGCCGCCGGAGGAACAGCAGGCGGCCGAGGATCGGCGACGGCGGGCCTCGACACAACGCGAGCAGGGCCGCGCACCTTGGCGGAAACACCACCGCCGAGTGCGAGGGTTCCGCGCAACAACTCGCTGACCATCAAAGCGATCTGACGCTCGGCACCTTGTTTGGGCAGGCCGCGTAGCGAGAGCTCGTCGACGACAAGGCTGCGATCTTCTTTGCGATATCGCACTGTCAACCGATCGACCGCTGCGGTGCAGGCACCGGCCTCGATCGTCGCTTCGACGAGACCGCTTACCGCGCTCAGCTCCAGTGAGAGCTGTTTGCGCAGCAGCACTGCATCGAAAGGAATCGCGCTGCACGGCGTGATGCGCAGCGACGCCTCCGCCTGTGCGGCGGAAGAAAGACCCAACATCAGCGTCAGCGTCAGCCCAAAGCCGAAGTGTTGTTGGGTCTTCATCTCGCAGAGATGGTGCCCTAGTCGCGGTCTAAGCGCCAGGTTAGGGCTTTTTGGCGCCGAATTCGCCGAAGGATTGCTGGGCCACGGCCATCGCTTCGTCGAGATTGAGGCGAGCCAACCAAACGTCCGCGTCCATCTTCACCGCGCTGGCCTGCAACGGCAGACCCAGAATGCCGCGAAGCTGGTTGGCCCCCGAGTTGGAAACCTTGGCGGCGGCATCAACTTTGGCGCGAGAGATCTCTTTGCGACCCGCATAGATCGCGGCGAATCGCGGACCGACGTTGACCTTGACCAGCTTGGAGACGTTGCCGCTGCTCTTTTCGTTGAGAATGTCTGACTCGTCCTCGATGGCGTCGATCTTCATCGCCGTGTTGAACTCGCGGTAATCGTAAAGGCGATTGCCAAACACGAGGTTCTTGCTCACTGTGAGCTTCTTGCACTTCTTGATGTTGTCGATCGCACCGTAGTCGTTGAAGCCGAGCACGTTGCCGGTGATATTGGCGATCACTTCACTGTCTAGCTTAACCCCATTGCCGCCGTAGGTAGCGATCGCGTCGTGCTTCCAGCTAAAGAGGATCGTATTGTTTTTGATCTCATAGCTCGGCAGGCCCTGGCCATCGCGCGGATGGAAAGCGGTCATCGCATAGATGCCCTCGCCGGTGTTGTTAATGATCAAATTGTTTTCGATGGTCAGCGTCGAGTTCTTTCCACCCCAGGTGGCGATCGCCCCGCCGGTTGGCGCGGTATTCATCACGACGTTGTTCTTGACCGTCGCCTGACAATCCGTGCCGAGCTTGATTTTGATCCCGCCCGATTCCGGCGTCGCATTCTTGTTCTTTGCGGGGTTGGCCCGACGCCGGATCTTGAGTTGCTTGTCGGTGTCGTAATGGTTGCGATCGCCGTTGTCGATGATCAGGCCGTCGACCACGACACGCTTGCCAGCGTCGCAGCCGAGGATCAGTCGGTATTGCGTCGATCCCGCCATCTGATCGACACCGGAAAGAATCGTGCGGTGAGCACCCCAAGGATCGCGCTTGGAAAAATCGTCGGCGTAGCCGCCGATGATCGTCACCGGCACGGGCACGTTGTCCGAGCCGTTGTTGGAGCGACCGCGATAGACCCCCTCAGCGATGTGCACCACGTCGCCAGCGACAAGCTTGGAGACAATGTTGCCCAGATCTTTGGCGGGCTTTTCCTTGGTCGCGTTTTTTCCGCGGCCACGTTTAATCGAGACGTAATAGTCGCGCGCTTGGACCTCATTCACGCACAGCAGCGACAGCACTGCGATCAACGAGTAAATCGAAAGTCGGCTAGCTCTGCTCATCTTGGTTTCTCCCAGCGATAAAATGCGCGCCGCGGGCGCACGCGCCCAGCGGCCATCGGTACGTCAGTGTAACGGGAAGCTCTATTTAACTGTCCCTTGCGATAGTTTTCCAGTCCGATCAGCTGGCCGCTGCGCACAGACCGGCAGCGAGTCATTTCGCGGAATCCGTGCCGACGCGACAGAAAACGCCGCAAACCGCGCAAACCGTGCCGATCCTCGGCAGTTGAAACACGTCGGACGGACCACTAAACTCCGCGGATGAACGACGAAACGCGGAACCGATCGCGTCCCAGGACCCAAGGCATGCTTTCGGTGCTCATCCCGGTGTTCAATGAGGCCGAAAACGTTGCGGCCATCGCCCGGCATGTCGAGGCGGCGATCGTCGAAAGTGGCATGGCCGGAGAGATCCTACTCGTCGACGATGGGTCCACCGACGCAACATGGCGCGAGATCACCAACCTCCATTCGACGCGCTGCACGCTGCGCGGTCTGCGGTTGAGCCGAAACTTTGGCAAGGAAGCAGCGATCTCGGCAGGTCTTGACGCGTGCCGTGGCGATGCGGTGATCGTGATCGATGGCGACGGCCAGCATCCACCTAGCTGTATCCCCGAGATGGTCGAAAAATGGCGCACCGGCGCCGACGTCGTCCAGGGGATCAAAGTCGATCGCGGCGATTCCGCCGTTTCCCGTTGGCGAGCCGAAGTCTTCTACGGCGTGTTTCGGCGCTTTGCTGGTCTCGATTTGCGCGGCGCGTCCGACTTCAAGCTGCTCGACCGACGGGTCGTACAGGTGCTGCGCCAGATGCCCGAGCGCGCCACCTTTTTTCGCGGCATGACCAGCTGGGTCGGTTTCCGCCAAGACCGCGTCGACTATCACGTCGCGGCGCGTGGTGCGGGTTCTTCGAAATGGTCGCTACTAAAGCTCGCCGGTCTGGCGGTGACCGCACTGACTTCTTACTCCGCGCTGCCTTTGCGACTGGCCAGCTTGGTCGGCGTGCTGTTTTTGCTGTTCGCGGTGGTGCTTGGTGCACAAACGCTCTACGTCTACCTCTCGGGGCAAGCGCTCAGCGGCTTCGCCACCGTGATCCTGCTGACCTTGATCGCTTCGAGTTTGGTGCTGCTCAGTCTGGGCATCATCGGCGAATACCTCGGACGGATCTACGACGAGGTCAAGGCGCGACCGCGTTACTTGGTCGCCGAAGGCTGGGAACTCGGCGGGGATGACAAGGACGGCGCTTGAGTTCGAGCGCGCGGCGCCGCTTTGCTCGCTGCACCGTCGGCGATCTTGAACACAGCGAAGCCGTCGATCCGCTTGAGCGTTCGCTGCGCGGCGCTCGGCTGTCGTAGCGGCGAAGAACCGAGCGGCAAAATCGCGTGGGTCGCGCCGTAACGCTCAGCGAGCATGCGGAGCTGCTGATCGGTCATTCGCGCATAGCCGCGGTTTCCCGTCGCTTCGTTTGAAACCGGCGCACCGATCACGTCGACCATGCGTCTATGCCATTCGGGCAACAGACGAGGAATCATCGGCGCCCCCTTCCAGTCGACAACGACTGCACGACGCGCATGGAAGCGGAAGTTCTCCAAGTTCGGTGGGATCACAAACACCGCATCTTTGGGCGTGTGTTGGCGAACCCAAAGGTAGAGGGCGGTCAGATGGTCGGGCGCACCGCGCAACAGCGATGAGCGCACACGCTCGTCTTTGAGCGACACCCGCGACGCCGCAGCGAGCCAAAGCGCGCAGCAGACCATCAACGCGATCAGCGACCAGAGCCGCGAGCGCGCGGCGTCGATGCGATAGATCGAGAACGCCGGAGCAACGCGAGCGAAAAAAAGCCGTCCGAGCACGCCAACGATGATCAGGCCGCCTAGCAGCAGCAGGTACTGCAACGGGTCGTTCTTGTTGCGCGTAGCATAGTAGAGGATCAGCGCGCAGCTACCGACAAGATATGCAAAGAGCGCGTTGGCACTCGGCCCAACGACACGATCAGGACGAAACAGCTGAGCGACGACAGCCGCCGCCAGCAATGCCATACACAGCACCTCGACGAACGGCGCCAGCCGCCAGACGAACAATGCGGTTAGCCGCGCATCATTGGTGACAGCGATCGCCAGAGAAGGGATCCAGATCACGGCCAATAGGCCGAGCAAGAAACTGACCAACCGCCGATTTCTGCCGATCGAAAGCAGCGCGGCCAAGCCAATGATCGACCAGGCGACGAAGGGAACAAAGCGCTCGACAAAGCGCTGCAGGTGGTAGTGATGGGGAGCCCGCATGCGGAAGAGCAGTTCACGTCCAGCGTCGGTTCCCTCTCCGGTGGCGCTAAGCAGCGTCGGCACAAAACAGAGCAAGACGATCGTCATCGGCAACAGAGTGGCCGTTGCGCGGCGCAACAGGCGCGGCTCGCGCAGCACGAGGTGGGCAATACCGAAAACCGGCCCAAGCAGCACCAGATAGTTGATATGCAGCGCGCCCCCGATCGCAGCAGCGAGACCCGCCTTGAGCCACTGACCGCGCAAGAAGAACAGCGCGGCAAGCAGCAGACCGAGCGCGCCGAAGCTCGATGGCTGCAAAAAGCGGCTGTAGAGATAGCTCTGGGCAATGCTGCCTTCGCCAAAAGCGATCAGCGCGGCGAGTACCAAGGGCAGCGCGGCAAGAGCCTGCAGGCGGGGTAAAAGCGTTCGCAAGATCAGATAGAGCGAGCCAAACAGCGCAACGATCGTCGCGACGTTGGCGATACCCAGCGCCCAGCCACTCTCGTCTAGAGCCAACAGTGGTGCGCCGATTAGTCGGAACAGCGGGTGAGGATCGGGACCCGCATTGAGATACCAGTCGTTCTTAAGCAACTGGCCATCGATCAGTCGCAGCGCTGGCAAGAGGTAGAGCACCTGGTTGTTGACACCTGCACTGAGCCCTTTGATCAGCGCCGTAGAAATCGCAGCGGCTGTGGCCAAGCCGTAGCCGAGAAATGTGATCGCGCGCTCTAAAGTCAGTTTGATCCGCATGGGCTATACAGAGGTGGTCTCGCACCGCTCCGACGAACTGATTTGGGCTGGTTGACCTTGCCGTGACGCGATCGATCGCTCAGGTCGACAAGACTCGGCGAGAAGTACAGAACATAACATCGGCAAAGACAAGAACGGACTGAGCAAGCCGCTCAGATTGGCCCGCGAACGCGCACCAACTGGCAGCCAACTTGCTGCGCTGGGGCTCTTTGCGTATCCTTGAGCTAACGACGGAGAAGCCGATGAATCTGCGCAACTTGGCGGCAGTGCTGATGCTGCTGACCGGCGGTAGCGATGCCTTTGCTGCCTTCGACCTACATCTGAAGAGCGCCACGGCGACGGCCACCGGCCCTAATCAGGTTGAGTACACCGTGACGATCGAAGCGAAAAGCGGCACCGTCGATGTCAGTGCCAGCGCCTTCAACGAACTCGACTTTTCCGTCGGCATTTGGCTCAACGGTGGGCCCAGCTCGGCAACGCCCTGCAACAAGAACATCAACCCGGCGCCCGATCAGCGCGGCACGGTAACGCTCAAAGAGACGCTCACCGCGGGCAACAGCAAGACCCTCTCGTTTACCGTCAACAACCATAAGACCGGCACCTTCAGCGCCCCACTGGTCTGGCTCAATTTCGACTGTGGCCTGGCGGGCTACTCCAGCGAGAGCCCGGGCGCCAATACCTCGGCCATCGGCGACAACGGCGCGACGATCAGCGGCGGACTGACCGTCAGCGGCGCGACGATTCCCGAGCCCGATCTCGATACGACCATCACGGCCGCCACGCTGAGCGGCAGCACTGTCAAATTCGAGTTTAGCGTGTGCAACAAGGGCGATGCCGATGTCAGCAAGAGTTTCACTGTCGCGCTGTGGTACGACTCGGGTGCGATATTGCCGAAAGCCGCGGGCAGCAACTGCGGCACGTTGGGTACGCAACCGGACCAAAAAAGCACGATCACCTCGTTGGCCAAGGGTGCCTGTCAAGACGTCACGCTGAGCGCGACCGTCGATCAGATCAAGCGCGCATCGATCCGCCCCGGCGTGCTCGCCGACTGGGATTGTGAGATCAAAGAGAGCGATGAAACGAACAACGGATCGGTGCGCCTGCTGCCGCTGAATCTGCCCTGGGCGCGGCTCGCGATCAGCGATTTTACCGTCGACAGCGCCTCCGACCCGCTCGTCACAGCCAAGGTCACCGTGAGAAACGGCGGCGCATCTAAAGCCGACGCTGTCCAAGTCCGGCTGTTTGTCGACGCCCAGAACACCCCGAGCTGCAGCGCCAGCGGCAGCCTGGACGAGCTGCTCGGCGAAATCGCTTCGGGCAACGCCAAAACGGCCAACTTCAGCACGACGCTGGAAAACGGCGACCACGAGCTGGCCGTCGTCGCCTGCGGCTCGGGCGGCCTCGACACAGCCGTAGAACGCAAGACCGTTTCGATCGGCAAGGGCACGCAGCCGACCACGGGTCCGGACCTCTACGTCGACGTATTCGGCGCGGTCGTCGACGGCGCAACGGCAACCTTCAGCGCGAGGGTCTGCGCAAACCAGCTGGCCAGCGGACCGTTTACCATCGGCATCTATTACGATAGCCCCGATCAAATCGTTTGCGGCCAGCGCGCAGCAGACGAGACAAAGGAACTGGACAAGCTCGACGCGAACTGTAGCGAAGTAACCTTCGTGCGCGGCATCGCTAGTTCGGGAACCTACCGCGCCTTGGTGCTGATCGATCCGCAATGCGCGCTTGGCACCAACGAGCGCAACAAGAACAACAACAGCGGAACGACGACCTACGTGGTAGGTGATGGTGGAAAGGGCGGCGGAGGCGGCGGCTGCACCGTCGGCGGTTCACCCGCACTGACCAGCGTCTTTTTCCTGCTGCTCTTGCTTGGTCGGCGTCGCACACGTTACCGGTAGACATACCAGCGACCGCTGCCGTGGTCGTAGTATTCCCATTGTCCTTCGTTTTGGTAGACGTAGCGACCGCGATGCCAGCGATAATCGTGACCACAGTGGCGATGGTGTACGTGCGCTTCGTGGTAGTGCACCGCATGAGCTGTGCCGACGACCGCCGCCGTAATCATCGCCGCACCGAGCGCGGTGCGCATCATCCGCGGATGGCAAGCCCCTAACGCTGCGAGCATGGTCATCAGCAGCACGATCAAAGCCAAACGCTTCATAGGACACCTCCTGCTGCTAGCGACTAAAAGCAAGCGGCGGGCCAACCTCGGCAATGGCAGATCAGTGACTTAGCCCACGACCGTAAACGACCGTTGACGGTGGCGTGAAAACGCGAGTCAGTCGGAGGAGAGCAGCTTGGTCAGGCCAACGGCGTGCACACCCTGAGGATAGCGCTCGAGATAGCGCCGGGCTGCAGCGCGCGCCGTCGCGATATCACCCGCCTGACGATGGGCCTCGACGATACGCGCCAGCGCCGATTCGCTAAGCGCTGCCGGTAACCCCTTCTTTAGCGCGAGTTCGAACATCGCAGCCGCCGCTCGCGGTGCGTTCTTGCGCTCGAGCAGCAATCGCCCCAAGGTGAAGGCCGCCGTACCGGCCAACGGATCGGCACCGTGCTCGGCGAGGATCTGTCGCAAGATTTTGACCGCGTCCTCGATACGACCAGCGCGTCGCGCATCATCGGCGGCGGCAAACAACGTTGCTGCCGAGCGCGGCTTGGCCAGAGCAGCCGCTGCTTGGCGCTTGGGCTTTTTCACGGCACGCACCGCCGGTGGCGCCGGTGGCGCGAGTGGCGCGCGCGGTGCCACGCCCTTGAGCGAAACAGGCTGTTCAGCCGTGGCAGCGACAACCATTCGCTGCCCGGCGGTCAAGCGCTGCATGCCGCCCGGTACGCGATCACCACGAACGCGCACGATGCCATGTGCAACATCGACGCTGACGCGCTCGGTGCTGCGCTCGACAGTAAACTCCGTGCCGACCACGTCGACAGTCAGCCAACCGGTTTCGACCGACCACCGCCGCGGACCACCAGGCTTGACGAAATAGCGTGCACGACCGCGCTCCATCACCAACACCAGCGCCTTGCCAGTGTTCTTCAAGACGTCGACCTGCGTACCAGCAGCCAAGCGAATCGACGACCCATCGGCAAAGCTGACAAGCTTCGCGCTCGATGCGGGAGCGCTGATGCTGCTGAGCAGGCGGCCATCGACGGCACGCAAGCCGGCAGGCTCCGCGCGATTGAGTAGCCAGACTGCCAAGATCAGTGCGGCCAGCCCTGCGGTGGTCAACGCAATGCCCAATCCGAGACGCCTACCCGCGGGTGGACTGGGTGCCATCGCCGCTCGGCTGAGCTTGAGCCGCGCCGCAAGCCGTTCGATCCGCGCGCTATCAGCGAACGGCTGTTCAAGAAGCTCTTTGATCGGCCGCTTTTCAGACATCATTTCCTCGCACAAGCAGCGCCAGAGATCCGTCGCTGGCCAATTTTTCGACTCGCTTGTCCGCCCGAGCGATGCGGCGCTTGGCGGTGGCCAACGAGCAATCGCACGCCATCGCAACCTCATCGAGCGTATATCCTTCGACGCGTCTCAGGACCCAGGCGATGTGCTGAGCCGGCAAGGCTAAGGCCAGCGCCTTGTCGATCTGGCGCAGCGCGACCTGGACCTCTGGACTGAGACCGGGTTGGGCCATCTCACTAAGCAGCACCGCATCGTTGTTAACCAGGCCGAGCGCGCGCTCGAGCTTGCGGCGTCGCAAGGTCTGCCGCACGCGATTGATCGCGATCTGCATCACCCACCCGCCGAAGGCCTGCGGTTCGCGCAGACGATCGAGCTGGCAGAGCGCGATCAAGAACGCATCGTGGACGAGATCGTCGACATCCTCGTGAGCACCGATCAGCCGACTGACCACAGCGCCGACGCGACGCACATGTCGACGGAAGAGCAGCTCCTCCGCCGAGCGATCACCGCTACGGGCACGCTCAACCAGCGCGCCATCTTCGACCCGTTGGGGCAGGTGGCGGGGCGACTCGTTCCCCGGTTTGAGCGCACACACTGATCTCACGTCGTCTCCCATCTGTACGGTACACCACCGAGAAGGAACGGCTCAGGAAAGTTTTTCTCGTAATTACAATGGCTTACAGACCGGACGGGGCACTTCGGGCCAATCTCCTAAAATATCTGCCAGTTAGCGATCAATTCACTGAAAAGATTCAGCTTCGCCTTCATTTGTCGGCGCGACGGTATAGAATCAGCGAGCGATGCGTCTGGCCAGCCTTGCCCTGATTTGCCCGCTGCTATCGGCCTGTTACCTTCAGCAGGCCACCGTGCTCTCTGCGCGCGGCGATGGTGGCGTTGCGCGCGATGGCGAACCCACCTCGCCCTACACCGATGGCTCGACCTATGACGGTCTGGCGACAAGCTGTCCACCGCTCAACGACGTTGAACTGCGCATCGAACGCCACGCTGGCGGAGACTGGTCGCTCGTGCTCGATCCTAACGTGCGCTACCGACCACTCGGCGAAGCACAGCACGTTGCCGCCGTGCTCGACCACGATAAAGGTGGCCAACATCTGGCGGCGTTCATCGTTGCCGGAGAGCCATCGGGCGTAGAACTGTCGACCCACGTCAACGCGACGATCGCCCGCCTGCTGGCCGACCTGCAGGCGATCGGCACTAGCGCTCGCTTTTCCGATCCGACGCTACTGACCACGCACGACGGCTTTCCGGCCGCATTCGATGCGGTGATCAGCGTCGAGACGGCGACAACATCGAACGTCTCGCAGGTCCGCTACACCGCGCTGGAAACCCTGCTCCAGCACGCTGCGCCCAACCTGCCACCCGCGATCGCCGGATCGGTGACCGCGTTTCGCTTGCACCTAACCGCTGTCCTCCGTCCAGACCGGGTGATCTGGCTCGGCGGCGTCAGCGAAGCGGCCGGCGAACAGGATGCCTCGAAGAATGTGCGCCAGATGGTGCGGGACATGGTCAGCCCGCAAGTGCTGGCGCGAGCCAACGCGACGACCGAGCCGCTTTGTGAGCGCACTCAGCGGACAAACGACGCGCGTGACGCGATCGATCTGATCTGGTTGGTCGATGAGTCCGCGTCGATGACAGCCCATCGCCAAGCCCTCGCCGAGCGCGTGCCGCTGCTGCTGGGCCTCGGCACAACTTTCGGTGTCGACTTTCGCATGGGCGTTGCGCGTCTGGCCGCGTCCAGCGACGATCCAAGCGCGGGGCGGTTCTGCTCAGCGAGCTCAACACTGCCACAACACGAGGGCGGCACCGATCGCTTCCTCGCGGCCGCCGAGCGCCAGACGCTACAGGCATGCATTCGCAACCCCGCCGGCTCCGGCAGTTCCGATAGTTACGCCTTCTTGAGCGCGCGGCAGGCGGTATTGCGCCACCTTCCCCGTCGACAAGGCGAACTGAGTCAGATCAGGCCCAATGCCAACGTGGTGATGGTGGCGCTGAGCAACCGGGTCCCAAGTGAGATCGAACGCGCACTAGGCAGCGACGTCACCGAGCGTTGCACGCTCAATGCAGCAGAGCACCAACAGATCAACCACGTCCTCGGCGCAGAGATCGCACGGCTTGCGGCAACCAGCGGCGCCTCCTTGAGCCGCTTTTACGCGCTGGCCGGCAACTGCAGCCAAGAATGTTCAGCCACCAATGCCCACGGTTACTCACATTTGAGCACGTCGATCGGTGGAATCACACTCGATCTCTGCGGCGATCTGGAGCAATCCCTGCAGCGAATCTTCTTCGACGCCGTCTCGTCACTGGCAAGTGTCGAGCTCGACCACACGCCGATTCCTCAATCGCTGCGAGTGATCGTCGGCGATCGGGAACTAACGCGCGGCGCGGTCAACGGCTTCTTTTACAGTTCACCGAGCCGCAAGCTTCGCTTCCCGCCCAACAGCCGACCTAGCCTGGGGACCGACATCAGCATCACCTTCCGTACCTGGCGCTAAGACCGCACCCAGCAGGCGATGCGCTGAAGGCTCGCAGCGCTGGAATCTGCTCGCGATGAAAACGACTGTCGGCCATTGCCTGCGCGTAGCGGTTGCGTGATGATATATGCATGTGTCGGCTATTTGGCTTTCGATCGGCGATCGTTTCCGGAGCTCACCGCTCATTGATCGCTGCAGAAAATGCCATCGCCCTGCAAAGCGAGCGCCACCGAGATGGCTGGGGAATCGCCCACTACGTCGGCCAATTTCCGCACATCATTCGCAATGACAAGCAGGCGCTCTCCGACGGTCTCTACCGCGAAGTCAGTGCAGTCGTCAGCTCGCGCGCATTTCTCGCGCATCTGCGGCGCGCCACCGTCGGCGAAGTCAACGTACTCAATTGCCACCCATTTCAGCACGGCGCCTGGACCTTTGCCCACAACGGCGAGATCGGCGGCTATAGCGCGGATGCTGACCTGCAAAAGGCGATCGGCGAAATGGTCGACCCGCGATTCCGTCGCCACATCCTCGGCAGCACCGACAGCGAAGTGATCTTTCACGTCTTCTTGTCGCAGTTGGCGCGCCTGGTCGAGAACATTCAAGATCCAGGTGTAACCGCAAGACATGCGCTTGTTGCCCTGCGCCAAACCGTCGATAAGATCGTAGCATTCGCTGAAACGGACGAGCGTGCGTGCAAGCTCTCGTTCCTGCTCTCCAACGGGCGAATCCTGATCGGTTACCGTCGGAAGATCGAACTGTTTTATTCAACCCACAAAACGCGCTGCCCTGAGCGTGAGACCTGCCACGCCTACGAGCAGCTGCTCTGCGAGCGCGAAGTTACCGATGGGATCGTTAAGCATCTGATCATCGCCAGTGAGGTAATCAGCGGAGACAACGTCTGGAACGAACTTGCCGACGGCGAATACGTCTGCACTGATCTCGGCATGAACTTTCATCGCGGTCGCCTGACCGACTGATCTGCTCTTGGCGATGCAACCGCCCGACAAGTCCGCGTCCGACGACATCGAGACCAAGAGCGTCGACGAACTGCGCGAAAGAGTTCGCAGCCTTGAGCAGAAGCTCAATACAGCGAGCAAACTACGACAGGCGATGCTCGAAGCTGGCCTAAGCGAGCCCTTCAGGCACGGCGGCAGCCAGGCGAGTAAGCGGCTAGTCTATTGGTTGATCACCACGGCGATGCTGTCGCTTTGTGGCTATGCCCTGTGGTCGATGCTGCAAACCACGCGCTCGCTGACCACGCGAGCCGATCGCCGTGCGGTACAGCAAGCGCGCTTGAAAGCCGCTAAAGCCGCCCTGCCCGCGCCGCGGCTCTCACCGCAACGGTTGGTCGTCGTCCCGTTGGTGTCGATCGCGCAGATCACGAGGGCAGCGCTGTTTGGTGATGATTCGCGGCTGGTGGTCGGCGGCACGCGCGGTGAATTGCTGGTCTATAGTTTGATCGGCGATCAGATCGTCGCCCAGACAGAGCTGGCCCGCCAGCCGACGAGCAACGAGCGGCCGGCGGTCAGCGCGTTGGCGATCGGCGATCAGCGGATATTCGTCGGAGCACGCGATGGTGCCGTCACTGTTTTCGACCGCAACCTCCGCCATCTGCAGACGCTGCGAAAGGCTGGGCCCGCCGTACGGGCGCTGGCTCTCGGCGCTGACTGGCTGGCGGTGGCCGGCGAGAGCTCAGAGATCGAGATCTTGGCGCTAAAGGGCGATCGACCGAGCACGAAGCTAACGTTGCCTAACCCGTCGGCAGATGCGTGGACCTTCGCTTTGGCCACCGACGGCCGCCGACTGGTCAGCGGCGGTACCGACGGGCTATTGCGACTTTGGGACGTCACCGCGGGAAAGCCGCTCGCGACGCTCAAGCATCATCGCCAATGGATCAGCGCTTTGGCCTGGCACCCCAAGCGCAACGCGCTGGTCTCAGCAGCGCATGATAAGCAGATCGTAATCTGGGACCTGGCGCGCCAGCAACCGCGACATATCTTGCGCGGTCACGTTCGTCAGGTGGCGGCGCTTGCCTTTTCGGCCGACGGAAACTGGCTGCTGGGCGGTGGCGTCGATCGGCGCTTGACGGTCTGGCAGGTCGAAAGCGGTTTGCAGCGCTACGATTTGCGCGGTCATCGGTTTGCGATCTCCGCCGTTGGCGTGGCGAGAAGCGGGCGGTTTTTCTTCTCCACCGGCGGAAGCCACACGCTGCGGCTTTGGCCGCTGCCGGTTCCGGGGGCCAACGCACCGGTAGCTGAACTTGCCGCTGGTATGCTGCGCCTGCGGCTCAACACCTCGGGCGAATCGGCAACGATCCGCATCCTCGAACCGAGCGGCGCGATCCATCCGCCGGGTTTGCAGCAGCTTTCGCAGTTGGTGCGCAGCGGACCCGATGACCGCGTTCATCCGATCGATCAGCGCGTCGTCCAACTGCTCTATCGAATCGCCGACCATTTCGGACGACAGCGAGAGATCACGATCATTTCTGGGTTCCGCTCAGCGCAGTACAATCGCCTGCGCACCCAGCAAAGTCGGCAGGTCGCGCAAAATAGCCGACACATCGCCGGCCAGGCACTGGACATCCGGATCGACGGTGTGACGATCACCCGGCTGCGCGACGTCGCTCGCGCACAAAAAGCCGGTGGCGTCGGCTTTTACGCCGACTCCCAGTTCGTCCACATCGATGTTGGCCCGGTGCGTTATTGGCTCGCCGAATAAACTCGGCACGGTCCCTTGGCCGTAGGCACTGGGTCGGTAGGCCTCAGCGCTCAGGCCGGGACGGCCCGTAACCTATTGAAAAACAGACCACCAAATCTGGCATAGAGGTTGCCCTTATCGCTGGTCATCATGATCGGCGCACAACACACCAAAACCGCAGTATTGGCGATTTTGCTGTTTGGTTCGATCGGCGGGACCGCTCAAGCGACCCCAACTGTCGAACGCCTATCTTTGACCCGTGTCTCGCTGGTCGAGCGACGCGATGCACCTTTGCCGATCGACGCGCTCGAACTGGACGGCGGCCAGCTCTCGACGGTCCGGCCAACCCTCGGATTGATCAATCCGCTGCTCGGTGGCGCGCTGCGTGCCGCCGTCGACCGCGGCACCCTCGCCCGGATGTACCTCGGACTCGCCAAACAAACGCTCGGCTGGGGTATCGCGCGAATCACCTTCGCCACACTCAGCGCAGCCGTGGTGATTTGGGGCATCGCCGACGCGATCATCAATCCTCGCAAGATGCGCTCGACGCTACCGGCGGTTGCCGTCGGCCCCGTCGGCGCGACGCGCGAAGGGCAGCTGATCTACGGCGCAGCGATGGTGCTGCGCCTATAGTGCGCTTTCGTCGTTGGCTAGGCGGCCGACGCCACCCGCACGCCCGTCAGGTCACCCTCACAGAAGGCAAAGGTCGCCCCACCGTGAGGCAGTACCCAGACCGTGGCGCGTTTGGGCGCGACTTTTTTCGCCCAGGCGATCATCGCCTGAGGCTCGGTAAAGGTCTGGGCGATGCCGATCTTCTTGCCGAGATCAGCTGGCAGATTGTCGCTAAAGATGCCGATATGATTGCGGCGCAGCATCTGCAAACCAAAGTGGCCGATGAAGACCTCCTCGACCGGCTCGTTCTTTTTCAGACGGCGAACCAGCGGCAAGATCCGCTGTTGTCCAACTAGCCAAAGCAACCGCCGCAGCCAGACGTAAGGCAAGCTCTTGGGGGGAACCGGAAACTCTCCCAAGCCGTTGGCAGCGCGGGCGCAGCCCAATAGCATGCCGCCCTCTTTGGCTGCGTACATCGCATTGCCAAGACATTTGCAGGACTGGCGAAAGTCAGCGTCGAGCGGCGACGAGTTGGTCAACACCACATCGGCGCGTTCGGGCAGCTCGATGCCGACCGACTGCCGAATAAAGGCAACGCCGGCACGGTGCGCCGCACGCGGATCCCCGGCAAAGAAGCGCACCGGGTCGCCGTGCTCGTTCATCACCGCGTTGACGATAAACAGTTTGTCGCCGAGCAGCCCGGCGGCCTCCTCGAGATCGAGCCGCATCGGCGAACGCTCGGTGTCAACGCCAACGAGGTCAAAATGTTGGGGGTCAACGCCCTGCATGTGGTTGGTACCGATCGTCGCGTTGCTGGCGCAGCCCGGAACGATCATCTTCAGCCCACCGCCGAAACCCATCAATAGATGCGGTTCGATCGCACCCAAACAGATCACCAGGTCGGCGGCGACCAACGCCTTGTTGAGCTCAACGTACGTGCCACGCGACGTGTTGCCGAGATAGGTCAGCTGGCTGGCGTCGTAGGCATCGTGACACCGCCAAGCGAACCGGCCCATGATCGGGCGACCGAGCTTCGCTTCGACTTCGTCCTCGCGGCTAGCGCGATGAACGCCGGTGGCGATGAGGATTTCGATCTGAGCATCTTCGACGCCTGCTTTGCCCAGCTCGTTGAGCACACATGCGATGAAGCGCGAGACCGGGGTTGGCCGGGTATGGTCATCGCTGACCAGCACGATGCGCTTTCCCTTGAGCTGGCGCTCGGCGAGCCGCTGCGCGGCGATCGGCGCAAACAGCGCCGCATTGCAGCTGTCTTCGACCGAACCGTCGGCGATCATCTCGCGCGGGGAAAGGGTCCCGAGAACCCGCCAACTCTCGGGCAACGTCAGCGCAACACTGCCCTGGCCCCAGGGAAAGACGATAGATTTGTCGCTCATCGGCGTCCTCCAGCGCTCGGCCGTGCAGAGCACAATACGAGCATTTGCTCACATTCGCCAGCCGCAAAGCTCGCCACCCAGCGAATGGTGTTCAGCTTTTGCCCCACCGCGAGCGGCGAGAACCGCCTGGAGTTAAGCAACAACCGTACCCAGTGGGCCCGCGATCGCCTCCACGAAATCACGACGTTTGGCGCCATCTGGCGCCCGCCGGGCGGACGACGGTCCGGGGCCTTTGGAAGAATCAAGCGATTTGATTGGCCAGCTGACCGGGCGCTCGCTCTACGCACGAGATCATCGACGCCAGCTATTCGGGTTCGTTGGTCCGGCGACCGCCAGTGCTTTTTGCTAACGATTTGGCGAGAGCTGAACTAGCGTGCGCGATGCCGAACCCACGGCGATTGGAGAAACGGAAATGCTTAAGCCAACGAAAGCTGTCCTAGCGTTCTTGACCCTGTTGACGACGACGGCCAACGCCGCACCGAGCACGGCAACGGCCAACGGCAAAACAGAAGGCGCCGCACGTCAACTCAACGGTCACACCTTCATTCGCTCCGAGTTTGTCGCCTGGCCGTTTATCACCACGCACTTCGGCTTCACCCTCGGTGGCGGCCTATTGACCAGCACGGGCATCGGCATCGATGACAACGGCGACGACTTCGCCGGCCCGATCGACAACCCCGTGGTCGGTCAGTCGCTGAACATCAGCATCGGCCTGTTCGATTGGGTCGCCCTGCGCGGCAGTTTCACCGGCTTGATGTGGACCGGCACCGACGTCGATTTGATCCTTAAGGGTGGCGCCCAATTCGCCTACAGTCTCGACGGTGGCGTCACCGTACGCATCCTCAAGCTTCAATCGCTCATGCTCAGTCTCGGCGCGGGCACGACGTACGCGCAGCAAAAGTATGTCGCCCCAGGACGTGCGCTTGGCGCGCTGCTGAAAAGTGGCGACTTCAGCGCCGCGAAAGGCGGCCTATTTGTCGACGTGAAGACCCTCGCCTTCGCGCCACATCTCGCCTTGGCCTATGCACCACTCTCGTTTATCGGCTTCCAAAGCAGCATTGGTTTCAACGTCGGCAAGGCTGAAGTCGGCGACCAATCGGTGACCAGCAAAGCGCTCGAGTTCGCCATCGGCAGCAGCCTGGATCTGCAGAAGGCCTACATCCCTTTGGCGTTCTTGGTGGCCTATCAGCTGGAAAAGACATTGGGCGATCAGAGCGAAACCCAACACCAGCTCGAGGCTGGCGTGTATTACAGCGGCCGTCCCAACCTCGACCTTGGTGTGGCGTTTTCCACGCTGCTCGGCGAAAACGAGTACAAGCAATACCTTGGACAGTTGCGCTTGAACTACGTCTGGTAGCGCAAACGGCGACGCGGCCGAGCTCCTGTGCGGCTTGCCGGTGCGCGGGCTACGCTAGTTGTCTTGACGCGGCGACAGATAGAACGTCGGCTTGAGCAGCGGTTCGATGCTACCGAGCGCTCGACCGTAGAAGTCGAAACGCTCGGGCAAGCCACCTTCGCGCAGCGGCCCGAGCAGCTCGAAATAGAGGTTGGCGTCGTACATGTCGAGCGGCATCGCGTAGTCACAGCCGAGGGATTTCATCAGCTGCGCCATCTCGTACTCGCTGCTCGCGGCGGCGCGCGCATAGACCACCCGCTCGGGGTTTTTCGCCAAACCCAGCGCCGAAAAATGCGTCGCACCGGCGACGTCCTGGTAGTGCGGGTTGATCTTGCCACCTTCGAGATACAAGTAGCGATTCTGCCAGAGCAGCTCAAGACGTCTGGTCGAGGGTGTGGTGTTGGCGCCCGAGCGCCAGACCCACCGACGACCGTCGCTGCTGCGACCCATGTCAACATTACCCTCGGCGTCGACCGAGAGCGTCGCCAGGTTGGCGATGCTGTTCAACGCGCGATGAGGCGCCCGGCTTTGACCTGCATAGAACGCGGCAAAGTCATCGTGCCAACCCGCGTTGAACACGGCAAAGATCTCGCCGGCCAAGATGCGTTCGATCGGCGGTATGCCCGCGCCGTAGACGTGGCTCTCTTCCATCAGCGGCTCGGGTCGCCCCACCCCCGCGGACAGTCCGAGGCGAAAGTCGGTCGGCTTCCAGGCAAAAGCGACCAGCTGCTTGCTGGGCAGGGACGCGACGCCCATTCCGGTCTGACCGACTTGATACCAAACGCCAGCCTGGGACAGCCTGCCAAAGCGCGAATCGGTCGGGCCTCCCAGCGCGCCGGAGACGGCCGGCCAATCGAGCTTTTGCAGCGTCGACGCGCTGCTCGCTGCCGCCGCTGGACTGGCCCAACTATCATAGAGCCGCTTGCCGAGATTGTAGGCCGTGCTGCCGAGATTGCGTTTGATCCAGTTGCCGCGCTTGGCCGTGGCCGATAGTCGATACTCGATCGGATTGGTCAGCCGCAGACCCGAGGCCAGCAGCTCTTCGGACGCGCCAGCCAAATCATTCCAGCGGTTGCTTGGCCAGATCGGCAGCACCTCATCGCCTCCGCTCCAACGAAAGTGCAACCCATAGCTGTTATCCACGCCAACGATGTCGATCGCAGCCGCCGAACCGTGGGCGATCACCGAGCGCGGCATTTCGCGCTGCACCCAGTGGTTGTCGACGCGCTGTCGATGCAGGGCCAACGGCTCGCCTTCGCTCTGCATGTGTTGGGTAACGTAGTGCCGCGGGACCATCGTTGCGGTGTCGCGCGTCGCCAGGATTTCAAAGGGGATCGTCAGGTCGTAGAGCACCGCGATCTGCTTGGTGCCGATACCCGGGCGATCGTCATCGACCGCGCGCAAAGTTACCAGCCAATGGTCATAGGCGATGAAGGCCGTTTCGTTGACGTAAGGCGTATGCAGCAGCTGCACCCAGTGTCCGTTCAGATCGCAGAGGTACGCCGTGGCCGGGCCATCGCTGGCCATGTTGCCGATCACCACGAAACGCCGATAGCGTTGGCCGTCCCGTTTCCTGCTGGCGACCTCAAAAATTTCATCGACGCGCTCGATTCGCTGCTCGGCAGCCAGTAGCCGCTGCTTGAGCGCCGCGAGCAACGCGCCCTGGACGCGCAAGAGCAACGAGTGCATCTGAACCTCGCCCTTGCCGAGCAGTGGGTCGGACAAGGGCTCCGAGCCAAGCGGGCCGCACGCGGCAGACAAGAAAAACGCGAACAACAGCGTTCGCGGCCAACGATCGGACGTTCGATGATGCATTGGCGCTCCCCCCCTAGCCGCTGCCAAAGCGCGACCCAATCGATCCAGTGCAAAGCAAGCGCCAGAAGTGCTGCTGAGCAAATCCCGACGATTTCCGCTCCGCGCCACGCTGGCCTGGTGCCCCAACAACCTGTGATCTGGCCAGTTCAGTCACTCGGCGTGCCGATCGCGCCTTGCCGGGCGCAGCGGGCCAAAAGCGGAACAAGCGGGACCGCGATCATCGGTCGTTTCGCGAGCGCAGCACGAGCAGCAGCGGCGCGGGGCGGGGCGCTTTGGCCTTGCCGGTCGCCCGGGTCGGCCTGCGCCGCCCAGGTCGAGGATGGGGGCCAGCGTAGCCAAGCCTAGACAATTCAACGGCAAGTCGCTGGCATCGCCGGCGGTACCTGTTGCTCCTCGCCCAGCCACCAGGCATGCTTCGGATGATGCTCCGCGAGGTCCACCGCTTACCATTGTTGCTGATTGCGCTCTTTGCCCTGGCAACCGGCGTTGGCTGCCGCGCGCGAGGTGAAACGCGCCGCGCGCACGAGATCCAGTCGAGCGGCGAATGTCCCGGCCTAACCGGACAGCGCCTCGGTCAGCTCAGCAGTGAGCGGATCGATGAGGCCTCGGGCTTGGTGGTCAGCCGGCGTTATGGCGTGCTCTGGACCCACAACGACTCAGGTGACCGCGCACGTTTGTTCGCGATCGATCAACGCGGTCGCTTGCTGGCAACCTACAACTTGCTCAAGGCCAGCCACTGGGACTTCGAGGACATCGCGCTGCTACCGACGGCGCAAGGCGACCAGCTGCTTGTCGCTGACATTGGGGACAACTTCAACTTTCGACCGGCGGTGACGATTTATCGCATCGATGAGCCACATCCGCCAAGCCAGCCGGATGCGAGCGCTGTGGTGCGCCAATTGGCCGTGAAAGAGACGATCACCTTAAGCTATGCCGAAGGCCCACGTGACGCCGAGGCGGTATTTGTCGTGCCGAGATCGAAGCGGCAGCCGACCGACCGTCTGGTGATCATCACCAAACGCCCCGACGGTTTTGAAGTCTACAGCGGCCCGCTGCAAAGCGGTACGCTCAAGCGCATCGCCAAGGTCAGCGACAGGCAGATTGCCCGGATCAGCGGGGCCGACCTGTCCGCCGATCGCCGCCTGATCGTGCTGCGCAATCCGAGCGCGGCCTTTCTCTATCGCTGGGCCGAAAATCTGCCACTCGAGCGGGTCTTCGCTAGCCGCCCTTGCCGCCTGACCCTGCTACGCGAACCCCAGGGTGAAGCGATCGCCTTCGGGCCGCAGAGCCAGACGATCTACTCGCTCTCGGAAGGATACAACCAGCCGCTTTACCGCTATACGCTAGGTCAGCCCACCGCTGCCCAGCGCGGGCTCTCGAACGGCGCGCCGCTCAGAAGGAAAACTTCGGCGCTACACCGATCGAAAACGTCGCGGCAGAAAACTTCGAATTAGTAAAGTCGAAGCCACCCCCGATCGGGTTAAGCCCGCTAAGATCGAGCGCACTGACAAACGTCTTGGTCACGTCGAAAAAGACCCCAGCCGCGAACCAGCGGGTGATCGACACGTCAGCACCGAAAGCGAAGTTCATCGCAAAACCGGCGCCGATCGCACTGTCGGAAAATCCCAACGCGCTATAGCTGGCATGGAGCAAGCCGAAGCCAAAGTGCGGCCCGAGCCAAATCGCGACGCGGCCGAGGTGGATCTGATAGCGCGCACCGAACAGCACCGTGAGCAGCGAGCCACCGCCATCCATCCCGTTGACCTTGGCGCCGTTGTAGGAAAAGCCCAGTAGTCCATCGATCACCAACGATTGGAATTTCGCCAGACGCAACTGATAGCCGAGCTCGGCGCCAGTGCGCAGACCGGCCTTGACCACGTCGCCATCATCGCCGAGCGGTACCGCCGCACCGATAAACAGCCAACCAACCAGTCCCTTGGCGGCGTAGGGGTTCTCCTCGCGAAAGATCGTCGCTAGGCGAACCGGTGGTTCGGCAGCTGCACGATTATCGTCGCCAGCGTCGAGCGCCTGCTCAACGCGCTCACGCAGCAGCTCTTCGATCACGGCCTTGCTCTGGCCTTCGATCGTCGAAGCAGCCATCTCGCGCTCGAGCATCACCGCTTTGCCCAGCTTGGTGAAGTAGACCGCGACCTGCACGCCCAAGCCGGCGCCCTGCACCTTGACTGTGTAGCGCAGCACGGCAAGTGCACCGATCCGTTGAGCGACGGCGATCGAGCCGCTGCGCGAGCGCAATGTTTGCTCATTGGCAAAGGTCGCCACGGCTTGTGCCCCGATCGGCTCGGCACCCAAATCGCGCAGCGCAGTGATGATCGCCTGGTCGAGTTGGGCCCGTTGCGCCGCGGACACCGACTCACCGACGACGGGGGGAACGATCAGGATCTTCGGAGCCGCCATCGCCGGCACTCCGCAGAGCAGGGTGACGAGCGGCAGAAATCGAACGCTTCGCATGACCCCCTTTTTAGCGCACAATGCAGGCGAAAATCCACTCTACAGCGGTCGACTGGCCAACCCGGGCGCCCAGCGCGATCGCGCGCATTTTTCATTTTTCGCCTGCGCTGGGGTGCGTTAGGGTTGATCGTCGCAAAGGGAGAAGCTCGTGACGGACGCCGACAAAGATCGCCCCGAGAGTGAGAGTAGCATCTTCGACCGACAAGACGACGGACGGGGCTGGAGCGCGCCGCCCGTCGAAGAAGCGCGCGAGGAAGCGACTGCCGAGGCAGCTGGCGAGGGCTCGGAGAGCGCAGAGGGCAACGGCGAGCAAAGCAGCGGCGGGCGAATCAATACCGGTGACGAAGAGGAAGGCGACGTTCCGCAGATCTTCTCGGGCAAACAGTCGGCCGACCAAAGCGGCTGGGTTCGCGACGGCGTTGACCACGCAGCAGACCCCGAAGCGCGCCAAGTCTTCGCGCCGTTGGCTAGCGGGCCGGGCAGCGGTGAAGGCTTCTTCTTTCTGTTTGGTCTCAATCGCTATCGCGGACGCGACCAGGAAATGCTCAAGCGCGAGCTCGCTGCGATCCAAGACGACATCGAGGTTTTGCGCAAGGCGGGCTACACCGTGGTGATCGACAAGCAGGCGACGCGAGCCACGCTGCGCCAGACCCTGGCCGGCGCTCAGGAAGCGCCGGCTGCCGGCATCTACTGGAGCGCCCATGGCAACCCCGACGGCTCGGTCGAGACCAGCGATGGCAAGCGGATTCGCCCCGATGACATCGATCCCGAGCGCGTTCGATCCGAGCTGCGGTTGTTCATCATGTCCGCCTGCTACAGTGCCGCGCGCTCGCGCGCCTGGCGGGACGCCCTCGGTGGGCGCGCGTTGGTCGTCGGCTGGGGCCGCCCGGTAACGATCGATCGCGCGGTCGATTTCCTGACGCCGCGTGACGACACCGACAACGATCTCGACGATCTGATCCGGCGCTACCTGCTCGAACGTCAAGAGCCGCCGGCGCCGGCCGACGAAGCATCCGAGGAGGCCGTCTCCAGCTACGGCGAGATCGAGAAGCTCAAAGCGCTCGCGCCATCGATCGCCGAAGCGCTACGCAGCCCTTGGCGCGAAAAGGAAGACGAGAAGCTGCTGCAGATCAACGTCGCGCTCGAAAGCGGCCGTACGCAGATCGTCAACATCTGCGTCGTTCAGTCGCTGCAGCCATTTACCGAGGGTCAGCCCTTGTTTGCCGTCGAGGCAGGCGTCGGCGAGCTGACCTCAACGATCGATATCAACGGCCTGCTCGGCGGATTTGCCACACCGGGCGCAGCCCGACTGGCGCTGACCAGAGGCAAGACCCGCGTGCCATTGCTCGTTGTGCAGGGCTTTATCGCGCTAGAGAGCTCGTCGCTTGAGCAAATGGCAGGCGTCGTGCTCGAAGTCGCCAAGCGTGCCGATGACCTCGAACACCGAATGTTTGGTGGCGACGTCGGCTAACGCCAGCTGAAAAGCGTCGGCTAGGCGCTAAAGGTCGTACTCTTTGATCTTCCGATACAATGTGCGCTCGCTGATGCCGAGCACGGTTGCTGCCGTCTGGCGATTTCCGGCGACAGCAGTGAGCACACGCGCGATGTGCTGAGCCTCGAGGTCAGCAAGCGTGACCAGCCCGCTGTCCGCTGAAACAGGCCCGTCCCGCAGCGCTGCCGGGAGATCGCTCAGCTCGATCACCTCGCTGTCGGAGAGGATGACGATCTGCTCGACCATGTGCAGAAGCTCGCGCACGTTGCCCGGCCACGGATAGCGACGCAGCGCGGTGATCGCACGCTTACTGAAGCGACGACTGCGCCCGTGGTGCTTGTTGAGCCGCTCTAGGAAGTGCGTAAGCAACACTTCGACATCGTCTGGTCGTTGGCGCAGCGGTGGGATCTCGATGCGAATTGTGCTCATTCGATAAAACAGGTCGCGGCGAAAATACTCTTTCTCCATCAGCTGCTGGAGGTCACGGTTGGTCGCGGCGATCAGTCGCACGTCGACGTTAATTTCGCGCGTCCCGCCGACGCGCCGGAACGTCCCGGTCTCCAATACGCGCAGCAGTTTGACCTGAGTCGCCAAGCTGACGTCGCCGATCTCGTCCAAGAAGATCGTCCCGCCGTTGGCCACCTCGAACAGGCCGTGCTTGAGCTGGGCCGCCCCGGTGTAGGCGCCCTTCTCATGGCCAAAAAGTTCGTTCTGCAGCAGGTCCTCTTGCAGAGCGGCGCACTCGACGACAACCATCGGTTGCGCCGCGCGCCCACTGCGCGCGTGGATTAGGCGAGCGACGACGTCCTTACCCACCCCCGTCTCGCCGAGAACCAGGGCCGCAGCGTCGCTAGCTGCCACGCGATCGATCATTTGGCAAAGTTGCTGGTAGGCCTCGCTGGCACCCACAAAGCTCGGCCCGCGATCCGAGGCGATATAGCCTTCTTTGAGGATGGTGTTGCGCTCCATCAAGCGCTGACGCTCCAGCGCCTTTTGCAGCGTGACGTCGAGCTCCTCCAACGGACAGGGCTTGCGCAGATAGTCGTATGCGCCGGCGCGGATCGCCTCGATCGCCGTATCGATCGTGCCGTGTCCGGTAAGCACGATCACCTCGGCACGCGGGTGGGCAACGCGGATCTCAGCGACCAAATCGAGACCACTGCCATCGCCCAGCTGAAGATCGACCACGGCCGCATCGAATTCAACGGTGCCGACAAGCTGGCGCGCACTGGCTAAAGATGACGCCAAGATCGGTGCGTACCGCAATCGCTTGAGCTCAGCACCAACAGCGTGCGGAAGGTGTCGTCATCGTCGACAAGCAGTAATGGGGTATTGCTCTGTTCGTTGGAGTTCACGCGGTACCGCTCGGATCATCGCCGTTGCCAAAGGAAACCACAAAGGTGCTGCCCTTGTCCAAGGCGCTGGTAACGCGAATGTCGCCGCCCCAGGCGCGCGCCAAGTTCAGCGAGACGAAGAGCCCCAAACCGCTACCCCCGCTGCGTCGCGTGAAGAAGGGCTCGAAGATGTGCGACAGATCATCGGCGGAGATGCCCTTTCCCTGATCGATGATCCGCACACTGACGCGCGGCTCACGCGCAAAGTCGATCGTCACCGTACTAGCTGGCGGGCTAGCTTCGATGGCATTCTTGAGCAGGTTGAGCAATACCTGCTGAACCGCCGAGGTATTCGCCAGCACCGCGGGAAAATCGTCGGGGTTGTCGACCACAAGCGACACTTCCGCGCGCTCAGCCAAGTCTGCACAGAGGCGAGCCACGGTCTGGGTACAGGACACCAGGTCAAGAATGTCGCGCGCCAGCTGGCGGCCCCGCGCCAATTGCAGAAACTGGGCGGTGATCGCACCGCACCGTTCGACCTGAGTTAAGCCGATACGAGCATACTCCTGCAATTGCTGGCGCTCAGCCTCGTCGAGAACAGTGTCGGTCAGTGCCAGCCGCCGCATCCCCTGCAGACAGGTGCTGATCGACGCCAGCGGCGTGTTGAGCTCGTGAGAAAAACCCGAGGCCAGCATTCCTAACGAGACCATCCGCTGGTAATCGGCCAGTTGCGCTTCGGCGGTACGACGGTCGGTGATGTCGCGCCAGACCTCGACAACATGGCTAATCGAGCCACCCGCCGCGTAGACCGGAGAGGATCTCACCTCCTCTTGTCGAACACTGCCGTCGGCCAGCGTGCGTTGGCGCAACGCCATCTGCACGGCTCCGGTCTCAAAGCAGCGCAGCGTCGGGCACGCTCCGCCGCAGCCGCATTGGATCGGCCCAGCCTGCGTGCCATCCGGATCACAACAGGCGCAACCGATAAGCTCTTGCGACCCGGGAAATCGGCGCACAAAAGCATCATTGGCAGCGACGACGCGGCGATCGTTGTCGAGCACGATCAACCCGTCGTCAACACTGTTCATCACACGCTCGAGGCTGGCGCGTTGCTCCCTCAGCTCGCCGAGCAGACCGGTCACCGAATCCGCCATGCGATTGAACTGAACCTCGACACGACTGAGCGGATCATCGCTGCGCACAGCGATGCGCTGCTCGTGATTGCCGTCGGCGATATCTCGCGCAACGCGCTCAAAGCGACGCAGACGCCGCAGGATAAAGCTGCGAAAGGTCAGACCGATGCCGCCCAAGAGCAGCAGGGCAACAGCGCCTGTGCCTGCCAAGAAGCGGCGACCGTCGCGCGCGAGTCGCGCTTGCGTCGCCGCCATCGGCACGTCGACAATGATGATGCCATTCATCCGGTCTTCGGGCTCGTGACAACCGTGACAAGCCTTGCGGTTGGCGATCGGCTCAACGCAGCGCAGCGTGCTGCCGCCCCCCAGCTCGAGCATCGTCGAGCGCATGCGCTCTTCGGCCTTGCGCGCGTGGCAGCCAGCGCAGGTCTCGGAGCGCCGACTGAAGTGGCGCTTACGAACGCTCGGGTCGCTGCTATAACGGACCTCGCCGGTTCGATCGAGGATCATTACGCGCTGCACACCCTCGCGCTGCGCAAACTGCTCGACCAACCGCCGAATCAGCCGGCGATCTTTTCTCAACATCTGGTGCTCGAGCACCACCCGGATCAGCTTGGTTTCCGCCTGGGCAAAGTGGCGCGTGCTATCGACCAGATGCTGGTAATAATGGCGATAGAACAGCAACAGGCCGCCCGACAACGCCGTGCAGGTGAGTACGGTGATGGTGATCCCCAGCTTCCAGCTGAGGCGATCGACTTTCAAAAGACGCCTCAGCATCTAGGATCGCGACCCGTCTCCCTTCGCCGACCACTCTCCCGCTCGCAGATCCTGGGGAGATCGCACCAGGCCCGACAACAACGACTACTCGTGAGCTTCCACGGTTTTGGCTGTCTTGGCCGTCGTCGCCGCAGCCTTGCCAGAATCGATGTGAAAAGTCCCCCGCATAATAGGCACGGCAACCTTGGTCATCAAGGTGAATGCGAGGAATCCTAGGCCAAACACGCCGGCAGCGATCTGCAGCTCGGTCCGGCTGGGGCTGTACTCGTAGATCTCGCCAAGCGTAGAGGGCGTGAACCCGGGAATCACCAGAGCGACACCCTTTTCGATGTACACACCAGCGTAGATCAATACGGCACCCACATTGAGGGTCACGACATTCTTGCGCGTCTTGGGGATCAAGAACAAGAAGAAGGCGATCACGCTGCAGGCGACCGAGAGCCAGGCATAGGGCACCAGTACGTGACTACCATGAGCGCCCATGTAGAGGTACTTGGTGTGCAGCAAATGGTGCGTGCCTGAGTAGTATTCGCGAAAGACCTCGGCCCCCAGCAAAAAGAGGTTGATGAACATCGCGTAGGCCATCAGCTCGGCGATCTTCCAGATCGCCTCCTTCTTGATTTCCAACTGGGTATAGCGGCGCAGCAGCTGCAGCAGGATCAAGATGATCGCCGGCCCCGAGCAAAAGGCCGACGCCAAAAAGCGAGGCGCTAAGATCGCCGAGTTCCAGAACGGCCGGCCGGGCAAACCGTTGTAGACGAAAGCCGTAACGGTATGAATGCTGACTGCCAGCGGGATCGAAAAGAGGATCAGCGGGGTGGCGAAGCGCTTGCTGTAGTTCCGCCGCGTGTAGAGCCGATAGACGATGTGGGTGACGATCACGAAGTTGAGCGCGCCGTAGCAGTTGAGCACCAGCACGTCCCAGGCCAACAGCGATGAAGGGAAGTTCATGTGGCCGACGATGGGAAGCAAGTGCCAGAAGCGGTCGGGGCGACCGATGTCCACGGAGACAAAACCGAGGCACATGATGATCGCGCTGACCGCCAAGAGCTCGCCGATAATCACGATCTCTTTGATCGGTGCCCATTGATAGATGTACGCCGGAATTACCAGCACGACGGCCGCGGCGGCCACACCGACGAGAAAGGTAAAGTTGCCGATATAGAAGCCCCAAGAGACCTGGTCGCGCATATTGGTCTCGATCAGGCCTCCCTTGAGCTGGTCGATATAGCCAAGCGCGCCGACCAAGATGCAGAGCAAGAGAAAGCCGACCCAAGCAAAGTACCAGGGGCTACCACGCGTGATCTGGCGCAGACTGCCGAGGAAGAATCGGTAGAATAACATGTTGCCTCGCTCGCTCGACGCACACCGCGTCGCTTCCCACACTAAACGCCGTAGAAGTAGTAGAACTTCGGCTGGGTGTTGATCTCTTCTTTGAGCAAGAACACCCGCTTGTGTTCGATCACCTGTCGAACTTCACTCGCCGGGTCCAGGAGGTTGCCGAACTTGCGCGCGCCAACCGGACAGATCTCAACGCAGGCCGGATAGCGCCCCTTGCGCGTGCGCTGAATGCAGAAGGTGCACTTTTCGACCACCCCCTTGTAGCGCGGGCGATTGCCGAGGTAGTGCGTATCGGGATTGACCTCGTCCGCAGGAATGCTGGGCTCGCCCCAGTTGAAGCGTCGCGCGCCGTAGGGGCAGGCGGCCATACAGTAGCGGCAACCGATGCACCAGTTGTAGTCGACGACAACGATCCCGTCGGGTTCCTTCCACGTCGCACCGACGGGGCAAACCGCAACGCACTGCGGGCGACGACACTGTTGGCATTGAACGGGCATGTAGAAATGCCCCTCGCGCGGAACCTTTTCCGCGTCGTAGTAGGGATTGGCCTCGCTCAGGTCAACGCCCTTGTCCTTTTCCATCTCGAGCACGCGAATCCACTGAATCTGTGGATCGCGCGATTGGTTGTTCTCTTTGACGCAAGCGTAGACGCAGCGACGACACCCGACGCAGCGCGAGAGGTCGAGCGCATAGCCAAATTCTACGCCGTCCATCGCCGGCTCACCGCCAACCGAGACCTTCTTTTTGAACTGCTTGTTGTACTCGCGTTCGAGCCGCGCAAAGACATCGCGCTTCTCAGTCGCCGAGAGTTCACGAAAATGCTTCTGGAAGAACGCTTCGCGCGTCGCCTCGTCGCAGGCTGCGAGCCATCCTGCGGCGGCGGCAGCCATCGTGGTCTTAAGAAAGGTGCGACGGTCCGATGCGGACGCAGGTTCCGCCTGACGTTGTGCCTGGCCCCCGGGACATGAGGTACAGGCCTGGCGTTCTTTGCCCCGGCACGAATTGCAGTTGGCGGTCATCGCTTGCCTCCTTTGGTGGAGATCCGCAACGGGCGCCTCGGCGGCGGAAGCGGTTTGATCGGTTTGAAATGCGGAGAATGCGGATTGTGGCAATGGGCGCAGAGCAGATAGCGCTTCTTGCCGTTCCAATAGCCTGTCCGCTTGCCGTGGATGCCAACCCGCCACTCGCGCAACTTGGGCCCATGACACTGGCCACAGAGCCGATAGGAGACGGTGAAGGGGATCAGCTCGCCGTCGGCGAGACGCAGCTTGTCGCGATCCGTTGGATTGTGGCAGGAAAAGCACCACTTGCGCGGACCGTGTTCCAACTTGATCGACTCATGTTCCTCGGTCAATTCGCGCCGGGTCGTGTTGGGTTTTTCAGTGGTCTCGTGACACTCGGTACAGGGAAAGATCCCCTCGCTAAACGGCGGCTGCGGAACCGGATAGTCGAGTGGATTCATCTCGCTGCCGTGCGCGGTGGCCGGTCGTGAAGACGCTGAGCCGTTGGCAGCGCTGGCGGCTTTGACTGCATCTATTGATTTGCTCGGCTGTTTCGCTGCGTCGTTACCTTCCTCGGCGTTTGCCGGAGAAATGCAGGCGATCAACAACAGTGCACCAAACAGCGATGCGCCACGACACAGAGACCGCAGCGAGTGCTCGAGGGTGGAGAGCCTATCCATGGATCTTCCTGTTGTGGTTAGGACTGGTTGGCGGCCCAGCGCTGCAGGTCGCGCATCAACAGCGCTTCGAGCAGCGAGACGCGACTACCGATGACCTCACAGAGGTTGGTCATCACCGCCGCGCGCAGTTGCGGATGAGCAGCGAAGATCTGTTCGATGGTTTGCCGCTCGACGCAAACCAACGTTGCGTCGGTCGCTGCCTTGGCTGAAAGCGTGAGTTTGTGCGGCGGGACCAATGCCGACCAGGCGATGGTCGCCCCAACTTGCTTTTCATCGATCGTAACATCTGCCGACCGACCACGAATTGCCAAAGGCAGGGTCAACGAAACGCGGCCCTCGGCGACGATATATAACGTATGCGCGGGCTCACCCATCACGAACAGCGTTGTTCCAGCGCTCACTCGACGAACTTGGCATGCCTCGAGTAGCGGTTGGAGGTCATCGCTGGCGAGTCGCGTGAACAGCGGACTCTCTTTCACGGTGCGAGCGATAAGTTCCACAGACATGGACATCTCTCCTGCTCGTAATTGGCGAAAAGGCGGGCGATCGTCCGATCGCCGGCAATGGCGTGTTCTTCGGACCTAGAGCCAGAGGTTGCTGGCTGAGGGATCCTTGGCAAACTGCCGCGCGGCTTCGCGCTCCTGGCGCAGATGTGCCTCGATGTCAGCGACGATCTCGTCGACCGTGCGCTCTTTGCCGTCACGCCCCCAACCGGTCGGCTGGAAGAAGATCATCGCCGGCCGCGGCTGCTCGAGCTCGACGCTCTGTTGAGCGGTCATCGGTTGTTCGTTGCGTTCATCCGGCTCGGAGAAGGCAAGCGCCACCGTCCCAAACAAAACCATCACGCCCAGCACCACGATCATCATCGTCAACATTGCCATTCCTCCTGGTGATGACCGATCTAGTTGCCAGTCTCGTGCCAAGTGTTTCGCAGGCGGAAGGGCTTGTTTTTCTTGGAGCAGATCCAGTCGGCGACGGAGCCAAATTCAGAAAAAATGGCAGCACGCAGTGCGTTACAATCGACTCACTTGAATAAAAACGACGAGATAGGAAGACTGCCATCTTGTCAGGTGCGCTTGACCACCTGACACCTTGTCTGACAGTGGAGACGAGCGCGCCGTTGTCGGGCACACCAGGCAAACCCCCTGAGACAGCAATGACCCAGGATTGAAGCAGGCTCAGCGCGGTGCCACGCCGAGCGTCAAACCCGCGCGTGACAGCGGCGCTTGAGGGTACGTTGAGAGAGATCGCGTCAGGCTCCAGGCGAAGCCCACGACGGAGACGCGGCTACCAGTCGTCGCTACCTTCGGAGTAGTCTTTTTCGAGATCGTCGGCGCATTTGGCCAGCACATGGAGCGGACGTTCAAACTCGACCATGTCCATTGTGCCCAGAGGGGCGTTGTGCAGCAGGACATAGTCGTCGTCGCTATCGAGCGCCAGCGCGCCGATCACAAGGTTGGCGTTCTTGCGCAGCGCAACCTTTCCCGGCATTTCGGCGCCTTTGCAGACAACCGAACGGAACTCGATCCACTCCTCATCGAACGCTTCAAACTTGCTGACCCATATCTGCTGGGAACGATCGCCATCGAGGCCGAAGACCAACGCGAAACGGTTCTCTTCGTCGTAAGAAAGTTTGTACTTAGAGCGTGCATACTGTTGGATTTCGTTCCAGCTGGGCATGGATTGTCCACTCCGTGTTGGTTGTGCTCGCGAACGAGCCTCTTTAAACTGTTGGGTGCACCCAGAGTATCATTGCCCCTGCCGCGCACCAAGGACCTAGGACCGCGAAGGACTGATACGTTAGTACACGTCCCAGCCGTGCTCGTCCGCTGGCTTTTTTTTGTCGGCCGGCGGCTTTTTCCGGCGGCGCTCAGGCGGCCTGCTCACCGTGCTGCCGCCAGCGCCAGCTCTGGGCAACTTGACTGTCGGCGCGGGACGCGTCCGCACAGCGCGGCGGGTCGCGCGGCTCCTGGTTAGCGAACGTTTCGTGAGCAAATCGGCGAAAGCTGGGCGCGCGTCGGTCGTTTTCGGCTGATCGCCGGCGAGCCCACCGGCGTCGATCACCGTCGCTGTCGCCGCTCGCGGCTTTTCTGTGGGCTTGCTCGCCGGCTGCTCTCGTCGAACAACAAACCAACTCAGCGCGAGGCCCAGCCCCAAGAGGGTGATCATCGCCGCAAAAAGCAGCGGCCCACGACGTCGCGGAATCGCCGTGGTGGTCAGCGCGGCGACGGGCGGCACCGGCGGCTGTGAGACCGCGGGCTGTTGCTCGACCGCTCGGCTGTGCGTTGCAGCAGCAGACTCTAGGGCAGCCTGCGTTGCCGGCACGATCCGTGACGGCGCAGCGAGGGTTTGGCCAAGCGCGTCATCGGAGATCGCATCGGCATCGAACGCCTTGGGCAGCGCGCGATCCGCGACGGCCCGCACCGCATCGGCAAACGCTTGCATCGAAGGGAATCGCTGCTCAGGGTCTTTGGCCAAGGCTTGAGCGAGCACATCGTTCCAGCCCGCGCTGAGCGTCGGCCTGAGTTCGGTCACGCGGCGCACCTCGCCGTGGACAACGTTGTAGAGAATGCTGGGGATCGAGCCGCCGCTAAACGCCGGTTCGCCGCAGAGCATTTCATATAATATGGTGCCCATCGAAAAGACGTCGGTCCGCGCGTCGGCCTCCGCCGAACGCCCCTCGGCCTGCTCGGGCGACATATAGGCTGGCGTGCCCATCGTCACCTCGGTGCCAGTCATCGCCGACTGAGCGCCCAGCACTTTGGAAATACCGAAGTCGACCACCTTGACGACCTCGTGGCCGGCCCGCTGGGCAAGAAACAGGTTCGAAGGCTTGAGGTCGCGATGAATGATCCCGCGTTCGTGGGCCGCACTGAGCCCCTCGGCCGCCTCGCAGAAGATTCGCCGCACTCGCGCCAGTTCGAGCAGATTGGGGTGCGTGCGGTCGAGCAGCTGTCCGAGGTCTTCGCCCGACAAGAGCTCCATCACCAAGTAGGGCCAGCCTTCACTGGTGTAATTGAAGTCGATCACCTCGACGATGTTGGGGTGACCTAGCTCGCCGGTAACTTCGGCTTCGCGCTGAAAGCGCTTGATCGCCTGGCGATCGGTCGCCGCCAGGCCGATCAGCAGCTTGACAGCTAGCCGTCGCCGAACGCGCACATGAGCGGCCTCGTAGACCGCGCCCATCCCGCCTTGACCGATCAGCCGCTCGATCCGATAGGTGTCATGGAGCAGGCGTCCGCTCAGCGCTCCATCTTGGGCAGGTTGATCCATGCGCTAGGGCGCTCCGCTGTCACCGACGAGACCAAGAATTCAGAGATATTAGCACATCAGCTCCGGGTTTCGCAGCGCTCGAGAGCGGTAAGTCCGTGGCAAAACACAGTTTCACCGATTTGCCTCTTGACCGCGAACAGCTTAACCGCTAATTGGCGCCTGCGAAACGGAGCACGAGACGTGATAAGCGACCTAAGTAAGATTCGCAACATCGGTATCTCGGCCCACGTCGATAGTGGAAAGACGACGCTAACTGAGCGGATTCTTTACTACACGAATCGCATCCACGCGATCCACGACGTCAAGGGCAAAGACGGTGTTGGCGCAAAAATGGACTCGATGGAGCTCGAGCGCGAGCGGGGTATCACCATCGCTAGCGCGGCGACCCATTGCGAATGGCTCAAGCACCACATCAACATCATCGACACCCCGGGACACGTCGACTTCACGATTGAAGTCGAACGCTCACTGCGCGTGCTCGATGGTGCGGTCTTGGTGCTCTGCTCGGTGGCGGGTGTGCAAAGCCAGTCGTTCACCGTCGATCGCCAAATGCGCCGCTACGGCGTACCGCGTCTGGCGTTCGTCAACAAGTGCGACCGCACCGGCGCTGACCCGCTGCGGGTGCGCGACCAGCTGCGCTCAGAGCTCAACCACAACCCAGTGTTGATGCAGTTGCCGATCGGCCTGGAAGATAACTTCGAAGGTGTGGTCGACCTGCTGAAGATGAAGGCGCTGCGCTTCACCGGCCCATCGGGCGAAAAGATCGTCGAAGAAGATATCCCGGCGGACATGGCAGACCAGGCCAAGACCGCGCGCGAACAGCTGCTCGACGCCGTCTCGATGTTCTCCGACGAACTGACCGAAGCGATCCTCGAAGAGAACGTCAGCGAAGAGTTGCTCAAGGCGACGATTCGCAAAGCGACCCTCGACCAACAGATCACACCGGTATTCATCGGTTCAGCCTACAAGAACAAGGGCGTGCAGCCGCTACTCGATGCGGTCGTCGACTACTTGCCGGCGCCACCCGAGGTGATCAACGAGGCGATTACCATCGAGGGCAAGAAGGAGGGCAGCAAGATCGCGCTCTCCTCGCAACCGAGCGATCCGTTGGTCGCTTTGGCGTTCAAGCTGGAAGATGGACGCTACGGCCAGCTGACCTACGTACGAATCTACCAAGGGACGCTCGCTCGCGACCAGCAGATCATCAACACCCGCAGCGGCCAGAAACACCGCGTCGGTCGCTTGGTGCGCATGCACGCCGACGAGATGGAACAGATCACCGAGGCCGCAGCCGGCGACATCGTCGCCCTGTTTGGCATCGATTGCCACAGCGGCGATACCTTCACCGACGGCACGATGACCGTGGCGATGACTTCGATGCACGTGCCAGAGCCGGTGATCTCGCTGTCGATCACGCCGGTCGACCGCGGCGCCGAGACACGACTGTCCAAGGCGCTGCAACGGTTCTCCAAAGAAGACCCGACCTTCCGCGTCGGAACCGATGATGAATCGGGCGAGACGGTAATCAGCGGGATGGGCGAGCTGCATCTGCAAATCTACGTCGAGCGGATGAAGCGTGAGTACAACGCCGCCGTTGAGACATCGGCGCCACAGGTCGCCTACCGCGAGACGATCAGCAAGCACATCGAGTTCAACTACACGCACAAGAAGCAAACCGGTGGTGCCGGTCAATACGGGCGTGTTGCAGGTTTCATGGAGCCCTACGAAGAGGGCGAATTCGACTTCGTCAACGAGATTAAGGGCGGCGTGATCCCGACCCAGTACATCCCGGCGGTGGAGAAGGGCTTCGCTTCGATGCTGGCCAAGGGCCAACTACTCGGTTCGCCGGTAACCGGCGTGCGGGTCTGCATCAATGATGGGAACTCCCACGCCGTCGACTCTTCGGAGATGGCCTTCGCCGAAGCAGCCCGCGGCGCCTGGCGCGCGACCTTCGCCAAAGCTGGTCCCAAGCTGCTTGAGCCGATGATGCGCGTGGTCGTCGAGACGCCTGCCGACTTTGGCGGTGCGGTACTAACGACGATTACCCAGCGGCGCGGACAGATCATCGGTTCACAGGAAACCGGCACGCTGACGCGCATCGAGTCCGAAGTCCCGCTAGCCGAGATGTTCGGATACGCCACCACCTTGCGCTCGAACACCCAGGGCAAGGCTGAGTTCACCATGGAGTTCGCTCGCTACGCAGAGGTACCGCGTGGCATCGCCGATGAATTGATCGAGGCCAAGCGCAAGGCGAGCGAAGCGGGCAAAAAAGGGAAGAAGGGCTAGGGTCGATGTATCGCAAAGAGGTCAACGAGAAGAGCCCACTCCGCATCTTGGAAAGATCGATCCACGGCGGACTCGGCAAAGGGAATCTGGGCGTGATCATGGGTCGAACGGGATCGGGCAAGACCCCCTGCCTGGTCCAAATCGGTCTTGACGATCTGATGCGCGATCGCGCGGTGCTGCACATCTCGCTCGGTCAGCGCGTCGAGCATGTCCAGTCCTACTACGACCACGCCTTCGAAACGCTGGCCGCCGAGACCGATCTGGCCGACCGCGATCATATCCGCCTGCAGATCGCCAAAAATCGGATGATCAACTCGTATACCGACAAGCAACTCGATTCATCGCGACTGTTGCGCACCACGGAAACGCTCAAAGAGCGGCTGGGGTTTGCGCCGAGCGCATTGCTGGTCGACCGCTACCCCTTTTATAACCACACGCCCGCAGAAAATCGCCGCACCGTCGAGCTGCTCAAGATGTACGCCAAGGAGCTCAACGCCGAGCTCTGGCTGACAGTTCGCACGCACCGCGAGGACCCATCGCCGATGACCGCTTGCGGCGGTTGGGAGGAGATGATCGACGTGGCGCTCTATCTCGAAGAGACCGCGGAGAACGGCATCGCGCTGCAGCTGCTCAAAGATCACGGCACGGCCAATCTGCCCGACACGCACCTGATGTTTAACCCGGAGACCGGCGCGCTGATCTCCGATGACCAGCCGACAACGGCGCTGCTTCGTGGCTCGGCGTTTACGCTGCTCTCGGGTGGTGCCGAAGGCGCGGAGTCAGAGTTCGGCGTCTGTGCGGAAAAATGGGGCGCTCAGGAAGAGACCTATTCGTTCGCCGGTCGCACAACCGCCCGCACGCGTGGCTTGATCGAGCTCAACGAGCAGGAACTGGCGCGCGGCGCGGTTAGCCGAACCTACCTGCAAGCCCACATGCACCGCCGCTACCCGGACGATCCCGACTTCCTCAAAGTGCTGCAGTCGATTTGGCACCAAGTCAACACAGCCGGCCAGGTGTTTATCGTCGGCCAGGTGCTTCCCGACGGAACGATCAAAGGTGGCACCGGCTGGGCCGCCGAGCTCGGCCGACACCTGCACAAGCCGGTGTTCGTCTACGACCAAGAGCAGGGCAAGTGGTTCCAGTGGCGCAATGAGGCCTGGAGACCGATCGAACCGCCGCGGATCGTCGCACGCCGCTTCTGCGGGGGCGGGACGCGCAATCTCAACGAGACCGGCAAACGCGCGATCCTAAACCTCTTCATCCGCTCGTTCGGCGAAGCCAAGTAAGCCGGCCTCGCAGCGCAACAGCTGCGGACCGACGACCGGTTGACGATCCTCCTCGCCTAAGGTGACGCGAACGCGTTGCTGCTGCGCTCTCCGTCGACAAACGCGTTGTTCACGCGGTCGAGGCAATCGCTCAGCACCGACGGAGACCGCAGATCGCTGCAGCCGCCGATCACGCTGTTTGCCAGATCGATCAGCTGGCGGACGGTCATGCCCGCGCAGCCTCCGTCGCGAATCACCAGATCGCCAAGCGTTACATTCGAGGCACCGAAACTTCCATCGGCATCGTCGAACGTTACCGAAAGCATCGCCGAGACGAGCTGGCCGGCAAAAACGCCAGCCGAGGTCTTGGTGGCGTCGGTGAGATTCGCGCTGAGCGTCGAGGGTGTTCCGCCAGCCGGCAAGAAGTCTTCGACCGCTTTGGAGCTGGTCAATTTCAGCCGATAGCCGTCTTGGCAACCGATCGTCAGGCCGTCAGCAAATGCCGCGGCGAAGTGCGCATCACGGTAGCTACCTGGATTGTTGCCCGAAGCCTTCGTTCCCCAGCCGCCTTGGGTCTGCGTACGAAAGTCGCCTACCTTGGGCAGCTCTCCACCGACGGGAGGCGGCGGACTTGTGCTGCCGCCGCCCTCGCAGACGATCCCTTTCTGCTCCTGTCTGCAGCTCCAGTCATCGCCATCGCCGATCGGTGGTGTTGGCGCGCCGACACGCGAGCAGCTCGTGCCAAACTCGCCGTTTAGGCAGCGCCAACCAACGATGCCACCCGCCGTCGGTGAATCGATCTGACAGACATAGCCCGAAGCTTGAGATTCGCACTGCCAGCCCGGCGAGCCATCCGGCGTATGCGTGCACTTCTGCCGCCCGGTAGCCGCTTCGACGGCCTGGCAGTCCCAAAAGTCGCCAAGCGGTTTGCAGACCACGCCACCTGGCTGGTCGGGTCCGCCATAGCAGACCAGATCACTAGCCCGCAGCGCCGTGGTGGGAGTCACCTCACCACTGCACGCCCCGATTAGAACGATCGCCGCACCGTGCATGATGCGCCTAAACCCAACGCTCATCGACAAACTCCTCGGAAACGCTATTTAAGTTCAACCCACTACGATCGGCGACCCGCCAGGGCCGCCACGCTCCATCGTCGATCACGAGCAATGGGCATGCCGATGCGTTGGTACAAATGTCAGGTGCGATGAGCTCAATGGGCGCTGCGGCGCTGCTGACCTGGCTGTCGATTGCCGGTTAGCCGCGGCGTCGAAAGGCGACTGACCGAGCTGCTGCAGCCACAGGCCTCGATCACCGTTTGACCAGCACCGCGCTGCCCCCTTTGCCCGCTTGAGTGATTACCCGGTAGAGCTGCACCGAGGTCGTGCCCGCCGGTGTGCGATAGGGACCACCTAACCGGGCCTTGCGCCAACGCGCAACAGCATCGCGAATCGCCTGAGCCTTGCCGCCGGCGCCTGAGGTGACCGCATCGGGGAAGTCGTTCTGGCTGCCACCTGACGAAATCGTGCCGTGAATCCACGCCGTCTGTGCGGCAGGAGAGCTCTGATCGCGCAGTACAAAGCCGAGATCACCTGAACCCCAGAGATTGGTTTCGAGTACGCGCAAAGCGCAGGCCGAGCCGTCGCCTTGGACGGAAACCCAATGCGTCTGGGCATCGCCGCCGATGCTCGAGATGTCGCTGCCGAGGATGTTCAGTGCACCGCGACAACCGTTGAGGCGGATCGAGGGCTGGGCGCCCGTCGGCGCCAGCGCGAGGAAATAGCCGACGAGAGAAATCGATCCGGCATCGCTGAGATCGATCCGCGGATTCCCATGAGAGGCGCCTTCATACCAGATTCCAGCGGCGAGCAAGTCCCCGCCATCGCGCACATCAAAGAAGCGATCGGCCGCGTGGGTGCTAATACCGAAGACATTGACTTGGCCCGCGGCATCCTGGCCGGCCTTGCGCGTCGGGCCACCGAGCACGCGAATACCTTGGTTCTGCCCCGAGAAACCCACGCCGACCAACATCACGTCGGCTTGCTCGACACCATCGACGACAAATGCCGCCGCTGGTTCGATCTCGGGGTTCGCTGAGCGTCCGTTGGCATAGACCTGCTCGAGGTAAACCCGTCCACCAAGCTGATCGGCACCCTCGATCGAGACGATTGCACCCTGGGAAGCGGTTGCTGTGGCAGCGACCAGATTGAGATCTCGAATCGTAACGCGACTCGGCCCGAGCAGACGCAGAAGCGGCGTGCTCGACCCAGCTTCGGCCCCCAAGCTGATCGTCGTCCCGTACGATGAAGCGCCGTCGCCAACCAACTGCAGCTCGTGATTGGCAGGCAGACTGATCGCCCGGCGAACCAAGTAGCTTCCGCGCGGCAAATGGACGATCGGTCGGCTTGACGACGGCTCCTTGGCCGCTGCGTCGATCTGCGCTTGAATCGCCGCCGCATCGTCGCCGGTGCCGCCGTGCACTTCGAACACCTTGCGCGTTTGCACGGCGGGTGTTTCAGGGAGCACTAGATCGGGCTCTGGGATATCTCCTCGCGCGATCGACTGGGTATCGACCTCGCTAACGCGCTGCGCACCAGCATTGGCAAACAGAGCGCTGCCATGGTGGCGATTGCCGACGAGCGTTTGGTTGCGAGCCGTCAGCTTGATCGGCGGCCCATCATAGCCTACGCGATTGCGAAAGACGTTGTCGGTGATCAGCCAGGAGCCAGCACCCGTCACGATCGCATGATCGCTGGCGGTATCGTAGATCCGGTTATTGTGAACGACGGCGTGGGCGCCCCAGGAATGACCACTGGTCCAGTCCATGAAAGTCTTAGAGCGAAGCGATACGTTATCGGCAACCACGAAGACATTGAGGTTGAACAGGCCGATATCTCCGACCGTCTGCTCGACGAAGACGTTGCCGAGCGCATGAAAGTTACCCGCCCAGTTGAAGAGACCATGTCCGCATTTTTCGAAATAGCAACTCATCACCCAGATATCGAGGCTGTTGAAGTTCTCAGTGAAAATGCCGGCCTGGCTGCAGCGAATGAACCGGCTGCGCTTGATCATATGCTCGGCTTGGCCGGTCGTTCCAAGCTCGCACCACGACCCGCCGCATCCGAGAACTACCCCAATGTTCATGTCGCGGAACGTCAGGTCGCTCATCTCGTAGTAGGTTGAAAAAGATCCGGCGCGGAAGACACCGATGACGGCGCGCCCTCCACCATCAAAGGTGATGCGGCTTAGCTTGCCGAACCACGCATCGAGAAAGAACATCGCGTTGTAGCCGGACGACACCTTGTCAGGCCCATCCCAGAGGATGGTTGTCGTCTTCGGATCTTCTCCCACGATGTAGAGACCGAGGTAATCGGTGTGACCGCTACGGGATGTGGTCCGAAGCGCCTTAGTGATGCGATACGTCCCAGCGGGCAGATAGAGAACCGAGTACGTTTTGCTCGGCATGTCGCGAGCGTCATCGAGCGCCGCTTGAAGGGCCTGCGTGTCATCGGCGACGCCATCGCCAACTGCACCAAAGTCGCGAATATTCTTCCAACTGGAAAACGGCCCGCTGAATTCTTCGGCAACCGTACCGGGCGTCGGCGTCACCACCGTTCCCTGACACTTGCCTGCATTGCAGCCCTGCTGGCAAGCGCTATCGAGCGCTGTGTAGCTGCAGTTGCCCGCGCTGCACATTCCCTTGGCGCCATAGACACGCAGCGTCTGCGCGTCGA
>JACKDQ010000015.1 GCA_020633415.1 Deltaproteobacteria bacterium
TTGTCATCGGACGATGATTTGCCGTCTTTGTCATCGTCGTCCTTGGCGGCGATCGAACCGCCGGGGAGCTGATCGATCAGCGATGCTGGAGCCGAGGAGAGGTCGACAACGATGTCGATCTCGGTGATCGGCCAAACAACCGGCTTATCCCCACAGGTCTTCAGCACATAGGCGTCGGCCCGACTGCAGAACAGTCCAAACAGCAGGGCGAGTGTCGCCACGATATGGGTCAGGGCCGTCATTTGATCATATATTCGTCAGATTGGTTACGGAATTTAGGTATAAAATAAGCCAGAGAGTAGACATAATCCATGTTATGTCTACTCTCTGGCGCGGATAGATGATCGCGCTGTGGTTTTCGCGGCTTAGTTAGCTTTTGTCTGAAACGATGAAGGGCCCATCACCAGTAGTGATGGGCCCAAGACGTCAGCGATCGGAGGAAGAAGCGATCGGCTAGACGATGTCGTATTTTTTCAGCTTGAGGTACAGGGTGGAGGGCGCGATACCTAGTGCACGGGCTGCCGCGCTTCGGTTGCCGCCGCAGTGCGCTAGGGTCTGAGCGATCGCTGCTTGCTCAATGCTTTCCAGGGTCTTTCCTGCGAGCGACATCGCGCCGTCGCGGTTCGCATTGATGTCGCGATCATGGGCGAAGATCAGATCCTTGGCGTGGAGGATCGTCTCGTTGCACATCGCACAGGCCGCCTCGATCACGTTGCGGAGCTCGCGCACGTTGCCGGGCCAGTCGTAATTTTGCAGCACGCTGATCGCGTCATTGCCGATCGACATGGGTGGGTCGCCGTTGTCGAGGAACGACTTGACCAACAGCTCGATGTCTTCACGTCGCTCACGCAGAGCGGGCAGTGCCAGCACCACGACCGAGATGCGGTAGTAGACGTCGTCACGGAAACGGCCCTTTTTGACCTCATCGAGCAGTGAGCGGTTCGTCGCGCAGACCACGCGGACATCGACGGGGATGCGGCGTGAGCCGCCGACACGTTGGATTTCGCGCTGCTCAAGCGCGCGAAGCAACTTCGGCTGCAGCTCGAGGGCCAGTTCGCCGATCTCGTCGATGAACAGCGTGCCACCGTCGGCCAATTCGAAGGCGCCCTGACGTTGTTCAGTGGCGCCGGTAAACGCACCTTTTTCGTGGCCGAATAGCTCGCTTTCGATCAGATTGCTTGCCACGGCGCCCGCATCGAAGACGATGAACGGACCGTTTTTTCGCGGGCTGTGGTCGTGGATCGCACGGGCAACGAGGTCCTTGCCGGTGCCGGTTTCGCCTTGCAGTGTGACGGTTAGGTCGGTGGCTCCGATCTTGGCCAGCACGCCGAAGATCTCTCGCATTTGCGTGCTGCGCCCGACCAGTGCACCGAACTTGACGTCTTTGGACGGGTTGATCTGCGTTTCTTCTTCGCCAGGGATGAAGCGCAGTGCGGTGCGACCGAGCTGAACGGTGACTTCGTCCTGGATCAGCGCTTCGCGCACGCGCATGCCGGCGACGACGGTGCCGTTGGTGCTGCCGAGGTCGCGTAGGACGAATCCTTCGGGCGAGTGACGCAGCTCGCAATGAAAGCGTGAGACCGAGGGATCTTGCACACAGATGTCGTTGTTGGGAGCCGATCCGATGCGGACGTGAGGCAGGTCGACGACGTGCTCTTGGCGGTTTCCGTCTGGGCGGGTGATGATCAGGCGGCCAACCCGATAGCTGAGCATCGGCTTGCCTTCGGGCAAGAAAGGCGCTGTCTTCTGGTCCAGCCCGTCAGCCTCGACCCTCGTGCTGTCGGGGAGATTTGCTGCGTCACCAACCACGGCGAGATTGCTCATTGTCGTCTTCCTCACTTGCTAGATTCAGCTCACCCAGACAACTGCTGATCAGCTGCGGATGTGGTTGGTGTTCGACTTTGCAGGTGGCGTACCAGCACGTGTGTTCAGTTGTTTCGGATGCTTAGCGGATGGATCTCCGTGGCCGGCCGCGGCGCCGGCGACAGCGGCAAGTGGCGATCAAAGTCGCCATGGCTGCAGTAGCCACATCTGTCGTGATTTTGGAGGTTTGGACTAGTATCAGCTGGCGTGCTAGCCGTCATTCCGCCCTCCTGCGGAGAAATCTCGGGTTATTGCAGTGACATATGTCTAATCGAGTCTTGGTGACGATGCGTTTTCAACATCACCGAAACGCAGCAGCACGTGCCAGAGCAACTTGAGCTGTTGGAGCACCTCGGCCTCGCTCCCCAGATCTGCCCAGCGGCCGGGATCGCGTTTGAGCTCGACGGCGGCCTGCCCAATGGCGTGTGCGTCAAAACGGCGCCGATCACCGGCGACCCGCGCCGCCAGCGCTGGCATTCGGTCTCCGCGAAAGTCGGTGGGCACAGCGGCCACCTCGAGAGAGAACCCAGCGTGCCAGGTCAGCGCGATTCGATAGCGTCGAGCGAGCGTTTCCAGCGTCGCGCCAACCGCTGTCCCTTGGAACGCCGGATCGGCGACCAGCATCTCGACATCCCGCGCCAATGCCAATGCGACCTCTCCATGGACTTGAGCCTCAATGTAGTGGTCGAGGCTGCGCGCCTGGGGCCGGACGGGCAGTTCGTGTCGCGCCAGAGGCAATTCTCGCGCAAGTCGCGCGATCAGCTCAGGCGGGCGCAGGTTTGTCGCGCCGAGCGCTCGGTCGTCGAGGAAACTCTCGCGGAGCAACGCGGATAGGATGCTGTCGAACGCGCCGAACGTGCCGGTGATCGAAGGCCCGTAGTAGCTGTCGCCGTAGCTATAAGTGCAGCGCTGCGACACCGCGGGCGCGAGCAAGAAGAAGCAACAGCCGAAGCGTGGAGAGGGGCCGTCGGGGTGGCGTAGCAGATCGAGCGCGCCGTACTTTGGACGCTCGCTCGGCGTAGCTTGGTCGTAGGCACCGGCAAACAGCCGCTGCTCCCAAAGTGCTCGTGCACCGCCAGCGCAAGCGGAGACGCTACCCGCTGAGATACCGGTTTCGAACTGGCTCCGGTAGAGGCCCTGCTTGAGCAGGGCCTCGGCAACGTTCCCCTCCGCGCTGGCCATTCGGTCGGGATGAAAGTGCAGCGCGACCTGAGCGTGCTTAGCGATCGCCGTCTTGAACGCAGCGTATTGCTGGGGCTCGATTGCGGACATTTTGCGGATCTCGTCGATCGTTCGCTGGGCCTGCTCGCGTTGGGCGGTGGCAGCGGCGGAAACGCTGGCGAGCGCGCGTTGCTGAGCCGAGGTCAATTGGGGGCCTGGTTGCGCGATTGTCACCTTGTACGCCTTGTCGTGTTCGTCAGGAGCTCGAGCACGGGCTTCCAGTGTCGACGAAAATGGCCACCGCCCGTCGGATCTTCGATACGCAGCCCGCGCGTAAGCGCGATCTGGTTGAGAAAGTTGCGGTCGCCGCGAAGGGCGACCAGCGGTGGTCTGATCCGATAGGGGCGGTATGCTGGATCCTTGAGCGCTTCGCTCAAAGCGATGGTTCGATAGCCGCGCCCACGTAATAGTTGGATTACCTTGCCGATGTGATCCGCGTTGAGTTGATTGGCGTGCAGTAGCAGGATCAGGGCGATCTCGCGGCCAAACAGCCGCTTGCTGAGCGCTTCGAAGTGCGTCGCGCAGTCTTGAATGTGCGCGAGATAAAGCGCCGCCACTGACGCATTAGCCACGCCGCGGTAGTGGTTGGCAAAAGCCCAATCTGACGTATCGAGTGAGACGTGCGCGACGGTGTAGCGATGGTGCCTGAGGTAGGCGTTGACCGCGCGCAGTTTGTCCTCGGTATGACCGTGGTCAAGGTAGGGGTAACGGAAATAGCCACCGCGCAGCTCGACGCCGAGCGCTTGCCGAACGATTTGCTCGTTGCGACGAATGTCGCTGATGAAGGCTTGTGGCTCGATGCGCGAATAGGCCGGATGGGTCAGCGTGTGGTTGCCGATCGGAAAGCCGGCCTCCTTCCAAAGGCGCATCGCCTGCAGCTGACCCTTCCCGGCGTTGACAAAGCCCACCGTCGGAACGGCGAGCTGCTTGAGTTGTGCGACCAGCTTGCGCAGGTTGGCTTCGACCGAGCGCGATCGCGGTCCAGCAAAGGGTAGGTCGTCGATCGTCACCGCCACGAGGCGTTCCGGTTGAGCCGCAGCTGAGTGGGCCACCGAAAGCAGCACGCCAATCGTCAGCAGTGCGCATTGGCGGACCGCGATCCGATGGCGGTTGGACAATCTTGCTGATCGCATGTGTTGTACCCCGGTAGCTGGCGCATGTTGCGCGACGGACTGCTTCAGCTTCGATCAACATGCGGGTAAACAGCAAGCGCGCCGGGATCACCAGGCGTATCCCAAACTGAGGTCCATCGCCGGAAAGACGCCGTTGAGCACGCTGGTGATGCCATCGATCTTGAAATGCAAGTACTGCAGACCGCCCGAGAGACCGAGGGAAAAGCGGCTACGCCAGACCCAGTTGTAGCCGCAGAGCGCGCGGATCCCGAGGGCAAACACGGCGGCTGTCGAGTCATTGTCCTCTCCGCGGATGTATAAGGGCATGACGTCCGCGTGAATTCTCAAGCCGCGCGGTGCGGCACCCGTCAAATATGCGGAGGCACCGAGCATCGCGCCGCCCCCGTAGATTTTTGTCGCGGTCCAACCCCAGTAGATGAAGCTCGGGGAGATCTCGAGCGAGAAGCGATCGCCGAGTGCGCGCTCGTAGGTGAATGAGCCCAAACCAAACAGCATCGACAGCGGACGCGCTGAGATCCGGTTTCGATAGGCGGGCGTCGACGAGGCGATCGTTGTGGGGCTTGCCAACGCGGCGGTGGGGCAAGCCGAGATGGTAAGTATCAGCACGGCGCCGCGCAAAACCGGCATGTCGCTCTTCCTGCTCGTTGGTCGTACGCATCACAGCTCAACTTGGGCCAAACGACCGAAAAGCGCGCAGCCTTTTCTCCAAGGCCCCCGCATTCGGATTGACGGTGGAAGTCGCTGCGGCATAATGAGGCCACGCCGGCCCCCGTAGCTCAGTGGATAGAGCGGCGGTTTCCTAAACCGTAGGCCGCAGGTTCGAGTCCTGCCGGGGGCATTGCAAGCGACCGATGGTGCAGGCAAATGCGCGATTGCTTGCACGCAGACGCCGACTCGGCCACGTGCAGACGGCGCCGCGCTCTGCTGGTCTGCCGCGGTCACCGCCAATCGCCCCCTAAGAGGAACGGTCAGCCGATGATGGCCACGCGATCTCGCTTCACAGAGGAACCGCGAGATTCAGGAGATGTGAATGAAACCGGTTATTAATCTCGATCAGTTGAGCTTTGAGCCCTTCGCTCGCGGTCCCTTTGAACAGCGCCATGCCACGATCGGGTCACGAATCGGCGCCACGTCGCTGGGGTACAACCTGACGATCGTCCCGCCGGGGAAGCGAGCCTGCCCATTCCACAACCACCACGCCAACGAAGAGATGTTTTTGATCCTCGACGGGAGCGGCCAGCTGCGCTTCGGTGACGAGATGTTCACGTTGCGCAAGTACGACGTGATCGCCTGCCCAGCAGGTACGCGCGATGTCGCACACCAGATCATCAACACCGGCACCGAGGACCTGACCTACCTTGCCCTAAGTACCACGCAGCGGGTCGAGATCTGTGAGTATCCGGACTCTGACAAGATCGGCGCCTATGTTGGCGATCACGGGCAGATGGACCTACGAGCACTGTTTCGCGCCGAGGGCGCGGTGGACTATATGGAGGGAGAAGCACCGGGCTAACGCCCCGGCCTGGCCCTGAAAATGCCGCAGCGACGGCCCAGGTCAAGCGGAGCCGCCGCTGCGGACAGTGCTAGCTATTTAGAATGGTTCCTACTTTGTGGGTCATCGTTGTCCTTCCTTCCGTTATGTAAACCGTAGCAGCGTTCGCCAAGCGTCGGGCAGGGCGCGCTGACCGACGCCTGGGTTGTCGGCTCGCGCACCCGTGGCGTCGACGCCGCCCCAGCACCTTGGCCGATCGGCGCGACTGCTACGATCATGCGCTGCGGGCCAAAGGCCAGAATCAGCCAAGCGCCGACCAGCTCGCGCAGCTGCAGCTGAAGCCAGTGCTGGGTGACCAGCTCCAGCCGAGGCGTCAGCTGCTCGACCAGGCTGTCCCACTGGGGCGGCGCCTGATCGACCGGGGTCCCGGCAACGATCAGGTGGATCAGCCGCGGCGCCAACGGCCGGTCGGTGACGGTCTGACCGATGGTCAGGTCGCACAGGGCATCGGTCAGCCAAATCCAGCGCTCAACGAACACATCGATGAACGCCAGCGGCTGCCGCATACTGCGCAGCTTGCGAATTGAAGCGTTCATCACATTCACCAGGATTCCTCAATCGTCCGTTACGCCCAGCTCGGGCGCGCTCGAAGTTGCTCGTTTGCAGTGCCGACACGCCGGCGCTTTTGAACGACCGCGGCCGGCTTTTCAAGAGGCCGTTCGGCAAAAAAGCATTCAGGGCAGATCGGGATGGCAACGCGCGCGTGCCGGTCGATTCGGGCAACCCAGTCAAAGCCAACCAGCCAATCCATTCAATGGAATGTCTGATAATGGATATTATGTTAACTAATGTTGATTGGCGAATGGTAGCGGTCTGCACCCAGCTAGGCGCCCTTTGGCGGTTTTGGGTCGCCCAAGTCGTGGCTGGCTTCGTCTCTTTTCTGTGTTGGACTGAGTGACTGCGCTGGCTGGCTGGTGCAGGCCGTGGTGAACGACCTGGCGGCGTAAAGTCGCTTGGAGTCGCCGGTAAAGACGATCGATGCGGGCTGCCTAGCGGATCGATCGGCCAAAGTCAGGATGGAGCGCCCTTCGCCCAGTGGACAGCGTCAATGGTCAAACCTGGGTCGGTTTGAGCGAAGCATGGAGTTTGTGTGATGCATGAGGAAGTGCGGCGCAACGCTCTGTAAGGAAACGCAGAGTTGACCAGAGCACGAAGGGCCAACGCGGGGTCCGCCGACGGGCCAAGCTCGCGTGGTGTGTGCGCGCTGGTCGTGCACGTTCTGACCGACCGCCCGCTTGGTGGAGATGCCTACGTGGTCTGGGAAGTTAACATAACGATACTTATGTGGGCTATTTGGGCGTTGCGCTCGCGCGGCGACGCCGGGTCAGATCGCCCGCCTAGAAGATGTCGCTGGGGACCGGTCGCGGAGGACGCGTGATGCCGACCAAGCGAAAGCCGCGCTGCACGCCAAGATCGTAGAGATGAATGCCAATGCTCGACGTTGGCGGTATCGACGGTTTCTGAGTGATCCAGATCCGGACAATGCCGTAGCGCAGCGCTGCATGATCGGGTGCTGTTGGTCCGGCGAGGTCTGCGGGTCGCCGCTCCCCGAGGGGCAACTGGATGCAGCTGCGATGAGGATGCTCCGGATCGGGTTGGAACTGCAGCCAACCGATTTCGCGCTCGCCCCGCTCTCCTCCGTAGGAGCGAATCTTATAGGTCACTGCCCGGGCATCGACGACGCCGGAGCGAATCGCCAGGTCTTCGAAACAGAGCGACTGGGTCGCCTGTCCCGCTTGGCGGCGGACCAGGCGAAAGCGGTCGAGCGGTGCGTAGCGGGTCAGATATTCCTTCAGGATCAAGTCCCGGCGTCCGATCAGCGTGCGAGTCAGATAGTCTTCGGCGCGCTTGCTGTGAAGTTTGCCCTGCTCGACCATCCGGCGGATCTGAGTATCCGAAAAACGCGATAGAATTCGCGCCATCCATAGCGCGTCGGCGTGATCCATTTCGATGAACGCGGCGTTGGGATAGTCTGTTTTCCACTTCGAAGGCACGAAGTCCTGGATACCAAAGTATCCAAATATCTCGTTCTCTTCGTTGATTTTCGCGCGATACCACGGCCGCGGAACCATGCCGAGGGTCAGGAAATCGACCGGCACATCCTCGATGTCGAACAAGTAAGAATGGCCGGTTCGACGGGTCAGCTGGTCAAACTCCCAGCGCCCGCCGAAGCAGTCGCCAAAGTCGATCATGTAGTGCCGAACGTAGTTCCGGCCGCGGTCTGTGACCCAGAGGTCGAGGGAGTTCTGCTCACGCGCGTCGTGGTGATTGAGCCAGGCCGAAAGAATGCGGTTGGCGCGCAATTCGCGACGGTGTTCGTGGTCGATCACGTCGTTGGGGTCATCAGCGCGGCGGGCCTCATAGCGAAATGGGCCGAGCGGCTTGCCGGGCAAAAACCGGCTGGCAAGAGCGCGCAGCATGCCGTCCTTTTTGCGATACGCGGCGGCGAGCACTTTTTCGACGTCAACGGGGGTGATCGGTCGCTCTTCGCCATAGCTGTTCTTTGTCGTCGCCTTGGGGCTGATCGCTAGGATCTTTGGTGAGAAGTAGACGATCTCGTTGCACGGCGTATGGTAGCCGACAGCCCAATAGATCCGCGATCCGATCACATCCGATGCGCTGGCACGCAACGGTTGATTCTTGCCGTCAAATTTGAGCAGGTAGCGCCCGGTCGGCGTGTTGATGAAAAAGCCAGGGTTCGCGCCATCAGGTTTGGCCGCGATCACCGTCCACGGTCCCTGTCGCGGATCGATGCGTGCGCCGTTGCCGCAGGCGCCCAGCGCGATCTGCGCATCGGACAACGCGTGGTGGCCGATGCGGTTTTGGAACCAGCTGCTATTGGGGACCTCATCGAGGGCGTTAACGTTCTGCGCGCTGCGCGCCAGCGGCATGTACGGCAAGCGAGCCAGTGGCCGCCAGACCAGCTTGTCCATCGCGTCGGCGATCAGCCCCGAGTAATACTTGCTCGGGCTTTGGGCGACGTTATTGCGATCAGGGTCGTTCCAGAGCGCTGGAGCTAGGGGAAAACGGCGGAGCTGGTGCTGGCAGCCGCCAATCGCGCCGATCAACAACAAGCCGCAAAGTAACGGCAGCGCCCCGCTCGATCGCGTGCGATCGGTCCTAAAAACCATGGCTTGCCCCCAGGACGACGCGCACGTTATCGACGTCAAAATCGTCGTCCCAATCGCGCAGCTGATTGGTGCCGAAGGCGACCAGCAAGTCGATCGAGGTCTGGCGCGAGGTATTGGTGCGCAATCCAACGCCCCAACTCATCGTCATCTTCGAAAGCGTAGCCTGGCGAAAGCGCTTATCGAAGACATTGCCCAAGCTAGCGAACAGCTCGCCATCGAGAAAAGTCCAAACTGGGTAGCGATAGTTTGCCGAGAAGACCAGTGCGCTTTCGCCGCGGAATCGCCCCGATACAAAGCCGCGCAGATAGCGCTCTCCGCCGAGCGTGATCAGCGACGTCGCTGGCAGGGCATCGTTGCCGATCGCTTCGAGCATCTCGAAATAGACCCGTGCGCCGAGGACGTGGTTGATGCCGCTGATGTCCCAAAAGGCTGCGGCAACCGCGCCAAATCGACCGTAGCTCAGTCCGCGATCGGCGGGATCCACCGAGAGCGATCCAAAAACTTCGGCGCGCAGGCCGCTGCCGGGCGTGAAATCGCGCGCTGGAGAACGTGAGTCGATGGCGATCGCTGTCGCAAACGAAAGCAGTTGGTGCTGCTGACCGAAGCCGGGTACCGCACTCGCCCCACCCTGCACGACGAACGGTGATCCCGGTTCGTCGACCGAAGGAACCTGGCCGGAAAGGATCTTGGTGTTTGCGTACCCCGCGGCGATTTCGACGTACGACAGTCCGTAGCCGAGGGACGCACGCAGGGCCAGATCGACGCGCCCCTGACGCTGAGCAAAGTAACGCTCGTCGAGCTGGTGGGTGTCGGGTCCGATGCCGGTAAAGGCCAGATTGGGCTCGTTGGCGTAGCCACCCGACAGCGTAACCAAGCCGCCGTCATTGCGGAATACACGGAAACTGTCGCGCGCGATCACACTGTACCAGTCGCTGGTTCCGTAGCCGCCGCTTACCGCCAAGCTGTGACCTGAGTTGCCGATGTCGTTGTAAAAGAACAGCGCGCCGCCCCAGAAACCTCGGCCGGAGTCGAAGAACGCCGTCGGAAAGATGCCCGCCTTGCCATCGTCAAAGGTGAGGAACTCATAGACGCGTTGAAACACGTGATGTTTCTCAGCCAGCGTGACGCCGCCGACCAGCGGACGGCGGACGCCGTACTCGAGGACCAGATGCGCCGGATAGAGTGCGCCACGCGGGATCCAGACCAGCACGTTCTCCGCGCTCGGTCGGCCCGCTGGACGGCCGTCGTAATTGGGCTTTGCGCGATCGCGGCGGCCGTCACCGCTGTTTGCCGGGAGGTCTTCGGCCAACGGCGGCTTTGCTGGCGTGCCGGTGTGATCCAACCCCCGATACGGTTCGTCCACGGGGGTATCGATTCGCCGGCAAGGGGCGATTGTCGGCGGCTGGACGGCCCCTGTGCAGCGTTGCTCGTCGGTGGGCCTTGGCGATGGTGCAGGTGGGTCGTCACCAGCAGCGCGTTGCTTCGCGGTCGGTTGACTGGCTGCGCCGCCCGGTGGTGCAGGACGCGTGGTTGCTTGGGCTGGCTGTATCGTTGGCGCGCTAGTTGGCGCGGCCTGAACGATCGGCGCGGCCGTGCAAACGACCACAATCAGTGGAACAACGGATTGGATTGCGCGGCTCATCGTGAAGCCAGATCGCTAACACAATCTGGCGTTGACTGCTACGCGATTTGTTTGTGGTCCACCGTGCTGTGGGTGGTGCGCTCTTCGACGTCGGGGCGCTCTCTCAGACGCAGCAGTGCGGGAAAAAATACCGTCGTGGCGACGAAGGTGCAGCAGAAACCGGTGACCGCTAGCCAGCCAAACGTTTGCAGCCCATAGTGCTGGGCGACGACGACGGTGCCGAAACCGATCGCAGTTGTCGCAGAGGCGAGCAGCGAGGCGGCGCCCGTTGTCGCGACGATGAACGACACGGAACGCCGCTGCTCAAGATCGTAGCGATGCTGTATATGCACGGCGTTGTCGATGCCGAGGCCGATTAGCGATGGGATTACCGCCTGATTAAAGACGTTGATCTCGATCGAAAACAGATAGCTGAATCCAGCAACCCAGAGCATCGCCATCGCCAGCGATCCTGCGACCATTAGCACGCTGTCAAAACGGCGAAAGTCGAGGATCAGTAGCAGGAGGACTGCTGCCCCAGCGTAGAGCAGCACGCGTGGGCCGTCGGTGCGCATGCTGCGCAAAACACGCGCCGAGATGCGGTTCTCATCCAGAACAGTGGCCTGCAGTCCGCTGGCACGGAGAGACCCTTGAAGTGCGGTCAGCTCTTCACCCCAGGCGATGACTTCGTCGTCAGCAAACATCCGCGACTTGGGCCAGACCAGCACCACTGAGCCCTTGTTGTCGATCGTCGAAAAGAGTTGGCGATACGCGGGCGGCACGTCGGCCGTCGTCCAGGGTGTAACGCTAACCAGCTGCTTGGCCTGCAGCAGGTTCTCCTTGTCTTTCGCCGGCAGGTTGAACTGAAGTAGCTGGTCGATTGCTGCGCCAAGTCGTTTGATCGACGACGCACGCTCTCCGCTGCGCTCGGGCACCATGTTGGCCAGCGAGAGCCAGCGGGCAATGCCCGATCCTTTGCGCTGTTCGACCCAGCGATCTAAGACCGCACCCACGCGTCGTGGCCCGTCATCTCCCTCGACCAGGATCGCGGCCGGTGCCAGCGAACCGCCGAAGGCTTTGTCGACGTCGTCGGAGAACTGCACGAGCGCTGACTGGCCGCGTAGTCGATTGAAATCATTGTGATAGCGTACGTTGTGCAGAAGCGTCGCCGAATAGACCGCCAGAGCAACGCCGGCGATGATCATCGGCCAGGCGAGGCGACGGCGCAGTCTTCTCGGTTCGGCCTGGTGTCGGTGACCGCCAAAGCCGGGGCGATGCGTTAGCGCGAGCGCAAGCGGTGGCAGCAACAAATAGGTCATCACGAGCGTGGCGATGACGCCGAAACCTGCGATCGCCCCGTACTCCGCGAAACCGCGGAAGCTGGCCGCTTGCATCGACAAGAACGCTGCCGCGGTAGTCGCCGCCGCCGTGGCACTAGCGGGCAGTGTGTCGGCGATCGCTTGCTGCATCGCCTCCTTGCGACGCAGTAGATGCTGGGGCAGTAGCTCTAGGTAGCGATGATAAAGGTGGATGCCGAAGTCGACACCTAGACCGATCAGTGCCGTCGTCAAGAAGCCGGAGACTAGGTTGAGTTGGGCAAACCGCAGGTCGGCGAAGCCAAAGGTGATCGCCAGGCCACCCAGCAGCGGTATCGTCAGCAGGATCGGCGCCTCGATTCGTCGCAGCCAACCGGTTAGCAGGACCAAGATCATCACCAGCGCGATCAACGCAGCTTTGCGTAGGTCGGTGGTCATCTGGCGGTGCTGCTCTTGGTTGAGTGGGACGCCGCCGGCGTAGCGGACGTTCACACCCTCAGCCTCAGGGTGGCGCGCCTTGACGATCGCGTCGACGCGTTCCAGCAATTGGCGGCCAGCGTCCATGTCGCTGGTTGAGCCTGTAGGAAGCAGCCGCAAAAACAAGAAGCGGCCGTCGGGCGACGTCGCCGTTGAACGCAATAACCCGGCTTTTTCGCCGAGGCTACGGCTGTCGCCGGTCAGGCTGGGTAGCGGCTCGTCGTCCTCGAGGTCAACGAATGCCATCGTTCGTTTGGCCTTGGCTTTGCGCACCTCGCGCTCGGCTCGCTCAGTTAGCTCCTTGAGCGCCGTGATCGGCATCAGCTGCAGTCGCCGATCGAGGAAAAAACGAACCGGGAACTCGACGTCGGCGCGGCGAACCCAGGGCTGCCTGCGCAGTTCGGCGACCAGTCCGCGGGCAAAGGGCAGCCGTCGCTCTTGTTTGCCGCCGATGGCGATGATCAGCTCGGCCGTCCCGCCGATCCGCTCCCGTGCGTGGAGGATTTCGTCAAGGACTGGATCTTTCTGATCGAGAAGCGCAGAAAACCTGGTGTCGAAGGTCAGATCTTTCGCGACAAACGCACCCGCTGCGGTTAGCGCAGCACCGATGACGAAGGCGAACAGTGGACGCCGCAGTAGAACCGCAGCGATATAGTTAGCGGCCTTCCAGCGGAGACTCTCTCGGGTGTGTTGTTTGCCGTGACGGGGCGAATCGTCGGAAGGCGAAGAGCTGCTGGACGAAGTAGTTTCGCGGGAACTCGACATCGGTCAATCCGTAGCCTTGCGGCTTTTTCGCTGGCAGGTGGGCAGTGCCAAAGATCCAGTCCCAGATCGCGAGTTTCGTGCTGAAGTTGATGTCGACGACCTCTTTGGCATGGTGCCACCTGTGCATCTCGGGCCCATTGATGATGCGTTGCAGCCAGCCGGTACGGACGTTGATATTCGCATGAATATACATGCCCCATACCGCGTCGATCACCCCTTTGTAAAGTCGAACGACCGGCGCAGCACCGAGTACGAATATCGGCAGAAACTCGATCGTTTGATTGATCGCGATCTCAACCGCATGTGAGCGCGACCCAGCCACCCAGTCGACATCCTCGACCGAATGGTGGGCTTCGTGAGTGCGCCAAAGCCACTTGTTGCTGTGCTGCCAGCGGTGGAACCAGTAGATGTAGAAATCATGGACGACGAAGAAGAACAACAGCTGCACCCAGACGGGCCAATCGGAGACCAGTCTGAGCCGCGAAAGCCCGGTCGATGTGTCGAACCACTGGATAAACGCTGTGATTAGGACGCCGAGGAAGTAACTCTGGATCAGTGTGTACCAGAAGAAGTCGGTCCACCAACCCTTGCGAAAGAACTTCTGTTGCGGTGAATAGGGGAAGAACCGCTCGAGCGTGATGTAGATCACCGCCGAGATGCCGATGATCGACAGCGATGTTCCCTCGGGCGATCTGGCGAAGACTAGAAAGCGCGATAGCAGCGTGTCGATGTCCATCTTGGGCCCCTCGCTAACATCGGGCCATGCACGCGACGGCTAGGCGCGGATGCGGTGACCGTTGCTGCTGGTGTGGCCGTTGTTTCCGTGTTCCGCGCTGGCTGCTTGAACGACCTGGCTCGCCCCATCCGTGACGCGGCGAAGTTTCTTCGCGGCCTTCTGCTCTTCAGCATAGACCCGTTTGATGCCGTCGCCGAGTGCCGCCTCGATGTCACGGATTTTGGATACCAAGCGCCCCATGCCGTCGAGCTCGACCGAGGCGGCTTGGTCGCTGCCCCACATCGCGCGGTCAAGCGTGATGTGCCGCTCAATGAACGTCGCACCGAGGGCGACTGCGGCAAACGTCGTCGCCAAGCCGCTCTCGTGACCGGAGTAGCCGATCGGGCATTCGGGAAAGAGATCCTTGAGCGTCTGAATCATCCGCAGATTGAGTTGATCGACGGGGCACGGATAGGTCGACGTGCTGTGAGCGATCAGGAGCTGCCCGCGATCGAGGACTTCGAGCGCCGACTGGATTTGTTCCATGCTCGACATGCCGGTCGAGATCATCAGCGGCTTTCCGGTTGCTTGCTTGGTGCGCAGCAGGTTGAGGTCGGTCAGTGAAGCCGATGCCGCTTTGTAAAACGGTACGTCGAATTGGGCGAGAAACTCGACCGCTGGCTCGTCCCAGCACGAGGCGGTCCAGATGATGCCCAGCTCGCGGCAGTACGCGTCGATTTCGGCGTACTGGTCGCGGTTGAACTCAACCCGGTGCCGATAGTCGATGTAGGTCATCCGTCCCCACGGCGTGTCGCGCTCGATGTACCACTGATCGGCCGGAACGCAGATTTCGGGCGTGCGCTTTTGGAATTTAACGGCGTCGCATCCTGCTCGATGGGCGCCGGCGATCAGCTTTTTCGCAACGTCTAGCGAGCCGTTATGGTTGATCCCGATCTCTGCCATGATGAAAACGGGATGTCCGTCGCCGACGAGGCGATTGCCGAGCTTGATCGATGCTTTCTTGTTCATGGTGACCGTCCTTCCGCTACCAGATCGTCCAACCGCCGTCGACGACGAGGTTGGCCCCGGTCATGTACCGAGACGCTTCACTAGCAAGAAACAGCAGTGCGCCACGATAATCATCAGGGCTAGCCATTCGGCCCAACGGGGTGCGGCTAGCGTATTGTTTTATGAAATATTCGTCTTGTCCGTTTTGGACGCCGCCCGGTGAAAGTGCGTTGACGCGCACGCCCGCCCTGCCCCAGTAGGCGGCGAGAAAGCGCGTCAAGCCCAGTACGGCGGCTTTGGTCGTTGGGTATGCGGCAGACTTGTAAAACGGTTGGCTGCCATCGGGTTTGCGATAGATCGATTGGTCCGGGGCGACGACGCCATACGTTGAAGCGACGTTAATGATGCTGCCGTCGCCTTGCTCGAGCATCATTTGCCCGAGCACCTGGCAGCAGATAAACGTTCCGGTGACGTTGACCTCCAGCGACTTGCGGAACAACTCGAGTGGGTAGTTTTCGAACTTCGAGAGCTCTGCGGAGGCCTGCGGATCCTCGAAAGCGTCGTTGAGTGCTGCGTTGTTGACCAAGATGTCCAGCCGACCAAAACGCTCGCGCAGTTGGCCGCGAACCGCCTCAACGGACTGTTTGTCGCTGATGTCGGCAGCGATGCCCACCGCCTGCCCGCCGGTGTCTTGCGAGAGTTGGCGCGCCAGGTTGCCACAGGCATCGTCGTTGAGGTCGCTGACGATCACCGTGCAGCCGGCCTCGAGCAGCGCCTGGCAATGCTCGCGCCCGAGCAGGCCCAATGCCCCGGTAACCAGGGCGACGCGCCCATTGAGCTCAAAGCGCTCCTGTGTTGGTTTGCTCGTCATATTTTCAGCTGCTCCTAGGCCGAGGCCTCCCGGTACGCCCGCTCGACACGGTCCGCGATCGCGTCGGCGCTAAAGCCTTCGTGCTTGAGCAGGTCTTGGTAGAGCAAAGGTTTGAACCAGCGCTGTTCGAGCGCCAGCGGCGTAACGATCGCGGTCAGTCGCTGGCTAAGCAACAGCTCGGCAACGATCGTGTACAAGCCGCCGACGAGAAAATGATCTTCGATCGTTACCAGCAAGCGCTTACTGCGGGCCGCGTTGATGATCGCCTGTTTGTCGACCGGCGCCAGTGTGCGCAAGTTGATTAGCTGCGTTTCGATGCCGCGCGAACGCAGCAAAGTCTGGGCGGCGTAGACCTCGTTGGTCAATGCGCCATAGGTCAGCAAGGCCACATCGCCCTCGCCGATCGCTTCTGCGCGTCCTAGCTCGCACGGAACCCGATGGTGATAGGTCGGATCCCCGTCGTGGTAACGCACGTAGCAGGGCTTGCCACTGTTGATTACCTGCGGCAGGCCAGCGAGCAACTCTTCGCGGTCGGCGGGACAGAAGATCTGCATCCCGGGGATGCCTCGCATCAAGGCGACGTCCTCGATCGCCTGGTGGGTCGGCCCATTGGCAACCGACAAAAAGCCCGGAACGTAGCCGACGAGGGTCACCGGTAGCTGGCCGATGCCGATGTCGGTGCGGATGAATTCGTAGGCACGCATCACCAGGAAACAAGCCAGCGCGTGCACAATCGGTTTGCGGCCGCGAAGCGCGAGCCCGGCAGCCGTACCGATCATCGTTTGTTCGCTGATGCCCATGTCGATGAAACGTTCGCCAAGCAGTTCAGGGAGACCGCGAATCATCGCGCGGTTCTCGGCGGTCATCACCACCAGATCGGGGTCGTCTTTGGCAAGCGCGACCAGCAAGTCTTGGTAAGTTTGGCTTGTCATCTGACGATCAGCGGCTTCGAGGTCAGCTGCGCGGCCTGCTCGCCATGGAGTTCGGCGAGCAGCGCTTCGACTTCTTGTGGCGTGAAGTTGACAAACCAACGGTCAGCCCGCGCTTCGATACTCGGCAGGCCTTTTCCCCGCACGGTGTCGGCGATCAGCACGCTCGGGCCCACGGCGTCGGCGAGCAGCTGGGCAAAACCTCCCTGCAGTGCGTCGAAGTTGTGGCCATCGACGCGTACGGTATTCCAGCCAAACGCCTTGAATTTGTCTGCCAGAGGTTCCAACGGAATCAATTGTTCGGTTTCGATGTTCGCCTGGAATTGATTGCGATCGACGATCGCGATCAAGTTGCTGAGACCGTGTGCCTTTGCTACGAGCGCCCCCTCCCAGATCGTGCCCTCGTTCAGCTCGCCGTCCCCGAGAACGACGAACACGCGGTTCCGCTCGCCGCGCAAGCGGATATCTGTTGCGATTCCTATGCCAACGGAGAGCAGATGCCCCAGCGAACCTGAGTGAAACTCAATACCGGGGATCTCGCGGTTTGGATGCCAATAAATCGCGTCATTCGCTTTGAGATGGTTTCTGAGTCGCTCGCGCTCAATAAAGCCGAGCTCGGCCAATGTACCGTATAGTGCTGGCACATCGTGGCCCTTGGACAACAGCAGGTAGTCGCGCTGCCGATCGCCGACGGTTTCCGGCGTAATATCGAGCAGATGATTGTATAGGTAGACCATTAGGTCGGTGCACGACAGCGACGCCCCGATAAAGCATCCACCACCCGTCGACATCCGAATGACGTGCTCGCGCACCTTGAGCGCCTGTTCAGTTAGCGCGCTGCGCTCGGCGTCGGTCAAGGGCTGGGGCGATCCTCTGGTCATTTGCCTACCACTGCGCGGGTTTGATCGCGGTCAATCGTTCGGAGTTCGTCGAGGTGATGGCGATACCAGTTAACGCCGGCGTAAGCGCGGTTGATCTCGGCGATCTCAGGTCGCTCCTCAAGCAGCGCAAGAATGTCGCCCAAAGAGAACGGTGCGGCGTCGCTTCGGTACAGCGCCTCGTAGACCGCCCGGATCATCTCGTAGTCTTCGGCGTAGTCGATCGTGAACCGATGACTCATCGAATAGTCGAGGCCAAGCTCCCATTCGACGTTTGCCAAGCGGAAACGCGTGGGCTGTTCCCAGATAAAGGGTGTGGTGTGTTCCCGCTCGAGCGCACGCGTGGCTTCGCGATGTGCGGTTTCCAGCACAGCAAGTGGCATCACTTCGACATCGTTTCCGTCGGGATAGGTCGCTGGATGGAGGTTGCTGACGAAGTCGACCGCTGCGGCGTTTGCGAGGTAATGGCCGATCACCCGATCGATCACCGCTGGGTCGATCAACGGGCAGTCCGAGGGGATTTTGACCACTACGTCGGCGCCAAACGCTTGTGCGGCGCGATAGTGCCGGTCGAGTAGGTCGGTTGGGTGCCCGCGAAAGCAAGCGATCTGATGGGACCTGCACAGCTCGGCGACGGGGTCATCGCTGGCGTCGGTTGTCGTCGCCACCACAACTTGCGAGGGCGTGTGTGCCGCGCCAACGCGTTCAACCATGCGCAGCAGTAGCGGCTCGCCAGAAAGCGGCATCAATACTTTGCCTGGCAGGCGCGACGAACCCGTTCGCGCCTGGACGACGACCACGGTCTTCATGCGCGGCGCCTCCGCGGTTGCAGCTCGGCCGAAGATGGCGCATTTCGTTCGGTTTGGATCGGCGCCTCTTTCGGCTCAAAGCCCCAATGTTCACGGCAAACGTCGCGGCAGACGCCGGCGATCTCTCGGGCTGCGCGGCGGTTTTGTAGCGGGGTCAACTTGCGCAGTGTCTGCAGATCAAAGTTGCAGTGAACTTCCTTGCCAAGGGCAAGCGCGACGAAGGACAGCGTCGACCATTCGGCGATCAGCACGGCGCAGTTGGCGACCATCTCTTCGGCGCTGCCGGCGGTGTAGACCAGTGCGTCGGGGGCAATCAGGGCGATTTCGCGCGTTGCCCGATCATGTTTTTCGTTGGGGTGCAGCTTGAAGATCAGTTGCCGCCCGGCCGCGATCTCTACCGCTTGGCGCAAGAGAGCTTCTCGATCATCCGCTTTAAGGGTCTCGCGTCCATCGGATGTACAGACCAGCACATAGTCGTGATGCGGAAAGTCGTTTTCCTGGTAGCGCGCGCAGTCATCGAAGTTCGGGATGCCCGTTACCGCGATGCGCTGCGGATCGACGCCCTCTTTGACAAAATGATCGCGAAAACCCTCGCTCGCTACGCAGAATTTGTCGAACAGTCCACTCTGTCCGGTCATCGCCGTACCGCCCCACCAGCGCGGGAGAAACGGTAATCCGCGGCAAATCGGTGTGAGCCACCAGTGCGGGTCGACTGCTCCTTCCTGAACGGCGACGAGCGGTTTGTCGCAGGCGTTCATCGGCAGTACAAGGTCCGAACAGGTGACGACGAGGTCGTAGTCGAAACGCGATCCATCGAGATCGATCGGGCGGTTGTTTCTTCGCAGGTGGGCCAAGCACCGGCCCTGCAGGCGGCTTCCACCGATCGTTCGCTCTTGAAAGCCGAGCAAATACCCCGCGCGCATCAAGAAGCGGTCGGAGTAATAAGGAGCGAAATAGCAGTCGAAGTCATCGAGCTGATCGGCAACGGCTTCCATCTGGGTGGTTTGATTGACGGAGCCGCAGATCAGCAACGCACGCGGGCGCCGGCCGATGGGGGGCGTTAGCGCCGCCTTGCGCGCGCGCCAAACCCAGCGCTCGGCAGCGTAGCGAATGCCGAAAAAGGACATGGCAACCGCGGGTAAGAGTGCCAACCACATCACTTGTCTACCAGTCCGGCGTGCCTTTCGTTGGCGCAATGCCCTGATTGCAGGCCACCGCGCGTTGGTCGCGGGGGACGACCAACTGCGGCCTTGTAGCACATCGCTCTAGAACCTGTCACGGCTTGGCCTTGCGCGGAGGATCGCGTAAAGTGCCGCTCGACGACCCTGACCTCGGCTTCAAGCGCTTAAAATGAAAAGCAAAAAGACGATGCATCGCATTTTGCTCCACCTGCTGCTGAGCGGCTTGGGGCTGGCGCTTTTTGCATATCTCGTTATTTCTTCAGGTGTTAACTGGAAACAGCTTCGTGAACTGGATTTGGCCCCGCTAGGATTTTACTTCGTTTCCAGTAGCTTAGTGATTGTCTTCGATACCATCGGCTGGTATTACGCGGTGCGTCATCTCGCAATCCCCCCTTGGGGCCCACTGTTCGCTTTGCGAGTGGCGGGCGATGCCCTAACCAACGGCATTCCGGGGGGCGTCGTGCTCGGCGAGGCCTACCGCGCCGTGATGCTGCGAGAGCGGTGCGGCCTTTCACTGGCTGACAACGCGGCGACGCTGCTTTTGATCAAGCTCGGACTCGGTCTTTCTCAGGCAATGTTTGTGACGATCGGCGTTGGACTGTGTTTTCCCCAGCTGCAGGCGCGTTCGACTGAGCTGCTGGGCTACCCTGGGGCAGGTTTCGTCGCGCTTGGCGCGACCGTGCTGATGGCGCTGCTGCTGGTCGTACTCTTTCGCTTGTTGCTGCGCGGAACGGCTTTTTCCAGCATGGCGCGCGCGTTGACGCGGCTGCCTCTGCCGGCGATCGGCAATTGGTTCGATCGACGCCGGGCGAGTTTCGAGCGCTTTGATGATGGTTGTCGTCAGGCGGTTAACGGCAATAGTGCGAATCTGATTTGGACGTTCTTCTGGCTCTTCGTCGGATGGCTGGCGACGGCACTGGAAAGCTACCTGCTGCTGGCCGCCCTCGGCCTCAGCGCCGCCGGTTGGCGTCAGGCCTACGTGATCGAAGCCGTCGGTTCGATTTTTCGTTTGGTGTTCTTCATGGTCCCCTCTGGCATCGGCGGTCAAGACGCGACCCTGGTCGCGCTATTTCGGCTGTATGACCTGCCGCGCGAACAGTCCGGCGCATACATTATGATTAAACGGCTCAAGGAGCTGGTCTGGATCGGCGCCGGGTTGCTGCTGATCCCGCTCCTCGGCCGTCGTAGCCGCAGACGAGCCGAACACGCGCCGGGTGAGCCGTTGCGCGAGTCCGGTGAGTAGCGATCCCGCAGCCACTTTGCTAGCCCAGCGCTGGTCGCGTTGGGCCTTGGCGACGATCGTCGTGGTCAGCTTGTTGCGGCTCGTGGTCGCTTCGCGGGTTGGGCTAGGCGATGCCGAGGCCTACTACTGGGTTTGGTCGCAGCAGCTCGCTGGCGGATATTTCGACCACGGTCCACTCGTCGCGTTCCTGATCCGGGCGGGAACCTGGTTGTTCGTCGCAGACAGCACGTTGGCCGTGCGCATGCCATTCGTTGTGCTCAGTGCCGTGACGATGTTCGTTGTCGTCTCGATTGCGCGCCGTCAACTCGGCGCCACGGCCCAAGGCCCGTTCGTCGGGCTGCTGCTACTGCTCTCGATGCCGATGTTCTTGATCGCTGGCGGTGCAGCAAACCCTGATGTGCCGTTCATCCTATTGGTTGCGGCATTCATCGCGTTGAGCCTCAAAGCAGTGGCGAGTGCGGGTCGAACGGTGTGGGTTGCAGCGGCCGGTGCTGCCCTCGGCCTGGCCTTTTGCGCCAAGTTCTTTGCCCTGCTGCTGCTGCCGGCGCTGCTGTTCGTAGCCCTGCGCGCGCCGCGCAGATCGCTCGCTGTTGTCGCCGCGCTGACTTCGGCGACGCTGTTTGCTTTGCCGCCGGTGATGTGGAATGTCGCCCATGGCTTTCCATCGCTGCGCTACCATTTCGTCGAGCGACACACCAGCGGCGTTGGCCTCTCCTGGGCAAACCTCGGCAAGCTGATTGGCGGCCAGATCGGCTACGTTTCGCCGTTGGTGTTGCCGCTGATGATCGCCGCGATCGTTGTCTGCTGGCGTCGGCGCGAGCAACCGCAGTACGCGCTGCTGCTCCGGATTGCGCTTCCGCTGCTCGGTTGCGGGTATCTACTGATCTTGCTAGTGCCATCCGCCGAGCCCCATTGGCCGGCTGCCGGTTACCTGCCGCTGCTGCCGGTCGTTGCGACGATGATGCCGAGCTGGTGGCGCCAACGTCGCGCTGTGCGCTGGCTCGTCATCGGCGCGGTTGCGCTGAGCGCGCTACTGGCTGCAGCATTCCATACCCACGTGCTGTCGGACGCCGTGGTCCGCCTAATGCCGACCTCATATCAACCGCGCTTTGACCTGGCGAACGAGCTCAGAGGATGGCCACGGGTAAGCAAGGAGCTTCGGCGGCTACGCTTGGTCTATCGGCGTACCCGGCGGCCGATGCTCGTCGCGGGATGCCACTATACCGTTTGCAGCCAGTTGGCATTCGTGGCGAACCGACGCTTTCGTGTGCTTTGTCCTAGTCCACGTCGCGACCAATTCGATTATCTTCACGGAGGCGATGGACAGCAGCTGCGCGACGTCGATCTAATCTATGTTCGCGACGAACTGCGCTTTCCGTTTTCTGCGGCCGAACTCTATCGCTGTGGGCAGCTCAAAGAAGTTGGCCGTCTGCGTATTCGACGCGCGCTCCGAGTGGTTCGACGCTTCGCCTTTGAGCTGTGTCTCGACTTCCAGGGACTCCGAGCCCAGACTTGGCCACCGCACTGACGCGTCGCCGCGGCCTAGAGCGTTAGCATCGCGTGCGTCGGATATCCGAGCTTCTCTCGGCCGTTGAGCCCTTCGAGCTCGATGATGAACGCGCATTCAACGACCTGGCCGCCTTGCTTTTCGACCAGCTGGCACGCCGCACGTGCAGTGCCTCCGGTCGCCAGCAAGTCGTCGATGATCAGCGCGCGCGCGCCTTTCGGCAATGCGCCTTTGTGGATCTCCAATGTGGCGCTGCCATATTCAAGATCATACGAAATGCTCTCGGTCTCGCCAGGAAGCTTACCTGCCTTGCGTACGAGGTGCAGCGGTAGATCGAGGTGAAGCGCCAGTGGTGCGCCGAACACGAAGCCGCGAGATTCCACGGCGACGATCGCTTGCAGGTTTTGAGGTCGGTAGCGTTCTTCGAGCAACGTGATCGTTTGTCGCAGCGCCGCCGGATCGGCGAGCAGCGGCGTAATGTCGCGAAAGAGGATCCCTGGTTTGGGGAAATCCGGAATGTCGCGGATTGCGTTTCGAACCTGCTCGAGCCTTGGGTCCATCGGAGTCTCCATACTGATATCCGGCAACACGGCTGCCTCGGTGAATATTCGCGATCGTAGTATTTGGCTATTAAACCGCAAAGCGTCGCGAAGGAACAGTAGGCACTTTGGGCTGATCTAGCGCTTTGTACGACTGGCAACCGGGGCGAGACCTGTGCGACGTCCGGCGGGCGGTTGGCTGACGAAACGCAGCGGGTCGAGCGGCTCCTCGCCCCGACGAACTTCGAAATGGAGATGGCTGCCACGCGCTCGGCCAGTCGAGCCGACCTCGGCGATCACCTGCCCTTTGCTGACGCGGGCGTTGCGCTTGACCAGGTTGCGGCGATTGTGGGCATAGACCGTGACGATGTTGTTTGCGTGTTGAATCAAGATCAGATTGCCGTAACCGCGCACATGACTGCCCGCATAGAGCACGACCCCATCGTCGGCGGCGACGACGGCGGTTCCGGCGGGGGCCCCGATATCAATTCCTTCGTGGGGACGACCGTGACGCTCCCCAAAGCGTGAAGAGAGTCGCCCTACTCCCACCGGCCAAAGCATCGCTGACTGATCACTGCTCGTCTGTGGCTGGAGCGGCTGCGCTTCCGTTGCTTGTGGCGATCGCGCGACGCTTGCTGTTGGATGCTCGCGGAGTCGCGGGCGCTCGATCCGAGCACTGCGCGGCACGAAGATCCAGCGCGCCGTGGTCAGCGCCTGATCTGCCTGCAGCCCGTTGAGTTCGACCAGATCACTCAGATGAAGCCGCTCGCGCGCGGCGAGCTGTGCCAGCGACTGGCCAACGGGCAGTTTCTTCCACTGGCCGGCCAGCGGCGGCAATCGAGCCGGCCGAGGCGACACGCAGGCCGTCAGCGTTAGCAGGAGGCAGCTGTACAGATAACATCGACGCACTGCTCCAATATAGCCGTCGAGCGTCAAGCGGGCGAATTTTGGGTCTCTCGCTCAATACCAGTGTGATTAGCGCGTTCTGCCATAGGCGCCGCGGAGATCGACGAAACGGCACAACGTGTGGCGGGTTTCGTGGAACGAATCGCCGTCGCGCCGAAACAGCGTCAGCGTTTGGCTGTCTGGCGGACCCAGCGGAACGACCAATCGTCCGCCGTCGGCAAGCTGCTGTAGCAGCGGTGGCGGAACTTGAGGCCCGCCGGCGGCAACGACGATCGCGTCAAACGGCGCGCGCGATGGCAGGCCGAGCGTGCCGTCGCAAGCGTGGATCGTGGCGTTGCGTACACCGATGCGAATTAACGTTGCTGCAGCCGACTCCGCCAGCTCGGGGATGATTTCCAGACCGTCGACGTGCGCAGCCAATCTGGAGAGCACGGCCGTTTGATAGCCAGATCCTGCACCGACTTCGAGGACTCGGTCGGCGGGTTGAAGGCGCGCCAACTCGAGCGTGCGCGCCACCATATAAGGTTGGGAGATCGTCTGACCGTGGCTGATTCGCAGTGGCTGGTCGGCGTAGGCCCGCGTCAGCAGCTGATCTTCGACGAATAGATGGCGCGGCGTTTCTCGCATCGCCGCCAGCACCGCCGCGTCGCCAATACCTCGAGCGATCAGCTGGTCTTCGACCATCCGGTTGCGGAGGGCTTGCGCTGCTCGATCATCGGGCATCGCGACCTTCTATATCGGAGGCAGCTAGCGCCTCCCGTTAGCCCTGCGCCTCAACCTCTGCATCAAAACCGGAAATCGAGAGCTGCTGGTCCAAAAGATCTATTGCGGTCCAGTCGAGGCGCAGTGGGCTGACCGAAATCAAACCATCTTGGATCGCCTTGGCGTCGGTGCCAATCGGTTCAGGGCGGTCGAGAGCGGGACCGCCGATCCAATAGTACGGGATGCCACGAGGATCGCGACGCGTGATGACTTCCCCGCGATAGACGCGAGCTCCGACGCGCGTTACGCGATAGCTGGTCGAGAGGGTCGCCGGCGCATTGACATTGAGCGCCGTAAGCGGTGGAAGGGGTTCATTTCGTCCGAGTAACTCCTCGGCGAGCCGCGCGGTGAACAGCGCCGTGTGAGCGAGCAGCTCGCCAAGGCGCAGATCCTCGCCTTGCATCGCATCCGCCCAATTGATGTGCCCCGGGCCTTCTTCATGGGGCTCGCTTTGGCTGGCGATCGGCAGCTGCTGCGACACGGCGATCGCCGCCACGCCCTTGAGCGCAGCCTCGGCGGCCGCGGCAAACGTGCCGGAATAGAATACGTCGGTGCCGAGGTTTAGCCCGAGGTTGATTCCGGAGATGACAAGGTCGGGCTTGCGCGGCAGCAACTGATGCATCGCCATAAACACCGCGTCGACGGGTGTGCCGGATACGGCGACACGGCCATCCTTTTCGGTACGCATACGCAGGGGTTCACCCAGCGTGATCTTGTGACTAACCGCGCTTTGTTGACGCGAGGGCGCGACGACTCTGATCTCGCCGAGCGGAGCGAGCGCTTGGATCAGTGCAGCTATGCCCGGAGATCGGATCCCATCGTCGTTGGTAATCAGAATCAGTGGCGCCATCTCGTCTCCCCGTCGCAAAAAAAGAAAGGGCGCCGCATTTTCGGCGGCGCCCTTTGCCATCGGGGCGACTGGACTTGAACCAGCGACCCCTTGACCCCCAGTCAAGTGCGCTACCAGACTGCGCTACGCCCCGAGAGCACTTCCCTCTTAGCCTTGCTCAGGCTGACTGTCAACCACCGTTGGTCTGCGGCCCGAGCGGACCCGTTATTTGGTGCGCGTCGCACACGCGCTCGCGCTCAGCGCGGGTCGATATTTTCATCTTCCTCGACGAGGCCGATCAGCTCCAAGGCCTGGTCGTGAAGCCGGCCCAGCGCCTCGACAACGTCTTCGTCGCTGGCCCCATGTGCGCGGCGCTCGGCTTGAATCTCGCGGATTCGACGGTTTGCGCCGGCGATGGTGTAGCCCTCGTCGTAGAGCAGGCGCTTGATCAACTGCAGCAGTTGAACGTCTTCTCGACGGTACAAGCGCTGGTTGGAGTTTGTTTTCTGCGGGCGAAGTGCGCGAAACTCGGTTTCCCAGTAACGCAACACGTGGGCCTTGACGCCAAGCAGCTCGCTGACCTCCCCGATCTTAAAGAGCATCTTGTCGGGGATTTCGGGAGAGCCAGCGTCTGACATAAATAAACGTCTACAGGAATCCTTGCCCGCGATCGAGCCCGAAGCGCCGAAGATTATCTGCCCGAAGATTGCCTGCCCGAAGATTGCCTGCCGGGCCCACGCAGTTGAAGCCGACGAAGGAGCGTGGGCTACGTGTTGAGCGCGTTCTTGAGCACCTGGCTCGGCTTGAACGTCAACACGCGCCGCGCGCTGATCGTAATCTCGGCGCCGGTTTGAGGGTTCCTTCCGACGCGTGCGTTCTTATCGCGGACGATGAAATTTCCGAAACCGGAGATCTTGATCTTCTCGCCACGCTCAAGGGTTTCTTTGATCGTATCGAACACGGTCTCGACGATTTCGGCCGCTTCTTTTTTGGAGAAGCCTCCGACCTTTTCGTAGACGTTCTCGATGATGTCGGCTTTGGTCATGCTCGCTCTCTCCTGCCCGTTTGGCCGCTTCCACACCCTGCAATAACCGCCACTTGGCGAATCGAGGGCGTGCCTGCCTTGCACTTTCTGGGTTGAACGACTCTTCTTAGATAGCCGTATATCCGCGTAGTGTCAACGTTTTTTGGGATGAGCGCGTGCTTCCCGCCGCCGCGCTCGCTAGGGAGCGGCGGGCGTCTGGCGAGAAAACGCTTAAGATAACAGAGGCTTAAAGCCTGACTTGTTCGACGAGCTGCGTGAATGCCTGGGGATCGCGCACGGCCAGATCGGCCAGCATCTTGCGATCCACCTCAATGTTGGCGGCTTTCATCCAGCCCATCAGTCGGCTGTAACTCACGCCGTTCCGTCGCGCCGCGGCGTTGATACGCACGATCCACAAGCCGCGAAACTCGCGCTTGCGATTGCGTCGGTCGCGAAAGGCGTAGCGCCAGGCGCGGCGTACGGTTGCGACGGCAGCGCGAAACAGCCGACGACGACCGCCGACGAAGCCTTTGGCCGCCTTCATGATTTTGTTGCGCCGGCGACGCGCTTTAAATCCGCGTTTTGCTCTTGGCATCTCGATTACTCCTCTTGCCCGATTAAGCGCCGTACGGCAGCAGAGCACGGATGCTCTGGGCGTCGCACTCGTTCATGATTCCCGGGCGGCGCATCTTGCGTTTGCGCTTGGTCGATTTCGTCGTCAGGATGTGGCTCTTAAAGGCCTTTTTGAACTTGACCTTGCCCTTGGCGGTGAAACGAAAGCGCTTCTTCGCACCGCTGTTGCTCTTCATCTTTGGCATCGGTCGCTCCTCGGTATCAATGACGCCTGGCCCACCGGCGGGCGCTTCGGCGCTATAGGTTTTTCGAGCCGGGAATCTCCGACTCGGTTTTCAATCTCTCGATCAGTTGATCAACGGTGAGCGCCCCTTCTGGCTTTCCGCCATGGGGACGCGGTGACACGCTGTCGGCTGCAGCTTCTTTGTCGCCGACGATTAGCGTGTAAGGGACCTTTTGCAGCTGCGACTCACGGATCTTGGCGCCGAGTTTTTCATTGCGCAGGTCCGCTTCAACGCGGAAACCCGCAGCGGTTAAACGTCGTTTGACGCTCTGGACAAAATCGGCTTGGGCGTCGGTGACGTTGGCGATGATCGCTTGGGTTGGCGCCAGCCAGAGCGGGAACTTCCCGCCGTAGTGCTCGACGAGAATGCCGAAGAACCGCTCCAGCGAACCGAGCAGCGCGCGATGAATCATGATCGGCCGATGATCGCGTCGCCCATCTTCTCCGACGTAGGTGATGTCGAAGCGCTCGGGGAGTTGGAAGTCGACCTGGATCGTCGAGCACTGCCATCGGCGACCGAGACTGTCGCGGATCTTGAGGTCGATTTTCGGCCCGTAAAACACGCCGCCGCCCGCATCGATCTCCCACTTGACGCCGCTCTGCTTCAATCGCTCGACGAGGATTCCCTCGGCCAATGCCCACTGGGCATCGCTGCCGACGGACTTTTCAGGACGCGTGCTCAAGTAGAGTTCGAAATCGTCGAAGCCGAAGGCTTTGAGCATGTCCAAGCAAAAATTCAGCACGAAGTCGATTTCGTCCGAAAGTTGGTCCTCGCGAACGAAGTGGTGGGCGTCGTCTTGGGTGAAGCCGCGCACGCGGAACAAGCCGTGTAGTACCCCCGAGCGCTCGTAGCGGTACACGGTACCGAGCTCAGCCCAGCGCAACGGGAACTCACGGTAAGAGCGCAGGCGGTCCTTGTAGATCACCGCGTGAAATGGGCAGTTCATCGGCTTGACCAAGTAGTCTTGGCCATCGACATCCATGCCTGAGTACATGTTGTCCGAGTAGAAGCCGAGGTGGCCGCTCTGCTCCCAGAGCCGATCGCGCGCGATGTGCGGCGTATAGAGCAAATCGTAGCCGCTCTGCAGATGTCGCTCTTTCCAGTAGGTCTCCATCAGGTGGCGCACGCGCCCGCCTTTGGGGTGCCAAAGGGTCAGACCGGCACCGATGGTTTCACTGAAGCTGAACAGCTCGAGTTCTTTGCCGAGCCGGCGATGATCGCGCTTTTTCGCTTCCTCAAGCGCCGCCAGGTGAGCGCGTAGCTGCTTCTTGTCGGGGAACGCCGTCCCGTAAATACGCTGGAGCATCCGATTGCGTTCATCACCGCGCCAATAGGCACCGGCGACGCTGATCAGCTTGAACGCTTTGATCTGCTTGGTGCTCTCTACATGGGGACCGCGGCACAGATCGACGAACTCGCCGTGGCGATAGACCGTGATCGTTTCATCCGCGGGAATCGAGCCGAGGATTTCGACCTTGTAGGTCTCGCCCATCTTTGAGAACAGCTCGAGTGCGGCATCGCGGGACATCTCTTCGCAGCGGAACGCGTCACCCGCGTCGATGATCTCTTGCATCTTTTGTTCGATGCGTTCGAGGTCTTCTTCGGTGAAAGGCTTCTCCACATCGAAGTCGTAGTAGAAGCCGTTCTCGATCGCTGGACCGATCGTAATCTTCGCTTCGGGGAAAAGACGCTTCACCGCATCGGCCATCACGTGGGCCGTGCTATGTCGTAGCCGATCGAGCGGCGACATGTCCTGCGGATTCATCGTCTCTTCCTCACCGGTGATAGGCGGCCAGCAACATTGCTGCCGTTAGCTAGCCGTCGTCATCACCGAAGCTTAGGCACGGGCGGGATTGAACCGCCGACCCCTACCGTGTCAAGGTAGTGCTCTCCCACTGAGCTACGTGCCTGTAAGCCGGACACTGCGGCGAAGCAGTAGCTATTCAAATTGGAGGAAGATGTCAAGGATTACCAGGTGTTTTTTTGCTAATCGGGGGGGCGAATCGGTGGGCCGGTGGTATGATGAGTGGACCGGCGAAAGGGAGAATCTGGCGTGCGTTTGCTCGGCCGCTCTGCATTCGTTTCTATTGTCCTGTTTTCCTTCGGGATCGTAGCAGGGACTCACCTGCTGCTCTTGCGTGTGCTCGGTGTCGCCCGCTTGCAGCGACAAGCGGTCTGGGGCCGCCACCTCCGGCTGCTCTGCCAGCGGCTGGGCGCAACCTATATCAAGCTCGGTCAAGTCTTGGCCACGCGACCGGACTTGGCTTCCGCGCCGGTGCGCAAAGCGCTCGCCGCCCTACACGACCGCGTGCCGCCTTTTTCCTACCGCGCCGTTTCACGGATCGTCACGGCCGAATTTGGGCAGCCTCCCGAACAATTGTTCGCTGAGATCGATCCTTATCCAGTAGCCAGCGCCTCGGTGGCACAGGTCCATCGCGGCCGATTGCGCGATGGCGAAGCGATCGCACTCAAGGTGCGGCGTCCGGGCATCGAGCGGACGATGCGCTCAGACATGACCCTCTTGACACTCGTTACCGCGATCATCGCCTGGCTACCTGGTCTGCGCCGCTATCCGCTGAGACAAGCGCTGGGCGAGATCTGCGGCGCGATCGAACAGCAGCTCGATTTCTGCCGCGAAGCCGCCAACAACCGCGTGTTTCGACAGAATTTCGAAGGAATGGCGGATGTCGTCTTCCCGCGGCTCGTCGAGCGTTTCTGCAGCGAGCGCGTGTTATGTATGAGCTTCATCGCCGGAGAAAAGATCAACACGCTGAGGCCGGGAAGCTCTGCCCAAGCAGTCGTGCGCACCGGCTATAACGCGATCCTCAAGATGATTTTCATCGACGGTTTTGTTCACGCTGATCTTCATCCGGGCAACATGCTGGTCGTCGACGGCAACCGCTTGGCCTTCGTCGACCTTGGCCTCGTCGCTCGCGTCGGTCAACGGCAGCGCAGTGGGCTGCTGCGTATCCTTGCCGGCTGGATCGGTCGTGATGTCGCTGGCGTTTGCGCGGGAATTTCGGCAGCGGCGTTCTATGGACAACCACCGGCCGACGAACAGCGACTCCGCGCGACCGTCGAGCAGCTGCTCGAGCGCTATCGTGACCGTAGCCTGGCCGAAATTCGGCTGGCCGAGTTGCTGCAGGATCTCGTGAAGGTCGCCAGGCACCAGTGGCAGCGACTGGACCCAACGCTGACCATGATCGCGCTGGCGATCGGCGTAGTCGAAGGGGTCGGCCGCGAGCTTGCTCCCGATCTGAGCATCGCCGATGCGGCGGCGCCGTTTCTCGGGGCGATTCAGCTCTCGAATATGCTTTAGCTTTTCAGAGTCATCGGCGCGGGGTTGCGCACCCTGGGTTCAGCCTGCAATGTATCCACGGTCTCTGGCTTTTGTGTCAGTGTGGGTCGGAGCTATTGCTTTGTAAGCGCCGTTTTTCCTATAGTTGGGCGCTTCGCCGGAGCTCCGCCAGCGCCGGCGCGGGATGCCGATGCCTGACATATTTGTCGGATGAGATGCATGTCAGTCATCGGTTGGTAAGCTCGTGTGTCGGAGGGCCCGACACGCGGGGCGAACTGGCGCGGCAACCGCACGGCGGGGGTCGAAGGGGGATCGAGGCTTGGTCGAACGCCAAATCGAAAAATACCGCCTGCTCGAAGAAGTCGGCCAAGGCGGTATGGCGATGGTTTACCGTGCCCTCGACACCTCGCTCAATCGCGAGGTCGCCGTCAAGATCCTCCACCCGCATCTCGCCGATCAAGAGGAGTCAAAGCAACGCTTTCAGCGCGAGGCTCACGCGGTTGCCAAGCTGCGTCACGACAACATCCTCGAGATCTACGACTACTCCGGCCTCGAATCCAGCGAGAGCTACATCGTCACCGAGTTCATCCACGGCGAGACGCTCAAGGCCTTTCTTAGTCGCCATCCGCTGTCCCATCCAGAGCTAGCAGCGATGATCACGGTCGAGGTTTGTAACGCGCTCGACCACGCCCATGGGTTGGGGATCATCCATCGCGATATCAAACCCGAGAACATCATGATCCGCAGCGATGGGCGGGTGAAGCTGACAGACTTTGGCATCGCCCAGATGGTCGATGTTCAGAAGCTCACGGTCACCGGCCAGCTGCTCGGATCGCCAGCCTATATGGCGCCAGAGTTGATCCAAGGCCGGCCGCTAGATTTCCGAACTGACGTGTTTTCCGTGGGCACCCTGGCCTACCAGCTAGCGACCGGGCAGCTGCCATTCCGCGGCAAGAACCCGCACGAGGTGCTCAAACGGATCGCCGACGGTCGTTGTGTGCCGGCCAACCTGGTCAACACGGTGGTTGGTGAGCGACTGGCGACGATGATCGGCCGGGCGCTGGCTCGCGAACCTGATGACCGGTTTGCCAGTATCGCCGATCTGCGGCAGGGGCTACTCGATTACCTGGCCGACGCTGGTGTCGAGGACCCGCGACGTGAGCTGCGCGCCTACTTTGCCGACCCAGAGAGCTACAGTCGAGACTTCCAAGCTCGTGCGGTTGCCGAGTTGACCTCGCGAGGGCGCTTGGCCTTGACCGGCGGACGAATCAATATCGCGCTTCAGTTGTTTGACCGGGTGCTATCGCTTGATCCAAGCAACGAGGAGGTGTTGCGCCTGCTCGATCGGATCTCGCGCCGTCGGCGATTGAACCGTGTCGCACTGCTGATCGCTGCCGCGCTGACCGTTGGCCTTGGCGCCTACTGGATCTCTCTGCGTTGGCCGAGCACGCCGACCGCGTCGCGTAATGCCGCTGGTCGAAGCACAGCGCGCGTGGCGCTTGCCTCAGTCGATGGCACCGCCGCGGCAAGCGCCGACGCTCGAGTGCCGCAATCCAGCGCCGATCTGGGGCAACGCCAAAGCGCAGACGGATCACCCTCGGCGCTCGTCGCACGACGGCGTCGCACGGTTCGCCGCGCCGTCGATTCCGGCATGCCGCGCGCGATACCGATACCCCCGCGAACCGTGCGGATCGCTGTGTTGCAGCCCAAGGCGCTCGAAATCTGGCTCAATGGCCGTTTGCTCGGCCCCTACGGTCCGGCTTTGTCGCGCGTAACGCTGCCGGGCGGACGCAGTTCTACCCTGGTCTTTCGCAACGACTCCTGTTGTTTCCCCAAAAGGGTGATCGTCGCCCCGTCCCACCGCCTGGATGAGCTGAAGATTCAACTGCCGTGGAAGCCCGGACGCGTTGCTGTATTGGTCAGTCCGGCGATCGATGCCGACTTGCTGCTCGGAGAGCAGGTCGGTTCCCCTGGTCGCACATTCACCGTGCCGATTCCGGCCTCGATCGTCGACGGACGGTTAGAGCAGATCTTGCGGGTGAGTGCAGCCGGCTACCGCTCTATTGAGCGCCGCGTGATCGTGCGCGCCAACGCGACGGCTACGGTGCAGGTGAACTTGCAGAAGGTGGATACACCGTGAGACGTTTCGCTCTCGTCGTCGTTTTGCTGATCAGCTGCACAGACGTCGCCCTTGGACAGCCGGCGGCAGCACCCAAAGGCGCGTTGAGCAAGGCGCATGACGCCTATCGCGCCGGGAAGTATGAAACGGTGGTGTCGCTCTTGCACCCCCTGCTCTACCCGGTGATCAAACTATCGGCGGAAGAAGAGGTCGTCGATGCACACCGGCTGCTCGGTGTGTCACACCTTTTCTTGGGAAATCGGCCCGCCGCCGAGGCCGAGTTCAACGCGTTGCTGTCGCTGCGGCCAAACTTCGCGCTCGACCCGTTGGTTGACACTGCAGCCGCGGTTGACCTCTTCGAGGCGGTACGTCGGCGGAACCGCGAGCGTTTGGCGGCGATCCGTCGTCGAATCGAAAGCGACCGTTTGCAGCGCGAACGCGAACGCCAGCGCCGCGCACGATCGGCAGTACCCCGAGAGCGACTTGTCGTCATGCGCAGCTACTGGGCCAATTATGTGCCCTTTGGGGTCGGTCAGTTTCAAAACGGTCAGCCCCGAAAAGGCTACCTGCTGCTTGGTCTTCAGTTGGCCCTAGGTGGTAGCTCGTTGACCGCGGCGATTGTCCACCGAGCGAAGTATGCCAAGCCGCTGGTCGCGGGCAGCGCGGAGCAGTCGGCGGCTGAGCGTCTCGGGATCGTCCAGGTCGCGACCGGAGCGGCATTCCTTGCGGCGGTGCTTTACGGGGTGGTCGACGCCCTGCTCAACTATCGGGCGCAGGAAGTGACCGTGCGCCAGCTTGAACCATCGAAGGCCGGACGGCTGCGCTTGCTGCCGCTGGGCGGCTTCGACGTCGCCGGTATCGGTCTCGGTGGCCGTTTCTAGTTTGCTTTTCGTCTAGCTTGCTTTTGGGGAGGCGGTTTCTATGCCGGTTTTTGAGATCAAAGCGCCCGACGGTGCGGTCAGTCGCGTGCCGTTGCGCAAGCGCATCACCTCCTTTGGATCGGCGGCCGACTGCGACGTGGTTCTCGACGATCGTGATGTTGAGGCGATCCATTGCCAGATTCACTTCGATGGGCGCGGGTTTTATTTGGCGCCGATCGACGATGCGACGGTGTTTGTCAACGGTCGCCGCAAACGCAAACATCAGCTCTCTGATGGCGAGACGGTGACCGTTGGAGCAACCGAGTTGCGCTTTGTATTGCTCGACCACGGCGAAGATCCGCTAACGCCCGCGGAGGTGGCGAACGGCGAGGCGGCTCATCCCGCCGATGTGGCGGCCTATGAGCGCTTGACGGCTTTTTCAAACCGCCTGCTCGGCACCTATGAGTTGCCCGAATTGCTCGAAGAATTAATGGACGCAGTGATCGCCGTCACCGGAGCGAGCAAGGGTTTCCTGGTGTTGTTCGAGGAGAACGAACCGCGCGTGCGTGTAGCCCGCAACCTAAAGAGCGAAAACATCGACGACGCGATCGAGCATCTCTCCGATTCGATCGTCGCCAAGGTCGTCCGCACCAAGCGGCCGCTGTTTGTCAGCGACGCGCTCAATGACGAAGAGTTCTCCAGCTCCAAGTCGATCTTGCGGCTAAACGTCTCATCGGTGATGTGCACGCCATTGATGGACAAAGACAGCTTGATGGGGTTGATCTACGTCGGCAGCGACACGATCGCTCAGTTGTTCGATGATCGGACCCTGAAGATTCTCACCGTGTTTACCGCGCAGGCCTCGCTGATCGTCAAGAATGCGCTGCTGATCAATGAGCTGCGTGGCGACAAGGCGCTGCTCAGCAAGCGGATCGACAAGATGCGTTTCGGTCGGATCATCGGCTCCTGCCCCGCGATGCGTGAAGTGTTTCGCAAGCTGGAGAAAGTTGCCACTACCGACATCTCGGTGCTGATCACCGGGGAAACCGGGACCGGCAAGGAGTTAATCGCTGCGGAAATCCACGAGCGTAGCTCCCGCGCCAAAGGCCCGTTCGTCACGATCAATTGCGGTGCGATTCCCGAAAATCTGCTCGAGAGCGAATTGTTTGGTCACGTCAAAGGTGCGTTCACTGGCGCCGTCGCCAACAAGCGCGGCAAGTTTCATGTTGCCGACGGAGGTACGCTATTTCTCGACGAGATCGGTGAGTTGCCGGGGCAGCTGCAAGTCAAGTTGTTGCGCGCGCTGCAGGAAAAGACCGTCGTTCGCGTGGGTGATACCCGCCCTGAACGCGTCGATATCCGCTTCTTGGCTGCGACCAACAAAGACCTCGCCGAGGAGATCAAGCACGGTCGCTTTCGCGAAGACCTCTACTATCGGCTCAACGTCGTCAACATTCAGTTGCCGCCACTTCGTGAGCGCGGAGACGATGTGATGATCATTGCGCGCTACCTATTCCAGCGTTACACCGAAGAGTTTTCAGCGTCGGTCAAAGGCTTTTCTCCCAATGCTAGCGTGGCGATTCGTCGATATGCCTGGCCGGGCAATATTCGCCAGCTGGAAAACCACATCAAAAAGGCCGTCGTGCTGGCGGAAAAGGCGCTGCTTTCGCCCGCCGACCTTGGACTAACCAGCGACGATTTGCCACCGATCTTGCCATTGGCCCAAGCCAAAGATGAGTTTCAGCGCCGCTATATCAACGAGGTTCTGGCGCGAAACAGCGGCAATCGCACCAAGACTGCCCGTGATCTCGGCGTGGATCCGCGAACGATCTTCCGTCATCTGGAGCGCGAAGAAGAGCTGCGCCGAACGGCGACCGAGTAGTGTCGCCTCCTCGGCAGGGTCACAGCCCTTTTTGCTGGGCGCGCGCCGAACGGAGGTCGTCAACTAGTCCTAGTCAAGGCGCGACAATCATGTCAGTCTTTTCGCCCGCGGGCGCTTGCCGACGACGCACCCCGCGGCGCAATCTTCGCGGTCTAGCGCCGATTTTCGCGGTGTTAGACCTACGTTCGAGGCACTATCGTTGCGCAGCGACCTGGCACGAACTCTGCTTTGTATCAACTTGATGCTGAGCAACGCCTGCGTCATTCCCCCGGCGACGGTCACCCAGGATCCGTCGAACACCGCTCCGGTTGTTCAGCTGTCGAGCACGATCCCGTCGCCTCAAGCACTAGTAACCGCCAAGCAAGGTGAGGCGGCGCAGTTCTTCGTCGTTTTCGCCGATCCGGACCCAGAAGACGTCACCCTTCGGGTGTTTTTGCCCGTAGCGATCGGCAAACTGCCGGACTACACGCGCAAACTAGACGAGTTCATCATCGGCCCAACGAGTGGCAATCTGCGCGGCGCGCCCGTGTTGATTCAGGGACTCTGCGATGGTTTGGTCGGCAACGTACCCGGACGTTATGACCTTGAGATGTATCTGAGCGACACCGGTTTCGTCGATGACGGCGACGATCTTCGCACGCCCCGCGTGGTCGATGGTCGCCGCGGTGGTCGCGATTCGGTTCGTTGGCTGGTCGACTGCGTGCCTGGCGACGTGGTGGGTAACTGATGGTTTGGCGCACCCGGATTGCGGCGCTTCGCTGGGCGCCGGTCGTCGTGTTGGTCGCTGGTGCCTTAAATGGTTGTCAGGCGGGCCCCGCCGCGCAGGTGTCGATGCCGTGCAACGGTCCCGATTGCCCCGTCGTCCCTGTGCTGTCATTTGAGGCGATTCCGCCCGGGTCAAACTCCCAGGGCTGGGTGCCACAAGAGTTTACCGGGGTGAAGGTCGATCAGGACCAATTGCGTCTGGCCTTGCGGCCGTCTTTGACGATTCAAGGTCGGGTCTATCCCTCGCACGACAGCGCTGTGTCGATCCCCTCGCAAATCACGGCATGGCGGCGATCGGCGCTACCTGGACGTCCGGATGTGCGCAGCGAAGTCACGACGCCCCTCGAGGGCGGAGACAAGGGCAGCTTTGTTCTTTGGCTGGAACGGGGACAAACCTACGATTTTTATGTGCGCCCGCTACCGCGCTTTGATGGTCTCTTTCCGCCGCAATACACGACCCTGACGGTCACCGAACACCTGCTGCATGACTTTGTGCTCGACGGAGACGATCGCGCCGTCGAGCTGGTTGGGCATGTGAGGCAGAGCGACGGTACGCCCTTCCCCTATTCGCTCCAGGTGCGCGCCTACCGCCCTGGCACGTGGGTGCGCTCAACGGTCGGGCGAACATGCAGCGCCGCATCTCCGAGTAACTGCCCAGGTAACGCCTACAGCGAGACGACGGCAGGCCAGTTCTCCTTGCGGATTCCGCCGGGCGTTCACCCCTATAACCTGGTGATCGAGCCGCTGCCTGAACAGAGTGCGGCACGCGATCTGCTGCCATATCAGGGGATCGAACTGATCCCGCGGGTTACGTGCTATTCACGTTTGCTCGGTCTCGTGCATTCGACACCCAACCCCTACGAGGTTGCCGTCCAGTCCCTCGGCGATCCGCTGCGCTTGCCCAAAGTTAGCCAAGCGACCAGCCACGCCGTCGACGTCGTAGACGACGAAGGAGCTCCGATCGCCGGCGCCGAGGTCACCTTAGAGACGACACTCGAACAGCCGACGAATGCCGGGTTTCAGCGGTGCGAGGTCAGCCATTCTGCGGTCGCGATCGCCGACGGCAAAGGGCGCGTTGTCCTGCCGTTTTTGCACGCGCCGAGTATTTTCGGCTACCGCCTGACGATCAAACCTCAGGGCGACAGCCCCCACGCTTCGCGTGCCTATACGCTTGTGCCGGGAGATATCAGCGAGGGGCAGCCGATTCGCGCACAACTCAAGCGGCGGCGTTTAATCGGCGGGCTGCTGCAGTCTTCGCGCGGCGGGCCCTTGTCCGCGGCGCGCGTCGTCGCCCGACCGATCGAATCGCTCGACGGCGCACCGCTGGTTTCCACGTCGACAACCAGCGATGCTGCCGGACGCTTCGAGTTGCCGGTAGACAGTGGCAAGTTCGCGATCGATGTGACGCCAGCTGCCGGATCGCAAGCCTCGGCATTTTCCGCTGGCACGATCACGATGCCCGGCGACAGTAACGAAACCGCTGTTCCCGCCGAGCTGAACGTGACCGCGCCACCCGTGAGTTCGTTGGCCGGCAAACTCGTCGATTCTGATGGCCGACCGGTCTCCGGGTACATGCTGTTTCAGTATGAGAGCGTCCAGGGCCAGGCCGTGTTGCGCGCCTCGACGGTGACCAATGCTTCCGGACGCTTTGAGCTGCTGGTCAGCCTCGAGCCCTGAACGGGCTTGACTCCAGACAAAAAGTGTTGAAATGTAACGCGGTTAGTTCCGCGCGGACGATCTCTGCCGCATGGAGCCAGCGTCGACAATCGCGCTGTAGGTCGATCGCCTTCGCGCCCTTTTTCTTGGCGGACTTAAGCCAAACGCAACGAGATGGCAGCAAGAGCTGAAAAACGGGCGGTCAAAGTTTGGCGACGGGTTTTTACCGGTATTTATCTTAGCGTGACGATCGCTGCCATTCTTTGGACCGCTGCTTCGCTGTTTGCCTTTCACGCCGGCTACTATCGGCCAGTGGTCGTCGGCAAAAAGCGAATCAGCGCAGCGGCCGATCGCCCTGATGAGCTGCGATCCTGCCACACTCGCATCGATCGCCTGCTGAGCGATCTACATCACAAAGCGTTTTCGCTGCAGGCGCGTGCGCTGAAGTACGAGATCCATCCGGCAAGCGAGTGGCGCAATTGGTCTCAGGGATGGAAGCACCGCTGGCGCACCGTCGCCTTTCGCTGTCGATTACAGGAGCTGGCCGGAGAAAAAGCTCACCCGCTGATCTCTCGGCTGGCGGAGGTTCACGATTCGCTGGCCGAGCTTCATCTGTCATATAGCGGGGTCGTCAATCGCTTTGTTGAACGATACACCGAACGCCTCGCCGCGCTACGCAGCGAACTGCAGGCGATCAGAGCAGCGATCGATCGCCCCGTACCCAATCAGGCCGACGGCAAGGGGGCTGAATTGAATGCTCAGCCCCACAACGTTTCGAGCGCTCACGTCGGCCCCCAATAGTCTCTCGTCATCAGTAGGAAGAAACCGTGGAAGATAACGGAAATCAAACAAACGACCTCACCGGCGACGACGCCGCTGAGAACTCGCAAGCGATTGAGGATACGGCTCCGCCGGTCAGCTTTCGTTCGCTGGGCCTTTCAGGTGCACTAATCGAGGCGATCGAGGCGATGGGCTTCGAGCACCCCACTGATGTGCAGCGCGAGGTAATTCCGGAGGCGCTCAACCGCAGCGACCTCCTCGTGCAAAGTCACACGGGCAGTGGCAAGACGGCGGCCTTTGCGATACCGCTGCTTCAGGATCTGGTCTCCGCTGAGGTCGAGGACGTGCAGGCACTGGTGCTTTGCCCGACCCGCGAATTGGCGATTCAGGTTGCGGCAGAAACCTCCCGCCTCGCCGCCGGTCAGCCGATCGTCGCCACGGCGATCTACGGCGGGGCTGCGATGGGTCCGCAGATCCAGGCCCTCAAAGGAAAGACGCAGATCGTCGTCGGAACACCAGGCCGTGTTCTCGACCACATGCGACGTGGCACCCTCAAGACATCAAATATCGGCGTGTTTATTCTCGATGAGTGCGACGAAATGCTCTCGATGGGCTTCCTCGAAGATATCTCGGCGATCAGCGCACGCTTGCCTGATGAGCACCAAACGATGCTCTTTTCGGCGACGATCCCCGATGAAATCCAGCGCATGGCTGATCGCACCCTTGAGGATCCGGTCGAGATCTCGTTGTCATCCGATTCCGTTGGGGCGCAGAGCATCCACCACGCCTACTATCTCGTTAGCGGCGGTGCGCGCGAGCAAGATCTGCTTCGAGTGCTCGAATATGAAAACCCGCGATTGGCGCTCTGCTTTTGCAATACGCGCAACGACACCGCTCATGTGGCGCGATTTCTGGCGGCCAGCGGATATGCCGCTGAGGGGATCAGTAGCGATCTGAGCCAGCAAGAACGCGAGCGTGTAATGCAGCGCATGCGTGACGGTGAGCTACGCATTCTGGTGGCGACCGACATCGCCGCGCGCGGCATCGACCTCAGCAAACTGACCCACGTCATCAATTATGGTTTCCCCGAGTCCGCCGACGCCTACATTCATCGCACGGGTCGTACCGGTCGTGCTGGGCGTTCGGGCGTGGCGATCTCGTTGGTCTCGCCGCGCGAGATTGGCAGCTTCTATTACCTCAAGCTGTTGCATCGCATCGAGCCGGAGGAACGGCACCTGCCAACCGCTGCCGAACTGGCAGCGCGCCGTGAAGGTGAGATCTGTCAAAATTTGCGCGAACGCTACATCGATCGGACGACGCCGCAATTTTGGAATAGCCTCGTTCAGCGGTTGTGGTCGATGCCCGACGGGCCGGCGCTGATCGGCGCGGCCCTGCGCGAGCACCTTGAGTCGGACAGTGAACAGGAAAAACCCCTGCGTCGCCGGCGCCGCCGTCAGGCAGGTAGCGCGGAGAGTTCGAGCGATGAGCTCTCCACCGAAGAGCAGCCCTCACGTCACCGTAGCGAACCTGCCCCACGCCGCGGTCGCGAGCGAGGGTCCGACAGTCGGCGACCACGGCGGCAACGTCGCCGCGGTGAAGAAAACGACAGCCCGCGTGCGGCGCCACGCGATGGGGCATCGCGTGGCCGAGCAGAATCGTTTACCACGGCGAACGGTGAAGTCGAGTTCTACGAGACCTTGCCGGCAACGTCGGTCGCGGATTTGCCCGCTGATGACAACGAAGCTGTAAGCGCCGACAGCGTGCGGCTATATATTGGAGTCGGACGACGACACGGCGTTCGCGCAAGCGAACTCAAAGAGTGGGTCCAGGCCCAGGGTGAAGTTGAATCCGGCGCGATCGAGCAATTTAGTCTGCGGGATCGTCATACGTTTGTTAGCGTCTCTTCCGGCTTGGCCGAGGCGATTATCGAACGGCTCAATGGCAAGACGTTTAACGAACGTCCGGTGCGGGTGGAGCGCGCCCGCGGCGGGACTAGCGCTCCTTAAACGGATCGATCAGCTCGTCAGGTCGCCCGAACGTCTTGCTCGGCGGCTGCTTCGGCGGTTGCTTGGTGGGCGGCTTGATGATCGTCGGGCGCCGGTCTAAGCGGGCATTGTAGCTGCGATCGTGACTCGGGACGACGCGCAGTACCTCGTCACGGAATCCGTGTTTCTTAAGCTTTATCGTGGTCTTTCGCGAGCTGCGACGCAGCTCGATCGAACTCGGTGTCACCTTGCCGCTGTCATGGCGTCCGATCAGGATCTGCGCGCCACTGGGCACCGAGTGTAGTGAGATCGTCACGCGCGCCGCGCTTGCCGACACCGGCAGCTTGGTCGGTGTCACGGTCTTTGTCGGCGGCTTGAGCGGCCGTTTCGGGGTCCCCAAATCGGCGCGTTGCGCAAGCTGGCTACCGCCGTCGGCCGCGCCGGCCAGCGGGGTCTTGACCGGCAGCGGTTTGGTCGGCGGATCCTTCTGCGGACTAGGGCCTCTGTTGCCAAACAAGGCAAACAGCAGGCCGCCGCCGGCAAGCAGCAGCATCAGTGTCATTACGACAAACAGCTTGGTGCGATTTTGCGGGATCTGCGGTGCGCCAGTCAGCGGGACCGCAGAGTCAAACATCGGGTGCTCCGCCGCCGGCAGATTCTCGAACGCCGCCCGCTCCGGCGCCGGGGTTAGCGTGCGAACCACGGGTTCGCGATCTCCCGTGGGTCGGGTCACTCGCCCGGCACAACGGTTGAGCGCCATCGCCATCTCAGTCATTGACCGATAGCGATCATCGCGATCTTTGGCCATCGCCTTGAGCACGATGTGTTCGATGTCCGCACTCATCGGGCGGATCTGGCTCGGTGGTTGGGGCGCTTCGAAAATGTGTTTGGTGAGAATGCCCATGAAGGTGTCAGCCTTGAAGGGCACCTCACCGGTAAGCATCTCGTACATGATCACACCCAGCGCGTAGATATCGACCCGGTGGTCGGGGCGGTGACCTTGCGCCTGCTCAGGTGACATGTACTCGGGCGTGCCGAAGATCATCCCCGTCCGCGTCAGGCGACGCTCTCCGTCGTTCATGCCCGAGACCTTGGCGATCCCAAAGTCGAGTACCTTGACGAAGTCTTTTCGCCCTTCTCGATCGATCAGGTAGATGTTCTCGGGTTTCATGTCGCGGTGGATGATCTGCTTCGAATGAGCAGCTCCCATCGCACGACAGATCTGCACCAAGATCGGCTTGGCACGCTCCCAGGACATTGGCCCGTCCCGGCGAAGCACTGCCCCCAACTCGTCGCCCTCGAGATACTCCATCGCGAAGAAGACGCTGTTGTCAGGCGTCGGGCCGAAATCGATAATGTCGACGATGTTCTCGTGACCGATCTTAGCGGCGGCCTTGGCCTCTTGGAGAAACCGCTCTTTGAGGTCGGCTTTGCGCGCGTATTCGTGGAGCAGCACCTTAAGCGCGATCTTCTTTTCGATCGCGATGTGTTCGGCCAAATACACCGTTCCCATGCCGCCTTCGCCGAGTTTTCTCAGCACGCGGTAGCGGCCGGTGACAGTTTGCCCGATCAGGCTGTCGCTTGCCGGCCCGGGTGGCGGCGTCATCACCATCTGTGGTGCTGGAGTCAATGTTTGACCCAGTTCAGCCGCTTTGGCGTGGTCGTCTTCTTGTGCCATCAGCCCATCGATAACAGATTTAGTAACGATGTTAACACGTCAGCCCCCCGACGAGCTAGGGTTGGCCCTTGCGTCGCCAGTTCTTATCTGCGGGCTCGCGAAGATCGGGGTGAATGCCGGCGCCGTGCTTGCGGCGCTTGAGTCGCAGCGCGAGGTCCGCTTGATTTCGCGCAACGTGAACGGTGACGTGTCGCGGCAGATATCCTCTCTTATCTACCCTGATCTTCAGCACTTTTCCGGTGCTTGTTTGCAAGCGCAGCGGTGTGACCCCATGCGGCTTGCCGTCGATCGTCACCTGAGCGGCCGTTGGTTGTGAGCGGACAGCAAAGGCGATCTCCAGCTCGGCGGGACTGGCGTCGGCCTGCGGTGCGGGGGCGGCATCGAGCAATGGGGACGCGACGGCCGGCGACCGTTCCGTGATCGACAGATCCGATCCGGTAACAACAATCTGTCGATCCGCCGGCTGCCGCGTCAATACCAGAATCGCCGCAAGCAATAACAAGACAGCCACCGCGCCCATCGCGAGCAGCAAACCGAGGTCCCGCCGCCCACTACGGTGACGTGCTGCCGGCGGAGGCACATCGAGCTCCAACGCCGCCGAGCCAACCGAAGAGAGGATCGGCTGCGGCGTGACGACAAGATTTTCGGCGGCCTCGCTGCTGCCGGTATCAGCCGAGACCTCGTCGGTCGCTACGGCACCCGGATAGATCTGTGTCGACCCCGGCGGGTAGGTCGCGTCCAGCGGGGCTACGCCCAGCAGCGAGCCATTGAGAGCCTGGGACATCTGTCCCATGTCGTCGAAGCGATCCTCCGGGCGCTTCGACATCGCGCGCAGGATCACCGCCTCGATCTCCTTCGGTATACCCAGCTCGGGACGCAGCTGCCGTGGGGGCAGCGGCTTTTCGAACATGTGCTTGGTCAGCGTGCCGACGAAGGTATCGGCAATGAATGGCACCTCACCGGTAAGCATTTCATACAGAATGCAGCCCAGCGAGTAGACGTCCCCACGGTGATCGGCATCGCGACCGGCAGCCTGCTCTGGTGACATGTATTGCGGCGTACCGAAGATGCTGCCGGCCTTGGTCAAGCGTGTCCCTCGCCCCCAGCTCATCTTTGCGATGCCGAAGTCGAGCAGTTTGATCACGTCGACGGGGTAACCCTCAAGCTGCTCGCCGTCCAGATCGGTCGCGGGATGCACGATGAAGATGTTTTCCGGCTTGAGGTCTCGATGAACGATCCCCTTGTTGTGGGCGATAAACAGCCCCTGGCAGATCTGCAGAGCGAGCGCCAGCATGCGTTCGACCGGAATCACTTTTAGACGGCGGATCTCTTTGGAAAGCGTGACGCCGTCGAGATACTCCATCACGAAGTAGATGTGGCCATCACTGAGGCGGCCGAAATCGGTGACGTCGACGATGTTGGGATGACCGATACGCGAGGCTGCCTTGGCTTCGCGAATGAAACGCTCGACGAGGCTTCCGTCGCGACAGTACTCGTGCCGGAGAATCTTGATCGCGACGCGCTTGTCGATCACAGTATGTCGCGCGGCGTACACGACGCCCATCCCGCCCTGCCCTAGCCGCGTTTCGATGCGGTAGCGGTCGTCAAGCATCGCACCGATAAACCGGTCGCGATGAGCCTGCGTCGGAGCGTCTTCCAGGACGTGCCCGTCATGTGGACAAAAGTTGGCGCCGCCAGGAAAACGGGTCCGACAGATGGGGCAAATGCGCTTCTGCTCCACGAAGTTAACGCCGTTTCTTCGAGGCTAACAGACACTCGGCATCGGCGGCAAACTGTCCAACATTCCACCTCTGCGCGCCAATAGCGCCCTCTGCGGCGAAAAAAAAGATGGCCGGCCCCCAATGCGGGTCGCCGGCCAGCTCTAGCGTTGGTTGGGTGGCAATCCCTGGCGCCGCCCGGTCAACGCGCGTGGGAGGCTGTTTAGCGATCTCAACGCGAGAAGTCAACTGCTGACAATCTCCACCACGAAGCCTTCTCCGTCGTTGATGCGTACCGGCGCATTTTCGCCGTCATCGGCAACAATATTGAGCGTGAAATAGCCCTGGGCGATCTGCGATGGATTGGGGCACCAATTGAGGACCGCCCGATGCCCATCTGTGGCGTTTGGGGTGATCGTTGCACCGCTGATCGCGGGTTCAAGTTTGATTTCAACCTTTTCGGTGTCTGGATCGGCGACTTCGATCGCGACTTCCAAGCAGCCAGAAGACTGACCACCAACAGACAGTGACACGCCGGGGGCAGCCGGAGCGACAAAGCGCGGACTGATGTCACTGTTGGTGATCCGTACGTCGACCTCCACGTGAGTCAGGGCAAAACGGTCGCCATCGCTGGCGATCAGTTCAAGGGTCTTGATCCCGCGCTCGACCGCCGTTGGTTCCCAGGAAAACAAGCCACCACCCGCAACAGCGCCGATGTTTGCCCGAGCTGACCAGCGCAGTTTCGGTAATTCAACCACGCGGAAGGCATAAAACAGCCGGTCTCCATCGGGGTCACCCGCCTTGAACTTGAGCTCGTTACGTCGGTCGATGGCGAAAGTCTGTTTGTCGATCGGCGAAATCTGCGGGGGCCGATTGCTGCAGTCGATCAGCACAACGCTGAGCGCGATCAACAGCATCGTGTTTCGTTGAAGCCGCATGACCGCCTGTTTCATCTCCACGATGCCAGTTTGGATCGGTCCGATCGCACGATCAAGGCGATGTCCGCAAAGCGAGGTGATCTTCGGAGACTGCGAAACGCAGCAACTCCTCGACTTCCATCAGACCCTGCAAATCACTGGCGCGCAGTGGAAACGATGGTTGGCTGCCTGCCATCCGGGTCAGTACGTTGATCGCCGCATCGATCCGACCACAAGTGAGCAGACCCGCGCGATTGGCGCCGAAGATCGCCGATGCACCGAGTGAGCGCAGGTCCACAGCCGGACCAGCGCATTCCAGTGCAAAGGGCATCAGCGCATCATATTGACGTCTTGGAATCAGCTTCTGCGTCTGACGGGTCAGCTCGTCGAGCTGTGCCTGCTGCGCTTCGCCCAGCCGATAGCCGGGGGCGTACTGGCGGATCAGCGCCGCCACCAGGAAAGCTAGATCGTCTGGGCGTAGCCGCGCTGGCAGAATCATTGCCCGACTGATTAGAAACAGCAGACGACCGGCGATAAAGGCCAGCTCCGCTGGTGAATCGGTCACCATCTTGGCGCCGATGACGATCGCCGGTGGGCTGCCGGACTCGATCAGCAGCGCGTACGGATCGGAGCCGCCGACGTACAGCTGATAACTGCAGTCGAGTTTGTGGTCGCTGGCGATCTTGTCGAGCATGCGCAGCAGCGGGTGTGCTTCATCGGTTACGCGATGCTCGCGGCCAACGCCGAGCGCTCGCAAGTCGGTGCGATAAAAGCGCGCGAGTGGTTGAGCGAGTGCGCGAAACAGCAGGAAGAACCCATCGGGAACTTGTCGCGGGAAAAGATGGCGATCGTGAGTCAAAGCTAGCGGATTGCCAATGGCGCGCTCGGTGTCGCGGGTCGTCCGCCGATCTTCGGGCGCGCCGAGGCCGAAAGCGTGCAGAACTTGCGCCGCCGCAGACGACGCCACGCGTCGGCCCTGCCAAGAAAAAATCCGATATAGCGCGCGATAGGCGGAAATATCGAACGGATCGAGCTGGAGACGCTGGCGCATTCGCGTTGCCGAGCGGTCGAGCAGCATCCGCACGCCCTGGCTGTCGCCCTGGGCGGTCAGCAGCTCGAAAAGTGTGCCGATCGCCTTAAGGTCATCGGGGGCCTGGTCGATCACGCGTCGGATCCAGCGCACAGCTTCGGCTTGATTGTGTAAGCCGTTCTGTTGAATCTGCGCGATCTTGAGCATCGTGCTGATCCGTCGAGCCGGTGGCGCTTCGAGGCGGAGCAGCGCGTGAGCGACGCGCAGGGCGCGCTTGTAGTCGAGTTGTTCGCAGTAGAGATCGGAAAGGCGTGAGAGCGTCAGCACGTCACAGTTGTCGATTGCGAGTGCCCGTTCAAATGCGGTGGTAGCGCGAACTGGATCACGCAAACGATCGTGGGCGATTACGCCCGCGTCGCGCCAGAGCAACAACCGTGCATCGGGGTCGCTTGTCAGCTCTGCCGCGCGCTCGAGCGCGTCGGCGGCCTCCGGCCACTGGGAATCGCGCTGGTGCAGGCGCGCCAGCTCCTCGAGAGCTGAGAGGTTTTCCGGGTCCTCGTCGACGGCGCCCGAAAGATGGCGTTTGACGAGCTCCTGGGTGCCCGCCGATTTGCGGGCCAAACGAGCCAGCATCAAGTGTAGTTCGGCTCGCACGTGATCGAGCGGCTCGTACTCCAATCGTTCCCGCAGCAACGTGGCAAGCTCCTCCGGTCGCCCCGCGTCAGCTAGTAGGCGCCTAAGACCCTCAAACGCGCGGCGGTCGTAGGGTTGTGCGGCCAATACCCGCCGATAGTGATTGCAGGCGCTTTCAACGTCGCCAGTTTTCGTTTCCGCGATCTGGGCAGCGAGCATGTGGCCTTCGGCCACATTTTCTTCAGCGATGAAGCGCTCGGCGGCCTGTCGACTTGCCGCCAAGGCGGCGGGCCATTTCTCGGCAGCCAGCGCGGCTCGTCGAGCGCGCAAGGTTGCGGCGAGATATTTCGGGTCGGCCGCTAGCGCCATGTCTAGCAGCTCGAGTTGTTCGTGAGCCGCAGCCAGGCGATCACTTGCTCGGGTAAGAACCGCTGCCCGCTCACTCTCGCTGCAGACCTCGGCAAAACCTCTGAGGTCTGCGACGTCAACGCTTTGCTGGCGCAGGCGCCCAAGGGCTGGCGACATTCGGTATTCGTAGGAGGTGACCCTTGTGGCGCGCTCGAAAAGCTCGGCAGCGCTGAGCCCCTCGAGATCACCGCCGCGCTGCTCGAGTGCCAGGGCGGCGACGTGCCAGAGGGCGGCACGCTCCGCCTCGTCGGCGGTTGTCTCGGCGATCGCCAGGTACTCACGCAACGCCTCGCTCCAGCGATCGTGCGCGGCCAACATCGAGAAAGCCCTCAGTCGATCCTCGCTGAGGCTGATATCGGCCGCGATGATCGTTTGCAGTCGGCTGAGCGCAACGTCATCGTCGCCGCGTGCCAAGGCGCTCTCGGCGAGCACGCGCGGGTCGGCGCGCTGCGCCTTGAGTAGCCGATCGAGCTCAAGGGGCTGCTCGCGCATTACCGCGGCACTGCGCTCGACGAGCTGAGCAAACGCGCTAGCACCCAAATCGCTCAACAAGGGCAACGCCAGATCGAGCCTGTCGCTTTGTGCACAACCGAGAGCAGCCGCGAAGCGCGTCGCTGGTTCTGCTGCCGCCAACAGCTGCGACGGGTCGTTGCCGACGGCTCCGCCTAGGTAGCAAAGTGCTGCCGCCGCATTGCTCTGTTTGTCTGAAACTTCGAATTGCGGATCGCCTTGCCTGCAGCACAGCAGAACGCGGCGAAGGTTCCAAAGCGCTGCATGCCCACCTTGAAAATCCTGGCAGGCGTTCTCTGCGATCTCCTTGCGGCGCTCTGGCTCGCTGCTTTGCAGATACTGAGCGAGTGGTGTAGGGGCGTGCGCGGGCGCTTCGATCACGTCAGGCAGCGGCACGCTCGCCGCCTGCTGCCGGCATGCCTCGATCAGTTGAGCCTGCGCTGAATCGAGCGATTCTAGGGCACGGGCGCGCAGCGAATCGGGGAGCTCCGCGCCGGCGTCAAGCGCTTGCCGGTAAAGCAATCGGGCGGTCGGCTGCTCCCCGGAGGCGTGAGCGGCTAGCGCGGCGCGCAGCGCTGCCTCGGCCCGCATCCTCGCATCGGTGCTGCAATCGATCGCGCGCAGTGCGGCGCGCTCGGCTCGGCCGTTGCCACCGTGACTGCGCAGTAGCTCGCTGGCCAATTCGCAGGCCACCGGGTTTGGCTGCGCTTCCAGTGCGGCAATATCCGAGTCGGCGGGGCACGTACCATCTAGCCAATGCCTTAGACTGAGCGCAAAGCGAATGTCTGTCGAGGCGGGCGCAAGGCGATTGAGCTGCTTGAGTGCCCCGAGCTGCCCAGCCCGATCGCCCTCACGGTGCGCTGCTCGCCAGATCCCTTGCCAGGCAACCGCTGCGTCGGGCAAATCGAGCACCGCTTGGCGAAACGCCTCGGCAGCTGAGGAGGACTCACCGTCGCACTCGGCCAAGAGTCCACGCTCAACCTCCAACACTGCGCGCAGTGCACTCGGCGCCAGCGTCGCCGTCAACTGTTCGAGTACGTGACGTTGTGCGGCGATGTCGCTGTGCAAACGCGCGCGATCGAGTGCCGCCCACAGACTGCGCAACTTCGCAGCCGCTGGTCCGGCGATATCCCGTATTTGAGGATCGACCGCTGTCGACTTTAGTCGCCCCGGCTCAGCGGCCGCGGCCCACAGCGTCTGACCGAGCTGTTCGGGCAACGCGCGCGCAAGTCCTTCAAACGATGCCGCGTGTAGCTGTGGATGCCTGGTCGTCGTACGCAGTTGCAGCAGCAGCGCTGGCAGATGGTGACGTCGATGCAGGAGCGCTTCCTCGATGTGCTGCTTCGCGAGATCTGACTCGTCGGCGTTTACTGCGACGTGTGCCGCGAGGCTCCGTAAGTCGGCGGCAGCGGCGCTTTCAGTTGCTGCCTGACTCGCGGCAACGTCGAGCGTCATCGTTGTCCAGTCGACCTGGAAAGCGGCCAGCGGGCTGGCGCGGAGCACGGCGCTCTCTTCTTCGCTGGGCGGCTCGGGGATCGCCAGGATCGTGTCCGGTAGCGGATCGGCTGTAAATAGCACCGCACCGTCGAGCGTATCCGCAGCGAGACGCTCAGCTGTTGCGCGGCGCGATCGCTCGCGTCCGCCGCGCGTGATTTGCTCCAGCGCGGCGATTTCCAGCTCAGCCGACTGGGCGGGCGCGAGGCCTTGAACAGGGAGCGCCGCGAAACTGTCGGTGGCCTTTAGCGTCTCTGCGGTAACCTGCGCATCGGCGTGCTGCCCCGCCTCAGACGACTGCCCCTCGAATTCGTCGCCCCAGTTGGCGATCTCCTCGGCCCATTGCTCAGGATCAAGCGAGTCGAATGGATCTTTCTTCTTTGCGGTCATGCGCCGAACTCCCGGCGCAGATTGGTGAACCGACGATCGACGGCGAAAGTCAGCAACCGCTGCGCTGCGATCGACTCCGACACATCGGCGCGTCGGCTTGACGCCATGCCGCGGAGCGCCGCGACGATGTCACCGCAGAGCATCGCCCCGACCCGGTGCGCGGCGTCAAAGACCGCCCCGACCCAGCGCTCGACGCTGTCTCCTTCATGCAGATAACGGTCGACGGGGAGTGCCAGCTCCTTTTTGGTCCGGCGGGGCAAGGCCTTCTTGAGCTGCTGCAACCGAGGGGCGAATCGCTGTTCAGCGATAGCGACTTGGGCTTTCGGTTCGACGAGCTTGACCACGGCAGCGAGGATCTCCTCGATCGTCGCGACGTCAAGCTGCCGCAGGGCGACCGCGCGCAGTTTGATCAGCGCGAGCTCGCAGCCCGCCGAAAAACGCAATTCGGCGTCGAGCGGACCGGTCAGCTGCTCGCCGATAATCATCGCGTCGGTTCCTCCGCCGATATTGAGAAAGCCATCGATGCGTTGCGCAGGCCGTTTGACCGCGTAAAACTGAACGCTGTCCAGGCCGAGCGTCTGAGCCAATAGCGCGAGTTCCGCCGGCTGGCCGTCGTGGCGTTTGCCACTCCAGCGGAGCTGTTCACTGATCTCCGGGACGGTGCCAACACCCAGATGCGGTCCGAGTAGTGCCCAGGCCTGTGCGATCGGTCCGGCGCAGGACGGGCCGGCAATTTCTGTCCAGGCGCGATCGGTCATCTGCGTCTGACCAGTAAACCGACGAGCGGAGGCCCAGCGCCCGTAGCGGCCTTGCTCTTCTGGAGCCGCCTCGTTGAGTGCGATCAGCGCTCCCCAGGCACAGGCCGCGCGATCGACATCACCAGCCCACTCAGCGATTGTGCCGAGTTTTCGGTATAGCTCTGCATTGATCGGTGCCTTGCCAATCTGCTCGGCAAACATATCAGTTGCAGCAGCAAGGACCTGCCCCAGCGCGTCTTGGCCGATTCCACCCGCCGCCGCCAGCTCCCGCATGTCCGCGAGGATTTGCAGATCTCCTGGATCCTCGTCATGGGCGACGAGTAGTGAACTACGAGCGGCATCGAGCTGGCCTGCGCTTCGCCACTGCAGGTGCGCGATCCTGCGACGATAGCGCGCGCGTTGCACGCTGGGGGCGCTCGTGCTCAGTCGCTCGAGCACACTCACGGCGCGACTGTAGTCGCCCGTGCTGCTGTAGAGATTCGCCAGACAATCCAACACCGCGTCGTCGGCAGATTCCGTTTCGATAAAACGACGACATGCTTCAACCGCGGCCTCAGGAGCACCCTGACGCTTGAGTAGTTCAGCCAGGCGCAGTGTGGCAGCGCGCTGCTCATCGACTGTCGTCGCCAGATCGGCGTAGCGGCGGTAGTGTGTACAGGCCCGCTGCGCATCCCCTTCCCGATCGAACAACTCAGCTAATAGCTTGTGCGCGCGGGGATGGTCAGTGATGCGCTCGAGCACTGCGTAAAGATCACGCGCGGCCCCCACCGCGTCATCCAGGTGGTCGCGTCGTAACGCTGCCCGTTCGAAAAGGATCGCGACTTGCTCGATCGGCTCACTGGTCGCCGCCAAATGGTGCCCGTAGAGCTCGGCCAGCTTTTCGTCATCGTCGAGTCGCTCGTAGAGCTCGCGAAGTGCCAGCAATACCGGTAGCTCACTCGGCGATTCGGCGACAACACGCCGGTAGACAACGGCAGCCTCGCTCATCAGCCGCTGCCCCTGAGCCGGCGACTGGTCGTTCACCCGCTCACCCAAAGCGGCCAACAGTGACGCGCCGCGCTTGAACGCCAAGACTCGGCAGTTGGTGTCCGTCAGCAGCGAACCGATTTGCAGCCACAATCGGGCCTCGGCGTGGGCATCGCCCGCTGCGTCTTTCGCACGCGCTGCTAGCAGCAGCACGGCGAGGTCATTGGGCCGTTCGGCGAGCAGCTGGCTCAAGTCATCCTCGGCAAGCTCCCAGTCGCCACTATCGAGCGCGGTCTGTGCGTGCAACAAGCGCAAGCAACTGCTGTCGGTCTCGGGCAATTGTTTGTTCAGCGCCGACAGTAGGCTCAGCCGCTGGCGGGGCGACTCGCAGAGGCTGAGCAAACCGATCTGCGCTTCGAATGACGTGGGATCCTTTTCCAGGGCTTGGCGATAGCATGCGCGCGCCGCCTCGGGATCCCGATCGAGCAACAGCGTGCCAGCTCGGCCAAGCAGCGAAGACGCCGCATCGGGAGCCCACGTGGAGAGTTCGGTGAGGGCGCGGGCCAGCCGCTGTGGGTCGCGTTCGATCGCTGCGGAACGCGCCTCAAGCCAGGTCTGCCAGCTCGGCGCCAACGCGCTCCCTTTTGCCGACTGCGGCGCTGCAGCCAATGCATCAAGAAAGCGTGCGAGGTCGGCTGTTCCCGGCAGGCTCTCCCCTTCTCGACTGAGGACTTTGTCAATGGTTGTTCGAGCCGCCGCGATGTCGGCCGTAGCCAACTGTTCGCTAAGCGAGCACTGCAGACCCAGCCAAGCCAGCTGAGGATCCGCATGTCTCGCACTTTCGCTCTGCGCCATCTGCCGGACGTCGCTGTCATTAGCATCGAGCGTCAGCGCAGCGAGCGCGAGCGGCGAAAGCCGTTGCCCTGCATGCGCGCGCTGCTCGGTTAACTCACACCAAGTCGCCCGATCGTGATCGCGCAAGATGCGATCGATCACCAAGTTTGCTTCAGCAGCGTATGCGTCGAGCTCGCGCAACCCATTGAAGACATCACGCGCCCGGTCGATCTTGCCCAGATCGCAGAGGTAGTGCCAACCTAGCCGGGCGCTGATCTCGGCGCGACGGTCGGGCGTCTCAGCTTGCTCCCGTCCTCGCTCAAGTGCCTGGGTGAGATCGGCTACTGCGTTCGACCGCCGGAGCAGTCCGTCAAGACTTGACAGTACCGACAGGTCGTCGGGATGGGAGGCCAGCACGGTTCGGCAAAGATCGATCGCTTGCTCGGCTCGCCCGCTCTCGCTGAGCAGCTGAATCCGCCAGTAGTCGATGGCGATCGCCTGCTTGGCGTCCTCCACGCTACGACGGTAGGTCTCCAGGTCATCGACCAGCGAGGGATCGTTGGTTCGCGCCAGCAAGGCAACCAGTCGCTGAGACAGCGCCGGCGCGGCTTCGTGCCCGCGAGCGCGCAGCTTCCGCAGTGTCGAGATCGCCAACGCCGGATCATCGAGCTCGTGCTCGGCCAAATGGGTCAGCGTCCAACCGACACGGTCGTCGCACTCGGCCGCACTCCAGCGCTCGAGCAAGTGATCGCGGATCTCCTCGTAGCGCTCCGCACTGCGCATTAGATCGAGCCAGAGATCCTCGACCCAGGGCTGAGGTTGGGAAAAGTGCGCCATCGCCCGCATCAACCACTCGATGGCCTGATCACTATCGCCACCCTGCCAGAACAGCCGGCCGACATCCGCCGCGTATTCAGCGAAACTGTCACTGTGCCCACCGGTCTGGTCGGCGAGTTGCTCTGCGACCCGAGCGTTGATGCGCGCGACTTCCAGCCAATCGCCAGCCGCCGCGTGACGTGTTTCCTCGTCGACTTCCACCACCCATGGGGGATGTGACTCGCCGGCGTTCGCGCGGACGAGCCACAGCTCTCGGCCGGGATGGTTCTCTGGTAGCAGCGTAAAGACTTGCCATGCAGCGAGCGCACGGCGTTCGTTCTCAGTAGCGCCCCAACAATCGTCGAGTGCCTGCAACAGCGTGTCATCGATTTCGCGTCGCAATTCGCCGAGCAAGGCGACCCAGATCAGCGGATCAGCCGGCTCCAATGCCCGCGCTAGCAGCAAATGATCGCGCGCGGTGGTGGTCTCGCCGCGCAACGTACAGAGCCAGAAAGCACGCCAATACCCGGCTGCGCGCACGGCTGTTGGGCAGTTTTCGTCGGCACCCTGAGCGAGTAGAAAATTGAGAAACGCCTGCTCTCGCTGGTGCTTCGTTGCCAGTAGCTCGGCGCGGAGGGCGACGAGCTGAGCGTCAGCGCCGGCGTGGCGCGCTTCGGTGAGCATTGCGAATGCATGCTCTGGGTCGCTCTCGATCGCCAGCTCAGCGCTACGACAAAGCGCAAACCGCCGACGCTGATCGCAGCGCGTACAAGCTGCGATCTCGGCGTAGATGCGGGCCAGCTTGGCATCGTCGTTGTCGTGCAGAGCGCGTTGTTCTAAGAGCAAAAGCGGCGCTATCCACCGACGATCGCTCAGTGCAAACGCCTCCCAGAGCGCGTCATCCCGCGTCGCCTCGCGCCCACCGATCGCCAAGTGCTTGCTCGCCAACGCATCGGCTTCGAACAGCAACAACGCGCGACGCGATCGCTCCTGCACGCGAAGGGATTGCTCGACGACCCGCTCGGCCAGGCGGGCGTTGGAGCGCCGTTTGCCGATCGCCAGCGGATTGAAGGCCTCGAACCCGCTCTGATCAAGTGCCTGCTGGGCCAACAGCGCGGGTGCGAACTCTGGCCAAAGCGCGAGTGACTGCTCGAGCAGCGTCACCGAGCGTTCCGCCTCGGTTTGCGTCATCGCCAGCTCGTAGAGCAGGATCGCCCGCTCCTTGGCTTCCGTTGTCGCCAACAACTCACGCGAAAGCGTGCGCTGAAGCTCGTCGGGCTTGGCGGTCGCCAGCGTCTCAGCAAGCTCGCGCGCAGCGTCATACGGCAGGTGATTGAGACCGAACTGCGGCGAGTCTGCCGGGTCGTCGTCTTCAGCGCGCGGTGTTTTCTCCTCGGCGTCGAACTCGGCAGGCAGCGGCGGCGGCTGCAACTGTTCAACGTCATCGATGATCGTGGCTTCGGCCGTTTCGACCACGATGATCGCCGCATCGTCGAGCAGGGTCTCGAGCATCTCTTCGTCGACGGGCGTTTCCATGGCTGACGAAGGGGCTGCGATCGCTGGAGGGTTGGACTGTACGCTACTCATCGGGCCTTCAGAGCCTTCGGATGAAGTCCGCGCACGCAGCGCCGATCCTCCACGATCAGCGTCGTGATCAAGCATCTCGCCCTGGCCTGGTGGGTCGCGCGAATCATCCATTGCTTGTTCGCGGCAAAACTACCCAGACATCAGCTAAGGTGTCAAGAAATTACAGGATTTTGTCAAGGGATCGGCGTGGTCACCGATGCCGCTTGCCGGATCGGCATAGCTAACCAGCATTGCACTGGGTGTCGGCGGGAAAGCGCGCGCCGCACACCGCACGTGACGGATCGCGTGGCGTCGGGACAAAGCCGGTAGATGGATTAATAATTAACAATAACAAGCAACTGCCAGCCAGCGGCAAGCCTGGGCTGCCTTGGCGCGTTTGACACGGCCGATGACCGACGACCCGCAGACGGGGATTAGTACCGCCGCGCGACGAGCTGCTAGGATGCGATCCGTATGGAACTTTCAGTCGTCGACGCGGGATCCGCGGTTGAGCTCAACGGCGCCTATTTGCGGCTCAAAGACTTGCTTGGCCTGGGCGATCGGTCGCTGGGTTCGGCGTCGATCAGGCGCGCCGAATGGCGCGATCCCAACTGGATCGAACTCGGGCTCAGCGATGGTCGTCGCGTCCTTGCCTCGTCCGAACCAGCATCCGTGACGCGTGTCGTACGCACCCGTGGTCAGATCTTGACGATGGGCGCAGCCGGTGAACTTGGGATCCGCTCCGGCGGCGCGATCGTTCTGAACGGCGCACGGATCGATCGGATCTGTGACGTCGACGAGGTTTTGCCTGCCGAGCTGGCAAACGCTGAGGAGATCGATCTTGGCGACCGCCTGGTCACCCCGGGCTTGATCGACCCGCACACCCACTTACTATTCTTGGGCCAGCGGGCCGAAGAGTTCGGCATGAAGGCGGCAGGCAAGAGCTACCTCGAGATCCATCGGGCCGGTGGCGGCATCCTTTCGACGGTGCGCGCGACCCGCGCTGGCTCGCTGGAGGCGCTGAGTCAGGCTGCGATCGCCAACGCGCGACGCCTATTGGCCGCGGGCGTAACGAGTTGCGAGGCTAAATCGGGCTACGCCCTCGAGCTCAAGGGCGAGCTGCGCATGCTCGAGGCTTTACGGATCGCCGACAATTCACAACCGGTAGATATCCAACGCACCCTATTGGCCGCGCACACCGTCCCAGAGGAGTTTGCCGAGGCCAGCGACGACTATCTGGCATTGATCTGCGAGCAGCTGATTCCCGCGGCAGTCGCCACTCCCGGTCTGCTGTCGGCTTGCGATGCCTATCTTGAGCAGGGGGCCTTCGACCTCCAGCAGGTCAGGCGCGTGTTCGAGGCCGCCCGTCGCCATCGACTCGATCTACACCTGCACGCGGGTCAGTTTAGCGACCTTGGCGGTGCGCAGCTCGCCGCCGAGATGAACGCTTTGAGCGTCGACCACCTCGAGTTCGTTAGCGCCGAGGGCATCGCCGCGTTAGCCAAGACGGGAACGACAGCGATCTTGCTACCTGGGGCTGCGTTGACCTGCCGGTGCCCCGCCCCTCCCGTGGCCGAGCTGGTCGCTGCCGGCGTGCCGATCGCGCTGGGCACCGACTTTAACCCTGGCAGCAGCATGACAGCATCACTGCCGCTGATGATGTCGTTGGCCTGCACAATGTTTGGCCTGAGTTGCGAACTGGCCTGGCGTGCTGTCACGGTCAACGCCGCCCGCGCGATCGGCCGGCCCGAGTTGGGCCGAATCGTCGCTGGCGCGCCAGCCGATCTTGTCGCGTTCGACGCCGCCGATTATCGCGAGGTGCCGTACTTCCTTGGCGCGAATCTCGTCGCTGCCGTAGTTAAGTCAGGTCAGGTGGTGATTGGAGCGCAGCGATGAGCACCCATCCATGCGTCGGTTTCGCGGCAGGACTTCGCGCGGCCCACGTGCTTGGCTTGATCATGCTGCTCGGCTGCCTCTCCGCTCAACGCGCCAACGCGCGTATGCGTCGCCCGGTCAGTCACGAGATCATCGCGCAAATGAAGGCACGCGGTTTACCGCTCGCTGAAATTGCTCTTGTGCTAGCCGCTCATTACGCGAAACGCACCGACCAGGCGATGGTTTACCGCTATATCAAGCGCGCTCTGGCCGGCGGCGTCGATCGCGGCCGCGCTGACCTGGTGCTTGCTCAGTTCTTTCGTGAATCTGACCGCTACGATGCGGCGTTTGCCACGCTGGTTCGAGTGTTGGTCCAACATCCGGGGCAGCCCAAGGCCTTGGTCGACCTATGGCGCACGTTGCACCGCTGTCAGCGCACACGTTGTACCGTGCAGACCGATCTGGGGGCGATTCGCGAACGCTTGGCGACCTTCGGTTTGCATTACCCGGCGAGGCTAAGCGCAGATCCACAGGCCGCGATGCGTAGCCGCAAGCTCGCTGATTCGGGATACCAGGCGCTGCTGAGCAGCCGACCGCGTTTCGCGGCGCAATTGTTCTTTGCGTCGATCGAGGAAGATCCCAGCAATCCGCTGGCCCACCGAGGCTTGGCGATCGCCCGTGGGCGCCAGGCCGACTACCGTCGCGCGATCGGCGCTTACCTGCTCTATCTGAGTTTGGCGCCCGACGCCGCGGATGCCGACCAGGTCGACCGCATCCTCGTCGAGTATTGGCGCAAGACGAGCGATTAGTCCGCAGGCGAAAACGGGGTTTCGCTCAATCCGCCGACGGCTCTGCCAAAGCATCAACCAGCTGCAGAGCGAGCCGCTCGACAAGATCATTCAGCCGCTGTTCGCGACCGCGCTCGGTATGATGTGCGCTTGAGCTATACGGCACGCTGTAACGCAATACACGCAGGCCGCTGTGCCATAGCGTTTCTTCGTTGCCGCGCGACAGGCGCGCGCTATAGCGAAGCTCCAGATCGGCACTGACTGCCGTGCGCTCGGCGATGCTGATCTCGCGCTGCTCGAGGTCGTGCAGCTGAATCCGCAGCAGGCCGCCGCGCGACTGCCAAAGGCGCTGGCTAACCAACTTCGTGACTAGCGCCTGGCGCAGCCAACCAGCGAGGCGCGGAGAGATCCCTGGGCCAAGCTCGACGATGATCTTCGCGACGCGCCGCTGTGGACTCGCTGCTCCAAGCAGTGGCCGATAGCCACATCCGCTTAGACAAATCGCCGAGAAAGCTACGCTCAGCGCGGTGGTCCGACCGATCGTCCGTCGCTGGGCGGCGCGACCTGGCAGCCAGGGCTGACCTGCTGAGTTTCGTTCTCGCGTTGACAAGGGTGCTCCGCTCGGGCCCCATTAAGGCACAGGATGAAACTCTACGCGATCAGTGATCTCCATGTCGGGCACGGCGCCAACGCCCAAGCGTTGCGAGAGCTACCACAGTATCTCGATGACTGGCTGATCGTCGCCGGCGATTGCGGCGACAAGCTGGCCGACCATCGGATGTGCCTTGAACTGCTCGGCCAGAGGTTCGCCCAACTGATATGGGTGCCTGGCAACCATGACCTTTGGCGCGAAGGACCGCTGGCCGGTCTGGAAAAATACCAGCGGCTTGTCGAGATCTGCCGCGAGCTCAACGTGCTGACGCCGGAAGACCGCTTTGCCCTTTGGCCGGGCGGCGAGCGACCGGCGGTGATCGCTCCGCTGTTTACGCTCTATGACTACTCCTTTCACCCTGACGATGTTACCGACGAAGAAGCCGTAGCCTGGGCCGCCGAGGCTGGCGTGATTTGCGCCGACGAGGCGTATTTGTCCGCCGAAGGCTTTACCGATCGTATCGCTTGGTGTGCCGAACGCTGTCGCATCAGTGAGCAACGCCTAGCTGCCCTTGAGCGTCCCCCCGGTGCGGCGCTGGTCTTGGTGAATCACTGGCCGCTGCTGCGAGCCCACGCGGTGCTCCCACGAATTCCACGTTTCTCGGTCTGGTGCGGCACGCGACGTAGCGAAGGCTGGGCTCAACGCTTCGCCGCCGACGTGGTGGTCTACGGGCATTTGCACATTCGCTGCAGTCATCGCAGCCAAGGAGTTCGTTTCGAGGAGGTGTCGCTCGGCTATCCGGCGCAGTGGCAAAAAGGTCGTCCGCTCGCCAGCTACTTGCGCGAGATCCTTCCCGGGCCACCGCTAGACGAGCAAGCCGTGCGCTATTGGCCGTGACGCTATTGGGCCGTTCGACTAGCGGTATCGGGCAGATCTGCCGCCGGGGCGGTTCGCGCGCTTGGGCTTGGCCCGCGAGACCGTCGACGTTGGACGAACGCGGTGAATTCTTGGGGAATTAACTAGGCGCTGCTGCTCGTTATAGGGACGGATCTGCCCCGCCTGCCGTACTGGTCATTTACGCGGCGCCGCGGTATAGATCGAGGCCGCCCGACGAGTCGATGGAGTCACACACATGAACAACTGCCTTAATGCCCTTAGCTTGGCGCGTTGCCGTTTTGCGACCGCGTCGTTTGTTGCCGGTCTTTTGGTCTTGGGTTCACCGCTTGGCGCCCACGCTCAAAATGCCGACGACGCCGTCGCTGGCACCGTCGAGGGAAGCGCCAACGTCGCGCGCTCTGTTGACGATCCCGGTGATATCGCACCGACGATCGGCGGCCTTTCGGGACTGTTTCGTACGGTCAGCGGCAGGATCGGTCGCCCCCATACCTTCCGGGTTGGCGTACACGGCGAGATTTCCGCGAGCTCGATCTCAAGCGTGGTCGAAGACGACAATACGCGGTTTGCTGGCACCCTGGCGGTCAACTACACGCCCTGGCGATTGCTTGAATTTTTCGCAAACTTTCGCAGCCACGCCAATAGCAACGCGCGGACCGATACGGAACCGCGCTTGGATCAGGAAGTGATTCACGCGCTGGGTGACGTCAGCTTCGGTGGCAAGTTCCAATACCCGCTGCTCGATTACCTTAGCCTGGGCGCCAATTTCTCTGTCGACCTGCTCAATTCGACAGGTAGCCTCTCCGTTGACAGCAACGCCGTCGGTTTCTACATCGGCATGCTGGCCTCCTTCGATGCCGAAAAGCTGAACGCCGACATTCCGCTCGGATTCCATTTCAACTTTGGCTATCAGCTCGACAACTCTAACGGCCTCGCCAGCTTCGACCGTTATCCTTTGGCCAGCCTCGAAGTTGAGAAGCTGGCGCTGGGCATCAAGCCGAGTCGCCTTCAGGTGCGAATGGGCAGCGACTTTCGTCTGCGCAAATGGACCGGTTTCGGTCTGACACCGATCATCGAACTCGGTCTCGATGTGGCGACTGGCGATGAGGACAGCGACTTCTTTCGATTCGTCCCAACGCGGCCTGAGTTCGACCCCAACATGCAGACACGGATTCAGGAAGGCGATCTCGCCGGGCGCACCACGGCGTGGTTGACCCTCGGCGTGCGTTCCAATCCGATCCGCGGCCTGATCGTCTCGCTGGCCTCTGACATCGGCTTGCAGAGTCCGGGTTTTGGTTTCGGTTCGCCGGTGCTGCCCTGGAACCTGATCATCGGCATCGGCTACGCCTACGATCCCAAACCGCAGCTCAAGGTCGTCGAAAAAGAGCGTGTGAAGATCGTACACCTCGACGCTAAGCCCAAAGAAGGCAAGGTCCGCGGGCGGATCATCAATGCTAAGACCAACGTGCCGATCGCTGGCGCCGTGGTTACCTTCCCCGGTCGGGATCTAACGGGGCTGTCTAGCGACCCCGATGGTGGTTTCCTCAGCTACCGCCTTCCGCCGGGCAAAGTCCCGGTGATGGTGAGACATCCGGACTACCTGCCAGGCAAGGTTCTGGCGATGGTGACGATCGGCAACGAATCTAAACTCGAAGTGCGACTCGATCCGGCGCCACCAAAAGCTTCGGCGGTCACGGGACGGGTAACGGACGACAAGGGTGCTGCTGTCGCTGCCGCCGGCCTGACCTTCTCCGGGCCCGAAAACAAGACAGCGAGCAGCAGCGCCGATGGCGCATTTGGCACGCAGCTGGCTGAAGGCCAGTACACCGTCCGCGTTGGCGCACTCGGCTACATGCGCAAAATGGTGCCGCTAACGATCACCGCGGGCACACCCGCGCGCCTCGACGTCACGCTGACCAAGCGCCCGCGGCGTTCGTTGGTGCTTGTCACCAAGCGGTCGATCGTGATCCGCAAGAAGGTTCACTTTGCCACAGGCACCGACCAGATTCGTCCCGACTCGCAGCAGCTGCTCGATGAGGTTGTGGATGTCTTGTTGAGCAACGCGCAGATCAAGCACGTTGAGATCGGTGGCCACACTGACAATCGCGGCATTGCGCAACGCAACCTTGAACTCAGCCAGCGCCGCGCCGAAGCCGTGCGCGATTACCTGGTAAAAAATGGTGTACCTAGCGAGCGGCTGACGGCTCGCGGATATGGCGCGAGCAAGCCCAAAGTCCCCAACCTGACACCGCGTAACCGCGCTCGCAATCGCCGCGTCGAGTTCCGCATCACGGCGCAATAACCCAGATTTTTTCCTTGCCCTGGCGGGCGCGGTTGCGTAGCGTCCGGCCATCGCGGTCTCTGGAGGGCCTGCCGGATGAAGAATTCTCGCAATCTAACTTACGTTTTGATCTTGGCCCTGGTGGGTGGTTGCAGCGACGACAAAACCGGAACGCCGAAAAAAGACAGCTCGGTGGTGGTCGATACCGGCACCAAGAGCGATAGCGGTGCCACTGCCGATAGCACGATCATCCTGCCAGATACCTCAGTGACCCCCGATGGCGCCGTGACCAATGGGACCTTTGGTAAACCCTGCAGCGTTGGTGGCTGCACCGGCGACAGCTGTATCCGCGGCACCAACTGGCCGGGCGAAGGGATTTGCACCAAGCCCTGCACCACACCGGGTGGCGCCGAGATTTGCCCGGGTGCTCCAGCCGGTACCAACGCGCGTTGCATCTTCTCGAGTCAAGGTGGCAACTGCCCGTGCTACTGCGCCTTCTTCTGCGAAGACAATCGTACGGGGACCAAGCAAACCTGGACCTGTCCGACGGGAACCGAGTGCGTCGTGCCGATCGCCGATACGAACGGCAAGGAAGTAGGAAAGATCTGTGCACCGCTGGCCAAGTAACCTCGTAGCGCTCCTTCTCGCCCTGCTGTGGATCGGTGTGTTCGGCGGATGCGCCAGCGATGATGCTGCTCAGACGCCCGATGCTGCGCTGGTCGATGCGGGGCCGAATCTGCCCGACGAGCCATTCGGGCGGGCATGCACCAACATCGGTCAGATCTGCAAGGACGTTGACCCAGCCGGCTATCCGCTGACCTGCATCGCATTGCAGGGTGGCTCGTCCGGAAAAGGCTTCTGTACGCGGCAGTGTCAGCCCAATGGTCCCGAGTGCACCGGCGTCCCCAACGGCATGTGGGCGACTTGTGCGATTCAGGATCCCGGCAACGACGCCGGCCCCGGACCGATGTACTGTGGCTTTGCCTGCGTCGGTGGCGGCGGCCGAACCTGGTATTGTCCGCCGTCGATGGCCTGCGGTGCCAAATCCGATGCTGGGACGGCCAGCTGCCTCCCCTAAGCGCCGGCTGCTAGCCCAACTCAAGGGCTGAGCGCCCCGCTCAGTTTTCGCGACCTGCCAGTTTTTCGCCCGAGGGTTTAGCCCATGGTAGCGTTTTGTCGTGCAATTCGCCGACAAGATCGCACGACCGCTTGTTCCCGGGTTGACCTCGCGGCGCGCACTACGCGCGCTGGCTTTGCTGCCCTCGCTAGTAACAGCGGCCCTCTTAGTCGCCGCACCATTTCTGTACCTCGGCTCCCTCGCCGAGGATGCTCCGCTGCTGCCGGGGCTGCAGCTGGGCGGCGTGACGCCGTCGACGGGGAACTTGTCGCCGGCTGTCGCGGCCTATCTCGATCAAACCGTCGCGATCACCGCAGGCGAACAGCGCCTGGAAACCACGCGACGCGCGTTGGGCACCAAGCTCGACCTTGAGGCCACGCGACGCACCCTGCAGCGTCTTGGACGCCGTGGCCTGCCATTAGACGATCTCTTTCAGCGTCTGCGGATCATGTTGTTCGGCTTAGACATTTCCCCGGTGATCGTCGCCGTCGACCCGTCGGCAAGTGCAAAGCTGGTTCGTCAGCTGAAAACGCGCGTCGATCGGCCGGCGATCGCCGCACACCTCGACTTGAGCGCCGGTCGCGTGATCCGCTCATTGCCCGGTCGACGCCTTGGTGTGTTTGACGGGGTGGCCGCCCTGCAAGCAGCGCTACTTTTGGGCCAGCGCCAGATCGACCTTCCCGTCGAGCAGCTTAAGGCCGAGGACCCGATGCGGCTCGAGCAGATCGAGATCGGCCACGTTCTTGGACGCTTTGAAACCATCTACAGCCTCAAACAACCGGATCGCGATCGCGCCCACAATCTCAAAGTCGGTGCGGCACGGCTCGACGGACACGTCATCGGACCGGGCGAGCGATTCTCTTTCAATGAGGTCGTCGGGGCGCGCACCCTGGAAGACGGCTACCGAACGGCCGCGGTGATCTCTCAAGGTGAGCTCGTCGACGGACCTGCCGGGGGCGCTTGTCAGCTCTCGAGCACACTTTTTGCGGCAGCATTTTTCGCCGGTCTTGAGCTGGATAGCTCGAGGCCACACTCGATTCCCTCGGGCTACATCAAGATGGGCCTCGACGCGACGGTTGTTTATCCCTCGGTGGACCTGGTTGTGCGCAATCCGTTTCCCTTTGCCGTGGTGGTCCACATGCGAGTCAGTCGCGGAAAGGTCATCGCCGAAATTCGTGGACGGCAGCGCCCCTTCAAGCGCGTGTTCTTCGAGCGCCAAATCAAGCAGCGCTTGCCGTTCGAAGAGGTATACCGCGACGATTTGACGATCCCGCGCGGCCAGCAGGAGATCGCTCAACGTGGCATCGCTGGTTACGTGATCGAGCGGCGAAGAATACTCATCGCCCTCGATGGAACCCGCAGGGTCGAGCGTCGCGAACTTCGTTATCCGCCAACAGTTCAGATCGTTCGGCGCGGCAAGGGGCCGGCCCGAGCGGACTATTCGCCGCCAGCTCGCCCAGCGCCCTACGGAAATCCACCGGAGACCCTGCGCTTGAGCCAATAGCACTGACTCTGTTTGTCCCATTGATCACGGCTGCTTGGCACGTCGGTCGGTGAACTTGACAGCTCAAAGCTTCAGCGAAAAGATGGCTTGGTGAGTGCGATCGACGCCCACTGGCTTGTCGAATATGGCCTACTAGATCCTGCTGAGGTGGCCGACCTAGAGACGGCGCCGCCTGGCGGACTGCTGCGATCGCTGATCGCGCAGGGCGTGCTCGACGATCGCCAGCTCGCTCAAACGCTCTCCCAGCGCCTCGCGCTGCCACTTGTTGGGGAGCTCGAACTGTCAGCGATTCCAGCCGAGGTAATCGATCGTCTCAGTGCTGAGGTGGCGGTTGAACATGCGGCGATTCCGATCCGCCTCGAAGCCGACGGCGTTCTGCGCGTCGCGATGCTCGATCCCACCGAAGGGCAAGATGAGGTGTCGTTCTTTTGTGGCGGCGAGATCTTGCGCGCCGTTGCCCCAGCTTCGTTGATCGAGCAAGCGCTGTTCGCATACTACGACTACCGCCCATTGCCGAGCTACGACCCCCAGCCTGCCTCCGGAGAGTTAGCTGACTTGTTTCCCCAGCGGCGGACCGACGGTGCCGTCCCGCTTTATCGCACCAAGGAGACGAGCGCTGAGCAGGTCGCCGTGCGATTGCTACCCAGGCCAACGGCGGATCCGCTGCGGACCGTCAGGCCACCGTCCGATGGTTTGGCTCGCGTTGATACTGATCCCCACGCGGCTTCGGGGCCGCCGGTTCATTTTGCGCTAGCGATGCCCAGCGCCCTCGATCCGGAAGACGAAGAGACCCACGAACTGGTACCGACGACGGTACCCCGTGTCGCCCGCCCGCTGCCGAGTGATCCGGCTGGCGTTGAAGCCGCGCCGACGCAACCGCATCCGCGAGTGGGCCGCATGCCAGCCAGCGTGACAGACCTACCGATCCGTCCACTCCGTCCAGCAACACTGACACCACCGCCGATGCCTGCGGTCCTGCCGCCCACTCCCTCAACGGCGCTCAGCGATCCTCCGGCCAGCGTCGGTACGCGCAAGCGCCGCTCAACGCTGGTCGGTCAAGCGACGTCGGCGACCACCGGCCTCTCTCGCTTGCGCACGTCTGCCGGGCCGACGCAGCGACGACGCACCAGCACGCGTCTGCATACCGAGGAGCTGCCCTCTGCCGCCAGACGACCTTCAGTCGCCACGGCGTCCGCTACGACCGACAGCAAGGCGCCAACCGACGCAGATGAAAGGACGCTCGGACGACGCGCTCTCGCCGGACAACTCGCGGCCACGTTGACCAAGCTTCGATCGGCCGCAGACCGCGAATCGGCGGGGCGCCTTGCCCTCGAATTCCTTCAGCGTCTGTTCGACAAGGTGGCGCTGCTGCGTGTCCGCCGCGGAGTGCTCTCAGGCTGGGCCGTCGACGAACAGCGGATCGCTTCGGCGGCCTTCGCCAAGCTCTGGCTGCCGCTCGACAGCGCCTCGGCCTTCGCCTGGGCGGTGGACAACCGCGCTACGTACCGCGGCCCGCTGCGTGGATCCGCGATCGAGCGACTACTTAGTGAGATGCTCGGCACGGCGACGGGGCCCGAAGTGATGATCATTCCCCTGCTCGATGGCGATCAGGCGCGTGGGCTGATCTACGGAGAAGCTCCACAGATCGAAGACGCACCGGCTTTCGTTAAGGCGCTCGCTGACGAATTGGCGATGGCTTGCCGCTAGGCGCTGGGCGATGCGCCCAGGATCCTTGGGCGCCAGGATCTGCGGGCAGCCGGCTAGCGCTTCGGCGTGAAGGTCAGCGGCGATTCGACGCCAACAGCAGAACCCGAGAACGTCGGGAAGCGCCAGCGCCGGATCGCTTTGCGCATACAATCGACCATCTCTGAGTTGTAGTTAGGGCCGATCGAAATCGAGCTCGCCACTGGTGACCCCGACGGTTGCACGCGCATCGAGAGGGTCAACTGTATCGCTCGATGATGGAGCGAGGTGTCACGCTTCAGCGCGCGCTGGTAACACGGCTGTAACGAGGTCTTGTTGTCGCGCAGGGTCGAGATCACCTGGCGCTGGGAAATCGTCCCCTCACGCTGCGGCGTCGTGGCCTCGCGCGGCAACTGACCCACCAGGGCCAGCACCTGCTCATCATCGATCTTGATCGTGCCCGGGTTGGCCAAGGCCTGGGCGAGCAGTTTTTTCGACGCCGCCAGCTGTTGCTGCAGCGCGCTATTGTCAGCGGAGCATTTGGCTAAGGCCGCCTTGCTCTTTTCGTCGCCACCACCGCAACTCAACACCGTTACGCTAAGGACGACACAGGTTTTGATCATCGTTGAATGAATCCGACGTCGCACAGTCATCTTTCGCCTACTCTGAGTGTCGAAGCGGTGGAGTGCTTAGTTGAATGATGTGATGTATTATCGCTTGGTTCGGCGCTGTGCGCAATCCCTCAACCAGAATTTGACTGATCAGCGTCCAGCGTGACGATCAGACCATGGCTCTGGCAGGGCTGCCGCGCCCGCTCCAGCCGCGTTCTAGGCGCCTTGTAGCCGCTAGGACGCCTGCCCCTTGCGCAACGCGTCAGGCGCTTGACGGCGCTCGAACTCGCGCAGCGCTTTGGCGATGTAGGCGCGCAGGGGGGCAATGCTATGCACGTCATTTTGCACGAAGACCAGCAACTGTCGCTCGTCCTCGTTACCCAGCCGCAGCAACGCTTCGGCGACGTGGTTGAGCACGCTTTGCGCGCGCGGTTCGGCGAAGCGTGGGTCGCAGCGATAGGTCAGTAGATAGTCACGAAATGCCTTCACCGCACGCTTGTCGCCGATTGCGCTCAGTGCCTTGACGACCTCGACAACTGCCTCAAGCGGCGTTTCGTTGTCACGCAAATGAGCGAGCAAGGATTTCGTTGCCTCTTTGGCTTTTAGATCACCGACGGCGCGGGCCATTACCCCGACCGCTGCCGCCTCTTTTCCGTCGACAAAGCTGTAGGTTCGATCGAGCGTCTTGAGGTACAGCGGAAGCGCCGCCTTGTCATGTCGCTCGACGATCATGTCCCCAGCTCGCTGATAGACAGCTTTGTCCAGTTTGGGGCCGGTGACGATGTTTACCAGGTCGGTGGTCACACTCTTCGAGCGCAACTGCGCGAGCTGCTCGATGGCGAAGATTTTGACGCTGCCGAAGCGGCGATCTGGGTCGAAGACCACCTCCTTCAGCGAATCGCGCAGGTTTCGTGGCGATCCACCGCTCGACGCTGGCGCGTAACCGGCGATGTCGAATGTCGCGCCGATCACCTTGTCCTTTATCCCCACATCGACGTCCGCGCCCTGGATCCCGCTCTTCGCGTCGATTACCGCAAGGTGGCCGTGGGCTGTCGCCAGCACGACCGCCGCCCCGGTATAAGTCGAGGCTACCGCATCCTCGCGCGGATAGGTGTAGGCCCATTGCAGCGTCGTCTCCTTGTCCCCCTTGGTGCTGAAGGCGAAAACGAAGCGATAGTTATGCACGAAGATCATGTCATCGCGGAAAGTCATCGTTCCGCCCGGACTGATCCGCCAAAGCAGTCGGTTGCGATCGTAGGCGGTGTAACCCGACAACGCGGCGTTATAGCCGTTCCACCAGTAGACTGGCCGCACCGATTTGGGCAGCTTCGCGCTGAGGAAACTCGAGCCCTTCTGCGTGCCGCTGACGGCATTCTTGTCGAGACGGTAGATCCCGCTGGTTCCACCGAACAGCACGCCTCCCGTGTCCGTTCGCGCCCAAAGCAGCGTCTCCTCTTTCGAGCGCACGCGCGCCAACTCGTCGCCAGTCTTGGCGCTGATCACGGCTACCGATTGTGAGCGGAGCGGAACAAACAGCAGCCCGCCTCGCGCCGCCGGTGCACCGATCCGCCCGCTTGATGGACGATGCCAGCGGTTACTTCCGCTTTCCCCGTCGAGCGAGATCAGTTGTCCGTAGATCCGACCGGCGCTGCGCTTGAAGACCTCGGTGGCGTAATACAGGTGTTCACCATCGGTCGTCAGCCCCAGCAAGCGCTGCTCTTCGGGGAGCGGTTTGCTCCAAAGCTTTTGGCCGTCGAGGATCGAACGTCCCGCCACTTGGTTTTTGCCACTGCGATAGAAGATCTGCTGATTGCCGACGACGACGCGCGAGGAAATCTCAGACTTCACGCTCCAGACGATTTTCGCCGATCCGAGGTCGTAACAAATGATCTGCGAGGGTGCAGCTGTGACGAAGAACACTAACGGTCGCCCGTTGGCGTTGGTCGGATGCGGCGCGCGGGAGCTCTCGGTCTTGAGCTCGGCCAGGGCGCTCGTCAACTCGTCGGCGCGATTATCCGGAAAGCTCGGACTAAACGCGCGCTTGGGGCAGGCGCTGAGCGATAGGCTCGCTGAAATGAGCAGCGCCAGCGCACCATGGCGTTTGTAGCAAGACTTCGTCATTTTTGTCGTCCCGCGAGAAGTCGCTCTGCCATCTTCTTCGACAGGCGGATGTCTTTCGGAGGCACGCTGGCGATGTACTCGACCAGTGCCGTTGTGGCGTCGCTTCCCGGCAGTTTGCCGAGCGCTTTGACAATCTGCATCCGCAGCGGATCGGGGCCGAACTCCTTACGCTTGAGCATTTCGCCGTAAGCCAAAGCGATTGCCCGATCAGGGACTTCGCCGATCAGCTCGCCGAGATTCTTCGCCGTTTCCACGCCGGCCACCTTGCCTAGCGGCGCGGCGGCGGAGACGTCTTTGCGTTTTACCAGCATAAACAGCGCCGACTCAGCGCGCTTTTCTTGGCGGTCACCCAACATGCGGGCTGCGCTGGCGCGAACCATCGGGTTGCTGTCACCGAGCGCGTCGATCAGCGGCCCCACCGTTTGCGGGCTCTCGTTGCGCCCCAGAGCCTGCAGCGCCGCAACGCGGATCTCCGGCGTACGGTTGTGCGCGAAGAGCTTGAGCAGCGGGATCGTGTCGTCGCTCTTGTGCTGACCGAGCGCTTCGAGCAACGCGGTGAGCAACTTGGGCGGGCAGCCGAGCTGCAACGCGCCGACCAAAGCGTCGCGAGCGGGCGGCGTCTTCAACGAACCCAACGCGCTTGCCGCAGCCACCGCGCGGTCGAGATTCTCTCCGTGTAGGTCGGCTTTGAGCCGATCGACGTTACCGCTCATCTGCGCCAAGGCCGGTCCGGCCACCAGCGAGAACCCGGCGATGAGCAACCACCTTCGCATACGAACCCCCTAGGGCGCCCTGCTTATCAAAGGCTGGGGGGGCGCGTCAAGAAAAGTCGAATGATGACTGGAGGTAGCGTCTGTTTGCTGGGCAGCGCGCCGAGGGCGCCTAGATGCCGCAACGCGCGCGCGCCGCCAAGGGCCGGCTAGCAACGGGCGGTTATGAATTCTTTGGCTTTTTCAGAATCCGCGGCGCCGCTAGCGTCGCGTCTCGTCCTCGGTGAACGTCACGCGTCCCGAGTAGCTTTCAGCCTTGCCGTTGAGCCGAAACGATGTTGAGGCCAGCGTCTGCCCACGAGCGTTGGTGATATACATCACATAGCGGCGGTTGATGTTAAACCGAGGCTTCTCGAGCTCGATGTGTGAGGCCAAAATTCGCTGTTGGCGCGACGAGACGTAGATACTGTCGCCAGCGACGAAGCGGCGGCCTTCGGTGATGTCGTAGAACTTGATCTTCACCTCGACGTCATTGGGTGCGCCGCGAAAGAAGGCAAAAAACTCCAGACGCCAACGGTCCTGTTTCTTTTTGTCCTTGGGCCAAATCTTGTCGACACGCTGTGTCTTGAGGAACTGCGCAAACGCCGCGTTCGAGCGAAAACGCAACGGGGGGCGCTTCTTAAGCAGCACGATCTTACCCCGATACGCGCGTTCGACGCCGGCCTGCGCTTGGCCTGGAGCGCACAGCGGGGCCGCAACGAAGGTGAAGGTAATTAGGATTCGGGTCGTGTGTCTTTGCACGTACACCTCGCGTTTTGTTTAAGCGTTGGAGCCTGACAGAGTAACTAAGCGGGTCGCCAGATGCGGTCTGCTCATGTTACGAGAGCGAGGTGGCGGCCGCAACCGCTGAAAACAATGCCGAGCAGCATGCGCCGATCCGCTCGGTGAGGGAGACGACCAGATGGACTTCGGTTTGAACGGAAAAATCGCGGTGGTAGCTGCCTCATCCAAGGGGCTTGGCCGGGCAATCGCGACCAGCCTCGCCAAGGAGGGCGCGAAGCTGGTGCTCTGCGCGCGTGATTGCGACACGCTGGAGTCCACGGCCGATCGCATCTGCCAAGACACCGGTGCGGAGGTGACAACGATCGCCGCCGACCTGTCGGATCCGCAGGCTCCAGCGACAGTAATCGCTCAGGCCCTCAAGCAGTTTGGTGGCGTCGATATCTTGGTGACGAATACGGGAGGCCCGCCGATCGGCAACTTCGCGGCACTCGACGAGGCCCAATGGCACCAGGCCTGGAACCAGGTGTTGATGAGCGCGGTGCGTTTGATCCGCGCGGCGATCGAACCGATGCGCAGCCGAGGCGGCGGCAGGATCGTCAACATCACCAGTATTTCGGTCAAGCAGCCGATCGCCGGCCTAATGCTCAGCAACGCCTATCGCGCGGCGATCGTGGGTATGGCAAAAACGCTCGCCAACGAGCTTGGTCCCGACAATATCCTGGTCAACAACGTATGCCCGGGCAAAATCGCAACCGATCGACTGCTCGCCCTCGACGAAGCGCGTGCCGCGAGCCAATCGATCTCGCTCGAACAACAGCGCACTCAGGCTCAACGCGAGATACCGCTTGGTCGCTACGGCCAACCCGACGAGCTGGCGTCGCTAATCACATTCCTTTGCTCGACGCGAGCGAGTTACATCACCGGATCGACGATTCTCTGCGACGGCGGGTTGTTCAGCGGCCTGATGTGATCCGCGCCCGCGCCAGCGCGACGATCTTGTCGACGACCTGGTCGATGTTCAGGTCGCTGGTGTCGACCAGCGTCGCGTCGTCTGCACAGGCAAGTGGCGCCACCGCGCGCGTGCTGTCCTGCTGATCGCGCACTTGGGCGGCCCGCCGAATCTCTTCAAGATCTGCCGGTTGGCCGCTGCCCAGCATCTGCTGATAGCGGCGCTGAGCGCGCACATCCACCGAAGCATCGAGGTAGATCTTCAACGCGGCCTGCGGAAAAACCACCGTTGCCATGTCGCGGCCTTCAGCAACCAGCGGACCGCGGGTGACAAAAGAGCGCTGCAGATCTAGCAATGCCTGACGCACCTGCGGATGACGACTCACTTTAGATGCGCCGCGAGAGATCTCTTCGCTACGTAGCTCCTCACTGACGTCGTCACCATCGGCGAACACCGCGCAGCCGGTTTCAGCGGGCTCGATCGACAGCTCGACTTGGCTGAGCATCTCACCCAGTTGCTCCCCGTTTTCCCAAGAAACGTTGCGTCGTTGGGCCAGCAAGGCGACCGCACGATACAACGCCCCGGTGTCGAGAAATGTGTAGCCTAGGCGCCGAGCAACGTTGCGGGCCACGGTCGACTTGCCCGAGCCGGCGGGGCCGTCAATGGCGACGACCGGAAGTTGATCATCCATACCCTGCTCTACCGTCCTGCCCGGCGATGGTCAATGCTCCGCAGCGCAAACCTGTGGCATGATAGGCCGATGCCAACGGCGACCGAACCTCTGCCGCAAGATCTCGCACAACGTCGCCGCGGAGAAACTGCCTCAAATCGGCGGATTTTCGATGCAGCGGTGCTGGTCTTGGCCTGCAACCTGTGGATCTGCTTTCTGCTGGTGCCGATGATCCACTTGCAGCGCGTGCACCTGGGCGTGACGACTACGATGCTGATCGCCGCTTCGTTGCTGCTGGCCATAGCTGGTGTTGCGTTGCACAGCAGCCTGTTGCTCTTCGCGGCTTTTCCTTGCTCGCTACTGCTCCCGGTCCTGCTGCGCAGCGAACTGGTCGGCATCAACGTTTACGGCCCCAAAACGTTTGTGCTGGTCGCGCTATCCTTTGTCGCGTTTGGCGTCGGCGGTCGGCTGCTGTTTCGCCTCGCTCGCGCCCCCGAAGCGCACCCGCAGCGTGTACGCCGACTCGCGGCGCCGGGTAACAATGAGCGCCACTGGCGCCGACGATGGCGAATCTACACACTCTTCGCCGCGTTCACCGGCCTGTTGCCCGTGTCGCTACTCTGCGGACTGTTCCTCACTGGCGACGCGCTCGAACGACTGCGGCTGGCCTATCCCCATCGCACGGCCGCGGCTGCGGTGTTGTTCGGGATACTCGCCTTGGCGATCTACTTGGCGATCTTCCACCTCTACGTCCGCGTGCCGCTGGCCGCCCATGTTCGCGGCGACGGCAAACTGCGCGGCGAGCTGATCCAGACCAGACGCCGCCTGAGGCGACGCGTGTCGGTTTGGAGTTATGCGATTCTCGGCCTTGGCGTTGCTGCACTGGTCGGTCTGCTGCTTCGCGGAAGTGGCCTGGAGTGATGGCGATGGCGGATCAGTGCAGCTCAGCCCATCGTTCGATTTGCGGGAGAGCGGCGTGAAACGATATTTCTTTGAGGTCTTTGCAGCACTACTGTTCCTTGCTGCGCTCGGTGTGTTTTACCTGTGCGTGCGTTTTCTCACCCAGCGCGACTACATCGCCGCAATTCTGCTTACGTTTGTGGGTTTTGCCGTTGTCCGCGCCGGGACCGAGCTAGCGCGCTTTGCTATGCTCGATAGATCGTAGTGATCGCAATGACCGAGCAAATCGTTGAGCGGACGATCCGTCTGATGATGGTCGCATTTTTCGCGACCGTCACCAGCGCATGCAAAACCGAGACGCCAGCACCGCCAGTCGTGCGAGCTGCAGCGCATCTGGACAAGGTCCCCGCCGACCAGATCGTCGCGCGCGTGGATGGCGAGCCGATCCTCGTCGGAGCGCTGCGCCGTCGAATAGAGCAAACCAAAGAGAGCAAGCAGCAAGCACTCGACGCGTTGATCGACTTCGAACTGTTGGTCGCCGAGGCGCGTCGCCGTGGCTTCGATAGGTCGCCAGCTGTTCTCGAACAGGAGCGGCGCAGCGCGGGGCGTTTGCTCGCCGAGAACTTCGGCAAGACGTTCACCAAGGCGTCGATCCCCGACGCAATGATCGAGCGTGCCTATCAGCTCAACCGTAGTCACTATGTGCACCCTGAGATGGCCGAAGTCGCTCACGTCCTGGCGCGCGCCGGCAGCGGCGACGGCAGCGACTACCACCAGGTAGCGAGAGAGCTGGCCCAGGCGATCGCCGACTACGCCAAAGCAAAACCACTGACGCTCGACGAGTTCCGCAAGCTACCCGAGGTTTTCGCTGTGCGCGCGCAAGCGGCCCGAGTGCCGCTCGCCAGCGAAGCTCTGACGACTCCACGACGAGGGCTGACTGCCCGTGACTTTGCCGACGCTTGTTTTGCGATGACCAAGCCTGGCCAAACGAGCGGCGTCGTTAAGACCAAGTTCGGTTACCACGTGATCTACTTGGTGCGGCGCTCGCCTGCGCGCAATGACTCATTGGCGCAGGTTGCAGCGGAGATTCGCGGCCGGCTGTTCGAGCAGGCCCGCCGCTTCGAGTTTCTCAAGATGGTCGACAAGCTCAAGACGGCCCACGGGGTTGAGCTTGTCGCTGCCGGAGCCGCAGAACCTACACGCTGATGACGATCTTCGCCGACATTTTGCGCCACGAGATGACCGAGATTCCCGGGATCGTAGGCGCGATCTTCGCCGATTGGGAGGGTGAAAGCGTCGACCTCTACAGCAACGTCGGCCAAACCAACATGAAACTGGCCGGTGCCCATTGGGGGATCATCTATAGCCAAGCGCGCACGGCCTTCAGGAAACGACAGCTCGGCATGATCCAGCAAATGATCCTCGACTTCGAGCAGCAGCGTGTCGTCGTACGTCGAATCACCGACGAGTACTTCGTCGTTGTCGCAGTGCAGGGCGAAAACAACCTCGGCCATACGCTTTGCGCACTCGATCGCGCCGTTGAGAAACTACGACGTGCGATGTAGCCGTCTACCCAGCACCCTTGAAGTTCAGCGGACTGCCGGCCTGCTCGCGGTCCTTTGTGCGCTGTTCTGGCCTTCGCAGGCACGCGCACAAACCGACTACCTGATCGACAATACCGACTGGAATGGTCTGAGTACCTTCGCCGAAGGTGTGCGTGAGGCCGATTGCGCGATCAGCGCGCCAGCGCGGATCGACTTGGCTGCCCTAGCGGAACATCGCGAAGCGATCCTGCTGCTGATCTATCCCCGAGAGCAACTTCCCGTCGAATCGTTGGTCCGCTTCGTGCGCGCCGGAGGTCGCATGCTGATCGCCGACGACTTCGGCAGCTCGGCAGAGCTGCTGGCAAGGTTCGGCATCCATCGTCGTCCAGGCGTGGTCATCGCCGACAACCACTATCGTGACCAACCTGCCTTGCCGATCGCTCACCCCGGTCCGGTCAGCCATCCGATCACACGGGCGGTGTTTCGCGTCGTGACCAACCACCCCACGGCTTTCGAGTCGACTTTGCCCTCGCTGCTGACCTTCGGTCCTGAACGGGGGCAGCTGCTGGTCGCCGGCGAGTTTGGACGTGGTCGCTTCGCCGCGCTCGCCGATCCCAGCGTGTTGATCAACCGCATGCAGCGGTTCGGCGGTAATCGCCGCTTGGCTCGCCAGCTGCTCGCCTTTCTCCTCGGCGACGATCGGCCCCAGCACGTCACGGTCACGGTTGCCGTCGGCGACACCCAGTTCGCCGGCGTTTTTACCCCGCAGGCGCAGAGCACAAGCGGACGGATCGCTCGCGATTTCAACCGGTTTATCAACCGGATCAACGACTTCGCACTGACCAGTGCGGGGATGCGCGCACTAGCGATTTTCGCGGGCACGCTGCTACTTGCCGGCCTAGTGCTGCTCTTGCCGTGGGCGCGCCGCGACATCGATGGACGCTGGGGTAGCGCCGTCCACGCGCTCTTGCCAACACGACGAGGTGATCCGACGCGCCGCGCTGGGGCAATCTTGCGCGAGGAATTCGAGGATCGGCTATCGACCGTGCTTCTCACGCCGGGGCCAGTTTCCGCGATTCACCCGCGCTGGATCGTCGAACGCGTACGCGCCAAGGCCGGCTCTGATGCGGCGGATAACTGCCGTCGCATCTTGAGCGGCTTGCGCAACATACCGTACACTCGCGGCGAAGTCGGGATCGATGCCGCGCCGCGCCTCAGCAAGAGACGGCTGGTCATGCTTTACCGACGCTGTGCTCGGTTGCTGGCGGATCTCGGTGACCCGTCGATGCTCAGCGAGACAATCACGAAGAGCCCCCAATGACGATCGGTGACACACAACTCGAACAAATTCGCAGCACCTGCGCCACGCTTTCTAAGGAAGTTAGTCGCTCCTTTGTCGGTCCGGTTGAAGTCGCCGAGCTACTGCTAACGGCGATCGTTGCGCGTGGTCACGTGTTGCTGGAAGGCGTTCCCGGCGTCGCCAAAACGACCTTGGTCAAAGCCTTTTCAGCGACCCTCGGCTGCAACTTTCGCCGCATTCAGTTTACGCCGGACCTGCTGCCGTCGGATATCACCGGCACCTACATTCTCGACATGCGTAACAACACCTTTGTTCTGCGTGAGGGGCCGATTTTCGCCAACATCCTGCTCGGCGACGAGATCAACCGCGCCCCGGCAAAAACGCAGAGCGCGTTACTCGAGGCGATGCAAGAGATCCAGGTCACGATCGAAGGCGAGACGCGTAGACTCGAACCACCGTTTATGGTGCTTGCCACCCAGAACCCGATCGAGCAAGAGGGTACCTATCCCCTGCCCGAAGCGCAGGTCGATCGTTTCCTGCTCAAGCTGACGATGAGTTACCCCAGCGAGGCCGAGGAGAAGCAAATCCTCTTAACCTACGCCCAGACGCCTCAGCCCGTTCGCCAGACACTCAGTCCAGAGACGATCCTCCAGCTCCAACAGCTCGGCGACCGGGTTCACGTTGATGACGAGCTACTCGAATACATTGTCGGCCTAGCGAGATTCACTCGCGAGCATCGCCGTGTCTACCTCGGTGCATCGCCGCGCGCCTCATTGATGCTGATGCAAGCAGCCAAAGCCCATGCCCTGATCCATGGACGCGCGTTCGTCTTGCCAGACGACGTAAAGACTTTGGCCCAGCCCGTGCTCGCCCACCGTGTATTGTTGGCGCCGGAAGCGGAGATCGAGGGTTATGCCGCACAATCGGTCGTCGATGAGGCGCTCGCCAGTGTGCCCTACCAGCGGCGGGGATAACGCGTGCCGGTTCTTGCACCGGGCGGACTGATCGCGGGCGGTCTAGCGGCACTGTTTATTGCGCTCGGTGCCGTAACAGCGTCGTGGCCACTGTTTGCCCTCGGCGTATTGCAGTTCGCTACGCTGCTGGTGTTGTTCGTGCTGTTCATTCCCCAGTCGGCGATGCTGCGTCGCGACCGGCTTGAGTTCGCCTGGTGGATTCCTTCAACCACCAGCCATGGTTCGCTCAAAGATGGTCAGCTGGCGACGCTGCATATCATGCTGCGCAATCGCGCCAATGCGTCATTTGCCCGGGCACGGCTGCACATCATCTGCGCCTCCCAGATCCGCATCGGCGATGGCGCTGAACGACCGATCGACGTCGCATTGCCGGCGCGTTGCGAAATCGACCTACAGGTTGCGGTTACACCTCAAGCGGCGGGCTACTGGGCGTTCCACGGCGTACGCTTGATCGTCGAAGATCGCTTTGGCTGTTTTCGTTTGCAGATCTACTTCCCCTCATCGTTCTTGATCAAAGTCTTTCCATCGCTGCGATTTGGTCGCGCAATGGTACCGCTGCCGCCGACGGCCGGCGCATCCCATGGGCGGGTCGGTCCACGGCTGGTACGTCAGCGCGGTCTAGGCTCCGAGCTGCGCGAATTGCGCGACCACACACCCGGGGATCCGTTCAAGCGCATCGCCTGGAAGGCAACCGCTCGTCAGCGCCGCTTGCTGGTTCGCGAATTCGAGAGCGAGATCGTCTCGACGAATTGGCTGTTGTTAGACATCTCACCGACGATGCGTCGTCGCTGGGGCGATCGTGCTCAGACCAAGCTGTCCCACGGGCAGTCGCTCTGCGCAAGTCTGACCCAGCAGGCGCTCGCCCTTGGCGATCGCGTGGGTCTGATCACCTTCGACAGCCGGATCTACAGCACGCTGCCCCCCGCCGATGGGCGTCCGCAGCTTTATCAGATCATCGACAAGCTGATGGAGACGCACAACGTAGTCGATGAAGATCTGACAGACCTCACCGATCAAGAACTCTACACCGCGGTAGCAACCTACTTGGCCTATCAGAACGGTATCGATGCCCGCGTGCAGCGCCGCCTTACGCAGAATCGCAGTGGTTTGATGCGAGGAAGCGGCGGCAGTTGGCTCGACACCGACTTGATCCACCGCACGGTCGCCAGCTCGCTCGCCCAGCACGGTGGAGGCATGCCGCGCTGGTGGAATCGGATCGTCGCCGGATCGCCAAGCTCGGCCCAGCTGCGGCTGTTTTGCCGCGTGCGTGGCATCGAGCTACCCTATCGGCAATCCGATGGACTGCCCGCCAAAGGCTCTGGCTTGGCTCAGGCGATCCGCCGCGCAGCCCGCTCGCGCCTTTCTCATCAGCTACTGATCGTTAGCGACCTCCAAGAGGTGGTCGAGCCGCGGGCGGTGATCGACAGTCTGCGGCTTGCATTGCGCCACCACCACCGGGTCGTGGTTTTTTCACCGCAGGTGCGCGGACCGATTCAGCCGCATTTGACCAACGGCAAAGGGGCCGCCCATCGGCGCTTGCTGCGGCACATCGAAGAGCTGCGTCTTCAGCGCGCCCGCGGTGACACCCGCCTGCAGATCGAGCGTATCGGGGTGCCGGTGATCGACGTTGGCCCCTTCGATTCGATCGACCAGATCTTCGCTCGCCTGCGCCGCCGCCGCGGTCGTTTGCCGGCTGCGAGCTAGTCACACAGTAAAACTTTGACAGCGCAGATCGATGCTGCTCTAATGTTCACTACTGGACATTGGCTCAGCGATGACTCACCCGCATAAAATTGCCGTGGAAAATCAACGATCTCAGCTCGCAGCGCTGCTCGATGCGTGGGGCAACGGACCGCAGCGACGGCATTTTTGCTGCTTGGAAAGCCTCCCGGCCCGCAGTGCCGAGTACTGCGCGTTGCCTGCGGAGCTCGATCAACGACTTGTCGAGGCGCTGCGCAGCCGCGGCATCACCCAGCTCTATCGCCACCAGGCCGAGGCTTATCGCGCGGTTCAGGCCGGAAACCACGTCGTGATCGCCACACCGACGGCCTCGGGCAAAACGCTCTGCTATAGCTTGCCGGTATTTCAACGCCTGCTCAACGAGCCGCGGGCCACCGCGCTGTATCTCTTCCCCACCAAAGCCTTGGCGCGCGATCAGGTCAGCGAAGCGCGCGCGTTGGCCAACGCAGCGCTCGGTCAAGAGGCGTCCGTCGGTCAACCGCAGGCCGAGATCGGCGTGGTTGTCTATGACGGCGACACGCCGGTCGATCAACGTCGGGTGGCCCGCCGGCGGGCGCGGATCCTCGCCACCAATCCCGACATGCTGCACACCGGCATTTTGCCCCATCACCCGGCCTGGTCGAGCTTCTTGGCCGGGTTGCGCTATGTGGTGATCGACGAGCTTCATGTCTACCGTGGTGTGTTTGGCAGCCATGTGGCCCATGTGCTGCGCCGTCTCGATCGCATCGCCCGCTTTTACGGTGCTGCACCGATCACGATCTGCAGCAGCGCGACCATCGCCAACCCTGATCAGCTCGCTGAGCGGCTGATCGGTCAACGGGTGGTCTGCCTGCGCGAGAGCGGTGCGCCGAGTGGCCCGCGACATTTCTGGGTCTACAATCCACCGCTCGTCGATCGCGCCCTCGGCTTGCGCCAAAATTACATCAAATCGACCTGCGAGCTGACCGAAGATCTGATCGCAGCAGAGATCGACAGCTTGGTGTTCTGTCGCACGCGCCTGGCGGTCGAGGTGATGGTCCGACAACTGCGCGACCGGCTGGCCGCCGCGTTGCCCGCCGATCGCCCAGCTGAGCTCGTCCACCAGATGGTGCGCGGCTATCGTGGCGGATACCTGCCCGCGCGTCGGCGTGCGGTCGAGAGCGGGCTCAAGGCCGGACAAACCCAGGCCGTCGTCACCACATCCGCCTTAGAGCTCGGCATCGACATCGGCAACATCGATGCCGTGGTCCTCGCCGGCTGGCCCGGTAGTCGCGCCGCCGCGTGGCAACGGGCTGGCCGTGCCGGTCGCCGACTCAACCCAAGTTTGGCGCTGCTTGTCGCCAGCAGCGCCGCAACCGATCAGTTTGTCGCCGAGCACAGCGACTACTTGTTCGGTCAGCAGCCAGAACACGCGCGCATCGACCCCGATAACGCCTCGATCCTCGTGCCGCAAATCAAGTGCGCCGCCTATGAATTGCCGTTTGCCCGCCAAGAGACCTATGGCGAGCTCGGCGCCGAAGAGACCGCCGAGGTTCTCGACTGCTTGGCAGATGCGCAACAGCTCCATCGCGATGGTGATGCCTTTCACTTCGTCGGTGATGCATTCCCAGCGGCAGGTGTGAGCTTGCGCGGTCCGGCCGCCGAAAATTTCCTCGTCGTGCGGACTGACAACGACGCTGCCCCGTCTGGGAGCCAAGGCCAAATCATCGCCGAGGTCGACTACGACGACGCACCGCAGGAGCTCCACGACCACGCAATCTACCAGCTCGAAGGCCAACAGTTCGAGGTTCTGCGGCTAGATCACGACAACCACAAAGCCTTCGTGCGCCGGGTCGACGTCGACTACTACACCGACGCGCTGACGCAAACGCGCATCCGCGTTTTGCGCACGGACCAACAACATCCGCGCACCGCGGCTGCCAACCTCGGCGAAATCCACCTCGAGACGCGCGTCACCGGCTTCAAGAAGATCAAGCACCACACCCATGAGAACGTTGGCTTTGGTGACGTGGTGCAGCCCGAAAGGCAGATGCACACCAGCGCGCTCTGGGTCAGCGTGCCAGGCACACAAGTTGCGTTAGTCGATGCGACGTTTGCCGAGATCGCCGAAGCGGCATTGGGGATGTCGCGCACCCTCCACACCGCTGCCACCCTGCTGCTGATGGGGGACGGCGGAGATATTGGCCGCGCGATCGGCGATGCGCGTGCCGATTGGTTCCCGGTGGTTTCGCGTGGACAACTCGCAGTTAGCGAACCTCTCGACGGCCAGCAGTTCTCGCCAACGGTATTTCTCTACGATCGCTTCCCGGGTGGCATTGGCCTCGCTGAGCGCCTTTTCGAAGATCGCCTGCTATTGGTCGCGCGCGCCAAGACACTGCTCGAACGCTGCGGCTGTGAGCGCGGTTGCCCCGCCTGCATCGGTCCTGGTGGTAGTGGGCGCGCTAAGCCAACGGCGTTGCTGCTGTTGCGATATTTACAGCTGGCGTTGGCTAGCTAGGCGAAGGAGGTTCGAATGAACGTGGCCCAACGCTTGCGCCAGCATCTCGGCACTGATGCGCTGCCGTCGATCGCTGCCGAGGCTCGACCGCTAGCCGGCTCCCTTGCCCGTGACCATCGACGGAGCGGGTCTGCCGAACGGATCGCGCAGTTACGTGCTGCGATTTCCCGCATCGAAGGACTAAGGAGCTGGGATGCTGCAGGTACACCCGCAGAGCGCTGGAGTGCCTTGCCTCGACAGATCACCGATCGCCGTTGGGCAGAGCCCGCGCCGATCGACGATGCGGGGCTGGTCTACCGCCACGTATTCGAGCGCGATACGCGATTTGGTCGCGCAGCGTTGGAAGCCCCATCACGTGCCGCCTTGCACGCTGCACGCCACCTGCTGCGAGCGAAACTCGAGTGGACGGATGGCGACGAGGCGCTCGGTCCGGCCGATCTGCTGTTTATTGACACCGAAACGACCGGGCTTTCGCGCGCTGCGGGAACCCTAGCCTTTTTGATCGGCATCGGGCGCTTCTGTGAACAGGGAAAGCGCTTCATCGTCGACCAATTATTTGTCCGCAGTCCTCAATACGAACCCGCTGTACTCGATCTGCTCGCTGATTATCTCGCCCGCGCCAAACTGCTGGTCAGTTTCAACGGCAGAACTTTCGATATGCCGATCCTGCGCAATCGCAGCTTGATCCGGCGAGTGCCGTTGTTGCTCGAGCTGCCTCATCTCGATCTGTTACCGCTCTGTCGTCGCCTGCTTGGCAGCCGCCTGAGCAACTGCCGGCTGGGCACAGTTGAGCGTGAGCTGTTCGGCTTTGTCCGCCAAGATGATGTCGACGGCAGCCTGGCGCCCGAGCTGTACAATGCATTCTTGCGCAGCGGTAGCCTGGCCGGGCTGTGCGGTGTCCTTGAGCACAACCGCATTGACATCGCTTCGATGGCGCCGCTATTCAGCGAGTTGGTTATGCGCGCCAGCGATCCACTGCAATGGGCCGAAGACGGCGAGGAACTATTTGCCGCAGCGCGTTTGCACCTAGAAACGCCGGGGCTAGCCGAGCGCTGCTTGCAGCGCGCACTGCAGCTCTGGCAGTCGCCCGCCACACGGCGAAAGACGCTCGAGACCTTGGCCCGTCTCCGGCAACGCGCCGGCGACCGTGGGGAAGCTGCGAAACTTTGGCACCAACTGCTTGGCGAGTTTCCGCAGTACAACAGCGGCTACATTGAACTTGCCAAACACTATGAACACGTTGAGAAGAATCATGCTGTAGCGCTGAGGACCGCGCTGGCGGCGCCGCACCAAGATCTCGACGAGCTCCCCCGTCGAATTGCACGCCTCCAACGCAAACTCAACCGCGCTGGAGCGCCAGACGTTCAATTGCCGGCCGCAGTTGCGGCACCGCGGTCGCATCGCTAGTCGCCAAGGCAAAGACCAGCAACCAAAGTGGCCACAGCTCAGCTCATTTGCTGCGGAACGCAGCGATCGGTCCGTCAGAACCGAAATCCTGGGCCACATCAGGCGCGATATCGGATCCGAAAGTCGGGTCTTGTCGGCCCTCGGTCCTAGGGCTCGTGGCAGGTGCAGCTAGCCGCGGAGAGGTAGACGGAAATGCCGTTGCAGCTGGAGTAGCGTGAGATGGCCTTGTCGCAGGTTATCTTCGGGCCAGCACAGTGCCAATAACCATCGGTATACCCAACACTGGCAGCGACACAGGTCGCCCCGGTCTTGCCGCAGATACTGTCGCACGTCATTCCGGCGACATATGTCTTTTCTTCGACGACGTTGACGCAGTTCCCCTGGTCGCAATTTGCCGTGGCTGAGCACGTGCGGCCACACTTGCCGCAGTTTTTCTCATCGAAGAGCGTGCTGAGGCAAACGGACGCGCAGTTGGTAAGACTACCGGAGCACTTGGGAACCCCGTTATCGCAGACGCCATCGGTGGGGATCTTTACGCCACAAGCGCCACAATTGTTCTTGTTACTCTTTAGGTCGACGCAGCTATCGCTACAGCAAGTCGATGTGCCCGCGCAGCCACATTTTGACTGCCGCTGTTGGCCGCAGCGGTCGGTCCAGGTCGCTGTGCTGCATTCGCCTGGCAGCGACTGGCAATACTGTTGGTCCGTTTCTCCGTCGCAACTGCACTTGTGATCAACGCAGGTCCAAGGCAGCGTGCATTCGGCGTCGCCGCGGCATCCTGGTTTGCAGGCATTGTCCGCAAGGTCGCAGTAGAGGCCTTGATCGCAGCTGTCGTCGCGAGCGCAGCCCGACTTGCAGGTGTTGGTCGCTAGATCGCAGTAGGCATTCTTCGGACAGGGACAGGTTTTGGGCAAGTCAACGCACTTGCCTTCGGCGCTACAGGTCTGGTCGGATCGACAACCGCTACAGCGCGACGCAGCATCAGCCTTCGGCCCGTCGTTGTTGGTGCGACCGTCGGCGACCGAAGCCGTCATGTCCACTGCTGCTCCCGCGTCGACTTCGCCCTTGGCGCTGCTATCGCACGCGCTAAATGGGGCGAGCAATATCGTCAGTGCGATGATTCTTGGGGTCGGCATCGGCTTGTACATCTCCTTTGCGGTGCACACGCGCCGACTTTGCGCAAACTTTGCTACGTGTTGCAAGGGCCTTTCGTCGGAGGCGCCGTTTACGTCTTGGGTTGTCGGGTCTAGGCTTGTCGAGGTGGTGACGTGATGCGCGCTTGCACGACAGGTAACGTCAGATCTTCACGCCCCCGTCGCGTCGTCAGCGCGCCTGCGGTACTGCAGCAAGATCTCAACGAGCTCTCCGTCGAATGAGCGCGCTCCAGCGCTAACTCACCCGCGCTGCAGCGCGAGCTGTTCAGTCACCAGGCGTAGTCGCGAAGCCGCGATCGCAAAAGTCGTCGCTAGGGCGAACACCACCAGCCAAAGTGGCCACAGCTCATGCGGGTTAGTACGGAAGGCAGCGATCGCCACCGGCACGGCGTTGAACAGCCCGTGAACCAGCACCGGCGCAACAAGTGAATGGGTTTGCTCGTAAACCAACGCCGCCAACAGGCCCAGCGCCAGCGCCCAGCCACACTGATAGAGCGTGCCATGCATCAGTGCGAAGACCGTCGACGAGAGGACTACTGCGCTGGTCGGCGTCATCGTCCGTCGCAGCTGCCGATAGATCAGGCCGCGAAAGGCGAGCTCTTCAGCGAGCGGCACCAAAACCAGCAAATGGATTGCGGCCGTCGATTGGAGCAGCAGCGTGTTGGCGTTGGCCGACTGGCCAACGAAAAAGCCGACCAGGTTGGCCAGCGCTGCCAAGCTCCCAAGCAGAATGCCGCAGGCGATGGCAAAGCTGGTTCCGCGATAGCGGTGGCTTCCTGGCAACGGTGCGACGAGTCGCCAGACCACAACACCGGATAGCAACATCGCGACGGTTGGCGAGAGGCGGAGCGGCAGTGTCGTACCCAGCGTCGCCCGGTCGACCAGCCGGTGGGTCAGCAGCGGCGCAAAGGCTGCCGCGCCACGCCAACCGTGAGCGGCCGGTTCGAGCGGTGTAGCCGTTTGCGGGGTGGAATCTGTTTTGTCCTTGGAATGCGGCCTCTTAGAGGGGTGGTTCATCCCTGCTCCGTGTAAGCTACGGCGAACTAGCGGTGGCTTTGGACAGCAGTCCTGCGGGTGGAATCCCCGCTTGGACTGTTCTGAGACACCGGCGGAGCATCAGAGTTCCAATTTTTTTTCTCGACGATCGGCCAGCGAGGCCTTTGCCTTGTCTGACGGATGTTGCAAAGATGTCGCGGTGAAACGGATCGCCACAATCGCGACGTTGCTCGTTGGTTTGGCCGCCGCCAAGCCCGCTCAAGCCAAACCTGACCCCAATCTCGTCGCTGGTATTACCTTAGGTAGCCTGGGCGGTGCTGCCGCGCTGGTTGCCGATTTTGGGGCGCTGGTCTACATCAGCGGTCTGGAGAACGCTCGTGGATGGGGTTGGCTCGCCCTGCTATCCGGCGTGCCGACGGCCATCGGCGGTGGGTTCTTCATCTACGCCGACTATTCTGCTGGCTCGGCGCTGATCGCTTTCGGCGTGTTGAGCGTCGCCACGGGGATCGTCGGCATTGCCCTTCCCCAGCGTGACTCCGATCGCCATGCCTACAGCTGGATGCTACTGCCCACTGGCAACCGTGGCGCCGCCTTGTTTTGGGGTGGCCGTTTTTGAGGGATTTGAGGGGACGTTGATTAACTTTCTTAACTTATTAACGCCGCATAGCGCCTGTTCCAGACCTCCGCTGACCAGCTGTATCCGAATTCCGTCCGCTATTCCGCGTATTTCGCTACGTCCCGGGAGAAAAAATAGTTACGAAAGTTAATCAACGTCCCCCGTGCGACAACAAGCGGTGAACGTGCCCAGTAGGGTTGGAGGAGTCCGATGAAACGACTTGGCGTGATGCTGGCGATGACCGCTGCGATCGTTGCCTGCAACGATAGGCAAACGGGACTGACCCCCTCGAGCGACTGCGATCGCTACTTGAAGTGCCTTTCTGAGGTTGCGCCGGAACGCTTCGCCGCGGAACTCAAGCTCTATGACAGCCAAAGCGCTTGCTGGTCCTCTGATGATGCGCGAACGCGCTGCGCGGCAACCTGCGTTGCGGCGCTCTCCACGCTTCAACAGCAGTCGCCCGGAGCTTGCCAAGCGTCCGCCGATGGTGGTGGTGTCGATGCGTCGGTGACCGACGGTCTCATTGCTGACGCGACGGTTGCCCCGCCGATCGCAGCGATCGATCTGCTGGTGCTGATCGACAACTCCTACACGATGGAACGAGCGCAGACCACATTGCGCGACAACATCGGCAAATTGGTCGACGCCTTGGCCCCCGGCGGAACGCTGCCCGATCTGCATATCGGCGTGATCAGCACCGACCTCGGCGTGCCCTACCAAGTTGAATCTTGCCAGAACAGCGATGGCGGTGAGCTGCAGAGCAAGCCCCGCCTGGCCGGCTGCAAGGGTCCCAGCGACGCGTTTATCAGTCATAGCGCCAACGGTGTCGTCAACGTCGACGGTGTGACCAATCCGCTGACAGCCGTAAGGGACGCCTTGTCCTGTATCTCCGCGCTCGGCACCACAGGTTGCGGCTTTGAGATGCATCTGCAAGCGATCGCACAGGCGCTCAGTTCGCAAGTCAATCCTGGGTTTCGTCGCAGCGGCGCGGTGCTCGGTATCCTGATCCTTTCCGACGAAGACGATTGCTCGGCCAAAGACATGAAGATCTTCGATCCGGCGGCTTCGCAAACCGAATGGGGCCCACTCACCTCCTTCCGTTGCTTCGAGTACGGCATCAAGTGCGACATCGATGACCGGACCGCCATGGGTCCACGCAAAAGCTGCAAGCCACGCGCCGCTGATGATCCGAAGAACCACCTCCACCCCGTCGAAAACTACGTCAAACTCGTCCAGGGCATCGGCGGACCTGGCCGCACCGTGGTCTCGGTGATTTCCGGGCCGACGCACCTGGTGCAAGTCAATCTTATCGAAAGCATGCCGCAGCTCGCGGCGAGCTGCAGCGGCCCCAATGGATCGGCCGTTCCCGCGATTCGCTTGGAAGCCTTCGCCAAGGGCTTCGGCGCCGACGGGTTCTTCGCGAACTTCTGCAATGCTGACTGGTCTCCCGCGTTAACCCAGTTCGCCTCGGCGTTGCGCAGCAAGCTCAAGTAGCGAGGAACGCCCGCCACTCGCGGACTGGACAATTGCCGCGGACGCACCACTCTCCGCGGTCTTTCCGTTGGTGGGGCGATCCGTCCCCGGTAACTCAAGAAACAACCGCAATAACGACGGGTAAGCCCTGGCACAGGGGCTGCTATCTCTGTTGCCATGTCCGATTTGCGAACGAAACCTCGAGAGGTTTTCGCTGCCCGTCTCGTCGCCTGGGTCGCCCTCACCGCAGTCGGTGTCAGCTCGGGCTGTGGGCTATCCCCCGCCGACACCACGAGCAGCGCGCCCAACGGCAAGGGTGTGGTCTACGGTGACGACAATCGCAAGGAATCCGTTGCCAACGCCCACGCCAAAGCGACCGCACTGGTCCTCGCCAAAGACACCATCGTCGACGGAATCCTGGTGCCTGAGCAGGATCAGCCGTCAATTCTGCTCTGGCGAGCCAGCCTACGCTACGGTAGCGAAATCTGCGAAGACGTGCGCTTCGCCTGGCAACCTGCGCGCGGTTGGGGGACCGCCTTTTTGATCAAAAAGAATATCGCCGTCACCGCCGCCCATGTTCTACGCCACCGCGTGGATAGCTTCGAAGCCGGTTGCGCGCAGATCGCACTCGTCTTTGATTATCGCTATGACAGCCCGCCCGACCCTTATGAAAAATACGACCGCCAAGCTCTCGACGCACCCAACCTGCTCAACGTTCGCCGCCAGGTGCGCCATTGCAAGCGGGTGATCTATGCTGGCGACACGCCCCCGGGCACGGTTGATGACTTCGCGATCATCGAACTCGATCGCGCGATGACTGGGCGCGCGCTCAACATTTCCGACGACCCCGCCGATCCGGGAACGGCGCTGACGATGATCGGCCACCCCAACGGCCTGCCAGCCAAGGTAACAACAGGCGTCGTACTCGAGCGCGAAACGGTGCCCGGGATGTTTCTCGCCAGCCTGGATGCCTTCAGCGGCAACTCGGGGTCGGCCGTCGTGCGCCGCGGGACTGCCGAGGTGGTCGGCATCCTCGTCGACGGCGAGATCGACTACCGCCCGCGAGCTGGTGAAGACTGCCTTGAGCCGCACGTCTGCGCCAACGACGGCTCCAATTGTCGGGGCGAGGTGCTGATCAAGGCCAGCATTCTGGCCGACAAACTCCGCGAGCTTGGCCTGGACTAGGCGTGCTCACGCGACGCAAGCGTGATCAGCGATCAGCTTCGCCGTTGCCGCTGGTCTTGGTCGACTTGCGTTGTCGGGTCGCTGCTGAGCGCTCGGCGACGCCCGGCGCTCCGGCGGCAGGCCAGCGCTCTCCGCTAAAGGCCGTCTGAACCTCCATCGCCTCATCGAGTAAATAAAGGTAATCGGAGCGGTGGACATAGACCGCGCCCAGGGCGTGGGTCAGCGGCGTGAGCATTTGGCAGTCGAAGAGCACCGTGCCGATCGTCGCCAGATGCCAGACCAAGTGGGCGAAGCCAACTTTTGAGGCGTTATCGACCCGGGTAAACATCGACTCGCCGGCGAATAAACCATTGAGCTGCACGCCGTACAGGCCGCCAACCAACCGCCCGGCTTGCCAAACCTCAACGCTGTGGGCGTAACCATGGCGGTGCAGCTCGCTGTAGGCTTCGACGAAGGCATCGGTGATCCACTCGCCGTCGTCGCGATGACTCTCGGCGCAACCGCTGATCACCGCGTCGAAATCCTGATCGAAAGTCACGCGGAAGTCACCACGGCGCATCATCTTGCCCAACTTGCGCGGCAGACGGATCCGATAGAAGATCGCCCGCGGATCCGGCGAACACCAACGCACCGGATCCCCCGACCACGGAAAGATCCCCCGCGCGTAGGCGGCCAACAGACGCGCGGGATCCATCGGACCACCCAACGCAACCACGCCGTCTGCGTCCGCCGCCAGCGGGTCGCCAAACCCATGTTCGGGATCTGCGCTTGGTCGCTCCACGACTAGCAGACTAAGCGCCGCGCCGCTCCTCGGCAACCTCCTCGCAGAAAAGAGCGCTCGCCGGCAGTTGCCCAGCGGGCTGAACGCCCAACGCCCGCCGCTGCTCCGCCTGTCCACTCTCGCCTGGGTGATGGAATTGGTAGACATAGGGGACTT
>JACKDQ010000016.1 GCA_020633415.1 Deltaproteobacteria bacterium
CCCGTCAGTGGCCCGGCAATCCAACAAGCCACCGTCAGCATCGCTAAGCAGCCGATTTCCCTTTGTCCCCGATCAAGGCCCGACTGGTCTGCTTCGTGCACAAGTTCCGAAGAGCCGTTCACGCCGGGCGGAGGCGAAGATCGATGCGGTATCTGTTTTTGCTGTGCGGACTTTTTCGGCGGCTGCCTGCAAACCGCGGCCGAAAGCCCGACGGACCCGTTCGCCGGCAAGGATGAATTGGTCGTCACCGTCCAGCGCAACTTCGGCGAACTGGTCGGCTACGTCAGCGTGATCACCGACGTCGCCACGGGTACAAGCGAATGGCGACGCAGTAGCGGCAACGCCACGCTAATCCACCCGATGGCCGTCTTGACGTCGCTTCACCTCTGCGCCGACCCGAAAACCGACAGCGAAGGAAACTTCGCCTACGATCTAGCCCGAGAGACGATTCAGCCGGAGGCCCGCCCGCGTGGCTGCCAACGAATCATTCTCGGCAACCGCGTCTACCAACGCCAAGGACCACCGATCTTCGCGCCGGGTGGCGGGTTCTTTGGCAACACCAACGCTGCCGTGCCACCGGTCAACCATTACACCGACCTCGCGGTAATCTTCTTGAATCGCCCCGTGCCGAGCCCCGAGCAAGATCCCAGCGACGGCGTCAAGCCAGCGCGGATCTCTCAGGTCAGTCCTGCCGAAGGAAACACGATTTCACTGGCCGCGTTTGATCCTGTTTCCGGTCTCTATAACGAAGCCACAGTGACGGTGCAAACGGCCTCGGGTCGCGTGATCGTTTGGCGCCCCAACGCGGACGGCAGCGGCGAGCTTACGCCTGGCAACTCTGGCGGACGTATCACCTTGGGCACCGGCAACGACGCACCGCTCGTCGGCGTCGTGCGCGGTCCGGTCCACAGCACGGGTAACCAATATGCCGTCGATATCACGTCTCATCGCGACTGGATCAGGCAGATGATCGAGCAAGCACAGGATCGCCTGGTCGCCTATCGGCTGCAAAGCGGCGAATCAGCCGAACAAGCGACCAGACCGACGACACCAGTAAGCACTGCGATCTGCAACAGCGGTGCAACGCGGAGTTGCGGAGAATGTGGCACCCAGCAGTGCGTTGATGGCGAGTGGTCGGTCTGCTCACCAACGTTTTCCTGTGGACTCAACAACCGCTGTAATCACGAGGCACGCTGCGTAGCGAATGTCGCCTGTGATAGCTCCTACGTCGGCCAGTATCGCGGCTGTAGCAGGGCCAAAGCCAAACACCCCGAACGCGTACCCTGCGGCTGGCAGTTCTGCATCAACGGCTCGACCAACAAGCAGGTCGCCTGGTCGAATGACTGCCAGTTGCCACCGCAAGGCTACGGGCGCGGAGCGGACCGATTGTGCCCCGTCGGTCAAAGCTGCGATCCCTCAACGCTGCTCTGCCAGTAGCGCGATTAGTAGAGCGAGGCGCCGGAGAAGTCGACCACCACGTGCTCGAGGGCTCGGCCCGAGCGCAAGCGAAGTGAGGTCGAGGCGCTCGCCAGACGAGAGTCGTCGATGTCGTAGGCGATCACGGTGATGTCGTAGACACCTTCAACAAGGTAGTACATTTCGCCGAGCGTGCTCCACTGGTCGCCACGACAACTAACCACGCTCTCACGACGATCGTAGCCGTCGACCACCACGCGAAAGTAACTCACGCCGTAATCGCCGCAGAGCAAACTGGATTGACTGCCGTCGATCGTCCAGTCGACACGGAGGTCGGCCATGCCACGCGTTCCATCGATCAAATCTAGCGCCTCGTCGTCGACGATCAGGCAGCCGCTGCCGAGCAAGGTCATTGCAGCTAGAAACCCCATCCAACGCGTCTTCTTGCTCATCTTCGTCTCCTTGGTTTAGCGCCCGCGCTTGCGGACCTGCGGAGAAGATAAGCAAACGCCATACCAGCGGCCTTCGAAGAAAAAACAATTCGTTACGAACACTTACAGCACTGCATCCCGCGGCGCTCGCCCGCTCGGCGTGGCGAGCGATTCACATCAGTGAACAGAGCTTCACAGACCAACGGGGTCCTGCGGCGCGCCGACCCAACAGCGCTAGTGGCCGCAGCGCGCATCGCACTTGGCGTCGAACTCGCCGGCGTACTCGATCTTCAAGCGAAAGTGTCCACCGGCGTGGGCAAATGTCGGCTTGATCGAAAACACTACCGGCTTGTCGACGGTGTAGAGCTTGTATCCCACCGCATGGACGAGTCCGACGCGAGCCGCCGGAAACTCAGCGACGGCCGGGTCCCAGCTCAGCTGGCTATAGACCCCATCGATGCCGCTACGGCTGCCCTTTTCGGCCACGCTGCCACTGCGCTGGTAGCACTCCAGTTGATTGTCGTAACTGATGGTGTGGTTGACCGGTGCGTCGAACGACCAATTGCTGCGCCAGTCGGTCGGCGGTAGCACCGGCTGGCCCCACATCGTCAACGGCCGGTAAAAGTGGCCGAGGACATAATTCTCGCGGGTCGATGCAACACTGATCCGAAAGGTCCCCGCATCGAGGTTCGCCGGCGGGTACCAGCGAAAACGCAACTCGGCATCACCCTGGCGCTCGCGCTCGGCCCACGAATCGAACTGATACGAGCCCAAGCCGTGGATGATCAACGTACCGTCGCCGTCGCGGCTGTAGGGATCACCGACCTCGACCTTTGGCGTCGGCTCAGGGAGCGCTCGCACTTGGTAGTTCACTTGCGTACGATCGCCTGGCCAAATCTCCAGCGTCTTGCCGCCGCCGATCCCGCGACTCACCCGGCCCGTCGCGTGAAAGGCCACGCGCAGGTAAAGCTCTTGACCCGCACGCCCGGCAAAACGGTGATAGCTGCGCGTGCTCAGCGGCTGGCTACCCGCCTGACAGGCGTCAAACACCGCAAAGGAGACGCGCTCAGCCGCACCATGATCGTCCTCCCATCCGTAGGAAAGGCCAGATTCGCGGGTAAGCACATTTGCCGTGCGAAAGTGCAGCGTGTAGCGGCCGTCGTCGGGCACGCGCCAGCGCAGCCAATGGGTGCCAACGTTCTTCGCCGGATCTTTGAACACGTCAAAAAACGACTGATGTAGATAGCGCGCGTTGAGCAGGTTCTTCTTTAGCGGCGTCGCCGTGCGACAAGCGACGACATCGATCAGCTCAGCCTTGCCAGAAGGTGCCAGCAGCTGGTCCGCATCGCGTTCGCCGCAGGCCGCCAATCCCAAGATCAATGCGAATAGCTTCGCCTTGTGCATTCGATGACTCTCCTCGAAGGTTGTCGGCGAGGCCGATCCGGCGCCGCCAGCGTTCGAGCTGTGCAACGACCGTGCCCGCTGCAGTGATCGCTCAAGCGTACAGGCCGGCGCACAAGATCAGCGCCCAACACCGCGATAACAGCGCCGTTGATGCAGTAGTTCAGCGAGCGCTGGCACCCAACGGCCAGCCACTATGCAAAGAACAACCAGCAGCCGCCGTGTCGGCGCGTTCGCGGGACAGATGTTGCGTTGTTAGGGAGCGTCACCTTGAGCGTGCGAGCGCTAGATCGACTGCACCTTGCGCGCCGGGTGACGCGCTAAACGCGCGGCAAACAACCCGGCACCGAGCGCTACCGCGTGCTCGGCACTCACCGTCGGCGTGATCGTGCGCTCGAACAGCCGTTCGAGACCTTCACGAATAAAGGGAATCTGCGAGGTGCCGCCGGTAACAACCAACTCGGTGATATCGCGCGGCTCGAGATCGATCTTGGCGAGTGCGCCTTTGCAGATCTCGAAACTCTGCCGGGCCAGATTCGAACAGATTCGTTCGAGGGCATGACGGTCGATCCGCTGGCGCAAATCGAGCTTCTTCGGACTCTCAACCACACGCGCCACCGTCATGTCGACGCTGGTCTCGGTCGACAGCGTGCGTTTGGCCTTTTCACAGGCCAACAGCAATCGCCGCCACTCGACAACGCGTTTCTTCAATTCGACTTCAGTGCGCCGCCAAAAGGCGTTGGCCACCGCATCGCCAAGCGCACTATCAAAGTCATCACCACCGAGCCAAGCATCACCCGCCGTGACCAACACGCGATAGTGATCGAGGCTCATATCGACCACGGTGAAGTCGAAGGTACCACCACCGAAGTCATAGACCGCGACCAGCTCGTTTTTGCCTTGGCCGAAGCCGTAGGCCAACGCCGCCGCTACCGGCTCGTCGATCAAAGCGATACGCCCGAGACCGGCGATCTGTGCCGCGCGCTTGATCGCGTTGCGCTCGTCGGAGCCGAAATTGACCGGCACGGTAACCACCGCGCCCTCGATCTGAAAGTCCAAGCGCTGCTCGGCGATCTCTCGCAGCTTCTTGAGGATCATCGCGCAGACCTGCGGCACGGCCAGCTGCTGGTCACCAACCTCGATCAGGATCGCATCGTTGGGCCCGCGACCGACGCGATAGGCCGCGGAATGGATGAACCCCTCAACCCCGCGATCGTCAAACTTGCGCCCAGCAACGCGCTTGATCGAGGAAACCGTGCGATCAGGCAAAATCGGCAGCATCTTGCGCGCATCCCAACCTACGATCGGGTCGCCGCCTTCGGGCGGAAAGTGAACGATCGAAGGGACAGTAGCGCGCCCCTGATCGTCGCGCACCATGCAAACGCTGTCACCAACAGCAACAGAGATGCCGCTGTAGCTGACACCGAAATCGACGCCGATAATGCTCGCGATCTCTAGCGGTGGAATCGGGCCCGTCGGCTCGGCGGGAAAGTCGTCGTCCGCATCGACGTCGACCGGAAAATCCTCTTCGCTCGGCCCCTGTTGGCGAAGCTGCGCAATCTCCGCGATCGCTCGCAATTCATTGGCGTGGTCTTCGTCGACCTGAACGCCGATGCCGGTCTCACCACCTTGCGGGTCATCGACGATGCGCCGAACCGTCGCCACCATCGGGATCAGATCCCCGCCGGGCAACTCGAGCGTTACCTGAATCTTCGCGCCGATCGCGACGCGACGCTGGGTCTTGAGAAACATGCCACCGCCGCTGATGTTTTGCGCGGCGATACGTTCCACTTTTGGCCAGTCACCACAACGCACTGTGGCGCGCCAATCGACATCGAAGCGTTGGTGCGCACGCAACGCACCCCCGACCTTGGGCCCCGGGGTCGCCGGGCCATCGCTGGCCATCGCAGCCTCCAACCTGGTAGGTGCGTCCAGCATACCAGGAGCGCGGGACTTTTCCCATAACTGCCCGAGCGCGCTGGCCGCGCAGCGAAGTTAGCTTAGCAGGTGTCGACTAGGCGGTGGCGCCACCGCATGAGGAGCCGGCTCCAGCCGTGCATCCGTAGCAATGGCGGTCGGTCAGAATCCGCTGGGAGATGAACGCCGCGGGGTCAAAGTCGGCGATCTGCCCGTCGAGCCTGATCTCGAGCATTTGGTTGAAATCGCAGTCGTACAGTCCACCATCCCAACCCACCGACAGCGTATTGCGGCACATCACACCGGCGGCCGCCGCCGGATTGAAGGCGCTGACCAGTCGCCGCATGTAGGCCTCGAGGTTACCGCTCTGTAGCAGCCATTCGAGATAGCGTGAAATCGGCATGTTGTTGAGTGCGATCAACCGGTCGAAGGTCAAGCCATGCTCGCGCAGCAAGCCCGCCCGCCAATCGCGCTCGAGTTGGGCTTGATCGCCCGCAAGAAATGCCCCAGCAGGGTTGGCCATCAACGTCAGTCGACGCTGTGGATCGCCTTTGCCATAACCGACAGCGTTCAGTCGGCGCAAGGCCTCGATCGAGCGCGCGTAGGTGCCTGCACCGCGCTGAGCATCGGTGTTGCGCTGACGGTAGTGCGGCAACGAGCAGACCAACTCCACGCCCCGCTCGGCCAGCCACTTGGGCAAATCAGCGTATTTGGGCAGCAGCAAAACCGTGAGATTGCAGCGGTCGATGACCTGCTTGCCACGTGCGACCGCCTGGGCGACGAGATAGCGGAAGTTGGGATTGAGCTCGGGGGCGCCACCTGTGATGTCCACCGTGTGCGCGCTGGTCTTGTCGAGGGCGGCCAAACACGCGTCAACCGTGGCGCGATTCATCATCGCATCGGTGCGGTCGGGACCGGCATCGACGTGGCAATGCCGGCAGCTCATGTTGCAGAGCTTGCCCAGGTTGATTTGAAAGTATTCCAGCGGTAGACGATCAAAGTCGACGGCGTGAGCGACCAAATCGGCAGCGAAATCGGCCTGATCGTTGGCGGCACCGGCGACGGCCAAATCAGCCAGCACGCGACGCTGTTCGTCCGCGGGAGCCAGCGGGTTGTTGCGCACCTTCAAGCTGGTGACCGCTCGCGGCGATCCTTCGAAGATATCGGGAGCACGTCCGCCGCCCAGTCGGCTGTCTTGTAGCATCGGGATCCTTACAACGCTGGGCCGTGATCGACCGTTTCAAACCGTTACGTAATCTCAGCATCTTGCGTTACGGCACACAACTGCCACTGGCGCCGACCGCCGAATATGGTATCCTACTTATACTGTTTATCCTGACAAGCGTGACGGTTATCAGCGTAGGCGCTCGTTGTACGAGGCGCCCGCCAAAGGAGCATCAATGGAACGCAGCGTAAGTCGGCTACTCGGGGAAAAAGGCAATGATATCTGGTCGATTTCGCCTGGCAGTTCGGTTTTCGAGGCGATCACGATCATGGCTGAAAAGGGGGTCGGGGCGCTGCTGGTGATGGAGGGCGACTACCTCTGCGGCATCATCTCCGAGCGCGACTACACCCGCAAGGTGATCCTGAAAGGCCGCGCGTCGAAGGACTGCCGGGTGTCGGAAATCATGACCTCGCGCGTGATCTGCGTCGACCCTGAGTGGCGCGTCGAAGACTGCATGTCGCTGATGACCGAAAAGCGCGTGCGCCACCTGCCGGTCGTCAAAGACAACAAGGTCCTCGGCGTGCTGTCGATCGGCGACGTTGTACGGTCGCTCATTAAGCAAAAAAGCCATATGATCGAAAAGTTAGAGAGCTACATTCTCGGTCACTGATCGCCCCACCGCGCCTGCCAACGCCATCGCCGAACACGGACGCGCAGCTGGCTCGACACCGTCCTTTGAGCTAGGCTGTCGCACGATGGCCGACCCGCTCGCCCAATTGATTCAACACCTCGGAAAACTGCCCGGCATCGGCGAACGCACCGCGACGCGATTGGCGTTCTTTATCCTGCGTGGCCCCACCTCCTACGCCCACGATCTGGCCAACGCGCTGATCGAGGTCAAACAGCGTCTACGCCAGTGTTCGCAGTGCTGCCAACTGACCGAGCAAGATCCGTGCAGCATCTGCAACGATGCCAAGCGCGACCGCAAGACGATCCTCGTCGTCGCTTTACCCCAGGACCTGCTGGCGATCGAGCGTACGGGCGGCTATCGCGGCACGTACCACGTGCTGCACGGCCTGCTTTCGCCACTCGATGGCATCGGCCCCGACGAGCTGAAGATCGACGCATTGCTCGCGCGCCTCAAAGACGACGACGCGGTCAAGGAGATCATCTTGGCGACCAGCCCCAACGTCGAAGGCGACGCGACGGCACTCTATCTTTCACGACTGCTCAAGCCACTGGGCTACACCGTCTCGCGCATCGCGAGCGGCGTGCCGATCGGCGGCGAACTGGAATACGCCGACAGCGTCACGCTCAATCGTGCGATCGAAGGTCGACACGAGGTTTAGCGTCGACGATGAGCGATCAGCGACGCGCGATCTATCACTTCACACCGCGGGCAGCGTATTTCGCCGAGCCTCAGCGCGACTATCTGCCCGAGACTTTCGCCCGCGATGGCTTCATCCACTGCAGCGAGGCCGAGCAGCTCCGCGACGCGGCTGCGCGTTTCGCTGGCGGCCGCAGCGACCTCGTCGTGCTCACCATCAACCCGGACAAGCTGCGCGCCCCGTTGGTTTATGAAGACTTGTTCGGTGAGGGCCGCGCCTTTCCCCACCTTTATGGGCCACTCAATCGCGACGCGGTGGTCGCTGTCAGCGACTTTTGCCCCGACGCTGATGGCGTCTATCCCGCTGCCCGCGGTCAGCTTCCCATCGGCGAAAGCGATCGCTAATGTTTGTATTTTGGCGCAGCGCCGCCCAACGGGCGCGGCGACGCTTGGCACGTCAACTGCGCAGCGCATTGCGACGCGAGAAGCAAACTTGGGCGATCGACCCGCTATTGATCGCTGCCCGTCAGGAGCTGATCGAGCAACTCGTCGGCGTGCGAGCCTGCGCGAGCTGCCTGCGCTGTGGTGAAAAGCTCTCGGCGCGGCGCCCCAGTCCGCCCTCGCAGTTTTCAGGCGGGCGCTGCTGCTACCTCGACACTCGGCGGCTATTCGACGACCAAGAACTCGCCCTGCTCGCCGCTGCCGATTGCGCACCCACGACGCTCCGCGCGGTCGATCGGCAACCCGAGGACGCCGGCTGTATCTTTCGCGGTGAAGCGGGCTGCACGCTGCCGGCGACCTCGCGGCCGACGGCTTGTTTGATGTACATCTGCGACGAACTCGGCGCAGAACTCGCTGCCGCCGACCGTAGCGCAGCGATCGATCGCGCGCTCGACGCGATCAGCGGCAGGCGGGCGCGGATGTTCGGCCCCAAGGTGCGTTTGCGCGCCGAACCGATCACGCCCTAAGCGATAGCAAGCGGCGCGATGACGAGCCTCAGCCAATATCGGTAGTCGCAGGTGTCGACTATCGGTAGTCGTAGGTGTCGACGGTGGGGTTATAGGTACTAAGCGGCAAAGGAACATGACGTTCGCCGAGCAACGGCGCACGTCATGCTACGAAAGGTCGGCTAGTTATTGGTTGATGCAGAGCCAAGGTCCTCTGCAGTAGCCGGGAATATTCGACAGGTCGACCAACGCCGGCTGGCTTTGGGAGTAGGCATTGTAGTAGCCCATCGCTTGCGAATTCCCGGAGCTGGTATTGTGACGAACAACGTAGAGCGGGGTCGCCGTGGACTGACTCGAGCTATTCGCAGCGGCAACGATGTATTGGAAGGTGCAGTGCGGATCAAAGTCCCAGAGCACCGGGTTCGACATCGCGCCGACCAGCCAGTTTTCGCTGATGCTGCCGTAGGTATAGTAGTTCGAGCCATCGTCGGTCACATACTTATTGTTCGACCCGTCGAGCCCGAAAACGTTGGTCACGCCGTCACCATAATTGGAATCGTTGTCGGCGATCGCAAAAGCGTTCGCCGTAAACAGCGTGGTGGTCGTCTGCGGGGTGCTCGGATCGAAACTGACCAGCGTGCCGTTAACGAAGGAACTCGTCGAATACGGGCGGCTAACCGATGTCAAATCGCCGCTGCACAGCGAACCCAGACCCCAATAGCGATTGGTTCCGGCGGGGTTGTAATCCGTGATCTTAGTCCAGACGCCCAAGGTCAAGGTGTACTTCCACATCTCCGCACCGTTGCTCGTCCCACGGTCGAACGACAGATAAAGCACCTTGGGGTTGGTCGGGTGGGCCGCCAAGCCGCCGATGCCGATATTCTCGGAGGTCGCGCTTTCCGGCAGATCGTCGACATACTCGGCCGACCACTCAACATCTGTCGTATTGTCGAAATGCAGGCGGTAAAGCGCGAGCGGGTTGCGACCGATCGCATAGCCAAGAATGCCCGGATCGGGGGCCTCGGCCGATTTTGTCGCCTTGCCGAGCTCAAGCTCGGGCGCGTTGCCACAGCCCCCCCAAGCACAGACCACAGCACCTAACACCAGCGACGACATCAGGCTCTTACACGTGTTCATTGCGTCCTCCATCCTGTTTCTGGATGTTTCTGACTGAGCAGATCGATACCGCGTATGCCTCGCCCAAGGCATCTCGGCTACCGCTTGGCTGATCAGTGGCCGCAGTGTATCACGACGAGGCTGCTGAGCAATGCTGCCTTGGAAAAAAAAGTCGAGCGAAGGAAAAAAAAGGGGCCCGAGACGACGTCCCGGGCCCCTGAGATACAGCTTAGCTGCTAACAGCTTCGACGACTAACGAACGTTATTGCCGAAGATGTCGTACAGACCCTGCATGAAGTTGAGCCACTCCACCGTGTCCGCCTGCTGGAAGGCGCTGGTTCCAGCCATCGCCTCGTTGCACTTGGTGATCATCCGTGCCGCACCCGTGTCTTTGGCGCTGCCCTTCGGAATGATCGTACCGTAGGTGTGACCACCGACCGGATCGGTGCAGGTGTAGAGCTCGTGGTTCGGACCCGGATCGGGCTGAACGCTCAAGCCACCTTTACCGATGCGGAAGACCTGCTGACGATCAGCATAGGTCAAGCTGTAGGTCGAGCTGAAGCCAGCAAGACCTTGCAGCAAGGTGTAGTACTTCAGCGTGAACCAGTTGTCGAGGTTCGCCGCCGGAGCCGTCGCCGCAGCCGGATCGATCGGGCTACCATCAGCCGGATTGATCTGATTGGCGCCCGAGCCCAAGGTGATCGTCGGCGTGGTGTAGAACTTGCCATTGACCACGCGTGGGGCGTAGGCCTTGTAGTTCTCGGTCATCACGCCCTCGAAGGTCTTGATCAGCTCTGCGTCGAAAGCGATGTAGTAGGGCACCAAGAAGGTCGAGAAGTCGGTCTGCGTCTCGACACCGACGAAGGTACCGGTCGCTGCCGTCAAGGCCTCGATCGCCGCCAGGTACTCCCAGAAGTGGCCGGTCTCGAGAATCTTGTCGTTGTAGTAGTAGCCCGACTGGAAGTCGAAGCGTGAGTAACGACGACGGCCTTCGCCCTTGTTGACCGCCACGCCACCGCCGATTTTCGCGGTCGGGTCGTAGGAGATCAGCTGGTACTCGGGACCATCGCTGGTGTTCTCGCTGCGATAGACACCGTACTGTGGCTTGGCGATCACCTCGTTGAGCAGGTTGAAGCCGTTGTACATGCCAAGGCTCCAGTAGTTACGCAGGGTGTCGTCTTGCGCACCAGTGCTGCTGCGGAAACCAACGCGGAACAGCCAGTGCTGGTAGATGTTGGGCAGATACGAGAAGTAACGGCCCGCTACGCGCGAATACACGCTGTAGCTGTCGTGTCCGAAACGACCCTTCTTGAAGTTGTTGAAGAAGTAATAGTCCTTGTAGCTGCGGACCATGCGGTCGGCCTGCTCGAACGGGTCGGCGCCCATGTCCCAACGATGGCAGCTAACGGTCGCACCGACGTACTCGTCGGAGCAGAACATGTAGGGAACCTCGAGCGGACGGCCGCCGTCCTGCTGTTGGTTGAACTGGCTGGCATCACCCTGACCGCTGTCGACAAACTGATTACAGGCGGCTTGGGCGTTCTCACGCGCGGTGTTGACGGTGTCGAAGCTCGCGAAGGTACGCGTCTTCAAACCATCGGTCTTGCCGAGCATGTTCCAGATCGTGCTGTAGTGCCAATTCTCGAGGATCGGCGCATAGGCCAAGTTCGGCGTGCTCTCATACTTCGAGGTGCAATCCGAGAAGCGCTGACGGAAGATCACTTTCGCCGTCTCATCGGCGGTCTTGAACAGCTCGACCTGCTTGGCGTAGCCAAAGAGGATCGCGGCGTGGTCGTACTTGCCGATACCATGGACGTCGGAGTTAAAGCCGTTGCCGTAGTCCATGATCGTCGAGTACTGGAACTCGCGCATCTTGCCTTTGATCTGGGTTTCGGTCTGCTTGGCCTGCTCGTAAAGCTGAGCCGTGGTCAGATCAGCACCGTTGCCGATCGCCGGGCGCTCAACCAAGTTCTCGGAGCGCAGCTCCCAGTACTTGTTGAAGAAGTTCATCGAGTCGTAGGAGCCCGCGAAGTTGTGACGCAGACCGAGGGTGTGACCGAGCTCGTGCTCCATCACGCCGCGGTAAATCAACTCGCGTAGCATCTGCCACATCGCGTCGTAGTCTTTGCTCGCGCCGTGCTTCTTCCAAACTTCCTCGGCCAAACCTTGCACCGAGTCATCGGCGAACTCTGCCAGGAACATGTTCTTCTTGGCGGCGCGGTCGATGCGGATGCGATCGAGCTTGCTGACTTCGCCGCCGAGGTAGGCCAGCGGACTGATCAGGTTTTTCTCGGTCGGCGAGAGGTTTTTCGGATCGCGAGCGTCGCTACCGGGCAGCGCGTAGGGCGCCAAACCGCGAACCATCTCGTCGTCGAGCAGCGCTTTTTCCAGCCAGGTGCCTTTGATGCGGTCGACCGGGTTGGTGTAATGACCCGCCTTGGCAGCCAAGCTGTTGAGACCGTTCTTGTTGATCATTTCCAACTTGGACAAGCGGCGCGGACCCATCAGCTTATTGAACAGGGCCTTGCCTTTGAGGCTGGCCAGGTCCGCCGGAATCTTCGCCGGGTCGATGTTGGGCTGATTGGCGGCAATGTACGCCTTGACGTGCTCGCCGGTGGTGAAGTCGTCGATCTTCAGATCGCCGTTGAGCAAGCGGATGATCTCGAGCGCGCGACCAGCGTATTCGTCGACTGCCGAACCGTAGACGAAGGCCTGGCCAGCGATGATCTCACCGGTCTCGGGGTCAGCGCTGGAAGGACCGTAACCCAAGGGGCCGGTGACCTGACGCTGGTCGATCCAGTAAACAAAGTTGTAGCGAAGGTCGCCAACGAGCGCGGTGACTTTGCTTTCGTCGCGCTGGAGGTTCTCGCAGGACCAATCGTCGCCCGGCGTCTTCTGCACCCAGCCGTTGGTGTTGAGCACGAACATGTTGGGAACTTGCTCGAGCGAAATGTTGGCCAGGTCTGCAGCCGGATCGCCCTGCGTTTCTTTGAGCAGACCCTTGGCGACGGCAACGGTGCGACGGAAGGCCTCGTTCCAGCTCTTCTCGATCAGCTTGGTCGAAGCCATCAACGAACAAGGATAGTCCTTGTTGATGTGGTAAACGATCGGTTTGGGCGTGCGGTCAGCGATCGGCGTGAGGATCAGCTTGCCGTCACCATCGCGCTTGAGCGTACCGTCCGCATTGGCCTGGTACGGGTTTTCCCAGATGTTGTGAATGTTGGCCAAGTAGATGCGGCCGTCCTCGGTGAAGCCGTATTTCTCGTCCCACGTGAAGCGCTCAGTGCGGAAGAAACCGAATTTCGCCATCTCGCGGTCCGGCAGCGGACGCGGCTCGAAGTTACGGTCGCCGACGCGCAAGAACGAGGTACGGATCTTCGAGAGCTCGGGACCACAAGAGGTGGTCTGGTAGTTGCGGCCACCGTAGCGGGTGAAGTAACAAAGCGGGATGTCCTGGCTGGAGCCGTCGGAGAAGGTATAGGCAACCTTTTCCGGCTCGAGCAGGTGACGACCGACCATGTCGAAATACGTGACGGCATTGCCCCACTCGGTCGGCTTCTTGGTGGCCAGCGTCTCGAGCTGGTCGAAGAGGATCGGCTTGCTGTCCTTGTCGAGGAAGCGCATCGCGTCGGGATCGTTCTCGTGCTGCTGCACGAAGTAGCCAACGCCCTCGCGGCCGCCAGTGACGCCCGAGAAGGTCATCGGATCGAGCGAACTCTTGGTCCAATCGACGCGGATGTAGTCGCGCTGATGCCACGGACGATCAGAGGCGTTCTCCTCGATCACGTTGGACTCTTCACCCGTCGACGCATTGTATTGACGTTTGATGTCGAAATGCGCCGTGATCGGGAAGACCGCGATCGGGTTTTCCGTGAACGCCTTGTTGTTCGCGGTGGCCTTGTCTTGCTTGTACTGATCGGTGCCCGGGATCTCCTGGTAGGCGCGATAAGCAACCAGCCAGTCCTGTTGAATCTCCCAGCGAATTTTCTCCATCGTACCGGTCATACCGATAAACGACGAAGTACCGGTGCCCGGAACATCGATTACCGTGCTGCGCACATACCACGTACCAGAAAACATCGACTTCGGCAGCCGGTTGGGCTGCGTGCGATCGATGTCGTCCTCCCCAGCGCAACCACCTGCGAACAGCAGGAGCGCGGCACCGAGAAGTCCCCATCTCGCATTTCGCATCTTCATACTCAGACCCCTAACGTTTGTCCCAGTTTTAACAAGCTCGCGTGAAGAGCTTTGTTCGTTATCTTTTCCGACCGCGCTTAGTAGATGTAAGTCGCGGACAGATACCATTTGGTTAAGTTGTTCGCCGGCGAAATGAAGTCGTAGAACGGGAAGCGCACCGACTTGTTATCCGCGGTGAGTGCCGACTGCAGACTCGAGATGCCCATCGCCAACGAGAGATTGCCCGTCGCTTGATAGGCTGCTTCGATAATTCCCCAGGTGTAGTCGGCACGACCGGTATCGGGCAGGTTCGGATCGTTGAACGCACTGCCCACCGAGTAGCGGAAGTAGTTGTAGATCAGGATGTCGGCAGAGAACGACCACTTCTTGCTGAGGTAGTAGCCGACATGCAGGTTGTTGATCAGCAGCCAGTTGTCGTTGAGCGTGCCACCCGAGCCGGCATGACCGTCGCTGATGCCGCGGCTCGAACCGCTGCCCGAGTCTTGTCCCGGCGCATCGTAGCCACCGGCGGCACAGAGAATATTGCCGGCGCCGTCGCGCGCAACACCGTTGGCATCGGTCTCGAACGGACACTGGCGCGACTTGCTCTGTTGGAAGTACTTCTGAACGGTGAAGTTGTAGGCCAACTCGAACTTGTTGTTGAAAAAGCGCACCAGGTAACCGATCGAAGCGCGCGGATTGAGGATGACCTTGTTGATGTTGATGCTGGCGTAGGACGTCGGCAGCCAGATGCCGGCGTAACCCATCACACGGCCCTTGAGCCAAGGGTCTTGCCAGATGTTGGTGTGGTGATACGACAGGCGGATGTCCGACGGATCACACTTGCGGCCCTCGCGCCCCTCGGGCTCGGTGAACTCGCACTCGAGCACCCAGTAGGCCCGCACCGACTGGTAGTCTCCCAAGCTAAACCGCGGATATAACGTCAGTTCCGCGTTAAAGAGTGGGTTGTCGGACTTGTTGGTGATGAAGCTACCGGTGCCCAGGTTGAAGGCCAGCGATGTGTAGCTGCCCTTGAACTTCGACCAGATGTTGCCATCGGTCTTTTGCCGCTTGGCCAGCGTCACCTCGTCCAGCTGAGCCCAGCCCGTGGCGCTCAAAAGGGTGAGCGCCCCAACAATTGTTGTTACCCAAAAGAAGCGTCTGCTATTCAACTCACACCTCGACGGCTCACACGGAGACGGGGAGCATTAGCACTTTTGGCGATCGCCGATCAACGGCTTTCGTCCAGAATCTGGTCCAATGGAAGCGACCGTAGCCCCTAAGTGATCTGACTGACGTTGCGAGGATCATGCCACCCTGTTGCGTTTTCATAACATATTGAAAACATATCGATTCATCGCCGGAGCCTGCGGTGATCAGCCCTCGGCGACGACAGACATGTCGCTGGTTGTCAGAGAATTAACGCGAATTCGGGAATAGATGCGCTAACCGTTAGTAAACAAAGCGCATCTAGGCATGGTCCACCCCGACATTGGCGTCAGGCGTCTCCGAAAAGCGGAATCGACGCTGCGCGTCGCCAGCTGCCCGGCAGCAGCGGGCGATCGGCGATCCCAATGGCCGCGCAGCCCACCGTCTGTCATCGCACGCCGGCGGCAATCAAGGCGACAATCCGCGATGCTGTGGGGGCTATTACCCTCTCCGACAACGGCAAAGGCCGCTGTCGCTACATCCGTTGCAGGGGTTTATCACCCCCTGCAAAACGGCTGCACCACGGGCAAGACCTGCGCCATGTAAACGATTTGGCGCCAAGCGGCCATCGTCGCGGCGCGGCGTTACTCGTGGATCGCAAACAGCACCACCCCGCCGCCATCGTTGAGATCGCTGCGCAGCGCCCGCGTTCGATTGCCGGCAAGTTGGTGCAAGGTCAGCCGACTGCGACTGCCCGAGCGCGCCACATAAACGAAGCCACTGCCATCGACCAACGGCAACGCATTGCTCACCGGCATCGACGTGTCGGCAACGGTCTCCGGTTTTGCATCGAGCGTGCCGCTATAGACCTGGCCCCGCGACACACCGACCAGTGCATGGCGACAATCGGCGGTGACGGTCAGCTGGCTGATCGGCGTGCCTCGTCCCCAGAGCCGCGGCCCGTCGACGATCTTGGCGCTGTTCTGATGGAGCAGCATTACACCGCTCGCAGTCTCGTTGGCCACGCTGCGATCGGGCAGCAGCGTCAAGAGCAGGCCGTCGGTTCCACAGTGAGCCAGCGGCGCGAGCAGCGTATAGATACGTGCACCGGTCGTCAGTCGCTGATGCTCACCGCTATTCAAGCCAACTGCCCACAGGTCACCTGGTTCGTCGAGGTAAAACAGCCGACGCCGATCGGGGGACAACCAGGTATCGACGAACTTGCGATCGTCATGCAGTTTGAGCGGTACGGTCGTGCTGCCCACGGCCGTGACGTTCTTAATCGCCTGCGACTTAAGATCGTACTGATACAGATCGCCAAAGCGGTCGAGCGTGCCGCGCACGAAGATCAAACGCGCGTTGTCGAGAAAACGCAGATCGTAGCTGCGGGCGGCACGCGTTTCTTCGATGAAGCGTTGCGCGCTGGTCAGCTGAAGCGCAGGGGCACTGCCGTCGGTTGGCGCCAACCAAACGTCATCGCCGTGACGCGCTGTATAGGCGACGTGCTTGCCATCGGGGCTGAGCGCCATCGTCGGCCCTGAAATGCCCGTTCCCCATCGTCCGCTGTAGGTCCCGTGATAGCCGAGCTGATCGGTCAATGGCGTGAGCTTGCCGCTAGCGATGTCCATCGCGACGACGATATTGCGAGCCCCAAGGCCACCAACCAACATCACCGCCGTCTGCTCGTTTTCGCTGACGGCGATCGCCGAGTCGACCCACCGCGCCGCAGTGTTGACCTCGACCGCAGGTAAGGGAATCTGCTCGGTGCTCAGATCGCCCGAGAGCCTGACACGCCAAAGCGACTGCAGCGCGCCGACCTCCGGCCCATAATATTTTTGAGAGACAAAGATCAGCCAATCACCGACAAGGCGCAGGCTATCGGCGACAACGACATCGGCGCGGTCACCGAGATCGATCTGCAGCATCGACTTGCCGTTGGAAAACTTGCCCGGGGCCAAGCGACCGACGAGCACCCTTGCCCCGTGGGCCGCCGCAGCGATCGTCTGCGCGTCGCCAGAGATGGCGATCGTCGTGCTGAGAATCGCTGAACTCGGCTGTGCACCGGCGGGAACCGGCAACTCGAGCAGGCGCTGCAACTGGCCGGCCGCGCCAATAAACAGCACACCGACGCGGCCGTATGGCACATTCCCCTTGTTGTCGGGGCGCTCGGCGTACCACCTGAGATAGCCGCGGTCGTCGGCGAGCTTGACGAGACTGTAGCCGCTGGCCAGCAAGCCGCTAACCAACTGCGGCTCGTCGCGCGCCACCGGCCCGAAATGGCCAACGACGTTGGCGATGCTCATCGAATCATCGAAGTTCAGCCAGTCGAAATCGGCAACGGGCGCGGTGACGCCGTTGAGGTCCGTGCGAAACAAGCGGTAGTCCATCCCGACCCGCTCAGCGTAGAGCACTCGCGCACCCGACAGCGGCCGCGCATCGATCAAGCGGATCGCGCCGTCTCCTGGCGAGACAGCGCCATCTTTGGTCAGGCCTCCGTCGCTGGACGACGGCTCGTCCGCGCTCTGACAACCGACAAGGCTCGACAAGACGAGCGCGGCAAGCGCCGCAGCCCACCCATACGCACTGCAACATTTCATCTTCGTCACTTTGCCTTACCCAGACGATCGATCACGACGGCCCGCAAGCGCCTTTCCTGCGGGCGCAACAGCGCCGTAACCGCCTGGATGTCGTGCTCGGCCAGAGCCACCGCACTCTCTTGGCGAATCTTGCTGTCCTTTTCGCTGCGCAGATTCGCCAGAACAGCAGAAAGATCGCCGAGCGCGATCAACGACCGCACCAAGTACAACCGTTTGTGACCAGTGGCGGAAGCAAGCTGCGGCTTGAGCGCGTTGGCGATACTCGAACGCGCTTGCGGCAGATCGGTCAGCGCCAACAGCGCGTGGTGACGCACAAAGAAGCTCGGATGCTCGAAGTATTTGACCAGTTCACCAACACTGATCTTGCCGCGCAAGGCCAGCGTGCCGAGCGCGCGAGCAATGCGGTGCTTGTCGTAATCGCCGAGCGCCAAACGTTGGACCGCCGTCGTCTCGTAGCGGGCGTACGCCGCTGGCCACCGTGCGATGAATTTGCGAAAGGCCAACCGATCGCGTGTCTGATGCTGCGCCGTTCGCGCCGCCTGGCCCTTGAACGGCACGACGACCCCATCTTGTGGCAGCGAGCGCGAGGCGATCATGTCATCGGCGCGCGCGTTAGCTTCAAAGAAGCCGGCGATGCCCGCGTAAAAGCCGCGATCCGTTCCGGTGCGCCAACGATCGATCGTCGGCGGACTCTCGCAGTGGTAGCAGTAAAGCGGAGAGATCATCACCGCCAGTCGCCGCACACTAAACTGCGGGTCGAGCGGGTTAGCTTTGACTGCGTCGATATAGGCAGCCCAACGACCGTTGGCGTTGGGACCGACTTTCGGATCGGTGTAGGCACGTGGCTCAAGCAACGGCAGGTACTTCGCATCGGGGTTTTGGCTGATCTCGATCTGAATGTGTCGCCACGGCATATCGAACGGCGTCTGTTGCGCGATCGACCGCGGCGCTAGACGCTCGAAGACCTCGACCAGCGGATGCTTTTGGGCGTAGTTGACCTTGCCGGCGCTATAACCGATCGTGTACCGCACGCCGAGCATCTGCCCAATCCGCACCGCGTCCGACGGTGTATTGGCCGAGCCCTCCCAGGCAAAGCCTGGGTCGCTCGTCGTCGCGCTAGTACTGCAATGGGTGTTGGGATTGTTGTCGGTGAAGTAGTGGTTGTCGGTGAGCAAGGCCACGCCGCCGCCAAACTGATAGAAGCTCTTGAGCGCTGCGAAGCTCTTGTCGTCCATTCGCTGCAGATTGTTGCAGGGCAGAAACAACCAAAGCTGCCGATAGCGCCGCGTCAAGTTGCAGCCATCGAAATCAACACCGTCGGTGACGCTGGTTACCAAGGTAACCTGATAGCCATAGCTCTGCTCGAGCACGTCACGAATGCCGGTGGCGTACTTGTTGACGCCATATTTGTAGTTGGCCGGCGCGTAAAACAGGATCTTCTTGCGGTAGTTGGCGCGCGGAGCGTTGGTCTTTCCCCGACAGGGATCGGGGCCAATCGGCGTCACCGGTGGCTTCTTGCTACAGCGCAGCTTGCTCTCGCTGACGCGACAGTTCCAGTCGCCACCGCCAGGCACGTTGTCCGGATCGGGCGGGTCCTTCTTGCAGATCCAACGCCTCTGCTCGGCGTTGTAGCTGCACTGCCAGCCCCCGCCACCGTGGGGCGGCTTGTCGGCATCGCCGTCGCGCTCGCAGAGATACTGGTACTCGGTCCAGCGACAGTCCCAATCGCCGCTGCCCGGAACTTGGCGCGCTTGCGAGCAATCCTCGCGCTGCGCATCGCAGTCCCACCACAGATTGCAGGTGCAGATCGTCCCGCGATCTGGATCGCCAACGCAAGAAAGCGCGCTTGGCGGACAACAGCGCTTCGGATCGGTACAGCTCGCATCCGCGAAGCTCCGCGAATCGAATTTGCCACCACCACCATCGAATTGCACGAAGGGCGCGCTGTTGCAGCCGAGCGCTCCGTATAAGCCGAACAATGCGCTCAACACGAGCGCGATCTGAGCCTTGCGCACCGGATCTCCCTGGTGACCAGCCTCGGTCACGACCCACATCAACTGCGGGGGCCGGATCAATGGAGCAACGGCCGTACCAGTCAAAAACACGCATAATCTTCAGGGCGAGTTTCAGATTTTTGCGACCGTGATTAGCCCTGACGTCAATCTAGTTGGCACGGTGGTCAACCGGCACAAATCGCAGCCAAGGCGCCGCGCAACACAGCTCGCAGCGCACGAAAAGCCGAGCAATCGACGTCACGATCAGCTGGGCGAGCCGACATTGTGGGCGTGATGGGCCATCACCAAACTCAACGCCAACCGGCCGAAATCACGTAACAGGCCGCTGTTTCTACCGATCAGCCGCGATCGGCTTTCGATGCGCCATGGCTATCACGCAGATCGTGACTCAAAGATCGGCACGATCAGGCGATCAGCGAGTTGATGATCTACCCAGTAGCCAGCCAGGCCTTAGCGGCGATGCAGCAGGCCCAGCAAATGATCGCCGACTCGGCGATGCGGGTCGCGAGGTCAGCGCCATCGACCAATACGATCATCGACGCGGCGGTCAGCAACAGCGTCGCGACAACAAGCTATAGCGCAGCGGCAACCGTCGTCCGCACCGCCGACGAGATGCTCGGCAGCCTGCTCGACGTGATCGCTTAAGCGATCTGCATTTTTTTCGGCTGGCGCTGATCTGACGGGTCAGATCGCGGGGTAACGATCTAGCCGTGTTGATCGATGCTGAACAGCACCGTTCGCCGACAATTCGTACAGTGTCATGTTTATTCTCAACCTAGTGCATGGTTTGAACCGTGCATCGCAGCGCCGAAGTGCTAATAGCAGTGGCCTGGAGGAGACGTGCAAATTCAAACCAACCGTCATCTCGTCACGCTAGCTACCCTGACACTGATGCTCGCCGGCGGCTGCGCCGCCAACTCGCCAAGCCAATCGAGCGACGGGGCGATTGCCGATAGCCGCACGCTCGATACATCGACAACCGATGGAGCGACCGCCGATCAAGGTCCACTGCCCGAATACTGGCCACTGAGCGGTGATCAGCCAAAGAGCGCGGAGCTCGCACCACTGGCGCAGGCTATCGGCTCAGCAGAGGTCGTTGGTCTTGGTGAGGCGACCCACGGGTCAGGCGGTTTGCATCGCCTGCGCGCGGCGGCAGTCCGCCATTTGATCGAGACGATGAACTTTCGGCTGCTGGCCTTCGAAGCGACCTGGGCCGGCGCGGAAATCGCCGACAACTACGCGATGGCCGGCAGCTGCAACGACACCGGCGCGCAAACCGCGGTCGAGGCACTGTCGCATAACGCCTGGCTCTCGGCGGACATTCGCAAGCTGCTGCAGTGGATCTGCGTCTTCAACCAAAACCACAAGTCAGATCCCGTGCGGGTCTTCGGGCTCGATATTCAGCGACCGCATTTGCACTACAAAGCGATCAGTGAATTCGTCGAGGCCACCGACTGGACGGACAAATCCCAGTTGCTCGCTGGCCTCGACAAGTGCTTCGGCGTCAACTTTTCCTCGGCGTATCAGGTTTACACCAGCAGCTACGCGAAAGAAAACGTCGCGCCCTGTTATCTCGGCATGGCAGCGCTAAACAAGCGCATCGACGACAATGCAACAACGCTGAGCGCATCGCTCGGCGACCAAGCGGTGCTGCGCGTGAAAATCGCACTACGCGCCCTCGACGGCATGCAGCAGTTCGTCGACCCGCAGGTCAGCGAGACCCTCGAGCGACGTGACCAGGCGATGGCCGAGCTGTTTGTCCTCGGTCGCCAGCGATACGCCGCCTCCGCCCGCGCGATCATCTGGGCCAGCAATAGCCACCTCGCGCGACGCCATGAGCTGGTGCTGCGTTCGCTCGACGGACGGGCCTATGCAGCGGCCGGGCAGCGCAGCTTGGGCGGCTTTTTGGCCCAAGCGCTCGCCGACAAGTACGTCGCCATCGCTGCCACCGCTGGTCAGCTCGGCGTGACCCACGGCCTGCGTCATTGGACGCTCGCGCTAGATCAGGAACCGAAGAACTTCGCCGCCTCACTGGGCTCGATCGGCCCGGCGGCGCTGGTCAATCTGCGCCACATTTCGCCGACCCTCTGGCCCGTCGGACAAGAACTGGGCATGGTCTTCTATGGACACCCGCGCTACATGGTTCCCGCCGACCAATTCGACGCGCTGCTCTATCTGAAGACAAGCGATCCGATGCACAACGCCTTCGCCAACGGTCTCGGCGGCCCATACATCGCAACCATCGCACCCTTCAAGGTGACCACCGGGCAACGCGCCGAAACCAAGGCTGTACCGGGCGACATCCCGATCCTGCAGATCTCCAGCGCAACCAAGGCCAACGGCGACAGCTACACCTGGCTGTTTCGTTTCGCCCAAGGCTACGTTCCGGCGCTCAACACACCGTTGCCGATCGATCGGGCCGACCGCTTTGCCGTGCTGGTCAACTACCAAGCGGCCGGCCAGAGCACGGTCCAGCAATTCGTCGCGCTTTCGGGCAGCCTCACATTGGAGAATTGGCAATACCCAGCAAAGGTCGCCCTGCGCGCCAAGAACGTCAGCTTCGCCGTCGTCGCCGATAGCCGGGCGATCATCGACGGACCGCGCATTCATCTCGACGAGATCCTTGCCGAGATCAGCTTCTAAACCACGGTGCTAGTCGCAGGGTGCGTCGAGCGCGCCAGGCTCGCGCACGCGCGGCGTCTGTTCCGCAAAGAAGTCGGTGACGAAACAGCGGTACTGGTATTTCACCGCATCGAGCTGGAAGGCGATCCCGTGTGGATCACCGATCCCGTCGCCGCGATACTGCACGACAACACCCGTATACGATCCGCCGCTTGGTGACTGTAGATTGCCCTGCACCGGATAGGGCTTGATGCCGTCTCGCCCGACCATGCCCAGCGCCTGCTGCATCGACGGCCACACCTGCTCGCCCGCTTGATGATGACCATAGGCGGCAGCCATCGCATCGAAGGTGGTGCGATCGAAGAAGCTGTCGCCCAATCCCGCCGGCTGATAGACGTGGCGCGGCGCGTGACCGGTCAAAGGACGCCACGAGAGACGCGGCGCGTAGACGATCGGATCAACTGGCTCCCAGGCCAGCTGCAGCAGATGGATCGCCGGGTGCGTCCGACGGGTCTCGTTAAGCGTGCCGAGCAGCGGCGGCAGCAAGCTCGTCGGAATCTCGGGCGAGCGAAAGATAAAGTGGCTCCAATAACCACCGCCCCCCGTCGGTAACACCAGACCCACTCGCGGCTCGATCGCACCGACCAGCGCAGCGTACTGCGCGCCCATCGACTGCCCCATCAGCGCGATTCGCCCAGTCGCAAAGCGGTAGGCACTGGCACCCGCCGGCAATGCTGGACCGGCGCAGCCGGCAAGCACCGACGGATCGATCTTCAACCGCGACAACGCGTCGATGAATATGCGCAATTCGATCGCACCTTGGCGAAAGATGTCGCGGAAGCTCTGCAGATTGCCGAAGTTAAGGTAATCGTAGTCGCCAGCGCCTGGGACGCGTTGCGGATTGATCGGCATCGCCATCGTCGCCGATGCAACACCCGCTGCTGCGACGACATAGGCCGGCCCTTCGCCGGCCTTGGGGATACCACCCGCTGTGGACACCGGTCCGCGATCGACCAGCTCATCGGTGTCACCACCCGAACCGTGAACATAGATTAGCAGCGGATATCCCGCGCTCGGCATCGGCGACTTGGGGATGACCAGCGTTAGCGGCACCGTCACATCGGTCTGTTTGACCAACTGCCGCTGCTGATCGATCACCAACACACCGTCCTGATCGAACGGTGGCTGGCCGCGCTGGAACTGCGGCAAAACGATTTGCCCCGACAAGCGACAAAAGCGCGGCTGATCGGCTGCCGTCGCCGACAGAGTCAACTTAGCGATCGTCGACGGGTTTGCCTGGCGCGCGCTCTCGCTCAGCTCGAATAGCTCGCTGACCACGTCATCGGTGGTGAAAGCGGCGACCGCCGCCAGATCGTCGAGGGGGACTCCTGCCCGCTCAAGCAGCGGCCAAAGCGCAAAGTGGTGCGCAGCGCTGGCCTGCGAAACGCCGTCTGGCGTGATTCCTGCTTTGAGCTGTTCGAGCACGCGCGGCACACCGAGCAGCTCGCCATTAGCGTCGCGCGCCTGACGCAACACGATAAATGCATAACGGTGCCGCGCTGTGAGCACGACACCGGGACGCACGGCGAGTGCCAACAGGTGCTCAGGAACATAGACGTCGCGCGCTACCGTCTGCGCGGTGACCGGATAACGTTGACCGAACGTCGGCGAATCAGCGTCGATATCGATCAGCGCGAACGGCGGCGTTGGCTCGTCGCTCTGCCAATCATCGAGCACGCGCGTCTTCAACGCGCCAGCAAAGCGAAAATACCCGACGGGTACCGTTGAGAAGCCAGAGCGTTCGCCAGCCTGGGTGATGAACGATGCGACGATCGCATTGTCCTTGCGGTTGGGGAAGTCAGCAATGTTGATCTTGGTCGACCCGCGCCGCAGATCGGAAGGAAACGGCAGATCAAAAAACGCCGCCTGACCTTGGTCGTAACCCGCCAGGTCAAACACCCACTGGGTCCCAGCGATCGCATCGACCGGCTGCTCGCTGGCACAACCGGCCAGCGCGGCGCAGGCCAGGCCCTGCACGAGCAGCGCGCGGCCGAGCAGAATTCGGCTAGCCAACCGGCAATCCAAGCTGCTTGCCCTCGGCATTGGCCGCTTTCGGACGTGCCGTGCGGCGACCCTTGGGCGGGGAATCCGTCGCGACAACACTCGCCACCAGCTCTGCGCTGGCGCGTTTTGAGCGAGACCGCGCTGATGCGGCGGCGTCGTTCGCGCCGTTGCGCTTGGTCGTCTTACGCGATGTAACCTTCTTCTTCGACGCCGACTTCTTGCGCGATGCAGCAGCGGCTTTCTTCTTCGACGCCGACTTCTTGCGCGATACAGCCTTCGTGCGCGACGCGGCAGCAGTTTTCTTCTTCGAGGCCGACTTCTTGCGCGATACAGCTTGCTCGCTCGATGTGGCGGCTGCCTTCTTCTTCGAGGCCGACTTCTTGCGCGATACAGCTTGCTCGCTCGATGCGGCGGCTGCCTTCTTCTTCGAGGCCGGCTTGCTATCGCGTTCTTTACCGGTCGTCTTTTTGGTCGTCTTCTTGGTCGTCTTCTTGGTCGTCTTCTTGGCGGGCTTGGCGACTTTGGCCTCGGGCGTGGGGGCCCCCTGGGGTGCCGCTTCTGCCGGCGTCAACGCCGGACCGCCTTCGAGCTCGCGCACCCGTCGACGCAGATCGCGAACCTCGAGGTCGAGCGATTTGGCGTCGGCACGCAAACCGCTTTGCGCAAATTGCGCATCCAGCAGCTGCTGCTTGTACTCGGTTTCTTTCTTGTTGATCCGCACCAGCTCCTCGCGCAATCGCTCGTTGGTGCTCTTGGTGTCGGCGAGTTCCTTCTTCATCGCGGCGACCTCACCCATCAGCTTGAGTTTTTCCAACTCAGCCTGACGAGCGCGCCGTTGCAGGTCCCCACCGGTGTGGGTTTCGATCGCCTTGCGCCATCCAGAGAGCGCAGCGAAGAGATCTCCACCATTTTGTTCGGGCTCGACCTCGTCGAGCAAACGCGCCAACTGCAGCAAGGTTTGTCGAACCGCCGCAGACAGACTGTGGCGAGCAGAATCATTAGACATAATCGCGACCCCGTTGGAGAGAAGCTCGAATTGACCTGGTGTAGGAAGAAGTGGGCACTATAGCGAAAAACAAAGCCGATTGGGAAGTTGTCGCCGCTGTAGGCCACCGTCACCGTGGCACGATCGCGACATATCGCTCATAATTTAGATGGTCCGATACCGCAACAACTGAAACGTAGCGGCACTTTGCGGGGAGTTATTAGCAAAGATGGAGCGAACACTACTGCTTAATCAGGGCTATGAGCCGATCAGCGTGATCTCCTGGCGCAAGGCGATCTGCTTGTTTACATTGGGGAAAGTCGAAGTCGTTGAGACCTATACCCGGGATATCCGCTCGGTTCAATTGGTCTTCAAGATGCCGGCCGTGGTGCGGCTTTTGTACCACATCAAACGGGTGAAAAAGGAAGTTCGCTTCTGTCGGCAGAACGTTCTGGCGCGCGATCGTTGGCGTTGCCAATACTGCGGCGCAAAAAAGCCGACCAGCGAGTTGACCTATGACCATGTGATCCCCAAATCCCAGGGCGGCAAGACCTGCTGGGAAAACATCGTCACCGCCTGCGTCCAATGCAACGCCTCCAAGGCCAATCGCACACCGGCGCAGGCCGGCATGCGGCTGCGGCGTCCACCGGTCCGACCGGCATGGGTACCGATCTTCACCTTGCAGATCTCTCAGTCGTCGATGCCGGAAGCGTGGCGCGACTACTGCTACTGGACCGCTGAACTGGTCTGACGCAGGCCCCGTCGCCGGGGCGCTCTGCAAAAATCTTCGCAAGCGTCCGTTCGACTATTCGGTCTTGTAGCCTGGATCGCAAGGGGGTCGATCGCCGGGCGGCGGTGCCGCCGTCGAGGGCAGAATCCGTCGCAGGTATTGGTAGTTCTCCACGCAAAAGGCGTTGAGCTTGCCTTCGAGGGCAAAGTACTCGCTCACCGGACGGCCGCTGTCCATCAACCGATAGGGCTCGTCGCCGCTATTGTGCGAAGAGACCGCATCGGCACTCGGATTGAGCGGTTTGGAAAGCCCTAGCGAATGGCCGATTTCATGGGCGAGGATCACGCCGATCATGTTGCCCAATGAACGCACCGCGCAAGCGACCTCCAGCGGGCGCGAACTTGCGGGGCAACTCAATCCATCGAGCGGAACCAAATTGCGCATCTCGTCGGCAGAGATCGGCGTGCCGGTGTCGGGGCGGACCTTATCAAAGACCTCATCAAACATTGGTTTCGGCACGACGCCTTTGGCGACGACCACACCGGGCGGGGGGTGTTCGGAGATTACGAAGAAGTTCATGCCGAAAACGCCACCGTAACCGCTCGAGCCGTTGGGGCCCTGATTGAGGGTCGTCGCGTTTGCGCCACCGATGTGATCGAACAGCCGCCGATTGTCGCGATCCTTACCCGGCGAGTTATCGAGCCCCAGCAACGAGCCGGTGTTGTTGGGATCGCGACCGACCACGTCCACCGTCGAATACAACCGAAAGTCCTCAGGTGCACGGTCGCGCAGTTCCAAATTGACCCCGGCGTAGATCTGCTCCAAGACGCCGCGGGCGATTTCCCGCACCTTGGGGTCGGCTTCAGTCATGCCGAACATCGCCATCGCCCGCTCCCAACCGTCGAGCCACCGCAAGTGAACGACCTGCTTGACCGGCGCAATGCGCAAGCTAGCGTTGACCGGCGCCGACTCGACCGTCTGATCGCCATAGCGCGAAACGAGCTTCCACTGACCGATCAACTGACCGCGATCCTTGCGCGTCACCACTTTCTCAGCGCCGTCACCGATTTCTTCGGGGATCACGTAGCGCGCAACATCGCCGCTCTTGAACGCGGCAACCATCCGCCACGCGATCGGCCGATGCGCCCCCGAGTTGCTGACAAACTCTCCACTAAACGCGATCGCCGAGACACCGCCACCACCGCGGGTCCCGCCGATGAAACCAGTGCCCAGCACGTCGAGATATTGGCCAAGCGACGCATCCTGCTGGGCAAAACCCGCCAGCGTCGGCGCTTGCAGATCGAAGCTAACGGTCTTTTCGGTGGTCGCCAGCGTCGAGCCCGCATCATGAGCATTCTGTAAGGCGATCGTCCCGCTAAAACGTCCCGGCTTGATCCCGCCAATGCTCGGCGAGAACAGAAACGTCGCTCCTTTGCGCGACGTGTCGGTCTGCGGCTCGACAGGCACGGTCGCATCGACAACGATCGTGCCGGGCACGGGGCAGGTGCCGGCTTGACCGGTGGGTACGAAGCACCCCCTGAGCACAACCGAGCTCTGCCCTTCGCCCTCAAGCAGGATATCGTCGACGTTGATCACAACCTTCTGGTTGAGATAGACCGAACCGTCGGTGATACCATTGAACACCGGCTGCAACTCGCGGATGATCTCCAGCTGCATGTTGAACGGCGGCCCATCCGAGCTACCCCATGGCCCGGTGCTACGCACCTGCCCACTCCCTCGAAATGTTCCATCGCCCAGCGCCTGCAGCGCCTGATCATCGAGGCGAAAACGGGCGACGAAACCATCGACACTCAATGCAGGTTGAAAGCTAACCGAGCGATCGCCGTTTCGTCCTTCGAGCAGCAAACGATAGCTATCGGCGCTGCTCAGATAGCGCGAGCTACGCAAGGTGATCACCGCGCCCGGCAATGCACGGGTCGGGGCGCTGCTTTCGATCGCCACCGGCTTGGGTGGCGCTTGGATGTAGACCGCTTCGAACTCAGTGTCGCCGGCACAGCCTGCGCCACAGATGCTGAGCAGGAGCAGTGCTGAAAGACTTCGGTAACGCCGCATCGCCAAACAGGAGCCTCACTGCGCAGTGTAGCGCCGTTGGGTAGCCGGCGCTAGCGAAGCGATCCCGAGGGAAATGCTAACGATGCGAGGGCTAACGAAATTCCAGCACGACCTTGAGGGTCACCGGCGAATCGAGACCCGCGTTGTGCTCGCCAAGACCGGCGTTGGACCAATGCTTGGCGCCGATCAACGCCTTCCAGCTAAAGTTGTCGTGATGCTGACCGTAGCCGAGCGCCAAAAAGCCATCGGCGAAGATCAACCCGGGCGATTGATGGTGCTGATGAACCGCCTCGTTGGCGTGAAAGTAGGCCACGCCCCAATCGGTTTCAGCGACAAAAAAGCCGTTGCCAGCCGTCGGTCGCCATTGCATCTCCAAGGCGGCAAACACCCCGGTGGCGATGCCGAGGTCGCGCGAGACCGTATGCGGGCCAGACCCTGTGGGCACGATGTTGGCCAAGTCGAACAGGGTTGCAAACACGCCGCTACGAAAGACCAAGCGAACCTTGTCGCGCTCGTGGACTGGCAAGCCGAGCAGATCGAGGCTGACCGTATAGGCGCGCACATCGACGCGCTTGTCGTTGTCGTAGCGGATCGGCTCTTTGACCAGCCCAACGGCGAGCTGCAGCCCCCATTGTTTGCGGATCTCGGGCCAGGGGATCGTCGTGTCGCCGACGCGCAGCTGCAAGCGATCGGCCACACCCGGCGGAAGGCGAAACGCCACCCCACTCGCCGGCAGACCCTCGCTAACGGCGGCGAGTTCTGAGTTGCCATCGAGGTAGGCTGTCATCCACAGATCGATCGGATCGCCCCACCGCGGAAAGACCAGTCGGTCGCCAGAGCCGATGCCGAAGAGCTCGCCCTTGCCGAACGCTTGATCGGGCGACGGCGCTTCCGGCACACCGCAACCCAAGCACAACACGGCAAGCAACAATAGACGCTTCACGCCGCAGACGTGTGCAAGAACGAGACCGCGCAACGAGGCGCGAAGCTTCGAAAATACACACGATTTTTGCCGCACACCGGCCAGCGCATTAGCCAGCTCGCCGCGCCAAAGGGGACAGTTCTAATGGGTGGTTAAACCACCCATTAGAACTGTCCCCTTTGGCGCCCCCCATCAATAGAAATCCAGTCGGCCGTTGATGTGGGTGCTGGGGTTGAGCTGTCCGTCACGATAAGCGGCCGGATGACAGACCTTGCAGTAGTGCAGTGGGTAGTCGGCCTTGCCCTTGTGGCAGTCGTTGCAGACCAGCCCACCTGAACGTGGTTCGGTCCACTTCCACACCGCACCGACTTTGCCCTTGGGCCGCGAGTGACAATAGACGTTGCTGCACGTTGCGCTCTGGCGATTCCAGCGCACGTTGTCGGGCGCGTCTTTGTCCCGTCGCAGCCCACGCGCTAGACCGTCGAAAACAACCTCCGCTGGCGCATCGCCGAGATGACCCGGGCTGTCGCGATGCGTCGGCACAGGATGGCAGGTGCTGCATGGCAGGCCATCACGCAGCGGACCATCGGTCACGTGTATTCGATGCAGCCCGACAGTGACCTCGCTGATCGCCGTGCGGCCACTAAGATCAGGTGCCGGTGCGCCACCGCTTTCGGGCGTGCCGTGGCAGGAGGCGCAATCGTCCGCCGCACCGAGCTGTACCTTGCCATCGATGTGTAAGGCGGGATCGGCGATGCGCTGGAAAACGCCAGCGATTTGGCGGCAGCCTTCGCTACCGACTTGGCAGTCAGCGACTGTTTGCCGGTGGCAGCGACTGCAAACTTGATCGCCGATCGGTGTCGGGTGCGCGATCGCCCGGTGACAGCCATCGCAACCCGCAGCCGGTGTCGACGTCCAGCGGATCGACGCGTTGCCATGGCAGTACACCGTGCAGCTGAGCGATTGGCGATCAAAACCCGTCGCCCGCCCATTGCTCGCACGCCGCGAAAACGCCACCTCAGCGCGATAGTCGGTCTGCCCGCTAACGCTATCGATCAGATGGTCGCGCGCGTAAACGTCGCTCGGCACGCGATGACAAGCGCTGCAATCGATCGGCTCGGTGACCGTCGTCATCGCATGGAGGCGATGGGCGCCAACACCGTCGGAGCGACGCCGTCCCGAGAGGTCGGGGATTGGCAAGGGGTCCTCGCGCTCGCCGTGACAGGTATCGCAGCTGGCGATCGGCCCTTTGGGATGACAGCCGTAGCAGCTCGACGCTTGACCGCGCCCGTTGAGATCCGCACCGTGACACTGTTGGCACGCTTCGAGCGACCATTGCGCCCGACGAATCACCCCACCATGAAAATCGACGGCATCGCGGTCGCTAGCGTTGAGCCAGTTGCGCGGATGCACCGAGCTGCGTCCAAACGCCGCACGTTCGCTGACAACCCAGCGCCACAGCAACAACTTCTGCTCGATCGACAGCAGCGCCTGATGATCGCTGTCACTGAGCACGGTGACCAGTCGGCTGCGCGAGTCGCCGGCGACGACGTTGGCCGTATCATCGCTCCCGGCAGCAAACAAAGCTCGCCAGCTGTCGAGGCGATAGTTTCCCGCTTGCCGCTCGGCACCGTGGCAGCTCACGCAATGGGTTCGCAAAAGCGGCTGAATCTGCAATCGATAGCTGATCGTCGCCGCCGGGTCCTCAACGGCGGGACGAAGCTTGCCACAGCCGACAAATGGGGTGAGCAGCACAAACAGCACGTGAAGTGGGCGATTTTCACGGCGCATCTAGCCCGGTTTTGTTGCATGGGGTATGCCTGGCGGCGAAGACTTGCAAGCAGCTCGCGAACCGGCTAAATAGTACTTGATTGGTCCTGTTTAATGGATGGAGAGTTGGACGATGGACGACGCGCTAAAGCAACGAATTGAAGCCGAGATCAAAAAGAGCCCGATCACACTGTTCATGAAGGGCAACCCTGACTTTCCCCAGTGCGGGTTCTCGGCGGGCGCCGTCGAGTGTCTGCAGCGTGCCGGGGCAACGTTCCACGCGGTCGACGTGCTCGCCGACTGGGACATTCGCGAAGGCATCAAGGAATATTCGAGCTGGCCAACGATCCCGCAGATCTACATCAACGGCGAGTTCATCGGCGGCTTTGACATCCTGCGCGACCTTTACGAAAGCGGCGAGCTGGAGAAGTTGATCGCCGCTGCTCAGAGCGCCTAGCTGGCACCGAAGTCTTCTTCGCTACCGACCTTCCGCGCAGTGGCTCGCCGAGCAGCGGTTTGAGCTCACACGGCTTGCGTGCACCCCGACTTCGTCGGCGTGCACGGATCGCTACTGAGGTAGCGGGTAATCTGGATCTTCAGGATCATAAATGCCCGGCTGTCGCTTGCCACCATTCAACTGTTGAGCATTGAGCAGGACTTCAATGCCTGTCGCTTCCCCGCACAGGGAGGCCTCGTTGAAGTCGCAGAAACCGGGTTTTTTGCCCATGTCCTTGATCACCGGACCACCGGGATAGTGGCCGTGCACGTCGACGTAGGTCAGCTGGATAGAGGAGCCGGTGCTGGTCTCAATCAGGTATAACGGCGAGGGGGTGCAGTCCTGGGGGCCAGCTGCGCCCGAGGCAAACAAGCCCCACTCGCAGCCCTCGCCGGCGAGGTTGTACATATTCGCCGCGATGCCACCGATCGCGCCGGGGATGCCGGGAATAGGCGTCTGTTGACCTTCGCTGGTGGTATAGAACGAGCCATACTGGCCACCATCATAGGTGAAGCCAGCAACGTAGGGGGTGCCCTCCCCCGTGTAGAGAACCGTGGCGTCCGCCAGCGGGAAATCATCGGGGAGCGTTTGAATATTCTGCGCAGTTGGAACGGGGTTAGCTGGGTCGAAGCTGATCAGCGTGCCACCTGTGGCTCCGCTCGTTCCTTGTTGTATCGTGTTGAGATTTCCGTCGCAGGAGGCGCTGAGCCCCCACCACTGTTGGGGGTGGCCTGCGGTCGAAACCTCGGTGACCTCACCCGTGTAGATGTTGATATGGTACAGGGTATCGTTTTGCCCGCCGCCCGGCTTCGTGCCCTCGGAGAGCACGTAGACGTAACGCGCATCGAAAGGATCGGCAGCGATTCCACCAAAGTTGAAGGGGTCGGCAAGTGGATTCGAGGTCGCGGTTGGGACAAGGTCATGAACGTTCCGCGCCGTCCAGTAGCGGCCCCACGGCCAGCCGATTTGTATCGGGTTGGCGAGATAATAGAGCTTGGCAACCGACGGTGTTCCTCCGCAAAAGTTCCTGACCAGGGCAGTAGCGATGAACACCCAGTCTGCGTACACGCCCCCCGCTTTGGTTGCCTTGTTGACAGTGGGCTCGGTCGCAACACCGCAGGCCACAAACGCACCCAACCCGATCACACAAAGCCACCGCCGCACACCACGCATTCTTCTTTCCATTCTCAATCCTCGCGCTTTCCTGTGTTGATGTTGTCGCCCGCTGACAAAAAACACCGCCGCGGCCACACTAGTGTGGCTCTCGCGAAGGTCCAATCAGCTGTTCGATTAGCGGCAGTCTAGCACGCCACGAACGAAGCGAGGTACTTGATCTTTTGTAAAGCACGTTACCAAACACGAAACCCAATGCCGAACAGGGCGCGCAAGCAGCCCGTTTCACTGCGGCCTCCCCTCCCACCTTGCATACATCCTGCGACCCTCGCCGACTGCGCCGAGCAATCACAAAAATTCGCAAGGGTTCTTTGAACGTAGGCCCGCAGCGAGCACCCCAGCCTTCCTTTCCGCTCCCACAAAAAAAAGTATTTGAGGATACTTAAATCGGCTGGCGCTCTTCATCTTCGCTGCTACGCGTCGATGAGCAGTACATGGAACCTGCAGTCCCTCTACGCCCTAGCCAACGCGGTTTTACTTTGGTCGAACTGATGGTCACCATCGCGATCCTCGCGATCCTCGCCGCGGTCGCCGTGCCAGCCTTTTCGCGCGATAGCAACAACGAGACCTTCGACCGCGCCTTGCGTTGGGTCAGCTGGACGATTCGTCGCGGCGTCGCCGAAGCCGGCGCCTCCCGCGAAGACCGCGCACTGCGTTTCCTCGGTACCGGTGTGGTTCAGTTTGAGTCGGTCGCCGTCGGCACGACGAGCTATGGACTACTGCAACGCAGCGATTGGGACGGCGCAAGAATCGCCAAACCGATCGTCGCACTCTGCGCGGCGATTCCGCAAAGCAGCTGCAGCTCGACGTCGGGCGACAGCACCGCAGAGATCCGCATCTCCGGCACCGGAGAGATCTCGGCTTGTCTGGGCAGCGGCTGCACCGTCGCTGATAACGCCGTATCGGTGTTCTTAGAAACCACCGACAGCACCAAACGCGCACGCATCGTCGTTTATCGAACGACCGGCAACGTACGGGTCTACGAAGGTTGGGAATAAATGCAGTTTCATCGTTTCCGCAGCGTCGTACTTACCGTCTCGCTTAGTCTTTGCGTCTCGCTCAACGCCAACGCGCGGGTTAACCCGCTGCGCCTGATGACCGGCAGCGTGAAGAACAGTCGCGCCGACGTGATCGTCGTGATGGACGTCTCTAAATCGGTCTCACAGGACGCTAGCGGTATCGCCGGCGCGGGCTGCAGCGGCGATCGCAGCGTCGGCGGCAGCCAAGCGAGCCAAGTCGACGTCTGCGGCGATGGCGCCTGCTTCGGTGCCGAGGACAACGGCAGCTGTCCGGCCGACTGTCAAAAGAGCGCCACCGAAGACCAGCCGCTGTTCGTCAGCAACTGCAACAACAACCCCGATGTCTCCGGTAGCCGACTGGTGCGGCTCAAGCGCGCGATCTCGACGGTAATCCCCGAGTTTCGCACGATGGCCAACTTCTCGCTGGTCACCTATCCCGAGCACACCGGCTATTTCAGCTATCACCCTGCGGCGGCGGGAGGTCTGGTAAAGATCAAGGGCAAGTGGGTCACAGTAACGCCGGCGAAAGATCTGGTTTCGATCCGCCTCTCGGAGTGGGAGCTGCGCGCTGGCGGCTGGATCGATGGCGCGGGTTGGAATAGCAGCAGCGATTCACCGGCGGCAAGTTTCACCAGAAACGGCGTGGTCTACACCCGCCTCGACGGCGTGGCCTCGCTAACGCACCCGACGGTGAGCGGCGCCTACGCCCATGAGTATCGTCGCACCGCCGACGGCGGCGACGTGATCTACAGGCGCGCGCCCTGGAACGGCGCGGTCTACAACGACGGCACCTACGATTGGACCTACGCGGCAACCTACTACAGCTACGAACAACCGGAGATCAACAGCGGCTCGACCACGGTCTCGGCCAGCTACAAGGGCCCGATGTACGTCTCGGGCGGCACGACCTATGTCTTTCACAAGTACCGCGATAGCAACGAGGCACTCTCAGAAGCGCTGCAGGGCAAGCTGTTCATGCCGCTGATCGAATCGAGCGACCAAGACGACCACGACGCCAACGTCGGCCTGTTGATGAACCGCCTGTCGGACCCCTGGAACGGCGGCATCGGTACCGAAGGTTCGGGCAACGCCGCGCCGGCCAAGCAAGCGATGGAGGTCGCCCAACAGCACTTGATCGCCCGCGCCAACGGTACCGCACCGTTTACCACCGCCGACGGACTGATCGCCTGTCGCAAGCGCTTTATCATCTATCTCACCGACGGCAAGTACAGCCCGAAAAGCGCAAGCTACGAGCCGAGCGACGTGCTCAAATCGATCTACAGCGACTTTCCATCGACGGCCGACAACCCGATCAAGACCTACGTGATCGGCACCTTCGTCTCCTCGGCAGACCTGAGCACTGTGCAGACCTGGGCCAACATCGGTCAGACCGGCGATCCCAACGAGACCGCCGCGCTGCTCACCGCTTCCAATGAGGCCGAACTGGTCGACACCTTGCGCCAGACGATCATCAACGCCCTCGAAGGTGACTTCACCACCATGGCACCGGGCGTCACCTCCGCTGAAGGGTCGAGCAGCGAGCTCGATCAGAACGTCGTGTTGATCCCATCGGTCGAATACCCGCATTGGAAGGGTCACCTGCGCGCGGTGAAGATCGACGTCAAACCGTCGGTCGAGCTGTGGGACGCTGGCCAGATCCTGGCCAACACCGCCTACAACGAGCGCAAGTTCTTCTCCGGTACGCCATCGAGCGCCAGCGGCAAGCCGGTGCTCGTTTTTACCAACACCGGATCGGCGATCAACGTCAACGTCTCGGCGATCCGCGCGATGTGGCCTGCGGCACCCGCGCGTCCGGCGCCAGCCGCCGACGCCGAGATCATCGGCATGGTCGAGTGGCTAGCCGGCAAAGACCGCGACTGGAAGCTGGGCACGATCGTCAACACCGTACCAGCGATCATCGGTCGTCCGCCACGCCTGGAAAGCGCCCCAGGCCATAACGCCTTCGAGGTCGCTCACCTCGCCCGCGAAAAGCTGGTCTACATTGTTTCCAATGAGGGCGGGCTGCACGCCTTCCGCTCGAGCGACGGCAGCGAAGCCTTCGTTCATTCCGCCGGCGATGTGGCCCAAGCTGTATTACGAGGTTTACAAAAACGGTGGCCAATCCCCCGACCCGCGCGAATTCGCCTGGGCGCTGGCGACCTCGCCGCGCGTGATGGATGTCCCCGATGGCACCGGCATCGCCGCGAGCAACTGGTCGACCCAACTGGTGCTGACGATGGGCGCCGGCGGCGAGCACTTCAGCGTGCTCGACGTCACCGATCCGTCGGACTGCAGCAGCGTGCCCTGCGCACTCAACACCTACCCGTTTGAGTTGATCGCCGACTCCAGCGAACTCGGCGCGACGCTACCAACCTACATCGGCGAAACCTGGTCGATACCGGCACTCTATCTCGACAACGGCACCGTCGGCTACTCGGCCAAAGCCAGCTTCGGCTCGGGCTACGAAGGCAGCTCAAGCGGCGACAACTCGTACTACAACTACTTCGCTACGCTGTGGGACAAGACCTCGCTCAGCGCTCACCTACTGGCGGGCACCGGGGCCAAGGTCGACTACGCGGTCTTCGCCAATCCCGCGGCAGTGCTCGATCCGTCCACGTTCAAAGTCGAAGCCACCTATCAAGCCGACCTCGCCGGGCGCATCACACGCTACGTCAAAGGCTTTGCCGGCAGCTACTCACATATTCTCAATTTTACCTGGGCCCACCCGCTCTACTTCTCGCCGGCGGCATATCGTCGCGACAGCGGTGCGGTGGTGCTGGCCGTCGCCTCGGGCAACTATTTCGAAGAGGGCAGTGGCGGCGTCAACTGGATGACCGATCCGCTGTTCACCTCGAAGATCTTCTTGCGCCGCGAGCAGGGCGGCACCGTCGACGCAAGCGGCGACACGCTAACCTGCGCGATCGACGACATCTGCAGCTGCGCCGACATCGAAAACCCGCTCGCCGGCTGCTCAGCACCGAGCGACCGCGCGGTCCCAGTGTCCAGCGCACTGATCGTCCAAGATCGCACGACGGGCTCAGCGCTCAACACCTATTTCCTCTACTACGATCCGCCGCCCGACAACCCAAATAGTTGCGGCGCGATGGTTGGCGACAGCTGGGTCATCCAGATCCAAACCGACGGCGCCACCCAGAGCCTGAAGATGGCCAAGAAATACGAAGACACCTTCATCTCGGGACTTTCCGTTGTCGGCGGCGGCACCGAGATCGCGTTGATCAAGTCCGGTATCGGTAAAGGTGCACAAGCGAGCACCGAAACCGTCTCCGGTAACGTTGCAATGCCCGCACCTAAGGCACCACGCGTCGAAGTCTGGCGCGAGGTGCGCTAGGCGTATCGGAGGAGTTATGGCGGCCCCCAAACGCCCCCAAGGTGTTTCGCCAATCGATCAAGCCGGCTTGACGTTGATCGAACTGATGATCGGCGTATTGCTCGCCTCGGTGTTTATCAGCGGTCTGTTCTATCTGTTCTCCGGGCAGAAGAAGACCTACACCCAGCAGCACAACCAAATGACCAACCATCAGTCGCTGGCCGGGGCGATGCAGTTTCTCACCCGCCAGATCCGTCGTGGCGGCACCGGCTTTGGCGGCTGCCCCAACAGCCAAGCCAAGATGTGGAGCGGCAGCGGCACCGACACCAAGGTTTCGCCCTATGTCGCGCTGCAGGTCTACAACGGCTGTGATCTGACGACCACCGCACCGGCGAGCTGCAGCGGCAACGACGGCGTCGACTCGTTCACCATCGCCTATAGCGACGACGCTGCGGTGGGGACGCTGCCCGCCGCGCGATTGATCGCCGATGCACTGACCTCCGATTCCGCATCGCCGATTCGCGTTCGCACCGCCGGCAACTTTCAAGCTGGCGACCGGATGATCCTCTGGGACCCGCGGCGCGAGTGGTGCACGATGCTCGCTGTCACCGGTAACCCAACCTCGGGCGGCGGCGGATTCGAACTGCCCCACGCCGCTGGTGGCAGCGTCGATAGCGTGGTCTACAACCCGACCGGCGGACTCAACATCTTTCCATCGAGTGGCTACGGCGTCGGCGCGCTGGTCGTACGCATCGGCCCGAGGTCGCGCGTTCGCCACTTCTCGATCGATTCGTCGACCAATCCACCCCGCCTGGTCACCTGGACCACCGAGGCTGCCAACCCCTCGGCCAACAAGGGCGATCTAGAAGTGCTCGCCGATGGCGTCGAGGACATGCAGATCGCCTGGGCCTGTGACGTCGACGGCGACGGCGATCTGAGCGAAACGCCGAGTTCGCCAACAACCGACGAGTGGGCGTTCGCCGACCCCGGCGATACCGCACCAACCTGTGGCGATGCTCGGATCTCCGCCGTGCGCATTACGCTGATCGCTCGCCAGCCGAGCCCCGACATGGAAAACCAAACTTCTTATCGACCCGCGGCTGAAGATCGCGCGGCAGGCAGCCCTGCCGCGGATCAGGTCGCGACCAACGGCATGGGAACCTTCGTGCGCTCGACGCTGACCACGGTGGTGAACTTGCCCAATGTTGCTGGGTTGAAACAATGAGCGCATCACACAACGAACGTGGCTCGGTGATGGTGGTCACGCTGATGCTGGCTTTGGTGCTGACCGGCATCGGCATCACGGCGCTTTACACGTCACGCGCTGGCTCGACGACGGTGACCAATCAGACGCGCCGCAACGAAGCGCTGTGGGCGGCCCAAGCGGGCATCGCTCGGGCCCGCGAGATCCTCGGCAAAGTCGAAAATTGGAACGAACTGCTCAGCGGCACCGGCTGCTCCGGCAGTTTCGTCAGCGGCAAGGGTCGCGAACTCTGCGACGACAGCGCCAAGGTCCAAGAGATCCGCGTCGTGCCGGCCAGCTCGGCCACCGCCGGCGCGGCCAGCGGGCTCGAGCAGATCACCTTCACCGTCTACATTCGCAACGACGATGACGAAGCCGCCGTCGACGGCGAAGTCGACAGCGATCGCCGCGTGATCGTCCGCTCCGAGGGACGGGGGCGCGGCGGCCTGGCCGTCGTCTCGCTCGAGGCGGTGCTCAACTCAGCGTTCCTTGGCGCCGGCAAGGCCCCAAGTTATAGCCAGGTCGGTCTCGGCGCTGGTGGCGGCAACGCGTTTCGCCAAAGCGACTAGCGCGACCCTCGCCAAGGCCGAGATTGGTCGCGCCGACCACCATCGAAAGCGACAAGATGGTAGACTAGGGCCCGATGGCATTTCCGGGGCAAAGGGCCGGCTTTCGTCAAGCGCTTGCGTTGAGCGCTCTTGTGGCTTCGTGCATCCAATTTGGCTGTCGCGGCTGCGCTGAGCGCACATCGGCGAAAAAGCACACGGTCGCCAAACAACAAACGGTCGACAAGGCCCGCATCAAACAGCCAATGCAGGCGCTCTTGCAGATCACCCGCGAGCTCCGTCGACGGGCGCGAGCCGGGCTCGGGGCAACAAACCTGGTGCAACTCGGCAAGTCGCAGATCGCCAAGGCCCGCCAGGCCGGTGAGCGAGTGCCTGAGCTGCAGCGCGGGCTCGACCGATTGGAGCAAACACTGGGCGCGACCCAGCTCGCACGCGTGCGCACCAGCGACTACAACGAACTGATCGCCGCCTGCGATGCCTGTCACGCCGCCAAGAACAAGGGCATCGGCGCCGCTCGTCGATTAACGCTGATCCCGCTGTCGGTGCGCTAGCGCCCGATCACGCTTTCGCGCTATCGTTTCGCGATGCAACAACTGAGCGAGACTCACCAAGCGTTTCGCGCGACGTGCAGGCGTTTCGTCGAGCGCGAGATCAAGCCCTTTGCTACCCAGTGGGAGGAAGCCGAAGCCTTTCCGCGTGAACTGTTCGCGCGCGCCGGGGCGGCCGGCTTGCTCGGTGCCGCCTTCCCCGAAGCCTACGGCGGCGCTGGCGGAGACCTTTTGCACGCGCTGGTGATGACCGAAGAGCTGATCGCCGGCGGATCGTCGGGCGTCGCTGCAGGTCTCGGTTCGCTGTCGATCGCTCTGCCGCCGATCCTGCGCCTGGGCAGCGAGCGGCAAAAGCAGATGTTCGTGCCAGCTGTGCTCAGCGGCGATAAGGTCGCGGCGCTGGCGATCACCGAACCCGGCGCGGGTAGTGACGTGGCCGGGACTGCGCTGCGCGCACGACGCGACGGCGACGGCGACGCGTACGTGCTCGACGGCCGCAAGATGTTCATTACCTCGGGCTGCAAAGCCGATCTGATCGTCAGCTTAGCGCGCACCAGCGATGACCCCCATCAAGGCCTAACGTTTTTCGTCGTCGAGAAAACGATGGCCGGCTTTAGTGCCAGCGCTTCACTGAAGAAAACAGGCTGGCGCGCCTCTGATACTGCCGAGCTGCTTTATGACGGCGTGCGCGTGCCGGCCAGTCATCGGCTCGGCGAGGAAGGCAGCGGATTCCTCTCGCTGATGCAGACTTTCGTCGGTGAACGCCTCATGCTCTCGGCGATGGGTCACGCATCCGCCGAGCTCGCGCTAGCCGAAGCCATCAACTACGTCAAGCAGCGTCAGGCCTTTGGCAAGCCGCTCGCTGGCTTTCAGGTCACCCGCCACAAGCTGGCGCAGATGGCCAGCGAAACGCGCATCGCCAAGGTTTTCAACTACCACGTTGCCGAGCGCGCGATCGCCGGCCAAGACGTGGCGATGGACGCAGCGATCGCCAAGAACTTCTCGGCCGACGTCGCCCAACGGGTTTGCCACCAAGCGGTCCAGCTGTTCGGCGGCATGGGCTACATGCGCGAGACGCTCGTCGAGCGGCTTTCGCGCGATGTGCGGCTGCTGAGCATCGGCGGCGGCACCACCGAAATCATGAACGAGATCATCAGCCGCCTGCTGCCGCTGCGCTAGCCTGCCCTCGCACGATCCTTGCACCTTGGGTCTGCGAAGGGACGGGCATGCGACGCAGTATTGTGATTATTGTTCTGCTTTTTTCCTCCGCTTGCGGCAATCTCAGCCCTTGCCCTGACAACAGTTGCCAACAGCCGCCGCGGGGCAAAGGCCTGAGCGAAGCGCACAAGGTCTACTACACGGCAACCCGCAAAGACGGCGTCGGTGTGCTCGCCGCCCTGCCGCGCAAGGACTACAACACCTGGCAGCTTGTCGACGGGATGGCCTGGTTTGTCGTCGACAGCAACCCAGTGGTCTATTTCGACGGGGTGGCCGAGCTGATCGACTTTAGTGCGAGCCTGACCGGCGACGAAAGATACGTCTATCGCTACACTGAGACGACGGGGTTTTGCCGCGGCGCCTCCTATGTGATGATGGCCGATCGGCTGGACCTCGCTGGCAAACTCGAGATCAGAATCCGCGCCCTGTCCGACGAATGCCCCACCGATCTCGAAGAAGCGATCGACTGCGAAGCGCTGCGCGCCCAAGAAACCGGGCTTACCCCATCGCCACGGGCAACGGCGCTCGACTGCCTCAAAGCGCGACAAGCTGCAGTCAGCGGTCTGACCTACACGCCCAACAACGCGATGCAGAACTCGGTCCCCCGCGGTAGCATCAAAAAGTAACGGCCGGCCGTCTGCTGATGGTCGCGCCTAGTCGCCGGAAATGTGCGAGCACTGCCCACATTGACGTGTGACGCCCGTGTGGAGATCATCGATCCAATCAAAATTGGAGGTGCTACATGGGCGCCCGCGCCGACCTGCTGATGGTCGCGTATTCCGGTTCATCAACGAACTACAAGCAGTACCCCTACGCGTTCGTACAAGTATCCGCCTTGGCGCAGCGCCGAGGACTGCACGTAGAGCGCCTCGATCTCTCGCTGCTGGACGAGAACATCGGACGAGCGTTGCTCGCCGCAGCGATCGCACGCCACCAACCTCGAGCGGTTGGCGTGACGCTGCGCAACGTCGACGCGATGTGCGCTGGAGCTTATTTTGGCAGCGGATGGCGCAGCCCATCGAACTATCCGATCCTGCAAACCCAGCGCGGAATTCAGATCCTGCGTGAGCAGACATCGGCGCCGATCATCATCGGAGGCTGCGGCTTTACCGTGGACCCACTAGCGTTTGCTGACTTCCTTGGCGTCGACTACGGCATCGTTGGAGAACCAGATGGCTTTCTCGATGCATTCAATGACGTGCTGGAACGCAAGAACCTCGATCAAGTGCCGAACCTGATCTATCGGGACGAACATGGCGTGCTTACCGAAAGTGCGGTTCGTCGAAGCTACCCACCTCTCGACGAACCTGAGTACACCGACAAGATCTTCGACGAGATACTCGCCTTCCACGGACACGAGAAATTCTACGTCGCACAGTGGCTACCTCGTAGTGCTGGCAATGCTCGCGTGCCTGCGCAAGGTAGACCCAGTCTAGCGGTCGAGATCGTACGCGGCTGCCCGTTTTCCTGCCGATTCTGCGAAGAGCCACGAATCAAAGGGCGCAATCCACAGCACCGATCGATGGACGCCGTAATGGCCGACATCGCCATGCTCGCCGACCGCGGCGTTCGGCTATTCTGGTTGGTCTGTTCTGAACTGAACGCGGGCAAAGAGACCTATATCCTCGAGCTGGCACAGCGAATAGGCGCATTTTCTGAAACGCTCAGTGGAGCGCCGCTCTCCTGGAACTCGTTCTTGCTACCCAGTCATTACCAGCGTGAAGAGTTGCGTCTGCTATACGAGTCCGGTTTCACCGGAGGCTGGACCGAGCCGATGGCCTTCAACGATCAGCACATGCGAGAACTCAAGGTGCCAATGCGTGTGGATTCTGTGATGCAGAACTACGTCGACACAAAGGAGATCTCTGAGGAGCTCGGGGTCGCTCAGGGCTACAAGTCGATCTTTTTGGGTGCACCAAATGTTACGCCGGAGGTATTGAAGGAGACACTGAACGTGCTCGATGAGTCTGGCGTGATCATGAACATGCACTGTACAGGCCACGCCATGCGCGTCTATCGCGAAGCGCTCACAGACTTTCCTTGCGACACAAAGCACATGATCAGTTGGTCACTTCAAGGACCTCTCAAAGAGATCGACTACATTGCACCGACGTACCTTTATCCGGCGGCGATGGTCGATTCGCTCGGCAGTCCAGCCGCGGCACACCAGTTTATCGACTACGTCAATAACCACATCTTCTACAAAGAAATGGTTCACGGTCCATTCGAGGAGGGAGCGGGAAGAGATTGGGTCGAGTTCCTGGGCACAGAGCTGTCGCTTGAACAGATCGCGTTGCTGAGTGACTACGACATCGGCCTGGGGCCAGCATCACCAACAACGCCAGCTGGTGAACTCCAGGGGCTGATTGAGTCACCAAGCCCCGAAAGGCTGCTGAGGTTCTGCACAAGATCCTCAAAGCGAGAGGATCGCCAAGTAGCCGCCTTCCGGCTGGTCTGCGCGCTAATGCAGCTTCATGCGGAAGAGATGTCGAAGGTCGGTCTCACGCTCGACACTCCAGTCCAGGATTCAGGCTGGCCGGATCTAACACCGTACCGCTTTCACGAGCGACTCTATCGCTTCGATCGCCTGGTCGACGTCGCTAAGCACGTCAGAACGCAACTCGACCTGGGACCAAGAGCGATTGAACTTACGCTACTTCGCGCCTGGCTCCACCTTCACCATGTGAAGATTGTCCCGAAGTATCGCGACTGGTTGTTCGAGCGCCCCTCGCCGGCATCTAACCGGGCTTCATTCGAAAGGCACAAGGCGAAAGCCTCCGTGGACTGAACCCAAAGGGGACAGTTCTAATGGTTGGTTAAACCGATGAGTTTAACCAACCATTAGAACTGTCCCCTTTGAAAGCCCCCTTTGCTACTTCGCGCCGCCGTTAATCCAATCGGCGACGAGCTTGAGCTCGGTAGCGGTCAGTGGCGCATCCGAAGGACCGATCGCGCGCGTCTTGGGCATCTGCGTGCCACAGGACGTGCCGGCGAGGCGCAGATAGAAGACGCTGCTCGCGGCGTCACCCGGAACGACCAGCTTGGTCGCCGTGTTGCACTTTTTGTTCGCCGCTGCGTCGACCAGTTTCGGACCATCGGACTCTTGCGAAAAGCCAAGGCCACCGGCACCGGAGCCGTGGCAGCTGTTGTCCGTGCAACCCTTGGTGTTGAGCACCGTCCAAGCGGCTGCCCAGCGGATCGCCGTCGCACCATCGCTGGTCGTCGCCGCGTCGTTGCTCACCGCGCTGTCGCTCGTTACCGTCGCATCGGACTTCACGGCGCCATCGCTGGTCAGGCCTTTGTCGGCGACGGAGCCGTCGGCAGTTGGCTTCCCAGCATCGCTTCCGCAGCCGATCACAAGCAAGGTCAGGCCAATGGCGACGGCACGCAGCCCCTTGAGGATTCGATTTCGATCGTTCAACGCAACACTCCTTCAAAGATTGTTAAGAGACACAGCTCTACTGTAGAGGGCGTGTTTATAGCGCAGAACGCGCCCATTGCAAGCCGTGGAGCTCGCCGAGCGTCTTGACGCCGCGCTGCGCGGCGATCGCAAACAGCACCTCGGCCGTCGCCACCGCATCAGCTTCGGCATCGTGATGGTTAGCAAAGGCGTCGCCAAAGAAGAACGCATAGCTCCTTTTCAAGCTGGTACCGCGAGCAAACACCTGCCGACTGCGCGCATCGACGATCTGGCGAGAGAGGTAATAGGTGTCGAGAAAGCGCTGGCGCTGGGTCGGCAGCTCAACGCCAAGACGCGCGAAGCTCGACCTTAGCCAAGCCCAGTCGTGCGTTTCTAGCGACTGACCCACGATCACGCGACCGTCGAGCAAATCTAGCAGCTGACCAGCGACCTGTTCGAAGGTCCTAGCGCCCTTGAGCTTGGTTTCGCTGAGCGACGTGTTGTTCTTGGTCCATTCGGCCAGCGGAACGTCGGGGCGCACCAGAATGCTGCCGCGGCCCAGCAACTTGCGACCACGGTAAATGCTGTAGCCCAACTGGATCGGCTGATCATAGCCAAAGCGCCAACGCTGGTCCTTGCCATTGCGCAACACACCGCCCTGCTCACCCCCGGTCGCTTCGAGATCGAGGGCGATCAGCTCCAGTCGATCGAGCGAAATCTCGCGCGCCGGTTTGCTCAGCAGACGATCAGCCTTGCGCTGTAGCGCATCGATCATCTGGGTATTGGAAAACCAACGCTCCGCGACCAAACGACGAAACATCGGGTGGCGTCCGAAGAAGGTCGGGTCCAAGCTGGTCTGCGGACCGCGCGCCGCCAAAGCTGGAGACTTGGCGAGCTTTGGCAACTGCTGGTAGACCAATCCGCGAATCCAGCTATGCAGCGCTGGACGCTGACCCAAGCTCAGCGTCGCACCCGGACGCTGCGTTGCGACCTGTTGGCGAGCCCACTGCAACTGCGTCCTGACTTCAGCCAGCTGGCTCTTGGCCACCGCCAGCGAGGGCACGATCAAAGAGAAGATAGCCCACAACCAAAAGGACTGTGCCATAGTCGCGCTGCTGAGCAACATGCGGGCCAGCCCCTTGGAGCTGCAACCCATCGAAATCAAACACTTGCAATCCTCAGCCCACCCGCCGAAGATCAGAGGCGTCGACGACCTTCGATGCATTGGAAGACCAAGAGCACAGCGCCGCTAGCGATCCTGCTTTATTGCGCAGCCTGTTGGGGATCTAGCGCGTGGGCCCAGCGTCGGGCTGTCGTGCTGTCTCTTTCCGGGGCCAGTGGCCCAAGACTGACCAGCGAAATACGACGCGCGCTGGTTCGCCAGCTCCAGCTGGTCGAGCCGCTGACCTATCTGCGCGCCGCGCGCGGCGGCGGCAATGCAGCGCGAGTCGCCGGTGCGCGAGCAGTCCGCGCCTCGGCGATCGTCAGCGGCAACGTCAAACGCAAGCGCCGCAGTTGGGTCCTACGGTTGACCGTGCACAATGGTTTCGACGGTGAGGTCGTCGGCAGCACCGTGTTCAGCCTGCGCCGTCCGCGTCTCGATCAACGTACGCGTCGCAAGCTGATCAACACACTGCTGCGCTTCTGTGCGCGCACGGTCCCACCAGACGCCGCGCCTGCCGAGCCCGCCGCGCCAGCGCCAGCGCCAGCGCCGCCGAGAAGACGCGCTCCGCCCCAACCTCCGAAGGTGATCGCCCCGCCGCCAGAGCCCGCACCCAGGCCGCCCAAGACACCAAGTGGCGACGAGGACCTCGGCTTCAGCAAAGTAAAGGCGCCCTCACCCGTGGGCGACCGCGTCAACCCAACCGCGGACCCACGAATCGAAAAGCCTCGCAGCAAACCCCGACCAAGCTGGCAGCACATTCTCGATATCAGTGCCGGCCTGACAGTGTTGCGCCGTAGCTTCAACTTCGTCGACCCCGTCGAGCCCACGCAACCCGCCAACTACACGACGCCGGGCGTCGTCCCGGCAGTGCGCGTCGACGCCAACCTTTATCCATTTGCCGCGTTGACGCGCGGATTCTGGGGCCACATCGGCATCCGCGCTCACTTTCTGCGCGTGCTCGGTCTCAAGTCCCAGCTCGCCGGTCTGACGGGTCGCTCCAACACGCTGATTCAAACCCTCGAAGCTGGCGCGCGCTACCGCTTCAATCTAAAAGATGATCGGCTCAGCCCGACGATCTATTTCGGTGCCGACTTCGGTCTGCACAGTTTTGCGATCGCGGGCGCCGAGCAGGCTCAAATTCCGCTGCCCAACATCAGCTACGCCTATATCAACATGGCGTTGGCCGAATTGGATTACCCGTTCTATGCTTCAGGCGCGTTCGTGATCGGCGCACATGCGGCCTTCGACCTGATGGTCGTCTTGACGGCCGGCGACATTGAAGCCGTCGGCGATCTCGGCTACGGCCGCGCCGCAACGGTCGGCCTCGACGCCACGGTCGGACTGTTTGCCCGCTACCATGGCTGGTTCGCCCGACTCGATGGCTTCTATCGGCGCTTCACCTTTACCTTCAACGGTGACTGCTACCTCGAGGCAGTCGTCGATAAAGATGGCAAGGTCGTCAAGGACCGTCGCTGCGGCAACTACGCCGGCGGTGCCCGCGACGTCTATCTCGGCGGAACGCTCGCTTTCGGCTACGCCTACTAACGGCAGCAGCGCCGCGATCGGCCCGCGCAAGGGTTGTTCGGCGGCCGGTCAATGCAGCAAGAACGGCCGCACCTGCTTGATGATCAACTGCCCCTGCTGGGTGAGTTTCCATTCGGTATCGAGCAGCACGCGATCACCGACTTGCGCATCATCTACCGGATAAACGGAGACGATCGCGCTGAGCGTTCGGCCCAGCGCCTTGAGCTGCGCGTCGTCGAGCACGTGCTCGCCTGCCGGCAGCTCGGTCGAGCCACGGGCACGCAAGATCTCGCTGACCTCGCCCGCGACGATCGTTAGCAGCACGCGCTCGGGGAACACGCCCGGTTCAGCGGCTACCACCGCCAGCTCGCCGAGCTGTGCGTTGACCAGGTAACGCGGGTCATCGGCTTGATTGGGATTACCGGAAAAGGCGACGATGTTAGCGCGCTCGTCGGCCGTTCGCGCATTGACCAGCACACCCATCGCCACGCGATGCTGGTCGATACCGTACCATGCGCGTTCTTCGAACGCCTTGAAGTTCCAGGTCGAAGCCCAGACCCGCGTGAGCGCGCGACAGATCGTGCGCTCGCTCTTTTGCTTGGCATCACAGCGCGAGGGACCGCTCTCGTCGCTATCGCTGCTATCTGCGGCGCAGGCCGACGTCGAGCTATACAATCCCGCGCCGCTAAAACCCAACGCGTCCTCCGCATTGCTGCTGCTGCGAAAACGCACCATCGTCTGCGCGCTGCCAAAAACGCGCTCGATCTCTTTGACCAACGACGACACCAGTTGCGCATCGCAACCCGCCGCTTCGATCCCCTCGCGCAGGGCTGCGAGCTTGGCACGTCGCACCGCTGCATCGCTGACAAAACTCGGCTCAGCCAACCAACGTTCGAGCGTCTGCAGAAACGTTTCCTCGACCGCTGAGGGGGATTTCCAACGCGTGGTCTCGATGAAGCGCCGGTAGTAGAAAAATGGCACCAAGAATCCAGGCAGCTGATAGGCCTGGTCGATCCGTTGGTAGAGCGTGGCCAGATTGGCCCCCTTGGCACCGTAACGCGCGACGTTCGTGCGGCGCGCGCTAGCCTGCGCAGTCTCCAGCGACGTGAGCTCGGCCAAGGCTTGATGCGCGAGATCGGGCGTAGGCACGTTCAGCGGCTTGGGTCGAAACGACGTCCACCAGGCTTCGGCCTGTTCGATCGTCGCCGCCTCGATCCCAAGCTTGCCGTCGCCACAGCTCAGCTTGACCAGCTTGCCCTCCCAGGCCGCCAACGCCTGATAGGCGTTAAAGCTGTAGCAGTTCGGTGTACCGCGCGCCGCGCTGCGCACGTTAAGATGTGACAGCTCGCCCTGCCGCGAACCGGTCACCACACCGGCGACCACCGGCTCGATATCAAGCGGCGCAGCCTCGGCAACCACGACATCCTGCCAGCTCAACGCGTCGCTCAACGCCGCATCCTTCAGCTGAGCTAGCGTGCGACGACGAACGTAGCCAAAGGCCGTCGCCACGGTATAGGCCTCGTAGGCGACGGGAGGCGGCGGATCGTAGACCGGCAACGCGCAGCTTCTGAGCACTTCGCGCTGATACGAATTAGCCGGCGTGATCGCCAGCGTCACCCAGGACATCGCCTGATTGAGCGCCTGATAGACGCGAGAGAAGGTCGCACAGTCCGGCGTCCCTGCCGGCGTCTCGTCGTCCCAAACAGCGAAAGCAAAACGGCCATCGACAAACTCGATCAGCGATCCGGCGAACAATTCGCGCTTGTTTGGATCGGTGATCAGCGCGATGTATTCGCGCGGGGTCAGACCAGCAAAGCGCTCGGCAAAGGCCTCAGTCAGCACCTGATAGTGCAGCTCGTAGGCGTTGATGTTGACAACCATCGTCGGCAAGCGCGCCGCGTCGATCGCCGGCACAAAGTAGCGCGAGATCCGCCGTTGATCGATCGCTTCGGTGGGTCGACTCAGCCGCTGCCACTCGGCCGCGCCGCTCAGTCGGTGCGCGCAGACCAGCTCACCGACGCGCGCCTCGGCCTCAGCGCACTCGGTCGGCAGCCCGGCTGCGCCGTCGTCAGGCGCACAGGCACAAGCTAGCGCACCGACCAGTGCCAGCGTGAGCCGCAAACCTACGGTTGGCTGACCGGCAGCAGATCGATCGGACCCCATTGAACCTTGGCCTGCGCATCCTTGGCGACCAGCGTATAGACCAAGCCCACGCTGGTCTTGTATTCGAAGGCCAGCGTGTAGCTCAATTGGGCACCTTGCGCTACACCCTCGTCGAACCAATTGTGATGGGTGCTCGTCCACGACAGTTTGCTCCCCGCACTGACCTTTTCGAACACGCCGTTGTGACCGACCGTCAGACTCAACAAAGTGAACGGCACCGCTTTGTAGATCATTCCCGGCTGCGAATCATCACGGCGCTGCGCGACGACACAAGTTTTCTTGTCGGCGCTTTCGAACTGCAGCAACGGGTCGAGATAATAGAACTTCAGCGATAGGTCGATTCCGCAGCTGGTCAACGGCGCGCCGGCGTCGGTAACAATCGCGATATCCGTCGCTGCGCCATCGGGCCCACTCGCGCCGTCGATCGCCACGCCGTCCGCAACAAGCACAGCATCGCGCGATCCGCCGCTATCGTTAGCCGAGCCATCGCCTCCCGCCGCGTCGACAACGGCGTCTGAAGTCGTCGCACCGTCGATCCGCGCACCCAAATCCTGCCGCGCTGGGTTGTCATCACGCGCACAAGCCGCGACCGCGAAAAGCGTGATTAGGCAAGTCGCGAAAAGATCTCTCTCTCGGCCAAGCATCGGTCTTCCTCTCCCACAGCCAGTGTGTTGCTCACTGTGCGCTGTTGCTGACAACGGAGCAAACCGTGTCGACTATTTCCTGGGTCAGTCAACAAGCTGAGATCTTTTGTGAATTTGCCAAGTCACGGCGGGCAGTCGGCGGCGTAAAGCAACTCCCCGGAAAAGGGAGCGTATCTGCCGACGTCGTAGGCAAAAGAGGCCCTGCCATCAGAAGCCAGCGCCATGCTCAAATAGCCACCGACAGAGGCCGACGCGGCATCGACCGTCTGCACGCGCCAACTGCCATTTTCGCGAGTCAGATGACGCAGCGGTCGGCCGATCCCGACATGAACCCGCCCGGCGCCATCGAAAGCGATCTGTCCGTCGTAGCGCAAGATACTGCAGAGGCCAGCGATGACCTGTTTGCTCCAGTTTCCGCTGGCATTGGTGACGTAGGTCGACTTGGGATAGCTCGCCGCCGTTTCGTCGCACAACACAACATGCGCCTTGTCCTGATCGTCGAGTGCCAACCAGCCTTGTCGCGCCTCGACGCCGGATAGTGCCGTGCTTACCCAGCCGCCGGACGACTTGCGGGTATAGCGCACCGTCTTCTTGTTGACGTCGGCGTGGATGATATGTGGCTGCCGATTGCTATCGAGCGCAAGTGCGGGCGCAATCCCCGAATCCCCCGCACCCGTGTCGACCGGGCTAACCACCCAGCTGCCCGATGCGTTGGTTGCGTAGCGCAGTCGATGGGTGCTGACCTCCGCTTCGAAAACGACGTGCAGCTTGCCGCGATCGTCGATCACCAGATCAGGCCACCGCGCCCCCTCCCCAGGGGCGTTGATCGGCTGATTGACCCAAGCGCCACCGGCGTTGGTGGTGTGGATCAGCTGCCGCTTGTTGTACAGGCCACCGCGGTGCACCACGTGAACCTTGTCGTTGGCATCGATAGCGAGCGCCGGGTAGTCACCGCTATTGACATCGCTGTCGATCAGCGTCGCCGAAAAACTCCCGCCAAGATTGGTCGCGTAGCCGAGACCGCCACCGGTGCGCGCATAGGCGATGTGCGCCTTTCCTTTGCTATCGCGCGCGAGTACCGGGCGCAGATCGAAAGCCGGGGCACGCGTGTCGAGCGGCAGCGTCTGGCAGCTGGTGGCGACGCAGCCACTGCTCGCGCAATACTCGTGGCGGTCGCAACATCCGCTGAGACAAGCTTGGTGTAGACAGCCGCAGCGACCGGATGTGCAGGCTTGCAGTGGATCGGCGCAGCTTCCCGTCGGGCAGGTTCCACCGCAACCATCATCCGCACCGCAAGCCTTGTTGCTACAGTCGGGCGTGCAGCATGCACCGCTGAAGCAGGTCGTGCCCGCCGCACAGCAGTCGCTGCCGCAGCGCAGGTTACACAGACAAGTGCCGGCGGTGCAGGTCTGATTGCTCGGGCACCGGCCCGTCATGCAAGTCCCGCCACAGCCATCGCTCGCTCCGCAGGTCTTGTTGGTGCAGTCGGGCTGACAGCAGGCTGCCGCTTCGTCGACTTGCCCATCGCAGTCGTTATCTTGGCCATCGCAGGCGGTTTCGTCTTGCTCGTAGACCAAACCACGGGACTTGGCGTGGGCGATATATGTCGCATCGTCGCAGCCTAACCAGCCCTGCTGCCCCCCACAGCTTTTCACAGCGCCGGCGCAGACGCCGTGCTGCTTGGCACAGCCCTCGGCGACCAGCCCGTCGTCGACCTTGCCGTCGCAGTCGTTATCCAGTCCGTCGCAAACCTTGGCCGTCGCGCCCGAAGCATAGACGCATGGCCCCCAGGTGCCGGCCGCTGTGCAACTGCGCTTCCCACCTTTGCAGACGCCAACGTCCGCGCAGGGTGCGGTTTCGCCCGTCTTGCAGGCGCAGGGCTTGCCAGCGCAGCTCGGCACACACGCGCCCGCCAGCGCATCGCAGATCTGGTTAGCCGGGCAGTCCGCTACTTGTCGATCGGCACAGCTGTCGCTGTCGTAGTCGCCGCAGCGTGCGAGCTTGTTGTCGACACACAGATCTTTGCCCCGCACACACTCATCGCTGCATCGGTCGGCGCACTTACCGGCGGAACAAAAGGGCTGTGCCTTGGGGCAGCTCACCGGCGGTGCCCAGGTCGTGCAGCCACTCTTCTCATCGCGGTGGCAACTGCGTCGCTGATCACCAACACATTCATCGACGCCCACGGTGCAAGCGTCGCGACACGGCTCGCCGAGCAGCACGCGCGCCGAATTCGAACCAGCGCGTTCCAACACGATGCTGACCGCACCCCGCGCCACAAGCTGGCCCTGGCGGTAACCCTCGACATCAATGCCGATCGACTGCCCGATCCAGGCCTCCGGCAAGAGCACAGCAACGCGCTGACCACTGATCAACGGCGCCGCCGCCGGTTGCTCGGGAAAGCGTTGCCCGCGGCGCGTCGTGCTGTCGCTCTCAACGAATGTCGTGAGCTCCAGCTGGTCGATGGTCACCGTCGGCGCAAAGCTGAGTTCGAGCAACACCAGCGCTGGCGGCTGCGGACGACAGACACTTAACACCAAGGCGAGCACGACGAGCGCTAGCGGGCACAGCATCTGGCGGGGCACCTGGAACGATCGGCGTGGCGTTTTGGACATCGGCAATTGGTGTACGGCCGACGTGTCAGGCAATTCCGAGCCGAGACGGACTCATCTCACAAGGTGCTGTGATCGCGAGCGAACAATTATTGTTCGCTGATTAGTTCCTTGGTCCACAACGTCACGATTCACCGCCAGGCAAGTACAACAGCCCGTCGGCGAGACGAGCCGTGATCTCGGTGACGCAACCGGGGGCGGATTCGAGCTCGATCACTTCCGTGGTAAACGACAGCGGTCGTAAGCTTCGCGTGCTGTCATGAATCAGCCGCTTGCCGGCAGCCCCATCACCCTCGAGCCAAACATGGCCGAGGGCCTTGAGCTCGAGCGTGAGATCGTCAGCGATAGTTCCGACGACAACCTCGGTGCGCACACCGCCTTCGGCGAGCAGCAGCTTTAGCAGCCAGGCCCGTTCGCCGCAGGCCCCAGCGCGACACGTGCCGATGAACTCGTCGAGCGTCGCGCGCTGACCGGCGGCCGCACGTGCTCGAGAGAACCGAAGGTAACGCCGCGCAGCGGCCGCGTCGTTGGGCAGGGCAACATCGGTCCAGCGATATAGTTGCTCGATCCAGGCGGTAAGCGACGGTGCGCTGCGGCGAGCGCGCTGCGCCTGCCAACGAAGACGTTCGGTCGGTGTCAGGTCCGCCTGGCGCACCGTGCGCCAGGACAGCACACGCCCGGGGCTGACCACCAGGTCGCATTGCAGCGGATGCGGCCGCTTGACGACGCTCGAGCCTTCCTGCGCTGTGACGACGCGTGCTGTGGCGCTTTGCAGTACCAGCACAACGATCCCGACGATCGTCGCGCGGCTCGATCGTCGCTGCACCACGCTCGATCGCTCCATCAGATCGCCCTAGAGGTCGAGTTGGTAAAGGCGCCCACGCTCTTCCCGCTCACCCGGCAGGCGAAAGGCATTGCTGGTGGTTTCGCTAAGCTGCGCCGGTAGTGGTCGGCCGGCGATCACGCGCCCGTCAGCCGCCACGACGAAGACGTAGAACGAATCGCGTCGCGTCTTGACCCATGCAGCGTGGGTGTCGGCGCCATTCGTTGCCATCTGTTGCTCGAGGTCGAGCTCCACCGTCGAGCCACCCTGGCCACTGGCGATGAACACCAGTCGCTTGGTGGGCATGCCATCTTGAACAAACTGCCGATACTGCGGCGGCCGGTGACCCTTCATCTTCAGGGCACGCGCCTTGGCGACGATAACCTGCGCACCGCTTGGCACATGCGTAACACGCAGCGTGCGCCGACCGTTCGGGCTCTGGCGCACGTGGACCGTATGGTTGCTGTTTGCGGCGAGCATGCCCGACAACGCCAACACCATGCGCTTGATATTCGCCGGCGCATCCCTGGCAGCTTCGAGCATACGGCCAGAGAACGACTCGCGGTTGTCTTTGCTCTTCGGCAGCAGCCATTTCCAGGAGATCAGGTGCTCACCCCGCGCGGCCGCACCACGATCGAGCGGCCGCATCCAGGCCAGCAGTTCTGCCGCGTCCTTGGCACCGAAGGCGACTTCGAAATGGCTGCGGAAGCGTTCGCGCTGATTTCGGGCGAGGCTCATGTCAAACAGCACGTGCTGCGCCGTCTCCTCCAATGTGGCGATGCGCTGCGACGGACTGTTGCGGATGATCTCCGCGACGCGCTGCTCGTGCTGCAGCTGCGCCAGCGACGTCTTGCCCTGGGGCGAAGGCACCGTCTGCTGCGTCTCGGTCAGACCCGAGTTGACGAAGTTGGAAAAGTTTTCGAAGTTCTGGGACGCTTTCGGATAGGGGCCACCGCCAAAGCCGCTGTAATGACCGCGGACAACCATTTGAACGTAGTACTTGCCCGGCGAATAGGCCTGAAAGCTAAGGTTGCGCCGCGCAACTTGGTCGCGCGGCATGATGATGCGCCGTTTGCCGCCACCGGGCATCGGGCCCGCCGCCTCGCTGTCGCTGGCGGTTAACGCCACACCGCATGCGATCAACGCCACACCGTTCATCCACCACCAACGCGCTGCGCTGCTTCTCAAACGTGTATCCATGAACATCTCCTCCGCTTCAAGCCCGAAGCAAGCGACGTGCCACGCGGATCGCACGGCAATCAGGTCCACCAACGCTTGACGCATCAGTGCGGATCACAGTGTTCCCGCAGGTTGGCGCATCACCGCAGGCGATGCCCTCGATCGTTGAACGAATTGCTCAGACCACTCGGCGGCTGTTTTCTTGCACAGCCCATTGTGACGAGGCCAGATCGACGGCGCTCAGCGATCTCGCGCCACCCTTGTAGCGAGGCGTGCGCGGACAACCGCCGGCGCACGCTGATTCGCCCACACCGCAGGTTTCGAGCGCTGCTCGAATCGAGCGGGCCATCGCTGCTTCGATCTCGGTCGGCTCGGCGTTCAGCATCCGCGAGGATCACGCCGCATCGTGCGCAGCGCAACGGCACGAGAGTTGCTCTGCTTGGGGCAGGAGGACCCGCTGATGCAACGTATTCTAAGCATCATCACGATCACGCTGATGCTGACTAGCCCCGCTATCGCTCACCGCAAACCGTTTTCTCGGGTGAGTCCACTGAGCAGCGCAAGTGCCGCCCGCCTACGCGCGACAACGACGTTTCAATGCGCGCTAAACCCATCGACGCTGATCACCTCGTTGCCGACCTCCGGCAAGTATCTCACTCCCGCTCCGCGCGGTAGCAACATGGTCTACGCGGCATTTTTCTTCGAACTGGATCGGCAAACGGGTCTTTACTGTGTGCGTTCGGGCAGCGGGGAGCGCGTCAATCCATTCGCAACGCCCAGCTTGATCACGCCCTTCGAGCTCGCCGCTCGACTGGCTGCCAGTCCCTAGCACCTCGCCGATGCGCTGCTTTAGCAAACAATGCGCGATTATTAATCGACGCATCGCTCAGCTTGAGCAACTCGCTGTCAGCACGCGAAAATGAGCGATTCGACCTGCAGGGTCTTGCTGCGCCGCGGGGAAGACAGCACCGCGCTGCACGTAGCTCGTGGCATCTTCCCGACCAGGAGACCATCGATGAACCGCGTCAGAATCGCTCTTTTGTCCATGCCGCTCGTCACCAGCACGCTGCTGATAGCGCCAGCGGTGCGATCGCAATCCGCGAGCAGTCCGGCGTTAGCCGAACTGCGCCAACTTCGACCGATGATCAAACGCTTCAGCGCGCGCCTGCAACGCGGCGCCGACTACTGGCGCGATCCGCGCACGCCGGGCTCTGTCCGACGCGAGATCGCCCAAGCCGACAAGTACGTCACACGTATTCGCCAGAAGGATCCCCGAATCGACTTGGCTGAAGCCACGGCCGTCATCGAAAAGTTGCGCGCCAAGCTGGCTCAGGTCGACGGAGCCCATAGCGAGCAACAACACCGCCAGCAATCACTCGGCGGACTAGCCGCTTCGTACGTCGCGGAAATGTCCTGGAGGAAGCAAGGCAGCATCGGCAGTCTGATCAAACTGATCAAGATGGTCGAACGGCGCGACCCCGAAGTGGCCGGATATATGCGGGGCATGTTCGAGCACTACGTCACCGCCTATCGGACGATTCCATCCTTCCTCAAGCGCTGTCGGGGTGAATATCGCGAGCTATTTGCCGCGGCAGACGCCCCAGCTAACTATCGCGAGCTGGCGCCCGAGTACAAAGCCGCCTGTCAAACCATCGGCGGGGCCAAACGCGCGCTTGAGCAGGCGGTCTTGCTCGCCGTTTCCTCGCAGATGCACGGTACCGAACAGATCAAAACACGATTCCTCGATCAACTCGCCAGCGGTAGCGCACTAACCGAAGAGCAACTGGCGATGCTCGTCGGTGGACAAAGTGTCGCCGCGGAAAATCGACTCGCATACTGGCGCAAACGTCTGCACGGCACCGATATCCGCTTGCCCGATCGATTCGATCGACAGGCAAAAAAGCAACGTGCAATCCCCGGCGTAAAGAAGGCGATTCGCAGTTCTCAAAAGCACGTCCAGTTGCCGCGGTGTGCGCCAGCGCCCGCTGCCTATCGCAAGGCCGTAAACAACCACTTTGCCAACCGGGGTCTAAAGATCCGTCGCGTCTGCCTACAGAGCGACGGTTGGTCTTATCACCGTGATGCGCGAAGTGTCCCGGTCAGTCGCTATCGACCGCTGACCGTGCTCGCCAAAGGAAAGAATGAGGGCTTCTGTCGCTACTACCGCAACGTCAACGTCTATCAGCCCCACCAAGGCGGCGGACGTTACAGCACTCCGGTGCGATCAAGCGGCCCTGGCAAAGTCTACGTCGCGGTCTGTCGTTAGGGGCACTGCAAAGCGTCAAGCCCGCGCGTGACGCCCGCCGTCTGATCGCAGTCTAGTGCCGCTTGGGCGGCGCGACTTCATACATCAGGCCGCGCACGTTCCTCAAGACCGGTCCGCTATTCCTCAGTCGCTCGGCGAACTCGCCGCAGTCGTGGGATAGGTCCGTACCGCAGGCCTCTTCGGTGGAGCACAGGCCGCGCGTTAGATACAGGGAATGCCGCCGGTGCAAACGAGTCCGTCGTAGCTAACCCCGCAATAGGTGTTTTGCGTGTAAGCGAGCACGCCCGCACCATTCTTGTCATAGGGCGCAACTTCGGGCGTGCAAGTCTGCCAAGCGGAGCCATCGATGACCGAGGTCGGTCCGGACTCGCGATCAAACATCCAGGCGGCGACGTGACCGCTGTAGCTGCTGGAACTTGAAGACCAGGTTTGGCAGTCGTTGCCCGGGGCAGCCGATTGGGTCATACCGGTCCAAACGTCGAAGGAAAAGCCCCCCATCTCCGAGCACTGCACGCGCGAGCCATCGGCTTTGAAAAAATAGACGGCGTCCCAAAGCGAAGTCGTTGGGACACCGGCACGAAGCTGGTTGAGGGTCCGGACGTTTCCCTTGTAGTTGATCGTTCCGTGCGGGTTTTGCAGCGGATTGTCCAACCAACCAAAGACCTCAAAGTAGTGGTACATCTCCGATGAGAGCAGCGCAAAATAGCAGTTTGCGTTGGGCAGCTCGGCCTGTTGAGCGGCTGCTCGGCAGGCGGCGTTGGCGCCAGCGTGACCCCCTGGGATCGCACCGCGGCCATCCCAGTTCGCTACGTTTGCCGCGGGCAAGACAAAGATCGTCAGCGGACTCGGCGGCCTTTGCGCCTTTGTCGCGACGGCCTCGGACAGCGTGTCAGCGGGTCCCTCGCAAGCGCCGAGCAAAAGCATCGAGCCCAAGGCAAGTAGAGCACCGTTGAGCCATCTATTCACGGTCATCACCTCTCATCCTCAGAGTTGCAGCAAGATGAACACGATCATCGCAGTTTTGTCGCTGGATTGTGCCAAAGGCGAGATTACAGCAAATACCGTTGCGTCGCCATACACCTTAGACGATTCAGAGCACACGCCACACGGGACCCGCCGACGGTGTGTCGAGCGCGATGGCGATCGCCTCAGGCGAGATGCCGCGGATACCGCACACCGCGCGAAAGCGCCGCCCGAGGGCGAACCGCTATTGCACGAAGTCCCTCGACCAGCGCTCACCGATGCGCGCCGCTGCAGCATCGATCGTCGCTGCTGGCGCATCAGCAGATCGTGTTTCTCTTGACGCGCAGCTAGACCTTTGCGCGATACGGCGATAGACGTGCTGCACGCTCGCGCGGTTATCTCAATCGCGGAGCTTCCTGTAGACCGACTTGGCGATCAAAGCCATTCCAGAATTAGCAAGATATAGCGGCTATTGGCGCACCAACCGCCTCGCAGTGCAACGCCTCTTTCGCCGCGCCAAATGCCGCCGCGGCCAGGATGGTTGACCACACCTTGAAAGCGCGGGAGGATCGATCTGCCAATGGTAAGGATCGTCGATTTGAAGCTCTGCTGCCTCTCTGTCGCCTTGGCGAGCTGCCACGCTGTCTTTCCCTATCATGCATCTCAGAACGAGAGATACGATGCATCCGCCGTCGATGCCGACGGTGCGCCCGCTCCAAAGGATTCGAGCAGCGAAACAAACCCAGCTGATTCATTGGGAGCTGACGTCACGCTACCGCCCCTCTGCGACACAACGTTCGGCGCGGTACCCGGATACATGTTTTGCGACGTAGTCCAAGCAGAGCGTGTTTGCATCTTCTACCGCAACACGAAGCCGGCAGCGGGCGTCTCATGCGCCAAAATTTGCGCTGACCAGGGCGCCAGCTGTATCGCGGCCTATCAGGACGATACCGAAACCTGTAATGCTGCCGGTCTTTCGACCTGCGCCTACGAACATGGCGACAGTATCTGCCATTGCAGGCTACCTGCGCCGTAGGTAAGGCGCTTTGCTTGCTTCGAAACTGCCGCTCGCCACCCACCGCTGCAGACTGCTATCGTGGCGCGATGCGCGTGCTATTGAGCGTCGGTGCTTTGCTCGGGCTAACCGGTGTCGCCGCCGGGGCCTTCGGTGCGCACGTGCTTCGCGACACGCTCTCCCCACGCTTGCTGGAGGCCTTTGCCACCGGCGCCCGCTACCATCTGCTCCACGCCGCGGTGATCGTCGCCATCGCTCTGGCGTTACGCGCGGGGGCGAAGGGGTCGCTGTTGGTCTGGACGGCGCGCGTACTGGCACTCGGTACGGTGATCTTTTCGGGCAGCCTTTACGCTCTGGCGCTAAGCGGCGTCCGAGCCTTCGGCGCGATCACACCGATCGGTGGCCTGGTGTTGCTTAGCGGCTGGGCGCTGCTCTTCGCGGCCGCGTTGCGCTACAGGTAGCTAACCCGACACGGGCCCTTGACGTCGCCGTATTGGCCGGAAAACAGCAGGCAGTCATCGCGCGGGTCGAGCCGCCAACCGTTTTGCGCATCTTTGGGCACGCTGACGCCAGCGCAAGTCACGTCGATCGTCTGTTCCAACGGGTCGATCTTGGCCGGAAAGCAGGCCTTGGAACTGGCACCGCTCACACTTTGATAGCTGACGCGGTAGCTCCCCATCGCGTTTTGCCAGGCAGCACCGTGAAAGGTCAGACAGTTGGTCGTCGCATCGTAGCTAAAACCATCGCTGAGGCTGCGCGGCACCTGCTGACTTTGGCCGCCCTCGGTATAGGTCACCGCGATGGTCTTGGCTTCCGTCGGCTGCTGCGCCAGGCACAGCGATGTGCTGAGCTGTCCCGTCGTCTTGCCGACCGAAGCAAAGAACGCTTGATAGTCTTGGCATTGACAGATTGGCGTGTGGTGACCACCTGTCGCTTGGATCACCTCCAAGGTGATCGACGACAACTCGGGCCCTCGGCCTTGGCGACTGCTCCCACAAACGTCGGTGGTCAACACGCCATGAACGACGATGCCGCGCGACTGGAAGTACCAGCGATAAAACGCCGCCAGATCGGCCTTACAGGAATCCTGGGTATTGAGCGGTTGCGGCGGATGCCAATTGCCAACGCTGGTCGAGCGATCGACGGTGTTAAACGGACAGAGCCGATCGTCGGCATCGGCATCTTCATCGCTGATCACGACGATCTCATAGGGTCCGGCGAACTGACCGCGCTGCTCCAGGTCCAAAAAGAAGCGAAAGGCTTGCTCGAGCGGCCCTTCCTTGTTGCTGCCATTGCTGCCTTGGACCACCGTTTGCTTAAGCCGGCGCCGTGCATCGGCGCTCGAGGTGTCGATCCAACCGCCGCTGGCGTTGAAGGTACAGATCGGCGGGTCGCGCTCGCCCGACGGCGCGCCGTCGACGCACTGGCAGCTCAGCTGCTCGGTGCAGCTCGTATTGACGCCCATCAGCTTGGGTGCGCCGACGAAGTTGCCGTCGGCATCGTAGGTCCGCGTCGCGCCGGGATGTTTGCCTTCCATGTCGGTCGAGATCACGCCGGTCTGATAGGCAGCGCCGGCCGCATCCGCCGCATCGAAGTAGCCGTCCATCGCACACGCTGCCGCGGTTTGGTCGTCGGCCATGCTGCCCGAGTTGTCGATCACAAACAGCACATCGACGCGCTTGGCCGCCCGCTGCAGATTCTCGACGTTCTCGGCGGGGGTCGGCTGGGGATCGAGTGCGAGCGTCTGCTGCTTTAGTTCGCAATTGTTCACGCTGCAGACCAGCTCTTGGACCAGATCGCTCAGCGGCGCGCAGGAGAGTTCACAGTTCTGATGCGGCCAACTTGCACCGGTTTGCCCAGTGCCAGCCGCGTCGGCACTGATCGGGCAACTCGGATCGCCATAACAAGCAGCGTCGCACTTGCACTGGATGTCGCGGCAATCGCAGTCACTGCAAACGCAGGTGCAGCGCGGATCTTTGGAGAGCTCGACTCGGTCGCGAATGCAGCCGGCGTTGGTCGGATCGCCAACGATCGCCGTGTCTTGGCCAGCATCACCAGACGCGCGCGCGTCGACCACACCCGCGTCGTTGCCGCTCGACCGCTGCGGCGCCGCGTCTTGACAGCCCGCCGCGAGTCCGACCGCGAACGCGCAGCAGGCCCCAGCAACAAAGCAAGCCCCAGCCCCGCGCAGTGCCCGCAGCATCTTCGTCTCCCAATTGATATGGCCGACGAATGAGCAAGTGGCGTGCCGCCGTTACGCGCCGCGAGAAACGCCACCTGCGCTGGCAAGCCTGGGGCATAGATCATCAACCGTTACGCCGGCGAGACGACCAGAAGAGAACGGGGAAGACAACAAGCGCAGCGACAGGCAGCGGTCCGCGGCCGGCGAGGCGATCGCGACGTTCGCCGACCCGTAAGGCCGGCGATTATTCGCAGGCGCAGCGACCGCTCTGGCAGCTGCAACGGTAGGGATGCGCCTGTGCGCAGCTATCCTGGAGCGAACAGCGCGCGCCGGGCTGAAGCAATGGCGCAGCGAGAACACCGGACGTAGCGACAAAGAATCCCGCCAGCGTGCCACGCGGCGCGCCGGGCTGCGTCGAGGGACCGTAGGTCACTTCCACCGGATAGATGCCTGGTTTGCTCGGCGTGATCGTCGCCGTGATCAGGCAGTTTCCGCTGTCCTCGCTGGCCGCAATCCACGGCCCCTCCCCCAGCCGAATCGCCCACCACAGCGCACCGATGTAAAATTGCCCGCCCTGCACCCGGATATTCACTGGCGCACCGGCGGGTCCGCTCGTTGGATCGATGTACAGGTCGCCGGGCTCGTGGGTGTGAGGACCACTATTCGCGCGCACGCAGGCTGGGCGGCAATCGCGACAGTTGCAGCACGACGCCCCGGCGCAGGGATCGCAACGGAACCCGAGGGGGCAGGTATCGTTGGCCGGATCGCAGGGCGCTTGGCACCCCTGCAGGCGCAGCGGCGTACAGGAATCGGTGTTGCAAACTTGGTTGGGCAGGCACTGGCCGCTGGCCGCATCCGCCACCGCCAGCGAATCGAACTGCGGCGTGCTATCGCTGACCAGACCCGGCTGGGAATCGCGCGTCGCTGCCAAGTCCCTGGTCCCGCCGTCCGCTTGGGCTGCCGAGGTTCGGGCACCGCATCCCGCCAATACGAGCAACCCAACGACCCCAATCAGCCAGCACCCCTCAAGCCTGCTGGCGAGGTGAGCGGCGTGGTAAGCCGTGGTTGGTTGGGCAACACACCGAGGCACAGCGCGACAAACGACCATCTGATATTCCCTTCGCTCTCCGCTGCCCTATCGCTTCTGCGCTGCGACACCGCGGATATCGAGATGCAAACGGCCGGGGATTTAATGATATTCCAAGGCAGCGATCACAGCGCTCACAGGGGTCCGATGAAAGCGGACCGCGCTGGTCCTATTTTCATTGACAGACCGGCGAGCCGGATCTATTTCAAATGGTGAACGAACGTTGTGCAAGCCAAAGCGAGGAGAAAGCAATGATCGGAAAGAAAGCACCGGAGTGGACGTCTACGGCCTACATCAAAGGTGATCAGAAGTCGCTGAGCAGCAAGGACTTCGCTGGCCAGTGGTACGTACTTTACTTTTACCCACTGGATTTCACCTTCGTCTGTCCGACGGAAATCGTCGGCTTTCAGAAGCTCGCCGGCGACTTTGCCGACGACAAGGTTGCCGTGATCGGCGCCAGCACCGACTCGTTCTATAGCCACGATGCCTGGTTCAAAGACCGCAGCATCTTCGCCGAGGAAATCACCCACCCCGTGCTCGCCGATACCAATCACAGTGTCGCGCGCGCCTTCGGTGTTCTAAAGGAGGACGCAGGCGTTGCCTATCGCGCGACGATCGTCGTCGACAAAGAGGGCATCATTCGCTCGTACAACGTTAACGATCTCTCCGTCGGTCGCAGTCCGGCCGAAACCTTGCGCACGGTTCAGGCCTTCCAAGCCGGCGGCCTCTGTGGTGCCGACTGGAAAAAGGGCGAGAAGTTTGTCGCCTAGCCCGAGCGGCGAAAGTCGCCTGCGCACGCTGGACGGCGAGAGCTGGGCTGCCCATTTGGCGGCACCACTCGCCGTTCTCGTGCTCGGCAAGAGCGACTGCGCAGCCTGTTCAAGCTGGACCGAGGAACTCGCAGCGTTTCTCGAGAGCGATGCCGCGTTTGGCGAGGTGGCCTTCGGTAAACTGCTCCTCGATCAGCGCGGCTTGACCTCGTTCAAGCGCGAAAATCCCTGGTTGGCCGAGGTCGATGCGCTGCCGTTCAACGTGATCTACAAGGCCGGCCAGCGGGTGAAGTCCTACGCCGGCGGCGGTATTGAGCGGCTAACCGGCCGACTCGAGTCTCTTCGCTAACGGCGCGGGCTCGGCACGCGCAACACCCAGACAACGGCGCTTCATGCCGCAGCTGCCGCACCTTGTGGGCTGCGCCGTCGCTGCAGGCGCGCTACACTAGACGATATTCTCCGAGGAGCGAAGGCGTTGCACAACGGCACCATCGGCGCGTTGCGATCTCCTGGGATCGTGACACTTGCGCTCTGGGCGACGCTGGTCGGCGGTTGCCTCTGGTCGCGCGATAATCCCTACGATGGGCGCGATGCTTCTCCGCCTAGCGATGGCGCGCCTCGCGACAGCACCGGGGGCGATGGCCCGGCAGACGGTCGAGCGCCCGATCGTCTGCGGGAAGATGGGGCGGCACAGAACGATCTCTTGCGCGATGGCCTTGTCGTCGTTGCTGATGGCCCGACGCCTGTCGCCGATGGCCCGACGCCTGTCGTGGACGCCAGCTCTGATGCGAGCTGCCCGCGCAACTTCACGGTGAGCTATCGCTCGGGCGATCGCTGTGCCAACAACGAGTACCTGCTCGCCGCCAACGTGTCCTGCGGCAGCGGCCTGCTCCTTCAGAATTACCCCACGACCAGCCAGTGGATCGCGCTCTGCACGACGACAACCTCTTTGGAGGGGGTATGGTGCTACAGCGGCAAGACGCCGAGCTTAGTGATCGCAAACGCCACGACGGCTTCCTGTCCCGCGGGGAGACAACGGCTCACTGGGGGCTGCGGCTGCAAGCAGCCGATGTTTGGCCTGCTGGAAATGAGCTACCCCAATGGTACCGATCGCTGGCGCTGCCGCTGCGCCCAGGCAGATATCAACGACGTGACCGTCGCCGTCTGCAACGACGATCCGTGCCTCCCGGCTGTCCGCATCGAAAGCGTGTCGCAGTCGATTTACCCGGGAACCAAGCTCACCGTGTCCGCCCCGTGCCCAACTTCCCACGAGCTGATCGGCGGCGGCTGCTCGATCTACAATCTCAACGCTTCCGGTGTCTACGACAGCCGTGGCGCATCGGGGGCTTGGAGCTGTGGGTTCTCTCGCGCCAACAGCTCGGGTTCGCTTCCGGCGACGGTCACGGCCTACGCGCTGTGCTTGTTGCGCTGAAGCCGAGCCCGGGCGCGCTGGGGCGCGTTTCGCCTAGTGGGCCAACAGTTCGCGCACCTTATCCGGTCGATTGGTCATGATTCCGTCGACGCCCGTCTCGATCATTTTGATGTTTCTGCGCGTCTTCTCGACGAAGCTCCAGGCAAACACACTTTGAAGGTGTCCCTCATTTCGAGCTTTGACCAACCGGCTCAGCTCACGCCGGTAGCCGGGCCAAGCGCGATAGGGTGTATCGCCAGAACTGATCTCTGTTACGCCACGCGCCTTGGTCAAAGCACCTGCCTTTTCGAAGTCGGCCATGACCTTTACATTGGTGCGGCGGTCCTGGGCCACAAGGCCGACCAGTCGATCGATCACTTCCGGAACGATGGACATGAGATAGATTTGAACCGAAGACTGAAGCCCAGCGCGATCGAGCTGCGCAACAACTTGGTCATAGAGCACGCCAACCTGATCAGCCTTGTTGCTGGTGAGCTTGATATCCAAGAAGACCGACTGCAGTCGCGGCTCCTTCCCCGCCCATTGCATGAAATCCGCGATGGTGGGGATCGAAATGCCCTGTTCACGCTTTCTTGAGAACACGGCTTTCAGTATGTTTCCGCGCTTACGATAGCCAAAGTGTTCGCGCAGCTCCGCCAAACTGAGGCGCTCAACGGGTTTGCGCCACCGGCTGCCGATGGGTGGTGTGACCGGCAGATACTTTCCAACGCCGATTCCGATTCCAAGCTGCCGCACAAGAGACAGCGGGCTGTTGGGATGCGCATCGTGATAGAGCACAACCTGGCGATCCTTCGTTAACGTTAGATCCGTCTCCAGGGCGTTGGCCCCCAATTCCATCGCTTTGCGAAATGAGGGGAGCGTGTTTTCTGGGGCGTGATCTCGCGCGCCCGAGTGGCCGATCACGAGAAATCCGGGCTTCGTCTTGACCCCAGACGATCGCCCCTGGCCTCGTTTGAGCTCGTCGCGAACCGGCTGACGCTTCTTGACCGGCAAACCCGTAAAGCTGAGCGCCGACGGGGGCTGGACGGCGAACAACAGCGAAAAGAGGGCTACCAAACGCATCTCATCACCCAAAGAGCAATTCTCGTTCCAGCGCCGCGATGATGGCGAAGATCGGGTGCAGGAAACAGGCAACAGAGCAGATTTGATTGCGCTCTCAGGTATTTATCAACAAGTGGCGAGAGGGGGCGCTCCGTCCGAGCGAACCGACCGGCCAAGAACGCGGAAGGCCGGCTGACAAGTCGACTATCCACGCTTGCCCAAGCAAGAGGACAGCGGCGAAGAGGCGTGCGATGCCGTAGGAAATCTGGGGCGCAGCGCCACGGCTCAGGGGCTGTAGCACCGTCGCGTGCGCGGGCAGTCGTGGCTCGCTGTGCGACCAGATGCCGCAGTTGTCGCAGGGACAGCAGCGTGGGTCTTGCTGCTCAGCACACGTGCCGCTCTTTTCGCAGGTAAAGCAGGTTGCATCGAGCTCGGCGCAGCTGGCGTTGACGCAGTTGCCCTCAAACGGCGCATAGCCATCCAAAGGGGACAGTTCTAATGGTTGGTTAAACCAGTTGTTTTAACCAACCATTAGAACTGTCCCCTTTGACCTGTGTCATGTTGTGCCGCCGTTCGGACCAAGGGACCGGCGAAGTGCAGCGAACGGCGATAAGCACTATTTTTCCGTCGGGCGAAAATCTTGCCTAAAACCTTCGTGCGGGTCGTCGATGAGGGTTTTGGTAGTGGTGTGCGCTTCCTGTCGGTCTATCCGACCCGCAGGCAAGGGCATCACTCTCGATAATGGCAAACCAGGAGCGATCCTGGGACGCAAAGCTGCGGGTCTCTTGCGAGATAGCCGGGCCGCCGAAGGAGTGAAGCAATGAGCAACGGACTCGTTTGTTCGATCGCGATCGCCTGCCTCGCGATCACCGCCTCATGTGGGCCACCAGCCGATGACCCAGCAGGCCCGATCGCGAAACGCGCGTCTTCGCTAACCTACAACGGCCCCGCTGACGAACCCTTGCTGGCCAACACGGCCCCGCAGAGTTCGGGAAAGCTACGCCTGCTGCTGCACGATGCGCCGGCCGATGTCGATCAGCTCTGGGTCGCACTCGAAGAAGTCGCGGTCTATCACCCAGAGCAGGGGTGGCTGACGGTTTCCGCGCAGCCGCAAAAACTCGACCTGCTGACCCTGCAAGACGGCGTCGTCGCGCAGCTCGGCCTAGCTGAGCTGCCCCCAGGCAACTACACCAAAATCCGTCTGAACATCACAGACGCTTGGGTTGTCGTCCCCTGCTCAGGCGACGTCGACAGCGCGACCAATGGCGCCAAAAAGACAGAGCGCACGAAAAAGGATGCCTGCGGAACCCTACCATTGTCGATCGGCTCAGCAGCTGAATCCCAACTTCAGATCGATCATGCCTTTAGCGTGCCTGAATGCGGTACTCGAACGATTACCCTCGACTGGAACTCGCTTGCCAATCTCAGCCACGAAAAGAAGACGGGCTGGATCCTTCAGCCAAAGATTAGAGTGACGAACTCGGAGTTGAACACCTGTGGATGCAGAACGACGCCAACCGTCACGCTAACCTTCAAGAACCCGATGATCACCATCGACGGGCTAAGAGTGGCTCACGCACCGGATGGCCTGCTCACCGTTTCGGTCGAAACCACCAACTTCAAGCTCGTCGCCAAGCAAGGCTACCCGCATCAAGAAGGGGAAGGACACGGCCACCTCTACATCGACGTCCCACTGAGCAACCAGTTCATCCCGCCCTACATCACGCTGACAAACCATGATTTCGTCGCCAAGGCGCAGATCGACGGTAAGGACGTCCAAGGGCTACACACACTGTTTGTGGTATTGGTGCAAAACGATCACATCGGGCTCAAACCGACGGTGCTCGCTGAAGGGAAGTTCTTCGTCGGACCACGACCCTAACAGGGTTGCCGAGGCCCCGTAGCCCGCGCCAAGCAGCGTTCCGCGACGTGCCGCGCACCGCCTCTGGTTGCCGCCAGCCCACTCTGGGCCAGTTGCAGTGGACTACAGGCCGCCACTGGCAGCCGTTGTGCATTCTCCGAGGGCCGCAGTCAGTGCGCCTTGGAGGTGCGAGAAATTATTGAAATTGAAAACCTTGCGGATCGCCGTAGCAACCTTGGGCGGCAACAGGTCACCGAGGAAATCTTGGGCCAGGGCGTAGGCGCCAACCGCTGAGCTACCCTTGTTGCAGGCAACAGGCAACGGCAAAGAACGGCCCTTTTTCAGTTGATAGCTCGAACACCCGGCAAAGAAGACCGCAGCAGCGGTCAGCTGAAAGGCCTGGGCCTGCTCTACGCTCAGCGCCGCGTAATTGCGCAGCGCTTTTGCACCCACCGCGCAGTGCCGCAGATCGAGCGGATCGCCAAATCCTCCGCGCTCTCCATTGGCGATAGCATCGATCTGCTCGAAGACCCCATCGCGGGTGTCTTCGGAGAGTGTCCCGTCACCCTCAAGCTCGGTCACCGAAATGCGGTCGAGCCAAAGATCTCCCAGCGTCGCCCATTGCTGCGCTCCGCCCGCCCATCCAACAACCTTCTGCGACAAGACGTAGCTTCCGCCGACGAACGCGACGGAGAGGCGGAGCGCCTGCGCGACTTCAGAGGCCAGTCCAGCGAGCCGCGCCGCGGCGGCAGCCAGCCGCAGTGCTTCAGCACCGAGGCGTGTCTTCGTTTGATCGAACTGAAAGACGTAGCCATTGCTGGTGATCGTGGGCGCAAATGTCAGTCGACCCGAGGCATCGGGAACGAAACCCCAATTCAAGGCCAAAAACGCCCACCCTTCAGCAATGCCGTTCTGGAGCAGCGCGTCGGGCACGAAACCAGGCGAAACCACCTGCGCTGTCGCTTGACTGCGCGGCAGAAGCTTCGCCAACCAACTCGACGATCGAGGTGGGGCCTGTCCCTGCTGCGTTCGCCAGCGCAGGAAATTGAAGCCCGACGGCCGCGACAGTACATCGATCGCTGCCTTAATCACCTTGTGTTGATCGGAAGCCGGACCATCAAAACCGAAGACAACAGCGCGGAGCGCCTCAGACCATTGCGCAATTCCCGATGCTTCCCAGAAACTGGGAGCCTCGGGCCGATAGCTCAACGGAAGATAGTTGGTGTGGCCGAAAACTGGCACCAGCTGACCTGCGCGAAAACCGGCGCCAACATAGCGAGCGAAGAGCTTCTCGGCAGCTTGGCGATCGTAGCCGTTGTCGATCAACTGCTGGCGCGCGTTGGCCGGCAGGGCAGCGAGCGAAAAGTCGCTTGGATTGACTAACGTTGCCAAACAGCGGCGGAGCGGGTTGTTCGGGTCGCGCAAATGCACCGTAACGTTGGGGCCACAACCGGAGATGCGCACCGGTAGCAACGTCGTGTTGTCAACGCCAAGGCCACCACCGCCTTTGCTCTCACCTTTGCCGTCGATCGCACCTACTGCCGTGTCGTCCGGGGGCGGTAGATCGCATCCGGCAACGATCGCAACAAGGGCCATCCCAATCAAGAGCTTCGTCGTTGTCATCCTTACCCTCCCTAGCCCCAGCTAGTGCCCTGCGCCGGGTATCGCGAAGAATCGCGCTGCACGCCATCGCTGTGGGCGTCGCTTGCGAGACGTTGGTTGCGAGAAAAGCAAAGGATGTGCCAGTGGGTAACTGTGGATCTTTCACCCGAATGACCGCGACCGCGGAACACCGCTCCCCATCGCTGGTCGCGACGAATTGAGCAGCGGTCGATCTTCCGTGAACGCGCGCTGCTCCCGATCGCGTGCAACGCATCGACGCCTCGGTCGGCGGAAATACCCGCGGGCCAAATCGCACAGCCGATGGTTTGCGCCTGCCGTTCGACCCAGTCCCTGCGACGAAAAACCGTCGCAATTCTCGCGATAGCTTCGGGCGCTAGGCACAACAAGGCTGGCGCGATAGTTGCTGTGCCTAAACAGAGAGGTAAAGCGATGAGCCAGATCGGCAACAGCGGGCAGATCGCATTTCGCCAGCTTTGCTCGGCCGCACGCGCGGCGGGTATAGCGCTGCTGCTATGGACCGCCTGTGGACCGCTGCCGCAGTTGCCCTTCGCGTGGGATAACGGCGGTGGCAAAGCCGAACGGTTGTCGGCAACGCAACCATTGAGCAGCGCCGAACTGCGCGAGCTACCGCGACCGGCTGGTGCGACCATCGAACGCGCTTATCGCGTTAGCGCCAACCGCGTGGTGATCGTCGGGCGAAGGCAGCCCGACGGCGGCCGCGATGCCTATCTGCTCGAAGGACAACACTGGACCCCGACGGTGGTCACACCGTTTGTCATCGAGGATCAAATCATCGCCGCCGGCGATCTGATCGTCACCTCGCGCTGCATCGACGATCCGCGCAGCATCAGTGGTCACAAGCAGATCATCTTGATCTACACCATCGGCCAGGGCACGCCACAGCCCTATCGAAGTAGCGAAGACGTTCTCGGCTCGCCATCGCCGCAGGCCGAAACCTGGCGCGATGCACACTGGAGTTACGTCACCCCGCAGTCGGTGGTGATCGAGGGCCACACGGCGAGTACGATCGATATCGTTGCCAACACAAAGACCGCCGGCCTCGACCTACTGATCGTCGAGCAAGGGGCCAGCCCGCTGGCCTTGCCGTTGACACCCGACAGTCGCTTCGACCGGCTGGCTGGGATCTCCGAAGAACAACTTGCCCCAGGCATTCGCTTAACCAACCCGATGCAGATCGACGTCCCATTCGAGCGACGCGCCGGAGATTGGGTCAGGCGCAACCTCGGCAGCGGCGCCTACCGTCTCGGACAAAGACTCTATGATCGCTTCTACGACGATCGGGTCGATCCGTCGGCGGTCGCCCTGGTCCCCAACACGACCCTGCCCCAGGTCCCGATCGAGCCGGCGCGGTCCAGCGAGACCTACTTCGGCACCGTCGAGAAACTCGGCGTCTGGTACAAGCTCGACACCACCGGCCTCAATCTGATGCGACTGCCGAGCCCGGCGGCGCCTCGAGACACCAGCGAGTTCGCCACCGCCTACAGCTGGGAACCGCGAACGTGGCGATTGGGTTTGGCGATGGGCGTCGGACGACCCGAACCTTTCGGCGATGAGGACGATCTATTTGGCTCCGGTATTCCACCGCACGAGCGACTGGCCGACGGCCGCGTCGTCGCGATCTTTAACGCCGGCTGGCACAGCGATTGGTCCGCCTTCTACGCCGACGCCGGCCACGCCCCGCACCGCAGCTTTGCGCAAGCCGACCGCGCCACGCTGCTCGTCAGCAAAGCAGGAACCGTCGTGCTCGGCGATCAACAGCTAGCAGGCTGGCGCTGGTCGTCATCGACGAGCAGCGTGGCACCCGACCTACAACGCCTCGCGATGCTGTGGCAGAACATGCCGCTACTGGTTGCCGCAGGTCGCCTCCATCGGTCGGCGCTACTTTCCAGCCCGTTCACCCAAGGTGCCCCCTGGCAGTCGGCTTTGGGGATCACCACCAGCGGCAGAATGATCTACGCGATGGCGCGGGCGAGTGTCGAGCAGATGGCCGAGCTGATGATCCGGCTCGGCTGCGTGTTCGCCACCCCGCTCGATGTCCATGGCGGCAATAACTTCTTCTACCTGCTTGGCCCGCCGAAGGACTCTCGACTGCCCGAGCAGTTTTCGGTGGCCAAGCCCGCCGGCCCGCTGCGACCGCGCCTCAGACCCCACTTCTATCTCTGGCGCGAGCGCTAGTCGGCACCCCCTACCGCTGCCCACGCCCGGCAAACGACGATATACTGAGGGCATTCGCAAGCGTTTTAGCGTTAGCGGCCCACTGCAATGAGGGAGGGTCTTGTGCGCAAGTTCCTTTGTTACCTAGTCCCATTGGCGTTTCTCTTTGGCTGCGCCGACGACGGTGGCGGCTCGCTGGTCACGACCAAGGTGCGACTGGCGCTCGATCGCGCGACAACGCTAGGATCCAATGCGCGCGTCGATCGCGCCACGGTCCCGTGCGAGGCCACGAGCACCAGTTGCACGCCGGAAAATCTTGCCGGGCGGATCTTTTCAGGCGGTGCGATGTGGGGCCAACTCGGGCCCGGCGCCTTCAATGTGACGATGCTCGGTGCGACGGACGAGGTGATCAACAACCCGTCGCAAGGCATCGGGGGCACGATGAACTTTTCGCTGATCGAAGCAACGCTACTCGACGGAAAGTACGCTGCGCCACCGGTGGGAAACGAGCAAAAACCCGTGACGCGCATGGAATTCATGTATGACTACATCGACGCGACGTTTACCTTGGCCGGAACGTCAACGCTCGATGGCAAATATACGATACGCACCATAATGGTAAAGGAGGCCACGGCATCCGACGTCGAAGGGACGATGAAGCTTGGCGACAAGCTGTTGCGCAAAGCGGATGAGAGCGCGTTCAAGTGGTGCAACGCCGCGGGCTGTGACGGACAGCGCGCCAAGGTTGAGAGCGGACTGATCGCCGACGCCAAAGTGCGCGACTACCAGTATCCTGGACAGGGCAATGCGAACTACGTTCCCTTCGTCGTTCCGGTCAAGCCGGAGTTCAAGGTTAGCGGCGACGCGCTCAACACCGCGGGCAGCCTCTGGTCGGTCAAATACAACATGGATGGCGCGCTACATTTTTCCAAGACACCCGACCAGTTTGCCAATTTGTCCGACATCGTCGATGCCTTCGAGCTGCGCTACGAACCCGACCAAGCGCACGCCGGGCAGTGGCAATCGGAGATCTCCGTCGATCTGCAGTTTGTCAAAGGCGAAGCCACTCCGCCGGCGATCTCCGGTAACGCCATCGCTAACTGCGCCGATGCCTGCGCGTATATCGCCGCCTGCTACGGATTCGCCGATCAGGCGTTCGGCAAGAGCGAAGCGGAATGCAAGAGCGGCTGCGAGGGCAGTGACCCGACGGACCGCGACACTGCGCTGGACTGCGTGAAAAGAGCCCGCTGCACACCGGCGTCGCTGAGCGAGTGCGCCAGTGGCCAGGGAAGCTAATCCCTCGACTGCACCAACGGCGACCGCGCAGCATCGAGCAACGCCTCTGCGGCAACGAACTGCTGCTTGAGCTCGTCGCGCATCAGCTTCAGCAGGTTGACTGACCGATCGCGGCGCGGCAGAAACGTTTGCAGCTGGTCGATGGTCAGCGCGGCGAGCTGCGCCTTGAGCGCTTTGCCTAAGGGCGAGCCAAGAGCAGCTTGGTAAACGGTTGTCTCGAACTCGAGGTCGGTTCGCAGATCGCTCAGTTGCTCAGCGAATTCGCGTGTGACGCTGACGAGCGCAGCGAGCGATTCGGTCTTCGCATCGATGCGGGTAAAGGTATCGGAGTCGATCCACTGGGCGTTGCCCTGCGTGGTGATCATCAACTGCGGGTCTACGCCAGGCGTGATGCCGCGAGACAAAGCACCCACGATCTTGTCGGCCACGGCCTGAAAGAGTGCCGCTCGGTATTTCGCTGGCACGAAGCGATTCAAAGCACGCTGAGGATCATCGGCATCGGCAAAGCGACGCAAGCTACTGGCCCGCTCGCTACTGCTGTGCGAGGGCACCACGTGTTCCATCAGCGCATAGAAGTGAGGCATTCCGTCGTGATCTTTTTCGATCAAGCCCAGTTCCAGAATCCCCGGTCCACCCGCTTGCTCCATCAGCAGATGCGACTGCAGTTCTTCGACGCCATAGATCGTCGTCATCCGACCGCGGCAGAGCTGGTCGCGAATCACATCGCACATCCGCGGATCGAAGGGCTGATCGCCAAGCTCAACCGTGGATTCGAAGATCTTCATCACGGCGCGGCGGCCGTCGCGGGTCAGGTGCAAGATGCCCGCGTTGCTCTGGCCATCGTATTCGCGGCGAAATCGCTGACTGCCGTCGATTCGATGATCCGTCAGCAAACGAAACCGCAAACGCGGCGCGAGTTGTTCGAAAACACTGAGCGCGCGGCGACCGCGCTCGCCCTGCGATTTGGCGCTGCTCGCTGGGCGTGGTGACGCAGCCCAGCCGACCTGGATCATTCCCAAAAACAGACCGAACGCCACGACCGCGTGGCTGAGGCCCTTCGCCTGCACGCCACCCCTTGAACGCAAGAGCCGTGCCGTAAAATCAGGCCCCCAAAGGCCCACGACAGGCGCCAGCTGGCCCGTGAATGGTCCACCGGCTGTCATCGGCGGCTCCTCTGTTCGCTTACCGGCCACCCCGCTTGCCAAAGGGGCTCAAAGGGGACAGTTCTAATGGTTGGTTAAACCAACCATTAGAACTGTCCCCTTTGAGCCCCGAGACACATTTCTTGACCGGTCGGGAAGCCGAGGGCGGTTTATCCGTACCTATGGGTCGCGGCGTTCGTTCGGCGCTCAAAGGGGAGTTATTGAAATGTCAGAAGATTCTTATCGCGAAGTGAGCGAGGAGAGCTGGCTTAGTCGCCTCGTCGCCTCGATCAAGCGTGTCGCTGGTGGCGTACTGCTGCTCTTGGCCGCAATTCCCCTGCTCTATTGGAACGAAGGTCGCGCGGTCCAGGCCGCAGCGGGTCTCGCCGAGGGCGCGGCCGCGGTAATCAACGCTGATGCCAACACGCCGCTCCCCGCCAACGAGGGCAAGCTGATCCACCTCAGCGGTGAGGCGAAAGCGCAAGCCCCACTAACCGACCCAACGCTCGGTGTACGCGCTCCTAACGCTCTGCGCCTGATGCGCACGGTGGAGATGTATCAATGGCGCGAAGAGAAGAAGACGAAAACAAAAAAGAAGATTGGTGGCAAGACGGTCACCGTTAAGGAATATCGCTACGAGCAGGTTTGGTCGGAGAAGGCGATCGACGATAGCAACTTCAAGCAGCGCCGGGGGCATTTCAATCCCGGTGAGCTGCCGCAAAAGAGCCTGACGCTCAACGCCAGCGATGCCACCTTGGGCAAATTCACGCTGCCAACTGCAGTGCTCGAGCGCTTGGTCAGCACCGCACCGCTTGCCGCAACCAACGAGATGCGGCGCAGTGTCGCAGCCGCCTTTGGTCGACCCGCCAGCATCGACGACGGAAAGATCTTTCTCGGCTTCAATCCAAACCGACCGCGCGTTGGTGACGTCCGCGTGAGTTACGCCGTCGTCGCCGCCCAACCGATCTCGCTCGTCGCCCAGCAACGCGGCAAGACACTCGCCGCCTATACCACGAAGAGCGACCAGTCGATCCTCTTGGTCCAGCAAGGTCGGATCGATGCCAAAGCGATGTTTAGCGCAGCCGTCTCCAGCGCCAACAGTTTGACCTGGATTTTACGCGGCGTCGGCTTCGCGATGTTGTTTTTTGGGCTGCTGCTGTTCTTCGGTCCGATCGCCGTAGTGGCCGATGTGGTGCCGCTGTTCGGCGACCTGCTACGTTTCGGCATCACGCTGTTTTCCGGCACCGTCGCAGCAGCGTTGGCCTTGGTAACGGTTTCGATCAGCTGGCTGATCCACCGCCCGTTGATCGGTTCGGCAATGCTGCTCGCGGGGATCGCCCTGTTTGCGGGGCTGCTGTTGCTCGGTAAGAAGCGCAAGGCACGACAGCGACAAGACGACGCACCCGCACCTCAGCATTGGGCGCCGCCCGAGGACGCTGCAGTCTCCGCGCAACCGTGGGGTCCGTCTGGCTTTGCCGCGCCGGCAAGAGCGCCTGGACTCGCCTCGACGGCGACGCCGATGCTCGCCGACGCTGCGCCACCGCTATTCGCCCCTCCATCCGCACCGTCAACAGCACCCTTCGCCGTATCCACGCGGCCTGAACAACCGGTCGATTCCAACGATCAGAGCTTTGGCGAGGCGGTGATGCCGACGCGTTGGGCACGTGCCTATCTGATCTGGCTGGGGATCGTCGCGCTGTTTGGCGCCAGCGCCTACACCGCCGCGCTGTTCTACCGGGGCGGGTTTGATTCAAATGCGACAAGCGCCAGTCCAAGCTACGCCGCAGCGGCGACGATCAAACGCCGCACGCTGAGCAGCGCACCGCGCACAGCCGCGAACCGCGTAACACGAATCGCAACGCGTACCACCAGCGCCACGACTAACAACCCAGCTTCCCCGATGACAGCGATGGCCGCTACCGTGACGGGCGCGACGCCCAGCACAGCGGCCAAAGCAACGCCCGCCAAAACGAGCGACGATGATCACGACTCCGCCGAAAAGCTAGACAAGGGCAACAAGGCCTCGACAGCGACGGCAACTGCCGACGACAAAGCCTCAGCTGCGAAGCCGAGCGCCGACGAGATCACCAGCGCCGACGCGACCGAAGTCGCGCCCAGTACCCCCGCTGCTGACAGCGTGGAACCTGCCGCCAAGATCTCGCCCAAGCCTTCGATCAAGCTGGCCCGACGGGCGATCGAACAGACCGACTACGCCGAGGCGCGCGCACACTTTGCCGCGCTGCTGCGCAATAAGCCCGATGAGATCACTTTTGCTGTCGGACTAGCGCTGGCGAAACTGGAACTCGGTGATGCCAGCGACTACCAACGTCTGGCCCAAGCGCAGCCCAACCAACCGATGGTGCAGGCCCTGGTGATGCGTCACGCGATGCTGCGTGGCGACTGGCAAACAGCCCACAGCGAGGCACAGCGCCTGCGCTCCACGGCACGCCGCGACCCGCTCGTGCGACTGTGGCGAGCCGAGATCGATCTGCAACGTCGGCAATACGCGCGGGCCAAGCGCGCCTACCTCGCCTTGATCAAAGACCCCCGTTACACCGCCCGTGCGCGGATCGCGCTGAGCAAGCTCGAGCTCGCGACAAACTATCGAACCAAGGCGCTCAGTCAGGCCCGCAAGGCGCTCGCCGCCAGCCGATCGGCAACGATGCGCGCACGCAGCAAAGAACAGATTCAGCTCTGTATCGCTGCGCGCCAGCAATCGCGCTAAGCTGCTTTGGCCGCTGCGACCAGGAGCGGCCAAAGGAGCGCAACCGATGCCACTTTACAAGCTCAGCGCAGCACAGACGATATTGCAGTTCGTCGTCGGCATCGGCACGATCGGCGGCGTGGCCGGCGTGATCGCCGGAATCCACCGCCTACGGAGCAGTTCGCTGACCTCGCGCAAGGCAGCGGGTCGACGGATCGCGCTGATCTCCGCGGTGCTGGCCCTCGCCTCTGGATTGCTGTGGTTGCTGCTTGCCGCGAACGGCTTCTTCGAGCCTGAGCGCGTGCCTTGGTAGCGCCTAGCGACGCAGGTCAACGCTGACGCAAGGCGCTAATCGATGCAGTGCACCGGCTTGCCCAGCGACGAAGCGTGATAGTCGTCTTCAGCCTGAGCGGCCAGCCCAGCGCGATCGACGATCGTGCCTTGCCGGCGTTGCACTAGATCGTGGATCGCCAGCAGCGCGCCCTGGATAACCGCAACCGCTGATCCAGCGACCAGCGCAGCAAACAGCGGCAGGAAGCCATCAAGACAAAGCAATCCGATAAATGCACCCACAGCAACGCCTAACTGTACCGCGATCATCCCCCACCTCCCGAGCGCCGCTCTCACGATCACCGTGGCCACAGTGTAGCGCACCGCCCGGATCGCAACAGGCTAGCCGTTGCGATAATGTTTCCATCGGTGATACGCCAGTCCGCCGCTAGGAACGCTCATCAAGCGGTAACCCGAAGAGACTGTCAACGATCGCCGAGATCGAGGGGCCGAGTTCATGATCACGCAGCGCAATAGAGAGCTTGCGCAGCGTCGCCAAGTGCTTGCGGGTAACCGTCCCCGGTGCAGGTACGTGGCGATCGCTCGTCACCAGCGTCGCATCGAGAAAACATTTCCCATCGGGGGAAACTGGGCAGTACTCCGCACCGAGCGCGTCGTCGGCGCAAAACAGCAAACCGAGATCAACATCGAGTGCGTTGGCGATGCGCCTTAGGGTCTGCACCCGCGGACTGATCTTTCCGTGCTCGATCCGCGAGATGTATGAACGTGTTAAGCCGCAGCGCTTCGAGACGTCTGCTTGTGTCAGCCCAGCGCCCGTGCGCACACGACGAATGACTTGCCCCACCATCTATTCCCCCATCCTTGAACCCAACCCGGCAAAGCCGAGCATACACCGATGCGCGCACCGCGCTCCAGATCAATGGACGCGGTGACAATTGGCGCACGAGCGTCAGCCGCGACGACCGCCACGAAATCTGACAGCTAGCAGGTTAGTGCGGATTTGGTGAGCAGGAATCGAACAGCGGTCTAGATCGACGCTAGTAGATCGTCTCGCACAGTCCGCTTTTGCAGGCCACGCCCTTGGGCTGCGCGCAACGGACAACCGGGCAGCCCCAGTCGAGCTTGTTGCAGCCCAGCGCGATAAAGTCTTTGCGAATTCTGTCGAGACCGGTGGTATCGGTGACGTAGGTCGGGCAGAGCGAGCACTCCAAGCTGGAGTTGGTCGACTTCGCGCAATGCCCACTTACCGGTGATCCGTTGGTCTGCGCCTTACATGTACGGGCCGCATCCATCGCCTTCGGCCAGCTATCGATCAGCGGCTGGCACTGCTTGATCCCCATCAAACACTGTTTGAGCGCCGCGGTGCCTTCCCAGGCACAGCTGTTGTTGACGCCATAGCGGCCGCAGTTGGCTGTGCGGTAGCAAGCAAACTCCGGCTTCCAAATGCACGGCGAGCCAACTTGCCGATCGGCGCAGATCTCGCCGCTACAACCGGTGACTAGACAACCGCCGGTCGCCTGACAGCGCCCTTGGGATTTGACCGTCACGCCAGCTTGCGCCGCCAAACATGCGTTGTCGTAGGTCTTATCGTCGCAACCGCAAACCGGATTGACCACCCGCGGGCAACCGAGCGGGCGAACGGTGCAAACGCCCGACGATGCGGTGCAGCCTTTGAGCATGCAATAAAGGCCCTTGCCGCAATCCACGCCGCGCGGTGAACAGAGGCGACCGACCGCGCTGTCGGCTGTCATCGTCGCATCGACCGGCAGCGTCGCATCAACTTTGCTCGTCGCATCGACCGGCAGCGTCGCATCAACCTTGCTCATCGCATCGGCGGGCAACGCTGCGTCGGTCGACGCCGCATCGATCGCAGGTTTGCTGTCCGCTGTGGCCGAATCAGCCACGCTGACCGCGCTATCGATCGTCACCAGACCATCGGCCAGCGCGCTGTCGAAAACAGCAGCCGCGTCACGACCGGCATCCAGCGGTTTGAGACTTTGCTCGCCACAAGCGATCAACAGCAGCATCGCCGCCAACAAGATCTTCAAACTCCGTCGCATCGACTCGCTCCCCTCAAGAAGTTGCGCCCCTGCTAGCACAGAAGAACCAGACAGCGGCGGTCAAAAAAACTCGCTCAGGCTCGATCTGCAAACTCCAAGCCGATCCAGCGCTCCGTCAAGGCATTGAAAACATTGACGCGCAGTAGGATGCTCGGCGGCTTTGCGGGACAATTGGCCGCGTTAGGGGGCTAGCGCGGTTGTGCGAAGCAGCGGCTCGCTACAAGGCCGGCACCTGGCCCCCGCACAGGCCAAACACCGTCTGGGTCACATCCAGCGGTTTGCGCTTGGCCTCGGTCATCGCGTCGAGGATGCGCTGATTCATCGGCCACGGCCAAAGCGGCTTGTCGGTCAGTTTGCCCTCAACGATGCGATTGACGATCGTCGCGCCACCTTGCACGCCAGCTATCGACGGGTTGACGATCGCCCCATCGGCCTTGAGCTGGTTGCAGTTGTCTGATGCGTAGTTGTCGGATTGTGACCAACCGCTGGCGATCTTCGGCCCTGCGCCGCCGATCACCGTCATGTTGTGGGCGGTGTTATTGCTGCCACCATCTTCTAGCGCGACCGTCGTGTACGCGAGGTAAGCAGCTGGCTCAATGAAGGCCAACGTATCGCGAATCTCGATCTCGGGCAGGCTCATCGTGATCAAACCAAACCACGTCCGCCAACCATTTGACCAGCGATCGCTGGCGCGCAAAAAGGCGATCGAGCCGAGAATCTTGTTGTGGGTCTCGCGCGGATTGCCACCGTCGGGACTATCGTGAGAAAAGATCCCCAGCGGCATATCGACTTCGTAGTTATCAAAGTGCTCGAGCGGCGAAACCAACGAGCCATCGTACTCGAGCAGATCGTAGCTCTGTTTCATCAGAATCGAGTCCCACGTGCCAATGCAGTTTTCGCAAGTAAAGCGATAGCTGTTGTAGCTGGTCGCGAAGGTGTGTTTCGGTCCGCTGGCGTGGTTTCCCTCCCAGCGCCCGAAGCAGCGCCGGCAGGTCAAATCGTTACCGCCCTGAGCGTTGCTAAACACTTTGCGTGCCGCGCCGAAACCAGCGCAGTCCTCGAGCAGGTTGAAGTTGCTGTTGTGCACACCGAAAATGTTGTTGTTGCCGTCGGGCGCCGCATCCCAAGCCACCACGCGATAGACCTTGCTGTAGTCGGAGCGATTGATCGACACAACATGGGCGTTGGCCGGACCTGCGCTATGGGCGTTGAAACCGCGCAGCACGAAATGCGGATTGCCACCGAGCGTCACTGGCCGATGCGTGCCTTCGCCATCGATGTCGACCTTTCCGTCGTTGAGCGCCATCACCGTGATCGGCTGCTGGTCGGTTCCCGCGAGGCCATCCGGCGGATTGATCATCGAGGACGCGCCAACATAGTGCCCGTCAAGCAATAGCAGCGTGTCGCCCGGCTTAGCGACCTTCCAGAAGTCGGCGATGCGAAACGGCGAGGTGCTCGATTTGCCATCGCCTGCGCCATTTGCTGACGCGTAGTACAGTGCGCCACCTCCGGCATTGCACGCGCCGCAGTCGCTGGCGCAGCTTTGGCAATTTTCACTGGCATAGCTACAGCGACCGTCACCACAGCGCGCGACGGGTCCGCAGGCGCCGCAGTCCGCTGGACAACTGGCGCAGTCTTCGCCGCTGCAGCTACCATCACCACAGCTCGGCGTGGGGTCGCCGCAGCGCCCACAATCGGCCTGACAGCTATCGCAGCGCTCGTTGCCGTTGCAGGTACCGTCGCCGCAGACCGGCTGCGCGATCAGCTGTTGATCGGGCGACGGATCTCCAGCGTCGGGGGCTAGCTGCGGGTCCGCCCCGCTTAGCGCCGCGGAGCATCCGGCGACGACCCAACACAGCATCAGACCGAGTGTCGTTGGTAGAGCCTTGTCCATCGATCGCCGTCCTTATTGCGCGCTCAGGTCGACCGCAAAGCGACAGTGGTAGACCAAACCCCAGTCGTAGTTAGCACGCACCAAACTCTGCAGCGCTTCGAGCAGGTTGGGCTGACAGGTATACGCGCGCGTCTTTCCGTCGACGGTGACCATGATCGGCTTGGCAATATCGACGGCCATCTTCTGCGGATGGATCGACAGCCAAAGCTTGCTGACGTTTTCGGTCTGCACGGTGATCGCGTTACCGCTGATCGTCGCCGTAGCGCGGCCGGCCTTGGCCTGCACCGTCGCGGCAGTGCTGTCGCTGTCGGCCACTTGGGCGAACGGAATCGTTCCCGCACCCTTTTCGATCGTCACCCACTTGGTCTGCGGCGTCTCAGGCGCCGGCCAAGTCAGACGAAAATTGGCACCGACCAGGTAGCTCGTCGACGGCGTCAGAGCGCGAACCGTCGACTGATAACCATCGCGCCGCTTGTCGGCGACGTAGCCGATCGGACCGTTGGTCCCTTGATCGATGAATGCGGCAAAGGATTGCTCGGCCACTTCGGTCCAACTGTGCCCCCCCTGATAGATCTTCAGCTGGTGCGGCAGCTTGGCTTGGGTCAACAGCGCACTGGCGAGCTTGGGATGCTTGACCAGCACGTAGTCGCTATCACCATGGATAAAGACGATCGGCATCTGCAGCGAGCTCCAATCGGCCTCGCGCCAAGCGCCCGCGGACGGCATCGCCGCGGCAAAGTGCTGACCGCCCTGGAAGATCTGCTGATAGGTGCCGAAGCCGCCCATCGAGAAGCCGGTGATGAACACGCGGTCGGGGTCGATGCGATAGCGCGCCGCTAGTTCACGAAAGACCAGATCGAGAATGTACGGGGCAGCCTTGGGCACGTTCCAGCGACTGGCGTGTTGCTCGCGAAACTTCTGCGTCTCCGCCGGATCGTTGGGATCTTCGGGCAGCAAGTCGTGATGGGGCGCCTGCGGCGTCACAACCAAACAGCTCTTGCCCTCGGGCATCGCATAGCTGCGCTTGCCGCCTTCAAAGTCGCGGATCGATCCGTAGAGCCAGTCCGCCTCATCGGTAAAGTAGGAGCCACCGCCGTGCAGCCAGACCATCACGCAGAGTTTGCTGTTGGGATCGTTGGCGTTGTAGTGGTCGGGAACGTTGTAATAGAACACGTGGCCGGCGTAGGTCGTGCTCAAGCCGGGGAGCTCGAACACCTGCTTTTGAAACAGACCGGTCTGCGTGCGCGTGTAGCTGCGCGCCTGAACCTGCGCCATGATCGCGTCGATGTTGGTCGTCACCTTGGCCAACGTCGACTCGAATTGCGCACGGCCGCTCGGATCGGCAGCGAGCCAGGCTTTCGCCGTGGCCAGCAACTGTGCGTCGACCGGTGGACACGCGCCGCAATCACTGGCGCATGAGGCGCAGCTTTCGCTCGCCTGGCAGACTTGATCGCCACAAACCGCAGGCGCTGCGACCGTGCCATCGCGCGATCCAGCGCCATCGCCCGCAACGCTGGCGTCGGCGCACGGGGCGCCCACACAGCCGACCGAACCTGCGTCGGGATCGCGTCCAGCATCGTCGATCGCGAAACGGCCAACGGTTTCAGAACAGGCGGCGCAAAGTAGGACGCAGAGGCCCCACTGCCCCCAACGCAGCATGCTCACAGCGACTCCCCCCGGTGTGTGTACTGCTACATTTAGCAAGAGCCAGGCCAGACGATGCGCTGACAAAAGTCCTGTGTTTTCAGCAGACAGCAGCGCCAGCCGGCGCGGCACGCGCGAGACCTGCGGAGGCCGCACCGCAGGTTGGGGGAACCCATCCCCAGGTGTTGGGG
>JACKDQ010000017.1 GCA_020633415.1 Deltaproteobacteria bacterium
TGCTCTCCGGAAATCCCGGGGCGATTCAGTAGCCACGTACGCGGCAATCTGCCGGCAACCAATTTGGTCGAGGCGCATGGCGCCGAAGAAGGGAAGCAAGTGGTTGTTGAGCATTCCAATCGTCTTTAGTTGCGAACTGTATTTCGTATTCGTGCGAGAGTGCGCCCAGAGAAATTCAGGGGCAAACTCGGCTAGCGTCGGCGCCGGCGGCACAACCGGTGCGCTTGGATTCAAGATCTCCTCTCGCAGCTGGCGCTCGCATTGCTCGGCGCCTCGGCGCGTTTGCACCGGTGAGCGTCGACGAACGCGTATGCTCGTTCCGTCGCGCTTCGTAAACCGAAAATCCACCCACCATCATCGTTCCTATCTTTCCGTTTCTTTGGCGATCGCAAATGGTAACTGAGCTCAATTGCCAAGCCGACAGCCCGCGAATGGGCTCCAGCCCTCAATAACGGAATAGTTTTGCGCGCTCAGAAGCGCTCTGCGTTGCCTAGGCCGCTGGCAAATTCGGCCTCGATCTTGCCTAAGGAAGCAACTGCGGAGGAAACGATGAAGTCGAACAGGTCGCAACGATGGCTCATGTGCGCAGGCTGCCTCGCGTTGCTCGCCGCCTGTGGCGATCTAGCGGATGAATCACCGTCTGGCGGCGCGGCCAAAGGCGAAGCACTCCGCCCTCTCGAGTACGGAGACTGGTGGAGCAATCCAGCGATCGCAGAAATCCGCACCGATTTTTCGACGGCCGAAGACTTCGGTGTAGGAACCGGCTTCTTTATCGCCCCACATGTCCTCGTTACCGCACGGCATGTACTCGACCTCGATCAGCAAATGAGGGTGCGCATCGACGCCACGCGGATTGGCATCGATGATGATCGAGGCCATCGGCAGTTAGACATCGACTACGTCTGGTTACCCTACGATGAGCTCGGCTACCGCCAAGGGCCGGACCTTGCGATTGTCGTGACGGTCCAGCCGGCAGACTTGCCGCGCTACGTCTCGCTGGCTGGACCCGCTGACGTTGTCTCAGAAGGCGAAACCCTGGTCGCTATGAGCTACGGTACGACGCTCAAAAGTTGGCGCTGGCAAAAACGGGCCGCGCTATTCGACGTTGAACGCGTCGATGTTGGTGGAGTCATCGATACGCATCAGCGACAGGGCGACACCCTCGGCGATGGCAACTCGGGTGGTTTCTTGGGCCGCATCCTCGGCGAGGAGCTGTCCTTTTCCCGGCAGCTTCGCCGCCAGCGCGAAAACGACAGTTACCACAGCGATGGACCGCAGCTGCAGGCGTTTGGCGTGTTCTCCCTGACAGACAGAAACCGCGTGGGCGGCGGCTACACGACACGCTATGTAGACATCCGTCTCCATCGAGCACGGCTTGAATGCCTTGTCGCCTTGATCGCCCAACGCGGTCGCCAAGCCTGCGCACTCGACGAGCAAGCATCGGATCTGACCAGCGGACCCGCGCTCTACGACGAGCTGCGCGAGGCACTCGCCCAAATGCGACGTGCGCGCTCTGCCACTGGCGAACAAGCCATTGTGCTCGGCGCGCTAAGACGCTACGCACTCAACGACCCCAACATCCATGACATCGGTCCTCCCCCGCGCTGAAGGATGATGGGGACGGGGTTTGACTTTAGAGCGTTAACGAAGTGACTTATATTCTTAGCAACTCTTAGCAACGCAGTATGACGCTGCAAAACGGCTGAGGGTCTCACTCAGCGGACGGAGCCATGATCACGATGACGCAGTGCTCCTAACGCTCTTAAATCAACCCCCGTCCCCGAGAAGCAACGTGAAGCGGATCAACCTCGCGAGCGCCGCGCCCTGGGAGCCCATCGTCGGGTACTCGCGCGCGGTCCGAATCGGCCACACTATCGCCATCACCGGCACAACCGCCACGCTGCCAGGCGGTGCTCATGTCGGCGACGGCGATCCGTACCTGCAAACGCAACAGACGCTGCGGAACATCGAATCGGCACTCCATCAGCTCGGTGCAAACTTTGGCGACGTCATACGAACACGCATCTATGTGACCAACATCGCCCGCGACTGGCAGGCAATCGGCAAAGCCCACGCAGAAGTGTTCGGCGAGATTCGACCCGCTACCAGCATGATCCAGGTCGCGCGACTGATCGACGAGTGGATGTTGGTTGAGATTGAAGCCGACGCATTGCTCGGAACCACGTCGCTCGAATATCGGACAACCTAGGACACCGGCCTGCCTCGAACAAGACGAACAAACCTTGATTCGAACGCACGAGCGGTTTTCACCGATAAGAACAAGAAAGCGGAAAACGGGGTGGGCGGTCACTCGACCATTCGAGTACGACATCAGGTTTCCGGAAGACGCAAAGTACGCAGACTACCTCGGTGGCCTGCAGTTCCGAATATGAGAAGGAAGGGACCTGTTTGACCTCGAGGATGGTGGGACTGGCGTACAGAGTCTTACGATTATCGCGTTGCACCGATTCCTTGCGGCCCCTAGGGAGATGAGCGTCACTATTGGTGTCGAGGAACCCGAGGCGAACCTGCACCCGCAGGCGCAGCGCAACTGGGTGGCTGGACTGGTGTCATCGGATGACGGCCGGCAAGTTGTGATGACGACGCATTCGCCGGTGGTATGAGACGATTCGGCTAGAGGTCGAATCGAATCGAATCGAATCGTTGGCCACTATCTTCGACGGCTTTGCGACGAGCTTGGGACAATCGGTTACCAACGCATTGGTAACCCGATCGCGGCACGGCAGCTGGATGATTTCGCTGTCGACCTCATGTCGACCTCATGTAGAGCTTGGCCACCAGGTCTCGATCATTGCGCCGCCGATGGGCGAGGCGCCGATGGCGAGGTGGCCATCGTGTCGACGAACGATGCTGCTGACAATGGCGAGGCCGAGGCCAACGCCGCCGGTTTTGCGATCGCGATCGACGCCGATGCGAACGAAGGGCGCGAGGACCTTGTCTCGCTGGCTCTCGGGGATGCCGGGGCCGTCATCGTGGACGGTGACGCGCACCTGCTGCTCGTCCTCTGTCAGTTCGAGGAGTACCTTGCCTCGCGCGTGACGGACGGCGTTGCGGAGCAGGTTTTCGATCGCTCGTTGGAACAGACGCTGATCGGCCCTTAGCGTCGTGCCCTTCGAGAGCGATAACTCCACCTCGACCTCTTCGTTATTGAAGCCCTCGAGCCGCGCGAGCTCTGCAAGATCGGCGAGGCCGGGCGCCGGGTCGAATTCTTGGACGTCGAGCTTGAGGTCATCAGACTGGACGTAGCTCAGCAATTCGGCGACGAGCTCGTCGAGTGCGTCCAGCTCCTGGGTCATGGCGTTGATTCGCTGTTCGCGCTCTTTGTCGGTTTGATGAGCGAGCAGTTCCACGTGAAAGCGCAGGCGAGAGAGCGGCGCGCCGAGCTCGTGGGAGACTGCCTGGACCAGCTCGTCGCGATGGCGCACGAGCTGCTCGATGCGCTCGGCCATGGCGTTGAAGCGCTCGGCCAGCTCGTCGGGAGCGCCATGCTGGTCGTCGACGCGGGCGCTGAAGTCGCCGACGGCCAATGCCGCGCTGGCGCGCTCGACCTTGGCAAGCCTGCGCTCGACACGAAAGGCGATCACCCCCGCGATCACTGGGAGCAGCACGACCACGAGGATCAAGCCGATCGGCACGACGCCCGGTGGCTGGGCGGGGTTGACGGGCCCGGCGGCCAGTGCCTGCTCTCGCCCCTCGAACAGCAAGAAGTACCAATCCTGCCTGCCGTCCAAATAGATGACGCGCTCGTTGGGGCGAACGGATCGCCCGAGTCGACGCTCCAACGCGTCTAGCGTGATCAACGCAAAGGGGACCTTGAAGTGCTGTTGCAGTTGGCGCAGCCGCGCTCCGCGCGTGGCGGCCGGCGTTTGTGCGAGCAGTTCGTGGGCCAAAAACACGCCGTCGCTGCGGGCCCGCTCTATGGTCCAAGACTGGCTGCGGAAATAGAGGACCAACACAGCAAAGCCGACTATCCAGCAGACCAGGACGCTGCCGACGACCAGCTTAACAAAGGAACGCCTGATCATCGAGTCACCAACAGGTAGCCCACGCCGCGCACGGACTTGAGCCGGTTGGGGTCGAAGCCGACGCGCTGAAACTTGCGACGAATACGGCTGATGTGCACGTCCAGTCCACGGTCGAGACCGTCGTATTCGACGCCGAGCACCCGGCTGTAGAGGTCCTCGCGCTTGATCACGCTGCCCGCACCCTTGGCCAGCATCGATAGGACGTCAAACTCCATCGCGGTCAGCGGTAGGGGTTGGCCCTCGACCGTTGCCCCGCGTCTTGCGAGATCGAGACGCAGCGTTCCGACCTCGATCGCCTCGCCGTCGTCGGCGTCTAGATCGCGATCGCGGTTGCGGCGGCGCAGCTGCGCGCGGATGCGCGCCAACAGTACGCGGGGTTCCACCGGCTTGATGACGAAATCGTCCGCGCCGAGCTCGAGGCCAGCCACGTGATCCGCTTCGCTCTGGCTGGCGGTGAGCATCAGGATCGCGCCGGCGTAACGCTCTCGAACCTGGCGGCAGACCTCGAGACCGCTGCTTCCCGGTAGCATCAGGTCCAAGATCACCAGGTCCGGCTGTGCCGCGACGATCCGTTCGGCGCCGGCATCGCCCGACGCCACGCGCGAGAGTTCGAACCCGTGCATGCCGAGATACTCCAAGAGCAGCTCTGCTAAGCGGTCGTCGTCCTCGACGATCAGCAAGCGCGCCTTGTCCAGCTGTTCGGCCACCCTATACGTTTGATCGCATCGAGGTCGTTTGGCAAACCACTCTACACTTCGCTACAAAGTGCGCATTGAGCCGAGCTCCTGCGGCGATCAACATGGAGCGCAAACGGGTAGAGGCGAGACATTGAGATGGAACGTTGGAACGTAGCGCTAGCTTTGGTCGTCTGTACCCTGCCCAGTGGTTGCGGCGAAAGCCGGACCGACGGCGGCGCAGAGGCGTGTAATGCCGAGCCCGTCGTCATGACCACGGGCGCCGGTGTCGAATTCGTGCGCACTCCCGAGGCCTGCTTCGAGGCGCTGCCCGACTTCCCCTACACGCCCAAGTACGTGGAGATCGACGGCCTGCGTCAGGCCTACGTCGAGGACGGTCCGGCCGCCGGAGAACCGGTGCTGCTGCTGCACGGCCAGCCCAGCTACAGCTATCTGTACCGCAAGATGATCCCGGTGTTGGCCAAGGCGGGCTACCGCGTTATCGCCATGGACCATCTCGGCACCGGCCGCTCGGACAAGCCGACCAGCGTCAAGAGCTACAGCTATCTGGGGCATGTCGACCGGCTCGAGCGGTTCATTGGCGCGCTCAAGCTCGAGAACGTCACCTTGCTCTGCGCCAGCGCGTACGTCTGCTGCCACGACTTGCAACGCCGCCGCCGCGCCCATGTTGCCGTTTCAGGCCTCGGCCTGCTTTCCCAGCGGCCAGACGTCGCTGTTGACCGGCATGGCCGGCTGCACCTGCGACTGATCGAAGGCTCCACTGCGAAACGCCCGCGAAGGAGAGACCATGAAAAGAAATCCTCTTAGGACCCTCTGCGTTCTTTGTCTGCTCTCAGCGAGCGCGAGCTGTAACGACAAATCAGGGGACCCCAACTCCGCAAACCCTCCGCCGCCGCAACTTCCTCAAGGGCAGATGTGGACCTTGATCGAATCCCAGATGGCCGGCCGCAACGAAACGCAAGCGCGTGTGCGGGAGAGTCTGCTCGATCAGGAGATGATGACCGTGATGATCTGCGGTTCGAATTCTCCGATCCCGTCGACGCCCGGTGCCCAAGCGTGTACCGCCGTGTTCGTCAATGGCCAGTTTCTGGTCTTTGACGCCGGCGCTGGTGCGGCGCGATCGATGGAGGACCTGGGCTTGCCGGTGGCCGACATCAGCGCCCTGTTTGTCACGCACTTCCACAACGATCATTTCGCCGACGTCGGCGAGGTGATCCAGCGCAGCTGGGTTTTGGGACGTCGTCGCAAGCTGCCGATCTACGGCGGCAAGGGTGTCGACCAGCTTATCGCCGGATTCACCGGCGCCTACGCCTACGACTATCGCTATCGAACCGCTCACCACGGTGAGGCCTTCATGCCGTCCAAGGCCGTCGACGTCGCGCCCAACCCGATCGAACTGGCCAAAGGGAAGAGTCGGGTGGTCTACGAAAAGGACGGGGTTGTCGTCACGGCGTTTACCGTTAACCATCCGCCGGTTGAACCGGCTCTCGGGTACGCCGTTACGTTTGAGGGCAAGAAGGTCGTGATCAGCGGGGATACCACCGATACGGAGACGCTTCGCCAACAGAGCATCGGCGCCGATGTTTTGGTCAGCGAGGTCATGAACAAGGAAGTCGTCGCCGGAATGGAGGCGATCAGCGCCAAGAATGGTTGGGACTACAACGCGACCGTCTATCACGATATCCGCAGCTACCACATCGATGTGCACGAGGTCGGCGAGCTCGCGAAAGCAGGCGGCGTCAAGACACTGGTCTTGACGCACGCGATTCCCGCCGTGCCTCAAGAATCGGCGATGCAGCTATGGTACGCATTGCCGATCAAACAACACTACGACGGCAATCTGCTCATTGCGCACGACGGAACGATGGTCAAGACGCGAACGGCGGCCCCCGCTGGCGGACGCGAGATCGTCACCGAGCGCTATCCGAGCGGAGCGGTGCGCAGCGAAGTTTCGTACCTCGACAAGATCAAAGACGGCATCGCGCTGACCTGGTACGAAAGCGGCGCGCTACGCAGCGAGGTCAAGTGGACGATGGGTACGGGCCGAGCCGTCGAGTACGCCCCCAACGGCGCGTTGGTGCAGCCGAGCGTCCATCCGGATTACTCGGGAAAACTGTTCAACCTGAGCAGCGCCAAGGCGCTGATCGTGACGACGAGCGTGGAGACGATGGGGGGAAGCGGGGCGAAGACGGGCGTCTTCGCGTCGGAGATGACGGCACCGTATTACGAGTTTCTTGGTGCAGGCATGGAGGTCGACATCGCCAGCATCAAAGGCGGTAAGATACCGATCGATCCGCTTTCGTTCCTGCCGCAAATCATCTCCAAGTACGACACGCGCTATCAGCGAGACAATGTCCTCTTGGCCAAGACCAACGCTTCGCTCAAGATCGACGATCTGGACTTCACCGAGTACGACGTCATCTTTATCGCCGGCGGCTGGGGAGCTGCCTACGACCTGGGCTTTTCCGACGCTCTCGGTGAAAAGCTTTCAGTGGCGCACAAAGCCGGGATTCCGCTGGGCGCCGTCTGTCACGGTTCACTGGGTTTCCTCAGGGCGATAGACGCGAGTGGAAATCCGCTCGTCAAGGGGCGGCGGATGACGGGTGTCACCGATAAGCAGGTGAAGGAACTGGGGATCGAAATCACCCCGCAGCATCCAGAGACCGAGCTAAGAAAAGCGGGCGCGATTTTCGAGAGCATCACGACGACGCAGGATTTTCTGGCCAACTATGTCGTTTCCGATGGCAGTATCGTCACGGGACAGAACCAAAATGCTGGCGCGGAGGTTGCGCATCGGCTGATGGAACTGGTTGAAAAGAACCAGTCGTCGAAATAGCAGCGCGCCAAGCAGGGACCCCTTGCTCACGTGCTAATCGTTGGCGAAAAGGCCGCAGCAATCACAGGGAATCACGGCAACGTCTCGATCGTGGCCAACGCTGTTGGTTTGTGACGCTTTGAAACCCTTGAGGTGCTGACAGCTTCAAATCCTCTCGCCCGACAAAAGAGCCGCCTTAGGCGGCCTTTTTTTTGTGTTGGAGGCTTTGTGAGGCTTTCTACTCCTTAGGCAGAGCAGGTATCGCGGGCGTTATCGTCATGGAGACCTGAGGCAAACAGTCTGCAAGCGGAGGGCAATCGTTCGGGGCGTGGAGTGCGGCTTTGACCAAGCGATCCGTTTTCTGATGACATGCCTATTTGAAGACCAGCTTGCCGCGCGTGATGCGGACGCTCTGTTTGCCACGGTTGGCGACGACCTGCTGGCGTAGTGTTGCGATCCACTGCTTGCGCAGGCCAGCGGCGATCGCTTCGGCAGGGTTGTAACACTTGCCCTCGATCATGAGCCCCAGCGTTCTCAAGGAGAGCGGGCTGGTTGTCGAATCGAAGCGCAGGCCGGCGCTCTTGAAGACCTTGAGGATCTGTCGTTGGGGAAGCACCCCAAAAACCATCGCGTCCTTTTGCGCCGAAATGCTGACTTGGTCGCCACGTTTGAGTCTTCCGTCGAGACGCCAGTCGGTGAGTTGGTCGACAACATGCTTGATCAGGACTCGCTTGGCGCCCCGAGCGCTCGTGACGTTGCTGAGTTTCGCCAGCAGTGCATCGATCGCTGAGGGCTCCAGCGTCAGCGTCGTCTTGGAGCTCGCCATCGCGGTCAGCTCTTTTTGCAGCACCTGTGCTTGCGCATTGCGATCAAGACCGCGGAAGGGAACCACGTCGAAACGATCGACAAGCGCCTTGCCGAGCTGGTTTTTCAGCTGCCCTTCGACGTCGAGCTGCACCGCCTCAGCCGAGGCGCCAAAACCTATCTTGCTCTGGGCATCCATCCCCGCATTGGTTGTGGCGATGATCAGCGTGTTGCGAAAGTCGATCAACCGGCCGCCGCCATCGTTGATCTCACCGTTTTGCAGGATGCCGAGCAGAATGTCGCGAAGCTCGCGAGGCGCGCGATCGATCTCGTCGAGCAGAATCACGCTGTAGGGATTGTCGCGCACCGGGTCGGAGAGCAGTGAGGGCTCGGTGCTACGGCTGTCGCTCGCCGCCCCGAGCAGTTGTTTCGCGACGAGACCCGGCTGCAGCGACGACGCATCGATCTTGATCAAGCGCTTCGGATCGCCAAAGACCCGCAAGGCGAGCTGCTTAGCCAGCTCGGTTTTGCCCGTCCCCGGTGGCCCCGAGAGCAGCAGGGCGCCGAGTGGCCCCTCCCTGGGCAGGTAGCCGGCGAACGCTCGTTTGAGCGGCTTGACCGCAGCCTCGATCGCCTGAGGTTGGCCGAAGAGTCCTTTGGCCAATTCTTGCGGCAGCTGAGAGATTTCGCGTCGCTCGCGCTTGGAAAAGATTCCGCGCAGGAAGCGAATTCCGGTCTGCTTGACGGCGGTCTCGACGATCAGCTTCTCGTTGACCTTCGTCTTTCCCGAAGCGACCGCCGAGGCCACGGCCTCCTCGAGCAGCGTCAGGTTGGCGTCGGGCCGAACGCCTTTGAGATAGCGGTCGAGCCGCATGATCGCGTTCAGCGCGCGCTTGGAGATCGTGACGTTGGATTCGCGCGACAGTTTTGCTGCGACCTTGGGCAGAATCTTTTTGCGGGTAACCTTGGCACTGAGTTCTTCCACCGGAACGGCAACCAATCGACGGTCCAGCGCGCGGTCTTGGGTGATCAGCCGCAATTCGCCCTTCGTGGTGGCCAGCAGCGTGGTCAAGCCTTTCGCCAGCGCCGGCTTGAGCAGGTTGGCAAGGTCGATATTGCTGTCCTCGGTTAGTCCGGCCCCTTTGATCAAATGCGCTTCGTCGAGCAGCAGCACGACATTGTGTTTGAGTGCTTCGTCGAGCATTCCGCCGACTTTGGCTTCGAACTCGCCCGAATACTTGGTGTCGCGCACGATGTCGCCAACGCTGACCAAGACCACACGGCGGTTTTTCAGCTTCTCTGGAACATCTCCGGCGAGCATGTCGAGCGCGAACTGTTCGAAGATCTGAGATTTGCCTACGCCGGGATCGCCGGTGAGGATCGCGTTGGCCTTTTTGCCCATCGAAAGGATGTGCTTGACGCGTCTGAGCTCCGCGTTGCGTCCATAGGCGGGTGAAAGCAGTCCCTCGATGCCCATCTGCGTCAGATCGGTGCCGACCTGCAGCAAGACCGATCCTTTAGGTAGTGCGGCCGCACGAAAAGGCGTCTTCGCGGCCACTGGTTTGAGCGGCGTCGTGTGGCTCGCCTCCGGGGCGTTCGACAGCTTTGGGCTGCCCGCTCGCCCGCTTCTCGCGTTGGCTTGCAGCGGGTACCGAAAGCCCTTGGAACGCGGACGCTGTTCGTAACTTGGAGCCAAAAGTGGCTGGTACGCGCTGGGGATCGACGCGACGGGTACAGCGGGTCCGGCCTGCGCGAGCAGTCGGTCGAAGGTCTGGCGAGCACGTGTTGCCCGCGTACCGTCGGACCCCAAGTTGGCAAACAGCCGCTGGTACCTCGGTCGATCGCCTTCGAGCTCAAGCAGTAGCTGGTACTCTCCATCTTGGCCCCGTCGGAGGTACACCGTCTCGGATGCGGAAAAAGAGAACTCCACCCGGCCTACGACTTCCGGCGTGACAAATATTTCGCCATCGCTGAGTTCGTAGGCGATGTGGCCTCGAACGTTGAGCAGCTCCTGCGCTTCAAAGGTGACGCGATGCCAGCGGGTCTCGGTTGCGTTGGCCGAGGCACCGCGCCCGACGAGGCCAAGCACCGCGACAAGAAGGATGGTAGTCAGACCAAAGCGGTAACGATGGCGCTTCATGATCGCAGATCTTTGCAGCGTTCGTGCCAAGGGTATGGCCAGCCACCCGCCCAAAACAGCGGTAATAACAGGCTCTTCGACCTGCTGCTTGTCGAACCCAAGTGGTGACCAGTTTAGCCGCGCCGAGGGACGAACAGTAGCAGCGCCAGCCAGGTGCGGTGTTGAAGCGCGACAGCGGCTTGTCTTTGGCATGCTCTGCAGCATGGCGCAGAGTGGAAGGTGCGGGAGTTGTTTGCGCTAGCGCATCACGATGCGTAGCCGAGTGGCGCGCTGTCTTGACGATGGCGCGCCGGGCTCGGCCGCCGCTACTTGATGATCTTCTGGTCGATCGTGAGTTCGCCATCTGCATCGCGAACGAGACGGAGCGTCAGCTTGTGGTTCGAGGTGCGGTCGGGTGCAACGATGGTCGAGACCTGACGCAGCAACTGCGCGTTGTCGCCGATGGCGCGGGTGAGCAGCTTCGCACTGCGCTCGGCCAGCCCGGAGACGCGCAGCTTGAGCGCCCCTTTGCCGTCACCGTAGAAGGTCAATAGCAATGACTTGTCGTCGGCCGCGGTGAAGCGCTGTTTGAGCGTCGACAGCAAATTGGCCTCGAGCACCACGTCATCGAGCGCCGGCATGGTCCGCTGCATGGCCACCTTGGCGGTGCTCAGCACGAACGCCCGCGTGCCCTTCGCGCCCTTGAGCGCGAATCGTCGGCGTTGTTTCTCTTTGGCGCCGTGGATCGAAGGCATTTTCGCCAAACGCTCGGCGAGGGCGGCCGTTCGGGGGTGCACGTAGACGATCGACCCCGGATCCTCAGCCTGTACGTCGCGCTTGGGAACGATCTTGTCGGCGACCATGGCACCCGCGAAGTAGATATCTTGACCCTTGAGCTTGAGTGCCGCGGTAAAGTTGACCGGCTTTTTGGAGCGCGCTTTGCCGCGATAGGTCAGTCGACCGCGACCGCCGACCCGTTCAACCTGGTTGGAGTCGATCAGCTTACCGTCCACCTTGACGATCTTGCTCAAGATCTGATCCATGCGGCCCTTCTTGCCGGTTGCGAAGATGATCTCGTCGACCTCCGTCTTCGAACCGTCGGTCATGGTCATCTGGAAACGTCCGCTCTTGAGTTTTTTCACCGACGCCAGGCGCGTCGGATGGGGGATCAGCTCATGATCGCCCACGTGCTCGGTGAGGTCGGTGTACCAGGGGCGTCCATACTCGACGTGCGTGCGAATCGTCTTGCCGCTGATGCCGATCCAGTGCATCACCCGCGGTGAGCCGGTAAACGAATTGCTGTAGCCGTAGGCGCCTTCGAGCGCGCGGCGGAACAGGTATTTGGTCGTCATGTAACCCGAGTCGTGGGGTCCGACGACGGCGATGTCCTTGCCGTTGTGGCGCTCGAGCGGCGTCAGGTTGGTCGGGTCGGCGACCTCGGCCATGAAGGTGTCGGAGTGCATCACCTTCGGATTCGGGCCCTTGAGCTCAGCTTGGAGCAGTGCGTTCGACGCGGGGTCGAGGTTGGGAAGCTGTGAATCGCCCAGCCCAGCGGTAAAGACGATGCGTTCGCTGAAGACGACCTCCCCGGTGCCGAGCATCACGCGGTAGCGCGTCGGCCAAGACTTGTCGCCCGATGCGTTGCGGTCCTCCAGCGAGATCACGCTTCTGTCGAAGAGGATCGGATAGGGTGTCAGCGCTCGATCGATGGCGGCGATGCCGCCGAGGTCTCGAAACGGCGACATGTAGAGCGGCGATGCGTGGGAAAGGTCGACGAGGCCGTGGAACGAGTCGGGCACACCCCACTTGTCGACCTGTAGCTTGCGTTCGGGGCCGTAGTTGGAGCTGTTGATGAATCCGGCTTCGTCGAGCGTCGCGAACGTGCTGGTGTAGCGACGCGACTCCTCGATGGTGAGAATTCGCTGCTGGCTACCCTTGCGCGCCGCCACGCTGGTCATAATCGTGTCGGCCGTGCCGCCGCCGATATGAATTTCGTCGAAGACCTGCGCCTCCGCGATGAATTTGCCGCTCCGTTGGGCCCGCTTCAAGCCGGTCGCGATCTGATTGGAGCGCGCGTCGAGCTCCGCTTGTGACGTCGTCACCAGCCCGGTCCGCATGTGCTGGTCGCGGGCGATCGCCAAGACCGTCTTCTGTTGCAGGCTCAGGGTTCCGAATTCGTGTTCGGCCTTTTGCCAATAGGGGGCGTCCTGCAGCAGCAGCTCAAGCTTGCCGGACGTACGATAGTCCGACGCCAGGAGTTTGGCGTACTCGGTCATCGGCGAGTATTTGACGAGCGGGCTCTGATAATAGCGGCTATCGGTGCGTTTCGATGTCTGTGGCGATCGGGCGGAGGCGTGCTTGCGCGCCGTCGCCGCAGCAGGAAGAAGCAAGATCGCGATCGCGATCGCCAATCCTCGTGCCGTTGCTGTCCATCGACTGAGTCTGTCTTGCGTCATCGTGTGTAACATTCCGTTGTCGTTGCGTTTTGGGGTGGTCCACGCGAAAACAGTGGTTCGCGTGCCAGATCCGAGCGACACCTCCATAAGCAGGTTGCGTGCCGTCCACCCCGGCGAGAAGACGCGCGGTAATGTTTGTAGATTTTGAAGGGCGCCGCTGGGCGCCCGGTGGCTAGTTAAGTAGCACTATGGAAGATCTAATTAAGCCGCTGTATATAGACCGGTCGATCGCGATGGTAGGTCGTGGCAGCGCGGAGGCGGCGCAGGTCATCGAGGCGTTAGCTGCCGGTGCGCATGGTCAGCAGGCGGCGCGCGGCCTGGACCTGGGCGTCTTTCGCCAGCTCGCGCGGGGCACCGGCCGGAGGCGCGGCGATGGCGAAGTCCGGGATGACCCCTTGACCTTGAAACGCGTGCCCCGACGGCCCGAAGAATCGGGCGATGGAGAGCTTGAGCGCCCAGCCATCGTCGAGATCGAGGATCTTCTCGACGGTGCCCTTGCCGGCGCTGGGCTGACCGACGATCACGGCGCGCTGATGATCGCGCAGCGCGCCGGCGACGATCTCCGCGCCGGAGGCGGTGTGTTCACCGATCAAGACCACCAGCGGCAGGGTGTCTGCGGGGTCTTTGCGCGCAGCGCGCAGGACCTCTTTTTTTCCTCCACGGCGTTTGAGGGTGACGATCGTCTTTTGCGGCGACAAGAAGCGTTCGGCAACGGCGACGGCGCGGTCGAGCAAGCCGCCGGGGCAGCCGCGCAGGTCGACGATGAAGCCGCGGGCCCCTTTGCCGATCTGTTCGGCGACTAGGCGGTCGAGCTCTTCGGCGGCGCGCTTGCGAAAGGACGTGATGCGCAGGTAGCCAATCTTATCCTCGGCCAGGAGTTGTCCCGAGACGGCAGGGAGGGCGATCGATCCGCGCACCACGGGCAGGTTCCATTCCTGCGCCTCGCGTTGCACGATCAGCTCGACGCTCGATCCCTCCGGCCCGCGGATCAGATCGACGATCTGCAGCAGCGATAGCTCGGCAGTGCGCTTGCCATCGATGGCCAAGAAGCGATCGCCGCCTTTGATCCCCGCTTTTTCCGCCGGCGATCCGGACAGCACTTCGCTGGCGAAGACGACGTTTTCGAGCTTCTTGATCACGACGCCGATGCCGGAAAAGCGCCCCTTGATTCCCAGACGCATCTCCTTGATCTGGCGCGGCGTGAGCAGGGCGTTGACCCGTTGCTTCTTCAGTTGAATCAGCCGATCGAGCACGCCCTGGATCGCGCCCGTCCAAAGCAGGTCCTCGTCGATCTTTTTGTCGACGTAGTTGGCCTGAATCAACGCCATCACGCGGGCAAAGGCCGCTTGGGCGTTGGGGATCGTTCGCTTCTCTTCGTCTTGCAGGAGGAAGGGAGCCTTCGCCGGCGCTGCCGCTTGCGCGACCGTGCCGATCGCCGCGCTGGGTTGGGGTGTGCTGCGACTCGGACCGGGTTCGCCAGGCTCGCCGCCGCATTGCGTGAGCGCGCAGAGTGCGATGATGGCGCCGTGCTGCAAGAGTGAGGATTGCATGGTGACTCCTTTAAAGGGTGTTCGGTGAGAGCGCCATCAGGTCGGCGGCGTCGTAGTTTTCGATCAGTACCTGGCGGTCGCTCGGTTGGAGCGCCGCGTTTGTCGACGACAGCGGTCGCGCGGGAAGGGCGAACCAGAGCGCGAGCAAGACCAGAACGGCGAAGGCCAGCGCTTGGTAGACGGGAATCGGTCGCCGAACGGCGAGGCTGAGGCGCTGCCAGAGACTGCGGCGAAAGCGCCGCTCCACGGCCCCGCGTAGGCGCTGGTGAAGGTCGGTGCCGGGGCGTGCCGTGTCGTCGCTCCAGCCCAGGGCGGTGAGGTCGGCGTGGAGCGCACAGTACGCGCGAGCGCAGTCGCCGCATCTGGCCAGGTGCCGGGCCACGCGACCACGCTCCGTCGCCGGCAATTCGTCGTAGTGGTAGTCGATCAGCCGTTCGCTCACATCTTGGCACGTGAACGGGGTGTCGGTTCTATCCATCCCACTGCTCCTCTTCGTCGAGCGCGCCGCGCAGCGCGGCGATGGCGGCGTGCACGCGTGACTTCACGGTGCCTTCGGGCACCTGCTGGACCTCGGCGATTTCGCGGTAACTCAGCTCGCCGACCTGCTTGAGCAACAGCACCTGTTGGTGCGCCGTCGACAGGCGCTCTATGGCACCCTGCAGGGTGCGCCCGCGCGCCAAGGTTTGGCTCAAGTCGTCGGGCGAACGCGTCGCGGCGCGCTCTTCGTCGGCCGCTCGCGCCAGCGCTCGTCGCTGTCGCTGGTCGCTGCGCAGCGCGTTCAGGCAGCGATTGCGCGCCACGGTGAACAGCCAGGCGGCGAAGCGTCCTTGGCTGAGATCGAAGGACCGGTCCTCCAAGACAGTGAGGAAGATCTCCTGAAAGAGGTCCTCCGCTTGCGCGCCGTCTCGGACCTGACGCGCGACATAGCCAAAGAGGCGCCGATGATAGCGGCGGTACAGCTCGTCGAAGGCTGAGATGTCGCCTTCGCGTAGCCTCTTGACCAAGTCTTCGTCACTCATCGCGCTGTTTTTCTATCACCACATAGCTAGAACACCGAACGCTTCGCGATCGTTCAATGGGACGAGGACGCTTCCGAAGTTTTCGAAGAAATAGCGAGTGCGAAAGGGGGGAGTCGAACCCCCACAGGTGTTACCCCACAGGAACCTGAATCCTGCGCGTCTACCAATTCACCTATAAGAACAAGAAAGCGGAAAACGGGGTGGCGGTCGAGTATCCGTGGTCGCGCAGCGGAGGTGAATTCTTGAGCGCATGGGAGGCGACGGCCAGCGATGATGTGCCAAGGGGAAAAGAGGACGCACGGGTGACGGACAGCGTCAGCACCGCGAGCCGTTGATGGGGAAAAAATCTCACGGCAGGCGCGGCGCGATCACAAAGATGCAGACGCACCTACCAGCGACGAGACCGCGACTTCACTCGCCTTCGCTATTGGCCTGGTGGGTTGCAGCAATCGCGGCTTGGTTTTGCCTTGTCTCAGGGTCTTGGAGGTGACCATCTTCGATCGGCTGAGGGCACTGGCGATGATTTGCCTAGAAGGCTAAGAAGCTTCACCCCACATTTGCTCGAAGTGCGAAGCGAGAAGCGGAGCCGCACGGTTTAGTGAAGGGTGTGGCGGACTGATGCAGGTAAGGCAGCCAACGATCTAGCCAGCTAGAAAAGAGGCGCCGAGCGCACCCGCGGCCTGGCCGTCGCAGGGGCGGTAGGTCGGGTGACTGACTACTGACTAATTGAGGAAATCGTCGTCGACGTCGAGTGGGGGTGGTGGCCGCGCCGAGGGACGAATGGTGGCAGCGCCAGCCAGGTGCGGTGTTGAAGCGCGACCAGTCGCGGCGGCAGCGGCGCTCAAAGTCGACGATCGGCGGACACTCCAATTGCTAGGCCTACCTGTCGCCGCGGTGATCGCCGGCGCAACGCGATGGAGGATGAATCTGAATAGGCGATGCCGTGCCCCTATCCTCACAGGGCTTATATCTGAACACCGGCGGAACGGTGACCGAGCACTGTAGCGATGGCGAGGGAAGTGTCGTGGTGCGACACTTGCAGAACGATCTCGCGTTGCTCGGCTTGATTGGCATGCGAGGTAGAAGATGAATCGAAGAACGTTTACGCCTGGGATCGGTGTCGGGCTCGGGCTGGTGATCGTGCTGACGGCGACGTTCGCGTCAGCGGTGCCGAGGGTCTCACCAGAGACGCGAAGCGAGCTGCGTCAGAGCATGCGCAAGCGGATTGGCAGCTACAGCTGGCGTTCGAAGGCCCGCGGCGGGCGCGGCCAATGGGTTTGGAAGGGTGCCCAGCGGCCTAAGGCGCTGGCGAAGCGGCCAGCAGGGCTGCGAAAGATGCCGTCGGTGATCTTGGGCGATATCTCCGGCTTTTTCGTTTCTCATGACAGCACCCAAGGTCGCGTCTACTTTGAGCAGAAAAGTGGCAAGGGCATCTTGGTCACGCGGGGAACTAAGGGCGGCCAAGGGCCCAGCTACAAGACCGCGCTCAAGTACTTTGAGCTCAACCTCTCGCGATCGGAGCGCAAGCTGATCGCGCGCGCCGGGCGCCGTCACGCTAAGTAAACAGCGCGCGCTCGACGATGCCGCAGATGACGTGACCGACGGTAAATCACGCTTTCTGACTTACCCGAGGTGCTGATCGCCAACAGCACCTCGCCGGCCTGACCGAAGGCGCGCAGGCGTTGCTGATCGTGATCGATCGACTTGAGCCCGCCTGACAGCTGCGCTGGTCTGACACCGAATCATGCGTTGGCTGGTAATTCTCCTCGCGCAACAAGCGGCCAGCGGGCCGGGCATCGACGCTGCCAAGCTGACGCTTGCGCGCAAAGATGGGGCCCTCAATAGTCGCTGCTCGGTCAACCGCAAACTTTGCGCTATTCTCGTGCTCGGTATCGGTTTTCTCCTCGTCCCGCTTGTTTGGTCACCCGGCAGGTTGCTCAGAGGGCGCCGATGCCTCTACTTGCCCACCTCCAACCGACGAGAGCTCAACGTGATCGCCAAGTCGTTGGTCGGTGGCGCGACCTAGTCATCCTGCTGCTTCTTTCGTTCGAACACCCAAACCAACGCCCGCGAAAACTGCGCCTCACCGAGCGTTTGTCCGCCGATTGTTGCAACGCTGTTCAGCGTGCCGACCACAGCGACCTGACGAGCGCGTGCATCGATCGCTGCCAGTCCGTCGTGCCCTTGTCCGCCCAGCGCGCGAGCTTCGATCAACGCGCCGCTCGAGTTCAATAGCACGAGCCATCCATCGCTTGCGCCGTTGCTGCGCAGCTGCAACTGACCCAGTGGCAGCGGCTGTTCGAACGTGCCGACCGCATAGGTCAGCGCCCCCTGCTCGGCAACTGCAACGCTGCTGACGGTCTCGCGCCCCAGCGCGCTGCCGAAAGCGAGCGCCCAGCGCTCTGCGCCATCAGAGCCAAAGCCGGCAAGGAAGGCGTCCTCGCTCTCGATGTGTCCTGACAGTGACGTCGTCCCAAGTTTTGCCGGTCCATTGAAATAGCCGCCGAGAACGACGCTCGAGCCTAGCTGGGCGGCGAGCGGACAGTGGCCATCGCCCGAACCGATCCGTCGCGCGATCGGTCGCAGCCAGAGCGGATCGCCGTCACGTGATATCTTGAGCAAGAAGGCGTGATTCTCTCCCACGGCTGATACGCGCCGCGCGCCGAAGCTGACGCCGGCCCAGGCGTTACCCGTGACGTAGATCGCGCCGTCGCCGGCGCTAGCGACCGAAAATGCTCGCGCACCCAAATAGTCGCCAACGCCGACCAGCGTCCAGAGCGGCAGACCATCGGGCCGCACCTTAGCGACAAAGGCATGCGTGCCAGCGCGCGGCGCCTCGACCACGCTCTTGCCAAAGACAACCGATGTGCCGACGAACCAGCCGGCGACGAGTGCTGCACCCGAAACATCGGTGGCCACCGCCTCGATCCGTGCCTCGTCGGCCCCGCCAAGACCCAGTGCCCAACGAAATCCTCCCTGCTCGTCGAGACGCGCCAGGAACCCGCCACCCTGATCGAGTGCGTGTTGACCAAAGCGGATCGCACCATCGCTGCCGCCGGCGACGTAGAGTTCACCACTAGCGCTCGCCGTCAGCGCCACGCGACGCATTCGTGCCGAGCTGGTCGGCACGCTGAGCCACTGGGCTTTGCCTTGGCTGGAGAGCGCGACGATAAACGCACTACCGCCGTTGGCAGAGCTGGCTGTTAGGCCATCGATCTCGAGGCGTCCGCGGAACCCACCAGCGACAAAGATCTGTTGATTCGCACCGATCGCCACAGCGCTCGCGAAGCTCGAGTCATCGGGATCGCGGCCAGCTCCAAGGGTTCGGGCAAAGTGATCGACCAGTAGGCTGCAACTCGTGCACGACGCTCGGGCATCCAACACTTGCCCATCGGAAGTGCGGCTATCGCTTGGTGCGCTGCTATCAGCGCCTTGGCTAGCTTGGCGACGATCGCAGCCGTAAAGCGCCGCAAGGAACAGCGCACACAGCTGTAGATTGCGTAGATGCATGATCTCTCCCCGGATGATGACGTGCACACAACGCGGCGATCGACACGGTTAATTCACTACCGCGAAAAATCTGCGGTCGACGATCGTGCACTGCGTTCGCTGGGGATAAGCGACCACGCACGGGGGGACGTTGGTCAACCAAGGCAACTTCTGATTTGGCGGCCCGATACCTCGACCATGCCACGCCATCGTCGTGACTGTCCGGCCGGAACACTGCAACACATCATTGTTCGTTTCATCGACCGTCGTTTTCAATTGGCCACCGCCGCGGACCGATCGGCCTATCTGCGAATCTTTGGGCGCACGGCCGAGCGCTGCGACTGGCGGTTCCTCAGCTTCGCGCTGATGAGCAATCACATCCACTGGTGTGCGTTGACAGGGCGGATGTCGCTGCGCGACATCTTTCATCCGGTAAACACGCGGTTCGGCATGCTGTGGAATCGGCGCCACCGCGGTTTGGGCCCTATCATCGCGGGTCGGCCTGCCAACTTCCCGGTGCAGGCGGAGCGCGTTGTCGAACTTATCGCCTACAACCACATGGATCCCGTGCGCAACGGCGTGGTGACCGATCCTAAGTCATCACGCTGGACGAGCCATCGCGCGTACGTTGGCCTTGACCCCGAACCGGCTTGGCTCGACGTTGATTTAGGTCTGCGACTTGGCGGATTCCCTGCGACACCGGCGGGGCGCCGTGCCTTCGACGCCTTCGTATGCTCCAACGAGCGGCTGCATTGGCACTACGCTGCTGAGCTGAGACCGCGGAGCTCTTGTGGCGCGTCGTTCGGAGAAGCGCATGCAACGTTGGTCGACGAGGAAATGCTCATCCGACTTGTGCTGGAGCGCAGCGGCATTTCGCGCGATCTCCTCGTCGGTTGCAGCCGCGTACGGCGCGTCGCGCATGCTCGCCGGCTTCTTGCTCACCTGCTGCAGGACGTTGCGGGGCTCGGGCCTGCCGCAATAGCGCGCCACCTCAGCTGTACACGGGCAGCGTGCGCGAAGATGCTTGCGGCCCATGTCTGCGCGTCGGAACTGGACGCGCTGCGATCAGCTGCCCGAGAGGCTAGCCTCGCAGTCAAATGAGCAAACGTTCCCTTGCTGGCACTAACCCCTCGGCGCTCGTCAAACCCCTGGGCCTTCGTCGCGAGCGACGGCTATGGCCAACCAAAATAGTTGCGTTAGTTGACCAGCGTCCCTCTGCTTTTCTTCTAACGGGTGCTAACCGCACTGAACCTTGAGGTCGCACCAAGTGGCGGAGAAGCTGCCTGAGATCGTTTTTCCCGAGGGGAAGGTGGCGCTGACCGAGCCGACGAAGGCGCTATCTCGCGTGTAGCGCTCGACCTTGAAGACGGTGTTGGTTGCGTTTTCGCAACTACCGGTCGTCGTCGCGCAGTGTTTAACGGTGCCCTCCAACTGAGCGCCTTGCTTGGTGTCGCCGAGGCTGAAGGTCAGCGGGCGCACGCTGGTGCCGTCGATGGCGCTGACGTTCCAGATGTAGACCGTCAAGGCGATGGTATGTTCGTCGGTGTTGCTACAGGCTTCGCCCGTTGAGCCGAGTCGCAGTTCCAACGCAGGTCCGTCCCAAGGCGCGCATGAGGGGCGGACGTCGGCGTACGGGAACGATGTTTGCGCGATCAAACCGACATCAAGCGCTTGGTCAAAGGGAGCGTCGACAGCGCCGTCGGCGGGGACGCTGCTGCTGTCGGTTGCGACCGCGCTGTCGATGGTGCCTTGGGGCAAGCGCGAGTCGCAGCCGCAGAGGGCCGTCAGCAATAGCGCGAAGAAGCAGACCCATGGTTGTTTGAGCATCACAGTCCTCCTCCGCACGTTGCAGCAAGCCCCAGGCCAAAGCTAACCACTCGTGATCACAGGACGGCATCTCAGTTTTCTGAGAGAGATGCTGCACCACTTGCTCAAGGGCGGAAGCTGTCCCTCGTCTCCGTCATCTGCGTGGGCAAATAGGAGGCGATCGCGCGCTGCGTGACCGACGCGATCATCAGCGGCGCTGTCGTGGTCGGTCGGGTCAGTGGCAAGCGGGCGCTGCCGGCAACGCAAAGCGCTGGTTTGTTGGCCCTCGTCGTTGCGGGCTTGATCGGTTTGTGAACCCCGCAAGTTTGCGCGCTCGCGGTAATGAGTTATGGGCCGATCGCCGCATCACCTGGTCGCAGCTTCTGCGCCACAGCTTCTGCGCCACAGCTTCGGTTGGACGTTCGAACGCTCGGCGTGCACCAACGTTTGCGGCGAGAACTCAGTCGACAAGGCAGAATACAACGGGTGCTAGTCGCCCGTCCGAGAACCGCTGCCATCGATGCGGCGGCGCGTCCAGCTGTTGACCTTTTCTCAGACCTGATTGAGCTTACTGTTAAGATTCCCCCGAGGCATCGAGGGTCATCAGAATGCGTGATTGACGGCACCCCACAGTCGCTACACAGTGCTCAGCATGAGCCGAAACTTCGAAGAATTATCATTTTGTGCGACGCCACTGGGAGACTTGCTGCTGCGACGCCGTCGCATGATCGAGGCCGGCGGAGAGGACATCTACGAGGTCAAGCTCGGCGAGCACTTTCTGATGTCCAGCCTGTTTTTCCAAGCAGAACGGCAGCTGGCTAAGCTGGCCCTGGCGAAGTTGCCCGGCGAGGCGCTCGATGTCGTCATCGGCGGGCTCGGGTTGGGCTACACCGCGCTGGCCGCCCTCGAAGATGCGCGAGTACGAACGTTGGCCGTGGTCGAATACCTAAAGCCGGTGATCGACTGGCACCAACAAGGCCTCGTTCCGCTGGGCTCGCAGCTCACCGCCGACGCGCGTTGCGACCTGGTACATGGGGATTTCTTCGCGCTGGCTCGCAGCGCGAGCCAAAGAAAGGTCGATGCGGTGTTGCTCGATATCGACCACACCCCGCAAAACACGCTCCAGCATTCCAACCAGCGCTTCTATACACAGCAAGGCTACGGCGAGCTGGCGCGACATCTCAAGCCAGGCGGCGTGTTTGCGCTTTGGGCCGATGGGCGCCCTGATCCCGCGGTCACCACCGAGCTGCAGAAGGTCTTTTGCGCCGCTGAGGATCATGATGTCGCATTCGACAACCCGCTTACCGGCGAGGATGCCCATGGGGCGATCTATGTCGCCCAGCTCGCGCACGGCTGACTTCCACGCTCGGACTGATCGACAACGTTTGCCATCTCCTCTCGCAAATTATCGACCCTCACTGACCTTCAAGCACGCGGTCTTCGATTATATCGAGGTTTTCTACAACCCCACGCGATCCACACGGCCTTGGGCGGGCCACTGCTGATCTTCGAACTTCCGCTCGCGCTGCTACTCACGCTTTTCCCGACGCAGCGCAGTCGGTGCTTCGTTTTCTGCCGTCGTGGTCGCGCCCCCGATCTCTGTGCGGGTGGGCAGACCTGTGGGGTTACAGCGAGAGACCTTTCTGCCTCGGCGACCGAAAGGGCTCGCCGACTGGATGAGGGTCTGACAGACTAGTGTGTAGACCCTTTCCGGAGGAGTCGTGGGCGGAGCGCGCTTCGTTGGGCGGTGTCGCAGGCGATCTTGTATCGGATCGGAACAACAGGAGCCGTGGTGATACGCAGATACAGTGGCGACAAGAAGAGCATCGAAGCCCGAAGTAACGACAAGGGCAAGACGTGGTCGGTGAAGTTGTTCGACGCGGGACGGCTCACGGAGTACTCGGGGGGGACGCTGGCCGAGGTCGAGGCGTTGGCGAAAAAGCATGGGATGAAGTACGTCCCCTAATATTTTTGACCGGAACCTGGCGTACCTTCACAAACGATTGGGCCAGCACAGGTCTGCGAAAGTGGATCGGCGTCGCGCTCGCGCCCAGCGTGGCGGCGGTAGCGAACATGCCCGCATGGTGATTCGAGCCCGGCTTGACGGTACGGTGGTCGGATCGTGGGCGGCGCTCGCCGGAAGCCGCGTGCTAGTAGTCGTGCTTGCGCGCGCCGCGGCCGCGTCCCTTATGTTCGCAGTAACGCCCGTTATAGAAGTGTGAGGGCGGACAACGACGGGCGCGAGGTGCCGAGTGGTAGCCTTGTCTCCGATAGTGCCCTCGATGGCCGTGCGGTTCGATCAGACAGCCACTAGACAGCCATAGGATCACCGCGCTGATCGCGCCTAGCAGAACTGCGGCTCGTTTCGATCGCATTCCGTTCTCTCCGGCTCCGATGCGCTACCAGCCTAGCTAACCATTTGGGTGTGTTACAAGGCACCCAGGTGGGCCACCCACGCCTTTGTGGGTTTCTCAGCACGGTCGGCGTGCGCGATCGTGCGTGCGCCTTCGAGCGCTCGACCGACGAGCTTGCGTTCGTTTCTGTCGATCGCAGCGATGCAGAGCCTCAGAGCAGAACAATGACCGCCGGAGACGATGGGGTGGTTTTGGCCGGCCGGCGCATTCGTGACGTCGATGCGCGCGCGGTCTCTGTGGCGACGTTGGCTACCAGAGAAACGAGTGACGCCGCGAAGGCCGACCGCCAAAGCCCATGCTCTCGACCTGCCGACGCCGGGCGTCTTGGATCAGCTCACTGCTGATCGGTAGATTGGTCATCACGCCGCTAAAACTGTTCTGGCGTTGTAGTCGCGCTAGCGGGTCGGTTGCCAAGCCCTGGGAGCCCGGAAAAGGCGGCGCGATGCTGTCCCAGACGACGACGGTCGTCGAGTTGCTGGTGGTGCCGCTACCGCCGATGGTGCTGAGGATCGCTGTATTGATCGGCTGGGGCTTCCACTGTGCAAGGGCGACGGGGACGAGGTCGGAAAACTGGACGAGCGGGTTCTTGACGTCGCTGATCGCGCTGATCTCCAGCGTGGCGATCGCCGGACCCGTGGGTTTGCGTTGCGCGTCGTAGGGGACGATGCTCAGCGTTTGGTTGGCTCGCGAATAGATTACCTTGGCGGGCATCCACTGGTCGCCTTGGCGATAGAGTACGAGTTTGTGATTGAGACTCCATGCGGCTAAGCGCTGGCGCGCTGTGGCGCGCTGTTGTAGCGCGTGCGCGACGCCGCTGACGCCCCAAATCAGCGTGAGCCCCAAGATGGCGATCGAGCGAAACATCCGATTTTCTCCCCGTCGGAAAAATCCCTGCGCAGTGTGAAGCAAGTTGCGAGCCAACCGAAATCGCGGGCTTTCAGCAGCTTAGCCGTGGCGCTGGCGCACTGCACTGGCAGCTGGGGTTGCAGCTGGCTGCTCGAGACCGGCCTGACGCAAATCCCCGCCGACCCGCTCGCGTCGTGCTGCGTAGGCACCAGACGCCGGGCCGGAGCGCGTGAAGATGGCTGGGCAAAGCAGCGCGACATCGATCTGATCGACCCGCCGGCTAGGCTTTGCGGGCGGTGCTGGAAGAGCCACCTGTGGAGCAGCCGTTTCTGGGCGAGATTCGACGCGCTGCAACAATTCTTCGGGCCAGATTGCGACCGCCGCTGCGTATCTGGCCCCTAAGCATAGGGGGACCAGCCGGGGCTGATCCCTCGGATCCAGTCGAATGATCAAGGCGTTACGGTTCGCGCCTTGAAGCAACACAAGGAGCAGGGAATGCCCAAAGCACCCAAGTTGATATTTCTTGCGATCGTCTTGTTGAGCACGCCCGGTTGCTTGGTTATCGGGCCGCGCACGGTATCGGTTGCCGAACTCCAGACGCAGCCGCCGAGTTTGATGGTCGCCAAGCGAAGCGACCGGCTGGTCTACCTCGTCTTGGATCCGGCGCGCGTTCCGCTCGAGTGTCCAGTGCTCGTGCAGGGCGAAGATCGTGGCGGGCGCTTGCAGCACCTGCACACGTTCGTCGAGCGTGACCTCAAGCGCGCTTTTGAAAACTACTTTCAGACCGTGCGCGTCGTTGGGCCGGCAGCGAAAGCTCCGCCCGGTTCTGTGGTAGTCGACGTTGCCGTCAAGCGTGTCGAGATCAATATTACGTCGAAGGCGATCAACGGCTATGGCAACACGGTGCATTCGGCCGGCGTTGGCGCGCTGACTTGGAGTGCGGCCTTACGACTTGCCGAGAGCGACGAATATCTCTTTTCCTTTGCTGGCCAATCGGTCGGTACGCCGACCGATCGACCGCAACACGCGGTGCGAACGATGCTCGAGTCGGCGATCACGGATTTCTTCAAGGGCTACACCGACAAGAAGGTGCACCGCCAATTGCTCGGCGCCCCGGCGGTTGAGGAAAAGCCCTCGACGATCTAGCGCTCCCCCCATCGCCGCTGTGCCGCTCTAGACCTCAACAAAGGCGAGATGGTGCTCGGCAGCTGTTAGCGCTGGGGTCCGGGGAAGAAGGCATTGGTGCGCGCTAGGTACTCTCGGTACTCTGGGCGACGGGCGACAATTGTGCGCTCAAGCAAGGTCACGCCCGACACGCGCAACAGCAGGACGGTCATCACGACAGGACCGGCGACCACCCACCAGGGGCCGGCGGCTAGACCGACCAGGCCGATGCCCCACCAGAAGCAAAAGTCGCCGAAGTAGTTGGGATGGCGGCTGTGGCGCCACAGGCCGCGCTGCATCACCGCTTTGTGGTTGTTGGGATCGGCCTTGAATCGGGCTAGCTGCAAGTCGGCGATGGACTCGTAGGCCAGGCCGAATGCGGCGAGCAGGAAACCAAGGGCGTCGAGTGTCGTGAGCGAACTGCGTGATAACATCGCGCTGTGTAGCGGCAGCGCGATCAGCAGCGCGAGGCAAGCCTGCAGCCAAAACACGGTCAGCAAACTGCGGAGGGCGAAGGTGCGGCCGACGCTCCGGCGCATCGCTTGGTAGCGGCGGTCTTCTCCTTTGCCGACGGCGCGCCAGCCGAGATGGCCGGCGAGGCGCAGGCTCCAGGCGCCGACGATCCCGAGCAGGATCAGCGCGCGCACGTGCTGCGGGCCCAAGAGCCAACCGACGACGGTGACCATCAGAAAGAGTGGCCCCCAGAACACGTCGACGATGCTGACGTCGCGCAGCCAGAGACTGACAACCCACAGCGCGGTGACGACCAGACCGAGTACTGCGGCCGAAACGAACAACTGCTGCGCTAACACGAGGAGACCTCCGCTCGTCGATTCAGCCGCCCGACCGCAAGGCGCTGTCTTCGGCCGTCGATCTTTCGTGCAATCAGCACCACCGTGGGGAGCGCTAACGACCAGAGGCCGGCGACGGCGAGAGGGGAGAACGATCTCGTTAGCGCAATGACTTCCAACCGCTCACCGCCCCAGTAGGCCAAGGGACCGGCGATTGCGCCGATGATCATCACCGTCCATGTTGGCCGCCGCTGAAGCCAGCGCAACGACGCGCGGCAGGAGAGCGCGAGCGCTGCCCACAAGCTGCCCATCCATGGGGGCGGCAGGATGCCCGCGGCGCCGGCGAAGCGCGCCGCGCCCAGCGCGATCAGCATGGCGTCGACGGTAAACCCGACGGTGGCGGCACCTCCCGCCGTAGCCAAGGTCGGCCACAGGCGGCGATCGGCCAGCGCGTGGAGCAAGACGTAGGGCACAATGGCCAATGGTGCCCATGCGGCAGCGTCGGTGCGCGCCACAAGGACGCAAGCCCACCAGACTGCCTGGTGCGCCACGAAGTCGACGAGCGACCACCGTCGGCTAACGATCAGCGGGGTCACGTCGCACCCATAGGACACTGGTGACGATCATCACGGAAAGCCAGAACGGAGCGGCAACCAGCAACCATTGCGCGGCAGGCGCCCAGACCGCCTGACCGGCGACAGGCAGGGTGAGCAAGCCGGAGACCACGCTCAACGCTCGCATCGCACGGGACAGTTGAGTTCCGCCCAAACCAACGAGCAACAGGCCGAGGCCGAGGCCGAGATTGAAAAAGGCATCGAGGGTCAACGATGTCCCTAAGAGCCCGCGTGCAACGGCATCGCAGGCAGCGCCACAGTTGCCGACGTGGTAGGCGACGACGAGCGGCGCCAGCGTGCCCGCGGCGTTAAAGAGCGAGACCACAGCGATCAGCGCGCCACCGCTGCGCGCCCAGGAGCCACCTGCCCAGCGCCCGAGTCCGCTGGCCCAGGCGGCCATGGCGATCAAACCGATGGTAAAGGTGACCGACGACGCCGCGGCGGCGATGGGCTGGGCAAAGGTTTGTTCGACCCATTGGGCGAGCTGGTCGAGCTTGTAGGCGGCCGGTGCGTTCCAGAGCAGCGCGACGGCAGCAACGTTGCCGAGGACGCCGAGCAGACCGGCGATGCCGGCTACGCGCAAGCGCGTTCGTCCGCCTCGCGAAGCGGCTTGCGCCGCGGATCGGCGCTCCCTGCGAGAGCGGAGCGGATCCAATGACCAGTGACTGACAACTAGTCGGCGTTCCATTTTATTCTCCCTGCGGCGTTCGGCCGTAGCGGTAGCCGATGGTTACGCTCTGCTGATCGCCGTCTACGGTTTGTATGTTCGACACGCCTCGATAGCTCAACAATCGCCGACCGTCGCGCAGATAGTCGACTTCCAAATGCGGCGCCAGAAGACGTAGGACCCAGCTGTCGATCTCAACGCGCAGGCGCACCACGCCTGGCTGTGGGTCGGAGAGTTTACGCACCCGAAAGCGGTAGGTGTCAAAGCGCGATGGGATGGCGAAATTTACCCGGAGGGTTTGGCCGCGCTCGAGGGCGTCGAAGTTGTTGCGCACGAAATGGTGTAACCCCTGCCCGAGGACAAGTGGCGCGCTGCGCGGCAGAGCGATCAGTTCGGAGTGCCCCCTAGCGGTGAGCACGAGTCGGTCGCCAACGACGGCCGCGCCCTCGGAAAAGGCAGGTCTGCGGTAGTCCGTGAACCTGTAGTCGGGGGCGTGGGTATTTTTGCGAAAATCGGACTCGAGCTGGGCGATCAGGTTACCCTCGGCGCTGTAGTAGCGCGTCAGTACGCGCGTCAGTCGCCCCTTCGCGCGATGCTCTCGATGGATCTCGCGGTAGGCTACCCGACCGTCCTTGGTCCGCGCGACCCCGCTGAAGGTGAATCGCTCGGCCGCCGCGCTCTCGGCGGGTAAGAGCAATAGCGCGAGCGCAAGCAGTGGACGCGCTAGCCGAGCGACCGGCGGACGCGCTGATGATGTCGGCGTCACGCGAGCGTAGGCGGGGACCGGCTTCAGTTCCCAGACCAGTCCGAGGGCAGAGAGTAGGCGCAGTGCGTAATAGCTGATATCGATCTCCCACCAGCGGAAGCCCTGGCGGGCACTCGAGGGAGCGTGGTGGTGGTTGTTGTGCCAGCCTTCACCGAAGGTCAGCAGCGCCAATAGCGCGTTGTTGCGGCTGTCGTCGCGCGTCGCAAAGCGCCGTTGACCCCAGAGGTGCGCGAGCGAGTTGATCGTGAAGGTCACGTGGTAAAGCACCACGACCGCGAGGAAATAACCGCCGATCAGCAGCTTGGCGCCGCCGACGGTCGCGACGACGCTGCCGAAGACCAGCGGTGGCACCCAGTACCAGCGCTCCAGCCAGCGCAGTTCGGGAAAGCGAGCGAAGTCGCGCACAAGCTCGAGGCGGGCAGTCTCGTGACGGTTGCAGAGGAACCAGCCGATGTGGCTCCAAAAGAAGCCGCGCCGAGGGGTGTGCACGTCACGATCGTCGTCGGCATGTTTGTGATGGTGGCGGTGGTGACCCGCCCACCACAAAACCCCACGCTGGATCGTCAGCTGGGCGCCGAGCGCTAAGAGGAACTGCATCGCGCGGCCGGTGCGAAAGGCGCGATGAGAAAAGTAGCGGTGGTACCCGGCGGTAATCAAGAACATCCCCACGGCGTAGAACACGCCGAAGAAGATCAGCTCGCGTCGGCCCAGTCCGAGCCAATACAGGGCGATCAGCGAGAGATGAATTGCCCAAAACGGTGCCGAAAGGAACCAGTCGATACGGTGATCTTCATCGGGCGATAGCCGCGCCTTCAGTTGCTGCCAACGCATGATCAAGTTCTCCACGGGGTGCGGTCAAAGAGCATCTGCACCAGTCCGATGTGTTTCTCGGCGAAGCCACCTTCGCAGTAGCCGAGGTAGTAGTGCCACATGCGCCAGAATCGCTCGCCGTAGCGCTGCTCGATCCACTGACGATGGGGGACAAGGTTTTCTCGCCACGCAGCTAGGGTGCGCGCGTAGTGCGGTGTGTAGTCGTCGAGCTCGCGCAGGCGCAGGTCTGAACTCGTCGTTGCCGCCGTGATCAGGGCGGTCACCGATGGAATGCAGCTCCCGGGAAAGATATAGCGCTTGATGAAGTCGGGCTCGCTCTTGGCTCGCTCGAAGTGTTGATCCGCTATCGTGATCGCCTGCAGTGCCATCCTTCCGCCGGGGCGCAATAGGTTGGCGCACTGCGAGAAGAAGGTCGGATAAAACTCTGCTCCGACGGCCTCGATCATCTCCACGGAGACTAGCTTGTCGTAGCTGCCGCGTAAGTCGCGGTAGTCTTCTTTGACGACCTCGATGCGATCGGCAAGCCCCGCCTTTGCGATGCGCTCGCGGGCTAGGGCGTACTGCTCGTCGGAAATGGTCGTTGTTGTCACTCGGCAGCCGTAGTGCTCGGCAGCGTGCATCGCCATCGAACCCCAGCCGGTGCCGATTTCCAACAGGTGGTCGTTGGCGCTCAGCGCAAGGCGTCGACAAAGCAGGTCGAGCTTGTAGCGGCTCGCCTGCTCCAGCGTCATCTCGGGATCGGCAAAGATTGCAGACGAGTAGGTCATCGTTGGATCGAGCATGCGCTCGAAGAGGTCGTTGCCCAGGTCATAGTGTTCGTGAATGTTGCGCTTGCTTCCCGCGCGGGTGTTGCGCTGGCGTGCGTAGTAACGACGAGCAACCCAGAGCGCCAGGCGGGCGATGCCTGTGTCCATTCCATCGAGCACATCAATGTTGCGTGCGAAGATGCGGATCAGCGCGGTGATGTCTTCGCAGTCCCACTCGCCAGCGATGTAGCTCTCCGCCGCGCCCAGCGAGCCACCGAGGGCCACCCGGCGGAAAAATCGTCGGTCGTGCACACGCACGTGGGCCGCCAAGTCTGCATTGTCGCCGAAGGTCCGCGTGGCACCGTCAAAAGTGATCAGCAGCTGGCCATGGCGTACATTTTTCAGTGTGGCGTAGATGCCGCGCTCGAGGGCCTGCGGTGATCTTATCTGCGTCTGTTCGGAAATTGTTTGTGCGCGGTTCATCTTTGCTGCTCCTCGATGGATGCGACCTCGGGCGATACCGGGTCGGCCGTTAAGCCGAAGCGCGCGCGGCCGCGGTGCATCGGGCACGACGTCGCGATCCGGGGATGGTCGAAAACGGGTGTTCGTTTGATCCAGAGGCGAAGGGCCTGCCAGTAGATTGCGGCGTGCAGCTTGAGGCTGATCAGCGGCATGCTCAGGGTCGCGCGCCAGAGGGCCTTGCGACTGAGCTCGCGTCGCCTGAGCGTGAGTTGTGCGCGAAAGACCTCACTGCCGTCTTCTGTGTTGCGCATCGCCACGCGCAGTGTCTCGTTCGGTGCTGTCAGGCGCCAGTGATAGCGCTGCTCCATCGGAAAGAAGGGTGAGACGTGAAAGGCCTTGGGAAACGCATCTGTCGCCAGCTGATGGCGCGCGTCGAGCACGTAGGCGTGACGCTCGTTCCAGGGGGTGTTGGTGATTTCGGCCACGACCGCCTCGAGGGTTTTTCCGTCGGCGGCAAAGCAATAGTAAAAGCTGACTGGGTTGAAGACGTAGCCCAATGAGCGCACGTGGGTTAGCAACCGCACCGGACCCTGGGGGCGCTTGCCCAGCTCACGCTCGACATCGTCGAGAACTGTCTGCTTCAGATCGAGCGCTGCGTCACCGCGGTAGTCGCGCCGATAGAATGAATGCAACCCCCAGCGCTCCCGCGTTAACAGGCGACCGAGGCCTAGTGTCGGCAGCTCGTCAAGGTCGAGGTAGAGCATGTAAAGCCGATAGGCGAATGCATGTCGACGAGGAACGTGGCGCACGTGTGCGACGCGACCGACGTAAATCGCGCTGGCGAGTGATCGGTTCATGCCGCAACCTCTACGTGCCGGCGGCGGAGTTGGGCGACGACGCGCTTTGCGCTGACCACGCCGTCCTCGTGGAAGCCGTTACGGAAGTAGGCGCCGCAATACGATATCCCTGCGTTATCGATCAGCTCAGCGTGGCGCGCCTGGGCCGCTACAGACTCGGGCGTGAAGATCGGATGATAATAGGTCTCGCGCCGGATGACCCGCTCTGGTGCCACCGCCTGGCTATGGTTGAGGGTGACGAAATAGTTGGTGGTCGTGTCGAGGGGCTGCAGCGAGTTCATCCAGTAGGTCAGGCAAGCGCCGTCGACCCCTTCGTCGTCCAGGTGGACATTCCAGGACGCCCAGCTGCGGCGTAGGCGCGGCATCACCGAGCTGTCGGTGTGCAATAGGACCTCGTTGCGCTGGTAGGGGATGGCGCCGAGGACTTGCGTCTCGACGGCCTTGGGTGCTTCGAGCGAGCGCAGCGCTTGGTCGCTGTGGCAGGCGAAAATTACGTGGTCGTAGGCGGTGGTTTCACCGTCGCACGACACGTCGAGGCGGCCATCGCTTCGACGTCGCACCGACCGAACTGGTGTTGCCAAGCGTAGGCGGCCTCGAAAGCGCGCGGCGAAGGCCTGCAGATAGCGATGAGAACCGCCGGCGACGGTCAGCCAAGTCGGGCGATTTTCCACCTGCAAAAAGCCGTGGTTGTCGAAGAAGCGCACGAGGAAGCGCGCAGGGAAGCGCGCAGCACCATCGCGAGTAGTGGACCACAACGCGCGTACCATCGGGATCATGTGGTCGTCGATGAAGGCGCGCGAGTAGCCGTTGACCTCGAGCCAGCTGAGCAGAGGGACTTCGCCCTCCTCACCGAGAAGCCGCGGCGCCTGACGGTAAAAGCGCATGATATCGAAGACCATCCGATAAAAGCGAGGGCTGACCAGGTGTCGTCGCTGTGAAAAGAGCGTTGAGAGGTTGTGCCCGTTGTATTCGAAATCGCGCGCCGTGCTGCTCACGCTGAAGCTCATGTCGCTCTCGACCCAGTCGACCCCCAGCTCGCGCAGCAAGGCGACGAAGTTGGGGTAGGTCTTCTCGTTGAACACGATAAAGCCCGTATCCACTGCCACGCTCCGACCGTTTTCGTCGACGACGGCCGTGTTGGTATGGCCGCCGAGCCGTGGTCGCGCTTCGTAGAGCACGACGTCGTGCTGGCTGCAGAGTTCGTGAGCACAGACGACACCCGATATGCCCGAACCGATCACCGCGATGCGCATGACTAGACCTCACTCGCCCGGGGGGCCAGTCGGTAGTGGCAGACCAGCCACTCCCGGCCATTTTCGTAGCCAAACAGCTCGGCGCAGGCGTTGAAAAAGATCAACCAGCGCTGAACCAGCCGGCGCGCTTCGCGGCGCCCCACATCGGCTGAGAGCAGCTCGACCAGTTCGTCACGCCGCCTTTGCAGGTTGCTGGCCCAAGCATCGGCGGTGCGCTGATAGTGCGTACCGTCGACGTCCCAGCGCGCTTCGATCTCGAAGGGCATCTCGAGGTGCTCTAGCAGGTCGGCGGCGGGCATCATGCCGCCGGTGAAAAAATGTCGGCCCATCCAATCGTCGTCGGCTGCCGTCTCGAACGGGTAGACGAAGTGGCGGTGGGCAAAGAAGTGCAGGAACAGGCGACCGTCGGGTTCTAGCCAGCCGCGGATGCGCGCGAGCATCTGCTGCCAGTTGCGCATATGCTCGAACATCTCGATGGAGACCACACGATCAAAGGTCTGGTCGATCGAAAAGTCGTTCATGTCCACCGTCAGCACCGTCAGATTGCTCAATCCTTCGGCCTCGGCGCGGCCTTGGATGTGCCGGCGTTGCGAGCTTGAGTTTGAGACTGCGACGATGCGCGCGTTGGGGAACCGCCGCGCCATCCACAACGTCAGACTGCCCCAACCGCAGCCGAGCTCGAGGATGCGCTGCCCGTCAGCCAGCTCAGCACGCCGCGCGGTCAGCGTCAGCATCGCCTCTTCAGCTTCGTCGAGGCTGACGTGCTCACCAGCAAAGTAGCCCGAACTGTACTTGAGCTGTGCGCCAAGGACCTTCTCGTAAAAGGCTGCCGGTACCTCGTAGTGCTGGGCGTTCGCCGCATCGGTGGCCAACGCGACCGGCGCTTCGGCCATTTGCGCGACAAATCGTCTTAGCGCGCGACGCTCGGCGTCCTCGCGAGCGGATTCCTCGGCCAGCCGTTTGCGCAACAGGTCGCGAATACCGCGGCGGATCAGTGGGTTCGGGATGAGTCTTCGTTCTGCGAGTTGAATTCCGATGTTCATGAGAGCTATTTTGGCCGAAAAGGACGACTTGTCAATGCAAAAAACGACTAAATCGTCTCAATCGGCTTGACAGATTTGCTGTGGCGTTAATAATGGTCGCTATGGACGATTTACTTTCCACGAAAGAAGCCGCTGCGCTGCTGGGGGTCGGACCAACCGCAGTCAAGCGGTGGGCCGATGCTGGCGAGCTTGCTTGTCTGAAGACCGCGGGTGGACATCGGCGCTTCCGACGGGGCGATGTCGAAGCCATGCGGCGAAGCGGCAACGCGAGCGAGACCGATGATCTTGAGACCGAGAGCGACCGGTGGATCGAGGCGCTGCTAAACCCGCGGCAGGACCAGGTCTACGCCGTTGAAGGTCTGCTACTGCAGGCTCGCGCCCAGGAAGGCGCATGGTATCGGGTCGCCGAGCGACTCGGCGCGGTGTTGACTGCGATCGGCGAGCGCTGGCAGCGTGGCGAATTGTCGGTGCTCGATGAGCACCTCGCATCGGAGCGCTTGGCGCGCGCTGTCGGGCGTGTGGTGGCCGCGATGCCAACTGGGCCGACGATGCCGGCAGCGCTGCTGGTCACCGTAGTCGGTGACGATCACACACTCGGCCTCTCGCTGGTCGAGCTTTGCCTGCGCGAGGCTGGGTGGCGGGTGCTTTGGGCAGGGCGCGCCACGCCGGTCGAAGAGATCGCGACCCACGTCGCGACCGACGCCGTCCGCATGGTCGCCGCCTCTGCTTCGCTGCACAGTCAGGACCAGCAGGCTCTCGCTCACTGGCTGGCTATGCTGGGCCTGATTTGTAGGGAGCACGCCGTACATTTGCTGCTGGGCGGCAGCGGCGCCTGGCCCGAACCGCCAGCTTTTGGTACGCGTATCCGCAATTTTCGCGAACTCGCATCCTACCTCGCCGGCGCAAAGCAGCACTGAGCTGGGCTCGACGATGCGCATCAATACCGCCACTGAGGACCAACGATGAGCAGCCATAGTCTAGAAGTCTATTACGACGGAGCTTGCCCGCTTTGTCGTCGGGAAGCCGAAATCATTGCGCGGCGGGACACGGCGAATCAGATTCTGCTGATCGATATCGCAGACGCTCGATTCGACGCGGCGACGGTTGGACGTCCACTGGACGAACTGATGGCCCGTATCCACGCCCGCGACCGCGATGGAGAGGTCTATCGTGGCGTCGAAGTCTTTCGACAGATCTACGCGCGTCTCGGCTTTCGCCGCTTGGTTTGGCTCAGTCGCCTGCCAGCGATCGCCCAGCTGCTTGCGCTCGGCTACGCACTGTTTGCCAGGAACCGCCTGCGTCTCACAGGGCGCTGTCATAGCAAAGGGTGCGCTCTGCCGGGTGCTGCAGGCGGCGAGCATCGGCCATCCGTTCCAAGTGATGGCAGTTAGGACGATTGGCGCAGCTGCGGGGCTGGACGGCGTCCGCTGCTGACCGACGATTTGCTCGATCTAACGGCGGTCGTGGCTCGGCGTCGGAGCTGCTGACGATGTGCTACTTGACTGGAGGCTTCTCTTGACCAAAACAGCGGCAATACTAGCGATCGTTCTTTGCGCGACGCCGGCACTCGCTGGCGTTGAAGCTGAGATCGAAGCGGCGGGCGTGATCGCCAGCCGAAACGATACGCGCATCCCAGGAAATACCGGCACGAAACTATCCTTGGTCAACGATCTGTCCAGCGCGGCGGCGCCAGCCTTTCGGTTGCGGTTGGGTTATCGCATCGCCAAGCGTCACCTGATCACGGCGCTCTATGCGCCGCTGAGCGTAAACGCACGCGGTAGTGTCGACCGAGAGGTGCAATTTCTGGGTGGAACCTATCCGGCAGGCACGCCACTTTTGGCTGTCTATCGCTTCAACTCCTATCGGCTGACGTATCGCTACTCGATCGTCTACCGAGATGGTCTCGATGTGGCAGCCGGTTTCACCGGTAAGATCCGTGATGCCGAGACCAGCCTCTACGGTGTGGAGGCGCGCCGGAAGACCAACGTCGGCTTCGTCCCGCTGCTCAATCTTCACGTGGCCTGGCGGCCGGGTAACGGACCATTTGGCTTGGTCTTTGACGCCGACGCGCTGGCTGCGCCGCAGGGGCGGGCAGAGGATATTCTCTTGGCAGCGACCTGGGATTTTCGGCCGAGCCTGCAGTTGCGCGTCGGCTACCGCATGGTAGAGGGCGGCGCCAATAACGACGAAGTCTATAGCTTCGCGTGGCTGCATTACATCGTCGCTGGTCTACGCGTGAGATTGTAGACCTCGCTTGCGATGGCGGCGTGCTACACGCGCGAAGTTGAGGGTCGGCAGGGTGGCTCTTGGGCAGACGACCGTAATCAGCGGATTGGGCGCTGACGGCGTTCAGCAACGCGGCTCGGCTGATGCGCCTTGCAGATTGAAACAGCGCCGCTCCGGAGGTAGTTTGGTTGCGATGGTCTCGACGAATGTGATGCTCCTGCGCTGGTGGCTCGACGGGCGCCGGTACTTGAGGGTGTTCTGTGTGTCGCTCGCACTGCTGGCCAGCGCCTGTTCGACGACGACCACCAAGCGTCTCGGCTTACCGCCCTTGCGAACGGTCCCCCGGGTCGATCTGTCACGCTACATCGGTACCTGGTACGAAATTGCCAGTTACCCGCACCGCTTTCAAAGAGGCTGCACCGCGACAACCGCCAGCTATACGCTGCGTTCCGACGGCCAGATCGAGGTGGTCAATCGTTGTCGCAAGGGGGCGCTCGATGGCAAGGAAGATTCGGCCAAAGGTCGCGCCCGCGTCGTCGACAAGCAGACCAACGCCAAACTCGAAGTCACCTTCTTTTGGCCGTTTTGGGGAGATTATTGGATCATCGACCTCGGCAAGAACTACGAGTATGCCGTCGTGGGGCACCCCGGTCGTGACTATCTTTGGATTCTCAGCCGGACGCCAACACTCGATCAGTCGCTCTATCAGGGGATTCTTCAGCGGTTGCGTGCTAACAGCTATCCGCTTGAGCGCCTGAAAAAGACACTGCAACCGACCGACCCGCCTTCGGCAGTGCCTGTCACGGCAGCTGCCGGTCAGTGATCATGCGCCCGCTCTGTGGCTTTCCTTTCGTTGGCGAATCACGCCGCCTGCGTGCTGTGGCTATGTCGCAGTCGAAGCAATGCCGACCAAGGTGCGGTCCTGCTTGCGGTAGCTGACCAAGCTGATGTGGCGTCCGGCGTAAGATCTCTGGGTCCGCCAGCTGGGTGCGACAACGAGAGCTCGACGTCGAGCCGCAAAGCGGTCATCTGCCGCTGCACCCTTGACTTGCGCCGCGTCCGAGACCGACTTAGGTTGGGGGTCGCATGCCGGTAGCCCCCCCCCAATGCGATGCGGCCCGCTTGTTGGCGCTTGTCCGCGCGGGCGACGATTCTGCCGTCGCGCAGATCTGTCATTGCTATGGTGAACGCTTGTTGGCGGTGGGCCGCCGCTATTGTGCTGACGCGATCGCTGCCGAGGACGCGGTCCAAGACGCACTTGTTGCCGCCACCGACAACCTCGCGAGCTTTCGCGGTGATGGCAGCCTCGAAGGCTGGCTGGTGCGCTTGGTGAAAAACGCCTGCCACCATATGCGGCGCGGTCGCAAAAACGACCCGGCGCAACATCTGCCCGTTGACGCCGAGGCCCTGCGGGATGATGCAGACTCACCCGAAGAGCGCGCCGCGACGGGTGAGTTGGCCCGCGCGCTCGGCGAGGCGCTGCTGACACTGCCAGCTGCGGACCAGGCAATCGTCATTCTTTTCGACGCTGAAGGCTATTCAGCGCGCCAGATTGGCGACGCGCTGGCCATCAGCGAAAACGCTGTAAGAACAAGAGCTTCCAGGGCTCGCCAGCGGCTGCGCGTTGCGATTGGCGAGCGAATGCCGGAGGCAAAAGATTTTCTGTAACGATCGGCGGGGATGTTGGCTCTAGGGGGTAGAAGGAGGTCATCATGACCGTCGAACGTGGTTTACGCTTAATGGCTGGCATCGTTGTGCTGCTCAGCCTGGCGCTCGCTCATTGGGTCAATGCGCAGTGGATTTGGCTTACCGTCTTTGCCGGTGCCAACCTACTGCAGTCGGCGATTACCAACTGGTGCCCCGCTGTGTGGATTCTGCAGAAGCTCGGTTTGCCCCGCGAGACGGTCGCGCCATCCCGCCGCGAAGTCGAACGCAGCACGGGACGTTGATTAACTAACGCAACTTGTTGACCGCCGCGCGGGCAGAGCCGGAATGGGTGAGGTGGCTCGACACCTCATCGAAGTGTTCGAAGATCTGCATGCCAGTGAACCGCACGTCATCGAGGCGGACGCGATCACTGTGGCGACGGATCGCGATATGGTGGACAGCCTCTGGGTGATTTGCCGCGAAGCGTCGGTAGATCTCCGGATCGCGCTGGCCCGAGTCTCCGAGCAGAATGAATCGGTAGTTGGGCAGCAGCGTATGCAGCAGCTCAAGCTTCTCCAGCTTGTGTGCGTGACCGCCACGACGCCCCCGTCTGAGCAGCAGGTTGGCGGCGATGCCTTTGAGAAGCGTGAAGGCTCGTAGGCGCGGGTAGAGCGACGCTGGGCTGCTCGAGATAAACAGCAGTGGGCGGTGAATGCGCTTCTGTTGGCGGAAGAAGGCGAGTGCGCCGGGAGTTGCCCGCAGGTCGCGGGCACTGCCAACTAGCGCGCGACCGAGCATGCGCAACGGACGGTCGACTCCCGTATCGAGCAGCGTGTCATCGATGTCGCTGACCACCGCTATACCAGGAGTGGTGGCGAAGATCTGCAGTTGGGCGATATCGCGGGTTGCTGAGCGGCCGTTGCTCACCTCCATCGAGACGATGTGTCGTCCCGGCGAAAGGTTGTCGCCTTCTGTGTGGAGCTGAAAGTAGCCGCGTCGGTCTGTCAGGGTGGTGTATCGCTTGCCCGCAATCGAAATCACGATCGCTCGATGTCTCGCACCCCCTTCGAAAAGCAGTCGCAAAGAGCGACCGAGTTTGCGTAGGCGGGAGCTATCGGCGGGCAGCGGTGCGATTGGGCGCCGGCGTGCGCGTCCGCTGATCAGCAGCGCGGAGGGTGTGCCGATGGCTGTGTGCAGCAGGATCTGCTTTCCGCGCGGGCTGGCGAGGCTCGTCGCCGCGGGGAGTGTTCCGCTTAAAATTATGGTCAAACCGAGGAGGATCGGGCGCATTCCATGATCGTCTAGCAATGTCCATTCCAACCAGATCCTCTGTAGTTCGCCGTCACTGGGCGCCGATCGCTGGCGCACAATCGACGAGTCCTTTGAGAATCAGCTGGCTGATCGCGGCACGCTGGGGCCGAACGCTCGCTTGGCCGAAAGTTAAGTTAGTTAATCAACGTCCCTCCGCAGGACGCCGGCGGCGATCAAGGCGATGCCGCCGGAGCCGAGGAAGGCGACGGCATCACCGAAGCGATCCCACACCGCGCCGAATGTCACGCTGGCGACGAGCGCAGTGAACCCGATCAGCATGTGGTAGGCGCCGAAGGCTTTGCCTCTGCCGTTACCCGCGGCGAGTTCGGCGACCAGCGCTTTCTCTGCGCCCTCGGTGAAGCCATGGGAGACGCCGTACGCGGCGGTGAGCAGGAACAGCACTGGCACACGCTGGGCGAAGCCGACCGCCGCCCAGCTGATCGCATAGACCGTCCAGCCGAACGCGAGAGCGTTGCGCTTGCCATGACGATCGGCAAGCCGTCCACCGGAGGTTGCTGTGCCGGCCTTGACGATATGCAAGGTCAACCAAAGCAGCGGCGCTAGGACCGGCGAAGCCCCGAGTCGCGCTGCTTTGACGAGGATGAAAGCGTCGGTGGCGTTGGCACAGGCGAACAGCGCGATCGGTAGCAGCGCGCGCCTAAGCGCTGGTGGTAGCGTCGTCGCCTCGCTGGGTGAGGGTGACAGCGGCGCGGCCGTCGCTGGCTCGCGCGTGAGGGCGAGCGCAAGCATCGCCAGCACGCCAGGTATGGCGGCCGCCAAAAACACCGTACGCATTTGATCGCTGGTGGCAATCCCTGTTCGCGTGGCGCCCAGGTACCAGAGCAATCCGGCGCTCAGCAGCGTGCCGATGGCTGCGCCGCCGTGGTCCATCGCCCGATGAAATCCATAAGCGCGTCCGCGGATCGATCGGTCCGTCGCCTTGGCGATCAGCGCGTCGCGTGGGCTGGTTCGTACCCCCTTGCCGACACGATCGCCGATGCGGACCGCGAGCACGTGCCAAGGGGATAGGGCGAAAGCGATCAGTGGGCGGACTGTGGTCGACAGTCCGTAGCCGATCAAGATCAGCGGCTTCAGACGCGCTCGCTGGTCGGCGACCAGCCCAGTCAAGTATTTGAGGATATTCGCGACGAACTCGGCCGCGCCCTCGATCACGCCGACCATCGCATTTGATGCGCCGAGCGCTGTGAGGAATGCCGGGACGAGCGGAAAGATCGCCTCGCTTGAGGCGTCGGTGAACAAGCTGACGATCGCCAGTCCGACCACCGTCCGCGGCAGGTGACCGGGCGCGGGCGGTGGCCGTTCGGCTGATCGCGCATCTTCAGACATGACCCGCTCCAGTGCGTGCCGATCGGCGCACGGTCGGTTGCCGATGCAACGCCAAACCAAGATTGTACGCGATACTGGCGCTGCGCGCCTGCCCAGCCGTCGCGTGGCCGAGGCTCGCTCCGCTACCGCCGCTTCGCACGCGGCTTGTGGTGCTTCTTTGTGCGAGGCTTGGGCGTACTGCGCGGCGGGGCGTCGCCGAAATTGACCGGGTTACCGCGCAAGAAGAAGGCTTTTCTGCCGCTGAGCAGGTGGTCGGCCGCCTCGCGGGAAACGGCAATGCGGGCCTCTTGGTCGGCGATGTGGATGCGACCGATGGCGGCGTACGGTAGCCCGAGCTCGTTGGTCAACGCGCCGACAATATCTCGCGGAGAAATGCCGTGCTCGCTGCCGACGGGCAATGAGAGTGTGACCGCGTTGGCGTCGACGGGTTGGCCGCCCTGTTGACGCGGGCGATCGCTGGTTCCGTCCTTGCGATCTCCGCGGCTCTTGCGATCCGGCCGATCCACCCGGTCGTTGCGGCCTGGACGGTCCTTGCGGCCTGGGCGGTCCTTGCGACCATGTCGGTCCCCGCCGCGTCCTTCGCTCTGGCGGGCCCAAAGCGGCGGCTGATCGCTGATGTCTTCTTGAATTTCCAATTGGCGGTCGCGCATCAGTATGCCAAGTGCGCCGCTGAGCAGTCGCTCGTCAGTCCAGCCTTGCTGATGAAACATCTCGATCAACCGACGGACCTGGGGTTGGTCGGGATGTTCGATCGCTGAGAGCAGCTCTCCCTCGAGCGCTTCCCGCTGGCGGCCGAGGATCATCGCGTCGGAAGGTACGCCAACGACTTCGATCCGTCGCTTGAGTTGCGCTTCGATGCGCCGCAAGGTGTTGTGGTCGCGGCGGGTAACGAGGTTGATCGCTTTGCCGCTACGTCCGGCGCGACCGGTGCGACCGATGCGGTTGACGTAGACCTCGCTCTCTTCCGGCAGGTCGAAGTTGATCACATGGGTGATGTGCTCGACATCGAGCCCGCGGGCGGCGACATCGGTGGCGACCAGCAGGTCGAGCCGGCGGGTGCGCAGTGCACTGAGCACGTCCTCGCGGGCAGCTTGGCTCATGTCGCCGTGGAGCGCACGCGCATTGAAACTGCGGTCGCAGAGGCTGCTAGCCAGCTCATCGCAGGACTGTCGCGTGCGGGCGAAGATGATCGTTGCGCCGGGCGACTTGGCTTGCAGCACGCGAACCAAGGCCTCGAGCTTGTAGGCGCTGGGGACATCGATCCGCGCTTGGTCGATATGGTCGGCGGAAAATCCGCGCTGTTCGACCTGCACTTCGGCCGGGTCTTTCAGGTAAGCTTTGGCCACCTCGCGGATCGGCTTGGGCATCGTTGCCGAAAACAGCGCGACCTGGCGGTCGTCAGCAGTGAGTTCGAAGATTTCCGTGATGTCGTCGATAAATCCCATTCGCAGCATCTCGTCGGCCTCATCGAGCACCAGTAAACGTACCGTCTTGAGTGTGACGTTGCCGCGCCGCACATGGTCGAGCAGGCGTCCTGGCGTGGCGACGATGCAGTCGACGCCGCGTCGCAATGCGGCGAGCTGAGGTTGATAAGCGGCTCCGCCATAGAGCGTGGCAAAACGCAGCGGTAAACGCGCCGCGTAGTCGCGAAGCGCCTTGGTGATCTGCATCGCCAGTTCGCGAGTTGGGGCCAGCACCAGCGCACGCAGTCCGCTGCCATCGACCAGCGATTCGATCAACGGAATACCGAATGCCGCTGTCTTGCCTGAACCGGTGCGTGCGCGACCGATCAGGTCGTGGCCTTCGAGCAACGGACCGATACAACGCTGCTGAATCGGTGTCGGCTGCTCAAAACCGAGCTGCTCGAGCGCTGCGGCGATCTCCGGGCGGATGGCAAATTGGGCGAAGGACTCGGCCGGGGCGGCTGAAGCTGACATGAGCCCCTCTCGCAGAGTCCTCGGCAGCTGTCAAGGGCTGTGCGCCTAGTTTCGTCTGAGCAGCCCGATTAACGGCAGTATAGTGACCAACGATGGGCTCGCTAGCAGCGACCACCGCGCTTCTACTTTCGCGGCACGCCCTGGCGCTAATGAGCGCGACGGCGCGCCGCCGTTGCCAAATGAGTCGCTCTGCTGCAACATGACTGCACTCACAAACAGCAGATGTTGTTCACCGACGGGGCTACGGCCTCGCTCGCCACAGCTATCGCGGAGGAACGTTCAATGTCGAAATTCTTGATGGTTGCCGTCGTCGCAGGGGCTCTCGGCTTTGCTTTGCCGGCGCGGGCCGAGACGGAGTGCGGAACCCATACCTACAAGGTCGCCTCCGACATCTACCAGCAGCTCGACAAGGTGCTCAAGAGTGCGGGCTGTGCCTCGATGCCGCAGTGCGCGACGGTGGCGAAGGTCAACACCGTGGTAAAGAACATGGTGAAGTTTTGGAACTGGGCGGCGCAGAATTCCTGGGCCAAGATCGGTCCGCGTCGACTCGATTTCAACACGGCTTTGACGGGTCGCATCGTCAGCACCGGTGGCCGCCTGTTTGTGTCGGCCCATCCCGCGATCAAAGACACCGTAAAGATCACGATTCAGGAAATCGATGGCAAGGGTAAGACCGGTGTGGCGATCTGCAAGACAGCTCGCGGCGGCAAGGTGATCAAGGTTGCCAACGTGATGTTCAATCCCAATGACAAGGCCAAGGGAAACAAGCGTGAGCGCAAGGAAGTGCTGGTCAACGGTGCGAGGAGCCACGTGATCAGTGTGCACTTCGATGGCAAGTCGGTCGGCAATACGCTGCAGTACACGCTGCACGCCGCGCCGCAGTAGCTGCACAGCACGATCTTCGCCGCACGATCTGTGCAGCTAGTGGCGGTCGGCGTTCAGCGCGCGCAACAGAGCGCGCGGCCGACTAGGGAACTTGCTGGTAGCGTTGCCCAGGCGGCCTGCGTTGAGGCACTGTTGCTGCCGATACGCGAGCACGCGATGGCTGTGGTGATACCGACGTACGCATAGTCGGAGCTATCCTTGGATTGTCCGGTGCTGCAGGCCCAGGAGACGACCGCGGTTGTCGGTGCCGGGTCGACGCCGCAGGTGCTGCATGTATTGCTATCGTCGAGCGCCACGGGCGATAACGGTCCGTTGCGCACGCAGCCGGCGATCCAGGCGTTGGGCCAATTGGGCGCGATGTTGCTGCTGCGATTGCGGTACTGCTGAGCCGTGCACAGCTGCCAGCTTTGAGCGCACAGTCCGGCCGCGTTGCATTGGCTCACAGATCGACTACCTGTGCAGACGACGGCGCCGAAGACGTCAAGATTGGACGGAAGCCGCGTCGCCCCTGCGGCGCAGGCCGTCGCCGGGTTGGCATCGGAGCGCTGCTGGTCGGCAGGCGAGATCACATCAGTCGGCGCAAAGTCGATCGGCGTACCGTCGGGGACTGCGTCGAACGACTGCCGTAGATCGCCGCGCGCGCCGTCCTGGTTTGCGGGCCCATCCGCTGGTCGCGCGTCGCCGATGATGCTCGCCTCGGCGAGGGCGCTGTCTTTGCCGCTCTCGCTCGAGCGAAACGGCCAGACCAGGTGGCAAGCGCTGATCGTCAACACCAGGGTTATGCCGGCCCTACCCAACATGCCGCATGATCGCTCGGCAGCCATTGACCGGGCAAGGGTGAGCTTCCGAGCCGCTCGAGGTAGTCGGGTAGGGACCGTGGGCTTGGCCGCTAGTCGACGCGTTCGAGGCGGCGGATACCACGCCGATCGAAGACAACCCGTACGCGGTAGAGTGTGCGGCTTGGCACGGCCTTCCGTTCAGCGGTCAGCACAACTATCACATTGGTATGGTAGACCTTCGGTAGCTCGCGCTGCGAGACGCGGTTGCTGGCGGCGTCGTAGACGGCCACCATTGAGCGCGCGTCATCGGTGCGCGTGAGGAACTCGGAGAAGTCAAAGCGCAGAATATCGCTGAGCTCGAAGTGCTCGCTGTGCAGGCGTTGCACCACGGCGTCACGGTGGATGCGGATCTGCTTTTCGTACTTGAGGATCGTTTCGGGTTTGCTATCGGCTTCGATGCTGCTGGTGTCGTCGGTCCGGCGCAGTTCGCGAACGTCGTGGGGTAAGTCTTCGCTGCGGATATGACAGACGGCTTCGCGACAGCGGCCGATATGTTGTCCGCCGATCGGATCGATGATGCGCACGCTGTAGTCGGCGAGCCAGCGCGTCATTCGCCGGGAAAAGTAGCTCTTGAGCGCGTCCTTGATGCGATCCTTCATCATGTAGCTGATCACCGCTGCGACGATGAACCCCGAGCTGTTGATGCCAAACCAGCGCGTGTAGCCGACCGTTGATAGAACGGCAAAGGCCATCGCCACGCCTGCCGCAATGGCTGCCGCCAGCTGAACCCACCCTTTGTCGCCGCGGACGCGCTCGATCTCCAACCAAAGTGCTGAGGTGACGAACTTCTTCAGTCGACCACGACGATAGACAAAGTACTCGTTGTTGCGATCGTCATCGTCGACCAGCGAGCCGTAGCCCGCTGCCTTGCGATGGCCTCGCTCTTGGAGCAGACCATCACAGGCCGCGCGGCGCACCGGTTCGAGTTCCGCTCGGTTGCGGCTCGAGTCGATGGCAGCGACCAGCTCGGCGAGCCCATACTCAACGGCGAGGCTGATAAACTCGTCGACGTTGAGATAGGTATCGGCCACCCTGCGCGCGAGCACGCCGTCGACCAGGCGGGCGCGGAACTCGCGGAAGCGCGTGAGTACATTGCCGATGTCGCTGTGAAAGCGCTCAGATATCGACTGGATGTCGAGCAGGGCCCGATCGCGCCGCCCTTCGCGCACTCTTTGGCAGAGGTTCCAAAGCGTGTTCCTTACATTGGCCCGTACCACACAGCCGAACATCTTCAGTTCGACAACCAGGTGCTCCCGTGCGTTTTCATCGCTGGGGTTGCGCCGGCATCGGCCGAGCAGCTCTCGCAGGTCTCCCAAAACCGTATCGTCATCGCCCTTGAGCACGTCTAACGCCAGGTTTGGTGTCTTGAACCGGATATGGGCCTGGACATCGCGATAGAAGCGGTCGCTCGGGTAGGATTGGCTGTCGATGCCTAAGCTAGAGGGGATAAAGAAGAAGCTCTCCACCCGGTAGTCCACGCCGGATTGATCGGCACGGGCGTAGTCAACCTTGAGCTCGATTCGGTGGCTGTCGTGAAGGGCGAAGCGGCTCTCGATCAGATCGCCGTCGTCGCCGCCTCGTACCGCCTCGCTTGCTGCGATCAGTTCGGTTGTTGTTGGCGCCATCGTTTTGACCCAAAGTAGTAACACGACATGGGGACGTTGATTAACTTACTTAACTTCTTTTCGAGCCTCTCCGGCGTTCCGCAGGTCTTGCCGAGTTAGTCAATCGACGGTCCCTTGGTAGCCAGGTGTTTCCGAAGCGGCTAGGTGTCGGTTTGGTTAAGTTAGTTAATCAACGTCCCCCCGGCCTGTCTCGAGCTGCGTTGGCGTCTGCGTCCGTCGATTCGTTTTCACTCCGACGTCCATCGCGCCGCTTGCCCGCAAGGACAGCGCTTGATTGTTGTCGCCATGTGCACTAAGCCTGATGGGCCAGGCCAGTGTCGGCCAACATCGGCCCTGCGGCCGTCTTCGAAAGAGCAAAAGGCGAAAAAAGACATGAAACAGGTTGATTTGGGTACCCAGGGACTTCGCGTGCCGACGATCGGCTTGGGCTGCATGGGCATGTCGGATTTCTACGGCTCGTCTTCAGAGGCACAAAACCTGTCAGTGCTCGATCGAGCGGCAGAAATCGGTTGCACGTTCTGGGATACGGCGGACATGTACGGTCCGTTTACCAACGAGCGCTTGTTGGCGAAAGCCCTCAAAGGGCGCCGCGACCGAATCACCTTGGCGACCAAGTTCGGCGTGTGTCGGGGCGAAGATGGCAGCTGGCAAGGACTCAGGGGAGACGCCGCGTATGTCAAGACCTGCTGCGATGCGTCGCTCAAGCGTCTCGGCACCGATTACATCGACCTTTATTACCAGCATCGGGTGGATCCTGAGACGCCGATCGAGGAGACGGTTGGGGCGATGGCGGACTTGGTCAAGGCGGGGAAGGTTCGCTTCATTGGCCTATCCGAGGCGGATCCGGAAACGATCGTTCGCGCTCACGCCGTCCACCCGCTTAGCGCGTTGCAGACCGAGTACTCCTTGTGGTCGCGCGAGGTCGAATCCGAGATCTTGCCGACCTTGCAGCGGCTCAAGATCGGTTTTGTCGCCTATAGTCCGCTGGGTAGAGGGTTTCTATCTGGGGCAATTCGCTCGCGCAGCGATCTGAAAGCCGGAGACTGGAGGCTGGAAAATCCGCGATTTTCCGATGAGGCCTTCGCCAATAACATTCGCCTGGCCGATCTGGTCGGTGAAGTTGCCCAGGCGCTCGATGTTAGCGCGGCCCAAGTTGCCTTGGCCTGGCTGCGCTCGCGTGATCTGCCGATTGCCGCGATACCAGGTACACGGCGAATTGAGCGTCTGGAAGAAAACTGGGCCTCACAAGACATCGTGTTGCCTGCAGAACACGTGGATCGCCTTGAAGCGCTGATCGCGCAGGGCGTCGTCGGCGATCGCTACTAGGACGGCGGAAACGGCCCGCCCCGACCGTGATCGATATCAGTCTTGCGGGGCGCGCCTGGTTTCTGGTGGTCTGCACTAGCCACCAGCTGCGGCAAGACGGGTTGCTCTGCTGGTTGCAGACAACTGATTTCCAAGAGTTAGCGATGGCGCGACGGTTGCATCCGTCGCAGACGCATGAACCGTTTCGCGGCCCTTGCCCTGCGTGGCATTGTTCTTGTCAGTCTGTTTGCGCTGCCCGCTCCGGCGACGGGCATCGGCGGCGACCCCGCGACCTCCGCGCTGATCGAGGCCACCGGTGTTCCGGAAATCCCGCGCTACATCAAGTTTCACGAGCTTGATCCGGATGACCGCACGCGGGTGTTACTCGCGCCAACATTACAGCGCGGGATGCGTGGTCGGCCGATCGTACTGCGTCGTGGCGTGCCCTATCTTTACGCCGTCGCTGTTGACGGGACCTTTCTCGTGGCAGAGCGCGACCGCTGCGGCAAGCACAGTTGTGGTCATCCCCAGCTTACCGGGGCTCTGCCGGCGCGGATCTCTGGCGAGATGCACTACGATGCGCGTACCGACCACTTCGTGCTCGACAACGATTCGGGACGCTACGGGTTTCAGCTGACGCGGCGACGCGCCCAGCTGTATGCCGCGCTCGCCCTGCTGCGGCACTACGGTGTCCGTTTTGCCGGTGGCGGCGCGGTGCGCGTCGTTGCCAAATGGATCAAACCGTGGGACTCGCCAGAGATGCGGCGCTGGGATCGTATCCGTCCTTTCCTCAAAGGATGCCCCGCCGATTTCGATGCTGCCGAATGGCGTCGCCGCTTTGTTCAGCGAATGGGGTTTGCCGTCCCGCGCGCATGAGCGCCTGGCGACGCTGCCGTCATCTGAGCTATCGTTTTTATTCCCCCAAAATCACCGCTCATCTGTCCGCTTTGGAAACGCGGAACGGCTCATTTTTTTGAGCAGCTGTTTTCATTCCAGAAACGGAGATGCTCGGCGTATCCGACAGCGCTTGTTTTTGCGGGAGTGTCCTGGCGCAAGGTGTTGTTCGGCTCTCACTACTGGTGCCCGAGCGTTGTTCGGTTTTTTTGCGCTCGCTCGCCTTGTTTGGCCGTTGCGGCATCTGCTAGCTTCCGTCGCTATGACTGACAAACATCTTAGACATACCCTAGTTACGATGATGGTCGCGATTGGGTGGATCAGTATCGCTGCCTGTTCCTCTGATTCGGCCTCGAACGGCGACAGTGGTAGCTCGCTGGACGTGGCTAGCTTAGCGGATGGCGGGACTACGACTGACGCTGCAATGACCGACGCAGGCACGACCGACGCACGCACCACCGACGCAAGTCCCACCGACGCAAGCACCACCGACGCAAGTACCACCGATGCAAGTACCACCGATGCAAGTAGCACCGATGGCGGCAGCGCATGCGAGGTCGTGACGGTCGTTAACAACGGATTGGCGGTGGGGTTGACGTCGGCCTATGACATGCCTGCCAAGACAGCAGAGGCGCTGAGCTACAGCACCTGTGGACAAAAGCTGACGTTCTCGGCCTCAAAGAACCCGGCGGACACCGTGGTCAAGCTCAGTCCGACGGGCGGCGCTACTCAGCTCTTCGGGATCTGGGCGAGCGACACCAGCGGTCATCAAACCTCCGCTGAGACCTACGCGCTCATTCAGACACAGACCGGGCCGGCCTGTGCGCCCGTCGCTATCGCCTACAGTGGTTTGGTCGTCGATGTCAGCCATGGCCCGGTTGAGCTGCCTGCGGCGGTAATCGACGCCGGCAGTAGCACACGGGCGGGGTGCCCGGGTGCGAGCAGTCCGCTCAAACTCAGCATCGGTATTTCCGGTGGCACCCTGGCGAACTCGATCAGCTTGTCCGACAAGAGTTCGGCAACGACGCTGGTGACGCTCGAGGTGAGCGACGGCGTGAATTCGACGCGCGTCGAAACCTACGTCTTGGTGCAAGCCAACGTCACGCCGAAAACTCCCGGCGCCTGCGCGCCTGCGCCAGTGGCGATGAACGGTCTCGCGGTAGGGCTGCCGCCGAGCGGTGCCGCGGGGATTCCTGTCCGCTCCTTCGAGCGCGGTAGCGTTGATCGATGTAGCGCGGGTGGACTGGTCCGAGCGATGAGGCGCGCTGGAGACACCACGCCGGTGGATTTTAGCGCCGACACGATCAAGGTGAGCTGCAAGGACTCGGGCACTCAGATCATCGAGTACCACATTCGCGACAACAACAGCGCGACGACCTACGTCGAGAGCTACGCGCTGGTTCAGGGCTGTCCGTGAACAGCACCCGCCGCCACCTGGGCGATGTTTGCTCTAGCGCGATCAGCGGCGAGCCGATGACCTGCAGCGTTGGCGTAGTTCGGATTAACTTTCGGTTTGGGCGCTGCGCTGCGATTGTGGACGGCGGCGCCGGCGGCGTCGGGGCGGTTGTTGTGCGCTAGGCGCATCCGATCTTGTCGTGCGGCGTGGACGCTCGCTCCGCGGAGCGGGGGTGGGTATGCGCGGAGGGTCGGTGTGTGGTGCGATAGGCTCCGTCGGCGGTGCGGTTGGCAGCTTGCCTTCTGCAAGGCGGACGATGTCTCTGCCGATACGGCGCTCGATAGCGCGTAGGCTGGCGCGATCGGCGGAGGTGACGAAGGTGTAGCCCTGACCGCTGCGCTCGGCGCGGCCAGTGCGGCCGATGCGATGGGTATACGCATCAGCAGTGTTGGGCACGTCGTAGTTGATCACTTGGCCAACGCCTGCGACGTCAATGCCACGCGCCGCAATGTCGGTAGCGACCAACACGTCGAACTCTTGTTGGCGAAAGCCATCCATTGCCCGTTGGCGCTGGTTTTGCGACATGTTGCCCTGCAGGGCGACTGCGCGGTGTCCAAAGTGACAAAGTTTGAGTGCCAGGCGCTTTGCGCGATGCTTTGTTCGGGCGAATACGATCGCTGAACTTGGTCCGCTGGCGGCCAACAGCCGGTGGAGTAGATCGAGCTTCTGCCCCTCTTCGACTTCGAACACGCCGTGCTCGATCGTTTCCGCCGGCCGCTGGGGCGCGCACTCCACCACGACCGCCTCGCGTAGATAACGCTGAGCGAGCTGACGAATCTCGTCGGGCATGGTCGCCGAAAATAGCAGGCTTTGGCGGTTGCGCGGCAACAAGTTGAGGATCCGGCGCAGGTCGGGCAAAAAGCCCATGTCGAACATGTGATCGGCTTCATCGAGCACGAGCGTCTCGATCGCAGCGAGCGAGACGTGTCCTTGGCGCTGGAGGTCGAGCAATCGCCCCGGACAAGCGACGATGATTTGTGCGCCCCGGCGTAGCGCTTCGATTTGCGCATGAGGCGAGACGCCGCCGATTAGCGTGGCCAGACGCACGTTGACGTGTTTGCCGAGTCGCGCGATCTCTTCGCTGATCTGTTGGGTCAGCTCGCGCGTCGGTGCGACGACGAGCCCCCGAGTGCGGCCTGGTTGACCGCGCTTTGCGATCAGGCGCTGTAGCATCGGCAGCGCGAACGCCGCCGTCTTGCCGGTGCCAGTTTGTGCCAAGCCAACGATGTCGCGGCCGGCAAGGGCATGGGGTATCGCTTTTTGCTGAATCGGACGGGGCGAGGCAAAGCCCGCCTCTTCGACAGCGCGTAGTAGTTGTGGGTCAAGTTCAAAGTCGGTGAAGCGGGTCAATTCCGCTGCGCCGTGCTGGCGCGTTTGGGTCATTAGCGAACTCGTATTTCATTTTCGCCCGGACACGGTCCGGCGAGGTCGGTATACCTATACAACAGTGAAAGGTAGGGGGTTTTGCTGCGGCGAGCGCGCCGGATAAAGCCGGCTGCCTGTTGTGCGCCGAGGTCGGGAGCCGTTAAGGGGCCGACATCTGTGATCAGCAATAGCACGCTCGTCGGCTGTTGTCCACGCTTGCACGCTCAACATTCGCTGCAGCCGCTCGATAATCACTGCCGTTCCAACGGCTTTGCGCATAGTGGCACGCCGCGATTTGGCGCGATGAGTTGGCAACGACGCACCTGTGCTGGCCCTGGCCCGTGTGGTGGGGGATCGATCCCAAGATTGCTGCTGACCGGGCCTCCCGCAGCGCAGTACGGTTTGTGCGGCAATGCGCTGACCCGATGACAGCGCGACGCTAACCTAGCGCCGACGCCGTCATTTGCGCTGATGCCCGTCCTCGTCAGGTTTGGTTGGGCGGACCTCGCTGGTTTGTCGTCGGCGACGCGTCAAGTTAGATGTGACGCGGGCCGCTCTCTCGCGAGCCTGTTTGAGTAGCACCCGCGCCCATGCAAATTCAGTCGCCAACAGTGCTAGGCCGCTCAGGATGACAATCAAGCCGGGTCCTGGCAAAGCGACCATCGCTATGCCGACCAAGACGATCGTCGCCCCGACGACCAAGACGACGATCTTGCGCGCTCGCTTGTAGGTTAGGGCGGTGAGCTGGGATATCTCCTTTTCGAGGGGGGACTCGAGGGGTGCCGAGTCTCGCTGACCACCGACGAGCGAGGCGATCACGCCGACGCCAAGAATGCCGGAGATGATCGCCAATGAGACCACCGTGGGGATTGGATGGTGGTGAACAAGCAGCATTTTGACGCCGACGAAGGCCAACAGGAATACGAGGCTTATTTTGAGGTAGCGGAACTTGCCCATCATCGCGGCCAACGCGAAATACAGGCTGCGCAAGCCCAGGATCGCGAAGATATTGGAGGTGAATACCAGAAAGGGATCTTGCGTGACGGAGAAGATCGCGGGTACCGAGTCCACAGCAAACAGCACATCTGTGCTCTCGACGAGCAAAAGCACAATCAACAGCGGTGTGGCAACGGTCTTGCCATTTTCGACGACGAAGAAATGCTCGCCGCGGAATTCTGCTGTGACCGGAAAGATCCGTCGAGCGATTCGTACCAGAGGATTCCGCTCAGGTTCGAGATTGTCGTGGCGAGCGATCAGCATCTTGATCGCCGTGATTAGCAATAAGCCGCCGAACACGTAGACGATCCATGAGAAGCGGGCGATCAGCAGCGAGCCGGCCGCGATCATCGCCCCCCGCATCAGGATCGCGCCCAATACGCCCCAAAACAGCACCCGGTGCTGGTACGCCAGCGGCACGCTGAAGTAGGAAAAGATCAGGGCGATCACGAGTATGTTGTCGAGGCTTAGACCCTTTTCCAACAGGTAGCCGGTGAGAAACTGTAGTGCAGCCGTGTGGCCAGCTGCCGACGTCCCGGCACGATTCGCGATGCCGAGCCAGTTGTGTTGGTACGCGACGAACACCACCCCGGTAAAGACCAACGCCAAGGCGACCCAAATCGCGGTCCAGGCCAGTGCTTCGCCCGTTGAGATGATGTGGGCACGGCGATGAAATACACCGAGGTCGAGGGCAAGCATCAGCAAAACGAAGAGGACAAATCCCGCCCAGATCCAGACAACCATTGATTCCCCCGTTCACGCTTGCCGTCGTCGGTGCGATGCCAAACGACAGCGGCGCGCCCCCCGAGCCGTCTTGTAGCGGATCTGCCTGCGGTTGTCGATGTGGCACAACGCATCAAACAGGAGCACGGCGGCCAGCAGAAGTCGACGATCAGCCGGCGACGATGTAGCGCTCCAGTTTGTCGATCAGGTCGCCGCGCTCGGCGATCAAGGCGCGAAGGATGTCGCCCACCGAGAGCATGCCGATCACGCGACCATTGTCGTCGACCACGGGCAAGTGCCGCACTCGGTTGGCAGTGATCAGTGCCATACAGTCGCTGAGCGTTTGCTCTTCTGTTACGGTGATTACCTCCGTGGTCATGATCTCGCTGACACGGGTGTTTCGTGATTGCCGGTCGCGCAGGATCACTTTGCGGGCATAATCGCGCTCGGAGACGATGCCAACCAGTCGGTCGGCATCGAGGACAACGGCAGCTCCGATGCGATGCGTGGCCAACATGTCGACCAGGTCATAGACGCTGGTGCTCGGGGCAACACTGTAAACCGCATTTCCTTTGTCACGCAGTAGTGACTTTGTGCTGCGACTCATTTCAGCCTGCCTTTCCTCTGTGATCGTCACCGCGGTGGCGACGTTTGTCCCGATACATTGCGCTATCGGCCGCCGCGACCAGCTCGCCGGCGGATGTGCCGGATTCGCCATAGACCGCGATGCCGAATCCGGCTTCGATGCCGCGCTGGGAAAGAGCAGCTTTCACCCGCTGAGCGGTCTTGCTGGCCTCCACGGCGTTCGCTCCGGGCACCAGCACCGCGAACTCGTCACCGCCAACGCGGCAGCAGACGTCGTGGATGCGGGTCGTGCGCCGCATGTTCTCTGCCACCGTTTTGAGCATTGCATCGCCCGCTTGATGCCCCCCCGTGTCGTTGCAGCGCTTCAGTCCGTCAAGGTCGAACATGATCAGCGCGAATCCATTGCTCAATCGTCGCTGCGCTCGAGAGATCTCCTCAGCTATCCGTTCATCGAAGCAGCGGCGGTTGCGCAATCCTGTTAACCCATCGACCAGCACCAGCTGGGCGATCCTGCTTAGCTCGGCGTTGCGGCGTTGTAGGTCCGCGTTGGCTTGGCGCAGTGCGTTGAGTTCTGCGGTCAGTCGGACTACTTCGGCGTGGTCGTGAGCGTCATCGGCACCCATCGTACGCCAGAGCCAATCCGTCCAGGCGACGTCGACGTCGGGCCCAAGCGCCAGCGGCCGCCCGGCGCTACAGATCGCTTCGTCTGACAGTGCAGCAACGTTCAGCTCGAGCTCATTATCCCTAGACATGACCACAATTCCCGCAGGCTGTGTCATGTTAGAAAGCAAGCCCTGTGCCGCTGACTTGTCTGCGATCAGCTATCGCCGTTGCACCCCCTTGGCCTGAGCGTCTCTGGCGGCGACAGTGGCGGCATCGAGGAAGCTCAATGGCTGGGCGCCTTGAGCGTGGCGTGAAGGAAGCAGGGCAGCGGCGATCGGCGAGCGGCAGGTGGCAGCCCACGGCTTGACAGCGGAGGTGGTGCCACCGACAGGAGTGCCCACCTCCTACGGGTGAGGTAGAATCGGCAAAAGGCCGGCCTGCTGGGGCGGGAGCCTTTGGCATTCGCTTTGCTCAAGGCAGCTCGCCCAGCCGTGGCGGAAGGAAAAGAAATGCTCGGAGATGCGCAGGCCCCCAGGGCCGCTGGGAATTGCGTTCGTGCGGTGCCGCTGGCGCTTGTTGGCTGCTGTTGTGCCGTTGCCGGGTGCTCGGTGTCTAAACGGCCAGTCGTTTCGCCGCCGCTTGTCTCGAAAGCGCCGGCTGTGCCGAGCGTGGCTCAGCGAGGGCCGGCCGGAAATTGTGATCCGGTGCTGACACGCGCTGTTGTGGAAACCCAGCGGGCGTTTGTCGCCGTACGCGATGAGCGGCTGCGCCGCGGAATTACGATCGATCCGCGCGTTGACCCGGTATCGAGCGGTCTGATCGGTGTGTCACGGACGCCGATCACGACGGTGCGCGGGAACCTTGTCGCAAAGCAAGCTTCGGTCAACGCCGCTTTTGCCGCCGTGATCGTAGAGATGTTGCGAGCAGCTGGCGTTCGCCCTGGGGATGCCGTCGCGGTCGGCTTGTCGGGGTCCTTTCCCGCGTTGAACATTGCCAGCCTGGCGGCGATCGAGGCGCTTGGTGCCCAGCCATTGGCGATCAGTAGTGTTGGCGCCTCGACCTGGGGCGCAAATCATCCGCGCCTGACTTGGCCAGCGATGGAGCAGCTGTTGGTTCAGCGCAGCATCCTGCGCCATCGCAGCATTGGTGCCTCGCGCGGCGGTGCACAGGACATCGCCAAGAAGCGTTCGGAGGCAGCGAAGCGCTTGATGGATCAGTTGATCCAGGATACCGGGCTAACGCCGATCGCCGCGCGTGCTTTCCGTCAACGTGTCGAGGCGCGCATGGCGCTCTACCGTCAACACGCTGCAGGTCGGAAGATCGCCGCCTACATCAATGTCGGCGGCGTGACGACGTCGGTGGGGGGATCCGTCGGCAAGCGTGCATTTTCTCCGGGACTAAACACCCGCTTCCCCGTCGACGAGCCGCTAACCGATGGCGTGATCGTGCGCTTTTCACGAAGCGGCGTTCCCGCGATCCACCTCGTGCAGATTCGCGCGCTGGCGCGGCAATATCGACTCCCGGTTCACCCCGCGGCAACGCTCGACTTCGGCAGGAGCCCGTTGCGCGGACAAATTTGCACACACGACCGTCAAGCTGCACGTCTCTGCGCGCACCAGGCCTGTTGATTCTGGACGCCGCGCCAACGCCGCGAGCTGCGGCAGCTTCGGCGAGAGTTTCGCCGTAAAGTGGCGCTTCTCGGGGGCGCTCAGGCCACGCGGATGACGCGTGGCTTGGTTCGGGCGTGAATCGCGTAGAGGTCTGGGCGTCGGTCGTGAAACGGGCGGACGCTACCCAGCTCGCGGTGCATGGCGAGGTCTCCGAGATCGAGTTCGGTGATCACCACCGCTTCGGTATTCGTTTCCGCCTCGGCGGCAATCGCGTTTGGTGGAAAGGGAATATCGCTCGGTGTAAACACCGCGGCCTGACCGTAATTGATCAGAAATGTTTTGACCTGCGGGAGATTGCCGACGTTGCCGGCGATCACCACATAGAGCACGTTCTGCACCGCGCAGCCCTGGGCGCTATAGCGGACGCGTAGGTACGACTTGCGCTCATCGGTGCTGAACGGAACGAAAAGAATCTCTACGCCGGCGAGCGCAAGAATGCGCGAGATTTCGGGAAACTCGATGTCGTAGCAGACCTGAATCGCGATTCGCGCCATCGGTGTATCGAAGATCTGCAAGGCGCGTCCGGGCTGGACACCCCAGTGTCGCCGCTCACCGGGCGTAATGTGCAGCTTGTCTTGGAGATGAACCTGGCCGGTGGGCGTAAAGAGATGCGATGTGTTGTAGATCAGTCCTCCCTCGCGCACCGGGTGGGATCCGCCGATGATAAACAGCTGGTGCTGTGTCGCCATCTGGCGAAACATTTCGATGTAGTCCTCGGTGTGATCGGCGAGCCGTTCGATCGCTTCGCGCGTCGAAATCTCTGACGGGAAGCTGCTGAACAGCTGCGCTGTGAACAGTTCGGGGAAGACGAGAAAGTGACAGTGGTATTCGTCGGCGGTTGTCACGAAAAAGGCCACCTGGCGTTCAAACTCCTCCCAAGACGCGATCGAGCGCATTTCGTATTGGGCGGCGCAGACGCGGACCTTGCGGACGGGGCGCCGTATCGGGGCGGCGGCGATCTTGCGCTTGGCCGAGTTGTAGCGCGGGTTTTCCATCTCGATCAGCGTGGCGTAGTCCAAGCTGGCCGCATCGTTGAGGTAGCCTAAGTGGAGCCCTTTGACCTTGTAGCCGACCGCGAGGTGTGCGCTTAGCGAAGTGTCGGTCAGTTCGCCGCGGATGACGCGATCGACGTACTCCTCGGCCGTCATCTGGCCAGCGACCTTGGCGTAGTCAGGAATGCGTCCACCGGCGACCATGCGGCGTAGGTTGTAGCGGCGCATGATGCGTTTGCGCTCGCGGTAGAGTGCGCCCGCTACGCCGCGACGACGGTAATCGGGATGGACGGCAATGTCTGCGCCGTAGAGCGTGTCCCCGCTCGGCGTGTGGGTGGTGAAGGTGCCGACACCGGTAATTTCCGAGTAGGAATACCAGGGCGAGTCGTCGTCCAGCTGAACGATCAGCGACGTCGCGTATCCCACCACCACGCCATCGATTTCTGCCAACACCTGACCTTCGGGAAAGATCGCTAGCTGGCTGGCGTAGAGGCGCTCGTCGCAGAGGTATTCGTTGTCGAAATTGGGATAGGCGGCGACCTGGCAGGCGACGATCGCCGGGATGTCGTCTTCGGTCCACTGTCTGGTCTTGGGGCTCTTTCGCGTTGGCATTGTGTTTCCTGGTGGTTCAACGTAACCGGAGCTAGAAGATCCGAACTGTCAGCGGCCCGCGGTCGTGGTCTGCTGACGACGCCGGTTCAGTGATCGTCTGAAGCGCCTCGCTGATCGGTGGTGAAGCTCGGCTGTTTTCTCTCTTACTATCACCACTGCGTCTCAACCTTGGGCGGCAGGCGGCGATGAAATGCATACGGTATGCCAAGCGCCACGGTTTTGCGACCCGTTAGCCTTGACAGCGGTGTCGAAGCGGGTGCAGCGTGGCGGGCCTCGCTCTGCATTTTGCCGTGCGCCGAGGAGACAGATCGTGAGCGCCAGGACCAAGAGCCGCACGCGTAGGACGCTGCGGATAATGACCGCCGAAGGGATGTCTTCGGCGACGATGGTTGGCGTGGGCGAGGCGTATGTCGTGGCGTTCGTGCTGGCGTTGGGGTTCGGTCAGGTGCTCGCCGGCCTCGCAACGGCTCTGCCCTTGCTCGCTGGGGCGACGATTCAGTTGATTTCGCCAACAGCCGTGCGACGGCTGCAATCCTATCGTCGCTGGGTGGTGCTTTGCTCGCTTGTTCAGGCTGCGAGCTTGATCCCGCTCGCCGTCGGCGGTGCGGTTGGTGCGTTGCCCCTTTGGGTCTTGCTGACAACGATCTCGGTCTACTGGGGGGCGGGCATGGGGACGGGGCCGGCCTGGAACGCGTGGGTCGAGCGCCTGGTGCCGCGCGCGGTGCGGCTGAGCTACTTTGCGCGGCGTAGCCTGCTCGCCCAGTTTGCTGTGCTTTGCGGCGTGATTGTGGGTGGTGGTCTGCTGCAACTCGGACGCGCTGGTCATGCGCGATTGATCGTGTTCACAATCCTGTTCGGAACCGCCTTCGCGGGTCGCGTCACGTCGAGCCTGTTGCATACAGCGCTGCCCGAGATCAGGCCCGACGCTGTGTTGCGATTAAGCTTGCGACAGTGGCTGCGTTCCACACGCCAAGGCGCTGGGGGTCGCTTGCTGCTGTTGATGTTGGCGATGCAACTATCGGTCGGTATTGCCTCGCCGTTTTTCGCGCCGTATATGTTGGGGACGCTGCAGCTGTCCTACGCCAAGTACGCGCTGCTCACGGCGGCCGTCTTTGTGGCGCGGATGGCGACGATGCACCTGGTCAGCTGGCATGCGCGACGCTTTGGGGCCTGGCAACTGTTTCGCTTCGGCATGGTCGGCATCGTGCCGCTGGCCGGGCTGTGGATCGTGTCTGATGCCTACGGCTATCTGTTTGCCCTGCAGTTCGTCGGTGGCGTGGTTTGGGGCTGCTATGAGTTGGCCACGTTCCTGCTCCTGTTCGAGACGATTGCCGCAGAAGAGCGGGTCAGCATGTTGAGCTGGTTTAACGTCGCCAACGCGCTGTGCAGCGTCAGCGGTGCGGCGCTCGGTGCGACGCTGCTCAGCCGATTGCGCGCGACCAAACGGGCGTACATGCTACTGTTCGGAACTTCCTCGGCGGCCCGATTGCTCTCGCTGGCGATTTGGCCGCGCCCGGTTAGTGGGCCGGTCGAGCTGACCCCAGTGGCGACGAGAATTCTTTCGGTGCGGCCTGGAACCGGGGGCATCGAACGCCCGATCGTGCCGGCGCTCGTGCGCGAAAGCCGTCGCGCCGATTGACTTGCTGCAATCTTGGCGCGCATTGGTTTGAGATGGCTCAAAACTGCTGGTCGGCGTAGCGGAATAATAGATAGGTTGGTCGCGCTGCCGTTGGGTTGATCACTACCGCGCCGTCGGGGTAGCGGTCGTTGCGATGGATCTGGTGGGCGCTAGCTGGTCGACTGCCGTCGCTGTAGGCGTAGACCGAGATCGGCTCACCGATCGTCACGCGCGAGCAAATGAACTGCACGGCGTCGGTGGCTGAGACCGCCGGCAGGTCGGTGCTATGAGCTGCCAGATCGCGCACGTAGTCGAGGTCGAGGTTCTCGTGCCAGCCCTCCTTAAACGCCGGACCGAGCAGCGGCGCATCGATGCTGCCCAAGCCGATGCCATCGACCGCGACCACCAATCGCTGGACCTGTCCGAGGATCGATAGCTGAAGCACGACGTGCGTTGCGTTGGGGAAGGTACACTGCGTATCCGTTGGTCGGACCACGGCGATCAGGGTGCCGTCGGCACGACCATTAGCTTTGGTAAACAGCGCTCCAAATTGCGAAGCACAGGCCTTGGCCTTTTCGTCGCAGCTCGGCTGAACGTTTTCCGTGCCAGGGGTTGCGTCGCTGCCTGGGGCACTGTCTGTGGCGGACGCGCTGTCGGTCGTTGCGTCCGCGGCCGGTGGCTTGCTGGCGCTGTTGGAACAACCACTGCTCAACACCGCCAGCGCGCCAAGGATCGTCAAGTTCTGCAAACGACACCGCGTGCGACTCACAGCGTACCTCCCAGCTGGTCGGCACTTACCATGGATGCTGTGCTGCGCCAATCTGAGCGCGTGCTCGGTGTCCGGGCAAAATCTGACCTGTTGCTGCTACCGGCAGGCGACGACGTAGAGCGAAAACTGATCCTGGGGTGGTCCGCCTGCGGCGACGCGTTTTTGCCAGCGGCCCGCGCCGGCGTATTTCTGAAACACGCCCACGCCGGTGTAGTGCCGGCAGAACGATTCGTTGGCGCGGCGTGCGAGGACCCAGGTGTTTCGCATGCGGTCGACTGGGATGCCCAGCGCGTTCTTCTTGATCTCCCAGCCGCCATCGACGCATACGCGGATAACTTTGAGGCCTGCTTCGCTAAACTCACGATTGAGGCTGGCGCGGTAGTCAGCGGGTGCTGGCTTGCAGCGGGGAAAGCGCTTCTTTTTGGTCGCATTGGCCAGTGTTTTCTTTGCACCTGACGTGTCGACTGTCTTGCTGCTCAGCGCAGCGGGCATCGGGATGCCGAGTTTTTCAAAATTTTCCTGCCAACGTTTGTAGAGCACGTCTCCGTCGCTTTTTCCGCTGACGAGTACCGCTAGCTCACCGTGCGTGACTTTCTTGCCCGCTTGGATCCGTTTGACGATGCCGTCGGCGTATTTCTTGTCGCCGCGCAGGTCCTGGGTTGCCAGATCGATCAAGGCGCGGGTCATGGTCTTGTTCGCCTCTTCGATCCAGAGGCAGGCGTTCTGCATCTCGGGTGCCATCGAGGACAGCGCTGGACCGGGGGCGCCGTCAACAAACAGCGGGGCGTACTTACTCTTGCAGCGCTCGATGAATCCCTTCGATTCGGCAAAGTAGTCGATGTACTGTTGATAACCGCCCTGCAGCTTGTGAAAGACGGCCTGCTTGTCGGCCTGGTATTGGCGGGCAAAGGCGACGTAGTAGCCGAACCCACGATAGATGTTGGAGGGGGCGCCGACCTCTTTGCCGTAGTCATGGGCTAGCTTCGACAGATCGGCAGAACCCGCTGCTGCCGCGGAGGCTAATGGTGTGGCGGGCGGGGCGCTGGTTGTCGCGCTCGTGGCCTTCGTTGTCTCGCTCGAAGCGTGAACCTGGGTTGCTGGTGGCGCCGCTCGTTCACTCTTACCGAACGTCGGGAGCCTGCTGCTTTTGGGGAGCATGCCGCAGGCCGAACTGTTCAGTAACAGAGCCAGCAGGGCGGGAGTGGCAATTCGATTGTATCGCACAGTGTGATCTCCTTCGCGGGTGATTCGTCGTCTCGGTCTACGAGGCACCGCGGGGCTTTTAGCGTGCCGATAATCATGCGCCGTATGAAGAGACTGCAGCGGGCTCGCGAGCCCCCATTGTGTCGTATGGTTCGCGCGAACCAGTTGGTGCGATGCATATCGGAGCCTCAACGCAACGCGCACTGCTAACTCGTGAGAACCACGCGCTGCGCTTTTGGCATTGCGCTTGCCCCCCCTCGTCGCTGAACAAGGGAGAGTGACGATGGGACGATTGATTTCTGTCGCGTTGCTGACCGTGCTCGTGACCGCCGGTGTTGCTCACACTGCTAAAGGCCCGCTGGTCCGCCGCAGCATCGCGGAGCTGCAAGCGGCCAAGTCGCGGTTGGACGGGACAAGTTTCGACCGAACGACGCGCCGGGAAATCCTCGGCAACGGCGGAGGGATCGTCGAAGCGGTTGGACCGGACCTGATGGCCAGCGTGGGCGCCTACATCCTGGGGGCGCGCGTTAACCTCGGGGTAAAGCGCGTACGTGACAACTACGGGCGTTGTCGTCTCGAGCTGACCTACGGACTGCGCTTCGCTGCCAAGCAGTTGGGCGCGAAGCTCGGGTTGGGTCTCGAAGCCGTAGACGCCGACAATCCGTATTGCTCGACGGGCGAGTTGTTGCACGGCAATACCCAAGATGGTCGCCTGCGCGGCAACACGCTGCTGCTCGGCAACGAACTGTCGCTGGCCACGATGATCCGACCCGAGGGCAAGACGGTGGGCACGCTGCAGTCGGCACACGCCACCGTAGGATTGTCGCGGGACAGCAAGGCCTTCGAGGTCGCCGGACTAATCGGTCGCTTGCCGCTGTCGCCATCCTGGCGGGGGCGTGAGCTGCGTCGCCTCGATCGCTGGCTCGCGGCGTATGCGACCTTTAGCCGCGCGCTTGCAGACGCCGAGGGCAGTCCTTCTTCGAGCCAACGCATCGAGCGCGCCAATCTCGCTTGGGAGCGGCTGGCTGCGCTGGACAATGCTGCGACGGGTGCGTTGGGTGCGCGATAGGCGGTTTGCAATGCGTGGCGAACGGGTTGGTGCGATCGCGAGCTTGGCCCTGCTCGTTGCAGCTTGTGGTCCGCCACCGACCGATCAGGGCGAACCCGCGCTTATCGCAGCGGGCAAGGGCGATCCGCTTACGGCCTGTGCGGGGACGCTGGCCGCATTGCGCCAGACGTTGAGCCTGGCCAATCGCGATCACCGTGAGATGTTGCCATTGCGCACCGCGACTGCGCTTCGGCGGGCCTTTGGTACGCTGATCGACGAGGTGCAGTTCTATCGGCAGGTGCCGAGCGGACAGATGCTCGGTGCATCGGGCATCAACCTTGGTCATCGAATCTTCGTATCGGCCAGCGTCGACGATGGCCGGCGTCAGCCTGGGGACGCGCGGTCGAGTGCCTGGTTTGCCACGGTGACCCACGAGCTGCTGCACAGCGTGCAGATGCGTTGTCTGGGCAGCACCGCGCTGTTTGCCGTCCGCTACTGCTCACAGGCCGCGTTGAGCGGCTATCACTACGAGCGGATCCCGCTCGAGCGCGCTGCCCGCGGTATTGCAGATGCTTTGCTGGGCTGCGTGTGGGGCGAACGTTGCGCCGCTGAGCGGCTGGAAATCAGCTGCGAGGATGCTCTAGGCGCTCGGCCCTAGTGGACGGTGCGCCCAGTTGGCACTCGAATGATCGCGGCGGCACGACCTAGGGGCGCCAGAGGAACAGTCGACCGTCGAGATTGGCGCTGACGGTGGTACCGGCGTAGGTCAGCGTGCCGTCGTAGCGACCAAAGACGATCGGTGCGCCGCCGTGAGCGACGACGCCGCCCAGCGAATATGATTCGCGACTCGGCCGCAGCGCGTGGAGTAGATAGCGCGCTTTCGCGCTCGGGTTGCGATCCTCTTGGGCCAGGTACACGCCGGGATCGGTTTTCGCTGTTTGCTGTTGCCAGGTTACCTCGTGGGTGGCGATGCCGGCGATCCAGCGGCGATCGCCTTCGGCCGCCAGATCGGGCGCGAGCAGCGAGAGCAGCGTCCCGTTCGACGTGACGGCTTGCACCTCGACCAAGTTCAGGTCCGAGGTCAGCTCGACCACCAACGCATCGGCATAGCCGGCAGCGGTGTAGGGCGCTTGCATCGGATCGAGTGATATGTCTCCTCGCACCTGCAGGCCGGCGCGCAGCGTCTGACCGTGAGCCACGAGTGTGCCGAGACTGTCGCGATCCTTGCCGGCAAAGGGCCGGAGCTTGAGAAACTTGCCCGTCTTGCGCTCGACTTCGCCGATGAACACGTCGAGATGATCGATGCCGCGGGCCAGCAAACCATCAAAACTGACCGTTCCGGCAAAGCGCCCACCAACGAACAGCCGGTCGGTGGCGGTCACGGCGATCGCCGTCACGTCGTCGTCGTGCACGCCGCCAAATCTTGTCGCCCACAGCGGTTGTCCCTTCGGATCGAAGGCGGCGAGAAAGGCGTCGTGCTTACCACCGGCGTCGGCCGTAAGCTTGGTGGTGCCGATCGTCGCTGTGCCGGTGAACCACCCGCCGACGAAGACGTTGCCCTTGCTGTCGGCGGCCAAAGCCTGCGGCCAGAGATCGCCGCCGACGAAGGTCGTGACCCAAGATGCCGTGCCTTGGCTGTCAAAGCGCGCAACAAAGCGCCGGCCGTTCTTGCCATCGATCAGTTGCTTGGGCGGGAACTGCAAAAGATCACTGAAGCTGCCGGCGATGATTGCGGCCTTTCCGCTGCGGGCAAACGCGCCGAGCGTAACTGAGCCCGTCGACGAGCCCCACAGTGGCAGCAACCAGCGCGGCGTCCAGTCCGGCGCGAGTTGGGCCACCCAGCCGTAGGGGGCGCTGGCCGTGACGCTCATTTTGCCGATGGTGAACGGGAAGCTCGACGACGTATTGCCGGCGATGGTGATCGTGCCCTGGTCATCGATGCTGATGGCCAGTGGATCGTGCGTACCGACACCGCCAATCGCCATCAGTTTGGCCGAAGGGGCCCCGCTTCCCCCGTCGGTTGCTGCATCGGCGATCGCCGCGTCACCGGCCAGCGCGTCCTGTGCGCTGGCGTCCACGGGGGAAGCGTCAGGCCTGGCTGTTCCGTCGCCGTCGCTGCGGGGGGCGTCAGCGAGCACCGCACCGTCCGCCGTTTGCAGGGGGGCACCGTCGGTCAGTGCGGGCTTGCTGACGGAACTGCAGCCGATCGGCAGGCCACCGATCAGCAGCCAGAAGCTAAGCGCGAAGATCTCAAGGTGGCAAGTACAGGGCCTGTTCATGGGGGGATGATGAACGATCGGCTCCGCGCTCACCATCGTCCGTCCCGCAGATTAATCATACGCTGGCGGGATTACGCATTGCAGGGCAACGCAACGACGTCGTGTTTCGACGCGCACACCAGTCTCACCTGGCTCAGGGGCAGTAGCTCAAGTGCTCAATGTATCCGCTGGGCGCTTGGTAGGCGAGGTACAGCTGGTCAAACGGGGTTATCGCCAGCGCTGTATGTTTATTGACTTTGATATTGGGATCCTGCTTGACGGTCCAACTGCCGCTGGCGTTGGTCGCGTAGCGCATCGGGCCCGTTAGCGCGTAGTATGTGACGTGGGCAGCGCCTTGGCTATCGAGCACCATCGCGTTGGTCGCCCAAAGATCTCCGCTGGTGTCGATCGGCGTGATGACCCAGCTGCCGCTAGCGTTGCTGGCGTGCTTCAGTATCCGAGCGGAGTTCTGGATGTAGACGATGTGAGCCTTGCCGTTGGCATCGAGGGCCAGCGAGTTGCGTCGTCCCGAGCGGTCGGTCGCGTCGACCGTCTGCACGGTCCAGCTGCCGCTGGCGTTGGCGTTGGTGGCGTAGCCGAGGTCGTCGGAGCTGGTGGCAATGTTTTGGTAGCTGATGAAGAAGCTGACGTGAACCTTGCCGGTTTTGTCGATGGCGATCGAATGGTCGCCGGCAAAGGATTGAGTCGTTGACATGATCGTCTGCTTGACCCAGCTGCCGCTGGCGTTGGTGGCGTAGACGAAGCGGGCTTTGGGTTCGAAGTAGACCAGGTGCACCTTGTCCTGGGCGTCCACAGCGACGTCAGCGTCCATTCCTTTGCCGAGCGCAGTGGTCGACCAGCCGTTGGCGGTCTTGGTCGCGTAAAACAGCGCGGGCTCGTTGTTGGGGGTGTTGCGTAGCTGGTAGTAGGCCAGGTGCGGTCGCCCGAGGCTGTCGAGGGCCAGCGCTGGACCCCAGCCCTCGCTGTCGACGGTTTCGCTTGTCCAGCTGCCCGAGGCGTTGCTCGCCAGCCGGACCGTCTCGCTGTCGCCGTGGTGAAAGGCGATCTGCGCGTTGCCTTGGACATCGAGCTCGAGGTCGAGCACATCGTCGCCGCTTTCAGCAACTGTCACCGGTGCCGTCGCCTTGCAGCGCGGGCCGCAAGTGTTGCCGCGGCAGATCTCGCCCTGGGCGCAGCAGTTGCCGTTGCATTGGGCGTACATGCAAACACAGGCGCCTTGATTGCAGTTCTGATTGAGCGGACAGTCACCGCTGAGGCAGGTGCCGCCACAGCCGTCTTTTGCGCCGCAGCTCGCCGCCGCGCATTGCGGTTTGCAGCAGGCGGCGGGCTCATCGACCGCGCCATCACAGTCGTTGTCTTGGCCGTCGCAGAGCGTCTCGTCGGTTTGGAAGGTCGCACCGCTGCGCTGGGCGTGGGCCGCGTAGTCCGGCGGTGCACAGCTCTGCCAGCCGCTTTTTCCGCCGCAGGTTTGTGTGGCGCCCTTGCAGACGCCGCGCTGTTCGGTGCAGGCGGGCGCGACGAGGTCGGCAATTTCGTCAATGGTGCCATCGCAGTCGTCGTCATCGCCGTTACAGACTTCGGCTTGTGGGCCGACGGTCCAGCTGCAGTCGCCAAAGACACCGGCTTGGCAGCGCCGCTGGCCGCCGCGACAGATGCCAAGGTCGGCGCAGCTGGTCACGTCGCCAGGGTTACAGCTGCAGGGCTTGCCGTCACAGAGCTTAATGCAAACTCCGTCGCTTGCTCGGCACTGCGAGCCGCTCTCGCAGGAAATGCTGGGTGAATAGTCCTGGCAGCTATCGGAATCGAACGCCCCACAGACCTGATAGGCACCGTCACCATCGCAGCGACGTTGCGCTGGCTGGCATTCGTCTTGGCAGTCGGCAGCGCAACGACCGGCCGTGCAGTAGGGCGTTGGTGCGCTGCAGGTTTTGGGGGGCTGCCAATGCGCGCAGCCGCTGGCGTCTTCTTGGCAGACGCGCACGGCATCGCCAACACACTGACTTTCGCCCAGGCGACAACCGTCGCTGCAGCGCTCGCTCAGTGAGAGGCCAGCCGAAACGATCTGCCCGCGTTCGATCGCTACGTCGGTTTTGCCTTCGGCGACGTGTTGCCCTTTTCGCAGAGCGCTCGCGTTAATCGCTAGCTGTTGGCCGCTCCAGGTTTCGGGAACGATCAGCAGCATCCGCTGCGGTGAGCTCAGCGTGGCGTTGGCATCACTGTGAGCGGTCTTTGTGCTGCCGTCGGTGGGCGACGAGAGGCTGACGTCGACGCGGTCGACGATCCCAGTAAAGCTCAGCGCGAGCAAGATGCCAGTTTGCTGGTCTTTGTCGTTGCACGCCGCCGAAAAACTAATGCAGAACCCGAGCAGAGCAACTCGGCGGGTCTTGGTGAAATGTCGATCGATCGCTGAGCTCTCGCGGTACATCTGACTTCGCCTACGATCGAACGCTGCCGTTTCGTCCCATGCGGTGATCTCGCGCCGGCTCATCGCTCTGCTCCCCAAGATCTAAAGCGACCTACTTTGGCGACACTAGGGGCGGGCGACAGTCGCAGGCGTGTCCTGAGGTAATAATCGAACGACGCCCGGTTCGGACAGCTGCGCTAGCCAGGTTGCGCTGGCGAACTGCGGTGGGAGAAACTGAGCCCAGACGCCAATGACGGCGTTAGCGGCGAATAATGAACGTGTCCATCATCTCGCCGCCGATGTGCTCGACCTGCATGCTCGGCACGAGTGGTCGTGGGTCGGTCGGTTCCGGATGGTCGGGGTGGCGTGCGCGCACGTGCTCGACCAGCTGGGCTGTAGGTTCGAGGATGCACAGCGCGCCAGCTGTTCGTACTACACGGATGCACTCGTCGATCACTGCCTGGGGATCGCGCATGTGATGCAGTGCGCCGAGCATGAACAGCGCATCGAATGACCCGTCTTCGAAAGGCAGCGCGCTGGCATCGAAGGCGCGAAACTGGATCGCGCGATCGACGCCGACGCGCCTCGCGTCATCCATCCACGGTTGTCGCGCGTAGGCCGACTGATCATCTGCCGGTTCACCCGTGGTCACGTCAAAACCGCAGAGTGCTAAGGTGATCGCCGCGCGGCCCATGCCAGTGCCGACGTCGAGCACGCGCGCTCCAGCTGGCAGTTTGATCGCTTCGATGCGCTGGCAGAGCAGCTCGCAGAACATTGCGAACTCCTCGCCCAGCGTTTGTTTGGCGGCTTCGATATTGGTCATGATCTGCTCCGTCGAAGGGCTAGTCTAGCGTTGACTTGGCACCATCGCCAGCGGCGCGGCTGGATCGGGCGGGGTTGCGCTGCGTGCGGAGCTGCGGGTGCCGCTGCTCAACAGCGCGCGGTTAGCGCCTCAAAGCCGGCGTCGACCTCGCGCTGCAACTGCTCGATCAGCTTCTCGTCGTCGAGAATGTGGCGGAACCTCGCCTGTAGCTTGAGATAGTCGGCGATCGGTTTGCGTTTGCTGACCTTCTTGGTGATGCGACGCTCGCCGTTTTCGATCTCGTAGAGCAGCACGGCGCCGGTTTGCACGGCCAGCTTGGAGGCTTCGATCACGAGCTCGCTGTCGACACCCCATCCGGGCGGGCAGGGCGCGTGGCAGTGAATGTAGCTCGGCCCGCGTACCTGGGCGGCTTTTTCGACCTTGCCGAGGAAGTCCATCGGGTAGCCGATCGCCGTCGATGCCGCGTAAGGGATGTTGTGGGCGGCGATGATTTCGACCATGTTCTTGCGCAGCGCCGGCAGGCGCGCTTCGCCACGAGAGACCGTGCCCACCGGCGTTGTCGAGGTGCGGGCCGCGAACGGCGTGGTGCCACTACGCTGGCCGCCGGTGTTCATGTAGCTTTCGTTGTCAAAGCAGATGTAGATGAAGTCTTGGCCGCGCTCGATTGCGCCCGATAGCGAGGCCAGACCGATATCGGCCGTTCCGCCGTCGCCGCCAACGACCAGCAGTTTGTATTGATCTCTTCGGCCCTGCTGTTTGAGCGCATCATCGATGCCCGAGGCAACCGCGGCGGCGTTTTCGAACAGCACGTGAAAGTGCGGCACCTTTGGCACGCCCATTTGCGTAATCACCGCCATGCAGCCGGTGGTGTTAACGACGAGGGTGTTCTCGCCGAGCACTTTGAGCACCTGCCGCAGCCCGAGGATCTGACTGCATCCTGCGCAAGCCAGGTTTCCTTGGCAGAGATGTTCTTGGTCGGAGAGCGTCTTGAGCTTAATCGCCATCGCTTACCTCTGCGCGCTCGGCGCGATGCCCTCTTGGGGGCCGCGGGCATCGGGCCAAAAGACGCTCTGTCCGCGATAGCCATCCTTGGCCAGCTCGAGCGAGCGCAAAATCGTCTGCTCGGTGATGTCCTTGCCGCCAAGACCGACGATGAAGTTAAGTACGGTGGGGCGATGCTCGGCGTGATACAGCGCGCGCACGACGTCCGGATAGACCATGCCCGCGCTGCCGTAACCGATGTCGCGATCGAGGACGAGCACCGTTTCGGCGTGTTGTAGCGCCTTGGCGACCGCCTGCTCAGGGAAGGGGCGAAAGACGCGCAGGTTGACCACGGCAACCGACTCACCTTGTTCACGCAGCTTGGCTGCCGTGTGGCGGGCCGTCTGCATCATCGAGCCGATGCCGAAGATCACGGTCTTTGCACCAGGGTCGCTGTCACGCTCGACCAGGTCGTAGCGTCGCCCGCTCAGCTCGGCGAGCGCGGCAAAGCGCTCGGTCAACACGTCGGCGGCGCCGACCAGGGCGCTGTGCTTTTTGTATTCGAAGTCGGGATACCATTCGGGAAAGAGCACCTCGCCAAACTGCTGGGGCTTCGCTGGATCCATCAATGGGCGCTCGGTCGCCCGTGGCGATGGGAGAAAATCATCGACGACGGATTGCTCAAGTGGGGTAACCGGCTCAGAGGCGTGTGAGAGGATGAATCCGTCGTAGGCGACGATCGCCGGCAAATTGACCCGCGGATCCTCCGCGCTGGCAAAGGCGACGAGCATCATGTCGTAGATCTCTTGGACCGAGCGGGTGTAGATCTGGATCCAACCCGCGTCGCGATTGACCAAGGTGTCCTGATGGTCGGCCCAGATGTTGACGGGCACCGAAAGGGTGCGGTTGGCGACGGCCATCACGATCGGAAAGCGCATCCCCGAGGCGAAGTACATCACCTCGCTCATTAGCTGCAGCCCTTGAGAGCAACTGGCGGTGAAGGTTCGCGAGCCGACGATGGACGCTCCGCAACATGCGGACAGCGCCGAATGTTCGGACTCAACCTTAACCATCCGTGCGTCGAGCTCGCCATCGGCGACGAACTGGGCGAGGTATTCGACGGTGTGGGTTTGTGGCGTGATCGGGTAGGCGGCGATCACTTCGACCCGCGATTGGCGGACCGCTTGGGCTGCCGCCATGTTTCCGTTCCAAAACTGCCGTGTCATCCTGCTTCGCGCTCCATCACGATCACGCCCGCTCGGCATTCGTGTGCGCAGATCCCGCAACCTTTGCAGTAGTCGTAGTCGATCGCATAGCTGCCGCGCGAGACGCTGCCCTCTGGGCAAAGCAGCCAGCATAGATCGCAGCTGGTGCATTTGGCGTCGGTCTTGATCGGCCGCATCGTGCGCCAGGTGCCGGTCGGGTTGTCGTGCGACCAGCCGGGGTCATAGGTCAGCGTGCTTTTGGCGCGCTCGACAAAGTATTGATAGCGTTCGCGACCCATCGGGCCCTCCTTCAGGCGGCGCTCGGCAACCGTGTTAGACGTTCGGCGGCCGCCCGAGCACAAGCAAGATTGACTTCAGCGCGTGGGCCGAAGCGTTCTCTGTAGCAGGCACCGAGCGCGTCGAGGCTGATCAGCCCGGTTGCGCCGGCGATCGCCCCTAGCATCGCCGTGTTGGTGATCGGTTTGCCCAGCTGCTCTAGCGCGATCGCCGTGGCATCGAGCACAAAGACCGTCGCGCCGTTGCTGGCGAAAAAGCCTCGCTCGTCGAGCGCGCTCCGCAGGCTTTCCTGGCTCTGATTGCTGTTGAAGATCAACGTGGCGTCGTCGGCCAGTCCCTGCCGTACGTCGTTGACCTGCCAGATCGTCGGATCGAGGCACAGCAAAATGTCGGGTCGAGCGACACTGTGCTTGAGTAGGATTTCTTCAGGCGACACGCGAACGACGCATGACGACAGGGCGCCACGACGCTCGGGGCCGAATGTCGGGATCGCTTGGGCATTGGCGCCGCCGGCGAGTGCGGCAGCGCCGAGTAGCTCCCCGGCGGTGACCACGCCCTGTCCTCCGCGTCCCACCAGGCGGACTTCGGTCAGCAGCTTAGCGTTCGACATAGAACGGGCATTCGGACCATCGGCCGTCGATGTTGCGCGTACAGCTGATGTCTTCGTCATCGATTTCGATGCCGAGTTCGCGCAGGGCTGCGTTGTGTGTCTTCGGATCGCTCGCGCGTCGCGCGCAGCGGGTATCGCGCAGCGCGGGGGGAACCCATTCGTCGGAGGCGCGCGTCGGCGACGCGTAACGCACATATCGACAAGCCATTTCGTTTGCCCCTTCCATCGCCGATCCTGGCTGGCCTCAAGTAAAGCAATTCCACGGGTGGTTTTGAAGGAGAGACCGTTGTTTCTCCTCGGAAATCGACGCAGCTCCGTGGCTAAATATCGGTCTAAAAAGGATGCTTATTGGCCTGTTTTCGAGCGTGCTGAACTGATGTTGACGGCTTGTGCGCAGCTGTCGTGAGGGAGTCGCTGGGTAGATTGCTCCTCCGCCGGCGGGCGCTATACTCATCGAGGGGGCGGGCGTATGGGGCAGATCAGTAGCTATGCGCGATTGGCCGATGCGTTTCCGCAGCGGCTGAGGCGGACCTTCCCGGCGGAGCACACGATCTGGCACACCGAGCTGCAAAGCAGCGTGATGAGTCACATTCGTAGCGGCTTCGTAAAGTTGATCAGGCGGTCGGCCAGCGGCGAAGAGACCTTGTTGCAGATCGTCGGCCCTGGCGAAATTCTTTGCGGCTATCGTCCCTATTGCGGCGGTTGTTACTGCTGCTGCGCCGTGACCTTGACCGAGGTCGCGTTGAGCAGCGTTCCGCGACGCGTGTTGCTTGATGCGATCGATTGTGACGCCGGTTTTGCCCGCGCCTTTCTCGACCAAACGTTGACCCAGTCAGTCAAGGCGTGTGCGCGACTGGAACAGTTTGGTTATGGGCACGCCGAGTATCACGTGGCGATGTTACTCAGCGACCTCGCTCGGCGAGTCGGCAAGCGTACCGAGCGCGGTGTTGAGCTCGCGCTTCGCCTACGCCGCAAGGACATCGCCAACTATTGCGGCACAACCGTTGAGACGGCGATCCGTGCGCTGAGTGCACTGCGCAAGCGCGGCTTGGTTCGAGAGGACGACAAGAAGATCACCATCGTTAGACTCGATGAGTTGGCCAACATTAGTCCGCTGCGGCATCGAGCGGATCGAGAAGATGAGGCAGCAACAGGGTCGCCTGCAGATGGCCTTGCGGGCGATCGTCGACGGCGCTAGCTGAATTTCGTTGCTGCTTCGAGCTTGCGGCTGGTCGGACGCTTGCGCCAGCGCCAGCGCTTGATC
>JACKDQ010000018.1 GCA_020633415.1 Deltaproteobacteria bacterium
CAACGACGCTGCGTGTCTCAGCGGCTACCGAGATCGATGCGATGGGCGTCAGCAGCGCGTCGCACGCAACGTGTTTGAACCTAAGCAGATTTGCTTTCAGTATCGGAGACCTCTTCGAAAATCGGCAGGTGGCGGCTAGGCTTGTCGGCGAAAAAAGCAGAGGAAAATCGTGGCACGCCAGCTGCAACTGGCGGCCGTTCAATATCGACGGCCGCTTCACTTGCCGGAGGAGACCGTGCTTAGCATGAGATGGATGTTGTCGTTGGTCGCACTCGGCCTGTGTGTTGCTTCTGCGGCACAAGCCGGTGAGACCTCGCGCTTTCAGCTGCGCAGCATTCAGCGCATCAATATGGGGACAAACGTTGGCGCCCGCCTGACGATTTCGTTTATGAACGAATGGGGCAGCCCTGAGAAGAACCAAGCCAACCAGATGGTCACGCTGACCGGTCGCTGTAACGGGAGGCAATTCAATCTTGGCTCCCATTGCATGCTTGGAACCGGCAACCTGGACATCGATCTCAACTACCAAGCGTCTGGTCTGCAGAGCGGGCAGACGCTGGAGATGCATGGCCGCTGGGACGCTTCGGGGCACAACTGGGGCTTTTTGAGCAGCGGGCGGTCGAGCGGCACGCTGCAGCTTCCGTAGCTGTCGGTGCTCGATCGCGTTAGCAGGCGCGCGCTTGCTCGGCGAGTTGCTCGGCGATCTGCACCAGACGATCGAGCAGCAGCTGCGTTCCCTCTTCCAATTCAACATAGCGACAGCCAAAGCCAGCGCCATTGACGCGGTGAACCACTTCGCCGCGCACGTAGATTGGATAGCGTTGGTTGTAGGCGGTGGTCATCCGTAAGATCACCGCCGTGCCGAGAGCAAGCGGTGCGCTGGTACAGATGAAGATGCCGAGCCGGCCAACATCCTCGGCGAAGGCCCAACGTGCTGGTGCAGACCCGTCTAGCGGCACGAACATCACCCGCGCTGGAATCGGCATGCGTCTGTGTGGTTGATTACGCTCTCGCTCGAGTTCTCGGCGATCGTCGACAGTGCGGTCGGCATTGGCGTGTGACACGAATTCCCCCTGCGATCTGATCGTCCGCCATCACGACCCAGGGCCGGCCACACTCCTCACACGGCGGTTGCAGCGCTTTTGCAGAGCAAGCGGCGCGCCAGATCTGCTGCATCAACTTTTGCGCGGTTAGACCATTGCCCATCAGAAAACTGTCAACGGCTGGGCCAAAAGATGACACCTTGGTCCTCTGCGCGATGTCGGGTCGAGTGGTTTCGCGCGCACCGTCGACAATGTCGCGACAACGCGTCGATATGCGAGGCTGCTCTCGTCGGCAATGTCGCGACAACTTGCTCGGCGGCCGTCCATCCTCTACATTTCCCCGCATGTGTTTTGTCGTTCGCGCAGTGGCGCGGCTTTCGTTTTCATTGGTGATTGTTGTTGGCTTGTTCGGCTGCGAATCGCGCTCGGCGACGGCGGGGCCGCTGCACGCGGCGGCGACGGAGAGCGTGGCGGCTTCACCGCCTGTTGCGGCCACCCATTCGGTATTCGATCTTACCGACAACCGAGCTCTGGCGCATCTAACGCGAAGTGGCGGTCTTGCGGTCGCGCTTGGTGAGCCAGGTCTGGCCAAGTATCTCGCTTTCGGTCGGCCCTGGCGGACGTGGCGTCTGAACCAGCGACTCGATGGACAGCCGGTGGCCTTGGCGCAAAAGAGTGTGACGTGGTTGGATCTGCCGTTGACCGGCAGGCAAGCGCAAGCGACGCAGCTTTCGCTCCGACTGAATACCGCCGTTCAGCAAGGGCTGACGATCACCGTCAACGCGACCAAGCTCAAGACGATTACCCTGCACCCCGGTTGGCAGCGTCTGCTGCTCACCTTGCCCAAAGGCACGCTCAAGCCTGGCGAGAATCGGCTGGCCTTGCGTTGGGGGCGTCAAGGCAATCTGGCGGGCACGCGCAGCTATGCCGCGGTGAGTTGGCTACACATCGGTCAGCAGCCGCTTTCCGAGCAGCAGAGGGTGAGCACGCTGGTCGACGGGAAGCTGGCGCTTCCTGCCGCAGGTGGCGTTGCCTATTATCTCTATCCCTATCGCGGGGCGAAATTGGCGCTGCGCGTCAGGAGCCATGAGGGTTGCAGGGTTTTCGTTCGCGCAACCGTCGCCGGCAAGACGGTGCTCAGCCACGCTGTCAGCGTGGGCGCGGCGACGCTGATCGATCTAGCGCCGATCAGCGATCGCGTCAGCCGCCTGGAGATCGAAGCGGCTGCTGGCTGTCAAGGTGCCAGCATCGAACGGGCGCAACTGGTGATGCCCGGCGCTGCGCCGCGGCTGCGCCGGGCTACGCCACCGCGCAATGTGTTGTTCTGGCTGATCGACAACGCGCGCGCTGATCACTATCGCAGCTATAACCCCAAAGCGCGGGCCGAGACGCCGAACATCGACGCGCTGGTCAAAGACGGCATACTCTTCGAGCGGGCGCTTGTCCAAGGCACCGAGTCCCGGGTCAGTCACGCCTCGATCTGGACGGGCGCCTATCCCGCTCAGCATCGCTTCATTCGTCCCAAATCGATTCTCCATAGCGCTTGGGTGACCTTGCCTGAAGCGATCAAAGCGACCGGCCGTTACACCGCAGCATGGGTTGCCAATGGCTTCATCCGCGAGTTTTGGGGGTTTGGCGACGGATGGAGCGCCTTTCGCAACACGTTGCACGACGGTGGTGGTCTGACGGCGCTGCGTCTCGCTGATCACGCGATCGGCTTTATCGAAAAGCGCGGCGACCAGCCGTTTTATCTTTATGTGGGGACCGTCGACGTTCACTGCTCGTGGCGCGGGCGTGAGCCGTGGCTCAAGCGCTATCACCCCTGGCCCTACGCGGGGCGCTTTACCAAGAACGTGATGGGTCCGGATGTGGAAAAGATGGCGACGGGGAAAATCAAGCCATCGCCGGCCGACAAGCGACGCGTTATTGCGATCTATGACAGTACAATTTCGTACAACGACCATCATCTCGGGCGTGTGGTCGCGGCGCTCAAAAAGAAGGGCGTGCTCGATCAGACGATGATCGTGATTACCGCCGATCACGGCGAGGAGTTTTGGGACTATGGTCGGATTGGCCACGGTCATACGCTGCGCAATCCGCTGGTCAACGTGCCATTGATCATCAGCTATCCACCGCTGTTTGGTCGAGGTGTGCGGGTTCGCGAGGGCGTCGATGTCAATGCGGTGATGGCGACGGTGCTCGACGCGCTTAACCACGAAGGAGCGCTACCTCCGACGGTGCAAGCACAGTCGTTGCTTCCTTTGGCGCAGGGTGTCGGTCGTGGCTATCCGCGGCCGAGCTTCGCCAGTCAATACGAATATGCGCACACCTTGCGTATCGAGAACTACAAGCTAACCGTAGGCGGCAAGGGCGTTCCCAGTGTTTATGATCTGAACAGCGCACAGCGAGAGGCGGACGACATCTCCTTGCGTAAGCCCGAGGTCACCCGGCTGCTGACCGATGCACTGAGCACGTTTCTGATCTATCAGAGTCAATGGCGTCAAAGCCGCTGGGGCGTGGCCAACAATCATCGCGCGCAGTTCGCTCGCGACCTAGAAGGCGGTAGCGCGCCGCCGGTCGTCTCTCCCTTTCATGGCCGCTGATTCTCGTCGCCGAGGTGAGCGCCCGTTGGTGGGCGTTGGTGCGGTGATTTTCGATCAACAGCGCGAGAAGATCTTGTTGGTCAAGCGCGGGCATCCGCCGGCCAAAGGATACTGGAGCATTCCTGGCGGATTGGTCGAGCGCGGTGAGACGTTGCGCCAGGCGTGTCAGCGAGAGATCGTCGAAGAGACCGGGCTGCAGATCGAACCGCGCGAGCAGGTTGCAGTGCTCGAGCGCGTGATCGGCGCCGCTAGCGCGCCCGACTATCACTTCATCATCATCGATTTCTGGGCTCAGCTTGGCCAGCAACAAACGGCGTGCGCAGGGTCCGATGTTGTCGAGGTGCGCTGGGTTGGCCGCGATCAACTTGCCGCGCTGCAGACGACTGCAGGTCTGGGCGATGTTGTCGCTCACGCGTTCGACGTCGCTAGCGGGGTGCGTCACGATGCGCTGTTTGCCGTCTTGCTCGACGAGCCCAGCTCGGCGTGAGTCGCCGCGGCTTGGTCGGCGTTCTGGCGTTTGATAACGCGGGCTGCAGCTGTAAGGTGAGGTCCTCAACCCGCTCACGACGATTCTTGACAGGATCAACAGCACACAGCTATCCTGGCTGAACCCGCAAAAACTAACGTCAGAATCAGACCATAGGAGGGGCCGGTGGACTACCAGGTCGTGCGTCGCGTGCTCGATTCGCTTCCCGCGCTAGCGTGGCATTGCGTGTTGTCTCCCTCTGGGCACATCGAGGTATCGGCCGGCAACCGTGTCGTCTTTTTCGATCAGGGCTTCTTCGAAGGGGCCTGGACCGGCGAGTACGCGGACTTTGGTTTTGATCGCGCGCTTGGTTTCTTTGGCTCGGGTCTCCGTCTGACCGATGAAGGTCCGCTAATCGTAACGCCCTCGTTTCCGCACTACAGCTTGTATTCGCACCACGATGGCGAAAGGCTTCATTTCAGCAACTCGTTTTCGTTTTTGCTCGCTGCGACGGGGCGCGACTTAGACTCTCAGTACGGTGGCTATAATTTCGACTTGGTCAAGCGCGTCCGGCTCTCCCAGTACCCCGAAGAGACTCAGCTCGATCAGGGAATGGTCGGCCTGCATTATGTGGAGAACATATTGGTCAGGTCGGATTTGAGCATCGAGCGCAGAGGTCGGCCAATTCCGCAAAACCCTTTCGACGATTACGCGAGCTATGTGGCATTCATGCTCGAGCACACGCAACAGTTGCTCGACAACGCCCGGGCAAAAGAGCGCCCATTTCGCTACACGAATTCAGTCTGCACGATCTCCCGTGGGTACGATTCGGCGGCTTGCGCCAGTTTGGTCTCGCGTCTTGGTTGCGAAGAGAGCCTGACCTTTTCCTCTGGTGGCTCTCTCCTCAAGACCGGCGATACGGCGAAGGTCAGCTATGTCTCCGACAGCGGTGCGGAGATTGCCGCGATCCTCGGCCTGAAGGTGACTGAGCTGCCGCGTGATGCCTATCGCAGCAAGATTGAGCCGCTGGGCGAAGCTGAGTTTCTCGCCAACAGGGATACCAACGAGATCGGCTGGGTCGGCTTTACTGATCGGATCCGCGACAGCGTCTTTTTTCAGGGAAGCTGGGGCGATGGCATGTGGGAACGCGTGCGACCGAAGGCGCGTCTTTGGGGTCCACCTCCCGCGTCGACCGACGACTTTCGGTTGCGCGTCAACGCGATCTTCGTTCATCTCCCGACGATCAACTATCCATACTTGGCGCGTGTGCGTCGGCTTTCGTGTTCCGATGAAATGCGTCCTTGGTCGGTCGGCGGAAAGTACGACCGGCCGATCCCTCGCCGACTGCTCGAGGAGCGCGGTGTTCCACGTGAGGCGTTCGGTCGACAGAAGACGGCGATTGCGGCGATGTTTTGTATCTACGGATCAAACACCTTATCGGAGGAAAGCCGACAGTCGATGAAGGCTTTCTGCGACGAACGAGGATTTGATGCGTCGGCGCTCGCTATCGCACAGCCGATGACTCTCGCCGACAACCAGTCGGTCGTTGTTAATGCCAGTCAGATGACTGGATTTGGCGCCAAGCGAGATGCGGAAACCCCGTTCGTCGAATTTCGTTGGGGTGTGCATGTGATGCGGCAGCGATATCAGGACGCGCTGCGGGCCGGCTAAGGCATGCAAATGCTTTGGCTGTAGCCGCTAGCTGCGAAAGTCGGTCAAGCTGCGCCGCGCAGCGCCTCGCTGTTCGTCGTGGCGACGCTGGCAGCTGACACAATATTCGGCGTAGGGCATTAGCGATAGGCGCTTTTCACCGATCGGCTCCTCGCATTCTTCGCATAAGCCGTACATCTCGGGGTCATCGCCGAGCTTGGCCAGCGCTGCGTTGATCTGGGCCAACGATCCCTGGCGCAGCCGATTGCGGCGCGAAGCGATCACTTGATTCATTTCGTTGAGCGGTTGCGCGTCGTCATCGGTGCGCGTCGATCCGTCGTCGCGGTTCGGTGAAATCTTCTCCGCCGGCTTGGCCACCGTTTGATCACGGAGCGCCTCGAGTTCGCGTCGCCAGCGTTGTCGGTCGCGCGGTTCCATGGGCAGCATTTTAGGGATCACGCGGCGCGAGGCAAGCGGTGGATCGCTTACTCGAGGTCGGCGAGCTGGGCGGCGATATAGCGATAGAACCGCTCAGAATTGAAGCCGGTCAGCGCGTCGTTGGCTGACTGGTTGAGGTCGTCGTGGTCTGCCGGCAGGCAGCCGATGAATTTGCCGTATTTGGCGTGGGCGAGCTCGATCAGCCCATCGTGGGGACGGTCCGCCTTGGTCAGCAGCCAGGACATCCAGCCGTCAAGTCGTTCGGCGAGTGGATCGACTACATCGGGGTTATGGTTGATGCCGGCGCAAGGCGCCTTGGCTTCGTCTTTGAATTTACTGCGACCGGCCCAGCTGAAGAACGGTACTGCCGCCAGCGTCTGATTGGTCTTGGCGGCGCTTTCCAATCGCTGCAATCCTTTGATGCTCTGCGCTGACAGCGCAAACAATCCGGCCAGCGCGCCCTCGGGATCGTCGGCGAACTCGGCCGGCCACATCCATTTGGGCAGTGTGTTTAGCCAGTCGTAGGCTCGTGCGGCGAAGTTACTGCCTAGGTGTGGTGTGCCGACGGTGGTAACCGAGGCGATCTTGGCGGCGATACTGTGATAGCTGACCCGCAGCCAGCGCGCGTCGATCCCGCCTTGAGAGTGGGCGATCAAATGGACACGGGCGTCATCGGCGCGAACCAGTGGTCGCAGAAACCTGGCCAACGCCGCGCTGCGAACGACGCTGCTGGCGAGCGCGGGCAGTTCAACTTCGTAGACCGTGTGGCCATCGGCCTGAAGCGCCGCTTTGACACCGCGAAAGTAGTGGTTGCCCCAGGCGTCGGTGACGAAACCGTTGAAACCATGGACGAGCACGATCGGGTAGCGGCAAACTTTGCCGTCGGGATTGGGCGGGTCGAATAGCCGGGGGACTACCGTCGTCGTCTGGCCCTTGCCGGTCTGATCGGCGGCGAGGTTCTGCTCTTGTTGTGGATCGCCGCAGGCGACGCCCAGCAGGCTGAGCAGGCCAATCAGCAGCAAGACGGCGAGGCGACCGCGTATCATCGGTCCTTCCTCTTGCAGCGCCCGTGCCGCAAAATTATCCTTTAATTTTGAGGCGGTTTACCAGGAGCGCGGTGGCTTGGTCCGCCAATCTGGCAACTGATCTGACCGGTGCAGGAGCGACAACTTTTCAGTAACCGTCGGCGCGGGTAAACTCCTCGGCTGAACCCCGAAAGACTTAGACGTGGTGCGACCGTTTCGCACCCTGCCGATCCACCGAACGCCTTGAACCATCCCGATCACCAGCGACAGCGGTCGGCATTGTATTTGCCGACGACAGAGCACGATGCGTGCGGCATTGGCTTTGTCGCCAATATCGACGGCGAAAAATCGCGCGCGATCGTCGATCAAGGTCTCGAAGTCCTGCTCAACTTGCGACATCGCGCGGCAGTTGGCGCCGATCCGTTGACCGGCGATGGTGCGGGCATGTTGCTGCAGTTGCCCCATCGCTTCTTCAAGGCCGAAGGTCTGCGTCTCGGTTTCAACATGCCGATGCGCCGTCGCTACGGTGTCGCGCAGATCTTCTTGCCCCAAGACGACAGCGCCCGCTTAGCGTGTGAGCAGATTCTGCTCGAGGTGGTCGCCGACGAAGGTCAGCGCGTGCTCGGTTGGCGAGATGTGCCGGTCAACGTCGAACATGTCGGCGAAGTCGCGCGCCAAGTGATGCCGCGGATTCGCCAGTTGTATATCGAACGTCGGCGGGTTGTTCCCAGCGCTTTCGAGCGCAAGCTCTATGTGATCCGCAAGCGTGCTGAGCGGCGCGTTGCCAGTCGACGGATCAGCGAGCACTTTCACATCGCGAGTCTTTCTTCGGAGACGATCGTCTATAAGGGGCTGCTTTTGCCCCAGCAGCTGGCGGCGTTTTATGCCGATCTGACGCGGCCAGAGATGGTCAGCGCGATCGCCTTAGTGCACTCGCGTTTTTCGACCAATACCTTTCCGACCTGGGATTTGGCGCAGCCGTTTCGGTTTATCGCGCACAACGGTGAGATCAACACCGTGCAGGGCAATCGCAACTGGATGTTGGCGCGACGCAGCCAGCTGACTTCGGCAAAGTTCGACGGCGGTTTGGAGCACCTCTATCCGATCATCGTCCCCGGTCGCAGCGATACGGCGCAGTTCGACAACATGCTCGAGTTACTGCATTTCGCTGGCCGAAGTCTGCCGCACGCGATGATGATGATGATTCCTGAGGCCTGGACAGCCAATCCCGATATCAGCGAAGAGCGCCGCAATTACTACCGCTATGCCGGCGCGCTTAGCGAGCCCTGGGATGGTCCCGCGGCGATCGCCTTTACCGACGGGCACATCGTCGGTGCCACGCTCGACCGCAACGGCCTACGGCCCGCGCGTTACGTGGTTACCGATGATCGGCGTGTGATTCTCGCCTCCGAAGCAGGGGTGATCGATGTGCCCGCCGAACGGGTGCTCAAAAAGGGTCGACTCCGCCCAGGCAAGATGCTGTTGGTCGACACCGAAGAACGGCAGATTATCGACGACGAGGACGTCAAAGCGGAGATCGCCCACCGTTTCCCCTACGGTCGCTGGCTGCGCCGTAACGTTTTTGACGCCGACGATGCGCGTTTGCCCCGCGTTGAACCCACGAGGGCGATCGAGGGCGATGCTCTGCATCGGCTGCAGCGAGCCTTTGGGTACACCGACGAGACGCTACGCTTGGTGATCACGCCGATGGCGGAGCAGGGCAAAGAGCCACTCGGCTCGATGGGCTGCGACACGCCACTTGCCGTGCTCAGTCAACGCGCCCCAAATCTGTTCTATTATTTCCATCAACGGTTCGCCCAGGTGACGAACCCGGCGATCGATCCGATCCGCGAGGCGCTGGTGATGTCGTTGGCGACCAGCGTTGGGCCAGCCGGCAATACCTTCGAAGAGTCACCGGAGCAGTGCCATCAGGTTCATCTGAATGGGCCGCTTCTGACCAGCGAAGGTCTGGCGAGGATCGCAGCGATTCGCGAAGGCGCATTTGAAGCGACGCGACTTTCGCTGCTCTATCCGGTGGATGCCGACGACCAGCACGCGCTGAGTCAGGCGCTCAAGGCGTTGTGTGCAGCTGCCAGCGATGCGATCGATTCGGGTTACAACATCCTGATTCTCTCCGATCGTGGTGTGGACAACAAGCAGGGCGCGATCCCTTCGCTGCTGGCGGTCAGTGCGGTACATCAACACTTGGTGCGCCACGGCAGCCGGATGCAAGCGGGTCTGATCGTCGAGACCGCCGAGGCGCGCGAGGTCCACGATTTTGCTGCGCTGGTTGGTTATGGGGCCGCCGCGATCAATCCTTATCTCGCGTTGGATTCGATCGCCGATCTCGTCGCCGAGGGTAAGATCGCACTCGATTCGGAAAAAGCGCAGCAGAACTACTTTGCTGCGGTGGATGCTGGACTGCTCAAGGTGATGTCGCGGCTCGGCATCTCGACGATCGACTCCTATCGCAACGCGCAGATGTTCGAAGCTGTTGGTCTAAATCGTCAGCTGATCGACCGCCATTTTACCGGCACGCCGTCGCGTCTCGGTGGCATTGGTCTGACCGAGCTCGCTGCGCAGAATCGTGCGCGCCATCAGCGCGGCTTCCGCTCCGCCGCGGCGCTGCGCCACCCGATCGGTGGCGAGTATCAATGGCGACAGACCGGTGAGTGGCACAAATGGGAGCCTGCGGCGATCGCCGAACTCCAAGCGGCAGTTCGCCAAAACTGCTCGCAAGCCTTTGCGCGCTACAGTCAGATCATCGATCGCGAACAATCCGGTCCGGCAACACTGCGCGGGCTGCTCGATTTCGTTCCAGGCGTGGCGGTGGCGCTCTCTGAGGTTGAGCCGGTCGGCGAGCTGGTCAAGCGCTTTGTCAGCGGCGCGATGTCCTTTGGCTCGATCAGCGTCGAGGCTCACGAGACCTTAGCGATCGCGATGAATCGTATCGGTGGTCGGTCGAACAGCGGTGAAGGTGGCGAGGAGCGCGAGCGCTATCGCGTCGACGAAAACGGCGATCTTCGTCGCAGCGCGATCAAGCAGGTCGCTTCAGGCCGGTTTGGTGTGACCGCCGAATACCTGGTCAATGCCGACGATTTGCAGATCAAGATCGCGCAAGGCGCCAAGCCGGGCGAGGGGGGACAGCTTCCCGGAGAAAAAGTCGATCAACGCATCGCCAAGGTGCGCTGTTCGACACCCGGCGTTACGCTGATCTCGCCGCCGCCCCACCACGATATCTACTCGATCGAGGACCTCGCTCAGCTGATCTACGATCTGCAAGTGATCAATCCGGACGCGCGGGTTAGCGTGAAGTTGGTCAGCCAAGTTGGCGTCGGTACCGTTGCTGCCGGCGTCGTCAAGGCACACGCCGGGGCGATCGTGGTTGCCGGCTATGAGGGTGGCACTGGCGCCTCACCGCTTTCGAGCATCAAGCGCGTCGGACTGCCCTGGGAGATCGGTCTTGCAGAAACCCAGCAGGTCTTGGTACAAAACAACCTGCGCGGGCGTGTCCGACTTCAGGTCGACGGCGGGCTGCGCACGGCGCGAGACGTAGCGATCGCTGCACTGCTCGGCGCGGAAGAGTTCGGCTTCGCGACGTCGGCCTTGATTTCGATGGGCTGCATCTTGCTACGCAAGTGCCACCTCAATAGCTGTTCGGTGGGTATTGCCACGCAAGACCCCAAGCTGCGCGAGCGTTTCGCCGGTCGCGTTGAGCACGTCGTCAATTTCTTCACGCTGCTCGCCGAAGCTTTGCGAGCGCTGATGGCCGAGCTAGGCTTTCGCAGCATCGACGAGATGGTTGGTCGCGTCGACCGTCTTCGCCAGCGGGTCATCAGCGATGTGCCGACGAGTCAGCTGCCGCTCGACCTCTCGGCGGTAATTGCCCTGCCGGCGGCGCCGCCGGAATGGCCACGACGCTACCAGGCGGCGACGCCCTGGGAACTCGAGCGACATTTCGATAAAGCTCACATGCTACGTCTAAGAGGTGCGCTCGATCGCGGCCAACGTCAGCGGATCGAAGGCACGGTGAAAAACACCGATCGCGCGGTGGGGACATATCTTTCCGGTGTGGTGGCGCGGCGGCATGGCGCGGCTGGGCTACCCGCTGACACGGTGACGATTGCGGTCAAGGGTTCGGCTGGACAAAGTTTCGGCGCTTTTTTGGCGCGGGGTCTAACGCTCGAGTTGGAGGGCGAGGCCAACGACTATCTCGGCAAGGGCCTTTCGGGCGGCAAGATCGCGGTGTTTCCTGCTGAGGGCAGCCGTTTTCGCCCCGAGGAAAATATCATCGTCGGCAACACCGTGCTCTATGGAGCCACTTCCGGCGAACTCTACGTCTGCGGTGTCGCCGGCGAGCGCTTCGCGGTGCGCAACAGCGGTGCGCTGGCGGTGGTCGAAGGCGTTGGTGACCACGGCTGTGAATACATGACCGGCGGTGTGGTGCTGGTGATCGGTGAGACCGGGCGCAACTTTGCGGCGGGGATGAGCGGTGGCGTGGCCTATGTTTTCGATCCGCGCGGTGTGTTTGCTGGGCGCTGCAACCCGCAACAGGTTGACTTGGAAGCCGTTGTCGAAGAGGCCGATATCGAGCAGATCTATCAGCTGCTGGAAAACCACGTTGCCGCAACGCGCAGTCAGCTAGGCGGACAACTGATCGACAACTTCTCGATGATCCTTCCTTCGTTCGTCAAGGTGATGGCGCGAGAGTACAAGCGTGTGCTGCAAGCGCAACGCGCCACAGCGATCGCTTCGCGCGCAGACGATGCGGCGAGACCCAATGGAGCGGCCGATGGGTAAGGTCACCGGCTTCTTGAGCTGGCCGCGGCAGCTGGCGCCAACGCGCGATATCGGCGAGCGGGTCGGTGATTTTCGTGAGTTTGTTGGATCGCGCGATCCGAAGCTGTCGAGCGAGCAGGGCGGGCGCTGCATGGACTGCGGCACGCCGTTTTGCCAAGCTGGCTGTCCGCTAGGCAACTTGATTCCGGATTGGAACGAGCTGATCTACCGCAACCGCTGGCACGAGGCCTACGAACGCCTGGCGGCGACGAACGACTTTCCTGAGTTCACCGGTCGAGTTTGTCCAGCACCTTGCGAACACGCCTGCGTGCTGGCGATCAACGATCAGCCGATCACCATCGAGCAGAACGAAAAGGAGATCGCCGAGCGTGCCTTCGCTGAAGGCTGGATCGTTGCGCGACGTGTGCGTCGCAAGAGTGGACGCAAGGTCGCGATCGTCGGTAGTGGACCGGCAGGTCTGGCGGCGGCCAGCCAGCTGATCGCAGCGGGTCATGACGTTTCGGTGTTTGAAGCCGATCAAGCTGCAGGAGGGCTGCTGCGTTTTGGCATCCCTGACTTCAAGCTCGAAAAGTCGGTCGTGCAGCGCCGGCTTCGGCTGATGGAACGTGAGGGCGTTGCGTTTCGTTGCGGCGTTCGCGTGGGCGTCGACGTGAGCTGGGGTCAGCTGCGTGACGAGTTCGATGCACTGTTGATCGCGATCGGTGCGCAGAAACCCCGCGAGCTGCAGATCCCCGGCCGTGAGCTGGACGGCGTGGTTCTGGCGATGGACTATTTGACCCAGCAGAATCGGCGTGTGGCCGGGTTGCCCCTCCAGGGCGCTGAGCTCTTGGCGACCGACAAGGACGTGATCATCCTCGGCGGCGGTGACACCGGCTCGGACTGTTTGGGCACAGCGCTGCGCCAGGGTGCTAAGCGCGTCACCCAGATCGAGATTCTTCCCGAGCCGCCGCTGCAACGTGCGGCTGACAATCCCTGGCCACAGTGGGCGCGGGTGTTGCAGACTTCGAGTTCGCAAAAAGAGGGCGGCGAACGGCGTTTCGCGCTGCGCACCGAGCGGCTGAGCGGCGATCAGCAGGGACGTCTGCAAAAGCTGCACGCGGTGCGTGTCGAGCTTCGCGATGGTCAGTTGGTTGCCGTGCCAGACGGTGAGCTGAGTCTGTCGGTCGAGCTGCTGATCTTGGCGATGGGTTTCGTTTCACCGTTCACCGATACGCTCACAGCCGAGCTCGATCTGATGCTCGACGGACGTGGCAACGTCAAGGTCGACGAGCGCTTTCAAACCAACCTTGCTGGCGTTTTCGCCGCCGGTGACGCACAGCGCGGGCAAAGCTTGGTTGTTTGGGCGATCGCCGATGGTCGTCGTGCAGCGCAGAGCATCGACCGCTTCCTCGCCGGGCGCTAGCCGCTTGGGCTGGCAAGATCAACCCAAGGCGCCGTGGTCGGCGTCTCACCCGACGGCGTGCCAACGCCTCGACGCCCTTTGATCGTCGGGCAGCCATCGCTGAGATCGCCGTTGGCGCGCCGAGCTACCGAGCTACTTGGAGAGAAACAACTGAAGCGCGAAGGTGCTGCTGTGGTCCATGGATTTCCCCCGGAATCGGTCATGCAACTATTGCACCGCTTTTGCAGCGCCAGCTCACCCGCAAGTATTTTAAATTACCGGGATTAATCTTGCGGACTGATGCAGCTGGGGACCTTTGGCCTAGGCGCAGGTGGCGGGCCGAGCGCCCGGCTAGCGCCATCGCCACGCTACCCGAGGGCCTTGCGCAGCGTGGTCGTTAGAGCACGTCGATCCGCAGAGCGTTTCCTTCGGCGCGATTTTCTGGCCGGTAGTACTCGTAAAGCAACGGCGTGCGAATTCTCACGCTGAGCGGATAGGCGCTGGTCAGTGGCAGGCGGTAGTCGAGCTGTTGTCCGGCGTCGATATCGCTCAGATAGAACAGCGCTCGACCCTCAACCTGCTGCACCTTTTCGATTCGACGTTGAGCGAGCAGTCGCGTTAGGCCCTGCTCTTCGATCTGCAGGCCCGGTGGTAGCGGGACGATCACCATCGGCATCGCCACCTTCTTGCTTCCGCTATTGCTGAGCTTGATGTGCAGCGTCACGGCGTCGCCGCGACGAATGCGTTTCGCGCTGAGCTGCGTCGCGATCGCCAGTTTGCTCGCCGGTGGTGGCAAGTGGCCATTGGGCACGCTAAAACTCTGCACCAGTTGATAGCTGCTGCTGCCGCGTCCGGAAAAAGACAAACTATACGTCTCCGAGCTGCCTGGTTTCGGTGGCGGGAGGTCGATGCGCAGCGTTCGATCCTCGCCCGTCAGTCGATGGCTCTGTAGCTCGCCGGCGCCGAGCGCGACGCGCAGCGTGCCGACGGGCAAGGTCCCAACCTGTCGCTGAGCGAGCAAAGCCCGCAGTGCGAGAATCGTCGCTTGCGTGGAGTGCCAGGCGCGATGGCGATCGCGTGAGGCAACCAAGCTCTTAAACAGCTTGGGCAGCTCCGCCTGGTGGCGCCCGCTTTTGCCGATCAGCGCCAAGGCCGCCAGTGCGCTGGTCTCGATCTGGCCGCTGATGCCGCCGCCGTGGGTCAGCGTTGCCTTGGGTGCTTCGAAGAATATGCCCTGGTCATCGCGCTTGTGTGTCCGCCAAAGTCGCTGTCGGATCGTGTTGGCGAAGCCGCCGCGATCGCCAAACAGATTGCCGACCACCGCCAGGGTGTAAGGGTCCTTGATTCGATCGACGTGGCTCTGGACGTAGTTGCGGGCGCGGCTCAACGCAGGACCTTTGTAGCCGCTGTGCTGCAGGGCGTTGGCAATGTATGCGGTGATTCGCACCTTATCCGCGGTGAAGCGGTTGATCGCGCCCTCGCGAATGCCGCCGCGATCGGGAGCAAAGCTGCCGTCGGCGAGCTGTTTGTTCGCGAGCCAATGCTGAGTGCGGCGGATCAGGCGCGGGTCGACGGTGTGGACCCGACTCATCTCGGAAAATTCCATCAGGCCGTAGGCCGTTAGCACTTGGTGGGCTGGTGCGTTGCCAAACCAGGAGAAGCCGCCGCCGTGGACTTCGAAGGTCAAGAGGCGCTGGTAGCCTTCGGCGACCAATTTTCGCGCCCGCTTGATCAGCGCGGGCTTTGTTTGATGCTGCTTCTTGAGATAGTCGAGAAGCAGCAGATTGGGATAGGTCGACGATGAGGTCTGCTCGAAGCAGCCACCCGGTTGACGCAGCATCCCCTCAAGTCCCTCGAGCGTCTGACTCATCGGTCCGGGATAGATCAGCAAGGCGAGTTTCGTGCTGTCGCCTAGTGCTTGGGCAGGAACTGCGATGCGGTGATCGATCGGCTGGTGCTCGAGCGTGCCGGAAAAGGCGATCGCCCGCTCGACGCCGTCGAGTTGGACTGTCGTCGATTTCTCCACGGCGTCGCGGAGATTGCCTGTTTGGCCGATGACGGTGAGCCGCTGATCGCCGCGCCCCGTCGCCAGGATCGGAAAATGTCGTACGCCGACCTGTCCTGGCTCGAGGGTGATCGTCTGGGTTCGCGGGCCGCGAGCGATGTACCAGCCGGCTGGCCTTAACGACAGTGCGATCACTTGCCGCGTCTTCTGATAGTTATAGACGGTCACCGGCACGTGCAGTTGATCACCGACGGTCAATGTGCTGGGTAGCTCGATGTCGATAAAGAAATCTTGAAAGACGCGCAAATCGCGGGTGATCGCGGCGATGCGACCGTCGACGGTTGAGGCCAAGCCCTGAAGCTTCCAGGTCGTGATGCTATCCGCGAGATCGATCGCGACCTGCGCTTTGCCGCTCGCGTCGGTCACCAGCTCCGGCTGCCAAAACAGTGTTTCCGGAAAATGGCTGCGCGTAGCGCCGGCCGTCCCGGCGCCACTGCCGATCGTGCCCATGCTGCCCAGTCCGAGCGCTCCATAGCCGACTCCGCCCCCGCCGCTTCCGTAGCCGCTCATGCCGAGGCCGCCGAGGAGCCGCCCTCGGCTGACGCTGACTTTGATAAAGCTGCGCAGTGCACGGCGCTGCTTGCGACCGAGTCGTGCTAAGCCCTCGACGGTGATCGCATTACCCTCGGGCACGATGTCGTCCTTCGTGCCGAAACGCTGGTCCGGGCCGGCCGAGCGCAGGTGTGTGCGCGAAACGAAACCGCTGTCGAACGCATTGATGTAGTGCCCGCGCGTTGTTACCACGCGATAGAGGGTTCCCCATGGATCACGGATCTGGTGGCGCTTGAGCAACTTCAAGGCAACCATCCGCTCGAGCAGATTGGCCTTGAGCAGATAGGGGCGGTCTTTCGCCGCCAAAAAGCGCAGCTTTTCGCGCGGCAAGCTGGCTTCGTCGAGTTGGCGCTGCTTCGCAGCGTCGATCCGGCGATAGAGCTCGCGCAGTTTGCTGCTCGCCGCGCTCGCCGCCAGTTGTGCGAAGCGCAGCGACGGATGCTCGACTTGGATGGCGGCAATCGTGACGGGCTGCTTCCAGGGATTTTGCTGATCGCTCGGCTTGAGTACGCCGTGGGCGACCATTTTGGCGATCAGGTTGGCGGCAAAGCGCCAGTTGCCGTCGGCACCGCGTACGCCGGCGCTATGACGGCCAACATAGGCCGGGATCCGCCAGCTGATCTGGCGCGCTTGCTGGCGCCAGGCATTCATTCGCGCGAGCCACGGGTTGTTGCGAAAGAGCTGCTGCTGAGCGGGAGCGATCGCTGACATCAGCAGATCGGCAGCCCTCAGCCGCAGCGTTGGTTGCTCCGGCGAATCGGGCAGCAGCCAGTGATCGAGTTGCCCGCCGAGCTTTCCGAGCTGGGCCAGGCTACCCGGGCGCTTGAGCTGCCGTGCAGAAAAGGCGAAGTGCGTCAGTGGTGCGGTCCAGTTTCCCTTGCCCAGCGCCAATGCGGCCTCGTCGACTACCCGCAAGCCGAACGCTGCTTCTACGCCGTCGCCGGTCGTCGAATCGTTGACTTGGGCGCTGATCGTAGCACGCTCGCCAGGTCGGTACTGCGCTTTGTCGCTGCTCAAGGTCAGCGTGATCGCATTGCGGCGTCCGATGTAGATCATCCGCTGACCCTCGATGCGGCTTCCGTTCGTCCGCAGGCGATAGGCGCGCAGTTCGAGCAGGCCGCGCAGTCCATGCTCGGCGGGTAGGGCAAAGCGCGCGAGACCGCCGCGCAGTGGTGCCGACAACGTCGCCTGGATCTGCCCGGCCTTGACCAAATCGAGCAGGATGTTGTTACCGCTGGCATAGCGCTGAGCGCCGTCGTGTGTCAGCACGTCGACGCTGAGCGGCTGGCTGTCGTCGACCAGGCTTTGCCGCGGTCGCACGAGCAACGCGTCGTCGTAGCGTCGCAAGCAAAAGAGCATTTCGCGGCGATGGCCGTTGGCTGTGGCGAGTACGCGGATCGGGGTGTCTAGGCAGGGCGCGTCGCGGCTGCGCAGCGGCGGGGGCCGATACCAGAAGGTCGCCGAGCCGAGCGCGTCAGCGCGCTTGGTCTGGTCGTAGCGTGAGGCGCGCAGTCGTAGGATCGCTCCCGGTAAGGGTCGGCCGTCGGGAGTGTGCGCCAAGACGTGGAGTCGGTTCTTAACATGCTGGACTAGGTTGGCGTTTTCGCTGACGACGCTTAGCCGCAACGGGTCGGCAGTCAGTAGGCGAGATGTGGTCGTCGCTTGTTGTTGGCCAGCGCCGTCGACGATAGTCACCTCGGCCCAGAGCTGCTTGTCGCCGCGCAGTCTAAACGTCGGCAAGGTCTGGCTGACCTCGCAGCGCCCATCTTTGTCGGTAGAGCAGGCTAGTTCGGAATAGCCGATCGGCGGCTGTTGGTCGTGACGAAGATTAACGCGCACCACGCCGCGCACGGGCTTGCCAAAAAAGTAGCGCGCCTCGATGCGTAGACGAACGCGCTCGCCTGGTTGATAGTAGGGCTTGTCGAGGACGGCGCGCAGCTTGATCTTCGGCAGCTGGTAGCGCAGCACCTCGACCTTGCCTTCTGCGGAAAATTCGGGCTGGTCGGTAAATGCCGCATGCAAATGATAGCTGCCAAGGTTGACCTGTTCAGCGAGATCAAAATCGAATGCGGCGATGCCGAAGCGTGACGTGCGCTTGGTTTGCGAAAAGATCAGGTTGTTCTTGGGATCGGTGATCGTTAGCTTGAGCTGTTGATAGGCGACCGAGCGTCGATCGATCAGACGCTGGGCCAGCGCTCGGATGTGGATCGTTTGCCCTGGCTGGTAGCGTGTCTTGTCGGTGGTCAGTACGACCTCACCGCCGCTACGGATCGCCAACGTGACGCGCTCTTCTGCTTGGCCGAGCGAGCTGACGACGCGCGCGACCAGATCGACCGAGCGACCGCTCTTCGCCGAGACGGCAAAGCCCAATTGCGCGCTACCGCTGGCGTCGCTGATCGCTGTGGCGACGGGTTTGCCGTCGAGCTTTAGGTGAATTTGCGCGCCGGGAAGCGGCCCGGTTTTGTTCGGGCCACTGGCCCAATGGGCCACTACGCGATAACTCGCGGTGGTGTTGGCGACCAGGACGCGCGGGCCTTCGAGGTAAACGCCGACCGCGGCACGCCGAGGCAAGCCTGCGCGGGCGCCGCTGGCGACGAGTGTGAGAAATGCACAAACGAGTCCACTCGCACGCGAAGGTGCGCAAAGAGATGTTGTCATCGGGGGTGCCTCGCGTTGTCTTGAGGCTTTGACAAGCTGGTCTGCAGAAAGTTCCGCGCCAGAACGCAGCCGACGGCGCGGCCATTTGCTGCCGCGCGGTGCCGGGCCGTGGAAAGCGAGCTATGCGGGAACCGGTCGACGTTTAGTTCTATTTGTTTACGCGAATCACGCGCTTGTCGGTGGGTGTTTTCTGAAAGCGCACCGCTTTGGACGGGCGGGCGCCCTGTCAGCGCCGCCGAGCAATTGCCAAATGGCGCGCAATCGCTAAAGTATCGGAACTCCGAGGGGGATGCCCTGTGCCACGTATGTACGCCGACCTTCACTGTCACCCGACGCTCTACGCCTTCAATCGCTTTCGCAATCAACCGCGAATCGAGGCCGATCCCAGTCGCTTTCATCCTTGGGCCGATGTGCCGGCAAGCATTGCCGACTTGGCCAAAGGCAAGCAGGCGTCGAGCTATCCACAATGCACCTTTGCTCAGATGACCGCAGGCCGTTTGCGGCTAGCGTTCACATCGCTTACGCCGATCGAAAAGGGCTTCTTGCGTTACGCGGACGACGCATCGCGCGGCAGCTTTGCTGGTGCGATGGCCCGTTTGCTCAGCGGCTATACGCTGACGCAGACCGCGATCAACTTGGTGCGCGGTGATCGGCAACGTGCGCTGCGTGAGGCGCTCGGCTTGCTGCGCGCCGATGGCCCGCTGCGGCTGCTGCTACAGAAGATGTACACGCGATACGATCTGTCGCGGCTGCGTTTCTTGGTTTCCGAGGACTACGACTACTGGGAGGAGTTCTGGGCCGAGTATCGCTTTTTGCTGGCCAAAGATGGTCAGCGCGAGAGCGGCCGGATTCACGCCAAAAACGGCGTCAACGGCAAGCAGATCGAGGGCACCTATCACGTGATCCGCGACGTTGAGCAACTGCGGCAATTGATCGAGGGCAGCGAAAGCGATCTTGCGGCGATTCTTTCGATCGAAGGTGCGCATGTGCTGGCGATCGCAGCCGACGAGAGCGTGCTGCCGCTGCAGACGATTCGCGAGCGCATCGCTGCGCTCAAGACGATGCAACATCCGATCTTCTACATTACCCTCGCTCACCACTTCGACAACGGCATCTGTGGTCACGCGCGCAGCATCCCCGATGTTGGCCAGGCGGTGATCAGTCAACGGCGGCGCATCGACCAGGATCTCGAGCGCGCCGAGGATCGCGGCCTGACGGTGCTGCGCGACCTGCTCGATCTCGACGACGACCTCAATGATCGTGGTCAGCGACGGATCCTGGTCGACATCAAGCATATGTCGCCGCGTTCACGGCGCTCGTTCTATCGCGAGATCATCACTCCCTATCTCGATCGCTACGAAGCGCGCCAAGCTGCGGGTGATCCGCCGGCCCTGCCGAAGATTCCGTTGATCGCCAGTCACATGGCCTACGCCGGGGTCGACTCGCTGCAGACACTTATCGACAACGTCGCGCGCGAGGGCGATCAGCATCACGTCAACGATTACTACGCCTGGGGGATCAACCTTTGCGACGAAGACATTCGAATGATCTTGCGCAGCGAAGGACTGATCGGCCTGATCCTCGACCAGCGCGTTGCCGGTGTGACCGATGGTGGCGCGCTCGGTGAGGCTGAATGGGCCGAGGTGTTCTACCGCCAAATTCTCGGCGTGGTCGACGTTGTCTATCGCGACAGTTCGCTGAGTGGGCCAACCAAGCGCAAGATTTGGGATTGTCTCTGCATCGGTTCGGACTTTGACGGCATGATCAATCCATTTTCGGCGTTTCCTACTGTTCTCGAATACGATCGCCTGATGGATGCGCTGCGTGGATTGCTGGCCAGCGCCGGCGATCGCTACGAGATCGCAACGATTGGCGTCGATCGCTTGCTAGAAAAGTTGGCTTGGGAAAACGCCTATCAGCTGCTTTTGCGGCACTTTCCTCGCGCCGCCGCCTGAGGGCGAGGGATCGAACCCGATGCGGTTGCCTTTGGGTGCAAAGCCGGCGGTCGTCGTCTGATCGCCTGATCGCGAGCGGCTACTCCACCGTTTGTCGTCAGTCTGCTACGCTGCGGCCCTTCTGTTGCCATTGGGGTCAGGCATGGGTACCCGCTCTTCGCCATCGAAAGTGACTCAGCGCAGTAAGCGCTTGGCGCTGTTTGTCGCGATCGGTTGGACCGTCTCGCTCGCCGCGCTTTCGATCGGTGACATCGTCCAGGTTCAGCGGTATGTGCTGGCGATGGCGCGTTTTGAAGCGCGGGGTGCGTTCAACAAAGACTTGTCGTACCTTCGATGGATCGCACGCAAAGGTGGTCTATATGTCAAAAGCAGCGCCAATACCCCTGGCAATCCTCAGCTAAAGCTCGTTCCCCAGCGCGTTTTGACGACCAGCGATGGTGTGCAGTTGAAGCTGGTCCACCCGGCCTATATGAGCCAACAGGTTCAGTCGTTGGGCTTGAAACAGTACGGCTTTCGCTCACGCATCACCAGTCTCAAGCCGATGCGACCAGCCAATCGGCCCGACCGCTGGGAGCGGCGTGCGCTGCTCGCCTTCGAGACCGGCACTGAGGAGTCGTTGTCGCTCGAGCAGATCGAAGGACGGGAATATTTGCGCTTCATGCGAACGCTGACCGCGGAAGGGCCCTGCCTTAAGTGCCATGGCGCGCAAGGCTATGCCGAGGGGGACGTCCTCGGTGGGATCAGCATTTCCGTTCCGATGAAGGAGCATCGGGCGGTCGCATCGCGCGCCAGTCTGACTTTCGTGGGAGAGCACGCGGCGATTTGGCTGCTGGGACTCGTGGGTCTGGTCTTGGGCACGCGCAGCTTGTTGCGTCACCAACTGCGTCAGCAGAAGCACGAGCAGCTGTTGCGCGACGAACACCAACGCGCTCAGGCCTACCTCGAGGCGTCGGCGATGATGATCCTGGCGCTCGATCGAGATGGTTGCGTCACGGAGATCAACCGGCGGGGCTGCGAAATCCTTGGCGTCGAGAGCCCCGACGCGGTGATCGGTCGTGAGTGGTTTAGTGCATTTCTCCCCGCAGAGGATCGCAACCAGGTGCGCGAGGTGTTTAAGCGCCTGATCAATGGCGAAGTGCGTGGTGTTCGCTATTTCGAAAACCGCATCCTGCGCTGTGACGGCACACTGCGCGAGATGTCCTGGCGAAATGCGATCGTCTACGACGAAGCTGGTGTGCCGGCCGGTACGCTGACCTCAGGTGAAGATATCACCGACCGCAAGCGCGCCGAGGCACAGCTGCGCGAGGCACAGAAGATGAAGGCGATCGGGGCGCTCGCCGGAGGCGTCGCTCACGACATGAACAACGTCTTGGCGGTTGTCCACGGGCTTGGCGAGTTACTGTTGCATGGTATGTCCGCCGCCGATCCGAAGCGCGGAGATGTCGAGGAGATCTTGCAGGCCGCCAAACGCGGACAGAAGCTAACCAGCGACTTACTCGGCTTCGCGCGCAAGGGCAGTGGCAAGGTCGAGTCGACCAACATCAACGGTATTGTCGAAGATGTGGTCGGCATGCTGCGACGGACGTTATCCAAGAAAGTCGAGCTTGAAGTCGCGCTCGAGGTTGAGCTGCCCAACGTCGACTGTGACCCCAGCCAGATGGCGAACCTGGTGATGAACCTCTGTCTCAATGCGGCCGACGCCGTTGGTGAGTCTGGGTCGGTCACGATCGCCACGCGGATCGTTGAACATGACCCGAGCTTGGTGCGGGTGGGTAGCGAGCTGCCTGCGGGGCGCTATGTCGGGCTGAGCGTGCAGGACGATGGCGAAGGCATGGATGACGCCACGGTTCGTCGGGCGTTCGAGCCCTTTTTTACCACCAAGCCGCTGGGCGAGGGTGCGGGTTTGGGCCTTTCGATGGTTTACGGTGTGGCCACCGGACTGGGCGGGGCGGCCGCGATCGAGAGTGAGCAGGGCCAGGGCACTACCGTAACCGTGCTCTTGCCTGCTTCGCCAACGGGAACGCGCGATGCGTTGACAACGCCGAGTCAGCACGTTCAGCGTGGTCACGGCGCCACAATCCTGGTTGTCGACGACGAAGCGATGATTCGCAACCTTGGTGAGCGCATGCTTACTTCTCTGGGCTACCGGGTGCGGGTCGCCTCGAGTGGCGCAGAGGCGATCGAACAGTACGCCGCGCACCATGCGACGATCGACGTGGTGCTGCTAGACCTCGCGATGCCGCTCATGGATGGCGCCGAGTGCTATAGCGAACTGAAGAAGATCGATCCGGCGGTTGTCGTGGTCATTTGTACGGGTCACACGGAGAGCGCCACGGCGGCAACGCTGTTGGCAGATGGTGCGGTTGGTGTCGTCACCAAACCGTTCGAAATCTCGGAGTTGGCGGCGGCTCTTGCCCACGCTCGTCTGGGTGTCTAGCCGACGGTCCGTTGCGGGATGCTCGTTGGTAAGAAGGCCGCTTCGCGGATCTCGCGAGCGAATGCTAGTCGCTCGTCGGCAAGTCGAGCACGCGGCGTACCTCGGTTGCGATCGCCTCGCGACCGAGGGGCTTGGTCAGCGCGCCAGCGAAACCGAATTTCCTCGGATCGGTGATCACATCGGCATCAGCGTAGCCGCTGGTAACGATGCCGCGAACAGCGGGGTTTAGCGCTTGTAGACGCCGCAGGACCGCTTTGGCACCTTCGCCACTGGCGACCGTCAGGTCGAGCAGCACGAGGTCGAAAGGCTCGTTTTTCTTCAACGCTGCATCGTAGCGTTCCAGCGTTGATTCCGCATCAGCGACGGTCTCCACCCGGTAGCCCAAGCCCTTGAGGGTGCGCCACATCAAGATGCGCAGCAGAACCTCGTCCTCCATCACAAGAATCGATTCGCTGCCGGTTGGCACCACCTGGAGCTGATCGAATTCCTCAGCGGGGCGTTCGTTGGTGGCGGGCAAGAGTAGTTCGAAGGTGCTGCCTGCTGAGCTGCTTTCGACCAATGAGAGGTTGCCGTTCTGGCGGGTGGCGATCATATAGGCCACCGTTAGCCCCAGTCCCTTGTGCTGTTCCTTCTTGGAAAAGAAGGGGTCAAAGATGCGTTCACGGTCGCGCGGGGCGATGCCGTGACCCTGGTCACTGATGCGGATGCGCACGTGCGGGCCCGGCGTCAGAACCGAGGTGGCGTCAGATCTCGAGAGCTGTGCATTTTGCGCGGTTACCCTCAGCGTGCCGCCGGCGGGCATGGCGTCTACGGCGTTGCGTGCGAGGCTTTGGATCGCTTGCGCGAAAAGCGCAGGATCGATCAGCGCGAAGTGCAGATCGTCGTCGATCGCAAACTGCGCTTTGACCTCGCTACCATGTAGCGATAGCTCAACCGCATCCCGTGTGAGGTGGCCGACGTTCGTCGGGGTTCTTTGGGGCTCGCCACCTTTGGAGAAAAACCGCAGGCTTTGTGCTAGCCCGACCGCTCGCCGGGTCGCATCGCGGGCGTCGGCGATCAGCTCCCGGTCGTCGCCCACAGCGTTGAGCGCGAGAAGCTCTAGGTTACCGCCGACGATCGCCAAGACGTTGTTGAAGTCATGGGCCATACCGTCGGCCAGCGTGGTCAGCGCTTCGAATTTATTGCTGCGAGCCAAAGTCGCTTCAAGTTGCATCAGCGCTGTGACTTCGCGGCCGACGGCGACCAATCCGTCGATCTTGCCGTCGGTACTTCTCATCGGTGAAAGCGCGGTATGGATCCGCCGCGTCTTGCCGTCGGGGGTTTCAAGGTCCCAGTCGTAGACCACGCGCTCGCCGCGCAAAGCGCGGGCGAAGGCCTGCTGGTGTGGTTTGGCCTGTTCCGCCGAGAAGATCTCCGCCGGCGTTTTGCCGAGAAACCGCTCTTGCTTGAGGCCGAGTAACGCTGGCCACGAGCCGAAGACGCCGACACAGCGCTGCTGGTGATCGATCGTATAGACGATGTCGTCCATCGCGCCGATCAGCGCGCTGAGGATACCTTCGCGCTGCTGGAGGGACTCTCTCACGGTGGCCAGCTCGTCAACGCGCTTGGTCAGCAGAGCGTTTGTGTGCACGAGCTCGGCGGTACGTCCCGCAATCTCGCGCTCCATGTTGATGGTCGCTTGCTGGAGCTGCTCATCTGTGGCGACCCTATCTGTTACATCCTGTGCGACCAGGGCGACGCCGACGATGCGGTCTTCAATTTTGACCGGGGCGAGTTGGTTTTCAAACCAGCGATATTTGCCGTTGTCGGGTGAACCGGCGCGCGAGCGGAAGCACTCGCTCAGCGAGCCGCCGAATACCGCGTCGATGCATCGCCGCGCTTCGTCATGGTAGTCGGGCTCGACGAAATCGTAGACCGAGCGTCCGATGACATCTTCGCGGGCCAGATCGAAAACTGTCTTGTTGATATGGACGATATCGTGGGCCCGGTTGACCACGGTGACAAAGCCGGGGAATGTCTCGACCAGCGCAGACCATAGCTGGGCGCTGGTCTGTGCCTTGCTCAAGTCACCGGCTGATGCTCTCATTTTTGCCATCGGCGCACCGTATCCGGTTCAAGTGTAGCGCACCGTCGCGCGCCGATACATATCCTATACCCAAGCGACGGCGGGCGCGCTTATTCCGCCCGTCGAGTGCCTCGCCACCGACTCAATGTGCTGCTGCCGTTGCGCCAAGGGCCGCGTTAACCGCTTCTTTGCCCTCCGCGATCGAGAAGGGCTTGCGGAGCAGACCACACGCACCCAAGGCCATCATCGACTGAATCTCTTCGTGCTCGGCGTACCCGGTCATCACAAGAGCGACGATATTCGGATCGATCTGCAGCAATTTCGCGAAACACTCAGGTCCGCTCATCTGCGGCATCAGCAGGTCCAGCAAGACGAGGTCGATCTCGTCTCGCATCTCGCCGTATTTGGCGATGGCTTCGTCGCCGTTGGCGGCGACGAGCACCTTGAAGCCAGCTGCCTCGAGCAATCGTGCTCCCATGCGTCGCAACATCGGCTCGTCATCGACCAACAGCAACGTCGCTGGTCCGCTGAGTGCGCTCGTCGGCGCGACACCTGTGGCGTTGCGCTTGGGCAGCGCTTCGGCCGCGGGCAAGAGCAGCGTGACCGTCGTCCCCTCGCCGAGCGCGCTATCGACGATGATCGCACCATCGTGGTCCTTCAGCACTTTGTACGCCATCGATAAACCAAGGCCGGTTCCCTTGCCGATCCCTTTGGTGGTGTAGAGCGGTTCGAAGGCTCGCCGCTGGGTCTCGGCGTCCATGCCACAGCCGCTGTCCTCGATCTGCACAGTGGCGTAGCTGCCGGCAGGCAGGTTGCCGACCTCCTTTGCTGCGAGCGTGCGGTTGGCTGAGCGCACGCTGATCGTCCCGCAGCCGTCCATCGCATCGCTAGCGTTGATGCAGACGTTGATCACGGTGGTGATGATCTCGGAGATGTCGGCCGCGACATTGGCCAGGTCATCAGCGAGGTGAGTCTCAACGGTGACGCTCTTGGGTAAACCGTGGGCGAGTACGGTGCAGGCCTCGTTGATCGTCTCGTTAAGATCGACGACGCAGTGGTTGCGGTTATCGTCCTTGCGCGAAAAGCGCAGCAGGCGTTCGACGAAGGACTTGCCGCGTTTGGCTGCCGAGAGGATCGCCTCGAAATCGCGACGTCGTGGATCATCGGGCCGGGCTTCGTGCTCGATCACCGACGCTAGGCCGAGGATTACCGCCAGGACGTTGTTGATGTCGTGGGCGACGCCGCCGGCCAACGTGCCGACGGCTTCCATCTTCTGCATTTGGTGCATCTGCGCTTCCATCGACTGCCGCTCGGTCACATCGAGGACAACGGCGACGAAGACGCTGCGATCTGGAAAGACCAGGTGTTGCAGGTGAACCTCGACCGGGTAAGTGGAGCCGTCCTTGCGCTGATGGATCGTTCGAAAGACAACCTTGTCGCGCTCACCGGCGCGAAGGGGAGCGATCAGCTCGGCGAATCGTGTCTCGGAATACTCCGGCTTGATGTCGAGCGGAGTCATCTTTTGGAGCTCCTCGCTGGAGTAGCCGAGGTTGCTTCGCCCACCGCTATTGACCTGCAAGAAGCGCAGCGTTTCGGCCTCGAACACGTAGATCTCGTTGAGTGAGCGCTCGACGATTTCGCCCATGCGAGTGGCGGCCTCTTGGGCCTGTCGCTCCTGGGTGCGATCGACGATAAAGGCCAGGTACCTACCGTCTTGCAGCGCGACCGCTTCGAGAGAGACCCACAGTTGGCGACCGTCTTTGCCGACGATCGTGCCATCGGTCTTTGCCGTGTTGCCCCGCTGCAGTTGGGCGAAGGCTGCCAGCGGCTGGTGGACCGGGGACGGCGGAAGGAGATCAGTGATCGACAGCGAGAGCAATTCCTCGCGGGTGTAGCCAAGCATGGTACAGGCCGCGGGGTTGGCGTCAAGGTAACGGCCGCTTTTGTCGGTGACGAAGATCGCGACGGGGGAGTGATCGATGTAGGTGCGATTGCGGGCTTCGCTCGCGGCGAGAGCGTCCCAGGTCAGCGCGTTGTTGAAGGCCAGGGCGGTGAGCTCGCCGAAGACGCCGGCGATCTCTAGGTCGCGCTCGGTAAAGGGGCTCGGTTTGTTGGCCAGACCGAGTAGGCCAACAACGTGCCCGTCGACGGTCACCGGGGCGAAGAGCACGTTGTCCAGCGCGACGTGTCCTCCGGGCATGTTCTTCCAATGCGGGCTCTTGCCAAAGTTGTTTTCGCAGACGACCTTTTTGGTGCGATAGGCTTCAGCGCGCAGGCCACGAATGGGCATCGGCAGTGCGGGATCGACCGTGCAGTCGCGCCCGCCGGCATCGAGGAAGAGAACTTCGTTCTCAGCGCCGTTGTCGGCCAACAAGGCGACGTAGCCGGCGGTTGCGCCGGTCAGGGCCTTGCAGCGGTCGAAGATGAAGCGTGCTGTGGTGTCGAATTTCCACGATTGCTCGCCGTTCGCCTGCAACGCTGCAGGTATGGCGACGCCGTGGGTCTGAGAGCGCGGGCTGGCGGGCTGTTCGACGGAGGATATCTCCCGTGGACCGGTGGCCATCGTCGCCTCCTTGGCGGCCCATCATCGACCGATCCCCCAGAGCGATCAAGCTCGGAGTGGTGGACTGCTGATCGGCTGAGCCTGGGGACTAGCTGGCCTTGAGCCGGACGTCGATCTGGCCGATCAAGCGCTGAACCATCGCTTCTTCGACGTCGAGCAGCGAGCGGCCGATCATCATTCGTGCTTGGGCATTGCTCGCATCCGCGTCTTCGATGGTAATGCCAGCGACGGCGGTGATCGCATCGGCGAAACGGACAACGTTGCTGATACAGAGGCGATTGGCCGGGTCGTAGTCGTTTGCGTTAGCGATCGCCAAGCAGACATCTTCAGGCAGCCGCCAATGTTTGGCGACAGCCGCACCGATCGGCGCCTGACTAGCGCGGACGATGTTCATCCAGGCCGGGAAATCGATAAAGTCGTCGCGGCTCGACTTGGCGCCATTGAGCAAAGTGCGTTCCACTTCGAGCAGGTAGACGGCAACGACGGCCTGACCGATGTCGTGCAATAGACCCGCCGTGTAGGCCGCTTGAATGTCCTCGATGCCCACCAAGCCGGCGATGTCTTGAGAGAGCACGGCTACCGCTAGGCTGTGCTCCCATAGCACCTGCAGCGCTTCGTTGGCTCGTTTGAGGCGCGAGGAGAACACGCGCTGGGCGATAGCCGTGTAGAGCAGCCGGCGGATGTTGCGTATGCCGAGCTTGGTCAGCGCTTGGGAGATGCTCTTTACCGGCGTAGCAAAGCCGAACGCGGCACTGTTTGCCGCCTGCAGAACCTGGGCAGCCAGCACTGGGTCCGATTCGATGGTCTGGGCCAACTGCTTGAGGCTGGCGCGGGGGTCATCGAGCTGCGTCTGGACCCTCTGCGCCGCCTGCGGCATCACCGGTAACACCAGTTTGCCGCTTTCGAGGCGTTTTACCACCAGGGCCTGCAGGTGATCGCTCAGCGCTTGTGCTTGTATCATCGCCAACCTCTCAGATCGCCAGCGCCGCGCTGAGCGCGTCGGTCTCCTCCGCCTCGTGGCGACGGAAGATGGCGATGAATTGTTCCAAGTCCTCGCTGATCGCGGCGTAATCGGCGCCGCGGGCCAGATGCAGCATGATCCTTTCCACGCGTTGGCGTAGGTCGTCGTGTTCACGCCATAGCCGCGCTGTGGTTTGGGCGTCACCATAGAGGTTCGCCGGCCCCGCCTCTTCGCAATCCAGGTGCGCCCAGAGCAGCGGTGCCAGCGCGTTGAAGCAGGCGAGGATGCGCTTTTCGCAGCGCAGTTCGACGAGGGTGTTGAGCAACCGTCGCAGCTTGCAGTGTGCGGCGAGAATATCGGCGCAACGGTCGTCAGTGCCCATGCGTCTTCCCCTTCTCAATCTCGTCCATCGACTGAGCCGGGGGCGCGCTGTAGCGTGCAACTTTACCTGTGTGTAAACTTTTGCCGCGTGGTTAAAACGGCGAGGCAAGTCTCTCGCTGAGGGCTACGCGGTCTCGCTCTCGCTCACCGTCCAGCTGCGCAACAAGTCGAGGTCGGCCTTGTCGCGTTCGAAGTCGGTGACCAGGGCGCCGACCACCCGCCGGATCGCCTGGCAGGTTGGTTCGTCTGCTCGGTTGAGCAGGTAGGCGACCTGACAGAGAACCTCCAGTTGCGTGCGGGTCACGGCGGCTTTGCCCGGTCGAAACTGCAGCTGCTCGATGAGCGGCGTGTCTAAATAGCAGGTTCCACTGGGTGAAATGGGGCAGGAGCTGTGAGCCGCGTTTTCGGTGACGCCGAGGATGCTTTCGATGGCGATGTCCAGCGCATCGGCCACACGGCGTAGCGTTTCGAGCTTGGGGGTGACGCGCCCCGTCTCTAGCCGCGAGAGGTAGGAGACGGCGAGTCCGCAGCGGGCCGAAACTCCGGACAGCGTTAGCCCCTGCTGCTTGCGAAAGTGGCGAATGCTTGCCCCGACGCCCATCCGAACTCCTGTGATGGGATGATGCTAGCACAGCCGGCGAGCTGTTCAGGTTCAAACTGTTTCGTGGGCGGGCCAAAGTTTTACATGCAGGTAAAGTCGGCTGCCCTTTGTCCCTCAATCGACCTCTGACCTCGACGAGCTGATCGGTAGCTCGGAGAAAAGAGGTTCACGTGTTCAAGCGTCTGCTGATCGCCCTGTTGGTACTGTTCCCCACACAATCTTGGGCCGAGGATGCGACCGCCCGTTCGACCGCGCGGGTTCAGATCGAGATCGGCATCGAAGTGGCTTCGATCTACAACAATCGTGGGCTCAACGCGTTTGCGGCAGGTCAGCAGCGCGACCAGCACATGATGTTGGCGCCGAGCATTGCTTTTGCCTTCGCAGGTTTCACCGTCCAATATTGGAGTGCCTACCAATGGCTCGGAGAAAACCAAGCCGATCTCGTTGCCGAGGGCGTTGGTCACGAACAGCAGATCAATCTCTCTTATGCCTTTGAGCTGACCGAGCGTTGGGGCTTGGCGCTTGGCCTCTCGACGATCTTCTATCCCTTCGCCGGCGAGCAATCTGCGGGAACGTCGGTGCCGGTTTGCCTCGAGCCCTATGTGACCGTCAATCGCAGCGGCTGGGCCGATCTCTCCTTGACCGTGCTCTATTCCGGCGGTGTGCAAAAGGCACTAGCCGAAGGCCGCTACACTTACATCAACCCGACGCTGGAAAAGAAGGTGCCGCTCAACGGTTCGATCGAACTGGCGCTGGGCCTTGGTGTTGGCGTCAAGATCTACGACCAGTTTGCTGCCAATAAGGAGAACGTCGTCGATGTTGCGATGGGCATCTCGCTGCCGATCGCACTGGGCAAGGCGACGCTCAGCCCCGGTGTCAATTGGGCCTGGACCAACCTCAAGCAAAAGAACGCTGCCGAAGAGCAGATGCTTTGGGGAAGTCTCGCCATCACGCTAGGCATCTGACCGCGCCCCGTCCCGCATCGCGCCCCACACGCCCGCGCCCGATGCACAACCGTGCGTGCGCGCGGACGTTTCACGAGCGGCCGACAGTTTAATCCAGCTCACAACAATTTTGATCCACGTAGCAAATCTGCTGCGCACGGCGATGTAAACATTTTCCTCGCCAGCATCTTCTGTTGTGCTTTTGATAAACAACCTATTGAAATCAAACTTAAATTATCGAAACGCCGGTCGATGCGGAAACCGTGGACAAGGCGGACGCCAAGGTCGTTCGCGTGGACGTTGGAGGGACCCGTTGAGCGGACGACTGGTGAGACAGCTTCTATCGATGCCCATATTAATGGTCGCCGCTGCGCTGCCCGCCGCTGCGCGACCCAAAGCGTTGACCGCTGCGCTCAGCGTGACCCCGCAAGGGCTGGAACCCGCTGCACCTGACGCTTTGGCGCCGGCGGACAAGGTCAAGCCCAGGCGTCGCGCTAAGCGTGTGGTACCCGCGGTCAACGTCGTGCCCAAGCCGCGAGGGCGCCTGGCGGAGTTGGAAAGCGCGCTTGCCCGAGAACAGCAAAAGGGTCGCGCGCTTGCCGCCAAGGTCGCAAGTCTCGAAGCCGCGCTGGCACAACTGACGGCGGGCGGCAGCGATCCACGCCTCGCTGGGCTCAAGGCGCAGATGGATAGAGCAAAGGCGCAGCGTCGCGCGGCTCGCGACAATCGCGCCAAACTCGAGCAGGCCATCGCTGGTGGCCTCGATCCGTCGTTGGTGGCCAGCGCGCTGGCGACGCAGAAGACGCGAGAGCGTGAGCTCGACGGGCGCATCGCCAAGCTCGCTGCCGCTATCGAACAGAGCAAGGCGCGTCCACTGGCCGAGCGACTTGCCGATGTCGATCAACAACTCGTTCGGCTGCGCGACCAGCTCAAAGAGGTCAAGCACGTGGCGGCATACGCGGCGAGCAACCTCAAAGCGGCGCAGGAGGCGGTTGGTGTGACGACTTCGTCGGTAGCAACGCCTGATGCGCCGAAGGATATCGCGCCAGCGGCGACCGTCGCGAAAGCGGCAGCGAAGACGATCGGCCTCGAGGTCGGGTTCGAACTCTCATCGCTCTATAACTTTCGTGGCGTTAACGTTTTCCGCCACCAGCATCAGAACGAGCAAAAGGCGCTGTTCGCCCCCAGCCTGGCCTACCACCTCGGATCGAGCGGTGTGAGCGTGGGCTACTGGGGAGCCTTTCAATATACCGGTCACAATCAAGGGGAGTTAGTCTCGGCGGGCGTCGGTCACAAGCAAGAACTCTATCTTCGATACGAGCGCGCGATCGGTGAGCATGGCAGGTGGTCGGCGGGTCTGATCTACTATTTTTATCCGTTCGCTGACGCGGCGGTCGCCGGTACTCGCCTGCCTTCGTATCTCGAGCCAGCGCTGGGCCTGGGCTACCGCGGCGCCGTCGATCTGGGCGTTGTGGCTTCCTACTACGCCGGTCTGCAGAGCGCGTTGGCCGATCGCTACCTCTATATTCGGCCGACGATCGCAAAGACGGTTTCGCTCAATCGCTGGGCGGGTGTGAGCTTGGGCGCCGGTCTTGGCGTCAAGGTCTTCAACGACCCGCAAAAGATGAGCGACAACGTCTTCGACTTCAACCTCGACTGCGGCTTGCCGCTGTCTTTCGGCAGAGCCTTTTCCATCACCCCCGCCCTGCATCTGGCCTGGAGTCACTTCGACGCGCTTGCTGCCGGCGAAGAGTACATGGTGTGGGCGAGCGTCAACTTTAGCGCCGCGCTCTAAGGGCGGGCCACGGGAGGATAGATAATGAAAGGTCTTCGTTTGCGCCTCAGAGCGAAGCTGGTCGCCGGGTCTCTGGTAATCGGTCTAATTCCAATGCTGATCGCGGTCTACTGGACCTACGACCTCACCGACAAGGAGCTCGACGTCCAGACGGCGGCGAAGCTCAAGACGGTGATGCAGCTCAAGAAGAATGCGATCGAGGAATGGTTCAAGGATCGTCGGGGCGACATCACCGTGCTGGCTGGGTTCTACGAGATCGCCGATGCGGTGCAGCGCTTGGATGTGGCCTTTAAAGAAGGCACGAGCAGCGAAGGCTATCGTCGCACGCACCAATTCTACGACCCTGTGCTGCGCGCCTATCGAAAGGGCCACGGCTACGACGAGTTGCTGCTGATCGGCAAAGAAGGTGCGGTGGTATACAGTACGGAGCAGCGCCCCGATTTCGGTACCAATCTCAGGCATGGCCCCTATGCCGACTCGGTGTTGGGCAAGGTCTATACCAACGCGATGTCGGGCAGCGCGATGCTGACCGACTTCGCGCCCTACGCCGCAGCCAACGGTGCGCCACGCGCTTTCGTCGGTGCACCGGTTCGTCACAAGGGTGAGGTGGTCGGCGTGGTGGCCTTGGGGATACCGCTGGCAACGATCAACGAAATCACAAAGGACGCGACCGGCCTCGGTGAAACGGGCGAGACCTACCTCGTCGGATCCGACCATCTGATGCGCTCCGATTCGCGCTTCGAAAAGCAATCGACGGTGCTCAAGCGCAAAGTTCAGACCGAGATGGTGACGGCGGCCCTCGCCGGCAAAGAGGATGTGACCACCGGCACCGATTACCACGGCAAGCCCGTGTGGGCGGCGTTCGCAAAGCTCGACATCGATGGCCTGGACTGGGCGATCGTCGCTGAGCTCGATGACGAGGAGGCGATGAAGGCGCTCGGCGGCATTCGCAGTGGCGCAATGGTTCTGGTCGGGATCATCGTTGGTTTGGTCTTCGTTATCGCCTTTGTTGCTGGCAGTCGCATCGCTGCGCCGGTGAGCAAGATGTCCACAGTGGCAGCGGGCCTTGCCGAGGGTGACGTCGATCAGGATGTCGACTACCGCGGAGGTGACGAGATCGGTGAACTCGCCGAAGCCTTCCGGGCGATGATCGAGGCTCAGCGCGAGATGGCTCAAGCGGCCAACGCGGTGGCCCGCGGGGATCTCTCGGTGAAAATCAAGGAGCGCTCACCAGCGGACCAGCTGGCCCTCGCACTGAAGAGCTGCGTCGACTCGATCAAGTCGCTTACCGCGGAGGTCGGCGAGGTCGCCGAGGCGGCGGCCGCCGGCGATATGTCGCGCCGTGGGCATAGCGACCGCTTCAATGGCGGCTACGCCGAGCTGGTCAGGGGATTTAACGGCGCGCTCGATGCGGCGATCCGGCCGATCGAAGAGGCAGCGGGTGTACTGGAGAAGCTGGCGAGCCGCGACCTGCGCGCGCGGGTCACCGGCGACTACAACGGTGATCACGCCAAGATCAAGGAGTCGCTCAACAGTACCGCTGCGGCGCTACACGACGCGCTCGTTCAAGTGGCCGAGTCGACCGACCAGGTGAGCGCCGCTACCACGCAGATCGCCTCCAGCAGCCAGAGCATTGCACAGGGGTCGTCGCAGCAAGCCGCGGCTTTGGAAGAGACCTCGAGCACGCTGGAAGAGATGTCCAGCATGACCAAGCAGAATGCTGAGAACACCCAGCAGGCTCGCCTGCTCGCCGACGGCGCCAAGAAGGCGGCCGATGTGGGCAATGGCGCGATGGTGCGGATGACTGGTGCGATGGAGCGCATTCGAACCTCGGCGGAGGGCACCGCGGCGATCATTCGCGATATCAATGAGATCGCATTCCAAACCAACTTGTTGGCGCTCAATGCCGCAGTCGAGGCGGCACGCGCCGGCGATGCGGGGCGCGGCTTTGCCGTTGTCGCTGAAGAGGTGCGCAGTCTCGCGCTGCGTTCCAAAGACGCCGCCGAGCGCACGGAGAAACTGATCCGCGAGTCGGTGGATCTCGCCGCAGAGGGTGAGTCGATTTCTTGCGAGGTCAACAGCAACCTCTCGGAGATCGTCGACTCCGTGACCAAGGTCTCGGCGATCGTCGCCGAGATCAACGTGGCCAGTGAAGAGCAGGCGCGTGGCATCGAGCAGGTCAACCGCGCGGTATCTCAGATGGAGCAGGTCGTTCAGACTTCAGCGGCAAACTCTCAGGAGACATCGTCGGCGGCCCAACAGTTGGCCGGTCGCGCCCACGACCTGGCGGCGATGGTCGGCCGCTTTGCCTTGGCGCGCAGCTCGATGGCGCCGGTGGTCCACCGGCCAGCAGCGCCAGTAGCGCATGTCGTGCCGTCGGCGGGCACCAATGGTCGGAGCAATGGCAATGGTAAGGCCAATGGCCATCGAAGCGCTAACGGCCTGGGCTCACATGCACGAAGGCTTGATCCGGAGAGCGTGATTCCGTTTGGCCAAGAAGACTTCGGTGACTTCTAGGTTACGGTGATGCGTTCCGGATATCTAACGTGTAGTCAGGCGGCGGTCGTGCTCGGCGTTTCACCGCGCACGATCCGCCGCTACCTGGCGGAAGGCCGTATCAGGGGTCACCGCAACCCGCTCAACGGCCGCTGGTTCGTGGCGCGCGTCGTATTGCGTCGCCTGCTCGACGAAGCCGAGGTGCCGGGCGCTGAGGATCTGCTCAGTCAGATCCACGGCGCCTGGTCGGCTGAGCATCGCATTGTGCGAAAGGTGGACGAGAAAGACCATGGCTAAGCCCGAGCTCACCGCGTTACTCGAGAAGCTCGCTAGCGAAGCGATGCTGGCGACAGTACAGAGCGCGCCATTTTTTGAGGAGCTAATGTTCTTGGTCGAGGACTTGGCGACCCTCGACGAGGAAGGACAGTTAAAGGATGACGTCGAGACGCTGCGCAATCTGAGCGACAAGCTGGTTGCTGCGCCGGCAACGGAACATCTGGTCGAGCTGCGCGGCATATGCGATCGGATGCTGATCTCCACGCAGCAGACGTTCAGGGACGCGGCCGAATTTATCGACGATCCAAGTGTTGTTGCCGAATACCTCAGCGCGCAGGCCGTCGCCTTGGAGGAGGTTGAAAACCTAGCGCTACAGCTGCAGGCAATGGATCAAGTCGAAAATGACGAGCTGCTGCGAGAACTGAAGCGGCTTTTGCACACCCTCAAGGGCGATGCGGGCGCGGCGGGGCGTTCGACGATCAGCAAGGTCTACCATCGCCTAGAGGACGCGATCGCCGGCGAGCTTAGCGTGGCGCGGCAAGTGGACTTGATCTTGGCGGTGATCGACTGGACGCGCGCGGCCAACGAGATGGTGGCCCGCGGGGAGTGCGAGCAGCCCGACGCCACGGCTGTGCTCCAAACGATCGATTTCGCGATTACCGCACCGCCGACCGGTCAGTGGGAGCCAGTGTCCCAACCCGCCGAGCCGATCGGAGCGATCGAGCAGACGAGATCGTCGACGGAGTCAGCGACCCAGCGGCCCGCGACCGATGCGGCGCGTAGACCGGTCGGTCTCGTGCGAGACGAAGACACGCTCGAAGTTATCGGGGAGTTTCTCGAAGAAAGCGATGAAGGACTGGCCCAAGTCGACCAGGTTCTTGTCGACGCAGAGCAAAGTGGAATCGACGCCGAGGGGATCAACAAGCTCTTTCGGGTGTTCCACACGCTCAAAGGCGTGGCGGCCTTTCTCGAGTTCAACGAAATAAAGGATCTGGGCCACATCACCGAAACCTTTCTTAATATGGCTCGCGACGGTGACGTCGTGCTCGCTGGGTCGGCGCTCGATCTGATCTTCGATTCCACCGCGATGATGCGGCGCCTGCTCGACCGAGTTCGCGTCGCCGTGGCGCGCAGCGAGGACGTCGCGTCGCTGCCCGAAGTGGCACGTTTGGTCCGGCGGCTCGAGCGAGGGATCGCCGGCGACTTTGGGACGGACCGCTGTGAAGTGCCGCCCGTGCCCGAAGCACGCATCGGCGATATCCTCTCGACCGATGGAACGATCGGACCTGGTGAGCTCGACGTGGCGCTCGACGCGCAGAAGCGCAGTGGTCGTCGCCTGGGCGAGGAGCTGATCGCGCAAGGCGCCGTGGAGCCCAAACAGGTCGCCCAAGCGCTGCGGGCGCAAAATGCCGCGGCAAAGCTCAAAGAGACGCTCAAAGTTGACGTGACGCGGGTCGACGCTTTGGTTGAGATGATCGGCGAGTTGGTTATCGTGCAATCGATGGTCGCTCACCTGCCCGAGATTGCCGGCATCCATAGTCCGCGGGCCCGCAACTACATCGGTCAGCTCTCGAAGATCACGCGCGACCTGCAGGGCGTCGGCATGAGCATGCGGATGGTTCCCGTTCGCGGGGTCTTTCGCAAGATGGCGCGAATGGTGCGCGATCTGGGCCGCAAGAGTGGCAAACAGGTCAAGATGGTGCAGGACGGCGAGTGGACCGAGATGGACCGCAGCATGGTCGAGCGCATTGGTGATCCGCTGGTCCACATGATTCGCAACGCCGTTGACCACGGTATCGAGTCGGCTGAGGCGCGTAAGGCAGCTGGCAAGTCTTTGGTGGGTGAGATCAGTCTTTCGGCCTACAGCGAGGGAAGCGCGATCATCATCGAAGTCGCAGACGACGGTGGTGGACTCGATCGCGAGCGCATCCGAGCCAAGGCAATCGAACGCGGATTGATCAGTGCCGAGGAAACGCTCTCCGACGCGCAGATCTACGACTTGCTCTTTTCGCCGGGTTTTTCCACCGCGCAAGAGGTGACGGAGATTTCCGGGCGGGGTGTGGGCATGGATGTCGTTCGTCGCAACATCGAGTCGATGCGCGGTACTGTCGTGGTCAATTCGAAGCCCGGACGCGGGACTACCTTCAAGATCTCACTGCCGCTGACGTTGGCGATCATCGACGGGATGATGGTGCGATGTGGCAAAGAACGCTACATCCTCCCGACACTTTCGGTGAGCGAGTCGATCAAGCCCAAGGCGGAGATGGTCTCGCGGTTGGCCGATCGTGGCGAACTGCTGAGCATTCGTGGCGAAATCATCCCAATGCGTCGACTCGGCGATCTGCTCGACGTCAAAGGCGCGGTGGTCGACCCGACCGATGGTCTGGTGGTGATCGTCGAGACTGTCGGGCGCCGCACGGCTTTGCTGGTCGACGAGGTTATCGCGCAGCAGCAGGTGGTGATCAAGAGCCTCGATTGCTCCATCGATAGCAAGTGGATCGCCGGGGCGGCAATTTTATCGGATGGTCGCGTGGGGCTAATTCTCAACGTCGACGAGTTGGCCAACGAAGCCGAGCATGGGCGCAAGCGAAGTACCGGCGCTCGCTCGCGGGTGGTGAATGAATAGCGCGGTCTTCGATCGGCTGCGCGAGATCGCCCACCGTCAGGCGGGCATCGCGCTTTCGCCGGCCAAAAAGACCCTCGTTCAGGGGCGCATCGGGCGGCGTTGTCGCGAGCTGGCGTTGACGGATCCCGCAGACTATCTGGCTGTGCTCGAAGGCGAACAGGGCGCGTCCGAGTTGATGCATTTTCTCGACGCTATCGCCACCAATCACACCTCGTTTATGCGCGAGGTTGATCACTTTCGCCGTCTTGAGCGCGAGGTGCTTGAGCGCTTGCGTGCTGGTGCAACCAAGTTGCGAATCTGGTCGGCGGCCTGCTCGACCGGTGAAGAGCCTTACAGCATCGGCTGCCTGGTGCTCGATCTGCTCGAGCGCTGCGGCAGGCCGACGCTGGATTTCAAGATCTTGGCCACCGACATCAGCACGCAAGCGCTCGGTGCCGCGGCCAAGGGCTGCTACGATCGGCAACGCGTCGAGCCCCTCGGACGCTACTACCTAACGCGCTTTTTCGAAAACAGCTCCAACGGCGGCGCATCTCAGCTGCGCGTCAAACAGTGCCTGCGCGACACGGTGCTCTTTCGCCGGCTCAACTTGGCGCAGCCGCCGTTTCCGCTAAACGGTCCGATCGACTTCATCTTCTGTCGCAACGTGATGATCTACTTTGATCGCGCGACGCGCCTTGGTTTGGGTCGAGAGATCTATCGGTTGCTCTCCCCTAAGGGCCTGCTGATGATCGGCCACGCTGAATCGCTTTCGGACCTCGGGCTGCCATTTTGCGTCGATCGGCCGTCGATCTACCGCCGGGCCCCTGAAAGAGGCGCGAGATGACGCGGTCTGTGTCGGTGGCGATGGGCGAAATCAGGGTGAGTGGCAATCCATTTGTCGAGTTAGTCGCTTACGCACTCGGCTCGTGCGTTGGCATTATCGCCTATGACGCTCAACAGCGGATCGGCGGGATTCATCACGTCATGCTGGCTCACGCCTCGATGGTTCCCGCTAAGGCCGAGTGTCGGCCGTCGATGTTCGCCGATACTGGGTTCCCGCTGCTGGTGCAGATGATGCGTGGCCGTGGCGCGCGTAGCGTGAGCATCCGCTTAGTCGGCGGAGCGTGCTCGTTGGGCGGCGAAGCGCCGTTTGCCGTGGGAAAGAACAATATCGAAGCGGTGCAGGCGTTGGTCCAACAGAGCGGATTGCCAGTGGTCGGCAGCGACCTGGGCGGCAGCGTTGCGCGCACGGTGCGGCTGGCGATCGACAGTGGTGTCGTGACGATCGCCTACGGCGACGGCAAGGCGAGGAACTTATGATCAAGGTCCTAGTGATCGACGACTCAGCTGTAGTGCGCCAGGTGCTTACACGGATCTTCGACCGCGCGCCGGACATCGAGTGCATCGGCTGTGCTCCCGATCCCTTCGTCGCGCGCGAGATGATCATCGACCATCGCCCCGATGTGCTGACGCTGGACATCGAGATGCCCCGCATGGATGGGTTGACCTTCTTGTCAAAGCTGATGCGTGCGCTGCCGATGCCGGTGGTGGTGGTGTCGTCGCTGACGCCGCGCGGCAGTCATATGGCTGCCGAGGCTTTGCGCTTGGGTGCGATCGCCGTGCTGGCAAAGCCCGGGGCCGCGTATACGGTTGGCGAGCTTGGGCAGCAGCTGGTCGAGACTGTGCGGCAGGCGCGCTACGCCCGCGTTCAGCGGCTGGCGACAGAAGTCGCTGTCGAGCCTCCGCAACCTTTGCTGACAACCACGAACAAGATCTTTGCGATCGGTGCCTCCACCGGTGGCACCATCGCTATCGAACAGCTGCTGCGTCGCTTTCCGCACAACGCGCCGGGCACGCTGATCGTGCAACATATGCCGGCATACGTGACCGAGAATTTCGCGCAGCGACTAGATGGCGTGTCGCTGGTCAAGGTCCGTGAGGCTAAAGACGGCGACCCGATCATGCCGGGTGTGGTGCTGATCGCACCAGGCGACCACCACATGATGCTGCGACGCTCGGGTGCGCGCTACTTTGTTGAGATCTCGCAGGGGCCGCCGGTCAACCGACATCGTCCAGCTGTCGACGTGCTCTTTCGCTCGGTGGCGCAGACTGCGGGGCCGAGCACGATCGCAGCGCTGCTCACGGGCATGGGTGCTGATGGGGCTCAAGGGCTCTTGGCCTTGCGTGAAGCGGGCGCGAAGACGATCGCTCAAGACGAAGGCAGCTCGGTCGTTTTCGGTATGCCGCGCGTGGCGATCGAGCTCGGTGCAGCCGAGCGCGTTCTGCCGCTCGATCGTATTGCCGCCAAGATGTTTGACCTCGCGCAAGGGCGCTCGGTGCGGGCCTCGCGGTCTGTCGTTGCGTCGAATAATTCCGATGTCTCATCCGGTAAAGGAGCATAGCTATGCAAGAGCAACGGGCAGTGGGTACGGAAAGCAAGTGCGAGGGAGCACTCGATCGCCTGGCCGGAAAGTACATGACCTTTAAGCTCGGTGACGAGAACTACGCACTGCCGATCTTGACCGTGCGCGAGATCATCGGGCTGATGGAGGTGACACGCGTACCGCGAACTGCCGAGTACGTGCGCGGCGTGATCAACTTGCGCGGACGCGTGATCCCGGTGGTCGACCTTCGCGTCAAGTTTGGAATGCCCGCTGTTGAGGCTACCGACCAGACGGTGATCATCGTGGTGCAGTACGCGCATGCCTCTGGCGACCTGACGATCGGTCTATTGGTTGATCAAGTGGTTGAGGTGCTCGACATCGCGGTCGCACAGATCGAGCCACCTCCAAAATTCGGCGTCGTGGACATCGATACCAATTTCCTCTTGGGCGTGGGCAAGGCCGGCGATCGTGTGACCTTCTTGCTCGATACACAAGAGGTGCTGAGCTTCTCGGAGAGCGAAAACATTCGGCTGTTGAGCGACGCCGGGGCATAGTCGATGGACGATCGCAAAGCGACTTTACGGATCCTATGCGGCCATCCAGTGATGGACCGCGATCACCAAGAGATCGTGCGCTTGCTCGGTCGCGCCCTGCAGGGGCTGACGCGCGGGCTACGTCGTGAGGGTGTACACTTGCTGATCGCCGACCTTGTCAGCTACCTCGTCGATCACTTCGACAGGGAGGAAGGTTTGATGGAGCGCAGCGGTTACCCGGAGATCGAGGCGCATCGCGCCGCGCATCGCGGCTTTCTCGAACGTGTGCGCGGATTGCAGCGGCAAGCTGCCGATGCCGAGTACCCGGCGCTCTCGACGCAGTTTTATCTGATGCGTGATTGGCTCGAAGAGCACGTGCTTGGTACAGACAAGGCGACCGCCGCATACCTCAACGCGGTCGCCTGAGTCGCCGAGCTCGCCGTCTGGCTCGGCGGCCGTCGCAGCCGGTGAGGCGCGCCGTGAGCTGAGCCGCGGCCTGCCCGTTTTGGTCGGGCGCATCGGGTCGGCTGTTCTCGATCGCTGGCTAGAGCGGCCAGCGCGCCACGTGGTGTAGATACTAAAGCGACACAATATCAGCATCTTGCACAGGCGCCAAGCTGGTCTGACTCTTGCTCATCTATACATGCAGGAGTATGCACATGCGTGGACCTGCACCGTATCTAGCTTTGGCCAGTCTGATCGCGCTTGCTGCGCCAGCCGAGGCCAAGTTCTTTCGTTCCGCGGGCGTGGGCAAGGTCGTCAAGCTCCGCAACGAAGCCTATACGCGGATGCGTACCGCGGCCGGCGGTGGGTTGGCCGAGCCGTTAAGCCTGACGGCGACGATCGGCAGGCGTGGTCGCCAGGCGACCTTCGACTTCGGTCATCATGGCCAGCTGTTTCAGGTCAAGATCACCAACAAAAAGGGCGAGAGCCAAACGGTCAACATGCGGCCGAAGTTTGCCGCCGACTACTCGATCGAGGGCTATACCTACTGGATCGATGGCGGTGCGCGTAAAGAGGTCTCCTCGAAGCGCGAGCTGAGCAAGAGCGTTGCCAAGCTGCTCGATCTCAAGGCGGTCGAGGTTAGCGAGTTGCTTGAGCACAGTTGGATCAAACCGCTGAAGGTGGGCAGCGGACACCGTGCCAAGTCACTGCTCACGCTACGCGATAATTTTTTCAACAGCGAGGGCGCGGCGCACCTGCAGACCAAAGCAGGCGCGACCAAGACGGAAACGCGTGGGGGGCGGTCGTTCACCACGCCGCGCTATTTCTATCTGACGCAGACCCTCGGCAGCGGCAAGACCCAGCGCGAAGCCAAGATCGGCTTTGACGGCCAAGGCAAGATGCAGAACATCGAGTTAACCGATCGCTATGGTCAGCAAAGCACGTTTGAGCTTCACGGCCCGACGGGATTCGTCGCCCAACAGATCGTCAACGGGGAGCACAGCTGGAAGACTGTCGAGACCAACAGTCGCGGGGCGTTGATCAAGGCGCTGGCCAAGGCGACGGGCATCAAGCTCTCCGACATCAAGCGCTTGGTGATCGGTGCCCATCCGGTGCCGATCAAGACCCTGCTTAGCATGAAGCAAAAGATGATCGCCGCGCTGAAGAAAGGCCAGACGCTCGAGCTGAATGCCAAAGGCAAGTACGGCACCCTCGAAGCGCGCAAGCTCGTCAATGATAAGGAATTCATCATCGAGCATGTCAACCCAACGGGGCTGAAGACCATCTACGTCTACAACAATAGCGACGGCAAGCTGACGCTGTTTGTTGAACACACGGCCGACCACAGTTGGCGCCGCAGCTATTATTCCACGGAGATGACGGCTGACCAGCCGCTGCTCTGGACCTTGCACATGAACGCTCAAGGTGCCGGTCCCTTGGGCCGTCGGGTGGTGGGCAAAGATGGTACGACCGCCTCCAACGTTGAGTTGCTCTCCCAAGGTCTCGACATTAGCAGCAAGCAGGCCTATCAGTTGGCCGGTGAGAAGCAGCCTGGGCTGCTTCGTCGATTGGGCGGGATGCTCAAGCGTCTTGTTCCGAAAAAGAAGGCTGCTGCCGCCCCTGCGGAGGCTACGCCGGCCGCGCCAGCCGAATAGCGCCGCATCGGCAAACCATATCACCCAAGGCTTTTGGGTATCGCCCCGCGCTGGAAAAAGCGGTCAGCTGACCTGAACGTGGAAGTTTGCTTTACGCGTCAGCCGGGCGGTGGAGCGCGCGTACGTTGAACTGCGGAATGCAGGCGACGCCGTCTGCGCTGCTACTGCCCACATTCTAGCGATGCGTTGCACCAGCCTGGCAAGTTCGCCAGGTCACGCAGCGCAGGGTGATCGACCTCAAACGCGTCGGTATAGGCTAGTGTCGCAGCCTCACCGTTGCCACTGTTGACTAGATAAAGCACACTTGGGCCGTTTGTCGTCGTGCCATCGTTCGTTGCAAGATAGAAATCACGTTCACAGCCGTACGATAGCTCTCTCACGCTATCCTCTACGGTGATCGGGTTGGCCATCACTCCAACAACCCATGGCTCGGTGATCGCTGAAAAGAACGTATAGTTGGTTCCATCGGTCAGAAAGTGCTCGCTCGTTGTGAAGATTGTTCCGGCCGCCTTGGTCGTCTGTGAAGAATAGCTCGTCGCGTTGTCGCCAAATGGCAAGCCTTGTTCGATCAAAAATACCGTCGAAAAGCTCTCGGGATCTGATGGCGGAAACGAGACGAGGCGCGCCGGATCGGTGCTAGACGACGGTGTTGCGCTCGATTCGCGCATTACACTGGTTAGATCGCCATCGCACTGCTCACCCAGCCCGTAGTAGTGGATGTTACCGCCGGGCTCAGAAAATGTATCCTCTTCTGACCAACTCTCACTGGTTAGGTCAAAGCTCCAAAGATACTCAGGCGCGCCACCGAAGACCGCCATCAAGTAGAGCTTGTCACTATTGTTTGGGTCGGCGGCCAAGCCCCCCAGGTCAAACGTGTCGTTGATCGCTGCTGATGGTAAACTGTCGGAGACAACGCGCGCCGTCCACTGCAGTGATCCAGCCTTGTCGACATAAATGGCCATCAGCCGCGGTTCGAATGGCCCCGAGCTCGCGTCGTCGCACGACGCTGTTGGTGAACATCGCTCAAGTCCATAGCCGACCAGCTGCCAGTCGACCCGCGCCGATTTGGTTACCCGGGCGAGATCGCCGTCGACTGCACCATTGCACGCAGCAAGCGCGATCAGCATTGCGCCTAACACCCCAGCGACCATCGAATACCTTCGCATTCAAGCACCCCCTTGTTGTGCGTATCGCGTATCGTCGCGCTGCATTTCCCAGCCCGGCGAACCCTCGCCGGCTCTGGTCTCCGCGAACAGTGATTTGCGCCGATCGCAGCGGCATTGTCGCGATTGCCAGGCTGGAGGCAAGTGAAATTCGCCGGCGATAGCTGCAACAGGATCATCGTGTGGCGTGGCTCGATGGCACGAGGTCTGGCTGGCCAGTGGGTTAGGCGAGCCCCGAGCGCTGCGCTCGGTGAGGACTAACTCTGTGGGCGATATTGATAAACAACCGGCTCAACGCGTGGCCCGCTGCAGCCATGATTATAGATCAGGAAATTGGCTAGGTTTTTTCGATCGTTCTTCGCTTTGATCTCGCTGCAGCCGCCGACTTGCTGCACTTGTTCCGGCATTCGCTTGAAGGTATGCGCCGCCCGACTAATAGACCGAATACGCTGATTGGTAGAATGTTCCGCCCGCTGCTAGGCTTGCTTCTAGATCAGCTAGGGTGCCTGTTGTGGTTGGAGTCGTCTGCGCTGATTGATCGGCAGTGGGCGAAGCGTCCGCTATGTTCTGATCCACGGTAGTCACTGCGGCATCGGCTCCGAACAATGCGGTATCGGTGTTCACCCCGTCGATCTGCCGATCAAGATCGCTGCCCCACGAAAGGTCGGCCTGCAGCTCCGTGGAAGGCCTCAGGCTGAGCGTGGCGCCCGAACCCCTGCTCAAGAGGACTGGTTGTCGATAAGCGGGCGGCTCGATCGGCAAAGCGCCCTAGCGATGTTTGCGCTTTGGGCGGGCGTCGAAAAAGCGCCAGCAGGCGGTGGGGGCGACGCGCGCGACGCGGTCTTTTTTGCGCAAGGTGTAGGCGCGGCAGTCCTTGCGCGCGAACTTTGCGAGCGTGGGAATCAGCGGGAGCAGCTTGCGCTCAAAACGCTGCTGATCGCGATAGCCGTTGAACCAAAATCGCAAGTTCGAAGCCAAGATCGCCTTTTCCATCGCGTGTCGCTGTCGGCGGGATAAACCACTGACATATGCGATCGCTCGCTCGCTGATCTCTCGGCTGCCGCCGACAACGAAATAGCGCATGTAGATCCGCGTTCGCGTCGCGCCGTCGACGAGACCCGCCTGCTCCAGCAAGGTTAACGTGCGCAATGCGGAGCTGCTGGGTGAAGAGGGCGTCTCGTACTTCTCGATGCCGACGATCCATTCCTGGAGGATCTTGAGCAGCTCGCTGCGAAAGCGTTCAACGATGCGCCAGTTGCCGACGAGTGACGTCAGCATCTTGAATTCCTTGTGCCGCTCAGACATGTGAATCGCCTTGCCGGCAAGAAAGCGCAGTACGCGCTGGTCGCCGCGATAGCGGGCCTGGTTGTTATAAATGACGGAGACAAAGTCATCGTCCCAGGCGGTATTCAAGGCGAGCATGTAGCGCAACTCTTGTGAACTGTCCCATCGCTCAAGGCTCCTGACCACAGCACGTGGGTCGTGAGTCTTGCCTTTGGCGAGCGCGCAAACACCGATGTCGCGTCGCGTCGCGAGATAGCCTGCCTGCTTGGTCAAAAAGGCGTAGTCGCGCAGTGCATCCTCGAGCACAGCGAACGCTTCGCCGCATTTGTCGAGCGCCTTGAGTTGACGAGCGTAGCCGTTGACCGCTCCTTCCACCACTGCGCTCCAGCGCGATCCACGCGCTTCGGGGGGCACGGTCTTGAGTTGGTCGTACGCTTCGCGAAACGACTGGCCGCGCAGCAGTAGCTCTAGGCGTTGGAGCTCGTCTCCAGCGGCGGGGGCCGTCGCTCGCCCGCCGCGACGATCGATGACGTGATCGCTTTCGACTATCGCGGGCGCCGAGCGTGGCGGCTTTGAGCCGACGAGTTGCTTGGCAACCCGTTCGATACTCTCGACGATGCTATCCTCGCTGCAGCCACCGCGAGCGGTAGCACCGCGCTCGGTTGCCGCTTGGCGCAGGTCGAATAGCGAGGCCGATAGCACGCAGAAAGAACCGATGCGCAGCAGTTGCAGCGCGATCGACTTTTGCGCGGCTAGCTCGCGACCGATCGTCACCTGGCAGGACTTGTCGTAGCACGACTTGTATGAGCTCAGTTTCTGAGCGCGCAGTCGTTGTTTGACTTGCTCGCGCGGTACGATCCGCAGATGTCCACTGGCGGCCAACTGTGCCGCGAGATAGGCAGCGAGCCGATCGAGTTTGTCGGCGCCTAGGTTTGTTCCGCGCTCCTCGATCGGGAAAACAGCGACGATCGGCGGCGGCGCGGCGGCGACGGAGGTCGCACAGACGAGGAGCGAGGCGGCCAGTAGGCCTTGCCGGTTGATCATGGCCTAAACTAATCCGGTCTGGTGCTGATAAGCAAGGCGCACCGGCGCTCGAGCGATCAGTTGTCGGTTCGCAGCGCTTCGATGCGTACGCCGACCCGCTTGGCCAACTCGGCCAGCGATGGGTCGACGACGAGCGCGGTGCTCCAGACTTCGCTCTGCGTCGCCGTATGCGCAGTGACCGCGACGAAGCGCTTGGCGTTGACCAGCTGGCCGCTACGCGGATCGATGATGTGAAACTCGAGCGCGTCGTTCTTACCGGTGTGCTGGCTGTTTGACGAGGACAGCGCGCGATCGACCAGCGCGACTGTTTGCCCGCTGCCGAGGGCGACCGGCCAGCCGGCTAAGCCGCGCGGTTTGCCGAGCCCAAAAAAGCTGCTGCCACCGAAATCGACAAACGCCGAGGTGATGCGGCGTTCTTTGAGCAGGTCGATGATCGCATCGACGGCGAAACCTTTACCGATCGCGCCCATATCGAGCTGGGTTTGCGGATGATCCATTGTCGCGCGATTCGCGGCAAGCAGGCGCAGGTGCTTGTCACCGATGCCAGCGATCGCGGCCTTGAGCTGTTCGGGCTTGGGCGTCGCGGTCCTGCGATGGAGCAGAACCAGCGCGCCGACCGTGATGTCGAAGGCGCCGTCGGTCTGGCGGCTGTATTCCTTGCTCAGCCGCAAGCACGCGTAGAGTCCGGGGGGGACCATCGCGCTTTGCACGCTGCCCTCGCGGTTGAAGCGGCTCAGCGCGCTTTGCTGATCATAGTTGCTGAGCAACTTATCGAGCGCTTGCGCGCGCGAGAAGGCTTCATCGATCAAAAGCTCGATCCACTGGCTTTCTGGCGCATCGACGGCGATCTTCAGCATCGAGCCCATCACATAGCGCACGCGGACGACGGTAGCGGCGAAGGGATCGCTCGGTGGGCCCAGCTGAGGCGTCGGGGTGTGCGGTGCGCAGGCCTGGCAACAGAGCAGCGCGAGCGGCAGCCAACGCGCTTTGTTGGTGGCCATCGTCAACGCTTTCCGGCAGGACGAATGAACGCGCTGATCAGCATCAGCACCAGCGCTGCCATCGACAGCTGAAAGCAGGCGAAGGCGAGCAGTTTGAAGTAGGCAAACTGTGGGCTGACGAAGCGGATCAACCAGCCCGAGCCCTCATTGCAGAGCGCCGAGAGAAACGCGCTCGAGGTGAGCACGATTTTCAGTCGTGGCGAGACGGGCACAAAGATCAACAGATGGGTCAGCGTGAGCAGTAGCATGCCCATCGCGAACAAGTGGGCATGGGAGACCTCCAGCATCACTTTGTACGAGCGGCCGACCACGGGCCCGCCCCATTCGCTGGGTTTGCCGAGGTAATGTTGCATCACCGAGGTTGGATCGAAAGACATCCGCTGAAAGAACATCAGCGCTGAGCTCGCCCAAAACAAGAGGATCATCAGCAGGAAGAACAGCACGGCTGTTCTGGTCAGGCTGCTAGAGATTTGCCCAGTGTTGAAGTACCGCATTGCTCGGCCAAGGTTTACTTGCTGTTGGGTCCTAGTGCGACCTTTTTCTGCGGATTGATCGCCACGCGAAACAGCTCGAGCGCGGCAGCGGCGCGTTGGGCAATCACCTGGGCGGTGAGCGTCGCGCCAGCGATGCCTGCGACCTTGCTCGAGGCGTGGGCCGGCCGTTGATAGAACTGGCTCAGCCAACGCTGCGGTGGGCGATATTCCAGTGGCTCGTGAAATGCCAGCACGTGGATCGCGCGGATTTGCCCGGTCGGCGTGAGGACGTACATCATCGTCGCCGGCAGCGTGCGGATGATCACCGTGTCGATCAGCGCGTAGCCGGTAATCGCGCCGTCTTTTTCACCGACATAGACCCGCAGCAGCTTTGATTGGGGAGCGCGGCCGCTGTGCGCCTTGATCTCGGCAGCTTGCTCGTCGGACAAAAAGATATCCCGGGGCACAACCGTTTTTGCTGCCGGTAGCGCAACTTTCAGCGCGCCTTGTTTGGAGAAGAAGATCTTGGCCTCGGCACGATCGGGGAAAACGACCAGGACGAGCGGAAAGATCAGCAGCGCTCGTGCGAGTTTGGTGATGGTCGCGAGGTAAGTCATCGAATCATCCGCACCCTTAATAGACGAAGCCCGCGCCCCAGTACAGTGAATCGGCGAGCTGGGAGCCCTTTTGATTGCTGTTGCGCCGATAGTTGAACTTGAGCACGACCTGGCGATGGGGCTTGAAGGTCAAGCCCGCCTCGAAAACCGTAACATCTCTGGCTGTGTCGGCGCTACGACCGGCGAGCGTCGTGGGAACCTTGGCCTGGCTATCATAATTTTCGAAGCGAATATACGGAGCTAGGTAAAGCGGCTTGTTACAGAGCAGCGGCCAGATGTCGTAGGCCGCCTCGACGTAGAAGCCGTACATCCGCGAAGCCAGCAGGCTGGTCTCGGGCTTGCTCGGGTCGCTGCTATCGGGAAACAGCGCCGAGGTCAGTTTGCGGGCGTTGCTCAGGTGGGCGTAGGCGCCCAGCGAGCGAAATTCGATGCCCTTGTAGCGCAGTTGTAGGTGACCTTCGATCAGCAGCGTGTTGACGCTCAGGTCTTCGGTCGGGCTGTCGGGATTTTTGATCAGCGAGTGGTCGGCGCCACCATAGAAGATCGATGCGCCGATCTGCAGGTTGTCGCGGTATGCGTAGTCGAGGCGGAGTACGCCAGCGACCGACTCGGTGATCGCGCGGCCGCCATGTTGCCGACCATCGCGCCAACCCGAGGGTGAAAATTTCTCGGCGTTGAGTCCGTTGACCAGGTAGAGCTTATAGTTCAGTCCGTCGGCAAGCTCGCCGTGTAGGCCGACGCCGAGCTCGCGCCAGGTCGAGGGAATGATCACTGTCTCGACTTGTGGCCGCAGGTTGCCGTGGAAAAATGGTGGCTCGTGGATCTCGTTGACGAAGCCGATCGGCATCAACAGCAGACCGCCGCGCAAATTGATCTGCCGGTTGAACAGATATTCCAGATAGGCGAACTCGACGGCGACCTCGCCGCTCTTGCCGGCGTAGTTTTCGTCGCCGGTAGTGGCGTGCTCGAATTCGACTTCGGCGTTGAATAGCAGCCTATCGGTGAATTTGTAGCCGACGTACTGGATGTAGCGGAAGAGGTCGCCAAAGTTGTAATCCTTGCCGGCGACCTTGTCGGCGACCTTGGCGTCGAAGAAGAACTCGCCATAGCCGCCCAGTGAAATCCCGGTCTTGGCGCCGTAGATCTTCGAGGCTGCTGGCCCCATGCCGAACTTGCTCTTGAGCACGTCGGACTCGGGGACGACCAGGCTTTCGCGCAGCCGCGCGACCTCGTCGGTGAGGATCGTGACCTTTCTGGCGAGCTGATCGCGCTCGGCGCCAGTTTGGTTGCTTTGATCGGCGACCTGCTTCTTTGCCGCCTCCAGCGCTTCGATGCGCCGCTGCAGCGTCTCAAGTTTGGCGGCCAGCGTGGCGTCGGCACTGGCGGGCTGGCTGGTTTGCGCGTAGCTGGCGAGCGGCAGGCTCAGTGCGAAGGTCGTCGCGATCAAACGGGTCAGCATTCGGCGTGGTCGGTGCGGGTTGGCTAGCTGAATCATCATGCGCTCCAGTAGAAATAGGAATCGTTTCTATTCGCACTTATAGTGGAACTTCGACCTGGGGTCAACCCCGATTCAGCAGCGCTTTACTGTTCAATATTAAGCCGGTAGCGTGCTGCGCTCGATGCGGTCGAAAAAGAGTCAGGCGCACAGCGGGTTGCTGCGCTGCCGCTCAGCGGGTCAGTGCGCGGGCGATCGCATCGTGCAGCGCCGGCCGAAAGCGCGGCATCGGATTGGGTTCGCGGCCGCGATAGACGCGGTTGCACAAGAAGATCACCCAGCGGTGCCGTTCAGGCTCCCACCAAAAAGATGGTCCGGTGAAGCCGAGGTGACCAACGGCTTGGCGGGAAAAGTGACTGCCGCTGATCGTCTTGGCGCGCACCGCGCGGTCGAAGCCGAGTGCGCGCAACGATTGGCGGTCGGGGCTTTGGGCGCGGACAAAACGTCGCAGGGTTCGGTGGGGGAACAGCGCGGGCTGACCGTCGTAGGCGCGCTGGTACTGCGCGATGATTTGGTGAATGTGGTAGGCGCTGCCGAACAGGCCGGCGTGGCCGCTGACACCACCCATCGCGCGGGTGTTATCGTCATGCACCTCGCCCAACAGGTGTCGTCGCGACCGAGGCGCCCGCTCCGTCGGTGCGATCGACAACTTGGCCAACGTGCTTTGCGCCCGACGGTGTTGAGCAGCAAACAAGCAACCCTCGAGACCGAGCGGCCGCGCGATGCGCTCGGCGAACCATAGATCGAGGCTGGCGCCGAGCCGGGTTTCGAGCAACTGATCGAGCAGAATGAATCCCAGGTCGGAATATTCGCTGCTGTGGCGCGCGCGATAGGCCAGCGGCGTATGAGCGGCGAGCTTGCGGATGCGCGCCCTTCGTCCGCGCCAACTGCGGGCGGCGAGCACCGTGCGCTGCTGATAGAATGGCTGCCAGGCCGCCAACCCTGCGCAGTGAAACAGCAGGTCATCGATTCGACAGCGGCCAGCTGGCGCTGATGCTAACGCCGGCAGGTAGTCGCTGAGCGATGCGCCCAGCTTGATCTCTTCGCGCTCGACCAGATCGAGCATCGCCGAAGTTGTCGCTAGAACTTTGGTCAACGAGGCCAAATCGAAGACGGTGTCCAAGCGCGCGGCACCGTAGGCGCGATGGTAGACCGGCTGACCACGATCGGCGACCAGCAAGCAAGCATGGGGAAACCATTTGGCGGCGATCGCTCGTTCGACACAGCGGTCGACTGCGGAAAAGCGCTGCGTGGTCATCCCTCATCCTAGCATGGGGCCGGGTCCGGTTTCCCGTTCGCTGTCGCTCGGTCAAGCTGTGCTACGTTCTCTGTTCTGCGGAGGGTCTGTATGCGTATCGCGGTCATCAACTGCGGCAGTTCATCGATCAAGGCCTGTATCCTCGAGAGCGCCGATGGTCGGCGCTTGGCCTCGGCGAGTGTCGAGCGTGTGGGCGAGCTGGCCACAGTACTGAGCGTTGGGCAACAATCCATTGCGCTTGATGGCGCGGATCATCGGGCAGCGCTACAGCGCTTGCTTCCGTTGTTGATCGAGGCGGCCGGCGGCCAGGCGGTCGCTGCTGTTGGTCATCGTGTTGTTCACGGTGGCGAGCAATTCGATCGGCCGGTGCGGATCGACGATACCGTGGAGCAGGCGATCGAAGCCGCGGCGGCGCTAGCGCCGCTGCACAATCCGCCCAACCTTGCGGGCATTCGCGCTGCTCGCGAAGTTCTGCCCGACGTCGCCCACGTGGCAGTCTTCGATACCGCGTTCTTTGCAACGTTGCCGCGGCGGGCCAGTCGCTACGCGATCCCCCAGGTGCTCGCCGAAAAATATCAGATCAAGCGGTTTGGCTTTCATGGCACCAGTCACCGCTACGTTGCGCAACGCGCAGCGAGCGCCTTGGGCAGCGACATTCGCGACTTGCGGATCATCTCATGTCATCTCGGTAACGGCTGCAGCGTCGCTGCGATCGAAGGCGGCCGCGCGATCGAAACGTCGATGGGAATGACGCCGCTCGAGGGGCTGGTGATGGGCAGTCGCAGTGGCGACATCGACGCCGGCATTCTGCTGGCGTTGATGCGCGACGGCTACGATGCCGAAGCGCTTGACGCGCTGCTCAATCGACAGTCTGGGTTGCTCGGTCTGAGCGGCAAGCGCGACATGCGCGACATCGAGGCCGCAGCGGCCGACGGCGACGACGGCGCGCGGCTGGCACTGGCTGTGTTTGCGCACCGGGTACGCAAATACGTTGGTGCATACGCTGCGGTATTGGGCGGCGTCGATGCGCTGGTGTTCACGGGTGGCATCGGTCAAAACAGTGCGCTGATCCGTCATCGCGTCTGTCAGCGGATGGAGTTTCTCGGCGCGAGGCTATGCGAGGAGCGCAACCGGCAAGCGCGCGCCGATCATCAGCACCCCGACCTGATCATTTCGCAAGATCATAGCCGCTGTCAGATCATCGTGGTCGCTACCGACGAGGAGTTGGCGATCGCTCGCGACGCCGCTCAGCTGTGTGCGGCAGCGGCCATGGCAGACGCCGAGCAGCTTGCGATCCCGCTCGCTGTCTCCGCGCGTCACGTGCATCTTAGCGAACGAGACCTCGGGATGCTTTTTGGCGAGGGTTACACGCTAACACCCGAGCGCCCGCTTTCGCAGCCCGGGCAGTTCGCCGCCCAAGAGCGTGTCAGCTTGGTGGGTCCGCGCGGCAGAATCGATGGTGTGCGTGTGCTCGGCCCGACGCGCTCGCAGACCCAGGTCGAGATCTCGCGCACTGACGAGTTTCGCTTGGGTGTCGATGCGCCCGTTCGCGCGTCCGGTGATGTCGACAACTCGCCGGGGTTGACCCTAGTCGGTCCAGCGGGCGAACTCGCGCTGTCCTGTGGGGTGATCTGCGCGTGGCGACACATCCACATCACGCCGAAGGATGCAAAGCGCTTCGGCGTGCGCGATCGAGATCTGGTCTCGGTGGCTGTCGATAGTGCCGGTCGAGATTTGATCTTTGGCGATGTGTTGGTGCGGGTCTCCGAGCGCTTCAGCTTGGAGATGCATATCGACACCGACGAGGCGAACGCGGCAGAAATCGACGGGGAGAGTCAGGCTTGCTTGTGGTCAGCGGGGCGTGATGTGCGACTGGTTCGCCGCACTGTGGCAGGCGATCGGCCAAAGGGCTGAGCGCTGCCGCGCGATTCAGCCCTCGGCGATCGCTTCAGCAGCTAGGGCTTGTTGAAGCGGATCAAAAAGCCCGAGCCCATATCGAGGGCGTGATCGAGATCGATGCTGATGTCGGTCCAGCCGACGCCATAAATCGCCCCGGTGCTGTCTTGGGCGATCGAGGCCAAGCTATCGGTGCCGCTGCTGCCAAAGGTGCGCGTCTGCAACACTTTGCCGCTGGCGTCGAGATGCATCAAGAAGATGTCACTCGAACCGACTGCGGAAACCGCGCCAGCGCCGAAGTCGACCGAAAACGAAAATACGCCTGAGGCGATCAACGCGTCGTTGGCGGCACAAACCACCGAGAGCACCGCGTCGGCGCTGAGGCCGCCGAAGCCCTTGACGTAGACCAACTTGCCGCTCGAGTCGTACTTGGCGATATAGGCGTCGAGCGATCCCTTGCTGGTGACTTTATCGGTAGCCGAAAAGTCGGCTGTGTTTTCGAAGGCCCCGGTGATGATGATGTTGTCTTTGCTGTCGACGCAGAGCGAGAACAGGCGATCCGATCCAGAGCCACCGGCGCGAGTCTGCCAGAGGTGCTTGCCGCTCGAATCGCGCTTGACGATAAAGATGTCGTCGCTTCCGGCGCTGGTCAGCGTGCCGCCGCCCATGTCGGTCGTGCTGCTAAACACACCGGCGATGATCACGTTGCCCTGGGAGTCGACGCCGAGCGCGGCACCGCTTTCGCTGTTCTTACCGCCAACCACGCTGGCCGCCTTGTAGGCGCCGGTCTTGTCCACGCGGGCCAAGAAGCCATAGGGGCCTGGCGTACCGACGCCGGCTGCGCCAGCCAGCTGGCCTCCACCGAAGTTGGCCGCGGTGAGAAAGTCACCGGTAAACAGCAACTCACCCGCGCTATTGACGGCGAGGTCGTTGATCAGGATCTCGGCCGTCTTTTGCGTGGCGTCGGCGTACTGCTTGGACCAGCTGACCGCGCCGTCGTTGGCGTAGCGGATGATCAAAGCGTCGCCGGCCGTCTGCGGCGTTAAGGCGTTGCTACCGACGGTAACCGAACCCGGATTTTGCAGGCCAACGAATATGCCGCCCGTCGGGTCGACCGCCAGCTCGACGGCCTGGCCGAGGAACGACGAGAACTTAAACGCATGGGCGAAACGATAGTCGCCCTTGTTGGTGTAGCTGGCGATGAAGCGGTCGCCGCTGCTCGGCGCCGTGATCTGTCCGTTGCCGAGATCGGCATCGGTAAAGAACGCCCCGCTCAGATAGGGGTTGTTATCGGTGCCGACGACAACGCGTTCAGCACCAGCGGCGATCGAGCTCTTTAGCGGGCGGACCCAGTCGACGCAGAGCGGTCCGGGGACCGACGAGAGTTTGTTTTTCGATTTTGCCGTATCGCAGATCGCGCAGCCGGTGGTGTCCTTCTCTCCGGCCTTGAAACAGTTGCCGCCGACCAAGCAGACATCGCCCTTGACGGTCCAGGCGCTGGTCGATGCGCTAGAGTCGCATTCACCGCAGGTGCTGGTGTCCTTGTCGCCGTCCTTGTAACACTGTCCGTCGATCAAACAGTGATTGGCCAGTGGCGTCCAGGCGCTGGTCGATGCCGTGGGGTCGCATGTGCTGCAGCCATCGGTGTTTTTGTCGCCCGGCGCGTAGCACTTGCCGTCGATTTTGCAGTGCAGCGAGATCGCTGTCCAGCCGCTGACGCTCTGGGTCGGATCGCAGATCCCACAACCGTCGGCGTCCTTGTCACCGGCGGCGTAGCAGGTGCCGTTGATCAGGCAAGCGTCCTGCTGCAGCTTGGCCGGCAGGCAGCCGCCTTTGCCGTCGCACTTGTTCTCGGTGCAGCTCAGGTTATCCGCGCAGAGGTCGCCAAAGTAGGTGCCCTTGCACTTGCCGGCGTCGCAGTAGTCGTCTTTGGTGCAGTCGTCGCCATCGTTGCAGGAACCGCCGGTCGCTGGGCTCCAGGTTGTGCCGCTGATCTCCGGTGCGCAGATCTTGCAGGGTTGCTCGGGGTGACGCTGGTCGGCCTGAAAGCAGCGGACTTCGCTCTTGCCATTCTGGGCCACTGGTAGCGCGCACTGTCCGCTGATCGCGTTGTATTGGCACTTGCCGCTGCCGAGGCAGATGTCCTCGGTGCAGGCCAGTCCATCATCGCAGTTCTGCAATGCGCGCGGTCGGCAGAGCCCATCGTCGCCGCAGATCGGCTCGATCGCGCAGGGGTTGTGGGCATTGCAGGGAATTCCCGGCGTAGAGCACGGAAAAAGTTCAATGCCCAGGTCAGGGTACGCGTTGGTCCCGCCATCCGATCCGCAGGCATTGAGAACTATCAGCGCAGCGGCGCCGATCCAACCTGCCATCACCTTTCGACTCACACGCAGCATCTGATCCTCCCTTGGGCCGTGTCCGGCCGGGACCATTACCCATCGACCCGTCGAGCTGCAAGCCGAAAACGGACCTATTTATCGCGCGCTGAGCCGAGGGCTCTAGGCTGCGGCGATGCTGCCGAACCTGCGGCGGAAACCCTGATGTGCTGGGTGGTTAGCTGAGGCAGTCGAGCGCGACTAGCTGTTGCGCAGTAGCTCTTCGACCTCGCGCACAGCCGATTCGACCGAGACGCGACGCTGTTCCATCGTGTCGCGGTCGCGAATGGTGATCGTTTGATCGTCCTTGGTTTGACCGTCGATCGTCAGACAGTAAGGCGTGCCGATCTCGTCGTGGCGTCGATAACGGCGGCCGATCGCATGGGTCTCGTCGTAGCGCGCGGCGATGCCATGCTGCCAAAACGCCTCGACCACCTTGCGTGCGAGTTCGGGCATGCCGTCCTTTTTGACCAGCGGCAAGACGGCAACTTTGATCGGCGCCAGGCGCGGATGGAGTTTGAGCACGACCCGCGTATCGGTCTTGCCATTTGCGTCGGTGAGCTGTTCTTCGCAGTAGGCGTCGATCAGATAGACCAGCAGTCCGCGCGTCGCGCCAGCTGCGGGCTCGATCACGTAGGGCACGAACTTCTGCTGTTTAACGGGATCGAAGTACTCGAGCTTCTGACCGCTGTGCTGGGCATGCTTTTTCAGGTCGTAGTCGGTGCGGTTGGCGATGCCTTCGAGCTCGCCCTGGCCCCAGGGGTATTCGTATTCGATGTCGTAGCACTTGTCGGCATAGTGAGCGAGCTCGTCTGCTTCGTGCTCGCGGAAGTGAAACTTCTCAGGGTGGTTGGCATAACGTCGCCACCAATCCATCCGTGCGTTGCGCCAAAAGTCGAGCCATTCGCCGGCGGTTTCCGGTTCGCAGAAAAACTCCATCTCCATCTGCTCGAATTCGCAGCTGCGGAAGATAAAGTGCTCGACGGTGATCTCGTTGCGGAAGCTCTTGCCGACCTGAGCGATACCGAAGGGCACCTTCATCGCCATCGCCTGCTGGATGTTGGCAAATTGCACGAACATCGCTTGAGCGGTTTCCGGGCGCAGGTAAACGGCGGAGCGTTCGTTGATCTCGCCGATCGCCTGGCGCAGTTCGCGACCGCTGAGCCCGGCGAACTTGCCGCTTTCCATCGCTTCGGCGATCTCGTCGAGCGGATCGGTCGCGCCGATCGAGGTGCGAAACATCAAGTTGAACATCCGCTCTTTGGAGAGAAACGGCGAGCCACAGGCGGGACAGACATAGCCACGGCCTGAGCCTTTGGCACCGTGCAGATCCTTGCCGCGACGCTCAAGCGTCAGCGAGAATTGCTTCTCGATCAGCTCCGCGGCCGCTTTGGCTTGTCCTTTGTCAGCGAAACTCAGTGGGGCTTCGACGCCTTCGGCGAGTTTGGGCGCTTGATCGGCGCGAAAACGATTCTTGCAGACCAAACAGTCGACGAGCGGATCGGAGAAGCCAGCGAGGTGCCCCGAGGCTTCCCAGACTTTGCGCTGCATGATGATCGAGGCGTCGAGGCCGACGACGTTCTCTCGGCGATGCACCATGTCGGCCCACCACTCATTGATGATGTTGCGCTTTAGCTCGGCGCCGAGTGGGCCGTAGTCATAGGCGCTCTTCAGACCGCCATAGATCTCTGAGGACTGAAAAACAAAGCCACGCCGTTTGCACAGCGAGATGATTTTTTGCATGACGTCGGCCGACATTGCCTATTCCTTCTCTGGTACCAGAGCTGAGCAGCTCGGCTCGACTTTACCGGCGTTGGCGGGCTTTGCAAACCGCTTGGATCAAGTCGGCGGGGCGCTAGTTGCGTGAGCGCCAGTGCTTGCCGTCTTTGGACGCGTTCGCTCTGGCGAGCAGACAATGGCAGCCGTGATCGCCCATGGTGCGTCGTCGGGTGAAGCAGCGTTGCAGCGCATTCGCTGAATTGCCGACGGCGTCGCCGACGCTCTCGCCTTTGCCGTGCCGCTGTTGAGGCTCTCGTTTTCGCCGGTGCGCCTGATGGCGCGCTGAGCGCCAAGGCCAGTGTCAGCCACAGATTTATTGAGAGAACGGGTTTGCGATGCATGCTGTTCCCAGGCAACGGCATTATTCTAAGTAGCTGATTATTCAGAGCCGAGCTGCTAGCCACCGCCTCAGACGAGGGCCTAGCGGCCGGGCGGTGATTGTGAGCGCGGGGCCCGGCCAGCGGGGCAGCCGACCGGCGCCCCCCCCCGTAAGCGTCCGAATTCTGTTATAATAGGGATAACATTCACGACGAAGGCAATGATCTACTTCGGCTACTACCTGGTCGAGCGTGGTCTGATCACGACCGCTCAGGTGATTGAGGCACTCGATATGCAGCGGCGTTCACAGCGACCGGTGGGCGAGGTGGCTCGCTCGCTGGGCCTGATGAGCGACGAGCAGGTCTTGACTGTGCTCGACCGTCAGGGCCAAGAGACACCGCGCAAACCGTTTGGTCAATTGGCGATCGAACTCGGATTCGTCACCCAAGAGCAATTGATCACGATTATCGAAAACCAGGCAGCCCACCGTCGGCCGCTGGGCGAGGTTCTCGTCGAGATGGGTGCGATCGATCACGCCACGATGGAGCGTGAGTTGCAGACCTTCCTCAACCACTCCTATTAGTGCCCTGCGGCGGATGTCCGACGATCAGCGTGGTGCTCATACCGCCATCGGCGCGGTAGTTCCAGCGTACACGTTGGTGCAGTCTAGCGGCCGGTGGGTAACTTCGCGCGTGGTGGCATCGTCAGTTGTCCACGGGTCTTGAGCTGAACTTTGGGCGGCGGAGGCGTTGCCAGATCGCCGTCGATCGTCGGTTGGCGTGTGGGCTGCGGCGTAGGCGCTGGTCTAGGCGGCGGTGTGCGTGGCGGTGGACGCAGGCCGCCGGCGACGATCGGCTGCGGAGGACGGTGTGGCGGCGGTGCGTTGATCTCGCCTCTGACTAGCGGGCGTGGTGGACGCGGCGGTGCCTTGAGCTCGCCTTCGGGTTGCGGGCGCGGTGGTGGCGGCGGTTGTGGCGCTGTTTCGATCGCACCGGAGGTCGTGATCACCGTCTGCTCGATCGGTGGTTTAGGGAGTCGTGGTAGCGAGAGCTCGCCGAGGGTGCGAACGCTCGAACGCACGGTCCAAACGATGCCACCGACCAACAGGCCCAGTGTCAACACCAGCGGTCCGCGCCGGCGCGCCTTGGCCTGTGGTGGCAACGGATCGTCATCGTCGCGATCGCGGTCGAGCGCTTTGCGCACGGCGTGGCGGGCCAAGCTGCTACCAACCGCGGTCCCGATGGTGCGGCAGATCTCGCCGTACCAGAGGCCGATCGGTCCGCCGCTCTCGCGGTCGCCGGTTTCCAGCAGCGCCGCACAGGCGCAGCCCTTTTCGCCGCAGTCGCTGCCCTTGGGCACCAAGCGCTCGACGATCGCTGCCGCGCCTTGGTCGAGGTGTCCAACACGCAGCTTGGCCTCGGGGCCGTCGTCGCGGTCTTCAGCGACCATCGGCGCACAAGGGTAGAGATTGCCCGAGGTGGCGACGACGACCGAGCGCCGGCTCTGACTTTCGCTGTTGTGACCGACCACGCAGCTTGGCGCACGGTGTGGGTGCGCGTTGAGCTGATGCTCGATCGCTCCGTCGAACGGTTGAAAGTGAATGCGTCGCTCGCGCAGCCGCAAGCTGAGCAATTCGCGGCCAACCAAGATCAATTGCTCGCGCAGCATGTCGCGTGCGTCGCGCTGCCAATCGGCGCGGAGCTCGACGTTGGCGCGCACGGTCGTCACCCCTTCGTGCCATAGCCAACGCACCGATTGGTGTAGATAGCGCGCGGTTTGCGGGGTGATCACCAGCATCGCGTCGGGCGTCAGACCGGCGGCGACCAGCGCGCGCAGACCAGCGAGCACGGCATCGAAGCTCGACCGCCCACCGGCGAGCGGCCGATTGAGCTCGTGGGCCTGGCGCACGCCGTCGATCGAGACCGTGAGCTGCAAGCGGTAGCGCTTAGTAAACGCGATCACCTCGGGGCGAGCTAGTGCGGTGCCGTTGGTCGTGCACTGGAGCAACAGCTGTTGGTTATGCTGTTTGGCCTGGGCCACCGCCAGCTGGGTGGCGCGCTGCATCGCCTCGAAGGCTAGGAACGGTTCGCCGCCGAAAAAGCTCAATTGCGCGCATTGAGCGCCGTCGGCGACGAGCAGCTCGACACCGCGACGCAATATTACGTCATCGATTTCCTTGCGAAAATGCTCGCCAGCGTAACAGTAGTGGCAGGCCAGGTTGCAGCGATGGGTCAGAATCAGTGCGACGTCCATGGCCTTTGTACGGCCGAGGGTGGTCGAGCGATCTGAGGAAAATCAGCGCGGCGAAAATACGCCTGTGAGATGCGTTTGGCGCTGACCTTAGGCCTGTCGTCTGTGGCGACCGATCCAAAACAAGCCGACCAGCAGCAGCACCAACGCCAAGGGCGCGCTGGGACTGCGGCCGCTGATCGCACAGCCACCACCGCTCGTCGGTGGATCGGGCACGTTTTCTAGCGCGGGCACCTCAACGGTGGCGGTCTTGGTCAGCTTGCCCTGGTTGACGATCTCGGCGGTGGCCGAGACGTTGTATGTGCCGGCTGCGGCGGTTTCGCCGAGCGACTGCTCAATCGTGACCATCCCTTGGCGGTTGGTCCACAGCCGTCGATCGTAGAGCGTCTTGCCCGTCGGATCGGTGATCAGCAGATCGACCGACTGGTTTTCGATCGGCTCCTCGACGTTGGTCACGGTCACGCTGACGTCGATTTGTCGCAGCTTCTCACCTTTGAGCGATGAACTGATCGCCGCAGCCTTGAGGTCGACCGAATACGCATCGCCGACGAATACCTTGGCGTTCTGCTGGGCGGTCAAACTGGCATCATCGCCGTGGGCGGTCCGAAAGGAGATCGCGTGCAGCCCACTCGCGGCGTCGCTTGGTGTGTTGACCTCGATCGAGATCGTCTGGCTCTCACCGGGGATCAGGTCGGGGTAGTCTTGTGGTCCGCCAGCAAAGCCGGCCGGGCCCTCGACGGTAACGCTGTAGCTGGTCGGTGCACAGGTATCGGCGTCTTGGTTGGTCAAGGTGACCCAGAAGGTAGCGCTCTCTCCGGCGGCTTTGGCTCGCGCGCTGTCCGGCGTAACGCTGAGCGTCGGCGCTTTGCGCGTGCAGTTACCGCCGCCGCCTTTGCCGATCACATAGGCGGCGACCAGCGATTCTTTGAAGGTGCTGTCGGACTGGCTCGTCGCAGTGACGGTCACGTTGTAGTTACCATCGGCCTCGTCGATCGGCGAGGCCACCGAGAACTTCATTCGCTCCCAAGCTCCCGGCGATAGCGGTTGCGTCGCGGCAAGGGTCGGCGGCTGCCAGCCACCGGGCACGCTGACGATCCGCGCAAACGACGTCGCCGGGCAGGGACCGACGTCATCGTTGCGGACGGTGAGCTCGTACTCGACCGAGGCACCCGGCAGGGCGTTGGCCAGCAACGGCGTCAAGCTGATGTGCGGGTTGGCGTTGATGCAGTTGGTCTTGGTCACGTTGATCGCCGCCTTGGCGGTAGCCTGTTGTTGTGCGGCTGCGTTGTTTTGGGCGGTCACGCTGACCTCGTAGGGGCCGGTCGCAGCTTGCGGGTCGACAGTGACGTCCAAGCGAACCTTGGCCGTTGAGCCCGCGGAGAGCTGCACGGTGTTGACCAGCAGTTTGGCCGTCCAGCCACTCGGCGCGTTGGTGGCCAAGTCGAAGGTTGAAGATTGGCACCAAGCGCTGTCGTTGCTGGTGATCGTAACCTCGAGCGGTGTAAAGGTGCCTGGCGCGACCTGCCGGGCGTTGGGGTCGATCGTTACCGTCGGTGCCTGACGCTGACAGGTCAGCCCCGGGCCCATCTTGACCCGAACCGTCGCTTGTTTGCCATCACCGGAAACGGCGGTGATCTCCAACTTGCCCGCTGCGTCGGCGAAGCCCTTGCCGAAGGGCAGCGCCGCATCATACCAATCGCTGCTGCTGCCTTGCGCGCTTTGCGGTGTCATGTCGAGCATGAAGCTGCTACCCGATGAGCCCTCGGTGCCGAGGCTCATCAATAGGCCATCGGTCAAGCCAGGTTTGCTTTGCAGCTCCTTGTCGGCGCCGATCGGCTGGCGATACTCGACGTAGATAAAGGTGCGCGCGTTACCCGACATCCCGCGGAAGATCTTCAGCGCCTTGGCTGTGCTGTCGTGGGTTTCGAAGTTGCCGATCGTGTAGTCGCCCGACTTGTCGACGAAGGTGATCGGCGGAAAGCCCGGGGCGTCCAAGTAGCCGAGCAGCTCTTTTTGGAAGGCGTTGAAATGTCCGGCCGCAGGACCGCGGCCCATGATGTCGGCGGTGTGACCGTATTCGATGCCGCTGCACTGTCCCTCTGCCGTCGATAGACCACACTCAAGCGCATGGGAATGCTGTGCGCCGAAGTTGTGGCCAAGTTCGTGACCGACGGTGCGCAGGGTGACCGAGGCGTTGATCCAGGTCGTTGAGCCGCGCACGTTGCCGAGGCCGGCCCAGCCGCAGGCGGCCTTCGGGAAAATAAACATGAAGTTGGTGTAGCCAGAGAGCGCTATGCCGGCGTTCTTTGCGGCTTGTTTACCCTCAGTCGAGATCGTCGACGGCGCACAACCACTGCTGTCGATGCTGATCGTGTAGGGTCCGACGACGTCGCCGGTGATCGATGTCTTGTTTTGCGTGACGTCGAGGTAGTAGTCGTTGGTCTGCTTGAACAGCACGTCTTGAACTTGCGCTTTGCTAAAGCTGTTGGCCTTGTCCTTGAAACTGATCAACACCGCCAAGACCTTTTGGCTGCCTTGCGGACCTGCCGCGGCGACTTCGTTGCCATCGACGTCGATCGTTTCGGCGACGAACTCGTCGGCGAGCTGCAGACCGCTGACGACCAGCGGCGCCGTTGGCGTGACATCGGGCAACGGGCTCGCGCTAAACAGTCGCAGTGTGCGGTTGCCGACCCGCAGGTAGTGACGCATCTCGCCGGTGGTGTTGCCCAACGCGCACTGGCTGACTATGGTACCGCGCAGCCTGGCCGCGCCTTCGAGTCGGCTGCGAATCGCCTCGGGCAGCGCCGCGCGTGTTTCGGCGGGGAGTGCTGCGCGCAGTGCGGCCCGCGGATCGCGACGGGCTAGTTGCTTGAGCAATGCGATGCGCTGACCGGCCAGCGCGCGAAGCTCGGCGGTCAACGTTGGGTTGGGGATGAGTTGCTGATCGAGCAGGCGGCTCTTTTGTTCGAGCGCCTGCGTTAGCGTCGCCAAGTCGGTCGGTGTGTCGGGCGCCGCGTCGCCGTAGCAACCGAAAAGCCCCACCGCAGCGAGGAGCGAAAGGGTGATCTTGCGCGTCATCTTGTTCCTCGAAAAAGCCGTAAGCCGGTTAAGCCGGCCAAGCCTGGCACAAGAGGTGGGTGCTGTGCAACGCGCTGGCTGTGGATAGAGTTGCTCAGCTACTGAAGATCGCTGTTTTAACTGGGATGTTCTTCGAGCGCCGCCGCTGGGCGCTGGGCACCAATT
>JACKDQ010000019.1 GCA_020633415.1 Deltaproteobacteria bacterium
GCACGCGTCGCGGTGGCTAGTTCAGCCAGGCGATCAGTTCGATCAGCGCGCCTTTAGCCATCCTGCCAAACTGAGGCGCTCGCGGCTGAGCGAGGGCCGGACCTCATGGGCCAGCTGGTCGCTGCGAAAGAAGACCACCCGCCCACCAAGTGGCGCGACAACAACCGGCTCGGCGTCCTCTGGATACAAGACAAGTTCGCCACCGTCGCTATCGGTCCAGTTGTCGTTGAGATAGAGCAGCAGCGAAAACTTGCGCCGCTTGTCGTCGCGAAACTGGTCGAGGTGACGTGCGTAGCCACTGCCGCGCTGGTAAGAGGCGTAGTGAAACTCGAAGTCACAGAGCCCGGTGTAGCAGGACCGGTTAAGATAGCTGATGAACCCGCCGACGGCGGCTAACCAGTCGCACTCATCGGGCGCTGGCGAATCGTTGTCGATCCAGCGGATCACGTCGCCGCGAACTTTGGCGTTGTGCTGAAAATCAAAATGACGGCCGACACCGGCGGGATACATTTCACCGTTGCGGCGATGGGTTAATAGCCGCTGGCGTAGTCCTTCAACGGTCGATGCGGCGACGAAGCCCTCGGTCAAGCCATAGCCGCGCTCGAAGACCCCGCCGATCAGCGTCTCAAAGACTCGCTCCAGCGCGGTACCCCGTGGCGGTTTGTCCATTGCACTCCACCCCGAAGATGGGGCAGCGTGATCATGCGCTCTTGTTGTGCCTGCCGGCAATGTTCAATCGACCATGTTCCTTCTACGATCGGCGTTTCAGCGCCGGGCCTAAGGGGCCGGCAACCGCGAGTGTCCGCCGCAGCGTCTCGCCGATGCGCGCGGGGCGCCTGGGCGAGGACTAGGGCGAAGCTGCCGGCGGCGTTAGCGGGCCGGCGCCACCGAGATCGTGGCGTAGTGTGCTGGGTAGGCCGCGCGCCCTTGTGATCTTTTGATAGGTCTCGACAGCGTGTGTGGGAGTGCGCGAGAAGTCGCTGCGTTCGACGCGATAGAGCCCGAAGCGAGGCGTGTACCCGAGGTTCCATTCGAAGTTGTCCACCAGCGTCCAATGGTAGTAGCCGCGTACGTCGACCCCGGCGCGTTGGGCGTTGGCGATCTCCTCGAGCGAACGGACCATCACCTCTGAGCGTCGGCGGCTCTCTTGCGCGGCGATGCCGTTTTCGGTCACCACCAAGGGAATGTCGGGAAACCGCGCGGCGAGCGCCAGCAGGTTTTCCTCGAGGATGCCGGGACCCCAGGCGTATCCCATCGCCGGCACGTTGTAGCTTGGGTCTTCAGCGGGGATGCAGGCCCCGAGGCCAAAGTCGGAACCTTCAGCGAAACAGAAGGTCAGCCCGAGTTCGGGGATCAACGCGCGGTCGGCGGTTACGCCGGAGCGAAAATAGGTCTGCACGCCGATCCAGTCGAGGGTGTTGCGCCAGCTGGGTTGCGGCTCATCGAGCACACCGTCCAAGTCGGGGTCAAAACCGCCCTCGGTGAGAAAGCGTATCGGTGCTTCGCGCATGATGTAGTTCACCAGGTCGCGGGCGGCGATGTCGTCGGGATGCTCGCTGCGCCGGCCTTTGCGCGCGGGGACCCAACTGTGCAGCGATAGACCCAGGCCGATCGCGGTGGCGCGCCCGTCCCCGTCGGCGTCCAGCGTATCGTTGTCGCGCAGCGACTTAGCCAATCGCGCATGCAGATCGAAGTAGCGTCGGAAGATCGGCATCAACTTGGCAAAGTCGAAGATATACATCCGCGCCGGTGGAAACTGCCCAGCGCCATAGGCGGCCAGCACGTAGTTAACCGGCTCGTTGAGCGTGTACCATTCATCGACGCGGTCGCCCCAGCGGCGTGCCATCTCGGCAACGACCTTGCTCATCGCCGCCGCCAAGCGCAAGTAACCCGCCTCGGTCTCCAAACCGCAGAGGTTGTCGTCTTGCGGTCCTTGCGCGGCGCAATCGGTCTTGCTTGGATCGGACACCCAGCGTGGCCACGTAAAGTGGTGCAGCGTGATCATCGGCCGGATGCCGCGGGCGAGTAGGGCGTCGATCAGCGCGCCGTAGTGGGCAAAGGCCGTCTCGTCGTATTGACCTGGTGTGGGTTCCAAGCGCGCCCACTCTACGCTAAAGCGCAGTGCGTCGAGCCCGAGATCTGCGGCGCGCTCGACGTCGGCGAGCGCTAGCGTGTAGCCGCGGGCCGCATCGCCGAGAAAGGTGTCGTGTCCAAGACCTGCCGGCTTGGCCTGGGTCCAATGGTACCAATCGGTGTTGGGGTTCTGATCCTCGATCTGCGTGGCGGAGGAGGCGGTGCCGAAGCGAAAGCCGCCCTTGCCTGCCGCGGTGACCAGCGACCCTCGCGGGCCGAATGTAATCACTGGGTCGCTGTTGCACCCAGCGCTGCCGAGGCACAGTGAGAGCAGGAAAACGATCGGTGTGTGTCGTCTGGCGTTGTTCACGGCAACGATCTACGCGCCGACCGATGTCGCGACAAGTGCCGATCGCGCCGCTCAGACAACTCATCGATATCTAACCCGCATCGCCGGCGAGCTTGGCTGCTTCGGCGATGATCGTTGGTTCGACGGCAAGCGCGGGCGCCGGATGAGCCGATCATTGTTTCGGCGGATGCCGCTGCCTGCGCCCCGCAAAGCTGACAGTTCCTCAGGTGGCCGGTGAAAGCGAGTGCTTACCACGCAAGATGGTGGACCTTTTTTCGCGACGGGCCGGCCAGAAAATGAACTGGCTCACATCCCTGCCGACTTGCTCGTCAGCGACGCGACACCACAGGGGAATTCTACCTTCGCAGCTGGTCCAACTCTTGCTTTGCGTCAAGCAAGCGTGGTCGTCCGCCACGCGGAGGTGGACCCGTGAAGCACCGAACATCAACGTCCCGCATCACGCGCATCGTCGCTCTCGGCGCGCTACTTTGCTTTGCTGGCCTGGCCAACGGGCAGCGACGGCCGCGACCTGCTCACGATGCCGAATTCGTTTTCGATCCCACTGCCGCCACGCATCTGCGTGTCAACGTCGAGCGCCGCTACGATGGCGGCTCGACGGGGCGTCGGCTGCTCGATGTCCGCACGATCGAACGCGTCAAGAGGAGCGCCCCCGATAGCAGCGAGCGTGGCGTGGACGCCAGGCACTTCGCGGCCTACGTGCCGCGCAACGGCACGTATTATCTCAAGCAGGCCTTCGACCCGGCGACCGGCGCCGAGATCAACTGGTATCGCGAATGGACGGCCAACGGTGTGCGCTTCGCCTACGCCGTGCGTAGCGACGGCAAGCGATCGCGCACCATCACCACGCCGGCATACACGCGCTACGACCAGGAAGGACAACTACCGTACTTGATCGCCGGAAAAGCCTTTGACCTGGTGCCTTTCGCGAGGTGGTTAGGGCGTCAACGTACAGCGCTCTTTCTGTACAAGGATCACCGCTCGGTAAAAGTCGTGCCCGGTCAGAGCGCCCAAGAAATCGCCGCGGCCCTGAGCACGCAGCGCTAGCCGTTTCGGCCGCTAGTCATTACGCAGATCCGCTCGCCGTACCGCGCGGCGATCGCTGTGGCGGTGCGGCGCGCGCACAGGCCGAAGATCCCGCAGTCCGATCTGCGGCACGGCGCTTGACGTCTTCGCGCCTTCGCCGTAAATGGGCACATGGCCATTGAAAACCACTATCGCAGCAATCTGCGCGACATCGAGTTTAACCTGTTTGAGGTGCTGCGTATCCAAGACGACGTACTGGGGCGCGGTCCGTTTGCGCCGATGGATCACGACAGCGCGCGCGCCGCCCTCGCTGGGGTGGAGACGATCGCCCGCAAGGTACTGGCGCAGAGTTACATGGCGGCCGACCGCGAAGGCTTGCAGCTACGCGACGGCACGGTCAGCCTTCCCGAGAGTTTCAAGCGCGCCTTCGCCGCCTGGTACGACGCCGATTGGCATCGGCTGGCGATCGGCGAGCATACGGGAGGCTTTGGTGCGCCGCCGACGGTGACGTGGAGCGTTTGGGAGATGGTGGTTGGCGCCAACGCCAGCTTGGCATTCTACCTGTTCGGCGCATTTATCAGCCGCGTCTTTGACGAGTTGGCCACCGATGCCCAGAACGTGCGGTTTACCCGCAACATCATCGAAAAGCGTTGGGGCGCGACGATGGTGCTCACCGAACCGGGCGCCGGTAGCGACGTCGGCGCTGGGCGCACTGTGGCCCGCCAAGCCGACGATGGCACCTGGCATCTCGAGGGGGTCAAGCGCTTCATCACCAACGCCGACTTCGACTGCGTCGACAACATCATTCACTTGGTCTTGGCGCGTCCCGAAGGCCACGCCAAAGGAACCAAGGGCTTGAGCCTGTTTATCGTTCCGAAGTTCTGGGTCGAAGAGGATGGCAGCCTTGGCGAGCGCAACGGCGCGTTCGTGACCAATCTCGAAGATAAGATGGGGATCAAAGCCTCGGCAACCTGCGAGCTGACGCTCGGCGCAGATCGTCCCTGTCGTGCGCTGCTGATGGGCGACAAGCACGACGGCATCGCGCAAATGTTCAGGGTGATCGAACAAGCGCGGATGTGTATCGGCGTCAAGAGTATGAGTCACCTTTCCACCGCCTATCTGCACGCCTTGGAGTACGCCAAGCAGCGGGTTCAAGGGCCTGACCTGACCCGTGCCACCGATAAGAACGCTCCGCGCGTGCCGATCATCGCGCACGCTGACGTGCGGCGGATGTTGATCAACCTAAAGTCCAACGCTGAGGGCATGCGCGCGCTGTACCTCTACGCGGCGAGCCTCCAAGACCAACAGCTCCTCATCGCCGACGCCGCTGAGCGCGACCAACTGCGCCGCGAGGGCGATTTGTTGCTCCCGTTGATCAAGGGCTACTACTCCGAACGCGTCTACGAACTGCTATCTCAGGCGCTCCAGGTGTTCGGCGGTTCGGGGTATTGTCGCGACTACCCGATCGAACAGTACATTCGCGATCAAAAGATCGACACGCTTTACGAGGGAACCACCAGCATCCAAGCGCTGGACTTGGCCTTCCGCAAGATCGGTCGCGATGGCGGTGCTACGCTGCGTCGGCTGATCGACCGAATCAAAGCCGACCTCGCGCTGCAGACTGCAGGCGACCCGCTGCTGCGTTCGCGCGAGCTGATCGCCACAGCGATCGCCGACACCGAGGCGACGCTGATGGCGCTAATGCAGAAGATGGGGGAGAGCCTGCACCACGTTGGTCTTCACGGCGTAAGGGTGCTCTTTGGCTTGGCCGAGCTGATGATCGCTTGGCGTCTGCTGGTCAACGGGATGACGGCGCAGCGGGCGCTTGAGCTTGGCGTTGAAGGCGAGAGCGAAGGCGCTTTCTACCAGGGCAAGATCGCTGCCTGCGACTGGTTCTGCAGCCAAGTGCTGCCTCAGTTGTCACTCAACCGTCGGCTCGTCGAGCAGAGCGACATCGCCGTGATGCAGCTGGCCGAGGCGGTGTTCTAGCGCGCGTCGCGGCCTGGCGCGTGTTCCGTTGATGCTTGCCTTGGCGGCCGATTCCCTTGCCGAGCGGCGAGCGTGGGGGCCACCGTCTGAAGATCGCGGGTGAGGCGGCGAGCGATATCGACAAACTGTTGCTGCTACAGACGCTTGCAAACACCTCCTTTGGCACGCAGGTTGCGTTGCGTGCCTACTTTTTCCCGCTGTGGACGATCGCTGAGGCGCCAGTGTTGCCCCCCCGCCACAGACGGTGGCAAATCGGTGGCGCCCCTGCCGAGCTACGCTCCGGCTGAGAGCCTTGTTCTTCAGCTTGCTGACCAGACGCTGGCCAATTTCAAACAGCAGCCATCGAAGCCGCTCAACCTTCCGCCAGAGGTCAAAGAGAAGATGCGCGCGCTCTGGGACTCGCTCGTCGATAGCTAGTCGTCCGACGTTAGCCCGTCGCGCGTCGTAGGTCCGCTTCAGCCGAATGGTCGCTGACGAGGGGCCCGGCGAACCCGAGCTATCAAGGATCCAAAGGGATTTTTTCCACGGTTCTCCCCCTGCGGGGCATAGGGCAGTCCAACGCTTGTGAGCGGAGCCGGGCCCGATTAGGCTGCACGGATGAAAACCATCGCCTTGCGCCGTTTGCCCACCAACCTGCTCTTGCTGCTCGCCGGCCTCGCGCTGAGCGTCGCTGCCTGTAAAACCTCAACCGCAGTCTCGCCGCCGCCCGTTGGCGGATCCGGAGGCCCGATGAAGCTAAAGCCCGCTGACAGGGCCGCCGTCGAGGCGCTACTCGCGCCGTGGACCGGCCCCCATCACGGTGCGCCACCTTTCGACCGCGTTCGCGCCGAACTGTTTGAACCGGCGTTTTCGCTGGCGATCGCTGCAATGCATCAAGAAGTGGCGACGATCGCTGACGACCAGGCACAGCCCAACTTCGCCAACACCATCGAGGCTCTCGAGCGTAGCGGTTGGTCGCTCGGCCGCTTGGAGTCGCTGTTCTCGGTGATGACCAGCAACATGAACGATCCGGCCTACCAGGCGCTCAGCCGCAAGATCGAGCCAATGCTCAGCCAGGCTTTCGATCGCGTCTTTTTCAATCGGCCGTTGTTTCAACGGATCGAGGCGGTCTATCGGTCGCGCGATACGGCGCAGTTGAGCGCAGAACAGCGTCGGCTACTTGAAGAGCAGTACGAAAGTTTCGTGCGGCGCGGGGCGCGGCTCGATCCGGCACAGAAGGACCAGCTGGGGGCGATCAACAAGGAGCTCGCCACGCTGTTTGCAGATTTCGCCAACCGCGTGCAAGCCGATGAAGACACCTGGGTCACGCTTGGCAAAAAAGACCTCGGTGGGTTGCCCCCGTCGCTGGTTGCCGCGTATCGGGCGGCCGCAGAAAAGCGAAAGCTTGATGGCTACGTTGTGGTCAACACGCGATCGGCGGTCGACCCGTTTCTAACCTTCTCCACCGAGCGGTCACTGCGCGAAAAAGTTTGGCGTGCGTTCGTCTCCCGCGGAGATAACGGCGGCGTCAACGACACCAACGCGCTGATCGTGCGCATCGTCAAGCTCCGCGCCGAGCGCGCCAAACTACTGGGTTACAAGAGCCATGCCCACTGGCGTATGTCGGACACGATGGCCAAGACGCCAGAGCGCGCCGAGGCGCTGATGATGCGCGTTTGGCCGGCGGCAGTCGTTCGAGTCAAGCAAGAGGTTCGCGAGATGCAAGCGATTGCTAGGCAGCTCGCTGCGCCGACCGAGATCGCCCCGTGGGACTATCGCTTCTATATGGAAAAGGTGCGCAAGGCGCGCTACGACCTCGACCAAAGCGAATTCAAACAATACTTCGAACTGAACAACATGATCGCCGCGTCATACCACATGGCGGAGAAGCTCTACGGCTACGCATTCAAGGAGATTACCGGCACGGTGCCGACCTTTCACCCCGATGTCCGCGTCTATCACGTCACCCGCAAGGCGGATGGCGGCCACGTCGGTCTGCTCTATCGCGATGACTTCGCTCGCAAGGACAAGCGGTCAGGCGCCTGGCAATCCACCTATCGACGGCAACACAAGGTCGGCGGCAAGACCTACCCGATCGTTTCCAACAACAATAACTTTAACAAGGGTGCACCCGACGAGCCCGTGCTGCTGAGCCTCGATGATGCCGAGACCTTGTTTCACGAATTCGGCCATGCGCTGCACGCGCTGAGCAACGATACAACTTACCCAACGCTGGACAATACGCCGCGCGACTTCGTCGAATTTCCCAGCCAAGTTCACGAGCGCTGGCTGCTAACGCGCGAGATCCTCGATAATTACGCGCGCCACTACCGCACCAAGCAGCCGATGCCGGGCAAGTTGATCGAGAAGCTAAAGGCCGCAGCAACGTTCAACCAGGGTTTTGCTACAGTCGAGTATCTCGCCGCGGCCCTCGTCGATATGAGGCTACACACCGATCCAATCGGCCAGATCGACCCCAAACGCTTCGAGCGCGAAAGCCTGGCGGCGATCGACATGCCGAAGGAAATCGTGCTCCGACATCGATTGCCTCATTTCCTGCACCTGTTCGCTACGGACTCCTACTCTGCGGGCTACTATTCCTATCTCTGGTCGGACGTGATGGCCGCAGACACGTGGGCCGCGTTCGAAGCCACCGGTGATCCATGGCACCCGGCGACGGCGAAAAAGTTCGTTGAGGTTATCCTGGCAAGCGGCAACGCGATCGATCGTGCTGTGGCCTACCGCACTTTTCGTGGACGGGATCCCGCTGTCGAGGCGCTGCTCAAAGATCGCGGCCTCTAGCGATCGAATCCGCGGCGAACGCTCGGCTAGAAGCGTCGAGTGCTCGCTCCGCGTCGATTTCGGCGCGCGGTAAATGATCGCGCCGTGCGGGCTGCGCTACAGCACCTCAGAACAGCGCACTGCTGTCGTGCGCGAAGGGTAGGTGTCTGCCAAGTCAATCGCGCGCTGTTCCAGCGACATTTCCGAACGGCGTCCTTTGGCGAGTAGCGCCTCGCCACAATAGAGCCAGGCGAACGCGGGTAGACCAAACAAACAGCGGGTTTGCTTGACGTGCACCAGCTCATGGCCGAGGTAATGGGTCCAGTGCTCATGTTCGGGCCCGACGTAAATAAAGATACTGTCGCCCAGTGTTAATCCCCCCATGCCGAAGATCCGCGCCGACGGAATGTCGCGATAGACGCGCACGCTGTCGACGAGATCACCGTACATTGGACGAAACAGCTGCTTTTCTTCGGCCGAGAGCCGGTAGCGATGATCGGCAAAAGTGGTGGTTAACACGAGGTGCAGCACCGCCATCGGCGTCGCGCAGATCGCGCGCGTGCTCTGCTGCAGATTCTCGCCTTTGGTCGTTGGGTGGGCCGTCGGCAGCGGCTCTTCGACGAGATCGCCACATCCGCTCAACATCGCGAGAACGCCGGCGATCAATAACTCGCGGTAGCGTGCCGCGAATGGGGCATACGCACGCCCTGGCCGCGCGCAGCCGGTGGCGGTGGCTGCGATCAGTGCCTGCGCGCTCTCTGTCGGCTGCATCGGTCCCCCCGTCGAGGAGCAATAGCAAGGCCCATACCGTAGATATTGCGCACAACCACATGAAATCACGTGGTCAAACAGCAGAGCTGCCGCATCCTGGCGACTGCAGCATCCATTCACTGCTCACTGACGTCATCGTTTTACCCTTGGGGAAGCCCGCCCGAGGATCGCGGCGGTTTCTGCGCGTCGGTGCCATCTGGACGTGGGCAACCCACGCGCTCCATGCGGAGTGCACGGCGCACCAGCGGCTCAGCCGATTGACCGCTTGGCCGGCGAGATAGAGCTATCTAGCGGCAGAACGCTGTGATAAGCGCGCTAGACGCAGCGAAAAGAAAGCCGTTGCTGAGCCACCGATGGCCAATGTTCTCGAACTCAACATCGACCCCGACGACATCGACGATCGGGACAAGCTGGAGCGTCGTCTCGCGCACGCGTTGCGCGTTTCGGTCGATGATCTGCCCAGCTATCGCGTGCGTCGTCGATCGATCGATGCTCGCCGCCAACATGTGCGTTGGCGGGTGTTGGTTGAGATCGAGCCCGAGCTGACGCCGCCGCTGGCGCTGCCGTGTGCCGTTTCAAGCCACCCGGTGGTGATCGTCGGCGGCGGTCCGGCGGGGTTGTTTTGCGCCTATGAACTCGCCCGACACGGGATTGGCTCGACGGTGATCGACCGTGGAAAGCAGGTTCAGCCGCGGCGGCGCGATATCGCGCTGCTCCAGCGGCAAGGCGAAGTCGATCCCGAGAGTAACTACTGTTTCGGTGAGGGTGGGGCAGGCACATTTTCCGACGGTAAACTCTATACTCGTGCTCACAAGCGCGGGGATGTCAGCGATATCCTGCGCGTGCTAGTGCATCACGGTGCTCCGCCGGATATCATGATCGATGCGCGCCCGCACATCGGCTCGAACAAGCTGCCGAAAGTCATCACCTCGATCCGCGCATCTCTCGAGGCGTGCGGTGTGGCGTTTCGTTTCTCCACCAAGGCGGTCAATTTCACGGTCGAACGTGCGACAGGCCAGCTTGCGGCACTCGAGCTTGCCGACGGACAGGGGCTGACAGGCGATGCGTTTGTGCTGGCGACCGGCCACTCGGCGCGCGACGTCTGGGATTGGCTTAGCGCGGGCGGCGTAGCGCTCGAAGCGAAGTCCTTCGCGATCGGTGCGCGCATTGAGCACGGGCAAAGTTGGCTCAACCGCTGTCAATATGGTGCCGCGGCGACGCACCCCAAGTTGCCCGCCGCCAGTTATCGATTGACCCACAGCGAAGCTGGCGTTGGGGTGTTTAGCTTCTGCATGTGCCCGGGCGGTTGGATCGTGCCCTCGACCACCGAGCGTGATGCGGTGGTGGTCAATGGGATGAGCCTCTCGCGGCGGGATTCGCCATTTGCTAACTCGGGAATCGTCGTCTCGATCGATCCCGGTCGGCTTGAGCAGCCTGACCTGTTTGCGGGCGTACGCTATCAGGCGCAGATCGAACAGCTCGCTGCCGCGGCGGGTGGCGGTCAGCAGCGCGCGCCCGCGGTGCGTGTGAAGGATTTTGTCGAAGGCAAAGCGTCGGGCGCGTTGCCCAAGTCAAGCTACGTTCCCGGCATTGCCCCGGCCGACCTGGCAAGCGTGCTCGACGGCGGTGGCCTAGATCTCTCCACGCCTTTGCGTAGCGCATTGCGCGTCTTCGAGCGTCGCTTGCCCGGGTTCGTGAGCAACGAGGCGATCCTGGTCGGCGTCGAGTCGCGGACCAGCGCGCCGATTCGGATCGTTCGCGATGCTCAGACGCTGGCCAGCGTGTCCCACATCAACCTCTATCCGTGCGGCGAGGGGGCCGGCTACGCCGGCGGGATCATGAGCGCCGCGCTCGATGGTCAACGCGTAGCGCGCGCGATCGTTGCGAAGTTGGGCGTCGCTTAGCGTTTGTTGCTGCCGCCGGTCACAAAGCGGATTCCCCTGCTTTGCGCGGTTTGCTACGCTGAAATCCTTCAGACAGGAGAAGCATGTGGGTTCCAGCGGCAGGCAACTGCTCGCCGTGGCGGGGGCCACGGGTAACTGTGGGCGTGAGATCGTACGGAGTGCCCACCGCCGCGGATTGCGCGTGCGCGCACTCGTCCGCGATGCTCAACGACTGGGCGATGTTCGGCCGCTGTGCGATGAAGTCCTACAGGTCGAGCTGACCGATCCGGCATCGATCGCGGGTGCGCTCGCTGGCGCGGACCTGTTCGCCTCGGCGCTCGGCAAGACGAAGCAAACCGATCGTATCGACCGGCGTGCTGTCGACGTTGATGCCAACGTTGCGCTGTTTCGTCAGGCCCAGGCCGCAAGCGTTAAGAAGGTGGCCTTCGTCAGCGTCTTTCAGGCGTCCCCCGATCATCATCTCGCCCTGGTAAGGATGAAGGGAGAAGTTGAACAGGCGATCAAGGCGATCGGTATCCCTCACGTGATCATTCGGCCGACCGGCTTCTTCTCCGACATGTGGGAGTTTTTCAAGATGGCCGAACGGGGCACCGTTTGGCTCGTCGGGTCGCCAGCGACCAAGCTCAACCCGATCGCCTTGGAGGATCTAGGCGCGTTCATTGTCGACGCCCTTTGTGATCCATCACGCACAGATTGTGTCTTGGAGGTGGGGGGGCCCGAAGCACTCACCGGCCAAGCGATCGCCGACGCGGCGGCGCATGTGTTGAACAGGCGCGTTAAGGTGAGGAGTGTCTCGTTTGGTTTGGCCAAGACGGCGCTGTTCTTCCTGCGACCGTTCAGCCGCAATCGCTGGGAGATCGGTCAGTTCATCGTAGGGATGAGCGAGACCTTCGCGCAGCTTGAAGATCAAGCTCTCGCTCCTGCCTACGGCACCCATACCCTGGAGCGCTTCTTCGCCGAACGTTATCAGCACAGCCGTGGCGTGACGCGATGAGCGCGTCAAACCTCTATATCTACGTAATGAGCGGGACAGGCAACTCGTACCGCGCAGCGACCTGGCTCGCCGAACAAGCCGAGCAAGCGCAGGGTCAAGCCCGGTTGATCGCCATTGGCCAAGGTCCGGTGCGCGAGACGATTCCCGACGACCCCTCAACGCTGGTGGCGTTGTTTATGCCGACCCATGGCTTCACACTGCCCTGGCACATGCTGAAGTTTCTCTTCAAGTTGCCGCGCGTACGAAACGCTCAAGCGTTGACGGTGGCCACCCGCGGAGGGCTGAAGATTGGTCCGGTCTGTACGCCAGGCATCAGCGGGACCGCGACGTTGATCGCCGCGCTGGTGCTGGCAGTCAAAGGTTACAGCGTGCGCGGTGCGATGTCCTTCGACATGCCATCGAACTGGATGTCGTTACACTGGGGCCTTCACCCAAGGAACACCGAGGCGATTATCGCGCGAGCCGAGCGCCGAGCGCGCGGCCGGTTTGATCGCATACTTGCCGGCGGGCAGCACTGGTGGACGCTCAACAACCTCTACGAATTCCTGTGGGGCGTCGCACTGATTCCGTTCTCGATCGGCTATTTGTTGTTTGGGCGGCTCTTCCTCGCCAAGTTGTTCTTTGCCAGCAATCGGTGCGACCGTTGCGGGGTTTGCGCCGCGGTTTGTCCGGTGGGTGCGATCGATCTCAAACGTGCTGGTGATGGTCGGCCCTATTGGAAGCACTTCTGCGAAAGCTGCATGCGCTGTATGGCGTTCTGCCCGAACCAAGCGATCGAGGCCGGTCAGAATTGGGCGGTGCTCTTGGGTTGGCTGATCTCGATTCCGTTTGTCGCCTGGGGACTGGCTCGCTTGGGTTCATGGCTGCCGCTTGGCAGCTTCGCGCGCTCGTCATGGGTCGTCGAAACGCTTCAGTTGCTTTACATCTACCCCGCAGTCTTTTTGTCCTATTTCGTCTTTCGCCAACTGTTGCGGATTCGGCTGTTCAATCAGCTCGTCACCTGGACAACCTTTACCCACCTCTACCGCCGTTATCGCGAGCCGAAGATCTTGCTCAAACAGATCATTGCCGCGAAGGGGTCGCGCCCGCGCGACTTCGCTCGCAAGGCGCAGGAGCCGAAGGCGCGCTAACGGCGCCGCGCGTTGCTTCGCATCGGTCACGCTTCGCTTTGAGTAGGCGATCGCTGGTGGTAGATCTCCCGACGGCGAGCAGGTGCAGCGAAGATCGTCGAACTAGCTGGAATTACAGGAGGGCCGCGTTAGAAAAAAGCGCGGTCCACGGCGAAACCGACTAAATGGAGCGGATCGCCATGCCGATGAACCGGGTATGGGCGATTTGTTCGATGATCAGCGGCTGCTTAGGCCGAGCACGCGCGCCGAGCTCGAGGATTATCAACGGCTGCTGGCACAGGCGATCGCGCGGGCCGATGAGTTGCGTACCCAGGTGATCCGCTATCACCGTCAACTCTGTGAAGAGCGCAAGCGCAGCGAACGCTTGCGGCGGGCCTTGGCGCGCAAGCGCCGCGGCGGGCCTCGCAGCGCGGTGCAGCTCGATCTGTGGAGCTGCGACGAGAACATGCCGCGTTGAGTGGCAGTTGTTCGCCTGACGGCTGCGCGCTATGGCAGAAACAGCGGTTCGAGCGCGAGCTTGTCGGCGCTCGTGCGGCGAAAGGCGATCTTGAGCAGGCGGTTGAGCTCAGCTTTGAGCCGGTCAGTACCGCCACGAGTCTTGAGTCGCTCGTTGGTCGATCTTGTGCCCTCTGCATCGGCGACGGAGACCGAATAGCTGTTGCCCTCGGCGTCGGAGGCGATGATGCTTCGTCGCGTCGTTGTCGCCGTTATCGGCCCGAATTTCGTCTGGAAGCTCAGATTGATGCCATCTCTCTCGAGTTTAAGCGTGCGTTCTTCAGCGATACGGGTGCCGAAGTGCGTCGAGCGCTCTTGCTCAAGGTCTCGAGTGAACTCCCCTTTGGCAGTCGTGATCGCTTCGCTCACTTTGCGGAGTTCGTTGCCGTTGAAGTCAAAGCTCTGCCACCTCGGGCCGCGGCTAACGGCGATGCCTTCGAGCACGCCATCAATTACGAGCACCGATAGCTGATTGCCACCACTGTCGCGCAGCACGGTTCGGTACGCGGAGGACGCTTCGCCGTCGATCTCTAGCTGCCCCTTGAGTCCCGCGGCGTAGGCCGTCGCGGCCAAGCCCTTGCCCCAGTAGGTCTGCGCGAGGCGGGTTGCCGTCTGCTGGGCGCGCGCGAAGATCCGGCCCAGGCGCACCTGGCGCGCCGTGTAGTACGCGCCAAATGTTCGTGGCTGCCCGTTCTTTTGGCCCGAAGTCTCGGCATGGGCGAGCGCGGCGGTCGCTAGCACGATTAGTGGGATGAAAAGTTTCATCGATGCATCGATTCCTCGATCGGTCTATTAAGCAACAACTGAGCCACTGACGCCGCCGCTATCTGCTCGAAATTGCTGAGAAGGGATCGCACTGCTGCCGCGTGCGCGGGAAAGCGAAAATTGAACTGGCGTCTGGCTCTGCCGGCGGCTGCCCAGGCGGACGCAGCTATCTGCGCGTCGAGCGATCGTGGCAAGCAGCATCGTGAGGGGCTGCGGGAAGATCATCAAGGCGTCAGCCAGGCGTCTGCCGGCTTTGCAGGTCGACCGTGAACGTTCGATCACAACTCGACGGGGTGGGCAGTCGCCGTTTGTTGTCCGTTCGCCTGGGGGGCGATTGAGCAAAACACAGCGCTTTGCGCCGGTGGTCGCCCCAGTCTGCGCTGGCACAGCGCCTGCTATCACAGCAGCCAAGGATGCAATCCAGTCGGAGGGAGTCGGATGAAGCGGTTGTTGTTAGGGGCGTTGTTGATGGCATGGTCAGCAAGCACGGTGCTCGCGAGCGGTGGTGCCTTCGTCAAGACCGATCGTCGCGAGTTGCGTGGCATCGATCGCAATGCCAAGCGGGCGATCAAGGAGATCGAGCGGCAAATCGATTACTTTCTCAGCGGTCGGGCCGAGAGCACCAGCGCGGTACGCAACATCCAACGCAAGGTCGAGCGAGCCGAGGAGGCGCTAGCCGAGTTACAGCGCGTTATGCCGAGCTGGTCGCGGATCGGGTTGTACCGTCGCCACCTCGCCAAGATGAAGCAGCTGGCCAGCGGTCGTGAACAGCAAAAGGTCGCAGCCGCCGATGAGCGCGCCCGCCAAAAAGCAGAAGCCAGCGCGAGCGCGGAGGAGGCGACCAAGCAGCGCTTCGCGGCAATGGACGCGGAGCAAGCGTTTCGTCGCGATCCAAGCGCTTCATTGCTCAACGCGTTGATTCGTTTCGCCAAGGGTGAGAGTTGTCCGCGACATTCGGCTGAGCTGCGCAAGGATTGGCAAGAGCGTGTCGCGGCGCTGCCCAAGTTTGTCGAAGACTGTAAGAAAAGCTATCTGCTCCATCTGGCCCAGCGACGCCCCGAAGTGGTCGAGCTCTGCCGCGTCGCTGCCGATAAGCCGCGCGCCAAGCTAGCGACGATGACCCACGCCTGCTTCAGCCAGGCGGAGAAGAAATTCATCGAGCTGTTTGAGCAGCGTATGCAGCAGCTCGCCGCGGGCACGCGCACGATCTCTGCTGTCGATTTTGCCACCGTGAGGGGCGAGCCGGTGATCAGCGGTGGTCATTGGAAATGGGTCAATCAGGCGATGGTAGCGGCCAGGGCCAAGCCCGTTCCGCCGAACTTCACCATGCCGCGCGCCGTGTTGGCTAAGGCGCAGCGCACGCTGGCCCGCGTCGCGTCTCGTGTACGGTTCAAGCGCGGCAACGCTTCGCACGCGCCGAGCTCGCGGTTGATCCGCGCGCAGTTTGCCAAGCACGGCTATCGCGTGCTGAAGATCGCCCAGTTTGATGGCTGGCACATCAAGCAGCAGTTTGGTCGACCGGTCTCGCGTTCGCGCGCGAGTGCTGCGCTGGTGCGCTACGGCAAGGAGCCATTCTGTCGGCTGATCGAAGGCATCGCCACAGTCGAGTCTCACGCCGGCGGCGGTCGCTACAGCGGCCTGCGCTCCTACGTCGAAATCGCCTTGTCCCGTCAGAAGCCAGCCTCCTGCAACTAGCCGCGGGCGCGCTCAACGGTTGCTCTGGCACGACGGGGCACACGGGTTTGGGACCGCTACACGCGCGACCGCGGATCGACCGTTGGCGCCGCCGCTGATTACTTTCAGTGCCGATCGCCGCCGGCGTTAGCCTCAGCGTGTCGCGCCGAGCGGTTCGCATCGGCAGTGCCCTGGTGCTGGCCGAGCAGTCGTAGGGCGTTGTCGTGCAGCACCTGTCGACGTAGATCGCTGGCACCTTCGGTGGCGATCAAGATCTTCGCCAGCGGAATAGCCTGGTGATACATCGGCCAATCGCTGCCGAATAGCAGGCGATCACGGGGGCCGTTTTCGAGAATCCGTCGGATGCTGGTCAGCGACTGACACGAGAGCTCAAGCCAAACGTTGTCGTAACGCCGCGCCAGATCGAGCGCCAGGTCGACCTGCAAAGCGCCCGAGTGGCCGAGCACGAACTTGCCGTGGGGGATTTCGGCGATCGCCTTCTCGTAAAAGCGCACCTGTGAGCGTTGCTGAGCCGACCAAAACTCGATTCCGGCGGGCCCGCAGTGCCACAAGATGAACAAGCCACGGTCGGCGCAGAGGCGCTGCAGCGCAATCGTTCGCGGTTCATCGGGCCGGATCTTCTGCACGTTGGGATGGAGCTTGATCCCGCGGGCGCCGAGCTGCTGTTGCTGGTCGAGCAGCGCCGCCGGGTTTGGCGCAGCGGGATGAACCGAGCCCAGGGCAATGAACGCGTCGCGCCCCTGGATCGCCTGCAGTGTGCGGACGGCGTTCTTCGAAAAGCGCGCCAAGTCGATCGGCAGGACCGCCGAGCGGACGATGCCCAGATCGCGCATGTCGCGCGCCAAGTTGGGCATCGTCATCGAGCTGCGCATTCCGCCACCGATCGGATCAAACGCTCCGCGCAATCCGATCTCGATGCCGATTCGTCGACGGTGAGCGCCAGAAACGTTCTGGTTGACATAGACATCGAGGTCGATAGCCGCTTCCATCGGCAGCCAAAGTTCGGTCCTTGGCGTTTGGTGCTCGAGGTCGATCGGGCGACCAATGTAATAGCTGTTTCCCAGGTGGGTGTGCATATCGATCGCCGGCCCGAACGAGGGGTCGGAGATCACCAGCCGCTGGTCGCGCAGCTCGAAGTACGGCAGCTTGGCGAGCGCGTAATGGTCGGTAAAGCGATAGCGATTGGCATCGGTGGATTTCATCGGTGGCAATCCTTGGGTCTAGCGACAGACTGCATCTTGGTGGTGAGTGTTACATGGCAGCTTCAGCGAGGACAGCCGGCGGTTGATCGCCAGCCGGATCAATCCTTCGACACGGCGGTAGCCGATAAGCGGGTTGTCGCGGCGACCTCCTCTTCGTCGAGGTCGCGGTAGTCGATCGGCGTCAAAAGAAAGTCCGGGTGCGACTTTGGGGCAGCCAGGCGCTGCCGACGATGCGCTGCTGGTCACCCGCGCTAGAGCTGGACCATCGGTCCCAGGTTGCAGGCCGCCGTGAAGCCGGCCTTGCGCAGCAATTTGGTGCCGCGCCAGCTGCGCATTCCGCTGTGGCAGTAGAGGATCGTCGGACGATTGCGCTCGCCCAGTTCGGCCAAGCGTCCTTCCAGCTCGTCGAGCGGGATGTTTCGCGCGCCCGCGATGTGCCCGCCGGCGAATTCACGCGCCGAACGGACATCGATCAGTTGCGCGCCCTCATCGAGTAGCTGGCGGGCCTTTTCGGCGGAGATGTCACAGATAAATGGAATTCTAAACACGGTGGCCATTTTTCACCGTGTTAGGCCGCTGAGCAAGTCCGAGCTGCGCCACCTTGGCCAAATCGCTGCTTTTCTGAATCGCCGCCGGCGGCTAAGCTTGGGCAATTCTTTCAAGGAGTCAGCTGATGCAGAGCCGCAAGGCGCTGTTGTTGTTGTCGTGGGTGATTGCTGCGGGATGCAGCGATAGCGCTGGGCTGAGCCTGACGCCGCGGATCGACCAGTTCACCGTTCCGACAACGGAGCAGACGAAGATCAAGGCCGCGGCGGAGCAAGGATCGGCAGCGGAGGCAAGCTACGCCTACGACGCGACGAGCAAGAAGCTGACGATCGATATTTCGGCGAGTGGGTTTAAGTGCGGCATTGAAAAAGGAAGGTTGGTTGCGCAGGTCACCGAGCTCAGCGCAACGAATATGGTCTGGCAGTTCGAGGGGGCTAAAGACACGACGCGCTGGACGCGGGTTGATCAAGGGACGAGCGGCATCGTCGGCGTTTGGTTCGCTGCCGAAGGTGAGCTCTATCTGATCGTTACCGCCGACAACAAAGCGCAGCTGTTTGGCAAGGGGGAGGAATGCGTCGCCGAGCGTGCACGTCACCCACAGAGCAACTGCCTCGAAGTGCCGCCGGCAAGCACGGCGATCAGCATCGACGGTGACCTCGCCGATTGGAGCAGCGTGGGCACTGCAGCGACGCTGAACGACGATCTCGGTGACCAAAGCGGCGCAGACGCGGGGGGCGACATCAAGGCGCTCAAGTTGGCGTACGCCGACAACGCGATCTACATCTATCTGCAGCTGGCAGCCGCGCCATCGACCGACTTCGGCTACGAGAACGGCAAGTCCTACCGGTTGACGGTCCAAGGCGACAACGGCATCTCGTTTGTGGTCAACGTTTACTACGACGCTTCACGTCAATCCTGGCAGGCGAACAACACGCCGAAGGAGATCACGTTCGCCGTCGGTTCCGAGGGAATCGAGTGGCGCGTCGACGTATCGGCCTACGCCGGCCAAGGTTTCAAAGAGGTCGAGAGGGTGATGGTCGAAGCCCGTGAGGCCGTCGACTTCATCGACTGCGCCTGGTTCAAAGTGCCCTAAGCTGCGACCGCCCTCGGGCATCGATGGTCAGTTGGACGGGGTCAATTCAGTCCAACTGTTTCTGTGGCGCCCGCGATGGTATCCATCTGGATCTGTGAGACCTGCCGGTCAATGCGCTGTAGGCGCTCGAGCGCTCGCTTGGCAACACGCAGCTTGGGCGCGGAGCTTGGATCGTTTTCCGCGGCATCGATGGCGGTGTTAGCGGCATCAAGTCGGCGGAACCAGCGGTCGATGCGGCGCAACTCCTTGCCGCGATAGCTGGGCGACAAGGCCAGCGATGCCATCACGCCCTTGTTGTCCTTGCTTGAGATCACGCCTGCCCCGAGACCGAGACGGATCGCGGCCAGATGGTCAGCAGCCACACCGCGCTTGTCGCGCAGCGTGCCCAGACCCTCGAGTATTGCACCGCCACCCAAGAAGGCACCGACACTTTCTTGGTCGACGTAGCCAGCTGTCAGCCGGCGCGCATCGTAGCCGCCGCGATCTTCCCGCCGAAGGGTCAGCGCCTCAGCGCTGTTGTATCCGACACCGGCGTAGGCCCCGTAGGCGTTGTCGAGCAGATGCGAGCTCAAGACTAAGTGCCACTGGCTCCGTCCGCGCGCTTTGGTCTGGGTCAGGCCAATACGAAGCTGGCCGCCCAGATAGGCGCCCACTGCCGCGGCGACGTCAACGCCACGTGCCTGAGGAATAATGCCGCCACGAACAATGCGGTCGCGCTTGAGTTGTACCGCCTGCCGGGCATCGCCGACCTTCGCAACTTCTGCTCGCAGTTGCTGAGGCGAATAGTTGGCGTGCTGCTTCTTTGTCAAGAGGCTGTTCTTGGCGGCCGCGCTACCTCCGGTTGCCAACAACAGCACGATGGTTGAGTTGATCAGTCGTCGCACGTTCCCTCTCCTTGATCTAACGGATGCAGCAATCGCCGGTCCAGAGCTGCAGGGATCAGATTCAGATCCGTTGGCTCAGCGATCGACTGGCGCGGGTTGTGGCCATTTTTCTATGGTCGACTGCGGTGAAGGGTGTTGTAGCGTCGACGCAACGCGACACAGCACAGCAGCAGAAGAAACCACGGTGAGTGACCTCGATCGCCGACAACGCATCCCATCGCGCCCGCTTCACGCTCACCGATGGCGGGCTGTTCACCCTTGCCTGGCGTCGGCGACAACGGGGTTACCGCGCGCCAGCTCGTTCCATAGCTGCTGACGTTACCTTCAGCATCGACGATAGCTAGGTCGAGAGGTGTAGCCTTGCCGCGCGCCGTGCTCAGTTGTGCAACGGTCTCTTGTTCCAGCGTGAAGGTGCAAATCTGCGCGAGCTGCGGGTTGATCGCGATCTCACAGCGGTGGCGCGCGGTACTACCGATCGCCAGCAGTAGCGTGGCTGTCTTGTCCTTTTTGGAGCTAGCAGCTGTGATGTCCCGATCGTCGACCGAGACGGTGATGCGCAGCTGACTTCCGCTGCCTTCGAAGCTGTACTGCCGGCCCGGTCCATTGGGCTGCTGCTCGATGATCGCTGCGATCGGCGGATTCAACGCCAGCGGTTGCTGACTGAGGCAATCCGGCAGGCCGTCCAATAGCTCGTTGCTGCTGCAAAAGCCATCGTTGGCGCCAGATGCGCAGCGCGTGCCATCACAGATCGCCCTAAGCGCCTGGGCGTGTTTGGCCAGCGGCTCAATGGTCGTGTAGTTGGTGCGACCAGTCACCAAGTCGCGTCGCGCGTCGAGCAATAGCCCGTGCACCGCGTCGTTGCCACCGTTGATCAGCGACACGCGGCCGCCGGCGTCGCCGTCGCCGATCAATCCCGGCAGTGGCGTTCGATCAGCGGCGCTGTCCCGACCGAAGACAACGACCTTCTCCGTGCCAACTACCGCGACCGTATTCTCCCCACGGCGCAGCAGGTTGGGAGCACATCCCAGTCGATCGCGATCGCAGCCGTAGCCAATCATCTCCACGCGATCGCCAAGCGCCAGGGCTTTGCTGCTAGGCTTGAGCACGTGTGGGTTTTGCAGCGGTCGGTCCAACGTCAGGATGGCCAGATCGTTGACCGTGTTCTCAACAGTTAGTGCCCCAGCTAGGCCCCAGCTGTCGACGCCTCGTTGCCGACGGACGAGCGCCTGATAGTTGCTGTTCGCCTGCACTTCCGTGACCCCGAACAACTGCGTTGCTGCACTGGGGTCGCCGCCCTGCTGGACGACAAGCCGACCCAGAGCGACAAACGCTAGGTCGGACAGTCCGATCAGCGCCTGATCGTCGTCTCTGGCGACTTGGACTGCCGTCGTCTGACGCAGCTTTAGAGACGTTAGGCAGCTCGCCGCGGTTAGCACGGCCCGCTTACCGATCACCACGCCACTGCAGCGCCGAATCGGCGTCTCCTGGAGACGATCGAGCACGGTGATCGCCACGACAGCCGGGTCGGAAACAGCTGTACCCTCGATCACGGACTGCGCTTTCGCGCCAAGATCGAGTCCAGGATCGCACGCTCCGCTAGTGCAGACCACCAGCGCTGCCAGTGCGGAAATTCTTAGATATCGTCTCATGCATTTCGCTCCGTGAGGCGGCTGGACCGCGACACGCTGTCTATGCATGGTCTGTGCCCGCCGGCAGCGATCACCGCGCGTTGCCGTTAAGCGCGGATTTACCTGCGACCTTCGGCCCTGCGTCATGCCCTCGGCGCGAGCTGCAGCGCGGCTTCTCGTCGAAATACGCCTGGCCTGACAACTCCATATCGAGCATTGCGGAATTCGGCTGATCTGATTCAAAGATGTCCGCTTCCGCCGACCATCAGGTCGTGGATTTTCAGCCAAGAACGCACGAGCGCTGTCGCGAGCTGGTATCGCGGGACTGTCTGAACTTGCTGGATGTTTTCTTCTGTGCCGATGCGTGCGGGCCGTGCGTGGGCCGTGGCCGCCGGCGTGCCGCGCGTGGCGCAGCAGGTGGGTGGTCGGCTAATAGTCGAGTCGAGATTCGATATCGCTCAGCTTGGCCTCGGCACGCTCCAGTCGCTGCAAGGCGCGTTCGGCGGCTTTCACCTTGGACGGCGTTCCGGGGCTGCCCTCCATGTCGACGATTCGCGCTTCAAAGGCGTCGAAGCGCGCGAGCCAGCGATCGATCCGGCGTAGCTCTTTGCTGCGGTAGTTTGGTGTCAGCTGCAGCGAACCGAAGATCCCCAGCGCCGAGTTGCTGCCGAAGTAGCCCAGGCCAGCACCAGAACGCAGCACGACGCGACTGTCAGCGGCGATGTCGACTTCCCTGCTCAGCTCTTCGACCGCGAGACCGAAACCGACAAACGCACCGTGCTGCTCTTGGATCGCTGTTCCCTCGAGCAGACGGCGCGGTACAAATGCGGCGCGCTCGGACTTGCTCGGTAGATTTTCAACTGCCTCCGTGCGGGCATAGCCGACGCCGGCGTAGGCGCCGTAGCTGTGATCGAGTAGCTGAGTACCCCAGGCCAAGCGCCAGTGCGCTTTGCCCTTGGCCTTAACTTGGGTCAGTCCGAGATTGAGTTGCAGGCCGGCCCCGGCACCGACGGCCACAGCGATATCGCCACCGTTGGCTTCGGGAATGATCGCGCCGTCGACAATGCGCTGGCGAATCTCTTTGTAGCGTGAGAGCTGCTGCTGGCGCTTTTCGAGTTGGCCGAATAGCTCGGGAGCCGAACGAGCCTTGCTCAGTCGCTTCGCGTAGCTCGGCCCGGCGGTTGTGACGCACAGCGTGCAGGCGATCAGGATCGATAGGCGCTTCATCGTCGTTTCCTCCGCTGGCTTTCCTTCGCAAGCTGCGCGCCAAGACAGAAGGACATGATTCCGCGCAAGTTGCGCTGTCGCGCGCCGTCGAGACGACCGCTTTTGAGAGACGACAGAATCGGACACCAGCGCGATAGCTGCGCGTGTCGAAACGCGCGGCGATTTCACGCTCATGCTTACGAGATCAAAACAGGTCGTCACCGCGCTGCCGACCCTGGCGCAAATGTTACGCTGGCGCCATGCACGACCCCGCGATACCTGGCAGGAGGATTTCGGCGATCTGGCGTCTTGGGCTCCCAGGTCGGCCAGCGTTGGCGCCGGTTGGCCGCTGGCGGCGCGCGGCGGTAGCGACCGCGAAGACTGGGTGCCCAATGATGTCGCGCAATCGTTGGAGGAAACCGCGGCGTGCTTGCCGACTTCATGGCGATCACTGTCGCCGCTCCGAGCTACCTGGGGCGTTTGATCGCGCCGGTAATGCTCAGCGATAGCGAGCTCGACGAGCTTGCCGACTTGATGCCCAATCCGCGAGAAGACCGCGAAGCGAGCCTATCCGATGGTCGTCGATACGGCGCCCGGTGATCCGGTGGTGCTGGCCCCGCGTTTTACGGGACTAGCGGCAGACGCGAAGCGGTCTGTGATTAGTCGACGGCGATCGGCTACGCGTCTTCGGCCGACTTGCTCTTCTTCTGCCAGGGGAAGGGCAGGTCCTCGGTGATCCTGACGCGCAGCTTGTAGTAGGCGCGCTTGTCTTGGCTGTGCATGATCAGATCAAAGCTGTCGCCGGCGCGCTTGCTTCGCGGCCTGATGCCGAGTGGCGTACGAATGACGTTCTTGTAGTAGTCGTAGTAGCTGACGCTCAGGCTCGGGCGGTCCTCCTTTTCGGCCACACTCAGATCGACCGCGATAAAGTCCGACGCGCCCAGCGAGATCTCCGCGGAAACCTCGCCGGCCCGTGCGGTTGTCTTGTTGCGATAGGGTGTTGCCGTCTGCAGATCGACCTTCTGCAGAAACCCCGCGCTGCCGTGGCTTTGGGGCACAGCGATCTCGTAGACCTTGCCTTTGTAACGCATCCGTCGCAGGTAGCCGGCTACCGTCCCGACGCTGGTCTCAAAGCCATAGTCGAAGTTGAAGTAGCTATAGCGCGTGTTGACGGCTTTTTCGGCGAGCAACAGCGGTCGGCCGGGCAGTTCAAAGGTTGAGCGAGCAAGCGGTTGCTGCGCGTTGGTTTCGAGGAAATCGCGCACCAATTGGGTCACCGGAAGATCGTGGGTCCAGTGCGAGGTGTAGCGGTTCATGTCCCGCTCCATGGCGATCTTGTTGGTCCAAAACACGTCGCCGTGGTCGGTTGCCAGCCGGTATTTTGCCGGATCGTTGCCTTTGGCTTTTTCGATGCTGACGACCTTACGGTTACCGACGAGCAGCGCACCCCAATATAGAGGTGCGGTGGAATTGCCAAGGTCCCAGCCGAAAAAGCGCGCGTCTCTGTAGCCACCTTCGCCGTTGATCGTGCGTTCGATGTTCTGCTCGAAGATCATCACGTGTGGGACGCGTCCCAACTCCGCTTTGGCCGCCAGGTATTGGGCGCGCGAGTCGGTGCCCATGCCGAAGACGACCACGTCGAAGACCGCCTTGTTGGGGTTGCGCTTCATCGCGGCCCAACGCGCATCGTTTCGGCGACCCTCTTTATGCATCACATCGAAGTGGGTTCTGATCCACCGGGCGCTGCGAAATTGATGCGGTGCGCGCTGCAGCGGCTGCCGCTTGAGCGGTCGTACCGCTTGTTGGGCGCCCTTGCCGGCCGCTGACGCCGAGCTGGCGATCAGCAGTGTTAGACAGCCAAAGGCCAGACAGCCAACTCGGGTCGCTAGGCGTTGAGCGCGTGGTTTCATATACGCACTCATGGCAAGTCGCGTGCCGCCATCGCGCTTCGCGGGCCAGAAGAAATTATCACTGTGATGCCAGCGGCTTAACGCGACGCTCCGTGTGTTAATCGCTCAGTCGGTACTGGTTCATATTCAAAAACACGGCTGCTTCCCCACTGGCCAGCAACCGTCCGGGACATTGGACGATAAGCGCGCCAACGCAAATGGAGGCCCCGATGAAAACGTATTCTTCTCGTGCGATTCGACTGTCTGTTCTCATTTCACTTTGCACGCTCAGTGCCGCCTGCGGTGGCGCCGATACCGATGCGACGGCCGGTGCTTTCACCTCCGGTGCTCCAACGAACACCGATTCCGTCGGAGGAATGACCGGGGTTGTCGATGATGTTCCCAACTGCATCGGCAAGTATCGCTGCTCGGGTACGGCGTTTACCGCTCGCATTGAGGCGGGGCGCTGCATGTTCGGTCAGCTCTGGCTACAAGCCGATGGCACTGTGGCTGACGCTGACGGCAACCCCCAATCGATCGACGGCTCGAAGGTGACGTGGGCCAACAGCGGCGAGACGTTCGCGCTCTGTGTGCGCGGCCGCTGCTTCGGCTGCCAGCGCGTGCAGTAAGCTGGCCCGGATACGTCAACAGAACTGAGCTGACTCAGTCAGCCAGCGTGCTTCGCGGGACATTGACTGCCGTCAATGTCCCGCGATCGTTGTTGTAACGAGGCTGCCCGAGGGACGGCTCGATTTTTTTCTCGGCCTGCACTAAGACTCGCCTGCGCTGGCCTGGATGCTCGCTGAGGTCGCGATTCGGCGGCGGTCTGATCGGTCAGTAAAGCGCGATCAGCGTGGAGGGAGCAAGGATGCGATTCAGTCTGTTGGCCTTGGTGCTGGCGCTCGCTGGCTGCAACAGCTCGAGCCCGGCGGGCTTGCCTGATGCCCAGGCGACCGACGGCAGCCTCCGTGATAGCGCGGTCGTCGGCGATGCGGCGATGACCGATGCGGTGGTCAGCGATGGTGCCGTATCGGCTGACGCTGCGGCGCAGGATGCTGCCAACGATGCGCCGAGCAGTGACAGCGTGCCGGCCGATGCCCTGCGGATCGACAGTCAGCTGCCCTACGACGGCTTCACCGGTGGTTTCGCCTGCGGACAAAGCGGATTGCGCTGCCGTGACGGTGAAGTTTGCGTGGCCAACCAAGGGCTGACCACCAGCTACCGCTGCGCGTCGATTCCGTCGCAGTGTACCAACAAGGGCAACTGCGCTTGCCTGGGCAGCATTTACTGCACCGGTTCGTTCAATGTTTGCAGCGATGCGCTTTCGGCGCAGTTCGCCATCGTCTGTGGTTGTCCGACCTGCTAAAGCGCTTGTCAGCAACCTTGGGTTGCACGGACCGATAACGGCCGTGAAACAGCCAAGGAGCTCCCATGTCCCGCACTCAGGTAGCGACCGGCGTTAGTGCGCCGCAAGTCTTTCCCACCACCGACCAAGACGTTTGCAGCGAACATTCAACGGCGTCGTCGGCCAGCCAAGCGGCTTCCTCTGATAACGCGAACCCGCGCGGCGGGCCCCAGGCTACGACACCACAGGCTACGACAGCGCAGCGCAAGGCGGATAGCTTGGCGCCGTCGAGCAAGCACCAACAGGTCGGTACGCAGCTCAACCAGCTGGCGCAGGGCGACACCACACCGTGGGATGCCAGCAAATCGAGCAGCACCAGCAAGTACCCTGGTGGGGACCATTCGCCGAGCCCCGAGCTGGAAGCTGATCCGCGCGTTCAGCGCTACAACTATCGTCCGCAGCTCGGCTATCAAGTCACCAAGTACGACGTGGGTAAGACGCGCTTCGACCGCGACGGCGCTGCGCTTGTTGGTCCGACGGCTCACTTGAATGGTCGCGAGCTGCCGCTCGGTCGGGCGATCGAGCTACTTCGCGCGTACGCCCAGGCGCGTCATGCATCGGTCGATCAACTGCTCAAAGTGCCCCACGGCGTCGGCCAGGCTGCGGCGTTTAAGGAGTTTGCGCCGGTGCAAGGAAGACTGATCGAGACCGAGTTGCTCTGTAACCACGCTGACGCGCTGCTGAACAGCGGTCAACCCCAGGCCGCGGGCCGCGCGGTACTCCAGGCCGCTAGCGCCTACAATCGATCGGGCATCGCCTTCAAGGCGGCACAGCGCCAAGTCGCCAAGAACACCGAGCTGGGGCTGCGCGTCGCGCAGACCTTGAAGACCGCCGGAGAGATCGCCGAAGTGACCTTGCAGGTTGCGGGGGTCGGCGCACTGACCAGCGGTGTTGGCCTGCTGCTCAAAGGGCGCGGCGTTGGAACGTTGGGCATCCGCTTGGCCCAGGCTGGGGTGAGTGCGGCGGTCGGCACGGCGCACAAAACGTTCAACGATGTGCGCGACCAGCTGGTCTACAATCCCGACCAGCCGCTCGATTTTGACAAGATCGGCAAGGATGCGGCGACGTCTTTCGTTCAAGGCCTTCTCGGTGGTCTGGTGGGATCGCTGACGTCGCGGGTGGGGCAGGATGCATCGTTTGGCGAAAAGGCCGGCAAGTTGGTCCATGAGTTTGCCAACGACTACCTTACCGACCTCGGTTCAACCGCGCTGGAGATCGCCGAAAACGCCGCAAAGGCTGGACGGCCGATTACCGCGATGGAGGCGGTTCGCCAAGCGGCGGCCGGCAAGCTCAAGACCCTCGACGAGCAGCACGGTGAGCGCAACACCCTGGACAGCAAGGTTGGCGTTCTCAGATCGCTACTTAAGGCGCTGGTCAGCGCAGCACGCTAGATCGAGGACACCCCCCAAAGGCCGGTGTCGAGCGTGTGCATAGGGGCGCGGACTCGTCGCTGGCTCTGGGCGCGGCTAAGACCCGTTAGCGGCGCGCTGCTTTTGCAGCGCAGATCACGCTGTGCTCGCTCTCTTCAGACCACGGTTCGTTGCCGAAGCTGCCGCGCCAGTCAACCTCGGTCAATCCGGCCAGTGCTAACGCACGGTCGATCTGCTCGCGAAAGAAGTAACGGTGCACGTTCGTGCCGAGGAGCAGATCTTCTCCGCTAGCTTTGCGGTCGAAGTAGTCGGCGGTGACCCGCTGTTCTTGCGGCTCCCAGCGATTGGCTTCGAAGACGTTGAGCGTTTCGCCTTCAAGATCGATCTGCACGACGAAGGTTGGTTGCTCTTCCTCTGCCAGCTCATTGGCGTCGATCTCGAGGCCGTCGGCGTTCCACAGGTCGAAGGCGAACACGCCCTCGGCCGTCAGGTGCCGAGCTACCTGCTCAATGGTTTGCTCGAGTTCGACCTGACTGGAGAGGCAATACAGCGCGTTGTACGGTGCGATGATCCGCTCGTAGCGGTGGGGCAGCTCGAAGCCGCGCATATCCATTTCGATCAGCTGCGCACCATGCCGGCCCTCGGCGGCGAGCCGCAGCAAACCGCGATCGATGTCTATGGCGGTCAGCGATCGGCTGTCGCTCAAGGCCTCGAGCACGCGCCCGTAGCCGCAGCCGAGCTCGAGAACAGTCTTTCCGCTGCAGAGCTCGCGATAAAATGGCAGATCAGCGGGTGTCCCTCGGTGCAACAGACGGTAGATTTCGGGTTTCATCGCCAGCAGATCTTACGTCGAGTTGCGGTTTCGGGCGAGTTGGGATGTGCAGAGCGGATCGCCGAGGATATGGCGCGCGGCCGATCGCACGAGCGTGTAATATCGCGCGATGAAGAGACTCGTTAGCTGTGCGATCATTGTCGCCGCTCTGGCTGGCTGTGCCGCCAACTCTCAGCGACTGCTGCCGATCGCAAAGACAGATCCTCGCTTCGACGCCTGCCGCGCTGTACTAATCGCGCAGGCCGCGGCGTGGAATAGAGCGGACCTTGACGGCTTCGCCGCAGCCTATTGGCCGGACCCACGCTTGGTGTTTGCCGGCAAGGATCATTTGTCGGTGGGTTTCGCCCAAATGATCGCGCGCTACCGTCAGCGCTACCCGACAGCCGAGGCGATGGGGAAGCTCACCCTTAGCGATCTGCTGTTTACGCCGCTCGATGCGGCACATCTCAGCGTTCGTGGACGTTGGCAGCTTTCGCGTCGCAAAGGCAAGTCCGTTGGCGGGGTGTTCTTGTTGGTGATGCGGCAGATCGCGGCAAACTGGAAGGTCGTCTTGGACTACACCCTTGCCGACAGCTGGTCTGTCGTCACAACGAATCAGCCGCGGCCAGATTCGCTGTGCACCAGCAGCAGTTCGAGCTGGCTCGCACCGGCGCTTTGTCGTACAGATCTCGCATGCAACGATCGATCTTGCTGCTTTGTGTGCTGCTAGGCGCTTGTTCCAACGATTCCCCGAGCTCAGCCGATGCGGCGCCTGATGCGCGTATCGATAGCGGGGCGCGTGATGGCACCGTCGTCGACAGCGCGGTTGTCGATTCGGCGCTCGATGCTGCATTGGGCGACGCATCATCCGCTGATCACACGATCGGGGATGGCGCATCGCCCGACGGTGCTTCCAGCGACGCGGCCCAAGCCGACGCGGGGGCTCCGCGCACGCCGTTTACCGATCGGCTCAACTGGTTCGCCTCGATCGGCTTTCTCGCGGAGGTGCGCGATTTGGCGGCGGCGGGGAACTTGCTCTACATGGTCGGCAGTGCCGACAACGGCAGCGATTTGCACTACGCACGATCGGCGCAAAACGGCCAGTGGATCGGTGCAGCGGACTATGGCTCGTCACCGCCGAGCGCGCTGGCTGCGGTCGCCGCAGACAGCCAAGCGATCTACGTCGCTGGCTTCTATAGCGGCCAAGCGGCGTTGCCGGGGACCAAGGTGACGGTGGCCAGCAAGGGCCAGCGCGATGGCTTCTACACCAAGTTCTTGCCCAGCACGACGCCGACCGATACCAAAGAGCAGTGGTTGCGCAGGGGGATTTGCGCAGCGGATCATTCATTCAACGACATCGCGGTCGCCGGCGCAACACTAGCCGTCGTCGGACAGTTTTCGCAAACCTTGGAGACATTCTTGTTGACCGGCCAGTCGGGATCGACGTTAGTCGCGGGCGGCAGCGTCGACGGCCTGGTGGTCAGCGCCAAGGCCGGCGATGGTCAGCTGAGCTGGGCGCGCCAACTGGGTACCACCGGGCAAACGGTCAGCGCTGAGCGCGTTGCCATCGATAGCCAAGGCAACATCATCGTCGCCGGTAGGTTCAGCGGCAGTACGGTGTTTGAAACGACCAAGCTGACGACTCGCGGTGGCGCCGACATCTTTGTGATCAAGCTCGACGCCAGCGGCAAGCAGCTTTGGGCTCAGGCAGCGGGCGGAAGCGGCAACGATCGGGTAACGGGCATCGGCGTCGATGGCAGTGGCAACGTCTACCTCGCGGGCTGGTCCGATGGCGACTTCAAGCCACTGGGCGGGGCTGGGTGGACATCGGCCGGCGGTGATGATGGTTGGGCCTTGTCGCTGGATGCCAGCGGCAATCTACGGTGGGGGCAGCCGATTGCCGGGCCAGGCGATGAGCGACTGCGGGCGATGGCGGTGATCGGCAGCAAGGTTTACCTCGGCGGAAGCTTCAACAAGCAGCTGCGACTCGGCGGGGATGTCTTGACGCCGCGCGGCATGGCGGATGCGTTATTGGTCGGTCTAGACGCCAGCACCGGTAACGTCGTTGAGGCTGAGGGCTTCGGCAGCCTCAAAGACGACACCGTTTCGGCGATGGCAACCACTGGCCAAGCATTGTTCATCGCCGGGCAGCGCGATGATCAGATCACGATTCGCGGCAAGACCTACGGCGCGCCGTTCGGTGGCGGGATGTTCTTTCAGGCGAGTTTCAAGCCCTAGCCGATCGAGCGGCGGCATGCTGGTGGTCGACGGCGGCGCCGCCTGCGGCAACTGACTTGGCGAACGGCAAAGGGTGAGAACGTCGGCGCGGCGCGTGAGTTAGCGCTAGCGGTTCGGGGTGTATTGCTGGAGCAGGCGGAGCGCAGCGCCCTGCGGCAGCGGCTCGGGCTGCGCGTGGAACATCGAGGTCGGCGCTTTGCCGAACGGGTGCCAAATCGTCTGCGGAGTCGCTGGCGTGACGCCTTGCGCCTCGAACGGCGGTAGCTGCGGCGCCGTGCTGTTGTAGCGGGTCTGGAGCGTCGACAGATGGGTGTGGTGGTGATGGAACTGGAACCAGCCCTGGCCGGTGTCGGTCTGTTCAAAGGCCAGCTGATAGCCGTTGATCTTGTTGAGCGCGGCGGTGGTGATCAGCCCTTGGCTGTGCAGCTTTTGCGCTTCAGCCCGGATCAGCGGGCCGACCTTGCCGTCGACGCCGATCACGCGCACACGTGGGCTCTCCATCAACTTGCCGATAAACAGCGCGTGGCGTTCGATGTCGAGAATGCTCGGCGCGCTCACGCAATGGTATTGGTCGACCCCGTTGATCGCGTGTTCGCAGACCGGACGCAGCCAGTTGTTCTGTTGACCGATCTGGTAGTAGGCGATGTCGATGTCGAGACCGCCGACATGGGTGTTGGTCGGGTGACGCGGTTGGCCATTTTCCGCCGGTGTGCTGCCGTCCTGCATGCTCATGTCGCCCAGCGAAATCGGGTATGACCCGGGCTTGAGGCAGGCGACAGCGGCTGCCGCATACTTAACCAACATCGTGGTGTCTTTGCGCAGCCAGCGGAACTGCGCTGGGTAGTAGGAGTTGAAGCCGGTACCCTGGGTCGGGAAGTTCTCGAGCTGACTACAGCTCGTGCCCTGGCAGTCGCGTGGCGGCAGGTTTGAACAACTGGTCGCGCCAACACAGCCCGACTTGTCGAGTTTGCAGCCGGCGCACTTCAGCGTACCGCTCTGGTAACCGAACGAGGCGCAGGTCAGGTTGCTCATGTCGGTGCCATCGCACTCCTCTTGGAGTTCGCTCTTGTTGTTGCCACATTTGGCGGGCGCGTCGGTGGTGCAGTAATAGTAGTCACCAGCGGCGCTGTAGCTGCAGGTCAGTCCAGTTGGACAGCTTGGATTTGACGGGCTGCAGAGAAAGCCGCAGACGGTCTTGCCGCCCTGCAGTTGGAAGGCGCATTGAGCACCCGGCGGCTGGGTCGGACAAGGCACGGTTTGGCTGCACTCTGCCGTGCAGTAGCCCTTGCCCGTGTTGGTCTCGCTGGCCAGTACGCAAGTCAACCCGTTGGGACAGGTCGGCAAACCATTGCCGCAGATTTGGCCGAAGCCACTGGTCGGCGGATCGTTGGTGCAGCCGCTCGTGTCGAGGGTACATGTCGACGTGCAGCTCAGCTGTCCGCCGGTAAAGCCTTCGCTTTGACAGGTCTTGTTATTGAGCAGCTTGCCGTCGCATTCTTCGCCAGTATCGAGCTTGTTGTTGTTGCACGGCGTTTTGATCGGCGCTGCGTCGAGCACGGTCGCGTCATCCGCCGGCACCACGCTATCGCTGCTCGTTCCTGCATCTTGTTGTTGATTGGGGCTTGATTCTTCGCCGCAGCCAAGGAGCGCCAATGCGGCACATGAGATCAACGTCAGCCAAAGTTTCTTGTTGCGGGTCATCGTGCAACTCCTACCCACCCTCGAGGGCCAATTTTAAGGTGGCGACCATACTGGATCGCAATCAATGCTGCAACGTGTTAAGAGCAGTCTTCGGGCCTAGGTGTCCGTTTTTCTTCGTAGTTTGCTGGAACGAGCCGGCGCGCGAGGGGGATCATGAAAACGCTGATAATCACAGGGGTACTGGTTTTCGCCGCCTGCAGTGGCGATGGCGCCAATCAGGCCGATCTCGGTTCCGTCGACAGCGGACCTTGCGGCGTGGGCATCTATCCCTGCGGTCCCTATGGCACCACCGTTGGCAACACGGCAGCCAACCTGACCTTCTCGGCGTTCGCTGCTCCCGATGATCTTTGCACCGTCGAGAAGGACAAGACGCTCGACTTGAGTCAAACCGTCTCGTTGTCTTTTGCCAGCTGGCATCTGCCGCCGACGGGTTGCGCCGACAAACACAAGCAGCTGCTCTGGGTGATGGTCGCGGCCGGCTGGTGTGCGCCGTGTCTCAAGGAAGCCAAAGAAGTGGTGCAGAAGATCCAAGACGGTAGCTTTGATGCGCGTGTCGGTCTGCTCAGCATCCTGGTCGAAGACAAGGATCACCTGCCGGTGAGCGAAGCCTTCGTGCGCGACCTTTGGGTCAAGGAGACGGGCGTGAGCTATCCAGTAGCACTCGACCCGAACTTCCAGATGGGTGCGTACTTCACCAAGTCGTCGATGCCGTTCAACATGCTGATCGATCTACGGACGATGAAGATTCAGCACCGTCAGGTCGGCAATCAGACCGCGGAGATTTGGCGTCAGATCGAGGCGTTCTTCAAGTAGCGGCTACCGTTTCAGGGATTGTAACGGATCAAAAAGTCCTGCGAGAGCTTGAGCTTGTCGCCGGCCTTAGGGGAGAGCGGCGCCGTGAGCAGCACTGGGTCGCCCTTATCGGGGCCGATGTTTTTCGGATCGACGTTGTTGTTGTCGTCCATGAACGCGCTCAGCCAGACCTTGCTCTTGACTGGGACGCCGATCAACTTGAGCACGGTGCCCTTTTGCGCAGCGGTCGGTCCGCCTGACAATAGTGGCGTCGGCGAGGCCGGTGGCGTGGGGTCCGAGTCAAAGGCCGCCCAATAGACATTGCCCTTGCAGTCCTTGTTGGTGTCGCTGGCGTTGCAGGCGATCCAAAACGGGAAGGTCAGCGTGAGTTCGACGTCGAAGCTGGGGCCGGGCGGCTTTGCGTCGGTGACCGTTGCGTCATCACTGTGGGGGGCGGTGTCGCTCGGCGCGTGGCCGTCGGTGCTAGGTGCGCCGTCGGTCTTTGCACTGCCATCGCTGGAGACCCCTCCGTCGCTCGTCGTCGCGTCGGTGGTTGTGGCGTCGCTGGTGATCTGCTGGTCGGTGCCGCTGCCGCCATCGCGGGTCGTGGTGGCGTCGTCGCTGCAGGCTGCCAGCAGGCTGATCAATAAGGCGAAAAGAAAGTGTTTGGTGTTCATCTCTGCTCCTCGAACGCGGGTCTATATATGCGTCCGCCGCGATCAAGGCAAGCATTGATGAGGCATTGTAATCGCCCGTAATAGTGCCTGCTATTTCAATAGCTTGGCTGCGGTCGCCGCCGGTCTAAGCGGTGCGCTTGATGATGTGGAACCCGAAGTCGGTTTCCACGACGCCGCTGGTCGCGCCGATGTCGAGGGCAAAGGCGGTGTCTTCAAACGGCTTGACCATCTGTCCGCGACCAAAAGACCCAAGATCTCCGCCGCTCTTGCCCGACGGGCAGTCGGAATGCTTGGCGGCCAAGCTCGCGAAATCGGCGCCGCCGGCGAGTTGCTGACCGATCTCGCCGATCAGCTGCTGGGCTTGCGCTTTGCTGCGCGTTGCGCTGGAGCGGGCCGAGCCTTGGTACATCAGCAGAATGTGTGAAGCCTGAACTGTGTTTGCCATCGCATCGTTTCCTTTGTTGAGCGTGCGCGCACGATAACACGAACTGCGCGGCGCGAGACAGCGCGCTGCGGCGCGCGATCGAGGCGAGCTGGGGGCGGTTCAGTTCTTGAGCTTCCAGCCGGTCTTGAAGATCAGCCAAATCAGCGTCAAACAGAGCAGCATCGTCGCGACGATCGCCGAAAAGCTCAGCACGATATTGACGTCCGACACGTCAAAGAAGCTCCAGCGAAAGCCGCTGATCAAATACATTACTGGGTTGAATAGACTGATCTGTTGCCAGAGCGGGGGCAGCATCTTGATCGAATAGAACGCACCGCCGAGGAATGTCAGCGGTGCGATGACCATCAGCGGAATCAGCTGAAGTTTTTGAAAATCGTCGGCCCACAGACCGATCATGAAACCGAATAGGCTGAAAGATAGTGCGGTGAGCGCGAGAAAACAGACCATCATCACGGGGTGGGCGATCTGGTAGTCGACGAACAGGCGCGCGGTAGCCAGGATCAATAGGCCGAGCATCACCGACTTGGTCGCGGCAGCGCCGACGTAGCCGGCAACGACTTCGAAGGCCGAGACCGGCGCCGAGAGCAGCTCGAAGATCGTTCCCGACCATTTGGGCATATAGATGCCGAAGGCTGCGTTGGAGATGCTCTCGCTGAGCAGCGACATCATCACCAGGCCGGGGATGATGAAGGCGCCGTAGGAGATGCCATCGATCGCACCGACGCGCGAGCCGATTGCCGAGCCGAAGACGACGAAATACAGCGACGTCGAAAGCACCGGTGAGGCGATACTCTGCGTCACCGTGCGAAAGGTGCGCGACATCTCGAAACGATAGATCTGTCGAATGGCGTGCCAGTTCATCAGCGTTCCCGGATCAAGTCGACGAAGATTTCTTCAAGGGAGCTCTCATGTGTGTGCAGATCGCGGTAGCCGATGCCGAGCTCGCGCAGCCGCTGAAGCAGCGCAGCGATGCCGGTGCGCTCGGCGTGCTGATCAAAGGTGTAGATCAGCGCATGCCGATCCTCGCTCAACACCAGCGGGAGATCGGCCAGCGCCGCGGGAATCGCATCTAACGGGTGCATCAGATGCAGCGTCAGTTGCTTTGCGCCAAAGCGCTGCATGATCGTCGCCTTGTCCTCGACCAATATCAGTTGGCCTTTGTTGATCACGCCGATGCGATCAGCCATCTCTTCGGCCTCTTCCAGGTAGTGTGTGGTCAAGATGATCGTCACACCTCGATCGCGCAATCGACGGACGAGGCCCCACATGCCGCGCCGCAGCTCGACGTCGACACCGGCAGTCGGCTCGTCGAGAAAAAGGATCTCCGGCTCATGCGCAAGCGCCTTGGCGACCAGCACGCGGCGCTTCATGCCGCCGGAGAGCGTCATGATCTTGCTATCGCGTTTGTCCCAGAGCGAAAGGTCGCGCAACACCGCCTCGAGGTGCGCCGGATTTGGCGGTTTGCCGAACAACCCGCGGCTAAAACGAACCGTGGCCCAAACTGTCTCGAAGGTATCGGTGGAAAGCTCCTGGGGGACCAAGCCGATTTTCGCGCGGGCCGCGCGGTATTGGGCGACGACATCACAACCGCCGACGCTGACGCGACCGGAGCTCGGCGTGACGATGCCGCAGATGATACTGATCAGCGTGGTCTTTCCCGCACCGTTGGGGCCGAGCAGGCCAAAGATCTCCCCTTGGGCGATCGTCAGATCGATCGCCTTGAGCGCCTCTAGGCCAGACCGATAGGTCTTGGTCAAAGCCTCGATGTTGATCGCCGGTTGCACGGGGTCGCGTTCTCCACTGTGGGGGGCGCGCAGCCTAGCATCGGCGTTGTCTTGGTCAAGTGCCTGCCTCAATCACCACCCAGCGGTGGCTAGTGAACTGTCCTTGGGGCTGGGGTCTCGCGAACAGCACGGATCAGAATTTACGTGTTGTTTTTGACCCTTAGAGGTGGTGTGGGATTTGCTTCAGCTGAGGCCGATGGGATCGATCACACCTCGTTTCGGGAGAATCTGGCTGGGTTGCCTCGCCATGCTGCTGGTCAGCTGTGGGCTTTCCACCGATGAGGGTCTCGAGGAGGTCCGCGGAAAAGCCCAGATCGCCGGTCTGCCCAGCGACTGCTCGCTGTTCGGAGAGCGCTTGGTCAGTGCGCTGCCCGCTCGTCAGATTCACCGCTATTGGACGACCTATGCCAAGTGGCCGTTGTTTGCCAAAGGCGCGCAAGACAGTTCCGATTGGGTGCCAAACGACGTGATGCAATCCTTCGAGGGCAACTGTCGCGCGCTGGCTGAGCTGATGGGGATCACCGCGGCAGAGCCCAACTATCTCGCCACGCTGGTCACGCCGGTTCGGCTCAACGATACCGAGCTCGATGAACTGGCGGCGTTGATGCCCTATGCGAACAAGGAGCGCGAGGCGACGCGCAATGGTTACTGCGTAACGTTGCCCAACCGCGGTTCGGGTTGGGTTCCCGATAACTACATGCCGGAGCTGCGCTACTTTGTTTCGCACCGGCTGCCGACGAAGTTCGTCGTGCCGGGGCCCAACGAGCGCGAGACCTGGCCTCTGATCCTCGCCAAGGCGATCGCTTATGCCCAGGCGGAGCGATATCAGCTGCAACCGACGTCGGATGCGTTGGTAACGATGTCGCCGATGGACTATCTCTCGCCTGGCGCTTACCCCAGCAGCTGGCGAATCAATGCCACCATGCGCGGCAAGGTGGATACCTACGATCGATACATTGGCTGTACCGCCGAGCTAAAGTCGCTGATTAAGGAATTTCGCGCGCATCCGATGGTTGTCGTCACGCCCAAAGGCCATCCGATCAAACTGGCGAGTGGCGCTACGCTCCACGAAGATCACGCTTTTGCTGTCGTTGCTATCACCGAGGACAGCATCACCGTGCGCGATCCTCACGGTGATTCGCACGCCGGACAAGCGATGCGCGCCGACGGCTACTACGCCGAATACACCCTGAGCTATGCCACCGCGTTTTCGTCGTTCGGCACCCTGGCGATCGGGCCGATGCAGGCGGCGTGGCCCGCGGGCGCCACCGCCGAGAAGTGGGGCAACCGCTCATACTTTCGTCGCGAGCGCAGCCCCGCTTGCCCGTAGTGCCGTGAAGCGCTGATACAGCGTGAATTTGCGATTCAGTGGCGCGGCGTGATTTTCAGCACTTAGCAGGCGAGTGATGCGGCACGCCGGTTGCTTTGTTCCGATACTGATGAACGTTAGATGCTGGCTACTTTTGAGCACCGTCGGCCTGGTCAGCGCCTGTGCATTTCCGCGCCGGATCGTCGTGTCACGCACGCAGGCTCTGCGGATCGCCAGGGGTGAGCCGCTTACCGTAGAGACTCAGCGCGGTGACCGACGGCGAGTTCGCGTTCGACGGGTGCGTGTCGAACCAGCCGATCTGGTCTCGCCAAGTTCGCTCGATCCGCAAAGGTCGCTGCTCAGCAGGTGGCTGCTCGGCGCCGACTACGACGAGCGTGTTGTCGCCGCCTGGCTGGCCGAGCCGCGTTGGACCCACGCCGAGGTACGCTTCGAGGTGATCGAACCCCGGGGTACAGCGTGGGTGCTCGCTAGCGCGATCCTTGGTGGCGTCGCAGCCGCGCTGGCCGTCGATTACGGTGCGCGCTGTCGCCCTCAACAGGCCGCGACGGACTGCGAGCTGCAATCGATCCAGCCGTTCTTCGTGTTACTTGGTACCCTCGGCGGCACTGCGCTGGGCGGCGCGCTCGGTTGGGGACTGCACGAGCGGTTCACTGCACCGACCTATCATCTGCCGCACTGATCTCGCCCGCCACTTTGCCGCGGGTGGCAATCGCCGACGCGCGACTGGGCAAGCCGCGCGAAAGGCATTAGGCTAGCTGGTCAAACCAGGAGGATGAGCCTGATGCAGACCCAGCGCGCCGCTCAAACAATCGCCCTTGCTGTTCTGTTCAGCGCAGCACTACTGGCCCGGCCAGCTCACGCCAACAAGCCGATCAATCTCTCGCTATTTGCGCCCGTTCAGCTGTTTTCCGAAAACGAGCCGATCAGCGGGTTTCGCTTCAATCTGATCTATGGCCGCACCCGCAGTATGAAAGGCCTCGACCTTGGCTTGGTCAATCACATCATCGCCGGGCCGTTTGATGGTGTGCAATTGGGCTTGGTCAACGTGGCCCAGCGCAGTCTTAGTGGCTGGCAACACGGTGGCGTGGGGATCGTTCGCGGGCAGCTCAAGGGCGTTCAGACCGGCGTGGTCAACGTGGCGCAGCGCGTGCGCGGCGTGCAATTCGGCGCGGTCAACATCACCGATACGATCTATGGCATTCAGATCGGGCTGGTCAACGTGATCAAACGCGGCGGCTGGCTTCCGGTGATGGTCCTGGTAAACGGCTCGCTCTGAGCAGAGCGCCAATACCGCCGCGATGTCGGTCGTAACAACCTCAGCGCTTAGCCGTTTGAGGCTCGCTTGTTCGCGGGACGACCGTTGCCGCTAACCACCCGCTGCTGCGCTGCGGAGAGGATCATCTCCAGCAGCGAGCCGTAGGTCTGGGCGCGAAACTCGGCCATCTTGTTTAGCTTGCCATCCCAACACCAGCCGGGATTAGGGTTGACCTCGAGCAACTTGACCTGCCCGTGGGCATCGGCGCGAAAGTCGAAGCGGGCATAGTCGCGGCACTCGAGACGCTCGAACAGCCGTGTTGCGTAGTCGATCAGGTTGCGCGTCAGGGGCTCATCGATCGTCGCCTCGTGGTAGCCGATCTTGTCCCAATAGGGTGAATCCGGTAGCCACTTAGATTCGTAGCTAAGGATCTTCGGCAGGTCGCTTGGCAGCTGAGAGTAGTCGACTTCGAGGATCGGCAGAACGTTGTAGCCAAGGCCCGGGTTGCCGATCACGCCGACGCTATATTCTGTGCCGGAGAGGTATTCCTGCACCAAGATCGGCTTGCCAGGCAATTCGGTATGGAGCCGGTTGAGGTAGGCGATCGCTTCGCTGGGGGATGAAACCACTGACCCCGCGGTGATACCGATCGAGCCATCCCCACAGCCCGGCTTGATCAACGCAGGAAAGATCGCCGGGAACGTCGCACTCACGTCGTCTGGCGCGACGTAGGTTTCGAGCGGCGTCGGCACATCGACGCTCTGCGCGATGCTGGCGACCAGCGACTTGTTGTAACACAGACCCAAGCAGGAGGGGCCGGCCCCCGAGTAGGGGATCGAGAGCATCTCCAAGAAGGCCGGCACGTGCAGTTCGAGCGTGGCGTGGTTCTGGAAGCCTTCGTCGCAGAGATTCAACACGAACGACGGGCGCTCCTGCTCGAGACGACGCATCAAGGCGGCGTGGTTATCGATGAAGGAGAAGCGATACTGTTGGAGCCCTTCTAAGGTGGACTTTAGTCGGGCGACCGTCTCGAGGTCCTCTGGGTTGTACTGGCCGCCACGTTTAACTGAGTCGGGGAGCGCCGGATCGCCGAGAATCACGGTGACGTCGGGGTACGGAACCACCGAGCGTTTGGGACGTTGTTCAGAACGCGGTGCGGTCGCGGTGAGCAGCATGCGACGCTGCATCATGCCGAGGTCCTGGTCACGTTCAGAGCGGGTCTCCACCAGGCCGTGGCAGCGCGCCGACTTGAAGCCCGCCCGATCGAGTGCGTCGAGGATCTGCTCCTGTGAAAACAGCCGCTCGGCATAGAACTGGTCGGCGATCACACCGCGCTCGGCGTCGACGACGACTTCGCGACTGATCAAGCGCGTGCCGTCCGAGGAGAGCGTGCGCTCGCGGCAGACGAACTGTGATTGGTCGAGCCATTCCCAAGAACGCGGCTCGAAGTGCTCCCGGAGCCAGCTGCCATCGGCGAGGTCGAGCATCAGCACGCCCCCTGCGCGCAGGCAACGGCGAGCGCTGTTCAGCACCGTGATGTCGTCTTCGGAGCGGTCGAAGTAGCCAAATGAGTTGCCGAGCATCGTTACGCAGTCGAAAACAGTCTCGCTACCGATGCGGAACTTGCGCGCGTCGCCTTCGCGGAAGCTGATCTCTTTCCCTTCGGCCTTGGCCCGTCGTCGAGCGAGGCGAATCAGATAGCGCGACCGGTCGACGCCGGTCAGCTGGGTGAAGCCGCGCCGGGCAAGCTCCATGAGGTGTCGACCCTGGCCGCAGCAAAGGTCCAGAACGCGGTCGGCTTTGCCGATCCCGGTCAGCTCGATGATTCGGTCGACCTCCGCGCGCGTCAGGCTTTGATCTTCGACGACATCGCCGTCGGTCTTCAGGTAGACCGCGTTAAACAGCGATCGCCACCACTCTGGGGGCAGGTGCTTTTCAAGGTCAGCGATCGGACCCAGCGTGCGAGGTGTTTTCGTTGATGGTTTCTTTTCCAACGTGATGCTCCCTGGCTGGTCGCAAGTGCAGCACAGCTCGTGCCAATATCGAAGGCACATCTGGTGGCGTGGCGGCCGATTTTTTCGCTCATCGGCCCCCCAGATCGGAGGCTGCACCGCTGGTCGTCGGAACGGGGATCTCCGATAATGCGCCCGGCTGCCGGTCTTGGCCCCGCTCTACCCGGCACAGGGCTTGCTTCGCCTACGCATGGAGACCACGCATGGATACCGATCGAATCACCCGCCTGCTCGTCGCCACCGATCTTTCGCAGAACAGCTCGCGGATTCCTGACTACGCCAGCTGTTTGGCCAAGGCGCTCGGCGCCGAGGTCACACTGACCTTCGTTGATCCGCTCGCTGACGACGGCAGCGGCAGCGAGGGGCACATGTCCGAGTACCGCTCGGCTTGCCGGGAGGCGCTCGAGCAACAGCGTCGCGCCATCGCCGACAGCGGTGTCGCCGTAGAGGCGCAGGCAATTCGCGAGAACTTCGTGGTTTCGGGCCTATTGCAGGCCACCCGCCGCTGCGGCGCGGAGGCAATCGTCGTTTCCCGGCTTGGCGCCCACGCCGGCGACCAGCCCCATCTGGTCGGTTCGACGCCGCTGCGCCTGCTTCGCCAAGCCGAGGTGCCGGTGATCATCGTTCCAACTCACGTGGCGCCGCCCGAGCGTTTTTGCAGTTTGGCCTTGCCGGTGGTGGCCGACGGCAGTTTGGCCGTGGCCCTCGAGATCGGCCGACAGCTCGCGGCGCAGCTCGAGTTGCCACTGCGGCCGCTGCGTGTCCGCCGCCGGGTGACAATGCCGTTCTCGGCCGCCGGTAGCTCCCTGCCTGCACCAGAAGCTGCCAGCTGGACCCATCATGGTGTCGAGATCCGCGACATCCTGGCGCAACGGATCACCTCGACGATAATCGGCGAGCTTGCGCCGAGCGATCTGCTGATCGTTGTCGCGTGCGACATCGACGGCCCCAGCGTACTGGGTAGCGCCGCTGACCGCATGCTGCGGCAATCGATGGTGACCACGATCGTCTTGCCGCGCGACTATTTGTTGATTCACCAGCGCTTTGTCGACAGCGAATAGTCGCGATCTCCGAGCGGCGGCACGATTCTTTTCTGCCGAACAGCGACTAGTCGCCAGCGCAGCCTTCTGTGCCTGAGTAGTCAGCTGCTGTCTTCGACCAGCCGACGCGCTTGCCATGGCGGGTTTTCACCCACCACTACTGCTTAATCCTCAGCAGATTCGCTTGTACGGCCTGCTGGTGAAAGCGTGGGTATCTCCTGTGAGCGCGCGGTGTCGAGGAAGTGGCGCTGCGCGGTCTCGCTGCTCCGGCGATTCTCTTTGGGGTCTTCTGTCTGGCGCGCCGGCGCGGCGCGAAGTCGCACACAGTTGCCGCCAGTCGCCTTGCCTTCGTACAGTGCAGCGTCAGCGAGGCAAAACATTTCGTCGGCCGGACAATGCGTACTGTGCGCGGCGATGCCCACCGTGATGCTTGTTGAGAAGGCCGTGTCGTCGTCGACGTGATAGCACTTTGCCGCCACCGTTTCGCACAGACGCGACAAGACATCGAGAGCCTGCTGGCCGGTGGTGTGCGGCAGCACGATGCCGAATTCGTCGCCGCCGATCCGGCCAAAGTGGTCGGTCGTGCGCAGGCGCCGGTTGAGGCGTTGGGCAAGGTTGGCCAACAGCAAGTCGCCGATGCGATGTCCAAAGCGATCGTTAACGGACTTGAACTTATCGACATCAAAGATCGCGAAGCACAACGGGAAATTGTGGCGGTCTGCGATGTCGATTGCGCGCTGTAGCTGCTCATTGAGCGACCGCCGGTTGAGTACGCCGGTCAGATCGTCGGTGGTTGCCAGCTCCAGCAGACGTCGGCTTTGCTGCTCCAGGCGGTTGACCAGCTGTTGGTGGCGGATCGCGTAACGCAGCACGTGCTCCAACACGTCGGGGGACAGCCGATCCTTGGCCAGATAGTCGACCGCGCCAGCATCCATCGCAGCCATGTCGATCGAATGATCGCCCTGGCCGGTTAGCAGCAGGTAGGCAACGGTCGGTGCTTGCCGGGCGGCCGTGCGGATCAACTCCAGCCCATCGTCGACTCCCAGGCGGTAATCGACGATGCAGAGGTCGTAACGCTCACCTTCCAGCGCCGCGAGCGCTTCTTTGGCCGATCTGGCGTGATCGAGTTGGTATCGGTCGGGGGCGATCTGGGCTAGCGTCTTGCGCAGCAAGAAAAAGTCGTCCGGATCGTCATCGACGCAAAGCAGTCGCGGAAGTTGCTCATCCGCTGCATCTATCTCTGCGAATCGATCAGTCACAGGGCACCAGTTCGACGAGTCCGAACCAGTATTCGCAGATTCGTTCGAGTGCCGCGACCATCGTGTCCATCAGCAAGGGCTTGACGACGTAGGAGTTTGCGCCGAGCTGATAGCATCGCTTGACGTCGGTTTCTGCCGCGGACGTGGTCAGTATTACCACCGGGATGTGTTTGAAATCTTCGTGTGCACGAAGCTCGCGCAAGCAGTGCTCTCCGTCCATTCCTGGCATGTTTAAATCGAGGAGAATGATCCCTGGACACGGCGCGCTTTTCGGGTCGGCGAAGCGCCGGCGACGCAACAAATAGTCGATCATCGCTTCGCCGCTCTCCACACAGACCAGCTGATGTTGCACGCCAGAGCGAGTGAGCGCTGCTTTGACGAGGAAACGATCATCCTCGTCATCATCGACCATCAGGATGGTCGATCCCTGCGCACGATCAGGCATTTCGCGCCTCACTAGCTAGCGGCAGATCGAATTCGAACCTTGCGCCATCTAGCGTAGCATGAGCTGAAATCGTGCCACCATGGATCTCGACGATCTTTTGGCAGATCGCCAGGCCGATTCCTGTCCCCGGGTAAAGGTCACGGCTGTGCAAACGCTGAAATACGCCGAATATCTTCTCGGCGTACTGGGCTTCGAAACCGATGCCGTTGTCGCTGACCGAGATGACGCAGCGCTCTCGATCTCGCCGCCAGGTAATCTCGATCTTCGGTGCCGTGTCGGCCTTGCGAAACTTGACCGCGTTGCTGATCAAGTTCTGAAAGAGCTGTTTGAGCTGCGTCGGCGCACCGACAACGTCAGGCAGATCGGCCCAGTGCAACTCGGCCCCGCTTTCCTCGAGCATCAGCGCTAGGTCGTCGGTGGTCTCAATCAGCAAGCGGTCCAGGTTGACGGCGACTTGCTGCTCGCTCTGACTGCCGACTCGCGAGTAGGACAAGAGGTTGACGATCAATTCATCCAGGCGCTGTGCGGCGTCCTGCATGCGCTGAGCGTAATGCGCGCCTTCTTCATCGAGCTGTTCGGACTTCTCTGTGGCGAGCAGTTGGCCGAAGTTTAGGATCTTTCGTAGTGGTTCGCGTAGATCGTGTGACGCGACGTAGGCGAAGCGCCTGAGCGACTCGTTGGAACGCAAGAGCTCGGTATTCGCTTGGGCGAGCTGCAAGCCACTCCGTGCGAGCGCGCTCGTCGCGCGGCGCGTACGAAAGAACACGAGAGCGCTGGTCACAACGGCAAAGGCAACGGTGATCACGAAGGCCAGCGAGAGCTGTGCTTCGCTCGAGGCGCGGATTCGATCAGCTTCGTGCAATAACGCCCGCGCCTTGCGGCGGGCGAAGGCGATGATCTCGTCTTGGATCGCGGCGAGCTTTTCGTAACGTGAGGTGCCCTCGGACAATACCCGGATTCGGGCCTGCTGGGGATCGTGCTCGAGTAGCTTCAAGACCGCGCGCTGAAAGCGTGTCCAGTCGGCGAGCGCCGCCTTGTTCTGGGCAACCAGTGCGCGGTCGCCGAGGAAGTGGCGCTCGATGATCCGCGCGCTGTGGGCGACGTGTCGGGGCAGGTCTTGAATCGCCTCGCGCAGTGCCGCCTCGTGCTGGGGCTCGTCGTGGTGGACGAGGGCGAGCATGCTTAGCCGCGACTCGGAGAGCGCCAGGCGAATGTTGAGCGCCGCGTTGCTAACCTGAAACGGGTGCAGATAGAGGCGGTTTGTCGCACCGTTTAGTCGGCGAAGGTTGCTGACGGCGATCGTTCCCAGTGCGATCAACGCGATGACCAACGTGAGAAAGCCGACCGCCACCCACGGTTCTTTGGCCTCCATCGGCGCTGGGTTTTCAGCAGCTGACGCCATGTATTCGTCCGATCATCTCTGTTCGAGTCTCGATTGTTCTGCCTCGTCGTTTGCGCACGCGGCTGGGCTCTTCAGGTTGCGATACCATGTCAGATAGAGTCCACCGCCGCTGAGCAGCGATATCGTCGCAAATAGATAAAAGCTGCTCCAGGCCCGAAAGACCCAGGTCATTGCGCTCAACAATACGCAGACCTGAAAGGGCAGGGCAAACACCAGCGAGACGCCATCGCGGAACCGCTCGCTGCTACGCGCAGCGCGGTTCGCGTCGTTCCAGCGCCCCTGGCTGGCGGCGAGGCGAGCGATTCGGCCCCAAAACCCCCACGGGTTGATCTGACTGTAAAAGCGAATCAGCTGGGCGTCGTCGATCGCCGGGGTTAGCAACGTGACGGCGACGGCAGCGAGCAGCGACAGCGCGATCACCGTGGGAAACGCCCAATACAGCGGCCAGGCAAGCGCGGTGTTGACGACCAACGCCGCGACAAGACCTGCGGCGGTGCCGGCGGCGAAGCCCCAGCCGTTAAAGCGCGGCCAGTACCACCGCAGAAACAGCGGGGTGAACATCCCAGCGCCGATACCCATCGTTAGCAGCCCCCAGATCTGGTTGATGTTGGGGACGATTGCGGCTAGCGCGATGCCGCCCAGGCAAAGCGCGACAGTCGCCAGTCGCGAAACCCGGATCAGGCGGGGCCCGGCGGCGTTAGGCGCGATGTACGCCTGGTAGACATCGCGCACGACATAGGATGCACCCGCGTTGAGCGTCGAATCAAAGGTCGACATCGCGGCGGCGACCAGGCCAGCGAGCACGACACCCTTGAGGCCCACCGGGAGCATCGCCAGTACTACGGGCAAGACCTGTTCCGCATCACCGCTGATCAACTCCGCAGCGGGGCCGCCTTGAGCCAGGACGTGGTAGCCCATCACGACGAGGCCGGCGACCATCGCCCAGCGTAGGATCGCCAGGGTGATCGCTTCGAGCGTGAGCAAGCTCGCCTCGCGCTCGTTGCGCGCAGCAAAGAAGCGTTGATCGGTGTAGCCGCCGACGCCGCCCATGCCTTCGAGCACCGTACGACCGAGCCACATCGCGACGCAGATGCCAAAGGCGCCGAAGATCGGCGACCAGGTCGTCGGCGCTTTGGCGAGCAGCGCTTCGCCCAGCGAGTTGGGTATCGTCAGACCGAGCGTCAAGAAGCCCGAGGGAAGGGTAACGCTCGGGCTGAGTGCGAACCCTTTTAGCGCGACATAGATCGCTGTGACAGCGAGCAGAATCATTTGGATCAGATCGGTAAATACCACGCCGTAAAGTCCCGACATCACCGTGTAGAAAAAACCGATGCCGACCATTGCCGACGTGCAGGTCAGCTCCGAATACGGCAAAAAGTGCGCGAGGAACTTTCCCGAGCCCTTGGCGAAATAGATGATCATCCCCAGGCTCAACGCGATATTGGATAGCGCGCTGAGCAGATGGGCCGCGCGCCCTTGCGGACCATCTCCGAAACGAATCTTCATCCACTCAGCGGAGGTCATCACTCGGCTGCGACGTAGCCACTTGGCAAGGAAGACCAAGAGAAAGGCCAGCGTGACGCCGACGCCGCCGCGAATCTCGACCAAAAAGCCACGCAATCCGAGGGAAAACACCACGGCGACGATCACCATCGTTCCCGAGATGTCGAAGTTGGAGGCCGACGTCGAGACGCCTAATATCCACCACGGGATATTGCGACCGCCGAGAAAGTAATCATCCAGGCTGCGCGCGGCGACTTTGGAGAGCAGATAGCCGACGAGCGTGACGATCAACAAGAAGCCGACGACGATGCTCAGGTCCGTCGTCGCGAGCACTGGGGCCGTGTTCATTCGGCCTACCCTAGAGCAACCGTCCATTTTGTGCCATGGCGCGCCGCTGTCGGTCCCGGATCGTGTCGTTGTAGTCGACACAACGCAGGCGTTGTTTACGGGACAACGCGTTGTGATCGCGACAACTCGACGCTCTCGCTGGTGCGCGCCGGATCGGCGCTATCTGTAAGAAAGCAAAAGACAACAGCGCGGCAGCCCACTCGAAGTGTTTGGCCCACACTGTGCAAATGCGCCTGCCGACGCACTTCTGCGCGATCTCTCTAAAGGAGACGGCCGATGAAAGTTATCTTCTCGCGAGTGCCGCTGCTGCTCGGTGGCTATCTGTTTCTCTTTGTCGCGGCGACGGCTGCGTTTGCGCAGCCGAGCACGCAGCCCGTTTCGCCACCGGCGGGGGTTGCCAAGCCCGCGACTGCCACGGGAGCAGCCTCGCCAGCTATTGTAGCCAAGCCAGCGGCCCAGAAGGGCGTCGACTGGTTCGAGATCAACGGCTTCTACACGATCTGGGGCCTAAACCAGCACCGGTTTCTCCTCGGTAAGGCCGTGGAGTTGGACGACGCCGACTACATCGTCCATATGTTGCGGGTCAACCTTCGCCTGGGTACCAAAAAATTTGGTGTGGTGACGCGTTTCGACGCCGCTCAGGGTTGGTGGGGAGCCAACAACAGCCCCGATGTGGAAAACAGGGCTTCGGAGAGTGGCGGCACGCTGACCAACGCCCCAGTCTACAATCCCTACGCGCTATTTCGCAACAAGGACACCAACTACGGCATTCACTTCGATCACGCGTACCTCTATCTCGAGGTGCCGTGGGTGCCGTTCCCGGTGCGTGTCCAGGCCGGCCGACAGTACTTTGGCGTCGGCAACAAGCTGGTGCTTGACGAGGATTACGACGGCATCATCGTTTCGGCTGCACCCACCAAGTGGCTCAAACTGGAGTTTATGTGGGGCAAAATCTCCGAGGGCAAGGGAGCATTCAAGTTTCCGAGCGGTCTGCTGATGACCGACAAGGGCGTCTATGGCGACGCTGACCTCTTTGGTGGTCGCGCGTTTGTTCGCTGGACCAACCACCGACTGGAGCTCTTTGGGCTGCATTATCGCGACAGCTCGGACAGCACCGACTGGACCTACTTACCAAACGGTGTCGGCTATCTGCGAAATCGCTTTGTGCCCAATCTGAGCAAGGTCACGGCGTTTGGTCTCGCGCTCGACGGAAAGTGCGACTGCATTGGCGATGGCCTGACGTACAAGTTCGAGGCCGACCTGCTGGTCGGTAGCGATGATATCGCCAACGCAAACTTCGCCGGTGGTTTGCTGGACGTCAACGACGGCGATTTGATGGGCTACAACTTCTACCTCAATGTCGTGCAGAAGTTCGCCGTCGGCATCCCCGCAGATCTCGGTCTGACCTTCGGCCTCGGTTCAGGCGATGACGATCTGCGCAGCGGCCGCGGCAACATCAACAAGATCCAGACCATGGGGTTCTTCCCCCTGACCAACGTTTGGGAGGACTCGGTGATGCCTGACATCGCCGGTATTTCTCCTCAAGGTTTGGGCTCCCCGGTCTCTCGCGGCTACCGCGAGCTCGAGAACACCATCGCCCTGCAACTAAAACTCGGTGTCCAGCCCTGGTCGCCCCTGCGAATGGAGCTCTCCTATACCTATCTCCGCGCCACCCAGGCGATTCAGGCCTGGGACGCCACCGGACCGCTGGACGCCTCGTCGAGCGACATCGGCCATGAAATTGACCTCAACATCAAGCTCGACATCTACAAAAAGCGCGTGAGCTACGTCGCTCTGTTGGGGGCGTTTATGCCCGGAACAGGCGCGGCTTACTTGATCAACGGCAACGACGCCGTCAAAAAGACCGTCTTTGAAGCCAAGCAGGTGCTTACGGTTACGTTCTAGCGTGGCCGAAATGCCGTCGGCTGAGTCATCGCGCGTGGTGGCTCGGCCGGCGGCTCCCTCTCGGTGCTACTTCAATCCGAGACGCTGCGCCATGCGGTGCAGGTTGCTGCGATCAACCTGAAGCTTGCGTGCCGCCTCGGCCCAGTTGCCTTCGCTGCTGTCGACGGCGCAACGGATCAAATGGCGTTGAAAATCGTCGGTCGCTTGGTGCAGTGGCTGAACTTCCGGCTGCACCTGCGGTAAGGCCGGCGGCTGCTCGGCAGACGGCAGAAACACGTCGCAATGCTCTTCAGCAACGACCACCAAGCCGTTGCGCTTGCCGGCAGATGCCCGTAAGACCGCGCGCAGCACGGCGTGCTCGAGCTCACGGACATTGCCCGGCCAATCGTGTTTGCCGAAGACGGCAAACGCTGATTCGTTGAGGCGAAGGCTGCGGGCGCCAATGCGCCGGCGCGCGATGTCGGCGAAATGAACGACCAGTTTGTCGACGTCTTGGCGCCGGTCGCGCAGCGGCGGCACGCTGATCGGGTAGACTGTCAGTCGGTGAAATAGATCGGCGCGAAAGTTGCCTCGCTCGACTTCCTGGGCCAAGTTCCGATTGGTTGCCGCCAAAACGCGGACATCGACTTTGATTTGCTGATCAGAACCGACGCGCTGGATGTCGCCGTCCTGGAGCACACGCAGCAATATTCCTTGGACTGACAGCGGCATTTCGCCGATTTCGTCGAGCAGCAGTGTGCCTTTGTTGGCGAGCTCAAACTTGCCGCGGCGGTCGCGTGAAGCGCCGGTGAATGAGCCGCGCAGGTGACCGAAGAGTTCGCTCTCCGCTAGGCTTTCAGGAAGCGCCGCGCAGTTGACGTAGACCAGCGGCTCCGCCGAACGTTCCGATTGCTCGTGCAGCAAGCGGGCGACGAGTTCTTTGCCGACGCCCGTTTCTCCAGCGATCAGTACGGTCACGTCAGACCGCGCGACCATCGCGATCTCATCGCGCAGCCGCTGCATTGCGTCGCTGTCGCCGAGCAGAACGGCGCGTCCGCGATCAAGGTTGTCTTGGAGCAGCGCGTGGGCGACCTCGGTACGGTGACCGACTTCCTGCTCCAACTTGCTCAGCAGATCGGCTGTCTGCATTGCTGCGCCGGCCAACGCGGCGAAGGTACTGATCTCATCATCGCTGATCGGGTCGAAACAGTGCGGTTCAAGGGCGTCGAGCGTCAGCGCTCCGACTGTCTTGCCCTGGACCTTTAGCGCGCAGCCCATGCAAGAGTGCACGTCGAGCTGCTCTCCTGACGCGATCGCGCCGTCGAACGGATCGGGGCGAGCGTCATCAGCGGCAAAACGCACCGGTGTCGCCGAGGCAAGGATCGCGGCAAGCCGCGGATGTTGGTCGATATAGTAGCGGGTTTGTCCGACCGAAGAGACCAATCCTGAAGTGGCTACCGGAATCAGCGAGTCAGCTTCGAGGCGTAGCAGCGTCGCGGCGTCACAAGGAAACACCCGACAGAGCGCCTGAATCAAGCGTTCGTAGCGGCCATCGTTGGCCAGAGCGGCAGTAAGGTCCGTGGCGATCGAGAGTAGGGCGCGCTCGACGCCTTTTCGATCGATCGGCGCGGCACCCGTCTTCGGTATCGCACGGAGTCTCACGGCTTCCTTCGAGGATTGCATCACGACAGCGGCTCCACTTCGCGGGGCTAAGCTAGCACGGACACGCGGGCAGAGGTAGTGTTGTGTGCAAATGCACACGACCACATTGTCTTGTGGTTATGGATGGTTGGCGCGCAGGCGACCCGTAACGATCGCCAAGGCGACTTTGGCCATCAAGGTAAACAGCAACGCGCCCAGCGACCAGATGCCGAGGCAGACAGCGAACTCACTTAGCGATGGGGTGTATTCGACGAGATCGCCGGCCGGGGTGGGAATGAATCCAGGAATGATCAATCCCATGCCCTTTTCGATCCAGACGCCCAACACGGTGACAACGGCCGCGAGGCCAAGCAGCAAGCGCTGCCCGTACAAGCGTGGATGAAGAAAGACGACGATCGAAAAGACCTGCAGAGCTAGCCCCGACCAGATGTAGGGCACCAGCATCTTGTGCTTGCCGATGCCAAAAAATAGGTAGCTCGCCGAGAGCAGGTGGGCCGAGTCGGTGTAGAACTCGGTGAACAGTTCACAGCCGAGCAAAAAAAGATTGAGCGGGAGGGTGAAGGTGATGATCTTCCGCAGCAGGGTGCTGACCGTCGATGGTACCTCAAGCTCCGAGAAACGATCGATCAGAGCGAAGACGAGCAGTAGCAGCGCCGGGCCGGATGCGAAGGCACTGACCAAGAAACGTGGCGCGAGAATTGCGCTGTTCCAAAACGGTCGCCCGCCAAGTCCGCTGTATAAAAAGGCTGTGACGGTATGGATGCTGATCGCCCAACCGATCGAAATAAAGACGAACGGCAAATAGTAGCGACGCGTTGGCTCCTCGCCGCGATAGCGTTTGTAGAGCAGGTACCCGGGAATATGCAGGTTGAGCAGCAGATAGCCGGATAGTACGATCACATCCCAAGCGAGCACCGAGTGTGGAAAGTTCATCCGCCCGATAAACGGCATCAAGTGGAGAATGCGATCGGGGCGACCCAGATCGACGGTGACAAACGCCAGACACATGACGATTGCCGATATCGCCATCAGCTCGCCGAAAAGCACGACCGATTTGACGTCCTTGCGGTCGTACGCGTAGCTCGGCACGACCAACAACACGGCGGCGGCGGCGATGCCGACCAAGAAGGTGAAGTTGGCGATGTATGCGCCCCAGCTGACCTGGCTGGTCAGATTTGTGACGACCAGTCCGTGGCGCAGTTGATTGGAGTAACCCAGCACGCCAACAGCACAACCGCCTAGCAGCAACAAGAGCCAAAGGTAGTAGCCTCTTGAACGCGAGCGCAGTGCGCAGCGAATCATCGCGCGCCAGTAGTTTAGGTAGGACATCCGCTGCTCCGCTTCCGACGGATCTTGCTGCGCTCAGTCGAAGTAGTAGAACACATGTGGCACCGTGTTGAGTTCCTCGCGCAGGACGAACACGCGCTTGCTCTTTATGATCTGCGCGATTTCTCCCTGGGGGTCGTTGAGATCGCCGAATTTTCGGGCTCCGGTTGGGCAAGCTTCGGCGCAAGCCGGATAGGTGCCTTCACGGGTTCGGTGTATGCAGAAGTGGCACTTCTCGACGACGCCGCGCGGCCTGACCCGATTGCTAAGATAGCCTTGCTGCGGGTTGAGCTCGTTGCGCGGGATCATCGGCTGAGCGAAGTTGAAGCGCCGCGCCTCGTAGGGGCATGCTGCCATGCAATAGCGACAGCCGATGCACCAGTCATAGTCGATCGCGACGACGCCGTCGCTCTCCTTCCAGGTCGCCTGGACCGGACAAACCTTGACACAGGGAGGGTTGTCACATTGGTTGCATTGCATCGGCAGGTAGATCTTGTCGCGCTTGGGGACATCTCCTTCGTAGTACATGTCACCGCGCTCCGGATTTAGCGTGCCGCGGTCCAGTTCGATGACTTTGATGTACTGGAGAGCCGGATTGCGGCCTTGGTTGTTCTCTTTGACACATGCGTGGACACACGCTCGGTTGCCGTTGCAGACCGACAGCGAGATCGCGAAAGCTAGTCGCGCCCCCTTGATCGGTGGCGGATCCTTGATCTCCACGTCGAAGTTGTAACGCTCCCGCTGCTCACGCCTAATGCGCGCGAACACGCGCCTCTTGTCCTCGTCGGTCATTTCCTTGTAGTGCTTTTGGAACAACTTGTCCCAGTCACCGCAGCCAGCTGCAGCGCTCGCTGCGGCCCCCGCGGATAGCACCTTGAGGAAATCGCGTCGCCCAACCTCAGGCGTGCAAGGGGTCTCGTCGGGCCTATCGGATCGCCGATCCATCAGTGCGCTCCTTTGCGTATGCCCAGGCGGGGGAACGGCGGCGCCGGCAGGGCTCTGACCTGCGGTGGCGCGGGATGATGCGCGTCATGGCATTCGGTGCAGTTGTAGCGATAGCGCTTGCCGCTCCAGCTGCCGACTTGTTTGCCATGAGCGCCGTAGCGCCAGTCGCGCAGCTTCTCGCCGTGACACTGCCCGCAGAGCTCGTAGGCGTGATCGAGGGAAATCTTCTTTTGCGTCAGCAACACGAGCTGGTGAAGATCGGTCCTGTCGTGGCAGAGGTAGCAGGTCGCCATTCCGCTGTAGTGCTTGAACTCCATGCCACTGTGTTTTCCTGTGACCGGCAGGGTCGTCGGTCGCGGGGTCACCTTGTCGTGGCAGTTCATGCACGGATAGGTCACCAGCCTGCGCGAACGCTCGACTACAATCACCTCGTGCGAGCGCCCGAGCTCGCGGGGTGTCTGCGATTGGGCGTTCTGACAGGCCGGCGCTGCGGCGAGCACTAACAGGCCCGCCAGTCGGAGATTACCCGCATGCACGCGATCGCCTATTTGCTGTAGCGGGCTTCAAATTCCTTGGCCCGGCGCGCGCGTTCTTTGCGCTCTTGCTCCGACATCTTGCCGAGGTACCAGCGGTGCTCCGCGCTGCTGAGCATCTCGTCGAGCGCAGAGCGCAGCGCCTTGGCTGCGTTTACCTTCTGGGCCTCCCTAGCGCGCAGTCCCTTCTCGATCAGCTCTTCGATTTCCGGTACAAACTTCGAATAGAAGTGTTTTGCGACTTCGTAGGTGCCGTGCCAATGGGTGTAGTCGGGGCCTTGCATCGACGCTGCGTGACGTGCCCGACGACCCTCGTGGTGCCAGATCTCGAACCAGGTGAAGTCGATCTTGTTGGAGAATTGCACCGGTTTGAGCAGCGGCTGAGCGATCGCCATCAGCTTCAGTCCCGGATCGGCAAACTTGACGTGGTACTCGTTGATCAGCGCGTCGTATTGCAGATAGAACGAGTCGACGTATGGTTTGCCGTGGCAAGCCAAGCAGACGTCGACCATGTTCTTGCGACGGGTCTGCCAGTTGATCTTCGCGCCCGGTAGGCCCATCTTACCGTCCGCTAGTTCGGGGCGGATCGACTTAGCTGGCCGATTGTTCCAAGAGATTCGCAGGCCGACATCGTGGGTCACGGCTTGCTTTGCGGTCGCGGACATGTGGCAGGTCGCGCAAGTTGGCGCGGCGTTGTAATCCTGGCCGACGACCCACTTGTCGTTGTCCATGTTCATGCGATGGCGGTTGGCGCGGAAGGCGATGCCGTGCTTCGATTCGTTGTAGATTTCGATCTGTGGGTGGTCTGGGCCCATATGGCACTTGCCGCAGTTCTCCGGGTTGCGCGCCTGCTCGACCGAGAAGCGGTGGCGGCTGTGACAAGCGGTACACGAGCCCCGCGATCCGTCGGGATTAAGTCGTCCAATGCCAGTGTTGGGCCATGTCGCCGCATCCAAGCTGCCGTTGGCGAGAACCTTGACTTCTCCGCCGTGGCACTGCCAGCAGCCGTTGACGGCTGCCGCCGAGATGCCCTGACCGAAAGCCTTGGTTTTCAACAGGCGCGATCCCTCGACAACTTCTGCCAGCGTGTTGTCAAGCGAGCCGAGAATGCGTCCAGCCTGCGCGTGGTGGCTGGCCGTGAACTCCCGCTCTTCCTTTTCGTGGCACCTGCTGCAGTCTTTCGGCGAAACGATCGTCGCGATGCGTCGCTTGTAGTGGATGTAGGCGTCTTTGTCGCCGGCGCGCGCTTCGTGACACTCAAAGCAGCCGACCTTCGCGCGGTAGTGACGAGAGGCGCCCCATTGCTGCACCAGCGCGAAGCTTTCTTTCTGGTGGCATGCGATGCACTCCTTGGATGCCTCGGAAAACTTCGGTGGCATTGTCGCCGCTGCGCTCGCTGTGCCGACCAGCACGCCGCTGGTGCTGTTCGAGTCGGGTGACGGATGGCTGTCGCATCCGGTAACGAGCGCCAACAGCAATGCGACGTAGAGCGCCGGGCATTGGGGGGGGGCAGAAACTGGTGCCAATAGGCTATCTGTCTGGCTCGCGGCGCCCGCCGCGGCTGGCGTTGACAGTATCGATAGGTCGGTCAAGTTTTGCTGAGCGCGCATCGCTCCTCCTAGAAAGCCGCCATGATTGGCACGCGGCGGCGGCGGTAGATGCATGAGGCGGGCCAGGCACGCTGCTGCGTTTAGCGCAAGTAACGTTGGACGTATCGACAGCACACCCGTTGCCGAAACCACAACGCGTTGTCAGTAGAACAACGTCTGTGTTGTTTGGCCCACAACGCGGCCAAGCTGGCGCTTGATATTCGTCCTATCGACGGGCGGTTAGCTCGAGTATCGGCTGGAACGCGCCTTGCTTTACAAGTGGGCTCCATTGACGGCGGTAGTCCGCCACAGCCGAGGATCGTCGCGATGAACATTGCTGGCGTAGTGGTTTGCACCGCCCCCGAGAACAGCGAGCGGGTTGCCGCGAAGATCGCTGAGCTACCCTGGGCCGATGTGCACGCGCGTGACGAGAGTGGGCGCCTAATCGTCACGATCGAGGGGGAGCATACCGGCCAAGACATCGAGCGCCTCAGCATTGTCAGCGAGATCGAGGGGGTGAGCTCGGCGAACATGGTCCACTACTACTGTGAAGACCAGACGCCAGGCACGGGCGAGTCCGCACAGGAAGCTCTCAATCGCTCATCAGCTGAGGGAACGGCCAAGCAGCGCATCGATCTGGCCCGTGAGCGCTAGCAAAGATTTGATATCTGTTAGCTGAGAAAGGCAACGAACATGGAACTTGGGCGGAGAGAGTTTCTCAAGGCGAGCGTGGCCGCGTCAGCCGCTGCGACCGTCGGCATGTCGATCGATGCCTCTGCGACGACCACAGCGGAGGACGCCTTCAAGGGTTGTCGTTGGGACAAAGCGGTTTGTCGGTTTTGCGGCACCGGCTGCGGCATACAGATCGCCACAAAGGACGATCGCGTGGTGGGCGTTCGCGGAGACGAGCAGTGCCCGGTCAACCGCGGCCTGCTTTGCATCAAAGGCTACTACAACGCCAAGATCATGTACGGCGCCGATCGGTTGACCCAGCCGCTGCTGCGCATGACCGATGGAAAGTTCGACAAGAAGGGCCGTTTCGAGCCGGTGAGCTGGGAGCGCGCGTTTGATGAGATGGAGCGGCACTGCAAGCAGGCGCTGGCTGAAAAGGGTCCGGCGGGTGTCGCGATCTTCGGGTCGGGCCAATACACGATCGACGAGGGCTACGCGGCGGCAAAGCTGATGAAAGCCGGCTTGCGCAGCAACAACCTCGATCCAAACGCGCGCCACTGCATGGCCTCCGCTGTGGTTGGCTTCATGCAGGTTTTTGGTATCGATGAGCCGCCGGGGTGCTACGACGACATCGAGCAAACCGATACTGTTGCTCTCTGGGGGGCCAACATGGCCGAGTGCCATCCGATCCTCTGGAGTCGCATAAACAATCGGAAAGTCAACGGCGGCAAACAGGTCAAGGTCTTCAACCTGACGACCTTCGGCAACCGCAGCTCGGCGATCGCTGAAGTTGAGATCGTCTTTAAGCCCAATACCGACTTGGCGATACTCAACTTTATCGCCAACTACATCGTCGAAAAGAACAAGGTAGATTGGCGCTTCGTGCGTAAGCACACGATTTTCGCTGCAGGCCCCAGCGACATCGGTTACGGCTTGCCGGCGAACGATCCGCGCGAACAGTACAAGACGCTCAGCCGTGACGAGGCGATCGCGCAGGGACTCGATCCGAATAAGGTGCACCGTATCGCCCAAAGCAACACGGAAATGCCGGTCAAACACTGGGCGATCGATTTCGCGGAATACAAGAATGCGCTCAAGCCCTACACGTTGGACTTTGTCGCGGCCCTAGCCAAGGGCGACCCGGCAGAGCCGTTAGACAAGTTCAAGGCCAAGTTGGTTGCGCTTGCCGATGAGTACGCCAACAAAAAGCGCAACGTGCTTTCGTTGTGGACGATGGGTTTTAACCAGCACGTGCGTGGGAGTTGGGCCAACGAGTTGATCTACGCCGTCCATCTGCTCGTCGGCAAAATGTGTCGGCCAGGATCGGGCGCGTTCTCGTTGACGGGGCAGCCCTCGGCCTGTGGTACCGCGCGCGAGGTTGGGACGTTCGCTCACCGCCTTCCGGCGGACATGGTGGTCGCCAATCCAGCACATCGCAAGCGCAGTGAGGAGCTCTGGAAGCTGCCGGCTGGGACGATCAACCCAGTCGTTGGTACCCACGCTGTCAAAATGATGCGCAAGCTGCAGTCCGGAGATATCAAGTTCTTCTGGTCGCACGTTTCCAACCCATTCCATTGTTTCGCCAACATCAACAATTGGATGAAGGCCGCGCGCGAGGGTGACAACTTTATCGTCTGCTCCGACGCCTATCCGACGGTGAGTGCGAAGGTCGCGGATCTGGTCCTACCCGCGGCGATGATCTTCGAGAAGTGGGGCGCCTACGGCAATGCTGAGCGTCGCACCCAGCACTGGCGCCAGCAGGTGCACGCGCCAGGGGAGGCCAAGGGAGATCTCTGGCAGATCGTCGAGTTTTCCAAGCGGTTCAAGCTCAAGGAGGTCTGGAAAGAGGTCCCGCTCAAAGGGGCGCCGGGCGACAAGTTGCCCGACGTCCTCGGTGCGATCGGCGCTCTCGCTTACCAGCCTGACGATACCCTCTTCGACGTGCTGTTCGCGCGGGTCGGCAAGAAGTTCCCCTGGAGCAAACAGGACCCGGTCGCGGCCGGTCACGACAACGACGTCGCTGAAGCCTACGGCTTCTTTTTGCATCGTGCGCTATGGGAGGAATATCGCCAGTTCGGTAACGGCCATGGTCACGACCTCGCTGACTTCGATAGCTATCATCGTGTGCGCGGACTACGCTGGCCGGTCATCAATGGGCGCGAGACTCAGTGGCGCTACTTAGAAGGTCACGACCCGTACGTGCAGCGCGGTAGCGGCTTCAACTTCTACGGTCCAGCGCTCAAGGAGATCGCACAGGGCACGCTCGCGGGGCCACTGGCCAGCAAGGGCACGGTCAAGCTGTTTGCGGGCAAGGACGCGCACGGCACGATCGTTGGCGGTAAGGCGAAGATTTTCTTTAGGCCCTACGCTGAGCCGCCCGAGATGCCGGATAGGGATTATGATCTCTGGCTTTGCACCGGTCGCGTGCTCGAGCATTGGCACACCGGCACGATGACGCGTCGCGTGGCAGAACTCTTCCGTTCGATGCCTCATGCGCTGGTCAATATGCATCCTGAGGATGCCAAGAAGCGCGGTGTTACCAGCGGCGATTTGGTGATCGTCGAGTCGCGCCGCGGGCAGATTCGCGCGCGTGTCGAGACATCGGGGCGCAATCGGATGCCAGTGGGAACGATCTTTATCCCGTTTTTCGACGAGCACGTCCTGGTCAACAAACTAACGCTCGATCAGACCTGCCCGCTGTCCAAGGAGACGGACTACAAGAAGTGCGCGGTACGCGTTCGAAAGGCATAACGCGGCGGCGGTCGCCGAACGACTTGTTGGAAGGGAAATGTCTGATGCGAAACCGAGATAGAATCCTCTTTGGCGTCTCCGCTCTGATGGTGAGTGCCTTGTTCGCCGCCTGCCCGCGGCCGCAAGCGCCGATCCAGAACGCTGCCAACGGACCAAGCACACTAGTTGCCAAGACTGCGCCTCAGCGCGGGATACCGGCTGAAGCGATCGGCTTGCGCAAGACCAGCGTGTTCGCCGAATCACCGACGCTGCCGACCGGGAAGTATCCAGATGCTGACCCGGGAGACGGAAAGCGTTTGCCGCGCGCCTTTGTCGGCGCACCTCCAGCCGTGCCGCATTCCTTTGAATGGAAGACGGGCGAAACGCTTGCGGCCAACGAGTGTCTTGAATGTCACCTCGATGGTAGCGATGATGCGCCGCGGGTTTCGGTGTTTCATCGCACCGAGGCCAAGATGTTGCGTAGCAAGTCCGGCAAAAACACCGGAGGTCAAGTCTATGCGGTGGCTGGCAAGATACAGGTCAAGACGGTCAGTGGTTGGTTTCACGACTGCAGAATCTGTCACGCACCGCG
>JACKDQ010000002.1 GCA_020633415.1 Deltaproteobacteria bacterium
AAAGCCCCCCTGGTTAACGCCTCGGGGGCTTTCGTTTTTCTGGGGGTGGCGAGACGCAGCGGCTGATCAATCCGATGCCGACTGTGTCGATGACTGTGTCGATTCGGGAAGTGACGGCTGCTTTTGCGATTCTGGCAGGGCTTTTTCACCGCTGCCGCCCTTCAACGCCTTCGGCAGAAAGGCATCGATCTCCGAATCCGAAAATGTCATCTCCTCTGCCTTTTGGAGAGCAATTTGTGCCTTGCGATAGGCCTTGTAGTTCGTGCCGGGCGCACCCGCGTACACCCCTGCTAACTCTTCGGCAAGTTCATCTCTTCTTCCTTGGAAGCTCTCAACCGGGTCGGCGCCAATTGATAGGTCAGCCAAAAGCGAAATATACTTCTCGCGTATCAACCACAACTCGTTGGCCGCCTGCTTGTGCTTTTGCGCAAGCTCCCCCAGGTCATAGTCCTTTGTGTACGTGTTCAGGGCTAGCAACGCCGTAGAAATGATGCCTCCGATGACTGCCCCAGCCGCTCCAGCTCCAAACAGGGTAGCTATAAACCCGCCCGTCGTTACGGCCGACAGAATAATCTGCCACAGCTTGATTGTCGCCAGGCGGCCTTGCAGCATCTCCGCACACTTTTCGTGCGTCTTGTGGGAGTAGACAACACGGCCGAAGCACTCCCGCACTTGCCCCACTAGTATCTGCCTGGCCTTCGTTGCTTCGTCAGGCTGGGAAGCTTGTTCCAAAGACATCTCTCCACTTGTCCTTTGCCGACCACTCGCGCTTTGGTGTTGCCGTTTCGTGCTCGATGGCCTCCAGGGCGATGTTGTAACAGCCTGTCGCCTTGTATTGGAAGTCACCCTTCTTGTAGACGTACTGTCCGCTGCCCGGCGCTCGCCAAAACTGCTGGTTGGTGTCCTGGTTGGCCATGTAGCTGAAGAAGTCTCGACACATCCAGTCGTAGTAAAGATACGACTTGTCTTTGTGGGACCAGGTATCGATGAACTGGTAGGCAAGCGTGTCAATCAGCAGCCCCCCCATTGGCACACCCCACTTCTTCTTCCAAGCACGCATCATTCTGCAAAGTGGGACTAGGTTGTTGTTGCAGGCAGCGTTGCGATCCCGAATGGCCTTTATCTCGGGTCGTGGGTTGGTGCTCTTCCAGCTGCCTCCGCCATTCGAGTCCGGATACGTGTAGCTGTCATCGTCGTTAAGAAAAACGGGCACAATCTCAAAAGTGATGCCGTCGGTAAACGAAATGACGAGCACTTGGCCATCTGCACCCACGTCAGTCGAGCTGTATGTCTTCTTTAACGATGCCTTCACATCTTGCAGCAGTGCCGATTGCCCATTGCCGGCGTGGTTGTTGAATCGCGTATAAACAGAGTACGGTAACCGAAAGATCATGTCCAAGTCGCTAAGTCCATCAATGGCTGTATTTCTGCCGTACGATCCCACGTAGAGGCTGTTCGACGTGTCTGACGTGGTCGTCCAATAGTCTGTGTTCAACCGCTTCGTAATGTTCTTGTAGCGAGCTGAGATGCTACCCCCATTCTTCACTAGGAGATCTGTGCAGAATTCGCTGAACCACTCTGCGAGCGCCATCTAGGCCTCCTTCGTCGATGGCTGTGTCGGCAAAGGTTGAATGCGCTCGCACACACGGTCGAAGAGTGGGTCCGCTGCTGCCGGCGAATAGTTCGGAGATCGGCACACAAACATGAAGTCAGCGGGCCCCTCATGTAACTCGCTGAGTGGCGGCCGGTGCATGGAAACCGGTGGCTCTGTTGCTGGCACGTTCACGCGGAAGTCATCTATCGAGCTTCTGCCCGATATGACGTCATCTACCTGGTTCTTCGTCGCCGCTCGCATGCGCAGCTCCTCAGGCTGCTTTGGATCCCAGTAGAAGGGGAAGAAATCATCCGCTTCATCGTCCCGTTGTGGGAACAGCAATTGCGACACCCATTGGTTTGCAATTGCGAAAGCCAGCCAGTTGCCGGACGTCAGACCGTCGTCATCGGGGAAGTTGTCCGCCCGCTCGCCGAGCGGACGATGAAGAAGGTCCGTGATTAGAAAGATGTAGGCGGCGTCGCCCATCCCGAGGTCAGCGTGCGCATCGATATGTATCAGTCGAAGCGGAACTGCCAGGTGGCCATCGTCGATCAGCCCCCTCAGAAACGGAAACAACTCGACGTGCTCATCGGCCCATGCGCCCTGCGTTCGAGCTGGTAGGTCGAGCTGCTGATTCAGAAGCTGATACCGGCGCTCAGAAACTGATCCAAACGCCGCTCTGAAACTGATCCACCCCGCAGCCGCCGGAAGGCCTTGCAAAGACGCGAGGTTCGGGTTCTGGCAGGAGGATGCTACGGATGGATCAAGCGTATGTGGTTCGGCACAAGGTGCTCGTCGAGGGGCTGTCTGCGCGGCAGGTGGCTCGTGAGATGGGCTTGTCGCGTAATACGGTTCGGCGCTACGTGGCGGGCGCCGAGCCTGGCGTTCGCAAGGAGCCCGGCCGTGCGCGGCCGGTGTTCGAGCGGGTGGCCAAGCGGATCGATGCGATCCTCGAGGAGGCACCGCGCTGGACTGGCGGCAAGCAGCGGCTCACTGCCGCGCGGCTGCATCAGATGCTGCGCGTCGAAGGCCACCAGGTTGGCTACACGCTGGTCAAGCAGTTGGTGCGTGAGTGGAAGCGCAAGCGGCTGGAGGTCTTCGTGCCGCTGGTGTACGCGCCCGGCGACCTAGCCGAGGTCGACTTCTTCGAGGTGCTTGTCGACATCAGCGATGAGCGCACGAAGGCGTTCATGTTTGTGATGCGGCTGATGCACTCGGGTCGCGACTTCGCGTGGCTGTACGAGCGGCAGGACCAGGTGAGTTTTCTGGATGGACACGTCCGAGCGTTCGCGCACGTCGGTGCGGTCCCACAGCGCATCGCCTACGACAATCTCAAGCCGGCGGTGAAGCGAATCCTCGTCGGCTCTGAACGCGAGTTGACCGCGCGCTTTTTTGCGCTGGTCAATCACGCGCTGTTCGAGCCGTGCTTCGCTAGGCCTCGCACCGGACACGACAAGGGCGGCGTCGAGGCGCGAGGTCGGTCGATCCGCTGGGACCATCTGGTGCCGATCCCGACCGGCGCTGATCTCGACGAGGTCAGCCAGAAGCTGCTCGCTCAGCTCGATGCCGACATGGCGCACACGTGCAACGCTGAGGGCAAGTCCGTCGCCGAGCGTTTCGCCGAGGAGAAGGGCCGCATGCTGCCCGAGCCGCATCGGCCGTTTCGAGCGGCGGCGGTGGTCTTTCCTCGCGCGTCGCGCCGTGCGCTGGTCAAGATCGAGGCCGCGTACTACTCGGTGTGGTCGGACTGGAAGCGGCTCGAGTTGACGGCGTACATCGGGCCACGCCACATCGAGATCGTCGGCCCGGACCTGCCGGCGGTCGTACATCCGCGCCGGCGTGTGGGGCGCTCCATCGACTACCGGCATTACATCAGCGAGCTGGCGAGAAAGCCCCAGGCGCTCCGTCAGGTGGCCTCGGAGCTGATCCCTCAGCTCGGGCCGCCGTACGACAAGACGTGGCGGTTGCTCGTCGACGCGCACGGACCGAAGCAAGCGGCGCGGGTCTTCGCGCAGGTGCTGTCGGCGCTGCAAACGCGCGGGGAGGCGGATGTAAGGGCGCGACTCGAGCACGCGCTGCAAAACGACGAGCCGCTCGCGCTCGCATTGCACGTTGCCGAGCCCGAGCCTCCGCAGCTCGCCGACGAGCTGCTTCCAGGCGACCTGCGGCATATAGAAGTCGTCGCTGCATCGGCCGCGGAGTTTGATGCGCTACTCGGAGGTGCCCAATGAGCCGGACCGTCGTTGTCGCCGACATGCTCAAGGGGCGCACGCGCGAGCTGAAGATGCCTGGCCTGATGCGAGCCTTCGAATCGCTTGCCCGACAGGCTCGCGCTGACAAGTGGAGCTACGAGGACTACCTGTACGAAGCACTATCGGTCGAGGTTGCCTCGCGTGCGGAGTCCGCAGTGCGCACCCGCATCCGCGACGCGCGCTTTCCCGAAATCAAGACACTCGACGAATTCGACTTTGAGGCCGCAACAGGCATCGACCGGCCCGTCGTTGCGGACCTTGCGCGCGGCGACTGGATCGACCGCGCAGAAACTTGATCCTTGCCGGTCCGATTGGCACCGGCAAAACGCACATCGCCACCGCGCTGGGTGTCGAGGCCGCGCGGCAGCGTCGGCGGGTCGCCTTCTGTCGCGCTGCCGACCTGGTGCAGTCGCTGGTCGAGGCTCGCGATCAGCGTGCCCTCGGCCGTCTGCAACGCCGCATCGCCAGGGTGGCCCTGCTGATCGTCGACGAGGTCGGCTTCGTGCCGTTCGACCGCTACGGCGCCGAGCTGCTCTTCAACCTGATCGCCCAGCGCTACGAGCGACGCTCTGTGCTTATCACCACCAACCTCGCCTTCGCCGAGTGGCCCAAGGTCTTCGGCGGTGACGAGAAGCTCACCACGGCGCTGCTCGACCGGCTGGCACACCACGCGACCGTGATCACCACGCAGGGCCGCTCCTTCCGCATGAAGGGTCGCAGGGGGAGGAGCCCCGCGGCGCAGACTGAGCAACACGCCACCAACGGCGATACTGCGACCAAAGCGACGACGAAGAAGAAATCACCCTTGAAACAGAGGGTCAAGAAGCGGTAATTCAACCTCGGGGTGGATCAGTTTCGGAGCGCCGATCTGGATCACTTTCATGCCGGCGGAAACAGAAGCGAATCAACCTCGGCAGCAGACCACACTTCGTGGTCCGAATCTAAAGGCCGACCGCTTGGCCAACCTCGGATGGTTGGATGCACAAAGTAGTCGATGTCTAGAGAGAGAACAGTCTGCATCGCAGCCTTCGAACAGTTGGGCACTATTTCTCCGCGCCTGGGACGTCAAACACTTGGACTGTCACGATCAACTCTCGACTTGGGTCGCTCGGCCGATGCATCACAACTCGAAATCGAGTCTCCCCAGCGACTGCGAGGTGTCGCTTGAAGCACGCGTGAGATCTCAGCTCGTCAGGAATCTTCGAGAGCACGGTAGAAAGCGCCGTGTCGCGGTTGAACAACACGATCGCCGTCTTCGTGTCACGCCAGCATGTGTAGCTGAGCAACTGATCTATCGCCTCCTGGAATTTCTTGGGTCCCTTCCAAAACTTACATTCGGCGATGAACAGGTTCTTTCCCTCATGTCGAATCAGAATATCCGTCTTGCCGGCCGCATTGAATGTCTCGCCCGTTGCAGTACCTTCGTAGTGCCCGTTCAGTTGCACCAAGAAATGCTGCCGCAGGTCTTCCTCGCCCATCGTTCTAAATGATGAGGGGCTCCTCTCCAGAACCACCGCCATGTTCTCAATGACCGAGAGAATGTGCTCGTACTCCTCGGTCGGCAGAGCCGGTTCCGGCTTGTAGACTTCCGAACTGGCGGCTGGCGGCGCCGGCTTCACGTTACGTCTAACCGCTGGCGGAGCAAAGGTGCGAACGGCATCCGTCCTTCGGCGAAGCGGAAACCCGAGGTCCGACACTGTGTTCTGAGCGGTCAACAACGCCTGACGCCTCTGTTGAATCGCCTGTTGGGCTCGTGGACGTAGCCGTTTGTTCGCATCGATCACGGCCGAGTTGACGGAACGAATCAAGGTTCGGATCTGCTGCAACTGGCTGCCAAACTCAGCCTTGATCTGCGCGGCGTCCGGTTGGTGTGTAACAAAGTTCAACACAAGCTCGGAGCCTCTAACAGTTCCTTTTGGGGGGTTGAGTGAGTAGCTGTTCGGTCGAAGCCGGAACAGCTCGGCGTGCCCCTCGAACGGCACGAAGTAGCTGAACTTCGTGCCCTTAACCTGCCGGGCCCCATCGGAGTAAAGAAAACGACCGTCACGAATGCGGTCTATGGGAATCATCGTCTCCGTTTGGTCCGCGGTAATTGCGTCTTCTTTCAGGGCAAGCTCAACGAACTCATATTGCTCGCTGAAGTACGCGGCAAGGTCGTCCTCCGGTGTGTTGAGCAACTTGTTGCCGTCATATTCTTCGATATCGGCCTGCATGCGTCGCTCGTTCTCCCCAAGCGTTGCAGCCAGGTCACCCCTTCCGTAGAACAAGACCGTGTCTTCCCCGCGAAACATGTGCGCTCCCCCCTCTCAATACGTCCACTGCTCGTGGGCTAGCGGTGCTCGATTCAGCTCATCTCGCCAGCTCCGCCAATGCGGCATGAACTGGTCCATCAGCCGTTGGAACCGTGCGCTATGCGTCGGTTCGAGCAAGTGAACCAGCTCGTGGACGACAATGTACTCGAGACAACCCGGTGGCTTCTTCGCAAGCTCGGAGTTCAACCGGATGTTGCGCGACTGCGGGTTGCAGCTCCCCCACCGAGTCTTCATCTTCTGGACGAAGACGCGGGACACTTGCACGCCGATCTTGCGCTCCCACTTCGCGATGAGTGCCGGCGCGGCCTGACGTACCTGGTCGCGGTACCACTTGGCGATGATGGCCTGTCGCCGCTCGTCGTCGGTGCCCGGTCGGACTTGGAGAAACAGCTGCTTGCCGCGTACGGTCGCCTGGGCTGGCGCGTCGGCCTCTTCGATCTTCAGCAAACGCCGCTCGCCCCAAACAAAGTGACTCTCTCGGTCCAAAAACTCTCTGGGCGCCTCCCGCTCCTGCTCCCTGAGCTTGCGGCGCTCCTGCTTAATCCATTCGAGCTTCGAAATTGCGAACACGCGCAGCGTGTCCAGCTTCATATGCTTCGGCGCCGACATGCGCACGGCGCCGTTTGGCGGATAGACGCTGAGATGGACGTTCTTGATGTCCTTGCGAATGACGTTCACCTCGATATCGCCGAGTTCGATCGTGGACATCATCAGTATTCCTTGTGCTGCTTGATAATCGGAAAGATCTGCTCAACCTGCTCTTCGTCCTTAACCACCTGATAGACAGCGTATTTGACCTCACGCTCTCGCGCCTGCATGCCACGCCACGCATCCCTTGCTGCGTACTTCACGGCACTGTCGATGGCCAGCGCTAGCTCTTCGTTTTGCCCCAGGTTGTTGTAGAGCGCCCTGCGGCCTGGCGTGTTGAGTGTGGTGGGCAACGAATCTTCGTGGCCCTTTTTCACCTTCTCGGCCAGCGTCCTTATCTTTTCAAGGTACTCTGCGTAGCTGAGTCGTTTCGCTTTGAGGTCGTCGATGATTTCGCCGAGAAGCGCAGACATTTTGTCGTAGTACGCTGGATCGTTCACGCGAGATTTGATGATGGTGCTGCGGACGTTGTTGGAGATGGTTTCGGCCACCGCGTCTTTGTTCCGGCGCACACCAGCAGGTAGGCTGTTGATAGCGTCGGCAATGCCCGACTTGATGATGAGGTCGAGCAGCGGCACCTCCTTGAAGTCCGAGATCGGCCGCGCCTCATCCGCTTTGATGTACATGTCGATGAGGCGACGCATGTCGGCTTCGTAGGGCTTGAGATCGATTGTCTCTCCGCTGGCCTTCCTGATGATCTCCCGCAGGTCGACGCTCTTCTTCACTTCCTCGTCAATCTGCCTCACGTCGTCAGCGCTGTATCCCGCTCCCTCGAGTTCGTCTGAGATAGCAGCGTACGCGCGGAGGAGCGCTACCGTGGCTTTGTAGAGCGCAACCCGTTGACTCTCTCGCTCTTGCAGCTCTGCCGGCTTCTCGGTGTTGCCGCAGAAGTAGTGGATGTATTCCAACTCGCCCTTCGGGCTGTCAACGGGCTCGCAGAGCAGTTTCAGCGCTTCCCGCGCGGTCTCCAACCGTTCGCGCCCCTTCTCGAGCCGTTCTCTTAGCAGAATCTGCGGATCGGTATCGTCGCCCTCTTCGGCCGCGAGTTCGGAGCTGTATACGGCGATAGCTTTCTCGACCTTCTTGAACAGGTCCCTGTAGTCAACGACGTAGCCGAACTCTTTGTCCTCGCCGTCCAGCCGATTGGTCCGACAAATGGCCTGAAAGAGCCCGTGATCCTGCATCGACTTGTCGATGTAGAGATACGTGCAGCTCGGCGCGCTGAAGCCCGTCAGTAACTTGTCCACGACAATGAGCAGCTTCATGTTGGCGGGCTGCTCGATGAAGAGCTTCTTGGCCTGGGCCTCGTAGGTTTCGGTCTTCGTCAGATTCGGCAGCGCCTCGACGTCTTTCAAAATCTCCGCGTAGAGGTTGTAGATGTACTGCCTATCCGTCTCCGTGTTGGCGCCCGTTTCCTCGAGCGAGGTGTCCTTGGTCTGCGGGTTGTAGGAAGTAACGACCGCGCACTTACCCTTCAGCTCGGTCTTCTGAAACAACTCGTAATAGCGGCAAGCCTCGTAGATGCTCCCAGCAACAAGCATCGCGGTGCCACGCTGGCTGGACAGCCTGGGCTTGGTGTTGAAATCGAAGACGATGTCCTCGACTACTCTGTCCATTCGCGAGCTCGAGCTGAGCACGTTTTGCATCGTGCCCCACTTCTTTCGCAACTCGTCCCTCTGCCAGTCGTTGAGCCCGCGTGTCTTGGCCTCGAACCACTGGTCGATTTTCGTCTTCGAGCCGAGGTGCTGCTCGATATCGCGCGCTTCGTAGATTAGGTCGACGACCACCTCGTCTTCGACGGCTTCGGCGAACCTGTAGGTGTGAATGTAACCGCCGAACACCTCCAAGCTGCTCTTCTTGTCCTTCTTCAGCAGCGGGGTGCCGGTGAACCCGATGAAGACGGCATCGGGCATCATCGCTTTCATCGTTCGATGCAGGCGCCCACTCTGGGTACGGTGACACTCGTCGACGAAGACGAAGACGTCACCGACTGTAGGCGACGCTTTCGCCTCCAGCTCTCGAATATAGTTTTCGAAATTCTCGACATCGTGGCGGCCGAACTTCTGCACCAACGAGCACAGCAGCCGCGGTGTGGCCTTTCCAAGCTGAGCCAGCAGGTCTTTGCCGCTTGTCGTCCGATAGATTGCTTCGCCGGCGTCGCTGAAGACGTCCTTGATTTGTTTGTCGAGCTCGTCACGGTCGGTGACGATAGCGACGCGTGCGTTTGGTTTGTTTTCGAGGATCCATTTGGCCAGCAGCACCATTACCAGGCTCTTCCCGCTGCCCTGGGTGTGCCAGATGATGCCGCCGCGCTGCTCGTTCACGTACGGCTGCGCTTTCTTCACGCCAAAATACTGGTGGACGCGTGGCAGCTTTTTGACGCCTGCGTCGAAGAGCACGAAGTCGTGGATCAACTCGATTAGCCGCTCCTTCGAGCAGATCTTCCGAAGATACTTATCGATGCGGTATCCCGAGGAGTCATCTTCGTCTTCTTTCCAGCGCAGATAGTATTTCTCGGGCGTGCGGATCGTGCCGTACTTCAGGCCCTCGGTGTCGTTGCCAGCAAAAAGAAATTGAACGGTCGTGAAGAACCACTCGTTAAATTCCTTTTGTTGGTTTGACAGTTGCTGGCGAATGCCGTCGCCGATGGACACACGGCTGTTCTTCAGTTCGATGACGCCAATGGCGATACCGTTGACGTAGAGCACCACGTCCGGGCGTCGCTCGTGGTTCCCCGCCAGCAGCGTGACCTCCTCGGCCACGTAGAAGTCGTTCGCGCCGGCTTCCTGCCAGTTAATGAACTTGACGGTCTCGGTGTGCTCACTCGCGTCAACCTTGACTTGCGCGCCGTACCGAATCAGGTGATAGACGGCCTTGTTGTTGTCGTAGAGGCTACGGTTGTGGTTGGTCGCTTCCGTGCGTAGATGGTATATCGCCTTGGTGATTTGCTCTTGGGTGTAGCCGGATTTTTCGAGGTAGTCGGATAGCAGCGCCTCTTCGATGTTGTCGTTGCTCTCGCGCTCTTCCCAGTTGCCCAGATACGTGTATCCGAGGTCGGTGTCGGGTATCGGGTCGTCGCCTTCGCACGGCGGCAGCTCGGCGTTCCTATCGAAGAGTCTGATAACGCGGTTCTGGGTGACGCGCTCTTTCTTGCCGACCTTGCTCATACCAACCGTATTCTTCCGGTGAGGAGGTTGTGCATCATCCCCTGCTTGATTTGGCGGGCTTTGCAGAGCTTGGCTTTCAGGGCGTCGAGCTCAGCATGCATGTCCACCAGCACACTAGAAATTGCTTTCTGTTCGTCGATGACACGCGGAACGGATACCGGTACCAGGTCGAGTTTCTGTCGCTGAATGCCCTTGGCCGTAGAGCCAGTGGCGTTCATGGCGAGCTGCGCCTGAAAGCTGTCAGCCCGCATGTAATGGGCAAGCCAGTCGCGCAGCACTGACGCCTTCGGCTTTATTAGCAACACCCTTTGGCTAAGAATGTATTTCTTTGAATCGGGTATCTGGGCCACGTTCCCTAAGGGCGCCTCCATTGTCAGAAGGACGTCTCCTTTTTGACAGTCCCCTTGTTGCATCCATTTTCCGTAGAGCTCGCTGCTGCCAAGATAGGCTTCCTTCTCGGTGTCGATGTGGCCCATCTGAACGTTATTCGCTGACAACGCCAAGATGTCTCCACCGCCCCATTCAAGGCCCAGCTTCTTGGGCGTGCGTCCCCGGTAGTCGATATACTGGCCAACGATTTTCACAAAAGGGACGACATCCCAATCCTCGGGAATCACACCGACCTCGGTCTGTTTCGTGCCCTTTTTCTTCTCGAACCCCGGCAGGCGTCTCTTGCCGGTGAGCAGTTCCTGCATCGCGCCTTGCTTGATGAGGCGCTTCTTGGCGATCAACTGCTCCAGCGATTCGATGTACGCATCCGCATCGGACAGCGCCTCGGCGATGGCTTCTTGTTCGACCTTCGTTGGGAGTGCAACCGCAACGTCGCCGAGCAATGCCTGGCCAATGTTGGCGCGGATCGCCCCTTGCCCTCGAGCAATAATTTGCTGCCGAATTAGTGGAGCCCGCAAACCATACGCTGCATAAGTGGGAAGCAAACGCCCATCTCTCGGTCGGCCCCTGATTACGAAGCCTCCGAAGACAACCGTTTCATCACCGTCGTACACGGATGCAAGCCCAAGCTCGTCTTGTGTCTCGGAGGTTCTATTGAAAACGATGTCACCCCGCCGAACTGTAAATGCTTCGACGACGTGCGTCGGCAGAGCGACGCGGCCGAGAATGTCGGCCGCGTGAATATGGGTCTTGGTGAGGACTTCAAGCACATTGATGAAGCGGACACCAGTACCGTAGGCATGCTTGTCGGCGTTTACCCCATTCTGAAACGTGAGCAATTCGCCAAGGTGGACGAGATCCCATCCTTCGGGGACTTCGCATCTCGCCGACTCACTTGCCGTCGAGTTCATCACCACGAGAACCCCATCCTCTCAAGATGCCCCGCCACTTTTTGTTCAAGATCGGCGACAGCTGCTGCCACCGCTGGCAGTCGAGTTTGGTACCGCCCAGCCAATTGCTCGGCTCTTCCTGTTAGGATCTGGCTAATTCTGTCCAGCTCGCCGTGAACAGAGCTTGACAGCATATTCAGCCATTTGTCCCCGACCACCAACGTCTTCAACTCGGGTACAGTAAGCTCGGAATACTTGGCTAGTGCCTTTTTATCCAGTTCGCTATCGACCGACTTCATCACCTTCTTTTGCGCAGCCTCAGAGTCGTTGAACTTAAGCCATTTACCAAGGGCGTCGGCTTCGTCCTTCGCGTCGGCGTCGTTCTTGATTTCCTTAAGACGCGCCGTGACGTTCCCCCTGTTGATCTTCTCCAATTCCGAGAACAGACCGTCGTCTCCGCCGTGCTCATCTTCGAGCTCACTTAGCTCGCTAGTCAGCGCGTCCAGTTCTGCCTGAAGCTTGTCCAACGCAGCCTGCTCGTTAGCGAGGTACCGCTGGACAACCAACTCCTTCGGCACGAGATCGCAGGTCCAGCCCTTGTCCTTCTGCTTGCCCTTCTTGTCGGTCTCGATGAGGCGATAGGGTTCGGCCTTCCAGCCGTCGGCCGCTATCAGGTAGCAGTCGTCCTGCATCGTCGCGGCCCAGTAGTCCATCAAGTGCTGGTAAACGTCGTAGTGTTTGATGAGCGGTTTGCCCCGGTAGTGGTTGAGCAGGCTTTCGCCGAGCTCGACGATGAGCTCCTTCGGTTTGAAGCCGGGCTTCAACGCCTTCAGCCGCGACGCAGCGCCATCCCGCCAGTCCGCAAAGATCGCCTCCATTTCGGCGATGAACTTAGCGAACTCCGGATGCTCGTAGATCGCGCTCTTCAGCTTGCCCTTCTCGACTGCCAACTCGAAGTAGCCGGGGCGCAGCTGCTTGAAGAGCGTCTTTCGCAGGCCGGGGCAGACGTCCCAGTAATCCTGGAGCGCGTCGATGTCGGCCTGTGGGATGCCTCCATTGAGGTGGCCTTCAATGTCCTGGATGTCTTCGGCCTCTTGGCTGTCGATGTAGCGGGGGATGTTGAGGTTGAATTCGTTCTTCTCTATTTCCTCGAGTGGCACCATCCGCGCGTACTTTGCGAGGTCGGTTTGACTGTTAAAGACGTCGACGATCTTGTGGATATCCATCGCCCGCAGACGGTTCTTGTTGCCGTCCTTGATGAAGCCCTTGGACCCATCGACCATGAAGATGCTCTTGCGCTCGTTCGCGCCCTCTTTGTCGATGACGACGATGCAGGCCGGGATGCCCGTGCCATAGAACAGGTTCGCGGGCAGCCCGATGATGCCTTTGATGAACCCCTTCTTGATAAGGTTGCGGCGGATGTCGGCCTCGGCGTTGCCGCGGAAGAGCACGCCGTGAGGCAAAATGCACGCGCCCTTGCCGCTACTCTTCAGCGACCGCACGATGTGCAACAGGTAGGCGTAGTCGCCTTGCTTACCAGGCGGGACGCCGTAGTGCTTGAAGCGCTCGTGCTCGTCTTCGAGCGGGTTCAGCCCGGTGCTCCACCGCTTGTCTGAGAACGGCGGATTGGCGACGACAAAGTCAAACGTCTTGAGCTGCCCTTGCTCGGTGAAGTGGGGATTGGCAATCGTGTTGCCCTGGCGGATGTCGGCCGTTGGGTTGTCGTGAAGGATCATGTTCATGCGAGCCAGGCCCGCGGTCGCCGCGTCCTTCTCCTGGCCGTAAAGGGTGACCTTCGCATCGGCGCGGTCAGCGACCTTCAGTAGCAGGGAACCCGAACCGCAGGTGGGGTCGTAGACGGTCGTCTTGGTGCTGACCTTCGCTTTGTCGATACCGATGACCTGGGCGATTACCCGACTTACTTCCGCGGGCGTGTAGAACTGGCCCTTGCTCTTGCCACTCTCAGTGGCGAAGTGGCGCATCAGATATTCGTAAGCGTCGCCGAGTATGTCATCGCCGTCGGCGCGGTTCTTGGAAAAATCGAGGTCCTTGTTTTCGAAGATAGCGATGAGGTTGGTCAGTCTCTCGACCATCTCCTTGCCGGAACCGAGCTTCGTCGCATCGTTGAAGTCCGGCATGTCGGACAGCTTGTTGGCATTGGCCAGCGGCTGGATGATCTTCTTGTTGATTTGGTCGCCGATGTCGCTCTTGCCCTTGAGGGCGACCATGTCCTTGAAGCTGGCACCCTTTGGGATGGTGATGGGGGCGTACGGCTGGCCGGCGTATTTGTCGCTGACGTACTTTACGAAGAGCAGGACGAGGACGTAGTCCTTGTACTGGGAGGCGTCCATCCCACCGCGTAGCTCATCGCAACTTTGCCAAAGGGAACTGTAGAGCTCAGTCTTCTTAATTGCCACCGGTCACCGCCTCCACATCGCCGTCTCGCGAATTCATCGCATCTCCTAGACCTCCACCAACTCGGCGATGGTCAGCTTGTAGATCCTCGCTAGCTCGTACAGCGTTTCGGCTTTCGGGTTTGCTAGTCCGTACTCGACGCGCTGAAGGTGCTGGCGGGTAATGCCCGCCGCTTCCGCCGCCTCTTGCTGCGTGAGGCCCGCGCCACCTCGAAGCTCTGCCAGCTTCGCTCCAAGACGCTTTTGAAACCTGCCGAACGTCATCGGCGGATTGGACCACAAGCGCCAGCAACGTGCAATTGGCATGTTGCACGCTCGAAAATCCAGCTGCTCACGGGGGTATAAGCAACTTGAAGTCGCACACGTGAGCGAACTCGATTCCCCCAACCTGCCGACCATCCGGTCTGCGGGCAACCAAACAATCGCCTGAGAAGGTGTCCGGCGACATGCTGGAGAAGGAGACGTGCATGGAAAGGATAACGAAGAACGAGAAGCTTACCGACGAGGAGGGCGTTCCACCGACACTGACGGGCTTTGCGCCCGCTGGTGTTCCACGCGCTATTGGTTCGGTCATCGATACGCGGCGCGGAGGTGTCCGCGCTCTTCGGCGGGCAATCGAAGAGTTGCCGGATGCTGAGACGGCGCTCACTTGGCTGACCAAGGAAGTGCAAGCCGAGCAGCGCCAGGACGTCGAGGTTGAAGTGAGCAGCCTCGAGATGGACGACGCCGGACATCTCCACGTCGACGCCATTGGCGACGTCATGATGACGAAGACGGGGTTCTGCCAGCTGCTGCAAGTGCTGAAGGCTCCGCCGCACGCGGGCACCTATCTGCCCGCGATCCCTTCTCACCGTCGCGCGAAGGAGGTCAACGCAATCATCGACGACCAAGCCCGCCGCCGAAGGGTGCTGGTTCTGCGACAGCGCCGTGACGGGGGCCAGGACAAACCGGTTGTCTTCGCCGCCGTCACCCGCCGCTACACTGCGGTGGATCCAGATACCGTCGCTCTCAGGCTCCTCGAAGGTGGACTGGCCGGTATGCAACAGTACGGTGTAGAGGTTGTGTACAGCGGCGAGCGAACCGCAATCCGGCTCTTTCGCCATAGCGAAACTTCGTCACACGAGCTCGCTGTCAACGAAGCGTTTGCCAGTGTCGTCGAGCTGGGCCTGGGCGACGACAAGCTCTCTGGGCTTACCGTGGAAGTGGCGGCATTTCGTTCGCTGTGTCGCAATCTGATGCTGGTCGCGCCCGACCGGCAAGCCCTCTATCGCGCCCGCCACACAGGCTGCCATACGGATCTGGTGAGTGGGCTGCTCAACTGCGTGCAGCGGGGGGCCGAATTGCTACCGCAGTTCCTTGGTCGCTACACGGATGCGAGGCGCAACCTAGTAGCGAATCCAGAAGACGTCATCCTCCATATCACGGGAGCCGAGTCGAATCGAAAATCGGGCGCCTTGGTATCTCTTTCGAACGTAAGGCCGCAAGTGATGGCGGATCGACTGCTAGCTGCCTGGACCGTCGAGAGCGATGCGTCACAATCGGGCATTGCCAATGCCGTTACGAGGGCCGCGCACAGTTTCCATTGGTCCAGCATCTGGGATACCCGCGAGCTGGAGAGACAAGCCAGTCATTTGCTAGCCGCTGCACCCGACAGGTTCTCCGCAATCGCCTTGCCGCCTGCAACGGGGGGTGCCGCATGAGCCGCAAGACAACTTCAATCTGGGAGTCCATCCTTCGAGATCCGATCGGCCGTGGTCTAGCAGAGGCGCTCGTCTTGGCTGTAGCCGCACTGCTTGATCGCGTGCTCCGCCGAAACCACCCACCGAGTGCTATCCATCACGACGACGCCGGCAGCTCTAGTAGTGCTGCCAGGCCCAGCGAGTAGAGTTCGACGCACTCCGCTTGTTGGATTGAGGCGGACTACGCTTGCCAGGACTCGCTGTTCCTACCGAGTTATCCCCTGCCCGCCATTTGAACTGCGATCCCGCAGTTCTTTTACCTCCGAAATTTTCCGGTACATATATTGGGTCCGGCGTGAGGACGACCGTGGGATGGACGGGGGCACATTGCGGATGGCCATAGCTAACTGAAACGGGACCGCCGCCATTCGCGGAGAAGCGGGCGCCCGACTTTGCGTCGCCAGCTGCTATCCGGCCAAGTTTGCTCGAAATACAACAGCCCCGCGCATCGCCTGCATGAGAGCGTGCCTCTGTGAGGAAACAGATCTCGGCGGCGAGCTCGGCAGTTTGGGCACACGAGCCAGATTCGCGATGCACCTTGATGGGCGGTGTCTCTGGTCAACTCGACGCGAATCGGCTGCGATAGATCGTCAAGCACAATCGAAATTGCAGTCTCGCAGCGGAGTACGGCCCAGTTAGGCAACTGTCGCAAGTCGCAAACGCTCAGCCGCGTCGATCCTTCAACGGTCTTCACGTTGGTCGCCTAAATCAATGTGATTCGACGCCGCCAAAGCCACTTGCCCAATTGCCGCCCTTACCGTTACGCGTGGTGTGTCGGGCTGCGTCATGTGATGAAGGAGCTGAAGGGTGCGTCGGAGGTCGGCTGCGTGTTCCCGATGCCAACCACTGAACCGCTCGATTAGCGCAAGCGTAGCTTCAACATCTATGTGTGCTGACTGTTCGAGCAGCATTCGGACAAGGTCGTCACAAGTCGCAGCGAGACGTCTGCGTCGCTCGTCGGTCTCGAGCGCGAGTTCGGCGGTCAGCCTGGCGGCTCCGTCTTTAGGCAGGGCCGCTCGCCCATCGGCAACCGCGCGGAGCGCATCGCGCGCTGCGATTTCTGCTGGGTGCTTGGGAACTGCCGCGAGGTTGGGGGTGGTCGCCATACCTCTATTATCCGGTCGCCCAGCTGTTGGTGGGAATCAGGAATCTACCCGCCGTGCCGGTCGCCAGGGGTGCCACACGGCTGTAATCATTCAGTTGTTTCGGGGAAATCGTCCGCCACGGGTTCCACCACTGTGGCGCACGTACTCATCAGTTTTGGACGGAATTCTAGGCAGATGGCGGGAGTGGCGCCCTTAGCACTTCTTTAGGTAGCGGGAGAATGCGTCTTGGAGGTCTTCCCGGCGATAGCCGCGCACAGTGATGCGCTGAAAGCTGCTTCCCTCGGTCCATTTGTCGGGCTTGATGTCGAAGGGTTTGAGCAGCTTTGCCAGCCCGGCAGCGCTGAGCGGCTGGCCCCTAGAGAACTCCGGCCAAGGGCGCTCCTCCATTTCGTTGAGCAGCAGAAGGATGTCCCGTGTGCCGAGGCGCTCTTCCTTTCGCCGAGTGAAGATGTCGTGCAGGTCCTCGAGCAACAAGGCCGCCGCCGAAAGGTCGTCGTCATCGTTGTCCGCGCAGATATTGACGGCTGCACGACGAGCTCGCTCGGCCCACTCGGCGCCGCACGCCTCTGCTATTGCCAGCAGGGGGCGCCAGTTGTCACGCGCGCGGTCGTTAAGAATGTCTTCAGGCACAACCGGGTCGCGAGCAGCTAGCACCGACAGGTTATCGGCAGCCCACCGCACGATCTTGCGGCGAAGTGGCACCAGATCTTTCAACCTGTCCAACCGAAGGCGTTCGACGTTGTCGGCCCGCCCCTTTCTCTTCAGCGAAATCATCACCGACCTGTCATGCAGCGTGGGCTGTAGCCGGCCGATGAGAGCGATCATCTTGGGACACCAAGTGCTGAATACTTGCGGTTCGTTGTCCTCCCCGGAAGCGCGGATGACGTGGGCGTTGGCCTTCGTGTGACCGGAGTTGACGATGCCTCGCAGCTCCTCGTTGTGAACCATAAAGGTGTCAGCCTCGTCCACCAGCAGCGACGGGCTTCGGTCGGTGACGATGCGAAACAGAGCAGCCGCCGAGATGTTGCTAGTGGGAAGCGGGCGCGAGACGAGAGCCCCGCAAAGCGTCAGCAGCGTTGTCTTGCCGCACCGGGGCAACGGACTCACCACGGCCATGTTGGGGCAGACATCGAACTCGTCGTAGACGTAGGTGAAGACGACCCATAGCGCGAGCGCTACGGCGGCCCTCGCGGGCAGCACGACGTATCGCTGAACGCAGTCGCGCAGCTCCTCCAGCACCGTGGCGCCGTCGACGGGCTCCGGCCACGGATGGGGGTTGGTTACACCGACCGACCTGCCAATCTTGATTTCGATGGTGTCACCGGCACCGGCGAGTGCCGCATCGACCAACTGCGCGGGCGCGCAGATACCGTTGGATTTGAGATGCTGAATGGCGGCCTCGCGCACACTCACCCGGCCGAGTCTGTCCAGTTGAGCACAGCTTGCCGACAGCGCTCGCAAAGCTGCCTCGATATCCTCATGCGTTGAAGTAGCCGTCAGAGCCCGCAGCGGCGCGAGCAGGTCCTTCTCGGGCGCGGAGCGCGGTTCTTTCAAACCGGCCTCCCATCCGCTGCGCAGGGTTGCGTCAACTTCGGGCGCGGAAAGGCCGGCGTCTAGCGCGGCCTGTCGCAGCTCGTCGAACGCGTCGTCGGCGCTAAGCTCGCCGCCGGCGACCAGCTGCCCGCACTTGAAAGCCGACGCATTCAGCGTGTTGTTGCGGTCACCTTCTGGGGCAGCGCGAAGGGCTTCGCATTCAGCCTTCATCGCGGCGATGCCGTACGCGGTCGATTCCGCGACGGGCGCAGCGGGCGCCTGCGCGCGGTTGCGCAGTTGGTCACTCTTCTGGGTGGCTTCGCCCCACTTTACTGGGAGCTCAGCACGCGGGGCATCGTCCGGCGCCACCTCCCATCTATATGCCCTGCCCGACGGATGAACAGAGGGAGCAACGACGACGTAACCTTTTCCTTTGACGTCAACACCGGGGCCAAGTTGCCTGCGCAAATCACCACCAGGATGTTCGAAGAGCCGGTGACGCCCCTTGTCGTCACCACCCGTCACTTGGCACCACGCTCGCGGAAGCGGACCAAGCTCGGCTACCAGCCGTTGCAAGGTCTCCGTCCCGCCCGCTCGTGGGTCCTCGTCTATCGCAACCAGACCGCTCGCGTCACACGCCATTCCGATGTTTGCGTTGGGATGCGCCGACCACCACTCGATGATCTGCGCGGTGTCTGTGGTTGCGTCCAGGTACCCGCTACCACCATCACTGCTCGAGATGAGCGGCTCCTTGCCGCCGGGTTTCAGCGGAAAGACGGCGAGGTCCATCTTCGCGTAGTCAAGCGCAGCGAGACCTAGTGCGCTCAGGTTGTGTCTGCTACGTTTTGTTTTGGGTTCGCGTTTGCTCATGGAAAAACCTCCTAGTTTCTCCGTGAGCATCCGCGAACTCGTTCTCTATTGCTGGGCTAGTTTCCTGCGGGTCTTGGACGCACGTTCGCGTACATCTCCATTGCGCTTCGCCGAACGGCTGTCGCGACACCGCGTCGAGTTGCATCTACCGAGGTCTCGGTCGGTGTCATAGACGCAGTAGAATCGGTGACAGTCGGTACAAGAACACTTCCGGAGCCAAAGCCTCAATTCCTTGCGGACGCAGAGCAGATGACTTGCCGCGTGTTCAAGCAGCGTTAGCGGACGAGGCGCATCGACTGCGAGCGAAAAAACTGGACGGTGTCCCTGGTCATCGCGCTCGACTCGAATCACGTAGCCATCACAAGAAAATTTCTTGATCAGCTCAAGATCCCCGGTCTTGGCGCTCGCCGTCGCAACTCGTCGCATAGCGTCAACCAAGCCGTTTAGGCTGTCCTTTTCCATCTTCTTGAGGTCTTTCGTGTATAGCCGTTGCGCCTCTGTCTGGTCGGCGCATAGCGGTTCGATATAGAACCCTAGCGGAATCAGGTTCCGCGCCTTGCTGCTCTTCTCAAAGAGCTCTTCTGCATCCAGGTCCGGCTCCCCGGTCGAGAGCTTCTCGAGCAGAGCGTCGCTAGCACGTTTCCACGCCCACATCTGCCGATACGCCGTTGACGCATTGATGCTCTGTGGCCGCTTCTGATTTAGAAGGAACACTAGGGGGCGCGTAAGCACGTACCGAAAGTTCTTGTCGCTGTCGCATAAGCCAAGCAGCAGCGGGTTGATCTCCAACTCTAGCGCGCGCTTGATGCGGTCTATGCCCGTACCCGAAGTCGTGCCGTGCAGAGCATACGCAAGCCGCTCAAGAGCAGCCTCGCGATAGACGGTTACCTTTCCTCGTCCCTTGCCCTTGCCACGACCCTCGTGTCCGATGGTGCTCGGCAGATTGCCGACGCTGCCAAACAGGCCAACGTTCGACCACTGGCGGAACAGCGCGTCAGCCTTCTTTCTGAGGAGAGAAACGCCCCGGTGCTTCGCGTGCTGTGCAAGAAACCTCTCTACGAGTTCGTCCTGTGACATGAACGCCGACATGTCTCGATCCAAACGGATCTTGAACGTCTTGATCAAGCAATTTCGATCATCTTTTTCAAAGCCCGCACGACGCCATCCCCTCGCCGATTTTCAAGGCCCGCGCGAAGCCATCCTCCAATATCCTGCTTTCATCCCCCGCCCGAGACCATCCGTCGCAACGGGAAGCGGTACCTTCAAAGCCCGCGTCAAAGGCCACCTGTCTGACGGTGCAACATCAGATATTGCTGAACGTAGTGAAAAACCACCGTTCGACGTTGGAATAAGAAGCTTGAGCACGCATTCCGAAAAGCAACTTCCTATTGCTGTGATGACGCAGGCAGAGGTTGCGCTTTGGCTCGGGGTCTCACGCCATTGGGTCCGCCGCCATATTCGGCCGACCTATGGCGCGGGCAAGCGCTGCTGGTTCGACCGAGATGATGTGCTCAGCCAACTAGAACTCGAAAGGAGGAAACCATGCCGAAAACGCGGCGGGGGTACCAGCTCTACCGCCGCGCAGGCAGTAGCAACTGGTACGTCGAAGTCTGGATCCGAGGAAAGAGAGAGCGACGATCAACTGGTGAAGAAGATGATAGCCGAGCTGACCGGCGAGCACGGGAAATAGTCGATGAGCTCCATGCCGAAAGAAGAGCTCAACAGGGCGGATCGATCGCACGGATGTACGCAGAGATGGTGTTAGAGAAAATGAAGCAAGAGCAGCGGTCCAGCTACATCGAAAAGCTAAAACAACATGGCCGCGACTACGTGCTCAAGCACCTTGGGGCGGACCGAGACATCGACTCTGTCGAGGCGTACGAGCTCGAAGCGTTCAAGTCGTGGATGCTCAACCAAGTGGACAGCACCGAAACAGTCAATCGCGTGCTCACGTCGATGCGACAAATGTTCAACTACGCTGCAAGGCAGGGAGTGTGCGACCCGCCGCGCATGCCCAAAAACTTTCCGGTTCGGATGGCCGAGAGAACCGAGCGGTGGCAGATATTGCCGCCCGCGGAAGTAGCTCGCGTCATCGGTCTGCTGTCCGAGGATGCCCAGCCGGCGCTGATCTATCTGGCCAACATTGGTGGCCGCACGGGAATGGCTCCTGCGGTCCGCCGGTCGATGTGTGACTTCACCACGCCAGGCCGGCCGCGTGTGCACTATCCAGCGACGGTGATGAAGTCGCGGAAAAAGCTCACAGTTGAACTCAACGACGCCGCTTTTCAGGCGCTCATGTATGGTCTGGCGACACACGGCGACACACCCTTCCCTTTGAGGCCGCACCAACTTCGGGACCGTTGGAGGGACGCTCGAGAAGCAGCTGGCTACCCGAAGCTGCGCATCCACGATCTCCGGCACTCGAGGATTAGCTCTTGGATTCAGGCGCAGGTCCCGCTGCACGTCGTGCGCGACCTTGCTGGGCATTGCTCGCTTGTCGTCACCAATTGGTACGCCCACAGCACCGACGAAGCGCGACACCAAGCAAGCCAGCTTGCGCCAGTGGACCTTGGCCTACGGGTCCCAACACTTGACGAAGATGTGTAGCGACGAGGGCGCGGCGAACAACTCCGCGCCCTCGTCTTGGCGAACAATTTACCCGCGCCGTGCCGGACGGGCGCCGATGAGAGGCCCGATATCATTGACGGCCTAGTTGCGCCGAATAGGCATTCATCGCCGAGCTAGCGGTCTGTCGCGAGATCCTCAACCTCCGTGGCGTGAAAAGACTCACCCCATCTTCTTCAAAAGGACAAACCAGATGGTGGACATCGGAAGGCGAAGGCAATATTATCAGAGCCTTAGGTGTGCTGTTGGAAGAATTGCCCTGGCACCTGGGTTTGACTATACGAGCGCTGCCGAGGCACACGTGCTATTTCCAGATTCACAGAGGGTCATCTACGAGCTTAACCCGCTGGTCGAGGTCATCTGCCAGCTGCGGTTCCCTGCGGTCCTCAAGATCGACGCCGAGGTGCCAGCCCAATTCCAAGAGGCCATTCGTCAGCAGTACCCAACGTTTCGCCAGAAGCAGCAAGTTAGCTGGGAAGGGCTTCCTCAGATTGCGCAGCAAGCATTCGCGCAAGCTCAAACGCGGGTTGCCTATGATTTCATCAGCAGAGATGGCCTTTGGAAGGTGTCTCTGGTTCGTGATTTCGTCGCGGTCTCGACCACGCGCTACACGCGCTGGGAGGATTTTCGGTCCCGATTGTCTCAAGTTTGCGATGCACTCATCGAAGCGTATGCCCCCGCCTTTTTTTCGCGCATCGGGCTACGGTACAAAGACTTGGTGTTTCGCTCGAACCTCGGCCTAGTTGATGTGCCGTGGAAGAACCTCCTGCAACCGCACATAGCCGGCGAGCTTGCGAACGAAGATTTGGCCAGTGCGGTAACCGAAACCGTACATCAAACGGTCTATCAACTGTCGGACCCCAAGGGTGCTGTCCGCGTTCAGCATGGTCTAGCCATGAACACAGAGACCCACGAGCAGGGCTACCTGATCGACGCCGATTTCTACTGCGACGAGCCAGTTGACCTTCAAGCCATGCAGCCGTGCTTGGATGGATTCAATAAGCACGCTGGCCGTTTCTTTAGGTCATGTATCACGGAGCAGCTTCATCGGGCGATGAAGCCGGCGGAGGTGTCCGATGATGGATAAGGTGATTTTTGGGCGGGTGCATGGCCGAACGAACGTCCCTGGCACGGGTTTTGGAGAGCAGGAACCATTGCTTCCGGTTGTGCCTGGGACGTCATCGGGAGAAGAACTCGCCGATCTGAGGTCCATCTGTTCCAAGCTGCTGGAGCATGCGAATCGCGCGACTCTTTCTTCGGTTGCGCTCTCCCTGGCTACTGCGCTGGGCTCAGGCAGTCCTGTAACACAGTTGCACATGCCGCCGCCGCTCGAACGTGGTGCATCATATCTGACGCCGGGAGAAGAAGAGCACGATAGCTCGGTGGCACCGAGGCTCGAAGCAGTACAACTTGATGCTACGACGATGTCACTGGTTGAAGGCCGCAGTCGAACACGCGACATCAAGCCAACGCTGAACGACGACCCCGACTACGGCTTCTAGGCCATCTACGATTGTGTACTTAGCCGACGAAGACTGGACCGATGGATTTCGACAGGGCGATGTGGTGTCCGCCATAGCCCTGCTATATCCAGGCCCTCGAGTGAAGGTGCCTACGGAGCTATCGGCTGCACTCACGTCAGGTGACAACCACAAGGTCAACGTCGAGCTGAACTTCCGCAAATGCCTGTTCATGGTTGTATCTCAGTGCTGCGACGTCGCAGATCCTTTCGTACTGGTCTGCAACATCGCACCGATTAGGCGACTCAGGCTCCACGAGCTTGCAGAGGAGCAGAAGTCCGCCTTTCTCGCAAACGAGGTGAGTAGCTCGAAGGGAAACATGCTGGATGAGACGGTGGACGTCGTCTATCCCGGCTTTTTCCACCTCGCGAGTCATAACGGGCTGTTTGACGAGAGCCACGTTGCGGAGTTCGCTGCAATGCGAACATTCAAACAGGCGGAATTCAGTCTGATGACAAAGTTGGCTGAGCTCAAACCCGAGGCCAGACACTTTTTGCGCCGAAAACTCGCTGTCTTCTTCGGGCGGCCACCGGCCGAAGACCTCGAGTGGCTGGCCGCCCCGAGCGAGGCATAAAACTGTGTCGGCAACTGTGTCGCTCAACCTTCCTTGGCGCTCCCTACTGCAACCTGATGCAACATCACCGCCGTAGCGTTTCAAACAGTTAAGTGATGTCGAGGGCGTGTAAATCCGCTTACTGATTCTGAAAATCCCCGTGTCGGCAGTTCGATTCTGTCCCTGGGCACTGAAGCCTTCAACCTAAGCGGGTTGAGGGCTTTAGTTTTTTGGGCAGAGTACAGCATAGGATTTGGCGTCGCGAGGAGGGAGCAGCGCCGAAAGCCGGACCAGCATCGCGGGCGAACGACGGGCTTCGCGGGCAGGACTAGGTTGCACCGCGCCACACGCGCAACCACACAAATGCCATCGAAGGGATTCGAACCCTCAACCTCTCGGAGCTGAGCCGAGCAGCTCTTCCAGATCGGGCGACGATGGCGGAAGCGATGAACGAGTTTGTGACTGAGGATGTTCGCCGTTTACCTCTGGCGAGGCACTGGGCACGCGCGCGCTATCTGCGAGAGAATCGCGGGGCGCATATCGCGTAGCCGGTCGCCCGGCGTAGCTACCTTAGGACCGTAATAGTTACGATAACCCTCTGTCGTCGGTCCATCCCCGAGTTTCCGTGGGCGTCGCGCTACCTGGCGCTCGCCTCCCGCTCGAACGCAGAGAGGAAATCGAGCATCGCTTGCTGGCGACGCTGCGCCTCTTGTCGCGCGGATGGCAAGTGCATTCGATCGGCGAGCTTTAGCAGCTTGGTCTGGAAATGGTCGAGCGCGAAGCGACGGTCGTCGGGCTGTCGTTCCCCTTGCGCCAGGACATCGTCGAGCTGGTGAAGGCGAAGGCGGCGTCCCCGACCGTGAATACCTTGGGCACAAACGAAGGTCCTGGCGATACCGATGGCGCCGATCGCATCGAGGCGGTCGGCATCTTGCAGAACTTTGGCGAGAGGAGAACGGGGCGACTGGCCACAAGACCAACTCGACGTCGCGACGACGTCCGCGATCTGCGCCACCTCATCATCGCGGTAGCCGGCCTGCTTCAAGAGCGGCGCCGCAGCCTGCGCGGACTGATGCCCGGCATCGGCGCGTTGCTCGTGCTCCTTGGGAACGTTGACTAGGTCGTGAACCAGCGCGGCGGCACCCGCGAGATCACCATCCGCGCCCGCTTCGGGTGCGAGTCGCAGCGCCCAGCGGTAAACCCGCGCGATGTGATCGGCATCATGGGCGAGGTCCGTCGAATCGAGAACAGCCTCGACCAGTGGCCAGAGCCCCGCGTGTCGCGGAAAGTCTGTCGAAACAAACGTCATCGTCTAGCCCAATCGGCGTCATAGCGATCATCAACATCTCTGGTACTCATCAAGACCTCTCCCAAGCTAATAGAGAGGACCGTATCACGCGGAATGTCGGCCGCACGAGGCCACACTATGGCGCGTCACGTCAGAGCCGTTCGGACGTTTATCCCGGATCGGCATAGCGCGCTCACTCTGATCGGAACCGGATGCGGCACAGGCAACGGATCGCGCGCAGCGAGCGCTCTCGCGCTCGACGGGTCCGCTGGCGAACGGACCGCTCTTTCCCTGCGTCAAGCCCTGCACCTCCGACGCGCAATGCAACAGGCCTCAGGGCTGGCCCCACAAACGCTACGCGCTCGAGGGCTACTGCCTCGACGCCTGCACTCCCAACGCGCACAATCCGCGCAGCGATTGCAGCGACGTGTTCAAACGCTGCGACACCGTAACCGGCGCCTGCAGCTACCTCGAAGCCGAGGAACGGCCGACCGATAAGTCTCAAGCCAGGCCTTTTGCTCTTGTTCGGGCAACGTCCAGCCCGGTCCGCCGATAAGGCGGCCGTTCGCAGAAGGAGCGCGCGCCCATGAGCAAGACCCTTTCCAAAGCGGCACTCTCTCTCGCACTACTGGTCCAGGCAACGCTCGGTCTAGTCGCATGCGGAACTGACACGCCCTGTTCAAGCGACGACTGCACGGCGCTCGACGCGGGTCACGACGACGCAGACCTGATCGGCACGCCCACCGATGGCGCGATAGACGACAAGAAAGACAAGATCGTGCTGACGGGAATCGAGGGCAACGGAAGCTGGCGACCGATCGCATACGGCTCAGACAAACCGATCGCCGCAGCCAAAGAGGCACGGCGACGCTTTCGCGGCAGTTGGCTGCTAACCGGCAAGAATCTCGACCGGCTGACCGGCATCAAGCTGGTCGGCAAGGATGATCCAAGCAAGATCGAATGGGCCGACTTCGCGCCCAAACAAGGAGACAAGCATATGCGACTGATCAGACTTCCCGGAACACTCGCCGCCGGCATGTTCTTCATCGTCGGCATGGTCGGCATCGAACGCGTCGCGCTGGGTGAAGTCTTCGTGCTTCAAGGCGAACGGGGCCCCAGCGGCGCCGACTACGACACTTCGGTGGCGACCTTCGTCAGCACGCTCAAACGATACCTAATCGTCGACGCGGCCCAGAATCTAGTGACCTTTTACGGCGCCAACGTTCAGGTGGTCAACGGCAGCGGTCACAGCACCAGCGACAACGGCAAGGGCAACCTGATCATTGGCTACAACGAGAATGACAAAGGACGCAGCCGCACCGGATCCCACAACCTGGTCGTCGGCATGAACCACGGCTGGACCTCATCCGGCGGATTCGTTGCCGGCTTGAACAACGTGATCTCCGGCTTCGCAGCGACGATCTGTGGCGGCGAGGAGAGCACAGCCAGTGGTCGCGCGGCTACGGTGGCCGGCGGCATCGGCAACAGCGCCGAAGGCTGGGCGGCTGCCGTCTCTGGCGGCTATTCCAACACCGCCCGCGGCGAAACGAGCGTCGTCGGTGGTGGGGCAAAGAACACCGCCAGTGGCGACCACAGCGCCGTCGCCGCTGGGCTCGAGGGCACTGCAAGTGGCAATTACTCAGCCGTCAGCGGTGGCCAGCTCAACATCGCCTCAGGCTGGGTCAGCACGGTGATGGGGGGATTCAAACAGCAGGCTTCGACCTCAGGGAGCTACAAACCCTAGGAAGCACCAGTCCCCCTCTACCGCAAGCCCCCCTGACGGCCAATCGAACAAAGAACTAGAAGCGCACACCCGGCAGACAGAATGCTGGTAAAGGTCGGGCGACAAGGCGAATGACAAGGGACGAATGTTGAATTAGCGGAATTAGGCAACTGTCGTTGCCACCGCGATTGGTGTGCCCCACGTCTTTCGGAGTCGGAATATTGGGCTAGGGTGCCGTCCTCGGTAGGAGGAGAGATGGCTAGAAGAGGAGACCCGGCAGAATTCAGGCGGCGCGTACTTGAGCTGCTGAAGGCCGGGCGAAGCATCAAGGACCTGAGTGACGAGCTTGGCGTCAGCGAGCAATCGATCTACACGTGGCGTCTGCAAGCGCGAATCGATGCCGGTCTGGAGCCCGGGCTGACGACGGTAGAGCAAGGAGAGCTTCGAGCGGCCAAGCGGCGTATCCGTGAGCTTGAGTTGGAGCTAGCCGTTCACCGTCGGGCAACCGAGCTGCTGAAGGAGAACGCCTGCCCAAAGTTCGATACGCGGCGATCAAAGTGATGGCCGCGGAGGAGCTGCCGGTGCGGACGGCGTGCCGCGTGTTGGGCGTATCCGAATCTGGCTACTACGAGTGGCGCAAGCGCCCGGCATCGGCTCGATCGGTTCGGCACGCGTGGCTCAGGGAGATCATTGCTCGTGTCCACGCCGATTCGCGCAAGACGTACGGGTCGAGGCGAGTGCACGCTGAACTGACGCTTGGGCGAGGCATCCGCGTTTGCCTCGGTACGGTGGAGATGTTGATGCGTCGCGCTGGGATTAGCGGCATCTGCGGCCGCCCGCGCTATCGCTGCGCTCCTAACGTGGCCAGCGCCGGCGACCACGTGGCGAGGGACTTCTATCGCTGCGAACCAAACCAGCTGTGGGTGACCGACATTACGGAGCACCGCTGTCGCGAAGGCAAGGTCTACTGCGCTGTCGTGTTGGATGTATTTTCACGACGCGTGGTGGGTTGGGCGATTGACTCCAGTCCGACTGCGTCGCTGGCAACAAACGCGCTGGCCATGGCGATCGAGCAGCGCACGCCACCGGGCGGGGCTGTCATCCATTCGGACCAAGGCACGCAATTTACATCGTGGGCATTCACCGAAAGAGCGCTCGCATCGGGACTGGTGCCATCGATCGGCTCCGTAGGAGACTGCTTCGACAACGCGATGATCGAATCGTTCTGGAGCCGCATGCAAGTCGAGCTGCTAAACCGCAAACGCTGGAACACCCGAGTCGAATTGGCCAACGCCATCTTCGAATACTTAGAGATTTTTCATAATCGACAGCGGCGACATTCGTCGCTGGGCATGCTAACCCCCGTCGAGTTTGAAGCTCGACATCAAACGCAGAGGGCGGCATAACTCCAAGAATCCGTGTCCACGAAACTCGGGACAGCCCAGCATTTCCGGAAATTCCGGGGCGATTCATCAGGGAGACTCGGCCACGCTGATGATGCGCTGCGCTGGCATCGCGCGGTCGAGTCTCGTATCCCGGGTCTCGGGTCTCGTCACTCGATGGTGGGTCGCGCCATCACCGCCTGCCGATACACGGGTCTCCGGGTCTCCTCGAGTCTCGAAGCCGCTCTCGCTCGCTTGACGTCACTTCGAGAGGGTTGACCTGGGCGCGCGCCCGCCATACCATCGCTGCTCATTCACATTGTTGGTTTTTGAGACGGGGAGATCGATGCGATCAAGAGATTGGGTGCGGGTTGTGGTTTCGCTGGGCGCATTGCTGTTCGTCGGCTTTGCGCTGGGCTGCGAAGGGGGAGAGCTGGCCGACCGGCAGCTCAAAGCTGCTGCTTCCGAGTCGCCGAAGGAGCCGCCGCCGAGTCTCCGTCCGGCCGGTGCGTTCATGAATACGAAATCGCAGCTCTACGGCTACAGCGTTGACATGGCCAGCTTGACTTGGAACGCTTGGTTGATCGGCAACTTGCCCGGTCCCGCAGAGACACCGGGAGGGCTCGCGCCCCACCCAACCAACTACCGCAAGCTGTACTTTTTGTCCTCGGGAGTCGAAACGGGACAGACGGCGCAAAACCTTTGGGAAGGGTATATCAACGTAGGGGGCGGCGTTAACTGGACGTTCATCAACACTTTCCCCAAACCCGTTGAGGCAAATAGCTACTACGGAGGCTTGGGGCAGCCCTGTCTTCCTGGTTATCCGCTGGAGACGGCGGCAATGGACTGGGACGCTGGCTGGGTCTACGGCACCTGGATCTATCGCCTCTATCCGAGCACCGGCGTGGCATCGGCTGACCTCTACTTTACCTTCGACGAAATTGGCGGTGCGCTGACCGCAGACCTTGCCCGCGACCCGTCGGGCAACATGCGCTACGCCTCGGTCAGCACTTGGACCCATCACGTCACCACGACGTACCCCGCCAATGTCGTTGAGATCGAGCCCTGGGGGGGCACGCAAGGCTATGCGATCAACCCCGCCTCAAATCCGGGCCAGTGGACGATGGTGATCGCCGATGGTCCCTCCGATCTGCGCGTGCTGAATCCTGACACCGGCCAGACCCAAGCGCTGACCTACAATGGATCTGAACCGGTACCCTGGCCGATCAAAGACTTCTCGCGAATGGGCGGGCACTGCCCCTAGTCATGTGTGTGGGCGCTCGCTCCTAAAGTCAAACTAGCCTAACGCCCTAAAGTCAAACTCCAGCCCCTGAAATATCGTTGAGGGCGACAAAGCGAATGATAAGGGACGAATGTTGAATTAGCGGAATTAGGCAACTGTCGTTGCCACCGCGATACGCCATACCGCCGGGCGACGCAGTACGCCGGCTGTCGAACAGTGGACCCGCGCAGCTGCCGCGCCAACCAAACCGATCCCGATCATTCGCGGCGCGTACGATTCACGCAGCGGTCGATGTCGGCGGCACTCCAGGCTGCTATTGTCCGTCGGAAGGCAAGGTGGCTACTTGCCTTGCTTAATTCCCCTAATTCAACCTCCGTCCCCTCGGAGCTGCTGCTGCGACAGCGCGTCGAGCACGTCGTGATAGCCTGCCCGGCGTCGATTGCGCTCCAATGGCGGGACGAGATGCAGCGCCGCTTCGGACTGCACTTCGAGATCTTCAATCGAGCCTTCATCGCGCGGCGGCGTCAGGAGCGCGGCTTCGGCGTCAATCCGTGGAGCACGCACAACCGCTTCATCATCTCCTACCCACTGCTCCGCCGCCCTGAGTACCGCGACCCGCTGATCAACCACGTTGGCGAGCGCGCGCGAAAGAGCCTGCTGATTCTCGACGAGGCCCATTCCGCGGCCCCCTCGACGAAGGTTCGTTCGTTTCATAGTGCCTCTCCTTGTTGGCAACAAAGAGCTAGCTGGTCTGAACGTGGCCGACTAGACCTCGATCCGTCGCTCGACGATCGAGGCGGCTGAGCTGCCGAAAGTGTTGGACGAGGGACGTCGCTCCGTGGGGTGGGATGCGGTGGGATCGGTCTAAGTGAACGTTGGCCGTCGCGTGAGGGGGGATTGCGGATCGATTAGCAGGAGCCGGGCCGCAGCTTGTCGAAGACCGTCGTTCCCTCGCCGTCAAGATGAAGGCATTGGCGAGACGTCATTGAAAGGGTCTTTGAATTGCTCCGAAACGAAGCACCGCCCTCGTACAACATCAGCAGCACGTCGCGTCCCTCGGGAAAGGGAACGAGTTTGCTGTTCGTGTCCCAGGAAACGTCTATCTCGGCCTGCTGACTCTTGCGCGTGTGGATGTATTCGACGTGTGCCGTCGACTGTTGGGTCAGGGTCACGATGCTGTGAAAGTCATCGACTCGACCGATGGATCCGCGCAGTCCTTCGCCACCGCTATGGCTAACGGTGACGTGGCGGTGGATGTCCATCACCACTCCGATGGTCTTACCCGGATTGACGACGACCGTCCCATCGATATCGCCACCAGCGCTGGCACGTAGCTCGACGCTTTTGAAACTTCCTTCGAGGCGCAGTGGGCGCGGCGCGTTGCGCAAATAGTGCCGTATCAATTGAATCTCGCCGCTGCCTCCAAGGGCCGCGGCCCCTCCTCCTAACTCCCCGCGGAGCTTGGCACCGTCAAAAATCGCGGCATAAAGGCGGCCGTTATCACTTTCCGTTCCTCGTCGATCGTAGAGGAGAGCCAAGTCGTCGACGGTGACATCAACGCGAAGCGCGTTGCCGTGGCGTGCGATGCTCAGCGTCGCCCGGTTGGATTGATCGATGGGCAACGCGCCTCCCGTGGCGGATGCTTCGGATGCCTCGCGAAACCAGCCCTCTGCCTGGTCCACGGCGCTGTCGAACCATCGTTCGACGGCATAATGGGCGGTGGAGCCTCGGCCGACGGCAAACAGACGTTTCGGCACCGGCCCAACCAGCTGTAGCTTGCCCGACTGTATGGAAATTTCGGCGAAAGAGTCATTGCCGATACGAAATCTCAGGTTCAGGCGATCGCCATCCAAGGTGGCGTCGATCTGCCAAACGTACTGTCCCCACGCCGTGCAGTGCTCTGGGTTCTCGCGCTTAAAGATTCGGCACAACCTGTCGGCCCGCACGTCGAAACGCATGCCGTTGTCGATGTCGCTAGCGAATTCTTCGACGATAACGTCATCGACAACCGGCTCGAGGCGTGCAATGAAATCCTCGATGCGCGCAGAAATGTCTTCGCCTCTGAAGATATCTCTACGGGATCGCCCGGCGATGAACGTTTGCTCGAGGCGTAAGAGGCCAGCATTGACTGCATCGCGGTTCGTTGGATCGTCGAGCGTCTTCCCGGCAAAACGGAGCAGCTCAAAGAGGTTGGCCTTCGCTGAGGTCCGCACGTCTTCCAAGGTTGGCCGGGAGCACCCCCAAGTCGCGAGCAGCAAGAACATCGCCAGCGCTTTGGTGAGGATCTTGACGGGTGCACGGGCCGGCAATTGCGAGCGTTTGGATATCGTCATCGGAGGGGCCTCTTGAGCTTTTGTGGGAACAAGATGGATAGCAACGGTTCGGTTTTTATTTGTTTTCATGCAGTCTGGGCGGTGGCATACGCGACTCATGCCGCAGGTAATCGGTCGCTCGCAGCAACAGTTGCTCGAAATACACCACTAGCGGGTGGCGGCGGAGCTGGTGGTCCGTGCGGCTGACGCCGGTCGCGCTGGTCGATGGGGCGCGCGGCGTTGGGAACGATCGAAGCTAGTGCATCGTGTGCGTTAGTCTTCGAGCAGGCGCATCGTCCGATTCTCTGTGGACCATTCGAAGATCTGTTTACGTCCCCCACGGAAAGAATCTGCGATGATACTGATCACCTGCCACTGTCCCCCTCGATAGTTGGCGTCGATACCGATCTCAAGGTTACTGGACAGCCCCCTCTTCGTGTAGGCCACATTGATCATCGCTTCGCAACTCGCTTCTGGCTTACAGACGTTGAGCGGAACGTAGCTAATGCTGTCAAGGGTGCCCTCTTCGTGAAGCTCGCTCTTTTCGCTGACGAGATCGTTGTCGAGCAGAAGCTTCCTGAGCGCACCTTTGACCTCGCCGTCCGTCGGAAGACCTTCGCGCGGGGCAATCTCGGGAAAGTGCATGTAGTAGGCGCGCTCGGAAAACGTCGCTAAGATCTCGCGCCCGTTTCGTTTGGCGAGTGCGGCGACGTAGGTCGGCACCTCAGGCTGCTCGGCCTTGCCTTCTGCCGCACTGGCCGTTTGCTTTTCAAGGCCGCCGCAGCCGCAAATCGCCGCGAGTAGTGCGTAGCCGGCGACAGTCTTTAGCTTGTCTCTCTTTTTCATTTGTCGCTCCTGGTACCGTTTGGTGATCTCGATGCGAGTCGCGATCTTGCTTGAGCGATTCTGCAATCGAGGTGCCAGCGACAACTGCGTCGGGCGAGCGCCTCGACGCCGCGATCCGAAACGATCTTCATCGTTCGACAGCGTGGCCGCGCCCGACCGAGTCAATTAGGCTGGCATATGAATCGGCTGGCCATGGTCTGCGGACCAAAAGTTCGTTGGTCAACCTAGGCGCGCTCGTCTTCCTTGGTTAGGCGCCGGAGTCGATGGCGGCGCATTAGAGCGGCGCGTTGCGATCTTCATGATCAGTGTTGTCGCGCTGAATGGCCCCGGCCAGGGCGGCCTGCCTTTGACAGGCGCGAAGGGGGGGCTAAAGCCGGAATGATAAGGGACGAATGTTGAATTAGCGGAATTAGGCAACTGTCGTTGCCACCGCGATACGCCATACCGCCGGGCGACGCAGTACGCCGGCTGTCGAACAGTGGACCCGCGCAGCTGCCGCGCCAACCAAACCGATCCCGAACATTTGCGGCACGTACGATTCACGCAGCGGTCGATGTCGGCGGCACTCCAGGCTTCTATTGTCCGTCGGAAGGCAAGGTGGCTACTTGCCTTGCTTAATTCCCCTAATTCAACGTACGTCCCCGCCCTGCAAAGAGCGCGACATGCTGGCCTCCATCTGCGCGCTAGCCGAGCGCAGATCGGTCGCTTACAGGGCGTCGCCTGGCACCGTGAAGGAGATCGGACAGTTGCCGAGGCCGGTGTACGTACCCCAGACGTGGTTGTTCGCGGCGAAAGCACCGGCGACCCAGATCTCGTCGCCTGCTTTCACGCTGGCAAACTCGGGTCGCGACAGGTCGATCAGCAGCCTGCAATCGCCCTGCTCCTCGCTAAAGAGCAAAGACCTCAGAAAGATCCCCTCAGAAACGGGCTTGCTGCCCCGCGGTGCAGTAGGGCTGGATACAAGTTTGATCGCGAGATCATCGTGTCGGGGCGCGCCATCGAGGTGGGCGTAGAGACGCACTGTGTTTTTCGCTCCGCTCCTGCGATTGGCGCCGGGATGGGTGTAGACCAGTCGCAACTCGACCGTCCCGCGCGAAGCGGTTCGCGCCTGTGTGATGCGAAACGCCGAACGTCCCCAGGCAGCACTGGCGACCAGCGTGATGGCGCCAATCGTGATGAATCGCAATCGGTTGCCCATAGCGCAGCAACGCAATGCAACAGGCGGGCCGACGCGGAGCCGCAAAACGGCTGAAGAATGCGTGCCTTGCTCGTGCTGGCATCACCGATGATCGACGACGCGGATACACGACCCGCCAGTCCATTCCCGCTTTCCTTTTTCTATCGTAAACATCGCGTGATCTCAGCAACAAGCGCGAACGCCGGCCTTGGCGCCATTGCCGCCCACCCAGGTCGCCACGCAGCCTTGTCTCCGTTGGTGGCGCGTAATGCTGATCGTTGCCTGCCTGATGGCGACACCGCTTCGCGCGCACGGCCTGGATCAAGAAGCTGGAGCCTCGACCCGATCGTCTACGCGACCTCGATACCGCTTACTCAGTCCGCTTCGGCGAGCTGGCGTTGCAGGGTCTCCACGGTCTCAGCCGCAGCGCGTACGGTGATTGTGCTGCCCAGGTCGTCGTGCCGTTGCGTCAAGACCCGACACGTCGTGTGGATCACGTGGACGATCCGCTGCAGTCGATACGGAACGAAGAGCTCCGCCTCGATCATGTCGCGTTCAAAGAAGGCGACGATGCGCGCGTGCAGCGCCGAGATATCGTCGGGGCGCAGCGCCGAGATCGCGACCGCGGCGGAGTGACGCGCGGTAAGCTCGTCGACGGCGGCGGGCGCCAACAGATCGATCTTGTTAAAGACGGTCAACAGTGGCCGGTTGTCCGCGCCGAGTTCGGCGAGCACGCTGAGCGTGACGTCGCGCTGCTGCTGCCACATTGGATCGGCCGCGTCGATCACGTGCAACAGCAGCGTAGCCTCCTTGGCTTCTTCAAGGGTCGAGCGAAACGAGGCCACAAGATCGTGCGGGAGCTTCTTGATAAACCCCACGGTATCCGAGATGAGGATCGGCGGTCGGGTAGCGGGCTGGAGGTGCCGCACGGTCGTATCGAGGGTGGCAAAGAGCTGATCTTTGACAAGCACGTCGCTCGCGGTCAACCGCCGCATCAGCGACGATTTTCCGGCGTTGGTGTAACCGACGAGCGCGACCGTCTGATGCTCTGCGCGCCTTCCGCGCCGCAGGTTAGCTTCCGTGGCGACCACCTGCAGCTCTTGCTCAAGTTCGGCGATGCGATCGCGCACGCGCCGTCGGTCGAGCTCGAGGGCCGACTCGCCCGCTCCCTTGCCGCCGATGCCGCCGCGCTGGCGATCGCGCCCGCGGCTGCTCACCCGCAAGCGGGGCACGAGGTACTTGAGCTGAGCGATCTCAACCTGCAGCCGCGCCTCGCGACTGCGGGCGTGGCGCGCAAAGATGCGCAGGATCAACGCCGACCGGTCGAGCACCTCGGCGGAAGTCGCGCCCTCGAGGTTGTGCAACTGCGACGGCGTCAGTTCCTGATCGAAGATCACCACGCCGGCGTGCACCGCCGAGTCGTCTTCGTCAGCCGCTCGCTGCGTGTCATCGTCGAATTCGTCCGCGGCGACCTCTTCCTCAGTCGGCAGTTCCTCATCGTCCGGTGCCTTGGGCAGTGCTCCTGTCTGGCGCTGCGAAGCGCCCGCGGGCACCACACCGCTACCGCCGGTCAACCGACCGAGTTCGCGTAGCTTGCCCGTGCCGAGCACCGTACCACCGCGCAGGTGTGTTCGCCGTTGCAGCAGACGCGCGACGACCTGCAGACCAAGCGTCTCCGCCAGACGCGCAAGCTCGTCGAGCGATGCCTGCGCCGCGTCATCGGCGACGTCGGGCAAGACGACGCCGACAAGCACGGCGCGCGTCGCAGCAGGTGTTGGGGAGTGCATCGTCATCGCAGTTCACGGCCTTGCTATCCTGCGCGATCATATGCGGACGGACATGAAAACGGCAGAGGGAAGATGGGGTCCTTTTCGCGCCGCGGGGCGGCCGAACCGCGTCTGCACCGCGCCAAGCCTTACAAGCTGTTCTTTCACCTCGGCGGGCTCTAGCTCTATGTTGGTCTCTGCGAGCACGACGATCTGATCACCACATTGGCCGTCGAGTGGATCAGCGACGTCAAGACCACCGCCGAAAGCTTCAGCGCCCAGCGTCGACCCCGATGCCGAAAGATAAAAGATAGGGGACGTATGTTGAATTAGCGGAATTAGGCAACTGTCGTTGCCGCCGCGATACGCCATACTGCCGGGCGACGCAGTACGCCGGCTGTCGAACAGTGGACCCGCGCAGCTGCCGCGCCAACCAAACCGACTCCGATCATCTGCGGAGCGTACGATTCACGCAGCGGTCGATGTCGGCGGCACTCCAGGCTTCTATTGTCCGTCGGAAGGCACGGTGGCTACTTGCCTTGCCTAATTCCCCTAATTCAACGTACGTCCCCACCCGCTCCGACGCGGGGCGTCGACCACTTCGCTTCAGCGCGACAACACTGAGTTGCAGGGTGCGCGCTGCTGGTTTCGGTCACTGTTCGGTATTTTTCCGGTCGACTCGCGCCGATTTCGAAGGAGGTCGCGGCATGTTCGGTGCCGATGTCATTTTTCTTCTCCGGCCAAGCTGCGGAAAACGAAGGTGATGCGCCGGCCGAACTGAGGGATGGGTATGGCACGACGGCTGCAATACCTGGCAGCACTGGAGGATGATGATGCTTCGAACAACGCTTGTCTGCCTTTGCTTTGGACTATTAACGCCGGCTGTTTCGGCCAAGACCGGGCCTCTCAACTTGTCACAGCTGCGCGGTAGGCTGAACAAAGCGAACGAAGCGCGGCCAGTCGTCGCTGAGCGGATCGATCGGACGCTGCGCGTTCGCGACCCCGAGGCCAATCTGTTGATGCTTAGCGCTGGCGCAGCCTTGGGGGCGGGCATCAAGATTGGCGTGGGCGCTGGCGTGCTCGATCGCGGCAAGGACGGCCTGCGACAGCTGCGCATCGGCATCAACATCGCCGGGCTTTGGCGATCGGTGGGCGTCAAGGGCGGCCTCGAAGGCATCGAGATTCTCGGCAACCGAGAGAGTCAAAAACAGCCGGGGCGTATCACCAACGGCGTGTACGAGACAGCTGAGAGCGGGGGCGTCTACGCGCTGGCCGGCATGACGCTGGAAAGCTATGGCGGCATGGAACACGGTAGGATTCGCGGCCAACGTTCGGACGGCGTGCTGAGCAAAGCGGACTTTGGCCTTGGCTTGGGACGCTTTTCCGGAAAGAGCGCAGGTCTGTTCTTGAGCTTTGGTTTGCCGTTTAACTTCGAGTCGCGGGATTTGCGGAGGCTGCGCAAGTGGCAGCGCAAATGCGATACGTTTGAGACCGCACTACTTGCCGCTGAGACCCAGCCGCAAAATGAGAAGCTACTCTCTCGTGCGCAGCGCGCCTATTCAGCGCTCGACAGCGTCAGCAGCAAGCTCGAGCTGAACTTCGCTTCCGGGCTCGAAGACTAGCGGCGTCGCGCTCGCCGGGCCGAGCCCGCGCGTGCTGCGGACGGCTCGAAGCGTGGATAGAGCTGACAGACAGCGCGCAACAAGGGTGACTGTCAGATCGAATCGAAACTTTCACACCTGATTGCATGCCGAGACGCGCGAGCTTTCGCATTTGCTCGGGTGGACCGGGTCTTCGAATTATAAGAGGTCGATTTCGTCGATGGCCCCGCTAAGAATCGTCCTGAGGACTTCCGGCTCGCCATCGCCATCGACATCGCACCCACAGCTGGTTTGACTGCCAGCGTCTTCGCAGCTCACGTCGATGGCCGCAACGCCGTCCTGTTTGCATGCCTCCACACAAGCGCCCAATTGGCTATTTGTGCAGGCCGCAATCGCTTGCTGCACCGACTGCGTCTCCAAAACCTCTCCGCCGCAAGCGCTTAGCGCAATGACCATTGGCGCGATGAGCATGAAGAGCACCCCCAACAGGTGCGTGTGGGTCAGGGTCTTGTTTGCATCGTCCATCGGCATCCTCCGTAAGATAGTTATCAATGTGCATGATGGCATTGAGTGACAACAAATCAATCCAAAATCCGAGCTTAATATCGCATTTTCTCTCGGTTGTGTTTGTCCGCAAGCAGTTGGAGCTCATGCCTGAGCATTTTTATCCGAATGTTTACTCGCATTTGCGGCAAGTCCGCCGCCGCTCGGTTCCTCGGGCTGTCTATTGTGTGCTACAGCGATGGCGTGGAATTGTTGCGGCGAAAGCATCGCATCGGTCTGGTTGAGGGCCCTCGGTCTGCGCCGTTGGGGCTAGAGCGCTTCGCAACGCATCACGGCCATTGTGGGCGACAATGCGCTCAACGTACCGCCCAGCCGTCTGGGCCCATCGTCTCTCGCGCAATTCCGGCCGCTGATCGGGCCTGCGACCTGGGCAGGCTGGCGCCCGCCTTGTTCTTTTCGGCGACGGGTTCGGTCGTCGAGCCGATGCTGATGGCCATCGTTTTGGTCCTGCCGATCAACGTCGCGCTGTTCTTCTGCTTGCGCGCCACGGCCGACGGCGTTCGTTGCCGACGTATCGGACCAGTGTTCGCCACACGCTGCTCGTGATGTAGGTCACTGTCGCGGCCGCCAGAAGCCGCCAGTGCCAGTAGGGGAGATGCCGTGAGATCGATGACTGCTGCACGTTTGACTCTGCTGTCCGTGCTACTCGGCAGCGCTTGCCAGCGCGCGGTCGACACGCGAGTCGACGACGCTTCGGGGTTGATCGACAGCGCGTTCGATGCGCGCGCGTTCGACGGTGGCGCCCAATCGGCGGATGCCGAGCTTCTGGGCAACGGGCACTGCATCCGATCTCAATGGCTGTCATTGTCGACCCTGCCGGCGCGGACCAAAGGAAGTACCGCCCACCTGGCCAATGAATTTGGCGACCGCGTCGACTGTGGCCGCGGCAAAATGCTCGGCGCACAGGCCTACTATCGCGTGCGGCTCTATCCGTACGTCAGCTACACGGTGCGTCTCACCGCCGATTTCGAGGGCGCCGTAGCATACCTGGCCCAAGCCGACGGCGACTGTGACCCCGACACCATTAGCGCGGCCTGCAGTGGTCTTGCGCGCGGGGGCGTCTCGGCGGGACCGACGGAGGCGGGCCAACCGACGACGCTGCGCTTTCGTCCCGCGCGAACGCAAGGCGGCGACTACCTGCTCGTTGTCGACAGCCTTTCTGCGGCGCAAAGCGGCAAGTTTCTGCTCGAGGTCGAGGCGACGGGCACCGCACGAAACGACCGCTGTGAGAACGCGACGCTGCTCGACCTGTCAACCGGATCGCTCCAAGTACGTGGCGGTACAGACGCCGCCACCGACGCGCTCAACCCGTCCATTCGATGTGGTAGCGGCGCGCCGCTAATCGGTGGTCAGGTCTTCTATCGCGCGCACCTGAGCGGCAGACAGCGTTATCAACTGATCGCCTCGACGAAATATCGCGCACACCTTTACGTCGTCAGCGCTAGCTGCGATGCGCCTGCTATCGAGCGCAACTGCACCACCGGCTTGTTGCCGGCTACCGTTGTCGACAACGAAACCCGCGTCTTCGACTTGTCGCCGCAGATCAGCGAAGACGTACTAGTCGTGGTTGGGGGTATTGACGTGGCCGACAGGGGCGGGTTTGCGATGACCCTGCGCCGCGTCGCAAACTAACTAGCGATCGGAGCGCGAAGCGGCGCCCAACCAAGCGATCGTGGTTGCGCCTTGGAGCGACGTCTTGCCGCTGCCGCGATCAAACGGGTGAATTTCACCGTTGTGACGAAAGCCAACGATCTCACGGTTGGCCAATGTCGCCGGGCCGGAGTAGCGATCCTGGCCAGGTAGGCCGTGCGCCGCCGTAAACGAGATCGCCGCTGCTGAGCCAGTCGTTACCCAAACTGTCGAGCAGCGTTTCGGTCGCCGAGACCGGATCGATGGCGACCAGGTCGGACCCGTGTGCACCGGTTTGCGTCAAGCCGAGCCAGTGATCGGTCGAGCCCAGCGGCGCAAAGACAGCGCATTGTGATGCGGAACTCAAAGGGCGCACGCTCGATCATCGCGCTGATATCGAAGCGGCAGTTCTTCATTGCGTAGGCCTTACAGCCCCGGCCGACGTCAACGTGGTGCAAAGGTGCCTCTCGCGTTACAGCTACAGCGCGGGTGGCAAAATGGTGCAGCTTGGCCCGAGCCGCGGCGCGACGAAAGTGCGACGCGCTGTCATTCTTGTCGCCCCTCACAAGCAAAAATCCGAGCGATGTATCGGATTGCACCGGCTAGAGTAGTCGCCCACGCCTTGACGGCGAAGCCAAACATCTCGTTTTCAAAGAGAGTTCTTCTGGCACAGATGCTGCTCTATCTCCTTGGCAGAGGGAGACCGCTGCAATGGGTCAGATTTGGCGAAACTTGTGCTTGGTGGCGTTCTCGCTCGTGTTCATCACCGCGGCCAACGCGGCGGGTAGCACGGGAGAAAAGAGTCAGGTCAGCAAGGGACGCAGACTCGGAGCCGAGATCGTCCGTCGCATTCGCCAATGGCGCGACAACCTGCGCGGCCCTGTGAGCCACCATCGCGCTGAGGTTCGTCGACTGCGACGATCCTTCGAACGCATTCTCAACGGGGCCAACGAGCGAACAACCGAGGACGGCACCTATCGTCGCTACCGCGACGGCGCGTCGCTCGATACGCTGGTCTTGGAAAAGCCCGACGGAACGAGGTTCACCATCGCACCCCGCCAGGGTCTGATCACCTCCAAGTATCACAGCGGTGGCGTGCAGACCCAAGAGGTTCGCCACTTTGACCGCCACGCCTTCAGGCGCTGGAGGAATCGTTTCGAGGACGAAAACCACGACTGGGCCGAGCAAGACTACACCGTGCAAAAGGGACCCGCGAAAGGCGGCCTGTTCGCCAAGTTGCTGGCTGGCATCGGGGTGATCCCCAATCGCCACGAGGTGGCCGGACAACAGGAGCGAGAGATCGCCCGTCGAGACTATATCTTCCGCGAATGGTCTCAGGGTAAATCGGTCACCGCACATGGCGCCACCAGAGCGTCGGCGTCACCGAGAGCAACGGCGCCCTCGTGCTCAACGCCTATAAGAAGGACATTGCGGTGGCTCAGCTGGTCCTTCGAACGCCTGCAGCGGGCGAGCTGCTGCGGCTAAGACACGACGGCTTCCAACTGATCTGGCGCGCCGACAGCTTCGAAATCACCCAAGAGCTCGGCGGAAAGCCGGTCTCGATGTTGAAGATCGCTAAGAACAACAGCGACGGCGTTCCGCTGCCGCCGCTACCCCACTAACCAACCCCTCGGCCCAAACCACGAACGGCAGACGCACCCTCGCTCGTCAGGTCTTCGTCGAAAGTGACGTGCTGATGATCGACCTGACCCCGTGGCCCACCGAACCCGAGCAACCGACATAGGTCGCATTGCGGCGTTTCGTTCCCGCGCTGCAGCAGCTTTGAGGATCTATCGCTTCAGCGGGTGCGCCATTCCAGCCGGCATCCGTACGGTGTACGGACCGCCGTGCGTTGGCGGCGGGATGGCGGCCCAGGCCAACGGCTCGTACGACGTACGAAATTGCCTCGACTGTGCGGCGGGTAAATCGCGGCGCGGCTGCTACTTTCAGACCGACGACGGGGTTCTCGCTCCGCTGAAGCCCTGCAAAAGGAAGAGAGCATAGCATGCGTTTCTGTGGCAATTCAGCCGTCGCTGGAAGCAACACCATGCTTTGGATCGCGACGGCAACGATAGTCTTGACCTGCCTCAGTTGCAGCAGCCGGATGCCTAGTGTCGACGCTGCGGCGTCGACGACGCGCGATGGTGCGAGCACCGATCTCCGCTCGGTCGATGTCAGCCTTGATAGCACTCGACGAGACGACGCCACGCCCGATGCGCTCGTCGCTCTTCGAGCACCTCTCGTCGGCTGGGGTGGCGAGGGCTTCGACAGCGCGACGGCCGTAGCGGTCGACAGCCAGGGCGGGCTGTATATTGGCGGGGTCACCCGGTCGGAGGCGCTCACCGTCGCCGGCCGCCGGTTCCAGATCATCACGCGCGCTACCCCGTCGGAGCAGCCGCGCCATTTCTTGCTCAAACTGACGCCCAACGGCGCTGCAGATTGGCTCCTCGTCTTCGAAGGGCTGTTCGCGCCGGTGAGCCGGTTTTTCGGCGGCGTCGGCATTGCGGCGCTCGCGGTCGATCCGCGTGGGGACCTCTTTATCGCCGGTACCTCCCGGGTCGCCGGTGCGCGTTTGAGTAACAGCGTGAAGCTTCCGCGCGCCGGCGGGTTCGTCGCCAAGATCTCTGCCACGGGTCGCGTGCTTTGGGCGCACGCGCTCGGCGACCGCGATCTTCGACCCTCGCTCGCCGCGGGCAAGCAGGGCGAGGTCTACGTGGTGCACGTTGCGACCTCGAAGGTGACGATCGCCGGCAAGCAACTCGTGTCTCGCGGTGGCACGGACATGGTGATCGCACGCTTCGAGGGGGACGGTGCGCTCAGCTGGCTGATCAGCGCCGGCAGCGATAAGAACGATCAATGCGGCGCCGTGGCGGTTCTGCCGCGCAGTGGTGATCCGGTGATCAGCTGTCAGTTCTTCGGCACCACCGTCGAGCTGGGCACGTTCAGCGCCAGCACGGCAGCTCATTTCGCCGATCTCTTTGCCCGTCTTGACGCGCGCAGCGGCGAGGTGCGCTGGGCCAAGGCGGTTCCCGGCACGTCCTTAGCGGACCGGATCGGCGTCGACCGCGCCGACGGGATCTATTTGCACCTGTCGGTCTCTGGGCCGACCTTTCTCGGCTTGCAGGTCAAAAAACGGCCTGTATCTGGCCAAGCTCTCCGAGGACGGCGTGCCGCTGTGGGCGCGTGCTCTGCCCTTTCCCTCGGGCATCTGGATCGATAGTGGTGTCGCGCTCAGCGCCTTCGGTGAGGCGCTCGTCGCCTACCACGAACACCACACCACGGCGCGGGGTAGCGAAGGACTGTTACGCTGGATGCAGCGCGATGGATCGACCAAGCGCTCGGCCGCTGGACCAACGCTTTCGGCGGTTCGCGGTGCAAGCAGCGATGAAGCGGTCATCGCTGTTGCCGCACACCCGACGCTGCACAGAGCGGTAGCCGTGGGCTATTTCTCCTCGGGGAGTCGCTTCAACCACGGTGTGACAACGCTTGCGACACCGCTGACCCATGGCGCGGCCGACGCGTTCCTTTGGTGGCTGGATTACCCTTAGCTGGAGAGTATTCGTGTGGGCAAGGAGCGTTCGAGCGAGGTAAGCGCGAGCCCTGTACAGGTCGCGGTTTGGGCACTGCTTTCGTTGCTGCTTTGCTGCCGCGGCGGTGCGGACCGCAACGCATGCCTCGATTGGGAGGCGGTGATTGGTGCTGTCTATTGCTTGGATGCATTTTCGCGGAGGCCGTCGTACAGCGTGCGACCTGCGGATCTTGTCGGCCGCTTCAGCCTGGCGTAGCGTTGATCGTATTGCGGTCTGGCAGTCACAGATCTTCGCTGCGACGGTACGCGCTACCGTTGTTGATCGTCGCTTGGTTGGGGAGCGGATGCCACACCGCCTCGCCATTGCTTGGTAGAGACGCCGGTGCGCGCTTCGATCGGCGCACCGACGTTGACCTATCGCCAAACGATGGCGACGCGCCATGTTTGCCCACGCCCCCACAACAACCTCTAAGGCCTCTGTCCGGCGAGCTCTACTACGAGCAAATCGGACTGGGCGGTATCGCGCTCGGTGAGGCCGCGGTCGCGGTCGGCCCCAATGGCGACGCGTTGCTCGTCGATACGGGAAACACGAGTCACGCCGCTACCGTATCCCGGCGTTGGATCGCATTGACCGCGGCTATGGCACCGAACGCGCCGAATCACCATGTTCTTCTGACCCACTATCACGCCGACCATGTCGATGCGCTGGCGAAGATCATCGACGGGATAGGCGCTAGGCCGCGGCTAATCTGGCGGGGGGCTGTCGATCTTTCGGCAGTCAAGGCAGGCACATTTGAGACAATGTGCGCGGCTGCCAAGCGCCTACCTCATGCGAGTCTATGCCTCGCCCGGGCTGCGGCGTTGGATTGCTCGGCCACCGTTCGGTCGCAGAGTTGTCCCGGGCTCGGATGGGGCAATCTCGACGTCGAGGGCGATAGCGGGCCTTCCTACCTGTCGCTGGGAAAAGCACGCCTCGATATCATTGCGGTCAACGGCACGATCGGCTCGCACCGCTTCGAGGTCGATGTCTCTCCCTTTGGCACCGAGCTCAACGACGAAAATGGACGCAGTCTCGTCGCGCTGCTTCGCCTGGGCGATTTCCGTCTCTTGATCAGCGGTGATCTGACGGGAGGCGGTAAGGGAACTCCGAACGTAGAGACCTTTTTGCTTTCGCATCTACCCTCGGATGTGGTCGGCGCGGTCGGTGTGGACGTGTTGCATCTCGGACACCACGCCAGAGAGACATCGAACAATCAACAGTGGGTCGAGCGCATGCTGCCCGCCGATGGATACTCGCGAAACGCTATCGTTGGCGCGAGCACGGGGCACATTGGATCGCCATACGCGTCTGTCCTCGACCGCGTTTCGACGGCGGGCGCGACGCCACGCCTCGGCGAAGGACGGATATGGACGACAACCGTTGCGCCTCTCGGGGCAACCCATCGAGACCTCGTCGACGCGCGCCTCGGCAGCATTCGCATCCGCACGACCCTGGGCGGCCGCGCATACTTCATACAAGCGATCGGTGCCGATGAGCGTGTGCTCGCCAGCGAAACGTACGCTTCGGTTGCATCGAAGCTCGCCAACTGCCCGCGTCCGAGCAGCCAGCGACCGGCTCGCTGCAATGTCAGTGATTGCCAAGCGCCTTGAGCAGCTTGCTGCACCAGGCTGGATGCTTTGGATGCGCCGACTCTGGTTTTGTAAAGCATGCCAATGCGGGTCCCGGTGGAGTCTGCTGTTCCCCGCCGACAAACGCCTTCAACGCGCTCGTCGATGAGACGCTGACCTCGACCAGCAAGAGCCAATGGACCTATGGCAAGGGGATCGACGTTCGCGGCTATCGCTACGTCGTCCTCTATCCCGCTGATAGCCCACTCTTCGACTGCTACATACAGGTTCAATTCCAAGCCACGCAAGCGATGCCTTTCGCACATGTTGGCGGCACGATTCCGCTGGGTGACGGCGCAAGGCTGCAGGTCGAAGGTGGATTCATGCGCGTGGGCATCCGGATCAACGGCAGCGGTTCGAGTTGCTCGCGCCGATATGTGGTGGCCGGAATCCAAGAATAGTGCAAGTCGTGCACCCAACGCGCCTGACAGCGCCGCGTTCGCATCCGCCGGGTCTTCAGTCCTCAGCGCAGATAGAACAGGGTACCGTGGGATCTAGTTCGCATCGAGCCGACAGATCCGCAGCTGCTCGTCGACCGAAGGCGCCAGCGGCTCGCAACGCTTGGCGCACGCTGGGCAGTCGGCCAGTGAGTGGCAGGCGTCGCTTGGCGTCCACGCTGTCCGATTTGCTCTGCACATGTCGAACGTCCCGGGTGCGCATTCGAAGGCGATGACGAACCCGGGAATCGCTAGACAGCGCCGTCCTGGACCACAATCCTCGGGACCATCGCAGCCGATCACAATCTGAGGTGAGCCGCGATTCGCCGCGTGACAATCGTGGGCAACAGCGGTGGAGCAAACGAACAGTGCGGGCGTTGCATCAACGTTTTGACAGGCGCCACAGACGCTTCCCTTGCTGGTGTCACAGATCGTGCCCCCGCACGGGACACCGACGCCGGCGTTTACCCCTGCGGCGTCGCTACGAAGATCATCTGCACGAAGACCATCGACCGTGCGGGCTCCGTCGGCAGCCACCGCATCCATGCTAGAGGTGTGTCGCGAGCCGCATGCCGCCCAGCACAGCAAGGCAACCGTGGCAGCAGCCGCCGGCAGCGTGGCCGCGCGATAGATGCTCCTCTTCTCGATTCGTGCTGACTCACCTGCGTCGCTGGGCGCTGTCATTAGGGACATCCGGCCATCGCCAGCTTGCACTGCTGGACGCTGGAGAATGGCGCTGCGCCGCCACTTTTGCACGAAGGCCCGACGCACCGACAGCCGACGCCCATCGTCACGCATGAGCTGCCGTCCCATTTTGCGCCGGGCACCGGTTGGCTGCACGTTCCGATCACCGGCACGGTGGCGATCTGAGCCGCACAGGCGCCGCAGCGCTTGAAGGCACGATTGCAGCTCGCGCGATCGACGAAAGGCCCGCGGGCGATGCTGCCACAGTCTTTGCCAACCGCGGTGCAACCCGCCTCCATCGCCTTGCATGCCTGCCCGTCCCACTTGTGCCCGCTCGGTTGAGAGATGCACGGGCCGAAGGACCGACAGTCTTGCGCTTGGCACCCAACCACACCAGCGTCGGGCGGACGCGTGCTGAGGTCCGGAAAAATGACCGGCGTCGTATCAGCATCAGGCTTGGTGTTGCTGGCAAGATCCGGTGCCCGCTTGGCATCCACTGCGCTGGCGGCGTCAATCGGTTGAGCCGCGTCGGACGCCGTATTCGCGTCGCGTGGGCGGTCGAGATCTGACTGGGGCATCGTCTCGGTCGAAACGGCGTCGCTAGCAGCCCTAGACCTGCTGTCTGCGCCCGCCCCACTGCTGGCGCTGCAGCCAGCTCCACTGCTGAGCTGGCCGTAGGCGATCATCGCCAGTAGTGCGCATCTATATCGCGGCATCGATTACTCCTCGTCCGCCCTCTGATGGCGGCTAATCCCTTGTCGGTTTGCTAGCAGCTGTGCGCCTGATCGGGTGCAGTTGCGAAGTACGGCCTACTGCGAGGATCATTCCCGTCGGCATCCGTACGGCGTACGAGCCTCGTTGCCCACCGCATCACTGCCAAACATCGCGCGCGATCTCCGCGACGCACTCAATCGGCGGCGAAAGCGCGCGTGACTCAGCGCAAGCTCTCGTTGGCAAGCTCTTGATCCATTGCACCGAGCCCACCGATATACGCCTTGTTGAAGGTAATATAGCTGCTGAACTTGCTGCGCAGGATCCGCAGAAACTGTAGCTCGAGTCGTTGGTCAACGGCCTTGATCTGCCGGTCTTGCAGCGTGACTTTGCAGGTGGCCGCCGTGTCCTTGACGACTTTGAGCGACGCGATATCGATCTTGTATTCTTGCTTGTAGAACTTGATCAGCGCGCCGTAGCTCATGTGATTAAGGAAGGCCATGCTCGTGCCGGCCCAGTTGCGCCAGCGGAAGGGAGAGCCGTTTTTGTGCTCGGTCATTAATGCCTTTTGCTCGGGCATCGACTTACCCTCGTACCAGGCCATCTTTCGCAGATGCAAAATGTTGGTGCTGTTGACCATTGGGTCCGGCACATGGCCCGCTGAAGTCTGCGGTTCGCCGGTGCCACCACCAGCGATTACCACGGCAGGTCCGCCTTCGCTGTACATCACGTCCATCGCTGGATGCATGCGCGGATTCGGCAGTTTTGTCTCAAGCCAGCCCTTCCGATTCATGTCGTAGATATGAACCTCCTCCATCGGCTCGCCGAGCGTCACGCGGTCGTTCTTCTTGTCGAACTTGCTGCTGCCACCAGCCACGATCAGATATTTGTCGTTGACGACATTTCCGCAGTCGTCAATACGCACATCCTCGGCGTAGCGCACCTGCCCACCAAAGCGGCCGATCGGTAGCTGGCTGAGTCCTGGGTAGCGCTCCTCGATGGCTCTCGGGCTGAGCCATCTTTGGGTGTCTTGGTCGAAGAGCATCACGTCGCGTGCTGCTTGACCCTCTCGGGCGATGCCCCCCAGGGCGAAAATCTCCTTGCCGGCGCGCGTGATCATCGGCGCGACGCGGGCCAGCGGCATATCGGGCATCTCGACAAACGTTTTTTCTAAGTGGTTGAATGCGAATGCTCTCTGTTGAGCCTCCACGTGAAGATTGTGGGACTGGGTGGCTTCACTCGAGGTCGACCCGCCGGCAATCACGGTTAGCGTGGCATCACCGCCGGCGCCCTGGAACTTGATCAGGTTTGAGCTGCTGCTGCTGCTGCGGGGGGCCAACAGTTGTGCAGGGATGTTCTGACGACTGATTGCACCGGTGCCGAGCTGATAATATTTCAGGGAGATCTGGCCATCAGCTCTCTCGCCCAGATTGAACTCCCATCCGGCCGCAATGGTTTCGAGCTTGTTTTTGCCACGCAGCGCGAGGTTCGGGTTGTGATACAGGCTTTGGCTTACCGCCCAGAAGGTGCGGTGAGCGCTGCCAGTCGCGTGTACGTTTTCCGAGAACCGCTTGACGGTGTAACGCTGTCCGACACCTTTGGCGTAATGGTTGAGCTTGTAAAAGATGGGATCAAAGGGCGCGCCCTTGCTGGTTACGCGGAAGGGAAGTCTCTTTAGCGACTCCCCGAAGGCGGCGTTGCCGCCCACCGTAAAAATGGCAACCGCCAGGACGAGCTTCATTGGCGTGTTCGATCGCGGGTACATTCAGTGCCTCCTGCCCTCCTAACGCAGCAACCGCCGTGCCACATCGATCGCAGGTTAATTCGTGAGGATAGCGGTCGACGTCAGCGCGCGGGTTGGCAGCCTGGATAGCGCGGCCGTCAAACAGCGTACGACGACTACTTCAGCAACAGCCGTCGAGATAGCGTTCGCGGGTCGATCACGTCGTCGACAGGGAGGCTGTCATCTTGAAGACCTCGCACCGCGCTCTCTCTGCATTAGAGGCGATGCCGTCAAAAACTTTGGCAGCGAGAGACCAAGAATGCGCCAAACCCCGTCGCATAGATGCTCGATCTGCCGTAGCGGCCTCCGCCCAGGTGTTTCTGCTTCACGGTGATGTCGTGGATCCGACAAAACGGTTCACGATCCTTTTTGACCATGATCGTGGCGTGCTTGACGCGCTCGATCGGCCGGTTGGCCGCGTCGCGTTTGATCCGCCAACTGGGTTTGAATACACCATAGCGGCGCATGTGCAGACCACGTTGCCCGGCCTGGCGGCGAAGCAGTGCAGCAATGGCCGCGTCTTTGTGGGGCGCGTGATCGTCCCACGTGCTGATCGCGGCGCGCTTTTTCAGTGCGGCGACAAAGCGGGCGTGAAGTTTCTGCGCCGCCGCGTTCGCGGACAATGCGGGAAGTCCGACGATCTCTGCGATCTTTTCGGCATTGCCAGCGAGGCGAGTGACGAGCTCGCCCGTGTTATTCAAGATCGCGTAGTGCGAAACGAGCAGCTCGCCCTTCCGCTCGAGCAGGTCGACCGCACGGCTCCATTCGCCGGCGTCATCGCGCTGGGCTTTGGCGAGCGACCCGCCAATAAACGCGTTCCAGTAGCTGTCGCGCTGCTCAGCGAGGTCACAGAAGTCGTTCACGTCGGCACGCGCCGCGCGATAGGTCGGGCACTTTTTGGCCAACGCTGCGATGGGGCCAAGGATCTGCGCGCGCAGTTTCTGCGTTTCAGCGGCCAGTGAGCCAACCTCTCGGTCGTTGAGTGGGCGCCCGAAGGTGCTGAGGTACTCGCCGTACTGCGCCTGCTTTCCCGCGCGCAGCACAACAAACGCACGCAAGTGAATGCCGCGCTCGAACTCGCGCTTTAGTCTGCGACGCTCCTCCTCGGCGACCTTGACCAGTTGCTGTTGTTTGAGCTCCCCGGCGGCGATGGCCTGCTTCTGCAGCAGCCACTCCCTGCCCTCGGCAATTTCGGGCTGCGCCTTGTCCTCAGCCGACAGCACCTCAAGACGCGCGAGCGACTTGGCGATCGATCGGCGGCAGCCAGCCGGGCGCCCTACCGGGCCGCAGGCGAACCGCCGGGTGTATTCGATCGATCGCAGTGCGACCTGAACCTCGGCGCTCCGCGATCGTTCCTGAGCGCCGATCGCGGCCGAAAGAAACATCAGCGCACAGCCTGTGATGATGCCAATTGGGTGCACGGTGGTTCCCCCTCGACGCTTTGCTACGCGGGGGTCGCGCAATCCCTCCTACTGCGAAGCAGCAGCAATCGCCGGAGCAAAGCAAAGGCAGGGGTTGCGAAAGAAAAAAGTCAGCGATCGCAGGTCGTACCGCGTACGACGAAACTTCGTGGGCTGTGCGACCGCCGACACAAGGGCCACTGGGGCTAGCTAGTGGCTTCGTACAGTGAACGAAACATTAGACGGGACAAGAACCATGCGTAAGAGGAGCCGACACCGCCATCAGCCGATTCGCATCGCTGGCGTGATACCCGCACCCTATCTCCCTCTCTCGATGCGAAGGACCCGCTTCCCTCTGAGCTCTGGGCTGGGCCGATGCCTGGGCGAGCGGGATTTCTGCGCCGGATCTTTGCCACCAGCTGAGCAGCGGCGATGCGCGGTACATTACTTTTTCTTCCCTCCGAGCTAGCCGACCATCCTGTGGGGGCCGACATCCTTTGCCTCCCTGCAGAACACCACAGCAATGCCAGAAAAGGTTCTGCGGCAGCTCGAGTAGCCGCCGGGGCGTCGATCTGAATCGCGTGAAGCGACGAACCACAATGATATCGACCGTAGCGATTTGGCATCAACATTGCTGAGCTTTTACTCGGATAACAAACCATGCCCGGATCAGCACCAGCACGGGGGGGGGGGGAAGACAATGTTATGGCGCTTGCTCTTTATCGGTTCCGTCTTGCTGACGGTGTGTAGCACCAGTGAAGCCGAACAGAATCACTACCAGGTTCGGCGATATAAGAAACGGACGGGCTCAGTGCACGACGTAGCGCTCGGCGTCGACTGTGCACCGCTTGGCTACTACGGTTCGGGAAAGAAACTCACGCTTTCCGTACAAGACGAGCGGCAGTTCGCGCGAGCCTACGCTCCGTGGCAGTCGCGGAAAAATGGCATACCAAACTACGTCAGCGTGTCAGACCCAGTGAGACGGGCCATCAACGAAGGCCAGCCATTTCGCGTGATCTACGAACTCGCCCAAACGCGCCCGCAGATCCCGCAAGCGTTTCGTTCGTTGGGCGACTTCGCTTGGAAATTGAGCACGTCCGCGTTTGTCGAGGTCAAACTGCCCGGCAACAAGATACTTCGACACGAGTTGCGCGGCGCGATCGACGGTTATTCGCTCGAACGTGCAACGGAGCGCCCGATCGGTCTCCTGCTGCAAGCACTCCCCAGTGAGTAGTGGGCCAGCGAGCGCTTGGCCCCGAGCGTCACGGCTGCCGCTGGATGTCGACGATGTAATCGCCGCCGCCCACCGGGATGCCGGTGTCGGTCGGCGCGACGATCAATAAGACCTGTTGGCCGGCGGTCAGTTGGCGCGTCGCCCATCCGGTAGCCACGCACTGCTCTTGCGAAACCGCGCCGTCCGCCGGGCAACCGTCAAGGAGGACGAGGTAGCTGTTCTGGCGCGTCGAGCGGCGAATGTCGAAGACATAGTTGCCGTCGCGCGGAGCCGTCCACCAGTGCTCGGCGTCCGGCGCCCCACGCGTGCCGCAGGCAGCAAAGTCTCGGCCCATGCCGTAGGTTGTCCCGACGAAGACCCCCTTGCCGACCCGGGAAACGGGTTGGCCTGGCGCAGGGCAGCCCCGCTTGGGCCCCGTCGCGCAGGCGAGCAGCCCGGCGCGTGCCGCCTTTAGGAGCTCGTTTCCGGCACATCGCGCGGTCTCAGCGTCGCGGGTATCGAGACAGGCGCCGATCCGTTGGGCGCGGTCTGCGGCGGCGCAGTTCACGCCTTGCAGGCAGCTGATGTAGTTCTGGTCCGCCTGCGCCTCGCAAGCGAACGCAGCGAGAACTTCGGCCTTCGTGGCTAAACCACTCGCCACGTGCTGTTCGACCAGCGCGAGCTGACAATCGCGCACGAAGGCATGGACGCGCGACGCGTTGATACAGGCGCTGACCAATGGCCCCTCGTAGCGGCAAGGGCACCAGGCCGACATGTAGCGCTCGACGTTGACGAAGCTTTGCTCGACGGCGCGTCGCAGCGGCGCTTGATCTTGGGTCGAGTCGACAGCTGCCGCATCAGCCGCGCTGGCGTCTGCGCGCAGAAGCTGCGCATCGGCGAAAGCCCTTGCATCCTTCGCTCCGGCGTCGTCGACGCGAGAGGTTGAGTCTGAACAGCCGAGTTGCGCCAAAAGGAAAAGCGCCGCACCTGCGCCAAGCAAACACGATGCTGGACGAAGTGGGGCGCGGGGGCGATGTGTTACGTTCATTTTGACTCCTTGGTGGCGGCGCAGGCGCGCGCGCAATTCAATACATCTTCTACTTCACGCGATGGCCCGTGCGGACCGTTGGGCCCAATTGCCGAACAGACGAGGTTCGGCGAATTGGACCAGATCTCGAGATTCGCCTCGGTGCGCAGCGGCCATAACTGCGCTAAGGGGTGATGCGCCATAGGTAAGACCGATTCCGCTGGCGCGTCGCTACCAGCTGACCACCAGCGCCAAGTTTGTCGGTGAAGCGCCCAGCGACGAGCAGGCCACCTGACGCGTCGCTGGTCGCCGCGTCGAGCGTTACGTCGCCGCTCCAGCGGTCGAGCGTCACGATCGACGACCCCGAGCTGTTGCGAGTGGCAATGAATGGGACATTGCCCTTGGGAGCTGTCGCCGGCACGGTGCGGGTGATGCCGTCCCAGTATACGGTCGTCGCGTACTGGCCCGTGGCGTAGAGCGTTCCGTTGCCACTATGGAGTTCGACCAGCGAGGAGAGCCCGAGCGGATCGAGTTCGCTGATCTGGACCGGTTCGCCCCGGGAGCCGAGTTCGACGATCAACGCGGCGGACGGACGCGAGGGCGTGTACGGTGCACCCCGGTAGTCGAGCTTTCCGACGGTCGACAGTACTGCCACATAGGGCACGCCGACGACGACGGACATCGAGCGGTGGTACTGGTCGTTGCCCCCCTTTAGCGCGCTGGCCCTCACAAATCGACCGGACGTCGCATCGACCTGGCCGTAAAAGACATCTCGCTTGCTGTCCGCTGCGGTAATCGATGTGCCGTCTAGTGCCAAGGTTCCGTAGAATTCCCCGCTGACGTGAATTGCGTTGGGCGGCCTAAACGCCAGCCCTAGCACGTCGTCGTCCCATTTTTGCCCGTACTGGTGCGCCCACAGCACGCTGCCATCGCGGGCCAGCTTGACCAGCAGAATGTCGAACTTACTGTTCGGTGCGATGAACTGCTGTCCGCCGACCGTTAGTGTCTGGCCGAAGGTCACGCCGAGATAGATGTCACCTTTGGCGTCCATAGCGATGCCGCCGAAGCGCGCCGTTTGGGAATCGAACGGCTTGACCCAGATGATGGTCCCCGCCTTGTCGATCCGTACGACGAGCAGGCTCGAAGATCCCGCAGCACGGTAGTTAACGCCGCCGAGCCGCAGCGTGCCGCTAAAACGCGCACATATCGTCAGCTGGTCGCCGTCGGTCGCCATGCGATCGACCGAGGCCTCGCCCGTCGACTCGAAAGGAATTAACCACAAGGCGTTGTTTCCCAAGAGGCGCCCGACCCAGCCCTGAGTGTTGCCATGCGTCCTGGGCATCTGGTGCGGACCAAAACGGAAATCACGCGTCGCCACGCCGCCAAGGAAGACGCCAGCGGACGTCTCGGCCAGCGCCTTAACGCCGTGAACACCGCTGCCAAAGGCACGCAAGATGTTGCTGCCGATGATCGGCTCGACGCCGGCATCCGGCGCCTGGCCTGCATCGTGACCGAGATTAAAGAGATCACTCGGGCGTGCATCGACAACGTGACCGGCTTCCTCAAGTGTACCGTCTCTCGGACCGCCATCGCCGCGCGTTGCGTCGGCGGGCCAACCGTCGACCTGCCGACCGTCGACCGTTCCGCCATCGGCCACCTCTGGCCCGGAGGTGCCGCTGCACGCCACGCAAAGCAGACAACACCAGCTCAGCCTTTTTGCCCAAGCGCACCGCATCGCGAACCTCCCAGCGGCGGCGACCGCTTGCCCAGTCGCCAAAACTGAGCTATAGCTCGGATATGAAGATGCGGCAAGGGTGATCCACCGCTGTCATGGTAGAAATGACCGGTCGACAGCGATCGAGGCATGAGCATGGGTATTGACGAAAGACACCTTAGGTTGTTTCCAGCTCCCGAGGAGGTCTTTGCGGATCCGGTTGACCTTTACGCCAAACATCTCTTGCCGCTGGTATCGGTCAATCTACAAGCCTTCGACGGCCCCGATGAGTGGGTTCATGTGGTTCATCCCGCCGAGGTGCCCTCATACGATCAGACGGAAGAGTATTGGACGGAGGCTTGCTGCGAAAATCTCATCGGCTTTGATGTGGTCGATGGCCGCTACAAGCTACGCGCCTCCTTCGACTTCTTCTACACCCACAGCCAGTCGGACGAGGAGTTCGTCGCGTCGATGCGTGGGGTCAACGATGACTTGCTCGCCGCCTACGCCGAAGCCAAGCGCAGCGGGGTCAAATCGGACTGGGTCCTAATCGAAGATGCCGCCGCCGAAGATTACGAATTCGATCCGCTCTTCGTGGTCGATGGCTGTCAGTTTGGCGTGGATGCGTGGATCGCGGTGGCCTACGACCGAGAGGAAGCGACGGTGCAGCTCAACTGCATCGCCGATTGGGAGCTGCTCTCTGGCGGACTGCGTCCAGAGGAAGCTCAGCGCCACGCGTTTAGCGATGGAAGACGGTATTGGGAGATCAAAGTCGATGGTTGCCAGGTGGTTACGACGATCGGTCGACTTGGTACCAAGGGCCGATCGAAAGTGCGCAGATTTCCCAGTGCCGACGAAGCGCAGCTCGAAGCAAAGAAGCAGAGAGAAACGTTGGCCAGGCACCAGACGGCGTCTGCGGTGGTCGACGCACCCGATCGTTCGGCCGGCGAGCTCGCCTGGCACCCGCTTCCCACCGGGTTTGTGGAGTTCGTCGCCGCCGGCAAGGCCGTAGACTTCACCAGACTCAACCTGCACGAAGAGACGGCCGTGCTGGCCAAGGTGTCGCTGTGCTCTCTGCCGTCCCTGAAGTTAGAGCGGCTGCGCTGCGGGACAGGGATTCTCAAAGATGACCTCGGCAGGCAGTTCGCCGTGCCGGGCTTTTACACCTTCGAGTATGTGAGCCTCACCAGCTTCGGCGAGCGTATGCTCGTCTGGTGGCCGCGACTCGGCTGCTTTGGGCAGTGCGAGGGGGTTGATGGCGCACATAACTTCGCCCTCGAAGGCATCACGTGGGAAGAGATCGTTTTGGCTCCCGAGCGATACCTTGTCGGGTCCTTCTGCTGGAACGACGCTGCCCAATGGAGCTTGATCCCCGATCACCGACTGCCGTTTGAGCCCTGCGACGAAGACGACCAATGGGCTTTAGAGCGGGTGGGAAAAGCCGAGCCCTTTGTGGCTTAGAGCGCCCGGTCGTTCAACTCTCTCGGGAATCGCGGTACTCGAGGATAGGGGACGAATGTTGAATTAGCGGAATTAGGCAACTGTCGTTGCCACCGCGATACGCCATGCTGTCGGGCGACATAGTACGCCGACTGTCGAACAGTGGACCCGTCAAACAGTGGACCCGCACAGCTGCCGCGCCGACCAAACCGATCCCGATCATTTGCGGCGCGTACGATTCACGCAGCGGTCGATGTCGACGGCGCTCCAGGCTTCTATTGTCCATCGGCAAGGTGGCTACTTGCCTTGCCTAATTCCCCTAATTCAACGTACGTCCCCCGCAAACAATGGCCGATGCCACAGGATACACCAACCATGACAAAGCCTCCCGACTGGCGGGCCGTCGAAGAACGGCTGTTCGATGGCGCGAAGACGCTACTGGCGCAGCTTGCCGAGCGCCGAAACAAGGAATCCGAGATCTGTTTTTGGACGCATGTAGAACGCGGACCGGTGTTCCTTTACACGCGAGAGCTCAACGGGGGTGACGGCGCCGGGCAGATCAACGTACCGCCGCTAAACCGAATTCTGCGCGGATCCTTCGATCTTGACGCGCTGCAAATGGCGTTTCATCGGTCGATCATCGCGCTGAAGGACGCCGGGCATTTCGACCCGTTTGTGGACGGTACGCTCTCTGTCTATTTTCAAACGGTCGACGAGGAAAGAGCGCTGGTCTGCGTCGTCGGCGATGTAGCGTCCCAACCGCAGATCTTTGCAGAGCGGCCATTTCAGCCCGTGGCTTTGGAGCTTACCGACGAAGAGGCCAACAGTCAGTGGTGGTTGATGACCTGCGCAGAGCAGCCACACGAGCAGCGCGCGCAGTTTCATCGCTTCTGGAAGTCGCTGATGAGCGACCGCGGTCTCAAGCGACTGAAACCCTACGGTACATCCCTAAAACATCTCGACCTCCCGACCATTGAAGTCACCGTCGATGGCGTGGCCCAGGCCCCGGATTGGCTCGACGGTGATGCCTCCTTTACCCCGACCTTCTTTAGCTATCGCCTCTGCACCTTGCTCAAGCAGCTCGGCATCGTTGACCTCGAGTACCTGCCGGTTCGCGTGGCACACCACTCGCTGGAACAAACCTCGGAATCCTACTATCAACTGGTAGCGATCCCCCAGACCTGCGACTTTGTCTTCGCTGCCCCGGAGGCACCAGCGCTACGGTTCGCCAGCACGCTGTATTTCAAAGACGAGAACACGCTCTTTGGGCGCACGGGCGTGCTCAAGAGATCCCGCCACCAGCTCTTTGCCTCGACAACCACCCACGGCAAGGGATTGATCGTCAACGATCGCGTTCGACAAGCCTGTGAAGCAAATGCGATGGGCGGCATCCGTTTCGAAAGGATTCAAAGCTGGGAAGTCGACGAGTTGACGGCTTATCAGAAGCTCGACCAAACGGGCGACCTCTACGGTACGTGGCGGCTAGGCATGCTCCACCTCGAGGGCATTTTGGTTGAGCGATCGCTGACGACGGCCATCGATCGCTTCGAGACCGTGATCGCGCAGGGCGACGCGGCGGAAGTCGGTCGCATGATCGAAGAGCTCCGCTTTTACAACCAGCCATACGAGGGTTGGTTTCACTACCTCTGCGGCCTACAGCAGGAGAAGGACGGCGATCTCTCGCGTGCCCGCCACAGCTATAAGCTAGCTGTCGATCAGGGCTTCGAGCGCGCGCCAGCCAAACTCGCCGCACTTGACGCCAATCCCAGCGCCAAGATTTCCTGGACGAGCATGAGCTTTTGGCGTGAATTGACCGCAGAGCGGTTCAGAGAGCTCAAGGAGGCCGGGGCCGAGTTTTCCGACATTCATCTGGCGCTCAAGTACGGCCTCAACGACGTCGGCGTGATTAAGGCCTGGTTCGAGGCTTTCCCCGCCTGTTTTAGCGACAAGGGAGCAGACGGCGACTACGTCTTGACGACCTGCATCCGGTTTTCCAATTCGCCGGACAAAGCCGAGGCGCGGAAGTACAAGGAGGTCGTCCAGTATCTGCTCAGCGTCGACCTCGACTTCAAAGTGGTAGGCCCCCACGCGCTACACGCTGCGGAGCAAGGCGGCTTCAAGCGTTGGGTAACCAAACTAACGAAACTCGTCTCCTAACCGACGGCAAGGCCGTGATGCAAGCGAACTTCGGGGCTCGAGGCCGTGGCTCACCTCCTGCTGCTTACCAGACCATCGCGCTTGAACAATTTTTAATTGAGCATTTACTCATATTTGCAGCAAATCCGCCTCCGACCGCCCCTCGGGCTGCCTGATGTGTGCTACAGCGATGGCATGGAATTGCTGTGGCGAAAGCATCGCATCGGTCTGGTTGAGTCCCTCGGTCTGCGCCCCTGGGGACAGAGTCTTTCGCAATGCGTCAAGGCCATTGTCGGCGATAGCGCGCTCAACGCACCGCCCACCCGTTGGGGCCTATCGTCTCTCAAGCAATTTCGGCCGCTGATCGGGCCTGCGACCTGGGCTGGCTGGCGCCCCGCCTCCAAGCGCACCATCATTCACAACTACTTCAACCGAGCGGGCTACGACCCTAGCAATGGCTACGACGTACGCGTCACCAATGCGGTCGACTACCGTGGCGCTCAACGAACCTACAACGGCCACATGGGGACCGACTTCGTCGTACCCGTCGGCACGCGCATCGTCGCCCCCGCTGCCGGGCGGGTCTTTCGCGTCGAGAACCTGATGCAGCGCGGGGGTCTCAAGGTGGTGATCGACCACGGCGAGGGGATGATCACAATACACAACCACCTGGCGCGGACAACGGTGGAGACCGGTCAGCGCGTCGACCGCGGCGAGCGCATTGGCCTGTCGGGAATGTCCAGCGTCGACGGCATCATCGCCTTCCCCTGGCTGCCCCCCCACCTTCACTTCACGGTCTTGCTCGACGGCGTGGCGGTCGACCCCTTCGCCGTCGACGGCGAGGTGGCCATCTGGCGTCACGGCAACGATCCGCGCCCAGCCGAGCGCGTCGCCAACGAGCCGATCGTCGCCACCGCCTGGGACGCCGCCGCCGTGGAAGCGGTCTGGGCCGCTTGCCGCTCCAAAACAATCGCCGCCGAGGTCGCCGGGATACATTCGCTAGAACAACGCGCGCAGCTGCTGTGCTATTGGCTCTACTTCGCCGGTTGGTCGTTTTCGCGCCATCAACCGCTCGCTGCGCCGGCCTCGCCACGCAAGCCACACCTCGACCTGCCGATCCATCCCGAGGACTGCGTCGGCGTCGCCCAGTGAGGGGGGCCGGACAGTCTTTTCGACAGGCCGTTTTGCGCACCAATTTCGCTGGCGATCGCTGCGAGCACCTTCGCAGCAGCTCACCAGGATATTGATCGATGGGATGAGCACTTCGATAGCTCACGCCCATGCTGACCCTCCATCCCGAAGGCCCCACGGCTATCCTCTTTTGAAGCGATGAATGATGGGTCGCCGCGCGTTAAGAAGTCGACGAACGAATACCGCGCGATCAGTCTTGATGTGCAAGCCAGGCCGGGCTGCCCTTGAGGTGTAGCGAGACGAGTGTGTAGGCTTCCTCGTCGCTTAGAAGCGGTCGGAGTTCGCTCCACTCGACGACGTCGTCATTGTTGCGCGGGCACTCTTCTTTGCACAAGAGGACCAGCGCCTGCTCGCACTTCGCGAGTTGCTCCGCCCATTGTAGATCCACGGCAAAGGGTGTGGCGCCGAGCTCATCGATGCGGTGTGTGCTGAACCGAGCACGAAGGTTGGACCTGTCGAGCTCAATGTCGAGGTCTCCTGGCAGCATGCACCAAATCGTGACCTCTTCACGCACGTATTCGTACGCGGAATCTGTCAGTAGCCGCACACTTTTGGACAGCTCGTCGGAAGCGGTCAGGATGATCAGTGGCGTATCGCTCTCGTCTTGTCGTCGCAGGATCGTTGTCAACATGGGTGGTTCATCCTCTTCACGAGCGATGCGTCGCGTCGCCGGGTGTGCCGAACCTGCAGTGCTCGCGGGCGCGGCAAACTCACCGACGAAGGGCGCCGGGAAAGATGCCTTTTATTCTGTGCAGCAGCATCGCCAGCGCGTGTCGGTGGTCCCGGGCGCAGCTTGCTGTTGGCATTCGACCCAGGTGTGTGTCCAGTTGGACCCGCTCTTTTGGCTCAAGACGCCGGCGGTGATCGATTGTGAGATGTTGCACGCCTTGGCGCACTTTAGGCCGCGAGCTTGGCAGAGCGCGCCGCAGCTGGTGGTCGTTGTCACCGAGGAAAACTCAACGGTGCTGTAGCAGAGGTCGTCTTTGCAGGCAGCACCGACGCCGCTAGGGCAACGCCGGCATGAGGGGCCGCAGCTGCTCCAATCTTCCCGCACACAGCGGCCGGAGCAAAGATGATGCTCCGAGACGCATTGGGGCAGACAGCTCGCACCACTGCAGGTAAACCCATTGGCGTTGGTCAGGTCGCAAGGCGTGCACTGGCCGCCGCATTCTTGGTGGCCGTTGTTGCAGGTCAGCCTGCAACCTTGCGGACCGCAACTGGCTTGACCGAGCGGGTCGGTCCGACAAACAGCGCAGCTCGGTCCGCAGCTGCCGACATTCTCGGGAACGCATCTTCCAGCGCACCGGTGGTGACCCGTGTTGCATTGGCAAACACGACTACCCATATCGCAGTGTTCATTCGAACCGCAGCCGTTCGTTCGGCAGCCTAGTCTGCACGTTCTCTTGCCCGTGTCACAGTAGTAGGCGATGTCGCAATTTTGATCGGCTGCACAGCCGGCTAGACAGCGGTTGATTGCCAGGTCGCAATAGCTACCGGTGGGACAGGGACATTGGGACGGCAGATCTTCGCAGCGATCGCCCTTGCATCTTTGGTCTCCCCGGCAGGGCGGTTGGCAACCGACGACGATATCGACTAGCGCCGCATCATGCGGGGCGATATCAGGGGGCGTCACGCCACCCAAATCGCCGCCTGTCTTACCGCGGTCGAATGCGCCGACGACATCCGCTGGCGATGCGGTGAAGTCCGACGCCGCATCGCGGTTGATTGTACCCGGTCCTGGCGCGCTGCAGGCCGATAGCAGTGCCAGCAGGAAATGAAGACGCTTAAGCATGGCAATGAGTACGCCGTGAAGCCGCGTCTCTTTCGGCATTGGATCGAACCTTGTCATGTTTTCTCGTTTACTCCGGCAATTCGGACGCGCGTGTGACGGCTGACCTCGTGGCAGCGAGATGGGCACGCTTGGTCGGGGGAATGATGGTTCAGGAGAGCAAACCTTGGTCTCTCAGAATATTTACAGCTTTCTGATATTCGTCTGTACCTTTTGAGAGGCTTCCAGGAAGCATAATAAGACGCTTCTTGACTGCATCTTTTTCCTGGTAATGAACCGTGAAGTACCCGCGCGTCAGACCTTCATTGGGCTCATGGTTTTCAATCTTGATCACGTCCTCTCTTGCAATCTCAGAAGCGGCTGTGTTGTGACGACTCTTGATGACAGCTCGAAGCAGAAGAGCTGCCGACAGAACAAGCATAGCTCCTTCAAACAGCCTATCGGTCATCAGGAATAGAGAACCAACACCTAACAGCACGACCCCAAAAAATGAATAAACGACGAGTATCCTTTTGATGGAGTTTCCAACAAGTAACCGGGCGAGGAATCCACGCGAACCTTCTCGTGAGATCAGAATTCGGCCTGGCTCTATCGTGCAAATACCCGTCTTTGTCCGGAAGGTAGGATATACCTCTTCATCTCTTCGGATTTCAGTCACCGAGTCCTCCCGACCGTTCTTACACCTGGAGTCAAGCTATCGCCACCCAACTCAAGCCGCCTTGGGGCGACGAAAAAAGCCGCACGGGGCACCGTTTATTTCATTATCCGAGTCTTTGCTCGGATATACTAGCCGACGCGAGCGGGCCTGGCAATGCCACATCGTTTGCTTTTAGCGCTGGCAAGCCTCTCGAAACCGCCAGCCAGATTGCACAAGACCCGCCTAACGGAGAAGATAAGATGAAGAAGGCCCTCCTGCCGACCAACGTGCTGACTAGCCTCGTTGTCTCTGCCGCGGCCTGCCGAACCGCAACGGACCAGTGTCTTGTCGACGGCAAGCACGCCCAGTGCGTGAAGGCCTGCGAGGATGGACACGCGCAAAGCTGCCTTCGGGCGAGCAAGTCGAGGGACGACAGCAAGTCTCTGCCCTTTGTCAAACGCGCTTGTTCTGGGGGCATTGCCGCTGGGTGTCAAGAGGCCGCACGGCTGTGCAGCCGCGCAATGAAAACAGAGAAACCGGCCGCCGTCGAACAGTGCGAACAGCACTACCACCAACGCGCATGTGCGCTCGGAGACCACGAGACCTGTGAATACCTCAAGTGGCGAAAGACCAAACTGCCGTCGCTACTTAAGGCGCACAAGGCTCGAAGTCCACTGCCGCCGCACGTGGTGCGCTAACGGTGCTGCGATCTGATGGAGCACGACCTAAGCTTGCCGCTGCCAGTGCGACACATCTAACGCACTACGGGCAGCTGTTTCTGGCGAGCTAGCAGAGAAACAGCAAGTCCAGCTGTCGTCTGCAGCACGCCAAGGTGACACATCGTCCCGCCACCTCGTCTGGAAAAGGCCAAGAACTTTGACCCCACATTTGCTCGCAGTGCATAGCGAGAAGCTGAGCTGCACGGTTTTGAAAAGGGTGTGGGCGCCTGATGCAGCTGAGGCAGCGAAGGACTTCGTCAGCGAGGAACGAGGCACTGAGCGCGCGGCTGCCCGGCCGTCGCAAAGGCGGTTGGTCGGACTCGTGGCTAGTTGATGAAATCGTCGTGGAAGTCGAGCTGGGGCGGAGCCCGCGCCGGCGCCACCGCGGGGACCTCGGTCGACAGGCCGATGTGACGCAAGATTTTGGCGGCGACGTCGTGGTCCTTGATCAGGAGCGATGAGGCGCATGCGGCCGTCACAGCGCGGGCAGGCCAGCACGTCGAAACCGAAAGTGCGGCGCAGCAGCTCGGACCAGACGATACGGCGATGTATCGGTACGAGCTCGGGCTCGTCGTCGACGACGACATCATGGTCATCTCTTGGCAACCCGCAGGTCGGCTGAGGATCTGGCGGTTTGGGAACGAGGGCTTTGAGCAGCTGGCGATGTTTGCTGTGGCCAGCGAAGATGCCGTGAAAACGAGTGAGGTTAAACCAAGGCGGGGGTATTAGCGCAGCGAGGCGACGGATAAAGGCCTCTGGCGACAATGTGATGTGCTGTTTGCCATCGAAGCCGGGACGCTTGAGTCTGTAGTGCGCTTCACTCACCAATCATCCGCCAAGCCCTGCCGTTGTGGACCCACGCTTCTTCTGGTGCATACATCAAATTGCCCCGCATATGGCGACCGGCTTTGTCGCGGCCAGCGACGATGGTCTCGACGACGTGGGTGACCGCCCAACTTAGGTCATTGGGGTTGTAGACCCGATAGATCAATCGCCCATCGGGGGTACTGCGATTGGAGGCCGAACGACTCGACTCCTGGATCGATACCGGCTGGTAGTTTTCAAGCACACCGAAGGTCACAGCTAATTCGGTCGGTTGAGTTTTGTTGCTTTCTTGTCGCTGCATGCGGATCTGCACATCACCGCATTCGGTGAACTCCAGCCGTAGGCCGATGCTCCCAGCGCAAAGCTTCGTCGATGTTGAGGAGACGACGACAAAGCCACGCCCAAGTTGGTGGACCTCAAATCGACTATCGACGTGCCGCTCGCCACGCTTGCGCGCATCGCGATAGCGTTGGACGAAGCCGACTATCTCCGGAACGGTGTGGCTGCGATGGTAAGAGAGCAGCTTGCCTAGCTGCGCTGGCGTCAAGGGACCCCGATGTTTGGCTAATGTTGGCTTGCCGGCCAACGCCGATACACAGAGCAGCGCGCCGCCAACAAAGAGCACCAGGATCGTAATCAACTGTCTGGTCATCGCTCTATTCCTCCATCGCTACGTCCTCGGCTATCCAGGCGGCGCCCGCAGCACTCAGTTGCGTCAATGATGCAATTGACGATCCATAAACAGTCCACGCATCCGGTTTATAGGTGGCGTTGATATTACTGGAAGAGTTCTCCTGCTCCCGCGGCAGGCGCACCTTGCGCTGTCTGGCCGGGCGGGGGCTAGCTGGTTAGCGTTGTCGCCACCGGGAAGGTCCGTCGCGCTAGGGACAGGTCAGCAGGTGCCCTAAGTCGCCAGCGTCTTGCAGGTGGTGGGAGATATGCGCCCCGCCGAGTGGGCCGGTTGCGACCGCGGGCCACCAGCCGGGGTTGCCGGCGCTCACCAGTTGAGAAACGAAGAATTGTCCGGATGTGTTGCTAGCGTAGATCAGTGCGCTCTGATCGGCGAAGACGATATGGCCTGGCCCTTGGCATCCAGGGCGAATCCAAGGGGAAGGCCGCATTGCGAGGTCTTTCCCTTAACGAGGGTTGATTGCCAGCTACCGCTGGCGTCGCTGGCGTAACCGATGCCGCAGTCGATACTGCGGCGAAAGGCCCCAAATGGGCATTGTCTTTGGCGTCGATCTCTAACTCAGGGGCAATCCCGCTGGGATCGACGGTGTCCGTCAGCCATTTGCCACCCGACTCGTAGGCAACCTGAAGCCCTTTGCCTGACTCGACATAGGCAATATGCTGGGCGGGAGAAATCCCGAAAAACAGTACGGCTGTCCTGTTTTTGCGCGTGCACTCGCGTCGGCGTAGGCTCAGCGCTGCCGGATAAGGGTTGGGATCGCTGTCTATTTTTGAGTCTTAGGGCGGGCTCGCGCGGGCAGGGCCTCGATGTGTCGCGTCAGCATAGCCTCGAAGGTCTCCATTTCACTGCGATAGCTTATCCGGTCCTGGAGTACAGCATTGAGCGCGATCCCGTCCATGAAGGTCGTCAGCGTTCGCATCACGCGCCGCAGTTCGGGTTCGCTTTCGATGCCCAACAGTCGGCGGGCCAAGGACAGCGCTTGTTTGGCCAGCTGGCGTTCGCGCTGGCGGAGTAGGTCGCGCAACTGCTCCTCGTGACGCGCGGCGACAACCAATTCCAGCCAAGCGGCCACCGTTTCGCCGGTGTAGATCCGCAAGAGGCCCTTGAGGGCAGCACGCATGTCGACGCGGCGATTGAGTAGTCGCTCAAACTCGCGCAGACGCAGGTCGAAGAGATGGCCGATGGTCGCGGCGAATAGCTCCGCCTTTGTTGGGAAATGATGTAACTGACCGCCGCGGGAGACCCCGGCGCGGTCGCAGATCTCGGCAACCGTAGTTCCTTGATAGCCCGCTTCGACGAGGAGTTCGCTGGTTGCCGCTAGCAGTTTCGCGCGAGTCGCTTCGGTACGCTCGTTCTGTGTGCGGCGCATTTTGGGTTGGGCGCGTGCCATGGTCACAACCTCGCCGATATCGTTGCCGTTGGCAAACGTCGAGCAATGCCTCTTTGGCGGCGCCACATCGATGAAATCGCGAGCTGGCCGCGGTCTAAGCGGTAAAATATTGTTGCTTAAGGTGTTTTCTATCTGCTCGGTCGAGCGGGCGACCACGCTGCTGGGCGATGATAGTCACTGAACGGAAAACCCTGAGCCACCAAGCGGCGACACCGATCGTCGCAAAACCCAAGGCTTCTAGATTGATGACCTGGATCAGTTTTCTAGGGCTGCAATCACACGCCCTCGGGCACAGTACCCTTTGCCGCGATCGGCACGCTGATGTTCGTGCTGAAAGCCAAGCGAATGTCCGACCTCATGGAGGATGACGCGCAGTCGCGTGTCGAGATTCAACAGTCTGGCGTTGGCGCCCTGCTGAAGACCAAGGACCATCCGCTTTGCCGCACGTCTGCGAGCGAGCGGATCGTCGACGCTGCGCGCCGTCCAATACTGACGGTTGCGTCCGACGATAGCTAGCGCAGTAGATGGCAACTCAAGCCGCCTTGGTGCGACGAAAAAAAAACGCACGGGGCACCGTTTATTTCTTTACCCGAGCGTTTACTCGGATATACTAGCCGGCGAGAGCGGGCCTGGCAATGGCACATCGTTTGCTTTTAGCGCTGACCATGAAGAAATCATCCTTCGCCTACATCCTCGCCCTCGGCGGCCTCGTTGCCTGCCAAGGCGAGCCCCGATCCTCTTCGTCTCAATCGATCATCGGGGGTCAGACCGACCCGACCCTCGATGCCGTGGTGCTTGTCGGACATCGCGAGGGGCAAGGCATGATGTGCTCGGGAACCCTCGTCACCCCGGATGTCGTACTCACTGCGCGCCATTGCGTCGCGGTGTCACCCGGCCAAGGGCCCAAGTGTCCGATCGACGGCGAGGGGACGACGCTCGACACGTTGCATGCTGCCGAGCGAATTCTCGTCTACGCAGCCGACTCCTTGGAAGACCCAACGGGTCACTACCTCAAGGTTGCCGAGATCCTCTCCTTGCCCAACGGAGCGACACGGCCCATCTGCGGCGCGGATGTCGTCGCCCTCGTGCTGGCGCAACCTGCGACCATTGCGGCCGTAGCCCCATTGCTAGACCCGGCAGTTGCGATGGGTGATGCGATAACCGTTGTCGGCTTTGGCGAGAGCAGTCCGCTCGACGACAAGACCAGCGGTACGCGCAAGCGTTCGGTGGCGAAGGTCATCCACGTGGGCAAGCGAGCGGCCAACATCTTCGCTGGCGTGATGTCGATGGCTGACGACGACTTCGCACTCGATCAAGGCCCATGCGGAGGCGACTCGGGAGGCCCCGCCCTGAACGCCCTTGGACGACTCGTCGGCGTCATGTCGCGCGGCAACTTCGGTAGCTGCCGTAATATGGTCTACACCGCACTCGCACCCCATGCCGACTGGCTTCGCGCCGTCGGCATGGACTCGTCTCGCCGCTTGCAGATAGCGCCGCCAAGCTGGGCCCCACAGCCGACCGATCTTGGCGCTGATACCTTGCCGCTAACGATGGACGGCGGCAATGTCGGGGACATGCAGCACGACGGCAGCACGACGCCACCCGCACCCCCATCGGGCGGCGGAGGATGCGCCGTCGGTGAGCGGCCAACACCGGCGTGGGCGACGACGCTGGCGTTGATATTGTTGGGGCTGTGCTGGCGCCGTCGCTGACCTTGAATGCCAGCACAGCCGATGCTGTAACGTCTACCGATGCTGTAAAGTCTACCCTGGGGCGACAACCGCCGCACAGCGCAAAAGCGCATTGGTGGTAGTTGTCAACCTCCAACACGGCACGAAGTTAGCGGCTACAGCCATCAAGATCGCAACGCGCCGCTCTACTGCACCGCCATCGACGGCCTTTCACTTGGCGGCCGAATAGACGGAAGTTTATCCGTGATCGCCAACGTCGGCGGCGTATCCTCTTCGTGGTATATTTGCCGATGGCAGCCAACCGAAACTTGGGACCGACGCCGAGGAGATGCTGAAATAGGCCATGCTCTGGCGGTGTGCTCAACGGTTCAAACACCCTGCGGCGCAGTTTGCGGTGGCCGCAATCGTAACGCTGTTCGTTTGGTGGCCGTTTCTGACCGGCCAACGCGTCGACAATCACGCCCTCGATTGGTCGTTTCGGTCCAACTACACCAGCTACGCGGTGACGTCGTTCCGCGACTACGGAGAGATCCCCTACTGGGTCACCGAGAATGACTACAAACAAGTTCGACTCCGCCACCGATTCTCATTCTTCGCCAACCCGGAGACGGAGGTGTTTGCGCCGCTGACCTGGTTGTACCTGCTGTTGCCGTTCTCGCTGGCGGTTCGAGTGGACCTCGTGCTGCATCTGCTGTTGGGCGTGTTTGGCGTCGCCATCGCGGGTCGACGGTTAGTCGGCAAGCCGCACCTGCTGCCGTCTTTGCTCGTGACGCTACTGGTGCTGTGCAACGGTGCTGTGATCGCTCACACCGTTGCCGGCCATCTGCAGTTCCGCAGTTTTTGCTTTTTTCCCCTGGTCTTTGGGCTGTTGCTCGGGGGAGTCGCGGCAAAGAGCCATCGCAGCCGTCTGCTCTATTGCGCCACGGGTGGGGCTCTGCTCGCCATCGCCTTCTACGAGGGAAACGCCCACCTGCTGCTGCACTTCCTGTTCTTCCTCTGTCTCTATTTTACTGTGCATGCGCTCCTCAGACCTCAGGAGAGGCGGGGCGCGATACACGCGGTAGCGATCACGCTGCTGACTTTCGTCGGGTTGGCCGCTTACAAGCTACTCCCTGCGGCGGTGGCGTTACGAGGCTACAGGGCCTCATACTTCTCGGCGTTTCCAGATGTCGGATCGCTGGTCCACAGCCTGTTTGTGCCAACGGAGAGCGCGCTGCGCCGAGGCGGAATGGACCTCGGTCATCACGAGGCGACCAGCTATTTGGGTGTACTCGGTGTGCTCGCGGTCCTTGTCGGGATCGCGCGCTTTGCGCGACCAACCGCGCAGTTGCTGCTGTGTGCAAGTGTATTGCTCACGCTTTCGCTTCGCGACCCGGCTGCAATAGCGGCGAAGTTGTCGCTTTTCTCCAGCCAGGGAGCGTTTGGTCGCATGCGGCTCGTGGGGCTGCTCTGCCTGGGCCTTTGCTCGTTCTACGGCTGGCAAGCGCTGGTAAACGGAGCACGCCGAAGGGGACGCAGAACCTACACGATCGTGATCGTGTTCGTTGCGCTGTTGGTGGGCGCGTTCGCGGTGGACCTTCGATTGAACGCGATGGACGCGTACTTAGACCGTTTCGCAGGTGCTCCCTGGCCGGAGCTGCATCGTGCGCGCGTGGTGGCCCCAAGGCTTCGGTCTACGGTTGGCTCGTGCCGCTTGAAGGTAGCAGCGCACGGAGTCAACTGGTTTCGCTTCGAGTATTCGGGCGCGGGATGTCTCTCCAGATTCTGTCAGTTTCGTTTGGTGGCCCAGAGACCCGCGACCAGGGTTCCCTTGCGTGTCTCGGGAGAAGCCGTAGGCGCCAGCGAGGCGGAGCAATTCGCTGTGATTCCGACGGGGCAAAGCGGGCGCTTCGAGCTGCGCTACGCGAGTCGCAGTTTAGCAGTAGGAAAATGGACAAGCCTTATTACGGGCATCCTGCTGCTGGTGATCTGGGGAGGACGACTTCGCAGGTACCGTAGTGCGGTTCGAGGGTGCGAGGCATCGACGGAGGTCAACTCGGCGAAGGAGGGCATCGGTCCTCGAGCGCTTCGCGCAATAGCTGGGTCGCCCGGCAGACGACGTGCCGCTCGCTCGCCGGAATCTGCTCCATAACGGCATCCATCCGCGATATCGTCGCCTGGCGCAATTGTTCCGCTTGAGCGACACCACTTGCCGTAAGTTCGACGATGACCTTGCGACGATCATCCTCCGTGCGACAGCGCTCGACCCAACCGCGTCGGACCATTCCCTCGACAAGCCGCGTGGTCGCGCTGGTCGAGCTGCCCAACGCAGCGGCCAAGGCAGACATCTCACGCGGGCCGGACAAAAGAACCTGAAACGCAAAACACTGGGCCACGGTTACGGTTCCGCGGCAAATCTCTTCGCGCTCGACGCCGCCGAAGAGCCGGTAGATCGCCAGAAAATCCTCAACGAATGCGGGCCCGTCACCTGGGCTCATGGCTTTCTAGCTCTGACATTGTAGCTAAAGACCGCCTGTGAAGCGCGCTGGCAGAACGCTTCGCCGTAAGCATCGATCAACGCTTGCCGTCCCGATCGCCCCAGCATGCCGTCGAGCAGGCTAGCCGCCGACGTGCGCGTCCAGTTCACGTCCACAAAACCTGCCGCGCGAATTGCACCAAGGTCGGCATCAGCCACCAGCGCCCCCCGCGATGCATCCGGTCTGTAGTTCGGCCCGATCTTGAATGGCCAGGGGCCAATCCTTCGGCATGAGCAAGACCCGCATCCCGAATGGCAGCAGTTTGTCCTGGTTTGCGCGATCTGACCGTGGGCCTGACGAACCCGCTGGTGAATGGCCTCTCCCCGATCTCTTGAACCCATCGCCATCTCCCTTAGGTTAATTGCTTGCATATTGCAACTATTGCCAATCGCTACTTTTGCGTAGATCAACAATATTAGCGGATTGACATTGCTATTGAGAGCAGCTAGTTAAACTAGAACTGGATTCTGTTTCTATTATGAATCAAAACGACACCAACTCACTTATTCGCCGCCGCCCTCGTCAGGCTCGTAGTCGAGCGACCGAAAAGCGGCTGCTCGATGCGGCGGACACCATCGTTGAAGCGCGTGGCTTCGAGGGGCTGAACATCGCCGATCTGGTGCGGCAGGCTGAGGCTTCGGTCGGCAGTTTCTACGCTCGGTTTGGCGACAAGGACGGCTTGCTCCGCGCACTGTACGCCCGACGCATGGCACTCCTCTTCGCCCGACTCGAGGCTCTCGGCAACAGCGGAACACTACGTGCGATCGACCTGGCCGGTGGCGCGAATCTGCTCGTTGGAGAGGTGGTTCGACATTACCGCGACCACGCCCAGCTGGTAGCGACCTTTCATGGACGCTGTGCCGCCCAGCCCGAGGCGTGGCGCGAAGCGATCGAGCTCCATCTTCGCCTACTCCGTAAGCTGAGAGATCTGCTCTGCCAATGCGGGGGCCACAGCGATCCGAACCTGATCCGCAGGGTGGACATGGGTCTTCACCTCGTCTTCGCCTTTTTGGGCGAACGTGCCCTCTACGGCGAGGTCGCTCGAGACCACCTGCCCTTCGAAGACGGCGAACTGGAACGTGAGCTGTCGGCTGTTCTCATCAATTACGTCGAGGGGGCGCGGCAGTGAAAAAGCATGCGATCGTCACCGGTGCCGCGTCAGGCATCGGCGAAGCGCTCGGACGGCACCTCGCGGCCACTGGGCTTCACGTCACACTCACCGATGTCGACGGCACCAAGTTGGAGCGCGTCGCGCACAATCTAAAGCGAGCAGCCCTCTCGGCCGAGGCTAGAGTGCTCGACGTGACGAACCGCGATCAGGTCGCCGACGTCATCGCTGCATCGACAGATAGGGCGGGACGCCTCGATTATCTCTTCAACAACGCTGGCATCGGCATGGCCGGCGAGTTCGATCACATGCGCGTCAGCGATTGGCGCAGAATCTTCGAGGTCAATCTCTTTGGCGTGATCCACTGCATCGACGCCGCCTATCCGCTGATGCGAGCGCAGCGCTACGGGCAGATTGTGAACATCGCATCCATCGCAGGATTGGTCCCCTTGCCGGGTCAATCGGTCTACGTGGCGAGCAAGCATGCGCTCGTCGGCCTAACCGAGACGCTGCGCCTCGAAGCAAAGGCGCACGGCGTCAACGTCCGCTTAGCCTGTCCGGGCGTGGTCGACACACCCATCTACCAGACGAGCGACGTGGTCGGATTTCAGCGCGACAAAGTGCTATCGCTCTGGCCGCGCGGGATCAGCGCCGACCAGTGCGCCCGCCGCATCTGGCGCGGCATCCAGCGTAACGAGCATCCGATCGTGATCACATCTCTCGCTCGCGGACTTCGAGAAATCTACCGGCTCTCGCCGAAGCTCTTCTATCGAGCGGCGGAGCATTACATCGAGCGGTTGCGCAAGGTTGCCCAAGCGCCGCAGGAGGCGAGATAGTGGCAGGATATTTTGAAATGCTGCGCCCTGGCGCGGAGCAAAGACTTTCCGAGCCGGCGTTCGGCCGCTACCTCGATGATCTGGCTCGCAGACGGGGCGATGTGCCCTGGTATGCGCGCTTTCGCACCGTGACGATTCCGGGCGGCGGCGGACAATTGAAACTGAGCGTCATCGATGAACACGCCGATGCGCCCGTGCTGATCTTTCTGCCCGGAACCAACGCCTACGCCCTCCTCTACGGTGAGTTTCTAACCAAGATGGTCGACCGCGGCATCAACGTAGTCGGCGTCGACCCGCGTGGGCACGGTCGCAGCGAAGGACGGCGCGGAAGCTACACCCTCGACGAGATCCTCCACGATCTACGCACCGTCGTCGATTGGACACGAGCGCATTTCGGCGGGCGGATCTGGATCGGCGGATCGAGCCAAGGCGGGATTGCGTCGTTCTACTTCGCAGCGATGAACAGCGACATCGACGGCACGATCTGTCACAACATCGCGGACCTCGACGGCCCATTGTCTCATCAGCTCATTCGCACGCCCAAACTCGCCAAAGCCGCACGTCCGCTTATTCGCCGATTGGCGCGGCTAATGCCAGAAGCGCCACTGCCGATGAGCAGCTATATCAACCTGGCGCGCGAACCGGTGCGCGGCATGGGCACAGCCCTAAACGTGCTCAACAATGATCCGTTGACGGTTCCCTTTATCCGGCTTCGCACGTTGGCGTCGTTGACGCGCGGACCGATCCGATCGCCGGCGCACCAGATCTCGTGCCCGATACTGGTTTTGCATGGCGATCTCGACACCATCTTTCCCACCAGCTACATCGAACATCTCTTCGCCGAGATTCGGGCCGAGAAAGCCCTGCTGCGCTTCCCCGCGCACCATCACTACATGATCGTCGATGATGTCGACAGCTACATCGACGATGTCTGCCGTTTCATTTTCAAACCGAGGACACATAAGTCGTGACCGAGCTATACGCGCAGTCATTGGTCGAACTCAAACGCCTGCTGGATAAAGGTGCAATCAGCAGCGTGGACATCGTTCGCTCCTTGCATGCGCGCGCTGACGAAACAGAGCCCGACGTGCGCGGGTTCAGCCGCCAGCTTCGCGCGGAGAGTCTCCAAGAGGCGGAGCGCTGCGATCGCGAACGACGGCGCGGTGTCGCCGGCGGACCGCTCGGCGGTTTGCCGTTCTCGCTCAAGGAAAATATCGCCCTGGCAGGCTACGCCTGCACCACCGGCCTTAGACGCGAAGTCGACCACCGACCTGCCGTCGACGCTTCCATCGTGATCGCGGCGCGCCGAGCGGGCGCCTTCTGCATCGGCAAATCCAACGTACCCCAAGGGCTGCTCTCCATGCGCTGCGAAAACAATATCTACGGCCCAACATACAACCCGTGGTCCCTGCGACATGTTAGTGGGGGCTCAAGCTCGGGCGAGGGGGCACTTATCGCGAGTGGCGCATCCCTCTTTGGGTTTGGTACCGACCTTGGCGGATCCATCCGCTTCCCTGCTGCGTTCTGCGGGATCTGCGGGTTCAAGCCGACGCAGGATGCGTGGTCAAACATCGGCATCAACAGCGCGGTTCCGGGACAGAACCTGATTCGCGCGCAAGTGGGCCCCATGGCGCGTAGTGCAGCAGATCTCGCCCTCATCTTCGATGCCATCGATACCCAGTGGATGGCATCGCGCGACTGGCGCGTACCCGACCGCGTCGAGATCGCCGCCCCGTCGAAGCGCCGCATCGGCTATTTCACCTCAGATGGGGTGACCGAAAGCCACCCGGCGATGCGACGAGCGGTGCAACAGGCGGTCGATGCACTCCGTGCAGAGGGACACGAGCTCGTCGAGGTTGAACCTTGGTACCACGCTGATTTTGTCGCGCTCTACCTCGCCGCGATGAGCGCCGATGGGTTGCGAACCGTAAAGCGCCGCTTCGCCGGAGAGAGCCCCTCGTCCTCACTTCGACTGATCTGGTGGTTGGCGACGATTCCCCGTCCTTGGCGCCGTCTCAGTGCACTGGCGCTGCGCACCGCCAAGGAACCTACACTGGCCAGAATCGTCGAGGAGACGGGAGAGCTAACCGTAGAACAGTTTTGGCAGCTGGTGGCTCGGAGTGAGCAGCTCAAGCTGGACTACCAGGAGAAGTGGCGCGCAAGTGGTATCTCGGCCCTAGTAACGCCCGCTGCGGCCAGCCCCGCCGTACCGATCGGCATGGAGCAGGACGCCTCGATGATCTTCAGCTATTTTGGACCGTACAACATTCTCGGGATGCCTGCCGGTGTCTTGCCCATCTCGCGCGTACGGCCAAACGAAACGATCATGGACGGCGGAAACGAGCGCATCGGCCGCCGGCTCACCGCGATCGCGACCCGTAGCGCTGGCTTGCCTGTCGCCGTGCAGGTCGTCGCACCGCCGGGATCGGACCGGATCGCCGTGCAGCTGATGTGTCAAATCGAGCCCTACGCCCACGAAGCAGCGGACTTTCCGCGCGTTCCGACGACGATCGATGGCGCTTGCCTGCCAACGGCGGCCGCCAGCAACGATAACGTCCGCATGTGCTCACCCAGCTGAGGCGTTTTCGCCCATCTCAGCAACCTTGGGCGAGTGGCCGACCGCCAACAGAGCCGACGATCCGCCCGACGTCGGCACCGCAGTCACATGTCGACGCATAGGCCGACCGCGATCGCCCGCGCGGAACTTCAGCAAATGAGAAGAAAGCGATCACCTCTTCGCAGCGCGCCCTTCGCAGCAGCTGACCGGGATTCTCAAGCGTCGACGTGGCGATCGCGAGCGCTCGATTCAACTGGTCGTCGACTACGGCACGTCATTGTCGCGCCTTGCGCGCTCTTTGGGCGGGTCGACGGCGATCGCGTGGCGCTGTCGATCCACACCGGCCCTTACTGCGCCTGCGCGGTGCCGTCGGTTGGCGAGACGCGTTCGGCGCCGCGCTTGAGCAGCCAGCGCTCCATCCCCTTGGTCCCCATCAACCATTTCGGCGGTTCGAGCGTTGCTTCGCGCAACAGCCGTTTGGCCAACGTCATGCAGTTGTTGAAGAGGATATTGTAGCGACCGGCGGATGGCTCCTTGCTCCAGCCACGCAGCGTCTGCTCAAGTCGCTCGGCCTCGTCACCGTCGAGTGGCAAGCGGTAGACGCGGTAGCTGTCGGTGCGCGGGTGGTTGTTGATGCGCCGGACGACGGTGTTGAAGCCGCCTCGGAGCAGCTCTGGCAGTTTGGGAAAGGCGCCGTCTTTGATCTGGTGGGCGAAGAACGACGACTGGCCAGGCCGCTGGATGCCGACCACCGTGTGGGTAAAGGGACCGAGCGCGCGGGGCTTGAACTCGACGACGAGATAGCCGGCGGGCGCCTTGGCCCAGGCCGAAAAGGCGAGGCCGCAGAGCAGCAGGATGGTGGTGGCGATGCGCGTCTGGTCGCCACGCGGGCACGGCGGCTGGCGCGGAAGCGCTCGGTCCGGCGAGCCGCCCAAGGGGCAAACATGGTGTTGGCAGTCGTCGCGCTGGTTGACTGGTTGAATCCGTTGCGCAGCAGAAATTGACGCAGTGGCGCGCACAGTCACGGCGCGCGTGGCCGACCGAGCGCCGCATGGTTTCGGCGTTCTGCCCTAAACGCATCGACTTTGCGCCCCAGATCGCGAAGTGAACTACTGAGCGAGCGGGATGTAGCTGGTCGGCAGAAATGCGAATTCGACGTTCCAGATCTCGTCGCGCTGCTTGAGGGTCGGGTCGGCCTCGAGCAGGCCGACGATCAGCGTGCGCTCCTGTTCGCCCGACTTCATCGCGCCGCGAAATAGCAGCCTGCCCATACCGATGACGGCCGCTGCGCCTTTATCTGGTTGTTTGCTGTCGGCCGAGAAGAACTGGCTTTGGGCCTCGGGGTGGGCAAATGCATCGCTGGTTAGCACCTGCGAGACGTCGTGGCGCGCCATCTGCTCGGTCACGTCGAATTTCATGCGGGGGATCAAGACGATCTGGCCGTCCTGTAGCATGTCTTTGCCCTGCGAAAGTTTGCCGAGCATTACACCGGTGACGATGACACGCGGGCGTCCGTTCTGGGGCGCAATCGGTCGCAAGAATACCCGGCCCACCGCGGTGGTGACGCCGTAATCGGGGCCCAGTTCGAGCAGCAGGCGAGCCTGTTTGAGCACGCCGTGCTGCGGATGTGGACGTGCGGGCTTTTGGGCTGTTGCGTTGGCGGAGCCGAGGGCCAGCATCAGTAGGGTACTGGCCCTCGCGATGGTGCGTTGAGACATCATAATGGTGCTGATAAGCAGTAAGCGTGCCTTCGGCTGCCGCGCGCTTGCGAAGGGTAAACCCATCACGATTACCGATCGTTGAGCGGTTTGCTGCAGTTTGCGGCGCTCGGCCTAGCGCCCGATTTCTCGCCACCGGTCTCCGATGCTGCCGCCGACCGCGGTTCACTTTTCGCCGCTTCACCCGCGCCCCGGCCGTTTTTGGGGGCTGTCCGCTACCCTGCCCGATGGTTCTAGTAGGCGGGAGGACGGCCGGTAAGGCTGGACAATACGCGCGAGATATCGATGCTGACGTCCAGCCAGGCCGCGTCCGCGTCACTGTACTCGCTGACGGCGATCTCTAACTTCGTCGGAGCTTTTCGCACCCCCCTGGGCAAAAGGTCACCCAGATCCGTTGGCTCCAACATCACCGGGACCAGGTGCTTGCCCTCGCTGCGCGCGGCGTAGGCCTTCCGGGCCAAGGCAGAGCATTTCGCGTTGGCCGTGAAGTTGGGACTTAGCACGCAAAACACGACGTCGGCCTGGGGCAGCAGCCTCTGCATTTCGTTGAGGAGCGTCCCAGAAGCGGCGCTGTTGTCGGCGATGCCCTGCCGATTGAGCGGTAAAAAGCGGCGATTTGCCAGCAAGACGCCGAGTGCCGTGTCGAACCTCCGGACTTTGTTGCGATCGGCGGGCGCATAGAGGAACAACGCCTTGGGTGGTCCCTTAAGCGTTGTCTTGCCCCAGGCAACGTTTGCAAAGAGCAGCGCGATCACGACTGCAAGGCGTGGCATGCCGCTGGACCCTCCTCAACAGACGTATGTGCAATCGACGCGCCACCGCCGCCAGGCCGCAAGTACGTGTAAGAGAAAGAAACCGGGAAACTCGGGGTGGCAGGTCGAGTGTCCGAGGCTGAGCTGTGTGGTGGTCTCGATGGGCCGAGGATCGGGCGACTGGGGCGGGCTGGGTGGCGCAGCATGAAAGCGATGATCCTGAGGCCCCTGTCGCAGCGTGGGCATTTGAGCAGGTCGATCGTTGCGACAGGCCTCAGCGCCGCGGCAAGCCAAAGCGCCGCGCTTAGCGACATTGATAGTTGCGCCGCGAGAGCTCTCCACCGGCATCGACCTGGCGGAGTTTCCTTAGGAAGTCGTTGCAGCTTTTGAAATGGAACTCACTGAGCGTGGACCACCGATCGTGATTGTGGGGGTCCTGCGCGCGGACGAGTTTGTAGTAGCCACCCGGCAGCAAGGAAAACGCACTACCGCTTTGCTGGACCTGGGTGTGAAAAGACAGCCGGTGAAGCAACGATTCGCCCTGGTAGCGACAGTAGACGCGCCAGCTCAGCCGCGTATCGTTCGGTTCAAAGCGGGCATTGCTACGGTCCCACTCCAGACGCTCGATCGTTGCAGCCGTGGGAAAGCCATCAGCGTCGAAACAGTCCTCGGTCTCCGACTGTGGCTTCGGCTCGTAAGTCGGTGGCGGCGGATTGCGCCCTTCGTACACAGCTTGATAGAACGCTCCGCAATTACCGTATGCGGAGCGCTCGCCGATAGCGATCTCGATGCCAAACGGGTCCTTTTTCTGTTTTTTCGTCAGGCCCTTGGTCAGCACTTCTGGGTACTCGCGCTGCAGCGCTTCTAGGCTGCCCATCGACTGGGCGAGAGCCATGCTCGGCGCGATCAGCAGTGAATCACCTGCCAACAGTTCAGTGGACTGACCAACAGCCTTGATCTCAGGGTAATCGGAGAAAGTTTGATAGAACGGGTGGCTCTCGCCAGCGGTCTGTTTGGTCCAGACGCAGATCGCACTCGAGGCCGTGATCTCGATGCCGAGCATGTTGGCGTAGGCCACCGGCGTCGGACCGGTGGCCTTGGTCAGCGAGGCAAACGGTTGCCCCTCTGCCTTGCCGGTCCCTTGATTGGCAGCGTCACCGGCCAATCCACCACAACCAACCAGCCCAGTGATTCCCAACACGACGACAACCCGAACGATCCCCTTAAACATTGGCCCTCCTCTCGGTGCACGAGTGCAGCCTGAGCAGCAACCGTGCCAGGCCCGATATGGCGTATGATTGCGCCAGCAATCCAACAAAAATCTATGATTGCAGATTCTTGGGGATGCCGCCTAAACGGCGGTGCCCACTGGCTAGGCACAATTGACCTCAGCAAGCTGGACACTCAAGATTGGACAACGCCCGAACGGCGCAACGCCGCACTGCGCGGCCGCGATGGGCCGGAAATCTGAACCGACAAGGGACACACCCAGTCTAGGCGCCGGGCGTTGAGGGCATCGGTCTCCAGCTCGCGGCGTTAATCTACCGAGATCCTTATCTTCGACGATGGTCTGCGGTTTGCACTCTTTCTCAGCAACCGAGGGGGCTGCATGAGATTGAAGCGGATCATCATCGCGTTGGGGGTCTTGGCCTTGAGCGCCTGCGGCGGTGTCGATGGCGATCAGACGGGACAAGGCGGGGGCAAGGGCGAGGTTACCGGCGATCCGATCGGCGTCACGGGCGGCTCGGCCAGAGGTCATCAAAGCCCCGGATCGCCGACCCGCACCTGCACGGGCTTTACCTTGTGTGTCGGCAAACTCGACTACAGCGTCAGTTGCGTCAAGCTAGAACAAGTCTTCGGCAAGTACGGCGAAGTCCTCAGCTGCAAGGTGATCTACGACAAGTTCACCGGGAAAAGCAAAGGCTTTGGATACATCGAACTATGCACCGCAGAGCAAGGGCGCGCAGCGATCGCTGCGCTCAACAAGACCGAGCTCGCGGGCCACGACATTGTCGTTGGCGAAAGTAACTAGGGCGAACTCGCGCGCATCTCGGCAACCCCATTTTCTGCAGTGCGTCCACGAAGCGCATGCCACCACTCGGTGAGCAGATTGGCGTTTGCCCGCGAAGGTGCGAGCCCGAAACCGAGCAGAGCGATGAGCAATGCAATGGAGTGCTTGGTGCCAGTTGTGCCCGGCGAATGCGAACGCCAGATCTGACTTCAGCCCGCGGCGTGGCTTGCTGCTAGCGCGACGGGCCTAGGCGCGCGGATCGGCAACCGGAATACGGAAGCTGAGGACGACAGAGACGATTTCCGCCGGCGTGTTGAGGTTGAGCGTTCCGTCCCAGAGTTCGTCATGGGCGATGTCGTAGATCTTCATCAGCTCGCCGGCGACATGCTCGATCAGTTCCTGCTGCGACGGCTGCGCGGCGGGACGAACGTATTTCCCGAGCGACGCGGTGAATTTCGTGTCGTGGCCATCGGTGTCGATCTTTCCGCCGAGCACCGGAGACAGCGGAACGTCGTTGCGGCTAAAGCCAGTGACCGTATCGGTGGCGTAGATCTTGTGGTTGCCTTGCCTGCAATAGCAGTCGTAGTCCACATCCCACAGGCGAACGTCGGTGGTGTAACCTGCGCCTGCTTTTTGCTCGGCGCTGCTGCGTTTGCGGTGGCTGCCGGGACAGTTGGCCGCCGTGATTTCATCGTCTAGGCTGCCCTCGTTTTCGTCCGACTCCCGCAATGAGAACTTGCCTTGAATTCGCCGCGCGGCCAACCCGCTATAGATGCGTCCGAGCATCCCTGCGCCACCAAGCATGATGGCCCGGTTGATCCTTTCTGCGACGCGAGCGCGAACAAAGTCGCGCACTTCGCTGCGGTCGAAGGGCGCTTTTTCCGCGATGTCGTTCGTGGTGGCGAAGGGCTCATAGATCGTTTTGCACTCGTCGACGCCGCCTTGCTCGGCTTTGCCCAGAGCGGTGTCATCGGTTACTTCGTGTTCCAAGCCGCCGCAACCGATGATGCAGGCCAGTGTGCTGAATAGAACGTACTTCATCTGTCTCCCCCCGGGCCCTGAGACGAGCAAGAAGCATGCAAGCCAGCCGGGAGTAGGCTCCACACGAAACCAATCAACATTTTTCGCAGCCGCTGGCGCTCAACCGGCTACTCGAGACGTCATTTTTGTAGTCCGTTGGGGGCTTGGGGGCTTTGGAACAACAGGCGAGCACAGGGAGCGGGCTTCCCTCGGACGGCCAGCGTCCCCTGCCCCAAAAGCGTCCCTGCCCAAAAAGCGCTTCTCGGTGCTCGAGGAGGTGCCGTCGGCTCCGTTGCACTTTGGCGCGTAGTAGCTGAGGATCGATCCATGGCAGAGCGATCGCAGCTCCAACTTCCGTGCACCTTCGACAACGGCAGGTTTGCTCGCTTCGTACCTTTCGGCGATGGACGGGAAGTGATCGTCCGGCGGGGCAGCGAACGCGGGTTCGACTACGGTCTCCCTCAAGGCGAGCGTGAAGTGGAACTCGCGGAGGAGCGATTTACGGTGACCCGATACGTGGCCTTGCTGTCTCCACCGCTGGCGCGGCCGGGTTCCCCCGCCATCGACCCGGCGCGCTTCAAGCCTGAGGTGGAGGTCCTTCGCTTGCCCGACGCCGAATTGATGCTCCCCCGCCAACCGGATGGGTTTTCCGATGACGAGGTCGCTCAGATCTTCGCTGCGGTCGCCTTTGTACCGGACGAGTCGGAACGCTGAGTGTCGCGCTGGAAGGATACAAAGACGGTTGCGCGTTGGCTTTCGGATGTCAGCGGCCTAACGCGTGGACTGATCTTGCTGAAAATTACGCTGAAGGCTCCTGCGCTGATCTACGGCTGGGTGATCTTTGCCAAAGCGATCGGCTATGGCGCGGCACGACCGCGATCCTGGCCGGAGGCTGCCACTGGCTGCGCGATCGGCCTGCTTCTGGCTTTCGCATGCGTGGTGTTTGTCTTTCACGGTGCGCGCCGCTGGCGTCGAGGCTGGCTGATCGCCGCGGCGACGCTGCAGGTCTTCGGCCTGGCTTTCGCCGTTGGCTACGGCTATCAAACCTGGCGCGACACCCATGATGGAAACTGCCCGACGCTGGTAACGTGCAGCTGGGTGCCACTCAAAGAAGCGCTCGTCGAAATCATCGACCAGTAGCGCGCAACGCGGCGGCTAAATGGACAACGAAGCGAACACAAGGGCCGGCAAGCCGATGCGTGACGGAAGACTTGGTTTGGCTCTAAGCTGTGGCGCACTCTGTCTCGCGGCCCTGGGACTGGTCGCCCTGAAGCTGCGCAATCTTAACCTCCAGTTAGGTCGCTGTCCCTCGATAGGATTCTTTCCCGGGATCGACGCTGGTTGTGGACCGGCGGAGTATGTTGCTTGGCCGCTGTTAGGACTTGGGGCGCTGCTGTTGCTGCAAGTAGCGGCGTTGGGGCGGATGTTTCAGTGCCCCTGGTCGACCTGGATCACCGTTGGGTTGATCGTCGCCGGCGCAGTCGCCGCTGTTGGCGATGTGGCCGATGTCGCGTGGACCGGCTGGGCTTTGGCCGGCCTAGCTGTTGCGGCTCTCGTGCTGCCGCGATCGCTCCATCGCGCGGCGCGTGCCGATGGGTCGGCTGCTGACCTTGGTCCCCTGCGACGCCTCTCCTTCGTTGGTGCGCCCGTACTGATCTGTCTGCCTGCGTTCCGAGAGATGCCGGCGGTGCCCAGCAATAGCCCGCTGCTCGGGCTCAGCCTTGCCACGGGAGGACTGCTGCTGCTGTCGGGGGGCCTCGATGGTCACGGACGGCGGGCGCTGGCGGTTTTCGTTTCGTGTGTTGCCGCTGTTGCCGCGCTGGTGGTTGGGGGCTGGGATTGGTGCACCGCGCCCCACGGCGATCCAGACAGCTTCGCCAGTGCAATACTACGTGCCAGCGCTTTGTCGCTGGCTGGGTTGCTTCCTGCGATCGGGATCTTTTTCGGACGCGGCGAAATGCTCGGCCGCGGCCGCGGGTTGCTGTCTTTGGGGATGTTCATAACACTGGCGGGCGCTGTTGCAGCAGGCACCGCTTCGATCGGGCGCGGTCGTTGGCCTGGTCCAGTGCGTGTGCCGCTTTCGTTCGAGCGCAGATCGGCCGGCAAGCAAAACGATCAGCTTGGCATGGGACGTAATTTCGGTTGCGCACTCCGTCGCGAGAGGGTGGTTTGTTGGGGCAGCAACGACCGCGGTCAGCTTGGGCGTGGTTGGACCAGTCCGGTTGCGGGTCCCGGCGTGATCGGACAGCTCGACCACATCGCGTCGATCGCTGTCGGCGCCAACCATGTTTGCGCGCTTAGAGAAGGTGAGATCTGGTGCTGGGGTGATAATCAACGCAAACAGATCAGTGGCTCAGTTGCCTATCGGACCCGGCCCGAGCGCGTCGTCGGGATGCCAGCCTCTGTCGCGATCTTTGCCGCAGGCGATACCAGCTGTGCGCTGAGCAAGCAGCGAGAGGTTTGGTGTTGGGGCCAAACGCTCTTTTCCAGCGCGTTGGACATTACAACGGCGGTGCCTCGCAAGATCGATGGGCTTCGCAACGTGCGCAGTATCACCGTTGCTGGTGCGACGATTTGTGCGCTGCAAGACGATGACAATACGCAATGTCTCGGGTCTCTCTCCGATCTCATCCGAAGATCTAACTGGGCCTCTAAACCCGAGCCACTGACACGCGCCGGTTCCGCATCGAGGCTGACGCTGGACAAAGAGCGCTGCGTGCTGCATCGAGAAGGCACCGTAAGTTGTTGGATCGGGCAACGAACACCGAGAGCTCCGGTGAGCCGTGCGTCTGCGTTGGCGAGTGATAATGCGCACCTTTGTGCTGTCGTCGACCCCTCGAGGGAGGTGCGCTGCTGGCCAGCTGGCAAAGCAGCGCAAACGATTCAGTTACCTCAACCCGTTCGCGACGTCGCCGTCTATTTTGGCACGGCGTGCGCGCTAGTCGATGACAACAGTGTCTGGTGTTGGCGCCTGGCACCGATCTTAGCTCGGTGAGATCGCCCGAGGAGATCAGCGATGCTGACCTTGCCCGGCGTTCCGTCGCGCGGCTAGATGCCGGCTAGCTGGTGGGCGCGACGGTGCTGATCGTCCGACAGATCTTGCGGATCTTTTTCAGCGCGCTGAGGGTCGCGCCGGAGGTCGAACAGCGCAAGCGTCGTTTGCCGACGACGGTGGGATCGAGTGGTCCGACACTCGCGACCGATCGCGACCAAGGCCCTCTGTGAATGGGGCAGCGCCGTTCCTTGTACGACCTTCGAAGCCAGCACCGCGACCTGCGCCTCGTTGGGGGATGCCAACAACTCGTCGTCGTCGCCAAGATCCTGCGCCACCTCGGCCTGCCCAAGCCTCCCGATCCGCTGCCTATCCAGACCACCGTACAGCTCAGCCTCGATTTACCCGCGCCACGCGCGCGGGCTTCAGCCCGCTGAGTCGCCGACAGGCAAGGACGTGCCTTGTCGCTTCAGTAGCTTAGGGCAATCCGAGTTGTCGCAACATTGCTCGGGCTTGGCTAAGCCAATTGGTCTTCTCGAGCAGCTTGCTGAGGATTCGGTCGTGGTTCATCGCTGGGCTGCGATCGCCTTTGGAGATGTAGGTGCGGTCGCCGACGTATCGCCCACCATTATAGAGATCATAGATGCCAGCCGAGATCGAATGCTCGTTCAGCAGCGGCGCGCGGCGGGAGCGGATGTAGAATTCGCGCTTGCCCTGATTCGGCACAAAGACTTGGATCTCTCTCGATCGCTCCTGCTTACGGCGATTGAACTTGGGACCCGATAGCTGGGCCTCATAGGTGTGGGAGACTTCGACCTTCTTCTTCGGACCGTGTGTCCCCGCGACGTAAAACTCGGTCGTTCGCTTGCGCAAGGGCTCTGGGCCGTACGTCTCCTGGGCCGGCACGTGGCTCAGCACACTGCGCACTTCGTTGGTCTTGTCGATCGTCACCAGCGTGCGCTTGCCGTCGAGGGTGCCGTAGTGAAACGACCTGCCGTTGAGGGTTCGCGTTCGCCCTTTTTGCACGAAACCTTCGGGAAGCTGAAGAAACGGCGTGCGACTGTTGGCGGCGCCTTTGCGGCCGTGGCTGACCTGAACGGCTGTCAGCTGCGCAGTGCATGACAATAGTGCGATCAGCAGAAGCCGACGATTTTTCATAACGACACGTTCCCTTTTTACCCTCGGCGGTTGACTAAGCAAGATCGGTGCCGAAAAAAGCGAATGATATCGATGGATATATCGGACAGGGGTGGCTACGATACGCGCCGCGATGATCAAACGCGGTTTGATTCACTGGGGGCTCTGCTCGACGCTGCTCGCTTGCCAAGCGGGTCGCGCGCCTGTGGGTCGCACGCCCGCGGCGGAGCGCACGTTTCCTCCAGCCGTTTTGGTCGACAAGGTGCAGGTGACGCCGAGCAGTCAGCCGGCCCAACCAGCCTCAACCCGGCCAATAGCCCTGCGGGCGATCGCGTTCGTGCCCAACTACGACCACTTCTATGGCCCGCTGCCGCAATCACTGTGTGCGATCAGCGCCGATCGGCGTCTGGTCTGCTTTCCCGACCCGCTGCCGTGGCTCGCGCTAAAACACCCAGTCGATCAGCTAGCGCGCCAAGGCAACAGGCTATGCGCTTGGTCGAAGCAAGGCGAGACGACTTGTTTCGTCAAACGGCAGCGCTCCCAGTTTAGCTGGCCCAACCCGGGTCGGCGCCTGCTGACGCAACGCGGACTTTGCGAGATCGAAAGCAGTGGCCGTCTGCAATGTCGTCGGGTCGACGGCGCCCCGATTCCGGCGCGACAGTTGAGCGCTGATCAACTGCGCTATCTCTCACGCGACAAACTGAGCTGCGCGAAGACGGCCGGCCAAGATCTGCGTTGCTCCGAGAGCGTGGTGCAGCACGGACACAAGCTTAGCGCTGTCGTCGGAGCATCCGCTCGTCTTTGGAGTCGCACGCCATTGTTCCCCGCGGGTTTTTTTCGCGGTCACCACTGTGGGTGCGATGCGAGCAAACAGATCTGGTGCTGGGGTGATGGCTATCTCGGTCAGCGTGGCGACCGGCGCGCGGGAGAAGACATTGCGCACAGCGAGATCCCGTCACAGGTGCCGCTAGCCAAACCGGCCGAACAACTCGCCGTCTCCGGTGCCAGCAGCTGCGCTTTGACCAGCGAAGGCGCGGTCTACTGTTGGGGCGAGGCGACGCGCGGCGCCGTCCCCGCGGATGGCGCGCTCACTTTGTCGCGCTGTCCGGTCGATGAATCTGCGACACGGCGGGCTTTCGAGCACTATCTCAAACAGGCTCACAAACAGTACCAGGCCTGCATGACGCGCGATTGCGGTCGCGGTCTGGATTGTCAGCTCGGCTGCGTTCCACCCGATCGCAAACGCATTCCCGAGCACGTCAACGCCTATAGTCATCGACAGCGCTGCATGCGCGCCAGCCCCCAGTCGATCTTGGCCAAGGTCCAGTTGCGGCCGACGCGCGTGCCGCTGAAGCAGCGGGTGATCCAGTTGATCGGCTCGGATGGAACCAATCTGTTTTGCGCATTGCTCGCCGACGGGTCGGTTCGCTGTTGGGGCGAAACTCATCCGAAATACGGCATGTCGCTGGCCGCCGACGGTCGGATTAGGCTCAAGACGCGCCAGTAAAAACACGCTGGGCCGCGCAGCCGCCGTCGACTACGGCAACAAGAACCCCCGCGACATCGCCGTGCTCTTCGAAGCCGCCTTCCGCAAGACCGATGTGCTCGAAGATCGCATCCTGACGGCGGTCCACGAAGTGGGACATCTGTTCGGCGCTTATCACGACGTGGGCTACATGCGCTCGTCGATGCCGGGCGGCCAAACCGACAAGAGCACGTTCTATTTTTCGCCCGAGATCACGGCACCGTCGTTTATTGGTCGGCATCGCTGGCGCATTTGCGCGGCCCGCGTCCATAGCATCGGCCCGTTCGAAGTGACGTTTGTGCCATCGATGCACAAGATTGATTTTTCACGCGAGGGCCGGCACCTACCCTCAGGAAACTGAAAGGTTGTAGGCCCATTCCTTGGCTCAGTCGACGGATCGGTGCATCGCGCGCCGTGATTTTGCGGGGTTTCATCTTGTCGGATTTGGCCCGACCTGTGCACCTCGTCCAGAGGTCCACAGGTTCAGATGTTCAAAGGTCAAACAGGTCGACGGGAGGCCTCCGTGAAAGTTCGACGATTATCCTTAGCGTTATTGGCGATCAGCGCGGCGGGGTGTGATGCAGCGCGTAACGCCGATGTTGCTGTTCACCTGCAACCTCTGAGCAGCTGTATCGCGGCCGAGGCGGCGATTCGCCAGGCAGCGATCAGCGAGATGGAGCAGCGCTTGGCGGAAAACCTGCGTCAGGCGCTGACAAATACCCAGCGCTGCTTGGATTACGACGACGCCATGCGCGCCGGGAATGCGCCGACCGCCGCTGCGACAACGACGGAAGGCGCCAAGCAAACCTCGACCACCAACAACCAGGTCGCGGGTGTCGACGAAGCCGACTTCGTCAAGAACGACAACAAATACATCTACGTCGTTTCGGGCACGCAGCTGCGCATTCTCGAAGCCTGGCCCGCCAAGAACACCAAGGTCATCGGCAATGCGAAGATCGAGGGCACACCCAAGAAGCTCTTTGTCACCGACAATAAGATCGTCGTCTACAGTGCCCTCGAGGGTAAGGCCGCCACGGAGCGCGGCTATCGGGTCTACGACAGCAGCGAGTGCACCTACGGCTACAACTGTCGCTTCACCGGTGATGGCAAGCCGACCAAACTGACCGTCTTCGACATCTCCGACCGCACAAAGCCGACGATCATTCGCGAAGTATTGCTTTCGGGCTCGCTGATCGCCGCGCGCCGCGTCGGTCCGGCGGTCCATAGTGTCTTCACCTTCCCGGGCGTCACCTTTCCCAACCTTCGCTACTGGCCCACGGGTGTCTCGCAATGCGGCTATAGCGTGAGCAACAAGAACCCACTGATGACCCGCCTGCTCTTCGCGTTGCTGCGCCAGGAGAACATCAAGCTGATCAACGAGACCGATATCAGCGACTGGCTGCCCTCGATCACCGACACCACCTACAACCAAGGAACGCCGACGACGAGCAGGAATCTGCTTGCCGGTTGCGGTGGCTTCTACCGCTCGGCGGCCAACGACGGTCGCCAGCTGACCTCGGTTCTCTCTTTCGACATGACCAAGCAGGAGCCGATCAACAGCGCGAGTATCGTCAGCCCGCCGGGCGCGGTTTACGCGGCAGCCGATGCGCTCTACATGTCGGTACCGCGCGAACACGCCAACTACGTCAACGCCGGCCCCGATGGTGAGCCCGTGCGGCGCTATACCAGCACGGTTCATAAGTTCCTGCTCGAAAACAGCATGCCGGCTGTCCAATATGCCGCCAGCGGGTTGGTCAAGGGCAGCGTGCTCAACCAGTTTGCGATGGATCAGCACAAGGGTTTCTTGCGGATCGCCACGACCAGTGGGCGCGTCCCTAGCCCCGACGTTCACAGCACGATGAGCGTGCTACGCCAAGTCGAAAGCAACCTCGATACCGTCGGGATCGTCGATCACTTAGCACCCAAAGAAGACATCCGTTCGGTGCGCTTCTCCGGCGATCGCGGCTACGTGGTGACCTTTAAGAAGACCGACCCGCTCTTCGTCTTCGACCTCAGTCATCCCTTCTATCCACGCGTGATGGCCGAGCTCAAGATCCCGGGCTTTTCGACCTACATGCACATGCTCGACGATACGCATCTGTTGACGATCGGCTACGACGCCAGCGACCAGGGGTCGTTCGCCTGGTTTACCGGCGTGATGCTGCAGATCTTCGACGTCAGTGATCCGCGTGATCCGAAATTGACGCACAAAGAAGTCATCGGTACGCGCGGCTCGAGCTCGGAAGCGCTGACCAACCACCTGGCCTTCACCTTCTTCGCACCCAAGAAGCTGCTCGCGCTGCCGATGACCGTTTGCGAGGGAGGCAACGGCGGCGGCGGTTACGGCACGCAGATGACCTTCAGTGGGCTGATGGTCTATCAGGTCGACACGCTTGCGGGCTTTTCGCTGCAAGGCAAGGTCGCCCACCCCGGTGACCCCTCTTGTCGCACTTGGTGGACGCGTGCGAACTCGGAGGTGCGCCGCAGCATATTCATGGACGACTTCGTCTACTCGATCTCTAGCAGCCGGATCAAGGTCAACCAGCTGGGTTACCTGTCGCAAGACCTTGCCGATATCCCGATCGGCGACTAGTTCGGAGCGGATCAGTCGGCGCGGTTCTTTTCGATCGACCAGCGGTGAAAGTCGACGCCGTGTGTTGCTGAGCTCATCGCCTGGTGTCAGCGCGCACTTCGTTTTGCTGGCAGCGCGGTAGCCTTCGTCGTCGTCATCGCGGTCGCGCCACTGGCGGTCACGGAGATGGTAGGCGTAGATGCGATCTTCAACGATCCCCAGTTCCCAACTGTTGCCCGCGCCCCACTGCCATTGGGTGGGCGCGACGGTTTGACCCTTGCCGCCCACGCCTGACGCGACGGAGCTGGCTGGCGGAGCGCCGCCGGCCACGAGGCTAGCGTGAACAGCAGAGCGAGCCGTCGATAGGGCGAGTACATGGTGCAACCTCCGCGAGAAACCTTATTGGCGATCGGTTCTTTGCAGGTCCAAGACCTGTTTGTCGGTTGCAGCGATTGACTTGAAATAGTTTGTAAATCCGACAGGGTTGCGGTCTCGCCGAGGGTGAAGTGGGATCAACATGGCAACTCGCCTTGCCTGTTTCCCCTAATTCAACATTCGTCCCCGAATTCCTGGAGCCAACACGCCAGGCGGCGCGTGGAAACTCATCTCGCAGCTTGGCAAACCCCTGCCTTGCGCCAAGGGATAGTTGGAATATCGGCGTAGAAGGTTTTGCCCCGGCAACTGCAACGTGGAACCGCTGCGCCGGGCGGCCAGGCATACCCCTTTGGCCAACACACACCCTTGCGGCGACAACCCGGCTTTCGGTACACGCATATTTTCGAGGGGCAAGACCGACCGTCGATGCACCAACGCTGTTTCGCAGCATCAGCCGTCGCTTGGCTCAGACTGGCGAGCAATAATAGGGGCAGCAACACACAGGGTGCCCTTTTCGCTGTCAACATCGAGGATCCCCTTTGGCGCGCTCAGCGATGCGCCGCCGCAAACCCTCATCATCGGCGAAAGGCAGGTAAGACGCCAGCGTGGTGCCGCACGTCTCGCAAACGATGCGGACGAAGCCGTACGCGAGTTGCCCGCAGCACAAATACGAGCGGAAGCTGCGCGCGATGAAGCGCTCCGTTACAAACGCTGGGGCGCGGCATTGAGCTTGCGTTCACCGCCTGGGTAGTTCGGCCGGTAGTTCGGTCGGCAGCGCGTCGCACCCGCCAGCGTTAGCCATGTCGTGCGCCTGACCACTGGGGGCCGCACCGACGCTGCCCGACGCGGTCCAGTTCAGGAGGTTGGTCGTCCCACTGGCCGCATCGATCACCGCTAGCTCGCTCCCGTTGATGCCACCGAGCAGTTTGCTCGACGCAGTTGGGTCGGAGGCGATCCCGTAGATGTATTTCGAGGAACCGCTGGGCTCGACAAGAAACGCCAGCTCGACCGGTGGCTGATCGAGATGCGCAACCCAGTGCTGGTCGGTAATGCCATTGTGTATTGCCAGCGTCGGCTGTCCAGCGAACATCGTCAGCCCGTGCACACCGCCGATCACACCGTAGCTGGCCAGGTCGTAGCTCGCCAGCGGCGCCAGCTCGCCGCTGCTGATGGTCAGCTGCGCGAGCTGAACCACGCCGGACTCGCTAGCGGGGCTCGCCAAATAGACTTTGCCATTGAGGCTGCACGCCGAGGTGATTCCCACATAATATACGTCGAGGCGTGCCAGTTCGTTCAATTTGGTGCTGCCCGTTGAGCTGCCGCTGCCGAGCGCCACTTCGTAGAGCACCGTGTTGTCATCGTACGCCAGACAGTAAAGCCGATCGGGCCGAGGATGGGGTGCAATCCTCCGACAGCGCGAATCGATGGCGTATCGCTGGGTCATCCAGGTTCCTGCTGTCGGGTTGACCGTGACGCGATAAGCGGATCCAGATTGCAGCAGCCAGGCAAAGGACCGCATCTTGGTCGATTGAGCGCTCCGGTTCGGTTCGCCCGGGACGCCATCGAGCACTCCGCCGCAGGCCGTGGCAAACAACGCACAGAGAGATAAGGCGAGACATCTTTTCATTTCTTCCCCCAAACACGGTTGGTAAACAGCAAGCCTCGTGCCGAGACCGATGCGCGAGGGCCTAGCTGCTACCAGCGACGGATTGGTCTCCCAACCTGGCGCAGAGCCAACGGCTATCTCTTCAAGGTCAGACGACTTTTCGTCATGCGGCGCCTTATCCCGCTGGGTCGGTCGGCTGCCACCGAGTCTTGGTCACGATGCCGTGGTTCGGAGCGACTCCGAGATGCCGGGGTCTCCGGATCGGAGGCGGGCCAAAGGGGCTGGTGTTTGGCGACACCAGCCGTACGGGCGAGCTTGTGCTTGTTCCGACGGTCCCAACGCTTGTGGCTGTAAAGCACGCCGGTTGTTGTTTCAGACGCAGCGTCAGTCGGTTGGAAACGCCAAGTTGATCCTTGGCGACCTTGAGAAATCAGCTGACGCCCTGCTCTTCACCTGTCGGAGAAAGAAAGCGGAAAACGGGGTGGGAGGCCGCGCATCCATGGAGGTGAATTTTTTGCAGCTCGACTTCGACGACGCATCTCTTCGGCCGCCATGTGGCGAGCACGCCTGGCTTATGGCGGCAGGTCCATTGGCGCGCGTGATTCAGGGCAAGGTCAAGCGTCCGCTGTCCAATGAGCTGTTGTTTGGCAAGCTCGCCTCGGGTGGCACGTTACCGTGGACGAATCCGATGGTGAGCTGAGCTTCAACGACGGCGACTGGCTGCGCTCGTCGCGATCTCCGACAATTGTTGATGTCACCGATCAGACAGCCGCAAGGGCTTGTTCTTTCCCCAGCGATCGGCCTCGTGCTGGAGTCAGCAAGAGCATCTAGGCCAGGTGAGCGATGGTCGGGTGCAGCACGAGGTGCACCGAGGAGCAAGGGCGCGCAGCGATCGCTGCGCTCAACGACAGCGAGCTCGACGGCCGCCACATTATCGTTCGCGAATACAGGGCGAACGAGCGCGCGCGCGAAAAGCTCGAAGCGGTGCACTGACAAACCCGCCGTCGGCTGGGCCGCTGGTCAAAATCCGACAGCCCAGCGGCCGATGCACAACGGGCGGCGGGGGTTCACGTCGCGACCCTACTCAAAGACGGCTCGAAAGGTGCGGCCGTAGTCGAACCCACCAACGCCGAGGCTGTTGCCTCCGGGGAGGCCGTGCTGGCTCCAGCTCGACTTGGGGGTGAAATAGAGGTTGAACCCGCCTTCGGCGACCATCTGCGGAGTGACCTTGAACTCGGTTTCGAGCGCCGTGACCCAAGTGGGATTGCCCTGGTGATCGAGCGCGGGCGCATTCTTGACCAGCACGTTGGAGTGGTCGCTAGGGTTGCCCTTGGCGCTGGTGACCCAAAGGCAGTGGGCCTGCCCGTCGGCGACGAGCTTGTTGGGGTCGAGATTGCTATGGGCGCTGGTGGGACAGAGCACGACCAGGCCGATGGTATCGCCAGCGCGGACCTGGCTAAAGGCGGCCGTGGCGGGGTCCTGTTCGCGCGTCTCGAGGTCGCGGATCTTGTGCTTGCTTTGGACGTGCAGAATCAAGCTCGGCGTAGCTTTGTTGGCCAGCGTGTCGATCATGAAGCGGAAGGCGGGGCCGATGCCCAGTCGGTCGCGCTGCATATCGTAGAACTTGACGCCAACCTGGTTCTTGCTTTGGTTTGTCTGCTTGACGCTGAAGGTATGGGTCTTGGCCCAGCCGGTGCCGACCAGCACCATCAGAAGTGAAACCGCTAACCACAGCGCACGCATCTTGTCCCCCAAGGAGGTGTCCGCTTTGTGCTGAGCAAGAGTCGGACCAAGGGCGCGGTCGCTTTGTCCAATAAAAATCTGTGGTTTTGGTGGGGCTGGCAGCCGTATTTCGACGATCTCGTCGAATAAGCGACGCTCCTAGCGGTTCGGACCTCTGCAACGCTGCGCGAGCGCCAGCTTCACGGCCTTGACGGTCGACGGCGCCGCGGCCAGCGAAGAATCGGCGGCGGCGATCGACTTCGATACCAAAGCGGCGTGCTGCACACTGCACCACCGTCGTTGACCTTGGCGCCAACGCCTTGTGTCCGGGGGGCGTCGGCAAGCCCGCGCGGCTCAGTCTAGGCCAAACACCTGGTATGCCTTGCTGCCCTGATGAATTGCGCGAGCAGAGGCAGCGCTGCCCAAGGACACGAAACGAAGTCCCACCTGCGCGGCCGATCCCGCGGCGAAGACGCTATAGGGTCCGCCCGCACTCGTCAGCAGCGCGCTGTGGATCTGCGTCGCTCCGCTGTAGGTTCGGTACAGCGAGGCCGGCGCGGTCAGGCTGGCAACATAGACGTCGAACGCTGCGCCCTTTCGTTCGGCGGCGAGGATGGCGTGGTCGCAGGTGGATGACAACGCAATTTGCGTGATCGCGGTGGTATCCCCGGCGATCTGCAGTGTGGGAGCCGTGGCGGTCGGTTTTTCCTGGTCGAATCGCCAAATACGGCCGGCCGTCGAACCGGCGGGCGCATATCCGGCCAGGACCGCAATGGAGCCCGTCGCGCACAGCCTGACCGAGGAAATCCACGCGTTGCTCGTCACCGATAGTCGGGTCCAGTTGCTGAGGTCGATGGCACGGAGATTGCGCTGCCCATCGTTCGTGTTCCACTCGGCGTCGAGGTAGTAAAGATAGCGGCCGTTGGGTGAGCGCCAGATGCTTGAGATGTTGGCGCTGTCGCTCAATACAAAGGGACGCGTCACGCCGCCTTGGCCAGTGAGATTGGTCAGCGTCTTCGTTGCCAATTCGTAGCGAAAGAGATCGCCGCTGTGGAGCACGTTGTCGCTCATCAAGAACAAGAGGGAATCGTCGCCGACCCAGTAGAGGCTGCGGGGCTCGTGTTTGCCTGGGACTACGTTTTTTTCGTTGGTCAAATCTTGCGGCGTGCCTGGGGCGCTGGTGCTGGCTAACCACAGCCGATTGTCTTGCACATAGGCCACCCATTTCCCGGACGGCGAGACGCGCAGACGCACGCCCGGCTGATATGTTCCACGACTGCCCGGCGCGCCTGGTTTATCGGTGAGTCGGCGGACCGTACCGTTTGGTTCAACGACCAACAACGTCTTGTCGACGACGCTTTTTCCGGCGGCGACCACAACGGTGCCGTTGCCTCCGCTGTCTGGGTACGCGTCGATGGTCGGCGGTTCTTCGCCCAGCGCCGAGGCGAGATCGACATGTTTAGGTGCCGCGCTGCCGTCGATCGGCACGCGCCAGAGGCTTGCGATCCCGTTCCGCGTGGTGCTGAAGAACAATTCACCTTTGATGATGTTCAGCGAAAGGTACTGTACGGAATCGGGCTTGGGCGAAGGCGCGATCTCGATGGTGGTCTTTCCATTTTTGAATGTGGTGGCGTCGGTTCGTGCCAACACCACGTCGCCCCGGTTATTGCGGGCCGTAGCGACAAGTCGCCCGTCGTCGCTGACGGCGATAAACGGCGACAACACCCTCAGCAGCCCCGCCGACGTGTTGTTGCTGTTGTCGGTGCTATACAGAATCTCGACTTGTCCGCTCGGTCGCACGAGCAGGAAGCCGAACCGGTCCGTCGCGCCCAGCGACTCGCGGAAATACTTTAGCACACCTCGGCCTTTGGGCAGGACCACCGCCGAATGCGCGTCTCCCGGCAGCAGGAAGGGTCCGTCTCTTTCGACCTCAGCGTTGACTCTGCCGATCAGGAACATGCGCTCCGTCAACTTCAGTAGCCCAAACCCGGCGACCGGCTGGTAGCCGGTACCATCGGCACGCACCGTGGCGAGGGTCATCAGGTCGTCGCTATCCCCATGCGCAAACACCACGCTGCGTACCCGCGGCGGTGGTGCAGTGCTGTCGGGCAGAGGCCGCGCATCGAGCCCAATGTCAGCGCCACGGTCATCGATGCGCGCATCGCGGACCGCGACGCTACCGCCGTCGGCGTGTTGTAGATCGATAGCCTCGGCGTCGAGCTCCGTGCTGGTCGCTGTGGTCCCGCAGGCTGCTAGGGCTATGGCGGCGCCGAGGCTCCATCCAACGACGCTGGCGGCGGTCTTCGCTATGGGGGTCATGGTCACTCGCATTCGTAGGTGGGCAAAAGCGCCAGGCGATGGGTTCCCGGGCAGCCAAGGAGCCAGCTGTTGCTGCGGGCAAGGGACAGAGGGCGACGTACTGCAAAGGTCGAGGGCAGCCGCTTGGCAAATGCGAATAATAGCTCGGTTATGGTTCCTGTCAAGACCCCGCTGGATCACCCCTCGTGGGGCATCGCCTGGCACAACAGATTTCTTTCAGCGGCTGCGGCTCGTGCGCTGTCACGAAATGTCTAATCCAGCGAGGCATACCTTCGCACCATCTGGCGTTGTTGCTGCAATTGCTGCAAGTAGCGATGGCGGGCTGAGGCAGCGCAAGAGCCACAGCGGTAGTTCAAGGGTGGCCGCTGGCGACCAACGCGTGGCGAAAACAGCGGAGCGGACGCAGTGGTGGCGCGCGGCGGCGATATGCCGGAGCACAAGGGTCTGGTTGAAGAATGCGTCGTCGAAGTCGAGCTGGGGCGGAGCGCGCGGACAATGTTACTTTGGCAAACGTTGCCCTATCCTTCCCAGACCGTCATCGGGCCGCACTGATCAGCGTCCAACGCCATGCGAAAGTAGCGCTTATTACCGCGTGACCCGCCATCGGCTTTGCACAGCCAACTGCCCGTCACGGAGCTTTTGAGGCAGGCCCCGGGCAGTTCACCCTGCGGCGGCTTCTCGTCGGCTGTGCCTCGGAAGAGCCGAGGCCGCTTCGTCCAATGTGCACCGCGAAACTCCACAAAAACAGCATGATCGTATCGCTCGCCACGGCGCGCAATAACCGGTGCGAGTCCGAGATCATGTTTGCCACAGGGGATACGTAGTTGTTTTGCTTCCATCGCCCGCATCGACGCCAACCAGCCAAGTCGTATCAGCTCGTCTTCCCGCTGCTTTAGCAAGGTGCGAAGATCCTCACCGTCGATAACCGGGGCGGAGTAAATATTTTTACCATCGCAGGCCGAAAAGATATCCCATGGCATGCTCCGACTGGCAGTTAGGACACCGATCAATCGAGGCAGCCCGTCATCGAAGACAAACAGCGGGCCGCCGGAATCGCCCTGGCAGATCTCTCGGCGACGCGCCGTACGCCAAAACAAGCCAAGCTCTGGAAGCATGGCTTGAAATTTCCCGTGCACGATGCGACCGATCGAGCGCTCCTCACCGTGTTCCAATCCATATCCCAGGTGCACAACCGTTTGACCGGAACTTGGTAGGCGTCGCCCAAGTCGAACGATAGCGCTAGGCGGCAATGGCTCATCAACGACAACGATCGCGCTATCGGTTCGCCTCGGCATATGCTTCGTGTCCCAGCCAAACTGCGGATGATGCAGGTAATCGACCACCGTGCGTTTGGAGCCATCCGCAAGTTCGACATGAAGATATCCGTCAGCGTCCAGTATGTGGCCCGCCGTAAGAATCTCGCGTGGACCCACCACTACGCCGCTACCCATTCGCCAGGTCCAGGGGCTGGGATCGATCAGCTTGACCACTGACTCGATCAGCTGACTCGAGCCACCTTCGCCCTTGCCGTTGTCGTAGTTTGTGACCTGCGGATGCTCTGGGGCTCCGCAAGCAACGAGTATCAGTGAAATTGCTACCGACTGTCTTGAGTACCGCATGGTGCACCGTTCCTCTTGTTTCGCGCCCAGCTCGCTACAAAATCCGAGCAAATGCACGTTTTATGCCCACTGCCCTGGTGAAATTCCATGGTTTTTTCTGCGACCGCTGGATGCTCGACAAGCCAGGTGCCTCCACCTCCGCGGGGCTGGCTCCCAAGCCCCGGTCTGATGACCGATACCTCGGCGACCTCAGACTCGTCGGGGGCGGGAGATCTTCAAAAAGCTTATGGGGCGGACTTGTTTGCGTGTGAATGACACGGGCTGTTCGGACGTCTGTCCCGGATCGATTCGCGACGTGGGGCGGCACAGCATGGCGCAGGGCGAGACAAGATCGCTGAAATCTTTCACGCATGCGCTGGCAAGCAACTTGCTCTGTTCTCCACATACGCCCGATGGCGATGGAGGAGAAGATGCTGTTCAAGTCTCTTATCTGGGTCGCCGCCTTCGGTTTCAGCTCGATCGGCTGTGGCGCAGGCGACAGCTCACAAGCGCTGAGTGATTCGTCGGTCACCGACGGACCGATCGCCGATCAAACTGCCACCGACGCAAGCAACCCCGACGCGCCAAATTGCGAGCAACCGTTTCCCCCGCTTGAATGCGCGCCGAAGACCGGCACGTGCGGCGGTTACCCCACCGAGGCCTATTCCTGTCCCAGCGAATCCTGCGAATGGGCGACCGACCTCTACGACGGACCGCCCTTTCCCTGCGTCAAGCCCTGCACCTCCGACGCGCAATGCAACACGCCTCAGGGCTGGCCCAAACAACGCTGCGCACCCGAGGGCTACTGCCTCGACGCCTGCACGCCCAACGCGCACAATCCACGCGGCGATTGCGGCGACGTGTTCAAACGCTGCGACGCCGTCACCGGCGCCTGCAGCTACCTCGACGCCGAATAACTGCCAGCCGATAAGCCTCAAGCCCGGTCTTCGCGCGCGTTCGGACAGACTCCAACTCGGTCTGCCGATAAGGCGGCCGTTCGAAGAAGCACCCGCCGGTGAGCAAGACCATTGCCAAGGCAGCACTCTCTCGCACCGCTCGTCCAAGCGACGTTCAGTCGTTCGACGGCCAACTGCACGGCGCTCGATGCGGGTTACGATGACGCAACCCTGATCGGAACGCCGGCCTCTAGCATAGACAAAGGTCCGGGCGATACCGATGTCGCGACATCATCCGCAATCTGCACCGGCTGATCAGAATTGAGTTCAGTTATTTTCGCCAATCTTAGGTGAATTCATTTTTGCCAGCGCGCAACCTACGCCGAAAGGAGATCGCCGTGCACAAAATCGCGGGCGCTATGCTTTCCCTGCTCGCACTGGCAACATGTGGCACGCCTGGGCGCGCCATCCAAGATGCGCAGCTCAACGATAGCAAGGTCGGAGAGCTGGCGGTGCCCGACGCGGCGCCGCAAGGCTGCAGCAGCACGTCACTGAAAACGATGCACCCGGCATGCAACGATTGTTTGAGCGCCGCTTGCTGCGCCGAGCTGCTAGCGTGCGAGGGCAGTTCCGATTGCCGCCGGTACCTCGGCTGCATCTCGTCATGCGACGGTGCGACGTGTCGACAACAATGTGACGCGACTTTTGCTTCGGGACGGCAGCTGTCCGCAAAGATCGAGACGTGCATCGCTGGCCAGCGCGCCGAGTGCATCAGAGCGTGCAATTTCGGCGCATTTCCGATCCAATGCGCCTGCTCCTGCGGTAACGAAACGTACATGTCGCATTGCGACGGCAGCGGAATGGAACCGACAGGCGCGTGTCCAGCCAGCGTCTGCGGCCCCTTTAGCAATCTTCGGCTCAGCATCACGGAGCTGCCTGCGCAAGCTAACGACAAGCACATCTTCTGGGTCCGTTGCCAGGGCACCGGGCGCTGCACCTCCTCTGGTGCCGCTGGCGTGCTTCAAGGCCAGACAACCTTTGACGTTAGCGTGGCCGCAAACACAGTCTATCGTCTCTACTACTACGTCGACATCGATCAAGACGGCGCCTGCGCAGATGGCGATGTCTTGGGGACCGTTGAGATATCGTCTGCCAGCGCGTCCGCAGGCGTTAGCCGCAAGCACTCCCCCTACGCGCAAGCCTGTCGATTCTTTCCGTCGGGCGGCTAGACCGCCAAAGACCAGCGTACGGCCCTGCCGCGATTTGCCGCGCCACATCTCCGAGATTCCCCTACACAACAAACACCGCAAAGCGGGCGGCGCACGGTGTGCATTCGTGCTAACAGCTTGGCTGCCAACCGAGGGGGCCAAAGATGAGCAAGACGGCAGGGATCACGCTAGCGCTGGGACTGCTGCTGAGCTGGGGCTGTAGCCAATCGACGGCGCCGAGCAGCGACCTAGGTCTGCGCGACCTGCAGCTCGACAGCACGGCGACCGATCGCGGACTGACCGACAGCGCGATCGCCGAGGCGGGCGCAAAGGATCAGGCTGGGAGCGACAGCGCGACGCGAGACGCCGGCCGAGACTTGCCGACGGTCGACGGAGCGATCGCCGATGCTAGCCACGATAGCGCGCCACCGGTCGACCAGGGCCCGGCTGACAGCAGCATCGACGCCATCGCCAGCGATGCGGGAACGGTAGCCGTCACCATCGATCGCTTCATCGGTCACAGCGACCCGGATGCGATCTATCCGACGGACGTGGCGACCGACAGCCTAGGACGGATGATCTTTGCGGGCTACTACCTGCGCAATCAGGGCAGCGTCACGGGGTTGTTCGTCGCAGCGTACAGCGCGACGGGAACGTCGCTCTGGACGGTCAACTTCGCCAAGGCGGCGGTCGCGGACCACGTTGCATTGGCGATCGACAAACAAGACCGCATCGTGATCGCTAGTCGCTATGCCGATGGGCTGGACTTTGGCGCGGGACCGATCGCCGCCGATAGCGCGGGTGAGGGGCTCTTGTTGGTGCTCGATAAGAGCGGCAAGTATCTCAGCCACCGCACCTTCGGTGGCGACGGGCGCGATCAACCCTACGGGGTAGCGATCGATCCGCAAAGCGGCGACACGGCGATCGTCGGCCTCACCGACAGCAACGGCTTTCAGTTGGCCGGCGCGAGCAGCTCGCTGCAGGCAAAAAGCGGCGGCGACGAGGTGTTTGCCATCCGCTTGGGTACTCAAGCGCTGGTCCAGCGCTTCGGCGACGCGGCCTTGGGTACGCGCAGCACCACCCTCGGCAACGCGATCATCGATGCGACGCAGCGGCTGTGCTTTGTTGGCGGCAGCGGCAAACGGCTCGATTTTGGCAACAACCAGGTCTTGCCCGCCGTCAAGACCACCAGCACGACGCCGTTTTACGTCTGCCTCAACAAGAGCGGCTCGGCGGTCGCCTTGCGCGCCTTTTCCCAGGGGCCGGACAACGCGGCGACATCGCTTGCGGCGGCCGCCAATGGCGACGTGATCGTCGCTGGTCGCGCCTCAAGCGGCGTGCTACTGGGCAACACCCAGCTTAACCTCGTCGGCAACACGCTGGCCTTCGTCGGACGTCTCGACGGCGCCGCCGTCAACACGCGCTGGGCTTGGGCGATCGACAACGCCGCAACCGATGCACCACGCGTCGCTGCCGGTCAAGATCGCGTGGTGGTGATCGAAAAATACTTCGCCGCCGCCAAGGTCGCCGGCGACACGCTACCCAAGCCGGCCAACAGCTTCGACATCGCCGTTATCGGCCTCGAGCTGGCGACAGGAAAAGAAGCGTTCGCGCTCTCGCTCAACGCACTCAAACCGCCATCATCGCACTACGCGATCGCCGCCAACCAAAAGCGCGCATATTTCGTTGGCGCCTACGACGGCTTTGTCTCGCTCTATTATCACGGCACGACCCACAAGGGATTCAGCAGCACCAACGACGCCTACCTTGGCGCTTTGAGCTGGTAGCGGCGCGGGGCCGGCGACCGAGCCGCAGACGCGTGCGCGAGGCTACTGGCGAACCAACGCGAAGTAGCGCAGATCGCCGCGACCGGCATCGGCGTTGATGCCACCCAAGCCGAGACACAGCCCCTCAGTGAGCGGCTTAACCTCATCGTAAAGTAGGCATCGAATCGGCTCGGGTAAGCGGGTCTCGCGGTAGTCGAAGCAGTAGGTCTCGGTGGCGCGCCAGCGCGACGGCTGACATGGCAAGCTGAATTCGCCGGTCGCCCAGCGACAGGGTCCGATCAGCCAACAGCGCCGATCAAAATCGATCGCCAATTCAAGCTGGAAGAACAGCGTCACGGCCAGCTTGGCCCAGCGCGCACCGTTGGCCGGGGTCGGACCGAGATCGATGCAGCGATAGAGGCCACTTGGCGCGGGTGCCGAATGCGGCGCGGCATAGATCGCTTCGAGCCGCTCGGCCGACGCACACCGCAAGTGCTCAATGGTGATCGATTTGTTCGCAGACATCACTTATCCACAAGCTCGCCAATAGCCAGCGACGGCGCGCGACAGCTCTTCGACAAATGCCGCACCGCTGCGCCGCTCGGGTCGGAAGCCGGCATGTAGCGCGCGATGGTGAAACGCGCCGAAGATCAGCCGCAACGTAAAGTCAGCGCAGTCTTGCGGATCGGAGAGCCGCAAGTCCTGATGACGCGCCAAGAACGCCCCTAAGCGCTGAGCGACGTCGTCGAGCAACCTTTCCGAGCGCTCGGCGATCGCAGCATCATCGGGCACGCGAATCGCCACCGCCAAAACCAGCTTGGGTCGCTGTTGATAGACGGACCAAAGAAAATCGACCATCAGCCGCGCCAGCTGATCGATCGGCAGCTGCGGATCGAGCGCCGACAAGGCGCTCTCAGCGGTAAGCACGGCCTCTTGCGCCAGGTTCTGATGCAAGAGGTGCAACAGCGCCTCTTTGTCGCGAAAGCGGCTATAGACCGTACCGACCGCACAGCCGGCCTTCGCCGCGATCTGCGCGACGCTGGTCTGCTCGAAACCTTGTTGACCAAAGAGCTCCTCGGCAGCATCGAGCACCCGCTGCACCGAGCGCTGACTGCGTTGCTGGCGCGCCGGGCGGACCCATTTGAGTGCGGTCGAGTCTTTGGACAAACTAGGCCCCGTTAGTCGTCGCAGCCTGCAAACATCAGGCGACGCGATTCCATATCACATTTTTGCCCCAGGAGAGCAGTGGACCGAAACGCCCCTCGTAGATCTGCGACAGCTCGTAGCGGTGCGACGAGATACACTTGTGACAGGCCTCGCCCTCCTTGCTGGTCAGCTCGCGCAACCGCGGATGACGCAAGGCCTCGGCAAACGGCATCTGACGCAGATTGGTAATCGGCTGCGTCCCCCAATGCATGCAGTCGACCACATCGCCGTTGGCTTCGATCGGCAGCATGAACTTCGGCCAATGGCAGCGATAGGACAGCGGCAACTGGGTGACCGCCGCGATATAGGAATCCGAAGTCACCACACGGGTACCCGTGCGCTTTAGCTCAGCGATGTAGCGATAAGCCTTCGCCAGCTGCTCGTTGGTCGGGTTGAGCCCCGCCAGCCGGTCGTCGTGCTCACCAACCGCCATCTCGACGCGCAGCGGCGTGAAGATCACCGGCACGTTCATGCGGCGCGAGAGCTCAGCCATCTGCTCGATCGAGCGCAAGTCGACGTTCTCGGAGTGAACGGTGTAGTTAAAGACCATCCGCGTCTTCGGATATTCGCGCTGCACACGCTCGGTCGCCGAGATCAGCTTGTTGAACAGCCCTGGGACGCCGCGAATCTGATCGTGCTTGTCCGAGGCGTGATCGACCGAGATGCACAAGCGATCGAGGTATGGCAGCACGCGATCCATCTTGCGCTCGAGCAGCGTGCCGTTGGTCACCATGTTGGTCAACAACCCGACCGATCGCGCGTGAGCAACGATTTGTTCGATATCGGGACGCAACAGTGGCTCCCCGCCCCAGACCGAAACGCTGATCAGGCCGGCGCGCTTGGCGTCGGTATAGAGCTGCTTGATCTCGGCGGTCGTCAGCTCGTCGTGGTCCTGATAGAGCTCGGGGTTCCAGGCACAGAAGCCACAGCGCGCGTTGCAGCGCGCCGTCACCGCGTGGATCAAATGCAGCGGATGGCGCCAACCGAGGCGGCTGGTGATCGCCCAGCGGCCGACTCGCGCCACCGTCGCCAACTTAGAAGGTCCGTTCAGCATCGCTCGTGTCCTTTCATTATTCGCCTCGGCGAATGACAAAGCGCATGGCCTAACTCGACGATGTGCTCCACGCTTGGCAGTGCGGCGCGCTCGAGTGCGGCGTTATAAGGGATCGGGATCGCATCGGCACCGATGCGTTGCGGGGCAGCACTTAGCGCGTCGAAGGCGCGCTCAACCACTTGGGCGACGATCTCGCCGCCAAAGCCTTGAGCGAGCGGCGCTTCCTCGACGACGATCAGCCGGCCGGTTTTGAAGACGCTGCGCAGAACGGTGGCGATGTCGAACGGGACCAGGGTCCGCGGGTCGATCAGTTCAACGCTGATCCCGCGCTCGGCAAGCGCTGCCGCCGCCGCCGTCGCTTGCAGCAGCGCACCTGATATTGCGACGATCGTGATATCTTCGCCAGCGCTGACCACGCGCGCCTGGCCGATCGGCTCGAGTACGTCACCGTCGACGGCAACCGGACCGGTCGAAGCGTAGAGCAGTTTGTTTTCGAAAAACAGTACCGGGTTGTTGGAGCGGATTGCCGACTTGAGCAACCCATATGCGTCTTGTGGTGAGGCCGGCGCCATAACGATCAGCCCGGGAATTCCAGCGAACAGGCCTTCAAGACACTGCGAATGCTGGGCTGCCATCCCCAGGCCAGCACCGCCGGGCGTTCGCACGACCAGCGGCACTGCATACTGTCCACCCGACATATAGCGAAGTTTAGCGGCGTTGTTGATCAACGGGTCAGCACAGGTCGTCAAGAAGTCCGAAAAGAGGATCTCGGCAACCGGCCGGCTGCCGGTGATCGCCGCACCCACCGCCGATCCGACGATCGCATATTCGCTGATCGGTGTGTCGACGATGCGACTCGGCCCGAAGCGCTCGGAAAGACCGCGGGTCACGGCGAAATATCCACCACCGCTGACGTCCTCACCCAGCAAATAGACCGCTGGATCGCGCTCGATCTCCTCGGCGAGCGCCCGTCGAATCGCTTCGGCGTAACTCAGCTCCGCAGTCTGAGCGCCGCTACCCGATGAGACCTGATAAAGACGGCGTGCATCGGTCGCATAGACGTCGCTAAAGCGCTCGGCCAGCTCAGGTTCGGCACTGGCATCGGCAAAGCGCAGCGCCTCTTGCACGCAACGCTCGGCTTGCGCGACGAGTTCATCCGCTCGCTGCTGTGCGATCACCTGGTCACCCAAGAGTCGCTCGCGTAGCGCGTCGATCGGGCAACGCCCCCGCCACTCGGCGATCTCTTGCTCGCTGCGGTAGGCAAACGACTCGCCTTCCATGTGGCCGCAGAGACGATAGGTGTCACAAACCAGCAGCTGCGGGCCGCCACCGCTTCGCGCGGCCTCGACGACCTCGCTCATCGCCCGGTAAACCGCTGCCACATCGTTGCCATCAACCGTGCGCGCCGGCACGCCATAAGCCGCCCCGCGATCGGCCAAGGCGCCGACCCGCGTGTGTCGTTCGAGGGCGGTGAACTCGCCGTAGCGATTGTTCTCGACCACGAACACGGCCGGCAACTTGAAGACCGCAGCGAAATTGATCGCCTCGTGGAACATCCCTTGGTTGGTCGCTCCGTCGCCGAGGAAGGCCACGGCAACCTGGTCGCGCCCCTGGCGAGCGATCGAATGGGCCGCGCCACAGGCGAGCAAAGCGCTGGCACCGACGATACCGTTGGCACCGATCGCGCCAACCGAAGCATCGGTAACGTGCATCGACCCGCCCTTGCCGCCGCAAAGCCCGGCACGCTTGCCCATGATCTCGGCCATCATCCGGTCGGCAGGAGCGCCCTTGGCCAACATGTGGCCGTGGCCGCGATGGGTCGTTGCCATGTAGTCGTCGGCGCGTAGCGCGAAGCAACAACCGACGGCAACCGCTTCCTGACCGATGCTCAAATGGATCGCCTCGCTGGGAATGCTGCCGTCGGCGTAGCGCCGAGCCAGCGCTTGCTCGAAGGCGCGGATCAACAACATCCGCTCCAGCATCGCGATCGCCAACGCCGATTCGCCGACTTGCGGCTCGCACGGCTGCGATGACTGTGACCGCTCGACCCCAGCAACGATCCCCGACGCGACGACCGGACGCTCCGCCAACGGAATCAGCCCCGCGCTTGGTGCCGACGCTGAGCGCCGCGCTGCGGGCGGAGCGCCGTACTTGGCGCGTCGCCACCAGCGTCGCCCCAGCCGTCGCGTCATTCGCGCGCCGTTTTCCAGCAGTCGGACAGCTTCGCTCAGCCCAGCGCCGCGTTCGACAACATCACCGAGCTGCAGATCGACCAGCGCCTCACGATAGATCGCAAACAGCGGCTTGACCGCCGGCAACAATGCCAGCGCTTTGGCGATCGGCCCGCGAGCAACGATCTTGCGACTAGCGATCGCCAGCGGCACGTTGAGTCTCCCCGACCAAAACTGGTGGGCGACGGCAGCGCTCTGCAATAGCTCCAAGTCGGCCGACGTATCAGCGGGCCCCAACTGCCAGCGCAATCGATCGCCGCGCAGATCGATCGTGATCTCGGCCAGTGGATCGCGAAAACGCAGCCGCAAGACGAAGTCGCCCGCCAAAAGGGGTGCTGCTAGCTCGCGGTCGCTGGCGACACGCGAGAGCAAGCGCTCGAACACACCATATAACTGATCACTGCTCTGGTAAGGCTGCATCACACCCCTCGCCGATTGCGCTGACGACCGCCCGCTGCTGCCGGATATTATATTGAACGTGAATTCAAATTCAATCCTAGCAATCTAAAATTGTTCATTTTGTCTGAAGCTTCGGATTTCAAAGCACTCTAGGTCAGAGCAGCGTGTGGCACGCCAAATCGCTGCGCTGAGCGCGACCGAGCAGCGCGCCACAACGATGTCGCCGGCACGGGGCAACCCGCGGCAGGCCAATTCGATAACCGGCCGCGCTAGCGACAGTCGCTAGAAACAACGGCGAGGACAACATGCTCAACCCATCGACCAAACAATGCTGGGCGTCGGCCGCTTTGACCGCACTGCTGTTAGCCATCGCGACCAACGCCGCGGCGACCCCATTGGAAATTTCCCAGACCGACATGGCACAGACGAACACACCACGGGCCAACGCACCGCTGCCCGACCTCTCGGCCTTGGACATCCCCCAGCTCGCTGAGGAGCAGCCAGATTCGACGCGCTTGCTCAAGGGCTGGGATATCGAAATGCGTCTCGGTGCGGAGCTCTCGATCAACGATGCCAACCCAACGCGAGCGTGGCTCGACACCGACTTGGCCTACCTCTTTTCCGCGGGTCTCGGGCCGGTGTTCCACGTCGGCTTCGGCTAGGCGTTCACCGACGAGTATCTCAGTGCGACCATCGATGACGATCGCAAAGCCGCCCCGGACGCAGTCGAACTTCACGCCGGTCTGCGCTATGCGGTGTTTGGCTATCGCAAGGCCCCGCTCCCACAACCGGGAAGCGGGGCTGTTGACTTAGCGCGAAATCTCCACCGTCCAGTAATCACGCCATTCCGCGGGAACGCTGTCGATCGGCTGGGCCATCAAACCGAACAGCGGCAACCAACTCGGGCGCGCCGGGCGACAGCGCAGCCGCATCCCGGCTTCCTCGGGTGTACGATTGGCCTTGCGGCTGTTGCAGGCCAGGCAAGCGATCACAATATTGCGCCACTCGGTGCGGCCACCGCGCGAACGCGGCAAAACGTGGTCAAAGGTCAGCTCGCCGATCGGCTTGCGTTCGCCACAGTACTGACAGCGAAAGCGGTCACGCGCCAAAACATTTTGACGCGAGAATTTGACGACGTGCTGACGTGCGCACAAGAAGTGCGTCAGGCGGACCACTGCCGGCATCAACCAATCGGGGTGAATCGAACGCTGGTAGGTCGCCAGCAAGTCGACCTTGCCTTTGATGATGTAGCTCAGCGCCCGCGTAAACGGAACTGCATTGATCGGCTGGTAGCCCATATCCAAGACGAGCGTTCTCATGTCATTCTCCTCGATCCGACGTGGCTAGCTCACCGCGCCCTCCTCACATTTTTTTCAAACAGCGATCATCATCGGACAAAGAGGCACCGCTCGGAATCGAACCGAGGATGAGCGGTTCTGCAGACCGCCGCCTTACCCCTTGGCTACGGTGCCAAAAGCAGCAGCGCGCCACGACGCGAGCGCTGATCGATCTTGCGTGGTGCGCCGGTATCCAGCGGGCGAACTTGAGTTCAGTTCACCTGTCGGAGGCGACCGCCGTTGCGCGATATCGATGCTGTATGAACCATTATTTCACCCTGTCAACCCGCCCAAGCTATCCGATTTGCGGCTTTGGGCATCAGCGTGTTCGCATTTGCTGACTCAGCACGGTACTTGCCAAGCCGGCGACAGCACGCCATTTCTCGCGGTCGGCCAGGATGCAGCAGCGCGCCGCCAACGGTGCTGGCGGTTGCCACGTATCGCCAGACGGATCAGCCACGGCGCTCAGACTGTTCGGCCTATTCGCGCTGCTACCGCTCAGGCAACGGCGGCGCGCTCGCGCCCAGTAACGCCGCGTTCGCGCGCGCAAGACCTGCGGACCCCAGCCGCCGACGGGCCCGCCAATGGAAGCCGCTCGTGATCAGTGCGGATGACGGGATTCGAACCCGCATGGTCAGGACGCTGACTTTCAGGACTCACGCTTCCCTACTCGGCCCTCACTGGCTGTTTCGGTGCTTCTTAAGCCTGTCAGCCGCAACCGTCTCTGAGAAACGCCACAACGCAGCTTTGCCCCGCGACGGCCGCCCCTGACACCCGGATGGGTCCCGGTTGCACAAATGGTTTTCCGGTGCCTGTCCCTTCTTCGGCCACATCCGCAGATGAAGACTTCGCGCGCGACCTGGCCCCGCGCGATGGTTGGTCCTATGAAGCGCCAGCGGCTGTCTGTCAACTGGGCGGCGGCGAAATAGTTCCGCCTGGTCGCCGGGTCGACGCTGATCCTCAATCAGGGCCGGCAAATTCTGCGCGGCAACGTCGGCCATCGCATGATGGAAGTCAATGTGCGCGCGCTGCTCGACCAGCCGTCGGCGCTGCATCGTGGTGCTCACCCGATGCGCCGACGAACGCAAGTGCCACAGGGGGGTGCGACTAAAGGTCGGCCTTAGCGACCGTGCCGGTCAGCGTGGCCACAGCGAGAATCTGCTGAGCCATCGCCGTTTCAAGCTGGGCTCGTGTCGCGCCCGCAGCCAATTTGGACAGCGTACCGCTCAGCGCAAACAAGCGGAACCGATAGGTGTGAACACCGCTCGGCGGACACGGGCCGGCATAGCGGGTTTGCCCCTGTTGCTCTTTGCCCAGTGTCCCGGAAGTGTTGTCACCCGCGGGCAGGGCGCTGGCGCTCGCCGGGATCCGATAGTAGACCCAATGCGTCCAGTTGCTCGCCGTTAGATCATCCATGATCAGCGCAAAGCTCTGGGTACCGATCGGTGCACCGCTCCAGCTCAACGCTGGCGAGCTGCCCGCCGGGTAGCTACTGCCTTTGCAGGTAAACGGTGTCGCGGGGATCTTGCCGCCATCGACAAAGGCCTTGGCCTGCAAGACAAACGTAACTGCGCCGTCGGCCACTGTGCCGTCGGCTGGACTCGCATCGAGAGCCACGCTATCGGCCAGGCCCGCATCTGATCGCGGCCCATCGGCAGCCGCGCCATCGCGCACCATCGCATCGGGCGCTGCGCTATCTGGCACAGCCATGTCGTCGATCTGGACGTCCGCCCGCGGCGTGGTGTTATCGGAGCTGCAACTGCAAAGCGCCAAGATCGACGCCAGCAACGCAACACGGCAAACATCTCGTCGGCAAAGATCCGCGGTAGCAACCATCAGCAGGCCCTCCTCACAAAGAGCGCTTTTAGCGTCGAGGAACGGACTTGTCACGCTGAACCGCTAAGCGGTCAAGTTTGCTCGGCAAGTGCAGCTCGTGCCGCTCGCACACACCGCTTTGCTCAGTTCGAAGGGTCATGCCAGACTGCGCTATGCCCTGGCCACTGAGCGGCGCGCGCAAAAAGATCCAATTGACCCTGCGAGTCGCTGCGCTGCTCTGCGCCGTTTCGGCGATGGTCAGCTACGCACTGCCCGCACACCAGGTCTACGACGTGCGCTGGGGCTTTTGCTTACATAGCGACTGCAAATCGACGCCACCGACGGTCGCAAAGCAGGCGACCATCGACAGCAACTACGACCACAGCGGCCCTTGGCCGCTCGGCGTGATCGCCCTGCTGGCTGCGATATGCTTGCTTGCCCTCGGCATTACGCCGCGATGGTGGACGGTGGGCAGCCTTACGCTCGCCAGCGGCGGCGCGCTGGTACTGATGTTCAACCTAACCTTCAACCTGGCCCATCTCTTCGACAAGGTCGTCTATCTCTGGGCCAACCGCGTCCACAGCTACGCGATCGGCGGCTTGGCACTCGCGGCGCTTACCTTCCCCTCGATCGCGATCATCCTTCGCGGACGGCGCAGCAAGCAAGCGAGCTGAGTCCAGCGAGAGTCTTCCACGCGCCTGGCGAGCAGCGTCGCCTGCGGTTTGCCCAGCGACCGCTCAGCGCGCGCTCTACCGAGTAGCAGTGCGCGCCTGCGGGTGATCGTGTTAGCATCCGCGGCTGCGACGCAATGGGAGGACGCAGATGCTTCGTACCACCTTATCGGTATCTTTCGCGCTTTCGCTGTTGGCCGCGTGCGGATCGGATCCTGCATCGCCTTGTGCAAACGGCAACTGTCGTGATGCCGCGCTGGTCGAGGCTGGCGCAGACGCCCAGGCTTCGGACGGCGCCGCTTCGGCTGATCTGCAACAGCAGGATGGCCAGCAGCAAGCCGATGCGCTGAGCGTGGACGGTCAAGCCTACGCAAAGGAAGACATCACTCCGCAAACGCTTAAGAGCTGGATCGACGGTCAAAAGAGCATGACCTTGATCGATGTGCGTGAGCCCGGCGAGTTTGCGGCGGGGCACATCAAAGGTGCGATCAACCTCTCGTGGACTGGCGGCGGACTCAAAGCAAACGTTGGCCAAATCCCGGCGAAGCTACCGGTGGTCGTCTACTGCCAGAGCGGCGCGCGCTCGAGCCAGGCCTCGGCCTACCTGGTCACAGAGGGTTTTCGCCCCGTCTATGATGCGGGCGGATTTTCGGCCTGGACCGGCGCCGGTTATCCGGTGGAGAAATAGTCAGCGCGCCAATTGCGCGGCGATCTTCTCGGCCAGCGAATGAAAATGCCATTTGCCCTTGGTGCGTAACAATGCCAGCTCCAGCTGGGCGGTCGCCTTTTTCGAGTGACGCATCCGGCGGTAGAGCTCCGCGAGATAGTAGGGACCGCGCGGATCCTGGTTTTGCGTGGCGCTGTAATCGCCCAGATGGTGCTCGGCCTCGCCGAGCTGGCCAGCGCCCAAATGTGCGCGCCCGAGCAGTAGCTTTCCGCGCGTCGGCTCGGAATGCTGCTCGGATAACAACCGGATCGCATGCTGATATCGTTCCGCGGCAACCGCCAACGCCGCTTCGACATAGCGCAGCGCCAGGCGGTCTTTGGTCTGACGACGCAGCGTCGACAGTGCCATCCGTGCCGTTGTCAGTCTGCCGACCTCGGCTCGACCGATCGCAACCTCCCGGGCAACGCGATCGTCCCGTTGACTCGGCAACCGCTCGAGAAGCGGCAACGCGCGCGACCAATCTCCGGCCCGCGCCAAGACCAGCGCTGACATTCGTTGGGTTACGCGCGACGCCGAACACAGCTGTCGCTCGGGCTCGATCGTCGCCGCAGCGAGATCGAGCTGCCCTTGGGCGAGAAAATGTTCGGCGATCACACCCACCGACTGGGCGAGCTCTGCTGGATTGTAGATCCGCGAGCGCGCCGCGACTAAAGCCTTCTGCGCATCGCTAACGCCGGAAAAGCTAGGCTGCCTGCGGATCGTGCGCCGTAGCTGCCGTACGCCGGCCACCGATGGCACACCGATCAGCAGATCGTCGGCCTCCCGCCAACGGCCCTGCCAATAGGCCAACCGTGCGCTCAAGAAACGAACGGTCAGCGCTTCCGCATCGCGCAAGCGTATCAGGGCTTGAAGTTGGCTTTGCGCCAAATCAAAAGCGCAGTGCTCGGCGAAGAACTGCACCGCGTCAAACGGCACAGCGGAGTTCCGGGGCGGTTGCGCAGGTAGCGCCCGCGCCACCACCGTCGTGTCGCGCTTCGCCAACGGCAGCTGCCGCTGCAGCGCGATCGCGCGTATCAATTTTCCGGCTGCGGTTTGCGCGGGGCGCTTGACCAGCCGCGCCGCCTCATGATTCGCCGGATCCTCGGCGAGCAGCACGCTCGCCAGGCTGTAGCGCGCCAACTCGAGATCGCCGCTCAGATCCAACGCCTGACGAAACGCCGCTGCTGCATCGATGCGCTCGTTAAGCTCGAGCGCCAGCCGCCCACTTAGCCAACGCGCCAAGGCCCAGTCGGTCAGCGCTGACAGATCGCTTTCGGCTTGCGTGCCATGCAGATTCCCGGTCTGCCAGTTCACCCAGGCGATCAGTAGATGCCGCAACCCGCGCTCGTGGGCAGCATCGGGCAGCGACGAGAGCAACGCTTCGCGCGCATCGCCATTGCGCCCGGCACCGATCGCCAGCATTGCGCGAGTTGCCAAATCGCTCCACTCACCCTTCGCGTCGCCGATCGACGGCGAACTGCTGCCGTAGATCAGCCAACCGAGACCTTCGAGCATCTGCGCCTGTGACTGCGCCCATTGGGTGTGCGGTGGCGCGCGCAACACCTGCGCCACTCGCTCGATCTCGGCGACGGACGCGATCTTCAGTGCTCGGTCGACCTCATCCGTACGCGGATCTGCGCGCTGTCGAAGTCCGATCACGTAGGCGGCCGCTACGGCCACCAGCACGACGACCGCGACCAGTGTCAAACGAGCGACCAAGCGATTCGCTGGAATGACAACCATCGCCCCATCGACTTCAGGGCGATCGTCGACAAGTACCGGACTGGTTGGCGGCGGAACGCTCGCCCGTGGAACCGGCTGGGCAGCCGTCGTACGGACGTGTTGCGCCATCCGTGCGCGGTCGACGGGCTGCAAGCGTCGCGTGACGACATCTCGCGTGTCGGCGAACTCCTCTTCGGCTTGCGCTGGCTCTTCCTCGCCCTCGCTGGCCTCAACCTGTTGCATCGCCTCGAGCAAGAGCTGCGATAGCCGACCATCGAGATCGACAAAGTAATTGAGCGCCTTTTTCAGAATGTCGACCGCCGCCGCCGGTTGCCCGCGCTCGAGGGCTAGCTCGGCCGCCCAGAGGACATACTGCGAACGCGATGGATCGCATGCGATCGCCTTGGCCAGTGCCTGATCCGCGTGATCGAGATCGCCGCGCTGGCGGTGACACCGATAGAGTGCAGCGTATCCTTCGGCGAACTCGGGGTTGTGGTAGACCCCTTGGCGACATATTCGCAACGCCCGTTCGACCTCGCCTAGGACCAACAAGATCGACGACAACTCAACAAAACACTGCGACGCAGGGTCTTTGCTCAGCTCGGCCTCAAGCCGGCGGATCGCATCACGGGGTGCATTGCTCGGATCGTTCATTGAAAGGCCAAGCATATCGCGGATTGCCAGCTGCGATCCAATAACAGCGACCCGACCGCCGAGGGAGTCGCCGTGCCCTGAGTTTTGCGCTACGATCGCCCTCTAATTGCGAATGGCGGTGAGGGATGACGACGGGCCAAGCGGACCTGCGGGTGCCAAAGCAGCGCGTTCTCGTCGAGCTTGAGAGCAGCGATGGCATCGAAAAGCAGCTCGAATTGTTCGTGCTCGCTCCGGATGACCACTGGATCGGTCCTGACGTATTGATCGAAACGCTGGAGACTGCCGGCCAATTCATGCCGGCCCGGGATCCCGAGACGCGGGATTTCCTGTTGCTGGGCACCGACCAGATCCGCTGGTTGGCGATATCCAGCGCGGGCATGCCGCTCGACGATCCCGACCTGCTGTTCGATATCAACTCTCCGGTCAGGCTCGAGCTATGCGGCGGCACGAACGCCGCAGGTAGCTTTTTGTACTCAGCACCTGCAGCCCACGCGCGCCTGCTCGACCATCTTAACGATCGCGCGACATGGGTCGTGCTACATGCGGGCGAGCGCCTGATGATCATCAACAAGCGCCAAATCGTCCGCGTGAGCGAGCGACGAAACCTGGAGCGGACCGATGCCGAGAATTGAGGTCTACATCGCCGCGATGAAACGGCTGGGAGCAGACGGACTGATCCTGCGCAGCGATGGAAACGTCACGCTGCGTTTTGGCGAGCGCGAACGATTCGCCTCGCAAACCACCTCGCACCAAGAGGTCAAGCAAATCGTCGAGGAGATCGCACCGCCTGACGCGATGGCTTCGCTGATCACCGGCCAACCGGCAAGCTTCGAGTTCCGCGCCGGAGATCAAACCCTACGTCTTCGCGTCGACCCGACCGCACAGCGCTGGACGATCTTGCTCGGGCTCGCATCCGCCCCCGGTCCGTCTACCGACCGCTCATCCGCGCGCACCGCCGATCCCCGTCTGCCAACGCGACCGCCCCAAACGCGCCCCGACGCGCGCGCCCAGACGCGCCCACCAGCGTCCGCGCTCGACGGAGCGACTGGACCAGGCGCGAGCGCGGTGACCATGCCGCCGCTAGTTGAACGCGCGTCAGCTGAGCATCTGCCGCAGATGCCGGCAGCGCCTCGCAGGGTCTCCGAGGAAGCGCGCCCACGGGCGAGCAGCGCTGGCGTCGTCAATCCGCTGCACGTCCGCCAAGTTGACGAGCTCTTGCGGCGAATGATCGCCGTGGGGGCGTCAGACCTTCACCTCTGCACAGGATCGCCACCGATGATCCGCCTGCACGGTCATATGACGGAGGTCGAGGGATGTGCACCCTACACCGCCGAAGCAATGATGGCGCAAATCCAGGCGATCGCTCCTGGACGCAACCGGCGCGAATTCAGTGAGCGCAACGACAGCGACTTCGCCTACGCTATCGAGGGGCTTTCGCGCTTTCGCTGCAATATCTTTCGCGACCGTCGCGGGCCGGGAATGGTGATCCGCGCGATCCCCTTCGAGATTCTAACCCCCGAGCAACTCGGCCTGCCCAAATCCGTGCTCGAATTCTGTCATCTCTCCAAGGGCCTGGTGCTGGTCACCGGGCCGACCGGCTCAGGCAAATCGACAACACTGGCAACGCTGATCGACGTGATCAATAAGTCGCGCTCCGACCACATCATCACCATCGAGGACCCGATCGAGTTTGTCCACGAAAACAAAAAATGTCTGGTCAATCAACGTGAGGTCTTCGAGCACACCGACTCGTTCAAGGACGCGCTGCGCGCCGCATTGCGCGAGGACCCAGACATCGTGCTTGTCGGCGAAATGCGCGACTTGGAGACGATCGCGATCGCCGTCGAGACCGCTGAAACGGGGCACTTGGTGTTTGGCACGCTTCACACCAGCACCGCGCCCAGCACCGTCGATCGAATCATCGACCAATTCCCCGGTGACCGTCAGGGTCAAATCCGGCAGATGGTCGCCGAGTCGCTCAAGGGTGTGATCGCTCAAACGCTCTGTCGCAAGCAAGGTGGCGGACGCGTCGCAGCCTACGAGATCTTGGTCTGCACCAGCGCCGTAGCCAACCTGGTCCGCGAGCGGAAGACCTTTCAATTGGTCTCGGTGATGCAAACCGGCGCCAGCCAAGGCATGATCACGCTCAATCAGTCTTTGATCAGACTGGTTCAAGACAAGAAAGTCGACGCACGCGAAGCCTATATCAAGGCCGTCGACAAAGGCGACTTTCGTCGGCTGCTCGAGCGCGCCAAGATCACCCTCGAGCTCGACGAGCCCAGCTAAGCGCGATAATCGGCAGACGCTGGCGGCAGACGGTAACGAATCGCCTTCAGCAACTGACGATAGCTCAGGTCATCGGAGTAGGCGCGCTTGAGCAGCAAGAGCTGCTCGGCCGAGATCACTTCAACTAACAAAAAGCGCATCTGACCGTTTGGCGTGTGCAGCGGCTCGCCCTCGGCACGAAGCAATGCCGCACGTCGCGAACCATAGGCCCAGTCGGCGATCTCGACGAAGTCATCGGCGCAAAATCCACGGCGCGTCTTTTCGACGAGCTGGCAGAGTGAGACCAGCAAATCTACCGGCCAGCTGGGTGCGTTATCGGCGAGCGTCCCGTCCAACCGCTTTGGGTGTCCGCGGCGCTGATCACGCGTCGTCGCCAAGCGAAACATCAGCTCGAACCCCCAACCGCTGATCTCGTCGTTAACCGATCGCTTTTCGCCGACTTCCGACATTCCCCAGCCGACGTAGTGAAAGCAGGGCTCAGCCTCGCTGAAGTAGACATCAACCGCATCGAGCGGTTGTTGAGATTGGTCGAGCACAAACCGGTAGGGCGTTTGGTCGGCGTAACGGTCGAGCAACGGCACGCACAACGCATCACGCACGCGCGTCGCATGAAACGCTTCTTTGAGCTCTTGCGTGCTCAGCTCTTCGGTTGGTAGCGGTCGATCAAATGGCTGCATCTCGCCCTTTTTAGACCGCCCATCGCTGCCCATTGTCTTTCTCCAGAGCCATTGCCCCCCCTTGGCGCTAGAGTCCTACGATGGATAACGCTGTTCCTTCCAACTCGCCAATGACCCAGCGCGCCAGTTTGCTGGCGCTTAAGGGCAGCGCAGCGGCGCGGCGAGGTCCGCCGATCGACGGCCGACGAGCTTAGCGCTTGTCGCCTGGCTTCCGCTCGCCCAGCTTCGCGAAGGGATTATTAGAAAAACGCTGTGGCGCCGGGGCTTTTCTTTCGCTGGGCCGCTTAGCCGGCGCGGCCTGCTCGGACCGACGCCCTGGCGGATTTGCGGACTCAGGCCGAGCGACGCGTCGAGAAGAATCCGACGACGCCTCGGCTCTCGCTGAAAGCGCGATTCGCCGACGCTCCAGGTCGACCTCCAGAACGTGAACACGAAGTCGCTGGCCCACCGTAACAACCTCGGCCGGGTCCTTGATGAAGCGGTCGGCCAGCTGGGAGATGTGAACCAACCCGTCTTGATGAACGCCAACATCGACAAACGCACCAAAGGCCGTAACGTTGGTCACCACGCCTTCAAGACGCATACCGACTTTCAGATCAGATAGCTCGCAAACGTCATCGGAGAAGCGTGGCGCTTCAAAATCGGCACGTGGATCGCGACCGGGCTTGCGCAGCTCAGCGATGATATCGTTGATCGTCGGCGCTGCAACGCCGTCGCCAAAGTAGCGCTCGGCATCGATGCGCGCGATCAGTTGCTCGTCACCAACCAGCTGGGAGACATCAGCACCGAGATCTTTGGCGATGCGCTTAACCAGACCGTAGCGTTCAGGGTGCACCGCCGATGCATCGAGTGGGTTTTTGGCAGCACGAATCCGCAAGAAGCCGGCGGCCTGCTCGAACACCCGTGCGCCAACGCCACTGACCTTCATCAAGTCCTTGCGGGATACAAACGGACCATTTTCGCTGCGATAGGCGACAATCCGCTCAGCGAGCTTTGGCCCAACACCTGAAACATGCGTTAGGAGCTGCGCACTGGCCGTGTTGAGTTCAACACCAACGTGGTTGACGCAGCTCTCGACAACTTCGTTGAGCGCTCGGGCTAGCAGCGACTGATCGACGTCATGTTGGTACTGCCCAACACCGATCGACTTGGGTTCAATCTTCACCAACTCGGCCAGCGGATCCTGCAGCCTGCGTCCGATCGAGATCGCTCCGCGTAGCGTCACATCGAGTTTTGGAAACTCGGCGATGCCAACCTCCGAAGCGCTGTAGACACTCGCACCGGCTTCGTTAACCGAGACCACCATCGGTGCAGCTTGCAGCGTGCTCTGCCGCAGTGTTTGACGCACGAAGGATTCCGTCTCTCGCCCACCCGTGCCGTTGCCGACCGCGATTGCCTCAGGACGATGCTTGGCGATGAACTCGCTGAGCGTCTGTGCGGCGCGTTCCGCCTCGGCCTGACCACGCGCCGGATAGATCGTCACCGCATCGACGAAACTCCCCGTGGCGTCGAGCGCGACACACTTACTCCCCGTGCGCAAACCGGGATCGATCGCCAGCATCCGATGCTCACCATAGGGCGCCGCCAGCAATAGGTGTCGGAGATTTTCTGCGAAGACGGCCACCGCCGCCCGATCTGCGCGTTGCTTGGCCTGGGCTCGCGCGTGCTTTTCGGCGCTCGGCGCTAGCAGACGATCGAGTGCATCCGCGAGCGCCGTTGCCAACTCCGGCCAAAACGGCGACGCGCTCGCTCCACCGATCGCATCGACCAGGCGCCCGAGTAAACGCTCGCGATCGACCACCAGTTGGGCGCGCAACACCTGCTCGCTCTCGCCGCGGCAAACCGCGAGGTAGCGATGCGACGGCATCGTCGCTAGCGGCTCTGAGGTATCGTAGTACTGCTCGAACTTGCTGCGTTGGTCCTTCATCTTCGGTCGAACGCGCACTTCGAGCCGCCCTGAACGTTCATACACCTCGCGAACCAAGCTGCGCAGAGCGATGCGCTCGCTGAGTTCTTCGGCGACGATGTCGCGCGCGCCCGCCAGCGCTGCCGCCGGATCGGCAACCTCTTGGGCCGGATCGACGAACGCCGCGGCCTCGCGCTGCGGGTCGCCGTCTTTCGGTTGGGCGAGAATCCGCTGCGCCAACGCCGTCAGGCCGCGCTCGCGGGCAACAGTTGCACGTGTGCGGCGCTTCGGCTTGTAGGGCAGATAGAGGTCCTCCAGCTCAGCCTTGCTGGTACACCCCTTGATCTGCGCCGCCAGTTGCTCGCTGAGCTTGCCCTGCTCTTCGATACTGCTGAGAATCGCCTCACGACGCTTGTTGAGCTCGCGCAAATACTCTGCGCGCTGCTCGATCTGACGGATCTGCTGCTCATCGAGTCCGCCACTGCGTTCTTTCCGATAGCGTGCGATAAACGCGACGGTGCTCCCCTCGGCGAAAAGCTCCAACACCGCCTCGACTTGGCGCGGCTGGACCGAAAGTTCCGCTGCGATCAGTTGACTATCGCTCGATTGCGCTTGGCCTGTCATTGGCGCCAAGCATAGGGTGAGCGCCTAGCCGGTGCAACAGTCCGACGACCCATCGCGCGTCTTAATCGCTCGCTCGCCTCTCGCAGCCGAGTTCGCTATAACCGGCGCAGCCTACGAGGAAGACGATGCACCAGCAGCCTGCCGAAATTCACATCCTGCACGAAAACGACGCGTGGACCGCACCATTGGTCGACCAGCTCGAAGCCGCGTCATTGCCCTACCGCCTGTGGCATCTCAACCGGGGCGCGTTTGACCTCGATCAACCGCCGCCTCCTGGCATCTATTACAGCCGGATGAGCGCATCCTCTCACACCCGCGGCCATCGTTTCGCCCCAGAGTACGCAGCCTGCGTGTTGCGCTGGCTGGCCCAACATCGACGGCGCGTGATCAACGACCATCGTGCCCTGGAGCTTGAGCTCAGCAAGTCCGCGCAGTACAGCGCGCTCCGCGCGGCAGGAATTCGCACGCCTCGCACGGTGATCGCCGTCGACCGACAAAGCCTGATCGACGCAGCACGGAATTTCGCTGCGCCATTTATCACCAAACACAACCGCGCCGGACGCGGCAAGGGCGTCAAGCTATTCGAACGGCTCGCTGACCTGCAGGCCCATCTCGGCAGCGATGAATTCGAACTGTCGCCCGATGGCATTACGCTGCTGCAGCAGTACATCAGCAGCCCCGAGCAGTGTATCGTGCGCGTCGAATTCATCGGTGGCAAATTCGTCTACGCCGTGCGCGTCGACACCGCCGGCAGCTTCGAGCTCTGCCCTTGTGACACGGAAAGCTGTGGCCTTCCCACGCCGCCACAGTTTTCGATCATCGCCGGCTTCGACGATCCGCTGGTCGCCCAGTACGAAGCGTTTCTTCGCCAGAGCGGCGTCGAAGTCGCAGCGTTCGAATTTGTTCGCGACGCGGCAGGCACCGCCTACACCTACGACATCAATACCAACACCAACTACAACCGCGCGGCCGAGATCCGCGCAAAGATCAGCGCGATGGCTCGCCTGTCAACGTTTCTTGGCCAAGAGCTGCGCAATTGCAGCGGCGCGGGCTAGCGCTAGGGCGATCTTCGCCCCCGACCCGCCGGCTGCCCTTGGCCATGATGCTGTCGATCGACGAAGCGGTGGCCAACCTCGCCGCTTCTTCGCTGCCCAAGACAGCCAAATACTCCTGGTAGAAGACTTCGATCAACTCGCCCAACCTCACCATCGTGGCCTCCTCTATTGCCTTCGTCGGGTGGCTGAGAAGCAACCGTCGTGCCGGAACGCTGTTCCCGGGCGTCTTTTGACACTCGCGCGCGGTGCTGCGGCCGAGAGCCGGATGCACGGACTGAGCGGCGGCGAAAAGCGCACGCTGGAGTCGACCTCGGCGAGCTTGACGAACGCCCCGCTTCACGGCGACCATCGGCGACTAGATTTGCGCAGTAAGCGGAGTAAGCAGTGAGCGGTATTTTTGAAAAGGTCACCCAATATCGCCAGCTCGGCGAGGTGCTCTCGCTAACGCTCTATCACCATCTGTTCGCAGCGACGTCGCGGCTGATCGATGACGGCAACGGCGTAATGGCGCAACACGTCGGTAGTTTGCTCGGCCGTAGAATCATCGAGCATCTCGGTTTCGACTTCCGCATCGAGGGGATGGAGCACACCAACGGTCTGACCAACTATTGCGTCGTCTCCAGCCACGCCAGCTATCTCGACTGGGCGATCCTGTTGGGCTACCTACCGGACCCCGTCCGCTTCATTGCCAAAAAGGAGCTCTCGGCGATGCCGGCGATCGGCGACTACCTGCGCCACCGCGGCGTGTTGATCGATCGCAAACGGGGCATCGACGCCAAGGCGGCGATCGGCGCCGCGGTTGCCGACGGTCAACCCTGGCCGATCTTGATCTTCCCCGAGGGGACCCGCACACCGGATGGCTCGCTGCGCCCCTTCAAGAGGGGCGGCCTGCGAATCCTCGCCGCGGCAGGAAAGGCGCTGCTGCCGGTCTATATCTACGGCACTTTCCACGCAATGCCCCGCCAGACAAACCTGATCAAGGCCGGCGGCAAGCTGGCGCTAATGATCGGTGCACCGGTAATGCCCGATGCCGAGCGTGGTGTGGAATGGGCGCTTGATGAGGTCGAGCGCCGCATGCGCGAGCTCTACGACCGCGCAAACAGCTAGCCTGACGCAGCGTTCACGCCAAACGCGCGGCCAAGCGTTGCAGCGTACGCTGGGTGCGCACGGTAATCTTTCCCACGCCGTCGATCGCTGCCAGATCAACCTCGCTAGCGGACACACCCTCGTGAGGCAGCCAATAGATCTCACTGCCGTGAACAGCGAGCTGGTCGCTGGCGCTCTGCAGCGCCAACACCCGCCGCTTGAGCTTCGCATCGACCACGCCTTCACGCAGTCCGACCTGCAGCTTGCCATTGCCTTGCGCTCGCTGCTGGGCGCCAAATGGCTGATGAGCAGCGATCAGCGCCAGCTCGCTCGCCGTGCGCACCACCGTAGGCACGGCGTAGCCCAGGCTTTCGCCCAAACCCGCTTCGATCAGCGCGACCAGCATTGTCGGCGTCTTGGTACTGCGAAAGGCGATGTTGCCACTCGCCAGAAATGCCCAAACGTCGGAAAGACCTAGCTTCTCGAAGCAAGCGCAGAGCTGCTCGTTCTTGACCCGACGGCGACCGAGATTCATACCGCGCAAAAACGCCACATAGGATTTGCTGGCCATCTCCAACGAGAAGATCACGGTGATCGTGCGCTGTCTAGCCTCGAACGGCTGCGCTCATTTTTTTAGGAAAGATGAACGCCCCCGCGGCGTGCTTTAGAAAGCACCCACTGCCTGCGGAGGATCCATGCGGCCCAAGCTAATGTTCGCCCTCTTCTGTCTGACCGTCGCCGGCTGCGGCGAAGGACAACTCACCGGACCGTGGACAAACGCGCGAAATCCCAACGACCCACCGCAACCCTGCAACGATCCGCAGCGCTGCTGTGCCGCCGAAATGCTCCAGTGCTTTGGCGATGTCGACCGCGGCGCAACGTGCACGTGCACCACATCCTGGGACTGCGACGCCGAACGCAAAAAGTGCGAGCAAAACCAGCAAGTGCCCGGGACCGGCGACTGGGACTGCACCTGGACCGAGCAACGGTATAGCTGCGAAAAGCCCGGTGATGCCAACGAGATGCCACGCGGCGGCGTGGGCTGGGAGTGCAAGTATCAAAGCGAGACGCAGCGCTGGCGTTGCAGCAAGTCGGCGCCCAACCCTGACAATGACCCGAGCGGCAGTGGCGAGTGGCGCTGCCGGGTCAGCGAGGGAAAACTCCGCTGCGACAAACCCACAGCCACGATCAGTCCACCACCGACGACGAACTCTGGCGGCGGCTGCCCGGCCACCAAGCAGAGCCTGCTGGTGCTCGATTTCCGCTGCGGCTGGTGGTCGGCCGCCGGTGGCGCGTTCTTCTCCGATGCGGCATTCGAAGCACTTCAAGGAAAGTGCAAGGCGTCCGTCGACGTCAGCTACCACCACTACGTCGGCAGCGGCGACACGACGGTTCCCGGCCAAGCGCGCCCGCCGAGCGACTGGTCGACGTTCGACCAGATCTGGGTGCTATCGGGGAGCAGCGACGATGGCTCAGATTTGCCCGTCGATTCGAGCGAGTTCAAGGCGATCGTTGCCAAATTGCAGGCATCCCAGGCCGCGCTGTTTGTCGGCGCTGGCGATGGATTTATTTCCCACGGCAGTGCCGTCAGCAAGGCGCTCGCGCTAGGAACCAACTTCGCCGCCAGTCAAAACGCCGGATTCTTCATCTACACCCGGAACACGCGCTGGAAGACAAAACTCACCGTCGGCAACCAGCTTGACGCCCATCCGCTGTTTGCCGGCTTGACCAGCATCGCCGACCAAGTCACCGACAGCACCAATGGCCAACTGATCAGCGGATCGGAGCTTAGTCAGAGCGACCTGCTGGTCGGCAACGGGCTGAAAACCATCGGACGCTGCGGGGTCAAATCCCAGCCCTGCATCGCGGTGGGCGACCAGGGTGGGCGCAAGATCGTGCTCGATTCCGGCATGCAACGTTTCTACGCCATCCCCGCAGCAAATGACCAGACGGCGAAGGACACGCTCAGCTACCTCAAAAACATCATCGTCTACCTCAGCCAATAGCACGAACGCCTCAGCTGACCGCGAAGGTCAGCGCACGATCGCCACTTCCAGGCGATCGCCACTTCCAGGCGACCGCGACCGCTAGTCGAGTCGTGCCGAGCGAATGTGCAGCGCATCGATCCAGCCGTTGAGACCTTCGCTGATCCCGGTCATCATCTTCGGATCGGGATCCTTGGCGATCGAGAGCGCGCCGATCACCCAGGGCTGATCGTTGGCATCGATCCCGCTCGGGGTCCGCGGACCACTGCCACAGAGCGCATTGCCAGCGACGGTCACGCCGCTGACGTTCTGCGGCTGGCCATCGACAGCGAGCGTCGTCGCGCGACCACCACCGAAATTGACGACCACGCGATGCCAACCGCTGGCGAGCGGCGCTGAACAGAGCTGGTCATCGCCACCACCGACCGGCTGAAAGCGCACGTGAACCCGGTCGTTGGCGACGCGCGAGATCATCAGATGGCCCGATCCTCCGCCGGCAGCATCGCGACCAACGATCCCTTGTGAACCGAGCGGCGCCAAGCCGTCGAACTTGACCCAGACCGCGACCGATCCGCTGGCCAGCTTCCAAGGCCCACTAAACGGCAGATAGGCATACTTCGGTGAGGCCGCGCCGCCAACGAAACGCAACCCCTGACCACACGGCGTCGGCTCATAGCTCAAGAAACCCTCAGCGGCGGGCGCTGTTGCAGGCAACGCATCGCCGACGCCATCGAAACTGTAGAGCGCAACGGTCGTCGACTCGCGCTGCGGACAGCTCGCAGCGCCATCGGCAATTGTCGCATCGGTCACGCCGCTCTCCAACCGAGTCGCGTCGACCTCACTGTCGCCGGCCCGCGCGGCGTCGATGATCGACCCGTCCACCGGCAGCTGCGCATCGCGCGATTTGCCGCTAAACGTGCCGACCTTGGCGCATCCAGCAGCGAGCAACACCAGAGCTAAGCTGATCTTTGCGGACATTGCCCCTAGGGTAGCCCAGCGACGCATCAATGGCCACTCGACCCCCGCGAAACAAGTCGCTACGATGGGCCCAGCGGAGAACGCCGATGAACAGTTCAGCTAAGCCATCTCGCCGCATCTGCGTCTACTGTGGCTCGAGCGAAGCCGCCGACCACAGCTATCTGCGGGCCGCCCGTCGACTGGGCGAAGCGCTAGCCGAAGCAGCACACACCGTGGTCTACGGTGGTGGCGCGGTCGGCTCGATGGGGGCCCTTGCCGATGGGGCCTTGGCCGCCGGTGGTCAGGTGATCGGCATCATGCCGCACTTCATGGCGGAGCTCGAGTGGGGACACGCTTGCCTCAGCGAACTGCAGTACGTTGAGGACATGCGAACGCGCAAGCATCTGATGCTGACCGGTAGCGATGCGGTCGTCACCTTGCCTGGTGGCTCGGGAACCTATGAAGAATTGTTCGAAGCCCTGACTCTCAAACGGCTGGGTATCTACCTGCAGCCGATCATCTTGGTCAACACCAACGACTACTTCTCGGCTTTCTTCGAGCTGTTTGAGAAATCGATCGGCGAGCGCTTCATGAACCCGCGTCACCGCGACATGTGGACCGTAGTCGCCGAACCCGACGAGGTGCTCGACGTGCTAGAGCATCCCACCGCCTGGCCTGCCGACGCGCGCGACTTTGCCCCCGTCTCCTGAGGCCCCGCCGATCGCAGTCCGCCGATCGACACGACGGGGGAACTCGGCGCGTTTTGCCGTACAAGTGTTCTGATGCGGTCACTATTGCGCATTCTCAAGGGAATCTACGACCTGCTCGCCAGCTATTTGCTGCTGTGGGTGCTGGGTCTGGCACTGGTCGCCTGGTCGATCCACGCGATCGTCAGCCTGTCGCTAATGCCCTTCGAGATCGATGGCCCAGCGGCGTTCTGGCGGCTCGTCAGGCGATCGCTGGCAATCGATACCGTCGCGTTGCGCATCGTGTTCTTCGGCGCCCTGCACGTCACGCTGTTCTGGGCCTTTCGGAGCTGGATTCGCCGGCTGGTACGCTCCGTCGATCGCCGCATCGACGCGGTGATCTTTCGTTATCAACGCTTCGCCGAGCGCCGCCGCCGGCTGGCGACGATCACCAGCGTTGCTTTTTCCTTACTGGTCACCGCGCTGCTGATCCCGTTCGTCGTCCAACCGACATTGGTCCCCGCGCGCAACGACAGCCGCGCCTGGTCCCAGCGCCTGGCCAACTTGCTCGACGGCCAAGCTAGCGCCGCGATCGCCGAATCAGTGATCGGTCTCTATCGCCGCTGGCTCGGCGCCAAACCGATCGTCGGCCCGCGTGTTGTCTCCGGCGAGGCAAAAGACGAGCGCCGCGCGATGATCGACCGCTGGGACCCGCTGATCGGTGCGATCGCCCCGACAGCCGATCGGGCAGCTCAGCTCAAGGCACTAATGGTCGTCGAATCGGGCGGGGAACAGTTCGCGGTCAGTCGCACTGGCTGCATTGGCTTGATGCAGTTTTGTTCGCGCACCGCACAGAGCCGCCCCTTCCGTGCGATCTTCGGCAGCGGCACAGTCTACCCCTGTCGTTGTGAAGGCCCATGCCGTGTCGAGCGCAGCGTACGCAGCGCGCTAGAAAGCGGCAGCCTCGAACAGGTCCTTGCCCAACAAAGCGCCTACCCCTGCGAGCTCTCCGACGGACGTCTCGATCCCCAGCGAGCGCTGCGCGCGGGATACGCCTACCTCGAACAACTCGCCGGGCAACTCGACGACAACCTGCTGCTGATCTACATCGGTTACAACTCCGGACCATTGGTCGCCCGAGCAATCCAGCGCAGTCTAGGCTCAGCAGCTAAGTCCGCCGACACCGTCGCGATCGCCCCTTACCTTGCGGCAGCGTTGCACCCTACTTTTGGCGAGCGCGCTCAGGCTCGTGCGCGTGGTCTGTTGCGGATCCACCTGCCCAAGCTGCAGCGCGCCTACCGTCACTATCGCAGCCAATTTGCACGGGGCGCCCGCTCCAACCGGCACGGGGCTGATCAGCACTAGCGAGCTGTTTTCGGCATTCGGCACGCCGAACACCGGGATGGTCAAAGGGACGGCGCTGGTCTATGGTGCCGCCGCCGTTGCAACCAAGACCAACACCCGAGGAGACCTGCATGAAGAGCTGGCGGCTTGCCCTTGGTTTGCTGATCGTCTTCGGCCTCGACCGCCGTGCCTGGGCAGGCGGCTACGATACGCCGATGCTGTATTCGGCGCGCCACATGGGCATGGGTGGTGCAGCGGTAGCCTATGTCGACGACCCATCAGCTTTGTTTCACAACCCTGCGGGCTTAGCAGGCATCAAGCGCCTCTCATTGCTGGGCGACTTCTCGCTGTTGCTCGGCGGCATCACCTCCGCACCCGAAGACGGCGTCAGCGGCGTCGACAGCGATCTGCTCGTCGCGCCGTTCTTTTTGGTCGGCGCCGGCTATCGGCTGCTCGACGGGTTGACCATCGGCGCGGCGGTCTACCCGGTGGCCTCGGCCAACGCCACCTATCAGTACGCCAACGCAGAGCGTCGCCCGGTAACCAATAGCACCAAGCTGGTGTTTATCGAGACAACGATTGGCGCGGGCATCAACATCGATGCGATCCGCCTCAACCTCGGGGCGGGCTACCGGCTGACCTTCGTCAACCTCGCCCGCGACCAAGTGGTCGACGGCAAAGATCAGCTGGGCTTCGACATGTCCGGCTGGAACGTCGCCAGCTTCCGCGTCGGTGCCCAGTGGGAAGCGATCCCCAAACACCTTAAGCTCGGGTTCAGCTACCGCCACAAGACCGTTACCGAGGTCAAGCAGGACAGCTTGACCGTATGGCCGATCTTGGGTGGAACGGCGACTGACGGCTCGGCTGAGTTCATTCTGCCGGGCCGACTGATCTTTGGTCTGCGCGGCGACTACAAGAACTTCGGCGCGGCTCTCGACCTTGAATACGCGCTCAGCAGCCAGAACAAAGACACGACAATCCGCGCCAAGCTCACCAACGGCACCGAGGCCGCGCTGCTCAACATCTTCGAATGGGACAACGCGATCACCTTGCGTCTCGGCGGCGAGTACCGCTTTGCGCTCAGCAAAACACGAACCTTGATCCCCCGACTGGGATTCGTTTACGACGCCCGCACCTCAACCAAGCAATATCCGACCGCCTTCGGCACACCACCGGCACCGACCTTCGTGCTGACCGCCGGCGCGGGCTACGAAACCGGCCCCTATCGGGTCAACGTGGCCTACGGCTATCGCTTCGGCAGCACAACCGTCGCCAAAGAAGACCTGGAAAGTAACTGCGTGTCTTGCAGCAAAGCAGGCGACTACGCGATCTTCCTCAACGGCATCTACCTCGACGTGTCCTACGACTTCCACTAGGCCCGCCAACCGCTCAGAAAACCGCCACCATCTACCGATGTTGCGCCCTCTATCAAACTCGCGCGCTTGATCGCTGTCCGCCTCGCCAACCGCTGTGCTAACCTGGGCGCTGCGCTAAAAATAGAGGAAAATCACGGTGGCGAGCGTATCGATCAGCTTACTCGAGGAACTATGGTTCGCCGATGGGGGCGACGACGACGCCGAAGCGGCGGCCGCCCAAAGCATGGTCGCCAGCGCCGCACAGACCGCCGGGGCGCGTCCGTTTCCTCATGCGGTTCAGCAGGTGCTGACGCTCAGTCGCGACCCAAACGCCGAGGTGCGCAAGGTCGCCCAGTTGATCGAGAGCGACGCAGCCTTGTCGGCCCGAGTGCTACAGCTGGTCAACTCGGCGGCGATGGCAACCGCTGTGCGCTGTACGTCGATCAACCACGCCGTGGCGCTACTCGGCATGAAGCTGATCGCCGAGCTGGCGACAGCGGCGGCGGCCCTCGACCTGTTCGACGAGCAGGGAGCGCAAGCGAGCACGCTGATGGAGCACGCAACCGTCGTCGGCGGACTGGCCCGCCACCTGGCCAGTATCTGTGCGATTCAACCGGACGACGTCTACACCTGCGCGTTGATGCACGACCTCGGCAAGCTGTTTCTGCTCCAGCAGAGCGGTGACACCGACTATCAAGCACTGCTCAGCGCGCACGAGCACGAAGCAGACCAGCTACATCTCGTCGAACGCGAGAAGTATGGCTACGACCATGCGGTGCTCGCCGCCCATGTGCTGCGCGCCTGGCAGATCCCCGATCCAGTGCCCAAGGTGGTCGCATGGCACCATCAGCCTGCTCGCGCCCTCGAAGGTGGCCAACAAGTCGCACGACTGGTCGCCCTGGTCCGTACCGCCGATCGCCTTGCCTACGCGATCCACGACGATGCCGACGCCGAAGAGATCAGTGCGCGGATCGCCGCCGACGCCAGCGCCGAGTACATCGGTTTGCGAGCCGATCAGCTCGCGCGCAACTGGATGGACCTACAAAACGTCGCCGACGGCAGTCGCGATCCGCTCAATCCGCAGCCCGCCCCCCGACGCACACGACCCGCTGATCAGGCGGGTGGCGACGCTGCGCATGGCCAACCAGCAAGAGAAAAGCCGCCGGTGCTCCCGCGCAAACAAGCGACCGGTTGGCTGCTCGCCGCTTTCGCTGCTCTGGCCCTGATCGGGGCGATCGTCGTCTACTTGACCGTGCGCTGAGCTACACGCGCTCGCGATCATCGTCGATCGCGCGAAGGCCGACAAAGCCTGCGCGGCGTTTCCTTTGAATACAAGACATTAGGCAAGGCGGTCGGCGACGAGAAAAAAATCACCTGCTGCGCTAAAACAGTGACCAGCTCCGACGATGAGGGAGTCGGCGTATAGCGCCACGTTGGACGTAAATCGCAGGACGGAGCGCAACGGATAACGGCACCCCCGTCGCGAGGCGGGCTCGCAAAGCCAGGGGCCTGATTCAGGCAGCCCAGCTGCCCAAGTTAGCGCTGTGGCTCCGACCCAGGGAGCCACCCATGCCTGGTCCAAAGCTCACTCGCCTCGCGCTGATCGGCAGCCTGCTGCTCGGCGCCTGTGCACGCGTGCCGCGGATCAAACACCCCGCTCCCCGCACAATGGCACCCGCCCAACTGAATGCCCTGCTGGCACTGATGGCGCCGTTGCCACCCTGTGTCAGCGAAAGCGAAAACGGCGCGACGATCTCGCAGATGGCCTCGGTCGCCGAAACCCAACTTCACGCGATTGCCCTCGAGGCCGACAACGCCCCCGCGCTGAGCGCTTGTCTCAGGCAGACCCGCAACCAGCTGCGCCGGCTCGCACGGACATTGCGCGACGACGCCAAAGGCTGCCGCCAAGTGCGCGAAGTCTATCGCTACTGCAACCTGACCCATCGACCGATGATCCTGCGTGTCCGACGCGTGGCCAGTGACGCCGATCCGTTTCCGGAGTCGCTAACGCTGACCTCACCGTTTGCGCCCTAACCGCAGCGCTGATCTGCGTTGAGCATCGCTCGCTGGCTGGACGCCGCCGGCGCAGTGCTACAACGACCCGTCCTGCAAGCCTTTTCCACAGCTTCGGCGCGGTCGTTGCGTACAACGGCAACCTGCGCTACAGCTGGCTCTCCGATGGCTATTGATGCACCGCTATCTGTCAGCTCCATCTTGGAGCTCACAGAAAGATGCGATCGTTTGTTTCTCGCGATCGACTACGACGGCACCCTGGTTCCGTTCGCGGTGGACCGCATGTCGACGCTGCTCGCACCCGCGGTACGAAGCTCGCTCGACCGGCTCACCGCCGACCCAGCGTGTTTGGTGGCGATCGTTTCCGGTCGCCAGCTCAAAGACCTCGAATACTTTCTCGGCGGGCTGAAGGCTGACCTGATCGGTGCCCACGGCCAGCAGTGGCGACGACGAGATGGTGCGGTGCTCGACACCTCGGACACCTCCGAACTCGATCGTCAACTCCAAGAAATCGCCGCCAAACTGCAGCGGGCGCTGCCGGCGCTCGATGGTCAACGCTTCGAACGCAAACCGGGCTGCCTGGCGCTCCATCTGCGTGCGCTGGACAGCGACGAGGCAGCCCACGTCGAACGAGCGGTCCACACGCTTTGCCGTGCGGGCCTGCCCCCCCGACTAACGATGCATCCGTTCAACGGTGGCTTTGAGTTCCGCAACGCCGCCGTCGACAAAGGCCAGGCCGTCGCGCGCTGGCTCGACAGTCACAACATCTCACGAGCCAGCTCGCGCGTCGGCGTGTTTTATCTGGGCGACGATCGCACCGACGAAGACGCCTTTATCGAGGTAGAGCGGCGCGGCGGGCACGGCATCAAAATCGGAGAAGGACAAACGCGGGCATCGCTGCGGCTAAAGGACCACCGAGCAGTCCATCAGCTGCTGGAGCAGCTCGCGCAAAAAGCCGCAAGCGAAGGAGGCACGCATAGCGATGGTTGAAGAGCTAATTCACGCCAAGCGCATGGTGATCGTCTCCAATCGGTTGCCGATCACCCTCCACAAGACTGACGCTGGGCAGTGGCAGATCAAGTCGGGCAGCGGCGGATTGATCACGGCATTGGGCGCTGTGTTGCGCAATCGCGGCGGCCGTTGGATCGGCTGGATTGGCGCCGACGACGAATCGGCAATTCCCTTGGCAAAGGGGGCCTCGCGCGAAGCCGGCTACGAACTAACGCCGGTGCTGTTGACTGCTGAAGAAGTCGACAGGTACTACCACGGCTTTGCCAACGCGGTGCTCTGGCCGCTGTTTCACGATTTCATCAATCGCTGCGACTTTGCACCCGAGTACTGGCCAGCCTACCAGCAGGTCAACCATAAGTTCGCGCGCATCATCGCCGAGACAACCGCGCCAACCGACTACATCTGGGTCCAGGATTATCACCTGACGCTGGTCGCTGGGTATCTACGCGAGCTCGGCGCGAATCGGCGCACCGGCTTCTTTTTGCACGTCCCCTTTCCCCCGCTAGACATCTTTCTGCGGCTGCCCTGGCGCGCCCAAGTGCTCAACGCCCTGCTGCAGTTCGACCTGATCGCCTTTCAGACGATGCGTGACCACCGCAACTTCATGCAGTGCGTCCGCACCTTGTTACCTGGCATCCGCCTCGAGAAAGAGGACAAATTCGTCTCCAAAGTGACCACGCCCGAGCGCAGCCTGCGCGTCGCCGCGATCCCGATCGGCATCGACTACGACGAGTTCGCGCGTGGAGCGGAGCAGGCCGCCGAGGCAGCCTGGTACATCCACGAGAAACTACCCGAGCGACAATTGATCCTCGGTGTTGATCGCCTTGACTACAGCAAGGGAATCCCGCAACGGATTCGCGCGATCGGTAACGCTCTCGAACGCTATCCCGACCTGCGCGAGCGCTTCACCTTTACCCAAGTGGTCGTACCGAGCCGCGAAGACGTCCCCGAGTATCAGGAGCTGCGCTCGGAGATCGAGCGCTTGGTTGGCGAGATCAACGGGCGCTTTACCACGTCCGGCTGGACGCCGATCCATTACATCTACCGCTCGCTGACGCGAGAAGAACTTCTGGCATACTACCGCACCAGTGAAGTCATGCTCGTCACACCACTCAAAGACGGCATGAATTTGGTCGCCAAAGAGTTCTGCGCCTGCAGCATCGAGGAAAACGCCGTACTGATCCTCAGCGAATTCGCCGGCGCAGCGGCCCAACTCTCGCGCTACGCGCTGCTGGTTAACCCCTACGACGTGGAGGGTGTCGCTGACGCCCTACACACCGCGCTGAGCATGGACGGCAAAGAGCGACAATCGCGGATGCACCGCGCCCGCACCGTCATCCGCCGAGAAAGCATCTATTGGTGGGTCGACAACTTCCTCAAAGCGGCGATATCAGCCGACCTAAGCTACTTCCCCCGCGCAGAGTACTTCGTTCCCCAGATGGACAACAAGGAGTCGGCCTAGCTGATGACACGACTGCATCTCAGCACGACCGTCGCCGGTGCCCAATGCTCGAAGACCGGCGCCCCGGTGTCCATCACCCGGGCGCGTCCGTGGGGTCGCTGCAGCTGCTGCGACAACGGCGGTCTGCCGATCATGCTGCGCTATCAAGTGCCCGACGGCGCCTGGTACGTCCCCAGCCGTCACGGCCTGCGACGCTATGAACCGCTGTTGCCGGTCAGCGGCATGGACGCCGCATACGCCGACGACGTCGGCGGCACAGCCACAGTGCTCCACGAAGGCTTGAGCGATCGACTCGACGTCGAGGTCTGGATCAAAAACGAGAGCACCAATCCGAGTGGCAGCTTCAAGGACCGTGGTCTTGCGATCGGTGTGGCCCTCGGCGCAGCGCTCGGGGCGCGACGCTTCTGCCTTCCCACCCAAGGCAACGCCGGCGTGGCCGCAGCGCTGTTTTCCGCACGGCTCGGACTCGAGCCCTGCCTGGTGGCAATGCCCGCGGGCTATCGAAACAGCGTTTATCATCGCGCGGCCGAGTTGTTTGGCGCCGAAGTGACGTTTCATGGCGCAAACATCGGAGAGACGGGCAAGCAGCTGCGCGCAGCCCTGGCCGATCCGTTGGCCGCCGGCAGTATCGTCGATATCTCGACGTTTTTCGAGCCAGGGCGCCTCGAAGGGAAGAAAACCCTCGGCCTGGAGATCTTCGAAGCGACCGGGGCCGATCGGCTGCCGACTCACATTTTCTATCCCACCGGCGGCGGAACGGGGCTTGTCGGCATCTATAAGGCCTTTGAAGAGCTCGCCGAGCTTGGCGCGCTCGATCGCAACCAACACAGGCTTCCCAAGATGATCGCAGTCCAAGCCGAGCGCTGCGCGCCGATCGTCAAAGCCTGGGCGGCAAGAGCTACTGCTGTCGATCCGATCAGTTCGCAGCAAACGATCGCCGACGGATTGGATGTTCCAGCAGCGATCATGGGCCACGAAATTCTCGCCACCTTGCGCCGATCAGACGGCAACGCGGTCACCGTCAGCGATCAGGCGATTCGCGAGAACTATCAGGTCAGCAATCGACTCGGCGTCAACGTCGGTCTCGAAGGAGCTGCCGCCCTGGCAGCCGTGGAAAAGTTGCGCGCCAACCGGGCGTTGCGGGCCGACGACCGTGTTCTGGTGCTGCTCACGGGCGGCCACTTTGTCGCCCTCGATCGGCTGGCGCAGGCCTAGTGGTTGACGCCGCAAACACCGCGCGGTAATCGATCGCCAGCAAACCGCGAGGATACTCCCGCCATGTCGTCTGTACCCTGGTGGGCGATCGCTATCGCCTGCATCACCCTCGGCCTAGCGCCCTTCGCACCAGAGCCCCACGTCTGGGAGAAGCTCAGGATGCTGGCCAGCGGCCAGCTGCGGCGCGGCATTGACATCTTTGATCTGTTCTTTCACGGCGCGCCGTGGCTGCTGGCTCTAGCGAAGCTCGGCTGGCTGCTGTTCGATAGGCGAAAGCAGGCGTGAGATCTGGATGCTCATCCGGCAATCGCACGGACTATCAAGCTGCCTGGCTTACGGCGCTGATCGTGCTCGGCGCTTGCCAAGGCTTCCAGAGCCAGCATCCGCAAGACGCTGCGCCCCGCGATAGCTCCACCGCTGACCACCAGCTGCATGACAGTGGCGGTCGAGACGACGGCGCTCTAACCGACGCAACGGTCGCCGGCCCGCGCACCCCCCCTGACGCCGCCAGCGATATCGGCGGCACAACCAAACCGATCGCTGATGCTGCACTGCCTTTGGTCGGCGGCGCTTGCTGCAAAAAGGGCGGGCCACAATGCACCGCTAGCCGCTGCGTCGCGGAGCAACTCGGCCCGGCGTTTTGTTCGGCAAACTGCATCCCCAGCCCCGACACCTGCCCGGTCGGCTTTATCTGCGATATCTCGCTCAGGCTCTGCCGTCCCCTCGATAGGGCTGATTTTGAGTGCGGGCAACACGTGGCCTATGCCGGGCCGCAACCTTTCGGAGGTTGTTGCGCCAAGCGTGCAGACTGCAAATCGTTCGTCTGTAACACCGACCGGCCCAGCGGGCGGCTGGCGTTTTGCACAACAGCCTGCGTGCAACCTGGCGACTGTCCGAGCGGCTATACCTGCACCAACAAGCGCTGCGCGCCGATCGGCACGCCACCAACCTGTAAGTACTACTGACTGCCGGCAGGTGACATGTTCGCCGGGCCGCGCAGCTCAACCGCAAGGGCGAGCGCCCTCGTGCGCGCCAGCTCAGCTGACTAGTTGCCCTCGAAGTCGATCGCGTGAGCCTTGAGCTCCTCCAGCGTCATGAACTCCAGCGCCCGTTCGTGGGTCGCGGCGAGCACGATCGGCGCGGCCACACCGGCGTCGAAGGCCTCTTTCCAACTGCGAGCGCAGACGCACCAACGATCACCTGCTTTGAGTCCTGCAAAACCAAACTGCGGCGCGGGCGTGATCAGGTCGTTGCCACGGGCGCGCAGGTAGGCAAGAAACTCCGGCGTCACCTGGGTGCAAACCACATGCGCACCCGCATCCGCGGCGGACGTCTCGCAGCAACCCGTGCGAAAGAAACCGGTCATCGGCGAAGTGCAACAAGTCGCGAGCGGACCGCCTAGCACGTTGCGTTGGCTGGACATCAACTCCTCCGAAAATCTGAGCCCACACAGGTACACGAGGTCGGAAGACAACGCAACAGGCTGCAGAGGCCGCCGCAAAACACAGAAGATACGATAGATTGGCGGCTACAACTGCAGGGCGATCAACTCGAAGAGCGACGCTTCGTGATCCAGCAGATCCATCTGCCCGTCGCTCTCGATCCATAGCCGCGAGAGGCCACGCAGCGCACCCAGCAACGCACCGGCCAACATCGTCGCCCGCAACGCCGGCACGCCGGCGCGACCAAGCGCTTCGGTCAACACCCGTTCCCAGTCCAGCCACAGCGCATACTCACGAGCGGCCAACGCCGGCTCAGCAAGGATCATCTTGGCCTGAGCGAGCGACACATCGGCTTCGTTGACCAACTCGCTGCCGATCAGACGAAAGGCGTTGGCCACCGTCTGACGAGCGTTCTGCTGCGTCAAGCCGGAAAGCGCGCGACGAAAGCGCTCGAGCCGCGGCGCCGCATCGGCGAAGACCAAGTCCTCTTTACACCGGTAGTGCCGAAAAAAAGTGCGCGGTGAGACCGCCGCTCCGGCTGCGATCTGCTCGACCGTGGTCTGCCGATAGCCGTGGGCACGAAACAGCGTCCATGCGCTTTGCCGCAATGCCCGCCGTGTGCGTCGACCGCGAATGTTGACCGCGGTAGCCTGTCCAACGAACGTCATTATGTGACATACTAGAATAAAATCATCTTAAATACAATAGTTTAAAAAACTTATTGTCATTTTTTGACAAAAGGCTACACTGCGCGACATGAGCATTGGAAAAAAGAAGAGTGAAGCAGAAGTCAAAGCAGGTCTCGACGCAGGCTTAGCTGCCGGTCTGGATTGGAAATCGGGGCGAGTGTTTGCCTACGCCTACGATCCGGGCGAGGACGTCAGGCGCGTCGCGCAAAACGCCTATGCCCAATTCGCCTACGAAAACGCCCTCGACCCGACGGTGTTTCCCGGCTTGCTGCAGTTCGAGCGCGAAATCGGCGCCAAGCTGCTCAATCACCTCAACGCGCCCGAAAATGCCGGCGCGATCTACACCAGCGGTGGAACCGAAAGCTGCATGCTCGGCGTGCGCTCAGCACTGCGTTGCGCTCAAGAAAAGCGGCCACGGCTCACCGCACCTGAACTGGTGCTCTCCAACACGACCCACCCAGCCTTTCATAAGGCCGCCAATTACTTTGGCATCAAAGTCGTAATCGTTGACGTCGACGCCAAAACCGCTGCGCCGACCGCCGAGGCGATCGCTGCAGCGATCAATGAACGGACCGTCGCGGTGATCGCTTCAGCGCCCTCATATGCACATGGCGTGATCGACCCTGTCGAGGCGATCGCCAAAGTCTGCCGAGAGAAAGACATCTGGTTGCACGTCGACGCCTGCGTCGGTGGAATGCTACTGCCCTACTATCGCGAGCTCGGTCGCCCGATCCCGGCGTTTGACTTTTCGGTCCCCGGTGTCGAATCGATCTCGATCGACCTGCACAAATATGGCTACACGCCGAAGGGCGTCTCGTTCATCCTGCACCGCGATCGCAACAATCAACGCTTCCAGCGCTTCACCCACACCGACTGGACCGGCTACACCTTCGTCAACCAAGCGATGCAGAGCTCGCGCCTCGGTGGTCCACTCGCCGCTGCCTGGGCGGTGCTCAACTACGTCGGCGATGAGGGTTACCTCGACATCTCGCGGCGAATGATCGCCGACACCGACCGCTTGATCGCTGGTATCAAAGCGGTGGATGGACTGGATATCTTCGGCGACCCACAGTTTTCGATGGTCGCCTTCTATACCACCGACGGAACCGACGCCTTAGTCGTCGCCGACGAGATGAGCATGCGTGGCTTCCAGCTCCAGGGTCAGATCGGCAACCGCGGTCTGCCCTCCACCGTCCACGTTTCCCTTCACCAAGGTAACGGCCGCCAGATCGACGCCTTCATCCAAGCGCTCAACGAGAGCATGGCAGCCGCGCGCATCCACTGCGCCAGCCAAACGGGCGGCGCGAGCGAGTTGATCAACGATGAATTGATCGAGCACCTAGCAACGGCCGAAGATCCAACACCGGTGATCGAGGGGCTGTTTACCGCGGTCGGCCTGGGCGACGGCAAACTGCCCGAAAGGACAGCGGCGATCTTCAACCTGCTCGACCGCTTCCCGGCGCAGATCCGCAACCGCATCCTCAGCGATTTCGCCGGCAAGATCTACGATCCCTCAACGGCGCGCTAGGGCCTGCAGCAGGCTGAGCTGGCAAATCGTGCAAAGCCAGCCCGGCCGGTGCTACCATCGCGCGATGAGTGAAAGCACTGGCCGCCCGCGCGCGGAAATCGACCCCAAGTATCGCTGGAACCTCTCCGATATTTTTCCCAGCTGGGAAAGCTGGCAAACGGCTTGCGACACGCTAGACGGCGTGATCGAGCGCTTTGCCGCGCTGAAAGGCAGCCTCAACCAGGGGCCCGAGCAGCTGCTCGAAGCGTTGCGGCTCGAGGACGAGCTCGGACAGCTTTCCTACAAGGTCTGGTACTACCCATCGCTGCGCTACGACGAAGACCAGCGCGACAACGCGATCAACGCCAAACGCCAGCAGGTGCAGATCTTGATGGCAAAGGCGGCCCAGGCGACCTCTTGGTTCAACCCGGAGTTGCTGGCGATTCCGCTCGAGACGGTGCGCCAATGGATGACCGACGATCCCCAGGGTCTTGAGCTCTATCGGTTCGCTGTCGAGGACCTTTATCGCCAGCAGGAGCACGTGCTCGACGAACCGCGCGAGGCGTTGCTCTCGTTGGCGGCGCGCTTCAGCAGCGCACCACCCGATATTTACGGTGCGTTGAGCACGGCTGATATTAAGTTCCCGACGATCACGCTCAGCGACGGAGAGCAGATCACGGTAACCTACGGTCGCTACCGCGCCTTGCTGGCGACGAATCGCAACCAAAGCGACCGCAAAAATGCCTTCGAGGCGCTCTATCACTGCTACGGTGCCAACATTAACACTTACGCGGCGATCTACAACGGGATCGCCCAACGGGACTGGTTCGCTGCGCGCGCACGCAACTATCGCTCGACGTTGGAGGCGGCGCTGCACGGAAACAACATCCCGACGAGCGTCGTCGAAACGCTGATCGAAACAACCAAGCGGCAGACCGCGCCGCTGCAGCGCTATCACCAGCTGCGCAAACGCGTGCTCGGCGTCGACAAATATTACCTCTACGATGGCTCGATACCGTTGGTCGAAAGCGACAAACAATACCCCTACGACGACGTGCTCGATCAGGTAATCGAATCGGTCGCACCGCTCGGTAGCGACTATCAGGGCAAACTGCGCCAGGCCCTCTCGGGTGGATGGATCGACGTCTACGAGAACCAGGGCAAGCGTTCGGGCGCCTATTCGGCCGGCGTCTACGGCGTTCACCCTTATATCTTGCTCAACTACAACAACACATTGGACGATGTATTCACCCTCGCCCACGAGCTCGGCCATGCGATGCACACGCTGCTTTCTGCGGAAGCCCAGCCGTTCCGCTACGCCAGCTACACGATCTTCGTCGCAGAGGTCGCGTCGACCTTTAACGAGGCGCTGCTGCTCGACTACATGATCGAACGCGAGGCGGATCGCCTACAGCGCGCCGTGCTGCTCCAGCACGCGATCGATAGCATCCTCGGCACCTTCTACACGCAAGTGCTGTTTGCCAACTGGGAGCTCGATGCGCTGCGCATGGTCGAGAACGGCGAGCCGCTGACCGCCGACGCGCTTAACACGCTCTACCGTGGCTTGGTCGACCAATATTACGGTGATGCGATCGACAAAGACCCGCGCTACGACTGGACCTGGTCGCGAATCCCTCACTTTTTCCGTAGCCCCTACTACGTCTATCAGTACGCCACCTGTCACGCCTCATCGGCCCAGTTGTTCGCACGACTGCGGACCGATCGCCAGCAAACCACCGCGGCGTATCTAGATCTGCTGAGCTCGGGCGGCAGCGACTATCCGATGGACCAGCTCAAAGCGGCGGGTATCGACCTCAGTCAGTCCGACACGATAGCCGCCGTGGGCAGCCAACTCGATCGCCTGATCACGCAGCTCGAAGCCGAGCTCAAAGCGCTCGATCGGCTTCCAAGCTAACCAACTCAACGCGGCGGCAGAGCGGGCAGTTCGTCCGGAACCCTAACGTTAGTTGGGCGCGCCACGCTCTTCTTCGGCACCGAAAATCGCGTCCCAATTGCGCCGATAAGCCGCGCTGCTCACGCGCGCCGGTCCGGCGTGGTCGCTACGCCGAGCACCTTCGTGGATCACTTCGACGTCACAAAGCAGCGGCATCTCCGGGCGCGGTTTGAGTGAGATCACGTCGAGGTCATTGATCGGTTGGCCTTCTTTGACATGGCGCAGTTCAGCCAACTCCAGCTTCCCTTCGCGCGCACGCAAGGCGCGCAGACCCTCGCCATCGGAAGTGCGACCGTGTACCAGCATCACGTCCTTTGCTAGCGCGGCGCCAGCCGATGACGCCCTGGACTGCTCCGCGCCGGGTTTCGTGCGGTCTTCGACGACGATCGACGGTTGGACTTTGCGGCTCATCTCGACCGCAACGTAGTCATCGTTGCTAGCACTCGCAACCCCCGAAGCTGCAACTCGCTGTCATTACGAGCTTTTATAGTCACGCACAGACCGTTAAGGCGGGGAAAGGCTCAGCGCTAGCCCAGCAACGCCGTCGGCGAAAAGCGGGCCAAGCCGCAGCCCCGACCCGTTGGGCGCCGCAAAGGAAAACGGCAAGAGATGACTCAGTAGAGCCCCGAACGAGATACCACCAGCGATCGCCAAGGCGCTGGCCGTCGAAATCGATGGCCGCGCGGCGCGATCGGTGTGAGCAAACGAAATGCCCAGCGCCAAGCCACTGCCAACGAGGGCGCCAACGACCACATCGGAGAGATAGTGGCGACCGGCGCGCAAACGAAGTCCGGCGGTGAAACTGGCCAACGCCAACTGCATCCCCCAAAGCGAGGCACGGGCGGCGCGATCGCCCGAGCGCGCGGCGAACAGGTAGCTGCCAGAGACCGCCGCCGCAAAGGCTAACGAGCTGTGGCCGGAAAAGAACGAGGCGTAAGCACCATCGCCCTTGGCTTGGGCATAGGCGGCCACCGCGGGGTCGGCACTGTGGGTGTAAGGACGCGGTCGACCAACCAATCGCTTGGTGAGCATGGTCAGCGCGGCATCGATCGCGATCACTTGCGCATAGATCAGCGTTGCTCGACCCGTGTCGGCGTCAGCGCCTGGAGCGAGTTGGGCGATCAACGGCGTGGTCAGCGTGGTGTAGAGCGTCAGATCGCTGATGCGCGACGCGCGCGCTGAAAAGTTGCGCTGCGCAGCCGCTTCCCCCGGCAACCAGGCGCCCCAATTGCCGCGCCGCGACGGCGTGTTGCTCGCAGCGATCGCCAAGGCGATCGCCCCAGAGAGCAAGGCCACATCGCTTCCGACATCGGTACGATAGCGTTCAGCGCGCAGAGCACGCGTTGCGCTGAGCTGCGTGATCAGCGCTGCCGCGGCAACGAGTGCGCGAGATCGGAGCTTAACTCTGTTCATCGATCGACTCGATTCGCGCAGCGGTCAGTGAATCGTCATTGCAGGGCGTGACGGGCAGCTTCGCGCTAGACTATCGCCGCGCTGCTTGCCAAGCAACGGAGCCCAGCAAAAGCCGATCGGCCGAGGACCCCGACGACCTGGCAGCCCTGTCGCAAAATGCTTCGCTTTCCGACTGTTAACTGTCTCAGCTAATCGTCGCCAAAGACGCGCGCCAGCGCATTTGCTACGTTGTGTGGATGCAGCTCCAGACGCTATTTGGGATCACCGCAGCGCTAACGCTATTGCTCGGCGGATGCAGCGCCGACCTTAAGCAGCAGTCGCAAATCGATGGCGACGTGCCACCCGACAGCGACGCCGCGGGTCACGCCGACGCGACAGGGCCTAGCGATGGGACTTCGGCCGACGCGGCGATTCTGCCGCCACCGCCCCCACTCGGTCCCCCGGCCGGACTAGGCAGTGCCACGACAACAGGCCAACCGTGCAACGTGTCGAGCTCGCCGGCGATACGCTGCGTCGCTGCCACCAGCACCGCTCCGCAACCCGACGGCAGTGCACAAAAACCCTTCGCTTCGATCCAAGCCGCCGTCGACGCGGCGAAAAACGGCGATACGATCCAGGTGGCCGGCGGCAACTATCGCGAGAACGTCGAGGTTAAAGGCAAAGGACTAACCCTGCTCGGCGGCTTCGCGCCAGACTTCGCCTCGCGCGACGCGGCGACCAACGTATCGACGATCAACGGCATCGGTGGAAACGCCGTCGTCGCGCTACTCGACGCCAGGCAAACGACGATCGAAGGCTTTCGTATCACCAACGGCACCGGCAACGAGCTACAGAGACAGTACTTCATCCTCGGTGGCGGCATCTATGGACGCGGCGGAACGTTGACGATTCGCGGCAACCTGATCGAGCAGAACAACATCATCGCAACCCACAACAACCGCGAGAACGTCGGTGGCGGCGCTTTCTTCGAATCGGCGACGGTCAACTTCGTCTCCAACGTCGTGCGTAACAATACCGGTGGCCGCGGTGCGGCGATCGGCACTCAGGACGGCGACCGCGTGCTAATCGAAGGAAACCTCGTGCTCGACAACACTGCGGTCGGCGACCACGGTGGCGGCATCTACGTCGCCGGCCCAAACATCGAAATCGTCGGGAATTATATCTCGGGCAACAAGGTGACCTTCCGCGAGGGCACCTGGGGCGGCGGGGTGCTGGTCTACAACAAGGGATCCAAAGCTCAGTTGCGTTACAACACGATCACCAAGAATCACGCCACGCTGATCGGTTCGGGCGTGTTCATCGACGACGGCGCCCAAGTAACGCTGCAAAACGAGCTGATCTTTGGCAACGTTTGCCCGGAGACCGGCGGTGCCGGGCTTTACGTCGATGGCTTGACCAAGTCACTGGGCTCGCGCGCCACCGTGCTGTTTAGCACGATCGCCGGCCACAACTGCCCAAGCGGCAAGGGGCAGGCGGTCTTTCTCGAAGCCGGCTCACAGGTCGAGATCAAAAACAGCATCCTTTGGGGCAACGGCGGCGACGACCTCTACGCCGACGGCTCATCGTCGATCAGCGCGGCCTTCACGATCAGCCAAGAGAAATTCAGCGGCACGCAGCAGACTGATCCCCTGTTCGTCGACCCCAAGAGCGACTTCCATTTGCGCTCGCGCGCCGGACATTTTGCTGCCAACGGCAACTGGGTGGTCGATGCCGAGCATAGCCCGGCGATCGATGCTGCTGACCCAACGGCGCCAGTGGGCAGCGAAACCAGCCCGCACGGCAACCGCGCTAACCTCGGCGCCTACGGCACGACCCGCGAAGCCAGCCGCTCCCAGTCGTCGGCGGCTACGCCCCGATAACGGTCGGTCCGTCCAGCAGTCGGCAAGGGTATCGCTTGGCCTGGGCAGCAGCGAAGGCGATGTCATAATTGATGGTTTCCGCGCTTGAGCGACAACGCCCAGGCGGCGCAAGCGCCCGCAAATTTTGTGAGGAATCGCTGTTTCAGCGGACCAGGCAGCGTCCTATAATCCCCCGAGCAGGAGGTGATCATGACCGCAGAGAGCATCGTTCAGCGGCTAACCACCCGACGCGTGGGCGACGTGATGACGCGTCAGTTTTGGTCGGTGGCAACCACAGACAAACTTGCCGATGTCAGCCACGAGCTGATCGAGCGGGGCTTGAGCGCCGCACCCGTCTTGCGCAGCGACGGCGCGCTGGCTGGAATCATCACCAAGACCGACCTGCTCAAAGAAAAAGAAGATGTCGATCCCCAGCTCACCGTCGAAGCGGCGATGACCCCGGTGACCTATTCGCTGACCGAGGATGCTACCGTTGCCGACGCGACCGCTGCGCTGGGCTTCGAAGGCATCCATCATCTCCCGGTGCTCAACGCCCAAGGCAAGATCTCGGGCATGCTCTCCTCGCTCGACTTACTCGCCGAGATCGCCAGCGCATTGGGATACCAGCAAAAGCGCGGCGCTCAGGGGCTGATCTTCGCCCGCAACGCCAGCTAATCGCCGTTTCGAGCCCTTTTACGCGGTGCGTCGATCGCGTTTGACACCGACCGCAAGGGTTTGCTTAGACTCTGCTTTCACATAGCGGAAGGTGTGGCGATGAAACGCGCGAATCCTTTGCCCCGACGAACCAACCCGTTTTTCCAATGGGCCTCGGTGATCGCCGCGATTGTCCTTTTGGCCGGCTGCAAGAAGCAGTCGGCCGAACAGCCCACCACCGCCCCCGAGGCCACAGCCAAAGAAACCGCGCCCAGCGCGCCGGTCCAACGACCGCTAACCCCGGCGGCCAAAGCCGCCCACATGCGCGACCACTTTACCAAGGCCGCAGTTGTCAATCAGGCGATCCTCAGCGGGAACCTCGCCGCCGCCAAGCAAGCCGCCACCTGGCTGGTCGAGCACAAAGACCCTGCGCCACCTCAGACGTGGAACGTCGAGCCGCTGCGTCTGGCGGCCCGCCGCGTCGCCGAAGCGAGCAACCTGACGACCGCAGGAGCCGCGCTCGGCGAGCTCGCCGCGACCTGTGGCAGCTGCCATGTCGCCATGAAGACCAACATCAAGTTTGCCGACGAGCTGCTCGTCTCGGGCGGAACTGACATCAAAGAGCGGATGCGTCGCCATGTCTGGGCGACCAAGCGATTCTGGGAGGGGCTGGTGATCCCTTCGGACGAAAAGTGGGCGGGCGCCGCACACCTGCTTCACGAAAAGGCGCTGCGCGAGCTGCCTAACGTCAAGGACCAAGCCAAGCTCAAAGCCGCCCAGCAGGCCGCCCAATCGGTCCACGACCTGGGCAAGGCGGCGCTGAGCACCAAAGATCTGGCGATGCGTGCTCAGCTCTACGGACAGTTGGCGGCAACCTGTGCCGGCTGCCACAAGCTGATCCGCCCGCCGAAAGCCGAGCTCGCGACAATAAGGTAGCCCGCACGCCGCGCTCCAACCGCCGGGAATCGCTGCAACGCAGCATCACAAGACCTGCTATTCGCTGAGCGTTACAGAAAAAACCGCAGACGATTAGCGGCCCATTAAATGCTCCAGACTTTCGGTCGATAAGACCCTCAATGGGTCGTGCCAGCCACTCCACCGCCGAGGCGGTCCAGGTTCCCTCGATCGACGTGCTGCTGATCGATGATGATCCGGATGACTACGTGATCACCCGGGATCTGCTGCTCAACGCTCGCCAACTCAATCTCGAATGGATCGACTCGGCCGAGCGAGCGATCAACGAGATGGCGACCAACCGCCATCAGGTCTACTTGCTCGACTTCCACTTGGGCGCGCTCGACGGCTTGACCGTCTGGGAACAAGCCACCGCCTCCGGCTGCCAAGGCGCGGTGATCTTCCTAACCGGTGAGGGTGGACGCGACATCGACCTGGTGGTGATGGACCGCGGGGCCCACGACTACATCGCCAAAGAAGAGGTCACCGCCGAACGGTTGGAGCGCGCGATCCGCTACGCCTATCGTTCACAGCGACGAACCCAAGAGCTCCAAAGCCTGGCGAGCAGCGATACGCTGACCGGACTGCTCAACCAGGCAGGCTTTCGCCAGCAGGCCAGCTTGGCCCTGGCGCGTTCGATTCGCAACAAGACCAGCGGCGCGCTGCTGTTTATCGACCTCGATGGCTTCAAACCGATCAACGATACCGTCGGTCATCAAGCCGGCGACGAGGTGCTGCGGGTTGTCGCCCAACGTTTGCGCGAGACGGTACGACACACCGACGTGATCGGTCGCGTCGGTGGAGACGAGTTTGCCGTGGTCTTGGAACGCGTCGATGGCCAAGACAATGTCCGCGCAATCGCCGACAAGGTGCTCGAGAGCATCTGCCAGCCGATCGAGGCGATGGGACAGGTGGTGCGCGTCGGCGCCAGCATCGGCGCGAGCATGTTTCCCCGCGACGGCATGGACGTCGAGCGACTGATCCAGCGCGCCGACACCGCGATGTACCACTGCAAGCAGACCGGCGGCCGCCAATGCGCCTTTTACGAGGCGGATATGCAAACGCTAACCGGCGGCTGGCCCATCGACCTTCTAGCGTCCGACGACGACTAGATTCCCCCTTTGCCTGGGGCGACTTTTTTTCGCGGAGCGAGCGCATTTTTTTTGAGCGGCACGCTAACCACGCGAAGATCAGCACGATCTCGTCGCTAGTCTACTAACGCTCTGACAGTGCTGTCGCGGTGACGGCGCCTGCATCCCCAGAAAAAGCAATAACTTACAGCGATTCTCGCCAGGCACAGCCCTTGCTTTGGATGTGTGTATACTGCGCACCGCCGCGTACCCGCGGCGCAGGGAGGTCGTCTTGTCATTACGTAGATGTACAGTGCTGCTCTGCACGCTGCTGATCTCGTCGAGCGCGATGGCGCAATTCGATGAGCCAGCGACGCAGATCGGCACGAAGAAGCGTGCCCAGCTGGGCGACGACTGGCGAGGCAGTCAGCTGTTCTATCGCAATGAGATCAGTCTGCCGACGCTCGATCGGTCCTATGACCAAACCTACAACCCCTATTGGGGCAACATGTTGTACTTCCGCGCGCGCTACGCGCTGAGCGAGATGTTTTACGTGCAAGCCAAGTTCTGGCTGGCCTGGGAAAACACCAACTCTGATGTCACGACGTCAGAACGCGAAGTTTGGCCGAGCAACCTCACGCTGACCGCGGGCGCCGACAATTTCTATCGCATCCCGCTCGCGAAGATCGATCTCTCGGCCAACTTTGAGATGATCTTGCCAACCAGTCCGACGGCGCAAGCGCGGACGATGGTGCTCGGCCTCAAAGGCGGCCTTTCACTGGCGCGAACTTTCACCTCCGTCGCCAAAGGGCTCACCATCGGCTACGACCTCGATCTGACCAAGTATCTGAATCGCTACAGCACAGCACAACGCGAGTCCCCGCTGATCCCGGGTTGCGCAGGCACCCTCGATGGCTGCGATCAATTTCTCAACAGCGGCGTGCGCAACAGCAGCGTCTCGCTCGACAACTCGCTTTCGGCCCAGTTGAGGATCACCAAGTGGCTGAGCGCCTACACGGCGTTCACCGCTCGTGTGGACTTCCTCTATGGCGCTGCAGCGCTGAGCAGCGGATCGCCGCAGCCACTTGAAGATCAAAACCAGCGTTTCTGGTTGCTCGGTGACATCGGCCTCAAGGCCGACGTCTATAAACCGCTCTTCCTGCGCCTCGGCGCTGCAACGGTGCATCAATTCCAAGCACCGGACGGCAGCCTGCGCGCACCGATCTTTGACCGCAACACCGTGTTTTACCTTGACGTCGGGGTCAACGTTGCCGACCTCGTCAGCAAGCTTGGAGGATAAAGGAATGTATCGTTATCTGATCGCCGCCTCGGCATTGTTGTTTGCTGCCTCGTGCGGCATCGAGCGGGACCCCATCAATCAGGTACAGCCGAACTACGTTAAGAAGGCTAATCTGAGCGGTGAGTGGTACTACCAACGGACGGTTGTCGACGTCCCGTCATCCAACGGGTTTACCTTCGTCGGCGGCTCGGACTTTTCCGGCCTGGCGAAGATTCGCTGGGACATTCAAGAGGACTACCTCTACGCGCGTCGCACCACTGAGCTGATCAAAGGCGCCGACGACAAGTCCAACGATGTGACCGGATACAAGGGCGAAGTGATCGCAGCATTTGCGATCTCAAAGCACTTCGACATCATCAAGGACTACAACCCGACCACCGGCGAACAGATCAATCGCGTCGTCGAAAACGAGAGCGACCGTCCCTGGTATGAGCGCGACTACATGCGCATCGATTGGTCGGCCAACCTGGTGAAAAACTACCAGCTCGATTTCGAGGCCGCCTCGGTCGAGCCCGTCCCCTACTTCGTGCAGAAGTACGACGATCCGGCTTGCGAGCGTGGCACGGGCGAGCTCGGCGACAACACGCCGCCTGCCAGCGACAAGTGCAAGCTCAATCCCGATGCGCCATACGCCGAATCGGACTTCAGCTATTTCGACGTCACCAACAAGCTGTTCGCCAAGGCGGGATCGATCGAGATCCCCGGCTACGGCGAAGTGCCACTGTGCTGGCTGCGCGGTGAAGAGTTCACCGAGTGCGGTGCCGGCGAGTACTCGATCCGCAACAGCTTCCTGAAGATCGACGACAAACGCCAATACGACCCGATGCCTTACAAGGGCAAGTCCACCGAGATGTTCGGCTTCTTTACCGCCGATCGGCTGGTCTACGACGGCAAACAAGCCGTCCGCGAGCAGAACAAAGAGCGCTACCTGACACGCCACAATCTATGGGTCAATTGGCGCGACGCACAAGGCAAGCTGATCCCCTATGCGCAGCGCAAACTGCGCCCGATCGTCTACTTCGTCAACCGCGACTTCCCCGAGGATCTCAAGCACGTCGCTCGCGAAGTGGGTAGACAGTACAACGAAACCTTCACCAACATCGTTAAGACGCTGGGCCACAACCCGACGGGCAACGTGTTCATCCTCTGCGAGAACAACCCGGTTAAAGAGGGTGACCCCGAGCAATGTGGCAAGGCCGGCAATTCGCCGCGCCTCGGCGACATTCGCTACTCGTTCATGGCCTACGTGCCGAAGTTCATGGAATACGGCCTGCTCGGCCTCGGGCCATCAAACAACGACCCAGAGACCGGCGAGATCTTCAGTGGCATGGCTTATGTCTACCACCACAACAACACCGCTGCGTTCCGCACCCAAGAGATGGTCGAACTGCTTTCGGGCAAGAGCGATGTCAATAAGTACATCGACGGCGTTGACCTCGGCGAATGGCTACAGCGTGTGAACTCGGGGACCACCTCGGGCGGCCGGACGCACGACCTCGAAGCCGCCAAGCACATGGTGGAGAAGCTAACCACCGGTTGGCGCGCCGAGTACTGGAAAAACAACCGCTACAAGCTCACCGCAACCGACGAGCTCAAACAGAAGACCGACGGCTTCGATAAGTGGCTTGAGCCGCACCTGGACAACCTCTACTACAATCACAAGATCCTCAACGGCGAGCTGCGATCGGCCAACGGCCGGCTCGCTCAGCTCAAGGGCACCTACATCGAGGACCTACTGCTCAACAAAGAGATGAAGTTGGTCGCCGGCAAGCTGCCCAACGACCCAGCTGAGCTGACCGATGACGAAAAGAAGCGCGTCAGCGTCGTGCGCGGTGGCTTCGGTCGCATGCTCAAGCTGCGCGCAAAGACGCGTGAGAAGTTCGCGGCCAGCCGCAACATGTATCTGCCGGAGATGGCAGACGATGCGCTGATCGGCCTCGCACGTGAGCTAAAAGACAAGCCCACCGCAGAGACCTACAACATCATCCGCACCGCGATCTACACCGCCGTACTCACCCACGAGGTTGGTCACAGCCTAGGCTTGATGCACAACTTTGGTGGCTCCGACGACGCGCTCAACTATCACGACGAGTACTGGAAGATCCGTGACGACGGCACGGTCGGTCCCCGCTTGACGGACCCGATCACTGAGGCCGAAAAGAACGCAAAGATCTACAACTACGCCTATAGCTCGGTGATGGACTACGCCGGCCGCTACACGATCGACGGCAAAGGTCTGGGCAAGTACGACCGTGCGGCACTGATGTATGGCTATGCGCAAAAAGTCGAGGTTTACAAGGACACCGTTGGCATTCAGGCCAGCACGATGCGTGACTGGCACGAGCGTGACGGCGAGATCGTCAACTTCCTGATCACGGGTCCACGGGCCACCCATTACACGCTGTTCTACAAGACGATGGGCCCCAAGCTGTACGAAGCGAGCAACCGTGAGTTGGTCGACGCGTCGACGCTCTCCGCCGACGCATCGGTAGCGACGATCAACGGCAAGGACATGGTCCGCGTGCCGTACATCTACTGCTCGCACACGCGCGCCAACTTGGGCGACAGCTGCCTGACCCGCGACTTCGGGGCCGACAGCATGGAGCGCATGCAGAACATCCTCGATGAACTCGACACCTGGTACATCCAGCGCAACTTCCCGCGCGGCCAGGTCGGCGTCGACCACTACGGCTACGTTGGCAACTATTACTCGCGGATCTACGACCGCCTCAAGAACTGGAACGACATCTACTCGCTGTACGTCGATCTGCTGCCGCAGTTCTACTCGCCGGCCGTACTCCAGGGTTTCTTCAACGATCCGGAAAACGGCTGGGGTGACAAGACCTGGGCGGTCCAGAACGCCTTCAACCACTTGGTGCAGACGGTCTTCTCGCCCAATACCGGCGCCTATGGTGCCGCTGCCGAGCAGCCCGATGGTACGCGCGTCGCCAAGCTGGCCGGCCTCGGCACACGCATCGGCGTCGAAGATGGTCGCTACTACAGCACCTCGTGGCATGACGGCGCTCGCCAGTGCGGTTACTTCTGGTGGGAGTGTCTGCACCACATCGGCTACTACCTCGATAAGATCATGGCGATCGAGGCGCTGACCGACAGCGAGACCAACTTCGTGGCTCGTGCCTCCCCGGAAGATCTCCGTCAATGGGAGGTCGGTTACTACAACACCTTCCCCGAGCAGATCGCCAAGATCAACTCGGCGATGTTGCGTAACGACTACTCGAAGCTCGGCCCGTACATGAAAGACGGCGTGTTGACCTTCCCCAACTACACCGGGGCGCTCGACACCGCGCAGAGTACGGTGATCGACCCTTACGCGACGTTTACGGTCCAACTGTACTGGCAGGTGCTCGGTCAGGCGCGCTTCTTTAGCAACTACGACCAGAGCTTCCTCGACGACTCGCGAGTGTTCGTGATCGGCACCGGCAAACAGCCGACGCTGCCGAGCGATAAGCTCTACACCTTCTACGACCCGCAATCGCACCAGACCTATGGCGCGATCAAGATGGAAGGCCGTACCGCTGGCGCCCATGCGGTGCTCGCGCGCGCCAATGCGTTGATGGCCCGCTCGGCCGCGTACTGTGACAAAGACGGCAAAGCTACGCCGAACCAACCGGACGACGATTGTCTCAACCCCAACAGCCAAGCTGGAGGCGAGCTGATCAAACACCTCGACATGATCAAGGTGATGGCGGACCTCAACGCCACCATGTCGTTCGGCAACCCATACGATCCCTAGGCCGTTATCGCCGGGCCTGCCGGCCCGTCGTCGCCGACACGACCCCGAAGCGCCAAGCGCGACCTAGCGTGTCGGTGACGACAAAGAGGCACCGTTTGGGTAACAACCCACGGTGTGGCCCTGCGAGCCAATCCCAACCCCGCCGATCGGCGGGCGACAAACGTTCAAGACGGGCACCTGCTGTTTGGGGTGCCCGTTTTCTTTGGCCACAACGACGCGGCTGAAATCAAAGAAATAGTCGTCGATGAGTCGAACGATGGGCTGGCGATCGCTACCGGGCCTGCTGTTACTGGCCGCGCTGACGAACTGTCCGGGCAAGGCGCCCCGCGGACTGCGCTTTGACAGTGGTTCAGACCTGCAACGACTGCGGCCCAAAGATGGACCTCCTGCCGAAAGCGACAGCGCTACCGCCGTCGATCTCAGCAAGCCGAGCGATGGGAGCGTGCCTCGGGTCGATCAGCGGGTGCCGACCGATGCTAAACCGCCCGACGCTGGACAGCCGCCCAAGCTCGACGGGGCGTCACCCAGCGCCGACAGCACCGTCGTCGATAGCGCCGCAAAGCTGGACAGCACCCCCATCGATAGCGCGCCACCGGTCGACAGCAGCGTCGACAGCGCGGCGGGCAGCAACCCCTGCCGACCGACAACAGCCACGCTCGTCAGCCAGCCGCTCGCCGACCTGGCGTTTTGCAGAAAATTGATCGGCGCGGTCAATCAATGCGGTGCCGCCACGCTCTGCAACGATGGCTGGCGCCTCTGTCCAGCGTCGGTCTATCAGACGCACTACCGCGCCACGCCCGCACCTCTGGCCGACGCTTGGATCGCCGGCTGCGTCGCTGAGTCCTCAGCGGGCTTTCTGCCGCTCGATCGGGTCTGCATCGGCTGCAGCTCTGGCCAGGGCGCTCAGCAAGACTTTGGCTGGCGATGCAGCGATCTCACGCCGGCCTACAGCAGCAAGGAGGTCGCCGTCGGCCTGACCAGCTCGACGACCTGCCACCGCGTCGGCATCGCGGTCACCGCGACCATCGGCCATTGGCGCACGCTCGGCGCCTGGATCCCGGTTTCCGCCGCGGTGTGCTGCAGAAAATAGCTCGAAAACAAAAGATATTTTCCGGGAGCGCGGGTCGTGACGCCATAGATTTAACCATACGGTTAAAGCGCTTGTTTTGGCGGTGCCCAAGGATCCATACTGCCCGTCATGTTTGGCTTCATTAGACGATGCTTGGCGCACAGGGTAATCACCTCGCTACTGGCCCTCGCGCTGCCGGTGAGCTGCGGCGGCGATGGGAAACATACCGCGCGAGACGCTGCGCCGGCGATCGATGGCGCGACCAGCGATGGGACAAAAGCCGACAGCGGTCCGGCGCCCGCGCAGTGCCTTGGGGGGTTGGTCGATCAGCCGTTGGGTGAAGCCGCGCTGCAAAGCGGGCAGCGTAGCGGCCGAGCCGAGCGACTAGCGATCCCGCTTCACCGGCGCACGCTCAGCGCTGCCGACTTCTCGGCTCCCCTTTCGATCCGTCAGACGCCCCAGCTGGTCTACCTCTGGCTCAACGCGCCGACCACCGCCGGCGATTGGCTCGAGCGCCGACAGCACGGCGTTCACTGGATCGAACACGTCAAAGACCGCGTACACCTGGTGTTGCTCGAGGCCGGCGTTAACCCGGCGCAAATCACCGGGCTCCCCGAAGTCGCCGGCATTGCCGCACGCAGCTGGCGCGACAAGCTCGGCCCGGCGTTCGTCTATGACCCGCAGCGAAAGCGCGACATATTGGTGCGCACTTGGTCGCTCGTCACCGACGCCGCGGGCGGCAAACAACTCCAGCTCGGCCACCGCGTCATCCGCGCTCGCAGCCTTGCCGAGGCCGAGCAGATCGCCCGCCGCGCGACGGTGCTGCGCGTGACCGAGCACGTCGACGACAAGCCGCTGATCGACCGAACGCGTCGCGTGCTGGGCAGCGACGACGTCAACAAGATCGATCTTAGCCAGTCGCCGCCGCAATATCTCGGCGTTAGCGGCAAAGGCGTGAAAATCGCCGTGGTCGACACCGGTGTCGACGCTGACCACCCGGACTTTCATCGCTTTGATAGCGCGGGAAACGATCTCGGTTCGCGCGTCGTCGGCGAAAAGCCTGGCGGCAGCGAGCCAGCGCATGGCACCCGCGTGGCCGGTGTGATCAGCGGCAGTGGTCGACACAGTGAAAGCAGCGAAGCCAAGCAGGAACAAGAGCCTTCGCCGTATAGCTGGCGTGGGCACGCCCCGGAAATCGACAAAATCGTCGCGCTCTATTTTGGCGGCTTGAGCGGCTTCACCAACCTCTACAAACAAGGGCTGCAAGCGCACAACACCTATCTGTCCAACCACAGCCACACGATCACCACCGGCCCCTACAACGACGCAACCCAAGCCTATGACAGCATCCCGAACAAGGGCACCGAGGGGCTGGGCGACCCGGTGCGACCGCCGCGCGTTGTCGTCTTCGCCGCGGCCAATAGTGGCAACAAGGTCGGCTTCTCCGACGCAACCTTCAAACTCCAGGGTTACTACAGCATCTTGGCCGGACCGAAAAATGCGATCGTCGTCGGTGGCACCAACGGCAACGACCTAACCTACATGCCGTCATCCTCCAAGGGGCCAACCCTCGATGGCCGACTCAAGCCCGACGTCGTGGCGATCGGCGGATTCAACTACGGCCCGCTCGACGGCGCGGTGCTAGAGATCGCCGAGATCCGCTTGGTCGGCAAAGCACCCAAGCCAGATCGCGTCTGGACGTTCAATAAGGACGGCGACATGCTCGGCTGGACCGTCGAGGACGGCTTCGACGATGCACAGGTGAAGAACGGCTTTTTGCGCACGACCACCTATGTCAAAGCGCAGGCGGGTGCGCTGCGCTTTTACGCCACCAAAGTCGACGGGAAGCCGATCGAAGCCACCGACTACGAGCGACTCGAAGTCAAGATGCGGGTGGCGATCAAAATTGTCCCGGACATCTACACGTGGACACGGTTCTGGGCGGTGCGCTGGGACACCAACGGCGACGAGGGGGTCAACGGCGAGGTGTTCCCGCAGTACGACAAGGCGAAGCGCACGCCAGGCGTGATCCAGACCCACCAAGCGAAGCTCAACGATCAATGGAAAGGGCAAATCCATTGGCTCCGCATCCGCCCTTTCCCCTACGACAACCGCGTCGTGGTGCTCGAACCGGGCGCGCAATACGGCGTCGCTGGAGCAACATCGATCGCCGCACCGATGGTCAGCGGCATTATCTCGCTGATGATCGACCGCTTGATCCACGACCAGGCGATCGACTTCGAAAACGCACCGCCTCTGCCGTCGACGATCAAAGCGATCGTGATTCACACCGCGATCGACCTCGAGCATACCCAGAACGCCGCGCGTGAGCCGGACAACCCCGATACCAAGGCGCCGGTGCAGCATCATCTCGGACCTGACTTTGCCACCGGCTACGGCCGCGTCGATGCCCGAGGGGCGATCGCCTTGATCGATGCCCACAAGCAAGCGACCAAATGGCGTGAGGCAGAACTGTCCGAGGGACAAACCCACAACTATCAACTGCGGGTCGATCGACGTCTCGCTGGATCGGGACCGCTCAAACTAACCCTGGTCTGGGATGACATGTGGGGCTCCCCGGAACTCAAGGTTACCGCATCGCAGTTGGTCAACGACCTCGACATCGTGGTGATCGATCCCGCTGGCAAAGCGCACTTCCCCTGGCACTTACCGCGGCTACCCTACGACGATGCGACGATCGCCAGCGGTATCGACCCGATCAAGCCAACCGATGTGAAGGCAGCAACCCGCTGCGCGCGCGACACGTATTGGACCCCAGCGACGAGTGACTGCGAGGACCACCAGAACAACGTCGAACAGGTGTTGATCGATGCGCCGGTCGCCGGTAACTACAAGGTGCTGGTACGCGGCAAGGCAATTCCCCAGGGACCACAGAAGTACAGCCTGGTGCTCAGCCAGAGCTGCACCCCTTAGCGAACGACGAAAGGCAACACGATGCGCGCTCTTTTGAAACTACTAAAAATCTCGCTGATTGTCGGCCTCGCTGCCTGCACAAAACAGGGCCCGCGCCCAGCGGCAGCAACGGTGAATTCCGGGGCGATGATAAAGAATCTCCCGCCCAGACCGGACGATCAGAGCACGACGCTACAGCGCGCACCACGGGCCGATGAAATCGGCACACGCGAGCACTGGGGCACCACGACATCGGTGATCCGCGTCGGTCACCTGTTCTTCGCCGACGAGCTCAGCAAAGACGCCCTTCTCTTGGCCAAACAACGCGGCATCGAGCGCGTTATCGACCTGCGCGGTCCCGACGAGATCGCCGCCGCTGCGCTCAACGAAAAGCACGAAGTCGAGGGACTGGGCATGCAGTACGTCAACACGCCGGTCGTTAGTGGCAAGCCGTTCGATCGCGCCGAGTTTGCCGCGGTTAGCGCGAAGGTCGGTAACGGACCGACGTTGATCCACTGCCACAGCGGCAATCGCGTCGCCGCCTGGTACGCCGCCCATCTCGTCGGTCACGCCAACTTGAAGGTAGAGCAAGCGATCGAGATCGCTAACCGTGTCGGCCTAACCAAGGACAAGGCCCGCGAGATGCTGCGCAAGCTGCTGGCCAGCGGCGCGAAATGAGCACCAAGCAGATCGAGCTGGCCTTCGTCCGCCATCCCGTCGAGGAAATGGAGCGCCGCGCAGCGACGATGCTCGCCGAGCTGAAGATGCGGCGCTCGGTGCGTGAGTTTTCCGCCGAACCGATCCCCCGCCAAGTGCTGATCGACTGCATCGCCACCGCCGCCCAAGCCCCGTCGGGGGCCAACAAGCAGCCCTGGACCTTCGTGTTGGTCACCGACCCGACACGAAAGCGCGAGATCCGCCAAGCGGCGGAAAAAGAAGAGCAGGCATTCTACCGCGGTGGCGCTGGTGAGCGCTGGCTGCGCGACTTGGCGCCGCTCGGGACCGGCTGGGAAAAGCCCTTTTTGGAAACGGCGCCGGCGCTGATCGCCGTCTTTGCCCAGACGCGGGGCAGCGAGGCCACCAGCCGTCACTACTACGTCCAAGAATCGGTGGGCATCGCCTGCGGCTTTTTGATCGCCGCCTTGCACCACGCCGGCCTGGCCACGCTGACCCATACGCCTAGCCCAATGCGCTTTCTCAGCGAACTGCTCGGTCGTCCAACCCATGAGCGGCCCTATCTGCTGCTACCGGTCGGCTATCCGGCCCAGGGCTGCCAGGTGCCGGCCTTAGCACGCAAAGGCCTCGACCAACTCCTGGTCGAAAACCCTCGATAATTAAAAAGGATACGGCGAATAACGCAGCGCGCCTTGCCTCGGCCGCCCCGTTGCGACTAGCCTCCGGCCGTCGGTCAGCAGTCCGACGCCCAAGCGGGAGGGGGGCCGATGGGCTGGAATTTCTGCAGCATCTGGGTGCGCGATCGCGCCCAGCTCGATCGCCAACAGGTTGTCGACGCCGTAGCTAGCTACTGGCGCAAACAGGGCGCCAAACCGCTCGCCGACCACTACATCGCGCTCTCGCCGTTTTCTCGGGAACGCGATCAGAAGCTGGCGATCGCGATCAGCGAGGCCGAAATGGGCTGGTACGCGCTGATGGATAGCGAGCGCTATAGTGCCGACCGGCTACTTGCCGCTCACCTGGCGGACGCCCTGCAAACCGAGGTGGTCTTGCACGGTGTCTGGGACGTCGTCGGTGCCACCGTCGAACGCATATTCGGCGGGGTCGACGGTGCTAAGCAGTCCAAAAACCTCCCCTATTTTGGGACGCACTATCAAAGCCTGGCCCCGCTGGCCAAGCAGGGTGAGGTCGCCGTGGTCGCCTTTTCTGGCCAGGCGCTTGAGCGCTACCAGCACATCCCGCCCGCCGATGAACGCGGCAGCCGCCAGGAGACCCAGCGCAACGACGCCTTCGCCCACCGCGAGCTGGCCAACAACGGGGACGTGGCGACGGCGATCAAAAACCTCGAGCGCTGCGGCAACAACGAAACCCTCAGTGCCGCATTGGCGCAATACTTCGACGCCCAGCGCGACTACGCCGACCCCTGCCAGCGCAATGTGGCCTTGGCGGTCGGTGACTTCGCCAGCCAGCGAGGCCTGCTCAAGAACGGCTATTGGGGACTGCGCTACTTCGAGGCCGCCGCGCGCGCCAAAGACCAAGGCGCGCTGGGTCAGGCCAAGCAGCTGCTGATCGGCCGCCCCGCACGCTTGGCGTTCTTTGCCGAAAAATTGTTAGAGAGCGACCACGACGCCGCGCTGGAATTATTTCAAGTGGCGATCGACCGCGGTTGGCGTCCAACGCGCCCGTACCTCGAACCACAGCAGGCAGAATCGCTCGACGAGCGCTGGGCTTCGCTCAGCGCCATGCTCTCACAACGGCTTTAGATCGCGCAGACGGCGCTCGCAGACCGTCGCCGGCCCGCAAACTCTTACTGGCCGCCGGCGCGCAAAGCGCCGCGCTGATCCGTGCGATCGATGTAGCGTCGGTGCCAAAGCTCAAGCCAGAGCAAGTTCCAGATCCGCAGACCGTGATCGATCGCGCCGCTATCATGCTCGTCGAGCAGTCGCTTGACGCCTTCGCGTTCGAAGTAGCCGCGGCCGATCGCCTGAGGCGAAAGCAACGCGTCGCGAGCCAGACTGCGCAAGTCGCCGCGTAGCCAACGCGCGTGGGGGATCCCAAACCCGCGCTTGCGACGGCGCAAGATCGCCGGCGGTAACAAATCGCGCACCGCCTCGCGAAAGATCCGCTTGCCGCGGAATCCGTGAAGCTTGAGGCTCGGAGGCAAGCGTGCGGCGAACTCGAGCACGTGGTGGTCGACGATCGGCGACCGTACTTCCAGTGAGTGTGCCATCGAGGCGATGTCGACTTTGACGAAAATATCGTCGGGCAGATAGCTGTTGCTGTCGATGTCCAACAGCAGATCGACGGCATTGCGCGCGCTACTTTGCTTGGCGATCCCCTGCAGCAGTTGGGCGGTCGCGTCGATTTCGCTGAGGCCGAGCGATTGCGCTGCTACGCGTTCGAGTGACTGGCGATTAAAGTTGCCAAACTCAGCGACGTAGCGCATCTCGGGCGACAACTGGATCCGATAGGCGCGGTGGCGAATATCGGCAAACAGTTCGCGCAGCTTGCGACGTGCTCCAACGTTGGGCAGTCGTTCGAGGGCTTGTGCGATCGGCTGAACCAACAGCTTCGGCAGTCGACCATAGAGGCGTGCGCCACGCTCATAGGCGTAGCGCGTGTAACCGGCAAAAGTCTCGTCACCGCCGTCGCCCGACAGCGACACCGTGACGTGCTTGCGCGTCATCCGCGAAAGACAATAGGTTGGGACCGCCGATGGATCGGAAAACGGCTCGCCGTACTGCTCAACCAACGTCGGCAGCAGCGCGGCAGCGTCTGGGCGGACGATCTCTTCGTAGTGCTCGGTCCTGCAATGCTCGGCGACAAGCCGCGCATACTCGAGCTCGGAAAAGTCCGCATCATCGAAGCCGATCGAGAAGGTCTTAACCGGGTGCGGCGAGTGCCTCGCCATCAGCGCAACGATCGCTGACGAATCGACGCCGCCCGAAAGAAACGCCCCAAGGGGCACGTCAGCGATCATTCGCGCGCGGACCGCATCATCGAGCAGATCGCGCAGATCCGCGGCAACCTCGCGCACGGGCCGGCGATCGTAATCGGCAAAATCGAGCTTCCAATAGCGATGAGACTCGAGCTTGCCATCGCGCAACAAGACGTAGTGCCCGGGCAACACTTTCTTCACGCCGCTGAACAAACATTGGCTCGAGGGCACAAAGCCGAGCGACATGTAATGGGTCATCGCCACAACGTCGACATTGCGTTCGACCTCGTCGTCGAGCAGCAAGGTGCGCACTTCCGAAGCGAAACTGAATCCGCGTCTTCCTGCGTGATAATAGAGTGGCTTCTGACCGACGCGGTCGCGCGCCATCATCAGCGTTCGCGTCCGTCGGTCCCAAATCGCGAAAGCGAACATACCGCGCAATTCGTTGACGCAGGCTGGACCCTTGTGACGATAGAGCTCGAGCAGCACCTCGGTATCGCAGCGCGTCTTGAGGCGTACACCGTGCTGAGCCAGCTCAGCGCCGAGCTCATTGAAGTTGTAGATCTCGCCGTTAAAAACCACGGCCACCTGGCCGTCTGCGCTGATCATCGGCTGATTGGCTTCGGGACGCAGGTCGAGAATCGATAGGCGCGCATGAGCCAAAGCGACCGAACCGTCGACGTGAACGCCTGCCGCGTCCGGACCGCGATGATGCAGCGACTTGGCCATCGCTTTGGCCAAGGCCTCTGCAGCAGGTGCTTGCGGATCAAACCAGAGGTGACCGGCTATTCCACACATACTCTCACTCTTTATCTTGCGTCGGTTGATCCGACGACACGCGCGTCGGCGCAAGCAACGTAATCAAGGCCGGCAAGGCATAGGTCGAGGCGATAAACAAACTGACCAACCCGACGATCGCTGCCTGGCCAAGCGAACGCAACCCGGGGTGAGCCGCCAAGGCCATGTTGCCAAAACCGACCACCGAAGTAGCGGCGCAAAAGAAGATCACGCCAAACAGCGCACCGCGAGCGCGCGCGACGCTCCGTTCGCCCTGATAGCGGTGAACGAAATGGATGCCGTAGTCGATGCCGATGCCGAGCAGCGCCGGCAAGACGACAAAGTTGAAGATGTTGAGCTTGATGTCCAACATGCGCAATGCCAAGAACGTCCATAGCATGCCGATGGCAACCGGTGCAAAGGCCAGTAAGCCCAGGCGCCAACTGCGAAAGTCAGCAACGGCCGCCAACAAAACCACGATAAACGCGATCAACAAGGCGATCCGTCCGTCGCGCAGCATGATCTCGACCACATCGGTGATCACAAGCTCGCTCGACGACACATGGAAACGTCCGGCTGCGACAACCGGCTGTTCCAGCCGGCGTTCCACGGGAAGGAGATCGCCGCGCACCCAGCCGACCAGCTGTCCGCGCAGACCACCCTCGGTCGCCTTGCCTTGCTTGTAAGCCTCAGCCGTTTCGATCAACGAAGCGAAGGCCGCGCGACCGTCGTGTTTGAAACCGGCCAGACGTGCTTTGCAGGCGTCGATCGACGGGACAGGCGTCGCTGCGCTCGCAGGCGTATCGCGCTCAGCGGTCATCCCCGGGCAAGCGACCTCCACGCGCCGCCCTTCGACGTGAACGTTGCCCCCACCAAGCACGGCTAACGGACTAAATAGCGGCGTACCGGCGAAATTTCCAACCTGATCTTTGAACCGCCGGGCTTGCCGACTGTCGCTGATGTTGATGCCGTAATAGGCCATACCGACCCAAACATCCCCAAAGCCCGGCCCGCGAAAACTGCGCCGCACCGGCGACGGCAAGTCCGCCACATCGAAGGGCTGCGCGGCGGCCATCTTGCGCAGCAGCGGCAAGCGAATCTGCTCGCGCGTCTTCTTGCCGACCAAGTTCCATCGCTTGCGATGTAGCAACCGCTTGAGGTCGTCGAGGATCAGTCGTTTCTCCCGCTGACGCTCGGGGATCAAGCTGAGGATCGAGGCCGTCTTGCGCACCGTCGAGCGCTCGCCGAGGCGCCGGCGACTGATTTCGATCGCATCCAACGCAGCGCGCAGGTGGTCGCGCGAGGGCGTCAACATCAACGTTGGGGTAAACGACTCCCCCAGACATTGACCACAACGGTCGAGAACCTCGTCGGGCCGGCCGGTGGGACGCAGCACGCTATGGTCGTACTCGATCTGCACCGTTGCTGCGCTATAGACACCACCCGCAGCCAAGAGCAAAGCAACGATCGACACCCAGCGGGCGGCACGGATCGGTCGACGCGGGCGTGCCGCCGCTGCCTCGAGGGTACCCACCCGCAGCATGCCGGAGCGTTCAGCCAAGCGGATCAACGCTGGGAGCACAAACAGGAACGCCACCAGCGCGAACAGAATGCCAACGCCAGCGATCAAGCCAAACTCGGAAAAACCACGAAAGTCGGAAACCATCAGCGCGAACAGCGCCGCTGCACTCGTCAAGGCCGATGTCGTCGTGGCGCGTCCAGTGTCGAGCAGAGTCGTCTCCAACGCGTCGTCGAGCTCGGCACCCGCCTGACGTTCCTCGCGATAGCGCCCGTAGAGCTGCATGCCGTAGTCGATGCCAAGACCAAACAGCACCGCGAACAGAAACCCGGTGACGACGTTGACGCTACCGATGGTCAACACGACAATGCCGAAGGTCCAGATGATCGACATCGCCAGCGGCAACAAAACGAAGACAAAGCCGACCAAACGGCGAAAGTAGAGCGCCAGCATCAAGGCGATGCCACCGATCGCAAGCCAGGCCAACCCAAGAATATCGGCGATCGTTTCGTCGTACTCGGCGAGTTTGCGAACACCATCTCCGCCAATATCCAAGCGCAACAGTGAGTCTGCGGGGAGCTTTTCCTCGGCGAGAATCCGCGAGATATCGCTCCGCAGACGACGCAGGTTGCCCAAGCTGGATCGGTTCTCGTGGGGATATACCAGGATGCCGGCCGACGCGCCGTCGTGGGCCAAATAGTACGCGCTCTGCTCGGCAAGTCGGTGACGCTGCGACTCGATCAGCTCGCTAAGATCGGACTTTGGGGCCTTGGACGAATCGCCTTCATCCTCATCAAGCGCGACAAAAACGCCCGTGGCCTTGGCCGTCTCGCGATCGAACGTTTCACTGAGCTTGCGATAGAGGCGCTTGAGCTCGTCAACGGCGAGATAGTAAAGCCCGCGCTCTTTGAAGAAATCCACCGGCTTTTCGACGACGACGCGGCCGACAAGCGGGCTGGTGCGCAACCGATCAGCTAGCGCCCGCAGTCGGGGCATGTGCTCGTCCAGCGATACGTCCGGTCGCCAAACGGCCGTCAGCTGCCAATCACATCCGGCCGGCTTGGGCGTACACCCTGGAGGCGGCCAGCTGCTCGGAGGGTCGACAGTGTGAAACGCCGCCGGAAACCAGGCCTCGCGTGGCTCACTGCGGCGCAGATAACTGCAGTGCGTGCCCGCCGCCCAAACCTTGCTACGCCCGCGCGAGAACACCGCGCGCAAATCGGTATTCTCGGCGACACTGCGATCGGACAGCGCTTTGCCGTCGAAGAACAGCGCCGTACCGCTATCGCCGACCGCATAAACGTAGCGCTCGTCAGCGCCGCTCACACCTCGCAGATCGACCTGCGTAGGCGCCGCAATCGCCCGCCAGCCATCGTCCCCGCGCCGCAGAAAGGTTCCGCCGTCGCCAACCGCAAAGGCTGTGCCTCCCTCAGCGACCCACACGCCGCGGAGGTCCTTTTTCACCGGGCTGGACTCCGGTACGAAAGCATCATCGTGCCAGCGCAGAATCAAGCCGCCATCGCCCACAACGAACAGTGATCGTCCCGCACCAGCAACAGCGTTGAGTCTCACCTTGGTCGGACTCGCGACCTGCTGCCACGCTCGTCCATCGAACCGCAACACGCGACCGCTATCACCAACCGCGAATACCCGCGTCGACGATGCGCAATACAGACCGCGCAACGTGGTGGTCGTCGGGCTCCGCACCGAGCGCCAGCTCTTGCCATCGTAGTGGTGGAGCGCACCGCCTGCGCCCGCTGCCCAGACATTGCGAGGTGAGCTACCGCACACGGTATACAGCGGCTGTGACGTCGGATCGCTCTGCCAGTGCTTGCCATCGTGACGCAGCAGCTCGCCGCGTGCGGTCACCGCAAAATGGAAGCTCTTGCTGAGCAGCACCATGAAACCGGTGTCGGTCGGATAGCTCTTTTGAATGCGGCGCAGCACCCGCAAGTCACGGTTATCCTCGGGGAGCAGGTTGGTTAGATCGCTGTCGAAGCGCAGTTTGTCGAGCGACATCAACGCCGCCACCGTCAAACCGGCCGCGACAACAAGTACGGACCAAGATCGGCGACTGGTACTTGCCGCCAGCCGACTCAGTCCTCTTAGTGGATCGAATGCCATCGGTTGCGCTGGTCCTAACGGTCCTGGTTTCGTCTATTTCGCCATTTATCGATCGCCTGGCGTTCCTCGCGACCTAGCCCGAATAGCAGCACCGCCGCTCCGTATGCCGTGAGCATGATCACCGTACCAACCACCAAACGCATGACCAGATTTTCGGGTAGTCGCGGAGCAACGAAGTACATCAAACATATCGTCGCGCTACCGATCGCGACGAGGCGAAGCCCCAAGGACGAAAACGGTTGAACACGCTGCAAACGCACCACCAAGAGTAGTTGCAGCAGCTGATAGAACGCCACCGACACCGCGGAGGCTAGTGCCGCGCCGATCAGGCCAAACCGCGGAACGGTGAACAAGCAGACCGCGATGTTGAGCGCGGCCGACAAGGCGTTGTTGAGTAGGATCAGATCAGATCTCCCCGCCATCCCTAGCACCCAGCCCACCAGGCCGAGCGAACAGTTGAACACATGCCCTAAGACAAGGATCAGGAAAGCGGCGGCGCCGCTGGAGAAACCCTTGCCGAACAGACTCAGCAGCTCGACGCGAAAGCCAACGATAAACGCGACGACCGGAAAGGTCAGCAGCAGCACCCAGCGTGTCATCAGCTTAAGGTTGTAGCTTAGGCGCGCACGATCACCCTGCGCGAGCGCTTCGGAAAGCACCGGCGAGGCGACCGGATCAAACGCATAGCGAGCATTCGACACCGATCGGCTCAGCAATTCGGCTGCCGCGTAAACGCCGACAACGCTCTCGTCGGCGTAGAAACTGAGGATGATCAGGTCTGCGCGCTGCAACACGCCATTGAGCGCCTCAGAAAGTCCCATCGGCATCGAGAAGCGCACCATCTCCCAATGGGGCGGGCCCTGACGAAGCTGCTGCCAAAACGATCCCTGATCGAACACACGCGCGGTGACGACGAAAGCCCAAACGGCGGTGATCGCCGTGGCGATCAGATGCGAAGCGCACAGCGCCAACAACGAACGCGAAAAGTGGCTAGCGATGATCGCCGCCGCCATCAGCAACAACGGCTGTCCCAGCCCGCGCACATAGAGATTGAAGCGCATCACCTTGGCCGCCATCGTCGCCGAGATCAGCACCGCGATCAGTGCAGTGAACGGCGCACTGGGCGCCAACAGGCGCAGAGGTCTAACGATCGAGGGGTTTTCCTGAAGCGCAGCCAGCGGCGCAGCCAACAGCGCCATCAGCGCTGCCAGCGCAGCGCCGGTCGCCGCGGTCGCCCAAAACGCCGTCGAGAGCGTCCGACGCAGTAGATCGTCCTCGCCGACGGCGCGATGGGCGGCGATATGCCGCAGCACCCCTTTGTCCATGCCGAGCATGGCGAAGCGCGCGACGATTTCAAGCAAACCGACCGCCACGGAATACGCGCCGTAGAGCGCCTTGCCAAAAAAGCGCGCCACGACGGCGTGGTATGCGGGTAAGGCAAGGCCTGCGATCACCGCCAGCAGATTGGTACCGCCGCCTTTGGCAGCGTGACGCACGTCAGCGCGGCGACTTTGCTCGGAGCTCGTCACGCGCATCAGTATCGAAAAACGATCGGGTGGTCAATGGGCCCATCGGCGGCCTGCGACGCGCGCGTACTCAGACAAACACCTGTTATCAGTGCATTTACAATGCCTAGGCAGATACCGCCTGCCGGTATATCGTCCGCTCAGCGAGGCCGATGGCAGAAAAATCGACCAAGATCTTCTTTTTGATTCCGAGCCTGACCCAAGGCGGTGCGGAGCGCCAGGTGCTGGAACTGATCCGCCGGCTGCCCGCGCGCTTTCAACCGGTGCTGGCGTTGTTCCACGACGATGTCTACTACCGTGACCTCTTACCTGCAGGCCAGCCGCGCTACGTGCTCGGCGCCAACAAGATGTCACGCTCGACCTTTGCCCAGTTGGTGTCGATCCTGCGCAAAGAGCGCCCAACGATCTTTCAAGGCTTTCTCAATCAAGCCAGCTTCTGGGGGCGTCTGGCCGCCCTCCGTGCCGGCGTGCCGGTGATTCTCGGCGCCTGTCGCGCGCGCATGATCGAGCCACAGTATCTTGCGTTTGAGTCGTTGCTCTGTCGGCTAACCGGGGGAGTCTTAACAAACTCGGTCGGAGTAGAGCACGAACTGCGAACCCTTGCTGGGGTGCCAGCGCACAAGATCCACGTCGTGCCCAACTTCCTCGACCTCGAGACATTCCGCCCACCGACAGATCAAGAACGTCGAGCGGCGCGGCTCCAATGGGGTCTCGGCGCCGAGCAGCGCGTGATGCTGATGCCGGGGCGAATCTGCCTACAGAAACATCAGCCAGGGTTGCTGCTGGCGATCGAACAGCTGGTGGCATGCGGCGCGATCGCCAACGACGACGTGTTGCTGCTGGCCGGCCGTCTCAAGGGGGGTACTGTCGCCCCACTGGTCGAGAGGATGGTCCAGCGTCCGCCACTTTCAAGCCACGTTCGTCTACTGGGGTCGCAGCGCGACATTCGCTCGCTCTATTGGGCGGCCGACCTGCTGGTTATGCCCTCCCTTTGGGAAGGCTTGCCCAATGCCGTCCTCGAAGGCTGTGCCTGCGGATTGCCCGCTGTGGTATCCCACGCCGCCAACGTCGACGGCATCGTCGATCCACAGCGAACCGGATTCGAAAACATCACCGCCGACCGGCAAGACTTGATCCACGCACTGCGCACAGCGCTAGCCCTCGATCGCGCTGCCTGGCGCGAGATGGGCCAACGCGCACGGCAGCGGATGGAGCAGCGCTATCACCCTGATGGTGTGTTGCGGCAGATGACCAGCCTCTACGACAGCCTGGCCGCCTGAACGCACACGAGCTAGCCGTCGCTGCTAGAACTTGGAAAAGTCCGGCGCGCGCTTCTGCATAAACGCCGTGAAGGCTTCGATCGCTTCGGGCGATGTTAGACGCTCCACGAACAGTTCACCTTCGCTGAGCATCGTCTCGGCGACAAGCTCTGCGGTTCCCGCCCGCAACAGCTGTTTGCAGATTTGCAGCGCTCCGGGAGGCTTTGCGGCGAGCTTTGCCGCGCGCTCGGCGGCGTGCTGATAGAGCGTCTCGGCATCGACGATCTGATTGACGATGCCGAGCTGGTAGGCGGTCCGGGCATCAAACGCCTCGGCGAAGAACAACAACTCAGCCGCGCGCTGGGGCCCAACCAAACGGGGCAAGAGGTAGCTCGAGGCAGCCTCGGGAGGTACAGCCAAATCAACAAACGGCAGGCGGAACTTGGCGCGCGGGCTGGCATAGACCAAGTCGCAGTGCAGCAACATCGTCGTGCCGACACCGACCGCGTGGCCGTCGACGGCGGCGATCACCGGTTTGCCGAACCCGCTGATCGCCTGCAGAAAACGAAAGACCGGCGTGTCGGTGTCTTTGGGCGGTTCCTGCAAGAAACTGCCGAGATCGTTGCCGGCGGTGAACACGCCATCCTCGCCGCGAACAACGACCACGCGACACGCGCTGCTCTGATCAGCCTGACGCAGCGCCGTGGCAACCGCCTCGTACATCGCCGGGGTCAAGGCGTTCTTCTTTTCGCTGCGGGCGAAGGTGATCGTGGTGACGCGGTCGGCGGTCTCGATACGGATCAGTTCACTCATGGCGCAAGCTTAACGCAAGGTTCGGCGACGAGCACGCCAAACTCTGCGCAGCTGCGCTTCTTGGGGGGAGCGAGCTCGTTTTCGAGACGGGCTAACGGCGTGCTCGGGACCACCTCGGGGTGGACGCGGTCGCCATCCGTCGTTCATCGACGAGCGCCGACGGACCGAACCAACGAGCGTCCCGAGACACGAAATGTGCGCTCGGTCCCCGAACGAAGCGAGCGTTAGGGCGCGCGCATATGCGGTCGCTCTCCTCAGAGAGAGAGCCGAGGTGGTCCCGAGCACGCCGACAGCCCCTCACTCACGCCCGGAGAGGGAAGTCGCCTCAGAAGGTGTACTGCAATTCGAGGCTCGGCAGATGACTACGCCCCGCTCCACGTCCGTTGCTGGGCGGCTGACTGACGCTGTTGCGAATATCGCGCTCGATCAGCTCGTACAGCAGATAGCTGGCGAGCAGTCGCCAACGCCCGGCAAAGGTATAGCGCACGCCGAATGAGAGGTTGTAGCTGCTCATCGATGGACTCGACAGCGAGAACGCCGGATCTTCGACCGGTGACTTGTCATAGGAAAAGCCGGCCATCACTTCGAGCTTGGGCAGTGTGCGCAGCGGCCGAACCAGCACCCCAATTCCGAACTCGTAGCTGAGATCGTAGAAATTCGTCTGCGTCAACGAGGCGGCATCGATCACTTCGCGACCGGGCTGCTTCGCATCATAGACCGGCGTAACCTTGAGATCGTCGAGCAACTGATAGAGCCAAAACCGCGCGTCGACCGAAATCTCGACCTGGCGATGGGGAATCACAGTAAACCCAACGCCGAGCGAATGGGGAATCTCGATCTTGATTTTAAGCGCCGTCGGCAGCTTTACCCCCGCGGTATCGAGCAACACCGGCAATTGGCTGGGATTGCGCTGAGCGGAAAAGCTCACACCACCGTCGTACTGCGCGGGCGTCGAACCGCTGTAGTTGAAGCCGAGGATCAACCAGGGCAGCGGCGTGATCTTTAGACCGAGCCCCCAGCTCATGCCGTGGTCGATGCCGGTAAAGTCGACGGTGATGTCGCCGAGCAACAGCTGGGCGGTCTCCGCCTCGAGGCCGGGCACGCTCACCAAATCGGTCAGCGTGGAGATCAAACTCATCCGCCGAGTAAACGCCATGCGCATCAGGTTGTAAGAGAGCGTGCCGCCCACAGCGATCTTGTCGTTGATACGCCAAGAGGCACCGAATGTCGCGGTGCCCATCGCGAAGTTGCCCGAGATAAAGTTGTACTGTGACGGTGCGTCGGCCGGCAAAACCGCGCCGAAGAAGCCCGGCAGGTAGAGGGCAAGTCCAACGACGATGTCCCGTCGCCCCCAGCGCGCGAGATCGCTGGTCACCGCCGCATAGGGCAGGATACCAACGTTGGCCTCAGGAACGATCGGCTTGGTGTAAAAGCCATCGGGACCGACCGGCCAGGGGCAAGGCGCGTGACCCGCTGTGCCGCAGCCCGGCGGATTGAGTTCCGGATAGCGCGTCTCGTCGAGCTGGCGCAGCCAAAACTGCGTCTCAACGAAGACCATCACGTTGGACAGGTAGAGCGTCGTGCCAGGGATGTCGGCTAGCGCGCCGGGGTTGTGCACCAGCGCGGTGGCTTCATCAACGCTGGCAATGTTGGCCAGCGCGGCCATCCGCCGCCCGCCCATCGACGTCAGAATGAAGCCACCGGCATGGGCCGCCGTCAGCGGCGCCGAGATCAGCGTCGCCAGGCAGAGCCAACAAAGTAGCGATCGCCGGCCCGTCAAAACGTTCTCGATCCCCGGGCCTGCACACCGGCTATCGCAACAGTCTTGCAGCCGCTGAGCGACTGCGATCCCTGGCGCAAATTGCAGCCACCGCGCAACCAGCGCTGCGGCTGATGCTCAACTCGCTGGGCCAACTGCGGCAACGCGACCGCCAGCCATCCGCGACAAAGACGGTTGTCAGGCACACGGCAATCGTATTGGGCGACCATGCGGGCAGACTCACTCGGTAGCCCTTTTTGATCATAACTTGCCGAAAAGCGCAACCGATCTGGCGGTCCACCACAGTCTGCGAAAATCCGAGGCTTCGCATTCATCGTGGTCGGTAATGCAGAAAGCGCTCCAGGTCGCGTCTCAATGAATCCGCTAGCCTGCGTAGCGACACACGCGCTAGTGGAAGGCTCAGGCGCCGCATGCCAACGGCACTACGTCACCCCGCTCCGTTCGCCTCGACCAGAAACCATCTCAGTTCGCCTCGACCAGGCGCTGGCTGCTTGGCCTGCCGTCAGCGGCCGAACCGCCTGCATTTACGCAATCATTTCAGGTGGCTTTCGTGGCATGGCCCTTGCTTTGTTACGCCGTCGAGCTGCCTTGAGGGGGAGAGAATGCGACCGTTGATTGCCACCACCGCCTGTTGCCTGCTGTTTGCGGCAACAAGCAGCGCCGCTCCGCTCAAGGGCCTGCCGCCCGCCACCCGCGCTTGGTTGCGGCCGATCGTCTCAGCGATCAAGTCGCACCAACCGCTCAAGCAACTGCTGCGCGAGCATCGCAGCGTCGAGATCAAAATCGGCGACGTCAACGTGACGCTCTACAACATGGTCAACATGACCGCGATTCGACTCAACGGTCAGGGCGTGGGCGTCGATGCCGAGCTGGCAAACCACTCGCTGTACGGCGCAAGGCTCGCCAACTACGGCTACAACTACGGCCACGAAAAGCTGCCGCAGCTCGACGCCGCGCTGATCGAGAAGCAGATCAACCAAGGCGTCGAAACAGCGCTCGAGACCTATCGCAAAGACCAGGCGATCACTAACGCCATACGCGATGGCATCGCACTAGCGAAAAAAGAAAGCGCCAACGTGCGCCGCGCGATGCGCCAGGGCGCACCACTGAGCGCCTGGGATAACCGCAGCGACGCTCACGATAAGCGAGCGCCCTACCACCAGGTTTACGTGGTCAAGGGGTGGATCCGGCCGACGTTTAGCGGTCAGTACGCGGCCTATCGGCCCAAACTGTTCGCCAAGCTGCAGCGCGCACTGTTCGGCTCGCAAGTGACCGCCGATCCGATGAAGACGATGGTCTCCGCACCCGAACTGAGTGGCTTGATCAAGTCGCTCACCGCGCGGCAGGTCGCCGACACGCTGATCAATCAAGCCAAGTATCTCAAGTAAACGCGGCTCAGCCGCTGGTTTTCGCACGAGCGCGCTCAAGCAGCGCGATCATCTGAGTGCGCACCTGGTCGGCGCTGCCGAGCGGCGCATCAAAAGCCACGCGAATTGGCCGCGGTCCCTCGGGCGTCTCGGCGGACATCTCGAAGCCATAGCGATCGAGGGCGACCATCGTTGCCGAAGCGACACGCTCGGCGCGAGAAAAAGCGAGACAGTAGGCGACCAGCGCGTCCGCGTGGTCTTCGTTCATGTGGGCAACGATCTCTGGCGCCGCATCACAAAGTGGGTCGGGAAGCGCTTGTTGCCATTGGCCTCGCGGCACCCAAGACATCCGCCCAAAACCGCCGATATAGCGCACGCTCTCCACGTCGATCTGCCACAAGGCAAAGTCCTTGAAGTCGACGTAACTGCGGGCCTGCGGATGCGCCGCGAGGTAAACCTCGCGCGCCGCTGCCGTTGTCTCTGCAGGGACCCGCCTGCCCTGACCGAGGATGGTCACTCGCCCCAGAGCGAGGATATCCCCCGACGAGGTACGCGGTGCCTGGGGTGAAGTCGACTCGGCGACCAGCAGCGAGCAACGCCGATCGACGGTGAGGTTCTTGGTGTGCTCGGCCAGCGCGCTGATCAAAAACAGCGGCGCCCCGTCGTGCACCGCCAGGCTAACCACCGATCCATAGGGATAGCCCGCGGGCTCGCGAGTCAGCGTGCAAAGCGTACCGTGACGGCAAGCGGCAACCAGCGTGCGGGCGCGCTCGGCGTGTGATGGCGCCGGGGTCTCGGCGTCGTAGAGCAGATCTTGCGGCGTGGTCGCGTCGTGGCGTTTGTTGGGCATCCACCGAGTCTACACCAGCAGCACCACCGAGATCGAACCAGGTCGTTTCCGCTGCCCACGGACGGCAAGCCTTATCGCCGCCGGGTCGTATCGGGCAGCAGCGCCACGCACCGCAGGTTTCGTCGAGGCTCAGTGGGATGAGGTTCGCTTGGCTTCATCTTCGCGACGCGCCAGGTTGAGCAGGAGCGCGGTGGTCGACATCTCGATTCGCGGCTTGCGCTCGACGTTTTGGTCGGAAAACTCAAATGTTCCATCGGCCCAACGACAAACCTCGGCCAGTGCATCGATTGGCTCAAGCTCCGAGGGCTCGAGCACTGCATCGATGACATCACCTTCGACGACAAAGATCGTCGCGCGACAATCGCCACGAATCGCCTTCAACTCACCGGTCAAGCGCTCCAGCGAAAACAGCGAAAGCAGCGTCGGCACGCCGATCCGCGTGAGTTGACCAAAAAGCTCGTTCTTCGGCTCGCGCGACGATTCTGCTGCCAGCTCGATGAAGAGCTGCTCCACGGCGGCAGCGATCGAGGTGCCAGTGTTGACCTCTGTCGCCCCATCGAACTCGGCCGCCCGCTCATTATCTTGGCTGTCGCTCCTCTTTGCCCCCGCCGACCACTCCAGTTCGATCTCGAGCTTGGCCGGCGCGTCGCCGTCCGCGGCAGTCACGCCGGTAACCTTCGCTCGCCAAAACACACCTGGCGTTTGATCGAAGCAGATCTGCCCCAACTCCCCGGCTTCGGGAAGCCGACCCACCAACGGATATTGACTGGTGATCAACCGGAACTGACCGGTCGGGTGCTTGATGTCGATCGCAAAGTCGTCGCCGACATGGATCTGTACATCCTCTTCCAATTGCAGCGTCACAATCTCCTGCACGACGCGATCGAGCGCTGCCCGTGTCTCGGGCGTATCCGGCATGAATTCGACAGCGACGCCGTAGATCGGCTCGGTCGATTCAGCGGCAAACAGGCTGATCAGGCGCGTCACGCGAGAAAGCACGCGCACCCAGTGAGCGCGCTCGCGCGATCCGACGGTGATCATCTGCATCGATCCAACGTCGCCGACCGGCTGAACCAGCGTGAAATAGGCGCCGGTCAGACTGATGTCGCCGTGGCGCAACACCGGCAGATCATCGACGCCGTTGATCCCCACATAGTACGCCGAGCGCATGCGCGCCCCACCTCTACGTCTATCGGACATATCCCCCCAACTTGCGATTACGGATATAGACCCGCGAATGCAACCCGTGGCGCCGCTGTCGACACCCCCCAGTCCTCGCTGCCGTTGGCGTAGACCAGCACGTTGCCGCGCTCCAAGGTCAGACACACATCACGCAGACGCCCCCCAGCTTGGCGAATTCTGCGCACCGCTTCGAGGAAGTCGTGTGTGTAAGCTACGCGTTGATAGACCGCCTCCTGCGCGGAGACGATGATCACTTCAGGGTCGGCAGCGACCAGATAGTCGATATCGACCGATCCGTGAAAGTGGTGATTGGCGCGATAAACGTCGGTCGTTAGCAGGGCCGGGAATCGCTCGGCGATCCGCCGCTGCCCGCTGGCGTAAACATCAGCACCATGGGTGTAGGAAAAGCCATCGAGTTCCAGGCGAAAGGCCAAGGAACGATCGTTTTCGTCTTCAGCATCGGCGTAAGCGTTGAGAATCGTCAGTCGCACGCCTTCAAAGTCGAGCACCTGACCCGCTTCGAAATTGCGATAGTCCCATACCTCTTTGACGTGAAACTGCTTGAGCAGGCGTTCGCGCTGGCCGACGTGATCCTCGTGGTAATGGGTGTTGATGTAATAGGCGAGCTCGCCGATCTGGTGACGCTCGAGAAATGGAATCACACGGCGCTCGCACCACTCATCTTTGGCCGAGTCGACCAACGCGACGCGCCCACTCGGCAGGATCAGCAGCGTCGAATCGCCATGGTCGACGTCGAGACAGACGACCTTCAAACGATACGGACCGCCGGCATGACGCAATGGGTCAACCGTCTGCTGGACGTGCGCCAGCTCACACGCTGCCGTCTCTTGCGAGGACTCCCGCCGAAGGGCTCGCAAGCGTTTGAAAAGTTTCAGAGCCATCGGTTCGCTCAACGATTATCGCAGATCCTTGCACGGACCGCGACCACCCACGGATAACGCGCGCCCTATTTGACTGTTTTGCTATACTAGGCCCATGAAATATCGCTTGTTGGCCCTACGCGCCCTGCTCGGCGGTGCAGCGTCCTGCTTGGCCATTGTGTCCAGCGCAACGCTGTTTGTCTCTAGCTGCGCAAGCGGCGAAACGGAGATCAAGGAGAAGGCGATCGCCACCGACGCGTCGCTCGGCGACGTTGGCAATGGCGATGGTGCGCTGCTCAGCGATGGGAACGGCCAAGACATTCAAACGACAGTGGTCGACAGCGACGGTGACGGGCACTGTGCGCCGGGGACGGTCGACCCGCGATGCTTGAGTGACAAGGACTGCGACGACAACGACGACAAGCGCCACCCCGGCGCCGTTGAAACCTGCGCTGACATCGGCATCGACAACGATTGCGACGGAGACGACCAGGAGGTCGACGCCGACGGCGACGAAAAGGATGATCGCGGTGAAACCTGTAGCACGAGCTTGCCGGGGATCTGTCAGGCTGGAAAGACTGGCTGCGAAGCAAACCAGCTCAGTTGCCTGAGTGACTATCGGCTCGGTCAGATCAGCGAAACCTGCAACGGCGAAGACGACGACTGCAACGGCAAGACCGACGATGGCCAGCTCTGCAGCAACGGCAATAGTTGTCAGGGCCTCAGTGGGTGTCAATGTAATGGCCAGGCAGCGTGTATCGGCTCGACGAGCTGCTGCCCAAGCGGCTGCGCCGACACGGAGACCTCAACCGAAAACTGCGGTGGCTGCGGCGTCGGCTGCGGCGCCAGCGAGACCTGCGGCGCGGGCAAGTGCGAGTGCGGCACGACGATCGGCAGCGTGGGCGGCGGAACTGCCTGCCCGACGGGAACGCACTGCGACGGCACGAGCTGCGTGCTCGACTGCACCACCAAAGGTAACCAAGCGACGACGGCACTTGCGGCCAGCAGCGGCGGTGGGTTCGGCGACAAGGGTCCGAGCGCAATGATCGACGGCGCGCTGCAGTCTTCCTGCGGGTTTCACTGGATCACGGCGACATCGACGCCGGCCGACAGTTGGATCGAGCTCAGCTGGTCCAATGCTGTGCGGATCAACCAGATCGAAATCGATACCGCCCCGGAAGCCGGCGCCTGCTCGATGTCATCGGGGCGAACACTCGCCGGCGGCACGTTGCAGTACCATGATGGCAGCAAGTGGGTAGCGATCGACACGATCAGCAACAAGCTCGACGACTGGACGGCAGCCTTCCCCACGTTAGAAACGCGGCGATTGCGGATCTATGGCGCCCACGCCTCCAACAAGGGGCACTTCGATTCAAACCCGATGATCTTCGAGTGGAAGGTCTACTGCCGCTAGCGCGAGTCAGTCCGCGCGGCGCGTGTTCACTCGATCGGCGCTAAGACCAGCGCTGGCGATTTGCGATCGCGCGCTGATAGAGCGCGAGATAGGCCGTCGCCGAGGCTTGCCAGCCAAAGTCTTCGCTCATCGCCGCACGGCGCAGCGCAGCTAGATGCTGCGGACGATCGAAGTAGGTCGAAACGGCCCAGCCGATGGTGTCAAACAAGGCCGCAGGCGTGGCCGCCTCAAAGACAAAACCTGTCCCGTCGCCGCTGGCTTCGTCGTAGTTTCTCACGGTGTCAGCCAAACCACCGGTCGCCCGCACGATAGGGAGCGTTCCGTACTTGAGCGAATAGATCTGATTGAGCCCACACGGCTCGTAGATCGACGGCATCACAAAGAAGTCGCTGCCGGCCTCGATCAGATGGCTGAGCGCTTCGTCGTAGCCGAAAAACGAACCGACGCGGCCCGGCCAGCGAGCGGTGAGCTCGCCGAAAAATCCCTCGAGTGCGAGGCTTCCTTGGCCGAGGACAACAAACTGCATGCTCAGTTGAGCGAGCGCACGCTCGATCGTACCGCGCAAAAGCTCGAGACCCTTCTGCGGCGCAAAGCGACTTACCACGCCAAATAGCGGAACGTCGGCCCGTTGTTCCAGGCCAAAGCGCGCTTGAAGCGCCGCTTTGCAGCGCCACTTGCCGGTCAGATCGTCGATCGAAAAGTTCGCAGGCAGCAGCCGGTCGGTCGACGGATCCCAATGCTCGTAATCCACCCCGTTGAGGATGCCAACGAAATCGTCGCCGCGGTCGGTGAGGTATGGGGCCAAGCCCTGTCCGCCGACGGGATCGACGAGTTCCTTGGCATGGGTCGGCGAAACGGTCGTCAGCGCATCGGCGAAGAAGATGCCCGCCTTGAGCAGGTTAAGCCGTCCGTGGTCCTCGATCACCCGCGGTGTCAACCATTGGTCACCGACGCCAAGGTAGCCGAATAGTTCCCCATCGAACACGCCTTGGTAACCGATATTGTGAATCGTCAGCACGCTTGCCACGCCCGACAGCGGCGAGAGGATCCGGTCCCAGGTCTTGAGAAACATCGCCGCCAGCGCCGTCGGCCAGTCGTGTAGGTGAACGACGTCTAGCCCAAGTTGGCGATCCTTTGCCAGCTGCAGCGCGGCCTTGCTGAGCAACGCAAACCGATAGCCGTTGTCGGCATAGCCCTCGCCGCCAGCATCGTAGATGCCGGGTCGGTCAAAGCTCTCCTGGTGGTCGATCAACAGCACTGGTACTTCGCCATCGAGTGAGCTGCGCCACACACCAATCCAATGTTCGGCCCCTTGACCCAAATGAACGCAGGCCGACCCATCGAAAACCAGCTTGTGACGTTGACGATCGATCGCCCGGTAAAGCGGCATCACCACGCTGACCCGATGCCCCTGGCGGTGCAACGTCTTACTCAACCCCGCGACAACGTCGGCCAAGCCGCCGACCTTGGCAAAGGGAACGCACTCCGAGCAAATGAAGAGGATATTCATCGACTCTAGGTAACCCGTCGAAGGCAAAGTAGAAATGGATTGTAGCCCAGTCCTCAGCCGAGGTCGATCCAACGAAGGCCCTTGGCGTGCGTCTTGAGCGATCCTAGACTCCCGGCCATGACGATTAACATCCTGAGACCAACAAAGCTGTTATTCGTCGCCGCGCTTTGCCTGTTGGGCGGGTGTAGCGACAGCAAAGCGCCAGCCAACGACGCTGCGGCGGCCGACCAACGGATCACCGACGCCACGCTACCCAGCGATAGCATAGCGGTCGACGCGCTGAAAACGCTGACCTGCCCGGACCAAGTCCCTCAAGCAGGCACCGCTTGCGACGGCAAGGCACTGTGCAGCTATGCGGGCCCCGCCAACAAAGACGGCAAATGCCCGCTGGCTGCGTGTCAGGGCAGTGGTTCGACCTGGAACCTGCTCTACACCTTCTCTTGCGATCAGCCCTGCCAGCCAGCTTGCGACAACGGACAGGTCTGCCTAAGCGTCACCACCGGGCAAGTGACAAACAGCTGCAAGCCTTCGCCCTGCCCAACCGCTGGGCTAGCTGAGAAATGCGCCTGCACGCTCTGCCCAGCCGAGACCAACCACTGCAACGTCTTGCCAGGCCGTGTGAGCTGCGACAACGTCGCCCCCAACGGCTAACCACTAAGTTTGCGGGCGGCGACACCGACCATCAGTAGGCCGACGCAGATCACCAAAAAACCGGCCGCACCCAGGTAGCACCAAAACAGCACGCGCCGTCTGCCGCGCTCAGGCAAGCGCTCGTGAAGTCGCAGTGGGCGCCAGATCCAGCTGGCGGGCAGCGGGCCCTGGCGCCGCAGCACGCGATAGAGCAACAGATGGTAGTACGCGCCCGCGGGAATACCGACCGCCGCTCCGACGGCGGTTACCAAACAGCCGGCAACAAACAAGCGGCTACCACCGATGGCGAACAGCGCCGCCGTAGCGACCAGCCCCAACAAGATGCCGCAAACGATCAACACCTCGCGCATCAGATCTTCACGCGACGCCCTGGAAACCACTGTTCGCAGCATCGAACGTCATCGACCTCGCACCAACGATGCTCGATAAACAGTTCTAGCCGATGAAAATCGAGCGCACCTCGCGCGTCATCGGTAGACCAGGCGCAGTGCGTGCGCGGATTCTGCCCGTGGATCGCATAGGCATTGATCCGATGCGGTTCGGCGGGCAACAGCGTGCGCGAAAAAACCGCGACACAGCGCCAGCGATCGTCGCCGAGCGCAACCTTGAGCGACTGCGGTCGCAGGTGTTCATCAACGATCTGTCGCACGCCGCGCAGCCGTAACATCAAATAGTGACCGTGTGGCCCGAACTCGAGTTCGATGTATTCGTGATCAGCGCCGGCGATGAACAGCTCGACCACCTCGTGTTCCCAGAGTTTCCAAAGGCGCCCCTCGGCTGCTTCTGGAGGCGGATCGGCAAAATACGGCGCGTCGATCACCACGGCGACTGAGCGCAGATCGCGAGCGATCGACAGCTCGTAGCGCTGCGCGAACGGCTTGCCGTCGAAACAGCGGTCGATCACCAGCGGCGCTAGCGTGAATTGGCTAGACTCATCGCTGCCCATAGTCCCGCCAGCGCAAAGAACGGCGTCGCTAATAGTGTGCCGCCCAGAGCGAAGCAGCAGACGCCGACACCGGCGGCGCCGGACGCCGCCAGCGCCCAACTGCAGCTGCCTACCAAGATCTGTTCTCGACGACGATCGGCGCGACAAAGTCGACCGTCGCCCACACGACCGCTGATCACCACGCACGACACACCGCTCTGCCGGCACAAGGCATCGGCGTGTTGCTGAAGCGCCACGATCAACTGATCCCGAGCGCGCCAGTGCAAATGCTCGTCGAGATCGAAACGCAGCTCGCCTCCCGTTCGCGCCGCGCAGTGCTGCTCGACGATCTCGCAACCGACCCGATACAACTCGGTCAGCGGAAGGTCGGGCAGCTTCGCCTGCAAGCCGACTGGCGATCGCACAACCAGGGCGTTATCGATGTCGTTTCGCGTCTCCACCTGTCTCTATGTTCACCGATCGACGCGTCCAGGACCAGGGGGCGAACGCTCCGACCTGATCCTACATTGGTGCAACGTGCACCGGTGTCGCGATTTCCTCTGCGCGTTCGGCGAATCACTGGTTACCATCGAAAGATGCTTCGGGCGATCTTGCCGGTCTTGGCAACGCTTTTGCTGATCTCGACACCACTTGATGCGGCGATGCCCAAGGCGCTGCGCCAACAGCTCGCGCGCGGCGAGGTCGTCACCCATTACTACAAGACGCCAGCCGGTCTCGGCACCGGCTGGGCGATGGCCATCGTTAACGCCCCCCCCGAGCAGGTCTTCGCGGTGATCGCCGACGTCGAGCGCTATCACGAATTTTTCAAACGCGTAGTGCAAAGCCGGATCGTCGCCCGGCAACTGGGCAGCTACGACTTCTACTACAAGATCGATCTACCCTGGCCGTTGTCGGACCTCAGCTGCACCACGCGCAACGTCCACGAAATCGACCGCAAAAAGCGGCGATTCAAGCGCAGCTGGACCCTGCTCAACGGAACGTTTAGCCACAACCAAGGCTATTGGCTGGTCCAAGCCTATCCCGATAACAAAACGCTGCTGACCTATTCAGTGCTGTTGCGCCCTAAGCTGTCGCTGCCCCAGTCGATCCTCAACTATGTCAGCAAGGTCGCCCTGCCACGATCGGTCAAAGCGGTCCGCAAGCGCGTCGGAGACCTGCAGAAAACACGAGTGAATTCAAAGAGCTCGACGAAAGCGCCCTAGCCGAGACCGACCGGCCCCCACAAAAACGCTCAAGATCGCCGAAAAACGGCCGATTTTCTAAGTGTGCAGGATATACCAAGAAGACTGCGCTGTTTTGACGGCCAATGGGCGCTTGAGGTCGAAACCTACGTCGAGATCTACGACGGCATTTTTCGCCCCAAGTGGCGCAGAATCATGGGTGCAGCTTCGATCACCACCGAGCTGCTGAGCGTGTTTCGCGCCCAGGCCTTGGCCGAGGGCGCCAACGCGCTGATGGCTCATGAAACCGAGTGGGACGACGGTCGCTGCTACGAAGCGAAAAACGGCCGCTGGGTGCTCACGCCGGTCTGGGCGCCGCAAAGCGGCGGTGAACCCGAAGACGTCAAAGAGCTCAAAGAGCGGCTATCGAATATGGAGCAGCTGCTCGGCACGCTGCGCGGTTCGATCGAGCGGCTAGAGACGATGCTCGCCGCAGGGATCGATCCCGCCGCGCTCAAGGCTGCTGCCCAAGGCGCGCTACCTCGCGGCGACGACGCCGAGAACGAGATGCTCGCCGGACTGGGCCTCGACGGTGCGATGCCCGAGATGGGCTTTATGCCGGAGCCGGAGCCTGAGCCGGAACCTGAGCCCGACGAACCCGTCGAGCTGTCCGACGATATCGCCGCGATGCTCGACGGCGCCAACGCCGATGACGATCTGCCAACCAACGAGCGCGTCATGAGCGCGGTCGCACACGCTTGTGCCGATATCCTTGGCGGACTCCCCGAGCCCGTCGGTGAGGATGTGCTCGAATCGATCGTCAACAACAAGCCGATTCTCGCCGTGCTGCAAATCACCGGGGGGTTCACCGGCATGGTGGCCTTTGCCGCCACCGAGGACCTAGCACGCTTGCTGGCAGGTAAGGGTGGCGCGACCGCCGATGGAGAAGAGGCCCTGATCGATGGACTGACCGAGTGGGCCCAGCCCCTGGCGCGAAAAGTGGCAAAGATCTTCGGCAGCGGCTCGATGGCCGCACCGCCGGTTGTCGATCGCGGCGACCAAGAAACGCTCGAGCATTTTGCCGGCCAGGCAGCCGAGAAGTACTACGGGAGCTTCGGCGCCGACGACTTGGTCTGCTGCTTCATCATCGAACAGTAGCGTCGAGCTGCGACCCACGACCGTGGCTGCACGGTGCGTCGCTCCATTGCGGACAAGCGAAGCAACGATCGCCAGCGCAACCCTGCTCTCCCTCGAGCGAACAGTCGAGCATCCGCCGAATCCAACCGATCTGCTCGGCCGCGACCTTTCGTCCGGTCAAGCCGGCAAGATACAGCGCACCAGCGAATACCAGGCAGACCGGCAACACCCACAGCGCTGTCGGCGAACGACCAAGTGTCGCCTGCGACATCGCAAAGATCGCCGCGGAGATCGTGGCAAAAGCGATGCATGCGTAGCTAAAGGCCAGCCCGGTCCAAATCGCCGGCCGCGGCCCAAAGCGTCCAAAGATCCGCGCCTGTCCGTCTTGATGGTCGTAAACTTCCGCAGATAACCACGGCGACCAAAAGTGACGGTGATCGCCCTTGATTAACAGTTCGATGTGTCGGTCGACTACCGTTCCCTCACACTTACACGTCGCGCTGGCCAACCCCTGCCTAATGCGCTCCAACAACTGCTCCGGCGCAACGTCGACGACGCGTTCGAGCGTCGGCCGGAGTCGTATCCCCCGCTGAATCTCGCTTTGTTCCATCGGCTCAGCATATGCGCAAGCGGAGGCGAAAAACCACCCTCCCCTTTGGCGACAAAAGCCAAGTATTAGCCGCCCCGCTGTGCTATAGGTCGCCCGCGACAACGGGCATAGACAGCCCAACCCATTGATATGAGCACTCGAACCATCGCCATCATCGCCCACGTCGACCACGGCAAGACCACCCTGCTCGACCACATGCTTCATCAGTCCGGCACCCTGGATGAGCGCGGCGAGCTTGCCGACCGGATGATGGATAGCAATCCCCAAGAACGTGAGCGTGGCATCACAATCCTCGCTAAGTGCACCGCTATCGAGTGGCGCGGCGAGCAGATCCAGATCGTCGACACGCCGGGACACCAAGACTTTGGCGGCGAGGTCGAACGGATCATGCGCATGGTCGACTCAGTATTGCTACTCGTCGACGCCGTCGAAGGTCCGATGCCGCAAACGCGCTACGTGCTGCGCAAGGCACTCGAGCACGGCTACCATCCGATCGTCGTGATCAACAAGATGGACCGACCGCAGGTCCGTGCCGACCAAGTGCTCGACGAGATCTTCGACCTGTTCGATTCGCTGGGCGCCAACGACACCCAGCTCGACTTCCCAGTCGTCTACGCCTCGGGGCGTGGCGGTTGGGCCTCACTCGATACCGAGCCCAAAGAAGACCTGACCGCGTTGTTCGAGACGATCGTCGGCCGCGTAAAACCGCGCTTCCAAGACGCCGAAGCGCCGCTGCAACTTCAAGTAGCCACGCTAGACTACTCTGAATACCTCGGGCGCATCGCGATCGGTCGGATCTCTCAAGGGAAAATCAGCCGCGGCATGCGCGCTGTCTGCTGTCGGCGCGATGGTAGCCAAGATCCGTTTCGGGTCACCAAACTGCTCGGTTTTTCGGGCCTGCGCCGCGTAGACCGTGAATCGGCGGAAGCTGGCGAACTCGTCGCACTCGCCGGCGTCGATGACGTCACCGTCGGTGAAACGATTTGCGCTGCTGAGGCACCCGCCCCGCTGCCGTTGATTCCGATCGATGAGCCAACGATTTCGATGCTGCTTGGCACCAACGACTCACCGTTTGCCGGCCAAGACGGTAAATACATCACCAGCAGACACTTGCGCGAGCGGCTCGACCGCGAGCTTGAGCATAACGTCGGTCTGCGCGTCGAGGAGACCGAGCGAAAGGATCGCTGGCTGCTTCTCGGCCGCGGCACGCTACACCTCGGTGTACTACTCGAGTCGATGCGCCGTGAGGGCTACGAGATGACGGTGGGGCAGCCCCACGTCGTGATGCGCGACGGCCAAGAGCCCTACGAGTGGGCCACGGTGAACGTGCCCCAAGCCTTTGCCGGCGCGGTGATCGAAAAGCTCTCCAAGCGCCAGGCCGAGATACAGCGTCACGAGGTCGACGGCAACGGTATCGCCACGCTGGAATTCAACATTCCAAGCCGCGGACTGATCGGCTATCGCAGCGAATTTCTCACCGATACGCGCGGCGAAGGCATCCTTTATCACGCCTTTTCGCACTTTGGACCGATGGTCGGCTCGATGCGCCATCGCGAAAACGGTGTACTGATCGTTCAGGACACCTGCGAGACGGTGACCTACGGTCTCCACGGCCTTCAGGCTCGCGGACGTTTGATGATCAAGGCGGGGGAAAAGGTCTACGGCGGCCAGATCATCGGCCTGCATAGCCGAGGAAACGACCTGATCGTCAACCCCGGCAAAAAGAAGCAGCTGACCAACATCCGCGCGGCCAACACCGACGAGGCGTTGCGGCTGACACCGCCAATGCAACCCAGCCTCGAGGAAGCGCTCGAGCTGATCGCCGAAGACGAGCTGGTCGAGATCACGCCGTCATCGATCCGACTGCGCAAACGGATACTCGACCACAACGCGCGTAAGCGCGAAGAAAAGGCTATCGATTCGGCGTCGAGCTAGCGGCAGGGCCGAGCTAGCGGCAAGGCCGAGCTTTGCTGGGCCGCGCTCAGCAGGGCCCGGCGTGCTGAACCGATACACCGGCGGCAGCGGCACGGCAAGCATTGCTGAACGTCACGCCGTTGCAGCCACAGACCGGATCGAACTGTGCGGTGCAGGTCTGCGGTCGCGGTTCGCACACACCCATCTGATCGGCCACACCGCAATGGCCACCCTGATAGTTGCAGTAATCCGACGTGTCTCGGCAACGCAAACCAACGATGCCACCACAGCGCTCGACGGTGCAGGCGATCTTGGTGCAACCAACGAGGCCGTTGTTGCACATGCAGGTGTTGCATCCATCGCTGGCCGGAAAACTCGCACCGTGCGCGTACAGCTGACCGTTGAACGTGCAGCCTATCGGCGGGCAGGCCTTTTCCGTGCATCCAACTTGACCGTCGTTGCAGACGCAGGTGTTACAGCCATCGGCTGCCGGAAAACTCGCACCATCGGCGTATGTCCGTCCATCGACGGTGCAGGTCTTCGGACAGGCGCGCAGCGTGCAACGGACCCTCCCCGCGCTGCAGCTGCAGCTGTTGCAGCCATCAGTCGCCGCGAAGGTCTCGCCGTCGCCATAGGTCGCACCATCATAGGTGCAGGTATCGCCCCCACCACAGCCCGCAGATTGCTGCTTTGCCGCAACCAAGAACAGCAACGCCACCGGAATAAGCGCCATCACGCGACCACGCATCGCTCGACTCCTTCAAGTGCCTCGGGAACTTCCCCCCCGGACACTTGCAGCTAGCCCCTTTTCGCCAGCGGGTCAAGCGGCTCGAGCAGCCAGCCCAAACGGCCGGCGGCCAGACGCAAATGGCGCTCTAGCGCCAGGCTTGAATCGGGACTAAACGCGCATCGCGACTTGATTTCGCGCCGTTTCAACGACCGCGGCGAGCATCTGGCGGTGGGCCTACGGCAAGAGACACGGCTCGGCTCCGCGCCAGCCGATCTCGCGAGGCCCAGCCTCAGCGGGTCACCTTTTGCCGCGTTGCCCATGGCTGACCGCTTGCCGTCCTGCGCAGATTGGCCAGCGCAGGTAAGGAATTGGTTTAGCGTCCGATTTCAGCCGAGCGATCGGCGGAAAGATCGGTTCCGCGCCCGAGTGGTAGTTCGCGGAGGGACCCATGAGACGCCATTATCTTCACGCCTGTTTAGTCCTCGCCGCGTCGATCAGCGGCGGCTGCTCGTCCGACACTTATCATCAACAGACCAGTGACGCTGCGACCATCAACGGCACAGCACGCGATGGCGCAACACTAAGGACCGACGACAGCCGTGTCTGGGATCAACGCCGCCCAGTCGCTGACGGCAGCATCGATCGTTCCCCGCTGGACGCTGGCCCGTCGACGGATCAATCCTACGCCAGCGATAGTTCATCAGCGCAGCTCGACAGCCAACGAACGCCGCCGACCTGCGGTGAGGTATTGACCTGCGTCTACCTGGCCTGCCCTCCCGGCGACAAGCCTTGTCACAACAGCTGCTATGCCAACGCCGGCTCCCCTGCAGGTGACCTGGCGCGCAGCGTCGTCGACTGCAACGAAAGATTGGCGAACGACAAGACTTGCGCAACCGCATGCAGCGGTGCCACGCCACAGCTCTGCCAGCGCTGTGAGGCGATCTGCAAGCCTGACGCAGACGCCTGCGCCAGACACAGTGGCATCGCGATTCCCGATGGCGGCTTCAACATCGACGGTGCTGTCTGGCCCGACGGACACTTAGTCAACGACGCGATGCCGACGCCCGACGCCACGCAGACCGACTAAACAGGGAATCGCAGACCGGCGACGCTCGATCGCTGTTCGATCGGCGCCGCTGCGCGCGCTGCGCCGACGCCGACCGCTTCTCGCGATCTTCTTGGCGATCGCGCAGCGATCGTCGTACCCTTGATCGCCTGAGTCAGGGGAGAGAACTTGTCCCAAGCCGACGAACTGGCGGTCCGCTGTCGCCCGCTACCCTTGGCGCTGCGCCGGCCCTTTACCATCGCGCGAAGCACCCAGCACGCCCGCGAAAATCTGCTGGTCGAGGTTATCGGTGCCCAAGTGATCGGTCGTGGTGAGGCAGCGCCCAATCCGCGATATGGTGAACGGTTTGAGAGCGCGCTGGCTGCACTGAGCGCGCTGGCTACGCTGCCCGCACCGTCGGACCTACAAGCTGCAGAGCAGCTGCTCGCCGAGCGCGGAGAGCAGCTGGTAGCTGCCGCCGGTCAAACGGCGAAGAACGCCCTCGCCTGCGCCTTGCTCGATTGGCTTGCCCGGCACCTGCGACAGCCGCTATGGAAGTTGCTTGGCTGCGCCGAGCCGCGGCCCAAAGCAACCTCGATCACGCTAGGCATCGCCGATCCTGTACTCATGGCCGAGGAAGCGCAGCGCTACCAGCAAGCCGGGCACACGCTCTTAAAACTAAAGCTCAGCGGTGATCCGGAGAGCGATCGCGCCCGCGTTCGTGCGATCCGCCAACGCTGTCAGCTGCCGGTTTGCGTCGACGTCAACGAGGGTTGGCGCGAGCTGTCCATCGCCGAGCGTGAGATCGAGTGGCTCGCGAATCAACAGGCGATTTTCGTCGAGCAACCGCTGCCGACCGGTGACACTGAGAAGCTCGCTGCGCTGCGGCAGTCGACGGCGCTGCCGCTCTTCGCCGACGAAGCGCTTAGCGGCGCTGAACCGGACTGGGACAAACTCGCGCGCTGCTACCACGGCGTCAACGTCAAGCTCGACAAGTGCGGTGGACCGCTGGAAGCCAAGCGGCTGATCGAAAGCGCGCAAGAGGCGCAGCTAAAGGTGATGATCGGTTGCATGCTGACTTCATCGCTAGGGATCGCCAACGCGTTTCAACTCAGCGCAACGGCCGATCATCTGGACCTCGACGCGCATTTTTTGATCGCCGCCGATCCATTCGCCGGTCTGAGCTTCGAAGCAGGCGCGCTCTCGATCGACACCCAGGCTGCCGGCTGTGGTGCCTCGTTTAGCGCAGAGTACGACGATGGCTGAAACGCAGCCACAGCGTGCACCGCGTCGCCAAACTCGACCGAAAATGCCCAAGCTGCGCGCTAGACGCACGCTGCTCGCTGCTCTGCTGCTCTTTGTCGGATGCGGCCGTAGCTGCGGCAACGACGAAGACCCAATGGCCTCACTCAAGCTGCGTGACTGGCGCCCCAAGACCACGGCGACGCTTAGGCGCACGCCGATCGACAAGCCTGCCTTTGAGGTGATCGACTTTCACACCCATCTGCGCAACATCAAAGAGCCCGCTCGATTGGTCGCGAAGATGGACCGGATCGGCATCAAGATGATCGTCGACCTTGACGGTGGCGTAACGTCGCTCAAGGCGAACCTCGCGCGCTATGACCGCGCCTTTCCCGGCCGCTTTGCCTCCTTCGCTGTGATCGATTTTGAAAACAACATCGACGCTGCCGACTGGAGCGACCGCACCGCCAGAGCGCTTGACGACGCGTTTCGCCAGGGTGCGCGGGGGTTGAAGATCCACAAGTCGCTCGGACTCTACATTCGCTACAAGAGCGGCAAGCTGATGCCCGTCGATGATCCCAAGCTCGACGCGGCCTGGCGCATCTGTGCCAAGCATCGACGCCCCGTGGTGATCCACACCGCCGACCCCGCGGCGTTCTTCGAGCCCTTTGACAAGCACAACGAGCGCTGGCACGAGCTACTCGAAGAACCAGACTGGATCTACAGCGGGAAAAAGCTCTACTCGCGGGAGCAACTGTTTGCCCAACGCAACCGGCTGCTCGAACGCCACCCCGACACGACCTTTGTCGCGGCCCATCTAAGCGACAACGCCGAAGATCTGCCGACCCTCGCCAAATGGCTCGACCGCTTCCCCAACCTCTACGTCGATCTCTCAGCGCGACTCAACGAGCTCGGCCGCCAGCCCTACTCGGCGCGGCGCTTCCTGCTCAAGTATCAAGACCGCTTGCTGTTCGGTACGGACTTTCTCGCATTCGACAAGGACCGCTACCGCGTTTACTTTCGCGTACTGGAAACCGCCGACGAGTATATCGACACGCGGTTAGCCAATGGCATTCAGGGGATCTGGCGCACCCATGGATTTTATCTTCCCAAAGCGGTGCTCAAGAAGATTTACCGCGACAACGCGCTGAAGCTTTTGGGCGACGATCAGAGCCCACATCCCGCGACTTCCCAGCCAACGCAGCGCTAGTGCTTGTCACCCCAGCTGCGCGCGATGAACGCATCTCGCCCTGATCCCCGGCGGTAGCTGTAGTAGCGCGTCGGGTCCTTTTTGTAGAACTTCTGGTGGTAGTTCTCTGCGGGCCAGAAACGTCCCGCCGCACTGATCTCGACGGCGATCGGCTTTGAGAAGCGCCCACTGCGCGCGAGCGCATCACGAGAACGCACAGCGATGCGGCGCTGCTCAGCGTTGAGGTAGAAAATACCCGGTCGGTATTGGGAGCCGCGATCGACAAACTGACCGTGCTTGTCGGTCGGGTCGATATTGCGCCAATAGACCTCGAGCAGCTTCTCGTAGCTGACCTGCTTGGGCTCGAAGATCACGTAGATCGCCTCGGTGTGGCCGGTCTTGCCGCGCGCGACATCATCGTATTGGGGATCGACCTCGTTGCCGCCGACAAAGCCGACGGTCGTCGACACCACACCGACTGTCTTGTCAAACGGCGGTTGCATGCACCAAAAGCATCCGCCAGCGAAGATCGCCACACGCTGCCCTGCGGCCGGCTTGAGCAGCGGCGCTTTGCGTTTGTCCTTGGCGGACACCCAGCCGAACATTGTCGTCACCAGCGCGGAGACGATGGCGATGGTTAGCAAGAAGCGTCTTGCGCTGTTGTTCTTCGCCCAGTTGTTCATCGTTTGGCTGCCTGCTGGTGCTTGACGTCGGCGCGCGGCACAAATTTCAACGCGACTGAATTGATGCAATAGCGCAGACCGGTCGGCCTCGGCCCGTCGGTAAACACGTGGCCAAGATGGCCGCCGCAACGGGCACATCGGACTTCCACACGACGCATCCCATAGCTATTGTCCGCATGCTCGCTGATCGCCGCGGCGTTCGCCGGGCGAGTAAAGCTCGGCCATCCGGTGCCCGATCTGAACTTCGCTGCCGACGAAAACAAGTGCAAGCCGCAGCCAGCGCAGAGGTACTCGCCGGCGCGCTTGTTGGCATAGAGCGCTCCGCTAAAGGCCCGCTCGGTGTGGCCTTGGCGCAGCACGTCGTACTGCATTGGCGTCAGACGTTTGCGCCATGTTGCGTCACTTAGCCGCAGGGGCTTGATCGTCGAACGGCTCGAAGCACTGTGGCGATCAGCAGCCTGGTTGGCGCTGCTTGAGCGACAGGACATCAAGCCACCGAGCAGCAGAAGGGCAACGACGAGCATCGGTTTTTTGGCCACACCGTGTCTACGCCCAGAAGCCGAACGCCGTTACGTCTAGTGGTTAGATCCCGGCCTTTGAACCGCTTCGAATGTGAGAGACCTCACCGAATAACGTCGAGGTTAGCGACATTTGTGCACCAACTTACAAACACTTGCAGACCTTGGCACCCTCCGTGCAACCAAGGTCAACATGTTCCGACAGCCGCGCATCCGGCAGGCTCAACTGGGCCTAATCGCGCTCACCACCCTGCTGTGCGTTGCCCGTGCCGACGCGCGCCCGCTGCATCGCGCGCGAGACATAGTGCTCAGACAATCGCTGATGCCCCGCGGCGTCCATCGCCCCAGCGCCTTCTCGGCGCCACTCGCACGCCAGCTGGCGCGGAGCCGTAGATACCGCGAGGGCGCGCCGCGTCGGCTTGCGTTAGCCGTTAAAGCCAACGTGCAGCGCGCCAAACAGCGCTGGCAAGCCAGCCGAACCTACGCGCTTTACCGACGCGCTTCTGACCACACCGAACGCCTGTTCTTGCGCTTTGGCGACCTGCTCACCGAACGCGCCGACCGCTACGAAGGCAAACTACCCGCGCGACTCGCCCGCTCGTTTCACGGGCTGCGTCAATTCAACCCGCTGACCATCGTCTCGTTCGCCCTTCGCGAGGTAAAGAAGGACCCCAAGGCGCTGCTCTATTGGGCACTGACGACGCGCGCATTGACCTACACCAGCATCCCACTGACGATGGGGGTCCTCGGCTGGTCCTTCGGACTGGCCTATGGCATGAGCTATTCCTACGACGTGCTCTGCGCGATCGGTGTGCTCGCGGCCAGCGAAGGACGGCGCGCCGGCGGCTTCTTCAAGGGCCTCGCCGTGGTCCGCAAGCAATTTCGCCACTTCGTCCGCGAGCGCCGCGCCGCTGCAAGGGCGCGCAACGCCGCCCGCGACGCTCGGCGCGCCCCCGCCCTGCAGCTTGACGAGCAAGCGAGCGCCGGGGCTAATATGCGCCCATGATCATCGAACTCGACGCGCTTTCGCCGAACCAGATCTATCATATGCTCACCCAAGCGGTAATTCCCCGACCGATCGCTTGGGTGCTCAGCGAGAACGCCGACCAGAGCTTCAACCTGGCGCCTTTTTCCTACTTTAACGCTATCGCCAGCGCTCCACCGCTGGTGCTGCTCTCGCTCGGCAAACGCCCCGACGGCACACCCAAAGATACCCGAGCCAATATCGAGGCCCGCCAAGACTACGTGATCCACATCGCCGACGGTACGCAGCTCGAACCCCTGAACCAAAGCGCAGCCAGCCTAGCGCCCGGCCAATCCGAAGTGGACGAGCTCGGCTTGCAGACCGTCGAATTCCCTGGTTCGCGTCTACCACGACTCGCCAACGCGCCCATCGCGCTGGCTTGTCGGCTCTACAAACTGATCGAAATCGGCGATGTACCCCAAACGCTGATCATTGGCCAAGTTGACCGCCTCTACGTCAGCGACGACGCCGCAAAGAGCGACGCCAAAGGCCGTTTGAGCATCGACGCGAAGGTCGTCGATCCGTTGGCTCGGCTCGGTGCACGTGAATATGCGGCGTTTGGCGAAGTGATCGTCAAGGCTCGACCGAGTTAGGCCCGCCGAATCGCGCTGCAACACCCTGCCATGAATCAACACAGCTTTCATCTGCTTTGCTACGGCTGGATCGGCGTCGCACTAGCGAGCTTTGCCTTGTTGCTGCGCGTCGCAGCCCCTTACGGCCGCCACCATCGCCGAGGCTGGGGACCGTCGATCAACCAGCGCTTGGGCTGGGTGCTGATGGAACTTCCTGCGGTGATCGCGATCGCCGCTTTTGCCTGGGGCGGTCCGCTTCCCTGGTCGAAGACGACGATCGCGATGCTCGCGCTTTGGCAACTGCACTACCTCAACCGCGCGCTGATCTTCCCGCTACGGATCCGCAGCGGCGGCAAACGCACACCTGTCGCGATCATCGGCTCGGCGATCTTTTTCAACGTCGTCAATGGCTTCATCCAAGGACGCCAACTGACCTATTTCGGCTCGCCCAGCGACGCGCTGCTCGAGCCGACGTTCATCCTCGGCACGGCGCTGTTCCTTTGCGGACTGGCGATCAACCTGCATGCTGACGCGGTCCTCCGCCAGCTGCGCGGCCCGGGTGAAAACAACTACGCGATCCCTCAAGGTGGCCTCTACCGCTATGTCTCCTGTCCAAACTACCTCGGCGAACTGATCGAATGGAGCGCTTGGGCGTTACTCAGCCGATCGCTCGCTGGTCTAACCTTCACGATCTGGACAGCGGCAAACCTCGTACCTCGTGCGCTTTCGCACCACCGCTGGTACCGCGAGCAGTTCGCTGGCTACCCCAAGCAGCGTCGCGCGCTGATCCCCGGGCTGCTCTAACAAGCGGGCGGTCGTCCACCCCGCTGGTTAGATCGCCGCGCCGGGATAGCACGCCACTTCGATAAACGCCCGCCGCTGCTCATCCCAAGCGAAGAGCTTGGCCGCGCTGATCTGGGCGGCATCGATACCCACCACAAGCTGCTGCACCGGATAAAGCGGGGTGCCCCAGGGGTCGAGTGCCATCCGGCGATCGGTGGCGGAAAAGTAGGCTGCGCCGTTGGTATGGGAATGATAGACGACCAGCGCCGGCAACGCGCTGTCGAGCGAGCCACAGAACGCCAGCAGATCGCCACCTTCGATCGCGTAAGCCTGCTCGACGCCGCGCCCCCCCAGGGGCCGATGCGCGGCCCGCTGTGCGTTGTTCGCCGGTCGAATCCCCTGCGCACGGTTGGGCGCTCGCTGACCGATCAGCCATCCGCAGCACTCGCTCGGAAAGGCCAAGCGCGCCTGACGATAGACCTCAAGCAACAGATCGCGACGGATATCGACGGGAGGATCAGCCACTACCGAGCCTTTTATCACCGAAGCGACAGCCGAGCGCTAGCGCAAAAGCAACCAGGCCAGCACAGCCAGCACCGCGGCCGCTGCGGCGATCGATCGCCACGGAACACGTCGGCGGGGCGACGAGACCTCGGCGGCGTCCAACGGAGCCGATGCAGCAGCCGGCAGTTGGTGGGCCGGCTCGAGCGCCTCGACCACCGTCGTCGGTGTAACGATCCCTCCGGGCATCAGCTCGCGCGAAAGGAGTCCCGACTCGCCACTGGTCGGAGCCTTCATCACTTCGGGTAGATCGACAACCTGGGTTGGAATGCGCGACTCGTCGGAATCGGGCCTGATCGAGCGCTCCTCGGCAACAACCGCCTCGCCTTGCTGGGAAGCGGCCGACTGCCTGCAATAGCGAGCGAACACTTTGCGCTGGCCGCAGGTCTTCAGCGCCTCCGCCAACTCATCCATCGACTGAAAACGATCCGCCGGATCTTTTGCCAGGCAACGCAGCACGATTTCGTCTGTGCGCTGGTCGACGTCGCCCGAATAGACGCTGGGCGGCGTCGGATCCTCCTTGATGTGGGCATTGAGGATGTGAAGCAGCGTACTTCCATCAAACGGCAGGCGCCCGGTCAGCATCTCGTAGCAAAGCACGCCAAGCGAGTAGACGTCGGAGCGCGCGTCAGCGGGCCGCGCCTCCGCCTGCTCGGGCGAGAGATAACATGGCGTACCGACGACCACACCGGTCCTGGTACGCTCGCTAAGGGTCAGGTCATCGGTGCACTTGGCGATACCAAAGTCCAGCACCTTAACCCGATCGAAGCTGCCCTCTTTCTCCGGCTCTTGCCATTGACCGTCGATCGCTTGGCAGACCATCCGCCGCCCTGGCTGAGCGACCAGCATCACGTTGCCGGGTTTGAGATCGCGATGGATCACCTGAGCCCGATGGGCCGCCGCCAACGCGCGCGCCGTCTGATAGGCGATATTGCACATCGCCTCGAATACACTGAGCTTGCCCTGGCGGGTGATCCGCTGCTCGACGCTCTCGCCGTCGATCAACTCCATCGAGATGTACGTCAATCCCTGATGGATGCCGCTGTCGATCACACGAACGATTCCCTCGTGCTTGATGCGACTAGCAGCGTCGGCCTCGCGCATGAATTTGCGCACCAGCTGCTCTTTCAGCGCCAGCTCTTCGTGAAGCACCTTGATCGCGATCGTCTCATCGCTCTCCAGGCTTCGCCCGCGGTAAACCGTGCCCATTCCGCCGGTGCCCAGCACCGCTTCGAGCAGGTAACCGTTAAAATCCGTCTGCAGGCGGGCCAGCGCCTTGCTGGTACAAAGCTGGGCACCGTCGTGAGGGCAGCGATAGCGTCCTTGAGCGCCCCGACCGCAACGGGGACAAATCAATCGATAACGCGTAGTTGGAACGTAGTCCTCAAAGCCGCTACCGGTGGACTCGCCGAACATTGCCCTGACAATCGTCGAGTTTGCCAAAACATTTAGTGATTTCTCGCACCTCCGGCAAAATCACAAGCGGCCGCCGAAGGGCCAGCGACGATCGAACGGGCTAGTTTTGCGGCTCGTCAAAGAACAACGGCTCGCGGTGCTTGATGAACTCTTTGAGCACACCCTCGACGTCGGGCGAAAGCGCGACAAACTCGACCCCGACGCCGGCAGCCCATTGCGGAGCAGCAGGGTTAGGCTCACGTCGCCAGCGGACGCGGGCCGGGACGACGAAACGCGTCCGCCCACCGGGAAGCGAGAAAGCGACGTCTAGCTCAGTGCCAATCGCGGGTCCATCGGCCGTGGCCACGAACAGACCGCCGCAGCCGATGTTCTGGGAGAACCCCAAGTAAAAGTTGTGCTCGGTGAAGTAGTCCACGTCGACTTCAAGGCGCACGCGAGCCGTGTGCCGACGCTCGCCACTTGACGAAGTTTTCGAATCGCCTCGCCCAACAACCAACCTCGCACCCTGTTCGCGCTGCAGCGTCGGTGTATTCGCGCGCCCAAGCTGGGCGTTGCGTAGGTCTGCAGCATACATCGCCGCGCCAACGACGACGGCCCGCTTGGGATGGACCACCGCCCGCGGAGCACGGCCAAAGAACTGGCCGACAGCGTGGCGAAGCGCCGGCAGACTGCAGCTACCACCAGCGAGATACACCGCATCGAGATCTTCGACGTTCAGCGCAGCATCGCGAAGCACAGTGCGACAAATACCAAGCGCGCGCTCGATCAGGCCCTTGGACAAGTCGTCAAGTCGTTGTTTGGAAACCGTCCAACTCAGCGACCGCGGCTGATCGCTACCAAGACACACATCACTGAGCGACAAGCGAACCTCGTTTTCCATCGACAGAGCGCACTTGGCCCGTTCGGCTTCAAGCAGCAGGCGCTGCCAGATCGCGATCTGGTTACGCAAGTCAACCGCTGAGTGCTCAACGAACACAGCGGCAGCAGCGTCAGCGAGCGCGGCGTCCAAGTCGTCGCCGCCCAACCAAACGTCACCCGCCGTGGCGATCACGCTGTAGTCCGCACGAGTCACATCGATCACGCTGAACTCAAACGTCCCACCGCCAAAATCGAACACAGCGACCGTCTTCTGCTCACTCAGCTCGCCGCGCTGGGCGATCGCAGCAGCGGTCGGCTGATCGATCAATTCGCGAACCTCTAGACCGACCATTTTCGCCGCTGCGCGCAAAGCGTCGCAGCCTCCGTGCGGGAAGCTCACCGGTACGGCCAATACCGCCTCTGAAATCTCGACGCCCAGCTGCTGCTCGGCGATGAATTTAATCTGCCCCAAGATCGGCGCGCAGAGCTGCGGAATCGCGTAGTGGCGGCCGTCGACTTCGATCAGGATCTCCCCGGCGGCCCCACGAACGCTCGGCGCGGCAATCGTTGCCAAATACGCCTGAATCGCCGGGTCATCGAAAGACCGCCCGAGCAGGCGCAGCGGGCTGGGGACGACGCGATCCGGTTGTCGCGCCGACAAATCCCGTGCCGGCTGTCCGGTGATCACGCCGTTTCGGACAAAGCCGACCGCGGAGGGAATACTCCAATCACGGCTGGTGAGCTTGATCACGCGTGATTGGCTGCCGATCACCACCGCCACCGAAGATCTGGCGGTACCGAAGTCGATCGCGATCAGTGGCGGGCGAACCGAGCTCCATTTGAGCGGAGACTGAAACGCCCGAACGGTATCTTCACTCTCGCTCAATGCATGTCCCGCCGTGAGATCTTCGACTTCGTCGAAGCGCAGCAGGCCCTCAAAGTCTGCATAGCGACGCGTCGGTAGCGTGACGCTCACGCTCTGCTCGTCGATCGCGAACAACTGACTCTCACCGAACCCAGGCGAGTAAAACGGCTGTTTCGCCGGGACGGCCTCGCAGCCCTTGGCCGCCCGATCGATCAACGCCTGGTATGACGCAATGCGCTGCGCCGTCGCCGCGTCCAATTCCACGCCCACACCGCGTGGCTCCTCGCTCTGGATGTGAACCACCCGCCCCTTTAGCGGCAAGCGATCACCGTCGGGCAGCGTCAGCGTGATCGAAACGCGCTCACCCACAGGCAATGGTTCGCCACACGGCACGAACAAGCCACCCCGCCCGACGTTTGCCGAAAACAGCTCTCGCGCCTGCTGCCAATCGACACAGCTCAGGCTTAGCGGCACGCGCAAAGGAAACCGGGCAAAGTTCCGTCGCCGCTTCCCACGGGGGGGATGCTCGCTCATCGTACGCGCTCCGTCGCTTTGGCGATAATAGCATCCTTCGACCGGCGGATCGGCCGGCGCCCGCGACGTTTGTCAAAAGGCGCTGGCGCTAGCGATTGGATTTGGCATCAGTAGCAGCTAGGTCCTTACCTCGACGCCGCTTCGCTGGTACCCTGAAGGTATTCGCCAAAATCGGGGGGCCCACAGTGTCAACTGAGTACGACGAGATCGCCAAGATCGCTCGCGCATCACTGCTGCCAGACTTTTTCGCTGTGCGCATCGATGAAGAGCACTTGTTCGGAAAACTGCAAGAGATGATCGCCAAGATCACCTTACCCAAGCCGGTACCGCAGCTCGATGCGATCAAACGGATCGCCGCCGCCACAGACAGCGCCGCTGCGTTCATGCAACAGATCAACGAGGCCAATCTCTACACCGTAACCCGCGAGCTGATCTCGAAGATCAAAGTCGCCTAGCGACGACTAGCGGCACGACGAGCGCAGCCACCAGGTCTGTTCGGACGCCAGGGCCAAATTGGCCGCGGCACTCCGCACCCAACGACTCGGATCGCGCACGGTCACGCTGAGTTTGCTCGCACCTCGCGCATTGTCGCAGCTTAGGCTGAGCTCACTGCCGGCGACGATCACCCGACCATCGAGCTTCCATTCGATGATCAACGGCGCTGCCCTGCTATCATCGCTGATCACGTCGTAGCGCGGTCCGCGCAGATCGAGCCGAAATGTCGTCGGCGAAACACCGATCGGCGTCCGCCGCCACGGTGAAGGCTCCGGTGTGGCCTTGATCAGCGGACCACCGACGCGACGATAGAGTTCAGCGACGAGAAACTCGCGGCAAACCACGCAAAACGCCGCCTCAGTGGTATAGCGCATCTTGCAGTGGGCACTCGGCGAATAGGCCCGAGCAGTGTAGTAGCAGCCCGCCTCAGGCTCGCCCAATGAACCATCCTTTTGCCAAATCGCCCAGCGCGTCGGATCGGTCGAACAATTTGGCTTTGAATCGGCGATCTTCAGCACAGACGCACCGCGCTGCACGTGCTCGGCAACAACAGCCACGTCGATGTACTCGTCAGCCAAGCCGAAGGCGTGCGCCAGTTCGTGAATGGCGATGCCCGGAGCACTCCCGATCGCCGTGATGTAGCGTCCCTTATGATGCGCGCCACCCAGCGGGTCGGCGACATTGAGCAAGACGATCGTCTCGCCGACGTCCCATCCCAAGCCATCGCGCCAGTGGCGCACCCGACGCTCGTCGCAAACCGCTCGACGGATCGTCATCGCTGAGCAGCCCAAGGGGTTTTGCTCCGGCGCCAAACCCGAACGCGCGGAGATCAACGGCACGAAGCGAATGCGCAGCAAGCCACCGTAGCGCGAAAACGGATCGACGATCATCAGCCGGTCGGTGAGCGCCTTCGCCTGTTGACGCAGCAATTCCTGCTCGTCGGCTGTATAGCCATCGCCGGTGATGACGATCTCGAGCTTGTTCGGATCAGCAAACTCGCTCAGGTCGAACAGCGTTTCACTGCCCTGCTGCTCGGCCTTGCCCAACCGATCATCGAGCGGATCGAACAATCCGTTGTACTCCGGGCCGCAACCGACGAGCATCAGTGCGAACGAAACGACGGCCAATCTGCAGCGACCGCGACGCCTGATCGATACCTGCGCGACGAACTGTCCAACCTCTTTAGCGCCACGCAGCTTCATTTACCGCTCTCCGCCTCAATCAACCGTCGCGCACCACCATAGATGTCGCGATAGCCGGGATATCTTTGCTCGCTCGGCGCCGTGGGCAACGTCACGCCTTGGCCGAGATCGGCCGCCATCGCCAGCCGGGTCAGCAGACGCAGCGCGTGGCGCGCAGTCCCGCCCACCAGGCCGAGCTCAACACGGCTCGGCGTGTCGTGGGCGCTGTGTAGATCGAGAACCTCGCCCAGGTAAAAGACCATCGGAATGCCCGCTCCGGCGAGCGACCAATGATCGCCAGCGGTGTAGAGTCTCGTGCCGGCAAAGCCCGGATAGTCTTTCTGATGGCCGGCAACAGCACGCGCCATATCGCCCTTGGGAACGATCGCCATGCCGTGACGCCAGGCGAGATTCGCCTGGCTAGTCACCGCATCCACGCCGCCGTGTAGCGCGATCTGCAGACCCTCGCCGCGACCGATCATGTCGAGATTGATCCCGGCGACGAAGCGCGTGTCGGAAAACTGTCGCGACTGGCGAAGGAACGCTTCAGCGCCGACCAAGCCGATCTCCTCGGCCGAGGTTACCAAGAAGACGACGTCACGCTTGAGTCCGTTACCGCGACGGCGATCTTTGACAAATCGGCGCTGATAACGAGCGAGCGTTTCGGAGATCGCCAGCAAGGCGGCCACACCGCTGGCGTTGTCATTGGCGCCGTAGTAGCGCCGCCCATCGAGCCCCTTCTTCTGCCGCTCACTCAAACCATCGATGTGAGCGACGACCAACAGCGACTCGTTGGTCGAGCCGTCGCCTTTGGCGACAGCGATCACATTGCGCGTCTCAACCCGTTTGTCACCAAACGCCTGCTGGACGCGCAAACTCGCGCGCGGCGCGCGGTAAGCAAACGGCGCAAAGAAGCTGCTCGGCCGATCCCCCGCCGGCTGCCAACCTTGCTCGCGAAAACGCTCCGCAACCCAACGGGTCAGACGAAAAAAGGAGCGCTGCTTTTCCGGATTACGACCGTCGCTCCAGTTGGCGATCCGCTGGAAATCGTCAACGAGCGGCGAGCCGACGAGGGCTGGCCGCTTGCGGGCCACAGCGAGGCCGGGCAGCAGCAGCAAGGCCAACACCAGCTGCCATCTTAACCCATCGGTTAAAGTCGGGCGATATCTGTTCGCGGACCGCACCCGCTGGGTGGGGCAAGATCGGGGCCAGCGGTTGCAGGCCCCGCGCAGCGGTTTCTCACGGTTCGGCCCGACGAGACTGGCCAGAGTTGCCAGTCTGCTGGCAGCGGCAGCAAAAATTGGGGCGCCCGCGCTACTTGCTCCGCGACTTGCGCTGGCGCTTGAAGATCAGCACAAAGGCGTTTTTCGCTCGCTCGAACAACAGCACTTTGCGCCGCGACTGCTGCTTGAGAAACGGCGCGAACCAGGCTTGCTTTTGCAGCAACGTCTGATCGCCTTCGATGTATTCGGGGACGAACAGGTCGAGTTCAAGATAGCGATCGCCGAGCGCCTTGATCATCGCCGGACCGTAACTGTAGTGCTCGATCCCCGTCGTTGGATAGCGGTCGTTGTGCAGCGCGCCGCCATAGGCGAGCACCAGATCGCGCCGTCCGCGATCACCCTTGCCGCGCCACATCGCCACACTGGCGTCTTCGACCGCACGCTTGATCGGATCGCTGCGCACGTGGTGAATCGCCAAGAGTTTCTCGCGCAACTGGTCGGCGGTCATCTTCAGAAAGGTGTCGTAGTTGACGCCTTCTTGGCCGCTGAGCAGACGGCGATAGTCGGCGCAAGTCATCTCCAGGATATGCGGCTTGACCAACTTGTGCCGCGCCCGCTTCACCAGCGTAAGGATTTCGTCCTCGGTTTGTGCGGGTCGCTTGGTGGTCTCTTCAACGTCCTTGACCACCGCCTTTTCGCTGCTGCCGCAATCACCCTTGGTGATCCAGGTCTCGATCACCAGATCCGAGGTACGCCGATCGAGCAGACGGCTAAACAACTCTCGGGTAAAGCGTCGCAACGAGGAGGCAACCCGCACGCTTTCGTGCTTTTGATGATATTCGCCAACACCGATCAGCGCCGGCTTGCGGCGCAGTACATAGCGCAGCGCTTCTTGCGCCGAGGAGAACTTGCGCAGCGTTGGATAAGCCACCGGTTCGCTGGGCTGACTCGCTGCGGGCGTCGGCTGGGCAGCGAGCTCAGCACCGAGCGCGAACACCAATAAGGCCGTGATCACCGCCTGGCGCTTCAAGGGCATGCCTGCTTAGACGTCGGCTCAGCCGCGATGTTCCCCATCACCGACCATTGTCGGCGATCGATGCCAAACAGGCTAGCGCGGTTCACCCGCCAAGGGCACGGCGAGATCGATCCGAATCGCGCCGACCAACGCCCCACGGGCACGCACAGTACTAGCGCAACGCGCGAAAATTACTGGAGCGACTGCCAATCGCCGTTGGCGATCCAATCATCGACTTCGGCCCGGGTCAGCGGCGCGGCGATCAAGCTGCGGAAGCAGGTCTGCCAAAACAACCAGGACTGGGTGGAAACCGCCACGCCGAGCACCTTTTGGTCGACAATCAACGGCCCGCCGGAGTCGCCACGGCAGATCTTCTGCTCGCCCTGTTTGGTCTTCCAGCGCAAGGCGCGGCCAAACCGTGAGCGAGGTGGACGCAGTTTCCCTTCGGCAGCAGCCTCTTCGGCGACGATTCCGAAAAAGGTCGCCACAAAGATCCGCGCGATGATCTCGCCCAGCTTGCGATCGCGATCGCCAAAACCGACGATCGTCGCCTGATCCTTGACGTTGTAAGCGCCATCTTCGCTGAGCGTCATCGCCACCGCCCCTGCAAACGCGGGGGCGTGGAGCATCGCCAGGTCAAACTGCTGTTTGTTGGCGCCCGAGGTCGAAGCGTAGGACGGGTGGATCCAGTAGGCTTTCGCCTGCCCCCGCGGCCTGCGCAGATTGATCGTACTGCCGGTGAAGATCTCGACCTTGGCCAGCGGCTTGGCACTGGCGGTCAAGCAATGCGCAGCGGTCAGCAAATAGCCCTCACCAACATGAAATGCCGTGCACTGGGTCTCACGCTCCTCGCCAAATGACATGACCAAGCCGTGCACCGCGGCAAACTCGGCGGGAACTTCGGCTTTGCCGGTGGCGTCGGCATCGGCGGGCTCAATCGCTGGTGCGCCGCAGGCGACGACAGCAGAAAGCAGGGTTAGCAACAGGCATCGGATCGTCAGCAGCATGGCGAGCTCCAGCAGGGCAAAAGACAGCCAGCGTACGCCGATGCAAAATGAAGTCCATACGCGATAAACAAAAGAGATCAGCTACGGCGCGCGCCCGAATAGCAGAACTCCGGCGAGCGCAGCAAACACAGACCGAGCCCGCTAGTGCGGTTCGCTAGCGATGATCGCCTGGTAGGTCAGCAGTCCCCCGCTGAGGTTGCGCGCATCAAAACCATGCTGGCGTAGCGCGCGAACGGCGTAATAGGCGCGCTGACCGACCCGGCAATACAGCCAAAGCTCGCCACCTTGAGGCAATTTGTCGAGGCCCTGGCGCAATTGAGAAAGCGGCAAGCTGAGTGCGCCGGGGATGTGCTCGGACTCGAATTCATTGGGTTCGCGAACGTCGACCAGCGTGACATCACCGCGTTGATCGAGCGCCCGCCAACTGGCAAGCGGCATGTCGCCACGCAAAACATTGGCGGCGATCATCCCGGCCATGTTGACCGGATCTTTGGCGGCGCCAAACTGTGGCGCGTAGCACAACTCGGCTTCTTCGAGGTCGTAGACCGTTGCACCCATTTGGATCGCCATCGCGATCACATCGATCCGTCGCTCGACCCCGGCCTCGCCCGTGGCTTGCGCCCCGAGAATCTTGCCGTCGGCCAGCGAAAACGTCAGCTTCAGGTGAATCGGCCGCGCGCCGGGATAATAGCCAACGTGATGCCCAGGGTGTAGATAGATGCTCGCCACGTCGCTTTGGGCGCGCTCGGCGAGCAGCTTCTCCGTCGCACCGGTCTGCGCAATGACTTGGTCGAACACGCCGCAAACGGCAGTCGACTGCACGCCGCGAAAGCGCGAGCCGCGGCCGGCGATGCTGTCGGCGGCGACGCGTCCCTGGCGGTTGGCCGGACCCGCCAACGGCACGATGTGCGGCGTCCCGTGGACGACGTGGGTCACCTCGATCGCGTCACCGACCGCCCAAATATGCGGGTCACTGGTTTGCATCTCCGTATCGACTTGGATCGCTTTGGTCTGGCCGAGGGTTAGCCCAGCGTCGGCGGCCAAGCTGGTCTCGGGAACGATGCCCATCCCAAGGATCACCAGGTCGGCAGGAAACCGGCTGCCGTCCCGGGTCGCGACGGTCAATCCGCCACCATCGGGCGAAAAGCCGGCGACACCATCACCGAGGTGCAACTTTACGCCCTTGCGCTGTAACGTTTCAGCGATCGGCGCAGCCATCTCGCGATCGAGGCTCGGCATCACCTGCTCGGCAAGCTCGATCAAGGTCACCTCGACGCCCCGGCGCGTGAGGTTCTCGGCCATCTCCAACCCAATAAACCCAGCGCCGACCACCACCGCCCGCTGAACGTTCTTTTCGACCAACCAGCTGCGGATCAACCGACTGTCGGGGATCGTCCGCAGCGAAAAGATGCCTGGCAGATCGATACCGGGGATCGGCGGTCGAACCGGACGACCTCCCGGCGAGAGAACCAACGCGTCGTAGCGCTCTTGATAGTCGCGCCTGCCCTTTAGGTCGCGAACGATCACCGTTTGCCCTGCGCGATCGATCGAGAGCACCTCGCTATCGGTGCGCACGTCGATAGCAAAGCGCTCCCGAAAGAGCTCCGGCGAAGCGACGAGCAGTTTGCGCTCATCGGCGATGACGTCGCCAACGTAATAGGGCAGGCCGCAGTTGGCGAAGCTCACGTAAGGCCCGCGGTCAAAAACAACGATCTCCCAGTGTTCTTTGAGACGTCGCAATCGTGCCGCACATGAAGCACCGCCGGCGACGCCCCCAACGATCAACGCGCGCTTTTTTTCCATGCGGCAGCCTACCCCAGCGCCAACCAGGCTTACAACCGCAGCGCCAGTCCTGCTGCGAACAGCCGTGCTGCAGGCCGATTGTTGCCAGCTGCCACGCCAGTTGCCGCCAGTCGCAACGCCAGTTGCCAGCGATGCCCGCCGCCAACACCGGCTAAACAACGGTTTAGCCGCCGCTCAGGCTGGTCCGATACCTGCACGTGATCGAAGCGGCGTCCGCCGCGCCGAGCTCCGGGAGGTATCATGGGCCAAGGCCAGTCCAACGCCGCGATTCGCATCGAAAGCCTAGAGAGACCCCGCACGCCGGGGCAGCGACGTCGCTGGCGCGACCGGATCAGCCAGGTCATCCGCCTCAGACCGAGCGCGCCACCGCCGCTTCCCGGCGGAGTACTCGAGGAAGACGACCAGAGCGCCCCTTTGGTCGAGCTCGTCGCTCGGGCAACCGGGCGGCCGGTCGTGCCCCCAAAACCGACGCCAACCTTTGCCGACCTCGACGCGATCATCGAAGACTACAAGCGCTAGCCTTTCGAAGCCAACCCGCCGACAACATAAACATTTCTCTTCCGATCCCGGCAGGCCGGCCCCAACAGTATCGTCCAGCCCAGAGATGGACACATCACGCCAAAGTGAGCTAAAAGGCGCCGCGATGAAGATCAACGACCGAGCCCCCGCTCATGCCCGCGACGATATCCTGATCGCGGCCCCACTCGAACTGGTCTGGCAGCTCCACTGTGACGTCGACAACTGGGCCAACTGGCAACCGGACATTTCGCGAGCCAAACTCGATACGCCGCTTGCTATCGGCGCCTCCTTCACCTGGAAGGCCGGACCGGCGGCGATCGCCTCGCGCATCGAGGCCTTTGAGCCACAGCGCACGATGGGCTGGAGCGGCAAGGCGATGGGAGCGCGAGCGTTGCACGTCTGGCACTTCGACCGGCGTGGTGACCAAACCTACGTTGAAACCGCCGAGTCGCTCGAAGGGCTGGTGATCCGCATGGCCGGCCGCAAAGCCCAGGCAATGCTTGAAAAGACCTGTCGCCGCTGGCTCGAAGCGCTCAAAGCCGAGGCTGAACGCCGTCACGCTGGCTGAGCCCTATTTCCGCTGTTGTGGCGACGGCTTCCCGACCGAAGGCCGCCGAGATTGACGACTGAGCTGTGGGCTGCTATCAATTCAACCGATGATTGGCCCGCAAAAATGCCACGCCTGCGTTGCTGACCGCCATCACGGTCATCATCACCATTGTGATCATCGAGGGCCGGCCTAGGTATTTTCCCAGCAAGTTGAACCAACGTCGGCCTCCGAGCCGGCGTTTTTTTTTGCGCGATCTTCCTGCCCCAAAAAAAACGCCCCGCCCGGTGGTCAAGAAGATGGACCGTCGAAATGGAAAACAAGGGAATCGAACCGCTCAAGCTAGCGCTGCCCAAAGGGCGGATGCAGGACGGCGTGCTGTCCTTACTGGCCGATGCCGGCATCGCACTGACCAATACCGCGCGCAGCTACCGCCCACAGATCTCGCTGGCCAACTGCGAAGTCAAGCAGCTCAAGCCACAAAACGTCGTCGAGATGCTCCATGTCGGCTCACGCGATATCGGCTTTGCCGGTGCCGACTGGGTCGCTGAGCTGGGCGTCGAAGTGGTCGAGCTGCTCAACACCGAGCTCAACCCGGTCGAGATCGTGCTCGCGGCACCACCAGCGTTGCTCGATGGCGGAGAACTTCCGCCACGTCGATTGTTGCTGGCAACTGAATACGTTCGGTTGACCAGCGATTGGATCGACGCGCGTGGACGCACCGATCAGGTGCTGCGGACCTACGGCGCTACAGAGGTATTTCCTCCCGAGGACGCCGATGCGATCGTCGACAACTCAGCAACAGGCAGCACGCTGGCGGCAAACGGCCTGCAGATCGTCGACCGATTGATGCGGTCTTCGACACGCCTCTACGCTAACCCGCGCGCGCTCGACAACCCAACCAAGCGCCAACGCATCGAAGACCTCAAGCTGCTGCTCTGCGCGGTGCTCGACGCGCGACGACGGGTCATGCTCGAGGTCAACGTTTCGAAAGACCGCCTCGATGAGGTACTGACAACGCTGCCCTGCATGCGCCAGCCGACGATCGCTTCGCTGGCCAACGATGCGGGGTTCGCCGTCAAAGTCGCCATCCCCCGTGCACAGCTCGCCGATACCGTTCCGCGTGTACGCGCCGCCGGCGGCACTGATATCGTGATCACTCGCCCGGAGCAAATCATCGCATGACCACACCGCCCAAAGCTGTCGGCGCCCTCGGCGAAATGCGACGCTACGCGCCAAACAAACACCCGGCGCCGATCGAGTTGCGCCTTTCGGGCAACGAGGGTGCTTTGCGCGATCCGCAGATCGCGGCGCGATTGGCCAGCGCGATCAGCGCATCGAGCCTGCGAGACTACCCCGATACGACGTCGTTAACCGCCCAAGTCGCCGAGCGCTTCGGGGTCACCACAGATCGCGTGCTGGTCACCGCCGGCGCCGATGACGCGCTCTACCGAGCGCTGCTTTGCTACGCCAGTGGTCGTAATGTCGTGCTGCCCAGCCCGACTTTTGAGATGCTCGACCGTTATATTGCGCTGGTTGGTGGCGAGCTGCGCACGATCCCGTGGACTCAGCCGAGCTACCCGTTGCAAGAGGTAGAATCGCAGATCGACCCGAACACCGGTGTGGTCTTCGTCGTCAGCCCCAACAATCCGACCGGCGGCTGCTGCTCGCCCGCGCAGCTTAAGCGCCTGCTCCGCAGCGCTAACAATGCGCTAGTGATCGTCGACGAGGCTTACGGAGAATTTGCCAACGAGCCGTTGACCGAAATCGCGCTAAGCAGTCCCAATGCGCTGCTGCTGCGAACCCTCTCGAAGGCCTGGGGACTGGCCGGCCTTCGCGTGGGCTTTGCGATCGGCGCCCCAGAAGTCATCGAAGTGCTGCGCAGCGTCGGACAACCTTACGCGGTCAGTGGTCCATCGCTAGCGATCGCTGTTGCCGCCCTCGCCGCAGAAGGCCACTGGGTTGACGACTACGTCGACCGCGTCCGTACCGAACGCGAACAACTCGTCCAGCTGCTTGCAGAGCTCGGCCAGACACCCCAACCGTCTCAGGGCAACTTCGTTTGGTGTCAGTGTAGCGATCCTCACTGGATCACAGACGCGCTAGCCGGCCAAGGAATCGCCATCCGTCGCTTCGCGGCCCCTTTGGCACTGCAGCCGACGGTGCGCATCACCTGTCCCGGCATCGACCACGACTTCGAGCGACTGTCGCGCGCGTTGCGTCAAGCGCTGCGCCCCGAGGCGCTGTTATTCGATATGGATGGCGTGCTGATCGACACATCCCAATCCTATCGCGCCGCGATCATCGCCACGGCTGCAGCGTTCGGCGTTCAACTGAGTGCAAGCGATGTCTCAGCGGCCAAGGCTGCTGGCGATGCCAACGACGATTGGCTGCTGACCCAGCGACTGATCGGCGCCAAAGGTGTCGAGGTCTCACTGGAGCGGGTAACCGAGTGCTTCGAAGGTCTCTATCAGGGAACAGCGAACAACGCGGGCCTGTTCGAAAAGGAGAGCTTGCTACCGAATCGCCAGTGGCTCGAGCAACTCGGCCGGCGCTTTGCGCTCGGCATCGTTACCGGTCGCCCCCGTCGCGACGCGTTGCGAGCGCTCGAGCTATTCGACATCGCTGAGCTGTTTTCTTGCCTGGTCACCCGCGACGAGGCCCCACTTAAGCCATCACCTGCAGGCCTAGAGCTCGCCTGCCAACAACTGCAGGTCAGCACGGCCTGGTACATCGGTGATACGCCGGACGATGTACACGCCACGCGACGAGCCGGGCTGTTACCACTTGGTATACTCGCTCCGGGTGAGCGGCCGGCTAACGCCTCCGTGCTGCTGCAAGCGGGCGCCGCGCGGGTACTGACGGATCTTGCGCAGTTAGGAGACCTACTATGAATGCCACGACAGCCGATCGCTCGGGCCAGTGCCACCGCGCAACCAAGGAAACCAAAATCGACGTCACGTTACAGATCGATGGCAAGCGCGAAATATCGGTGCAGACTGGCATCGGCATGCTCGATCACTTGCTGTCCGCGCTAGCGTTCTTTGCGAGCTGGGACCTGACCGTTCGCGCCGAAGGCGACTTGGTTGTCGACGACCACCACACCGTCGAGGACACCGCGTTATGCGTCGGAGCCGCCTTCGACCAAGCGCTTGGCACACGCCAAGGCATCTGCCGCTTTGCCCATGCTTACGCACCTCTCGACGAGGCGCTCGCCCGCGTCGTGGTCGATCTCGGCACAAGATCGCACGCCAGCGCGAACCTCGCACTCAAGCGCGAGCGGCTCGGCCAACTGAGCTGCGAAAACATTCCGCACTTCTTGGCGTCGCTCGCCAGCGCCGGACGATTCTGTCTGCACGCCGACGTGCTGCGCGGCGAAAATGATCATCACCGCGCCGAGGCGACATTCAAGGCGTTAGGGCTAGCGCTACGAGCCGGCTGTCGCGTCGACGACGCGCGGTCGACATTAAGCACCAAAGGGCAGCTCTGATGAGCACGACGATCGACATCGTTCTGACCAACAATGCGAACATCGCCTCGGTACGTGCGGCGATCGCGCGCTTGGGTTACCAAACACGCGACGCAGACCGCCGGACGGTCGAAGACGCCACGCATTTGATCCTGCCCGGCGTCGGCACGCTGGCGAGCGCCCGTGATGCCCTCGACGAGCAAGGCCTGCTCGCCCCACTAGCGCAGCGACTCGCTGAGCCTCAAGCACCAACCCTCGCGATCTGCGTGGGCATGCAACTGCTGTCCGAAGGTAGCGAGGAATCACCGGGAGTCGCCGGATTCGGACTGCTCAGCGGCATCGCAAGAGCCTTTCCGCCCAACGTCCGCCGCCCGCAGTTCGGCTGGAACCGCATCGCAGCCAGCGACAACTGGCTGGCCAGCGGCTATGTCTACTTCGCCAACTCCTTCGCACTGGTCGACGATCCTGGCCCTGGCTGGCAAACCGCATGGGCGACCCATGGCGTTCGTTTCCTCGCAGCAACGCGCCGCGGCCGGATGACCGCCTGCCAATTCCACCCCGAGCTCTCCGGAGCGTTTGGCCAGAAGCTGATCGCCGACTGGATCAAAGGAGACGCCTGATGCTCACCCGCAGGATCATCCCCTGTCTCGATGTCGCCGATGGCCGGATCGTCAAGGGCGTACGTTTCCAAGGTCTGCGCGACGCCGGCGACCCGCTCGAACGCGCGCTGGACTACCAACGACAAGGCGCCGACGAGTTGGTCGTATTGGACGTCTCAGCCACGGTTGCCGAGCGCGCTCACCAAACCGCAGTGATCCGCCGACTGCGCGCCGAACTCAACATTCCGCTGACCGCCGGTGGCGGCGTGCGCTCAGCCGCCGACGCCCAACGCCTGCTAGAAGCGGGCGCAGACAAGGTCGCGATCAATACCGCCGCCGTACTGCAACCCGCGCTGCTCACCGAGCTCTCCGCGCGCTTTGGTGCACAGTGTACGGTCATCGCGATCGATGCGCGTCGGCACCAAGACAGCTGGGAAGTGGTGATTAACGCCGGACGTGACAGCGCCAGTCGCGACGCGCTGCAATGGATCGGCGAGGCAGAACAGCGCGGCGCTGGAGAGGTCCTGCTAACCAGCTGGGATCGCGACGGCACGCTAAGCGGCTACGACCTGGAGCTGCTGCGCGCCGCCAGCTCTCGCTGGTCACTGCCGATCATCGCCTCCGGCGGCGCCAAGACCGCTGACCATCTCGTCGAAGCCTTTGAGGCCGGCGCCGATGCGGTGCTGGCCGCTTCGATCTTTCACGACCGAGATACGACGGTCAGTGCGCTCAAAGCGCAGCTTTTTGCGCGCGGAATCGAGGTGCGCCGATGATCATCCCTTCGATAGATATTCGCCGTGGTCGCGCGGTACAGCTGATCGGCGGCAAAGCGCAGGCACTCGACGGCGGCGACCCTCTGGAAGTCGCTGAGCGCTTCTCGATCGCCGGACCACTGGCGGTAATCGACCTCGACGCCGCGTTTGGCGAGGGCGACAACCTGCCGATCATCGAGCAGCTCGTCCGCCGCTATCCCTGTCGCGTTGGTGGCGGCATCCGCTCCAAAGAGCGCGCACTGGAACTGCTCGACCTCGGGGCGGAGCAGATCATCCTCGGTACAGCTGCCACGCCGGAACTGCTCGGTCAGCTGCCCCGCGATCGACTGATCGCCGCGCTCGACGCGATCGATGGCAAAATCGTCGTCGACGGTTGGCGAGAACAGACCGAACAACGCACCGACGCTCGCCTCGTCGAGCTCCGCGACTACGTTTGCGGCTTCCTGCTGACCTTTGTCGAGCATGAGGGTCGCATGCAAGGGACTGACCTAGCGCGCGCCAAGACTCTCGTCGACCTCGCACAAAGCGCTAAAGTCACGATCGCCGGCGGGATTACCACGGCAGAGGAGATCGCTACGCTCGACGCGATGGGCGCCGACGCTCAAGTCGGCATGGCGATCTATCGTGGCACGCTCAAGCTCGGCGACGCGATTAGCGCCTGCCTGCGCAGCGATCGCCCGGATGGCCTCTGGCCGACGGTCGTTTGCGACGACAATGGGCGCGCGCTCGGGCTGTGCTATTCGAGTGCCGAGAGTCTGCGCATCGCACTCGATGAGCAACGCGGCGTCTATCACTCACGCCGACGCGGGGTATGGCGCAAGGGCGAAAGTTCCGCTAACCGCCAGCGCCTACTGCGCGTCGATGTCGACTGCGACCGCGACACGCTGCGCTTTGTTGTCGAGCAGCAAGGCAGTGGCTTTTGTCACCGCGACACGCGCAGCTGCTGGACACGCGAAGACGACGGCTTGGGCGCACTACAGCGCCGGCTGCTTGAACGCAAGCAAAGCGCGCCCGCCGGCTCTTATAGTCGAAAACTACTCGATGATCGCCAGCTGCTCAGCGCAAAACTGCTGGAGGAAGCCGAAGAACTCGCCCAGGCCGCGACGCGCGACGAGGTGATCTGGGAAGCAGCCGATCTGATTTTCTTCACTCAGGTCGCGATGACCAGCGTAGGCGTTACCCTGGCTGACGTCGATCGAGAGCTACAGCGCCGTGCCTTACGCGTACGACGCCGCGACTAGGAGCACGTCGATGAGCACCGCAACGCGCTTTTCTCTGCGCCGACTAACCCCGGAGGATGCGCTCGCCGCTTCGGTCGTTCGGGACCGCGAGACTGCGCAAATCGTTGAGCGGATTATCGCTGAGGTCCGTCGCGAAGGCCGCGCTGCGCTCGAACGCTGGGCGCGCGACTTGGGCGACTGGTCGGCTGGCACCCCACTGGTCTTCCAACGCGACCAACTCGACGAGGCGCTGCGCAGTTGCCCGCCCGACGCCCGATCATTGCTCGAGCGCTGCGCCGAACGCGTGCGAACGTTCGCTCAGGCACAGCGCGCGTCGCTCAGTCAACTGCGCCAGCCGATCCCGGGAGGCTTTGCGGGACATCAGGTCGCCGCAGTCCGGGCGGCCGGATGCTACGCCCCCGGTGGCCGCTTTCCCCTGCCGTCGAGCGTGCTGATGACCGTCGTCACCGCGCGCGCCGCCGGTGTTGATCGCGTCTGGGCCGCCTCGCCCAAGCCGACGACCATCACCTTGGCCGCAGCAGCGATCGGCGGCGCCGACGGCCTGCTCGCCGCGGGCGGCGCACAGGCGATCGCCGCACTTGCCTTCGGCGTCGATCCACTACCCCGTTGCGATGTGATCGTCGGTCCCGGCAATCGCTTCGTTACCGCAGCCAAGCGGGCACTGTTTGGCGAGGTTGGCATCGACATGCTCGCCGGCCCCACCGAACTGCTGATTATCGCCGATCAGTCGGCAGATCCCGAGCTGGTCGCCGCAGACCTACTCGCTCAAGCAGAACACGACGTCGACGCGCGTCCTTATCTGGCCACTGATTCGCCAAGTCTACTCGATGCCGTCGAGCGAGCGCTGGCGAGTCAACTGGCAAGCTTGGCGACGACCGAGATCGCCAGCCAATCCTTAGGCGACAACGGCGGTGTGTTCTTGATCGATTCGCTCGAAGACGCCGCGGCGATCGCCGACCAACTCGCGCCCGAGCATCTCCAGTTGCTCGGACCGCGCGCCGAGCAGCTAGCAAACGACTGCCACCATTTCGGCGGACTGTTCATTGGCCAAGCCAGCGCCGAGGTGCTTGGCGACTATTGCGCGGGACCGAACCACACGCTGCCGACTGCCGGGAGCGCGCGGTTTAGCGGTGGCCTATCGGTGTTCGACTTCTGCCGCGTGCGCACCTGGCTGCAGATCACCGATCGCCATGCCGCTCAGCCGCTGCTCCGCGATGCGGTCGCGCTGGCCGAACTCGAGGGCCTGGTCGGCCACGCCAATGCCGCCCGGCGCAGATTGACCGACGAATAGTGCCGGCGTCGCGGGTGAGTGTATGATGCACTTTTCAGCGCAGGAGAATTCATGAAGCGCGGGATGCTAACTGTCGCGTTGAGCTTGGCACTGACATCATCCGCCTCGGCGGGCGACCCTTGCCCGATCGGCTTCACCGTGATCGACGTCGGTCCGCCCCCCTGGGCAACGGAGACACCTCACGGCCAGGCCAGCCTCGATCGCCTATTGGCACTGGCCAAGAAAAATCCCTGCACCCAGATTGCCAGCGGCAAGATCAAGAACGGCCAGCTCGTCGTATCCTACGGCACCGTCGAGGACAAAGACGACATCGCGCTCAGCACAGTTCATCGCGGATTTTTCGGCAAGAACCGCCGCTTTCTCTGCGAGGCGCAAGCCAAGCCGCTCAAGCGCCTCAAACACGCCAACGGTGACGCGCTGTTGCTCTATCTACGCGGCCAGAAGCGCACGCAGATCGCCCTCGCCGGGTGGAGCGCGATCTGCTTGCGAAACGACACCTTCGACAAGGCGAGCGATAAGCAGTTACGCCAGATTTGGCACCGTCTCACGCGCGCCTATGTCGCGGACCGCCACGCCAACCCCTGATCGCGTCGTCGACTAGCGTCGACTAGCGACGGTGGGGAATAACGTGACGAACGCCACCTTGGGGAGCCGGATGATCGCCTTCGTAACGCGGGATCACGTGCACATAGGTATGGGCGACGTTCTGCCCCGCCGAATCGCCGACATTCATGCCGACGTTGAAGCCATCGGGATTAAACTCGTCGGCCAAACGCCTTTGGATGTCCTGGAGCATCGTGCGCATCTCGCTCCACTCCGCTTCGGTGTACTCGAACGGACTCTCCAGGTGGCGCTTCGGAATGATCAGCGTGTGCCCCTCGTTGACGGGGTGATGGTCGCGCACGGCGACCAACGTCTCGCCCTGGGCAACGATGCGCTCGGCTGGTAGCTCGCAAAACGGACAATTTGCCATCGGTCTCCCTCGGTAGACCTGTGTTCTAGTCCCGCCGCGCCGCCCTGTCAAACAGAGTCCTTCGCAGCGCGAACTAGGCTCGATGTTTAGCCAAAATGGCGGCGGTTCGACCTTAGCGCGCGGTGCGCCCGGCGTTGCGCCGCACCCAACGTCCGACCCGCCAGGCGTTGCCCCACAACCGGAGGCGCTGCAACGGCGAGAGGATCCGCTGGCGATCAGCCAGGCTCGACAAGCCTTGGCGGGCCAACATCTGCGCGACCAGCGCGGTCAAGCGTAGCTCTGCCGCCAAACGATGATCGCCGGCAAAGTTCGCCGCTTGTCCGATCTCGCGCATGAACCGCTGGGGTGCGAGATCAACGATGCACGCGCCGAGACTCTTCGGCTCGCGCGAGAGCGCGTTGATCTCATTGGCCAAGCCGCAAACCGCGCGCTTGGCCTTGCGATAGGATCCGACATACCAGCTGGCCTTGTCGGCGTACTCCGAGAGGATCGCGCCCTCGACCAGCGCAAACGCGCGCTGACGATCGCCCTTAATTTCGCTCAATCGTCGAGCAAACGCTTCGACAGCACGCCCTTCGTAGGGAAAGTCGGTGCGCTGAATCATCGCCAGCGCCTGGCGATATTGGAGCTCGCTCCAGCCGAAACGCGTCTTCAAAATCGAAACGGTTCCCCCGCCGACGAGCGATCGAACGCCGTTCCAGTCGCCTTCGAGCAGCTTTAGTGTCTCGGCAACCTGCGGCGGCGTACCGACAGTGCGCGAGGGGTCCCAATCGTGCAACATCGCCACTTGGGCGACAAACAACGCATCGGCGTCGGAAAGCCCACGGCGCTTGGCCAGAGCAAACGCCAACTCCGTGACACGCTGAGAATGTTCGACATCGTGATAGAGCAGCGCTTGTAGGCGTTCGAGCTGGGGATGGGCTCGCCGATAGTCGCCCGCGGAGATCAAACGATTGAGCTGCGACCAGAGCACGGGTGAGGCCATCGCGGACCTAGACGGCATACACACCGCCAGCGCCAAGCTCAACGTCAGCCAGCTGAAAATGGAGGTGCGACGCATCATCTGCCATCGCTTTATGCAAGAGTGCGTCCACCCTTCCGCAGCTGGAATACCGCGTCATTTGACGACTCCAAGCGGCGCACAGGTCGGAGGCGCCAGCCGATGGCCACGGCTGGACGCTATCTCCCGCACTGCGCGACGGCCTTGGTCGGACAGCACAGCTGTGGCAAAGTTCGGGCGGGAGAAACCTATGCCGCGCCGCTGGTTATTCGTCACCCTCTGCGTATTCCTTCCCCTTTCCGCCTTTGGGGCCGGCTGGGTCCAACCCAGCGGTGCTTGCTACGTAAAGCTATGGGATCGCAGCTTGTTTGGCAAAAAAGCCTATACCGCCGAGGGGCTGCACGACGCCCAGCAGGTCAACAGCTACCAGGACCATCTGGTCAACATTTATGGTGAATGCGGCGTTTCACCGACCCTGACGGCGACGGTCGGCCTGGCCCCGATCGGCTACGCCAAGGCGGGCAGCGAGAGCACCAGCTACGTCGGACCGCTGTCCGCCGGTCTCAGGCTGGGTCTCAAACGGGAGGGCCGCCTCCGGCTGGCGATCAGCGCTAGCTATAGCTTCGCCCCGCCGGTCGGTGACCGCGTTCTCGACGTCTCCCCGATCATCGGCGCCAATGGCAACAGTAGCCAGGCGATCTACCAACCAACGGTGGAAAACCACGCCGGGCAGCTGCAATTCGAATTGGGTCTGGCCTTCGGCAACGAGCGCTTTCCAAGCTTCTTTTCGGCCAGCATCGGACCGCGTTTCAACAGCGCATCGACCGTCGATCATGCCTTGGTCGGTGTACTGCAAGTCGGCACCACCTTCTGGCGCCGGCTCTCAACGATCATCAACGTCAGCGTTTACGAACCGTTCTTCCAGCCGGTCACGGTGAGCAACACCTCGGGCGCCGGGCAGACCCGTTACATGGGCATGGGGATGACAGTCAGCTACTGGCTGATCGACGCGCTGGCGATCCTGGCGAACTTCGAAGGCGTATTTTACGCCGAGTCGAATGCGGCAACGCCATCGCTCTCATTTGGACTGGAGAGCAAGTTCCAGCTGTTCTGAACGCCACGATAGTGGATCCGAGCACTGTCGGTCTGATACGGTTCCAGGTAAATGAAAAAGCGAGTGCTCATTGTCGACGACGATCCCTGGATCCGCCGCATGGTTGGGTCGCTGCTCGGTCGCCGTGGCCACGAGGTGCAAGAAGCCACCAATGGTGAACACGCACTGCAGGTGGCACCGTCGTTTGACCCACACCTGGTGATCACCGACGTGATGATGGACAGCATGGATGGCTGGACACTGGTGCGCAGTCTGCGTAGCCGACCACAGTTCAACCTCGTCCCGGTTATCTTTCTCACCGCACTCAACAGCGAAGACGATCGTATCCTCGGTTTCCGACTTGGCGCCGATGATTACCTCGCCAAGCCATTTCGTTTCGAAGAGCTAGATTTGCGCGTCGCCAAGGTGTTGCGCAATGTCGACCGGCTGCGCGGCGCACTCAACGCCGACCTCGCCGCCCCGGTCCAAGCCGACGGCCCTACGCTAACCGGCGACCTGGCGCGTCTCGGCGTGAGCACCGTGCTGACCTTGCTGGAGATGGAGCGCAAGTCCGGCATCCTGGTGATCAATCACCGTCCGACGGGACGCGTCTTCTTCCGCAACGGACGAGCGGTATCGGCGTTGGTCGAAACGCCCGAGGGGCCACGCGACGCCGAAGCGATCTACGCGATGTTGACCTGGACCAGCGGCAGCTTCAGTTTCAACCAGCTCGACGTCGAGATGGCCGATTCGATCGATCAAAGCACCACCCATCTACTGATGGAAGGCGCGCGACGAATCGACGAAGGTGGGAAACCGCCGACCCATTGACGATCAGAGCGCCCAGCTCTCAGAGCGCCAGATCGCACAAAATCCACGAAGGCTAACCCAGAAGCGGCGAAGGTGCACAGCGCGGCTAAGCAACCGCGGAGAAGAAACCTCCGCCGACCAGCTAGTGACCGCGCAAGCGGATCACCGCCATCGTTCCACCTTCTGGCAGTTTGCGCAGCGTTAGCCGTGATCCCAGCATGTCCAGCGCCTGCTTGGCCTCGAACAAGCCGAGCCCGACCGCAGCCCGATCGGCGCGCAGCGTGACGAACGGGCGAAACAAGCGCTCGACCGGCTCGGCTAGCAGCCCGGCACCCTGATCAGTCACGCTGATCGAAACGTCACCGCTCTCGGCGGTGGTCGCTACAACGATCACCTCACCACCAACGGCTGTCACCTCGATGGCGTTCCGCATCAGTTCGCCTACCGCAGCCTGCAACGTTGGCCCGTCGGAGAGAACCTCGATCTCGCGCGCCACCCGGACCGTCAAGTTCACGCCCCGCTCGCGCACGAGTTGATCGAGCTCGCTCGTCGCACGATAGACGACTTCGGCCAGATTGGTACGCATCAGCTTCGGCTTGTCGAGCTGAGCATAGCGGACGAGTTCACGAAGCTCATTGGCCACCGCCCGCAGCTCGACCGCCGCACCATCACCGCGGCCAACTGCATCGATCAGCCGTTGAACGAGCGGCGGCAACTGCGTCGCGCACTGAGCCCCGACAGCTGCCAACTTGCGCACCCGCGCCAACTGATCGGCTAACCGATCGACGAGCTCTTCATGGGGGCCGCTGTCCGGCGTTCCCGTCGACGTCCTCGCGGCATGTGGCGCATCGAACTCTACGCCTAGATCCGTATCGTGGTCGGAATCGTCGCCGCCCTTTTGATAATCGTTCGGCAGCGGTTCGACGATGCTGACGGTGTGCTCGGCACCAAGCGGAGGCTGGGGAGCAGGCTGAGCGACCGCGTTGTCGGTCGCCTCCAAGCGCAGGACCTGACTGAGACCAAAGACGATGATATCGCCGGCCTTGAGCGTCACGGTATCAACGCGCTTGGAGTTGACGAACGTCCCATGCTTGCTGCCCAGGTCTTCGAGATAAACCAGATTCCCGCGGCGCCACACCGCACCGTGCTCACGAGAGACCGTGGGTTCGAGTAGCGCGATTTCGGCCTTTTCGGAACGGCCGATCAATTGCCGACGATCAGTAACCGGGTAGCGGGGCGCCCCCGGACCACCAAGCACGGGCGTGAGGTAATAAAAACGCGCCACGACGGAACTTTACTACGGCGACAAAATTGTAACAACCAACAGCACGCGTCGCTAACGCAGTCGCGCCGGTCCTTCGGGCGATAGTCGCCGCCCGTCCGTACCCTCCGACGCCGCCGTTGACGGCATGCGTCAAGCCTGCGATCCTGCGTAGCGATGAGGCGCTGTGCAACATGTGGCGCCGCGGTTGGCGCCGCATCGAAGCAAACCTGCCCAAGCTGCGGGTCGCGCTTGATGCCAGCGCGAGCGTTGCGGCGAGCTTCTAGCGAACAAACCCGCTGGGAGGAGGACAGCACAACAAATGTCGTTGGACAGCGCGAACAAACGACAACAGCCGCGTTACCGCAGCAAACGTTGACCGCTCCATTGAGCGGCGTGGAGACCGCGCCGACGGTCGTCGACCCGCTCGCCCCCCTATCGAACAACGTTGTGCCACCACCGCCTCGCACTCCATCGCCAACGATCGCTGGCATCGGCGACACACTCGATGGCACAACCCATCCGATGTCGCGGCTAAGTAGCGACGCGATCGGCCAGGTTTCACCCACGCCGACCGACGATGGCGGGCGACAAGCCACCACCCAACGTTACGTCGCTCCGGCGGCCCTGAAAACCAACCGCGCTCCAGCCAGCGCAGCGCCACCGCCGCAAGCTCCGCCGCACCTCGCCGTCCGTCCCTCACCCGGAACAACACCCAGCAGCCCGAACCGCACCGTCGTGGCTTTGTTGTGGGTTGCGGCGATCGTCGCCAGCGCCGTAGCGGCGTTGCTGCTCTTTGTGCGCTAGCGGTTAGGGCGACAACGCGTACTAGCGCGAAAGTGGCCGCCCTTGAGCATCAAGAACCTCGACCTCAACCGCGTCTGTGGAGCGACGCCGAGCCGCCCCCGCATCGGCAGGCGGATCGTCGCGCCATTGCGGACCGGCGCTTGACCAGCTGGCACCGGCGAGATTTTGCTCCAACGCCTCTTGCATCTGTTGCAGGTGCAACCCAACCAGTTCAGCGCCCGCAAGTACCCACAGCAATAACGCGGCCACGATCAGATAGAAGCGCAGGCTGAGCAGCCCAGCCAACGCGACCAACAGCGCGACGATGCGCGCAACGCGCACTGCGACAAACGTCGCCCGCTCGCGGCCCAGCTTGAGCGCCAACACCCCGCGTAGCACCCGCCCGCCGTCCATCGGCAGCGCCGGCAGCAGGTTTATCCCCACGATCAACAGATTGATCAGGCAAAGCTGGTAGACATAGACCGACCCCCACTTGGCAAATCCACCGAGGGCCGCAGCCAACAACAGGGAAGCCAGCGGTCCAGCCAAAGCGATCAGAATTTCGTCGACGGAGCGCGTCGGCGCCGCCCGCAAACGCGCTGTCCCCCCGAAAAAATGCAGCTCGATCACCGCAACCGAAAGGCCGCGCCAACGAGCGATCAGCGCATGACCCAGTTCATGGACCAGCAACGACAGCACGACACCGAGTGAAAGCAGCAAGCCGTAGAGTCCACCGCCAAACACCAAAATCAGCAGCAGCAACAGCCAAAACGACGACCGCACGCGCAACGGCACACCGAACAGTCGACCGAGAGATAGCGCCACGTCGATACTCCTTTACGCGCCGGTGAGGCTTAACAGCTACTCGCAGGCCGTCACCAGCGTGCAATCCCGCAACGCTAGCGATGCACCGGGCTACTACAAGTGTCCGATACACACTTCGACAGGTCGGTCGCCGGATCTGCTGTCAGGTTGGTGCACGCGCGAAGTCGGTAGCTTGGGGAAGGAACCACGGCAAACAACTCAGCCTTCGGGATCAGCAGCGAGATGTGGCCACCATTTACCGCTGCGCTGAAGCCCAGCTTCGCAGCGGTCGAAACCTCTTTGCCGTCGAGATAGACCGAAAGCTGCGGCTTTCCGCCGCAGACCGCCTGCGCCAAACGATAGATGAACACGAGCCGGTCATCGGTCTGCGCGGGATCGCCAAAGGCAATCTTGTATGCCGTGCAGGTCGTCGTCGCCGGCTGACCCCGCAAACGCACCGCGAAGCGAATCTGAGTCGCATCTTGTTTGCCGATCACTTCGGTGATGTCGACCGAGCCATCGAGCGCACTGTCGACACTGCAGTCGAACAGACGCGCACTGCTGTACTTCGCATCGGCAGCGTCGACCACCTCGATCGGCGTCAGACCGCAAACATCGGCATCATCTATCTTGTAATCGCAATCGTTGTCATAGTTGTCGCCGCATATTTCGATCGCCTGCGGGTTGTCGCCTTTGCGCGTGTCGTCGCAGTCGGACCCATCTTCGACGTAACCTGCCGGCTGCTTGCAGGCCCAGGTGTTGGTCTTGACGTCGCCAAAGCCGTCTCCATCTTGGTCGCGATAGTATTTCTTCGCTCCCTCAGCAGCTGGCAACACGTTGTCCGTCGTTCCGTCACAATCGTCGTCGCGACCGTTGCAAACTTCGCTCGACGGCTGCCGGTCGGCTAACCCATCGCAGTCGCCGTCCGCATCGCAAGCATCTGTCTTTTCGCCCGGGGTGCAGCGGCAGGCTTGATCTTCGCAAGTCCAGCCACTTAGCGCTGGGCAAGGATCGCTTGGTGAGCAAGCCTGGGTGCAGCGTTCCGCCGTGCCAAACGCGACGCAAAGCCCGCTCTGGCATTGCGAACCGCTTTGGCAGACAGCACGAAAACCCAGACTGCCATCACCAATCCCCGCGTCGTGGGTTGGAAAAACGGTCTGAGGCCGGTCTTCGCAGGCGGCAAGCGCAATCGCAGCCATGGCAGCGAAAAACATCATCTGCGCGAATCGTCGCTGCGCTGCTGATTTAGTTGTTTCGATGCAGCCCACAAGGCCCCCTGATCTTTCTGAAAAGAAGGTAGCGACGACCGACGCAGCCCGTCAACCTCAAGCAGCCTCACGGCGCCAGGAGAATGCAGCCCGCCTCACCGTCGACGACCTCACCGATAACCACAGCCGGCTCACCTGCGCCGCACAGCGCCTCAAGCACCTCAGACGCCTGAGCCTGGTCCACCGCGACCACCAAACCGCCCGAAGTCTGCGGATCAAAGACCAGGTCTTCGAGCACACGATCGACCTCGGCGGCGCGACTGAACCGCTGCTCGCAGTGCGCCCGGTTGCGGTGTAATCCACCGGCAAGCGCCCCACCCGCAGCCGCTTGGTAGGCACCCGACAGCAAGGGTAACGCGCCGGCACTCAGGCGAAGTCCGAGCGGATCTCCGTCGATCATTTCTGCCAAATGCCCAACCAAACCGAATCCGGTGACATCGGTGCAAGCATGAACGGCCGCTGGGAAGTTGCGCAAAACTTCCGCCGCCCGGCGATTGAGCCGGCGCATGCTGTCTTCGAGCGCCCGTTGCCCTGCGCCATCGAGCTGGTCACGCTTAAGCGCGGTGGCCAACACGCCGGTCCCGAGCGGCTTGGTGAGTATCAATCGATCGCCGACGCGAGCGCCATGGTTGCGCCAGATCTTGTCGCGGTCGACGACGCCAGTCACCGCCATGCCAAATTTCAGCTGGCTGTCCTCGACGCTGTGTCCGCCAACGATCAGCACGCCGGCCTCCTTGGCCGTATCGTGCGCGCCGGCGAGTATCGCAGCGAGGGGCTCCGGACCAAACTCTGCCATCGGGTAGCAGACGATGTTCAAAGCGGTCAGTGGTTCGCCGCCCATCGCGTACACATCACTTAGCGAATTCGCTACAGCGATCTGTCCGAAGGTGAATGGGTCGTCGACGATCGGCGTGAAAAAGTCGACAGTCTGCACCAGGGCTCGCCGTTCGTCGAAAGCGAACACACCCGCGTCATCTGGTCGGCCAAGACCAACCAACAAACGAGGATCCTCGACCGGCGGAAAGCGCTCCAGTACCTGCGCCAGGTCCCCTGGCGCCAGTTTGGAGGCTCAGCCCGCGCAATCTACCGTTCGCGTCAAACGAATCGCCTGGCGTCTGTCTTCCACGGCGGTAGTGTAGCACAGCAGGAGCAAGCGCTACCGCCGGCATGCGGTGGTAGCGCTCGAGACAAACAACGACGGAGGCTAGCGGCGCGGCGCCTTGAGGGTCGGACGCGGCGTTCCGCCACATCCGGCACCGTTAAAAGCGCTCGCCCCACCGCGACGCGATGGATCCGTCGCGGCTAGATGGTCGGCGCCCGCACGCATCAGGTCCTCGAAGCTTGGCGCCGGCTTGGCAGCCGGGGCCTCGGCGGCCACCTGAGCGGCCTCGCTGAGCGGAGCTTCGTCTTCGGTCTGCTTGCGCGCCTCATACTTGGCACGACGCGCCTCGCGCTTGCGAGCCTCTCTCTGCAACTCCGCTTCCGCGTCGCGGCGTGCCGCAAACTCATCCGCGAGCGCCGCCGATGCCGGTGCGGTCACGGTCAGCGCCGCGTCGTAGGCCGGCACTTCGACATCGCGATTGCCAGCAAAGATCTTGTGTCGGCCCTTCTCGCGGTACCAGTCCACCGTCGACGCGTTGGCGTGCATCCGCTCAACGATCTGTCGCCACCCGATACCGGTGTTGTAGGCGCAGAAGCTGATCTCGCCAAGCTGCGTGCCGTAGGGAATGATGCACATCTCGGTGCGACGGAAGTCGTAGTTGAACAGGTCCTGAAACCACATCCCGCCGATGAACAACACGCGCCATTTGAAATTCTTGGCGTCGTCTTTGCCGAGACCCACAGCGCCGGTCTGGCTGAGATACTGCTTGACCAGCGTGGTGATGTCGAAGCCCTTGGGCGCCGCATCGGCATCGTAGTTGCGCAGCATCGCCATCGTCAGCTGGGCCAAGCTCAAGGCCTTGCCACGATTGGCATCCGTGATCACGCGCAGGTCGGCCAGCAAACGCTCAACGTTGAGCACCTTGGTCAACGGAACGACATCTTTGGTCTCTTTATTGACCAACAGGATCGTGCCGATACCACAGTTGGGATGACAGCCGCAGTTGATGCTGCCGAACTTTTGCTCCTCACCGAGCAGCACATCGGTCATGTCCGAAAACGGCCCTAGAGCCGACAGCGGCAAGAAGTCACGCATCGGGTCGAGGTACCCGGTGTATTTGCTAAGGTCTCGCGCCAAATGGCTCAGCGTATAGCGCTGTTGTTTGCGATCTTCATCGCTGATGTCTTCGTCGCGACCGGTGAAGCTCACCGGCTGGTACGCGATCGTCGTGACCGCGTCGATGTTTTCGATCGCGAAGTCGAGGATCGGTCCGACTTGGTGATCGTTGACCGTGTTAACGATCGTCGTCACCAACACCACGTCGATGTCCGCCTCTTTGAGGTTCTGGATGATCCGGCGACGAACATCAAACAGGTTGCCGATCTTGCGGTGCGCGTTGGCCTTGTTGGTCGCACCGTCGAACTGCAGGTATGCCAGACGCAAGCCCGCCTCTTTCGCTTTCTTGGCAAAATCGGGCTCTAGGGCAAACCGCAGGCCGTTGGTCGCCGCCTGGATCGAGACGTAGCCCAACTCGCGCGCGTAGCTGCAGGCTTGGAGGAAATGCGGGCTCAGCGTCGGTTCGCCGCCCGAGAACTGCACTGACATCTGACGACGCGGCTTGATCTGCATCGAGTTGTCGAGAACCTCTTTGATGTCTTCCCACGACAACTCGTGAACAAAGCCAACCTGGTTGGCATCCATGAAGCACGGCTCGCACATCATGTTGCAGCGATTGGTCAGGTCGACGGTCAGCACAGCACCGCGGCCATACTTGACCGAGCTCGAACCATGGTTTCGCAGCGGCGTTGCCGGACTCTTGAAATCCCGCCCTGGAAACAAGCCCTCGATCCGCCGGGTAAAGGCGGGATCGACGGACATCACGTCCTCAAAATAGCCATGCTTGGGGCATTCTTTGACCATCAGGATCTGGTCGTCACGCTCCAAGATCGTCGCCTTGATCTCGCCCGGATTGGCGTTGCGCAGGTAGTCGAGGTCCTTTTTGCCCGAAAGCACCGCCTCGCGGACTTCCTTGACACAAGCTGGGCACAGCGAGTCGGTCTGGCGGGGCCAACCAAGCTGCGGATAGCTGCGCTCGTGGGACTTGGCCAGCGGCGCGGGTGCCCACGACGGCTGAAACGGCTTGCCCTCGACCATGCCATTGAATCGTTGAAAGACCGGCCATGCAGCTTCGGCCGCGGACGCCGCGCCCTTTTCCAACCACTTTGTAACGCTATCTGTAATGCTCATCTTGAAGAGACTCCCGGCAGCATGAATCCAACAACCCCAGCGCCGTCCCGATGCAAGCTGGATTCGGCGGCCAGCCTATATGCAAATGCCGCACCATCAAGGCGAATCCGCATATCTGTTTAACAAAATTGGTGAAATCATCCGAGCACCGCAATCCGCCGCGCACACCACGGTGCACATGTAGGTCAGCCCAGCACACCTAACCTATGTGATCGCAAGGCGTTAGCGCATGCACATTCCCGTGCATCGATTGTCTGCGAAGATTCTTCCGACTTATCGACTAGTTGACCCGAGTGGCGACAACTCTAGCTGCCGACCACAGCGATTAAACTGTTTTATTCTAAACAGTTGAGATATAGAGGACGTATTGTAGTCCTATTGATACACCGACAGCTGGGCGTTAACGCGCGTTGAGATCTTGATCGTCGCGAGCGCCTCGTACGATGATAGGCGTTATGTCAACAAGCAGACCGAGGCGCTTGAAATGCCAACGGATCTTGTCCCTTAACTTCCGGTAGATACAGTCGAACTAGACGATTACCTGACATCGCCCAGAAAACGGTCATAATTTTAGGAGTCAACGCAATCGTAATGCCGGGTCTACGCGACAACTGAAAGACAAAATGCGCCGCTTTTTTGCCTTACTTTCCGTCCAGTTGACTCTGGTGCTGGTCTGCGCCAGCAGCCAGACGCTCGCCAATCCACTGCTCCACGCGCCGCGGTCGTTTTCCGTCGCCTCGCCGGAGGCGTTTGTCGCCTCGTTGCCGCCGCTGACCGACGCAAACGAACTCCGAGCAGCGGTCGCGCTCACCCGCGAAGGTCGGGCAGCGCAAAGCGTCGCGTTGCTGCGCCAGGCCAAAGAGAAGCTCCCTTACCTGACCGATGCGGTCGAATATCTACTCGGCCAGGCCCACGAGGCCGCCGGCGAGCTAGCCGAGGCGATGGCTGCCTACCGGCGCGCTGAGCAGGCGCCAGACTCGATCTGGGTCGATCGAGCCCGCGAGCGTCAAGGCCAGGTGGCTCTCGCCGCCGGCGATCATCAACTGGCGATCAAGCTGTTCCGTGGACTGCTGCATAGCTTCCCCGATCACCCACGCCGCGATGAGTTGCAGCTTGGCCTCGGCTTGGCGCTGCTCAAGAAGTCGCCTAAGGAAGCAGCGGCCGCCCTGCAACAGGTCTGGATCGAGCACCCGAAAAGTCCCAGCGCGCTCAGAGCACGACGGGAACTGGACGCGCTACGTAAAGGTGGTCTGACCTTCGATCCGCCAACGCTCGCCCAATACATGACGCGCGCCCGGCAGCTTCGGCGCTTCAAGTTTTACAACGAGGCCGCTGCCGAAGTCGAAGCGCTCGAGCAAATCTTTCCCCAATCAGCGAAGCGTATCCACCAGCGCCTGGCCTATGTCTATCGCAAAGCCGACCAGCCGCAAGCGGTGCTTCGCGTGCTTGAGCAGCAGGCGGCCGGACAAAAAGAGCTCTCCTGGGATTTGCGCAGCAAGATTGCAGATACGCTGGCCTGGCTGGGGCGGCTCGAAGAGGGCGTCAAATTGCTCGACGCCGTGCCGAAAACAAACCCGTCCTTGCGACGACGCGCCGAGCTGCTCGCCCTCTCGCTGCTCGCCCGACATGCTGAACACAAACGAGCATACGAACGGCTAAGAGCGCTAACAGCGAAGACGCCCCGACTCTTCGCCGCCGAACGAACCTGGCTGGCCTATCGCGCGGGCGACTATGAAACCGCAGTCAAGGGCTTCGATGCCCTCGCTGCCAACGCCGCCCAGCGGCCGTTTGCCCGTTACTGGCAGGGCCGCGCGCATCAGCGCGCCGGCCAAAGAGAGCAGGCAGAAGCGCTCTATCGGCTAGTTCTCGAAGACTACCCCGAAACCTACTACGCCTACGTCGCGCGCAGCCGACTGCACGAGATGCGCGCACTCAAGCTCAAGCCCGCGGTCTGTCCGGTGGTTCCGCCGCCGCCCAAGCGCGACCCTGTTGCCCGACTCAATCGACTGATCCCGCTTTACGACCACCTGCTTCCTCGATTGCGCCGCGCGCGAACGCTGTTTCGTGCAGGCCTCGATGCGGAGGCACGTCGCGAATTGCGCGTGCTGACCAGCGAGCTGACCTGGACCCTCTACCGCGGTCGCCAACAGCGCTTTCGCGTGCGCCCCTGGGTGGCGCGCTTGTGGTATGGCAAAAAGGTCCACTTGAGCTATCAGCTCGACGCGCGGCAGCGTGCCCTTTTGGCGCTGCCCGCAGAAGATCGCGAAGAGCTGCTCGCGCGCCTTGGCGAGACGCTGCTCGAAAGTGGCGTGGATTACTTCGGCTGGCGACTTGCTCCGCCTGATCCCGACGAGGCGCGACAGAATTTTCCGTTGGCCTTTGCCTCGCAGGTCTATCTCGCCGCAAAGCGTTATGCTGTCGACCCGAACCTGATTTGGTCGATCATGCGCACCGAAAGCGCCTACCGCCCCGACGCGATCTCGCGCGTCTACGCCGGTGGCCTGATGCAGATCATGCCGCAAACCGCGCGTCGGCTCGCGCGCGAAGCCCGCTTCAAGACCTTCGACCCGACCGATGTCTTCCAGCCGGAAACAAACATCTTGATGGCGACCCATTACTTGCGCGCGCTATGGACCAAATTCCGCGGGCAACTCCCGCTGATCGCTGCGGCGTACAACGGCGGGCCCCACAACGTCGCTCGCTGGCTCGACTTCCGCGGCAAGCACTCGACAATGGATGAGTTCGTCGAAGAAATCCCGCTACGCGAATCCCGCCGCTACGCCAAGAAGATCGTCCGGCTGATGGCCGCGCACGAGATCATCAACTGCAACAAGGACAACCGAGTGGTCTCGAACCGCCTCGACACAAACTACGCGCGTTACCCGAGCTACTGAGGCAGGCCCGTTTGTTGCGCTGCCTAGCGCGAAAAAAAGAAGATCAGCAGACCGGCAACAACCAGCCCACCAACGATCATCGGCACCAACCAGGGGCGGTCGGAACGTGCGGTCTTGGCGGCACGAGAAGCGCTTTCGGTCGGCTGTTTGGCCTGGCGTTGCTTCTTCGCACGGGGCGCCGATGCGACCGCCGCTTGGGGTGCCGCATTTTTCTTGCGCCCGCGTGAGCGACGCCGCCGACGCCGCCGAGCTGTCTCTGGCGTATCCTCATCCAGCGCCTCGTCATCAGCAGATAGCTGAGGCGCTTCTTTGACCTCTAGCGTCGGGGCCCCGGCCGTGGTCGCTGCCGCTGCCGCCAGCGCTGCCGAGCGTGCCTCCCGATCAACACGCGGCGATGCGCTCGAGGCATCACGCGCCGCCGCGCTAGCCCCATCGCCGGCCGATGCAGTGTCGGGCGGTGCGATCAGCTCGGGGGCGGGTGTTTCACCCCAACCCGCGTTCAGATCGCCCCAATCGTCGCCGCTTTCGCCCGCCGCCAGCGGAGCACCGCACTTGGGACAGGCGGTTAGCTCGGGGGCTGGCAAGAACGCGTGATTGCATGACCGACAGTGCTCAAGCATTTGGCTCAGCGTAGACCAGCACCAGGGGATCTGCAAAAAAACACCGTTTTCTCAAGCCTTGCGATGGCAGATTCGCGCGGGCTATGCTCAAGCATGCTGCGCGAAGGCGACCACCGGCCGATCACTCAAATTGCGCTAGCACACCCGACCGAGCTGCCGCTTTACGAGAAGGTGGCGCGCTTCCGTCGACACCCCACCGAAGGTCCTGCGATCGCTCTCCTTTCGGGAGGAACCGCGACCCGAGTCTTGTCGCAAACGCTAATTCACTACAGTCACAACACCGCACACATCCTGCCCGTCTTTGACGACGGCGGCTCAAGCCGCGTGCTGCGGCATCACTTCGGCATGCCGCCCCCCGGCGATCTGCGCAATCGACTGATGGCGATCAGCGACATGTCTCGACGCGGAAACCCCGAGGTCAATCGCCTGTTTCGGACGCGGCTCCCGGTCGACGCATCCCCCGTCGAACTCGAAGCGGAGTTGATGAGCTACCTCTCCGATCACCATCCGCAAATGGCGAACATCGAGGAGCGCTATCGCCGCATCATCTCGAAGCACCTCGAGCGATTCGCGACGGCACGCCCCAAGGACTTCGATCTGCGCGGCGGGAATATCGGCAACTTCGTGATCACCGGCGCCTACCTCGCAGTCGGCGATCTCGAGTCGGTGCTGTTCGAACTCTCAGCACTCGCAGCGGCGCGCGGCGCGGTCTATCCGGTGTGTCGCGGCGCCAACTATCACTTGCGGGCCGAGTACGCCGACGGCAGCACGGTGGTCGGCCAATCCCGCATCACGACCGGCACACATCCACCGTTGCGCTCGCTGTCGATCGTCGAGCCTGACGGCGACGACTGGCGCGAGGCCACGCCCGAGCTCAATCCCCTCGCTGCGCGCGCGATCAACAAGAGCGCACTGATCACCTACGCGATGGGCAGCTTCTACACTAGCTTGGTTTCAAGTCTGCTCGTCGGCGGCGTCGGCGAAGTGATTCGGCAAAGCAAACGCCCGAAGATCCTCGTCGCCAATCTCCGTCGCGACCAAGAGACGCCGACAATGACTGTCTCGCAGATGATCAGCGAACTCTGTCGCGCATTGCGGCGCTCCGACAGCCACCCGGGCACGGTCAACGACTACATCCAGTACGTGCTGGTCTCGGACCACGGCCCCCGCGACAACCGTGGACGCGTCCCGGTCGACCTCGAAGCGATCCGCGACCTCGGCGTCGTACCGATCGTCTTGCCCCTCGAAAACGACGAAGGCGACCACAATCCGCATCTCGTCGCCGCCGTGTTGCTTTCGCTCTGCTAGCGCCCACGCCGCTCGCACCTACATGAGGACGCAAGGCGACGGTGGGGGCCGATCACCCATGCGCGGGGCCCCCATACCACGCCAGCAAAGTCATACTTATCTAATATCAAAGACTTTTTATCGCGCGGTCAGTGGCACGAACACTGCAACGTCTTTTGACATGAGCCGGGGATTTCAATGGGGCGTGGCGGCCATCGGGCTGCTGCTGGTCACGCAACCCACACAGGCAGCCAAACGAACGCGCTTCGGCGTCGGTCCAATTACCGCTAGCAAAGCGGTCAGCCAAACAGCCAAGCGTGCAAAAAAGCAGCTCGTCCAAAGCATGAAAGGCAAGCGCAGCGTAGAAACGGTCAACGTTCGCTCGCGCGGCACGCGAACGCTGCGCTGTCTGCAGACGCCACGCTGTGCGCGCCAACTTGCCAAACGTAGCCGCGTTCGCTACGTCGTCGCCGGGCACATGGAAGCGCTCGATCGACGCGTCCACATCGATCTGTGGGTCGTCGATGGCAAAGACGGCCGGGTAATCGTCAATAAGAGCTTTGCCCGTCGCAGCACCGCCCGGCTAGCGCAATCGGTCGCTGCCGTCGCCAGTCGCCTGGTCGGCAAAGCGCTGCGCAGCAAACCAAGCGCACCAACGGCCGGTGCCGGCGCGCTTCGTTTCGAACCAGAAAAGATCACCCGTAGCGAGGCCGAACTCGCCTCCGCCGTGCTCGAGGCCCGCGACACCGAAGATCCAGACGCGAAAGCAGAGGCCAGCCTGGCCCTCGACCCCGCGGAAAAGACCAGTCCAACCAAGGCACCAAGGATCGAAGTCCGTCTCGACGCCGTCAAGCAGGACAACGATCGCGGCATCTGGTCGAAGGGCTACTGGCCAGCTTGGACCAGCGCCGGCGTCGGCGTCGCCGCGTTGAGCACCGCGGCGATCTTTGGGGCGATCTCCGCGCGCGCCAACAAGAACGCTCAAAACGCCCAGTACCAACCAGAGGCTTGGACTCAGCGCGACAAGGCGCAAAAGAACGCGACGATCGCCAACGTGATGTTCGCGGTGGGTGGTGCGGCTTTGACGGCGTCGACGATCATGTTTTACTTAACGTACAAACAGGAAAGGAAACGCCAACAGCGCGGTTTGAAACTCGACCTCGCCGCATCTCATACCGGCGGGCAGCTGTTTCTCACCTCGCGCTTCTAGGCCCAACGCGCCGATGACACTGTTTCGCACCCTGCTCGCGCTCAGCTTGCTGGTCCTCGCCCTGGCTTGCGGCGTCGATGATTCGTCGATCGACAACAAACAATGTGACGTCAGCAAGCCGGTGCAAGAGCAGTGCATCACCGGTTACACCTGCGATTGCACCAAGTCCAGCGACGGCAAGTGCTACTGCCTACCCTTGAACAAGTGATCACGAACAACTGATCACGCGCTAGCCGCGCGAACGGCCGACGCTAGTCGATCAGTTCGATTAGCTGCCGCAGGTCGCCTTCGATCACCACATCAGCGACATCAGCCACCGACGGCGCTTTCGGCTCGTAAGCGATAGCGAAGCCCGCCACTTTCATGATCTCGATGTCGTTGACGTTGTCGCCAACAAAGACCGCCCGCTCGACAGGAACAGCCAGCTCCTCACACACACGGTGCAGTCCATCGGCCTTGCCCGCCATGTCGTAAGGCGTCGCGCGCCAGCCGCTGATCTTGCCCTGGTCGTCGAATTCAACGTGGTTGGTGAACACCGCATCGAAACGGCAGTCGGGTAGCAACACCTCGAGGGTCAGGTTCAGCGTGCCGCTGATCACCGCAACGCGGTAGCCGGCATCGCTGAGCGTCGCGATCGTCTCTTTCGCCCCGGGCATCGGATAGAGATCCGCCGCGATCGCTGAGGAAATACGCTCGCGCGAAAGGCCAGCGCTCTGCCAGCCCTCGACGTCCAACCGAACCCAATCCTCGTACAGCAACTCGCCTTGCAGGAATGCCTGCCAACGCTGGTCGTCGATCTCTTGATCGCCAAGGAAGCGATCGTTGATCAATCGCCAAACTACGCGACCGTCGCGGCTACCGACCAAGGTCCCGTCAACGTCGAAAACGACCAGATCGTACCGACGACGCAACACATCGTTCATGGCTCACATCTTTTATGGCGTCGTAACGTCGAGGACGATGTCATAGGACGTCGTTTGACCCGCGACGACGCGGACTTGGACGGGCGACTTAGTGGCCAGATCGCCCTTGTTCGGTGAGACCGCGCCAAAAAGCGGGTTGGCATCACCGTTGTCGTCCAAAAAGGCGGTGAGGTAGTAGTTACCAGCGCTAAGGCTGGTCCAAAAATATTTCTCGCGAGCGAACTGCGAGGACAGGTCGGCGCTGTTAACCTGCTGAATGCCGACCAGACCGGCGGGCGGTGGTTGGCTGTAGAGCGAAAGAAATACCGTGCCTTTGCCGTCATAAACCAGCGGCGCGGTGGCGCTGACCGAGCCCTGGATCCCGCCAGTGGTGATCGTTGCATCGCCCGGACCACCGTCAGCGGTCGTCGTACCAAAAACTTGATCCAGGACCAGGTCCTGACGAACCGGCGTAGCTCCTGAGGTGATCGACACTGCCTTGGACATCACCAAGTCACCCGGATCGGCGCCCGGAAACAGCGGAAAAGCGTTGGCGTTGTCGTCCAAAAACGCGGCGATCAGGTAGCTGCCCGAAGAAAGCCCAAAGATTTCATACTTGGCCTTGGAGCCATCCTGGGTGAGCACCGCCTGCACGGTGGCCGTCTGAATCCCCGGTGCCGGCGGCGGTAGCAGCGGGATGTGCACGCTGATAAACACGGTGCCATTAGCATCGAACACCGGCTTCACCGAGCGCGAAATATAGCCCCAGACCGACGCGCCGGGCGTCGGGCCATCCGACGTCGTGTCTCGCGGACTACCGTCCGCTAGCCCACCATCGGTAGCCAGCGCACCGTCGGCTGCGTCAGAAAAGCCGTCGAAGATGCTATGCGCATCGATCACAGCACCATCGTTGCCCAAATCACCTGCAGCACTGTCGGCAACAGCGCTGTCAACGACGCGAGCGTCAGGATAGACCTTCGGCTTCGAATCGCTGCAGGCCGCCAGGCCCACAGCCAATGACCAACTGATAAGCATTGTTTTGGATCTAAACATACGAAACTACCAAGCCTTCTAGATCTGCAGGCTACCACAGATTTCCGCCATCTACAGCTGCCTGACCTTGCTTCTCAGCGGCCAGCGTGCGATCGTTCTGGCATCCGTGCTTTACCTAGAAAGTTTTGTACACCGGGTGGAATTGGCTGAGATCGTTTCCCGGTGGATCGTCAACCAGCCCCAGCCGGGCGATCTGGAAAAGATTAACCAGATCGTTAACTTCAACTCGTATATTTCTCGCCTTTGGTGCCACGACCTCGCCGTCCAGCTGTTTCGCACGCTGCACCACAAACAGCCCGACACGCTGCTGGCCAAAACAAAAGGCGAACTAAAAGACTTCATCGTCGAGAACCCGCTGCGCACGACCCCGCGAATCGAAGAACTCTTCGCGCGTTACCGTCGCTGGCCCGAAGACTTCTATCGCGAAACACCTTACGACGGCCGCATCTACTACCTCAGCGAAGCCGATCGCCGTCACTATGTCGGATCGACGCGCATCAAGCGCTTTCGACGCATCGCCGAAAAGGGCGCGCGGCGGATCGTCGACTACATGTTCGAGCGAATTCGGATCAACGCCGACGCCCTCGCCGAGGAGCGCGCCAAGGCGCTTGGCATTCCGAAACGCGCTTTGATCACGCCACCCGAGCAGCAGGTCGAGGAGTTCTTGCATGCCGAGCGTCGTCTGCTGAAGATGATCCGACGCGGAACCATTCAGTATGAGTTTCCGATCCTCTCGATTCCCGACGTGGTGGGGATCAAGATCCTCGTCGAAGGTGATCAGTACGAGCGTCTGATCGACACCATCGAGCGCAGCAAGACCTGTACGCTGCTCGAGCAGGAACAACACACCGGCCGCTACAACGCGATCAATCTGCGCGTCGCCCATCAGATCCCGCGAGATCGCCTGCTGCAGCAGTTGCCGGCGCGCCACCATATACGAATTCTCAAATACCGCGGGTTCGATCCAGCCACAGTGATCGACGACTACACGCGTTTTGTTGAAACCGCTGAGGACCACGTACTGCTTGAGATCATCGTCTGCAGCTACGACGACTTCATCGAGTCGGAGATCGGCCGTTGCATGCACGAAGAACGCATCACCAATCAGCGTTCCCACATCGACTACTCGGGACACCTGGCGACAAACGTGATGCACTTGATGGACTACATTCTCGCGCTCTGCCTAGCGCCGACCCACGGCGTCGAGATTACCGATGTCCCCGTCAAGTTGTGGATGCGCTACATGCCCGACACACTCGACCGGCTGCAGCGCAAGATTTTCAACGTCCCTGTTGACGCGTCCTTCGAAGATCCCTCGACGACGACCACGACGGCGGTTTCGCTTAGCCGCCGCGCGCTGTCAGACGACGCCGATGGCGACCCCGAACTGTTGAACTAGCCGATCGTTGATCAGCGCGGTTACGATCGACAAAGCGGCTATTGTCTCACGCCATTTAGGCCAAAGCGGATCAACTCGAGCAGCTGGTCGATCTCTTGCTGGCGTTGCGCCGGCGTGCTGTCGCTGGGCGTATCAAAGGCTGCGACGGTCAACCCCTGCAACATCGCCTGTAACGAGCGCGCTGCCAAGCGGACGTTATCCAGCTCAAACAAACCCTGCTTGACGCCAAGCGCGACGAGTTCGCCCAACAGTTCAAACTCGCGCACGAGATAACCCGCCAAAACATCGTCGGCCTGCGGACGCAATTCGCGCCAAACGTCGTCCTCAATACCACGCACGATCAGTTCGCGATCGAAGGCAATGATCCGGCCGCGCATATACGCGGCGATCTTTTCCCAAGCATCATCGACCTGCTCGGTGCAGGCGACCAAAGCCCGAAAGACCTGCTCGACCACCGACTGTACCGCCGCTGCAAAGATCGCTTCTTTGCCGTCGGGGAAGTAGTAGTAGATCGTGCCCTTGCCGAGGTGTGCCCGCTGGGCCAACGCACTGACCGTGGTCTTGCGCACACCGAAGCGGGCGAACAAGGTCAGCGCGGCGTCGATGATCCGTTGTCGCTGGGCGTCACTTTTCTTCGAACTCATCGGTTTCTCGTCCACCTCGCCAGCGCTTGACCGTGGGTCGGTTCACAACACTATTCCGAGACGCCTGGCAGTATAGCAGTCATTGCAAATAGTTAAACTGCATTGTCGAGTTGCGCTTGCCTCCCGCGGGCGGCCTATGTAACGTGCGACTCGACTCGGAGTCGAACCGAGGTCGGTCGGCTTCTTCGACGTATTGTCAGCGGGTCAAGGACAGCCGTAAACAGCTCGCTCTCCGACTTCAGTTTAATTATTACAGCTAGTTGACGACAGGCCTCAGTCGGTGCCAGAAAAACATCACATCCCTGCTGCCAGGCGATCGATCGCCTTCGACTCGACCCTAAGTCGATCCGCCAACAGCGCGAATCCAGGGGCCGAGTGTGGTAAAGCGGGCGAAGCGATGACCCAAAGGCCGAAGGTCCAACCAGCTGCAGACGCCACGGCTGAACGCAAAGATCAGCACCTACAGATCTGCCTCGAGGAGCCGGTCTACGCCGGACACGGCAACGGCTTCGCGGCATTTCGCTTCGATCACGACGCGCTGCCCGAGATCGCGCTGAGCGACGTCGACACGTCGATCGTGTTGTTCGGTAAGCAGCTAAGCGCGCCACTGATCATCGGCGCGATGACCGGCGGAACAACGCGGGCGGGCCGACTCAATCGCATTCTCGCTGAGGCCGCCGAGGCCACCCAGATCGGCATGGCCTTGGGCTCGCAGCGCGGCATGATCGAAGATCCTGCCACCGCCAACTCCTACGACATGCGGCCCTACGCACCGTCGACGCTGCTCTTTGGCAACCTCGGCGCGGTCCAACTCAACTACGGTGTCGACGCCGCGCAGATCCAGGCCTGCATCGAGCGCAGCGCCGTGGATGCGCTCAATCTGCATCTCAATCCGTTACAAGAGGCGATTCAACCCGAGGGCAACACAGACTTTCGCGGCTTGATCGCAAAGATCGCCGCACTGGCACCGCAGTTGAGCGTCCCGTTACTGCTCAAGGAAGTCGGCGCAGGCATCAGCGAAACCACCGCAAAAAAGATCGCCCAGCTGCCGATCGCTGGCGTTGAAGTCGCGGGTGTCGGCGGAACGAGTTGGGCCAAGATCGAGGCATTTCGACGGCAAGACGATGTCAAACGCCAGAGCGGCCTGCAGTTAGCTGACTGGGGCGTGCCCACCGCCGAGAGTCTCGAAATCTGTCAGCGCCTGCTTGCCGATAAGCGGTTGATCGCCTCGGGTGGCATGCGCAGCGGACTTGAATTGGCTAAGGCGTTAGCACTGGGCGCCGACGCCGCCGCCATGGCAATGCCATTTCTCGAGGCAGCTCAAGACGGCGTTGCGGCAGTTGTGACGCGCATTGAGCAAATCATCGACGAACTTAAGACCGTGATGTTCGTTTGCGGCTGCCGGACAATCGACGAGCTACGAACAAAAGCGACCTTACGACGTACTAGCCAGTAGACGTGCAAGCGAGTGACCGAATGAGCACCGACGGCAACAACCAAGACACTACCCCCGCGATGAAGAGCTCACGCATCGCCGGCCTGCATCGATTAAGCGTCGATCGGCGGATCGCCGAGGTCGCTGAGTTCGGAGACCTCTGCCGCGATGGACTGAGCGACGATCTGCGCAGCGGCGGCCTGACAGTTTCCCAAGCCGACAACATGATCGAAAATGCCGTCGGCCTGATCGCTCTCCCCGTGGGCGTCGCGCCGAATTTTCAGATCGACGGCGTCGACTATCTATTGCCGCTGGCGATCGAAGAGCCCTCGGTGGTCGCAGCCTGCTCCAAGTCGGCCAAACTGCTGCGCGACGGGGGAGGCATCGCCACAACGGCTACCGAATCACTGATGATCGGCCAAATCCAACTGCTGGATGTCCCCGACCTCGACTCAGCCGCAGGCGCAATCGAAGCGCGGGCAACTGAGTTGCTCGCCGGCGCCAACGAGACGCAGCCACGCTTGCTTGCCCGCGGTGGTGGAGCGCGACGGCTCGAAACGCGCCGCTTCGCCGAGACCTCCGTTGGATCGATGCTCGTCGTCCATCTGATCGTCGATGTCTGCGACGCGATGGGCGCAAATTTGGTCAACACGATGGCTGAGCACTTGGCGCCGCGCATCGCCGAGCTAACCGGCGCGCGGATCGGTTTGCGCATCCTCTCCAACCTCTGTAGCGAGCGAATGGTCACCGCCAGCGGTTGCGTACCCTATGCCGCCCTCGAGCACCCCAAGCTCGGCCTCAGCGGTCGCGACGTCGCCCAGCGCGTCGAAGAGGCTTCGGTCTTCGCGGAAGTCGACCCCTATCGCGCGACGACCCACAACAAGGGCATCATGAACGGTATCGACGCGTTCTTGATCGCCACCGGCCAGGATTGGCGTGCGGTCGAGGCAGGTGCTCACGCCTACGCAGCGCGCCACGGACGATACACAGCGCTCGCCACCTGGAAGGCGCGCGAAGATGGTCTGCACGGCCAACTCGAACTGCCGCTATCGGTGGGAACCGTCGGCGGCGTCGTCAAGGTCCACCCCGTCGCCAAACGTTGCCTGCAACTAACCGGAGCGGTCACCGCCCGACATCTGGCCAGACTGGCAGCCGCAGCAGGTCTGGCGCAAAACCTCGGCGCTATCTTGGCGCTGGCCACCGAAGGCATTCAGCGCGGGCATATGGCGCTGCACGCGCGCAATCTCGCGGTCGCTGCAGGGGCGCGCGCCTCGCAGGTCGCCGCGGTAACCGCCGAGATGTTGCGCCTGGGACAGATCAACGAGACCAGCGCAGCTGCCGCCTTGGCCCGCCATCGTCGAGCCGAGCGTCAGCCACTCGATCCGCGACCCACTGCGGAGCTCTAGACGTGACCAGCCAAACACTCGATATACGCTCACTGGAACATCGCCGCTTCGACGCCCTGGTCGTCGGTTGTGGCCCTGTCGGTGCGATCGCGGCGCGCGCACTCGCGCGTCAAGGGCAACGCGTGCTGGTGATCGAAGCCAACCCGCGCGCGTCACGCCGACTTGCCGGAGAATGGTTACACCCTCGTGGCGCAGAGATCCTCGAGCAACTCGAGCTGGTTCCCGTACAACGCGAGCCCGCCGCATTGCGCCCCAAAGGCTTCGTCGTCTTTCCCGACGACCACAGCGACGCGATCCAACTCCCTTACGCCAATGGTCAACGCGGATTGACCTTTGAACACTATCGCCTCGTCGAACGACTGCGCCAAGCGCTCAAAGACGACGGACGGATCACGGTGGTCGAACGCATGCGCTTTTGCGGGATGGCGGACGGCAAAGCGCTGCTTGCCCAGCGCAACGGGCAGCGTATCGAAATCTCATGTCGCCGCGTGATCGGCGCTGACGGGCGTCGTTCGTCGGTGCGAAAGCTCTCTTCTGACGACAGCCCGAGTCATCTGATCTCGATGATGGCCGGTGCGGTACTGCCCAACGTAACGCTGCCCTACGAGGCCTTTGGGCACGTGATCCTCGGCGGACCAGGTCCGGTATTGGCTTATCGGATCGATCCTCAGCACGTCCGGATGATTCTCGATGTGCCGCTCGTCGATGGAAAACCGGCGCTTAAGGCCGATGAGCTGCCGCGCTTTTACGGTCCCCATTTGCCGCGACAGTTGGCCGAAGGTCTGCGCCAGCAGGTCGCCCAGGATAAGCTCACTTGGGGCACCGCCCGCTTCGCTCCGCGCTATTACTACGGCAGCGAGGCCGCGCCGCTCGTCGGCGACGCCGCAGGGCACTTCCATCCGTTGACCGCCGCTGGCATCACCCTCGGAGCGATCGACGCGGCTACGCTGGCCGAGAGCACATCCTTTTCCAAGTGGGCCCGTTCTCGTGAGCGCGACACCTATGCTCCGGAGCTGTTGTCCAACGCGCTCTACCACGTTTTCCTTAGCCAGCACGAAGGCGCAAAGCAGATCCGCCAGGCGATATTTGCGTCGTGGCGCAAGAGCGCTGGCGAGCGCTCGCGAACGATGGAGCTGCTCGGTCTCGAGCAAACCCGGCGCCGCTCGTTCGCTCGGGCCTTCACGGCGATGACACTACGCGCAGTACGGCACGTTGCACGCCAAGCGCGTTCCGAACAGCCATCCTGGCTGCGGGTCGCCGCGAGCCGCTGCCAGTCGCTCGGCCCGTGGGCGCGTTGGCCAGCGGCAGTGGCGATCGCCGGACCGTTGCGTCGCTACCAACGCAAGTTCGGCCAACCAAGCGATCCTTTCGCAGGGCACTGGCCACTCTCAGCGCAGACCGACCGGCCGCTCGGCGAAACCGCGACCGACCACGACTGGCAGAGCTGCGTCGAACAGCTCGAGCGCGTGTCGCGCAGCTTCGCCGTACCGATTTCGATGCTCCCCAACAACCTGCGGCGTGCGACGACCTGCGGCTATCTGTTGTGCCGCATCGCCGACACGATCGAAGATCGCCCCGACTTGGGAACCGAACACCGCGAGCGCCTGTTCGGCCGCTTCTTGGCGCTGATCGAGTCAGACGCGCCGTCGGCGCAGTTCACCTCCGATTTGGCGCAAACGCTGGGCGACGCCGCGTCCGACCATGAGGTGCGACTTGCCCTCGATGTCGACCGCGTGATCCGCGTGTTGCGCACCGTACCAGCACCGATGGAAGCGACCTGTCGTCGTTGGGTCGCGGAAATGGCGCGCGGCATGAACATCTACGCCCACCGCGAACTGGGTCCCGATGGCATGGTCGCCTTGACGACGCCGGCCGACCTGGAACGCTACTGCTACTTCGTCGCCGGCACGGTCGGACACATGCTAACCGAGCTGTTCGTCGCCGAAATCGGCAGCCTCGACGCCGACCGCCAACTTCAGCTGCGCGAAAACGCCGAAGCCTTCGGCATGGGTCTGCAGCTGGTGAACATTCTCAAAGACGTCACCGATGATCGTGCACGCAACTGGTCGTTCATCCCCCGCACGGCCTGTCAGCGACTCGGCCTAAGCGCCGCTGACCTCGTGCACCCCGAGCGACGACAAGCGGCCCATCAAGCGGTCGCGCCGATCTTCCAAACCGCCAAAGAACAGCTCGACCGGGCCGTCGACTACACCGTGGCAATACCGGCCGAACAGCACTACATTCGGCTGTTCTGCTTGATCCCGCTGCTGATGGCCGCGCGAACCTTGACGCTCGCTCGCGGCAACGACGCGATGTTCGTCCCGGGTGAGCCGGTGAAGATCTCACGTCAAGAAGTTGGACAGACCGTCGCCGACGCCCAGGCGATTTGCGGCAGCGATCAGGCGATCCGTAAGTGCTACGCCGACCTTTGGGAGCCAACATCTGCTACGGGCACCGACGGATAATACCGTGCACGCTACCAGCAACGACGCTTCGTTTCTCGACTACGTCACCCAACTCAACCAGCGCTTCGGTCAGCTGCTGGAAGAACTGATCGCGTCGCGCGTCCCTCGCGATGCCGCTCAGAGTGGCACATTGGCAGCGATGACCTGGTACCACCTCTCAACGGGCGGCAAGCGGCTGCGCGCGATGGTTCCCTTGGCCCTCGCGGAGGCCTACGGGATCGATCCGCGCGAGTGCTTGCCACTCAGCGCGGCCGCTGAAATCCTTCACAATGCGACACTCGTCCACGACGACCTACAGGACGGCGATAGCGTGCGCCGCGGACAACCGACCGTCTGGAAACGCTACGGCGACGCCCAATCGATCAACTGCGGCGATGCGATGTTCTTTTATGGCATTCAGCTGTTGGAGACCCTCGCGCCCGACAAGCGGCTCGCCTTGACTGCATTGGCGGCGCGTTGTCTGGTTGATGTGATCAGAGGTCAGAACGTTGAGCTGCTTCACCTCGGTCTCAAGGATCCTAGCGAGGCCGCTTATTTCGAGATCATCACCGGCAAGACCGGTGGACTGTTCGTCTTGCCGATCACCGGTGCCGCGATCATCGCCAACCAAGATCAAGCCCACTGCCAACGAACCGAGCGCATCGGTTTGTTGTTGGGGCAAATCTTCCAGGTGCGCGACGACCTGCTCGACCTGATCGGTGACAAGGGACGCAATCGTATCGGCTGCGATATCGCCGAAGGCAAGCTAAGCTTGCCGGTCGTCTATGGTTTGTCCGACGAGCGAGCCGCTCACGCGGCCCGTCTCAAGGAGATCGTCGTCAAGCCGCGCGAAGCAACCGATGACGAGATGATCGCCGAGGCGATCGAGATTCTCACCGCCGGCGGGGCGATCGCTCGCGCGCAAGCGAAGCTCAATGAGCTCAAGTCGACGCTAGCCGATGAACTCGAGCAGATCTCACCACCACAAGTCGCCACGCGCCTCGAGCAGCTAGGCGCGCACTTCTCCGAGCGTACGGCCTAGGCCCCACACCGTGCGTCAAGACCTCGCTCCCTCTGAGAGCCGACTCCGCAGCGTTGCTGCCGAACCCCCGCGACGAGACTGGGAGCATCGCCGTCCCGAGCGTAGTGCGCAAGATGGAGCCCAATTTGTTCGAGTCATTCTTCCGCTCCGATGACGCCACGCGGGTGCTCGACGCCCACCGCGCTGCCTGCAGGGCAAGTGCCGGTGCACTGCAAGCTGCCGATCCGCAGGCGCTATGGCAACCACGCATTTTTGGTCCAACAGAGGCGCTGCGCTGCCGATGCGGTCGCCTCATCGGCGAAGCCAATCGCGATGAGCGCTGCGATCGATGCGGCGTCGAGTGCGCTCAGCCAGAACTGCGCAGCCAACGGTGGGCACATCTTGATCTGCCGATCCCGCTGGCGCCCCCCGCGCTGAGAACACACCTCGCTGCCGCCTTGGCAGTGGACCCAGAACAGCTGGTGTCGCGGCTGGGCGCCACCGAAGATGCCTGGCCGTTGAGCCCAACACTCGACAAACTACGAAGATCGTCGGCGGCCGCGGGCCTGATTACCCAGCTACCGGTCAGTCCGCCGGAAACGCGGAAATTCCAGCGGGAGGAGCGCTTCCTGCCCGACGAATGTCGCTACCTGGCGCATCCCATCGGTTCGGCCTACCAGGAGTTCATCCGCCAAACCTCTCGTCTCAGCCGCCTGCTGGAGCTTGACGCTCCGCCGATCATTCTCAGCAACGAAGTGATCAACTGGTATCAGCAATTCGAAACGCTGCAGCAAGCGTTCCGCGAAGAAACACCGCGCATCGGCAACCTCTGGCGTGTTCCCTCGCCACCTCCATCGCCGCGCAACAACAGCGTCGTCCTGCTATCAGCGCCGAGCCCAGCGGAGTGGGTTGATCTCAGCGATGAAGCGAGCTCGCCAACGGGCATGGCGTTCATCGATGACCATCGGCTTGTACTCACGCTGCGCTACAACGGTGTGATCGTCGACCGACGCGACGGTAGTGCCACACCGCTGGCAAGCTGCGCCGGCGTCTGCATCGGCTCAGTCGACGGCGCAGCGCTACTCATCGACTATCCGACTTGCGAGCAAGCTGGCCAATTGCATGGCGTCTATCTATACGATGTCGCCGACAGTAGTTGGCGAAAGATGTTGCCCGAGGCGCACTGCGCAGTGTTCGTTGAAAAGGACCAGCCAGAAGACGCCTGGTTGATCGACGGACGCCGCGGCCTGCGCAGCGCCGCACTGCTCGAGGACATCAGCGGTGATCGTTGCGACGAAGTTTGCCGCAGCCCCGACGGGCGTTTCATCTGGACCGGAAGTTCATCCGAAGACGGCGTAGTCTACGATGCCACCGACGCACTACCAGTGTTGATCGTCAGTCGCTATCGTGACCAGCTAGTACCCGCGCGGCGAAATGGCCACACTGCCGAAGAGATCTCGAAGCTCGCACTGCCGGCTTCGCTCCCCGCCGCAAGACCGCCATCATGGTGGGAAGGAGAGAACGACGGCGATCCCTTTGACGAGCTGAATGCCAGCGATCTCCTCCCCGGGGTCGCTATCGCCCGCGACAGCGCTGGACGTTGGCTGCTATTCGACAGCGCAAGTGACTTCTCGATCGACGGCCAGCGCCAGTTTCACGTGGCTGCCCTAGTGCAAACGGCAGCCTTCGACGATGAGCTACAAAAACTCGCGCTCTACACCCGGCAATGCGTGCTGATCGTCGACTTGGCGACAGTCAGCGTTGAACAACTGATCGATCTACGCCCACTCTGCACCCATCTCGGGGCCATCGATATCGATGACGATGACGAACAGATCGACCAAACGCTCAACGAGCTGCTCTACCGCTACGGCAACCTTGAGGCGGCACAACGAATCTCGATCGAAGAGCTATGCAGCGATACGCTCGAGAGCTCGGAGGCCGCGGCATTCAAGGCCCGCAAGTTAACGCCTTGGCCGCGCCACCTGCCGATCCGACGCGACATGCGTTAACCGCCTGGGGCTCTCCAGTGTGCGACCGCGCTGCGACGGACGGGAACGATCGTCGGCTGAGCCCCCTGGGTATCAACGCCCCATCGCTTTTGACCGGGCCCCTGCGACAACCTGCGCCGATGTAAGCAGAGCTCGTACCTGCGTGCGAAGTCCGCCAGAAAAGTAAAATGATCTAAGAAAGATAGCGAAAGCCGCCGCGCTTGTCTGGAAAGAGCGCGCTGCCTACAGCGGCACGTCCATTGCAGTGTCTGTGCAACGACAACGGAAAGCACAAGCCAGTCGGGAGGCTTCGTTCGATGCGATATCGCCGTATCGTCACCGCGATGACAAGCTGCGCTGCGGCGGCCGCGCTCGCTGCGTGCGCGGGCGCTGCACGGCCCAACCAACAGCCGCCGCCTCCGGACGCCGGCCTAGCGGACTACAGGGTAATCGCCGCTGACCTGTCAACGAGCGACACCACCGAAATCTGCATCGCGCAGACCGACAACGAGCTTTGCCAAGCTGCGAATTTCCAATGCGGGCCGCTGTCGGTCACCGACCGTTGCGGCCAAGAGCGTCTGGTCGAGTGCGGCGACTGCGGCGCCCAAGGGAATTGCAGTGCCGCCCAGCAATGCCTCTGTGCCGCCGACTACCAATACAACGGCCAGACCTGCGCGCCGATCGCCGATCCATGCAACGGCGTAACCTGCGGCGGCCACGGTCAGTGCCTGGCCAACGGTGGACAAACGAGTTGCTCCTGCGACACCGGCTACCATCCCGATGGTCTGAACTGCCTTGCCGACTGCCAGGGGGAGAGCGATGCGGAGCTCTGTTCAGCCCACGACTACCAATGCGGCAACGGAACGTTTTCTGATCGCTGCGCTCAGAGCCGCACTATCAACTGTGGTGGTTGCGGATCGCTCGGCACCTGCAAGAGCAACGGCGGCGGCTTTGTCTGCAGTTGTCCCACAGGATACAGCTTCAACGGGATCGACTGCGTGCAGAGCAGCGATCCCTGCCAGAACGTGCAGTGCGGCCAGGGGAGCTGCGTCGTACAAAACGGCCAACCAACCTGCAACTGTAACACGGGCTATCATCCGGCAGGCTTGACCTGCGTCGCCGACTGCATCCCGCAGACCGACAGCGCGCTCTGTCAGTCGGCTCAGCGCAGCTGCGGCACGGCGACACTCACCGATAACTGCGGCCAGTCGCGCACCGTCAACTGTGGCGGTTGCGGCAGCCTAGGGACCTGTCGCGCTAGCGGTAGCGGCTTTAGTTGCAGCTGCCCCAACGGTTACAGTTTCAACGGCAGCGACTGTCAGCAAGACGTCGGACAACCCTGCGCCAGCGGCGCCAACCTGGTCTTACAGAACAACGGCATCTCCTACTGTAGCGCCGCGAGCGGCAATGTCAGTCAATGCGCCGCAGCAGCGCTCTGCAACAGCGCTGCCGGGTGGTCGCTATGCACCGCCACGCGTTACCAACTCTTGCACGGATCGACGCCCAACCCGACCGTCGACGCTTGGCTCGCCAGCTGCGTCAGCGATAGTGCGGGAAACATGCAGGCACCGGACGACGCGTTCTGCCCCTGCAACTATCTCAGTCCGATCAGCTCGCGGGCTTACAGCTGGAGCTGCAACCTCAGCGGAAGTGCCAGTGGCAACTCGTATTGGGTCGGCGTGAAAACCACTTCGGAGTGCAACCGCGTTGGCATCAATATCAGTAGCACCGCAGCTTACTGGCGCGCTTACCCTGCGCACTGGCCACTGGCGCTCGCTGCCTGCTGCCAATAGCGCCTCGGCCTAGCCTTGCGCACTGCCCGGGTCGAAAAGCGGCAGCTGCGCCTTGTGAGCGGCCTGGGTCAACCGCACCCCGACCGTTTCGTCGTCGAAAAAGGCGAGCACGCTGTCACCTCCACCCGCACCAGAGACGCGAGCGACACCGCCGCAACCGTCGATGATCCGACGCACGCTGTCCAATCGCTGATTATCGACGGCGAGCTGATGCGCGGTGGCCCACTGACGAAATGCCCGCTCAGCGCGAGCGATCGCCTCGAGAACGGCGACACTCTGTCCTGCACGCCAAGCCGCTGCGACAGCGACCGCCGCTTGGTGCATTGCCGACGATGCGGCGGGCGTCGCGCGAACCAACGCCCGCGTGTCTGCCGATTGACCACAATAGATCGCTCGACAACCCAGACCCGATGGCCAAGCGAGGCGTTCGATCTGCAATTCGGGCCACGGCTGATCGAGGAAGTCTCGAGGGTCGTCGTTGGCCAAACGATCGACGCTCGGGCGGCGATAGGCAATGGTTTGCGCTGCGGCCTGGGTGGCGACGTCGTAACCGCTGCCCAAGTTCTGCTGGGCGCGAAAGTGCGCCCGATACGCCAGGCGGAAAGTCTGCTGCAGCGTCGGCAGCGTCTCGCGATAGTGACGCCATGCCGCGCGAACCACACCAACACAGATCGCAGCGCTACTGCCCAACCCGAGCTTAGCGCCAACGTGATGCGCCGCCTTCATCGATCCGCGGATCTCGAGCGCCAGCGGCTCGTCTTGGCCGAGCACCCAGCGCACCGCGGCCACAGCCTCGGCGACATAGCGAAGCTGTGGGTGAGATAACGGAGCGCCGTCAAGCGCAAGCGCCTCCGAGCTAACCCGATCGATCGGCGCAGCATCGACTGCAACCCGCAGATCGCTGGGGACGGCGATCGAGACCGCTAGACCACCGGCGAGCACTGCATATTCTCCGGCAACCATCAGCTTGCCGCAGACGGCGATGGGCGAACGCTTCGTCAATCGACAACTCGAGCACCGGGCCCAACGACCGCGGAGATCACGCGTCGAACGCCGTCGAGCTCGGCAAGCTTACCCTCGACCATCGGATCGGTCTCTGGCGGCACGAACACTTTGACATGCGGACCCGCGTCGATCGTAAAAAAGAAACTCAGCCCAGCAGCGCGCAGCCGCTTGAGCTGTTCGATCACGGCCAGCGTCTGTGGGCGCCAATAGACCAGAGAGGGGCGTGCACTGATCATCGCCGCATGCATCGCCAGACAACTGCGTTCGGCGACCTCGGATAACGCAGAAAAATCGCGGGAAGCGATCGCCGCCCTAGCGTCGTTCAGATCGCGCGCAACACTGTCGATCCAGGCCGTGTAATAGGGTGACGATGCGGCGGTATGCATCATGCCATGGGTTGAGGAGGTCGCTTTCGGTCCCTCGGTGACGACCAACGCGTACATCTTCAACGGCCAGTGCTCGGCAGGCGCGACTTGAATCGCGTAACTGTCGCTGCCATCGCTCGCGCTACCAGTCTGCCATTCGGCGAAGCCACCGATCAGCGAACGACACGCCGAACCGCTGCCCAAGCGCGCCAGGGCACTCAGCTGGGCGGTTGATGCACGCCATCCGGCCGCTGCGGCCGCGGCAACGGCGAGCGCCGCGTAGCCCGAAGCACTGCTCGCCAAGCCGGCCGCTGTAGGAAAGTTGTTGGTACTTTCCACCCGCGCAAAGTGCTTTTCACCGCTTTGCCGACGAACATCGTTCAAGAGTCCAACGGCCTTACTCAGCCCTGCACCAGAAACCGCCTCGCCGTTGATGATCAGCTGATCGGCCGACAGGGTCTCGTCGAAGGTCACCTCGGTCTCGCTATACATCGACGACAAGGTCGCCGAGAGACTGCCCGCCGCCGGCAAGTTTAGCTTGGTGTCGCGCTTACCCCAGTATTTGACGAGCGCGATATTTGACGGCGCGATCGCCCGAGCGGAACGTTTGCTCATCGTTGTGCTCCTCGCGGATCGACCGCGTCGACCTGCGTCGACCAAAGTCGCACAGCACCCGCCGCCTTCAGCGCCGCACCCACGGATCGACCAGCTTCGCTGTCGACCAAAGCGATCATGCAACCACCGGCACCAGCACCGGTCATCTTCGCCCCCTTCGCACCCGCGGCAAGCGCTGCCTCAACCAAGCGATCGAGTTCGCTCGAGGACACGCCCAACTCGACAAGCAAGCGGTGGTTGGCGTTGAGCAATCTTCCCAAACGCTCGAGCTCGGCGTTTTCCAGAGCAAGCGCTGCCTGATCGACTAGAGCATCGGCTTGCCCGAGCAGGTCAGCAAACCAAGCGCTGTTGGCTGTTGCGCGCTGAGCAACACCAGCGACAACCGCGGCCGTACTGGCCTGAACCCCGGTATCGGCGATCAGCAGTTGCAGCGGTGCTGAGAGATTGAGTGATCGAATCTCTTTGCGACTTTTAAAGACGATCGGCTGGCGATAGGCGATCACCGTATTGTCAACGCCGCTCGGTGCACCGTGGGCGAGCTGCTCAAGACGGTAGGCCAGCTGATTGATCTCTTCCTCAGACGGTCGGCGCTCGGCCAGCCGCAAGGCGATCTCAGCGAGTGCGACCGCCAAAGAAGCGCTGCTTCCTAGACCGGCCCCGATCGGCAAAGTCGTTTCGAGATCGAGTTCGATCGCCGGGGGTGCCATGCCGATCGCCTCGCAGACCGTGAAAAAGGCCCGCTTGACAAACGCGACGTCTGCGGCGCAGCAAAACGACAGCTCAGCGGCGGGGCTAACCTTGCCCGTCGTACCGAGCTCCGAGACCGGAACGGCAAGGGCCTGTCCACCACGAACGACGAAGTGCTCACCGAAGAGGATCGTTTTGCCGGGGGCGAATACAGAAAACCGCTGATCGCTCACGGCGGCAGCTTAGCCCTAAGAGCTGTAAAAGCATTAACTTTTTTTCACTGACCAGCCAGTCGGCAGAGCGATTGACAGCCTCGCGATCGGCGCTATACTGAGCATGTGTTCAGTCACATCGCACAGCAGCTGCAGCTGCCCACCGCCGAGCAACGACAATCGACGCTCGAGGTCCTGCAAAGCGGCATCGATGCGCTCGATCAGCTGCTGCCCTGCGGTGGCTTTGTTGGCGGACAACTTGCTGAAATCACGGGGAACAGCTCCTGCGGCAAGCGCACCCTCGCCACCGCGCTTTGCGCTAATGTCTTGGCCGCCGGCAAGCGAGCTGCCTGGGTCGATGGAACCGGCCAATTCTATCCGCTGTTGCAGCTTGAATTTGGCGTGCCGCTCGCCCGCCTGCTGGTGATCCGCGCGGCAGTTGAGCGCCCCAGCGAACGCGATCGCCGCGAAACACACCACAGCGAAACACACCACAGCGAAACACACCACAGCGACTCAAATCACAGCGACTCAAATCACAACGGCTCAGTCGATCGCGACCACTCAGTCGATCGGCGGGTCAACGTTCAGCCGGCTAACATTCGACGCTTTGTCGATCGTCATCAGCCAAGCGGTCCGCTTTGCCTTCCTGTGCTCAAGGCGGTCGACATCTTGCTGCAAAACAACGGTGCTGTCTCGTTGATCATCGTCGACCTTCCGCCGCAGACAAAAGTGCCGCCACGCTTGCTGGCGCGTCTCAAACTGAGCGCCGAACAAAGCGGTGTTGCCATCGTCTTTCTCACCGAGCAAATCGGCCGCAGCTTTCACGGCAGCTCGTCGTTGGGGACCTTTATCAGCCTGCAGTTACGGATCAAACGGCAAAGCGGCACACAGCTCGGCATCGTCGTCGCAAAAAGCAAAAACGGAAAAATGGCTCACCAGGCCGTGGTCACAATCGATGAGCCGCACAGCGTGTCTTTGGCTTCCACAATTTGAACTCAACGGGCGTATCGCCCAAGCACCGGAATTCAGCGAAGCGCCAGCGATCATTGCCGACGTCAGTACCCTCAGCGCGCGTGTTCTCGAGGCATCGTTGCCAGCACTGCGCCTCGGCATCGATTCACACATGTCGATGGTTACCGCGCGAGCACTCTGCCCCGATCTGACAGTCATCCCACCCAACGCGACTTTTCGAAACGAACTCAAACAGCGAATTCTCCAGTTGCTCTACCAGCTCGCCCCTGTGGTCGGTCATGACCAGCAAGACAGCTTCTTTTTGGACCTATCCGGCACCGAGCGCATTCATCCCAACGAAGCGCAGCTCGCACAACAGATCCATCGGCGCATCGCCGAGATTCCCTTACCAGCGATCGTCGCGATCGCTGATCAGCCGATCAGCGCCTGGATCGCCGCGCGCGCCTGCAGCGGCGCAACGCAAACTCAGATCGTCCCAGCGGGTGACGACCAAGCGTTCATCGGCAAACTTCCACTGGCGAACTTGCCGATGCCAGAGGAAATCCAGCGCTTCTGTCACGTTTTGGGAATCGCCTCGCTCAAAGAACTCCAAACGCTTCCTCACGGAGCCCTTTGTCGGCGCTTTGGCAAACTTGCCGATCAGCTTGAGCGACGGATCTTTGGCCAAGCAAACGACGTGTTTAACATCGAAATCCCACCATCACCCGATCAGGTCTCACTTGATCTCGATGATCCAACCTCAAGCCTCGAAGTCCTGCTCTTTCTTCACAAGAGCTTGCTCGATCGGCTCACCTGCGAGGTAAAGAACAAGCGGCTGGTTATCGCTTGCCTGCAACTCGGATGGCAACTGGCCGACCGCACTGTCGTCGAACGGCAATTTCGCCCAGCCCAACCAACGCTCTCTAGCCGCTGTTTGCTCGACCTGCTCGGTTTATGGTTCCGCCAATGCGATCTGCCCGCCGAAGTCCTCTCCATTTCCCTCTCAGCGGTCGAAGTTGGCCGAGCAACTGCGCGGCAGCTCGCACTGTTCGATCGTCAACAGCAGGTCGCTGAAGAAGCCTTTGACAGCGCCCTCGCGCAACTGGTTGCGATGTTCGGTGAGCGATCAGTTGTCACCCCAGAGCTCAGCGACACATTTCTCCCGGAGCAGCGGATCGTTTGGCGCGATTACCGCAGCGCCCGCCTCTCAACTGCGCAAAAGATCACCGCGCACACGCCTGTCAGCCAAAGCCTGCCGCCTGCCATCCGTTTATTCGACCCGCCGCGAAAGCTGACGTGGGATCGCAAACGCAAACTCTTCTTCGATGCCGACACCAGCTACCATGTCCGCCGCACCGACGGTCCATTCCACTTGCAGGGCCAGTGGTGGCATGACACGCCGTTTAACCGGCAGTACATCCTGGTCCACACCGATCAGGACGAGCTGTTGCTGCTCTTTTGGGAAGATAAACGCTGGCACCTCCAGGGCCTCTTCGACTGATGAGCCACGCTCGCTATGCTGAGCTCCATTGCCGCAGCAATTATTCCTTTCTTAGCGGCGCATCTCATCCAGCGGAGCTGATCAGTCGTGCAGCCGAACTAGGTCTTGCCGGCTTAGCGATCACCGACATCGCAGGTCTGTATGGCATCGTCCGTTGCTACGAAGCACTGGCCGCCATCGAAAACCCGCCCCAGCTGATCTACGGCAGCGAACTGCCGCTCATCGATGGCGTTCGCAACGATAGCATCGTGCTGCTCGCCCAGGATCTCACCGGGTACGGCAATCTCTGCCAACTGATCACTATCGGCCGACGACGCGCACAAAAGGGCGAGTTCGCTTTGCACCCCTTTGATCTCGAGCAAACCGGCACGGCCGGCCTGATCGCCCTTTACGCCGGCCCACGCAGCCTCGCTTTACACGCGCTCCAGCGCGGCGACGACGACCAAGCCGAGCGGTTGACCGCACGCTACAAGGAGCTGTTCGCCGACCGGCTCTATCTCGAGCTAACACGACATCAACGCCCAGGTGACGTCGCTCGCTCACTCGCAGTCAATCAGCTCGCACGGCGCCTCGATCTGACCGCTGTGGCGACTAACGATGTTCACTTTCATCACCGCGCGCGCAAGCCACTTCACGACGTCTTAACCTGCATCAGGCAACAAACCACGCTGCCTCAGGCCGGTCGGCTGCTGCTTCCCAATGCTGAGCGTGCGCTCAAGCCAGCTGCAGCGATGGCCGCGTTATTCGCCGACCTCCCAGAGGTTGTCGCGCAAACCGTAACGGTCGCCGAGCGTTGTACCTTTCGATTAGACAGCCTGCGCTACAGCTATCCTGATCAACCGGTTCCCGCGGGTCACGATCTCGACTCCTATCTTGCCTTGCTCGCTCGTCGTGGGCTGAGCCAACGCCTCGGTGGTCAGCGCGCCTGCACGCTCCACGCACAACTCGAGCGAGAGCTGAAGATCATCAAGCAGCTGGGCTATGCCGGCTATTTTCTGACGATGTGGGAGATCGTTCAGTTCTGCCACGCGCAGCGTATCCTTTGCCAGGGACGCGGATCGGCCGCTAACTCGTTGGTCTGTTTCGCGACGGGCATTACCTCAGTCTCGCCCGATCAGATCGACATGTTGTTTGAGCGATTCTTATCGCTCGAGCGCGACGAGCCGCCGGACATCGACCTCGACATCGAGCACGATCGGCGCGAAGAGGTCATCCAAGAGGTCTACAAACGCTATGGTCGCGACAAGGCAGCGATGGTCGCCGAAGTGATCCGCTACCGTACCCGTTCAGCCATTCGCGACGTCGGCAAAGCGATCGGCCTGAGTGAGCAAACGGTACTGCGCATCAGTCGCTATTGCGCCCACGGCTTCGATGGAAACGAAGCCCGCGCCGCGCGAGCCGCCGGGCTCGACGCCAACGGCAAAACCTGGCGTCAATTGCGCGAGCTTGCCAACCAGCTCAACGACTTCCCCCGTCACCTCTCGATCCATGTCGGTGGCTTTGTCTTAAGCAGCGGACCACTTAGCGCCTTGGTTCCGCTAGAGAACGCCCGCATGCCAGATCGAACGGTGATCCAATGGGACAAGTACGATATCGAGACAATGCGTATTTTCAAAGTCGACCTGCTCGGTCTGGGCATGCTCAACGTCATCGCGCGTGCCTTCTTTTCTTTGCAAGAGCACCGCAACCAACCGTTGAGCTTGGGCAGCATCCCCGCCAACGATCGTCCGACCTATCAGATGATCCAGCGTGCCGACACGATCGGCGTCTTTCAGATCGAGTCACGTGCACAAATGGGCATGTTACCGCGACTCAAGCCGGACAACTTCTACGACTTGGTGATCGAGGTCGCCCTGGTTCGTCCAGGTCCGATCCAAGGCGGAATGGTTCATCCCTACCTGCGTCGCCGTCGCGGCGAGGAGTCGATCGACTACGCCCATCCACGCCTGAAACCGATCTTGCATCGCACCCTTGGCGTGCCGATCTTTCAGGAGCAAGTGATGCGCATGGCTGTCGAGGTCGGCGGCTACTCACCCGGCGAAGCCGATCAGCTCCGTCGTGACATGGGCGCTTGGCGACACAGCGGCAAGATGGCGCAACACCAGAAGCGCTTGTACGCTAAAATGCTCGAGGAAGGCATCGATGCCGAGTTCGCTCAACGCATCGTCAAGCAGATCGAAGGATTCGGCGCCTATGGTTTTCCCGAATCTCATGCTGCAGCTTTCGCCCACCTGGTTTATGTCTCCGCCTATCTCAAATGCCACTATCCAGCGGAGTTCGCGCTTGCGCTGGTCAACGCCCAGCCGATGGGCTTTTATCAAGTCTCGTCGATCATTGCCGATGCCCATCGCCACAGCGTGCAGATCCGCGGCGTCGATATTCAGGCCAGCGACTGGGAGAGCACGCTCGAGAGCACAGTCGGTGCGGGGACAATTCGTCTCGGTCTGCATCAGGTCCGTGGATTGGGACAGGCGGCGGGCGAACGAATCGTGCTTGCCCGCGGCACGCAGCCCTATGCATCGATCGACGACGTCGCGCGGCGCGCCAGCTTGCAGCGCCCGCAGCTCGTCAAGCTCGCGCTGGCCGGCGCTTTCGGCTGTTTTGTCGACCGTCGTCGCGCGCTCTGGCGTGCAGCCGCTCTCGGCGGATCGGGATTGGTCGACAATGCACTCGACGAGCCAGACGTGCGCTTTGCTGAGCTGTCAGCCAGCGAACGCCTAAAAATGGATTATCAGTACAGTGGATCGTTCATCCAGAGCCACCCACTGGCACTGTTGCGCAATCGTCTGCGCCAGCGTGGAGCGATCAGTGCTCGAGATCTACGTAGCGCTCGCGGTGGCGATGCTGTGGCCGCTGCAGGGATCGTGATCGTTCGTCAACGCCCGACAGGTCCGGGGGGCGTCGTCTTCATGGCGCTCGAGGACGAGACCGGATTGATCGACGTCGTGCTTCGGCCAGCGATCTTCGAGGCGCACCGCACGCTGATCTGCTTGGCCGAGATGCTGCTGATCCGCGGCACCCTCCAGGCCGACGGCGGCGCACGCAGCATCTTGGCGGAGCGGCTTGAGAACCTGATCGATGCGCCAGCCTGGGGCGTCCGCTCGCGCGATTTTCATTGATCGCGCTCGCTCAGCTGACCATGCCTGGCACGATCACTTGCGCGGGCGACCATCTGCTAGCGCTGTGCCGCGAGCTCAGCCATTTGCGCGGCGAGCCAGTCGCAGTCCAGACGCTGGACGGTCTGACCGACTTCGACAACACCGACGAGATAATCGCCGCCAGCTTGGGCTTTGGCAGCCGGAAGCTCGACGAACACGCCCGCACCGATCAGCGCTTCCTGCTGGGCGATCAGCAGATGCTGTTCGAGGGTCTGTCCATCAGCACTGTAAACGAACCCGCTGTGCTGAAAGCGTGGTGTCTTGAAGCGGACATCCCCGCGCTCAAGCGCCCGCGCCACGCCCTGGCGACAGGCGAGCTTGGCCGGCGCCAGCGGCAGCTGACGCTCCAATTTGAGCAGCGCCCAATCTCGGTTGCTCCGCCGGGCGCGTACAACAAGGCGCGTCACCTGTCGTCCGATCGAGAGCTGCAACTCCGCATCGCTCGCCTCGCTGACGCAGCTCGCTGCCGTCAGCACCAGGTCGCGGTCGGGACCAACCAGACTCGCCGCACAAACGCGACCACCCGCAGTGCTCAGTTGCAGCCCGTCGCTGATCGGCTGTTTCGCAGCAAACGGCTGACAGCCTGCCCAAAGCAGCGTCGCCAGCAGCATTGCCTGGAATTTGCCGATCACGCCGGCAACAAAAGCAAAGAGCGCGCCACCACAAACACGAATGATTTCGGGTGGCAACCAGAGATGTCGGTGTGGCTCGCACCCCCCAACGATTCATCGAAGGCGCGGCAGGTGACCGCGCACGCCGACACCGTTTGCGGGCAAAGCGTGCCATACTTCGCCGATGAGCCGCTCTGACGCACAAACACCGACCGCACCTTCTCAGACCCTAGCCAACTGGCTATCCGAGGAGCCATTCACCTTGGCGATGTCCTCCGGTTTCTTTGGCTTTTTTGCCCACTGCGGCATGCTGCGTGCCCTCGAGGAGCGCGGACTGCTGCCGGCCGCCGTCGCCGGCGCCAGCGCGGGTGCTTTGGTCGCCGGTGCTTGGGCCGCTGGGCTTTCGGCGGAAATCCTCGCGAGCCATTTGCTCGGGCTGTCGCGCCGCGACTTTTGGGACCCGCGCCCGGGACTCGGCCTACTCAGTGGTCAGCGGTTCGCTCAGCTACTCGACCAACTCCTGCCCGCGCAACGTTTTGACCAATGCCGCACGCCGCTCGCCGTCTCGGTGTTCGAGCTGCGAACCCGTCAGACCGTCGTGCTCAAGCGTGGCGCACTAACCCCCGCGATCCGCGCGTCGTGCGCGGTGCCGTTGTTGTTTCATCCGGTTCGCATCAACGGCAGGCTCTACGCCGACGGTGGCATCGCCGATCGACCGGCGATGGTCGGCGTCCGTCGCGACGAGCGCGTGCTCTACCATCACATCGCCTCGCGATCGCCCTGGCGCGTCCACGCTCCCCAGATTCCTAGCCGTCCGAAGCTCACCGCGTTGGTGATCGATGGGCTGCCGCGCTCCGGCCCGTTTCGACTGCAGGCCGGCCACCAAGCGCTGCAACTGGCTTACGAAGCAACGAAGCGCGCACTCGGTCTGCCGCGCACACAGACCGGTCAGCTTTCGGTCAGCTGCTAAAGAGAAGCGATCGACATCCCGCGCATCCCATACTTCGAGCTGCAGTTTGTCGCGATGCTTACCGGGGCGGTCGTGTTTCTCGTTGGATCAGCGATGGTCCGCATCCGCGACATTGGACAGATCCTCGGCGAGCGCACGCCACCGCGACGAGCGGGCAGTGCGCACAAAATGCCCCTTTAGTCTCTAGAGCACAGCGAGTCACGCCGCTGTCAGCGCGCTGAGCCGCTCGCTGCTAAAAGTTTTCGAAGGCTGCCGACTCGGCCAGCCGCGGATCCTTGACCGGGATCAACGGGTGCTTGCGCCACAGCCAGGTGACGAAGCCCAGGTATAGGCCGCCGATCGCTAGCGTGCAGCCGAGGTCGGTCAGGCCGAGGTGGACGGTCTCTGGATGCAGCGTCGGCATCACCAGCCAATAGACGTCGACCCAATGGATAACCATCATCCACAGCGCAGCCAGGATCAGCGGCAATCGTGCGCGCTTGGTGATCCGCGTCATCAAAAAGAAGAACGGCACAACGAAGTGACCGACGGCGATCATCACGCTGATCTTGCGCCAGGCACCTGGCCAACGCTGCGCATACCAGGCCGTCTCCTCGGGAATGTTGGCGTACCAGATCAACATGTACTGGGAAAACGCGATGTAGGCCCAGAACACGGTAAAGGCGAACAACAACTTGCCCAAGTCGTGAAAGTGCTCGACGGTGAGCAGGTCAGCTGTCACCTTGGCACGCCGCGCAGCCATCGCGATCAGCGTCAGGACCGCGAACATCCCAACCACGCTACCCGCGAAGTAATAGACGCCAAACATCGTCGAGTACCAGTGCGGCTCAAGACTCATGATCCAGTCTACCGCCGCGTAGGTAACGGTCAGCGCATAGAGCAATAGCGCCGGTCCGGAGACGATCTGCATCTTGCGCGTCAGCTGCCGATCTCCGCTCTTATCCTGCTGCGTCGAGCGCTTAAAGAACCAAAAACCGAAACCGCCCCAGATCACAAAGTAGATCGCGGCGAAGGTGTAGAAGCGCCCCAGGTTGAGGTAGGCCGCTTTGTGCTGCAGGATCGGATCTTTGGCAACCGCCTCGGCATGCGTCCAGTGAAACAGGTCATGGGCGCCAAGTGCCACGGGGATAAACAACACCGCGAACAGTGCCAGCGGGGCGATCAGTGTCTCAGCCATTCGGCGAACGATAACGCTCCAGCCGGCTCGCGCCGCATGCTGAACGAGCACGAAAAACAGGCCGCCCAGGCCGATGCTCAGCCAGAACAAGAACGCCGTCAGGTACGAAAAATAGAACTGTTTGATCTGCTCGTGGGACTTGAACCCGCCCATCAACGTCAGACCAATGCCAATGCCACTGAGGCAGAAGAAGATGATCGGCAGCTTGGCCCACAGGCCATGCTTGGCCGAAATGGTCACACTCGCCGGATCGACTTCGGTTACTTGATGGTGACCGCTCATTTGTTCCCACCTTCGGGTTTTGCCGCGGCTGATGACGGCTTCGCCTCGGCCGCCGTAGCCTTGGGCTCCGCGGGTGCCGGCACCTTCGCATCAGCGCCGGGTGCTGCTTTCGCATCAGCGCCGGGTGCTGCTTTGGAATCCGCCGGCGTCGGGGGCTCGACTGGCATCTCGGTCGGCTTCAAGTCAGCGCGTTGTCCGACCGGCACGGCGTCCAGCGGCGCGGTGCGCGCGACTTGCAGCGCGCGCAGATAGCTGACGATCGCCCAGCGATCGGCGACCGGAATTTGCGCGCGGTAGCCAGGCATCGTGCGCACACCGTTTGATGCGATATCAAACAACTGGCCCAACGGTAGCTGCTTGATCCGTTTGAGATGGAAGCTCGGCGGCGGTACGAAGCCCCACTTCAAGCCTCGTGCGGTGATCAGCCCTTTGCCGTTACCGGTACGATCGTGACACGTCGCGCAATAGATGTCGAAGCGCTCGCGCCCGCGCTCAAGCAGATCGATCGTCAGCTTGACCTGATCGGGCAACGTCTTAGCGAAGGCCCCGGCAACTTTGCCGGTGTAATAGTGAGGATCGGCGTTGAGCTCGCCTCGAGCGACCGTCCCGGGCACATCGAGGCGCATCGCTCGCCCGTCCTCGAAGAACGGGTTCGGTTCTTGCGGATCGTAGCGCGCCTGCTGGTCCATGTTCTGGTTGAGATGCACGGGAGGAACGCGCGAGATGTCTCCCTCGCAGGCGGTCAAGAACAGCACGCCCAGAAGCAGCCCTGCACCCGCTCTTACAGTGTCTTGAATCACACGCACGGCGCTTACTCCTCCACCAGCTCGACGTGCGTAGCGCCAACTTTTTTCAGCAGCTCTACGGTGTCCAATTTGTCGAACTTGGGATCGACGGCCTCGATCGAGATGAAAAACTTGTCGTCGGTAACCCGCGCGAACCGCTCAGAGCGAAACAGCGAGTGGTACAGCTGAGGCAGACGGTTAAGATGGAACATGCCAAATACCGCACCGAGCGCGCAAAACAGCACCATCAGCTCGAAACAGATCGGCACGAAAGCCTGCCAAGAGAACAGCGGCTTGCCGCTGATCACCAGCGGGTAGTTGACGGCACTCGTCCACCACTGCAAGAGCAGCCCGGCGCCGGCGCCCGTCAGCCCCATCACGAAGACTAACCAAGGCAGAATCGATGCGGGCAGGCCCATCGCTTTGTCCAGGTTATGGACTGGAAACGGCGTATGGGAGTCCCACTTCTTGAAGCCGGCGTCGCGGATCTGCTCGCAAGCACTGAACAGCGATGCCGTGGTATCGAACTCCGCCAACGCGCCGTAGAGTTTCTCGCTGGCCATTAGTGCCCTCCCTCGCTGACCTCACCATGCGCGGCGTGGGGATTGGCCTGCGGCAGAACCGCCTTGACCTCGGAGATCGCCACCATCGGCAAGAAGCGCACAAACAGGCAGAACATCGTAAAGAACAAACCGAAGCTACCGACGAAGGCTGCTACGTCGAAGATCGTCGGCGAGTAGTAGTCCCAACTCGACGGCAAGAAGTCGCGGTGCAACGTCACGACGATAACGAAGCGCTCGAACCACATGCCGATGTTGACGAAGATCGAAACGATAAACAGCACGACCAGGCTCTGACGCGCCTTCTTGAGCCAAAAGACCTGCGGGACGACCACGTTGCAGGTCACCATGATCCAGTAAGCCCAGGCGTAGGGACCCAACGCACGGTTTACGAACGCGAAACTCTCGTAGGGGTTGGCACTGTACCACGCGGTAAAAAACTCCACCGAGTAGGCGTAACCAACGATCGAGCCGGTGAGCAGCGTGATCTTCGCCATGTTGTCGAAGTGCCGCATCGTCATCACGCGCTCGAGGCCAAACAGTTTTCGCGCGATCACCATCAGCGTGATCACCATGCCGAAGCCCGAGTAGATCGCGCCAGCAACGAAGTACGGCGGGAAGATCGTCGTGTGCCAACCGGGCAGCTGCGAGGTTGCGAAGTCGAAGGACACGACGGAGTGGACCGAGAGCACCAGCGGCGTGGCCAACGCAGCGAGCAACAGATAGGCGCGCTCGTAGTGCAGCCAGTGACGCGTCGAGCCGCGCCAACCGAGCGCGAAGATGCCGTAGACGATCTTGCGGATACGCGTCTTGGCGCGGTCACGCACCGTCGCCAGGTCAGGAATCAACCCGACATACCAAAAGAGGATCGATACCGTGCCGTAAATCGAGACGGCGAAGACGTCCCAGAGCAGCGGACTGCGGAACTGCGGCCACATACCCATCTGGTTGGGAATCGGCAAGGTGTAGTAGATCGCCCAGACGCGACCGACGTGAATCGTCGGAAAAAGCAAGGCGCACATGACGGCAAAGATCGTCATCGCTTCGGCGAAGCGGTTGATCGAAGTACGCCACTTTTGTCGGAACAGAAAGAGGATCGCGGAGATCAGCGTCCCGGCGTGACCAATACCGACCCAGAAGACGAAGTTGGTGATCGCCCAACCCCAGCTCACCGGGTTATTCAGACCCCAAACGCCAACACCTTCCCAGAACAGATAGGCGGTGCTAGCGACCAAGATCCCCAAGCCGGTCAGCGCGAATAGAAAGACGCGCCACCAATGCTTTGGCGTCTGCCACTCCACCGGGCGGCAAACGATCTCAGTCAATTCATTGAAGCTCTTGATACCCAGCGTCAGGGGTACGCGGCGATCGACGGGATCGTCCCATTGGATCTGCGCGTCGCGGGTTACTGCGTCAGAATGATCAGCCATCGCTATACCAGCTCGGGGTTAGGGTTACGAAGCTTGGCCAAGTAAGTGGTCCGCGGCCGCGTGTTCAGTTCCGTTAGCAAGCCGTAGGTCAGGCTATTGGCGCGCTCTTTGGCGACCGCACTCTCAGCATCGGAAATATCACCGAAAGTGATCGCCTGGGTCGGGCAACTTTGCGCACAAGCCGGCGAGACTTGCCCATCGGGTACCATGCCATCGCCATCGCGCTTCGAGGCGATCTTTGCCTGTTGAATGCGCTGAACGCAGAAGGTGCATTTTTCGATCACACCGCGAAAGCGCACGGTCACATCGGGATTGCGCTGCATCGCCAGCAGACTGTTGGAGGCCGTGTTTTCCTTTTGGAAATTGAAATAATTAAAGCGCCGCACTTTGTACGGACAGTTGTTCGAACAGTAGCGCGTTCCGATGCAGCGGTTGTACGCCATATCGTTGAGCCCGTCGGGACTGTGAGACGTTGCACCGACGGGGCAGACCGTCTCGCAGGGGGCGTTTTCGCAGTGCTGACACATCAGCGGCTGCGTGACTACTTCGGGGTTGGTCTCTTCGCCGCTCCCGCGATAGTAGCGATCGATTCGCATCCAGTGCATCTCGCGACCGTTGAGCACGCGCTCTTTGCCGACAACCGGAATGTTGTTTTCCGACTGACATGCGACCACGCAAGCGCTGCAACCGGTGCACGCCGTCAGATCAACGCTCATTCCCCACTGGGGCACCTTGGGTGCATCGGGCTGGCGCCAACGATGCGATTCTGCGAACAGCGACTTGATCTTCTCGGGGGGAAGCGGGTCGAGCGCCGGCGCAAAGTCTGGCTTGTTGCGATATTCGCTGACGGTCGCCTCGCGAACGATCGTCGCCCGCAGTCGTCCAGTGATCGGCTCAACCAACAGGCCATAATCCTGAGTCGAAGCCAGCTTGTAGCTCTCCCCGAGCTTACGAAGCTTTGCACCGCCTGCGTACCACAGCGCATCCGACGTACGCAGCGCCTCGGCCGAGAACCCAACACCCGTCGCCACCCGGCCAAACTTGCGACCGTAGCCGAGCGACAGCGACGCACAACCCGTGGCGATACCCGGCACAACCCAGACCGGCGCGTTAGCCTTGTGGCTGCCCAGCGAAACCTCGACGAGATCGCCGCTTGCCACGTTGAGCTGTCCCGCCGTCTTGGCGTTGATCAACAGCGCGTTGTCCCAAGTTAGCTTGGTCATCGGATCGGGCAGCTCTTGCAGCCAAGCGTTGTTGGCATAGCGACCGTCGAGCAGCTTGTTGTCGATCGTGAACACCAGCTCAAGCGCCGTGTGACGCGCCGATTGACTGGGCAGTGCGCCAGCAAGCCGCTCCCAATCGAAGGTCGGCTGAACCGGCTTGGCATTGGCCAGCGCCACAGCGGTGACCACACCTTCGTGCAACCAGCTGCGCCACTTGGCTTCGAAATCGACGGGAACGTGGGCAATCCAGGTCTCGCGCACCAGCTGGTGGCCGGTGGCTCCATCAGGTCCGAGCAGCATCGAGAGCAACTCGATTTCGCTGCGCGTATCGTAGAGCGGAGCGATCAACGGTTGCTGAATCGCCAGCGTGGCATCGTTGGCGATCGTGTCGCCCCAGGCTTCCAAATAATGACTCGCCGGCAAATGCCAGGTGGCCAGCGCTCCCGTCTCGTCGGCGTGGGCCCCGAAATGTACCGTCATCGGTACGCGCTTAATCTTCGCGGCCAACTGAAGGTCGGCCGCCGCGCTATAGGCCGGGTTGGCGCCGAGCACAATCAGCGTCTGGACCCGGTTGTCATCGATCGACTTGGCCAGCGCCGCGATCGGCTTGGTCTTCGGCTCCTGATGCGCAACAAACGACAGCGCCTGCTGGGTCGTCGCGTCACTCGAACTCAGATTGCCCAAGCTGACGTTGACCAGGTGGGCCAGGCCATGGATCCAAGCGGGCTGGCGCTGTCCGACCAAGATCGCCGAGCGCCCACGATTTTTCATCAGATCGGCGGCAACTGCTTTGACCCACTTGCTGTTGCTTCCGCCGGTCGTCGTCGGCAATGCGTCGACAACGCCCTTAGCGCCCGGCGGCACCGACAGGCCGCGCTTAAACAGCTCGGTCGCCAATGCGCGGAAAAACTCGCCGATCTGCGAAGCCGGCAAAGCCAAGCGATGATCGGCAGTACCACTGGTCACGGTCAGCGCCGGATCCACCGCGTAGAGCCGGTTCATCGGGTCGCCGGGTTGGCGGACGCGACGCGCGCGCGCAAAGTCGCGGGCGTTTTTTACCGTGTCGCCTTCGCTACCGAGAAAGTCGCAGTCCAAGGCGAGGATCGCCATTGGCCGAGCAAGGTCCCACTGCGGCCGTAACTCGCCGACACCGACCAGTGCTGCCGCATCCCGGGCGTTTTGCGGATAGGTGGCATCGTGAATGTACCAGGCTGACTGCGGATAGCGCTGTTGCAGCTGTTCGACCAACCGATGCCAGGTCGGCGACGGACGCTGTTCGACCACAAAGGCCAACCCACGCCCGCGAACCTTGGCCAACTCAGCGAGGTTGGTGGCGATCGCCTTGCTGAAATCATCCCAACTCGCCGGCTTGCCCTGATGGAGCACCCCTTGGCTGCGATCGGGATCGTAGAGATCGAGCACCGAGGCCTGAGCCCAGGCATTGGTCGCGCCGCCACTTTGCGGATGCTTGGTGTTGCCCTCGACCTTGGTCGGTCGGCCTTCCTGGCTCTCGACAACCAAACCCAGCACCGTGCCACCCACCGCCGCGGTTGTGGCAAAGAAACGCGGCTTGCCGGGAATCAGGTGCTCGGGCCGCTTGCTGTGCGGCAAGATCAGCTCTTTGGGCTTGCGCACACAACCGCTCAGACTAACGCCGGCCAGCGCCATCGACGCACCCATCGTGCCGAGAAAATGCCGGCGATCGACGGGATCGAGGATCAGCTCGTCAGCGCCGTCGGCGAATTCGCCGCGGCGCTCGGCGGCAATCGGCGCTTGGGTCTCAGCCGCCAAAGCCGAGAGGCTGCGATAGTAGTAGGCTTCGCCACGACGGGGCACGTCCTGGGCTTGACCTTCGAGCACGGGATCGGGCTCAAGGGTTGGCGCCGAGGCGGCGACAGCTTCGATCGATTGTTTTTTGGATCCTGCGCTCATCGGTGACACCCCGAACAATGGATGGGCGGATCGACCTTGCGCTTACGCGCCGGATCTTTGGCCGGCTCGTATCCCGCCTGTTTCGGGTCGTAGCTCATGTTGGTGACCTCGTCGCGCGGCCGCAGCTGCGCATCGGGCTGGCGGTGACAACTCAAGCACCAACTCATGCTCAACGGCTTTGCTTGACGAACGATGTTCATTTGGTCGATGCGTCCATGGCAACTCACACAGCCCACACCCGCGGCGACATGAACGCTGTGGTTGAAGTAGGTGTAGTCGGGAAGCAGGTGTACGCGCACCCAAGCGATCGGACGGCCGCTCTCATAACTCTTGCGCACTGCTGCAAGCTTCTTGCTTTCTTTGGCGATCGACTTGTGACAGTTCATGCACGTTTCGGTCGGCGGAATCGCAGCGTATGCGGCGCGCTCTACCGTGTTGTGGCAGTAGCGGCAGTCCATCGCCAGCTCGCCAGCGTGCAGCCGGTGGCTAAACGGAACCGGCTGCTCGGGCGCGTAGCCAACGTCGGTATAGTTCGGTGATCCCCAGTACCAGACGGCAAAAACCAGAAATGCCCCGCCCAGGGCACCAACAACAGCTAAGTAGAGCGGAACTTTGTTGGCCCATCGAGGAAAGATGACAGCCACGATCTCACCTTTCAGCCTGCATGGTCAGGCGAATTCTTCGGTGTATTCATCGGGGTACTCGGCGCAGACGGCTCGCCTAGCCTCGGCCCCGAAGCATCCAACCGGCGGCAACCTACACAGGCGGTCCGCCGGTGTCAAGAGACCTCAATCCCCAAAAAAACAAAGCGCTTGCTGCGATTTCTCGCTGGCGTAAAGTGGCCGCGGAAGGCCTCGATGCAACAGATCCCCTGGCTAGCGACCGTCAACGCACTATTCAATCTGACCAGCGCCACCTTGGTATTTCTCGGCTGGCGCGCGATCCGCGCCGGCGAGCCACGAAGACACCGTGGCTATATGATCGGCGCCCTGTGCGCCTCGGCCTGTTTTTTGACCGGCTACCTGATCCGGGTCAGCACCCAGGGAACACAGACATTCTCCGGCAGCGGTGCGCTCAAGGCAGTCTATCTGGTGATCCTCTTTTCGCACATGCTGCTGGCAATGGTGATCGTGCCGATGGTCTTGCGCACCGTCTATTTGGCCTGGCGCGACCGGCGCCCCCAACATCGGCGACTCGCCCGCATCACCCTGCCGCTCTGGCTGTACGTATCGGTCACCGGGGTTGTGGTCTACCTGATGCTCTATTGGGTTGGCTAGCGGGAGCGGGCTGCTCGGCTGGCGGGGCCATCCCATTAGATCCCTCCACCGGCACTGCAGATCCCTCCAACAGCACTGGATTGCTGGCCACCAGATAGATCGCCTGCCCGATCGGAATGCGATAGCGGCCAAGCCGCGAATCGAGCTCGGCGTAATCGTTGAGTAATGCCTCTCCGCGCGCCAGTGCTGATCGCTCGACCGACACGTGGCGCGCTCCGTCGACCCGTCGGCGGTACTCCCGTTGCGTCAGCCGGGTGGCAAAAAACAGCAGGATCAGCGCGATCAGCAATCCGCTGCCCACCAACAATCGGTGGTTTGCGCGCCAAGCACTCATCGGAGCCACCCCCGCCGGCGGGCGATTTGCTGGGGCACACGTTCGAGCGGTGCGCTCACCGCAACGTGCAAAACGCGCAGATAGCTCAGCGTCTCCCAACGTTCGACCGCCGATAGCCGCTTAAACAACAGGTGAACCGAGCGCCTGTCGTCGAGCAATTGCCGATAAAGCTGACCCAGACGCGCCGTCTCGAGCGCCGCTGTGAGCAACGAAGGCACCTTGATCACGCCGCGAACACGCAGCGGCGCGTATCGCCCGCTGCCGGTCGGGCCGTGGCAGGGTACGCAGTTCACCCGATAGTGGCTCTGGCCTCGACGTAACATCTCCTCGGTGATCTGCATCGGCGGCCGACGCGCGAAAGAGCCACCACGCTGGCCGCGATAAAGCCAGTTGTTGTCCTGCAGCTGTCCGAGTGGAATGCTCTGCGGCGGCGCGCGTCCAACGCCACTGCCGGCAGCCGATTGAGGACCGTGACTCGGCTGGTGGACCAATGGATCGACGCGCAGACGTACCGGCGGCGCCTCGCTGAGGTCGCCACGACAACCACTAGCAGCCAACAGTCCGAGAGCGGCGAGCCAACAGCGCATCAACTTAGCCTCGGATCAGGGTTACGAAACGCCAACAGGTAGCTGGTCCGCGGTGACGTGTTGGCAGCCGCAAGTAACCGATAGGCGCCAGCGCTACGCTTTTGGCGCCGGACGCGACTGGCGCGATCAGCAACATTGCCAAAGACGATCGCCTGAGTCGGACACGTCCGCGCGCAGGCCGGCTCAGCCCAGCCATCTGGGATAAGCTGGCGTCCCTGCTGCTTCGCCTGAGCACGCGCATGGACGATGCGCTGAACGCAATAGCTGCACTTCTCCATCACCCCATCACTGCGCACGCTGACCCGCGGATTGAGGGCCAACGCATCGCTCCGACCGCGCACGCGCTGTGCGTGATCGAGATGGTTGAAGCGCCTGACGCCATAGGGACAGTCGCGAGCACAACCGCCGGCGCCGACGCAAGCACTGTAGACCATTTGGTTGAGCCCATCGGGGCTGTGTTGCGTCGCAGAAACCGGGCAGGCCGACTCACATGGCGCGTGCTCGCAATGCTGGCAGGCGACGGGTCGGCGCAAGTAGCCGCTCTGACCGGCATGCGGGGACCGCTCGCTCAAGGCGCGCCGCTCGATGTGCAACCAGTGCATCGTTCCATAGCGCACAACATGGGCCGGTCCGACGATCGCGATGTTGTTCTCTGCTTGGCAAGCGATCACACACGCACCGCAGCCACTGCAGGCAGCTGTGTCGATGCTCATGCCCCACTGTTCGCTGTGCGAAGACGCTTGCGGCAGCGGCAGCGGATCGGCGGCCGCCATCGGCGAGAGCGTTAACGCATGCCAGCGCGCGGGCTCGGCGGTATCACGATGCACGACGCTCGCATGTCCACCACGCGCGACGTCTTGAAGACGATCGACGCGAGGCAAGAGCACCAGCGATGCCGTCGGCACCAAGCGCGCACCACCGCGCCACCAATTTGCGCCTTGCAGCGGGCCAACGTCCTGGCCAACACCATCAGCCAGTCCGTGCTGCTGGCCATAGCCGCGCTGCAAACCGACGCAGCCTTCTGCAACGCCGGCGATCCGCAGTGCCGGGAGCTGTACCTTCGCTCCGCCAACGGAGAGCTCGATCAACTGACCGTCGACGACACCGTAGCGCGCCGCAGTGGTCGGCGAAAGCAACGCTGCACTGCTCCAACACAGCTGGGTGATCGGGTCGGGAGCTTCCTGCAGCCAGCCGTTGGAAGCATAACGCCCGTCGGCAACAGCCCAGTCGAGCTGAAAAACCAACTCCAGGCCTGAGCGCGGCGAATCGATTTGCCCGCTGGTCGTAGCCTTCAGGCCGCCAAAGCTCGGCAGGCGCGATTGGTGCGCTGCTGCGGGCCGACGGACAAAGCCCTCGTGGACAGCGAATCGCCAAAACACCTCGCTCGGCATGCCGGGTTTACCGAGCGAGCGCTGAAAATATTGGCGCACGACGTTGTAGGGTTGCGGATCGGGCATACCCAGCAAACGCGCCAACACTTCGAGATCGGACAACGCGGCAAACAGTGGCGCGAGTGTTGGTTGTTGAAGTGCGATCGTACCGTCACTCGAACGCAGATCGCCCCAGCTCTCGAGGAAATGCGCTCGTGGTACGTGCCAGCTACAGCGTTCCGAAGTGGCCTGCCGCGCAGCACTGAGGTGCATCGAAAACGGAATGCTCGCCAGGGCTTGGGCAAACTCGGCGCCATCGGTGTAGAGCGGGTTGGTTCCGAGCAGCAGCAGATCGCTAAACTGCTTGCGCCGCGCCGCCTCGACGAATGCTGCAGGTCCCTGCCACACCGGCCAGTCTTGATCGGCGTAAAGGTGGATCGTTGAGCCCAGATTGCCGAGCAGCTGGTTGAGCAGCCAGCCCAACTCATGCACCCAAACCGGCTGACGTTCGCCGATCAATACCAACGACCGTCGTCGTCGTTCACGCAGTCGCCGGGCGACCGTCTCAACCCATCGCCCACGCCGCTCACGCCAGGGCGTTTGCTGCGCGAGGCGACGCGCCCAATCCTGAAGCTCGGCCGGGGGATTTACCCCCCAGCGAAATAGTTGCCCGATCAACTGAGCCAAGAACGCACCGACTTCGGAGCGGGGCAACGCCAAGCGATTGTCCGCCGCATCGCCGGTGAGTGTCGGCACGGGCTCGACCACGTAAAGGCGATTGGCGCTGCGGCGGGTCGGATTGCCGCGACGGCGACTGTAAAACGCGCGCGCCGCGGAGACCGCTTCGCCCTCGCTGCCCAAGAAGTCGCAGTCCAGAGCAAGCAGTACATCCGCCGTGGCGATGCGCAGGTGCGGCGTCAGCCCCGTGAGCCCCAGCCCTTGGCGGGCCAAGGCACTGTTGCGCGGCGCACAGCTATCGGCAAGGAAGAGCTCTGCCTTGGGTAGCGTTCGACGGATCTGACCGAGGAGATCGCGATAGCTGGGCGACAAACTATACTCGAGCAACAAGGCCAGACCCGCGCCGCCACGCGCGCGCGCACGAGCAGCTAGCCGATCAAGCCGTTGGCGAACGATCTCAAGGGCGAAAGCCTTACCGCTCCGCTCGGTCGGCAGACGTGCACGTTGACTATCGTAAAGCGCAAAGGTCTGCGCCTGGGTCCAGGCATCGACGCCACCTTTGCTCAACGGGTGCTTGGCGTTGCCTTCGATCTTGATCGGACGCCCGTCGGTCGTCTCAACGATCAACCCCATCACATCCGCGCCACGTTGCGCACTGGTGGCGTAATATAGCGGCTCACCCGGCGCGGCGTCGTTGGCAGTTGGAGCAGTCGGCAACGCATGCTCGACCGGCCGCCGCGTGCAGCCGGCCAAAGCGAGCGCGCCGCCAACGCTACCGAGAAACGTGCGTCGGTCGAGCGTCATCGGCGCGGGGCGCTGGGCATCCTGTTCGGGCAACCGATCCACCAGGCTAACTTTGACTTATTTTCTTGCCGCCAACATCACATGAATCGAGCGGTGCAAAACCTCATCTGGCCCTAGCCCGCTCGTCGGATAAATACCGCGCAAACCGAGCTGAGGATCGATCAGCGCCAAAGCGCCACCGAGATCATGAAGCTGTTGCGGCGCCACGCCCGCATCATGCGCAGCGCCGGCTACGAGTAAGTGGGGTAACAACGCCCGATCGGCCCACTTTTTTAGCTGCGCTGGCTCAGCGGCCCAGATCTGCCAGCGATCCTTGGCGACCGTCACCGGCCAAACAGCCTTTTCGGTGGCCGATGGCCTGGCTTTTGCGCGTTGGGCAAATACGCGTGCGGCCTCGCTGGTGCCTGCCACAATGGTTACCAGCCCGATGTCGACGTTCATCTTGTCGTATTCGCGCCAAAGGCGCCGCATCGCGCTCAGGCTGCGCTGACAATTTGCGCAATCATCGAAAGTGATCTGCATAACGGTGGGCCGGCCCCTCAGGCTGTACAACGCAACCGGCCGGCCACTTGGCTGGTGAAAGGTGCGGTCGGCAAGCTGTGCCAGTACCGCCGGAGGATCGGGAATGCGGCGCAGGAATGGCTTTAGCAGCGGAATGGTCAGCACACCCGCGACGGCTGCCCATACGTATGGGTTCTTCTTCCAGCCCTTACCGACAAACAGCGGCGGGCGCCCGGCGCCTGGGGAATCCCCGGGGGTCTCGGAGGGCGACGACATCAACGATGCCCTGGACGACCTTTCACAGCACGACCACGTCGATGACCAAACCAGCCAGTAGCACAGGAAGGTAAAGCAGCGTGCCGAAGAAGAAGCGACGGGCTGCCGCTTGCAGCGCATCGCCGCTGGCACGGGACAATCGCAGCGCCAGACGCACCAGCAAACCGCCGGCGAGCAACGCCGCGGCGAGATAAATCCATGACGCTAGCCCCATCGGCACGATCAGCAAGCTGACCACCACCAATAGCAGCGAGCTGAGTGCGATCAAATGGGTTGTCGCGCGATCGCCAAACACCGATGGCACGATCACCAAGCCCCCGGCCTGATAGTCGCGCCGATATACCAATTCGATCGCGAGAAAGTGCGGGATCTGCCAGAACGCCAACACCGAGAACAGCAGAATCGCCGACAGGTCGATCGAACCACTCACCGCGACCCAACCGATCAACGGCGGAGCGGCCCCCGGGAACAAACCGACGAACACCGACATCACGCTCTTGCGCTTGAGCGGCGTGTAGACCAGCACGTAACCGTCGAGGGCCAGACCGGTGATCACGGCGGCCAGCGGACTAACGACCCACAGCGCGAGCAAGCTAACGGCGGCCAACACCAACCCATAGGCTAGGGCGACCAGCGGATTGACGCGCCCTTGGGGCAGCGGGCGGTTGGCCGTACGAGCCATCTTGGCGTCGACGTCGCGCTCCAAGTACATGTTGAGCGAGCTCGCCGCTGCAACCGCGCCCGCCGTACCGATCAGTACCAGCGCAGCTTGCCAAAGCGCCAACGAGCCCGGCGCCAACGCCATTCCGCCCGCCGTGGTGATCAAGCACATCGCGACGATGCCCGGCTTACTGAGCAGCCACAGCTCGCGCAACATCGGCAACAGCCGCGTCGCAGTCGCAGAGACTAGAGGGAACTGCGCAGAGGTTGTCGGCATCAATTCGCTCCCAACGGTGTCGCTAACTTTGCCTGACGATAGCGACAGAACCCATCAATCGTGCGGTAGGCCGAAGCGCAGACCTTCTTCGCCAATCCCTGCCGAGCGCCGCGTTGGGTGCAGCGACGGAAGCTCTGGTGTGTTTCGAATCCGCTCCGCCCTGAGCAGTAGCGGCGACGCTCGCGACCTTGTAGACAGGCACCGACCAGCCGCGGGGCCGAGCTCAAACAGATGCTCTCCAGCGCCCGACAGCGACGGCTCCAGTCGATGACCGCACCGACGCAGCCTTCTGCGGACAAGGCCTTACCGCGATCGGCGAACTCGCGCAAGCTCAGCAGGATATGTTGCTCGGACTGGCGATAGCGGCCGAACAACCAAACACCGAGCAGCACGGCCAAAAGCAGCGTCGTGCCGATGATCCAGCCCACCGCCTTGCCAGAACGATCGCTGCGCGATTGCGCTAGTTTAGCCTCCGACGCCATCGCCGGGCCTTTTAGCGGATTCAACCGCCAAGTCCCAGATCAAGCTCGCAACCACCTGGAATATATGGACTAAAAAACAAGGCGCTGCCGAAAACCATCCTGCGCTAGCGCATGTACGGATAACGGTGGTCGGTCGGTGGCACAAACGTCTCTTTGATCGTCCGCGGCGAAATCCAACGCAACAGATTGAGCACGCTACCTGCCTTGTCGTTGGTCCCCGAGGCCCGCGCCCCACCGAACGGCTGTTGGCCAACTACCGCGCCGGTCGGCTTGTCGTTGATATAGAAATTGCCTGCCGCCTGGCGCAGCTTGGCCGAGGCCTTTTCCACGGCCTGGCGATCGTTCGCGAAGATCGCCCCGGTCAGCGCGTAGGGTGACGTCTGATCGCAAAGCTCGAGCACCTGATCGAATTGACGGTCTTGGTAGACGTAGAGGGTGACCACCGGACCGAAGATCTCCTCGCGCAGCAAGCGGAAATCTGGCGTGCGCGCCACGACGACGGTCGGCTCAATGAAGAAGCCGCGCTCCCCATCACAGCGCCCGCCGATCAGCACTTCGGCGTCGGCGCTTTTTTGGGCATAGCTGATGTACTCTGAAATGCTCTCAAATGCCGAGCGATCGATCACCGCAGCAACGAAGTTCTGAAAGTCCGTCGGTGCACCCATCTTCAAACTGCGCGTGGCCTCTACCAAGCGATCAACCACGACACCGTAAAGCGACTGCGGCAAGTAGACACGCGACGCCGCCGAACACTTCTGGCCCTGATACTCGAAGCCACCACGAACGATCGCGGTCACCAGCGACTCAGCATCCGCCGACGGGTGGGCCACGATGAAATCTTTGCCGCCGGTTTCTCCTACGATCCGCGGATAGCAGCGATAGCGCTCGATCTGCCCACCGACGGTTCGCCACATTTGCTGGAAGACACCCGTGCTACCGGTGAAATGGATCCCGGCGAGACGACGATCCTGCAGCACCGGGTTGCCCACCGCACCACCCCGGCCGCATACCAAATTGATTACGCCCGGAGGAAGCCCCGCTTCGCAGAGCAACTGATAGAGAAAGTGCGCCGAGTAAACCGCCGTAGAGGCCGGCTTCCAAACGATCGTGTTGCCAAGCATCGCGGGCGCCGTGCAAAGATTGCCGGCGATCGCCGTGAAGTTAAACGGCGAAACGGCGAAAACGAAGCCTTCGAGTGGACGGTGGTCGAGCTGATTCCAGCAGCCCGCCGACGACTGCGGCTGCTGGCGATATAGCTCGTTGGCGAAGCTCACGTTAAACCGCAAAAAGTCGATCAACTCACAAGCGGCATCGATCTCGGCCTGGTGTACGGTCTTGCTCTGGCCAAGCATCGTCGCCGCATTGATTAGCGGTCGATACTTGGTCGCCAGCAGTTCAGCCGCGCGCAAAAAGATCGCGGCTCGCGCCTCCCAAGGCATCGCAGCCCAGGCCGGGGCAGCCGCGATCGCTGCGTCGATCGCAGCCTGGGTCTGTTGCTCGCCTGCTTGGTGATAGCGCGCGAGCAGATGGGTATGGTCATGAGGACAAACGCAGTCGGCGAGGTTACCGGTGGTAACAGCCTTGCCGCCGATCTGCAGCGGAATTTCGATCTGTTCACCCAACATCTTTTGCAGCTGCTGCTGCAAGACATTTCGCTCGATCGAGTCAGGCGCGTACTCCAGCACCGGCTCGTTGATCGGCGTTGGCGGAGTCAATATACCGTTTAGCATCGAAGATCCTCCCGCGCTGAGCGCATCGCCACCCTAGGTCTTAAGACGCGTCACCATGCGCTTGAACCAATTGCCGCCACCATAAACCTCCTGCACGATGCGCAGGATTTCCTCACCATCGAGAGCGCTGCCAGTGCGACGCGGCGAACCACCAATGTCGGTCGAGCCGCCCCAGCAGTTCTCGTCGGACTCGCTGGCCTTATCGTCGCGGTCGTTGAGCACAGGGTAAAGGTCGGCCAAGCTGCGTGCCAAAAACGAATCGGTCTGACGCACGGTAAACCGGCCGTCACCTTGATCGAGCACGACCAAGCCGACCTTTTCGTGCTGCTGCTTGAGCTGCGCTTCCACCGCGTAGATCCCCTGATGGGAGCGGCAGAGAAAGGCCCAGGCCTTGCGCTTTTCGAGGGGCACTCGCGCGACCTCGACGACATCGACCAACCGATCGAGGTATCCCGCTGGGTACAACGTGCGATCGAGTTCCTCGAGCAGCTTGCGCGTGTAGTCGATCACATTCACGCCGGTCCAGGCGCCCCGCTCTTTCAGCTGACGCTCAAGGGCGAGCAGCGCATCGATCCGCTCGCGCTCGCGCTTGTAGATCTCGGGCGACACGCCACAAGTGATCGCCGAGAGCTCGAGGCCGTGGGCATCGATCGCCCCTTCGACGCGAATGAACGGCATGACAGCGAGCAGCAGCTCGTTGCCGTTACGCTTGAGCTCACCGTGGTTAAGCAAGATCCACGCCGCGAGGACAGCGTCGAGATCGGGCTCGTTGACGTAGAGGCTCCATTCGCCCTCGGACAACGGCAGCCCCTTGGTGACGATCACCGCAGCCTGTTCGCAGGTCGCCAAGGTAAACGCACGTACGCAACCCTGATGATGATCGAGCGAGTACTGGCGCGATTCGTTGTCGAACAGCGGGCCACCTGCATAGACACCATCGAGGAACATCGTCTGCTTGCCGTAGCGCTTGCGCGTGTCATCGTTGACCGACAGACCACGCTCGACGCGCAGCTGTATGTTGGGCGTCCCCGAGCAAATCAAACAGTCGTGGCCACCTCGCTCGACGGTCCCGTAGCGCGAGCGCACGCGTTGGGCGGCACCATCTTCGGCGCTTTCACCAGCTTCGGCTGGCTGTGATGTTTCTTGGCCGTCCAAGCAAACAGCTCCACTCAGCTCACTCATCGAAAATGGGCTCGAGCATCCTTTTTTCAACCGCGGCGACGACTCTTTAATGCGGGCATCGCCGACTGCCTCCTGGCTCCTACACGCCCAAGGCGACGGCGGTCAAGCTTAGGCAGCCCCAAACAGCAGCGCGAGGTTAACACAGCGCAGGATTGGGACCATAGTCCTGCGAAAACACGCGACAACCCGTTTACGCCAACGCTCAGCGCGCCAGCGGGTCAAATATCAGTCAACGACGACGGCACCATTGCCAGCTGCCCCACTTCGGCTTTAGGATTCAGACTCTTTCTGAGAACCGATGAGCGACCCGAGCCAAGAAGACGCGCGCACGCCGCGACGCGAACCATCACTGTCGACGCGGTCGCGGCTGACCTCGATCGCTGCGCTGTTGATCGTTGCCGGCGGAGGCGCCGCGCTGCTGCTTTCGCAGAGCAACCAGCCCCACGAATTTCCCCAGGTCGAGATCGTCGGCCCGGACAGCGATGACGAGCACGGCAAGAGCAATTGCGGCGAGGGGTGCTCGCTTGCGCACCATCCCGTTGCCCCATTTTTCGACCAGGACATCCGCGACGCATTCAAAGACTACGCTCAGGAGCCGATGACCGGCGGCCCTGCCCTTGAGCGTCTACTGTTTTATGGGACGAAGGTCCGGCACTATCTCGCCGCAAACGGCGCCGGTGCACTACCTCCCGCGCATCGTCGATTCCTCGAGCGTCAGCTTGCATTCAGGCAGGTGGTGATCAGCTTCAGAGTTATCGATGACGCCGGCCACGTGCGCGCAGCGACCGGGCAGCGTCACGTGCCATTTGGCGAGAAGCAGCACCTCGCGACCGAAACACAGCACCATCAGCACATCTCGTTCAACGGCACGGTGATGCGCGTTGGCCTCTATCACATCTGGGCGCGATTCTGAGTGGAGGGCGAGCACTTCGTCGCCGGACCGTGGTTCACGGTCGCCTCCAGTAGCAACGTTTGGCACACACTAGATCGCATCTGGCTCAGCGACGCGGGGAGGAACACCTCGGTGCGCATACAAATCCGGATGACCTTGGAGGACCCTGATGCACCAATGCCCGATAGCACGCCCACGCACCAAGCAGCTCTTCGTGGCCGCGATCGCGCTGATTCTCGTGTTGGGATTGCCGCCCACGCTGAGCGCTGATCCTTGCGGGATGGTGCCGCCAATTTATGACGGACCGGGACGGCCGATCACGCGCGTCGGCGCCCAGCAGACTTACGTTTTCTACCATCAGGGTGTCGAAACGTTTGTGATCCGCCCCGGCTTCCGCGGCAAGGTCGACAACTTCGGCATGCTGATTCCCTTCCCAACCCCACCGGCGATCCGAAAGGTCGCCGATCAAACGTTCGCTCAGATCGCAGCGGCGATCGACCCGCCTGAAATCGTCGCCTACGTCTACCGACGGCACTTCCGACGGAAGTCTGGACGCGGTCGAGCGCCGGCACCTGCGCGCCAAGCGTCGCTGGCCACAGGCAAGCGCGACGTGCGCGTGCTGCGCAAAGAAGCGATCGGCATGTATGAAGTAGCAGTCTTAGAGGCCGGCAGCGCGCAGGCGCTCAAACGCTGGATGGACAGCCACGGCTACAAGTACCCCGACGGGATGGATCAAGCTTGCGAAGACTATGTCAAGGCGGGTTGGTGTTTCGTTGCCGTGAAAACCCGCGTCGGGCCCAAGGCGCCACTCGATCCAAAGCCTGGAATGCGCCAGGCGAAGACCGCTTTACCCGACAGCCACGACTTCCAGGGGCACGTCCAAGGAATGGGCTTTCGCTTCCGCAGCAAACAGCTCGTTGTACCGATGCGGCTATCGGCCTTTAACGAAGGGCGTCTGCGCAACATCGTCTACCTGCTTACCGATGGACCGCGCAAAATCCAACGCATCGCTGATAAGTACGTCGTTCGCCAACTGCCCGGCTGGCAAGTCTATCGCAATCTCACCCGCCCACTGCCGCTGCGCGTGGTCGGCGGCTCATACCGCGACCTACGGCCCTGGCAGCGGCAGAACCTCAGCGTCCGTCGCAACCCTGAGCCCCACAATGGCATCGCCGCCGAGCTGTTCGCCTCGGATCTACTCGCCGCGCAAAAGCGTCGGCTCTCGCACCGCTTTGAGGAGCGAGAGAAGGCGCTGCTCAACATCGGCGAAAACCTCGGTCTTCGCGGCCCGGCGATCGACCAACTCCACGCCAAAGCACTGGAGGAACACCGCAGCAAAGCGCTGCGCTACGCGCTCTCGGCGATCAAACAGCTAACGCTCAATGTGGTCGACGGAGACTTTCCACGCGAGGTGCTGGCCAACAGCAATCTGCAGTTCGCCTGGTATCGCATGCCGGGCGAGCGCAACAACAAGCGCAACTACGACGCGACGCACCAAGGGCCCACCCCCTACCAGCCCGCAGGCAAGCTCTATCGCGGTGCGCTGCCAGCGACGCCAGCTCAACAGCAGCGCCTAGCGAGCCATTCAACACTGTGGGTCGTCGGCGTTAGCAGTGGTGCCGCGCTGCTGCTTCTGCTCGCTGCGCTGTTTTGGCGCCGGGCAACAGCGCCGCTCCTCGGATTGCTGTTGGTCGCGTGGGTCAGCAATGCGCGGGCCGAGTCGCTCGATGCCTTGCTCGGCAAGCTGAAGCAACCCAAACAAGCACCCCAAGCAGCCAAAGCACTCGCCGCGTTGGGCGAACCCGCGATATCCAAACTGCTCAACATCGCCTTCGACGCGGACGACCTCGAGACCCGCGGTTGGGCACTGGTCGCGATCGGGCAAAGCGGCGCGCGACGCGCTGATGGCGAACTGAAGAAACTCCACGACAACCCAAACCATCCGCTGCTCGTCCGCACCTGGGCAGCAGCAGCACGCATCAACCTCGCCGCAGACGCCAACGCACTGATGGCAATGACCGAACTGACCGGCCGCTTTCCCGCCACAGCGCGTCCGCTTGGCCAACGGCTCACACGTGTGCTGGCTCAGAATAAGCAGCTCGACACCGAAGGACTGTTGATGGTTTCGGCGCGACTGCCGGCGCTGCGCAGCAGCCTATCCCCGCTGATCCTAGCGCTACCTGCCAAGCAGCTGGTCGAGGTGATGGTCCGTGGAAAGTCGGCGAGCAGCCGTCAACAAGCCGCCGCTTATTTGGCGACCCAAGGCCGAAGCAACGCGGCAAGCGACACGGTTATCGCCGCGGTGATCGCGGCCTATCGCTTCGACCGTCGCGCCAAGCAAGTCCCCTGGCAAGGTGGCGCGCTGTTCATCCCCAGCCTCAACTGGAAAGCCGAGTCAGCGCGTCGCTTGGTCGGCAACCTCTTGCGCTGGCACCTCTGGTGCGAACATCGCGGGCGTAGCGATCTGCAGCGCCAGCTACACAACAATCTGCGCAGCCTGGCACTCGCCTCTGCGGCCGGCTACCGATCCCCCGGCTGGAGCAACGTCAGTGTCGAAAGCTGGCTGCGCAGCTGGGCCGCGGTCGTCGGCAGGTCGGGCATCGCGCGGCTGCTCGCCGAGCAAGGGTTGGCCGGCGAGCCGCGCTACAAGATCCTGCTCTCCTCGTTGGCCGAGCGTTAGCCCGCATCGCACACCCACCCACAGCGCCCGCCCTGTCATTACTTTATCAAAATTTTAGTATTTTAAAATACGTAAAACATTGCGCGTATTTTCATTTATTTAATCCAAATGCTTATTTTAAATAAACAATGTACTAGATTCGCCGATTTACTTTTTAGAATTTTCAGTGCACTATGATACGCAAGAGGTGACTCATGGGCACGATCGGCGCAATCGGTACCACCCCAAACTTCACCCGTTCCCTCTCCGAGAGCCGCAAGCGCGTTGAGCATGCGATGCAGATCATCTCCGGCGGTGGAAGGGTCATCGACAGCAGCCGAGCCTCCCTGGCGGCACTCGGTGAAAAGCTCGCCGCCGAGATCCGCTCGGTGCGGCAAACCGCGAAAAACATCGGCCAAGGCGAGGCGATGGTGCAAACCGCCGAGGCGGCCTTTGCCAGCCACCGAGACATCCTGGACCGGCTCAGTGAGCTGGCGGTGCAGGCGGCCCATGCCCCGTTGACCGATGAAGACCGCAAGGCGATCTCGGGAGAGACCAGCCAGCTCGTCGCGGAATTTGAACGGATATCCAAAGGCACCGTCTACAACGGTGAGCAGCTAAGCGGCTCGATCAAGGACATTCAGGTCGGCCCTGACCAAGGCGACACGCTAACGATCCAGGTCCCGGAGATCGATTCGGCATCGACGGCGATCAGCGGAATCGACCTTTCGACGACCGCTGCGGCAGTCGCCGCCGCGGGCATCATCGACAAAGCCCAGACGACGGTTTCCGAAGCGCGCTCGTTCCTCGCCGCGCAGTGGCATGGGCTCGACGCGGCACGCAGCAGCGCCAATGCGCGACTCGAAGCCGTGGCGGTTTCTCACAACCAAATCGCCTCCGGCGACATCGGTTACGAAGCGTCGCAACTGACGATGGGAAAAAACCAGCTCCGCGCCGGCATCAAGGTCCAAAAGGCCGACCTTTCCACGCGAGGATTGCTGATCCGTCTGCTCGGCTAGTTCCGAGCCGCTGACTCGCCGCTCTGCTGGTTTTCCGCTACCCTTAGCGGGTTGACAACGAGCGCCACGCACAAGGCACGTTTTTTTCGCCCGCTCGACGACCGAGGACGGATCGTCTGCGAGCTCTGTCCGCGCCACTGCACGCTTCGTCCTGGTCAGCGCGCGTTCTGCTTTGTGCGCGAAAACGTCGACGGTCAAATGGTGCTAACGACCTACGGCCGCTCAACGGGCTTTTGCATCGACCCGATCGAGAAGAAGCCGCTCAACCACTTCTACCCCGGCACAAGCGTGCTTTCTTTCGGCACCGCGGGCTGCAATCTCGGCTGCCGCTTCTGCCAAAACTGGGACATCTCCAAGGCGCAGCAGGTCGAAGTGCTGAGCCAAAGCGCTACGCCGCAAGCGATCGCCGAGACGGCCAAGGGCATGGGCTGCACGAGCGTCGCTTTCACCTACAACGATCCGGTGATCTTTGCCGAGTACGCGATCGACACAGCGATCGCCTGCCGAGCGCTGGGCATTAAGTCGCTTGCCGTGACGGCTGGCTACATCAGCGAAGCGGCACGCGAGCCCTTCTTCGCCCCGCTCGATGCGGCCAACGTCGACCTCAAAGCCTTCGCTGATCGTTTTTATCGCAAACTCTGCTTTGCTGAGCTCGCGCCGGTCCTCGAGACGCTGCGCTACCTGCGCCACAAGACTTCGGTCTGGATCGAGATCACCACGCTGCTGATTCCTGGGCAAAACGATAGCCAAGCCGAGCTCGATGCGCTGTGTGGCTGGCTACACGACGAGCTTGGACCTGAAACGCCGCTACACCTGACCGCTTTTCATCCGGACTTCAAGATGACCGAAGTCCCGAAAACGCCGCATGCCACGCTGCAGCGAGCGCGAGAGCAAGCGCTCACACGCGGGCTAAAGCACGTTTACACCGGCAATGTCGACGATGCTGCCGGCCAAAGCACCTACTGCGCGGGCTGTGGAACACTGCTGATCGAGCGCAATTGGTATACGCTCGGTCGGTGGCGCCTCGACGACGATCGACGTTGTCTGAGCTGTGGCCGACAGCTGGCCGGACACTTCAGCGCCCAGCCCGGAAACTGGGGAGCGCGCCGACAGCCGATAAGGATGGAACGATGAAGAAAGCAACTTGCGTGATTCGATTGGGCCCTTGCCTCGTCCCCGAGGCTGGGCAGTTCGATCAGCTGATCGCCGCCGCAGGTGATCTCAACAGCGTGCAATGCTACGATGCACCGGCCGGCGAAGCGCTACCCGATCCCGATCGCGTCCACTGCGCGGTATTGACCGGCTCGGCAGCGATGGTCACCGACCACCATCCATGGAGCGAGCTCGCAGCAGAGTGGACGCAGCGCTATCTCGAACTCGAGCGTCCGTTACTCGGCATCTGTTACGGACACCAGTTGATCGCCTACGCGCTGGGCGCACCGGTCGGCAAGAATCCCGCTGGCCGAGAGATCGGAACCATCGAGGTCAAACTGAGCCCGGCGGCTCAACATGACCCCGTGTTCGGCAACCTGCCCAAGCAACTTCGCGTCCACTCCAGCCATCTAGAGAGCGTGTTGGCGCTTCCCCCAGGCGCGGAGCTGCTCGGTAGCAGCGCTCGCGACGCACATCAGGTCGTGCGATTTGCGCCATGCGCGTGGGGCGTGCAGTTTCACCCGGAGTTCACCGCCCAAGTCATGCGCGGCTATATCGACCAGCGCAGTGCAGCGGTGCGCGACGAAGGCGGCGATCCCCAAGCGCTACGCGACGCCGTAGCAAGCACGAACGACGGGCCCCAACTGCTGCGCGCGTTCTTCGCCTACGCCGATCGCTAGCAGGACCGTGCTATTGAATCGGCTTCTGTTCCCGCCAACGCCGGTAGGAAGCGACAACCTGAGTGTCCTTGGCGATCGGCACGTTGATAAACACCAACGAGTTGGAGGCGGCAACGTAGTCGAATCCCTTGGCGCGGCTGCGCTGCAGCTTCTGTCCAGCGACCGCAACGGCGATCGACGTCGAAATCGGCACATACTCGAGCACTGCCGGGCTGGACGCCCCAGCAATCGAGTCGATCATTAGCTGAAGCGACGTGCCGAGGTTGAGTTGGCATATGTCGGCCGTGGTCCCACCCGTGGCCTTGATCAACTCGTAGGCACCGTGCCCTGTTTCTGGTCCACAGCTCGAGGTGCAGACCGCGCCAATCTGATGAACGATCGCGCGACCGTCGGTGCCATGGGTCGCATCCTGGCCGGTGAACAGCGTAAGCCAGGGCTTGATCGCCGCGTCGACCTTCTGTTGCTCCGAGGCGGGCAATACACAGTTCGTCGGGCGACCGCTGCTGGCGTAGTAACTGCCGGTAAGTTTGCTCTTCAGCTCCTGGGTCATCTCGTCGGTCGCCAGGATCACCACAACCGTGGCATCGGGGCGAATGCGATCCTCGCGATTGGCAGCACGCGGCAAGTGGCGTCGCACAGCCTCGTAGGCGTGGGTCAAGACATACTCGCTACCGCCCTCGGCGTACGGCGGGTCGGCCACACAATCTTTGAAAAGTTGGCGCTCAGACGATTTCAAGAAGCGATCAGTGCCCCCCGATCCCGAGCCGCCCTGGGCACTGCAAAGCTTGCCCATGATCGTTCCCCCACCGGGCGCTTTGACCCCAGCGACGCCGACGCGAAAGTCGAGCCCCGACTTGAGCGCGCGGGCAAAAAAGTCGTCTGCGTTGTTGATGATATTCTGCCGGTTGTCGCTCATCGAGCCTGAATCGTCGACAACCCAGATGATGTCAGCGATCGGATTCCGTGAGAGCACGAATGGATCGCACTCGACGACATGCGAGTTGGTTGTCTTCGCCAGACCTGTACCGTTGGAAACGTCGTCGACGAGCAGCTGTGTCGCGTTGCTGACGTCGTTGAACATCGATTTAGTCGCCAACCCGCCGACGATCAACACCGCACCGTCACTGCGCAGCAAGGTCTGAAAACGCAGCACGAAATCGGTCGACGTCGGACCGAACTCCTGCGTCGGCAAACTGCCGAATTTGCTCCCCCCCAGCAGCACCTTGAGCAACGCGTTGCGCAGGGCAACCAGCCCATGTGTCGTGCTCATCTGGATTTCGACCTGAGTCGAAACGATCGTGTCGAACCCATCGTGACTCTTGAGCCGCGTACCCGAGGAGGATTGCGCCGCGCTTTGCCGCCCCGGAATCTTGTTGATGTCCGCGACGACCTCGTCGACTAGCGCGCTGATGTCTTTGCCCGCAGCCTGCGCGCGCATCACGACGAACCCTGCGACCATCTTTTTGGGATCTTTGGAGTCGAACAGCGCCGCGGCCTCTTGAGCCCCAGGATTGGTCAGCGTCAGGTCGCCATAAAGAGCGTCGGTCTCGAGGGCTAGCTTCCAGACTGCGCTGCTATGCACGGTGATCGGCTTGAGACCCGCATCGGGATCGTTCTCGTTGGTCTGACGGCAAACAAACGTCGGCAGTTCCTTGTCCTTCTGCCCGGGGAAGGTTGTGTCCTTGAGGCGATCGCTTTCGCCGTTGGCGCAGCGAAAATCCACCGGCGGCGTACAAGTCCCGGACTGACAGGTTTGTCCCGCGCCGCACTCGTCGGCCCTAGGATCTGCACAACCGATGCGCTTTTCGCCGCAAGTCGCCAGACAGCAGCCGAGCAGACCATCGCCGTTGAGGTCCTCGTCCTTGTCGTCGACCCCATCCCCATCGGAATCGCTATCGAGAAAGTTGGGCACCTTGTCGAGGTCGGTATCGGCGCTTCCCTCGACGCTATCGGGCACGCCGTCGCCGTCGGAGTCAGTATCGAGATAGTTGGGGATCGTGTCACCGTCGGCGTCGGCAGCCGGACTCGTGCAGCCTTCAACCTCGTCGGGGATACCATCTCCGTCGGCATCTTGGCCGGGCGTACACGGCGTAAATCCGCGGTCGTAGCGCACACCACCGCCGTCGGGTTCAACAAACTCCGATCCGCCGCAGGTCAAAAATGTCGCGGACGCCGCCACGACGATCGAACCGAGGACCAAGAAACCGCAAAGCGTGCGCCGCATGGTGTACCCCCGCTCGAATTCTGGGACATTCCAGCCGGTGACGCAAGCGTGACCCCGACTCAGCGCCGCAACACGGCGAGAATCGGCCGACGCAATAGCCCTTCAATGCCCTAGTTCACCGAAGAGCGGGTATTGCCGCTCCATCGCTCACGCGAGCAGCGCAAAAACCAGGTCCGTCGTCGCTTAACTAGCGTTGGTAGACCGAGACCAGCGGTACACCATCGAGCGTCAGGACCTTCGTCGGCGAGGGGTGACCATAGCTGCGCCAGATCCAGTAGTCGTATTTGTTGAAATGCAGCTCGTGAACGACCATCGCAGCCCGCGAGGCTTGGATTGCCGGCAGCTCCATGCCCGAGTAGCGGATGTCGTTGCGCAACAGCCCCGCCCGACGGTAGGCGGCATAACTTGCGTAGTTGACGTCGTGGAAATAGACGCTGGTATTGCCGCGCAGCTCGCTGTTGAGCCACGGCAGAAGCTGCCGCGGCGCGTAGCCCCAAAACTGCCGATTGAGCCCGAGGTCTGCGCCGCCCGCCACGCCACCCGCGATCGCGTTGTACTGAGACAAACCGAACGGATGGGTCTGATAGATGTTCAATGCCCCGGGCAGCGCCACGACCAGCGCCAGTCCTACCGCGGCCAATGCGCGCCGACGCGCAACGAGACCGAGTCGCGCCAACAGGCGGCTAGCCGCAACGCCAGCGAGCAGAGCAACAAAGGGATAGGCCGGCAGCCAATGCTTTGTGCCACCAAAAATCGGCGTATTGGGATGTGCGATCAGCAGGATCGGAATCAGCGCGGTCAGCGTCAACAGCAGACCGATCCGCGGATCGAGCCCTTTGGCCGGACGCAACCAACTCCGCCGAGCAGGGAAACGAAAGGGACTATCCTCACGCGGCGGACGTTGTCGACGGATCCGCGCGAGCGCCAGGCCCGCTGGCCGGCGCAGATAAACGAAACCGCCGGCCAGCGCCAGCAGCAACGTCACCGTCGGGACCGTAAACAACGTCATCACAAACGGATAGCTGATCGGCAAAGGCGGCCGCCCATAGTTGGTGCCGAGAAACTCCATGTTGTAATAGGCGTGATGCAGATGAAACGCGAAGTAATCTTGGACGTGCTTGACCGTGTCGAACCACAACCACGGCCAATGCAGATAGAACACCAGCGGGCCGATCAACGCCATCGAAACAAAAACCAACGGTATCCGCGGAAGGCGTAGTGGCCGCAGCGAAAGATCGGGCCAGACGACGACCAAATAGTGGAGCAGCAGGAAACCAGGCATGATCCAAGCGTTGTGCTTGGTCGCCAAGGCGATCCCCCAACAGACACCTGCAGCGAGCGCCCAACGCAACTGCATCAGACCACGCAAATATGCGTAGATCGCCAACAACCAGGTCGACATGATCGCCGTATCGAAACAGGCGAGCTGTCCGTGGAAGAAAACACGCGGCATGGTCCACAAGACCAGCGCCGCGATCAGCCCCGCGGTACGACTCTCGATCCGCACACCGAGCAGATAGACCAAAGAGATCGCCAGACCGGTCAACAGCCAGGCGGGCAGGCGAAAAGCCGATATCTCGTCGAGCAGCGCCTGGCGCTTGTCGGGTCCATGAAACAGCCGCCAGGAGAGCGCAAACGCGGTCTTGAGCAGCACCGGGTGCTCGTTGTTGGTGTGAAAGTATTGACTGATCTGAGCCTTCGAGAAGGCCTTCGAGCGCGGGTCGCCAAGCTTGGCAAACCATCCCCAGTAGGCGCGCGCCGCGTCGAAGTACGTTCCCTCGTCGCGCATCACGCCAAGGTTGCGCTGCGCCAGGCCAAGCGATCCGGCCGCAGCAAACAGCAACAGCAAAGCAAACAATCGATCGCGCCAGGGCAAACGGCCGAGCAGCCCAGGACGCTCCCCATCAACACGTGCAGTCGTACGACTCACTGGACGACACTCGCGCCGAAGCAGTAATGACGGCCGCCCGCACGCGGCGTGCTCACCGTAAAGGTCAGATCGCCGCGCTGCCCATTCAGCTTGCGCGTATCGATCTTGTAATAGGCCCAGCCGCGCTTGTTGGTCCGGACCAAGCGCTGCGTTATCGAACCGGCCTCCACGTCGAGGGTTACCGCGGCACCTGCCGGAAACGACCGCACCGCATCATCGGTTAATCCATGATGACCAACGAGGGCACGTCCAAAGCTGACGTTGGCAAAGCGGATCTTGAGCGCGTTGCCGTCGACTGGATGCGCCCAAATACAGCGCCGCATTTGTGCCCCGACCTTATGCAACCCGACACCAACATAGTTCCAACTGTGAGCAGAGCAATGATGTTTGTCGCCCCGCCATCTGCAAGGCGTACTGCTACCGCTCGCTGAGACGAGCGAGACCTCGGCCTGGGCAATCCGAGGGAGCAACGACTCGCCCGCAACCGCCAGCGGCGTCGAGCGCGGCTTGGCACGACTGACGACGAAGATCACCAGCAGTAACGCCACACCACCGATGACGATCCAGCGCGCATGCCGATCGCACCACTTGGCCCAGGGCAACAAACGGGCCGCAAGGCGTTCGGCAAACGGCCGGCGATAGCGCCCGATGACGAGCAGCAGCAAGCCGCCAACCGCCAGCCAGCTCAGACAAGCCGCGACGACGTTGATCAACGGCCAGCCGTAGCGCAGCTCGACCAAACCATCTTTTGCCGGTACCCCCACGAAAAAGTCGTGCTCGCCGATCGCTGCGGCACTAATCGGTAACTTCTCGCCGTCGACCGAAGCGCGCCAGTTCGGATAGATCGCCTGATGAAAGATCAGTCGACTGGCGCCGGTGGTGTTGGATAGCCGTAAACGCGCCCGTTCGGCGTCGAACTGTTCGACTTTGACCTCGCCGGGGCCGATCAACGTGTAGCGCTGATCGCTGTAATCCAAGAAGCGGTAGACGTGGATCGGTCCAAACCTCCGATGCAACGCCAGATGTTTGCCAGCCTGTGAACCGATCGCCACCACGTACTTGACCGATAGCGCTCGATACAGCGTCGGATCAGCGGCATCTGGCTTGTGGGTGAAGTTGGTGCAAGGCGTGTAACCGACCTTATACGCCGGAATGCCGTTGTATACCGGGGCCGCCGCAAAGAAGTGATCGTTGTAAGGCCGGAGATAGGCGATACGAAAGAAGCCCTTGTCGGTCTGCTTCAACTTGGCCGACCACTCGAGAAAACGCTCGTAGTCGCCCCAATAAGAAAAGCTGTGTTTGGTTTTCGGCCGACCAACATCACCACCGTAGGTTCGCCCCCACTCCCGACCGACCGGCTCGACAAACGGCGAGGCGACCACCAAGACCAACGCGGTGAGCGCGTAGCCACGCCAGGACCAGGCCTGCCGCGCTCGCTCACCGCCAAACACGGTTTGCAGCGCGAACCCGGCCAAGAGGAACAGTGCGACTTTGACCGGGATCGCAAAGCGCTGAAACTGGATCTGCTCGAACGAGGCCGAAATCGAGGGCAGGCCGAGTTCCTTATAGGCCGTGCTCGAGGAGATAAAGAGCACGACCAAACCAAACAACACAACGAACAGCGCCATCGCGTTACGCCGCCAGGCAGCCAGCGCGCCACCGAGTAGCGCGAGCCAAACCAACGGCGGCGTAATGTTGTCAAACAAACTTCCGTTCCACAGCCCCCGCGCCATCGCCGGCAGCGACTTGTACAGTTCACCGTACTTCGCCATCCAGGCGCTCTTGCTAACGAACGGCAGCAGCCAGTAGGCCGAGAGCAACATGCCCCAGGCCAGCGCCGCAGCGCAGCGCAAAAGCAGGCGAGAGTCCGCACGCTGATCGGCCAACAAGCGGGTCAGCAAATAGAGCGGTACGCCCATGCCGAAGTAGACCACCGCCATCGGGTGAGCCAATACTGCGAAGCCCGTGCACAACGCGCAGATCGCAAAATCGCGCGGGCGGCCACGGGTGATCACCTTGTCCAGCGTGCTCAGCGATAGCACGAAAAACGCCGTGGAGAGGATCTGCGGCCAGACGCCCCACCAGACGGTGTAGGACCAGCCGCCTTCGCGGTATTGGCCGCGGTCGATCAGAAAGAACACGCCAGCGGCCAGACCGGCAAAACGACCGAAATAGGTCTTGCCGAAATGGTAGAGCGCCAGACCACAGGTCGCGAACATGGCGGTAAAGGCCAGTCCGTAGGCCCACTCCCAACCGAGCAGCCCTAACGTGCCCAGATAAACGGTGGCGATCCACATATCGGCGCCAGGCGGATAGTCTTCACCAGCCGGCCAGCCGGCAAACCAAAGGTCACTCCAACCGCTGAGCTGACCGCGCGCCAGCATGCGCGTGACGAAGTGCCAGGCACGCGTTAGGTGGACCGGGTGATCTTGCGACTGGGGCATCAAGCCGATCAATGTCGGCGCCAGCAGCGCGGCAGCGACGGTAATGATCACCAGGACCGGCAGCCAACGCGATAACCGCTCGCGCTGCTTCTCGATGCGCTCGCTCTGATACAACGCCGAGAGCTCGTGGCCGATCGCCAGTGCGGCAAGCAGCGCGGCGAAGACACCAACGGTGCGCGCAACGTAATGCGACTGTGGGATCAACACCCCAGCACACAGCGCGGGCAAGAACAGTAGCAGACCGCGCTGCCACACGGGCAGCTGTCGAATCCCAAGCTGTTGGCTGCTCATCGAGTCCCTTCGGTTTAGGGGGGGCGAACGGGTCACCGCAGGCGGAGTCAAGCCAGGGTTATCAAGTGGTCTTTTGCTTGTCAACGAGGTGGGTTGCCGCAACCTGCTGAATTCCCTATAGTGCCGCTCCGATCGCGGATCGCAGCAACAAAATGGGCGCCAAGACAACCGATCAACCCGCTGGCAACCCGCAAACCGCTGGGCATCGGCGCACACCGTACCTTTGGGGATTGCTCAGCCTGGTGGTCGCCGTCGCGCTGGCCGAGGCCACCGCGCTTTGGCTACAAAAGAGCGCGACGCCCAGCGAGCAGGACTGGCAACGCGCGGTCACGGCCCTCGACGGTCAGCGTAAGGCTGGCGAGCCGATCCTCGCCGCACCGTTTTGGGTCCAACCGCTGGCCTATCGCTACCTCGGCCAGCGCATCGATCTCGCGCTAGCCGGCGTTTCGGATGTCGACCGTTTCGCTCGGGTCTGGCAGCTATCGATCCGCGGCGCTCAACACCGCTATCTCGCGGCCCGACAGCCCAGCCAAACGCTGCAATTTGGCGGCGTCACGCTCACCCGCTATGACACCGCCAAGCCAGCCGCGGTGCTGTTCGATTTCCGCGAAAATATCGCCCAAGCCAATGTGGAAACGGTCGGCAAGATCACCTCATCTTGTCGGTGGTCAGGCGATCGCCATCGCTGTCGGTTTGGCTGGAGCTGGGTTGGCTCATACTTGGCCGAGGTCGACTATCGGCCCTACCGCTGCATCTATGCTCATCCCAGCGAGGGTGAACGCCTGCGGATCAGCTTTCCGGCAGTGCCGATCGGCGGATCGCTACGCGTCTATACCGGTATCGACGACTTCGACAACCGCAAGCGCTCAACGGCCGACGTCGAATTGAGCATCAGCATCGCCGGCTCGCCGGCGAAAACGATCCGACATCGCAATGAGTGGCCCTGGCATAGCGAGACGATCGACACCTCGAGCCATCAGGGGCAACGCCAGCCCGTCCGTTTCGAGGTCAGCGCTACACCCGCCTACGCCCGCGCGTTCTGCTTTCATGCGGAAACGCGGCGCTAATCGACATCGCAAGCGGCACGGTTAGCGATCGTGACCAATGCACCGTATACGCCAGCGGTCGCGCTGCGGACAGATCGCTGCCGTGCCGCTGCTCGTCCAGGGGAGATGCAGAGCCGCTAGTCCAGCGAGGGGCAGCCACCCACGACCACCGGTACCACGGGCGCCAATGAGTCCGGGTCACCCTCGTCAACGCCACGCGTCGGCGGAATCGGGTCGTCACCGATCGGCCGCGAGTCCGCATCCTCAGGTGTTGCCGCCTCTGCGGCCGCGCCGTCGCGGGTCGGCGGAATCGGATCGTCGTCAGTCGGCGTCTCGACGGGTCCGCGGGTCGGCGGGATCGGATCATCTCCATCCGGCATCGCCAAACGCGTCGGCGGGATCGGATCGTCGCTGCGCGGCGTAGCCACCAAGACTGCATTCGAGGCTGACGCATTAGCGGACGTCGCATGAATTGAAGCCCTGGCCGTGTCGTCGCTATCCGCTTCATGCTCGGCTGCCGCGCCCGCAGACTGACAGTCTCGATCGCAAGCGACAATGCCATAGCCACGACGCGTCGGCTGATGCTGGTCGATAGGAATCCCTCCACACGCCACCAACAAGCCGACCAAACACCCCCCTAGGCCGCCCACCCAGTGCGATTTTTTGATCAAGCGCATGTGCCAATCCTTTGACGCGGGATTGAGATCCCTTGTTCTTTGATCACCTGTGAAAGTCTCGGTCGTTTCATGCCCAACAGCTGCGCGGCGTGGGTAATGTTGCCATCCGCATCGTCGAGCGCTCGATAGATGCATTCGTTCTCGATGTTGCGTTTCAGATCACGCAAACTCAGATCCGACCGACGCAGATACTCATAAACCCGAGCAAGCGGGTCGAACGCAGCCGCTCCCTCTACCTCGTCAGTAACTGCGAGCGCGGCCCGCGGTTCTGCACTTGCACGCGCCAGCTCAGGAAACTCGCTGAAGTCGGCGAGGTCGAGAATCTGTCCCTCGGCAAAGATCGACGCAGAGTTCAACACGTTCTCCAGCTCGCGCACGTTTCCTGGCCAACGGTGGCCCATCAACAGCCGCTCGGCAGCGTCGCTCAACCGCATCGCTTCGCCGCCCCGCTCAGCGGCAATCCGGTCGAGGAAATGGCGGGCCAATAGCGGAATGTCAGAAGCGCGCTCACGAAGTGGCGGCAGCTCCAACTCCACACCCTTTAGGCGGTAATAGAGATCTTCGCGAAACTCACCGCGCTCAACAAGCTGTCGAAGGTCGCGATTGGTTGCGCAGATGATCCGCACATCAACTGACACTGGTGATGTCCCGCCAACGCGCTCGAAGACCCGTTCCTGCAACACGCGCAGCAACGCAACTTGCGTCCGCTCGGAGATGTCGCCGATCTCGTCGAGGAAGATTGTTCCGCCCTGAGCAGACTCGAAGCGGCCAATTCGGCGCTGGGTCGCACCAGTGAAAGAGCCCCGTTCGTGACCAAACAACTCGCTGAGCAGCAGCGACTCGACCAGTGCGCAGCAGTTTACCTTGACCAACGGGCGGTCGGCGCGAGCGCTACGCCGATGAATCGCGTCTGCAACGAGCTCTTTGCCCGTACCACTTTCACCATGCAACAGGACCAGTGCATCGGTCGCAGCAACGCGATCGATCAGTCCCGTCATCTGGCGCAAACGCGGGTGCTCGCCGACGAGATCATCGAAACGCGGCACGGCGGCTTCGGCTCGCGGCTCGACCAGCACCACCGGCGCAGGCAGTGGGTCGTCGAAGCAGGGCTGATTCGCCCAGCGCGACAGGGCGCGACGCAGCGGTTGCTGCTCAAGGTTGTCGCGAAGCTCGGCGGGCACGGTCTGGACCACCGCGTCCGCCAAAGCCAGCGCACTGCGGCGCAGGCCACGCGCACGCGCCGGCTGGCCGCTTTGCTCGGCGAGTTCAGCGGCAAAGAAGGCGAGCTGCCACGCCGCTTCGGGATCGCTCAGCAGCTGATTGAGTTCTTCGGCCAAGGCGAATTGCTCGCGCTGCGCGCCGAGATCGTTGGCCAGGAAGGCAACCTTCAGCAGCGCCAAGGCCCGCTGCAGTCGAAGCGTCGGGGTCGAAGTGTCCCGGCCCTCGAGCACGCGCTGAGCACGCGTGAGCTGATTCTGCTCGCAAAACAGCCGACAGAGCGCCAGCGCACAGGTCAGCGCACGATCCGATTGTTGGTGCTGATCCGCTAGTCGCTGCGCAGCGCGCAGCAGCTGCTCGGCCTGGGCATACTGCCCGAGACCTTGCGCCACACGCCCCTCAAGCAACTTGAGGCTGATCCGGGTGGTGATCGGCGGCTCGCTATCGACCAACTTCGACGCCAACTGCCACATCGCCTGCGCACGGCATACATCGGCGAGGTCGGCATAGAGCTGACCAAGGTCCAACGCCACCCAAGCGAGATAACTCGGCTGCCCGAGCTTCTTTAGCACGGTCACCGCTCGCTGATAGAAGTCGATCGCACTCGCGTAGTCACGCCGTCGCTCGGCCAGCACGCCGAGATGCTGCCAACAAACTGCAAGCCGCCGGTGATTGCTGATCGACTCGGCAAGTCTCGCCGCTTGCTGATAGCGCTGCTGCGCGAGATCGTAAGCGCGCCGGGCCAGATGGATCTGGCCGAGCTGAATCAGCGCGAGTGTTTCTTGATCGGCGAGCGAACGCCAACGAGCCCGATCGAGATTGTCGAGCACCATCGCGCGAGCAGAATCGTACTCACCGCGCTCGATGTAGAGCTGCGCCAGGGCATTTTGCAGACGGAGTCGCACGCCGATGTCGACCGCGTCGCTCTGACAGACGATCGATAGCCCCTGCTGCGCTGCCAACCAGGCCGCCTGCGGATCGCCAAACAGTTCGACCTCGGCGATGTTAGCCTGCAGCGAAGCCCAGAGCCGATCACTGATCTCGCGCGGTGGGGGGTTAGCCGTAAGCCGCGCGCGAATATCAGCCAAAGCTCTCCGAGCGCGACCGTAGTCGCCCCGACGCAGCCACAGGCGGGCGAGGCGCGTCGCAGATTCCAGATCGCTCGGCCGCTCGTCGACGAAACGCTGTGCCAGTTTGATCGCCGGCGTCAGCTGACCCAGGCTCTCGTAAATCGCGCAAAGGCGCTCGCCCAGGCGACGACGCACCGGGCCCGCGCTGCAGCACGTCAAAGCCAACTCGTAGAGTTCTGCCGCTCGCTCGTACCCATAGCCGATCTCCAAACGCTGACCAGCGCGCAGCGCGAGCTCGACCCCCTGTTCGATCTCCCCGCCGCGCAGCAAATGCTCGGCGCAGTGCTCGAGTTCGCAGTCGCGTCCACGACGGCGCAGCAGTTCTCCAAACCCACGATGCAATTCGATCCGGCGTTGCGCGGCTAGCTGCTGGTAGACCCGTTCGCGCTCACCAGCGCGAACGAAGGCTACCCGCAGTTCACCATCGACGACGGTCTTCTCCAACAAACGTTGCTCGACCAACGCCGACACCGCGCGGGCCAACCCGTCGTAAGGCAGACCACTGACCGCCCGCAACGTCTCGATCGCCGCCGGTCGACCGATCACTGCCGCTGCCTCGAGGATCGTACGCTGAACTGGATCGCTGAGCTCACCCAACCCTTCGATTGAGACGCGCCCGGCGACCAACGCCTCGAGGCGATCAAGCGCGCCGCCGGTCTGCTGCCAGACGCGTTCGACCACCGAACCAGCTGCTAGATAGGCCCTGACACCGTCGCGATCGAGCTCGCCCAATTCGAGCTGATGAAATTCAACCGCGTCTAGCCACCGCAGACCCGCAACATCCAACCCCCGCTTTTCGTTGGCGCTGGCAACCAGCAGCCCGCGAAACGAGGTGGACTGTTGCGGCGCATGACAGAGCGTCGTCGAGAGATGGGCGAAAAAGCGCCGACTGGCACCGTCAGCGCGATCGAGGTCCTCGAAGATTAGCAAAAGCGGAACGCGCTGCGATACCGCCCGCAGCAGCACCCCGACTCGGTCATAAAAGTCGATCCGCTCGAAGACATCGCGCGCACCCCCACTAACATCCGATGGCGTAGCTTGCGACGACGCACTTTGCGGCGACAACTCGGGACGAAGCGATTGGCGAATCGCTTCGAGATCGGCGATCAACGGCTCACCCAGGCGCCGCTCGCAGAGCTCGCGCAACAACGTATCGAGCAGCGTGGACAGCGGCGAAAGCACCGGCATTCCCGGCCGGCAACGCACGGCCAGCAACAACGCGCCGCTGGCGGCCAGACGCCGGCGAACCTCCCTGATGAACGTCGACTTGCCCGCGCCCGAAGGCCCGACAACGACCACGCACCCGGCGTTGCCCCCTTGGGCCAGCTCAAATCGCGAAAACAGCGTGGCCAACTCGCGCTCACGCCCACAGCACAGCGCCTCGCCTGCGACATCCGGTTGCGCTACGCGCTCTCGCGCTGTCGTCCGATTGGCAGAGATTTGCTCCATAGCAGCTAACGCTGCAAATCGCGGGCCCGACAACGAGGCGCTATCTTGCGAAGATTCATCAGCTCTGCCGGAGCCGCCGACGACAGATCGATCGCGGTGTTAGTTTTCTAACCATTGGCCACGATTGGATTCTGGCAACGCTCGCGCGACAGCACTGCCTTAACCGATCGATAAAATGCTGCGATCGGTCTGCTTTTCGCCGCCATTGCTGAGCGCGAGATCGCGACACGGACGTCATGGATTGGCCTGACGATACGTTTTTGCCGATCACACCGCCGAGGCGTAAACTAGATCATCCATGACAACTCAGACGATGAGTCGGCTGCTGGCATGGCTTTCCCTGGTGCTTTTGCCAGCACTGGCCACGGCCAAGCCCGCCGCAAATCAGGACCAGCCCACGCCGGCAGACCGTGCGCTAGCGGTGAAGTTCTCGCTGCCCGATGTGAAGCTAACCGAGCGCGTAGCCTTGGCTTTGCCATCGACCACGGCGATCGCCTACGAGCCAAGCTGCGAGCTGCTAGTGATCGGTGAGCCACGACGCCTGGTCGACATCGATCCGCAGCTCCAATTACGCCGACCAACGCCGATCTCGGTACGACGGTGCGGCCAGCTGGCCAGCGAGTTTCAGCGCGATGAAGCGTTGCATCAACGCTACTCGCTCTACCTGCGCGACTACGCTGGCCCCCAGGCGCGACGTGCAGCGGTAGCCAATCGAACGGCCTTCGTTGCCCGCTGGCTGAGCACCGCCACCGGCTACGACATCCCTTATCCCGGGCGGACCACGCTGTCGCGGATCGCCCTCGACGGCTCACTGATCGAACGCGACGTGATCGAACTGGGCGGCCATGCCCCCGGCCTATTGGCCCGCGCAGCGGGATCGCTGCTGCTCTATCGCAGCGCCAGTGGCGGCCCGTTATTATTGCTCGACGCAAAGACCGGGCGAATCAAACAACGCATCGCTCTCGACGACACGCCGCCGTCAGCACGACTCCACGCTGTCGGGTCAAAATCGATGATTGCCTTGCTGGGGACCACGCTGATCTCGCTGAAAAGCGGGCGGGTGATCGGCAAGATCGAACCGCTCCACCCGTTGAGCGCGATGTACTTCGATGACGAGCGCGCGCGACTCTATCTGAGCGGCCCGAGCAGCGAAGACGAGGTCGATCTCACCGTGGTCTCGGCCTATGACCTGCGCACAGCAACCCGGATCACCAGCACAACGATCGAAAACGTGCGCCTGCCTTGGCCGCGACGAATCGTCGCCTTGCTGCCGCGCGGCGACGCGCTGATCGCGATCGTTGCTTCAGCGATCGATCAGCGGGTACTTAGACTGTCTCGCATCTACCGGCAGCAGCAACTCGAGCGGCAGGTCCGCCTGGCACACCGAAGATAGCATCGGCCCCGCGCTGCTCGGCCACACAGCCACGCACGTGCCATGCTGACAGCTGGCGCGCGGAATGCGATGCGGCGCCCGACATCGACACTTACGGCCGCATAGCTCCCAGGTCTTGCTGCGGTGCATCACCTTGACCTTGCAGCAGCAAACCCGCACCACGCAGTCGCTGTTGGACACACAGCGTGGCGCGGCGACCGCTGGCGTCGACAGCAGACCCAACCCGAAGAGCAGCCCGAACCCACCGCAGATCATCGTTGATGAGACCCGGAATTGTCGCATCTGCAGACGATAGCATGACGATGCCCAACCCCGAAGTACCCCGCGATCCAAACGGCCACCGCAGCCTAGCGCAAGCTGTTGACGTCAGTTGCCGCCAAAGCGGATACTTCTCCATTGCTCCTAATCGGTCCGTCGGTGTGATTTCCGGGCGATGCCCGCCCACGAGGAGAACCAAGCGATGAGCGAGAGGGTTAACTTCCGTTTTCCAACAGCGATCCATTTCGGTTCCGGGGCTAGGGATTCGCTGGCGGAGTTTGCCAGAGACCATCAGGTCGAGCGGCCGCTGGTCGTCACCGATAAGGCGATGGTCAGCACCGAAGCCTATCGTCTGGTCAAACAGACCTGTGACAAGACCTGGCCCAACGGCTGGACCGTCTTCGACGGCGTCCACCCCAACCCGCTCGCTGCTGACGCTGACGATGCGCTCAAGGCCTACCGCGCCGGACGCTGTGATGGCGTGATCGCCCTCGGTGGCGGAAGCGCGATCGATGGGGCAAAAGCGCTATTGTTGCGCATCGCCGAGCCCGGCTGCCCCCTGCAAGAGACCGATCTGGCGGCGCTACCCGAAAAGATCGTCCCACTCTGCGCGATCCCAACCACAGCGGGTACGGGAAGCGAAGTCGGTCGAAGCACGGTGGTCACCGTTCCGGCGCTTGGACGCAAAATCGTACTCGGCGCACCTGCGCTGCTGCCAACTTTGGCGATCCTCGACCCAGTGCTTACCGTCGGGTTGCCTGCACATCTTACGGCTGCCACCGGGATGGATGCGATGACCCACGCCATCGAATCCTTCGTCTGCCCGATGTTCCACCCGATGTGCGATGGCATTGCGCTCGAAGCGATCTACCGCATCGCGCAGTATTTGCCGCGCGCGGTCAAGAACGGCGAAGACCTGCAAGCGCGCGGGGAGATGCTCGTCGCCGCGGCGATGGGCGCGGTAGCGTTTCAAAAGGACCTCGGCGCCGCTCACTCGATGGCCCACCCGCTGTCCTCGGAGTTTGACGTGCACCATGGCCTCGCCAACGCGATCGTCTTGCCCGCCGTGATCCGCTTCAACGGCGAGAAAGACTCCCAGCAGTACGACCGCGTCGCCAAAGCCCTCGGTATCTTCGATGCTACCGACCCAGCAAACGCCGTCGCTGACTACATCGACGGGCTCAACGAGCAACTCGAGCTAACACGTCGGCTGCGCGACCTCAACATTCCACAAAGCGCCATCGATACGTTGGCCAGCAAGGCCTTCGACGATGGTTGTCACCTAACGAACCCCCGAAAATGTCAACGCGACGACTTCGTTCGTCTCTACCGCGAGTGTTGGTAATGACCGATCGTTTTCCCAAGAGTCTATTGATCGACGGCAAAACCCTCGAGGGCGCCAGTGATGGTGCGATCGAGCTGACCGAGCCGGCAACTGAAACCCCACTGTGCGCCGTACCCGCGGTCGGCGAAAAAGAGATCGACCAAGCGCTACAGGCTGCCCAGCGCGGCTTTGCCCAAGGCTCCTGGTCGAGCTCCAATCCAGCTGCGCGCAGCGAAGCCCTTTTCCGACTGGCCCGCGCGATTCGCGAAAATTGCGAGCGGTTGGCCCGCATCGAGGCGCGCAACGTCGGTAAGCCGATCGGCGACGCCCGCTGGGAGATCAATGCCGGAGCTCGCTGTTTCGAGTTCTACGCCGGGGCGATCACGCAATTCGGCGGACGAACGATCCCGGTCGCCAAGAACGGCTTCGACTACACGATCCGCCAGCCAGTCGGCGTGGTTGCGGCGATCGTTCCCTGGAATTTCCCGTTTCTGATGGCGTGTTGGAAAGTCGCTCCCGCGCTGGCCACGGGCAACTCGGTCGTGCTCAAGCCCGCTTCGCTCACGCCACTGTCCGCGCTGGCACTCGGTGAGCTCGCCTGGGAGGCCGGTGTTCCGGGTAACATTCTCCAAGTAATCGCCGGCCGCGGCAGCGTTGTTGGCGACTACCTCACCGGTCATCCGCTGGTGCGCAAGATCGCATTCACCGGCGAAACCGGGACCGGTGCGCGCATCTTGCGCCAGGCCGCAGGCGACATCAAGCGTGTCTCCCTCGAACTCGGCGGGAAAAGCCCCAACGTCATTTTCGCCGACGCCGACGTCGATGCAGCAGCCGAAGCTGCACCGATGGCGGTTTTCGCCAACACCGGTCAAGATTGCTGCGCGCGTAGCCGAGTCTTGGTCGAGCGTTCGGTCTTTGACCGCTTCAGTGAAGGCTTCGTGGCGGCAACCAAGCGACTTATCGTCGGCGACCCGCTGAGCGAAGAGACCCAAGTCGGTCCACTGGTTTCTTCGGGACAGCGCGAAACCGTTGAGCGCTACATCGCCATCGCCGAAGAGGAGGGCGGCAAACGATTGGTCGGCGGCTCGCGGCCCCAGTCGCCAGGCTACTACCTCGCGCCGACGATCTTCGCTGGGCTGCCGTCCAAAGCGCGCGTCTGCCAGGAAGAGATCTTCGGGCCGGTGGCCTGTATCCTACCCTTTGAGAGCGAGGCTGAAGCGATCGCCTTGGCCAACGATACACAATACGGATTGTCCGGATCGATCTGGACGCGTGACATCGAACGCGCTTTGCGAGTAGCCCGCGCCGTCGAAAGTGGCGTGCTGAGCGTCAACACCAACTCGAGCGTCCATCAAGAGGCGCCGTTTGGTGGCTTCAAGCGCAGCGGCTTCGGACGTGACCTTGGCGTTGAGGCGATGCAGCTCTACACCGAACTTAAGAACGTCTACATCGATCTCTCCGGAGGAAAATAATGGCAAAGCTGCCTGGCTGGCTCACTCCCGATGCAGTAGATACCGTGGTCGTGGCCTTTCCCGACACGTATGGCCGCCTGATGGGGAAACGGCTAACCCGCCAATTCTTTATCGACCAGGTGGTCGAGGCCGGCACCCACGTCTGCAACTATCTGCTGACCGTCGACATCGAGATGAACCCATTGCCGGGCTTCTCATTGGCCAACTGGGACAAAGGCTACGGCGACTTCCACGTGGTCATTGACCCGAAGACCTTGCGGCTGCTGCCATGGGCAGAGAAGACAGCGATGGTCATCGGTGATCTCTATCATGAAGATCACTCGCCGGTGGCGGAAGCGCCACGCACCGTCCTCAAGACGCAGCTCGAGCGGCTACGCAAACGCGGACTGGTCGCCAAGACAGCCTCCGAGCTCGAATTCTATCTGTTCGATAACAGCTACAGCGAAGCTCACGCCGCCGACTACCGCAAACTCACACCGAGCTCAGACTATTTGATCGACTATCATCTTTTGCAGACCGGCCGCGACGAAGGCCTGATGCGACAGCTGCGCAACGAGCTGAGCGAAGCGGGCATCGTCGTTGAGGGGACCAAGGGCGAATGGGGCAAAGGCCAGCACGAGCTAAACCTGGTCTACTGTGATGCGCTGGAAATGGCTGACCGCCACGTGCTACTCAAACACGGCACAAAAGAGATCGCCGCACAGCACGGCCGGTCGATCACCTTCATGGCCAAGTGGGCGACCGAAGAGGCCGGCAGCAGCTGCCACATTCACACCAGTCTTTGGTCCGACGGTGCAAACGCAAGCAACGGCTTTGCCGATGGGAACAAGCCGAGCAAGCTGTTTTCGCAATTTCTTGGCGGCATGCTGCGCTACGGCCGAGAGTTCTGCTATTTCTTCGCGCCAACGATCAACGCCTACAAGCGCTATCAAGCCGCATCTTGGGCACCAACTTCGTTAACCTGGGCATTGGATAACCGCACCACAGGCTTTCGCGTCGTCGGCTCCGGGCCGTCGCTGCGGATCGAAAACCGCATGCCCGGCGCCGACGTGAATCCATATCTCGCCTTTGCCGCAACGATCGCCGCCGGCTTGCGTGGTATCGAAGAGAACCTCGATTGCGGCGAGCCATACCGCGGCAACGCCTACGAGGATGCCGACGTACCGCGCCTACCGCCATCGCTAAGCGACGCCATCGATCTGCTCGATCAAAGTGCTGTCGCCAGGGAAGCGCTTGGCGATCAAGTGGTCGACTTTTATTGTCACAGCGGCAGGTCGGAGGTCGCCGCTCACATGCGCGAAGTCAGCACCTGGGAGCGTCGCCGCTATTTTGAGCGACTCTAGTCGGCTGTTAGCCCAAGGAGCAACGAATGCCAACCGTGGTAATCACCGGCGCCAACCGAGGCATCGGACTCGAGCTGGCGCGGCTCTGCAAACAACGCGGCGATCAAGTGATCGCTATCTGCCGCCACGGCTCTCCTGCGCTCAAGGATCTGGAGATCCGTGTCGAGGAACACATCGACGTGACCGAGCAGCCAGCGCTTGACCAATTGCGCGAACGGCTGTCCGGTGTATCGATCGATATCTTGATCAACAACGCAGGCATACTCACCGATGAATCGTTGACTAACTTTTCGGCCGATCGCGTGCGACGGCAATTCGAGGTCAACGCGCTTGGGCCACTGAGCGTAACGATCGCCCTGCTTGCGAATCTTCGACCGGGTTCCAAGGTCGCGCTGATCACCAGCCGAATGGGGTCGATCGCCGACAACACCTCGGGTGGACGTTACGGCTACCGGATGTCCAAGGCCGCGCTAAATGCGGCGGGCGCTTCGCTGGCCTATGACCTCGCCGAGCACAAGATCGCCGTCGCAATCCTCCACCCCGGCTTCGTCCGCACCGAGATGACCAACGGCAGCGGATTAATCGATGCCGACGAGGCGGCGGCCAACCTGTTGGCACGCATCGACGACCTCAGCATCAGGAGCACCGGCACCTTCTGGCACGCTGACGGGCAAGTGTTGCCCTGGTGACGTTGGCGTACCCACGGTCTAGCCAACCTGGCGCGCCACCATCAAGCCGAGACAAGCCATGGGCGTCGGGTCCCAACTCTTAGCGATTCTACGCGCACCGGCTGCGCTACTTGGCCTGCGCGCCAACGCTTTGCGCTGGTTGATGATCTATTTGCTCGCGGCCACGCTGCTGCTGACCGTCGTCGGCGCACTGATCGTGCTCAATCAGCAGAGCCTGCGCCAAACGCTCTTGGCCTATCTGCTGCCGCAAAACTGGCTGTTTGCCGGCGACCGGCTGATCGGCTACATGTTCGCGCAACAGAGCAAGACCGTACTGATCAACGCCGCGGCCTCGGGCACACTCGTGATGATCTCGCTGCTGCTTTTTCCGATCAAGGAGCGGCTGTCGGCGACATACGAGCGCGAAAACGAGCTACTCGCCGGCGACCACCACGAATTCCCCCTCTGGTTCCAAGGACTGGAGGAAGTCAAACTCGCTTTGCTCTACGCGACAGCGTTCATGACGATCTTCTGGATCGGCTACCACCCCCACCCCACACGCAAGCTCGCGGCAGCCGTGCTGAGCTACGCATTTCTGTTCTTCAGCTTTGCCGTGGACTTCATCGCACCCGTCTTGCAGCGACGGCGACTGCATTATTCGCGGATCATCAAGTGCATCCTCAAGCACCCGTTGGCCTGCTTCGGCTTTGGCGCGCTGTTTGCCGCGCCCTCAGTCCTCGCCGGCCTCTACTTGAAGGCCCACCCGGAGCTGTCGTTGTTCGCCGGCATCCTAGCGCTCTTTTCCGCCAACGTACTGGGCATCATCTGCGCCGCGGTTGCCGGTACGTGGCTTGGCGCGCAGCTCTACCCGGCTGCACTTCAAACCAATAAACCTCACCCTCTAACGCGCGCGCTGATCAGCGTTTTTGTCGCGCTGCTACTGGTCGCCAACTGTTATGTGTTCGGATCGCTTGGCGTCGCGCTGCACAGAAAAAGCCAGATCCTTAAGTGCGACTACAGCGTCGACCTCAGCACGCTAAGGGTCGAGTGGCCCAGCAAGTCGAAAGGCGGAGGGTTTCTCGCGCTGGTCGGCAAAACCGTCGACACCTTGCTCAGCGGAACCCTTAACTTACGCGTGAGCACGATGTTGACGATCAAGAACCCAACCGAATTCGACGTCGAGTTGGAGCAGAACCGCGTCGAGATTCATCACGACGATCAGCTGATCGGTACCACACGCCTCTCGACGATCCGCGTGCCCGCCGGCCAAACGATCAGCACAGCGCTAGCGCTCTCTCTGCAGCTTAACCCGCGCTTCATCGTCAAAGGACGTCGTCTGCTCACCGACCGCTGGCGCGTCACCCTCTATCTGCGCATCGCACCCAATTTCGACTTCCCGATCTACCTGGTCAAACCGGGCAGCGCCGAGCGCTGATTCTTTTTGTCTTTAAATTCAGCACGATAAACGGATGCTCGGCGTATTACCCGACCCCGGGCAGCCGCCAAGCCCACGCAAAAGATCGACCCAGGTGTGATGTCGCGAGATCTGCGCTAAAGTCAGATAAGTCGGTATGAGCGATGCGGATCCCAAAGACGAACTGCAGCAGCTTCGCGAGCAACTGATCCGCTCCGAAAAGATGGCTGCGCTCGGTGCGATGGTCGCCGGCGTTGCCCACGAAATCAATACACCGATCGGTGCGATCGGCAGCATGCACGACACGCTGCGCCGAGCTCTCGACAAACTGACCGACGCACTGCAATGCGCCTGCCCCGACTACCAAGAAAACCGCAAGATCGCGATGGCACTGAGGTCGCTTGCAGAGGCGAGCGAAGTGATCGGTGAGGGCAGCCAGCGCGTTGCCACGATCGTTAAGCGCTTGCGAAACTTTGCGCGCTCAGACGCTCTCGAACAAGAAAACCTCGATCTCAATGCGGCGCTCGAAGACACGCTGGTGCTGATCCACCACCAAACGAAGGGGCGGATCGCGATCAAGAAGAACTTTGCCGAGCTGCCCGAAGTCTGCTGCTATCGCGGACAAATCCATCAGGTGTTCCTCAACATTCTCGTCAACGCCGTCCAAGCGATCGAGAACAAGGGCACGATCGAGATCATCACCGCCCGCACCGACGATCGGGTGACGATATCTATTTCTGACGACGGACGGGGCATCGATCCGGCGAATCTGCCACAGATCTTTACCGCTGGCTTTACCACCAAGGCAGCTCCTCTCGGAACGGGACTTGGCCTAGCGATCTGCCAGGAGATCATTCAGGCCCACAATGGGCAGATTACCGTACAAAGCGAGCTCGGCCGCGGAACGACGTTTGTGATCGATCTGCCACTCCGGTCTTGTCTCTGACCTGAACCTCCACCCGCCTAACGCGCAGAAAGAGGGATGATTGATTGGCACGACCCACGCGTCGCGTAACTTCCGAAAGAAGTGAACATTTGCTCAAACCCGCGGCGGCACGTCGTGGGATGTGTTGCCGCTCGAAGAAGATCCTCGAGTATTGGTTTGGCCCACTAGCCGACGAGAATGACTTCCCGACGAGTGACATCACAGAGCGCTGGTTCAAAGCCGATACCACGACCGACGACACGATTCGCTGCCTGTTCGGTGATGACTGCCGCTGGGCGCTGCGCGGCGACTTCGACCACTGGGCAGAGAGACCCAAAGACCTGCTCGCGCTGATCATTCTGCTCGATCAATTTCCGCGAAACATCTACCGCGGCAAAGGCTGGGCGTTTTTGGGAGACGCCCACGCCCAGAAGCTTGTGCTCGCCGGGCTCGAGCGTGGTGATGATCAGCAACTCTGGTCAGCCGAGCGGATGTTCTTCTACATGCCGCTAATGCACGCCGAGTCCCGCGAACTGCAGCAGCGTTGCGTCGAGCTCTTCACTCAGCTCTGCGATACGGCTCCCAAGGCCCACCGCGACACACTAAAGAGCTCGCTGCGCTACGCTGAGCTGCACAAGGATGTGATCGATCGCTTCGGGCGCTTCCCCCACCGTAACCTCCGTCTGGCTCGTCAAAGCAGCGCCGAAGAGCTGGAATTTCTCAAACAACCGGGTTCGTCATTCGGCTAGACGGCGCAGCCACCTAGGGTCTTTCCTTCAAGAGCAGGTCGCCGGCAAGCAATTCGCCGATCGAACCGTCCGCGCGGCGGATCTGTAGTCCACCGCTTGGCGTCAAACCGAGCGCTTTTACGCTGACCTGTTCGGCGCCTTGGCGGACCGTCACTTGCTCCCCGATCCAAGGGGCAAAATCGAGCCAGCGCTCGATAACCGGTTTGGCACCTTCGGACAGGTTTCGATCGACCCAATGCTCGAGCCGCTCGAGCAAGGTAAGTAGAACCTCTGCGCGGGAAAAGCGCCGCCCGGCAACCTGCGCCAACGACGTTGCGACCCCTTCGATCTCCGCAGGAAAGCGCCGCGCATTGACGTTCAATCCGATGCCGACCACAACGTAGAGCACACGCTCCACTTCGGCTCCGAGCTCGAGCAGAATGCCGCACAGCTTACGCCCACGCCAAAGTACATCGTTTGGCCATTTGACCAGCGGCTGTGCCTGCAAATAGTGCTCGACCGTCTCAGCCACGGCAACCGCACTGGCTAACGTCAAGGTCGACGCTGCGCTCGGCGCCAACTGCGGCCGAAACAACGCGGAGAAACAGAGGTTGTCCTTGCCGCTGTACCAACGCCGCCCCAAGCGACCACGTCCGGCAGTCTGCTTGCCCGCAACGACCACCGTGCCATCTTCCGCACCCTCAGCGGCGGCACGCGTCAAGTAGCTATTGGTGGAATCTAGCTGATCGACAAAGAGGTATTCGTGACCTAACCGCCGCGTCGTCAGCGCGGCACGAACACGTAGTGGCTGCAGGTCGTCGGGCCACCGATCAACGCGATAACCCCGATTCGGCACAGCCTCGATCGTCCAGCCTTGACCGCGGAAACCAGCAACGCGTTTACCGACCGCGGTTCGGCTGATCCCCACTTCGCTGGCGATCGCCTCACCAGAGACAAACTCGCCCTGCGGCTTGAGTAGCTGCTGCAGGATCGCTAAGTCCTTGGGGTCAGCGCGATGAGTCGACATGTGCAATATCGAGTGCGATGTCGGCGGCGGGTGCTGAGTGGGTCAGCGCGCCAACGGAAATCAAATCGGCGCCGGCTTCGGCATAGGCGCGAACCGTCTCCAACACGACACCACCGGATACCTCGAGCAGCGCGCGACCGTTGTTGATCGACACTGCTCGCTCGACTTCTTCCGGCGACATGTTGTCCAGCAATACCAGCTCAGCGCCCGCACTAAGCGCCTCTTCGAGCTGTGTGAGCGTATCAACCTCGACCTCGACGCGCAGGCTATGGGGCGCACGCTCCCGCGCCCGGCGCACAGCTTCGCCGACCGCAGTCGCCATCAGATGATTGTCCTTGATCAGGATCCCCGAACTCAGATCTTGTCGATGGTTGCTTCCGCCCCCGGCGCGTACCGCGAGCTTGTCCAACGTGCGCCAGCCGGGCACCGTCTTGCGAGTGTCGGTGATCCGCGCCCTGGTCCCAGCCACCGCGTCGACATACTTGCGCGTTAGCGTCGCCACGCCACAGAGCCGCTGCAAGAAATTGAGCAACGTCCGCTCAACGGCCAAGATCTCGACAAGCGACCCCTCCAAGCGCGCAAGCGCCTGCCCGCCTTCAACGCGCTGGCCATCGTCCACGTCAAGCGCAAGATCGATCGATACGCCCGCTCGTCTGATCACACGCCAAGCGATCGCCGCACCACAGAAGATCAGCGGCTGCCGCGCTGTCAGGCACCCGACCGCCTGCCCCGCGACACCGCACGCCGCGGTTGTTGCATCACCGCCAGACAAATCCTCTGCCAACGCGAGGTCAACCAGTGCATCGACCATTGGCGAGCAGACCTCTTCAATCATTCGCGCCATCGGTCGCTCCTTCGATCACAGGACTAAAAGAACATGACATGCAAAACCTCGCTGACGAGATTGCAGCTGGCGTGGAATAGCACCGGCGCCAAGATCGCGCCAGTCGCTTGTCGCAGCCAGCCGAACAGCAGCGAAGGGAAGAACACCGCAAAGCGCAGCGGATTAAAATCGACGAGTACGTGACAGAGTGCGAAAAGCAGCGAGGTTGCGATCACCGCTACGCCGACCGACCCACCCGCGAATCGACGCTGGACCGGCCAGACCCGCTCGAGTTTGGTCTGCAGATAGCCGCGAAAGAAATACTCCTCAGGCAGCGCCACAACGATCACTTGCGCGGCGGCCAGCTCGCCAAAGTTCGCCGGCAAACGAAAGCTGAGGTATCGCCAGCTGCCGACAAACCGGCGACAAGCGCGAACGTAGACGGCCAGCGACACCTTTCCCGCGTAGACTAGCCGGCAAGTCGTCCAGTAGAAATAGAACAGCCCGAGGACAAACAGTGGAAAGACGACCGCCGAAATCAGTGCGAAGTATATCAAGGAGCGTTTGATCGGCCGGTGCGTTAGGCCGTAGTCGTCGTAGTGCTCGCCTGCGCGCGAAACCAAGGTTGTCGGCAAATAGAGAAAAACGAATGCGATCAGCGCGTGCAGGTACTTTTGGATGAACGGCAGCACACGTCGCAGCTGCCAGAGGGCCGAGCAAATCGCCGTAGCGATCGCGAATACGCCGAGCGCGCCGAGCAGTTGGCCTCGGCGATATTCACCCTGGGGCTGGGAAGAACGTTCGCCGGCGGTCGGCGACCCGTCGTCAGCAAGCGTCATGGCAACCGGAAAGACAACGCCGCACCGACGCTAGCTGCGGCGTCGACGCAAGCACAGGCCAAGGCCTAATAACAGCAAAGCAACATTCGCGCCTGCGGCTGGTAAGCCACCGAGCGCGCATCCGCCGGCTAGGCCCGCTTGGTCTGCGGCTTCTGAAGCCTCAGCCGATGACGGCAGCGCCCCGCGCACCGCGAGCTGTCGCACATTGCCGCTTTGGTCGCGCAGACGAATCGCCACTGCATCCGCCGGCAACATGCCGCCTTCGGGCAACACGCGATAATCGTCGAAGCCGAGCGCACCCTGCCTGCGCACGCTAACTTGCAGCGCCGCAGTCGGCGTAATCGCATCGCTGGCCTCCACCAGCACAGCCCCGGGAATCGCTCGCGCACTTCCGCTCGGCGCCTGTGTGTCGACCGTCACCATCAGCACGTGGGGCTCGGTTAACGTCTCGGGGCGATCAGCAACACGGGCGCGAATCTCCAGGCGATGCGGGCCCTGTAGCCAGAGTAACGGCGAGCGCACGGCAAGCTGCTCGGTCGGCGCCGCGCGGAACGTATTCAAAAATCCACCATCAACGCGATAGGTAAACTCCAGCTCCGACGCCGGGGTACCGTCTATCGCTAAGCCACTAACATCGATCCAAGCCGTTGGCGCGATCGTGCCGCGCTGGCCCACCGCAAAACGGCGTGTCGTGGGAAGCTCAAGCCGTGCCAGCGTCGGCTGCCAGGCTGCGCCCGCTGCGGCGCCCCCAAACGGCAGCTCTGGCGAAGGGGTGTTCGGCGTCGGGTTGGTCGGCGGCGGCGCGATCGCGAGCTTAGCGAACACGCCCAGCAACTGATCGTTGTCCAGCGAGGTTAGCGAACCATCGTCAAGCTCTAGCTTGATACCGGCGAGCGTCGGCAACTCGATCGCTTGGAGCGAGGAGCCAACGAAACCGGCTGCGATGCCGAGCAACATCGGAAAGACGTCGGCAAGGTCTTGGGCGTTCTCGGTGAGCAACTCGTTGTTGATCACCCGGGCGCCGACCAGCGCCTTTTCCAGGTCACCCAGCACCGGTAGCAGATTGCCGTTTGCGTCGGAGGTGATCACCATCGGCACTTCCAACGCACCAGCGACGGTCATCAGGCGAATGAATCTCTCGTGAACCTGCGCGTAAACATCGAGATTGAAGTCATCGAAGCGCACTGTCAGCAGCGGCTCGTCGATCACGATGTTGCCGCTAGTGTCTTTGTGGGTCTTGCCCTTGCCGAGCTTGATCGTCGGCGGCTGTTGCGGTCGCACGCTGATGCGAATCGGCACGCTCGCCCCCTCGGTCAGCGTCTTGAGCGAAGGGATCAGCAGACCGATGAAATCGCTGGTCAGCTGAGGAACGAACGTGTTGTCGACGTCCAAACAGAGCGCGCCGGCACGATACGCGGCGTAGCCTGCGTGCTCAAGCGCCTGCCGATGCACGCCGATACCGACATGGAACTCCTTGCCATCGGGCCGCGTATTGCCGCGCAGCGCATTCGAGCGGGGAATCGCTGCCCGCGTCGGCGGCCGGCAGCTCGCCCCCGGCGACTCGCAGTCGGGCGCACAGCCCGAGCGGGCCGCGGCGCGAGCACCGACCATACCCCCAACTGAAAAACCGAAATTTTCGGCCTGGCTGTAGCCACCGGCGGCGGTCAGATAGTCGAGCTTTTCCGGCGCGCGACGCACGAAATCGCTCATCAGCGTGGCCAAGTCGACGCGCCCCTCGTCGCCGGTTGGCAATTGTTGAATGATCGCATCGATCGCGTCGTTGGCAGCCTGCTTGACCTGCTTTTCCAACTCACCGCGGAAGATCAAGCAGCCGATGCCGCAAACAATATCAAACTTAAGATCTGCACACTCGAAGTCGCCGAGCGAGGTGTCATGCCGCACGATCTTCAGGCGGTTTTGGTCGTTGGGGTCGGGATAAGCATCGATCGCGACCGTGGCTCGTACCGTCGAAATGCCACTGCGATCGGTCTTGTAATCGGCATCGCAACTGATCCAAAAACCGAGCTGCTGCCGCACCTTGATCTTCGCGGCGACCTTGAAGCGCACCTCGGCAACGACTCGGTTGGGTGCGACAGGATCGATCTTCACAGTGTCGAAGGTGATCTTGCCGCTGCAATTGTCATTGGTCCCACAGCAGATCTCAGTGCTGGTACCACAGCCTTGTTTGGGGATTTCGATTCCGATCGAGCCATCGCTATTAACGGTGATCGGACAGGGAAATTGGGTGCAAGCCGCCGCGACCAAATCGGGAAACTTGGACTCAAGAAACCCAAAGGCCTGTTGGGACGCGCGAACTTGCATCGCGTTGTCGATACGCAGTGCCGCAGGGAAGCCACCGGGGATCGGTTCGGTCTGACAGCCCGCACAGCCCTGCGAACCGCAGGCGTTGACCCAGAACCCAATGGCGAGCAACACCAGCAGATGTGCGGCTTTCATCAGCACTCCTCGGCCCTGAAAAGGCGGTTTACTTTAGCTTTAGCCCGCCGAAGGAGCAAGGATGCTCTCTTTGAGACGAGTTACCATGCTGCAGCGCGGCATAGGCGCCATCGCCGCCCTTGCCGTGCCAAGCTGAGCGGTGTAAATCCCAACAGGTGCAACGGTTATCCGCCCTAGTCTTGGGTGCCATCGCAGGTACCTTGGGTGCCATCCTGGTTTCAGCTGCCGAGATCTGGCAGCTGCGCAGCGCGCAGCTTAGCCCAGGATTGATCGCTGCGATCGCCGCCGTGCTGCTGTCGAGCGGTGCTGCCTACGGCTCGCTCCTCGGACTATGGTGGATCGTTGCCGATCGCGCTGCGCGTTTGATCCGTCCCAACGCGCCCAACGCCGCACTGCCCCGTGCGCTGTTGGCCGCGTTGACGCTCGCCTACCCGACGATCTGGCTGGTGCGCCAGCTCGCAACCGGGCGTCAAGCTGCGCAGCTGATCGGAACCCCACTGCGGCGCGGTCTGATCGCCGCGGCATTGCTGATGCTCGTGGTCGCGGCATTCGCGTTCGGCGTTCAGCTGGCGCGCAGGGCAAACGCCCGCCGGCGCACGGCGTTGCTCGTCGCGCTCATCCTCAGCTTGCTGACGCTCGCCCTCCATTGGGCCGACGCACAGCTCTATCGCCGACTCTACGACTACCTTCACTACGCGCTAGCCTTGACCTACCTCAGCAGCGCCACGCTTGCTGCGCTGGCCTGGCTGCGAGCGCTTGGTCAACAGTGGGCTCCCAAGACAGCGCGGCTAAAGTTTACGGTCGTCATTGCGGTCTGTGCCTTGACGCTTTGCTGCTGGGTACTCGGTCGGCGCGCACTAAGCGATGACGCCCGACGACGCTTCGTCGCTGCCGAGCAAGCGACAACCGTCGCTCATTTGCTGGAGTTTTTGCCGCTGCCAGCAGAGGACGAGCCGCCCGCTTTGGTCGATGAATCCGAACCCAACGACAGCGAACCTTCGACAGCGCGCTACAGCGGTGCCAAAGACGCCAACGTGCTGTTGATCACTATCGACGCATTGCGCCCTGATCATCTCTCACTACACGGCTACCGCCGCAAGACCAGCCCGCAGATCGACGCCTTGGCTCGACGCTCGATTCGCTTCAACACCGCCTACTGCCAGGCACCTTTGACCTGCTATTCGATCCCTTCGTTGCATACCGGCGACTACCTCCGATCGTCGCTCTCGCTGTTACCCTCACCACCGCCAACGCTGGCCGATATACTGGCACCGCGGGGGCTCGCTACCCACGCGCTATACAACCGCAGCATCTTTTTTTGCGACGACAAGCGCGCAATGTCCTACGGCAGTCGACGCTTTGGTTTTCGCTCGGCGGATACCGAGCTACGACCGGCGGCGCAGCTGACCGAGCAAGCGCTCAATTACATGCTGCGCCGAAGAGACCGACAGTTCTTCCTCTGGCTGCACTACTTCGACGTTCACGAGCCATATCTGAACCACAATGGGTTCGGTTACGGCGAGCGCGCGATCGATCGTTACGACAGTGGCGTCGCATACGTCGACCACCACCTCGGCCGCCTGCTGCGTGGCGTGCGCCAGCTTCCACGCAAAACGATCATCATCTTAACCTCCGACCACGGAGAAGAGTTTGGTGAACATGGCGGCAGCTATCACGGTTCATCGCTCTACGACGAACAAGTCCGTGTGCCACTATTGATCGCCGTGCCTGGCCTAGCGCCGCGCGTCAGCAATACACCGGTACAACTCGTCGACATCGCGCCGACGGTACTCGACCTGCTCCACATCGAACATCCGCCATCGATTCGCGGACGCTCGCTGCTGCCGCTGTTGCTTGGTCACAAGGACGACAACCGCCCCGCCTTTTCGGAAGTCGACACCAAGAAGATGGTACGCGTCGGCAAATACAAGCTGATCCATGATTATCGGCGCAAGACCTACCAGCTTTACGACTTGGCGACTGACCCACGGGAGCAAACAAACAAGATCACCCAAGAGCTCGTCGTTGCTGGACAACTGCGCGGTCAACTGCAGGCGTGGTTCGACTCGCTGCGACGCGGTGCGAAGGATCGCGCCTCGGTCCCGCGGGCGATCGCATTGGGTCGACTAGGCGACCGTCGCGCGGTCAAGGATCTCAAGCAACTGCTGCTTTCCCCTGGGCAACCAAGCACGCGCCGCGCCGAGGCCGCACGGCTCCTTGGCAGACTGCAGGACAAGGCGGCGTTGCCCGCGCTGCGCAGCGCTACATACGACGACGATCTCGAAGTTGCCGATGAGGCCGCGATCGCGCTTGGCGAGCTCAAAGACCAGGCGGCACGCGAAGCGCTGCAAATCACGCTCGAACACGCGGCGGGCTATCGGCGACTACGCGCAGCGATCGCCGCGGCGCGTAGCGGTGACACGCGTGCAACACCGGCATTGATCGAAGGACTGTACGCCGCCGACTGGCGCATCCAAAACCGGGCAGCTCACTACTTGGGGTTGGTCGGTGATCGTCGTGCAGTACCGGACCTGATCGCTATCGCCGAACAGCTACAGATCCGTTCGCGCGCCGCCCTGGCCCTCGGACGACTGCACGGCCGATATCCCGACCCACGCATCGTGTCCTATTTGCTCGAGCGAATTCAACGCGACGACCATGAGGATGTACGCCAGCGCGCGATCGCAGCGATCGCCTATAGCGGCGACCTAAGCACCACGAGCCAACTGATCGCCCAGCTGGGCAAGCGCGAGGAAGATGACCCCTGGATCGTCGAGGCCCTGGCACGCCTGGGCCGTCTGCAAAACGAATTGGCGGGCTTCGATTTGGGCAAGGCCAGCGATGCCGCCGAAGGCACGCTTAGCGCCTGCCAGCGCAACAACTCGCCATCAGTAGAAGAGTTCCTCTCCGACAGTCATTGCACGACAATCAGCGGTGACTTTAGCTGGCAGCTAGGCGCAGCGACCACACCTGCAGCCGCGACTTGGCTATTGCGTGCACGGGCCGCGAACGCGGGGAAACTCACCCTGACGATCGATCAACGGATCGTCGGTTCGATCAAGCTGCGACCCGGTTGGCAGAACTACCGACTCGCCGCCAACGGCATAACGGGCGGCAGTAAGGCACCCGTCAGGGTCTTGACCGATCCGCCGCAACCGCTGACGATCGACTACCTAATCGGGTTGCCCGCCCGCGAGAAGCGCGAATGATCGCTGCCGATGCGCAGGCGCTGCGGTCGAACTCTCCGGCTGAGTCGCTGTTTTGGCGGCAGCTGCTGGTCGGTGCAATGCGACATCTCCCTCAATGGATGATCGATTCGCAGGTGCCGGTTTGGGCGACACTGTTTTATCTGCGGATGCCCGAGCTGCGCGACGCGATCACCTACAACCAGCGCTGGACCTGTCCCGACCGAAACAGCGGCGCAGTCGAGCGCGAACTGCAGGCCTGGCGTACCTTCCTCTGCTATTGTCAGCGTGTCGCTGCCGCGTACCGCACCTACACCGGGCGACCGCCACCACCCGCGCTGCGTTCAGCCAACCATCAGCGGCTCCGCGAAGCGATCGATCGGAAAACAGGCGTCGTACTGGTCACCGGCCACTTGGGCGCCTGGCAGCTCGGTCCTTACTTACTCGGTGCGTTGGATCTACCTCCGCTAACGATCGTGATGGCCGAGGAACCCAACGCCGAAACCCAGCGGCTGGAGCGCCACCTGCTCAGCAAACGGATCAACGTTCACTACCCGGGCAGCAGTCCGACAAGTTCGCTTGCGTTGTTGGCCGCCCTGCGACGCGGCGAAATGGTCGCGATGCAGATCGACCGCCCGCACTCGCGTTCGTTTCGCGTACCCCTATTAGGCGGACAAGCAGAGTTCGCCGCGGGTCCAGCAGTTCTCTCTAGCCTCAGCGGCGCGCCGATCATCCCGCTCTTTTTCCCGGTCAAGGATCGGCGACCAGAGGTGTGGATTGAAGGCCCGCTCGAGCCGCCGGCGGCCGACAACGCATCCCGTCGAGCAGCGACGGAGAGCATCGCGCTGATCTACGGCCAATACGTCCGCCGCTACCCAGAACAGTGGCATAACTTCTACCGCTTTTTCCGCTGATGCGATCCAAGCTCACTGCCCATCACGGGCGACCGGTCTACGTGCGCGAATGCTTCGCGATCTGCGCCGCCGCGCCGGATGAGGCACGGCTTTGGTCGGCGCTGCTCGCTGGCCAGCGGGCGCTGGCCCTCCACCACGACGTACGTGCCGAGCAGGCGGTTTGGGCAGCGCGCATCCCTCAAGCTAGCTTGCCTCAGGGCGACCGCACGCTGGCCTTGTGCGAGGCGATCGCCGACCAGCTACTTGCCAGTCCGGCCTTGGGTGCCCTCGATCGGCAGCGGCTCGGGCTGGCCCTGGGAACGACCCAGGGCGCGATCTTGCGCTGGCAGGCCCAGCAGCGCTCGGCACCCCACGACGTGCCCGGCCTTTACGCCCCATTGCTTGCACTTCGCCAGCGATTGGCGAGCGGCGGACCGCTGAGCTGTCCTTCGACCGGCTGTACATCCGGCTCGATCGCGATCGCCACCGCAGCGCAGTGGATCCGCGAGGGTCGCTGCGACGCGGCCCTCGCCGGAGGCGTCGATGTGGTCAGCGAATTTGTGCAAGCCGGCTTTGAAGCGCTACGGGCACTCGATCCGAGCGGGCCCCGACCGTTCGACGCCACCCGTGCCGGAACCGCGTTGGGCGATGGCATCGGCTTGCTGTTGCTCTCCTACGAGCCCGGCGCCGACCCCGTTCGCCTTGCGGGTTGGGGGGCAGCCAACGACGCCAACCACCTAACCGGCCCCGATCCCCAGGGAAGCGGACTGGCCTTGGCGATCCGCAGCGCGCTCGAACTCGCCCGGCTCGACGCCGCAAACATCGACTTGCTCAATGCCCACGGCACGGGCACACGCTACAACGACCAAATGGAATGCAACGCTTTCCATCAATTGCTCGGCCGACGGGCATCCCAGTTGCCGCTCTGCGCGATCAAGGGCGCGATCGGCCACACGCTGGCGGCGGCCGGCGCACTGGAGGCGGCCTGCTGCGTGCGCTCGCTCCGCGAGCAGCGCGTTCCTCCGACGGTCGGCTGCGAGGCCGTCGATCCAGCGCTCGACCTCGATGTTGTTTGCCGAGCGCCGCGGGACGTGCGACTCAATGTCGCCCTGTCGACGTCGGCAGCCTTTGGTGGAAACAACGCGGCACTGCTCTTTACCCGCTGATTTGCGGTATAGTGAGAGGGTGGTGCGTTCCAAATCACTGCTCATGCTCGGGCTGCTAACGATCGGCGGCTGTCGATTCGACGCTACAGGTCTGCCCGTTGATGGATCGCCCCGCCTAGATCTGGCCGCCGACGCGGCAACGGATCTGACAGCAGCCGATGCCAGCGCCGATGGCAAACAGAGCGACGGCAGCAATGTCTCGCCAGAGTGCGCCAACGAGCCGGCCGGCAAACCGTTGTGCCGCTTTGTCGATGCGGCTGACACGCGCGGGCAAAGTGGCACCTGCCAAGATGGTCGCTTTGTCGTGCGCCGCAACTGCTACGCCAGCGCGCCCTGTGCACGTGAAGGGCTAGCCGCGGGCTATTGCACCAAGGCCGTATCGACCTGTACCACCTGCGATGACAACCGCCAGTGCGCGACGACCAGCGGCGTCTGTACGCTGTTGTTTACAACCGACGACAATGGCGTCGAGCTGAAACGCTGCTGCGTGGAGGCCGGCGCGAATGGCAGCGGAAAAGCAGCGACAACTTGCGCCGACGGACGCGCTTGCCAGAGCGGTCTGTGCAAGATCTCCGGCCACTGCGTCGAAACCTGTCAGCCTGCCACAGCCGCCTGTTCTAGCGGCCAATGCGGACTCGGCTTTGTCGATCTGCGGCCACAACAAGCACAGCTGATGTGTGCGTCCCCGGGCGGTGATGGCGGCATCGCCGATGGCGCCGCCGACCTGGCGCTGCCTCCCGACGCATCCGTTCAGGACTAACGCACAGTCTTCAACGGGCGATCCCAGCGACGTGAACATGCCACCATCCGATTCCGCGCAACAACGCCCGGCCTGGCTGATCGCTGCGATTCCCGCGCTCGACGCCGAGACCCTCGATCCCAAAGGTGACCGTCCTGGACGCCTCGAGGCCCGACGCTTTGCCCGCATGGACCACTTCAGCCAACTATGCAGCGCCGCCGGTGGAAAACTGCTCGATTTGCTCGAGCGAAGCGGCGAACTGAACGCGACGACAGCCAAGATCGGCTTGTTTGTCGGCAGCGCCTACGGTGCGCACCAGGCCAACGAACAGTTCTTTGCCTCGGTAAAGACACCGAGCCCGCGCCTGTTTCCCTATACCTTGCCGAGCAGCGCCGGCGCCGAACTCGCCATCGCCTATCGCATCAAGGGCCCGACACTCACCTATGCCCACGGCGACGGCGCGGGGCTCCAAGCGCTGGCCCACGCAGCAAGCTTGATCGCCGACAGCCAACTCGAGATCGCGATCATCATTGGCGCTGACGTATGGTCGCCGACACTTCACCAAACCGCACCCAGCGTGGCCCGCGCTGCCGCTGTTGCGCTCGCGCTGCGCAGTACGCCCAGCGAGCCGACGGTCTGCGTGGGCGATAGCTTTCAGGCCTCAGGCGAACAGGCGCTGTCGCGCGCCGCTGCCTACTGGGCTAAGGTCGCCCCCCATGCCGAGAGCATTGTCGTCTCCCCCGAGCAGCGAGACCTACTCGGCGCCACCGAAGGCCTCGCCCGCGCCTCTCGTTGCCAACCGACGGCCGCCGGGATAACCGTCTCGGTCCTCGGACCAGGCCCGACGGTCGACAGTGTGCTGTTGATCGGCGGTTGATCACGCCGAGCGTTGTGGATTCGAAGAGATTCGCGATAAGCTCTGACACGCTCCGGGGACGTCGACATGATTCTCGCAGGTGACATAGGCGGAACGAAAACGAATCTGGCGCTGTTCGGGCTGGCCGCTGAGCCGACTGCGCTTTCGCCGACAGTGCTGCGCAGCTATCCGAGCGGACAACACGCCACCTTCTCAGCGCTCATCGCCCACTACCTTGCCGAGGTCGGCCAACACGCATCAGCGCTCACAGCTGCCTGCTTCGGCATCGCTGGACCTGTCTTCAGTCAGCGCTGCGAAGCGACTAACTTGCCCTGGGTGATCGACGCTGCCGAACTGGGCGCGCTGCTCGGCATCCCGAGCGTTTGGCTGCTCAACGATCTCGAGGCCACCGGTTACGGCATTGCCACACTCACCCCCTCGCAAATCGAGCAACTCAACGCCAGCCAACCCGTCGTTGGCAGCAATGCCGCGCTGATCGCTGCGGGCACAGGCCTGGGCGAAGCGATCCTGCTAGCGACCGACGGCGGTTTCCGACCGATCGCAGGAGAAGGTTCGCACTGCGACTTTGCCCCGCGCAACGAGCTGGAAATCGAGCTCCTGCGCTACCTACTCGGTGAGTTCGAGCATGTCTCCTACGAGCACGTCGTTTCCGGACCGGGCCTACGCGCTTTGTACCGATTCTTTAGCCATCGAACGGACGCTACAAAGATCAACGCTGACCTGCGCGCACGCATCGAAGCCAACGCCAACACAGCGCCGGCAGAGATATCGAGCGCCGCCCTTGAAAGTCGTTGTCCAGCGGCCGTCGCCGCCCTCGACTTGTTCGTCGAACTGTACGCCGCCGAAGCGGCCAACCTCGCGCTAAAGGTCAACGCCCTCGGCGGCGTCTATTTCGGCGGAGGGATCGCACCGCGTATCGCCAGCAAGCTGCGCGAGCCTCGTTTTCTCGCCAGCTTTAACCGCAAAGGGCGCTTCGCCAAGCTCACCCAACAAATGCCGCTCTATCTGCTGCACGAACCGCTCGCCGCACTACGCGGCGCCGCTGCCTTTGCTGCAAAACCAAGCGAACGGCGAGGATCCGAATGACACGACTTTCTGAGCTCCCGGCCTACAACAAACTGCGTGCCCATCGCGCAGAGATCGAGGGACTGCATCTGCGCGAGATGTTTGCTGCCGATCCGCAGCGCTTTTCGCGCTTCTCGCTGCAGCTCGACGATCTGCTGTTCGACTACTCGAAAAATCGCATTACCAGCGAAACCGTCGGCTTGCTGACCGAGCTCGCCCAACAAGCCGACCTCGAGCGCTGGATCGGGCGAATGTTTGGCGGCGAAGCGATCAATGAAACCGAAGGGCGCGCGGTCTTTCACGTCGCCCTGCGACATCAAGCCAACACACCGATGACGGTCGCCGGGCAAGACGTGATGCCTGCCGTCCGCACGGTCCAGCAGCAAATGCGGCGATTCGTCGATGCCCTGCATAGCGGTGCACATCTCGGTCATACGGGAAGGAAACTGACGACGGTAATCAACATCGGCATCGGCGGGTCTGACCTTGGCCCGCAGATGGTCAGCACCGCGCTCAGGCCCTACTGGGTTGAAGCGATCGATGTACGTTTTGTCTCCAACGTCGACGGTGCGCATATCACTGAAGCGCTGCGCGACGCCGACCCAGAGACGACGCTGTTTATCGTCGCGTCGAAAACGTTTACCACCCTTGAAACGCTGACCAACGCCAAGACCGCCCGTCGCTGGCTGGTCGAAGGCTTGGGCAGCGAAGATGCCGTCGCCAAGCACTTTGTCGCCGTCTCAACAAACCTCAACGAGGTCAAGCGCTTTGGCATCAACCCACAGAACATGTTCGAATTCTGGGATTGGGTCGGCGGGCGCTTCTCTTGCTGGTCGGCGATCGGACTGTCGATCGCCTGTGCTGTCGGCATGGAACAATTCGAACAATTCCTGGCCGGCGCCGCATCAATGGATCAGCACTTTCGCAACGCGCCCCTCGAGCAAAACATACCAGTGCTGCTCGGGCTACTGGGCATTTGGTACACGAACTTCTTTGGCTGCGAAGCTCAGGCAATCTTGCCCTACGATCAGTACCTCGCACGCTTCCCCGCTTACTTGCAGCAAGCTGAAATGGAAAGCAACGGCAAGCGCACCGATCGTCAAGGGCAACAGATCACCGACTACCAGACAGCTCCGATCATCTGGGGAGAACCAGGCACCAACAGCCAACACGCCTTCTTTCAGCTGCTACACCAAGGCACACGGTTGATCCCCACAGACTTCATCGCGGCCGCCAATCCCAGCACCGAACTCCACGACCACCACCAACTGCTCTTAGCCAACTTCTTCGCGCAAACCGAAGCCTTGATGCAAGGCAAGACGGCAGAGCAGGTTCATGCTGAACTGAGCGCAGCGGGCGCGAGCCCCGCAACCATCGCCCAGCTCACGCCACACCGCTGCTTTCCCGGCAATCGCCCAAGCACAGCGCTGCTCTTCGAGCGGCTCACACCGCGGTCGCTCGGCCGCCTGATCGCGCTCTACGAGCACAAGATCTTCGTGCAAGGCGTGCTCTGGGGGATCTATAGCTTTGATCAATGGGGCGTCGAGCTCGGCAAGCAACTCGCCAAGCGCATCATCGGCGAGCTAGCCAACGACGGAACTGTCCCCAAACACGACGCGTCGACCAACGGACAAATCGCTCATTACCGGCGTCTGCGCGAACCCAGCAGCCGCTAGCCGGCGACTGAAACCAACGAGCGGGCGCTTCGCTCGATGCAGCGCAGCTCAACCTGCCGCGCACCGAGCGCTTGGGCAAAATGTCTGAGCGCTCGCTCTGCGGGCTCGCGTTCAGCACAAGTAAACAGATCCACCGCCGCGACCCCGCGCTCGGGCCAGGTGTGAACGGCGACATGAGACTCGGCGAGCAAGACCACCAGCGTCAGGCCTTGGGGCACAAAGCGATGTGAAACCCGCTTGAGCTCGGTAAGCCCCGCCCGCTCGATCGCCTCGCTGATATGCGCCGCCATGCCTTCGGCGTCGTTGAGTGTCGAAGCCTCACAACCCGCTAGCTCGAGCAACAGATGGTAGCCCACGTGAACCGACAAAGTCATTCCTTCGACGAGGGACCTTTGCCCGCGCCGCGAAAGCTTACAACGCTCGATTCAAAACACCAGCGCCAATTGGCCACTAGACTCCCTGCTCCGCCGCCAGCTCGAGAATCCTCTTGTTTGCCAGCACCTTGCCCAAGAAACACGCGCGGCGAACTGTCGACTCGATAGATAGCGAGCGCTGCTCGATCTCTTCGCGCGCCCGGGCGAGAACTTCCTGCGCCTCGCCGATCCGGTTGCTTGCCAGGCAGACCTCGGCATGGGTCAAACGAATCTCAGCCTCAAACCCCTCGACGCTGCCCAGCTGATCGAGCAGATCGACGGCCTCGCGACTCTGGGCGTAGGCCGCGTCGTATTGCCCAGCATGCAGGTCGGCACGAGCCACTGCCATCGCTGCCGCCGCGCGAGTGCCCGCAATATCCCACGCGACGGCCAGCTCCAAAGCCTGGCGCGCTTTCTGGCGGCCGGCGTCTTGCTCATCTGTGGTCAGCTCGGCAAGCGCGGCGTAGAGCAGTGCATCCGCCTCGAGCCGAACATCCTCCAACCGGCGCGCGATGCGTCCGGCTTCGCGCTCGTAGGCAACTGCTTGTTCGACATCGCCCATGCAGCGGTAGCCATTACCGAGATTGGCCAACGCCGACCCTTCCGCCAAAGGAATGCGCATCTCGCGCCCTAGCGCCACTGCTTGCTCGAGCACCGCAATACCCTCGACATACTCTCCGAGGTAGATGTGAAAGCAACCGATGTTCCCCAGACAAAACGCTTCTTGATAGCGGTTGTCCTGCTGACGAAACATCTGCAGAGCCCGACCCGAAACGTCGAGTGCCTGGACGTAATCGCCGATCGTCCCGACGGTAACACCCAGTTCGTAGGCCAGCTCGGCAACCAGCGACTCGAGTCCTCCGCTATCGGCCACAGCAAGTGCGTCCTTGAACAAGGGCAGCGCTTCAAAGTGATCTGAACGATTAAAATGATACATCGCCAACCAACGCAGCGATCGAGCGGTCCCCTCGGCGTCGCCCAAGTCTGCTGCGAGCTGACGCGCGTGGGCGAAGCTCTCGCGTGCCTCGCGCTGCTGGCCTAGATTGAGCTGCGCGCGGCCCATGCGTAGGTGCGCCTCAACGCGAGATTGGTGATCGCTTGCCAGCTCCATCATTCGCTCAGCGTCGGCGAGCTGCTCGCGCCAGCGACCAAGGGCGTTATAGATCCGCTCCCGTCGCGCGACCAGGCGGAAGGTCAATTCGTCGTCATCGACAAGCTCGAGCGCCCGACGCGCGTAAAGCAGCGCGGCGTCGTACGCTGAGCGTTCGTAAGCTTTCTGGCAAGCCCGCTCGAAAAGATCGACCGCCCGTCTCGCATTTCCCGCGTCCGCGTGATGTCCGGCGATCAGCGCCTCGGCTTCCCAACTGCGCAAGTCCTGACTCTCCAGCCAGTGCGCTACTGCGCCATGCATTTGCTGACGCGCCGGCTTCGGCGTCATCCGGTAAGCGACCTCGCGCGTCGTCTCGTGAAGAAAACGATACTCCCGTTCACCCGGCACAGTGCTTTCTCGAACCGGAACGATCAGACTACGTCGCACCAATACCGTCAGATCGTCACCCGTGTAGTCGGGGACCAACAGACGGAGAGCCGACTCCCAGAAATGCGCACCAATCGTCGCCGCCGCTCTAAGCAACGTGCGCTGACTCGCCGAGAGATTGTCGATGCGCGTCTGGGTCACCGACTCCAACCCGGGCGGAACACCCAGGTCCTCTGGCACGTCGCCCAAATACCAGCCGCTGACTCGCCGCACCAACGTGCCGCGGTCCTCCAAGGAGCGCAAAAATTCCTCGATGAAGTATGGGTTCCCTGCGGTCTGGGCGGCCAACGAGCGCAGCCGCGCCGCAAGCACCGGACCAACGATCGCGCAAAGCAGTTGCTGGGTCGCAGCCGTACTTAGCGGCTCCAGACCAATCGTCTCTGTCGCGCGCTCGATGATCGCCAGACGGTCATGCGGCAGCTCATCACGGCGGCCAAGCAAGACCAGCGTAATCCCGTGATCGGCAAGCTCCTCGATCACGCCATCGAGCAGCTCCGCGGTCTGTGCGTCGCACCATTGGAAGTCATCGACCAAGACGACCAACCGCATCGACGTGCTGACCTGACGAGCAAGTTCGACAAAACATCCGCGAACCGCCTGATGAAAACGCTGCCGGTCGCTAGACGTTGCCTCCACAGCCCGGCCGCTGGCAAAGAGGCGGCGAAGGTTGGCCAATTGCCCCCGCGAAACATTTCCGCCAAAAGACTCGATCAGCCGACGCCAGCGCGTAGCGATCGACGGAGCGGTCAGCTCCGCACCCATCTCGAGTCGTCGGCGCAGCGCGTTGCTCGCGACGGCAAACGGTGTATCGCGAAGCGCCTGATCGGCACAGAGGTAGACCGGCAGCAGACGCGCCCCTTCTCGCTGCAACGTGGTCACCAACTCGCTGGCCAGACGGGTCTTGCCCACACCGGCACCACCAAAGACAACCACCGTTTCGCTGACGTTGCTGCTCGTCACGCGGTCGATCACCGCGCGCAAGCGCGCCAGTTCATCATCCCGCCCGACCATTTCGACGGCCGTGCCGAAAAGCTCGGGCGGACGCAATCCGCTTTCACCGTAGCGTTCGCTGAGCACCAGGTACTCGCGTGGCGCGTGCCGGCGAACCTCAAACATGCCGCGCACACGGCGGTGTGTGGCCTCACCGATCAGCACCCCACCGACCGGCGCACGCTGCTGAAGCGATTCAGCCGTGTTGACGGTGTCGCCCATCACTGTGTAGCGGCGCTGCGGTCCAGCACCCACCGCGCCGGCGATCAGCGGACCCGTATTAAGGCCAACGCGCACCGACAGCGCGGGCAACCCCTCGCTGATCAACTCGCGACGCAGCTGACCGACTTGGCGTTGCAGCGCGAGCGCCGCCCGTACAGCACGCGTCGCATCTTCGCCGTAGGCCACCGGGGCGCCAAACAACGCCATCGCGCAATCGCCGATGTACTTGTCGATCACGCCACCGTGCTGCACAACGACCCGATAAACCCGCTCGAAGAGCCGATCCATCAAGCTCTTGATCGTCTCCAACTCGAGCTGCGAAGTAAGCGCCGTGAAGTCGACCACATCGGCAAACAGCACCGTCGCGACGCGGATCTCGTCTTGCCCCACCGAGACATCGGCCAAACGTGCGCCGCAATCCCCGCAGAATCGCTGGGAGCGGGGATTCTCTGCGCAGCAGGCTGCACAAACAATTTTCGGTGCGTAATCTATCTCCACCGTCTGCTAAGATGGCCCAAATCGATGGCACGTGTCCACACACCAGCGACTCTGATCGCGATCTTGCTCGCCCTCCAGGCGGGCTGCAAAACCGACCAGCCGACGCGCCGCGAGCTGTCAACGCCTGCTGCGACCACGCGGCCGACGCCGAAGCCCGCTGCCGGCAGCGGCCAGCCGCAAGCGAAGCAGCAGGACCCCTGCGTTCGGCTGCGGCAGGAATTTGCCAAGCTGACCCGCGAGGCCGCACCGTGCCATGCCGACAACGACTGCCGCTGTCACCCCCCAGCGATCGACTGCCAAAGCACGGCAACCACAACTGCCAACGCCAGCCGCATGACAACGCTGCTGGCGCTGATGCGTCTGGCAAGCTGCCAGCTGCCCAAGTGCGCGCCAAGCGTGTGTGCGGCGCGCTGTCGACGCGGCCAGTGCGTCGCCTCCTCAGCCGTCTGAGCTCAACGTGATCTCACGAATCTTCGTCAGTGGCCTCGAACTAAGCGCGTACCTCGGTGTCTACCCCCACGAGCAAGGTACGACGCAAACGATCGAACTCTATCTCGAAGTCGAGACCGATGACAGCCAGCCGCCAAATGGCGCAGATTGCCTCGATCGCACCGTTGATTATGATCGCATCGCCGACACTGCGCGCAGCGTCGTTGGCGCGCGCCACTTCAAGTTGGTCGAGACGCTCGCCGAGTCAATCGCCAGAAGGCTACTTCAACTTCCCGCGACGATCGCGGCGCGGGTCCGGGTCGAAAAGCTCGACTGCGTCGGTGGAGCGCGCAGCGCGGGCGCCGAAGTGGTGTTTCACCGCACCGATGTTTTCTGCGAGGTAATCGACGACGAGATCCCCACAGTGGACACACTGAGCACCGATCGATCGCTATTGATCATCGGCGGCGGTGTTGCCGGCCTGACGGCAGCGATTTGGGCCCACCGCCTCGGGCATCGCGCCCTGGTCGTCGACCCTGGACCACTGCTCGGCGGGCAGCTACTTGCCGTCCACCGCTCGATGCCGGACATCCCGGCAATGCCACCGTTGACGGGGCAGCAGTATCGCCGTCGATTGCTGGCGCACTTTGTCCGCTCTGCTGGCCAGCATCTTCCCGGCCGCGTGATCAGCGCGCGCTGTGATTCTCAGCCGCTGGTCGAGCTCGAGGTCCCCGCGGGCCGAGTGGCGCTCCGTCCATCAGCGCTGCTGATTTGCAGCGGCCTGCGCCGACGACAACTCCGCGTAGCGGGCGAGCAGGAGTTCTTTGGCCGCGGCATTCTCGCGTCGGCCAGCGTCGATACCTTCCGCTTCAAAGATCGCCGGATCGTCGTGATCGGCGGTGGTGACGCAGCGCTGGAGAATGCGCTGATCCTCGCCGACGCTGGGGCAAAGGTTACCCTCTGTTATCGGCGCGCTGAGCCGAGCGCCCGACCCCAATTCGCCACGGCAGTCGCGCAGCATCCACGCATCACCACCGAGGCCTGCTGTCGCGTGTTGGGCTTCGATGGCGCTGCTGAACTCGAGCGCGTGCGCATCGATCGACAAGGCGAGCAGGCCATGCTCGCCTGCGATGGGGCGCTGGTCCGCATCGGCTGGCTGCCCAACAGCGAGTTTGCTTGCGAGAGTTGGCGCGACGCCGGGGGCTTTCTGCCGGTCGGGCCGGGCTTCACGGTCGGCAACAGCACTGCCGTCTTCGCCGCGGGCGACATCACTGGGCCCGGGTACATGTCGGTGGTCGGCTCCGCCGGCATGGCAGCCAGTGCAACGCGTGCTGCCTGCCGCTACCTCGACGCCCACGCCACGGCAGAGCCTCCGACGCCATAGTTGCGATACCCCGCAGGCGCCGGGCAAACAGCCGCTTCGTCGGGCTAGCCAGCGGCGGCCAAGCCCGTCTCGAGCAGAAGGAAGACGATCTGCGCAAATTCGTCGCGCTGGACCGGATCGGTATAGGTCTCGAACAACTGCCGCAAGGTATGACGACCGTCAAGCCGATCGTAAACGCGCCGCGGCAAGGTCCCCAGCCGAAAGACTTCGGGGGGAACGGGCGCAGGGCTAACCGCGTGGAGTGCCACATCCATGAACGTGGCGAGTCTGGCACCCATGCGATCGCGAGGCTGTCCTTGCACTGCCGCGCCAATGATCTCAAACGCATCAAGGCCGAGCGGCGCCGACTCGTATTTACATTCGCGGTTAAGATAGAAGCGATACTTGCCGCCAGCCCAAGCAAACGCATCGAGTAGCTTCTGCCGAACTTGATGGGTGAGATGGCGCAAGACCTGTACAGGGCGCAGCAGCTTCAACGCAACGAGGGTATCGCCAAGCTTACCATTGAAGTGCGGCAGCATCGCCAACGCCATCGAGAGCTCACCCTTGGAGAGCACACCTTTGGAAACAAGGTATTGACCGAACAGCTCATCAGCCTGGTTCGAGGTGACATAAGTTGGATCGCCATCGACCAAATAGATCTCTTTGATCGCCGAGTCGAATTCCACAACCAACAACCCGGTTTCTTCGCTAACCGCCAAACCGAACAGCAAGGTAAACATGCTGCAGTCGGCTAATTCGCCGGCGAAATCAGGTTTCGCGCTGCGCCGACCGCCGAGATTTGTCAGGCGCTCGGCGACGACCATCTCGGCATCGATCGGCTCTTTGAGATCGGCAGGATCCGGCAGCGGATATTCATCGCTTTGATACGAGAGAAAATCTGATTGGGAGACCGATCCCGACGCTGCCATCTCTGGCACCGCCGCCAACGCGTCCTGGGTCGCGATCCGCGGCTCCTCGCCGGTGTGTGGGAGGCCGGTCGGCACCGGCGGCGGCGCGGGAGGAGGCGTTAGCATGATCTTGCGCTTCTTGCCGATCGCGTCGCGACGATATGTCTCGGTGGCTGGCGTATCCTCGGCAATAATCGCGTCGGCGATCGCCCGCGGCGTCGGATTAAACGCAGGCGGAGAAGGCATGGCGGCGTCACCACGCTTTCGCGCGACCAGCGGCACCGGCGGCTCCGCACCGAGCGGACCATGCAGGCGCTGCAAATCGATTTCGCGCGGAATTGCCGGCGTAACATCGTCGATCGGACTCTCAACCGCATTACCGTCGATCGCAGAGTTGGCCAACAGCGAGGCCTGACGCACCGACCGCTCGAGCGACTCGCTCTTGCGCGTGATCGGCTCCTCGGTTTCCATCAGGCGACTGAGAAAGTTTCGTACATCGGTGCTGCGCACCATCCGCCGATTCTCGAACAAGTAGCGGTGTAAGGCGTCACGAAAGGTTCCGGCGTCTTGGTAGCGAAGGTTGGGATCGCGAGCCAACGCCGAATCGAGGATCGAACGCAGGTCGATCGGGATACGATTGCCGTACTTGTCGAGTCGCGTCAGCTTGGCATCGCGGACCAAGAGCAGCACTTCGAGATCCGCTTTGGCGTAAAACAACCGGCGGATCATCAACAGCTCGGCCAACACCACGCCCACCGCAAAAATATCGGCGCGGTGATCGACGGTCTGACCAGTGACCTGCTCAGGCGCCATATAGCCGTACTTGCCCTTGAGCGCTCCGCCCTCGGTGTGGCCGCGACGAATCGCCGCGCGCGCGATGCCGAAGTCTCCGAGCTTCACCTCGCCTTGCCAGGAAATGAAGATATTCGAGGGTGAGATATCGCGATGAACGATGCCGAGCCCACGACCGCCAAGCGTGAGCCGGTGAGCGTACTCCAACGCATCGAGCACGTCGGCGATGATATGCAGAACGATCCCGGTCGTCGGACGACAGCGTCGTTTTGCGCAGCGACGAAGCATCGCTAAACCATCGATGCCGTCGACGTGTTCGAGCGCCATATAGTACTGACCCTCGAGCTCGCCGAAGTCCAACACCTGGACGATCTTCGGGTGATTGAGCTGAACCATCAGCTTGGCTTCATCAATGAACATGTCGATAAACTCGGAGTCCTGCGCCAAATGCGGCAGGATTCGCTTGATTACCAACGTCTTTTCGAAGCCGTGGGCGCCTTGGGTTTTCGCTTTGAAGATCTCAGCCATACCGCCGACGGCGAGACGATCGACAAGCTGATAGCGGCCGAATTGTTTCGGTTCGAAGGGCGGTAAGTCAGGCACGATCCGCAGTATATCACGAGCGGGTCGCGATCCGGAGACCCCTATCGGAGCATGAGCTAACGGTTGTCGTCGCCGCCGCGCCGTCCGCGACGACCGCGACCGCCAGCACCGGCGCCAGCACCGCCACCACCACCGTCAAGCCCGCGCACGTACTCGATGAAGTCGGCACGATTGTCCATGATGTCGCGGTAACGGCTGCCTTGGGGCCCTCGACCACGTCGACGCCCTTGATCGCGGTCACCGTCGGGGTGTCTTGTCGAACGCCCCCCACCGTGCCGGCGAAGCGGCAACGCGCGCGCCAGCAGCTCGGCAGCGTAGTCTTCGGTAGCGATGCCCGCTTCCTTAGCGGCAAAATCGAGGTCGCGATGTAGGTCAGCAGACACCTGTAGGTTTAGCGCACCATCGTAGGCTGCCTCGTCGACCGGAACCGGGGGCTTTTCGCCCTGTTCAGCCATATTCTCAAGGGCAGCGGCAATTTCCTGCTCCACCGCCGCCAGCGCCTCGGCTCGCGTTTCCCCGCGCGCGCTCAACCGGCCGAGCTCGGGCACCAAGGCAACAAATGCCTCCGCTTCGCGACGCAACAGCACTCGATAACGTTCCATAACGATCTCCTAAACATCGACTTGCGCGCGACCCCGTTCCAGGGCTGCCGCAAGCTGTTCGCAGTAAACCAGCGACAAGCGCCTCCCCGCAGCCGCAGCTCGCGCTGCCACCGGCTCCGCGACGCCGCACAACAGCACCTCGGGTACGCCATCGTACTCGGCAAGCAGGGTAAGCGTATCGCTGAGCGCCTGCTCAGGCGACATCGCCGCCGACACATCGACGACGACCGTCGGACAGGCGCGGGTGGCAACAACGGTCATCAAACGCCCAATCACTTCATGTAATGCTTGCCGATCGGGGTCGGCGACGACAAACAGCAGAGGTAGTCGCGGCTCGATCAGACACAGCACCTGTGCCCGGGCAACGACCCGGTTGTGTTCGAGCTGAGCGCGGTCGCGTTGACTGAAACTGTGAGCGTCGACCACCACCGCCTCGAGCTGCTCAAACCACGCCTTGTCGCCTACACCCAACGCATCGCGCAAGGTCTTACACAACAGCAGCGCCGCACTCACTGGCAGCCCTTCCCCAGCCATCCACCCGGCAACAAACGACAGCTGCTGAAGCGGTTCGCGCCACTCCGGTTGTCCCAAGGCGACGACCTGACTGGACGCTGCACTCCGTTGCAGTGCTTCGACGATCGCATCCATTAGATCGTCTAGCCGCGCGCGCGCTTGCACGCCAACCGGCCCGGGCAACCAGGCCCGCGTAGCGAATTCGCTGCGCCAGCGGGCGAGAAGCTTGGGGTCATTAAGGGCGTCTGCGAGCGTTGCGGCGGCCATGGCGGACACCAAGGTAAACCCAAAATCCGCGGTTTTCCAGCAGCGGGAGATCCGGGCTCCGCCAACCGTCCTCGCTGAGCGCGACCCCCAAGCGCAACACGCGACTTGGCACGCCGGGCAGCGCACCAGGTCGATCAGCGGGCCGATCTTGCCGAATTAGCCCCTTTGAACGGGGGCGATGCGCCCTCTGGATTCGTCGCCGACGCGAATGTATAATGATTCTGCTCATACGTAGTCGAAGTTGATCCCGCCGCGCGATCGCCGTTGTGATAGCGGCTGATACGCCCAGCGAGGATTCAGAGCGCGAACTAGAGGACCGGTGACTCGTGTTACATAGGCGCTCCTACGGTCGTTCGGATGTCGGTCGCCACCGGCCGCACAACGAAGACAGCTTCCTCGCTGATGACGCGCTCGGCGTGTACGTCGTTGCGGACGGGGTTGGAGGCCACGCGAAGGGCGAAGTCGCCAGTGCCCAAGCCGTCGAAGAGATCTACGGCTACATCCGTCGCGAATATCAGACGATCGATACCTTCCAAAAGACGCCCAATCCCGACACGCTTTTCGGCCTGCATCGATTGATGGAGAGCGCGGTGCAAGCCGCCTGCTATATGGTGTTCGGCATGGCGGAGCTCGACCCCAAGCGCCGTGGGATGAGCACGACGATTTCAGCGTTGTTGGTCGTCGACACGCTGGCCGTGCTGGCGCAAGTCGGCGACAGCCGCGTCTATCGGCTGCGCAAAGGTAGTGCCGTCCAGCTCACCGAGGACCACACCTTGATCAACTACAAGCTGAAACACGGGCTGATCACTGCCGAGGAGGCCGCCAAGGCACCGGGTAAGAATGTCATCACCCGAGCCGTCGGTCACCGCGACTACGTTCAAGTCGACACGGCCGAAGCCGACGTTGCAGACAACGACAGATTTTTGCTTTGTTCCGACGGGTTACACGGCTATCTCAAAGACGATGAAGTGGCCACCGTGCTCGGTGCCGGACCGATCGAGACCGTCGCTCAACAGCTGATCGAGTTGGCAAATCAACGCGGTGGACGCGACAACATTACGGCCCTGCTGGTCGACGCCGTCGCCGAATAGCCAGCCGATGTTGGCTTTGCCCCGCTGGCGATCCACACCGCTGCAGGCCAGCCCTGCGCCACTGCTAAAAAGCCTATAAATCTCGAGCAGATCGAGCAAAACTCGGAGCTCCAAAGGCTTGACAGGCATCACAAAATGAATAGGGTGTCCATCGGAGGTTTGCGTTCATGCCTATCTACGAATATCAGTGCGGCGCCTGTGGGCACCAGTGGGAAGTCTGGCAAAAGATCAGCGACCCTCCACCCAATAGCTGCCCAACCTGCAAGAAGCGAAAAGTCGATCGCTTGGTTTCATTGCCTTCGTTTCAACTCAAAGGTGGCGGCTGGTATGCCGACGGCTATGCGAGCAGCGGTGGTGGGGCATCGAGTTCCAGCTCGTCGAGCTCCAGTTCGTCGAGCTCCAGTTCGTCAAGCTCGAGTTCGGGCTCGTCGGGCTCATCAGACAAATCATCAAAGTCATCGGCAGCCTAATCGGCTCGACCGCTCGGTGCGATTTATCGCTGCCTCGCTGAGCGTATTGGCAGCGGCGGGTTGTGCGCCTCAACAGCGCCCGCCCGTCGCACCTTGCACACTTCAGTGTCTGCCAACTTCACGCGGCCCGCAGCGCCCCCCCGACTGCGGCTCTCTGGACGACCAGTTGGTAGCCGCGCGCAAGCCACACATGCAATGCATCGCCGTCGCCGCAAACAAAGGACGACTCGACCGAGCGCACGCCTGCTACCGCGCGTTGCGCCTGTTGGAATCGGCGCGCTGGTGGCTAAAGACGATGCAAGCTAGCCATCCCGCGCTTCCGCCGGTGTACCACGAGCCCAACGAGCAACGCCGGCTGGAGTTCTTCTGCCGCCTCGAGCGGCTGGCCGAAGCGCGCTCACCAAGCGAGGTCCAACGGCGCTACTTGGCGATGATCCGTTCGCTGCCTTAGTGATGATCGAGATCGCCAGCTATCGCGCGCAGAGCGAAGCCCAAGCCGCTGCCTTTACGCTGCAAGCGAGCGGCATCGAAGTTCGTGTCGATCGACGGGCCAACGGGCAGGCAATCTTCGCCCTACTCGTCGCGGCGGACGCTGTGGACCAAGCGCGCACGATCCTCGCGGAAGAGACCAGGCGTAGCCAACAACCTCAACGCGAGCCAGCGCCGACAGCGGTTCCGCTCTACTGGGTCGTCGGCCTGCTCGTCGTCAACATCTGTATCTGGATCCTTACCGAGCGCTTCGGTGGATCGACGGCGCGTGCGACACTGCTTGCCTTCGGGGCTGCCCAAACGGCGGCTTTCAGCGCCGGGCAATATTGGCGGATGCTCACCGCTGTCTTTCTCCACAACGGCTTGGGGCATCTGCTCGGCAACAGCGTCGGACTGCTGTTATTCGGCGCACTCGCTCAAAACGCTTGCGGGCCAGGTGTGTTTTACGCAGCGTACCTCAGCAGCGGAATCTTCGGTAACCTCGTCAGCAACAGCTTCGGCTCACCGTCGGCAGTACGGGTGGGGGCCTCAGGCGCGATCTTTGGCGCACTGGGGATCATCGCAGGAAAGCGCATCCGCCAACTTCGCAGCGGCGAACAATCACGTTTTTCCGTCTGGCACGTGTTTGCGATGCTGATCGCCTACTACGGCTTCGTCGTCGGCGCGTCGCGACAAACAGATCACGCCGCGCATCTCGGGGGACTTTGCGCCGGCCTGGTCTGGGGGATCGCGCTGCCTAGCACCAGACCCCGAGCACGCTGGCAACTGATCGCTGGATCCTCGGCCGCGCTCGCATTCCTCGGCGCCTTCGCGATCGCTATCGTCGACGCGATCTAGGGCAGACCTTCCCCATAGCCACAGCGCAGGCCCTGGACCAAGCGTGGCGCCTGAGTAAACCTCACCCGCAGCGCCAATGGCGGCAGGCTCGCCACGACCTGAGCTTCGATGCCGACCTCAAGCTGGGAAACGATGTTGCGCTGCTCGCCAAGATCTTCAGCCGCAAGCCAAAACAGGCGATTCAATAGTTCCTGTTGGCGCTCGACGAGCGCCTGCTGCGCCGTCTTGGGAAAACAAAGCGGTGAACCGGCGGCCTGCACCGAACCGATCAGCGAAGCGATCGTCGCGCGATGCTTGTCGTTGTCGGCGTCAGCATCTGCGGCGTTGGTCAACCAAATGCCCGCAGCAAAATCATCGCGTAGCTGCTTCCACGTGCGGTCGTAGTTGGAAGCGAGATCGTCGCCCCATTTTTCAGCCATCAGCAGCGCCTCCGCTAAACAGCTCGCGATCGCTTGGCGGCGCGCCGTCATCTCGGCCACCCAGCGACAATGGGCCGCGGTCGCATCATCGGGCTTCAAACAGAGACTGTCCGCTGAGCCTACCGCCGAAATCGTCGTCGCTCGATCGAACAGCGGCGCGCTACCCGGATCGGCCGGAATCGCGCAGGTCAACACTAGGCCGCGTTTGGCTTTCTCGTCGATCACCACCGGAATGTCGCCGATCCACTCGGGCAGGCCAGCCGCAACCAGATCAACTTCACCGCTGACCGGCGTACCCGCTGGCGCCTGGGGCACGTTGTATGCCCACCGGCCACCGTCGTCCACCCGACAAGCCGTCAATAGCAAGAGCAAAGCGCAGCCGACGATACGCACGATATCCTCCGCACCAGGTACCCTCTAAAACGACGGATCTCGCCGATCGTTGAGCGAACGCGGCGTTTTGCTAGTCCAGGGCATGAGCTCAGCGACAAAGATCGTCGGCCAATACCAACCATTCAACAAGAGCGCAGTGCCGACGAGGCCTTACCCGCAGAACGCGGCGCGAGCAGCGATCGCAAGCGCGAGCAAGCGCCAGCGCCAGCGCTGCTCAGCCTGAGCGAGGCGTCGAAAATTCCTGCGCGCCACTAATAAGCGTCGCGACGGCGGCGCACCTCGGCAAACACCGCCACCGGATCACCTACATCTCCGCCAACGGCCTCAGCGAGCGCTCGGCTCTGGCATCGAAGAAATGGGTTGAAGCGCCGCTCGGTCGACCAATCGCTGGGCACCGACGGTTTTTCCGCTTTGCGCAGCGCCGCGATACGCTCACCATAGGCGGTCAGCTCGGCATCGGCCGGCGTTAGTGAGCGGGCAAAGGCGACGTTCTTCTCGGTATACTCATGTCCCGGGTAGATCGCGGTGTCCTCGCGCATCAGCACGGCGAGCTTGTCGTTAAGCGACTGATACATCAGCTCGGCGCTGCCTTCAAACAGCCGGCCGCAACCCGAACAGAACAGCGTGTCTCCGGTGAAGGCGACGCGGTCGTTGATGTAACAAATCGCATCGAGCGTATGCCCCGGCGTCGCCACCGCGCGAAAGCGCAGACTTCCCAGTGCGATCTGCTCACCATCGCCGATCGAACGAGTCAAACAAGGGATCCGTCCGCTATTTGGGGAGCCCAGCACCTCGAGCGAAGGATAACGGGCCACGATCGCCTCGTGCCCCGAAACATGGTCCCAATGGTGATGCGTCGTCCAGATCGCGCACAAATCGACGCCGAGCTGCTCAACTCTACGCAGCACCGGATCCGCTTGAGCTGGATCGACTGCAGCAGCCTGGTTTGTCTGCGGACAGATCACGATGTAGGCATAGTTGTCTTCGAATACCGGAACGATCTCGATTCGCACGCTAATCCTCTTGGTCAAGCTTCGCCGTCGAACCAGGGATTGCTATCACAAACTTCGCGCCCCGCCCTAAAGAAGATGTCGCCCGGATCGAACCGCCGTGCTCCTGCACGATCCGATGAGCGATCGCCAGACCCAAGCCCGTTCCGCCACGCGCTTTCTTCGTCGTAAAATAAGGCGTAAATAATTGTGCTGCCGTCTCGTCGTCGAAGCCAGCCCCATTGTCGCTGACCTCGATCAGTGCCTCGTTGTGCTCGACCTTCAGCGCCACGGATACCTGCGGCTTGTCGCTGTGCTGCTCGGCAGCTTCCTTGGCGTTATTGAGCAAATTGATCAGGACTTGGCGCAACTGCTGCTCATCTGCTTGGACCAGCACCGGCGCCGAACTCGGCGAAAACGCCACATCGGGATAGAGCGGCAAGACGCGCTCGATCAGTTGACCAAGCTCAGCGGGCTCGAGGACCGCCCTGGGCATCCGCGCAAATTGGGAAAACTCAGCGACGATCTGCTTGAGCCGCTCCACTTCCTCGAGGATCGTCCGCGTCGACTCGGCAAACACTTCCTCAAAGTCCGGGTGACGACGTTGGTGCACCTTTTTCAAAGTGTCGATCGACATCTGTATCGGAAACAGCGGGTTCTTGATTTCGTGGGCGATGCGTTGGGCGATCTCTCGCCAGGCCGCGACGCGTTCGGCCGCTGCGAGTTGCCGTTGTGATTGGGCCAACTGAACAGTCATCGCATTGAAAGCAGCAACCAACTCACCGATCTCGTCGCTCGATTCGACAGGCAACTGTTGCTCGAGTTCACCGCGCGCCACCAGCTCGGCCTTTGCCGCCAGCGCTTCGATCGGCCGAGTGATCCGCCGCGCCGCCGCGCCGAGCATCACTGCGAGAAGCAAGATGCCCACAACGAGGAACAACGTGATCCAGTTGATCAGCCCGAGCAACGTACGCAACCTCTCATCGGAGATTTGCAGGACGATTTGCGCGGGGCGCTCAGCACCGAGCGCGAGTTCGATCCGGCGTGTTGGCGCTCCTACCAACAACTTTGTTCCCGCCAGGCTCTGACCCTGAGCGTCCAGCAACGCAATACGCACGCCGCGCTCCAGGCGCAAACGACGCAGCAATCGCTCGCCGATTTCTCGTCCGCCGACGATCGTCAGCGTCACACCTAACGGCGACCGCACACGTTTGGCCCGCCCAATCATCAGGCGGTCCTGGGGCCGCCCATCGATCATCACCCGCACCCGAGCAAGCCAGCGCTTTGCCAACGGATGTTTCAACGGTTCGCGCTGGCCGGCGCGACCGGGGAAGTGCCCGCTGACGACGATACGGTCTCGGCTGTCGAGCACCGTCAGCATGTCCAGTCCACGCTGCTCCATCACCCGCGGCGCCCAGCGCACCAATCTGCGAAGTGCTGCGGCGTCATCATCGCCACGCGCGAGGTGTAGCAGCACCGCGCCAAGAAAGTCGTCCTCTTGATCGGCAAGCCGTTCAACGGCCTGCGTCATCTGCTGCAGATAGTCGCGGTACTGCGCTCGAACCCGGGACTCACCACGGTCAAGGTTGCGGGAAAACTCGCGGCTAAACTCGCGCCGCGCGAAGTGTCTGCCGACGAGCGAGGCGCTGACGATCGGCACCGCACTCGAGACGACGATCAGCATCAGTTTGCTGCGTAACCTCATTGCCGCCGCCAGTAGAGCTGGTCCAAAGCGAGCTCGCCATCGGCTCCGCTAGCCACACCGCCCAGCTGCGCATCGTAGTGAATCAGCGGGCGATAGCGCACCAATGGCACGAACACGATCTGATCGGTCGGGCTGGGCAGCAGCTTGGTCAAGCAGTCCAGCCCACCCGCACAACGCAGCGCCAGGCCCGGCCGCCCGGCGTTGACCAACGCGCCGGCATAGGCCAGACGTTCACTGGACGCGCGACCGACGTAGCGATCCAGCGCCAGGTCGTAATCGCCGCGCGCCAAATGCTCACGGAGCTGCTTTGCCGACAGTGCAACAATACGTAATGGCACGCCCAGACGATCGAGGTCTGCAGCGAGCTTTCCCGCCACGATCGCGTCATCGTCCTGTGCGCGATCGACGAACAAGCGCAGTGCCGATTGACCAGCCATCAGCTGAGCGAGCGAAAGCTTGGGGTCCGGCTTCGTCCCGGCGGCGCGTTCAAGCAGCGTCAGTGGTGAGTAGGCAGCGACGGCCGAGCGGCCGATCAGGCGCACGAGCCGCGCACGATCAACGACCTGACTGAGCGCCCGGCGAAACCGCACACCTGCCAACAGCGGGATTCGATCGCTGACGGCAAGATACAAGGTTGTCCAGTGCGGACTACGCCAGGTCTTGACCGCAAAGCGCGGGCGCTGGCCGAGCAGCTGAGCCCCGCGCCAGGAGACCGCCACCGTGCGCAGCTGAAACGCGGCCAGCGTCAGGGCCGGCTTGGCGAAGCGCAACAGACTGACGCGCCGCATGTAAGGCGCGCCGGCAAAGTAGTCTGCGTTAGCCTCCAAGACGATCTTGTCGCGATCACGGGCGATCAGACGATACGGACCAGTTCCCCACAGTCGACCGGCGCGCAGCGCCACTATCGACGCCTGCGGCGCGCACAGCGCCTCAACCAAGGCCGAACCCGCATCGGGCCCAATCGCCTTAAGTTTGAACCTCAGCAGCGGTTTGCTCGGCACCGCTGCCATCGACTGCACCACGCCGAGCAAATAGCGGTGACTAGAGGCGCGCAAGCGATGCAGCGCCGTCAGTACGTCCGCAGCCGATAGGACGCGGCCATCGTGAAACCTTACGTCGGGCCGCAGGCTCAACTCGTAGGTGCCCTCGCTGTCGATCGCACGCGGCACGCCCACAGCAAGCTGACCGACAGCATGCCCCGATTGATCACAGACGAAGAGCCGATCGTACAGCGCAGTCAGCAGCTGCATCTCGGCCGCCGAGCGCACACGCAGCGGGTCGAGGGTGACGACCGTCCCCCGCAGTGGAATCGCCAACGTGCCGCCGGCCTTGGCGGGCAAAAAGGCAGAGGTCGGCGAACAGAACAGCATCAACAAACAGCCACCAAGGAGCGCCCGGTAAACGCTCATCGGAATGTCACTAAGCGAGAGCGCCGAAAGCGATCGGTGACCAACGCAACGCAGCGAGCATCCGCAGCAAAAGGTCCGCAGGCGATCGCCTGAATTGCCCCCGCTAGGGGTGCGCTTCGCCAGACAACCTTCAGTTGGCCTCCTTGTTGACGCAAGGCCAGCAGCCGGTCGTCCTCGTCGGGCTGGGTTGCATCGCTGGCGATCACGTCGAGCTGCTGGTCTCCATCGAGGTCGGCCAACGCCACGGCGATCCCAATCTTGCTGTAGCGTGCGATCGCGACCAACGACCGCTCGGCCTTGCTGGCCAGCGGCGACCAAAGAGCAAGCTCGCCCGAGGCGTCGACCGTAAACCATTGACCAGTCTTCGAGAGAACCGGTGCAACGCCTTGCGCGTAGAACTCCTGGGGCGCGCCGGCTAGCGTCCAAGACAGCAAGTCGGTGCCGCCCGAGCGAGTCACACTGAGCGACGTTGTGCTGCCATTATCCTGTGGTAGGCAGAGGGGGTAGCCGCTTGGTCGATCAACCAACGACAGCGCACCCGAGCGCCAAAGGTAGCGCGCTGCTCGTGCCCTAGCGCTGCTGCGCAGCGCGATCGTCGGTCGACCTAGCCGGTCGGTCTCAACGACCATCGTGCCCAGCGCGCGTCGGGGTCGACGGCTAGCGAGCGCCCCGTCGAGCTCGCCGCGCCAGACATCTTGCCAAACAGCGCGGCGACGTCGGAAGATGCGAAGCTCGTGCTCAAACAGCACCAGCAACTCTGCGCGGCCGTCGCCATCGAGGTCTGCCGAAGCCGCAGACAGCGGCCACAGATCAAACACACTACGGCGGTCGACGATCGCTAGCGCCAGTGACTGCTGATCACTTCGCAACAACCACCGCCAACCCGCAGCGAGAGCAACCCGACGATGTGCCACCCAAAGCGCCCCGCGCTGTGGGTGCGCGATGTCGCGCCACAGCAAGCGATCGGTCGCCAGCAAGATCGCCTGAATGGTCAACTGCCCATCTGCCACGCTGATCTTAATACTCAGCACGCGATCGATGCCGCTGCTTGTCGCGTGCTGTTGAACTTGCGCCTCAGTCTGCGCCGACCAGCGCCGCGTACTGCGGTATCCCAGCTTGGCCAACCGACTACTTAACAACTCGCTCAGCGTCCGCTCGAACAAGCTGCTGGCCGTTCGAGGCCCCTCGACAACAAGTGCCAGGTCGAGCTGATCGCGCCGCGGCTCCGGATATTGCGCAAGGTCAGAGACCAACGACCGCGCCAGCTCGTTCAGATCGGGGCCGGCCACCGCTGTGCGCTCGGCCCAAAGCGGCGACGACCACGCCACTGCGATCAGCACGATCAAGCCAACAGAGCGCCCCATTCGAGCCAGTATACGGTCTAGCGCAGCGAGATTCTCCTTTTGGACTGTGCCACCGACGGAAAAGCCGGGGCTTTCTCCGAAAGAATGGCTCACGGCGGTCGCCGCGTCCGCTGGGCTCGGCGCGAGTCAGCGCTCGAACACCCCTCTCGCTTTCGGAGCGTCGCGCAACCCCACGCCTGGCCACCGACCGAAAAAAGTCTGCAGTTTCAGCACCCCAGCAAAATGAGGGTCGCCAATCAGCGCATTGGAGTCTGGCATAGCGGCTGCAACATCCGCCAACGAAAATGGCTGAGCAGCGGGTCTGCCGCTCGCGCCTTGACCGCGCGGCCGGACACAAACCCTGATCAGACTGAGCAAGCGGCAAACCCCAATGACTGACATCGCCCAACTGATCGCCACCTGCCAGACCGACGCGCTGACCGCGGTCATCTTTGACATGGATGGCACGCTGGTCGATTCTGAGCGCTTGACCGCTGAAGTTACCATCGCGCTGCTCGAACAACACGCACTGGGCCAAGACAGCCTCGACGGCCTGGAGCTAGACGGCCGCAGTTGGCAAGCGATCAGCGAGCTACTGACCGCCCAGTATCCCGCGCTGAAAGAAAGGCCGATCGCCGCCCAGCTTCAGCAGCGGTTCCATCGCGCATTTGTTGAACGACGCCCCGCCTGGATCCCCGGCGCACGCCAGGCGATCAGGTCGAGCATCGCCAACTGTCCGACGGCGATCGTTACCTCGAGCTCGGCTCAAACCGCGCGCGTGTTGCTTGAGTGGATCGACGCCCCCCTGCTAACGATCGTCACCGCGGAGGATTGTCTGCGGTCCAAACCCGCGCCTGACGGCTTTCTCCTTGCCGCCCAGCGGCTAGCCTGTCCCGCAAAACAGTGCCTAGTGTTCGAGGACAGCGCAGCTGGTCTCGAAGCTGCCAAGCGTGCCGAGATGACCACCGTGCTGATCGCCCGCGGCCGCCCGGCCGAAGCGCTCGCCCTGCACCGGCCTTGGGCCGACTTCCAAATCGATCATTTCGAACAACTGCCCAGAGAATTTTTCGCCACGCTGCACAGCCAAGCGTCACGATGACCGCGGGCAATGCATTCAAGACGTGGCGCCTTCGCGTGCTGATCGCGACCTGGCTCTCCTATGTGGGCTTTTACTTTTGTCGGAAGAATTTCGCGATCGCCAAGACTTCGATCCTTCAGTCGATGTCGATTTCCACATCGGCTTTAGCGCATCTATCGACCGTCTACCTGATCGCCTACATGATCGGTCAGCTATCGACGAGCTACTTGTCACGGCATGTCTCAACGCGACGTTTGCTGCTCGGTGGGATGGCGATCAGCGGACTGGTCAACGTCGCGCTGGGTAGTTGCTATCTCGCTGGGCCGAGCGGCTATTGGCCGATGATGGCGCTGATGGCGATCAACGGGCTTTCCCAAGCCAGCGGCTGGCCAGCCAACGTCGGCGTGCTCAGCAACTGGCTCAAGCGCGATGAACGCGGCCGGGCGGTCGCCGTCTGGGCAACCTGCTATCAAATCGGTAGCATCCTCGCCAAGACCTTTGCCGCCCTAATGCTCGGTCTCGCTGGTGCAGCCTGGTCGTTTTGGGGCGCCGCTTTGGTAATGGCCGCGATCTGGATCGTATTCTATCTGTTTGAGCGCGATCGCCCCGAGGACGTCGGACTGCCAGCGATAGAAAGCGAGCAGAGCGAAGGCGCCGAGCAAGCTGCGTCGCCAACCGACCAAGAGCAAAGCGGCTGGGACCGCCAACTGATCGCGACGATCGCGATCATGGGTGCCTGCTACTTCGTCTTTAAGTTCCTGCGCTACTCGCTCGATAGTTGGGGGCCGTTGGCGATCGAGCGCCTATTCGGCGTATCCAAAGACGGTGCGGGCTACATCTCGACCGCCTTCGATTGGGTCGGCTTCTTGGGCGTACTGCTTGCCGGCTGGGTCTCCGATCGGCGTTTTCATGCTCGCCGCTACCAGACGATCTTGCTGATGACGATCGGTATGTTCGGCGCATTTGTCTTCTTGGCGCTGCTCGGCGTCAAGTCGGTCTGGCTATTCGGCATCGGCCTTGCCGCCTGTGGGCTAATGCTGATGGGCCCTGACTCGCTGCTCTCAGGCGTCGGCGCGATCGATGTTGCCGGAAGACGCGGCGCCACCGCTGCCGCCGGACTGATCAACGGTCTCGGATCGATCGGACCGATCTTTCAGGAGGAGCTGCTCGGCGTGATCATTGAGCGCTACGGCATGCAGGCGTCGCTATTGACGCTGATGCCGTCGCCGCGATCGGCATCGGCGGAACGCTGCACCTCGCTCGACGCTGTCGACGCGGTCTCGCCAACCTCTGACCTTGCCGGCAAAGCCGGCAACGGCGCTAAGGGACACCTGGCCCCATCAAGATCGTGTTCGGATCGACATCGTTGGGACGCAACGCCTGCTGCTTGGGCTGAGTACCATCGATGAAGACCTCCTCGATCGCGTTGGGCTGATCCGGGCGCGCCAGCAGACCGGTATCGGGATCGATCCGTTCGACCACCACCCCGGCGGGCTGGGGAAAGGCCAGCTTGGCTGTCCCCTTGAGCACCTCGCGCATAAACCGCACCCAAATCGGCAGTGCAGCATGGGCACCGGTCTCTTTGCGGCCGAGGGTCCGCGGCCGATCAAAACCAACCCACACCGCCGCACAAATCTGTGGCGTGAAGCCGACGAACCACGCGTCCTTTTGGTCGTTGGTGGTGCCGGTCTTGCCGGCAATCGCACGCCCCAAACCGCGCGCACGCTGGGCGGTCCCTTCACGCACCACACTCTGCATCATGCTGGTCAAGACAAACGCCAGCGCCGGCGGCAACGCTTCATGCGCCGGCGGCCGCTTGACCTCGTCGTCACCGATCCGGGCGATGAAGTTTGGCGCGTGATAGCTGCCACCGTTAGCGATCGCAGCATAGGCCGCCGCCATCTCCAAAACGCTAACACTCGAACTGCCCAACGATAACGAGAGATCGTCGCTCAGTGGACTGCTGATACCGAGAGATTGCGCGATCTGTTTGACCGGTTCGATGCCGACAGCCTTGATCAGCCGACCGGCCACGGTATTGCGCGAGCGCGCCAGAGCGACGCGCAGTCGCAACGGACCAAGGTAGTCGTTGTCGAAGTTCTTCGGCGACCAACCTTCGACGACAAAGTGAGCGTCTTCAACGATCGTCGCCGGCGTGTAGCGTTTGCTTTGTAGCGCAGCGGCGTAAACAAACGGCTTGAACGAACTCCCTGGCTGGCGACGAGCGCGCAGTGCCCGATCAAAGCCGCCGCGCTGATATTCGTATCCCCCGACGATCGCCAACACATCGCCGCTCTTCGGTTCGATCACGATCATCGCACCCTGGGGACCGGGGTCGAACACGTACTTGCCGCCCCGAACCCTGACCGCGATCAAGTCACCAATGGCGAAACGTTTGCTGGCAACGTGTTTTTCCGGGTTATAACGCGGATCGTCGACGGCCACTTCGGCACGCGTACTTCCGAGATTCACGGTAACCGAGTCGTCGCCGTCATTGACCGCGACGACCAAACCGCGATAGTAGCCACCGTCGACGAGTTTGCCTTGGGTGCGGGCAAGGCGCTTAACCATCGCTGCCCGTTTGCTCGGCGGCTGATGGGACAAACGGCTGCGATAGCCGTGTCGCGCATCGATCGCGCGTAGCCCCCACTGCAAAGCCTGACGAGCCGCCACTTGATACTTCGCATCGATCGTGGTCTGCACACGCAGACCGAGACGCGACAAGCTCTCAGCGCCAAACGCCTTGGCCAAATGGGACTGCACAACGTCGGCAATTTCTGGCGCGACGTTATAGTAGGGCCGCGAGTTGCTGGCGACGCGAATCGGTCGGTCGACAGCTTGCTTGTAGGCTGACTCGGTGATGTAGCCGCCCTTGAACATCTCCTTGAGCACGTAGCGTTGACGGCGTTTGGCTCGCTGGGGGTGCTTGAACGGCGAAAGGCGCTCGGGCGATTGGGGTAAGCCAGCGAGCAGTGCCACTTCCGCGAGGCCGAGCTTGTCGACGTCCCGACCGAAATAAAAGCGACTGGCTTCCTGAACGCCGTAGCGGCCGTGTCCAAGATAGATCTGGTTGAGATAGAGATGGAGAATCTGCTCCTTGGTCAACTCGGCTTCGAGGCGCCGCGCCAAGATGATCTCCTGCATTTTCCGTCGAATCGTCCGTTCGGGACTGAGCAAAAAGGTCTTAACCACCTGTTGGGTAATCGTGCTGCCGCCCTGCGCGAATCGGCCGGCTCGCAGATTGGCGAAAAACGCCCGCAACGCGCCCATATAGTCGAGGCCACCGTGGCGAAAGAAGTCGGCGTCCTCGGCGGCGACGATCGCCTGGACCAACAGCTTGGGGATCTTGCTGTAGGCGACAACCGAGCGTCGCTGGGTCGAGAGCTCGCCGATCAACAAACCATGACGATCATAGAGCCGCGTGACCGCTTGGGGCTCATAGCGGCGCAACGAGGCCACCGACGGCAGCTGCGGATCACGCGAGTAGTAGTAGAACAAGGACGCGATCGCCGCAGCCCCGAGAAAGCTGCCCAGCAGCGCCAGAAAGCACAGCCAGCGCAGCACGCGCGGCCAACGCGGTCGGCGGGCCACGGCCGCGCGCATTCGCTTGCTCGGTGGACCGGTACGATCGTGTCTACGGGTTCGTTTCACGGTCTCAGTCCAACTCTGTTCGGGCATGCGTCGAAGCGCTATTCCAGGATTGGGGCGTCTCGCCCGCCGAACATTCTGCGCGCTCAGCGAGACGCCGCCAAACGATATCCGTCGCGTGGCGCACGCTATTGACGTAGTACGCCGCCCGCAGCCGTTGTTGGACCCCCTTGGGCAAATCGCCCAGTTGACGACGGCCTCGACGCCAAGCCTGCGTCGCCTGATCGATCGCCAAGGCGGCGCTGACGGACAGGTTATAGCTCTCGCTAAGCCCATGAATTGGCAAATGAAAGCGCCCCTGACAACGATCTATCGCCGCTTGGCTCAAGCCCTGGTGCTCGTTGCCAAAACAGAGCGCAAGCGGCCGATCGGCAGCAAAAGCACAACGGTCGGGCGCACGCTCCATCTCGGGTGGCAGCGCGGCCAAGCAGACAAACCCGGCACGGCGCAAGAAGGCCAATGCGTCGGCAGTACAGCGATGCAAATAGACTTGGATCCACTTGTCGGCGTTTTGCGTGACCCGACGCGAAAAGCCTACCCACTCGTCGGCCAGCACCACATGGACGTGCAAAAGCCCCATCGCTTCGGCACTGCGCAGTACAGCTGCCACGTTATGGGGGTCGTACGGGTTCTCGATCAGCACCGTCACGCCACCTAGCCGCTGCTTGATCGCGCGATCGATCCGTCGCCGACGCCGATCAGAAAGGTGCGGAGACAACCAGCCGATCACATCGTCGACGGAAACACCCGGTAGATCGACCGGCAGCGGATGCTCGCCATTGATGCGAAAAACCGGCAGGACTAGTGCTCCAGCTGACCTTGCAAGAATCGTTCGATCGCTCCGCTGACCGCATCATCCGCCGTCTGCTGCTCGATTCGACTGTTGCTGCAGGCGTTGCAGCTCTCACAGCCGCGAGAGGCCACCGCCGTCTCGCCCAACCATTGTCCGGCGAGAAGCTGCTCACGGATCTGGCGCTCCGAAGGTGGCTGCGGCGAACGAAACTGCTGCAACGCCAACGTAACCTCCGCCAGGCGATCGAGCTCGCTCACCCGACGCAGGGCCTGTTCGGCATCCACTTCGCTGATCAACACGCCATGTAGACCGAGCAGCGTGATCCCACAGCGATCGATCTGCTCAGCGAGTCGACGCTCAGCATCCGGCTCGCTACGCAGCACTATCGTCTGACTCGGTGCAACCAACAGACATTGGGGCAGCGTCAGTCCGGCTAACGCCAAGGCCTGCAGGCGCGGTGGTCGCAACTGCAGGACGGCAGACACGTGCGGATTACGGCGATAGATCGCCAAGTGCAAACGGGCGATCGGCGCAAGCTGTTCAGCAGCCGCCGCCCGATAGATACGGGGTGCAGCATGCAATCGCGGCGCATGCAGACGACACGCGTCAGCGATCCGAGTCGACAGTGCACCGTCACCGATCGAACTCAACCCGACGCGCTCTGCGCGCTCGAGGGTCTGAACAAGAATCTCGTCGCTCTCGGACATCGCGCCGCAGTGTAAAGTTATTCGGCGGGATCGGGCAAGCGTACCGCCGCGCCGTCGATGCTGCGCCGATTGTTGGCCTGGCGATAGGCGCGCAAACCGTCTTCACCCTTCTTTTCCGCCCAACGCAGCAGCGTGTCCCGTTGGGCGACAAAGTCCATTCGCGGAACGCCGTAACCACACGAGGTCTGTACCGAACTTACATCGACGACGATCAACTGACGCAGGCCAACGATCTGCGGAAAAGCGGTCGATAGCTGCGCAAACTCGCCGTCGGCCGGCGCCACGGCTCGTCCCCGCCCGTAGATACGCAAGATCAAAGGCTTACTGGAAAAGCTGCAAAACATCAGCGTGATTCGACCATCTTGCTGCAGGTGCGCAGCGGTTTCGTTGCCGCTACCGGTCAAATCCAGATAGCCAACCCGGTCGGGCGCGAGCACACGAAAGCTGTCGATGCCCTTGGGCGAGAGGCTGATCCGCGCGTTGACCGCGCTGGTCGCCACAAAGAACAGCGGCTGCGCACCGACAAACGCAACGTGCGCGGGCTCTAGCTGATCGAAAAACTGCGCCATACGCTTTTCCCCCGATCGCGGTCAGTTGCCAAACAAGGAAGTATACGTTGGAAGCGATCAGTTTGGCGTGCTAAGAGAACGTCGTCGCTCGGCTTCGGCGCGAGGCGACCACGAGCCGCCGCCAACTGACCATCGTCCCACTGGGTTGCCGTGAAACGCTACAAGCCAAAGGTCTTCATCATCGGTGCGACGGGCTATACCGGCCAGCACCTGGTGCGAACGCTCTGTCAGCAGAACACCCCGACGGTCGCTCACGTTCGGCCAGACTCCCCGCGCGCCGAAGCGTGCTGCGAACGCTTTTCCAGCTGGGGTGCCCGCGTCGACCGCACGCCCTTTACCGTCGCAGCGTTGGCGTCGACCTTCGCCAGTGATCCGCCCAGCCATATCTACTGCCTGCTCGGCACAACCCGTCGTCGGTCACGCGAGAGCGGTGGCCACGAGACTTATCAGAGCGTCGACGTCGCGCTGACAGAGACCGCGCTCGAGGCCGCAAAACTGGGCGCCGCATCGGCCCACTTGATCTACCTTTCCGCGATCGGTGCAGGCCGAACAACCTCAGCCTACCTGCGCGCCCGCACATCCGCAGAGGCGCTGATTCGGCAAAGCGGCTTGGCTTACACCGTCGTTCGCCCCTCGTTTATTAGCGGCAGCGACCGCGACGAACGACGCGTCGGCGAACGCCTCGGCGCGATCGTCACCAGCAGCGCGTTGAATCTCGTCGGTGCGCTCGGCGCCCGGAGGTTCGCTGCGCGTTATCGCCCTCGCTCGGGGGCCGAGCTGGCCCTAGGTCTGGCAACGATCGCTAAGAGTTCAACTTTTTGTAATAAAACGATTTTCGCCGACGCCCTCGACCCCACCTAGCCCTGAACTATTTTTTTTGATTTTTTTATGTCTTCCTGGGTACAAAAAATAACCCTGGAGACGATGGGATGGGTGAGCGCCCCAGTTGACGTCGCAATCACACTGGCTGGTCTATAGCTAAAGGCGGCGCTCGGCCGCTGCTTCGTTGGAGGGCGCGAAGCAGCGGCCGTTCTTTTTCTAGCCACCCGTTTGGCGCAACTTCATTCCCACCGGACGAACGATCTCAAACGAAAACCGTAGCGTTCTTTTTTCCCGCGGGCCCAGTGTTCCCTGCCAACGAATGCGTCCCTGGCGATCGGGCGGATCCATTGCTGGATCGGCGCTGAAGCTGCCGATCTTGATCTTGCCGTTCTTCGCTGCGATCGGCACCTGGTCGAGCACTTCGCAGCGGATCGCGCGTCCACGATGATTAGCGAGCTCGATCGTCACCGTGTAGCGACTGACATCATCGTGGAAGATCACCCCCTGTTTCTTGGTGTGCTGCTGGGTGTGACGTTCGACGTTGACCTGATCGTCTACACCAAGGGGCAGCTCCAGCTCATGACCCGGCAGTGCGGTGTTGAGCCAGCTCGCGCCGGCGTACATCGAACCGAAAAACAGATTGGCGTGGCCGCGCAGGATCGGCCGACCGGTGCGGTTTACCAACTTGCCCATCACGTAGGCGCGCTTACTCTTACCGGGTACGAGGCGATGCACGGTCGTCGCTTCGAGCGTGCGGCGAAACAGTGGCACGCGCTTGCTCTGACCGTCAGACTCGACACTGTGACGACCAGGCGCCCAGAGCACGTAACGCAGTCCCTTGGCCGCGCCCGCCGGCGTATCAGCCCCGGGCTCTCGACGACGGTAGCCAAAATCAGCAAACGCGATCTGCTCGGTGGCAATGCTGCGGCGCCCCGGTGCGAGATCGATCGACGCCGAGGAAAGCTCGATGTCGCCCTTTTCTAGGCCAGCCTCGAAGCGAACCGCCCGCCGCCGGAACTGATAGGGACCCTTCTTGCCTTCATCACCGCCGCCCACCGGAGATGGACTCGCCGGCCGAATCGGCGCCGGCGCTTCGCGCTCCGCGGCCTTGTCCTGCTCATCGGCAACGCCATCGATATCCGCGGAAGCCTCCGTCGTTGGCCGCGCGTCCTCGACGACTTGTCGCAAAGCCAGCAATTCTACGGCACGGCCGCGCGTCGGCTCAGCGGGCCCACGCCAACGCTGCACCACACGCTCACCGCGGGGACGTGGGCGCGGGATAAAATCGCGCCGGCGAGCCAGCGTCCAGACCGGCAGCTCAGGCACCGTATTGAGCCGCGTCGGCAAGGCGGTGGAAAAGCGCAGTCGCGCATCGCTCCAGTCCTCGCGCGACGTTTGCGAAACGAGCGCGTAGTAGGCCAACTCAACGCGACCACTGTCGGGGCGATAGTACAAATCGTATGACGGCCGCCAACGGCTTCCGGAGACCATGTATGAGAGCACCAGACGATGTCGACCTGCCGTCCCCTTAATGCGCGCACGCACTTGCCGCTCAGCCTGGCCGACGGCGGCCTTGAGCAGTGGCCCCGCCTCAACCTGCAACTTGTGTAGCTGCTGCTCGAGCATCGGTCGCTTTGCCGCCAAGGCTGCTTGACGCTTGCGCACGGCTGTAAGCCGCTGATCGATCCACTCCAAAACTCGGCGCCAGGATGCCGGATCGATCCGCGGCAAGACGTGCTTGTCGTCCTGACGGGTGTCGAAAGCGAGCCCGCGAATCCAGTCGTTCTCGCGCCGCAATACCCCAAGCTCGTCGTCGATCAGCCGACGCTCCGCGTTGATCTGCTCGATCTGCTCGCGCAAGCGCTTGGCCCGCTCGCTGCGCTCCGAGGGACCGCTCGCCCAGACCAAATCCACTCCCAAGACCGTCAGCGTCTTGGACTCGACACGCAGTGAACTTAGATCGATGCCCTGTGGCAGATGCCCCAGGCTGACCTCAGCGGTCGAGGCTTGCACCTGTACCTCAGCGCGACGAAAAACGCGCGCACCTTCGCTGTAAACAAGCACCGAGTCGACGGCTTCTTCTGCGCGCGCCTGCGGCTCGCCACAAACGGCAACCAGGCCAACGACGCCCAGGCTGATGATCATCCGCTTCATCGCTGGCTCCCTTCAGCGCGGGCATATCCGCGAACGGCGTAGGACTTGGGCAGCTCGATCTGGTAGTCGAGCACGACGGTCTGCTGGCTTCGTGGATCGACGCGAACCTGCCACAGCAAATGCCCATCCTGTTTGTCGTGGGCGACCGGGGCCGTGGTCTTGTCGCCAAGCTTCACTTTGACCTCGTCGACCTGCGAAACGGGAATGTGCTCGCGTAGGCCGATCGTTTGTTGGCGCTGGGTCCAGTTGCCGATGATGAACTGATAGCGATGCTCAAGGCGTTTCGATGATCCAAAGCTGCTCGCGCCGACGAGCACTTCGGACTTGATGTAGCGCTGCACGGTGATTTGGTTCTCAACGCCGAGACTAAACGACATCGGCTCACCGGGCGAGACGTCCGCGACTGAAGCACGTCCCAGCCAGCGCCCGCTCTCAAGCAGATCAACGGGGCCAGCGAGCAGGACAAAGTCGAACGGATTATCGAACGTCAGTCGGCGATAAACGTGAGGCGCGACCTTGGGCACGGCCTCCAAAGCGACGCTTGCACGCACACTACGGCTGACCAGCGGTACACGAACCCGCTGACCATCGGCCGGCAGGCTTACCCTGCGTGCGGCGCGCAACCGACTCGCCAAACGCTCAGAGCCAACGACCGGCAGACGCGAACCGGTCTTGAGATGTCGGCGATGCTCAAAACGTCGCACCAGGACCTTGCGTTCATCGCGCAGCTTCGCGCCGTAGACCCGCAACGGGCTGATCTTCGGTGGCGTATTGTCGCGCTGAAGATTCGCGGTGGAGACAAACAACTCGACGTCGTTCCAGGCTTCGCCACTGCCCTGACTAACTTCGGCCTCGGCGCTGATCGTCGCTAAGCGGCCTCCCGGTTTGGCCTCGACGCGATAATGGATCGACCAGCTCGCGCCAGGCACGACATAGCTCAAACGGACCGGCTGCTGCCCGCTACAGCGCAAGAAGACCCGCACAGCGAGCGTGGTCCGCCGATCGGCACGCTTGAGCTTTGCCAGACGCCCAGCAAGATCGCGGCGTTGATTGTCCAATTCATGCTTGCGTCGCTCGGCCTCGGCGATCCGACGCCGCGCCAGCAATTCACGCTGACGCAGCAGGTCGGCCGCTTGGTCCCAGCGCGGCGCCGCGCCAACCAAGCTCTGACGACTAAACGAGGCGGCGAAGACCTTGCGCAAGCCATCAACCTTTTCCAGGAGCAACCGTTGCTCGTCGATCAGATCATCGAGCGCCTTGCGCTGACGCGCGCACTCCGCCAGTTGCGCTTTCAGCGCGGTCACCGCGGGGCGCGGTCCGGTCACCTGCTTTGTCGGCGAGATCCCGACGACGCTACCGCGCCCTTCGATCTGCGCCTGAAGCGTTTTCTCGTCCAAGGTCGAAGTCAGCCCGTCAAAGATCGCCACGCCTTGCGAACAGCGGGCGACTGTGCGCCGGGTCACTTGAGCGCTATCGGCGTAAACCGTTGCCGAAATTACCGGCGCGTTGGCCGCCAGAACGTCGATCGGCAAGGCCAGCCACAGCGCCCAAAAGGACAGTGCTCTCATCACGATATCTGCCTCCAAGTCAGTGCAACACCCGCGGGTTCCAAGCTACTCGGGTCTTATACGTCGACCGATGGACGAGCTTACGCCCATCGGCTTGACAAGCGAGGCCCCACCGCATAGCGTCAGCAGCGTAACTCGAAGTTGCTTTTTAGATCCGAATATTTATGCACCTCGGCCGCGCTGAAATCCTGCGTTCGATTCCACATCGAGAACCCTTCGTGTTCATCGACTCGGCCGAGCTTGGCGACGATACGCTGACGGCGCACTATCGGCTCGACGCCGATCAGCCGTTCCTTGCCGGCCATTTCCCCGGCCGACCGATGATGCCAGGCGTGCTGATCATCGAGCACATGGCCCAGGCCGCCAATCTACTGGTCGGCCTCCGAGGTGCCGAGCGCAGCGAGTCGAAGACCCAAGTGCTCTGCACGATCGACCAGGCCAAGTTTTTCCGCCCGCTCGAGCCGGGCCAAACCCTCACCACGATGGTGCGCGCGATCAAGATTTTCGATTCGATGGGCATCATCGGCGCGCAGAGCTCCACCGCGGGATACGAAGTCGCCCGCGCTCGCTTCAAATTTGGAACGCTGCCATCCGACCAAGATAGGACAGACCGATGAGCTGGTTGCACGACGCTACAACTGAGTTTCTTGCTCAAGCCGAGGAAGCAAAAAGACAAAAGGCGTTTCCGTTCATGCGCCGCTTCGAAAACATCGGGCCTCGCGTAAAGATTCGGCGTGGTAGCTACATCAATTTCACATCGAACGACTATCTCGGCTTATCGCAGGACAAGCGGTTGATCAAAGCCGGCCAAAACGCCATCGAACACTACGGCACCGGCCTGGGCAGCTCCCGCTTGCAGGCGACCAGCGATCGACACGATGAGCTAGAGTTTCGCCTGGCCAAATGGCTCGATTTTGGGGCATGCAGCGTGTTCACCAGCGGCTACCAAGCGCTCGTCGGCGTGCTTTCAACCTTCCCCGACGACGACACGACGGTGGCCCTAGACAAACTGAGCCACGCATCGATCCTCGACGGCGTATATCTCGCCCAAGGCATGAACCCCGACCTCGAATTGCGCTTTTTCAAGCACAACAGCGCCAAGGCTTTGCGACGCGTCTTGTCCCAATCGGAAAAGAAAAAGAAGCTCGTGGTCGTCGAAGGCCTCTACAGCGTCGATGGTGACATCGCGCCGCTCCCCGAATTGATCGAGGTCGCGCGCGAGTTCGATGCGCCAGTGATCGTTGACGACGCCCACGGCCTCGGTTCGCTGGGCAAAACAGGGCGTGGTTGCGCCGAAATCCACAACGTCCTCGGCGACATCGACATCTTGATCGGCACCTTCTCCAAATCGTTCGGTGGTATCGGCGGCTTTGTGCTGAGCGACCGCGCGATCATCGACTATCTCAAACTAAAAGCGCGCTCTTTCGTCTACTCGGCAGCCTTGCCGGTGGCGCAAGTCGATGCAGCGTTGGCCGCACTCGATATCATCGAAAGCGATCACTCATACATCGAAAGACTCGCCGACAACGCACAGTTCTTCCGCGAGGGACTGTTGCGCCTCGGCTTCAACCTCGGGGACAGCGAAACGCACATCACTCCCCTGATGGTCGGCGACGAAATGAAAGCGCTAACCTTCGGTGCATATCTCTACCACGGTGCGTCGGTGATCATGATGCCCTTCATCTATCCCGGCGTCGCATTGGGCAAGGCCCGCTTGCGCTGCAACGTCACAACAGCTCACAGCAAGGCCGACATGGGGTTCACCCTCGAAGCGCTGGCCGCGATCGGTCAGAAGCTTGAGCTGCTGCCCGCGGGCACGACGACCAACACCGCGGCTTGGCAAAAAGCACTCTGGACCGCCGAAAGCAAACTGCGCGGCATCCGCAACGCTGGCTTCGGCTTCCTTGCCGACGAATTGCTCTCGGCAAAAGACCTGGTCAGCCGCAAGCTACGCGGTCAGTCCGACGATGAATAGGCAAGTGCTAGCGCCCCGCCACGCCCTTATTAGCCAGCGCTCGGGTCTCGGAGCCGCACGCTGTGGCACTAGAGGTCGATCAGCGCATCGGGCACGCGCCGCTCACCGATCTTGAAGCGGTCGCTGCCATCCGGTTCGATACAGCCCAAATAAGCAAAGGGATCCTCGAGCACAGCGTTTAGCGCGAGAATGCCGCGACGCGTGCTCAACCCGTCGTTGATCCGCTCGTCGTAGGTCCAGCGCAGCGGCAAGACCTTCTTGATCACGATCTGTCCGTCGATTGCCAGCGGCCGTTCCTCGAGCTGGCCGATCATCAAGAACAGCGGGCAAGTTCCCCAGTCATAGAGGTGGTGGTAACCGGCGTTCATGCCGATGCTGCCGAGGTTGGCAATGAAACAACCGGTATACATCGCGTCGTGCTTGATGAAGCCACCGGGCAGGATGTTGTAGTCGTCCATCCAACGAAAGAGCTTGATGCCGAAGCGCAAGAACGCCCGCGGCATCTTGGTCAGCAAATCGAATTCTTTGTCGTCGCGGGTGCGCTTACCAGAGCGGTTCTCGCCGATTTGAGCGTTGACGCGCAGGCAAAGCTCCTCGAATGTCTCGTCGTAGGGACCGTCGTCCCCGTTGGGACCTGGCTTGTATTGCAGCTTGACCGCAGCCAGCTTGGCCTTAGCATCGCGCGCCGTGCGCTTCATGCTAAACGTCACGAAATTGCCGATGCGATCGTAGATGCGATGGCCGGCAATGAACTGATTCATCGCAGGCGTTTGCTTGACGCCGATCCCGTAGGCGCCCACCGCAACGTGGGTCAGATCGCAGTGAAAGCGTTCGCGCGCTCGCTTGACGTACTCGAGTAGCTTGTCGGCGACGACGTAGGTGTCATAGAACACCACCGACGAGTCACGGTCTGGAATGATATGCCAGAGCATCCGACGGTACGGGTGAACTCTGGCGACATAAGTTCCATCAGGCCGCGACGTCTTTAGATTGAGCAGAACCCAACCGACCAACAACACACCCAAGATAATCAGTGTCACTAACATGGCGCTTGCGCCTACAACGTAAAACCCGCACCGTCAACTAGCCCTTGATGCACCGCGTCACAACCAACCGATTGCACTCGAGAAAGACCCGGCGATCTGATAAACCCCCCGTGTGCCACACTTTGGAGGCCGGATGCTGCTCAACCCGGGACCGACCAACACCAGCGCCCGCGTCAAACAGGCGCAAGTTGCCGATGACATCTGCCCGCGCCAGCCTGAGTTTGGCGAGGTCCTAGCGACGATCAGCGAAAATCTGCTGCGCGTCGTCGATGCACCAGCTGCTGACTACGCAGCGACGCTGATCTGCGGCTCAGGAACAGCCGCCGTGGAGGCCGCGATCGCTTCGCTGGTTAGGCCCAACGGGCGCTTACTCGTGCTCAAGAATGGCAACTACGGCGAACGGCTGGTCCAGATCGCCCGAGCCAACGCGATCGAATGCGACGCGCTCGATCCCGGCTGGGCTCAGCGCTACGACCTCGACGCACTCGAGCGCAGACTTACCGCGCAGCGCTACACCCAACTCGCAGTGGTTCACGTCGAGACCAGCACCGGCGTGCTCAACGACGTCGCGTCGATTTGCGCACTCTGCCGACGCCACAACGTCGAATCGATCGTTGATAGTATGTCCGCGCTGGGCGGCATACCGATCGATCTACCGGCCCTCGGCGCTGATTGGGTCGCAGCCAGTGCCAACAAATGCTTGCAAGGCTTGCCGGGAATGTCGTTCGTCATCGGTCGTCGAGCGCGCCTCGACGACTTAGCGCCGATCCCCGGTCGCTCGCTCTACCTCAACCTCGGTGCGCAATATCGCTATTTCCGCGACCACCGACAGATGCGCTTCACGCCGGCGGTCTCCGTGACCCTTGCGCTCGACGCCGCGCTTAAGGAGCTGCTCGAAGAAGGCCTGCCTGCGCGACGAGCGCGCTACGTCGCCTGCTTTGAAACGCTTCACCGCGGGATGCGCGATCTCGGCTTCCGCTGCCCAATCGAGGACACTCAGCTCAGCCGCCTCGTCACCCCCTACTTGGAGCCAAGCCATCCGCGCTACAGCTTCGAGCTGCTCTACAGCGAGCTCTATCGACGCGGCTACACGCTTTTTCCATCGACCGTCGTTCCGCCCAGCTCATCGCCGATAGCGAGTTACTTCCGCGTGGCCAATATCGGCGCGATCGTCCCCGAGCAAATTCGAGGTTTTCTCGATGCACTGGCCGAGGTCAGCCGCGCGTGGATGCCGCTTTATGCGTAGGACCGCAGCCGCCTTCGCCGTCGCACTGATCTGCTCGCTTGCCGTCAGCTGCGCCAACAAGGACGAGCGCGCCGCGCACCAAACGCTTGCCAAATGGCTGCAAGCCAACGTCGATCACGACTTCGTCGAAGTCGTCGCGCTCACCGCCGACGCGACCTTCGCGCGGATCGTCAAAGCCTGGGGTGCACCCGTCGCCGAGATCCGCCAAAACATGCCGCAACTGCTGGCCAAATCCCCCCACAAGCTGTTAGCTTTCACCGTCAAAGGCGAAGGCAAACGTATCGATCCGGCGACGTACCGCTTCGTCGTCGAGGAGAAGACCGATCGGATGGGCAAACGCAGCGTGCGCAATGAGACGATTTTCGTCGTCAAAGAGGGCAACCTCTGGCGGGTCGATCCTGAAAAGACGGCGAGCGTCGCCGAGAAGAAATAGCCACGCGTAGGCAAACAGACCGACGGGCGAGTGTGACGATGGGTTCAGAGCGAAAAGAGACAGCAAGCGTTGCCGACAACCTCGTCGCAGTGATCATGGCTGGCGGCGCAGGCACTCGTTTTTGGCCGATGAGCACCGAGAGCCGGCCAAAGCAATTCATCCCGCTGATCGGCAACCGAACCCTGCTGCAACAAAGCTATGATCGCCTCGCGGGCGTCGTGCCCCCCGAGCGGATCATCGTGCTCACTGCCGGCCGCTTCGTCGGGCTCTGCCGCGAGCAACTGCCCGATCTTCCCGAACAGAACATCATCGGCGAGCCGATGCGTCGCGACACTGCCGCTGCCGTGGCGTTAGGCGTTGCCCTCTGTCGCCGACGGTTCCGACACGGCGTGATGGCAGTTCTCACCGCCGACCACTACATCACCCCCGTCGAGCGCTTCATTCAAACTTTGCTCTCTGCAGCAGCGAGTGCCGAACAATCAACTGGCGCGCTCTACACCATCGGCATCAGGCCGCTCTACCCGGCAACGGCTTACGGATACCTGCAGCAGGGCGCCGACCTCGGCTCAGTGGGTGGCATCGAACACTTCCGTCTGCAACAGTTCCGCGAGAAGCCGGACCGCCATACCGCCGAGAGCTACGTTGCCTCCGGAAATTTCTACTGGAACAGCGGAATGTTCGTCTGGCATCTGGACGCGATCACGGCCGAGCTTGACACGCACTTACCTAGGCACCTCGAGCTGCTCCAACGCGCAGCTGAAGCAGATGGCTCGGACGCCTTTGACGAGCAGCTCAAACGGAGCTTTTCCGAACTCGACCCGATCTCAATCGACTACGGTGTGATGGAAAAGGCCAAGGATGTGCGTTGCGCGATCGCTGCTTTTCAATGGAGCGACGTGGGCGGATGGATCGCTCTCGAGCAATTTCTCGACGCTGCAGAACATAACAACATGCACCGCGGGAAGATTCACGCACGCGATTCTCACAAGAACTTGGTCTATTGCGAAGACTCGAGCGAACTCGTCGCACTGTTGGGCGTCAACGATCTGATCGTCGTCCGGTCAGGGGACCGCACGCTGATCGTTGACCGCGCGCGCGCCGAAGAGATCAAGGAACTCGTCAAGGGCCTCAAGCCAGAGCTACGCTGAACTAGACTCCGAGGAGAAAACGATGGCCGCAAGACTTCCCGCGTTCAAGGCGTATGACATCCGCGGGCGGATTCCCGACCAGCTAAACGAAGAGATTGCCGAGCAGGTCGGCCGCGCCTTCGCGACGATCGTCGCGCCTCAGCGCGTTGTCGTCGGTCACGACATCCGCTTGTCGAGCCGTTCGCTCAGCGACGCACTGATCGAGGGTCTTACCACGCACGGTGTCGATGTGATCGACATCGGTCTTTGCGGTACAGAGGAAGTCTACTTCGCCACCGCGCACCTCAAGGTCGACGGTGGCGTGATGGTCACCGCATCTCACAACCCGCGCGACTACAACGGCATGAAGCTGGTGCGCAGCCAGGCGCGGCCGATCTCCGGTGACACCGGGCTGATGGACATCGAGGCGGCGGTCCGCGAGCAGTCCTTCGCTGCCAAAGCAACCAAGCGCGGCACCGTCGATCAGCAAGACACCCGACCGGCATACATCGACCACCTGCTGCAATATATCGACCGCGACTGCTTCAGACCCCTGACCGTCGTGTCCAATCCCGGCAACGGCTGCGCTGGTCCGTTGATCGAAGCGCTCGCCCCACATCTGCCGCTGAACTTTGTCAAAGTACACCACGAGCCAAACGGCGAATTCCCCAACGGCATTCCGAACCCGCTGTTGCCAGAAAATCGCCCCGCTACCGCCGAAGCAACCAAGCGGGCGCGTGCCGCCGCGGGCATCGCCTGGGATGGTGACTTCGACCGCTGCTTCTTGTTCGACGAGAACGGCGACTTCATCGAGGGCTACTACATCGTTGGTCTGCTCGCCACCGAGATCCTCAAGAGCAACCCGGGCGGCAAGGTCATTTACGATCCACGACTAACCTGGAACACCATCGAGCTCGTCGAGCAGGCCGGTGGCAAGCCGGTGATGTGCAAAAGCGGCCACGCCTTCATCAAAGAGCGCATGCGCCAGGAGGATGCGGTCTACGGCGGTGAGATGTCGGCCCACCACTACTTTCGCGACTTCTCCTATTGCGACAGCGGCATGCTCCCCTGGCTCTACATCGCCCAAGCACTCTGCCAAGGCGATGAGCCGCTGTCGGCTATGGTCGGCCAACGCGTCGCTGCCTACCCGATCAGTGGCGAGATCAATCGCCACGTTCCCGACGCCGATCAAGTCATCGCCGAGGTACGCAAACGCTACGAGCCCGGCGTAAAGCAGATCACGACCGTCGATGGCGTCAGCCTCGAGTTTGCCAACTGGCGAATGAACCTGCGAAAGTCCAATACGGAGCCATTGATTCGGCTAAATGTCGAAACCCGCGGTGATCGATCGCTGCTCGAAGAAAAGACCGCCGAAATCCTGGCGCTGATGGCTGACCACGGCGCAACCGAATGAGCTTCCTCCCCAGCCGAGCCCCTCGCAATCCCCTGTCAGCACGGGCAGTTTCGGGCTCCAGCAGACGGAAAAAATCCCTTTGATCGAGCGTTCGATCAGGTATGCTCTGCCGCATGTCGCGCCGGAATAGCCGCAGTGCCGACGAGAAAAGCGCCCACCGCCCGCTAGCGTGGTTGGCGCTACTCCTGCTTCTGGTAGCGGTCGCTGCAAACATCTACCTGACCTACCTCTACGTCAAGGTGGCAAGCAGCAGCGCGCCCGCCGAGATCGACAGCTTCTGCAAAGTGAACGCCGCCGTCGATTGCATTGCGGTCGCCGCCAGCGACTACGCCTCGCTGTTCGGTATTCCGATCGCCGTCTACGCGATCGAATTCTTCAGCCTGGCGGCGCTCGTCGTCGCGCTGCCGCTGCTGGGTCTGGCCTCGCTGAGAAACTGGGACTCCTTACTGTTTTGGGTGCTGCTTCTCGGCTTGCCGGTGTCATTGACGATGGCTTGGATCTCGATCGTCAAGATCAAGTCCTTATGCCTGCTTTGCACCGCCAGCTACACTGTCAACATCGCCTTGCTGCTGGCGCTGTGGTTGATCAATCGGCGCAAGATGAAGGAATTCATGAACGAGGGACCTCGCGAGCTACGAAAATCATTGCGAACCAGCGGCGGCCAGTTGTTCGCCACGCTCGTCATTGGCCTGTTGCTCAGCCAGTTCTTCTGGCTCCCCGGTTGTTTCTCCGCGCAACAGCGCAACGCCGCGCCAAGCGTGGCACACAATCCGTGGCAGGACCTGCCACGCCAAGGCCTGCAAGTCGGCGCGAGCAGCGCAAAAATCCTGATCGAGGAGTTTTCCGACTTCCAGTGCCCAAGCTGCTCTCGAATGCACGAAGTGATGAAACAGGTGATCACCAAGAACGCGGGTCAAGTTCGTCTGGTACACCGCGACTACCCGCTCGACGAAGCCTGCAACCGACAGATCACCCGGCCGTTCCATGAATACGCCTGCGCTGCGGCGATCTATGCGCGTTGTGCCAGCGAGCAGGGGCGCTTTTGGCATTACAGCTCGGTGCTCTTCGCCAATCAACGCGCGCTCCATCCCTCGTTCTTGTTGCGCTACGCACGACAAATCGGCCTCAATATCGACGAATTGAAGGTATGCAGCGAGAAAGCAGATGTGCGCGCCGCGATCGGGGTCGACGTTGAAGAAGGCATTCGCCGCAACTTGCGTGGCACCCCCACGGTTTACCTCAACGGCAAAGAGATCTCCGACAGCCGGATGCTCGACCCAGCATTCTGGCAAGAGAAGATCGACCAAGCCCTCGCCGCCCAGAACTGACACACGCCATGTCAAAACCGATCAAAAGCCGCCTCGAGCAACTTCGCGCGGTGATGCAGCGCAATGGTATCGCAGCCTATATCGTGCCCAGCACCGACGCTCACCAGAGCGAGTATGTCCCGCCCTGCTGGCAGCGACGCCAATGGATATCTGGATTCACCGGCTCGGCCGGCGATGTCGTTGTCACCCTGCGTGCGGCGGCGCTTTGGACCGACGGCCGCTATTTCCTCCAGGCGGAACAAGAGCTCGCCGGGAGCGACATCGAACTCTGCAAGATCGGCCAAAAAGACACGCTCTCGATCGAAACCTGGCTGCGCAAGCAGCTCAGCGCCGGCGAGACCGTCGGCATCGATCCCAAGTTGCTCTCCCCAACGCTGCGCACTCGGCTGCAGAAAGAACTCGGCGAGGCCGAGATCGGCCTGACCCTGGTCGATCTAAACCTGATCGATCAGATCTGGACCGATCAACCTGCAGCGCCCGACAGCCCGATCGAGCTCTACCCCGTCCGCTATGCCGGAGAGACCAGCTCCGCCAAGCTGAAGAGACTGCGGCGCGAGCTCAAGCAGCGTCAAGCGACGGCGCACGTGCTGACCGCGCTCGACGCCATCGCCTGGCTGTTCAACATCCGCGGAACCGATGTGCCGTTCAATCCGGTCGCGATCTGCAATGCTGTCATTGGCGCCGACAGCGCAACCCTGTTTATCGACGCTACCAAGATACCGGCCACCGTTGGCAAGAAGCTCTCCTCGCAGATCGAGATCGCGCCTTACGACGCCTTCGCTACAGCTCTCGAGGAGCTCAGCACGCAGCGCGCCACGGTCTGGGTCGACGAGCAAGCGACCAACAGCTGGGTGCTCGAACGGCTAGCCAACGCCACGCTGATCCGCGAGCGCTCGCCGATCTGGCAGATGAAGGCGAAAAAGAACGACACAGAGCTCGCTGGCATGCAGCAAGCACATCTCCGCGACGGCGTCGCGATGGTTCGTTTTCTCGCCTGGCTCGACCACGCGCTCGCCGCCGAAGAGCAGATCGATGAGGTTTCGGTGGCGACAAAGCTCGAACGCTTGCGCAGCGAAGGCTCAAACTATCGCGGCCAAAGCTTTGCGCCGATCGCTGGATACGGAGCAAACGGTGCAGTAATCCATTATTCGGCAAGTCCCGAGAGCGCATCGCGGCTGCGCCGGCACGGCCTGTTCTTGATCGACTCAGGCGGTCAATATCTCGACGGCACAACCGACATCACGCGAACCGTCGCGCTCGGCAAGCCGACCGCCGCGCAGAAACAGCACTTTACGCGGGTGCTCAAGGGACACATCGCGATCGCCAGCTGCGTGTTCCCCGAGGGCACGTCAGGGCGGCAGATCGACGTCCTCGCCCGGCAAGCGCTCTGGCAAGCAGGTCTCGATTACGCCCACGGTACAGGACACGGTGTTGGCTGCTATCTCAACGTCCATGAAGGACCGCAGTCGATCAATCCGTGGCGCTGTACGGGCGTCCCCCTGGAGGCGGGCAACGTACTGAGCAACGAGCCAGGATACTACCTGACCGGCGAATACGGGATTCGCATCGAAAACCTGTTGGCCGTGCGCCAATCCGACGTCGGCCCGGGATTCCTCTGTTTCGAGGAGCTCACGCTCTGTCCGATCGACATACAGCTGGTCGTCAGCGGCATGCTCTCCGCTGGCGAACTGAAGTGGCTCAACGATTACCACGCGCGCGTTCGGCGCGAGCTACTTCCGCTGCTGCCCGCAGCTGAGGCCCGCTGGCTCCGCGCAGCGACCAAACGCCTTCAGCGGCGATAGCGTCGGTCGATCAATGCGTTGAGCAGCTGCGCCGCCGCGTCAGCACGCTCCTGAACCACCTGGTGGCCGGCACGCTCGATCAGATGCACTCGGCAATCAGCGATCGCCGACGCGAGAGCTGCCGCACCATCGGCGGGCGTAATTCGATCGTCCGTGCCATATATCAAATCCGTGGGACAGTCGATCTTCGCCAACGTCTCGCGGCCATCGAAGTGCTGACAGGCCAGGTAGTCGGCGCGAATCGCCTCGATCGGCGCCTGCAACTGCGCCGCCAACCAACGATCAATCGTTGCCGGCAAATGCGCAACGGAATATGCGGTACGAGCGATCAGCTCGCGCAACATCGGGAGGTCTCCGTCGCTCAATGCCGAGCGCAACTCTGCGCTCAGCACAAACCGCGCCGCACTGGAGATCAACACCAACCCCGCTAACCGGTCCCCATAGCGCTCGGCGAAAAGCTGGCCCAGCGCACCACCCATCGAATGACCGACGAAAACAAAGCGCCCTAGCCCCTGCGCTTCGCCAAACTCGGCAAGCTGATCGACGTACGCAGAAAACAGCCGTCGTGAATCCGCTAGATCAACCGTCTTCGCGCTGTGGCCATGCGCAGGCAAGTCGATCGCAACAACGCGTCGGCCAGCACTGATCAGTCGCGCCAACTCACGCAGCGTCCCGTGGCTTCCGCCCGCGCCATGAACCATTAACACCGCAGGCCAGCCGGAACCGACCGAATAGAAGTGAAGGGTATTCTGCGACATCGGATCCCTAGACAGACGTTCACAGTGATGGGACGGCGCATCACCTACAACACGGCAAACCGTTTCTTTCCGAGCCCTTCACGAGCTCAACGGCAGCCAGCACACGACGACAAACACGCGCCGTGCGCACGGTATCACCGTTTTTGGGCTGTCGCCAAGCCGTGCTGACGCGGCAGCTGCGTTGGCTGACTGGAGTTTGCTCGCTGATCAGGCGTATCATTGATCACGTATGAACAGGCTCGGGTCGATCGCCGCCGGCGTTTGCTTGGCGAGCTTGCTTGCTATGCCTTCCGCCTCGGGAACGCCGCATCCCGATGCCGACCCTGCGCTGCGTTTTCGCAAGTATTCAACAACCACACGAAGCTACACACCACGGCACTACCCGGATCACGGGCTTCGCGATCCGATGGACGAACGCGGTCGCGCAGCTCGCGGCTTCTACCTCAGCGCACCCTGGCTTCGTCGTGTCGGTGCCGCTCATGCCGCACAGCAAATGCAGCAGGCCCATTTGAACGCGGTGGTGATCGATGTCAAAGACGACTGGGGCCAAGTGCTCTACCCGACGAAGATCCCCCTCGCACAACGCGCTCACCGCCCGCTGATCCGCGACCTCTTTGCACTGGTACAGACGTTTCATCAGCGAAAGATCTATGTGATCGCGCGCATCGTCTGCTTCAAGGATAGCCACCTGCCGTACATTCGCCCGGACCTAGCGGTTCGTGTCGGCAAATCGAGCCAACGCATCTTGCGAGCCGGCGCCGCCTGGCTCGATGCCTACGCCGCCGAGGTCAACGACTACTTGATCGATATCGCCCGCGAAGTCGCTCAGGCGGGCGTCGACGAAATCCAGTTCGACTACGTGCGCTTTCCCAAGGGCCGCGCAGGAAGGATCGGGCGTTGGCTGCACCGCGATCAGCGCACCCGACTCCAGGTGATTACCGATTTTCTCGAGCGAGCTGACCGCGCGCTACAGCTTCCGCTTTCCGTCGACCTCTACGGGATCACCGTTTACCTCGACGGTGACGCCCGACGGCTCGGTCAAAGCCTCAGCGCGATGGCGCCCTATGTCGAGGCCGTCTCGCCGATGATGTACGCCAAGGGGATGGCACCGCTATTCCCCAACGATCGCTTGACCAAGCAGATCTATCGCTGGATTCACTGCGGCCTGTGGCGCGCGAGAGACAAGCTGCCCAACCTCGTGTTGCGCCCCTATCTCCAGGCCTACAAAAAGCGCGTACCATTCTTCGGCCCGAGTTTCATCGATCGTCAAGTGCGTGCGACCTACCGCGCCGGCGCCGATGGCTTCCTGTTTTGGAACGCCACAATGAACAATCAAACGGCCTACAAGGCGCTGCGTAGCATCGGTCGCCGCCAACTCGACCGCTGGTTCGGCTCTGCGCCGCAACAGTACCGCCAACCGCCCAATCTGCCCGCAGCTTGGTGCGAACGTCCGCGTAGAACACTGGCGATCAGGCAACCTGCGTGGCTCGAGCCAACTCAGACTTCGTCGAAGACCGAATCGAGCAGCGCAGCGTCGACCCGATGACTGGTCGTCACGCGTAGGCGCGGCTCACGCCGTTGGGCGTCAGCGATCGCCTGTTTCGCCCCTGGATTTCCGGCCCAGGCGCGCCGCGCTACACCGTTGTTGACATCCCAGTGCAACATGCTGCGTAGCGCCGCTGACGCCCGCGCACTCCCGTCGAGCACCAGACCGAAACCACCGTTGATCGCCTGTCCCCAACCAACCCCGCCTCCGTTGTGTAGGCTAACCCAAGTGGCGCCACGCATCGCATCGCCGATCACGTTGTGCACCGCCATGTCCGCACAGACGTTGCTACCATCGCGGATATTTGCTGTCTCACGATACGGTGAATCGGTTCCTGAAACATCGTGGTGGTCACGTCCGAGGACCACAGCCGCAGAAATTTCGCCTCCGGCCACTGCCCGATTGAAGGCTTCGGCGATCGCGATCCGGCCTTCAGCATCAGCATAGAGAATTCGCGCGGCCGATCCGACAACCAGCTGTGCCTCTTCCGCAGCCTCGATCCAGCGCAGGTTATCCTCGACCTGCTGTCGAATTGAACCGTCGACGCCGGCCGCATAGTCGCGAAGCACTGCCGCCGCAATACGGTCGGTCGCCCGCAAGTCCGCCTGACTACCGCTGGTGCAGACCCAACGAAACGGCCCAAAACCGTAGTCGAAGCAGAGCGGCCCCATGATGTCCTCGACATACGACGGATAGCGGAAGCCATCGCCGAGACAAACGTCGGCGCCAATTCGCGAGGCATGCAGCAAGAACGCGTTGCCGTAATCCCAAAAGCGCATACCACGCTCGGCCAAACGATTGACCGCGTCGACGTGTCGCCGCAGTGAACGATCAACGTGCTCGGCGAAGGCCTGTGGGTCGCTACCGAGTAGCGCCCGACCTTGCTCAAAGCCGAGCGAGGCCGGATAGTAGCCGCCACCGTAGGGATTGTGCAGCGAGGTCTGATCCGAGCCAAGATCGACCGACACGTCGCTAGCGATCAACTTCTCCCAGAGGTCTACCACGTTTCCCAGGTAGGCCAACGACAGCGGCTGTTTGGCCCGGCGCGCACGATCGATACGACGTAAGAGCCGATCGAGATCACGCTCAACATCGGCAACCCAACCTTGCGCCAGTCGCTTCTCGGCCGCGGCGGGATCAACCTCGGCGATAATGCTGCATGCGCCCGCGATCGACGCCGCCTTGCCTTGCGCCCCGCTCATCCCCCCCAGCCCCGAACTGACAAACAGCCTTCCAGCGAGTGTCTCGTCGGCCTGCAAGCCAAGATACTGACGTCCGGCATTCATCAAGGTGATCGTCGTGCCGTGCACGATGCCTTGCGGACCAATGTACATGAAGCTGCCGGCGGTCATCTGCCCGTAGGAGGTCACACCCAACGCCGACAACCGCTCGTAGTCAGCTGGAGAGGCCTGCGATGGGATCACCATACCGTTGGTGATCACAACCCGCGGCAGCTCCGACGCTGAGGGAAACACACCCAGCGGATGGCCCGAATACAAAACCAACGTCTGTTGGTCGGTCAGCTCGGCAAGATATCGCATCGTCAAGCGGTACTGTGCCCAGTTCTGAAACACCGCGCCGTTGCCGCCATAGGTGATCAGCTCGTAGGGATACTGAGCGACCCGCGGATCAAGGTTGTTCTGGATCATCAGCATGATTGCAGCGGCCTGCGACGACTTCGCCGGATATTCGCTCAGCGGCCGCGCATGCATCGCATAGCCTGGCCGATAGCGATGCATGTAGATCCGCCCTGTGGTCTCAAGCTCTTCAGCAAACTCTCCGACCAATTGCGCGTGCAGCGCCTCGGGGAAGTATCGCAACGCGTTGTGTAGCGCCAGCCGCCGCTCGCTCGCGCTGAGCTCCGCCTTGCGCTTGGGCGCACGTGGCACCGATCGATCGATCGCTGCCGGCTGCGGCAGCTGCTCCGGAATGCCCTCGACCAACTGCCGCCTAAACTCGCTACTCATCTTCGCGCTCGCAGGTGGATCACTTCAATTCGACCGGACAAGCCGTTACCTTCCAGATCTGCTCAGCATACTCGCCAATCGTGCGGTCCGAGGAAAACTGACCGACCCGCGCGATGTTCGCCAGCCCAAGGCGCCGAAATGCGCGCTGATCACTGTAGGCCCGATCGATTTCCAGCTGCGTACGTCGGTACGACTCAAAATCAGCGAGCACCAGGTAGTAGTCACTATCTAGCAGATGATCGATGATCGGTTGATAGATGCCGGGCTCTTCCGGGTTAAAGAAGTCGCCGGCGATCAAATCGATTACGTCGCGCACGTTCTGGTCGGCAAAATACGTCTTGCGCGGATCGTAGCCTTTGCTGCGCAGCTCCTGAATCTGGTCAACGTTGAGGCCAAAGATGAAAATGTTTTCGTCGCCGACTGCTTGCGCGATCTCAATGTTCGCGCCGTCGAGCGTGCCCAGCGTCGCGGCGCCATTGAGTGCAAACTTCATGTTGCCGGTTCCCGACGCCTCGAAACCGGCCGTCGAGATCTGTTCCGACACGTCGGCAGCAGGAAACAACAGCTCGCCCGCCGAAACGCCGTAATTCGGATAGAAGAAGACCTTGAGCCGCTGAGAGACCTGCGGATCGAAATTCACGCCAACCGCCACATCGTTGATCAGTTTGATCACCAGCTTGGCCATCGCGTAGCCAGGAGCACCCTTGCCACCGAAGATAAACGTGCGCGGATTCTGCAGGTAGTTGGGATCGCGTTTGAGCTGCAGATACAAATGCACCACGTGCAAGATGTTGAGCAGCTGGCGCTTATACTCGTGGATCCGCTTGATCTGGATATCGACGATCGATTGCGGATCGAAGTGGAACCCGTGAACCTTGGCCGTGTGCTCGGCAAGCCGTTGCTTGGCCTGCAGCTTCACCGCGCCAAATTGCTCGACCAGCTGCTGGTCGTCGAGCATTTGGTCGAGCCGGCGAAGCTGCTCAAGGTCCGTCGTCCAATCATCGCCAATCCGGTCGCAAATCAGCCGAGCAAGTGGCGCGTTGCAGGACAGTAACCAGCGTCGCTGAGTTACACCATTGGTCTTGTTATTGAACTTGTCCGGCCAAAGTCGATAGAAGTCGGGCAACACCCGCGTCTTGAGCAGATCGGTATGAAGCTGCGCCACCCCATTGACAGAAAACGATCCGATCACCGCCAAGTGGGCCATCCGCACGCGCTTCGGCTCGCCCTCTTGATAAACCGACACTCTGCCGACGATCTCGCGATCATCGGGAAAGCGCCGACTAACCTCCCCCAGAAATCGCGCGTTGATCTCGTTGATGATATCCACGTGGCGCGGAAGAAGTCGGCCCAACATCTCCACAGACCAGGTCTCGAGCGCTTCGGGCAACAGCGTATGGTTGGTATATGCCATGCAGCTCGAGGTGATCTGCCAGGCTTGCTCCCACTCGTAGCCGTACACATCGACCAACAAACGCATCATCTCGGCGACCGATAGCGCCGGATGGGTATCGTTGAGCTGAAAGACAACTTTCGTATGCAAATTGTCGAGGTCTTGATGATTGACAAGATGACGACGTAGCACATCCTGCAACGTCGCCGAAACCAACAGATACTGCTGACGCAGGCGAAGCTCCTTGCCCGCATAGAGGTTGTCCGCCGGATAGAGAACCTTGGTAATGTTCTCAGCCAACACTTTGTGCTCGACCGCGCCAACGTAATCGCCGACGTTGAAATCATCCAAGTCGAACTCGGCGGTCCCCTGCGCCGACCACAGCCGCAACGTGTTGACGGTGTTACAGCGGTACCCCGGGATCGGCGTATCGTATGGCGTCGCTAAAACGTCATACGAGTCGACCCAGCGATGCCGTAGACGTCCAGCCTCATCAGCGTAGACCTTGATTCGCCCACCAAATTGCACGCGAACTTCGTAGTCGGGCCGGGGAATCTCCCAGGGGTTTGGCAATCGCAGCCAGTCGTCGGGCTCCTCGACTTGGCGACCGTTGCGAATCTCTTGGCGGAAGATGCCGTAATCGTAACGCAAACCATAGCCATAGGCGGGCAACTGCATTGTCGCCATCGAATCGAGGAAGCACGCGGCCAAACGCCCCAAACCACCATTGCCCAAACCCGCATCGACCTCCTGTTGCTCAAGCACCGAGAGGTCGTAGCCGATTTCTTTGATCGCCTGCTCAGCCGTCTCAAGCAGCCCAAGATTGATCAGCGAGTTGCGTAGCGCGCGTCCCATCAGAAACTCGAGCGACAAGTAGTACACACGGCGCGCATCGCGCTGGTAGTAGGTCTGCTGTGTGTTGATCCAGCGCTCGATCAACGAGTCTCGTACCGCCAAGCACAGCGCATGAAAGCGATCGCGGCGCGTTGCCGAAAACTCATCGCGCCCCAATGAGTATTGGATGTGGCGAACAAACGCCTCTTTGAGCGTCTGCACGTCGCGCACTTTGGCAACGCCTCGCCACAGTGTTGGGCGTCGTGGTCTCCCACTGCCCGATTCGGATTCAGCCATCGTGTTTTCACCTGTGTTCGCTACGGCTGCCAAAGGTCACAGAAAAGAATATCGAAATCCAGATATTACAACGTACGGCCACTGCCGCACAGCACGCTGCTCGGGCTGCGTTTTGCTTGAGGAAATCGAGGTCGGCGGGACGCTCTGTATGCTGAATGCTACTCGAGCGAATAGATCTGCTGATAGCCCTTGGTCTTGAAGATCTGCTCGGCAGACGCGCTCGCCTTGAGGGAAACACCGTACAGCGTCATCTGAGAGCTGCTCGCACCCATCGCGAAAACACCGACCGAGTTATCCGACGAGATCTGGAGATAATCACCGGCATAGTTGTACTGCGTCGTCGCGCTGCCCAGCGCGTTGGTGATCTTCGCCACGGTGATCGGCGCGCTAATTCGGCCAGCGTACATCTCGCGCCGATTGGATGCAGTGCCGGCGACAAACAGCGCATAGTCGCACGAAGTCGAGAGCACCGTGTCGGCGATAGTGTTTCCAGCCGTCGTCGTCGAACCGCCGAGCGCGGTCACCCGCACAGCTGGCGACGCCTTGTCCTGGTTAAACACCAGCAGCTCGTCACCGCGTGCGCTCTTGGTGTTCGGAATCCCCGCCAGAGCGACGGTCGAGCCATTGGCGCAGATGGTCACCGCCTCATAGCTCGTCGAGAGGTTTGCGTCCTGAGTGATCGCCAGAACCGCCCACGACTTCAGATCGATCGCCCGCAAGTCGCGGCGAGGATCGGTGCCGCTCGTCGGGTCTTCGAAATAATACAGGTAGCGACCGTTCGGTGAACGCCAGAGACCGTAGATGTTGACGGTGCTGTCGAGCGCATAGGGCTTGGTTTTGCTGCCATTGGCACTGATGTTCTGCAACGACTTGGTCGGCACATCGTAGCGGAACAAGTCTCCGCGGCCGCTTGAGCTTCCCATCGTCACCATCAGGGTCTTGTCGTCGAGCCAATTCAGATCGCGGACGTAGCGAATCGTACCGGTCGTCAAAATGTTCGACGCGTCAGTGATCTGCAGGGGCGCGACCTTGCCGGTCGTGTCGGCCAGCCACAACTCGCCAAAGTTGCTGGTCGGCAGGCGCACATAGGCCACCCACTTCCCCGATGGAGAGACGCGCAAACGCGTGCTCGTGCTGTAGTAAGAACCGATCCCAGTCCCTCGCTCGCCAAGCTGGAGCGGCGACTTGGTCAAGTTGATCGCCGCGCCTGCATTGTTGATCGCGATCAGATCCTCGTTGCTCGAACCCGTACCAGCGGTGACCACCGCCGTCCCATCGCTGCCACCATCGATCTCGTCGTCGACCCACGTCGGGTTGGTGCCGGCAACCTGCGGCAGGGTGATCTTGGTCGGCGTTCCTGTGCCGTTGGCTAACATCCGCCAGAGTGTGTAGTTCGAAGTACCCGTACGCGTAACGAAATAGACCCAATCCCCAACGATCGAGACACTCGTCGGTGGCATGTATTCGGGCGCGGGCGTGATCGCGAACTCCTTGGCGACCTTTCCGTTGTCGAAAGTGGTCCGGTTCGTCTTGATCAGCACCAGCCCGCCAGCGCTCGGTCGCAGCGCGACAACCAAGGTGCCGTCGTCGGATACGCTCACGCCCGTCCCCAAAGCCTGCGTCGACGGCGAGGTGGTGCTGCCGACGTTGGCCGTGGTGTAGAGCACCTCGACCTGGCCGTCGGGACGAATGACCATCAATCCGACTTTGTCGAAGGCGTTGCTCGTGTTGCGCTCGCCGTACCATTTGAGAATGCCCAAGCCACGTGGCAAAACCACCGGGCGGTACAGCAGACGCGATGGCGCCTGCGGCAGGTCGCGCTCGACGTCGTAGTAGTGAGCGACCCGACCATAAAGCGACATCGAGTAGCCGAGGTGCAAGGCGTTAAAGCCCGGCACCTTCTTATAGTCGCTACCATCGCTGTTGATCGTTGCCAACGTCATCGAGGACGTGCTGGTGCCGTGAGCGAAAACCAGCTTCTTCGCCGGCAGCGGTCCAGCATCAGGAAGTATTTGCGCGTCGCCAACAAAACTGTCGCCAACGAACCCGTCTAACGCCGTGTCGCTTTGACCGCCATCAATCGGCGTAGAATCTACAACGCCACCGTCTCGCAGTGTCGCGTCTACGCCGGCGCCATCGGCTACGCTACCCTTGTCGAACAAGGTCGATGCGTCGGGCGAAGACCCGCCGCCGCCTCCGCAAGCCGCCACCAACAGACCGACGGCAAGGACGCCCCCGACCAACAACACCCTTAGCGCTTCTCTGACCGATTTAGCCATACGTCGTTACCCGCCTAGCACCTGAAGAATCTGTTTGCGGACCTGCGCCATCGACTGCGTACCGTCGATACGGCGCAACAGACCACGCTCTTGGTAAAATGGCAGCAGCGGAGCCGTCTTCTCGTGGTACTCAGTCAGCCGCCGCCGCAAGACTTGCTCTGTATCATCTTCCCGCTGCACCAAACGGTTGACGACCTCAGCGGGTGGAGGATCGAATTTGAGATGGTAAATCTTACCCGTCTCCGGATCGCTGCGCCGGCCGGTAATCCGTTCGACGAGCAGATCGTCGACGATGTCCAGCAGGAGCACGTGATCGAGTGCGCGACCGCGCCGCTCTAGCATCGCTTCAAGGGCCTCGGCCTGGTTGACCGTCCGTGGATACCCGTCGAGCAAGAACCCGGGCCGGCAGTCATCGGCCTGCAAGCGCCGATCAACCATACGATTGACCAAATCATCCGGTACCAATAGGCCCTTTTCGGTATACCGCCGACATTCGTCGGCTAAGGCACCGTCACCGCTGATCGTGGCGCGAATAATGTCGCCGGTGGAAATCTGCGGGATCGGAAACGCCTTGAGTATCGCCTCTGCCTGAGTCCCTTTGCCTGCGCCCGGCGGCCCCACAAAAACCAGGTTCATGCCACGCTCCTTCCAACGCCCCGACAGCAGGGCAAATTCCAGAAAAGGCTCCCGAAAAGGGGCCTTGTATACGACAGCGCTCGGCAAAGCGCAATTGAGCCGTAGGCACGCTTAACATATCGATTTTATGAAAACAACCGCTGAGGGCCGCCAGATCGGCGAAGGGAGAGAATGTCCAGCGCCCGCCCCATCGCGAGAACACCGCAGGGGCGGCAGTACACCAAGTGTGCGCTCAGTAGGCGATTCCGTGGGCGCGGCCTTGCGCTTCGACGGCCTCGGTCACCTTGTCATCGAAACTGGGACTTGCCGATGCGCCCGATGTTTTCGACGTGGTCTTGAGGTAACCTTCGCGCTTCTTTGACAGCTGAAGGATTTCGCGGCGTAGTGAAGCGCGCTTCGCGCGCACGTTGGCCACATAGGCCCGCCTGCCTTCGACGCCTAGCGCGGCCAACGGTTTGGGCAGATCTTTCGCGGGCAATTTGTCGAGCTTGGCGCGTCCCGCGGCGAGATTGTCGACCAGATCATCGCCGTCCAAGCGTTTTGCACGCGCCCGAAACGCAGCGCTATCCGCTTGCTCTAAGTCGCCCATCGCGACGTTACTCGCCACGCGCCGACGCGAGGCCGCTTTTCTGTCGGCACCACCCATCGGCAATAGCGTCGCCGAGAGATCACGGTTGAGCTTGGCAAGTTTGGCGTCGTATGGCGTGTGACGTGCGATGACTGCGCCATCTTGGCGGACGCTGGCATACACACCGCCGGCATCGTTCGCGATTCGACGCCAGGCAACACCGGTTTGCGGCGCCCGCCCACAGCGAACAGCGTTGATGATGATCCCGCGCTGCTTCGCCTCCTGGGCCAACTGGTGCGAATACAGTCCGTCTCGACCCTCATGAGGGGGAGCATCGCCAACCAAGAAAACTTGCCGCAAGACTTTGCCGCGCCGCCACTGCATCTTGCGAATCGCTTCGGCCAACGCGCGATTGACGTGCTCTGGGAAGTCTCCTCCGCCATCGGCGCGCAGCCGTCGCAACTGCTGATAGACGTCATCGATTTCCGAAGTTAGCGCGTAGCGTCGCGTAACGTAGCTGTCGCCGAGATCGCGATAGCCGATCAATCCGATGCGCAAATCAGGTCGCGGCTGACCACGCATTACGCTGTTGGCGATCGACCAAATCTTGCGCTTGGCGCCGGCGAGCAAGCCGCTCATGCTGCCCGTGGTGTCGAGCACAAACACAATGTCGACTTTCGGCCGCGCAATTGGTTTCGGGCTCGGCTGAACTGCCCGCTTTTCCTCGACGGGCTGGGCGACAATTGTCGGTTGTTTCTTCGGCGTCGCTTTGAGCTTCTGCTCAACGGGTTGCGCCACCTGCTTGGCGGGACCGCGGCGCACAGCCATGGCCACAGCGGCGGCCGTCAACAGCCCCGCACAGACGATTAATACAACGGTTCTCTTTCGCTTTGCTGTTCCCATCGATCGCTCCGGCTACTCGATGCAGAAAGAGACGCATCAGTCGCCGAAACGATCTTAGAAAAAGCCCTCGTCGAGCTTAACAGCTTGGAATTAGTGAAAAAGGAGGAAGTAGCCGCGACCCGAGTTGGCGGTCGGATCGCCGGCCACGACGTCAGCAAAGCCGTCGCCGTCAGCATCGTTGGCGACATCGATCTGCACGCCAAAGGTTCCCGAACCGCTCGGCGCCTTGAAGACGTAGCTCGGCGCAGCGGTCTCAGGTGCGCTCATTCCCGCTTGGCCGTTGAACTGGTAGATCACGCCCGTCGTACCGCTGCCCTGGCCAGCCGCGCCAACCAGCAGATCGGCAACGCCGTCTTTGTTGATGTCAACTGAGTCAGTGTCGGTCGAGCACGCCAGTGAACTACCGAAGGCATCGCCCGCTGCACCGGCGATGTTGTTCTTAACGACAAACTTGGCGTCGGCGGCTGTCGCTGGCACGGTGCCACCGAGATTGAACAAATAGACCTCGCCGGCAGCACCACCGACCGTGGTATCGCTCGCCGCAAACTCGACGGTGCCATCACCGTCCATATCGCCGACAACACCGACGGCCCGACCAAACCCAGCGTTGCTCGCCGCACCGCGAATCGGAATCACGCGGGCATCGTCAACTTTCACGCTCTCGGGCAGGGAAGCACCACGATTACCACCTTTGACCACGTAAACCGAGCCACGCGTCGCACCGGCGGCGCTATCGATCCAACCTTTGGCGCCAATGATCAACTCAGCGAACTTGTCACCGTCGAGCGATCTAACGGTGCAGAGGGTATCGCCAAAGCCACTCGACGCCTTCTCGTCGGTGATTCGCACCCCAGCGGCACCGGGCAGCTCTTTGATCAGTGGTGCCTTGCCACTACTCATCGCAGTCAGGGACTTGTCACCATAAACGAGCCAAACCTCGGCCGTATCGGCCGCGCCCGTGTCCTTGTAGGTGATCGCCAGATCCCCGGCACCATCGTTATCGAAGTCCCCTCCACCAGCGATCATCGAAAGCCCCTCGGTGGCGGCGGCCGCATCGGCCAACTTCAAGACAAGTTCAGCACCGGTACCGGTGCCCAAGTCGTCGCGGTCGTTAAATGTACTACGGCCGAGATAGACGTAGACGCGGGCTTTCGGGTCACCCGCATTGGCGAGCACCGCCAGGTCGTCGCAGTTGCCACCATCGGCGTTGAAGTTAGCCAGCGCGGACACCCGGGCGCCAAACCCGGCGTTTGCAACTGTTCCGGAGAGCTTTCGATCAGGCACCCCACTGAAGCCACCCGCGTTGCCAAAGAACAGATAGACCCGACCGCGCCCGCCATTGGCCGCCTTATCTCCGACCGCAAGGTCACTCGAACCGTCACAGTTGAAATCGCCAACCGCAAACGTGCTGCCAAAAGCGGACTGAGCGTCGACACCCTTGACTTGCGTGGCGGTGAAGTCGACATCGACCGGTGTAGAGCTCGGCGCGGCAACACCTGAGGCGTTGCGCACGTAGTCAGCCGCGCGCACGCCGAAATGGTAGTCGGCACCCAAGGGGAGGTCCTTGACGTCAACGCAGATCTGTTGGCCTGCCAGCTTCGGTGGCAAAGTCGCGATCTTGGTCGCTGCCGCCCAGTTGGCGTCGGTCAGCGCGCCCGTCGTGCTGTAGCGCAGCTCGTAATCCTCGATGCCCGTCCCCTGGCTGCCGCCATCTTTGACCGCTGTCAAACAGCACTGCACCAGACCGGTGCGGTTGTTGGTGACCGTACAAGCAAACTGGGCCACTTTTTCCGGCACTGCCGAATCGACGACCAAACTATGGGTCACGCTGGTCCCGGTGTTGCCGCTCGCCGTCTCCACACAACTCGCCTGCACCTCGACCGTTCCTTCGGGCAAGGTCAGATTCGTGATCGTCGCCGAACCGCCGGTCGCTGCCGCCGTTCGCACAGTCGCCCCATTGACCCGCAGCGTGACACGATCGACCAGCGTCGTCGTCGTCACACCGACGCGAACCTGCATGCCGGTCGTCCCCGGCGCCGTGTCGTTTTTCACACCAAGACCGTCTTTGCCCAGCGAAGTCGGCACGGCAGGCGGATTGAAGGCCACAATGCAGCTCGGCAGATCGCTCGACACCGAAATCTTTGACGCGCAGGTCCGCTCGACGCTGCCAACGGTCAACTTGGCCGACAGGGCCACCGAACTACCGACGTCGAGCGTCGCATCGGCAAACGTCACCTGACCGTTGCCACCCACCGACGCTGTCCCGGCAACCGCGTTGTTGACGCGCAGCTCGACCGAACCGCCGATCGCGTTGATCGTGCCGACGACAACGTCGTAGTCAAAGCTGTTGTTATTGGGGTTTTTGTCGTCCCCTTTTGTGAGCGCCGCACCATCTGCCGGACTAACGAAGAAGCACTCCGGCGCCGGCTGCACCGGCAGGCTGAGCTGTGCGCGCTGGCAGTTTTCGGCCGTCGCCGAGACCAGCACTTGAGTCAAGTCCGAAGCGACCGTCACACCCTCAAACAGCACAGCGCCCGAGACGACCGCTTTTTGGGGCGCGGGCGAGAGGCGCGTCACGCTCAGCGTCACCTTGGAGCTGTCGGCGAGGCCAATTGCCGTCACGCCCACGTCGATCTGAATGCCGAGCGTCGCAGGGTCCTTGTCGTCCGCTGCGCCGATTTGCGAGATCTGTGCGACGGCAGTGCCATTGATCGTAGCGACCTGTAGCCGGCACGCACCGTTTGCATCGACGCTGGTGCCGTCTTGAGTGATTGCGTCCGAGATGGCCCCGTCGCGCCCTGCATCGACAGACGAATCGCCACTCCCGCCGCACGCGGTTGAAAACGTCGCGAGAACCAGGCCGATGGAGATCCAACGCGCCGACATACGAAACTCCTCCCAATAAGGCGAACAGCGACGCACACTTCTGCCTACCGCATCGCTCTCCTGTTTGTACAACTACACCGGAGTACAGAGCTTAATGACTGGCTCGCGACGACGCAAGCACCGAATATGGCAAACAACCCGCGTCAGATCGCCATCGACGGCGGCGCGCAGGCGGCGGGGGACATCGCACCCGAAAAACGGCCCCGACGCCGACGCTGTGCCGGGGCAGCTAGACCTAGGGAATTTGCAAACAGCGCCCAATCTAGGACACTAGGCAAGGTGACCAGCAAAACCCTCGGTATCATCGTGCTTCTCGTCGTGCTTGGTGCCGTGCTTCTGCTGGGCGCGCTCGCCGGCGGGCTAGGGCCGCTGGCAGCGCTCGAAACCGCGGTGGCGCCTTGGTATACCGCCGCCTCGCCGCTGGCCGCCGCTTGCGCCGCGATCCTGGTGTTGGTCGTCCACCTGCGACGGCCAACACGCTTGGGAGATCTTCCCGGAGCCATCGCGGTCGCCTTCGCAGCCGGCGGTCTCGGCCCGCTGCTGATCGGCCTAGCCGGCCAAACGCCGCTTGCCGTACAGCGCCCAGCGGCGTTACTGGTCAGCGCGCCTGCACTGCTGCTCGCAGTAGCCATCGCGCTGCGCTCAACGCTCCCGCGGCCAATCGTTGCCGAGCTGGCCCAGCGCTCGACGGAGCCCTCCGAAAAGACACCGCCTTTGACCGTCGTTCCGACAGCCTCGGCGATCGCCGCGGCGAGTGGCGCCTTGGCGCTAATCGCCTGTGCGATCATCGGCGTCCACGCCTACTATCGTGGTCTCGCGCGAGAAGAACGGGCCAGTCGCCACCACCTCGACAACATGCTCAGCTTGGTCAGCAGCCAGCTTCGACTGACCAAAGCGGCCCCCAGCAAGCTGCTCGCCAGCTTGCCCCCCGATCCCCGCGCACTGCTGACGATCGTCGACGACCATGGCCGGGTACCTTTTGCCGCCATGGGAGGCCCCGCGCGACGCATCACCCGAACCTCGACGGCCGACCGCTGCTCCGATGATCAAGGACGTCACTGGATCTGCCGCACGCAGGCGATCGACGGCAACCGCCAACTGGTGGCGCTACAACCACTAAACACGCCGCGACTCAACGCCGACCTAGGAAGTCTGACCGAGCGGATCGTCGCCCTGACGTTGTTTTCGGTCGCCCTCGCCTTGGTCGTCGGTTGGACCGTCGGCCGCGATACCTCGCGGGACATCCGCGTGTTGGAGTACCGACTCCACCGTGACGACGGCAAAGGTATGCTCGCCCAAGCGACATCGCTCGATGAAAGTGCACGGCTGCTAGCGGCGGTCGAGCGCCTACGAAACCGCGTTCAGCGCGACACCGACTACGGCCAAGATAACGGTGACGCACGCCAGGCGAGTCATTTCGCGATGGACCTCAGCCACGCGCTGCGCACGCCGCTAACCACCCTCAATGGTTACGCGCAACTGCTCGCCGAAGGGGCCTCAGGACCGCTGACCGATTCGCAACAAGAGGACATCTCGATCGTCCGCAATTCCTGTCGACACCTGCTGTCGCTGCTTGACGATGTCTTGGATCTCTCGACGATCGGCAGTGAAGGCATTCAGCTCGACATCAAGCCGGTCGATATCGGCGCGCTGGTCCATCGCGTAACCCGGATCGTCCACGGACAGGCACGGCTAAAGAAGCTCTCGGTCGACATCCGCGGTGCTCTCGATCTGCCGCCGGTCGAGGCCGACCCCAAACGCGTTCAGCAGATCCTGCTCAACCTGGTTACTAACGCGATCAAGTTTACCGAGGCTGGCGGCGTAACGATCAGCATCCAAGCCGAAGCAGACAAGATCCTCGTCGATATCAGCGACACGGGCTGTGGAATCGCGCAAAGCGACCTCGATCACATTTTCGATGAGTTCCGCCAGGCGCGAGCGTCAAGACCCCATCCCAAACCGGGAAGTGGACTCGGACTTGCGATCTGCAAACGCCTGGTCACCGCCCACGGCGGGACGATCGGCGTAGCGAGCGAGCCGGGGCGCGGTAGCCGCTTCTATTTCAGCCTGCCGTTGACGCAGGCGCAGCGGTCCTAATGGTAGCTAGAGCACCCGCACAGCACGCTGGCTCCGCGGCGTCGACCCGGCGCCACGATCCCGACCGGATCGCGCACCTGGCAAAGCGCTTACCAGCGCGGGTGGCAACGCTCTGTGGTGTGCTCGCAGGGCTGCTCTGGATCGCGGAATTCGCAGCCAACGCGATGCTGCTCGATCTCACCGCCGAGCAGATAGCCACCCAAGCGCAACTAACACTCTACGCCTGCACCGCACTCGCCGCGGTGCTGGTGGTCTCCAGCCTGATCTATTTGCGCACATTGACCATCATCCGCGATCAGGCCAGCCGCCTCCAGGCACGTGCGGCAGCGCTGCGCTTCCCGGCGGCATTGGTGCTGGTCTCGCTGGGGACCACGACGCTACTCAGCGCAGCACGGTTCGCCGTCGATCACTACCTCGAACACACGTCGCTCGCACTGGCCACCGCGCTTAGCATCCGCTTTTTCACCTCCACCGCGTTGTTTCTGCCACTACTTTACGTTGCCATCCGCCGAACGCTGCTGCCACTCCATCAGCTGGCCAGTGACACGATCCCAACGACCGGTGTGCGTCTGCCCCTACGTGCACGCCTGACCTTGACGATCACCCTGCTGGCCTGCGGCTCGATCGTTCCGGCCGCAATCGCCGTCAGCGCTCAGCGCAACGAACTTCACGCCCGATCGGCGGCGCGCTACCGACAACAACTCGCCGACGTCTTTGCCGTCGGTGGGCGGCAAATCGACCAGCGTCACCTCCAATGGTTGGCGCGCAACGTCCCGCTTACCGGACAGCGGATTACGCTCACCGACCGACTCACCGAGTCCGCCGCACCACTGAACCTTGCCGGCAAGCCGCGGTTCGCGCAGGTTCTCAGCCAGGGTGATCCGCGGCGCTCGCGGCGTTCGCTGCTGATTGTCTGCCTCGCACTGGTACTGCTGGCGCTTTACGTCGCCTTCGAATTGAGCAGCAGCTTTCGCAACGACCTGCGCCGGCTACGCCAACAGGTCGAGCTCGCCGGCGCCCAGCCGGGCAACCGTCCGGCCCAACAGTCGTTCGCGCGTTTTACGATCAGTGCACTGCAGTTCCATGACGTTCGCCGCTTGGCTGATGCGATCAATCGCCGCCTTTCCCGTGCGGCGGCGGCCCACGTCGACCACTTCATTACCGCCGAGCGACAGATCGAATCAGAACGCGAGCGCACGCGCTTCCTGACCAACGTCAGCCATGACCTTCGCGGCCCACTCAATTCGATCCTCGGCTTTACGGAACTGCTGCTACAAGAGCTCGACGGACCACTGACGCCGCTGCAGCGTTCCGACCTCGATGTCGTTCATCGCAACGCGACGCGACTGCTGCGTTTGATCAATCAGGTGTTGGACCTAGCGACTCTTCAGGCGGGACAGCTTCGTCTATACCGCGAGGAGCAGCTGCCTGCCGCACTCACATCGCAAGTTAGCCAGCTGCTCAAGCACTGGAACATCGGTGACGTCGATCTTTCGATCGAGCTGCAACCTGGACTGTCGCCGATCGAGGTCGACGCTAAACGCCTGACTGAAGCGATCGCCTTGGTGATCGAAGCCTCACTGCTGCGTGCCCCTGGCGAGCGGATCGGTCTTTCGGTCAAGGAACAGCCGGCGCGCGACCCCCGGCACGACCCACTGATACTGATCGGCATTTCCGATAGCGGTCGGCCACTGCCGGCAGAACAGCGCGAGCGAGCACTCAACGGGCTCGACCGGCGCGAAGGCAAGAAGTCCGGACTCGGACTGGAGCTACCACTCGCCCGCGAGTTGATCCGCGCTCACGACGGCGAATTGGAGCTCGACCTCGACCAGCACGGTGGAAACCTCTGCCGCATTACGCTGCCAGCTCGCCGACGCCGCGTCGGCAAACTGCGCGCCGTTCGCATCTAACGACCTGCTCGGCAGGTCACTGCAGTCGCTGCTCGCCGAGACAGCGCCCCATTAAAACCATTGGATTTCTTCGACATCGCCCTTCCAGCCAGGGTCGAGCTGTCGGCCTGAAAATCCGTGATATATTTAATCGTCCAGTAGATCGTCGATGCCGACCGAGCGCAGCCCGCTGCGCAACCTCGGTGATCCTTGCGTGGTGGAGCTGACGATGCGCGTACACAGCCAAGAGGTCGCACCCATCGCCGACGGCGCGTTTCGCGCAGCTGCTCAGGTCGCGCTGCGCATCGATCAGGCTGTCGAAAAGGTGATCGCTGGAAAGCAAGAGGTCGTGCGGCTGCTGGTCACCGCACTATTCGCCCGCGGACATGTGCTGATCGAGGACGTGCCCGGCGTGGGCAAGACAACCTTGGCGCGATCGCTGGCCCGCGCGATCGGCGGGACCTTCCGACGAATTCAGTTCACCGCAGACATGCTGCCGAGTGACATCGTCGGAGTAAGCATTTACGACCAAAAAAATGATCGGTTCGATTTCAAGCAGGGCCCGCTGTTCGCCAACGTCGTGCTCGCCGATGAGCTCAACCGCACATCGCCGCGCACGCAGAGCGCGCTGATGGAAGCGCTCAACGAAGGACAGATCAGTGTCGACAACGACACGCTACCGCTGCCTGATCCGTTCTTCGTCGTTGCCACCCAAAATCCGATCGAGCACTTCGGCGCCTACCCTCTGCCCGAGTCACAACTCGACCGCTTCCTGTTGCGCGTTTCGGTCGGGTATCCAGACGCACAGACCGAGCGCAAAATCGTCGCTGAGCGCGGCGGCTACGACCGCGTCGGAGAGATCGATCCGGTACTCGAGAGCGAAGCGCTGCGCACGGCGCAAAGGCTGGTGGATAAGGTGGCCGTCGATCCAGCGTTGCTCGACTACTCGCTGCGTGTCGTCGAGGCAACCCGCCAATCCGACTACCTCTCGCTCGGCATCAGTACCCGCGGAGCGATCGCCTGGTACCGCGCGGCACAAGGTTACGCCCTGGCCGACGGGCGGGGCTATTGCGTCCCCGATGACTTCAAAACGCTCGCGCTACCGGTGCTAAGTCATCGCGTCGTCCTGGCGAGCAATCAACGCGCTGACGACGTGCGAAACGCCCAGCGCGTTCTACAGGACATCCTCGCCGCAGTTCCGATCCCTGTATGAACCACGACTCGCGCCTGTCGACGCTTGGCCTAGCCCTCGCGACGCCTCTCGCGCGGCGCTCACGCGCGGGACGTGGACGCCGACGACTTCGCTTCACCCGGATGGGAAAGTACTTCGTCGGCCTGACGCTTGCCGTCGGCTTCGCTGCGATCAACACCGGCAACAATCTGCTCTACCTGGTGCTCGGGCTCCAGCTCGCCGTGATCGTCGGCAGCGGAATCCTTTCCGAGGCCTGCCTGCGCCGCCTGAGCTTCTCACGGCTGCTGCCAAGCAGAGTGCACGCCAAGACCCCCGTACTGATCGGCATCCGCATCGATAATCACGGACGCTCAGCCTCCTACGCAGTGGAGTATGTCGACCATTGCGAAAAGCGCCCACTACCGCCGACCCACGCGCTGCTCCACATCGCTGGCAAATCGAGCGCCGAGACCGCCCATCGCCACGTTTTTGCCCACCGCGGACGCTTCAGCTTTGGCAGCGGCTCGCTGCAAACGCGCTTCCCCTTTGGGCTGTTTCGCAAATCGATCGACGTGGAGCACGCCGATGAAATCGTCGTCTATCCCGAACTACTGAGTGCCACACGTGCCTCGCCCAACGCCGCCCTACTCGGAGACCAGCCCGATCAGCGCATCGGCCGTCAGGGCGACTTCTTCGCGCTGCGAGAGTTTCGAGAGGGTGACGACGCCCGCGACATCTATTGGCGCAAGGCGGCCCGCATCGGACGCTGGATCGTTCGGCAGAATGAAGAGAACACCGGCCGATTGCTACTGCTCGTACTGGACAACCATCGCCCCGCCGACGAGCTAACCCTCGAGCGACTTGATGCCGAAGAACACGCGGTTAGCCAAACCGCATCGCTCGCCGCTGCCTATCTCGAGCAGGGCTATTCCGTGGGTTTGGGCTCGCGAACAGTTTCGGTGCCACCGGGCCGCGGCTCGGCGCAACTCGACCGTTTGTTTTATCAACTCGCGCTGATCGCGTTTGTGCGCCAAGCGACGCCATTTGTCGGCGATCACTATCCGCGGGCCCAGCGCCTGCTGATCGAAGCCGGAGTGCGTTAGTGCAGTTTGGGCGACTTCACCAGCTCTTAAGCTACGCGATGACGCTCTGTGCGATCGGCGCCCTGGTGTTGAGCCCCGACATTTCCCTGCTCACCAGTATCGGCGCCCTGCTTTTGGTGATCGCCAGCTGGTTCGTCGATCCCTACGCCCCGCTGCTGCTGCGCATCAAGCACGCCTGGACCGTCGCCGCGGTCCTGCTCTCGCTGCTGCTCGTGTTCGATGTCGCAAACGGCGGTTCCGTGATTCAGGCCGCCGTGCACTTCTTGCTGTATATCGTGATCAACAAGCTGTTTTACCGACGCACAGCGCGGGACTATCTGCAACTCTACGTCGTCGCCCTGTTAATGATCATCGCCGCGACGACGCTCAACCCGGATATCGCCTTCGGCATTTGCCTAGTGCTCTACACACTACTCGCCACTTGGGCGATGACGATGCTCCACCTGCGCGCCTGCCTCGAGGAACAACAGGACACACCGCGAGACGGCGTACCCGAGGGTCGACTGCAGCAGTTGCTTCAGTCTCGCGGCGTTCTCGGCCGCCGCTTCTTTTGGCGGTCGAGCGCACTCTCCGCAGCGATCATTGGCGCCGCCATCGCCTTTTTCATCTTCTTCCCACGGATCGGCTTCGGATTGTTCGGCGGCCATAGCCGCCTCGGCTTGGCGATGGTCGGCTTTAGCGACGAGGTGCAACTGGGACACCACGGGACGATCCGCGACAACCCACGCGTCGTGATGCGGGTGATCACCGAACGCGACAAGCTGCCCCGTAAACCGCTTTGGCGAGGCTCCGCCTACGACCGCTATGCCGACGGCCGCTGGAGCCAGAGCGCCGAATTGCGCCGCTGGACGGTCGCCCTGCGCCAGAAGGACCGTCTGTTTATCGCGAATCATGCGCCGGGTCTTCCGCTGCGCGCCTCACCAAACTACATCCGTCGCAACCTGCTCAAGCAGGATATCTACCTCGAACCGATCGAATCGACGATCCTCTTCGCGGCAGATCGTCCCGTTGCGCTCGAGCTGCCACGGCAATTGCGCGTACAGCGCCAGCGCCTAAAGATTCGCGGCGCACCGCTCGCTGAGCTGCGTAGTGCAACGCGACGGAGCGCAGGTAGTCGCTACCTCGCCTACTCCTCGGTGACACAACCGAATCCACAAACGCTGCGACAAGCGGTCGCACTGAAACGCCGCCGACTGCAGCGATTCGTCCAGCTGCCGGCCGATCTTCCGCGCCGCGTCCACGCCCTCGCCGAGCGACTAACCAAGGACCGCCCGACACTGTACGACAAGGTGGTCGCGGTGCAGCGCTACCTCCAGCAGCGTTACCGCTACACCACCACACTCAAGCACCGCGAAGGGCGCGAGCCAATTGACGAGTTTCTCTTCGAAACCCGCGCCGGACATTGCGAGTATTTTGCCTCAGCGATGGCGCTTCTCTTGCGCAGCCAAGGCATCCATACCAGAGTCGTCAATGGATTCGCAGGCGGAAAGTGGAACGACTACGGCCAGTTCCTGGCGATACGCCAGGGCGACGCCCATGCCTGGATCGAAGTGCTGTTCTCCAATGTCGGCTGGGTCGCCTTCGACCCGACGCCAACCGCATCGACCGCGCTTCAACAGGCGACCACGATCTCGTTTGCCGAGCGTGTCTCCCAGCTGATCGACGCGATCCGTTTGCGCTGGTTTCACTACGTGGTCGAGTACGACCTCGGTAAACAGGTGGCGATCGGACGGAGCTTCCTCAAAGCCTTTCGCAGCAAGCGCACAGCTACCGGCTCGCAAAGCCCAGATCGCGGAAGCTGGCGCTGGCCATCGATCGCCGCCCTGGCCATTGGCCTTGTTGCACTGGTCGGGCTGCTGGTTTGGCGTCGACGACGCTCTGCGATGGTCGTCCCCAAAACGCTTGCCGGCCGCCTTTATCAGCGAGCCCTATCGCGCCTGGCGCGGGCAGGCTTCAGCAAGCCAGCGTCATTAACGGCGCGCGAATTCGCCCGCAGCATTGGCACTGCCCGCTCCGAATTGGCGGCGCTAGTGGACAACTTGGCCACAGCCTACTATCTTGCTCGTTACGCTAAAGTTGAGGATCACGTACCGCTGCAGCGCGCCGTCGAAGCGATCGAAGGGGCTCTGAGCGGAAATGCGCGAGCCGTAACGGCGAAAGCAAAAGGGTGAACATGAGTAAAACAGCAGGACGCAAAGTAGCAGTTGTCGGCGCGACCGGCGCCGTAGGCCAACGGATGCTCAAGTTGCTCGCCGAACGCCGGTTCCCCGCCGATCAGATCGTGCCGCTCGCATCGGGCCGCTCCGCCGGCTCAACCGTCACGTTCGACGGCAAGCCATTGATCGTCCAGGAGCTAACTGAATCGAGCTTCTCGGGGATCGACCTCGCGCTGTTCTCTGCCGGCAGCTCGATCAGCGAGCGCTTTGCTCCGATCGCCGCCCAGTCCGGAGCCTGGGTGGTCGACAACACGAGCTTCTTCCGGATGCACGACGACGTTCCGCTGGTCGTGCCCGAGATCAACAAGGAGGCCGCGTTCACCGCCCCACGCCGCATCATCGCCAACCCCAACTGCTCGACGATTCAAATGGTCGTTGCCCTCGAGCCCTTGCGCCAAGTGGCGGGGTTGCGGCGGATCGTCGTCTCCACCTATCAGTCAGTCTCCGGCGCCGGTCAGCGCGCCATCGGCGAGCTCGGCGACCAAATGCGGGCCTGGTCGGCAGACAAACCACTGCCCAAACCACAGATCTTTTCGCACACGATGCTCTTCGAGTGTCTGCCGCAGATCGGCGACTTTCGCCCCGATGGCTACAGCGTCGAAGAACGCAAGATGATCGATGAGACCCGCAAGATCTTTGACCTGCCTGAACTGGCGATCAGCGCCACCGCCGTACGCGTTCCGGTGCTCTACTCTCATAGCGAAGCGGTCAACGTCGAGTTCGAGCGCCCGCTATCCGCCGAACAGGCGCGCAGCTTGCTGGCCGAGGCGGCAGGTGTCGAGGTCATCGATGAGCCCCGCGCTCAGCGCTACCCCTTGGCGCGCAAAGCGGCCGAAACCGATCCGGTCTACGTCGGACGTATCCGCCAAGACCCCTGCCACCCCAACACCCTCGACCTCTGGATCGTCGCCGACAACCTGCGCAAAGGTGCCGCGCTCAATGCGATCCAGATCGGTGAATTGTTGGTCGAACGCAACTTGCTCTAGCCGGGTCAAAAGCCGTCAAAGGGGACAGTTCTAATGGGTGGTTAAACCAACCATTAGGGGACGTCAAAAGCCGTCAAGGGGACAGTTCTAATGGATGGCTAAACCAACCATTAGAACTGTCCCCTTTGACCTGGCTTGGCCCTCACCCCGGGTCCAAAGTACCGACGCGCCGTTGTGGCAGCGGCACATCGCCGAGCTTGCCAGTTTGGCAAGGAAACCCCCGCCGAAAGCGCCACAAGCCCTGGAAATGAATGAGTGCCCTCGGGCACGGACCTTGCTATAAATCGCCGCATGTTGCGATCTATCTCTTGCCGCTGGCGGCACATCAGCATTGCACTGCTTGCCCTGTCTTGGGCAAGCCCGGCCCGGGCCCAGGTGACGATCGAGAAGATTGAAATCCGTGACTCAGGGGGCTCAACGATCACGGACGCGGACCTTGCCGACTATTTCAATCGCGCCCGCTGCGAGTGCGCCGAAGCGCTAACGATCGAAATCGAGTACAAGGACGCCGGCAACACCGGCTCAATGCAATTGGTCTCGGGACCTGGTGACTGCCTGACGACCGAAAAGGAGATCGAGCCCGACTGTCGCGTGCTCTGGAGCACTCAGCTGTCAGCGCTCGAGCAGAAGAGCAACACCCAAAAGATCTCAGTAACGACCGCCGACTTGATGTTGGAGAGCTCCGACGACTGCACGCGTCAGCGCACCAATGAATTCAATCTACAAGTGATGGTCGGCGACACCGAATTCACCGCAGCGACCGTCAAGCGCTCGTACACCGTCGACACGCTACCACCCAACGCGCCGATCAAAAACGCCGAACCTACGGCCGGCGAGCAACTGGTTTCGGTCGGTTTTTCTGCAGCGAAGGACGGCGAATCGGGCGTCAAGTACCAGATCCTTTGCGACCCAGCCCGCGCCAGCGCTGCTAGTCCGTACTACGAAGCGGCGATCAATCTTTGCGGCACGACATCGGCCGCCCTAACCAGCGACGGTGGGACAAGCGACGCAGCACCTGCAGATGCCGGCCCCAGCGACGCAACGCCCACCGATGCGACAAGCGCCGACGCCCGTACCACGGTTGACAGCGGCACGATCAGTAGTGGCGTAGCAAGCCTGGCCAAGGCCTTCGTCTGCTCAGACCCACTATCCCAGGCCGGCACCGTGACGATCAGCGGCTTGGTCGATGGACAGCTCTACAATTTCTACGTCGTCGCCATCGATACCCATCGCAACGCGAGCACGCCGGTGTTCTTGGGATCGGCAACCCCGGCCAGCGAAGAAGACCTCTGGGAGCGCTACAAGCGCTCAGGGGGCAAGGCTACGTCGGGGTGTACCGTCGGCTCGTTAACCAGCGGCGGCCTACTACTGCTGCTCATCGTACCGCTCGGCCTCTGGCTGCTCCGCCGCCGGCCCGGCATGCTCGTCGTCTTGCTGCTGCTTGGCGCTCAGCAGTCGGCCTCAGCTGACGCTGGCGTGAACGACGAGCGTTACGCTTCGCCACGTCGCTTCGCCTTTGAGATCAAGTTCGGCCCCTATGCGCCACAAATCGACAGCGAGTTCGACGGCGACCCGCGCTTTAACGAACAAAACCCACCACCGTTTCGCAAGTTGTTCGGTGACGGACAAGCGTTGATGGTTCGTGGGGAGTTTGACGTCCAGCTCTGGCAGGGTTTCGGCAGCATCGGCATCGGCATCGTCGGCGGCTACTACCGCAACTCAGCCAAGGCGCTGGCCGACAACGGCAACGCGACCAATCCCTCAACTTCGTCGTCACTCTCCGCCGGTGAGACTGCCGTGACTTTAGCGCCGCTGGCCGTACTCGCCGTCTACCGCTTCGACTGGTTGGCAAGACGTTTTTCGGTACCGCTCGTGCCGTTCGTCAAGTTCGGCATCAACTACACGCTGTGGTGGATCGAAAAGGGCGACGGGTCGCTGGCGGAAGTCAACGACGACAAAGCTTCGGGCGGCAGCGCGGGCATCCAGTTCAACGCCGGCCTCGCGTTACTACTCGATGTATTCGAGCCCTCGGCGGCCAAGAACCTCGACGCCGATACCGGTGTGAATCACACTTACTTGTTCTTCGAATTCGTACACCAAGCGACCGACGGCTTTGGCTCGGAGAAACGGCTCGACGTCGGGGACACCACCTGGCAGGCGGGCCTGGCGTTCGAGTTCTAGTGCTCTGTCGCACAATGTGCGATCCGCGGTTCGCAGCGTAGTCGCGCGAGGGGACGCCCGAGTGGCAGATCAACGCCAGCAACAACGCGAGCACCCCGATCGCTGCTTTGCTTTGACCGTCGCTTATGACGGCCGTCGCTACGCCGGCTGGCAAGTCCAACCCAATCAGGCGACGATCCAGGGCGAAGTCGAACGCGTGCTCGCCCAGCTCATACAACAGCCGATCCGTGTGCGCGCCGCTGGTCGCACCGACGCCGGCGTGCATGCAGAAGGACAACTGGTAAGCTTCCGAGCACAAACCCGACTCGACCAAGCTGAACTGCACTCCGGGCTAAACGCATTGCTCCCCGACGACATCTGCGTTACCGCGGTCTACCCGGCGGTCGACGGTTTCGATGCCAGACGGCATAACCAAGGCAAGCACTACCGTTACCGCATCCATAACGACCGCAGTCTGCCGCTCGCCTGGCGTGGCAAGGCGCACTTGGTTCGCCAAAGGCTCGACCCCAATACAATGGCACGCGCTGCCGAGCAGCTGGTCGGTCGGCATGACTTCGCCGCCTTTCGCGCCGCCGACTGCGACCGCCAAACCACCGTGCGCACGTTATTTCGCTGCTCGATCTCGCAGTACAGTAAGCGCTTACAGATCGACGTCGAGGGCGAGGGCTTTCTCAAGAACATGGTGCGCATCATTGCCGGTACGCTGATCGACGTCGGGCGTGGACGTCTAGACTTGGCCGCCTTTGGCGAACTACTCGGTGGTTCGCGCAGACGGATCGAGGCTGGAATGACCGCGCCCGCCGCTGGTCTAACGCTGGTACGCGTCTTTTTCGATCCCAACCACGCATCGTACACCAAGCGATGATCGGCTCGCTTCGCCAACTTGCGCTGCTCTTCTTCTGTGCGCTCGGCAGCTACGTCCTGGCGCAGCTCTGTTGCTCACCGCTGTTGCTCTGGCTAACCAAGCAACATTTCGGACCGATATTGGCCTCGCTCGGCGCTAGCTTGATCATCGACGGTGGAAAGATTCCGTTTTGGCTGGGCGGCGCCTGGTTCGCCGGACCCCGTTTGATGCTCTCGCCGATCGGCGCGACGATCTGGCTGTTGGCGCTGACCTATGGCATCGAGCTAGCGATCGTTGCGGTAATCGGCGAACTGAGCGGCTTTCTCAGACCACACGTGCTAGTCTCGCGGCTACCGCTGCCGGTCATCGGGGCTTGGCTCACCTGGAGAGTCTTTGCCCGGCGACGCAGCAGCGTCGAGCAATTGCCCGCCAAGCGGGCCGAGCAGGAGTCAAAGGGGTCAGCGCCCTAAGCTGCTCTCGCGACGCGAAGTAGAATTTGCGATAGGCTGGACTCGTGAATCTGCGTAAGACCTTTTTCATCTTGCCCAACCTATTCACCCTGGCGAACATTTTCTGCGGGTTTGTCGCACTAGCGTTGAGCGCTGGTGCAACCGAGTTTTCAGACCTCTATCAAGCAGCCCTCGCGATCTGCTTCGGCTTCTTTTTTGACCTGTTCGATGGTCGCGTTGCCCGCTTGACGCGAACCCAAAGCGAATTGGGGATGCAACTCGACTCGCTCGCCGATGTGATCACCTTTGGTGCGGCTCCGGCGATGCTGGTCTACAAGTGGGGGCTTACCAAGTTTGGCCTGTGGGGCATCTTCGTCGCCTTCCTGTTCCTCGCCGCGGGAGCGCTGCGGTTGGCCCGCTTCAACGTACTGACCTACCGCGAGCACATGCAAAAAGCAGCGGCCGAGGCCGACCCGAGCAAGGAGCCGGAAAAAGCCGCGCCGCAAGCCTACTTTCTCGGGCTCTCGATCCCCGCCGCCGCGGCAATGATCGTCTCGCTGGTCGTCGTGCACGCCAAAGTCGGCGGCAAGTTCATCGTCTACAGTCAAAGTGCGATCGCCGCTCTGGTCGTGATCCTCTCCTACCTGATGATCAGTCGGGTGCGGTTCCGCTCCTTCAAGAACGTTCGCGTCACCCGACGGACGGTCGCCGTCGCCTTCCTACTGCTCGCCGCCAGCGTGATCATCACCACCCGTCTTCGCGCGTCCTTCGTGTTCGTCTTTCTGATGTCCGCCTATCTCGCTCTCGGGCTGACCGAGGAAGTCGTGCGCTACGCCGCCGACCAACGGCGTCTGCGCCGTGAGCGCAAGCTCGCCGCCGGTGAACCGCTGCTCGACGAGGACCACGACCCTGAGGACGACGACGCGGCTGTGCTGCGCGAATTGGGCGGCGACGAAACCGATCAGCCGACAAAGTGAATCGACGCTGCGACCGCCTCGGCGGCCGCTTTGCCGCAAACCGCTTCAACTAGGGCTAGGCCGAACGCGATCGCTGTCCCTGCACCGCGCGATGTAATCAGCTGGCCGTCACGTACAACCGCCGCGTCTTGTAGATCGGGCAATGTCTCGGCGATCGAAAAGTGTCCGGTATAGCGGCGTTTCTCGAGCAAACCTGCATCGGCGAGCACTAGCGGTGCAGCGCAGATCGCGGCGATCACCCGGCCTGCAGCCGCGCATCGACGCAGCAGCGTCAGCAAACGTTGGTCTTGCCGCAGCTGGGCAACAGCCGGCCCACCCGGTACGACGACCAGATCGTAGAGCTCAGCGATCACCTCCGACAGCAGCATGTCGGCGACGAAAACGATGCCGTTGCGTCCGGTTACCTGTCGCTGATCCGCGCAAGCCGCGATCGTGCAATCGACACCGGCGCGCCGCAACAGATCGACCGGCGCCAGCGCTTCAACTTCCTCGACCTGTGGGGCAACAACAACCAATGCTTTTTTCACAGCTACTCCTCGACCATCTGACATTTCGCCGCTGTCTTGGCCTGCTGGCAATCCTGCTTGGCCCGGCGACAACGCGCGTAGGCTGGGGCCTCGTCAAGATACTCGGCGATCGCACAGATCCGACGTGCTGCCGTGCAGATCGCCCGCGCCAGCCGACAACCATCCCCAATACCATCACCGTCATCGGTTGCCGCTCGCCCCGCGGAGCGAGGTTGATCATCCTCTTTCTGCGCGGTCTCGGCCGTTGAAGACTTCGGCGCGTTCCGTTTGTCGCGCGGTGAATTGACAGCTGCTGCAGCGAGGTTCTCTCCCGGTTTGGCGGGTCTGGCTGGAAGCCCCAGACGTGCCCGATCGCGGGCGATCACGCGCTCGAGCGCTGCCATTTCCCCATAAGCGGCCTCGGGGCTAGTCGGCGCGGACTCGCTGGCCACGCTTACCGGGATACGATTCGCTGCCGAGCAACCGACGACGGTCAGGGCGAGAAACGAAGCAAGCGAGCGGAGTGGTAAATAAGCTGAACAGCGAATCATGGTTTGGTCTGCGCTTTGCGTTTGAGTCGCGCTTGCAGCGACTTATTGATGGCGATCGAGCGTTCGAAGGCCGCGATCGCTTGGCGTGCCCAGCGCTTTGCTTCCACCTTGTCGCCCATTTTGTCAATACGCTTGGCCCGCGCTTCGAGAATATCGCCACGAACGGCGTGCAGATTGGCCAAATAAAACGACTGCGGATGGGGCTTGGCCAACTCACGGTCAACCCAAACGAGCGCCTCACCGCCATCGCCTTGCTCGGCCAGCAGTAGCTGCGCCAATCGCGCAGTGGTGTCGATGCGAACCTCTCGCGTTTCGCTCCAATCGTCCGAAAGCCCGCTCGCCAACAGCTGCTTGAGCTTATCGATCGCCGACGGACGTTGTCCCTGCCGCAAGAGGATGTCGACCTGATGGTGGTACGAGCGCGCCGTGCTCAAACGACTCAGCAAGGCCTGATCGAGTGGCTGCCTGCCCGCTGGCAAACAGGGGCAACAGGGCGCACCCGCCGAGCGCTCCTTGGCACAGCCGCTAATAACGGTCGAGAGGGTAAGTGCGACGAAACCTAGAAAGCGTGATTGTCTTTTCATCTAACTACCGTGCTGATCATTCGATAGCCGTCGAGGCGATCGGCAAATACACGATCGAGCCGCGCCGAGGCCGCGGCGCGCTCGGTGATCGGCGTGCCGAGCAACGCATCTGAAGAGCGCGAAACGAACCGCTCGACCGAACCGGCAAACGATGCCGCTGCCAAATCGCCTTCGGCACCACCGACGACAAACAGGCCAAGGCTAGCGCCAGCGACCAACAGCAACGCAGCTGCGCTCGCCAGGGCGATACGCCAGCGCCGTCCGCGCCAGCGGCGCTGTGCCTGCGCCGTCGCCTCAACTTGATCGATCGCCTGGTGCACCAGCTTGCCGACCGCGCCGTTCTGCGCCGTTGACCCCACCTGCGCCGCCGAGGCGCGGATCACCTCCGCGACGGCCAACAGCGAGGCGAGCTCCGAATCTACCGGCGAGGCGATCGGGTCTTGGCGGTCTAGCTGGTCAGCCAACTGCTCGGCGCGCGCGCGCTCGGCCGGATCGACCGGATCGTCGGATTCCTTCGGTGGCTTGCGATCACTCATCGTCGTCAAACTCTTTGCGAAAGGCGCGCAGCGCCCGAAAAAAAAGCACGTCAAACGTCGCCGGCGAGACTTCGAGCCGTTCAGCGCAGACGTCGCGTGGCAATTCCTCGATCAGTCGCAAGGCGATCGCTTTGCTGTAGCGCGGGTTGATCCGCTCAAGCGTCTGTTCGATCCGTTGGCGGTTGATCTGCTGCTCTTGCTGCGCGATCAGCGTCTGCTCAGCGCTCGCCTGCCCGCTGGGCAAAAACGCCGGCTCGTGGGCCAGGCGATCAGCGAATTTGCGCCGCCGACCGCTGGCGCGATAGTGATCGACGACCTTATTGACCGCAATCTGACGCAGCCAGGCGTAGATACTGCGACCACGCAGCTGAAACGTTTGGAGCTTTTCGATCGCTGAAACCATCGTCGCCTTGAAAATGTCCTCCGCGACCGCCTGATCGCCAACGCGGGGCAAGATCACTCGGTAGAGCAGCGTCTCACCGTGAACGCAAAGCAAGCCTTCGAGTGCAGCCCGCTCACCACGCTGCGCTCGCTCGATCAGATCGTCTTCAGCCACCACCTGCGATAGCGCCGCTGGCGTCCGGGTCTTAACCGTCGCGTCGTTCAACACATCCTCTGCACAAACGCCTCAGCTGGCGGCAGCTTACACGGGGCAACCGTCCTTGAGCCAAGCGAACGTGCACTCGGCCAGCAAATCCCGTAATCTATCTCAATGCAAAACGAATTCGGGCTACCCTCGTGCGACGATCCGCAGCTGGTCGCCGCTCACATTCGCGAGCTGAAGCCAACATCAACGGCGCTTGCCGCCTTTGACGCCGATGGCACGCTCTGGCGCGGCGATGTCGCTGACGGCTTCACCGAATGGATGATCGATCGCCAGCAGATCAGCGGCGAGCTTTGGGACGAGTACCTCAAGATCTACGCGGACGACTCGGTCGCCGGCTGTATCTTTCTACTGCGCCTCTACCGCGGCAAGACGCGGCAGCAGGTGATCGACAATGCCGCCCGCTATTGGCGCGAAACGCGGCGCGAGTGGATTCCCGAAGTGGTCGCCGCGGTGCAGCATCTGCACCGGCAAGGCTACGAAATCTGGATCTGCTCGGGAACGCCGAGCGATTTTCTCGGCCCACTGCGCGATGCGCTGCCGATCGCACAGATCGTCGCGATGGACTTCGCCTGCGACGCCGAGGGAAAGATTCTCGGCACCCCAGCGGGCATCCCCTGTGCCGGCGCCGGCAAGGCGAAGAAGCTCTTACAGCAGATCGGTCAACGCGAGCTAGCGCTGGGCGTCGGCAACGGCGACCTGGACACCGCGATGATGGCCATGGCGGCTCACGCCTGGGGCGTCTTCCCCAACCGACAGTTCGCTAGCGAGTGCGCAAAGCGTGGTTGGCCAGTGCTGCCCCGACCTGCCGATTTCGTCGAAGAAGCGAAGTTCGCCGCACGCGAGCCATGAGCGACCACGCATTGGGGACGCGTGACCCCGCCAGCCGACCAAGCTATGCTGCCGGGCGATGAAGCGCGCGAAATGGTACGCGGCGATCCTTGTGGCGACGGCGACTGCGGCTGCCCCGCAGTTCTCGTCGGCGCAACCGGTTCACCGCCATGGTGCCAATGCCTGGCAGCTAGCCGATGGCGATACGCTAATCCTCAGACGCGGGGCCGCCAGTTTGATCTCGGGCAACCCGGCACAGCTCGCCGATGGCGTTGCAGTCTCGCTACTTATCGCGCAACGCGAACTGGTCACCGAAAGACATCAGCTGCCCGCTGTGCGCGACAACGCCGGCCTATCATTGCTACCAGCGATCGCCTGCGCCATCTCGTTGTTTTCACACCGACTGACCTTGGGCTTGGCCTTCGAGCAGCGCGACCGCCTGGACATCGCCTACCCGCCGCCCAGTCAGCCAGCGTCTGAGGACGCCGCGCGCTACGTCGGCACCAACCTAGCGCTGGACGACAAGCGTCTGACATTGGGGGCCTCGTTCGGTCTGTGGAACCGGCTCCGCTTCGGCGCCGCGCTCCAGCTCTCGCTGCTGCAGTTTCAGCAACAGCGCACACTCTGGTTAGGCGAAGAGGTCGATCCGGTCGAGGACTCGCGCTTCGACAGCAATGCCCGGCTGGACGTCGGTGGTTGGTCACTGATCGTCCGCCTCGGTCTGAGCGCCCGACTGACCCGCTGGCTCGATCTGGCGCTCACCATCGATACCCCCTTTGGCAGCGAACTCAGCGGAGAGCTGGCGCTCGACACGCCGGCCCAACCGCCAAGCGGAGCGAGCAAGCTCAGCGGAAACTCTGGCAGCGCCCAGCTGAGCTGGGTTGTCCCACTCCAAGCTGTCGTCGCACTCAGCGCGCAGCTGCACACACACTGGAAAATCGCTCTCGGGGGCCATTATCGGCATGGGCAACAGCGACTGGTCGCCCGCAGCGACGCCAACTACCAACTCACCACGTCGACGGGCGAGCAACGGACGATTCCGATCGCCGAGCTTCCGCTAGCGCTTTCCGCGCGCAATAGCTTTGGCGCCAGCGTCGCGTTAACTTGGCACAGGTCGATCGTCTCACTGACCGGCGGCTACGGATTTAGCAGCGGCACGATGGATCTGGAGGAACCCTCAACGCTCGCCGTGGATATCGAGCATCATCGCCTGGGTGGCGCGATCGAAGTCGAACTCGGTCGGCTGCAACTCGGCTTCGCCTTCTCACAAACCATCGCCAAAGACGTCGCCGTTGCCGGTGACAAGACCACACTGGTCAATCCGATCACGCCACAGCGTGCCTCGGTTCTCGGCTGGGGGATATATCGCGCGGCAGCGACGCGGGCGGCGCTACAAGCCAACCTCAGCTGGTAGCGGCAACAGGCGCAGCTATTGGCCGTCTTCTTCGCCCTGAGGTGCTTCCTTCTTGCTCTTACCACCGTCATCGACTTCGACAAAAATGCCGTAGACCACGCCGATCGCGGCGCCCAGCGCATAGGGCAACTTGCTGGCGGTAACGCCCGGCCCAACGAACGAAAGCGCGGGGTCGCCAAATACCTTGACGACCAGCGCGTAGAGTCCGATGCAGATGCCGAAGCCGACAACGGCCTTGACGATCGGCGTCCAGGCCGTTTCGTGACGCCACATCGGCCGTCCGCAGACGACACCAACCAGCGCGCCGATCAGGCCGTAGAGCAAATAGTGCATGAAACCCAGCTCGGTCAGCCCGCCGAGCTGCATGAAGCCAAACCCCAGACCACCGCCGATCACTCCGCCCTTTAACAGCCCGATCAAAGCACGCACGCTAACCTCCGGCCCTGGCCATCGACCTCTTGCGGAATTAGCACCCGGATGGGTCCAAACTAACCCCGGTAATCATACGTATTCTCGGGATGAAATTCTTCCCGACCAATTGATGGGATAGCCTAGCCCCAAGGCGGTTGCAACGTCCATTGAGACGTTGTAACAATCCGCCAGCAGAGGCCACACCTGGCAAGAATTCGGCCTTAACGCCGAATTGGGAGCAAACCGAGTATTGGTGGAGGTGTGCGTGTGGCCACCAGCCTTAGGGTAAACAAGGCCGACCGATCGCCAACGGCGAACCTCGATCGGCATCGTCATCGACCGTGTGCGTCATAGGCGCGCCCAAGGTGCGGGCGACGACGCTTTACCGCGCCCCCACCGGCAGATGATTGGATTGGTAGATGTTTTGGCAGTTTCTCAGGACTGAAAAGAAAGTCGAACCGGAGGGCCTAACCGAGGGCCTCGCCGATGCCTTTGCGCGCCTGACCGGCCGCGGGCACTCGATCGCCGACTTGCTCGAGCACTACGCCGACGATTTCGGCCACCTCACGCCGACCCGCTTGGCTGATTTGAGTAGCGCCTTCCGCCGCTATATCGCTTGGCGCAAGCGACTAGACCTGCTGCGCAAGCTGCGCGAGGACGGCGATCTGCCCGACTTCCCTGAAAAAGCGATCGAGCAAGCGACGACCCCCGATCAGCTCGACGCGCTGTTTCGTTGCGCGCGGATGTGCCCACTGGAAAGCGCCAATGATCCGTCGAGCTGGGTTTCCGTGTTGGGAACCGGTATCGAGATCTGGCGACGGGCAGTGACTCTGGCCCAAAAGGAGACCGAGGTCCGCTGCGACCTGGCCGCCGGTGCGGCGAGCGAGTCCGCCGCCCACTACGACGAATACATCAAGACCCAGGAACAGCTCGGCGAGATCGCTGCGCACCGCTGGTTGGCGATGCGACGCGGCGCCCAAGAGGGCGTGCTCTCGCTCGAGCTAACGCTGCCGACCGAAGCGATCGTCGAGCAGGTCGAGCTGCTGCGCGCCGGCCTCGCCATTGAGCAACAGCGGAGCAGTGAGTCGATCGCCGCCGAGCTCGTTCTTGACGATCTGCACGCATGGCTGCTGCGCATGACCGACGACCAGGCCCAAACCGCAGCGATCGACAACGCATGCCAGGCCTTTTCGGGACTGCTTCGCAGCCAGCCGGCCGCGGCACGCCGCACGGGCGCAATCTACCTCTCGCAGGGCGCCACCCCTGCAGCAGTGATCGTCGCCGACCGCGAGGGTGAGCTGATCAGCCAACGCGTGCTCAAACCTCAGGGGCAGTGGCTACCCAAAGCGTTGGAGATCTTCAGCGAGTTCAACGTCCAACAAGTGGTAATCCCGGCACGTACGTCAGACCACGAGCTGTTGACCGAGACCGAAAATGGACTACGCGACGCCAGCCTGCACGTGATCCGCGTACGCACCGCGGCGTTGGCCGAGGCGCGCCGCCCATTGACCGATCCCCCTTTGCGGCTCGGAGCGGCAACCGCATCCGCCCTGATCCTCGCCCGCCGGGCGCTCGATCCGATGCGCGAATGGGCGAGCGTGGATCCGGTCAACATCGGCATCGCCGAATACCAGCACGATATCGACGAAAATCGCCTGCGCGCGGCATTGCAGCAGACGGTTGCCCTTTGTCGCCTCGGAAGAAAACGCAAAGGGGCGCAACCGGCAGTCGTTGCGCCGCGAGGGGGAGCGGCAACGTCAAGGCTCAACCCGATGGTGCAAAAGATCGGCGACCTGCGACCCGGCATGAGCGTCGCTGGACTGGTGACGAACATTTCCCACTTCGGCGCATTCATCAATATCGGACTGCCTCAGGAGGGCCTGGTCCACATTTCTGAGCTCTCCGACGACTACGTCGGCAATCCCAACGAGGTCGTCCAGATCGGTCAGCAAGTCGCAGCGCACGTGCTCGGCGTGGACCCCCAGCGTCAGCGGATTTCGCTGTCGCTCAAGACCCAGCGCGCCTCCCAGCAAGAGACCAACGGCCACAGCGGGCGGGCCAAACCAGCGCGGCCACGACCGCGTAGCCGCGCAGAGGCGCTCGCCAGCCTGGAACGACTGTTCAAAAAGTAGCATCGCGCGCTAAGCTAACGCCGATGATCAAACTTCGCCGCGAAAGTGACACGGTCCACGTCGCGACCCTACCCGATCTAGACTATAGCGAGCTGCTCACCGATCGCTCAAGCGAAGCAGCCATGTTGATCTCTCGCAGCGCGGGTTGGGTCTTGCTCCAAGCCAAAACCAACTATCCCCCCGGCGTATTCCGCGTCCCAACTGGAACCGTCGAAGACTGGGAAGACAGCCGAACGACGGCTATCCGTGAACTCCACGAAGAAGCAAACCTGAAGACCCAAAGCAGCCGACTGCTCGCACGCCTGCACTATGAGGCCGCTGGGCAGCGCTGGGAGTTTTATAGCGACCTGTTCTTGATCAGCCGACCGATCGGCAGCCTCAAGCCCAACGATCAAAGCGAAGGCATCAGCGGTTGGCGAGAAGCACAAGTCAGCGATCTCGCCGACGTCGCCACCGACCTGTGTGGCCTCGAAGGTCCATGGAAAGCTTGGGGTACATTCCGGGCGGCGGTTGCCTTGCTGAGCCACCGACTCCTCGCCAAGCAAGACGAGCGACAATGAGCGACGAACTGAAAACACAGCGCACACGCGCGATCGCGGACGCCTTGTCGATCGGTCAGCTTGAGCGCCACGTACTGCTCTGCGCCCAACAGAAGAATCCTCGCTGCTGCTCCTACGAGGAAAGCACGCGTGTCTGGAAATACCTTAAGACGCGACTCAAAGAGCTCGGACTAGCCAGCGCCCCACCGCCCTGGCAGGGACAAGACACCGACACACCGCCGCCGCCGACCACCGCCGGAAACGGGCGCGTGCTGCGCACAAAGGTCGATTGCCTGCGGATCTGCGAAGCGGGTCCAATCGCCGTGATCTATCCCGACGGCGTTTGGTACCACTCGGTAGACGAGCAGGTGATGGAACGGATCATCCAAGAGCACTTGATCGGCGGCACGGCGGTCGAGGAATACGTCTTCGCGCGCGATCGCTTGGCAAATCGCTGAACGATCCGCCGCACGCCGCTCAGAACTGAAACGCCGCACCCAGCGCGAAAGTGTCGGCCGACCCGTCGTAACGCCCCGTCGGCGAGGGACGATCGAGCCCCTCTTCCACCGCTGAATCGGGCTTCGGGTTAGGGCCGAAGTCCGAGGAGGTGATCGTCCGCGGCACCAAGAACCAATGCGCATAGACCGCGGTGAGTGCCAGCCAGGGCCTCGCCTGCCAGGTCGCGCCAAGCATCAGACTGATCTTGTCGAAATCGACGCTGATCGGCGATACGAATCGGTCAGGGCGCGCGTTTTGGTCGTAACCAAGGCGGACCCCCACGCGCAATTTCTCCAGCAGCTGATAAGCCACGCGCGCGGAGACCAACCAGTCCTCATCGTAGGCACGAACAAACAGCTGGTCGGTGACCAGCGGAGAGCTGCTCTGCTCGATCCTTGCGGCCAACACCTGCAGCTGTGTCCGACGCACGAAATACAGATCGGCAGCGATCTCCAACCGCGGCGACGGAAAGATCGAAACCCCTACCGCAAAGTTGAGCGGCACTTGGGTTGACGTCGTGCCGATCGCCGTCAACTCGGGCAAGGCAACGCTTGGGAAGTTGCTGCCAACGAAATCGGTTACAGCGGAAGGCAGATCGATCTTCACATCGACCGGAATCTCGATCTTGCCGGCGCCGGTCGCGAAATAGCCGCCGATCGAGATCCATCGCCGTGGCTGCAGAAGGAAGCTAAACGCCGCCCCGACATCCCAGCCCAGCCCAGATGAACTAGCCAAGCCCTGCAATGATGGGTCTTCCCGCGCCACGGGAGAATCCAATTTGCAGTTGGCCGGCGCCGACGCGCAGGCGATCTGGTTGATCTTTGCACCAAAGTCGATCATCGAATCGAAAGCGACCAAAACAGCGTAGATGTCGAGCGACACACCGAGGGACAACCAAGAGGTCACCTGGTAGGCGATCGAAGGACGGATCACCGCGTAGGCGTGTCTGCCTTGGGTAACAAAATAGCGCGTTGACGACGGACGACCATCGTACTCGGTCGCCCATTGCGCACCGTCGACGATCGGAAAACCTGCCGCGAGACCGATTCGCCAGCGCGAATGGCCGGGCGTTAGCGAAACGCCCAGCGAGATCTCGGGCTTTGGACTATTGAGGGTCGCGCGCGGATAGCTCGAACCGTCGAAGAGGCTGGGAGTGTCCCGATCGTAGCTCGCGCGAATCAGCGACGCGCCACCGAGAATATCGATGCGATTGCCCTTGATCTGGGTCAGTGCCGCGGGATTCCAGAACGCGAGGTAACCGTCCACGCTGGTCGGCCCGGAAAACACCGTACCAACCGGTGTCGCTCCGGCGGGAGAAAGCGAGACAAGGATCCACAGCGCCGCCAGCACGGATGGCAGGCGGCAAACCAACGGAGGGCGCATCACATCCGAGTCCGCCGGCGCAGCCTACCGACGACCAGCAGGACGAACAGACCGAGCATCGTACCGGCAGCGGTGTTATCGGCCACCGAAACCGCACAACCAGCAGCGCGGTGAACCACAAAGCCAACCGTCTGTGACCCAACGTTGCCGGCCTCATCGCGAACGGTAATCACCGCGCGATACACCCCGGAACGCAAATCGGCGAAGCGAATCGTCGACCGACCTGTGACATAGGGGTGCTGCGCCACGCGCTTGACCTGACCCTCGGCGACGGAAAACAGCTCGGCTTGATAGGCCAATCGCTGGGTGGCGGTTCGGCTATCCCAGCCAACGAATGCGACATCGACGTAATCGACCTCTACAAGATCGGCGGGCTGTTGCGTGATCTTCAGCTCTGGTGGCGAAGCATCGACCTCGAAGTTGACCAGCGCCGGGGAATCGTCTTGATTGCCGGCCTGATCGACGGCGGCAATTTCCACCACATGCTGCCCCTGCTCGGCGGGCACATCGATGCGGCGGCGGTAGCTGACTTCGGACCAAGCCCCGCCATCGATACGGTAGCGATAGCGCAATAGCGAGCTGGGTGTCAGGTCGTCTTCGCCGTTGACGTAAATCGAGGCCAACTGCGGACCGATCAGCTGCGGCAGCCCGCGCGCGATCACTGTCCGCGGCGCCTGACGATCCCCGTCGGTCTTCGGCTGCGCCACATTGAAATAGACGGCCAAGGCTCCGCCACCGATCGACAGCAGCCGCGGCTCGAACAAGAAGCCTTTTACACCGAGTACTGGCGGTGTGAAATCTAGGCCGTCAAGACGTTCGCGCAGCATCGGCAAAACGATCGTCTGGATGTAGCGTTTTAGGCGCTCTTCGTCGAGCTCGAGCGCGATCCGATCGCCGCTAATTTCAAGTTGAGACAGGTTGGCTTGTTGAAGCTCGACGTTGATCGAACCCGACATCGGCGAGAGCAAAAGCGCCAGATCGGCAGAGAAACCGAGCCCAACCGACAGTCGCTCGGCTGTGCCACCGTTGCGCCGCAAGAAGATCTCAAGGGTTACTTTCTCAACACCGATGCTCGCGCCCTTGTTGCCAAAGGCGACTCGCGGCGGCGCATGGATGTGCAGGGCAAAATCGATCCTATCGGATTCCGGCGAAAGGCCGAGCGCACCGAGCATACCGTTCAGCTTGTCTTGCAGCTCAGGCCGGTCCTTGAGCAGCTCGGCGCTGGTCATGCACATCCAACCGGCACGCCAATAGGCGGAGACAGCATCTTGGACAAGCGCTTCGGAGATCGAGATGCCAAACATCGAGGCGACTTCGGGTCGAAGGGTTGGCGTCGCGCCGCCGCAACTGACCGGCGACGGCTCTTGGGGAAGCGCGCAACCAATTCCCGCGGCGCGAGCGACAAAGTCCAAACGACCGCCAACCATCGCCTCGACACCACTCTCGCGGGTGTTCAGCGCCTCTAGCTCGACGTCGTAGTGTGCCATCGAAACGTCACCGCTGATCTGGCCGAGTTCGTTGAGCTTGGACTCCAGCGCCACCGGCAGCTCCGCCGTCAGCTTCTGAGAAAGCCGCTTGAGGAGATAGTCGTAGGCCCGCCGCTTGAAGACCGAGCGAACGATATCGATCACGGTGCCAAGCCAGCAGCCGCTGACCTTGGGCATCGTCTCTTCGCGGTCGACATCGAGCGAAATGCCATCAACCGAGATCGTCTTTCTCCCGTCGACGGTGGAAACCTTCAGTCGCGCGCGAACGTCGATGCCACGCAAGTCGAGATCGGCGTAGCACGAGGCCTGCGGGCTGGAGATCTGCACATCACCCGTCGCACGAAGATCGCCGAGCACACGAACCGACAGTTCGTCACCAACGCCCTCGATCGACAGCGTCGACATCGACAGATCTGCTGAAACGTTGGGGGCCTGAACACCTTCTTCAGAGATCGAGAAGGTGTAGCTTCCGCTGAGACGCGTCTTGATCTGGTCAGCAGCAAACTGAAGCCCACCGTTGTTCAGTCGCAACAACACAGCGCGCTGGCAAACTTCTGCGGCGGCCGCCTGCGAGGCCAGAATGAGAGCACCTATCAGCGCAATCGATCGTAGATTATGAGCGGTCACGGCTGCCTTTCAAAGCAAACCGTGGGCCGGATTTTTCCGCTGTAATATCAAAGACCCACGGAAATCGGTGGCTAGCACTATTTCCCTTTCGGTCACTTTTCCGGCATGACGCGTGGCGTTATGACCGATTTCTTAACGCAAGCAGCTCCGCCTGCGATGATGCAGCGATGCCTCAGCACCGACTTATGCTTTTGACGACCCTGCTGATCGCCTCCTGCGCAAGTCAACCCCAGCGACGGGCAACTCGACCTGCCACGGGGAAAAACACCAGCTATATTAAAGAACTTGCTACGAGCGCCGCAGCGCGCCACGGCGTCGACCCCAACCTCGTCTTGGGGGTAATCTACGTCGAGTCGCGCTTCGACCCGCAGGCGAGATCTCACGTCGGTGCCCGCGGCCTGATGCAGCTAATGCCGCGAACGGCCGCTTCGCTGGCCAAACAGCTCGGCTATGACGACTATCGCATCACCGATCCGCGCTTTAACATCGACGCCGGAACATATTACCTGGGCTACCTGCTGCGCCGCTTCAAGCGAATCGATGTCGCCCTCGCGGCCTACAACGCCGGTCCGTCGCGGATCGCACGGCGACTACGCGACGGCAAGCCCTTGGCAGACTACAGCCTCAGTTACGCCAACGCCGTCCGCAATGCCTGGGGCGCGGACGCCCCCGTACTCAGAGATCGATATGATCGCGAGGGGTTGCGACAGCTGCTGCGCCGCGAGATCTACGGCCGCCGAGCCAACGAGGCGGTGCAATTCGACAACATCGTGCAACTTATCAGGAAAAAGACGGAGCCCAGAAAAATTGCCGAACCGCAAAACTCTGGGGCGACTGCTACGTCTAACAAAGCAAGTGATGAATCGTCGTAGCAGAAAAACAACCGCCGACCTGGTCACCGCAGCACGCCTGGGCGACCGTCGAAGCTTTGACCAACTGGTGTTGAGGTATCGACCGCGCATTTACGCACTAGCGCTACACCTGACCGGCTCGGAAAGCGAAGCCGACGACGTGACCCAGGAAGTCTTCCTCAAAGCCTTCAAGGCCCTCGAGGGTTTCGCCGGTAGAAGTCAGTTCTTCACTTGGCTCTATCGCATCGCCGTCAATCGGTCGCTCAACGCGCGCCGAGCCGCGGCGCATCCACTGCGACAAGTCGCCCGCGGTGACGACCCGCGTGTGACGCGCGCGGTTGCCGTCGACGCCGGTGGCGATCCCGCGCGAGCCGCTGAACTTCGCCAAAGTTACCAACGGCTGATCCAGGCGCTCGACGGGCTGCCCGAGTCGATGCGAACCACCGTCGTGCTCGTCGCACTGCAAGGGCTAAGTCACGCTGAGGCCGCAGCGATCGAAGGCTGTTCGACCGGAACGATCGCCTGGCGCATCCACCAAGCGAGACAGCGACTGAAGCAACGGATCAGCGCACCAACGCGTCGGATCGCGACAACCGAAGTTGCGATAATCCTCGGACGGTGGGGCGCCCCCGCTTCGCTGGGGCCGCACTAGCGGGCGTCGACCGGCGCAGCGGTCTTTTGCACGCTGCTAGCGAATCGGCGGGCGCGTCCGGCTAGCAAACCAGGCGCGGTACTGCAGCATACGCTGGCGTTGATCGGCCGGCGCGTTACGTTTGCAGGTTCGCAACTCGTCACCCGATGCGCCCCAACGCAGTTCGACACAGTCGTTGGGGTTGTACGCCATCTCCAGCTCCTTGCGCCGCTCGACGATCTGCTTGATCGACAATCGTCGTTTGCTGCCGTCGGAGGCAACGTAGTGGATGCCGTGTTTATCCATAAACGTCTGGGCCAACTGCAACATCTTTTGGCGCGCCTGGCTGGGATTTTCCCCGGCGGCCAAAGCAAAGCGCTTGGGCATCTTGATCACGAGATCTGGATAGCGCAGCACGTCTTCGATCGCGATCAGCAGCCGCATGTCCCGCGCCGGCGTAGAGAAGTCTTCCCAGGGTCCGCGGGTCTCGAAAATCCGCGGACCCGACGGCATTTCGATCGTTCGATATGCCGACTTCTTCATGTGGTCTTCACCCGCCTGGACAGAGTCGACACGTTCACCGATCAACTCATGAAGCGCTTTGAGTCGTTCACGATAGGCCTGAAGTGGCCCCAACGCGCGCGGATTGATCACCTCATCCATCTTCAAATAGAACCCATCGAGACCGAGGTCATACTGCGAGGTCGCATAGTTGCGGTACCCCGACTCCTTGCGGATCTCTTCGTTGGTTAGCGCAACCAACTGGCCATCGCGCTCGACGATCGGTCGAAAGGCCTTAAACCCACCGGCGCCACCGCGATAGTCGTCGAGGAACATGAAGGCGCCGCGCCAGAACCGCTTGCGGCCAACCGAAAGATCGGGATGCGCATCAGCAGCAAACAGCAGGCCACTTGTGCCCTCGGCCTGGGCGATCCAGCGCGAGACCACCAACAAGTGACCATAAGGATCGATGTACACCGTGCCCGGCCGAAGACTGCGCCGACTCAGCGCAACCGGATAGAGGTCGGTGGCGTCGTCGTTGGCTGCGGTGCGCCCCGAGGCCGAATGCACGTTACTGACCTTCTTACGCAGAAAATGCGAGAACAGCTGGGCCGGGGTCTGTAGCCGGCGGTCGCCTGCGACTGGCACCAATTGGCCAACGTTGGTCTTGAGCTCGCCACAACGCGGTGGCTTTGTCGAACTGCCGCGGCTGCAATGTCGATAGCCGAAGGGCAAGCGACGCTTCCAGGCGAAATAGGCGCGCAGAAAGTGAGGCAGATCGGCACAGTCGGGTTGAACGACGATCGCGTCGCTGACCTCCGGGCCGTCTTCGTTGAAACCGAGGTGGTTATAGAGCAGATTGCGCGCCGGATCGTGGAATACGACGTGCAGCGGCGTCCAGCTCGGGCGCTGATCTGGCGGCGCATCGAACAGCTTCTCGATCCAGGCCGAATAGAGGTTTTCCTCGACCCGATTCCAATGCCGAGCGTTCGGCCAATAGTCGACCGGCTGAGTGCTGGGCGGCGAAGTCGGCTTGCGACGCAGCACGCGGAACCGCCCGCAAGCCAGCACCCGTCCGCCTGGCTCGACGAGCACGTAGCGATGTCGACCGACGCGTGGTCGCTCGATCGTCGCTAACCACCAAAACGGCGGCCCACCCCGCTGCATCAGCGTCGCCGGCTGCTCGCCTCCTGGGCCCCACACCCGCAAACGGCCACCGGAAGCCTCGCGCTCAGCAACAACCACTAACCGTACGGGCTGCCCGGCGAGCGGCGTCGCGGGGGATTGCATCACCGCAAAGCTACGGCGAGTTCGACAAGTGCGGGGGAACGGATCGCTATCCGCATGAGCTTGACGGCCCCAAAAACCCAGCGCTAAAAGCACAGCCAGGGTTGCGAGAAGCAAACCGAGCGCGCCGCGCGGTACCGAGTTGGAGCCCTGGAATGCTGAACCCTTCATCGGCTGAAAATAGCTTGCTCTCCGTCGTCGGTCGAGCCCCGACTGCCACCTGCCCATGACGCGCTGCGTTTTCCGATCTATAGTAAGAGCATGATGTTTGTTGTCGACTCAGGTCGTCTAAGAATTGCCATTGCCATCGGGGGCGCGATGCTCTGCGCACATCCGCTGCTTGGCGGCTGCTCCCAAGGAGCCCCGGCGCCTCCCGTCCCCGATCTGCAGATCGTCGACGCGACGGTCGACGCGCAAGCTTTCGACGCAACGTCCGACTCGCTGGTTCTCGACGCCAGCGTCGATCAGGCGCCGCCCGACGCAAGCCTCGATCTATCGCCTGATCTGCCGATCAGCGATCTATCCGTCGACATCGCTCCGTGTGGCAACGGCAAGGTCGACCTGGGCGAAACCTGCGACCGAGCGATCCCCGTCGGCCTCCCGGGCGCCTGTCCGCAAACCTGCGACGACGGCAACAGCTGTACCACGGACAGCAAAGCCGGCGATGCCACGACTTGCGACGTCGTCTGCACCAACACACCCATTCAGCTGTGCTGCGGAAACGGCACGATCGAGGGCGCCGAACAATGCGACGACGCCAACAAACGCGACCAAGACGGCTGCTCCAACAGCTGTCAGCTGCCGGGCGGCCACCTATTGATCACCGAGGTTGCCGTCAGTCCGACCGAGGCTGAGTTTGTCGAGATCTACAACCCAACCACGACGGCGATCCCTTTGGAGAATATTTATCTCACCGACCGCGCCGACTACCACATGCTGCCCAGCGGTTCACTGGCCGCGGCCTCGTTTGACTTCCTCCTTCACTTTCCCGCCGGCAGTCAGCTCAAGCCAGGGACCTTCGCAACGATCGCGCTCAATGGCCAAAAGTTCCAGACCGCCTACGGCAAAGCACCCGACTACGAGATCTTCGATAGCTCACCGTCGATTCAGACGTTGATTGCACGCGATACCCGGCACCTGGGTGCGCTCGCCGGACTCGCCGACGATGGCGAGCTGTTGATGCTGTTTCACTGGAATGGGCAAACCGATACGGTGGCCGATATCGACTACGTCCGTTGGACCGGCAGCAGTGCAGTAGCAGCCCACAAGACCACAACCACTTGCCTCGACGGGCCGGATAGCAACAACGCCACCAGCTGTTACGTCAACGACACCGCTGAAGCGAGCCAGTCGACCTTGATCCCGCCGCAACCCGGCGGATCGATCCACCGCTGCAACTACCTGGAGCGCGGCGAAGTCAAAGCTGGCGGCAACGGCGAGACCGGACACGACGAGACCAGCGAGCCGTTTTCCGGCGCCAATGCGACATGGGGACGCAATCCAAGCACCCCGAGCAACCGCACACCTGGCGCAGCAGCTCCTCGCAGCATCTGCCCGTAGCTACAGACACACACGACAAGAAGGGTGCGATGACACCAAAAGGCAAAACGCTTCCGTCGTTGGTCGTTCACGGACACTTCTACCAACCACCGCGAGAAAACCCCTGGATCGAGGAGATCGAGCTCGAGGCCAGCGCGAGCCCCTACCACGATTGGAACGAGCGCATCAGCGACGAGTGTTATTCTCGCAATGCCCGCGCACGAATCTACAACGACCACGGCGAAGTCATGCGGGTGGTCAACAATTACCGATACCTCTCGTTTAACATCGGTCCCACCCTGCTGGTCTGGCTGGAGAAACATCGCCCCCACATCTACGGGCGAATCCTCGAAGCCGACAAAAACAGCGCGCTAGAGCGTGGCGGTCACGGCAACGCGATCGCACAAGCCTACGGCCACGCCATCCTGCCGCTGTGCAATGATCGCGACCGCTTGACCCAAATCCGCTGGGCGGTGGCCGACTTTTCTTATCGCTTTGGCCGGCGGCCGGAGGCGATGTGGCTGCCTGAAACCGCGGTGAATGCTGCGACGGTCGAAGACCTGATCGCGGAAGGCATGCGCTTTGTGATCCTTGCGCCTGGGCAGGCCAGACGGATCCGCCCGCTAGGATCCTACGACTGGCAGGATGTCTCAGGGGCACGAATCGATCCGCGCCATCCCTATCGACTGATATCGGCAAAGAACCGCGAGCGATACATCGACGCCTTTTTCTACGACGGACCGGTCTCTCACGCCGTTAGCTTCGAGAAGCTCCTGCACGCGAGCGCAGCATTTGTCGACCGCCTGCGCGGTGCCGTAGATCAAGCCTTGAAGGCACCTCAGCTGATCCACCTTGCTGTCGACGGCGAGACCTTCGGACACCACCTGCGCCATGCAGATCGGGCCTTGGCCCACGCTTTGGTCAGCAGCGCGCCGGCAGCCAACTTTCAGCTGACCAACTACGGCCAATACCTCGAACAGCATCCGCCAACCCACGAGGTCGAACTCGAGCCCGGTCCAGACGGCGAAGGCACGGCATGGAGCTGTGCCCACGGCGTCGGTCGCTGGTGTCGTGACTGCGGCTGTCACGCGGGTGCTCCCCAAGGCTGGAACCAAGCTTGGCGCGCACCGTTGCGTCAGGCAGTGAACTATCTGCGCGACAAGGCAACAGAAGTCTTCGAGGATTTGGGCAGCGAACTGTTACACGATCCGTGGATCGCTCGGGACGACTACATCCAGGTGTTGCTGGACCCCAGCGCAAAGCGACGCGATCGCTTCTTGCGCGAGCACCGCAAGCGTGCCGCCGCGCCCGCCGACGACGTTCGCATCCTCCAGCTGCTCGAAGCACAGCGTCACGCCCTGCTCTCGCAGACCAGCTGCGGCTGGTTCTTCAACGACATTTCGGGGCTAGAGGCGGTGCAAGTGTTGCGCTATGCGGCGCGTGCCGTGCAGCTCTTCGAAGAGTTGAGCGACCAACCGATCGAAGACGGCGTCCTCGAGATCCTCGGGCAGGCGCGCTCTAATCTTCCTGAGATGGGCAGCGGAGCCGATGTTTACCGATCGCGCGCAATCTCGGCCACCGTGTCTCCCAGGAGAGCCCTCGCCCACTACGCGATCGGCGACATCTACGGCAGTAGCCCGACCAAGCAGCGTCGACTTGGTTTCCAAATCACCGCGCTACAAACACACCGCTACTCGCGAGGCAACGTTGTCGCCCACATCGGCTGCGCGGACGTCGAGCGGCTGAGGACAGGCGAGCTTAAGCAGCTCGTCTACGCGATGATCCACTTCGGCAGCCACGATTTCCACTGCGCGGTTCGCCCGTATGCGGGAACAAAGTCGTTCCGTGAATTCTGCCAGCAGGTCGAGGGGGTATTCGAGCGTCCTTCGGTCGCGGAGCTGTTGCGGGTAATCGACAGAAACTTCACCGACGAGTCCTTCACCCTCGCCGATATGCTCGACGAAGAGCGCCAAGCGCTGCTCGAGATGTTGTTCGGCCGACTACACCGCAGTTTTGGCGACCTCTACCGCCATCTTTACGAAACCCACCGCGCTTCGATCAGCGCGTTGCTCGACAGCGGGCTACCGATGCCACGCGAGTTCCGCATCGCCGCGGAATACACGCTCTCACGGCGGCTGGAAGAAGAGCTCGCATCCAACGCCGAATACTTCGGGATCGAGAGCTTTCGCGCGGCGGCTGACATCGTCGCCGAAGCCAAGCGGCACGGCCTGATGCTCGATCGTCACTCTGCCGAGGCCTTCCTCGGCAACCAACTCAATGCGGCCGTCGGCCGACTGGTCGATCATCCATCGGAACTAAAGATCACTCAGTCCTGCCAAATCCTTGAGCTCGCCGATCACCTCGGCCTCAAACTCGACATCGAGCACATCCAAGACCTGCTGTTCGACTTCATCGCGTCAAACCGCCAAAAACGTCCGCTGACGGAAGCCAACTGGCCCGAGTTGTTGCGTCGCACGCGGATCAGCGCCCAACTCTTGGGTGATGAAGCCGCCAGCTAGCGTAGTCAGCTCGCCGCTCTGGCCCACTGCCCAGCCTCCACAGCACGCATCACCGCACAGACAACGCGGCGGCCATCTGGGACTCGGCCTGGCCCTCCCGCAGCGCGGATGATTTGGATGATTCGGCGGCCCCTGCAACAAACCACTGTGCCGAAGCACTAGCCATGATACGATCGACGGGAAACCGCACCATCGATGCCGAGGCAGGCCGAAAAACAAGCCGAAGAGCAAAGTCTCTTCGAGCAATTGTTCGATCTATACCGCGAGCACGGGGAGGCAATCGACCGGGCTGCGTTCGCCGAGCGACTTTTTCCCGGCGTCGTCGCGCAAGTACCGCTCGATCTCGACCTGCCGCGCCGTATCGTCGGCGCGCTCAGTTCAACCAACGACGATGCCCCCAACAGCGTCGAAGCCGTCCGCGACCTGTTTACCCGGCTCTGCGAATTAACGATTCACGAGCCGATGACAGGCTTGTTCAACCGACGCTATTTCGAGCACCGCCTCACACAAGAACTCGATCGTGCGCTGCGACAAGCCACCGACTGCTCGCTGATGCTTGCCGACATCGACAACTTCAAGCGTATCAATGACCAATACGGTCACAGCGTGGGAGACGCGGTGATCCGTGAAGTCGGGCGCACACTACTTTCCAACACACGGCCTTCGGATGACCCTGCGCGCTACGGTGGCGAAGAATTCGCTTTGCTGCTGCCCGATACCTCGACAGCGGATGCGCTGCGCGCCGGCGAGCGGCTACGAGCAGCGGTCGCCGCTTTGCCCTTTCCTCAGCCGGGAGTGGAACACCAAGTTACCGTCAGTATTGGGGTCGCTACCGCGCGCGCTCAGACGATACTCGACGCGGCGTCGTTGGTCGAACGAGCCGACCTCGCACTCTACCGCGCTAAAGATGGCGGCAAGAACCGAGTTGTGGCGTACGATGCACCGCCGGAGGCTGGAGCAGTCAGCCCCGCAGAGCGAGAGGCGCTACTGGGATGAAGACGGTCGCGATCAGCAGCGGAAAAGGTGGCGTGGGCAAGACCACAGTTGCGGTCAACCTCGGCATCGCGCTCTCGAAAGCCGGCAAGCGCGTCTTGTTGTTCGACGCCGATCTAGGATTGGCCAACGTCGACATTCTGCTCGGCATGTCGGCCGAGCATACGCTCGCCGACGTCCTCGACGAGAGTGTGTCGATGGAAAGCGTGCTGCTCAAGGCACCGGGCGGGTTGACCGTCTTGCCGGCCGGCTCCGGCATCCTTCGCTTGGAACGACTCTCGCCGACGCAGCGCGTTCGTTTGACAAAGAAGCTCCACGACATCTCGCGCGACTACGATCTACTGCTCCTCGATACCGGCGCCGGTTTGACAGAGAACGTGCTGTTCTTCGCAAGCACCGCTGATGAAGTGTTGATGGTTACGACGCCCGAACCAACCGCGCTGACCGACGCCTACGCACTGATCAAGATCCTGACGACCAACTACGCTGTCGAGTCGATCCAGTTGCTGGTCAACGAAGCGACGCGCGGTGCACAGGGTCGTGAAATCCACGCCAAGCTCAACGGCGTCGCCCAGCGCTTCCTCAATCGTCAGCTGGGCTACCTGGGACACATCCCGAGCGATCCAGAGGTCGAGAACGCGATCAAAGCCCGCACACCGCTGGTTGTCGCCAAGCCGTCATGCCCTGCGGCGCAAGCGATCCACTCCGTAGCGCGTCACTTCGACAGCGTGTTTGTGCTGGAGCCACGCCGGCGAGTAACCGACATGTGGAAAGCACTGATGGAGCCCCGCAGCCAAACGATCAAGTAGCCGCCCCAACGCCTCAGACGAAAACTACCCCTCGGTCTCCGGCAAACCGATCGCATCCCCGACGAGCTCGGCCGCGCGCAATGTTGTACCGCGCACAACCGCCTGCTCGGCCTGTCGCCAAACCGGCGGTCGCCCAAAAGCCTCTTCGACACGCTCGCGCAGCGAGGTGATGTTTGTCCCAGCACCGATCATCGCCACCGATTCCAGTTCGGCGGGTTTGATCCGGGCATTAGCGAGCACGCTGGAAGCGACCTGCAAGATCCGCTCAGCCACAGGCGCGACGACCGCGTCAAGATCGCTGCGCGAGAGCTCCACGATGCAGCTGTCTTTCGGCTGGCCGAGCAGCGCACCTAGCCCAAGACGAAGACCGCCCCGCGCCTCAAGTTCGCACTTGGCGCGGCGGCAGAGTTGATTGAGCGAGCGCCAAATCGGGGTCTGGCGACGCAGATCACCTTTGACCCGGTCACCGAGCAGCTCCGTAACACGACCCGCAAGACCTGCATCGATCTCGCCGCCGCCGAGCATCGGATCACCGCCGGCGGCAATTACACTAAACGACGACGCGCCGATCTCGACCAAGGAGAACTCGAACGCCGCACCGAACGACAGCACGCCGACCATACTGCCAATCCGACCACGCAACCCATAAGCGAGCAGCGCTGCACTAGGCTCGGTGAGAATTGAGACCGACTCGAATCCGGCGTGGCGCGCCGCCTCTACCATCCCCTCGCGCTGCGCCGCGCCAAACCGCATTGGTGCTGCGAGCACAGCGTGCCTGACTTCAGTCTGCATCGCCTCACGCGCCTGGTTGCGGACCTCGGCGAGCAACAGCGCAACCAGATCGACCGCCGAATAGCTTTCGCCGTGTATTTCCGCCCGCCACAAACCATCGCTACCTTCGTGAAGGCGAAAAGCCCGTCGCTCGCGAAAGCGCGAGACCACCAAAGCATCTCCTGCGCTCAACCCGAGCAGTTCGCGCACACCACTGAGCGCGCTCTGCGGCGAGCGATGAGACTCGCTGACCGCCTCATGGCCGACGAGAATCTCACCAGGGCGAGGGAAAGCCAACAGCGCCGGAGTGCGCGTATTGCCCTGGCTGTCCTGAAGCAGCTTGAGACCGGCAGCCGCAACACCCACCGAGATCCCGCTGGTCCCGAGGTCAATGCCGACGTGAAGCCCGGCGGTCGTTGGCTGCGGCGCCACCGGTCGCAACGCCTTGCGCGATCGTTGACCTGCGTGTGTGATCGGGCGGTTGGCAGCTGCACCACCCCGGGCAACTTGCCCGGCGGGCGTGGCTCCAGCGAAAGTCGTCCGGGCGTAGGCCACCGGACCTTGCTCACCGTCGGTCGCTATCGCCTGTTCTTCGGATTGATCATCAACGGGCGCCAGGCGAGGAACAGCGTCAGTCGATGAGTCGGTCGACTCCCACTCATCGTGCTCGTCCGCCTCATCGAGCGGCACCGGTACACCCAGCTGCTCGGCCATCATGCTGCCGCGGATCGCCGCGCGCTGACGCATCGCCACCTCATCGAGGGTCGCCGGTTCTCCTAGCGGGTTCGACTGCAACTTGCCACTCGGACCACTCAACCCATCAAGCGATGGCAGCTGGTCGGGCGCTGCATCGGCAACTGCCTCAGCGCCGGTCGTCCGAGCGACCGCTTGCCCAGCCGGCGCAGCGGCTGACGGCAAATCCACCGCTGACGCGTCGGCACTCGCAGACGAATCGATCTGCCCCGACATCGGCGCCTGTCGAACATCGGTTGAGGGCGGACGTGACGGCGGCAAATCGGTCAGCGCCTTCAGACCCGCTAACAGCTCGGTTGGGTAATCTCGGTCCTGAGAAAGCGCGATCACCACGTGCCGGTCATCACCCGAGGGCTGTCGAACCCCGATCAAGCGAACGCGCGAGCCATCGGGCAAAACGATCTCAAGCCGCGCCGGCGCGCCGATCGGCGAGTCCGACGCTGCAGCAGCGGTGACATCTGGCGACGACTCTAGCGGAGCAACCCAATCGACGACGCGCTGCCAGAGACGCCAAGGCTCCCCATCGGAGCGCCTGGCGTTGCCGCCACGCCGTCCGTAGCGTTGAACGACTGCCGCCGAAAGCTCCGTGCTAGGCGGCCTTCGTTCACCATCGGCCTCCGGCCCGTCGGACCGCTTGTCCTCCACGCGCACCCCTTATCGATGTGTCGGAGCTAACAGAATGCCAAACCGTGACTAATCACGCAATCGGCGTGATCAGCCACGTCGACCCGGGCTGGAAGAGATGCAGTTTCGGGCACGTCCAGAAGCGAGCCGCAAACGGCCGCCGCTCAGATCACTTTGTACAACACCAAACCAACCGAAAGAATCATCGCGGTGAGGATCATCGCCACACCCCAATTGCCCTTCTTAATCTCTTCCCACTCATCGATATCGCGCGAAAGCAGGTCGAAAACCTTGATCGCCAAACCCATCGCAAAGGCAAAGGAGATCGCCGCGACGATCGCCCAGCCAAATGAGCGCAAAAACTGCCACAACATCAATACCAGTTCGTCTTTGTTCATCGGTTCTCCCTCGCGACAACAGCGAACGCCGGGGTTGCTGCGATCGGCGATATTTCAACGGTCGAAGTTGTCAACGGTCGATGTAGACCGGATAGCGCAGCGTTTGGGTCGCTCCACCGTGACGCGGAAATGGCAGTTGACCGAGCGCGCGCTGCAGACAAACCCGCAAGCGCAGCGAACCGCTCCCCTTCTCGAAAGCGAGCCGCTCAACGCCACCTCGCCCCGTGACCTCGAATTTGAGCGTTAGACCCTTGAAGCTCGACCGGCGCTGCGCCTCAGCGCGCAGGCACGGCGCCAGTTGATTGAAGTTTGACGACACCACCTGCAACAGCGCACTCGGATCGACTTGCGCGGCATCCGGTGGATCACCGTCAGCATCAGACGTAAAGACCATCTGCTTAGCACCGCGACGCTGCTCGGCCACATAGTCCGACCACAGCGAGGTGGCGTCGAGCTGTCCTTGGGCAGCGCGACGAAGCGCCGCCAATGGACATGAGAACCGGCGCTTGCTGCGCCCATCGAGCAGCACAAGCTCGATCTTGCCAGCCGTTGGCGCATGGGGATCGAGCGCGACTGACTTGCCGACCGCCAAGAGCGCGGCAAGCACTTGACTGCGGAAACGAACGCGATCGCCGTAAATCGTCAACTTGACGCTCAGCCCGGCGCCATCGCGCGCGACTTCTGCGGCGGAAGCGCTTCGCACGCGCCACGAGCGGAGCTGAGCGGCGAGCTTCTGTTGCGCGCGCTTTTCGAAGCCCGCTCGTGCATTGGCGACCCGCCGCACCAGCGCTAGACCTGACCGCTGCTTGGCGGCCGCGATCACATCTGCCGCCGGATAGCGATAAAGCGCGATCTCAGCGGGGGTCTGGTCACCGACCGCCCGCACACTCACCGTGCCAAAGCGAATCCGATAGCGCTCAAATTGTAGCTTGTTCGAGCCGAGCGCCCGACCGATCAGCTCGAGATGCATCGCCACCGCTCCGGTGCAAACCGTGCGGCGGCAGGGCTCGATCAACAGATCGATGTCGACCGCGATCTCGCGCATCTCCTTGAGCGCGACACGCGTCACGCGACCCGGATAAAAAAAGAGCAGCAGCCGAGCATTGGCTGGCGGCCGCATCGTCTGGATTAGACGACGCAGCGCACCACTGACCTTGCCAAGATCCGCCGTGCTGAAACTGCGCCCCATCGCTTCGGCCAGTAGACTGTCGAGCGCAGCGTCCGCGCGCTTGGCCGACTGTTTGTCGATACTCCGCTGACTACCCGTCGCCAGATCGACCTCGAGCAGGCGCGTTTGATCGGCACGAACCGCCGCAGAAACGGTCAAGACAACGCAAAATCCTAGCAGCGTGCTCGGGCGCATCGGTCGGCGGACTATACCTCAGCGCCGGCGCAGCTCATAGCGACACTGCGCGCAAGATCACGCCAGGCTGGCCGACGGCCCAAACCATCTGCTTTGCGGCAAAAACAGCGTAGAGCTGCTCGATCGGGCTCGCTGAAAAATAGCTTACCAAGCGCCAGCCACCATGAATGAAGCGCGCGATCTGGCCACTTCTGCCAACCGCCCAAACGCCGTCATCAGCAGCGCTGGCATAGTCCGCAATTCCAGCCCGCAGCGGCGGAGGCGAGGCGAACTGGGTCCACCGTTCTTGCTCTCGGCGATAGAGGCGATTGTCAGCATCTGCGACCAGCAAGCGCTGTTGAGCGTCCTGCCAAATCGCGCGCAACGGCAGACCACTTGGCAGCTCAACATCGCGCCACCCGCCTTGAGCAAACGCATGCAGCGCGCCCTGTTGATCGAGCAGCCAAACGGTGGAGCGATCAACGACCAGATCAACCCACTGGTGTGCTTCAGGTGCCTGCAGATCGGTCCATCGATCGGTAAGCGCGAGGACCGCACCGTCTGCACCGATGATTACGACGCGATCAGCATCACCCGCGACACCGCGCCAGGCAACCCTGCGCGGGAGATCAGCGCGCGCGCGCCACCGCGTACCGTCGTACTGAAATACCGCGCCATCTTCGCCGACGATCCATCCGTCGCCGCCAACGCGTCCCCAAACGGCGATCAGATTGGCCTTGGTCTGCAAATCGTAGGCGCTCCAATTCCCGTCACGGTAGCCAAGCAACTGACCGTGGCTGCCAACCACCCAGGTCTGCCCCGAAGCGCTATCCTGCCAAACCGCCGCGAGGATCGCACCGGCCAACCCCGCAGCCTCTAGTTCGAACGGGACGTGGAGCGTCCCGAGGATCAGCGCGCGGTGCTCTTCGGCACAGCGCGAACCGGGCACGCACTCGTGAAGGTAGACTTCGTTGGCGAGACACTGCCCTTCGCCGCGCGTCGCCACCCCACCGCCACTGCAAGCGACACAGCAACGTGCCGGCTGATCGGCAACGAAATAGGCCAGCGCACAGGGGGAGCGACTTTCGCAGCTGGTCACCGGGCGCTCATCGGCCAGGCAATCACAACGCATCGCTACCTGATTGCGCTGACAATCGCGGCAGCAGCCTACGTGCTTAATACACGTCTCGATGCTGCAGCCAGCGCTAGTCAGCGCAATTAGCATAACCAAGGAAAAATGTGCCGCGCGATCAGCGATCCGGCTCAACATGAACGCAGCATAGGGCGCTTTGCCAAAGCCGGCAACGACAGCGCGCGCCTCCGCGCCCAGGTCAACTCGAGCTATACTCGAACCATGAATCGGCTACGCGCGCTCTCCGAGATCAGCGACTCGCTCTGCCGGGCGATCGACACTGTGCTTTTCGACATCGACGATACGTTCACCACCGCCGGCCGCATCGGCGAATCCGCCTATCGCGCGCTGTGGCAGGGGCATCAGCACGGGCTGCGACTGATTCCGGTCACCGGTCGACCGGCGGGCTGGTGCGATCACATTGCGCGAATGTGGCCGGTTGACGCCGTCGTTGGGGAAAACGGCGCACTGGCCTTCGCGATGATCGAGGGAACGATCCGCCGATTGTTCGCCGAGCGCCCAAGCGACGCTAGCGAGCGCCTGGAACGGATCAAGCAACAGGTACTCACCGAAGTCCCGGGATGCAAGGTCGCCGCAGACCAGCCCTACCGCCTCTACGACCTTGCAATCGATTTCGCCGAAGAGGTCGGACCGCTCTCTCGGCAAGCGGTCGTCCGGATCGCCGAAATCTTTGCTGAGCACGGCGCCACGGCCAAAATCAGCTCGATCCACGTCAACGGTTGGTATGGCGATTACGACAAACTTTCGATGTGCCGACGACTCTTCGATCAGCTGATCGGCGAGCCACTCGACATCCAAGCCGCGACGTTCATCGGTGACTCGCCAAACGATGAACCGATGTTCGCCTATTTTCCTCATGCCGTCGGCGTCGCCAACCTGCGAGATACCGCCGATCTGCTCGAAGCTCTGCCGACCTACATCACCGATGGCGCCGGTGGCGATGGCTTTGCCGAGCTGATCGAGAAACTCTGCAGCGCCAGAGATTCGTCGAGCTAGAGAGCTCGAGCGAGCTAGCCCTCATCCCAGCCGAGTGCCGTTGGCAATATGCAATGGCGCATGCTGATCGCCGCCACGCAGCGACACGTCACCCGACAGCACAACGTTCTTGCCAAAACGGACGTCGCCCTCGATCGTCAGCGAGCGACAGCCGGCCATGCCGAGGGAATGAGGAACACGCATTTCGAGATCGGCAAGGCCCCTGTAGTAGCGGGCGTCGAGACGGACGACAGGCAACGGCGCGGCAGGATCGCTGGGCCGCAATCCAACCGCCTCATCGAGCTGGTAGGCATCGGAACGCACGACCAGCAAATCCTCGGTACCCTTGACCGGAGCAAAACGGCTCCGCGGCACGCGCAAACCAGCGGCGCGCGGAAAACTGCCGATCGCTGCGCCCATCGCCGTCTCCAGCTGGACAACTTCGCAGCCGGCGACACGCTTCGGGTTGACGATCAGCGGCAAGTCAAGCGCTCCACGTTCGAGGCGCTCGAGCAACGCATCTAGGCGCCACCACAGACTGTTGGTGTTAAAGACACGCAGTTTGCTGATGTCTTGAAAATCAGCGATGTGCTGTGGCGCCACCTGAGCGCGCTCAAGCAAGTTCAACCGGCCGCGGTAGCGCACGAGTGTGCCCCCTTTGATATCGGCCGCGGTCTTGTCGGTGACCTCCATCGCAAACTCAACTTGTCGCTGCGCCAACAGTCCGAGCAGCGCCGGGTCGACGGTCGCCGCCAGGTTGTCGACGTTGCTGACGAATGCCCAACGGTAGCCGTGATCGACCAAACGCCGCAGCAGACCACCAGCGAACAACGCCAGGTAGATGTCACCGTGGCCGGGAGGAGCCCACCACTCGCTCGGATCACCTGTCGACAGCGGCCCAGCGGTCGCTGTATCGATACGCGGCACCTTGTGCTGCAAAAAGTCGTGCGGCAAGCCACCTGGCTGAATCAGCGTTTGGACAACCGGCAGGCAATCATCGCGGGTCCGATAGCTGTTCATCAACAGCAATGGCAGGTCGCAGGCGTAGCGCTGGCGGACTGCACCGATCTGTTCAACGACCAGCTGCAAGAAGCTCCGACCGTCGCGCACCGGTACCAGCGACTTGGCGTGCGAAAGATCCATCGTCGTGCCCAGGCCGCCATTGAGTTTGATCACCACCAGCTTGGCAAGCTCGGCGCGCCCTTGCTCCTCACACGCCAGGCGGTCGATCAGCGAGACGTCGATCAGGTCATCACTCTCAGGTGGCCCAATCTCCGACCAGTCCCACAGTCCATCGTCACCCCCGCGATAGCGGCGGTACTGTCGCAAAAACGTCTGCTTGAGCAGCTCCGAGGCGTCGCTCAATCGCTCGAGCAGAGCCCTTTCCTGGATGTCGTTGGCGTCGCTCACAGCCGCAGCCTAGCACGAGCTAGGGGCGGTTTGCGCAATCCTCGGCAAAGCGGTACATATTCGGACGCAAGAGAGAGAGCGATGCGACAAAGCCACCAAAACCTGATCGTCGAGACGCTAACCGTTGGGCCATTTGCCGAGAACTGCTACTTGTTGATCGATGACGCATCCCGCAAGGCGCTGCTGATCGACCCGGGTGACGAGGCCCCGCGGATCATCGCCGCAGTGCGTGAGCGCGACGCCGAGGTGATTGAAATCGTCAACACCCACGCGCACCTCGACCACGTCGGCGCGGTGGCCGAACTCAAGCGCGTGCTCGGCGTTAACTTTCGACTTCATCAGTCCGAAGTGCCAGTGCTAGACGGCCTCGAGATTTCGGCGCAGATGTTCGGCTTGCGACCACCCGAAAAGCCCGCCGTCGACGGACACGTCAGCCATGGAGAGATCATCGCGCTCGGTGAACTGAGCGTCGAATGTCGACTGACCGCCGGTCACTCGCCGGGCGGCTGCTGCTATGTGCTCAGCGAGCAGCGCGTGGTGATCGCTGGCGATACGCTATTCGCTGGTTCGATCGGCCGCACCGATCTGCCCGGAGGCAGCCACCAACGACTGCTGCAATCGATCGCCGATCAGCTGCTATCCCTCGAGGACGACTTTGTCGTCTATTGCGGTCACGGCCCATCGACAACGATCGGCGCCGAGCGGCGGAGCAACCCATTCCTGAGCGGGCTCAGCTAGCCTCGAGCAGGCAAACCAGCTCGACAAACCAAAGCTAGCGCTCGCTGCGCGCCTGTTGCTCTAGCCGCGGCGGGCGAATCCCGCTCAACCAGGCGACGGGCAAACCGATCAGCAGATACAGGGCAGCAACGACGAATAGATAGTCGGGATAGATCCTGAGGATCCCGAACAGGTAGACCAGCACCACGTTAACCAGCTGGAGGATGTTGAGGATCAGCGAGCGTCGCTTAGCGATCTTCGCCAGCGGCAAACGACTGACCATCAGCAGCGCGAGCATGATCATCAGCAGCGGCAGCGCCAGGTATAACCGATCGCTCGAACCGAACAACGGCACGCCCCACTTTTCCGTCGAGAGGAAGTACGTGCAGACCAGCGCACCACAGATCGTTGTCGGAACGCCGAAGAAATAGCCATCGACGTAACCTTCTTGGACAACGTTGAACTTAGCCAAGCGCAGCGCCGCGCAGATCGAAAACAAGAACGCACCCAAATAGACAATGCCGCGATAGTAGGGAATCGCCCCAGCGCTAGCGATCGGCGTCGGGCCCAAGAACGCGCAAAGCACCAGCGTGCTCGGCGCAATGCCGAAGGTGATCAAGTCACTGAGACTGTCGAGCTGTAGCCCAAACGAACTGCTCGCTCCCAGTAGCCGCGCCGCGGTACCATCCGCTTTGTCGAGCAACACGCACAGCAGCACCGACCAGGCGGCGCCATGGAAATCGCCAGCCGCCGACTGCGAGATCGAAAGCAGCCCCAGGCTGATGCTCACGCAGGTCAGCAGGTTGGGGATCACATAGCGCCAGGTGGCGGTTGGTCCGGGCTGTCCAGCAGCCGCCGAGGTCGATTCGCGTGCTCCATCACTCATCGGCCGGCAGACTAAGCAAACCAACGGCAAATAACAACCATTTGCACGCTGGCCAGCGGCTAGGCCTAACCGTCAACCATCCGTAATCGCTCTGCTATTTTCGCAGCACACCGATCAACGGCAGCTCGGTCCTCGCTGGCAAATACCACCGCAGCAGCCGCGGCATGGCCCCCACCGCCGAACTCGGCCGCTAGGGTCGCCAGGTCAAGCGGCTGTCCGCGCTCTGCCCAGGGATTGCGGCTAAGACCAACTTTGCTGCGCCCGGTAGGCGCTGAGAGGACCACCGCGTAGTGGAGCTCGTCGCTGAGGTAGTAGGGGATATAGCGGTTGATACCAACTTGCGCCATGTCGCGCAGGTCAACGATCGCCACCCCATGCTCAACCTTCATCCGCTCCGCGACCTGACTAATCGTGTAGGTGTGCTGGGCAACTGCATTGGAGACCGCTTGGCGAACATCCGCGGCAGCTTCGACCGCCTCGATATTCCGCTCCATCAACAGGGTAATGATCCGCTGCTCCAGCTCCCAAGACGGCGCCGACTCCAGCAACTGCATCAGCCGCAGCGCTGGCGACTCCAACTCCACTGGTTCTTTCGGAGAAGAAAACTGCGCGCCATCGATACGGTCAGCCCAGCTCAAGTCAACGGCGTCTGCGCCGTCAAAACCGTGGTTGTCGCGCAAGAAACGATCGAGCAACGCAGCGCAAGATGGCGCAGCGGGATCAAAGCAGTGCTGAGGATTGTCGCCGCGCTCGAAGGCCAGGCGATCCTCTTCTGAGAGGAACGCCGTGTGATGGTGGTCGCACCACCAGTTCAGTGACGACGCAGGCGAATAACGGAAATCGACGACGGCGTTGATCGAACCATCAAAGAACGCCGCGTGATTCGCACCGTAGGGATCGCGGTTGCGGTGGGTCATGCCGCGAAATGCGATTCGGCAGCGCTCGCCATATCGTTGTCGGAAAAAGCGCGCGATCACCGCGGCCGACAACACACCGTCAAAGCAATGCCCGTGGTAATAAACGTGTGCGCTATCCATTTTTTTGCCCCACCGACCGGCAATGCTCATAATCTCACCATGACAGCCATCGCCGCAAACTTGACGACGCCCGATAGTGAAGTCGTAGGACAAGCCCTCAGCTATGTGGTCGGTTACTGGTCCGCAGGTGAAACACTGCTGGTCCTCGACGGCGAGTCCACATTTGCAAACCTTTGGTTTTGCTTCGAAAACAGCGGTTGTGCAACGATGCGGGTCCGTTGGCACGACCATCGTGCCCCGCTGATGTCCAACGGACGCTGGTGGCTAGAAGACGATGTGCTGGTCGCCGCTTTCGGTGAGCACGTCATCCGCTCGGAAGTTCAGCAGCGCGGAGAGACTTTGTTCTGGGCGGGGCGCGCATTGGTTCCCGTCCCCTTCGCCGCAGATAGCGAAATCGCCACAGCCGGCAGTTCGCGAAGCGCTCCCACCGCACTTCCCGCCCTCGCCGGCCCACTGCCCGAAGCAGCGCCCTAACGCTCCGCTGAGCGCATCGCGACCGTAGCCGCTGCAAAAAAATCGGGCGACCCGCTATCGACTCAACAACGCAAAGAAAATAGCTGGGGCGTTTTTTTGAGCCTGCGCTTGCATCACCCTAAACTGGGTTCTCGACGATGGAGGGGCCTATGCTCGGTGTTGCCAGTGAACGTCGCAGACACGTGGTCTACATCACCCGCAATTCGGAGTATCACTGCCGCGGCGGTCAATGCGTCGCTGTTCGCAGTCGGATCACCGGCAGTTGGCATCGGTGGCACCTGGCCTTGCGACGCGAGATCAGCGGTGCAGTGCGCGGACATCGCCTGCTGCGCGATCCGCAACCCGGCCTGAGACTGTTTTTCGGCGGTCGTGATCCGCTGCTTACTTCGCAAATCGAACAAGTTGCACGCCCGAATAAGCGCTCGCTAGCCGCATACATCAGCCAAACCTGGACCGGTCAAATCGAGGCGGCGACCTAACCCGAGCCCCTGCTCCGCGATTTTCCTTGACCTCGCCGACGCCAGCGCATGATCTAGCGCACGGCATGGCATGCATCGTCCACCGCAGCATCTTCCAAAGTTATTCGGCGATGCCGGCACAGCGCTTGGCACACCACCTCGCGCTGCACGACCGCGCACTCGCCAGCCCCGAGCTGTTTTCCGCCGCTGAACTGTTGAGCGAACATCTCGCTAGACGGGGAGCACGAACGCAAGTCGACTTGCTGCCGCTTGGCGCCGAGCGCGATCTGTGGGGTTGGAGCTGCCCTCAGCTATTGCACGCCAGCCGCGCCGAACTCGCGTTGGTCGCTGGTGCCCAGGACCAGATGCTCTGTCAGGCGCCAGACCAAGCAGCGAGCCTGATCTGCGGAGCGGCCGGCTTCGCGTACCCAGGGAAAACACTCAGCGTCGTCGATGCCGGTAGCGGTCAGCTGCCGCTGCGCTCCCGTCTGGGCAGCGCGGTGTTGTTAATCAGCGATCGCACCGCACCGGCGGTCCTCGCCCAAGCGACCGAAGACCCGGCCTTCGCCGGACTGATCATCATCTCGGACGATCCGCGCTGGGCCGATCGGCTCGGACAAAGTCAGCAACAGTTTGTCTTTCGCCTCGACGCCGGGCCGGCAGAGCCGTTGCTGACCCGCCTACGCGACAGCGGCTCGGCGACCGTGCGCGTGGCGATCGACACGCAGCTTGGCAACGACCGATTGCCGCTGTTCGCAGCGCGCCTGCCGGGCAGCGATCTCGCCGCAGAGCGCGTGACGCTCGTCGCCGACCTGACCGCCGATTCGCGAGACATCGCGACAGCCGCCCACGTTACGCAGTTGATCCAACAAGCGGTCACCGACGGCCGACTCACTCCACCGCGGCGAACGCTCGAGTTTGTTGCAGTGCCCCGACAGATCGGTGCAGTCGGGTGGCTCGCCGCGCAGCGACAGACGCTGCCCGCGGCAATCATCACGATCGAGTCAGCAACACGAGCTGAGTCGGCGATTCGCCTGCCTTGGCCGCAGCGCGCCAGCTTCGTCTCGGATCTGCTTTGGACCCACGCCCAGACCACGCAAACGCCGGTCACCGCCGAAGGACTGCTGGCGGTGCTGGCGGCCAACGGCGGCGTCGCTGCAGCAGCTGGGCTGTCGATCGACCGACGACGAATCGGTCGTTCTGCCGCAGCACTAGCGGCTACCGTTGCCGAGCTCGCCGACCTCGACGAGACCAGCCTGCCGGCGATGTTGTTCCGCAGCCGCGCCGCCGCAATGCGTCGGATCGGAAAGCACACCGAGATCTGGCAAAGCGAACAGCTGGCCCAGGCGATCGACGGATCCAAACGCGATGCCCAAGACACGATCTGGCGGGCTTGCCAGCGGATCGACCAGGTCTGCGACGGTGAGCGCCGCAGGTTTCTCTCGGCCTGTCGCTTTATCGGCCGGTCGCGCGACCTGCAAACAGCAGAAGCGATCGCCGACATTGAGCGCGCCGCCTCTCAGCTAAAACAAAACCTGATCGATGCGGTCAGCGCAGCCCGCGGCCAGCGCGTTAGCGCCAAGCGAAAGCCCCTAGCGCTAGAGCAGCGGATCGAAAGCAGCCAAGTCAGCCTTTCGCTACCCGGACCACCGCCGCCGCTTTGGGGGGAAATCCATCGCGAGAGCGCACAACGCCTACGCCCCTACGCACCTGCGTTAGTCGAGCGAGTCGCAGCGTTGATCCTCAACGGCCTAGTCGACGGACCACGGCCACTGCTCGACTTACTGCTCACCGTACAACACGTGCTCGGTGAAAAATACGACACCGAGCTGTTTAGCGCGACCTACGAAACCCTCGCGCAACTGACTTGGGTTAGCGCAACCGACGCCGACCAGACCAGCCAAGCCGCTACTTAGCATCACCGCCAAGGATCAACGGCAGCCCGCTCTTTCCCGCGCCAACGATGACCACTTTGGTGTTGTTGCTCTCGGCCAGCGATAAGGTCGCTTCGATCCCCTTCCAGCGTAGTAGCGCGTCGTTAAGCTCAGCTTTGAGAATCGCCTGCGCCTTGGCCGTCGCCTCGGCCTCGACCAGCTTGCGCTGGGCGACGATCTTGGCCTTTTCCAGAGAAAACTTCTCGCGCTCGGCTTCCTGCTTCATCGCCAGCTTACGCTCGATGGCAGCAACAACAACCTTAGGGAACTCCATTCGCCGCAACATCACCCGATCGACGCTAAAATAATGGTACTGCGCCAACGTCTCGTTGATCCGCTTGTTGATCGCCTCCTCGATCTTGCTCCGGCTGCGATAGGCATCAATACTCTCGTAGCGGCTGACCACGTCGCGCGTCGCATTGCGCAACACCGGCTGAATCAGCATCTGATAGAATTCCGGTCCAACTTTGGCGTGGAGTTCCGCAACACGACTTGAGGCCAAGGCGTAGCGAATTGAGACGTCACAGCGAATCTGTAGCTGATCTTTGCTGAGCATCACCAGCCGCTCGACGCGATCCTTCGTGCGCACATCGTACGGCATGATTTTGTTCCAAGGCGCGAGCCAGTGAAACCCTTCGCCCAGCACGTTCTTGATATCGGTACCCTTGCGCCAATTGTAGTAGACGCCGCGGTGACCGGAGTCGATCGTCTTTCCGCAGCCACTGGCGCTAGTCGCCACAACAAGTAGAATAAATAGCCGTGCGGCACTTCCCATCACTAGCCTCCTTTGCCCGAGCTGCAAACAGCCTCGGAGAATCTTTCCTTCACGTTCTCGAGGCGGCTTATAGCGCAGTGCCCGGACATCTGCAAAGTCGGAGCCCACCTCGCTCGAAGCTGGTGATCCTTATCGCGCTTTTCGTGATCTGCTCGGGGAGCAGTGGGTGCACCTCGATCCGCTACATCGCTCGCCAGGCGAGCGGCCAGCTGCGCGTTTTGACCGCTCGCCAGCCGATCGAGAAACTGCTGCGACAGAAACACGGCCTAAGCGCCGCACAACGAGCGAAACTCGAATTCGTGCAAAGGACTCGTCGCTTCGCCATCGATCAGATCGGTCTTCGTCGCACCGCGGCCTATACCTATTTCTACGACACCGGCAACAAGCCGGTGGCGTACAACGTCTCGGCCGCTCCCAAGACCGCGCTGCGTCCGGTCTTCTGGTCCTTTCCGATCGTCGGTCGAGTGCCCTACCTCGGCTTTTTCCGCGAGAGCGACGCGGTCAAACGACGCGACGCGCTGGTGCAGCAGGGACTCGACACGCTGCTAAGACCGGTCCCCGCCTACAGCAGCCTTGGCTGGTTTGCTGATCCAGTCTACTCGACAATGCTAGACAACGATCGCTGGCGGATCGCCGAAATCGTGATCCATGAGATGACGCACACGACGCTGTTCTTGCGCGGGCGCGTAGCGTTCAACGAAAGTCTCGCGATGCTCGTCGGCCAACAGGGCGCGATCGAACTGGCCCGCGCTGAGCAAGGGGACGGTGCAGGGATCGTCGAGCAACTCCAGGCATCCCTCGATCGCCGTCGACAATTTTCGGCGCTGCTCGAGCAACTCTTTTCGCGACTCAAGACCCTCTACGGCAGCAAGCTCAGCAGAGATGAGAAGATTAGGCGCCGAAGCGTTCACTTCGCATGGGCTCAACAGCGTTATCGGAAACTGTTCGGCAAGCACGCTGGCGGCTTCGCCACAGCGAAACTCAACAACGCCGTCCTGCTGAGCTATGGCCGCTACAATCGCGGCCTGCGCTTCCACCGTGAAATCTACCGCCGCCTCGGCAATGACCTGCAGCGCCTGATCGAAGTCTACAAATACGCTGCGCGCTTTCCGAACCCACCGCGCTACCTCGCCTGGCGCTTTGGTCTTACACCACCCTAGATGTCGCCGAGCCAGACCGCAACGATTCTCGCTTTGGCGCGTTTTCGTCGATCTGGCGAACGTGCTACAATTGTCGACAATTCGAACTTAGGGGAAGACTTGCCACCTCAGGGCCAAAAGGTGCACTGCCCCGCGTGTGCCTTCGTCTTTGACGCTGCGACCCCTGCATGTCCGCACTGCGGCCAGCAGAACGAAGCGGCGCCACGCGATCGCAAGCGAACGATCGCCGGTGTTGGCGCCCCGGATGCCGCCTCTCATCTCGCGCGAATCCAGTTGCGACGCGTTAAGGCACAGCGCGGTGGAGCGCTGCCACCTCCTTTGCCGCGCGAGGCAACTGCCGGCGATGCCGATGAGCCGACCCGCGTCGACCAACTGCGAACACCGGCACCGCGCAGTCCAGCGCCCGACCTGCTAGCTGCGCGACTGAACAAGCTCACGGCCAAGACTGGAGGGCGCGGTAACGTGGGGCAGGACAGCGCGCCCGCGTTACTGGGAGAGACAGCGATCGACGCGCTATCAGGCGACGAAGAACTGCCGACGGCCAGCGCGCGACCGCAGCGCCTGCCGGCCGCGCCACCCGGACCACCGCCCAACGCTACACCAGACGTCGTGCCGTTGCCGCTGCCGAGCACAGCTGTTTCGCTGCTACAGCCAAGCGACTCGCACGCCGACAACGACGACATGGACCTCACCGAAGGGACAATGGCTGGTGATCTGCTGGTCGACGACGAGGATGACGACGAGGATGACGACGACGCGAGGGCCGGAGCGGGGCTCGACGATCTAGCGGCGCTCGCTCAAGCGGCTCCCGACACGCAACTCTCCACGCCCGCGTTCATCGCGCCGCCCTTGGCTTCTGGCGAAGTCGCCGCAGTACGGCAGACCACGCCGCAAGAGGACGAACTCGACATCGAAGACGAGCTCGACCTCGACATCTTTCCCCAAACGACAAGCTCGCCACCAACGCCGACCAGCCTGTTACCGCGCATGCCGGTGGCACCGCCTTCGGTCACCGCTGATGCCTACCGCATCGCGCCGCTGCCAAAGGCGACTGACGACGATCGTCTCGAGCTCGCTGGCCCGCTCGACCACCTCAGTCAGGCGGCAGACCCTCCGGCCGATGAGCCGGTCGAGCCGACCCAACGCCCCCGCACGACGGCGAAGTTCGGCGGGACGCCACCATCCGGTCTATTTCCCAGCGCAACGCCCGCCGCGCCTTCTCCGTCGTCGAGACCGCGGCAAGCACAAATTCCAGCGGCTTCACCTTCAGCGCCGCCCACCAACGCTAGTGCGCCACGCACCAACCGCCCCGCGCCGCTGAATCTCAACGACGGAGGGATCGCCGTCGTTGTCCCCGCAACGCCAATCGTCGAGCGCCGCTCAAGTCGCGAGCAATCGGTCGTAGCGATGCTCAAGCCGCTGCGAGACGACGACAGCGTGCCGCTGCTCGAGCGCCCCCGCCGGCATACCGCACGACGCACTCCCGTCGCCGCGCAGTCGCCACACCGCCAGCGCCCGGGCTGGCTTGTCGCGGTCGTCGTCGGTGGTGCGTTGTTGCTAGTTGGAGCCGCGGTCGCCGTGATCCTGCTGCGCTAGTCGTCTCTGCCACAGCAAGAAACGCACGCCGGTGGGGAAGGCAGCGAGCAGCGCCCCGTATACCGACAGCGCTCGGTACAAACTTCGATGCAGAACGAATTCTGGAGTATACACGCGGTGCTACCCGCTGGGCCGGCGGAGCGCTTCTACCACAGTCTGCTCAGCCTCGCGCTCGATGAGACGCCCGACGCGGTAGTGCTCAGCGGAAAGCAGTTCGCCGAGCTGGAAGACTGCTCGCATCGTTTCGAAATCATCCGGAGCGTCGGTCAGCCCGCCCTCGCCGCATTGGAGCAACAAGCCGCCCTGCCCCACGGCGTGCCGCTGCTCAGCGGACGACCCTTTGCATGGATCCCCGCCGAGTCCACCGCATGGCTCGAATCGCGCTGGCGACGGCTACTGGTGAGCGCCGGAGGGATTCGCGGGCTGGTCCAACTGGTCGCACCCTACTTCGGTCAAGGCGACCCCTGCGCGGTAGATGTTGCCTACGAGGAAGTCGTCGCGGTCGAGCGCACATTGGCCGCACTACGCGGTGAACGGTTTCACGCCCTGCTGATCTGCGTGGGTGACGTTTCCTAGCCCAGACGCTAAAGAGCTCCCTCGCGCGTCAATAACCGTGTTGACCCGCCCGCGCGACTATTTCACCGGGCGCGTGATGGGGGAACGATCAAGCTTCAGCTCGTTGAGTGCTTCGAGCACGTCAAAGGCGTAGCCGATCCGACCAAATGGCGCAGAAACTTGGGCGCCAGCCACCACGTCGTGCACGCGAATCAGCGCCTCACGGGCGATCGCCACGCCTTCAGCGCGCGCCGCGTCTTTGCCCCGCTGCTGGGCCGCTGCCATCCGCTCCATCGACGACGCCGGCACCGTCGCACCAGGCACTTCGGCGTTCATAAACTCTGCGTTGCGTAGCGAGGTCAGCGGCCAGATCCCGGCCATCACCGGGATACGGAACTCCTCGATGCGTTCCAGGAAACGGAACAGCAGATCGGTGTCGAAAACTGGCTGGGTGATCGCAAACTCAGCGCCAGCTTCGACCTTCCAACGGAACCGCGCTATCTCGTTCTCGATGTCGAGCGCCCCCGGATTACAGCCGACGCCGATCAGAAACCGCGTCGGTGGGGAAACAGGGTTGCCACCCAGGTCAAGGCCACGATTGAACAGCTTGACCAAGTTGGTCAAACCGATCGAATCGATGTCGAACACGGCCGTGGCGTCCGGGTAATCGCCCATTTTGGGCGGATCGCCAGTCACCAGCAGAATGTTGTGCAGGCCCATCGCTGCCAAGCCGAGGATGTCAGACATCATCCCCAGCAGGTTGCGATCCCGGCAGCAATAGTGTGGCAAGACCTCGATGCCGACCTGCTGGTGGATCAACAGCGACAACGCCTGATTCGACATTCGACAACTTGCCCGCGGCCCATCGGGAAGATTGACGCAGTCGACGCCGGCCTGGTGAAGTTTTTGAGCGGCAGAGAGCAGCTTCTGCGGCTGCCAACCTCGTGGAGGCGTTAGTTCGACAGTCACCGGAAACTTTCCATTGACCAACCGCTCAGCCAACGGGCTCTTTTCCGCGGTGGGCACCTCGGCGGCTGGCTCGGTCAACTCCCCGGTTTCGATCCGAGCGAGCTTGGCGTGTTGCGCAGCGGGCACCTGCATCCGAATCGCGCTGCGCATCGCCCGCACGTGACCGGGCGTCGTACCGCAGCAACCTCCGACCAAACGCGCACCGGTTTGGATAAATCGCTTGGCGTACTCCGCCATGTATTCAGCGCTAGCCAGATAGATTTGGCGCCCCTCGTGCAACCGCGGCATGCCGGCGTTGGGCTGCACGCAGATCGGCTTTTGCGTTACCGCGACCATCCGCTCCAAAGCGCTCAGCATCGGCCCCGGCCCAACCGAGCAATTGAGCCCGATCACATCAACCCCCCAGCGATCGAGCTGACGCGTAAACGTCTCTGGACTGGTGCCGTAAAGCGAGCTGCCGTCGTTGTCGACGGTCATGCTGGCGATCACTGGCAGTGTTGGCGCGACTCGACGAGCGGCGAGAATCGCCTGATGGATCTCGGCGAGGTCGGCAAAGGTCTCGAGCAGAAACGCATCGACGCCGCCTTCGGCCAAGGGCTCCATCTGTGCCGCAAACATCTCGCGAGCCTCATCGACGCTCGTCGGTCCAAACGGCTCGATCCGCAAGCCGAGCGGCCCAACGCTGCCGGCGACGAGCAGCTGATCGCCCGCCACTGCGCGAGCAACCGCTGCCCCAGCGAGGTTGATATCGCGCATCTCCGCAGCATCGATGCCATGCACCTTGAGCTTATGGAGCGAACCGCCGAAGGTGTTGGTCGTCAAGATCCGCGCACCCGCCTGGGCGTAGTCCTGGTGGATCTCACGGACCACGCCAGGTGCGGTCAGGTTGAGCGCGTCGTAGCACTGATTGAGAAAGAACCCGCGCGCGTATAGCTGCGTACCCATCGCGCCATCGAAGAGCAGCACTTGCTCCGCTTCTAGGCACTCGAGAAAGGACGGCCGACTCATCGTGCTCCCTATCGAACGATCAGCGCTATTCTTCCTCGCAACCCGGGTTCACGCAACCTTTGCCACAAAAAGAAAACGCCGCGGTAACCGCGGCGTTTTCGAGCCATTGCGAAACCTAATGGCCGCCCAACGAGGGCAAGCTGATGCCGACGCCGCTACTTGAGTAGCGGCGCGATCACCAACGCGACGACCGTCATCAGCTTGATCAAGATGTTTAGCGACGGACCAGAGGTGTCCTTGAACGGGTCGCCAACGGTATCTCCAACGACGGCGGCCTTATGAGCCTCGCTGCCTTTGGCGTGAACTTGGCCCGAGTCATCTTTGAACTCACCCGACTCGATGAACTTCTTGGCGTTATCCCACGCACCACCCGCATTGGACTGGAAAATCGCCATCAGCACACCCGAAACCAGCGCACCTGCCAACAGACCGCCGAGAATGCCCAGCGAATCGACGCCGTGACGATCCCACCAGAGTGCCTTGGCGCCAAAGCCAACGACGACCGGCGTCAGCACAGCCAGCAGGCCCGGAATGATCATCTCGCGGATCGCCGCCGCCGTAGAAATATCGACGCACTTGGCGTACTCGGCTTTCGCCTTGCCTTCCATCAGGCCGGGGATCTCACGGAACTGACGGCGCACCTCGAGGATCATCGATTTGGCGGCGCGGCCAACAGCCTTCATCGCCATCGAGGAGAACAGGAATGGCAGCATCGCGCCGACGAACAAACCGGCCATCGTACGCGGCTCGCTGATGTCGATCGTCTTCAGACCTACCTGGGTCTTGAACGCGGAGAAGAGCGCCAGAGCGGTCAGCGCAGCGGAACCGATCGCGAAGCCCTTACCGATCGCGGCGGTGGTATTACCCACGGCGTCGAGCTTGTCGGTGCGACCACGTACCTCTTTGCCGAGCTCGCTCATTTCGGCGATGCCGCCAGCGTTATCGGCGATCGGGCCGTAAGCATCGACGGCCAACTGAATACCGGTCGTCGACAACATGCCGAGGGCCGCCAGGGCGATGCCGTAGAGGCCTGCGTAGTTGTAAGCCAGCACGGTGGCAACAGCCAAGACGATCAGCGGGGCCGCCGTCGAACGCATACCAACGCCCAAACCGGAGATGATCGTCGTCGCCGGGCCCGTTATCGACTCGTCGGCAATGCTCCGCGCCGGGCGGCGAGCGTCAGAGGTGTAGTACTCGGTGATGATACCGATCAGCACGCCAGCCGCGAGGCCGACGACGGTAGCGACGAAAACGCCGGTCGCCTGATAGACCAGCCCGTCGTAAGTCCAACGCGCGGGCAACATCCATTTGATCAGGAAATAGGTGGCAACGCCCATGATGATCGCTGCACCAAAGGTACCGGTATTGAGCGCCGACTGTGGGTTGCCACCTTCTTTGGTGCGCACCAAGAAGGTACCGAGGATCGAGATTACGATACCCACCGCGGCGATCACCAGCGGCAGAATCACGGCGTTAAAGCCGAAGTTCTCGCCAGCACCGTCAGCGGCCATGATACCGGGGATCATCGCGGCGCCGAGAACCATCGCGCCGATGATCGAGCCGACAAAGGACTCGAAAAGGTCTGCGCCCATGCCGGCCACGTCACCAACGTTGTCGCCAACGTTGTCAGCGATCGTCGCCGGGTTGCGTGGGTCGTCCTCGGGAATACCAGCTTCGACTTTACCGACGAGATCGGCGCCGACATCGGCGGCCTTGGTGTAGATGCCGCCGCCGACGCGGGCAAACAAGGCGATCGACGAAGCGCCAAGCGAGAAGCCAGCGATCACCGTTACGACCATGTTTTGCTGTTCCAAGTACTGCGCCGAGAGGCTACCCGCACCAACCTCCCTGAAGTAGGTGCAGTAGGCGATGTAGAGCAGGCCGAGGCCAACGACGCCGAGGCCAACCACGCACATGCCCATCACCGTGCCACCGGAGAACGCGACCTTGAGCGCCGAATTCAGCCCGGTACGTGCCGCGTTAGTCGTGCGCACGTTGGCTTTGGTCGCCACGCGCATGCCGATGTAGCCGGCGAGGGCCGAGCAAAACGCACCGACCACGAACGATGCGGCAACCAACCAGTGACTGTCGGCCCGTCCGTAGTTGAGATACGCGAGGGCGGCAGCGACAATCACCACAAAGAGCGCGAGCACTTTGTACTCGCGAGCCAAAAAGGCCATCGCGCCTTCGCGAATGTGCTCGCCAAGCTCTTTCATTCGATCGGTGCCAGCGTCCTGCTTGCTGACCCACGCGGACTTGACGACGGCGAACAACAACGCCAAGACCCCCGCAACCGGGATCCAGATGATCAGTTTGGAATAATCAAACACGGGTCTCTCCCACCACGCCTCGAACGACCGACGGTCCGCCGCTCCGAGGGCTACCTAGAAAGGCATTTAATGTCGGGTCTTTACAGCCACTACGCCCCACGCGGCGCTTCTTATAGCCATATTTGTATCAGCCCGTCAAGCCTGGCTAGCGCCGAACAGGCAATGGTTTTGCGTCGATGAGAGCCTGGTCGCCGAAATGAAGCGGGAAAATCGGCCCCAAAGCCATGCGCCTGCCGTAGACTGGCCAACGATGACGTCAGGCATTCTACCGATCCAAGATATCCAGCAGCTGATCAAGACCGAGGCGCTGCGCGCCGACCGACCGATCGAACCCAGTCAGCTCCAACCCAATAGCGTCGACCTGCGCGTCGGCACAACAGCGTATCGCGCACGCTACAGCTTCCTGCCGGTAAACCAACCCGTCGCGGCGTTGCTGAGCGATCTTACCCTCGACACCATCGACCTCAGTCGTGATGAGGGCGCAATCCTCGAAACCGGCAAAGTCTACGTCGTGCCGCTGCGTGAACAGCTGGCACTACCCGCAGGATTGATGGCCAGTGCCAACCCGAAGAGCTCGACGGGTCGTCTTGATGTGATGGTCCGCATGCTAACCGATCGCGGCTCGATGTTCGACGCCGTGCCAGCCGGCTACCAAGGGCCACTTTATCTCGAGATCGTGCCACGTTCGTTTCCGATCCGCTTGCGCGCTGACGACACACTCGCGCAACTGCGCATCTGCCAGGGTGGACTCGGACAACTCAGCGATGATGAACTACGCCACGAGATCGCCGAGCACCAATTGATACTCGCCGAAGACGGCCATCCGATTCCCGTCGAAGAGCTCGCGCTCGATGATGGCGTTTTTCTCACGGTCTACGTGGCCAGCTCGCGCTACGACGAAACGATCGGCTTTAGTGCCAAGAAGACCACGCCGGTGGTCGATCTCCGCCGACGCGATCACACCCGGCGAAGGTTCTGGAACTACATCCCCTCGCCGCACCGCAGACGCGACCATCTGATCTTGCATCCGAACGAGTTTTACATCTTCTCCTCGCGCGAGCGCGTGGTGATCCCGCCCCACCTTTGCGCCGAGATGGTCCCTTACGACGCCAAGAGCGGCGAGCTGCGAACCCACTACGCCGGTTTCTTCGACAGCGGCTTTGGCATGGGGACCGGCGGCGCGCGCGTCGTCCTCGAGGTACGCAACCTCGACGTCCCCTTCCTGCTCCAAGACGGTCAGCGGCTCTTTCGCCTGCGCTATCACCGCAACACCAGCATTCCCCAAACGCTCTACGGCACCGACATCGCCTCCAATTACCAGGGGCAGAGCCTGCGCCTCTCCAAGCACTTCGGGCTCGACAAGGGCGAAGAGGATCCGCAGCTGAACATCTTTCGCGACGGCGCCAAGGAATAGCGCTAACGCCGCGATCTGCGGGCTCGGCACGTTTTAGTAGCGGTCCTTCCCAAAGGTCTTCAATAGGCCATCAACCCTGCAAATGCCGCCGTCGATCGGGCTTTGCAGCGTCACCGCATTGAAGACAACCTCGGTCTGACCCGTCTGGTAGTCCCACTTTTTGATCGAGATCGATCCTGTGATCGGATCGGGGATTTTCCCCTGGATCAGCGCCGCATAGTCTTTGGCGAGGTTGGTCCATACCATCGGGTCGGCGACGTTGATGATGAAGTCCCAACAGGGCGGTGACGAACAACTCTCGGTGCGCGCCTTGCTGTTGACCGCAACGTTGCCGCTCAGACCGACCAAGCGCAGCGCGATCTGGTGAACTGGGAAGCTGGTCGCAGTCACCGTGATCTGCGCGTCGTGAGTCGCGCCTGGATTTGGACCGATCACCCACAGGTCGCGATTTTTCAGCTGGATGTGCGAGCACGACCCGGAAAAACGCAACTGACTGACATCGGCCTTGTTGCTCTTACCCGCGGCGTCAGCGCCGCTCGCATCGGGCGCGTTCACCGTGGCGTCGACCGAAACACCGCCATCGTTGCCGATCGCGACGTCAGCCGCAACGCTGCCATCGGCAAGACTTGCGTCGCCCTGAGCGATCGCGCCGTCGGCAGCAGCGCCGTCTGTGGTCGATTTGTTGCTATCCGAGCCACAGGCTGCCAAACAGAGCAGCCCGATCAAGGACCATGATCTCGCGTTCTTCATCTAAGCTCTCCCCAAGGTTAGCGTCGCGGTGTTACGCAAACCGCCGCGGATCCTTCCGCAACCAGCGTCTGCCAGGCAAACTGGCCGACGTCAAAGGCGAGGTTGGCGGCGGCACTTAACCCGCCGTTAAGACTGTTGTCTGTAGCAGCGGAAAGGCGAGGTGGCGCGGCGTACTGGCGCGCTATTCGCAGATCGCCGCGACCTGCAGCGAACGATGGTCGGTGCTGGAAAAGAGAATCAGCGCTCGGCCGTCTTTGTCGACGGCGAGGTCTTCAAAGCGTCCGATGACGCCGGGGACGGTGCGTGGCGTCAGTTCCGGACCGCTGGCATAGCGGACTTGGTTGTCTGCGCCACGATAAGCGATATGCAGACGGCCCTGAGCATCGACCACCGCCTTGACGTCGCTACCAACCGCTGGGGCTTGTTCGATCGTCGTCGTCGATTCAACGGTCGGTGCACCGCTAACCCTCACGACACCCTTGGAGCCAACACCGTAACCCCCTTTGCATTCAACAGTGGTCTGCTCGGGGACATCTTGGGAGGCGACCTCCGCGCATTGCTTTTCCCAATCCAGTCCGTTGTTGCCCAAAGGAACCATCGTCTCGACGTTGTAAAAGGCGTCGACGCGCGATCCGCTAATCGCCAGCGCAGCAGCGCCAACGTCACCACTGCGATCGAGAGCCACCGGCGACGCCCAACTGCGCTGGTTGCCACTGGTGTATTCGAGCGCGGTTTCGGCCTTCTTGTCGTCGGGCCACGCCAATCGGCGGGTGTACGCCAAATGGACAGTCCCCTCGGCGACAGCGAGCACCGGATCGCTGAGCTTGCCCTGGACGACGCTATGAAACTGAAACGCTTCACCCGGCGCTTTCCAGCCATAGCGCAGCATCTCGTCGGCAAAGCCGAAATAGGCGAGGTGCACGCCACCTTTGGCGTCGAGCGCCAACGGGGTGCGCATCCGAACCATATTCGCGTCATCGATCACTTGAGCTTTGACGGCTTGCTCGCGACCACTGGCATAGAACAGCGCATCGCTAAAGAAGTCGGTATAGAGCAAATGCACATTCTGGTCGCCGTCGACGGCGATCGCCGGGTTCGACGCATCCTTGTCGTGCAGAGCGATCTTGGCGAACTGCTCGCGGCCCCAGACGTACTCAACCGCGGCACCGCCGTGCTCTTTGTCCGCCGAGATGGCGAGCACATGCAACATGCCCCAATCGTCGACGGCCAATGCGCCCGACTGTCCACCAAAGAACAGCGCCTCAGCGCGGCCGGCGTCGATCGTCAACACCGTTTTCGGGCTGGGGTCGCACTGAGCCGCGGCCTCACAACGCACGTCGCCTTTGGGAATACACTGGCCTTGCAGGCAGCATCCGCAACTGGCGTCGCAGGGCTCCTGGTAAGGGGTCCCCCGTGGGACGCCCCCCGGACAAGCGCAAAGCAGCAGCAACGTGCCGACCCAGCTAAGTTTGAGTAAAGGCAAAAGGCGCATCTGATCTACTCCTCCGCCTAGCAGAAGCAAATTGCGCACCAGCATGCGAGGCTTTGTTTTCAAATAGTTAGGAGACACTGCGGGCGACAATCGACCCCTTTGCCAGCGGCAGGTCCCGTCACTTGCCCGCACTCAGCTGCCGCGCCAACACCCGCTCCGCGCGGGGAGCTACCGTCCAAATCTTGAAACAGACTTTGAGAATCGGCCGATCGTTTCCCACGTCGCGGGGGCGCCGGCGCAATAAATAGGCATAATTACAAGCATATAAGCAGAGAGACGACTGGCACGTGACTCGCATCGGGGACGATCGATGACACTGCTGCGATCGATTGTTGTCCTTGGGCTGGCGAGTTGCTCGGCCGCGCCGGCGATCGCCGAAGGCATTGCCGAGTTTCGCGTCAACTCGGCAACCTTGCTGAGCAAGAGCCAAGCCCGGGTCGACTTCACCTGGAAATACGCCAACCGCAACCGTTTGGCACTCGGCAAGGGTGTACGCTTTTTCGTCTTCAAGGGCAGCGCGCCGGGTTACAACAACGCCCAGACCGCGATCAACGGCGGAACGGTTACCGAGATCGGTCGCCTCGACATGACCCAGGGCGGCGGCAAACACGCGTTCAGCTTCGATCTGGCGAAAAGCGGGGTGGCCCCTGGCGAAACCTGTAGCCTGGTCGGCTATTGGAGCAACACGCACCGCTGGGGCTGCGACCCCTCGCGCCCGGGTGGCGTATTCGTCATTCCCAACGCAGTCGGCCAAACGACAATGCCGTAACGGCAGGATCGCCCCGGCGATGGACGATCCGTTGTCCATCGGCTAAAGATTGCCCATGAAGCTCGCCGAACTGATCGGCAATACGCCGCTCGTTGACCTCAGCGCGCTGATCCCGCGCTCCGGGGTGCGGCTGCTCGGCAAGTGCGAGTTCCAAAACCCCGGCGGCAGCGTCAAAGACCGCGCCGCGCTCTCGATGATCGGCAACGCCTTGGAACGCGGTGAACTCAAGCCCGGCATGCGCTTGATCGAGCCGACCAGCGGCAACACCGGGATCGCCTTGGCGATGATCGCCGCCAGCCTCGGCGTAAAGATCGACTTGGTGATGCCCGAGAGTGCGACCAAAGAGCGCGTGACAACGATGCGCGCCTACGGCGCAAAAGTGATCCTCACGCCGGCCGAGCAAGGCATGGAGGGCGCGATCGACCACGCGCGCGCACTGCACGCCGCCGGTGGTTATCTGATGCTCGACCAGTTCAAAAACCCCGACAACCCGTTGGCTCACTTTGAAGGCACGGGTCCAGAAATCTGGCGCGACACCGACGGTGCGCTGACCCACTTCATCTCGGCGATGGGCACCACCGGAACGATCATTGGCACGTCGCGCTATCTCAAGCAGCAAAACCCGGCGGTGCAGATCATCGGCGTGCAGCCGAGCGATGGCGCGAAAATTCCCGGCATCCGTCGCTGGCCACCCGCATACCTGCCGGCCTTTTTCGAAGCCGAACGCGTCGACCGCACGATCGAGATCAGCCAAGCACAAGCCGAGCAAACGGCTCAGCGGCTAGCTCGCGAAGTCGGCATATTCGTCGGCATCAGCAGCGGCGGAGCGACGGCGGCCGCCCTCACGCTCTGCCAAGAGCTAGCGCGCGGACTGCTGGTGGTGATCCTCTGCGATCGAGGCGACCGGTACCTCTCAGCGGGCGTCTTCGACTAGCGAACAAGCCGGCACTAGGCCGGATTGGGTTCGGTTCTTTTCCGGCTATTTGCCTGAGGTTCAGCAAAGTCGGCCGCATCAACGCTGCTCGGTAGGTCGGTCGGTGCATCGGGCTTGGCACCGAAGAGGATCTTTAGGTAGAGCCAGAGGATCACCGCCATCCCCCACGCCAGGCCGACCACCACGCCGCCATCGACGATCCCGCGCCAGGGCTGACTCAACCGGTGAACCGCGAGAACCAAACCGATCACGCCCAGCGTCACCGACCAGGCGACGATCTTGGCGCGACGTGACGCAAAGAAATAGGACATGCAAAACGCTGGCGCGAGGGCCACGTGTAGCGGCCGCGGATTCGCCGCCAAGTAAGCCGCCCGCGCGACAACCTTGGGTGAAAAGCGCTTTTGGAAACCGCGGTAACCCTCAGCGTACGCGTTAAACAACACCCACAGCGCATAGATCAGCGCCTGAACCGTGCTCAGACTGCCACTGCGCAGTGGCTCGAGCGCCAACGGCGTCAAACGCCAAAGCGCCTGAAAGAGCAGCAAACAGACGCCAAAGACGCCCCAGGTTAGGATCAAGATATTCAATGGCCGTTTCATCGGCGACGACACTCCCTACAATCGGTGTTCGGGTCAAGAGACAAACGGGCTAGAACGAGCGGACGATCTGCTTGCTAGCGCCGACCATCCACAGCGTGTCAGCGCTGGCGTCGAGGTCGTAAAAACGCCCGGCAGCAATCGTGCTGTACAGTTCTTTCCAGTTGGCGCCATCGAAACTGTGCAGCGCGCCTCCGCCGCTGCTATCACTGATCGCGTAAAGCAGATTGCCCTGGCGAAAAAGACTCCAAATCGTACCCGTAATCGGCGTGGTGACGACCTGCCAGGTGCTGCCGTTGAAATGAGCGACGGAGCCTTGTTCGCCAGCCACCCAAACATCCGTTTCGCTACCGCCGTGGACCGCATGTAGCCGTGAGAGCTGCGGCACTCCGAGGGCCCGCGACCAAAGCTTGCCGTCGTAAAACAACACGCCGCCAACCCCCGCAGTGCTGCTCTCGCCAACGGCCCAGATATGGCTCGCGTCGGCCCCCCAGATCGCACGCAACTGCCGCACCGGCGGGATCGCCGCCTCTTGGACCCATGTGCTGCCGTTGAGCGTGTACATCACGCCAGCGCTGCTCGCGGTGCCCACCGACCAGTATTGGCTCGCCGACGCGCCCCAAACGCCAAACAGCGTCGTTCCTGCCGGAGCGTCAGCTTGCCAGATCCATTGCGTACCGTCGAAGAGCGCAAAGTGCGTGCCCACGGCCCAGCTGACGTCCTTGTTTAGCCGATGGATCGCCCAAAGTGCCTTCGAGGGCCGAACATAAGCGCTCTGACAACCAAAAGACTCACAGCGAACAATGCCATCGCTGTGCGCAACCCACGCAGCGTTGGAGCCATCAGCGGCCACCGCGGTGTAGGTCGCGCCCTTGGCAACCTGATTGACCAGCGACCAGCTGCTGCCAGTGCGACGATGCATCGTCACTTCGGTCGCGCTGCTGGTCGTGCGAACACCATCAAAGACCCAGTGCTCGTCACCAAACTGACCACCGACGACACTACCGGTGGCGAGGGTTAGCTCCGACTGCCAGTTGTTGCCATCGAAGCGGTAAACCGAACGGGCGGCGACAAACAGCTGATCGGCGCGCCCCCAGATCTCGGTGAAATTGTCGGAACTGGTGCCGACACGAGCCGTCGACCATTTGGTACCGTCGAAGGTGTGGATGTTGCCGCCGCTACCAGCACCGATCAACTTCGCTGGCGGCTGCCCCCAAAGGGCGTTGATCGTCCCCGGCGCGCTGATCGCCGCGGTCCAACCAAAGCCATCGTAATGGATCATCTCCCCCGCGCCGTAAGTGACCCAAACGTCGTTGGGCGCGATCGCGAACAACGCCAGACTGTTTGTCCACCCGCTGCCGCTGATCGTCCAGCTCGTTCCATCGAAGTGCAATACGGAGTCGCTACTACCGCTGCTGATCACCCAGACATCGTTCGCGCCGGTGCCGTGGACGCCCTTTAGCAGCGAACTGCTGCCGAGCGCCGCGGGCAGCGTGATCTGCGTCCAAGCCGAGCCGTCGTAGTGCAGGATCGTCGAGCTTGCGCCAACTGCATAAATGTCGCTTGGACCACTGCCCCAGATGCCCCAGAGGTCTCGCGTCGTCGGCGATTGCTGGGGGGCCCAGCTGCGCCCATCGTAGAAAAACAGCCGACCGCCGCGGCCGACAGCCCAGGCCGCCTTGTTGGAAGACCCCCAAGCTGCCGTGATCATACGGTAATCGATATGAGCTAGCGTTTGATAGCCGGTCGGGTTGGCCACGCTACCATCTGTAGTGGGACCGCCATCTCGACCGAATGGCTCGATATAATTACCCAAATCACCAAAGCCCCCGTCACGCTGCCGACAGGTGCCGTCGACGCAAGCCACACCACGCTGGCAGGTGCTGTTGGGAAAACAACTGCCACCGGGCTCGCCTTGTTTCGGACTAGAGCTGCAGGCTGTCAGGGCGACTACCCCATACATCAGTAGCCAACAACGCATCATGCCTCCCTCGGTTGTCGCCAGATACTACAGCGCGAGATACGATGTCGCTGGATACGATGTCCAAGCTGCCATATTTCTCAGTTTTTTGGCATTATTGGACGCATCTAGGGCCACATTGGGTCTCGCTGACGCTGTTCGTAGCAGCCAGTTCTACCCGCGTGCAACGATTGTTTTTTGTCCGATCGGCGATTTTTAGTGATGCAGAGGGCAAAAGAATGTGCTCAAAACGCCGATCGTCAGGGGCGTAAGCTGCACTACGAGGGCACCGTGCTAGACAAAGAGACAGTTTTACAGGAATCCCGCTCTATGCAGGGCCCTTTGGGAGCGATCGCTTTTGCGGTACTCAAGGGACTACAGACGGCTGGTGCGTCGCAAGCCACCGTTGAGGATGTTTTCAGCAACTTGAAGCGTCATCTCTGCGCGCTGTCCGACGACGACAGCCGCGTGCTCTGCCAGGTCGTTGAGACCCGCCTCGCCGAGGCACACCGCGATCACATCCGCAACATCGCCTAGCTACTCGAGAGCATCGAGATCAACGCCAACCTGGGTGTCGCTGTCGGACAAACCGAAGCCACCATCGTCACAGCCGAAAAACGCTGGGGTCATCTCGGAAAAGCCATCGGCGCGAAGTTTATCGAGAAAGGTCGGCGCGTTGCCCGCGAGGCGCAACTCGCCGACGACGCTGCCGTCGCGCTGCAAACCCCGCTGCGCAAAGACGAACAGATCAGCGACGCGATAGTCCCCGCGACCGTCGAGCGGCAAGACCTCACTGATCGCGGTCAGTCGACGTGAACCGTCGCGTAGCCGGTTCTGGCAAACGACAACATCGATCGCCGCGCTGACTTGCGCACGGATCGCGGTCAGCGGCAGGCCCGTCGCCGCCAACAACGCCAATGACTCCAGACGGCTAAGCGTCTCCCGCGGACTGTTGGCGTGACAGGTCGAGAGCGTGCCGCCGTGGCCGGTATTCATCGCCTGCAACAAGTCGAAGCATTCGCCACCGCGAACCTCGCCGATGACGATCCGATCGGGCCGCAGCCGCAGCGCCGAATGGAGCAGGTCGCGGATCGAGACCGCCCCCTTGCCGCGATGATCGGCAGGGCGGGTCTCGAGCGGAACGAGATGCTGTTGGCGCAACTGCAGCTCGGCCGCATCCTCGATCGTCACGATCCGCTCGTCGTCGCCGATAAACTGCGATAGCGCGTTGAGCAGCGTGGTTTTGCCGCTACCGGTGCCTCCCGCAACAATGATGTTCTTTTTGCACTCGACGAGCACGCGCAAAAAATGCGCGGCTTCATCGGTCAGCGATCCAAAGCCGACCAGGTCTTCGACGGAAAAGCCGCCGGGGTGAAACTTGCGGATGGTGATCACCGTACCGCAGCGCGCCATCGGCGCCAGTATCACGTGGATCCGCGAACCATCGGGCAAGCGCGCATCGAGCCGCGGTTGGTCATCGGAAAGCGGTCGACCGACGTACTGCGCCATGTTGCGCGCCGCAGCGAGCAAGGTGTCAGCGGTGAAGGTCGACTCGACTCGGCTCAGGCGACCGCCGCTTTCGATCCAGACGTCGTCAGGACCATTGATCATGATCTCGCTGATACGTTGGTCGTCGAGCAAATGCAAAATCGGGCGCAAGAATGCCCGCAGCGAATCGGAGAACATCGTCATTGCCCGATCCTAACAGCAGCGATGATGGGTCGTCGACGGCAAGCGCAACAAGTTTCGCGGCGTGGCCGCGGCCGAGATTGCGTCGAGCAAAGACGGCCTGCTGGCGTGAACGAGGTGAGCTGGGTCGTTGGGGGTGCGGTGCCGGCCCAACACGCGCTCCGCGGCGCTGCTGGGCCGACGGGGCAGGTCGCCCCTCGCTGTGATGACTATTTCACGGGGTTGTTCGGGTCTTCAACCTGTTGTCTCGGTTCTTCAACCAGCGGGGGTTCCTGGCCGATCAGACCGGGGCTGGTGGGGCCATCGCTCAGTTTCGTCAAGCGGTCCACTTGAGCCATCTTCACAATATTGGTGGCGTCTTTGCACGCGACCTCGGTGTTGCAGAATTTCGGCATGTTGCAGAGATCCTTGATCGCCGGCTGAGGGTAGTCAAATTGATCGAGGTAAACCGCTGCAACCGTGTTGTTTTCTGCCTGGCCGGGGGCGATCAAGTACAGCGGCGTGGCCTCACAGTGGTGCTTGCCCAGATTGCCGGCGGCAAACAGCGCGTGCTCGCAACTCCCATCGGCGAGCCGCCAACGGTTGGCCGCCAGACCACTGATGTAAGGCTCGAGGATGCCCAAATTGATGTTGCCAACGGATTCATCATTGCTGATGAAGGTCGGGCCTTCCACACCGTTGGAAAAGTCAACGATGCCGCCATAATAAAGGTCACCCGCAGGGGTATAAAGGTTCGTCGTGTCGCCGAGGCCGAGCCCTTCGAGCGTCCAGACCGAGGACCAGGTCGACTGATTGTATTGGTTGTATTCGGTCGGACTGAAAGCGATCAAGTCGCCGCCGGTCGTCGCGTCGTTGGGCCGCTGAACCGTGGTCAGCGTGCCGTCGCAGCGCGAACCTAGGCCAACCCAGGTCTGCGGGTGGTTGATGGTGATCCAGCTCCAGGCGCCGCCCGGATTGGACGGATTTTGGTTGAGAAAATCAAGGTCTAGCGTATACAAATAGTCCGTCTGCCCGGTGTTGGGGGCCTCGACCAGTACGTAGAGCTTGTTTTCTGTCGGATGGGCGGCAAGGCCACCGAAGTTAAACTGGTTGAGGCTCGGGATCTGCGCGACGAACTTCGCGGCCCAGACCACCTTGCCACTGTAGCCAAACAGTTCGGGGTTACCGAGCGCGTAAATCTTGACCACGTTGTTTTGGTCAACGACCGCGTTGCCATTTGCCGCGTTGTGGCATTGGCGATCGATCGCGTAGCCGACCGCGACCCAGTCCATGTACCAGGTCACCGACTTGGTCGATTTGGTGACTTTGGACGTGGCCGCATCGCAAGCGGCAAAAGCGACAATCGCCGCCACACCTAACAACCAAGCCCTTCTAAAAACCTTGTTTTTGCTCATCATTTCCTCGCTGTTCTTTCCGTTTGTTGCTGCCCAAAAACGCACGACAACGCCGCCAACCCATCCAAGTGGGAGGCCAAGACGCGCCGAACACTCTGTACTTGCTAATCAGCCTATCTTGGAAACAAAAACATGCAATACGGAATACAAAAAATAATGAAAAAAATAACCCGGATCGTTGCTTGATCGGTTCGCGCAGGGGTGGGCGTAAAATTGCTCGGCGCGTCGAGCTGTCGCTGGGGAAGGTCGCCGAGGAACGGGGTCAGCGAAACCGGCTAGTCTACAGACGCGGAAAAAAGTCCCGTGGCGGTGCAACTGCCTGGGCCGTCTGCGGAGAAGGTCCCGCTCAGCTGTTCAAGATAGTCGGCTCGGCCGGCAAACCGATAGGAGACCTTTCCGGCCTGCGGATCCTCTTCCTGGGTCGAAAACTCAACGCTGGACGCCGAGAGCGCGCTGCCGGCGAAGCCGAAGCCGTCGATCGCCTCAACCAGCGCAAGCTGACCATTAGACCGGTCGTGGTGAATACGCAGCGGTTGTGACGGACCGAGCACAAACGTCCCCTGGTAGACCCGCTCAGCGCAATCACTGCGCGTTCCACTGCCGTTGATCTGCCAAATGCCGCTGAGATCAAAAACCGGCGACGTGGCGGCGATTTGGGCGCAGGCCGAGCACGTCAGCAGGGCGAACAACGATGCACGCGAGACGCTCAAAAGCCGACCCCCAAAGAAGCGCTTAGCCCCTGGTGAAAACGCCGTCCATTGAGACTAGCGTACATCGCATCGTAGTCGATCACGACGAGCAGGTGCGCTGTCCAGGTGCGAAAGAACATCACGCCCAGACGACCGTAGCCGCCAAACCCGACAGCAAAATCGTCGAGCACGCTGCTGCTGTAAGATGGCAAGACACTACCGACGACGGTGCGGTTTTCGCGCTGCTCCCAGGCCAGACGTAGACCCACACCCGCGCCAACAAACGGCGAGACCGGCCCGCGCGAGAGAAACCAGCTTGCTCCGACGTCGATCGGCACCGATCGATACTTGTCCGCGCCGGAAACGGCATCCGAGCGAAAGCCAACACGCGACTCGATAGCAAAGCGCTGCGCCTCGTAGCCTAGTGCGAGATCAACGCCCGCGCCAACGCCCGCCGGTCCGGCATAGCCGCTGCCCAGCGGGACGAAAACGCCGAAGCGCAATAGCGCGCCCAGGCTGCCCTGACGGCGGCGCGGCTTGCGTGTCTCGTAGGCGGTAATCGTGCCGAGTTCTGCGGTCGATTCGAGTGGCTTGTTCGTGCGCAGCGCAACAACGATCCGCTGGGCGATCTCCTCGAGATCGTCGACGGTATCGACCGTCGCGCGCAGTTGTCGCGGCGGTCCGCTGGACAAACGCGCAACGACGGCGACGATTAGCTTCTTGCCCAGACGATCGATCCGGCCAAACAACAGGCGCTCGGCCGGCCGGCGATCGGCGACGGCGCACCGCTCCGTGGCGCAAGGCGCACCCTGGATTTGGGTGACCTTGTGCTTGAACTGCGTGGAGATTTCACTGCCGAGCAGGCGACGAAACACCTGACCCACGGACGGTTCGAGCCCACTGACCACAAAGGGGAAGATCGCCCAGTCGGCCGCACCGTCGGTGGACGGCGCCACCGGCTGCCGCGCGGCGGTGGGGCGTGACGCGGGGGGCTTCGCCTCTGGCGGAAACGCAACGCTTGCCCCGCCGACGCTATCGACGTGCCCTTGGTAGTAGGCTGGCCCGAAGGGAGCGGCGAACAGTGCACCGTGAAGCGCGTAGTCGATCGCGCCACGCGAATCACTGGAACGCGCGCGCCCAACCAGCGCATCGAAATCGATCAGCGCAGCAGCGCTGGCGATCACATACTCGCGCTTCGGCGTCCGCAAGAACAGCGTACCCGTCGCTGGCAAGACCAGTGTCGACTGATATGGACCATTGAGGTGGGCCTCGATCAGGCGCTGACCATTGTCGCGCTCGATGAAAAATCGACCGAGAGTTGCCAACTTGCCGCGGAGGCGGCGCGCTTGGCGGAGGGTATCGAGGCGAATGACGGGGGCGCGTTGGTCGATAGCGGGTGGGTGCGCGACGACGCGACTCTTCGCCCGCGGATCGGCGACTTGACGGTTGGCAGCAGCGATGAACGCCTGGACTTCACTGTACTCGATCACCCCATCTGCGTTGACATCGGCGGCGCCGCGCAAGCCTGAGAGCAACTCGTGGGTGAACACGCCAGATTCGATTTGCGACCACTCGTGCGCTTCCTGGGTGCCCGTCGTAGCGACGATCGCCCCGACGTGCGGAAGACGAGCCAAAGAAGCCGCATCGAGCAATGCCCGCCGCTCGACACCACTGAGCGCAACGGTCCTCGCCGACGTCTCCCGGTCGAAGAGCTTGCGCGCACCGACGATCGATGCGGCGTAACAGGCATCAACGAAAACGTGAGCGACATCGGCAGGAATCAGCGCCAACACCCGGCGATAGAGTTGCTCGCGGGTCAGCCGGCCGTCGTGCAATGCGAGGAAAGCACGTCCTTGGCGATCGCGTGCGCCGTGTCCACTATAAGCAAAATAAAAAACGACGCGCTGGCCGGCAGCTCGCAGGCGCTTGGCTTCGCTGGCAAACTGGCGCAATGTTCGCCGCAAGGCTGCGCGAGTCGGCGGCTGACTTTGGCGCGCACGTTGCGGATAGCGAGCTTGCGTCTGGCGATCAAGCACAGCGAGCAGCACGGTCTTGACGGTAAACTGCTCAAAAAACTCTGCATAGCGTACGGCGTCGTCATCGGCGTAGCGCAGTGCAGCGAGCGTCTTGCCCGCGTCTCCTAGAGGGGCGGCGTTGTTGCCAATGACCAAAGCCAATGCACTCACCGGTTGCTCGCTGGGTGCTGCGGCCGCCTGAGTGGCAACGAGCAACGCCGCACAGATTGCCGCCACGCGACTCATCTAACGACCTCAAGCTTTCGCGAAATGATCGTGAAGGCGGAGCGGCTTGCGCCCTGGGTGTCACCGAGCGCGGAGCGCACGTCGTCTTGCGAGAGCGGGCGCGATGAAAGCACCCCGTAGACGGTGTACCGTCCAGGGGGGTGATCCTTACCGATCACCACAGCGCGCGGGACGATCAACTCGCCGGCGCCGGAAAGCTGAAGACTACGTTGCGTCGCGTCAGCGGGGAAATACCAGAACGTTGTGCCCCGTGGCCCTTCGGCAACGGCGGCAAAATGGCTCCGCTGAGCGACCCCATCGAGGCGAAAGACCAAACGCGCTCCATGGCGGCAGCGCGGCACACCGCTGGCAGCAGCGGAAGCGACGCCGCAGCCTAGCCACATCGCGGGAGAGCTCGCTGTTGTCGCGCCGCGGGCTGAAAACGGTGATGGTGAGAGCGGCTGCCGCGACAAAAGGAACAGCGGAATGGTGAGCGCCACCAGCGCCGCCGTCGCCGACCAAGCGAACCAGCGCAACAGATTGGTCTGCGAGCGCGCCGGCGCCTGGCGGGCGATCACCCGCTCGAAAACGCGCTCTTTGCGTGACACCGGCAAGCGATCGGAGCGTTGAGAGAGTAGCTGCTCAGCTCGGTCGTGATCAGCAGATGAGTCCACGCTCTATCCTACGCAGCGCCCATCGTCTTGGGTCGCAAATAATAGTGCAAGCATTTCAACGTGCTTTAGCTGTCGCCTGGCGGTCGGCATACGCCAGGAAGCGCAAGAACTCCTGCTTGAGACGACGATCGAGCGTACGCACGCGTCGCCGAGTGACGTCCATCGCGGCGGCGATCTGACGCTGCGGAAGCTCATCGACGAAGCGGAGGCGTACGTAGCGTGCCATCTGAGCATCTACGGTTTTGAGAAACTCATGAACGCGCCCTATGTCACGCTGCCAGGCCACTTGCTCTTCGCTTGTCAGTGGTGCGTCGGCGATCGGCGCGTCGGCGTCGATCAGCTGATCGATGTCGAGCGGCTGGTCGGTACCAAAAGTCGAAGCGGGCAATTCACGGTGTGCACCCCGCCGAAAACGATCGATCAAATAGTTCTTGGCGATACGGCGAAGGTATGGCCGAAAGGGATTGATGCCATCGTAGGCGTGTCGGGCGCGCGGCGCGAAGGCGCGAACGAAGACCTCCTGCAGCACATCGTCGAGCTCACTGGAATCGCGAATTGGTGGCAGGTAGGCATCTGAGCTCCCGCCTACGACGAAACCGCGGCGCAGCAAACGATAGATATCGTCGACGTAGTAGCGGTAGACGCGCTCAAGGGCCTCGCGTCGGCCTTCGCGAAATGCCTTAAGCAACTGCCTATTTTCCACCAACAGGGGCATGTTGTGCGAGCCGAACGCCTCAGGGCGCCACCCTAGACAGGGCGGCGATCGTTGTCAAAGGTAGCGAGAGGCTAGACATGGTTCCGGAGCATCAACTCCTCGGGGTGCGGGCGAAGATAGCTTTGTTGTTCGAGGTAGGGGATCGGGTGCCGACGAAGAAAGTGGTTCAACAAAGTGAGCGGTACGACGAGGGGGACGTAGCCGAGGCGGTAGCGCTCGATAACTTCGACAAGCTCGGCGCGATCAGCGGAGTCGAGCACCCGCTTGAAGTACCCAGCCATGTGCTGTAGCACGTTGGTGTGCTTTCTGGTCGTTGCCTGACGTTTCATGCCGAGAAGGAAGAGGTGCTGGTAGTCACGTGAGAGCTCAGCGCGCGGCGTGGCCTTGGCGTTGGCAACTAGCCGTCCCAACTCACGATAGGTGGGCGGATCGTGGGCGAGCAGCAGAAGTTTCTCCTGCGCGTGGAAGGCGACGAGATCGCCGGTGCGCCAGCGCCCGGAAAACAATGCGCGTAGGCGACGAAAAGCGAAGATGCGTTCGATAAAGTTCTCGCGCAGGCGGATGTCGTTGAGACGGCCGTCTTCCTCCATCGGCAGGTCTGGAAGCAGCTCGCTGAGCGTTTGGGCAAACAGTCCGCGCCCGTTGCGCCGCGGTGGTCCGCCGCTTGACGGATAGATGCGCACGCGCTCCATCCCGCAGCTTGGCGAGCCCTTCTGCAAGACATAGCCGCAGAGGCCAAGCTCCTCGAGCTCGGCGACCCGGCGGCGCGCAAAACTACTCATCGAAGCGGTGTGATCCGTCCCGCTCTTCGGCGCAATCATCCGCACCGTCGTGCCATCGTCTTCAAGTCGCACCGTCTCGCGCGGCACGCCCAGGCCCAGCTCTACTTCGGGGCAAACCGGCACGAACTCGACATACTGCCCCAACGTATCGCGCACAAACCGATCCAACTTGTGTTGGCCATCGAAGCGCACCAATTCACCCAAGATACACGCCGACACGCCAATCCGCAGAGGTCCTAGCGCCGTTGTTTCCCCTGGCTTCATCTCTCTGGCCTCCCGCTGTCACACAGCCGCTCTGTCACATAGAGCCGCTCTGATAGATCGTTTCAGAAAACGAAAAGCGCCGATGCGTCCGCCATCCGTACCAGACGGTCCGCGTTTCGCCCGCTTCAACAACCCGACAACCCGATGTCGCAGAGTTGCGAATGGTCCAGCATTTGCTCGCGCCACCAATCATGACTCGAGCCTACCCCGTAATGCCCGGTACCACCTATATGTTGACACGCCAGTGCGTGGACAGAATGTTCTTGCTTCGTCCTGACAAACACTCAAACCAGATATTCCTTTACAGTTTGGCGCGAGCAGCACGTATCAATGGAATCATTCTACATGCTGTGACGGTAATGAGCGGTCACCCACACGTGGTCTATACCGACCCACTCGGACGAGACCCAGAGTTTCGCCGCGACCTCTTCGCTCTCGTGGCTCGAGCGATCAACGCGCTACGAAAACGCAGCGGACACTGCTTTGCGATCGCCAATCACAATACAATGGTCTTGGTTGACGAGGGTGCGCAACTTGAGGCGATGGCATACGTCGCGGCTCAACCCGTCGCCGCTGGGGCCGTTCGCTACGGATACCAGTGGCCTGGAGTTCGCAGTAAGGTCGAAGAGTTCGACAAACTCCGCAGGGTCAGACGCCCCAATACATCGTTTTTCCGCAACGACACGCTGCCCGAACATGAGTCGTTGATGCTCGTTCCGCCACCGGGAATCAGGGGCGAAAAGTGGTACGTGACAGCAACGATCCGCGCCGCCATCGTAAGCGCCGAACAGAACGCGCGCGCGGCTCACGCACGATCTGGTAGGCCATTTGAGGGGAGACGGGCCGTTCGCCGGACGAGTTGCTTTCGCCAACCCAATTCGCTGCAGCCAAGCAGGCGACTCAATCCGCGCATCAAGTGTCACGACCTAGAGCTGCGCAAAGCCGCAAAGGCAGCATTGTCGGCTTTTTGGTGCGCTTACTACGGCGCTCTCTTCGAGCTGCGTCGCGGGAATCGCACCGTTCGCTTTCCACACGGGACCTGGCGCCTTCGCGTCTACAGCGGCGTCGAGTGCGATTCAGGGTAGCCACCGGAATCCGTTCACCCGTCGGTACTACCTGGCATCCGCCACTGGCGGCGTTGCGGCGTGGCCGCTAGCCCCGACTAGAGCCAAGTCTGAACCCTGACGCCTTGCCCTCGCGCCTTGGCAGCGCATCCCAGAGCGATACTTCGCCCCGGCGACGCCGAAATGCCACCAGCTGCGCGTGCGCTGCAGAAACCTCTCTGAGAGAGTCTCTGTCTTAGGACGGGGTTGTGTGTGGAACGATCTGCTATATGCTGCGGGAATGAGATGGGGTGCGACGCTTCTGGGGGCGTATTGTCTTGTGGCTTTGGCAGCGTTGACCTGGCCGGTATTTCCGACGATCGCAGGAGAACCGCTGCCGCTACTGTGGGGAGTCCCGCGCAACTTATTCTATAGCGCAGCCTGGATCGTCGTGACATTTGCCGTCGGCGTGCTCTACGAAATCACCCAGCATCGGCGGCGAAAGCGATGACCTCCTCGACGGTCGTCGTGGCCATCACGCTGGCCTACCTGGTAGCAAGCTTGGTCATCGGACTGCTCCCAGCCGGCAAGGCGAGCAGCTCAGCAACGGGATATGTGGCGGGCGACAGGTCTATGGGACTGTTGGTGATGTACTTCATCACCGGCGCGACGATCTTCTCGGCCTTCGCCTTCCTTGGGGGCCCAGGCTGGAGCTATTCGCGCGGCGCCGCATCGTATTACATCCTCGGCTACGGAACGCTCGGCTTCCTGCCGTTCTATTTCCTCGGTCCGCGCGCCGCTCGCTTGGGTAGGCGATTTCAGTTCGTAACCCAAGCGGAGATGGTCGCCGCCCGCTACGAAATGCCCAGCCTGGCGATCACCATGGCCGCGATCAGCACCGCGGCATTCATCCCTTACCTCGCCCTACAAATCAAAGGTGCCGGGTACGTATTGAACACCGTCACCCGCGGCGGAATCAGTCAAGAGCTCGGCTCGGCGGTCGTCTACGGTGTCGTGCTGCTTTACGTCCTCAAGAGCGGCGTACTCGGCGTCGGCTGGACAAACACTTTTCAGGGCCTGCTGATGATGGCCCTGGCCTGGACACTTGGCCTCTATCTGCCCCGTCGCCTTTACGGCGGCATCGGCCCGATGTTTGCGCAAATCGCACGAGCTCGCCCCGAGCTGCTGCGTTCGCCAGGCCTCGCCTCCACTGGCCAATCTTGGGGCTGGGGCCCCTACTCTTCCGCCGTCATCGTCTCGACCGTCGGCTTCTCGGTTTGGCCACACACCTTCATGAAAGCGTTCTCGGCGCGCAGCGAGCGCACGATTCGCCGCACGGTGGTGCTCTATCCAACCTTCCAGCTCTTTCTGATTCCGCTGTTTCTAATCGGCTATTGTGGTGTGCTCTTTGCCACCCAACCACCGCGCGCCGACCAAGTACTGCCCTTCATCCTGATGTCGCTCGACATGCCTTCGCTCGTCGTCGGCATCTTTTGCTCCGGAGCCCTCGCCGCTTCGATGTCCTCCGGAGACGCGATCGCCCACGCCGCAGCCTCGATCGTCGTACGTGACGGATACCTCTCGCTCAGCAAGCGCACGCTCTCGCCGATTGCCGAACGGCGACTGATCCGCTACGTGGTCATCGCCGTGATGGCCACGTCCTACGCCGTCGCCGTGCTTTATCGCGGCTCACTGGTCACCCTACTGCTCTCAACTTACGGCGCAGTCGTCCAGTTCGCCCCGGCCTTGGTCGCCACCCTCTACCTCCGACGGGTCAGCGGGCGAGCACTGCTCAGCGGTCTGCTGCTCGGCGGCGCGCTCACTGGAGCCTTCGTGATCAGCCCCGATTTGCGCCCCTGGGATCTTCATCCCGGGCTGTACGGACTCACCGCGAACACCTTAACCCTCGTCATCGGCTCACTCGGCCACCGTCCGTCGCAACACGCACAGAACTACCTCGCGACCGCGGCCACGCCCCCCGCAGAGGATTAGCCACAAATTGCCACTGGCAACGAGCGCGAGAGAGAATGCCTAGCGCGAGGCGTCGACCGACGATGAGGTTGCGGTGCGTGTGCGGTTTGCGGTCGGATACTGCTACGCTCGCTTGAGGTTGGATCCGGTTGTCGTGGCTATCCGGCTTTCCAGTGGACCATGTCATACGGATAGTATTGCTGGTCTTGAAGGGACGAGTCGTCCAGAGCGAGGATTTTCGCCAAGGCGCCGCTTTCAAAGCTCCAGTAGCCGGAATGAACATTCGGCCTGCTCTTGTGCGAGCCGTGCCAACCTGCGTCCGAATGTCCTCTGTACCATTCCTGGGTGAGGTACTTTGCCAGGCGCCGCACGGCGCCTTCCTTGTCCGTTTGCGCCGCCGCGATGACCTCACCCGTCGCTCTATAGGGGTTTTCATGCGCGAATTCTGGGCTGTGTTTGCTGTAGCTGGAAAGTCTGTGCCGCAGCAGAAAGTCGACCAGAAAGTCGTTCAAATGACTGCCGGCAACTAATTTGCTCAATCTTTCAAAACACCGATCGTCCATCTCGAGCATGATGCCGATCGATAAGATCCAGACCATCTGAACGTATCCAGACTCCGCCTCCCAGCATTGCTCCATCATGGCAATGCTGGATTCGACGTCCTGGACCAACGACACCGGGTCGAGGCCGGATGAATATTTTGCCTTTAGCAGGCTGATTTGATCTGTCAGCAGGTCGAAATATTGGTCCCGAAGCCGCGTCGGACTCCAGTCCTCTCTTATCTCTTCCAGGTCTTCCCGGATGTAGGCTTCGCGCTTTTCAATGATCTCCCGATAGCCTTCATAGGTATTTAGTTCATCTCTTATTTTCACTGTCACGCCATCCCCAAAGCGATTCAGGGCGAATCTGAAATCATCACCCATTTCTGCCACATCATTAGTTTTCTGAACACCCTCCCACTTGCAGCCACGCCGCCGCAGCGGATTTACCGCAAACTGCCCCTGTCACAGAGCGCATATGAAATGCCCAGAGCGAGGCGTCGACCGACGACGCGCTGCCAGCCGAGACAGGTCACAGCGCAGGCGAGTCGTCGCCCAACAGCACCCGGCGGGTCACCGAAATCGGCGCCGACCCGCAACAGCCGAGGAACTGATCGTGGAAGCGACGCTCCGAGTATGCTGCACCCAACTTCTTGCGATAGTCGTCGCGCAACTTGACGATCATCAACTTGCCCAGGGTGTAGCTCAAGTACATCGGATCGAAAGTTCCGCGTCGCGCCTGCTGCATCGCGCTCGCCTCGTCGGTGAACGCCTTCGTGCGAAACAGTTCAGCGGCTTGCTCGACCGTCATTCCTTCGGTATGCAAACCGATCGCCGCAACAAACCGCACGTTTCGCAACAGCGCGTTGAGCAGCTGACCAATTCGCACCTTCGGGTCACCATCCAGCCCGTGTTGGAGCATCAACTCCTCGGCATAATGCGCCCACCCCTCACCGCGCGCGTAGCCGCCAAAGCTCTTGAGGATCGCGGAATGCTGCTGTTTCCCATGAAGATGATCGAGGAAATGCCCCGGCCACAGCTCGTGTGCTGTCACGAACAACAAATCGACCGTCGCCGGCAGATACTGCTTTTGTTGCGCGATCGGCCAACTCGGGTCGGGCGGACTGATGTAGTAAAATGATGGCAACGCCTTCGTTTCGAACGGGCCGGCGCTATCGAGGAACGCCGAATTCCAGCGCATGAACGCCGGCGTCGCTCGCACCTCAACCACGTCATCACTCGGGATCGACACCACATTGCGCGCAACGAGTAGTTTGCGCAGCCGCGCCCCTTGCGCAGTCGCGATAGCATAGGCCTGCTCCGCACTGCTCGGCCGTTCGGCGCTCACCACGGCGATCAGCTCAGCCACCGACTTTTTCGGGTCGATCTGCCGACAAGCTACGGTCAGCGCTTCGAGGTTGCGCGCCAAGTCACGCTTCGCGACATCCTTCAGTCGCTCCAACGAAACCTTGACGCCTTGCGTTTCGGCCAACATCCGCAGAAACACTGCCTTACCGATGGCAAAGTCATCGGTCGCCAACTGCTGCCGCCGTTCGAGAAATGCAGCATGTTCTTTCAGCTGTTCGCGCCAGCCCGCCAACGCTTGGCGCAGTTGATCGGCTAGCGCACTGGGCAAGTCGCCCAACGCCCTCGGCACATCACTGGCGAAGGCCTGCAAGCCCTTGGTTTGGATCAACGCCACGCTCAGCCACGATCGCGGCATCCGCTCTGCCAGATTCGCACGCGCCTGAGCCAGATAAGCCGGCGTCGCCCTGGTCAAGGCGATGATCGCCCGCGCCCGCTCGGCTGCCGACGCGTAAGGACGCGCCACGTACGACACCAAGCTCAGCGGCGACGTGTAGTACATCGGATTCTTCCACGGCGCCTTCAACTCGCTCAGCACGAATAGTTCCCGATTGATCGTCGACAGCATCACCGCCCGCTCAATCAGCTGCGTTTGGGTCAACGCCGTCTCAGCAAGCGCGCCGAGTTCTGCGCGACGACGCTGCAAGCGAGCGATCTCGGTTTGCAGGGCGCGTGGACTGACGTCGGGCAACCGCCCATCAAACCTGTGCAGTCCCAGCTCGACGGCCTCATGAGGGTTCGCGGCCAGCTGTTCGCGATAGGCGCTTTCGAGCAGCTGCGCCGCATCGGTTTGCTTTAGCACCGCCAAACGCTCTGCCCTAGGTCGACAACCAACCGACTGCAGAGCGCTGAGGGCCGTTAGAATTAGCACCAAGAGAATGCGCATCATGGACTGCGATTAGCCCGCAGCCCGGCGACTTGTCAACCGCACTCGCGCCGCAGCCTCAATCGCTCGCCCGATAGAGGTAAATAGCTGGCGTCCCGAGGACGCGTACCACGTGCGCCTGGCGATACGCAGCATCGCTCAACGAATCACGTCGAATCCGCCAGCGCGCGCCGGCAGATCGCAGCGCCAGATCCTTGGGTAACTGCACCAGGTGATCGACCGACTGCAGCTCGATCGCCACACTATCGCCGGGCTCGGCGTAGCGCTTCAGATAGTCAAACGCGCGCTTGACCCCTTCACCTTGGGCGAGATCAGCAGCGCGCAGATCCCGACCGGCGAAGCTGGCCAGCGTGTTGCGAAATAGATGGTAGTACGGGTGGACCAATGCCCCAGCGAAGACGATCCCCACCACGATCGCACAGCTCAGCAGGGTGCGGATCGGCCGACGCGATGCCGAGCGCCGCAGAACACTCGCCAAAAATCCAGCAACGTCATCGATGCCCACTGCTGCAAGCAGCAACACCGCGGGTAGCGCCAACGCGCCACAGGTCGCGCTTGCCGCGGGCTCCCAGACCGACAAGCCCATGACGACCGCGAGCCAGCAGATCAGCACATTTCGGCCAAATGCAGCACCATCGGACCGCGTCGGGAGAGCCTCAGCCCGTGGCCGCTGCAACATCCGAACGAGCCCTACCCCAAAACCCAACAGCGCAAAGGCGAGCACGGGAAGCGCCGTGTGGAAGCTCAGCTGCTCCCACGCAGGTCGGCCCTGCGCCAAGCCGATATCGTTTGCCAAGCCGCCGAGCGACAACACCGTACAGCCAGCAACAAAGGGCAACGCGATCAGTGTCGCCGGCAACCGCAGAAAACGTTGCTCCACGAGCTGACGTGCAACCGTCGCGACAAACAGCGTGCAAGCCAAAGCAGCCAGCGTCGCGCCACTGCGCCAAAGCACCAGGCAAGCACCGATCACCACCCCGGCCAGAAGATGACGCGCACTATTTTCCGACCAGCGCCGCAACGCATTGGCAACGCATAGCACACCGATCCACATGGCAAGCACGGTGAGCGGAAATCCGCTGACGACTTGACCGAGCGCGATCTGCTCCGGCGCAACCGCAGCGATCGCGGCCGCAATCAGCGCTATCGGTCGATCGAGCTGCGTCCAACCAAACACGAAAATTACCGCAACCAGTGCCGACGAGGTCAGCGCAGAAGCCCAGCGCGCCGAGAGAACCGACGCGTCAGCCGCCAGCGCGTCGAGGAAATACGGCACAAGCGACGCCGCCTGCAAGTGATCGCTCAGCGCCAGCCAGTCCCCGCTGACCCAAGACAGCAAGCTGCTGCGCGCTTCAGCAAGTGCGCGCCCTTCGAAGGCAAGCACTTCCAAGTCGGATGCCGTCCAAAGTCGCAGAACCAACGCTGTACCGACCAGCAATATGCCACCGACAACCATCGGTGTCGTCGGTGAGCGACGGCCAAACCCGCGGAGCGCTTGCTGCAGCGCCTGGCGCCCCACAACCAGCAGTACCAGCAGTACCAGCAGTAATCCGCCGAGAACCAGCTGATACAGCATCGTCGCCTGGCGTTTCCCTCCCTGGGCAGCCGCCCGCTGCGAGAGATACACGTCGGCCATCGTCAGCGGCATCGGTGGCATACCGCTACCGACCCGTGTCCAAAACAACCGCGCTGCCCCCCCAGTTACCGGCTGACGCCAAATCAGCGCGTGAGCCCCCTGACGCAACGAGAACCGATAGCGTCCAGGGCTGGCGAGTTGCCCCGCTGCGCCATCGATCGTCAGCACGCCTGGGGCAGCAAAGTCGTACACTCCGCTTCGCGGCGCGAAGATCGCCGTTCGCCAGAGCAACGTCGCCGCCCCAGTCAAACGACCGCGAATCAAACGTCGGTCCGGGGCGGGGCGCGGTCCAAGCTGCTGCGCCTCGCCCTGCGCATCCACCAGCAGCAGCTCGGCACCGTTGTACGCCAGCGATGTACGCAGGCGATAGACCAGCGTCACCAACACCACGAAGGCGAACAGCAGGACGGCCAGATCGACCAGCCAAGCTCGCCCGCGATGCAGATGTTCCCGCCCGCCCTGCAGATCTTCCCGCCCGCCCTGTAGATGTTCCCGATCGTTCACCGATTCAGCCGAAATCCTGACGCACGCGGCTAGCCGAGGCGAAAGAGCTTTTGGACCGCCCGATCAACGACCCAGCTGCACTTCAGTCCAGCCGGAAAGACAACCAGGTCACCTGCGCCAAAGCGCGTCTCCTCGCCGTCCGCTGCGCGAACGGTCACATCGCCCGCCTGTATATACGCCGTCTCTCGCTCGTCATATTGCCAATCGAAGGTGCTGGCCTCACAGGACCAGCTCCCCCAGCTGTCGACGCTCAGTTGCGCAAGCTCCTCAGCAGTCGGCCGAGAAACGGTGATCCCCGAAGCCTTGATTCCCACAGCATGCCTCTTCACGGTCGGTCACTCGCCAACCACTTGCATTTTCGGGCCAGTATACCTGGCGTGCACAGCACCAGGCGCAAAAATGCAATTGGTTTCGAGGCTGATGGCTAGACCTGGCCAACCGGTTGTGGGACTCTGTGTGCTATAGACGCGGACATGATGACCCTGCTTTGGACCACAGCGATCATCGCGCTTATTCACACGCTGGTGGGCGTTGACCACTACTTGCCTTTCGTTGTCTTGGCGCGCGCCGAGAACTGGAGCCTCAAGCGAACGCTACTCTGGACGGCGATCTGCGGGCTCGGACATATCGCCAGCTCGGTAGCAATCGCCGCGCTCGCCGGCGGCCTCGGATGGACGGCGCTAAGGCTTAGCGGAATAGACGCCGTTCGCAGCGATTTTGCCGCATACCTTTTGATCGGCTTCGGCCTCTTGTTGGTGATCGTCAGCATCGGACGCCGGCGCCAGCATCACCACAGCCATCTACACCGTCATGCCGACGGAACAGTGCATAGCCACCCGCATCATCACCGCCATCCTCTTGTGCCCAAAGACGCCGGCGCACAGCTTCAACAGGCCCATGACGATGTCCCGCACAAGGTCGGCCATCGCAAGCTCCTGTGGGGGCTGTTTGTCGTCTTTGTCCTCGGACCTTGTGAGCCACTGATTCCGCTGCTGCTCGCCCCAAGCATCCAGCACAACGCGCTGGGTGCGCTTGCCGTCCTGACTGTATTTTCAGCAGTGACGTTGGCTGCAATGCTAGTCGCCGTAACGCTCGGCGTGCTTGGACTGAGCCGCTTGCGACTTCGCGTACTACAGGGTCGTGAGCACGTGCTGGCTGGAGTCGCCGTAATGCTTAGCGGCGTGCTGATTCTGTTTGGCTTGTAGCTCGCGCCGATTGCGAGCGAATGGGTGGAGGCGGATCAGATGGGCTCGCAAAAAGTGTCAGGGGTCAAAAACGGCGTCGAACACCGCCACTTGATGAAGCGGCTGCTCAACGACGTTCGCGCGCTGGAACGCATGCTCGATCAAGATCTTTTCGAGTCTGGCGTCCGCCGCATCGGCGCCGAGCAGGAAATGTTCATCGTCGACGCGGCCTATCGTCCCGCACCGATCGCAACCACGCTGCTCAAGGCGCTCGACGACCCGCACTTCGCTCCCGAGCTAGCGCTGTTCAACCTCGAATTCAACACCGACCCACTGCCGTTTGGCGATCGCTGCCTATCCCAGCTTGAGCAACAGCTGGTAACAACCGTTCGACGCGTCCGCAAAGTGGCCCGCGAACACGGCGCCGACATCGCGTTGGTCGGCATTCTTCCGACGCTTACGCGGAGCGATCTGATCCGCGAAAACATGTCCGAATTCGAACGATACCACCAGCTCAACGACGCGCTGACCCGCCTGCGCGGCCGCGCCTACGAATTTTCGATCAAAGGAACCGATGAGCTGACGCTCAGCCACGATTCGCTGATGCCCGAGGCCTGCAATACCAGCTTTCAGGTGCACTTCCAGGTCGCCCCTGCCGAGTTCGTTAAGCTCTACAACATCGCTCAAGCAACGTTGGGGCCGGTGCTTTCTGTGGCCTGCAACTCACCACTGCTGCTCGGCAAACGCTTGTGGCACGAGACGCGTATCGCCGTCTTCGAGCAAGCGATGGACACCCGCTCGACCAGCCATGACGAACGGTCGGCCCGCGTGAGCTTCGGCCGAAGTTGGGTCGATCAATCCGTGCTCGAGATCTTTAAGGAAGACGTCTCGCGCTTCCGGATGCTGCTCGGCAGCCAGGCCCAAGAAGACCCCTTCGAGCAGCTAGATCGCGGCATCCCGCCGCGCCTCGACGCACTTTGCACGCATAATAGCACCGTCTATCGCTGGAACCGCGTCTGCTACGGCGTGTTCCAGGGGAAACCTCACCTACGCATCGAAAACCGCGTGTTACCCTCGGGGCCGACGGTCCTCGATCAGATGGCAAATGCCGCGTTTTGGTTTGGCCTAATGCGCGGACTGAGTGACCAATACCAAGACATCACCAAGCAGATGCCGTTTGACGACGCCAAGTCCAACTTCATCAGCGCAGCACGCTACGGCCTCGACGCGCACATGGTCTGGGTCGGCGGCCGAAAAGTAACAGCAGGCGAGCTGATCACCGAAGAGCTGCTGCCCCTGGCCCACGCTGGCCTCAAAGCGCGACAGATCGTCGAATCCGATATCGATCGCTACTTGGGAGTGATCGAAGACCGCGTTCGCGCCAATCGCACCGGCACACAGTGGATGCTCGACTCGCTGGCAGCGATGCGCGATCGCGGAACGCGCGTCGAGCGAATCACCGCGCTCACCGAAGCGATCATTCGTCGTCAGTCGCAAGGCGAGCCCGTTCACACCTGGCCGCTGGCCCGACTCAATGCTGACGGCAACTCGACCCAGCTCTATCAGCGCGTCGAGCAGATTATGCGCACCGACATCCTCACCGTCCGCGAAGACGACTTAATCGACTTGGTCGCCGCGATGATGGACTGGCAACACGTCCGCTATGTGCTCGTCGAGAACGACGACCACAAACTCGTCGGACTGGTGTCGCTACGCTCGTTGCTTGCCGTCACCGGACAAGACCTCGCCCAACACCGGGGCCAGCCATTGCCAGTTGGCGATGTGATGGTCACCGAACTGATCACGGTATCGCCAGAGACGCCAACCACCGAGGCGATCGCGCTGATGCGCGATCATCGCATCGGCTGCCTGCCCGTCGTCGACATCAACCGGCACCTAGTCGGCCTGGTAACCGATCGAACGTTCGTCGCGATCGTGCAGCAAGTGCTGGAAAAGACCGCTACCGGCGAGCACCCGGCCACCGCGCGCACCGAGGAGCCACTTACGCCACCGATCCAACGCAGACCCCCACAAAGAAGAACAGGGGCCGCCTAGGCGACCCCTGCTCGAACAACGCTATACGCTATCGCTGAGCGCGCTATTTGGGAACGTTGTAGACCGTGGTAAACAGCACCGAGTCGCTCTTCTTGTGATAGTACTGGCAGTAAAGCTTGCCGCTTGGCGCAACCTCATCGGCGTTCACGCGCTCGCGAAAACCGCTAACCAGCGCTTGGTTCTTACGAGCGTAGTCGCTGGCATCTTGCGGCACATAAAAGTCGATCGCGAAACGTTTTGTCTTGGCCGCCAGCTTCTTGTAATGGTCAATGCGCTCGCTGTTGCTAAAGCCCTTTGAGCAGACTTTCTTTTCGGCCTTATTGAGGCCCTTGGCCTCGCAGGGCGGCGTCCAGCTCTTCTTGTCGGCTGCACTCGGTTTCGGCGCGACATCGTAACCGAGGAACTTGCCGTTCGGCTTCTCGGCGTCAACACATTGCATTTCAAAGTCGAGCGAGCGACCGAGGGTCGGCTCGTGTTTGGCGTCGAAGACCAACATCACCGTCTCGCCCGGCTTGGCTTCGACCATGCAGCCGTTGCTGACCTTGGTCTTCGAACGGCCGACGTTTCCACTGCGCTTTTTGCTCGCCAGCCCCGACGGGATCTCGTAGTCGCCGTTCTTGGCCTGCCACGCTTCTTTGATCTTCACGCCCTTCATGCACTTGAACTTGGGCAGCGCGTGCGCCGTAGTAGCCAGGCAAATGCCGGCGACGATCGCCAATAGTCCACCTAATCGATTGCTCTTCATCCCACGCTTCTCCATTGCTAATAGGGGTTCCATCGTCAAATGACACCATCGCCAGGGGCTTTGCGGCGCTTCGGCTGATGGCGTCGAGAAGGCTTACGGTCGGCAGCATCGTTCCTTGCCGAAATTAATTTCGCCGACCTGACGATAAACACCGCTCGACGCCCGACCAGCCGCTGGCGATCACCGCGCTAAATCTGCTGAACACATCAAGGATCGCCCTATCGCCGGCGTCCGACCCGGCGTTCAATGCAGGCTTGCCCGGCGAGGGAAACTGCGTTAGCCAACCAACCGTGGAAACGCTTGACCGGCTGCAGATCGGCCAAAACGCCAGTGTGACGGAGGTCGTCGGCGACGACGCCTTCCGACGCCGCCTGCTCGAGATGGGCTTGGCCCCTGGCGTGAGCGTACAAGTGATCCGTCGCGCCCCACTGGGCGATCCGCTTGAGATCGCGGTGCGCGGCTACCGGCTCTCACTGCGCCAGAGCGACGCGACTCGCATCTTGCTCGATACAGCGCACATTGCCGTGCCCGCGCCCCGGAGCAGTGTCGACCGGCCGGACGTATCGCCCTATCGCCGTCCAGGCGCCAAGGACAAGCCGTACACCATCACGATTGCCGGCAACCCGAACACCGGCAAGAGCACGCTGTTTAGCCGACTGACCGGCCTCGACGCACGCATCGCCAACTATCCGGGAACGACGATCGACCTGGCCCACGGCAGGCTGTCGCTCACACCCGAACTCGACGCTGAGTTGGTCGACATACCCGGAACCTACAGCCTAACCGCGCGCTCAAGCGAGGAGCAGATCGCGATCGACGAGCTGCTCGGGCGCCGCACCGGACAACTGCCTGATGCTGCAGTCGTGCTACTCAATGCCACCGCGCTCGAGCGCAGCCTTTACCTGCTTTTGCAGGTGATCGAGTTGCACATTCCAACGATCGCCGTGGTCAACATGCTCGACGAGGCCCAAGAGCGCGGCATCGAGGTCGACGTCGACGGCATCAGCGCCCACTTCGGCGTGCCCTGCATCGGAGCGATCGCCCGCCGTGGCATCGGCATCCCCGAGCTGAAGCAAGCGCTGATCGACGTCGTCGAAGGACGGCGCGACGCCACGCCGGGCTGGCATTGGTCTCCGCCGTCACCGCTCGACGTTGAACTCAATGGTCTCGGCGAGCACCTTGAGGAGCAAGACGCGCCGCAGGAGCGCAAACACGCTTTCGCGCTCTGGGCCTTGATGAGCGTCAGCGACGATGACGATTTGCGCGGCGTCACGCCCGAACTGCGGGCAGCTGTCCGTGAAAGCCGGCAACGCCTTCAGCAGGGCGGCTTCGACACGGACCTCGAGGTCACCCAGAGCCGCTACAGGCACATCGACGAAGACGCCCAGCGATTTATTCGGCGCCCGGCGAGCGAACGCCCCTCGTGGAACAACCGACTGGACAACCTGTTGACCCACCCCGTGGGCGGGTTGTTGATTTTCGTGGCGCTGATGGGACTGGTCTTCACGGCGATCTTCGATTGGGCCGCACCGCTGATGGACCTGATCGATGGCGGCTTTAACGCGGCCTCCCAGCGCGTCGGAGCGATGCTCGGTGATGGTTTCTTCTCCCGACTACTGGCCGAGGGCATCCTCAAGGGCGTCGGTGCGGTGCTGGTATTCTTGCCGCAGATCGCGATCTTGCTGACAGCGACCACGTTGATGGAAGCCACCGGCTACATGGCGCGTGCCGCATTCATGATCGACCGTTTGATGAGACGTCTCGGGCTCAACGGCAAGGCTTTCGTGCCGATGCTCTCCGGATTCGCCTGTGCGGTACCAGCGATCCTCGCCACGCGAACCATCGAAAACCGCCGAGACCGGGTGATCACGATGATGGCGATCCCGCTGATCTCCTGCTCGGCGCGTCTTCCGGTCTACACCCTGCTGATCGCCACTTTGTTGCCGGCAGAAAAGCAGACCTGGGGGCCACTCAGCCTCGGTACGCTGGTGATGATCGGCATCTATCTGCTCTCGACCGCGTTCGCGCTAGCCGCGGCCGGCGTACTGAGCAAGACGCTGTTCAGGGGACGCAGTCCAGAGCTGCTGATCGAGCTGCCGCCCTACCGCGCGCCGATCTGGCGGTTGGTGTTCATTCTCGTCGGTCGCAAGGTCAAAGCATTCCTCAAGACCGCAGGAACGGTGATCGTCACCGCCAGCGTGATCCTCTGGGCGCTGCTCAGCTACCCCAAACCGGACAGCCTCAGCCGAAACTACCGGGCGGAGATAGCCGCCACAAAGGATAGCGATCAGGCTCGGGCACTCAGAAACGCCGAGCAGGCAGAATTGCTCGAGCAGAGCTACGGCGGCCGGCTCGGCAAGACGCTTGAGCCGCTGATCAAGCCGCTGGGCTTCGATTGGCGGATCGGCATCGGCCTCGTCGGTTCATTCGCCGCCCGCGAAGTGTTCGTGGCGACAATGGGCATCGTCTACGGCGTAGGTGAAGCAGACGAGCAATCGACGACATTGCGCCAGGCGATTCGCCAAGCCCGGCGCCCCGACGGCACCCCGCTCTACACCCCACTGACAGCACTTTCGCTGATCGTCTTTTTCATGATCGCTATGCAATGCGTTTCCACCCTGGCGATCGCCCGCCACGAGGCCCGAAACTGGCGCGTCCCGCTGTTCATGTTGGTCTATTTGACGGTTTTCGCCTATCTGGCCTCGCTTGCCACCTTTCAGATCGGCCGCCTACTCGGCTTTGACTGACAGCGCCGACCTGGGCTACGCTGCGACGCATGAGTCGGTTGCTGCGCTGCCCCAACTGCGGCGGTGAACATCAGCTCGCTAACCCGGGCATCACGATGATCGTCTGTCATTACTGCCAGACGACCGTGTACTGGGGCGAGGACGCCGTGCTGAAAACCGGCGGTCAGTCGATTCTGCCGGAGAGCGACGCACGTCTTTATCTGCACGCCACCGGCAAACTGTCAGGAACCGGTTACCAAGTCATCGGACACCTGCACTATGCCCATGACCGCGGTTCCTGGGACGAGTGGTATCTGCAACTCGACGACGGTCGCGTCGCCTGGGTCAGCGAGGACGAGCGCAAGCTGACCTTGGAAATGGCCCAGCAGGTCCAACAGGCGCCCGCTGTCTCGCAATTGGTAGTCGGCGCCGGCGCGCTGATCGCCGACACTCAGTTCACCGTGCGCGAGCTGGGCGTCGCCGAGTGCCGCGGCGGCGAGGGACAGCTGCCGTTCGCCATCCTACCCGGAGAGCGCTACACCTACGCCGACATCGCCTCGCTCGATGGCCAGCACTTCGCCACGCTGGAATATGACGAGAATCGCTCAGTGCCAACCTGCTATGTCGGGCGCACCCTCAGCCACAGCGAGCTCACGATCGACGACGAAAAGCCGCCCTCAACGGCCGCTGGACATCAAGGGCAGCATATCGAGTGCAGCAATTGCAAAGGGCCACTCGAGATTCCACATGATCGTGAGGTTCAGACCCAGGTCTGCGAGTACTGCGGCGCCCAGCTCGATTTGACCAGCGCCGAGCGCAAGGTGCTCGGCGTCAATCCCAGCGATTTCGAGGCCGGCTTCAACTTTGAGATCGGCGAGGCAGCCAACTTCTACGGCGCCCGCTACGAAGTCTGCGGCAGAATGGTCTATACCGATGGTGAAGGCTATCGTTCGCGCGAATACCTGCTTTTTGAAAAGAACAGTGGCTATCTCTGGTTGGCCGAGGAGAACGGTCACTACGTACTCAACCGACCCACTCAGCAGGCCCCTTCGGTCTCGCCGTTTCGTCTGGCACCGAAAACCTCGGTATCCGCAGCGGGCAAGCGTTTTCGCGTCTACGAAAGCGGGACAAGTGAACTGATCTACGTCGACGGAGCGCTACCCTGGTTGGCGCGCGTCGGCGATAGCTTCTACTACGCCGACCTGATCGCTCCGCCGCAGATGTTCTGCGCAGAAAGCGACGGCGACGAGATCGAATACTTCCACGGCCGCTACATGCCGGCGCCCGAGGTCTGGACGGCCTTCGGAAAATCCGACCTAGCCCCCCGCCCCTGGGGCGTCCACGGTGCGCAACCGTTTCAGCGGAGTGGCATCGCCAAACTGTTGATGGCGGTCGGCGCGCTGTTTGCCGTGATCAACTTGGGCTTTGTCTTCTGGTCTGCCGGCAAGAGTGGCCACGTCGTCTACCAACAAACGTTCCCCCCAAGCCGCTACCTCAACGAGACCGTCAGTGCGCCGTTCGAGGTCAAGGGCGGCAACGTGATGGCGATGCGCATTTCCGCGCCGCTATCCAATTCGTGGATCGCTCTCGATGCTGCCGTCGTCGACGACAAAGATCGCGTGATCATGGAAGTCGATGGCGGTGAGATCTCCTACTACTCCGGCTATAGCGGCGGAGAACATTGGAGCGAGGGCCGCACACGCAGCACCAACTATTTCAAAGCACCGCAGCCGGGCAACTATCGACTGATCATCAAGGCCAGCGCCGGGCATGGCGACTTCAATGGTGGACCGCGCGGCGAGCCGCTGTCGATCCGCATCACCCAGGGCGCCGTGCTATCGCGCTACTTCGTCACCGCCTTCGTGATCTGTGCGCTGTTTCCGGTCTTCGAGTGGCTTCGTCGCCGATTGTTCGAAAAGCGCCGCTGGGCGGCCGTGCTCGATGACGATGACGACGATGATGACGACGATCAACCCTCCTATACCGCAATATCGCGCCCGAGCTCGCCCTCGGTGCCCGGCTCCTGGGGCTCGAGTGGCGGCGGCTCCGATTGGACAAAGGGTAGCTGATGAGGTGGATCGGTTTCTTGCTCGCGCTGCTTCTCTTCACCGGCTCGACGGCGGGAGCGCTAGTCGCTTCTACGCTGGGCTGGGGGTTGCCCGGCCTGCTGTCGAAGCCGGTTAGCATTCGTCAATCGAGCGTCCGCAGTGGCTCGGGTCGCGGTCCAGTATTTCTCTATTTCGGCAGCCGCCGGCGACACTTCGGTGGCGGATTCCACGGCGGCAAGTAGCCGCACTAGAAGGAGAGCGAGATGCAACAGTTCCTCGCCGAGCTCAAACCAGCGCTAATGGTCTCAACCATCGTCTATGCGTTGATCGGCATGATCATCTTCGGCCTGGCGTTTGCGATCTTCAACAAACTGATGCCCTTTTCCGTGCGCAAAGAGATCGAAGAGGACCAGAACACTTCGCTCGGTATCATCATCGGCGCCTTTCTGATCGGCCTGGCGATGATCATTTCCGCCGCGATGCATTAGCAGCGTGCGAAGAGCCCGCAGGGCGCACAGCCTGTACCCAGGGCGCGCAGCGCGCCACCCTTTGCCCGTAAGCAACGAGCTGTCGTCGTTCCTTTGCCGATGAGCGCCAGACCTCAAGATTCCATCGAACGCGTACGCGGTTCAGCCACGCTGCTGCTGATCTCTGTTTTCGTCATCGCCACCTGTGGACTCGTCTACGAACTGGTCACCGGCGCTCTAGCCTCTTACCTGCTCGGCAGCGCGGTCACGCAGTTCTCTTTGGTGATCGGATTGTTTCTCAGCGCGATGGGCCTGGGAAGCTTCCTCTCACGCTACGTCACGCGTCGTCTGCTTTCGACGTTCTTGTTCGTCGAGCTGCTCGTCGGCATCGTCGGGGGCTCCGCCGCTCTGCTGCTCTTTCTTTGTTTCGCCACCATCGGACTCTTCATGCCCGTGCTGGTCTTGGTCTCACTGACCGTCGGCACACTCGTCGGCTTGGAAATCCCACTGCTCGTCCGTATCATGCGCACACGCCTCGACCTCTCGGCCGCGCTATCGAGCGTGCTCGGCGTCGATTATCTCGGTGCGCTCGCCGCCGCTTTGCTCTTTCCGCTCTTGATGTTGCCGCACTTGGGGCTGGTGCGTACCGGCTTTTTCTTCGGCCTACTCAACGTCGTTGTCGCGGTGATCGGACTCTATGTATTCCGCGAACTGCTTAGCCGACGCATCGCCTTGCTGCTGCGCTGGACTGCTCTGGCCGTCGCAGCGCTGCTACTGACCGGACTGTTCACTGCAGGCAAAACCACCGCCCTGCTCGAGGACTCGCTCTACGACGACGACGTCGTCTACGCCAAAACGACAAAGTTCCAACGCCTGGTGATCACGCGCTGGCGCAACGACTTGCGGCTGTTTATCGATGGCAACATCCAGTTCTCGAGCATCGACGAGTTTCGCTACCACGAAGCGCTGGTCCACCCTCCGCTGAGCGCGCTGAATGCGCCTCGTGACATATTGCTGCTCGGTGGCGGAGACGGCCTCGCAGCGCGCGAAGTACTCAAGTACGCCAGCGTCCGCCACATCGACCTGGTCGACCTCGACCCGGAGATGACCCGATTGTTTTCGACCCTCGAGCCACTCGTAGCGCTCAACAAAGGTTCATTGCGCGATCGCCGAGTTCAGGTGACCAACGCCGACGCCCAAGCATTCCTCGAGCGAACCGACCGCAGTTACGACGCGATCTTGATCGACCTACCCGACCCAAATAACGAAAGCCTAGCTCGGCTTTACACGCGTAGCTTTTATCGCTTGGTCAGCCGCCGCCTCCGCCAGCACGGCGTCTTGGTCACTCAGGCGACGAGTCCATTTTACGCCACAGACGCGTTTTGGTGCATCGCCAACACCCTCGGCGCTACGCGACCAGCTCGACCAGCCACAAAGCTTCACGTGGCGCCCTACCACGCCGACGTGCCTTCGTTTGGCGATTGGGGCTTCGTGATCGCCAGCTTCCGACCGATCGACACCGACTCCCTCAAAGTCCGCGTCCCCACCCGCTACCTCAACGATCGCTTGCTCCGCGCGCTGTTTGCATTTCCCAAGGATATTGGACCGCGTGACACCGCGGTCAACCGCCTCGACGAGCCCGCCCTGCTGCGGCTATACGCACGCGGCTATCAGCGCTACAACAAGTAGCGCTGACGCGATCAACACCCGACTAGTGCGAGGTCCGCGTGCCGTGGGTCAGCCGCCAATCGAGCGCCGTGGACGGCTCGGACAGAAAGGCTGAGGGCTTGCGCAAGCGCAGCGCTTGGCGCAAGACATCATCCATGTGCGACACTGGAACGATCTCGACGGCGCGTCGCACAGAGAGCGGGATCTCTTTGATGTCCTTTTCGTTGTCCTGAGGAACCAGCATCAGCTGAACTTCGGAGCGAAAGGCAGCCAACGCCTTGTCTTTCAGTCCGCCGATTTCGAGCACGCGGCCACGCAGCGTGATCTCGCCGGTCATCGCGACTTCACGTCGTACCGGAATCTGCAGCAACGCCGAAGCCATCGCCGTGGCGATCGCAATTCCCGCAGACGGTCCATCTTTGGGAATCGCTCCCTCCGGGCAATGCACGTGGATCTCAACACCTTGATAAAAGTCCGGATCGAGACCGAGGCTAGACGCTCGACTGCGCAGGTAGCTCAGTGCCGCTTGCGCCGACTCCTGCATCACATCGCCCAGCTTGCCCGTCAGTAGCAGTTTGCCCTTGCCGGGCATCACCGTGACTTCGGTGCTCAACAGCTCGCCCCCATGTGAGGTCACCGCCAGGCCGTTGACCATGCCGATAAAATCGGTCTCCTCGCGTTTGTCGACGCGATACTTCGGCACGCCGAGGTATTTGCTGACCGCACTGCGCGTCACGCGCAGCGAGCGATTCTTCGGGTCAGCGATGTGAGCGCGCGCAAGCTTTCGGCAGATCGCCGCGATCTGTCGCTCAAGATCGCGCACGCCAGCTTCTTTGCTGTAGTGATTAACGATCGTTAGCAGCGCCCCATCGGATAGCGTCACATCAAGCCCCGCTAACCCGTTGGCCTTGAGCTGCTTGGGCACCAGGTAACGACGGGCGATCGAAAGCTTCTCCTCATCGGTATAGCCTGGAAGCTCGATGATCTCCATGCGGTCGCGCAACGGCAGCGGTATGTCAGCCAAACTGTTGGCCGTGGTGATAAACATCACGTCGGAGAGATCGTAATCGAGATCGAGGTAGTGATCGTTGAAGGCATCGTTCTGCTCGGGGTCAAGCACCTCGAGTAATGCCGACGACGGATCGCCACGGAAATCCGTCGACATCTTGTCGACCTCGTCGAGCAAAAAGACGGGGTTCGATGTCCCCGCACGCCTCAGGTGCTGGATAATTTTGCCGGGCAGCGCACCAATGTACGTGCGCCGATGCCCGCGAATCTCAGCTTCGTCGCGTACGCCCCCGAGAGACAGTCGGACGAAATTTCGCCCGGTCGCACGAGCGATGCTCCGACCGAGCGACGTTTTGCCAACTCCGGGTGGACCGACGAAACAAAGGATCGGCCCCTTGAGCTTACCGACGAGTGAGAGTACAGCGAGATGTTCTATGATGCGCTGCTTGATCTTATCCAGGCCGTAATGGTCTTCCTCGAGGATCTGCGCGGCGCGCTCGATGTTGAGTTCTTCCTCTGAGCGCTCGGACCAGGGCAACGCGATCACCCAGTCGATATAATTGCGAACCACCGTCGCTTCGGCGGAAAGTGGCGCCATCATCTTCAGCTTGCGCAATTCGCGCTCTAGCCGTTCGTTGGCTTCGGCCGACATTTCCTTAGCGGCGATCTGCTGCTGAACTTCGAGGATTTCGCTTTGGAACTCGTCCTGTTCGCCAAGTTCCTTCTGGATCGCCTGCATCTGCTCGTTGAGGTAGTACTCGCGTTGGCCACGCTCCATCTGTCGCTTGACCCGCGTGCGGATGCGCTTTTCCGTCTGCAGGATTTCGATCTCCTCCTGCAGCACTTTGAGCAGCATTTCCATCCGCGTCTCGACGCCGATCACCTCAAGCAGCTCTTGCTTCTGCTCAACCTTGAGCGACAAGTGGGCAGCGATCGTGTCGACCAAGAAATCCGCCTCGTCGATCGCCTGCACGGCGACCAGGATCTCGGCGTCGATCTGCTTGTTGAGCTTGACGTAGGTTTCGAAAGCCGAAATCAGCGCACGACTGAGGGCCTCGGTCTCGACATCAAGCCGCGTCTGCTCGGCAATATCCTCGACCTCGACGGAAAGCGAGGAGGCGTCGTCGATGAAGTTGAGAATCTTCACGCGACGCAAGCCGCCGACGAACACTTTCACCGTGCCATCGGGCAACCGCAAAAGGCGCTTTATCTCCGCGCAGGTACCAACAGAGAACACCTCTGCCGCGTTGGGATCGTTTTCTCGCGCATCGCGCTGAGCAGCGAGAACGATCTCTTTGGTTTGCTCCATTGCGGCCTCGACCGCCGCGATCGAGCGCTTGCGACCAACGAATAGCGGCATCACCGTGTGCGGAAAGATCACGATGTCGCGAAGTGGCAAGAGCGGGAGCAGATAGGTTTTGGGTGAATCAGATTGGCTCATACCTGGCCAATATAGCACCGCGTTCCGGCAGCGCGCCAATTACCGCTGAATGACGGGCCAACGGCAACTCACCGAAAGTGCGAATGATTTTAATGGCAATCCACAGCGCGCATGAAATCGGCGCGGCGATGTTGCTGTGCTGATTCGGCGCTCAGCGACCGCCGCGGGCCGCCTCTTTGGCGTAGACGACGATCGGCGTGCCGCCGTTGTCGATCACGTCCTCGTTGATCAGGACCTCTTTGATGTTTTCCTGCGAGGGAATGTCAAACATGATGTCGAGCATCGCGTTTTCAAGGATCGCTCGCAGGCCGCGCGCTCCGCTTTTCAAGCGCTGAGCAGCCACCGCGATCGACTTGAGCGCTCCGGCCGTGAACTTGAGCTTCACACCATCCATCTCGAACAACTTTTGATACTGCTTGACCAACGCGTTCTTCGGCTTGGTCAAAATGTCGACCAGCGCCTCATCGGACAAATCGTGAAGCGGCGCCAACACCGGCAGACGACCGACAAACTCGGGAATCATCCCGTACTTGAGCAAGTCTTCGGGCTGAACTTCTCGCAAGTATTCCCAGACCCGTCGCTCTTGTCGACTGTGAACCTCCGCGCCAAAGCCGAGTTGCCGTACGCCGATTCGCTGCTCGACGATGTCTTCTAAGCCAGAAAAGGCACCACCACAGATGAAGAGGATATTGGTCGTATCGACCTGCAGGAATTCCTGCTGTGGGTGCTTGCGGCCGCCTTTGGGCGGCACTGAGGCGACCGTGCCCTCGATGATCTTCAACAGTGCCTGCTGCACACCTTCGCCTGAGACGTCTCGCGTGATCGAAGGGTTGTCACCCTTGCGCGCGATCTTGTCGATCTCGTCGATGTAAACGATACCGCGCTGCGCCCGTTCGATGTCATGGTCGGCATTCTGCAGCAAGCTTACGATGATGTTCTCGACATCCTCGCCGACGTACCCCGCCTCGGTCAGGCTCGTCGCATCGGCCAGGGCGAAGGGCACGTTGAGAATTCGCGCCAGCGTCTGCGCGAGCAGCGTTTTGCCGCAACCCGTCGGGCCCAACAACAAGATGTTCGACTTCTGCAGTTCGACATCGTCATTGGCGACCTTGGCATCGATCCGCTTGTAGTGGTTGTGAACGGCAACCGAGAGCACTTTCTTGGCGCGATCCTGACCAACGACATACTCGTCGAGAACAGCCTTGATCTCGGTTGGCTTCGGCAAACTGGCCGGACCAGTGGACTGCTCTTCTTTCTCGATCTCTTCGGCGATGATGTCGTTGCACAGCCCAATGCACTCGTCGCAGATATAGACGGTGGGGCCGGCGATCAGCTTCTTGACCTCCTTTTGACTCTTTCCACAAAAGGAGCAGCTGAGATTGCCATGATTGTCATCGCGCCTGCGGTCCAAGGTCGCACATCCTCTGTGTAGGGCCGTCCGGCCTTAAGCGTACAAAGCTAGAGCCGCTCAGGCAACTCGCCTCGCGGCATGAATCCACGCGAAAGGTTTGCGGCGCGTGGCGAGCTAAGCCGCCCCCGGCCACGCCCGGTGGACGACGCAGAACTACTTGGGCTTGGCGATATCGTCTTTGCGCACGAGGATATCGTCTATCAAGCCGTATTCTTTAGCTTCTTGCGGAGCCATGAAGTAGTCACGGTCCGTGTCTTGGCGAATCTTATCGAACTCCTGGCCGGTATGCTTGACCAGTATCTTGTTCAGTCGCTCACGGGTCCGCAGAATCTCTTGAGCTTGAATATCGATATCCGAGGCCTGCCCGCTAAACCCACCCAGTGGCTGGTGGATCAAGATACGCGAATGGGGCAAGGCGAAGCGCTTGTTCTTGGCGCCGGCGGCCAAGAGCAGCGCGCCCATCGACGCCGCCTGTCCCATGCAGATCGTCGCCACGTCACAGCGAACGTATTGCATCGTGTCGTAGATCGCCAACCCCGCAGTGACCACGCCGCCCGGCGAGTTGATGTAGAGGTTGATGTCGCGATCGGGATCCTCTGACTCCAGAAACAGCATCTGGGCGATAACCACGTTCGCCATGTCGTCGGCGACTTGGCCACCAAGGAAAACGATACGGTCTTTGAGCAAACGAGAAAAGATGTCCCAACCGCGTTCGCCACGGTGGGTCTGCTCGATCACGGTCGGAATAATGTGTGGCATGCGCCCCTCGTCGTCAGCAACTCGCCAAGCCGTCTCGCGCGACCCGCCAGCCTCCACAGCCCGCGCTTTGGCGCGGTACTGCTGAGAACTCAGCGAAAGCCACCCCGTGGACGGTTTCCACGGCGCCAGACCGAATTACGACTCAGCGTCTGCTTCGGTGTTGTCCGATTCTTCAGCGTTATCAGATGGTTCTTCTACGACGATGTTAGCCTTGGACATCAACAGGTCAAGCGTTTTTTCTTCACGCAGCGCGGCGCGAATACCGAGCAGCCGACCTTCCTTTTCGTACTCAGCCCGCACCTTGGCCACGGCTTGACCGCGCTGCTCGGCGATCTCTTCGAGCTTGGCGGTGATGTCCGCGTCAGTCACTTCGACCTTTTCGGCCTTGGCGATCGCCTCGATCAGCAGCATCGACTGCACGGTCTCTTCGGCGTCGCCGCGCGCACGGTCTTTGAGCGCCTCTTCGTCGATGCCCGCAGTGCGACGATCGATACCGAACATCGCCAGCTGCATGCTGATCATGCGCTCGAGGTGTCGATCGACGAGCGCCGGTACAACGGGCACTTCGTTAATCTTCAGCAGCTCTTTGACCAGCGCCGACTTTGCTTCTTCAACGGCGCGCTTCTCGTCCGCTTCGAGCAGCTCCTTGCGCAGCACTTCGCGCAGCTCGGCCAACGACTCGGCCTCGCCAGTGTCTTTGGCGAAATCATCGTCGAGTTCGGGCACGACCTTCTGACGCGCATCTTTGATCGTCACCAACAAACGCGCTTCTTCGCCGTGATCATGGTCGTGATCGCAGTCCTCGCCGTGTTCGTGGTCGTGGTCGTGGTGATGGGCCGGTAGCGTCAGCTTGATATCGAGCTCTTCTTCTTCGAGGCTAATGCCGGTCAGCTTCGCCGCCAAACCGGGCAAAGGCTCGATCGGCGAAGACGCATCGAGCTCGACGCGTTGATTATCGAGCGAAAGCGGCCGATCGCCGATCTTGCCGAGGATGTCCACGGTGATCACGTCGCCAGGCGCAGTGTTGCGACCCTCGATTGGCAAGTACTCGGTAAACTGTCGACGCTTGCCTTCGAGCGACCGTTCGATCGCCTCATCGGAGGTCTTGGCCGGCCGCTGTTTGACCGTCACACCGAAGTAGTCTTTGGGCTCAACCTCGGGCACGACCTGCAGCACGGCAGCATAACGAAACGCGTCACCGTCGACGATACCATCGTCTTCGAATTGCGGCTCGGACACCGGCGCCAGTTCATTGTCGGTCAACGCCTTGCTGATCGAGTCATGACGCAGCCGCTGGGCGACCTCGCTGTTGACGTGTTTGCCGAATAACTGCTCTAGCATTCGCCGTGGCACTTTGCCCTTGCGGAACCCCTTGACCGTTACGCCTTGACCAAGTTCGCGGTAGGCTTCCTCGAGACGCGTACTGACTTCGTCCCAGGGAATTTCCACGGCAACACGCCGCTCGACATCGCTGGTGCGTTCAACCGTCACCGACATCTGTAGCGCTATCTCGCCGATTTGCTCGGCACTTTCCTGCTCAGTCACACTACTCATCATCATTCCACCTGCCGCAAAGACTCCGGCGGCGGACCCTACTTACCACGGTGGTAAGCGAAGTCAACACAAGGCTATCGCTGCAGATTCAGCGGATGCTATGCTCAAGCCATCGCCCGACTATTGGACAGCAGCGAGTCCGTTCATCCGGCCCTGGCAGCCGACCTGGAGCTGCGCGGCTTGGTGGCCGGTCGGCTGACCGACGAGCGCCGCGAGGCCCTGATAGAGGTGGAAGCCGAGCGAATTCGCCGCACCATCGCTAGCGGCGGCTGGGCGATGGCCAACCCGGCCGGAGTCGCGCTCGTCGCCAATCTCATCTGGGATACCGAGCACTTCGGCGAGCCGTCGGCCGACCTGCGCCGACTCTACCTTTCGCCCGAGGCCGATCCCAGCGCGATCGCCGAGTTGCTGAATGCGGTGTTGGCGCACTGCAAAACACTTGGAATCAAGAGGTATTCTGCACGGGTCCTGCCGGCGAGCGCGATCGCCCTCAACCTGCTGATCGCGCAGCATGGTTTTCGGCTCGTCGACACCTCCCTCGAAATCGGCAACGCCCGACCGCCGGTAGGTGACATTGGCGGCGGGCGCTGGCCGGCGGAGACGGCTCAGGTTGCAGACATCGAACAGCTGGTCAAACTGTCGCACGCCTTCACCGACAACCGTTTTTACCGCGATCCGGCGATCGCAACGCAGCTTGCCCGCGGGGTCTATGAAAAGTGGGTCAGCGCAGCGACTCAGGCCGGCGAATTGCTCTGCGTCCGTGACGCGGGACAATGCGTTGGCCTGTGTACCACCCGCCAAATCGACTTGGCGACGACGCCCTTTGGGCTGATCGGGCTCGTGATCGTCGCGCCGGCGTACCGCGGCCGCGGCGTATTCGATGCGTTACTCGATGGTGCCCGCCGCGCGCTCTGTCCCGATGGCGAGTCCGCGTTAGTCAGCTCAACGCAACTGAACAACGTTGCCGCACAGCGCGCCTTCGCCCGCCATGGGTTGTATCCGTTTGCCGCGCGCCACGTGCTGCACCGCAGTAGCTCGCAAACCAGCTGACGGTCCGTTAACTCTTGCTCAAGCGGCGCGCCACTTCGGGGCGCAACAGGCCGCCCTCTACGAGGGCTTTGAGCAACCCCTCTAACACGCGCGTATTGCGCGCGCTGATCGCTTCAAGCTGGGCCAGTCGTTCCTCGATCGTCGCACTGACCAAGCGCGCTTTGTCGATCGGTGGCACATCGAGGGTGATATGAAAGCCCTCGCCGCTCGGTACGGCGGCCAGCGCCAAATCGACTGAATCGATTCGCACCCGCTCGGCAATCCGTACCGGATCGAGCTGCGCGGGTTGACGCGCTCGCACTTTGACTTGCAGATCAGGCCCGCCAGGGACGCGGGCCGCCTCTTGCTGCGCCTCCGCCACAAGCGCCTCCGCGTGGGGGTCCTGACGCAGCGGCGAATCGGGACTCAAGTCGAGGTCCTGCGTGCCGGGAAGCTCACCGTAGAAGATATAGGCGATCGCTTTTTCGATCGCCGTCGGTGCCGCGATGTGCGGTCGGACATTGCAGCGCGTCGCCATCCGCACCTGGTCGACAGCATCGATATTGCCCGGATCGGCCATCGCCAAGTCTAAGAAACGCTTGCTGTGGTCAGCGGCAAAGCACAACAGTTGGAAGCGCTGGCAAAGATCACGTGGCACCAGCTGAGCGATCTGCGGGTTGATCATCTTCGGATCGAGAGCCACTGCCGGCAAACGATACTGGCGACTGAGCGCGCGGATCAGCGTCTCCTCGCTGACAAATCCCATCTCCACCAGGTAACGACCAAGTTGCCCACCCCAGCGCTGCTGTTCGGCCAGAGCCCGCTGCAAGTCACGCGGATCGAGCTTGCCCGCTTTGACCAAGATATCGCCGATCCGCTCCCGCACTTAGTCGCTCCGATCTGTTCGGCCAAGCGATTTGAAACTTGCCGTCCACTTGGCGCTGTATCGCCCCTCGGCCACCTCAGACAGCTCGATCCCCGCGCCCAACTCGTCAGCTGACGCCGGGCCATCCAACAAGACCTGTCCGGCAGCAGCATCGCGCTGCAGCCTGCGTGCGCGCTCGACACCTTGGCCAACGATCGTCTGGATCGCGCGACGGCGATTGCCGACCGAGGTGATGATCGGTGTATCGCGCGCGATACCGACGCTCAACTCCAGACCTTGCACCTGCCGTGCATGCTTGAGCACATGACCTGCCGCGCGCACCGCCGAGCGGACCGTCGCAGCATGCTCGCCAACGAAATATGCCATGCAAGCGCCATCGTGCAGTCCTTCGATCGCCCCATGGCGTCGAGAAACAGCCTCGTGGGTCAAGGCGACCAGCTCGCCCAGCCGCTCGGCGGCCACAGCAGGATCCGCCTTGAGCAGCGCATCGAAGTTCTTGAGACCGATCACCATCAACAGCGCATCACGGGGCTCATCGGATCCGCGCCCGCGGCGACCGCTGAGCACGCGATCAGCCACATCGCCGGGGATGTGGCGACTCAACGCGCGCAACACCCGCTCGCGCTCAGTGACGTCCTCAACGACGAACAGTCCATTGGCCCCGCGGCCATCGAGCGCGGGCACGCGCAGACCGCGCACATAGAGGACGCGACTGGCCCCGTTGGGCATCTGGACCTCGAGTCGCCGCAACCCAACCTCATCGTGTTCGCGCATCTGCTGGCGAAACTCGCCGAGCGGTACACCTTCTACCAAGTCTTCGATCTCTTCGAGTCGCCGGCCGAGCACCTGCGCTGCAGGGATCCCCGTCAGGCGCGCCATCGTCTGGTTGAACAACAGCAAGCGCTCGTCGCGTCCGTCGATCAGCAGCAGCCCCGTCGGCACCGCCTCGACCACCGCCGCGCGATAACGCTCGGCATGGGCCAACTGCGTCGCGGTCTGATCGACCTGCAGACGAAGCTGTTGGCGCAAGCGCTCGAGTTCATCGGTGCGCCGTCCGAGCATTGCATTTAGTTGCGTCAACCGATTGGCGAACTCCGAGATGTAGAGATCGAGCAAGCGCAAATAAAAGGGGATTAGCCGGCGGTCGAGCGCATCGGTCAGGGTAAGCAGTCCATCGACATCCTCACCAGCGACGTCGCGCAACAGCGGTCGAAAGGTCCCGTAGCCCACCCAAAACGCGCAAAGGTATTCAGCTGGCGTAACCTGCGCCGAACTCAGCCGGTGGCGCACAACATCTTTGAAATCGTCGCGCAACTGGTAGCGAGGGGGATCATCGAGTACCCCCAAGATGCTGCGCCAGAACACGTTGACCTGCTCGCAGATTTCAGCCAGCTCGGCGTTAGCGTAGCTCGGCAAACGCTTTTGCAGCGCGGTGGCGACACGTAGCGTTTGTTGGTCCCAAACAGCGAGCCAACGTTCGCGAAGCATCGCCAAGTCAGCGCTGCGCTGGCCGTCTTGAACTTCGATCGTGTCCGAGCTCTCCTGCTCGCCGAGAAGTTCAAGCGGCTCGGTCTCAGCGGGTAGCGCCGGCCCACTCTCGACGCTTGGCTCGGCCGTGGTAAGTCGCTCGCGATCAGCGACCGCCTGCAGATCCTGGATCACCTCAAGCATCGACTGATGGCGCTCGTCCGGCTGCTTGGACAACATCCGCATCACCAGCAGCTTGAGCGTCGCCGGCAACGGGCGACGACTGTCGTCGGGCCAAGGCACCGGTTCGTTGCAATGGGCGTGAAGGGTGTGAATCGCATCGCGACCATGAAATGGCGGACGCCCCATCAGCATCGCGTAGAACAGCACACCGAGCCCGTAGATGTCGGAACGCTGATCGAGTGGCCTCGAGCGCGTTTGCTCGGGCGACATGTATTCGGGCGTGCCGAAGATCATCCCGGCGCTGGTCAGCGTCAACCCGACGGCATCGTCGTCCGCACCAAACGACTTGACCAAACCAAAGTCGAGCACCTTGGCCTGTCCGCCGGGCAGCACGCGCACGTTACTCGGCTTGATGTCGCGATGAAGCAGCCCCTGGGCATGCGTGGCAGCCAACCCGGCCGCAACGCCCAAAGCGATAGCGATCGCCTCGGGCACGCTGAGGCCGCTGCCCTTGCGCATCAACTGCCCTACCGTGCGCCCCTCGAGAAACTCCATCACCAAATAGGCGCCAGCGGTCTTGTCTTCACCGTAGTCAAAAATCTCGACGACATTGGGGTGACGGATCCGACTCGCCCCCTGGACCTCGCGAAACAAACGCTGACGAGCCTTGTCGTCAGCGTGCAGATGGGTGTGTAAGAACTTGGCGGCACAGCGGCGGCCGGTGCGAAGATTCTCAGCCTCGTAGACCACGCCCATCCCGCCTTGACCCAAGACGCGACCGACGAGGTAGCGCTGATCGACCACCCGCCCCGTCAGCGGGGCGATCGCATGCCCTTGGACGAGCTTGGGCTGCACCAACGGCAAGCGATGCTCTTCGCAGCTGCGAACAGCGATCGGATAACCACGGCCACAGACCGGACAGTAACGCATTTGTCTTAGTGTCGCACAGCGCCGTCCATCGATAAACCCCTGGAAAACGGTTCAATTTCGCCTTGCGCCGCACGCCTCTGCGGGGTATCGCTAGATGGTCTGATCGACCTAACCTGCGACGGAGAATAGTGCGATGCAGCGGCGTAGCGGGGTGTTGTTGCATCCCACCTGTCTTCCTAGCCCCGGAGCGATCGGTACCTTCGGTGCCCAGGCACGGCAGTTCGTCGACTTCCTCCACGACGCGGGTCAGTCACTGTGGCAAGTTCTGCCGCTCGGTCCGACAGGGCACGGCCATTCCCCCTACGCCGCTCAGTCGAGTTTCGCCGGTAACGCGATGCTGATCGACCTCGACGAACTGCGACACGCGGGTTGGCTCACGGAACAAGACGACGTGGCCGCTCAGTCAGCCACGGAACGCGTGGCGTTCGACCAGTTGGCGATCGAAAAGCAATCGCAGCTCGCCATCGCTGCTGATCGCTTCTTGCGCCACGCCACAAAACAGCAGCGCGCTGAGTTCGCGGCGTACAGCACGCGCAACGCCGACTGGCTCGACGACTACGCGACCTGGGCCGCGCTCAAGCTGAAACTCGACCAACAGGCGCGCGAACAAGGCGTCGAGAACTCGGCCTGGAATCGTTATTGGCCGCCCAGCTTGGCGGGGCGCCAACGCCAGGCCCTCGCCGACATCCGTGGCGAGCTCGCCGATGCGATCGATCGCCAACGGGTCTGGCAGTACTGGTTTGAAACGCAGTGGTTGGCGCTGCGCAGCTACGCCGCCAGCCGCGGCGTGCGCATCATCGGTGACCTACCGATCTACGTCGCCGAGGACAGCGCCGACGTCTGGGCGGCTCCGCAATATTTCCTGCTTGACCAGCACTTTCGGCCGCGCAAAGTCGCCGGCGTTCCGCCCGACTATTTCAGCAAGACCGGCCAGCTCTGGGGCAACCCGGTCTATGACTGGCCGGTCCACCAAGCGGAAGATTTCGCCTGGTGGACCAACCGCTTCGCTCGCGCCTTCGAGCTCTACGACGAAGTGCGCATCGACCACTTCCGCGGATTTTGCGCCTGCTGGGAAATCCCGGCGGCAGAAAAAACGGCGATCAACGGCGAATGGGTGCCAACACCCGGCGAGCAATTGCTCACCACGGTACGCCGCAAGCTGGGAGAGCTGCCATTGATCGCCGAAAACCTCGGGGTGATCACCGAGGATGTCGAGGCGTTGCGCGAGCGCCTGGAGTTACCGGGAATGGTCTTGCTCCAGGTGACCTTTGAGTCGAGCGAGCCGATCGCTGAACTCCTACCTGAAAACCACGTGCGCAACAGTGTGGTCTACACCGGCACCCACGACAACGACACCACGCTGGGCTGGTGGCAAAACAAATCGCCGGAACAGCAAGCGGCACTGCAAGCATATTTCGGCAAGGCGATCGAAGACCCGGCCTGGGAGCTAACCGCGCTGGCCTGGTCCTCGTGCGCGGACACCGCGATCGTTCCGGTCCAGGACCTGCTCAGCCTCGGCAGCGAGGCGCGAATGAACACACCAGCGACGGCCAAGGGCAACTGGTCGTGGCGCCTACCGACCGACTACGACCAGCGTGGCATCCAAAAGCGGCTTGCCACGCTGACCAAAACCCATCGGCGAGGCTAAGACCACCGGTCGTTACGGCTCGCCCTACTTCTCGAGGTGAATCGTCAGCGACGTGGTATGGCAGGGCACATTGCTCTGCTGGGCCTGCACCGAGATGTAGACTGTGTAGTTGTTGGCCTGATTGTCACAGGCGATCTTGCCCCAGGTGTGCAGTTCTTTGAGCTGGGTAATCTCGCAGATGTATCCGTTGATCTCCTGCTCGTTCTTGTCGCAGGCGAGGTTCTTTTCCCTGCCGTTGTTGGTGCAATAAAAATGCAGTCGAACGCGGTAAGGAATGTTGCTCTTGCCACCGCCTAGCCAAACCTGGGTTTTGGGACGATTGAGCACGCCGGCATTGTAGGTTGTGAACTTGAACCACTTGGTCATGTAGCTGCCAACAAAGGTCACCTGGGGATACATTCGCGGATTGGGATTGGCATCGACGTTCTTCGCGCCAAAGTTGTAGGCCGTGGCCATCGTCGTGGCGTTGGCGTACTGCTGCGCACAGCTGGGTGCGCTATCGGGGATTGGCGCCGAATCGGCAGGTGCAACAGCGGCGTCAACGCTACTGTCCGGAGCGGCTTTGCCGAGATCATGCTTCGGCAGCTTGGCCAGATCCGGTTTGACCTGCGCGTCGGCAGCAACAGTGCTGTCGGGACTCGAATCCTCGCTGAGTACTGCATCCCGTTGCAGCTGAAGCGCGCTATCGACCGTCGTGCCAAATCCATCGACCGTCGTGCCAAATCCATCGACCGTCGGCAATCCGGCATCGAATGCGGTGATCTTGGTCTCAGCGCCACAGCCCACACAGCAGAGCGCCGCCAGGCTGATCAGTGCACGAATCGTCATCGTTTTCCCCCCACGCTTGCGCTCCCCTCCCGAAGATTGCAGCTACCGTGCCGCAAATCTAACGCGGTCAGACGCGAGCCGCCGCGCGAGCCGGCGCCGTTTCCCTTTCCAAACCAAGAGCTTAGACAGGCAGCCCAAGTGCGCCAACGCCACCCAGCCATGCTGGCTCGGGTCGCTTGGCCACCGACCAGGGGTGAAAAGACCGTGCACCAATCCATCATGCTAAAGTGGGCTTGCGCACCGCCCAAAACCGCCGGTTCGCCGATCACACCGCCAGCGACCTTGCTGGGCTGCCAGACCGTCCCTAGACTATCCGTATCGCGAGGAATTGGCTTGAGCGAACACCCGCAGGATCTGCCGATCGAACGACTCAACGGCCTCAGTGCTGAGGAACTACTGCGTACCGCGATCGCGCACTACGGTCAGCGTCTGGCGATCGGCACTAGCTTTCAGCACGGCGGCCTGGCGGTGGTCCAGATGGCACTGGCGATCGATCGCAGCGTGCGCGTGTTTACCATCGATACGGGACGACTCCACCAAGAGACGATCGACCACGTCGCGGCTGTCGAACAGCACTTCGGCATCGCCGTCGAGCGCTACCGCCCCGACCCAATCATCGTCGAACGAATGGTCAAACAACACGGGCCGTTTCTGTTCTTCGACTCGGTTGCCAAACGGCAATACTGCTGCGCGATCCGCAAAGACGCGCCTAACCGCGCAGCGCTCGCCAACACCGATTGCTGGATCACCGGCTTGCGACGAACGACGCCTGATCTCGCGCAAGCCGAATACGTCGTCCGCGACGGACGGCGTTTCTTACGGATCGCCCCCGTGATCGACTGGTCAACCGAGCGCGTCGAAGCCTTCATCGCGCAGCACGGCATTCCGGTCAACCCGTTGTATGCGGCCGGCTATCGCAGCATCGGTTGCCAAATTTGCACCACGCCCGTGCGCCCCCACGAAGCCCCGCGGGCGGGTCGCTGGCGCTGGGAACAAGCCGGTGAGAGCAAGGAATGCGGCCTGCATTTTCAACACGGCGACGGAATCTAGGCCAACGGCGGCAGGGTTGTTTGTTCGCCGACGCTCGGCATTGCCGATTGCCGCCAACGTCGCGGCATCCGGCCTGTATACCAAAATGCGACATATCCCACTCGGCAAATGACCCGGGGGCTGGCACCCAACGCTGAGGCCCGCGCCCCCCGACGATGCCCGCCAACCCCGCGCTTTGCCGCACGCGCGATTGGTACACAAATCGCAGAGATCTCAGCATCTGTATCGACAAGGAGTAGCGGATGCGATTTGCGCTGGCGGGGCTGATGATCGGGGCTTTGATCGTCGCAGCGGGCTGTGGCGTTCAAGGAGACACCAACAGCGACACCTTTTATGTCTTAGGGGAATGCCCGCAGACGATGCCCAACGGCGCGGCGTGCGTGGCTGAGTTGCCACCACCCGAGGCCGAACCGCAAAACGGCGGCTGCTGGGTAACGGGCATCGGGCACATCGGCGAGGACACCGACGGCGACGGCGTCTCAGACCAGCCGGGTGCAGGCCGAGCCGAACAAGACAGCTTCGGCGGCAACGCGATGGGTATGAAGGACGGCCGCATCCGCGGACAGTGGCAAAACACCACGCACTTGCTCGACGGCAAACACAAATTTCATGGCCAAGCGACGTTCTTGCACTGCTTCAACGACGGCGGACCGGGACCCGATGTGCCCAAGGCGATCCCTAACCGCGCGATCTGGGGTGGCCCCGGCCAATGGGATCATCAGCCCGGCTATCTGTTCATCGTTAGCGCCGCGGATTACAAAGAAGGCAAAGACGGCCTAGACCGCGAGCGTCGCGACGCCTATGCGATCACGATCTATCGCGACGTCGACGGCGACGGACATGCCTCGAGCGCTGACCAAATCGTCTACGAAGAGAGCGACTGCATCTTCGGAAACTTCCAAATTCACCCGCCCAATCAGGGCCACCCGTACACCGCCGAGCCGGTCAGCGCTGAGATGGATCGCATCTCGAGTACGCAAACGCTCTGTCCGGCGTTGAGCGATACGCTGTTCGGTCAGCAGGCACCGGCGGGCAACGCGCCGGCCAAAGGACACGCTCCAAAGGCGCCATAACCCGCCCAGTAGTTCAATAACCCAGCACACGGCCGAAACCGCTGGCGATATCTGCCGTCGCTAGCACTACGTCCGTTTTCTCTTCAACGTGTCGATGCGATGTGCGACGAATCGCCCGATGGTCGCGCCGCACAGCTACGCTGCACCGATGGTTGGGAAAGCCGCCATCGCTTTCGCGCACTACCTTCAACCTGGGCCAAACGACGGCGAGCGCAACGGGACGTCGGGCGCGTCAACTGCCAGCCTTGGCAATCGCGCACAGCGCGTTCTGCCCAGCGCTCAGCGGCAAACTGGCGTTTGTCGACAAAGGCAGCGAGCGAGCCTACTGCTCAAGACCTTCATGGTGAACGATGGGCGACACCCGGCCTCTTGACTATTTCGACTACCGCAAAGACCCCGGCGCCTGGGCCAAGTCCCTCGGCGTTTCGCGCGAAGCGATCGACCTTTATCTCGCCAGCGACGTAGTTGACCTCCACAGCTGCGGCTTCAGCTGGACGCGCGCGCTGGGCTATCGACAAGAGCGCCGCCACCGGCCACACTTGCGCGGCACGCCATTTTTTGGACAACTCGACCTGCCCCGCATCCGCGAAGCGCAGCTTGCGGCGATGGCCTGGAGTATCGACACCAATCCACTGCGACCCGCGCACTCACAGTTTTCGGCGCTGCTCGACAACATCACACGGCTCCGCGCACTGTTCGCTCGCTTTCCCGACGACTTCGCAATCGTTAGCTCTCACGCCGACTATCTCGCGGCGCGCCGTTCCCGGCGGACGGCGATCTGGGTGGCTATCCAAGGTGGACAGGCGCTCGATCACGACCTCGCGCTGCTCGATCGCATCCCCGACAATCTCTTCCACCGCGTCACCTTGCTGCATTTTGCGTCCAGTCGAATCGGCCACCCCAGCCACAAGCCTCGCCGCGCCCACCTCGGATTGTCGCCTTTCGGCGAGGACTTCGTCCGCGTGCTCAACAAGAAGCGCATCCTCGTCGACTTGGCGCACATCAATCAGCGTGGCTTTTGGGACGCGCTCGCCGTGCACGACAAGAGCATTCCGCCGGTAGTTACCCACACCGGAGTTCGCACCATCCGCCAACTCTGGCGCAACATCGACGACGAGCAGATACGGGCGATCGCCGAGCGCGGCGGCACGATCGGCATCGTCTTCCACGGCTACTATCTCGCTGCTCGGGGGCGGATGATCCTGCCGCGATTTTGGCAGTGCACGATCGATCAAGTCGTCGATCACATCGCGCATGTCGTCCGCTTGGTCGGCGACGAATTCGTCTCATTGGGCTCAGACTACGACGGTGGTATCGCGCTACCGATCGGACTACCCGACGTGACGGCTCAGCCGAAGTTGGTGCAGTGCATGCTCGACCGCGGGTTTAGCAGCCGCTCGATCGAGCGCATCCTTGGCGCAAACTTCCTGCGCGTGGTGCGCTCCATTCGGCCGGGCTAGGCGCGTTCGTTGCGGGCGTCGACACGGCACGTCGCTCAGCCGAACGCCGCTGGCACTAGAGGTTTTCCACCAGATGAACCTTGCTACCGTCGGAGAGTAACAACTCGAGCGTTGTCGAAGACTCCGCCAGGTTATAGCCGACATCCTTGCCGTCGTGCAGGCTGGCAGTATCGACGAGGATTTCGAAGTTTGTCGAGTCGCCGATGCAGTCGCTGACCTGAGCCGCACCAGTCTTGCTCTTGCAAGGATTGTCCGACGGAAACAGCACATAGACGTGGGCCGTAACGTGATCGACTGCGGCGAGATATCGCCAGTGAGAAGACGACGGGTTGACGGGAATATAAACGCAATAGACCAGCGCCGAGGCCTGCGGATTGATCCACGGGTGGTCGGCGCCCCCATATTCCCAGGCGAGCAGCGGAATCACCGGTCGCTGATCGGGCCCACAGATCGACAGCAAGCGCTGAGCGTCGGGATCGTTGGCCAACTGTGCCGGAGTCTTGGCGATGATATCCCAATCCTTGCCGCCATTACCGGGATGGGCCTTTTTGTAGGCCTGCGCCCAGGCCTTGACCTGATCGTGGGTCGGCGCGCCGCCCGTTGGCGGCGTGCTGTCAACACCGACGGCCGCATCGGCACCGGGCGTGCTGATCCAAACATCCGGCGCTGGTGCAGCGCTGTCCAACGCAGGCAGACCGCGGTCCGCTGTCGGCACACCGCTGTCCGCGGCACCAAGGTCTCGACCGCTCCCAACAGAATCGGCTTGCTGACCGCAGCCCAGCACCAAGATCGCACAGCCGGCGACCACAACACGCAACGTAGCAAGTCGTCCGCGCACCACAGGTTCCTCCAGTCGAGTTGTGCTCAGCCAATGAGCAAATGACGTGCCACGAACCCGTCGGCCAGCAGGCGCGCTATCTTCAGACAACTATTGAGCTCGATCGCGGCACACCGAACCAAACGTCTCACCGAGGTGACGCAGAAACACACCAACGGGCGATCACAAGGCAACAGATCGGCAGATAGCCTCGGCGATGCGCTGGCGCGCAGAACGAAAACAAATGGCTGGCGATTGTCTGCGGCGACGCGGAGGGATCTTGTGCGCGCCGCGGAGGGTCGGCGCGCTGCATCTCAGATGCAGCACGCCAACGAGAACCTGAGAAACTACTTGGCCGCCGTTTTGGCCGGCTTTGCGGTCTTTGCAGCTTTGGCCGTCTTCTTGGCCTTTTTTGCCTTGGGCACGCAGCGCTTCGCACAACCCTCGTGGCGCTTGGTGCAGCCGGCTTTGGCTTTGGCGACGGTCTTCGCACAGGCAGCTTTTTTCTTGTCGTAGCCGGCGGTCACTTTCGCTTTGGCCGCTTCAGCATTCTTGGCCTTCTCGGCCTTCTTCTCTGCTTTCTCTTTCCACTTGTCGGCCGCGGCAGTGCACTTCTCTTCGGCCTTGGTGGCCTTCGCCTCGCACGTGGTCTGCGCGCCGGTGCATTTCTCTTCGCACTTGGCTTGCTTGTCCGCCTGAGCCCAGGCAAACGAAGTGATCAACACTGACAACGCAATCAAGAGCCCATTCGCTTTTCGCATTTAGAAATCCTCCATTGGATAAAGCACGAACAGCTGACGGTGCGGCATCAATCTTTATTCGCCGCGGAAAGTGCTTTTTGCCCCACGTCGCAAAGATTCTCAATGGGGAAGGTGCATAGAAAGAAACATCGGTTCGGCATCGGAGCCACAGCATCCGATCGACTAAGCTCGCGGTCTCGCGGTAGGCACTGTTTCGGTGCTTAGACCACCGAAAGAGCGCCCTCCACACACCTGAAATTACATTGGAAACACCACCCTGGCCGACGGCTTTCCGCACGGGTACAACCAAGCGATCAACCCCTGCGTGCGCTGCCCTAGGCGACATCGCTCAGCGGTGCTGCTGGCGCGAACATCTGTTGAAAGCGACGCAGTACTTCGTCGAAAACCAACGTCATAGCGTTGGAGTGTTTTGACAGCGCAGCTCCGTCGCCGACGAGCGATCCGCCCGCGCTCTGGGCCAGGCACTGCAGAAACCCCGGCGACTTAACAAAGCTGTCAGCGATTCGCCGCGATGCTTCAACAAACCAATCGGCATTGGGCGGGCGAAAGCCCCAGTAGGCTGAGCCGGGCGCCGAGTAGTACGTCAGCGGGAAAGGCATCACGCCTTTGGAGATGCGTTCTTCAACGCCTTCGACCAACGCCTCCATCGGCTCGATGCCGACCACCAGACAACCCGTCGTATTCAAATAAGGCCCGAAGACCTCGACCGAGGCCTCCTGCGCCTCCATCCAATAGGCGTGCGGCTTGTAGCTGTTCTTGCCGGGGCAGATGGCTGCAAAGTACTTGGGGTCCATTACCTCCAAGTCGATGCTAGTGCCGGTGACGCCGAGCGCCTTCCAGCGATGCATCTCGGCAAAGTCCTCCGGTGGATAGTAGTTGAAGAAGATCTTCTGCTGTTGATACGCCTCGTCGCCGAGCGCCGCGCGCACTTCAGAGAGCACGATCTCCATCCGCTCAAGATAGAGGTGCCGATCGGCCGGCGGCAGTGCACCGGCGCTAAGCGAGATCATCCCCCGCCAACCTGCGTCGACGGCGACCTTGAGCGCCTCGGCCTGATAGCTCGCCCAGCTTCTCAGCACGTGGTCGGGCAACTTGAGCATCCGCTTGGACAGAGGGTTTGCGAAGAGGTTGCAGTACCGACAGGCGTCCTTGCCGCTCACGTAGTTTGCACACGAGAGAGAAAACGCGACGGTGACGATTTCGGCGGAAACCACCGGCAAGAAGGTTCGCATCGGTAGGCCGTTGGATAAGCTGCCTTCGGCCCACGACAGCGATGCAGGGACATACCCGGTTACGAGGATTTCGTCGCCGTCGGTGACGGTCACGCGATCGCCTTGGCGAGTGAGCTGCAGTCGGGAATATTCGTTGGGCATCACCATGACCTTGATACCGCAGCCATCGAAGTGGAACTTGAGGCCCGCCGCTTGCCGAGAGGTTCGCTCCCAGAGCGACGCCGTCTGCGCATAGGTGCGCCAGATGCCTTCGACATCGTCGTAGTCCAAGCGCTCGGGCAATGCCGCAGTGGCGCGCGTGAGCTCTTCCATCGACGGCATCTGCACGTCTTTGATCCGCACACCTTCCGACATCAAGCGAGCCTTGATGAATACGTCTTGCTCTGTGATCGGGCGTTCCTCGGCCATCATCTCTCCCCTTTTTCCGGGTCACGGGTCCAATAGTGGGACAGGGCCCCAACGGTCATCGCCACCAGCGTACGCGTTGCGTGCTCGCGGGTGACCTCTGGGCGATACAAAAGCTGCAAACCGATGCGCAGCCACATCGCCATCAAACCTTGGGCGATCAGTTCGAGATCGATCTGACCTCCGACGCCCTGGCCGCTCATTTCCATCGCACGCGCCAACAGCGGCGCCATCTGCGGGTTGACGCCACCGGCAAAGGCGTGATCGTCGATGCCGTGGCCACTGCGCTGCACGTACACCCGCACGAACGCGGCTTCGTGCTCCCAGAGATCAAAGAAGACCTCGGCCAGCTCCTCGACACTGTCTTGGAGCGGTCGCGTCCCGGCTGCAGCGAACAGTGGAGCGAGCACGCTGGCGATCTCCGCCGTGAAGCGCGCCAGCAGCTCGTCTACCAGCGCCTCTTTCGTGGCGAAGTGAACGTAGATCGTGCCGGGCGCCACGTCGGCTGCGCGCGCGATATCGCCGATCGTCGTGCCATCGAAACCGCGCTCGCAAAAGCATCGCCGCGCCGCATCGAGCAGCACGCGCCGCGTTTCAGCCTTTTGCCGCTGTCGCCGCGTCGCTGTTCCGAGGGCATCCATTTTTTCGATGAATGACATTCAGTGAATATCATTCATCCAAAAGAGCCTTGTCCAGCGCTATCTGCAAAATTCCAATTTTACTAAATAATTCAGCAGGACGCTGTCGCGCGCGCGGGCTCAAGCGAGTACGCCCAACGCGTGCAGCATCGATGCGTCGCAGATGAAACCATTGCCAGTCGCCGCCTTCGTGCGCTGACGGTCGTCGACAATGCGCGCGGCTCTGTCGGCAAATCAAAGTGGCCGCCAAGCTGCCAGCGCGCGGTGATCGCCGCTCGCGACGAGTGCCTTGCAACCAACGCCTTTGGTTCTAGCCGAGCATACAGCCCTGCTGCCTAGGGCCCAACACCGTTGCGGTCGCGTGCCGCTGCCGATTGAAGCGCTTCGCCGATGCAGCCAGTGACTGTGCGCGTGAGCCGTCTATATCGAGCGAGGTGCTAGCGCGGATAGAGCGTGACGCGCGTGCTTTGCTTCGGGTCCCAGCGCATCTCACCGCGCTCGAAGGTCTGCCGGTAGCTATTGTCGCCGACGAGCGTTTCCTCAGAGGTTGGCGGACCCAGCAGCTCGAAAAGCGGCTTGTTCCCCGACAGCGCGTGCGGCCTTTCGTAAACCATCTTGAAGCCGTGCTTGACGATGAACGCTTTGCCACGATCGACATTTGCCACCAACAAGGCGTCGCCGAATTTCAAATCGCCGCCCTTGACGACCAACGCAACGCTATTGGCGACGAACAGCGGCCGTGACTTGTGGTCGACACGCCAATCGCGGCGATCACCGCGCAGCGCATCGCCCAAAAGGCGCGCCCACCAGCCACCCGCTGGGTCGAATAGACTGGTCGCCTTGCCCGACGCGTCAAAGAGAATGTTGCCCTTGTTCACATCGATCTCAACGAAGGGTAGCGCCTTTTGCGCAGCGGCCTTGATCAGCGCGACTTCGTTATTGGCTCTTCCTTGAGCACCATCGCTCAAGTCCTTGTAGGCCAGGCCTTTGCCCAACGCTTGCAGCATCGCGAAGCGACCGTGCGCCTGCGTCTCTGGCAAGAGATCTTTGTAGGCCTCGAAGTGAGGCGATTGCGCGAGGCCAGCGAGCACCCAGAGCGTCATGTCGCGAAAGGTCGTCCTCAGCCTGGCGTTCGGCTTTGGCATCAGGTTGCCGCTCGGGATCGTCGGTTTGATGCGCTTGTACACCCACTCAGCCGGCGCGCCCGCCCTGCCTTTGAGTAGAAACGCATCCGCCGTCCATCCGGAGCGCCGCCAGACGAAGCCGCGCCGCGCGGCGATCTCAACTTCGACGCGTTCTCGGATCACCTCGGAGCGATTCTTGGCACTCACCGGCGCGAGCAGCGGCGACGCCGTCAGCAGCAGCATCAGCAGCAGCAGTTGAATCGGTGCTCGCACGCTCGGACCCATCGAATCGGCTGATATGCAAGATTCGTCCCGAGGCCGATCGAGTTATTCTCTCGTGTTGGGTCCTATTGGACTAGCCAGTGAAGCCACCGCCGGCGACTGGAAGCGCCGCATCCGCCAACGAGCCAAGCCCCTGTCTAGTGCCAGCTGCGACGACGGAGGCCGCCGCTCGTCCGGGGAAGCGGATTAAGTCCAGTCGACCTGCCACCGCATTTCCCGCTTTCTTTTTCTTGTAGGTCCTGAGCACGCCTTGACGCCACCAACCGATCGGTCTCGGCGGCCACGAGTCTCATCGCTGCTAACGCTTTTTCCAGGGCGACGTGACCGCCTTGACCAGCAGCGGATCGGCCTTCATGCGGCGCATCATCCCTGCCTTGAATTGGCCATAGCGTTGGTCGTTGCGCTTAGGCGCCTCAAGGCGATTGAACCAAGCCTTATACTCGGCGACGCGATCATAGGCTTGACCGGCGAAGTGTTCGACCAACGTCGGATAGGCAGCGACATCGAACCCGCTGGCAGCGGACGTTTCGTTATAGTGAGGACTACTGCTGTCAAAGATCGAAACTATCTCGAGCTTGGGGATATGTCGCTTGCTCAACAGCGATAGGGCGCGTTGCTTTCGCAGGTGGCCACGCAAAATACGACCCGCCTGACGGAGCGACTTGCCCGACTGAACGAAGTCCAGCAAGACGAGTTCCTTTGCGTCGGCAAAGACGCCGCGTTCCGTAGCGAGTCTGTCGAAGGTGCGACGGAAGGCACGGCGGCTGTTGCGCGAGAGACGACGCTTGAGGCCACTACCCGGCATGGTAAACGCCAAATCCGGCGCCAAAGATTCGAAAAAGGCGATGATCGGCGCGGGTGAACGACCGAGGCCAACAAAGCGATAGCGCTCCACGGGGTAGCGCTCGAGAATTCGCAGGCTGAGATCTCTCAGCGCCTCGTACTCCGACTGGCTAAGGTAATCGTAGACCTTGGGCTCGAAGAACAGCTTCGGCTCGGGGTCGGCGAGGGCAAAGAGCGCCGCCGTTCCCAAGGCCAGTGCATTTTCTTCGGCCGCCTGCGCGTCATGCGCACCAGCCAAGATCGCCGCTAGCAGACCGCGCTCCGCGGGTTCAGCCGCGCGCGCCACTGCCACGGGCGCCAGCTGGACACTGGCGAGCAGCCCTAAAAGGACAACGGTTCGGATCTGGTGCAAGGTTCTCTTCACGACGGCATCGCGCTGTGTTCGCAAGAGACGCGCCAAGAGGATGAACCGAAATTATTTACATTTTCTTCAACGGATCCGGCCTCTCGACTAGCCGTTTGGCGTTGCGCGTCGGCTTCGCCTGGCGGTTCCCCCCCAGCCTCCAGCGCGCGATCTTGCGCGAGCATCTGCCTGCACCGTCGCACCTCGCTCGGCGACCAACTGCGCAGGTCGTGCCACACAGATTGCGCTTGCGCCGCACTTGCAAAATCGCGCTGTAACAGCTATGCAGTCGATGTTCGTCGCCTTTCTCGAGGCGAACGAACATGCGAGGATGGCGGAACTGGTAGACGCGCTGGATTTAGGTTCCAGTGGGGAGACCCGTGGAGGTTCGAGTCCTCTTCCTCGCATTTGCTGAGATCGTTGAGTGTTCGGTGTTTCACCGACAATGACGGCGCGCTTGATTAGGGCCGTTGTGCCGTTATTGTGCCGTTGTCGTAGTGAGGCGGGTGAATGGCGTTTCCCGAACGAGAGCAAGATATGTACGACCTGCTCTCGCTATTCGGGGGCGGCGCGCTGATCGTCGTGCTCGTTGTGATTGGCATCGTCGGCGCGTGTCGAAGCACAGCCTGTACAAGTGGGTCAGAGAAGCTCAGCCTCCGCCGGAGCGCTTGCGAACGAACAGTTCGTGCGTCTTGGTGCGCAGCTCCAAGGTCCAATCGGGGTGGCGTCTGATGATCGGGAAGATACGTCGAAAGGTACGGAACCTGGGAAGCGCCACTAGGTTGACGTTGTATTTTTTGAGGTATCCAAAGAAATTCGCGGCACTGCGAGTGCTGTTGTTGTACTCCGCATAGAGCTCCGGTCCGTAAATGTCGATGCGGGAGTCAATGACCGGCTTCACGTCGGGATGCAGCTTGTTGATGATGTACGCGCCATCGCCGTACTGACAGAAGATCACGCCCTTGTATTTCTTCTTGCGAATGTACTCGACGACCTCGACCGGCATTCTGTCGACGCGGATGCCCAACGTGCCGATGGGTCTGCTATAGCGGGGAGAAAAGGCATAGCCATAGGACACGGTGGTGGCCACAAGAAACCCGGCCATCAGAATCTCTACCCACGGCCGCCTGCGCCACACGCTCTCTTTGGACCAGGCCTGCAAAATGGGCAGCCAACAACGGATGATGATCGGGTAGCCGACAATGGCCAAATAGGGAACAAAGCGGTTGGCCCGCAGCGACATGACCGTTACGACGAGGGCTAGGCCGACGTCCAGCCAGGGAAGCTGCTTGATGCGCAACAGCAGACCGGACCACAGCAACGCCAAGAGAAGCCAATAGGCCCAGTACCAGTGAGAGCCGCCACCGACGACCAGGGGACTTTCCCACTCGAAAATCTTTGAGATGTACCCGCTGCCGACCGTCAGATGGGTGGAAAAGTAGAAGATCTTGGGGCCGTAGGGATTGAGACAGCTCGCCAGTATGCAGGCCAGCGTAGCGGCGCCGAGCGGAATCAGATCCCTGTACACCCAGGGCCGTTCGTCGGTGTTCTTGGCCTGCAGCGCCGGGAAGAAACACTGAAGACCAACCCCTGCCGTCACCAAACCCAGCACAACCAAGGAGAACAAGTACGACCCGTGCGCGTTGACCCAAAAGACCTGCAAGGGAACGAGCCAGAGGAGGTCTCGCAAGCGCCGTGATCGGCGGAAACGCTCGAGTGCAAAGGTCAACGCACACACCAGCCCCAAAGCGAATAGATGAGGTCTGACGTGCACGCGGAAGATAAGCGCATACGTCACAACCGCCAGCAGCGGTAACGTGATCACATTGAGGCGGTTTTTTCCTTCGATGGATCGGTGAAGCAAGAATGTGCAAACACCGACCACCACAACCTTGATCAAGCTAAGCCCCGCCGGACCGGTCAGTTGTAGCAGCACGCTGAAGATCACGGCGCTGAGCCATTCGTGAGCGATAAACGGCCGTCCTTGGGCTACGGCCGAATAGACGTCCACCGAGGGAAACACCCCAGTATTGAGGATGTCCTTTCCCACCCGCAGGTGGGTCCAGAGGTCGTTGGTCGCAGGGTCGAAAAGGTTCGCCAGGCAGACCCAGGCGGCAAACAACGACCAGGAGGCATAGGGCAGACCCACCCGCAGGGCTTTAGCAAGCGGCGATCGATCCGTGCTATCGGCGCCTTCTTCGCGGGCGTCGAATGGCTTTGGCGTGCGCCCCCGCAGCAAGGAAAATAACAGCCAAATCACCAGTGCGTTGCGGACAAACAGCAGCGTCACCGGCAGAGCGTCCACGCGCAACATGTCCCTGTAGTAGAAATACAGCAGCAGGCTGGTGAGCAAAAACAGCAGCACGCTGCGGCCAAAGCCTGAACCCAACTGCCGGCGCAGATCGCCTGCCAGCAGGGCCAAGACCGGCGTCACCCATAGCAGGTATTGCGGAGAGAAGACCTTGGCGGTGGCTAGCAGGACCAGCAACGTCGCCAGCAATCCGCGAATCAACAAGACGCGACGCTCGCTCCGCTCGCTGGGGCGTCGCAGGACCATCGCACGAAAGAACCAAGCGCACACCGCTAGGTATGCGGCAAGCAACACCCAACTCGATGCGCCGAGCACGAAGCGCGCCGCCGGGAAATCCAGGTGGTGCGCGCCAAATTCGTGCTTGATCTCCGTTCCCAGAGAAAAAAAGTTTTCGGCAAGCAGCAAGACGCTGGCCCAGCTGCTCTCGACCTGCAAGCCGCGCTGGCCGTGGTATTCGAGAAAGCGAAACAGCGTGCCCTTCGATAGGAACCAGAACGGCAGAAAGAGGACCAGCAGGAACGCCACCAGACGCGCCAAATACAGGCTGCCCCTTTTCAACATCCACACAGAGATATCTTTGAGGCTCGCAGACGAATTGTCTTCGGCGTACGCAAAGAGGAAGTGCACCGGCAGCAGGGCCAGGGGAATCAATTTGATCCAGATGCCGATCGCCAGCAATAGCTCCGCCAACCATCGCCTTCGGCCGTCGATCAGCGCATACAGCCATAGAGCCAGCACCGCCGCCAGGGCGGTATCGAAGCGCTGCAGCATCAGTCGTCCCAGCAGCGTGGTCAGCAGCAGGTAGGCCAGCAAACACACCACGGCTTCATAGCGCCTGACCGTCTCCCATTCGGCTTGGCGATCGAACACCCGCGCAGGGATACGCCACAACACCAGCATGACCACCAGATCGAGCAGGAGCATTTCGACGGAAAACAGCGTGGAAAACGTCTCGATCCGATCCGCGAACAGACGCGGCAAGGTAAACAGCAGCAGGGCACCTGGAGGGTATTCCAACGCAACATCAAAGTACGGCGTACCGCCGCCCAGCCAGGCAGTGGCGGCTTTGAAGTAGATTCGAATGTCCGGGTTGGGCAAAAGATCCCACAGGAAATAGGCCCGGCAGCCGATCCAGGCGATCAACACCACCCAGACGCGCTTGGCCGAAAGAAACGCCACGCCCTCAGGACGCAAAACAAAGCGATCCAGGCTTACCGGCCGCGGTGCCACCGGTTCTTCTTCGCCGGCCGCTCGCTGACCCGTCTGACGCTGCTGCTGTTCGGCCACAACGACCCGCTCTTTCAAGCAAGCGTTAGGGTAAACGCTCGGGGTTCACGCCACGCTGATCACGCACAGACTGATCCGATGAATTTCGATCTTCCGGGTGGTGCGCTGATTTTGCAAGAACTTGAATGAGTCTGCGCGGCAAGGATCGGCGCAGCGGTCGGCGGGACAGAAGCGCCGGGGGGAAGAGCACTGACTCCTCCCCCCGTTGCTGTTTGCTTACTTTAGGTTGTTCGGGTCACCCTGGTTGTTGGGGTCCCAAAGGGGTTGGTCACGCGGGTATTCGGGATCCTCATCGTCAGACACTTGCGGAATTCGGTGATCCCTTTCCAAAGCTTCGAACGGTACGTACAGTCCCTGCGCCTCTTCGCAGATCACGCTGAAGTTGCAGAAGTTGGGCTTTTTGCCCATGTCTTTGATCGTCGGACCACCGGGATAGTGACCGTAGATGTCGACATAGGTCATCTGGATGCTGGAGCCAGAGGCGGTCTGGACCATGTAGAGCGGCGAGGGATCACAGTCCTGTGGGCCACTGGTGCCGCTGACGAACATGCCCCACTCGCAGCCTTGGCCGGCGATTTCGTACATGTTGGCCGCGACGCCGCCGATCTGGGTAGTGATACCTTCGATATACGTCGTCAGACCTTCGTTAGTGATGTAGGACAGCGCGCCAGTCGGGGCGGTTGCGAAGCCACCGATATAGGGTAGGCCGGTCGTCTGATCGTACAGAATGGTCGTGTCAGCCATCGGGTAGTCGTTCGACAAGCTTTGAACGATCTCGCTCGTGCTAGCCGGATTGGCCGGATCGAAATTGATCAGCGTACCACCTTCCTCACCCGGGTTGGTCGTGCGCTGGATCGTATAGAGCGACCCGTCGCAGGCTGAAGTCAACCCCCACCACTGAGCGCTATGGCCGGCGGTCGAGACCTCGCTGACGTACTCGTGGGTGCAAATGTTGATGGTATAGAGCGTGTCGTTTTGTCCGCCCCCTGGCTTCGTGCCCTCAGAGAGCACGTAGACGAGGCAGTTCTCGGTCGGATGGGCGTCGATGCCGCCCATGTTGAACGGGTCGGCCGTTGGATTCGAGGTCGCGGTCGCGGTCAATTCAAAGACGTTCTTGGCCGTCCAATAGTGGCCTGCCGGCCATTGATAGGACTTCGTCGGATTGGAAAGATAATAGAGCTTGGCGACCGTCGCCGGCCCCTGGCATGTCGGCCGTACCAGAGCCGTGGCGATAAACACCCAGTCAGGTGGCTCCCAACCGGCTTTCGTTGTCTTGTTGACCACGGGATCGCTCGTAGCCGTACAAGCCACAAACGCCCCCAAAACGATCAAATAGAGCCACCGACCCTGACTTCGCCTCTTCTGGTACATTGCCCTTGTCCTTCCTCGTTGTGTGATTTCTGTGCCCAAAACAGAACACCGCCGGGGAAGGCATGAACACCATCCGGAAGCGGTAACCTAAGTTACTAAACTGTTTCAAATTGTAACCATGGCGTGCCGCGATGCAATCACTATCTGCATTTTTATGTAAAAGCCATTACACTGATACACAAAACCAGCACCACGGATGTCAGGCCCTCAGGCCCTAAGACAAGGCGATCCAGCGGTAACATCTTTATTATTTTAACAACTTAGATTATCAGGCCGACCTGTCGTGATGTCGCTACTATCGGTATTTTTCCGTAGCAATTTATCAAGCGGTAAAAGACCGCGGGCGAGAGGCCTGCTGAACCATCGGCGTAAGTATGCGATTTTGGCGGAGAGTTCGTTCAAGCCGCGCCAGCCACTGGACTAACTCAGCGCAACCGCCTGTCCCGGACTGGGGATCACAACATCGCGCCCACGCTCGCGCAGTGTTTCAGCCAATGCCTGGGCGGGCTCGACTTCGCCGTGCACCAAGAAGAACTGCCGAACTTGCTCGCCGCATCCCTCTGCCCAATCGAGCAACTCGGCACGATCGGCGTGGGCCGAAAACGCATTGAGCACAAAAACCGCGGCGTTGAGGTCGCGTTCAACGCCGAAGATCTTGACCCGCTCGCGTCGCTCGACAATCCGGCGGCCGAGGGTGTGAGCCGCTTGGTAACCGACGATCACCACAGAATTGTTTGGGTTTTCGATCGTGTTGCGCAGATGGTGCAAGATCCGTCCGGCTTCGCACATCCCTGACGCGCTGATGATCACTGCCGGACCGGCGAAGTCGTTGAGCCGTTTGCTCTCTTGGACCGATTCGATCATCTGCAGCTGCTCGAAACCGAACGGATCACCGTGCGCCGCATCGAACGCACTCGCCGCCTCGTCGTAACACTCGGGGTGACGCCGAAAGACCTCGGTTAAGTTGACCGCCAGCGGCGAGTCGACAAAGACCGCAAGCGGTGCGAGGCGCCCGCTTTGAACCAATCGATTGAAGGCAAAAACGATCTCTTGGGTGCGCTCAAGGGCAAAACTGGGGACGATCACTTTGCCACCGCGCCGCAGCGTCGCGTCGACAGCGCTCGCCAGCTGCTCGTCCATCTGTTCGACCGGCGCGTGTAAGCGGTTACCGTAGGTCGACTCCATCACCACGTAGTCGGCCGCCGGTGGCAGCTGCGGATCGCGCAGGATCGGCAAATTCTTGCGGCCGATATCGCCGGAAAAGACCAGCCGCCGCTTGAAACCGCTGAGCTCGATGTCCAAACAGACGCTCGCTGAACCCAACACATGACCGGCATCGAACAGCCGCGCGGTCACGCCCGGTATTGGCTCAAACGGCACCTGGTAGGCGTGCGGCACGAAGACGCCCAAGGCGCGCTGCGCATCGTCCTCATCGTAAAGCGGAATGATCTCTTCATCGCCGCGCAGGTGACGCTTCTTGTTGAGCCACCGCGCGTCGGCGACTTGAATCCGCGCGGCGTCGCGCAACATCGATTCGCAAAGGTCAGCGGTCGCCGAAGTGCAATGGATGCGACCGGTGAAACCGCGCTTGACCAGCGTCGGCAGATTGCCGCTGTGATCGATATGAGCGTGGGTCAGAATCGCCGCATCGGCTCGGGCCGCCAACTTCGGCACATCGCGATTGATCCGACGGGCGTCAGCTCGGCGGCCTTGGTATAGCCCGCAGTCAACGACCAACGAACGGTCACCGAGCTCTACAACATACAATGAGCCGGTGACCGTCTGCGCGGCGCCAAGGAAATGGATCTTCAGCTCGGGCTGCACCGACCGCCAGCCCGCTACGACGCCAACTGCCCCTGATAGAACTGATCGAGCACCGATGCATAGCGGCGCTCGACCTCTTTGCGCTTCACTTTGAGACTCGGCGTCAGCTCTCCACTTTCTACCGAGAAGTCTGACTCGAGGATCGCAAACTTCTTGATCGTCTCGTAACGCGCCAGTCCAGCGTTGAGCTGGTCGACCGCGTCTTGGACCATCTGGCGGACCTTCTCGTGCTGGGTTAGCGCTCGGTAGTCGCCGCTAACGCCATTGTCGGCGGCCCACTTGGTGATCGACTCTTCGTCGATGGTGATCAACGCTGTGCAGAAGTTGCGCTTATCACCGTGAACAACCACGTTGCCAATGTAGGGACAAAGCGTCTTGAGCTTCGATTCGAGATTTTGCGGTGCAACGTATTTGCCGCCCGAGGTCTTGATCAGGTCTTTCTTGCGGTCGGTGATGCGCAAGAAACCTTCGGCATCGACCTCGCCGATATCGCCGGTGCGGAACCAGCCATCACCCGGCAAGACTTCAGCCGTCGCTTCGGCGAGATTGTGATAACCGCGCATCACGCCGCGCCCAGCGAGCAAGATCTCGCCGTCTTCCTCGGCGATCTTCACGCGCATGTCACCGAGCCCCTTGCCGACCGTGCCGAACTTGTAGTCATTGGGTCGGTTGACGAAGCTCGCAGCGCTAGTCTCGGTCAACCCGTAGCCTTCGAGGATCAGCACGCCGGCGGCGTGGAAGAACTCGGCGATATCGCGCGAAAGCGGCGCACTACCCGAGATGAAAAACCGCAGCCGGCCGCCAAACAGCGCCTGGAGTTTGGAAAAGACCAACTTTTCGGCGATCGCGTACTTGAGCGCCAAAAAGCCGCTCGGCTCTTCGCCGCGCTGGCGCAGCTCCGAAACCTTGCGACCATTCTTTACCGCCCAGCCGAAGATCTTGGACTTGAGGCCGCCCGCTTCCTGCGCGCCAGTCACAACCTTGTTGTAGACCTTCTCGAAAATGCGCGGTGCGGCGGCCATGAAGGTCGGCTTGACGACCGCGAGATTCTCGACCAGCTTAGGAATACGACCGTCGACCGTCGTCGAAAAGCCGATCGCCAACTGCGCGGTCTGCAAAACCTTGCCAAAGGAGTGGGCGAGCGGCAGCCAAAGATACTGGTGGTCCGCGATACTTAGAATCCCCAGCCCGTCGATGCCCTGACCCGTGGCGATCCAACAGTCGTGGGTCAGCTCAACACCCTTGGGACGCCCAGTGGTTCCCGACGTGTAGATCAGCGTCGCCAACTGCTCAGGCCTGATCGCCTCGACCGTCGCCTGGTACTTGCCGTCGTTTTGTTTTTCCCACTGCCGGCCTTTTTGCTCGAGCTCGGCGAGTGTGATCACCCAGCCGTCGTGCCCGGCCTGGCCATCGATGGTGATCACCTGTTTGATACCACCGAGCGCCGAGCGTTTCTCGACCAATTTGGCGACTTGGCTATCGTCCTCGGCAAAAACCACCTGCGATGCTGAGTCGGTCAGGATATATGCGCATTCGTCAGCGGTGTTGGAGGGATAGACCGTGGTCGTTGCACAGCCCGCACAAAGCGCCCCCAGATCGCAAAGGATCCACTCGTAGCGGGTGTTTGAAACCAGCCCAACCCGCTGCTCGGGCTGTAGACCCAACGCGTGCAGACCACAGGCGATCGCCCGCACCCGCTCACCCGTCTGAGCCCAGGTGATCGACCCCCAGCCGTCCGCCGTCGGATACTGGAATGCCTGACGATCGGGCGTCGACTGCACGCGATCGAGAAACATCTGGGCTACCGAATTGACCTTTGCTCCGCTCATGTTAGCTGCCCCCATTGCGATGACCAGTGCGCGCCCGCCCGCCACCAACAGCTTTTCGGGCGGCGACGACGCGGTCGGCATCCTAGCTCGTAAGGGCCGTTGATCCAAGCGAATCGGCAGCCAAAGCGTTGAATCTGCAGCGCAAGCGTGGTCAGATCGGCGCTCCAAACAAGGAGTGCCTGAGATGGGCCAAACCGCGGTGCCCCGCAGCGAAATCCCCGCAGAATACCAATGGAAAACGAGCGATCTTTACGCCAACGACGACTGCTGGGAGACGGCGCGCAAAGAGCTGATCGAACAATTCGCTGCGCTCAGAAGCCTGCCAGGAACGCTGGCTGACCGCGACGAAACGTCGCTGCGCAGCGCCTTCGACATGGTTTTTGCGGCCCGGCAGCAATTGGCCCGCCTCGGTAGCTATGCCTGCCGCAAGAACGACGAAGACACGCGCGTGCCGCGTTATCAGGCGATGAAGGCCGTCTTCGAAAAACTCTCGACTGACCTGGAAACCGCCCTGGCATTCTTGGAGCCCGAGCTTTTGGCGCTGCCTGAAACGCGCCTCAAGCAGCTGGCGAAGGCCGCCGAGCTGAGCGACTACAGCCGCTTCATCGAGCGACTGCTCAAGCGCAAACCTCATGTGCTCTCCCCCAAGGAAGAAGCCCTGCTCGCCCAAACCGGGCTGTTGCAGTACGCGCCCTACAATGCCTATGCGGCGTTCTCGGGCGCCGACCTGCGATTTCCCCCAATCACCGACGAAGCCGGCAAGTCGGTCGAGCTAACCCAAGCGATGTTCGCCCGCTATCGCGCCTCCGCCGACCGTGCTGTACGCAAGCGCGCCTTCGAAACCTTCTTCGGCACCCACGCCAATTTTCAAAACACCTTCGCCTCGTTGCTCAGCAGCCAGATCAATGCCCACAGCGTGCTCGCTAGAGCGCGCCACTACGACTCCGCGATCGACGCCGCCCTCGCCGTCGACGAACTGCCAACCTCGGTGTTTCAGCAGATGCTCGCCTCGACCAACGCCCATCTGCCGCTGTTGCATCGCTACCTCAAGCTGCGACGCAAGCTGCTCGGTCTCGATACGCTGCACTACCACGATCTTTATCCACCGATGATCGCACAGCAGCCGCTCCAGTTTAGCTATCAGCAGGCGATCGATTTGCTCTGCGATTCGGCCGCGCCGCTCGGCGCCGAGTACGTCAGCGACCTGCGAATCGGTCTCGACCCGCAAAACGGCTGGGTCGATCCGCTGCCCTGCCAGGGCAAGCGCAGCGGCGCCTACATGGACGGCAGCGCATACGACGTGCACCCCTTTGTCTTGGCCAACTATCTCGACGACTACAACTCGCTCTCGACAATGGCCCATGAGATGGGCCACGCGATGCACTCCTACTATTCCAACCGCAGCCAGCCGTACGCCAAGGCCGACTACTCGATCTTCGTTGCCGAGGTCGCCTCGACGCTCAACGAGGCGCTGCTCGCCCGGCATCTGTTGGGCAAGCTCAAAGGCGCTGATCGTCTGTATGTTCTCGGCGAACGGCTCGAAGGCTTCCGCCAGACCTTCTTTCGCCAAGCGATGTTCGCTGAGTTCGAAGCCGCCTGTTACCGCTTGGTAGAAAGCGGCAAGGCGTTAACGGCCGAGCAACTCAACACCACTTTTTTGGAGATCGCGCGCCACTACTATGGTCATCAGCAGGAGGTTGTCACCATCGACGACTGCTACGCCGTCGAGTGGGCCTACGTGCCGCATTTCTACTACAACTTTTATGTCTTTCAGTACGTCACAGGGATCACGGCGGCGACCGCGCTCAGCGAAACGATCCTCAAGCAAGGCGAGTCAGCCGCTCAGCGTTACATCAATCAGATGCTTCACCGCGGCTGCGCCGCGCCACCGATCGACTTACTGCGCGATGCGGGCGTCGATCTGACCAGCGATGAACCGTATCGGATTACCATGCGGGTCTTCGAGCGCACGCTCGAGGAAGTCGAGCGGCTGGTCGCCTAACCAAAGGGTTGGCGGCCACTCCTCGCGACCGACGGGCAAGGCGCTCAGAAAGCGGCGGAGAGACCGAAAGCGACGATCGTCTGGTCGTCGCTCTGCGGCGTGTTGCCGACGAAGCGGCGGATATCGGCGATGATCCGCTCTGCGACAGCCTGAGGCGCGACCGGACCGGTGACCAAAACGCTACGCAATCGGCGCATGCCGTATTCTTGGCCCTTGCGGTTCATCGCCTCGTTAATCCCATCGGTGTAAAGCACGATCACGTCACCGGGAACCAACTCATAGGTTTCCTGCGGGTAGACCGTGTCTGGGACCACTCCGAGAGCAACTGACGATGCGACATCGAGTTCGGAGATCCCCTCAAAGCGCGTACTGCAGACCATCGGTGGCTGATGACCAGCGTTGGCAACCGCGAAGGTCCGCGCCTTAAGGTCGATCATCAGATACAGCGCGGTGGCAAACATCGCGTCTTGGTTGGCTTCCATCAGCGTGCGGTTGGCGTGGGTGAGGATTTCCGCCGGGCTGGTAACCTGCCGTGAAAACAACCTCAGGTCGGTGGAAACCTTGGCCATCAACAACGCCGCGCTGACACCCTTGCCCGAAATATCACCGATCAGCACGCCGATCCGCTGATCAGCGAGCTGGATAATGTCGAAAAAGTCGCCACCGACGTGCAGTGCAGGCAGGTAGTGGGTAAAGAAGTTCACCCCGGGGACATCGGGCAACTGGTGCGGCAAAAAGCTGCGCTGGATCTTGCGCGCCAACTCCAGATCGGCCTGTAAACGCTGCTGCGCCATCACCTGCTGGCCGGTTCGCGCGTTTTCGATCGCCAAGGCGGCCTGACGAGCGATCGCTGAAAGCAAGGCCAAGTCGTCCGGAGAAAACGGCTGTGCTTTGGCCCGACCCTCGAGGTGCAGCGTGCCCAAAGAAGCACCGCGCAACGTCAACGGCACACCGATCTTCGGCACATTTTCGCTCGGCTGGGTGCGTTGGCGCGAAAGATCGGCCGTGCGCGCTGGACGCGTCGACGGTGGCGGCACGGTTTGCCCGCGGATCACGCCACTTCCGCCGGCCATCAGTTGGTCGACCATCGTCTGAGAAAACGCCAGCCCACCGCGATGAGAGCCGCGCTGCTTGACCGCCTGCGGTACAAGCTGCCCTGTCGCCTCATTGACCAGCAAGATGAAACCGCGCTCGGCCTGCGGGAACACTTGAAACAGGTGATCGAGAATCTTTTCCAGCAGCGACTCCAGATCGAGTTCGGCGGCGATCGCATCGGTCACGCCGTAGATCGCCTCGAGCATCGTCAGCGCGCGCTCGGCCGTCGCCGCGGGAACCTCGTCGGTGACCTCTTCGATCAGCGGCGTTGTCGCTCGCTTGGGATCGTCGCTCGGCGGCAACGTGATCGCTGGAAAGCCCGCACCAGTCGGTTTCATCAGCTGACCGATGATCGTCTGCACTTCGGGCGCCCAGCGGGCCTCCTCGGACTCATCCTCGTAGCGAAACGACGATCCACCAATGCGGATCACATCGCGTGACGCCAACGCGCACCGCGTAACCTGCTGATCGTTTACGAAGGTGCCATTGCCGCTGCCGAGGTCTTCGATCACATGCTTCTGTTGATCGATCAAAATCCGCGCGTGTCGACGAGAGACGTTGAGATCGCCGATGTAGACGTCGCTATTGAAGGAGCGCCCGAGAACACACTCGTCCCCGATCGGATAACGCTTGCCTTGGCTTGGGCCGCTAACGGCTACCAACTCAGCCACTAAAGCCCCCACCGCCGCGCGCCTCAGGGCACCGAAACATCAACTATCCGCGCGCAGATGCGCCACCGCTTCGTCGACCGATGGAAATGCCCGCAGCGCGGCATCGAGACGCAGCAAACGAAAGATTTCTTTGGGCTGACCGTTCAGACAAGCGACGTTGACCTTGCCACCCGCCGTCAGCACACGCTTGTACAGCGAGACCAGCGCGCCTACGCCCGAGCTGTCGATCCACTCGAGCGAGGAGAGGTCGACGACGACGCTCTGGGCCTGGTCGGCGAGCTCCGCGAGCTTCTCGCGCACCCCCTGCGCATTGTTGGCGTCCAACCGCCCACCGATCATGGCGATCGCGACGTCGTCTGAGATCGTGGTGCTGAATTGAACCGCTGCTGTCATCGACTCGTCGACCTATCTGTCAGCCTCACGCGGTCCGATCAGCGCAGGCCGGGTAACATTACACGCTTGTCGCGCCCCCCGGAACAGTGATTCCTCAAACCCTGTTTCGGACTAGCCGGTCTCAACTGCGCGCCCGCCCGATGGACGTCCGCCGACTGAGGGACGATCGTCGCTCTGACTGTGCAGCTTGGCGATGCGCTTTTCCACATCCCGAAAACCCGGGTCTTTTTTCGAAACCTTCTCGAAGTAGTACAGGGCCTCACGCGGATCGCTCAGCGTCTCATAGGCCTGGCCCAGCTCGAAATAGAGGGCGATCGCCTCTCGCTCGGTGATCCCTTCGACATACAGCCCGGCCTTGAACTCGCTGATCGCCTCGGAAAGCTGCCCCTTTTCCGATTGGCACAGGCCGATCATCATGTGGCACAGCACCTCTTTGTCGGGTGAGCGCATCGCCACACGAAACTCGGTGATCGCATCGTCAAGTAAACCCATCTCGCGATAGGCGATGCCGAGATCGTAGTGGGTTTCGGAATCCTCTTCGCTGATGTGGCTGTCGACACCGCGCTTGAACTCGTCGAAGACATCTTCGACGGAAAACTCGACCGGTAGATGACCCGCAGCCTCGAGAGAGTCGCTCTCCTCGAGCTCCGCCGCCAGCTCTGCGGCCAGATCGACATGCTCGGCGACGGCATCATGGGGCATCACGCCCGCACGCGCCTCCGCATCGTTGAGACTCGCGAGCTTGCTGGCTACTTCGGCGTTTGCGCCACCACAGCGCGCATCGAGGTCCTCAAGGATCGCACGCGCCTCGGTGAACAGGCTCTGTTGGATAAAGAACTCAGCCTCGTCAAGGTCATCAGCGATACTCGCCGGATCATCGACCGAAGTATCGACTGAGCGCGGTCGATCGTCGGTGCTCATGCCGACGCCGTCAGTCTGGGAAACGGCAATCACATGGGCCTGCAGCTCGTCGACCCCGGTCTCTTCCGAATGGATTTCGATAATTCCAGAGCCGAGATCGTCGAAATCGATCGCCTCCGCATCGGTTCCCGCGGCAGACCGATCCAAGGCAACCAAATCCGAGGCGTCGAGGGGAATCTCTTCGACGATGTCCGCGGCATCCAAGTCGATCGCCACGCCGGAATATTCGCCCGAGAAGCCATCTTCGAAATCCGGATACTCGCGCGGCCCGGAGACATCGCCGCCGTCTTCCAAGCGCCGCAGCAACTCTCGCGCGGCGCGATGCTCCGGATCGAGCTCAAGGGCGTCATTGAGATATTGCGCCGCTGCGCGCCGGTCCAGACCCGAAAGGTGCTCGGCGAGCGCGTGGAGTTCACCCGCCGCCGCCGTCAGTTGACCAAGCTGAACGTGCAAGTCGCGCAGCCGTAGACGAACCTCGACGTTGTTCGGCTCGTCGACGAAAATCTGCCGCAGGTGATCGATCGCCTTGTCGTGCAGACCGTACTTGATATAGACGTCGGCCTCCGAAATAACGCGCGCTACCTGCTCAGACATCTCTTGGCGCGACGGCCCAAGCGTGTGCTTAGCCAGGTCGGGCTCTGGGGCAAAGTCCCCCAAATCAAGGCTCGGTGCCTCGACCTCAACCCGTTGCGGCGGCTGACGCATACCACTCCGGTCAGCACCGGGAATGAGCAACCCATCATCGAGGGCAATATCCGCGTGCGAGCCAACGCCTGTCGGACCATCAAACGGATCGTCGTCGGGAAGAGAAACGTCGACGGCGATCTCGCTACTCGCCGGTCCCGGACCTGCGTCCAACGGTCTCAGCGGCGTCTGAGCGACGGCGTCGGCAGGGTGTGGCGCAGCGCGGCTAGCGGTCTCTGCTGCGCGCGACGACGGCGCCCCGCCTCCAATCGCAGCCAACGCGTCAGCGTCGCTCGGTACCAATTCGAGAATGCGCTGGAACGTTTCCAGCCGCCGCTTATCCTGACCGGTGTCGCCGTAAACGTGAGCCAACTCTTTGAGTACCGAGACGGTCTTGGCGATCTGGTCGAGATCCTCAAAGGCCTGGGCGAGCATCGCCAGCGTCGCCTCGTCGCGTGGATCGGCCTTGAACGCGACCTGGAGCTTCTGCAGGGCGCGGCGCGGATCATTGCGACGCAGGTAAAGGCTGGCCAGCTCCTTGATCACCCCGACGGCATCGGGCTGGTGGTAAACCAAACGCTCAGCGACTTTGACGAAATCATCGAGCCGATTGCTTGCCCGCAAGAAGTCCGCCGCTTTGGAAAACTCCTCGATCGCCTCGTCGCGCATCTGCTCTTTGCTGTAGAGCTCGGCGAGCTTGATGCGACTGGCAACATTCTCGGGATCGAGGTCGACGATTTGGCGAACCGCGGCGAGCGCATCACGCGTCCGCCCTTGACTGTTGTAGTAATTGGAAACGCGCTCGTATTGCTGCATCGCATCGTTAAGCAGCCCGAGCTGTTTGTAGAGCTCAGCCAGTCTCAAGTTGACGTCGACCAGCGACGGATCTAGCCGGAGGATCTGCTTGTAGACCGCGACGGCCTTTAGGTAGAAGCCTTGCTCAGAGTAGAACTCAGCGACCTTGAGATACGTGTCGACGGCTTCGGCGCGCGACCCCTTCTTGGCAAAGAGGTCTCCGATCTTCAACCAGATGCGCACATCGCGCGGATCCTCATCGACGATCCTGCGGTACTCGCGAATCGCGCGATCAAGCTGACCCTTCTGCACGTATTTCTGCGCAGCTGCGATCACCTTGTTCTTGTTAACTCTACTCGCCAAGAAGAGGCCTATCGCCTAGACGACACATCGGTCGTCATGGAGTTCCCCCAACATCGGCACGCAAATCCGATCGCCCTACACAAATGCGACTGCAGAAACCGGCGGCACCGGCATCAAAGCTAACGGTCTATCTCGCTAAGAACACAGCAATTTTGAGTCTAGGGACCCTGCCGGAACGTGTCAAGCAATTGCCGCGACCTCGGCCGCCTCAAACCGCCCGACAACGCCTGCCAAATCATAGGAACCAGCGAACGGGCGCGCAAGCCGACAACGCGCCTTGTCCAGCATCTGCTGCACAGAGGCTGCAACCATTTGCAATCAGCGGAAAACCTCAGAGCAGGAGGCGACTGGCGCCGAAGCACGCCGCAGCCACCGCACTCGGCGATGTGCCGCGTTAACCGACAGGCCCGTACAGTTCGTGTGATCTAAAAAAAGTGCCGCCTCACCGACGACCATCGTGCGCGGAGGAAGCTAGAGCTGCGCGCGCAACTCGGGATCTGCCAGCCGCATCAGGAAGCGGCCCTTGCCAAAATTGCCCGAAGGACGCATCGCGATCGCGACGAAGTATTCATCGGTCAGGACACGCACGAGAAACACCAGATTGTCGCTCTTGATCACGACTTCGTTGAGCGCACCGACCTCGAGGATCTCGGCGGCTTTGCGCACCTGGCCGAGTACAAACGAAAACTCAGCGCTGATCGTCTTGACGTCGGTGCCTGCTTCGCGAACCACCGCTTCAACGGCGATCCCGTCGAAGCCCATCAACACACCACCGATCGCACCGTCACAGCGCTCGAGGATCTTTTCCAGCGTTTGCCTAAACATAGATTGTCGTGCCTTTACTAAGTTTTACACCGTCAGCACGACGTTGGTCAATTCAACATTCGTCGGCGCGCCAGAAGCGGACGCAGCGAGATGGGGAGATCGCGCGAAGTCGTTGAATGCGCTCGGACGACGAACCTAGCGTTTGCCGCGCAGCCGCTCGAAGAAACTCGGCCGCGTCTGGGTCGCTTCCAGCTCTTCGTCGAGTTCGCGCAACAGCTCCTTGGCGCGACTGCTCAACTTCTTCGGCACCTCGACGCGAAAACGAACGATCTGATCGCCGCGCCCGCGGCTACCGACGTACGGCAAACCGATACCGCGCAGCACCTTCTCCTCGCCGGGCTGACAGCCACTGGGGATCTCGATCTCGCGCTCGCCACCGATCACCGGGATCGTCACCTTGCCGCCGAGTGCGGCCAGCGGAAAATCGATCGGCACCTCGACGATCACATCGGCACCATCGCGCTTGAGCAATTCGTGGTCGGCGACGCGCAGGTGCACATAAAGGTTGCCGGCCACGCCACCGTCGCCCGGCACCTCCCCCTGGCCAGCGAGCCGAAGGATTTGACCGTCCTCAACGCCGGCAGGGACGTTGACTTGCAGCGTATCGACGCGCCGGACCACGCCAGCGCCGCGGCAATCCTTACAGGATTCGTTGATCACGTAGCCGCGCCCACGACAGGACGGACACACGCTGCTGATCATGAAGAAGCCCTGGGTGTGGGCGACCTGGCCTCGGCCGCCGCAGGTCCCGCAGACCAGCGGCTTGCTGCCCGCAGCCGCACCGCTCCCCTCGCAGGACTCGCAGGTGCTGTGACGCTGGACCTCGATTTCCTTTTTGCAGCCTTCGACGATGTCGTCGAAAGAAAGCGATAGTTCAACCTCGATGTCGGCACCACGTCGCCGCCGGGCGGCGCCACCGCCACCCATACCGAAGATGTCGCCGAAGATGTCACCAAAGGCCGAAAAGATGTCGTTGACGTTGGAGAAGCCGCCAAAGCCTTGGCCGCGCGGCCCTTCAGCGCCAAAGCGGTCGTACTGCTGCCGGCGGTCGGGGTCGCTCAGCACCTGAAAGGCGTTAGAAATCTCCTTGAAACGCTCTTCAGCCTCCCGATCGTCGGGATTGCGATCGGGGTGATATTTGAGCGCGAGCTTCCGATACGCCTTTTTTATCTCGGCGGTGGAGGCATCGCGCGAAACCTCGAGAAGTTCGTAATAGTCGGCCGACATCCGTGTCCTACAGCAACGTGCAGCCCAAACTAAGCACCCCTTATTGAGCTGTCAAGGGTGCCCGCTTGACACACCACCACGAAGTGCAAGATAAAGGGGCCGCTTTTTAGAGGAGGTCCGTCTTGAGCTCAGAGATTGCATACGACAAGCGCCTTGTCGAACGCATGATCAAGCGGGGCGCGTTAACGCGTGAAGAATACGAACGACACCTGGCCAGTTTGCCCGACGTGGCGAGCAAGAGTGAGTCGCTGTCGATAGACACAGACGACGCACACGCTGAATCGGGCAAGGCCAAGGACTGATAGCGGAGCAAATTCACGATGGGCGACGATTCCGGATTCAAGATCAAGGACCGGCGCCGTTTCGACGCAGAAGGCAACGAGCGCGACGAAAGCGACGAGGTGTATCGGTCTGATCGCGATCGGGACTCGGCGCGGTCGGACCAGTCCGATCACGAGGCGTTACCGCAGATCGACTTTTCGACGTTCATTCTCTCGTTGGGAACATCGGCGATGGTGCACCTCGGGGAAGGTCCCGATCCCGACGGACAGCAGCATCGTGAACTCGGCTTGGCCAAGCAGACGATCGATCTGTTGGCCCTGCTCAGAGAAAAGACTGAGGGCAATCGCACCGAGCATGAGTCAAAACTGCTCGACGAGCTGCTCTACGATCTGCGGCTGCGGTTCGTCCACGCGTCCAAGCAGGGAGCCTAGGCCTTGTCGCCTGGACAAGGCCAGCTCAAGCCGCACGCGCTGCTTGCGGTGTTGCTGCTTGCGACCGCGCTAAACGCTTGCCGACCACGACAGCACCAACCCGCAGCGCTAGCCGACGGCGGCCCGGCATCGGTTAAGATCATCTACCCCGCAGCGCCGCGTAGCTTTGTCAAACTCGTCAAGCGCGCGGCACGTTGGGTGGTCCACCTGCAGACCGACGGCGCGGTACGCAACGGCCCTGCCGATTGGCTGCCACCACCACCCGAAGCGCTGGGGCCGATCAATGCCCAGTGGGTGCGTCGCAGCCGACAAGCGCTGGGCAGCGGGATCCTGCTCGACAAGAGCGGCACAATAATCACCAACGCCCATCTGGTCAGCGATCGCAGTGTCTGGGTGCGCTTCTCCGGTAGCGCAAAGGCGGTTGCGGCGAAGATCGTCGGCCACGACCCACGCACGGACATCGCAGTGCTCAGCGCGACGCCACCCGAGGACAGCGATGCCAAGCCAGCAAAGCTCGGCCGGTCGTCGGATCTTTCGCTCGGCGAATGGGCTTTTGCCGTCGGCAACCCGTTCGGCTACGGACCGCAGGTCACAGCAGGCATCGTCAGCATGTTGCCGACCAAAGAAACGCCGATCTCCACCCATGGCTACCTGGGCTACATCCACACCACAGCGCGCATCAATGCAGCGAATTCAGGTGGCCCGCTGATCAACATGCTTGGTGAGGTCGTCGGACTCAACACAGCGATCCAAAACGACGAGACAGACCACGGGCTGGCCTTGCCGATCGATGTCGCACGAGAGCTCCTCCCGGCGTTGAAAAAGGATGGGCGGATCGCCCGGGTTCGCGTCGGTATGTACGTCGACCAAGCGCCAGAGGCACTCCGCAAGCGGATCGCTACCGCGCTGAAGTCCGACAAGAGCATTGCCGGAGCCGTCGTTACGCAGGTCGAAGACAAGGGCCCGGCAGCACTTGCCGGGCTACGTCGTGGCGACGTGATCCTGCGCATCGATGGACAGGCGGTTAGCGACGCGTCTCAGCTTGCCTGGCGCATCACCACGGCCGGTCTCGGGCATGCCCTGACCGTCGAAGTCTGGCGCGACGGCCAGCGCCACAGTTTTACGCTGCAACCGCAGCCGATGCCCGAGTGAGCGCCAACAACGGACAGCTCAATCCGCCGCAAGCGCAGGCTGTCGCCCACCAAGACGGCCCGCTGCTCGTCTTAGCCGGTGCCGGTAGCGGCAAAACCCGTGTGATCACCCAGCGCATCGCCCGCCTGGTCGACGAGGGACTCGACCCTCGTCGAATCCTCGCCGTAACGTTTACCAACAAGGCGGCGCGCGAAATGCGCGAGCGGGCGGAGCGACTGATCGCCCGAAGAATCGCTGGCCTCTGGATCGGCACATTTCACTCGATCTGTGCGCGATTGCTGCGCCGCTACGGCGACGCCGTCGGGCTCAGCCCGAGTTACGTGATCTACGATGACGGCGACCAACGCACACTGATGCGACAGGTGATGCGCCAAGAAGCGATATCCGAGCGGCTCTTCGCGCCACGCGACGTGCTCTCGCACATCGATCGCGCAAAGAACGCCGGCACGAGCGCCGAGCAATACCAGGCGCACGACTATTTCAGCGACATCGTCGCCCGACTCTACCCGGCCTATCAGCGTCAATTGCAGCGTTGCGATGCCGCGGACTTCGGTGACCTGCTGCTGAAAACCGTCCAACTGCTACGTGCTGACGAAGCGTTACGCCAACACCTTTCGAGCAGCTTTGAGCAAGTCCTCGTCGACGAATTTCAGGATACCAACCCGGTACAATACGAGCTGATACGCCTGCTGAGCAGCACCCACAACAACATCTGCGTAGTCGGCGACGATGATCAATCGATCTATCGCTGGCGCGGCGCGCAGATCGAAAACATCCTCGGCTTTGAGCGCGACCATCCCGGCGCTCAAGTGATCAAGCTCGAGCAAAACTATCGCTCGTCCCAGGTGGTACTCGACGCGGCCCACGCGGTGATCAGCCGCAATGCCCAGCGCAAAGCCAAACAGCTGTGGACCGACCAGCAGGGCGGCGAACCGATCACGCTCTGCGTCGCCCCCGATGAGCGAACTGAGGCACGCTTCGTCGCCTCGCGCATCCACCAGCTCGTCGCCCAGGCGGGTCACACCTTCGATGACGTAGCGATCTTCTACCGAACCCACGCCCAGAGTCGGGCGATCGAAGAGGCGTTGCGAGCGGCAAGCCCGCCGATTCCCTACGCGGTGTACGGCGGCATGCGCTTCTACGATCGTGCAGAAATCAAGGACCTGCTGTGCTACCTCAAGCTGTTGATCAACCCCGCCGATGATGTCGCCCTGCAGCGCGTGATCAACGTACCGGCCCGCGGCATCGGCAAGACCACCGTCGAAAAACTCATCGGCCACGCCTCAGCCCACGGCATCTCGTTACTCGACGCTGCGCGAGCGGCTGCCACCAGCGACGGCCCACTAGGCGGCGCTGCCAGGCGCAAGGTAGGCGACTTCGTCAAGTTGATCGATGCGCTTGCCGAGGGCGTCAGCGAGACACTGCCCAGCACGCTTGCCGAGCGCGTACTCGACGATAGCGGCTACCTGCAAAGCCTCGCCCAATCGGGCACGGTTGAGGCGACCACCCGGGCCGAGAACCTCAGCGAACTGGTCTCCAGCATCCGACAATTTGAGGCTGCGACCGAGGAGGCGACGCTGGTCAGCTATCTCGAGCAAGTCTCGCTGGCGACCGATGTCACCGACCAAACCAACGAACAGGGCCAAGTCAGCCTGATGACCGTGCACAGCGCCAAAGGGCTCGAATTCCCGACGGTGTTTGTCATCGGCCTGGAACAAGGCATCTTTCCCCACGCCCGCTCGTTGGACGCCCCCGAAGAACTTGAGGAAGAACGCCGTCTGGCCTACGTCGCGATCACCCGAACGAAACGGCGCCTCTTTCTCAGCCGCGCGATGCAACGCTGGCACCTCGGTCAGCTCAAAGCCCGTCCACCTTCGGAGTTTCTCAGCGACATTCCCGAGCAGCTGATCGGGGAACGCGCCGGCTTGCACGCCGCGCCGGCGCGGCGCAATGCGCCCGCTCGGCTGCCAGCATTTGCTGGCGCCCATCTTGACCAGCCCGAACCGACCTACGACGATGCTTGGGTCGATGACGAGTTCGACCAGAGCGCACCCGACTTTGACGATCTTTTCGACGCTGACGGATTCCGCGTCGGCATGCGGGTCAAGCACCGCAAGTTTGGGGTCGGCGAAATTCGCAGTCTGACCGGCACTGCCCCAAATCTGAACCTGACGGTCTACTTCAAGACCGTCGGCGCCAAGACGATCCGCAGTCAGTTCGTTGAGCCGCTCTAGCTCAGGCTAAGCACTCGGAAGCTGATCGACGGTCGGGGCTGCCGTAACCGCACCGCAGGCGGTGCAAGCCTGCGCCCCTGCATTACAGCCCGCCGCGACGGCGCGATCGACGGCCTGCGCCGTCGCCTCTCGCAATCGACCTACTGTAAAGTAGAAGGCTGCGCAAAACACATCACCTGCGCCAGTGGCATCGACCACATCAACCGAGGGCGCGGGTTGATAGCCGCTCTCGCGCGAGGTCGCCCAATGTGCACCCGCGCTGCCGCAGGTCACGACCGCAATCCGCGCGCCGATACCGATCAAGGCGCGCGCTGCTTGTCTTGGGTCTTCGACCGACGTCAGCTCGGCGGCTTCCTGCTGGTCGGCCTTGACGAACGTTGCGCGCTCGACCAAAAAGCGCGCCGCGTCGATCGCCGAATCTCGGTCTTCCCACAGATGGAGCCGCAGGTTGAGGTCCACCGCCACGTCGACGCCGCAGGCGGCCGCGATCGCGACTGCCTCTTTGGTCCCGGCGGTGGCTGGACCAGCGCTCATACTGGTCGTGCAAAGATGCAAGGTCTTGGCCGCGGCTACCCGCCCGCGTTGCGCCCTAACCACAGCAGCGTCGAGATACGTATCGGCGGTGTTTTCCCGAAAAAACAAAAACGAGCGCTCGCCACCTTCGCTCAGTGAGACAAACGCAGCTGGCGTCCGCTGCTCGCAGCAAACGATTCCCTGACAATCGACACCCTCGCGCTCGAGAGCGCGAATCAGAAATCGACCAAAGGCGTCGTCACCCACGCAACCGATCATCGCCGAACGCATGCCGAGACGCGCCGCGGCTGCGGCGACGTTGGCCGGCGCTCCACCCAGGTAGCGACGAAAAGTCTCGACTTCTTCTAGCGGCCCACGCCGTCCATCGGCGGCAAATAGATCGACCAGGGCCTCACCCAAGCAAACAAGTTCAGCTTCCACAACGCCAGTAGACCGCCAAATTGAGCGGCGTTCAACCATCGATCGGAAGGCGCTCAGTCAACACAGCAAAGAAAACTCTCGCTATACTGAAGCCAACGATGCCGACACCTTACATCCAGTTGGCCTTGGGGGCCGGCGCTGGCCTGCTCGCCGGCGCGATCAATACTATCGCTGGTGGCGGCGGATTCATCGTCTTTAGCACACTGGTCGCGACCGGCCTCGCGCCGGCGACGGTCAATGGCACGATGCGCTGTGGCCTGCTGCTGCAAAACGCCACGGCCTGCCTCACGTTCTACCGGCGGGGCTTTCACGACCGGCAGACCACCGTCAAGCTGTTGCCGGCGATCTGCCTCGGCGCGCTGGTCGGCGCGTTGCTTGCGACACGTCTACCCACCGGGCTATTTCGGATGATCGCCGGCTGCGCTTTCATTCTTTGGGGGCCCGTGCTGATCGCCAAGCCCGGAAGCTTCAGTAAGCCAGCGACCACGGCTTCGCCGCCAACCCGTTGGTGGGTCAGCGCGCTGACCTTTCTAACCGGCGTATACGGCGGCTTTCTTCAAGCAGGTGTTGGGTTCCCGCTGATGGCGCTACTGATTTCCGCACTCGGCGTCGAGCCCGTGCGAGCCAACGCGATCAAAGTTGCTTTGGTGCTAGGCTACACGGTGGTGGTCCTGCCGCTGTTCATTCAGGCCGAGCAAATCGCCTGGGTCGCCGGAGCCGGACTAGCGCTGGGCATGACCGTCGGCGCCTGGATTGGCGTCCATCTGCAAATCAAGCGCGGCGCCGGATTCATCCGCTGGGTGCTGGTCGTGATGGTCATCGTCGCCGGGCTGACGATGGTTTTGTAGGCTAGTTGGCCGAGTTAGCGCCCGCTGGTGAGATTCGTCACGGGCCGCATCGCGCGACCGTGGTAGGCTCTGGCCATGCGCGCCGCTGCCGCAAAACCAACTGCTGTGCTGCAAAAGCCAGCCGACAACTGGTGGGACCAGGCATTTACCGAATTGTTGCTCGATCTCCTTCCTGAAGCGCCGCGCCAGTTGTTGTTGCTTGGACGTGGACTTGCGGCGATCAGCAAGACATTGCTGCCCCATCTGCCCGACACCCAGGTCAGCGGGTTTTCCGATCGTGACGTCGAGCAGTCTGAAGCCGAACTGGCCAAGCTGCCACTTTCACAGCGCGTTTCACTGAACTACCTCGATGACAATCAGCTCGATCTTCCCGCAGAGAGTCACGATAGCGCGCTTTGCCTGTTGTTCCTTTGTGAGAGCAACGATCCGCAGCGCCTGCTCGCACAGGTCAGCTCCGCGCTGCAGCCCCGAGCCACCGCGGTCTTCGTCGAGCCCGACAACTTGGGACAACGCTTCTACTTCGACGGCGCTCTCGAGCAATTCAACGAGCTCTTCAATCGCCTATGCCGCAAGGCCCGCGTTGCACTCCAACCGACCGACATTGCGATCGGACCGCAGGTACCAAAGACACTCCTCGGACAGGGTTTTACCGCCGTTCGCTTTCGGCTACACATGATCCATAGCGGCCACGGCGAAACCGCCCGCGCGTTCTTTGGCCGGCTGCAGCGACTCTGCACGACGACAGCAGAGCGAGCCAACCTGCCCGCTGACTGTGACGAGCTCGTCGCCTGCCAGCAAGAAGTCAACCGCCTCCTTTACGCCGGAATGCCTAAACGCATCGGGCACTGCTGCCATGCGGTGCCGGTGTTCGCAGTTACGGCGACCCGCCCATAAGATGACTAGCTCCGAGGTCGCGGCGATCGCTGGCACGCTGATATTGCCGGATTCGGCAAAAACCGTATCGACCCTGCTCTACCGCCCGTCAGCGCCTACAGCATTGCTTGTGCTCGGTCATGGCGCAGGCGCCGGCATGAGCCACCCGTTCATGGAAGCGCTGGCAGCGCGGCTTGCCGATCGACAGATCGCGACGTTCCGCTACAACTTCCCGTTCATCGAAACCAAGCGCCGATTTGTCGGCAGTCAAGACGAGCGTCTGTCGACCGTAGCCGCAGCCGTAAGCGCGGCATTGGCACTACGCGGCAACCACGCGATCGCCAAGGACCTGGCGGTCTTCGCCGGCGGCAAATCGATGGGGGGCAGGATGGCATCGCTAGCGCTCGCACAAGACAGGCTGCCGGCAGCACTACGCGGACTCATTTTTTACGGCTTTCCGTTACACCCGCCCAACAAGCCGGCAAGCGAGCGCGGCGATCACCTCAGAGAAATCGAACGGCCGATGCTCTTTTTGCAGGGGGATCGAGATGCGCTCGCCGACCTCACGCTCATCGAGCCGCTTTGCGCGACGCTTCCGCGTGCGACGCTCCAGATCGTCTCGGGCGCCGACCACGGATTCCACGTGCTTAAGCGAAGCGGACGAACCGACGACGAGGTACTCGATCAGCTCGCTCGCCTGACAGCCGAATTCTGTGCGCGCTGCAGCTAGACGCCAGCGAGCTCAAGAATCACCGCGGCGTGTTGATCGCTGACCGGCAGTACCGACAGGCGGTTGCCGCGGCGGAGCAAAGCGAAATCTGCAAGACGCGGCTCATCGCGCATCATCGCCAACGAGACCAGCCGCGGCACCTCGCGCTCGTACTTCACGTCAACCATGAACCAACGCGGTTTGTCAGGGTCACTCTTCGGATCGTAGTAGCGTTGGCCCGGATCGAACGCCGTGTGATCTGGATAGCCCTCGCGAACCACACGAGCCAAGCCGACGACACCCGGCTCATCGCAGCTCGAATGATAGAAGAACACCGTATCGCCGTTCTTCACGCGATCACGCAGCATCGTTCGAGCCTGGTAGTTGCGCACACCTTCCCAGCTGGTGGTCTGATTCTTTGCCGCCTTGAGGTCAGCAAAGCTGTAGGTCGTCGGTTCCGATTTCATCAACCAATAGGCCATGGCGCTTTATAGCGCGCGGTCTCAACGCGATAAAGTGTAGACCCTTGACATCCGCCGCTCGGTAGCCAAGGCTCGCTGCAGAAACGGAATCTCCCATGATTACATCGCGTCATCTGCTCGGTCCGATCATCGTCGCCCTCACGGTCTGCTGGCTGCATGCCGGCCACACCGCCGCTCGGCGCGCCGTTGCAGGAAAACACGGCGTGGTCGCTGCCGATCACCCGTTGGCCTCGCTCGCCGGGCTGGAAATCCTCAAGGCCGGCGGCAATGCTGTCGACGCCGCCTGTGCGACCGCGTTCGCCCTGGGCGTCGTCAATCCCGCCGGCTCGGGCATTGGCGGTGGCGGATTCATGCTGGTCTACGCGCCCGGCAAACAACCCGAGGTCGTCGATTTTCGAGAAACAGCACCAGCGGCCGCATCGCGAGACATGTATCTCAAAAAAGGGGTGGCGAAAATCGCGCCACGTCGTGGTGGTTTGGCGATCGCTGTCCCCGGCGAAGTTGCCGGCTGCAGCGAAGCGGTGAAACGCTGGGGGAAGTTGCCACTTTCGCGCGTACTCGCACCAGCGATAAAACTCGCCCAACGCGGCTTCCCCGCCGGCGAGCACCTGGTTGACACGCTAAAGAGCAAGCCTTTCGCTGCGCTCAAAGCTTACAACGGGGCGATCAAGGAGATCTTCTTTGTCCGCGCCAAAAACGCCAAGACGCCTACCCGAGCTCCCGAGCTCGGTGAAACGCTCCGCCGTCCACGCCTCGCGCGCACGCTCAAAGCGATTGCCCGTGGCGGCGCCAACGCATTCTATGGCGGCTGGATCGCCAAAGACATCGTGGCAACGGTCGAGGCCGCCGGTGGCCTTTTGACCCTCGAGGACCTTGCGAATTACCGACCAAAGTTGCGCGCACCGCTAACGACAACCTACCGCGGCTACCAAATACTGACGACGCCGCCCCCCTCGTCGGGTGGCATCGCGATCATCGAAACGCTCAACCTGCTGAGTCGCTACAAGCTCAAAGAGATGGGGCACAACTCCTCGCGCTACCTACACCACTTAACCGAGGCGCTAAAGCACGCTTTCGCCGATCGCGCGCGCCACCTCGGTGACAGCGACTTTGTCGAAGTACCGATCGCCAAGCTGACCTCCCGCGATTATGCCGACCTGCTCGCCAAGCGCATCGGCAAGACAACGCAGCCCTGGGAGAGCTACGGCTCGGGCAAGATGCAACGCGCCGGACATCAAGACAAGGGCACGAGCCATCTGAGCGTTACCGATCGGAGCGGCATGACCGTGGCGCTGACAACAACGATCAATCTGGGCTTCGGATCGATGATCGTCGCCAAGCGTTCCGGCGTGATCCTCAACGATCAGATGGACGATTTCGCTTCCCGCCCAGGTACACCCAACGGCTTCGGGCTGATTCAAAGCGAGAAGAACGCCGTCCAGCCAGGAAAGCGGCCACTGTCCAGTATGTCGCCAACGATCGTGCTCAAGGACGGCAAGGCGCTACTCGCCGTCGGCGGCTCAGGTGGACCGACGATCATCACTGGCACGCTGCAAGTCTTGCTCAACGTACTCGACTTTAGGCTGGAGCTGGGCGACGCGGTGGCTCGCTCGCGAATCCACCATCAATGGCTACCCAATCAGCTGTGGGTTGAAAGCGATCTGCCCCGCGACGTCCGCCAAGCGCTTGGTGCGCGCGGCCATAAGCTACTCAGCGTGAGCAAACCGTTCACCGCGATCCAAGCCGTCGGCCGTACGACAAACGCGCTACTTGGTGCATCGGATCCGCGCAAAGGCGGTTGGCCTGCTGCCGACTAGCTCACCACGTGCGGGCGCCACCGACTAGCCAACAATCAGCGCTTGCCCCTTCGCGCTCTCTTGCCATCGTGTTAGCCTTCAGCCATGGCAAAGCACGCCGGAATCTGTCGCCGCGGCGAAGCAGTCTGTACCGTCGCGTCAACGAAAACACATCATCCGACCGATCGCTGCAAGGTCCACGTCCACGGCAAATCGCCTGACGCCCCCTTTTTTAACAAACACGCCGACAAGGCCTCGCTCGCAGTTTAGGCGCGTCATGGAGATTTGTGCTGCACGTGCTCCAAGCTCGCTCGGTCTGTTGGCGGTTGGCCTCTGCCTGATATCGGGCTGTCCGCGAGGCGACAGCTTCCACGAGCTAGATCTCGTCGTCCGCAGTCCCGCATACCCACGGCCGCGATGTGCAAAGGGTCCAGCGACGCTCGGCAAACTCGAGACCCGCGGCACGGCCCTTGCGGGCGTAACGATCAAACTCACCCCGATCGATCGCCGACTGAAGACCGACAAGGCGGGACGTGCCCACTTTGGACGACTGCCGAGCGGTAACTATCGACTGAGTTTCTTCGCAGCTGGCTTCCGCCCCGAGCCACCGCGCGCGCTCACCGTCAACAGCTCGCGTCGCATCGAGCAAGAGCTAAGTCCGTGCGTCGGGGTCCCACCTCGACACCGTGTTGGATTTGATCGAGAGATCGAGCTTCGCGCGCAAAACCGCTGTGACAACAGCTGGAACGAGGCGAAAGTCAGTTGGCAGCAGCTCGAGGGTCCCACCAAAGTCCTGCCGGCCAGCGGCTGGCGACTGCGCTTCCGCACAGCGACGCTACGCCAAGCGCGGGGCAGCCTACCCGAACGCGCGCAGGTGCTGAGCTTTTCCCATGATCAAGCTGGCGAGTATGTGTTCCGCCTCACCGCGACGCGCGCCGACGGCGTGACCAGCCAAAGCTACGTCTTTGTCAGCGCGACCGACGCCACTACCGGCATGACCAGCGTCGCCCCACAGCTGCGCTACTACCTCGCCGGTCCCGCGAGTGGCCCCTACGACTGGAAGCTAACGAGCGCGGACCAACACCTGCGCGTGCAGCTCGAGCGCACAGACCGCCGCACACCATCGGTGGTCTTGAATGTCTCGTCGAGCGCACTGCGCCCACAAACGGTGGTGATCACCGAGCGCCACGCGGGACTGGTCTTTTCGCTGATCGCGGGCAACTGGAATCTCGTGCCTCGTGACTGCGGGCGCAGTGGCTGTCACACTAGCCTAACCGACAAGCACGAAAAGACACGTCACGGACAAACCTGGCGCTACCTGGTCGACGGACTGCACAAACTCGCACGCGGCCCACTTGCCGAGAGCTGTGCCGACTGCCATGCGTTGGGCTGGCACCCCGACGTCGACAACGGCGGCTATGACGATGTCGCGCGTCAGCTGAGCCTCGGCATCAGCGAAACCGGCAACTACAACAAACTCCCCCAGCCGCTTCGCGATGTCAGCAACGTCTATTGCCTCGCCTGTCACGGTCCGGGCCGCGTCGACCCGCCGGTCGCCGAGCAGCCCGGACTGTTTTCCGCCGGCGTTTGCGCGCGCTGCCACGATCGGTTACCCGAGCAAACAACCGTCGCACAGTGGCGCAAGAGTCGGCATTCACGGCAGGACCCAGCGGCTGACTTCAACGGTCCCCAATCGCGCCCACCCTGCCGCAAATGCCACTCGGCCCAAGGATTCTATCGTTGGCAGGTGCCGCTTAGCCGTCCCCACGAAAGTGAGACGCTAGCGCTGGTTTGCTGTGCTCAGCCACAGCCGATCAGCTGCCAAGCCTGTCACAACGCGATGAGCGCAGAGAAGCCCTCGCAGCTCTATTTATGGGGCGATGCGCCGTTGGCCGACGGGCAGCTCGTCAATAACCAGGGTAGTGGCGCAGGCTGCCTGCCCTGCCATAGTGCGTCCAGCGCAGCTGCCGAAGATGCCCCCCACGCGCCACAGACCAACATCGCCCTTGGGCGCGGTGGCTTCGCCCTTGCGCCGGCACCGCTAAGTCGCAAGACAGCGTGTGCCGCAAAGGCGACCAACAGCTGTGTAACCTGCCACATGGCAAAGCTGCCAGCCGGCGACACACGCCAACTGGGCGGACACACCTTTCAGCTCAAGCAAAAAGACGGAACGCGGCTCGACACGATCTGCCATGGCTGCCACAAAGACCGACGCGGCTTTGACGCCCCCGCAGGTGACATCGACGGTGACGGCAACATTCAACCATTGGTCCGCGAGGTCGCCAGCGCATTGCAGCTGTTGAAAAAACAGATCGATGCGCGCATCGCCGCAGCAAGGATTCGTGGGTGCAGCGGCCGGCTCGCCAGCAGTTTTGCGACCGGACATCGCCAAAAGATCGTGCTCGTCGATCAACGCGGCGACGACCTGGGAGACTGCGACAAAGACGGCCAGGTTGCGCGCACTGAAGAGCCACAACTCATCCCTGATACACTCGCAGCGCTCAAACAGGCGACACACAACTATTTTCTCGTCGCCAATGACAAGAGCGGCGGATTGCACAACCCTCCGTTTGTTATCGAGCTCTTGCAGCGATCGCTTGCCGCAACCCGCTAGTGCGCCTGACGCTCGGTCGTCCGAAAAAGTGCGAGTTCTCCGTCGCAGACCGGCCGATAAGCCGAGTTCTGTTCGTCGACCGGTTACCCAGAACGACGCGACGACCATTCATCTAGGCCACATGTTGCCATGTGGCTCGAGCGACGCTACCCGGGAACAAAGGCGGGCCACCCTGACCCTTGCGGGTCGTCCCTGTTCGGTCTTGCTTCAGGTGGGGTTTACCATGCGAGCCCTGTTACCAGAGCCCCGGTGCGCTCTTACCGCACCCTTTCACCCTTACCCGCATAGGCGATCTGCCGACGGGCGGTTTGCTTTCTGTGGCACTTTCCTTGGGGTCACCCCCACCGGGCGTTACCCGGCACCCTGCCCTATGAAGCTCGGACTTTCCTCCCCATGGCTTCCGAAGAAACCATGCAGCGATCGTCCAGCCGACTGCGGCGGAGACCTCGCGATGGGAAGATTGGATCAGCAGCGGCGTTTGTCAACCGCTAGTGCGCTTTTCGCCCACCGCGGCGTGCAGTCGAGGGGGAGATCTAGCGGATCGATCGGCGAGAAGCCGCCGAGCGTTTGCTCTTGTCTTTGGCCTTGAGCCTAGTCTGTCGCCTCTGTCGCCTCGCCCAGATCCTCAGCCGCCTCGAAGTAGACGATGCGGTGACAATTCGGGCACTGCTCGATCGTCGCGGCGCGCTGAATGATATTATAGAGTTGCGGCGGTAGCCGCATATTGCAGCCACGGCAAACGCCCCCTTCACCGAGCGGGACAACGGCAACGCCTTTGCGGCGGCGACGGATGTTGTTGTACTTGCTCAGCACGTCGCGGCGCAGGCGGCCAGCGAGCTCCTCCCGCTCTCCACGCTCAGCGCTAACAGCACCTTCGATCTCTTCGATACGTCGGGCGGTCGCCTGCTCCTCGGCAGCGACATCGCTCTTCATCGCGGCCAGCGCTTCCTCATGGGTCTTGATCGACTGCTCAAATTGACGAATGGCTTCGACCAGCTTGCCGATCTCGTCTTCGCGCTCCGAGGTATGCCGACGATTTGCCTCAAACTCGCGCTGCACGGCCAGATACTCCTTGGAGGAACGGACCGCAGACATCTTGTGCTTGGCCTTGGCCAGCAGCTCCTGATCCTCGGCAATCTCCGCCTCGCGCGCTGCCTTGTAGCTGCGAGCCTCGGCAAGCTGTTGACGCTCCTGCTCGAGGATCCGCTCGATCCGGCCGACGTCTTCCTTTATCGCGCGCAACTTCTCCGGCAAATCTGCACGTTCCTGCTCACTGTCTTCCAGCTTCTCGTCGATCTTCTGCAGTTCAAGCAAGAAAGTGAGCTGCTCGCGCAAAACGGTACCCTCGCTAGTTTGGATGTCCAATTCGACCTCTTTCGCCCATCAGCACCAGTGGGCCCACCTGGATTCGAACCAGGGACCAACCGGTTATGAGCCGGTGGCTCTAACCACTGAGCTATGGGCCCCTCACTGCCCAAGGCAGCAGTGGTCGATGTTTAACGCCACGCATAAAGCATGTCAACAGGCAGATCATCGACTGAGCAGCGCGAGCGGCTCGCAGAAATTGAGATCAGCGCAGAGATTGCGCCCGCTGCTTCGCACAGCGAAACGGAAGGATATGACTGTGCGCCGCGCGCTAGTTCTCGACGAAGCTCTTGAGCTGCTTGGAACGGGAAGGATGCCGCAGTTTGCGCAACGCTTTGGCCTCGATCTGCCGAATACGCTCGCGCGTGACAGCAAAATCTTGGCCGACTTCCTCGAGCGTGTGGTCCGACTTCTCGCCGATACCAAAGCGCATCCGCAGGACCTTCTCTTCACGCGGCGTAAGCGTCGAGAGCACCTTGCGCGTCTGCTCCGCCAAGTTCAGCGTGATCACCGCGTCGGACGGACTGACTGCGCTCTTGTCCTCGATAAAGTCGCCAAGGTGTGAGTCTTCTTCTTCGCCAATCGGCGTCTCCAGGGAGATCGGCTCCTTGGCAATCTTCAGCACCTTACGCACTTTGTCGAGCGGAAGCTCCATCTTCTCGGCGATCTCTTCGGGCGTCGGCTCGCGACCGAGCTCTTGAACGAGATAGCGGCTCGTACGGATCAGCTTGTTGATCGTCTCGATCATGTGGACTGGAATGCGGATCGTGCGCGCTTGGTCGGCGATCGCACGAGTAATCGCTTGGCGGATCCACCAGGTTGCGTACGTCGAGAACTTATAGCCGCGCTTGTACTCGAACTTGTCGACGGCCTTCATCAGACCGATGTTGCCCTCTTGGATCAAGTCGAGAAACTGCAGCCCGCGGTTGGTGTACTTCTTGGCAATGCTGACAACCAAGCGCAGGTTGGCCTCGACCAACTCGGCCTTGGCGCGCTCAGCCATCCGCTCGCCCTCGGCGATTTCGCGATAGGTGCGGCGCAAAACGTTGATCTGCAGCCCGGAGAGCTCCTCAACCTCTTTGACCTCCCGCTGCGACTGCTTGATGCGGCGCTCGATCTCGGCGATCTCGTCGGAACGCAAACCGAGTTTCTTGCATACGCGACGCTCATCCTGCGCGGAGCGACGAACTTCGCGAACGGTGCGCTTGACGTCGGCCACCGACAAGCCGGTGCGAACTTCAAGCTCGCGCAGCTCGGCTTCCGACTTCTCAATGCGCGTGACGAGCCCTTTAAGACGGGAAACGATCCGGTCGATCTGCTTCTTGTTGATGCGCAGCTCGTTGAGCACGTCGAACATCTCGCCGCGGTTCTTCTCGACCGCCGCGAAGACCTTCTTTCGGCGCGCCTCGGCGACCCGCTTTTCCTGCAGCTTTTCCATCTGCTTGGCGCTGTCGCGATCGAGCCGCCGAACGCGCTCGATCGTCTTGATCACGCGCTCGGTGTGCCACTCTTCATCGAACTCGGCATCTTCCTCTTCGTCAACGTCGCGAATGACATCCTTGACGCGAACTTTGCCGCGACGCAGCGAGTCGCCGAGCTCAACGATCTCCTGAACGGCGATCGGGGAATTGAGCACCACGTGCAACACCCGCCGCTCGCCTTCTTCGATGCGCTTGGCGATCTCAACCTCGCCCTCGCGCGTCAACAGCGATACCGACCCCATCTTGCGCAAGTACATGCGAACCGGGTCGTTTGTCTTGGAGAGCGCGTTGTCGTCGTCGTCTTCGCGCTCGTCCTTTTCGGCGACAGATGGCGACTTTGCCTGGCGCGCGGAGTCGACAACTTCGATCCCGCGGTTCGAGAACGACGAGAGCCATTCTTCGATCTGCTCGGGCGAGGTCAAATGCTCCGGCATGTTGCTGCTGATCTCGTCAAACGTCAGATACCCACGGGCTTTGCCGAGGGCGATCAGCTTTCTTTGTCGCGGGTCGAGCTGCTCTTCAGTTGCAGTAGCGGCGGCTGCCGCGGCCGTAGCCGCTGCGCTGGCACCGTTCTTCTTGCTGCGAACTTGCGCTTGCTGCTCTTCTTGCTCGATCGAGGTTTGGGCGTCGACCGCCGCCTTGATCGCCGAGCGCTGTCGCGCAGCAACGCCATCGCGCTTAGCCGCCGACCCCTTGCTAGATTCCCGGGTATCCCGCGTGGCGGAAGCCTTTTTGGCGCTGGTCTTTCCCGTCTTTTTGGCGGACGCCGTCTTCTTGGCGACCTTTTTGGCGGACTTCGAGCTCGTCGCCTTTTTGGTCACCTTCTTAGCCGCACGCTTCGCGGATGATGTAGTGGTGGCCTTTTTCTTGGTCGCCTTTTTGGCCGTTTTCTTGGCAGCCTTTGCGGCTGTCTTTTTCGCGGCCTTCTTGGTTACTGTCTTCTTTTTTGCGGTCGCCATGGGACTCCAACACGCGGTTTGTGCCGCGCGATTTGCTGCGCGGTCTTTCTAGCGCGGTACGCCGATCCTTCGACGCTCATCGATAAGCTCGGTCAACCGCGTACGCAGTTGGCCAAGCGATGTTTGATCTTGTCGCTGTTGCGCTTGCTCCATCGCTCGCCGCACGCGCTGAAACTCTTGCTCAACCACGCGACGACGTAGACCAGCCAAACAGTCTTCGAGCGCACGCGCCGGATCGCCATCCGCTGCATAGCGGCGTGACATCAACGCGGCGGCGATCAGTGAACGTATGGCCGTCGGCGTTTTCTGCAACAGTTTCGCGCTATCTACCTCTCCCGTTTCACGCTGCATCTCGAATGCGGCCGAATAGGTAGCGCGCAACTCATCGTTTGTCAAAAGCGAGTTAACGTCCATTTCCTCCGCCCATGGGGCGAGACGCGGATGCTCCACCATGATCAGCAGTGGCTCTAGCTCGTAGCGATCCAATCGGGCCTTATACGGCGCGAGCTCGCTGTCTTCGATCTGTCTAACATCGACAGCCACTGGCCCTCCCTGACCGTCCTTGACCGCACGACTAACCACTGAGCGATCGATCGCCAACGACATCGATAGTTTATCTACATAGAGGTCGCGCGCCACCGCGCTGTCCAATCTACCCACCAATGGCGCGATGCGCTCCAAAACACGGGCCCGACCGGGCACCGTGTCTTCCATTTCCTTGAGATAATCGGCCAAGAGATAGTCAACTGCAGGCAGTGATTTGTCAATAATCTCAGCAAAAAAGGGCGCCCCATGGCGACACAGCAAGCTATCGGGGTCGGTTCCGTCAGGCAAACTCGCGAATCGCGGCTCCGCTCCGCCGGCAAGCATCGTTTGCGCCGCCCGCTGGGCCGCAGCTCGACCCGCATCGTCGCCATCGAACACACCAATAATTTTGTTAGAAAATCGGCAACATAGACGAACCTGGGACTCGGTCAGCGCCGTCCCCATCGGTGCCACCGCGTTGTCAAAGCCATGCTCATGAAGCTGCAGCACATCGATGTTGCCTTCGACTAAGATCACCTGCTGGCGTTGGCGAATCGCCGTGGCGGCCAGGTGAAGTCCATATAGCGCCTCGCCTTTTCGGTAGAGTGGCGTCTCCGGCGTATTGATGTATTTGGGCCCATCGCCACGCAGAATCCGTCCACCGAAGCCCAGCACTTCGCCGCGGGCGCCCAGTAGCGGAAAAATCAGCCGCCCCCAGAAGCGGTCGAAGCTGCGCCCCCGACGTTGAGCGATTAGGCCCAGCCGCTCGGCAAAGACCAAATCAACATCGGCCTGGCGAAGCTTCTGAACCAGTAAGCCACTGTCAGGCGCAAACCCCAGCAAGAATGCTTCGCTGATCCGATCCGAAATGCCGCGCTGCGCGAGGTATTCGCGCGCCTCACGACCTCGCTCAGAGAGCAAGATCTCACGATAGAACTTGGCCACCCGGGCATTGAGCCGCAGACCTTGCTCGCGTTCACTGCGACGCTTTTGCGCCTGACGGGCCTGATCCTGGTCAAGCGGTTGAATTTCCACACCCACGCGTGCAGCAAGCTCTTCGACGACTTCATCGAACCGGCGGCCTTCGACCTTCATTAAGAAAGAAAAGACGTCGCCGCTCTCATTGCAGCCAAAGCAATGATAGAACTGACGCTCGCTATTTACGTTGAATGATGGGGTTTTTTCTTCGTGAAACGGGCAGAGGCCCTTGTGATTGGCACCGCTCCGCCGCAGCTGAACGTGCTGTCCGACGATTTGGACGATGTCCACACGGGAACGGATCTCGGCGATGGCGTCATCGGGGATGCGTGCCACGAAAATGCAACTCCCATGGCTGGCTTGATCAGAAAAAGCCAGGCCATCACCGCTACTTTGGTTCCACGAGAACCAACCTAACCCAAGCTCGTGGCACCCTCAGAGGATGTACCCCCGTGTCACGACCCATACGACACTAGCTTGGCCCCCCGGTTTGTCAACCGCGGGGGGCCAAAATCCGTGTCTTATCAAGCAGCTGATGCTCTCGGATCCGTGCGGCGAACAACGTTGACCTTGCAGTCGGTCACCCCGAGGGCTTCTTCCACCAGGACGCGCGCGCGATCGGCGTTGAAGTCCTTGCAGGAAAAAATGTCCATCATGAAGGCACCGCGCAACGGCCAGCCGTGCAGCGAAATATGGGAGGTCGTGATTTGGCAAATCACCGACCAGCCGCCTTCATCGTCGCCGGTTTGTAGCTTGTCGGGATCAAGCGGCACACGAACAGCCGTGGGCGGCTGCAAATACTGCATCCCCAGCTCAGCAACCAAATTGTCAAATAGATTACAGATCGTCTCAGGATTCAGCGTCTTGCCATCGCGGACATAGCCGTCGAGCAGCAAATGGAGGCCAGAAATGGTCTTCATCGTCACCTCACGTCTCGGCTTCGCCGGCACAAGCGTTTGCACGGCTGACAAGCACGAGAGCAAAAGCGGGTTTCCAACAGCGTTCAAATGGAAACCCAAAGTCATGTAGCGGTCTCGTACAGCAGTCGACTCGCACAAACTCTCCTCTGCGGCCCCATGCCGCGCAGCGGGAATATGCAGATCCCGATCTGAACTGTCAACGAAACAGAGAGAAAATCAGCACTACGGGAGCACCGCCGTGCGCTTTTTTTGGGGGGGGCTGAGGGGCGGGCGAGTTGTCTGGCCCTAGTTATTCGCCAGCGCCCGTTGCCGTTCAACGAACCGCGCCAGCGCGCTGATCGACGCGAAGGCTTCGCGGCCCAGCTGTTCGTCGCCGATCTGGATCCCGTAGCGGCGCTCGATGGCCACAGCCAGTTCGAGAACATCCACCGAGTCGATACCGAGCTCCTCTGACAACAGCGGTGCGTCGTCGGCAATACCGTCGACGGTCAGCTCGTCGAGGTTTAGCGCGTCGATCACCAGTGTCTTGAGCTCATCTTTGAGTGACATGGTCGCAGTCAAGCAAATCTGCCGCAAGATGACAAGCGCGCTCAGGCGGCAAACCTGACCTCAACGCAACGAAGCGGTCGGTCCGATCACGCCCGGACGACGCGGCAATAGCGGCACGCCGACCGTCAGCAACCCGGGACGCTTGGCGCGACGCCCGGCGAGGATCGACCTGACGCCAACTGTTGCCGGCTCGAGCAGACTGCGCTGGAAGTCACGCCCCGCCTGAACGACGTAGATGTACTCGCCAACGCGCGGCCCATAACGCTTGGTGTGACGTGTTCGCAAGACAACGCTCTGTCGATCCATCGGCAAGGCAACGACGTTGCGTCGGAACGCATCGACGTAGGGCCAGAACTCTTCGGCGTTGGACGTATAGAGCACCCGCACCGGCACGCCGAGCTGGCGAGTCGCCCGGCCGATCTCACGCAACGTAGTCTGCTTGAGTAGATCTCCGGCCATAATGCGAATTCGGTCGGTGAGAAACATCTCGCGCAAGAACCGGTAGTCACTGGCACTGGCTAGCCAATGCAGGTTGCGCCAGCGACCCAGCTTGAACATCGTCACCAGATGGCGATGTAAGCTTCGACGGTAGGTCTTGAAGTCCGAAACGATCTGCCGATAGTCGCCGCGCTCAGCGTACTCGGTCCTAAGGATCTTCAACGACGAGCGCTTTCCGAGCTCGCTCCAACGCTGCAAGTAGCTCAGCCGATCGCGCGAATGGAGGATCAATGCGCGGTGGATCCGATTGACGCGGACAACGACCGGATCATAGTCGATCATGAAGCCGAGCTCCGAACGAGCCCAGGCGATGAAGGTCAGCCCCTGATCGGCACCAACGCCAACGTAAGCTCCGCCCAGATCGCGAATATACGGCTGCCAGATGTTGTGATGCCACTCGTTCATCCGCACGTAATGCACACGATCGCGGCAGTGCAGCATCACCCGTCGCTTGGTGCCGATGCATTTCGCTTTGTCTAGCGTGTCCTGCCGGGCGCTGTAGATCGCCTGGCGCTCAAAGCGATCCAGCGGTTCGACAACCCGCGCTGCGGCGATGCTGGGAGCCACGAACCAAAGGAGGATCCAAAGCTTTTTTGCTCGCATTTGCCGATTAAGGCGCCGCCAAGCCGATCGGGCAACTTTTCTGCCCCCCTATCGCATCAGCGAAGAGAAACAAGTTCGCCATCACGAAGATCGCGGGCACACTGAACTTGTATGTTTGCGATCCCTTGGGCGGTGATCATCACCGCCGGCTACGTGCTGGCGATCGTTCTCGTCGTGCGGGTTGTGCTGCAGCGCCGGGAACCAGCCGCAACGCTCGCCTGGGCGATGAGCATCGTGCTAATCCCCTACCTGGGCGTGCTGGCCTATATGTTCTTCGGCCGACGGCGGCTTAACCGCCAAGTACGCCGTCGCCAAGCGATAGCGACGAGGATCGCTCCCGACCTCAGCCGACTAGGCGAAGCGGTTGAAGAGCTAACCGCCGACGGCGAGTTGCCGCATTCGCTCACCGCACCGGCATCTCACGAGTTGATCCGACTAACAAACCGCATCGGCACCCGGCCGCTCACCGTCGGCAATCGCGTCCAGCTATTCGTCAATGCGAATGCGACCTACTTGGCGATGGAGCGGGCGATTCGCGAAGCGCGACAACACATCAACGTCGAGTACTACATCTTCCAGCCCGACGCGACCGGCCGACGGTTTCGCGATCTACTCGCTGAGCGCGCACGCGACGGCATCGCTGTCCGCGTACTGACCGACGGCGTCGGCTCCTTCGGTGTCGAAGAATTCATGGAGCCGCTGCTCGCCGCGGGGGCCCGCTTCGCCGAGTTCCTGCCAGTGCGCTTGGTCTCGCGCCTGCACACCCATAACCTCCGCAATCATCGCAAGCTGCTGGTGATCGACGGCCAAACCGCATTCACTGGCGGCATCAACATCGGCGATGAATACACCGGCCAGAAGCGCCGAATCGGTCCCTGGCGTGACACGCATCTGCGCATCGACGGACCCGGCGTCTGTCACGTACAGGAGGTCTTTGCCGAGGACTGGCACTTCGCCACTGCTGAAGAACCCGACGAGAGCTGGTTTCCACCGCTCGACGCCGTGGGCAACGTCGCGCTGCAGATCGTCGCCAGCGGTCCGGACACCGAGAGCCAACCGCTGCAACGGATCTTCTTTACCGCAATCGCAACCGCCCGTTCGCGCGTCTACCTGACCACGCCGTACTTCATCCCCGACCAAGCGATGCGCGTCGCCTTGGAGACCGCAGCGCTGCGTGGTGTCGACGTGCGGCTACTGCTTCCCCAACGATCGGACATGCGACTCGTACTTTTCGCCGGACGCTCCTACTACGACGAACTGCTCCGCGCCGGCGTGCGAATCTTCGAGTATGAAGCTGGCATGTTGCACGCCAAGACGATGGTCGTCGACGATACGTGGGCAACAGTCGGCTCCGCCAACATGGACATTCGCAGCTTTCGACTCAATTTCGAGATCAACGCGGCGATCTACGGCCCGGCCTTCGCCAACGAACTCGGCAAGGTCTTCTTGCAGGATCTCAAGCGCTCTACCGAGGTGACCTCGGCGATCTACCAAACACGCCGCTGGCCTCGGCGCGTGGCAGAAAGCTTCGCTCGGATGCTCTCTCCGCTGCTCTGACGGAGGACTAGCGCAGAGGCCCACGGGGCGCTATTCTCCGTGGTCATGAGCAGGACTTCGCTACTGATACTCGCGCTCTACGCCTCAACAGCGTTGGTTCACCGGGCCGCCCATGCCAATCCCGAGGTCGTGGTGATCCCGCTCGGTGGCGATGATGCGTTGATCCTGACGACCGAAGTCGCCGCCGCGCTGGTCAAGCAGATCAACAAGGAGACGCCCGGACGCGCGGCCCTGCGCTATCCAGTGCCGAGCGGCGGAGAACCGACCACCGACGGAATGCAGGCCGCCGAGCAGATGCAGCAGGCGGCCAAGTCCTTCGAGAGCCTGGACTTCAGCGCAGTTCAGACGACGGGCGGACGTGCGCTCGAACTCTACCGCCGTATCGCGCTCCAGACGGGCGAAACGAAGGGATATGTCGACGCGCTGCACCTGCTCGCCGCCGCGTCGCTCTTCGACGGCGATGCGCCCCGCGCGCAACAGTTGATGAACGACGCGATCGTCGTCGATCACCGCCCGCCGGCCCGCAAGCGCTTCAACCCCACGGTGCAAAACCTCCATAACTCGCTGCTCGATGACGACAAGCAACCCAAAGGCCGTCTGCGTTTCGTCGTCTCGCCGCGCGCGCTGGCTTGGCTAAACGGCAAACTCCTCGGCCCAGCATCGGGCGCGATCACGCTGCGAGCCGGCCTGTACTTGGTGCGCGTCTTCCGCCCAGGGCATACGCCTGTCCGCCGTTGGTTTCGCGTCGAACCCGGACAAACCCAAGACCTACAGGTCACCTTGCGCCCCGATCCCGTCGCTGAGTCGGGTCTGATCCGCGCGCTGCGCAACGCCGCCAAGCAGCCCACGCCGGGGGAGGCGGTTCGCCGCGCGCTAAACACTTTCGATGCACGCGAGCTGATCCTACTGTCGTCGGAAAGTGAGGCCTGCCGTCCCGACCAGTGCCAGCTCGCCTTGGCTTGGGCCAAAGATGGTAGGTGGAGCAATCGCCAAAACGCCACGCATCGCGGCGTCGCCAAGCAAACCACGCGCACCCTGCTTCAACAGAGCGAGCAGCTCGATGCCCCCCAATGCGCAACAGCGGCCGACTGTGGCCTAAATCTGCATTGCGTCAAGGGGCGCTGCAAGGGATCGACACCGTTCTACAAGAAGTGGTGGTTTTGGACGGCCGTCGGCGCAGCGGCGATCGGTGCGGGCGTTGGAATCGGCGTCGCTGCCTCGAGCAGTGGCGGCGCAGTGATAAGGGTCGAATAGCGATGGGCAGGGCAAACAGCGAACAAACAGCGCGACTAACCGGCGTTGCGATCGGCCTGCTCCTCGTGGCGGGCGCCTCCTGTGGTGGCGACACGCAGATCAGCGGACGACTAGACCGTTTGATCGGCGACCTGGTCACGGTGACCCTCGAGTCGGGAGCCGGTGGATTCGACGACAGCACACTGCTGCTCGACAGCGCAGGACGCTCTTTTCAAACCAGCGAGCTCAACGCCTCACCGGCAGGCAAGGTACGCACGCTGACGATTCCCGAAGGCGTCGCCACCGGAGCTGCGCAGCTGCTGCTCAATGCCCAGGGCGGCGACGAGTACCGGATTCCGCTGACGATCAGCCGGCTGCTGTTTCTCGCGGCAGACGATGGCGTCGCGACTGCCGTCGCCGCACCCGGCAGTTCGCTCAACGGCGGGCGTCTTGGTCAGGTCGGCACGCCGCTAGCCAACGGCCTGGTGGTCCTGCCTGGCGGTAGCCACCTAGCTGTCGTGGCCAGCAATCAGCTACAGTTCTATTCGATCAGCGACGGCTTTGCTCGCAAAGGATCCGCGATCGGTGCCGACGATGTCACAGCGATCGTTGGCACCAAGGCCGGCGTCGTCTTAGCACGCAAAGACAAAGTTTCCTTCGAGGGCGTCGACGGTCAGGGCAAGGGCCCATATACGGTCAAAGGCCTGGTCGCCGTCGCCGCCGACCGCGAAGGCAATCGCGCATTGGCATTGTCGGCTTGCGACACCAACAACGACAACACCGCTGACTCCGATTGCTTGACGCTGATCGACCTCAGCGGCGCCACACCAGCGAGCGAGACCGTGCTCGACGCCACGCCATCAGCTACCGTCGTGGCGATGAGTCCCGACGGAGCAACCGCAGTCGTCGGCGATGGCAGCACGCTCTACGGCGTCAGTTTCGGCGCGGGCTCACCCGTCGTTGGCCAACTCGGTTGGGCCAATGCCCAAGTCGTGGCGATCGATGCAACGGTCGCCGAGGGTCGGGCGATCTACATCGTCGCCGACGCAGCAGGCCGTCGCTTGCAGCTGGTCGGGTTCAGCAACTCGACAAAGTTGGGCAGCGTCGCCTGCTCCGAGAGCACACTAACTGACACGCCCCGAGCCGTGCATTTTGGCCGATCGCCCGAGGTCTACGTGCTGACCGACAAGCAACTGCTCTCGATCGCCCAGCCTTGGACCACGCGGACCAACAACCAGTGTCCACCGATCGCCGTCGCACCAGTTGCCGGCACCCCGACCGTCGCCAACAAATTCGTCGGACTGGCCGTCCAGCGCTAGCGCGCTCGTCCCCCTGTCGCCGTGCGCGCGACGCATGCCGCTGCACGGTGTCTCTGAGCCCGCTTGCCCGCGCGGCGGGCCAAAACGGTGCACGCGGAGCCGTGCGCAGCAACACGGTGATCGACACGCCCCCGCTTCTCGGCAATCTGCTGAGATTTGACCGACGCACAGATTTGATCAGATAGTGCGCGCGACATTGCCCGACAACCGGGCTTCGAGCGCAGCCGTGAAACGTATCATCCGCAGATCTCCTTCTCACCAGCTCGCGATTGGCTTGCTCTTGCTAAGCTGGCTGATTCCGCTCAGCGCGGCTGCCAACACGCCGGCCGACACAGCCACAGCCACCACCAAGACCGGGTCAGCGGTGGTCGCTCAGGCACAGGCCACGCCAGCTCAGGCCAAAAAGCCCAGCAAGTTGCTGGCATCAGCCAAGCAGTTCTTGCCGATCCTGGTGTTGTTGATCGTCGTGACGATCGTGATCAGCCGCCTACCAAAGGTCAAAGGACTCAATCACAGCCGCGAGTTCGTGCGGCGACGGGTCCTCAACTGGTTGCCGCTCGGACTGACCTACGCGCTGCTATACATGGGTCGCTACAACCTCAAGGTCAGCAAGTTTGCCTTCGAGGAAATGGCCGGCCCTGACAGCCATGCCTTGATGAGCAACGAAGGCTTTGGTGTGATCTTCGGCGTCGGCACGATCATCTACGGCGTCTCGTTCATTATCAACGGACCGCTAACCGACTGGCTCGGTGGTCGCAAAGCGATCCTGATCGGTGCCGCCGGGGCAACGCTCGCCAACTTGGCCATGGGCTTCTGCGCCTGGTCATTGCTCGAACACGGTCCGGCATATCAACTGATCGCCAACAACTTCCTGGTGCTCTACTCGGCGCTCTACGGCATCAATATGTACTTCCAGAGCTTCGGTGCGGTGGCGATCGTCAAGGTCAACGCACCATGGTTCCATGTACGCGAGCGCGGCGTGTTTGGCGCGATCTTCGGCATACTGATCTCGTTGGGCATCTACTTCGCCTTCGACTGGGGCAGCCTGATCCTCGGATCGTTGGGCCTACAGTGGGTGTTCCTCGCGCCAGCCCTACTCCTCGCCATCTTCTGGGTGATCGATCTGTTCGTCGTACGCGATACCCCGGGGGAAGCCGGGCTAAGCGACTTCGACACCGAGGACGCTTCCAGCGGCGACGACGGCCCGCGCCTCGGCGCACTGTCGGTGTTCAAATTGATGCTAAGAAACCCGATCGTGGTGACCATCGCGCTGATCGAGTTTTGCAGCGGATTCTTGCGCCAAGCGATCATGCAGTGGTACCGAACCTTCGCCAAGCAAACCGACGGCGTGCTCGGCCTAAAGGACAGTTTCGTCTACGACAACTGGGGCATGCTGCTGTGTTGCGCGGGCATCCTCGGTGGCGTCGTCGCTGGCGTTATCAGCGATCGTGTATTTCAATCGCGACGCGGCCCGGTGGCGTTCTTGCTTTACGCGGTGATGTTTGTCGCCTCGATCGTGCTGGCGCTTGCCTTCCGTTCCCCAGCCGTCGGGGTATTGGTGATCTTGATGTCGACGGCGGTGATCGGCGTCCATGGCATGCTTAGCGGGACGGCAAGCATGGACTTCGGCGGACGCCGAAACGTCGGTGTTGCAGTCGGCATCATCGATGGCTTCGTCTACCTCGGCACGGCGGCGATGTCTTTCACCTACGCCCTAGTCCTACCGCAGGAACAGCTCGACCAAGCCGGCAAGCTGACCGGCCCGGCGACTGACCCGCAAAACTGGCTGGCCTGGCCGCTGACGATGATTCCCATCGCGTTGATCGGTGCCATGCTGGCGATCCGCGTCTGGCACGCCAAGCCCAAACCCAAAGCAGTCGCCAAGTAACGCGCCTTGCACCTTCCGACAAAGCCAACGACCTCCGTGCTATAGTAGCTCGATGAGTCACCCTGAGGTCGTGCCCGAGGCGTTGATCGTCGACACGGTCGGCCCCGCCGAGTTGCCCTCGCCACTCGGCTTATCGGCGGTCAAAGGCGACGAAATCGCCGATTACACCACCGACGATCGCCGACTCCCGCTAGATCCGACAGCTCCCAACGCGGCGAGTGGTCCACGTTTCGAACTCGCCGGCGCACGCGAGCGCATCTATTTCGCCGGCCCAAAGGTCAACGCGGCGATCGTCACCTGTGGGGGGCTTTGCCCGGGCATGAACAACGTGATCCGCGGTCTGGTGATGCAGCTTTGGCACGCTTACGGCGTCCGCCGCATCCTCGGCTTTCGCTACGGCTATGCCGGGCTCTCAGAACGTCGTGAGCCGCCTTGGGAACTAACGCCCGAGCTGGTCAAAGACTGCCACCATCAGGGGGGAACGATCCTCGGCTCTTCCCGCGGTCCGGTCGCGGCCGAGGAGATGTGCCGAACACTGCTCGAGCTGCGCATCGACATGTTGTTTGTGATCGGCGGCGACGGCACGATGCGCGGTGCCCATGCCCTTGCGCAAGAGGTTAGCCGCCAAGGGCTACCGATCGCCATCGTCGGCATCCCAAAGACGATCGACAACGACATCGCTTTCGTCGAACGAACCTTCGGCTATGCCACTGCCGTCGCCCAAGCCAGCGCGGCGATCACCGCAGCTCATGTCGAGGCGACCGGAGCGAAAAACGGCATCGGCTTGGTCAAGCTGATGGGTCGCCACAGCGGCTACGTCGCTGCCTCTGCGGTGCTCGCTTCGCGTGACGCGAACTTGGTGCTCGTACCGGAAAGTCGCTTCGACTTAGACGGGCCAGCCGGCGTACTGCGCTTCATCGAGCAACGCCTCGCCGCTCGCGGACACGCCGTGATCGTCGTCGCCGAGGGTGCCGGCCAAGAGCTGATCGAGAGCGAGTCGACAACCGATCGCTCGGGCAATCAACGTCTGGCCGACATCGGCGTCTTCTTGCGCGACGCCCTCAGACAGGCCCTGCCGGACGCGCCGCTCAAGTACATCGACCCCAGTTACCTGATCCGCGCCGCTCCCGCATCCGCTGATGATGCGATCTTCTGTGGGCAACTCGCCGAGGACGCCGTACACGCCGCGATGGCCGGCAAGACCGGCCTGCTGATCGGCCTATGGATGAACCGCCGCACGCACGTTCCCCTGCCCGCCGTGGTCGGTCGCCACAAGCGGATCTCACTCGACGGCAGTTTTTGGCGCAACGTCGTCGAAACCACCGGCCAACCACAGCTGCTGCGTTCTCGCTAAAGCTCTGTCAATACAGGCAGTTGCTTCGAGAACCTCTGTTATCCGCCGACGACCACGGCTTGTGAACACCGCGGTTTTTTTGGTAAACAGCCACCGATGAGAACCCTCGCCTCCAGCATCGTTCTTGCCGCGCTCAGCTCAGCATCAGGCTGTGTCGAGCCCAACCTTGGCGCGGCACCGTTTCTCTGCAACGAGGGCGTCCCTGAATGCCCTGATGGCTATCAATGCGATCGAAGCGATAGCCCTGCCGTGTGCCGACGCCAAGGCAGCCTACCGCCTCGCGTCGACGCAGCAGCGATCCCGGACGCGGGCTCACCGGACACAACCACCCTGGTCGATTTGCAGTCGTTCGATACGACAAGCCCGGACCAGTCGACGACCTCGCCGGGCCGCGTGGTGATCTCCGAGTTTCTTGCCGATCCTGAGGCGACCTTGGACAAGGTTGGCGAGTACCTCGAATTGTTCAACGTCGGCAACACCGCCGTTGACGTCAACGGCTGGACGCTCAAGGACGACGGCAGTGACACGCACCAGATCAGCGCAGGAGGCCCGCTTCTCGTGCCAGCCAAAGGGTTCCTCGTGCTCGGCGCGGCGAGCTCGGCAAACGGCGGCGTCAACGTCGGCTACGTTTGGGAAAACTTCTTTTTGTCCAACAACGAAGACGAGATCGTGCTGATCGACGGCTCGGGCAAAGTCGTCGACCGCTTTGCTTACAGCAAGACCGCCGGTTTTCCGCTTAACCCCGGCGTGGCGATGTCGGCGAAGAACCCGCTAGCCGACAAGAACAACGCAAGCAACTGGTGCGAAGAAAAGACGGCTTGGCCCGGCTCAGCCGGCGACAAGGGCACACCGGGACAACCGCCGGGCTGTCAGTAAATTCCGGCCCGCCGCCGTGGAAACAACCCACGGCGTGGCCTTCGTGTAAATTCCGGCCCGCCGCCGTGGAAACAACCCACGGCGTGGCCTTCGTGTAAATTCCGGCCCGCCGCCGTGGAAACAACCCACGGCGCAAGACGCACGGCGAGGACACGCGCCGGTCAAGCTACTGTCGAGACGATGCTGTCCAGACTACTGTCGACGAAGCACCCAGGCGCGCAGGCCTTGGCCGTTGACCGGTTGCTGACCCACAAACCAGAGCTTGTTGTATTGCCCGGCGATAGCATTGATCATCGGCCGCCCATCAGCGGTGTTGAAGCTACGCAACGCGATCGGTCCATACCATCGGTCGAGCTGCTTGTTGTAGTTGAACAACATCACTTCGTACTTGCCGCCAACCAGCCGACTGCCCGCGACGGTCAGCAGATTGCCCTCGGTGTACGCCGCATCAAACTGCACAGCACCGAGCCCAGCTGAGACCGCCGAGGAGTCACGCTTCCAACCCGTACCGTCGTAGCGCAGAACCAGACCGAAACCGCCGACGGCATAGAGATCTTTTTCCGATGTTCCGACGAGCGCGCGGAAGTCCCCCGAGGACGAGGCACAGGGCGTGTTTCCCGCGTCCTCACAGCCGTGCGGCGGTTGGGTCGTCCAGGTGTTGATCGAGGTGCTGAAATAGTAGAGATCCTCGGCCCCGGGACTGGGCGCAACCCAGGCTTTGGAAACGCCACCGCTTTGCGCCACGCTAGCGTAGGCAAAGCTGAGCAAGGAACCGTCGCTGGGGAAGCCACCATCAGCACAAAAAATACCGCCCGCGGGCTTGAATTGGCAGACGTAGACGCCAACGTCGGTGGCGCTCGCCGCGGCCGAACCGACCAGCAGGAACACGTCGCTTCCGTCATTTAGGCGCGTCCCCCACACACCGCGACGAATCGCCAACGCGCTAAGCTGGGCATTGCCGATAAACGCCGCGCCGTTGTGAACCAATAGCTGACCGCTTTCGCCGATGGTGATCCGGTGATGCATCGCAACCACCGGTTGAGCAGGGAGCTGCTGAAGCGTGCCGCCGAGCTCGACGATGAAACCCTGTGGTCCGCTCGGCGTCGGCGACGAGGTCGTATAGCTGCCGCCCGCATAGACCGCACCGCCTGCCGAGTAGATCGACGCCGCCGACAACAAGCGCGACTCAGCGAGCACACTGCCGAATGGCAGGTTCGGGGAAACGTGGTTCTCGATCAAGCCGCCGCAGGCGCTCTGATAGCAGAATCCCGCCGATCCATTGCTCGGCGTACAGGACGCACCGTCGATCGGCGTCAGTTTGTCGGTTGCCTGCCTGGTGATGCAGGACTCACACTGATCGATCACGTCCCCATCGCTGTAGCATTTGCCACCAACGGCACAGCTACCAGCGTTGAGCAGGTGCACACAGGTTCCCTGCTGACAGATATCTTTGGTGCAGCTCAGCGCATCGCCCTGGCAGCTGGTGCCATCGGGAGAAATTTGAAACGCGTACGGGTTGTTGCTCGGCGAGCAGTAGCGGCAACTGTTGCCAGCAGACGCTTCACCATCCTTATAGCAGGCACCACCGATCAAACAATTTCCGACGCGCAGCGTATTGAGACACTGCCCGGTGCTCTTGTTGCAGGTGTCGTCGGTGCAACTACGCTTGTCGTCGCACTGCTGGTTCGAGGTGCACCCCGATCCGCTGTCGAGCCGCTGCGCCCCATCGACGGTGAGATCGACTGGCGAGGTCGCGTCGAGCGCCAAGTCACTACCGCCGACGTCATTGGCGATCGGCAGATCGTCGCCAGCACCATCGGACATTGCGAGGTCGGTCGCACCAACGTCGACCACCGCTCCGTCTGACACCGCATGAAACCCGGGATTGGGACTGGTGCAGCCCCAGACGAAACTAAGCGCGAGCAGTAGCAGGCCACAGTCACTCGCGCGTTCGCCGTCTCGACCTCGTCGCTCTCGCCTAACGTGCATCGCTCAGCTCCCCAAGCTTCAATGGCTAGTATCTTGTTCGACCGACGATTCGCGCAAGCTTCGAACCGAGCGGCAGCCGCGTTATACTGGTATAGCACGCGCACGTGCCGTAGCGACCGAGACCATGACAACCTGCATAGCAATCGACGGAAAGCTGGAAGGAGAAAGTGCACGAATCTCGGTACTTGACCGAGGCTTTCTCTACGGCGACAGCGTCTATGAAGTCCTCCGAACATATCGCGGATCACCTTGGTTGCTCACCGAGCACCTGCAACGCCTGGCGCAATCAGCGCAGCGATTGGCGATCGACCTGCCAGTAAGCACCGACGTATTGCGGCAGGAAGTGCAATGCGTTCTCGAGCAGGTAGGTGAGCAAGAGTCGTACATCCGTCTGATCGTCACGCGTGGATCGGGACCGATCAACCTCGACCCTGGGCTGGCGGTCGACCCCTGCCGGATCATCATCGTCACCGAGTTAAGGCCACTCGCGCCACAGCTATATCTCGAGGGCGTGCGTCTCCACATCGCCGGTGTCGACACCCGATCAGCCAGCGCGCTAGCCCGCGGCGCAAAAAGCGGCAACTATCTGCCGAACATCTTAGCCCTTGGCGCGGCGCGCCAAGCGGGCGCACACGAAGCCTTACTCGTCGATGAGCAGGGACGCGTCGCAGAGGGCGCATCGAGCAACATCTTTGTCGTGATCGATGGTCAGCTCAAGACGCCCCCGCTGTCGGCGGGCATTCTCGAAGGTATCACGCGTCGCAAGGTGATCGACTTGGCAAGCTCACAATGCCTCGCCGTCGCGGAGTGCCCGCTGGAGTTGAGCGAGCTGTTTCGCGCCGAGGAGGTTTTCTTGACCAGCACGCTTCGCGAAATCTTGCCGGTCACCGAACTCGATGATCGAGCGATCCGCGACGGACGACCGGGGCCGATCACTTCGCGTCTGCACCAGGCCTACCGAGAACTGATCGGAGCCGCTTGAACCGCGAAGAAAAATCCGCGGCCGCGCGTTATGGCGCTGCGTTTTTCGCCACACTGATCAGCTATGCGGTGGTCTTTCGTAGCCACCTCGCTGCTCGGCTCGGCCCGCTGCGCAACCTGGCGGCCAGCCTTGCAGGATCAACTGCGCTCAGCGCACTGCCGCTACTCGAGCCACGCCTGCGCCCAGAAAGGCGACGCGCTCTGCTCTGGGTCCTGCTCTCAGCGGCGGCGCTACGCCTAGCGAGTACCGGCCCGCTCCCGCTCGGTTCCGACGACGCTTATCGCTACCTCTGGGACGGTCGCGTGCAGGCGCACGGCATCAACCCGTATCGAGATCCGCCGCAAGATCCCAAACTGCACGCGCTCGCCGATCCGACCTTCTACCCGCACATCTTTCGGCCGGACATGCGCACCGTCTACCCGCCCGTCGCTCAACTGTGGTTTCTCGGCGCCTACGCGCTCCACAGCGAATCTTTTTGCGGCTTACAAGCCCTGCTGCTGCTCAACGAGTTGGTCGCGCTGCTGTTGCTCTGGCTGCTGCTCGAGCGTCTCAAGCTGCCCCGGCTGCGCACCCTCTACTACGCCTGGTCGCCACTGGCGATCACGCAAACCGCCGCCGCCCTGCACCTCGATGCGTTGATGATTCCTTGGCTGCTCGCTGCTTTGTTGCTCGCCGAGCAACGCCCCGCATCGGCCGGCGGATGTCTGGCCGTCGCCACGATGGTTCGCCCCCTGGCTGCACTGTGCCTACCCGCGTTGCTGCTTCGCCGACCGCTGCGCCAAGGCACTGCCGCCCTCGGCGGGTTTTCGCTGGGCTGCGCGTTGCTCGTCCTGCCTTACATCAGCGCCGGCTTCTCAATGATCGAGTCGCTGCTGAGCTACGGTGAGCATTGGCGCTTCAATGGTTCGCTGTTTCGGCTGGCTGAGCTGTTGTTCAGCGACAGCAGCAGGTTACGCCCCACGCTCTACGCGACGATCGCCCTGGGCAGCATCGGCATCGGCGCGTTGCGCTATTCGCGCCAAACACGCTTCGCACTGGCGCTCGGCCTCTACTTCGCCCTGGCGCCAACCATCTACCCTTGGTACTTGGTCCCGCTCAGCGCGCTGCTCGCCATCGATGGCGGACCGCTAGCGATCGTGCTCGCACCGGCAGTGATGCTCTCGGATCTGGTCTTGGTCGAGGGCATCGTCGGCGGTCGCTGGGAGGTGCCGACCAGCGCATTGCTGATCGAGTACGGCGTCCTTTATAGCGCGACGCTCTGGCAGCTGCTCAAAGCGCAACGCCAGCGTCGGCGATAGATACTCGTCGCGGAAATGTTGTCTAAGCGACGCCACGACCACGTGGCGTCGACAAAGGAGAGCTCGCAGCGCTAGATACGCTTGGCGTAGTACTCGACGACCAGCTGAACCTCGACGTCGAAAGGCACAGCACCCGAATCGGGCAACGCCGCAACGCGTGCCGCGACCTGACCGCTGTCGAACTCTAACCAATCGGGGACGGTCAACGCCGGTGCAGCGAGCGACTCCTTGATGCAGGCCAGCTCTTGGCTACGCGGACGAATCGTCAGCGTATCGCCGACACGCACCCGGTACGACGGGATGTCCACGCGGCGGCCGTTAACCATGAAGTGACCGTGCTTGGTCAACTGGCGAGCGGCAGGGATCGTCGGAGCGAATCCAGCGCGGAACACCACGTTGTCCAAACGTCGCTCGAGCAACTCGAGCAGCTTTTCGCCGGTCGCCATCTTGCTCGCCTTGGCCTCTTTGACCAAGCGGCGGAACTGACGCTCACCAACGCCGTAGTTGTAGCGCAGCTTCTGCTTCTCGACCAACTGACGACCGTAGTCGGAAACACGTCCCCGACGTCGCTGGCCGTGCTGGCCGGGTGGATAGGGTCGTCGCTCAAGACTCTTGCGCGACAAGCCGGGGAGATCCACGCCTAGCGCTCGCATCTTCCGTAGCCGCGGTCCTGTATACCGAGCCATCGATTACCTCCGAAGGTCCCTCACGTCTTCGCGACGTGTGGGCCGATCAAAATCGCCTGGGCGCGGGGCCGCATATTTGCGGCAAATCCACGCCACGGCGCAGCTCAATACCATCGGAAAGAGCTAGAGGACAAGCACTTTTCGCCGATAACTCACCGCCTTATCGGCTAACGTCCGTTGAGCTGCCAATCGTACGGCAAAAAGTCGAGCGCACCAGCCGTGGCCACTTGGGAATTGTAGCGGGCGATGAAAGCGCGAATCGCCGGAGACGTCTTGCCGAAGTCTGCGGCATACCAGGAAAAAAGCTTCGAGACCAAGACCTTAGGACCCTGACCCGTCACCCCGTGCCGGCTGTTGAGAAAGGCCCGGGTCAGCTGTTCGAGGCGCGCAGCAAGCGTCTTGCCCTGAAAGGCGCGGTCGCCCAGCGGCGGACAGCTCTTGGCGCCGCAAACCAGGGCGAAGTGAATCCGCGGTTCGGCGAACTGCTTGCGAATCACCTGATTTTCCAGCTCATTGAGCGTGAGCGTGCGGCCGGCGACGCGATAGCGTAGCTTGTCAAAAAATCCTGGAACCTTCTGCACCGATGACAGCGGCAGTCGCTCGACCACTGCCCGAATAACCAAAGCATTGTAGGTGTTTAAATAGAAAGCTAACCGTGCAGAACGCGAGAAGGCGTCGGGCTTGGCTTCGGCGACGCGCGCCAGATAGCGATCGAGGGCCGCCACACCCGTGCGCTTGATCGCGCTGTAGTCGACTTGGCCCTGCCTGACATGAGCCTTGAGCAAAGCATCGAACACGCTGTGATCGAAATCATTCGCCGCTTGGACGCGGGGGCTAGCGAGCAATGTCACGACCATCGCCATCAAGATCGCCGTTTGGCCGCCCAAAGTTCTCGTCGAGGCTGTGCGCATTCGTTTCTCCACTCGTTGATACGACGCTGGTGCGGCAAGCGTTTCGCTCGCTGACAGATACCACCACAGTTGACATTGGTGGCAAACCTGGAAAGGTGGTGTGATGAGCAACACGCAACGCCTGCTGGATCTTCTGGCGACTCGCATCGCCGTGTTTGACGGCGCGATGGGCACGATGGTCCAGCGCTACAAGCTCGATGAAGCGGCCTGTCGCGGGGAGCGCTTTGCAGATCACCCGGTTCAACTCGGTGGCTGCTGCGACGTGCTCAACCTAACCCAACCTGACATCGTCAAGGAGATCCACCTCGAGTTCTTGCGGGCAGGCGCCGACATCGTCGAGACCAACACGTTTACCGCACAGACGATCTCACTGACCGACTATCGACTCGAAGCACATGCCTACGAGATCGCCGTAGCTGGTGCGAAGATCGCGCGCGCCGCCGTTGATCAGCAAGCCAAGCTCACGCCCGACCGTCCGCGCTTCGTCGCCGGGTCGATCGGCCCGACAACCCGCTCAGCGTCACTATCGCCGCGCGTTGAAGACCCAGGGTTTCGCGCGGTCACCTTCGAACAACTGGTCGCCGCATACAGCGAACAGATTCGCGGATTGATCGACGGCGGCGTCGACATTCTGCTGCCAGAAACAGCCTTCGACACGCTCAATCTGAAGGCCGCGCTGTTCGCGATCGACCAGGTGCAGCGCGAGAAACAAACCGCCTTGCCGGTGCTGGCATCGGCAACGATTCCCGATGCCAGCGGACGTACGCTTTCGGGACAAACGGTCGAGGCGCTCTGGCACTCGATCGCCCACGCAAAGCTACTCGGCGTCGGCCTCAACTGCGCGCTCGGCGCGGAGGCGATGCGCCCGCACGTCGAGACGCTGGCGACCTGTGCCGACACCTTCGTCTTCTGCTATCCCAACGCTGGTCTCCCCAACGAGTTCGGAGAGTACGACGAAACGCCAAGCGCGATGGCTGCAGTGATCGGTGAATTCGCCGCCGCCGGCTGGCTCAACTTGGTCGGCGGATGCTGCGGCACGACGCCGGAGCACATCGCCGCGATCGCCAGCGAGGCGGCGCGACACCGTCCGCGCACACCGGCGCAACCGCAAACGCTCAGCACCTATACCGGACTCGAGCCGTTTACCGTACGCCCAGACGGAAATCTGGTGATGGTCGGCGAACGAACCAACGTCACCGGCTCGCGTCGCTTTGCCCGTCTGATCGCAAAAGGAGATTACGGCAAGGCGCTCAGCGTGGCGCGCGGACAAGTCGAGGGCGGCGCCAATGTGATCGACGTCTGCATGGATGAAGGCATGCTCGACTCCGAGCAGGCGATGACGACGTTTCTCAATCTCCTCGCCTCCGAGCCGGACATCGCTCGGGTGCCGATCATGATCGACAGTTCGCGCTTTTCAGTGATCGAGGCCGGCCTAAGGTGCCTCCAAGGCAAGGGGATCGTCAACTCCATCTCGCTCAAAGAGGGCGAGCAGGCGTTTATCAAGCAGGCCGAGCTAATCCGCAGATACGGCGCCGCCGTCGTCGTGATGGCATTTGACGAACAAGGCCAAGCCGACACCGTCGAGCGCAAACTGGAGATCGTCGCGCGCGCGCACAAGATTCTCACCGAGCAGGTTGGTTTTCCCGAGCACGACATCATTTTCGACCCAAACGTACTGACGGTCGGAACCGGCATCGAACAGCACGCGGACTACGGTGTGGCGTTTATCGAGGCCACCCGGCAAATCAAGCAGCGCTTTCCGGCGGTGAAGATCTCGGGGGGAATCAGCAACGTCTCCTTTGCCTTCCGCGGCAATGATCCGGTGCGCGAAGCGATGCACGCTGCGTTTCTCTATCACGCGATCGCCGCCGGGCTCGACATGGCGATCGTCAACGCCGGTCAACTTGCGCTTTACGAAGAGATCGATCCGCCGCTGCTCGAAGCCGTCGAAGATGTGCTGCTCAACCGCCGTGCCGATGCGACCGAGCGCCTGGTCGCGCTGGCTGAGACGGTGGTCAAGAGCGAGGAAAAGCGCGAAGCGAAAAGCGAAGCCTGGCGACAGGAGCCGCTCGACCAGCGGCTGGCGCACGCCCTGGTCAAGGGCATCGACGCCTACGTCGAACAAGACATCAACGAGGCGCTGCAGACCTATCCTACACCGCTTTCGATCATCGAAGGCCCATTGATGTCCGGGATGAATACGGTCGGCGATCTCTTCGGTGCGGGAAAAATGTTTCTGCCCCAGGTCGTCAAGAGCGCCCGAGCGATGAAGCGAGCGGTCGCGGTGCTGCTGCCCCACATGGCACAGGGCGATGCGAGCGACGCCCCGGCCAGCAAGACCAAGATCCTGCTGGCGACCGTCAAGGGCGACGTGCACGACATCGGCAAGAACATCGTCGGCGTCGTGCTCGGCTGCAACGACTACGACGTGATCGACCTCGGCGTGATGGTGCCCGCCGAAAAGATCATCGATGCTGCCCTGGAACACAAAGTCGATATCGTCGGCTTATCCGGTTTGATCACGCCTTCGCTCGACGAGATGGTTCACGTCGCCAAGGAGCTAGAACGCCGCAAAGTGAGTCTGCCACTGCTGATCGGCGGCGCGACCACCAGCCGCAAGCATACGGCGGTGAAGATCGCCCCCTGCTACCAGCAGCCCACAGTTCATGTGCTCGATGCCTCGCGAGCAGCCACGGTGGTCGGCTCGCTGCTCGGTGAGTCTCGTGACGCGTTTATCGAACAGAACCGTAGCGCGCAGCAATCACTGCGCGACGCGCACCACAGTCGTCAGCAGATCTCACCGCTGCTGCCGTACACCGAAGCCTGTGATCGGCGAGCGGTGCTTGACTTTTCTGATCTCCCGCGCCCCGAGAGCCTCGAGGCTGTGATGCTGGACGTCGAGCTATCGACGCTCGTGCCCTACATCGATTGGACCCCGCTGTTTCAGGCCTGGGAGCTGCGCGGCGTTTATCCACGCATCCTCGCTGACAAGAACCAGGGACAAGCGGCGCGCGAGCTGTTCGAAAACGCGAACCAATTGCTATCGCGCTTGGTGAACCAGCGCTTATTGACCGCCAAGGGTGTCTTTCGCTTCTTTCCGGCGGCAAGCGACGGCGAAGACATCTTGCTGTACGCCGATCCTGGGCGGTCCAGCCAACTCGCTCGCTTGCCGATGCTCCGCCAGCAAAAAGAGAAAGCGCCCGGACGCCCCAATTTCAGCTTGGCGGATTTTGTCGCGCCGCTCGATGGACCGCTCGATCATCTCGGGCTATTCGCCGTCACCGCCGGACTGGGCACTGAAGACGTCGTCGCCGCATATCAGCAAGACAACGACGACTACAACGCGATCATGACCAAGGCACTCGCCGACCGTTTGGCCGAGGCATTCGCCGAATACGCGCATCAACAAGCGCGCATCCTTTGGGGCTTCGGCAAAGACGAATCACTTTCCCTCGAAGACCTGATCAAGGAACGCTACCGCGGAATTCGCCCCGCCCCGGGATACCCTGCCTGCCCAGACCACCGCTTGAAGCGGACAATCTTTGACCTACTCGAGGTCGAGTCACGCACCGGCATGTCGCTAACCGATCACGGGGCGATGCTGCCCATGGCTTCGGTCAGCGGCTTCTATTTTGCCCATCCACAGGCGCGCTACTTCGCCGTGGGTCAAGTTGACCGCGATCAAGTCAAGCGCTACGCCGCACGACAAGATGCCTCGCTGGCGCAAATCGAACGCCGACTGAGCGCAAACCTCAGCTACGAAAGCTGACCATCGTCACAATCCGAACCGTGCCATGCACGACGCAGAAGGAAGGGCTTGCCGATGGCACGCCGCACCACAGCACAGCATTAATGGCGCTCGTGCCGCGAGCGCCTGCCTCATCGCATCGGCTTGTCGGCCCGCTAGTCCGCTGGCTGCGGATACAGCGAACTGCTGCGGCGGAAGCATCTGCGCCGGTCGGCCCAAACGGGGCAGCGACGGTGCAGATGATTGGACAGCTACTCTTCGCGACTGCCCAGTTTCCCTTCGTGTCGAACGTCACGGCCCTTCACCATGAAGATCACCTGCTCGGCGAGATTCACGGCGTGATCGCCCACGCGCTCGAGCCATTTTGCAACTGACTGCAGATGTATGCCGCGCTCGATGCGATCAGGGTGCGCGATCATCTCGCGCAGTATGTAGCGAAAAATATCCGTATACAGCTGATCGATCGCATCGTCATCTTCGACGAGTTGCCGTGCCGCGGCCGCATCGCCGGCGACAAACGCTTCGACGGCCCGCCGCACCAATTGGCAAACCATCTCGCCCATGCGCTCGATCTCGGCGTAAGAACCAAAGGGCGGTTCAGTGGCCAAATCGATCGCCCGCTCGCTGATATTCACTGCAAGATCGCCGATCCGCTCTAGATCGGTGATCATCTTGAGCGCCAGTGAAATAAAGCGCAGGTCGGAGGCCATTGGCTGCCGTCGGGCGAGGATCTGCAAACAAACCTGGTCGATCTCGATTTCTGCGCGATTGACCAAGGCGTCGTTAGCGATCACTTCGCGCGCCTTTTGCGCATCGCGTTCGGTTATCGCGCTGATCGCCGACTCGAGCATCTGCTCGACGCGCCCAGCCGTCTGCAATAGCCCCCGGCGCAAACTGCTCAGCTGGCTTTCGTAAGATCGGTCGGTGTGACTCTTATCCATCGGTCTACCCAAATTTACCCGTAATGTACTCTTCGGTCCGTTGGTGACGTGGCGCGGTAAACGTCTCGCTGGTCGGCGAAAACTCGATCAGTTCGCCCGACAGGAAAAACGCCGTCATGTCCGACACGCGCGCCGCCTGCTGCATATTGTGGGTCACGATCACGATCGTATAATGCTCTTTTAGCGTGTGCAGCAAGTCCTCAATGTGCGCCGTCGCGATCGGATCGAGCGCCGAACACGGCTCATCCATCAACAGGACGTCGGGCTGCACCGCCAACGCGCGAGCGATGCACAAACGTTGCTGCTGCCCACCGGAAAGACTGCCTCCCGGTTCATCAAGACGATCACGCACCTCGTTCCACAACGCGGCTTGCGAAAGCGCCTGTTCAACGTTCTGCTCAGCAGTTGATTTGTCCAGCGTCTTGGTCAGCTTAAGCCCGGCCAGCACGTTGTCGCGAATCGACATCGTTGGAAATGGGTTGGGCTTTTGAAAGACCATCCCCACCCGCCGCCGCAGCAGTACCGGATCGACATCCGCGCCGTAGACACTCTCACCGTCGAGGGACACTTCGCCACTCAGGCGAGCACTTTCAACCAACTCGTGCATCCGATTGACGCAGCGAACGAACGTCGACTTGCCACATCCGGAGGGACCGATGATCGCGGTTACGCCCTGTGACGGCACGTCGATCGAAACATCAAATAGCACTTGCTTGTCACCAAACCAGGCGTTGAGGCCACGCGCCCGGACCTTGGTTTGGTCATCGGGAAACGAGACAACGGGGGGCAGCTCAATAGTCGGTTTGCGAGGTCGGCTCACATCAACTCCAGCGACGTTGCAGGCGATGCCGAAAGTACACCGCAATCGCGTTCAAGACCAACATCGTTGCGAGCAGCACGACGATGCCAGCAGCGGCGTTATACAGAAACGCCTTTTGAGGGCGCGAAACCCAGTTGAAGATCTGAATCGGTAGCGCAGTAAATGGCGCGTCGATTCCATCGGGAAGAAATGTCACAAACGTCAGAGCGCCAACGACGATCAGCGGCGCCGTTTCACCGATGGCTCGAGAGATCGCCAAGATCGCGCCGGTTAAGATCGAGGGCAGCGCTTGTGGCATAACCACTCGCCGGATCGCTTGCCAGCGGGTCGCTCCCAGAGCGAACGCCGCTTCGCGCAGGGTATTGGGCACGGTGCGGAGCGCCTCGCGCGCAGTCATGATCACGATCGGCATCACAAGCAGCGCCAGCGTGCAGGCACCAGCGATCAGGCTACGTCCCATCCCCACGGTGCGCACAAAAAGGCCAAGACCCAACAAACCATAGATCACCGATGGCACACCGGCCAGGTTGGCGATATTGACTTCGATCAACGAGGCGATGCGTGAGCGGCCGCGGTATTCTTGCAGGTAAATCGCTGCACCGATGCCTAGCGGCAGCGCGATCGCCGCGGTCAGCGAAACCAAATAGAAGCTGCCAACCAGCGCCGGCAAAATACCCGCAAGCGCCGGCTTTCGAGACGGATAGCTGCTAATAAAGCTCCAGTCGATCCGCTGAGCGGCGTCGAGCAAGACGTTGAGCAGCAGTCCCGCAAGGATCAACAGCGGTAGTGCCACAGCCGCCAGACAGATCTTGCGAAAAAAACTCTCCCAAAAGCGCTCGCGCCGACGGTTTCTAGTAGCGTGTCTCATTTAGCTACTCACTGCATGACGGGCCATCCGATGGCCGAGTGCGTTGATTACAAAGGTTACGACGAACAGTGCGGCACCCACGGCAAAGATGCTCTGGTAGCCCAGCGTACCGTGGGGCGTATCCCCCATGCTGACTTGAACGATGTACGCGGTCATCGTTTCCACCGGCACGCGAGGATCGAAGGTCAGGCGCGGCTGTTGTCCCGCCGCAATCGCCACGATCATCGTTTCGCCGATCGCCCGCGCGATAGCCAGCAGCACCGCGACACTGATGCCACCGCGCGCCGCCGGTAGCACGACGCGGAATATCGTGGCGTTGCGTCCCGCTCCAAGGGCGTAGGCACCCTCGCGCAGGCCATTCGGCACGGCGTGCAGTGCGTCCTCACTGATCGACGAAATCATCGGAACGATCATGATGCCCATCACGATCCCCGGCGAAAGCGCGTTGAAACCCGCCAGGCCGGGGACGATCTTTTGCAGCATCGGCGTGACCACAACCAGCGCGAAATAGCCGTAAACGATCGTCGGAATGCCGGCAAGGACCTCCAACGCCGGCTTGACGATCTGTCGCGTTCGAGGTTTGGCAAACTCGCTGAGGTAGATCGCGGCGAACAGACCGAGCGGCAGCGCCACGCAGATGGCGACCAGCATCGTCATCAGCGTCCCGACCAACAGCGGCCAGATGCCGAAATGCTTCTCGGCGAAGAGCGGCGTCCACTGGCTGTCGCCCAAGAATTCGGCCAGCGAGACCTGGCGAAAGAAGGGAATCGTCTCGATCACCAATACCGAGAGGATTCCCAAGGTGGTCAGCACTGAAAGCAGACCGCAGCCGGTCAAGGAGAATTCGATCAACCGCTCGCCGATGCCGCGTGGCGTGCCACGTTTGATCGCCGATGCCCGCATCGCCTTGGAATCCGAGTACGCGCGCCAACTGCTCGTTATCGCCATCGACTCGACCGCCTTACTTGCCGGAGAGCAGTTGCTCGACGGTGACCCCGACTTTGGAGCCGTGACCGGCAAACACCGATCCCACCGTCCGTGTCGCGTAGCGCGCCTTGGCTAGCGTATAGGCCCGCGGGGGCAGCGAGATATAGCCAACTTCGGCAGCCAGCGCCGCTCCACGGGACAGATAGAAGTCGACGAACGCGCTTACTTCTTGGCGCGCAGCGGCTTCCTTCGCCACATAGATGAAGATCGGTCTGCCGAGCGGTTGGTAGGTGCCGTCCGCAACGGTCGTCGGCGACGGGGCGATCGGTCCTTTGCCGTTTGCGTCGTTGTTGTCGTCGACCGGCACCAGTCGCAGCTTGTCCTTATTCTCGGCGTAATACGCATAGCCGAAGAAACCGAGCGCGAGCTTGTCGGTGCTGATCCCCTTGACGAGGATGTTGTCGTCCTCGCTCGACGTAAAGTCACCGCGACTTGCGTGCTCCGTGCCGACGATCGCCTTGGTGAAATAGTCGTAAGTCCCCGAGTCCACCCCCGGACCGAACAGGTGGATCTCCTGGTCCGGCCAATTTGGACGAATCTGACGCCACCTGGTCACCTTCTTCTGGGCGCTCGGTTCCCAAAGCTTCTTTAGCTCAGCGACAGTCAGGCTATCGACCCACGTGTTTTCCTTATGGACCACGACGGCGATGCCGTCGTAGGCGACCGGAAGCTCGATGTACGCCACACCATTTTTCTTGCAGAGCGTAACCTCTTTCTCTTTGATCGGCCGCGAAGCACCACTGATCGCTGTTTCCTTGTTGCAGAACTTCTTAAAGCCGCCACCTGTTCCAGACACACCGATCGTAACGCGGGCCTTAGCGCCCTTTTGAAATTCTTCGGCAACAGCCTCGGTGATCGGGAACACTGTGCTCGATCCATCGATCGCGATGATCGCTGCTTTCGGCGCTGTCCCCGCACCTCCGCTGCCCGGGTTGCTTCGTTTACTGCAGCCGAAAAAGGTCAAACTGGCAACGGCGATCGATATCAATAACGTGTTTCTCATCTTATCTTTCCTGGTCTGTGCGCTACGTCGCTGCGACGGATTCATAGCGCGAGCTGAAGCTGAACGCGCAGCTGATCAGCGCCGTTGTCGATGCCCGAACTGCCCCATGTGCGGAAGTAGTCGAGTTGCATCTTCATCGCGTGCTTGAAGAAGTAATAGCTTACCGCGCCGCCGACCTCGTTCTTCTTCGACAGAGACGAGTCCGTTGCGCCACGAACCGCAGCGAAGCGTGTGGCAAACTCAAGCGGCAACGCCCCCAACAGATAGCCGGCTTGAGCGACCCAGCCAGTTCCCTCACGCACATTTTCCAGGGCCACTGGGTCGCCGGTCGTTTGATCGATCGCCCCGCCGCTCTTGCGTGCGCGCTCTCCACGCCACATAAACGCTCCAAGCAGCGAAAAGCCGCGCCAGATGAACATCACGTCGACCGTGGCGTTGTGGAGGTCTGCCGTTCCGCCGTCGGCAAAGCCGTCGCCGATGATGCCACGATTGCGCTTCGCGTTGTCGTGGAGGGCATAGGCGAGCCCGATCGCCAAGCGCGCGGGGCCACGCTCAAAATCAGTTTGGGCGGTGTTCTTGAACAGCCCGAGCGGGAAGAGCTCAACGCGCGCGCTGTAGAGCATGCCGAAGTCGTCCGCAGCAAAGGCATCGCGTCCCTCGCCCACGCCGAGGTAAAGGAAGTATCGCAACAGCCCCAGGCCAAACAGATCCTCAGAAAACAGGCTCACGCCGATATCGCGGTCGAGGTTGAACTCGCTGTTGACGCTCGAACGATCGACCATCTGCAGGCTGCCCGAGGAGGTCAGCCGCTCGATGCTGTAGGGGACCTTGGCCTGACCGACCCGCAGCGAGAGGTCGCGCAAGTAGTCGAAGATCAGCATCCAGTCCAAGACGGGGGTGTGTCGCGGTCCTGTTGCACTTTGGCTGAGATCCCGAGGAGAGACGGCGAGCTGAACTTCGAAGCGGTTGTGCGCATTGAAGGCGTGACCGCCAAATGAGACGCGGGCGCGTCGCAGCATCAGCGAGTGCTCCGCGTTGTCGCTATCGGCGTGGTCCTTCGACAGCGAATAGAGCATCTGCACCCGCAGCTTGGTTGACAGCTTGAAGCGTTGATCCGCGGACTGAATGCTCAGCCCTTTGCCGGGCTTGAATTGCACGTGGGGCAGCACTGCTTTGGGCTGCTGCTCTGTGGCCTCGCCCGCCGTCTTGGCAGACTGAGCGGCCGCAGGAAGTGTTCCGATTGTCGTGCTCAAACAGATGGTCAGTAGATAGAAGCGCGCTGGCACTGTTGTCTCCCATTCGTGAGTTGCCCGCATTTCGCACGAACCAGGTGACCATCAGGTGACGAAGACGTGATGCTCTGGCAACGTCGGCTAAGCGACTGGAATAACTTGCCTGTTTAGCGGAGGGGAGGCACGCGCGCTAGGCGCGGCGTAGCCAGCAAGCGCATGGGGTATTCTCGCTAGACTGAAGCGTTGTGGTGGCGCGTCGACGGCGGAAAACAGGCAGTATCAAAGCTGGCGCAGCGCCACGGTTAAGCTAAACGGCTCACCCTTCTTCATGCCGAAGCCGATCTGAAAACTACCGCGCTGCTTGAGCCCAAACAAACGCTTCACGCCACGCCGCCCGAGATCGATCCAGCGCTCGCCGTCGGGGCTGATCTTGGCGCCCTGCGGGCCGGCATAGACGTACATTCTGCGGTTGAGCCTAACCATCAACTGCGCCCCCTCAGTCAGTAGATCGGCGACCGTCAGGTTGACGTTAAGCTTGACCGGGATCAGCGTTCCTTTGGGCAACTCGACGATCACGCCGCGATCCTTTAGCTGGGTGACAAAGCGCGCACCATCAGCACGCTCAAACGCCTTGATCTTGATCAGCTCGACCCCTCGTTTGTCGATCGCGTGGACCGCAGAACAGGCGCTCAAGCCAAGAACCAGCGAAACGATAACCGCGCGCATCGCACACTCCTCTTTGGGTGGGTTGCTCTATTCGACCATGCGGCGGGCAAAGCGGTTGCCCGGGCTCGCGCGCTTCGTGAAGCACGCGGCAGACGCTAACTGCGCGCACGCTGACAGCGCAAAAACTGCTCACCGACGCGCTGCCAGGCGGCACCAGCGAAAGCACGTCCGCTGTCGTAGTCGGCGGGACTAAGCGCTGCGCCAATTTCGACCACCACCGACTGCCCGCGCACAATGCGGTCGTTGGCGGTAGGCACAACGTCACGACAGCCGTCGAGCGCTACCGGGACAAGGCTCAGTCCCGCCTTATAGGCGGCACGCAGCAGGCCGGTCTGAATCTGCGGCTTCAGTCCAGCTTCACGCGAGCGACCGCCCTCGGGAAAAACGACCATCGCGGTCGAACGCTCCGCCATCTCCAGCGTCTGGCGCATCGCCCGCCGACGACTGCGAGGGTCCTTGCGATCGACGTAAATCGTACCGCCGGCGTAGGCGCAAAGGCCGATCGCGGGCAGGTAGGACACGCCGCGCATCGAGAGGAAGGCCGCCGTCTCCAGCGCGCTCATCAACACCGGGATATCGACGTAGCTTTGGTGGTTGCAGACGTAGAGGTGGCCACGACTCGGCCGCGGGCGATGCTCGCTACCAACAACCGTCAAGCGAATCCTCAGCAAGCGCCGCACAACAAAGTCGGCCCAGGTCAGCATGTGATGCGAGCGCAGCAGCCGCTCCTCGCGCTCGGTCCGCCGGGTGGCCAGCAAGGTCAGCGGCAACGGCGGCACCACCATGCCGATCGCCGCCGCCGAAAGGCAACTCACAGCTAGCGTCCCCGCAACGTCGAGCGCATTTCTCAGTTCGCCGATCTTCATCGCCGCGTCGTCAGCCGCACTAGGGCCTGACCTCGAAGGGAATCGTCTGCCAGTTTACCCCGCCGCGATCATCGCGCACGACGACCCAGAGCGTACCCGCACCGACAGCAGACGGCGTTTGGAATTGAATCGTCGTGTCCTCGACTTTTTTGTTGTCGATAAACGGCGACGGCTTGCCTCCAGTGCGCTCGTGGGATACGACTCCAGCGCTGGTAAAAAACGAGTAGCTCAGGTATTCGCTCAGCGACGCAACACCGAGGCCCGTCGTGGTGATCGTCCGCGCCTCGTAGGCTTCTTTTGAATTCGATCCGGGCTGTGGCACGACGGTGATGCTCTCTCCCGGCGCAAGCCGCTCAACTTGCGCACCATCGAAGGCCACCGTGACCTCGGGGTTGCGGTTGGGCGTGCGGCCCGGCGGATCCTCCACGCCATAGACAACACGCTTGGTAGCGATGACCTGATACGGATCGTCGTCGAAGCGCAGTTCGATCGTCACGGCCACACCACCCAGCGGATATTTACCTGGCAGCTCGAGCGGAAAACCCTCTGGTGGCTTGTAGGGATCGACGGCGATCGCGCGATCGAGCAGCTCACGGGTCACGGTAAACGGCACGCTGATCGGGCCAATCGGCGATTCGCCGCTGGCAAACTGCACACGCAACGCTGCGTCATCGTTACAGCGTCGCTCGTCGCTGGTGCAAGCCCAAGCCTGCCACCGCACGGTCGTCTTGTCCGCACGCGGATCGGCGACCAGGGCCGTCAGCTGGACCGGCGGGTAGCTGCTGGCATCGCGGTCGACAAACACCTCGGGGGGTTCGGACTGCACGGCCAGCACGCGCAGATCCTTAACCAACCAAACGCTGTCAAAGTCAGGTGTGCACGCGCTCAGCCCAACGAGCAGCCCCAGGCCAACGATCAGGTGCGTCCTCGCTCGGTGGTTGCGCCGATTAGTCGGCAAGTGCTGTAAGCAGTCACGGCTGCGGGGGAATAGCTGCGCCATCAGAACGCTCCCTTGATGCCGAAAGTCGGCAAGAACGGCAGACCCCGCAGCGGACCCGATTCGCGGAAGCGATAGTCGTAAAGCAATGCCTCGGGGTTCTTTGCGTTGTAGACGTTCTGCACGTCGAGATAAATCGCCAAGCGCCAGAGGTCGAAGAACCAGGTCTTTTCGACCCGCAAATCGAGCTGATGAAATAGCGGCCGATCGACCGAGCGTTCCTCACCGAAGATCGGTCCGTAGCGACCGCTGTCGTTGTCGAAAAAGCCAGCGGTAATCGGTGTATCCGGCCGACCACTGGTCAAGCGAAAACGCAAGCCGAGCTCCCACCCACCACCGAGACGATAGCTGCCAACCAAGGTCAGCAGATGCGTCTGATCAAAGACGAACCGCACGAGGTCGCCGCCCGACTCTCGTCGCAGCACCGAGCGAGAGAGCGTGTACGACAACCAACCATAGAAGCGCTTAGTAACCTCGTGTTTGAGCAGCAGCTCCATGCCAAACGAATAGCCGTCACCGTCGTTGGAAAAAAACCGCCGGCGCCCGCTAGCAAAGTCGAAATCGTCGCTGCGAATCGCCTGGTCCCAGCGCGCGATGTAGTAGAACTGCGCATCGAGGTTGAGCGCCTCGGCGAGCTTCTGCTCGAGGCCCACCGAGAAATGGGCTGCGTGCTCTAAGACCAGGTCGGGATTGCCAGCAACGTCGTTGGCTTGGTTTGGCGGTGGCGCTTGTGAGTACATGCCGGCGCCGGCTTTGAGCGTGGTAGCTTCGCGCAGCTTGTAGCGCAGCATCAGGCGTGGATCGACAACCGGACGCGTGTGGCCGAAGTACATGATCAGCCCCAAGCGGACGCCCGGTACGAGACTTAACCTCTCGCTGAGCGCCCACTGGGCGTCGAGATAGCCACCGATACCGCCCAACCATTGGGAGATATCTACCGGCTCGGTGTCACCTGTCGCATTGTTCCCCGATGAGTTGGGGCTAAAGTCGATCGGCCCAGCGGGGTTGCGATAGGGCGCCGGAAGCGGAATCTCGGCGTTGAAACCCGACCGACTCACTTCGGCATCTAGACCAAAACGCAAAGTCAGACGCGGACTGACCCGCAGGGTTAGGTCGTGGCGCAGACCCGCGATCCAGGAAACGATATCAACGTTCGCATCACCGGCCGAGAAGTTGACCAGGTTGAAGCCAACGTAGGGCTGCAGCTTCGAGCGTAGCGCGCTGGTAAACTGCGCGTCCCAACGCGCGAGCACGCGATGAAACGTGATCTTTGAATTGAGGTTGATCGCGAAGTCGTTATCGCTCTCATTGCTGGCGATCCGCAGATCGTCATCAGAGCCAAAGAACAACACGCGCAGGCGATCGTCACCGCCCAGCCGCGCGTCAACCCGCAATTGGTAGTCGTAGTACACTGGAACAACGGTTGTCGCCGATTGCCCCGCCGCCTTGAGCACCGAAGGCAAGATCGCATCGATATAGGAACGACGCACCGCTGCCGCTACGCTGACCTTTTTGCTGATCGGCGCGTTGAGAAACACACCAGCGTTGAGCAGGTTGATGTCTACGGCCCCATGCCACTGCTCGGTGAACGTGTCACGCGTGGCGACGTCGACCACGCCGGCGATCAGGCGCCCATAGCGCACGTCGGCGTTGCCCGGGAAGTAGTCGATCCGGTCCAAAAACTGCGCGTTGAGTACCGATGGGCCTCCAAGAAAGTGGTAGATCAGCGGAATACGGATGCCATCCAAAAACACGCCCGAATCCCCGGGCGCGGTACCACGCACCAACAGCGCCCCGCCGACGTAAGGTACACGTGCCAAGCCCGGCAGATTCTCTACCACGCGCACCGGATCGCCAAACGTTCCGGGCACGCTGGTCAACTGCTTGCGACGCAAGCTGACGCGGGTGACCGAGGTTTGCTTGCGCTTGCCGCGCACGACGATACGATAGGGGTTCTCGGTCAGTGGCTTGAGATAAAATTTGATCTGGGTCTGCTCGCCCTCTTTGACCTCAACCTGCACGGTCTTGCTCTTGTGCTTTGGCGAAAGCGCGCGAACGCTGTAACGACCAGCGGGAAGATCAGGCACGGCAAAGCGACCGCTGCCATCGGCGCGCACCTCGATACCGGCCTCGATCACTGCGATCGCTGCACCGCCGATCGGGATCCGCGCGCCTTGCTCGCGGACCGAACCGACGATCGCGTCTTCGGCACGCACGGTGGTCTGCGTGTCGAGCCAACGCGGCAGACGGGGTACGAAACGCTCGTCGATCACGAAGTTGTAGACATAGCGCACGCGAATCGGCGCTGGCTTGCCGTCAAACTCCGCGGCGCTGAATCGAAACTTCTTGGCCGCGGCGGTGGCTGACCGACCGAGCGCTTCGCTCGGCGCCTGTGCGACTTCGACCTTGACCACCGCGCCGGTCTTGTCGAGCTCGATCAATAGCTCAACTTTGCCCTGCAGCTTCGCGGCAAGCGCTTGTTGCGGATACTCGGCCTGAACAAAGGACAGCAGCTTGGGCGGCTTAGTCAGTTTCGGGATAGCAACCGACTTTTTTAGCTGCTCACGGACCTGCGCCGCAGCGCTGTTGGCGTTGAGCGCGCTGCAGAGCAGAGCGAAGATCAAAGCCAGCGAGCGCCTATCGGTCCGTTGAATCCGCATCCGCCTCAGTCCAAAACAAAATCGATCTCGAAAGGAATCTTAACGCTGACCGGTACGCCACGAACCAGCGCGGGAGAAAACTGCCACGTCTTGACCGCCAGCAATGCCGCTCGGTCCAGCATCGGATGCAGACTCTTGACCACGGTCGCCCGGACCACGCGCCCCGTCTCGTCGACGGTGAGCTGCAGCGTCACACGCCCTTCGATCCCGAGCTCGCGCATTCGCTCCGGATACGGCACGGGGCTGCGCTGCTTGAGTTTTGGCCAACTGCTGAGCACCGCCAGCGGCGCGGCCTCGCCCGCCTCGTAGGTCTTTTTGAACCCTCCACGCCCCCTGCGTGCCTGGCCGCGCTTGGTCGCGAGCGTATCGGTGTCAACCGAATCACCCTTGGGCAGCGCCACGCCTTGTCCCGGAGCAGCCGTCGTCGTTCCTGCTTCGGGCAAACCGAAGGTCTGTGGTGCGGTGGTTTGCCGCGCGGGCTCCGTCGGCGTTGCCGGTTTGAACTGCTTTGGCAGCGACTTCTCTGCGCGGCGTCGCGGCTTGACCCGCTTGGGCGGCACCGGCGTTTCGGGTAGCAACGCCTTGGCCTGCGGCTTCGCCGTTTCGATCGGCTCCTTGGCTGGCGGTGGCTCGGGCGGCAATTGGCGGTCGGTAAGTTCGATCGTCGATGTGCTCGGCGCATGCAGCCGGGGAGGCACCGCATACAACACCACCCCCAAAACGCCGTGGGCGAGCAGCGAGTAATAGACCAGTATGCCCCAAGATGCCGACGCGCTCATCGACTGGCCCTAGCCGCCCGGCTTGGTCTCAGCGCTCTTTTTCAAGACGTTGATCGCAAACTTGGTCACACCTTCACTGCGAACCAAATCGATCACGCGAACCACCGTGCCATGTTTCGCGTCCTTGTCAGCCGCGATCACCGCTTCAAGCGGTCCGGATTTCTTCTGCTGGCGAATATAGGCGCGCAATTCCCCTTCGCTGGTTGCCTGACCGTCGATCTTGAGCGTGCCATCAGCGAGCACAACCACCGCCAGGATCGAGAGCTTCTGCGGCTCGCCACTCGCCGCCTCGGGCAACTTAACCTCGAGCGAATCACGAACGATGTAGCTCGCCGTGACCATAAAGATGATCAGCAACACCAAGACGATGTCGACAAACGGCGTAACGTTGATCTCAGTGATCAGCTTTCCGCGGTTTCCGCCACCGCCAAGTGCGCCGCCGGCCATCTAGGACTCCTTGGACGATGGGTTCGTCGTTGCAACGATACCGAGCGCGAGCGCCTCGGTCGTCGAAAGCACGTTGTCCACCTGGCGCTGAAAGTAATTGAAAGCGACGACCGCGGGGATCGCGACAAACAAGCCAACAGCCGTCGCCGCTAGTGCTTCGGAGATGCCTGCCATCACCGAGGCGTGCCCTTCCATCGAGCCCTTGCTGAGATCGGTGAATGCCCGCATCACGCCGAGCACGGTGCCAAACAGGCCGATAAAGGGCGCGTTATTGCCGAGGGTGCCGAGAAAGGTCAGCCGACGCTCGAGACGTAAGCGCTGGCGGGCCAAAGTGCTGGCGATGACCTCTTTGGCGGCTTCCCGGCCGCGCTTATCGGCATGCGGATCGCCGATCGCCGCGCTGAGCACGGCATCATCGCTACCTTCGACGGCCTGGTGAATCGCGGCGATATCGGTCTTAGCGATCGCCGGAGAGAGGCGCGCATCGAGCGCATCGAGCTGACGCCGGCGCTCGCGAAAAAACAGTGCCCGCTCGCCAATGATCGAAAACGAAACCACCGAAAGCGCCAGCAGCAAGACCATCACCCACTCGCTGCCACCAGCTATCGTTACGCGCAAGATTATCTCGGTCATATAGGCCGCATCCCTTCACTGCACGTCTGCTGTTTGTCGGTACAACTGGCTGCCGCTTGTACCAACCCGGCAGGTCGGCCCGACCATACCCCAGTTACGCGCCCACATCTGCCCCCGTTTCGCGTGAAGTTACGCGATGGAGCGGGACGTCAGACGTTTTCTGAGTTGGTGGAGTTAGCGTGACCGGAGGTAGCGTGACAATCGTCGCAGGCCGACGACTTAGCGGCCACGGCTCCAGTATTCAAGCCAGCGGGCTTCGGCCGCCTTAAAGATCGTGCGCAGCACTTCGGGTGGCTCGAGACGATCGTCGACGATCACATCGACAAACGAGACGCCGTACTGGCGACGGCTCTGGCGGCGAATTTCACCACGCAACCGCACCTGACGATTCTGCAGCCGCAACTCGACCTGGATCTCGGTCCCTGGGACCAACTCAGGGTCTTCTCCGACGGGAAAGTCGACGGCCAAACCGGTCAGACTCAAGTCAGCCACCCGCGGGCGCAACAGCTCGCCGCCCGGCGTCGTCAACACAGCGCGCAGTTGAAGCTCGGGCAACACCGGCACGCGGAAGGTGCGCCGCGTCTCGACGCGAACGATCTGTGCCGGTTGTTCGAGCACGAGAATCGATGGCGACTTTTTGTCTTTGCCGCGAAACTCGGTCGCAGGCGCAACGAAGACCCCTGCCCGATCGACCAGCTGAAACGACACCGAACAGGGGGCACCGAGTTCGACGCTAGCTGGACCGGAAAAGACCTCGAAAGCCACCGAGGCGGTGCCAACGCTTGAAAATCGCGCCTGAAATACGCCATCCGTCTCGAGGGTTACGATCACTGCCGGGGTCGAGTTGACGCAAAACTGCCACAACGCCCGGGAGACCTCGGTCGGATCAAGGATCAGTCCTCTGCGGTCAGCTATTGTCACAGGCTCATTTTACCCAAGGCCGACGGCAATCGACAAGAACTCTGCGTCGACAGATAGCGGAACTTCAATCGCCAACGGGTTGGCCGGCAGCCTCGATCAGCGCGTCGACCTGTTGGCGTAGCTGATCGAGCGCTCCTGTCGGCGTAAGCTCGATCCAAATTCGACCCTGGCCGTAGCCACCAACGATCCGTCGCGGCCCCAGCCGCTGCAGGCAATCGGGGTCCTGTCGCTCCAACCGCCCATAGCGCTCGTGGCAGATCAACCGCTCACGCAGGCGATCGGCCGCAGCGCGGCTTGCCTCCACCGACAGCCGCAACCGCCCTTTGAGCGCTTGCACGGTCCAACGGTGGGCCAGCAACGGGCAGGCGTAGTGCCGCCGCAGCACCATGCAGCGCTGACGCTGCAGCGCCGAGCTGTTCTCCTCGCTCATCCGCTCGGCCCGGTAGGCCTCGAGACCGGTGCGATCGGCGTCGTGAACGCCCTTTTCTTCAACCCAGGGCAGCGGTCGCGCAGCGGCCGTACGCCGCGGTGCCGACTCATGCTGGCGCGCACCAACACCTTCGTCGATCGCTCGCTGTCGCGTGTCGCGCGCGGTACGCGACCAGCAGGAAGGCAGAATGGCGAGCGTGAGGGCGACGACCAACCAAACCCGACGTGTCATGCCCGCAGGCTAGCGCAGCCGACAGGCCGAGCCAAGCGCTAGCGGCGGATCAACCGACAGCGGACGACTTGCCCTGAGCGATCAGCTGTTTGGCCGATGTCGAGCTGCTCTCGAAGCTCAAGACCGCCATCGGACAAACATCGATGCAGATGCCACAGTGAATACACGCCGAGTTGGAGTTGTCGAATGGCTGCTGGTTCTTGGCGAAGGCCATCACATCCACACCAACCTGACAGTACTTCGAGCATTCGGTGCAGGTGATGCACTTGTCATTGGAGACGATCTTCAGCTTGCCAAACCATCGTGACAGCAGCTGATTGTAGGCCGCCAGCGGACACCAGTAACGACACCATACCTTGCCGCCGAAAAATGGATAGAGCGCGATCGGAATCACCGCGACCAACCAGAAGTCGACGAGGTAGTTGTAGCTGTTCCACCAACCGTTCGAACCGCTCGTTCGATACCACCCGACGACGATCATGCCGACGAAAAACGCCGCAACCAAAACAACAACGGCCTGAAACTCCCAAGCGCGCGAACGCGGCCCCTTCGCCGAGAGGTGCCGCCAGCGATCGCCCAACGTTTCGGCCAGCCCGCCGCAACCGCAAACCCAGGTGCAAAACCGCTTGCCGTGATAGCGAGCCAGCAGCGGAATCGCGACAAACGTACCGACCAGCCCAGCACAGACGAAAAACCAGACGAGCGCCCGAGGATCACCCGGAGACCACCAGAAGAACGTGTTGAAGAACAACGGAAACGGTTGATAGAGCCCCCAGGCGCGCCAGGCGTATTTGACGCTCAGCGCCTGAACGCCGATCACGTTAACGACGAAAAAGAACACCAGCTGAAAGGTCAGCAGGCTGAGGTAGCGATAGGTCTGGTAGCGTTTGTCTTTGGCCTTGTTGCGCCAACGGATGAGCGCCAGATAGCCGAAGACCAGCATCACAACGCTGTAGAGCAGACTGTATAGAAAGCCCTGCTGAAAGCCGCGGTCGACGGCCAGATCGGCTCGGGCGGCCGGGGAAAACAGCGGAGCAAACGGCGCAAAGCAGGCCTTGAACACGCTGCGCAGCACCCCATCGTAACTCTCGGGGCTAATCAGCCCCTCGAACGGCCAAGCAACCGCGCCCTTGCCGTAGCTCTTGAGCGAGTAAAACGAATAGACAAGGACGAACACCGCCGCCAATGCCAGCCAACGGCCGACGCTCCACTGGTCGTTGAGCCGCACGCCAACTTTCTTGAGAAAACCCAGCGGCAGCTCGGCGCCGATCATCTCGAACACGCTGTTGTTGTCGATCCGCTCGACCGAGCGATCGGCGAGCTCCACTTCGACGTGGCCGGCAGCGATTCGCTTAACCCGCGAATCGAGCAGGATCCGCAGACGGCCTTGGCGCTCCAGCTCGCGAACCGCGTCGATGTTGCGCTTTTTCGGATAGCTCAGCTCCTGGTCGACCGCCGAAAGGGTCACTCGATTGGTGCGTTCGGCCGCCAGAGCGATCGCAGCTTCGCAAGCCACATCGCCCGCCCCGACGATCAGCAGATGCTGACCACGGAAATCATCCGGATCGATCAAGCGGTGGAAGACTTTGTCCGCGTGCTCGCGCTCACCAGGCACACCCAGCTTGCGCGGGTTGCCGGCCTTGCCCATGCACAGCACAACGCGCTTGCAGCGATACTCGCCGACGGCGGTCACGACGACGAACGCCCCCTTTTTGCCGCGAATATCGATAACCGGCTCGTGCTGCCGAATATCCAGTCCTTCGGCGTCGGCCAAGCCAGACCATTTTTCCAGCAACTGTTCGCGCGTACACTCCTCGAACCATACCCGCGAACGCAGCGGCACATCGGCAGGCTCGGCAAACAACCACTTGCCCTTGGTCATCGTCTCGAAGGTGTTGAAGCGCTTTGACGCCTCGAGCGTTAGCGCACGCAGGCCGCGGTCCTTGGCAGCAAGCGCCGCAGCAAAACCCGAGCTACCGCTGCCGACGATCACCAAGTCGAGCAGACCGGCATCGCGATCCGAGCGACCGAGTTCATCGGCGAGTTGCTCGACGATCTGATGGCCAGCATTGAGCCCGAGCTTGACCAGCGGCGTCCCCGCCAATTCCCCGACCGCATAGATCCCAGCAACACTGGTCTGCTGCCGGTCATCGACGGCAGGCAGTACGGGATAGGACGGTTCGGGGCGCTTAGCGGAAAACAGCTGGGCAAGCAGCGAGGCCATCAAGCATCTTACCTTCGGGTTGTAGGTGATACGTCGACGATCGGAGCGCGGTTACGACAGCGACTCGTTTCGTTCGACGGGGGCGACTTCGGGCCGAATTCGCGCTACACCGCGGCGCGCAGCGCATCGGCAGAGAGCGACTGTTCCAGTTCCTGGTCGACGAATACGCCATCTTTGCGGATCAGCTGGTCGTCGAACCAAAGCTCACCACCACCGTACTCGGGTCGCTGGATCAGCACCAAATCCCAGTGAATCGCCGACTGGTTGCCGTTGGGCGCGATGTCGTAGCACTGCCCCGGAGTGAGATGGATCGAACCGCAAATCTTCTCATCGAACAGCGTGTCCTTCATCGGATGGCGAATGAACGGATTCACACCGATCGCAAATTCGCCGACGTAGCGCGCGCCCTCGTCGGTATCGAGAATCTTTTCCAGCATCGCCGTGTCACCAGCACAGTGCGCCTTGACGACACGGCCACTTTCGAAGGTCAAGCAGACGTCGCTAAACAGCGTGCCCTGGTACAAAGACGGCGCGTTAAAGCTGATCGTTCCGTTGATCGAGTCGCGAACGGGTGCCGTGAAAACCTCGCCATCGGGGATATTGCGCTTGCCCGAGCACTTCACTGCGGGGATGTCCTTGATCGAAAAACTTAGCTCGGTGTTCGGCGCAACAAGACGAACCTTATCGGCGGCAGTCATTCGCTGATGCAAGCGGTCGAGCGCTCGCGACATCTTCGAATAATCAGCGCAGCAAACGTCGTAGTAAAAGTCGGCGAAGGACTCTTGCGACGTCTCGGCGAGCTGGGCCATCGCGTTGTTGGGGTAACGCAGCACCGTCCAGCGCGTGCGTTTGACGCGCTCTTCGAGGTGAACGGGCTTAATGAACAGCGCGTTGAGCATGTCGCGCTGCTCGGCCGGCAGGTCAGCGAGATCGAAAGGATTATCCGAGCCACGTAGCCCGATGTAAGCGTCGGCTTGTTTCATCAGTTCCAAGTGCAGATCGGCCTGCCGCTTGAACTGGGCCTCGCTAGCGTGGGCGACGAAATGCCGCATCAGCGACTCATCGCTGTAGTACCAAAACGGCGTAGCGCCGCGCTCGCTAGCCAAGCGAATGATCGGCTTGGCTAGCTCAAGGGTGTCGCGCCCTTTGATCTCCAGATAGAGCACTTCACCCTGCTTGAGCTCGGTCGAGTAGTCGAGCAGCTGTCGAGCGAGCACTTCGTTGCGGCGATCGAACATGTTGACTCCTTGTCGCAGCGACCCAGTCGGGCGCGCTGATCAAGATTCGCTGGCGGAGCTCTTTTCTCCGTCGTGGTTTGGATCCCAGAGTGTCTCGACCGCCCCCTGAACAACATCGGCCCAGCGACCGAACACAAAAAACGCGTCGGAAAGTCGATTGAGGTAGCCCAACCCCGCCGCGGTCGTCTTCGGCTCTTCACGCAACAGACGCGACGCCACTCGCTCGGCGCGTCGACAAACCGTACGGCAGACGTGCAAGTCCACCGACAGGCGGCTACCTCCCGGCAGGACAAACGAGCGCAACGCCGGCAGGTCGGCGTTCAATTCGTCGATCTCGCGTTCCAGTCGCGCGATGTGCTCGCGTCCGACCTGCGGCTGGCGCGGATCGACCTTCTCCGGTTCGGTCGCCAGCAGCGAGCCCAGATTGAACAACTCATGCTGCACACGCCTGAGGATATTCACCAGGCGAGCGATCTCCGGATACTGTACCCGCACGCTGCGACAGCTGACCAACGCGCCACCAACGTAGGCGTTCAGCTCGTCGACAGTGCCGTAGGCCTCGATGCGAACCGCGTCCTTGGGTAGACGCGTACCACCGACCAACCCTGTCTCCCCGCCATCACCACGACGGGTGTACACACGATTGATCGCGATCCGCGGATCGCTATACTTACTGTCATCACTCATCGATTGGCCTCTCCTGCCCCATCAGGGACTCGCCTCGACCAACTGTGTACCAAGGTCGCGATCGACGCGGCGGAGGCAGCAATAGTAGCGCGGACGGAGCCCGGGAGGATTCATGCAAGCCCAACGGTAGCCGCGGGCCTGCCAATATGCCGCCTCATGCGGCGGTGGAAAATACACGGTGTCCTGATGCTTGGCCATATGACAGAGCAGATCGGGCTTCTTTTTCAAAATGTAGTGTTCGGGCGCCATCTTGCCATGGCCCGGCCGATCGCCAACGCGCGGACCGTTGTGGGCGATCCAGTGGTCGTTCAGGCCAAAGGCGTCGAGCGCCCGCAGTCGCGAAGCATAGACGCTAGCGCCGGCACCACCGACGGAATAGTAGGTGTCCGAGGGCAGCTGCTCGCGCATCCAGCGACCGATAATGATCCGATCATCGGCAAACTTGCGTAGGTAAGCGACCGTATCGAGCCCCCAACGATAGTAGGACATCTTCTGAGATTGGCGATGCAACCCATAGCTGTTCAGGCAACCGCCAGCGAGAAGCGGAACGACCACCAGCGCCAAACGCAATCGCGGCCGTGCAGAAACCGTCGTCGCTTGACCCTGAGCGTCACGCGCCGCAACCAGTCGGCGCAATCCCTCCTGAGCGAGGATCGCGATCAACGGCATGACCGGGACGAAAAAGCGACTCATCGCCATAAAGTCGCCGCCGACCCAAGTCACGTAAGCCGTGTAGATCAGCACGATCGGCAGCAGCAGCGAAAAGACGACGGTATGGCTCGATCTCCGCGGCTCTTGGGCGGCTGAGACCTTACTGCGCCACGGCAAAAGGAACAGCAACGGCAGCAAGACGTAGATGCGATTGAAGTGGACAAAGTCCCACAGGTACGGCAGCCCCCACTTCTTGGCCATCGCCGCGCCGCTACCCGCCTTGACGTAGAAGGTGTTTGGCAGCAGATCGCCGTAGTAGCTGTAGCGCCAAGCCATAAACACGCCAAACGGCAATAAGAAACCCAGACCCCAAATCATCTGGCGCACCGTCGGCAGATATCGTCGCTCGGCAACAATGTTGACCGCCAAGCGATGAAGTCCGACGAGACCGAAGATCAGCATACCTTCGGGCCGAGTCATCGCCGACAACGCAAACAGCACACCGGACCAAGGGCGGCGTCCAGGGTCGGCGGTTTCGGCGAGATAGCGCGCCAAGCCAGCAAGCATCAGCGCACAGAACATCTGGGTCTCGAGCCCACCGCTACACCACACGGCAAAGCAGCCCCAGGTCGGTAACATGCACACAGCAACGTAGTCCCACCCACTGGGTGGTGCGCCGTCTCGCAGCAAACGCGTAATGCGGTAGACAAAAACCAGTGCCAGCGCGCCAAAAAACCAGCCAAACAGCTGAGATGCCAGCTCGGGATTCAGGCCAACCTTGATCGCCCCGGCCAACAACACTGTCCAGAGAAAATTGGTGTAGCCTTCGACGCGTTCGCCAAGGTTAAAGGTCAGCTCGCCGTGGTGAGCCAAGTTGTAACTGTAGCGCATCGAGATATACGCATCGTCGCTGACAAAGCTGTAGCTATAAGCATGGGCGGCCAGCGCCAGGCCGCAAAGGGCTAGGACCAAGGCGACAATCCATGCACTGCGAGTCTGCGCGCGTTGCCCACTCACGGGCCCCCTTTTACCACATCGCCGGAAGATCCGCGGGCCAAGTCTGTGATACTCTCAACGAATACATGGCGACGTCGAAGAAGCTCGGGCAGCTGCTCTGCGAGGCAGGGCTCCTTACCCCGGCGCAGCTACAACAGATCCTCGCAGCTCAGGTCGTTAACGGCGGGCGTCTGGGGACGACTGCCGTGGAAATGGAACTGCTGTCGATCAACGCCGTCAGTCAGTGGCTCGCCGACCAATTACAGGTGCCTGAAGCAACGCAACAGGCGCTGAGTTCGCCGATGGCCGACGCGGTGAAACTCGTACCGGCCGATATCTGCGCCCGCTACACGCTGGTGCCGATGGCGATCGAGGGGCAGACATTACACATCGCGATGCGCGACCCCCACAACGTCGAGCTGCTCGAGGATCTGCGCTACCGCTCCGGTTTGATCATCAAACCGTACGTCGCGCCCGAGCTGCGCCTGTATTACATCCTCGAAAAATACTTCGGCATCGCCCGCCACGCGCGCTTTCGTCGGGTGCCGACGCAGCAGCGACCCGCCCCTCCTGCATCGGGAGAGATCGCCCGCAGCTACCTCGAACCGACGGTTGGCCCGGCCGAAGCGTTTAGCTCCAGCGGAGAAACCGGCCCGTTGCCGCTGGTCGTCGACAACGTCGAGCTGGTCTACCTCGACGCCGTCCCGCGGAGCCACGCGGACGACGATTTCGAGCTGACCATCGACGAGACCGAACCCGAGTCCAGCACCTCCGAACACGCCGGTCGCTGGACACACGTCGACCAAGCGATCCAAGCGATCGAAACAGCAACAACCCGCGTCGATCTAGCTACGGCGCTGGCCCGGCCGTGCCTGCCGCAAGCAGCGCTCAGCGTGTTGTTTCTCTGTCGCGGCAACATGGCAGTCGGCATCGAAGCCTGGGCCCACGGCGCGGCCCAACCGCCCGGCATCAACGAGTTGGTCATCTCGCTGGTTCCCAACTCAACGCTGCAGCGCGCCTTCAAGACCAACGAAACGGTCGTCGCCGACCATAGCGACCCGTTTCAGCAGTTGATCGCCAACTACCTTCAGGTCCAGCCGCCGCGACACTGCTGCGTGGCGCCGATCTGCGTCGAATCAGAGGTCGTTCAGCTGCTCTGTCTGCAGTCCCACGGCACACCATTTGACCAGCGCGCCGCGACCGAGCTTCAACGGGTCTGCAAAGCCGCGGCCTTTAGCTACCAGCGGCTGATCGGCGAAGCCGCAGCCCCCGACGCCTAGCATCCGGCTAACGCCGGAACAGCACTAAGAAAAGGCTCGATCCCCAGGAAAAAAAGCACCCTTGCACTGCCGGCGTGCCATCGGGTAGCCTGCCGCTCTGGAGGATTCGTCCATGTTCCGCGTTGTACGCAAAAAAGCCAGCTTGTTCGCCGCTCTGGGGTGCCTGCTGCTGGTCGGGCCGGCCCAGGCCAAGCCCGCTATGCCGTCCGAGACACAGAAAAAGCAAACCACGGACAAGATGCAGAAACTCAACGGTGAGGCGATCGCCGCCTTCGAGGGCTACAGCTACGGCAAGGGCCGTCAGCTGCTCAGCGACGCGCTCGAGTTGGCTGCCAACGCCCACATCGACCAAGGACCAATACTGGCCACCACCCACATTTTGCTCGGGATCGCTTGGATTTCCGGTAAGAGCGACACCTATCGCGGACTGCACGCGTTCGTCAATGCGCTGCGGATCGATCGCTCGGCCGAGATACCCAAGCGGTTGGCTTCGCCGCGGCTTCAGCGCGTGTTCGCCATCGCTGAGCGCGCGGTCAAGACCCTCGGCAGCCCGCCGAAAGTCGCCGTCTGGCCGAAAAAAGTGACCAAGACCAAGGTCAAGCTCGACACGACGGCGCGAGGCCTCGAGCACTCACCGATCGACGAAGCGCGCGCCGGCTATCCGATCAGCGTTCGCGCCGTCACCGGAGCGGACGTTCGCGCACACCGCTTGGTGCTGTTTTACCGTGGTGCAGGCAAGGTCAAATACCAGCAAGTCGTGATGAGCAAGAGCGGCAACACCTATCGCGGGTCGATTCCGCCTGCGGCGACTGAAGGCCGTTACATCCACTATTACATCCAAGCCGTCGATGAACGCGGTCGCGTCGCTGCCAAGAATGGTTCTGCACGTGGCCCCAACGTCGTCACGCTGAAGAACTAGCCAACGCTTTCGCAAGATAGGAGTCCGCCGTGTTAAAGATCCGCTTCGCGCTGGTCGCTTGTCTCGTCGCTGCCCTTTTCGTCTCAACCGCCGACGCGAAGAAGAAGACCAAGGCAAAGGCACGCAATCCTCGCGTAGAACTGAAAACCAACATGGGTTCGATCAAACTCGAACTCTACGCCGACAAGGCGCCCAAATCGGTGGCCAACTTCCTCGAATACGTTAAACGCGGGCACTACGACGGGACGATCTTTCATCGGGTGATCGACAACTTCATGATCCAGGGCGGCGGCTTCACCGCGGACTTTCAGAAGAAAGAGACGCGTCCGCCGGTGACCAACGAGGCCAACAACGGCCTAAAAAACACTGTCGGCACGATCGCGATGGCCCGCACTTCGGATCCCCATAGCGCGTCAGCGCAGTTTTTCATCAACGTCGCCGACAACGCCTTCTTGAACCACCGCTCGCCGACGCCGCAGGGTTGGGGCTACGCCGTCTTCGGCAAGGTCATCGCTGGCATGGACACGGTCAACAAGATTAAGGCGCTCAAGACGGGTCCGGGCGGTCCGTTCCCCAAAGACGTACCCGCACAGACGGTGACGATCCTCAAAGCGCGGATGACCAAGTAGCAGCGCCCCGTCCCAAGCGCGCGGTAGGTACTGTCGTGTCCGTCAAACTGATCATCCAAATCCCCTGTCTCAATGAAGAGCAAACGCTCCCCGAGACGATTCGCGACCTGCCACGCGAGATCGACGGCGTCGACTGCATTGAATACCTAATCATCGACGACGGAAGCACCGACCGCACCAGCGAGCTCGCCCGCGAACTGGGCGTGCACCACATCTTACGATTTCCCCAAAACCGCGGACTCGCACGCGCCTACATGGCAGGCATCGATGCGTCGCTGCGCCTCGGCGCCGACGTGATCGTCAACACCGATGCCGACAACCAATACAACGGCGCCGACATCCCGGCGTTGATCCGTCCGATCCTGGAGCACCGTGCCGACCTCGTCGTCGGTGACCGCTGTGTACAGAGTGTCGATGAGTTCTCGGCAACCAAGAAGAATCTGCAACGGGTCGGCAGCTGGGTCGTGCGCCTTGCTTCAAACACATCGGTGCCCGACGCGACCAGCGGCTTTCGCGCGATCAGCCGCGAAGCCGCATTGCGGATGTTTGTCACCTCAGATTTCACCTATACCCTCGAAACGTTGATCCAGGCCGGCCAAGCGCAGCTCGCCGTCGATGCCGTGCCGATTCGTACCAACCGCAAGACCCGCGAGTCGCGACTGTTCAAGGGCATTCCGCAATACCTCAAGCGCTCGGCAGGTACGATCGTCCGCATCTACACGATGTATCGTCCGCTGCGCGCCTTTTCACTGTTGGCGCTGCTCTTCTTCTTGGCTGGCACAACGCTCGGCGCGCGCTTTCTCTACTTCCACCTGACGTCCGCCGATGGTCAAGCAGGGCACATCCAATCGTTGATCCTCGCTGCGGTGTTTTTGATCGTCGCCTTTGTCGTGATGCTTGGCGGTCTGCTTGCCGACCTGGTCGGCGCAAACCGTAAGCTTCTCGAAGACGCGCTGACCCGCCTGCGTCGGCTCGAATACGGCGAGCACCGTCCAATAGACGAGCGGGCCACCGCAACGACAAGTCGAGCCAACGTCACCACCCCGGCGGACGAGTCGTGATCAAACCGGCAACGCGGCGCGCCTTGCTGATCCGCGGCACGATCGGCACCGTCGTCACCTGCCTATTTTTCGCGGTGCTCTGGCGCTACATTGATCTCCAGCGCATCAGCGAACTCTATGCGAGTGCTAACTGGTCGCTGATCGGACTGGCCTTTCTGATCTTCTTTGCGCTCTACATCTCTCGCTCCCGACGCTTCGCCGCGGTCGCCCCACAGACCTCGGGGGGCACGATGTTAGCGATCACCTGCGTGCACAATTTCTTGCTGCGGCTGGTGCCGATGCGCATGGGCGACCTGTCTTTCGCCTTCTTGGTACGCCGTGCCGGCACGTCCGGCTTGGCCGAAGGCATCCTCTCGCTGGTCTTGATCCGCCTGCTCGACGGGTTGATCGTGATCGTCATCTTTAGCGTCACACTGGCCCTCAATCACGCCGTCTATCGCGCAGACCCACTGCCCAGCCAAATTGGCGCGTGCGTCGTCTTCGTTCTCGGCGTGCTGGCGATCATCTTTTTCAAACGGCTGACCCACCTCGGCCTGCGCATCCTGCAAGGCACACTCAGCCTGCTCGGCGTCAAGCGCAGCAATCGACTGCGCAGCGCCGTTGACAAGCTCGGCGAAGCGATTGCCGCCTTCGATAAATTGCGTGCGCCAGTGCTCGTCGTGCTCTGCACGACGACGGTGATCCAGTGGATTCTCACCTTCGCCTTGGCATATGTGCTGCTGCGTGCTTTTCACGTCGAGGTTACGGTCGCTCAGGCGATCCTCGGCACCACCGCCTCGATCGTTTCTGGCTTTCTGCCGATCGGCGGCATCGGTAGCTTCGGCGCGCTCGAAGCCGGTTGGACGCTAGGTTTCACTCTCGTTGGACTGTCACCGACTGTCGCCGTCGCCACCGCCTTCGGCTACTCACTGTCCACCCTAGCCTTCGCCGCAATACTCGGCGTCGTCGGCTGGCTCGCCCTCTCGTCGATCGAGCGTCGCCGGCTCGCGACAAAAGGCCCCCAGCCAAGCCCAGAGGATCCCGACCGTGGTTGACAGCACGCCACAAAACAGATTGCGCCGGATGCGGCTGCCCTTGCTGATCTATCTGATCTGTTTGGCAGCCTACCTGGGCACCGCTGGTAACCGCCTGCGAGGACCGAGCAGCGACAACCACTACGTCTACCTCGCCAAAAGCCTGCTCGAGGGTCGCCTCTCACTGAAGGGCCGACCGCCTCACCAAAACGACTGGGCATTGGTGACCGAACTGACGCTCGCTGATGGTCGCAAACTGCGCGGAACATTTCTGCGCACCGGCGCCTCGAACCGCTTCAAGACGACCACCGGCGAACGCTTGGTGATCGAACCTAGTGAGATCCGCAATCGACGCGACATCTATTACGTATCCTTCCCCTGGTTCCCAGCGATCCTGATGCTGCCATTGGTGGCGATTTGGGGCATGGCGTTTAACGACGTGATCTTCACCGCCGCGATCGCCGCCTTCAATCCTGTGCTGGTGTTCTTTGTGCTGCGCAAACTGGTCGCGCTCAAGCTCTCAGAGCGCTCGGTGAGCGAGGACCTCTGGCTCGTCGGCGCGTTCGCCTTCGGCACCGTTCACTTTTACAGCGCAGTACTTGGGCAGGTTTGGTATACGGCGCATATCATCGGCGTTTCGCTGACTGCGCTGTACGTACTTGCCGCGCTCGACGGTCGACACCCGTTCTGGGCCGGGCTCTGTCTCGGCTTGGGCTTCGTAACCCGCGCGCCAATCCCCTTTTCTCTGCTGCTGATCGTCGGTGAGGTCATTCGCCGACACCTGACGGTGGCCACCACGCCGCTCGCGGAACACAGCACGCCATTTTCCAAGCTGCGCCACTACGTCTCGCGCATCGACTGGCGTCCCACGCTGACCCACTTGACCTGGGCAGCGATACCGATGATCGCCATAGCGGGCATCGCCTTCGCCGCTAACTACGCGCGTTTCGACAGCCCCACTGAGTTTGGACACTACTATCTCAACGTGCGCTGGGCCGAGCGCATCCAGCGCTGGGGCCTATTCAACTATCACTTCTTGTCGCGCAACCTAGCAGTGATGCTTACGATGTTGCCCAAGATCGTCGCCCAAGCGCCGTACATCAAGATCAGCTGGCACGGCCTGAGCCTGTTTGTCACCACACCGATCTTTTTCTATCTACTCTGGCCCAAGCGCCGCAGCCCGGTCGCACCGTGGCTGGCCTTGGCCGTACTCGGTCCACTGGTTGCCCACTTGCTCTACCAGAACTCTGGCTGGGTACAGTTCGGCTACCGCTTCAGCTTGGACTACACGGTTTACTTGATCGCCCTGGTCGCGATCGGTGGCCGACGCATCGGCACGCTAGCCAAGACGCTGATCTTGATCGGCGTGGCGGTTAACACGTTTGGCGCGCTGACCTTCGGCCGCTACTGGCAATACTACTGGGACGGAATGTTCCCGACGAGCTGATGTCAGCGTCGCCCAAGTCACATTTCATCGTGTTGTTCGATATCGACGGCACGTTGATCCACAGCGGTGGAGCCGGACGCGAGGCGATGGAGCGCGCGCTGCGCGAGTTGACGGGCAAGGATGACTGCTGCAATTTCGCTTTTAATGGTTTGACCGATCGCCTGATCGTTGGCCAAGCCTTGGCAGCGGCCGGAAAGGCCGCCGATCCGCCGGCGATCGATGCCGCACTGCAACGCTACCTCAACTACTTGCCCCAAGCGCTGCAGAAGGCAAAGACTTATCGCGTCTTCGATGCCGCCGTCGAGCTCGCTCAGCGTCTGCGCGCACAGCAGCACATCGCGGTCGGACTCGGTACTGGCAACATCGCAGCCGGGGCCAGACTGAAGCTCGCCCGCGGCAATATCGAACAGCACTTCGCCTTCGGCGGTTTTGGCGATGACGGGATCGCGCGCGCCGACGTGTTACAGCGTGGCGCCGAGCGCGGATTGGCCGCATTGGGAATCGCGCCAGGCCAAGCCCAAGTGGTCGTGATCGGCGATACCACCCGCGACGTCGCTGCCGCCTGTGAGATCGGCGCCGCTAGCATCGCTGTGTTGACCAGCGGCGCTGATCCTCAAGCGCTGGCCGAATCTGGAGCCACGCTGGTCGTCGACCAACTCGACGATCCGCGCGTCGACGCGCTCTTTGCCGACTAGCTAGCGCCGTTGTCGCCTACGCCAACGCGAGACCAGCACCAACATCCAAACGATGCTCCTCGCCCACGTGGCCGAGCGGGTCGCGCCGCCAACGCCACAACCGATCTGATTGGTCGAAGAAACATCGCCCTGGGTGCCGGCGATCTCGATCTCGGCGCGCTGCTCTCCAACGCGGGCCGTCAACGTCGCGCGCTCGTCGCCTTGGTAGACGTAGTAGTACAAGTCACCACTCGAGAACTCCTCGACACCGTCAACTTCCCAGCGGTAGTCGACGCCATAAAGCTGCTCACCCGCGCGGGTAAATGCCTGAGCAAGCACCACACAGTAGGTACCGTGTCGATGTCCAGGGTCATCGAACAGTGCGATCCGAGGAGCGCAACCACCAGCCGGAGACATCGCGCGGCTCACTCGAGCGCGCGTAGATTCTCACTTGCGTCCCCTGTACAGAGGGCAGCTGCAGCTGCCCGTGTTGCGCGGCAAAGGGCGAGAAATCTAACGCCAGATCGACATCGTCCTCGAGATGAATACTGCTGCCGCAGCCGACTTGGCACAGCAAGAGGGCCGCAACCAAGCATCGTACCGTAAGCATGGGCGCTCCGACCTAGCGCACTGGGTGGCGCTCCCCCCACCTACGCAGACACGCGGGGCGCGGGCCACAACGCGAAAAAGGAAAGAACGGCAGAGATCAGTCGATCGATGTTAACGGTGCGTTCGCACTCATCAAAGCCTGCATGCCTTCGACCAATTGGCGGTGAAAGGCCTCGACCTGCTCTTCTTCCTGATAGGGGTCATGAGCGGGCGGAGTGAAAGGCGGAGCGATGTAGTGGTCGAGCTTGACCGGGCGCGGCAGCGGCGAGCCACGGTGTCCCCAAGCTAGCGGCAGCGGCAATTTGAAGCGGCGGTAGACCGCTTGCGTCCAAGGCATTTGCATTACGGTGTAGATATCGTCGGCGGCTGGGCAGGCGGCCAGTAGCACCGGGACACCCGTGCGCAAGGCCAAGCGAGCAAATCCCAGTCGGTCCGCCCACGACACACGGTAGCGCTCCGCTTCAGGCCGAATCGCTTCGCGCATGCCACCCGGCGCCAAGAAAACCATCTGCCCCTCGCGCAGCAATCGTGCGCCGGCCTGCGGCGAAGCCGGCGTCATGTTCGCATCGCGAACGAGGTCGCCGATCAGCGGCAGCTGAAACAGTCGGTCATGGGCTAACCCCGCGGGAATCCGCCCGGTCTCCTCGAAGATTGCCAGCGCCAACAAGAAGCCATCGTAAGACGCAAGGCTGTGGTTGACCGCGACCAGCACGCCACCCTCTCTTGGAACGTGCTCGAGCCCGTGCACTTCATGTCGATGGTAACGCCGCAACGGTCGCAATACGCGCGCGACAGCGTCGATCACTAAGGGCAAGTCGGCGGTGGACTGCGTCATCGATAGATGTTTTTAGCACAGTCGCGCCGAACGGCCAGGTCAGTGCCGGCTCAAACTCACGCAGCTGCTGTGTTCGCGGCTAGGGCAGCTGCCGCGCATAAGCGCAAGGATCTGCGCTCTGGCTGGTATCCCAGTTGCGGCAAGCCAGGGCCTGCTGGATGCATTGGTCCATCACACGGCTCCAGCTCGAGGCGCGCTCAAACGGCAGCGCCAAGTAGGCATCGAGCGCGCTCTTGCCGTCCCGGCGATAGGTCAAGTCGTAGGGATTTGCCCCCCAAAACAACGCCATGCCGAGCGTGCGCTGACCGCGCGAGCTAACCTTGTGCGCCTCGATCACAAACGGGCTCTCGATCGTGGCGTCGCCGAGCTGAGCGCCACGCGCTTCGAACGAGCTCAGCTGGCGATACTGCCCGTCGTATTGCAGGGTTGACCCGCCACAGGCCGCCCATTTTGACGCGATATGCGGGCGACCGATGATGTCCAACACGCGGAGCGCCGCGCGCCGCGTCTCATTCGAAAGCCCGAGCGATACCTCGGTTGGCGCGAACTCAGCGCGCGGTTGGCAACTCGCCGGAAAACGCGAGGCCACCAACTGATTGCCAGCAAACACCTCGAACAGCGCCACCATATCGCTGGAAAAATCGGCTGCGCCGATCACGCGCCCGGCCCCTTCGCCGGGCTCCGGCAGGTACAGACCTGCCCGCTCGGCCGCCGCACGGTCGACGGCCGCAGCTTCTAAACAGCTCAAGCCGGCGGGACGATCGCGCAGCAGCGCACGGCTAAAGTCGCCGATCGCATCGACCAGCGGTTGGCTCTTGCGGAGATCGACGGCAAACGCCGACACGGTCTGGCCGACATAAGCACGATCGTGCGTGCTCACCCCTTCGACATAGGAACGGACGTAGTCGGCGACCACTTCGCGAACGATCGTTTTCGGCTCGTAGCGGGTGTGATCCTGTGCGACCGCGCGCAGCGCCGAATAGGGATGGCCAGCGTTGGGGACGATCTCTTGCGAAGCGACCATGTAGTCTGCGGAATCGGCAAGGCTCGCCATCACTTCGGCCTGCCCCAACCGACAAGCATCGAACTGTACAACGTCGATCTTGCGACTGAGATGAGCGCCATCAAGCCCCGCGGTAGCCCGGATCTCGTTGGCGATCACCGCCGAAGCATTGCGCAGCGCCGTCGACAAACCGTCGAGCGACATCGCACGCTTCGTCGTCGCATCGTGAGCAATGCCATGCCAACCATCGCCGTGCCCGGTGACGATCACCCAATAGCGGCGCGCGGGAAAGCGTCTGATCCCCGCGACCAAGAAATCTTCGAGCACCTGGGGATCGCTGGTATCGGTCTCACCGAGCAGCAGCGCACCAGCCTCACCGGCACGCTCACGCGCCGGATGCATTTGCTGTTCGCGGTAGACCACAAAACGCTCACTCTGCCGCGAGACGTCGCGTTGATCGCGCTGATAATCGGCATAGTCGCGCTGCATCATGATCCGAAACAGCGCGCTCCCCCCCAGACCTTGACGAATCTCCTCGGCGTCCTCGTCAAACGCCGCCACCAGCCGAGTGTCCTTGTCGTCGTTGGCGGCGAAGATCAGCAGCGTCCAATCCGCTGGCCATTCGGGGCCAAGGCCGGCCTCGGTCGTGCCCTGCTGCGCGGGTTCGCACTTGCCTTGGCAACGCCCTTGTTGATTACCGTCTGGCAGCGGCGGCGCACAGGCCACCGCGCCACACAGCAGTCCAACCACGGCAACTTTGGCTAGCGTGCGCATTAGAACGTGCACACCTTGAGCACGTAGTCGTGAGCGCTACCTTGGGCACCCTTGGCGTCCTGGCAACAGTCACCGTAGCCGGGGCAAGAGCTGTCACACCAACAGCTCGTCGAGCCGACGGTGACTTTCTTGCCGCACTGATCTTGGCAAATGTTAGCTTCGGGCTCGGGATCCGGCACAGGCTCACCGCCGTCACGCTCGAGCTGAGCGACGACCGTGAACCGCGCGGTCGAATAGCCATCGGCGGCCTTGAAGCGCTTGACCCACAGCTCGACCTTGCGCTGCTCACCCGCAGAAAAGCCGACGTCATCGAACGTACACGAGTCCAACTTCGTCTCGGGTGCGCGATTTTGCGAGGAGCAAGTCTTGCTCTGCAGCTCGCCGTTGACCAGCACCTTGGCTTGGACCGTATCGATATCCGCGTCACCGTCGAGCGAATGCACCGCCAAGACCAGTTTGCCCTTGCTGTCTTCGGGCAGCGTGATCTCATAGCGATTGCGGCTGCTGCCGACGTACTGCTTGTCGGTCATCCCCTCCCAGCTCTTCGAGCCGCGGCGGATCTGCAGCTTGATCACCTGCTTAACCGGCGCCACCGGATTGCAGGTCGACGGTTTGTTGGCGCAGGCCAATAGCGCGCGAACCTTGGAATAGGCCAGGTGCGGGTTGTCCGACGTGCCACCCAAGTCGTCGTTTTGCTCGTAGGCGCTCTTGGCCTTGATGCCCATCCAGAGGAAATCCGGGTGCAGCTTCTTGCTATCTTCCCAGGTGTAGCTTGGGTTCTTGATCCACTCGCCACCGAGAATGCGGTTCATCCCGTCGAGCTCGAGCACGTAGTTCAGCGTCGTCGCATCGGGGGAAACACCGCGCTGATCAGCGCGCTTGAGCATCGCCGAGGCCGACACGCCGTCGGAGATCATCCAGTAGCGCGTTTTGACGCGAGCAAAGCGCACAGCGTTTTCGTTGTATTTGTAGGTCTTTGCCGTCGCGGCGCCAGCGTCGGCCACACCGGCATCGGACGTCGACGTCGCCGTCGGGTTGCACACAGCGTCAACCGACTGGCCCGTGACCCAAGCCGTGGCCTCACAAGCGCGCTCGGTAACGGTGTGCTCGAGTACTTGGTACTGAACGAGCGGGAAATTCCAGACCTCGTAGTCGTAGTTGTGGTCGATCACGAAGGCCAACTTCTTGACCTCGCTCTCGCCCGAGAGCGGCTTTTTCCCCTGACGCAACAACCCTTGCACGGCGATATGGAAGGTACCGGGATTGATGTCGCGACAGTCGGCATCCTCGTCGGTGATGCGGCCGTCGTCGTCGCGCTTGATCTCGTCGGGGCGCTTTTCGCAGCGATTGCCGGAAAAGGTGGAGGTATCGCCGAAATAGAGTTCACTCATCAGCGCTTCGATATCGCCCATGCGAAACAGCACACAGCCGGCCGTCTCGTCTTTATCGCACTCGGTGACTTTGCCATCGATCAGCTTGATCCGTACGTCGCGCTTGGGATAGCCGTAGGTTTTGCCGTCAGCATCGGTGAACCGCTCGGTCGTCGAGTAGGAAGCCCAGCCGTTGCAGTGGCCCCACCAACCCTCGGGGTCGACCGACTGATACTGACCGTGGTTTTCCATCTCCCACTTGGTCACCGGGCCGATGACCTTGACCAGCTCGCGCTTGACGGCCAAGTCTTCGGCAGGCCAGTTGCCGACGTTCTCGCCGTTGTCGCGCTTCTCACGCCAGGCGCGCCAATCCTTGATGTCCCAGCTCAGACACTTTTTGACCTTCGTCGCATTTTCACCTTCGCCGACGGTCTCCTCGATCGTCTTGCCGCGACAGCTGACGTCGATCAGCTTGCCGCTATCGACTTGGCCTTGGTGCGTGTAGAGCAGGTCATATTTTTCCGCGGCCGAGAGCGTTTCCGGGCTCTCGAGGTTTTCGCGCGCTTGCTCGGATCCGGGAACCCAACGCCAAGCGATGCCGTTGCGGTATTGAGGCCACCACTGCGAGGGGAACACCGGATGATCGGCTTGATAGCTCTTTCCTGAGCCACCTTCGTACTCGGGCTCGAGAAAGGTCATCGTCTCGCTATCGCCCAGCGCGGGATGCAACCGATGCGGCTGATTGGCAGCATCGATCGCCCAGCGGCCGTCGTTTTTCGGCACCGCCACGGCGTGAGCGCCCAAGTTGGGCTCGGCGAAACTGTGCGCGCGGTACTGGAACAATCCCGCGATCGTGAAGTCATCATCGCCGTAGGCCTCGCCCTTGCCGCGTCCGCGACTGGCTTGGTCTGGCTCGACGACCCCACAGGACGCGACTAGCGCCAGGATGCTGATCGATAACAAGCTGCGTCTCATGGTGCCCCCCGATATTCAGGCAAACGAAGTCCTTGCAGCAGTACACAAAGCATCTTTAGGGCCAAGATCACGAGCGGCCCGATCTCGAAGGGTTAGTCGAGGATTTGTCAGCCTTGCCCTCGATAACCGGATGATGTCTGGCAGCCTGGCTGATGGAGTTGTTGCCGAACGCCGGTCAAAGGGGGGCCCAAAGGGATCGCCCAAAGGGGACAGTTCTAATGGATGGTTAAATCGACCGGTTTAACCATCCATTAGAACTGTCCCCTTTGACCGCGTCTGGTGACTAATGACATGCGAACAGCCCCTGGGTTGTGGGGACCGGGAGGCCCGGGGCTTCAGGCGTGGTTCCTTCCGTGATTTCAACGGGTATCAGAATCGCCAGCGCCATCTTTGGCCCGCTGCCGTTAGCACGCCCGGGTCGATGCTCACCAGCAAACGCCGGAAATTGGACAAATAATCAGCGATTATCAACGCGCCATCTCGGCATGACAGCTGCAACTCGACCGGCCATTGAAGAGAGGAACCCTCCAATGGTACGTGCACTGAGCTTGCTCATTAGCTTGACGTTTGCCGGCTCAGCCTGGGGCGCAGGCTTTGCCGATTTGGTGCTCAGCGACCTAAACGTTAAGTCGATCAGCGGGCTCGACGTGACCTTCGAGGTCAAGATCTGCAACCGGGGCGATAACGACTCCAAAGTACCCACGGCTACACCGATCAAGGTCGGCGTCTACGAAGCCGCGATCGATTCCCCGTCAACGCTCTGCCCACTGCCAAACGGTGCCAAGAGCCCGGACATCTTCAGTGGCATCGTCACGAAATTTGGTGGCCTGAGTTACAACGAGTGCATGACCACCGATTTCAAGGTGACCTACAGCAAACAAGCAAGCTTCTTTTCTCGGGTTTGGATCAATACCGATTGCTTCGGCGGGGTCAGCGAGCGGACCGCCGACCGCACGCTGTTCTCCAATAGCCGCGCGACCAGCGTGGACCTTGCGCCAGCCCCTCAACCGCAAGGCAAGCCGGACCTCGAAGCCAAGGCTTTCGTGCCGACGCAAGTTCTGACCCGGTGACCTTCTCGGGAGAAGTCTGCAACATCGGCACGGCGGCGGCGTCCAACGTCCGGGCGCTGGTGATCTTTGAAGGCAGCACGCCGCCCGGACCGACCGACTGCAGTCTCTTGGGAGACAAGACCATCAGTCTTGGATCATTGGCCGTCAATCAGTGCAAGCCAGTCACAGCAAGCGCGCCTAAGAGCAGCCTGTCGGCCGGCACCAAGTATGCTTATCTGATCGCCGACCCGGGCTGCACCGTCGAAACCGACAATACCAACACCCAGCGCAACGACAATATCGATGGCGATAGCTACACCGTTGTCTCGAACAACGGCACAAAGCCGCCCCCCGCAACGCAGTTCGACCTAGAGGTGCGCTCCGTCACGGCGACTTTCCAAGGCACTCAGCTCGTGGTCAGCGCTAACATCTGCGCCAGCGTAGCGCCGAGTGCCCCGGTGACCGTCGCCGTGGTCTACAACAGCCTCTCGGCGCCAGCAGCCAGCGCACTCGATACGAGCGAGCAAACGACGCTCGGCAGCGGTTGCACACCGCTCCGCTTCGTCAACGACTTCCCCGAAGCCAGCGGCCAGGCCTGGGTCATCGTCGATCCCGCGGGCAATCTCGCTAGCGAAGAGGCCGACCTGACCAACAACATCCTCGCCGCCGCCTATCCCGGCAGTGGACCGAACACACCGAACACGCCGAACACACCGAACACACCGAACACGCCGAGCACGCCGAGCACGCCGAGCACGCCGCCGATCAGCGGCGGTGGCTGCACCGTCGCTCAACCCGGCACGCCCAGCGGCTTGCTGCTGATGCTCGTCGGTCTGGCCCTAATCACTCGCCGTCGCCGGCGCTAGCCAGACTATCACGCTCCCGACTGGCGAGTACCTCTGAGTGAATCGACTCGACCCAAAGTAGCTGCTACGACTTCCGCTCGGACCGAGCGTCATGCCCAACCACAGTAGCGATGATCGGTAGCGAGACCGCGAACGTCGTCGGCTCACCGTCCTCGAGGGTCAACGCGCCACCGAGCCCATCAACGATCGCCGCGGAGATCGCCAACCCGAGCCCCGTGCCTTGGCCAGGATCTTTGGTGGTAAAAAACGGATCGAAGATCCGCAAGCGATCGGCCGCCGTGATCGACGGGCCATCGTTGCTAACGAGCAATGAGACGCGATCTTTGCCGCGCCGCGCCGCGATGCGGATCTCGCCGGCACCGGCACAAGCATCCGCGGCGTTGAGCAACAAGTTGACCAGCACTTGCGCCAATTGCTGGCGATTGGCCCGCACCTCGGGAACACCCGCGAACGAAGACTCAACGACTTGCACAACGAGCTCGCGGAACCGCTGCTGTGGGGCAACCAGCGCCAGCGCCTCACGGACCAACGAAAGCAGATCGACTGAGTCACACAACTGATCTGCAGGACGCGAATAGTCGAGCAGCTGGCGCAACGTTTGATGAATGCGTTCGGCTTCGGCGCGCATCCGCTCGAGCGCGTCCTTGATCTCCGCGTCGTCCAATCCGCCATCGAGCAACAGCTCGGTGAAACCGACGATCGACTGCATCGGATTGCCGACCTCGTGGGCGATGCCGGCGGCCAAACGACCGACAGAGGCGAGCTTTTCCGATTGGATCAGAGTCGCCTGCTGTCGCGCGATCTGATCGAGCTGGTCCTGAATCGAGACCGCCATCTTGTTGAACGAGTCGGCGAGCGAGGCGAACTCAGCCGCGCCGGATTCGCTGAGCTTAACCTGCAGATCACCACCCGCTACGGCCGACGCCGCCTGCTGTATCCGCTGCAGCGGACGGATCACGTAGCGTGTGCTAACCAGCACGACAAAGACGACCAGCATTAGACCATCGAGAGCCATCAGCACCCAAAACACCATCGGCCAATCGACCGCCGCACCGGCCAAAGGCATCTGCACGCGCAGCGCGCCACGCAGCTGGCCATCGAAGTAGATCGGCGCCGCAACTTCGATTCGCCCCAAGTCGCGAACTTGCACAACCTCCTGCTCCGTACGCAATGCCCGGCGCAGTCCATCACCCCGACCATCCAAGCTCCCCCGGCTCGCCACGCGGCGGAACTGCTCGTCAACGACCTCGACCAGCGAAAACGGCGCGTCCGCCGATAGGTGCGCCACGCTGCGAACAACACTGGTGTGATCGGCGCGAGCCAGCGGACCACCGAGGACCGCAGCCAACGCCTTGCCGATGGTTTTCACGTAAGACATCTGCACGCGATCGGACTGCAGTCGAACCGCCCAGCTGGTCAACACACCGACCGAAACCGTTGCGACCAGGAGGATTACCGCAAGACCGCCGATCAGCTGGCTGCGCAGACCAGGCAAACTGCCGGCGTGCGGGCCGCTCTGCTGGGTCGTTGATGTCACCATCAAAGTGTATCGCGTCGGCTTAGCCGACCGCCAGCAACAGCTTCTTGCCACCGGCGGATGGCAAACCGCCTGCTCTAGAGTCGATTTGACCACCCCAAGGCGCTGCGCTAACGTGATTGGGCCATGGCCAAAAAGCAGCAACCCAGCTCAAGTTTTGATGAGGTCGTCGAGCAGCTCGAAACGCTGGTCGAGAAACTCGAGTCCGGCGATCTCAACCTTGAGCAGGCGCTAACGTTGTTTGAACGGGGCATTGCGCTTTCGCGACGCGGACAAGAGATGCTCGATCAAGCTGAGCGCCGCGTCGAGGTACTATTGCGCGATGGCGTCGTCGCACCGCTGGAAGAGCAAGACGCGACCTAACGAGATCAGCTGGCGAAAATCGCGCCCCGGCGAAAATCGCCCGCCGAGTCGAGCTAATTGTCGCTAGCGAACGCGTGGACTCAGAGGGCTCATGAACTACATCGAGGGAATCGACAGCCCGCAAGACCTCCGACGCTTGCCGCGCAGTGCGCTCGGGCAAGTTGCCAGCGAGCTTCGCCAACTGATCCTCGAAACGATCAACCGCAATGGTGGCCACCTCGGAGCTGCAATGGGGGCGGTCGAGCTCGCGATCGCGGTCCACTACGTCTTCGACTCCCCATACGACCGAATCATTTGGGACGTTGGCCATCAGGCACACGCGCACAAGATCCTCACCGGTCGACGGCAGCGATTTCACACAATCAAGCGTGACGGTGGCCTTTCCGGTTTCCTCAAGCGCAGCGAGAGCCCGCACGATATCTTCGGCGCCGGCCACGCTTCGACCTCGCTCTCGGCAGCAACCGGCATCCGCGAAGCGCTCCGCCTCAAAGACGCATCAAACAAGGTCGTCGCGCTGATCGGCGACGGCGGGCTGACCGGCGGGATGGCCTTCGAAGCGCTAAACCACGCCGGCGCGCTCAAACGCGACCTAATCGTAATCCTCAACGACAACGGCATGTCGATCAGTCCCAACGTTGGAGCGCTCTCGGAATGGTTTAGCCGCAAACTAACCGGCGAGTCGATGACGCGTTGGCGCCGACGCATCCGCCAACTGCTGGGCGCGCTCAACGACGATGCGGTGCGAATGGTCGAGCAGCTGCTCGACCGCACCAAGCAGATGGTCGCCACGCCCGGCGTGTTGTTTGAAGGGCTGGGTTTCGAGTACATCGGGCCGATCGATGGCCACGATCTCGAAACATTGATCGACACGCTAACCGATGCGCGCCGCCTCAACCGAGCGGTGGTTGTCCATTGCAAGACGCGCAAGGGCGAGGGTATTCCCGGCGCCGATCACGACCTTGAGCGCTACCACGGCGTCCAGCCCTACGAGCTGCAAGCGCCACCGCACAGCGAGGCTACAGAAAGCTTCCAGACCTCGCGAACCAGACAACGCATAACGCTGAGCAGCGAGGCGACGAGCTTTACCTCGGTCTTCGGCCAAACGATCTGCCAACTTGCCGCCGCCGATCCGCGCGTGGTGGCGATCACCGCGGCGATGACCCAGGGCACCGGGCTCGTCGAGTTTTCCAGGCGCTTTCCGGAACGCTTCTACGACGTGGGCATTGCCGAAGCTCATGCCGTAACCTTCGCAGCCGGCATGGCTTGCGAGGGCTTCCGACCGGTTTGCGCGATCTATTCAACTTTTCTGCAGCGCGCCTTCGACCAGGTGATTCACGATGTCTGTCTCCAAGAACTGCCGGTCACCTTTTGTATCGATCGCGCCGGCTTGGTCGGAGCGGACGGCCCAACCCACCACGGCGTGTTCGACATCTGCTATTTGCGCACGATCCCCAACTTAGCGCTGATCGCGCCTCGCTCGCTCGATCAGCTGCCGTCCCTGCTCGCGGCAGCGATCGATCGCGGCGAGCCCGTTGCCATTCGCTGGCCGAAGGGCGCCCCGGCAGCGACGCTTCCGCGCGCAGCCGAGCTGCCTTGGGGGCAGGCCGAAGTGCTCTTCGAGAGTGGGCCCGAGCTGCTGCTGATCGCCAGCGGCACGATGGTGCCCGAAGCGCTCGCCGCCGCCAATCAGCTCTCGGAGCGGATCGGCGTGACGCTGATCGATCCCCGTTTCCTCAAGCCGCTCGATGCGGACACGCTTTGTCCCCGCCTGGCACGAGCCAGCGCCATCGTCACCGTAGAGGAAGGCGTGCTTGCCGGTGGATTGGGTTCCGCGGTTCTCGAACTGTGTGAAACCAACGACTTAAGACCACGGGTCCGTCGTCTGGGGATCGCCGACACCTTCGTCGACCACGGCGACATTGCGCGACTGCGCGGGCGATTCGGGCTCAACCGGCAGGGGATCGTCGCCGCCTACGAATCGATCGCAGCCGAAGGTCAGATCTTCTCGATCCGCTGATCAGCGCCGCTGGCCGTCGAAAACGGAAAAATTCGCCCACCACGAGCTAATTAGCTAAATCTATTGCGTTTCCCTGAAAAAGCCGGCTACGATAGTTAGCATGACTCGCGGAAGCGATGAAGTCACAGCAGTAACGGCTGCTTCAGCACCGCGACTGGTGGACGCGGAAGAACGTGCGGCCCATCTGGTCGTGCTTAGCGGCACGAACGTGGGTCAGATTTATCCGCTCAGCGAACGGGAGACCGCCATCGGCCGCGCCGAAGGTTCAGCCATCCAGTTGATGGACGCCGGCATCTCCCGCCACCATTCGATGGTCGAACGCAACGAAGATGGTGTATTCGTCGTCCGGGACACCGGGAGCCGCAACGGTACGTTCGTCAACAATGAGCGGGTCGAAGAACCCTACGCACTGCTCGACGGCGACAAGATTCAGCTCGGCGTGATGACTATCCTCAAGTTCAGTTACGACGACGAGCTTGAAGCGACCTACGCACGAAAAATGTACGATGCCGCGCTGCGCGACGGCCTGACAGGGGTCTTCAACCGACGCTATTTCGATGAACGCATCCAGTCCGAGTATTCGTTCTGCGTACGGCATGGAAAAGCATTGGCACTGTTGATGATCGATCTCGACCACTTCAAAACGGTCAACGACAGCTATGGTCACGTGGCCGGCGACAAGATCCTCACCGAATTCGCGGCGCTGCTCACCCGGATGATCCGCGCCGAAGACGTGCTGGCCCGCTACGGCGGCGAGGAGTTCGCGATCATTTGCCGCGACACAGACGTCAAAAAGGCCTCGATTCTCGCCGAACGGATTCGCTATGCCGCTGCCGCCTACGACTACGTGGTGGGCAATCGGCCGATCCAGGTCACCGTGAGCATTGGCGTGGTTTCCGTGCCCGATCGCGAGCTACAAAGTCCGACGGAAATCATCGAAGCCGCAGATGAAGCGCTCTACAAGGCCAAGGCCAAAGGGCGCAACTGCATCATCACCCGCCAAGTCCTGAGCTAATCCGCGCTTTCCAAACCGCACTCGCTAAACAAGCGCCGAGATGCCTAGCGTCGGTGGACGAACTAGCTCCCGTCATCGTTGTATGTTATTCCCAAAGTTATCCAACGCGCGCTGAACATAGCCAAGCCGATCTGCCCACAGCTGCTCGCGGTGCTGCTGATCTGCCTCGGTTCCGCTGGTCATACCGGGCGTATTCGAGCGGCCAACCTGCAGCCGTACTTCAACGACCCCGCGCTGGCTGCCCTGCACTGGGCCGTCGCTTCGGGCAACGGCGACAAAGTGGTCGCCAAAATTCAGCAGGCCTATCGTCGTGCCGAGCGCTCGCAAAAGCGTCCGCTGCGGCTGCTACTCGCGCGCGCATTGCTGCAGGACAAGCAATACGACCGCGCGACTGCGCACTTTAGCGCGCTGGTGCTGAGTTACCCACTGCTGGGCGACTACATGCGCTATTTTCTGAGCATCGCCCACTATCGCGCTGGCCGGTTTGCCGAGGCCGCGCAGACCGCACGCAAAGTTTCGACCGAATCAGCGATCTACACCGACGCACAGTTGGTGCTCGCCGAGGCACTGCGCGCAATTGGCGACGAGCAGGGCGAGATCGCGATTTGGAAGTCGTACGTCACCCGCTACGCGCGCAGCGGACGCGCCGGCGAGGCCTATCTGCGGATCGGCGAAGTGCTGGCCAAAGACAAGCGCACCCATCGCGACGCGCTGACCGCACTGAAGAACGCCGTGGTCAAGACGCCACTGTCGCGCCAAGCCAGCCGCGCGCGCGAGCTGCTCAAAGAACTCAGCGAACAACTCCCTGACGGGGCAAAACTCGCAACGTTGAGCATCGATGAGCGCTTTGACCAGGCCCGCAGCTTCTACGGCGCAATGCGCCATCAGCAGGCGCGCCAGGCGATCGAACAGCTGCTGGCCCTCGGCCCAGCGCTTCCAGCGAAAATGCGCTGCGAAGCGAGCTACATGCAGGCCGATGCCACGTACCGCTCGCGCGACCGCGTAGCCGCAGCGCGGCTGTTTGCCGACGCGGCCAAGCACTGCGCGACCGCCGGTCAAAATCTACTGGCGATCAAGAGCCTGTTCAAACGCGGGCGGTGCTTGATCCGGACTGGCGCTTATCAACAAGCCGCCGATCAGTTCCTTTCGATACAAAAAGCCCACAGCAAGCACAGCTACGCCGATGACGCGCTGTTACGCGCTGCCGAAGCCGCCGCCGAATACGCCCCCCAAGATCAGGTCACGGCGCTGCTCGCACGCATACCGCGCACATACCCCGATGGGGACATGGCGCCCGAAGCGCTCTGGCGACTTGCCCGTCAGGCCTATCTCTCGCGACGATACCAAGACGCGATTCGCTACCTCGAGCGCATCGAAGCCCGCGGCAGGGCCCAGTTCTACTACAGCAAAGGCCGGGCACTGTATTGGAAGGCTCGCGCCCAAACGCGGCTGGGACGCAAGCAGGCCGCGCTGCAGACATACACCACCCTGCTCGATCGCTATCCGCTTTCTTACTACGTATTGCTCGCACTCAATCGACTACGCAACGAACGGCGCCAAGCCTACCAGGCTGCGCTGAGCCGTCTGTTCGCGCCGATCGCCAAAGGCAAGCAGTCATGGAACCTCGTTGAGCCAGCGCTCGACAGCGCGCAGCGCCGAGCGTTTCGTCGCGGCATCGAGCTCGCACGTCTGCAAATGGGCGATCACGCGGCGCGCGAATTGGCGCGTTGCGACCTGCGGATCAGCAGCGCGACCAAGCCGCAGCGCCTGTGGCTTGCAGCCGTGCTCTATGACGCCGCCGGCCTTTGGCACCTCTCACACCGTGCACCACGCCGCGTCGATCAAAGCTGGAAGCAAAGCTACCCTCATGGTGACAACCTGCGCCGCTGGCAACTGGCCTATCCGCGCGCCTTCGCTAGCGCCGTACGCGCACGCGCACACAAGGAGCGGCTGCCGGCCGCGCTGATCTGGGCGATCATGCGCGAAGAGAGCGGCTTTTCGCCGACGATCGAATCCTACGCCAACGCCGTCGGGTTAATGCAGCTGATTCTGCCCACGGCACGCCGCGTCGCTCGGCCACTGGGCATCCGAGCGACGGCCGAAACCCTGCGCGACCCAGCTACCAACATTGCGCTGGGGGCCAGCTATCTCGGGCAACTCAAACACGAATTCTCTGGGCAGCTGCCGCTGATCATCGCCGGCTATAACGCTGGTGGCGCAGCCGTCTCGCGTTGGCTAACCAAACGGCGTCACTTACCGCTCGACGAGTTCATCGAGCTCATCCCCTACGACCAAACGCGTCGCTATACCAAACGGGTACTCGCTAGCGTGCTGACCTATCACGCGCTCTACGGTGCACGTCAACCGCCGCGCCTGGCCTTTGGTCTGCCAAAACACATCCGAAGCAGCGCTGACAAAGTCCGGCCACGCGGCAAAGCCAAGCGACGTGGCGCGCGCCACAAGAGCCGTAGTCGTTAGATTGATGAAACGAGTATGCCGCGCGGCGTCTAGCCGCGGCTGCGCTATTTCGCCGCGCCGATGCAGACGTCCTGGTCACCCCTGCGACAGCAAGTCACAGGACCTGTGTCTTGCGGCCAACCGCAGGCGTTGGAGACGAAAGCATCTTCGGCCCCTGGACAGGTCGCGAGCACTTCTTGAACCAGGCATTTGTTGCAGAGCTTGACCGAGTAGTTGAAGGTCGAGCTCTCGATCAACGAGTTGGTCCCTAGGCGAGCTGCGACAGCCGTCACTTCTAGATGGAGTGTCGGTCGCACCCCCTTGGGCAGAACCACCGCGTTGAGCAGCTCCGGTTTGATCGCTTCGATCAGCACGGCGCGAACGCCTCCCGGCACGATCACACCGGAGGTCGGCACACTGTATGAGAGCAAATCGGACGGAAACTCGAGCGGGATCTCGCTGGCGTCGATATTGATGCGCAGCTCGCGCAAATCGAGCGCATTGCGCTCGGGCTGTTGTGGATCGTTCTCCTGACTCGAGGCTGTCAGGTTCTTGATCAGCGGGATCAACCGATAGCCCTGTTTGGGCGACAGGGAGATATCCAACAGGCCGGAAGTGATCGAGGATTTCTCATCGGTAACCACTTCACAGCTTTCGTTCGGTGCCTGATTTTGCAGGATGTAGAAGGCGCGCTCTTCAACGCAACCTCCGACCACCAAGGCAAACAGCACGACAAGAAACGATACGCGATTGCGATTCATCGTAACCCTCCCGCTAACGACCGATGCTTTGCGCTCGGTTTACGATGCGCGGGGTAATGAACACCAACACTTCTTCGCGGTCGCTGGTGTCCCGCTTGCTCTTAAACAGCCAGCCAAGGACAGGGATGTCAGCCAGCCAGGGAACCTTCGACCAACTGCGACCGTCGCGGGTGGTGTAGATGCCACCGATCACCGCAGTTTGCCCATCCTTGACCAACATCTCGGTGCTGGCTTCTTTCTTGAGGATCGTCGGTTCGCCACGAGGTCCGGTATTGACGAAGTCGGGCTCGTTGCGCTGGACGTTGACCTTCATGATCACGCTGCCGTCGGCGGTGACATGCGGTTTAACGGTCAGGTTGAGCTTGGCGTCCTTAAAGGTGGTCTGCACGCCGTTGGCGCTGACCTGGGAGAACGGAATCGTAACGCCTTGCTCGATCTTGGCCTCAACGTTGTCCAAGGTGGTGATCTTCGGCGAGCTGATGATACGAATATCGCCCGAGGTCTCGGCCGCGCTCAGGCGCAAGTTGACGTTGAACGCGCCCGAGAGCGAGCCTAAGGTCAGCCCAAGCGCCGCACCGGCGTTCTGACCGGAGATTGCGGGCATGTTGACGATGAAGTTTGGGTTGGCCGATTGCCCGAGCAAGATTCCGCCCGTCGGCGCCTGTGCGTCGTCGTTGCCACCGCCGATGCCGATTTGGTTGGGAAAGACCAGGCCGGTTGAGTTTCCATTTGCCGAGCTGGCAGTAAACGAACCACCCCACTGGATGCCGACTTGCTTGGTAAAGTTGGTGCGCGCCTCGACGATTCGCGCCTCGATCAGTACCTGCGGCGTCTGGCTATCCAGGTTGCGCACCATCTGCTCAACCAAATCGAGGTTGGCACGGATGTCGCGCGCGATGATCATATTGGTGCGATCATCGAAGGTCAGTTTGCCACGCGGACTGAGCGTGTAACGCAGCTTCGGCAGCACATCAGCGGCCTGCGCGTAGCTCAACGCGATCAGACGCGTCTCCATCGGTTGAAGCAGCATCAACTGCTTCTTGCGGGCAAGCTCGGCCTCACGCTCTTTCTCAAGGTCGGCGATCGGCGCGACGCGCAGCAGATTGCCCTCGCGGACCATGCCCAAGCCTTTGGCTCGCAAGATCACATCTAGCGCCTGGTCCCAGGGAACGTCTTTCATGCGGATCGTTACTTTGCCGCTAACCACGTCGCTGGTGACGATATTGACCCGACCAACGTCGGCGAGCAGACGCAAGATGTTGTGGATGTCTGCGTCTTTGAAGTCGAGGTCGATTCGCTGCCCGGAATAGGCGCGGCTGCGCTTGCTTGCCCGGGCGCGACCCGCCGGAGAGACCTTCGAGCCCTCGTAGTTGGCAATGTTGCTGCTGCGTTCGGCAACTCGCTCGGGTTTGTGGAACGTCCAGCGCAAACGCTCGCCGCTCGGCTTCAACTCGGCCAACGGCTCTCCCCGCAGCTCAACGCGCAGCTGCACATCGCCCTCACCGTGGCGTTGCGAGATAACGCCCTTGACCGGTCCGGCGAAGGCACTCGTATCGAGCTTGCGCTGCAAACGCAACGGCAACTGGGCATTGCGGATCGTCAGCAGCTGACCGTGGACGCCCGCTCCAGAGCTCCAGCTCTCGGCAGGGTCGAGCGCCAGCTTGCCGTCGGCATCGACCTCGACGATCACCCGGTCAGCCAAATCGAGAAATCGCACGTCGGTAATCGATACTGCCCGCACTGCCTTCGCCCGCAACTTGCTGACCGTTTTCGCCGGCGAACTCACCAGCCCAACATCTCGCTTGGCGAGATCAAGCTTGGCAGCCGTCGCCTTCGGGCTCGCTGAGGCCGGGCTGGCCGGCGGATGCTCGACGATCACCTGCAACTGTTTGCCTGTCGCTCGCACGTTGTATTTGGCCCCGGGCACCAAGCCGACCATCAACCGAGCGATCGGACCACGCTGCTGGTTACCTGCAAATCGTTCGACTGCGACCTGCCGCACGCCGGCGGTGTTGACTTCGGTAAACGCCGGCACTTGACGAAACTCCGTATTCGCCAAGTCGATCACCAGACGCGCTGGGTGCTCGAGTTTGAAGACCGAAAACGCTGGCTTGCGTGCGCCATCGAGCAGGATCAGCGTCTGGTTTTGCTCCGTGCGCACCGACATTTTGTCGACGCTATTCGGGCGCTTTGCCAGCGCCGGTGAGACCACCAGCAGTGACGCCGCCGCCAACGCAGTGCCAACCACCGCGGTGGCTAAACGGGAGCTCGCCGGACGGGAAGTCGATCGTCTACAGGGGAGAGAAAAAGTGGGCATTTCAACACTCGCCGGAGCTAATGGACCGCTGTTTCTTGTCGTGCCGTTCATCGCAAGGCTCCGTTTCCGTCGTCAACCTTGCCGACTGCCTGTTCGGGATGAAGCTCGATCACCCGATCAGCCACACGTTGCCGGTTTTCCGATATCTCTTGGATCTCGATGATGACCTTGTCAGTGAGGATCTCTTTGACCTTGCCAAAGGACTTGCCGATATAGTCGCCGCGCCGCACTGCAACACCCAGTCCCGAGGGGTCGAGAAACATCGCGCGCGGTCGCACGCGGCCACTGACCACGGCGATCAAGCGCAGCTCATCGAGGCTGTACCGCGACAGCAACCCCTTGCGTTGGATCGTAACCAACCGCTGCTGGGGTTGAGCGAACTCGGTCAAATAAGAGCGAAAGGGATCGCGATTCTTGTCGAGCGACTCGGTGAAGTCGTCGTCGGTGAGCTGTGTCGCTTCCGCAGCCTTTTCTTCTTTGACCGCTGGCGCCGCCACCTCGGATGGTTTGGGTGCAGCTGAGCCGACCGCTTCGGCGGCTTTGGCCTTCGTCTCCGCAGGTGCCTGTGCCGGTGGACTGTCGTCACAACCCAAGCACAACACAGCATAGCAGAGGGTGACCACGACCATCCACGGTCGGCGGTCGATACAACCTGACCGCGTTCGTGCACCTCGCTGTCGATCAGCAAACCGCGTGTCTAAATCTCTCGATGCCATCTGCGTATCCTGCACCGCGACCTAGCCTGCTCCGCCCGCGGGGTTTTTCTGGCTCACGTAGCGAAAAGTGCTGGCAACAAACTGCGCGCGAAGCACAACCCCTTCTGGGGCAGCCTTGCCCTGCCCGAGCAGCAGATCCTCGATCTTGACGATTCGTTTGACGTCTTTTTCAGACTGCATGTAGTAGAAGAATTTGCTGATCTGGTGGTAGGTACCGCTGATCGTCATCTGCACCGGAATCTCGGCGTAAAACTTCTGCTGACGCTCCCGCTGAGGGTCGTAGGTCAGGATGTTCACGCCAGCCAACGCCGCTTGGGCGTGGATCGACTGCAAGAAAGTGAAGATGTTCGCGTCGGCCGGCAGGACTTTGAGGACTTCCTTTTCCTCCTGCAGGCGACGGTTCACGTCTGCACGAACGGCATCGTAATTTTGCTTGCGCGCTTCGTACTTGGCCTTATCAGCCTCGGCAGTCGCCACGTTGCGCTTTAGCGCGGCCGCTTCGTCTGAAATATCGGCGTAGAGCAAGAAATAGAACGCTGCCGCGATCGCCGCCGTAATCGCCACGATTACCGCGACGCGAGTCGACTGCGGCAGGCGTGAATATCTTTCAATCGTATCGGAGAGCGCCATAGATCAACCTTCCGCGTTCAAGCGGTACTTCACTTGGCACGTTAGCGAGAAGCGAACGACTTTGAGCCCCAAGGTCGAATCCTTAACCTGGTCGTTGCGCCGTAGCTCAACCTGCTGGAAGTAACGCGAGAGCGTCAGCCGCTTGAGCAGCTCGGCGACGTCGTCATAGTCCTTGGCCTTGCCGGTGATCGTCACGTTATGACCGCGCTCGTTGAGCGTCTCGATCCACAGACGCCGTGGGTCCCAGCGCAAGTTGATCCCCGCCGAAGGATTGCGGCGAACGAGCTCTTGGTAGGACTGAGCGTCAAAGGTCGGACGACCGGTGCGACTGAGCAAGGCGCTCAGCTCGCGCATGACCCACAACGGCCCACCTCGTTCGCTGGTCAGCGAGTTGATCACTTTCTTCTGATTGAGCAATCGCTTCTGCTTAGCGATCAGCAGATCGTAATCTGAGGTCTCGGTCTTCAAGCGCTGAATATCGTCCTGCAATTCGGCCAGCTTCGCTTTGCGCTTGGATACGGTGTCGGCCTCGACCGTATAGAGGACGAACAGCGCGATGATCTCGACGACCACCAAGCCCGCCAAGAGCAAGAGCTGCCGCTGGCCGACCCGAACCTTGCGCACCTGGCGAACGGGTAACAGGTTTATTCGAATCATCGTTGTCGTCCGCGCCTGTTCATTCGGTTAACTCCCCGGCCGTCGAGCGTACCGACTCGCCCTGCTTACAGGCTGTCGCCCTCTGCGCGCAAAGCGAGCCCCGTCGCCACCACAGCCATCGGCGCCTGGGCCCTGACATAGTCCAAATCAAAAGCCTGCTCATCGACCATGATACCGCGAAATGGGTCTAGCATCTCAACAGGTATCCGCGCCCGCGCCTCGATGGCTTGCCGCAGCGCCGGAACCCGGGCGCTGCCACCAGAAAGGAAAATCCGATCGATTTGCCCCGAGGCGGTGGTCGCCAGGTAGAAATCGAAGGAGCGCTGAAACTCACCAGCCATCACTTCGGCCTGCTGCGAGAGGATCTGGTCCACTTCCTGCGGAATGACCTCGTCTCCGGCGGTCCCACCACATTTGTAGGCTTCCGCCTCCTCGTAGCCGACGTTGAGCTGCTTTTGAATCTCTTCGGTGAACGTGTTGCCACCGATGGTCACGTCGCGGGTAAAAGCGCTTACACCCTCGGACAACACGTTGATCGTGCTGATCGAAGCGCCGATATTGAGCAGCGCGACAGTTTCAGTGGCTTTGCCGAACGCTTGCTCGTAAACGTTCTGCATCGTAAATGCCGCGACGTCCACGCAGACCGGATTGAGCTGCGCGTCGCGAGCCACATCCGAGTAATCGGTAACTGTCTCTTTCTTCGCCGCGACCAGCAAGACATCCATCTGCCCGCTCGGGCCACTACCATCGAGCACCTGGTAGTCGATCTCCACGTCGTCCTTGGCGAACGGAATGTGGTGCTCAGCTTCCCAGTGAATCTGCTCTTCGAGCTCCTCTTTGGTCATCGAAGGCACAGCGATCTTCTTGATGATTACAGAGTGACCTGCGATGGCGATCGCCACCTCTTTTTGGCGAATCTTCAGCTGATTGACCAGTGAGGCGATCGCATCGGCCAAAGCACTGGTGTTCATGATCGAGCCATCGACGATGCTTTGGGGCGGCACCGGTTCGATGCCAAAGTTCACCAGCTGCAATCCGCCGCGGGAGGACTTGAGCTGTACGATTTTGATCGCACTGCTGCCGATATCTAGGCCGACACAATTTTTCGCCATCGCGCTTCCCTCGGCCGCCGTGCTTGACACAGCCGCCCATTGCTCGCTTGGTGCCCAAACCGCTTGCCAGCGACCCAGTCGGACTCAACAGCATCAATGCCCGGCCGGCGCTGCGCCCAATCCGCCAGCGGATGGCTGTCTCGGTCCGCGCCTCAAGCCAAGAGAACCCTCACGTCGAGAGAACCCTCAGGTCAAGAGAGCGACGACCGACACCCGCCAGCGCTTTCCTTCTTCTTTGTGTTCTGTCACGAGAATCCCGAAGCAATTCATCACAACCAATTTCGGAATTTTCGTCACAGAGCACGATCTCACAGACCAACGCGATCGAGGGTTGCGTACCGCTACTTCGTGAACGCCCGAGCACTCATGCTGCGCGCTCAAGGCGCAGCATTGCAACTACTCATCGTCTCCAAAGACTGCAACGCGATCGGATGGCGTCAAACCGAGCGCTTCCAAGATCTTTCGCTTGGTATCCATTCGGCACGGCATCCCTTTTTCGACGCGATCGATCGTCAAGGTGGACAAACCGGCACGGCGCGCAAGCTCTGCTTTGCTCATCATTCTTTCCGTGCGCAACTTGCGCACGTTGTTCTTACTCTTCCGCGAAGAAGTTTTCTTAGAAGATGGCAGCGCTGCGCTCGATTGATCGCCGCGCACACCTGCAGAACGCGCATCTTCCGCGCGCTGACTTTCTTTTTGCTCGGGCTTTGGGGTGTCCATCGCGTCCCGTTCCGCAGCAAAGGAGCCGAATACTCGGCGATAAAAACGGTTTTAATTATGCGGCTGAGCGCGCGCGAGTGTCAAGTCGCCAACCCTATAATTTAGGCTTAATTAAGTTAAACTTAGGCATTAAGTATGCGTCTTATTGACGCGACGCAGCATACTCCTTTCTCGCCATTTCAGCCTTCGGTGCGCGGCGAATCGCGCCGACAAAGCGTAGCGGATTCGCGTCAACAGCAGTCCCAGGGCAGGTCGCTTGATCGCGATTTTCGGCGATTTGTGGAAATTATCCGCCATATACAGCGATAAGCAGCGATTAGCGACACTTGCCGCATTGGCGAGCACGCCACACCGCACCGGCTCTCACGGGGGGTGAACGCCAACCGAACCCGCTGGCCAACCCCTTCGCCAGGCAAATAATCAGGCTAAAGGTCTAAAACGATGTTGAAATTACACAGGCTCGCCGCCGCGCCGGCCGCGAGCTAATTGGAGATCAGACCGTAAGCCTTGATTTTATAAAGCAAAGCACGATGGGAGATTTCCAATAGCTTGGCTGCGGCGGTGCGATTCCCATTGGTCTGTTCAAGCGCGCGCCGGATCAGCTGTTCCTCGATCACTCGCGTGGCCTGCTTGATGCTAAGCCCACCGCCCAGCCCTTCCAAGGGAAGTGACCGACGTTGTGGGTCAGCGACTGTGGTCGGCAGCGCATCGAGCTCGATCGCGTCGCTTTCGGCGAGCACAGCGGCCCGCTCGATGGTGTTTTCGAGCTCCCGCACGTTACCCGGCCAATCATAGGCAACCAAGCGTTTGAGCGCCTCAGCACTGAGCGTACGGATCGTCGTCCCCAGTCGTTGATTGACCGCATCGATGAAATGCTCGACCAGCAACGGAATGTCATCCCGACGTTGCCGGAGCGGTGGAAGCGCCAACAGCAGCACGTTCAGTCGATAGAAAAGGTCTTCTCGGAAACGCTGCGCCTCGACCTCTTCGTACAAGTCACGCACCGTGGCAGCGATTACGCGAACGTCGACCGGGAAGCCACGGCTGGCGCCCACCGGTCGAACCTCCTCCTCTTGCAACACCCGCAGCAGCTTGACCTGCAAAGGCAACGGCAGCTCGCCAACTTCGTCCAAGAACAGCGTCCCGCCGTCGGCCTCAGCGAACAGACCCTTCTTGTCACTGGTCGCGTCCGTAAAGGCGCCTCGAACATGACCGAACAGCTCCGACTCGAGCAAGGTATCGGGAATCGCCCCACAGTTGACGGCAACAAACGGTCGCTCAGCTCGCGGGCTCTCGCGATGCAGTGCACGGGCGATCAGCTCCTTGCCGGTGCCCGACTCGCCTTGGATCAGTACCGTCGTCTTGTAGGTAGCGATCTTGCGAACCGTCTTGAAGACCGCTTTCATCGCCTCGCTACGCGCCACCATCGCGTCGAGCGCACCGTCGCCGATCTCTTCGATGCGCTGTCTCAGTGAGGCGTTTTCGCGGCGAAGGCGTTCGCGCTCTTCAACCTTTCGCAGCAGCAGCACGACCTCCGCCGGCTTGAACGGTTTGTTGATGTAGTCGTATGCGCCCTTTTTTATCGCCTCGAGCGCCGCATCGATCGTGCCGTAGGCCGACATCATGATCACCACCAGCGACGGTTGCCGCGCTTGGACCTGCTCGAGTAGCTCAAGCCCACTAACTTGCGGCATGCGCACATCGGAAAGCAGCACGTCGAAAGGCTCAGCATCGATCGCCTCAAGCGCCTCTTGAGCCGATGCCACCGCCCTGGCCTCCAGCCCTTCGCGTTTGAGCACCGTGGTCAGCAGATGCCGAATGTTTTCTTCGTCATCAACCACCAGGATCCGCTTGAGCGTCTGTTGCATCGCCGTCGATCGTACGAGCCCATCGCCCGCTCCGCAAGTAAGCTATCGACAAGACGTGAGATTCTGGATTAGGCCCGGTCCAAGCCAGACGAGCTTGCCCGGCGCACAGCGCACCATCACACCGCATGTAAACCAAGTTGACAACTTGCCAACAAGGTTGAGGTGCCCCGCGCTGCGCGCCGAGGAATATCCGTCGCTTTCTGCGGCGGCGCGTTGGCGCCCGGCTTGCTATAGACACGCGCAGTTAGTACAACAAGCGCTTGGCTTTCGGCGGCGGCCGCGGTAAGAACCCGAAGCTTTTCAAGTACTGACGCGGGTCTTCCCGGTACGAGTCGAGCCAACGTTTCGGAGATTGGCAAAATAAGGAGCTTTCACATGTTGCGGTCCCTTCTTGTCGGTGAGCACGGGAGTCGATGGACGCGCGTTATCGCGGTCCTGGCCATTTCGGTGCCGATCATCTTGGCCTGTAACACGCGGTCGGTGGGCGAGGAGTCGGGCAACCAATTTCAGCAGAGCGAGATTTTCCCGCAAACGCCGGAAAAGGACGTCGACCTGCTGTTCGTGATCGACAACTCGTTCTCGATGGGACGTGAGCAGGGCAACCTAAAGAACAACTTCCCCAAGCTGATCGATGCGCTGCGCAGTGAGTCCCTCGGCCCCTCCAAGGAGTGCCTAGCGACGGGGAACCCAGACCAATGCTGCAACAAAGGCAACGTGAGCGGTTGCGCGATTCCTAACGTTCACATCGGCGTCGTCAGCACCGACCTCGGCGTCGGCCCGTACACGCAGATCGAGAACTGCGGACGGCCAGGCGGCGACGGTGGCATCTTGCAGAACAAGCCACGCGAACCGGGCTGCACGGGTCCGAAAGACGCCTTCGTCAAATACATCGAGGGCGTAACCAACGTCCCCAACGCGGACGCCAATAAGCCGATCGACGCGGTCAAGAGCGCGTTCCAGTGCATCGCGCGCCTGGGAACCAACGGCTGCGGCTTTGAGCACACCCTCGAGTCGGCACGTCTCGCACTAACCAAGGGCAAGAATCCGGGCTTCGTCCGCGACGAGGCGCTGCTAGCGATCGTCTTCATCACCGACGAGGACGACTGCTCGGCGTCGGACCCGCAGCTGTTTAACCCGCAACAGTCACTGCTCCAGACCCTCGGACCACTGACGTCGTTCCGCTGCTTCGAGTTCGGCGTGACCTGCGATATCAACAACCGCAACCAAATCGGTCCGCGCAAAAACTGCGTCCCGACGCCGGAAGGCAAGTCGAGCCTGCACGCGATCGAAAGCTACGTCTCGTTCTTCAAAAGCCTCAAGACACGCCCCGGCCGTGTGCTGATCTCGGCGATCACCGGCCCGACCGACAGCGTCCAGGTCAACATCGAAGACAGCAACCCGACGTTGGTGCCGAGCTGCCGTTCAGCTGACTCCGAAGCCGCCCCGGCGATTCGCATCAAAGCGCTCTCCGACGCCTTCGCACCGGACAGCACCTTCAGCACGATCTGCACCGATGACTTCGGCCCGGCCCTCGCCGCGTTGGGGCGCAAGATCGTCGGTAAACTCGGTGGTCAGTGCATTCAGCAACCGCTGCTAACGCAAAAAGGCGGCGTGGCCTGTCAAAACGGCGACACCTTCGGCAACGGCAAAGCCTGTACCGCCAACTGCCTCGAAGACGTCTCTTGTCAGGTAACCGAGGTCGTCAACAGCGGAACGGCCAACGAGTCTTCGGTCACGATTCCCAAGTGCCCGTCCAACCTCTGGTACCCAGCGGATTGGGAAAAAGACCGCGACTGCGGCACGAGCTGTCCGTGCTGGCGCATCGTCAAAAAGTCCAGCGCGTGCAAACCCGACACCGACAACAGCACGCCCTACGGCCTCGACATCTTGCGTAGCAAAGAGCCAGCCCAAGGCACCGTGGCCAACATGGCCTGCCGTGGTTCAAAGACCAACTGGACCGATCCAGCGCTGGCGCAGACCTTCGACGCCTGTGCCAGCCAAGACCAGGCGGGCAACTAGCTCGGCCCGATCTTCTGCCGACAGCGCGCCTCACAGACCGATCTGCCGAGGCGCGCAGCTCGCTCCCCCCCCAAAAACGTCCCTCACGCTCAAGCGCCCCACTGGGGTCAACTGCCTGTTGCCAAGACCGGCACGCTGACATCGCAGGTTACGCGCTACGCTCACAACCGGCGAGGAACGGGTCGGCCGCGATCGATCAGTTGATCTTTGTCGAAAATGCCCCGAAAATGAAGAACTTGACTTGAAAGTAGTTGGCTAGCCTCCGGTATGGTGGACAAAACCCGCATCACCGCCGTGCGACCGCCGCAGGTTGAGGAACGCTCAGCCTGCTTGGTGCGGATCTACCCGGCGGGCGGTGACCTCGGTCGCCGCTTCCCGCTCGATGGACAGAGTCATACCATCGGGCGCGGAGCCGATTGCGACATCGTGATCGACCTGGATTCGGTTTCGCGCCGGCATGCGCGGATCGACGTGGCAAGCAAAGGCATTCGGGTCAAAGACCTCGACAGCACCAACGGCAGCTACGTCAACGAAGTCCAGGTCCAGTCCTGCGAGCTGAGCAACGGCGATCTTCTCCAGATCGGTAGCGTGATTTTCAAGTTCCTCTCGGGCGGCAACGTCGAGTCGAGCTATCACGAGGCGATCTATCGCATGACGATCTTCGACGGACTGACCGAGGCCCACAACAAGCGCTACTTCCTCGAGTTCCTCGAACGCGAATTGGCCCGTGCCGTCCGTTATGGACGCCCCTTATCGCTGGTCTTGTTCGACCTCGACCATTTCAAGCAAATCAATGACACCCATGGACACCTGACGGGCGACCACATCTTGCGCGAATTGGCACGCCGTGTGCGCACGCGCATCCGCAAAGAGGAACTGCTCGCGCGCTACGGCGGCGAGGAGTTTGTCGCCGTCCTGCCGGAAGCCGGGCATCGCGGCGCAATGAAATTTGCTGAACATCTGCGCCGGCTGGTCGAGGGAGAGCCCTTCGAGTTCGAGGGCGAAACGGTCAACGTCACCGTCAGCGTCGGCGTGGCAACGATCCACGGCGACTCCCTCGATGTTACCGAGTTCATTCGCAACGCCGACGAAAATCTCTATCGCGCCAAGCGCGGCGGCCGCAATCGCGTAGTGGGGTAGCCCCCTCGAGCCGTGCTAGGCTGCGCGTCGATGTCGATCGATCCACAACACGTAGCCAACGTCTTCGCAGAAATGGCCGACCTGATCGAGATCAAGGGCGGCAGCGAGTTTCGCATTCGCGCCTTTCGCCGCGTCGCCCAGGTCCTTGAAGATCTCCCCGACCCACTCGAGCAGATGCTCAGTGACAAAACCCTGCAGGAGATCCCGGGTATCGGCAAAGGAACGATCAGCCGCATCGAAGAGATCCTCAAAACAGGTAGCTGCGCGGACCACCAGCAACTGCGCAGCGAATTGCCGCCCGGCGTGCTCGAGATGCTGCAGGTCCCGCAGATGGGACCCAAGACGGTCAAACTGGTGCACCAAGAGCTGGGAATCTCATCGGTCGATGAGCTGGAAGCCGCCGCCCACGCCGGCCAGCTCGCCGAGCTGCCGCGCATGGGTGCGAAATCGCAAACACGGTTGCTCAACGCTATCGCCGCCTACCGCCGTCGACGCGGACGATGCCCCCTAGGACAGGCACTTCCCCAGGCCGAAGCGCTGGCTGCACTACTGCGCGCGCTACCCGAAGCGAAACGCGTCGACATCGCCGGTAGCACCCGCCGCGCCAAGGAAACCATCGGCGACATCGATCTGCTCGTCACCGGTGACGAGGTCGCGCCGATCATGGACGCCTTCGTCGGTGCGCCGGTCGTCGCCGAACTGCTACTTCGCGGCGACACCAAGTGCAGCGTGCGCCTCGACTCGGGCTTGCAGGTCGATTTGCGGGTGATTCCCGCAGAAAGCTACGGTGCGGCGCTCCACTACTTTACCGGCTCGCAGATGCACAACATCGCAATCCGCGATCGCGCTAAGCGCTCCGGCATGCGCATCAACGAGTATGGCGTCTTTCGCGAACCGTCGGGCGAGCGCCTTGGAGGCGCCAGTGAAGAAGAGATCTTTGCTGCCGTCGGCCTGCCATACATCCCCCCCGAACTGCGCGAAGACCGCGGCGAAATCGAAGCCGCTGAGAATCAGCAACTGCCGCAGCTGATCTCTACCGCCGATCTGCGCGGTGATCTGCATTGCCCTGTTAACGGCGTGAGCAGCGCCGAGCTTGAGACGCTGGTCGATGTGGCGATCGGCCGCGGCTGGCAGTACCTAGCGCTTACCCCACGTTTTGGGGTCGGCGGTCTCGATAGCCAAGCCTTCGCCCGATATCTCAACGCCGCCAAGGTCGTTCGAGAAAAATCGCAAGCGTTGAGGCTATTGATCGGCGCCGAAGTCACGATCACCGCCGACGGACAGATCGACATCTCGGCCGACTTGCGCCAAGCCCTTGACTGGATCACAGCTACCCTCGACGTCGAGGCCAGCGCGGCAAATCCCACTGAGCGCATCTGCCAAGCGCTCGCCGATCCGTCGATCGATGCGCTGGTCTATCCGACCGGCCGCGTACTCGGTACGAGCGACGGCAACGGCGCCGACATCGAGGCCGTGCTGCAGGCGGCGTTGGCCAACAACGTAGCGATCGGCATCAGTGGCGACCCGTTGCGCCTCGACCTCGATGCTAGCCACTGTCGCCGCGCCCGCGACCTCGGTGTTCGCCTGCTGGTCAGCGCATCGGCCCACAACGCTCAAACGCTGGCGCAGATCGACTACGCGCTGCTCACCGCCCGCCGCGGCTGGCTCGAGCCGGACCACGTGCTCAACTGCCAAGCGATCGAGCAGCTGCTAAAACCGCGCTGATCTCGGGGCCGTCGCGTGGTCCGCACCGACGCAACGCACGGGGCAAGCGACCGATAAGCCCGGCGTGAATGCAATTCGCCAGCGCAAGAACTACCGTCCGCTCGGCGAGTGGCTCGTTGCGCGCGGCATGCTCAACCGAACACAGCTGTTCTTAGCGCTCTCAGCCGCCCATCGACACCGCTGCCGTTTCGGCGACGCCGTCGTCTGGCTTGGCTACGCCTCACGCGAGCTGCTCGAAAAGGAAGTCATTCAGCGCGACAGACTAGCCACCCTCACCGATTGAGTCCGATCTCCCTGGCGGCTATAGTCCGGACAAAGGGGTGGGACGAGATGGCCAAGTACGTCTTAGCGATCGACCAAGGCACGACCGGCACGACGGTAATGATCATCGACGAAGCGATCAACATCGTCGGGCGATCTAACCAAGAATTCGAACAGCGCTATCCCAAGCCCGGCTGGGTCGAGCACGACCCGCAAGCGATCTGGCAATCGACGACGCGGGCGATCGGCGGCGCGCTCGCCGAAGCAAAGATCGACGTCAAAGCGATCGCGGCGATCGGCATCACCAACCAGCGCGAGACCAGCCTGATCTGGGAACGAGCCTCGGGTCGGCCTGTACACCACGCGATCGTCTGGCAAGACCGTCGCACCGCTGACCTCTGCCAATCTCTGCGCGCTGCCGGACACAGCGAGCGCGTGCGCAAGAAGACGGGACTGGTGCTCGACCCGTACTTCTCCGGCACCAAGGTCCATTGGCTGCTCAAGAATCTCGACGGCATCGCTGCGCGCGCGCGCCAAGGAGAGCTGGCCTTCGGCACGATCGACAGCTACTTAGTCTACAGGCTGTCCGGAGGACAGGCCCATATCACCGACGTGAGCAACGCTTCGCGCACGCTGCTCTACAACATCAGCCAGCAAGCCTGGGACGATGAACTGCTTAGCCTACTCGAGATTCCCGCAGAGTTGCTTCCCGAGGTAAAAAGCTGCTCGGAGGTCTATGCCACAACACGCGGCATGGATGGCCTACCCGACGGCATCCCGATCGCCGGCATCGCGGGAGATCAACAAGCCGCGCTCTTCGGGCAGGCCTGCTTTGCGCCGGGAGACGCCAAATGCACCTACGGCACGGGCGCGTTCCTGTTGGTCAACACGGGCAATCAACCCGTCTTCGGTGAAAGCGGCGTGCTGACGACGATCGCCTGGCGCCTCGGCACCCAACCGACCGTATATGCCCAAGAGGGTAGCGCCTTCATCGCTGGTGCGGCGGTGCAGTGGCTGCGTGATGGCCTAAAGTTGATCGAGCGAGCCGAGCAAATCGAAGCCCTCGCCGCCAGCGTCGACGACAGCGCCGGCGTCGTCTTCGTGCCGGCACTCGCTGGCCTCGGCGCGCCACATTGGCGAGCCGACGCGCGCGGCATCATCTGCGGGCTAACCCGCGGTGTGAACGCCGCCCACCTCGCGCGTGCAACGCTCGAAGGCATCGCCTTGCAGATCTGCGACCTGACCGAAGCGATGCACCGCGACTGCAATATCCCGATCGGCACCTTTCGCGTCGACGGCGGCGCCGCAGCCAACAACTTGCTGATGCAGCTGCAATCGGACTTGCTCGACAAAGAAGTCGTGCGACCACAGGTGATCGAAACCACTGCTCTCGGCGCAGCGTTTCTCGCCGGTCTCGCTACAGGTGTGTGGCCAGACGAGAGCGCGATTCGCGCAACCTGGCGCCCGGAGCGCCGTTTCTCACCGCAAATGAAAGCCGAAACCCGCCGCGAGCTACGCGAGCGCTGGGCAACCGCCGTCGCTCGCGCCTAGCCCCCCCCCGCTCGCCCACCACGGGGCGAACTCACTTTCCGCCACCGAATCGCCGCAACCGCGCCACCCAAACGTCGCAACGCACCGTCACGATCAAACACGACAGCGCGCGCTGGCTCGGTGTGAGATCGATCACAAGGGCGATGCGCAAGCTGTGGCAACGCTGACGCGGACGCGTGTCGGATTTTTCACAAACCTGGCGATAAAGCAGCCACTGACACTGTAACGAACCGAGACTTCAGGCGTTCGAGAAAATGAAGAAAGCTCAAAACTTTTGGCACCCAGCTTGCGTCTAAAGAAACGCAGCCAGCGAATAGTCAGCAGGAGAGGTCCATGGCCGCAGACAAAACAGACTTCGACTACCAAATATTTGACGATCTTCGACTGCTCAATGCCGTGCTCGAGCAGCAAGAGCGTGCCTGGTGTGAACTGTTGCGCCGCTATCGAGGCGTGATCTTTCGCTGTATCCATAAGGCGGTCGCCAAGTACCGTACCGCCCTTACCAACGAAGACGTCGAAGAGATATTCGCCGAGGTCTGCTTCAATCTGCTGCGCAACGACATGCGCAAGCTGCGGCTTTACGACCCCGAAAAGGGCGCGCGCCTCGGCAGTTGGCTGGGCTTGATCGCGATCAACACCGCATACGATCACCTCCGGGCGGTCGGACGCCAACCGCTGCTCGACCGAGTCGAAGGATGCCCAGAGCTGGCCGACAGCGCGGCAGACCCACTCGACGATCTACTGTTCAAGGAGCGCATCGATCAGCTCAATCAATTCGCCGCGCGCTTCTCAACGCGCGATCAACGTTTCCTCGAGCTCTACTATGGTCGCGGGCTGACCGCGCTCGAGGTTGCAGAGAACATGCGTATCTCGGTCAAGACCGTGTACTCGAAAAAGAACAAGATCAGCAAACGCCTGACGGCGATGGCGATCGAGCATCGCAGCCTGCTGGCGGCCTAAACGAACGATGGCGGCGCGACTCTCTCCCGACTGCGCTAGACGCGAAAACACGATAACCGCGGTGCGCCCGCGCATTGTGCGCTTGCACCCACGGGACCGGCCCCCGATAATCCAGCGTTTCGATGAGCGACCTGATCCACCAGCCATTTCTCAGCATCGACGCACCGGCACTGCTGCTGGGCAGCGGGCGCTTAGCGCGCCACATCGCCCTAGAGCTGCCTGAACTAATGCGCCTCGATCACCGCAAGAAGAAACAACCGCAGTTGGTCGCCGAACTCGAGCGTCCTTGCATCGCGCCCAATAGCTTGGCGGGACTGGTCTGGGTCAACCCGCCGCGCCAACTCGATGCAGCGCTCGCGCAATTCCGCCGCTGGAGACCGGCGCTCAAGGGCGGAGCGAGCTTGCTAGTCGTCCAAAAGGAACGCCGCCTGGGCGGGCCGCGGCTGGAAGCCCTGGCCGTCTGCCTGCTCAACTGCGCGCTGCTCGAGATTCGCAGCGCGTCTTTCGGCAATCTCGCGCTGATTTGGGGGACAACCCCGGCTTGATCGCGCCGATGCGCAACGACAGCCCGCGTCGGCTTCGGTCTGTCGGTTGACCAAAACCCAACCGCACCGCCGACAGACCTGCCAGATTGCCAAAGCCATGCAGGTTCTACTGCCTACCGGCGACCGATCTTCCCACGAGAAAACGCCGGAGCGTGTCCGAGGCGCTGCTGACCGCCATCTGCACAGCATTGCGTTCCATCGCCTGCCGCCGACGCCAACTGGGACTCGCGCCTTCGACGGTCGCTGCGCCGCTGCCCATCATCACGATCCGACCCTGTCCTTGCTCGACAACCATGCTGACCCGGCAGGTGATCGCCAACGTCGAGCCACGACGCTTCGCACTCATCTCGGTGATCGAAGAGGACAAGCCGTAGGACGTCGGCCCGCTGCCCGAGACCAAGCTGATCCCCGTCTCACCGGTTAGCTCGGCGAGCGCCTTGGACCAGTACTCGCGTAACGCCAGATCTAGCCCGGCCGCCGACTTGGTTCGATCGAGCGCCGCCCGCAGGGCGATCGTCGGGCCACTGCTCCGCCGCCGCGGACGCGCTTGCGAGCGGATCCGTTTGAGCGCCTCAGCGATCTGCTCACGAACCCGCTGGTCGACGTCGCGTCGACGAGCCATCAGTGCTGCAAGCGCCCGCCGATCGCCGATCCGTCCGAGACCAAAAGCGGCCAGCGAACGCACCGTCGCGCTCTTGTCGGTCAGCGCACGCACCAATGCAGGTAACGACGACGGGTCACCGATCCGCGATAGTGCGTACGCGGCGTGCAGGCGAACCTTGACGTCACGATCGAATAGCGCCCGCTCGATTCGCTCCAAACGCGATCGCTGCGCCTCTGCAGCGCCCGATGAGATCGATAGAAAAAGCGCGACGAATGCCGCCTGAACGAGGGGGCGCATGACCTCCTAGCAGAGTAAAGCCAGTTGACACAACGAGCAATGCTCTCCGCTAACAGTGCTGCTTTACTGCGATAAAGTCGCAAGCAACTTGTCATCGGCAACGAGGCGCTCTAGCCTAACCAGAGTTCAGCAGCTCAACACAAGCGTGGATCCAACGCAGATGAAACCGGTCCTTTTGCCGTTGATGACGCCGCTTCGCTTGGGCATCGGTCTCGCCGTACTGTCGATCGCGCTGATGATCTGGCTCACCGCGGCCGCGCTGCGGTCAGCCAACCAGCTACCCGACCCAGGTCCAGCGCCCGAGCGTCAACTCACCGGCAGCCTTGCAGCCAAGCACGCTGCTGCAGACTTTCGCGATGCGGTGACCGAGCGCGCACGGCAAGCCGGGATGCCTGGTTTCCCACTCGAAGAGCTAGCAGCAGCCACGCATTTTCGCCGCGAGTTCAGCGGACGCCAGCTGCTGAAGGGCGGCAAGAAACTGACCACACACTCTCTGCAACTGAGCGCTCACCGCCGCAAGATTTGGGTCGGCCTCGAAGGTCAACGGGTGAGATTGATGCACATCCTGTTGATCGTGAAGAACCGCACCAATCGTCCACTAGCTTACCGCATCATCACCCGCGCCAGCCGATCCTGCGACAAACGGGCGATCCTTAGACACAACATGTTCGCTCTCGGACCCAGAGAGCAGCTGGTACGCGCTGAGTGCACAGGTAGCGGTCCGTTCGTCGTTCAGCGGATCGAAACACTCTCACTAAGTCGCCTGGGCTACCACTTTGTCAGCCGGCTATCGCCAGACGCCTTTGGCCTGTCGAGTGCGCTCAACGACGCCCACATCACCGGGAAGCTGCCGCCCTGTCGCCTGCTACCGCAACGGCTGCTGGCCCGCACCCTAGCTCAAGACGCCAACGGCTGGCGCGATATCATCGACTTCTATGCCCGCCACGACTGCGATCGATACAACTTCTACGCCGGTTACCATTGGCGTGCAGGCCGACGAGAACTACCGGCGCTCGGTCCAACGACGCGCTAGCGCCTTAGGCGGCGATCAACGGCAACAGTTCGCTCAACTCGTCGATGTGCTGAGAGACCTTGAGTTTACCGATACCGACGATTTCTACACCCGCAGCAGCGGTCGCCCGCTGATCAGTCGGCGAGTCACCGACATAGACCACCTCGCTGGCGGCGAGATCGACGCGCTCAAGTGCCAACTCGATCAGATCTGGAGCCGGTTTGTCCGCCGCCTCGCCCGCTGCAGCCAACGCATCGATTAGCGGCCAAAGCTGCTTGTCTCGTATCACGCGCTCGGCCAAGACGCGCGGCGTGTTGGTGACCACAGCCAGCTTGAGCCGATCGTCTCGCAGGTGTTCGAGCACGTCGAGTGCCCCGCGCATCAATCGCACTTCATCCAGATGATCGACAAAGAGCTCGTCGTAGAGCGCCACCACCTGTTCGACGGTCTGCCCGGCAAAATACGCGTCACGATCGGCTTCAACCCCCTGGCCGAAGGTTGGAAAGAAATCATCGAAGACGATCGCCGGCAGACCGAGTTTGCTGCGGACGGCCACGATCGTCGCGAACCAAGCACGGCTCGAATCGATCAGCACACCATCTAGGTCGAAAAGCACGCCGCGCACACGATAGCTGCTCATCGCGCTACTGTGCCGAGGAAGTCAGCGCGGGTCAACGCGCGATCCCTGCCCAATGCACAGCTCGGTAGTCGAGTGCCGTTGCGGCCGCCAGCGCCTCACTCAGCGACGCGCTGCACTGAGAAAAAAACGGAGCTTGCTGCACGGCCGTTCGCCAGGGCAATGAAGGAAAGGCCAAGTCACGCCCCCGGTGGATCAACTGGAGGGTTTTCCAGGCATCGAAATAGACCTGCTGCTGGCGCAAAACCTGGCGCTGATTGGGATGGTCGGCAAGCCGCCGCAGCTGCTTAAGCTCATCGGCTAGCTTTGAAGCAACACGCGACAGCGGCTCAAGCAGCGGCTGCTCAGTGAGCGGCAAACGCTGCAGCAGCTGCTTGAGCACGACAAACAGTTGCGGGTCGTAAAACAGCAAGTCTGCACCCGCTGACATTCGATTCATCATCGCCCCCGTCCCGAACGGCACACGATCGGAACGGCGCGCGTCGAGTTCGATCGGCTGACGGTCAGCCAGGGCAAGCACCGGCCCAGTCTTGGCCAACTTGTTCAGTAGATAGAAGTCTTCTGCGGCCTGGCGCCGCGGCACACCGCGCACAGCGGCGTAGCCCCCGGCGGTCACGGCAAGCGTACTGCCGACGGTGTGAAAGGCATACGGTGAACCGGCAAAGCGCAAGCCAGCCACGTAGTAGCGCAATGAAAGCTCGTAGAGCTCGATCGCCCGGGCGGCCGCGGCATCCGTCGGCTTGACATGCACGAACGGATAGATCGCGGCAACCGCATCGCCAAGCGCGATCGACTGCAGGTAATCGGCGGGGAGCAGTGCGTCGGCGTCAGTGAAACGCATCACTGCGCTAGCTGGTGCATTCTTCCGCTGCAGCAGCGACAACGCCAAGTCAGCGCCGATTTTGCGGGCCAAGCCCACGCCCTGTCCAGACGGAAGACCGCGCCCCGCTGAACAACGATCGATGACCACAACACTGACGCGATCGCCGGCCGCGCCGAAGGACCGCCCAGCGTCCAACGCATACGACCGAGGCCAGCGCTCACGGAGCACGTCGAGACTGCGCTGGTTGCTCTGCGCTTGCTGCGGCGTTGGCGACTCGGGGCCGTTGACCACGATCACCAATCGACAGCGGACCTGCGCCCACTCGGCCGCTTGCTCCAGAGAGGCCACCGTCGGCAAGATGCCCGCCCCCTCGGCAAAGCTCGGCACCACCACCAGCTGCTCATCGGGCGCGAGCTCGGCACAGCGCTCGGCGAGCGAGGCCTCCGGTTCGGCATAGCGCCCCAAGTAGTGATCGATCGCAGACACGCGCGTGCTCTAGCACAGGATGGCTGCAGCGGGCAGCAGTGAGTTATCAGAACAGCAGAGAGTTACCGCTCGCAGTCCCGCAAGGACATGGTTCAGCCGAAGGCTCGGCGAGGCAACGCCGCGTGGCCAAAGCGAGGGCGTTCGAAGCGTCGTGGTCAGTAGGCTAGATGCCCACACCAAACTTCATGGTGAAAGTATCGTCATAGAGGTCGGCGGAGTCGATCTGACCGCTGCCCGGCTGACGAACCACCGGTCGACGCCAACCAACCGCCAGCGAGACCCAAAAGCCTTCGCTGATCGCGTATTCACCGCCGACATCGACGCCGATCGTATACGCAAATCCGGTCAAGCCTTGGTTGTGCATCCGCCAATGACGAACACCGAACCCGACATTGGCATCGACGAATGGCGTAACGCGCCAGGGATACTGAGCGCCGACGCTCAGCATGCCAAGAACGAACAGATCGGTCGATCCATCGAGCGGGCTGCTTGCCTCGGCTCCACCGGCAACCCGCAAATAGCGGCGGGCGAAAAAGTAGTCGGCAGCCAGTCCGTGGAAGTTGCCATTGCGCCCGGTGGGTCGGCCCATCGAAAAGACACGGTAGGCGAACTTGAATCGCGGCCCGACTTCGAATCGGCGAAAATACTTCGAGACGGTGGGCGGAGTGACAACGTGTGGCTCGTCAGAGGCAACAGCACCACTAGGTGCGGCGATGACCGGGGCGGCGAGCGTAATGATGGTTGCGAAGGCGAGGGCGGCGCGCATCTTCTTACCTCTTAGTTGCTGTTGGTCGATGTTTGACCGGTCGGAGGTTGGGTGGTCGGCGGCAGCGATGGCGGCGGCTCGAGCACCGACGGTGCGGACGGTGACGTGTCTTTGCCGCAGGCAAAGCTGCGCAACAGGTCGTCGAGCTCGGTGTCCTCGGTGTGATAACGCGAGGCCAATTCGAAAGCGTAGGACCGACCGCCGCAGCTCGAGAAGTACACGTTGCGGCGATAGTGAGTGTGCTCACCGACAACAAACGAGGTCGTCACATCCCAGCCCGTGTCGCCACCGTGAGCGAGCAGTTCGCTGACCGGCGCGATCAGCCGCCAGCCGATCTCTTCGTCGCGCAGCGCCTTTTGCCGAGCCAAGGTCTCGCCGTCACCGTCGATCGCGCGCACAGTTAGGCGGTAGTCAACCAGTCCGTCCTTGCGCTGCTCGTCGCTACCGATCACCAGGCGCACCAAGTCGCCTTCTTGCTGGACGACAGGGCGCCAGGGTGGTGCGTAATAGCGGAAGTGAAACGCCCCGTTCGGACCTTCAAAGATCGCGGCGCCGGCGTAGCGCTGCGAAGACGTATCGATCATGTCACCGCAGGCAACAACCGCTACCGGACAAAGGCACAACAGCAGAGCAACGCGACGCATGATACCCTCTCTCGGTTTACAGGTAGACGGTGAGTTCGAAGTTCAGCTGCCAGGCAGCGGGCTTGATGAAGTCTTTCGCCGACAGTTCGAAGCCTTCTTGATCGGCCATCCGCAGGATGAAGTCCTTGATCCGGCCTGGCGTCGGGTAAAAGACCTGACCGCCCACGCCGACGACAAAACGATTGAGGAATGTCGTCTCGAGGCCCACTCCACCGAGTAGCGACGGCTCGTCAAAGCCGGTGCCGGTGTTGATGCCCATGCCCAGCGCCAAATACGGCGAGCACCAGCGATTGGGCACCGGGTGAATGCCGAGCGCCAAACGTAAGTCGGGATAGGCCACCAACTGTGCCGCCTGGGTCACGTCCTCGAACGACACCGCGCGCTGGCGCGCGAAGTCGTAGTCGAAGCGCAGGCCGATGTAGCGGAAAAATTTCACGCGCAGCTGAGCGCCGCCTGTTGCCGCTTCGCCCTCGAAGGCGCCATTGTTGCGGTGGACGGTCGCGTGAACACCGACGCCGATGGCCACGTTGCGCTCGGCATTGGCCCATGCATCACAGGTGATCAGGGAGGCGACCAGGATGATGAACGTTTTTTGCTTGCTGACTACCATCGCCTCTCTAAATCGACGGCGATAGATTTTTTTGTACGTTTCGGTACTCTTTTTAGGTAAAAAGTAACAACAGGCCGCTGCCTAGAGAAAAAACACCATTAATTTTAGGCGACTAACGATGGTGGCCAGCAGCAACAAACTGCCTATAATGCCTCCATGCGATATCGATCGTTCTTTGCCGCAGTGCTTTGCACCTTGCTGGGCATCCCGACCGCCAACGCAGACGCCCAGATCCCTTGTTTGCCGGTGGAAAAGGGCGTAATCCAGCTCGATGGGGTGCTAAATGATTGGGGAAATACTCAGGTTAGCGAATTTGCGGGCCCGGCGATCAGTGTCGGCCGGGCAGCCTGGAGCGGCGCCGCCGACCTCAGTCTTTCGGTGCGCTGCAACCATGACCAGCGCTACCTTTACCTGGGCCTAGCGGTTCGCGACGAATACGTCGTCCGCCTGGCGAGCAAGCGTGCCGAGGACGATCAAGTCCGACTGCGTTTCGGCCACAAAATCCTCACGATACGTCCAACCGACTTCAAAAAAATCAAGACCGAGACCCGCTGGGGCAATGCCACACGCTTTGCTGGGGCCGTGATCGCCGAGGGCCTGCTCGACGACGGCTACGCCCTCGAGCTGCAATTGCCGCTCAGCGCGCTGCCGGGCTACCGCAAGGGTATCGCCGAGCTACCGATCACCTTCGAGGTGCTCGACTGCGACGCCAAAGCTCGCATGCGTCATGAGACCACACTATCTGCCCGATCGCAGGTGGTCTTCGCCGCCGCCGCGGCCCACCTCAAGGCGTTCCTCTCGGACAAGGGCTATCGCGCATCACAGATCCGCAAACGGCTCGAGGCAGACGTCGTCGGGAAAAGCGGTGTAGAAACGGTAGTATTGGTTGGCCGGACGGTGGGCATTATCGGCGATGAGCTGCCGACCGGCGGCTACTTCTACCTCGATCTCCAAGTCAGAAAACCAACTGACATCCACGAGATCAAACTCGTCGACCTCAACGGCGACAAGAAGGCCGAGCTGCTCGTTAGCTATATAGAGAACGCGCACAACGGCTACCGCAAGTTGCTGGCCGTTTACCGTTTCGATAGCTCCGACAAGTTCGTTCGCCCGCTAACCGTCGAACTGCAAAAGGGTCAGGGCGCCAAATGGATCAAGAACCGCTTTCGGCTGCAGCCCGGCAAGGGCAAGCGAAAAGCGGCAGGACAAGACCTGGTCTTCGATCAGCCCAGCGCCCACGGCTACGACCAAGGCACTTTCCACGAGGCCCCCGCTACCGATGCGTTTCCAATCCTGCTGCCCTGGGGAAACGGGGCGAAGAAACGCGCGATCCGTTTCGAAGGCGACGAGTTTTTCGAACTCTAGCCTAGCGACGGCCCACGTGATACAAAACGGCCGATGTTAGAGACACTTAGCAAAGGATTTCGTGCTGCACGCAACCACCTCCAAGGGGTTGCGGAGCTAGACGAAGAGAATATCGACCAGGCCCTGCGCGATGTGCGCATGTCGCTGCTCGAAGCCGACGTCGAGTTTAAGGTGACCAAGGCCTTCTTGGCGCGCGTCAAGGAGAAGGCACTCGGCACCAAGGTCCAGCTACGAGCACGCGCCCGAGGCAAGAAGGCGCGCGTCTCTGCGGGTGAGCATTTCGTCCGCATTTGCCAAGACGAGTTGGCCGCGCTGATGGGTCCGGTAGATACCGCGCTGACCTTCGCCAAAAAGGGCCCTACCGGCGTGATGATGGTCGGCCTGCAAGGATCCGGCAAGACGACGACCACCGGCAAGCTCGCCCGTTATCTGGAAAAGAACAAGCGCAAGCGCCCACTGTTGGTCGCCGCCGATGTCTATCGACCAGCCGCCATCGAGCAGCTCAAAGTGCTCGGCGAACGGCTCAACATGCCGGTCTATTCCGATGACTCAGGAGACCCGGTAGCGATCTGTGAGCGTGCCCTGGAGATGGCTCACCAGCGCGGCCACGACCTGGTGCTGTTCGACACCGCCGGTCGCCTAGCGATCGACGAACCGCTTATGCAGGAGCTCAGCGAGATCAAGCTGCGCACCAACCCCGCAAATATCTTTCTCGTCGTCGACGCGATGATGGGTCAAGACGCGGTATCAACCGCCAAGAGCTTTAACGAGCGCCTCGAGATCGACGGCGTGATCCTCACCAAGCTCGACGGTGACGCGCGCGGTGGGGCAGCACTTTCGATCAAGGAAGTTACCGGCGCGCCGATCAAATTCCTCGGTATTGGCGAGTCGCTAGAAAAGCTCGAAGAGTTCCGCCCCGAGGGCTTGGCCTCGCGGATCCTCGGCATGGGCGATGTCGTCGGCTTGATGCGCGACTTCGAAGACGTCGTCGACGCCGAAGAGGCCGAACGCGAAGCGATGGAGATGCTTCGCGGGCGCTTCGACATGGCCGACTTCCTCAAGCAAATCCGTACGATTCAGAAGATGGGCTCGCTGTCAGATCTGTTCGACAAGCTACCGTTCTTCCCCAACGGATTGCCCGATGGTCTCAACCTCGATGATCGCGAGCTGCACAAGATCGAGGCGATGATCAATTCGATGACCAACAAGGAGCGCTCCAACCCAGAGCTGTTCATCGACCTCTCCGAGGAAGAGCAGCTCGACAAGGACGGCAAGCGCAAGCGCGTTCCCAAAGAGAAGTTCAACGAGAGCCGCGTCCGCCGGGTCGCCAAGGGCTCAGGACACAGCGATAACGACGTCCACGAGCTAATCAACAAGTTCGCGATGATGAAGCACATGATGCTTCAACTGGGCCAGCAGTCGGGCCTGTTGGGCAAAATCCCCGGCTTCAAGCAGCTGCGGCAGCTCAAAAACATCGCTGGCCTCGATATGGATCAGCTCGCGCAATTCGCCGGCATGGGTGGGCCCCAGGCCACAGAAGAAGCCCGTCGGCGATTTCGCCCACCGGTCAGCTCGGCCAGCCGGGCCAAGGCCAAGCGCAAGCGCAAAGCAGCACGCAAGTCACGCAAACGCAGCTAGCGCGGCCCAAGCAACGTCGCCGTGCTCTCGCGATGGCTTGACGTTCTAGAACAACAGATAGAGCGCTGCGGCGATCACGCCGAGCAACAAGCCACCGAATACAAACCACGTCGTACGATCGACTGGCGAGCTATCGCCTCGCGGCGACGAGGACGACGACGACGGACGCGCTACGACTTGCGACACGTTGCCCGGCACGCCGGCCTGCAACAGCGGCAGAGGTTCTTGCCGACTGAGGCTTTCCAGGTAGACGTCGACGGTCTCGCCGTAGCGCAACACGGTCTGACCGAGGCTGATCTCGTCACCAGTCGTGACGGTGACACGCTCGCTGATCGACTCGCCACCTATGCGCACGCCGTTCTTGCTGTGCAAGTCTTCCAGCCAGAGCATCCCTTGCCGATCGCTTACCAGCCGGGCGTGGATCCGACTGACATCGGCATCGGACAGCTGTAGCGTTGCCTCTTGCCCGCGACCGATCGTCGCTTCCCCGTCCCGGGCAGCGATCTGCAGCCATTGCCCGAGATTGGGACCAGCGATGACGACCAGACTGTGCGCCTGAGCCTGGTCGCCCAGGACTTCTTCGACCATCATCCGCGCGAGCATCGCCGTACCATCGGCCTCGACGGCTTCGCTCGCTTCGACCGACGGAACATCGCGTTCATGGCATAGCAGGTAGGGGCCGATCGCCAGCTGTTGGCCGAACTCCCAGGCAACGCTTTGCCCCTCGGCCAGCGGCGCACCACCGACCACGCTGCCGTTGCGTGAGCCCAGATCGGTGATCATCAACCGATCCTCTTGTCGACAGATGCGCGCGTGATTGAGCGAGACCGCGGGGTCCGGCAGGCGAAGGTCAGCGACGTCTCCGCGACCGATCACGAATTCTGCTCGGTCCAGCACGTAGCGAAAGCGACGACCACGACCGTCGGCACGATAGACCACAATGCAGATCGCCACACCAACCTCCAGCGAGAGCTCTCGCGGCGCGGGCAGACTCTACCACGCCGGCGTTCTGCCCTTGGGCCAATGCGACAAGTCTGTCCGCTTTGCCAGGTCACGCTGCCGGTCGAGCCAATCGACAACGCGCTGCTTTTCGCTGAGCAGACCGCCCGGGATACGCCGCAGAAACGCCTCGTAGTGACGCTGAGCCTGCTGCAAATCGCCGCGCTTTTTCAAGAGGTCGCCGAGCAGCAACTGAACCGCCGGGTATCCGGGCCGTAGCGCCAAGGCCTGACGCAGATGCCGCTCGGCCCGCCGCAGCTCGCCGCGTTTGAACAGCAAGTAGCCCATCACAAAATGGCCGGCATCGGCCTGCGGAGCACGGATCAGCACCCGTGCGATCTCGCGCTCGGCCTGGTCTCGCCGACCTCGCGCGACTAGCGTGAGGGCTAACTCGAACAGCGCCGCCTCATCGTCGGCATCGGCAGCGACCGCCGCGCGTAAGTCGCGCTCCGCTTCGCCAAGCGCCCCACCGCGACGCGCCAGCGTCCCTCGACAACGCAAAGCACCGGCCAGATTGGGCTCAAGCCGCAGCGCCTCAGCCAAGGCTCGCGCAGCCGCAGCGCGATGATCGCGATAGAGCTCGAGACAGCCCAACTCGGCGTGCGCCAACGCCATCTTTGGCCGCACAGCCAGCACCTTACGCAATTCGAAATGCGCCTCTTCGAGGGCACCGCGGCGAAGCAAGGCCAGCGCCAAATTGTAGCGCGCGTCGAGATAACCGGGGTCGATCCCCAACGCCGAGCGAAATGCGCTCTCGGCCAGATGAACGTCGTCGGAAAACAACAGCAGCGCCCCAGTATTATTATGAGCCTCGGCAAAATCGTCGTTGGCTTCGACGGCGTCGCGAAAAAACGCCAGCGCCTGACGCTTCAGACCGCGCCGAAAGGCGACCAGACCCAGGCCGTTGAGCGCTTCGGCGTAGCGTTTGTTGTATTCGAGCGCCAGGCTGAACTGCGCTTCAGCCCGATCGAGCTGCTCAGCCTTGAGGTAGTCGGCGCCCTTGCGCTGATGAGCGATAGCCTTGGGATTGAGCTTTTGACTGGCCGCGCAGGCCGACAAAACGACCAGCATCATGGCAAACAGTGCGCGCATCGGCGACCTCCTGTGCTAAGTCCTTGTCGCTGCCGGCAAAGCGAAGTTGCGTGCGAAATCCGGACGGCAAGCGGCCTCCCGCGGGTCGCCTAGAAAAAGCAAAACGATCTTCACGGATAGCGAGACCGATGCAGCAGTTCACCTGCCAAAGTTGCGGTAAATCCTTTAGCGTTCCCCAAGCCGCACTCGACAAATACCCCGGCTGGACCCCCAAAAGCTGCCTCGACTGCAAAGGGGGCGGCAGTCGCAAGAAGCAGCGTGGCGGCGGCTCCCGGGCGACGAGAACCCAGAGCAGCGCGACCGAACTGCTTACCCCGGCCGAAGTCCTCGAGCGTTACCACGATGGGCCGAAGAGCGGCATCTTCGTCGACGGGGCCTGTTCGGGAAACCCCGGACCAGGTGGTTGGGGCGTGGTCTGGGTCGAAAACGACGACATCCGCGAGCAACGTCGCGGCGCCGCCGAGGAGACGACCAACAATCGCATGGAGCTTCAAGCGCTGATCGTCGCCTACCAGCTGATCCCCGAGGACGCAGAGCTGACAATCTTCAGCGATAGTCAGCTCTGCGTGAACACGATCACCCAATGGGCGGCTGGCTGGGAAAAGAACGGCTGGCGACGCAAGAGCGGGCCGATCAAGAACCTCGAGTTGGTCAAAGAAGTCTACGCGCTAGCTCAAGCCCACCCCCACGTCGAGCTGCGCTGGATCAAGGCCCATGCAGGATCGCGCTGGAACGAATACGCCGACGCCCTGGCGACCAGCTATCTGCGCGACTGAGCATCACTGCATCGCTCTCGCGGCTGTCGGACGCGATACGTTGCGCGGCAGCTGCGCGCGATGCGGCGATCGCCGACTTAGCGGGCGGCTTCGTCGATCTCGCGCAGGAAAGCAAAGGTGTAGATACCGGTGTTATGGCCGTCGGAGAAATGGACCCGCAGCGCGTAGCGCCCGATCGACTCCACCACGCTAGCGAGGATATCGTCGTCGACGTCATCGGCCTTGAGAATCGGCTCGCCGGTCCATTCGTCGATGCAAGAAGCACAGGGGCATTTCCGACGCAACGTACTAAGCCGCCAATGGCTGCGGTGCCCATCGATCCATTCGATGCCCAGCGTGTAGCGGTCGAGTTGCGCGATCCGCCGGACGAGGAGCTGCTGTTTGAGACGAGCTGCAGGTGCTGCAATCGCTGGTTGTTTGCTCATTAGTTTCGATCCCACTTGAGCGAAAAGGATTCAAGATAACTGCCGCGCTCGATGTTGAGCACAGCCAGCTGCGCTGCCAGCGCGCCAGCCAGCTCGGTGTATGCCACGGACGCCGGCGACTCCGGCGCCGAGATGACGATCGGTGCGCCTTGGTCGCCGGCAGCAGCAACCCGTGGATCGATCGGCACCTCACCAAGGAAGGGCACGCCCAGCCCATCAGCGACGCGCCGCCCGCCACCACTGCGAAAGATCTCATGGCGCTTGTCACATTGATCGCAAACGAAATAGCTCATCGTTTCGATCACACCGAGCACCGGAATCCGCGTGGTGTCGAACATCACCATCGCCTTCTTAACGTCGATCAGCGAGATTTCCTGCGGCGTCGTGGTCACCACCGCACCGGTGATCGGCGCCTGCTGCGAAAGGGTCAGCTGAATGTCGCCAGTGCCAGGCGGATAGTCGATCACGAGGTAATCCAATTCGCCCCATTGCACATTGGCGAGGAACTGACTGATGTAACCGGAAACGATCGGCCCACGCAGGATTGCCGCCTTGTCGGTCGGCACAAAGAACCCCATCGAGATCATCTTGATACCGTGCGCTTCGGCGGGGATCAGACTCTTGTCGGCGGCCATCGCTGGCTCGCGCTCAACGCTAAGCATCGTGGGAACCGAGGGACCATAGATGTCTGCGTCGAGGATCCCTACGCGCGCGCCGGTCTCGGCCAAGGCCAAAGCGATATTCACCGCGGTCGTCGACTTAGCCACACCACCCTTGCCCGACGCCACCGCGAGGATATTTCGCACACCCTTGAGCACCTGGCGTTGCTGAGTTGGGGCACCGCGCGTATCGGCGGTAAGCGTAACGGATACCTGCTCAACCCCAGCCAGGTCGGAGAGCGCCGACTCGCACGCCGCTTTCAGCTCAAAGCGAACCGGGCAAGCCGGTGTCGTCAATTCGAGATCAAAGCTAACTTTGCCAGACTTGCAGACAACGTTCTTGACGAAGCCGAGGTCGACAATGCTTTGACCGAGATCGGGGTCATCGATCGGCCTCAGCGCCTCGAGAACTTGTTCGGTGGAAATACTCATCAACTTGGCCTCCGGCGCGACGGTTTAGCACGCCGGAACGCTCATGGCCCGCGAAAAAATGGCCTACCCTGGACGGGCTAGCGCAAGAGCGAAAAGCCGTCGCTGAGCGCGATATCTCCATCGGCAAACAAGTGCGCGATCACCCCTCCGCGAAGGTCGGTGCGCCAGACCGCGGCGGCAATGCGATCGAGTCGAGAAATCACTTCCCGGTCAGGAAAGGCAAAGCGATTTTCGCGTCCGCAAGAGATCACCGCGATGCGGGGCAAAACCCGTGAGACGAACTGATCCGTCGTTGACGTCGCGCTGCCATGATGCGCAACTTTGAGCAAGCGCGCCGACAGTCCGTCCTGATAGCGATCGACCAGCTGCCTCTCGACCTGCGCTTCGATGTCGCCGGCGAGCAAGGCGCTAGACCGACCATAGCGCACCCGCAAGACGACGCTGGCGTCATTGGTCGACAGCTGACCGCCGCAAGCGCTAGCGGCCTGTCCGCGATGGGCAACGGCGTCCGGCCAAAGCGGCTCGACGGAGACCGATCCGCGCACCAGTCGATGAGGCGCAACGATCGGCACCCCCTGGCGCTGAGCGAGAGCGCGCAGCTCGTGCCACCACGGCGATCGCTCATCATGTCGCGGGCAAAGCCACAGCTCGCCAACCGGCAGCTCGCGCAAGACCGCGCGTAGTCCACCAACGTGGTCGGCGTGCAGATGCGTGCCGACCACGACATCAAGTCGCTGAATGCCCGCGGCGCGCAGGTAGGGCACAACTCGTGCACGCCCAACATCGTATCGGGGTTCGTAGGAGCCACCGCCGTCGACCAGCATCGAAGTACCATTGGGAAATTGCACCAGTGAGGCATCCCCCTGCCCGACATCGAGGAACGTCAACCGCAAAGCTGGCGGCTTGAGCTGGTCACCGGCAACGGCAACAGCTGCAACGGCCAGCAACATCAACGCTAACCCTCGTCTGCGACGGACCCGACCGCTGACCAGCAATAGAGCCAGCGCACACGCAGAAAGCGTCAGCAGCCAACCCGGGCGCCAAGCTACGGCGGCCCAGGGCGCGCTCCCCAAGCGACCGCAAGCCGCAACAAATCCGCTGGTCAACCACTCGACCAGTGGCGCGAGCAGGCTGCCGCCGACCAGCAATTCGAGAGCGAGCAACAGCACCAGTGGAAGCAGGACGAAACTAACGAAGGGGATCGCAACCAAGTTGACCACAATGCCGAGCAACGCCGCCTGGCCAAAATGATGAGCGCACAGCGGGAGCGTGACCAATGTCGCGGCGACGGTCGAGCGTAGCAGGCGCCAGCCCCAGCGCTCCACCGAGGGACTGCGCTGCGCCAAGGCGATCGCCAAGACAGCCGAAAAGGACAGCTGAAAGCCAGGGGAAAACAGCGCCAGTGGATCGACGATCAACAGCACCAGCAAGGCAAGGCACAACGGGCGCCAAAAGTCGCGCGGCCGACGGCAAAGATCAGCGAGTAGCAGCGCCCCAACCATCAGACAGGCTCGACTGGTCGAGTGAGCAGCGCCAGTAAATAAGGTGTAGGCGATAGCAGCAAGGATCCCGACGAGCGCGGAAAGGCGACCGACATCGTAGCGCGCCGCGACGCGATAGCTGCGCAACAAGCAAAAGCGGCAGAAGGCCACCGCCCCAAGAGCAACAAGCGCGAGGTGTAGCCCGCTGATCGCCAACAGGTGGCTAACGCCGGTGTACGCGAAGGCGCGCCGCAACTGATCGCTCAGCCCGGCACGCTCGCCAAACATCAGCGCGCTGATCACCGCACGAGCATCGTGGTCGGCGATCCGTTCGGCCAGACCTCGGCGCAACTTGCCGCGCAATGACCAAAGCAGCGCGCGCGAACGCGGTGGGTCCAGCGCTCGATAAGCATGCGCCTCGAGATAGGCGCGCGCACGAACCCGCTCAGACAGCACACGCAACGCGCCATGAGCGAGTAACGGATTGCGCGCCGCTTGGGGCCTGCGCAGGCGTGCGCTCAGCCAAAGTTGCTGTCCGGCCGGCGGTGGCGAACTGCTCTGAGCTGGAATCCACAGCTCGACCACCCCACAGGCGGCTCGGCGCTTTTGATCGCGCTCGAGCGACGAAACCCGCAAGAGCTGCCGCCAACCTTCTCCCACGCGACGTGCCGGCGCGACGGTCGTACCGAGCAGCCGCACCGGGCGACGACCGATCGCACGCGCGACATCGCAGCTCGGAGATTCGACAACCATCCGACTCAGTGCGCTAGCCGCGCCGAGCAGCAGGCCCGCAGCAAGCAGCGCGCTGACCAGCCGGCGCCAGCCGCCGATCATTGCCAGCATCACGGAAGCGACAACCAGGCCCCAAACGCTGCTCGGCTTGGCGATCAGAGCACCCTCTGCGGCCCATGCGCCGATCAACACGCCGGCGGCGTAACACAACGAAAAAGCGGGAAGACAGCGCTGCACGGCGAAGTTCTCGACCGAACCACGCGAGGGTTGTGCGACTGCTGCTCGCTCAGTTAACGCTGCGATCGACGCGATTTATTGACCGCCGCCAACACAATCAGTAAAGTTTTGGAAGACTTGCGTATTCATGATGCGGAAAACCCTCTCAACATGGTCTGCAGTGGCCACGGTTGCAGCGCTTGCTGCGAGCGCACAGGCAACGGCTGTCAATGGCTCGCTGCTCATCGAAGACAAGGGTCCACCTGATCCACTGGCTCACTGGCAGGTCGCCAATAATTTGGTCGATATCCAACCCCCGCTCCGTCCAGCGCTCGCTGAAGCGATCGTCGTGATCCAAGGTGGCAGCGAAAAGCCCCAGCCACTATCGATCACACCAACGCTGACGATCAACGATAGCCGTTTCGAACCGGCGGCGATCGTCATCCGACCCAACACCGCCGTGACGATTAGCAATAGCGAGTCAACGCAACATCTGCTGGACGCGCAGGGTGCATTCAACGGTCTGCGAATCGACCCACGAGACACGGCGCAGCGCATCTTCAAGAAGGTGGGCGTGTACACCGTGCGCTGTTCCGAGTTCCCACATATCGTCGCGACGGTTGTCGTCAGCAATGCATACGCCGCTACGACCGTCGCTGGCAACGGCAGCTTCCGCTTCAACGCGCTGAGCCCTGGCTCCTATACGCTCGGCGTGATTCGCGATGGCGCCTGGGTTCACCGCCAACCCGTTTCGATCGTCGGGGCCAGGACGCGATTGGAAATCAAACTCAGCAGCTGGCGCGGCGTGGAGTAGCTCGGGTGTGGTCAAATCGGATCTGGATGCTGTTGTTGAGTGTGGCGCTCGTCGCCTTTGTCGCCTTTGCGCTGGTGGCACCGGCTCCGGGCACGCGCCAGCTCAATGAGCTCCAAGCGCGTCAGCTCGATGCGCTGCAACATAGCGCGGAACAAATCTTGCGCGTTGAGGCGCGCAACTGGATCGACTTGGTCGCCCGACTCGCTAGGGACGCTACGGTCAGCACTGTCGCCGAACGGGTCGCCGCGCAAAGGCGCTACGCCGAAGCGCGCAAAGAGCTGGAGCAACATCTCGCCGCGCGCGTCAGACTGTTGCCTGCCAACATCCGCCCGAACCTGCTGATCGCGCTCGACTATCGCGGCAAACAAATTCTCCGGCGAGCGCCTGGAAGCTACGAGCCGGGAGTAGATGGGCTCGCCGGCGTCCCCCTGGTGGATCGCGCGCTGCGCGGCTACCTTGCCGACGATATCTGGTCGCTACAAAACCGCCTCTACGTCGTCGCAGCAGCCCCGATCGTCTCTCGCGCACGAAACCGTTATGTCGGGGTACTGATCGTCGGCCGAACGATCGACGACGACTACGCCAAGCATCTCAACGCGCTGCTCAGCGCCGAGGGGATCGACTTGGCGTTCTTTGTTCGTGGAGCGCGCGTCGGATCGACATCGGCCAGCGAGCTGCTTTCAAGCTTGCCCCGACACTTCACTGCGGAATTTGCCGCGATCAAGAAGAGCGGCAGGTCGGCAGCCCTGGCCCTCGGCCGCGGCGTCGGCCGCCGTTCCGCCGTACTTGCCGCTCTCCCTGGAACGGCCGCAGCCCACCGCGCCTTTTATGCAGTAGTCGGGCCCGCTCCATCGGCAGTGCCAGGTCTGGCCGGGATGCTGAGCGAGATCCAGTGGCTGGATTGGAAGTCGGCCCCCTGGCTGCTACTGGCCGGCCTACTGCTCGCCCTGCTGGTGGTCGCCTTTGTCTTGACGACGTGGAGCGAGCGAGCGCGCCTTCGCCTGCAAGCCGACGCTCAACGCTTGCTGCTTGGCAACATCCAGCGACTGGAGTCATCAGCTTACGGATCTACGCTGCGCTCGTTGGCCAACGCAATCAATGACCTCGCCGATCGCCAGCCCCGCAAGCGTGGCGGCTCAAGCGAATCACGCCAATCGACGGCGATCGACCTGCCCAATGACACCGCGATCGATCTGCCGAAGAGGAACGAAGCATCGTCTGCCTATTCCCAGGTCGCGAGCAGACCGATGCCACCACCGGCGGCGTCGATGATGGCGGGTGCGCAAACATTGCCACCACTGCAGGAGAGCTACGCTGACGACGGTGGCCTCGAGTTGGACGCACCTACACCACCGATGATGGGTGGTGGGGCTCTGGGACTCAAGCCCATCCCTTCCGATCCCTCGCTGCCTTTGCTCTCCCCGATCAGCTTGCCAGGCCAGACCGCGCCACCCGATTTTTCGCGCCCCGGCAGGCCGATCGCTCCCGACCCTTACGCCACGACACCGGACGTCGTGCCCCTCGGTGGCGGGGAAATCGAGGGCGACGGCGAAACAATGGCCGAGGATTTTTTCTCGCGCCTGCGCCGACGCAATCGCAGCACCGAAGACGAGGTCGGCCAAACGCTACCGCCATTTTCGCCGACAGCAACCAGCGACATGCCGGGTGCGGTGCAGCTACCGGTCGGGTTGGGCCCTGGCGCCACCAGTGATGCCGCGGGCTTCCGCGGCGCCCGCGTCCCCTCGAACGAGCAGCCATTCGCCGCGCCACCTCCAGGGCTGGCCGACGATGGAAAAGCGACGGTGATGTCGTCGGTCCCGGCGACGCTTGCCCAGCGCGCGATGGAAACCGAGGGGACCTTCGACGCCGAACTTCAGCGGATCTTCAGCGACTTTATCGCGCTAAAGAAGCAATGTGGCGAGAACATCGCCAACGTAACCTTCGAACGTTTCGCCACGAAACTGCGCAAGAACCGTGAGAGTCTAATCGAGCGTTACGGCTGTCGCGAGGTTCGCTTTCAGGTCTACATCAAGGACGGCAAGGCCGCACTAAAGGCCACGCCGATCCGCGACTAGCCCTTTAGGACGACGCTGGCGCCCACTCTCTAAACGTCCGCCCAGCGCGCAGCCACCCATTCGCATCACCGAAGCGATCAAGAACCACGTTCGCCGGCGTTTGTCCGCGTTCACAGAGCTCACGCACTCGCTTGAGGTACTGTGCCGCCAAGTCGCCGTCGGCAAAACAACTGTACAATCCATTGGCCGCGCGATCGATCAGTTCAAGCAACAGCTCACGACAGTTGCGGCCGTTGATCTCTGTTTCCATCCCGCGTCGACCAAAGCGCTCCGGAAACGCCTCATACTCGGCGCAATCGATCGTCGACAGCGTGCTCAGCGTTTCTCGTCTCGCCGCCTGGCAGAGCAGCAGCCCGGAAAGGAAAGCCAAGACAGCCGGAACCAGTGCCGGATCCTGCCCATCGACGCTGCGCACCTCAACGGTCCGTTTCAATCGCGCGTCAGTGAAGATCGTTGAGTTATGCAACTCAAAATCTTCGAGGGTCGCAGCGCGACCGCGATAGCCCTGGCGATTGAACTGCTCGAAAGTCAGCCCATCGGCGTCGACCAAGCCGCTCTCAGTGTTTACGAAAAACATCGGCGCATCGAGTACGAAACGGAGATAGTCGGAGAAGTCATAGTCAGCATCGCAAAAGCCGGGCGGCAGACCCGTGCGCGACGGGTCGGTGTTGCGCCAGATCGGCACGCGATGCGACAAGAACGCGCTGCGCTGTCCGTCGACAAACGGCGCATTAGAAAAGAGCGCAGCCGCAAATGGGCTGAGCAGGAACGCCGTGCGCAGCAATTCAACGCCCAGGCCCGGGTCCTGGTAGTCAAACGTGACTTGCACGCTGCAGCTCTGCCGCATCATTCGCCGCCCCATCGTGCCAACACGCGGGAAATATTCGTCCATGATGCGATAGCGCCCGGTCGCCAGCACCAAACCGATCTCGCTCACTCGATGAACCGGGTTGAGGCCGCCAAAGAACACATGAACATCGCACTCGCGCTCGAGACGCTCGAGGATCTCGACGAAAAAGGCATGCTGCGCGATGGCATCGGCGAAGCGCTCGACAGGCGCGCTCGAATACTCCAGCTGCCCACCGGGCTCAAGCGATATCAGTGCTCCTTTGGCAAGCGGCAGCTTGCTGACCGGATCGCCAGGAGCCAGCGTCCCATCACACCAGACGGCGATCGTCTCGAGCAGCTCAAGCAACTCTTGATAGCGCAGAGGACGCAGAGATTCGCTTCGTCGAAAGCATTGAACCTCGTACTCGAACCCGACCTGAAGGCGATAATCACCAGCGATCGGCTGGTAGGTGCTCAACATCTGCTCGGTTGTCAACATCGGCAATCTATCCCTTATTCGTCCTGATCACGGCGCCGTCTGCCGTATAACTCGGCGATTTCTTCGTCGCTTTTCTCGGCGCGACGCGCTCGCTCGCTTGCCTGCACCCTATCTTGATAGCGCCGCGCTGTATCTAGCTCGGCCTCAGCAACCACCAACGCTCGCCGCGAATCATCCAGCACCTGCTCCGCCAGCGAAAGAGCCGACTCACTTTGCTCCCAGACCACTTTCGCCCGCGAGATCTGCTCCTTTAGCGCATCGCTGTATCTCGCCTTACGCCGATGCTCTAGCACGCGTTGTGGTACCTGTGCCACGGCACGCTGCGCATCGAGCCGACCTTGCAGCTCTCTCAGCTCAGCAAGCGCCCGCTCACGTGACTGTTCCAGGTGCGCCAGCCGGGCCGCAGCGTCGGCCAGCGTCTGCTGCGCGCGACGCCGCTGCGCCGCACGCAAGGCCAACACGGTTTCGATCGCATCCTTGTCCGTCTTCAACGTCGTCTTCCACGCCATAGCTCCGGCCAAAGGCAGAGCGCTGGCGGCGAGCTTACCCTAGCCCTTTGCCGTCAAATGCCGTCTTTTTCAAGGGTTGGCGAAAAGAACCCCAGGCCAAGGACTGACCTCAGGTCAAAAACCTGATAAAATTTGAATGGCTACTTCTCTCTAAGGTCGTTGATGGAACGGGCTGTACTACAGACCGAAGCGGATCGGTATGTGATCCTCCGGCGCCTTGCCGAAGGCGGCATGGGCAAGGTGTATCTCGGCAAAAAGGTCGGGCTCCAGGGCTTCGAAAAGGAGGTCGTGCTCAAGCAGCTGATGCCGGAGTTTACTTCGCAGCCGCAGCTGATCGACCTCTTTCTTCGCGAGGCACGCCTGTCGGCAACCCTCGATCACGCGAATATCGTCCACACCCTCGACCTGGTCGCTGCCGGCTCCAATTACTACATCGTGATGGAGTACGTCCGCGGAGGCGATGTGCGCACGATCCTCAAACGAATTCGTCGCCGCCAGCGCGAATTAAACGCCAGCGCGGCGATCTTTATCGCACGAGAGACCCTAGCGGCCTTGGCATACGCCCATAGCAAAAAGGGTGCGAATGGTGAACATCTCGGTTTGATCCATCGCGACGTTTCGCCCTCGAACATCATGATCTCCGGCGCCGGCGAGGTGAAGCTCACCGACTTTGGCATCGCGAAAGCATCGACACACAAATCGGTGTTCTATCGGGTCAAAGGCAAAGTCGGCTACATGTCACCCGAACAAGCCTACGCCGACCGTCCGCTCGATGCGCGCAGCGACCTCTATTCGGTGGCCGTAATTCTCCACGAAATGATCACCGGCGAGCGACTGTTCGTCGGCGACCTGCTCTCGGCCCCCAGCCAAATCTACAATCAGCCGATTCCACGCCTTGAGGGGCGCAAAACTGTGCCACCCGGACTCGACGCGCTGCTCGACGTTGGCCTGGCCTTCAACCGCGACCGCCGCTATGCGACGGCCAACGACTTTATCGACGCACTCAACCAACTCGCCTTTCAGACCGGAAGCCTGTATACCGCGCCCGACCTGGCAGCACATCTGCGGGCGGTTTGCGGCGAAGATCCGAGCCTGTGGAATCAAGAAGTCGGCGAAGAGCATCAGCCCGCAGGGACCGAGGTACTGCCCGGCGATCGCGCGATTCAGCAAGACGACCGCGAGGACGACGAAGAGGACGAGTTCTCGGAGGTCGGCTTAACCAGCATCATCAATCCGAACACCACGGTGACCGTCGCCAGCAGCCTCGTCGCGGACTTTGACGTAATTCGTCACGCGCCCACCTCGGCCGCTTCACCACGAAGCCGCCGCTCGCCGGATTCAGACCTCGATGAAGCCGACACGGCGTTCGACGAGCCGACCGAGTCGAGCATCGACGAAGACGCGCCAACCCGCATCCACTCCGCCGACGACGCGTTACTCCGTGGCGACGACGCGCCAACGCGCATTGCGCCGCTCGACCCGGCCGACTTTGAAGACCAGACGCGGCGCGAACCACGTGGCGTCGTTCATCGGGCCGAGCAGGGCGGACCGCATCGCGCGGGGCCGCTGAGTGCGCCGGCCAACTTAGGCACCGACCGCCTACAACGACGACGCAGCGATCCATTGCGCACCACGCAAAGTCTCGATCGCCGCCAGCGCAACGCAATGCTGATCGCCGCTGCCGCCTTGACGATCTCGGCGATCGCAATCGTCATCACCGTCGGGCTGTCTCAGCCCAGCGAAGGCGGTTCGACGGGCGCAAAGTCGGGAAAGCAGGCCACAGCCCAACACGCGCTGCTGCGCGAACCGACGCGCGTGATGACCAGCAAGGCAGCCCATGCGGCAAAAAGGAACGGCTCAACGCACACTGCCTACGCTGGACTGACCATCAACTCCTCACCGGCGCAAGCGTCGGTATTTCTCGACGGGAAGAAACAGTGCAACACGCCCTGCGAGCTCAAGGGGCTGCGCCGAAAACACGTCTACCTACTATCCCTTGAGCATCAGGGGCATGAGCGCTGGTCCAAGTTGTTCACGCTCCCGACCGCACCAGGCACGGCCAAAATCTCGGCGTATCTGACAGCGGCCAAGCCACCAGCGAAAAGCCACGGATATCTCGAAATACGGTCGACACCCGCCGCGGACATCGCGATCAACGGGGTGTCGATCGACAAAGTTACCGGTGCAGACCCGATCGCCTTGCCCACCGGCTCGCACGCCATTCGACTAAGTCACCCGCAGAGAAAGAAGACGATCACATTCGAGGTGGAAATCACCGACGGGCAGACCGTTCGCCGCGTCGTCCGCTTCTAGCAGCCCGCTAGCTCTTGGGGCAACAGGCCGCCCGCCGTTCGATCAACGCGAGCAGCGTTTGCGGGAACAAGCGTTCAAGCGTCGCTACGACGAGGTCCGCTTCGGGCAGCGGCGCTACACCGTCGATCGCCAAGTGGACGCAGCTCATTTGCGCGGCCAGCGCCGCTGTCACACCGGCGATGCTATCTTCGATCACCACACAACGCTCCGCCTGAATACCGATCCGCTCAGCTGCTAACAAGAACAGCTCAGGCGAAGGCTTGCCATTCGTCACTTGGTCGGAGCCAATCGCATCGACGAACGCGTCTTTCAAATCGATCGCCTCGAGCACCACCTTGACCAGTCGGGTCGGCGATCCAGAGGCCACAGCGAGGGGCACGCGCTGCGCGGCGAGCGCCGCGACGAGCTCCAGCGCCCCAGGCATCGCGGGCAGACCGCCGCGGTAGAGTGTCTCGATAATTGCTAACCGCTCATCACGGATCGCTTCGGGCGACTCATCAAGTTGGTAGTGTTCAACGTACATGCGCGCAACCTCGATCGGCTGTCGACCGCGGCAACGAACAGTCAGCGCCAAATCCCGCATTTTGCCCCGCCGACTGAGCAGCTCGATCGCCGACCGATCCCAGAACGGCTCGGTGTCGGCGAGCACGCCATCGAGATCGAAGATGCAGGCCCAATCACTCACCAGGGTCAGGCCAGCGGCGCTCGAGCAGATGCCGCAGCAGCAGGCGCGCGCATCAGCGCTGCCAGAGCACAAGCCAGACCAGCGGCAACGGTAATACAAATCCCGAACACGCTCACACCGCCGCTCAGCAAAGCGAAGACGGCGGCGAAGTCGGCAAGCGCCAAGAGCGGCAGCAGCCCACGGCGACCGATCCGTCGGCGCCCAAACAACACCACGGCAACGACCAAGGCAAGCGCGGCACCGATCAACAGACCGGCCGCAGCATATTGATAGCGTCCGCGCTTGTACGCCACGCTGCGCTGCTTTTCCCTTTCAACGCGCGCGCGCTCACGTGCCAGCTGCTCGGGCGTCATGAGGTCAGCGCCAACAGCGGCGAGATCTTGTGTTTCGGCTTCAACCGCATAGCGCGAATAATCTGCCGCCAAGAAAGTCACGGCACCCCAAAGCGAATAGAGTGGGATCAGCACCAATATCAAAATCAACAATAGTTTTCGCATTATAGAACCAGATCAGCATACAGACGGTTGCTCGCCTTTTCCAGCGAAACCGTATGATAACGCGCCAACCCGGGCATTCAAAAAACGGCGGAAGACTGCCTTTTCGGCTGCGTATATCAGCCCGTGCACGGTCGCGGGGGGCGCTTTTTGGTTTGATGTTGTCAGATAGGTTGGTAGTGTTGCCTACCTTTGACTTAGTGACTTTTGTGGATTACCGGCGTGCGAGGAGCGCTTAGCTCTGTCTAGATCAATCGCCGCTCGTTTCTTTACGAAGATGTTTCGAAGATCGCATCGGCGGTCGCAATGGAGGAAAGTAGATGAGAGTTGCAGGCGGAATTATTCTTCTTGTGGTCGGCCTCTGGAGCCTCGGCAGCGGTGGTTGCCAAATCCTCGGCGGCCAAGTTGCCAGCGGCATGAGCGAGGGCATGGGCAAACTGAGCAGCGAGCTGACCAAGGCTGCGAAAAAAGCCGGCGCGAAGGTTGATGAGGGCAAAGCGGCCGAGGCAGCGGCAAAATTGGCCGAAGCTGGTTCGATGGGCAGTGGCCTGATGATCGCTGGTACCGTCACCCTGATCGGTGGCCTGCTCTGCATCATCGGCGGTATCCTCACCCTAACCAGCAAGGGGAAAATGTTCGCGTTGATCGCACCGGGAATCGGAATCCTCGGCGAGATCATCTTCTTCGCGATGGTGACGTTCAGCGTAATCGGGCTAGTAAAGATCATATTACTTGCCGTAGGCGCGATGGGCGCTTCAAAGATCGGTCAGCAAGCCTAAGCTGCGACGATCCCTTGAGTGCAAGGGCCCTTGAGTGCAAGGGCCCTTGAAGTGCAAGGGCGGCTCCCTTTGGGGGTCGCCCTCGTTTTTTTTGGAGCGGCTGACAGTACCGCTCCATCGTGATCATGCGCGTTCGACCATCAGCATTCGTGCCGCCTCGATGCCGATCACACACTCCTGCTCATCGTTGACCAGCAAGGTCAATGGGCCACTAGCAGGTGCCCGGCGAATCATCACCACTTCTGCGCCGGGCAGCAGACCGAGTTGCTCGAAGTGTGCAACCAATTCAACATCGCTGTCGTCGACGCAATGCGCGATCCGCAGTGCTACGCCCTCTGGCTGCTCACTGAGCGGCAGCGTCGGCCGCGCGGCAATCACACCGTCTGCACGCGGAATCGGATGTCCGTGCGGATCGAAGTCCGGACTGCCCAAGTAGCGATCGATATAGCGGGCGAGATCCCCATCGGTGGCATGCTCTAGTCGCTCCGCGTGCTTGTGCAACTCGGCCCGCGGCAGACCGAGCACGTCGTGCAAAAACAACTCCCACAGCCGATGCCGCCGCAACACCAGCAGCGCGCGACGCTGACCTTTGGCGGTCAAGGTCACACCGCGATAGCGCTGATAGCGAACCAGCGACTGCTCGTCGAGACGGCGAACCATCTCGCTGACCGACGCAGCGCTCAGGCCAAGCGCATCGGCAAGTCGCGAGGTCTTTACCGGTACGTCAGTCTGCGCAAGGCGATAGATCTCTTTGAGGTAATTTTCACAGACCTCGTGGCTCAGCTCGCCCATTGAACACCCATGCGGATGGGATTAGTATGCCCTTAAAATAAGTTTCGGTTGACCTAAAATCGCCACCAACACCGCCAGGCGCGACGATGACGGACCAAAAGCCAGAGATCAGTCGGCGACGATCGCTAAAGATAATCGGAGCTAGCGCACTCGCGCCGACGGCCTTGATCGGCTGCACGCCGCGGCGGATCTTCCGCACGACGCCAGGTCCCGGTCCAGACCAAGAGGTGCGCATTCCAAGACACGAACTGTCGGCACTGCCGGCAGGCGCCGCGCTCTGGGTCCGCGCGGGCGCCGTCAGTTTCGTTGTCCGCAAGCTCGAAACCGTCTTCGCCGCCTTCATACCCAAGTGCACCCACCGTGGCTGCCCGCTCGACGTCGAGGCGGACGGCTTCTACTGTCCTTGTCACGGCTCGCGTTTCACGCGAGCGGGCAAGGTCAGCAAGGGACCGGCACGAATGGCGCTCACTCAGCTCACCGTCCGCGCAACCGATGATGCTAGCGGTGATATTTTCGTTCGGCTGATGCGATGAGGCGGCTCAACCAGCTCTTCTGCCTGCTCGGCTTCTGGGCTTCAACGACTGCGAGCCTCTTTGCCAGCGCTGCCAAGCCCGATGCCGGACAGAGCATAGCCGCCGAGCCAGCGCGGCGCGCGCCGGCCGCCCGACCGATGTCGACCGACAAGAGTTGGATCGGGCCCATCGGCGTCAAGCGCGGATTGTTCGATCGCCCCTACCTCGCGCGCCTCGGTTCAGCTGTGGCGATCGGCGGATACATCGACATGCTGGGCGCATTCAAGCAAGACCAAGGGATCAGCGAAGGTTGGTCGTTTGAAGCGCGACGATTCAACATCTTTGTTTCGTCTGCGATCGCCGACTTCGTGCGCCTCACATCCGAGCTCGAGTTCGAACATGGGACCGAAGAGATCGCGCTCGAGACCGCACTGGTTGACCTGCTGCTGTTCCATGGACTCAACCTGCGTGGCGGAATCCTCTTGGTGCCGATCGGCAGATTCAATCTGAGCCACGATTCCCCGATCTATGATCTGATCGATCGGCCGCTGGTCTCGACGCAGATCATCCCCTCGACATTCTCGGATGTCGGCGCCGGCCTGTTCGGCAGCTTTCGTCTTGGACGCAAACACCGGATTGGCTACGAGCTCTATCTGCTCAACGGTCTGGGCGACGGATTGCTTTCTACCGAGGGAACGCGACTGAGCGCGGGCCGCAATCCGACGCGCTTCGAATCGGACAATAACGGCTCGCCAGCGCTAAGCGGTCGAGTTACCTACAGCACGCCGTTGGGTCTGGAGGTTGCTGCGTCGTTTTACACGGGCATCTACAACACCTTTCGCCGCGATGGACAGACCATCGCCGCGAAACAGTGGGCTACGATCATCGCGCTCGATGCCGAATACGAGCGTGGACCACTGGTCCTGCGCGGTGAAGCCGCTTTTGCCCACATCGACGTACCCGAAGAGCTGGTTGAACTGTTCGCTCGTCGGCAGTTCGGTCTCTACTTCGAGGGAACATTGCGGGTGGCCAAGGGAGCACTCTCGGTCTTCGACGAAGCCGCCTTATATCTCGCGTCGCGAATCGACTATGTCGACCTCAACGCACGGCGCCGACACGCAACCGGTGAGCTGGTCGGTGAGGAAACCACACGACTGAGCGTTGCGCTCTCTTTTCGACCGGTCCCAGGAACGTCATTTCGCCTGGTTTATCATCACAGCTGGCTCAACGATCCACTAAACAACGCCAGCCGGTCGGCGGCGCTGCAGCTCGGTCTCGCGACCTACTTCTGAGATCAATCGATGACAAGCAAACGATCGATTCGCTGGAGGTTGCTGCTGCCTGGGTTGGCGCTGATCACGCTTGGTGGCTGCGGTCCACTATTCTCGGCCAGCCCCGCAAGCAGCGAAATACTTGATGGCCCGATCGATGGCTTGTCCGCGGGACAGCTCGCGGCCTTCCTCGCCGGAGACGACGCCTTCGCCGAAGCGTTCAGCCCGCAGATGGGACTGGGGCCGGTGTTCAACGAGCGCTCTTGCGTTGCCTGCCATCCGGGGGATGGCCGCGGCCACCCATCGACAAACTTGACGCGCTTTGGTCGAGGCGACGGTATGCAGCCGGACAAATTCGACTACCTCATACACCTCGGCGGACCGCAGCTGCAGCCCCACGCGATCCCCGGGTACCAAGGTGAGCGCCTGCCGGCTTCCGCGACGGGAATCTCGGTGCGCGGCGGACCGCTGGTCACCGGCCTGGGACTGATCGAAGCTATTCCCGACAGCGTGATCCTCGAGCGCGAAGACCCTGATGACCTCGATGGTGACGGAATTAGTGGAAGGGCGAACTACATAGCCCCTCCGGCGTTTCTCGCGCCGCTTTACGATCACTTTGTTCGACGCGGCACCAAACTGCTCGGTCGCTTCGGGCGAAAGGCGACGGCGATCACGCTGCGGCACCAGACAGCAAATGCCTACTTCCACGACATGGGCATTAGCAGCGACGCGATCAACAGCGACCCATACAACCCGCAGTTCGGCGGCCCACAAGCCGATCACGCTGCTGACCCCGAAGTGAGTAGCGCAACGCTGAGCGCCGTCGTGTTCTACCTTCGAACCCTCAGACCACCCGAGCGACACCAACCGAACCGCAGCGACGTCATCTCCGGAGAGCGACTATTCATTCAAGTCGGCTGCGAGCGCTGCCATCGCCAGTCGATGACTACCGGCGAGAGTCCGATCGCGCCGCTGGCCAACCAAGAGGTCAAGCTCTACTCCGACCTGCTGCTGCACGACATGGGCAGCGCCCTCGCCGACAACTTTCCCGAGGGCCAGGCAACCGGGCGCGAGTGGCGCACAACACCGCTTTGGGGCCTCGGCAAGATCGGCAACCTGCTCGGCGGTACAGCCTACTACCTCCACGATGGTCGCACGACGGATCTGCGAGAAGCGATCTTGGTTCATGGCGGCGAGGCGGAACAAGCGCGCAACGCCTTCGCCACCCTCCCGTCGACTGAGCAGGAACAGCTGCTCAGCTTTTTGCTCTCACTTTGAGACACAAAATCCGATGCCGAGTCACTGGACCACCTACACAACAGCGAACGCGTACCTCAATCAGGGGCTAATCCGCACGAGCTGGCCCGAACCAAACGAGCGTCCAGGATTGTGTCGGCGCGAGTGGATGGAGCGCTTCCTCGACTTGATCGATCACCCGCAGCGGCATTATCCCGCAGTTCACGTCGCCGGCACATCGGGCAAAGGCTCGACGGCGACAATGATCGCAGCACTATTGCGCGCCAGCGGATTACGAACCGGTCTGCACGTCACGCCCTATCTGCAGGTCGCCACAGAGAAGCTCGCGATCGACGGCCACTATGTCAGCGCCGACGAGTTTGCCGCACTGATCGACTGGCTCAGACCCCTCGCCGAGCGATTTCGCGGCCCGGACGTACCGATGCACGGAATCGGCTCCGTGGCGATTACCCTCGAGTGTTTTCGCCGGCAGCGAGTCGACATCGCTGTGGTCGAAGCCGGTGTTGGTGGTCGCAAGGACATCACGAACGTGGTCAACACCAAGGTCGCCGTGATCGGACCGATTGGCTACGACCACATCAAGACGCTCGGCCCGAGTCTCGAGGAGATCGCCTGGCACAAGGCCGGCGTAATTCGTCCCGGATGCGCTGCCGCAGTGGTCCTCGACGGTGCAGGAAGAGCCGCTGCCGAGGAGCAAGCCAAGCAGGTCGGCGTGCCGCTAACCGTGCTCCGTGCAGATCGTTACACATATCGACTCGATCACACCGGCCACGCCCGACTCGACTATTTTGGCGACCGCTTGACGATACGCGACGTGCGATTGGCGATGCCGGGCGCCTTCCAGGCGCAAAACGCCGCGCTGGCCCTGGCAGCCCTTGAGCTGCTCAATGAGCAGCTCCCCGCGCACGACGATCTGGCGGCTGCGCTCGCTGCGGCACGATTGCCCGGTCGAGGCGAGTGGTTACAACTCGCCGACGGACCAAAGTTGTTGTTCGATGGCGCGCACAACCCCGACAAGCTCAGCGCACTCGGCCAAATGCTCGCCACCGACAAACGACGGATCCACTTGGTCTACGGCACGCTGCGCAGTCATCCCCCCGGGGCTGCAACATTAGCCTTGGCCTCGCGCGCCGCTTCGCTCACGGTAACCGAGCCCGATGTCTATGCCAAAGCCCCCTGCCCTGCGACTGAGCTGGCGCTGCAGTTTCCCGGAGCTATCGCCGTCGAGCGACCCGAGGATGCGATCGCTCGTGCCCTCGGGCAGGCCGCCAACGACGACATCGTCTTGGTGACAGGATCGCTCTACCTCGTCGGCCAGGTGCGCAACGCCTACTACCCCGCCGAGCAAGTGCTTAGCCAAGGCACCAGCTGGCCAAGCTGAGCGCCGACTAGGCCAGTCGATCCTTCACGGGCTTGGCGTTCTTTTCGAGCAGGTCCTCGAGACACTCCAGAACATTTCGCCGATTGATCGGTTTGGCGATAAACGCGTTTGCACCGGCGCTGCGCGCGCGACTGCGATTGTCGGAGCTCGTTCGCGAGGTGACCACCACGATCGGCAACTCGCGATACTCAGCGCGAGCACGGATCCTGCGGATCAGATCGTAGCCATCAAGGCGTGGCATCTCGAGGTCGGTAACCAGAGCGTCGTAGCTGAACTCAGTCAGACGCTGTGCAGCGTCCCAACCGTCGACGACAAGATCTACGCTAAATCCGGCGCCGCGTAAGACGATCGCCAACGCCTCGCGAACAGCACGTGAATCGTCAGCGACCAACACGCGCTTTCGTCCGACCCGCGGATGCAATCCCGTACGCTGTCGATAGCCTTGCCTAACCAAGTCAGCAAGAACCGCCACGTCTAGCAGCAATTGGACCTTGCCCGATCCGGAGACCGTGGCGCCAGAAAATAGCGAGATCGGCGACAACGCGCGCCCGAGCTTCTTGACAACGACTTGACGTGGACCAACTAGCCGCTTGCAGCCCAAGGCAAAGCGCATATTTCCCGACGAGAGCACAAGAAACAGCCGGCGGGCAGCTCCCCCTTCGGCCGGAGCACTTCGCTCAGCACCACCTCCAACCACATTGCCCCAATCCAACACCGGCAACCGACCGTAGCGCGTTTCGACGGTAAGGAATCCGTCTGCGTCGGCCTGCAGTGCCTCGTGACCGACGTTTGCCACGCCGACGACATGAGCGACGGGCACACCGTAAATCTCGTCGCGAATCTCGAATAGCAGCGATTGCGAAACCGCGCTGGTCAGCGGCAACTGCACGCTGAACGTCGTTCCGCGACCAGCCTTCGAGGTCACACGAATGTCTCCACCTAGCGCCGCGATGCTGCGCCGGACCACATCAAGGCCTACACCGCGACCTGCCAGGGTGTCGACTTGCTTGCGCGTAGAAAAGCCGCTGCTGAAGATGATGTCCTGGATTACCTCGGCGCCATCGCTCGAGTGCTCAGCGGCAGCGATGCGCCAACCTTGGGCTTGCGCTTCAGCACGCAGCCTGTCGGTATCGATCCCCGCACCGTCGTCGCCCACTTCGAGCGTCAACATGTCGCCGAGATGGCGCGCTGAGACGCGAATCGTTCCGACTTCCGGCTTGCCCGCGCGACGTCGTTCCTCCGGTTGCTCGATACCATGAGCCACGGCGTTGCGAATCAGATGGATCAAGGGGTCGGTTATCTTCTCGACGATCGTGCGATCGATCTCCGTCGCCTCTCCCTCGGTGACCAGCTGTAGTTTCTTGCCTTCGCTCCGTCCCAAATCCTCCAGAGGTCGCTGCAATCGAGCATACAGCCAGCGAATCGGCATCATGCGCATCCGCGTCAACGATCGCTCTAGGCCGCGGACAGTACGACGCACAGCCTCTGTGTCCTCGCCAAGCGCGGTAAGCGCTCGCTCGAGGCCAATCGCTGTATCGGCGATCTCCAGATCGATTTCGGCAAGTCGCGATACGGCAGACTGCTGTTCCGTATCGTGTAAGTCTTCGATCGCCCCCCGCAGTACACGCCGGCTGAGCTGAAGATCGCGCGTCAGAGCGCGCAGCTGCTCGACACGGCGCTCGATCCGTGTGCGGTCGATGACCAACTGACCGACGATGTTGATCAATCGCTCGAACGAGCCGACACCCACGCGGATTTGCGCGACCTCTCCTCGCCGCTCCACTGCAGCGCGGCGCTCGGCCTGCCGTCGCTCATCGGCGTCACTAGCCTCCTGCGCTGACGGCGCGCTGCCGATCTCGTCGTGCGCCGCAAGACGCTGCTGCAATGTGCGCAGCAGCTCCTCACCTTCATCGCTGTTCCGAGGAAGATCAACAAGCTGCCGGATCACAGAAACTGCGGCCAACAGATCATCCGCCGTCGGCGGCCCGGTCTTGTCTACGCAGCACTCCTCGAGCAAGTGCGCTGCACGCTCGACGTAATTCAGACCAACCGTTGCAGCCGAGCCTTTGATCGTATGCGCCCGCCGCAAGACCTCGGCCAAACCCTCGGAGGTTCCTTCCCCAGCGGCAGAGAGCATCGCATCGAGATGCCCGTTTGCCTCGGAGACAAATAGCGCGTGGAGCTCCCGCGCCGTTTCCTCATCCCAGGGCTCGCTATCAAAGCTCACGGCCCACCCGTTAGCCCCTGCTGTCCTCTGAAGAGGCCGCGGGCCTGGCGTCGGGCGATGCGCCGATGCTGTGACTCGCCTCTTGTGTCAGACGCTCGATCTCGCTGAGCAAAGCCACCGCGGAGGCCTTTGCGTCCGGGCCGGAGGTGGCCGCGATACCGGAAAGTTCGACAACCGTCGCCAGTGCGACACGCAGCTCTTCGCCGCGCAGTTCTAGAGCCCGAGAGACCTCGTCGGTGGTCGTACGATGGATCTTGAATCGGCCCATCGCCTGCTTGAGTTGCTCAATCGCAGCACTCATCCGCTCGCCACCGGCGCGATTGTCCGCTACGCTATCTTGCGTTCGACGAACAAGAACACGGATCGCATCGATCGTGGCTGTCGCCTCTTGCGTGGCTTCCTGAATCGTTGCGACAAACGCGCTGACATCTTTGGTCGCCTCACCCGCACGCTCTGCAAGCTTGCGTACCTCATCGGCAACTGCCCCAAAGCCCTGACCCAGCTCACCGGCGCGCGATGCCTCGATCGCCGCATTAAGCGCCAACATGTTGGTCTGTGCCGAGATCTCGTCGACAAGCTCGACGATCTGCGCGATCTCCAAGGCGCGCTCACCCATCGCTCGCACTTTGCGGTCGAGCCGCATCAGGATCGGCGCCTGCTCGTCCGACGCAGCAGCGATCGCAGCGCTCGAGGAAACGATCGTCTCCGCCGCCTGGTCTACTCTGCCACCCGAACGACGAACTTGAAGCAGCAGCTCTCCAATGCTCTCGAGCATATGGTTGAGCGCGTCGGTCAGCGCTCCCATCTCCGCCGACGTCACGCGACCGCGAACGGTCAGATCGCCGTTTGCTGCGGTGGAAACCAGTTCCAGAATCGCCATCAAGTCCTGCTCGAGTTGCTTCTTACTGCGCTCTGTCCGAATCAACGAGACCAATCGGTCGAGCATCGCATTCAACGCCCGCGAGAGCGTCTCGATTTCAACCGCACGCACGCTGATCGCGGCCCGCTCGTCGTAGCGGCCGCGGCGCACCGCATCGACCAATTCGACCATCGATGAAACAGGACGAACGACCGAGCCCTGCAGGAACAGCAAGATGAACGCACTCGTGACGATAATCACGGGAAGCAAAATCGCCAACAGCCAAAGCAGGCGGGCGCGCAGCAAGTCGACTTGCTGCTCAAACTGTCGGGGCAGCACGACGGCGCGCCGCAGCAGCGCCCGGTAGTCCTTGGTCGTCTGGGCGCTGACCTTGGTGAGCATCTCGCTGATGCGACTGAGTACGCGCTGCGTACCTCGGTCGATCTGCGTCGTACCGATCAGCGAAAGCTTCTCGGGTCCCCCGAGGGCAACCACTGAACAAACAGTGCCAGCCTTTTCCGCCTCGAGTTCGATAATCTCGGAAAGGCGGCTGCGATCGACGACCTCGGCCGTGTCGATCTGTGACTCGACGCGCTGCCACCAACGCACACGCTGCAAGGCAGCGGCGATGCGCGGATAACGCTGACGGAAAGACAGCTGCTGCAGGTGGCTGTTGTGGTGCAAGACAATGCGATCGCCACGCAAGTCGACAACGAACAACTCGCCGCCGTCGCCAACCCGGCGACTGCGAGCCAAAGAGATAACATCCTTGCGGCGAAACAACGCCGGCCATCCGCCAGCCTCGGCCCGACGCAACGCATCGAGCAACTCAGCCATATTCCAGCTGGCCGTCTTCAAGTGCTCTTTGGTCAAGCGAATCGCAGCTTGAGCCGCTTCGTCGAGAGCTTTGGTCTGAGCGCGGCGCGACGCCTGCTCGATACCGGCGTTGTCGGTGACCGCCTGCTCGGTCAGTTTGCGCTGCTGCTCGACCAACTTTCCGAAGTCCAAGCTGGTCAATCGCCAGAAGCCAGCGATCGCCGCCAGCGCACAGCTCGATAGCACGAGCAGCGCCACACCAACGCGAAAGACCAGTCCCCGCCGACTGCGCTCAGTCATCGTTCGACCCTCATCGGCTGAGCCGGGTACGCGCCACGCACCAGACCAAGCTCGCCAACACGCGACGACACGGCCGAAAACACATGGTCTCCCAGCGCCTCAATGTCTACCAACGACACTTCGCCGTGCTCACAATTCGCTTTGCGGCTGACCAAAGGCTCGGCCGACGACGTCGAGGTCGAATCCTCGGACAGCGGCTGTGCAGCTAGCACGTCACCGACACGCCCTACATACGCGACCAATTGCTCGCCGTCACCCGCCAGCCAAATTCCACTATCGCCAGCTCTGAACTCTGCACGCTGGCCGGCAAGGATCCAAGGCAAGTCCACCAACGCCGCGATCGTCCCACGAGCGTTGAGCACACCGATCACGAAAGCAGGGGTCAAGGGAACGCGCGTCACAGATCCGAGCGTGAGAACCTCGCCGACGCTGCGAAGATCGATGCCATAGAGGCGGTCACCGATCTCGAAAGTTACAATGTTCATCGGCCGTGACTAGATGTAGGCGCTTACCGTCGCGCGAAGCAAATCAGCATCGACAGGTTTGACCAGAAACTCATCCGCGCCTTGCTTATAACCCCAGTAGCGGTCGCTTTCGCGGTCCATCGCCGTAACGAAAATGATCGGGAGCTTCTCGAATCTCGGATCGGCACGCAGTGCTCGACACAGCTCGAAGCCATTCATTTTCGGCATGATGATATCGACGATCAGCACGTCAGGAGGATCTTCAGCGATCGTGCGCGCAGCCTCAACACCATCGCCAACGACGACAACTTCGACGCCGAGCGAACGTAACGCCCGACTAAGCACCGCAGCCGAAGTTTCGGAATCTTCAGCGATCAACACGCGCTTTTTCGGCGCGCCGAGACTCGGCTCGGAACCACCGCCAGTAACATCACTAAACAGCATCGCCGCCACCTAAACCGCAACCGCCTGCACGCGGCGACGAATCAGCTTGATCGAGAGCAGGCGAAACAACATCTTGCTCACGTCGTACGAGCCCATTTTGCTCAGCCGCACGATGTCTTTGACCGTGTTACGTCCGTTTACCAACTCCAACACCGTCACTTCATCGCGCGCTAGCCTACCGCGACCCATGCGAGCGACGGCGTCCTCGTTGCGTACAAAAACCAACTCGAAGTCTTCGACTTCGCGCTCGATTAGATGCCACTCATCGATGCGACGAAATCCCTCCATCAGAATGCCCTGAACGGCCAACGCAAGATTGGCCTCGGCCGCAACTGGCGCAAGCTGCTCGGTCGCGCGAAATGTAAAGCGGCCAAAGCGCCAACGAAACAGCTCGTAGATCAGCTCGGAGGTCTGCTTGGCCATCGCCTGCTTGAGATCCTCGTCGCTCAAATATCCTAACTTGACCAGCTGCGCGCCGAGCAACCGGCCGCTGCCTGCGCGCGTTGACAAGAACAGCTCGAAATCCTCGGCGGACATCAAATCGGCCTGGAGGATGAACCGACCGAGCAAGAACTCTTCCGAAACGCCGGAAGCCATCGCCAATTCGACCAGGCCCTTGCGCAGGTGGACGTCGACCTTGGCGTTCCCGCGACTGACCGTCAGCACGCCACTTTGGTGTTGCTGCTCAAACAGCGCTAGGACTTCGGCCAGCGGAATCACGCGAAGGTCACCGGTCAACACCGCGTCTGCGCTTCCCGCCAGCTCAGGAGCCGCCGCCCGCAGCGCTCCGACCAGCGTATCGACGACCTCCAGTGCAAGACCCTCGGCGATCCAATTGGCGATCGACTCGGCGTCCAACGTGATCGACTGCGCGGCTGCAGCCGACGCTACTACCTCAGCGGCGGCCTTGCTCAGGCCGGCCCGCAACTGGGCGAGGGCCTCGCGTTCGACCGCCAGCGCCGCGGCGGCAGCGTCGACCGTGACCTCTTGCTCACCGAGCAACGGCACTTCTGCCTCGACAGCCGACTCAACGTATTTTTCGATCGTGTGCTGAACAACCGCCGTGATCGCTTCGGGAGAAAATGGCTTGGTGATGTAATCGACGATCCCCATCACCTTGACGAAACGATCGCCGACTTGGTCACCCTTGGCGCTCATCAGCACCACGGGTACATCGCGCAACTCAGCTTCAGCGTGCATCGCTCGGCAAACTTGATAGCCGTTCATCCGCGGCATCACGAAGTCGAGCAGGATCAGATCAGGGTTGCAGCGCTTAGCTAACTCTACACCTTCATCGCCATCGGCTGCGGTAAGTACCGCGAAGCCGGCTTTGGTGAGCACCAGCTCGACGACCTTAAGGATCGTCGGGCTATCGTCGATGACCAGAACGGTGCGTGAGGACATCATAAGTCGCCGTAATCAATGGTGCAGCCTAGCATCGCGCTTTCCCAAGGGTCAAGCCGACGGGCTGCGCAAACGGCGTGGTTCGTGCTACGATGAGCCAGTACGTCAATCGACTGAAAACTTAGAGGTTCGGGGCCAGCCGCAGATCGAGAGCTGGCGCGCTCGGGCCTCTGTTTAGGTGTGCGGTGCCTGCGCAAAGGGCCTACCCCAGCCGCTTCGGCAACTATGTCTTGATCGCACCCCTCGCGCGCGGCGGCATGGGCGAGCTCCATCTGGCCCTCGGTGGTCGGGCCGATGTAAAAAAGCTCTGCGTAATCAAGCAGATAATCGGGCATTTGGCCAACGCCGATTATACCCGTCGCTTCGCTGACGAAGCGACGCTGATGGTGAAGCTCTCCCACGGCAACCTGGTGCCGGTTTTTGAGGGCGGCACGCTCGACGGTCAGTACTACATCGTGATGGAGTACATCGAGGGCCGCGACCTGCGCGCAATTTGGCGCACGCTCGCCGAAAAGCGCCAGGCCTTTCCGCTCGACGTTGCGCTGCACATCACCAAAGAAATCTGCCGCGGACTACACTACGCCCACACCTTCGAAAACATCAGCCTAGTCCACCGCGACATCAGCCCGCCCAACGTGCTGCTGTCGTTTACCGGCGAAGTTAAGATCACCGACTTCGGCTTGGCCTCAAGCACGATCAAGCTCCAAAAGACCGCGCCGGGAATTCTGTTTGGCAAGTTGGCCTACATGGCCCCTGAGCAAGCGCGCAACGAGCCGCTCGACGCGCGAGCCGACATCTACGCGACCGGCGTAGTGCTCTGGGAGATGCTGACCGGCCGGCGGCTGTTTCCCAAACAAGAAAACCAGGCCAGGCAACTCAAGCTTGCGGCGAATCCCGAGATACCACCGCCATCGCTGATCAACCCATCACTACCACCAGCGCTAGATTTGATCGTACTGCGTGCATTGGCGAAAAGACGCGAAGATCGCTATCCGGACGCGGAGCAGCTGCGCGCCGACATTGCTGGATTTCTCGCCAAGATCGATCCGACGACAGACGCCGCGGCGGTTGAACGACTACTGCTGCGCCTCTACGGCGGACAAGTCCAGCAGGAGCGCTTGGCCCGCCAATGTCTAATCGATGAGATGTCGCTCAAGGTCCAGCGGATGCTCGAGCAGCGACGCGCACCGATCAAAAGGATCGCCGACAGCGATCGTGCCGAGACCGTCGAGCTAAACGAATTCGAGGCTGCCCGTACGCCGAGCTTGACCGAAGACACCGAACCGCCGCCGGCCCTTGAGATCGGCACGATCCTCGAGCAACGCTATCGCATCGAGGAGTTGCTGCGCGAAGGCGGAATGGGCACCGTCTATCGAGCGACGCACATCGATATCGACCGACGCGTGGCGGTCAAAGTGCTCCACCCGGCCTACAGCCGGATGCCGGACGTCGTCTCACGCTTTCGTCGCGAGGCGCGCGCTGCCAGCCGGATCGGACACCCGAACATCGTCGAAGTCTACGACTTCGGCATCACGGCTGACGGCTCAACGTTTCTCGTGATGGAGTTTCTCGTTGGCCAAGACCTAGCCGACGTGCTGGGCGAATACGGCACCTTGTCCCTGTCGCGATCGCTGCAAATCGCGATCGACATCTGCCACGCCGTCGGAGCGGCCCACGACGTCGGTATCGTCCACCGCGACCTCAAGCCCGAAAACGTTTTCGTGATGGTCGGTGACACCGGCGGCGACCACATCAAGATCCTGGATTTCGGCATCGCACAGACGATCGCTGCCGATGGATCACATCTCGAACAGCTGACCAACCCCGGCATGCCGATCGGCACGCCCAACTACATGGCCCCAGAGCAAGCGGCGGGCGTCGGCAGCGATCACCGCGCTGACATCTATGCGCTGGGCACGTTGCTCTACGAAATGTTGACCGGCAGCACGCCGAACCGCGACTACACGCTGCTAACGATCGCTAACAAAGTCGAACCGCAAGAATACGAGCCGCCCAGCGTAGTGATCCCTGAGATCCCCGCGGCGGTCGATCTGCTGATCGGGCGGATGCTTTCCCTTGATCCTGACCGCCGCCCCAACTCGATGGCCGAGGTCGCCTACGAGCTCAACAAGATCGCTGTCGGGCGCGCTGGCGCGGTGGCCTCGATGCTCGGCCTCCCCGAAGATCTTCCTGGCCCGCTGATCGAGACCCAATCATCGGCAAAGACCGCGACCACCGCACCGGCCAAAAGCTCGCGACGTTTTTTGGTCTGGCTGCCAGCGACGGTGGCCCTGTTGGCGATCGTGGCCGCCGTCGCGCTGCGCAGGCCAGCTCCACGACCCAGCGCACCACCCGCGCTACCAGCGACACTTTCAGCACCAGCCTTGACGCCTGGTCCGGCGACGAAGCTGCCCTCACCCTCAACGACAAGCGCTGCCACCCCGACAACGAACAGTGCGCCACCTTCGTCGGTGCCAAGCGGCGTCGCGACGGGGGTAGTCGCTGATCGACCAGAGACCACTGAACCACCAAACGCGAGCCGGCGCCGACAGCCAACGCGCGAGCGGCGGGCGGCCAACATCGGCCAGACTCAGCTCAAGCGCGGGCGACTGCTGCGCAACCAGGGCGACTTTGCCGGAGCGCGGGTCGCCTTCCGTAAAGCCAGCAGCGTTGCCAGCACGCGTGCACGGGCGTTGACCGGTCTTGCCGAGCTGGCCTTCCAGAGCGGCGCACTGGCTCAAGCGTTGCGCTTTTCGCGACAGGCGGTGCAAAGCGGCGGCGGCATCGATGCACGGCTGATCCTGGCCAACGTCCATTTCAAACGCAAACGATACAAAGAGGCTGCCAAGTTCTATCGCTGGATCCTGCGCAAACGTCCCAACCACCCCGAGGCGCAGCGAAATCTCGATGCCGCAATGCGCCTGGTTAAGCCGCACTAGCCCGGTGCTGGGCGGGTGTCGGGCGTCGATGGTTTAACTCCTTAGCAATGCTTGGTATTCTCGAACTGCATGCTCCCTAGCGGCTTCCCCAAGCCATTCGGCAAATACATCCTGGCACGACCGCTGGCAAAAGGCGGCATGGGGGATCTGTTCCTATCGCTCGCCGGTGAGGTGGGGGGCTTCGAAAAGCTGTGCGTCGTCAAACGCACGCGAGACTCCGCCACCGACGACGAACTCGTCGGTCGCTTTCTCGACGAAGCCAAAGTCGCGATCAAGCTCAATCACTCCAACTTGGTTCAGGTCTTCGACGTGGGCACGGTCGACGGCGACCACTACCTGGCGATGGAATACGTGGAAGGCAAGAACCTCCGCGAAATCCTCGTGCGCTGCGACGAAGCGCGTCTTCGACTACCGCCCGCCGCCGGGCTTTATGTCGCCCAACAGATCTGCCGCGGATTACACTACGCCCACAGCTACGGCAACCTCGGGCTGGTCCACCGCGACATGTGCCCCTCCAACGTGCTGGTCTCCTACTTCGGCGAGGTCAAAGTCGCTGACTTCGGCCTGGCCTACTCCTCCCTTAAAGAAGAAAAGACCAAACCCGGCAAGGTCTTCGGTCGACTGGCCTACCTCTCGCCCGAGCAGCTGCGCCGCGCCACGCCCGACGCGCGAACCGACGTCTATTCGGTGGGAATCATCCTTTGGGAGCTGGTAACCGGCCGGCCGTTCCGCCCGCGGATCAGCGATCCCGCTCACTTGATCACGATGGTCGAGCGTTCGGACGTGATGCCGCCATCGGATAAGAATGACAAACTGCCGCCCTCTTTGGACCGACTGATCGTTAAAGCGCTACAGCCGTCACCAAGTGCGCGCTACGCCAGCGCCGCGGCCTTTCGCGAGGCGATCGCGATCGAGCTTGCGCGAATCGACCCGACCTTTGACGCCAGCAACCTCGCCGAGATCATGCGCACGCTCTACGACGCTCAGATCGAAGAAGCGAAGCGCGAGAGCGAAGATCTGCTCAAAGCGGACTATCAGTCGGTACGCCAACGAGAGCGCGCGCCGAGCGGGTCGATAGATGGCAAGCGACCGATCGCCGACGACACACAGATCTCCGATCGCTATCGCGTGATCAATCTGATCGGTGGCGGTGGTATGGGCGCGGTTTACGAGGCTGAGCACCTCGGCATCGGCCGCAGGGTGGCGATCAAGGTGCTGCATGCCGCCTATAGCGAGGACGCAGAGGCGGTGACCCGCTTCCGCGAGGAGGCGCGCGCGGCGAGTCGCATCGGTCATCCGAACATCGTCGAGGTTACCGACTCAGGCACCACCAACGATGGGCGAGTCTTTTTCGTGATGGAGCTGCTGGTCGGCACCGACTTGGCCAACGTGATGGCCGACCGTGGGCGTTTGCCGATCGGGCGTGCGCTGGCGATCACGCTACAGATCTGCGAAGCACTGCACGCTGCACACGAGGCGCGCATCGTTCACCGCGACCTCAAACCCGAGAACATCTTTCTTTGCACCCGACCGCAAGCGGACTTCGTTAAGCTGCTCGACTTCGGCATAGCCAAACACTTGTCCAAAGCCGGCGACGCACGGCTGACGATGCCGGGCATCGCGATGGGCACGCCGGAGTACATGGCACCCGAGCAAGCCGCGGGCCTTGAGATCGATCGCCGCATCGATGTCTATGCTACAGCGACTTTGCTCTACGAGATGCTCACCGCTCGATTGCCTCACGAGGCCAACAACCTGATCGAGCTGCTCAACAAGAAGGCTTCCGTCCCGCCGACGCCACCGCGCGAACACGTTCCTGAGATCCCGCAGGCGGTCGAACGGGCGATCCTCGACGCGCTTCAGGGCGATCCCGATCGTCGCACGCCGACGATGCATCATTTCGCTGACGCGCTGCGCCGCGCCGCCGACAACTCAGCGCTGGCCGCCCCGCTGCCAGCGCAGCACGACGCGCCCCGTCCACCAGCAGCGCGACCAACGCGCAGCCGCCTGCTCACCGCCCTAGCGATAGCCGCGCCGCTGTTCATCCTCGGGGCCAGCGCAGCCTATTGGTGGAAGCAGGGCACGATCACGCCACCTCAAGCGCTCGACCTCGGTCGCCACGCCGATGCGGGCATCAAGCTGCGCGTACTCGACGCAAGTGGCAAAAAGAGCGCAACGCCCATCGACAGCCGTGCGGCCGACGCTCAGGCCCTACCTCGAGACGCAACAGCGACAAGGGACGGGCGTGCCGCTGATGCGCATCGGACCGACGCAACCCTCGCCGACAGCGGCCCCCAGCTGAGCGCCGCCGAGCGCGACCGCCTGCTCGAATGGGCCAAGCGTGCGGCGATCGGCGGGCGCTTTCTCCGACCGGAAAAGGACAACGTCAAACATCTGCTCGACCAATTGGAGCAGGCCGCCCCCAACGACCCCGCGGTGCGCCGCTTCCGAAAGCGCTGGCTGCCGCGCCAATTCGTGCGCCAGATTCGCGCGGCGCTACGGGCGAAACGCGATGCCGCAGCCCAAGCGCGCTACGAGGCTTGGAGCGCCCTTTTTCCCGACGCTGCAGCGCCAAAGCGCGGGCTCGCGCAACTGCTCGTCCGCCGCGGTCAGCAGGCGCTCAAGAAGAAGCGCTACCGCGCTGCGCAGCGGCTGGCGGCGCAAGCTGAGACGCTGTTTCCCGAGGGGCGCAGCCACCATGTTTTGCGCGGCGACATCGCGCTCAAGCGCCACCGCTATGCGGCCGCGATCGCGGCCTATCGCCGAGCGCTGAGCACGAAAAAAGTGCCTGCCAGCGCCCGTCGTGTGCTGCTACGTCGCATCAAGACGGCACGCAAGGGCCAGCGCTCGGGCAAACGCTAACCACCACCGTGCGACGCATTCCCGAACGAACGATACGCGAACTCGGCTGGCAGCGCTTGCTGGACCAGCTACGCGATCGTTGCGCCACAGACAGCGGGCGACGCCTGCTGGCGACCAACCATTTTCAGACCAGCGCCGAGGACGTCGAAGAGATGCTAGCTCTGGTCAGCGAAGCTCGTCGATTGATCCAAGATGCCACGCCGTTGCCGTTCGGTGGCATCGTTGGACTCGACCAAGCGATCGCGCGGCTACGAAAAGACGGCGTGCTCGAGACGCGAGTTCTGCAAGACATCGGCAGGACGCTGCGCGCCTTCGGCCGCCTTCACGGCTTTCTCGCCGAAATCGGCTCGGAGAGCCCGCTGTTGAGCGCGCGCACGCGGCTGTTGCACGATCTCGACCACGTCTACGGGCCGATCGAAGATAGCTTCGAGAGCGACGGTCGCCTCGCTGATCACGCCAGCCCGAACCTCGGCAAGTTCCGCCGACGCGTCCACGATCTGAACGAGCAGCTGACAAAACGCATGCGCCAGTTGCTCGATAGCGCCGAGGTTCAGCGCTATCTGCAAGACCGCTTCTACACGCAGCGAGAGAATCGCTATGTTCTGCCCGTGCGCGCCGATTGTGCCGGTTCGATCGAAGGCATTGTCCACGGGTCGTCGGCTAGCGGTGCCACGCTCTTCGTCGAACCCAAAGCGCTGGTCGAGCTGAACAACCGTCTGAAGGTTGCCGAGTCCGACGTCGAAAGTGAAGAACTGCGAATCATCCGCCAGCTTTGCAGCTACGTCGCTCACGAAGTCGAGGCGATCGAGCAAGACGATCTGGTGGTTGCCGAACTCGATGGCGTGCATGCGCGCGCTCGCCTCGCGCAACAGATGGATGCCACACGGCCGATGATCGCCGCGGATGCCGCGCTAGCACTCAACGCCGCGCGTCACCCCCTGATGGTGCTCGACCAGGTCCCGGTCGTCGCCAACGACATCGAACTCGCACCAGCGAAGACGCTGGTGCTCAGCGGTCCAAACGCCGGCGGCAAAACGGTCGCGCTCAAGACCTGCGGGTTGATGGCCTTGATGCTGCGTGCCGGCTGTCACCTGCCCGTCGGGCCCGAGAGCCGCTTGCCGCTTTACGCTGGCGTCCACACCGCGATCGACGATGACCAGAGCATCGAGCGAAACCTATCGACATTCACCGCGCAGATCGCCCAGGTGCTGACGATCCTCGCTGACGCTGATCAGCACACGCTCGTGCTGATCGACGAACTAACTACCGGCACCGACCCCGGTGAAGGGGCAGCACTTGCCCAGGCGATTCTCGAGCAGTTGGCCAGTCGTCACCCACAGGTGATCGTCACCACCCATTACGAGCGGCTCAAGGCGCTTGCGATCAATGACGACCGCTTCGTCAACGGCTCGGTTGGCTTCGACCTCGACAATATCGCGCCGACCTACAGTTTAGACATCGGCCTACCGGGCAGTTCCTGCGCGCTGGAAGTCGCGCAACGCACAGGTCTACCGCCGGGGATCGTCGAACGTGGACGCGAACTACTCGGACCGACGGAACAGCAACTGTCGGCCCTGCTCACCGAGCTGACGACCGAGCGCCGCCAGCTGCAACAGCGACTCGAGGATCTCCGTGCGGCTGAGCAACTCGCGCGCACCCGTGCCAACGAACTTGAGAGCAAAAGGCGCCAGCTAAAGGAACGCGCGCAGGCGGAACACGCGGCTCAGTACGAAAATACGCTGCGCGAATTGCAGCTCGCCCGCCGAGATATCGTCGCCGCCCGTCGGGCACTCAAGCAACACGCTCCGGATTCAACCGCGCTGCGCAGTGTGGAGCGAGATCTCAGCCGCGCCGCCGAGAAGCTCAACGCCGCGGCGCCAGAGCCCGCCCAGATCGCCACGCCGCCGCTCGATACCAACGCCTTGCGCCCGGGTGACCAAGCCTATGTGCGCTCGCTGGGCGGAAATGCGATCATCGAGTCGATCGATCAACGTGGTCGCGTCACTGTGCGGGCAGGCATCGCTCGCGCTGCTGTCGACCTCGACGAACTGTTTGAGCCGCTGCGCGGCGAAGCCACTGTCAAACGGTTGGCTCCGCCGCTTCGCCCGGCAGCCCGACCCGACCCAGCCAACGAGGCGCCAAAAATCGAGCGAACCATCGACACCACGCTCGATCTCCGCGGACACCGTGCCGAGGAAGCGCTACGGATGAGCGACCATTTCATCGATCAGGCCCTGCTCGCCGGACGTGATGCGATCTTCCTGCTGCACGGTCGCGGCTCGGGAGCGCTACGGCGCGTAATCCGCGAGCACCTCGCGAGCCACGTAGCTGTCCAGCGCTTCGACCTGGCCGAAGAGCGTGACGGCGGCGACGCGGTCACCGTGGTTTGGCTGCGCTAGCGGGTCCTTGCTGGCAATAATAATGCGGCGACCGAGGACCGCAAAAGTCTGATGCCAGCCGATCCACACACTGCTAACCTCGGGCTAATGAACACACCACGCATCGTTTTTTCACTCGTAGCGCTGTTGCTGATCATCGGAGCCACACCTCGCCAGGCGGTTGCGCAAAGCACGGCGGTCGTCCACGAGTCGCCTACGCTGGGCGTACGCCTGCCAGCAATCTCGCTGGTCGACCACGCCCACGGCGCCGCCTTGGAGACCAACCCCGGCGCGCTGGGTGCGCTGGGCAGCTGGGGCATCGGCTTCGTCCACAGCGAGAATCGCTCCGACGCGCGAATCCTCGGCACCGGCAGCGCGATCTTCGCCGCCGCCAGACTGCCGTTCCTCTCGGCGCTGGTGATCGGATTCGGCGGACAATGGCTACGCCCACCGTCGACCAGTAACTACCCAGACTTGTTCAAGTTCAGCTTCGGATTGGCGCTAGCGCCGAGTCCAAGGCTTGCTTTAGGCTTTAGCGTCCATAGCTTCTCCGCCGATGCGGGGTCACCGTTCGACGCGTTGCGCTCGGTTGACCTGGGCCTGATCGCCCGGCCAACCGAGTGGATCGGCTTGGGCCTGGCGGTACGCGACCTAAACGGGCCCAGCCTCGACGGGTACACACTTCAGCGCAATTACGATGCCGAACTGATCATCCGACCGCTGTCCACGCGGCGGCTGGAACTCGGTGCCGCCGTGCGCATCGGCGAGCGGCGCGGCGACGTCGACCCACGCTTCCGCCTTCAACTCGAGCCGCTGAGCGGACTGTTGCTTCAGGGTCAGGTCGAATTGTTCCGACGGGACTACCTCAACACTGGGCACTCGCTCAATGATATCCGCGCCACCGTCGGAATGACGATCAATGTTGGCCACATCGGCCTTGGCGTCGCCACCAGCCTGGGTCGCAACCTCGATCAACTCGGTGACAGCACCGGCGGCGTATTACAGGGGACAACGGTCAGTGCGTCGATCGGCGATGAAAAGCAGCGCAGCGTGATCGACATCGGCAAACGGCTGCTGTTCGTCAAACTCGACGAAGCGCTCTCGCAGCGCGAGACGCTTGCTCTGCTGACGGGACTCGAGCGCGCCAGTCGAGAGCCTTCGGTGACCAGTGTGCTGATCGAGCTCGACGGCTTCCATAGCGGCATGGCTCAAGCCCAAGAGGTCCGCCAGGCGATCGCGCGACTGCGCGCGCGGGGAAAGCGCGTCTTCGCCTACCTCCACGTCGCCTCATTGACCGAGTATTTCATCGCCAGCGCCGCTGACACGATCTGGCTCGACCCGGACGGTGGCCTACAGGTCGCCGGTATCAGCAGCGGGGGACTTTATCTGCGCGGTCTGCTCGACAAGATCGGCGTCTCACCACAGTTCGTCAAGATCGCCGAATATAAGACCGCGCCGGAGATGTTTACCCGCAGCGAACCCTCTGATGCGGCCAAAGAAGTGCGCGAGGCCATTCTCGATGGCCTATTCGAGCAGCTCGTCGGCATGATCGCCAGCCGCCGTGGTATCAAACCAGCGACACTACGGACGACGATCGATCAGGGCCCCTTTACGCCACCGCTCGCGCTAAAGGCCAAACTGATCGACGCACTAGTTCCACGCGATCGTCTGCGCGTCGAGATTCAACGCAAGACAGCCGCTTTTCCGACAACCCTCGGCGCACTCGACGTCGACAGCGGCCGCTGGCCGGTCGGCCCCGGCGTGGCAGTGATCGTTCTCGAGGGTGAAATCATCCGCGGCAAGAGTCGCCAACTCCCCTGGGGAAGTCGCATGGCTGGCGACGAGACCATGGTCGATGCGATCAACTGGGCACGTCGTTCCTCGCGCGTTGGCGCGATCCTCTTGCGCGTGAATAGCCCAGGCGGCTCGGCGATCGCCTCAGCGCGCATCTTCCACGCGCTGCAGAAAGCCCGAAAGACGAAGCCGGTGATCGTCTCGATCGCCAACGTTGGCGCATCGGGCGGCTATTACGCCGCAGCGGCCGGCGACCAAATCTTTGCTTTGCCCGCAACGATCACCGGTTCGATCGGCATCTTCACTGGCAAGTTCGATCTTTCCGGCTTGCTCAAGCGACTCGGGATCAACATTTCGACCAGTCAGCGCGGTAAGCGGGCACGGCTCGACGCCGCCGACCGACCATACAGCGCCGAAGAGCGCCAATTCGTCGAGCGCAGCCTGCGCTATTATTACGATCGCTTCATCGGCGCCGTCGCCACAGGGCGCAAGCTGACGCGCACCGAAGTCGATCAGGTCGCGCGTGGTCGCGTCTGGACCGGCGCACAGGCAAAAGGCAAGCGTCTTGTCGACCAATACGGTGACTTCATCCAAGCTTTGAACTACGCCAAGGCCAAGTTTGGCCGACCCGCCGAGCGGCGGGTCCCGCTGTTTGTGCTGCCGAAAACGCGACCGTCGCTACTGCGTCGTTTGGTCAAGTCGGCGACGCAGACGCCCGACGTTCTCGCACCATTGACCAAGCGCGTGGCTGAACGTCTGCCACCACCGCTATTCTACGCCAAAGACGGCGAGCCATTGGCGCGCATGCCGTTTTTCACAGCGCCCTAACCCGCCACGCGTCCTAGCCAGCCAACGCTCTCCAGAAGGCTTGGAGCTCGCTAGCCAATGGCGCTTCGAGCGAGATCCGCTCGCCGCTGATCGGATGCGTAAAACCAATCCGCGCGGCGTGAAGCGCGTGGCGCGGCAACTCGAGAAGTTCGCCCAGCTCGTCGGACCAACCCTCGTCGAGATAGCGCAGCAAACAGTGCGGATCGGGACCGTAGATCTTATCGCCAACGATCGGCGCCCCCACCGAGGCCAAATGCACGCGGATCTGGTGTTGTCGCCCAGAGAGCGGTACCGCCTCAACCAGGCTATAGTCGCCCCGTCGCTCCAGTCGACGGTAGCGTGTACAAGCGGGCTGACCACCGGCACCCGTGCGCATCTTGATGCGAATACCGCTTTGGCTATCCTCGCTGATCGGGCTATCGATCACACCCGATTCACCGGGATCCCCCCAGCAGATCGCGATGTAGCACTTGCTGACTCGTCGGTGAAAGAAATCGGCCTTAAGCGCAATTTCAGCGCTCTTGTCGCGCGCGAGCATCATCACACCGGACGTTTCGCGATCCAGCCGATGGCACAGTGTAGGGGTGTTGGCCGGATAGCGCTCGCGCAGCAGCGCCGTGAGCGTGTTGCGCAGAAAACGCGCCGTTGCGTGCACCGGCAAGCCCGCCGGCTTGTCGATCGCCATCAAATATTCGTCCTCGTAGAGCACGTCGAAATCGCGCGGCACTTCAGGCTCGACGGGCGCCGGTCTGAGTAGCTCGATCTGCTGACCAAAAAAGACGCGTTGTGCCGGCTTGAGGATCTGCCCCGACCAGCGCGCTTGAAGTCGCAGCATCTGTTGAACGCGATTGCGCGACAAGCGCGGAATCCGCGCGCTGATGAAGTGATCCAGCCGCCAGCCGTGGTAGCGCGCGGGCACGATGAAGCGCATCGGTATCAAGTCCCTATCGTCGTACTCAACCATCTTGCCGTCGATACGCGCGCTTGCCGCGCGCTAGGGAACAAGGTCCTCAGTGAAATGAACGGTGGTGCGCTTGCCCGGTTCGATCTTGACTGTCCGCTCGCGACGGTCTGTTCCGTCGAGCGGCCGCCAGACCCGTACATGATAGGTTCCCGGCGGAAGCTTCAACGTGACGCGCGGGGTGTGTCCGTAGAGCTTGCCCTCAATATAGACACCGCGTTTGCCGGGGCCACTTACCAGCAACGTGCCTTTTTCGCTGGCGAGCGCCGCTTGCTGTTTGGCCTGCAAACCGAACGTCGCATCGATCTCCGCAGCAACATCGTCACCGCGCGACTTACTGCTGGGCTTGGACCGCGCCGCAACTTGCGCAGGCGTGCGCAACCCGAGCGTCTTATCCACCTCATCGATCACCGCGCGTGGACGAGCGCGCTTGCGTCGCCGCCGCTCGGACGAGGACCGCTCGGGTAAGGCCGACTTGCCGGCATCGGCGACAGCGCCGGCATCAACCGCAGCGGGCGGCGAGCTCGACAAGAAACTGCGCAGATCGGCCAAGCCGAAATAGTGGACGGCATAGCCAGCACCAGCCAGCACCACGATGACCAGCAAAAATACGAACACGCCACGCCAGCCCGAACGCCCGCTGCGTACCGGAGGCCGCTCGCGAGAGATCGACATCTCGCCGGCTGACGCCGCCAGCGGGGCAGCTACCAAAGGTGGCGGCACGAAACCAGCAGGTGGGTCGAAAGTGCCGCGCCCCGACCGCTCGGCCAGTGGCGGCGTGCGCGTTGCCGCAGCAGCCATTGCCGGCGGTGGATCGCGCTGGGTCGTTGAAGTATCCACCGGCAGCAGCTCGGGTCCACCACGCGCCGCACGTCGCACGTGTCCGGGCAATTCGGGCAAAGCAACGCTCGGCGCCTTGAGCGGGTCAGCCGGAACATGGGGCGCCGCAGGCTGCCGCGGCTGCACCGCGTTGGTCGCGATCCGCGTCGGTCGCCCCTCTGCGTCGGCAACATCGGTCTCGATCTCGTCCTCGCTATCGACGCTATTCAGGGCAGCCGGCCGCGGCACAAAGTCGGGTGCAACATAAGCCGGTCGATGCTGCCGATTGGTCGAGCGCGCTTCGTCAACCACGGGCTGCACCGGCCGACCGTCGGGTGCTGTCTCGCCGATCAGCTCGCGCACGCTCATTTCGTAGGTCAATGGCTCGTGGCCATCGACCTCGTGCTGCTCGGCCGGCAAATCGCTGCTGTCGATAAAACTGGCCGAATCGGTTCGCTTGACCGGCGTCAATTCTCGTGGGACTGACGGCTCGTGCAGACGCGCTGCCAGTTCTCGAGGAGGAATCGTCGACTCTTCCTCGGTATCCATTGGCGCCGCGAGCGAGTGGCCGTCGACCAACTCGGTCGATCCTCGACGTACAGGTATCCCGGAGAGCACGTCCCGCGAAAGGGTCGACTCGGGAGGAACTTCGGTCTCAGCGTCGGCCGCTACGGCCAGCTCGGTCGGGTTGATACGCTCAGCGACGTCGGAGCCGATCGCCGGAGCAGATTCGGGATGGATGCTGCGGTGCTGGCGCCGAGCATCGGAAAATGTCTCGCGCATCAGCGTCGCCAAGCGGCTGCGGCCAAAGGTCGCGCCGATGTCGCGCATATAAGTGGCCAAAGCGTCGCGAAACTCGCCAGCGGTCTGGTAGCGATCGTGGGCATGCCGCGCCGTCGCTCGCCCAACGATCCGCGCCAGCTCGGGTGAGATCGTTGGCCTAGTACGCGAGAGGGGCTCAATATCCGCCTCGCGCATGCGGCGTAGCACCTCGGTGTCCGGCAACCCGGTCATGTGCGGACTACCGCGCAGGAGCTCGTAAAGCACGATGCCCGCCGCAAAGATATCCGTTCGATGGTCGACGCCACTACCGGCCGCTTGCTCCGGCGACATGTAACGGAATTTGCCCTTGATCACGCCGGCCTCGGTTTGAACCATCCGCGTCTGGGCCTTGGCGATGCCAAAGTCGATGACCTTGACGTCACCATCGTAGGAAACGAGCACATTCTGCGGGCTGATGTCGCGATGGATGATCCCCAGCGGCCGCCCGTCGCCGCCAGCCTTAGCATGGGCATAGTCCAGACCAGCCAACACCTCACCGATCACGAAGACGATCGCCTCATCGGGCAAGCGTCTGCCAAGATACTGGAATCGATCGGCAATGGTCTGCAGATCCTCACCAGCGATGTACTCCATCGCGATGTAGTAGGAACCATCGACCGAGCCAAGGTCGAGCACCTGGCAGATATTGCTCTGGCTGAGCTGAGCGGTGATCCGCGCCTCATCGATCAGCATCTTGACGAACTCGCCGTCGCGGCTGAGCCGTGGATGTAGGCGCTTGATCACTACCGGCTTGGAAAAGCCCGCCTCGCCCTCGATGGTCGCCAAGAAAACCTCGGCCATCCCACCGTAGGCCAGCCGCTCGCCGAGCTGGTATTTACCGAAACGTTTCAACGGATACGCCCTGGATCCATCATATCATCGCTGCCGCAGCCCCCTTGGCGGGGCCTCTCCGCACCAAACCTGCCATCAGCGGACTGGACGGGCGACCAGCAATTGACCTATCATCTCGACTATCCTATAAAAAAGATACCCGCAACAACTGTGAAAGGCCGATGAGCAGCGCCAAGTTCCCCGACTATGCGGCGCCCACCAAAATCGCCTACGTAGACAATCGCCCCAGCGAGCTGCATCTGCGCCGCTGCAAATTTGTCTTAGAGGCAGGTGGTCGCCAACAGGAAAGAACGTTCGAGCAGGGCGTCATCACCATCGGCGCGATGGAAGATAACGACCTCGTTGTCAACGACGAGACCGTATCCCGCTATCACGCGAAGGTGCAGCAGACGACCGATGGCTACCTGCTCGTCGACGAGAACTCGACCAACGGTACGTTCATCAACCGTGTGCGCATCAAAGAGGCCTTTCTCAAGCCCGGCTGCACGATTCAAATCGGCCAGGTCGAAGCCAAGTTTGATTTCGCCGACGAACGCGTCCAGATCACACCCAGCGACAAAGATCGCCTTGGGCTGCTGATCGGTCGCAACATCAAAATGCGTGAGATCTATCGCATTATTGAGAAGATCGCGCCAACAGCGACAACGGTGGTCATCGAGGGCGAAACCGGCACCGGCAAGGAAGTCGTCGCCCAGACGATTCACCAACTTAGCGACCGCAAAGAAGGGCCGATGATGATCTTCGACTGCGGTGCTGTGCCGGAAAACCTCGTGGAAAGCGAGCTGTTCGGGCATGAAAAAGGCTCGTTCACCGGCGCGATCATGACGCGCCAAGGCCTGTTCGAGATGGGCCACGGTGGAACGGTCTTCCTCGACGAACTCGGCGAGCTGGCGCTCGACCTGCAGCCCAAATTGCTGCGCGCGCTTGAGCAACGCGAAATCCGCCGCGTCGGCGGGGCGCGCCCGCTCAAGGTCGATGTGCGGGTGATCGCCGCGACCAACCGCGACCTCGACGAAGAGGTCCGTGCCGGGCGGTTCCGCGAAGACCTCTATTACCGGCTCTCGGTGGTGCGGCTTTACCTGCCGCCGCTACGCGAGCGTCCGGAAGACATCCCACTGCTCGCCCAGCACATTTTGGAAAAGCATGCGTCCAACCGCGACGAAAAGGGCAAGCGGCGCGTGATCGAAATCGAGCGCGATGCGACCGAGGCGCTCTGCGCCTACAAATGGCCGGGCAACGTCCGCGAGTTGGTCAACACGATCGAGCGCGCCTTGACGTTCTGTGATGGTCAGTCGATTCGCCTGCAGGACTTGCCCGAGACGGCACGCTCTACCGAATCGACCAGCAGCAACGGCTCGGCAACCTTCAAAGACGCCAAGGAACGCTGGGTCGCCAGCTTTGAGCGCGACTACATCATTTCTTTGCTGCGCCGAAACGGCGGCAATATCTCGCACGCCGCACGCGAGGCCGACATCGACCGCAAATACTTCCGCAAACTGATGCGCAAGTACGGGATCGAGGCGGGCGCCGACGCGGGCGACGATTAGCAGCCTGCTCGCTCAGCGAGACGACAACCGGCGAATATCGGCGTAGCTGCCGCTCGGCAGCGCCGCCAGCCGTTCTCGTGCATCAAGCAGTCGTCTCGCCGCTGCCTCGGGCGAAAGCACCTGACCGGCCTGCTGTGCCGCACGAACCCGCGCCAGCGCCGGATAGCGCGCGTCGGGCCGATGCGCCAAGATCTCGCGCAGCATCGGCGTGTCGATGATACCCGGTGCCACGGCCACGAAGTGGGTCTGCGGGTGCTCGTCGGCAAAACAACGCATCAGCAGGTTCAGGGCCGCCTTTGAGATCGCATAGCCGCCCCAGCCACCGGACCCATTGACCGCTGCCGCCGACGAGATCGCGATCAGCTGATCGACCTCAGCGACCCGCAGTAACAGGTCGATCAGCAGTTTGTTGGCCCAAACGTTGAGATCCATGATCGCGCGCAAACGCTCGATCGACGTGTCGGCCAATGGTGCCAGTTTGCCGAAAACGCCGGCATTGAGTATTGCCAGCTCAAAACGACGACCCGTCAACACCGCGCTCAATCGCTCTTCGAGACGCGGCAAGTCGCTCAGATCGACCGAAACAAAGTCAAAGTCAGGATGATCGCCCAGCGGCGCCGACGGCCGATTGCGACTCAACCCGACAACCTGAACGCCTTGGTCGAGCAATCGCGCGGCGAGCGCCTGACCCAGACCGCCGCGGACTCCGCTAACCAATGCTGACCGCGACGTAGCGCTCACGCCAACTCCTCTCACAGGCAAACAGTCCGACATCTTGGACCAGTCGGCGCGCGTTGCCAACCGGGCCATCCATCGACTAAGCTTAGCCGTGCTCAACGTAACATCGGAGATCGGTCGGCTGCGCACGGTGATGGTCCATCTACCGGGTCGCGAGATCGAGCGCATGGTGCCTTCGATGATGGGCGAGCTGTTGTTCGACGACATCCTCTTTGGCGAGGTCGCCCGCAACGAGCACCGGCGCTTTCAGCGCATATTGGCGATGGTCGCCGATGAAGTGCTGCTGCTGCAGGAGCTGCTCGCCGCCGCACTCGCCGATAGCGCGATCCGCGCCGCCGTCGTCGAGGATTTCGCCGAGAAGCTCCGCCTCGATCAGGCCGTGCTCGACGCGCTTGCCACCGATGACAACGAACGGCTGGCCACGCAGCTGATCGAGGGCCTGGAGCGCGCTGATGTGACCCGCATGCCAGAGCGACCCTCAGAGCTCTATTTGCTGCCGCCGCTGGCCAATTTGCTGTTTCACCGCGACCCCGCACTGGTGATCGGCAAAGACGTGGTGATCTCCTCGATGGCCACGCGTGCCCGCCTGCGGGAGCCGCTGCTGCTACAAACCGTGTTCAATCACCACCCACGGTTTCGCGACCTCGAACCGATTTTTGCATCCTTCGATGCCGACTTTCGACGCCGCTCAACGGCCCATCCGCGACCGATGATCGAAGGCGGCGACGTGATCGTCGCCCGCGAGGACCTGCTGATCATCGGCAGCTCGATCCGCACCGCCCGCGGGACGATCGAGGATCTGGCCTTGGCACTGCAGCACGCCAAGTGCCCAATCCAACGCATCCTCGTCGTCGAACTGCCCCAATCGCGCAGCTACATGCACCTCGACACGGTGTTTACCATCATCAACCACGATGAGTGCCTGGTCTACGAGCCAGTGATCATCGAAGACGGCGTTGAACAGGCTGCCGTTTATCAGCTCGAGTTAGGCAATGACGAGATCATCGCCACCAGCAAGCACTCCTTGCTCTCCGCGCTGGCCGAACTGGGCATCGATCTGCGACCGATCACCTGTGGAGGCGGTGCCGACCTGATCGCCCAGCAGCGCGAACAGTGGACCGATGGTGCCAATGCCTTCGCCCTCGCACCGGGCAAGATATTGCTCTATCACTGCAACCTCCGCACCGCTGAGGAGCTGAGCAACGCCGGCTACCAAGTCGTAACCGACGAAGACCTCTTGCTCGGGCGAGTCAGTAGCGACATTCTTGCCGACGAGCAGAGCAAGGTCCTGATCCAGATCACGGGCCACGAGCTGTCCCGCGCACGTGGTGGACCGCGCTGCCTAACCATGCCCTTGCGACGAGATTAGGCCGATGGTGCTCCATCCGGTTCAGCTGCGACCCGCGCGCGTCAGCGACGCCTCACGGATCGCGCAGCTCTCGCGCCGGCTGATCGAACAGGGGCTTCCCTGGCGCTGGCGTCCGCAGCGCGTTGCCCGGCTGCTCGCTGCCCCTGACCACCTCAGCGTTGTCGCCCACACCACCGACGGCGAGATCGTCGGCTTTGCGATCATGCAGATCATCGAACAGCGCGCCGATCTGCTGCTTTGCGCGGTCAGTCCGGCACAGCGACGACGCGGGATCGGCCGCAGACTTCTCGGCTGGCTCGAGCGCTGCGCGATCACCGCTGGAACCAGTTCGATCCGCCTCGAGGTCCGCAAGAAGAACCGCGAAGCCCAGTCATTCTACCGCCACATGGGCTACTCAGTGGTCGACCGCACCCCGTACTACTACAGCGGCCGGGAGATGGCGCTGAAAATGATCAGACGCCTGCCGGGGCCCAACAACGACCAATGGTCTGCAGCGCGACGACTGATCGCCCAAGCGATCGACGAAGCAGTCAACAAGCCGCCGCGATGAATCAAGCGCTCGACCAACTGGCCGCTCTGCTGCGGCATCGCCGCGTAGTCGCCTTGACCGGTGCGGGCTGCAGCACCGAATCAGGCATTCCCGATTACCGCGGTGCTACTGGCGAACGCCGACGCAAAGGCCACCCACTGCAATACGCCGAGTTTGTTGGATCGAGCGAAAACCGCCAGCGCTACTGGGCGCGCAGCATGATCGGTTGGCCACGCTTTGCCCGCGCCCGGCCCAATCCGGCCCATCGTGGCTTGGCCCAAATGGAGAGCCGCGGGAAACTCACCGGGGTGATCACGCAAAACGTCGATGGCCTCCACCAACGCGCAGGCAGTCGGCGGGTTGTAGAGCTTCACGGCAACTTGGAATACGTCCAGTGTCTGAGTTGCGAGCAAACGGAAGCGCGCGACGCGCTTCAGGCGCGAATGGAAGCCACCAATCGCCAATGGCTCAGCGCACATCGCGACAGTGCGACCACAGAACTCGCCGACGGGGACGCCGAGCTCGACCCCGAGCGTTGCGACTACCGTTCCTTTACCGTCGTCGATTGCCAATCCTGCGGCGGCTTGCTCAAGCCTAGCGTGACCTTTTTCGGTGAGAATATTCCGCGCGAGATTCGCGAGCAGGCCTCAGCGATGATCGATGGCGCCCAGGCGCTGCTCGTGGTCGGCAGCTCCTTAGCGGTCGGCAGCAGTTATCGCTTGCTGAGGCAGGCCGCTCGGCGGCAGATTCCGCTCGGGCTGATCAACAACGGCCAACCTCGCGGCGTCGAGCTATTCGACGTCAATGCGCAGGGCTTGGCGGGCCACCTGCTACCCGAGTTGCTCGAGCGCCTCTAGGCGCTGCAGCTAGACCGGGCGATCTTCCAGCTCGGCGAAATCCTCGCTGCGGGCGAGCGCACAGATCAAATCGATCATCGCCTGCGGTGGCACCACGACTTTGCGTTGGCGCTGTTCGAGCCAAACCGCAGTGCTCGTGACTCGCGCCGCCAACTTGCCGTCGTCACGAACAAACTCGTTGCGGAACCGATAGCGACGACGATCAGCGCTGAGTCCCGCGAGCAGCAAACGAACGCGCACGTGCTCGAGCGCCCGCAACTCGCGCAGGTAATCGACTTCGTCTCGTAGGACTACCGGCCCGATCCCCTGCTGCTGAAAATAACTGAGCGAAAAGCCAAAATGATCGAAGAACCGCAAGCGCACGTCACCGCAGTAGTCCAGATAAGCGGTGTTGCGCATATGCGCGTTGACGTCCAGGTCGGACCAGGCCACCCGATAATCAACAGCGAAGTCCTTGGGGCTCAACTCATCCATCGCGCGTCACCTCGAACGGTCCCCAAGCTTGCCCCAGACGATCAAATGACGATCACCGAGCGGTTCGACCTCGAGCGCTAACCCCGCCCGGGCCAGTTGTCCGGCCACCTCCTCGACGCGATAGGCGGCAAGCAACGAATTGTAAAAGTCTTGCTTGAGCAGCTCGGGCTCGGCGCCCGAATGGCGCTCGACCAACTCGCGCGCGATCTGCGCAGAATCCGGCCGGCGCAGGTCCATTACCAGCACCTGAGCACGCTCTGCCGACCAGGCCTTGATCGTCTGCCAAAGCACCTGGGGATCAGGCAAATGGTGCAGCAGGCTGTTGGAGATCAATAGCCCGTAGCGCGCCGCTGCGGGTGGGGACGCCGGCAAATGCACGCGAAACAAGCGAACCGTGGCATGGTCGGCGAGGCGCTCGGCGGCCGCACGCAACATGTTGGGACCGGCATCGATACCGTCGATCGCCAGGCGCGGATACGCCGCGGAAAAACGCGCTAGGACGTCCCCCGGGCCACAACCGAGATCGACCGCTGGCCCCTCCGGCGGGTCAGGAAACAGGCGCTGGTAGGTCGAGACGAACAACTGATGGGGCTCGGCGAAGTCAGCAACCGCGTACGCTGCCGCCTGCTCTTTAGCATCCATCAACTCGGGTTCGGGCACCCGCCTCATTGTCGAAGACCACTCCGCTCGCGCGCGCTCATACATACCGCCAAGGCAATCTTTGCGCCAGCATCAAAACAGCCAGCTGAGCGTTTTGAGTGTTTCGCCTGAACGAATAGCAGAGAACAAACAGTCGCCGATCGTTGCGCCAATCGGACGTGTCGACGCGGACGATGTCGTACGCCGTCGACGAGGAAGACGCATCAACGACAGCGGAACACATTTATCAACGAAGCGATCAAGGCAACGCCACAGACCGAGAACAGGGTCGCCACGTGCGCCGTGATCTCGATCAAAAAAAAGATCCAAGCGATCATCGATCGCTGTGAAACAACGTCTTGACGGTTGCGCGCTAGCGATCACTCTCTTGATATCCAAGCACGCCAAGGGGGCCGATAGAAGTTCCAACATCAGCAAATTTGCGGCCAAGATCATCGGCGGGGAGTGTCGCTTCATTGCGTTTGTGACCACGAAGTCGGTACACGGCTGCTTGTTTGGTTCCACGGACCGATGGAACTCCCGCGGCCCCTTTTGCCTCTGACGGCCTACCGGCAACGGTAGGCCGTCCTTTTTTTTACGGCGACTTTTCGATGAGATGGACAGCTGTCGAGCTGCGCCGCAGTTTTCTTCAGCAGCGGTGCTGCGCGGTCGCGAAGGGACGATCAGCTAGAGGTAACTAAACGGCTGGGTGGAAAGCTGCGTTTCGAAAATCTCCAGGGCCTGCCCCGCCAGTGCGGCTCTGAGCGCGTCGGCGAGTAGTCGCGCCGCCGCCCGCTCGCTGGAAAAATGCCCGACATCGAGCAGCGCCATACCGAGCGCCCGCGCTTCCAGGGCGCTGTGGTGATCGATGTCGCCAGTCACCAGCAACTCGGCGCCGGCATCGGCCGCGGCGTGCAAAAAGCTGCGCCCATCTCCGCAGAGCACCGCCGCCTGCCGGGGCACCGCTTGCAGATCACCGACAACTCTGACCGCCGGCGCTTGAAGCGCAGCTTTGAGCTGCTCAGCGAGCTGCTGCAATGAGCTCGAGCCGGCCAATCGCCCCAACCGCCCGATCCCCTGGGGCTGGTCAGCGGACTGAGCCGCTGCGGTGATGCGCAGCGGCTGGGTGTCGAGCAAACCCAGCTGCCCGGCCAGCCAATCGTTGAGACCACCGCGCGTCACGTCCAAGGCCGTATGCGGCACGTAAACGGCGATCTCGTTTTTGAGCAGCAGCTCGAGGATCCGGCCACGCGGTCGATCGGTGCGCAGATCGCGCAGTGGGCGAAACACCACCGCGTGGTGGCTAACGATCAACCCCACACCAAGATCGGCAGCTTCGCGCGCGACCGCCTCGGTCAGATCCAGGCAGCACAGCACGCGTTCGATCGGGCGATCAGCGCGGCCGACCTGAAGTCCGGTCGGATCGCCATCTAGCGCCAGCGTTGGCGGGGCAAAGCGACGAATCGCCTCGAGCACATGCTGACAAGAGACTCCCATCAAAACCCTCCCTAGAGCTCTGGCCCGTGCCGCAGCGACGACACAGCGCCGGAGCGCATTCTATGCGGGCTCAGCGGGGATGGAAAGTCGACGTGCGACGAGACCTGCGAACTGCGCGAGTTAACCCAGCGAAGCCACGGACGGCTGACGGCTGGCGTCGGAGCGCTGTCGCAACGGAGCGAACCGTTCGCGCAAGCGTTCGATCATCTCGCGCAACCGATGGCGATAGGTGTGCGCGGCCAGGATGCGTTGACGCGCACGCCGGCTGATCGCCTGCCGCTCGGCGGGCCGGCGCGCGTAATAGGACACCATCTCATCGAGTTCGCCGACGTGATTGAAACAAACCACTTCGCGCTGCTCGTCGAACAATTCGAGCAGATCGCTTTGCCGATCTGAGATGACAAACCCGCCGCAAAGCGGCACGTCGAAGACGCGCTGATTGACCGCCGATGGCATTTGCAGGCTGGTCATGTTGATGTTGACCGCACTGGTCCGGTAGACGTCGGCCAACGGCTCGCCGTAGTTCAGCGGTCCGTGGGTGATCGCCTCGGGTAGCAGCTGCGACCATCCCGGATCACCGTAGACATGCAGACGATGACTGCGAATCTGGCTGAGCACCTCGCAGCGATATCGACCGGTGGCCTGCCAAGTCACGTAGGCCAAGAGATCACTGCGTTGGCGATCGCTCGCGGTAACCTTGGCATCAAACAAGTCGAACTGGCGATCGGCAAGCAACTCTCGAACCAGTGGTGCAACGCGGCGCTGAGCGTTGGTCGAGAGTCGGCGGCGAAAGCGCTGCTGAGCGCCGAGCATGCTGTCACCAACAAAGGAGACCGCGCGCTGACAGCTGGCGTCGCGCAGGCGGAACCGCTCGGGATCGCTCGCCAGTGGAAGATAGTGGACAGCCTCGGCACCTGCTTGGCCCAAGAGGGTAACGTAACGTCGCTCCCAGGAAAAATAGCTGGTCATCGATGGCGCGAAGGCGCGCATGCCGCGCAACACGTACAGCGGACTATCGACGAACCACACCGCCATCGGCAATGACAGTTGCTCGAGCAGGCCTGCCAGCATGCCCTGATCGTCGAAACCGATCTGGTTGATCGACAGCACAAAATCGGGCTTTTCGCGCACGCAGCAGAGCAGCAGCTTGCGAACCACGTCGGCGGGACGCTCGTCGACAGCGACCGGAACACGGGCGACGTGGTGACCCTCAGCGGTCAATGCGCGAATACACTCGCCGTGGAGGTGATATTCGCCATCGAGCACAACCACCCGGCACTGGGGCTGAGCAAAGCGTGCGTAGCCCAGCGCTCGCCCAATGCCGCCATCCGAAAGTGCATGCTTCATCGGTATCGACAACGGCACGCCGCCGCCGATCTTGAGGATCCAACTCAGCTGACCGTTCGGTCAGTGCTGCGAACACAGCACCGCCAGCGAGCGAGCCACGTCAAAAAAAAGGATTTTCTGAATAAATCGAGAACTTAGGCTGGAGTCGCGAGCACGCGCGCGAGATCAAAGCCGGTCAGCACGCCTTCCATCTGGCGATGGTCTACGGCGATCACGCGGCGCGCCTGGAGCGCTGACGCTGTCGCCGCGGCGCGAAACACCGGGGTCTGGACCGGCAAACAGAGGATCGCCGGATCGCTCAGTTCAGCGACACAGGTGTCGTCGGGCAGCTGCGCGCAGAGCAAGGCTTCGGACTGGGTAAACACACCGATCGGCCAACCGTCCTCAACGACGACGATGCCCCGCACCGCCGCCGAAACCAGCCGGTCGGCAGCCACCGCAACCGACGCGTGGCCCTCGATCGAAACAACCGGACTCGACATCAACTCGCGGATCGGCTGACGCAGCTTGGCGGCGGCGATCACCGACATAATGTCGCGAGTGCTGATCACGCCAACGGCCGTCTCGCCTTCGCGCACGAAGACGCGATGGATCCGACGTTGGGCCATCCGCGAGGCCGCCAGGGTCACCGAATCGTCGGGGGCAACGCAAACCACATCGGCAGACATCAACTCAGCCACCGCGACGTCGGGCAGCTCGACCAACGGCCCGTCGTGAAGACCGCCCGCCAGACGACCGGCCCGCAGTAGATCGGTCCGCGAGATCGCACCGACCAGCCGGCTTGACGCGTCGACGACAGCCAAACACGAGACGTCATGGCGCCGCAAAAGCTCGTCAGCAACCGATAAGCGCGCGTCGAGCCTGACTGAGGTCACCGGAACAGACATCAGTGCGCGAGCGGCGGGATAAGTCGAGGCATTCATCCGCTCCACGCTAGCACAAGCACCGACCAGCGTCCCTTATCATTTGCGGACCTTAGCCGACCAGGCTAGTGTTTTTCAGTCCGCGCACAACGTTTGCATTCGAACCCAGGCGATGATTCCGATTAGCGACATCACGGCCTTACGCCCACGTCGGCTCCTGCGCAGCAGCGCGCGGGGGCTCGCCCTCGTCGCCGCGCTGGCTACGCTCGCTCCGACCACAGCCTGGGCGATCGACTGGGAATTGCAGCTGTCACTATTCAACCGCTTCGGCCTGCGGCGCAACCTGGTCGAACACCAACTGCGCTTTGACGTGCCAAGCAACGCTTTCGACGTCAGAGGTTACCTGACTCCCAAGATCGACGAGCTGAGCTACAGCTTCGTCGCCGTCGCCGGCGGCTATCTCCAGCTCACCAAATGGCTGGGTGCCGGACTGATCCTCAATAGCGGGCAAATGCGCCCGTTCGGACGCAGCGCTCGCTTCGTCACGCTGCCGATTTCCGCCAACGCCACCGGCGTCGTCGGCGACATCTATTGGCCCTCGACCGCGGATGATTCGACGTTCACCGCCAACGGCCAGCGCGTTAGCGCTGAAGCTCGCCAATCCTATTTCATCGACGAGGCCTTTTTACGCTTTTCCGCGACGGGCGAAAGCGACGAGCCTTGGCTACGCATCGAGGTTGGCCGCCGCGCCGCACGCATCGCCAACGGATTGATCTTCAACGACTACGGTCTGGCGATCGACGGGACGCTCGACCTTGAGCTCAAGGACATCGCCCCGCTGCGTTTCGGCGCCCAGCTGGTCTTTCCCTCGCGCAACTTCGAGCGCGGATACCGCTCGCCGCTGGTTGAATTGCGCGTCAACTGGGTGCTCTCGTTTCTCGAGTCGGTCGGCCTGCTCTTCGCCTATTTCCGCGACGGCGAGGACAACTTCAGCGACCTCTACCAAGGCTGGGTCACAGAGCTCGCCCAGGGGCGGTTTACCCAGATGAGCGCCCAAGACCACATCGACGAGTTCGCTGCCGCGCTCTCGGCATTTCCGCGCAGCGTCGGACAGATCTTCTGGTTCGGTGTGCGCGGCAACAAGCTACTGGGCGACTTCTTGCTCTCCGGAACAGCGTTGCTGTCGTTTGGCAAAATTGAGCTTTTCGACATGGAGCTGCTCTCGCGCCAACTGCGGCTCACCGAGATCGAGCTCACCACGCTCGGTTTTGCGGTCGACCTCTCGGCGCGCTACCTGATCACCGACGAGCTGTCGATCGGCCTGTGGTTTCTGATGCTCTCGGGCGAAGCCAACCCGCTGCTCGCTGGCCAGACCCCCGGCAACCGCTATGGCAGCTTTATCAGCGTCGTCCCCTATCTGACCCACACCAATATCTTCTTTTCCGGTGGTCTCAACGAAACCTTCAACGGTCGCAGCAGCAGCAGTTCGGGAATCAACGCGCGCGGCGTGATCGCTAGCGGACTGCGCGCAACCTGGGACCCGAAAGACTTCGAGCTTTCGTTTAACGCTGCCGCCTTGCTGTCCGATCAACCGAGTATCGGGCGCAGTCGGTTCTACGGCGTCGAGTTCGACATGCAAGCGCGCTACGAAGTCACCAAGTGGCTCAACCTCGCGGCGGAATACGACGTGCTGCTGCCTGGGGACTTCTTCCTCGAGCACCGCGTGATACACCAGGCGCTGATCGGCATCGACTTCAAGGTGGGCTATGAGGGCTAGGCGATTGTCGCGGTGCGCAGCACACGGCGTTCGTGCGGCCTGGTTCGCGCTAGTGCTCGGCGCGGTTGCCTCGCCCGCTGAGGCCCGGCCGCCGAGCGCCCCCAAGGCGCTGAGCAAGCGCCAGGACCCGCGCCCCGCCCAAAGTCGCCCTAGCCGAATCCGGCGTCAAACGCCGCCGCCCGCTCATTCGCGGCCGACAAGTCGACCGGCCAAAGCGAGCGACGCACTCAAGCCGATCGACTACCAGCTGATTAAGGAGCTAGAACTGTTGAGAAACTTGCACTTTCTTCGTGAGCTCGAGATGCTCAAACTACTGGCCCAATAAACACCGGTGCAGCGCGACTTTTTGTCGGTAGCGGTGTTTGACGAAGTAGGTGAGCACAAGATGTCGGCCAGCACACATCGTTGGGGTCCAGCAGCCAGGAAAAATGACGGCAGACGACCAACCAAACGCCGAACCGGCGGCGACCGAGGATCACGACTCGGACGCAGCGCTGATGATGCGCTTTCGCGCTGGCGAACGGCAAGCCTTCGATCTGTTGTTCGCCAAGTACCGCGGACCGGTGATCAACTTTGCCTGGCGGATCACCGGACATCTCGATCGCGCCGAAGAGCTAGCGCAGGAGATCTTCGTCAAATGCTACGTCGCCGCCGACAGTTACGAGCCGCGAGCGAAGTTCTCAACCTGGTTGTTTTGCATCGCGCGCAATCATTGCCTCAACGAGCTACGCAAGCGGGAATACCGAACCCAGTCCCAAGCACTGGACGAGACACGGCTCACCGCCGGCCAAACGCCGGAACAGCTGCTGGCTCAACGCCAACTCGCCCAGACCGTCGACCAGCTGTTAGGCGCCTTGCCGGAAAGTCAACGCACCGCGCTGGTCCTGGCGCGGTTCCACGAAATGTCCTACGAGGAGATCGCGCAGACGATGTCGACCAGCGTCAGCGCGATCAAGTCATTACTCAATCGGGCGCGCAAGCAATTGATGACCGAGTTGAGCGAGCGTGTGAGGAGTAGATGATGCGCTGTGCACGCTGTCAAAAGGACCTGTTCTCGTACCTGCTCGGTGAGCTCGACGCTGCAAAACGCGCAGCGCTCGAGCAGCACCTCGGGCAATGTCCCGCTTGTCGGAAGCACCAAGCCGCGCTGGCTGCATCGTGGAACCTGCTGGGCGACGCGCCGCAACTCCAGCCATCGGAAGACTTCGACGCCGGATTCGCGCGAAAGCTCGCCGCAGCGCGGGCGGAACAAGCGATGCCAGCACAGCGCGCCAAGCGCTTGTGGATCTGGGGAATTCCAGCGCTGGCCACAGGCGCAGCAGCAACAGCCGCATTGATCTTCACGCTGAACACGAGACCGCTGACGCCCACTGTAAAAGCGACCAACGCAGGGGGGGTCAGCGATATCGAGTTGGCGATGCACGCCGAGCTGCTCCGCGATTTCGACGTGATCGACAACCTCGACGCCTTGGAGAATGCCGACGTATTGTTGAGCCTCGAATCGCTGATGGAGCAGCGAAAATGAGTAGCGCGAGGAAGATCTGCGCCAGCGGGTTGCTCGCCATCGCGCTGATGCTGTCAACAGCGGCCCTATCAACGCCGGCCAATGCGCAGCCGACGGCAGAGCAGCAGCGAGCGTTCGATGTTTGGTTGCAGCAGCAACCGCAAGATCAGCGTGAGCGGCTGCGCAAGAACTTCACCTGGCTGATGTCGCGCACGCCAGCAGAGCGCGAAAAGCTGCGCAAACAGATGCGCGAGCTACAACGCGACCCAGGCCAACTCGAACGCCTGCGGGCAAATCTGCGCTGGGTCAACAGCCTCTCCAAAACGCGACGCCGCGAGATCCGTCAGCTCTACGAGCGCTATCAGCGCATGGGCGAAAAAGAGAAGCGCCGCCTACGCGACTGGCTGCAACGCTTTCGCAAGTATCCGGAGGCCAAGCGCGAACGAATGCGCAAGACGATGCAGCGCATCCTCAAGTCCGACAACTTGCGCAGGCGCTTCTTGCGCAACAAGAAGCTCTGGCGTCAACTGAACACCAGACAGCGTAAAGAACTGCGCCGCACGCTCGAGAGCCGCCGCCAGCTGCTCGAACGCTCACGTTAGCGCGTCGGCTCGGCCCTGGCCGCTAGGCCCGCAAGAGCAGCTTGAGCCGCTTAGCCTCGCTCAACCCAATCCGCAACGCGATCGATCGCCTCGAGCACGCGGCCACAATACTGCCGCAAGAAGGCCTCGGAGAGCTCGGCGTCGGGGTCGAGGGCCTCAACAGCATCGAGTGCCTGTTGACCCTCGAAATCGACATAAGCCAGCCGCAGCGTCAATTCTTCGGGGGGACGGCCGAAGTCAGCACCAGGCAACATCGCCACGCCGGCCTGATCGAGCAGCAGGTTGCACAGTGATGCGCTGTCGGTCACCCCGCGCAAGGCGAGCTGCGGACGCAAATTAGAAAAATCAACAAACGCGTAGAACGCCCCGTCGGGATCGGCACAGAGCACACCGACTTGGCGCAGTCGGCCAGCCAGCCAACGGCCAAGCGCGCGCAGGATTCGCCTGGAATTGGTGAGGTAAGTTTTGATCTCCGGATCAGGCTGGTAGGCGGCAACCGCTGCCCATTGGATCGGTGCCGCCGTCGAGGTGAAGGTCTCGCTAGCGGCGACCGCCATCGCATCGAGCAACCAACGCAGCTCGGCGGGGAAGATAAAGGTACCGAGGCGCCAGCCGCCGGCGCCGCACCACTTCGAAAGCCCCGAGGAGATGATCGTCCCTTCGGGATAAAACTGAGCGATCGACTGGTGCGCGCCCTGGTGATGGAGCTGTCCGTAGATCTCATCGGAAAGCAGCAACACACCATGCTCTCGTGCGACGCTAGCCAACTGCTTGAGCTCGTCGAGTTCGTAGGTATAGCCGGTCGGATTGTTCGGGTAGTTGAGGATCACCAACGTCGGGCGCTCGGGGTCTTCGCCAAACAGCTCGGCGAAGCGATCCGCACGCAAACACCAGCCGTCGTCGCGGTGGGTTTGCACGTAACGAACGCGACGCCCGATGATCTGCGCTTGCGGTGCATAGCTCACCCAGCTCGGTGAGGGAATCACCAAGTCGCCGTAGAAGACGAGCTGCAGCAGGAACATCAGCTCCTTGGAGCCAGGACCGATCATGACATCCTCAGCGGTGCGCTCAACCTTAGCCAGCTCGGAATAATGAGCGGCGATCGCCTGACGCAGCTGCGGCAACCCTTTGACCGGCAGATAATCCTTCTGGTGGGCGTTGGCGCGCAACGCCTCGACAACCGGCCGTGGCACCGGAAACGGCGACTGCCCGAGCCCGAGTTTGAAGATCGTCCGGCCCTCGGCGCGCAACGCGTTGCTGCGATCGTTGATCGCGATCGTCGCCGATTGGCTCAATCCGCGGACGTTGAGGTTGATCGAATTCGGTGGCAGGCGGCCCATCTGTCGCTCCTCGACGGTGAGCGCAGCCTATCGTAGGCTGGACGGGTCGTCGAATAGTTCGGGCTATACAGTCGCCCCGAGCATCTGCTATAAACCGCCGCCGTAGGAGTAACAGATGGCAAATACTCGCAAACTGGATTCTGCTGCACGCCGTCAGGCCAAACGCCAAGCCCGCAAAGCGCTGCGCGCCTTGCATGAAGGCCTGAGCAAAAAGCAGCGCAGCGAGCTGCGCAAATCGGAAAAGGGCATCAAGGCGTTCCTCGAGGACGTGCGAAAAGCCGCCGAAAAAAGCGCCGGCGAATAGGGTTAACCCCCCTAAAACTTGACGTTTTTTTCGTCGTGGTCAAAAAAGTACTTGCCCGGTCCTAGATCGGCGCTAGCCTGAGCTCTCAACGAAGCCGTTTCACCTTCTGAAGGAGAGCCCCAATGAGAAAGCTAATCTTTGCCCTGTCGGCAGCCGCCTTCGTTCTCGGCAGTGCGCCGCTGATCGCCTCGGCTTGCCCCGGCTCGAAGAGCGAACAGGCCAAAAAAGACAGCAAGAAGACCGACAAACAAGCCCGCAAACGCCCGGGACAAAAGGGTCAGCCGACCGGCTAGCGACAGCACAGCGATTGTCTGCCCATGCGGGGGCCGTCTATCGGGCGGCCCCCTTTTTCGTCTCGCAGCATTGACAGCTCGCTCCCCAACCGTCATAGACCAACCAAACGACGAGGTTTGTACGTGAAACAACCGCTGCCCATAGCGCTCTACTGTCGCCCCAGCCATCTCGCGCGCGTGATCGACGCCCGCATGATCGGTGACGCTCGACATGCAGCGCCAAGTTTGGGCGCGGCGAAAACGTGCAACGTCGAAGTCCCGACGCAGGGACAACCACCAGGAGGCTGATCGGTAACGATCGCTAGAGTGCTGTTCAGCCGCCTGGTCTTTGCCAGGCGGTTTTTTTTTTGCGGTCACGGCGCAACCTAGCGGCGGCCGCGCGGAGGGCAAAACAACCAAGCGTCTCTCGGTGGTGGGCGAATCCTAGCGATTTGCCCGAGAAAGGTTCGAATCCTTTCGGACGCATCGTGGGGGTAAAGCGAGTCGGCGACTGGAATTGGACAGATAGCGGGTACGCGAGGCGCGGGTCCAGTCGAGGCGAGCGGAGCGTCTACGGTCTTGTCGGTTCCGACTGACTTGACGCATTCGGCGCGGCGGAGCGAGATCCGCTCCGTCGCGCCAGGATCTTTGACAATCAATGAGCGGTTCTCAAAACGCGAGAGCGGCGGGCATAGCGATCAGCATCGAGGCCAGTGCGGAAGGCAAAGCTGCAACAATCCGCAAGCTAACGCTGCGTCCGCGCGGCGCGCAGGTGGCACGACTCATGCTTCAAGTCCCAGCATGTTTGCTGCGTATCGACACTTCGCATGGGTACTCGCGCTATCGCTCGTCAGCTGCGGAGCGTTGCCAGAGCAACTGCAACCGAGCAGCGATCGATTGAGCCTAACCAACACGCGTGGCAAGGGCGAGTTCCCCGAGCTGACCGTGGAGTTGCCCTGCCTCGCCGGCACCCAACAGTCGGGAGACAAAAAGCTGACGTTGAGACTGACCGCCGACACGGCCTTCTCGGCAACCCTCAGCCAACCGAGCAGCGCCGCGGCGAAGCAGGCCTACGCCCGGCTGTACCTCGTGGCCGACGACGAACAGACCCGCACGCCATCGGCAAAGGCTCCCGAGTTGGTCTACGAAGCGCGCGACGATGCGCTCGCCGAGTACGGCATCACGGTCGAAAACCGCAGCAGCAGCCGCAAGCTTTGCAGTCAACTCACGCTGCGCGCGCTCGATCCTTACCGGGCACCGACCCAACGGCAGACGTTCGCCGATCGCCTACCGCTGCCGTCGTACGTCGACAAGGTCGTCGTAGCGTTTTTCGACGCCGACGCAACGCTGCGCATCGCCCCCAGCGGTAGCGTAACCCCCAAGACCGCCGATGACGTGATGCTGCTGCCCGGCGTGATCAGCCGCGTCCGCAAGGCTCAGGCCGCTGGCCACCTGATCGCCATCGTCTCCAACCAAGGCGGCGTCCACTGGGGAAGTACGCTTTTTTCCGTCGCTGAAGGCGCGTTGGCGACCACCGCCCGGCTGCTCGCCGAGCACGGCGCAACGGTTCACTGGTTCGATTTCGCCGAAGCCTACGACGATAATCGCAAGCCCCAGACCGGCATGGGCAAACGCCTCGAACAAGCGCTGCGCTCAGAGCACAATGTCCAGCTCGATTGGAAAAAGTCGTACATGATCGGCGACGCTGGCTACAAGAAGGGCGAAGACACCGACGTCGACGGACAGCCGGGCATCGACTTTTCCAATTCCGACCGCGGATTCGCCGAAAATCTTAAGATCGACTTCGTTCACGCCCGTGACGCCTTTGGCTGGCTCAAGGCTGGCAGCAAGCGCTTAGATAGCGTGCAAGCGGTCGAGGACTTTTTGAGCGCGCATCCCCACTTTGCCGACTAGCAGCAGCTGACATCCGGTGCGGGTTGTTGAAGCGGGCTAAACCCGCTCCTCGCTGCTGCGCGCACCGACGACCAATCCAAGCAGGCTCAACGCACCGAACACGGCCGCGATGATCGCCAAAGTCAAAAAGGCGACGCCCGTCTCACCCTGGATCTTGAAGAAGCGAAAGCCGCCGAGAAAACCAAAGCAGCGATTGAGCCCCACGAAGCCCAACCACGCACCAGCAGGGATGAAGAACAACGTGCCGCGCAGACCGCCAAACTCCATCAGCGCGGAAACCGCTGCACCGCTGACCAAGGCCACGCCGAGCGCGTTGAGGTCGCTGAGAAACAAACCAAATAGATAATACGCACCGGTCGCCAACAGCAGCGGCGCCACGACCGGCCAAGTAAAGATGATCATCCAGCCCTCCTGTGTATCGTTCTGCTACGAAGGAGCGGCTTCAGACCTTCCGCATGCCGTACGGTCTGCGCTGAGGGCGCGGGCAACAACTCGACGCGTCAGTCGTGCTCAGGCTTGAAATACTGCGGCGTCTCTCCGCCCTCGAGGCCACCACAGACGGTCTCGCAAAGCTCAAACACCGACGGATCTGCGACGCTATAACGCACCGTGTTGCCCAGCTGCTGCCGGCGAAGTATCCCCGCCCGGTGCAGCTGCGCCAGTTGCCGCGAGGCCTGCGGCTGGCTGCAACCGAGCGCCTCTGCCGTCTCGCCAACCGTCAGCTGATCCCTTTGGCGAAGCAGATAGAGCACCTTCAGACGCGCCGGATCGGCGAGCAGCCGAAACCTCCCGGCAACCTTGCGAAACCCCGCATCGGTCAGCTCACGCGCCATCAGCTCTGCCCTCCCGTGCAGAGGATTGTGTTCAACAGATTGAAATGAAAAGAGTTTGAAAACAAGTACTGTTTTTTCATAATCGCGTATTTACAAATATACTCATTTGCGTATATTTGTAAACAAGAAATCGGAGGAGTCATGCTGCGCGTGCTAACCGCCCTAACCTTGTCAACGCTTGTCGCGATACCGCAGGTGACGCGTGCGAACAACGAAACCGCCCCGCTGAGTCTCAGTCAAGCGATCCAGATCGCCCGCCGGGAAAACCCCAACGCTCGAATCGCGCTTCAGCAGATCGAGAGCGCCGAAGCGCTGCTCAGGCAAAGCCGCGCCGCTCACCTACCGCGCTTCGATCTGGCTGTTAGCTATCGCTGGACCGACCAACCCGCGGTGGCCTTCGCGTCGATCCTCAACACCGAGTCGTTTTCGCCGACGCTCAACTTCAACGACGTACCCTCGGTAGACAACCTAAACCTCAGCGGACAAATGCAGCTGTCGCTCTACGCTGGCGGGGCCGATCAGGCCAAACGGCGCGCAGCGGCCTTCGGCGTTCAGGCCAGCAAGGCACAACGCCAAGCGGTCGAGCTGGGCTTGACCTTCGAGGTGATCCGCGCGTACATCCAGGTCGCCCGCAGCTGGCACTTGCTGCAGGCAGCCGAGTCGGCAGTGGCTTCTTACCGAAACAACGCCAAGGTCGCCGACGCCCGGCACCGCGGCGGAACGCTGCTCAAGACCGACCTGCTCGACGTCGGGGTTCGGCTCGCTCGCGCCGAGCACGACTTGATCCGCGCGACACACGGCCTAAAGCTGGCGCGCCAAGCGCTGGGCCTACTGCTCGGTGGACGCGCGGTCTCGCCCGGCGCGATCCGCGAACTGCCGCAATTGTCGCCACCGCGAAGCAAAACGATCGACGCGCGACCGGAGCTGCACGCCAGCGATGCTCGCGTCAAACAGCTCGAGCGCGTTAAGCGCGCTCAGCAAGCGGGCTACCTGCCGCAAGTGCAGCTGGTGGGCCAAGTCGACTTTGACCACGGTTTCCGACGAGAAAGCAGCGGCTTTTCGTATCTGGTCGGCCTCGTCGGCCGTTGGAACATTTTTTCCGGCCTTGCGACCCGCGAACAAGTTCGCCAAGCAGCGATCGGGATCAGCCAAGCCGCCGAACAAAAGCGCAAGCAGCAGCTGGTCCTGCAATACCAGCTGGCCCGCGCCCAGTCGGCATTCGAGCAAGCCAAACCACGGCTGACTTTGGCCCAACGGGCGATCACGCAAGCCGAGCAGAGCGCCGCGCTGACCCGCGCCCGATTCGCCCAGGGACTCGCGATCAGCTCGCAGCTGATCGACAGCGAAACCGCCTTGACCGCCGCACGTGTTCAACTGGTCGAGGCCCAAGCCGACCAAACATTGGCCATCGCCATGCTCTATCACAGCACCGGCAGCGACCCGCTCGCCGCACTGAAGCACTCGGAGGAAGCGAAATGACCCGCGCCATCGCCACACTGTCCGTCGTCCTCGCTTGGACGGCTTGTGCCCCATCAAAAAAAGCACCGCCGACGGCCAGCGAGCTGCCGACGGCCAAAGTGCAAACGGTCATCGCCAGCGCCGAGCGCTCAGCGGCATCAGAGCGCATCGCCGGAACGGTCCGCGCCCGCCTGCGAGCCACCCTCGAGGCAAAGGTCGCCGGTCGCATCGCCAAGATGGCGGTCAAGCCCGGCGACCAAGTCAAACGCGGACAATTCATCGCAAGCCTCGATGTTGCCGAAGTCAACGCCAAGCTCAAGCGCGCTGAGGTCGTGCTCGCACAAGCCCGCATCGACCGCGACCGATTTACCAAGCTGCTTGAGAGTCAGGCCGTCACCAAGAGCGAAGCCGACCAGGCGCAGATGCGCTTCGCCGTGGCTCAAGCGCAAACCGCTGAAGCGCGCAGCATGCTCGCTTACGCGACGCTTCGCGCACCGTTTGGCGGTGTAATCACCCACAAGCTCGCTGACGTCGGCGACTTGGCCACGCCGGGTCGACCGATCGCCGAAATCGAGGACCCGCAGGCGTTGCGTCTCGAGATCAACGCCCCAGGTGCGCTGCTCGGCTTCATCAAGGTCGGCGCCGAGGTGCCGGTACAAATCGCGGAAAGCCAGATCAAAGGGACGATCGCCGAGGTCGCGCCCGTCGCCGATCCCAACACGCGCACGTTCCTCGTCAAGATCGACCTACCTACGGCTGAGGGCCTGCGCAGTGGCCAGTTCGGCCGCGCCGACATTTCAACCGGTCGCAAAACGGTCCTGCGCCTCCCCAAAGGCGCCGTGATTCGGCGCGGCCAGATGGAGCTAGCCTTTGTCGTCGCCAAGGACGGCACAGCCAGCCTACGGATCGTCAAGACCGGCAAGCACCAGGGTGACCGCGTTGAGCTGGTTGCCGGCATCGATGCTGGCGAGCAGGTTGTGATCTCCAACGTCGCCCAATTGATCGAGGGTCAGAAACTCGAGGTCATAAAATGAGCGACTCAAGCGAACAGCGCGCGCCACTCGGCCTGTCTGGCCGAATCGCCGCGACATTCATCAACTCGAAACTTACGCCGTTGGTGATCATCAGCACGGTGCTGCTCGGACTCGGCGCGGTGATGCTCTTGCCGCGCGAAGAGGAGCCGCAAATCAAAGTGCCGATGGTCGACGTGATCGTCGGCATGCCCGGGGCCTCTGCAAAAGAGGTCGAAGAGCGTGCCACGCGACCGATGGAAAAACTGCTCTGGGAGATCCAAGGCGTAGAGTACGTCTACTCGATCTCCCGTCCCGGTCAGGCTTTGGTGATCGTTCGCTTCCGGGTCGGCGAGGACATCGAGCGCAGTCTAGTCAAGCTCAACCAAAAGCTTCAGTCCAATTTCGATCGCATCCCCCACGGCGTAAGCAGTCCGCTGATCAAACCACGATCGATCGACGATGTGCCGGTGCTCGCCCTTACGCTCCACAGCAAACGCTACGACCACATCACCTTGCGTCGCCTCGCCGCGCAGCTCGACGACACGGTCAAAACAGTACACAACGTCTCTGAGACCTTGCTGATCGGTGGCAGTCGTCGGCAAATTCGCGTGCTGATCGATCCCGCCAAATTGGCCGCGCGTGGGCTCAGCCCCGCCGGATTGATTCCAGTCATCATGCGTAGCAACCGGCAGTACCGTCTCGGCGGCCTGACTAGCAACAACCGCGAGATCTTGATCGAGACCGGCGCTTTCCTGCGCACAGCTACCGACGTTGGCGACGTCGTGATCGGTGCGGCCCGCGGCAAGCCGATCTATCTGCGCGAGGTCGCGCAAATCGCTGACCATGGGGAGGAGCCGTCGCAGTATGTGCTGTTTGGCAAGGGGGCCGCTACAGCGGCGCGTCCGGGTGAGCAGCCAGCGGTTACCCTGACGATCGCTAAGCGTCAAGGCGCCAATGCCGTTCAAGTAGCCCACGAGGTCTTGGCAAAAGTCGAGGCGGTGAAGGGCCGTTTGATACCCAAGGATGTCGAAGTCACGGTGACCCGCCACTACGGCGAAACCGCCGCCGAGAAATCCAACGAGCTGCTATTTCACATGGCGATCGCGGTGGTCAGCGTGTCACTGCTGATCCTTTTCACACTCGGCCGCCGCGAATCGGGCATCGTCGCCATCGCCATTCCATCAACGCTGGCGATGACCCTACTGGTCTTTTACCTCTATGGATTTACGCTCAATCGAATCACACTGTTCGCGCTGATATTCTCGATCGGCATACTCGTCGACGACGCCATCGTCGTCGTCGAGAACATCGTCCGCCATTTTCGTCTGCCCGAAAATCGCGGCCGCTCCCACGCTCGCGTCGCCAGCGAAGCTGTCAACGAGGTCGGCAACCCGACGATCCTCGCCACCTTCACCGTGATCTTCGCCGTCGTCCCGATGGCATTTGTCGGCGGGCTAATGGGTCCCTACATGCGACCGATCCCGATCGGCGCCAGCGCAGCGATGTTCTTCTCCTTGGCGATCGCCTTCGTCGTCACACCGTGGGCCGCGCTGCGTCTCCTGCGGCGAAGAAAAGGCGCTGGCCAGACCCACGCTGCAGCTGATGGTCATGGCGCGGGAGAGGCAGAGGATCGCCTGACGCGCAGCTACCGCAGAATGATGGGCCCGCTGATCGCTAATGCGCGCACCCGCTGGATCTTCTTGATCGGCACTACGCTTGCGCTGCTCTTGGCGATGGGCACAGTCGGCATCGGCTGGGTCAAGGTCAAGATGTTGCCCTTTGACAACAAAAGCGAGTTTCAGATGATCCTCAACATGCCGGAGGGAAGCTCGCTCGAACATACAACACGAGTCGCGCGCGAAATCGCCCATGCGGCCGCCAAGGCGCCCGAGGTCGACAACTATCAGATCTATGCCGGCACGGCGGCGCCATTCAATTTCAACGGATTGGTACGCCACTACTTCATGCGCTCGGGCCCCAATGTCGCCGATATCCAAGTGAACCTCGTCGGCAAACACGATCGCTCCAAAAAGAGCCACGCGATCGTCAAACGCATTCGCCCTGCGGTTACGGCGATCGCCAAGAAGTATGGCGCTCGGCTAGCGCTCGCCGAAGTACCACCGGGTCCTCCGGTGTTGCAGACGCTGGTCGCGGAAGTCTACGGCCCGACCCGTGACGCCCGGCATGCGCTAGCCGAGCAGGTTCGTAAGATTTTCGCCGACACGCCCGGCGTCGTCGACGTCGACTGGTACATGGAGGCGCCGCAAATTAAGGCGCGTTACGTGATCGACAAAGAGAAGGCCGCGTTACACGGAATCAGCGCACAAACGATCTCACAAACGCTGGCGATCGCGGTCAGCGGTCTGTCGATCGACTTGCTCCACGATCCCCAAGAAAAGGAAGATATCAATCTGCTGCTCCAAGTGCCACGGCATCTGCGCACGCTGCCGGAAGACCTGCTGGGCCTGCGCGTCCGCGCTGGCGACGCCAATGCGCTAACCGAGCCACTCGGTCCGACCCCGCCGCTGGTACCGCTGCGCGAGCTGGTCCGCATCGAGCGCACCGAAATCGAGAAGACGCGTTATCGCAAGAATCTAATGCCGGTGACCTACGTGATCGGTGACGTGGCCGGCGAGATCGAGAGTCCGGCCTACGCAATCTTCGCCATGAACGAAAAGCTCGCCAAGCTCGATGGCACCAAGCTCGGTGGACCCAACAGTCAGATCAAGATTTTCAATGCTGAGCAGCCGAAGAGTGAGCAGGCACTTGCACTGAAGTGGGACGGCGAGTGGCAGATCACTCTCGAGGTATTCCGCGACCTCGGCATGGCGTTCTTCGCGGTAATGGTGCTGATCTATATTCTGATGGTCGGCTGGTTCAAGTCTTTCGTTACGCCGATGATCGTCATGGCAGCGATCCCATTTTCGCTGGTCGGCATCCTTCCGGCACACGGGCTAATGCATGCATTCTTTACGGCGACCTCGATGATCGGCTTCATGGCCGGTGCGGGCATCGTCGTGCGCAACTCGATCATTTTGGTCGACTTCATCGAGCTCCGCCTGCAGCAGGGCATGCCGATCGCCCAAGCGGTCGTCGATGCCGGTGCGGTGCGCTTCCGTCCGATGATGCTCACCGCCATGGCGGTCGTCGTCGGCGCTGGCGTGATTCTCTTTGACCCGATCTTCGAGGGGCTAGCGATCGCTCTGATGGCGGGCGAGCTAGCGTCGCTGTTCATCAGCCGCATGGCAGTGCCGGTACTCTACTACATGTACTATAAGAACCGCTCGCCGTTCGCCCCGGAACCGCAGTAGCGCTCCAGATCCCGTGGCGGTGAAAAGTTGCTCACCCTCGCGGGATCTGCGCTACGCTCTCGACGATGCGTCGAGTGCCGACAGGTCTGCTGCAAAGCGCCAGCCTTTGGCTAACGCGAGCGCACCGCCTGCTCAGCGATGCTGGACTGCCACTGCGCCCACGGGCCAAGCTGATCTACCACGACGATTACCTTGGCTTCCCCGCCGAGTTCGGTGCGCGACGCAACTTCGATGTTCAGCGACCACGACGCATCATCGATAAGCTCCGTAAGGCCGGCGTGCTCTCGAGACGGCAGCTGCTTGCGCCGGCCTGCATCAGCCACGAGACGCTCAGCGCCGTTCACAGCACCAGCTATCTCGACCAACTCAAGCGGCCGGATTACCTTTACAAACTCTTGCACGTCTCGGCGGATCCGCTGCAGATCGACGATCCACTGCTGCCCTTCTTGCGTCAGTGCGGTGGCACGGTGTTGGCAGCGCAGCAAGCCCTGGACACCAACCGTCCAGCGATCAATCTGGGCGGCGGCTTCCACCATGCTCAGCGCGATCGCGGCGAAGGTTTCTGTCCGATCAATGACATCGCGGTGGCGATTGTCGAGATGCGTCGGCGCAGGCTGGCCGACCGTGCATTGGTAATCGATCTCGACTACCACCACGGCAATGGTACCGCGGCGATCTTCGCCGACGATGAGCGTACGTTTACCTGCTCGATCCATGGTCAAGCCTGGGCCGACTCACCGGACAAACAGCACAACCTCGACATCGTCTTGCCCGGCGAAACCAACGATCAGCGCTACCTCGCGACGCTCGCCCCAGCGCTGGAGTCGATCCTCAAGCGCTTCCGCCCCGATCTCGCGATCTACGTCGCTGGGGCCGATCCACACATTGACGACGCGTTTGGAAACTTCGCACTGAGCTCAGCAGGACTGCTGGCGCGCGACCTGATGGTGCACGCGGCGCTCAGCAAACGCCGCATTCCGCTCTGCGTCGTGCTCGCTGGCGGCTACGGGCCACTAGCCTGGACCGTGCCGTACAACTTCATCTTTAGCTTGCTGACCGGGCACGAGATCGCGCCGAGCTATCAGCCCGACAATATTGCCGCCAGCTTTGATCGCACATATCAGCATCTATCGCCGCAGCAGCTTACCCGGCAGGACGATGTCGAGCTCAACGATGACGATGGTTCGCTTGCCGGTGACCTGAAGGAACGCAGCAGCCAGCGCTTTCTCGGCTACTACACCCGCGAGGGCATCGAGCTGGCGCTCGAGCGTTACGGCTTTTTGGAACTCGTGCGCGAACGCGGCTTCGATGAGCTGCGGATAGCGATCGACGTTAGCGATCCGAGCAAGCAGGCGCTACGCGTCTACGACCGGCAAATACACCAGGACCATCTGCTGGTCGAACTGGTTACCGCACTCACCGATCTATCTTTGCCCACCGGTGATTCGCGATTCCGCATGCTCCACATCCACTGGCTGTGTATGCAAAACCCTCGCGCCGAGTTCTCGCTCGATCGACCGCCGCTGCCCGGGCAACACTTCCCCGGTCTGGGACTCGGCCGCTGGGTCGTCGAACTGTTGCGGCTGATGGCAGCGCGCTTGGAGTGCGACGGCTTGATGAACAGCCCGGACCATTTTCACAACGCCGCGCTCTACAGCAAGTACGGTTGGCGATACCTCGACCCACAGGCTGAAGCGCAGTTCGCGGCGCTAACCGAAACTTTGGGCGATACGCCGCTGGTCGAAGCGGCGCAGCTGATCGAGAACCAGCACCTGATCGATCAATCCGGTCAACCGCTTGTCTGGCGCGGACAGGAGCAGGTGCTCTCGCTCAATACGCAAATCGATCAGTACTTCGCCAGCCCTGACTATCGCGCTGCCTACCAGCGAGCGCGTAAGGCCCTGCACTTTCGACTGCGTCTCTCCCCGAGCAGCGACGATCGATCGTAGCGCTCGCGCCGAGCGAAACGCTGCCCGAGTAGCAGGCAAATGATGGCGGGGGCTAGGGCGACGGCAACTGCGGTCGTTCAACCCTCGCCGGGGGCAAATCGCCCACGAGCTGGCCATCGTGCTTGCCGCCTGACAGCCGCCGACCTTGGCAACCACCGGCAATCATTGGGCTGCAATAGCCGCCAGCGACAAGCCGCTTGGCATTGATGCTGCAAACTAGTCGTCGGGTATGAGAAACCCATCCGCGAAATATCTGCCTTGCCTGCTCATGCAGCTAACATGTTTCTCCTCGCTGCTGATCGTCGCATGCGGTGAAGTCGGCGACGGAGCACCCGTTGGCCCTGCCCCGGCGAAGGGCGAAGTGCCGCTGCTGATCGGCGGACTAGCTGCAAAAGAAGGGCAGTTTCCCGCGGCACTCTGGATGCCCGACCCAGGTTGCTCGGGCACCGGCGTGGGCGAGCACCTGATCTTGACCGCTGCCCACTGCGTGGTCGAGTACGGTGATCACCAGCCGATCTATCAGTTTGCGCCCGGCGACAAGCTAATCGTCACCACCCAGCTGGCGGCTCACTGGCTGGATACAGACATCCCAACCCCACTGGCAATTGCCGACGACCAGCAGCGCACCCTGGCCGCCAAGACCGGCTACGTGTTGCTGGAAGTCGCCGAAGTGCTGGTCGGACCGTGGTACGACGACGGCTCGCGCTGGCGACGCGATGAAGATGTCGCTTTGATCCGAACAAAAGAACGCGTACCAACCGCCAGCTATGCGCACGTGCAGGGCGCGACAGTGCCGACCGGCACCGCCATCGTGCAAACCGGCTACGGCGGAGCGAACTATTCCGGAAACCCAGAAACCGACATGAAGGGGCAGCCCCTAGAGTATCGTAAAGAAGGCGATCGCTACGTTGCCTACACGCGACTGCGCTACCTGATCACTCACGCGATCGCCTTCCCGGACATCTCGCTGATCGATGCAGCCGATCTCGAGCAAACCCCGCAACAGCAAGGGGCGCCTTGCGTGGCCGATGGTGCTTGCGTCGCCACACCAGGTCCAGCGTTGGGACGACTGGACGACAAGAACGCCCAGATCTCCGCGGCGGCCAGCGGTGACTCGGGCAGCGGGCTGTATCTCGTCGAAACCGACGACATCTACCGCACGATCGTCGGGGTGCAATCGCACATGGTCTTTGGCAAAAGCCTCTACCGCAACGTGGCCAACATCAACGGCGCGGTCTCGCGCGCGTCGCGTCACCAAGTTGGCGCCTGGTTGGCTAAGCAAGGGGTCGCGGTTTCGCCTTGACCGCTGCCGCGAACGGCTCGACGTAATCGAGGCAACGCGCCAAACAGCGCTGAGCGCTTCAAGCCAGTTTACGCAAGCGCTTGTCCGCGGCTCGCCAATCGCTGATCGTTTGATCGAGTGGATAGCTTGGCACGGCGAGTTGTACACCGCGCAGGTGATCGAGCGACGTCGCGCCCGCCCCATCGAAGGGAACATGTCGCAGGGCGGTCTTCCACCAATAGACACGGTAGTGAAACAATGACTTCTGAATCACCACATCAGCGCGCTTGGGGTCGAGACCCACATCGGAGAAGAACGTCGGGTTGATCGTCATCGGCGGCTTCTCGGTGATCACCAGTTTAACCTCGCCACACGCCACGGTCACTGTCGCGCCAAACTTCGTATCGTGCACACCGAGCAAGCGGCCCTCGATCGTCACTGGGCGATGTCGATCGGGATCGATCGAGCCCCCAACGGCGCGGCTTACTGCGGAGCCCGGTGCTAAGGCGCTGAGCGCAACAGCAGCCTGCGGATCACACAGCGGAATGTAGGTCGTCATCTTCGGCGGTGAAGCGATCAGCTCGGCGAGCATCGTCGTGCTCGCGCCCGTACCGCCGGCCGGCGGCACATCGGCAACGTCGATCAGCGCCACGTGCCCAGCCTTACGCGCCCACTTAGCGGCCCGCGCCTTTTCGATCGCCTCGCGCGGCGTATATAAGGTAGGCAGCGGCACGTCGCGCACCTGCCAAATCATCTCAGCCAATCGCTCGGCCAAACGCTCGGCGAGCACTTGATCGTTGTCGGTGAGTACATCGACCGCCCAACCCAGGTCGCTGGCGTCACTCCAGGGATGGCACATGTAGAGCGACACGTAGCGCACGCGCGGCAGCCGTTCAAACAGCCGCGCCATCAGGAAGATGCGCCGCATCGGCGCGAGGAAATCGATACCGGCGCCACCGCCCAGCACCAGCGGCAGCTTGCGCCAAGCGCGGGTCGGCCGAAATTTGCTGCGCAGCCTGGCGATCAGCAGCTCGGCGGTGCGCTGACCGACGCGATACATGTCGCGATGAGGATTGGTCCGCAATGCACAGCTGATCGTCGCCAGATCAGCTTTGGCCGGGGTAAAATTGGCATGGAGGTCATAGCAAACCGCGATCGGCAACTCGGCGCCGACGCGTGCGCGGATCGCCTTGAGCAGTTGACCTTCGGCGTCTTCAGTCGCACCCGCAATGCGCATCGCCCCATGTAGCGACAAGAAGAGCCCGTCGATCGGTCCGGCAGTCGAAAGCCGTTTGAGCAGCTCAGCCTGCAGGTCGGCGAAGGCCTCGGGCGCAACCTGCCCCGAGGGCAGCGCCGCGATCGAACAGAGCGGTACTGCCTCAACTGCACCGTCACGCTCGGCAGCACGCAGGAAGCCCGAAAGCTCAGCTCGTTTGACATAGCCCGGGATCTCCACACCGCGGCGACCACAGGCAGCGAGCAGCGCATCGTCGCTGATCCAATGGGCGCGTCGAAAATCATCGATGGTCGTGGCCAGCGGTGAGAAGGCATTGCTCTCCTGAAAGATCCGCCCAAACGCGATCCGCAGCGGCCGTCGGCGCCCCATGATATTTCCCCTTGCAGCGTCGCTACGAACGCACCGAAAAACCAGCGGCTTCGATCGCCTCGCGCAGTTGCTGATCACCGATCGAACCGCGGACCACCGCGTAACCGGTGCCGACTTGGTCGGCATCGGGGCGAACATCAGCACTCTCGACCCCCTGCGTTTCATAGAGTGCAGATTGCAGACGCTTTGCGCAGCTGCCGCAGTTGACACCCGCAACAACGAGCTCCCGCTGCTCGTTTGCCGACGATCGGCGCAACGCGCCGCGTAGCCAGGCGCGCAGATCCGCAGCCGCAAACCAGGCGACCATCAGCCCGAGCAGCGCACCGGCGGCAAGTTGCCACCAGGCACCGTGCGCGTGATGCGCAGCCGCGCTGGCCCGCGCAGCGCTGGCTGTCGGAACGACGAAGTCGAACAGCAAGGACAGCGAAACGCTACCGACCACGATCGTCCCCAGATAGATCGCCAGCACCCGCCCGCCCAGGGCCCGATAGACTGCACCGACGGTCGCAAGGTTACTCGCCGGCCCGGCCATCAAAAAGACCAACGCAGCGCCCGGTGACAGTCCCATTGTCAGCAGAGCCGCAGCGATCGGCACTGAAGCCGTCGCGCAAACGTAAAGCGGCAGCGCGATCAGCAACATCGTCAACGCCGAGAGCACCGGAGAGCTCTGAGCGAAGCCAGCGAAGCTGCCAGCCGGCACCCACGTGGAGATCGCCGCCGACACCGCGATGCCCAGCACGAGCCAGCGCCAGATCGAGCGCAGAATCTCTAGCGCGTGTGAGAGCAACGCATCAAGACCTCGGGGTTGCGAACTTGACGAAAGCGCCTCAGGCGCCGGCGACAACGCCTCGGTCGAGACAGCGGCGCCGGTTAGCCAGCCGCCGACGAGCCCCATCGTCAGCGCACTGGCAACTTTGAACAGCGCAAAGGGCCAACCGAGCATCGAAGCGGAGACCAGGATCGAATCCACACCGGTCTGCGGCGTGCTGATCAGAAAACCAACCACGGCTCCCGCACTTGCCCCATCGCGGCGCAGGCCGATCGCTGCCGGAATCACGCCACACGAGCAAAGCGGCAGGGGTGTGCCGAGGGCGACGGCCGCCACGACACCACCTCGGCCACGCAAGTGGCGCGAGACAAAGTCCGCCGGCAACGCGACATGAAGCACGCCAGCGATCAACATTCCAAGGAGCAGCCAGGGGGCCAACTCGGTCGTCACCGACCAGATTTGTGCGAGAAATTCCATCCGTCCATCCGTCTAACCTGCGCGTTTAGTCTACTCAACTGGCATCGTGCGGCAAGCCAAGCCTGACGTTTTTTTATGTTGCATTCAAGGCAGTTACGCGCAAATCTGCCGCCCGAAGAATTCACGCCGAGGAGACGGAATATGTTCAGACTTCGACTTTTGACGATCACGCTGTTGTGCGCATTGTCCGCTCCAGCTTGGAGCAACAGCGGCGTTCCGGGAGCCCAGTTAGTCGACAAGAAGGACGTCACGCCCAGCGACCGTTCAGACGGTTGGGTTCCACGCTTCAAGATCGGTGCATCGGTCAACCTGGGGACGAGCAGTAACGTCGTCGGTCAGACCGACGGCACGACGTTCACGCTCGGCCTGCAAGCGGAGGGCGGCTTCGACTATTTCAAGGGCTCCCACGAATGGCGAAACTCGCTGAAACTCACCGAGGCGCTCAGCCGCTCCCCGGCGATAAAGAAGTTCGTCAAGAGCAACGACGCACTGTCGCTCGAAAGCACCTACCTCTACGCCTTCAAGTCGCTCCCCTGGTTCGGTCCTTACGGCCAACTTCAAGTCGACACCGCGATCTTCCAAGGGCATGCGGTCAGCGGCGACCAGGTGACCTACAATATCGCGCGCACTAACGGCACCACCGAGCAGCGCGTGGGTACGACGCTGCAAACATCCGACCCGTTCCAACCGCTGCTGCTACGCGAAGCGATCGGCTTCTTTGCCCGTCCCTACAAGACGGCGACCCACGAGATCGAATTCAAGGGTGGCTTTGGCGCGCGGCATTACTTCGCCAATGGCACCTTGACCGTCAAAGACGACGGCGGCACGCCCGAAATCGAAGTCGTCGAGCTGCAAACGGTCCATCAAGGCGGACCACTGATCGGTGCCGAACTTCGCGGCAAGATCAGCAAGCGCGGCATCGGCTACACGATGGGCGCCGAGGCAATGATTCCGCTGATCAAGAGCGAAGAGAGCACGAAGGGCGCGCTCGAGCTGACCAACGTGTTGTTCTACGCTAGCGTCTCACTCAAACTGGTCAGCTGGGCCTCGCTCGACTACAGTCTGCGCGCACTGCGCGAAGCTCAGGTCCTCGATGAATTCCAGGTCCAGAACACCCTGCTGCTGACTTTCAGTTGGGATTTGATCGCCCCTCCGCCGCCGAAAAAGTAGTAACAACTTCGCGGCTGTGCTGCCGACTGGCTCGGGCCTCACCGAGCCAACTTGTCCTCACCTCCCCGACCACGCTCCACGGTTGAAAGGCCGATCTCCCCGGGGTACAACCCCTTGTCGACCGTCGCAAGCGGCTAGCGGGCGGCGAGCAATAGGAATCAGCGATGAGCGAGCAAGCGAAGAGTGCCAAAAGCGTGCGTGTCGAACCCGGCAGCGGTCAGCAACGCGTCGATCCCTGGTTCGACCTGCCAGCGCTAGAGCGTGAGATCCTCGACTTTTGGCAGGAAAGCGCGGCTTTCGAACGGCTGCGCGAGCAAAATGCCGACAAGCCGCCCTATTCGTTTCTGGACGGTCCGATCACCGCTAACAACAAGATGGGCGTTCACCACGCCTGGGGTCGAACGCTCAAAGATGCCTTCCAGCGCTACTGGGCGATGAACGGCCGCAGCCTGCGCTACCAGAATGGATTTGACTGCCAGGGTCTCTGGGTTGAGGTCGAGGTCGAAAAGGAACTCGGCCTACTAACCAAAGACCAGGTTCGCGACTACGGCATCGCCGAGTTCGTGCAGGCCTGCAAGGCGCGGGTCGAGAAGTATTCGACGATCCAGACCGCCCAGTCGGTGCGACTCGGCATGTGGATGGACTGGGACAACTCCTACTTTACGATGAGTGAGGAGAACAACTATACGATCTGGTCGTTCCTCAAGAAGTGTCATCAGCGCAAGAAGGTCTATCACAGCTACGACGTGATGCCTTGGTCGGGCCGCAGTGGATCGGCGTACTCGCAAATGGAAATCATCGAGGGACGCAAACTGGTCGCCCACACCGCGCTGTTTGTTCGCTTCCCGCTACGCGAACGCGCGGGAGAAAATCTGCTGGTCTGGACGACAACTCCGTGGACGTTGACCTCAAACGTCGCTGCCGCGGTCAACACCGAGCTCGATTACGTCAAGCTACGCGACAACAAGAGCGGGGAGCTGTTCTACTTCGCCGCCGAGAACCTCGAGTTCAAACGACTCGAGCGCCAGTTCAAAGAGAAGAAGGACTGGGTCGACGGGGTCCCCAAACTTAAGACGATCGCACAAATCTTCAACGAACGCGGCGGCTACGAGATCGAGGGCACGGTCAAGGGCGCAGAGCTGGTTGGCCTGACCTATCACGGCCCCTTTGATGAGCTCCCCGCGGTGGGCGTGGTCGGTGGTTACCCCTTCACCAACGAGAGTCTTTCGCAAAGCGCGCGCGATGCCCACCGGGTGATCGATGGCGGTCGCGATAGCCACGGCAACCCCGTCGTCGTCGCCGGCGAAGGAACGGGAATCGTCCACACTGCGCCGGGCTGCGGCGACATCGACCACGAGATCGGCAAGAAGCTCGGCCTGCCCAACATCGCTCCACTCGATGAAAGCGCGGCATTCGTCGACAATTTTGGCGAGCTAACCGGCAAACGTGCCACCGACAAAGAGACCGTCGACTGGGTGATCGACTCGCTCAAGCAGAAGGGCCTCCTCGTCGCGACCGAGCGATACCCACACGTATATCCGCACTGCTGGCGGACCGGCGACGAGCTGGTCTTTCGCTTGGTGGATGAGTGGTACATCGATATGGACTGGCGCGACGAGATCAAGAAGGTCGTCGAAGACATCCGCTGGATCCCCGCTTGGGGCAAAGACCGCGAGCTCGAGTGGTTGAGCAACATGCGCGATTGGCTGATCTCCAAGAAGCGCTTTTGGGGTCTCGCCTTGCCGATCTGGGTCTGCGAAAAATGTTCGGCCTTCGATGTGATCGGCAGCAGAGAAGAACTCAAAGAGCGCGCGATCGCCGGCTGGGACCAGTTTGAAGGTCACACGCCACATCGCCCCTGGGTCGACCAGGTAAAGATCGCCTGCAGCGAATGCGGCGGCACCGCCCACCGCATCGAAGACGTAGGCAATCCCTGGCTAGACGCGGGCATCGTCCCTTACTCGACCGTCCACTACAACAGCGACCGCGAATACTGGTCGAAGTGGATCCCAGCCGACCTAGTGCTCGAGTGCTTCCCAGGTCAGTTCCGCAACTGGTTCTACGCGCTGCTCTCGATGAGCACAATGATGGAGCAGATCGCACCCTTCAAGACCCTGCTCGGCCATGCCTTGGTTCGCGATGAGGAAGGCCGCGAGATGCACAAGTCGACCGGCAATGCGATTTGGTTCGACGATGCAGCGGAGCAGTCGGGTGCCGATGCAATGCGCTGGCTTTATGTCAGCCATGAGCCGACAAGTAACCTGAATTTTGGCTTCAACGTGCTGCGCGATGTGCGCGGCAAGTTTCTCAATACGCTGTGGAACACCTACGGCTTCTACGTCAACTACGCGCGCTTGGTCAGTGATTTCGACCCGGCCAACGCACCACCATTTGCCGAACGACCCGACTTCGACCGCTGGATTCTCAGCGAGCTACAACACACGATCAGCGCCTGTCGTGAGGGGATCGAGCGCTATGATATGCGCGCGGCAGCACGAACGATCGAGCGTTTCCTCGACGATCTCTCGGGTTGGTACATTCGCCACAACCGCCGGCGGTTCTGGAAGTCCGACGACGACGGCGATCTGCGAACGGCGCTGGCCACGCTCCACCAGTGCGTGACAGCACTGATCCGCCTCGCAGCACCGATGATCCCGTTCGTCACCGAGGCGATCTACCAAAACCTCGTCCGCGGCCTCGACGAAGCCGCCCCGCAAAGCGTGCATCACTGCAGATACCCGAGCGCCGATAACGCGCTGATCGACCAGACGCTGACCGACCAAATGCGGGCGATCCAGCGCCTGAACAGCTTGGCACTTTCAGCGCGCGAGGCAAAGAAGCTCAAGGTGCGCCAGCCGCTAGCAACCCTAACGATCGGTCCCGCCGACGCGTTGGAGCTGCAGGCAGCGCAGCGCTTTAGCGAAATGCTCCGCGATGACCTCAACGTCAAGCGCGTCGAGATTCGCCAAGCCGGTGCAGCAAGTCCATTGAGCTACGAGCTGAAGCCCAACTTCAAAACCATCGGCGCAAAATTTGGCAAGCAAACGCAAACGGTCGCGGCAGCGGTCCACGCGAACACAGTCCGGCTACTGCAAGAGTGGCGCGGCGGTGCTGAGCTGATGACCGTTGAGACCAAGGACGGGCCCTTCGAAATCTCGCGCCAGGAAGTCATCGTCGCCGCCGTTCAACCCGAGGGACTCTCGGTTGCCGAGGACCGCGGCACCTGGGTCGCCTTTGACACCGAGCTGAGCGAGGAGCTGCTCGTCGAGGGTAAAATGCGCGACCTCCTGCGGCGCCTTCAAATGCAGAGAAAAGACTGCGGTCTGCAGGTCGAAGATCGCATCGAGATCGCTTGGCATAGTGCTGACCCGATGGTCGAGCAGGTCTTCGCCGGCTTTGCCGACTACATGTCGGCCGAGTTGCTCTGCACCAAACTCAGCCGAGCTGAGACCGCGCCGCAAGACGCCCAAACGATCGCCTTCGAAGGGCACAGTGTCGAGATCATGCTCCGCAAAGCCTAGACCGCGACCCGGCGGCTTCTGCTATCATCCGGCATGGTTTGTCCACCACTCAAGCCCGAGTCTCAGAGCCTCTCTGCTGATGATCTAGACGAGGGCTTCCGCCGGATTTACGAAGCCACACCGGCGATGATGCACTCGATCAACGGCGACGGTTGCATCGAGCTGGTCACCGATGCCTGGCTCTACCGGCTGGGCTACACGCGCGAACAGGTGCTCGGACGTCCTTCGGTCGACTTCTTGACCCCTCGCAGCGCGGCCTACGCCACCGAAGTGATATTGCCGGCATATTTCAAGACCGGTCGCTGCGAAGACGTCGCCTACCAATTCGTTTGCGCCGATGGATCGCTGGTCGACGTTCTACTTTCGGCAACCGCGCAGATCGATGCGAGCGGCAAATTCGTCCGCTCGCTCGCTGTGCTAACCGATGTAACCGAAAAGAACCGCGCAATCGAACAGAAGCTGCATCTGCAACGACAGCTTCATCAATCGCAGAAAATGGAGGCTGTCGGTCGACTGGCGGGCGGCATCGCTCACGACTTCAACAATCTACTGACCGTGATCTTCACTTACGGCAACTTCGTTCTCGAAGCGCTCGATGCTGACAGCCGCAGTTACAGCGACATGGCACAGATCATCCGCGCCGCCGAGTCAGCAACCGAGCTGCTCAAAAAGCTGTTGGCGTTTTCGGCAGGTCGAGCGACCGGCGGGCCGGCAGCAAAGGTCGACCAAACCATCGAACAAATCCAACCCCTGCTGCGCCCTTTGCTCGGCCCAGGGGTCGAACTCACGCTCGAATTAGCTTGCGATCAACAGGCGGCGCACATCGATCGCAGCGAACTCGAGCAGGTGCTGGTCAATCTGGTGGTCAACGCCCGCGACGCGATGCCCGCCGGCGGGAAGTTAACCATCCGCACTCGACCGATCGCTCAGCAAACAAGCGTCAGCGACGCGCAGTCGTCGCACCCATCACAATTGCTGATCGAGGTTGAAGACACTGGCGTGGGCATGGATGAGCACACGATCAGTCGCGCCTTTGACCCCTTCTTCACCAGCAAGGCCCCTAACAAGGGCACGGGCCTCGGCCTTTCAACCTGCTACGGCATCGTCAAGCGCCATCGCGGAGAGATTTGGATCACCAGCGAGCCTGGCCACGGAACCTGTTGCTCGGTGAGCTTACCGCTCGTCGACACCGATGAGGCCAGCACCGCAGCAGCAGCCAGTCTGCCGTCACCGCGTGGGTCAGAAACGATCTTGGTAATCGAAGACCAACCCGCGGTCTTGGCCTCACTGCAGCGAACCTTGCGACACGCCGGCTACCAGACGCTTAGCGCCTCGGATACTGAACAAGCCACGGCGCTCGCCCAAGCCAACCAACAAAGCATTCGGCTGGTGCTTGCCGATGTAATGATGCCGGGCCTTAGCGGCCCTGAACTCGTAGAGCGCTTGCGACCGAGCCTGCCACAAGCGCGCGTGCTCTATATCAGCGGCCATACCGATGAACTGCCCGAAGATGAGCTGCTGTTGCGCAAGCCCTTCAAGCCGAGTGAACTCGTGCGTCGGATTCGCCAACTGCTCGATGGGCCCGCAGCACCCTAGCAGCAACGGCGCAACTGCTGTTCTGGCAGCCGTTGAGTGGCAACCTCGATCAACGCGCAGCCGAACTCGCGGCCGAGATTAGCTCGCAAACCAGGGCATCGTGGGTTCGACTAAACCCCGCGCGCACCAATGCCTCGGCCCACTTCGAAGACGGAGCCGGCACGCCATTGATCTGATCGATCCGCAACGAGAGACGACGGCGGCGACGCGTGAGCAACGGCAAAGCATCGGTAAACGATTCGGTCAAATCACCGGGCGACAGCGCCGAAAACACCACCAGGCGTCGATTGTCTTTGGAGAGCAAAGCGACCGCCTGACCACCACGGAGGATCACGGTATTGCCCACGCGGCGCTGGAGCGATGGACTTCCCTCTGCGGCCGGCGGCCAGGGCAACAGGCTGCCATAGGGGTTGGCCGGATCCGTTGCCGCCAAGACCACTACCGCGCGCTCGGCCTGACGGCTCGATGCACGCAAGCGGTCGACCGCAGCGGGGTGGGCGAACTGCTGCCCACCAAGACCGTCGACGAACAGGCCACGGCGCACCTTGCCGGCCTGCTCCATATCGCTCAGCACGCGCGAGATGCGACCAAAACCACCAACGAGTCGCTCGTGGGCCACGCAGTCGCGGCCGACGATCCCATAGCGTTCGATCAACAGATTGGCCCAAGCCAGCAGCTGCTCGGTCGCTGCTGCGTGCTTCGGGCGCGGCACCAGCGACCAGCGCCCGCCAATCGGTGTAGCGCTCGATCGGCGTCCACGGCGCGAGCCGCGGGCCAGTTCGCGCAACACCGCAAAGTTATCGTTGGTCACCAGTCCGGCCCAGACGAGGTCCCAAAGCGCCTCCGTCAGCGTAAGCAGATCGGTCTCCACCGAGGCTAGCAGATCGGCGGTAAACAGCGCACCGCCCTCGGCCAGGCGAGCAAGCAGTGATCGCTGGGCCTCTCCCGCTAGCGTGTTGCTCGTCGCATCGAGCAAGCGCGCCAACTGCGCCCGTGGGTAAAGGGCGATCCGCCCATCGGTCGGCGAAAGCGCGCCGCAACCGACCCAAACCACTTCGCCGGCCATACCGAGCTGATCGAGTAACTCGGGGCGATAGTCCTCAACCCGAGCCGGCAGGATCCGCGTCTCGAGCTCAGAAAATGGTAGCGGATAGCCGGCGAGCTGCGCGACCGCATCGCGCAACGCGGGCAAGCCCCGACGCCCGGCGGCGATGCCCTGCCAACCTGACAAGAAGCGCCCGACGGCGCGCGCCTCGACGGGCGCGACCTGTTGTCGAAGCTTGGCCAGCGTGCGCTGTCGCAGACGGCGCAGCACTTCAGGGTGACACCACTCCTTGACGCAAACCCGCGGGTCAAAATCGCCCTTGAGCAACCGCCCAGCGCGACAGAGGCGTTCAAGCACCGGGGAGATCTCGTCGATCGTTACAGCAAAGCGCGCGGCGAGATCCGCGCTAACAAACGGTCGGTGGTTGGCAGCAAAGCGCTCGACCAAAACACCGAGTGCGTCTTCGCTGACCGCCAGCAAACTGTGCGGCACCCCAGCGGGCAGCACAACACCCAGCGCGTCGCGATAGCGCGCTGCATCCTCGACCGTGACCAGTCGCTGCTCGCCTGCCAGGCGCAGATACACCGCTCGGCGACTGCGCAGCAGCTGTTCGATCAGCGCTTGCGGATCAACCGCTGCGCGCAGGGCGATTTCCTGATCACTCAGATCGCCAATGCGGCGCAACACGTCGTGGAGATCGTCGGCCGTCCGACAGAGCCGCTGCTCATCGATAAACTGCAGCTCAGCGTGCAACGTGTCGATCACCTCGGCATCAAGCAAACGCCGCAATTCCTCGTGGCCGAGCAGTTCACGCAACAAATTGCGATCGAGGGTAAGCGCCTGCGCTCGCCGCTCGGCCAGCGGCGCATCCCCTTGGTAGAGATAGGCCGCCACATAGGCGAAGACCAGCGAGCGCGCGAAGGGCGAAGGCCGCCGGGTATCAACCTCGACCACACGCAATTGACGCGAGCGAAGGCGCGAAAGCAGATCGCGTAGCGCCGGCATATCGAACACATCATTGAGACAAGCGCGATAGGTTTCGAGAACGATCGGAAAGTCGCCGTGCTGCAGGGCAACCGCCATCAGCTGCTGGGCCCGCAAGCGCTGTTGCCAAAGCGGCGCCCGTCGATTGTAGGCTCGGCGGGGTAGCAGCAGCGCTCGAGCAGCGTTCTCGCGAAACTGCGCGGCAAACAGCGGCGAATGGCGCAACTGCTCGACCACCAACTCCTCGACGTCGCTCGGATCGGGGATCAACGCCTCGGCAGTTGGCAACTCATCACTATCGGCGAAACGCAAGACGATCCCATCATCGGTATGAAGCGTCTCGACATCGAAGCCATACTTGCGACTCAGCGACGCCGACAAGGCCAGCGCCCACGGCCCGTGTACCCGCCCACCGAACGGCGTCAGCAAGCAGACCCGCCAGTCGCCCAGCTCATCGGCGAAGCGCTCGATCACCAAGCACTGGTCCGTCGGCACGGCACCGGAAACATCCAGTTGCTCTGCGATGTAGTCGAGCACATTGCGCGCGGCAAGCGGATCGAGTCGATAGCGCGACTGCAAGTGCGCCAGTCGGCCGTCTGCCGGAAGTTCACTGACCTCGCCGACGAACCGCCCGAGAGCCCGTCCTACCTCGAGCGGACGCCCGGGCCCCGCGCCGTGCCAAAAGGGCATCTTGCCGGGCTCACCTGGCGCGGGCGTAACCACAACCCGATCGCGGGTGATGTCCTCGATCCGCCAAGTCGTCGCGCCAAGAACAAACGCCTCTCCAGCACGAGACTCGTAGACCATTTCTTCGTCGAGCTCACCGACCTTGGGCCCGCGTTCGCCGAGATGTACCGCATAGCTGCCGCGATCGGCGATCGTTCCGCCATTGAGCAAACTGATCAGCTTGGCACCAGGCCGCCCGACCACCGTGTCGGCGACGCGATCCCAATTGAGTCGCGGTCGAAGGTCGGCGAATGCATCGGACGGATAGCGCCCAGCCAGCATGTCGAGTACCGCGTTGAACAGCTCGACCGAGAGATCGGCGTAGGGCTGTGCGCGCCGCACCAGCCGAAACAGCGCGTCGACCTCCCAGCTGCGGTCGGCGCAGATAGCGACGATCTGCTGCGCCAACACGTCCAGTGCGTTCTTCGGTATGCTGATCGGCTCGATCTCGCCTTCGAGCATTCCCCGGGCAACCACTGTCGCTTCCAACAGGTCCCCGCGATGCTTGGGGAATAGTCGCCCGACGCTGCGCTGGCCAACACCGTGACCCGCGCGGCCAATCCGCTGCAGCCCTCGCGCCACCGTTCCGGGAGACTCGACCTGAATCACCAAGTCGACCGCACCCATGTCGATGCCAAGCTCCAGCGAGCTGGTCGCGACGATTGCCGGCAATCTGCCCTCTTTGAGCGCCTCCTCGATCGCCTGGCGCTCATGGGGGGCAACGCTGCCATGATGAGCCCGAGCGAGTGGCTCGCCGGCAAGGTCGTTAAGCTGCTGGGCGAGCCGCTCGGCCAGTCTGCGACTATTGACGAAGACGATCGTACTTTGATGGGCGCGGATCAGCGCCAGCAGTCGCGGGTAGATCGCCGGCCAAACGCTGGCCCGCTCATCGGGCGACAACGAAGATCCCGGCGCCAGTTGAGCTGGGTCCACGGCGAGCGGTGCGCTCATGTCCGGCACTGGGACGACGATCTCCAGATCGAGATCCGGTTTAGCGCTGGTATCGACCAGTTCGACCGGCCGCGCGCCCACCAAGAACCGACCGACCCGCTCGAGCGGTCGCTGCGTTGCAGAGAGCCCAATGCGCTGGAACTCTCGACCGACGAGTTCGACCAAGCGTTCGAGGGACAAGGCGAGGTGTACGCCACGCTTGTTCGGGGCAAGCGCGTGGATCTCATCGACGATCACGGTGTCGACCGACTGCAGCGCCTGGCGACTCCCTTGCGAGCCGAGCATCAGATAGAGCGACTCGGGCGTCGTGATCAGGATTTGCCCCGGATCGCGCGCCTGCTGGCGACGCTCGCGCTGCGAGGTGTCGCCGGTGCGCACATCGACCTTGAGCGGCGAAAAGGGCAGCCCATCGCGCGCCGCTAAGCGTTGCATGCCGATCAACGGTGCGCGCAGGTTGCGCTCGATGTCGTATGCCAGCGCCTTGAGCGGCGAGACGTAGAGCGCGCGCACGCCGGGCTCGACCGCTTGACGGGAGATGTTGTCGATGCACCAAAAGAATGCCGCCAGCGTTTTTCCACTGCCGGTTGGCGCACAGAGCAGCGCATGTTTGCCCAAGGCGATTTGCGCCCAGCCCGCGGCCTGTACTGCCGTCGGCGCGGCAAAGCACTCGCTAAACCAACAGCGCGCTAGTTCGCTAAACGGTGCCAGCGCCTGTTCAGACCCCGACGCCGCGCTCATCTTATCGGTCCGCAGTCCGGCAACGGACGCGCTGGATCAAGTCGCGACAATGTTGATCAGGCGACCGGGGACGTAGATCACTTTGCGAATCGTCTTACCCTCAACATGCTTATTGATCTTTTCGTCGGCGAGCGCGATCTGCCGAATCTCCTCTTCGGTCGCTTCGGCGGGTACGGAGACGTTGCCGCGCGTCTTGCCCTTGATCTGCACGACGATGTTGATCATCGCGTCGGCGAGCAGCGCTTCGTCGTAGCTCGGCCATGGCTCGCAGGCCAAGCTCTGATTGTGGCCTAGCGCCTGCCAGAGCTCTTCGCAAATATGCGGCGCGATCGGCGCGAGCATCAGCACGAACGCGTCGGCAACCGATCGCGGCACGCGATCGACGCTGACCAGCTGGTTATTCAGCTCGATCAGCGCGGCTATCGCCGTGTTAAAGCGCATCCGATCCATGTCATCGGTGACACGCTTGATCGTCTTGTGCAGCGCGCGCGTAAGTTCGTCGCTGGGCGCCTCATCGCTGACCAACAACTCGCCGCTATCGATGTCGAAGAAGTTACGCCAAACGCGCAGTAAGAAGCGGTGCACGCCGACGATGTCGCGGGTATTCCATGGTTTGGAGGTCTCAACAGGCCCCATGTACATCTCGTACAAGCGCAGCGTGTCGCAGCCGTGGCTCTGATAGAGATCGTCGGGGTTGACGACGTTCTTGAGCGATTTGCCCATCTTGCCTGACTTGCGAAAGACCTCCTGACCTTGATAGAGGAACTTGCCGCCAGGCTCGGCCTTGCTGACCTCGTAAGCCGCGATCAATTCGCCGCCTGCTGAGTCGTATTGAACTTCGTCGGCAGGAACGCGCACGCCACGGGCATCTTCATAGTAGTCGGCGAGAATATAGCCTTGGTTGAATAGCCGGCCGAATGGCTCGGCGGTCGAAACATGACCCAAATCGTAAAGCACCTTGTGCCAAAAGCGCGCGTAGAGCAGGTGCAGGTTGGCGTGCTCGACCCCACCGACGTACAGATCGATGCCGTTTGCCCCCATCCAATAGCGCTCCTTTTGCCGGTCGACAAAGCGCTCGCGATTCTTCGGATCGATGAATCGCAGGTAGTACCAGCACGAGCCGGCCCACTGGGGCATCGTGTTCAATTCGCGCTGGTAGACCACACCATCGACGGTTACCTCGCGCCAACTTTCAGCGGCGCGCGACAGTGTGGGCTCTGGATTGTCGGTCGTCGTCGGCGAGAAATCGCTCATCTCCGGCAGCAGCACCGGCAGGTCCTGATCGCTGACGCCGAGCGTATAGCCCGCAGCGTGATGCAGGATCGGGAACGGCTCGCCCCAGTAGCGCTGACGTGAAAACAACCAGTCGCGCAATTTGTAGTTAACCTTGGCCCGTCCCAATCCCTTTTCGGCGAGCCACGCAGTGATCGTACGTTTTGCCTCACTGGTCTCGAGACCGTCGAGCGAGACCTCGGGATTGGCCGAGTTAACCGCGCAGCCTTGGCCGGCGAAAGCCTGATCGAGTTGCTTCGGATCGGCGAGATAGCGCGTGCGCCCATCCGTCTGCCCAGCAAACTGCTCCTCGAGCCAGGCTTTGGTCGGCTCGACAACGACGCGAACCGGCAGCTCGAACTGCTTGGCGAACTCGAAGTCGCGTTGATCATGGGCCGGCACCGCCATGATTGCGCCCGTACCATAGCCCATCAACACGTAGTCAGCGATCCAAACCGGGATCCGCTCAGCGTTGACGGGATTGATCGCGTATGCGCCGCTGAATACCCCCGTCTTCGACTTTGTCTCAGCCTGGCGGTCGACCTCGCTGCGTCGCGACGCGGCCAAGCAATAGGCTTCGACGTCTGTTTTCTGCTCGGCGGTCGTCAGCACTTTGACCAGCGGATGCTCTGGCGCAAGCACCATATATGTCGCACCAAACAGCGTATCCGGGCGCGTGGTGTAGACACGGATCTTGTCCTGCCCACCAACGACTTCAAAGTCGCAAAGCGCACCCTCGCTCCGGCCGATCCAGTTGGTCTGCAACGCGCGCACAGACTCCGGCCAATCGACCGTTGCCAAGTCGGCGAGCAGGCGCTCCGCATAGGAGGTGATCCGCAGCATCCATTGCTTGAGCGGTCGGCGAAACACCGGGTGGTTTCCCCGCTCAGAGCGCCCCTCGTCAGTAACCTCTTCGTTGGCAAGCACCGTCCCGAGAGCCGGACACCAATTGACCGCAACCTCAGCCAGATACGCCAGGCGCTGCCCGTCGATCGCTGCGCGCTGGTCGCGCTCCGCCAGCTCAGCAAAACGCGTCGCCGCTTCTGCAGCGGCAACCGGCTGGCCCTCCGCGTCGAGGCCAAGTTCGCCGCTGCGCAGGCGCTGCTCAAGCTCGGCAACCGGATGCGCCTTCTGATCGCGCGGGTCGACGTAGCTATTGTAGAGCTGCAGAAAAATCCACTGCGTCCAGCGATAGTAGTCGACCTCGGTCGTCGACAGCTCGCGGTCCCAATCGTAAGACAGTCCGAGCGCTTTGAGCTGCCGCCGCATATTGGCGATGTTTGTCGCCGTCGCCTCGCGGGGATGCACGCCGTGCTCGATCGCGTATTGCTCGGCAGGTAGGCCGAAGGCGTCAAAGCCCATCGGGTGCAATACGTTGTAGCCTTGCATTCGCCGGTAGCGCGCAACGATGTCAGTGGCGATATAGCCGAGCGGGTGGCCAACATGTAGCCCGGCTCCCGATGGATAGGGAAACATATCGAGCACGTAAAACTTCTTTTTGCTTCCATCAAAGCCTGGGTCGCCTGGATCGAGCGCACGGAAGGTGTTGCGCTGTTGCCAGACGGCTTGCCACTTGCTTTCGATGGACTTGAAATCGTATGTTCGCGCAGTCATTGGCCGCAGTATAGCCAGCGTGGCCTGCCGGTCAATCGCCCCCCGCGACCCAGGGAGAGGAACGGTATGAGTTCGGTATTCCAGAAGATCATCGAGGGAGAGATCCCCTGCCACAAAGTCTACGAAGACGAGCTGGTCTTCGCCTTCCTCGACATCAGCCCGCTTTCACTCGGGCACACACTGGTCATTCCCAAGGAACCGGCCGAAACCCTCGACAAGCTCTCCGCGGAATCGGCGGCGGCGATCGGTCGCGTGCTGCCCCAAATCAGCCGCGCGGTGCTCGCCGCAACCGGCGCGAGCGCGTTCAACATCCTCCAAAACAACGGCGCCAGCGCTCACCAAGCCGTTTTCCACGTTCACTTCCACATCATTCCCAAACAAGACAACGGCGCTGGTCTGGGTATCGGCTGGCGTCCAGGCACGCTCGAGTCGGCCGAAGGTGCAGCGTTGGCCCAACGCATCGCCGAACAGCTTTAAGCGAACGCTGAGCACGCAGCGATGGCCGAAAACCCCTACGCGCCACCAAACATCACTGAGCGCGATCGTCACCAAGCGCCGCCGGTCGGCTCATTTGACGATGAGGAGCTCGAGCGACTGGTCGTGCTGGCCCGGCCACACGCTGTCACGAAGGCCGCCGCCGCCCTGCAGGCAGCGCTCGGCGCACTGCTGTTACTCGGTGCGCTGCAGCTAGCCGATGTCGTGCGCTTGTTCGGCTGGCTGCGCTGGGTGCCTCACCTGATGACGATACTCGGTATCGCCTCGCTCTGGATCGCGCTCAAGGTTTATCGACTGCGCCTCTGGGCCACCCTTGCCGCACTGATCGGTTCCGCGATCATCGCTCTGCTAATGGCCGGCTGGTTCCTGCTCGCCGCCAGCTCAGGCTTTCTTTCGCTGATCGGGCTGCTGATCCCGGTCAGCGCGCTCGCCGCGGCGATCGTCTCGAGCGTGGCGCTCGGTGCCTGTCATCGGGCGCGCGACGCCAGGAAACGCCTTGCTGAAGGTGGCGTACCCGTCGACTTCTAGTGCATCAGCCGGTGCGACTTGCTGACGACCGTATCGACAAACGAGGAGAGCTCACTAAGCGAGTGAATGCAGGTCGCGTAGCGCAACCGAACGCGCGCGTTGGGGTCGATCCCATTGCCGACGATAACCATCGGCACAGCCAAACGCGCCGCGCAGTCAGCCAAACGCACAAAGCGATCGGTTCGCCGCTCGGACCACGGACTACCGTCGCTGGCAACAGCAACGATCGACGGCCGCAACTCAGCCAGAGCGACGCAAACCGTATCGACGGCGTTATGATTGCCGAGATGTTCGACCTGAAAACCGAGCGCTCGTAGTCCAACCCACAGCAGGTTCAGCGCGGTGCTATCGGCGGCATCGCGAATTCCGCTACAGAGCGCCCGATGGCCCTTGGTCGCTTCGGCCGTGAACTGGCTCAGTCGATGCACCAACCCGTCGGCAAGCGCCAACGCACGTCGCTCGCAAAACAGCGGAAGCTCACCGCGCGAACGAGCGTCGCGCACCGCCGCGACAGCGGGCGCGATCAAGCGGTCGCAAGCGTCAATCACCGTGGTCCCCGCAGCGAGCAACGACAGGGCGATCTGCTCGACGGCGCCACCATGCCCGTGCTGTAGTGCGTTGGCTAACGCTCGCACAGCCTCCTGATAGTCACGCGGTCCAGCCGTGCCGCGCGGCAAGCCGAGCAACTCCGGCCGTGTTAGCTGGTGTCCGTGCGCTCGAGAAAACTCGAGCAACTCGGCGACGGGTATCCGACGGTGACCACCTGCAGTCTTGGTCATCGACAGGAGACCTTTGTCGCACCAACGTTTGAGCGAAGACTCGCTCGCCCCGATGGCCTCTGCCGCTTGTTTAGGCGACAGGTAGCGTTCTGCCTTCATCTTCACCTGGGGATTGTTGTGCCTTACATATTTGTAACACCAACCGCTGGACCGGCTAAGTCAGAACAGAGTTTCAGGTGTGACGGGCGAAGCACACACACACACATCAGCGCCTAGCCGCAGCCAAATCACCATGCGACCTACACCGACACACATCTACAGAGCGTCCGGGCTAGCTGGCTCCGTCGGGCAATGGGCGATCTGCGTAATAGCGTTGCCACATTCGGTGACAGTACCGATCTAGCTGCGGGAAGTCGGCAGCGCGTCGAGACATCGGCGAATCAAAGGGTGCCCAAAGCAGACTGGTCAAGAAGGCAAAGGCCGTCGCGTCAACGCTACTCGGCTCGTCTCCAAGAAAATACGGCTGATCGCCGAGCAGCGTCGCAGCCGCTTCGAGATCGGCCGAGCCAAGCTTGTAGATATCCGCTGGTGGGTGTCTGCCCGTCCCTTGGGCGTAGGCCTGTGCCGTGATCTTCTTGCGCAAAATCCGCAGAATCATCGGCGCGAGCAGTCGCGGTAGCAACGGACCGAGCAGCGCCTTGATCAGCGGCCATCCTTCGGGGTCGATCCAACGCGCGTAAAGGCCGACAAAATAGGCCCCTTCTTCGAGCATCCGCCGAAGCGCGTGCCCCAGAGCGCGCTGCTCGGCGCTCAAGTCTTGATCGAGATCGCAGCGATACTTCTGGCTAAGGTAATCGACGATCAACTGTGAGTCGGCGACAATAACGCCGTCGTCGTCGATCCAGGGGATCTTCTGCCGCGGACCCTTGCGCGGATCGACCGGCCGCGCCTTGTAGGGCAAGTCGACCATCCGCAAAAACGTCTCGACCTTGATCGCAAACGGACTGATGTTGGGCAGTCCCCATGCGGGGGGCCCCTGATATAGCGTGATCATCGATCCTCTCACCGCAGACGCCACCACGATGTAACAGAACGCTCACCGGAGTGCCAACAATGACGTGTACCGATCGCAAAATACGACGGAGAAGACGAGTTGGACTACAATCAGCCGATGATCGCCCCACCTCCCGCTGAGCGTGAAATCTTCTGCAACCGCACCCTCAACCTGCGTAGCATCAAGGCGATTGGCTACGACATGGACTACACGCTGATCCATTACCACGTGGAGCAGTGGGAAGGTCGCGCTTACGACTACCTACGCGACCGACTGCACGCAGCTGGTTTGCCGGTCAGCGACTTGCGCTTTGATCATCACAGCGTAATTCGCGGTCTAGTCATCGACACCGAGCTCGGCAACATCGTCAAGGCCAACCGGTTTGGCTATGTCAAGCAAGCCTGGCACGGCACCCGTCCGCTAGATTACGACTCGCTACGCAGCGGATATGCGCGAACGATCGTCGATCTCACCGAGCCCCGCTTCATCTTCGCCAATACGCTGTTTTCTCTGTGCGAGCTCTCGATGTACGCGCAGCTCGTCGATTTGGTCGATCAGCGCAAACTCGATCCCTCGCTCGGCTATGGCAACCTCTATCCTTTGATCAAACAGTCCCTCGACGCGGCACACATGGAGGGGCAACTCAAAGCTGAGATCGTCGACAACCCTTCTCGCTTCGTGGCCGATGATCCAGACACCGTAGCGGCGCTGCTCGACCAAAAGCGCGCCGGCAAAAGGCTCCTGCTGATCACCAACTCGGAGTGGCCCTATACCGAGGCGATGATGAGCTACGCTTTCGATCCCCATCTACCCGGTAGCATGCGCTGGGGCGAGCTATTCGACGTGATCATCGTCTCAGCGCGCAAACCGGCTTTCTTCTCACAGCACAATCCAGTCTTCGAGATCATCAACAGCGAAGGACACCTCAAACCGGTGGTCGGCTCGCTCGGCCACGGGATCTATCTGGGCGGCGATGCCTGGAAGGTTGAGCAATACCTCGGTCTGTCGGGCGACGATATTCTCTATGTCGGAGACCACATCTGGGGCGACGTACACGTCAGCAAGCGACTGTTGCGCTGGCGCACCGCCCTGATTTTGCGTGAACTAGAAGGCGAGGTCGCCGCGAACCAAGCGTTCTCTGCCGATCAACAACGTCTCGCCGAAATGATGAGCCAAAAGCGCGACAAGGAATTCGCGCTCTCCCAGCTACGGCTAGCCAGACTGCGCGCCGGGAAATCCGAACCGAATGCGCAGACAGAGGCGCTACGTACTGAATTGATCAAGCTCGACAATCAGATCTCGCCACTGGCCCGCGCCTCAGGGAAAATCGGCAACGAAACCTGGGGACCACTGCTGCGCACAGGCAATGATAAGAGCCTGCTGGCGCGAATGGTCGAGCGTCACGCCGACATCTACACCTCGCGCGTATCAAACTTCCTCTTTCAGACGCCGTTCGCCTATTTGCGCTCACCGCGCGGCAGTATGCCTCACGACCCCGGCCAACCGATCGGTGGCTAGCGTCCGTCTGGCGTGTCGTGCTGCCCGACCGACGGCTACTGCACGGGTACCTGCTGGACCCAACGCCGATAGGACGCGACAACCTCTTTGTCCTTACCGATCGCCAGTCCGGAAAAGACCAGCGCGTTGGAGGCGGCGTCGTACGAAAAGCCCTTTTGGCGGCTACGCTCGAGCTGTGCGCCGTCGAGTGCGACCGCCAGCGAGGTACTGATCGGCACGTACTCCAACACCGCCTGGCTCGATGCGCCGGCGATATTGTCGATGATTAGCTGCAAGGTCGTACCGAGATTGCTTTGGCAAACGTCAGCGGTCGTACCGCCGGTCGCATTAACCAGCTCGAAGTAGCCGTGCCCAGCTTCGGGGCCATAGGTACCGCAAGGCTTGCCCGAACAAAGCCCGGTGATCGCGTGAACGATCGCCGTCGCTCCGGGGAAACTGGCATCCTGGCCACTGAACAGTTTGACCAGCGGTGCCACGTACGCGTCGAGTGCCGCACGCTTCGTCGCATCGAGACTGCAGGCGGGCTGGCCGATCTGATAGTCGTCGTAACCGAGTATGCCCTTCTTGCCCTCGAAGGTCGTACCGATCTTTAACTCCTGAGAAACCTCATCGGTTGCCAAGATCACGACCAACGTCGCGTCGGGTCGAATCTTATCGTCGCGATTTGCGGTGCGTGGCAATAAGCGCTTAACCGCTTCGCGCGCGTGCGCCAAGACGTACTCCGAAGCCGCCTCGGCGTACGGCGGATTGGAGATACAGGACTTGAAGATCGTGCGCTCGCTCGGCTTGAGGAAGCGATCCGTACCGCCGTTATCGGAAGCGCTAGTGCTCTGGCGACTGCAGAGCTTGCCGAGGGTAATCCCGCTGCCAGGCGCCTTGACGCCGGCGACCGCCATGCGGAAATCCAGCCCAGACTTGAGCGCCCGAGCGAAGAAGTCGTCCGCGTTGTTGACGATATCTTGGCGGTTGTCGTTCATCGAACCCGAATCGTCAACGACCCAGAGAATGTCGGCAGTGCTGTTGCCGCTGACCACGAATGGATCGCACTCGACGGTTACCGAGTTCTTGGTCGTTGCCAGCGAAGTGCCATTGGAGAGATCGTCGAGGTGCAGCGCTGCGCTCTGGGCGGTGTCGGTGACCAACCCTTGGTCAGCCAGCGCACCCATCACGATCAAACTCCCATCGGTTCGCAGCAGAGTCTGCATGCGCAACACATAGCTCGTCGACTGCGGGCCGATCACGTTGGTCGTAATGCCACCCAACGTCTTTCCGGCAAACACTGTACGCAGGATCTCATCGCGAATCGTATTGGCGTTCTTTGCGCTAGAAAGCGTCAACGCTAGCTGCGAAGAAACGATCGTCTGAAACTTATCGTGGCTGGTCTTTAGCGTCCCCGAGGAGACCACGGACAGATTGGTCTTGCTGGCCAGACCGTTGTTGAGCAGACCGACTAGATCGGTAAATTGCTGGTCGACTGTCATCGACGGCTTGGCGCTCATCCGCAACACGAATCCAGCGACGCCGTGGCGACCAACATCGACGGTCGCAACAACGTCATGAGGACCCGCTCCCGACATCTGCAGATCGTTGTAGGCGCTATCGGTCTGAAGCGCGATCTTCCAGTCGGCAACCGCGTTGCTGTGCAGTACGATCGGCTTGAGCCCCTTGGTCGGGTCCTTTTCGTTGGCCTCACGGCAGATAAAGTTTGGCAGGTCCTTGTCGGGGCGCGTTCCGAACGTAGCGGCGAGATACGGCGAACTCTCGCCGTTTGCGCATAGAAACGCCGCCGTCGGCTCGCAGCGCCCCTGATTGCAGCTCTGTCCCGCAGCGCACTCATCTTTGGCCAGCGCAGCGCAACCCACGCGCTCTTCACCGCAGGTGGTGCGACAGCAGCCCAACAACCCATCACCGTTGGTGTCCTCAGCACCGTCGGGTAGGCCATCGTCGTCGGAATCGGTATCCTGAAAGTTTGGCTTGGAGTCACCGTCGGCGTCGCCCACACCTTCGACTTGATCGGGAACGCCATCATCGTCACTGTCGAGATCCTGGTAGTCGGGAATTGTGTCGCCGTCGGTATCGACCTCCGGATCACAGCCTTCGACCTCGTCTGGAATCGTGTCCCCGTCGTAGTCCTTGCCCGGCTGACATTTCGGTTGCGTTATCGGCGAACTCGCATCGACGACCGAAGCACCGTCTGTTCGCGACTCAAAGAAATCCGACCCGCCACACCGCACCGCCCCCAAGACCACCCCGACCAAGAAAAGAACACTGATCACAAGGTCTAAGCGACGCATTGAACCTCCTGGGCGCCTGATGTTCCGATAGCAGCGACCTCCACCGCAAGCGGTGTCGCAAAAGACCCACTAAGAATCGGTGCAGCAAAGGTTATGTAAACTGCTGCAATTTAAGCGATGCGCATCGCGATTCTGCCACCCGAGCCGACGAACTTTTTTTCCCGACCACGGGCGACGCCGAGCAAACGGCAGCGCAGAAAGGAAAAAACGCCGGGCGGCGTGCCGGGCAAAAGCTCGCTACAATCGACGCGTGAATCTTTCATTTGTCCACCCTGAAGAGGTGTTCCGCAGCATCGAGCCTCAACGCCTCCAGCGACTCGAGGCATTTGTCGACAAGTGGCTTGAGCAGATTCCGCTGCAAGACGAAGCGCGCGCATTGGGTCTGTCCCATCGCCAGCTACTCAACGACGTGTGCGACCAAACGCGCTTTGCCGAGCAAGCCGTCGACGTCTTCGCGCCCTTCGAGGGTCATTGGGCAGGCGGCGACCTGCACGATGCCAGTCGCTGCTATTTTCACGTTTGGTATCCGACAGAGGTCTCGGCCAATTTCGCCGGCCAACGTGTAGCGATGGTCGATAGCGCAGGTCGGCCGACGCTTGCCTACGACTTTTGCCAGCTGGGCAAAACGCCGAGAATCAGCGGTTTGGTCGGCGCTCGCGCTCACCGCGGCTACGCACTCGATCAAGAAGCCTTGCTTTGGATCGCCGAAGAGCGCGACAACCAGTTCTCCGTGCACCTCGAGCGAGTCTGGGCCAAAGGACAACTCTACGATATACGCGGTATCGTCGTGGCGCTGACAGAAGACAGCGTGAGGGTGACTGCCCGTTCCGATTGGCGCTATCACCGACTGACCGACGGCGCTGTCGATAGCCTTTTGCAGAAACTTTCCAACCGATGAGAGGCAGCCGATGATCAAACTCTACACAGCACCCACCCCCAATGGCCACAAGGCCTCAGTCGCACTGGAGGAGCTCGCGCTGCCCTACGAAGTCCAGGCAATCGACCTCGGCCAAGGCGTGCAAAAACAGCCGTGGTTTCTCGAACTCAATCCAAACGGCCGAATACCGGTGATCGTCGATCAGGGTGCCGACAACTTTGCAGTGTTCGAATCAGGCGCGATCCTGATCTACCTCGCCGAAAAGGCTGGAGCGCTTTTGCCAAGCGACACCCGCGCTCGATCGCGCGTGCTGCAGTGGCTAATGTTCCAAATGGGCGGCGTCGGCCCGATGATGGGTCAGGCTAACGTGTTTCTGCGCTATGCGCCCGAGAAGATCCCTTACGCCATCGAACGCTATCAGAAAGAGTCGCTGCGACTGCTGACCGTGCTCGATCAGCAATTGCGCAAAAGCGAATTTTTGGCAGGCGACTACTCGATCGCTGACATCGCAAACTTTTGCTGGGCACGGACTGCGAGTTGGTCGGGCCTCGAGATCGAGCAGCTTCTCGGCCTCAAGCGCTGGATCGATCAGATCAGCGAGCGACCTGCGGTCATCCGGGGCTTGGCGATTCCCGCGCCGATCGGTGGCGAGAAACTTTCCAAGACCGAGATCGAGGCCACCGGACGCAAACTGGTCGAGTAGCGCCGCGCTGCCGGCTACCGAAGGCCTCGCTGAAAAGAGCCCACGCTCTCAAACGCTTCGCTAATCCGCAGAGGGCGTCGGCTTGAAGAAGATACACTCGGTTTGACCGACGACAACAAAATCGCTGATCGCGCCGACCTGCCGAAACCCTTCCCGATGATAGAACCGCTGGCCAAGCTGGTTGCACTGATTGACCAAGAGCATCAGCCCGACACCCGCCAGCCTCTCGGCCGCCGACAACAGCTCGCCACCGACACCTTGGCCACGTGCGGTCGGAGCAACAACGATCAGGCGCAAATATCCGCAGCGATCGAACGCACCGTCGAGCACCACCCAGGCAAAACCACAAAGCACTTGCTGGCGTCGACAAACCAGCAGGCGGTGACGCGGGTCAGCGACCACCCGGCTTAGCCGCTCGCTCAACCCGTCGGGGGCAATGCGATAGGCAGCAAACGTCTGATCGCCGACGACCCAGTCGACGACGAGCGAGATGTCAGCGGGCGCCAGATCTTCGATCATCGGAGCGATAGTCTAGCGCGTGTGTCGCCGGCGCGAACAGTCGAATCGGCTGTCCACCGCGACGAAAGCTCAGCTTCAACCGACGAATCGGGCGCTGCGCCTGGATCCAGACCAGGTCACCGCGGCGCCAATACCCGACGTCCGGCTCCACGCGCAGCGAATCGAAATGCCGCGGCAACTGCAGCGTCAAGCCGTTGGGCAACTCGCTGGCGCTGCTCAGCACGACACCATCGCGTTGATAGTCCACCCGAACTGCGGCTACCGCCCGCAGCTGCCCGATCAGCTGCGCGATCGTCGCACTCCACAGCCCCTGAGGTCGATTGCGACCAGCCAGCGCCGCAAACAGCGCATCAGCGTCAGCGCGCAAGCGATAGTCGCCGTTCGGCAAGCGATGCAGCAACGTTCGCGATGGCTCCTCAGCCAGCGCGCTATCGAGGTAGGTATGGGCGATCAGCAGTCCGTGCGCGGCGATCAACCGCTGCACGTTCGCCGGCCGCAAACGCGCGAACAAACGGGACCGCTTGTGGTGAAAGAATTCGCTGGCAAAGGCCTCGAAGCGCAGTTCCGCAGTCTTACTCGGCCAAACCGGATAGACCACAGTCGGCCGCCAAGGGCCTCGCTGCGGGCGAAACAAGTCGAGCCGTTCGCCGACCGAAATTTCCCGCACCGCCCAGAGATACCGCAGCCCATGACTGCCGAGCACAGCGAGCTGATACCAGCGACTGCCGGGGCGACTACCCTGATTGCTCAGCGCATCGCAGTTCTTGTCGGGGCGGTGATCGATCCAACTCTCAAAAGTTAGGCCGCGATGCTTGGCGTCGATCAGTGCGGCGCGGGTCGTCGCCGTGCTGTCCGAAGCGCCGCTGGGCGAGTGCAGCGCGATCTCCGCGCCTTTGGCGCGCATCGTTTCGAGCAGCTGCACAAAGCGCGGATCGGAGAACTGCCGCGCATGACCCGGACTCGGCCGCAGGAAGATCGCCTTGGTGATCGTCAGGCCGCGGTTGATCAGCCCTGGGTAGCGCGGACCGATCCGGCCGGCGACTAGCGCTCCCGTCTGACCGAATAGCAGCGCCTCGGTCCGCTCGCTGCTTGCACGGTCGGCGTGATCGGTAAATACCAGTGCCGCGCGTCTGGCCGCGGGATAACGTCGAACCAACAGCGGGTCTAGTCGTCCAAGGTAAATCGCAAAGTGAAGTGAGCGTCGCTCGCCCCGACGCAACGGGCGCACTGAAGGCTGAATCGTCGGCCGTTGAGCGTTGCTTTGCGGACCATCATCGCATGCCAAGAAGCGCGTCAGCGGATGATTGGCGCTGTGATAGCTTTCCAGCTCAAGCTGTAACATCCGGCCCCGCGGCCTGACCCACAGCCCCTCGCCATGGCCGACCAGGGTCAACTCCGCGGCCGCCGCAACAACGCGCGCAACCTGCGGACTAAACCCATCGATGAAATAGGGCGCTCGTCCGTCTCTCCAGCGATAGGATCGGTCGATGTGCTGCGCGCGGGCATCGCTGAGCGACCAGAGCAGCGTTTCTGCTGCCAAGCTCTGGTCGCGCAAGGAGACCACGTCCAAGCGCCCCTCAAGACGCTGCTCGCGATAGTCAAAGCTGAGCTTGGTCTCATTATCGGCGTCACGATGTTCGGCAGACACCGTCCAGCGGTCGGCCGAGCCACGCGTCAACCGCAAAGCGCGAAAGACCTGCTCAAGCGGCCGCCTTCCGACGACCTGCCGCCGCAGGCGCGGCAGCAGAACCAAGCGGTGGCCCGCCGCACTGATCGAAAGTTCACCCGCAGCGACACGCAAGCGCCGCTGAGGTTCGCCGTGACCGCTACGGCTGGTCACGCAACAGACGACGACGGCCAGCAGACAAGACGGCACAACCGCTCGGCGGTGCATCTTAGCCTACCGTAGGAGGATCTACGTCATTGCGGCTGCTGCGCGAGGGCGGCAGCGGCTCATCGTCGATCAGCATCCGGCGTGCTGGCGTATCGAGGTCATCGAATTGGCCACGACGCACGGCCCAGATAAACAGCGCCACCGCCACACCGACGATCAGCAAAGCAAGCGGCAAAACGATGTAGAGTGCCGACATCGTCCGGAGCCTAGCACTTTGCCTCGCTGCTGTCAGCGCGGCAGCTCGGCAGGAGACCCGGCCCGCTCGGCTACCGACGGCGTGGCGGTCGATGCCTGGGGAAACGTCTTGCTGTAAAAGGAGCTGACCAACACCGTCAAAGAGGAGAGCGGCATCAGGATCGCCGCGACCAACGGATTGAGCAGCCCGCAGACCGCCATCGTGGCACCAACGACGTTGTAGCACAGCGAGAAAGCGAAATTGCGATAGATCGTGCCCAGCGTACGCTTGGCCGCGAACAACAACTCGGTCAGGCCATACAGCCCGGGCTTGCTGGTGTAAACATCAGCAACTTCCAGACTGGCCTCCGCACCACCGCAGACGGCGATCGACGTCGTCGCCGCCGCCAACGCGGCTGCATCGTTGACACCATCGCCAACCATCACCACGGTCTGCCGCTTGCTGTCCTCGGCAACGCGAAGGGCCTTTTCTTCCGGGCTCACCGCTCCGAGGCAGTCGTGTTCGGCGATCCCCAGCCGGCGACCAATACCACGCACAACGCGCGGATCGTCGCCCGAGAGCAGGCCGACCTGCCAACCTGCGGCGCGTAGCTCCGCGACGGTCTGCTTGGCTTCGGCGCGCAGCGGATCGCCAAAGGCCGCTGCTGCGATAGTACGTCCTTCCTCAGCGACCAATACCGGGGTTAGTCCTTCCTCGGCCCAGCGCTCGACCATTTGCAGCAGCTCGGCACTCGGCGGCTCGGCAACCTCACGAAGATAGCGCGGCGAACCGATCGTCAGCCGCTTGCCGTCGACACGCCCATGGATCCCAAACCCCTGCGACTCTTTGACATCGGTTACCGTAGTTAGCGGCGCGCCGGTGGCATCGACATCCACTGCCGAGACCAAAGCACGGGCTAGCGGATGCGCGCTATGTCGCTCCAGCGCGGCCACTGCATCCCGTAGTGCAGGGTCTCCGGTCCAAGCGATCAGTCGCACGCGGTTTTCGGTCAAGGTGCCGGTCTTGTCCAGCCAAATCCGTCCAGGCTTGCGCAAGCGCTCCAGCACGTCGGCCCCCTTAACGAAGATACCCCGCTGCGCGGCACGACCGATCGCCAGACTGACCGCGAGCGGGGTGGCTAAGCCAAGCGCACAGGGGCAGGTGACGATCAGTAAGGCCACGGCGTTTTCGATCGCCAAATCGACGCCACCGGGCAACCAGACGAAGAAGGTAAAGATCGCCAGGCTAAGCGTCGCCGCGACGAAAGCACCAGCGATCCGATCAGCCAAGAGCACGATCGGTGCACGGCGCCGCGAGTACTCAGCGATTCGCTCCATCAGCTGGCCAATCCGGCTTTGCTCGCCGGTGCGCTCGACGCGGATCAGCAGGCGCGCGCTGACGTTGAGCGTTCCTGCGGCAACCTTTGCACCCGGCGCCAGCGGAACTGGCAACGATTCGCCGGTCAGCAGCGCCAAGTCGACCGACGATTCGCCGCGCAGCACCTCGCCATCGGCGGGGATCGAGTCACCCGCACGTACTTCGACAATATCGCCGACGGCGATTACTTCGATCGGTACTTCGTGGACACGCTCGTCATCGTCGAGCCGACGGACCACTCGAGGCGTCAGTGAATAGAGCAGCTGCGCCGCGTCCGCCGCGCCCTGCTGCTGACGAGTCTGCAAGAAGCGGCCGATCAACAGCAAGAAGATCAAGACCGTCACCGAGTCGAAGTAGATCTCACCCCTTCCGCTAAACGTGTTTAGCGCGCCAGAGACAAACCCGGCGCCAATACCGATCGAGATCGGCAAGTCCATATGCAGACGGCGAGCGCGCAGCGCGCCAAGCGCACCACGATAAAACACCGCCGCCGACCAGAGCACCGCCGGCAACGAGACCACCAGCGAGGCCCAGCGGAAGAGGTTCGCGTGCGCCCGCTCCATTTGATCAAACATGCCGGCGTAGAGCGCGAAAGCCATCAGCATCACATTGCCAGCCACAGCACCCGCCACCGCGATCCGCGTCAGCAGCCGGCGCTGCTCTTTGCGACGCTGCTGCTGGCGATCGACGCCACGGTAGGGGTGAGACGGATAGCCAAACCGATCGAGCTGCCGCGCGATCGTTGAGAGCTTGATCCGCTTGGGATCGTATTCGACGCGCGCTAACTGACGCCCCAGATCCAGTCGACAGCGATAGACCCCATCGAAAAACGCTGGCAGCCGCTCGACTAGCCACACACAGGCCGTGCAATGCACGCCCTCGAGGTAAAGATCGATCGCGACGCGCCCATCCTCGGCGGGCTCGACATAGAGCAGCGCGAATTGCGGATCATCGAAATCCGTGTAGCTGCGGTCGGTGGTACGCGCTGGTTGCCGATTCGAATCGGTGAACTTGTAAAAGTCAGTCAGCTGCTCTCGATGCAGGACACCATAGACCGCCTGGCAGCCAGCACAGCAGAACTGCTGCTCCAACTGCGGATCGAGCAGTCCTTCGGGGACGGGTAGACCGCAATGGGCACAGGGAACGCTCATCGATACGGCTTTCGTCACCTAGTGGTGATCATGCGCTGGAGCGTGTGTCTGCTGCGACGGCGCAACGTGCCGCGCAGGCTGACGATGCGCAGCATTGTCTGCTTTTGGCGTGTAGATCATCGGCAGTGCGCCGTGATGCTTGTGATGAGCCTGAGGAGATACTCCGGCTCGCCAGACAAGCGAGTAAACGCCGATCGCGATCACGACCATCGCCGTGACAGCTGGTAGTCGACGTCCCAAGCGCCGCATCACGCCATGCAATCCAAGCCCCAGACCGAGCAGTGCGGGAACCGTGCCCAACCAGAACGCGGTCATCACCGCAACCCCACCGCCGACGCTGCCTGTCGAGGCCGCCCCAACGACGAATGCATAAAGCCAGCCGCAGGGCAGAATCGTGGTGAGCAGCCCCAAACTTAGCGCACGAAACACCGGCGGGCGTTGATTCAGTCGATCGGTGAACCTGCCCAACACCGCGCCAAAACGGGCACCCACCCTGCGCAAGATTCGCGGCTGCTTGAGGCCGAGGGTCGGCAGCAGCATCACCACGCCCCAAATCACCATCAGCGCACCAGCTGTCAACATTGCACCACGTTGAATCGAAGCCAAGCGCCCCATCCGATCGATACCAGCGCCGAGCAAGCCGGCAACGCCACCGAGGCCGAGATAGGTCACCAGTCGCCCAGCGTTGTAAGCCAGATGCGCGAGCCAGCGCGCGCGCCGAGTCTGCTGCGAACCACCAGCGTAAAAGGCGACGAAACCACCACACATCCCAACACAGTGCAAGCTACCGAGCAGGCTGGCGACGAAGATCGAAACGAGCAGCGGAAACATCGGCGTCCCCCGCGCTAACTTCCGGCAACGAGTTCGCGCTTGAGTTGCGCGGTGAAGCGCTGTTTGCCGCGCTCAACAACGATCTGCAAGCTCCACAGGCCAACTCGGCCGTAGCCCAGCCGAGCAACGTAATGCCCATCGCCCCTGGGCGAAAGCCGAGCGCGGAAGCGTTGATTGCCTCGCGCTTGATGAAATATCTCCGCGTCGACTTGCGCGCCATCGATCGCCTTGCCGGAGCGATCGCGCAACGTTAGCTGCAGCTCCAAGCGACGATTGGCTGACGGGCTCAGCGCCGCTAAGAGCTGCCAACCCAATCGACGATTTTCGCGCTGTTGCTCCATCGTCTGGTCCCAGGCGAGCGCGCGTTGATAGTAGTTTGCCTCAACGTGATGCGACGGATCACCCGTCGCCTTGACGATCAGCACCGCAACAAAAGCCGCCTGCGCAACGAGCAGACCGACAACAAACAGAATCCAGCGCGCTCCGCTCTTTTTACCCATTACGACGCTTCCTTCGGCCCAAGCAGCCGGTAGGCCTTGATCGCTTCAAATCCCTGGCCGTCGCTCACACGAAAGCGAACCCTCTTCACGCCAGCAGCGATCTGCTTGCGGTCAAAGATCACGAACACGCTGGTGCGTGCTGTCTCGCCATCCGCAGCAGGCAGCGGGTTTTGGGGAGCTACCAGGTTGGCCTGGGGAAAATCAAGCAGTTCGATGCGATAGTTCTTTGCCGCGCCACTGCGGTTGACGACCTTGATGCGGATCTGATTGGACACCTGGCCGGTACCGAGCAGCGAGAACGGTGCGCCAATGCCGCGCAGCAGCGTGACGTCTGCATTTCCGCGCTGGCCGACCGTCCAGCCAAACAGCAGAGCGACCACCAGCAAAATCGCTGGATAGACGATGACGCGCGGTCGCAAGAAGCCGCGCTTCGCGCCCTCGAGTTCGTCTTGCGAAGCATAGCGGATCAAGCCCGTCGGCCGACCGACCTTGGTCATCATCGCATCACAAGCATCGATACACTGGGTGCAGTGAATGCACTCCATCTGCAGCCCACGACGAATGTCAACGCCTGTCGGACAGGTCGCAACACAAGCGCGACAGTCGATGCAGTCGCCGAGATCTGCGGCCGCTTTTGCCTGCTTGAGCTTGCCGCGCGGTTCGCCGCGCCGTTCGTCGTATCCGACGATCAGCGAACGGCGGTCGAGTAGCACCGACTGAAAGCGGCCATAGGGACAAGCGACGAGGCACGTCTGCTCGCGGAACCAGCCAAAGTCGAGAAACATCAGCGCCGTCGTGGCTAGCATCACCAGAAACGCCGCTGGGTGCTCGACCGGCGAGCGCTGCACCCAGTAGAACAACCGATCGACACCAACAAAATACGCTAAGAATGTGTGGGCCAAAAACGCCGAGATCAACACGAAGGCCAGCTGCTTGAGCAGCCTGCGAGTCACGCTGACGTCTCCGCGCTTGCGGTTCTTGCCGAGCACCAGCCGTTCGATCGGCCGGTAGAGAAACTCCATGTAGACCGTCTGCGGACACGCCCAGCCACACCACACGCGCCCGAAGAGCGCGGTGAGCAGGAAGATCGCGATCACGATGCCCAGACCGAGCAACATCAACAACACCGTGTCGGTCGGCAGCAGCGTGACACCAAAGAAAGTGAACTGCCGCAACTGCAGATCGAGCAGGATCAACGGCTTACCGTTGAACTTGATGTACGGGATCAGCGAAAACAGCGCGATCAACGAATAGGCGACCCATGCCCGCCTCTTGAAAAACACCCCTCGCCAAAGCTTGGGATCGAGACGGCGGCGCGAGCCATCAACGTTGAGCGTAGAAAGGACCGGTTCGTCCGGATTCGGGGGGATCAGCGAAGAACTACTCATCTAGCACCTCACAAGGTGCGGCTACCAGGGCTCGACTTTCTTTCCTTCAGCCGCCTTGCCTGGAAGATTCTTGCCGCGCAGGCTCGTGGCGTATGCCGCTACCTCGAGCAATTGTTTTGGCTTGAGCACCTTGCCCCAAGCCACCATCCCCTTCGCCAGCACGCCGTTGTAGATGGTGTTATAGATATCGATCCGCGTACTGCCATGAATTTGGAACAGGTCGGTCAAATTTGGACCGACCAAGCCCGCACCCGTCGCTGTGTGGCAGGCCAGGCAATTTTTCATAAACGTTTCCTTGCCCGCCGCAAGCGCCTTTTCGTCCTTGGCAGTCTGCGCCAACAGTTCCTCGGTGACGTTGATCGCCGGCGCCAACTTGGCGGCTCGTTCGGCCGCTTCTTTGGCCTCAAGCGCGTAGGCTTCGGTCTCCGAGAGGCCGGGGCCGCCGAGGTGATAGTAAAACGCATAGCCGACCGAAAAGATGATCGACGCCACGAAGATCCACGTCCACCAAGCGGGCTGGGGGTTATCGTACTCGCGGATCCCATCGTAGTCGTGGTTTAGCAGATTGCCGCCGCCTTGCTGCTCACTCATTGGGCTGCTCCGTTATTCTCAGCGTTTCTTGGTGTTTGAACCTGTTCGTCATCGAGAGGCATCTGCCGAGCACGATCAAAAACTTGTCGATTTCGACGCAGCAGCAAATAGGCGATGATGCCGCCAAACGCGGCGATGAAGAGCACCATCGCGATCACCGCATAACTCGACAGGTTGGCTGCACCGACTGCGTCAGAGAGCCCTCTCATTTCTTCCCACCCAGCTGAGCCATCGCCTTTTGCGCATCGGGCGTCGGCGCCTCGGCCTTGAGCTTGATGTCCGTGCCCAAGCGCTGCAGGTACGCGACCAGCGCGACGATGTCCTTGTCGGCAATGTCCTTTGGACCACCGTTCTTCGCGACGTCCGCAGCGATCAGCTGGGCCTGCGCGCGCGCCGACTGCTCGGCACCGTTGATCGCTTTGTCCGAATACGGCACCCCGGTCAGCGCCAGAGCATCTACGCGCCCTTGGATTTTCGAGAATTCGAGCTTGTCTTTGAGCAGCCAGGGAAACGACGGCATGATCGAACCCGGTGTCGTCGAGCGCGGATTCTCCATGTGGCGCACGTGCCAGAGGTGCGGATACTTACCACCGACGCGATGGAGATCCGGTCCGATACGGCGACTACCCCACTGAAACGGGTGGTCGTAGATAAACTCGCCGGCCTTGCTGTATTCGCCATAGCGCTCGGTCTCGGCGAGGAACGGCCGCACCATCTGCGAGTGGCAGTTGTAGCAACCTTCTTTGATGTAGATGTCGCGCCCCATCACCTCGAGCGGGGTATAGGGCTTGACCGAGGCGATTCGCGGAACGTTGGAATCGAGTAAGAACGTCGGCACGATCTCAAACAACGACGCTACGATCACCGCAATCGCCACCCAAACAGAGAAGGTCAGCGGCAGGCCTTCAAGACGGCGGTGCCAAAAGCCCATCCATAGGCGTTGCAGCTTGATCGCGTTACCGGCGACTGGCGCGTGATCGCGCTCAAGCGGCGTCTGCGGCATCGGCTCGGGCACGTACCTGCCCTCGAGCGCCGGGGCCTCAAAGATCGGCTCGTCGTAAGGACGTTTGCGACGCTGCCAAGTCTTGAGCATGTTCCAGCCCATCAGCAGCACGCCGGTGAGATACATCAAGCCGCCGAGCAAGCGCACCCAATACATCGGTACGAGTTTGAGTACCGTCTCGACGAAATCGGGATAGGCCAAACGTCCGGTCTCGTCGAAGGCACGCCACATCAAGCCCTGGGTAATGCCGGCCGTCCACATCGAAACGACATAGAGCACGATGCCGATCGTCCCGACCCAGAAATGCGTGGTCGCGAGCTTCTTGCTGTAGAGCTCGGCTTGGAACAGTCGCGGCACGAGCCAATAGATCATGCCGAAGGTCATGAAACCGACCCAGCCGAGCGCGCCACCGTGAACGTGGGCGATGTTCCAATCGGTGTAGTGCGAGAGCGCGTTGACGCTCTTGACTGACATCATCGGGCCCTCGAACGTCGACATGCCGTAAAAGGTCACGCCGACGACGAAGAACTTCAGCACCGGCTCCTCTGCGACCTTGTGCCATGCACCACGCAAGGTCAGCAAACCGTTGATCATCCCACCCCATGAGGGCATCCAGAGCATCACCGAAAACAACATGCCCAACGTCGAAGCCCAACTGGGCAAGGAGGTGTAATGCAGGTGGTGCGGCCCTGCCCAGATGTAGATGAAGACCAATGTCCAGAAATGCAGGATCGAGAGCCGATAGGAAAACACCGGCCGATTGGCCGCCTTGGGCAAGAAGTAATACATCATTCCCAAGAACGGCGTGGTCAGCACGAAGGCCACCGCGTTGTGACCATACCACCACTGCATGAAGGCATCTTGAACGCCCGAGTAGAGCGAGTAGCTCTTCAGAATGCCGCTAGGAATCACCAGGTTGTTGAAGATGTGCAGCACCGCAACGGTGATCACCGACGCGATGTAAAACCAGATCGCAACATAGATATGTCGCTCGCGCCGCTTAGCGATCGTGCCGAAGAAGTTGATCGCAAAGACGACCCAAACCAAGGCAATGGCGATGTCGATCGGCCACTCTAATTCAGCGTATTCCTTGCCCTGAGTAAACCCGAGGGGCAAGGTGATCGCCGCCGAGACGATGATCAGCTGCCAGCCCCAAAAATGCAGCCGCGACAGCAAATCGGAGAACATCCGCGCCTTGAGCAAACGCTGGCTCGAGTAGTAAACGGCGGCAAAGACCGCGTTGCCGGCGAACGCGAAGATCACCGCATTGGTATGCAGCGGACGCAACCGTCCGAACGTCAGCCACGGCAAGTCGTTGAGCCAAGTGTCGTAGAACAACTCGGCCGCCGCTAGCTGCAACGCCAAGATGATGCCGACCAACATGCCAACCGCGCCCCAAACCATCGTGGCGACGACAAAGGCGCGCACCGTCTTGTCGTCGTACTTGAACTGGTCTACCTGCGTGCTCATCAGCTCCCTCTTCTTCGCCGGCGACAGCTGGGCACCGCCGCTGGCGTTGAACTCCTCTTGGAGAGTCACCTACGGAGAATCTCATTCGCATCGATCCGTGTGCGATGCAGCATCCTCACACGAGGCCCCCTATATACAAAAGGTTGCCCAAAACGGTCAGAAAATTCTTCGCGTCGCCGTTAAAACAGCACCAAATTCAGGGCTATTAGTAAACGCCGATGACGACTTGGTAAACGCGACCAGGGCTCAGCGCGACGGACCGACGATCGGCGCAGATTGACGTGTGGCAGCGGGATCTAGCTTTCGCTCGTGTTTTCTGGTGGACGTGCACCCTGGCCACCTCGACGACGGCGCCGACGGCGGCGACGGCGCGGGGACTGGGCCTGCTGACCAACAGCTTGATCGTTCGACGACGGCGTCGCCACCGGAACTGCTGCCCCTTGAACCGCTGCCGCAGGCGCCGCTGGTTGGGCCTCCCCACTTCCGCGGCGACGACCACGACGGCCACGACGCTTGCCGCGGCGCTTGCCGCGACGGGGCTCTTCTTCGACCCGCTTTCGCCGCACCATCGGCGGACGCTCGCTGCGTGCCTGTAGAACGCTCGCCGACGGCGGCCGGCAGATATCGCAAACGCCACAGCTCGGCGGATCGGTTTCGCCAAAGTAGCGACGAATCACCACGCTGCGACAGAGATCGCTGTGGGCATAATCGACCAAAGCCTGCAGCCGGCGTTCGTCCTCCCGGCGCAAGGTCTCAAGCTTTTTCGCCAAGTCTCTCGCACGCGCAACCAGCTCCGATTCCGACAGCGAACTTCGCCAAAGGCCATCCTGATCGCGCTCGGCAAGACCGACATCCTCAAGTGCGGTAGCCAACGACGCAGCCACCGTCACCGGGACCTGCGCCGAGAGCGCCAGCGCATCGGAGCTAACCGGCTTACCTTCGGCGGCCCAGGCGGCCAATGTCTCCGCGACCCGTTGAAGCTGATGTGGTCGCGGTCGACTGCGCGACTGCAATGCGCGCTGGATTTCCAAATCCTCTGCATCAAACAGCAGGATGCAATCCGAACGGCGGCCGTCGCGTCCGGCGCGCCCGGACTCCTGCACATACTGCTCAACCGAACCAGGGGTATGGTAGTGAGCCACATAGCGAATGTTGGGCTTGTCGATACCCATCCCGAAAGCGCTGGTCGCTACCATTACAATCTTGCGCCGCGGACGCATGTACAGCTTCTGAGCCACGTCGCGATCGGTCTTGCTCATCCGCCCGTGGTAGCGAGCTGCAGGTATCCCCGCCTTTTGCAGCGTCCGCCAGAGTCGATCAACAGCACCGGTCGTCGCACAATAGACGATCCCCGGACGCTGCAGACGCTTGAGAATCCGCGCCGTGGCATGAGTCTTGGAATCGCCCGGTACAAGCCGCGCCGAAAGCACCAAGTTCTTGCGGTACGGTGGCGCAATGACGACCCGCGGATCGCGAAGCTGCAGCCGTGTGCCGATACTCTCGCGCACCTGCGGCGTGGCCGTGGCGGTCAAAGCGAGAATTGGCGGCGAACCCAGGTTCTCGCGCACGCTACCGAGACGCAAGAACGCCGGTCGGAAGTCGTGCCCCCATTCGGAAATACAATGAGCTTCATCGACGCAAATCAGCGCCGGCTTGGCTGCTTCAAAATGCGGCCGCATCTGCGGCGACTCGAGCGTCTCTGGCGTCGTCAACACGACCAGCGGCCCGCCAGCCGCCATCCGCTCCAGCGCCGCGCGACGATCGCGCACACCGACCGTGCTGTCGAACCGCACCACGGGGACCTGCCGTTTTTGTAGCGCCGACTGCTGATCGACCATCAAAGCGATCAGTGGAGAAACAACGATCGTCGGACGCTCCAAGAGCAACGCCGGCACTTGGTAGATCAGAGACTTGCCGAATCCTGTTGGCAACACTACCAAGGTGTCGCGACCGGCCAGAATGCTCTCCATCGCCGCCCGCTGCTCGGGCTCCAGCGAGGGGATGCGGAACACGCGCTCGGCAACCTCGGCACAGCCCGCTAGCGTCGGCGCAGCCCAAGGTCCCTTGCGCGGCGACGTTGCCGACGACCCGCCGGGACTTGACGCCGCGGTCGGCGTCGCGGCTTTCTTTTTCGTCGCGACTTTCTTTTGCGTCGCGGCTTTCTTTTGCGTCGCCGCTTTCTTTTGCGTCGCCGCTTTCTTTTTCGTCGCGGCTTTCTTTTTCGTCGCCGCTTTCTTTTTCGTCGCCGCTTTCTTTTGCGTCGCCGGCTTCTTTTTCGTCGCCGGCTTCTTTTTCGTCGCCGGCTTCTTTTTCGTCGCCGGCTTCTTTTTCGTCGCGGCTTTCTTTTTCGTCGCCGGCTTCTTTTTCGCCGCCGGCTTCTTTTTCGCTGGAGTAGCTTTCTTGACGGGCATCGACTCGGATTCCGTTGTGCGCGCAGCTTGCCGCAAATGAGGGGGCCGATTGAACTGCGTTCCGCTCGCCTTTACCAGTGAAAAAGGGTCTCGCCAGCTGTACGCAAGGAGCGCCCGACGCCGCGCAGCGACGCTGCGCACACCGCAGTTGCCGACTCACACGCGCTAAAGCAGCGCTCAAGGCGGGTGCGCATCGCGTTTCGCCGCGCGCGGCGACTTACCGCAACGACTGCGCACACCGCGCGTGATCCAATAAAAAGGCGCCGGCCGCGCCCCCCAGCGCGACCGGCGCACCCGCTAGCTCGTGCGTACCGCCACGAGATATGGGACTTGGCAATTGCATAGCGCGTGCCAGGCCCAGCCCTCGACAAACGGCGCGATAGAGCGATTTTGCGGCCAAGCGCTGGCCAGATCAGCTACCGGGCGCAGACCGAGTAGCCGCTCTAGCGATCGGTGATGCCCATGTGCGCGAAACGGCACCGCGACCCGCGCCGCCTGATGCGCGCTGGCGACAAAGATCTCCGGGCTCCGTGCGTGGCCGCCATCGACCCGCACAAACGCCCGCGTCATCTCGCTCAGAACGGCGTTGGCCTAGTCGGCCCTGTTCAGCAGCATCGCCTTGTGCGCTGAACCAACCTAGGCCGCTAGTGAGAGCGGCCTTCCTCAAGCGCAACCATCTCATCGCGTCCATGCCCCTCACCGCCCGCGATGGTATCGCGAAGCACTAAACAGGACTATTTCGATACCGCTTTGCCGTGCACTTTCAGACGTTTGTAGACATCCCCCACGAGCTGTGAATAATGGCTGCCAGCGCGCGTCCAACCGATGGACGCACGGAGGAGATCGAGTGATGCACAACAAACTAAGAATGACGCTGAGCGCTCTAACCGTAATGCTGATCGGCCTCTTTGCTGTGGGCGCAGCCGCAAAGTGGAAAGACAAGGCCCCGGCTAAACCGATCGTGATCAAAGGCTGCAAAAAGAAAAAGCCACCGGTCAACTTCGATCACCCGGCACACGTCAAAGCGCTCAAAGCCAAAAAGCAAGATTGCGACACCTGTCACCACAATGTGAAAAACGCCAAGCCCGACAAGAACGCTTGTAGCGAGTGTCACAGCAAGCCGCAAAAAGACGCCAAGAACAAAGACCTCACGACCTGCTCCGACAAAAGCAAAAAGGGCAACCCGTTCCACATCGCGTGCATCGGTTGCCACAAAAAGATGAAGACGTCCGGCGACAAGAAGCTACCGGTCAAGTGCAACGAGTGCCATAAGAAGTAAGCGCGCCCTAGCGACGTGCATCCTGGCGGCGTCGCGCACCAGTCGCCCGACGCCGCTAGCGCCGTCATTCCCCTCGCCTCCTTTCCCTTTCGCAAGAACACCTGACAATTTCACGATCGATCGGTGCAACTGACGCCGCGATCGATTGACGCTTCGCACGCGATATCCACCGCTGAGGCTTGCCGTAGGCTGCCGCCATTTTTTGACGACAATATCTCTCGCTTGCTAAAACGACAGCTCTTGGCGTGGCAAAGGAGCCCGAAGATGCAGAGTCCAGTCTACCGATCCGCGAGCACGATCTTCGCCGCAACCGCCTGTCTGGCGCTGTGCGCAGCTTCGCCGGGCTGCTGCGCAAAACGCCAGAACGCCAGCGCCGGTCAGAGTGACGATAACCAGCCGTCGAAGACCATCGACCAGCTGATGGGAACAGCCCAGCCGCTTGCGATGATTAACGGCCAACCGATCTACGAGGAAGATCTCTCCACCTGGCTGCGCACCGGCTTCACGACCGGAAAGATCACCCCCGAGATCAAGAAGAAGGCGCTGGAAATGACGATCGACGCCGAACTGGCCTACCAAGAGGCCAAGCGACTCGGACTCGATCAACGCAAGGACTTTCAGCTCGCCGCACGCCAAATGGCCGCGCAACTGCGCGGCCGCCAACGCAAGGAACTGATCCGCCACTTCTACAACATCGAGGTCGCCGCCAAGGTCACTGTCGGCGAAAAGGAAGCAAAGGCCTATTACGATGAACACCAGAAGGCGATCGGCGATGAGTATCACCTCGTCGCGGTGCGCTTTCGCAACGCTGCCGAGGCGCAAGACGCGAATCGATCGCTAGCCGAAAAGAAGATGACCTTCGACGAGCTTGCCAAGCAGCGCGTACCCTCGCAGCGCGGTGACCGCGAGCGCGGTGTGGATCTCGGCTACCTTTCCTGGCGGCAGATGCCGATCGACTGGTCGCAGGAGATCGCCCAGCTCAAGCCGGGAGAGCACAGTACCGTGCTGCGCCACCGCGTCACCGGCCTTCAGATCGTCAAACTGATCGCGCGCCGCACCGCCAAAACGCCGCTGGTCTACGAGCACATCAAAGGCTTGCTGATCGAGCAATTGCGCGACAAGCGCGTACACAAGGCCTACGAACAGCGCATCGATGCGCTGCGCAGCAAAGCGAAAATTAGCTTCCTCAAGAAGAGCTAGTTCGAAACAGTGCAGCCGGCCAACAGGCGCGACTCGTCGCGGTGCTGCTCCTCGAGCACCATCAGACGGTCCGGAAGCTTGGCGCACCAGCGCGCGGCGACGGCGATCGCGCGACGCACCTCATCGCTGGCAGCCTCTGCCGACACCGCCTGCTGCGCTTGCTCGACCAGCAGCACACCACCAAACAGCTGAGCGATGCAAAACGCCAGTTGGCGAGCGCCGGCGATCAATGCGTCGGGCCCGGCAGCTAGGGCACGCGGTAGAAAGTCCTCGACGAGTTGACGGGTCAACGCGCTGAGTTGATCGCGGGACCCACAAAGCGGCGCGGCCGTCACCGGCTTCAAGCGGCGGTGAACTTCAGCGATCAACACCGGCAGCGCTTGCTCGCGATCCATCGCACGCAACACGTCCAGGCTAAGCACGTTTGTCGTGCCTTCCCAAATCGACATCACCTGCCCGTCGCGCAGCAACGCGGGGATCCCGGTGTCCTCGAGATACCCCGCACCACCGAAGCCCTCGACGATTTCGCTGAGCGCCGCGACGCCACGCTTACCCAAGTACAGCTTGCAGATCGGCGTGAGCAGGCGCATCAACCGCGTCTGCTCATCGCTCGCCACATTGCACTCCACGCGCCCCATCAACGCTGCAGCCTCGCCGACCAGCGAGAAACAGCCCTCTAGCTCAACTGCCAACTCAGCCAATGTCTCCAAATGCAGCGGCTGGGAAGCCAACGTCCGACCGAACGCTTGGCGACGCATCGCATAGTCGCGCGCCAACGCCAACCCGTGCTGCCACATCGCAACCGAACAGATCGCGTTACCCATCCGCGTGATGTTGAGCAAATGCGTAATGTTCTTGACGCCGCGGCCGACATCGCCGACCAGCTGAGCGCGCGTCCCATCGAGGGTTAGCTCCGCGGTTGGCAACGCGCGGGTTCCGAGCTTGTCTTTGAGGCGGTGAATCGTCAAACCGTTGTAGCCACCGTCTTCAGCGGCGATCTCGAGATAGAACATGCTCAGGCCACGGCTGCCTTCGACAGTCGCGCCGTTGTCATCGACGACGCGCGCCAAGGTCAGCGCCATCTGTGCGCTGACTGCCGAAGTAAACCACTTGTCGCCATAAAGCCGGTAGCCGTCACCATCGCGCCGCGCGATCGTCTCGCTCTGAGCGACATCTGATCCACCGCGACGTTCGGTCATCCACTGGCCCGATGTCCAAAACGTCTGCGGATCGCGCGAAGTCAATCGCGGTAGGGCGCGAGCGCGTAGCGACTCGCTCGCCAAAAGCTCCATCACCCGCGCTGCACCGTCGGTCATCGCCAACGGGCAGGAGTAGAGCGCCGATGAGGGGTGAAACAGGTAAAACTTGGCCATCTGGTAGATACGGGAGTACTCGCCGTACTTGCGCTCGTAAGCGATGCTAACCAAGCCCTCCTCTGCGGAAACGCGATCGAGCTGCTTCCAACCGTCGGCAACCACCAACCGGTCGATACGATTGCCCCACGCGTCGAACTGAACCAGCGAGGGCTCGTTGGCTATCGCATCGGCGGCCATCTCGGCGATATCCGTCGAGACGCGACGACCAAAGCGCTCCAAATCAGGTTCAATCTCGCTGAGCACCTCTTGGGGAAGTGCACGCTGGAGATAACGCCGAAGCAATCCGTCTGCGTGATAACGGTTTTCCGCCAACTGCGGCGCCTGTTGGATAAACCCAGCCATCTCAATCCCCCTTGTGACCTGCCCATTTCTTAACACGAATCGGCGCTGCTCGGCGCGGCCAGATCGCTGTCGCTGGCAACGGTTGTCACTTGTCTGGGGCCCCGACCCCTCAGCGTCGAGTCGCCTTTGCGGGATTGCGCCATGCCCAGCGGAACCCGCACTGGCACGAGCGGTGCAAGCAAATCGGTCGATGCCCGGTACGCTCAACCCAGCGGCCACTCGATCGGCGATCAGCGTCCGCCTGGCCATCGCCTGCTGCGCGCTGTTCGTCGGCTGCGGCGATTACGACAACGGGCCGGCCTATTCCAGCCGGAGCCAAGCGGTACGCATCGAGCAGCTGCTGACGGGACCCCATGGTACATCGGCAGTCGCCGCGCTCTCCGAACAGATCGCTGCTGAAGTCAATTGCATCACGCCTGACCTACTGGTTCGCCTGCAGCCAAACAACAATCTGACGTTCCACAGTCGCGCGGTCCTCGGCTGGATGCCTCAGCCTGCCAGAGCAGCGCTGCTGGCCGCGCTAGCTGAACGACCACACCAGACGCTAACGCTGAACAGCGCCTTTCGCACGGTCGCCCAACAATACCTGCTCAAAGCGTGGGACCCGGGATCGGCTGCCGCCGTCGGTGAATCCAACCACGAGTCGGGTCGAGCGATCGACGTTGCCGATCCAGCCTCCTGGAAGTCGACACTCGAGCGCCACGGATGGCTGCAGAATGTCGCCGGCGACGAGATCCACTTCGAGCATCTCGCCTCTCCCGATCTCCGTCGCTACGAAGTGCGCGCCTTTCAACGGCTGTGGAATCGCAATCACCCCAATGATCCGCTGTTCGTCGACGGGATCGTCGGCGAACAGACCCTCACGCGCATCGGACTTGCCCCCGCTGAAGGGTTTGCCATCGGCGCGTGCGCAACCACACTGCCCAATCGTGACGCTGCCCCACCCGATCGCGACAGCGGCGGACGACCACTGGACAGCGGCGTGGAAAGCGACAGCACAACACGCAACACGCCCGATGCTGATCCGCCGCCGCCACCCGCGCTCAGCGGCTGCAGCGCGGCTGGCGCTACAACGACTCCACCGCCGCTGCTAGTCCTGCTGCTGACCTGGCTGATCGACGATCGCCGAGCAAAGCCGATCGTTCACAACAATGTCACCGATCAGCGCGGCCAAAGAAAACGCTCCTAACCCGCTGTAACAATAGCGCTGCCCAAGCGGAGCCCCAAACCGAGCCCGACTTGAGCACAACCAGCCGATCGTGTAGAAGAAAGGCGTGGCACCACTAATTCTGATCGTCGACGATGAGCGCGACCTGGTGGCAACCCTCGAGTACAACCTGCAGCGCGACGGCTACCAGACTCGCACCGCCTACGACGGAGCGAGCGCCCTAGAAGCAGCTCAGCGCCGGCCACTGCCCGATCTTGTCCTGCTCGATCTGATGCTTCCCGACATTCAAGGAACAGAAGTCTGTCGACGCATGCGCAGCGACGATCGGCTAAAGCACATCCCAGTGGTGATGCTCACCGCCAAGGGCGAAGAAATCGATCGCGTGGTGGGCTTCGAGCTGGGCGCGGACGACTACGTCGTCAAGCCGTTTAGCACACGCGAGCTGATGCTGCGCCTGCGCGCGGTCTTGCGGCGCGCTCAAACCACGACAACGGCGGAGACCGGCTTGATGCGACTCGGCCCGATCGAGATCGATATCGATGCACATCGCGTACACGTCGATGGCGAGGAAGTTAAGTTGACGGCACTTGAGTTCCGTCTGCTGTCAACGCTACTCTCGCGCGCCGGGCGCGCCCAAACCCGAGAACAGCTACTCGAGGATGTTTGGGAAATGACGGCTGACTTGACCACGCGCACGGTCGATACCCACGTCAAGCGATTGAGGCAAAAGCTCGGCGCTGCTGGCGATCAGATCGAAACACTGCGCGGTGTCGGATACCGTTTCCGCAAGACCTCTGGCGAAAGCGACGGCTAGTGAAGCCCGGCTTTCGCGCGAGACACTTCATCTGGTCGATTGCCATTTTCGGCGTTTGCGTTGGCGGCGTAACCTACTACCTCGCCACCACGCTGGACGGCAACCTCTGCCACCTGACCTATCAGCAAGTCAGGCGTCACGCCGAAAGTCTCGCTCGGGCCCTAACGCCAAACACAGCGGAATTGCCGGCGAACGGTCCCGACGAAACGCTGGCCCTCTACAATCGCAAGGGAAAACTGATCGCCCGCCGCGGCAAAGCGCACGCGGCAGATAACGCCGACCGGCTGGCAGAGTTGAGAATCGCCGATCAACCCGCTTACCGGCTGTTCAAGCGCGGCGAGCGGGCAATGATCGCCGTCTTTGCGCCGGGCAACAGGGTGCTGGTCCACAGCCAACCGATCTTACTCGCCAAGGCTCGCGCCGAGCTCAAGCGCGCGCTGATCGTCGTCGCCGTGGCGGCGTTTGTCGTGCTGCTCTTGACCACCGTCGCCGCGCGAAGATTGTTCTCGCGCACGATCAGCCAGCTTGTGCACAGCGTCTATGCCGCCGCGGGTGAGGCAGAGCAGACAGGGCTCGGCGAATACGACATCGGCCAAGTCACTGGTTCGGTCACGCGCATCGCCGGTCAACTAAATAGCAGTGTGGCCACACTCGCTAGCGAGCGCAGCAGATTCGAGGCGGTACTCAATGCGATGAGCGAGGCTGTCGTCACCACCGACTCCGCGCTAACGATCACCCTCGCCAATCCCGCTGCTTGCGAACTATTGCGGGCCGAGCTCGGGACGGTCATCGGCGTGCCACTGATCGAGGTCACGCGTCTGCCAGCGCTCAACGACCTCGTGCACCGCGGCCTCAAAGAGGATGTCTCGGCGGAGATCGTTTTCGGCAATCAAGAGCGCACCGTCGCCGCGCGCGTCAAACCGCTCGGCGGCGCCGGTACGGTAATCGCGATGCACGACATCACCGAACAGCGCCGGCTTGAAGTGATCAGACGCGACTTTGTCGCCAACGTTTCACATGAGCTGCGCACCCCCGTCAGTGTGATGCGCGCCAATGCGGAAACCTTGCTCGATGGTGCGCTCGATGAGCGTGACCTGGCCGAGCGCTTTGTCACGGCGATCTTGCGCAACGCCGAGCGGCTCAGCCAGCTCGTCTCCGACCTGCTCGACCTCGCCCGCGTCGAAGCCGGACGCCTGACCCTCGAGATCGTCCCGGTAGCGATTTCGGAGGTCGCTCAGCGCGTGTTGGAAACCGTCGCCCCAGCCGCCGACAAACGCAACATGGAGCTCGTCGATGCGGTGCCCGCAGGGCTCAGGGTATCGGCAGACCGCAAGGCGCTCGAGCAGGTGCTGCTCAACTTGCTCGACAACGCCGTAAAGTACGTCCACGAAGGTGGGCGAATCGAGATCACCGCCCAGGCGGTAAACGCAAAGGTCCGCATCGAAGTGCGTGACAATGGGCCCGGCATCGCCCCCCATCACCGCGCGAGAATCTTCGAGCGCTTCTTCCGCGTCGATCCCGGACGCTCACGCGAGATGGGCGGAACCGGTCTCGGCCTGGCGATCGTTAGGCACCTCGTCGACACCATGGGCGGAGAAGTCGGCGTCGACGCGCTGCGACCGTCGGGCGCCGCGTTTTGGATTTCCCTGCCGAGCGCGACAGCGCGGTAGCGGTCAAAGACTTGCCCGCAAACGAAAACTAAGTGAATATTAGAGCACTTAGGGGGTCAAATGACTGTGACTTTACCTACTGCACAGGTCGCTGCCGAGCTCCTCGGTCTCGAGCAAAGCTACCAGAGCGGCGGCCTCGATCGTGCGCAGGACAAGCGCTGGGGGCATCTGGTCAACGCGCTGATTCGCAACCTCTGCGCCAACGAACGCAACCGCAAGAATCTGCGCATCCCGACACGCGGAGATGCTGTGCTGCATCGTGCCCGCAGTCACTTTCGCTGTGTCGTCGACGACCTCAGCCACTTTGGCATCGGCATTAGCGGTACGTTGGGTCGGCTAAGCGTCGGCGACAAGGTGTGCGTCAGTCAGCTCAACGTCGGCGGCGAGCAGCTCGACCTCTCGATCGATTGCAGAGTCGCCTGGATCGAGCAAGTCGCTCCCCGCAAACGCCGCGCGGGCCTGCAGCTAACCAACATCGATCCCGTGGCACGCACCGACTACTTTCGCGCCCTCTACTACCCGGCCTACCTCAACTACCTGCGCAGCCTCTGCTAGCGTGTTGCTGACACGGGGGACGACGCGGGTGCTTTTTTGTGGTGCCGGCGTTTCATCCGCTCCAGCGAGCGTCGGAAACGCTCACAGGGATCTTGATCGTCGATTCGCTCGGTGAACCAAACATAGTCAAAGCTGCCCGCTTCCAGGTACGCTTCCGCGGCATTCTGACCGGCGGTGACCTCAAGTTGGCCGATCGACAGCGTCGAGAGTTGGGGAGCGATGCGACGCAAATGATACGGCGCACCTCGGTCGGCGCGGGCGTGACCGTTTCCAGCGATCAAAACCACCGAGCCCGATCGTTGAAAGGCTTTGGCGATCCGACGCGCCATTCGCTGATCGCGCAACTGTTGCGCAGCAGACATTGCATCGATCAACTTGCCCGGAGAATGTCCGCAGTGCCCAGCGATCAGCTGCTTGCGCAGCGCCGCTTCTGCGTCACCGGGCAGGGGATACTGCGGACGCGCGCCTTTCATCACCGCGTTGATCACCTCGGCGCGATCGATGCCGCCGGCAAAAAACGGCAACGCCGCAAGGTCAGCGGCCACGGCGATCGGCTGATAAAGTTTCCAGCTCGGCCAACCCGTCGCGTCCCAACCGAGCGCCCGACCCAGTAGATCAGCCTTAGGCCGGTCGACCAGCACGCTGGCCTGACGATCGGTGATCATTTCCCAAACCACCGCCGGCCGTCGGCCAGCATCGATCAGGCCTTTGAGCAGTCGGGCCTGGTGGAGGTGGTGAGCCGGATGATCGTGTCGCTCGCCGATCAGAACCACATCGGCCTGTGCGGCGGCTCGCAGCAACGCATCCAGTCCAACAACACCGATCTTACCGTTGACGCGGTAGATCCGCCCCGTCAGCGGATGAGCGCGGCCGCGCTCCGTTGCTCGGCCACCGCACCCTGTGCAACCAATCAAGAGCACGCCAATCGCTAGGCTGCGCATCCAACCGATCAAGCGCCACGCTCCCCGAGCATCCGGAGCATTCCACGTTCCAACACGTCGAACGCTTCGTGGGCTAACTGTACCAAGTTGCGTTCGCCGTCGCTGTCCACCCAGAGATCAAGCACGGTGCGGATCAGTCCAACCAACCCCCCGGCAAGCAACTGAGCGAGTTGCTGCCCGGCGGCACTCGTGCCGGTATCGCGCTCGAGGGTTTGCGCGATCAAGGCCTCCCAGGCCCGGTCATACTGGCGCGAAACGGCCTGCAACTCGGGCACGTGCAGCGCTAGGCGGTCGAGCGGCACGATCTGCTCGCGCAATGCAGTGAACTCACCAGCCATTACCAACATCGCTCGGCGCAGTGCATCCAGTCCGGTCTCAGATTGTGGGCCGCGGGCGACGAGCTCTTCAAAGCGACGTACGCGTTCCTCGCGATAAGGAAAGGCGATCGACTCCTTGGTCGGAAAATATCGAAAGAACGTGCGACGTGAAACACCAGCTGCGCGGGCGATATCGTCGATCGACGTCAGTTCGTAGCCCTTTTCGGTGAACAGCCGCAAGGCCTCGCTGATCAACAGCACGCGCGTGCGGCGCTTTTTGACTTCGCGCCGACCGAGCGATTGTTCGTCGTCCTCACTCTCACCTGCTCGCGCAGAAACCGACCGTGCTTCGACCGCGCCGCGCTGCCACGGCTGGCGCTTGCTATCCGTTGTGCTCACGCTTCCTCCGCTGGACGCATCCGCGCTGCCTCTCGTGGCGCCAACACACAAAAGAGGACTAAAAAGCTTCCACTATCTCGCTGCACGCAAGGGACCGTATCATAGCCGCGACGGTTGGTCACAGATCGCCCGAGAACACCAAGAAAGAAAGCATTATCGGAGGCCTTGTCGCTCGACGGAACGCGCAGCTCGCGCACGCCGCAGCGCGCAAAAAAATCGACCCGAGGTTCTGTGTTGCGTTGGCATAGCGCTTCTAGCAAAACTACCGCCGCCGTGTTGAAAACTAACGCTAAACAATTGAACCACCACCGCGGTTCCGCCTGCTCGATCGGTTGGGCGACGCTGCTGATTTGCATCTCATCGATGCTGGCCTCGACCCGACCAAGCCATGCTGCTGGGTTTGCCGTGTTGGAGTACGGCGCGCGACGTACCGCGATGGGCGCGGTGATCGGGCGCCCGGACGATCTGTCGGCGATCTATCACAACCCCGCTGGACTAATCCTCTCGCCAGGCACCAACATCTTCCTCAATGCGGGAGTAGCGGTGCCGACCAGCGACTATCAGCTCCGACCGTGGGACGGCTCGTCGCGCTTTATCAACGCGCCGATCGATCAAAATGGCTATTACCCGCGCGCCGTGCCCACGCGAGCATTTGGCATCCTGCCGATGATCGTGGCCTCGACCGACTTCGGTACCGACAAGCTTGTCGGCGGCGTTGGAATCTACTTTCCACAAGCGACCGGCGGCGCCTTCGACCCGCAAGGCGTCACCCGCTTCCACCTCTACGATGCGCTGATCCTCAGTGGATCGCTGACCGCGGCCCTGGCCTACCGCCCACACCCGATGATCACCCTCTCGGCAGCCGGCAGCCTGCTATACGTGCGAATCACCGCAATGCGTAAGTTCTTCCCGCTGGTTTGTCTCAAGGACGACGGTCCCTGCAGCTCCAGCGAACGCGTTGACCTCTCAGGCCTGATCGGCGGCGATAGTATCCTCGACATCGCTGGCGACGAGTGGCAAGGCCGCGGAACCTTCAGTCTGCTATTTCAACCGTTCAAACGGCTAACCATCGGCGCCGTATTGATGACGCGCGTCAACGTGCAGCTCGAGGGCGACATCTCGGTGCGCACCGGCTCCGATGCGCTGCGCAGTATCGAGCTGACCGGCCAACAAAGCACCGGGATTATCTTTCCTTGGGTGTTTCAGTTCGGTATTAACCTCGACATCACCGACTGGCTTGAGATCGGCGCCGAAACCCGCTGGTTTCTTTATCGCCAGTTCGTCGAGCAACGCACCGAGATCACGGGACCGCTGGCGAGCATCCTGCCACGCTTGGTCACGCAGAAGGGCTACCACGACTCGATCCACACCTCGGGCGGTATTCGCGTCTCTCCCCCGCAGCTGCCGGGGCTCGACATCATGCTCGGCTTTCATTACGACCGCACCCCCGCGCCGGACGAGACGGTTTCGATCGAGCAACCGACCTTCAACCACGTTGGCATGCGTGCCGGCTTCCGCTATCGGCTAACCAATCGCTGGCGGCTCTCGCTAACGTATGTGCACTACAACTTGCTCGAGCGCGGCACTGACCACAGCGTTCATCAAAATCCACCGTCGAACTTCCGCGCCGCAGGCACCAACAACTTCGTTACTGCGGTCGCTGAGTTCGCGCTTACACCGCCACAAGAATCAGCCCACTAGACCAACGAAGTGCAACTTCCCTCGATCGAATCACTCCGTTGCTTTGTCGAAGCGGCGCGCCAGCTCAACTTCCGCTCGGCCGCGCGCCTCGTCGGGCTGACGCCGGCCGCCCTCGGCCAGCGGATCAGACAACTCGAGGAGCTCTGGGAAACAGCGCTCTTCGTGCGCACCACGCGCTCGGTCAGGCTAACCAACGCCGGCCTGGCCCTACTGCCACAGGCGCAGGCGACACTGGACGCCGCAGCCAAGTGTCGCAGCGCGGCGATCGGCACGTTAGAACCGCCGCCGGTCCAATTGACCCTCGGCACTCGCCACGAACTCGGTAACTCCTGGCTGCTGCCGATGCTCGGTGCCATCAAGCGCCAGCACCCGGAGCTGACGGTGAGCCTCTATTTCGGATCGGGAATCGACCTGCTCTCGCGCGTAAGAACGATGGACATCGACTGCGCGGTCACCTCTTCACGCCTGACAGATCCCAAGCTCGACGCCTACAAGCTGCACCAAGAGGACTACGTCTTCGTTGGTAGCCCCAAACTGCTCAAGCGCCTGCCCCTCAAGAAGCCGGAGGACGCGAAGCATCACGTGCTGATCGACACCGAGTATGGGCTTCCGCTGTTTCGCTATTGGCGCGACGCACCTGGCGGCATCGACAGCATGGAGTTTGGCCAACTCTGGCCAATGGGAACGATCTCGGCAATCCGCTATCTGGTGCTGCGCGAGGAGGGACTGGCAGTTCTTCCCAAATACTACGTCGACAAAGATCTGGCCAGCAAACGGCTGGTCGAGGTGTTGCCGCAGGTTCGACCGCTTTGCGATCACTTCCGACTGGTCTACCGCTCCGACGATCCGCGTACTGCGCTGTATCGCGACTTGGCGGCGACGATGAACAGCCAACCGCTCAAGTAGCAAACGCCCTGCTGACCAGCTAGCCGCGCTGGAGCACGATATCGAACGTTCCGGTCTCGACCGTCCGCCCTGCCTGAACTTGGCTCGTCATCGTCACGATTCGCGCCGGATCAGCTGAGCGACAGCCAGGGAAACACGGATCTTTCTGGCCGAGAAAGGGATCACCGGCAAAATACATCTGCGTCGTCAGCGGTGCATGAGCGGGCATCGAAACGATCATATGGATGTGCGCGGGCCGGTAGCTGCCCGCTTCCGGATAGCGCCCCGGCCAAATCGAGCTAAAGCTATAGCGCCCCTGAGCGTCGGTCTTGATCTGACCACGCAAGCGGTAGTTCTGCTGCGCGTCGTGATAATTCCCCTGGGCATCGGCCTGCCAGATGTCGAGCACAGCACCCGATAACGGGGTACGACAATCGCCGGTAAAGACTTGCCCGGCGATCTCGATCGGTCTGCCGGGCTCTGCAGCTTGAGCAAGCGCCGCGCGAAATGGCGCGCCTTGCAGGTGAAACGGCCCAAGGACATCGCTTTGGGTTGGCGTACACAGGCCGGCGTCGGCGCTCGATCCATCGACGCTGACGCGCAGGTCGCTCGCCCCAGCATCGAGCCCCGTCTGACCGTCGGCGGGCATCGCATCGTTGGCAGCAGACAGATCACGACCACCACCGTCAATACGCGTTACGCCATTCTCGTTGCCGCACGCCGCCAGCAATCCCAGGCCAGCGGCCTGTATCAACCGACGCCGACTGAAGACCAGCGACACGCGTTGCTCCTTGTGCCCAAGATCCTGACTCATCTCAAAGCTCCTAGCGCTTAAGCCTACTGCCAAGGCTAGCGCTCCCGCCGCAGAAGTCTATCTGCATTATCGCTACACCATTATGTGGTTTGGTTGCACAATACAACCGGCGGCTAAGGTGCCGAATCAACGAGCGCTTATTCGAAGCGAAAGCTGTCGACTGCCGCTTTGCAGACCGGCAGGTGCGCATCGAAACGCGCCAGCGGGGCACCACAGGTGATCAAGGCGAGTCGCCTTCCGCGAGCCACCGCGTAGATCGCATTTTTCAAGCGCAGCTGCCCATCGCGATAGCTGATCACCCAACGAAACGCCCGCCGACCACCAACCACGGCGGCCGATTTTTCGTGCAACTTGAAGTCGGAAAACAACCGCGGGAGCGTGTGCTCGCTGGCCTTGACGAAGCGATCGAGATCGATCCGCCCACTCTTTCGCTGCAGCTCGATCGCGATGTGTGGCCGCAAAGGGCTGTCCTTCGATTTATCCCCCAGCAAGTTGACTGCGATCTTGCCAAGTTGATATTGGACCTCAAATCCTTGGGGCGCCTTGAGCGAAAAGCGGCCCTTGCGGTCGTAGGTTCGCCCAGGATCGCGATCGGCGCGCTTGCAGCTCGTCGATACGAGCAGCGCACAGGCGATCATTATCCTTGAAGTGCGCAGACCGACCTTGTGCCTGACCATCATCAAAGTCTGGGGGGCGAAGGCCGATCTGTCAAAGAAACGCTGCCCGCGTCTGACAGGGCAGCCAAACGTTGGCGGTTAGGGCTGCGGCTGCGCCATGCGTCCAATAAACAGGATCGATTTGCTCTGATTGTCGCGGATCAGGAAGATAAACGGCCGATCGACCTTCAGCGTTTGCGGCGACGGTGCGGAGGTGACCCCCACAGAGATGCCGGTCGCAGCAGCTGCTTCGGTGCCTTCCTCGCTCACGTCGACGAAGGCCTTATGCACTACAGCAGTCACTGCAAGGTGGTTCTTGATACCATCGATTCCCGACAGATCGGACGTCGACGAATCCATCACATCGGTCATCCCCATCGCGATCAGCTGACTGCGCAGATCGATCTGCGACTCGAGGCGGAAGCGCGGCAACGTCAACGCCACCAGCGAATCGGTCATCTTCGCGACGATATCGTTGTCGAGCATCTGCCAGCTCAAGCGCTGCTCGACCGCCGAGAGCTTGCCAGCATCGGGCACGATCAACAACATCGACAGCTCCTTGCCATCGTAAGGCAAGGCAGCAGCGGAAAAGTCTGCGCCGCGCACAAAGTCAGCACGCAGCGAACCATGCATCATTTTCAGACGAACCTTGCTGCCGTCCAATGCATTGAAGTCGTCGTCTTGGGTCTTCTTCGGGTCAAATGGCTCAGCCCAAGCTGCGTTGAAGTAGATCGCATTGGTCAACACCATCTTGGTTGCGCTGTCGATCGATCCTGGCGGCATCAGGTCCTTGATCCGTTGTTCGGTCTGCTGGGCAACCCAATCATTGACCACCTTGCGCGACCCGTCTGGGGCGGCCTCGAAATCGAGCAAGCGCAGACCTGCGCCGTAGTTCTGGGCGAGCAGGTCGAGATAGCTCTGTTCGAAGGCGAAACCCTTCTGCCCCCAGGTCGCGTTGACCACGTTCAAGCGGAAGGGTTGACCATCGGCGGCCTTCTTGCCTTGGCCGCGACTTTTCAGTGCCAGGTCGAGCGCGTTGAAGGCTGGATGGAGCTGGGCCTGGGGCAGTTGAAAGCGCATTGTCTGGGCGATCTGCGCCTCAGTATTGCCGCGGGCGCCGCCGTAGAGCATCGCTAGCGCACTGGACATGCTGTAGGGCGAGAAGAAAAAGTCCGGCTTTTCACCAGCAACCAGCCGCTGGTAGAGCGTCAGCGCAAACTCGCCATTCCCTTGGGCGAGCATCTGCGCATCGGTCGTCGAGACTTTTGGCGCGGTGATCCGCGCCTTGTCCGACTTGATCAACTCGCCGAAGTCGGCGAGCAGCTGCTCGCCGCACGCCGCTAGCAGCAGGGTTCCTGCTACGAGGGCCAGTGCACGCCGTAAACCATTTCCTAGCTTCGTCTTCATCTAAGACCTCCCGATAAGAGTGCGGATGACCGAAAGCGACGCTCACCTCCTCTCAGCAGAAAAACCGCCGTGCTGCCATTCCAAGAGGGTAGCGCCGCTTAACCAAGCAACACGCATGCCAGGGGTTGGCCAACGCGAAAGCCAGTCGATTCGCGGCTAAACGCGGTCAGCGAGCGCCGCGTTCGACCGCAAGACTCGAATTTTTGAGCATGGCGAGGCCGATCAACCCTCGGTATTCTGAGTGTCTGTGAAGACAACGACGACCGATCATTCGCCGATCCTACGGCTCTCACTCGCGGCGCTTGGCTTTTGCTGCGCGTTAACAACCTGCACCTGCGCTAATGATGCCGGCCGCCCAACCGCGCTGGACGCCAGCTTAGCCAAAGACCAGCACTTCGCCGCGACCGACGCGCCGCCTGTGCCCGACACCGACGGCGCGACGTCTGGTGCTGCCGATGGCAAGGCGGGATCGCACTGGGTCGTCGCTTTCCAGGAAAATTTCGAGAGCGCGAGCGTCCGCCCCGCCAATTGGCAGAGCGACAGCATTCCCGATGACGGGCCGTTTTCCGACCAAGGAAAATATTTCACCGACCAGGGCATCAAGGCGCCCGCCGCCTATCGCGCGAGCTGGCCACTGGGCCAGTCGGGCTGGCTAACCGCCGAGGCCTACTCGCGAAAGAACAGCACTGACCTCGCAGAGATGCTTAGCGTGGTCACCGACCCCGCCGGCGGCAACAATCGGGTGCTTCGGATTCATACGCCAGCACATACCGATGGGCTGGTGATCCGATCAACCGCCCCGCTACCCGAGCGCTATCGGATTTCGCTGCGCGTCGGGTTCGCCGACTATGGTAGCGGCAAATCACCCAACGGCTATCACGGCGACGAGAAGGCCGAGCCGTGGCGCAGTGGCTCAGCGACCAGCGACAATGGGTTTTACTGGCTGGCGATCCTCGACGCGCTACCTCGTCCGCATAATAACGTCTGGATCCACCATCACCGTAAGGTGGTGATCGATTCAGATAATCACTTCCCGCCATTTCTCGAAATCTACGATGGCAACGGCTACCGCCAATCCGGTGTCCATCCGGTGATGATGTTTGCCCTCGACGGCAAAGCCCAGGCAACGTTGACGACGGGTAAGCCGTTCATCGCCTATGCCAACAGCAGCTGGCAGCGCGAGGCGAAGATCGACAAGATCCGCGCCGTCGATGCCTACAAGCCCGACCGCTGGTACGATGTGATCATCGAGCGTAACGACTCTCAGTTCGTCTTGCAGGTCAGCGGCGACTTCGCCTTTGGCGGAAAGCAGACCTACCGCGGCGCGTTAGCCTTCGCCGAAAACTGCGTCTACCATTACAACCAAAACGCACCGCCCGTTGCGAACTGCGTCGACGAAGGCTACTTCAAACAGCTCGGCAGCGCCTTTACCCACTGGCCGAAGAGCGGACGCTGGCCCGACTACCTGATGTTCGGCGACCCGCACGTCAACTACTACGAGGGCCGAGTCTACTACGACGACGTCAAGCTAGAAGTCTGGAAGCCCTAGCAGGCAGAGCGACGTTGCGCCTCCAGAGCGGCGGCCGCCTCCCCGTTGGTCGCCCTTACACCGCTCGACGCTGCTGCGGCTACTTTCCGCTAAACATTGGCCGGCGCTTCTCGTAAAACGCCTTGACGCCTTCGGCGAGATCATCGGTCGAAAAGTCTAGCGCCTGAGCGTAGGCCTCGGCGTCGAGCATCTCGTCGAGCGAGAGGTTAGCCGCACGCTGAATCGAAGCCTTGGTCCGACGAACAGCCAATGGCGCACCTTTGGCGATGTCGTCGGCCAGCTCACGTGCTGCAGCGAGCAGCGCATCCCCATCGGCATAGAGCTGATTGACCAGGCCACAAGCCAGTGCCTCCTCGGCAGCGATCGTCCGGCCACTAAGCATTAGCTCCGCTGCCTTGGCCGGGCCGACCAGCCGGCTGACGAGGTAGCTCGCACCCATCCCCGGATGCAAGCCGAGCCGGACAAAGTTCAGACCGAGCTTGGCCTGCTCGGCGGCCAGGCGAATGTCGCAGCCGAGGGCAAAACAGAGCCCGGCACCGATCGCGGCACCATGAATCACCGCGATCGTCGGCACCGACACCTGTCGTATTGAGAGAAATTTGCCGTAATAGCGCCGCATGATCTGGCGGTTGTTTTCCGCGCTGTCTTTGGCGCGCGCGGCAATGAAGTCGAAATCCCCGCCGGCAGCAAACGACTTGCCACGACCGCGAACCAACAACACACGCAGCGACGGATCTTCGTTGAGCTCGGCCACAGCAGCAGCGATTTCGTCACCCATCCGATCGCTCATCGCGTTGCGCACGTCCGGCCGATCGAGGATCAATGACGCGACATGGCCTTGCTTCTCGATCGTGATTTGCTCGTAGCCCATCAAAAACTCCTCGTCGCCAGACCGCCAACCGATCGCCCAGGTTGACAGGCGATCCCCAGCGGCTCGGCAGAACCCTAGCTACCCTGTGGTATTTGAAAACGTACGGCCTGGCCCAGACCTGGCGCTCCGACGAGCTCGTCGTCGGCCATTACCGTCTGCCCGCGCACGATCGTTCGGCGAGGCCAACCGGTGACTTCTCGCCCATCGAACGGTGTCCAGCCGCAGCGACTGGCGATCCAGCGCGCTTCGATCCGCCGCCGCGCCTTGAGGTCGACGATCGTCAGATCTGCGTCGTAGCCGACAACCAAGCGCCCCTTTGCCGCGATGCCAAACAAGCGCTGCGGCCCGTGGCAAAGCAGATCGACCAAACGCAGCAACGAAAGCTTGCCCGCGTTCACAGCATCCAACATCAACGGCAGCATCGTCTGCACACCCGGCATTCCCGATGGACTGCGCGGATAGGGGCGATCTTTCTCTTCGCGGGTGTGCGGCGCGTGATCGGAACCGAGCACGTCGACCACCCCCTGTTCAACCGCCCGCCACAATGCGCGCTGATGCTCGATGCCGCGAATCGGCGGATTCATCTGGGCGTAACTTCCCAACTGTTCGTAGGCGTCGGGTGCGAACAACGTCAGATGCTGCGGCGTGCACTCCATGCTGGCCAAAGCCTTGTGCCGCGCCAGCAGCTCGGCCTCCTGCGCGGTCGTCACATGCAACACGTGCACCGGTCGCCGACACTCCGCCGCCAAATCGAGCAACCGTTGTGTCGAGCGCAAAGCGACCTGCTCATCGCGCCAAACTGGATGCAAGGCCACCGTGACGTCGGCGCCCTCGATCAGTGCGCGTCGCTCCAGCAGGCGCGTTTCATCCTCGCAATGCACAGCCATCCGACGCGACCCGTTGGCAAGCACGCGCCGAATTGCTGCGGTATCATCGACCAACAGCGTTCCAGTGCTGCTGCCCATGAACATCTTGATGCCACAACATCCGGGCAGACGTTCGAGTGCGCCGAGCGACTCAGCGTTGTCGGCAGTCGCACCGACAAAGAACGCAAAATCAACGTGGGCTGTGCGTTCAGCGCGCGCAACCTTGTCCGCTAGCTGTTCCGCCGAGTCGGTGTTGGGGTTGGTGTTCGGCATCTCAAACACCGCGGTGATTCCACCGAGCGCAGCACTGGCGGTACCGCTCTGCAGATTCTCTTTGTGCTCCAAGCCGGGCTCGCGAAAGTGCACCTGCGTATCGATGCAGCCGGGAAGCACATGCAGCCCCCGCGCATCGATCGACTCGGCCGCATCGCCAAGATCACTGCCGATCGCGACGATACGTCCCCCGGCCACCGCGACGTCCGCCTCAACAAGCCCCGCCGGCGTGACCAGCGTGCCGCCCCTGATTAGCAGGTCGTTTCCCATGGCCCGTTATATAGCCTGCGAAGGCGATAACGTCACCCAATTGTGGGACGATTTAGCGGTAGCGCCCGAACCCAGCGATCAGGTTATAATGGGTCCACCCCGAAGGAGAGGATCATGCGCTGTACAACCTGGCTGGTTGTCTGCTGCCTTCTATGCTCGCTGTCTGGCGTGGCAACAGCCGAGTCTTCATCGGATGCGCACAGCCTCGCCAACTCGGTCAGCGCGCAGCCGGCGACGACGGCCGACAGAGAAGCTGACGATGACGCGAAGACCGCCGCTCGCCTGCGCGTAAGCGGATGGCTGCTCGTCGGCGCTGGCGCAGCAGCGATCGCCGTGAGCACGGTTTTCGGCATCTTCGCCTCGAAGAAAGAGTCCGAATTCGAGCGGGGCTATTACAACAACATCTCCTATACAGAGGCTGTATCGATCAACGACCGCGGTGAACGCTACGAGGATATGCAACGCGTCGCCCTAGGCATCGGCATCGTTTGCGCGGTCACCGGCGTGGTGACCTACGTCATGTCCTACCTTTGGTCGAACGGCAGCCCGGCCACCAGCGATCAAAGCAAATCGGCTCACGTCGACTGGGCGCGCTTCGGTCGCATTACATTCTGAGGCCCCATGCGAGACACGATACTCAGCTTGGTGCTGCTAGTCGCACCCCTCACGGCAAGCAGCTGCTATGATCCCAAGGTCCAACTCGATGCTGGCGCGTTTAGCTGCACCCCGCTTCCGGACGCCGCACCGCTGCCCGACGGGATGAGCGATGCGGCGCTCGCCGACGCCAAACCCAACACGCCGCCCCCGAAGATCTGTCCAACGGGCTTGCTCTGCCTGTACCAAGGCGGCGACCGCTACCTCTGCCTGCCCAAAGGCACCAAGCTCGACGCCGCCGTCGATGCGACCAAAAAGGTCGATGCGGCGAAGAGCGTCGATGCTGCGAAAAACAGCGATGCTGCGAAAAACATCGATGCTGCCGTCGATGCGAACGCGCCCGACGCCCCCTCAGGCAACTAGTCCTCGGATCGACCGCGGCCGATCACCGTCACGATCATTCGCCGACGGTGATGCTGGGTGCGATGCTCCCAAAGATAGATGCCTTGCCACGTTCCCAGCGCGCAGCGGCCATCGGCGACCGGCAATGTCAGACTATTGGTCGTGAGAATCGACCGCAGGTGTGCCGCCATGTCGTCCGGGCCCTCGCTGCGGTGTGTGAAGTGCGGATCGCCATCTTCGACCAAGTCCGCAAAGTAGCGCTCGAGATCTGCTCTCACCGACGGGTCGGCGTTTTCGCAGAGGATCAAAGACGCACTGGTGTGCTGCACGAACACCGTACATTGCCCAACATCGACCGCTGATTTGCCGACGAGTTCGTCGATCTTGGCGGTCAAATCATAGGTACCGCGACCGCGCGTTTCATGGACGAGCTGCTGCTGAAAGACGATCATCGCCCCACCGCGCAAATCCGCTACGCGTGCGCGATCAGCTTGCTGAGCACAGCGGATCGCCCGTCGCCCAATTCCGCATCAGCCATCGGATAGATCACGCCCTCTTCTTTGATGTTGTGCTGCTGGATCAGCATCAGCAAGGTATCGCCTTGATCGATCAGCGCATCCAGATCGCCCTGCCGCAAGTCCATCGCCATCTGGTCGAGCAATCCGCGCATTTGCTCGTGCTCGGCGCGCATCACCGCAGTCGGCCCAGCGTTGGGCGGCAAGCCAACCGCCTCCTCCACCGCGGGAAACAGCACCGTTTCCTCGGCTGCAAGATGACGTCGCAAGGCCTGGTCAAAGCGCTCGAAGGCGGCCGTTGCTGCCGCCGCGTCCCCGCCATCGGCAGCCTTTTCAACCTCACCCCAAAGGGCATCGCAGCGTTGATGGTCACCCCCGAGATACCCCACGACCGATGTGCTATCTGACATGTAACCTCCTAACATCACACGTCTTGATTTTTTGTTATCAGATGATAACCTAATCTTTGCTGTTTGCAAGACGCAAAAAATCACGCGATGAAAAACAACGGTTCACAACGTCAAGAGGAGATCGCCGCCGCCGCATTGGATCTGCTCGCCGAAGTTCCGCTCGAGTCGCTGACAACCCGCCAGATCGCTCAGCAACTGAGCATCAGTCAGCCTGCGCTGTTTCGCCATTTTAGAAGTCGCGACGAATTGTTGGTCGCCGCTGTTGAGCTGGCTAGGCGTCAACTCGCCCAGCTGGCCGAGCAAGCGCTCCGCCGACCCGCCGAACCCGCGCAACGCCTGTGCGAACTGCTGGCAGCGATCATCGCCAGGGTCGAGCAACATCCCGGCCTACCCCGACTGCTGTTTGCCGACGGCTCAGCGCAGAGTCCGGAGCTCAAACGCGCTTTGCGCCGCGTGGTTTCGATGCAGCGCAACTTGCTGATCGAGCTGATCAGCGAACTGCAGGAAAGTCATGGCACCGCACTCGCTCAAGGGCCGGAGCAGTCGGCGACGATTCTGTTGGCGGCGCTGCAGGGCATGGTGCTCCAGTGGCGCTATGGACTACTCGACCGACCGCTGAGCGAATACATCCCAACACTGATCACGACCGTCGGACTGACGGCGACGTTGACGCCCCAGCAGGTTGACCAACAACGCGCGACAAGCCCCCCAGACCTCCCAGAGCTGCCTCACTTGTCGCGCCTCGACGCGCGGCCAATCATTGCCGGCGGAGATGACCCGCTGCATCTGATCCTGCAAACGCTGCAGCGGATGCGCCAACCGGCGGTGCTCAAGCTCGAAACGCCTTTTGCGCCGAAGCCGTTGATCACCCTGCTGCAGGGCCGCGGTTACCAAACCGCGCTAGAGCAGCTCAGCGGCAACCATTTCTGCTTGGCGATCGCATCTCCTCACGTAAAGATCGACGACTTGCGCGACCTACCGCCACCCGAACCATTGGTCCAAGTGCTCGAGGCGACGACCGGCTTAGCCGATCGTGCGGTCTACTTCGCACGGGTCCCGCGTTTCCCACACTTGCTGCTCGAACAGTTGGCGCAACGCGGTTTGCGTCATGCCGTCGAGCTTGAAGATGATCAGAGCGCGCTGATCGCGATTTGGCGCGACGAGGCCAAGCGATGAACGCTGGCCCAGCTACCGGACTGAGTACCGACCAAGCGCCGCCGCTGGCGATCCCGCTGTCGTTTTTTTTCGTCGCCCCGGTCGGTCTGTCGATCGCCGGAGTATTTCTGCTGAGCTTCGGAGCGCTTTGCTTTTCGAGCCGCTTCGTGCCCCAAGCAGCGATCCTCACCCACTTAGCCACCCTCGGTTTCATCGGGCCAGTGATGATCGGCGCGCTGTATCAGATGATCCCGGTGGTCGCCGGCGCACCGCTGCCCTGGATCCGCTTGGCTCACACCGTCCATCTGGCGTTGCTGCTCGGCCTGATCTCCCTGCTGCTGGCGCTTGCCGGCGCATGGCCGGCCGCCCACAGCGTGGCGGCGCTCAGCCTCGGCTCGGCGTTCGTCGGCTTTCTCGCGCCGGCGAGCTGGGCGCTGACCCGACGTGCGACGGCAAAGACCGCTAGCGTACGCGGCATGCAACTCGCAATGCTCGCCCTGGCGACCACGATCGCTATCGGCCTGCAGATGGTTTGGGCACGCGGCGGAGGTCGGTTTGTCCTCGGCGACTACAACGACTGGTTGATCGCCCACGTCTCGATCGGCTTGTTTGGCTGGGTCGGTGGACTGATCACCGCGATCGCCTGGCAAGTGATCCCGGTCTTCTATCTCACCCCTCATTATCCGAAACGCTGGCCAACGATCGGCCTGGCACTGATCGCTGCTGGCATCATCTTGCCGGTGATCGCGGCGACGATCGGCTTTGAGGTGCGTATCGCTGCGGCACCGACGGTATTGCTGATCGGCGTGATCAAGCCGCTGACCACCATCGCACTACTGCGTAAGCGCCGCCGAAAGCGCGTCGATCGCAGCTTGTATTTTTGGTATGCCGGGCTAGCCGCGGGTCCGCTAACGGCTGCCACTGCAGCACTCGCCGCATTTTGCGACGACCCGCGCTTTCCGATCCTGATGGGCTGGCTTGCGCTTTTTGGCTGGGCCGGCGCGATCGTCCACGGCATGCTGACGCGCATCGTCCCGTTTTTGATCTGGTTCCACCGCTATGCCCATCTCGTCGGCCGTCAACCGGTACCGTCGATGCGCCAACTGCTGCCGCCGCGCTACGTCGGAGTGGGACTATTCAGCCATCTCGCAACGACAGCGCTCGGCGTCGCGGCGATTCTGACGGGCAACAGCCTGTTGATCGGTCTGGCCGGCGCCGGACTGATCGCCACCGGCCTCGCACTGGCTAGCGAGCTGCTTCGCCCGCTGCTCCATCGACCAGCGAAAACTTAGCGGGCTTCGGCAGCGATAGCTGCGAGACAGCGCTGCTGTTCGACGGTCACGCCTGCAATCGCCGAGTTGACCGGTGGAACTGCTTGCCAAAGAAAATGGTAGATCGTTGCCGCCGCGAGATACACACCGACAGGGCTCGGATGTGAACCATCGCTAGCGTAGAGCTGGTCGAGCGTCAGATTCGCCGCGGTACAAGCGGCCAGCTGCTGCTGTTTGTTGAAATAGACGAACGAAAAGCCGACGCCGACCGGTAGCAGCAACGGCGCTTGAGCACCTGTCGGTCGCTGGTCGCCAACTTTGCCAACCAGTTCGGCGAAGCGCTTCTCGAGCACGGCAAGCATCATCTCGAAGTCGTCGATCGTGCCCGAGTTCGCGCTCTGCTCGTACTTCACGCCCTCTTTGTAGAACGCGTGAAGCGGATGTCGCGGCCAAGTCATCAAAAAGACCGGCCGCGCACCGGCCTGGTAGGCGACGTTGGCTAGCTTGACCCCACCGGCAATGAATTTGTCGACGGTCGCGCGATCAACCGACTCGGTACTCTGCGCCTGCAGGATCGCCACGCCACCCGGGCGCAAGCTGCTGGAAAAGTCGTCGAAGGTGGTCTTGACCGCCCGAGCCCATTCTCCGAGGTTCGGATCGCTCAGCTGCTGCTCGAAGTCGAGATAGTGGTTGAAACCGGCGCCGAGCAGAACGCTCGGCGTCACCGTCGCCGCCGGGCGGAGCACGCTCAGCAACGCCGGAAGATCGACAGCGATCTGCGGATAACGGGTATAGCTGTTGCCGAGCAGCGCAAGCTCACGGATCGCCGGCTTGCCCGCATCGATCGGTGACGCGCTGTCGGCATTGCCCAGGTCAAAGACCCGTCCAGCGTCACCGGCGGCATCAGGCAGCTGTGATCGACCGGCGCAGGCACAAAAGGCGGCGACCACAATAACTACTGAACATTGACGATGCATCGCCTGCGCTTGTAACACAAGCTGCCCAGCGCCGAGCAACCAGTTGTTGCAAAACCTAGGGGATGCGAGCTAGCCTAGCGATTCATTGAATAAAAAAGAGGGGTTGTTATGCGCCATCGATCGATGACGATACTGATCGCCCTTTCGCTGATCGCGATGGGGGCATGCACGAGCGACGACAAGAGCGGTAGCGACGGCGGAACTGCTAAGGACAGCAAAGTTGGAGCCGACCTGCTGGTGATTCCCGATGCCGCACCGGGCAGCGATGCAGCGGCCGCGCTGATCGAGGTTTCCGGCACCGTCGAGATCAGTCAGGACGGCCCAGGCCAAGGCCCACCCGTCGAAGGCGCAACCGTCGAACTGCTGGGCGTTTCACCGGCGAAACAGGTCACCACGGCCGCCGACGGCAAGTACAAGTTCACGGTACCCAAAGGCGTGGCGCTGTTCATCCACGCCCACAAGGCGGGGCTGATCGGCGATGTCACCGGCATCCTGATCCCCCAAGCGACCACGACAGCAGTGACGCACAATCTCGAACTGCTCGAAATGACCATGGTCAACGAGGTCGCCAAGAGCCTGGGAACAACGATCAAGGCGGACAAAGCGATCGCGACGATCTCGCCAGCTGATCGGAACAATTTCAAGCTGGCCTTCAAGGCGGCGATCAGCGCCAAGTCCGAAGGGTCCTTCGTCTTTGAAAAAGACGCGCCGGTCAAAGGCGATCAGACCAAAACCGACGGCGAACCACAGGTGATCTTTTACAACGTCGACACCGGTACGACGACGATCGACGTGACCGTCGTCAACGACCCGCTGTCGTTTTGCCAACCGGCGCTCGGCAAGAACACCGCCTATCCACTGATCGCCGGCAGCTTTACCGAGATCGAATTCATCTGCGCCACGCCGTAGCTCAAGCTCAAGCTCAAGCCCCGGGGGACCGTAACGCTTTCGCGCGTGCGCCCCGGGTCGCTCCACGCTAGGCTTACCCTCCGACCGTTAAAAAAAACCAGCCGCACCAGCGCCGTGAAGGCTTTGCAGACTTCGTGGTCAGAGGATGAACGAGCGATGACAACCGAACAATCCGCCCCGCAACCGACAGGCGCCCCCGACCGCGTAGCGCGCGATTGGGACGGCGCCTACCAAAAGGCCGAAACACCCTGGGACACCGCCATGCCGTCGCCCCATCTGGTCGCGTTCTGCGAAAGCCAACGACTCGCCGGCCGCGCACTGGAAATCGGCTGCGGCTATGGACACAACGCGATCTGGTTGGCGCGCCAGGGAATCAGCGTCGTCGCCACCGATGTTTCACAAACCGCGCTCGAGCGCGCCGATCAACTCGCCCGTCAAGCCGGGCTCGGATCGCCGCCAGTGTTCCGCGCTCATGACGTCCTCAGTGGACCGCTGCCGGACGAGGAGCCGTTCGACTTCGTCTTCGATCGCGGCGTGTTCCATATCCATCGCAGCGCCGAAGAGCGTCAACGCTTCGCGCAAGTCGTCCACGACAGTCTAAAACCTGATGGGCTGTGGTTGACGATCGCCGGCAACGCCGACGAACCGTCGCCGGCTGGGATGGGCCCGCCAACGCTCAGCGCCAGCGAACTGATTCAGGCGATCGAACCCCACTTTCGCCTGCTCCAACTAAGCACGATCCGCATGCTAATCGCCGGCGGACACACGCCGCGGGCTTGGCGCCTGGTCGCCGCTCGCCGCTGACACCCAGCGCTCTTTCTGGCCGCCGCCACAGCATGCTAAAGTCGCCGCATGCCGAAGAAACAACCCCCGCAACAAGCGGCCCCCCCATCCAGCGGACAGCCCGAGATGCAGCCGGGCATGATGCAGCCGGGCATGATGCAACCGGGCATGATGCAACCGGGCATGATGCAACCGGGCATGATGCAACCGGGCATGATGCAACCGGGCATGATGCAACCGGGCATGATGCCTGGCGCCGGCGGCAACCCGATGTTCGCGATGATGCAAATGATGCAGATGATGATGGGTGGCGGCATGAGCGGTGGCGCCGTCGACCCTTCGGCGGTGCCCTTTTCCGGCAGCCACGCGGTGGTCGATCCCGACGCCGGCCTCGACGCAGAAATCATCCGCCCGGCAACCCTCGACGAGCTGATCAAGGAGCAGCAAGCTGTGCCGATGGGATCGGTGCTCGACCTGCTCTGCCTCACGCCGGACGGTGAGCACGCCTTAGGGGGAATTCCGCGCGGCTGCACGATCGCCTTCGCCGGACCTCCCGGCACGGGCAAGACCCGTACCGCGCTGGCAGGCATTGCGCGCGTCGCCGCCGCCGGACAGCGCGTCGCGCTGGTCGTCGCCGAGGAAGGCTTTCACGACGATAGTGGTGGTGGTCGAGATGACCTCTGCAGCCGTTTGGTAAAGATCGCGATGGCGGCCACCGGCCTCGACGAAAAGGCCGTCAAAAAACAGGTGCTGGAAAATATCTACGTGCTCGAAAGCCAATACCACAAGGGCCAAACCTGGGATGACTTCGTCACCAAGTACCGCTACCTGGTCGAAAAAGAGCAGATCCGTTTCGTGGTGATCGATTCGCTCAACATGCTCGATCCGAGCAAGAATCGCACGGCGGACAACCTCTCGGCGCTCAAGACGTATAACCACGAAAAGGGTATCACCTGTATGTGCGTTGGACAGATCCGCGACAGCGGATCTCCCGTCGGGGGCGAAGCGCTCCAACACACCGCCGATGTGGTCTTCTTACTCGAGCTGATGAGTCTAAGCAGCAAAGAGATCGCCGAGATGTGGGGCGGCAAGTACCGCGACCAGATCGAAGTCATCCGCGCAATCAAGAGCGTGACGACGCCGATCTTCGCCCATCCGATTCGTGTAACCCGCTCGACAGCGTCGGGAGAACTCGTCGCTCACGACGCACAACCCGAACAATACGCCGTGCTCACCGTCAAATGAGCGGCGGCCGTTCGCAAGGGTCGGCCCCGGCGCGCAGCACGGCGATGCCCCGCGAGGTAACCTTCGTCGACGAGCAGGCGCTGCGCGACTGGTACAAGAGCGATCCGCAGCCCTCACGGGTGGTGCGCGGCATCGGCGGCGAATCGATCGACGCGAGCTATCTCGAGCAGACGCTCGGCCTGCCGCTACACCTGCGCTTTATCGCCGAGCGACAACTGCACGACCAAGCTAGTGACGGTCAGCAAACGCTGGCCTCGATCCCATTCTATAGTCTGTGTCGCGGGCTATTCTTGCCGCTCTCGGGAATCTCGGCAGCCAAGGCGGCTCACCTGTTTGGCATTCAGGTCGATGAGCCACCCAACTTCAGCGCGCGTGAAGCGCTGCTCGCCAACTTTTTCGAAAAGCCCGTCGGGCTCTCGCTGGTGCAAAAGCTCTCCTGTATCCTCGGCGATCCATTTCGCGGAAAGCCGAGCACCGTTCGTCGCGATAGCCTGTTGCGCCTGCTGCTCTCGATCAAGTTGGCCTCTCGTCGCCAACTGCTCGATCGACTGACCGTTGTTGGCGAGATCCCAGCGCTGTTCGCTGAAGCCGAGCCGCGTCTGCGCGTCGATCCGCCGTTAACAGCAGCCGAGGTGCTCGTCGCGCTGTTGTACATGCCTGCCGAGAGGCGACTGTTCAAATTCGATCTGCTGCGCAGTCTGTTGGCCCGCTGTAGCAAGCTCGAAGCGTATTTTCTCGCCAGACTTGTGCTGCGCAAGGCTGGACTCGGCTTCGAATACCAGGGCCCGCTGATCGCGCGACAGCTCGCGTCGCACTTTGGCGTCGACGAGGATGCCGTCGCCCACGCGATGGCGCTGACCGACGCGTTCGCCGTGGCCGATCTGCTGGCCATAGAGGGCGCCGACGGGCTGCGAAAGATCCAGCTCCAGCCGCTGTCTCCAGTTAGACCGGCATTGGCGACGACCGCCGACGTCAAATCCTACCCGGTGTGGGTCGAACGCAAGTACGACGGCATTCGCCTGATGCTGCACAAGTCCACCGGCGCACGCGGGTCGGTGCTCTGTGGCGCCTACACCCGCAACCGCGGCGATTGGCTGGAAATGATCCCTGGCATGAATGCGACGATCGGCATGCTGCCCTGCCAGAGCGCGATCATCGACGGTGAAATCTACGGAACCCGAGCAACGCTCGAGGGCCTGCGCCCGGCCTCGGTCTATCACGTCTATGGCGCGCTCCAAGGCGATCAGCTCAGCCAGATCAACCTGCGGTATGCCGCCTTTGACCTGCTCTATCTCAACGGCCAAGACCTGACCCAGTTGCCGCTACACGCCCGGCGTCAACGGCTCGCAGCGCTATTCGCACCGCTGTCCGGCGTGCTCGAATCGCTGCCGGTGCCACTGCGTCTTACCGATGGACAGATGGCCCAAGACAAGGCCGACCTCAACCGGCTCTATCAACATTTTCGCGCTCAGGGCTATGAAGGACTGATCAGCAAAGACCTCGAGCGCCCCTACGCCCTCGCAACCCGCGACCCTTCATGGACCAAGCGAAAACCCGAGGTCACCGTCGACCTCGCGCTGCTCGGCGCCGTCTTCGCGGTGACCACCAAGGAAAACGCCGGCCTGTTTGGGTCCTACGTGGTCGGCGCACTCGGCGCCGATGGTGCCTTTGTCGATGTCGGCGATGTCGCCGGCGTTGACCGCGTTCGCGATGCCGAGATTCAGCAAGAGATCATGCGCGAAGGGTTGATCACCGGCCGCCGCATCGAGCGACAGTCGGCTTCGGGAACCCGCCCCGGGCTGGAGCTGCGACCGCAGATCGTCGTCACCGTCAAGTTTGAAGGGCTGGCGCGCGATTTTTCTAGCGAGCGGATCAGCCTGCGCGACCCCAAACTAGCGATGATCCGCTCCGACAAGTCGCCACTGGAGACCACGACCGTCAAGGATCTCGAGGCGCTACTGCTGCGACAAAACGTCGGCTAGCGCGCGGCAAGTTTGGTTAGACCGTCCCAACACCAACTGCTAACCTTTGAGGTCAGCCCGGAGCATGACTTATGGAAGCTGAGCAGCTGTTGTTTGCCTATGGCAGCCTGCGGCGCGGCCAGCCGTACCACCACCTGCTAGGCAATTCACCGTTCGTTCGCCTGACCCACAGCGTTGCCCAATACACGCTGAGCGACCTTGGCGAGTACCCCGCGCTCTCCTGCGGCGGAGACACGGCGATTACCGGTGAATTGTATCGGGTCACTGAACAGACCCTGCTCTCGCTCGATCGCTACGAGGGGCGCGAATACCATCGGCAACAGATCGACCTCCAGGACGGCACCACCGCCGTCGGCTACGTTTGCGAGCTCCCCCAGGCGCCGCGGATCGCCAGCGGTGATTGGGTCGATCACCTCAACAAACGTTAGGCGCAGCACACGCTGGGCTCGGCCAACGTCAGGCCACGACTTCACGGCGCGCTACTGGGGATTAACCAAGACCTGTCGTCCCTTGGCGCCATCTGGTGGGCTGACGATCCCTTCGCGCTCCATGCGCTCGACCATCCGCGCGGAACGGTTGTAGCCGATCCGCAGACGACGCTGGACCATCGAGATCGACGCCTGTTGCGCCTCGGCAACGATCGCCACCGCTTGGTCATACAGCTCATCGTGGTCATCGGCGTTATTGCCCGGCCCGCCCTGCTCGTCCTCTTCGGGCGCCTTGAGAATATCCATGTCGTAGACCGGACGGCCCTGATCGCGCACCCACTCGGTGACGGCCTGGATCTCCTCGTCAGAAATGTAGGCCCCGTGAATGCGCCGCATCTCGGTCCCGCGATCGAGCACCAACATGTCGCCCGAGCCGAGCAAATTCTCCGCGCCTTGTGAGCCGAGAATCGTCTTGCTGTCGTGGCCCGACGCCACCTGAAACGCCATCCGCGAGGGGAAATTCGCCTTGATCAAACCGGTGATCACGTCGACCGACGGACGCTGCGTCGCGATGATCAGGTGAATGCCTGCCGCACGCGCCTTTTGCGCCAGACGAGCGACCGAGGTTTCGACCTCTTTTGAAGCGACCATCATCAGATCGGCAAACTCATCGATGATCACCACGATATACGGCAAACGCTGCGGCGCATCTTTGCCCGAACGCGGCTTGCTTCGCTGCGCCTTGCCCTGCCGATCGCCCGCTTGTTCAGCCGGGGCAGCAGCCGCCAGACCACCGCCGGCGATCTGTTGCTCAGTGCCATCGGCATTTTTGCGCACCACCAAGACCTGCGATGGCGCCGCTTCGTCGATCGACCGCGAATCGAGCTCGACCTCGGGATCGTCGATTTTTTTGCCGCGCAGCTTATCGACCTTGCGATTGTAGCTGGCGATATCGCGCACACGCATCTCAGCCAGCGTCTGATAGCGACGCTCCATTTCACCAACGGCCCAGCGCAGCGCGATGTTGGCCTGCTTGGGATCGGTTACGACCGGCAACATCAAGTGTGGGATGTCGTTGTAGCCCGAGAGCTCGAGGAACTTCGGATCGACCATGATCAGTCGCACCTCTTCCGGGCTGTATTTAAGCAGCAGGCTACAGATCATCGCGTTGACCGAGACGCTCTTGCCCGCGCCGGTCGCACCAGCGACCAACAGGTGCGGCATCTTGGCCAGGTCCATCGTAATCGGCGCACCAAAGATGTTCTTGCCGAGCGCCAGCGTCAGCTGCGACTTGGGGTTCTGAAACGACTTGTCGGCGACGATCTTCTTGAAAGAGACCGCCTCGCGCCTTTCGTTGGGCACCTCAATACCGATCGCGCCCTTGCCGGGAATCGGCGCGACGATGCGCACGCGCTGGGCCGCCAGCGACATCGCCAAATCGTTGGCCAGGTTGGCGATCTTGCTGATCCGCGTCCCGGCTTTGGGAACGAACTCGTACATCGTGACCACCGGCCCGGGGTGCACCTTGGTGACTCGACCTTCGATCTTGTAGTCGGCGAGCGTCTTGGCCAGGCGATCGGCAAGCCGGTAGATCGCCTCGCGATCGACATCCGCCTGCTCGGCCTCGTGGTCCTCCAGCAGCGACAGCGGCGGTGCGCGGTAAACGTCCCCTTTGAGCTCAAAACCCGGCCCATCGCTCTTGCCGACCGGCTTCTCCTCGACAACCTGCTCATCACTGAGGTCGGCGCTAAATGAACTCTGCACGATCGTCAGCTCGGCCTGCTCTTCGGCCAACTCAGCGTCGTCTGGCTCACACAACGCTGGCTCACGCAACGTTGGCTCGCTGGCATCCACCAACTCAGCGGTCGCTAGTCCCTCGGACGCCGGCTGTTGTCGCGTGCGCGCAGGCGAAGCGACAACCGACGGCGCACTGGGTTCAAGCACTGGATGCGCAGAAGTAACAGGCGATTCGACACCGACGACGATTGGCGGTTCGACAACCAAGATATCATCGAGCGCCGCAAGTCCATCGTCGTGTGCCTCGCTGCGCGGCTGAGCGGTCAGCGCGATCTGCTCCAACCGCACGGCGGGCTGAGACATCTCTGCCCGGCGCGCAAGTCCACCGATCTCCAGATCCGCTGGCAGCGCCTCGAGCGCCTTGGGCATGATCTCGGACAGCTCAGGCAACTCGACGCGCACCACCGGTGGCAAACTGGCACTGCCATCGACCGCGAGCTCACCCCCTTGCTGAGCACGCGCCAGCTGCTGACCAACAAACCGACCTGCCGCGCTGAGTCGCTCGATCGACTGGCGCAGCCCCTGCGCCGTCGCACTGAAAAAGGCCAGGCCGCCAAACCACAGGCGCTTGGCGAGGCTGATCCAGGAAAACGACGTGCTGAGCACCACCGCAAGCGCAAGTCCGGTAAGCGCGATCAACCACGCCCCGACAGCAGAGAAGATCGAACACAGCACCTCACCGCAAAGCTCACCGAGCAGTCCACCGTAGGACGCCTCAAGCAGGCGGGCCGGCCGCAAGCTGAGATGCAGCAAGGCCGCCACCGACAGCAAGCCAAGCAGCAACCCGGTCCGTTTGCGCCAGCGTTCAAGACTCGACGTCGGCCGCTCCTTTTTGCCGATCGCCTGACGGAAGATCCGCAGCGCGCAAAGCGCCAGACCGATCGCCAGCACGTGCCCCGACAAGCCGAAGACCGCATGAATCGCCCGGCCGAGCAGCGCGCCAAAGGGCCCCATCAACTGCCCATCGCCAAACTGCAGCGAAACCAGGCTCGGTCCGACGAGCAGTGCCGCCGCCAGGGTCACGATGCCGAAGACTTCCGCCGTCCGCCGCTCGCCGTCGACCGGCGTCGCATCGCTCAGCTCGCGCCGACGCGTCGCGCTCGCCGCCGCTTTCGGCTCGGCAACGATCTCTTCTTCCGCTGCCGGCTTCGACTTTTTCCTCAAAGATTTCTTCCGATTACGCTTCAACGGGCGCTCCACTGTCCTACATATCGGCAGATGTACTACATATCCTACCTTGTAGGACAGCGCAGGGTCAAAGAACTGACCGCGAAATCCGCGCGTGAAAATCGCTGCGCGACACAACACGGGCGAGCTGTGTTAACGCAGCGCAGCACAGATCGGCAGACGACCGGCTGAAAGCGAGCGCCTCGTCGCTTGCCCGCGCGCAGCCGCTCAGACACGACAACGAAGTCGCTGCACGCGCACGCTGACTTGCGGAGCTCTCGCGGCTCGATTAGGCTGCTGCAATTCGCCTGCTTCAGGAGACTCCGATGATGCGCTCGCTATCCGTGCTTACCCTTGCCGTCGTTTGCGGTGCTTGTGGTATCGCCGAAGAGAAACACAACGCCGTGCTCAAAGACCTGGCCAACTGCCAAAGAACACTCAAGGGCAATCAGGCCGACTTAGCCGATTCGAAAAAGCACAACGAAGACCTCAAGCAACAGCTCTCCGCCGTCGGCGGCGAGAAAGACGCACTGGCCAAACGGCTCGGTGCGACCAAAACCGAGATCGACGAGCTGCGCCGTGCGCGTGAACTCGAGCGCAAACGCTTGGCGACATTCCGTCAACTGCTGACGCGCCTACGCGCGATGATCGACTCGGGAAAACTTAAAGTCGAGATTCGCAAAGGTCGGATGATCGTCAAGCTCAGCGACAAAATTCTCTTCGACCCCGGCAAGACCAAGCTCAAGGGCGAAGGTCAGGCGGCGCTGGTCGAGATCTCCGCCGTGCTCAAAGACATCGGTGACCGTGATTTCTTGATCGCCGGACACACCGACAACGTACCGATTCGCAACCGACGCTTCCGCTCGAACTGGGAGCTCTCGGCGGCGCGTGCGGTCGAGGTGGTCAAATTCCTCCAGCAACAGGGCGTCGATCCTAAGCGTCTGGCAGCCGCGGGCTTCTCCGAATACGATCCGGTCGGCGACAACGCCGACGACGAAGGCCGCCGCAGCAACCGACGAATCGAGATCGTGCTTTTACCGAACATCGAAGAGCTGCCCAAGTTCGAAGGCGTCCAATAGCCGTGGCGGTGCTCGAAGCAGCCACCGCTAGCTGGCTGCGTCAGCTGGCTGAGCGCGATAGCGACGCAGTGCTCGATCGCATGCACGCGCTAGCCGCCGAACGCGACTTTCCGATCGTCGGTCCGGAAGTCGGCCGCCTGCTCGCTCAGCTTGCACGCCTATCAAGCGCACAGCGCATCTTCGAGATGGGCTCGGGCTTCGGCTACAGCACACTGTGGTTCGCGCGCGCCCTCGGCGAAGACGGGCGGATCTACCACACCGACGGCGATCCAGAGAACCAACGCTTGGCGCGGCGCTTTCTGGGCGAGGCCGGCGTGGCGCAGCGTGTCGAGTTTCTCTGCGGTGACGCACGCGAGTTGATCGCCCAGACGCCCGGCGCGTTCGACATCGTCTTTTGCGACATCGACAAAGCGCAATACCCGTCGGCTTACGACCTGTTCGCCGATCGCGTCCGCGTCGGCGGACTGGTAATCATCGACAACCTGATCTGGAGCGGTCGGGTGGCGGCCGGCGACGATTCAGCTGAGTCGCGCGGCATCCGCGACTACGTCGACAAGATGTGGAACGACTCGCGCTACCTCTCGAGCTTGATGCCGGTGCGCGATGGCGTCGGGGTCTCCTTGCGAGTCGCCTAGCGCTCCCGCGCGCCGGCCCTCCCCTGATACCCGGCCCTCCCCTGATACATTACCCGGCCTTATCCGCTGCCGTAGCCTTGCCCCCCTGGTAGGTCCCATTTTTTCAGGAAAGAACAGCGCCGACCAGGCGTGGATCGGGGAGCTTGACGCAAACAAAGGGGACCCATGCGCGCACTATCGATCGCTTTGCTCTGCTCGCTGATCAGCTGTAGCGAGGGTCAGCTGATCGGCCCCGGCAATAGGACCAACGATCCGATCGTCAAACCGCCGCTAGGCAAGGACAACTGCCCCGCCGACCAACTGATTTGTCGCGGCGATCCCGACAAGGGCGTGGTCTGCACCTGTCAAACTCAGTGGGATTGCGACTCAGAGCGCAAAAAGTGCCAGCGGGATCAGACGCTCCCCGGTAGCGGCGATTGGGACTGCACCTGGACTGAGCATCGTTACAACTGCGAAAAGCCGGGCAGCGACCAAGACGTGCCCAAGGGCGCGGGCGGTTGGAACTGCAAGTACGACAAGGAGCAGCAGCGGGTCGTCTGTGAAAAGACACCACCAAACCCCGACAATACCGCCAATGGTGCCGGCAGCTGGAACTGCATCGTGCAAAAGGAGCAGCGAAAGATCAGCTGCACCAAGAAGGACAGCTCAACCCCGCTTCCCCCCGACCCTTGTCAGGGCAAAACCTCAGCGCCAGCTTTGGCCAACAGCAAGGCGATCCTTTTTTACGCGCCGGCCAACTACAAGTACGGCGTCAACACCTACGCGAGCGGCGTGCGTGACCTGCTGCAGGCAGCTCCGCACAACTACAAGGTGACGATGGTTACCTCGGTGCAAGATGGCGTCAAGTTCGACGAATGCAACCTCTACCGCAACTACAAGCAGATCTGGTTCTTCATGCCCTGCAACAACTTGCAGTTGATGGACGCCAATAGCTTTACGGCGGTCAAGCGCTTCTACGAGTACGGCGGCGGCGTGGTCTTGATGACCGACAACCACTATTACACCGACAGCAATCCCAACACCCACTGCAGCTATGGTTCGCTTGGATCCGATCCGCAAGCCTGGGCCGGCTCGCAGCAAAAGCCCTCGGATGCGGTGAAGATCGCCGAGCAGGTGCTCGGCATCAAGCTCAAGAGCGACGTGCAATACGCAAAGCCGACCTACAACACCAGCCATCCGCTAGCCAAGGTGATGAACGTCTACGGTGACCCGAGCATCATCGGAAAGGTCGACTTCAATGATCCCAACACCCCGAACCCCGGCATCTACTTCAGTTGGATGCAGCTACAGATCGATCCGGCGGGCAACAAAGACCTGCAGTTCTTGCCGCTGCTCGACGTCGGCATCCGTCAGCAAAAGGAAACCTACGGTGTGCCCACCGGAGGACCGTGGGCTGGATTGATCGAGGTCGAAAAGCCGATCCCTTCGAGCACTTCGGCCGCAAAGGTGAAACGCCTGGCGCTCGTACTGACACCGATCTACTGCTACCATTGCTGGTCGTGGGATTCGTCCTACGGTTCCACCGCCGGATCACGCGGCTTTCACACCGCGATCGCCAACTATTTCGAAAAGAACGTCCAATCGCAGATTAGCAGTGGGCAGCCGAGTCCGGCTTCGCCGTCGACGCAACCGCCGTTTGCCCAACGCGCATTCGCTGACGCACAGCGCGACCTCAGCGAGCGCTACTTTTCCACGCCGGTGCTCAAGCTGGCGCTACAGGACTACGACAAGCACCGCATCGTCGCCGCGCTGCACATCCTTACCCAACGCCGCGAATTGAGCGCCGATCAGTTAATCGGCTATTTCGACCACCCGAGCTACTTCGTGCGCCACCACGCGGTCAACGCGATCGGTACGCTGCCAGCGCCGGTCGCGATCAAGGCGCTCCAATCGGCCCTAAGCGGCTCCAGCGGCAAAAAGCGCAAACTGATCAAACGAGCGCTACTTCAACGCGGTCTCACCATCAGCGATTAGGCACCGCCGCCACGCCGGCATCACATCACCGTCCACCTGCAAGGAATACTTCGTGCGCCAGCGTCCCAACGTCCCAACCAACAACGCCATCGCACAAGCCGCTCGCCATGGCGATACCCGCCGCCTGGCCAAGATGCTGGTCGAAGTCTCAGACGAGCTTCGCGAGCATCCCGGCGACATCAGTCGCTGGGTCCAACTCGCCGAGCTCTTGGCCTACATCTCGCGGCCCGACGAAGCGGTGATCCTTTACAACGCGCTGGCTCAGCGCTACGCCCACCAAGACGACTTCCCCCAAGCCGCGATGCTCTGTCGGCGCGCATTGACCCTCGACGAACATCACCACCCGAGCCGACGCCTGCTGGCCGCCGTCGAGGCCCGTCGCCTCACGCGGCGAGCCAAACAATCGCTGCAGGTCGACCGCGTCGACGGCTGCTGGGTCGTCGAGCCGCCCAAGTTACCCCCGCGACGCGCGCGTCGACCGAAAACAGTAACGCCGTTGCCGCCAGGCCCAACGGTATGCGTGCGACGGCCAGGACGCCAAATCTCCTAGCTTCGCCTCTTGGCTATTTTGCGCAGTGACAGCTCGCCGCACGCCATGCTAGCTAGCGGGGTGCGGGCGGAGTGCGGTTGCCAGAGGCCCGATGTCTTTAGAGGTATGCGTTGTCTTGCTGGCTTTGGGCTCTCTTTCTAGCGTTGCCGGTGGCCTCCGCCGACGGAGCGACACGGCCGCAGCGTGAGCGCACGGTCAGCTTGGAATTTCACGTACCGACCACCGTCGAGGGCTGTCCCCGACCGGACGACGTCAGGCGAGCCGTCGCCGCACGGCTCGGCTACGTTCCGTTCCGGCCACAGAGCGCAACGGTTGTCATCGCCCACATCAAAAGAAACGGCCGCGGTTTGCGCGGTTTCGTCGCCCTGCGGCGTCGCGATGGGACGCTCGCCGGCCAACGGCAACTCGCGTCTTCGACCGGTGATTGCCGAGAGTTAGCTGCCGCGCTCGAGCTAGCGGTGAGCATCGCGATCGACCCGCTGATCTTGCTGAGGCCTAGCCCGCGCAATCAAGGCCCGACCCGCCAAAAAGCGCCGCACACCGCACCAAGCAACAACTCAAGGCCGTTTCGCCATCAGCGCGATGGACGGCCCGGCCTTGGGCCGCCGCGTTTCGAGTTCGGTAGCGGGCTGCTGGTCGGTGTCGGTGTATTGCCTCATCCAAACCTTGGGCTGACGCTGCATGCTTCGCTCGATTGGCAGCGTTTCTCTCTCGTCCTGCAAGGTCGTGCGGATCTACCGGCATCGAAGTCCATCGGCAGCGGTCGCGTGGAAGCATCGCTCTACAGCGGATCACTTGCCCCTTGCCTAAAGCGCGATCCGCTGCTCTTGTGCGGCGTCGTCGCCTTCGGCGCGCTACGCGGGCGCGGTGTCGATTTGCTCGAAAGCGCCCAAGATACGACGCTGTTTGCTGGCGTCGGCGTGCGCGGCGGCGTGCGCTGGCACTTGGGAAGGCGCTGGGTGATCAACCTACAATTGGAGCCGATCGCTGCGCTTTCGCGGACCACCTTGCGGGTCAACCAACGCGAACTTTGGACGACACCTCCGCTCTCGCTGAGCATCGGGGGAACCTTGGGCTGTTCACTTTGAGCGACACGGCGCCTTCGCGTGACGGAACGCAGTTCGCAAAGGCAACTAGGATCAACAGCCGTCGGGCATCACCCTTGCTCGCCGGCGATTGGAGCACACAGCCTCGGTGACCTCGGCAACCCACAGCGACGCAACGGCACGGCTAGCGCAAATCTTCGAAGACGAAGCCGAATTCGTCTGGCGATTGCTGCGGCGTCTCGGTGTCGGCGCCGCCGACGCCGAAGACCTGACCCACGAGGTGTTTCTTACCGTATGGCGAAAACTGGAGAGCTACGATACGTCGCGCCCACTACGACCATGGATCGCCGGCATCGCAGTGCGCATCTGTGCTCGCTTTCGCCGATACGCGCGAAACCGTTACGAGGTCTTGGCCGAGAGCGTGGTCGAGCACGATCTGACCGCTGGAGCCGAAGAGCAGCTGCACGCATTTCGCTTGCTAACGGAAGTGATGCAACCGCTCGACCTCGAGCGGCGGGCGATCTTCGTGATGCACGACGTTGAAGGCTGGTCGATGCCGGAGCTGGCAGAAGCCCTAGAGATCCCGCTCAACACCGGCTACTCGCGTCTGCGTCTGGCACGCAAGCAGGTTGCCGAGGGCATCGCGCGGCTTAGACAGCAAGGAGCCGACCTATGACGATGCGCAACATCGACGAGCTCGACCAGGATCTCCGCGCGTTGGTGGCGAAGACACGCGAAATCCCGTCGTTGCCTGCCAGTGCCAAGCAGCGCCTGTCGCGCCGGCTAGACCTGACGCTAAGTGGCGTCGTCAGCGCGACGCCCCTCGCTGATCCTTCGGCAGCGCGACATTTGCCAACGCTGCGTACCGCGCTGCTGTCGGGGGTCTCGCTCGTCGTCGGCATTGCGCTCGGCCTAGTGAGCGCCAATCTTTGGACCGACAGCGATCAACACCTGCCAAGCACTGCTTCTCAGCATGCCGACGCGTCCGTCGCATACGCTGATGCTTCAGCGAAACGCGACACTGTACCAACGCGCGACGCCGCGGTGGGTCCAAGAGACAGCCAAGCGGCGGCGCGCCCATTGCGCAAGGCGACCCGCCGAGCGAGCGTTGCAACGCGCACCGCTCGCGATCAGCGTCTCGCGCACGAGCGCTCGCTGATCGAGATGGCACGATCGGCTTTGGCGCGCGGTGATGCGCCGGCGGCGCTAGAGGCAACCCGACTTCACCGTCAAGCGTTCGGTCGGACCGGCCAGCTCGGCGAAGAGCGCGAAGCGCTGGCGATCCAAGCGTTGATCAATACCAAACGCTTCGCCGAAGCGCGGCGGCGAGCCAAGGCATTTTTGCGCAAATATCCCAGGACGTTGCTTCGCCCGCTGATCGAAAAGGCGGCAGCGGCGGTCCGCTAGGGCGATTTCGGTGACGGAAGACGTGCTGTGAGAGGAAGTAAGGCAGAGGAGAGTGTACACGCGATGAAACCACCCGCTGATCAGCTGCCGAGACGATTCCCTCAAACCTTTCGCCTCGTCGTCGGCGTCTTTGCCTTACAGCTGGCGGCCTGCGACCATCTTCAAGACCTCGGATCGCTTGCCGACGCCAGCGCCGACGGAAGCGTCGAACAGGGCCTGGCCAACGCGGACGCGACGACGGTGCGACCGCCGTTTTCACCGCTGCCTGCGCGGGCCGTTTGTGAGCGCCTGCTGCAGTGCGCCGACACTCAGAACCCCTCACAGTTTGGCGACTTCTTCCCAATCTACGGAACGAACGGAACGTGCTGGCAGAGCGAGACGGAAGCAGCGTGCCGCACGGGCTGCGTCGACGCCTTGCGACAATTCTACGAAAGCATGTCCTATCATCCGTGCAACTACTGTGACACAGAAAACAGCTGCCCCAGCTACGGCGTGCAACCCCAGGTCTGCCACCCCCAAACCCATCACTGTGTCGAATGTGTCGTCGATGCCGATTGCCCACACTCAGGCAATCGCGCCCTGGACCGCCCCTACTGCAGCCCCACAACCAACGGCTGCCACGAGTGCCTCGACGATAGTCACTGCGGTAGCAGCGCTGAGTGTGCCTACCGCAGCGGAACCTGCAAGCAGACGCCGACCGGCCGTCGCTGCGACTTTGTCTATAGCGGCACGTTTACCGTCACTGTTTCGGGCAGCGGGTTTCAGGCCTGGGAAGGCAAACGGGCCTGGATTCGGGCCGACACCGAACCATCCAAGTGCGGTCCCGGCTATTACACCTTTCAAGAAATCAAGGCCGGTGCGTTCAGCGCGGAGCTGCTGGGGCAAGTCGGGCCAGCGCTGACCGTCCGCATCTTCCTCGATACGGACGGCACGGGTCCACGAGCCGAACGAAAGCTCGCCAACCTCGCCGCCAGCAAGGATCTCAGCCTCGCCTTTACGCCGGCAGACTTTTCCAAGTAGCGTTTCAGTGAGGCCATCGCGAGCTCGCCAGGCAGATGCGCGCCACGCAGATGCGCGCCACCTGCGCCTTGACCCATGGGGTCTGCGCCTGCAGACCTTATCGGGCAGACCCGCTTCTTCGAGAAGGTGATTCCGACATGGCACCGCGAGACGTTCCCGAAGACATCCTCCGCGCTCCGAAGATCAGCGCGTTCCCGGAAGAATGACGGGCGCAATTCGTAGATCCAGGGCACGCAACCCTGGAGCAGATCGGTGCGCAGTCGTCTCCGTCCCCTTTCGCTGCTACTGACCCTTTCGCTGTCGTTGGCGACGCTTTGGCTGAGTTCACTTGGCTGCGTGAGCGACGAGGCGATCACCCAGCTGCGACTGCTCGTCAGTGCCGAGGGCACGCAGAAAATAGCTACGATAACAACGAGCTTGAGCGTCGGTGCAGATCAGCGTTCGCAGGAGGCTGACCTCGGCGGGCGGGCACTTGGCGCCCCTGAACGCATCTTGATTCGATTGCCAGACGCTTGGGCCGATCAGGAAGTCAGCGTCGCACTGATCGCGATCACCAGCACGCAACAAACGCTCGTCGGCAACGCAATGGTCAAGGTCAGCCGCGCAGCGACGACGAACACAATTGTCACGCTAACGAGCGCCTGCCACGGCGGCTGCACGATCGGCGAACGGCGTTGCCAACCCGCTGGCGTGGCGCGCTGCGAGCGTGGCGCCGACGGCTGCCCGAATTGGTCACCGACCGAATCCTGCCCGACCGACAAGCCGTATTGCTCCAACGGAACCTGTGCGATCACCTGCGTCGACGAATGCGGCGCCGACCAACGCCGCTGCGCCGACGAGAAGCACTTCCGCCAATGCGGAAACCACGATAGCGATAGCTGCCGCGACTGGAGCGCAGCGATCAGCTGCGCTGCCGACGAAAGCTGTCGCAGCGAAGACGGCCAATGCATCAAGACCTGCGCGGGCGCCGCCTGCACCTGCACCGCCGGCAGCAGCGAGGTCTGTCCCGACAAAGGCGAATGCAAAGGCGGCAAGCGCACCTGCGACAAAGACGGCAAATGGGGCCCCTGCGTCTGGACCCAAGGCCCCCAAGCCGAAAGCTGCGACGGCAAAGACAACGACTGCGATGGTGACGTCGACGAGCTGAGCGACCTCAGCCCGCCAGCGTGCAGCGAGCAGCGCGGCGTCTGCCAAGGGGCAACGCAAGCTTGCGCTGGAACGTCTGGTTGGCAAAGTTGCGACAGCGCGACCTTTGTCGCGCACGCTGCGAAAAGCGGCAAGAGCTACGAGAGCGACGAAAGCAGCTGCGACGGCGAAGACAACGACTGCGACGGCGCCAGCGACGAACCGGCCAAGTGCTGTCAGCGCGACTGCACCAACAAAGCTTGCGGGGCCGATGACGGCTGCGGCAACAGCTGCAAGGGCAGCTGCGTCGGCGACGCGACCTGCAGCTGGGCGCTAGCGGCCAAGGTCTACGCGTGCAAGTGCAACCGCGATCTCTGCGGCAGCAGCTGTTGCGATAGCGGCGAACAATGCCGCAACAACGTCTGTGAACCGCTCACGCCGAGCGGACCATGGGTCGTGCCGGTTACCTTTACCTCATCGGGATCAACAAAACGCTACGGCCCGTATCGGCTAGCCATCGCCAACGACGGCAGCGTGCTGACCACTGGTCACTACTTTTCGGTGGCATACGTCAGCAACACGACCGCCAAGAGCAGCTCTTGGCAGGATCTGCTGCTCGCGCGGCTCAAAGCCGATTCTACCGTTGAGTGGATCAGAAATGGCTACGACGACAAGTCCGTCACCTCGACGACCAAAGCGCGCGCCTATCATGGCGACGTCGCCGTCGATAGCGCGAGCAACAGCGTCTACACCGGCGCGTTCGAGGAGCTGTTGACCTTCGACGGCACCCAGGCAACCTCAGCGGGTCAAGGTATCCGTAGCAGCTTCGTGGTCAAGCTCAAGCCAGACGGTACGTTGGGCTGGCTGCGCAGCTTCGGCAACGCTGAAAGTCAAGCCCAGTCCCCCCAAGTCGCAACACTGAGCAATGGCGATGTGATCGTTGCTGGCTTCGCCAGCGGCACCGTCGGTTTTGATGGCACTTCGCTGACCAAAGCGCTCTATCTGGCGCGGCTCAAGGCGGCCGATGGCGCTGTCGCCTGGATCAAGCCACTGATTAGTGGCGGCAGCCAGTGGACAAACATTGCCGAGCGACTGCGTGTCGGTGCCAACGACCGAATCTACCTGATCGGCAAATGCGCCACGGGCAGCCAGGTCTTGGGCACCACGCTCAACGCCACTCACAACAGCTTCGTCGCCGCGCTGAAAAGCGATGGCACCGCAGCGTGGGTCCTCGGTGGCATCAGCAGCCAGATCGTCGACCTCGCGCTGACCAGCACCGAGGATCTGATCGTCGTCGGATCGAGCTATAGCGACGTCAGCTTTGGCAACGCTACCTCCAAGGTCAGCAGCAACAGCATGGATGTCTATGTAGCCTCGATCGACAAGACCGGCGATGCCAACTGGGTGGTGAGCTTCGGTGGCAGCAACAGCCAGTTGGCCCGCGCGGTCGTCGTCGACAAGAGCGATCGGATCATCGTCGCTGGACAGTTCGATCAGCAGATGGACGCATCGGTCAAAACGCTCAGCGGCGACAACATCGAGGGCTTCATCTTGCGCCTGAATGCCAACGGCACAATCGCCGCCGCGCGCAGCTTCGGCAGCAAGGGTCAAGACCAGGTCGAGTCGATGGCCTACGACGCCAAACATGATCGGCTCGTCTTGGTCGGCACGATGGCTGACATGCAGCTGACCCTTGATGGGATCACGATCAAAGGTCGCGCGCCGCGCAGCACCGACTACGGCAACGACGCCTGGGTCTGGCGCACGACGATCCCCTAGGCACCGCGCCTCTCGCTCCGCCCCAGCCCGCGCTGCCAGCGTATACGGTCAACACGCAGCGGAATATTGCGCCCGAGCTGAGCGTTGGCTGCAGTGAGGATCGCAAATGCCACACAACCGCTCGATGATATTGACGCTCACACTGCTTGCCAGCTGCACCGGCAGAAACTCACAGCAAACCGACGGCGCAGCGGCGCTGGATGTTTCGCGCAGCTCAGACACCACGAGCGAAACAGATAGCCAGCCGCCGGCCTGCACGAGTCTCAAGCAGCTCGGGCGAGTCTCGCTCGATGTTTCAACCAATAGCAAGTGGTCGCTGCAAGTCGTCGAAGGCGGCGAGGGGTTTGTCGTCGCCTGGCACACTCAGCCGGTTTACGCCTCCTCGCTGACTGGCCAATTGCGCTTGGCCTTCGTCGATCGGCAAGCCAAGACGAAAACGCCCAACGGTATCGACATCGGTGCAGACAACTTTGGACTACGTCCGTCGCTGTTCGCTCGCTCGGGCATCGTATCGGTGCTTTACCAACCGGCAAGCGGGCGACAAGTTCATCTCAAACAGCTCGACGCACAAGGAAACACACTGCGCGACCAAGAAATCGCGCTGCCTAGCAGCGGCGGGCCGCCAACGGACGCCACGATTCGTGCGGCCGCCATCGCGCCCTATGGTCATGACAAAGTCGCAGCGCTGCTAGCGATACAGTCGCTCTATCCGCGACTGGTGACGATCAGTGATGTTGGCGAGGTCACCGTTTTGCATGACATGGTCACGAATCAGACGGTCAGCTCGGTATCGCTCAAGCGGCGCGCGGACCGCATCCTCGCCACCTACCAAACCATCAACGACCAAGCGACCCACCACATGCTGGGCCTCGCGTCGACCGTCGACAAGCTGGTCGAGCGCGGCAAAGGAGAGGTCACACACGCCACGGCGCGCGACTCGGCATACGAGATCCTGCCGAGCGGCGCGGCGGCGCTCTTTCGCGACCGCGCCAACGATCTCTACCTTCAAACGTTTGCCGACGACGGAACGGCATTCGACAACCCGAAGCTGCTCGCCAAGTCGGTGCGCGCGGAGAGCTACGCGCTGGCCTGGGGCGACGGCAAGCTATGGCTAGCCACTGAGCGTCCCGCCAACGCTGGCCAACATCAGCTTCAAGCGCTCGACAGTCATGGAAACCCGATCGGCAACGCGCAGCCGCTACAGAGCTGCGCCGGCGAACCCAGCGCGATCAGCATGGTCTGGTTGGACGATCGGCTGGCGATCGTCACGGCAAACGAAACCATCGGAGACGGCAGCCAGAGCGCGGTCTGCGTCGTGGTGATGGGCTGCCAGTAGCCGCGGCACCAACGGTGGCATCGATCGCAGCGGCCATCGCATCTCAAGGTCCCTGCTGCCAAGAAAGTGCCGTGTCGTTGCCTGTCGGTCTCGCAACTCAGCGGGGAAGTGATTGCTTGATCGGCCGCTCCTCCTGTTCGATCGGCGGCTCGCGCTCGAGGAAGCTCGGTTTGATCAGGTAGTAGTGGAAGGTGCGACCGTTGGCCCCGCGAACAGCGCTGCTAGGCAAGAAAAACAGCCGTGACTTTTGCGGCTGGACAAAACCGGGAGCCGGCGAAAAGAACGGCTTAGCGCTCGGGCCAAGAAAGCCGAAGGCCAAGGCAGATCCGGGTAATGCGACAAGCAGTGCCAGAGCGGTCACGCCCCGCATCATCCACCGAAAGAAACGCATCGCTACTCCTGCCACCCTACAATGCAGCGTCTAGCAGCAAGTAGGGTTCGGTTTCTGGGATCTTCCCGGACGCGTATTGCCGCAAGAGCGCCCAGCAAGATCGATAATCAGCGCAGCCGATCGGCACGGGATGCAAACTTCGATCCGATACCTTTCCCCCCAAGGCCCTAGGATCACAAGAGCTTTGGGCGACATCCCCGCGGCCGCTATACCGGCCTGCCGGCTACTGTCGTCGCCGACAGCAGCCAACTGCCAGGCGCGACGGCACAAAGCAGATCGCTGCACCGACGGATCTTGCCGATGCGCTCAGAGCATCGCACCTCGACAGCGCCAGAAGGCAGCGGCGATTCCGTCGGCTGCCGCGCCGCTGTCGATTGCTGGATCAACTGATCAGATAGGGATGGGGTTGCGACGCCACGCTGATCCGCCGCAGACCTAGCGGCCTGCTTGAGTGGTGTAAACAACCGTTTACGTCTCTTGCGCCCCTTTGTCCTCAGTGAGCGCGCCGCGTCCAACCCGCTAGATATCAGCAGGAAAACAAATTGCCTCATACGGTCGGATGACATTCGTCCGCCGGCCAAGACCCCAGCGCCTGCAGCGTTGCTAAGGATCTTCGCTGAAAAATGCTGGCGCTCCAATTGCACAGGCCAAGGCACGGGGGAGTAGCAGATGACAACAAGACGAAGCCTGATCGCTGGTTTGCTCTGCGTATGGAGTGCATGTGGCAGCGCCACCACCGCGATCGTTAACGACGCCCAGCCCGGCGGTGTGATCGAGATCGTCGACGGCGCCTTGCGGGTCAAAGATCTATCCGTCGATAGCTCAGTGGCAACGCGCGATCTCACGACAGCACCTGACAGCCAAGGGGCAGACGACGCGGGCAGCCTGGCGAACACATGCGGCAACGGACTACTCGACCGCGGCGAATCTTGCGACACCGCGATTAGCGCTGGCAAAGGAGCCTGCCCCAAGGGCTGTACAAAGGGGAAGTGCGCAAGCGAAGCAAAGCTGCTGAACGCCGGCACCTGCCAGGCGCGCTGCGTCGAGACGAAGATCACCCAGTGCAAGAACAACGATGGCTGCTGCCCGACGGGTTGTTCATCACAAAACGACAGCGACTGCGCCTCGAGCAGCGGCACCTGTGGCAACGGCGTGCTCGATCCGGGCGAACGCTGCGACATCGCGATCAATACCAACAAACTAGCCGGTTTTTGTTCGCCGTGTCGGGCGAGCGCGTCCTGCATGAAGGCGCGCACGATCGATCCCGGCACCTGCCAGCAACGCTGCGAAGAGGATCCGATCACCAGCTGCAGCAACGACGACGGCTGTTGCCCTGCAGGATGCAACGCCACCAACGACAACGACTGCTGCAGCGGTTGTCGCAGTCCGCTCAACGGCGGTGGCTATACCTGCGAAGCGGGCAACCAAACGTCGGCCTGCGGCCTAGGCGGCGGCGACTGCAAGACCTGCACAACAACGGCGGTCTGCAAACAGGCGGCTTGTAGCAACGGTCAATGCGGCGAACAAACGGCGGCCAATGGAACCAGCTGCACCACAAACAACAAGGGCGGTCGCTGCCAGGGCGGACAATGCTGCACGGGCTGTCTGACCGGCAACTATCAATGCCTGGCGGGCTTGTCCAAAACGCAGTGCGGCAAGCAAGGGCAGACCTGCGTGGAATGCAAACGAAAGAACGAGTGCTACGTGCCGGCTTGCGTGGGCGGCACCTGCGACCAGATCTATCTCGGCGAAGGCGCGACCTGCAAAGGATTCCCCAACTTCAGCATCTGCGTGTTCGGTAAATGTTGCCGCAAGCCGCCGGGTCTGCCACCGATCTGCACATAGTCGGCGAAAGCGCGATATTGAAGCGGCTGGGATCGCTCAGCCTCGGTAGGATCGCCACGCGATCGATCGTATCCCCAGCGCGAGGCGCCGGCCGCACGCAAGTCTGCTTCGGCGAGCGGCTAGGCCGCGACAGCTACAGCTGCTCAAACAAATGCTCGAGCACGCCGCGAAACGGTCCGGCAAGCTGCTTCAGCTCGGGCAGAGCTTCGCGCATTTTCGCCGTCGGCTGGCCGGCGTAGCGCACCACACCCTGACGATCGACAACGATGCGAAACGTCTGCTCGGCCTTGATATCGAGGATCGTCGCATGGTGTTCAGAGTAGTCGGCCTGGCGATCACGATCCGGATAAACAACGTTCTTGCGCGTGTAGTCGACGAACACCGCCCACTGCCGATTGGGCCCGAGCATATAGTCGGCAACGCCCTTGGCGACAAAGAACTCCTCGAGCAACCCGCCATCTTCGAGCTTCGTGTAGGTCCGCTCCATCTGGCGGCCGCTCAGGTCGCGCTCGATCACCTGCGTTGGCGGATTGATAAACGGACTGGCTTTGCGCGCGCTCGCACCGCCATTTTGATCGCTGCTCAGTCTGACCGTCAACACCGTGCGGCAAACCAACCCGCGCTCACGCAGGCGACGGTCGGCGAAGGATTCAGCGAGTGGCGTAACGCGATAGTGGTCGTATTTGGCCTTGCGCGCCAACACGCGCTGGCGGTCCGGCTTGAGCACCGGGTTGGCCTGCGCAATAGCCGGTCCGCCAATCGCACAGCCAATGCCGAGGAGCGCGACGACACGGCCCAACAGACGACGACCGTCGCCACGAGGCGCTTGCTGATGGGTGCGATCGCGACTGATCATTCGGTCTACAGCTTCCGGCACTGTTGAAGCAGGCTTTGTGCCAGCGGCTCGGTCGCAAAATCTCACACTTTTCCGGGAGTTGAATCGTGCGACCTGTCCGAACTTCGCGCGAGCGGTGGTCAGCAGCGTTGCCTGCCTTGATCGATTGGGCCATCGTCAGTGCAGCAGCCCATGATCTGCTGCCGTTGAAGGTGACGCGGCGCGCGATAGATCACCGCCCGTCGACAAGCGAGGTCGGACTCGCTACGATGCCGGCGACGTGCTCAGACGCGCCCTAGCCTTCCACCTGCTGTTGCTGCTGGCCGCGCCCGTGGCCGAGGCGGTAACCGCACCGCAGACGGTGGCGATCAAGCTGGTCAGCCGCGGTAAGCGGACCTTTCGCATTCACGGCCTGCTTTCACTGCAGCGTAAATTGGTACTGCGGCTGGTGCAGGCTGGCTACGCGGTGGTCGGGCCGCAAAAGCCTCATCTGATTCGTCTGACGATCGCCGCCCGGGGGCGTCGCTTGACGCTGACCGCCGAGGCCAAAGGCAAGCAGCGTCGACGCAGCCTGCGACGAGGGCGGGCCCGCGAAAGCAGCTACCACCTCGAAGTGGTGCACAAGGCGGTGCTGCTCGTTCGTCGATTGGTCAGCGAACTTCCGCCCGCCCCCCAAGCGGTCGAGCCAACGCCGACATCGCCACCGACGAGCAGTGCACCACCACCACCGAGAGCCGAACCCAGCGATGACCCGCTGGCCGGCACGGTGCCGGTGATCGATCAACCCCTACCCGAAGATCGATTGCCCGAGACGCCCAGCGCGCAACCGACGGCCCCAGCCAAACCGCCTGCAGCGACAAAACATCGCCAGCCAGCCACGGCACCGCGCGCCGCGATCACGCAGCACGCCCCCGCGAGAGCCGAGCCCGAGCCCGAACCCGAGCCCGAGCCCAGGCAACCAACGATTCGCCTGCCCCTCTGGACACGCACCCGCGCATTTTCGCTGGCCGCTGGGGTGGAGACGCTCTATCGCTTGCATGGCGTCGACCCGCAATTTGCCTTAACCGCCCGTTACGGAACGATAAATTCTGGCTTTGCCCTACGTGCCGCGGTCGACCTTGTCCCCTCGATCACCGCGACGCTGATGGTTTTCGAGTGGACTGCCGGGCTGGGCATCTCTTGGCGACTGCAGCTCAACGAGGCGCTACATCTCGAAATCGCCGCTGTCGCCGGATTTCTTCATCATTACTACACACTAGACGCGATACCCGACCGCGGCTCGCGCTTTGGCTTCGCCGGATCGCTGCCGCTTGAGCTGGCCTACCGCTTCAATCAACGCCTGGCGCTGCAGCTGCGGCTAACCTTAGGACTTTCGGACAAAAGTCGTGTGCACTGGCTCGATAACAACCTGATCTGGCAGCGTTCTTGGGCAAAGCTGGCCGGCGGGCTGCATTTGATCGTAAGACTCTAGCGACGAAAACGCGGTTCGGCCGGCGAGGATTAGGAAAGATCGACCCGACCGAGGCGTGGAACCCGTGTGTCGATATCGTTGACCACCGACCATCACATACCGGTCGTCGCGCTGCCGACGACCCGCGATGCCGCGGCGCTCGGTGATACGCTTTACCGCTATCATCGTCAGCGCGTCTACGGCATCTGCCTGCGCCTAAGCGGCGGCGATGTCGCCTGGGCCGAAGACGCGATGCAGGATGTTTTCGTCAAACTGCTCAACAAGGTCTCCGAGCTCGAGCAGCACGACGATCTCGGCGGTTGGATCTATCGCGTCACGGTCAACACCTGTTTGAGCAAGCTGCGCCGGCAGAGTTCGTTTAGGCGCAAAGTGGCGTTGATCCTCGCTCACGATCGCCAAATCGATCACCGCACGCCCGAGCATCAAGTTCAGCTGCAGCACGACCTGACCGCAGCGTTGACCGAGCTCAAAGCGCTGCCCGCCAAAGAGCGTGTGGTGTTTTGCATGAAGCATCTCGACGGTCTGCCGCAGGTCGAGATCGCCAACACGCTATCGCTCTCCGAAGGCTACGTTTCAAAACTGCTCACGCGTGCCGAGCAGAAACTACGTGAGCGCGGCTGGGAGGTCAGCAATGTCTGAACCGCAAAGCCGAGACATCGTCAAGCTGCTCCGACAAGCGGACTTGAAACTCCATCAGCATCCACTTCGCCCGCCCAGCGAAGCACGACTCCGGCAATTGGTCTACGGCGGTGAAGCCCAACCCAAGCGCGGATTTCAGGGGCTATGGCTGGCGGCCGCCTGTGGAACATGTGCGGCGATCAGCGCATTGGTTTGGATCAACGGGCAACGCCACGCAGCGCCACCCAGTCAGCGAGCCGTCCAGCTGATCGCGAGCAGCAGACAAGGCGCGCCCGAAGTACGTATCGCCGGATTCGCCGTGCTCGAAGGAAAGCCGGAGCAAACGCTCGATCGGCAACTCCGCTGTCCGAACGGTTCTTGCCGCCTAACGATGCGCAAAGGCCAAGCCTCGCTGAAGATGGCGCGATCGGCGCGCATCCTGCGACGGGATCGTGACGTGGCGATCATCGCCGGCCGCGTCGAGTGCACGCTAAAGAAGGATGCTGGCCGCAAAGACCCGTGGCACGTCTACGTTTCGCACGGCCAGATCAAGGTCACCGGCACGCGTTTTACCGTCGTGCAAGGGCAGGCCAGCGGCAGCGTCACGTTGCATCGCGGCCAAATCAGTTATCTGGACAAGGGGGGCCAGACCATCGTGCTCAGCGCTGGTCAGACACTGCGTTGGCCACTATCGGACGAACGTCTGGCGCAAGCGAGCCACCCGTCCTCCCATCGCTCGACGGGTCGACTGGGCGCCCGCGCCACCGAGGCACTGCTGTTGCGCGTTGAGCAACTGCGCAGTCAGGGCCGCTATCAGAGCGCGGTTCGCCAGCTCCGCGCAGCGCTGCCACACGTACAACACAAAGTCACCCGCGAGCGCCTCCACTATGAGGTTGGCACCTTGCTCTCGATGCATATGCACGACCGACGCGCGGCCTGCCAACACTGGAACAAACACCTCGCTCAGTTTGGCAAACGTCGCTATGGCGCCGAAATCGGCAAACTGCGGCGCGAACTGCGTTGCCGATGAGCATCCAATGCCAGGCGCGCGCTTCGATCGCGTCGCTAGCGATCCTCTTGCCTTCGCTTTATTGCCTGAGCGCCTGCGGCAGCGACGAAATCCGACACGGCTCGCAGCCTGGCCAGAGCACGACCGGCAAATGCACCAGCGGTAGCATCTGCTTGACGCTCCACTACGCAGAGGCCGAGCCACCTGCGACGGCGCGGGTGATCGTTCTGGCCGCGGCCCCGAGTTCCGCGCTGCCCCCCAACGCTGTCGAACGGGTGGTCTTCGACACCGCGCTCGGCGGGCGCCAAGCCATCGAGATCCCGCTTCGTGCGCTGCAACCGCCCAGCGACCAGCAGCTCTCCTGCCGCTGCGAATCGCTTGCGACCTGCGCCTGCGCGGAGCAACCGCGCGTCGCCTACGGCACGGTGCTATTGGTCAACGATCCCAACGCTGACGGAAAGTTCACCACCGATGAGTGGATCGATCGGACCAGCGAGGTCTTGATCGGCTTTGGCTACTTGCTGCTCGCCTACAGCACACAGGCAACGTCTCAGCCAGTAGCGATCGAAGTCAATGGCTATCGCCTGTTCGAAACACTGCCGGCGGGCTGGTCGGCCCTCGATATCTACGGCACCCAACTACCGGAAAACAGCCGCGCCGATCGGATGTCCTTCGAGATTGTCGCTTGCGTCTTTTCCGCCCTTTGCGAGCCTCCCCTGTCCAACTAGCGAATTTATTCGCGCCAGCATGCGTCCGATCACGGCGGGTCCGGCTGCCGTCAGGCCAGCCGCAAAAAGCACACCGCCAGGCTTGCGGTTCTGGACCAGCCGGATAAGGTACCCAGACGGTGCCGCCGATGGAGAACTCGATGCGTCTATTCCTTTTGTCCCTAGGCTTGCTGATCGCAACGCCGCTCTTTGCGAAAGAGACAACGACACCCGAACAAGCGCTCGGACGGATGCAGGCGTTCTACGCAGCAACCCGCGACCTCAAGGGTAAGTTCAAGCAGGTTTACATCGACACGATCTACAACCGGCGACGGACGAGCTATGGTTACCTCTACGTCAAAAAGCCGGGCATGATGCGCTGGAACTACGTCAGCCCCGAACCCAAGCAATTTATCGCCGACGGAAAGCGTCTCTGGGTCTACGAGCCCCAAGACAACCAGGCCTTCAAGAACCCACTGACCACCGCCAACCTGTCCACCGGCCTGACCTTCTTGCTGGGCAGCGGCAACTTGAAGCGAGAATTTCAGGCCGAATTTGTCAGCGATCCGGCCGACAAGCTCGGCAACGCCGGCGACCTACTGCTCAAGCTCACGCCACGCGAGCCAACCGCCCAATACCGCTATCTGCTGTTCGCTGTCGACGCCAACGACTTTTCCGTGCGCGAATCGATGGTCGTCAGCCGACACAGCCGGAACCTGCTGGTCTTCGATAAGCTGGTGCGCAACAGCAAACTGAGCAAAAAGCGCTTCGCCTTTGCCCCGCCCGCCGGCACGCGCGTGATCGACGGCGCCAAGCCGCGCTAGCGTCTTGAATCTCCACAGCCACCGACAAAAAAGTCTGCTCGACCCTCGCCGATAGCGACGGTACGCTAGCGGTCTGATGACACACCAAGCGATCGCACGGCAGCTGCAACTCTTGATCGCCGTCGCAGATGACCTGCCAACCTACCTCGCGCCGTATCGCGCCTTGCGCGCGCGCAAGCAAGCCAAGCTCGCCGCCGGCGTCGGCGCCGCAGCTTCGGCAGTGGTTGGCGGCGCGCTGTGGATGGCCAATATCGGCGTCTGGGCCAGCCTCGGCACAGCACTCGGTCTGACAGCGATCCCGCTTTGGGTCGGAGGTCGACTGCTGCTCGGCGGCACCGCAAAATCTCCTGCTCCCGCTCAAGCCAACGATCAGCAACTCAAGCAGGTTGCGCTAACCCTGGTCTGCTTTCAGATGATCGCCGAGGCCGACGGCAACATTTCAGACGAAGAGCGCCTATTGCTGCGGGCGGCGACGCTGCAATTCCCGCTGCGCGATGCCGACCGGCGCAGGCTCGAGCAGATCGACACCCAGACAGCTTTTGCTGACGCCGAATCACTCAGCCCGTTGGTGCGACAGCAGGTGCTGCTCGGCTGCTGGATGTTGGCCGAGGCCGACGGCGTGACCGAAGAGGAAGAGCTGCAGTTCGCCGAGCTGGTCGCCAAACTCGGCGACGGCGCGCAAGTCGCACAGCTCAAGGCCGAAAGCCGTGAGCTGCAAGCGCTCAACAACGAGCTGGTCACAGCGATGTTTCGTGTCTGCCAACAGGTCTTGCAGCCCGCCCTCGGAGCGGCCGACGCCAACGCTTTTTTGGAAAGTCTGGCGTCGATCGCTGCGACGCCTGCGGTGCGCCGTGGCTTGCGCAATAACCTGAGCGGCGGATTTTCCGCCGGCGGGGTGATCCAAGCGATCGAGCGCCATCCCGAACGCGCGCGGCTCGTCGCCCAAGGGCAGAATGCCGTACGCGCGGTCTACCTCGAGCCAAGCGAGCAGAGCGCCGCCAATGGCCGATTGTTGGCGCTGACCGACGGATCGACGCTGTCGCGGGCAGAGGCCAAACGGATCTGCAGCGACGTCGACCAGCTCTTCGATGACCTAGCAGCGACACCCAGCGAGGCCGAATAGATGGCCAAGGACATCCGACTGCCGAGCGACGCCCGCTTTAGTTGTCAAAGCTGCGGTCGCTGTTGTCAGGGGTGGACGATCACCGTCGATCAGCAAACCGTCGAGCGCCTGAGAGAACACGATTGGGGATGCGATCCCTTCGAGCGCACGCGCGCCGCCGCCGACGGCTACCGCATCAAGATGATCGACGGGCGCTGCTTCTTTTTGCAGGATGACCTCCGCTGCAGGATCCACGGCGAGCTCGGCTACGACGCCAAACCGGCGGGCTGCAAGTCGTTTCCGCTGCGCGTTACCGAGTTCGATGGCGCGACGTTCGGCCGCCTGAGCTACTACTGTCCCACGGTGAGCAACGGCAAGGGCAAGCCGTTACGCGATCAACTGCGCTGGGTTCGCGCCGTTGCCAAAAGCGCTGGCGAGATCCGCCGTTCGCGGGAACTCACCCTCGACGGCGAGCGCAAGTTGGACAAGCGCGCCGCCGGCAGCGCGCTTTCGACACTCGAGTCGCTGCTTGGCGATCGGAACCTGCGGCTGGTCGACAGACTCGCAGCAGCAGCGGGCTTTTTGCGAGCGCTGCATCAGAGCGAAGACGATCCGATCGACGCCCGGCTCGTTCAGCAAACCGCGGGGCGCTCGTTCGACACACTCAAGGCGCTCGGCCACCAAGACGCCAAGGCTAGCCACGCCGGCCCGTTGTTCGCGCTCTATCTGGGCCAGGACAGCGATCCGAGCAAGCTTTCACGGGCCGCGCGGTTCTTCTCGGTGCGCGCCGCCAACTGGGGCTTGATCGCGCTGCGCTCGCGATTCATCGGCACCGCAGCGCGCTGGAGTACGCTCAGAAAAATCCAGCTCGCTCCCGAGGCGAGCGACGCGATGCTCACTCAGTATCTGCAGAATAAATTGACCACACGACGCATCGTTGCCAACGATGCCACGCTCCAGAGCGGCTTTAACCAGCTGGTCGCCGCCTACGCGATAGCGATCGTCCTCGCGCGCCTCGCCGCGCACGCCGCCGGCCGTAGCCAAACCGACGACCAAGACTTACGGCGCGGCATCGAAGGTGCCGATCTGTTGGTGCTCGAGCACAGCGCGATCGACCAAGGGCGCGTAGCCGGACTGCTCCGCGAAACCTTGCTGGCCAACAACCGGCTGTTCGCCGCGATCGCAGCACGCCTTGCGCTCGTCGACTAACGGCGCGTAGCCCAAAGCGGTCGCCACGACTTGACAGCGACCGACGCCGTCGGCAACGCTTGACGCATGAGCGATCCAGCGCCACCGCAAAAGGGCAAACTCGGCGGACTGCTGATCCAGGGTTTTTTCGAGGGGATCACGCGAGCCGCCAAGCTGCACCCACGCGCCAATCCTGCACGTCACGGCGTAGAAGTAATTTCCAACGTGGCCTACTCGAACTCCGGCCAACGCGACCACCTGCTCGACATCTATCGACCGAAGCGCATTCCCGCCGAAGGCCTACCGATCGTCTTTTATCTTCACGGCGGCGGCTTCCGGATCCTCTCCAAGGACACCCACTGGGTGATGGGCTTGGCCTTCGCGCGCCGCGGCTACTGTGTATTCAACATCAACTATCGCCTGGCGCCCACACATCCGTTTCCCGCAGCGGTGATCGATGCGTGCAACGCGCTAGGCTGGGTAGCTAACCATGCCCAACGCTTCCGCGGCGATCTATCGCGGTTGATCCTCGCCGGTGAGTCGGCGGGGGCCAATCTTGCCAGCGCGCTGGCGGTCGCCACGTCGTATCGCCGCAGCGAACCCTGGGCGCAACAATTGTTCGACACCGCGGTCACGCCGCGCGCAGTGATCGCAAACTGCGGCGTCTTGCAGGTCAGCGACATCGGCCGGCACGCCCGACGGCGCCAGCTACCCGAGTGGCTCAATACACGCCTGCAGTACATCGCCAACTCCTACCTCAGCGAAGCCCAACAGTCAGGCGATCCAACCAGCTATGAGCTGGCCGACCCGCTACGCTTTCTCGAGCTCGCGCAGCAGCCCGACCGACCGCTGCCCCCGTTCTACGCGGCCGTCGGCACCAAAGACCCACTGCTCGACGATACGCGGCGCCTGGCAGCCGCCCTCGACAAACTCGCGGTCCCCTGCGAGGCACGCTTCTTCCCCGGCGAAGTCCACGCCTTCATGGCGTTCGTCTGGCGCAAACAAGCCAAGACCTGTTGGCGGCAAACGTTCGACTTTCTCGATCGCCACATCACGCGTGCCCGTGCACACTGAACCGCTACGCCACTTGAAAACGCGAACGCAGCAGCTACCGAGCACTGCCGAACGCGACAAGCTCGCCCCTCAACGCGAACAACACGCGCTGCCGGAGCTGCCGATCCGCTGCGCCGCCTGCGGCCACCCGTTAGCAACACCCGACGATGCGCTCACGATCAACGGCGAACATCAACACACGTTCATCAATCCTGCTGGCGTGGTCTTCGAGATTCGCTGCTTTATCCGCGCGCTCGGCGTCTCGCCGGTCGGCGCGAGCAGCGACTACTGGTCCTGGTTCCCCGGTTATCGCTGGCAGCTCTGCAACTGCGGAAACTGCGCGATCCACATCGGTTGGCTGTTTATCGCCGCCGACGACCGCTTCTACGGGCTGATCTGCGGCGCACTGCACGACAGCGGCGTTCACGAGGCGCAGCGCTAAGCCGCCGATGATCGCCAGCCGATGCCGGAGTCGGTACACCACGTCGCGAGGTGCCTGCTCCCGGCAAGCGCGCAATCAGCCCGATCGCCAGGCGATATTTGCCGCGCAGCGGTGGCACGCCTCGTGCTATGAGTGACGAAAGCAATGGGGGGTTCAGATGCGACGCTTACAGACTCGACTAGCGATGCTGGTCTACCTAACGCTGATCGGTGGCTGCTCCGACAGCCCCACAACACCGCCGATCTACCTCGATGGTGGCGGCGAATTCGACGCGACGGTCATCCCCTGCACCAACGGTTGTATGCAGGGTGCAAGTTGTCTGATCGACGACAAATCCGCTTGTGGTCCGGCATGCATCCCGTGTGGGCCAGCGCAAAACTGCAGCGCCGGGGTCTGCGTCGATCCCCAGCCCAACTGCGCGGCTGAATGCAGCTGCTGCACGGCGCTTGGCGATTGCGTCAAGACCCCCTCCAAGCAAAGCTGTGGCTTCGACCAACTGCTCTGCCAAACCTGCAGCGGCGATGATATCTGTGACACCGCGCAAAAGAAGTGTGCCCCACCGCCGCCGGCGAAAAAGGCGCTGTTCTTTGTCAGCCTCTCGCCCAAAGCGAGCTGCGGCTTCGGCGACACCAATTGTGACGTGTTCGCCGAGATTCGCTCCGGCACGCAGCTGATCCGCAGCACGCACGTTCAAGACGACGTTCCCCAAGGATCGGTGGCGAGCTACAACGACCTGGTGCTGGTCGATACGCCGACAGCGCTGGCTGCCACCACGCTCAAGTTGAAAATAATCGATGTCGACTCTGCCAATGCCAACGACATCATCGCCGACTGCGATGTCAAGATCGATAGTTCAGCGATCAGCGCCGGAACGATCAGTCAAAACTGCGACGGCGGTGAAAACAAAGTCGGCACGGTGATCTTTTCGATCAGCGACGCAAACCCTGGCGACTACATCGTCGGCATTTCCTCCTGGACCAGCAAGCGCAGCTGCACCGGCACCGGCGGCGCACCGGGCGACTGCAACGACTTCGCCGCGCTGACGATCGGCGGTCAAACACGCCGTAGCGGCCTCGCCTGGAAGCTCAAGAGCGGCAGCAAAGCCGAGTTGACCCAGCGGATGATGATCGCGACACAAAGCGACCTGCTAAACGGTCTCACCGTTGAAGTCTGGGGCTACGTCAACGCGGTGCCGGGTGGTGAAAGCAAGCTGGAAAGCTGTCAGATCGCGATCGACAAGACGGACCTGCAGGCCGGGCAAAAGACCGTCGCCAAATGCGGCAGCGTGGCGGAAAATCTGCTGTTGGTCTTCGAAAAGATCTAGCAGGCGCTAACGATTTGCCTCAGAGCTCACCGCTGCAAAAGTGGTGAGCCCTGGGGCGACAAGCTAAGCGCGGCTAGATCTGCGGAATCAACGTCGGTCCCGCCAGGTTGACCTCAAACACGCCAAAGTGACCGGAAGCCACATAAGCGCGGTTTTGATCGACCTCGATGTGTGTGGCAAAGCCGAGCGTTCGCGTAAAGCTCAGCGCCTTGGGTGAATGCGGCGTAGATGCATCGATCACCACGATGCCATCGCCCGGCAGATTGAGGAACAGCCGCCCACTGTCGGCGCCCATCAGATAGACGCCTTGGGTGCCAAGCGACCCGCCAAAGGTCTGCGCCAGACGCGAGCTGCTCAGGTCGAAGATCTGCAGGTGGTCGGAGGGGTCGGGGTTCTGAGCGGCACCATCGCTATCATCGACCGCCTCATATGCGTAGTACCAAGCGCGGCGCGCATTGAGGTAGAGCCGCGTTCCCTCGAGCACCAAACCACCGACGTGGAAATCGACGAAGGTTCGCGTGTCACGCAACTCAGCCACCGGCGTACCAAACAGACTGATCTCGCGCAGCAGGTTGAGCCGCGAATCGCTGCGCCAATAGGTGTTCTGGCCGCTGTTCGCCAACATCAGCCGATAACGCGAATCCGCGGTGAGGAACAGGCGCGTGCCGTTCTCCGACTTCCAGGTGCGCACCAGCTGGCCCGGCAGATTAACCGCATAGGCCGCCGCGTAGTGCCCGTTGGTCGGCACCCAGCGCTGGGCGAAATGCTTGAACACCGACACGGTATAGCGGCCAACGTTGCGCGTGCCCACTTGGGTGCGATAGGTCAGCAAGAACGACGATGGGTCGAGAACGTCGGCGACCAAGCCCGTGACGGCGATATTGCCGTTGGTTCCCGAAGACAGCTTGTGCTCGACCAGCGTCGGCTGAGCGGGGTTCGTCAAGTCGATCAACATCAAACGCTGCTCGTAACGGCTGGCGACCGGATCGTACATGTAACCGAGCATGACCAAGGACGTGTCGGTCATCGTCCAATTGCTATTGCTGCCGAACCAGTACCCACCCCAGTAGCCACGAGCGCCACACCAATAGAGATAGTAGGGCATCGTCGCACCACTGAGCTTGAGCGAGCCACCGCGTTGGGGCGCCGTTGGCGTGCTCAAGTCGTAGACCAGCAGCTCGGTGTCGCGGTCGTAATAGCCATTGCCGTTGTCCACGCGCGGCAGCAAGCGATAGAGCACCAACTTGTTGCCGTGCTTGACCACGCGCTGCACCTGACCGACCGAGAAGCTGGCAACAACATTCTGTTCCTCGATGTTGCTCGAAACGGCCTTCACGCGAAACTCGGATTGACCCTGGTTATCCCAGTAGTTGTAACGGCTCGGTCGGATATGCTCGACGACATACTGTCCGAAGCGGAAGATCTGATCGTAGTAGGGCGCGATCTCCACCGTCGACAACGCCTGTGGCTTCGCCAGGTCATCGATGTCGGTGATCGCCAGGTGTGTATCGGAAAGATTGATCATCATCCGACGCGCCGTCGCCCCACTATGGGTGAAGATCACCGAACGCCGCACCTGGCCATGGGAATGAACCACCGTACCGAAATTGGTCAGTACCGATTGATCGCGCTCGCTCTTGCTCGGATCGTCCTTGGTGACGTCCCAGGTCATCATGCCCACCGCGGTCTCGTAGCGATACCACCACCAGTCTTCGGGCCCCTCTTTCTTGTAGTAGAAAACCGGTACGGTGAGCACGTTGGCCCGCGAGTCGGAGTACATGCCGATCAGCTTGTGGGCCTGATCGAGATCAAAATTGACCGCAGAATTGATCCAACTCGCGTTATCGACGGCCACGCACTGCCGCTGGACCAAACGGATCGCATTGAGGTTCTTAACGTCGATCAGACTCACCGCGACGTTGGTCGCTCGGCGGCTTTCTGAGCCCTGGAAGCCAGTACAGGTCGTGGTGTTGTCGCGGCCGATACCCATCAGGTACTGGTTGTTGGCGACCAAACGAAACAGGTTCATATCACCGCTCAGACCATCGATCGCGGAAAGCACTTTGAGATTTTTACGATCGGCCAAGCTGATTACGTAGAGCGGATCGATCGCACGTGCGGTAATCGCATAGGCGACATCGCGCGACAAATCGTAGGCACTACCGCGCACCGTCTCGTTGGGCTTGCCGAACGATAGCGAGTCGAGCAGCTGCGGATTCGCGCCATCGGTCACGTCCCAGGACTCGAGGGTGTTCATCACCACCCGCTGACCATCACAGTTGGCGTTCGACCATTCCATTCGCGCGAAGATGCCGAAAAACGTGCCGGTCTTCGCCGCAGGGTCGTAGCGGTAGGTCATCTTAAACTGATCGCCCAGCTGACCTGATGTGCTGAACGTCGTGTGGCGGTTGATCTTACCGCTCGGGTCGCTGATATCGATCAGCGAGACCACCGCTTGCTGGTCGTAGCTATACGAATAGCAGCGGGTCACATCGCTCGGCCGGCTCGAGAAACTGCGCTGCCAGTTTTCGACGACCATCAGCGCATTGGAAGTCGCAGAGATCGCCACACCCTGAAAGTAACGCGTACCGCTGAAGCCGGTTTGTTTGTCGTAAAACGCAAAGCTGCCGCCTTCGAAGATCTTCAGCTTCTCGACCAGCGTCATCTGTTGGGGGTTCTGAACGTTGAATGAATAGACCCAGGCTTGTTCTTTTTGCTCGGCGGGGCGGCGATAGTTCCAGCCCCAATAGTAGTTTTGCGGCAGATAGGACACGACGTAGATCGTGTCGTCTAACTTGCGCGAGACACCTTCACGCAACTCGCCGATGATGTCGACCTTCTGCAGCACCTTGGGATGGGCGAGATCGCTAACATCGATCGCCACCAGCTGCGAAACGTTGTTGCGCTCAAACTGCAGCGTGCCCTTTTTCTGGCTGAGGTACAGCGCGTCGCGCAGCAGCGCATAGACCACATTGCCTTGCACGAACATCTCGATCGGGTAACCGAACACCGGCAATCGCCCCATGCGCTTGGGCTTTTTCGGATCGTTCAGGTCGTAGATCAGAAAGCCACGGTAGGTGTTGAGATAAAACAGCCGGTTGGCGTCGACGCGATAGATATCGGCCTCTTCAACCTCGGCCGTGCGCCCCGAAGGTGGTTCAGCCTTCGGCGCAGCGCTCGAGCTATCGAGCTCGGTACCGCCGGCAGCCATCGGCCCATCGATGCCCCGTCCTTGGTAATCATCTCCACCGCCAGGCTGCTCGTTGACGAAGTCGGTCTGCCCCGGCGAGAGCGAATCGTTGAGCGAAGCCCCGTCACCGCAAGCAGAAACAAACCACGCAAAGAAAGCGGACAAGACGACCAAGCTGGTTCGACGCATTGAGATACCCTTTCGCTGAGCTGCACCCCGTACTTATTGCAACAGCTGTGCCGCTAACGGTACTGCTGCGCAGCCCAGAAAACGCTGCCTTTCTCGCAGGGTCGCGCCGCCTGAGCGGCAGGCCCCGCGCACCGTCGCCAGAAATCTGAGAGCCCGCACATTTGCCGACACAAAAACCCGTGACGCCGAAGCAAGAACGCGGGCCATCCGGCTTGCCTGTAGCGGCGATCCCGCGGTATGTAGGCCCCCTAATTCAAGCCCGGGGCGCTCGAAGAAATGCCAAAGATGCTGCACGTTTCTCCCGACGACTTTCTGCTGGACACGGTTCGGCTGGGAAAACTGGTCTATCAAAGCGGCTTTCGCCCCAAGCACGCGATTTCGATCTGGCGCGGCGGCACACCGGTCGGCCTGGGTGTCCATGCCTACTTTCGCAGCCGCGGCTTTTCGCTCAATCACACCACGATCGCCACCGACTCCTACCTCGGCATCGGCCAACAGGGTGAGGTCACGGTCAAGAACCTCGAACACCTGGTCGATGTAATCTGCCGCGAGGACGGACTGCTGATCATCGACGACGTCTACGAGTCAGGTAACACCATCAAGGGCATCGTTTCATTGCTGCGCCAAATGGCGCGCAAGAACGCGCCCGAAGATATTCGCGTAGCCACCGTGCACAGCAAGCCGGAGAAGCACGCCTACCAAGACCTGCCGCTCTATGCGCTGCAGTCGATCGATGAAGATGTCTGGATCGACTATCCCCACGAGATCGCCGACCTGGTCGAGGACGGTGATGCCGACGATACGCGGATCCGCAACAAGTCGGAGACGCTCTGGCGACTTCTGCGCGGCGAAGAACCAACTGCGCAAAGCGAGCTAAGAAGCTCGATGACCGAGCACTATCAATACGTCAGCGCACAGCAGTTGCTCTTCGATAGTGTTCGGCTGGGCATTCAGATCGCAAAAGATGACAGTTGGCACCCGAACTTCATGATCGCACTCTGGCCGGGCGGCGTGATCGCCGGCCTACCGGTACACGAGACTTACAAGTACTTCCTCCGCAAGCAGGGCGACACGCGCCAAACGCCAGACCACATCAGCATCAATGCGTCACCGACGCGGGCCAGCTACCGCAGCTCGATCATCGGACTAGGCTACCTCGCCGACAACATCAACAGCACGGACAACGTGCTGATCATCGACACGACCTTTCGCGCCGGCCGCCTGGTCAACGATGTCGTCACTCGACTCAAAGAGCTCTTGCGACGAAACCTCGACCACAACCGCGTTCGCGTCGCCTCGGTCTACTACAACCCCAACGATGACTCGACCTGGACCGGTCGGCCCGACATCGCGCGTCCCCACTATTTTCAGCACAAGACGACGCGCGAGATCATCTACCCGGCCAGCTTCCACAAGCTGCCCGACCCGGTGGCGCAGCTCAAGACGCTCAATCCCGCGCTCTGGGAGATCCTCTACGCCGACGTGGTTTAGCGGCTACCGCTATGTTAGGGTAACGCCGCGGACGGCTCTGAAGCTTGCGACGAGATCAGCGCTAGCGCGACGAACCTCGAGAGCTTTGGATCTCTTTCCGCCCACTAGACGAGGAGTGTTCGCGTGAGTGCCAAGTTCAGCGTTATCGCCCTGCCCGGCGATGGGATCGGCCCGGAAGTCATGGCCCAGGGCCTGCGGGTCCTCGACGCCATTTCCGCCAAACACGGCTTTCATTTCGATGTCGAGCAGATCCCCTGTGGCGGCAAGTACTACCTCGAACACGGGACCGACTGGCCCGAAGGTTCGGAAGCGCGCTGCGCGGCGGCGGACCTGATCCTACTCGGTGCCGTCGGCTGGCCCGGCGCCAATGGCAAGCCGGTCACGATGAAGGACGGCAAGATGGCCGGCTGGTCACCGGTGATCGGCAATCGCACCCGTCTCGACCTCTACGCTAACGTGCGGCCGGTCAAACTCTACCCGGGCGTGCGCCACCGCATTCACGGCGAGCGCAAACTGGTCTGGCAGCCTGGCCAGGTCGACATGGTGATCGTCCGCGAAAACACCGAGGGACTGTACTCGGGAATCGGCGGTATAACGCCTCCTGGTCCCCAAGCCGAGGTGGCGACCGATCTGCGCGTGATCACCCGGCGTGCGACCGAGCGCGTCGTCCGTTACGCTTTCGAACTGGCAAAAAAACGCGACGGCGCCCCCAAAGACGGCAAGAAGCGCTTGACCTGCATCGTCAAGGACAACGTCCTGCGCGGCTGCCAGCTGTTCGTCGACATCTTTCACAAGATCGGCGCCGACTATCCCGAGGTTGAGCGCGACGTGGCGATCGTCGACGCTTTCACCCAGTGGCTGATCGGCCAGCCCGAGTACTACGACGTCTGCGTGACGAGCAACATGTTCGGCGACATCGTCACCGATCTGGCGAGCGTTCTGCAGGGCGGCATGGGCATGGCCGTCGGCTGCAACATCGGTGACAAGAGCGCGATGTTCGAGCCGATCCACGGCTCGGCCCCGCGACACGCGAACCAGGATAAAGCCAACCCCATCGCAATGATCCTCTGTGTTGCTGAGGGGTTGCGGTGGCTAGGAGAGCGCAAAGAGCGCCGCACGCTCAGCGCCGCCGGTGACCAGATTGAACAAGCGGTCAAAGCGCTACTGGCCGACGGCAAACCGCTGACCTATGACCTTGTTGGTCAAGAGCAGGCGGCAAAGATGAGCGATGTCACCGCAGCGATCATCGCCAAGCTTTAAGATCAGCCAATTCGTCCGATAAGACAAAAAGAGAAAGAAACGTGGGCGCGTCGCACGCCGATTGACAGCTCCACGGTAAACGTTGACTCTATAACGACCAGCCGATGAAGCGCCGAGAAAAACGTCTATTTCGGGCGGCCCTATTACAGCGCGCCGCCAGCAGCACCCCCCGTGAGCCCAGCCGCCTGGTGGCTGCTGCGCGACGCTACCGCGCCGCCGCTGACTATAGCGACTGGGATGAAGCCACCGACACCGATCCGAACTGGTGCCGCGACCCGGATGACTCGGAGCTCACGCCCGAACAGATCGAAGAGTTGGTCAAAGAGGCGATGAAGATGCGCCCCTAGCGAGGGTCTCCCCCGCCAGTGAGCGCTGTGTTAGCAGGACACTGACAACGCCCGCTAGTTGTCATCGTCCTTGGCATCATCCTTGGCATCATCCTCGTCGTCGGCCGGCTTGATCGCCCCTTTGGCCTTGGGCGTCTTTTTGTCGTCGGCCCGCTCGAGGATGATGAATTCGACGCGCCGGTTGGCCGCTCGGCCGCGCCGTGTCTTGTTGCTGGCGATCGGCTTGCGCGAGCCAAAGCCCACCGCGATCAGCCGCGTCGGCTCGACACCTTGAGCGATCAATCGGTCGCGCACCGCCTCTGCGCGCTTTTGCGAGAGCCGCAGGTTGCGCTTGGCATCCCCACGACCATCGGTGTGTCCTTCGATCCTCACGCCCTTGACCTGCGGGTTTGCCCGCAAGACCAATGCGACTTGATCAACGATCGAAAACGAACGCGTCTTGATCCGCGCGAGCGCCGTAGCAAAGTAGATCTTCTTGGTGATGACGATCTTGTCGGCTTGGATCTGGACGTTGACCTTGCCGCGATCCGGACAACCGTCGTCATCGCGATAGCCGTTGATCGTCTCAGGCTTGTTTGGACACTTGTCCTGGGCGTCGGGCACACCGTCGCGATCGTTGTCTGGATCGGGACAACCGTCGTCATCTTCAAAGCCGTCGATATCCTCGGCGTCATTCGGACAGGCGTCGAAGCTATCGGGCACACCATCGTTATCGTTGTCCGGGTCCGCGCAACCATCGTCATCTTGGAAGCCGTCTCGGTCTTCCTTCTCATTGGGACACTTGTCGGTCGTGTCGGGAACGCCATCGTCATCTTGATCGGGCACATCTGGACAGCCGTCGTCGTCCTTGTAGCCGTTCTTGGTCTCTGGCTTGAACGGGCAACTGTCGCGAATATCGGGGATGCCGTCCTTGTCGTTGTCCGGATCGGGACAGCCATCATCGTCTTCGAAGGTGTCGCGATCTTCCGGCTCGTTGGGACACTTGTCGCGCACATCCGGGATCAGGTCTCCGTCGTTGTCCGGGTCGGGACAGCCATCTTTGTCTTGGAAGCCATCGAAGTCTTCGGGTTGGGTCGGGCAGCGATCGTCTTGATCGTAGATGCCATCGCCATCGGTATCGGTAAAGTCAGGCGCCCACCGCAGACCGGCGATCACCCGCACCTGAGGGCTACCCAGCGCCTGGATCAGACCAAAGCCCACGCCGCCGCTCGCCATCAAGCCGAAGGGCAGACTGACCCGCGCGCCGGCCAGCGCCTCGAGCGGAAACGCGTCGAGGTCGGTCGAAGAGCTGTCGCTGCAGACCACGCGACCATTGCTCGCCGTCTCACAGTTGGACTTGGTGCCAAAGCCCATCTGCCCGTAGATTTCGCCAAAGACGCGCACCCGTCGATGGGCTTCGTAGCCCGCACCCAGTCCGTACAGCAGACGGTGACCGACTTCGGAAGAAACCAGCGTCGAACTCTCGCGAAACAACCAACCCAAGTTGGCCGCGAAAACAAAATCGCGCAGGCGAAAATCAGCGACAACCCGCGGTTTGACGCTGAGGTTAGGCTCACCGCCGAAGGCATCTTGATCACCCGTCGGCACGGTGATGATCGGCGAAAAGGCCACCGACAGGCCCTTGTAGTTGCGGAGCAGCGACACCTTGAGCTGAATCCGCAGATCACCAACCCCCGTCGCACTTAGACTGCCGGCCTCGTTGAGCTGATCGTCGATCCGCGTGCCGCGCAGCACCAGATTGACCGGCAGACTCAAACCCAGCTGAGCGTGAAACCAGCGATGCGCAAAGCCGATCGCTCCCCCAACATCGGCGCTGAGCTGGTGCCGAACCAACACCAGCTGTTGCGCCTTCGACAGGTCGATCGTCCCCGTGCCCGTGCCCTGGGTGTCTTGGACAAACAGCACCAGCGGCTTGTGCGCGTAGTTGAGGGTCAGCGAAAGCGCGAAATCCAAATGATCGGCAACCGACGCTGGCTCGACGGCCATCAGCAAGTCACGGGTGCCGATCGCCGGTTCGAACAGCTGGACCGGAAACGAGGTATCGACCGGTATCTGACCGTAGACGTTGCTAGTCAGCGCGAATACGACGGAAATAGCGCACAGATGACGCGAAATCATGGCTCGTGCCCAGCGTTGAGAAGTAGAGTTCACGTGATTATTTCACAGGTTAGACCGCGTGTACAACAACCGAGACAACCGCGCAACAGGCGCTTTTGCACTTGACGAGTGACACCCAAATGGGCCATGAAATGTAGAAGAAGCGCGCGACGAGCAAGCTAGCTCACCGTCGAGAAATTGCGGTTAGCGCGCCCTGGAAACGCCGCTGGTATTGCTGCCTTTGGGCGTGCCGGCTTTGGGGCTTCCCGCCGCGGATGTGGCGCGACTTGTTTGATTCCGGTTGCCTCGGAGAGTTCGCGGACGCTTCGTCCGCTAGCCCAAGGTACCCAGCTCGAAAAAACGAAGACTAGGGCTTAACCACAACCAAGCCTGCACTCGGCGGACGCGTTTGCTTTCGTTTGCCAAGGCAACACTCCGGACGCAGGTGAGCATCCGATACTGGCCGAGCCAGACGGAGCCGTCGGGCAAAAAAACCGATGAACGAAAAGAGGTTAGAAGTATGAGTGACGAGTCGGCTGGCGGACGGCGCCCGCGGCGGCGCGGCAGTGGCGGTGGTGGCGGCGGTGGCGGCGGTGGCGGCCGTCCCGACCATTCCGCTGGTAACAACGGTTTGAAGAAACGACGACGAAGACGACGCGGTCGCGGCCCGGTCGGCAATGGGCGTTCGACGATCGATCGGCTGCCGCCCTCGACACGCGACGATAGTAGCGTCCTCGGCGGTCGCGAGACCATGGCCGAGCGCCGCCAGGTCTACGACGGCCCGCCCGACAAGTTTCAGCTTTTTTGCTCCTACTACCTCGGCATCACACCAGAAGATGGCTATCAAAAGCCCAACGTCAAAGAGATCGCGCGTTGGCACGGCATGGACGTCGAGCAGATCGAGAGCTTGCTCGAGGAATTCGACCTCAAGCCAGCTACCGTCAAAGCGACCAGCTTCGATCTGGTCGGTGCCCAGCTCGACATCCGCGTGGCCCCCGAGGGGCTAAGCCGAACCGAAATCGCCCGCGATCTGTACGAGCAGTACATCGAAGCGCTCGATAGCTGATCGCTTTTCGTAGCGGGCCGCCGACAACCTCGCCCTTGTACAGCGCCTAGCGATCCAGGCAACAGGCCAACCAGCTGGCGAGCGCCTCAGCCTTACCCTCTCGACACCTCATTGGCAACAAGCCATAATCATTGGCATTGCATCCTAGCGGGGGGAGAGACATGCGGCTTGTCATGCTGTGCGCCGTGTTATGCGCGGTCGGTTGTGATCCAAAATCCTCAACGCCGGTGATCGATGGCGCCGTCAAAGACGGTCAAACGACCGGCGATGGGTCGACCACGGTCGACAGCTGGACACCAACCAACCAACCGGCCTGTGCGGGTACTGTCTACGCCTGCGGCGACGGCAAGGACAACGACGGCGACGGATTGATCGACGCCCAGGATCCCGAATGCGTCGGCCCCTGCGACAACGATGAAGGGGCATTCGCCACGGGCATCGCCGGGGACAACGTCGATGGCTGCAAACAAGATTGCTTCTTCGACGGCAACAGCGGCCAAGGCGAAAAGTGCGAGTGGAACCTCAAGTGCGACCCGAAAAACCCCGGGGCGAATCTGGCCAAGGCCTGCCCCTACGACCCAGCCTTCAAGAACTGTCCCGGGCCGCAACCGCAAAACTGCATCGACAACTGCCGTCCGCTGACGCCCAATGGCTGCGATTGCTTCGGCTGCTGCGAGGTCTTCGCCGGCGGACAGAAACGCTTGGTTTACCTGGGCTCGGGCGCAGATTGCACGGCTGCCACGCCCGAAAAGTGTGCGACCTGCACGCAAAGCACCGACTGCGTCAACGACTGCAAAGAGTGCGAAATCTGCTTGGGCAAGACGATCGCCGACTTGCCCGCCAAATGCTTCGCCTCGAGCGGCGACGCCGGCCCATCGGGCGATGGCGGGCGGACCGACGGTGGCAGCGGACCACGCCTACCCAGTTGCGAAAACGGCCTCACCCCGTGTGTCAATAACGACGGTTGCACAACCGGCTACTTTTGCCTAACCGGTTGCTGCACAAAGATACCGCGCTAGACCCCGAGGGCGCAGGCGCGGAGATGCCGAACGCCCAGCTCTAGACGGTTGCTTTGCTGACCTCGGCCAAAAGCACAGTCGCATAAGAGCCAGGAGGCAAGGTGAAACCCAGCCGCAGCGCGGAAGGGTCGTCAGCAACGGTCTCGACGGTGAGCTGCTCGGGAAATACCGCTGCGGCTCGCCGTCCACCACGCGCTAGCCGGCCCTGACCGGCGAAATCCTCGATCGACAACCCCGCCTCGGCGAGCACCGCTTGATCGTCGGCCAATGCGGGAGGCGCGGCCCAAGGCATACGTGGTCCGTAGAGCGGCCCGGCGAGCACGACTTCTCGGGCAAGCAGACGCGACTGATCGGTTGCAGGGTCTTCGCAAACAAACGGGTTCGAGTGCCCAGCGCGAAGCATCACCTCGCCACCGAGTAGCCGCGACCAACGATCGGCCTCGATTCGCCGAGCGACCCACTCGTTAAACAGCTGCGACTGCAGCGCGGAGAGCAACAGACGCCACCGTCGACGATCGCGCGGCGCACGTTGTTCTTTGCGCAACACGGCTCTGGCGCGCTGCGCGTTATCACCTTCGACGCCAAAGCGCTGCGTGCCGAAATAGTTCGGCAGACCGCGCTCGTTGAGTCGATCGATCACGGCAAGCGCTCGCGCTTCGGCTTGCTCTTCCACGCCGCGCAAGGTGATCACGAAGCGGTTGCCGCGCAGATGCCCGGTCTTGAGCTTGTTGGCGTGGCGCTTGACCTCGAGGATCGCGACGCCGGCAAGCTCGAGCCGCTTCAACTCGTCTTCAACCTTTGCCGGCACGGACAGCCACTGCTTAGTGACGGCGTGCTTGTCCTTCATGCCCGCATAGCCAACCTCGCTACCGGGAATCCCCAGCGCGCGACTTAGCTGCTTGACCAGCTCGAGCGTGGCGACGCCGCGCTTTTCCACCCAGAGGAAAGCGTGCTCGCCTTCGCCGCTCGGCAGGTAAGCAGGAACTTCCTCGACGTAGAAGTCCTCTGGCTCACGCCAAGCACCACCACAGCCGGGTAAATCGGCGGAGGCCAGCGCCAGCGGACGGTCGGCGAGACGCATCGTTCGGAGCGACGCTTAGTCGGTTTCGATGCCGACCATGCGCAGATAAGTGCGCGCGGCGCGGTTTTGTGGGTCACGCTCGAGAACCCGCTGCCATTCAGCAGCGGCCTCTTCAGCGCGATCGGCCGAATAGAGCGCCACGCCGAGTTGGAGCCGGGCCTGAACGTAGTTAGCATTTGAGGCGATCGCTTCGCGATATTCGGCGATCGCCGCATCGAGCTTGTCTTGATCGCGATACGCGTTGCCTAACTTCGTGCGCACATCGGGGAAATGCGGACAAAGCGCCAGGGCGTGGCTGTATTCGCGCAGCGTCTCGTCGAGCATCCCCAAGGCATAATAGGCATCGCCGAGATCGGCGTGCATGTTGGCGATCTTGCCTTTGGCAAACGGGTCGAGCTCGCGCGGTTGATTGCGGGCGCGCGCCATCGCTTGGTTATAGACCTGTTTGGCGTCGTCATACCGGCCGAGATCGTTATAGGTCACGGCCAGGTTAAGCGCCGCTTCGGTGTATTGCGGATTGATCGCCAACGCCTGCTCGAAACTCTGCTGGGCCTGCGCCAACCGCCCCTGCGAATGGTTGATCACGCCGAGCATGTTGTGCACATCGGCAAATGTCCGGTTTTCGCGGGCCACCTCACCGAGCAGCTGCTCAGCACGAGCGAACTCACCCGCCTTATAGGCGTCGCGCCCTTCGATCAGTAGGTGCTTGATGCGTTCATCCATGTTGCGCCCGTTTCTTTTGCTGTTTCGGCTCACACATGATCAGTCGCCAAGATAGCGCAAATACAGCTTGGCCTTGGCCGCGTGATAGTCCTGAGGATACTTCTTGGTCAACTCGACGAACGTCTTGCGCGCCTCCGCGCGCTTCTCCAAGGAGAGATAGGTCTTGCCCAAAAGCAGCATGACTTCGGGGTGAACCCCGGCCTCTGGATAGCGCTGGAGCACACCCTCGAGCCGCAAGATCGTCGCCTTCGGCTTGCCCTGCTCGAGGTAAAAGCGCGCGACATAAAGTTCGTGCGCGGCCAGACGGCGCAACCCCTGTCGATAGAGCTGCTTACCCTTCTCAAGGTACTTGCTGTTCGCGTAGGTGCGCACGAAGATCTTCAGCTCGCGCACTGCCTCGCGCGTGGCAACCTGATCCTTTTCGTAACCCGGCGGCAGCAGAAACCAGTCACCCGGGATCTGACGTACGTAGGATTCGGCGGCGCGAAACGCTGCGTAGCCGTCGATCACTTGCGGGTGCGTCGGGTGAAACTTGACGAACAGCTTGTAGGCGTCGGCTGACTCGATGAACTTCTCTTGAGCAAAGTAGGTGTCGGCGATACGCAACTCGGCCAAGGTCGCGAAGCGTGAGAAGGGAAACTTGTTCTTGACGAAGTTGAAATAGCGCAACGCGTCAGGAAAGCTCTCGTCCTTCAGCTCCGCCATCCCTTTGAGATAGTTCGACTCGGCCGTGCTGCGATAGGAGACATTACTCGAGGCATTGGTGCTGGCGCAGCCACCAGCACACAGCAAGAACAGCAAACCCCAGCGGGCAATCGAACTCGAAATTGTCATCTTCACGCTAAACTCTCTAGATGACTAGCAGAGTAGGCGACGGAGTACAAGGCTCTTCCGCCCCTCTGCCGACCGCCAGCCAGAGCGGGACATCGACGAATCGACGCTCGCAACCTTGACATCGCGCCTCGCTCTCTCTAAAAGCCAGCTGATGCGTAATTTTTGGGATCTGCTAAAGATTTGCCTAGTGCTCACCGCCTTCGCGGCTTGCAAGCCGCCGGCCCAACCGCTGCACTTGCCAGCGCAGAGCGATTTGACCTTCGCCAACAGCGCGCGCTGTGCGCAGGGCCGTTGTCGCTGCCGCTCGCTCGGCGGAGACGGCGATCAATCGGAAGCATCACTGACCCCCGGCCACAAGCGCTACGAATTCCGTTTGGCGCGCAGCACCTCGGCCAACTGGGTCAAAGTCGGAAAGCTGGGCACGTTCTATAAGGCGCCTCAGAACCTCGAGGCATGCTTTTACGTCGATCTGCCGATCGGCGAACACCCGATCACCTTGATCGGCGAGTCCGCTGATCGAGAGACGGGCCTGCAACTCGGCCTGACCATCTACGAGTACGGCGCCAAAGAGGGTCCGCACTGGTACCGCGTCGCAAATATCCCCTGCGGCCACCTCGGTCGCTGTGAACGCGATGAGATCGAGCGTTGGGCAACCTTTCAGCGCTCGTTGCCGCGTGGCGTGCTCGATCCCTGCGGTTCAACGATGATCCGTCGTGCGCGCTACGCCGGTCAGCGCGCCGGGCGCGGACTAGAAGACTATCAGTCGCTGACCGTGAAGTTCAGCGTCAAGGTCTACGCCTTCGAGACCTATCAAAAGCCCAACTCGCCCGCCTGTCGAGCACCATCAAAGAATAGATGAGCATGGCTGTTGATGTTGTCGTCGTCGGCGCTGGACATGCCGGCGTAGAGGCCGCCCTCGCCGCGGCGAGAATGGGTAAGCGCGTCGCGTTGGTCACGCTGCGCAGCGACGCCATCGGCCGCATGTCCTGCAACCCGGCGATCGGTGGATTAGGCAAAGGTCACCTTGTCCGCGAAGTCGACGCGCTGGGCGGACAAATGGGTCTCTGCGCTGACGCCACAGCGATCCAGTTCCGCCGCCTCAATCAGCGCAAAGGCGCCGCCGTACGCGGCACGCGGGTCCAGTCCGATCGCAAGCGCTATTCGCAAGCGATGGCGCGCACCGTTGCCGCCCAAGACCGGCTGGTCGTCATCGAAGGTGAGGTCGCCGCGCTCAAGCTGCAGGGTCAGCAGGTCAGCGGGATCGAACTCGCTGACGGCACGGGCGTCGATTGTCGTGCCGTGATCATCACCACCGGAACGTTCCTCTCCGGTGCGCTCTACGTCGGTGAACAACGCACGCCCGGTGGACGCATCGGCGAACAGGCCGCCAGCGCGCTGTCGAGCGCGCTTTTGGCGCTCGGTTTGCGTCTCGGCCGACTGAAGACCGGCACGCCCTGTCGCCTCGACAAGCGCTCGCTCGACTACGATCGCATGACGATTCAACCGGGCGACACACCGCCCCCGCGGTTGTCGGCCTGGAGCGAGTTCGTCGGCGGCAAACCGCCGCTGCCCCAACTGCCGTGCCACATCACCTACACCAACGAACGAACCCACGAGATCATCCGCAACAATCTGCACCGCTCGGCGATGTACAGCGGCGCGATCAGCGGGACCGGCCCGCGCTACTGCCCGGCGATCGAGGACAAGATCGTGCGCTTCGCCGACCGCGAGCGCCATCAGATCTTCGTCGAACCCGAGGGCATCGACAGCGCGCTGATCTACCCCAACGGGATTTCCACCAGTCTGCCAGCCGACGTCCAAGAGCAACTGGTGCACAGCATCAGCGGCTTCGAAAACGCCAAACTGGTCACCCTCGGCTACGCCGTCGAATACGACTTCGCCGACCCGCGGCAACTCGAACCAACGCTGGCCGTACGCGATCACCGTGGCCTCTACTTCGCTGGCCAACTCAATGGCACGACCGGTTACGAAGAGGCCGCCGCCCAGGGCCTGATCGCTGGAATCAACGCCGTGCGCTGGCTAGACGAGCAAGCGCCGCTGATCCTGCGCCGCGACCAGGCCTACATCGGCGTGATGATCGATGACCTGGTCAACCGTGGTACCGAAGAGCCATATCGGATGTTTACCTCGCGCGCCGAGTACCGCTTGCTGCTGCGCGAAGATAACGCCGTCGAGCGGTTGACACCGATCGGCCGCGAGCTCGGCCTGATCGACGATTCACGCTACGCGCTCTACTCTGATCGCCGTCAGCGCGCTGCTGCCCTCGGCACACTGCTCGAAACGACGCGCGTCCACGGACACCAGCAGCTCGACGAAAAGCTGCGCGCTTTGGGTACGCCTGCAGCTCGGCGTGGCATCACCCTGGCTGAACTGCTCTTGCGACCTCAAGTCGCGCTCGCCCACTATCGCGAGGTCGGCGTGTTGCCGCCCGCCGAAGTCGATGACTCGCTGATCGACGAACAAGTTGAGTTGGCGATCAAGTACGCCGGTTATATCGACAAACAGCGCGAGCAGGCGGAGCGCTTGGCCCGCCTCGAAGATCAGAAGATCCCCCAAGACCTCGACTACCAAGCACTCAAGGGCCTAAGCAACGAAGTGAGAGAAAAGCTCGTCCGCAGCCGACCGCTCTCCTTGGGTCAGGCCGCCCGCATCCCCGGAGTAACACCGGCAGCCATCGCCATCCTCTCGGTGCAGCTGCGCCGGCAACGCGCCGCCTGATCATGTTGCACCGCTTCGCTTGCTCGGCGTTGCTGCTGCTCGCCAGTTCGACCGCAGCAAATGCCGGAGGTTTTCACATCCCTGATCTCGGTGCGACAGCGCTCGGCCGCGCCGGTGCGTTTACCGCGCGAGCCGATGACCCGACGGCGATCCATCACAATCCGGCTGGGGCAGCCAGCCTAGTCGGCACACAGCTGTTTTTTTCCGGTACCCTGCTCGGAGAGCGCATCCGCTTTACCCGTCGCCAATACTCGGACCCGGCGATCCCCAGCGACCAATACCCTGCACCGCTAAGCGGCACAATGCCGACGGTGACAAACAGCGCCGGCCCAGTCGTCGTACCGCTGTTGGCGTTCTCGTCGGACCTCGGCGGCTTGCTCAAGCGTTTGCGGCTGAATCTGATCGGCGGCATGTACGCGCCCAATGGTCCACCGGCCCGCCGCTTTCCAACGCGCTGCCGTCCGGGCAGCAACCCGTGCGTCCCCGACGCAAATGGCACGCCCTCGCCGGCGCGCTACGAGGTCTCCGACGTCGATCTGATCGCGATCTATCCGACGATCGGCCTGGCCTGGCGTCCGCGCGACTGGCTACAGCTCGGCGGCGTGCTGCAGTTGGGCTGGGCCTCCGCCTCCTATCAGACAACGGTCGTCGCATTGGCGCCATTGGATACCGAGAACCCCGACAACGACATCGTCGTTCAGCTCAATACCCATAGCGGCGTGACACCGACAGCCATCGTCGGCCTCCAGCTCCGCCCGCTGCGCTGGTTAGCGCTTGGCGCCGCGCTGCGTTTTCGCTTCTCGTTTCTCACCAAAGGAACGCTCTGCATCGGTGCACGCGGCCTCGACGGCAGTTGTGCCGTCCCCCCCGAGACCGCCCAGCTACTACCGATACCCGTCGACGCCAGCCCCAACCCTTCGACCGGTCGGCTGGACGTGCCCATGCCATGGATCCTGCGCAGCGGACTGCGACTGATCGACCACGACGCCGAAGGCCGCGAGCGCTTCGATCTCGAAGTCAACGTCGTCTGGGAGTCATGGTCGGTCGTCGAACGACTCGCTGCAAAACTCGACCAGCCGATCGCGATCCGCTTTGCCGATGGCTCGGTGTTCAACGAAGTTGACCAGATGACACTGCCCCACGCCTATCGCAACACCGTCAGCTTGCGCATCGGCGGAACATATAACATCTACGATCTGCTCAGCGACGCTACGCTGATGCTCAGCGGCGGTTTTTACTACGAGACGGCCACCGTCCCCAAAGCCTACACCCGACTGGACTTCCTGCCGCTGGCCCATATCGGCATCTCCGCGGGACTGGCGGTCGCTTGGCGTCACTGGTCGCTGTTCGCCGCCTATAGCTATACCTTCTCACCAAAGCGCACGGTGCTGCCCGATGCCGGCGTTGCGACCTGCGACGTTAAGCAAAGCGCAGGTTGTGGCAGTCAAGTGCGAGCCGTCGCGCCCACGCTGTTTGGCGGCGACGAAAAACGGTTCGGTCGCGAGATCGGCAACGGCGTGTTTGAGTCAGCGATCCAGCAGCTCTCGTTCGGCGTGCAGATCCGCTTCGGAAAACAGGGCGCGATCGACGAGTAGCAGCTTAGGCGCCGACGGGCAGCGCTTCGCTCCAATCGGGCAGCGGTCCCAAGCGCTCGATCAGCGGTTCGAGGCGCGCCGAGGCGTCGCCGTCGAGAAAGGCCAGTCCGAGTCCACGTCGACCCGACAACGCCGTGCGCACCACCGTCGCGTCGATGCGAATCGTGCGCCCGACGTCTTGAAATTCCAGGCTGACTTGCGTTCCTTCGGGGAGCGAACGCCCGGCACTGACAAAAGTTCCACTGCGTGAGAGGTCCAGTGCCTGAGTGAGCAGCAGAAGATCATGCTCCGGCGCAAACATCTGCACCGACAACACACAAGGCACGCGCGGTTGGCGACGTTGCTCGATCAAAGGTGCCCCTACCCAATCGGAGAGCCTTAAGTGTAGGCCCAATCCGCAGCGAGTGCACCCATAGTTTCAAGCAGTTAGACGTAGGACACCGACACCGGCTTCGCACATCGGCGCACCCTGGCGGCCGATGTAGGATCGCGCGATCATCGATCGGATGCTTGGCGACGCAGCGCGACAGTGCCAAAGTGCGGAGCTCGAGGTGATCGTCAGGACACCTGGGAGACTGCCGATGAAGATTCACTTTTCAGCGATCGCCGGCACCGGCATGGGGTCGCTCGCCGGCTTGCTCAAAGCGGCAGGCCACGACGTACGCGGCTCGGACCAAGCGATCTATCCACCGATGAGCACCCAATTGGCCGAGCTGGGCATCGAGGTCTTCGAGGGCTACCGGGCCGAGAATCTCGACTGGCAACCCGAGCTCGTCGTGGTCGGCAATACCTGCAAGGCCGACCACGTTGAGCTGTTGGCGGCCCAAGCGCGCGGCTTTCGCCTTGCATCATTCCCTCAGCTGCTCGCTGAGACCTTCTTGGCTGAGCGCCATTCGATCGTCATCGCCGGTACCCATGGCAAGACGACGACAACCAGCCTGGTCGCTCACCTGTTGCGCGATACCGGCAACGATCCCGGTTATCTGATCGGCGGCATCCCGCTGGGCTTTGAGCGCAGTTTCGAGGGCGGCCGCCCGCCCTACTTCGTCGTTGAGGGTGACGAATACGACTCAGCAACCTTCGACAAGCGCCCCAAATTCGTACACTACCTCGCCAAGACAGCGGTAATCACGTCACTTGAGTACGATCACGCCGACATCTATCCCTCACTGGAAAAACTGCGGCAGGCCTTTGCGATGCTCGTCAACGGTATGCCTGCTGATGGCCGTTTGATCGTCTGTGCCGACGCTGAAATCGCCGTCGAACTCGCCGAGCACTGCGCCTGCACAGTGGAGACCTATTGCGTACGCGAAGTCGGTGAGCCCGCCCCAGCACGCTGCGACTGGCTCGGCCGCTACCGCGTCAGCGAGGGCGCATTTCATCTCTCCGTCGAACGCAACGGACAATTGCTCTTTGGCGAGATCGCCTTGCCCCTCACTGGAGCCTACAACATGGCCAACTGCCTGGCGGCAACCGCGGTAACCGTCGGCAACGGCATCAACGCGCAACAGGTCGCGTTGGCACTGCAGCGCTTTGCCGGGGTTCGTCGCCGCCAAGAGGTTCGGGCAACCGTAAACGGCGTAACGATCATCGACGACTTCGCCCACCATCCGACGGCGATCGCCGAAACCCTTGGCGGTCTGCGCCGCGCCTATCCTGGCCAGCGGCTGATCGCCGTCTTCGAACCGCGCAGTGGCAGCAGTCGGCGCAATGTTTTCCAGCGCGAGTTCGCGCTCGCCTTGGCTCAGGCCGACCACGCGATCGTCGCGCCGCTCTACGCCCCCGAAAAGATACCCGCCGATCAGCGCCTCGATCTCGCTCGGCTGGCCAGTGACTTGAGCAACGCCGGCGTATCTCATCGCGTCGGTGAAGGAACGGCAGCGATCATCGATCACTTGGTCGACTTCAGCCGTTCGGGAGATTTGATTGTCGTGATGTCCTGCGGTGGTTTCGAATCGCTGATCGAGCGCCTGACCACTGCATTGAGCAACGCTAGGCGCTGATTCGCTGCAGCCCACACAGCACGCCGTCGAGAATCTGCTCGATCGCGGCGAGCGACTCCGCTCGGTAGATCTGGCGACAAATCGCCTCGGCATCGGCCAAAGGTGCCAAGTACGGCCGCGCGAACTTGCGCATCTCGAAAACTGCGCGGCGCTCGTCGGAGATCTCAAGGTAAAGCACCAGGTGCTCGCGAAACACCGCAAGCCGCTCGACGTCACTCGGCGGGTCGGGCAGCGGCCGCTGGGCAAACCAAGCCGCGAGCTGCGAAAAAATCCATGGGTTGCCCGAAGCCGCGCGGCCGATCATCACCCCGTCGGCCCCGGTCTCGTTCAGCGCACGCTCAGCGGACGCCACGTCGACGATATCACCGTTGGCGATCACCGGCACATCGACCGCGCGCTTGACCTGCGCGATCGTCGCGTAGTCGGCCACACCGGAAAACCGTTGCTGCCGCGTTCGACCGTGTACCGTGATCGCCTGCGCCCCAGCGCTGACCATTAGCTGAGCAAACTGCGGCGCGTTCTTGTCGTCTTCATCCCAGCCGGTGCGCATTTTGACGGTAACCTCGGCACGACCGGAAACCCCCTCGATCACGGCTTGGACCAACTCGCCGGCCAACGACGGTTCGCGCATCAACGCCGCACCGCAGACGCCGCGGGTGACCTTTTTCGCCGGACAGCCCATGTTGATGTCGACAAGCGCCGCGCCGCTATCGACCGCTAGCGCCGCAGCACGCCTCATCTGCCCAGGATCGCGGCCATAGATCTGCACACCGAATGGCCGCGCCAACGCACTCGGCGTCAGACGCGATAGCGCGTTCTTGTGACGAGCCGCCAAAGCTGCCGCCGGCAAAAACTCGGTGATCGTCAGACCACAGCCGTGCCGCTCGGCCAACGTGCGCATCGGCAAGTTGGTTATCGCCGACATCGGCGCCAAAAGCACAGGCGGGTCGATCGACAAGCGACCGATCGTTAGCGTGGGAAAACCCATCGGCGCAGGCCTTGTCACAAATCGGCGCGATGGGTCAAGTCTGCCGCGGCTACAGCCCCGGAACGCGCAGGTTCTCGGGCACTTGGGGCGGCTTCTTCTGCCGCTCAGCGGGCGTCGAAGCCGGCCCTTGCTCCGCCCCAGCTTTCGGCACAAACGCCCCCGCCGCCTTGTCCGCCACCTTGTCGAAACCGGCGGACAGCGCGATGAACAGCGCCATCAGCAGGGCACCAACCACGACGACGACCGTGATCCCAAAAGCGATCAAACGGCCACGGCTGGCCGGCTTGGGTGGCGTCCAGCTGGCCTCCTCACCGTCGGTGACACCCTCATTCTCGACGATCTGCCGATCGAGCCGCGCCTGAAGCTCGGCCACCTGGGCTTCCAGTTTTGCGATTTGATCGTGCTTGTCGTCGTCGCTCATCAACGAAGCATAGAAAACACCGACGAGCAGCGCAAACCGCCGCATGCTATACTGATCGTTGTGTGCCGTCGTAACTAGGGGGAAAGCTGCTAGACCCTACAAAATACGCCAAAGAATCTCAGCGATTAGCCAAGTTAAGCCGTATCGAGCGCTTCAACGAATTGCTTGAGTTTCCGCTGCGGCACATGTTCAAGCTGATCGGCAAAGGGGGCATCGACAGCTGCGCCCGCGACTGCCTGAGCACCCTGGGCTTTGCCAACGTGATGTTTATCGAGCGGCCGAGTCGCAAAGGCACGTACGTCTCGCTGACCTTCGAGCTGCAGATCGAATCCGCACAGCGACTCGATCAGGTCTACACCGCCCTCGAGGGACTGCCCGAGCTGGCTTACTTGCTCTAGCACGTTGAATACGATGCGATCCGCTGATCCTGCGCTTCGACCGCTGACATGGTGCGCCCGATCGGGGCTACTGCTGCTCGTTGCAACGTTTTGTTGTCAGCAGCAGACGACCTTGGTTAGTCCATCGGTCCGCGCCGACCTCTCGCATCTCCTGCCCAGCGCTGTGCGCAAGGCAGCGGGCAAGACGCTGATCTGCCGGCGCGCCCACGGCGTCACCGAAGGTCAAACCACCGTCGGATTCATCGCCGTCTGGCAGGTCAAGCAGGTCACCACGGGTCGCTACATCGAGCGTGTCGAAGTTCGCCCGGCCCCTCCGGGAACCGTGGCCCTCGGCAGTGCACGGGCATCGGCTAGCACCGCAGAGACCAAGGACATCGGCAAGCCCGGCACGACGGTGATCGCACTCTCGCTGCGCCTCGGCTGGTCCGGAATGCGCGGTTGCAGCGAGGTCGCACAGAGCAAGGTTGTCACGCTGCGCGCCGACGACCGCTCATGTGTCGAAGCCCAAGCACCAGCGCAACCTGGCACCCCGCTGCCATTTGCCCTGCCCGAAGCGTTGCAAAAGAAGCTCAAGATCAACATCAAGCCCGTACCTTGAGCGACTGCACAACTGACGGCTACTCGATCACCGCCCAGTGAAAATGGTTGTAGTGCGCGCGATCGCTGTCCGGCGTGAGGATGCGATCGAAGATCTTCGCCTTGCTCAACGCGCAGTGCAAACGGTTGAGTGGTTGAACGGCGCGCGTGCAAGGCACACCGCGGGCAAAGTCCTGCTCGACGGTCAAGACCCGCTCGGCGAAGACAAAGCGATGAACATCGATCGCTAAGCCGGCAGTATGGCGGCTAGCTCGACCACTCGGCAGGCGACGACGACGAGAATAGGCGTTAGAAAACACCGCCACCCGCACACCATGCTTGCCCAAGATCTTAGCCGTGCGGCGTAGCGCGTCGAGCAGGCGACAGTCGGCGAGCAGCGAACCTCGTCGAGCAAAGGGCCGAAATTCGACACCAGCAAGCCTGCCACGCAAGAGCAACGGGTTTGCCACCGAGGCCGGTGGGTGAGCGGGAACGCGATAGCGCACGGCAGCGCGCTTGAGCCGCAACAGGCACGCCAGACGGTCGCGCTCGCGCTTTCGTGCACGACTCGGATTCTCGTAGCTCTCTTGGCGACCAGACCGGCCACGAGTAGCGTGACAAGCACCGCTTAAGCAGATCGTCAGCAACGCCGTCACACAGACGCGTGCAACGGTACTGCGGTTCGTAGATGGGATCGGCGAGCACGTTCGGTGCGCGCCGAAGCGCGAAGGCGAAGTCATACGGTTGTATTTTGAACCAGCCGTCTAGCGCGGCGCCGATTTTCCTCTGCGGGGCGCCAGCGTGCCAACGACCGCGCGGACCGGCTAGCGCAGGCTGGCACGGCGCAAACGCGTCGCAACCTCGGGAGCCTCGATCAAGGCCGTACCGATTAAGCCGAACGACGTCAGCAGCGCACGCAAGCCAGTTCGCTCGAGCTCATGCACAGCGCCGCCGACATCGATAAAGCCCTTCTCGTCGGCATCAACGGTTTCCCAGTTGGCGAATAATCGCCCCCAGTCGCTTTGCAGCACTTGATGCATGCGCTTTTTCGCATAGAGCGGATACCAGAAGCTGTCGTGGTAAACCACGCTCGCCAAATATGACCAGGGCGCGAGCACTGTCTTTAGCGACCACTCCAGCGGCGCCTTCAGCGGTCCCCAATAGATCTTGTGCTGCATCTTCGAAGCGAAGGTCATCTCGCGGAACGGCCCATCGAAATGCCAGTTTTCTGCCGCGGCATCTTCGTCGCCAACGATCTCGATATCTTTCGGGTCACCGCAGCCGAGGCCACGTTCGTGGGCGATGCGAATGAAATCGATCGACATCGGGTCGAGGCCCATCATTTTGGCTGCGATCGCATCGATCGCGACTTGGTCGGAGCTGGCCAAGATCACGTTCTTGACATGCGGTACCATGCAACGCGGACCCGGACCATCACCGGCAAACGTCCCATCCATCACGGCAAACACACCGCGATGCAGCTTTTTTTGAATCATCAGCAGATCGACAAGCGTCTCGTGAATCACCGGATGGGTCCAGTGGCGATGCTCGTTGAGCAACCCACCAAAAGCGTTTTTCATCGCACCAGTCGTCGTGGTGAAGATGTGCGTCTTGACCGTCGGCAAGTGAATGATGTTTTCGCCGATGAAACGCTTGGGGATCGAAAACCCATCGGGGTAAACCTTATTCAGCACGAGAAACTGGTCGGCCAATGCGCCGACGGCCGTGCGAATATCGATCCACTCTTCACCCTCATAGAGGTGAACGTTGCGCAGCCCGTGCTTTTCGATCACGTTGAGCTGCTTGTTCTCGCGCTCGCCGAGATGCGCGTCGATCACCACCGTGCGATTGTGACAGCCATGGATCAGCTCGCGATCGAAGCCATCGCGCAGCATCGCGCCGATCACCCCCTCGAGCTGCCAAGGCGTCGTCGAACTTCCTGGGTAAAAGAAGTGCCAGGAGATGTTGATCTTTAGCGCTGTATCGGCCGACTTGTCGACGACCGACTGGTAGTCGGCCAAGTTGAGCAGCCGGTGATAGTCCTCGAGCACCGTTCGTGGCGAGGTTCTCAGTACCGCGACTTTGCCTGTTTGTCCCATCGGCAAGGCTCCTACGCGGTTGGGTATACCACCTCAACTCCGCCCACGACAGCTACCGATCGCCTTGACCGCACGGTCAAACCAGGCATCCGGGCGGCCTGCGGCTCAAACCCAGTCGAAACGGGCGGTGAAATGGCGCAGCGTCGGCGGCTCCCAGGTAATGCGCATGCCAGAGATCTCCTCGCGGCGGCGATAAACCTGCTCGACGACCTCGACGACGTAATCCATATGACTCTGGGTGTAGACGCGGCGAGGAATCGCCAAGCGCACCAGATCATGTTGCGCCGCCTTGCCAAACATCACGCCACCGATTTCGACCGAGCGCACACCGCCCTCCCGGTAAAGCTCGACAGCCAACGCCTGTCCGGGAAATTGTTCGGTGGGAACATGAGGTAGAAACTGACGCGCGTCGAGATAGATCGCATGACCGCCGACCGGCAACATGATCGGCACGCCCAACTGGCTGACGTGGCGCCCAACGTAACGCGTGCTGGCTAAGCGATAAGCAAGGTAGTCTTCGTCGAGAATCTCGCCGAGACCGCAAGCGATCGCTTCAAGGTCGCGCCCCGCCATACCGCCGTAGGTCGGAAAGCCTTCGGTGAGGATCAAATTGTTACGCATCCGCTCAGCCACGTTGGAGTCGTTGGTAGCGACGAAGCCGCCGATGTTGACCAAGGCATCTTTCTTCGCGCTCATCGTGCAGCCGTCGGCCAGCTGGAACATCTCTTGGGCGATTTCGCGCACCGAGCGCTCGCTTTGGCCAGGCTCTTTGAGCTTGATCAGGTAGGCGTTTTCAGCGAAACGCGCCGCATCGAGATACAGCGGGATGCCGTTGGCGCGACAGATCTCGGACGTTCGCCGCAGATTCTCGAGCGACACGGGCTGCCCGCCACCGGTGTTGTTGGTCACCGTGATCATCACCAGCGGGATTTTTTGCCGCCCCTGGCGATCGATCGTCTGCTGCAGCCGCTCGAGGTCGATGTTGCCCTTGAACGGGTACTTGCTCTGCAAAGCCGCGGCCTCGCTGCACGGCAAGTCGAGGGCCACCGCCCCTCCTGCTTCAACATTGGCGCGCGTGGTATCGAAATGACTGTTGTTGGGAATCACGTCACCAGCGGTCGCCGTCGAAGCAAACAAAATGCGCTCCGCAGCGCGGCCCTGATGGGTCGGAATGATGTTCTCATAGCCGGTCAGATCTTTGACCGCCTCCTCGAAGCGAAAGAAACTGCGCGCTCCAGCGTAGCTCTCGTCGCCGCGCATCATCGCACCCCATTGCGCTGCCGACATCGCTGAGGTACCGCTGTCGGTTAACAGGTCGATGATCACGTCCTCAGCGCGCACCTGAAACAGGTTGAAACTGGCGCGACGAAGGATCGCTTCGCGCTCATCAGCCGTGGTCATTCTGATCGGCTCAACAACTTTGACGCGAAACGGCTCGATAATCGTCTTCACGACTCACCCTCAAGGGATATTCAATCCCAGTTTTTCAAGCGCCTCGACCAGGCGCTCCGCAACGGCCTCCGCAGCCTGCTGATCTGCGATCAGGTCTTGTCTGATCTCGATCTCGAGATAAGGCAGGTTGGCGCGACGCCCGGCACGCCAGACGGAGTAGATGTATTTGCCTTCAGCACCCGAATACGGCGCGTTATGAGCGACGATGAAACCAAGATCGGAGAGTATTCGCGCTAGTCGGGCAGCGCGCTCGGGCCAACGATCATAGAGCAAACCGAGCTCCATCTCCCGACGCTGCTCACCAAGAACCGGCGTAAACGAGTGCAGCGAGATCAGCTGTTGCGCAAAAGGGCTAGCGTCGACACAGCGGTCAACAGCCCGATGATACGCATCATACAGCCGACGACGCTCAGCGAGCGCGTCATCGCTCAGCGCGCGATTAAACGGCAGTTCTTGACCATCGACGACGGCCGGAATGCAATCGGCTTGACCAAATTTGCGGTTTACGTCGCAAAGCAAGCGGCTGTGCAAACACAGCACCGCTGGCCCATCGAGCAGTGCGGCCATCTTGCGTGTCACCCAGGCGATGCCGATGTCATAGCCGCGATGGGAGGCCAGCAGGCGAGGGTCGATCTGCAGCGGCAACGGCACGTCGTGGCCAGCGTGCTCGCAGAGCAGCACCGTCGCCCCCGCGCCCGCTAACGTTTCAACGGTCTGCCGATTTTCCATCGACGGCACCGTATCACGACCGGCCACCGCTTTGCGCCGTCGATGAGCACCGGCCAAATAACTTAGCCAACCGCGATTTATCCCGCGAATCGGCGCGCTTACGCTACAATAGGGCACCAGAGTCATGATTTGGTTTCGAGACGGCATTGCCTGGGCAGCAAGCATCGCTGAGCTTGCCAGCCAACGGGAAAACATCGGTCACGGCGTGCTGATGGTTCAGCTGCAGGCCGGCGTCGAGCCTCCCGCACAAAACAGCCACTTGCGGGTCGAGCTGATCGCCGAGCAGCATCGAATCGGCCCTTTCGATGCGCTGGTGCTGCGCTGCGAGAACGCCCATCTCTACCTTGAGTTGCCCAGCCCGATCCGCCCGAAGATCGCGGAACTGGTCGCGCCACGCCTGCGCAGCGCGACATCTGAGCTGGCAGCAATTGCTGCCACGCCCAAAGAGGCCCGCGAGCGCCGCTTGACCACCGGTGCCCATCGCGCCCTAGCGATCGGATCGCTAACCGGTCAGCTCGCCGGCACCCTCGGTCTCGGCCTGCTCGGCGAGCTATTTGACGAGACCCCCGTCGCCAAGCCACCGGTGCGCTGCTCATTGCTTCAGTTGTTCGCCTTCCTCGCCCAGCAGCGCGCGACCGGATCGCTGGCGATCCGCTCAGCGAACTACACCAAGCGCATCGGTCTGCGTAGTGGCACGCCAGTTAGCGTTTTGGTCACACCGATCAAAGAAGACGAGCAGCTCGGTCAGCTGCTGCTCAAGGCGAGATTGATCTCGCCGCAAAAACTCGGCGAGGTTACCCGTCGTGCCGCGAAGACCAGGGTCTCGATCGGCGCAGCCTTGGTCGAGAGCGGCGTGATCGAGGAGGACCAACTGGGCAAGGCGCTGACCCATCAGGCCTTCCGTCGGCTTGAAGATCTCTTTTACTGGACCGACGCAACCTACGACTTCACGCCAGCCGAGCAGGTCACCGAGGGCGCTCAACAGCCGATCCCTCTGCCACGCCTGCGCCAAGAACTAGCGTCGTCGCTACTGCGGCGCAGTCGACTCGCCGACCTTCAGGTGGTGCTCGAATCTCACAACGAGCAATACGTCGCGCTGCGCCCTGGCTCGGGCGAAGATCTCAAGCGGTTGATCCTTCAGCGCCGAACACTAGATGTTTGCCAAAAGATCTTCGACGGCGAACGAACGCTTCGCCAAGCGCTAACCGCCTCAATCCTCGGCAGACCCAAGACGGTGCAACTGGTGCTCTACCTCGAGGCGGCTGGCGTTCTGGAGTTTCACAGCGATGCGCTAACCGAGCCGACACGAGAAACGATCAGTGAACGCTTGCGCAACATCACTGCGCTTAACGCCTTCCAGCGCCTGGGCCTCCCCTACACCGTTCATGCGAGTGAGATTGAGGCTGCGCACCGTCGCCGGCAGGCCCCCTACAAGCCCGGGGGGAAGATCCACGAGATCGACACCGTCGCAGCAACGCGGATTCTTGCACTGTTCGATGAAGCCCGCGATCGGTTGATCGTACAGAACAACCGCGTCCGTTATCGCAACCATTTGCTGGGTTCGGAGAAGCTCGCCCTGCTCGCCACGTTGGTCGAGCAGCGCCGCGAGTACGCCCTACTCACTGAAAAAAGAAAACTCGCCGAGCAACTCGACCAAATTGCCAGCGAGCTTCGCGCCTCTTGACGGGGGATGATCCGGATTTAAGTTGGGATGTGTTTGTGAGGGGAGCAGCGCATGAGCGGACCGAAACGCTACCGTCTGGTTCTAGCCGAAGAAGCTGAAACATTACCGGCTGTTTATCGGCGACCGCGGCGATTGCGACCGGTCTATATCCAGCGTCCGGCAGACCCGCTGGAAACACTGATCGAGGCGTTCATCGCGCTAAACCGCCGTGGCGAGGGGGACCGTGCCTGGGCACCTTCGCTGGCGGACAACGCGATCTCGTTCTTGCTCGATGGTGTCGCCGACGCGATCACCCTCGAACGCAGCGACGGCGGCCAGATCTTTCGCAACCGCGCAGCCCAACAGCGCCCGCAAAAGACCCGGCGGCCGGTGCCACTGGAAGAGCTTGAAGAGAACGGCGTCCGCATCGAACGCCGCTGTATGGTGTTCGAGCTCGACGGGGCGCGCTACATGTTGGAAATCGTGCGCGAGCTGCCGGCTGGCGGACCCCAGAAGTAAGAGGAGTAGCTCCGATGAGACTCGATCGCCTGACCGTTCGTTCGCGGGACGCACTCGCTACTGCCGAGTCGGTTGCGCGACGCAGAAACCATCAAGAAGTCCATAGCACCCATCTCTTGGCAGCGCTGCTTGAGCAGAGTGACGGCATGACCGTGCCGATCCTCGAGAAGGCTGGGGCGGCGCTCTCTCGAATACGCGAGCAGCTCGATCGCAAGCTCAATGGGTATCCCAACGTCAGCGGTGCCGACACCTACATCGGCCGAGACCTCAAGGTATGTCTTGACGGCGCGTTCTCGGCGGCCGACCAGCTCAAGGACGACTATGTTTCGACCGAGCATTTCCTGCTGGCGATGCTTGATGAGAAAACCAAGCCCGATGCCGGCCAGCTGCTGCGCGACGCAGGGGTCGACGAGGAAACGCTGCGGCGCGCGCTAGCCGAAATCCGCGGCAACCAGCGGGTCACTGACCCAGACCCGGAAGGCAAATATCAAGCGTTAGAGCGCTACACCACCGATCTAACCGAGCTCGCCCGCCAAGGGAAACTCGATCCAGTGATCGGTCGCGACGATGAGATTCGTCGCGCGATGCAGGTGCTGTCGCGCCGTACAAAGAACAACCCGGTTCTGATCGGCGAGCCCGGCGTCGGCAAGACGGCGATCGTCGAAGGGATCGCCATACGCATCACCGACAAAGACGTGCCAGACAGTCTGGTCGATAAGCGTGTGCTCTCGCTCGACCTTGGAGCGCTCGTCGCGGGTGCCAAGTACCGCGGCGAATTCGAAGATCGCCTCAAAGCTGTGCTCAAAGAGATCACTTCGGCCGACGGCAAGGTAATTCTCTTCGTCGATGAGATGCACACGCTGGTCGGCGCGGGTGCGGGCGAAGGTGCCCAGGACGCCGCGAACATGCTGAAGCCAGCGCTGGCCCGCGGTCAGCTGCGTTGCATCGGCGCGACAACGCTCGACGAGTACCGCAAGCACGTCGAAAAGGACAAAGCTCTCGAACGCCGCTTCCAGCCGGTTTACATCGGTGAACCGTCGATCGATGACACGCTGGCGATCCTGCGTGGGCTCAAGCAGAAGTACGAAGTACACCACGGCATTCGCATTCAAGACGCCGCGTTGGTCGCCGCGGCGCGGCTATCGCAGCGTTACATCGCCGATCGCTTCTTGCCCGACAAGGCGATCGATCTGATCGACGAAGCGGCCAGCCGACTGAAGATGGAGATCGAAAGCGTCCCCGCTGAAATCGATGACCTGCAGCGTCAGGTCGTCCGCCTGCAGATCGAAGAGCAGGCGATGCGCTTGGAGAAGGACGCAAATTCCGAACTGCGTGCCGAAGCGCTCAAGGACGAGATCGCCGAGCTCACTCGTCGTGTGACAGCGATGCGCACCGTCTGGCAGGAGCAACGCGACTTGGTGCTACAGCTCAAAGAAGCGACGAGCACTGAAGATGCGCTGCATACCGAAGTCGATCAAGCGCAGCGCGCCGGAGACCTGCAGCGTGCTGCAGAACTGACGTATGGTCGTATCCCCGAGCTAAAGCGTCGCCAAGAAGCGTTGACCGAGCAGCTCGATCGACTGCGAGCCAGCGAAGGCTCTTTCTTGCGCGAGGAAGTTACCGAGGAGGACATCGCCCGGGTGATCGCACGCTGGACCGGAATCCCCGTCGAGCGAATGATCGAGGGCGAGAGCGAGCGACTATTGAAGATGGAAGATCGGCTGCGCACAAGAGTTGTCGGTCAAGAAGATGCGGTTTCCGCGATCTCTCGCGCGATCCGCTTGGCGCGCACCGGCTTACAGGACCCGAACCGTCCGCTGGGATCTTTCCTGCTACTCGGACCAACGGGCGTCGGCAAAACCGAGCTGGCACGCGCGCTCGCTGAGTTTCTCTTCGATGACGAGCGCAACATGGTCCGCCTGGACATGAGCGAATACATGGAGAAGCACACCGTTAGCCGCTTGGTCGGGGCTCCGCCGGGCTACGTCGGCTACGACGAGGGTGGGCAACTCACCGAGGCGGTGCGACGACGCCCGTACAGCGTGGTTCTCCTCGACGAAATCGAAAAGGCTCACGGCGATGTGTTCAATGTGTTGCTGCAAGTCCTCGACGACGGGCGGCTGACCGATGGCCATGGCAGAACCACCGATTTTCGGAATACAATTCTGATCATGACGTCGAATGTGGGTAGCGACCATATTCTCGAGCTCGACCAAAAGAGCGAAATCGAAGCGCGCTGCAACGAAGCGCTACGCCGCGCGTTCCGACCCGAGTTCATAAATCGCATCGATGCGACGCTGATCTTCAACCGGCTGACGCCAGAAGACGTACGCAGCATCGTCGAAATTCAGATCAAGCGAGTCAGAGCGTTGCTCGATGCGCGTCAAATCGCACTCTCGCTCTCCGACGGCGCACAGCAATATCTGGCCGAGATCGGTTTCGATCGTGCCTTCGGCGCTCGTCCACTCAAGCGAGCAATTCGCCAAAAACTGCTTGAGCCACTGTCGGAGAAGATACTCGCGGGTGAGATCAAGGACGGCGACGCCGTGCGGGTTGACAAGGAAGACGACGCACTAACGTTGCGCGCCATCACACCGGTGGCAGCCTAGAGCAAAATGAGTCGGGTTGACTATTACCAGCGCCTCGGTGTTGACCGAGACGCATCCGATGAAGAGATCAGCAAGGCCTACAAGCGGCTCGCGCGCAAGTACCACCCAGACCTCAATAAGGCCGCGGATGCCGAGCAGCGCTTCAAGGAGCTTAACGAGGCCTACGACGTGTTACGCGACCCAGAGCAACGCCGTCGCTACGACATCATGGGAAGCGGATACCGCAGACCGACTTCAGAAGCGCCGCCCAGCTGGGATGGTAGCAATGGCGGTGGTGCGAGCGACGCGTTCTCCGATCTGTTTTCCAACTTCTTTCGTGGTGGAGAGCGTCGACGGCGGCGCACCGCGTCCTTTGAAGACTTGTTTGGCGAGGAGGCGCGGCAGCGCGCTGGGGCAAATATCGAGAGCACGATTACCATCAACCTCGACGAGATCTATCTACCGCGCAAGTTGTCGGTAAAGATCGACGGCCCCGCCGGACGGCGCCGATACGAGGTACGAATCCCCCCCGGCACGCGCGACGGTGACCGCATCCGCCTGGCGGGCCAAGGCATGCCGGGCCCCAACGGCCAGCGCGGCGATCTGCACCTCACCGTTCGCGTCGCACCGCACGAGCGATTCTCCGTGCTCAACGACGACGACCTGCTGGTCGAGGTCAAGGTCTCGGCCTGGGACGCAGCTCTCGGCGCTCGCCTGCGTGTACCAACGCTCGACGGATCGGTCGCATTAACGCTGCCGCCCGGGCAATCATCTGGGCAGCGGCTACGGCTGCGTGGCAAAGGACTGCCCAAGCGCGACGGTGAAAAAGGCGACCTCTACGCTGAGATACGGATCACGGTGCCGAAAACGCTCACCGACGAGCAGCGCGAGCTCTTCGAGAAGCTGCGAGGCATCGAACACCAAAAGACCTCCTAGCCCCATGCCTGGCGCCCGATCGAGCGATCGCGGGTCAACCGATTGCGGTCGATGACGCGTCGCCGTCAGACCGAGTTCCGCCATTTCCGTTGTACATTTCGCGGCTTTGGTCGATCATCGAGGGCCAATGAGCTCGTTTCCTGCCTCGCTATTGCTGGTGCTAGCGCTTGCTGCCGGCTGCAAAACCGGCTCAACCTCGCATCCGCCGTTTCCTCGCCCCTGTCCAAAGGAAGCGCCGGGACCGGCACAGCTGCCAGACGTACGCGATGAGCAGCTTCACGCAGCGTATTGGATCGCTCTGACCCCGCATGCTCAGGCGCTGCTTCTCGATGGGCAGGGTCTGGCCGAACACAACAAGCGTCTGCAAGCGCTGAAGAATGATGATGGATGGCCGGTTGGTCGCGACGCCACGGCTACCCCCAACGGCGTCGCGCTCGACCAACGAATTCACGGCGACCTCGTCAAACTGCGCGAAGCGATCAAGCTCGGCAAGCGCCTAGCGCCCGACGGCAGCAAACCGCGCGACTTGCTCAGGCAAGTCGAAAACGCGGTGGCAACGATCGCTCCCGTCGACGAGTGGCGAGTTGCCTTGCGTGGCAGCTCGCTACGCTGCTACCCGAGCAACGCACCGCTCTACGATGAACCCTGGGCCGATGCTTTCGATATGCTGCAGTGCTCGTACCTGCGCTTCGGCGAAGTAGTGCGCGTGCTCCGCAAGAGCAGCAGCTTCTGGTACGTGCGCACGAGCTATAGCGGCGGCTGGGTCGACCCACACGCCCTCGGCCCACCACTGCCGGCCGAACAGCTGTCGGCGTACACAGAAGCGACGCGCTTTTTTGTGATCACACGCGCCGATGCGGCCGTGATTAGCAAGCCCGACGGTCCGCTGATCGGCATCGCAAAACTGGGGCTGACGTTGCCGCTCGCCGATCAGCCCGCAGCGAACGGCCTAACGCGCGTCGTGATCCCGACAACCGACGGTCTGGGATCGGCGTGGGTGGCGAGTAGCGCCGGAACAGACAAATTCTTGCCCCTGACGCGCGCTAGCGTCTGGAAGACGGCGTTCCGCCTGCTACACCAGCCCTACAGCTGGGGGGGGATCGGCGGCGGACGCGACTGTTCGCGGATGCTGATGGACGTCTTCGACGCTCACGGGCTGCATCTGCCGCGCAATTCCTGGCAGCAGTCACAAGCTGGCGTCTCGTCCGTCGACGTCGAAAACCAGACCGATCGGTTGAAGGGCCAAGCGATCAGCGCCGCGGCGGAACGCGGAATTTTGCTGCTCTATTTCCCGGGGCACATCATGTTGTATCTTGGGCAAGATCGAGGGAAACATTACGCGCTTCATCAGTTTTCAGGATACCTAGTTCCGTGCAAAGATGGCGGCGAAACGATGGTGCGAGCCAACCGCGTCACGGTTACGACGCTTGAACTCGGTCGAGGCAGCTCACGCCGAAGCTTTATCGAACGCCTCACGCGCATCGTGATCATTGGCGCGAACACCAGCAAGACATCACCAACGAGCACTGCCACCAATACCCAATCGTACTGAGCAGCATGGCAGCCGAAAAAAAGCAAAACGCGCGCAGCGAACGGCCGGAGGAACTCGACAGCAAAGGACCCGCCGGCGACCTTGCAACCGCGAGCAACGAACCGTCAGCTGCGAGCTCCGACGAAGAAACCAACCTGTCGCGGCGCGAAGAGATCACTGTCCCGCCGCCCGAGCGAACACCCCTTGCGTCGCTACATCATTGGGGCCTGCTCGGTCGCATCTTCGCGCGACTGTTCTTCTCGCGGATCTTCTTCCCCGTTGAGTGTGCCGAAGCGATCCGCAAGGCCGCCGAACAAGGCACCGTCGTCTACGTGCTGCGCCTGCGCGCCACATTAGAGCTGGTCTACTTCAACTATGCGTTCACAGCCCACGGCCTGCCGCTCGCACGATTCGCCAACGGTGTGCGCGCATTCTTCTGGATGCCGTTCAAGCTGCTCTGGCGTCAACTGTTTCGCAGCGAGCAACGCGACCCGGTTGAAACCCTCCGTCGGCTAACACTCGCCCATCGCAGCTCAGCGCTGTTTTTGCGCCATGCCGATCTGAGCCCGCCCGCTGATTTCAAGGGTCCGTATTTCGACACGCTCGTCGAACTGCAGAAGCAGGCCGACAAGCCGATCATTTTCGTCCCGATCACTGTGCTCTGGGGACGGGGCCGTCATGTGGTTCGGCCCGCCGAAGCACGCCGCAGTGTGCTCGACCGATTGATCGGCAACCAAGACGAGCCACGCACGCTTCGGCGATTTCTTCAGCTGGTGCGCGATGCCAAACGCTCGTTGGCGGTCGTATGCGAACCGCTCAATTTGGCCGACTTCATCGCTGCCCGCGAGGGCGACAGTACCGCGCAAATCGCCACGGCAGTTCACACCGAGCTGACCAACCGAATTCGCGACGAACGCCGTGTGCGTATCGGTCCGCGGCGCGCGCACTTCGTCGAGATCCGACGGCGGATACTCGACCGCCCGCAAATCAAAGCGGTGATCGCCGAGCGCGCGGAGGCCGCCGGCCAATCGCTACAGCGCGTGCGCAAGAAGGCCCGTCGAATCCTCAAGAAAATGCAGGCCCAGCTGTCGGCTCGTGGCATCGCGCGAATGTCGGGCCTGACCCGCCGCTTTCTCTGGCGACGCTCCTTCGAGGGCTTCGAAGTCGACGAGGCAGGGATCGCCCGCGTGCAAGAAGCAAACAAGGATGGGCCGTTGCTGTTTTTGCCCACCCATCGCAGCCACGTCGACTACCTGGTGTTGTCCGATCTGATCTCAGCTCGCGACTTGGTGCCGCCCCACATCGCCGCCGGTGCAAACCTCTCGTTTTGGCCGCTAGGTTGGCTGTTTCGTACCGCAGGCGCGTTCTTTATCCGCCGAAAGAACGCCGGCGACCAACTCTATGCGGCGCTGTTACGGGGCTACATCGGTGAGCTTTTGCGCGAGGGGCACAACCTCGAGATCTTCATCGAGGGTGGGCGAACCCGCACAGGCGCCGTGCTCCACCCGCGCTTGGGACTGCTTTCGATCGTCGCTGACCTCGCCGCCTCCGGGGAGATTCCGCCAGTTCAAGTGATCCCCTGCTCGATCGGCTACGAGCGTGTGATGGAGATCAAATCGCTGACAAAGGAACTCTCTGGTGGTCGCAAACGTCCCGAGAGCGCAGGAGGGCTGCTCAAGGCCGCACGGATGCTGCGCAAAACGCGGGCCTACGGCTATATTAACGTGCAATTTGGTCCGCCGATCGACCTGCGGCGGTTCCTGGCGCAGCGCGGCTACTACGGCGAAAAGACGGCACCCGAGAAACGGCACAACGCGATCCGCTCGGTTGGCTACCACGCCCTGTCAGCAGCGAGCGCGATCACCGCGATCACCCCAACGTCGCTCGTCGCCTCGGCGCTGTTGGCCCCGGGCACACGCGGCGTCAAACAGCACACGCTGCAATCGGCGCTTACCGTAATTCACAGTGTCGCGTTGACCGCACCAGAGGTACGCATCGCTGGTGGCGTCGATCCCAATCAAACACCGTACCCCACGCAAGCGATCGAACGCGCGCTTGAGATGCTAGCCCGCGATCAAGTTGTACGCACATTGGGTTCGGGGCACGACCGCGTCTACGTCAGCGAAGACAGTGAACGTATCCGCGGTGCCTATTACAAGAATCAAATCCTTCAGCACTTGGTCGGCCCAGCGCTAATGTCGCTGGTCTTGCGTGCACTACGCGTTCGCAACGAGCCGCCGTTCAGCTGGGAGACCGTCCGAGACGCCTGCCAATTTGTCGCTAGCCTGGTCCGCCAACACTTTGTGCTTCATGCTGGAGAGCGTCTCGACGACCTGATCATCGATGCGCGAAAGCGACTCGAGCAAGCCAAAGTGATCGAGCTGGTCAGCGGTGGCGCGATCGCCCTCGCGCCCGGGGCTGAGCAACAGATCGCCTTTCTTTCGGGATTAGTCGAGAGTCAGATCGAGTCACACGGGGCGACGGCGCAGGCGCTGCTCGCTCTTCGCGCCGGGCCGATGACGCGCGAGACCGCGCAACGCGAAGTATTAGCGACCCTGCAGCGCCGGCACCTTGTCGGCGAACTGCGCCGGCACGAATCCTGCCAGATGCCACTGATCGCGATCGCCACCGATTGGCTCGTCAACGAAGGCATCATCGTTCAACGCCATACCGCCTCCGGCGCGCTAGAGCTCGAGCTCGCCCGCCAACATGCCGATGGCCATGCGCTGGAAGTGTTGATCGAGCGCAGCGAAGCGCTGCTACCAAACGTCTAACAGACTAGCCGCGCTCAAATTGCGAAAGAGCGCAATGCCGTTCGCGGCTCGATCGGTCGGTAGCGACCACGCTCGTCGCAAGCCACGTCACAAGCGACATGCGTCGGATCGTGCGTGACGAGCAGCATTGTGTGCTCACTAACGCACTGCTCGAGCAGCGCACGCTTTTCATCGATTACGCGTTCAGGAAAGCGGTCGTAGCCCATCGCCACAGGTACGTGCACCCAGGGCAGTCCAGGGATCACGTCGCCGCAAAACACCACTTTGCGAGCGTCACCGCGAACCTCGGTTAACAGCATGCCCGGGGTATGCCCGTCGGAAAAGCGGCATGAAAACCGATCACCGAGCAGCTCGCGAAACGACTGGCCATCGTCGTCGATCAACCGCAGCCGACCCGAGTCGCGCAGCAGACCGGGGAGCTCGGGGATAAACGAGGCACGGTCGCGCGGATGAGGGTTCTCGGCGCGCTCGAAAGCGCGCTTGCCGACAATGAACTGCGCTCGATGAAAGACCAATTCAGGTCGTCGATTTGCAGAATACGCAGCCAGCAGACCACCCGCGTGGTCGAAATGCAGATGGGAGAGCACGACAAAATCGATGTCTTCTGGCGCGACGCCGAGCGCCTCGAGCGAGGCGAGCAACACATGTCCCTCCCCGTCGACGCCATAGCGATCAGCGAGCTTGGGCTCAAAAAAGGCGCCAATGCCGGCCTCGAGCAAGGTCAAACGCTGACTGGCCTGATCACGAATCAAGAAGCCACGTGCAGCCAACGGAATCCGCATCCGCTGGTCGGGAGCGATCCAACGCGACCAGAGCGCATGAGGCACACTGCCAAACATTGCGCCGCCGTCCAAGCGTTGGCGGTTTCCCTCTACGCTATCGACCAGCAAGCTCATCGTTGCTCCTTAGCTCCACCGACGGACGGCTCTCGTCGCAAAACGCCCAGGCGACCCGCGTCGCGGCGCCACATCGAGACAACCAACCAGCAAAGTCGGTGCAAATCTCACCGGCATGTTGCTCGTCGACATCGCGCGGAAAATAGATCAGCGCCACCGCGGCATGCGTCGACTGATCGACCTTCGTGGCGTGGCAATCCTTAATCGGCGTAATGATCGGTTGCGACGACTCGTTGTCGCCAACGCAGCCACAGACGAGGTCAGTCAGCGCGAGCTGCTGTCCGCTTTGGTTGAACACAAAGGCCTCGGCCTCACCCCCAAGGCGCACACTGAGCACCAGGGGCACTGCTGCGGCCACGCCGGCACGCTGACCACAAGCGCGATCGAAGTCAAACAACGAGATCGGCAGCATCTCGCGCAGGCTGATCATGTTCAGCGCGTCAACTGCGGGGTTGATCCGCGGAAAGTTTCCCTCGGCCGCGGCGCGCGCGAGGTATTCGCTCGCTGGCTTTCCACGCCCGGTGGGCTTGTACGAGCGATTGCGCAGCATGTCCCGTGCCGCCCGCCGGCGCAGCTCGACCTCGGGCGGCCGCTGGGCGGAGGCCGCGACCACCGCCTCGAGCGCAGCATCGAGCGCGGGCAGCGACGTTGTCAAATCCAGCTGCTCCACCACAAAGGCAGCTAGACGAACGGCGGTTTGCGGGGGAAGGTCCCAGCTCAGCAAGAGTTGCACGCCGGTGATCTATCACAAGATCGACCGGCTGCCACGTCGATCGGAACGACGCCGATCGGACTTAGAGCAGCCCGCGCCCCGCGGCACCGATCAATGCACCGGCGACCATCCAATAAAGCGTGTAGATCAAACCCATCGCGCAGGCGACGATGCCGCAGACCAAGCCCGCAATCGCCATTCCACGCCCACCTGCCATTCCACCGCTGGCCCGATAAACGGCATTGTATTTGACATAGAGCACGATCGCGATCGTTCCAGCCACCGGCCCAACCAGCGGCAAGCAGCAGAGCATCGCACCGATGATCCCCAAGACCATGCTGATCACGGCCTTATTGTCGGCGGGCACTGGCGCGGTACCCGGCGCAGGCGTGCGATACGGGTCCTGTCCGACGCCCGGACCGACATACCCCGGTTGGCCGGGCAGCGCACCAGAACTCGGCGGCGGTTGAAAGTCTCCGGGACCTTTGGCTTGTCCGGCGACTGGCTTGCCGGGCTTGGGCGGCTCTAGCTTGTCATTCATCTTTTGACTCCTTGCCGTCGCAGCGATCAGTGCTGCGCGAGCAGTGCAATCCAATGGACGAGGATCACCGCCGCGGTGCCGATACCCCAGCGGGCGACCCAGACCGATCGTTGGGTGCGTGAATGCGCCGCCGGTTGCCCAACGCCAAAGACTAGGCGAAAAGAGGCTGCCCCGACGACGACCAAATAGGCGATCACCATCATCACCAGCGGCGGATAAAGGGCAAGCGCGCGCAACGGGGCACCCGCAAACAACGCGCAGATCGCGCGACCCAACCCGCACCCCGGACAGGCCAGACCCAAGGCAGCGCGAACGACACACCCCGGAACGTAGGGGATCGCCCAGTACGCCAATAGTGGTAGCGGCACGACCAGCGCAAGGATCAGCAAGCCCGCGAGCCGACCTCGAAACGGTGCAAAGAGCGCTGGTGATCTGATCGCGGTTTGGGCGAGACTTTGCATCAGCTTGCGGCTACCCCACCAATACGCAGTCTTACGAGCGTAGCAGGTTTAACGTTCCCCGCTAAGTTAGTCTTTAATATCCAACACATAACAAAAATGGCTGCGCTCAGCGGCAAAACCTCCCCGCCTCCTCGGCCGCAGGTGACGCGGGACGCGCCCGCCGATTATAGTCTCGGCGCGTGACCCGTCCAACGCCGCCACAGCGCTCGCATCGACGACAGCGAGACCGACCCGCCCGCTTTGCAGCCGAAGCGAGCCTCGGCGCAGCTGGTTGGCTGCTGAGCTTGATCGCGCTGAGCGCTTGTCAGCCGCCGACCGATCAGCTCGGCCAATTGTTTCTGAGCAGCCAAGGTAAGCCGGTTAGTGGGGATAAGCGATCGTTGCCGCGCAGTCCAGTCGATCAACAGCGACGGAGTCGGCGCCTCGCGCTGCTCCGGGGCGAGCTCAGTGCCGACAAGTGGTCGCTGCTCGGCCCCCAAGGAGCGGCGCTTGCCGATCGACAGCTCGAGATCGAAGCTGGCCCGCTGGCGATCTTTCGCCTGCACCTGGGCGCCGGCCAAACGATCAGCGCAACCACACGAGCGTTGAGTGAAGGGCTCGACCCAGTGCTACACCTCTGGTCGATTCGCGCCCAACGCAGCGTTGCCTCTGACGACGACAGTGGAGACGAACCTGGCGCCGCGCGCCTGAACACGACGATCGAGCGGGACGGCGAGTACTTGTTGATCGCCCACGCCTATAGCGCTGAGGACAGCGGGGTTTGCGATATCGCCCTGGATCAGCGCACCCTGGCGCGTGATGTCGCGCTCGGTGGCAGCGGACTATCGGTCGCCGCAGGACAAACCATCGAGGCTGTACTGCAGAACGACCGCGAGGGTTCATACGCGTCGACCGATCCGCTGATCCTTGTGCTCGATCGCGCAACCGCCCAGCTGAAGCAAGTCGACGACGATTCGGGCGTCGAACTCGGCGCGCGCCTCGCGCTCGGCGAAGAGAGTTGGGTGATCGTCGGCTCGTTGGACGCAGCCAGCGCCGGGCATCTGTCGCTGCTGCTGCACGATCCTCGCGTCGATAGCGACGGTGATGGCCTGGGCGATGGTCTTGAGCGCGGCCGCTGCCTCTGTGCGGTCGCCAACGAGATCACCGCCTGCGGTTTCGATTGTCGAGCTGCGCGAACCGCCCAAGACAGCGATGGCGATGGTCTGAGCGATGCCGCCGAGCTGCGAGGCATCGACGATCCTGCTTTTCCCCAGCTGCTGCCGCGCTGGGGTGCCAACCCGCTGCACAAAGACCTCTTCGTCGAGGTCGACCTGGCCCAGTGGATCGATAGCAAGGCCGATCCGGCGGTGCTTCACTTTGGCCGGCCACCGACGATCAGCGACGCCTCACTGGGCGCGCGCGCCTTTGCGCGGCTGCCGGAGATGGGTAATCCCGACCAGCTGCCCGGGGTGGCACTGCACCTCGACACTGGAGAGCCCTGCGCTTCGTTGCCGCTCGGCATCAACGCCGACTGTGGACCGCTGTGCAGCTTGGACCAGAGCGGGCGTCGTATTTGCGGAACGACGCCCTACGCTCCAAACAACGCAGGCCACCGCGCAGGACTGTCGACTCAGCGCCGCGGGCTGTTTCACGTCGCAGTCAGCGACTGTCTGATCGCCGGTAGCGCACCTGGCAGCCCAGCGGATCATCTCGAGTACGACTGCGATCGCATCAGCGCGATGGTCCACGAACTCGGGCACAACCTCGGGCTTCGCCACTACGGCGACCCGGGAACCGGCACAGGAAACTGCAAGCCCAATTACCCAAGCGTGATGAACTACGCCTATAGCGATCGCTTCGCAGGAGGCCGAGAGATCCATTTCTCGACCGGCGAAATGCTCGGCGACGGCGGTGAGCTGGACCCGCGCAATATCGATGAGACCCGCCGCCTCGGTGGCCCCAACGCCGACATCTCCTGGCTTGCAGCGCGGCCGTTCTACTACACGCTCTTTGACTGCCTCGAACCACCGGCGCGTGGCTGCCGCGTTGACTTCAACCGCGACGGGAGGATCGACAGCTCGGTGCGCGCGTACCTCTCGCCGATGCCAAACTACGGAGCGATCTGCGAAAACGATCACGGCAATGCGCGCCAGGTGCTCGACATCGATGGAATTCAGCCCAGCGCTGGCGCTGCAGCGCTGGTCAGCGAGCTGGCAAGCGGCGCCAAGCTGTTCGTTTTTGCGCCCGTACCGGCCGACGAGGATTCAGCTCGCTTGCGCGTCGCTAGCCGCAACCTCGTCGACGGTCAGTGGAGCGGTTGGCGCGACCTCACGGCGACCAGCTTTCGCGCTGATGCACAACCCGCAGCCGTGCTCGATCCGGCGGCAAGCGAGATTTGGCTGGTTGCCAGCGATCGCGCCGGAGCACTGCGCTGGCTACGCATGACGCTCGAGGCCAAGGTCAAGGCCGAGCAGACCCTCGAGGGCATCCCGGAGGGTTTTCGCACGCGCGACGTCGCACTTCTGCGACACGACGACCAGGTCCTGCTGGTGACGCGCGGTGAGAACGGCAGCTTTGCCGACCGACTCTACTACACAGCCTATCACGGTGGTCGTTGGCAGCCACTGCGCAGCGTGCGGGACAAAACGCACCAACTGCGTTCTTGGGTCACACCGGCGCTGGCTAGCGGTCCCCGTAATGAACTCTATCTCGCGCTCGCCGACCCGCAGCCACCGACCGGTCCGGCGGGTCGGCTCCATCTCTATCAGGGCGACACGCTCGACCTGCTGCACGACAGTGAAGCGCTCGGCGTGCGATTCGCCGATGGTTTGCCCAACAGCCAACACGTGCCCTACAGCCGACCGGCACTGGAGTTCATCCGACATCGCGATGGCAACGGACAGCCGCTCAGCGATGGTCGCGGCTATCTCGCACTATGGTGGCAAACCGCGCGGCGCGCGCGCTGGGCGACGACCTGGGGCCGGCTCGATCAGCAAGGCGCCGACTTTCGTATCGGTCGTTGGCACCATTACGAGGCCCAGGGGTTCATCGGCACGCCCGCAGGTGGATCTCCTGCGTTGGTCAGCTATCGCGGCCAGCTCTCGGCGCTGTTGGCGAGCCAGTGGAAGACCGACAAACCGACGTTGCGTTTCGTGCCCTTCGCCGATGGGGTTCCCGATTCAGCTGCACCATCGCGCGACTTCGATGATCGGCCAGCGATCCGCAAAAATCTCTGTGTCAGCCTCAACGCCGGCTGCGTCGATCGCTGCGACGATCTGCGGCGCGGTTGCCCGAAAGATCAACGCAGCGAGGCAGCGCGCGCCGCACCGGCCTACAACTGTTTACTTCCGAGGGCGCGATGATCCGATCGACAGCGCAGATCGCCGTGCTCCTTTGCGGCTGGGTCCTTTGCGGATGCGAACCCCCGCCGGCGGACCAAGACGTTGACTGGAACCCGACCGCCAGCGAGCCAACGCTGCTCGGCAAAGAGGGTGAACCGCTAGTCGACATCATGTTGTCCAACAACGCCGTAGGCATATTGAGCACGCGCACCGTATACACCCTGACTACTGGCGCACAGATTCCGCTCAGCGATGCTAGCACCGGTGCACGCTACCTGCGCGGTATCGATAGCTCGCGGCTCGCGCTGCTCTCCACCCGAGCGCAGAGCACCGACGGTTCAGCCTACTTTCTCGAACTCAGCGAGCAACCTGGCCAACTGACACCCACGCGGCAGGTCGACCTCGGGATCCTATCCGCGCCACCTTCGATCGATGCCGAGTTCGCCGACGGCTTTGACGTCGTCTACGGCGACACCGATGGCCTAACCTGGCGCCGACATCTCTCGATCGAGGGCCAGCTGTTTGCGGCGCAACCGGTCGCAACCGACTTGCCGTCCGATGCAGCCTTCGCTGCTTGGAACCGCCGCGGCGAAACCGAGCTGTTTTGTGGGCTGCAAAGCATCACTGCCCAGTCCGGTGCACTGCACCTCGCACAGCAGAGCAACACGCTGCGTTGGCTAGCGACAGAGATTTTCGAGGCCGAACCATCGACCTGCGCGGTTGCCCAGAGCAACGACCGTCGACTGGTCGCCGTCGAGTTTCGTCGCGCCGAGCTCCCACCGACGCTCTTGGTCTTCGACGCCGCCGGCAAGCGTATCCGGCGCTTGCCTGTGGGCACGACCGAGGACGGGTTTCGTATCGAGCAACTCCGAGCCTTCGACCAGCGCGCTGTGCTGGTCGCCAACCGCCTAGGCTATCGCGGCGGCCGCGCCCTGCTACTGATCGTCGAGCCCGACGGGCAAATTCGACAATTCGAGCCAGCGCTCGAGGTCGAGCCAGGTCGGCTTGGACGGGTGCGGCTGTTGAGCGATCCCGCGAAATGGGGGGCGTTTGTTTTGGCCTACGACATCCGCCGGCCTTGGGATGAGGGGTTTATCTATTTTAAAACAATAGCTTTTTAGCGACGAACCAGCGCTAACCCGCGCCGCCAGCCCATCCACGCAGCGTCGTTCCGACGGCGGCCGACCGTGGTAATATCTGCGCCATGCAACGAAGAACGCCGATCAGTAAGCGCCTGGGTCTCGCTCTCTTACTCGCCTGTTTGGTCGCTTGCGGTAGCGAACGTCAGGTCAAGTCCAGCGATGGGGCGGCCGCCGACGCCAGCCTCGCGCTCGACGGCCAGACAACCGACCAAGCGGCGAGCGACAGCCATATTAGCGACGCGACAATCGCCGTCGACAGCGCATCGCCGAAAGATGGCGCAACGATCGACAGTACAACTGCCGATGGCGGCCCACCGCCCTGTTCCGACCCGAGTCCGTGCGGAGGCTTTGCTTGTGACACGCAGGCGGGCAAGTGCCGCACAGCCTGCTACCAGAGCACGCACTGCGCGAGCGGCCTGACCTGCGACAGCCAAAACCGCTGCGTGGCCAAAGCGACCTGCAAAGACGATTCGACTTGCGGAAGCTACGCCTGCAACAGCGCCGTCGGGGAATGCCGCAGTAGATGCAGTCGTCGCGAACACTGCAGCGCCGGCTACACCTGCGACGGAACCGGCGCCTGCGTCAAAGCGACGAGCTGCGTCGACGACTCGGTTTGCCAGGGCTACGGCTGCGATAAACCGGCGAACGCGACGAGCGGCGTCTGTCGAACCAGCTGCCTGGTCGCCCAACACTGCGCCAGCGGTTCGACCTGCGGAGGCGGCGGAATCTGCGTCAAGCAGACGACCTGTACCGATAACAGCCCGTGCAGCCCCTACGCTTGCGATAGCGGCCAAGGCGCATGCCGCGCGTTTTGTACCCAACCGAGCCATTGCGACAAGGGGTTCACCTGTGGTGCGGCGTTTACCTGCGTCAAGATCGAGGTCTGCAAGACCGACAGCGACTGCAGCGCGTACAAGTGCGACACCAACGGCGGACAGTGCCATGCCTTCTGCTTGCCGGTGATCGCCAACAACTGCCAACCGACCCATTTCTGCAACGGCAGCGCCTGCGTGCCGAGATAGCAGTCTCAAAGGGGACAGTTCCAATGGTTGGTTAAACCGACTGATTAAACCAACCATTAGAACTGTCCCCTTTGGGGTGTCCCCGTGCGCCATTTTTACTGATGGTTTTGCTGTGGGTCAGAAGACGGTCAGGCCGCTAGGCTTGGCGACAAGCCAAAACCCGCTGCGATCGAATCAACGCTCGACGCGCCAACCATCGGGGCAAAGCTGATCGGCCTCAGAGCTGAGCACCGAAGCAAGCAACGGCGCCGCCCTACTTGATCTTGGCTTCTTTGAACCAGACGTGCTTGCGCGCTTTGGGGTCGTACTTTTTGAAGCGTAGCTTGTCGGGCGTGGTCCGCTTGTTTTTGGTCGTCGTATAGAAATAGCCGGTACCAGCCTCGGAAACCAACCGAATTTTCTCACGAATTTTCGCAGCCATGGTGCTTCTCCCTAACGTCCTGGCCGAACCAAACGCCCCTTCGCTCTCGGTCGAAGGGGCCGTTCGGCCGAAGAAGGATTATTCTGCAATCGCCGGCGCTGTCAAGGCCGGTGCGGGCATCTCGTCCACATCCGCGCGGGTGACATCCACCGACAGGTTCTTGTAAGCGCCGAGACCCGTGCCAGCGGGGATCAAACGTCCCATAATCACGTTCTCTTTCAGGCCGCGCAGCTCGTCGACCTTGCCGCAGACTGCCGCCTCGGTCAGCACCTTGGTCGTCTCCTGGAAGGACGAGGCGCTGATGAAACTCTCAGTCGACAGCGAGGCCTTGGTGATGCCGAGCAACAGCGGCACACCCGTCGCCGGCTGGCCACCTTCGGCCAACACGCGCGCGTTCTCTTCCTCGAACAGATACTTCTCGACCTGCTCGTCGACGATGAACAACGTATCGCCCACATCGGTAACCCGCACGCGACGCAACATTTGCCGCACGATCACTTCGATGTGCTTGTCGTTGATCTTCACGCCCTGGAGTCGATAGACCTCCTGGACCTCGTCGACCAAGTACTTGGCGAGTTCCTTCTCGCCGCGAACCGCGAGAATGTCGTGCGGATTGGCCGCACCATCCATCAGAGCCTCGCCAGCACGCACGCGATCGTTTTCGCGAACGGAGAGGTGCTTGCCCTTGGCGATCAGGTATTCCGCGGGCTCACCGATATCCGGCGTAATGATCACCTTGCGCTTGCCCTTGGTGTCTTTGCCGAACGACACCACGCCATCGATCTCGCTGATGATCGCATGCTCTTTCGGCTTGCGAGCCTCGAACAGCTCGGCAACACGCGGTAGACCACCGGTGATGTCTTTCGTTTTGGTGGTTTCGCGCGGGACGCGGGCCAGCTCTTCACCAGCGACGAGCTGATCGCCATCGTTAATGCGCACCGTAGCGCCGACCGGCAAGAAATAGCGGGCAGGTGCATTACCCGAGGGCAGCATCACCGGGTTGCCATCGTCGTCTACGATTGCGATCGCCGGACGTGCATCCGAGTCGCGGCTCTCGATGATCACCTTGGTCGACAAGCCGGTCTGCTCATCGATCGCCTCGTTCATCGTGACTTGGTCGATCATATCGGCAAACTGGGCGCGACCAGAAACTTCGGTGACAACCGGCAAGGCGAACGGCTGCCACTCGGCCAGTTTGTCGCCGGCCTTAACACGAGCACCGTCCGGGACCAGCACGTGCGCCCCGTATACCAGCGCATAGCGCTCGCGCTCACGACCGGAGTCGTCTTGTACGATGACCTCGCCGTGGCGGTTCATCACGACAAACACGTCGCGACCGTTGGCATCCCGATAAGCAACAGTGTTGCAGTTCTCAAATCGAACAGTGCCATCTGTCCGACACTCGAGCGTCGACTCCTCGTGGCGAACCTGACCAACACCACCGATGTGGAACGTACGCATCGTCAGCTGGGTTCCCGGCTCGCCGATGCTCTGCGCAGCGATGATGCCGATCGCCTCACCGATGTCGACCTGATACCCGCGGGCCAGGTCACGGCCATAGCACTTGACGCAGACACCGCGTCGGGTCTGGCAGGTCAACACCGAGCGGATCTTGATCCGATCGATACCCGACTCCTCGACGATCCGCACGCGATCCTCGTCGATCTCCTCATTGGCAACGACCAACACGTCACCGGTTAGCGGATCGAGCACGTCGTCAAGTGCCACGCGACCAAGGATTCGATCGCCCAGTCGCTCGATGATCTCGCCGCCCTCAACGAGAGAGCTGACCTCGATGCCATCAAGCGTGCCGCAATCGAATTCGGCGATAATACAGTCCTGAGCGACGTCAACCAGACGCCGCGTGAGGTAACCTGAGTTAGCTGTCTTAAGCGCCGTGTCGGCCAGACCTTTGCGCGCACCGTGGGTCGAAATGAAGTACTGGAGAACCGAGAGACCTTCGCGGAAGTTGGTCGTGATCGGTGTCTCGATAATCTCGCCCGACGGCTTGGCCATCAGTCCGCGCATACCGGCCAGCTGACGGATCTGCTGGGCAGAGCCGCGCGCGCCAGAATCGGCCATAATGTAGATCGAGTTGAACGAGGGCATCCGGCGAACCTTGCCGGTGTACGGATCGGTGACGTCTTCCTCTCCGATCTCGTCCATCATCTCCTTGGCGATCGCCTCGGCGACCTGAGCCCAGATGTCGACGACCTTGTTGTAACGCTCACCGTCGGTGATTAGACCTTCGGTATACTGCTCTTCGATCTCCCTGACCTCGGCGGTTGCTGCCTCTAGCAGCTCCTCTTTGCGGCGCGGAATGATCATGTCATCGATGCAAATACTGACACCTGCAGCTGTCGCGTAGGTGTAACCCAACGTGCGCAGCCGGTCAGCGAGCAACACCGTCTTTTTCTCACCACAGATGCGGACGGCTGCATCGATCAGCTCGGTCAACTCTTTCTTGCGCATCGCGCGGTTGACGATCTTGAACGGCAACTCTTTCGGCACGGCTTCATAAAGCAACACACGACCGACGGTACTCGCCTCAATCTTGTTACCGATGCGAACCCTGACCGCCGCCTGCAAGTCGACTTCGCCGTGGTCGTATGCCATGCGGACCTCGTCAACCGACGAGAACCAGCCGCGCATCGCCACACCGTCTCTTTGCGCGCGCTTGGTCTCTCGCGCCTCAGTCGACAAGAACGCGCCCTTAGCGTTGGCGCGCTCACGGGTCATGTAGTAGAGGCCGAGCACGATGTCCTGCGATGGTAGGATGATCGGCTTGCCATGGGCCGGGCTGAGGATGTTATTGGTCGACATCATCAGCACGCGGGCTTCCATTTGAGCCTCGAGCGAGAGCGGTACGTGAACCGCCATCTGGTCGCCGTCGAAGTCCGCGTTGAACGCCGCGCAAACCAGCGGATGCAACTGAATCGCTTTACCTTCGATCAGCACCGGCTCGAAGGCCTGGATGCCGAGGCGGTGTAGCGTCGGAGCGCGGTTGAGCAAGATCGGGTGCTCCTTGATAACCTCCTCAAGGATGTCCCAGACTTCGCCCTTTTCCTTTTCGACCATCTTCTTGGCCGACTTGATCGTCGTGACTAAACCGCGCGTTTCAAGTTTGTTGTAGATGAACGGCTTAAACAGCTCGAGCGCCATCTTCTTCGGCAGACCGCACTGATGCAGCTTGAGCTCGGGGCCGACAACGATAACCGAACGGCCTGAGTAGTCGACGCGCTTGCCCAGCAGGTTCTGACGAAAACGGCCCTGCTTGCCTTTGAGCATGTCGGACAGCGACTTCAGCGGGCGCTTGTTTGGGCCGGTGATCGTCTTGCCGCGACGACCGTTGTCGAACAGCGCGTCTACCGCTTCCTGCAGCATCCGCTTCTCGTTGCGGATGATGATCTCCGGCGCGTTGAGCTCCTGCAGCCGCTTGAGCCGGTTGTTGCGGTTGATCACGCGACGATAGAGGTCGTTGAGGTCCGACGTGGCAAAACGACCGCCATCGAGTGGCACCAACGGGCGCAGATCCGGCGGGATCACCGGAATCACTTCGAGCATCATCCATTCGGGCTGATTGCCCGAATCGCGGAAGGCCTCGACGACCTTTAGGCGCTTGGCGATCTTCTTGCGCTTTGCCTCGGAGCTCGTCTCCTTCATATCGTGACGCAGCGTCTTGGCCATCTCTTCGATGTCCATCTGACGCAGCATCTCGCGAACCGCATCGGCGCCCATATGGGCCTCGAAGGCGTCCTCACCAAGCTCGTCGATCAGCGAGATGTGGCGCTCCTCGGAGACCAGCTCACCGAGCGCCAGACCGCTCTGCTTTGGATCGGTGACGATGTAGGACTCGCAGTAGAGGACCTTCTCCAGGTCCTTGAGCGTGATGTCGAGCATGTTTCCGATGCGCGACGGAAGACTCTTGAGAAACCAAATATGGGCGACCGGTGTGGCCAAGGTAATGTGGCCAAGCCGCTCGCGACGCACTTTGGATTGAATGACCTCAACGCCGCACTTTTCGCAGACCACGCCGCGGTGCTTCATGCGCTTGTACTTGCCGCACAGGCACTCGTAGTCTTTGACTGGGCCGAAGATCTTGGCACAGAACAAACCGTCGCGTTCAGGCTTGAACGTGCGGTAATTGATCGTCTCCGGCTTTTTAACTTCGCCGTGCGACCATTCGCGGATCTTCTCGGGGCTAGCCAGCGAAATACGGATCGCGGAAAAGCTGAGCGGGTCCTTCGGTTTTTCGAAGAAGTTGAAGATGTCCTTCACGTCGGCTCCTTGAAAATTGCGGCCTGATGGCCACATCGCTCACTGCGCTCTGCAGCGCTGCCACAAGGCAGCGCCCCAAGCTCTCGGGGCGAACCCCAGCACCCCTACAGACCTGGCAGGCCCCCGCGGCCAAATCCCGCCGCTGCCGGCAGCACAACCGATGGCTCGGCCGTCGGCTCACGAACCTGGCCATCAGCCTCGATCAGCTCCACGTTCAAACACAGACTCTGGAGCTCTTTGAGCAACACATTGAACGACTCGGGCAATCCCGACTCCAGCACGTGCTCGCCCTTGACGATGCTCTCGTACATCCGCGTTCGGCCGGCAACGTCGTCGCTCTTGACCGTCAAGAACTCCTGCAGGCCATAAGCGGCGCCGTAGGCTTCCATCGCCCAGACTTCCATCTCACCCAAGCGCTGACCACCAAACTGGGCCTTGCCACCGAGGGGTTGTTGGGTCACGAGCGAGTACGGCCCGATCGAGCGCGCGTGAATCTTGTCGTCGACCAAGTGGTGCAGCTTCAGCACGTACATCACGCCGACGGTGACATCCTCTTCGAAGGCCTCACCGGTCCGGCCATCGAACAACACGGCTTGCCCGGTCTGCGGCAAACCGGCCATCGCCAAAGCCTCTTTGATCTCGAGCTCGCGAGCGCCATCGAACACCGGCGTCGCCACGTGGACGCCCTTGCGGATCTTCGCGGCAAACCGACCGAGGTCGATCTCGTCGAGGTTGTCGATAAACGAATGCGCCTGCTCGGTGGTGTAGACCTTCTTGAGCTGCTCGCGCATCACGTCTGGCTTCCAGACCGCCTCGAGATAGCGATCGATCTGCATACCGAGCTCGCGGGCCGCCCAGCCTAAATGCGTCTCGAGGATCTGACCGACGTTCATTCGCGACGGAACACCCAGCGGATTGAGCACCAAGTCGACGGGCGTACCATCTGCGAGGTACGGCATATCTTCCTCGGGGAGCACGCGGCTGATCACGCCCTTGTTTCCGTGACGTCCGGCCATCTTGTCACCGACCGAAAGCTTGCGCTTGATCGCGACATAGACCTTGACCATCTTGATCACGCCCGGAGGCAGCTCATCACCCTTGGTCAGCTTGGCGATCTTCTCGTCGTACAGCGTCTCGATCGTCGTGACGTCGTCCTCGAGACGATTGGCCAGCTCTTCGAGTTGCTGGGTGATGTTGAAATCGCCATCGACTTGAATCGAACCCCAGTAGCGCCGTGAAATTCCGCCGAGCACCGAAGCATCGAGCATCGTGCCCTTCTGCACGAGAACGCGACCCTTATCGTCGACCAAACGCGCGCTGGTCGTCTTGCCGCTCAGCAGCTGGATCAGCTTGTCCGCGTAAGAGCGGGTCATGATCTTGATCTCGTCGCGCTGGTCGGCGAGCAGCTTCTCTTTTTCTTGGTCCAAGATGTCGCGCGAACGCTCGTCCATCTCGGTGCCCTTGCGTGCGAAGACGCGTGCGGAGATCACGATCCCCTGGACGCCGGGCGGCACCCGCAACGAACTGTCGCGAACATCACCGGCCTTCTCACCGAAGATTGCGCGAAGCAGTTTCTCTTCGGGCGAAAGCTGCGTCTCACCTTTCGGCGTGATCTTGCCGACGAGCACGTCGCCGGGTTTGACCTCGGCGCCGATGCGCACGATGCCGCTGTCGTCGAGGTCAGCCAACGCCTCTTCACCGACGTTTGGAATATCGCGCGTGATCTCTTCTGGACCCAGCTTGGTGTCGCGGGCAACGCATTCGAACTCCTCGATGTGCACCGAGGTGAACGTGTCGTCCTTGGTCAAACGCTCGCTGACCAGAATCGAGTCCTCGAAGTTGTACCCACCCCAGGGCATGAACGCGACCAGGATGTTTTGCCCCAGCGCCAGCTCGCCGCATTCCGTCGCCGGCCCGTCCGCGATGACGTCCTGGCGCCGAACCTTGTCGCCCTTTTGGACGATCGGCTTCTGGTTCATGCAGGTGTTCTGATTGCTGCGTTGGAACTTGACGAGGTTATAGATGTCAGGCTTGGCCGACAGTGAGTCGCTGTCGTCGTTCTCCAGCGGGCGCACAACGATGCGCGACGCATCGACCGACTCAACAATACCGTCCCGCTTGGCGACAACGGTAACGCCCGAGTCACGAGCGACAATACCCTCGATGCCGGTGCCGACCAGCGGCGAGCGACTGCGCACCAAAGGTACGGCCTGGCGCTGCATGTTCGAACCCATCAGCGCGCGGTTGGCGTCGTCGTGCTCGAGAAACGGGATCAGCGAGGCGGCTACGGAGACCAGCTGATTGGGTGAGACGTCCATCAGGGTCACGTCCTCCGGACGGGCCATGACGAAATCGCCGTTGTAACGCGAACTGACCACCTCAGTGGTAAAGTTACCTTGGTCGTCGAGATCGGCGTTGGCCTGAGCGATGTACTGACCTTCCTCCTCCAACGCGGAGAAGAAGATCACGTCGCCGCCATTTTCGCCCATCTTGCGATAGGGCGTCTCAATGAAGCCGTACTCGTTGACGCGAGCGTAGGTCGACAGCGAAGCGATCAAGCCAATGTTCGGACCTTCAGGCGTCTCGATCGGGCAGACACGACCATAGTGGGTCGTGTGCACGTCGCGAACCTCGAACCCAGCACGCTCGCGGGTCAGACCGCCCGGCCCAAGCGCCGACAGTCGACGCTTGTGGGTCACTTCCGACAGCGGGTTGGTCTGGTCCATGAACTGGCTGAGCTGGCTCGAACCGAAGTACTCCTTGACCACCGCACTGACCGGCTTAGCGTTGATCAGATCGTGAGGCATCAAGTACTCGATCTCTTGCGACATGTTCATGCGCTCGCGAATCGCGCGCTCCATGCGCACCAGACCGATGCGGTACTGGTTCTCCATCAGCTCACCGACCGCGCGAACGCGGCGGTTGCCGAGATGGTCGATGTCGTCGATGTTGCCGCGCCCATTTTTTAGCTCGACCAAGTAGCGCACGGTCTCAACGATGTCGCGCTTGGTCAGCACGCAATTTTCGAGGGACTCATCGACGCGAAACTTGTAGTTGAGCTTCAGCCGGCCGACCTTCGAGAGGTCGTAACGCTCTGCGTTGAAAAAGAGGTTGTCGAACAGGGTCTTCGCCGTATCAAGCGTCGGCGGATCGGCCGGACGCAAACGACGATAGATCTCCATGATCGCCTCTTCCGGCGTGTTGAGCTTGTCGGCGAGCAGCGTGTCGCGCAGGTACGAACCAACGTTGAGGTTGTCGATGAACAACACCTTGAAGTCGGCGACCTTGTGCTCGCGCAACGTCTCGAGCACCTCTTCGGTTAGCTCCTCGTTGCACTGTAGCAAGACCTCGCCGGTTTCATTGTCGATCACGTCATGAGCCGCAACTTTGCCGGTCAGCTCTTCGACCGTCATCGGCAGACGCGTTAGCCCGGACTCACGCAGCTTGCGAATCGCCAGCTTGGTGAACTTGCGGTTCTTACGAACGATAACCTCGCGGCTCTCCGGGTGGCGGATGTCGCGGGTCGCGCGCTGACCCGGCAGAATGTCGAACTCGATGCTCTTCGAATACTTCTTACCAGCCTCGAGGAAGATCGTCTCGCTGTCGTAGTACTCGTTGAGCAACTCTTCGGTCGAGTAACCGAGGGCGCGAAGCAGCACGGTTGCGTGCAGTTTCCGGCGGCGATCGATGCGCACGAAGAGCAAGTCTTTCGCGTCGAACTCGAAATCGAGCCAGCTTCCGCGATAAGGAATGATTCGCGCGCTATACAGCAGCTTGCCGGTGGCGTGGGTCCGACCCTTGTCATGATCGAAGAACACGCCAGGACTACGGTGTAGCTGGCTAACGACGACGCGCTCGGTACCATTAATAATGAAGGTACCCTGCTCGGTCATCAGCGGGATCTCGCCGAAATAGACCTCTTGCTCTTTGACGTCGCGAACAGACTGCTCTTTGGTCTCTTCGTTGACGTCCTTGAGTACCAGCTGAATCGTCACCTTGATCGGCGCCGCGAACGTCATGCCGCGTTGACGACACTCTTCCTCGTCGTATTTGGGACGCTCGAGGTTGTAGCTGATGAACTCGAGAGAGGCGGTCTCAGAGAAGTCCGAGATCGGGAACACGCTCTTGAACACGCCCTGAAGGCCAAAATCCTCGCGCTGATCGGTCAAGCGGTCCGACTGAAGAAACTTCTCGTAGGAGCGCTTCTGAATGTCGATCAGATTGGGGATGTCGATGACCTTCGAGATCCGGCCATAATGCTTCCGAACGCGGAAGTTGTTTTGGATCACGCGTCCCATCGATCTCCTCTTCGTCGCACCCATAATGCTGTGCTGGCGGGTCGGCTCACCATTTTGGCTGCCGACAAAAAATAAACCTGTGCCACACCGCATCGGCGATAAAGCCGATGGCGGCTGGCACAGTTAAACCGAGGAACCGTTAGCTCGCAAAAAATGCGCCGCCCCAAATTAGGCCGGCTCGATTTTGCACTCGCCGCCGGCCTCTTTGAGTTTGGCGGCAGCTTGCTCAGCTTCATCTTTGCTGACGCCTTCTTTGATCGGCTTGGGCACGCCCTCGACCAGCTCTTTGGCCTCTTTGAGACCCAATCCGCTGACCACCTCGCGCAACGCCTTGATCACCTGGATCTTCTTGTCGCCGAAACCGGTCAACACGACGTTGAATTCGGTGGGCTCAGCTGCGGCCTCTGCGCCTGCGGCAGGACCCGCAGCAGCACCAGCGACAGCGATCGGTGCTGCACTGACGCCCCACTTCTCCTCAAGCTCCTTGGTCAAGGCTGCGATATCCATGACCGAAAGGTTGCTCAAGTAGTCGATGACTTGCTCTTTATTGATGTCCGACATGACCATCTCTCCTCACTGCGGTGGGGACTCGCCCCCGCCTCCTACGCGGTCCCTTTGATCTGCTTAGGGCGCGTAGTAAAAAATAAAACCAAGACGACGCGGCATCACCGCCCACAACAGGACGGCACACCGCACATTCGAAACCTATCCCTCGCCCTGGGCGCGCTCGCGCGCCTGGAGCAAATACAAAAAGTTTTGCGGTGCCGCATTGAGCAGCCGCACGAAGCTCTGTGGTCCAGCCATCAACGTCGCCAAGAACTCAGCACGCAGCTCGTCCTTGCCCTTCATCTTGGCCAGGCTCGAAATCCCTCGCGTATCGAGGATCTCGCCGTCGACATAGCCAGCCTTGATCTCGAGATGCTCAAAATCTTTGGCGGCGTTGTCGAGGATCTTCGCCGGAGCGACGGGATCCTCAAAGGAGTAGGCGATCGCCGTTGGACCTGTGAAGTGCTCGGCTAGCGGCTCCATCGGCGTGCCAGCGATCGCCCGTTTGACCAACGTGTTCTTTACGACGCGGTAGGCGCAAGCGCTCTGCCGGATCTCACTACGGATCGCGTTGACCTGCTGGACCGTCAAACCGCGGTAGTCGGCCAAGACCAGCGAAGCCACGCGGCTCAAGGTCTCCTTGAGCTCATCGATGCAATCTACCTTTTGCTGTCTGTTCATCGAAAACTCCTCCCGACCTAGTGGCCAACATTCGCAGCCACCTCGGCGGGATCGAGGCGGACAGACGGGCCCATGGTGGTAGACAGCGCAACGCTTCGCACGTAGGTCCCTTTGGCCGAAGCGGGCTTGAGCTTCAGCAACAAGTCAACCAACGCAAGCAGGTTTTCTCTGATCTTGTCTGCGCCAAAGGAAGCGCGGCCGATCGGTGCGTGAACGATACCCGCCTTCTCGACGCGAAACTCGACGCGACCAGCCTTGAGCTCTTTGACGACGCGCTCGATGTCGAACGTCACCGTGCCGACTTTCGGGTTCGGCATCAGACCACGTGTACCGAGGACACGACCGAGCCGGCCGACGAGACCCATCATATCCGGGGTGGCAACGGTCGCATCAAAGTCGAGGAAACCACCCTGGACGCGCTCGACCAGGTCTTCGGCGCCAACCACATCAGCACCGGCAGCTTCAGCCTCTGCTGCTTTTTCGCCCTTGGCGAAGACCGCAACACGCATCGACTTGCCCGTACCGTGGGGCATCACCACGGCACCGCGCACCATCTGATCGGCATACTTAGGGTTAACACCCAGACGAACCGCAACGTCGACGGATTCGTCAAACTTCGCCGTCGCCGTCGTCGCCACCACGGAACAGCCCTCTTCGAGGGTGTAACGCTTGTTGCGATCGACTAGCTCGGCCTTGCTTCGATATTTCTTGCCACGCTTCGGCATCTTTAAACCCTCATCGCGTCGACGCTAGTCGACGACATCGATTCCCATCGAACGTGCGGTTCCTGCGATCGTCAGCATCGCCTGCTCGACGTCGTCGGTATTGAGATCAGGCAATTTGGTCTGCGCGATTTCACGCACCTGATCCCACTTCACACGACCGACTTTCACGCGATTGGGCTCACCCGATCCCTTTTCCAACTTGGCCGCCTTCTTCAACAACACCGCCGCTGGCGGCGTCTTGGTGATGAATTTGAACGACCGGTCGGAGAAGATCGTGATCACAACCGGGATGAGAGTTCCCTTGTCTTTCTGCGTACGGGCATTGAATGCCTTGCAGAACTCCATGATGTTCAGTCCGTGCTGACCGAGCGCGGGACCGACCGGTGGACTGGGATTGGCCATCCCACCGACGACCTGGAGCTTTACCTGGCCGATTGCCTTTTTCATTGTTTACCCCTTCGCGGTGCAAACGACGCCGACCCTGTCGAGCGCCTCCCGCTTACAAAACCACTAAGACTTCTCAACCTGCGAGAAGTCCAACTCAATTGGCGTCGCGCGACCAAAGATACTGACCAACACGCGGACCTTTTGCTTCTCGGGCCGCACTTCCTCGACAATCCCGTTGAAGTTGGAGAACGGTCCATCGGTGACCCGCACGTTCTCGCCTTCTTCGAAGACGATTCGCGGCGTCGGCTTGATCGCACCCTCGGTCATCGCCTGGTTGATACCGGCGATCTCTGAATCCTTTACCGGCGACGGCTTCGTGCCGCCGAGAAAACCGGTGATCTTTGGCGTGCTCTTGACCAAGTGGAAGGTCTCGTCGTTGAGCACCATCTGTACGAACATATAGCCTGGGTAGAACTTTCGCGTCGTCGTGCGCTTCTTACCCTTGCGCATTTCGATCACCGACTCGGTCGGGATCAGCACCTCCCCGAACAGATCATCAGCGCCCATCGCGCGGATCCGCTCAAGCAAAGAGGTTCGCGCTTTGTTCTCGTGCCCCGAGTAGGTGTGGACGGCATACCACTTCATCCCGTCGGTCGCGGACTCCCCTTCGCCCGCAGCCTCGTCGGAAGCGCCTGCCGCCATCTCGGCCGCATCGCCTTCGAGTCGCTTTTCGATGGCTTCAGCTGTATTGCTGTCCACTTCGCTACCCTGTCCTGGAGCCTGCTCGCGCTGCTTTTCGTCCGTCTGGTCGTTCGCCGTCTCGTCCATCTCAGCGCCTACCCGTAGATCGCCCCGGTGGCCCAGGACCACACCATGTCGAACAGGCCGAGGAACGCCGAAAAAATGATCACCGTGACGATCACCACGACCGTCGCTGCTGACGTGTCCTTACGACTCGGCCAGGTGACTTTGGTCAACTCTCCAATGACTTCCTGTGCCTGACGAAACGTCTCTTCTTTGCGCCAGGACCAGAGGGTGACCAATAGTGCGGCGCCGACGCCAATCGGCAACACGTACAAGTCTTTCGGCTTGCTGAAGTAGCCCCAGATCCACTCTGTCGTCATGACGAACAGATAGGCGAGGATCAGGCCTCCCACGGCAAACAAGACATGTACCCACTTGTTGTTGCCCATTAGCTATTCCTTCCGTGCAGGGCAGGAGGGATTCGAACCCCCATCCCGCGGTTTTGGAGACCGCTGCTCTACCAGTTGGAGCTACTGCCCTTCAAGCAGGCTGTGAGGCGCTGATACAAAAACCGCATCGATCAACGCCCCCCAACCTGTTGGCCGAGCGCCCCCATTGGCAACCCAGCCTCGCAACTTCCCCCGAACAGCCCTGCCTACTCGGTGATCTCGGTGACAACACCAGCGCCGACGGTGCGGCCGCCTTCGCGAATCGCGAAGTGCAACCCCTTCTCGGCAGCGATCGGCGTCAACAGCTCGACATCGATCGTTACGTTGTCGCCGGGCATCACCATCTCAGTGCCCTCGGGCAATTTACAGTTCCCGGTCACGTCCGTGGTCCGGAAGTAGAATTGGGGACGATAGCCGTTGAAGAACGGCGTATGACGGCCACCCTCTTCCTTCTTCAGGACGTAGACCTCTGCTTTGAACTTCTTGTGCGGCGTAATCGACTTCGGCGCTGCCAACACCTGACCGCGCTCGACGTCGTCGCGCTTGATACCGCGAAGCAGCGCGCCGATGTTGTCGCCCGCCTGACCCTCGTCGAGGATCTTGCGGAACATCTCAACGCCCGTGCAGACCGTCTTTTGCGTGTCGCGAATACCGACGATCTCGATCTCTTCTCCGACCTTGATCATTCCGCGCTCGATGCGGCCCGTCACAACCGTACCGCGACCGCTGATCGTGAACACGTCTTCGACCGGCATCAAGAACGGCTTATCGATCGCACGCTCCGGCTCCGGAATGAAACTGTCGACCGCATCCATCAGCGCGAAGATGCACTGGTACTCGTCTGCCTTCGGGTCGGTGCTGGTGCTCTCGAGCGCCTTGAGCGCCGAACCGCGAACGATCGGAATGTCGTCGCCGGGGAACTGGTATTTGGACAGCAGCTCGCGCAGCTCCAACTCGACCAGGTCCAGAAGCTCCTCGTCCTCACCCGCCATCATGTCGCACTTGTTGAGGAAGACCACCAACGCCGGAACCTCAACCTGGCGCGCCAACAGCACGTGCTCTCGCGTCTGCGGCATCGGGCCGTCCGGTGCGCTAACCACCAAAATGCCGCCGTCCATCTGCGCCGCACCGGTGATCATGTTCTTGATGTAGTCCGCGTGTCCCGGGCAGTCCACGTGCGCGTAGTGACGCTTCTCCGTTTGATACTCAACGTGTGCCGTGGCGATCGTGATGCCGCGCTCGCGCTCTTCAGGAGCCTTATCGATCTGGTCGAACGCCGTGAATTTAGCACCACCCGTCAGCGCTAGCGTCTTGGTGATCGCGGCTGTCAATGTCGTCTTGCCGTGGTCGATGTGGCCGATCGTTCCTACGTTGACGTGCGGCTTATTCCGAACAAACTTTTCTTTCGCCATCGATCCTTCCTCGTTGATCTGCGCGGCAAATGCCTCGGCTTATCGGTCGGCGCTGCCGCAGAGCAACCCGCCGACCTCTTCGTTCACTGCAAAAAGCCCACGACCGGGCTTGAACCGGTGACCTCCTCCTTACCAAGGAGGTGCTCTACCACTGAGCTACGTGGGCCCAACTTACACGGCACAAACTGCACGCAACTAGAGCGGGAAACGAGGCTCGAACTCGCGACATTCAGCTTGGAAGGCTGACGCTCTACCAACTGAGCTATTCCCGCGTTACCACACACTAGAGAGAACCTTTGCTCGCTATCACCAAACCACACTGAAAGACCGCAACCCGATGGCAGCGGCCTCTGTTTCGCGCCCACCAATCTGCAACGTCTTTGGCGATTGGTAGACCACTCTATTTGGAGGGGGAAGGATTCGAACCTTCGAAGCCCACTGGCGGCAGATTTACAGTCTGCTCCCTTTGACCGCTCGGGAACCCCTCCATATTTTTCGCGTCTCGTACGCGACTCGCTCCGTTTCTAAACCAACGCGCTAAAGCTGGCGATGGGAATCGAACCCGCAACCTGCTGCTTACAAGGCAGCTGCTCTACCGTTGAGCTACGCCAGCAAGTGCTCTGTCGAGATCCCTTTTGGGCGTGAACCTCCGATAGACCTGACCGCGACCTCGCCCTTGACAGATCGAAGTCCACAGATCAAGCCCCCCAATCTCTTCCGCTCGCGCGGCTCTTTCGCTCGACCGCACAAAACTCAGCGCGGCAAAGCTGCTTCAACTCGACCAACCAGGGATCCATTTTTGCCAAAACTAAAGGAAATAAAGGCAAAATGGGCAGGCGGCCGAAAGTCGCGAATATATATAGTGTGGGCCGCATACCTGTCAAGGTATTTGTAGTCCGATGGAAAATTTGGATCTTTGGCGATAACCCTTGATGATACTTAAGAAAGCCGCTTCGACGCACCGTGTTATTACGCGTCAACGTCACACCCTCGGCACAAGTCCTGCAAAGGACATCTGCGGTGGTTTCTGGGGAAGCGGCAGGCGCAACGCTGTCGCTTCGGGGGTTAAGGGTGTTATTCAAAGCAATTAACAGCGCGGCAGGGAAATTTTGACCGCGTCAACCCACGTCCTGATACCTGCGTACAACGCCGGACGGTCGCTGGCCACCGTGCTCGGCGGGGTATTGCGTCACCAGCTCCCGGTGACAGTGGTCAACGATGGATCCAGCGATGACACCGCGGCCCAAGCCCAGCGCCCGGGCGTCGCGCTACTACACCACCCCGAAAATCGCGGCAAGGGCTGGGCGATACTGACCGGCGTCCGTTCCTGCCTGAGCCGCGGCGCCGGCACAGTGATCTGCCTCGACGCCGATGGCCAACATGATCCGGCCGACATTCCCAAGTTCCTTCAGACCGACGCCGACCTAGCAATCGGCATGCGAAACCTCACTGCCCCGACGGTCCCCGCGCTGCGACGTTTTTCCAACGGCATGAGCACGCTGTTCGTTTCACGCGCCTGCGGGGTCGCGCTGCCCGACGCGCAATGTGGATTTCGACGCTACTCGCGCCGCTTGCTCGAAGAGGTTCCGCTGCGCGGCGGCCGCTACGAGAGCGAGACCGCTCTGCTGATCGACGCCTGCCGTGTCGGGTATTCACCGGTCTGGGTGCCGATCGCGACGCGCTACGAGGGCGTCAACAATTCGCACTACCGCACTTTTCGCGACACAATACGCATCGCAAGACTCGTAATAGGGGCCGGTCGGCCAGCGGAGCAAATCAACCGACCTAGACAACGGACCGAAGCGAGATGATCTCTGGCGAGCTATTTGGACCCTACCGCTTGCTACGCCCGCTCGGCCGGGGTGGGATGGCGGAGGTCTTTCTCGCCGAGGCACACGTCGGGGGCAGCGTTGCGGCGCCACGTCTGCTGGCGATCAAACGACTGCTCCCGCCGTTCAACGTCGACAAGCAGCTAGTCTCGATGATGCTCGACGAAGCGCGGGTCTGCGTGCGACTGATGCACCCCAACATCGTCCAGGTCTACGACTTCGGCCGCGTCGAAGGCAGCTACTACATCGCGATGGAATACGTCGACGGTATCGACCTCTGCCGCTTGATCCGACGCAACGGCGGTAAGGCTGGACGTGCGCTGCCGTTGCCGACGGCGATCTACGTGACCTGGCAGCTGGCCAACGCCCTGCACTACGCCCACACCCGACGCAGCCGTGACGGCGAGCCGCTATCGATCATCCACCGCGACGTCAGTCCGCACAATGTAATGGTATCGCGCAACGGCGAGGTCAAACTCGCCGACTTTGGACTAGCCCGCGCCTCGATCTCAGTACACAAGAGCCAGGCGGGCGTGATCCGCGGCAAGTTCGCTTACATGCCCAAAGAGCAGGCCCACGGACGCGAAATCGATCAGCGCGTCGATCTGTTTGCCTGCGGCGCCGTGCTTTACGAGGCGCTGACCGGCCTACGCCCCTACTCGGCGGCGAACCTCGCTCAACAGCTTTATCAGCTCGAACAGCCGGTCCCGTTGCCGTCGCACCACATGCCTGACATTCCTCCAGAAATCGACGAACTCACGATGCAGGCCCTCTCGCCCAATCCGGAGGATCGCTACCGCAGCGCAGCCGACCTGGCGCAGGACCTCGGCCACGCCCTCAAGCAGATGAGCAACCCGCGACAGGAGGCGCAGCACCTCGCTGCACTGATCGCCGACGCGGTCACCCCCCGCACACCGATGCCAAGGTCAACCGTGTCGGTCTCGCGTCACGACTTCGTCGGCAACGAGTTCAGCTTGATCGGTGACGCGTTGGCCCAAGTCCATCAGGAGGTCACGGCAAGCGCGCCGATGATCCAGGACATCTCGCTACAGGACACGATGGCCGCGCCCAGCTCGGTCGCGATCCACGACACCCTCGAGACCAGCGTACCCAGCGTGGTCGCGCAACAGGCTGCGCACCAACCATCGGCTGCCGACGCCCGAGAGATCACGCCGCGTGTCACACAGCCTTCGGGAGCGGTGGTCACAGCGATCGAACCCGTGCTACCGCCGCCGCGACGCAGCGAGCGTCGCGAACCCCAGCGGTTCCCGGTCAATCATGCCACCGACACGATCGCCAATACGATCGATGTGCCGGAGGATCCTCTCGATGGGGCGGAAACCACCGTCCGCTCGGCGTCGGAGGCCAAGGTCGCGATCGATCGCGAACTCGAGCAGCGGCAAACCACCACAGAGCGACCGGCTTCACGAATGGCGACAGAAGTTGCCTCACCCCCGTTGGTCTCAGGACGGCGTACCGCCGTAGCGGCGCGCCGCAAGGAACCGTCGGCCGACGGGCGCCGCGTCGTGCTGATCGCCGCCGCTGCAGTGCTCCTTGCCGCTGGAATGTCGGTCGGCTGGTTTGCTCACCGCCTCTGGCGCGACAGCGATGCCGTACCGCGCACCAAACTGCCCAGGCGCCCCATCGCTCAGCCGGACCGATCGCGAGCGGTTCGCGTGCTGGACCAGGCGACGATCGCCGTCGACGCCGGGCTGGCTCGTCGCCGCACAACCGATGCGACCGCACCCAAAGCAACCGATGCGCGAGCGAGCGCCGCCAAGCCACGGTCGCAGCAGCGATCCCAAGCAAGACGAGCCCTGCGCAGTCAGCGCCGCAGGCGCGCAGCGGCAGCGGGGCAGCCCTCACCAGCGCGTGAGCAGCCCGCGCCAAAGCCGCCAGCGCCGCAAAAAAAGCCGACCGCCACACAAGACAAGGGCGACGCTAACGGCACGCTGAGCGTCGTCAGTGAAAAGCCGGGGGTGCTGCTGATCGGCAACCGTCCGGTAGCGCGCACTCCAGCGTCGCTGAGCCTCGAGCCCGGGCTCTATCAAATCCGCGTGATGTTTGTCGAGTCGCGCAAGATCTCATCGGTTCGCTGGGTCCAAGTCGAAGCCGGCAAGAAACTGCGCGCCAGTTTCAAGCAAGACGACTGACGACCCGAAACCACTGCATCGGCCCGCGCCAGCGCGCGGCGAATTTTTTGAAAGACATTTAATCTTTTGGCGACTAGTGTTCTCCGCCGGTGAGGGAGGACTTCGATGACGCACGAGATCGAACACCGCTACGGCGAGAACGTTCACATTCTCGACGATCCGTTGGCGATGACCCTGCTGGCCAAGCTCTGCGCAAACGAGACCGTTCAACCTGAAGTCAATCGCTTGGTCGCAGCGCTCTACCGCCAACTGGTCTGTACGGTGATCCGCCAAGAGATGCCGACCAAACAGGTCAATCTACCGACGCGAATGACCGCCAGCGAAAAGCGCGCGATTTGGAGCGGCAGTATCATCGACCCCAGGGTCAAAGTCGCTGTGGTCTGCGTGGCACGAGCCGGAATCTTTCCCTCTCAAGTCTGTTACGACTTGCTCAACGAACTGTTGACGCCGGCCGGTGTCCGCCAGGACCACATGCTGATGAACCGCACCACCAACGCCGCGGGCGAGGTCGACGGTGCAGCGATCCAAGGCGCGAAGATCGGCGGACCGATCGACAATTCGACGCTGCTGATCCCCGACCCGATGGGCGCAACGGGCACGACGATCGTCACCCTGCTCGAGCACTATCAACGCAACGTCGAGGGCACCGCAGCCAAGACGGTCGCGCTCAACCTGATCATTACACCCGAATATATTCGCCGAATCGAAAGCGAAGCGCCCGGCACGAAGATCTACGCCTATCGCCTCGATCGCGGGCTGTCGCCCGACCACGTGCTCGCCGCAGTGCCGGGCGAGTACTGGGATCAAGAGGTCGGCCTCAACGAGCATGGCTATATCATTCCCGGCGGCGGTGGCTTTGGCGAAGTGATGAACAACGCCTTCGTCTAGGCGCAGAACTGACCAATGTCGATCTGCCCCCAGCGCGTTCGAGCTCGCCGCTCAGCCGGCCTACCAACCGATCGGTTAGTAGGCAGATCGGCTAGGGTGAGGGCGAATCGAGCAGGGTTTTTGGTGCTTTGCCCAGCAATTGTTACGATTCGACGGTGAGCGCGGACGACTCCAAGACGACCGACCGGTCGAGCGGCAACCCAGCTAATCCGACACGAGAGCGGCCGAGTTGGATCGATCAAGATCCGTTTGCCGAACGGGGAGCGAGTCACACCGAGCGCAAACAGCCCGCTAGCGCCGCAACCGAGCAACGTGCAGCGTCGGGAAACGTTGAGGTCGACGAAGAATTGTTGCGCGAAGCTGCCGCTTCCGGCTCGCGCGACGATGCAGAAAACGACGCGGCGACCGCGAGCTATCGCTCGGTAACCGAGCAGCCAGGCAACAAGCGGGTTACCAGCGAGCTGCGACGACCCACCCGACCGCGACCGCGCTATGACGAAGACGCACGCGAGCCACCGCAAGCCAGTGGTCGTCGCTGGCTCGGGCTGCCGCGCTGGGGCTGGCTGGTCGTCGCGCTGCTGGCGATCGCTGCGCTATTGCTCATCTTGGACATTCGAAATCGCGATCGTTTCCGCCTGCTTTGCGAGGCCAAACGCATCGAGCTGCAACGTGCGCGGCGCTTACTCTGGCCATTTGGCTTCGAACCAGCGGGCAATGGTTTCGTCGGTATGCAACTCGACTCGACCCTCGATTGCGGCGGCACACGGGAGTTCGAAAACCAAGATGAAGCAGAGTCGGCCTATCTCGAAGCGCTGATCGGCGGCGTGCGTCGTCAGCTTCCGCTAGCCGGCAACAAGCAGCTCAAGGCGCTGCGCCAACGGATGCAGATCGTCCTGCGCCTGACACGCATCGATCCCCATCGTTTGCGGCGCAAAGAGGTCAACCTACTGCTCGGCGAAATCGCCTATCGGCAAGGTCGCGCCGGCCTGGCACAAGTCGAGGCGGAGCTGCGCAGCGCGCTGTCCAACCTACAGGAAGCCCAGCAGCGCGCCGCCGGCCGCTACGAGGATCTGGAAAGCTGGATCGATCATCTGCAGAACTTGCTGCGCAGCGTCGCGCCTTCGCCGGGCTCCACCCCAAACCTCTTGCCGGGCCTGCCGAGTGCACCATTGCCGACGACCTCGCGCCCGGCCACCTCGCCGGGCCTGCCACTACCGAGTGGCACACCAGCCGCCCCGCCGACAAGGTCGACAACGCCACCGCCCACCACTGACGGCGGGCCAGCACAGCCCGACGCGGGACTCCCTGCGGCAGGCAGTGGCATTTTGATGTGACGTGCCCCGCTGCGGCAACCGTGCTAGCTTGCCCCAACGATGCCTTGCGATGACATCACCGAGTACTTGACGGTCAACCTCGACCAAGCCGATCGGCTCACCGATTTCTCGCTGCAAAAGAACACCTGCGGCGCGACAGTCGGCCACCAGCAGCTGATGCCCTACGTGCTGGGCAAGTCGGTCGACGAACTGCTAAGCGCCAGTGCCGAGGCACTGATCGCCGACCTCGAAGACAAGCGCCGCATCGAGCACTTTGTGCTGCATAAACAATTGTTCGCGGTGCAAGCCGCCCTCGAGGTCTACACCGGTGCCGAAGCCGGCGGTATCGACGAACTGTTTGCGGTTGAACGCATCGCCTACCATGACGAGGGGGTGCGCATCACCGGCCTAGTCAGCGTCGCCGTCGTCGCCGCCAAAGTCGAAGCCTGCAAGAGCTGCCGCTGCGGCTAGTTAAAGGCGATGCACTACACACCGATCGTCGCCACGCTGGGTTATGTCTTCGACGCGAAACGCGAGCGTGTGCTACTGATCCATCGCAACGCGCGGCACGACGATCATCATCTAGGCAAATACAACGGCCTGGGCGGCAAGCTCGAAGCCGACGAACATATCGTCGCTGGCATGCAACGCGAGCTCAACGAAGAAGCCGGGATCACCGCCACCGATCTGACCCTTGCCGGCACGATCAACTGGCCGGGTTTTGGCCAGCAGGGCGAAGATTGGCTGGGCTTTATCTTCGTGATCCGCGCGTTCGCGGGCCAGCTCAAGACACACAACGACGAAGGCGAGCTGCGTTGGGTACCGTTGGGCGAGGTCGAGAGCCTGCCGCTTTGGGAGGGTGACCGCCACTTCTTGCCGTTGGTCTTCGCCGAACCACTCCGCCGCTTCCACGGCGTAATGCCCTACGGCGATGGTCGACCGCTGAGCTGGTCCTTTTGTTATCTCGACTGAGCACGCGCAACACGCCATAGCAGGTGCTGACTATCTGCTGACTATTTCGCGAAGCTCAGCTGCTCAAGCATGCGCTGCTGCCGGCTGGCGCCGAGCAATCCGGCAACATCGCTCAGCGCTTTGATGTAGCCCTTACCGTACAAGGCCGACGTCTCAGCGTCCTCAAATTCGGTCAACTTGCCGTCGAGCAAACGGATCACCGCTTGGCGCGCGTCGACGCCCAATCGTCCATGGTTAACCAACTCGGCCAAACCGATCAGTTGATCGACCTCAACTTTTTCGGCGCTCTGACGCAGAGCCGTCGCGGCGACGATCTTCGTTGCGGCTTGCTTGGCCTTCTTCGGCAACTTAAAGCCGGCCTTATGAAAGGCCGACACCATCTGCTCGAGAACGCCGCGCCCATGGCCATCGTGGTCAAGCAGTGGCACGCTGCTGTTGGCCTTCGCCCTGAACAACTGCGCGGCGATCAGACGGGGCAACTTACCGAAGGCCCTGAGCTTGGAGGCCGACTGATCGCTTTCGCTAGCCAGCGCCTGCCAGGATCTGCGACTGCGATAGGCCTGGAGCCCGAGCTGCTCTGCGCTGAGCTGATTGAGCAGCTGGCGTTTCGGACCGTGGCGAACCAGCGCTTCACTGCTGATCTTGAGAAACAGGCTCAGTCGCTCGTGGCGACTCGGCGTCGGCTTGGGCTTCGCCGCGGGCATCGCCCCAGCGCTACCCGCGCTGAGCAACAGGATGACTAGACCATGCGGTAGTAGGCGCGTCATGCCGGATGACAATTGCAAACGAGGCGCCAACTCAACGCAAACATCGCCACGACGTTATGCTGACTTAGCTCGGCGAGAGGCAGCGATCATATCGGCAGCGCCCACCAAAACACGCGAACCGAACCTGCCACCGTTGGCATCGGCTCAGGATGGCAACTGTCGACTAAACGCCTGTCCGACCGAAGATCATTGGCGCTTTGCCAACGCAATCGCCCAACGCCGGCCCGCCAGCCCGCCAAGCGGCAACTAGAGGCGCCCCATGCGCGAGCAGCCAAGCGTAGTCACAGAGGTTTTTTTGGCACAACTCTCGCTAAGCACCCGAGCGCAATGCTCCCAACCCGCCGCGATCGGCACTTTCGCCGTCTTGCCAGCGCCTTGGCGTTGATGCTGGTCGTCCAACTGGCGACGCCGCAGGCCGCTCGTGCGGCGGCGCCCGAGCCACCGGCCATCCGACTGCGCCGCGCACTGCTCAAACTCGGCCACGGGGCCAAACATCTCGTACTAAACACCCGCGCTGAGATCGTCGCCGCAGCAATCCTCGGCGGACTGGCCCTCGGCGGCATCGCTTTGCAGCGTGAACTGCGGCTGAGCGAAAAGATCCCGCTGTCCTACGCGATGGTCAAACAACTGGAGTACCAAGCGCAACGCGATGGCCTGCCGCTCCACGAGCTCGCTCGCTACTACGCCTACACCAACGACGCCATGATGGATGTCTTCGAATCGCACAACGACGCCAAAGACGGCGGCGGAGAGTTCGCACGCAACTTCGCCCGGCACCTCGACTACCAGATGAACCTTCCGCGCGACCGCGCCCAGCTCCCCTACCTATTGCCGCCGCTGAGCGAACTTGCCCGCAAGGCCAAAGGCACGCTCGACGACTTTTCCACTGTTGGAGACGGCATGGCACGGGTCAGCGCTGCGCTGGCTAGCACGTGGAGCGAGCACCACAACGATCACTACGAAGACGTCTTGAAAGAGCGCACGATCACCTGGACCGATAGCACGGGCACCCACAGTAAGATCGAGCAGTACTACATACGCGAGTACCAATACACCGACCACGACTACCGCTACGACGCGACCCAGGGAACCGCCGCGGTCGACGACTTTCGCCGTGTGCGCGGCAAGGTCCCAGCATTAGCACTGCCGACAGTGTTGCAGCCTGCTCGCCAAACCGATGCCGAAAATGACTACGCGGTGGAGCTCAGTCGACGCGCGCGCAACAAGAGCCGCCCACTGAGCGATGCCGAACTCCTCGAGCTGGCCAAAATCTGGAGTAAAGGCGCGACCTACAGCGCTAACGGACCCGAGATCATCGCGCTGTGGAATCAAGCGCTCAAAGACGATGCGAGCGCTTGGGAAATAGCCAGCCAAAGCGCGGATGATCAACACTACCGCACCAAGCAGCGCAGCCACCCGGGGCCGAAGGAATATCAAATCGCACAGGGCGCACAGCAAAACAGCGCACTGGTCGCGGCGAGGGTACAACAGATCCTCGAAGGTTTTGACTACACGGCCGCCAACGCACCGCTTTTGGAAGGCAAAATCAAGCAGCTAATCGCGATCGAGATCAGCGGTAGCAAAGGTCAACGTCGTCAACTGGCCCGGGAGATCCTCTCGATCAGCCGCAACATCTATCAGAAGAATTTCAGAGCAGGCAGCGACATCACGCCGTTTCGCGGCTGGCTCGTCGCCGTAATGATGCTTTGCGGCTCAGTCCTCGGCGGCGCACTCGGCTATGGTCTCGACCGCTACATCGACGAGCGTTACGAGCGCAGCGGCAAACGTCGTCAACGCCCCGCAGGATACTTGCGCGGCCAGCGCCAAGCGATCAACAGCAACATCCAAACCATCGCCCTGCCCGGTGTGCCGAGGATTGCCGGACAGCGGACGATCAACAGCCTTGCCCAGCCCAAACAGCAGCGGCTGACCAACTACGACAGCCGCCACCGCACCCGCAATCGACGACCCGGCGTTGACCAGCCGACCCCGCCTAGCGCTAACAGCCGCCGTTAGCGTGAGCAGTACGCTGCACACCAAGCTACTGCTGTTCGACGCGCCAGGGCCCGTAGCCGCCGGGTTCATTTGAACGGCGTCGCCTCGACCACCTCTTGGTTATCGTCCTCGTTGCCCACGGCGTCGACCGCGCGGATCACAAAGTAGTGCTTGGTGCCCGCGGTCAACGGACCGACCTCAGCCTCGAACGGATAGCTGGTCGCCGCATAACTGTAGTTTGTCGGCATCGCCGGCGTGAGCGTGACGCGCGTCGCCGACGAGAGCGACGGATCATTGACGAAGTCGAAGGGCTGGGTTTGGTAGTAGAGCACGTAGTGCACACGATTGATGTCGAGCGCCACGCTCCAACGCACGGTGACGTATAGCGGCTTAGCCAACTCGACCTGTTGAATACCGACCGTGGCTTCGGGTGGGTCAGAGGGCGTCGGATAGGGCTTGACGTTAGCGTTGTAGGTCCCCGACCACTCAGGCGCTGAGGTGTCGTTCTTCGGATCGAGGTTGGGCAGGCCGTGAATCCGCACGTACGGGTTGTAGTAGGTCACCGTGGCGTCGGTGATGTAATGGCGAAATCCAACCTCTTGCGCCGCTGCGATGTCATCGTCAAGTTCGGACTGGCCGTCGGTCGACGCACCGCGCAGGGTCTCCTTCTTGATCCCCGGCCCGGCAGCATAGCCGAGTGAGAGCACCGTAAACCCATCAGGCCGTTGCGCTTCAGCTACGATCTTCGGCGCAAAGTTGGTCGCGTTGTCGGCGGCAAAGTAAGCGTTGTAAGTCTCCCAGGTGTTGGCGTTGAGTCGATAGCCCTCGAACAGCAAAAAGTCGATCTTGTTGCCGGCGTGGAAGGGAAAGTGCTTTTGGCGCACGTCGAAAAAGAACACGCCGCGATTCTGCACGATCACCTTGCCCGGGTAGGTGGTCTTCAGCCGACCGATAAAGTCGGTAAATCCTGGCGCTGTCCACTCGGACTGCAGCGACGCAGAGAAGTAGTTTGGCGCGGCGGTGTCGATCGTGTCGAGAAACACACCGTCACAGCCATAAGCGCGCCCACTGCTGGTCGTCAACAGCTCATCAAGACCCGCAACCTTGTCGACGCCGTCGATCGACATCTGCCGGAGCGCATCAAACCACTTGGGATCGCCGGCGTTGACATAGCACGCCCCCGAACTCGTGCTGCGATCGGGCTTGCCGTCCTGATTGGCATCGTCGAGATACCACGAAGCGTAGCCCGTGCTCGTTGGCGACGGGTCGCCAAGTGGCTTTCCGTGCGCGAACGATGCACTGGCGCTGGCTCGCGGATCGACGCGTGGACCACTCTTGTCGCCGACGAAACGCGTATCAGCGAGCAACTGCGTGTCGCTCAGCTTGCTGGTCCGAATGTCCTCGCCGATCGAGAGATAGCAGGCGACCATCACGTCATCGGCTGGATCGTTGGCATTTACCCCGCGCTTGACCGCCTCCAGTTCGCTGGCCTTGATGTTGCCATCTAGCGGATGGACGATCGCCAGATCGTAAACCTGCAGGTGAGCGATCGCACCTGAATCGAGCTGGCCGAAATAGGCGATGTAACTCGACATCGCCGCCTTGCGCAGCCCGATGTTGTCGGTCTGCGTGATCGTCAGCGTCGCAGCTGAGCCGGTCCCTTGGCTGGTCTTCGGCGTGACCCGCAGGATCGCTGCGGCGGGATTGCGAAAGCCAACATCACGCAAGGTGTCCCAAACCAGCGATGCCGCCGTGCCGCCCGGTGATGAAGACAAACCGACCAGCTTGCCGGTCGTGCGCGCCGTTCGCCAGGTTTTGCCGCCATCGTTAGAGACGTCGACCGTGATCTCGACCGCGGCTGACTTGGCGTCGCTCACTACGAAGTTAACGGTGACGTCGCCCTTGACCGGCTGGGCCGTCGTCAGCCCCGACACGGCCGGCAAGCTGAGCGCTGCATCGGGCGGTGAGGCGTCAACGCGCGCACCATCGCGCGGCGCAGCATCGCGCGGCGCAGCATCGCGCGGCGCAGCATCGCGCGCGATCTTCGCGTCCTTGACTGGGGCGCCATCGCGAGCAACCCCGCTGTCGATCCACGGTGGTGGACCACCGTCTTTGATCAACACGATCTGGCCGCCATCGGTGATCACCACCCCCCAACTGCCAATGCCAACGATCGCCCCCGCTTCGTTGCGCGTAATCCTCAAGTCACCAGCGCCGACTACGTCGCCGGCATCGTTAACGAACCAGCCGGCGTCAACGTTGATCGAATGGTCCGTGCCGCGCTTTCCGCACGCGCTTAAGTCAACGAAGACCAGCACCCAAAGCACGAGGCTCGCTCTACAACGACTGATTTTGACCATGAGCCTATTGTATCGGCAAAACGCGTCGCCGTGCAGCATTCGACCGACGCTCGCCGGCTGTACTGCACCACCACACCTACACCCACATCCCAATCGCTCGCTGTCGATGGTAGAGTCGGCGGCGATGGAATCATTTCGATCAGCATTCTCACAGCTGGCGCTAGGCGATGTGGACTTCTGTAGCTTGCGAGCGGTCAGCTCAACGGAGCAGCAGTTGAGCGTGCGACAAAACAATGTCGAGCCGCTCAAGCTCGCTGTCGACCACGGCGCGATGTTGACGGTGATCGTTGGCTCCGGTTGCGGATACGCCGCCACTGCCGACCTCTCGCCAAGCGGCCTCAAACAGGCATTTCAGCGGGCGCGCGCTTGGGCCGAGGCGACACGAGATCTGTGTGTCGTCGATCACCGCCTCGTCGATTATCCGGCAGCGACGGCCAACTGCGAAATATCTAGCGGCACGGGGATCCCCTCAACAGCCGAGCTGCTGGAGATGCTCCGCGAGACCAGCAGCGCGATCGCCATCGATCCGCGCATCGTCGACTGGCAAGCCACCCTTGGTATCTGCCACGAACGGCGCGAACTCTATACCAGCAACGGCGGCGCGCTAGAGCAGCGATTCTGCTACCTAACGCCGAACATCATCGCGGTGGCCAATCACGACAACGAAACGCAGATTCGATCGCTCAATGGTGGAACGGCATGTATTCAAGGCGGCGCGAAGCAGCTCGAAGCGATCGGCATGATCAGCCGCGCCCCCGAGATCGGCCGGCAGGCCATCGAACTATTGCTGGCACCCCAATGCCCGACCGGAAGGCGCGATCTATTGCTGATGCCCGACCAGCTCGCCCTGCAGATCCACGAATCGATCGGTCACCCGCTCGAGCTCGATCGCATCCTCGGTGACGAGCGCAACTACGCGGGTACGAGTTTCGTCCGACCGGAGATGTTCGGTAGCTATCGCTACGGCTCCGAGCTGCTCGACGTAACGTTCGATCCGAAGCTCGAGGGGGAGTTTGCCTGCTACGCCTATGACGACGAGGGCCTGACGGCAAAGCGCAGCTATCTGATCAGAGCCGGGCAACTGGAGCGCGGGATCGGCGGTCTGATCTCGCAGGCGCGTCTGGGAGCGCCGGGTGTCGCCTGCGCACGAAGCAATGGCTGGGCACGCCCAGCGATCGATCGTATCGCCAATATCAACATCGAGCCGAAGGACGCATCGCTCGATCAACTGATCGCCCGCACCGAGCAAGGCGTCCTGATGCGCAGCAATTGCTCGTGGTCGATCGATGATTCCCGCAACAAGTTTCAGTTTGGCTGCGAGTGGGGTCAGCTGATCGAAAATGGGCAGCTGACCACCGTGGTCAAGAATCCGAACTATCGCGGGATCTCTGCGACGTTTTGGCGAAGCCTGATCGGCGTCGGCGATCAGCGTACGTTCGAGGTGATGGGCTCACCCTACTGCGGCAAAGGCGAACCCTCTCAGGTGATCCGGGTTGGCCACGCTGCACCGGCCTGTCTGTTTGCTGATGTCGACATCTTTGGTGGTGATCAATGAGCGCGCTCGCCGACTACTTCTTCGAACTCGCCGACAAGACCTGGGCCGCGCGCGGCGGCGACGAAGTCCTGCTCCTGCGTTTTTGCGGAGAAACTTCCGATTTCGTCCGCCTCAACAACGCGCTAGTTCGCCAAGCGGGTCACGTTGAGCAGCGCTATGTGACGCTAACGTTGATCGACAAGATGCGGCAAATCAGCTCACAGCTCGCGCTCTCAACCACGCTTTCTGAGGATCTGTCGGCGCTGACCGGCGAACTGCTGCGACTGCGCGACCTGCTCCCGCAGCTCCCCGAAGACCCGCTGCTCAACTACAACCGCACGCCCAGCAGCACCGAAGAGCAGGCAGAAGACCGTCTTGGCGAAGCACCAGCAACCCTCTCACAGATCATCGAGGCGGCGGCAGGGCGTGACTTCGTCGGCATATTTGCCAGCGGCGCGATCTATAACGGTTTCGCTAACTCGCTCGGTCAACGCAACTGGCACGAGTCCTACACCTTCAACTTGGACTGGAGCGTGTTTGCGGACGCGCGCTTTCCTGATCGGGCGATCAAGGGGTCTTACGCTAGCGATCACTTCGATCAGCAGAAGCTAGCCGCGCAACTCGCGCAAGCGGACCGTGGCATCGAGCTCTTGCGTCGCGACGCCAAAACGGTCAGCCCAGGCAGTTACCGCGCCTACCTCGCACCTCCGGCAATGGGTGAGCTTCTCACCGTGCTGAGCTGGGAAAGTTTCGGACTCAAGGCGCATCGCACCAAGCGCACACCACTTTTGCGTTTGGCGAGCGGCGAATGCAGCCTCGCCCCAGCGATTAGCTTGCGTGAACTCGGCAGCGGCACGATGGCGCCAAACTTCGATGCGAGCGGGTTTGTCCGCCCAGCGAGCATCAGCCTGATCGCCCAGGGCCGCTACCAAAGTCACCTGGTATCGGCGCGCTCCGCCCAGGAGTTTGCCGAACCAGCCAACGGCGCCAATGCCGAGGAGGTCCCGCTGTCCTTGGCGCTGAGTCCCGGGTCCCTCGCCGAATCGGCCATCCTTGACCGTCTCGAGCGCGGCATCTATATCGGCAACCTCTGGTATCTCAACTTCTCTGATCGCGCCAGCTGCCGCATCACCGGAATGACTCGCTTCGGTACCTTTTGGGTCGAAGACGGCGAACTGGTCGCGCCATTGGCGACCATGCGCTTTGATGATTCGCTCTATCGAATGTTGGGCGAAAACCTCGTCGCGCTCTCGGAGACGGCGGAGCTCTTGGCCGACTCGGAGTCGTACGGCATGCGCTCGCTTCGCACCATCGAGACGCCAGGCGCGCTGCTCGGCGCTTTCGAGCTGACGCTCTAGCGCAGCGGGCGCAAACCTCCGCCGACAACTGACACTGCATTCGCCGCCGATCGATCTCGGCGGCCATTACATCGGGTTGACTACACCGCCCAAACTGGGGACTCGTTCCCCACCACTGCCACGCGATTTCAATGAGTTGGCGGGCCATCTGGGGACGGCATACCCCGTGCAATGTGCTGGTTGCAGTGAAACGCGTACTTTTACTAACCAGCGGCCTCTTGTTTGCGCTGTCGTCTGAAGCACCAGCCAATCAACTCGACGCCTGCGCGAGCTCATCAGCTAGCCCGTGCGCCCGTGCGACCGCCAGTCCGCCTCGCCGCAAGCGCATTCGCCGGCGCCATCGCCGCGGCTTCCGCCAGCTGCGGCAGGCTCAAGGACTCAGCGTCCGCGACAAGAAGCGCGCCTGGGGTACAAAACCTACCGTTTACACCTTGCAACACCTCGGCAAGCGATACGCCGAGGCGTTCCCCCACGCCGGCCCGATCCATGTTCACGACATCAGCGGCCGTTGGGGCGGTCGACTGGCCGGTCATCGCTCGCATCGCTACGGCATCGATGTCGACATACGGCTCCCGGTGCGAAGCGAACCCACCGAGTACACAAACGCCACCAAGGACACCATCGACCTCGCCCGCACTTGGTTTGTGATCGAGGAGCTGGTCAACAGCTGCCGGGTCGACATGCTGTTTCTCGATCGTGAGCTGCAGCGCGCGCTGTACCACTACGCGGCCGAACACACCGACCACACCGCCGAGTCGCTTGAAGCGATCCTTCAGTTCCCAAGCTGGAAGCGCAAGAGCATCGTGCGCCACTGGCGCAACCATCGCAATCACCTACACGTGCGCTTCCGCGGTTGGGTCAACCGCAAGGGAGCCCGCGCGGCGAAAGCCTACTGCCGCGATCAACGCCAAGCGTTATGGATGGCGCGTCGTGAAAGACGACGTCAGCTGGCCAAGAAGAAACGGGCGGTCAAGTCGGCCAGCGCGACGACGGCGGCTCGGCAGCTCAAGCTGGCCAACCGCTAGGCTCGCCCAGCTTGCCCCAGCCACCACCTCCCGGCGTCGCGACGATCAGCCGATCACCGCGTTCGACATCGGCCGCTGCGCTACCGGGCAGCGAAACCCGCTGACCGTCGGCCCGCAGCAGGTGCTGCGCCCCGGGGACACCAAACTGGCCACCGGCCATACCGGGCGCGCCGGCCACGCGCCGCTGACCGAGCAACGAGAGTTTCATCGGCTCGAGGAACTCAAGCTCGCGCTCGATACCATCGCCGCCCCGATACAAGCCAGCGCCACCCGAACCACGACGCACCGCGAAGCGCCTAACGCGCACCGGGTAACGATGCTCTAGCACCTCAGCATCGGTAATTCGCGTGTTGGTCATGTGGCAATGCACCGCGCTTGCACCCGCGCCGCACCGACTCGCACCGCTGCCACCACCGATCGTCTCGTAGTAGCCGAAGCGATCATTACCGAACAGAAGGTTATTCATCGTGCCGCAACTCGCTGCGCAGATCTCGAGCGCCTCAAGCAGCAGATCGACCAGCTGTTGGCTGGTCTCAACGTTGCCGCCGACCACCGCAGGACAACGACTCGGATCGGCAACGAAGGGCGGATTGAGTAAGCTCTCGGGCAGCTCGACCGTCACCGGGTCGAGCATGCCTTCATTGAGCGGCAACGGACGGTCGACAAGCAAGCGCAGCACGTAAAGGATCGCGCTGCTAACCACGGCCGACGTCGCATTGAGGTTTCCGGGGTGAACTGCACCCGAACCGGCGAAGGACAGCGTGAGCTGATCGCCGCGCTTGTCGGCGCAAACAACCAGCGGCGTACCATCATCGAGCGAGCGGCTTGCCCGATACGTTCGGTCATCGAGCGAGATCAATGCACGACGCGCTTCGCGAGCTGCGCGTTCGAACAAGCCACCGAGGTGAGCCACGAAGCGCTCTCGGCCAAGGCCGCGCCAAAGTTCCTCCATCACCTTGCTGCCGTAGCGCAATGCCGCGAGCTGCGCGCGCATGTCGGCCAGATTCTCCTCGACGTTACGGCTAGGATACACCGCACCGCGAAGCAGGTCTTTTAGCTCGGCGAAGCGAGCGTTGTCTGCCTGCACCAAATAGCACGGAGCGATCACGACCCCCTCTTCGACCAGCGACCGTGCGTCGGGCGGCATCGATCCGGGACGTGTCCCACCGATCTCGGCGTGATGGGCACGATTGGCCAGGTAGGCGAGTGGGCGTTGCTCTGCGTCGAAAACGCCGCAGATCAGCGTCACATCGGGCAAGTGTGAGCCACCGAACGCCGGGTGATTGGTGATCACCACATCACCCGGACCGATAGCGATCTCCTTGAGCACCGATCGTACGCACGGGCCGAGCGAGCCCAGATGAACCGGCACGTGTGGCGCGTTGACGATCAACGAACCGGCTGGGTCGAGCACAGCGCAGGAAAAGTCCAGACGCTCTTTGATATTTACCGAGAGCGCCGTACGACGGAGCATTTCGCCCATCTCTTCGGCGATCGACGAGAGGCGGTTGGCGAAAAGCTCGAGCTCGATCGCCCGATCGACGTTGGCCGCCACGAGGCTTGCGCTGGGGGCGCTCTGCGCCAGCAGCAAGTCCCCAGCACCAACGGTGTGCGCCTGCCAGTCGGGCTCGATCAGCGTGGTACTGTAGCGATCATAAACGATCGCTGGCGCCAAAAGGCGCTGGCCGGCGCGCAACTCACTGCGATCGTAGCAGGGCACCTCGCACCAGCTACCAGCAAAGAATGCTCGAGACCAACCTGCGACCGCTGCGTCCTCGGTTACCTCGCTACGCGCCGTCGGTCGATGACCTCTGGCTAGCGCGCGGACCACCACGCGCACCGACTCCAATTCGACCAGGCGGTCTCTGCTGATGAAGCCGAACAGTTCACGGTGTCGCTCAGCGAAGGCTTCCGCCGGATCCTGACCAGGAAGGTAGTCGACCTCGATCACGCTGTCCTGTCCGAGATAGCGCAGCGCAAGAATTGCCCGCGAGGTCACGACATTGCTTTCGAGCCCCTCGTCGACCAACAGTGCGCGCCCCTCAGCGCGTAACAGATCGACCGTGCGCCGCAGACGAGCGCTCAGCTCGCTTTGCCCGTTAAGCGGCCACAACAGTTGTTTGGTGACGATTCGCTCGACTGCCGCATGACCGACGCCAACGGCGCTGAGCAGCCCAGCGTCGGCTGGAATCAGCACGGAATGCATCCCGAGCTGCGCGGCCACCTGACAGGCGTGCATCCCACCGGCACCACCGAAGGCAACCAGACAATAGTCCGCAGTGCTAAAGCCACGACGCAACGAGATCCGGCGAATCGTATCAGCCATCTTCTCGTCGGCGAGCACGAGCAAGCCAGAGAGCAGTGCATCGCGCTCGACCTCGACACCAGCTTGGCGCATCGTCTGCTGCAGCTCGGCTAATGCTCGCTCAGCCGCAGCGGGATCGATCGGAATCCCGAAGCGCTCGCGCGGTAGACGCCCGAGCAACAGCTGAACGTCGGTCAGCGTTAGCGGCCCACCCGCGCCGTAGCAGGCCGGCCCCGGAGAAGCGCCGGCGCTGCGCGGTCCAACCGTCAAGACGCCGTGTTCGAAACTGCAGATCGACCCTCCGCCTGCAGCGACGGTTTCAATCGCCATCGCATCGGTCGCCAAACGTGCCGAGCCGATCCTTTGTTCGCGCTGGTACTCCAGCGCGCCATCGTAGCGCGCTACATCTGTAGAGGTACCACCCATGTCGAATGAAATGATCCGATGCATGCCGATGCGACTCGCCGCTTGCACCGCACCAACAACGCCGGCGGCCGGTCCTGAAAGCAAGCTATCTTTCGGTTGGTAGCTTGCCGCTTGGCTCAGCCCACCGGCACTGGTACTTAGCAGCAGACGACGATCATCACCGACGGCGCTGACCAACTCACTAACGAATTGGCCGACTACAGCTGAGAGATAGGCGTTAACCACCGCCGTTTCGCCGCGACGAAGTAGGCCGATCGTCGGCGACAACTGATGACTGCACGAGACATGCGCAAAGCCTGCGGCCTCGAGTAGCGCTTTGAGTGCCAGCTCGTGCTGAGGATTGCGGTAAGCGTTGAGTAACGCGATTGCCGCGACGCGCACGCCGCTGTTGACCAACCGCTCGACTTGGCCGCGCACGGCCGCCATATCGAGTGCGACGATGATCGACCCATCGGCTGCGATGCGTTCGTCGATTTCAACCACGCACTCGGTCAATGGAGCCGGCCGCTGGATTCGCCGAGCAAACAGCTCAGGCCGCGTTTGATCACCGATTGCCAAGACATCGGCAAAGCCAGCGCTGACGAACAACACCAGGTCAGCGCCTGCACGTTCGAGTAAGGCGTTGGTCCCGCGGGTAGTCCCCACCCGCATCTGCAACGGCGGCAGCGCGGCGGTTGCGTCGGTATCGGTTAGCATGCGCGCTGCAACGATCGCTGCAGGCTCCCCGCTGCTTAGCTCGACAACATCGCCGACGGCGAGCCGCGCCGCAGAGGCGAGCGTGATGATCTGATCCTCGACGTCGATCACGCGAGCTGAATGCGCACCATCACCGACTCGCGCCAGGGAGAAGCCGACGAGCCAGCGGCCGGGCGTGAACTGCGCGCGCAGACGCAGCCGATTGGGCGCCATCGCGGCGTCAACCACAGCGCGTAAGCAGCCGCTGGAGAGCACCTTGGCGCGTGTCGGTGCGCCATCGCCGACGAGCAGCGCGTCAGTGAACGTACCGCCGGTGTCGATCCAGAGCTGATCCAGCTGCGGCCTGAAATACGCTGCGCGTCGTTGTTTTTGCCGAGATTCGATAGCCATTGCTTAACGTCGACGACCGGTGCGGTCAAATCGCGCAAAACGGTCGAGATAACAATCCGATATTATAGTCATATGACAGTAGGCGCTAAAAACGGCTCGCTTGTCGCCGATGTATCTCCAATAGGTGGGGGTCACGCAGTTCCAGTATCCGGCTAGCGGAGTTGCGATCAGCGGGCAGTTTTAGCTTTACGCAGCGATCTCGTACCTCGACTTCTGGCCCACCGCTTGAAGAAGGGACGAAGATGAAGATGGCTGTATCCAGAATGTGGCGAATCGATCCAAGCGGCGTAGTTGGCGTCGCGCTGATCGGCGTCGCGCTCACGGGCTGCCCCGGGCAACCCGACCTCAAACCGAACTTCGACGAACCCGACGTGAGCTCGACGGAAGCTCGCAGCTACCGCGTCGCTGCCAAGGTGGTCGTCTCCGTCGACCGGCCGGACAGCAAGCGCAGTTCACGACGCAATCCACTGTCGCTGAGCAACCAGTATTGGGAGTCGGCGCACGCCCAGCTCAAGCAGGCCAGTCAGCGCTTCGCTCGTCAGCTCCGCGCGCATCTTAAAGAGCAGACGATCCGTCAGGCGCGGGTCGACGACGCGCACTACTTTCGCCTCAGCGCACCACTCGAGACGCGTCGCGTCTGTGAAAAGGGAGCATGCCGCGACCAAGTGCTCTACGAAGCGACGATCGAGCTGCCGCTCTCAGGTCCAGCCAATCTGGCCAAGCAACTGCACACCGACCCGCAGGGACGCTTCATGGTCACCCTCGCCCATAGCCTAAAGGACGCCAGCGAAAACAGCCCCGAGCACGTCTTGCTCCGCCTGCGCGATGCTCCAAACGCGCAGCGGGCTGGCGCCACCAGGCGCGACACGGCCGCCGTGGCCGCGCGGAAGCGCTAGCCCAAACGGCACGAACTTTGCTCTGCTCGAAGGCGAAAGGTTAGGTCGACGTTTCGACCGAGCGAGCACATGTCGAACCCAGTCTTGATCGCGACCGACTTCTCCGCGGCCGCAGAGAGCGTCTATCCCTACGCCATCAAGCTTGCGCAACGACTTAAGCTTCCGGCGCTACTCGTCAACGTTGACGAAGCGAGTTATTGGGGTATCGACGCGTCCAGTCAGCGCGAACACTTTAAATCTCATCAGCAATCATCGTTGCAGCGGGCGATCGCCCTATTTGAAGAGGCCGGGGTCCACTGCGATGCCGTAATCTGCGAAGGCGCCGCCTCCGTCAGAATCCTCGAAACCGCCCACCGCGTCAGTGCCGAACTGGTGATCATGGCTCGACAGGGGCTGCGTCGCCTGGAGCGTTTCTTCCTGGGTGCCACGACCCTCCGCGTATTGCGCAACGCCGACCTGCCGATCCTGGTGATCTCGGACAATGCTGCAGCCAATCCGCCAGAGTTCGAATCGCTGGCGATGGCCACCGACTTCAGCGCCGATAGCATCGTCGCTGGACGCACGACCTACGCCTTGGCCAAACGCCTGCGCATGCCGATGCGCTTGGTTCACGTCCGCAAGATCCCAGTACTAGCGCTCAACGACGAGGAATCCTTCGCCGACCTCGGCCCGGAACAAGTCAAGGGCGACGCGCGCAGTCAGCTCAACCAACAGCAGGCGGCACTGGGCTCGGACGTCAGCTGTCAGCTGCTATCGGGATTTGACGTGGCCCAAACATTGAATGAGCTCGAAGCCAGCATCATCGCCGTTGGGGCCAGCGGCACAGGGCTGCTCCAGCGCTCGCTGCTGGGCAGCAACGCCGAAAACCTCGTTCGCATCGCCACCCGTCCGGTGCTTGTCGTGCGCTCGGGCGTCGCCTATCTAAGGTAATAGGACCGGAGGCGGCAGCACCGAAAAGAGCCACAGGCTCCGGCCTTGGGCAGGTCGATCGGGGGGATTTCCTCGGCTGGGCCCGCTAGACCGCAGCCAGCGCGGATCGCGGCTGACCGGTTAGCGGGTCTACAGTGGCACCTTGCTTGCTACGCGCAGGCTTATGACAGCTGCTGAGCTCAACGACGATCGCGCGATCATTCGAACCAAGGAGCTCGCCCTCAACGAGCTGCCGATCGGTCGCAGTCATCTGATGGTCGAGATGGTGCACAACGCGCTGGGTCTGCCGATCAGCGTTCCGGTGATCGTTATGCGCGGTTCGCGCCCTGGCCCGGTTCTCGGATTGACCTCAGCGCTTCACGGCAACGAGCTCAACGGCATTTCGGTGGTCCACCGGCTGTTCTCCCAGCTCGACCCGCACAAACTGCGAGGCACGGTTGTCGCCGTGGTCGTCGTCAACGTCCCGGGCTATCTCGCCCACCGTCGGCACTACCTCGAGGGTATCGACCTCAATCACATCATGCCGGGCGATCCCCACGGCAACGCACCACAAATCTATGCCCATCGGCTAGTCGAGCGCTTCTTGGACAAGTTTGACTTTCTCGTCGATCTGCACACAGCGAGCGTCGGTCGCGTTAACTCGCTTTATGTCCGCTCCGACATGACCGCAGCAATCCCCGCGGCGATGGCCTATCGCCAGCGCCCGGAGATCATCGTTCACAACCCGCCAGCAGACCGCACGCTACGCGGCACGGCGATGGAACACGACATCCCGGCGATCACCGTCGAGATCGGTAACCCTCAGCAATTCCAGCCGAAATACATCAAGTCGACCCTCAGCGGACTGCGCGGCGTGCTAGCCGAGGCGGGCCTGCTATCGTCGCGCTCTGCCGCTCCGAGTGGACCCGAGCCGACGATCTGCTCGCGCTCCTACTGGATGTACACCGACCATGGCGGGCTGCTCGAGGTCCTTCCCGCGCTCGGCGCCTTGGTCAAAGCCGGCGAACCGATCGCTCGACTAACCAATGCCTTCGGCAGAGTAACGCGAAACTACGTAGCCCCCGAGGACGCGATCATCGTCGGTAAGAGCGTCGACCCAGTGGCCGAGACCGGCGGGCGGATCGCCCACCTCGGCATCGTTGCCACCGAAGGTAGCTTCATTAAACGTTCCACCCTCTCAGCCGTACCGGCGATTACTGCGCCGGTACTTGGACAAGACGAATGACCCGACTGGCGATCGTCGTCAACCGTGTCCGCGACGTCAATGCCAAGATGACCACGGCGTTGGTGATCCGTCGCGCAGCCCAAAGACAACGCGTGCTGCTAATGGAGGTGGGCGGCTTCGAGATGAGCGACGAGGACCACCTGCTGGTCAACGGTCGTTGGATCGACGCCGAAAACGAAGCCAAGCCCGCATCCTGGTGGAAACTGCCAATCGAGCGCATCGACGCAGCAGAGCTCGACCTGCTGATGATTCGCACCAACCCAGCGCGCGACCGTGAGCGGATGTGGGTTCACGACGTCACGATGTTTTTTGCCAACCTGGCCCAAGAGCGCGGCATCAAGGTTGTCAGCGACCCGCTGGGCCTGGCAACGGCATCCAACAAATTGTTCCTCTCGCGCCTGCCCGAGGCCTATCGGCCCAAGACGCTGGTCAGCCGCGACATGGACACGCTCTGCCGCTATATCGAAGCCCAAGCCCACCCAGTGATCCTCAAGCCACTGCACGGCACCCATGGCCGCGACGTGTTTCGCTTGCTGCCCGATGACCTTGGCAACATGCGTCAGATGATCGACGTGCTGGCACGCACCGACTATGTGATGGTGCAGGAGTATCTCCCCGAGGCACCTCAAGGAGATACCCGGGTGATGGTGCTCGAGGGTGAGCTGTTGGTGGTCAACGGCGAGTCCGCTGCGATCCGTCGCGTCCCGCAGGGCAACGACTTTCGCGGCAACGTCTCGGCTGGCGCTAAGCCCTCGCCGACAACACTGAGTGATGCCCAACGCGCGGCGATCAAAGCAGCTGGCGCGATCCTACGGCAACACCGCATTTTTATCGCCGGTCTCGACTTCATCGGCGACCGCATCGTCGAGATCAACGTCTTTAGCCCGGGCGGCCTACTGGCTGCCGAGCGCTACTACAAGCAGGACTTCACCGGGCGAGTACTCGAGCGCCTCGACGCCCAGCTCCACTAGACCGCCGTTCGCCAGCTCCCGCGCTGCCCGCCTAGCCCGCAACTAAGAAGCGACCGATCGGATCGGCGACGACCTCGGGCGTATCGAGATGCAAATGATGGCTGCCGGGAAGTTCTAGCACTTGACCGTTGGCGAGCGCCGCAACACGCCGATTGACCAGCTCCGCTGGAAACGGCCAGCCACCCTTGGCAATGATCAGCAGTGTCGGACAAGCGATGCGCTCGATAAACGCGATCACCGACGCTTCGCAGAGTCGGGTCAGCGATCCGGCGCGCAGCCGCGCATCGAACGTCCAGCGATAGCCGTCGGCCTCGGCAACGACGCCCCGCTCGACGATCAGCCGCGCGCTGTGCGCTTCGAGCTGCGCATTGGGCTGTTGTCGACGCACTTCGATCGCCAGCTCGAGACTCTTGTATAGCCGCGGACGCATCTGGTGCAGTCGCGACTGCTCGGCCAGCCGCTTGGCCAGCAGCTCAGGCGCGTCGGCAGGTGGCGAACTGTGCGGACCGAGCCCCTCGATCAACACCATCCGCTCGATGCGTTCCGGCAACGTGCCGGCGCAAAGCGTCGAGATCCCCGCGCCCATCGAATGGCCCAGCAGAGAAAACCGCTTCCATCCGAGCGCATCAGCGATCGCAAAGACGATCGGCACCCACTCAACAAACAGATAGTAGGCATCTGCGCCCCGATGCTGGGAGCGCCCGTGACCAGGCAGGTCAACGGCGACGATCTGTAGGCCTTCGGGCAAA
>JACKDQ010000020.1 GCA_020633415.1 Deltaproteobacteria bacterium
CGCCAGAGAGTGCGAAAGGGGGGAGTCGAACCCCCACAGGCTTGCGCCCACAGGAACCTGAATCCTGCGCGTCTACCAATTCCGCCACTTTCGCAGGTCAAGCAGCGCGTACTTGTAGCCTTCTGGTCGGCGGCTGTCAAGCGCCGGTGGCCGAGAAAACGACAAGAAAGCTAGCGGGATAGCAACTTTGTGGGCGAGATCGCCCGCCCGAGGGAACGAGGGTGACCGGCTACGCGCGATGCGGTCAAAGGTGCGGGGCTAGGCTGACGCGTCGCTTGCGCTGCGCTATTCGCTGAAGGCGGCGACCGCTCGGTGGATCATCGCGCAGTGCCGGTTGCTGCTCGCTCGTCGACGGGAGCTATCGGCGCAGGCAGCGAGCAAGCGCTTGAAGCGATCGCAGGCTGTCATGCAATCGAGACACGAAGAGAGGTGTTCGGTGAGCTGCGCGCAGTGAGGGGTGGTTTGCTCCAGATCGATTTGCCGCAAATACAGCTGCAGGATATCCGGGCAATCCGGTCGAGGCGGTGGCTGCAAATCACCGACGAGCGTCGACAGCTCATTGCGCAGTCGAGAGCGAGCGCGATGCAGACGACTCTTGACCGCCGCCTCACTGATGCCGACCACTTGAGCGACTTCACTGGTCGTCAGGCCTTCGACGTCGCGCAGTAACAGTATTTCCCGAGAGCTGCTGGGCAAAGCGCTGAGGACGCGATCGATTTCGCGACCTTTGCGCTTGAGCTCGATATCGCTTTCCGGGCTGCGCTGGGTCTCGTCGGCAACGTCCAGCTCGGCAGGATCGGTTTGCTCCTCGGCGCGAGCAGATTTCTGCTGCCGCTTTCTGCACGAGCGCCGGGCAACGCTGTAGAGCCAGGTGGAAAGCGACGACTCTTCGCGAAAGTCGCGGATCGATCGCGCCAACGCCAGCAGCGTCTCTTGCGTGACGTCTTCGGCGTCTTCCGGCCGTCGACAGAGCTGCAGACCGAATCGATAGATCCGCGCTTGGTGCGCGCTCAGCAGCGCTTCGAGGGCGTCCCGATCGCCAGCCTTGGCGCGCGTGAGCAACTGCTGCTCTTCGACCCGGGTCACCGCGGCACTATCTCGCCACTGGTCCGCTGGATTCAAGTGAAATCGCTGGATTGTGGTCGCAGCGAATCCTTTTTCCCAAAACTGGCACTCACCTAATGCGGGGCAAGCAGAGACGAGCATCGGGCGGTCGCTCTTGTGCCGCTAAGCGGTTTGATCATCGGGGCTTGCGGCAAGACCTGCGACTAACAGTCGCGGCAGCGGAGGGTATGATGAGGTTTCGGTTTGCAGTCGCTTTGTCGTTTGTGCTCGCAGCGACGTTGTTGTTGCCGAGCGATGCTCGTCCCAAACAAGCGCAGCAGGTGATACGCGCAGCGACGAGCGGTGTCGTCGTTGACGCGACTTACTTGCGAGAGGAGCAGAAGCTCGCCCGCGACGTTTACCGCTCGCTCTATCGTCGCTGGTCGTTGCCGATCTTCGAGCATATCGCCGGTGCCGAGCAGCGCCACATCGAGCGGATCAAGTTGGTGCTCGATCACTATCGTGCTCCCGACCCTGTCAAGTCCGACGCTGTTGGCGTCTTTCGCAACGCAAAGTTGGCAACGCTCTACCGCCAGCTTGTCGCGCGTGGGCAGCGCTCGTTGATCGCCGCGTTGCATGTCGGTGCGACCGTCGAAGATCTGGACATCTACGAGATCGAAAAGATGCAGGCGCATCTGCCAGGCGATTCGCCGCAAGGCCTGCGCCAAGCATACGCCCAGCTCAAATGCGGTTCGCGCAATCACTTGCGGGCTTTCACGCGTCAGCTACAGGTGCGCGGCTATACCTATCTCCCCCAGCGGCTCTCGACCGCTGCCTATGCAGCGATTATCGGTGGCGATCACGAGCGCTGTGGGTGTGGTGCTGGCAGTTGTCGTGGTGGTGCTGTTGGCGGAAGCGGATGTCGTTGGGGAGGTGGACGTCGTGGCGCGCCTTAGATCGTCGGCAGCGCGGTGACGCTCGTAACGCCACACTGGACGAGAATATCCGCGCACACGCGATAGCGGCAGCCGGTGCAGATGTCGGTCGCCGTGCCGGTCTGACAGGCGCTTTGACAGCTCGTCGTCGCCGCGCTGGCCATACATTGTGCGAGTTTGCTGTAGAGCTCCTGGGCGGTGATGCTCGCCAGCGTGAAACATTTCTTCTGGCAGAGCGCATCGTCCAAACAGCTGTTGATGCAGCCTACGAGTTGGCCGCAGGTTAGCCCAGCCTGGGTGCTGATCGCATCTGCTGTGGGTAGCGTCGCATCGATTGATCCACTGTCGGCGCTCTTTGTCGGTGTCGCGTCAGCGTGCCCGCCGTCTGCACCTTGGGTTGGTGTGGTGATCACCGGGATTTGGCTATCGGGAGGTAGCGCGCCGTCGTTGGCAACCGCGGAGCCGGTGTCGAAGGTGATCGCGTCGAAGCCGGCCCCGGCATCGTTGAGGGCTCCCGCGATCGGTCGATTGCTAGAGACCGATTCGGCACCGGCGCAGCCGACGCACAGCGCAAGCGTGACGAGTAATGCAAAGCGTGTTGTTTTAGTCATGGATGCCGATGGGTAAAGCAGGCCTCGTGCCAATGCTAATCAGCTGAAATTATTGATTCAGAGCGCTGGCCGGGATGAGGGTGTTTTCCCCAGCACTGGGGCTCATCGACCGGAGCAAAGCCGAGAGGCATTTCTCGCGGTTCGGCTGGAGCGTTGCACAGACCGTTGCGCTGCTGGACGGGCCTGAGCTGGCGAGCAGTGCGCCTCGCTCGCGGTGGATGCGAGGCGGCGCCCTTAGCTAGAGCGTGCCGCCTCCGGAGGTCAGCGCGACGGTCGCACAGAGCAGGTCCGCGTTGCAGAAGTCGGGGAGGTTTGCCAGGTCGACCAACGCCGGATTGGCCTGCTCGAAGGCGTTCTCGTAGCTCATCTTTACGGCCTGAGGGGTGTACGACGTGTCGACTTGGATCGAATAGAGCGGCGTCGCCGTATACTGCGAAGAGCTGTTGGCCGTTGCCATGTAGTGGTGACGCTTGCACTCTCCGTCGTCAGGCAGAAGTACCGGATTGGACATCAAGCCAATCGCCCAGGCTTCGTCGACCTGATACGTGCCACTTGTGGCGTACTGCGTGAGGTTCGAGCCGTCGTTGGTGGTGTAGATCGTGTGGTCGCTGGTGCGGCCAGCCACCCAGAGGTCGGCGTAGTCGTAGCGTGCCGCGTTGTCGGCGACCGCCACGTCGGGAGCGACAAACTCGTTGCTGGTCGATAGCGGCGAGGAGGGCGAAAAACTGACGTAGACGCCATCGACGGTTTCGTCGGTGGTGTAGAGTCGACTGACCGCAGCGAGCTTGCCCTGGTCACAGGTCGCCCCGAGACCCCAGTAGCGGACGTTGCCGGCCGGGTTGAACGATGAAACCAGCGACCAACTGTCGGTGCTGATCCTGTAGCTGTAGATCTTTGCACCGTTTTGATTGCCGTTATCAAAGGAGAGATAGAGTTTGTCGGCGTCGGTCGGGTGTGCCGCAAGGCCACCGATACCGATCGCTTCTGTCGTTGCCCCCGACGGCAAGCTGTCGTTGATCAGCTCCGCGGTCCATTTGATCGGGTCGCCGCCGTCGTTGACATAGTAGAGCTTGTAGATCGCGCCCTTGACCACCAATGGGTTGCTGCTGACCAGCACGCGTCCAAGCCCGTAGCCGATTGGGATGTAAGCCTGAGGTGGATCACCCTCGGCCTGCGTCGTCGCGTTCAGCGTGAGAGCGTCTGGCGCGCAGGCGCCCATCGTGAGCAGTGTGATCATGGCAAGTGGCAGCACTGGTGGTGTCCTGTCCTTCACGGCAGTCTCCTGTCTGGTAATGGTGGGCCGGTGTGCCGAGTATATTCAGCGCCAACGTCGTCGATAGTCTTGGCACCCCTGCAGTCGCATTTTCTTCGTGAACCGCGACGCTGTACGAGTGCATGAATCAACGCACGTTGTTGAAGTCAAAGGCTGCGAAGTGCACAGTTGCATGCGCAGCTTTTCGCGCGAGCTAGATGTCTGAGAAAGAGCTGCGGCTAGGGAGTCGCTGGTGCGTACGCTCCGACGGGCAAGGCCGATTGACAGGCCAGCGTTACGTTGGTCGGGCGATCGATCGTTAGCACCCCGTGGTCGCTCAGCGTTGCGCGATAGAGGCACGCGTGCGGCAAGAACCCGACCTTGTAGAGGGTCAGCAACTGATCGCCGTAGCTGTTGGCTTTGAGGCTGTAGGCGTATGCAGATCGGCGACCGTTTTCGCCTTTGGTTATCGTCAGCGTGTGCTCGCCGAAGTCGAGGCGATAGCGTACCTTCGTCGCATCGAATTCGGCGTGCATCACCCAGTGGCTGTCGCAAAGACCTTCGGCCTTGCCGGCGGCAACGGCTGGCGCATCGTCATTGTCGACGCCGCCGCAGGCGACGAAGAACAGTGAGACGATCGTGCTGGTGATCATCGAGGTCGTGTGTCGCATCAGCCTACTCGCTTGCGTGTCAAAGTACGCAGCTATTCGACCAGCAGCTGCTCGGACAAGCCGTCGGTCGAGCCGACGAGCCGCTCGATCGTGCGTTGGGGGAGTTTGTTTAGCGCCTCGCTCAGTAGCTTGAGCGCGCGCACGCGGTAGACCGGTACCGACTTTCCTAGCCGGCTACCATCATTGACGCGTGCCATCAGTAACAATTTTTGGTCCTGGTCTGCTGCGAGTTGACTGAATAGGTCGGTGATCTTCCGCAGCGAGCCCGCGCCAATGTAAGGTGCACGCTTCGGGTTAAGCAACTTGATCGCGTAGGCGGCGACGTGGCGCTGCGCATCATAGGCCGCTGGCCAGCCCGAGACGCGATGGTCGCGCAGGAAGCTCTGTGCACTGCGCTCAAACACGGTGTCTTCGGCGATCGCCAGCAGCGCTTGCTGTAGCTCGGCCTGTCGTCGAACGGACAGCGTTGCCTTGTCGCGCATCCGGGTCAACACGTAGTTCGCCACTTGGCTGTTAAGCTGTCGATCGTCCAGCGCCACCATCCCGCGAAAGTCGACCCAGTGTTGGGTGGCGATCCCGTGTCGTCGACAAAAGGTCTCGGTGGCTGCGCGCCCGCGGGCCAGGGCGTATGTCGCTTGCAGCGCGACGGTCAGCGGTTTGACCGGCAGGTAGCCGACGGTTTTTGGCCGCGCCGCTAATGCGGGGCAGTAGGTCAACAAGCTGGCCAAGACAATGATCGCTTTGCCGTTCATCGGGTCTCTCGCTCCCGGAGCACACCGGGGTCTTCAGGCAGTGCAACGCTGAGGCCAAACTACTTAGTAGCCATTTCAGCAACTTGGAGAGCAGGGCCGACCGAGGGTCAACGCGCTGGTCACAAGGCTAGGCGGCTGGTCGAGCCAGCAGCGCCGATCGCGCGCCAGCTACCCGAACATCGATCTATCGACAACGACTTGCCCGGCGACGCAGCGCGCGGAGCTGCTGGGTAAGCGATGCGCTATAATCGTTGCAGTGATCAAAAGCGGGTCAGTTCCCTTCGCACTCTGCGCGACGTTGCTTGCTTGCCAAGCGAGCCAGCAGAGCTCGGTAAAGCGCTCGCTACCCGTGCCGATCGTCGCCGATCAGGCGCGCCCAACGCCGACTAGCCAACCGGCGCCACAAGGCGTCGCCATCGCGCAGGCGCCGGCGCTGCGAGCGATCGCCTTCGTGCCCCACTACGACTACTTCTACGACCCGCTGCCGCAGTCACTCTGCGGGATCAGCGCTGACCGCCGACTGGTTTGCTTTCCCGGTCGGTTGCCCTGGCTTGAGCCGACGCACCCGGTCGATCAGCTGGCGCGCCTTGGCGCTACATTCTGCGCTTGGTCGAAGCAGGGCGAGACGACCTGTCTCGTCAAGCGGCAGCGCTACCAGTTTCGCTGGTCCGCTCCGGGGCGGATCCTGCTGATCGAGTTCGGCCTTTGTGCGCTCGACGGCGCCGGCCGTTTGCAGTGTCGTCGGTTCAATGGCGATGCAGTGCCGCCCGAGCAGTTGATCGCCGAGCAATTGCGCTATCTCTCGCGCGACCAGCTGAGCTGCCAAATGGTGGCCAGCCAAGGCCTGCGTTGCACAGCGAGGGTAACGCAGCGTGGGCACAAGCTCGACGGTGTTGTCGGAGCGTTCGCCCGGCGTTGGAGCCGCACCGCGTTGTTTCCTACGACCTTTGTGCGTGGCCACCACTGCGGGCGCGACGTCAACAAGAGCGCCTGGTGTTGGGGCGACGGCTATCTCGGCCAGCGTGGTGATCAGCGCGCGGGCGAAAACGTTGAGCGCAGCGCTGCACCGTCGCGGGTGCCACTCGAACAGCAGGTCAACCAGCTCGCGGTTTCGGGCGCCAGCAGCTGTGCCTTGACCAGCGATGGCGCCGTCTATTGTTGGGGCGAGGCGACGCGCGGTGCGGTCCCCGACAGCGGCGCGTTGACCTTGTCGCGTTGTCCCGTCGACCAAGCGGCGACCGAGCCGGCCTTCGCTCGCGATCTCGCGGCACGCCGCCGACAGTTCAAGCACTGTATGACGCGCCCCTGCGGAGGCCTCGACTGTCGGCTGGGTTGCGTTCCACCCGACGCCAAACAGATCCCGGAACACGTCAAGGTGTATCGCTATCGGCAGCGCTGTATGCGCGCGAGTCCCGCGTCGGTTTTGGCCAAGGCCCAGCTGCAGCCGCGGCGGGTATCGCTCGCTCAGCGGGCGATTGCATTGATCGGTTCCGACGCGACAAATCTGTTTTGCGCGTTGCTCGCTGACGGTTCGGTCCGTTGTTGGGGTGAAACCCATCCCAAATACGGCATGTCGTTAAGCGTCGACGGGCGTCCCCAGCGAACGCTGCCATAACCCGCGCACTTCGCGATCTATGCCGCCGTGCAGAGCAGCGCTGTCACAGGCCGTTGGTGGCGAGATCGCGATGGCAAGCTCCGCTCCGTCGATCAGCTAGGCTGCGTTGATAAAGTGCTTGCGCAGGTAATCAACGGTGTCGAACAGCGTTTCGCCAAAATCACGGTTTTCAAAGCCGAGCTCCGCACGCGCTTTGCTGTCGTCGAGATACCAGAAGTAGGTCGCCATCTCGACGCTGGCCGCATCGATGGGGGGTAACTTGCCGCGGTGCCGATAGACCCGATCGAGCAGGCGAGCCCCAAAGGTCACCAGCTTGTCGGGCGGCGCGATCTTCGGCGCGCGAACTTTGCTGATCCGCTCGAGGCGACCGAAAAACTCGCGAAAGGTCCAATTGGGGCCGCCGAGCAAATAGCGCTCGCCGGGCTTGCCGCGCTCCATCGCCGCGACAAAGGCCGGCGCGACGTCGCGGGCGTCGACGAAGTTGATGCCGCCCGAGGGAACGACCGGAATATCGCTCCGCAAGAAACGCAGCACGTCGTTGGTCGATGATAAGCGCTCGTCACCTGGACCGAGCAGCAGACTGGGATTGAGCGTGACCAGCTCGGGCGCTCCAGGCTGCTTGGCCAGCGCCGTCGCGGTCTGCTCCTGGTAGGCCTTGCTGGCGTAATACGGCCAACGCGAGATGATCTCGATCGGCGCGGCGAAGCTCTCGTCTGGACGATCGTCGGCGCTTTCACTGACCGCGATCGTGCCGCTACTCGAGGCAAGCACGATCCGCTTGACCTGGGCGGCGATCGCTTCGGCGAATAGCGCCCGGGTGCCGTCGACGTGGACCGCGTGCATTTGACGGGTGTTGTCAGGGTTGCGCGAAACGCGCCCGGCGAGGTGATAGACAAACGCGATGCCGTCCAGCGCCCGCTTGAGCGCTGACGCGTCGAGCACCGAACCCTGGATACACTCGATGCCGAGCGCCTCAAGCCAAGGCGGTGGCGGGTTGTGCGTTAGCGCGCGGAGCGCGGTCGCGCCGCTTTGCACCATGTACTCGGTCAGATGTCGACCGAGAAACCCTGTCGCGCCGGTGATCAGCGTATCTGGCTTGGCCTTAGCGGGCATTGGTCGAGTCCCGCCTTTCCTTGTCGCTGTCTTCGCTGCGGCCGCGCTCGGAACCGTTCGCGCCGCGTGTTGCGCCATCGGCTAGGAGCGGCAGCAACGTTTCGCGCAAGGTCTCGATGCTTGGCTGCTGTTGCCGTTGTTTGAGCGCTTCGACGCAGCGCTGCGTCGCCAAGGCGACCATCCGGTAGATCTCGTTGCGCGGCGTGCCCTCGGTGAGCGCGAGCAGCGCTTCGTAGCTCAGCAGGCGGCCGACGCGTGCGGTCACATCGCGCCCTTTGATCATATACGAACCCTTGGGCAACACGTCATGGGTGCCCTCGAGATACATCGGCAGGATTCCGACGCGGCCCCGCATCGCTAGGTAACCGAGGCTCGAACGAAACTCAGTCATTTGGCCATCAGTCGAACGCGTGCCCTCGGCAAAGATCAGCAAGTTGTAGCCTTGCTCGAGCAAGTCCGTCGAGCGCTTGAGTGATTTGCGCAACGAGCCGGCGCGATCCATCGGCACCAGGTTGGTAAAGTTGTCGAACAGCGCGCGCTTGAGGCGATTGTCGAAAAAGTAATCCGATGCAGCCAGTGTGCGCAGATTGCGCCCGGCATCACCCAGCGCGTGCTTAACCAAGCCGATATCCGCGTGCGAGCAGTGGTTGGGTGCAACGATGAAGTTGCAGTGCTGGGGGACCAGCTGTTGCCCTTCGATGCGCGTCTTGAGCAGCGCGTTGTAGGCCGCGCGATGGCCGAGACCGACGACGCGTCGACCGAGCTCAACGATCGGTGCTGGCACGCGGAGCTCTTCGGAGAGATCCCCATCGGCGATCTCTGCACTCGGGGTCCGTCGGTTGCTGTCGGCGCTGCGCTCGACCACCGCCGCCAACTCGCGCATTGTGGTGATCGTCGTCAGGTCGCCGCTGTGGGTTAACGCCCCGCCCGCAGCCTCGATCGCTACGGCGAGCTCCGTGTATAGCAGACTATCGAAACCCAGTTCGTCGAAGCGTGCCGACATCGTCACCCGCGCCCGCGGTCGATTACAGACACCGGCCACAACATCGAGCAGCCAGTCTTCCTTGGTGCGCGCCTTCGGTGTGGCGGCGATCGCCGTCGAGGAATCGACGACTTTCTGCAGACGCTCGAGTTCGGCAACGACCTCGCGGCGTCTGATCTTGCGGGTCGCCGTGCGTGGTAGCTCGCGGTCCCAGAGATGGAGCGTCTTGATCCGTTTGTAAAACGGCAGGTCGGCAGATACCGCGCGGATGTGCTCTTCCACGCGTCGTTGGACCTCGCTGCGGCTGAGCTGCTTGTCGTGCTCGTAGTCGGGGACGACGAGTGCGCCGACGCGCTCAGCGGAGCCATCAGGAATGCCGACGATCGAGAGCTCTTTGATCAATTCGTGATCGCCGTAGAGCTCCTCCAATTCGTCGGGGTAGATGTTCTTTCCGCCCTCATCGACGATCACTTCCTTGGAGCGGCCGACGATGTAAAGGTTGCGATCGTCGTCGAAATAACCGAGGTCGCCGGTATGCAGCCAGCCCTCGCGAATCGTCGCGTCGGTGGCTTTCGGGTCGTCGACGTAGCCCGCCATCACGTTGTGACCGCGCGCGATCACTTCGCCAACGCCGGATGCATCGGGATTGAGGATCTGCAGCTCGACATTGGGAAGCGGGCGTCCAACGGTTCCCAATAGCAATCCGTCATCGGGGCGCGTCACGGTTAGCACCGGGGAGGCTTCGGTCAGACCGTAGCCCTCGAGCAGTGGCATGCCCAGCCCAAAAAAGAGCTTCTTGACGTGATCAGCGAGCGACGAGCCGCCGCTGATTAGATAGCGGATGCGACCGCCGAAGCGATAGTGGACCGCCATAAACAGCAGTCGGCCAAGATCGAATGGGCTCTTCTTCTGGATCCAGCTATTGAATTCCAGCATGCCGTTGAGCAACAGCTCTATCCAGCGTGGGCCTTGTCCTAGTCGGTTCTTGATCCGTCGGTAGAGCAGGTCCCACAACGCGGGTACACCGACGATCGCCGTCGTCTTGCCCTGGGCGAGTGCGTCGCTGATCGAATCCGAGTTGAGCTCATCGAGGTACGAGACCTGGGCGCCTGCCGAAAGCGGCATCAACAGCCCGGCGGCGAATTCGAAGGTGTGGTGCAGCGGGAGCACGCTGAGCATGCCGTCGCGCGGGCCGAACTCGAAGACCCGTGCTAGCTCTGAGACCATGAAGGTGAAGTTGCGATGCGTGAGCTGTACGCCTTTGGGCGAACCCGTCGTGCCCGAGGTGTAGATCAAGCTCGCTGGTGCGTCGCGCGGTACGCGCATGGGCAACTTGGCGCGCCGACGGTCATGCTCCTCCAGTGAGATCTTGGCGAAGGCGTCGGCGAACATCCATAGTGCTGGCCCGTCGTCGGGAAGGGCCGCCAATCGTTTGGCAAGTTGCGGATGCTTTTCTAGCTGCTTCTCGCTGCAGAGAATGCCGCGCGGTCGACCGCTCTTGGCGATGTTGATCAGCTCGTCGGTTGTCGACTCGCGATCGACGGGAATGCAGGTCGCACCGGCTTTGAGCACGCCGAAGTAGGCCATCGGCCACTCCGGCCGGTTCTCCGAGAGCAACATCACGCGTTGTCCGGCCTGGATGCCGTTCTCCACCAGGAAGCCGGCGACGCGGGTAGCGAGCTCTTGCAGCTCGCCGTAGGTGTATTGGTCGCGATGACCATCACGCTCCATGCGCAGCGCAACGCGGTGTTGATGTAGTTTTGACGAGGTGTCGAAAAGCTCGACCAGGTTGTTGTAGGTGTAGATCGTTTTCGGCTGTGCCGCGAAATCATCTTCGAGCTCGGGCAGGACCCAGCGCTGCAGGCCGGGATAGTGCACGTCGAGCAGATAGTGGTGCCAGTCGATCTTGTCGATATCCCAGGGCAAGAGGTGGCGCTCTTCTTCAACGATCCGCGCGTGCAGCGCTCGCATGTTGTCGGCGCGAAACTCGTAGTGGTTCTCGACAGTGAACGGTCGATAGACCTCGAAGATGTCGTCGACACCGCTGGCGATCTGCTCGATGCGATCGACTCGCCGGCGCACGTTGTCGACGAGATCCGCGACGTGGGCGCCACCCCAGCTCGGGCGAACGCGGTCGAGCAAACGCTGGGCGCGCTTGGCGGCTTTGGCCAACAGCGGGACCGTCGAGTGCTCGAATTGCTCCGGTGTGACCGCTTTAACTTCCATCCGCGCGGTTAGTCGATTGAGCGCGCGGTTGCCGGTTTCTTTCTGCTCGAAGTGGCGACGTTTGTGTAACCCGAGCAATGTGACCATTCGCTTCATGCGGATCGGATCGGGTGTATCGCCGGAGCAGAGTTGATAGACCAACGGTGGCGTTTCGACCATCGCTTGGGCAGCCGCCGAGAGAATGCCAGCACAGACGTTGTCGACCGGGATGATGTCGAGGATCAGCCTATCCGAGCAAGGCACGGTGGCGTTGCCCTTGAGCGCCAAAAAGACGATTGGCGCGCTGGTCGTGAAACCTTCGTTCCAGCCCGGGAAGGGAAACTTTAGCGCGCTCTCGACGATCGCCGGACGAACGATCGTCTTGACGATGCCATCCTCGGCGGCGACAAGCTGCTCGGCGAGCGACTTGGTATAGGTGTAGATGTTGGGCCAACCCCAACGTAGCGCGCGCTCTTCGCCGAGTTTGCTCAGCCGGTCGCGCGTCCAGTTCTTGCGCTCGCGCGCTTCGGCCAGCTTAAGGTAGCGCTCGTTATCGGGATCGCGACCTTCACGCCGCAGGCGCTCTCGCGCCGCCTTGCGCAGCTCGGCGGCCAACACCGAATCTCGCGCCTCCTCGCGCACACGCTCGGTCAGTTTGGCGCAGTCGGCGATCTCTTCTTCGACCGAAAACGTCGTGCCCTCGAGCTCGTCGCGTCGCGGAAAGAAGCCGACGACGTCTTCCGACTCCCAGATCGTTGCCGACCGGTTGCCGGCGACAAAGCAGGTCGAGACGTGGATCAGCGCCGGCCGCTTCATCCGCTTGACGAAGGCCAGGATGTTTTTGGTCCCGGTGACGTTGGTGCGTAGCGACTGGTCGAGTGCCGGGTTGAAGGTCACCTTGCCCGAGCTGTTGATCACCACGTCGATATCGTCGGCGATCGCTTGGGCCTCTTCGGCCGAGTACCCGAGGTTCTCGTTGGTGATGTCACCACCGACGACGCGGACCTTCTCCTCGATCAGCGAATTGAGCGTCTTACCGAACCGTGCGCGCAGCGGGTCAAACACCGGCGAACCGACGACGTCCTTCCAAAAACGCGTCTCGCTGTCGGTTCCGCTGCCCGCGCGCACCATCAGATAGATGCGGCCGATGTTGGCAAAGCGGTCGAGCAGCATCGCCAAGCAAACTTTGCCGACGAAGCCTGTGCCGCCAAGCAGAAAGATCTTTCGCCCGTTGAAGATCTGATTGAGTGAGAGTTGGACGTCGATCGCGCTCATGAGACGTCGGTCATTAAGATCGGTGGGTGGTGCATCAGCGTGATCTCCGGCGAGGGCCCGGTGTAGCTCTTGGCCATCGCCAGCGCTTCGGCCATCGTGTCGGCACGTTCCCAGCCGAGGATCTCGGGGACGTGCGCGTTGACCGCGCCGGCGACGATCACCTTGCCGACATGTTGCCGGCCGTTTTCGCCCCAGTACCACATGAAGAATGGGTGGGCGCCGTGATAGGCATTACCGCGTCGATACATCTCGATGTAGCTCGGGTTGTGGGCGAACTCGAGCTCGTACTTGTCGCGCAGCGTAAAGGCGTCGCGCGTCTCGGGTAACAAGCGGTGAAAGAACTCGATATAACTCGGGTGAAATTGGTGGTCGAAATCGTCGTAGCACGGGTGGGCGATGATCAGCACACCGTCTTTCTTGAGCAGCGGCTTGCCGCGGTACATGTTGTGAAAGTAGCCGAGTGCCATCACCTGAACGAGCAGCGGGTTGAGGATCGAGTTGACGTTGTAGGGCGAGACGTAGGGGATTCCGGTGACTACGATGTCGGCCTGGCCCTCGACCTTCACCGCGTATTGCTCGAAGCACTTCTCGAGGATCTTCGCATGGACCGGTTCAGTGCGCCCGGCGTGACAGGCGATCAATTCGTAGGCTGCCGGGATCGAAAAGAGCAGCTTGCGTTTCGCTGCCCAGGGCATCTTGGAGAGCGCCCATTTTGTACCCTCGAACTTGAGTCGATCGAACTCGGTGAACTCGTCCTCGTTCTTCATCAGGAAGTCGATCTGACCGTCGAACATCCGATTGTTTAGCGCGGTCTCGATGTGGAAGACGTTCATCTTCTCGTCGACGATCTTACCGATCCGATCGCATTTTTTCGCCAGCGCTGAACGACCCGGGTCCATATAGCTGTCGCATTCGCGGATCGTTTGTGGCTCGTGATGGGCGCGTAGCGCAGGGTAATCGCAGAGGCCAACGCCGACCGACTTGTGTCCACCATCCATCGGCACCAGATTGATGTTGACGTAGATCACCAGGTCCGACTCGACGGCGCGGCGATTGACGTTGACGATTTCGCCGTGATCGGTTTCGCCCAGTGTGACCATCCCATCGGGGTCTTCGGCGTCGTGGTTGTAGTAGCGGTCGGGATAGAAGGCGTCGTGGATCTTGCGGCCGACCATCCGGCGCATTTCGCGTTCAGTCATCCGACGGTGCAGCGAGTTGGCGATGATCAGATGAACGTCGTCGACGCCGTGGGCATCGAGCATCTCGAGCAAGATCTCGCAGATCGTTTGTCGCAGGTCGGGCGTGCGCATCGGCGGCAACGGCAAGCTGATGTCGTCGAGTGCGATCGTGACTTTCATTCCCGGCGAGAGTTGGGCGAACAGTGGATCGCAATCGTGAGGATGGTTCAGCGCGTGACGGATCGCCGCCTGCGGATTGGCCAGCCCTTGAATCGGTGGCCGCGGGTAGATCACACGCGTCCCGATCGGGAAATCCTCGATCCAAAGATCTTCGCCGTAGAACAAAATGCGCGGCGCAGAATCGCTGTCGATGTAGGTAACCGAATCGTCTAATTTGCGTCGCGGTCGTGCACGCATCGTATCGTGTCCAGGCGTTATCGAAGGTCTAAGATCGGCCAGTCATGGCGGGTTGCCGTGGCGCGCAGCCGCATGTCGGGATTGACGGCGGTAGGGTGCCCGACTACCGAGAGCATCGGCAGGTCGCTCATCGAGTCGCTGTAGCTGAAGCAGTCGTTGAGCGAGATCTGCTGCGCTTCGCAATAGGTACGGATCCAGGAGGCTTTGGTCGCCGCCGCCAACACCGGAGGCAGCAATCGGCCGGTGGCCAGGCCGCCGACGAACTCCAGGCGGTTGGCGACGCAGAGGTCCATGCCGAGGTGCTCGACGAGCGGCGCGACGCAGAAGTCGAGTGCCCCGGTGACCAAGACTTGCTTGAGCCCCAGTGACTTGGACTTGGAGATCAGCTGGTAAGCGCCCGGAAAGATCGCCGGCTTGAGCACGTCCTCGAATAGCTCGGCTGCCAGGTAGCGCAGCCGGTCTTCCGATTCGCCCTTGTAGCGGCGAAAGAAGATCTCGTTGAAGACCTTGCGGCTGTAGGCATCAGCAGCCAGAAACATCGGCACCGAGACGGCCGTTTGCAGCGTCTTTTTCAGCGAAGGCAAAAGCCCTTGTTGGTTGCGCGCAAAAAAGCCGAGGGCGTGAACCAGGTTGGTTCGCACCAATGTCCCGTCGAGGTCGTAGAAGGCTGCCGCCGACATCAGGGCGACATAGCAGGATCTTTAGAGCTCGGTCAAGGTGAGTAGCTAGATTTTAGCGTTTTGGTTCTGCGTGGTTAGATCGCTTTGGCGGCGATCAGTGGCCAAAGCGCATCATCAGTCCGATCGCCCCCTCGAAGACGTGCTCACCGTCACCCGAAAAGACGTAGGCGTAGTCGATTTCGGCGACGATGCCGGTTCGCTCGGTCAGCCAGTAGTAGGCGCCGACCGAGGCCATCAGGCTAAACGCCGAGTGGGTGTTGCCGTCGTGAATCACCAAGTCGTAGGCCGGTCCCGCACCGACGAACAGCTCGGTGTTGTGGCTCAGCGCGAAGGGCTTTTTGAACAACAGGTCGATCGGGATGCGCGTGATGTGCGCGCGAAACAGCGCGCTCGCCGCGAGTTCGACTTCGAGCCAATGGGGAATCGCAACCAGTTCGTAAAACAGCCCGGCGCCCCAAAACGAGTGGGTCTCGACGCCCGACCCGCCGGCAGCGAGGCCGATCGCCTTGACGCCGGCGATGTGGTGCATGCCCGCGGCGTGCGCTGTGTCAGCGTTGGCTTGCGCCGTCGACGAAAGCAGAAACAATGTGCAGCCGACCAGTAGGCAACTCTTGATCTTACGGTATCCCACGTGACTCTCCATCCGTTCGAACAGCGCTACCATCGGCGATTCCGCCGGGCCTAGCAACAGCCCAGCGCGCACTACCTGCGCAAAAACAAATAGATCCGCAGGGGGTCTGTTTTGCGCTAGAATCGCTTCTTCCGCCGTGCTAGACGTATCTGAACAAATGAACAGGAGTCGCCCTGATGAGCAACGATAACAAAACCGTAGAGCCCTATACCCACGGCAAGTTTGTCTGGTTCGAGTTGGTCACACGCGAGGTCGAAAAGGCCAAGGCCTATTACAGCGAGTTGTTTGGCTGGAAAGCCAAGACCGAGCAGATGGGTCCGATGACTTACACGATGCTCTCCGTCGGTGAGCGCGGTATCGGTGGTATCGTTTCTCCTCCCGACGCGCAGATTCCTTCCCACTGGAACAACTACATCACCGTGCCCGATGTTACCGCTTACGCCAAAAAGGCCGAGGCCGCAGGCGGCAAGGTGCTGATGCCCGAACAGACGATCCCCGAGGGCGGAACGTTCTGCCTGCTTGCTGACCCTGCCGGAGCAACCTTTTCGATCTGGCGCTCGGCAAAGCCCAATACAGAGCCGGAAAGAGATCCCGAGCTCGGCGACCTCTGCTGGTTTGAGTTGATGACCACCGACATCGAAAAGGCCAAGTCGTTTTACGGCGAGCTGTTCAATTGGAAATTCGAAAAGGGGCCGATGGGTGAGATGGAGTATTGGATCGCCAAGCGCGGCGACAAGATGACCTGCGGCATCACCACGCTCCCCGAGCAGGCCAAGCAAGCCGGTGCGCCGCCCCATTGGCTAAGCTATGTGGCCGTCGAGAACCTCGAGCAGACCAATGCGCGCGCCGACAAGCAAGGCGGCACGTCGCTGTTCGGTCCGATGGAAATCCCCAACATCGGCAAGTTCAGTATCTATCAAGGCCCCGAGGGTGGCGTGCTCGCCCATTTCCAAGGCCAACCGCAGTAGCGGGCATTTTTCGCGTGCGCCGACGGCGTTGTCATGGCGTCGTCGGCGGTTGCCAACCTCGTACGCCGGCTGCCAGTTGTCGTGGCGCTAGGCGATCACAACGCGATTGCGACCTTCGGCCTTCGCTCGATAAAGCAGTTCGTCGGCGCGCTTGAGTGCGGCCTCCACACTGTCGTGGCCCTCGGCCGAACAGGCGCCGATGCTGGCGCTTGGGCGCAAGCATGCTCCGTCATCGAGGGCGATTGCGACTTGAGCGATCGCGCTGCGCAAGCGCTCGAAATACGCTCGCCTTGAATCGGCCGCCCCGGTATTGACGGCAAGCAGGCAAAATTCTTCGCCACCGATGCGCGCCAAGATGTCTGTCGAGCGAATGTTTCGGGTAATGACTTGGGCGACTTCGCGCAATACGCTGTCGCCAACGCCGTGCCCGTGCTGATCGTTGACTTGCTTAAAGTGGTCGAGGTCGATCATCGCAAACGCCAGATCGAGTTGTTCGCGACGGTAGTTGGCCCAGAGCTGATTAGCGAGCGTGAAGAACTGGCGGCGATTGTTCAGGCCAGTCAGCGCGTCGCGAGTCGCCGCCTGCTCAAGTCCTTCGACCAAGTGAGCCATATCCAATGCGCGGCCGACGCGACAGAAGAATTCTTCAGGAGCGAACGGCTTGGGCAAGAAGTCATCGGCACCCGCTTTGATCAGTCTGGTCGACACGCTGGGGTCATCGGTGGACGACAGTCCGATGATCGGCAGGTTGTTGTAGCGCTGCTGCTTGCGCAGTTCGCGAACCAGCGCGAAACCATCGAGGTTGGGCATGTGGTAGTCGCAGACCACCAGCCGTACGCGCTCTGTTGTGCGCACGAGCTCGAGCGCTTGGGCACCATCTTTGGCCCCGAGCACTTGCAGGCCGAGGCGCGTCAATAGATCCGTGACCTGTTTGCGCGCCGTCGACGAGTCGTCAGCGACGACAGCGAGGCTGCCACGGTTGCGCAACACGCGACCGAGCACAGCTTGCAGATAGCGCAAACTGGCAAGCTGGTCTTTGACGATATAGTCCAGCACGCCCAGACGCCAGGCAGACTCGCGCAGCGTCGTATTGTCAGACCCGGAAAACACCATCGTCGCGTAGTCCTGGCAAACGAGTGCCTCGAGCACCTCTTGACCCGTGCCATCGGGCAGATGCAGATCGACCAGCGCAGCGACGATCCGCGCCCCTGCTTGCTCGCGAAGCGCCAGACCCTGCTTGAGTGTTTTGGCGATCAGCGGCTCAGCGCCGAGATCCGTTGCAGACTTTTCCAGCAGTCGCGAAAAGACGTTGGCATCTTCGACGATCAGGATCGCGGGCTTTTCCATTTAGCTAAACGTATCAGAGATCAAACGGTTAGTCAGTCGGCGCCATGCCCGACGGCGCCCAAAGCAAACAGTCGGTGCGGCGCTCGCGTTTGCTTTTAATCGTTGCGCCACCAGCCTCGCCAGCGCGGCCTTGATCTGCCGGCGGTGCGCGACGCACCCTCGGTTGCTGCGCGTGCCTGTCCCGCTAGATCGTCGACTCTAGGTCGCTTTTTCGCGTCAGCTGGTCAGCCCGGGCAGCTCCCTCGCGATACAGCCCCAAAACCAACCCACTTTCCATCGCGTCGCGCGAGCGCTTGATCCGTCGGCCAACGCGCGCGATGATGCGCCAGCATTTCAGGGGGGTAGTGATGGTTGCGACGCAACTGGTCGCTTGGCAAATGGTGAAAAGCGACGCTCCGTTAGAGCGGCGCGAGGTGGCGCTGCCGTCGCCGCAAGACGACCAAGTGTTGGTCGAGATCGCAGGCTGCGGCTTGTGTCACACGGACCTGTCTTTTCTCTACGGCGGTGTGAAGACCAAAAAGGAGTTGCCGCTCACCTTGGGCCACGAGTTCGCCGGTACGGTGATCGCTAGCGGCAAAGGGGCTGAGGCTTGGCAGGGAGCGCGGGTGATCGTGCCCGCCGTCTTGCCCTGCGGTCGCTGTGCACTTTGCGAGAGCGGTCGCGGTCGGATCTGCCGCAAGCAGGTGATGCCGGGCAACGACATCGATGGCGGCTTTGCGACCCATGCGATCGTGCCGGCCCGTTACCTCTGCCGCGTGCCCGACAGTTGCAAACTCGACCTCTGGGAGCTGGGCGTGATCGCCGACGCAGTGACCACGCCTTATCAAGCGATGGAGCGAGCCCGCGTCGCCAAGAACGATCTGGTGGTGGTGATCGGCGTCGGGGGTATCGGTACATATGGCGTACAGATCGCTGCGGCACGCGGCGCCCAAGTGATCGCCGTGGACGTGGTGCAAAGCAAGCTGGCGATGATCAGCGAATATGGCGCGAGCAAGACCGTCGATGCCAGCAGTCTCGACAGCAAACAGCTGCGCGAGGCGGTGCGCTCAGCGGCCAAGGATATCGGTGCCGATCGGATCGGCTGGAAAGTCTTTGAAATGTCCGGCACCGGTGCGGGTCAGGCCACGGCCTTTGACCTATTGACCTTTGGCGGCACGATCGGCTTCGTTGGTTTCACGATGGACAAGATCCCCGTTCGTCTGGGCAACTTGATGGCCTTTGACGCGACGCTGTTCGGTAACTGGGGCTGCCTGCCACAGCTTTACCCGGCCGCCCTCGACTTGGTGCTCACGGATAAGGTCAAGGTGCGTCCGTTCGTCGAGCGACACCCGCTCGAGCAGATCAACGAAGTGCTCGCTGCCGCTCACGCGCATAAGCTACAAAAGCGCGCGGTGCTAACCCCGTGACCGCTGTCGCGGGCCCGAACGAGCTACTCAAGGGGCGTGTAGCAGTCATCACCGGCGCGGGTCGCGGGATCGGCCGGGGCGTCGCTGAATGTTTTGTTGCCCAGGGCGCGCGGGTGGTGATCAACGACCTCGAGGCTGACGCCGCCGCCGAGGCGCTGGCCGCTTGCCAAGCCGCAGCTGGCGCGGGCGTAGCCCTGGCTCACGCAGGCTCGGTCGCTGACGCCGATTACGCGGCCGAGCTGATGAAGGCGACCATCGAGACCTTCGGCAAGATCGATATCCTCGTCAACAATGCTGGCCTGTCGCGCGACGCGATGCTGCACAACATGAGCAGCGAATCCTGGCGGCAGGTGATCGACGTCAACCTGGGTGGAACCTACAACTGCTGCCATGCTGCCGCGCCGTACCTACGCGACGTCGCCAAGGCCGAACTCGCTGAGCGTGGCGAGGTTGCCTACCATCGCAAGGTCATCAACTATTCGTCGACGGCAGCGATCAACGGCAACATCGGCCAGTGTAATTACGCTGCGGCGAAGATGGGGAACATCGGCCTGACCCGTGCGCTCGCCCGCGAATGGGCGCCGTTTCGCATCAACGTAAACGCCGTCGCTCCGGGCTTTACCGAGACACGCATGACGCAACCCAAAGAGGATGGCGATGGAAAGCTCGGCATCCCGCGTGCCCAACGCGCTGCGTTTATCGCGCGTCTGCCGTTCGGTCGGCCAGCCAGCCCAGCTGATGTGGCCAACGTAGTGCTGTTTTTTGCCAGTCCGCTTTCGGATTGGGTAACCGGTCAAGAGATCAATGTTAGCGGTGGCCATCAGATCCCCTGATCTATTGGCTGCAAGGAGAGCGTCCCATGGTTCAGTTCAAAGACCATAATCTAACGAAGGCGGACTTCAGCGCGGTGCTATACGAAAAGCGCCCCGTTCTGGATGTCGATGGTACGCCGGCCGAGGGGCTGCACAACATCTGGATCACGATCAACAACCCCTCGCAGCTCAACTCGTACACCACCGAGAGTGTCAAAGAGTTGATCCTGGCATTTCGCCGAGCAGCAAATGATCGTGCGGCGGTCGCCGTCGTTTTCACCGGCGCCGGCGATCGCGCGTTTTGTACGGGCGGTAACACCAAAGAGTACGCCGAGTATTACGCCGGACAGCCCGAAGAGTACCGCCAATACATGCGGCTGTTTAACGACATGGTTACGGCGATCCTCCATTGCGACAAGCCAGTGATCTGCCGGGTCAACGGCATGCGTATCGGTGGCGGCCAAGAGATCGGCATGGCCTGCGATTTTTCGATCGCGCAGGACTTGGCGCGCTTCGGTCAAGCCGGTCCCAAGCACGGCAGTGCACCGATCGGCGGTAGCACCGACTTTTTGGCGGCCTACGTCGGCGTTGAGCGCGCGATGCTCTCCTGCACCGCTTGCGAGCCTTGGTCGGCGCACAAGTCATTTCAGCTGGGGCTCTTGACCGAGATCGTTCCGGCGCTCAAGGTCGACGGAAAGTTCGTGCCCAACCCGCTGGTGCATACCGAGTTCGTCACCGACGACTACGGTCGCTCGCTCTATGGTGAGAGCAAGACAGGCGATGAGCTGAAAAAGGCCAAGGCGCTGCTCAAGAACGGTACCGTCGACCTTTCGCTGCTCGACGCGGCGGTCGACAAACTCGCTACGGCGCTATTGATGACGATGCCCGGCTGTCTGTCGCAGACCATCGAGCAGGTTCGCAAACACAAACTGATGCACTGGGATCGCAACCGTGAAACCAGTCGCGCTTGGCTCGGTCTCAATATGCTCACCGAAGCCAACGCCGGCTTCCGCGCCTTCAACGACGGCGATCGTGAGAGCGGTCGAGAAGTCGACTTCGTCGAATTGCGTCGTTTGCTGGCGCAAGGCGAGAAGTGGGGAGAGGACCTGATCCAAGCGGTGCATCCCAAAGGTGGGAAGTAGTCGATGAGTGATACCCTAGTCGTTCGCGATGAGCAAAATGGCCAGCTGCGGCGTTTGATCCTCAACACGCCCAAGGCCAACGTGCTCGACGCGGAGATGGTCGCTGCGCTACGCGGTCAGCTTCAGATGGTCGCCGAGAGCAGCGATAAGCCCAAGTTGTTGGTGTTCGAAGGAGAAGGTAAGCACTTCTCCTTCGGTGCCTCGGTCGAAGAGCACCTGCCTGCTTCGGTCGCCCAAATGCTCGAGGGCTTTCATGCCTTCTTTCGCGAATTGGAAGCGCTGGCGATTCCCACCGCGGCGATTGTGCGCGGGCAGTGCCTCGGTGGCGGCCTCGAAGTCGCTGCATTTTGTGGCCGGGTCTTTGCCGAGTCGTCGGCGGTTTTCGCCGTACCGGAAATCAAGCTCGGCGTCTTCCCGCCGATCGGTGCGCTAATTCTGCCCTGGCGTTGTGGTGGCGCGCGTGCGAGCGAGTTGGTGATCAGCGGCCGCTCGGTCGCCGCCGAGGAGGCGCTGGCGATTGGTTTGGTCGATGAGCTTGCCGACGATGCCGAGCAAGCGCTCGCTGCTTGGTGGGAGCGATCGCTCGCCGCCCACTCAGCTGTCGCGCTGCGCTTCGCCTGGCAGGCGGCGCGTCGACCGATCGCACGAGCGCTCGAAGAGGAGCTGCCCAAGCTGGAGAAACTCTACCTCGAGCAACTGATGGCCTGCGAGGACCCGGTTGAAGGCCTCAATGCATTTCTGGAGCGGCGCCCGCCGCAATGGAGGCACCGTTGACGCGCGAAGAGATCGTAGCCTGGGCACGCGAGTGCTATGAGGACCTCGAGTTTTCCGCTGCCCGCAAGTGGTTGGCGCAAGACCCTGCTCGCAAGGCGATCGGCTTTTTGCCGGTCTATGCACCGCGTGAACTGATTCACGCCTGCGGCATGTTGCCGGTCGGCATCTATGGTGGTGGCGATCAGCTGGAGATCATCCGCGGCGATGCGTTCTATCAATCCTATATCTGCCATTTGCCGCGCTCGGTCGTTGAGCTCGGCCAAACCGGCCGGTTGGATTTCCTCTCGGGTGTGCTGTTTCCATCGACCTGCGATGTGATCCGCAACCTCTCGGGGATCTGGCAGCTGCTCAGTCCCGAGCTGTACGTACGCTATGTCGACGTGCCGCAGATCCGCGACGTGGAGACCGGTGGCAAGTTCTGGCGTCGTGAACTGCAGACGCTGGTCGATGACCTCGGACGAGTAGCGGGAAAGACCCCGAATGATGCGGTCCTGCGCCAGTCGATCGCACTCTACAACGATGTGCGGGCGACGATCTCCGCGCTCTATCGGATCCGCTGCGATGAACCCTGGCGCATTCCGACCGAAGAGCTGTATCTGCTGTTGCGTGCGGGCGAAGTGGTTCCCCCCGAGGAGTTTTTGCAGCGTGCCAAAGCCTACATTGAGGCGACGGCGAGCGATCCGCTGCCGAAAAAGGATCGCGTGCGCGTGATCGTCGTCGGTGCGTTTTGCGAGCAACCTCCTTTGGGCTTGATCAAGACGATCGAGCGTTCCGGCTGCTATATCGTCGACGACGATCTGCTGGTTGGCAACCGGATGATCACTCAGCCTGTGGCCACCGATGGCGATCCGCTGACCCATCTGGCCAACGCCTTCGTCGAGCATGGCGAGCGGACCTCGGTGCTCTATGAGGAGCGTCCCGAGGGCAAGCGCACGCTGATGAAAGAGCGCATCGACGCGGCGAAGGCCGACGGCATTATCTTCGCTGCGCCGAGCTTCTGCGATCCGGCGCTGCTCGACCGGCCGATGCTTCGTGCCGGAGCGGAGGCCGAGGGTATCCCGTGCATCGCGTTTCAATACGCGGAGAACACCGGGCAGTTTCAGCAGTTCCGCGAGCAGACCGGAACGTTTTCCGACTCGATCAAGTTGTGGGGAGGTCAGTAGCCGATGGCTGAGAATATCGACGTGCAAAAAGACCACTCGATGGTCCTGCAAAAGCAGATGATCGCCGAGCACTATCAGCGGTTGGCCGATGCGCCAAAGACGGGGGATAAGGTCGTCTACACCTTCGTCCCTGGAAATCTCACCGAGCTGATCCGCTCGTTCGGCGCGCTGCCGGTCCTACCCGAGATCAACGCGTTGCAGTCGGGGATGCGTGGCAAAAGTCGCGACTACATCGCTGAGGCGGAACGCCGCGGCCACTCGGAGGATGTCTGCACCTACGTCAAGTGCGACCTCGGTATGGTCAAAGGTGGCAACATCGGTCCGACCGGACTGCCCCTACCCAAGCCGGACCTGCTGCTGCTCTCCTACACCGGCTGTTACACCTTCATGAAGTGGTTTGAGCTGCTTCGCGAAGAGTACGATTGTCCGACCGTCTTTTTGCAGATTCCCTACCAGGGTGCCGGCGAGCTCGAACCGGAACATCGCAAGTACGTTGTCGATCAGATCAAAGAGAAGGTCATTCCGGCGCTTGAACAGGTGACCGGTCGCAAGTACGACGAAGATGGTTTGCGGCGGCGTTTGGGGCTAGCCGCGCAAGCCGAAGATGACTTGGTCGCGGTGTTGCAGTCGGCCAAGCAAAAGCCCAGCCCAATCGACGCCTACTTCGGTGGCGTCTACTACATCGGGCCGATCTTCTCGGCGTTTCGTGGCACCGAAGAAGGCGTCGCCTACTATCGCGAACTTCGCAAAGAGGTTGAAGCGCGCACCGCCCAGAAGCGCGGACCGATTACGCCTGATGGTCCACTCGACGATCAGCGCTATCGGTTGGTTGTCGAAGGGCCGCCCAACTGGACCCACTTCCGCGACTTTTGGCGGATGTTCTCGAGCTGGCAGGCGGTCGTCGTCGCCTCAACCTATACCAAGGTCGGCGGGACCTATGACTTCGGCTTCCGTCACGACGAACAAGATCCGCTCGGGACAATGGCCGATTACTGTGGCGGCTGCTACACGAACCTAAACCTGCCCTCGCGTGTCGACATGCTCTGCAACTACATCGAGGAGTACGGCGCCAATGGCTTTCTGATCAACTCGGTTAAGTCCTGCAACTCCTTTTCCGCGGGCCAGCTGATGATGCTCCGCGAGGTTGAAAAGCGTACCGGGATTCCGGGGGCGTTCATCGAATCGGATCTCGTCGACCCGCGCTATTTCTCGCCGGCAAACATCAAGAACCGCCTGGAAAGCTATCTGCAGATGATCGACGCGCGCGCTCAGGGAGGCAACTGATGCAATGTACGGTTGGCATCGACCTCGGTTCAACCACGACAAAGGCGGTGATCCTCGACGAGAACTGCAATGTTCTCGGCCGCGGCATCACCAACTCGCGGTCGAATTATGATCTCGCCGCCAAGATCGCGGCCGAAGAGGCACGGACGACGGCGCGCTTCGCGCTGTTGCGCAAGGCTGTCGAGCAGGCCGCCGGTGAAGCGGTGCTCGAGCGGCTACTGCGCTCGTTTCGTCTGAGCCAAACGCTGGCGCAGCTCAAACGCCTCGAGGCGATCATCGCCCGCGAGGCCGAGCGCTCCGTCGCCGACAAGCTCAAGAAGCCGGCGCTCACGGTGATCGAGACGCTGTTTCGTCGGATCGAGGATGAAGAGCACAGCTGGTTCGCCCAAGACGATGCTTCGCCGCGTTCAGACTTCTTCCGCGATGCGGTTGGTTCGAGCTACATGCGGATTGCCGAAGAGATCGGTGATCCCAACGGCGTTAGCTTTGATCTGCTCGTCGGGCTTTACGACAAGTGCATAATTCGCGTCGAGAACGAGCCGCTCGAGCTTGGTTTCCGCGACCATATTGGTAGTGCCCTCGAGCGCCTAGGTAATCCAAGCGAGGTGGTCAAGGGCGTCGAAAACGCGGTGAACATCGAGCTTAAAGAGGTTTGCACAGTCGGTACGGGCTATGGCCGGGCGCGCTTACCCTTCCCCAAGGAGTGGATTCGCTCGGAGATCCTTTGCCACGGCCTTGGTGCCCACGCGATGTTTCCGCAGACGCGGACGGTGCTCGATATCGGTGGGCAGGATACCAAGGCAATCCAGGTCGATCACCGGGGGATCGTGACCAGTTTCCAGATGAACGATCGTTGTGCTGCGGGTTGTGGTCGCTATCTCGGCTATATCGCTGACGAGATGAATATCGGCTTGCATGAGCTGGGTCCGTTGGCCGAGCAGGCGACGCGACAGGTCAAGATCAACTCGACCTGCACGGTGTTTGCCGGCGCTGAGTTGCGCGAGCGACTCTCGCTAGGTGAGCGCCGCGAGGACATCCTCGCCGGCCTGCATCGCGCGATCATCTTGCGAGCGATGAGTTTGCTGGCGCGCTCGGGCGGTATTGACGACGAATTCACCTTCACCGGTGGTGTAGCCCGCAACCCGGCTGCGGTGACGGCGCTGCGTAAGCTGGTCGAAGAAAACTATGGCGAGCGGAAATTGAACATCTCGCCGGACAGCATCTATACGGGCGCGCTCGGTGGCGCGTTGTTTGCTCATCGGGAGGCAGCGGCATGACGATCACCGCGGGTCTAGATATCGGAAGCGGTTCGGTCAAGGCGGTCGTGATGTCCGTTGAGGGCGACAAAGAAAAACTGCTGTCTCACGTTGTCGCGCGAATTCGTAAGCGCACCGTGCCGGCGGTCGTCGATGAGGTGTTTAGCGCTGCGGTCGAGGCGGCTGGTCTGGAAAGTCTCGACTACGTCGCCACCACTGGCGAGGGTGAGGATGTGCCGTTTGCCACCGGCCATTTTTACGGCATGACGACTCACGCCCGCGGCGGACTATTCCTCGATCCTCAGGCACGTGCGGTGCTCGACGTCGGTGCATTGCATGGCCGCGCTGTGTTGATCGACGAGCGCGGCAAGGTACTCAACTACAAAATGACCAGCCAGTGCGCGTCGGGTTCCGGGCAGTTTCTCGAGAACATCGCGCGCTATCTGGGTGTTTCTCAGGCGGAGATCGGCGATCTTTCGTTGTCCGCTGACGATCCCGAACAGTGTAGCTCGATCTGTGCGGTGCTCGCCGAGACCGACGTGATCAATATGGTCTCGCGCGGCATCAGCACGCCGAATATCCTACGCGGAATCCACGACAGCATGGCAGGGCGTTTCGCTCGCTTGCTGCGTTCGGTGCATGCCGACGGTGTGGTCTTGGTCACCGGCGGGCTAGCCACCGATGCGGGGCTGATCGCCGCACTACAGCATGCGCTCGATCAGGACACCCGACGAACCAGCAAACTGACGGCCAAGGGCCATTCACTGAGCATCTTTGCCGGCGCGATCGGGGCGGCACTCTGGGGCGCCTACCGGCACAGCAAACTAGATCTAGGAGGAGCAGCATGGACGAAGAACGCGCCGACGTGGACGTCACAGTACGCACACTAAGTGAAAAGGATTTCGAGCGCCTGGTGCGCATCGACGAGCAGATCACCGGTCGTCGCCGGACCGAGTGGTACCAGGGGAAGTTGAAACGTGCGCTGCAGGACAGCGATGTCCACATCTCGCTCGGCGCTGAGGTCGACGGTACGCTAGTCGGCGCGCTGTTCGGCTCGGTGTTCTTTGGCGAGTACGGTCAACCCGAGCCGGTGGCGGTGCTCGACACGGTGCTCGTCGATCGCGAGGTCAAACGTCGCGGTATCGGACGCGCGCTGTTCGAGCAACTGCAGCTTAACCTACGCGCGCTGCACATCGAGAAGCTGCGCACCGAGGTCGCTTGGGATCAGCATGAGCTGGTGCAGTTTTTTGCCAGTCGTGGATTCAAACCAGCCGAGCGGTTGGTCTTGGAGTGCAAGCTCTAGCGCAGACCCCGTTGCGGTCAGCGCCGGCCGAGCGCCAGCCCCTATTTTGCCGGCTCAAGATCGATCAGCTTGTAGCTATGCTTGATCGCCTGGTTGTAGCCTGAGGTGTAGAGCGTGATCGTGTGTTCGACGGTCATGCTGCTCGGCATCGTCGCTTCGCGCCAGACGTCAGGCATTGCGTTGTCGCGGAAGGTGATCGTGATCGGGTTGTAGGGGCCGTTCCAGTTGGCGTCTTTGCCCTCTTTCATCCGCTCGTGCATGTGCCGAAGTGGGTTGCGCGACTGGTCGAGAAACAGGTCGAGGCCGTCCAGCACGTGGGCGCTATATTGCTTTCCGAGGCCGCCAACGTAGACCACCGTGCGCGACTTTGGAATGCGCTCGCGTCGCCCGCTTTCCCAGGTGAAGCTTTGATACTGCTCGCTCTTGGCGACCTCCCGGTCGATATAGCGCCGTCCTTCTTTCTTGAGGAAGCGCAGGATGCCGATACCGACGTGCGTCATTACCGCCTGCTTAGCCGCCGGCGTGGCGACCAGGTGGCGGCGGCCGTTGTGCGTGACTAGCCGACCGATCTCGGTGACGGTCTTGCCATCCTCGTGGCGCCAAGTCACCCGACGACTGCTCTTGTTTTGACCCTCGTCGACGACAGTTTTGTCGAGCTCGATCGCGCCGCGACCAAAGACGCGGGCCAGCCGCTCGTTGGGGGTAAATTCGCTCTCTTGCCACATTCGGCGGTTGAGTCGCTGGGAGTCCATTTTGCGAAACACGCCATTTTTGCCCTGGAAGATCTTGCCGAAGAACAGCAGGTCGCGAGCGACGAGTTTCTCGTCGTCGCTGATCCGGTCGACGCCCTTGTTCTTGCCCTCGACCTTGCCGGCCCGTCGTCGCTCGCGCTTGCGGAACTTGCTCTGTTGGCGTCGGCGCTGGGCGTAGGTGTTGCCGGTGGCCTTGTCGTAAAAGGTCAGGTGATGCTCGACGACCTTGCCGTCGAAGAGCAACTTGTGCCGCGCTACTTCGGGCAGAACGATCTTGCCATCGTTGCGGTCGACGACCCGGTTGCTCCAGGAGATCGAAAGCTTTCGCTCATTGTCGCCGCTAGAAAACAACCCGCCGGCCAGTGCCATGATGCCGTGATAATCGCCATCTGCTGCTTGTTTCATCCCCTTGGTTGGCTGGATCGCCTCGCTCAGCCAGGACCACCAGGTGTTGCGGGCGAGCTGGGCTGCACCGGGGCCGCTATAGCTATCGGGTACGTTGCCGAAGCGGTCGGTGACTTTGCGGCGATAGACTTTGACCGTTTCGCTGCCCTTGTCGTAGGCGGTCCAGGCGTAGACGTCCTCGTCGGCCAGCTCTTTGCTATTGAGGTTGGCAAGAAAGCGTCGACCGATCGAGGCATGGGCGTTGCGCAGCGCTTGGCTCCCCGGAATGAACACTTCGTAGCCCTTGTCCGTGGTGCACAGCTTGCCCAGCGACAGCGTTTGGCCGTCCGCTTCGCGCTTCCAGTTGACCTGTAGGTGTTTGCCTTTGCGCTCGAACTGCAGCGCGCCCGCACCAAATAGGCTGTGGATGAAGGCCGTGGGCTTGGGCACACCGGCGTGCGTTTCGGCGAGTTCGAGGTAACCACGCGTTGCCGCCTTCCGGATCGGCAGGCCATCGACGACCTTGGTCTTGCCAAAGCGCGTGAAGCGGTCGGCAACCAAGACCGCGCGCAGTTCGGCACGCTGCTTGTCGCGTCGCAACAGCGGCGTGTGCTTGCTCTTGAAAGCGCTGGCGGGTTGGCTGAACAGCGCGAGACCGATGGCTAGGAAGATTGCGGAAAACACTCTCATGAGAAGCTGACAGAGCAAGTGTCATGCCACGCGACGAGGCCCACAGGAATGCACGGCTGCGCAGGCCATCGCCGGGGTTTTGTCGAGAACGTGTGGAAAACTAGTCTGATAGGCGCGTGTGCTCACGTCGCAGGCGCCGAACCGCTGCGCGCAGGGGGCCGATCGGCTAGCCGTCAGGACAGCCGGCGTCTAGCCGGTGCTGCACTGGAAAGAGCCAAGCTATTAGGGGGTTCCGTTGGATTTTCGGGTGGCAGTTTCGGTCGTTGTTCGAATATCTCGGTCGCATGGCTGCCGCGCGTGTTTTGCGCGTGATGCGTCGGGGCCTGGGCTGTCAATGCGCTGTTACCGCCGCGATGACGCGGGTTGGTACCGACGCCGTCCCTTTTCGATCGATATGGTATAGAAGCGACGCCAGGTGGAGGAGAATGCCTGATGAAATCGACACTGCCGAGGATCTTCCTATACATCGCCGTCTGCATCGCGCTGTTCGCGACCTTCTCTTTTGTCGGGCGACTGCGTGCCCGGCAAGGGGTCGAGGCGCTGCAGACCGTCAAGGCGCCGGCTCCGGTTGAGCGTGGCAAAGTAGCGCCTCCGTCTGCCGATGTTCCGCGGCTATTTCAGCATCCGACGCTATCTCGCAGCCAGATCGCCTTCGATTTCGCCGGCGAGATCTGGATCGTTTCTCGCGCTGGTGGCACCGCCCGGCGCTTAGTCAGTGGACAGCTCGCCAACTCGCGCCCGATCTTTTCGCCCGACGGGTCCTCTCTCGCTTTCACCGGCGTCTACGACGGTAACGCCGATGTCTACGTCGTGCCCACGGCGGGGGGCGAGCCACGACGCCTCACTTTTCATCCGGGTCACGACGCGGCGCTCGGCTGGACGCCCGATGGCACGCGTGTGCTGTTTCGGTCGCTGCGGGCAACGCCACGCGACCTACCGCGTCTGTTCACCGTTTCGCGAGACGGCGGCTTTCCCAAGGCGTTACCGCTGCCGTCGGGAAACGAGGCCAGCTACTCACCCGATGGCAAGCAGCTGGCCTACGTCCCGATCATGCAGTGGCAGCCTGAGTGGAAGAAGTACCGCGGCGGTCAGACGACGCCGATCTGGATCGCCGATCTTGCTGATTCGCAGATCATCAAAGTTCCGCGCGCGAACTCCAATGATCGGTCGCCGATGTGGGTTGGCGATCAGGTTTATTTTCTTTCCGACAGAAACGGCCGCTTCACGCTGTTCGGCTACGACACCAAGACCCGTGAGGTGCGCGAGCTGATCAAAAACCCCGACGGGTTAGACCTGCGTCAAGCCTCCGCGGGGCCGGGTGCGATCGTCCTCGAGGCACTGGGGCGCATTTCGCTTTACGACCTGGCCTCCAAGGTGTTTCGCACCGTCCCGATCCGCATTTCCGCCGATCTGCCGCAGGTGCGCGCGCGTTTCGAAAAGATCCGTCCGCGCCAGGTGCTGCACGCCGCGATTTCACCAACAGGAAAGCGTGTGCTGCTCGAGGCCCACGGCGAACTATTGTCGGTCCCTACCGAAAAGGGCACGATCCGCAACATCACGCGTACCCCGGCGGTTGCGGATCGTGATCCGGCGTTTTCCCCCGACGGTAAGTGGATCGCCTGGCTCTCCGACGACTCGGGCGAGTACGCGCTACACTTCCGCACTGCTGATGGCCAAGGTCCGGCACGCACGTTGGCGCTGGGGGATCCGCCTTCGTTCTTCTACGAGCCCAAGTGGTCGCCGGACAGCAAGAAGCTGGTGCTCAGCGATAAGCGCCTCAACCTGTGGTTGATCGACCTCGATCGTCCGACGCTCAAGAAGATCGACACCGATCGCTACGAAGGCGCCGACTTTCGTGCAGCCTGGTCCCCCGACTCGAAGTTCGTGGCCTACACCAAACAGCTGCCCAACTTCTTCCACGCGATTTTCATCTACTCACTGATCGACGGATCGTCGCACCAAGTCACCGATGGTCGCAGCGAAGCGCTAGCGCCCGTTTTCGACCGCAGCGGCAAATACCTTTGGTTCCTAGCGAGCACCGACGTGGGCATCGCCCAGACCGGTGGGATGTACGCCTACGGCAGACCGGTGACCAGCAGCCTCTATGCGTTGGTGCTCGACAAGTCGCTCCGCTCGCCGGTGGCACCGCAGAGCGACGAGGAGGGCGACCCTGTAGATCAGCAGCACGCCGGCTCGAGTCCGTCGAAGCAAGAGCAGAACGACAAGGGCCAGTCGAAGGCGGGAAAGTCGCGGGCGGTCAAGCCGCTGAAGATCGACTTTGCGGGGCTGGATCAGCGTATCGTGGCGATGCCCGTCAAGCGGGCGCGCTATCTGAGCCTCGACGCGGGGGCAGAAGGCGTGGTGTTCCTCACCGCGGGGCCATTGGCGTTCAGCGACGAAGACTATCTCACACTGCGCGTCAAGCCGCCAAAGTTGGATGTGCTGCGCTTCGATCTGGACAAGCGCAAGGCCAAGCCCTTTGTCAATGCGATCGACTGGGGCCGCAGCGGGTTGCAGACCTTCGCGGTCTCTGCCGACGGAAAGAAAGTGTTGTTCGCCAAAGACGGCGCGTGGTTTGTCTCGTCATCCAAAGAGTCGCCAAAGCTGGACAAGGGGGGCGCGGACGAAGAAGGGGGGACCAAGCGACTGAAGACCGCCACGGCAGAGGTGTGGGTCGACCCGCGCGCCGAGTGGCGTCAGATCTACAACGAAGTCTGGCGCATCGAGCGCGATTTTCTTTACGATCGCCACGCCCACGGACTCGACCTGACCGCGGCGAAGCGTTTCTACGCCCGCTTTCTCGATGGGCTTGGCAGCCGACGCGGCTTGAACGCGCTGCTTTCGGCGGCCTTGGGCAACCTGACGCTCGGTCATGTCTGGGTTGATGGCGGCACGACGCCCGAGCAGCGCAATGTTGCGGTGGGGCTATTGGGTGCCGAATACAGCATCGAAGCGAACCGCTACCGCTTTGCGCGCATCCTCTCGGGCGAAAACTACAATCCCCAGCTGCGTGCTCCACTGACCGAACCGGGCGTCGACGTCAAGCAGGGCGACTTCCTGATCGCCGTCAATGGCCAGGAGCTTCACGGCGACGAAAACCTTTACCGGCTGTTCATGGGAACCGCGGGGAAACTGACCGTGCTGAAGGTCGGTCCGCAGGCAGACGGTACGCACAGTCGCACCGTGCGAGTCGTGCCGATCGGCTCCGAGTCCGCGCTGCGCCTGCGCACCTGGATGGAGGACAACCGCAAGCGGGTCGACGCGCTCAGCGGCGGACGCGTCGGCTATGTCTTTATCCCCGACACCGGCGGTGGCGGCTTCGCCTCATTCAATCGCTACTACTTCTCGCAGGTCGGCAAGGAAGCGGTGATCCTCGACGAACGCTTTAACCATGGCGGGCAAATCGCCGACTACATGATCGACATCCTCAAGCGGAAGCCACTGATGGGCGCCACCACGCGCGAAGGAATGGATGTTATTTTTCCGATGGGGGCGATCTATGGCCCCAAGGTGATGATCGCCAACGAGATGTCCGGTTCCGGGGGCGACGCGTTGCCGTGGTTGTTCAAGCGAGAGAAGCTCGGACCGTTGGTGGGCAAGCGGACCTGGGGCGGTCTGGTCGGCATCGGTGGCTACCCGAAGCTGATCGACGGCGGCTTCGTTACCGCACCGCGCTGGGCGCTCTACGGTATCCACGGCGCTTGGGAGGTCGAAAACGTTGGCATTGCACCGGACATCGAGGTCGAGCAAGATCCCGCGCGGGTCAGAAAAGGGCACGATCCGCAGCTTGAGCGCGCGGTGGAGCTCGCGCTCGCCGCCTTGGCCAAGACGCCGAAGACGACGCTACGGCGTCCTCCCTACCCGAATTACCACCCGAAGCTGCCAACCGTTCAGCCGTAGGGTGGCCGGCGCGGACGACCTGGGGCTACCCTCCGCCGCGCTGGTTCATAGAGTTCAAGCGCGTCGTCATCACTCAGGTCCCCGACTGGCTTCGCGCTTAAACCTGTCCTTGGATCGCGCTCCACACCACTGCTGGCAGCGGATCTGGCGGCCCACCCCGCAGCGATCCATGAAGCGCTAGCAGTGGCGGCAGCTGAGCGGCCCACGTTTATGTCGCCCTGAGAGAGCACGCCCAGGAGTTGCGCGAGCGGCCTACCGCACCTGACAGTGAAGGTTCCTCGCGTCGTCGGCTACGCTCAGTCGTCTGCGCAGCGCTTGCTGGCCAAGATTCGAATATAGATCCACATCCCCGCGAGGGAAGCGATGGACCACAAGAGCACGATCCACCAGGCGTGAGGATAGAGCAAGAAATGCTCGTAGATGAATGCACCACCACAGGTGGTGTTGAGCGTAAGACCAACAAGGGCGAGCTTCTTGTGACGCCCGGTCAGCCAGGCGCCAAAGGCCAGATTTCCAAAGAGGGCGAAGTATTCAAGGCCGTGAAGTAGAGATGTTTCGCCGTAGCGCGCGCCCACGATATCGACATCGAGTGGGCTGATCGGGTTGATACGGACCGCGAGCGACACCGCAGCTCCAGGGCTCGTTTGTTTGCGACGGAGCGCGGACAGCATCGCCCAATCGACGTGCTTCATCGCCCGATAGGTGCGTCCACCGTGGACGTAGCTCAGGTAGACTCGCGGTCCCGTGGGAAAGCCCCCTCCACGCGGATTGACATAGCGGTCGCCCAGTAGGTTGCGTGCCGTCGCAGCGGTTGCATGGGTGCAGACAGCCCTCAGCCGTTTGTCCTCAGCGAAAGCGATCGCCCCCAGCACCACGCCCGCCAACCATGAGCACAAGCAAAAACCTCCGACCCACAGAGCTGCCCTTCGCTCGCTGCGTTGGACTTCGCGTAGCATCGTCATCTCCGCTGCATTCCGATCCGTAGCAACACAGGAGTGCGGCCGATCATCCCGCAATTGCACTCTGCGCGTCAGCCGATGACAGACCTGAAGGCGCGATTAAGAGATCTATTCGATGCGGAGGCAAACAGATTTTGTAGACCGCGTCAGATCGAGAGCTTGCCGGACCGACTACCTCGGCGACCAGGATCAAGCGATTGCGGTGCACTGAACTTTGATCCCACCGATCCCCCTTAAAGGTGACCGGCCAGCCACGGTGACATCGTCGTGCCTAGCGAAATCGCCTCGGCGCCTGCCGCCGAATGATGCGCAGGGGCAGGCCACGGAGCAGGGCGTGATCAATAGCCGCGGAGGGTTCGTCAACCTGCTTGCCTTCGCCGCGCGTTTCCTCGGCGAGTAACCGACCTCCGCCACCACCAACGACAGACGCAAAACTACTCGCGTTGCGACCCGCAGACTGCTATTCGCGATATATGCACGCGCGCACATACGAGCAATGGCGAGATCTTTTGCAAGGACAGGCACTGCCACTCGCCGTCGTCGACCTCGATGCCTTCGACCGCAACGTAGCCCACGTCGGGCAGCTGGTCGGCCGCCGTACATCACAGATGAGGGTTCGGGTGGCAAGCAAATCGCTCCGCGTGCCCGACCTGCTCCGGCGCGTACTGGCCTACGGTCCGCCCTATGCCGGTGTGATGTGCTACGCGGCTGCCGAAGCCGTCTTGCTCTACCAGGCGGGCTTCGACGATCTTCTCGTCGCCTATCCGACCAGGCAACCCGCTGACCTGAACGCCTTACGCGAGATTCACGAGCAGGGTGCTACGGTGCACCTCGTCGTCGACTCGCTCGATGGCACTGAACAGATCGCGCGGGCGATGGCCGGTGTAACACGACCGTTCTCGCTGATCATCGAAGCCGACGTCTCCTATCGTCCCCTGCGCGGTCGCGTGCACATCGGTGTCAGGCGCAGCCCATTGCGCACCGTCGAGGCAGTCGTTGACTTGGTGGTCAGCGCGCGGCGCTTCGAGACCATCTGCATCGGCGGGGTGATGGCCTACGAAGCGCAAGTCGCCGGTGTTGGTGATCGCAGCCCCTTTCGCCGTCATCTCAACCCGATACTACGAGCCCTACGACAACGCTCCGCCAGCGATGTCGCTAGGCGACGTCAACGGTTAGCGCAGATGCTTGAGAGCGCAGGGTCTCCCCCGCTGATCTTCAACGGCGCCGGCACGGGCAGCCTAACGTACGCCTGCGATGAGCCCTGGCTAACGGAGTTGACGGCGGGTTCCGCCTTTCTTTGCCCCCACCTGTTCGACTACTACTCCAACATCACGTTTGAGCCAGCGCTCTTCTTCGCACTGCAGTGTGTGCGCCGCTCGGACGCCGATCACGCCACCTGCTTTGGAGGCGGCTATGTCGCCTCGGGCCAACCGGGCTGCGACAAGTTGCCGTTGCCCTACCTTCCCCAGGGCTTAACGCTCGTTGATAACGAGGGTGCAGGAGAGGTCCAAACCCCGCTGCGCGCCGATGGTCCACTGGCGCTGCGGATCGGCGACCCCGTGATCTTCCGTCACGCCAAGGCGGGAGAACTCGCCGAGCGCTTCAGCCACTATCAGCTGGTGACCAATGATGCGATCGTTGGCTCTGTGCCGACATACCGCGGACTCGGCGCATGTTTCGGCTAACCGGAGCTGGGCCGGCCTGCCGTCAAGACAAATGACGGCGGGCATCCAGCACTGCGCGACGTACCGCCAATGCAATTCGGGCGCGTAGCGGGTCCTTGTTCTGTCGCCGGTGCTGATCTCGAGCTCAACTTGGCGTCCCAGGCGCTGGTCTTGGCTGATCAGCAATACGCTAAATAGTCACTCAGTGTCATATTTTGCACTGACTGCCAGGGTCGCCGGGCCTCGCTATCATACCGCTGTTTCGGTGAGCCACCCGCGCTCCGCTGGTCCCGCGACAAACACAACAATACAATATAATTAAATACATTTCGCCATCAAGCCGGCCCAGCCTTTGCAAATCGCCAGGCCGGAGGTGCTTAATGAAATCGACTATTCAGAAAATCTTACTGCTGTTGGGCGCGTTGACATTTTGCCACTGCGGGCCACTTGAAGCAGCGTCGCCATCGTCCGAGGCGCAGGGCAAAGGAGAGCCCTTTCAAGGCAGAACGCGCTTTCGCTTTCGATTCAAGGACGACGTGATGACGGCCGGGGATTATCGCATCTCGATCGTTGGACGTCCCAAAGACAACTACGAAGAGGGCAGCCAGGCGTTTCACTTCGTGCTGCCGGTCTCGCTGTGCGCCACGCTGAACCGCGGCCGGTGTGTAGTGGAAGACGACGGCAAGGTCTTCGTTCTCTCGCTCGAGGCCGACGGTCGCCATACGTTGATTCCCGCGGAGCCTGGGGTCGAAGCGCTCGCTGCGCCGCGCGTAACCGAGCCCAGTAAAGCACACACCGGTAGCGCGGCCCGCATCGCCCGCAGTCCAGAGGACAGCAAGATGGTGATCGGAGCGAAAACCGAGGTCTATTTTCGCTACGACCGCTGGGTGTGCGGCGGCTTCTGTTCGCGCCTCTACGACAGCCAGCTCTACTTTTCCCTCCACAAGGACTGGCGACCGACCAAGCACGAGCGCGGCTCCTTCGGCATCGACCTCAAGGGAAGACACCTGACCCACATCCGCAACGTGCGCAACGGCTGGGCACCCACTAGCGCGCGACTTTGGAAATCATTCGGCAGCGACGCTGACGGTAAGACGATCTGGACCCAACTCGATTTCTAGTCGATTTCTTGTGGCTCGCGCTTGCTCGCGATCCCCAGCGAGCGCGCGGGCTGGAGATTCGCGACTGCGCCGGCCGAGCGACCAAAGACCCGATCGTGCAGCGCGCGTACCCGATCAAGCGGGTGATCGCGGCGGGTCAGACCACGGTCGCCATGGCCTTTCCCAACGGCGTAATCGAAAGGGCGATCGCTACCTCAAGAGCCAGGGTCTGGTTGCAGACCTCTGGCGCACCGTCGCCTGGCCGTTCGTCTTGGTCTACCAGGTGGTTCACGCACTGACGAGCCAGTCCGGCGAGTTTCGAATGGCCGCATAGGACACGCCAGGGTATAACGCACGTCGTATTCCGCGGCGGCGCTAGCCGGATTGGTCTTGCGCTTCGTTAGCACGTTTGCAGCCGGCCGGCGATGGTTGAGGGGCTGTGTGTCGCAAGATCTGCGGCGCAGCCGACGTACCATGCGCTAGCTATGAAAACGCCAAGACGACGCCACCGCCGAGCCGTGATCACCGTGTTGTTGCTGATACTCGGTGGGTCACCCGCCGCTCACGCCAATGACGGATTGCCATCGCACAGCTGGCAGCGGCTGCGAACCCAGCAGCTGGCGTTTGCCGGCGGCCATCAACCGCAGCTCTTGGTCGATGGCCGCCGCGCACTGGTCTTCGGCACCTATGGCAACAGCTGGTACGCCGTTGATACCGCGACAGGAACGGTGTCGCAGCACTCGGGCGCACTCAACCTCTTTCGCTGCGGACGTGCGCTCTGCGGTTACGCGTACGACAAAGTCGGCGAGCTCGACGCGCGCGGTCAACTCGTACGGCCGGTGGACGTTGGCGATCACGTGATGGGCGCGGTGGGTGGACGGTCTTCGATCGTCGTGGCCTGGACCTACAGCAGGGGGCGCACGGCGTTAGTCGGCATCGACCGCAAAGCGCGTCGCATCGTTTGGCGCAAGCGAACGCCCGTTCCCTCCGACTTGGTCGTGGCGGGGCGCTACGTCGTCTACCGACCTGCGGCAAACCAACTGCAACTGCTCGAGCTGAAAACGGGCCGCACACTGGCGCCTTACCAAGCCGCCGCACAAATGCTGGGACTTCAGACGAGCGATCGTTCGATCGTCGAGCTCGGCCGCCGAACGTTGATTACCAGCGAAATCGCAAGCGGCAAGCGCACGGTGCTGCGACTCGCTCACACCCTAGAGCCTGGCCAACTGCTCTTGCTGAGCGCCTCCTCGGCCTACGCACTTACCGGCAAAAAGGGCCACAGAAAGCGCCTGGTGCGCATCGACCGCCAGCGCGGATCGCTGGCGTTTAGCGTCCGGCTCAAGACGCGCGAGGACCAAGCGCAGCTTTTTCTGCATCGCGGCTGGCTCCATCTGTTGAGCAGCGACACGCTGTACGTCCTCGACGCGCAAACCGGGCAGCTGACCTGGCAGTGGAACACCGCAGCAAAAGAGATCGGCTTCCCCAACGCGACGGGGGTGTCGTTCGTCCTGCACCACGATGGACGGCTCGAAGTCTTCGGTCCCAGTCGCGCATCGCAGCCGATGCAGCCCTTCGTCTTGCGCGGACGCATCGCGCTCAACACGCGGCCCAAAGCACGTTTCGCACAAAGCCCGGTGGCCGGACTGCCTTGCCGCGTCGGCCACTTCCCCTGCCGCACCGACGCAGCGGGGCGATTCGTCGTCCGCGGACGTGCGCGCGGCGAGCTAGTGATCGACATAAAGACGCCCTACGAGATCAACCTGCCCCAGCCCATCGCTTTGAAGGAGGGCAAGCGCGTCTACGACGTCGGCGTACTCCCGCTTTACACCTACTCCGACTGTCACTAGCGACACACCTCCACCTCACGCGTCCACGAAACGTGCGCTTGACCGATTGGTTGCCGCGCCGGCTTAGACTCGCAAAAAGCCGAAGGAACATCGACATAGTGCGAATGCACGATTCCCCCGCGACGTACCGCGCGTTCCGGTGTCGATCGATCGTAGAGATCGACGGCTTGTGTGGGGAGAATCGATGCGCCTACTTAAGGTACTTTTGCTGTTGCTGGTTTGCGCCTGCCAAAGTGAGCCGGTCAGCGGCATCCGGCTGACGGTGATCTTTCCCGCCGACGCCGCGATCGATCAGCTCAGCGTCGCTGTCGACGTCAAAGAAAAGCGCGCTGCGACGCCGACAGCGCAAAGCCCCACCCAAGTCCTGTTGTTGCTGCCGCCGGCCGCTGGAGAGACCGTCAAGCTGACCGTCGAGGGTCTTTCCAACGAACTCGTCCAATGGCGTGGCTCGCAGGCTGTGCTGCGCGACGCGGACTTGGTCGAGGTGACGATTGAACTCAAGGCTGTTTGCGAGGGCGATTGTCCCGCGAACCAAGCTCAGTGCTTTCCGACCGGCCGCAGCGTCTGCACCCGCGACAGCCGCGGATGTTACGGGTGGACCGTCCCCGTGCCGTGTCCGACAGCGACGCCGGCCTGTTCCAACGGCAAGTGCGCGGTCGACTGTGTCGACGACTGCGAAATCGGCAAGCGTAGCTGTGCCGACGCGACCCACTTCTACGACTGCGGCAACCTCGACGCCGACAGCTGCAACGATCGCTCTGCACCGCAGGCGTGCCCCCCTGGCCAGCGCTGTCGAGACAGCGACGGCGCTTGCGTTCCCGACTGCAACGGCAAGCCCTGTCAGTGCAAGCCTCAAGAGACCCAGAGCTGCAGCGATGTCGGCAGCTGCACCGGAGGCATCCGCAACTGCGAAAACGGCAGCTTCGGCCCCTGCAAATGGGCGCAAGGCCCAAGTGCCGAGGTCTGCGACGGCAAGGACAACGACTGCGACAACAGCATCGATGAGGCGACGGACCTCACACCACCGCTCTGCGCCGAACAGCGTGGGGTCTGCAACGGCGCCCGTGCGCACTGTGCGGGGCTCGCCGGCTGGGCGAGCTGCGATGCCGCCGACTACAGTGCGATCGCCAAGGCCCGGGGAGAGACCTACGAGGCGAACGAGTCGAGCTGCGACCAGCAGGACAACGACTGCGATGGCATTGTTGACGAAGGCTGCCTCTGCTTGGGCGACTGCACCACCGCGCTGTGCGGCGGCGACGACGGCTGCGGGAAAAAATGCGCCACCGGCAGCTGCACGCAACGCTACGCGACCTGTAGTGCGGGTAGCTGTGGCTGTGCCGTCCCTTGCGGCAGCGCTTGCTGTGCTCCTGGAGAGCAATGCAGCGGCGGCCGCTGCGCTGGCGGAAAAGTGTGGGCGCTGCAGATCGGCGACGCCCTTTCTGCTGGCGTCAACGCGATCGCGGTCGATCGAACCGGCGCGATCTACGCCCTCGGTGGATTCAGCACCTCGGTCACACTTGGCACAACGACGCTGAAGGCGACCGGTAGCCACAATCTATTTCTTGTCAAAGTGATGCCCGATGGCGTGGTCTCCTGGACGCGGCAGCTATCGACCACGGGCTTGATCGTGCTCGCATCCGAACTCGTCGTCGATGACAACGGCAACCCGACGATCGCACTGCGCAGCCCGGCGGTCTTTACCTTGGAGGGCTCAACCAAACAGACCAGCGCGACGCCCGACAGCAACGCCTTGGCCACCACGTCGATCTGGGCCTTCGCCAGCGATGGCACGTTCCGTTGGCAGAGAACCGTATTGGTCCACCCACTCGGCACCAAGGGCGGCCAAGAGACGTGCGACAACGGCAGCGACGACGACGGCGACAAGGCCACTGACTGCCTCGACCCGGACTGCCTCCAGCACAGCAGCTGCGTCGCAAGCACAAAACCCGCCAGCGAGAATTTTCGCTTGGTCACCGATGCCGCAGGCAACGTCTGGGCGGTGGGCAACATTCGCGGGCTCGCCACCGTCAGCGACGCGCCAACGTTGACCTTCACCACCGATCCTGCGGGCGCGGTGCTGGCTTTGCGCCTCGCCGCCAAAGACGGCGCCCCCCAGCTCTCCAGTCAGACGGGCGCTGCTGCAACTGTCCACGCCTTGGTACACGATGGCGCCGGAACCTACTACCTACTCGTCGGTCGTCGCACGGCGGGGACGATAACCCTTGGTGCGCTGTCGCAAAACGTCGCTGGTGACAAAGGCCTGATCGCGCTATTCGATGACAGCTTCAAGTTCACCAAGCTCTTGTCCTCCTCCCCTTACGGCGGGCTGGCCATCGGCGGCACCAACGGTCGCACCTTGCTCTTCGGCGGCGTCGGCATCGAGCTAGAGGGGGTGAGCGCACTCAAGCTGACTTCCTACGCCAACTTCAGTGTGCTGGGCTGGTACGGCAGCGTTTCGCAGAAATCGCCGATCGCCGGTCTCACAGAGTCTTCCGGTACCGGCGCAGCGACGGCGATGGCGCTTAGCGGTGGCAGCGACCCATCGTTTGCCTCCGGGCGCTACACCGGGCCGATCATCATCGGCACCAAGCAGTACCCGCGCATCGCCGACTGGGCGTGGAACAGCTTTGTCGTGCGACTCGACGCCAGCGGCAAGGTCGCCTCGACGACCGTCTTGCAGTATGCGACGGTGGCTGGCCTGGCACGTCTCGGCCAACACGCCGTGGTTGGCGGCAGGTTTTCTGAGGCAACACTTCGAATCGCTGGACAAACGCTGACGCGCGTCGGCAACAGCAGCAACGGGTTTATCGCTCGCATCGCCCCATAGCGCGGTCGCGACGTCGCCGAGGCTGCCACCAATCAGTACCGAAGTGGCCCTATCCGACAGTAGCTGAGCGCCGCGGTGGTCAACGGGGGGCTGGTACTCAAGTCACCGCGGCGCTCGGATTTCTCGCGGTGGAGGGCGAGGGATCGGCGGCCGCTGTCTACAGCTCAGCGACAAGGTGGCGGCAGCGCGCGGGGCATGGGCTTTGGCATGAGGAGTGAAATCTGGATCGCCGGTGCGAAATCCTGACCCTGGCCTAGCTCGCTAGCACCAGCAGCGTCGACGTGCCGTGAGCGAGCAGACGACCATCGGCGTCTTTCACAGACGCTTCGCAACTGATGATTTGTCGCCCACGAGAGAGGGCCCGCCCTTCAGCGCGGATGCGGCCGGTCTTGGGCGAAATCGCACGCGCGAGATTTCCCTTGGTCTCGATCGTGGTGTAACGCGATCCTGGTGGCAGCGTTGAGAATCCCGCTGAGCCCGCGACGCTATCGAGGATCGTTAGCGCCCAGCCGCCGTGCACGCCCCCCATCGGATTCAGCAGCTGCGGCCCAGGCTCGCCTTCAAATGCCGCGAAGCCATCGGCAACTTCGACGATCCAGAACGTGAGCGTTTGCGAGATCGGTGCCTGGGGCAGGCGACCGGCGATGATCGCTTCCAGGATTTCGCGCCCCGAAAGTCCGGCGATCTCCTTGGCTGAAGCGATACCGTAGTGGTGTTCAGCTGCTGTGGTCATCGGTGAGCTCCCGAGCCGGCGATCATGGGTGCGATATCTCGCGCTGTAAAACAGAAATTCACGAAAACGTCCCTGCCCAATGCGTGATTGTCCAAATATCGTGATCAGCTGAGCAAGATCCTTGACAGCGCTGCCCCCAAAGGCAATCGGGAGCTGTTAAGGCGCGGCCGCGAACGGACCATTCTCGACGCGCGGCTTGGAGTCGCCGCCAGGCGAGGGAACAGGATGCAGCGTTGATCGTTACGGCGACGCTATCTGTCGTGAGGTGTAATCCTTCGCGCGCCGGACAGATCACGCACTGCGCGACGTATACCACTTTGATGAATGCCAGACACCTCGATACCCTTAGTTTCGCTGCGCGCCTGCTGACTTTCTTTTTTGGGGCGATGACGGTCGTGCAAGCAGTAGCGGGATGCGATGAGTTCTACGACGCGATCCGCGGAGGCGCTTCATCGTCGCGGCCGGTACGTTCACACCAGCGCCTGGCCTTTGGTTCAGCATCCGCCGTCAATGAACTACTGGCTGCGGCCGGCATCCGACCCAAGCACCTTTTCTGCGCAAACCCAAGTACCGACGGGACCGCCAAAACAGCGACGCGCGCCGTTTCCTGCAAGGCGACGTTGACTGAAGATGAGGTGCGCAGCCTCCAACGCCGCTTTGGTCTGACGCTCTCCCCATTGCGCTCGGTCGCGCACCCTTTGGTTGGTAGCTGCCGCCAGCAGCTCGGCGTAAATGATCCACGGAGCGCCACTTCAGGGAATCGTCAATTTCTCCTGCTACGGGGAGTAAACCGATTGGTGACTAACGGCTTCCGTGACATTGAGGTCTACTACGCGCCTCAGCGTCACACAGCGTGCATTGAAGCGGCGTCGCCGTGGTCCAGTTGACAGGACTAACACGACGAATTCGTGAGCTAATTGGAGTTGTCTCAAGCGTGTTTTTGTCCGAGCGCTTGGATTCACTGCTAATCCTTCTACGGACCTTGGCACCCCGAGCAGATAGGAAAAACAACGCGCGAAACGCGCTGGCAGGTCGGGTATCCGGGGGCCGGCAAGACGGCAAATATCGAGGCGGAGGGGGCGGAAAAGCGCGGCAGCGGCCCGAGGCCGAGGGCGGCGAACGTCGCTCGTCCTCCATTCGATCTCGCGCTCTCGCGTGCTGCCCCCCGATGACGAGCTGGCTTCGTGCCCACGACGTATGTCGTCTTCGATCCGATTCCCGCGGCGAAAATCCGCTCTGCGGAACGGCGATTTAGGTCAATTGAGGCGCGCCGAGCCGTCGCCAAACTGACCTCGGTTTCGTTTTTTATCGAGTTTTCCGAATTCGCAGCTGCGCCCCTTGCACTGGCGCTTGGATCCGAGTAAAAACTCGCATAAGAAGCGGGCGGATTTTTGATCTGCCGTGCACGGGAGGTGGACATGAAGGCGAACGATGATCTGTTGCGTCTCACTCGGCGCCGCTGGCACCTCGCTGCGCTTGCGGCGATTTGCCTAGGGGCCTGCAGCGGTCAGTCCGATCTTTCGATGGATGCTGGTGTCGACGCGCTGGGTCTTGCCGACGCTGCTTCGACGACGCGGCTCGACCAGTCGCGATCCGAAGACGCCGCCGCAATCACACCACAGGAATCTTATCCGCTGAGCGGTGAGCTGCCGACCAACGCCGAGCTGCGCCCGCTCGCGCGACTGATCGGTAGCGCCGAGGTTGTCGGCCTCGGCGAGGCCACGCACGGCTCGTCGGGGCTTCATCGGTTGCGTGCGCGTGTGGTTCAGTTCTTGGTCGAAGAGGTCGGTTTTCGTGCGCTGGCCTTCGAGGCCGATTGGTATGGTGCCGAGTCGATCGACGCCTATACGCGAGGCGGTCGCTGCGACGACGCGGGCGCTCAGCGCGCCGTCGAAGCCTTGTCCCATGACGCCTGGCTGTCGGCCGACATTCGCACGTTGCTCACCTGGCTGTGTCTGCACAATCAGCGCGCGCCCGCCGACACGGTGCGCGTGATCGGCATCGACGTCCAGCGCCCGTATCACCATCGGGCCGCGCTGGCGGAAATGCTCGCCGCCGCCAAGGTCGCCGATCGCGACGCTTTACTCGATCAGCTCGCTGGCTGTTTCGGCGTCGACTTTAGCTCCGCGTACGAAGTCTACGCCTTACCCTACGATTCGCGCGGCGCTCCCGCGTGCGCGGCAGGGATCGACGCCCTTCAAAAGCGCATCGACGACAACCAGGTCGCTTACGCCGCAGAAGCGGGCCCCGACCAGCTGCTGCGCGCGCGCATCGCCTTGCGGGCCTTGCGCGCTTTCCAGGGCCTGGTGGCGAGCTCGGACAAACCCTTGGAAGCGCGAGATGAGGGTATGGCCGATCTGCTCGAGCTGGGAATCAAGCGGGCTGGCAATCCCAAGACGATCGTCTGGGCCGCCAATAGCCATCTCGCGCGCAACCATGGGGACGTTAGCCAAACCCTGGGCGGTGGGACGTACGCCTATAGCGGTCAACGGGGGCTTGGAACCAATCTCGCCGAGCGCTACAAGACCAAATACGTCGCCGTGGGCGCGTCGGCCGGCAGCCTTGGTCTCTCGCTCAATACGCACCACTGGAATCTTGAGTTGGGGACGACGCCGAATACCTTCGTCAGCCGGCTCTCGGCTCTCGGTGCGGGAGCCCTCGTCGACCTGCACTACCCCGCGCCGCAACTGTGGCAGCCAAAGACGCCTTACGGCATCGTGTTCTTTGGCAGGCCGCGCTTGGCGCGCGTGGAGGAGCAGTTCGACGCGTTTTTGTACCTAGCGCGCAGCGCGCCTTTGGAAAACGCTTTCGCGGCGGGACTCGAGGGACCATTTGAACGCGACTTGGGTACCGTCTTGGGCACCGACGCGCAAAGGAGCGAAAGCGTGGTCTCCAGCGCGAGTATTCCGGTGCGCGACTTGATCGTCCGGCACAAAACCGACGATGCGTTGCTCACCTTCTTGTTTCGCTTCGCCCAGGGCATCGCGCCGACGACGAATACGGCATACCCGCTTCACAAAGCCGAGCGTATGGCGATCTTTGTCCAGCGTCAGTTTGTCGGCGACAGCGCGGTGCAGCAGTTCGTCGCCGTGTCCGGTAACTTGACCGTTTCCCGCTGGGACTATCCGAACCAGGTAACGCTGAAGCTGGAGCAGGCAACGTTCGCAGCGTTGGTTCCCGGGCGCTTCGTGATCGATGGGCCCAGGATTCGTTTGGCGCGCCTCGACGCCGACATGAAATTCTAACTGCCTCCCACGTCTTTGCAACTGACATCAATTCCAGTCGCTCCACCGATGCCCTAGCGGCAGCGGGCCACTGTCAACGATCTCCGGCGTTTGTGGCAGCGAGCTATCGGCACGGCGCTTGCGAAAGCGACACGGCGGAGGTGACGGATGAGAGGAACGAAAAAAACGCCTTTGCCCAGGCCAACGTTTGAAGGCAACAGAGGTATCGCGATGCGGCCTATTCAGCGACGACTTGGCGCCGCGCTGCTGTTCGTGGTCGTTGTCGCCTCACCGGCCAGCGCGCAGCCTATCAAGGCCGCCTACACCAAGCGGGGCGCGCCGATCAAGCTCACCAACCCTAAGGTCGCCGGCAACGCGGCCAAGGCGACGCACATCCAGCTACCGGTCTACATGCACAGCACTTGTCGGCTCCCTATCGTCGCCGTCAAAAACGCGGAAGCAGCGCAGCAAACGATCTTCGCCGTGGAGATCCCGATGGAGCGACGCACCGTCCGCGTCTTGACTAATGACGCGCCGCGGCCGATCGGAATGTGCGATCTGGTCGAGGCTATTCAAGAAGCGGGGATGTATCCGGTGGGTATCGCGCCACGGACAAAGTCCGCGCGCCTGCTGATGGACGCTGGGGTCAATCTTGGTCTCGAAAAATGGAGCGTCGACCACACGGCTGACATGGTGAGCGCGGTCGTCGACCTCGGCTTGGATGGACTCACGTTCGCCGGCGGTCCTGTAAACGACCTCGTCCTCAAATTCAGCAACGGCAGGGCTGCGCCGACCTTCTCTCAGCGACACGCCCTGGCCGAAAAGCTCGGCTGGGCCTCGAGTGACGTCGCCAAGCTGATCGATCAGCTCTTCGCACCGAACCTCTAGCGTCGCCGCCGCCGGTGACCGCTGACAAACAAACTTGCGTTCAGCGCTATCTTTCGCGGTTGGGTCGTCCGACGCGCCTGTGGAAGTCGCTTGTCATGGGCATTTGCCCGGACGCTCCCTGACGCGCTCGCGCTACTGCTGCTGATCCCGATCGGTGCGTCTTCGGTGCTGGCCGCCAAGTCGCGCCAACGCAAGCGATCGCCGTTGAGCCTTGTTGACGGACGGCGGCGCCTGCCGACCTTGAGCGTGCCGGGGCCCTGGACTACGCCAAATCGCTGAACGCTCCCCGACGCGGGGTTAATCGGCGCAACAAACCGGCAGGGTCACCGCCAAGGCTCCCCCACGGGCGTCTGCCCATTCAAGGCGATGATCGTGAGGCGGCCGTCGCGGCTCGCGCATTTGAGGACCTCGTCAGGGATCGGTCAATAGCGGCCCGCGGGGGCGAGCCTTGGGGAGATCAACGGCGCGACCGGGACAAGCACACGGTCAGCGCGAATCGTCAGCAAGTCGCGCTATTCGTGCCCGCAGAGGTAAGGCTGGTAGCAGTAGCCCGGAAGGTTGGCCAGGTCCAAGATCGCCGGCTTCGTCTGCGAATAGCCGTTGTAGTAGGTCATCTTCATCTCGGGTTCGCTAAATGCCCCATGCACCAGGTACAGGTCCGAAGGGGTGGTGCTGCCGGGACTGGGGGTGGAAGCGACGATGAAATGGTATCCGCACGAGGGATCGTCGTCCCAACGCACCACGTTGCCCATCGCGCCGGACATCCAGGCCTCGGCGACGTCGTCGAGACCGTAGTACGTTGACCCGTCCGAGGTGGCGTAGTGATCTTGCGCGTCATCACGGCCAAAGACGTACGTTGTCCCGGTGCTAAGGTGGGCAACGTTGTCGGGGGTCCCAACGTCTGCCGCGGTGAACTTCACCGTGTAGTCCTCGGGGTCGTCCGCTGGGAAGCTGATCAGCTGGCCGTCGACAGACTCGTTGGTTGTGTAGTCACGCTTGACGGCCGTCAGTTTGCCGTCACAGTTTGCACCTAGCCCCCAGTAGCGATCGTTGTCGCCAGGCGAGGACGATGTATCGGGGTCGAACGAGGAGGTGAGGGTCCACAGATCGTCCGGGATGTCGTAGCGGTAAATGCGCGCCCCGTTGGTCGGACCGCGATCGATCGACAGCCAGAGCGTCTTGGTACTGTACGGGTCTCCTGCCAGACCACCGATGCCGACGCCTTGAGCCGTGGCCCAGCTTGGCAAATCGGAGATCCATTCCGCCGACCACTCGAGGTCTGCAGTGCTGTCGGCATGCAGTGCGTAGAGCGCCAGCGGGTTGTGCCCGACGGCGTAGCCGATGATGTCGAGCGAAAAGGCCGACTTGGTGCTGGTCTTCAACTCTAAGTCCGAGGCGCCGCAGCCGAAGAGCGACAAGAGGGCTATCGCAACGGCGGCGTTGAGTGTCCTGTTCATGTGTTCCATTCCTTGGTGATGTTCGAGTAAAGCAAAGCGATCGTAGGCGATGGTACGGCTGGTGATCGACCAGCAACTGTTTCGTCCATCCTGCTTTGCCGACGAGGTGCTCGAGACGGTCTGAAGATCTTCGACCGGATAGTAGGTCGGCTGACGGTGGATATCAAGTCCAGGGCTGCCCAAGCACGCGGCTAGGCGCGTTAGCTTCAGGGTATCGTTGCCGATAGTGATCGTTCCTGCAGTGGTAACGGCAACGATCGGCTTGCCCGACAAGCCCAGCGTCGACGGCCCCGGCCCGATCGGATCCGACCACGCTTGAGGCATGCCGAAGCCGGTCGCCTGGCCTAGCTAGTTGCCCAAGGCCAACCCCCAGTAGAACGCGCGCTGACCGACGGTGCGCGTATGGCCGACGTTGTGTTTGAGGTCGACGAACACCAACCGCCGGTCCTGCGTGCTCGATCCGCCGGAGGTCAAGAGCGCGCTATCATCGGGACGAAACACCATGTCCGTTGCCATCTCGGTCGCCGCATAGACCAGGCGAAGGTTCACGCTGTGCTGCGAGCTGCCGAAGGTCGGCTGGCCGAGCCAGAGCTGGTCGCTTGTTGACGCGTGCGTCAAGACCGCCAGCGAGCCGCAGTTGGGTGAGAGGTAGATCCGACGGATGGCGCTGCTGAGTGGGGCGCCGAGTGGTTTGAGCTCGGTTGGCGCGGACTCGTCGAGCACGTAAATGGCGTCGCTGCCGTTGGCGCTGCGGGCGACCATCAGCCGACGGTCTGCTCGCAGGCAGTACGCGTAGTGCGTACCCGTGTCAGGCGCTTTGATCCGCAAGCCGTTGCTGAGCGGGCTGACCTTGGCGCTGGCGACGTCGAACATCCAGAGATCAACGGCGGCGTTGGTGTCGCTGGGATCGTCGTTGACGGGAAAGAAGAAGTGTTTGCCATCCGCGGACAGCCAGCCGTAGCTGAGATGCTTGGGGCTGTCGAGGTCGAAGGGCATCGTTTTGTCGCCAAGGCCGCTGACGTTGGTCGTCGTTTGGCGGGCGGCGTCGAAGAGAAACAGCTCGGTTTGGTGGTGGCTGCTGCTGCGCGAGGCGATAAACAACAGCCTGTCGTCGTCGATGAAGATCAGGCTGCCGACATCGTAGCTTCCCTGCGTGGTGAACCCCGGTCCGGTAACTTCCACGTCGGTGCCGCCGGCCGTGGCGACGTGCAGCACAGACTGCGGTCCCACGCGCTCGTGGATGTAAGCGATGCGCTTGCCCGTCGGCGAGATCGCCAGCTGCGCACCGTGGGCGTCGCTGAGAGAGTCGCCACGGGCGACGATCGGGCCCGGCTCGCCGATCGCGCTGGCCTGGCCCTGGGCGTCGATCAACATCAACTGGCTGCCAAGATGAGTCCTGGCAACCACACCCAGGTTCTTCTGGTCCTCGCTGACGACGACGCCGATGTTCAATTGCTCGATCTTCGCTGCTTGGCCCGCGATGGTCAGTGCTGGCAAGGCGACGCGCGCAGGGGGTCGGGTCGGGTCGCTCAGCTCGACGCGCCAGAGCTCCGAGGCATAGCGCCAGTTGGCAGGGACGACGTAAAAGTAGAGCGCATCGCCGACGAAGACCGGACTGCGGTAGCCGGCGTTGGCGGCGATGGTCAAGAAGCTGGCCCCGTTGCTAAACGTCTTGCCATCGGTGCGTGCCAGGAAGAACGCTGCGCCAGTCGAGGTTGCCGCCACGGCCGCGACGTACTGTCCGTTGGGGCTTACGGCGACGTCGGTCGGGATGCGATTGCCTGGCGCGTGGTAGATCCAGCGGTGTTCGCCGTCGGGGGTGACCTGACGAATCCCGGCCGACGATGCGCTGCCAAGCGCGTAGAGTCGGCCGCCGCCCCTGGGCAGCTCGATCGCGCTCGTTTCAAGGCGCGGCAACGGGCGGGGGCGATCGTGGCGCATCGACGCGGCAGAGCGGACCGGTCCCGTCAAGGCCAGTGAGGTCCAGCGCGCGCCATTGATCAACGTTCTTTCGCTGGCACCCTGAGCTTGAATTCGTCCCATGGTCCCATCGGTCGGCGTCTTGCGGAAGTAAACCGCGAAGACCTGCGCTGGGACGCCAGCGTCGGTCGTACGCATGTCGAAGACGCTGCCATCGCTTCTCGGATCAAGCGCCTGATCGGCCGATCGCGCAGCGTCTGACGCGGGCCCGTTGTCGGCTACCGATTGCTGATCGATCGTTGGTCCGCTGTCGTGATTGCCGTCGACACGCGCGGCGTTGTTGTTGGCATTGCCGCAGGCTGCCAAGGCGAACAACGCGAGCGCACCGGCGATGCGGGGGGGCTTGCTAGGGCTCATCCGACCTCCTCTGTGGCGGAACAATATGAGCAAATGCTCGGCTTGTCGCGGCCTTTGTTTGCCCTGAAAATCGACGGGTTACGGTGCTACGCCAGGCGGCCGAGCGTAGCGCCCACGCGCTAGGCTACCGGGCGAAGCCGTCAACAACCAGCTCGAGTGCATGCGCCCAAGAATTCACCTCCGGTGCGCAACCACCGATACTCGACCTGCCACCCCGTTTCCCGCTTTCTTTCTCTACTAGGTGCGGAAGGAGGACGGGCATTGCCGGGCCAGGACTGCGCCGCGGCACCGCCTCGAGCCACCGCAGATGACGGGAGCGAGCTCCCGGTGCATCTCAAAAGGGCCGGACCTACCCACCGAGCATTGCCCGATCAGTCGAGCCAAGCTACAGTTCCGCGATGAAGGTGGCGATCATTGGTCCCAGCGAATCAGCAGTGCGCCTAGCTGCGCGCCTCGCAGTCAGTGACATCACATGCAAAGCAGTGTCGTCAGAGCAATGCGGCGCCACGGCGGAGTGGGCGGATCTGCTGATTCTCATGGATACTCCCCAGAGGAATTTGGCTGCGCTCAACAGCTGCAGCCCGGAAGCGCGCGCCAAGCCTACCCTCAGCGCAACCACGCCGGACGAGGAGAATGGCGCCGTTGCGGCGCTCCAGGACAAAGAGTACTTGAAAGTAGTCTTGGGACGGCTCGCCCACGCGATCGAAGAGGGATTCTGAACCTCTGCGCTGAGACCCTCCTCAGCATCGACTGAGAGTCATTGACGCTTTGGACGGCGTCTTTGTCGACGACGTTGCCGAAAGGCCGGTCCTCTTCGCCGACCTGGAGCTTGTCGATCCCCACGATGTCAAAGCGCTGCTCATCAAAATCGCCAGCCGCACCCTGCGCTATGCGCACCGACGATGACGTTGTCGACATCGACGACGGCGAAACCAGTGGACCGCGTTTTTCCGAAGGCTCCCTATCGACAA
>JACKDQ010000021.1 GCA_020633415.1 Deltaproteobacteria bacterium
ACAGCCGCCGGCTGAGCCCCTGCGCGACCGATGTAGAGGTTAAAGCGAATTTCCGTGCCTGCATCGGCGGCGCTCTGGGAAAAACGCCAGCTGGCGATCGCCTGGCGCAAACAGCCGTCAAGCGTCTGGTGGTCGCCATAGGCGCTCAGCGAGGTGATCGTCAGCTTGCCGGTCGTGGTCAGTTTGCCGCGCACGCGCGCAAAGCCGGCGAGCGATCGATCGGCGCGCGGCGTTGGACAACCTGAGACCAGCGGGGTGTTTTCGAACGTCTTCAATAGCGCGCGCAGCTTGTTGCTATCGAGTGACGACGAGCTGCTGTAAACCCCATAAAAATTCCACAGTGCTGCGCCGGCAGCCTGGGCACTCGACATCACCAGCACACCGCTGGCGACCAACGCTAGTCGCTTCATTGACGTCACTCCTTGCGAGCCCGTTATACCGACGCCCGTACGATTCCTGACCACCATCTACTATACCGAGTTCTGCTGATGTACCAAGCGCGACGGGGGCCTCAGGAAAAAGTCGGTAAGAACGCGCGGATCGCTGCGTATAGAGGGGAGCGACCACAACTCAGCGCAGGACGAAGCGATGGATCCGAAACCGACGAAACCGTCAACGCCGCCCCCTTTGCCGGGCGAGCTGTTCTACGTCACCACCGGCGATTTCGAACTGGACGCGCTCGAGACAGCGCTTACAGTAGACGAGGTGAAGGCCGACGGGGCGAAGGCTGACGGGGCGAAGGCCGACGGGGCGAAGGCCGACAAAAATACGCGAGGCCCGCTAGCCGTCTAGCGTTTCAACGAGCAGCGTGCGAAAGCGTTGGGCATCGCGCAGCATCGAAAGCGAGTTGAACGGGCAATAGACGCGCGCGCTCTGGGCGACGATATCGGCCAGCCGCAGCAACACGTCGTCACTGTAGCGCGGCGCATCGAGTCGCAGATAGCCGACATCCGCCGCTAGCGTCTCTTCGAAGGGATCGGTCGCCGCGACCAGCTTGAGGTCGTCGCAGATGCGCTTGATCTCTGCGTCCTGCCAAACGCCGGCCGGTCGCCAGACCAAGAGCTGTGCTGCATCGCGCTCAACCGTTTCAAAGAACTTGGTCAGTCGCTGTCGGTGCTCGACCGTCGGCGTGAAACTCGCCGGCGTCTCGAAAACGATCGCCTGTGCAGCAAGCGCATCGGCCACCGCTTTGGTTTGTTGGTAAGCATCCTGAACCGTCAGCGAATCCATGAAATGACCGCATTGACTGAGATCAACCTCGTGTCCCTTGGGCAAACGCGGATAGCCTTTGCCTTGCGGCGGGTGGGTGATCAGCTGCCAGGCGCGCAAGGCGAAAGCGAACCCCTCGGGCGCCTCGTTGCGCCAGCGCGTCGCGGTCTTGATCGTGATCGGAAAGAACAACGTCTGCTGGAGCTCGACGAAGTTGAGTTGCTTTTGCAGCTTGCGCCGATCGGAACCCAAGCCGGCGGTACCGATATATGCCTGTGGGGCGATCTGATCCATCGCGCGCCGTTTAGCACGCTTTTTCGGTCAACGGCAACGGCTGAGGGTCAGCGGCTGCCAGAGCCGGCGCCGCGACGTAGGGGTCGAGGGGCCTAGCGTTGCCTTGTCCGACGACCACGGCCAGCCAAACACAAGTTTGCGGGCCGACCCGCAGCGCTATTTCCGCGCCAGGCGAACGCGGTCGCCAAGACGAACCGCTTTGTCCGGCGCGCAGCGGCTACGCTCGAGTTCAACCGAAACCACGCGCAGCGCGGCTATCCGCTCGCCCTGACGGGTGACCTCGATCACTGCACCAGGTGAGACACGACTGCGCCAACCGACGTCGAGCAGAATGCCGCGGTCGTCGACGGCGACCACGGTACCATGGGCGAGCACGATGCGGGCGAGCTCGACCAAGGCCTGCTCACAGGCCGCTGCACGCCGTCCCACAGCCCGCGCGAACAACTGTTGCCCGGTGAGCACGTCGACAAAATGGGTTTGGCCGTCGGCCCCATCGTAGGCCAATAGCTCGGCCTCGAGGCGCTGACCAAATTCGAGCGCCTGACGATCGGCGAGCGGCGCCTTGATCCGCTGCGCACGGCGTAGCTGATCAACACGCTCGGCGGGAAAGCGCACGAAGCCGTCAACTCGAGCGAGTGCCGCCGCCAAGCAGCGATCGTCGACAGTGAGCAGCGCCAACTGTGGTGCAAGGCCAGCGCGAATGTTGGCCGCCGACGCCAGCTGGCCGTTGTTGGTTGGCGCGACGGGCTGCGCCGACCAGTTGCGCCCGACCCACAACCCGACGACAAACAGCGCCAAACCCAAGACTGTCGCGCCAAGCACAACCGACCAGCGGCGCTTGGTGCGCCGAGCGGGCGTTAGTGAGGGCATCGCGCGACTCGGCCGCTTCCAGGGCACGGCGGCGCGCTGCATCAGCTGACTGGCGGTGGGATCGTCGAGGGGATCTTGGTCAGGTGCGCAGATCGGCGCAATCTGAGGATCGCCATAGAGGATGTAACTCGCCCAGACCAAGCGCTCTGCTGCGCTGTCCTCGGCGCACTCGCCTCGGGCAACGCGTAGCGCCGCGCCGGCGCTTGCTCCTCGTGACAGCGATGCGTAAAAAGAGAGGGCGAGATCGGCGCTATGATCGTCGACAACCTCCCACTGTGTGCCGATGTAAAGCCGGACGCCCGAGAGCAACAGTGCGTTTGCCATGCCGTAGACAGCGCCACCGTGCCACGCGTCTGTCTCTCCACTGCGACAGGCGTTGGCGAATACCAACAGCGGCATGCGACGACTTTTTCCAAGGGCTACGATCTCCGCCGCGGTAAGGTCACCGTCGACGAAACGCCAGCAGCTTTGGTCCGGCGAACGCTGATCGTAGAGCGCGTGACCCGCGTAGTGAACGATGTCGTTCTCGCCCAACGCGCGCACTACGCGCTCTTTGGGCGGATCGATCATCACGTGAACGTCGATCTGATCCGAACCGGCGAATCGCCCGAGCAGTGCCTGGGCCTCTTCGTGGACGCATTGCAGATCCTTTTGCGGGTCTGACGCGAGAATCAGCATGCGCAGTGGTCCGCGCGAGGGCAGCGGGAAGGCACGAGCGACCGCCGGCTGTGCGGTAAACACCGAGCGACCGACATCATAGCGGCGGCAGAGAAAGCCACTCGCATCGCAGCACAGCTCGATCGGCACGGCGACCAGTGTTTCGTCGACAAAGAGGTGCAACGTCTCACCCTCGGCCGGTAAGCGTTCGGCAACCTCTCGGGGGATCAGCAGGGAAAATAGCGTTTCGCCGGCCGCGCGCAAGTCGCGATAGGCGTGCTGGGTAACGGTCGTCGTGTTGCCGCGCGCGAGAATCGATTCGACCAATCCAGCCTGCGTCAGCACCGTCTGGCGATCGAACGGCAAGGCATGCTTGTAGGACAGCGGTCCTGCTTCAAGCGCACAGATCAGCTGGTCGCCGACGACCGAAAAGCTCAGTCGCATGGCTGCTCTCGTTCGACGAGTTCGGCCAGCTCGCCGGCGCGAAATAATGACTGGTCTGACAGTTGCGCCAGCCGATCGACGAGCGGGGTTTGGTCGCGCGGATCACGATAGTCAGGAGAAAGCTCAAGCAACGGCCGCAGAACGAAGGCCCGCTGGTGGGCGCGCGGGTGCGGCAACTCGAGGCCCGGCCACGATCCATGCAGCCGGTCGACGTAGACCAGGTCGATGTCGATCGTGCGTGGACCGCCATCACCTTTGTTGCTGCGTCCCAGGCCCGCCTCAACCCGTTGGCAAAAGGCGAGCAGCTCGAGCGGCATCATCGACGTTTCAACCTCGGCCACCATATTGAGAAACGGCGGTTGGTCGCGCACAGGGCCTACTGGCGCGCTGTGATAGACCGACGATAGCCGCCTTAGCGCCAGATCAGCGACTGCCAAACGATCGAGCGCGCGGCGAAGCATCGTCGCACGCGGAGGCAAGTTGGAACCGAGACTCAAATAGACCACGCCACACCAGACGCAAAGCAGGCGTATTCTAGGGCAGTGGACCACCTCGTCAAGCGCGCTACGCCACCGAGTGCGCAGTCCTTTACCAGAATCCCTTGCGCGTGGTATCAGAGGGTGGTCCTGACGGCATAGAGACGATGTTTGAATTCCGAGAGAGCGCGATAGAAGGCGGCATTATCGTCCTGGCACTGTCCGGGCGACTGGACGCGTTGACGGCCCTCGAGCTGCGACCGACGATCGATCGGCTGGTCGAGCAAAAGAAGAGCAAGGTGGTCGTCGACATGGCGAACCTGACCAACATCGATAGCTCCGGTGTCGGCGCGCTGGTCTCGCTGTTCAAGCGCTCGAGGATGCTCGGCGGCGACGTCAAGATCGCCAACCTGCAAGGCAAGCCGCTGCAGATCTTTCAGCTGCTACGCCTCGATCGGGCTTTCGACATTTTCGATACCGTTGAACAAGCCGCCGCTCGTTTCCGCTGAGCGCAGCCCAACAACGAGAGACTGTTCGTCTGGCTGGCTGACCAACGCTCAGCGCGTTCAAGAAGACCCGGTCCGCTCAAGCTTCTGGTATGATACAAAGGCTTAACCAAGCCGGGTGAGTTCAATGAACCGCGTAATCGGAAGCCTGCTGGTCGCGGCGCTGGCCGTGATCGGCGCCTGCAGCGTGCTGGTCGACAACAAGCTCGAGGACAAGAAGGTTCGCGCCGATCTGGGAACGCAGACCGACAGCTCCGTCCCGCAAGATGGCGCGCCGCAAGATGGCGCGCCGCCCGATGGTCCGACGCTTAAAGCGTTCGTCGAGCCTGCAGCGTTTTATGACAACGACTCGGTCAACGTGCGTGTCGAGCTGAATAACTTCACGTTGGTCGGCCCCGCGGCGCAGGCCAAGCCCAAGGAGGGCTACTGGCGCGTGTATCTCGACAACGTCGACCCCCCACGGATGCTGCTCGACCAAGAAACGGGGCACACCAGTAGCTTCCCTGGCTGGGAGATCTTTCAGATCGACTCCGACGCGACGCGCCACAACTACCGCTTAGCGTTTGAGCTGGTCGACGCCACCGGCGTGCCGCTGAACCCGACGGTGGTCGAATACGTCGACCTCTACCGCTGCGGCGGCACCCAAGACAGCGATCCGCGATACAGCGCTGTCTGCAAGAGCGGCACCGCCTGCCTGCCGCAAAATGGCTGCAATGATCCGTTTGGCGGCTCAGGCCCATCTTGCGCCGTCAGCAAGTGCCCTACAGCGCCTTGCCTTCAGCTGACGTTCTTGTCCAATGCGCGAGCCCAGCCCGGATCGAACATCAATCTCGACCTCGACGTGCGCGTTGCTGCAACGACGTCCGCGCGCGTTGAAGTGTCACTCAACGGACCACACACCGGATCGGGCCCCAACCCGTCGGCGGTTGACACGTTTCTCGGCACCTATAATGTGTCCCAGCCGGGCACCTTGAAACTAAACAACGTGGCGATACCGACGCAGATGCAAACCGGGCCCTACATGCTCCAGCTGCGCCTGCTCGAAGGTAGCAACTCGACGGCGATCATCGCCGAGCACTGCTGGCTGCTCTTCATCGAAAACTAGTCGCTGAAGATTGCTGCCCGCTCGCACGCGCTCGCCACATGTCAGCAGCGAATCGATCGGCGAAGCACTGGGCAGTCCCCAGCGACGAGTGTTTGTCGAACACGCTCGGCCGTGCTAGGTCATGGCCTCGCAGCAAGCGAATCCGCAGGGGGCCTCTGTGAGTGGCGAAGAAATCATCCTGCTCTGCAACCCATCGGCTGGCGGGCGTTGGCGTCAACTCGCGGCAGTCCTCGATGCTGACGAGACGCAGTTCGTGCGCCGCGTCGTCACCGATGACATCGACGATCTCGGACCGGCGCTGGCGGCAATGTTAGCCAACGCCAAACTGGTTTGCATCTACGGCGGCGATGGCACGATCCAGCGGATGCTCGATACGATCGATCGACACAGTCACGCGATCGAGCGCTTGCCACCTTTGGCGCTGCTCGGCGGCGGCACGATGAACGTCACCTCGCGCTGGTGCGGCATGGATCCGTCCCCCCAGCGCAACTTTCACCATGTCGTGCGTGCCTACCGCAACAGCTTGCTCGACACGCGCGAGTTGCCGCTATTGCGCGTCGAGCACGGCGACACGAGCCACCTCGGCTTTACCTTTGGACTCGGTCCGCTGGTACGTGTACTCGCCGCCTATGAGGAAGGTCGCAAGGGCAAGCTTGCCGCTGTGGGCGCTGGCGTGCGCGCTGTCGCGGCAACCTGGAAGATCGGTCCGAAAAGCTGGCGCTCGACGGTGGCGCCGATGACGGCCACGGTGACCATTGGTGAAACACGGCAACCTTACGATCGGTACACCGCCGTGTTCAGCAGCACCACCGGCACGGTCAACCCAAGCGTCCAACCCTTTGCTCGCCAACGAACGCTCGAGACCTTCTATTGTTTGGCCTACGCTGTCCATCCGCGCGAATTCGCCTTGGCGATTCCATTGCTTTGGCGCGGGTATTTGCCGGTCGACTCACGCGCCTTGTTGCGACCGCTGTCGACTTGGCGCCAAGCGGCACTGGCCTATTTCGGCAAGGGGATCGTTCCGGCTGATCCACGTTACGTCAATCAGACCACCAGCGAGCTGACGGTCTCAACCGATGAACCGGTCTACACCGTCGACGGCGAAGTGTTCAAAGCCCAAGGAGCGCCCTTTGCGGTGAAGCTCGGCCCACGCGTGCGCTTGGTCACTGGGCCGACAGCCGGGCTCGGCCCGCTGCTCAGCGCAGCGGTCAGCGTGGCGCGTCGCACCCCGCAGCGAAAGCGCCCCGAATAGCACACTGGCGCACCCAGTCGTCTGGCCGAACCCTGGCGGGTTGTTAGCGGCTGTCCATCATCCGCTCGGCCGCGTCGTCAGCCAGACCCACCGAGCGTCGAAATGCAAAGAGTGCGATCACGCCGACGATCACGGCGAACCACAGCGTACACAAGCGGATGATCAGCGTCGCCGCCCCGGCAACGTGGCGATCGATCTTCGCCGTGTAGGCGAGCAAGGCGGTCATGCCGCCCTCGGTCAGGCCCAGTCCGCCGGGCGTTGGCAGCCCACCGATGGTCGTCGCGCTGTAGATAAAGGTCGCCAGCAATAAGCCAACCACGGTCGAGGGAAAGCCACCAAGCACCAGACAAAAACCAGCGCATTCACAGGCCCACGCTGCGACGGACAGCAAGGCCGCGACAAGCAGCGGACCCGGCCGAAACAGTCGGTGGGTGCTCTCGTAGAACTCTTCGAGCTTGTGCGAAAAACCGGAAAGCCCCGGCAAGCGAGCGATCAGGTGGAGCAGCCCGAGCGATAACCGACGTTGTCCAACGACGACGATAAACAACAACACGCTGCAGCCAACGATCAACGCCGCGGTGTGTCCGCGACCAAAGGCGACGATGCCGCCGCTCATCAGCACCACCAGCGCCAAGAGGTCGGTGATCCGCTCGGCGATCACCACCGGCAGGGTGCGCGCCATCGGCACGCCTTGAGCGGTGCGAAGTAGGTAGGCCTTGAGCAGCTCACCGATCTTGCCAGGCGTGATCGTCATGCTCAGTCCACCCAAAAAGATCACGGCGTTTTGCTTGGTTGGTACGTCGATCTTGAGCACGCGCAGATAGGTCGACCACTTGAGATAGCGCAAAAGGTAGTTGCCGAGGGTTAAGGCGAGCACAGGTGCCAAGCGCCACCACGCGAACTGCGCGAGGGATTGACCAAGTTCGGCGACGCCCAGGTAGATCGCCAGCGCAGCGTAGATCGCCACACCGAGCAAACACCCCCAAAGCAACCGTCGCAGCAACTTACCCATGCAGCTCTTTTCGCTAACTGCGCAAAGATGTCAAGGGTTGACAGCTCGACGCCCCGCTCTTAGCCTCGTGGTGTTCATCTCACAAAACTGCGAAAAAGAGCATCCGCATGCCAGACGCACCCAAACCCGTGGTCCTTGTTGCCGACGACGATCCTGAGATCCTATCGCTGCTCAGTCTGCGCTTAAGCAAAGCTGGCTTCACGGTGCTCGAAGCTGCCGACGGTGAGCAAACGCTGGAGCGCGTTCGCGAGCACTACCCCGACGTGCTCGTGCTCGACGTGATGATGCCCGGCAAAAACGGCTGGGAGGTCGCCAAGGAGTTGCGCTCCGACGATCGCTTCAAGAGCGTCGGGATCGTGATGCTCACAGCGATCGGCGAAAAGATGAACGAGATGACCTCGCCGCTGTATGGCGCCGACGCATTCGTCGACAAGCCCTTCGAGTTCGCCGACCTCGAAGGTAAGATTCGCGACGTCTTGGCGGCGCGCTCGGGCAGTTGAGCTCGGCTGTTGGAGCTGGCTTCGGCTGCTTTTTCGTGCGTCTGCTTCTAACTCAACGCATACACTAAGGTATTTCCAGTTGTCGCCGCTTGCGGCCGGCCGGCCTTTCGGCTAGGCTTCGCGAACCGATCAGGTGAGGTTGTGTGTGTTTGGTTTCCGCCCTTGCCCGGGTCACATGTCGCCAGCGGCCGCAAGTTGCGCTGCCAGGGCAACTACCGGCAAATCCATTTTCCTAAGTGATTATCGAGTACAGACTGCTGTACGAATCTCCGAGACAGCGCTTTGCCGCTGGCACACGGCTTGCGTAAGCAAGAGACGTCATGGCACGCGCAATGGCTAAACCCGTTTCAGGCTGGCCCGAGAGCCAAACCCACGAAGACCCGGTACCCAACGGGGCCTTCGCGGCCAATGAGCTGCACGGCGAGCCGACCCGGATCGAGCAGCCCGGCGAGTTCACCAGCGAGCTCGGCCGCCTGCTCGTCGTCAGCGGAAACGACCGCGGCAAAGAGTTCGACCTACGCGAGGGTGATAACACCATCGGTCGCGGCCTGGACAACGACATCGTATTAGCTGACATCGCCGTTTCCCGGCGGCACACGGTGCTCTCGGTGGAGGGCGGTGTTTGCGTGGTGCGCGACTTGGGCAGCGGCAATGGCACGGTGCTCAACGGTCAGGTGGTTCACGCTCAACGCTTGGCGACCAACGACGAGATCGAACTCGGTAATACGATCTTGCGCTACGTCGGATCGCAACCCCATCTCGCTCCCAGCCAACTGGCCGATGCGCACACGGTGATTCACCGCGGCGGAACTCCGATGCCAAGCATGGCACCGCTGCCCGCGCCGGTGATGGCCGTCGGAGGTCCAATGCCGGGTGCACCGCTGTTGCCACCCGGTGGGCTAGCTGCACCGCTGGTTCCGGCTGGCCCGTTCGCTGCGCCGTTAGGTCCGCCTGCACTCGGCATGCGCCCAGGCAAGCAAAGCGGGCTCAACCAGCGCTCACGCAAGATTCTGATGATCGGCGGTGGCGCGCTGATCGTGCTGTTTGCCGTCGGTATCGCCGTCAAGCTGCAGGTCAAAAAGGGGCCCACCGACGCGATCGCAAGCCAAGGGACGACAGTTCCCCAGCAACCAGACCAAGCCGCTGCACTGCATTTTTCAGCAGGAATCAAAGCGTTCCGCGCCAAAGACTGGCAGGAAGCGCTCGATCGCTACCAGAAGGTCCTCGCCCTGGCACCCGAGTTCAGCCAAGCGCGTCGCTACGCCGACCGCGCGCGCGCCGAGCTCGAGGCCCAAAGCCAACTTGAGGCGGCCAAGGCAGCGCTCGCCAAGCAGCAGTTCGCCGCGGCGCGCACCGCGTTGTTCAAAATCGACAAGCAATCCGAGTACGCTGCCGACGCGCAGAAGCTCAGGCTGCAAATCGACGCGGCCCAGGTCGAGAGCTTGCTCAAGCAGGCTCGCGAACTACCGGCAACCGAGCGCGACAAAGCGCTGACCTTGCTGGCCGAGGCCAAAAAACTCGCACCAGAAAACAGCGGCGTCGTGGCACTCGCTGAGCAACTCGATCAGCCCGCGGCAGGTCATAGCAGCGACGACGGGCGCGCGACGACACCGAAACGCCGACACAGAGACGGGCGCAGCTCACGTAGCTCTCGTAGCTCTCGCCGGTCTGGCCATGCGCGCCGCGCTAGCGGTGAGGAACGCTCGAGTCGCACTGAACCACTTTACGACGATGACATCCCGCTGGTCCCGGGCTCGCGTTCTTCGCGCGGCACGCTCAAGTCGGCGCTGGCCCACTACGCAGCGCGCCAATGGGATGCGGCCAACAGCGCCTTTTCCGGGCTCTCCGGGCGACGGGCCAGTAAGGCCGCGGCGGTCGCACGCAGCGTGGGCGAGCTCGTTCAGCGCGCCCAATCGTTGCAGGTTCGCAATCCATCCCAAGCGGCTAAGCTTTACCGCCAAGCACTGGCCAAGGATCGAAGTCTGCCCGGCTCGCCGCTGCGCAGCTTCCTCGAGGGCCAGTTGTTCAAGGTGGCCCGCTTTCAGGCGACGAGCGCGATGTTGCGCGGTGACTATGAGTCGGCCTACGCCGGCGTTGTCTTGGCAAAGCGCTATGGCGATGCCGACGCGACATTGCTGCGCGTCGAGCGTCAGCTAGAAAAACAGGCCGAGCAACTGTTCATCAAAGGGTACACGCTCAACAAGACCTCGCCATCGGGTGCGCGCAGCATTTGGCAAAAGGTGCTGCGCATGGTCTCACCGAAGAGCGACGTCTACAAAAAGACCTACGGTTGGCTCAATCGTGATGCGCCAGCGGGCGTAGACGCCGACGAGAGCAACTAGCCCGCAATGCCGTGATCGCTTGGGCTAGTTGCCCGACGCCGACGCCTTAATGATCGACAACAAGTAATCAGCTGGCGCCGAATGCAGCAGCGCGATCGTGCAACTCAGCTTGTCGGCGCTATATGACGCGCTCTGCGTCTTGATCGAGACGGCACCGCTGCTGTCGAGCTTGAACGAGACCAGCTCGGCCGACGGTTGGCCGCTGACATCGACGCGCCAGCTTTCGGGCACAAGTTGCGCACTAGCGCTCAGCAGCTGGGTATGGTCGATGCCGAGCGTTTGGTCCTGTTGGAGGTTCAGGGCGGGGATCGGCGCCAACGCGGTCGCCGTGACCGAGGCGACAAAAGGCTGCTCAGAAAAACCGAGATCAGGGGTCAGCAGCGCGTCGCTCTGCACCATCAGCACCTCGAACTTCAGCTCAGCGTTGGTGCAAATGTTGCGCACGATCTTGCGCGCGCGCACCAGCAGGTCGCCCGGAATCGGCGCGCTGAGCAACTCGGGGCTAGCTGCGCGAAAGCCAGGGTCGAGCGAGCGCACCTGCTTGATGATCATCCGCTGCGGTCTGCTGCCGCTGTTGAGTGCGGGCCAGCCCGCCGCCATCTGACGAAACTCGAAGTCCAAAACCAGCGTGTCGCGCCGCTGCGCCGGATCGAGCGCGAGATTCTCTGCGTCGAGCCAGGCCTCGGCGACCGTCTTGGCCTGCTCGAACAACGCTTGTAGGGCCGCATCGTCGAGCAAAACCGCCTCAGGACTGAGCGTCGAGCGGCTGACACGGACAACCTTTGCCAGCTGGCCCACGGCGGTGAGCTCGACGCGGTCGACCTCGGGCAGGGTGCCGGCCTGGGTCGGATTCGTCACGCTCTCGGCGCCCTTTTGTACGTTAAGCGCTAATTCAGCATAGATCGCAGGGGTGATCCCCTGGCGCGTTCCGCGACGCAGCGTCAGCGTAAATACACCGTTGGTCAGTTCCTGATCGTCGTCAAAGCGCGGGTGAACCAAAACGCCCATCGCCCCCGAACGGTGATCGACGAGCTCGAGTCGGCGCTCCTCAAAAGCCTCAAAACCCCAATAGGAGGCCCAGGTCATCTTTAGCGCCCAGGCCACGCTGCGCTCGCGGTCCTTCGTGCTGGACTGCTTGTCAGGAAAGAGGAAGCCGGTGTACGAGGAATAAAGTCCGGCGCCGTTAAAGCCTTCGATATCTTCGACGTTGCTCGACGAGCGAAAACGCAGGCCTTGGGTTGGCGCTAGCGCAGCAAACTGCGTCTTGAGCGTGTCCTCTAACAGCTTCAAGGTCGCCGGAGCGATCGGCTGATCGAGAATGCGCTGTTGTAGCCCACCGCCACGCAACAAGTCGCCAAGCGGCGTGCCGGCAGCGTTCTTGGCCAGCAAGTTGTCGAGCACCTGTTGGTCGGCCGCCGAGCGATGATGCGCGCGATAGGATGTGCTGCCTTCGAGCAACAAGCGACGCACCGCCGAGTTGGAACGGAACTCGGGGAAATTGAGCATCGCGTCGATCGTCGCCGAGAGCGGTTCGATGTGTTCGAGATAGGGACGGATGCTGATCGCCAGCGGCGTATCGGGGGTCGCAACGCCTGCAGTGTTGACCAACGCCGCCATGCCGGCGTTCTTGCCGCCGATCGCTGGGCGCAGCTTCCCGACCTCGGATAGCGCAACCTTAGCCAGATCGAGGGTGTATTCGAGCGAATCGGCAGCCGGTGCTGTCACAGCGATCGGCGACTTTTGCCGCATCAGCAACCAATTGTCGTACTGAGCGCGGGTCAGCGCGACGACCTGCAGCTGGTCGGGCAGCTGCGCGTAGACCGCCACCGGCGCATAGCCGCGGTCAAGCTGGTCGAGCAGGGGATCCTGTAGGGCCCCACCGAGGTAAACGTTGGGGATGCCGCGGTTACGTGCGAGCACGTTGACGTGGGCTAGCGGTGTTTGCGGTACTGCCGTAATCAGCCCGGCGCCTTGGGGCAGCCAATCGGGCAAATCCTCGAGCACAACGATCTCGTCGTTGTACGAATCGATTGGCTGTCCCGAACGGATCATCTTCAGCCGCCCAGCGGTCAGCCCCGGCGAGTAGACCTCGATCTCACCGGGCACGACCAAGTCGGTGTAGCGCAGGATTCGGTCGTGATAGCGCAACGCTTCGGCCTCCATCGTTTCGGCCAAGCGTTCCTGCCCCGGCGAGCGCACCACCCAACGCAAGTCGCGAGAGATCTCCTCGGGCAAACTGCGCTCGAGGGCCTCGAAGAAGCGCACCAGCTGCTCGTGTTCCACCGGGTCGCTGTATTCGAGTTCGAAGACCCAGTACGGTGTCTTGGTGTTGGTGGTTCGCATCAGCGTGCCGAGGCCATAGATCCGTGGTGGCGAGAGCGCGAGCTGATAAAAGCGCGTCGAATAAAGCCGCGCCTCACCGTCAGAGACGTAGGTTAGATCGAGCGGCAGGCGGAGCTGCTTTTCCGCCCAAGCATAAATCTCTGCGATAGTCGTGAAGTGAAGGCCTTTGACGGGCTCAACGGTCTCACCCGGCACACGCTCGCCGTTGAGTAGCCGAAACCAATACCACTCGTCATGGAGCGTGTAGAAGTTGGAGTCCATGTAGATCGTCTGCGGCGAAGCGTCGTAAAACGGTGCGACGACGAACTTGACCACGTGGCGGGTACTCGAGGTTTCTGCCAAGCGATTGAAGTCGTCGACGTTGGCCAACGTCGGCAAGGTGTGATCGTCAAGCGCGTCGGTGGCTGGCGAACAGCCCGCCGCGATGACCAGCCCGAAAAACAGAACCATGCGAAACGCGAAACTCATCAATAAAGCTTCTCATGCGAAGCCTATGCCGGCACAGGCTTCGTGTGATTTCGAGCGGTTTGATGATACAAGGGATTCGCTCTCCTCAGTTTTCTGCGGCCCCTCGGCGTTGGTGGCGCAACATGGCGGCTCGTGCGCGGGTCGTTTGCTCGCCAAGAGGTCGACGTCTGTGTCTCTGGCCGCCGAGCGGCGGAACGGCCTGCGCCGCCGCACGCGGATAATCGGACATCCATTCGGTTTCAGGGCCGTAACACCCTAGCCTTGCTCGACAACTGCTTAATTTTGCAGCGGTCCGTTGCAGGACAGGCTTGGTGCGGAACTTGCGATTCATCGCGCGATGAACTGCGTATCTGCCGCCTTTGCGTTGCTGATTTTCGGCCTTTCGGGCATGGCTGCGGCCGAGCCTCGCGCACCCCGTTTTCACCTGCTGACGCCGGCGCTACACGGTCGGCTGGCTCAGCGGCATCGGCGGCTGGCCGCCAACATCGAGGCCGTTGCCCACTATCGCCGGGCAAGCGGCCTGGTGGGCGGCAGCGCGTTTTTGATTTCTGGGCCTGACGAAAACGGCATAGCGCTAGCCTTGACCAATCACCACGTTGCCCTTTACGACAAGTCGACGGTGCGCGGCGATCGATTGCTCTTTCACCCTGCCGGCGCTCAGCGCGGCATCGCGGCTAAGATCGTCGAATGCCTGGCGACCGATGCCGCCCTTGACTACGCGCTGCTCGCGGTACAACTGCCCAAGGCGCTCCGCAAGCTCGCGCCAACGCGGCTCTCGACCAGCGGCGATTACCGCGTGCAGCGGGTCTACAACGCGAGTTTTCCGCAGATTTGGTCCGGCGAGCGCCAACGACGCAAGCGGGGGCAGCCTTCGAGGGTGGCACTGACCGGATCTAACCGGGCGGCGTTTGCGCGCGGGCTGCGCGCGCGAAAGCACATCCCCAAGACGATACAAACAGGTCGGGTCAATACCGAGCTGTGGATCGACCCGCTGATCACGCTGCGCATCGCCGTTGAAAGTGGCTCGTCAGGAAGTCCCGTCTTTGCCAAACGCAATGATCGGGCGATCGCCATGCTCAGCGCGGGTGGCGCGACCGATCTCGCCTTCGCGATTCCGCTGGCCCTGGTGCTCGACGATATCGCGGCGCAAACGAAACAGCTCGGCGATCCCAAGGCGGTTGAGATGGTGCAGCGCCTGCTCGACGGCTTGCCCTAGCTTGGGGCGACGCAACCTTGGTCGCGACGGCGGTTGTCACAGCGGATGCGTTCACGATCGTCCGCGCCGGAAAAGCGATGCGCGCTAGCGTCTTTTGACCTGGGTCAGACTGACCTAGCGGTCAAAAGCGAAACTACGGTTCGTTTCGGCATCTCTCGGCTATCAGTTGATAAGCGCATTAGATTTTACACGAACGCCGCTGGCGAACGGCAAAACCTGTTCACATGTAGGCCGTTGTCATACCCGAGTTATCGGTCAGGCTGCTAATTAATGAACGGGTTCGGCTCAGCTTCTGTAATTTCAGGACCTAAGGTTGACTTTTGTCACCTGGTCGTTCGTGCCCGGCGAGTGTCGATTGTCCTAGCCACTTGTCCGCGCGTTTCAACCGCTCGCCGCAGATCGTTCGCAAAAGTCCACTGACCACAGCGTCGTTGGGGGGGCCAAGAATGGTACAGCAATTGCACAAACCATTTCGTATGCATAGGCAACGTCGTATACCCAAACAAAGTCGTTCGAAACAAACGCTAGACGTGATCTATCAGGGGTGTCTGCGCGCCCTTGGTGAGCACGGCTTCTCGCGGGTCACCACGCGATTGATCGCGAGAGTTGCTGGTGTCGGGGTCGGCACCCTCTATCGTTACTTCTCCGATCGCGAGGCGGTGTTCTCCGAGATGTTCACCGAAATGGCCCGCAGGCTGGTCGCAGATATTCTGCCACCGCCTGGTGAGGTGCAAGGTCCACTACCTGTCGCTGAGTTTACCGAGCGGGTGCTGCGTCGGTTCGTCGACCGGCTGCGCGAGCATCGTACAACGGTCGCCGAGTTAGCGCGCAATCGCCATCGCTTCGAGACGCGCCAACAACAGCTCCAGCGTCACCAGGCATTTCAGCGAGCGATCGCCGAGCTGCTTCGCGAGCATCTCAATGTTGAGGACCCGATGCTCGCCGCTTTCATCGTTCAACGCGCAGTCGATGGTGTGGTGGTCAGTGCGCTGATCGACCGTCCAGAGATGCTTGACGACGACCGGCTGCTCAACGAGCTGATTCGCTTGATCGGGCCGTACTTGGAGTCGTGTGCGCGTCTGCCGGCACAAACCGAAGCATCGAGCGATCGCGACGCGGTCGAGCTGCGTGCAGGCGTTGCCTGACAGTCCGCTTAGCGTGCAGTGAGTCTCTTTGCTGCGTCGGTCAAGCGCTCGGCCAGTTCGGTCGCGGCCTGGTCGATCACAGCCGCCAAGCGCAGCGTGGATCGCAGCAGCTCTGCGGAATCCTCGGCGCCTTCCAAGGTCGCCAGCGCGCGATTGAGCGCCTTTTGACAGACAAACGCGATGAAGCCAACCGGTGCGATCGCGCCAAACAGCTGTTGTTCGGTCTCGGCGAGTAGCGCCAAAATCTGCGGATCGGCTTGGCAGGGCAGCGCGAGCTGTAGCATGCGCTCGACCAGCCCACGGGTCTGCGCGACGGCCGTTTGCCAACCTACCAAGCGCTCACCAAATAGCCGCCGCTGAGCCTCAATACAGAGCTCGAAGGTCGCGGGCTGGGCGGGCAGCGGCTCCGCGCCGAGCGATCGCAGCCAATGGCCTAGCGTCGTGCGCTCGAGCGCGATGTCGAGCAGTGCGCGCTGTTCAGGGTCCGACTGATCGATGCCAATCGCGCGTACCGGGTAGCATTCCAGCCGCCGTGCGAGGGCGTAGGCCGCGCGTAGATCGCTGGCTCCATCGAGCGCCGGCGCGCCATCGAGCAACAGCCAGCGGTCGGCCCGACCGTAACCGCAGAACAGCGCATGGCGCCGAGCGCTGTGCTGGAACAACTCAACGTCGGCCAAGGCAGGCGTAACCAACCAGGTCTGCTCGGAAAGGGCTGGCAGCTGGGTCTCGCCATCGACGGGTGAGGTGGCGACAACGATCGCTGGCTCGATGCCAAGGCGCTGCAGCTTCGCAACGCTCGCGGCTTCAGCGATGATCAGCGCGGCTCGCGCATGACGGGCCAACTGGTCGAGTTGCTCCGCATCTAAATCAGCGCCGACGATCAGCGCCGGCCGCTGAACGAAGCGACCCGCCAAGACGTCGATCGTCGGACGGTCGGCCAGCTGGTCCAAGCGCGCGAGACCCCGGGTGACGATCTGCCGGGTCGTGGCGTCCTGCTCGCTGTCGAGGGTATCGCCGACGTGCTCGACGGTGCGATGAACGGCTGCGATCAGCGCCTCGAGCTGCGCGTTTCTGGCGAGCGCGGGATCGACCACCAACTCGAGGGTCGGTAGCGCGTCAAAGCGCCGGTAGAGCGACGCCGCCAGTGCCTGGGTGGAATTGACCTGTTCGACGCCCAACGCGACGCTCGGACCGTTGTCCGTAGCGAAGGCGACCACCCAGGAGGCGTGTCGCTTGGTCTCGGTAATCAGATGCGGATCGGTGCCGATCACGATTGCTGCTGCTTCGGCCACTCACGCTCCCTTCAGCATCTACAACGCGCGCCAGGCCCAGGTCTTAAGGGAACGACGCGCCGACGCAGATGAAGGGCGGTGTAGGCAGCGGTGCGAAACGATCGACAATGCGTCGCAGTGCGTGAAAGGCGTACGCTTTCGTCGTTGATCTTCTTAGGGCCGAGCGCCATGCTGGATCATCGATGAGCGCTGATGGTCCACTGCAAGCGCGCGGCGCTAGCCGCATGCTGTTCTTTCGCTATGGCGGCGCGGTGGTCGCGACGGGCTTGGTGATCGTCGCTGGACAGTTGGTCGTCCAGCATCAGCTACGCGTGCAGCGAAATGATGCTCAGACGCTCAACCTTGCGGGTCGTCAGCGGACGTTCAGTCAAAAGATCGCTAAGTTCGCGCTAGCGATCGCCAGCGAGCGCGAGCGCACCGCGAACATCGGCGCGCTTCATCAGGCGCTGCACGGCTTTACCGACGACTATCGCCAACTGCTGAGCGGCAGAGCGCTCAGCCCGACGGTGCAGCGGATGCTGCAGCAGATCTATCACAGCCAGCAGGCGATCGTTCGCGCCGCTGAGCGCTTGCTGGCCACGCCGCCACCCACGGCCGACCAGGTCCAGCTAGCGACCGCGCAGATCTTGCGGGAGGAGCGCGCATTTCTTGGGCAGATGGAGGTGATCGTCGCTCGCCTCGAACGCGAAGCTGCCGGACGGGTTCAGCTGCTGATCGCCACGGAGCTGGCCTGCGGCACACTATTGCTTGCGCTGCTGGTGCTCACCGGGCTCTACATCGTCCGTCCGGCGTTGGCCAAAGCCCGTCGCGGCATCGCGCAACTCGAAGCATCGCGCCGTCAGTTGGCCAAGGCAGCGCGCATCGACGAAATGACTGGCTTGTGGAACCGCGAGCACTTCGAAGCCCACTTCGCGGCCGAGTATCGACGCGCTGCACGCGAGCGACAGCCGTTGTCGCTACTGTTCGTCGACCTCGACCACTTCAGGGCGATCAACGACAACTATGGATGGCCCCAAGGTGATGACTTTCTCAAGCAGACGGCGAAGATCGTCGCCCGACAGGCGCGACGCCCGGCCGACGTCGCGGCGCGGATCGGTGGAGAAGAGTTTGTCTTGTTACTGCCGCAGACTGATGCGCGCGGTGCCTGCTTTGTTGCCGAGCAACTACGTCGGGAGATCAGCGAGATCGCCCCGCAGCAGCGGCTTTCGGCGAGTGTCGGCGTGGCTAGTCGCGTCCCGGGCATCGACCAATCCCCGCTCGATCTGCTCGAAGAAGCCGACGCCGTGCTCTATCGCGCCAAGCGCTACGGTAGCAACCGTGTTGAGTCCAGCCAGCTGTTCTACTTGAGGCCACCGAGCAGCGCGAACGCACCGCAGGGCATCGGCGAACCGCAGGGCGATCGCGCAAACCCGTAGCGCCCGCGCCCGCGGCTAGCCGCCGAGCGGCGCGAAGAGGGTGTCGATCGTCTCATCGTCGAGCGCCGTCTGGGTGCCCGCCAAGATCCCGTCAGCGAGCCGCTGCTTTTGCTGTTGCAGCTGAAGCATGCGCTCTTCGACGCTGCCAGCGACGATCAACTTGTAGACGAACACCGGCCGCTTTTGCCCAATGCGGTAGGCCCGGTCAGTGGCCTGGGATTGCGCAGCTGGGTTCCACCAGGGGTCGTAATGGATCACCGTGTCGGCCCGGGTCAAGTTGAGGCCCGTGCCGCCGGCCTTAAGGCTGATCAGGAATACGTCGACCACGCCGTTTTGGAAGGCATCGACCTGGGCCTGGCGATCGGCTGTCGCCCCGGTCAGCGAAACGTAGTTAATGCCAGCATCGCTGAGCTCGCGACCGATCAGCTTGAGCATCGTGGTGAACTGCGAAAAGATCAGAATCCGCCGGCCCTGCTGCAGCTGCAGCGGAACCATCTCCATCAGCAAGTCGAGCTTGGCGGTGTTGGCGATCTGCCGAGCAGCACCGACTTTGACCAGTCGCGGGTCGCAGCAGACTTGGCGCAGTTTCATCAGCGCGTCGAGGACGGCGATCGTCGAGCGCGAGATACCGCGCTGGGCGATGATCGCCCGCACGTGGTCGTGGGCGGCCAAGCGGATACTCTCATAGAGCTCGCGCTGGTCACCGCGTAGCTCGACCGGACGCACGATCTCGGTTTTCGGCGGCAGGTCGCGCGCGACTTCCTCTTTGATGCGGCGCAGGATGTAGGGTGCCACGCGCTGACGCAGCACGCCGAGACGAGCACTGTCTTGGTTCTTCTCGATCGGCGCGCGGAAGCGCTCGCGAAAATCCGCGGCGCTGCCGAGCATCCCGGGCATGACAAAGTCGAACAGCGACCAGAGCTCGCCGAGATTGTTCTCGAGCGGCGTTCCACTGAGGCAAAGCCGATGTTGGGCATCGAGCGCAACCGCCGCACGTCGGGTTTGGCTGCGGCTGTTCTTGATCGTCTGAGCTTCGTCGAGGATCAGCAAATGAAACGACTGCTCCTTGAGCTGGTCGAGGTCGCGAACCAACAGCGGGTAGCTGGTCAGCACGACGTCATAGCGGTCGAGGCGCGGATAGAGGCGATGGCGCCGATTGCCGACGAAGGCACAGGTCCGCAAAGACGGAGCGAACTTGGCGATCTCGCGTTGCCAGTTGTACACCAAGCTCGTCGGCGCGACGACCAGCGATGGATGCTCGGCTCGCCCGCTGTGCTCGCAGAGCAGGTGAGCGATCGTCTGCAGCGTCTTGCCGAGGCCCATGTCGTCGGCCAGAATGCCACCGAGGTCTTGGCAACGCAGGTGCTGCAACCACTCGAGACCCTCTTGCTGATAGGGCCGCAAGGTGGCGAATAGCCCACTCGGCGCGCGGATCGACTGCACCGCGCTGCGGGTTTGGGCGCGCTGGCGAACGCCCGCACCGTCGCTCCAACTCAGCGACTGAGCGTTATCACCGAAGATCTCATCGAGACGCAGCAGCCCTGCCGCAGCGTACTCCGAGAAGTGCAGTCGCGCGTCCTGCTGTGGCCCTTCGTAGAGCTCGAGCAGCACATCGAGCAGGATGCGCATGCGCTGCGGTTTGATCGCCACGTAACGCTTTTCGTCGATCGGCACGGCGATACACTTACGTCGGTTGAGCAGCGCGCGCAGGCTCGAGGCCCGATCGAGCATGTCCAGCAGCGGCGGCAAGAGGTTGATCCGTTGTCCGTCGAGTTCGATGCCGAGCTCAAGGCTGAACCAGGTGCTCTGCTCTCGACCGCCATCGCGGGTGTCGTCGACGTCGGCGTACCATTGGCCCTCGTTGACAACCTGCCAGGGGTAGTCTGGATCGATCGTCACCCGCCAGCCCAGGCGCTGCAGCTGTGGGACCGCGTAAGCGGTAAAGGCGCAAAGGGTGTGTGCGTCGCCGTCGGGCTGGATCAGATAATCGGCGCTCGCCGGTGCGGTGTAGTGCTCGAGGCACTCGAGCTCGGTGGCGCCCAGCGACTCGAGCACTGCACGGGCATGGTTCTCAGCGGACTGCTCGCGGTCGATCGACATCGCGCCGTGCGCGGTTGAGGCGAACACCCGGCGCATCGGGTCCGAGGCTCGCACTTCGGTGCCTTCGTAATCAAAGCTCAGCGCGATCAGCGGTGCCTTAACCCAAGTCGGCTTGGGCAGAAACGGCGTACCTTGGTCGACCATCACGCTATCGGCGAACAGCCGAGCGATCGGACGACAGCCAGATTCTCGCTTGGGATGTGGAAGCGCCATGAGCGTCGCGAAGCTATGGTCCTAACTCGAGCCCGGCGCCGATCACGGCCTGGCGCCACGCGCGCTCGACTCGCGCGGCAGGTCGACTTCGATCAAGCACTGTCCTTTGCTAATACACAACAGTTAGGGTGTGTGGCAAGCTTATCGTCGAAGATGTAGTGTTATGGCGCGCACGCTGTGGCACTTCGCGCTACATCGCCTAGGCTCGCGGAGCTTAACCGATCGGTAAATATCAGTCCGCTTTCCGAGGCTGGGTAGCTTGTCTGGCCTGGGCGGCCCGGTGGGTCCTCACGTGCCGGAGACGCGATCGTTCGCGCGTTCTTTCGTCGTCGCCTAAGATGAGAGTGCTTCGATGAAATGGGTCGATCGTATCAAGCGCGGCTTCGATGAGTTGGTCGATGAGTTCTCGACCGATGACGCGCTCAAGGCGTTGCTCAGCAGCGGCCAGGAGGCCCTGAGCGCCGGCGATCTGCAGACCGCAGAAGATCGCTTCAAGGCGGCCGCTGCCCACGACCCGACACACGCCCCCAGCTTTGTCTTGCTGGGTATTGTCTGCTTGCGGCGCGGCCAGGCTCAGTCGGCGATCGAGGCGCTGCAACGGGCCGACGCGCTCAAAGCCCAGGACTTTCGCACGCTGCTGTTTCTCGCGCAGGCGCAGCAGTTGGCGGCCGCCGATCAAGACGCCCTGGAGTCGGCACGCCGTGCGCTGCGCTGTCGCACAATCGACGAGCGATTGCTCGACCAGTTGCACCAATTGCGCGGCGAGCTGTACCTGGCCACGGGAGACGCCGAGCGCGCGGTCCGTGAGCTGCGCAAAGCCGAGGCGCTGTCCGATCCGCCCAGCGCAGAGTTGCTCGGGGCGTTGGCGCGCGGCTATTTGGCGACCGGCGAACGCACCGCGGCACGAGAGCAACTCGAGCGCGCGCATCAGCTCGGCCAACTGGATGCCGATTCGCTCAGCACGCTGGCCAATTTGTTGCTCGAGGCCGGGCGAGCGAGCGATGCCGCACGGGTCGCGGAGATCTTTGCCGCGAGTCGACCGCGAACGGCCGCGCTGATCCGGGCGCGTGCGCTGATCAGCGCCGGTCAGGCCGGCGAAGCGCGCCAACTCCTGCTTGAGGCGCTCGGGCAAGCGCCGCAGGACCCGGAGATCCATCGACTGCTCGCTCAGGCCTATTTGCGCGTCGACGATAAGGCACGCGCCCTCGAGCAGCTGATGGTCGCCCTCGCGTTGAGCGTGCCTGCGCCGCTCGATCTGCTCACGCAGATCGTCGACTTGCTGGTTGAGGTTGCCGGCGTGTCCCCTGAGAGTCGCAGCGCCGCCGCGGCCCTCGGCGGCCTGTTGCAGGCTGCGGCGCCCGACCACCCTTACGTGCGATTGGCCGCGGCGCTCGCCGAGTCCAGCCCGGCCCAAGCCTTGCGGATCGCCGAGCAGAGCTTCGAGCGCGCACCGGGCCTAACCGCGCTGCTGCTCGCCGGTGAACTGTGGTTGGCTGTTGACGAGCCGGGGCGAGCGAGTGCCGTGTTGCGTCACGCGCGCGAGTTGGCGCCTGACAATGCGCGGGCCAAGCAGCTGTTCGAACAGGCTGTCGCCGGACCACCGATCGAGCAGCGCCTTGGGCTGTACCCGGCGCTGGGACGGCTGAGTCGCCTGCTCGCCGGCCATCAGGGTCTCGAGCAGCTGAGTGCGCGCGCTACAGCGCTGCAGCACGAGTACGATCGGCCGTTGTTGGTTGCAGTGATGGGCGAGTTTAACGCCGGCAAGTCGACCTTCGTCAACGCGTTGATCGGCGAGGAGATCGCACCGATGGGGATCACCCCGACGACGGCGACGATCAACCTGCTGAAATACGGTGAGCAACGCAGCGCGCGGGTTGTCTGGCGCGACGATCGCGAGCGCTGGATCAATTGGCAGGACATCGGTCGTTATCTGAGCCAGCTTCCGCAGGATCAGGCGCGCGCGATCCGCGTGGTCGAGCTGCTCTACCCAGCGGAACACTTGCTGCGCGTCAATGTCGTCGACACGCCGGGGCTGAACTCGATGATCGCAGAGCACGAGCAAACGGCGCGTGAGTTCATCGAGCTTGCCGACGCGGTGATCTGGCTGTTTTCAGCGGATCAGGCGGGCAAGGAGAGTGAACGGGCAGCGTTAGAAACGATTTCTCGCCAGCGGGTCAAGACGATCGGCGTGATCAACAAGGTCGATCGACTCGACGAAGCGCAGCGCGAAGAGGTATTAAGCCACCTGCGCGAAGGCTTTGCTGAGTTGGTCGAAACGGTGCTGCCGCTCTCGGCGAAGCGCGCCCTGGCGGCACGCCTGCAGGCGGACGATGCGGCGCTGATCGCCTCGGGCTACAGCGGGTTGAGCGCGTTTCTCGACGAGCGGATCTTCTCGCGCAGCCGGCGGATCAAGAGCGAGGCGATCGGTAGCAAGATGCGTGATTTGATCGTCCATGCCGCCAAACATCTCGCTGAAGAGATCGACCCGTTGCGTGCAACAGCATCTAGCCTGCGGAGCGCGCTCAACGATGTGCTGGCGCCGCTGGCCGAGGACCTCTGTCAACAGGAGTACGGCCAACTGGCCGATGATCTGGAAACCGTCTATCGCCAGGCGGCCGACGACGTGCTCGACTTCGTCCGTCCGCGCAAGTGGCGCTTCGGCGAACATCGCGCCGGCACCCATGATCGCGCCTTCGTCGCCGGCACACTCGAGCGCGGCTTCGCGCGAATCATCGCGGCTTCGCAGGCGCGGGTCGCCGCACGCTGGCAGCTGGCTGTTACAGAGTGCGCGGAGCGGGCCAGCAGGTTGCTCAGCGCCGAGCAGGGCCAGCGCGCCCGCCGACGCTTGGAGCGGGCATCGGAACTGCACCTCGAGCGGTTGGCGGGCGAAGTTTATCGGCGCTTTCTGGCGTTCGCCCGCGGCTTCGTCGGCGGCGGGAGTCTGCAGTTCTTCTTCGACCATCAGCTTAAGCAGCTGGAGCTGCAGCGTGACGCGGTGGCCAAAGCGCTGAGCACGCCAGGGATCGATCTGCGCGGCGAGTTGCTCGAGCCGCTGACCAACTGGCAGCAGCGCGGCGCTGAGACGCTCGGTGCGACGTTGAGCACGTTGGCTGAGGCGCTACGCATCGATGCCGACCAGATCGAAGCTGCACGACTGTTGCCGCTGCGGCGCATTGAGGACAGCCTCGTCGGTGACTAGCGCGTCGGCCAGACAGATCGTGTTGTTGGTTGTCGCGACCCTGCTGCTCAGTGCCTGTGTTCGCGGGGGGTTTGGCCCGAACGACAGCGGACCCGCCGATAGCGGGACCCTGGATGCCAGCCGGGCCGACACAAAGCCGGTCGACGGCACGGTTTCGCCCCAGTGGGACGCTGCAGGCGACGCGGCGCGAGCGACCGACGGGCAAAACTTCGACCTCGCTGGGCACGACCTCGGCGGCTGCCCACTTGGCAGCAATCCGCTGATCAATCACTCGTCGAGCGCAAGCTGCTCAGCAGGTAGCGCAGCGATCGGCGGCGGGTTTGCCTGTCAGGGCTCAACGGTCCAGGCGTTGATCGATACCAGGGCACAGAGCTATCAGGTCGATTGCGCCAGCACTTTGCTACAATCGAGCGTTCGTTGCCTACAGAGCGTCAGCGGCGCCGTAACGAGCGTTGAGCTAGCCTCCAACAACAACGCCGTGATCGTCCCCTGCCCCGTGGGCAAAATGGTCGTCGGTGGCGGCTGCCGCTGTGCCCAAGGTGGCATGCTGATGGCGTCGACCTTTAACAACGTGGCCAGTTGGCGCTGTAGCTGCTCCATACCGGGCATATTCGGTCGCGCCGTCTGTGTGCCGGCCGCCTGCAACAGTAGCCTGCCGCTGCAATTGGTCGCGGGCGCACCGGCGACCGGCTCGGCCACGGTGACCTGCAACGGCGCTTTGCTCAATGCGGGCTGTATGACACTGGTCGGCGGCGGCGGGCTGCTCAGCTCCGCACCGAGTGGACAGCGCGGCTGGCAATGCACCACCAACACCGGCGCGGTCATGGCCACGGCGCTCTGTCTCCGATAGCCGCGCGAAGCCGGGCGGTGAAGCCGACCCTGAGAATTCGCGGGCAGCGAGAATTCCGCCGGTAGGGAGGATTCCGCGAGCAGGCGTTTGTGCTAGGGTCAGGCGCGATGCGAGTGATCGGTATCGACGAGGCGGGTCGCGGCCCGGTGCTGGGCCCGCTGGTGCTTTGCGGCGTACGCGCCAACGCCCAGCAGCGCGAGCAGCTGAGGGCGATCGGCGTTGCCGATAGCAAGCGATTCACCGGCAGTAACGCAGCGGCGCAGCGACGCAAGCTGGCCGAACAGATCACCGTGATCACTGAGGTCGAGCTAGCGCTGATCGACAGCGCAACGATCGACCACTGGGTGCTCCACGGTCAGGGGCTCAACGCGCTAGAGCGCAGCTACGCCACAGCGATTCTCGAGCGGCTAGGCGAGGCCGAGCGGATCGTTGCCGACGGCAAGACGTTGTTCTCGCCGCTGGCGACACGCTTTCCGCAGTTGGAAGCGCTCGATCGCGCCGAATCGGCGGATGTTTGCGTGGCCGCGGCCTCGATCTGTGCCAAGCACGCGCGGGACACGGCGCTCGCTCAGTTGCTCGCGCCGTATCATCAGCGCTTCGGCGAGATTCGCGGCGGAGGCTATCCCAACGCCGCGACAGCGCGGTTTCTACGCGGTTGCCAGGAACAGCTCGGCGCGCTCCCCGACGGCCTGAGGCGCAGCTGGGGTTGGTCTGAACTGCAAGTGCTGCTCGCGCGCGAGGCGGAGCCAGGCTAAGGCAACAGCCGATTGGACCTGCGGCGCGCACCCTTCGACGCCGCAGCCCGGTTCGTCCCACACAGCAAACGCGTTCAAACGGCGACGACCGCCGAAGCGTTAGTGCAAGCGCCGTCGCCGGTCGCGGGGCACATCGCGGCGGGGAGATGGTCGTCGCTGCTAGAAATAGTAGTCGCAGCTGGGCACAAAAAAGGGAGGGGCAGGCGAAACGCCTACCCCTCCCAAGAGCTCTTTTGTCGCGAACGACTAGACGCTAGTTGAAGAGCGTCATGATCGTCGTGATCACCTTGTCGAGCACGCCGTCAGCGTTCTCGACCATGAAGCCGTTTTCCTTCACATGCTGATAGAAGGCAGCCAGCTTGCCGGCCTTGTCTTCATTGATCATGTGGGCTCGGTGACAAGCACCGCAGGCGCGCGCTCCCGGACCGGTGACATAGCTCTTCACCGTACCGATGTTGCGGCCGTCGACCTTGTCGGAGCCAGAGAGGATACCCGGCAGCGATTTCGCGTTGTCGGGCGGATCGGTGTAGGTGCCTGGGTTATGGCAGGCTTCGCAGTTCTTGATCGTGAAGTTGGGGAACTTGTGCTCGATGTGATGCTCGTAGCGCAGCTTCTCGACCGGATCTTTGAAGTCGATGTCGCCCGGATCGAAAGCTTGGAACGAGTGAATCGCGTGGACATAGGAATCGATCGAGCGCGACTGCATCTCGAGGTGCGAACCGCCGCTGCTGACCACGTGACAGGTGCGGCAGACGCGGACGTTGCCACCGCGGTTGCCCGAGTGGAACGACGTGCCGAGCGCATCGTGGCACTTGTTGCACTTTTCGACGTCGACGATGTCGGGGTAGAAGCCGTCGTCATAGTCGTTGGTCGTCAGGTCGAAGGTGCGCGATGGAGCGTTGAGCGCGAGCACGACGTCGTCGTTGGCGATGCACTTGTTGGTCGCGTCGCAGTGGTTGCCGCGCGAACAAGCCGGGCTACAGGTGCCGACGTTCTCGTCTTTGTCGTTAACGACTTTGGTCAAGGCCGGCAGCATGCTGATCTCAGCGCGCTTGATGACCTTGTCTTTGATCATCTGGGCCCACATCGACAGATCGACTTCGGCCTTCCAGTTGGGCGCCGAGTTGGTCACCAGCTTGAGGCGCGGATTGGTATCTTTGCCGTTGAGCACGAACTCGAGCAGGCGCTTGCTCTTGTCGTCGTTGCCGTGGGCATTAACGATGAAGTCCTTGGTGTTGTAGCCGTAGAGGCCGATCATCAACGTCGGAACGATGTCCTTGGCGTCGTAGGTCGCGTTGGCGGCGTCGCCGCCCGCTTCGTAGGCGCTCAGTTCGATCGTCAACTTGTTGGTCGCCGCATCGAAGGTCGTCGCACCGATCGTGCCGCGGAAAAGGTCCGCCCAACGGTTGGCGTCAGCGGTGTAGATCTTGGGATCGTAGCCACCGTTGTGCAGGTCTTTGAGACGCTTGCCTTTGGCGGAACCGGTCGCGTTGTGACAGCTCTTGCATTCGGTAACGCTGGCGTGGATCGTGTCGACGTTGCGGCTCTTCCAGATGCCTTCCATCGGCGGCACGGCGGTCGGGTACTTGGCTTCACCCGTCCAGGCGTGACAGCTCTTGCAGGTCGTTGGGGTGAAGTTGTCGTCGACGAGCAGCGCCGTCAGCTTGCCGGCGTGGCAGGTTGCGCAGTTGGAGATCTTTTGCGGATAGGGGAACTCCATCGCGTGCGACATGTGGACGTCGTTCATCACGTTGGCGGTGTAGGTGTATTTGGTGTTTTCTTCGGCGGTCATCTGCTTGCCGACGGTATTTTTGGTGGTATCGCCGGCAGCTGCGGCTTTTTTCGCGGCGACATCATAGGCAGCGTAGGTCGACGGTTTGTCGGCCAAGAGCTGCCAGTCGCGGTGGCCACCATTGCGGGTATCGTAGTGACAGACTTTGCAGGAGGCGAAGTCGCCGAGGCCCGGCACGGCCCCCGCACGATAGCCATGCTTCATGTATGGCTTGCCGTGACACTTCTCGCAGCCCGAGATGTTGGCCAAGGATTTGTAAGGCGTGGTGGACGCGGTGCCAAAGGCTTTGCCCATGCTGGCGACGTTGTCGTAAAGGGCCATGCCTTCGACGTCGAGCTCGTCGTCGCCGACGTAGCCGTAGAACAGACCGTTGAAGCCAGCGGCAGTCATGTCGTAGCCGGCTTTGGCGGCGTTGCAGGTATAGAAGCCGGGTTTGCCAGCGACGGCTTTGATCGAGCCAAAGGAAACGCTACCGTCGTGCTTCATCGTCGTGGCGTCGTACTGCACCGAGTAGAAGCGCTTCTGGGCAAGCATCGGCAGACCGTCGACATCTTCGAACGGCAGACCGTTCTTGGTCACCTTAAAGGTCACCGTGGTGTTAAAAGTGCCATCGCCATTGGCGGTCGCCGTAACGCTGTCAAAGAACAGCGCCAGCTTGCTGGCGTCCATGTATTTTTTGTAGATGTCTTGGTGCTTCTTGGCGCCGTGACCGGCGTGGCAGATCGCACAAGACTCGATCTCGACATTGCCAGCTTCGTCGAGCTTGGCCTGGATGTCAGCGAGCACCTTCGGATCGACGGTGCCCGGATCGCCCGGATCGCCCTTATCGCCCTTGTCACCGACCGTGCCTTTTTCGCCGGCTTTGCCTTCGGGCCCAGCCGGGCCTTCGCAGCCAAAGGTGAAGAGCATCACGACCGATGCGAGAAGTGGGAAGAGACGAAAACCTTTTTTCTAGCCAAAACGTGCGCGCGTAACATGCAACCCTCTCAGTGCGTTAATGGACTAACCATCTTTTGCGTGGAAACTCTTGCGCAGTAGAACTGTCCGATTACTAGGCGACGCTATCACCAGACGGAGATGTCATCAATCGATGAACCCCGTTTTTCCCAAAAAAAACAGCCACTAAAGCGGACTATCTTGCTCCCTATTTTGTGTCGCGGGAAATGCTAGTGCTTCACGGAATGTGCGCTGATCCATCGCCGCGCAGATGCGCTGAAGCGCGAGACCAGCAGCGCATCGCGCGTCTTTGCGGTGGTGATTACCACAGCGGGAAGGACAAAGAGATCGACGCCGTGTGGAGCGCCAGCACGCCGGCGAGGGCGACGACCTGTAGCGTACCGCGACGAAAGGCGATGGCGATCACACCGAGCACGAGGGCGATCGCGCCGGGAATCCACATGCCGGCGATCACTTGTTGCTCGAGCAAACGTCGGTAGTGGTAGTAGCGCTCGCGAGCCTCGCTGTTTGCACGACCCTGCTTCCAGCCCATGTGCTGGTAGTAGGCGCGTCGCGTTCGCAGATAGTTGGGATAGGTGTCGACGGCGCTGTAGAACGTCACGGCCAGACCGAGGCTACAGCAAAACAGTGCGAGGATCGCGAGCGGCTTCGCGACAGCACCGCGCTGGATTGTGGGCTCGACGCGCAGCGCGGCTGGCGATCGATACGGCAGTGCGGCGCCTGCCTGTGGCGCGAACGGCAGGGGCTCGGCCTCGGCCGGCTCCCCTGCGGCGAGATGGTTGATGCCGCGACAGATCTGCACGAGCATGATCGGCAAGAGCACCAGCACCGCCACCAGATTGGCCAGGGGAATCAGCGCGAGGATCGCGTAGGCGATAAACAGACCCGGCGTGGCTCGCCGTCCTTGGATGCCGTTGCGCTCGAGATGGGCGTTGTAGATCGCCGGCCAAGAGCCGATACCGACAAAGACCCAGTAGAAATTGAACAGCGGCACGAAAAGAAAGCCGACTGCTTGGCCCGCCGTGATCGGCGCGCTCGATGAGACCGCAGACCAGGCGCGATGAAGTAACACGCAAAAGAAAATCGTCGCGGGGACGAGCGGCATCCAACTGAACAGCAACAGCTCGTCGATGTGGCGCGAGGTGCTGCCGAGCAGCGTCAACGTCGCGGCGAGCGAAACGCCACCGACGATCATCGCAAGGTAGAGCGCGCTCGATACGCCGGCAGTGCTGACTTGGCGGATCGCGATCGGCGCCGCGGAAGACGGCTGCTCGCGTGAGCATCCGCAGTGGGGACAGAATCGCCCCAGCGATGAGAGCGGCTGGTGACAACTTGGGCAGTGGTCCATCGATGCTCCTTATCGCCAGATCTTACGACGGGCAGGGCAAAACTTCGTCAGCGAGGGTCGGATATTCGCCAGGGTGTGCGAGCCCCAGGCTGGGTGATCGTTCCCCTGGGGTGGGCCGGAAGCCATGGGAATCACAGACTGCGGTGCGGCATGACCATTGCTCTATCGCTAGTCGACGGAGGCGAGATGCGCGCATCGACCTGGGCTTCGGCCGTTATCGGATTGCTGGTCGTCAGCGGCTGCGGTGAAAGCCAGCTGGGCCGCGGCAGCGGCCAGGCAGGAAAACTGACGGTCGCCACCACGCTGCTCAGCGGCATCGCGTCGACGCTCGAATTTCGACTAGAGGGCGCAGCTGCCCACCGCGTGGAGGTGGTTGATGTGCAGTTGGGCAGCGAGCAGCTGATCGGCGCGATGGCGACGACAGATGGACTGACCTACCGTCTCAACTGGACGCCAACGGTCTTCGATGAGGGCCCCTATCAGCTCAAGGCAAAGATCAGTCGGATCGGCGAGACCGCTTACTCGGACGTCGAACAGGCGCGGGTCAACTTGGCCGAAGGTGCGCTGTCAGCGCTCGCTCCGCAGGGTTTAACCGCCACGTCGGAGGCGAGCGGCGTCATGCTGAGCTGGACGGCGGTCGATGGCGTCAGCGGCTACTACGTCTACCGTACGGCGATCGGTGCCAAACCGGATGCGAGTCACCGCCTGACCGAGGTGGCGAGCCATTCGTTTGTCGACGCCAGTCCTGATCCGGCGAAGCCGGCCTACTGGGTGGCCGGAGCGTTTGAGAACCCGCGCGTCGGCGACATTCGCGAAGCGACGAGCAGTGCACCGGCCACCGTTGATGTTAGCGACGGGCAGAAGCCACTGGTCGCGCTGGAATCGCCAGCATGTGGTACGACAATCGCCAACGCGCAGAGCGTAACCCTTAAGGCGGTCGCCAGCGACAACGTCGGTGTTGCCAAGTTAACCCTGCGCGCCAACGACAAGCAACTGCACCAAGTCCAGGCGGCGAGTCTCGATTACAGTTGGCCGCTAACCGGCGCGGAAAACGGTGAGCAGCGCTTGATCGTCGAGGCCTGCGACGCAGCGGGTAACTGTAATGATTCAAGCCCCTGCGTGATCAACGTCGCTATCAAGGGCAGCGACAAGACGCCACCGACGGTGTCGATCAGCGCGCCGGCCAACGATGCGAGCTACCACGTGGCGATGACCCTCGAGGTGATCGCGACCGCCGCCGACGATGTCGGCGTGGTCAAGGTCGAGTTCTACGATGGCAGCGCACTGAAGAGCACCGCGACATCGGCGCCGTTCAAGTACGCGATGGCACTGAGCGCGTCGGTCAACGGCGTTCACACGATCACTGCGAAGGCCTACGACGCGGCGGGCAACGCCGGCGTCTCGGCAGCACGACAGATCTCCGTCGATATTCAAAGTGGCAATGGCTTGAGCGCGCCAAGCGGACTGACGGCGATTGCCGCCGATGGGCAGGTCAGCCTGAACTGGGACCCCGTCAGTGGGGCGAGTGGCTACGACTTGTATTGGGCGACGAGCAGCGGTGTTACGCCGCAAAACGGCACGAAGATCGGTGGCGTGAGTTCGCCCTATCTGCACAGCGGGCTGAACAACGGCGCGACGTATTACTATGTCGTCGTGGCGACCAGCAGCGCTGGGCAAAGTCCGGCATCAGCGGAGAGCTCAGCGATGCCGAGCGGCACGCCCGACACCACGGCACCGACGTTTGCCGGGGTCGGCTCGGCGGTGGCGCTCAGTGCCACGCAGATCGCGTTGTCTTGGTCGGCGGCATCCGATGACCGCAGCGCAGCCAACAAACTGCGCTACCGGGTGTTCGTTTCGAGCTCACCGGTGATCAACTTCGGCGCGCCAACGACAACGACGCCCGCTGGCGCGACGTCGCATACGGCAAGCGGGCTGAGCAGCGAGACGACCTATTACGTCGCCGTGCGCGCGGTGGACGAAGCCAACAACGTCGATGCAAATCAGCAGGTCGTCAGCGTGACGACGCCCGCCAGCGGAAACGGCGGCGGACCGACCGGCCCATTTGGCAGCAGCGTCGGCATGACGGCGAACAACTTCACGATCACCGACTGCAACAACACGCCGTTTGACCTACACAGCCAGTACAACCAGTACGATGGCATCGTGATCCTCTTCAACTGGATGGGGTTCACCTGAGGCTACTGTAAAGCGGCCAGCCGGTGGCTGACCGACGTCGTGCGAGCCAACTATCCGACCATCAAGGCGCTGGAGATCAAGAAGGCAACGTTCAATCAACCGATCAGTCAGAGCGAGTGCAACCAGTGGGTCAGCCAGTTTAGCGCAACCCATACACTGCTCCGTGACAACGGCAGCGCACTCTCCGGACTCAACGGCAAGACCTATGACGTGCTGATCCTCGACCGCCAATTGAAGGTCGTCTGGCGCAGCTATCCGCTGTACTCCTCCTCGATTCAAGCCCAGGCGCGAGCCGAGCTGGACAAGCTCGTTCAGTAAAGGCAGGCCCCGGGCAGCGGCAGGCCTGTTTCCAGCTGGACCGTTCGGCGCTTGCGCTGGGCGCGAGGGACGTGGCTAGTGAAACCTCGGTCGGCCGGCCCGCGAGCGGGCCTGCCCAATGAAAATCCGTGCAATTCCATCCGATAGCAGCGGCACGAACCCTGCATTCCGCATCGGTCACTATGATCAGCCATCGATGGGTTATCAAACTCGCCCTCACGCTTGTCATTACAGCTCCCGGTGCGGCGTCGGCCAAACTGGGCTTTGCCGTTTGGCGGCGTCCGGTCGTCGCGACACAGCTCTCGGCAGCCGAAGCGATGACGAAACAGCCGGTTCAAGCAGCTCGCCAGCGGTTCTTGCAGGTCTACCAGCTGTTGCAGCGCGAGCATCTCGCCCTCGGCGGACTCGTCGTGCCGCGCCAGCAGCGGCTGGACATCTTGGACGCCAAGGAACTCCGCCGTGGCCGGCAGGTTACCGGCTATGAGGTCACGGTCAGTATCGACCCGTCAGGGATTTATCCGATCAGCAAGACCGTCCGCATCGACAAGCACGGTGTGCCCAGCGAAGCGCTGTTGTCGCCGAGCGAAGATCATGGGGGCCTGTTTTCCCGCGCGTACAGCAACTACAGCAGGCGCGCGATCTTCAACGCGATCTTTGCCGACGCCAATAGTGCCCAGCCGCTCGACCCGCTTTCCCACCAGGCGCTACCTCGCCGGGGAAACCGCGTCAAACTTCCGCTGACTGAGCAGGAAGTTCGCAACACGGCGGCGATCAGCACGGCAATGAACAAGGTCTGGTGGGGCTATCTAGCGCTGCTTGAGGCCCACGGCCCAGACATCCCAAACCCCGGCGAGCTGGCCCAACAATCCTTCGAGCGCGGGACGGCCCAGGCCAACTACGTTGATGGCACGCTGACCAGCTACAGCGTGGCGTTTCGCTACGCCCGCTATGCGGGATTCGAGCTCTTATCCGAAGTGCAGATCGACCCCCAAGGCCAGCTGCTCAAGCCGCTGTTTGGCCTCAACGATGGCGTATTCACACCTGGGTTTGGCGCGGAGCGTATCGCCATCGAGCGCCTGCTGGCCTTTGATCGGGCAGAGTAGCGGAATCAGCTTTCCCGAGCGAATACCAGAGCTCTTCGCAGAGGGCGGCTGGCTCCTGGAGCGCCGCGGCGAGCTGAGCCGGTGCTATAGCGGGCTGAGATATCTCGTGTTCTCGAGATACACCCGGAGCTGACGCCGCAGTCGCAGTCGGTCGCGCCAGCCGGCGATCGTCCCGCAGAGCAGCGCACCGGCGAAGGTGGCGACACCCGCCCAAATCCAGGGCAAGCGGCTGACGACGTTGGCCGCGATGATCGCCGCGGCGATCACCCCGATGACCAGCGCGCGCAAGGCCATACCGCGGCACCACAATCGGCAGGTCACCTCGGTACCGGCACTGCTGTCATCGACGCGGAATTCGCCCGAATCGGGCATCGGGTCCCAGAGCGCGCCCGCGCGACTGAAGCGCAACAGCCGATCTTCGCGGGTCTTGATCGCCAGGCCGGGGCCAAACATACCGCCGCCGACGACACCGTAGACCAAGTGCTCGACCACGGTGCGGCGCTGGCGAGACACCGAAATAGTGATGGAAATCGTCGGTTGCTTGATCACGTCAGCTCTAGCGAATCAAGCTCCGACGGTCCTGTCCAGAAAACGCCCCAAAAAAGAAAATGGCCGCAGGAGACCTGCGGCCATTAACGAACCTCATTATCCACAACGCTAGAAAGTAAACGTCGAGGTAGTAGGAATTGCCGGGGGCGGCGGAGCAGCGCGACGAGCGCCCTTCTTCGCCGCTTTCCGCTTACCTACTTTTTTTTTTGCGGCCTTCTTGGCCGCCTTTTTCTTAGCTGGTTTTTTCTTAGCGGCCTTTTTGGCGGCCTTTTTCTTGGTAGCTTTCTTCTTGGCTACTTTCTTTTTGGCCTTCTTTTTGGCTGCTTTTTTCTTGGTAGCTTTCTTCGCTACCTTCTTAGCTGCTTTCTTCTTGGTGGCTTTCTTTTTCGCTACCTTCTTAGCGGCTTTCTTCTTGGTGGCCTTTTTCTTTGTGGCCTTCTTCTTTGCGGCCTTTTTCTTGGTGGCCTTCTTTTTCGTTTTCTTTTTTGCAGTCGCCATAGTTAGCCCCTCCCGATGGGAAACTATATGCATAGTAAGGGGCAAATTAAGCACTGTCAATTAAATTTTGCATAATTATGCTAAATTTTAGCACTGTTTGTTTAATAGAGCTATATGTTTGATAATTAAGCTGTTGAGGATACCTTCTTGAAGCGATGCTTGAGGTTTTCGCGAATGGACTCAGCGTTAAATCCCATGCTGCTAAGTTCTGATGGAGGTCGGGTTATGTAGGATACCCACAGCTTATCAACTACCTGTGGAGAAAGTCGAATAACCCGCTGATATATTAGCTATTCACTGCAAGCGGCCCATGTGGATGACCCGCGTTTTTCCCGCAATTTTGACACGTTGGTTGATCGTGTCGCAGGTGGCCTGAGGAGCGCCAGCCAGGAGTGAGCCATGATCGAAGTAACCGTATTATCACAGGACCTTAAGGATGCTGAAGCCGACTTGCTGGCGGTGGGCGCATTTGAGGGTGAACCGCTGGGTCAGCTTCTGCGAAGGGATTGGGGATTCATTAATCATGTTAATGAAGTATGTGACAAAGAGCGCTTCACCGCCGCGCTAGACCAGCAGCTCCTCGTCCACTTGCCCGACTTTGGCTGCCGTAGGCTGTTGCTGGTTGGGCTGGGCAACAAGGACAACTACAGCCCGTTGCTGGCGCGGCGCTTCGGCGCGGAGGTCGCTCGCGCGGCCAACGCCCGGCATCTGACCAGCGCTGTGGTCGCTCTGCCTCGCGGCACCGTCGGCGAAACAGCAAACCTGCTGGCCCAGGGTATCGCCCTGGCAAGCTATCGCTTCGACCGTTACCGACGACAAAGCGATGGCCCGTCGTTGACCGACGTCAAACTGTTGGCCTCTGACACCAAGGCACTGCGCGCCGGCCTAGCGCGCGCCCAAGCGACGAGCCATGCCATCTCAGCGGCCCGCGACCTGGTTAACGAACCAGCGGAGACGATGACGCCTCAGGCGATGGCCGACTACGCGCGCAAAATGGCCAAAGAGCGCGGGCTGGAATGTCGGGTGCTGGGTGCCAAGGACTGCGAAAAGCTTGGCATGGGTCTATATTTAGCCGTCGCCCGTGGCAGTAGCCAGCCGCCACGGCTAATTCACTTGATTTACCGCGGCACCGGACGGGGCCGCCGAGCCTTGGTCGGCAAGGGCGTTACCTTTGACTCGGGGGGGCTGTCGCTTAAGCCGAGCACCAGTATGCTCGACATGAAAACCGACATGGCCGGCGCGGCGGCGGTGATCGGTGCGATGAGCGCTCTGCCAGCTTTGGGTGTCGAGGGTGAAGTCCACGGCATTATCGCCGCCACCGAGAACATGATTTCCGGTGACGCATACCGTCTGGGTGATGTGTACCGGGGGATGAATGGCACCTCGGTGGAAATCCACAACACCGACGCCGAAGGGCGGCTGACCCTCGCCGACGCGCTGGCCTATGCGCTGAGTTTTGAGCCCGATGAACTGATCGACCTCGCGACGCTCACCGGCGCCTGCATGATCGCGCTCGGGCCGCGTATTGCCGGTGTGATGGGCAACAACCAACGCTTGGTCGACCGCGTGCTGGCCGCTGGACAGAGCACCGGCGAGGACCTCTGGCAGCTGCCGCTGCCCGAGCATCTCAAGGAAATGCTGAAAAGCGACATCGCCGACCTGAAGAACGTCGGCGAGCGCTGGGGCGGAGCGCTCACCGCCGGACTGTTTTTGCAGTCCTTCGTCGGCGACACACCCTGGGTACACATCGACATCGCTGGGCCTTCATCGGCCAGCAAAGCCTACGAGCACGTTAACAAGGGCGGAACCGGTTTTGGCGTCGCGACGCTATTGGCCTATCTCACCAAGTAGCCGCGAGAGATCTAGCGCCCCTTGTACTCCATCATCTCGCGCATCGCCGCCTCAGCATCGTCGGCGATTTCAAGTTCCTCGCGCTTGAGTTCAGCGCACTCCTCACAAAGCTTGTGGGTCTTGCGACCAACCCTTACGCGCACCAAGCGATCGACCTCGTCGCCGCATGATTTGCAGATCATCACACCCTCGGCAGGAGAATCTCCGTTGTCTCCTCGATTGTGCCAAAACCAGCGGCCAACTGACGAGCAGAAAGGGGCGATCTTGACGCTCGCCGCGGGAAAAAAATCGGGCAAGCGGGCGAGAGCCGTCAGTCCGCTCAGCCATCGAAGACGCGGACTCGAGCGAAGCCAAGGGCGAGCGAGCGCCGGCCGGATGCCGCCCGGGTGCTCCGCCGGCAGCTGCCAGGACTGCGAACCGCCTAGCTGCTGGTAACGCGGCGCCCGAGGCCGGGTCAGACCGCACCTGTATCCCTCGAGCAACATCTCCGCATTGGGGGCGCCGAGCTGACCCGACGCCGCAGCCGCTCCCCTGGCCACCGGAGCCCGCCGGCAATGCCGCCTGAGCCAGACCGTAGATTGGCCTCAGGAAGGCCAACGGAGCATTGAACGGGTCGAGCGCCTAGCGCGCGGGGGCCGCGGGGAGGTCTACCAACTCCTTGGCGCGGTCCCACGACGAGAGCCGCCGCGCGACTTGAAGCCGCGATTCGCTGCCGATGATTAGATCACCATCGACTGGAATCGACCGCTTGCCGTCGACCGAGTCAAAGGAAAAGGTGTCGTCGATCAGTTGGCAATCGCTATCGCGTATCTTCTTCAAGCTCCGTTGATCGCCAAACAGATCTTCGCCGAACACCACGCAGCGCTTGCCGCTCTGCAGGAAGACGCGCCCACCGTCGCAAACCGCAGCCACGTGCTCGCCGCGCAGGCCGAGGGCATCGCCGCCGACCAGCAGTTGGCCACCGCGCAGCGCAAAACCGACGGTGCGCTGGTGATCGCCAGCGTCGATGCGCAGCAAGCAAGGCGCGAGTACGCTGAGCGTTCGCTGATGCTCGGCTTTTCCATCCCAGACGGTCAGTCGCTCGCCGTCGATCTTCCAGGCCTGGGCGGACGCACTCGCTGCGCCAAACAACCAGCTGCCATCGAGCTTTTTGGCGAACGCCGACAGCGTGGGTGCTTCAAGCGTTTGTTCGACCTGCTTGAGCTCAACACCAGCCAGACGCAACTGCCGTTTGCGCGGCGTAGGCATCTCGGTGGGCTCGGCTTGCACAGCCTCGGGGGCCAAGCCGCGCCGAACCGCCGGCTTGGCACTTTGGTCCGACCGATTGCAGGCGGTGCACAGCAAGACAACGCCTAAGCAAAGTGCACGTCGCATCGCCCCTCCTGGCGGTCAAACCTTAGCGCGATCGCCGTCGCACAGAAAGCGCGCAACAGCGCTGGTGATAACCCCTTCTGCTTTCCCGCAGTTACAAGCGCGGTCCAGACGGTGAACGGCGCTCAACGCCCAAGGGCGCTTTCGACGCGCGGCCTCTCGGGCATCAACGCGCGCGGCGCCGCGGACTGATCCGCGGTGTGGGCGGCGGCATCCGCTCGTGGTCGGTCAGATCGATCTCCTCGACGATCTGCTCGAGATCGACCTGCAACGTCTTGCGCTTGATCGCGTCCGGAGCCGGCGGTGGACGCCGCACCCCGCGTTGCGCTGACTGTGTTTCTTGGCGCTCGTCGATCCGTGCTTCGAGCAGGCGGAGGCGATCTAAGATGAAACTACTCAATGCTACAACCTACGGCAGAACTACGCGCGCCAGACCAGCAACTTTTGTGCCGCCAGCAAGCTAGCGAAAACCCGTCAGGCCGAGGGTCGTCCCTCCGAGATTCGACAATTAGCGCTCTCAATCAACGTCTGAAGGTCGCGTTTTCGGAACGTCGGCGCTGACCAGCGCGCGATAGCCCTCGCGATAGCTCGGGTAGATCAGCTGGTAGCCGCTCTCGCGTAATAGCCTGTTATTACAGCGTTTACTCCCTCCACGAGTGCGCTGGGCCCGCGGTCCAACCTCAGGCGCCGCAACCCCCAGCAACTCGGCCAAGTAGCAGAGCACGTCATTGTGGGGGGCGGGCTGGTCGTCGACGGCGACGTAGCAGGGGGCCAGCGTCCGTTGGTTCAACAGATGCGAGAGCACCGCCGCGCAGTCGTCGCGATGAATGCGGTTGGTGTAGTGCAGGACGTCGCTGCGTTTGGCCTGTCCCTGAGCAACTTGGCGCAGCAGAAAAGTGCGATCGGGTCCATAGATGCCACCGAAGCGCACCGCACAAGTCTCAAGGGAACAGGCGCTCAGCAGACGTTCAGCCTCGACCATGCAACGTCCACTAAACGATGCCGGCTCGGTCGGTGATCGCTCATCGACCCAACGATGATCGTCCTGGCCGTAAACCCCTGTACTCGAGGTGAACAGCAGACGCGGACGCTGCCCACGTGCCTCAAGCGCGGCGATCACGTGGCGCAATCCGTCGACATAAAGCCGCTTGTAGTCACCCTGATCGGCCCCGCGCCCAACAGCTGCAGCAAAGACCAGCGCATCGAGCGCCTCGGGCAGACCGCGGCGCAGCGCCTCGGCGTGGAAAATGTCGATCGCCAAGGGCTCGACGCCGATCGGCAGGTGATCGACCCGACGACGCAGACCAAAGACACACGCTCCCTGTTCGAGCAGCAGCGTGGCCAGCGTGCTGCCAACATAGCCGCAACCGACGATGCAGACGTTCATGGCGGGAACCTAGAGCGCTGAGCGCCGCGCAACAACCGTAAAACGCTCAGCGCGGATTGCGGCGCTGCGCCGATCACTGCCCCGCTTCAAGGGAGAGTTCGGGAAAGGCCTTGGCGTCGGAGAGAAAGCCGAGCAATTCGTTGACTGTCGCCAGGCGCATCTGGATGTTTCGCTGCGTGGCCTTCTCGATCGCCGCGGCGCGACGATCCCGCGTCTCCCGCTTGGCGAGCGCACGGCGCGCAAGACCGCGCTTGACCTTGAGCAGCTGCTGACGTCCGCCGCTGATCAGCAGTGCGCCGATGCCGCCGGCTTTGACCTTCTCGGCCAGTTCGCCGATCCGCTCGTCGAGTACGCTAATCGCCTGTTTGCGCGATGCCAAATCGCCCTGGCGCCGGGCCAGCTTGACCTCGGCCGCTGCGCCCTGTTTGCGCTGGGTGTCTTTGAGCTCGACGCGCTCGGTCAGCGCATCGGCGAGCACCGCCGCGGCCAACTCACTAGCGATTTCCGTCGGGCGACCGAACGGCTTACTGCGCCGCAGCGCGGTCGAGATCGCCGCAATACGCTCCTGACGCGCCATCATTTCCTGACCGCGGTGAAGCACCGGGACGCCAGAGAGCAGGATCGCGCCGGGCGCGGTGGTCAATCCCGGGCCGAGGCAGGCCAACAGGCCGCCTTCGATCGCCACAACCGTCTTAACGATGCCGAGACCGATCTTGGTGCGACGCAAGGACTGGGCCGTGGCCTGGCCGTAGACGCCCTCGCGAGCGATCGGATCCTGGCGATAGACGTCGCGCAGCTGCTTGTTGAGCCGCGCTGAGCGCCACAAGACCTGCTGCAGTCCCTTGGCAGACGCTGTCGGCGTGGCCCCAGGCGCAAACGCGAACATGGCAACCAAACCGCTGATGACAATCCTTCGCATGACCTCTCCTTGACCGGTGCGCACCACAGGGCCTGCGCTGAGACATGCAAGGGCCGCACCCAAGAGAACCAGCTGAATATCGGTTCTTTTTTTGCCTAGCCCGCGTTCGGAACTCGGACGTCTGTCTGGCTCGAACAGCCGCCAGCCAACGGCCGGACTTGCCCCTAGGCTCTCATTGTTTCGATAAGTTAGCGGCGAAAGTCGCACGGTTCCCTTTTTGCAACACAAATGGCGAACAGGAAGGACACGCTGTGCGTCGCATCATCTGTAGTTTGTTGGTCGGATGGGTCGGCTGCTTTGGCGGCATCGAGAGCGATACCGCCGCCCCGGCGACGGGCAAGGCCGAGCTGATGGGCGCGCCGTTGCACAGCCCGCAGTTTTCCAGTGCTTCGGCGTTCGACGTCGATGCGATGGTGCGTTTTTTCAGCGCCCATTTCTTTACGATCCGCAACGACTGCGAGCGGCAATTGGGTGTGGGCGAGAGCTTCGTCCGCCAAGTCGCTCAGCTTTACGCGCAAGAGGCGGCGCTCGAGTCGGTCAACGCCTACTTCGCCTGGGCCCAGATGACTTACGAGACCGACAAGATGCGCTGGACCCGCTACGTCAAGGCCAACCAGTGCAACTTCGCCGGCATGAAGGTCGGCGGGTACGCCGGCGGCGATGCGGTCAACGCCTTCCAAAGCTTTGCGTCGGCCCAGATCGGCGTTCGCGCACACATTCAACACATCGTCGCCTACGCCACAACCAAGCACGAAAGCGACCTGGCGACACCGGTGGTCGACAATCGTTTCCACGACGTCAAGACGGTGGTCACCCAGCCGTTGAACACCGTCGCGCAGATATGCCGCAAATGGGGCACCAAGGCGACCTACTGCGAGACGATCGGTGAACTACTGGGCCAGGTGATGGCCGAAGTCGGCCAACCGATACCGAACACCGCCGTCAACAACGCGAGCGTTTGCCAAGAGGGATCGACGATTCCCTGCGGTAGCTGTGGCGTGCGCATCTGTAACGCCGGGTCTTACGGCGCTTGCCTGCGCGACAGCTGGGCGAGCTGCCCGGCCGGTCAGCGCTGCAACGCCGGCGGCCAATGCGAACCGATCCCAGCGCCAACCTACGGGTGCCAGGCCGGCGAGGTGCGATCCTGCCGCGAGTGTGGTGAGCAAACCTGTCAGGCCGACGGCAGCTGGTCGTCCTGCGGCTATTGGGGCAGCAAGATTCGCGCACGCCGCTGTGGCGAGTGTGGCTACAACGCCTGCACGACCAGCGGCTACTTCGAGCTGATCTGCAAACCCTACGACGGCTTCTGCGCAACCGGCCAGGTCTGTCGGATCGATCAGTCCGTGGCAAACAGTCTGCCCCAGTGTGCGTCCAGCGTAACGCTGCCGCCACCGCCCCCTGTCTCGACAACGACCTGCAGCGAAACGCGCTATCACGTCTGCAACGCGCAAGGCGAGCAGATCTGCGCCGACAACCGCTTGTCGGCCGGGCAGATCGGCGATCCCTGCGGCTGGGTGTTTAGCGGCGGCTGTGCCCGACCACCAACCAACACCAACGCGTCGGACCGCAACCAGAGTGCCAAGCGCTTCTGCGCTGAAGGCTTGTTCTGCCAGTTAACCTCGTTGACCTGCCAAGCACCCTAGCGCGCGCCAGCTGGTCCGCCAATTGATCTGCCAATGCGAAAAATGCTAGACGCTGCGCCATGTCAGCAGCATCCAAGTCCGGCAGTGAGCAAACGGCCAGCGTCGGTATTCGGCGACTGACCGACCTCGTCGAGCGACTGCAAAGCGAAGGCTCCGACCGCGAGCGGCTGCGCGCAGCTGAGTGCGCGTTGCGCTTCAAACGCAGTTGGATCGACCTGGCGGCGGCGCTGAGCGAGGTCCGCGAACGCAGCGCATACCAGCGCTGGGGCTACCAAGACCTGATGTCCTACGCCGCGAGCGAACTCGGCATTCGCAGCGCGACCGTCGACAAGCTGTTGGTCTCCTACACCACCTTGCGCCGCCACGCGCCCAAGCGCCTGGCCGGCAGAGACGCCGGCGAAATCCCGAGCTATCAAGCGCTCGACTATTTGGCTCGGGCGACCGGGGAACTGCGTTCGACGGGCAAGCCGCCGCGCGACGCGCCCGATGCACCACCGAGCGACGGTGTGCTGCGTGCGCTGCGCAAAGCGGTCTTCGAAGAAGGCCAATCGGTACGCCAACTGCGCGATCAGTTTGACCCCGTCTTGCGACCAAGGACCGCCCAACAACAGCAACAGCTGGCGCTTCGCAAGCTTTCGGCAGCCGCGCGACGGCTGATCGCCCAACTCGATGAGGTCGACGAGCTCGAGGCGCTAGACGCGCCAAGGCTACGCCGCGTGCTTGACACGCTGCGCGAGCAGACCGAAGTGCTAGCCGAGCAACTTGCCGAGATCGCACCGTTGGCTGAAGTCGCCTAAACCGAAAACCCTTAGACAAAAGACCAGACCCCGCTTCGCCCTTGTCGCGCGGCCCGCTTTTGCGCGAAAATGAGGGTTCGCACCTGCATTCACCTAAAGAGAGTCTATGACCTCGCGCGCCGAAGAAATCCGCGCCGTGGGCGCCGCGCAGACCCCGGCGTCGGCGACCGAAGGACAACGCTGCGGGCCGATAACCGGCAACGAAGCGACGGTGCTGCGTGAGTTCATCCGCGGCAACTACAGTGCACGCGCGGTCGGCTCGACGGGCCAACTCAGCGAGATCGGTCTGCTGCTCAACGCGCTCGGCGCGCATCTGGAAACTCGTTCACAGGATCGCCGTGAGAGCGGACCGCTGCCGCGGACGACGAAAGAACACCAGGCCCTCGAGCGGGCCGACGCGCGCTTTTATACCGCACTCGAGAGTTCTCCCGACGGGATGCTGATCGTCGACAAACAGGGCAAGATCGTGCTGGCCAACTCCGCAGCCCGCAAGCTGTTTGGCTATAGCGCCGAGCAGATGGCCCAACTGACCGTCGAAGACCTGCTCCCGCAAGAGCTGCGCCGCAATCACGCGGCGATGCGCGAAGGGTACGCCCAGCGCCCGACGAAAAAGCCGATGGGCCAGCGGATGAACCTGCTGGGTCAACGAAAGAACGGACAAACCTTTCCGGCCTATATCGGACTCTCCCCCGTCGAACTCGACGGAGAGCAGATGGTGATCGCCTCGATCTCTGACATCACCACGCTTAAACGCGTCGAGCGCCAGCTACGCCGCAGCAACACCGACCTCGAACAGTTCGCCTATGTGGCCTCCCACGACCTCAAAGAGCCACTGCGTAAAATCCGCACCTTCGCTGATCGGCTGCGCCAGTCGCTCGGCGACAAGCTCGAAGGTCGCTCACTAGACTACTTCGCGCGCATGGACAACGCCGCCACGCGGATGCTCAAGATGATCGATGATCTGCTGACTTACTCGCGAATTACCAGTGAGACGGAAGGCTGGAGCCACGTCCGATTGACGGAGGTCGTCGAAGAGGTGCTCAGCGATCTCGAGGAGCAAATCAACGAATGCGAAGCGCGCATCGAGTACAGCGTGCTGCCAGTGATCGAAGCCGACCGCGCGCAAATGCTGCGGCTGTTTGCCAACCTGATCGGCAACGCCCTAAAGTACCGCCAGCCCGACCGCGCGCCGCTGGTCAGCATCGGTGCGATTCCCGATGACCGTCACTGCAGATTGGTGGTCAGCGACAACGGCATCGGCTTTGAACCGCACTACGCCGAAAAGATCTTTGGCGTGTTTAACCGCCTGCACGGCCGCGGCCAGTACGAAGGGAACGGCGTCGGTCTGGCGATCTGCAAACGGATCGTCGAGCACCATAACGGCACCATCTCGGCCCACGGCACACCGGGAGAAGGCGCACGTTTCATGGTCGCCCTGCCGCTGAGCCAACAGCCCCGCGAGTCCAGCGGCGCCACGATGAAGACGGGCCTCGAAGCGCACTGAAAGCGCGACCCACAATGTCCTGCCGTTCCTCGCATCTCCCGACATCAAAGCTGATTCTTCTCCGCGCCATACGTCGCTGAACCAGCTGAGATCACGGAGGTTGCTGGTCAGGCCCACAATTTTTCGCGCGGGCGCTAAACGTCTCAACGAATTGGGCGATAGGAGGGACTATATCGCGAATATTCGCAGGGGGGGATCTGAGGTTTTGATAAGTCGCAGGCGAGCGATCAACGTGTTGCTGGTCGAAGATGACCCCGACGACTACGTGATTGCCCTCGACATGCTCGAGCAGGGCGGCGCTGCCGTACGCCTAGATTGGGTGCAAGATCCGAAGCGCGCCATCGACATGATGGCGACCAACACCCACGACGTTTACCTGATGGACTACAACCTCGGTGCAACGACCGGTCTCGAGATCTGGCAGACGGCCCAGCGGCGCGGCTGCAATGGCGCCGTGGTCTTTCTGACCGGCACCGGCAGTCGCGACGTCGACCTGGCAGCGATGGATAACGGCGCCTACGATTTCTTGGTCAAAGGCGAAGTGCTGCCGGAAGCGCTGGAACGCTCGCTGCGCTACGCCGCACGACTGCGCAGGCAAAACGCCGAACTGCTAGCCCTCGCCCTCAGTGACCCGGTAACCGGCTTGGCCAACAAGCGGGCGATCGATGCTCACCTCAGCCGCGCCGTCGATCGCGCAGCGCGTGCCAAACAACTGCTCGCGGTGATGTTTGTTGACCTCGATGGCTTCAAGCCGATCAACGATCTTCTCGGTCATCGGGCCGGTGACACGGTGCTACGCGTCGTCGCCAAGCGCGTCGAGCATGCAGTGCGCAGCATCGACCTGGTCGGTCGTCTCGGTGGTGATGAGTTCGCCGTGATCGTCGAAGGGCTCCACGATCGAAACGACGCGGCGAAGATTGCCGAGAAGATCGTTGGAGCGATCTGCAAGCCGATCGGCGTGGCGACTCAAGTCGTGCGCGTCGGCGCCAGCATCGGCATCGCGCTATGCCCCGACCACGGTCTTTGTGTGGAGCAATTGCTGCAGATGGCCGACAGCGCGATGTACGACCGCAAGCAAGGCGGCGGTATGGGCCACAGTTTTTACCTGCCGTCGATGAAGGACCCGCGGCCGGCCGTCGGCGTCGACCTGCCCGAATAGCTCAGATTTCCGACGCGGCTCGGTGGCGAGCTCCGCGCGCTGCGGTCGCAACGCGCCGCCACAGGCCACTTCCATTGTCATGCGCGGATGCCGATCGTATGCTCGGGCCCCAAGGCCGGAGGAGACCCCATGAGCATCGGAATGGAACGCCAACTCGATTGCAGCTACGACCAAGCGCTAGAGAAGTTGCCCGCCGCGCTCAAAGCAGAAGGCTTCGGCGTACTGACCGAGATCGATGTCTCCGCGACGCTCAAACAGAAGATCGACGTCACGTTTCGTCGCTACAAAATCCTCGGCGCCTGCAATCCGCACTACGCTCACCAAGCGCTCTCTCACGACCTGAATATCGGCGTGCTACTGCCCTGCAATCTGGTCGTCTACGAAAACGACCAAGGCACCGCTACGGTGCTCTCGATCGATCCGCTGCAAACGCTGGCCGCCGCCGACCCCGCGCTGTCGGAGATCGCCACCACCGTACAAGGCAAGCTCAACACCGTGCTGCAAAGCCTCTAACGGGCGCGGTTCGGCGATCGCCCTCGCCCACGAGAGCTGGTGGGTGGGTGTCAAAGGGACGGAGGAGGAGGGATTCGACCGCCGAGGTCGAGGCGTCTAGCCGAGACCGCAAGGTGACCGAATCGGCGCAAACGATCATGCTCTCCGATAAAGTCGGGGCGATTCAGTTGGCACGCAGTCTTTTTCATTTTCAGCAGCCTATTTCCATTGAAAAACGTGAACGCCCAGCGTCCGTTCGTTGATGACAATCAGTTGGTATTGGTCATTTCCATAGAAACGTCCGGCGACCATGCGATACTGGAGGAAGTTCGGAAGCGTGTCGTCAAAGCCAACAGTTTCGGTCAATTGTGTGTTACTCAAAACGGTCGGAGCCCCCGTCGCCAACGAAATCACACGAATGAAAGGACCAAGTTGTTCGGCAAAATCTTGATCCCATCCTATCTGAACCAGATCCGCCTTCTTGTCGCCGTTTATATCCGCTGAAACGCTGACAGCAGACCATAAGTCCAGGTGCGAATAGGCGTCCCGGCGAGACAATTGGGCTCCACGAGTGACCTGACCCCTTTCTTTAAGACAAGTTAAAGGAGACTCCCTCCGAAAAATGGGCCGTGCTCTGATGTTGTCCGGCGAACACCGCTGGCGGCTGGTTGCCCAGCGAGCTATGCGGCCGAACGTTGTTGTAGTCAGTCCTCCAGTCCGCGATCAGGCGACGAGCGTCGCGTAGATTGACGAACCAGTGTTGGTTGAGACATTCGTCTCTGAACTTGCCGTTGAAGCTCTCGGCAAACGCGTTTTGCATCGGCTTGCCAGGCTGAATGAAGCTCAGTGATACGCCATGCTGGTAGGCCCAGGCGTCGAGCATGCGCCGGTAAACTCAGGGCCGTTATCGATGGTGATAGCGACAGGATAGCCGCGCTGCAGAGCAACGCGTTCGACGGCTCGAACCACGCATGATCCCGGTAGCGATGTGCCGACTTCGATAGCCAGCGACTCGCGGGTGAAATCGTCGACGACGTTAAGCGTACGGAACCGGCGTCCGTCGGCAAGCTGATCGCAGACGAAGTCCATCGACCAGCGCTCGTTGGGTCGTGATGGTGACGGCAGCCGAACGCGTGGATGGTGTGCGACGCGCTTGCGCCGCTTTCGCCGTACTTTGAGTCCGTCGAGGCGATAGAGCCGATACACGCGCTTGTGGTTTATCGCGAAGCCTTCACGCCGCAGCATCACATGCAGTCGGCGATAGCCGAACCGAGGGCGCTCCTGGGCGAGCGAGCGCAGCCGGTCACGGATCACACCGCCATCACCACGACGCGCCGCATAGCGACATGTCGCTAGACATAACGACAACGCCCTGCAAGCTCTCCGCTGGCTGACACCGAACTCCATCTGAAGCCAGCGAGCAGCGTCTCTCTTGGCCGCAGGGCTCACCATTTTTTTGAACTCACCGCCTTAAGCATGTCGATGTCGAGGGCTTGCTCTGCGACGAGCTTCTTCAGTCGACGATTTTCATCTTCGACTTCGCGAAGCCGTTTGGCGTCCGAGACTTCCATCCCGCCAAACTTTTGCCGCCACTTGTAGAACGCGCTGCTTGCCATGCCATATTTGCGGCACAGATCTGCAACCGGCACCCCTTGCTCGGCCTCTTTGAGCGCCGCGATGATTTGCTCTTCCGTGAATCGCTTTCGCTTCATTTCAGGTCCCTTTCCGGGCCCATATCACAGCGAAAGTCTCCTTGGCGATGTCTTAGTTTTGGGGGGTCAGGTCACCAGGATGAAGTGCCTTTTCATCGGCGTGACCTGAATAGTAAAAGAAAAGCAGGTCCTGTCCCCCTGGATCTGGATTAGCGTGCATGCGGGCTGATAGACGTTTCAAGCCGGCCTCGATGGACTGCGGAGTCGCGTCTCTCAAGATCAGCAAGTTATGCCCCTTGAACCCGCCGATCTCCTTGAGGACCGTTGCCAGTCGGGTACCGTCGTCGTGAGCGAATTGAAGGGGGACCTCTGAGGCCCAGCCCCGATTGTTGGCAGCGATCAGCGCGTAGCGTGCCGCGTGTACCGGACGACAAAAGACGACAGCACTGAAGGCCAAGACCAAGGACACCGCGACTCTCATTCGCTGCTCCTCTTTCTCACGAGGAGTCGGGTGTGTTGCTCGGCATTGATTCCCAGGCGGGAGATACCGGGAAGACGGCGTTTCGCCCTGGCGTAGGCCTGCTTGGCCCTGTCCTGGGCGCTCGCAGCAACGATGGGGACCTTGGAAAACAGAAAGACCAAGAGCTCGTCTTGGTTGCTGTCGCCCATGATGACGCTGCCTTCGAGAAGCTGTTTTTTGCCCTCGGTGATCTTCAGGCTCTGCTTGCCATCAAAGGGCACGTACACCTCCACCTGACCGTCCGCCTGGACAGAAAGCACGAGTAGGTATCGATTCTTTTCGGTGAACGCCTCGAAGCGCAGCGCATCACCTTGCTGAATGGGCGAACCAGGTTCTAGCTCGAAAACCTTGCCTTGCCGTAGGCAATGGATCTTCACCGAGGACGTCCCTTTGATCGCCGTGTCCATTACCGTCGGTATCGGTGCATGGCGTGACAGCGATACACCCACCACAACCAAGATCAGACAAGCTGCTGCGGTTGAAGCAATGGGGACCCAGTGCCCTCTGAGCCATTCCAACAACGGGTGAAAACCATGAGCGGCGTCTGATGGGCTTTGCTTTGATTTCGCCCTCCTGCGCATTACCTTTTCCGCGAACTGGTCTGAATCGACCTGTCGCCTGAGCAGCTCTTCTTTTGCCTTGATCTGCTCGATCCACTCCGTGCACCGGCTGCACTGATCAAGGTGTGGCTGCAACTCAGTTCTCTTGTCTTCGGCAATCTCGCCATGCGCAAACCGATCTAACTGGAATCTGGAGGGGCATTTTTCCGATGGGGCACTCATCGTCGCCCCCTTTGGATGTGCTGCTTGAGACGCTGGAGCTTGGACCAGACCGTCTTGCGGCTGAGGCCCATCACATCGGCGGTTTCCTCCTGGGTCATTTCATCCAGGTAGGTGTGCACCAGGATCTGAAGGCTCGTAGGATCGGTGCGAGCAAAGAGCCGAGAGAGCTGTTCCTGGCTCAGCACCATGTTTTCAGCCGAGGCCTGGCTTCCCGTCAATGCATCCTGGAGCTCGGGGGTTAGCTCAACCGTAGCTCTCCGGGCGCGACGCCTGAGCTCGTCGAGGCACACGTTGGTGGCGATGCGATAAATCCAGGTCATCGGGCTCGCCTCGCCGCGAAAACGGTCTATGTTCTCGATCACGCGAATGAAAGCCTCCTGGGCCGCATCATCAGCGGCGACATCGTCCTTGAGCAGACTCTGGCAGCGCCGAAGCACAAGAGCACCATGCTCTCGGTGAAGATCGGCGATCAGTATTTTCAGCTCTCGGTCATCCATTGGACGATGAAGCGCCTCCGGTTTGAGTAAGAAATTTGCTTTGCTCAACCTAGCCCGAGAGCTCGAGACTGGCAAGAGAAGGTCACGGCGTTTGCTTTGAGTTTTCAATAAGTTGTGTCGTGCTGGTCGGAAACTCATCCCTGGCCGACCTTAGGGAGCGGCTGGTGCAGGCGGCGGAGCCTGGCCTGGAGCGGATGCTGATTTTGACCGCCCTCAAGACGGGCCTGCGCATCGGGGAGCTGTTGGGCCTGCGATGGGACGACGTCGACTTCGAGCGCGAGCAGATCCACGTTCGCCGCAGCTACATCCGTGGCCACGTCGACACGCCGAAGAACGGGAAAGAGCGGGTGGTGCCCATGGCGGCCGAGATCTTCGAGGCCCTGCGTCGGTACCGCCACATCTGTGGACCGTTGGTGTTCTGCAACCCCGACGGTAGCTACCTGACGGACAACCAGACCAAGCACTACCTGTACCGGGCGTGCCGCAAGGCATTTTTTGGACAAGTTTGGCTGGCATGTGCTGAGGCACACCTTTGCCAGCCATCTGGTGATGCGTGGGGCGCCGCTCAAGGCGGTTCAGGAGCTGCTCGGC
>JACKDQ010000022.1 GCA_020633415.1 Deltaproteobacteria bacterium
GGACGACGATTCATCGGCCGATGACAAGTTAGCCAGCAAGATTACCGTCGCCGCTCGCAGGTCGTTTCAAACCTGGAGCGATGCCGGGATCCCGATCGCGTTCAACATCACCTTCGTCAACAGCCCGGTCAAGGCTGGGCTGCCCAACGACGGTGTGAGCGTGGTGCGCTGGGAAACGGACCAATGGGGCTACCCAGACCAACAGGCGGCGGTGACGCTGTCATCGTGTAAGCTCAATAGCGGTACGCGCTCGTCGGGGACGGACATCGTTCTCAACGGCGTCAACAAGCGCTGGACCACTGACCCGGCATCGCATCCCGATGCGCTAGATATTCAAAGCGTGCTGACTCACGAGATCGGGCACCTGGTAGGACTGGGTCACTCCGAAGACACCACGGCGACGATGCACGTGCACACCATCCCCGGCGACGCGAGCAAGCGCAGCCTCGAGCTCGACGATCGACAGGGACTCGATGCGCTCTATGACGAAACGCTACGGCGGCGCGAGGAGGCCGAGGCAAACGGCGGCGGTGGTCTCGACGACGACCCCACCGCTGGGGGATGTAACGTCGGCGAGGCACGGCTCCACTCAACGTGGTCGCTTTGGCTGCTGCTGCTGGGTCTGTTCCGACTGATCTACCGCGGGAATCGGCGCGCTGCCACGCTGGAGTTGCCCGCGAACCCGCCGCGCTAGCTCAAGTTATTTGAGCAGGATCGCGAATTCTCCAACAACCCCAGATTCGTCGGCGGCAAAAGAAACCGTCAGGTCTCGCATCGTCTCCAATGCGCTGAAGGCGCGCGTTAGCATCAGGCGCAATTCCATCGGCAGGTCCGACTGCTTGAGCGCCTTGGTCACCGCCTGAACGTTAACGTTGATCGCACTACCATCTTTTGCGGCAAAAGCACGCTTGGCGCGCTTGCTCTGCAGGTGACTCAGCACATTATCCCCGGCGTCGTCGATCAGCTTGAGGGTCTCGGTGAGGCGGGCCGGCGTCGAAATCACCGCAACGCCCTTGCTCACCGTCCAACTCAGCAAGCCACGACCGCCACGCTCATAGGTGTAGATCGTGAGATCGCCACGGCGCTCGGAATTGATCTTATGCTGAGCCAGAACCAGCGCCCGCTCGGCCTTGAGCAGCAGTTTTTTTGCTGCCGTCTCGTCGCGAACTTGAGCCATCCCCACGAACGGTAACATCTCAATGATCTGACCCGTTCCGCCGCGCAGACGTTCCAAATCGATTTTCGGCGCGTAAAGCGCACCGGCGTAGCGATGTCCTAGCATCGCCTCGATGCTGTCGAGCGTGATGCCGTGTTGCTGCTCGAGGAACTGAAAGCCTCGCTCCATACGCTGTTTCGCGCGCGCGTCGATTACGTGCCGCAGCTCGGCGAAAAAGCGCGGCAGATTGAACGCTGTCTTCCCGGCGACCAGCGCATCGCCGCCGATAAACTTAGCCAAATCGGTGGCTGAACCTGCACCGGCGAACAGCTTGGCGACGATCTTTGCCGTCGCCGCAGGCGGTGCGTAAAACCCGCGCAAGGTGATTCGCTCCTTGTCGACGATCAGACCTAAGCCGGCTCCACGGAGGTAATTGGCCAATTTTTGATTGTTCTCGCGCTTGCGCTTGAGCCAGACCTCGGACGCCCCGAGCTTCTTCATCCGATCGAGTTTGGCGTCGCTGGCCTGAGCGATCCCCTTGCCGTCCAGATACATCGACAACTCGGCTGCTCCCAGCTTCGCCAAGACATTTGCAAAAGCCGGATTGTCCTTGATCGATCGCTTGGATTTGATCCGCTGGGCGAGCTCCTTGCCAAGATCGGCGGTTTTTCCGGCGCAGATTACGGCGACCTTCTTGTCGATCCACCAGGCGGCTCGCGCCTGCTTGGTCCCCTGCTTCATCGCCAGGGTTACCTTCACACCGTCCGCCGTGCTGTCGCCAAAGGTCACCGCGCCCCGAGCGAGCTTCTTGAGCGACTCGCGCAGAAATTTGTCGAAGGCCGCGTCATCGGTTGTTCGCACCGCGAAAGTGATCACGCCCTCTTGTGCGGCGAAGGCGATCACCGCCTCGCCGTTGGGATCGACGCCGCGCTTCTTAACCGTCTCAGGTTTGGTTAGATCCATGCCCAACTCGTCGGCAAGGCGCTGGCGTCCGCGATCGATCAGCGCTCGGGTCAGCATGCCATCGTCGAACCGCTTGATCAGCGCGTTGCTCTGAGTCGCCAGGCGAGCGATCGATGGGATCTGCACGACGATCGCTGAGTTCTCCGGAATAAACTCCATCGGCTGGCGCTCGCCACAGCCGGAACAGGCCGGCGCAGCAAGTGAAGCGACCAGGCCGCCGAGCAAGAGCAACAAAGGCAAACGAATGCCGGTATTGAGGCGCATCAGCCCTCTCCTTGGAAAGCGCACGACAGTAGCACGCCGTTTGCGCATGGCAAATGTCGAAGAGGCGGGGTTCTAGTGATCGCGCTCAAACAGCGACAGGTAGTAAAAAGCGACAACGACGAGCGCGTGAGAGATCTCGCCGGCGCGAATCCGCGCTTCGATCTCGCCTCGCGGAACGCAGACAACGCGAATCTCCTCTGCGTGATCCAAGTTCTGCACGGCGGTTTCGCGAGCGTTGAGCGCGAGAAAGCTGTGGCAGAGATTGCTCTGCATCGCCGGATTTGGGGCGATCTTGCCGAGGTAATGCCATTGTTGCGCGCTGTAGCCGGTCTCTTCGCCTAACTCACGTTCTGCAGCCGCTTGCGGGCTAGCATCGCCCGGGTCCATCAAGCCGCCGGGAATCTCCAGCGTGACTTGTTTTGTGCCGTGGCGATACTGCCTGATCATCAGCACGTCTCCCGCCTCAGTGATCGGAATCACGTTGACCCAATCATCGCAGTGGAAGATGTAAAAGTCGTGCTCGTTGCCGCTAAGTGCCGACCGTGCACGATGTCGGTCCACCGAAAAGATCGGCGAGGTGACAACCGACTGGCGATCGACGAGCTCCCAGGCCGGGGGATCTTTGTCGGGGCAACTCACGGCGTATCCTCTCTGGTCTTGTCGTCAGAGCGCCTGGGGTGCTGCATACTGCAGCATTTCGCTTTCCTCTTGCGCCGCGCGAATGCCTTCCCACCAATTTAGCGCCCGCGCAACCTGCAGCGCATCTTGTAGCTGCAGTCTGGCCCCTTCGACGTCACCACAGATTCGCCGCACGCGGCCCAGCTCGACCAACTGGCGCGTCAGAGCGGTGCGGTCGCCCAGCTTGCGTGCAACTTCGATCCCTTGGCGCAAGCGGAGTTCGGCCTCTTCCCACTCACCACAGCGTTGGTGGACAGCGGCCATTTGGGCGACCGTCGCCAGACGGCCGACCGCCTCGTCGCGGCGTTCAGCCTCGGCCAGAGCGTCGAGCAAGTAGCCGCGCGCACGATCGGGGAAACCGATCTGATCGGCGATCGTCGCAGCCTCCAGCAATTCTGACCAATTCCCACCACCGAGCTTGTGCATCGACTCGTAAAGCAGCGCGCCGGCCTCTTCTCGCTGTCCAAGCAGCCCCATCACGCGAGAAAGCTCGCGACAAACCTCACCGACCAACGACTTTCGACCATCGGCCTCCGCGTCTAGCCTCGCCAACTCCAGACGTCGTGACGCGCGCTCGAGCTTGTCGTTTTCGCGGTCGATCCGTCCGAGGTCCAAGCGCAACGTCGCCCGTGTCCCCGCATGGCCTGCAGCTACAGTCAGCAGTTCCTCCAATACACCTTCAGCGGCAAAACCCTGTCCAGTGCGACGCAGCACATCGGCCAACCCGCGCGCGACTTCGATCGCGATCTCGTCGAGCTCGGTGGCGCCCATGCGGCCTCTCCCCCATTCTCGACGCACCAATTCCAACGCTCGGCTATAGCTACTTGTCGCTTGTGCGAGGTCGCCCTCACGCTCCGCCGTCTGGCCAACACGGCGCAACTCGTCGATCGCTACTGGACCGTCGTCGGCGTAGTAGGCGTGCTGTGCAACTTGCGCGAGCGGCGCACCGCTATCACGCCAAGCGGCGCTTACTGCCTGGTGACACTCGCGGCGGACTTCGGCGGGGATCGCTGAATCGATGACGACCGCCACATGATCGTGAACGAAGGTGAAACCCGATGCGACCGACTTCAAGAACCCGCGCTTGACCAATGACTCGACGTCTGCGGCCTGCACTGGCGTTGGAGCCGTCTTCTGGAGCTGGGCGAGCGACAGCGGCCGACGCGCGACCGCCATCAGCTGCAACAATCGCCGTTGTTGCTGCGATAGCGTATCGAGACGATCAGCGATCAAGTCGGCCACATTGCCCGGCGGGACCGTCAGCCGATCGAAACGCATTGCGAACGCCAGCTGGAGAATAAACAGTGGATGCCCCCCGGCAGCCTCGAGCATCGGGAAAGCCAGCGTCGCCGGCACGCTGTCGCCAGCAAAGGTCGCGGTCAGCAGCTCGGCGGCGGCGACATCACTGAGTGCTGGCAGATCGATCACCTGCATCTCTGCCGGCCACAGGTGGGTATGGGTCGGCTGATGGCTGAGCAGTAACAGCGGTCGCCCGGCAGGAGCAGCAGCCAACGAACAGATCAAATCGCGTGACGGCTCGTCGTAGCGATCGATATCCTCGAACACCAGCAACAGCGGCTTGCCCAGCGAGACGGTGTGAATCAGCGAGCGGAATGCTGCCGCACGCTCTCGCCATCGCTTTTCGCCCTCAAGCTGTTCGATCTGCGACGGCAACCCAAACAACGCGAGCAGCGCAGGGATGTCATGCTCCTCGACACCTACCGCCTTGGCAGCGGTGATCACCGACGAGGCATCGGCATCTTTGAGCTCCAAACCGATCAGCAGCGCGGCAGCACGCCGCACTGGACCGAGCAGTCCGGGAACTGCGCCATCGTCAGCGCCACAACGTACAACGAACAGCGACTTCGAACCGCGCTTGACCACTTCTTCGATCAGCCGATGCTTACCGATACCAGGGGCACCTTGGATCCGCAACGCCGCCGGGCGCTCCCCGGCCAAGAAGCGATCGATACGCTCGACCAGCGCCTCGCGACCGAACAACAATTCCGGCGCCTGGGGCACAGGCAGTGGGTGCATATCCGTGACTTGCACGCCATCCGCGGTGTTGACCTGTTCACGAAACTCGTGGACCTCATCCGCACTAAACAGGTCGAGCAACACGTCGGGCGAACTCGCCCGTGGATCGATCTCGGGCCAGACGCCAGCAACTTGGGCCCAGGCCGAGAGCACATCACGAAAATGAATTGCCGAGGGAATCCGCTCCTCGCGCAGTTTGGCCAGCCCCCAGAGCACGATCGCCTCGAGCGCCGCAGGCACACCGCGCTGAGGCGATCGAGCCGACGGTGGCACGGGCGGATCTTGGACATGCGACATCATCGTGGCCACGGCCGACTTGCCGCGAAATGGCACGCTACCGGTCAGCAGTTCATAGGTGATCACCGCCAACGAATAGACGTCGGAGCGTGGATCTAAACGTTCACCACGCGCTTGCTCGGGAGACATGTATTCGGGTGTTCCCGGCACCAATCCGGGCGTGGTCACGCCGCGTTTCTCGATGTCGAGCATCTTGGCGATGCCAAAGTCGAGCACCTTGACGAAGTCCAGCTGCGACTTGCCGTCGAGCAAGAAGATATTTTCCGGCTTCAGATCACGGTGAATGATGGCAATGCGGTGCGCCGCGTCGACCGCCTCCATCGCCTGGCACATCAAGTGAGCGATGCGTCCGAGCGCCAGCGGATGTTCTTCACGCAGCACCTGATCGAGCGTGCGACCGCGCAAGAACTCCATCACGATATACAGCACGCCGGCTTCAGTCTGACCGAAGTCGATCACGCTAATGCTGTGCGGATGGTTGAGCTGGCTCGCCGCCCGTGCCTCGTTGGTAAACCGCGCGGCAGCCGTCTCATCACCGATCAGGTGGGGGTGCATCAGCTTCACCGCAACGGTGCGGCCAACGCCCTTTTGCTCCGCTCGGTAAACCTTGCCCATTCCGCCTGATCCGACCAACTCGCGGAGGATAAATTTGTCCGCAACTGTCGTACCGATTAGAGAGCGGCCGGGACCCGACACATCGCGGAGATCGGCGCCGCAGGCTGGGCAGTACCGATTCGTTGAGAGGCAAGGCGCCGCACACTTGGGGCAAGCACGCATAATAGGTCAATATAACATCGTTTTGCAGCGGCTTGTCACGCTACCGCAACATGCGCTGCAGATCTATTTGGAGAAACCGACGCCGACGCTAGTGACGTAGATCCCTGAACTTTGCTAAAAGAGGGGGTATTGTTGGCTTTGCTTACGCTTGATGTGCGGATATGAACAGCCAGACCGATCACAGCCGAGCTTTTGCTGAAGACCCCGGCCTGCAGCTGGTCCGGGCGCGCTTTCGCAACGGCGACGCCTTTCTCGCCGCCTACCAAACGAACTTACCCAACGGTGGGCTGTTCATCGCGACGCGAAACTCGCCACCGTTGGCCGCAGCGATCGTCGTCGAGGTTCGTCTGCCGGAGTTGCGGGACCACGTCTATCTCAGGGGGACGGTTGCCTGGCGGCGCCCTGGCCGTTCGCGCGCGATGGGAGACGGCCCCAGCTCCCCGGGTAGCACGAAGGTGCGTGCCGGATTTGGTGTGGAGTTCGTCGCTGCCGACCGGCGCAAATTGGAATTCCTGTTGGGCGTGGCGCGCGGCGAAATCGTCGAGATGGCCCCCCGCCGCCACCGCCGACTGCCGATCGCCGTCGACGTCGAATGGCGCGCGAAAGATGCTCGACATCGCTTTAGCAGCACGGTCGAGGATATTGGCGAGGGTGGCGCGTTTATCCGCACCACCGAATTCTTCCCGATCGGTAGCGCCGTATTATTAGACCTCCGTCCGCCCGGAGCACTGGCTTCGGTGTTGATCGAAGGCCGCGTCGCCTGGACGCGCCATACCAGTGGCGAAGAAGGCATGGGCGTCGAGTTTCGCTGTCGTGATCGGGGCGGCGCGCGACGACTGCGCGAGTTGGTTCGACGGATCGAGCAGGACTGCTACTCCGACGCCGCTGGCGCCTAGCAGCGCTCGACCCGCGAAGCCGTTTCCACCCCTGCCAGCTCGGCCGCGTCAGTTCCCGCGGATGTCGAAAGCAAACAGCCGGCCGTGGTTGCTAAGCAGCACCATCGTCTCATCGTGCACGGCGGCGGGCGCGCTAATCCCGTGGCCAGGATCGAAATACTGCACCAAAGCGCCATTATCCTTGCGCGCGATAAACAACCCCGAACGCGTGCTCGAAACCGCCACGTAACGACCGACGCTCACGGGCGCCGTGGGGGTGCCGTTGGGGAGCGCCTGCCGCCAAGATTCCGAGCCGTGCGTCGTCAACGCCACCAGACCAGCGCGCGGCGCAGCATAAAAGATCTGCTGATCGTCGGCTGCAATATGCGCCACGCTCTCTGCCTGAACATGCCAGCGCACCGCACCTGTCTGTGGATCGAGCGCGTAGACGCCGCCCGCATAGCAGGCGCTGACCAGCAGCCCCTTGATCAACACCGGGGTGCTATCGACGTCAACGAACTGCTTTTTGTCACTGCAGAGGCGCTGGGCCCACTCGACTGCTCCCGTGCGCGCGTTGAGCGCTACGGTCACACCGTCGGAGAAACCGGTATAGGCCAGATCGCCGTGCAGCAAGATTCCGGCATGCCCTTGGATCGTGAACCCCTCAGGGGCCTCCCGGTCATACTGCCAGCGCCACTTGCCCGTCTGCCCGTCGATCGCGTAGACGCGGTTTTCTCCATTGGTAAACAGCACCAAGCCGCCGATCGTGCGCGGTTGGTTGATGATCGGTGCCCGCGTTGGGTAAGCAAAGAGCTTGCGCCCGGAATGTCGATCGAGCGCATAGAGTACCCCGTCGTCGGCGCCAAAATAGATCTTATCGCCATCGATCAAGGGCTTAGATGAAACCGCTCCTTGGGTCTTAAACGACCAGCGCATGCGCCCATTTCGCTGGAACGCCAGCAAGCGCTGCGCACTAGAACCGACGTAAACCGATCCATCAGCGGCGATCGCCGCTGATGCCCATTCCTGCGGGCGATAGTCGAACACGTCGCGATGGGCCAAGCGGTGCTGCCAGCGCAAAGCTACGACGTCGTAAGCTGGGGCGTTTAGTCCGACGGCACTGGGCTCAGCGCGGTAGGTACCCGCGCAACCAAGCACACCGCAAAACACGCAGAGCAACACTCCGGGCCAAAGGCGCGCCATCCAAACCTGCATCGGGCGCTACTTCTTGGCGCCCATCAGCGCCAACCGTTGGTTTACCCGGCGCCTAAGCTGCGACGATTTGGTCTTGCTGACGATCTCGCGAAACTGCTCGACGGCTTTCTTGGTCTGCCCCTTGAGCGCGAGCAGTCGTGCCTTGTGGTAGGCCATCAGCTCCTTTTGCTCGTCGTTTTCGGCAGGCAGCTTGTCGAGCAGCGCCAGCGCCTTATCGTACTGCTTGGTCGCTTCATAGCTGTAGATCAAGTCCTCTTGCACCACGGCGCGAAATGGGCCGTTTTCCTGCCGGGCGAGGTACTTTTCGAGATCTTCGATCGCCGTTTTGTACTGGCCTAGGTCATAGCGCACACCGCCGCGCATCGCCAACGCGATCGCCCCGGCACCGCTCTGCCCGTACTTGTCGACAACCTCGGAGAACGCCTTTTCGGCCGCCGTTAACTTCGACTTGCGGTCCTTGAAATGCGGAATGCCATCTGCGCTTTTCTTGACCTTGCTGAGATCGATATCGAGCACCGGCTTCTGATAGATCCGAACTGCCTTGCTCAACATCGCAGTGGCTTTACGCGCCTTTGCGTCGCGCATCGAGGACCAGCCCCAAGCCGCGCCGATCAACACAGCAGCGACAACCAAGGTCACCAAGACCAATTTCAAGTGGGTCTTGACCAGCTCGATCATCCGCGTCGAGGCGGTAATGAACTCGTCCGGTCCCTTGAGCTGTTTTCGTGTATATTTTCTAGCCAACGTGGGCCTCCAAGAAGAAGGGTTCGGTGCTTTTGTCTTCAGACAAGATGCCCAGTAACGACGCGATCTTCGCCGCCTCTGGTAGCAGACAGGCCCGCGCCCTGTCAATCGGCGTGGCACTGGTTTGCCTGTGGACGTTGCCAGCGACCCAGGCGGCGGCCGACGCCAGGCTGAGCACGCACGCCGGCACGCTCAGTGCGGCAATCGGCCCCCAGTACGCTTACCTGGTCTTTGCCCCCGGCGACGAACCAGCAGGCGGCGGGGCCCTGCTGTCGCTGGAGTACTGGTTCGCCGAGCAAGTCGCGCTCCAGCTGGCGGGTCAGTGGACGGCCCACGGTCTGACCAAGACCGAGAACCGGCAATTGGCTGGGACATTCCAGCTTGGCACCTTTGGTGTCGGCCTGGCCTATCGCCTCGATCTATTGGCGATCGATCTGCAGCTAGAAGCCGGGATTCAGTTATTATTTCGGAAGATTGACCAGCAGCAGGCGAGCGATTTTGGCGTTCGTGTGGGCCTCAGTCTGCGTTACTGGCTCGGGCCGCATCTGGGCCTCGGACTGGCCGTGCACTATCACGGATTCATCACCGATCTCGGTGGCATCCCAGCCTACGTCAATGTCGGTCCGTTGCTGACCCTGCGCCTACCCTAGTGTCAGGGCGTGATCGCCAAGCTGTGCGATCACCACGACGCTCTGGGACGACACCGCTCCGTTATTTGTGATACAGACCGACGCGAGCGAGGACCGAAGACGTGGCAGAGTCTGGAAAAGATCCCAATTCGCCTTCAACGCGCGCAGGCTTCTGCACGCTGTTTGGGCGACCCAACGTCGGTAAATCGACGCTGCTCAACGCGCTGCTCGGCAGCAAGGTCGCGATCGTCAGTCACCGACCACAAACGACGCGCAACCGGATCCTCGGCGTTCGAACTGAGGGCGATGATCAGCTGGTCGTGATCGACACGCCAGGGGTACATCGCCGGCGTGCCAACCTCAATCGCTTCATGGTGCAAGAAGCCCTAGGCAGCCTCGCCGGGATCGACACGGCCGTGTTGGTCACTGAAGTTGCCCGCGACGCTGCCGCGATCCATGCCGAGGATCGCTACGCACTCGAACTCTTGAGCACACACCTTGCCGAAGATCAGGTTCAGCGCCAGCAGATCGTGGTTGTCGTCAACAAGATCGACCGACTGACCGACAAGCGCTTACTCCTGCCGCTGATCGAAGCCTGGCACGCACAGGGGCTGCAGCGCATTGTACCGATTTCAGCGCTACAAAAAGATGGCATAGACGCCCTCTGGCGCGAGATCACATCCACCCTGCCCCACGGCCCCCACCTTTACGCTCAAGACATGCTTACCGACCGAGCCGAACGGTTTTTGGCCGCCGAGCTGGTCCGCGAACAAGTCTTTCATCGCTGTCGTCAAGAGCTTCCCCATGCAGTCGCCGTCGAGGTCGAAGCGTTCGACGAACGCAAAGATGGCGAAGTCGCGATCTCTGCGCTGATTCACGTCGAGCGCGAATCACAAAAAGCGATCGTGATCGGCAAGGGCGGCACAATGATCAAGGCGATCGGCGAGGCTGCCCGCGCCGCGATCGGCGAACTCCTCGGCTGCACTGTCCATCTGCGTCTGCAGGTTCACGTCGAGCCCGATTGGACCCACAACCCGGCGTCACGTCGCCGTTTCGGTTACGAGTAGCGTCGATGCTTCCAACCGTAGCTATCGTCGGCCGGCCGAATGTCGGCAAATCGACCCTGTTCAACCGCCTCGTCGGTGGCCGCTCAGCACTGGTCGCTGACCTGCCGGGCATGACCCGCGACCGCCACTACGGCGTTGTGCGCCAAGGCGTGCGCCCGTTCTACTTGATCGATACCGGCGGTTTCCTGCCCGACGCTGACGAGGGGATCGACCGAGCGATCGCCCTGCAAACTCGCATCGCGATCGACGAAGCTGACGCGGTCCTCGTGGTTTGGGATGGACGCGAGGGGCTGACCACAACCGACGAAGCGATCGTCGCCTATTTGCGAAAGTCAGACCGACCGGTGATCTATGCGGTCAACAAGGTCGATGGTCGCCAGCAGCGCGACGCAGTCGGCGAGTTTTACCGGCTTGGAGTCAACGAATTCTTTGAAATCTCCGCCGAGCACCGGTTGGGCGTCGACGAGCTGCTCGAAGCGATTGAGCAGATATTATTTGCCGACGCCGACGAACCCAACGCTGGCGAACCTGACGCGATCGGGTCAGAGGCCCCGCCGGAGACGGCGGAGGAGACAGCGGAGGAGACAGCCGAGGAGACAATTCGCATCGCACTGGTCGGCCGTCCCAACGCGGGCAAGTCAGCACTGATCAATCGTCTCGCCGGTTCGGATCGCGCGATCGTCTCCGAGGTACCGGGCACGACGCGAGATCCGGTCGACATCGAACTGACCCATGACGGCAGAAAAATAGTCCTCGTCGATACTGCCGGCTTGCGGCGTCGCAAAAACGCCGGCCCCGAAATGGAAAAGCTCGCTGGGCTTTGGTCGCTGCGCCGCATCGAAGATGCCGACGTCAGCTGCCTGCTGATCGACAGCGAGGCCGGCCTGACGATCCAAGATGCGCGTATCGCCAGTTGGGCGATCGATGCCGGTCGTGCCTTGGTGCTGGTGCTCTCCAAAGCCGACCTGATCAAACGCGACAGCGAAAAGAAGCGCGCACTGCGCAAAGAGATCGACGAGAAGCTCAATTTCGCCGCCCACGCGCCGATCGTCGAGCTCTCAGCGCTCACCGGCCAAGGCGTGCAAAAGCTGCTGCCAACGGTGCTCCGCGTACGCGAACGCTGGTCGTCGCGCCTGCCAACCGCCGAGCTCAACCGCTTTCTCGAAGAGATCGTCGCCGAGCACACCCCGCCCAGCTTCCGCGGCCGGCCCGTCAAGCTCTACTACGTCACACAGGCCCAGGCCCGTCCCCCAACGTTCATCGTCAGCACAAACCACGCCGACGGCGTGCCGATGGCCTATCGCCGCTACGTCGCCAACCGGTTGCGCGAGCGATACGACTTCGACGGGACTCCGATTCGGCTGTTCTTCCGGCAGCGCAAGCGGAGCAAACGGCGCTAGCCGCGCCCGCCTCGAGCGCACCTGGCGGTGCTCACTAGGCGGTTTCTTCCTCGTCTGCGCCTTCGAGACTGCGTGCCTTGTCATCGCGTAGCTTGCGCAGCGCTTTGATTTCGGCGTTGGCCTCGGGCGATAGCTGGCCCTGTCGTTCGAAGGCGGCGACGGCGCGATCGATCACCTCTACGTCGAGGGACAGTCGACTGCGCAGCGCTTCGTGCATTTCCAAGAACACGTCATAAAAATCGCGCAACTGATCGCCCTTGCGCAGCGGCGACATGGGATGGAGGCGATCCTCGGCGACTTCGTGCATCTCTCGCGAGACCTTATGCAGCGGCCCGGCCACCTTGTGGGTGACGATGATGCCGTACATCGCCAGGATCAGCGAGAACGCCAAACCGAAGCCGATCAATACGACAAGCCGCAAACGATCGCGTCCACGCAGGTCCTCTTCGAGCTGTTTCAGATCAGCATCCGAAACGATCGCACCTTGACTGCGGCAGAGCGTATCGCATTCGGAGACCGAAGCGGGTTTGCTTAGCGCCCGGATACGCTCGATCTTTGAAGCCTTGCGCATCTCGCCGTACCAAACGTATCCGAGTCCGGCGGTGAGCGCACCGCTGACCATCACCATCATCATCGTAAACGTCAACTGGTACTTCCAGTCGAGCAGATAGTTGCGCAGTTTGCGCTTATGCTGAGGCATCGTTCACCTGCCACCTTCGTTTAAGTAAGCGCCAACGATCTGTTGCCGCGCGCCCTGAGCCGCCCCGGCCAAGAGCTCGCCCCAAATACCCGCCTGCGCGCGCGGGGTAAACTCCGATTCGGAGACGACCATGCTGGCCCCACCTGAATAAAAGCCCTTCATGCTATTTCCCGGAAAGGTCGATAGCGAAACACGCACAGCGCAGGACAAGGTCAACGAGTTGCCGCTCTTCGAAACGGTCAGCTGATTGATCGCGCCATCGATCACAAAACCGATCATCTTGCGCTGTTTGAGCTGAGTGGCCGAAGGCATTCCGCCCGAAGGCCAGCGCGTCACCACACCCGGGGCCTTGCCAAACTCAGCGGTCAGTTCCTGTTGAAACCGTGTCGCCAGCTCCGGCCCGCCGCGCCCCGCACTGTTTTTGATCTTGCGGACTTGCACGAAAAAGCGTCCGCTGTCCGGCTGACTCAGACCCGCCAGCGCCTTCTTCGCCTGCTCGATCACGAAGCTGTGTTGTTCGCGACGCAACAAGAGCTTCAGTGCTGGTACGCCGCGCGGATCGGCGATCTGGCCGATACTCGCCGCCGACATGCCGCGAACCACGTGCTGAGGATCCTTGAGCGCTTGGATCAATGCCGGGATACCGCGACGGTCTTTGAGCCGCCCGAGAGCCATTGCTGCTTGCAGCCGGACCTTGTAGCTGTCGTCGGTCTCCAGCAAGCGAATGAGCTGACCAACGCGATCGGCATGGGCCAGCTGCGGCGCCAAAAGCGCCACAATGACGCACAGCGCACGCCCTAGCGGCAAGAGTGAGACAGCGAACTGATCCATCAGCGTATTGGACGAACGACTCCGCGCCGTATTTACCCCGCTGGGCCCCAAAACATCGGCGCCACCGTTCGAGGAGAGTGCTGGGTCGACTTTAATGCGCCTTGGCTCAAATAACAACGACGTCGGGGCGCGCTAAAGTCGGGCATGCTTTTGCGCTAACGCGACGTAGTGCTCGGCAGAATCGGCGATCCAGCGCAGCTCCGCATCGCTCACCTCGCGCCGCACGCGCGCCGGTGATCCAACGATTAGTGAATTTGGCGCATAGGTTTTGCCGGGCGGAACGACCGCGCCGGCAGCGACGATGCACCCGCTTGGAATCTCACTATCATCGAGGACCGTCGCACCCATGCCGATCAGAACATCGTCAGCGATGCGGCAGCCGTGGAGAATGGCGCCGTGACCAACGGTAACTCGCGAACCAACGTGCGTCGCGAATTTGCCGGAGGTCACATGGATTACTGTACGATCTTGTATGTTTGTCTTTTCGCCGATGCGAATGTAGTGCACATCGCCCCGAACGACGCAGCCGTACCAGATGCTCGAATCGGCACCCAACACCACGTCTCCCAGCACGACGGCATCGGGGGCGACGAATGCATCGCGGGAGATTTGCGGTGTCTTGCCCTCAAACGTTGTGATCATCGGTAGTTAATACCGCCGGCTAGCCAGACGGTCAAGAGGTAGTCAGATGTAGGTTTTTTGACTTCATCTGACTACCACGTATGCTGAGGGCGTGACGCATTCAACCACCGCTCAGGCACCGACCGATCGCCGTAGCTGGCTACGCTTTCGCACGATCCTCCCCGTGCTACTCGAATCCCCGCTTTACGGGCAGCAGCGCTGCATTGCCCGCAATGTCTCGGGCGGCGGAATCTGCATTGAACTGGCTGACCCGTTGCCGCTCGGTACCGAGTTGCGCGTGCGTTTCACGGCACCCAACGGCACCGAGATCGTCGCGATTGGCTGTGTTCGCAACCACTACGTCTTCAACTACGCCACGCGCCAGCGCTACCGCCAACTGCGCGGCATCGGCATCCGCTTCACGGCGTTCGACGGCGCCGCTGAAACACGCCTGCGGCGGGTGCTCGACCGCATGCAGGTGGCCCACTAGTCCGGAGGCCACCATGTCGCGTACCAGCGCCGGAAGTCGTCGATGGCTGAAACACAGCGCGCTGTGGTCAACGTTGTGCTTGATCGCTGGCACGGCCTCCGCAAAACGAGATCACGTCGCACAGAGTAGCCTCCAAACACTATTCGCGCGGATCGACGGCAGCCCGTCGATTTCACGCCGTGCGCTGCCCAACCTCGACGCCAGCTACGAGCAGCTGCACCGCGCGCTGTTTAGACCGATTTCGCCAACCACCGTAGACAGCTACCGCCGGCTGCTATTGCAGCGACGATTACCCATTCCCGATCAACTCGGTCGATTCGTCGATTCAGACCAGCCGTTGGCTCGCGATTGGTGGACTGAGATCGTCGGCACGCCACCAACCGACCAGGCCACCGGGGAAGCCCGACGCACCGTCGTGCTGCTTTATCGGCTGGCACTGAGCAAACGCTGGGAGGCGGCAAGTTCGATTCTGCGGTTCGCCTTCGTGCAGCAAGGGGTCTTTCGCGACCTCTGCGGCCAGCTGCTACGCGAGATGGGTCACTACGCTGTCCCAGCGCTGGTCCGCGCGCGACTGTTGCGCGACCCGCTGACCTACAAGATTAAGCGCTATGCCGAATATCAACTGGACCGCACGAACCTGCAGCAACCGATGGCCGCGCTTCGGCACGGCGATCCACGGCTGATCGCGGAGATCCTTCGAGCCTATGGCGACGTGCGTAGCGTGCTCGCCGTTTTCGCTGTCATTCGGGAACTCGACTCGCCGCATACCGTGGTGCGCGCGGCAGCGCGCTACGCTCTCGGTCGCTACGTTGAGGGGCCTGCGCCCACCCCCTTCCGCCGACGGCTACGCTTGCCCGGCGGCCGAACGACCGAGCGCGAACGACAGCTGCGCCTGACCTACCGACAGCTCGCGCGCGTGCAACTCACGCGTCGAGCCGAGCGTCTCGGACTGATCGATCAGGCATCAGCCAGCAGTTTCGCAACGAGCACGCTAGCGCGCGTCGTGATCGCCCGACTGGAGCAGCAAAGACAGCTCAAGCAGCAAGCGTGGATCGCCAGGGCCCTGCAAAGCAACGGGGCAAAGCGCGCTGAAACGCCCGTCGACCGCTTGGCGACGATTCTGCCCGACATCACCCAAACCGCCGAACATAGCTTGGCGGCGGCCGAGGTCTATCGCCAACAGGCCGACGAGCTCCGACGGTCGGGGGAGCTACGCCAGGCTTTGGCAGTGATCTGCAAGGTGCGACTGCTGCTCGAACGTGGCGCTGCTCAAGATCGCGAGAAGCGGCGGGCCGCCGCCGTTGCCGAAGCCCTTCTCGCCGAGCTGCTTGACGGCCAGCGCGACGTGCGCCGAATTCGCGCTGCACGACTTGCCGATCGCAGCGCCCCGGTGTTAGATGGGCCATCACCAACACGGCGCGCGCTAGCTACGACGGCGTTTTTCGGCTTACCGATCGGTTTTCTGTTGGGCATCGCGCACTACAAACAACGCAGTAGGTGCAAGCCGCATGACCGAGGTCGTAAAGTTTTCCGCTCCGCTGATCGCGTTTGAAGGCATCGATGGGTCAGGAACGACAACCCAAGCGGCGCTCCTCGCCGAAGCACTCGATGCACAAGGCATTGCGGTACACACAACGCGACAGCCATTTCCCGATCCGATCGGTCTGCTGATCCGCAAGGCGCTCCAGGGGGCGATGGAGATCGACGATCGCGCATTGGCCCTGCTCTTTGCAGCCAATCGCATTCAGCACCTGGTGCAAGAGGTCGTGCCCAACTTGCAACGCGGTCTCACCGTGATCAGCGACCGCTATCTCGACTCGTCGCTGGCCTATCAAAGCCTCGACCTACCGCTGGCCTGGGTAAGGTCGATCAACCAACACATCCCACGCCCCAACCTGGTGCTCTACCTGAGGGTCGACGCCGAGATCGCGCTGCGCCGCGTCAAAGCGCGCGACGGGGCCAAGGAAATCTATGACCGGATCGCCCTTCAGAAGCGCATCTCGTTGAAATATGACGAGCTTTTAGGGTCCAGGCCGGGTCTATACCGATGCGAGGGCGGCGTCCCGAGCTGGGCGGCGGTGATCGACGGTTGCGTCCCAGCCGAAGAAGTTGCCAAATCAGTGCAAGAAACCATCGAAGAATTTGCCCAGGCGTCAGGCTTTTGGGAAACTACGGGGGTTGGCTCATGAGACGCGGCAATCCGTCGTCTTTTTCCCGGGAAACGGCATGGCTAACCGGCGCCTGCTTCGCCATGTGGGCGCTGGTTGGCTGTGCGCATTACGACGCGCCGAAACCCAAATCCACCACACCCAATTCAGCTGCCAGCCAAGCGGACGATCGTGCCAGCGAGCGATCTGAGGCGCCTCGCGTCACCGATCAGCCAGCGCTCTATGATGCGCGTGCGGGCGTAATCAACCGCGCGGCGCTGCGACGTCTGGTTGAAGCGGGCGCGCCGTCGTTTATCGCGCAGATCGACGTCCGCGCGAGCTTCAAGCGGCGGAGGTTCTGGGGCTGGCGTGTGCTGCAGTATTCCGGACCAGGACAACTTGCCCCTGGCGACATCGTCCGCCGGATCAACGGCTTCCCGATCGAGCGCCCAGACCAGTTTATTCGCGTCTGGAATGCGCTGCCAGCCCAACCCGAGATTTCGATCGAACTGGTCCGCGCGGGCAAGCAGCACTTGATCCGCTTACCCATCGTCGACTAGCGCTCGAGAGTGGATTCGTCGGTGAGGCGCGCGGTCCACGAGGGCGCCCGTTAATGGCGCTCGGGGTCGACCTCAACGTCCTCTACATCGATTTCGTGAGTTTGCTCGCCAACGTTGGCATGTTGCGTCGGAGCATCGCCGATCGGATCACCGGCAAATGATCCCTCACCATGAGCGTACAGTGCACCTTCGGACCCAACAATGACCTGCCGATCCTCGCCGCGGAATGCGCCAACGCCCTGGGCCGGATCGGCCATCGTTTCGCTATGGATCAAGGCATCCATTTCGTGCTGATTGTTGCGGCGCGCGTTGTAGCGCTCCAGCGCCTCGCAAAGCTCCTCGTAGGGAATCATCGCTTACCTTCCGTCGATTGCCCTAATCCTAGCGCAGGCCGGAGTCATTGTCAGCGCCCGGCGAGTTGACGGCGCCTCGGCGTGGAACTAAGCTGCCGCCGTGGATTTCACCGGTTTTACCAGCGCAGATTTCGCGGCGTTCGAGCAGAAGAAATGGCAAAGCCACGCCTTCAACCTCGAGCGACTCCAGGTCAAGCAGAAGCTCGAGGCACTCGGCAAGCGCATCGGCCTGCTCGGCGCCGATGGTGCGCTGCTCGAGCAGCACGTCAGTGCCGAGAGTCCTGTGCTCTGGAACCAGCACCGCGTCGACCGGCAGTACCTGTTTTTCTCGCGCAACGAAGCGGCAAAGAAGGAACTCGACGCGATCGTGAACAGGGAGCGCTCGTTCGCTTCGATGCTTGAAGATCCATCGCCGCTGCGCAACCACATCTTTTTGCATGTCACGATCGACAACGACCACGTCGAAGTCGGCCTAAAACTGCACGTCGACGCTCGTGTGGACCGCGACAATCTACTGCGCAAGTGCAACGATTTCTTCGCCCGCGAAAAGATCCTGCAACGTATCAACGGCCTGCCGGCTGGGTTTTGCACAGGCATGGTCAATGCTGAACAGCGTCAGCGGCTCGACGATGAGCAGTTTCAAAAACTGATCGCTGACTTCGCCGACAGCGCGAGCTGGCTGACGATCCATCGCGACTACGGAGCGCAAGATCCGATCGTCGGCGAGGGAGCCTTCGCTGATCGCGTGGCAGACGATCTCCGTGCACTGCTTCCATTGATGCAGGAAATCGCTTGGACGCGCGAAAATGACTTCCTCGAGATCGGCAAGCGATTAGCTGACAACGTGGTACGGCAGAAATCCAAAGGGCTAAAGAAGAACGACCGCGTGCGCGTGCTGCGAGGTCTACTCGCCGGTCAAGCCGGCGTCGTTCAGTCGGTCGACGGCAAGGGCGCCCTGAAGGTACTCGTCGGCAAAATGACGATCAAGCTGGCGGGCGAGGACGTCACCAAGCTCTAGGCTCAGCCGTTCTCAGCGCTACAACCGCGGTGCACAAAGGGCTGGTCGCCGCACCGCCCGCTAGGTGAACTTGAGAACTGCGATCACGATGCCCGTCAACAGCGCGGCGACGACCACGCCCGCGATGATCAGCGCAACTTTTCGGCTACCACCGGCCATCTCGGCGAGCATTTCTTCGTCGCCCATTTCGCGGCCCGGCACCTGGCCCGAGGGCACCTTAACCGCCTGCATCATCTGCGTCTTGCCGGTCCGCAGAGATAACCGCCGCGCCTCTTCACTGCCCGCGAGGCTCCCATCATCACGGTATTTTTCGGCGAGGTCCTCGGCATCGACCTCGCCCGCTTCGACGATCGCCGACTGAGCTTCGCCCTGCTCGGCCATCGCCGACTCAACCTCGCCTTTGACGAACCACATCGTTTCGCGAAAGCCCGGCTTGGCGCTACCCGTCGGCGCCGGCTGTGTCGCTGGACGCGGGGAGATCGTCGGAGTCTCCTGACTGAAGGCGATGCGAGCGCCTTCGCTGAGCTCTCCGCCGACCGCTGCTCCCGATTCGGGTGTCACGGCGGCCGTCGCGCCGCTGGGCTCGGCGCCGCGCGGAGAGCGTGTCGGCCGACTCTGCTCAGCCATCACAGTTCGTGAGCGGTCGTCGACTGCTGCCGGATCACCGACGATAACCTGTTGCCGCGGTGCGCCGAGTGTCGTCTCGCCATGCAGCGGCGTCTCGATCGAGATCGGCCGGTCGCGTGCCGCCCCGACGTCGCTGCCCAACCCGTCAACCTCACGCAAGAACTGCCGCAGGGTCAGATGACGACGACTGGAGTTCTTTTCGAGCGCTTTGGCGATCAACTGGCGCACATCCGCGGACGTGCCTGCCGGCAATGCCGAGGGCTCCTCGGTCTGGTGCGCTTGGAGTAAGGCGGCAGCTTCGCCAGCAAACGGTGGCCGACCGGCGATCAGGTGATATAGCAGCGCACCCAAGCTGTAGATCGTCGAGCGCTGATCGATCGGCCGACCAGCAGCTTGCTCGGGACTGATGTACTCGGGCGTGCCGAAGACGCCCTCTGCAGCGGGCGGAGCGATGCCAAAGCCCCGCAACAAAACCGAACCGTCCTCGCAAAGCAACACGTTGGCCGGCGATATATCGCGATGCAACACCCCGACCTTTTGTGCTTCCGATAGCGCGTTACCAACCTTGGCGATGATCGCTTGGGCGCGCTCGGCACCAACATCGCTCAGTGAGCGCGCCAGCGGCTCGGCCTGCTCGCAAGCGTGGACAACGAACAGGCCATCCCCATGCTTGCCGTGATCGAGCACGCGGAGGATGCCGGCACCTTCGAGCTTCTGAATTTGCCGGAGCTCGCGACGGGCACGTTCCATCTCGGTGCTCGAAGCAAAGCACGCACTGTCGACGATTGTGATGTCCACAGCGCGATTGCTCTGGGTATCCTGGGCGAGATAGCGAATGCCGATCGCCAACCGCTCGATCGCGTCACCCAGCCGATAACGCCCATCGATCAGATCGTCATTGGCGTTGGACAGATCGCGCAGCGTCTCGGCTTGGGCGAGTTTGCCTTGAGCGAGTTCGCTGGTCGGTGCATCGTCCTCGGCGGCTGCGGGCTGCTGGTTGTGGGCTGCGGCAGCCGCCGCCAACGCCGCGGCGTCCGGCGCCATATAGCCAAACACCGTCTTTTTCATCTCGCCGTCGGCCTCAGCCGTCGACATGTCCGCGCCGCAGAACCCACAGAACGTCGAATTCTCTGGGTTTTGTTTAAAGCACTTAGGGCAAGTTATCATTTGCGCGCCCGTCTTGTTTTTGGTGGAACTGGGCAAGGATCTCATGGAAATGCGGGGAGTTCAAGCGCTGGCCCGATCCTTTGGCACAAGCAAATGCACCCGATAATCGCCGATCTATTGACAAACACACCTATTGTCGCCTATAAGCCGAGCCTCGAAGGAGCGAATGGTCATGGCTTCTCTGACCCGAATTCTTACAGCCCGCCGCCGGATGAAACTGCAAAAGGCAGGTCGCAAGCGCAAAAACCAACAATCACAGCGCTCCACGCTGAGCTACGCGGAACTGTTCGCGGCCTGCGGCGCGCCCGGCGAGACTGCTCCCAAAAAGGGCTAACAGCCGGTCCTATAAAAAGGGCTAACAGCCGGCAGCTCAATGCGCTAGCGCCACTACGCGCGCTCCACCGAAAACACGCCCTTGATCCGCTGAATCGCCCTCATCACCCGCTTGAGGTGGTCGAGGTGGCTGACGCGGAAGTGAAACGCATTGACGGCTCGCTCGCCGGTAACGCGACACTCGGCTTGCGAAATATTAACGCCTTGCTCGGCAAAGCTCTTGCTGATTTCGGCGAGGATCCCCGGCTTATCAGCGGTGTGCACGTAGAGCGTCACCGGATGTTCGCTGTGCGCTCCGCCATCCCAGCTGACGTCGATCCGCCGCTCAGGTGCAAGATCGAGCGACTTGACACAGGTCAGCTTGTGAACGGTCACGCCGCGTCCGCGCGTAATAAAGCCGACGATCGGATCACCGGGAAGCGGGCTGCAACACGCCGCAAAACGAACAAGCACATCATCTTCGCCCTGAACGCGGATCCCACTCGGTTCGTGGCGACGGACGCGGCCGAGCAGGCGCGATAGCGCACCGGGCGCCCGTCGCGCAGGCTCTTCACCGCCCTCGTCTTCCTCGGGAAGCACGGTGCGAACAACCTGCGCAGCGGTGACCTTGCCAAAACCGACCTGCATGAACAGGTCCTCTTCGCGGTCGCCAACGCGCAGTGCCACGGCGGCGCGTGAAAGCGACCCATCGCGCTGTACCCGCGCCAGCGAATGGCCCTTTTTGCGAAACGCCCGCTCGAGCAACTCCTTGCCCAACGTCCGCCCTTTCTCGCGCTCTTCAGTGCGAATATGGTGACGGATCTTTGAGCGGGCTCGTGCGGTGACGACAAACTTCAACCAGTCCTTGTTGGGACGCTGACTCGAGTTTGTAATGATCTCGACAGTGTCGCCGTTTTGCAGCTTGTAACGCAGCGGCACGATCAAGCCATTGACGCGGGCACCCGCGCACGTCGCGCCAACTTCGGTATGAATTGAGTAGGCAAAATCCACGGGCGTTGCCCCACGGGGGAAGGCTCTTACTTCGCCGCGTGGGGTAAAAACGTAAACCTCGTCGGCAAACAAGTCGATCCGGACCGCATCGATGAACTCCGCCGGATCTTTGAGGTCGGTATTGAACTCGACCAGCTGGCGCAGCCAATGAAATTTTTCCTGGTCATCGGCGCTGACAACGCTCTTGCCCTCTTTGTAGACCCAGTGCGCAGCGATGCCCTCCTCCGCAACGCGGTGCATCTCCTGTGTGCGAATCTGTACTTCCATCCGTTCGCCTTCGGGGCCGATCAGCGAGGTGTGCAGCGACTGATAGCCGTTGGGCTTGGGCATCGCCAGATAGTCTTTGAACCGGCCTGGAATCGGCGTGAAGTTCTCGTGCACCACACCAAGCGCCGCATAGCAGTTGCGAATACTGTCGGTGACGACTCGGAAGGCGACGATATCGTGGATCTGATCGAGCGTCCGGCCGGCACGCTGCATCTTGTTGAAGATCCCCCAGAGGTTCTTCGGCCGACCAACGACAGTGCAAACGATATCGTTTTCCTCCATCACCTGGCGCAACCGTCGTTCGACCGCGCGAATGTAGCGCCGCCGCTCACGATCGCTAGCCGCGAGTTCCTCGACCAGCTTGCGCTGTTCGTTGGGATAGAGATAGCGAAAGGCGTGATCTTCCAGCTCAGCGCGCAACCAGTAGATACCCAGTCGATTGGCCAACGGCGCGTAGATGTCCATCGTCTCTTGGGCAATACGGCCTTGGCCATCTTCCGACATGAACTGCAGCGTGCGCATGTTGTCGGTACGGTCGGCGAGCTTGATCAGGATCACACGAATGTCTTTGGCCATCGCCAACAACATCTTGCGGAAATTCTCGGCTTGCCGCTCCTCGCGGGTGTTCCAGGGAATCTTGCCCAGCTTGGTTACGCCGTCGACCAAGAAGGCGATCTCGGGGGAGAAGTCTTGGCGAAGCTCGTCGACGGTACACGCTGTGTCTTCGACACAATCATGGAGAAGACCGGCACAGATGCTGGGCACGTCCAATCGCAGATCGGCGATGATCGATGACACTGAGGCGGGATGAATAAAGTACGGATCCCCCGACTTCCGCTTTTGGCCATTATGGGCACTAGCAGCGAAATCGTATGCGCGACGGATCAATCCCTCGTCAGCGTTGCCATTGTAACGCTTGACCTTGGCGATCAGGTCGACGACTTGTACTAATGATGCTCCCACGGCTCGTGCGACGATGTTTAGTGACTAAGTCTACGTCCTTGCCCCAGCAAAGACAAACCGGGCCCGGACACCGGCCATCGTAAGCTCGGGTGTCTGCGGCATCGGTCTAGTTTGGCTCCGCTTTACCCGCGGATCGACTATTTTTCGCGAGCTTGATCAAGAAGCTGCAGCGCCCGTCGCGCCCGCCGGCGGCTTGCGCAATGCACCGCGATGTAAATCGAGCGCAGCTCTTCGTAGGCACGGTCGAGATTGTCGTTTGTGATCAGATAATCGTACTCGCCGTAGTGAGTCAGCTCATCCTGCGCCTTGGCCAACCGCCGTGCCACGGTCGCGGCGTTGTCGGTGCCACGCGTACGCAAGCGCTGCGCCAGGTCGTCCATCGACGGGGGCAAAACAAAAACCATTACAGCATCTTGCGGGTACATCGATTTCAACCGCGTCCCGCCTTGCCAGTCGATGTCAAAGACGACGTCCTTGCCCTGCTCGATGTTTTGGTCGATCGTTTGCCGGGAAGTCCCGTAGCGGTTGCCGTGCACGGGCGCCCACTCGGCGAAGGCCTTGGCAGCGACCATTTCGTCGAAGGTTTGGTCGTCGACGAAATGGTAGTCGGCACCATCGACTTCCTGGGCACGTCGCGGTCGCGTGGTAAATGAGACCGAAAATGCCAAGTCGGGGAAATCATCCATCAAGCGCCGGCAGAGCGTGGTCTTGCCCGCCCCAGAGGGTGACGAAATCACAAAAAGCACCCCCCGCTCATTGTCACTCATGGTTTCCCCTCCACGGTTGACGTGTCGGCCGCCCCAGATAGCAGGCGCTCGGGCGACTGGCGCAGACGCTGGGCTACCGTCTCGACCTGAATTGCCGACAACACGACGTGATCCGAGTCGGTGATCACGATCGCCCGCGTTTTGCGGCCCTGGGTGGCGTCGACCAGCTTACCGGCCAAACGCGCCTCTTCTTTGATCCGCTTGACGGGCGCCGACGCGGGGCTAACGATCGCGACGACACGACGCGCCACGACGACATTGCCAAAGCCAACGTTGAGCAAGTCAACCACTGCGTACCTATTCGACGTTCTGCGCCTGTTCGCGCATCTTTTCGAGCGTGCTTTTGGCGTCAACGACCTGTCGGGCAACATCGGCACTGGCCGTTTTCGAAGCGATCGTGTTGAACTCGCGATTGAGCTCCTGCAGCATGAATTCGATTCGCCGGCCAACCGGCTCATCCACCTGCAACATCTCGGCGAGTTGGCCAAGGTGGCTGGCGATCCGAACGACCTCCTCGCTGATGTCGCTGCGATCGGCGAGAATCGCGACCTCTTGGTGCAGTCGACCGCGATCGATCTTCTCATCGGCAACCAGGCGGTCGAGGCGTTCCTTCAACTTGGTCGAGCGACGTTCCACCTCGCCATCGACGGCACGCTCAATGTCGGCGGCCAATTCGCGTGTATGCTGCAGTCTGGCCTGCAGATCGGCGTGCAACACGCGGCCCTCGGCGGCGCGCATTTCGAGTAGCGCATCTATCGCCTGATCGAGACAGGGTTCCAAGCCTTCCCACAAGCCAGTCGCATCGGCGGCAACTCGGGTCGTGAGCAGATCGCGCTGAGGCGGCAGCAAGCGAGCGGCAAGGTGTCGGTCACCGCCTAACTCGTTGGCAAGCGAATCGATCAGCCCGGCTAGCCGCTTCGCCGCTGCGGCGTTGAGCTGCAGCGCGACACCGCTATCGGCTTCGTCTGCACTGACGGTGACGTCCACGCGGCCGCGCGCTAGGCGCTCACCGATCTTGGCGCGCAGCGCATGCTCGACGCTGACATCAGCCCAGGGGAGCGTTGCACGAACGTCGAGAAAGCGGTTGTTGACGCTGCGCAGCTCGAGGCGAAAGCTACGACCACTAACCGAAAATGAGGCCCGGCCAAAGCCGGTCATCGAGTTCATCGACGCCTTTGTACCCTCAGCTCAAGAAACTGTCAAAAGCCGCATACGCTGCGAGCAGCACGAATTCGGCGCTAACCGCCGACCACCTGCTCCGCCTGGTTGAGGCTGACCGAAACCAAGCGAGAGATCCCTGGCTCCTCCATCGTTACACCGTACAGCGTGTCAGCGATCTCCATCGTCCGGCGGTTGTGGGTGATGATGATGAATTGCGACTGGCTCGACATGTCGCGGATCAACTCACGGAAGCGAATCACGTTGGCCTCGTCGAGCGGCGCATCAACCTCATCGAGCAGACAGAAGGGCGTCGGTTTGACCATGAACATGGCAAAAATCATGCTTACCGCTGTGAGCGCCTTCTCACCACCCGACATCATTTCCAGCGACTGTAGCTTCTTGCCAGGTGGTTGGGCGACGATCTCCACACCACCTTTGAGCGGGTCACCGTCGGTTTCGGTCAAGACCAACTGAGCCCGCCCGCCATTAAACAGCCGTGGGAACAGGCGCTGGAAGTGAGCGTTGACCGCCTCAAAGGTCTCGCGGAAGCGCTTACGGCAAGTGCGATTGATGCGACTGATCGCCTTGCTCAGCTGATCCAGCGCGCTCTCCAGGTCGTCGCGATGTCCGCAAAGAAACTGAAAGCGCTCGTTGAGCTCTTCGAATTCGGAGATCGCCGTGAGGTTGATCTCACCCATTCGGTCGATCAGTTGTCGGAGCTGCTCAAGACGCTGAGTCTGCTGCTCGCTCACCGGCGGGCTAAGGTGGTACTCGCCGGCGACCATCCGCAGCTCTTCGCGGTAACGCTCCCAGACATGCTGCTCGAGATGCTCCATGCGCATTCGCAGCTCACTCGCCTTGATCTGGAGTTCACTCAGCGCCCCGCCCAATTCGGACGTCGTCGCGCGAAGCTCCTTTAGCGCAGCCTCGCGCTCACCAAGCTGCTGCAGATGGGCTTCGCATTCTGCGCGCTGCTTGGTGAGGTTTTCCTGTGCCGCCGCCCGCTCGCCAACCATTTGTTTGAGCTCGGCTTCGGCCTCCTCGGCTTTTCGCTGCAACTCGGCAACGCGATTTGCGCCGTCGACGAGCGAGGCCCGCAGTCGCTCGGCGCGCTCGCTACGCTCAGCCAAACGCAAGCCGAGCAGCTCGCGCTTCTCCTGGACAGATTTGCACATCGTCGCTGCCTCGGCGACAGCGACCTTGGCCTCGGTTACCGCATGCGCTGCCTTCGCGGTGCGCTCGCCCAAGCGGCCACGTTCCTGTTGAAGCAGTCCGATCACGTCCCCGGCGACGCGCGCTGTCTCGGCCGTCTCGCGAACGATTCGCTCCAACTGAGCCTGTTCAGTCGAAAGCCGGTCTAGTCCGTTATAGAGCTGCTGAACCTCGTTATCGATCTCTTGACGCCGCATGGCCATCGCGTCGCGCTCGGCCTGCACCCGCCCGAGGTCCTTTTCATGGGTAATGATCGCCTTCTCTTCGAGGTGTCCGTCGCGCACCGCCTCCTCGAGTACGTGCTGCAGCTGCGAGATTTCAGCTTTTACGCTGACATGTGCGTCGAGAGCGCGGTTGTATTGCGTCTCGAGGTTCACGATGATCTCGGACAACTCCTTGATCTCGCGCTTTTGGCGAAACACGCCACTCATTTCACCGTCGAAAGAACCGCCAGTCACCGTGCCCGAAGCATCGAGGATTTCACCCTCGAGGGTGACCATCGTCTTCTTTTCCATCTGGTCGGCGAGCTCAAAGGCGCGATCGAGACTTTCAACGACCACAACGTCAGACAGCAGCGAGTCGGCAACCGCGCGAAACTCATCGCGACATTCGACTAGCCCGAGAATTGGACCGTGAACGCCGGCCGCCTCGATCGTTTGCAGCCCACCACCCGCACTTGGTCCGGGCGAGCTTTTCAAGCCACCTAGGAACGAAGGCGCGCGCATCGACATCGCCGGCGCATTCCCTCGCGGCTCGTGGGCGCTACTCTGGCGCGAATCCCAGACCAAGCCCACGGGAGCATCGGCAAGCATCGAAGGACGCCGTACACCCTGACTGGCAATGAAGCTCGTGCGGCCTTGCGCACTTTCCTTCAAAAAGGAAATCGCCTCGCGGCTGACGTGGTCGTCCTCGACGATGATCGTTCCGAGCCGCTGCTCGAGAACCGCTTCCAGGGCCGTCTCGTAAACCGCCGGTGCTTCGACGATGTCGGCGACCAAGCCGAGCACGCCTTTGGCGCGGGCATCGCCATTGAGCCGCTGCATCACCGCGCGCGTCCCCTGACCAAACCCTTCGTAACGCTGCTGGATCTCTTCCAGCGATGCGAGCCGCGACCGTCGACGGTGAAGCTCGGTGCGCAACACCTCTAACTCGGCCTCTCCACGGGTCGCCTGGCTATCTAACAGGCCCAGACGCTCTCGCGCCTGCTGGCGTCGCTGTTCGATCTGCTCGCGACTGAGCCGCAGATCTCCGAGTTGCAGGTCGATCTCGGTAGCGGAGTGGCTGAGCTCAGCCAATCGCTCGACCAGCCGCGAGGTCTCGGCGCTACGCTGCTCGAGCCGTACTTCGGACTCCGCACGGCGCTGCTCCAGTGCACGCAGCGATGCCTCAGCGCGCGCACCGTCGCTATCTGCCTGGCGTCGCGCATCTCGCTCAGTGCTCAGCGCTTGCTCGAGCTCGTCAGCCTCTTCGCGCAGCTGGCCCAAATGCGCCTCGCGCAGATGAAGATTTTCCATCAGCTCTTCGCGCCGGGCGACCGAACTCTCCAACTTGTGCTGCAGATCGGCCGACTCCTCATTCAGCTCGGCGATCTGCCGCTCGATCTCCTCGACCTCGCTACGCTCGCGCTCTAGGCGTTGCGCGATGTCGGCTGATTCGTGCTGCTGGTATTCGCGGGCGCTTTCGGAAAGCTTGATCCGATTGTCCAGCTGATACAGCCGCTCTTGCAGCGCGCTGAGTGCCCGCTCCTGCTCCGCCGCCTGCAGGCGCGCGGTTTCGAGCTCGACCTCGCCGCGCTCGAGCTCGCCGAGCATCCGCTCACGACGCTCATCGACCTCGCCGAGGGAGGCGTCGAGCACTTTACGCTCGGCGGTGATACCAAGCATCTGGTGAGCGGCTGAGCAGAGTTCGATGTCGCGCATCTCCCCGCGATACTGTTTGTAGCGCTCGGCCTTCTTGGCCTGCCGGCGCAGCAGCCCGAGCCGCTTTTCGATCTCCTCGAGCACGTCGGTAACGCGCAACAGGTTTTGTCGGGTCGCATCCATCTTGCGCTCAGCAGCCGCCTTGCGCCGCCGGTACTTGGTGATTCCCGCCGCCTCTTCGAGGAAGTAACGCCGATCTTCGGGCTTGGCAGAGACGATCAAACCGACGCGCCCCTGCTCGATGATCGAGTAGGCCTTGGTCCCAACGCCAGTGCCGAGGAACAGATTGGTCACGTCGCGCAATCGCACGGGCAAACGATTGATCAGGTACTCGCTGGTACCATCGCGGTGTAGTCGCCGAGTGACGGTGATCTCTTCGTATGACAAATACTCGGGCGGCACACGGCCGTCGTTTTCGAAGGTGAGCGAGATCTCAGCCACACCCGCTGGTCCGCGCGAATCGGACCCATTGAAAATCACGTCCTCCATCTGCTTGCCGCGCAGATGGCGGGCACTCTGCTCACCCATCGCCCAGCGCAGCGCATCGACGATATTGGACTTGCCACAGCCATTGGGGCCGACGATACCGGTCAACCGCTGCTGCAGATCGACGCGCATCGGGTCGCAGAATGATTTGAAGCCGGAGAGGTCGATTCGCTTTATATACATGCGCCGTGCGTTTCAGCCCGCCAACCCAATGGGCGCGGGGCAAGGGGCAAATGCTGGATCACGCAAGTTTTTTGCACGTGACATCGGACAACGTTTAGCAGAGCGCCCCTACCGTGTAAAGAGCAAGCGGGGGCACCCACCACATCCTGTGGTCAGACGATTTTCGGCCACCAGATGTGGTGGCATCCGGCAGCCAGCTCGCCTCACCTTTGCGCACATCGCAGCCGGTGAGATCGCCCCCGCGCCGCGGCTTCGACAGCGCCTGAGCAACGGCGTAAACTGCGAGGGTGCTGCATCGTGCGCTGCCGATCATCTTGGGCTGTTGCAGCGCGATGCTGGCGACCACCCTAAGCGCCGCGCCGCGCGTGATCATCCGTGGCCAGTCCAAGATCTCGATCGACCGCGTCCAGCTCGGCGAAGACGGCGACGTGGCAATCTCGGGTCGATTGAGCGATGCCGCACTGGATAGCGGACTTGCACTGCAGCGTGTCTCGGTGCGGATCGAGCTGGGACCACGGGCGCTCGCGCTGATTCCGACGAGAACTGACGATGACGGTGTATTTCGTATCAAGACCCCGCTGCGCAGGGGGATCCACACCATCGGCGCCGAGTTTCGTGGCAACAATCTCTTTGCCCCCAGCGAAGTGGCCGCGCGCCGTTTCGACGTTAGCCGCCAAGCACTGGTGTTGGCGCTCGATCTACCCAAGCGACTGCGCGTGGGTCGCGCAGGAGCGGTGGCTCGCCTTACAGCACATATCGGCACGCGCCCGGCGAGTGTACCGCTGACGATCTCACTGACGGGCCAGAGCTCCCAGCGTCTAACGACGGATCGAGCGGGCCGACTCGAAATTCCGCTGCGCGCCGACAAGCCGGGATCGTTGGATCTGGCGATCAATTTCGCCGGTGATCGCCACACCAACCCCACGCGGTTGGAGCGCCGGGTATTCGCTGTAACGCCCGTCAAGATCATCGCCTCGGCTAAGCGCCGCGAGATCGCCCCGGACGGCGTGATCCGCATCCGCGCGCAGTTGAGCGATCCGTCGGGGCCAATAGCCGGCGGCGTCGTCGCGCTCTGGGCTCACGGGCGCCACCAACAGTCGGCACTCTCCAATCAGCGCGGCATCGCCCAGTTCTCGGTGCCAGCGGCATCTTTCCCGCCGGGCGATCTTACAGCACTGCTTCGATTCACGCCGCGCGTTGGCTGGCGCGAGGCACCAGAGGACCAGCCGATTACCGTGACGATCCTTGCGCCGCAGCCGGTGCCGCCGCGAATGTACGCCCTGCCCCTGCTTGGCAGCCTCGCTGCGCTATCACTGTTGGTGCTATATCGCTGGCGACCGCGCTGGTCGACGCTGCGCAGTGCGCTTCACCGTCATCCGCCGACACCCCCGGCGCGGCAAGCCACCGTGCGTGGCGGGATTGAGGCCGGCGAAGCCCGTTGGAGTCTGATCGCCAACGAGTACCACCTCGGCGGTCAACTGATCGACGCCAGCGACGAGCAGCCGCTCAACGCCGGCCAAGTCTGCCTATCGTCGCCCGAAAGCAACCGCCAACTCGATGTTGATACCGAAGGCAAGTTTCTCGTCGGCCCATTACGCCCCGGCGGCTATCGCCTCAGCGCTGCCTGCGCTGGCTATCTGGCGGAAACGCTCGACGTCACGGTGCCTCACCGCGGTCAACTGCTCCAGATCAGTGTACGCCTGGTGCCAATCCGCATCCGACTCTTGGAGATCTACAAACACGCAACGCAAGCGCTGATCGAGCGCGACGCCTGGGCGAGGCAAACGCCACGCGAAGTGCTGCGCGCCAACCGCGAGCGATTGACGGCCCAAGCGATCGACGCCCTACACGAGCTGTCGATGCTCTTGGAGATCGCCTACTGGAGCGATCAGCGGCCGATCGATCAGCGGGCACTGACCATCGCCTCGGCGTTGGCAAACCGCATCGCCCCCGTCGCCTAGCGCCTCAGACGACGCGAGAAATGCCATTGATAACGGTATTGTCATTTGCCGGCGGCGCGACTACTGTCCCTGCCGATGGATTGGTTGGCGCGCATCGACTGGTCGATGGTTACCTTCGTCGGCGGAGCAACGACTTTGGTCGTGCTGCTGTTTCTCGCCGCTCGTCGTATGAAGCAGCGCCAGCTCGGCGAGGACGAGCCGCAAACCGGCCGCAGCCCCGGCAAACGCCGAACCTCCGAATCTAGCGAGCAGGCTGACCGGATCGCCGCGCAGGCGCCGACCGTTGACGACGAAGAGGCAGCCGTCGATCAAACCGCTGACGACTACGGCGATGACGAGCCGATAGACGAGGCCGAAGAGCAGCGGCGACTTAGCGCGGGCCTTGCCAAGACTCGCAGTGGCTTTGTGGCGCGATTGGGTCGCGTGTTTCGCGGCAAGCAGATCGACGAAAGCCTACTCGATGACATCGAAGAGGTGCTGTTTACCGCCGACATCGGCGTCAAAACATCACAGCAGCTGCTTGAGGCGGTACGCAAACAGCTGAGCAAGAAACAGCTCAAGGACTCGAGCGAGATCATTGCCCGCCTCAAGGAAGAGGCGCTGGTATTGTTGGACAAGCCACAGGCAACGCCCTTCGACCCAGCACGCGCGAAATCTAAGCCCTACGTGTTGCTCGTCGTCGGTGTCAATGGCGTTGGAAAGACCACAACAATCGGAAAGTTGGCCGCCCAACTCAAGGCGCGCGGCCTCAGCGTTTTGCTGGCGGCCGGCGACACATTTCGCGCTGCCGCGACTGAGCAGCTCGTTATTTGGGGCGAGCGGACCGCGACGCCGGTCGTTGGCGGTAAGGAAGGCGCCGACCCGGCGTCGGTGATCGTGGATGCCCTTCGCAAAGCCAAGGCCGACGGCGCCGACGTGGTAATCGCCGACACCGCCGGACGCTTGCACACCAAGATCTCGCTAATGGACGAGCTCCAAAAAGTCCGCCGCGCGATCGCCAAACAAGTCGACGGCGCCCCCCACGAGACCTGGATCGTCGTCGATGCGACGACCGGCCAAAATGCGATCACCCAGGCACGGCAGTTCGGCGAAGCGCTTGAATTAACAGGTGTCGTGCTGACAAAACTCGATGGGACCGCCAAAGGCGGCGTGATCCTAGGCATCTGCAACGAACTCAGCCTGCCGGTGCGCTTCGTGGGCATCGGGGAGGCGGTCGCCGACCTAAGAACCTTTGACTCCCAGCGTTTTGCCGACGCCTTATTCGATGAAGAATCAGGCAGTTGAGTTTTCGTTTGATCGCTAGGAAAACCGTGATATAGTGCGAACCACTCGTTTTTCCGCTGTAACTGCTTGTAATATAACAGATTTTTGCACACCACCGCAGACGAGGTCCTCCCGATGAAACGCTTCTTCTTCGCCCCAGGATGCTGGTTGCTGGTGCTGCTCATCAGCGCGCCCGTGATGGGGCAGCCTGCGGGGCAGGATGCGCCGGCAGCTGACGAGGCGACCAAGGAGAGTGGCGACGACGGGTTGCCCGAGGCACCGCCAAAGGCTCCCCCGCCCTCCGATGACACCCTAGCGACGAAAAAAGGCGAGCTGAAAAGCACCCCCGAGGATGCCGCCGCTCCGACCGTCGCGGGCAAGAGCCAAGTCGGCTGGAAAGACGTCGTCGTCGTCCAACCGAAGGCTTTCCTCAAGCGCCGCCGCGTTGAGCTCACGCCCTTTTACGCGACGACCGTCAACGATACGCTGATTCAGCACTCGGCGATCGGCCTGGAGCTCAACTACTTCATCACCGATATCCTCAATATCGGCGTGTTGGGCATGTACTACGTAAGTAACGTGCTCGACCAAGAGTTCTATACGCGCCACCATTTCAACGTCGTGCCGACGCTCAACCGCTATCTCTATACCGCAACGTTGAACATGGGCTACGTGCCGATCTACGGCAAGTTCGACATCTTCAACTACTGGATCCTCCATTACGAGGTCTTCGCCACCGGCGGCGTCGGCGTGACTGGCACCGAGATCATCCCGCGCAAACTGGAAAATGAGGCGTTTACCAACATCGCTTTGACGTTCCAGGTCGGCATCGGCGGCCGGATCTTCGTTAACAAGTGGCTGGCGTTGCAGGTCGCTTTCCGCGACTTCATGATGCTCGACAAATTCGAGCCGCGTGGCCGAACGCAGCGTGTTGTCGAGGACCCGACCACGGGCCAGAACGTCAAAGACGCAGCCGAGACCTCGTTTATCAACAACGCGGTACTGACCTTTGGCGCGGCGGTCTATTTCCCACTGAGCTTCAAACACGCGACGACCTACCGCTAGGAGCACGAGATGCGTATCGCCCGCTTAACGATTGCTCTGTTCCTGCTGCTGGCCATCAACGCCACGGCGTTTGCAGAGCGCAAAGACCCCCTCGACGACAAACCGGCGCGTTTGCCACGCGTCCAGCTGCGTGACACGCGCTTTGAGATCGGCCCTTCGATCCAATTCTCGGTCGACCGTGCACTGCGCCACGCGTTCTTGTTTGGTCTGCGCGCGCAGTACCACATTAACGATTACTTCTCGCTGGGCGCCGACGTCGGTTTTGGTGTCGGCGTAGACACCGGCCTAAAGGGCGAGATCGAAAGCCAGAAAGTCCCAGCCAGCCTCGGCGGCGGCGACGACTGGAGCGCGATCATGAATAACATCGCCGACATCCAGATGGCCGGCGATGTGCGCGCCACCTTCACGCCGTTTTCCGGCAAGATGGCGGTATTTGGCAAGGCGTTCTTCGCCTACGACTTCTACGTCTTCGCAGGCTTTGGCTTTGCGATGACCAAGAACAACAGCGACATCCCCGGCGTCGACGAAGCCAACGAGGGTTTCCGTCCCGGTTTCGCCTGGGGCGCCGGCCTGCAGATGTTCTTCACCGATTGGTTTTCCACCGGTATCGAAATTCGCGACCTGCTGTTTAGCGATAACGAGTCCGGCGGCGATCTCACGCGTGGCCAGAGCGATACCGAGTTGGCTCAGTCGGCCGTGCTGATCGATGGTGACGACAAAGAGCTGACGCACCATTTCTTCTTGGGCGTTAACTTCACGTTCTTCTTCCCGCTGACGCCCAGCGTCTCAATGACCTATTAGTCCATGCATGCCGGCCCGCCGCCGTGGGAACAGCCCACGGCGTGGCCTTTCCATCCA
>JACKDQ010000023.1 GCA_020633415.1 Deltaproteobacteria bacterium
TACGATATGTATTCAGAGCCGCAACCGAACGTGGTCGACTTCGCCAACATTCCGGGTTGGTGTTCCAATCCGCCGATTGACTGCAAATAGCCGCGCGCTCTGCTCTCCTAGCGCTGGATGATCCCCACGCTGACGGTCAGTGGCGCGTCCTTTTGTGCCGACGCCGACCTGTATCGATCCCTTACCACGGTAGCCCCAAGAGTTGTCTCAGTCCGCCGTCTCCCATGGCGAGCCAGCGCTCACCGTCGGGACTGACCTTGGCCTCGCGGCGATTGACGTAAGCAAGGAAGCGCCGCCGCGCCTGAAGAAAAGGCTGCTGACTGTTGGCGCCGACGACCAGGCGCAGCACGCCGAGACCTGCGTTCAACGTCAGCGGGACCAGCGCTCCGAGGGGTTATCACAGGATGCGCGCATCAAAGGTTGCCTGCATCGCCGCCGGAAAAGTGCCGGACCTTGGCGTAATCTGGCGTCGCCGTCGATCGCTGGCCTGCCGTCGTTCGGTGCCACTGCCTGGCCGTCTTGGGCGTGCACCCGTGCCGCTGGTGTATACTGTGGTCTGCAGATGACAAAAGGAAAAGGCATCGCGCTGGCTGAGACGCGTGGCTGGCAGTTCGCGTTTCAGCTAGAGGCCGACGAGGCACTAGCGAGCGGCAAGTTTTCCATCCCGCCGCTACCCCAGGTGGCTGTTGAGCTCAACGACCTGGCAAACCGCCGCGATCCGGATCTCAAAGCAGCGACGCAGCTGGTTCATCGCGACCCGCAGCTGGCTAGTCGTGTGTTGGCGCTGGCCTCCTCGGCAGCGTTCGGTTCGCGTGTGCCGATCTCCAGTCTGCAAGTTGCTGTGGTTCGCATCGGTATCAACGGCCTGCGCGACATCGCCTTTGCGGTGATGATGGGCGATGTCTTTCGCTGCGGGGCGCTCGACTTCTTGATGAGAGAAGAAAACGTTCGCGCCTACTTGCTGGCAGCGACAACCCACCTGGTCACGCGAAAGCTCGGACTGGACAGCGACCAGGGGTTTCTCGCCGGACTGTTGGCCGATGTGGGGCGCATCGCTATCTTGGCGTTGCTGGCTCATCTGGGTCGTTCTGAGCCCCGCTGGCTCGCCGAGGAGGTCCCGCTGATGGAAATCCTCGACGCTACGCATACCGATGTCGGTCCGAAGGTGATCGCCCACTGGGATCTTGCACCGATCGTCGCCAAAGCTGCGCGCTTTCATCACACGCCGATGGCTGCCGGAGAGCCGCTAATCATCGCGCTCGCGGCCGCCGACGCGCTGGTCGAGGCCAGCGCTACCGAGGTCGAGATCGAGGCGGTTTGCCAAGTCGATGCGATTCAGCAAAGCGGTTTGCGTGAGGCGGATCTGCGTCAGTTGCTCGAGACCGTAGCGATGGTGCGCGAGCGAAGCGCCGCACTGTTTGGCTGAATGGAAAAAGGGGACGCTCACCTTTTTTGATGTGATGCTTGGCAGGCAATGATGCATTCCCATGAGGATTTCCTGAAGACGCGCTTTTTCGGATCGCTGGACGGCCTGCGTTTTGTCAGCATTGCCGCGGTCGTTTGGCATCACACCGGATCGCGCGCGTTCACGCTTCCGCTGTTGAAGCAAGGCTATCACGGGGTCACGTTCTTCTTTGCGATCAGCGGCTTTTTGATCACCACGCTGTTGCTCCGCGAGCACGAGCGCCACGGGCAAATCTCGCTAAGGAAGTTCTATATACGGCGGTCGCTGCGGATCTTTCCGCTCTATTACGCGGTGCTGCTGCTGTATTGCGTCGTCGTCAAGCTGGTCGAAGGTGACAGTTCGACGGGGCAACAGTTTTTCAGCAACCTCAAGTTCTACCTGACCTACACCTCAAACTGGTTTGTTCAGCTCGACGCTGATCGCGTGATCTTCTACTTTGCCTGGTCGCTGGCGACTGAAGAGCAGTTCTATTTGGTCTGGCCGTCGGTGCAATCGTGGATCAAGGGGCGTGGACCGATCTGGGTTGCTCTGGTCACGGTGCTGGTCTCGCAGCTCGCCGCTTTCGGGGTCTTTTCTGCAGCGCCCGCGCTGTTAGTGCGCATCTTGGCCAGCTTCTCGACAGCGATTTGTCTAGGTGTGGTGCTTGCGCATCTTCTGCATCGCCGGCAAAGCTATCAGGTGCTCGATCGAGCTTTTGGTCGGCGCTGGAGCCTGCCGCTGTTCGCTGCTCTGTCGATTCTGGCTTTGGGTTGGGGTGAGCGCTTGGGGCTAGCCAATCGGCCACTGGTCGAACTCTTATTGGTCGCGATCGTTGCCAGCTGCGTGATTCGCGAAGATCATCTGCTGTCGAAGGCGTTGCGATGGAAACCGGTCGCCTGGGTAGGCACTGTCAGCTACGGCGTTTACCTGCTCCACATGCTCTCGGCGAACGCGGTGAAAAAGCTTTTGCCGGGTATCACCCACGGCACCTCTCAAAGGGCGTCGTTGGCCTATTTTCTGGCAACCTTGGCCGTCGGCGTTGCCGCGGCGACAGTGAGCTTTCGCACCTATGAGTCGTTCTTCTTGCGACTGAAAAAGCGCTTCGAGACCTAACCTTGTTACCCCGTGATCGCACCTGCTGTGGAGCGCTCACAGATCTGCGGAGCTGCTCGATTCCGGCCCGGCCACCATCGGCGGCGGTCGCCTAGCATCGGCGTTTTCAAGGGGGGCGCTGATTTGGCGGTACGATTGCCGGTGATATGGCTGGTCGCAGCACTTCGGCAAGGGCAATTTCGCCGACCGGCCGAACGTTGAGGATCGCCCTAGCGCCGTGGATCACGACGAGGAACGTGACCGGAGCCGTCCGACCGACGCCCAGGCGGCAGGCGTTTGCGCGACTCGGCCTCGCTCTGACTCAGCCGCCGCATCTCTTTGCGACCGCGCTTGAGCAGCGCTTTGGCCTTCTCTTTGCGCGCCGCCAGGGCCGGGCGGTTATGGGGTGAGCTGATCTTGGAGAGCACGACGAAGATGATCGGCAGCATGATGTGCTCGAGCATCATCAAGCCCAGATATCCCATCGAACCGAAGATCCGCACCAGCGTTGGCCAAAACGCATCGCCATCGTCGTCACCGACGGAGCGATCGGCCGAGCCTCCCGCTGCCGGGGCATCCGGCTGCGCTGGCGGTCGTGCTGGTCGGCCGCGTTCGGGTCGCGCCTGTGAGCGCTGCTGCTTGCCTCGCCCCGCTTTGCTGGCGCGCTCGAGAAACTTGCGCACCATCGCCACCGACGCCAAGCGCTTGTCGGGGTCCGGCTCGAGCATCGCCGTCAGCACCTCGCGCAGCGTCGACGGTGGCAAGAGCCGCGAGAGATCGATCGCCAGCCCTTTGCGCGGCAAAGCATCCGCCTCGCTTCCCGTCGCCAATGCAGCGATCGTCGCCCCAAGCCCGAAAAGATCGGTTGCCGGCGTGGCATCGCCGTGGAGTTGCTCGGGAGCCATATAGCCGAAGGTGCCGATTACGGTCGATCCACCGTCGGGGCGCAGCGTCATCCGCACCCCGCCAAAGTCGACCAAACACAGCGAGCCGTCGTCGCGCTGGATCAGATTGTCAGGTTTGATGTCGCGGTGAATCACCGGCGGGCGAACGCCGTGCAGCGCGTCGAGGATCGCCAGCGCCTGATGAAAAATCGACCACAGCTGAGCCTCGCTCAGCGAGGGTCCCTCCATCACGCGGCGCAGCGTGCGCCCAGTGATCAACTCCATCACCAGAAAGTACTCGCCCGCTGCTTCGTCGGCATAGGAGTCGAGATACTTCGGAATCCCCGGGTGGGAGAGTTTCTGCAGCACGCGACATTCGCGCTCAAACAGATCAAACGGCTTCCAACCGGCATCGGCGTTGAGCTTGATGCGTTTGACCGCGACCTGGCGACCTGTTGCGCGGTCTAGCGCGACAAAAGTGCTGCCCTGACCGCCCCGGCCGATCCGCTCAAGCAGTTCGTAACGCTGCTGCGCCGCTAACTCCACCATCGTCTGCAGATCTGGCGCGAAACGCACCAACCGTCAAGGGACAAGATCGATGTTGATCCGACTCACATAACAATGCCAGGACTATCCCGTGCACAAGATCAGACCAAGCGACCCCGCTAACTCGCAGCCGCCACCGGAAACGATCGGTTCGCCTGCTGGGCCACCGAAGAAAAAGGGAGCATTGTGGACGGTGTTGGCGGTGCTCGGCTTCTTTCTGCTCAAAGGCAAGAGCATCGGACTGCTGTTGCTCAGCAAGGGCAAGCTGCTCTTGGGTCTGTTCAAAGCTAAGAGCTTGCTCGTCGTGCTCAAGACGGGCGGCACGATGTTCTTGTCGATCTGGATCTATGCACTTGCCTGGCCGCTACATTTTGCAGTCGGTTTCGTCGTGCTGATCTTTGTCCACGAGGTCGGCCACGCGCTAGTCCTGCGGGCGCTGGGCATTCCCTTCTCGGCGCCGGTATTCATCCCCTTCGTCGGCGCGCTGATCGGCCTCAAGCGCATGCCACAAGACGCCGGCAAAGAGGCGCTGGTCGCCTTTGGTGGACCATTTCTCGGGACGATCGGCGCTCAAGTTTGCTTGGTGCTCTATCGCAACGGCTGGGGTGACTACTTTCGCGGGCTAGCGCAAGTCGGCTACATGCTCAACCTGTTCAACATGGCACCCTACTCCCCACTCGATGGCGGTCGCATCGTCGGCGCGATCTCTCCCAAGATCTGGATCGTCGCCCTGCCCGTGATGTTGCTCGCCGGTCTGTGGTTCAAATCGATCATCTTGATCGCTGTCACCTTGCTCGGTTTGCCGCGCGCCCTTTCGAGCTGGAAGAAACGCCACGACCCCGAGCAAGCCGCTTACTTCAACGTCAAACCGAGCACACGCCTCTGGGCCGCCGCCGGATACGTCGGACTGAGTGGCTTTTTGGCCTACATGATGTACTACGTGCAACACCTCACCCCGGGCAGACTGCCCTAAGGCCGTGCAGCTTCAGGCGATCCAACGATTCGTTCGAGCGCGCAGCCAAACGTCGCCACGCTAAGCGCCCCGCCAAATGCTTAACATCGCCAGTCGAGCGCGCTAAGATCGGAAAGATCCAAACGCCTAGACGACCCGCGCAGCCAGCACGTGTGCTAGCGCCGACCGGAGAACATACCACGTGACGACAAGACGATTGTTGATCTGCGATGACTCTTCGTTCAGCCGCAGAGGAATCGAGCGGGCCCTGCCGCAGGCCTTGGATCTCACGGTCTCGCACACCGACTCTGGACAAGAAGCCGTCCGTGCCTGTCTCGCCGGCGAGGTTGATCTGCTGTTCTTGGACCTGAACATGCCTGGCCTCGATGGATTTGAGGTGCTCGAGCAGCTCCAGACGCAGAACTTCTCTGCGCCGATCGTCGTGATCACCGCCAATATCCAAAGCGCGCCGATGCAGCGCGCTAAAATCCTGGGCGCCCGTGCGGTGATCAACAAGCCCATCGACGAAAACAAGCTGGCCCAGCTACTGAACTACCTGGTCAAGGAAGGGTCGCTATGACGACCACCTTTCTCAACCCCGACCAGGTCGATGCGCTGCGCGAGCTGGCGAACATCGCGATGGGTCGGGCAGCCAACGCTCTGGCGCAGATCATCGGCATTGAAGTAACGCTCAATGTGCCCAACGTCGAGGAATTCACGATCGATGCGCTGATCGCCCAGATCGTCATCGACGCCGAACAGCACGACGACATCGTCCTAACCCGCCAAGCGTTCTCCAACGGCTTGGCCGGAGAAGCCGTGGTGCTGTTCTTTCCACCGATAGCGGGGGACCAGCCAGTCACAGAAGAGGTCGACGAGGAATTATTGCTCGAGATGACCAACATCATCGTCGGCGCATTCTTTGGCAGCCTAACCGAACCCCTCGACATCGTGCTCTACTTCTCGCCACCCAGCATCGTCCCCCCCGAAGGATTGACGAACTATGCCGATCGCGGCTGGGACTGCGCACTGGTCCTGGACATTGAACTCGGCACGCATGGATTTCGGCGCAATTGTCGGCTGCTGATGGTCTTTCCTGAAACCTCCGCCGAAAAGATTCGCAACGCGGTCGACAAGCTGCTGATGGCGCTATAGCGAATTCACCATGGATCTCGACCGCAAGCTCGCGCAGATCCTCAGCCAACTCAACGTCGGCGTGTTTATCGTCGATCGCAGCTTTGTCATCGAATACTGGAACCACTTCATGGAGACCCACAGCGGAATCAGCGCCGAGGCTGCCGCTGGGCGCTGTCTCTTCGAACTCATCGCTGACCTCCCCGTCGAATGGTTTCGCCGCAAGAGCGCCGTTGCCTTCACGCTCAAGCAAAGCGCGTTCAGCGGTTGGGAGCAGCGGCCCAACGTCTTCGGCTTCAAGAACGTCCAGCGTCTGACCTTGGACGTTCAGGACATGCGTCAAGACTGCATGTTCATTCCGATCAAAGAAGAAAGCACCGGAGACATCAACTCGATCTGCGTGGTCGTCACCGACGTTACCGAGCGCAGCGTTGCGCAGACCCTGCTCAAAGACGCCTTGGCCAAACTCGAAGAATCTAGCGTTCGCGATTCCTTGACCGGGGTCTATAACCGCCATCACGCCCAGCAGGTGCTCGACGTCGAATTTCAAAAATATCGCCGCTACGGCTTTCCGCTCTCCCTGGCGATGGTCGATCTCGACCACTTCAAGCGCATCAACGACACCTACGGTCACCTGGCCGGCGACGACGTTCTTCGCGAAGTCGCCAATGCACTGACCAATCGCTTGCGAGCAACGGACGTGGTCTCTCGCTATGGTGGCGAGGAGTTTTTGATCCTCTTTCCCGGAATCGACCAAGGCCAAGCGATCTGCGCCGCTGAAGCCGTGCGACAAACGGTCGAGTCGCTGTCGATCGACCTCAAGAGCGAGACGATTCGCGCGACGGTCAGCGTCGGTACTTGTCAAGCTGACGAGCGCCACCCGAGCAGCGCCGCGCTGCTAGCCGACGCCGATACCGCGCTTTATGCCTCGAAACACGCCGGCCGTAACCGCGTCACGGCGTGGTCCAAAGACCTCGTCAGCCAATGAGCCGCTCACGCAAACAGACCAGGCGCTATGCCACCCTCGGCGCGTTGTTTGGCCTGGCCTTTCCGATCATCGCCACGCTGTTTCTGCTCTACGAGCAGCGTCAACCGTTTACCGTCAACGCCCTGTTCACAACCCAGGCGAACAATGCACTGCTCTGGATTATCGACACCGCGCCGCTGTTTCTCGGGCTCTTTGCCAGCTTTGCTGGCGCTCGGCAAGACGCGCTGATCGGCGTGCTCGGCGCTCGCGAGGCGGTGATCGCCGAACGCACCCATGAGCTGACCGTCGCCAATCGAGCCACCCGTGAATTGCTCGACAACATGCAGCAAGCGATCGTTACCGTCGATGCCAGCGGGCGTGTCAACGATCCCTACTCGGCCCACACCGTAGAGCTGTTCGGCTCCGAGCAAATCGCCGACCGCAAGATTACCGAGTTGCTTCGTTTGGGGTCGGCAAATCAGCTGGACGCTAGCGCGCGGCTGAGCAACTGGCTGGCCTTGGTCGTTGGCTCCGATGAGCTTCAGTGGATGATGATTCAAGATCAGCCGCCACGAACGATCAATTACAGCAGCACCGATGGCACGGTGCGCTGCTTCGAGCTGGACTACAGCCCGATCTTCGTCGATGGCCTCGTTGAAAAAGTGATGGTGGTCGTCAAGGACGTCACCCAGATCAAGACGCTCGAGCGCAACGTGCAACAGATGCAACTCGAGTTGCTCGTTGCCGCTGAGGCGCTCAAAGTGGAGCGCGGCGTACTCGAAGAGTTTGTGCTCGACGCCGAGCAACTGCTCTTGGCCGCCAATACCGAACCGGGCGAGCGTATCCCGCAACTGATGCGCTCGGTGCACACGATCAAAGGCAACGCCGGAACCGTCGGGCTTGCCGCGCTCCAGACGCTTTGTCATCAAATCGAACATGAACTGCGTGGCATGGCCCATCTCGTCGACCGGGATCGCGCGCGCGGCGTCGATGTATTGTCGCCGCTCAAGCAGCAGCTCAGCGCGCTGCGTCGGCTGAGCACGATTCCGGCAACTGGCGCGATGGCACTCGGCGAGGCCCCAGCGACAATCGATGCAGCACCCGATAGGGCGGCGATCAACGCGCTCGAGGCCGCAACGCTTCGCTGGCTCGACCTCGCCGAGAGTCAACAGGCGCTGCAAAGTGATCGTGCACTTGCCGAGCTTCTTGAACCGATCGGCATGCTTTGCCAAACGTCTCTTGCCCAAGCTGTGCCCGGTCTGCAACGGATGTTCGCCGAGCAAGTCGCCGCGGCGAACAAGACAGCACAGCTGCAGATTAGCGGCGAAACGCTTCAGCTATCGCTACACAATCGTCGGCTGATCCGCGATGCGGTCGTGCACGCGCTGCGCAACGCGATCGTTCATGGCATCGAGTCTGCCGAACAACGCGTTGCCGCCGGCAAGCCCCGCGCGGGAACGGTGGCGCTGGCGGTCGCCAGCGGGCGACAGGCGATCGTCGTCCGTGTGAAGGACGACGGCGCCGGCATCGATCTCGCGCGCCTCAAAGCACAAGCGATCGAGCACAACGTCGTTTCCGCCGAGCAACTGGCGAGGCTGGACGATCAAGGAATCGTTGATCTCGTTTTCACGCCGGGCCTCTCGACGGCCCACGCGCTCAGCGAAGTTTCGGGACGCGGCGTGGGCATGGACGCCATCCGCGCGATCGCGCAGAGCGCCGGCGGCAGCGTGCAGCTACGCAACTTCCCCGGCGCAGGTTGCGAGCTGGTCTTGTCCTTGCCACAGCGGCTGATCGCGCAACGGCTGCGCGAGCTGCAACACGGCCAACCAACCTGACCCAGCGTTTGGCCGCGCAATGCCGCAAACGGCGCAGCGCATCGCGCTAGTGGAGAGCCCGACGTGTTGCCGTTTGGCGAGGCGCTACAGCGCGATCTTCTCTGCGCAAAGAGAGACTAGCGCTTGCCATGCGCGGTTCGCAGCTGACGCAGGCTCTTGCAGACCGCGTCAGCCAGTCGATCGAGCTCGTCCTGCCCCATCGGCGTGCAAAGCGTACCAGCGCCGGTGTGGATCAGCATCACGCCGTGCTGATACATCTGATCGATGAACTGATCGAGTCTGCGCTTCTCCTCGGCGGTCAAAAACGACGAGCGATAATCGTCAGGCGCCTCGGCTTTGAGGTGGATGCGAAACAGCGAGCCGGTTCCCGTCACGCTGGCCGGCACGCCGGCGACATCGATCGCCTGGCGAATCTGCTGGCGGGCGCGCTCACCCAAGGCGTTGAGCCGCGCGACCGCGGCCTCGTCGAAGCGCTGCATCGCGCTCAGGCCGGCAGCCATTGTCACCGGATTCGCTGAGAACGTTCCTGAGTGAGGCAGCCGCGGTGCCCCCGAGCTAGCATCGAACACCGCCATCAGTTCGTCACGGCCCGCCAGTGCTCCGACTGGAAAGCCGCCGCCGATGATCTTGCCCATCGCCGTGAGATCGGGTCGCTCGGCGTAGCGTGTCTGCATCCCGCCAAACTCGGTGCGAAAGGTGATCACTTCGTCGAAGATCAGCAGCGCCCCGTTGGCCTGGGTCCAGCGGGCAAGCGCCGAAACGAACGCGTCGCTCGCCGGAGAAAAGCCGGCGCGATGGGGCATCGGATCGAGCAGCACACCGGCCAACTCATCGCTGTATTGCTCAAGCCGCGCGATCGCCGCCTCAGGCTGATTGAACGGTAAGACGATCACATCGCGCAAAATATTCTCGGGCGTACCCTCGGCCAGCGGCACCGACGCAGGCTGCAACGGGGGTCCCCAGTTCTCGGGCCCCGGTGCCTGGCTAACCTCGGCATAGTCGTAGGCCCCATGATAGGTCCCTTCGACTTTGGCGAAGCGCTGGCGCCCGGTCAGCGCGCGCGCCGCCTTGAACGCCGCCATCACCGCCTCGGTTCCCGAATTCATGAAGCGCACTTTGTCGAAACCGGCGTTGCGACTGCAGAGGTGCTCGGCGTGGGCGATCTCAACCTCCGTACCCAGTGTGAACGCCGTGCCGCGCACCAGTTGCGCGGATACCGCCGCGACGATCCGCGGATCCGCGTGCCCGTGGATCAACGATGCCATGTTGTTGGCAAAGTCGATCCGCTCGACACCGTCGACGTCGACGACACGACAGCCTTCGGCGCTCTTGGCGTAAAGGGGATGTGGCGAGCGGAGCAACGTATTGCGACTAACCCCACCGGGGAGCACGCGCCGCGCGCGCTGGTACAGCTCCTTGCTTCGACTGCTCACGATCGGCTCCCGTTAGACAATGCTGACCTTGGTTGTTAGCGCGAATAGAGCGGCGCCGCCGTCTGCTCTCGAACCTCGCCCGCGCTGATCCCAGGAGCAGTCTCGATCAACACGAAACCCTTTTCGGTCACGTCGATCACGGCCAGATCGGTAAACACGCGCGCCACCACGCCCTGACCGGTCAGCGGAAAGCTGCAACGCTCGACCAGCTTGGCTTCGCCGGTCTTCGTGACGTGCTTGGTGATCACGAATACCGTCTTGACGCCGGCGACCAGATCCATCGCGCCACCGACCGCTGGAATCGCGCCGGTTTCGCCCGTCGACCAATTGGCCAAGTCGCCGTTCTGCGCGACTTGCAGCGCACCGAGCACGCAAACATCGAGATGCCCACCGCGAATCATCGCAAAGCTATCCGCATGGTGGAAATACGCTGCGCCGGCGATTGCGGTGACCGGCTTCTTGCCGGCATTGATCAGCTCATAGTCTCGCCGATCTGCTGCAGCCGGCGGCCCCATGCCGAGCAAGCCGTTCTCGGTGTGATAGATCAGTTCGCGACCCGGCGGAACGTGCTCGGCAACCAACTCGGGAATGCCGATGCCCAGATTGACATAGGCCCCATCGGGAATGTCCGCGGCGGCGCGTGCTGCCATCTGATCGCGATTCCAGCCTCTCGATGACGCGCTCACGGATATCGCCTCCCCGCAGCGATCAACTCCGACTCAACGGCGGGATCGGCAACCTCGACGATGCGATCGACGAAGATGCCCGGCGTAACGACATGTTCAGGATCGATCTCACCGCGCTCAACTACGCGCCGCGCCTGAACGATCGTCGTTTTCGCCGCCATACACATCACCGGTGAGAAGTTGCGCGCGGTCTTGTTGTAGGTCAAGTTACCGAGCGGATCGGCGCGCTCACATTTGATCAGCGCGAAGTCAGCGACTAGGCCGCGCTCGAGCAGATAGTGTTTGCCATCGAACTCGCGCAGCTCCTTGCCTTCAGCTAGCGGTGTACCCACCGCCGTCGGCGTGTAGAACGCGGGGATGCCGGCAGCGCCGCAGCGCAGTCGCTCGGCGAGCGTCCCCTGGGGTACCAATTCGAGCGCCACGCGGCCCGAGCGATAGGCATCGGGAAAGACCATCGAGTTGGCCGAGCGCGGATAGGAACAGATCATCTTGCTGACCTGCCCGCTGGCGATCAGCGCGGCCAAGCCGACCTCGCCATTTCCGCAGTTGTTGTTGACCGCGGTGAGGTTCTTGGCACCGTGATCGATCAGCGCGTGGATCAACTCGATCGGACTGCCCGCTTCGCCGAAGCCGCCAATCAGCACTGTTGCGCCGTCTTTGATCACCGAAACCGCTTCGGCAACAGAACCGACCCGTTTGTCGATCATTTTAGCTCCGCCGCTTTAGCTGCTCAGCCAACTCAGCCTCGATCTGGTCCTGCTGTTCTTCGAAAAAGAAGCGTGACCCACGATGCGGCTTCAGCCGTGCAACGTCGTTGGTCTCGCGATCGTATTTGGCCAAAAACACCGGGTCGAGCCAGCCCATCTCGCGTCCCTCGGTGAACTTCAGCGCAAACGCCTCGTCGTCACCAACCTGGGTCTTGCCGAGGATCGAGATCTTTCCCGCTGAAGTCGTCATCGACAGGTGACGGGAAGGCCGATGGATCGAAGCCAACGAGCGATAGACCTGATCGAAGACGCGGTGAACGTCAGCCAGCGGCGCAGTAAAGTAGCTGTGTTGCCCGGTCGGCCGTGCGCAATAGATCGAGTGAAAGCCGATACCGAGCGCGCCGAGAATATTCCCGAGGTCGATCCAGTTGCGCGCCGAGCGTTCGATGTCGATCCCTTCGCCACTCGGGTTCGCAAACAGACTGACGTGCTTCATGATCGGGCTCTGACTGCGCAGCACAACATGATGGGCCTGCAATCGACGAATTGCCGCCAGCGCCAGCGGATTGAGAACCTCTTGCGGCGTCGAAAAATGCGCCATCCACGCCAACTGCATGCCGCTCTCGTAAACCTTGCGAAACAGCGACAGCATCCGGTCGTAACCCGAACCGAGCACCAGCTCCGGCAAATAGGTCAAGGCGCGTGATCCGATGCGTACCGTTCGCACGTGCGCCAGCGCAGGATCTTCGATCAGCGGCGTGACGTAGGCCTCGAATCGGTCGGCCGTCAGCAGACCGGCATCGCCGCCGGTCAGCAGCAGGTCGGTGACCTCACGATGAGCGCGCAGATAGGCGTGGACCTGCCCGATGTCTTCCTGAACAAACATGTCTTCGTCGCCGCGAACTTGGGCGTGCCGAAAACAGTAGGTGCAAAAGGAAAAGCAATGCTGCGTGCTGCGATCGAAGATCAACTGGATCTGTGGATACTTGTGTTGCGAGCCCGGCAGCACGTGCAGCTCGTCATTTTCGTCGTAGAACCAGGGCTTGTTGAGCTGCTGATTGCCGTCGTGCGGATTGGTGCGCTGGATGTAGTCGGCGGCGATCTTCTGGCGATCTTCGCGCGACGATGCCGCGGTGTAGGCGGCGACAACATCCGGCTCAAACATCCCTGGCTGCGGAAAAACCAGGTGAAACAGCGAGTCGTTTTGGAAGTCGGTCCAATCGATGCTGTTGAGGGTGTGACGGGTCGCCAAAAACCGATAGACGTCGATGAACAACTCGCGCTCGGCCTGCGCCTCGATCGTCACACCTTCAGCGGCCAGGCGCTGACAGACTTCACGAAAGCCCGCGATGCCCGAATAGCGGGCCTTGTCGCTAAACAATGCCGGCGAGGCTGAAAAGCGCACCCGATCGGGAAAGCTGCGCGCAAGACGCGTCAGCAGGATCGGCGGCAACAAACCCTCGCGCGCGATCGTTTCGGCGATCTCAGGGGGCGCGCCGTAAGCCGCGCAAAACGCGCTCGGCGTTAGACCAGAGCCTTGGTGCACGGTGTCCTCCCTGTGCCAATGCTAACCGCCAGGGTTCCGCAATCGCTGCTTTTTTTCAAGTGGAAAGGCTTCAAGTGGAAGGGCGCTCAACCCGGTACGACGGGACTCGTTTGATCGACACGCACATCGAGCGGCAACAGGTAGGTTTCGTTGCACGCCAGCTCGCTACACCACTGGCCACTTTGATACTGACTCAAGCAGCGCGGGCAATAGCCGATCACGCTCTCGGTCTCGCGTTCAGGTGGTTCGAGTAAACGCTCGACATCGAGACCATGTCGCCCGACCAGCTCGCTGATCCGCTCGGCGAGGGTCGCGCCCCAAGTGCGTAGCGTTTCACTCGCCGCATGTCGCAGCAGGTGCGCATCGACGAGAAAACGCCGCGCTGGCTCAGCGATCGCCTGGGACGAAGCACCGAGCGCGAGCGCCGCAGTCAACGGGTGACGATCAGAAATCGACTCGCGTGCCAGCAGATCGTGAGCGCGCAAGGCGCTGATCGGCGAGAGACCGACGAGCAGCAGATAACTCCAGTCGGGGCGCAATGCCGCCGCAAGGCTGCGCCGTGCGAAGGCGAACAACACAAAGATCAGCACCCACAGCGCACCAAGCGCGGCGAGCACCGGCAACCAATACACCCGCCATCGGGTGGCGATCAGCAGATACGCCCCAGCGAACAACAACAACAGCTGCACGCAAGCGATAGTGCGCAAAGCCCAGCTGCGCCGCCGATGCTCAGCGAACGCTTGTCGGGTCTCCGCGAGGTCGAATCGCGCGTCCAGTAACTCGCCGATCGCTTCGACGCGCGCGGACTGGTCGGCGCCTGCCCAGCGGCGAAGAAACGCCGCACATCGCCCAGCCAGCCGCCGACTGCATAGGACAAGCTGTGCGCGGCCAACCCGCAACCGCGTTCCCTCGGCGCTTGCACGAGCGGCTGCCGCGCGGTCGAGCTCACGGCCATCGATCAACGTTAAGCGTTCAACTGTCACGGCAAACGGCAAGCGCTCGGTGGGTATCGCGCTAAAGAGCGGCGGCCAAACCTGCCCCCAGAGCACGGCCCGTTGATAACGCGCCGTCGGTTGGCGCGCACGCAACAGACGCGCACCGCCAAACAGCCGGCGGCGAACACCCGTCGCCTGTGGCGGTACCCATACCGCGCACTCGAGCAGGTAAACGACAACTAAAATGAAAAGCAGCTCGAGGGCTAACACCCGAAAAAACTACTTGGGTTGCTGTTTGTCGTCCAGCGGCGGGTTGGCTTTGGCTTCGATCTTCGCGCTCAGTTCGCTATCGGGGTCGATCTCGTCGCCGCCCGAGTAGGGCTGATAATCGGCCTCAGGCGCCTTGGGCCGCAGACCAAACAGCTTGCGAAGGCCAGCGATCAGACCGAGCACGGCAACGACGACCAGCTTCCAGGCCTTGCCTAGACAACCGACGAGCTTGCCGAGCAAGCCAACTTTGGCAGCGATGCCGACCGCGCCACCGACAACCAATGCGGCAAGGCCGTACTCAGCGATCTTATCGCCTTCTTTGAATTCGGCGTAGCCCTGGCCTTCTTTGAAGCTGAACTTCTCGAGCAAGTCTTTGATGATCGGCGTGGTCATCTCGAGCCGATCGGGCCGAACCAACAAGTTCGCGCTCATCACGCCGTGGCGGCCAAGAATCCGCGTGTTGTAGTTGACGATGCGCTGACCGCGCGACTGCCCCTCGATGCACCACTTGAGATTACGGGCCTCGACATCGTAAAACGGCGCGGTCTGCCAACCGGTAACGGTGATCTCGGGCCAACCGCGCTTTTTGCGGCGCGCATTGCTGGCTGCCACGCCCTTTTTGATCGAAGCGAGAATCTCATCTTTGTCGAGCTTCTCTTTGTCGGCATCTTTCACGTAGCCGATGTCGGAAAACTCGAAGATCACGAACCAAGCGCTATCGAGCGGCATCAGCAGGCCGAGCTCGCGCCCCCCCGTCGGATTCTGCATCAGCTCGAGCATCTTGCGCGTACCGGGCCCAGCGGTAAACAGGTACCCCTCGGGGATCTCCATCTCGGCCTGAGCACCGATATCGACCTTGACCGGCCCCTTCTTCCAATCGATCGAGCGCAGAACTTGCGTCGCCTTGTCCGCGCTCGCTTGATCCGCCGTCTCTGAGCCGGCGCGCTCTTCGCTGGCCTGTGCCCAGCTCGTCAGCGCCACGACCGTGCAAACGACGAAAGAGAGTTTGAGCTTCACAGTTGTCTCCTGGTGGTGTCCGTGTTTACCGCAGTGAAGGGTCGATCAACAACGGCCGGTCGCAAACAAAACAGGTCGTGCGACCAGCCCATTGCGATTATTGATCTTCTCGGAATCCAGCGCAGCGCTGACCGCCAAACCGTGGCGCCAACGCCCTGCACAACGCACTACGATCGGCTGCGCCGACCCTTGCCAACGACGGCTGGCCACAGCCGCGTCCGGCGACCGAGAAGTCGACACGATGTGACTTGATCTGGCGCAATAACTCGGGCAATCGTCGGGCGATGGAAATTCGACGCCCCGACGGCTGCACGGTCTACTACGAGGTGCATGGTCAAGGACCGCAAACGGCGATCATGGTCCAGGGGCTCGGCGCGTCGATGCGATTTTGGCACGGCCTGCCGCAAGCGCTGGCCGAGGCCGATCCTCAGCGCAAGATCATCGCCCTCGACAATCGTGGCAGCGGACGCAGTCGTCCCAACCGACGGCTGTGGACGATCAGCGACTTTGCCGACGATATGGTGGCCGTTCTCGACGCAGAAGGGATCCCTGCGGCGTTTGTCGTTGGCAACTCACTGGGCGGCATGGTCGCGCAGCGCTTCGTCGCACGCCATCCCCAACGCGCACGCGCACTGCTCTTGATTTCGACGATGCCCGCGCTCTACCTGGCACGTCTACCGTCGCTGCGGACGATTAGAAACGTTTGGAACGTCGCGACCTGCCGTCACGATCAAGTTCCCGATGCACTGATCGAATTGCTGTTGACCAAAGAGGTCGTCGGTGAGCGCGGTCGTCAGATGCTGCGCGCCTTTCCCGATCTAATGACCCACGAGAGCCCACGAACCTTCTGGACCTTTCTGCGTCAGGCCTTGGTGGTCGCCACGCACCTCACGCCGCCCAAGGCGATCCGCTGCCCGACGCTGATCATCGCCGGCGCGAACGATCAGATGGTTTCGCCGCGCAACGCCAAAGCGCTGGCCAAACACATCCCCGGTGCGCGCATTCGCCTGCTCGCCAACATCGGCCATTCGCTCCCGGTGATGGCCCCCGAGCGTATCGTCGAGGCCTTCGCCGAGCTCGAGCAGATGGACCCGATCAAGGCCTGATCGCGCCGTCTCAGCAGACGCAACTCGGTCCTTCGCAACAGTCGGCGGCACAGAACGTCGCTTCGTTGCACTCACCAGCGTGTGCTTCGCAGATACCATTGCCACACCATGCGCAGGTCTGCACCCAGCTCGTGTCGTAGTCTGACAGCGAGATGATCTGGTCGTTGATCCAACAGCTGAGCCAGTTACCGTTGACGCTGGCGTGTTGGTTCCTGCCCCCGCCCCCGCCCGAGCACACGCCGATGATTCGCCGCTCTGTGCTATGGCCAAAGAACATCGGCCCCCCCGAGTCACCGCCCCGAATCGCGGCAGGCTGACAACTCGTCACGAATGACCCGCCATGGACAGGCCAGGGGCCTTCGCTGGTAGAGGTGGTGAGCCCCGAGCGCTTAACGCCAATTGTGAAGTATTCATCGTATCCATAGCCGACCAGCTTCGCGGGTAGGGCCGGTTCGAGACCAGCGCAGCCAGGCATGGCCAGTGCCAGCAAGGCCAGGGGCAGAAGCAGCTGCCTTCGCATCGATTCCTCCGATTTTTTGAGCGGCGCGTACTTGCCTGGGAGTTGCTTGGCTAGGCTCCGTCGCGCGTGGCATCCGACGACGGGTCAGATTGACCTCGAGGCTGCGGTACAGCTCGCGGCACGTGTCGCTCTGACCCGGCGCCGATCGGCCATCTTTGTCTAACAGACTAGAATCACGCGACTCTACGACTGGTCCTGGCATTGCAGCGTCCACGCCGACACGGGAGAAGCCGATGATGCGCTGGTTCGCTGGGTGCGTACTTTTGATCTCCGCCACGGCCTGGGCGGATCCGGTCACGCTACTGGAAGCCGATAGCCAGGCCTTCGTCCAGGACGACGGCGCGATGGATCTGATCTACCGACTGACCTTTCGCGAAAACGAAAGCCGCACGACGATCCGCAAGATCGGCCCGTTCTACTTGCCGATGTATGTCAACCGCGCAGCGCTGCACACCGCCGAAGGCGAGCAAGCGGTCAACATGCGCGCGCTGGGCGGCGGCTACTATCAAGCCGACTTTGGCGCGTTTCGCACACGCAACGGTCAGCGCTACACCCTCGAGCTACATTATCGCTGTGGGCGTCGCTTCGCCGATCCAACCGTGCGCAACGGCAAAGCGCTGCTCGCCGTGTGGTTCAATCCGATCCGCTGGACGTTGCCGATCGAGCGCTCGGTAATCAAGTTGGTCTTGCCGTTCGAGCTTCCCGCGCAAATCACACAGCACGCGCAAATCACACCGCAGATCGTCGACGGCTTCGGCGTGCTCACCGACCCGACCAACCTGGCGGCCCAGAGCCATTGGGCCTTTGTCTACGCCGACTACCGCGGCAAGCGACGTCTGACGCTTTATAGTGAAAAACGCGGTCTGCGACGGCAAGGCACGCACTTTGTCCGTATCTACCTGCCCAAGACTGCGCTGCCCAATGTTTCCGCGACCCGCACCGTGGCCACGCCGGTCGGCGCGCGATTTACCGCCAAAGGCGGCGCCGATTTGGTCAGCGAGACCTACGAGCTGCTGAACATCGAGCGCGTCAGAGGATACTTCGTCAACTATGGCTTGCGCTTCGTCGCCGTGCTGCTGCGCTCGCGTCTTGGCTTCGTCGAGCGCGGACGGCGAAACTACTTGCCCGCCCCACCGATGCGCATCGCGGGCTGGGCCGACCAGCTGCCGAAGTGCTTACTGCGCGTCGACGGCAAACCGCGCAGTTGTTTTTACAACCGCCAAAACAACGTCTTCTATTTCTTGCAGACGGCACCAAACGAACAGATCGAGTTGATCGTTGAGCAAGCATTCTCGCCCAACAAGGACGCGCCGATCGAAGTCGATCAGGGTCGCGCGTTAACCGAGTTGCGACTGTCCCCTCTCGATGAGCGCTACGCCGCTCGTGACAAGCTAAAGAGCAGCCAACTGGTCGTCTACAGTCGCCTGCCGATCGACGAACAACGTCTCGCCGACCGATCGGCCTGGCCGCTCGTTGTGGTCTCACCCCCGGCAAACCGCGTCCAGGCTGCAGCGCAGCCCGCCAACTGGGCGCGCGTCGGCGCGCGCTTGGAGCTCGACTTCAAAGGGTTCACGCCGACGAAGAAGCAACTCGTGCTACAAGCTGCTGCGGACCAGCCGCTGGTGCTCAAAGTGCCCGCTGCCCCACTGGGCCTCAAGCTCGGCATTGCCGCTTCGGCCCGCCTGTGGTGGCACCACTTGCGACACGGCGGTCTTACGCCGCGCGACGAGGATTTTATTTGGGGCCTTGCCGGCAGCGCATTCTGGTTGCTGGTCGTCGCGTTCTTGCTCAATGGCTTCGGCCTGATCGTTTGGCTGCTCTCGATCGGCTGGGTGCTGTGGCTGATCGACAAGATCGCCAAGACCACCCTCGCCCGCGACTTGCTGCGCCCGGGTGGCAAGTTTCGTTGGATTCATCCGACGCGCGGCACCGTCTTTGGCTGGACCGCGCTGCTGGTGCCGTTTCGCGTGCTCTGGTTGCTGATCAGCGGCCTCTTCGCCCTGATCGTGGCGACGCTGCGCCTGCATCCACTGCTGGCGCTCTATCTCAAGCGTCGCCAACCAGCCTACGTCGCACCAGAGATCACCGTCGCGACCTTCCAGCAGCCAGGCTTCGTCGCCGAGCTCGACGGCCCCGAAGCCGCACTGTTCGCCGATCGACCGATCAAAGCGATCAACCTGCTGGTCTTGGCGATCCAGCGCTCGGGTGCTGCCGAGATCGTCAACCGCAACCCACTTCAACTGCGCTTGATCGACATGTCCAAAGCGCAAAACGACGCCGAGCGCACCTTGCTGCGCCATTTGCGCCCCGACGGAACCCTCGACGCGCGAGGTGTCGAGGCCACGCTCACCGCGCTGAGCGCAACCGTACAACCGAAGGTCTGGCGCGCCGACCGCGAAGCGACGCTCAACGCGCAAAACAAGCGTTCGGAACAAGCCTGGCACCGCCTGCGACGGCTACCGATCGGCGAGCGCCGGATCTACTTTGACAGCTACTATCCCGACCTCTATCTCAACGATCGCTTCTTCTCACGCCTTTCGGATAACTTCACTCCGATTGCCGCCGATGCACCGCTCTCGAGTCCGCTCAACGCGCTCGGCGCCAGCCGAGAAGTGCCGACGATCTCGGGCGGACTAACGCGCGTTCACGAGATCGCCGACGGCATCGCCCGATCGATCGAAGGCGCTGCCAGCGCATCGGTCGACCGCATCGAGCGGCTATTCAATTTCGATGGCGATCGCTTGGCGGCCCAGTCCGGCGCGGCAGCGGGCATCGCTTCGCCGATCCCGGCGTCGATCGCCGCGGGTTACGACGCCTGTCATTCAGCTTGCCATTCAGCGTGTCACTCGGCCTGCCACTCGGCATGCCACTCAGCATGCCATTCGGCGTGCGCTTGTCACTCGGCCTGTCACTCGGCCTGTGTTTCATCATGCGCGGGGAGTTTCTAATGTACGAACTACAGTATCCCCTCGACGAACAGGATCGTCTGGCGCGGCTGGATGATTTTGTCATGCGTAGCAAGACTGCGGTCTTTGTTCGCGAGATCGATCAGCTGTTGATGATCCGCCCGGACAAGACGATGCAGCTCAACGCGAGCGGCGTGGCGATTCTCAAAGCGTTTTACAACCGCGGAGAGCCAGCCCAGCGCGCGCTCAGCGCCTTGAGCGAGCAGCTCGCCGTCGAGCGCAACCGACTGCTCCACGACATCGAGCAACTTTTCGACACGCTGCGGGCGATCCTCAACGAAGATTTCTCCAGCCGCAAAAACCTGCGCTTTACCCACTTCGACCGCAGCGCGATCCGCTATCCGACGCTCGCCGAAATCGCCCTAACCTATGCCTGCAATGCAGCCTGCAAATTCTGTTACGCCGCAGCGGGCCAGCAGCGCGCCAAGCAGGTGCAGGCGATGAGTACCGCCCAGGTCAAGCTGGTGATGGACAAGATCTACCACCAAGCGCACGTGCCTTCGCTCTCGTTTACCGGCGGAGAAGCGACACTGCGCGCCGACTTGCCCGAGTTGATCGCCCACGGCAAGGCCCTTGGCATGCGCGTCAACTTGATCAGCAATGGTCTGCGCTCAGCGAGTGAGAGCTACGTCAAACAGCTGATCGCCGCCGGTCTCGATTCCACGCAGATCTCGCTCGAGGCGGCCGATGCCGAGCTTCATGATGCGATCGTCGCCGTTCCTGGCGCATTCGCGCGCACCGTCTCGGCGGTAAGAAACTTCCAACAGGCCGGCATTCACGTCCACACCAACACGACGCTGTGCCAGGCAAACATCGACGTCGCCGACGATTTGATCCGCTTTCTCGCGGGCGAACTCGGTCAGCGCACGATGTCGATGAACCTGCTGATCCCGACGGGCGCCGCCGGCAGCGACGAGGGCCTCGGCGTCAGCTACCGCCGCCTCGCCGAGCGGCTACCGGGCCTGATCGCCGCCGCCAAGACCGCCGGCATCCGCTTGGTCTGGTATTCGCCGGTCCCCTACTGCATCTTTAATCCGGTGCTCCACGACCTTGGCGCCAAGTCCTGCGCCTGTATCGACGGCATACTCTCGGTTGGTCCCGACGGACAAGTCTTACCCTGCTCGTCGTTCGAAGACGGTATTGGCTCGCTGCTCGAACGCTCCTTCGAAGAGATCTACCGCAGCAAAGCGGCGCGCTATTGGCGCGAAAAGCGCTTTGTGCCGCCACTCTGTCGTGAATGCCGCAACGTCGATGTCTGCGCTGGTGCCTGCCCGTTGTACTGGGACGCTCGCGGCAATTTCGCGGAGCTGCCCGGCGGCGGCAAGGTGTCGCCACAGCAACTCAGACGTTGGCATCGACGGCGCAAACAAGGCGCGAGCTTCGGTGTCTCGTCGACTCCGGGGCAAACCAATGGCTAGGCTGCGCGACTTCATCAACTACCTTAACGGACGACGACAGCTGCTCGAGGGCGTCGAAAAAGAGCTTTGCCGCGTGCAAAGCAAATACGAAACGTTCTTCGCCGAGATCGTCCGCGTACGCGAAAGCGAGCTCAGCCAACTCACCGAGCATATCCTCGCCTTTCGCCAGGGTCGTAGTGAGCAGCCGGCGCCGGCGTGGCTGGAGGCGGCGCTAAACAAGGCCGAAGGCGAAGTCGCTGCGCAGCTCGACAAACAGCTCGGCGCACTACGCGACAAAGCCAACGAGAAGCAAACGCAAGCCGACGCGCTGCGCGAAGCCTCGCTCAGCGATGAATCGCGAACGCGCAAAAAGAACCGCTCGCTCGACGCGTCGGAAGAGGCGCTCAAGCAACGCAACAGTGAGCTGCTGCAAAAGATCGCCGACTACAATGCCCGCATCCGCCAGCTCTCGCGCGGCTTTGGCTTCTTTTACAATTTGCCCAAGATGCGCACGCTGCGTACCGAGCGCAGCGAAATCGACCGTGAGCAGTCGGACGTTGCGGCTCAAATCGAAAAGCTCCGTGAGCGCTGGAAAAGAGAAGCCGGCGATTACCACAAGCGCGAAACCGAGCGCAGCGATCAGTGGAACGCGCTGCAAACTGAGATCGCTAAACTACACGCCAAGATCGACCTGCTCGAGGAAAAGCGCGCGGAGATCCTGCTACGCAGCACCATCGAGCGCGTGCTGTTTAGCCGCGTCACGCCGCCGAAGGACCCAGCGGCGGACGACCCCAAGTGCACGCGGTGCCAGACACCAAACCCGCCGGGCAACCATTTCTGTCTGATCTGCGCGCAACGGCTGATCGCCGACAAGCCGGACTTCGCTGGCAGCGTCGAAGAGATCGGCGAGCTCAATCATCACCACGCGCGTTTTTCCGAAGGCGTCCAGGCCACCCAAGAGCTGATCGGCCTGGTCCGCGGCCTTTGCTCTGGTCTGAATTCGTTTAGCCAAAGCGTCGCCGATGTACTCGAGAGCGAACAAAAGTATCCACTGCCCAAGTTGCAGATCGACGTGCCCCAGCCGAGCCGCGCGTACGGCGAAAGCTTTGAGCGCTTTGCCGAACTGATCAAACAGTCCGACTATTCGGCCCACCCGCGCGTGTTCGCCAAGCGAATCGCGCCGTTCGTCGACGAGGTCTTTACCGAAAAGCAGATAAAGCGCTACTTTGAAACCATGGGCCAAGAGCTTTCGCGCCAGGCCAAACGGCAGTGGTGAGCGGCTTCGAAGCCGGATACATTAGGCCTACTCAGCACCACCTGGAGATCACAGATGCTCAAGAACTGTCGTCGCCTGCGCCTTACACTGGGCCTTGCGATATTCGCGCTGTGGATCGCCGCCTGCGGCAGCAGCGACAAGTCGTCGGCGACATGCACCGAGGCCTGTCAGATCATTTATGGCAGCTGCGGCCTGACGCTGCTCGACGCCAATAGCAAGCCGTTGCCCGAGTCCTACTGTCGAAACGAGTGCAGTAAGGAGACCCCCGCAGATCAAACCAGCGCCCTCAGCTGCATCCAGGGCGCCAACTGCGACGCATCCACCCTCGGCTCCTGCATCGGAATTTAGGCATACAGAGCGTGTTCAAATGAATCGCTTGTTGGCATCGATCGCCGTGGCGGTGGGCGTCGCACTGATCGCGCTCGGCCTGTTGTTTCTCGTCGCCGCGATCGGTACGCCGCGCCGGCTGGTCGTTGCCGCGGTTGGCTTGGCGCTGGGCGCCGTATCTACCGGATTTGGCCTGCGCGCTTACCGGCGGTCGCTGCGCGATACGCCGCTGGTCGTGCGCGGTGATATCTTGGCGCTCGCTCGCCGACAGGGTGGCGAAATCAGCGCCGCTGAAATCGCCGCCGAAGTGGGTGCGCGCGGCGAGGTCGCCACCGCCGTGCTCAGCCAGATGGTCAAGGCCGGCATCTGCCAGCGCATCGAGGCCAGCACGGGCGCACGCTATCTTTTCGAATCGCTCAAGCCGCAGCTGATCATCGCCCGCTGCGAATACTGTCAAGCGGAGTTGCCGCTCAATCAGCAACTCGACAGCTGCCCGCGCTGCGGCGGAACGATCGCTACGCGGCTCGAGCGGCGCGATCTTCAAGATGACAAGTTGTATCGAATGGACGAGCCGCACTAGCCATCCCGAGGCGCGGAAGACGTCGATCGGTCGATCACAGGCGAATACAGGCGCCGCGCGACGAGATGTCGGGGCGCGTCCTGTGCGAGACGCTGCTCGGCGGCCTGCTAGCAGACTTCGCGCAGCTGAGACTGCTCGCTGGGCTGTTCCTTCTGCCAGGCCGAGCGAAGATAGGCCGTCACCAAGCGCACCAGCTCGCGCTCTAGACGACCATCATCGAGGGCCTCCGGACGCTCTTCGACCACATTGAGTGCAACCGCCCACACCGCTTTGAGCAGCAGGTAGGCAGCGAAATCGTGGTCGACTTCCAGGCGCGCGCGAGCGTCGAGCGCCCGTTCGATAAAGGCGTGCTGCAGCGCATGTCGGCGCCGCAGCTTCTCCGGGCCTTCGAGCAGCGGGCGCTGGTGCAACAACTGGACGACCGCCTCACGATTGTCGCGCAAGGCACCAACGTAGGTGCGCAACACCGCCGTAGCGATCTCTTCAATGCTCTCGAGCGACGGCTCGGCCGCCGCGTCCTTTAGCCCAGTCAGTAAGGCATCCGAGAGGTGATCGAGCAGGTTGCCGAACACCGCCTGCTTGTCGGGGAAGTATTGGTAGAGCGTACCCACGCTGATGCCGGCAACGCTGGCGATCTTGTGCGTCGTTGCACGCAGGAAGCCATAGCTCGCGATGGCAATTTTCGCCCCCTCCAAAATCGCGTCGACCGTTGCTCGGGCGCGTGCTTGCTTGGGTCGGCGGCGTGCTCCATCTCCCGGTGTCATTCAATCTTCCCCTTACAGCAGGTCAGTGCACGCTGCACTGACGCAGTCTGAAGATGAACATATGCAGTAGGCATGCCGAGCATCTGTTCGGTAATTGCTTAGGAAATTCAACGGAACGACTGGATAGCCCAGCGACCACCTGGAAGCCTTGGCCAATCTGCAGAATCTCATCGTCCCGCGGTGAAGCCGCGCGCGGTTTGCGCGCAGAAATGGGCCCAGGAGACCGCCTATTTCCGCTGAAAAAGAGCGGACTTCAGCCCCGCTCGGCATGGCCCAGCTGCACGGCATGCCCTAAGATAAGGGCCCCCTCACAGGAGGCCTGCGTGGCAAAAAAGGAACGCCCCCAAGTCGTGATCACCGAAGCCCTCTGCAAGGGCTGCGGTCGCTGCATCGAAGCCTGCCCACGGCATGCGATCTCAATGGGCGACCAGATCAATCAAACATCCGGCCTCGTGCCGGTGGTTATCGACCGCAGCATCTGCAATCACTGCGGACTTTGCGTTTCGGCCTGTCCCGAACCCTATGGACTCGATACCAGCGCCTACGAACTTGAAGACCCCAAGCATCTTTACGGCGAGCAGCCGGCGCGGCCGCAACCGGACGACATCCCGGCGCGGCGCATTCCGCTTCCCCCGCTGCAACCACTGCTACTCAAGGGCAACCATGCCGCAGCGATCGGCGCTTTGCTGGCCGGCTGTCGACACGTCTTTGGCTACCCGATCACGCCCTCGACCGAGGGCGCCGAGCTGCTAGCCAAGCTGCTGCCGCAACTCCACGGCACGTTCATGCAGGCCTGCAGCGAAGTCGCCACCATCAACCACATGTACGGAACGGCTGGCGCGGGACTGCCGACGATGACCTTCACCAGCTCGCCGGGCTTTAGCCTGATGCTCGAGGGTATCTCGTATCTGATCGGCTCGCAGCTGCCCGCCGTGATCATTAACGTGATGCGCCCCGGCCCTGGCTTGGGCTTCATCGGCCCCGAGCAGTCGGACATCAAGATGCTCGCCCGCGGCCTCGGCCACGGTAACACTCAGGCGATCGTCCTCGCACCGACATCGCCCCAAGAGATGCTCGACTTAACGATGCTCGCCTTCGAGCTGAGCTTCAAATACCGCAATCCGGTGATCGTCGCCGCCGATGGCTTCCTCGGTCAAATCACCGGTCGCGTCAGCTTGCCGAGCGCGATGATCGAACCCGGCCTGCCCGGCTGGGCGGTTTGGGGTGACGCAGCCCACCAAGGCAACCTCAATGCCTCGATCTTCATGGACTTCGACGAGCTGGAAAAACACAATCTCCGGCTTTGCGACAAGTACGAATTGATACGCGCCAACGAGCAACGCCACCTCGAGTATCTCGCCGACGACGCAGAGATCTTGATCGTCGCCTGCAACACGCCGGCGCGAATCGCCAAGCGCGCCGTCGCCGAACTGCGTCGCGAGGGCATCAAGGTTGGGATGTTCCAGCCTTTGACGATCTGGCCATTTCCGATCGATGCGCTTAGCGCGCGGCTGCCGCAATTGCGACAGATCGTCGTCGTCGAAGCCAGCAGCGGTCAGCTGGAAAACGAGCTGCGCCTGGCGGCCCACCTCGCCGACGCCAAAACGCCGCCGATCGCTCACGTCCACAGAATGGGCGGCATCTTGCCGACCGGTCGCGAAATCGCAGAAGCAACCCGACGCTGCGCGGAGGTGAACTGATGACGAAGGCAGCGTTTTTTACCCACTTCGATCGCCACGCTCATGGCAAAGGCCTCAAGGGCGCAACCACCCACTACTGCCCAGGCTGCGGCCATGGACTAGCTCACAAGTACATCGCTGAAGCGTTGGTCGACCTCGGTGTCCAAGAGCGCACGGTGATGATCTCACCGGTCGGCTGCGCGGTCTTTCTCTACTACTACTTCAACACCGGCAACACCCAGGCCGCCCATGGTCGCGCGCCCGCCGTCGGCATCGGCCACAAACTGGCTAACCCCGAGTCGATCGTGATCAGCTACCAGGGCGACGGCGATCTCGCCGCGATCGGGCTTGCGGAGATCATGCACGCCGCACAACTCGGCATTCCGATCAGCGTAGTGTTCATCAACAACGCGATCTACGGCATGACCGGCGGCCAGATGGCACCAACCACGCTCACCGGGCAAACCTCGACGACCAGCCCCGAGGGTCGCGGCCCGATGCACGGCGCACCGATGCGCGTCGCCGAGCTGATCGCCCAGATGGACGGCGCGATCTACGTCGAGCGCTGTGCACTTTACGACCAGCGCGAGCGCAAACGCAGCCAAAAGGCGATCCGCAAGGCACTCACGCTGCAGATCGAAGGACGCGGCTTCGGCTTCGTCGAAATCCTTAGCGAGTGCCCCACGCACTGGGGTATGTCGCCGCTCGATTCAGAAAAACACGTGCGCGAAGTAATGGCGAAGGTCTACCCGCTGGGCCTGATCAAAGACGACGCGCGCGAGCCGTGGTTCGCACCACCCAAACCGAGCTTCGACGTCGGCCAGCTCGTACAGACGATCGGCGCCAGCCAGGAGATCATTCAGCCGTCGGGCGGCGGATTCCCTGGCCACCTCGATCCTGACGACGTCGAGATCAAGTTCGCCGGCGCCGGTGGCGATGGTGCGCAGACCGCAGCGATGCTGCTAACCAAAGCGGCGATCAACGAAGGCTTCGACGCGACACATATCCCGAGCTACGGCCCAGAGTCACGCGGCGGAACGTCGTATGCCGACGTGCACATCGCTAAAGTGGAGGTGCTCTCGCCGGCCGCCCCAGAACCTCATTTGCTGGTCGCCTTTAACGCGCCGAGCTTGGCCAAGTTCGCCTCGACGGTCAAACCAGGCGGAACGATCATCTATGACACCAGCGTGATCAACGAAGTGCCCACGGTCAACGAAGGTGTCGCCGTGCACGGCGTACCGTGTGCAGAGATCGCCCGCAGCCTCGGTGCACCGTTTGTCAAAAACGTCGTCGCTCTCGGTGCTTTGATCGAGGCCGCCAAGCCGCTTTCCGCCGAATCATTGCTCTCTGCGTTGCGTATCGGCCTAAAGAACAAATGTGCGATGATTCCGGTCAATGAGCAGGCCTTCGCCTGGGGCCAAAAGGCGATCCGCGAAGGCATCGAGCGCTTCGACGACTGACTGCCGACACGATACGACACGATACGACACGATACGACACGATACG
>JACKDQ010000024.1 GCA_020633415.1 Deltaproteobacteria bacterium
ATCGGGTCAAGCCGACCCGCGGCGACGGCGCGCCAAGGCGGGCTGGCCCGCTTTGCCCCGAGGAGCGACGCGGGCTGCGCCTAAGCGGGGTGAGCGCCAGACGCAGCGGCGTCATAGCCGCCTTTGCTGCCGCGTCGATTTTCGAAGAAAAACAGAGATGACTTCGTGCTATTTAGTGAGCCGCTACTCTACTTGCAGCCGGGCGAGAATCTTTTTGAGCAAGGCGCTGTGCTCTTCGAGGCGCTCGTGGATCGCGCGCACGTTGGCACGCTCTTCGGCGGCCCGCTGCTCGATGCTCGTCGCGAGCCGCACAAGCATCGCCACCGTGTCGTCGATCGGCGCCCTAGGTCTCTTCGTCCCAATCGTCAGCGTTGGCCGCCAGCTCGGAAAAGCCCGCTGCCATCAACAGCGTGGCCGCACCCAACCCCGTGCTCGCAAGTCGAGCTTGCTCTCGCAGATGCTCGGCGACCAATCGCCGCTTGTCCCGTCGTTTGATCGCCACTACCCCGCAGCGTCATCGCCCAAGCCGTTGCTGTAGCTCGCATAGCGTGAAAAAAGGCCGGGTTTTTCAGCGTGCTCTTTGCCGTGCTGGGGACGACCGCTGGCACGCGGTGAACGGATCAGATATTGTCTGCGGGTGAAGCCCTCCATCGACCGCCAGATCGCAAGTATTCGCGAGATGAGCGCAGAACAGCGGCTCAACGCTGCGATGCGTCTCTATTGGTCTGCGCGCCAGCTCAAGGCGGCGGCGCTGAAACAACAACACCCTGATTGGTCTTCAGAGCGCATTCGATTGGCCACGCGTCGCGCGTTCCTGCTGCACCATGACTGATGGTGGCAACCTTTTCTTGCGGTTTACCGAACGGCTGCGCCGCGCCGGTATCGAGTACATGGTTACGGGCAGCGTGGCCGGCATTGTCTATGGTGAACCACGCTTAACCCACGACGTCGATTTGGTGGTCTCGATCGCCGACAGCCAGGCCGAAGTCCTCGCGCAAGCATTTCCAGACGAGGAGTTCTACTGTCCGCCGATCGAGGTCATCCAACTAGAAACACGACGCGCACAGCGCGGGCACTTCAACATCATCGACCACGACACCGGCTTCAAAGCCGACGTCTATCCGATCGGACGCGATCCGTTGCACCGCTGGGCTTTCGCTCAGCGCCGCACCATCGAGATCGGCGACGCGCAAATGAGCGTTGCACCGCCCGAATATGTCATCTTGCGAAAGCTGGAGTACTTTCGCGAAGGCGGCTCACAAAAGCACCTCCAAGACATTCGCGCGATGCTCCGCGTCTCCGGCGAGGAAATAGATCGCTCGCTGCTCGATGCGAAGCTTGCTGAGCTGGGCCTCGTGCAGCAATGGGAAATGGTCAACGCTCGACACCACGAGATCTAGATGCGCCGGCGGCTACTGGGTCACAGCCTTTCGAGCAGCCGATTTCGCCAATACAGGATCTCGCTGTCGGAAAACGCTCGGTTGGCGGGCAAACCGAGCTCCGTGGGCAACGGCCCGTCGTCGATCACGATGCCATCTTGGTCTCGTCCTTGACGTTGATCAGGCGCGCGAAGATCAAACGCGGTGATGCATCGAGAAAGAGCAGCTAGTCGTCGAAAAACTCGAGCACGGGACGACGCTTGGTCGCCGGTCGGCTATTCAGCAATGCGCTTGCCGTCGCACAACGCCTAGAGCACCATAAAAATCGCCAGTTGAGCCAGTTGAAACGCGGCCAGAGAGTGGAGACTCTGGTCAAGCGTTCACAAAATGCCGGTTTGTCTGGGCACGCGCGCTTCGCAAGCACAGATCTGCCGCGTTTCGCGAGCGACCAACACAATTCGGTGGCCAAGCGACTAAAACGCATCACCGCCGCACATCGCGGCCACGCGACGACCGCCACGTCGACGGTAGCCGCTTGCTGCACAACCGACGCGCGTTACATTTCTGTAACAGTCGTCATTTCAAATTCTTGAGCCGACCATTCGATGGGCCACTGGCGACAGGGGCGGTGTCCGATCGACCGTCTGGCGGTTGCCGCAGCTGGCCAACACGGTGAAATTGCGCGCCCCGCCGTTGGCACGCATCTGGCTTATAGCGGGGCCAAGACTGTTAACGGCTGTTTGATTAGTTATTCGATGAAAGGCTACATACAATGAACACGCAACGATTCTTGCTTACCCTCGCCCTCACGGCATTCCCCTTTGCTGCCTTCGCCGGCGGTCCCAAGGGCCAAGTCGCACCGACGCCGGTCGCCAACTTCGGCGCGGTCCAAGCCAAGAGCCCCGGCCAGATCACCTATTCGGCCAAGCTCTTCCAAGGCTGGACCGGAGCGACGATTCAAGCGCGCTACGGCAAGAGCAACCGCACGATCAACCGCAACCTGCGTCAAACGGCCGGCATCACCGGCAAGTCGCCGATGGCGAAGTTCGACATCACCAAGTACGCCAAAAAGCAGGGCCTCTACGACGCGATCTTCGCGGTGTTCCCCAACGTCAAAGCAACCGCCGGTGGCCCTGAGGCCGTGCGCCTGGTCGGCATGAAGAACGGCAAGTTCGTTAAGCTCGACCGCGACATGGCTTGGAACCTCGGCCTCAACAGCATCGGTGAGCTCGGCCAGTTGGCCAATCAGAACCTGCGCCGTCTGGACGGCACCTTCTCGGGCACCGAGAAGCAGGGCGTGGTCTTCGTCAAACGGAACAAGGCCGGCGTCGCTCAGGGCGCGTACCTGAAGATGACCAGCGAGACCAGTGGCCAGACGATCCTCGTGCCGTTCACCAACGGCTACAAGGGTGCCGTGATCGACGGTCATGGTAACCTGCAGCGCTTGCTCTCGACCAAGTAGTCGTCAGCAACATCAGCAACACGCACGAGCGCCGCCCGCGAGGGTGGCGCTCTTTTTTTCAGCCGCAGCCGCCTCTCGCGTGACGCAAAAACGCCCTAGAGACAAGGCACCAGGTACTTAACGTTGAAATAGGTGGCGTCCTGGTAGGCGATGTGGGCCTTGCCTTGCGCGTCGACGGCCAGACCGGTGTGGCGACCCACATGGGAACCCTGATCGGGCGCCGAGGTCTTCCAGCTGCCCGACGCATTGGTGGCATACTTGAGATTGCGACGCGTCTCATCGAAGTAGGCGATGTGGATCTTGCCTTGCGCATCGCTGTCGATCGACGCGTAGGTCCCGACGTTGCCATCGTCGTCGACGATGGTGCGAACCCAGCTGCCTGACGCGTTGGTGCTGTAGGTCAAGGCGCCGCGGATGGCATCGAGGTAGCTCAGGTGGACCTTGTTGCTCGCGTCGACGGCGATGGCCACGTCCAATCCCGCCCCTGTGGTGTTATCGGCAACGGCGCTGACGAAACTGCCCGATGCGTTGGTGCTGTACTTTAGATACTTGTGGGTCGCGTCGTAATAGGCGATGTGCACCTTGTTATTGCTGTCGATCGCTAACGCGGTGCTCATGCCGACATCGCCGGCGCTTTCGAGGGTCGTACCCTGCCACGTCCCCCCAGCGTTGGTCACGTAGCGCAGATCGAGATGGTCTTCATCGTAGTAGGCGATATGGAGTTTGTCTTGCTTGTCGATCGCCATCGATACCGCACTGCCCCACTGACCGACCTTATCGACAACCACCGTGGTCCAGCTGCCGCCGGCATTGGTGGCGTAGGCCAAAGCGCGGTTCACGCTATCGAAGTAGGCCAAGTGCGCAGCGCCACCACCGTCGATCGCCACCGCCACCCGATTGCCCGCACCCCAGCGGGCGTGGCTAGCGGCGGTGACGATCGACCAGCTGCCCGATGCGTTGGTGGCATACTTGGCGGTGGAATTCGACGTGTCGAGATATGCCAAGTGCAGCTTGCCAGCGCTGTCCATCGTCAGTGACAAACCCGAGCCGACGTCGCCCGGTTGGTCGACGAGATCAGGGCCAACGAGGCGACAGGGCGGCGGCAAGCCACAGCTGCCATTGTTGCAGACCTCGCCTTGGGCGCAGCAGCTCGAACCGCAGGCGACGAAATCGCAGACGCAGCTACCCTGCTGACAGCTGCGGTTGGCGCCGGCGCAGCTGCCCGTCTGACACGCTGCGCCGCAGCCGTTGTCGGCACCGCAAACCTTGTTGGTGCAACTGGGGGCGCAGCAGCCCGGTGCTTCATCGATTTCGCCATCGCAATCGTTGTCAACGTTGTCGCAAAGCGTTTCCACCGCTTCGTAGGTCTGCCCTTGTGCGCTCGCCCAGCTGGCAAAGGTCTGGGCGTTGCAGCTCTGCCATCCCGCGCTGCCTGCGCAGGTTTTTTGCGCACCCTTGCAAACCCCGCGCTGCTCGGCGCAAAGCGGAGCGACGAGGTCAGCGGGCTCGTCGACCAAGCCATCGCAGTCGTTATCCTCCCCGTCGCAGCGGGTCTCTTTGGACTCGTAGTTCTTCGACTGCTGCTTGGCGTGGGCCGTGTAGCTTTGCCCATCGCAGGCACGCCAGCCGCTAGCGCCGTCGCAACGTTGCGTCGACCCCTGACAGACGCCGCGCTGGACCGCACACAGTGGTGCAGTCATGTCGTCGGCCTCGTCGACCTTGCCGTCGCAATCGTTGTCCTGTCCGTCGCAGCGCGTTTCCAGCGCCTCGTAGGTCAGCCCTTGCAGCTGGGCAAAGGTGGCGTAGTCGGCAGCACTGCAGCTCAGCCAACCGTTGGTTCCGCCGCAGCGTTTGGTGCTCCCTTTGCAAACCCCACGTTGCTCGTCGCAACCCGGGGCGACCAACTCATCAGCCTCGTCGGTCGAACCGTCGCAGTCGTCGTCATCGCCATTGCACGCCTCAGCTTGCTTGCTCGTCTTCCACTGGCAAGCGCCGAAGGTACCGCCCGCTTCGCAGCTGCGTATGCCCTCGGTGCAGATGCCAACCGGCGCGCAGGGCTTGGTCTCGCCGCTCTTGCAGGCGCAGGGCTTGCCGTCGCAGAGCAACACACAGACACCGTCGCTCGCGCGGCAAGACTCGTCTTGGGCACAAGAGATCGGTTGCGAAAATTCGGCGCAGCTATCGCCGTCGTGCTGGCCGCAGAGGCGAAAGCTGGCCTGACCATCGCAGCGGCGCTCGCCCGGCTGACACTCGTCACGACAGCTCGCGCTGCACACCCCGTCCGAGCAATAGGGCGTCGCGTTGGGACAAGGCTCGGGCGGTTGCCAAGCCACGCAGCCACGGGCGTCGCGTTGGCAGCTCCGCAGCCCGCCGTCGACACACTGCGAATCACCGAGCGGGCAGTTGGCCAAACAGCCAGCGACGAGGTTGACGTTGACCTCGACGAGCTTGCTGGTCGCGACCTCGAACAGCACGCTATCGCGAGCGACGAGCTGGCCCTGCTGTTTGCCCGCCACCTCGACGCTAGCGATCTCGCCAACCCACTGCTGCGGCAGATAGATCACCAGTCGCGCCGGCAGTGCTACGTCCTGCCCGACAACTCCCGCCTCGGCCTGACGTCGATCGCCATCTTTCGCGCTTAGCGTGACGGCGATTTGATCGACGCGCAGCTCGGCAGCGCCGCTGATCGTCAGCGCGATTCCGCCCGGCTGCGGTGCGGCACAACTGCAGACAACGGCTCCCACCAGCGCTAGGCGCGTCCGACGCCACCAAGAACCACCGTCGTTGCTCGCGGTCACAGTTCGTGCTCTCCGTCCACAGTTCGTGCTCTCCGTCGCCTGGGTACGGTCGAAAAAGCTGACACTTCCCGGCCTGCTGTTCGGGTTTTGCGCCGTTCGACCTGCACATTCCGAGGATTACAGCGGGAACGCACCTCGTAATAAACCCGGCGTGGCGGCGAGCGGCGCAATCAGCGTCCGGCGCTACCCGAGGCTTCAGGAGAGAGCCGCGTGATGTCTACAGTCCGTCCTCGGCCGGCAAACCGCTGGACTACCGTGCTGCCGGTGCTCGGCCTGTTGCTCTGCGGTTGTCGCAGCGAGCCAGCGACCGGCTTGCGCGTGATCGCCATCTTCTCGACCGATCTCGCACCCGATCAGCTAGCGATCGCCATCAACTCAGCGCAGACAACACCGCAAAGCACCCGTGTTCCGCCACAGCCGCAGCGGTTGCAGAGCCCAGCCCGTGCCCTGGTGCTGCTGCAATCGCCGCTCGAGGACACGCGACTGACCGTGACTGTGGACGGCTTGGCGAGCGAAAGTCTCGTGGCCCGCGGTCAGGGCAGCGCGCTGTTGCGCGCTGGATTGATCACCGACGTGATCGTCGAACTCTCCGCGCCCTGCAGCGATCGCTGCCCACCTGGGGACCAACAGTGCGTCGGCAATTCCACGCGCCACTGCATGCGTACCGCCCAAGGATGCTTCGACTGGACGATCGCCGAGCCCTGCCCGCAAGAGAGACCGTACTGTACGGCAACGACGGGCGTCTGCGAGACGAGCTGCGTCGACGAGTGCCAGCCCGACGAACGGCGCTGCGTGGTCGGGGACGCCACGCGTTTTACCCGTTGCGGTGAATTCGATGGCGATCCCTGCCGCGACTTCTCGGCCCCAACTTCCTGCGGCGCTCAGGAAACATGTCGGCCAAGCGACGGGGCCTGCGTGCTGCTCTGCGACGGTAAGCCCTGCAGCTGCCAAGCCAATCAGACCCAGCCTTGCGCCGACCAAGGGCGCTGCAAAGGTGGCGAGCGCAAATGCGAAAACGGCACCTTTGGCGCCTGCGTTTGGCAGCAAGGTCCCAGCGCCGAAGTCTGCAACGGCGTTGACGACGATTGCGACACCCACACCGACGAAAGCGAAGACCTCGTTGCCGAACCGTGCGCCGAGCAGCGTGGCGTGTGCCAAGGAAGTACCAAACGCTGCGGCGGAACCAGCGGTTGGTTGCCCTGCACCGCCGGCGATCTGAGCGCCCATGCGAAGGCTCAGGGCTTTGTCTACGAGAGCGACGAGACGCGCTGCGACGGCTTCGACAACGACTGCGATGGCCAGGTCGACGAGCACCCCAACTGCTGCACACCGCAGTGCGCCGGCAAGCATTGTGGTGCCGACGACGGCTGCGGCAATCCCTGTACCGCTGGTAGCTGCCCAAGTCAGGCGAGCTGCAAGGGCGGCGTTTGTAGTTGCGATTTTGTTTCCTGCGGCGGCGCCTGCTGCGCGGCGAGCGAACAGTGCATCGGCGGCAGTTGCTGCGCGCCAAATTGCGCCGGCAAGAGCTGCGGCGCCGACGACGGCTGCGGTCGTCCTTGCGCCACCGGTAGCTGCCAAACCAACGCCCGCTGCGTCGCCGGTGGCTGCGTTTGCGACGGCGTCAGCTGCGGCAGCAGCTGCTGCGGCGTCGGCGAAACGTGCAACGCTGGCGCCTGCTGCAAACCAGATTGCAGCGGCAAGAGCTGCGGTGCCGACGACGGCTGTGGTGGAAAGTGTCAAAGCGGCAGTTGTCCGCTCAACGCCAGCTGTCAGGCCGGCAGCTGCCGCTGTGATTTCATCGCGTGCGCCGGTGCCTGTTGTCAAAGCGGCGAGGTCTGTCAGGGCCAATGTCGCACCCAGTGCACGACTTTGGCGACGGTCGTCGACGACGCCGGCGATGTCGGCAGTGCGCCATCGCTGGCCTTCGATAGCAAAGGCAAGCCGCATATCAGCTATCGCGATACCACCAACGGCGACCTGAAATACGCGACGCTCGACAGCGCCAAGCGTTGGACCACCTCGATCATCGACAGTCAGTACGACACCGGTGATTACAGCTCGCTGGCGATCGACAAGAACAACAAGCTCCACATCAGCTACTTTGCCTGGAGTGGTCGTAGTCTCAGATACGCTACCAACAGCCTGGGCGCGTGGTGGAAAGAGTACGTCGAGCAAACCGGTGACGTCGGCCGCACCAGCGCTTTGACCGTCGACAAGCAACTTGGCGTGCACATCGCCTACACCGACAACACCAACAACGATCTGCGATACGCCTCGCTGAGCGCCGGCAGTACAAAGTGGACCATCAGCGCCATCGATCAGCAGGGGTCGGTGGGCTTCGGCCCCTCCTTGGCGGTCGACAGCCAAGGCAAAGTCCACATCTCCTACGAGGACGAAACCAACGGTGACCTCAAGTACGCGACCAACGTCTCGGGGCAATGGGTGGCGATCGCCATCGATACCCAGGGAATCGTCGGTCAGTACAGCACCCTCGCGCTCGACGGACAGGGCAAGATTCACATCGCCTACTTCGACGACAGCCACGATGATCTCAAGTACATCACCAACGCCTCGGGCAGCTGGGTCGCGCAAGTGGTCGACAGCCCCAACACCGTCGGCGGCGCACCGTCGCTCGCCATCGACGCCCAGGGCAAAGCGCACATCAGCTACTACGACTTCACCAACGGCGATCTGCGCTATGCCACCAACGCCTCGGGCAGCTGGGTGGCGTTTACGGTTGACCAGCAGGGCGACGTCGGCTGGCGGTCCTCGTTAGCGCTCGACGCCCAGCAACGACCCAACATCGCTTATCGCGACGAAAGCAACCGGCGTTTGAAGTACCTCGTGATCTGCCCGTAAGTCGCGCCAACGACTTGGGCCGCAGACAGGAATCAGGGAGCTAAGGACAGAGCTTGAGGTAGACCAGATCTCCGCTGGTTTGCGGGTGATGGACGACGTGAATCGCATCCTGAGCGTCGACGGTGATCGCCACGTAATAGCCCGGATCATCGGTGGTCGCCAGCACCTGAGACTTAAAGGTGCCGCTCTTGTCGTTGGCGTAGCGCAGCGTCTTGCTCTCGACATCGCGATAGACGATATGGACGAACCCCTTGCTGTCGACAGCCAGGTCGACGTAGTCCATATAGCTCACCTTGCCAACCGCGATCGCCGTCGGTGTGGCCCAGCTGCCGTTGACATTGTTGGTGTAGAGCACCTCATACGCGCTCGTATAGGCGACATGCGCCTTCCCCTTGGTGTCGAAAGCGAGCGCGACATCGCGCGCGGTCACGCCGCCCGGGCGGATCAGCTCACTCTGCCAGGTACCGCCGTTGCGTCGCTGCAGCTGCAAGCCTGAGCTGGGATGGTGGTGCAGAACCACGGGGGCATCGCTGCCGTCGACGGCGATATCCACCGCACCGTACACCGCCGCATTGGGACCGATGTCCTGCACTTTCCACGCACCGCTCTGATCGCTGGCGTAATGCACGATCGCTGCGGAACCGACGTCCGCGAAGACCGCGTGGAGGTAGCCGCTCTTGTCGATCGTCACCGCGGTCGGTGTCGACGCGAAGCTCGAGTGGACGGTGGTGAACACCCAACTGCCGCTCTTGTTGCTGGCGTGCAAAACGGCGTTGCCCTGCGGGCTGCGATAGATGATGTGGGGTGAGCCCTTGGCATCCAAGGCGATGCTGGTAAACGAGCCGACGTTGCCGGCACTCTGCAGCGTCTCCGGCTTCCAGGCGCCACTTTTGTTGGTGACATAGCGCAGCTCCGAGCTGGTACTAAAGTAGTAGGAGATGTGAACGTTGCCGCCGTTGTCGACGGCGATGCCCGGATAAGCGCCGACATCGTCCTGGCTCTCGATCGCGGTAGCGGGCACGGCTGTGCAGCTGGTCGGTGGCTTGCAGCTGCCGCTTTGACAGGTCTCGCCAGCTTTGCAGCAAGCACTACCGCAGACGACGTGATCGCAAACGCAAGCGCCAGCTTTGCAGGTCGCATCGGCTTGGCAACTGCCCGTCTGACATTTGCCACCACACGTATCGTCGGCACCACAGGCCTTGCCGACGCACTGGGGTTGGCAACAACCGGGCGCGTCGTCGACCTGACCGTTGCAGTCATTATCCTCGCTATCGCAGAGCGACTCTTGCGCCTCGTAGGTCTGACCGTTGCGCTGCGCATGGGCGGTCAAATCGGAAGCGCTGCAGGCAAGCCAGCCTTGCTTACCGCCGCATCGCTGGCGCGCACCGCTGCAGACACCGTCTTGCTCGTCACAGGTCGGCGCGATCAGATCTTCGGTCTCGTCGATGTCACCGTCGCAGTCATTGTCCTTGCCGTCGCAGATTTCCGCGGCAGGCGGCGTCGCCCATTGGCAGGGACCAAACGCCCCTTCCTCGCAGTGGCGCACGCCGTTCTGACATTCACCCACCGCCGCGCAAGCCGAGGTCTCTCCTTGTTTGCAAGGACAGGGCTTGCCGCCGCAATCGGGAATGCAGCGCCCGTCGCTCTCGCGGCAGCGCTCGTTCTTGCCGCAGGAGATCGGCGCCGACCAGTCGCGACAGCTGTCGGAATCGTGTTGACCGCAGCTCTTGTAGTTGTTGCCAGCGACACAGACCCGCGCGTCGGCACTGCACTCGTCGCTACAGGTATCGGCGCAAACGCCGTCGCTGCAATAGGGCGTCGCCGCAGCGCAAGCGGTCACGGCGCTCCACGATAGGCAGCCGGCGCTGTCTGCTTCGCAGACGACGAAGCCGTCGCCTTGGCAGCGCTTTTGCTCGGCGACCGGGCAACCGTTGTCGCAGCGCCCCAGCGTGATCGCAACCTCGACGACCCGCCCTTTAGCCAGCGCCACGCTCGCCGTCTCGCGCCGCTGCAGTTGACCTTGGCTGTAGCCCTCGACGTCGATACTGGCTTGCTTGCCGCCCCAGCTGGACGGTAGCAACACGAGAATGCTCCGCGGACTGCTCAACGCCTCAGCGCCGGCTTCGGGCACGCGCTGCGCGCGCTGTTCGGCATCGACCGCGACGGCGATCCCGAGCTGATCAAAATTCGAGCTGAACGTGGCCACGACCAGCACACCGGTCTGCGCATCGCTCGTGCTGCAGCGCGTGGAGGCGATACCGGCAATCAGCGCCAAACTGATCGCGAACGAAACGTATCTAGAGCCGGTAGCTACTGTCATCTTCTCGTCCTGCGTCGGTCCACCGCCGACCGCGTTGTGTTACGAGCCAACGCTGAAAATCGTCCGCGCCAAGCCCGCCGCTCGACGGTGGCCCGCAAGGGACCCGAACGCGAACACCGAATGCAAGCGGCGACCGGTTACGGTCAACGCTGTTCGATTGCCAGATAGCGACGCCGCCAAGGCGAAACCGCACCCTGCATGATTTGAGCAACTTAGCACACCTTGTTGATGGCATGTCGGTTGCTTATTCGAGCGAGCGAGGCGCCCCTCGGATTTGCGGAACGGTCACGGCGCTCGCTGGGCCGATCGGCAGCACGGCCAGCACACGCAGCGCCTTGCAGTGTCGCGTGCCTATCGCTCGCTGCCCTACGCACGGCCGGGCCAAAAGGAGATCGACGCAGTATGACAACGCGACACGCGATAGGACGGACGGTAGCGGCTGCACTGGTGGCCTGTTTGACGATCGCCACATCGCTGCAAGCCTCGGCCAACAACAGTCTGTTTCGCTTGCTCAGCGTCAAACCCCATCCCAGTGGCGCAACGGTCAGATTGGCGATGATCCAGCGTCCCAGCGCCTGCAAGGTGACGATCTACGTGGCAAACCAACCGCAGACCAAGCACGCCTTGCCGGAAGGGTACTGCCTCGGACAACGCCTGCTGGAGACGGGCACCCACGAGCTGGTGCTCGACTACCAACAGACCGGACTCAAGGCTGGCGATACGCTCTACATGGCGATGAAGTGGCCGAGCGGTCATTGCTGGGGGCTTGCCGGTGGCGACTATGCCCGTCCGGTGGCCACGCTCACACTGCCCGCGGCAGGCACAGCCGCCCGCGAGGTCCACGCCCAAAACCATGAACTTGCGACGGGCTGCGTCAACGTCAACACGGCAACCAAGGCGCAGTTGCTGATGCTGCCTGGGGTCACACCCGTTTTGGCCGACCGCATCATCGCCGCTCGCCAACACAAGCCGTTCAACGCGGGCTACGACCTGACGCGGGTCAGCGGCATCGGTCGCCCCGAGGCCGGGTTGCTCGCCCCGTTTCTTGCCTTCACCGGCGAGACGACGATCGATGCCAAGCCGCAATAGCCCACCGTCGCCCGCCTGCAACCGCACCGGTCAGCGGGTCGTTTGATCTAGGCGAAGGCACGGCGGCAAACCATTGGATATCAAAAGACAAGTGATCGGCACAGGCATTGCTTAAGAAAACAACAATCAGGCGGCCTCTCGGGCCACCACGGAGTGAACGATGCGACGCGCGCTTTCGATTTCGGTCTCGATCTGTTTGAGTTTGCTGCTCAGTGCCAGCGCACAAGCCAGGCTACGCAAAACGAAACCAACGCTGCCGCTGGCCGGTGGCAAGCTCGGCAAGCTACAGCAGAAGTTTCCAACGGTGATCAGCGAGCGGGCGACGTTCCCCACCGCAGTGACGCGTCACAAGTTCTACGCCTACTCGCCAGAACAGGGCGCCTTGGTCTACCGCGGCAACACCGCTGTGGAGATCAACAGCGACGGCTCAAGAACGCGCATCACCCAAACGGTCGTTCCCGCCGAGCAACGCGTCGCCTACAACCCGGGCGCACTTATCGAATGGAGCGAACGACTGCAAGCGGCTCTCGCGCCGCGCGCCGGTTTGACGCCAACGGCTGCGCTGCGACTGTCGGCCAAAGCGCTGATCGGCGGCGGCTTCGAGATCGATCGCATCACGACGACCGGCAAAGACGGCAGCGTGGTTGAAATGATCACCGCCAACTTTGCCAACGGGGTATTTCGGTCGGTGCGGCAGGTCCCCGCTGGCGGCGGCAAGGCGTTCTTCAAAGCAACGTTTAATGACAAGCCCCTGCCGCTACCCTAAGCTGGCTAGGTGGCTGACGACGCCGATAGCAAAGAACAGATCGCGCGCCTGCGCGAACTCGCCCATCGCCTTTACGCCGGTGAAAAGACGCCTCATCGTTCCTGTGGCATCTGCCTAGCCGAAGCCTTCGGCCGCGCCCCCGCCCCCTATCAAGCGCTGCGCCGCGGTGGCATCACCGGTCGCGGCCAATGCGGTGCGATCAAAGCCGGAGAATTGATCCTCGGCGAATTGTTCGGCGATCCCGACCCCTGCGGCCCGGTTACCGAGCGTTTACGTCAGGCGATGGTCGCCTACCAAGCGCGCTGTGCGGCGCTGCTGCAACGCGCTGGACACGCAAGCGATATCTGCAACGACCTCACAGCAAGCTTCGCCGATTTTCACGGCGCCGCCCGCCATCGCTTCTGCACCGAGCTCGCCGCTGATGTCGCCGAGATTCTCGCCGAAGTCATCACAACGCACGGTGGCGAACTGCCCGACGCTCCGCGCTGACGCCGGTCGGCGCTGCCCTTGACAGCGTCGATCCAGGGACTACCTCTTTGCACAGGACGTCGGGTCCGACCGATGATCGCGACCCGCTGACAAGAATACTAGTAATCACGACTAGATGAACGGGATTACACCACCCGTCGTCACGCCGGAGGTTTGTGATGGGCAAGATGATCGGTATCGACCTGGGGACAACCAATTCGGTTGTCGCGGTAATGGAAGGCAAAGAACCCAAAGTGATCACCAACGAGGAAGGCGCGCGCACAACGCCATCGGTGGTCGCTTACGACGACAAGGGTGACGTGTTGGTTGGGCAAGTCGCTCGCCGCCAAGCGATCACTAACCCGGAGAACACGGTGTTCTCGGTAAAGCGCTTCATCGGCATGAAATACGACGCGAGCAGCGACGATCAAAAGCGCGTGCCGTACAAGGTCGTCAAGGCAGCGAACGGCGACGCCCAGATCGAAGTGCGCGGCAAGAAGCTTTCGCCGCAAGAAGTTTCGGCCAAGGTGCTCAGCAAACTCAAGCGCGCCGCCGAAGACTATCTCGGCGCGCCGGTCACCGAGGCGGTGATCACGGTGCCGGCCTACTTCAACGACGCCCAACGGCAAGCGACCAAGGACGCCGGCCGCATCGCTGGCCTCGACGTCAAACGCATCGTCAACGAGCCGACGGCGGCCGCCTTGGCCTACGGTCTCGACAAAAAGCAGGACGAGCTCGTCGCCGTGTACGACTTCGGTGGAGGTACCTTCGATATCTCGATCCTCGAAGTCGGCGAGAAGGTCGTTCAGGTGGTCAGCACCAATGGTGATACGCATCTCGGCGGCGACGACATCGACGCGGCGGTGATCCGCTGGATCATCGACGAGTTCAAAAAGGATCAAGGGATCGACGTCTCTCGCGACAAGATGGTACTGCAGCGACTCAAAGAGGCCGCCGAAAAGGCCAAGATCGAACTCAGCTCGGTTTCGGAAACGGAGATCAATCTGCCGTTTTTGACCGCCGACGCGAGCGGTCCGAAGCACTTGCTGCTCAAGCTGACCCGCGCGCAATTCGAGCGGATGATCGGAGAGATCGTCGAGCGCACGATCGAACCCTGTAAGCAAGCCCTCAAGGACGCGGGCAAGACCCCGGCGGATATCGCAGAGGTGATTCTGGTTGGCGGCTCGACGCGAATCCCGTTGGTCCAAGCCAAAGTGCGCGAGTACTTCGGCAAGGAGCCGCATAAGGGTGTCAACCCCGACGAAGTCGTTGCCCTCGGCGCGGCAGTGCAGGCGGGCGTACTCGCCGGCGACGTCAAAGACATTCTCCTGCTCGACGTCACGCCACTATCGCTGGGCATCGAAACGCTCGGTGGCGTAATGACGCAACTGATCCCGCGCAATACAACGATCCCGGCCAAAAAGAGCGAGCTCTTTTCGACCGCGGCCGACAATCAACCGTCGGTCGAGGTGCACGTGTTGCAGGGCGAGCGGCAGATGGCCAGTGACAACCGCACGCTTGGCCGATTTCACCTCGACGGCATCATGCCGGCGCCACGCGGCGTGCCGCAGATCGAAGTCACCTTCGACATCGACGCCAACGGCATCGTTAGCGTCTCGGCGGTCGACAAGGCGACCAATAAGAGCCAGCAGATCACGATCACCTCGTCGAGCGGCCTGTCGGAGAGCGAGATCAAGCGGATGGTCGACGACGCAGCGACCCATGAAGCAGACGACAAGAAGCGCCGCGAGACCATCGACACCCGCAATCAGCTGGACTCGTTGATCTACAACACTGAAAAGCTGCGCGAGGAGAACAAAGACAAGCTTCCGTCGAGCGACAGCGAAGCCTTGGGTCAGGCGATCGAGCAGGCAAAGGCCGCGCTCAACAGCGACGACGCCGAGCGACTCAAAGCGGAGCTCGCAAACCTGACGCGCGCCTCGCACAAGCTGGCTGAGCAGATGTACAAGCAGCAAGCGGCCAGCACCAGCGAACCTCAGGCAACGGCGAAAAAACCTGACGACGATGGCGTGATCGACGCCGAGTTTGAGGACAAAGGTCACGCCGCGGCCTAATCTGCCCGCTG
>JACKDQ010000025.1 GCA_020633415.1 Deltaproteobacteria bacterium
CTTGGCGGCACTAGCGGCTATATCATTCGTCACTTCGCATCTCCCGCCCTGAAATCACAAAGCAATTCGCTGGCCCAATGCATGCATCTGTGCGCGTTGGATGAAGACTTCGTACTGCCATGTAGTTTTCGCAGCTACCGCGCTGATGCTGTCCAGCGGCTGCGGTCCGTTACCCGATATGACGACCGATGAGGCCGAGGGCAAAGGCGAAGCAGCGGTCACGGCTGCCTATCCGACGGTCGGTCACGTACTCGGCGACAGCGGCAACGCTTCCGGGGTTCTCGTCGCCCACCCTCGGATGCTGCTCACCGCATACCACGTCTGCTACAAGCCCAAGCTCGACGCCAAAGGCGCATTGATCCCGCTGCGCACCGCCGGCGGGCGAACGGTCTATGCCGGCGAGCGCGATCCGCAACGCTGCACGCAGGTCAGGATCGGTGGACAAATCTACACCCCGGTGGGTAAGCCCTACCTGGTCCCTGGTGCCGGCTTCCTGGTCTACAACAACACCCCCCAGGCTGCGGCAAAGACCGATCTGGTGGTGCTGACCCTCGATCGCCCGGTTGCTGGCGTCACACCTCAACCTCTACCAACCCATTCAGTGCAAGCATCAGATTCTGTCTTGCTGGTCGGCTTCTACGGCTGCGGTCCATCCAATGATCTGCCGTGCAGAGTCGCCGGCCGCATCAGCAAACTGGACTGGAGTCCGTCGAGCCTCGATCCCAACGCGTACCATAGCGGCACCTTCAGCTGGCCGGTCGGCGATAACACGCCAGCACCCGGCAACTCGGGCGGGCTGGTTGTCGCAGCGTCAAACGATGGCACAGGCCGCGCGGCACCGATCGCCGGCATCTTCGCTCGCGTCTGGTACATGCGCGAGGAGAACAAAACACCCGAACAGAGCAAGATGTACTGGGCCCAAGCATTGGCGATCGCGCCCTTTGCCGACTCGCTCAGAGAGATCGCTGCGACTCTCGGTGCGGATACAACGCAATCGCCGCGGCCCGCCAACTCGCTACCCGATGAGCCCACCATACCGGCAAGCCAACCGCCGACCACGCCACCAGCGAACCAACCGACGACCACGCTAAGCGGAAGCTGCAACACCGCGGCCTTCAACCGCTGTGGGCTCTGCGGCTGGCAGTTCTGCTACCAGGGCAACTGGATGCCCTGCGCGCCGGCAAGCGACGCACGCGCCAGCGCATGGTGCAGCGAGCTCTACGGCCCGGGCACATACACCTGCGCCACGACCAGCCAATGCGAGCAACAAGCAGCGGCAACGCCTACGCCAAAGACGAGCAACCCGAGCTGTACACCCGGCACGTCGCGCGGTTGCACAACCGACGGGGCGACGCGTGAACCCAGCTGCGGCGCCCAGTGGTGCCTCGACAGCGGCAAGTGGTCGAGCCAGTGCTCGTACAACTGGCGTCGTAACAACGAACTCTGCGGCGGTCGCTGCGATCAGGGTTCGCTGCGCTGCCAGCCCTAAGATCGGCATTCCTTGATATTGCTGGTAATTTCCACCAGCACGACCCGCAACACCAGATGAGCCGCGGGGTTAAGTCGTTGTGTTCCTGCACGCGGCGATGGTAGAAAACCCCTTCTTTGAGGGGCTGCGGCCGAGGAGTTGGGAGTCACGATGTCTAGCCAATCGCCAAAGGTAGAACCCGTCAAACGCGACGTCTACCCCGCCGGTATTCCGTTCATTGTCGGCAACGAGGGCGCCGAGCGCTTTTCGTTTTACGGCATGAAGACGATCTTGAAGGTCTACCTGACCGCGCTGTTTCTGGCGCAATTGATGCCGGCCGACAAGGCCGCCGAGGTGGGTAAAGGCTACGCCACCGCCACCCAAGCGATCGCCAAGTATGATCGTGAGGGCAAGCTCGGTGAGCTTGGCATCGGCAAAGAGCAGTATGGCGAGGTCGTCTCAAAGACCACCGAGGTCTACCACCTCTTCGTCGCCGGCGTGTACTTCTTCCCGCTACTCGGCGCGGTGCTAGCCGATCGCCTGTGGGGCAAGTACAAGGTGATCTTCTGGGTCTCGCTGATCTACTGCCTCGGACACGGGGTGTTGGCCGTCGCCGGGCGCTTTGACGCCGCGGGCAAATTCGATACCGCATCCTTAGGGATGATGCTCGGCTTGGGATTGATCGCCCTCGGCTCAGGGGGCATCAAGCCCTGCGTCTCGGCCAACGTCGGTGACCAGTTCACTCAAGAAAATGGCCATCTGGTCACGCGCGTCTTTCAAATCTTCTACTTCATCATCAACTTCGGCTCGTTCTTTTCGACACTGCTCACACCGTTGCTCTTCGCCTTCGTCGGTCCTGAGGTCGCCTTTGGCGTGCCCGGCGTGTTGATGGCGATCGCTACGCTATTCTTCTGGATGGGCCGCAGGAAGTTCATCCACAAATCCGCCGAGCCCGGCGGTCGCCTGGGTGCGTTCGACGCGCTCTCGACGACGTTGATGTTTTCGCCGTTCTTCGGCCTGATCTACGGATACTTCGTAATGTGGACGCAGTTCGTCACGCGCCACACGATGGACGTCGCCGGCAAGGTCATCGCCGGCCCAGCACTGTTCGTCGGTGGCCCCAAGGTCGACATCGGCTATGGCATCGGCGTCAGCGCCAGCTTTGGCGACATCGTCGGCCCCGCCCTGGCCTACTATCTGCCACTTTTGGTGATCGTCGCGCTCTCCTTTGTGATCGGCTTCGTACTGTTCACCTTGCGCCAGAAGATCAAACAGGACGACGGATTCCTCGCCGTCTTGGTCTACTCGTTCAAAAACCGCAAGAACCGCCAAGCAGGCGATAGCTTCTTCGACCCAGCGCGCAAGCACTTCGGCCAAGATGCCGGTGATGGTCCGCCCGCCGTACTCAACGTCGTGCTGTTGGTCTTCGCGATGATCAGCTTCTTCTGGGCACTGTTCGATCAACACGGCTCGACCTGGGTCGACCAAGCCAAACAGATGAACCTGATGTTGGTCATGCCGAAGAACCTGTTTTACGGGATGATCGCTGGCACGCTGGTGCTTGCGCTCTACGGTGGCACCTGGTTGCTGATGCATGTCTCCAACCGCGACGTTCCCCGCAAGTACTCAGTGGCCTTTATCGGCGCTGTAGTCGTCGCGCTGATCGTCGCCGCGATCGTCGATGCTCTCGGCGGCGGCATGAAGAGCGTCGAGCTCAAGCCCTCGCAGATCGCCGCGCTCAACCCACTGATGGTGATGGTGATCATCCCACTGCTCAACGTGGCACTGTGGAACCCGCTAAAGAATCGCGGCATCAACGTCACGCCGCTCCAGAAGATGACGATCGGCATGTTCCTCGCGGTGGCGGGCTTTGCGATCGCCGCGCTGCTCCAACAGCGCATCGAAGCCGCCGGTCACGGCCAAATCCACGTGCTCTGGCAGTCGATTCAATACTTCGTGATGACAACGTCAGAAGTCTTGGTCTCGATCACCGGCCTCGAGTTCGCCTATACCCAGGCACCACGACGGATGAAGTCGACGTTGATGGGCTTTTTCTTGTTCACCGTCGCTGCCGGTAACCTGATCGTCGCCTTCCTCTCACCGCTGCAAAAGAGCTACCAGCTCTCCGAGTTCTTCTGGCTGTTCGCCGGTTTGATGGCTGGCGCAGCGGTGTTGTTTTCGATCATGGCCTACTTCTATCGCGGCAAGACCTACCTGCAAGAAGCCTAGCGCTGGTCCTTACCTGGGGCCCTCGATCGAGGGCCCGCCAACTTAGCGCAGACCGCGACTGGCCTCCGCGCTGCCACCATAGGTGCCGAGGTTGCGCCGCTTGCCGTGCGGCACCGTCTCCTGCCCGATCTCATCCTTCGGATCCGCTGCATCGATCGCTGGGCTGTGGAGCTTGTCTTTGACCCACTTGCCGGCCAGCCAGCGGCCCGCGGTCGAACGCAGGTGAAGGTCGTGCTGAGAGGCGAACAGTGGATCGCTGTGTAGGTTGCCTTTGCCGGCCAGTCGCTGCTGGGTCAAGCTGTAGCTGATCGCCACGTTGGACGTCTCGTCGCGATAGACATCGGCACCATCGTGGCCCCAAAGGATGCTGTTTTTCACGACCACCTTCGAACTGGTCTCAACGTAGAGTGCGAGACCGCGACCGGCGAGGCAGCGATTGTAGGCGATCGTGCAGTTGGTGATCGTCGCGCGCGAGCCCACCCCCTTTTCCAACCCATCGACGTAAACGCCGACACCACCGGTTGGTGAGCAGCGGTTGTTGACGATCCGCTCGTTTCTCAGCTCGGCTACGGCGCCGTCATCGATAAACACCCCCGAGCCGATCGCAGTAGCCTGGTTCTGGCTGACAAGGTTTTCAGAGAGCAGCGCGTGGGTCTTCTCGCCGTGGACCAAGATACCGCCGCCCCAGCTGCCCTCGGCGAAGGTCACACGATTTCCCCAAACGATGTTGCCGCTGATCACGATCTTCGGGCCCGACACATAGATTCCGCCACCGTGATCGCCGAGCGCGGTGTTGTCGCGCACCGCGTTGCCGCGGATCGTCAGCTGCGAGCAACCGCCGGCAGCGATGCCCGCCCCCCGGCCGGCAACGTTGCTGCGGATCAAGTTGCCGATGATCGTCACCTCGCCATCTTCAGCAAACACGCCACCGCCAGCGTTCTCAAGGTTGCGCTGACGATGGGGGGCGATGACGTCGTTGTTTTCGATCAAACTGTTGGCCAGTGTCACGCGCCCGCCGCGCAGATACACTCCGCCACCGAGAATGAAGTACTTCTTTTGCAGCTCGTTACCGCTGCCACCGATGATGCGCAGGCCGTCGACGATAGCTTGCTTGCTGTCGAGTACGGTCAGCGTCGCATCGCCTCCCGTGCCCTGCACCGTGGTGATCTGACTGGCCGGCTGGCGAAAGGTGAAGTCGGGCGAAAAGCCGCCCAGTAGCGTCAGGCGCTTGGCCGAGATCGTGACGTTTTCGCGGTAGTGTCCCGCGGCGACCTGGATCAGCGCTCCGTCCGAGGCGGCCTTGATCGCCGCACCGATCGAAGCGAACATCCCCTTGGGCTGCGCCTTTGAGACGACGACGCAAAGCACGGTGGCCCCTGCTGTGCGGCTACCGCAGCGAGCTGCCGTCGTGCGCTGCGTCGAAAGACCAGCTCGGGTGGCCGAGGAGCTGAGCGGTACAAGCGACTTGGCCGCCGCGGTCGAGAAGGCCAGCATCAGGATCGCCGTCGATAGCCACCGACTTGCCCGGCGTGCGCTCATTTTCGCACCGAACTGCCGCGCAGCTTGCGTCGTCGGGCGATCAACGCCCAGACCAAGCCGATCACACCGAGAACCCAGGCCATGCCGCGCAGCGTCCAGATCAGCCGTTGCGCATCGATCGACGGCATGTCACCGGCCCAGTGTCGCGCCCATACCGAGCCGACCAGCAGGGCAAAGGTCAGGCTTAGCAAGAGGTAGCGGCCTTGACGTTGGCGTAGATAGAGCACGGCAAAGACCACCAGGTGCGCGGTAAAGAGCACGGTCAGCATCAAAGAAAGCAGCATCTTTGAAACTCTAGCCTAGTGTTTGCCAAAGCTCGAGAGGCCTTTTCGGCTTCCAAAGCAGCCAGAGTGATGCCGGCGCGCATGATGGGCCGCGCCTGATTGATGGGCTAGTGGCCAACGACCTCCGCCTAGCGAGCGACGGGCGTCTCAGTGATGGCGCGCTAAACGGCGACGGCGTGACGCCAGCTTTGGACGCCCCGAACTTCAACGACGCGCGGCCGAGCGACGCGGCCGGGCCAACGAGCTGTCAGCCCGGCTCCAACCTGCTGGCGCTATCCCTCGTCGGGCCCTCGGTGACCGCAACCTGCCACAGCAACTACTCGGTCGGTGCGTTCTTCGCTTGCTTGCCAAACGCCAACAATCCGCTCGGCCGGCTGACCGCGAGCAGCGTAGACCCGCAGCTGATTTGGTCGGGCTTTGCTTCGAAGCACAAGCGAGCGCCACTTCGGTGCGCGCACTGTGTAGCCTCCAAACCCACCGCTACGCTCTGACGTTGGCCAACGCTGGGGCAAGGACCGTTACAGCACGCTGCCAAACCGGCCAGACGGTGATCGCCGGCGGCTGTGCCTGTGCCACAGGCACGCTTGTCGCGACGGTGGCCATGCCAACCCGAGACAGCTGGCGCTGCGACTGCACCCTCGACGGCAACCACACCGCCGTCGCGCTCTGCATTGACAACAGCTGCCTGAGCAACGCGAAGGTCGAGGTTGGCTTCAACGCGTCGACCAGCAGCGGCAGCGCCACGGTTTCCTGCCCCAAAGCTGGACAACTCGTCACCCACGTCGGCTGCTCAAAGGGGACAGTTCTAATGGTCGGTTAAACCGCCGATTAAGGCGATGAAATGAGACAATTCTACTGATCGGTTAAACCACTCATTAGAACTGTCCCCTTTTGCCCTTACAGGTTGGAGAGGCAGGCGTCGACGCTCTGTTTGCAGACGGTGCGTAGACACAACTGACATGAGGCGGTGGTAGAAAACTGCCCGCCTGGGCAAGCGGCGAGGCAATTCTGTGCGGCTTGTAGCGTCAGGCAATTCGACATCGACAGATACAACTGACGCGCCCACGGTGCAGCGCTGTCGATGCATTGAGCCTTGCAGGTCGGACATTGCGCGAGACAACGATTGATCGCCGAACAACTCTGTGGACCTTTGGTCACCGTGGTGCCACTGATTTGATCGGGGCTTAGCGAGTCGACGAGCTGCGCCTGCGCATCGGGCCTGACACCGAGATCGGGCGACACCACGCGCTGATCGGGCGCGACAAATTGATCGGGGCCGGGCAGGCCAGCGTCAACGCTAACGTTGATCGGCGCGCCGATCTGGCTCGCCTGACCTTCGCAGCCAATGCTCAACGGCAGCAGCGCAACGATAAACAGTACCCGCCCGGTCAAAGGTCTCATTAGCGTCTCCTGCCCTCGATACAGCAGGTGACATGCCAAGCGACGGCCATCTAGAAAATCAGATATTTAGCGCTGTGTTGGGGAGCGTTGACCCGAGCGGCCACCGAAGATAGGGGCATCGGACCCCCATCCGCGAACTAGGCGATCTTGGTCAGCTCGCGCAAGAACGAGCCTTGGGTGTACTGCTCGGAAATCGCCGTGGCAAGCTTCTCGACCTCCCAAAACTCACCCCAGTCGACGCGAATCACCGGAATCATGTGGCTGATCTCGTCGAGGAACTCTTCGTAGTTGGCACGCAAATGGGTGAGGTAGTCGACAGAGATCCCCGACTCACAGCCGCGATCGCGCTTGTGAATACGGGAAAGCGACACCTCAGGCGAGACATCGAGATAGACGATCACGTGGGGACGGCACATGAAATTGGAGAGATTGCGAAACAAGTCGACGTAGGTTTGGTAGTCGCGCGCATCCATCAAGCCGTCATCACGCAGCGTCTTGGCGAAGATCGCATCTTCGTAGATCGTGCGATCCTGAACGCCGCCGCGGCCGCGCCAAATGATCTCTTGATGCTGTTGAAAGCGTCGGTTGAGCAGATAGATCTGCATCGGAAAACTGTAACGGGCCATGTCGCGATAAAAGTCGGCCAGATAGGCGTGGTCCATCACCGGCTCGTAGTGCACGTCGAGACCGAGATGCTGACCGAGCGCCTCGGCCAACGTCGTCTTGCCTGCGCCGATCAAACCGGCGATGCCAACAAACGCGCGACCTAGCGGACTGCTATCCGCACTCTGCTTTTGTTTGTCCTGACTCATGGCGTCTCCTGCTCGACCAACGCGACCCCGGATGCATTCAGCTCGGCCAACAGCGGCCGGTAGAGTTGCGGGCTGAGCGGCAACTGCACGCCCACCGCGTGGTAAGCCTGCTCTAGCACGAGTCGCGCGGCGATCGCTACCGGCAAGCCGACCGTGCGCGCCATCGCCGACGCCCGCTGATCGCCACGCGCGACCAAGGTCGAGGTCAGACCGCGGGTAGCCTTGCCATCACCGATGCGAAACAGGTGCTGCATGACCACCAGATCGGACTGCCCCGGGGAAAAAGCCAGCCGTGCGGCCATCCGCGCAGCGAGCGCGGCGATCACCCGCTGTCCCTGTAGTCCCACACACGGCTCAGCAGCAAGCAGGCCCAAGAAGTCGAGCCGCTCAACGATCGCCGGGGCCAACTGGGCGCGCAGGCTGCCGAGATCGCGACCCGCACACCGCTCGAGGACAGTGGCCCAATTGTCGGCCTCAGCGAGGCGATCGCTCAGCAGACCGAGGTCGCGCAGCGCATCGATGCTCTCGCCCCAACCCGGCCAGCGCAGCGTAGCGCGCAGCACCGTCTCGGCCGAGGTCAGCCCATAGAGCGAGCGATAGGGCAACGAGTCGCGATTGGGATAGGCCTCGAAGGTCATGCCCTCAACGGTCAACGGCTCGAGCTCGCTGAAGACTTGCTCGCAGGGGCGCTCGACGATTTCCCCGTCGCGCATGAAGCGAGCGGCGTTTTTCGAGGCTTGCAGCACGCCCAGCGGACTCCAGGAAAATTTGTAGCCCCACGGGTTATCGTTGGACTCCGGTGCGGGCAGACCGCCGCAGTAAGAGCGAAAGGAGAGCACCGTCTCGCCGCGCGCTTTGGCTTGATCGATCACCGCCATCGTCGACATATGATCGATTCCCGGATCGAGACCAACCTCGCCAAGGATCAGCACGTTGCGCTGACGAGCACGGCTGTCCCGCGCGCGCATCTCCTCGCTGATGTAGGAGGCATTGATCAGCGACCGTTGCTGTTCGATACAGAGGTCAGCCACCGAGGTGTGCATCTGGGCCGGCAACAAGCTGATCGTTAAGGCGTGTTCGGCGATCAACTGGCCCAGCGCGTCGACATCCGCTGCATCGAGCTCGACGATCTTGGTCTGCCCTTGGGCGGCACCGCCGACCAGCGCTTCCGCGCGTCGCGCGTCGTCGGTGGCGATCGTTAACGGCGCACCCCAGGCGAGCAGGTAATCGATCGCCGGCCCGGCGACCAACCCCGATCCGAGCATCAGAACACGATTATCCACGGCTGATCATCCTTTCCACGCCGATCCCGGCGAAGCGCGTCGCTCCGCCCGGCAAGCAGCACTAGAGGTGCTGTTCGAGATAGAGATAGCTGGGGGTCAGCTCGCCGCGGTAGACGATCAGTGCGCGCAAAAGCGGCGCCGGAAGGTCGATACGCTCGAGCGGCACGCTAAAGTCAGCCTCGGCAAGCGGTGCAACAAAGGGCAACAGCGCGCGACCGAAGGCCTCGGAAGCTTCTCGGGGAAACTCGGTCGGCAAGTTGTAGATCGCTAGGATCGCCGGGCCCTGGCCGACGACGCCGTCAACCGCCCCGCGGGTCTCGATGTCGTAAACATAAACCGGCTGCTTTTGCGTCGTGACCCGCACCGTAGCCTCGATCGCGCCGCCAATGTCGCATGAGATGTCGCCGATCACCTTGAGCCGAACCGGCTTGCTCGGATCATCGTAGAGCTGGCACAGCCCTTCGATGGTGACCAAACGCGGATAGCGCTGATCCCAATAGATGCAGTTGCAGAGCACGTTGAGATACGGCAGGTAACGCTCGAAAACACCGCGGTAGCGACCGGGGCGCTTGTAATAGTGCTGCAGGTCGAAGGTATGGGGATCGGGCAAGCCCAGTCGCCGCTCGACCATGTCGCGCTCGCGAAAGGTCACACGATAGATGCCGTTGCCCTTCGGCAATTCGGCGAGTTCACGCGGCTCGAGGGTCAGTGCGCCCAGCGCGTCGAGCACCTTGTGAGCGCCGCGCGCAGCGTTACCGTCGCCAGCAATACCGATCACCAGAGGGGTCAGCTCACTCGGCAAATCCGCTTGCTCGAGCTCGGCACCCACCCGAGCAACATCATCGAGCGCGCTCTGCACGCTACTGTAATCGAGCGCGGTTTGCAGCGTGGACAACGGCGAAGCGATTCCCTCAGCGTCAAGCCGACGACCGAGGGCCCACAACGTGTCGACCATGCCGGCCACGCCAGCGTAGTGGCCGAAAAAGACCAAGCGCCGCCCCATCTCATCGGTGATCCGCTCGAAGTCAAACAGCGTGCAGCGTCGCTCCATCAGGTGCTGGAGCATCGGCATGTTCTTCGGTTGGCCTTTGATCGTGTGCGAAAAAAAGGCGTGCACCTTTTCTTCGAGCAGTCGATCGGCAGGCAACTCCTTAAGGCCAAAGATCACGCCGGCGTCCTCAAGGGTGGCCTCGAGACGCGCACCGTTTTTGACATACTCTTGATCGGCGAACACCCGCTGGTCCGACGGCTGGACCAGCACATCGATCGCACTCGGCAGCTGTTTCAGATCGGCGGGCGAAAGCGGCGCGCGCCGCTCACTGGGCAACCATTCGCGACGAACAGCAATCGGCAGAGGCATCTGCTACACCAGTCGGAGGTCGGGTTTCTTTTTGCGCTCCGCCGGGTGCTCGCCCAGCGTTTCGTCCACACTCGACGTCGGTTGAGGGGAAATCCAAACGATGTGCTCATCGCCCACCGATACTTGCATCAACGCCGCCCAGGGTAAGAGGCAAAACACAGAGCCTTGTTCGAAGGACAGCGTGCCAGAGATACCATGCTCGTCGATCTTCAGGTCGGGCACAGGCAGCGGCAATCGCCAGCCGATATGCAACGGCACGGGCTGTCCCTCGTCGATCAGCCGCTGCGGCAGCTTGACGCCGGCGTGTAACGGATTGACGACAAGTAAGACGTAGTCCAGATCCTCAAGCAAGTGTTGGAGTGCCGTGCGTTTGAGCTGTGCGATCGGTCCCACGTCCCTACTCCTCCAGATCATCTTCTGGCGTCCCTAACTGACCTAGCGCGCTTTCGCCGTGAAGCTTCTTGAGCAACTCCGCTTTAGCGCGCCCCTTAAGCGGCATCGGCTTGCCGTCGAGCATCTCGCGCACCGCCAAGACTTCACTGCGTCCCAGACGCACCGCGCCGAGAATGTGCTCTTCGAAGGCATCGTAGGCGATTGGTGCAACGGCCTTGGCCGCTTGCGCCATCGCCTCAGCGTAGCGGCGAATCTCGAGCTGCGCGTGGTCATCCATCCGCAGGCGCAGAAAATGAAACAAGTTGTGCAGGTCGATCTGCCAATACCACTCGGTATACATCGACAGCGGCAGATTAACGCGCGCCAATTCGCGGGCGACATTGTCGTCGATCAGCTCGCGGTAGCTCGCGTACACGGCCTGCTGGTCGCGCTTGAGCAACTCGAGCACTTTGGCTTGAAGCGCCTCGGGCACATCTTCGGTCGAGCGTCCTTGCTTGTTGTCTTCGCTCTGAAAGCGAATGTCCTCGGGCGCCGGCAGGTAAAACTCGTCGGCCATTACACTATAGCGACCGGAAATCTCGTTGAGCCGCGCAGTGCGATGGCGGATCCATTGGCGCGCCACGAAGATCGGCATTTTGCAGTGGAAGGTGAGGATCACCTGCTCGAACGGCGAGGTGTGCAGATTGCGCATCAGGTAGTTGATCAGGCCGCGATCTCTACGCACGCTCTTCGTGCCGCTGCCATAGGAAACGCGTGCGGATTGAACGATCCGCTGATCGCCACCCATGTAGTCCACCAGACGCACGAAGCCGTGGTCGAGGACCTTGATCTCTTTGTCGAGTAGCGCTTCGGCTGCCTCTACAACGCTGTGAGCCATCGTGCCTCCTGCGAAGGCGCGAGCATATCACGTCAAGACGGCGATGTCGGCTGCTTTGGCCGGACGGTTAACGTCGCGGCGAGAGGTCGACGCCCTCGGGCAGGGCTTTGAGATAAACGTCGCGCTTGGGGTAAGGGATCTCGATGGCCGCCGCAGCAAACGCTTTGTAGATCGCGATGTTGAGCTGGTTAATCACCTCTTCGCGTTGATGCGGCTGATCGAGCCAGACCAATAGCTCGAAGTCGAGACCCGAATCACCAAACGCGGTCAAGCGCACGCGTGGTGCCGGTTCGCTACAAATGGTCGGGCTGGTATCGACGCAAGAGAGCATCGCCTCGCGCACGCGGTCGACGTCGCTGCCATAGGCAACCGAGACCTTGGCTTTGATGCGCATCTTATCGGGACCGGCGGTCTCATTGACGATCGTCGAGTTGGCGATCAGTGAGTTGGGCACCGTGATCTCGATGTCGTCGAGGGTATGAATGCGCGTCGAGCGAATGCCGATGTCGATCACGCGACCACGCAAGTTGCCGTCGAGCACGATGAAGTCGCCGAGCTTGTAGGGCGCATCGGCAAGAATGAAAATGCCAGCGAACAGGTTGCCCAGCGTATCTTTGGCAGCCAAACCAAGTACGATTCCCAGGATACCCGCCGAGGCTAGCCAGCCCGAGGCGTTGATCTCCCAGGCGACGAGCAGAAGGTAAATGCCGAGACCGACAGCGACCAGCTTGAGCGCGATATCGAAAACCGGCAGCGTACGCGGTTGAACCAGGCCGGCACCTTGCTTGCGCCGCGAAAGCGACTCGAGCAGCACGCGGCTGACGCGAATCGCGGCGATGGTGAAGATCGCGACCGCCACCGTTTGCAGCGTTGCCACGATCCGGCGATGGGCCGCCACCGAAAGGTGCCAATGCGCCGAGGGGCGGGCGAGAATCGCTGCAGCCCAGGCCAAGCCGGCAAGGATCACCCCCTGAAAGACCGGTCGGCGCAGCAAGCCGATCACCTGATCATCGACGGGGGTCTGCGTGCGCCGCGCCCAGGCGAGCAGCGTTCGACGAATCAGCAATTCGACAAACAGCGCACAGACCAGCGATGCGGCAACCGCCGCCGGTGCGGCGACATAGGGCAGCTGCAGCAGCTGGCTCAATCGTTCCAAAGCAGACATTGTTTCGAGCGATCAGCCGCGACTTTTCCGACGCGGAACGCGCAGGTATCCCAAGACCGCGGCGACCACCTGCTCCCGGCAGTCCGCCTCGGCGAAATCGTCGAGACACTCTTCGACCATCCGCGCGCACAGCCCCTCGACCAGGTTGAACGCGGTGGTCGCCACCAGGCGCACATCACCAAGCTGTTTCTTCTGGATGTGTGGTGCGAGGTATGCAGCGGCGCGCTCGATGATCGCCTGCTCGGCCGGCCGACGGTTGCTGCGACGGGGCTCGGCGGTCAGCGCCCACAGCATCCGATAGAGTGACAGGTTCTTGCGATAGAGCTGAAACACCAAGGCGACCACCGTCTCGGCGATCTGCGCCAAACCGCCTTGGATGTTGCCGAGGCGATCGAGCACCAGCCTGCCTTCCTCGGCGGCCAGCTCATCGGTCAGCGCCTGAGCGATCGATTGTTTATCCTCAAAGTACTCGTAAAGCGTGCCGACGCTCACCCCGGCGTCTTTGGCGATCCGATTGGTGTTAAACGCCGAGGGACCCTCTTCGAGCAGCAGGTTGCGCGCTGCCGCGAGAATCTCTGCAACCGTTCGCTGGGCACGAGCCTGCTTAGCAACACGAACCATTGGCCCCCTCTTGATCTGGCGGCAGTGTATGTCGAGGGTCGCCAGCTGAGCAAGGTCGGGCCCAAATCCGGGTCTCGTTGGCGCTGGAAGGCAAGGCAAGTAGCGCGCTGTACGGTACGCTGCGACTAGAGACAGTCGGGCAGGTCCTTGACCAGCTCGAACAGCCCCTCCGGCGTCAGTCGCGAGATGCCCTCTTGGGTGAGCTGGGACGCGTTTAGCACCCCCGTGAGGCAATTGTTAACTTGGTCCTTGGTTTCCTGGGTCAGATAGTAGCACTGCGAAACGCCGCTGTCGGCGCAGGCGCCGCTGCAGATCGTCTTTTCAGCGATGCAGGCGCCTTTTTCCATGCCCAACGGCGCGGTACTCGCGGACAAGATCGCCGAGACGACGCCTTCGTTCTCGCAATAGTCGCGAACCGTCGAGATGCGCTGCTTGATTTTCGACCATGTGGAGTACCACTCTGTACCGGCACTGTAGACCAGGCCCCAGCCCGTGATACAAAGCTCGCACTTCCAAGCGGCCTTGCGCTCAGCGCAACTGGTCAATTCGGCCTTGCCGCCCGCACCGGTTGTCGGCGCTTGTTCGACGGCACCGCAGGCGGCGAAAATTAGGCAAGTGGCGGCCACTGATTGTCTGAGCATCGTCTTTTCCCCCCCAATGCGAGAGCGAAGAGAGCAAGGCCCATACCAAGATAATGCACCCGTCTTTTCGCCGGACTACATCCGTCGCCGAGGCCGGCTGGCCCCGCTTTGATTTCGGCGCTCGCCATCGCAGTTGCCGGTTGACGT
>JACKDQ010000026.1 GCA_020633415.1 Deltaproteobacteria bacterium
AAAATCCCCAGCTCATTGAGCGTGCGGGTTCGAGTCCCGCCCCGGGCATTTCAAAAGGTGCCTTTAGCAGGCAAGTATGCCTCGAGCGACCAATTGAACGCTTGCGCCGACTCGGTCACAAACACATTTCGCTGCGCTCATGTGATGCGGTCGAGTCCCGCCCCGGGCATTTCAAAAGGTGCCTTTAGCAGGTAATTGATAGCTAAGCGGGTACTTAGCTCGCGGCCGACGCGGCGTCCTCTTGCACCGGGGCGCGGGCGTTCTCGCGCAGGATCCTTACGCGCTCAAACCAGGCGGCCACCCGCTCGCGCTCCATGATGGTCTTGAAGGCGGGAAAGTCTTGGATACAGGTCAGGCAACCATGCACGGCGACATCGCCGAGGCTGAGGGTGTCTCCGCAGACAAAATCCTGCTCGCCGAGCCAGCTTTCAAACTTGTCCAATTCGGTCGCCAGTAGCTCGGTTGGATTGCCCCCGCCTCGTCGGGCGAGGATCTTCTTCGCGACGCGGTTCATGATGATCGAGCCGCCGCCACGCACGATCGCGTTTTGAAGGAAGCCAAAGTTTGAAGTGCGCGCCACAACACGCGCCGCCCGCGCGGCGTCGCGCCAAGTTCCATAGATCACAGCTGGCAACAGTTGCGCTAGGTCGTCATCGACCCAGGCTTCGATCATCTCGGACTTCTCGCGAGCCGATCCCTCGAGCGTCAGCGTCGCGTCCTTGGTCTCGAGAAACTTGAGAATCTCCGTCGAGTCGGCGACGAGCGTGCCGTCCATTTCCAGCACGGGCACTTTGCGCCGCCCATTTCCTTCCAGTTCGGGGAGCTCCTTTTTCGTCATCGGATTGACCTCGATCTTACGAAACGGAATCCCTTTGACCTCGAGCGCGGCCTTAACCTTGTGACAAAAAGGACACAATTCGAATTGATACAGGACGGCAGTCTTCATGGTCGTCTCTATACGAGAGTCGAGCGCGTGATGCAAGGATCGCATCGAGTCTGAGCGCCAACTGCAAGGGCAAGTATGCGCCACTCCTGGCGGCCGCCCCAAAAAAGGCTCGCCGAAGAAATGCGCGCGGCGGCAGAGGCCTGCAAGATGTCGCAAAAGCGAGAGCGCCTCGGTCGCTGTGTCCCTGCACCGGCTCAGCTTAGGGGCGATCACTTCGACGTGCAGGTCGTGCGCTGCCGCTAGCGCCTCAACATGGCTTGTCGCCCTGGCCTGCTCCGCCGCAGTTGAATCTTCGGCGCCTTCGAGAGACCGCTGATTACTTGTCGTCGGCGAGCAGCTGATCGACCAGCGCGATGTAGCGCTGCATCGCGTCGTCTTGGCCGAGGCCTTGTTGCGCTTTCCAAGCGTCGTACTTAGCGCGACCTTTGATATCGAGCATGCCGGGCCGTTTGCCGGTGGCATCGCCGACAGAGGCCTGTTTGTAGAGCGCATAGAGCTTGAGCAGCACATCACTCGATGGCGTTTGGCGGAGGGTCTTGACGCGCGCTTGGGCGGCAGCGAACTGTTCGGTGAGGTTTGTTTCCATCGGCGCATGCTAATTCTTTCCGCCGCGGCGTGCCAGCGTGCTCGACGCCGATCGCAGCGGCACGACTGACGCAGCCCGATAGCGTTGACGCGCCGAAGCAGCTAGGCGATGCTCAGCCTCGTGAAAGTCTTCCTTTGTGGTTGCACGGCGCTGTTGTGCCTGACATCGATCGGCTGCTTCCCCAAGCCGAACGGACCACGAGCAGCGGTGATCCATTACGCGATCCGGCTGCGTCCGGGTCAGGACCTGCGACGAGAAATCGAACGCTTCAGCAAAGCGCGCGAGATCAAGGCGGGCTGGATCGTTGGCTGCGTGGGCAGCCTAACCCGTTTGAATCTGCGCTTGGCGAACCAACCGGGACCAACCGAGCGTGATGGCCATTTCGAAATCGTTTCACTGGTCGGTACGCTCTCGACTTCGGGTGTGCACTTGCATCTCTCAGCAAGCGACGAACGAGGACTGACGCTTGGCGGTCATTTACTCGAGGGGAACAGCGTCTACACCACGGCGGAGATCATTATTGCCGAGAGCAAGCGCCTCCGCTTTTCGCGCGCCCGTGATGGCACAACCCCTTGGCCCGAGCTGCAGATCGCGCCGGCAAAGTGAGCTCACCACACGCCTCGCTGCGGAGTAGCGTCTGCTCGACCTAAAGTTCGACCGACGTTCGAAACGATCCCGCGCCGCGAATCGTCCAAAACAACTTGCCGGCGCTCGAAGCACATGCGCGCTTGGCGTCGAGCGACGCTGCTAGGCGCCCGATCGCCCGAGCAATTTTCGCCCAGGGACAATGTCGCATTTTTTTCGATACCGCCCTCTAGCATCCGACGTATCCGCTGGTACAACTACAACAAGCAGGCGGGAGGTGCTCGATGACCCTCTTGACTGTAGTAAGCAGCGCTAGCGCCGTCCTCATATCGCTTACCGCTTGGGGCAAAGGCCCAGCCGTTTTTGCCCCGATCACTCAGCCCCTAACCAACGCCGGCTTCGAGCAAATCGCGAATCGCGACGGAATTCGCGTGTATAAGCACCGAACCGCCACGTTGATCCATCTGGGCGCAGAAGCCTATCTGCCCTACCCGCCGGAACGCGTGTGGCGCGGGCTGATCGACTACCGCGCGCATGTCAGCCAAATGCAGCGGCTCTCCGAGGCGCGCGTTCTTTGGCAACAGGCCGAGAGCCAGCAACTGCTGGTCTACCAGCGGCTGAATCTCCCGGTGATCAGCGACCGCGACTACGTGCTGCATGTGCGGTGGGGGAAACGCGACGACGTACTTTGGGTGGCCTATCGCGTTGTACAGGGGTTCGGTCCGGCACGCGTCCCTGGCGTCGTTCGCGTGCCGCAGCACGAGGGCGTTTGGCAACTGCGCCGCGCCAAGGACGGTCGTGGCAGTCAAGTGCGCTATCAAATGAGAATCGACCTTGCCGGCTACCTGCCGCGCTGGTTGGCGCGCTCCGGCGCGGGAAAAGAAGTCCCTGAGTTATTCGAAGCGATCTGCCGCATCGTTCGCCACAACGGAGGAAAAGAAAAATGTATGCCGAAGTCATCTTAGCCGCGCTCGCCGTCGTGCTGTTGGCCGAGGCGATCTGGTCGCACTATTCGCTGAGCAAGGCGGTCCGCCGTCCCAAGCGAACAGCGCCGCTCGAGCACTATCCACCGGTGACGGTGATTCGACCGATCCGGGGCCTCGATGCAGGCGTCGAGCAGAACATCGAGCACGCGCTCGACCACGGTTACCCGGGATCCGTTCAAACGTTATTCGTCTTCGACGATGCGTCCGAGCCGGCATTGCCCTTGGTCCGCAGCGCGATCGCTCAACGACAGCGCGATACGCCTGAAGTTGACGCAGAGATCGTCTTTTGTGGGGCGCCTCCAGCCGGGCGCACCGGCAAGCTAAACGCGATGATCGTCGGACTGCGGCGCGCGCGAGGCGAGGTGATCGTCTTTGCTGACTCTGACATTCGCCCAAGTAAGAATGCGCTGACCGATCTGGTGACGACATTGCTTACTGATGACAAGACCGGCGCCGCCTTCGCGCCAGTCGTCGTTACCAGCGAGCCGCTGACTCTGGGCGACGCCGGCTACGCGATCATGCTCAACGGGCTCTACGGGCCAGTGGCGGAGCAGACCAGCCAGAGTCTGGGCGGCACGCTGCCATTTATCATGGGCCAATTCATGGCCTGGCGCCGAGAAACACTGCGCGCGATCGATGGTCTGGAAAGTGCGGAAGGCCAGCTCGTCGACGACATGTATCTCGGCGCGCGTGTCCACGCCGTCGGCCTAAAAAATCGCCTCGCCCCGACGGCGGTACCGATCGTCCAATACGGCTTGTCGTTTGCTGAGTTCATCAAGGTCTACTTGCGCTGGATTACTTTCTCGCGCTCCGGCTTACCCGGACGAGAGTTCAAGCTTGCCTCTTGGGTCCGCGGCGCGGTGTTCTGGCTCGGTTTGGTCGGCGGCATGATCGCCGCCTTGGCCGGGCTCTGGATCCAATCGATGGCTGGTCTGCTCGCGGCCGCGGCAATTGCAGTGTCGATCAACCTGCTGCACCAACGGGTTGGCGGCGGCCGGCTGCGAGGTCATCTACATCTGGCGAGTTTTCTCGTACTGCTCAGCGCGCCACTGATCATCTTGGCCGCATTGACCAAGCGGAAACTCAGTTGGCGTGGTCGGACCTACACCTTGGGAAGCGACGCGCGGCTGGCCGAAGGACAGGCACTCCAACCGAGCCATCGGCGCGGTGGTCTTCAGCACTAACTCGCCGCCTGAGTAGCGCCGACGACGAGGCGCACGCTGGTCAGCGGTTGCCTGAGCTTCAGCGCAACCGCCTGCCCGTCGCTGAAAAGTCTCTGCTCATCTCGCTCGCGCGCGTCGCAGGTCCAAGCCTCGATCAGTCGGCCCTTGCGCAGCCGCAGTGTTGCCGGCGTTACCCGGTGATGCAGTCGCTCAAGCCGCACGATGATGCCGGCGCCGCGATCGGCGCGTTTGCACGCGCGCACGACGACCGAATCGCCCAACACTTCGAGCACATCGGCGAGCACCGCAGCGGCGGGAATATCCGGCGCAAAGAACTCATCCAATAGCGCGTTGGCGCGCTGAGGCAATGCGAGCTCGCGGTAGTCGCCCACGCCGCACACAAAGAGCGCGTAGTCGAAGGTGTGCTCGTTGCGGTCATGCCCTGCCGCTGGATGGGCGAGGATCGGCAAGATGCCGAACGCTCGCTCTTTGGGCGCGTAACGCAACGCCGCAAGCTCAAGCGTTCCGGGGGCAGTTTGTGCGACACAGCCCGGACCGCCGAATACCGCGCAGACGCCACGTTCTGCGTCGCGCAGATGAACGAACGACCGGGCGGCCCAGAAGGTTGGCCGATAGAGTTTCTCGGCGGGCCGAACAACTACGCCGCCGGCAACATCCATTGTTAGGCTATCGCTGTGCACTGCCGTCGGAAACGCTACCGTTACCGTTCGGTAGCGACGCGCTCGTCCACGCAATCGCATCTCGATCACCGGAGAATCCGCATGGATCGTCACCGTGCGCTCGACCGGTACACCATCCAACGCTGCCAGGGAAAACAGCTTGAGACGATGCTTGGTGCCTTCGACGGAAATCGACACCTTGCGACGACTGAGGCGATCGCGGCAGCGAAACACACCACCGACGAACTCGTGCCCCATCCGCCAGAGCCCGCCGCTGTCACGATAGGCGACGAGATCGTTGGCAGGGCCATCCAACAGCTCGCGATCGTCCGCTGTGGCGCGTAAACTCGTCAGGCAACCGCCCCGATCTTGGCAAAACGTCAACGAGAAGTGAGGCGTATGCACGAACAACTCTCGGCCGCGATAGCCCCAATCGATCGCCTCGTCAGCCGACCAGCGCTTGACCGCTGGTGCATATCTGCTCAGCAGGTGGTGCGATTGTTCGGCGGCGCGCTCCGATTGAGCGAGCCACTCGCTTTGTTCGCCAAAATAGACGCGATCGGGCGAAGTGCCGGTAACGAAGTCATGGTGATTGCTCAAGACCGCAATTCGCCAGGCGTCAGCCAAGCGTTCGTGGGCCTTGTCGGCTTGGGCACATGAAGCCTGGCCGTTTGCCGAGCGCTCGATCTGCTGAGCCGCGCCCACTGTTTCCAGCGCCATCAGGCGGTGATTGAGGCGATTGGTGCGAACTTTTACGCCCGGCCGTGTAACGTAAAACCCCATCCAGTACGGGTTGGAGTCGAGCTGAAACCGCGGCAGTCGATCGCGATGGCAATCGACAAACGCGAGGTAGTCGTCGATGCCAGCATTGGCCACCCAGATACCGGTCTGCGGGTAGCGGTGAGCGTTGTAACGATCCAGCAGCTGATATAGGCCGGGGATCGGGTCGTTGAAGTCGCAGCCGATCGGACAAAACAAATACGGACTGAGCGCTTGGCTTTTCAGCTTCGCCACATACTGGTGGATCCGTCGCGCGATATGTCGCTCATCGCGCCGATTGAAACCGAAGGTGCGCCCCATCCAGCGGATGACACCGCTCGCTGCCAACATATCGCCAAAGAAGTAGGTGTGGGCATTCCAATGGCAAAGCACGCTGCTATCCCCGTCGGGGCCTTCCCAGATGAATGCATCAGATCCTGCACGCTTGAGATCGTCGGCGCTCGATCCGGGCAGCGGATAAGCCGACGGCAGGCGGTAGTCGCAGCCGGCAAAGTGCATGCCGTCGATGCGCGTGATCGCAGTGCGGTCAAAGCCCAAAGCGTTCAATACGGCCGGCAGACCGGGCGAGTAACCGAAGTTATCTGGAAGATAAGCGACAGTTGGCTCGACGGTTAGGCCGCGCTCATGCAACCAGAGCTGACCGAGGTGATAGTCGCGAATCAATGCCTCTGTGGCCGGCAGCAGCGTATCTGGCGTGGTAAAGCCCGTCGCTGTCAAGCGCATTTGCCCGTCGTTGATCGCTCGACGCAAGCGCGCCCGATCAGCCGACTGCCGCTCCCAATACAGGCGCAAAAAATGCACGCACTCGACGGAGAACACCCGACGCGGCTCCGCTTCGAGCTCGTCTAGCGCACGCCCCAGAATCGAGCGGATCCGTTTGTCGTAGTATTCATCGGAAGTATAGAGCCAATTCGGGTCCCAATGGCTCGTCTCGCCGAAGATCAGCACCGTCTCGGCATCGTCAGGGATGCCGAGCTTACCTCGGAGCTCGCGCTCTTTTGCTGATCTCATCGCATCGCCAGCGATTCCGCGCGACTGCTGTAAGTCGGGTCTGTCTCCACAAGTTATGGCTCAAGGGGCAGCGCGTCGCAACGTACATCCGACATTCAAGGTGTATACTTGCACTGGGGACAGTTCTAATGGTCGGTTAAACCGACCTCTGCCCGACATTCAGGCGAGTTTTTTTTCGAGGGTGCGGTAAGCGATGGGTAGTGGCTATTTGCTCTTTTTGGGCTGGCTGGCGGCTTTCGGTCCGCTGCCCGAATGGACGCCGGCCAAGACGCCGTTCACACAGGTCGGTTTTCGGCAGATCGATTTCCGCGATGGCATCCGCGTCTACAAAGACAAAACCTCGCGTATCGTTCGCATTGCTGCCGAAGGCTACATTCCGGTCGCCGCCGAGCACCTCCAACGCGCGCTGCTCGACTACCGCGCTCATGTCGGCGCGATGGCGCGAGTGCACACGGCGAACATCCTTTGGCATCGGCCGGACAACAGTCAGCTGATCGTCTATCAACGGCTAGCGTTGCCCGCGGCTAGCGACCGCGACTTCGTGCTCCATGTGATTTCTGGCAAACGCGACCACGTCCTGTATGTGGCCTACAAGGTGGCAGCCAACGTCGGACCACCGCCGGCGCGCGGGGTGGTCCGCGTTCGTCATCACAGCGGCAGTTGGCAACTACACCCGACCAAAGACGGGAAGCGAACCTGGGTCCGCTACCAGGTCAGCATCGACGTCGGTGGCTGGATCCCGCGCTGGCTTGCACGTTCCGGTGCTGGCGAAGACCTGCCTGAGCTCTTCGAAGCGCTCTGTCGTTTGAGCCGCGGCGGAAAAGGCAAGGGACACTGCTTGCGCGATCCGCCGCACTAGATGCCGCTAGCGCCCGCTGCCGAAGCGCCGCTCCAAGACCAAGGCCAACAGGTTGCTATAGCCGCGGCCAATGAAGTTCGTCGGGGGAAACGTCACGCTGTGCTCCGTTTGGCGCTGCAGATAACGGTAGTGGGCAAAAGCCAATCCGATCCGATATGCGCGCCAGGCGTAGCGAACACCGCCGTGGGCGCCGATGTGGTTAAAGGAAGGGGCCTCAACGACGATCGCGTAACTCGGCGAAGCCGCGCGTTCGAAGTGAATGCCAGCCATCAACTCGAGCGGATGTCCCTCGAGGGGTTTGACGTTGATTCCGCCGGAGACCTGGTAGTTGTCGCGCCAATTTTTCAGCTGTCGCAGTTCGTCGAGCAGCGGCAGCGCCTCAATCTCGAGTCGGGTCACCTGCTCCTTAACAACGCTGTGGAGGTAGTAGCGCAGCTCTGCGCCGACCTCGAGCCAGCGCGTAACGTCCCAGTTGGCACCAAAAAAGAACAGCCACGGGGCTTCGGTCGTCGTCGTTTGCCTGCCAGAGAACACCTCTCCCGGTAGCGGCGAATCGTCTCCGAAGGCGATCGATACCTCCCCCTTGAGCTTAGGGCTATAGCCGCTAACGAAAGCGAAGCCCAAAGAGAGTGAGGAGTGCGGCCGGACCAGTAAGCCAAAATTGGCGACGGGCAGGATGTCATCGCCATTGAACTCGAGAACCGAGCGCTTGCCGAGCAGCCCGCTCAAATCGTTCCCCAGCAGGTCGGCGGAAAAGATCAGCCGCGTCGAGCGAATGCGCACATAGGCCAGCGACAGTCCGGCACCGACTTGCATCCAGGGCGCGAGACGATAGGCCAACGTGGCGGTAAAGAAGCCGGCGAAAATGTACGCGTCAAGCAAATGATAGCGGACCACGCTATCCTTGCCGAATCTTGCACCGGCAGCGTTCGGCACATACAGCGACAGCGCACCAACCAAACGCTCAGGCCAGAGCTCGGTCGAAACGACGAGCATCGGAATCGCTGCGAACGCGCTCGGGCTATCAGCGGGATAATAATTTTCCGCGTCGACTGGATCTCCGAGGAAGTCGCTGCTGTGCGTCCAGGGGCGCAGGCGCAGCTCGGTATTGATAAACACCGAGGCCACACTGGCGTAAAGCTGCGTACCTCGTTGCAGCGCCAAGCCCGCTGGGTTGTGATAGACCGCCGCCAACTCATCGGGGCGGCCGATCACCGCCCCCATCGCGTTCTTGCGCAGCCCCGTCTCGGGCACGGCATATCCCTGGGCATCGGCAGGCGTGGGCGCAGCTGTTGCCCAACAGCAAAAAATCAGCGGTACGCTCCAGCGCTGTACGCGTCGATGCATAACTAGGCGCGGCTCAAAATCGTCCGTTGGCCGCGCGCTGCACGCTGCACGTCCATCCAACGCAACAGCGCATCGCGATAGCGCGGGATGTCGTCGATGATCGTGTAATGATGCCCTCGCTCGACGACGTGGAGCTGCTTCGGTCCACCAATGCGGCGAAAGATGTGCTGAACGTAGGTTGCCGGAAAGATCTGGTCTCGAGCGCCGTGCAGCACAAACACCGGCGTGCGCAAAGACTCTAGCGGCCGCGGCGGCGCAGCGACGGCCAGGGCAGCCAGCGTCTTTGCGCGAACATAGGGCGTGAGAAGCGGATCAAGCCCCAGCAGCTCCACGGCGCTGGAAAATCCCGAGACCGGCTCGCGTTGCAGATCAAGATAGACCGAAAGCGGAATTGGTAGCTCGGGGATCGTTTGTCCGAGCAGCGGCAGGAGCCACCGCGCATAGCGAAACAGTCGGGGACTGCGCGTGCATTCAACACTGCGCGGGTCGGCCAAGTCGGCCACGTTGTGGCAAAACGCCCCCGCCAAATCATCTTGAGCCGTCGCTAGGTAGAGCGCAACGATCGCCCCCTGGCTCGATCCGCCAATGAACAGCGGAGCCGACCAACGCTCACGCGCATCGTTCAGCGCCGCCGTCGCGTCAGCGAGCAGCTCTCGCACCGTATACGATCCGCGCGCTCCACTACTCCGTCCGTGACCACGCGGATCGACACCAATGACGGTATACCCGGCGTCGGCCCACATCGTTAGCACCTCGGCATAGAGCAACGAATAGGCATTGGTACCGGGCAGAAAGACGACGACACCGCGCGGATTTGCGACTTCGATCTGCGTGAGCTGGAGCACGGCGTTGCCACTGCGTATGCAGCGCAAGCCGAAACGCGAGCGGTCAAAGGGGCGACCGGCGCGCGAGAAGATCTGCGCTACTGCAGCAAGATATTCGGCGTCGGTGTAGGCGACGGCCTGCCGATCGCGGCCACGAAGGTGTTTGAGTACGGTGCCCCACATCGGGTCAGGCAGCTTCTTGATGGATCTTGTCGTAGTAGCGGCGCAGCAGATAGAGCGAAACCCTTGGCGCATAGCGATGCAATGCGTGCAGGAAGCGCGCGAGCTTGGTAACGATCACGATCTCTTTGCCCTGGGCGACGGCGGATAGGATTTCGTCGGCACACTCCTCGGCGCTGACACCGCGCGGAATGCGCTTGAGCAACGCCGCGCGATTGAGCCCGTAAATCGGACTGCGGTCATACATCGGCGTTTCGATCTTGCCCGGACAGACCGTGGTAACCCGCACCCCGTAGCGCCGTGATTCGAGCGCAAGGCTGCGCGACATGCCGACCACCGCGTGCTTAGACGCCGAGTACGGCACTTCCGCCGGCAATGGCACCAACCCGGCAACCGAACCGAGATTGATGATGTGCCCGGAGCCGCGCGCGATCATCTCGGCGTAGACCGCCTGAATCCCATTGATCACGCCAAATACATTGACCTCGAACATCTGCCGCCAGCTCGGTGCGGGGATCGAGTCAGCCCTGCCGCCCACGCCGATGCCCGCGTTGTTGAACAGAAAGTCGATTCGGCCCCACCTCGCGACGATCTCCTTGGCGGCGTCTGCAAAGGCTTGGGCATCGGCCACATCGAAGACCTTGCGCTGCAATCGGTCGCTATCGGCTGCCGCGAGCTGATCAAGGCTCTCCGGTCGGACGTCAGAGGCGATCACCGTGGCGCCGGCCTCGAGCAGGCCCTGGCAAAGCGCCCTGCCGATCCCTGAGCCAGCGCCGGTAACCCACGTAATCTTGCCGGAAAATGCTGATTTAAATAGGTTTTTGCTCGTGCTCATGCCGGAGATCATAGCAGCGGGAAAATATTGTCCAAGTGAATCAGTTTTTATGTAAAAGATTAGTTCAGTGAATAGTTGTCGCAAAATAACAAGGTCGATGGCCGATGCGTGAAAAGCAGATTGCCGGCGAAGATCGCTCGATTTCAGCGCAGCCGCCCTCCCCAGCCTTTGATCTGAATTTGTTTCGCGTGTTCTCGGCCGTCTATCGGCTCGGCAGCCAAGGACAAGCGGCCCGCGCACTGCAGCTCAGCCAACCGGCGGTCAGCCACGCGCTGGCCCGGCTGCGCGAACAGTTGGGGGGGCCGCTGTTTACGCGCGTAGGACAAGGCGCGGTACCCACTCCCCTCGCGCATGCGATCGTGCGAGACGTCGATCAGGCGCTGCAGCTGCTCGGCCAAACCGTTGCCGCTGCGCGCGGATTTTCGCCAGCGACCTCTCGTCGGCGCTTTAGGGTCGGCACCGGTGACGCACTCGAGCAGGCGCTGGTCGTCGAGATCTTCATCGCCGTGGCCAAGCTCGCGCCGGCGGTAGCACTAGACAGTGTGCCCTGCGGCCCCGAAGAAATCCCCGAATTGATCGTCGCAGGCGAAATCGACATCGGACTCGGTGTCCCGGTGCCCCACGGTGATCGCGTCTGTCATCGCGTCGTCGCACGCGAACCCGTGCTGCTGGCGATGCGTCGCGATCACCCGCTGGCGCGCGGCCCGTTAACGATCGAGCGCTGGCTCGCTGCAGAGCACTTGGTCGTCACCGGGCAAACTCGAGGAGCGACCATTGAAGACCTTGCGCTGCAGAAGCTGGGCATTGAACGCCGCGTGGCCCGACGCTGTCAGACTTATCAGGTCGCAGGGCAGTTTATCGCCCAGTCGAATTTGGTCGCTGTCGTC
>JACKDQ010000027.1 GCA_020633415.1 Deltaproteobacteria bacterium
ACCGCGCCACACCGGCCGCAGTGGCCGCTCGGGCCAGCGTCCTAGCCGGCATATCGCCAGACAGAGCCTGATATCACTGGAAAATACTGGGCACATGCCTTGCACCGCTGGCGCCCGAGGGGTATTTGATGGGCAGACACGTGCGACTTCGACTTCGACTTGGATTGGCTGCTAGCGTGCTTTTCTCAGCAGGCCCCGTGTTGGCGGAGCGTACCGTGTCGATGCCGCGTGCGCTTGGGGCCCAGCTGCGCGCTCACGGGATGACGCGCGCTTACTTCAAGCACCTCTACCAGCTCCCCCTCGGCTTCGCGCGGAGCCAGACGCAAGCTGAGCCGGTGATCGGCGTCAAGGGTGCCGAGCGCACCAACAGCAGGAACCCGTCGGATGGCTTTCCCGATGCGCTCTATCTCGGTGGGGGCTTCTCCTCGCCCTACACCTATACCAAAGCGCCAACGCTCGAAGCGCGTCATAGCCCGGTTCGGAGCAAGCGCTTCAAGCTCCACGGCATGCCGCTGCAACTCGAGGTACGCGCGGCGCTCGACCACGCCCATGCCGAGATATCGCCGAGCTATTCGCGGCGACAGGGACCCTGGGATGGCGCGGTCGTCACCGGCTGGTATCAGACCGGAAAGGTAACAGTGCGGCAGGCCGACGTACTCGGACTAAGGGTCTGGACCAAGAACGCGACGGTCAACGGCAAGTCCGACGTGGTCTGGGGCTTGTACGATCCAAACAAGCTGTGGGACTGGATGCGTGGCAAAGCGGTTCCGCATGGGCGGCTGCCGCTCCCTCATCACGATCGCAAGCGTTACAGCTTTGCCAACCTCAATCGCCGCGTCGAGCTGGCGCTCGATTTGACACGCGCGCTGATCGGCGTCGACTTCAAGGATGCTGCCTTTGATGCGCTACGTCGCGAGGGCAAAAGCGAGATCGACCTCGCCTTCTCCGCCGGCTACTGGACCAACAAGAGCGAGGAGATCAGGGTGCAGCACAACGATCTCGGTCACAGCCACCTGTTTGTCGCCATCCTCAGCGATGTCCTCGATCTCTCGCCACGCAAGTTCAACGCACTGCGGCTGAGCACGCCGCGGTTCCTGATCGGCACCGGAAAACGGTACGAGCGCAGCGATGCGACTTCGGTCGTTGCTCCAGGCGCGGGTAGCTGAGCGATCAGGCCGGGCGGGCGGCGTCGCTACCAGCTGATCAATCGCATCAGTTTGCCGCGATCGATGTCGGAGGCCACGGTGTAACCAGCGCCTCCGCGGCGGAATATCATCACCTGATAACCGCTGGCAGCGCGCAGCTCTTCGCGTGGTAGGGCCGAAGGGTCGAGCACAAAGACGGAGACGCGCTGACCATCGACGAGATAATGCAACAGCACCGCGTCGCGTCCGCGCAAACTGGAAAGGCGCGCGCCGATCAGCCGAGCGTGCTGTGAAGGCAGCTGTGGTAGTTTGACCGCAAAGGGAACCTTGTCGCGGAAAAACGATCGGATCGACTCGCCGCTCGAACTTTGTACATCCAGCGGCAGATGACGGCGATGGGAGGAGATGCTGGCTTGGACCAAGCCCTCGACCGCGGCTTCGTCGTTGGCGTTGCGGTAGTACCAGCCTCCGGCGACGATTGCGATTCCGGCGGCTAGCGCGGCGGCGTGACGCAACGTTTGTTTGTGGCGCTGCAGCCACGGTCTTTGCCGCTCGCAATCGCGTAGCACGCTGCAAAGGCGCTGGCGGAGTCGATCGGGCGCCGAGGTTTCCACCGCTTGGCACAAGCGCGTTTTGAGTGCCTGTTGAAACATGGCATCCGCGCGACAAGCCGAGCAGGCGCCAAGATGCGCTTCGGCGAGCTGCCGTTCTTTGGTTGCCAACTCACCGTCGAGATAGGCGTCCAACATGTCATGTAAGTCTTGGCAGTTCATTGGCTCTGACCTTTTTTTCGATCCTCGTGACCGCTGTGTAGCGGCACGATCTCAGCGACTCGTCCTTCCTGCTCCGTCGCTTCTTCTGGAGCCTCCACTAACCCGCGCTCGATGCCGTAGCGCAAGAGCAGCTTTTGCAGAATGCGCCGCGCACGATGCAAACGACTCATCACCGTGCCGACCGGTCGATCGATGATGTCGGCGATCTCGCGATAAGAAAACCCGTAGACGTCGCAGAGGATCACCACCACGCGGTAGTCTTCGGGCAAAGTATCGACCACCTCGCGCAGTTTCTCGTTGGTAATGTGGCCGAGCAGCGCGTCCTCGCCGTTCATTCCGCCGGTCGAGGCAGTCGCTAAGAAGCGATGATGATGGCCCTCAGTCTCGGCTGTCTGCTCGAGGCGCTCGATGTTTTTCGCCTTGCGATAGGCGTTATAAAAGACGTTGGTCAGTACGCGAAACAGCCAGGCCTTGACGTTGCTGCCCGATTCGAAGTGATCGAAAAAGCGAAACGCTTTGACCAGAGCGTCCTGGAGCAAATCCTCAGCCTCCTGGCGGTCACGGCAGAGGCGCAACGCCAGGCCATAGAGCGCATCGAGGTGCGGTAAGACCTCATCTTCAAAACGCTGTCTGTTGCTCAATGCCATTGCCATCTCTGCTCGCTGTAACCCGGCCAAGTGAGCAGCTATTCCAGGCGGCGTTGCCCTGGAGGCCCAAGGCTAACAGCTTGAAATCGCGATCAGCAATCGCCCGGGCTGTGCTGTTTGGTCTTGACCTATCGGTCAAGGGGGTGGGCGTTATGATCGGCGAGCTGGACTTAGCGCGTGGCCAGGAAGCCTTCGATCGCATCAAAGGCGCGGTTGAGCGTCTCCTCCGGCGGCAAGAAGACGACGCGAAAGTGTTTCGTCCCCGGACGCTGGCCGAAGCCCTGGCCGTGGACGCAGACCACGCCGGTTTGGCGGATCAGCTCGCTGACGAATTGCTCGTCGCTCTGCGGATAACGTTCCAGCCGAGGGAATGCGTAGAACGCCCCTTGAGGAGCGACGCAGCTGATGCCATCGATCGCATTAAGTCGGGCGACGGTGATGTCGCGTCGCTTGCGCAACTTGTCGCGTACTTCGATCAAATAGCTGGCATCGCCTAAGAGCGCGGGCGCCACGGCGTGCTGCACCGGGTGGCTGGCGCATAGTCGCGCACGCAGGAACTTGTGCGTGGCCTCGATCAGCGGTCGGACCATCGACTCGGGACCGCTGGTGATACACCAGCCCAGCCGTAAGCCCGGGCCGAGGTAGGCCTTGGACAAGCCGTTGAACGTTAGGATCGGCAGATCGTCGCGCAGACTGGCGATCGATATGTGCTGCTGATCGTCGTCGAGTACGAGCTTGTCGTAGATTTCGTCGGCGAAGATCACCAGTCGATGTTTGGCGGCCAATTCGAGCAGGCCCTCGAGGGTCTCGCGCTGACAGATCGAGCCTGTGGGGTTGTTGGGATTGATCAAGACCACGGCGCGCGTCTTGTGAGTGATCTTGCTGGCAATATCGTTCAAATCGGGCTGCCAGCCGTTGTCCTCATCGAGAAGGTAGGGAACCTCTTGTGCACCAAGCTTGGCTAGCACGGCTGAGTAAAGCGGGTAGCCCGGAGCCGGCGTGAGCACCGCTTCGCCGTCGTTGACCAACGAGGCCAGCGCGATCTCGATGCACTCGCTGCCGCCGTTACCGACATAGACGTCCCGCACAGCGATGCCGCGAGCCTCGGCGTCTTGCCGGATCGCCTGCAGCGCTTCGGGCAAACCCTCGGACGGGGCGTAGCCATTTTTGTGGTCGCGCAACGCACGGCAGATCGCATCGATGATGTGGGGCGGCGTATCGAAGTCGAATTGGTTGGGATCACCAATATTTAGATAGAGCAGTTCCACGCCGGCCGCCTGGGCTTGGCGGGCGACGAGGACCACATCGCGAACGGCATAGCTGATTCTCTCCGTTCTGCGGGCCACTGCGACAGACGCTGTCATCGGACGCTCCTTGCCCTGAACACTGTAAGAGCGCGCCACCATTGACGCAACTGCAGTGTGTTTGCCGGTTTAGGGCTGAAAAAATCCGCCGGCTCGCCGATGAGGGAATAGACGTTGTCTGTCGCCGCGCCATGTCGGTAGTCGCTGGGCCAAAAAGTCTGGTAACATGGCGATATCTAGAACGAAGTTTAGCCGCGTCTACGCGGGGAGGAACGTCGATGCTCGGGGGACGATCAGTGCACTCGGTCTTAATCGTGGAAAGTGATAGAGCCTTCGCCGAGGAGCTGACCGATATTTTCGAATCTCGAGGTCTAGCCGTTGCCGTCGCCGACAACGGCGTCGACGGCTTGCACGCGGCGGAATCCGCACCGCCCGATCTGATCTTGTTGTGTGTGGAGCTGCCAAAGAAGAGCGGCTACGCGATCTGCAACAAGATCAAAAAGCATCCGCAACTCAAAGACGTCCCGCTGTTCATCATGTCCTCGGAGGCGACCCCTGAAATCTTCGAGCAGCACAAAGGTCTCAAGACGCGCGCTGATGAGTATCTGATCAAGCCCTTTCCGATGGATGAGCTGATCAGCAAACTCGCCGAGTACGTTGAACTACCCGAAGTGACCGAGAATAGCGGCGCAGCGACGATGGTGATGTCAGGCGATCGCGCAGCTCAGCTGCTCGGCACGCTCGATGTGCAAGATGACGACGAGATTATCGGTCCGGCCGATGGGATCGAGATCAGCACAGATGACCGGCCCAGCCGTGACGCGGTTGTCGTCGATGATGATGCGCTGATGGTTGATGATGTCGATTCCGAGATCGATGCTGCGACCGATGAAGCCTTCGCGATGTTGGAGCTCGATGAGGGAGCGACTGCGAGCGATCGACCGATCGTGATCACCGCTGCTGGTGTTCCCGAGCCAGGGGCGCCGCAGCGCAGGCGGGCCGAGATGGCCGCCCCTGAACAATCGGAAGAAGTGCTGCAGCTGGCTGACGAAGACTTGGTGGTCGAGTCCGACGACGAGAGCACCGTTGTTGGTGCGGACGTCGAGGCCAGCACGGTGGTGTCGGTGGAAGATCAACTGATGTCGCCCGTGCCGACCGGCGATCTGCCGCCTGCGCCGCAATTCGATCTGGGAGAGATCGACCCCGCGCTCGAAGAGCCGTTTGAGCAGGCCGAGTTCTCGGTGCCCGCCGAGCCGCAAGTTCTGGCTGATGCTGAGGTCGACGTCGCGCCACCGGTCGCATTCGCGGCTGAACAACAGTTTGCAGCGCCCGAGCTCGAGCCCGAGCCCGAGCCCGAACCCGAGCCCGAGTCCGAGCCCGAGCCGCGCGCGGCAGGCGCTGGACCCGGCGCTCGGTTCGATGAGCGCGAGGAGTTGCAGGCGCGCGTTGAGCAGCTGGAACGCGAGCTACGGCAGGCCCGTCAATCGCAAAGCGCAGCGCCGACGGCATTTTCCCGCGACCGCGACCTGCTGAACCTGCGCGAGGTCATCAATCGCAAAGAAAAAGAGATCCTCGATCTCAAAGACGACCTCGACGGCAAGGAACGGCAGATCCTCGATCATCGCGACAAGGTACGCGAACTCGAGCGCAAAGCGCGCGACATGGACGAGCGTTTCCTGCAGATCGAGCGCGAAATGGTTAGTTCGCGTGAGCAAGTGGAGGCGCTACACGCCGACAAGCAGGCGCTAGTCGATCGCGAAGCGCAGGTGAAGAAGCGACTAGACGACGCCAAGGCTGAGATCCGAAAGGCCTACGAAGAGAACGAGCTGCTGAAGAAACGTCACGGCGCCGAGATCGAACGGATCGAGGCCGAGCGAGTCAACGAAGCGCAGGAGCTGCGCGATCAGCACGCAGGGGAGGTTGCTCGCCTAAATCAACAACGCGAGCAGGAGTTGTCCGAGCTACGCGCTCGCCACGGGGAAGAGCTAGCGCAGCTCGATCGCGAGAGTCGCGAACAGCTCAGCGAACAAGAGCGGAGCCACGCCGCGACGATCGAGTCGTTGCAGCTACAACACGACCAGGCGGTCGAGGAATTGCGCCGGGAGAAGGACCAAGAGCGCGAGAGCCTCGCCGATCGGATGCGCGCCGAGTTGGAGCAGGTGCATCAGCAACATGAGGAGCAGCTCGCCACACTGCGCACCGAGAACTCGGTCCACATCGAGACACTCGAGGCCGAGCATCAACATCAGCTAACTGAATTGCGAGAGCAGCACGCCGACCAGCTGCAGAGCGAGCGAGAAGCTGCTGAGAGTGCGCGTCAGCAACGCGAAAACGAGTTCGCCGCTGAGCGCGAGGCCTTGAACACCCAACATCAAGCAGCACTCGATCGGCAGCGTGGCGAAGCCGCGCGCGCCTTGGAAGAAGAGCAACAACGCGCCCACGAAGAACTCGATCGGCTAACCATCGAGCATCGCGATTTGGTTGCCGGCATGACGTCGCGGCATGAAAGCGAGCGCGACAATTTGCTGCAGCAGCATCGGCAGGAGTTCGCATCGCTGGTCGAGCAGAAGGATCGGGAGCTTGCCGCCTTGAGTAGCGAGCGCGACCAGCAGGTTGCCGCCGAGCAAGCCGAGCGCGAGCGTCAGCTCACTGAGCTCCGCCATGACTACGAACAACAGCTTGCTGCACTGCGCGACGCCAAGGATTTCGAGCTCAGCAGTTTACGCGATAGCAAAGATGGTGAGCTGGCTCAGCTGCGCGCGGAGGCTGCCCAGCGTGACGCCGAGCTCAGCGGCGTCATCGCTGAGCGCGATGCTCAGATCGACCGACTCGGCGAAGAGTCTCGCCAGCGCGAAGCCGTGATCGATGGATACCGTTCGCAGATCGCCGACGCTGAGCGACGCTCCGATGATCTGCACCAGCAGCTGATCGCGGCGCAAGAGAAGATCCGCTTTGACCAGGAGCTCTCTGAGAAAGCGCAACGCGCGATGGCGATCGCGATCACTTTGCTGGAAGAGCAGCGGTCGCAAGGTAGCGTTGGCGCATCGAGCGATGATCGCGACGCCGATGGCGACTCCGATGCCGACACCGAGCAGGGCTACGACGCGGCGCAGCCGCAACTCTAGCCGCGGCTGCCTCTCGATCCTTGCTACAACGATCCACCGCACTCGTGAGCGCTTGCCGCGAGCGAGCAATGTAACAGCATCCGCTGTCTGTTTGCCTACCAGCGCCGTCAGGCCAAGGCCGTGGGCCTCTCGTCGATCCACCCGGGTGCCGTGACCTTTTTTGTCCAGCACTTCGGCTCCGCGCTTAATCTCAATATTCACTTTCATACGCTGGCGCTCGACGGCGTCTTTGTCGACGACGTTGCCGAAAGGCCGATCCTCTTCGCCGACCTGCCGCTCATTCGATCCCGACGACGTCAAACAGCTGCTCATCAAGATCGCTCGCCGCACCCTGCGCTATGCGGCATCGCGCAGCGACGATGTTATTGACGACATCGACGACGACGAAACCGCTGCCTTGCGTGCGTGTCAAAGGCAGGCTGCCCTCGCAGCAGCCACTTCGCTTCAGCGCCAAGACACCGATCACGAAGATCGCTACGCGCCGCTTTACTGCGCCGCCATCGACGGCTTTTCACTGCACGCTAATGTCACCCTACGCGCCGGCGACCCAGATGCCCTGCGTCGCGTGATCCGCTACGGCGCCCGCCAGGCCTTTGCTCAAGACCGCTTGTCACTGACCGACGACGGTCGCGTCGCCTATCGTTTG
>JACKDQ010000003.1 GCA_020633415.1 Deltaproteobacteria bacterium
CTGCTGTCGCCGAACGCAACCGCTCGCGGAATCTATGGCCCGCTTTATCCACGAGCGATGGCGCAGCGTGGCCCTCGTCCGCCCTGGACGCCACGCAAACGCGATCTGTCTCCGCCGATGCTCGGCGAGGGTTGGGGCTTGGTCGATCTGAACTTGTGGCCTGACGAACCGCCATCTCCTCGGCGCAGCGATGCCAAACGCTTTGCGCGAGCGCTCGGAGAGCTCTGTGGTGGCGAACCGTTGCGCGTGCGGATCGAACGACTGGCTCGCGCGATCCTCCGCTACAGTCATCAGTTTGGCGTCGACCCATTTTTGATGGGAGCGATTGTTTTCGCACAGAGCCGTTGTCGGGTGCGGAGGAGTAGCCGTTATGGTGTCGGACTGACGGCGATCAATTGGCGGATGTTTGCCCGCCACGTGCGCGCCGGACGCTATCCGTATTGGGCGATGCATGAGGGTCGGTGGACGCTGCGGACGCTCGACCTCGGGCGGTACGCATTCACGCCTGCAAATTTGCGCCGCGTCGAGCCCAATATCTATTTTTCCGCGGCGTTGCTGAAAATGTATCGTGAGCAGGCTCCCTTCTTGCGCCGGAGTATGCGCTCGGCGCCCTACCGACACTACGTCTCGCATTTCGTATGGGGCGATCGCGTTCGCGGCGCGGGGCCGGAAGATCGTATCCTGCTTCATCGGCGCCGCTTGATCGGCTACTTCCTCTCGACGGTGCCGAAGATAGTCGGCAAGTACCGTGGGCTAGACTTGGTGTGTCCGCTCGATGGTCAACCACGCAAGGTGACCGGGATCCTCGGCGACGACCGCGACGGCGGACGACGGTTGCACACCGGCATAGATTTCGAGTCGTTTAGCGGCGAGCAGGTGCGGGCGATTGCCGACGGTCGAGTGATTCTCGCAGGTGTTGATTGGCGAAACACTGACGTTCTGGAAAGCCTGCCGAGCAAGGTGGCGCAGAGCGTCGCGCCGAGTAAGATCGGGCCACGCGGCCTGATCGTCGAGGTCCGACACCAACATGGCTTGGTTTCGAGTTACATGCATCTCCAACGGTATGTTGTGCAGCGTGGCGACAGCGTGCGGCGCGGTCAGCTCGTTGGTTACGTCGGACGGACAGGCATCAAGACTTCGCCTCCGCACCTCCACTTTGAGCTCAGCGATGACCAGGGGATCGTCGATCCGCTGCCGCTGTACCGCGGGGCGCTGTTTGGACCGCAGCAAACCTACCGCGGGAGGCGCCGGCTAAGGGCTCAGGAACAAGCGCGTCGATGGCGTAATGGGCGACGTCGGCTATTGCGCCCACCTTCGGGCGTGCCGCAGCGCTAGTCTTTTGTGCCGTCGAGCAGTTCGAGGTTCGTTCGGGCCAGTTCAGAGAGCACTTCCCTGTCGAGCTTTTCGGCCTTTTCTTCGCTAAGCAATACTTCTTCAACCAGCTCCGAACCCTGTTCGAATAGCTTGCGCTTGCGCTCATCGAGGCGGTCGACAGCGATTTCCATCGATGTGATGTGTTCGTGGCGCATTTCGTCAGGCATATTCTCAAGCAGCTCCAACACGACCTGCACCCCAGCGAGGTTGACCCTGCGTACGTGGGTCAGGTAGTGGACGTATTCCAACGCTTCGAGGTCCTTGATCGAGTACAGCCGGCGGTTGCCGTCTGTTCGGGTCGGGCAGACCAGCCCGCGCTTTTCGTACATGCGGAGGACGCGGGGTTCCACGCCGATGATCTCGGCGGCTACGCCGATCGGAAACAGTCCACGTTCAGGATTAAGTCGCCGCATACCAGACCTCGTTCCGATCTTAGCGGAAAATCGAGCTCTGGCCTACCGTTGCCGTCGGAGGGCTTCTGCCCGCATCGTCGGCACTCTGTTGTATAGTGCGGTAGATGGATCGACAGCAGGACAGTTTGACGGCGCGTCGCGCTGGCGTGTTGCTGCATCCGACCTGTTTGCCTGGTGAGGGAGGTATCGGATCGCTCGGGGCGAGCGCGCGAGCTTTTGTCGATTTTCTCAGCGCGTCAGGGTTGGGCTGGTGGCAGGTGTTGCCGCTCAACCCGACGGGCTATGGCGATTCACCCTACGCGGCTCAGTCGAGTTTCGCTGGCGAGCCACTGCTGATCGATCTGGCAGAGCTCGCGGCGCTCGGATGGGTTGAGCCGAGCGAACTCACGTACCTCGAACAGGTTGGGCAAAGCGACGCGATCGATTTCGCCGCGGTGCGATCGGCCAAGCTGCCGCTGCTGGAGGCGGCTGCCCGTCGCTTTCTCGAGCGCGCAGGAGGGGCCGAGCGCGCCGGTCTCGATGAATTTCGCGCCAGGCATGTGGTTTGGCTGGAGGATTTTGCCGCATTTTCCGCGCTCAAGGCGCATTTCGATCGCAGGGCGGTGCAACAAGGTGTGGCCAATTCCTGCTGGAGCCGCTATTGGCCCGCGTCGCTAGCGATGCGGGACGCGGCTGACTTGGCGGCCTGCCGGCGGCGCTTTGCCAGCGAGATCGACGTGTGCTGCGTGCTGCAGTATTGGTTCGCGCTCCAATGGCGACGGTTGCGCCAGTACGCGGCGACGGCTGGCGTGTCGATCATCGGTGATCTGCCAATTTACGTGGCAGAAGACAGCGCCGATGTTTGGTCGCGGCCGGAACTCTTTCAACTCGATCAGCGTCGGCGGCCGACGTGTGTTGCCGGCGTGCCACCCGACTACTATAGCGACACGGGGCAACTCTGGGGCAATCCGCTCTACCGCTGGCCTGCGCATCGCGCCGAAGGGTTCGCCTGGTGGACGTCGCGATTCGCCCAAGCCTTTGAATGTTTTGACCGGGTGCGTATCGATCACTTTCGCGGATTCGCGGCGTGTTGGGAGGTCCCCGCGGCAGCAGAGACTGCAGAGGCCGGTCGCTGGATGGCTTCACCGGGCCGGGCGTTGCTACAGACTGTCGCTGACCGGTTGGGGCGTTTGCCGTTGATCGCCGAGAATCTAGGGGTGATCACCGCCGACGTCGAGGTGCTACGCCATGACTTCGAACTTCCGGGCATGGTGCTCCTGCAAGGGGCCTTCGACGAGAAGGAAGATCGCCGTACGGCGTTTTTGCCCCACAACCACGAGCGAAACTCGGTCGTCTATACCGGGACCCACGACAACGACACCACCCGCGGTTGGTACGAAAAGCGCAGCGCTGGCGAGCGCCAGGCGCTGGCCGCCTATCGCGGTGCGCCGCTCGAGCAGCCAACCTGGGACTTGATTCGCATGGTCTGGGCATCGGTTGCCGAGACGGCGATCGTGCCACTGACCGATTTGCTCGACTTGGGCAGCGAAGCGCGCTTCAACACGCCGGCGCGCGCTGAGGGAAACTGGCGCTGGCGTGCGCCTGCCAACTACGCGGAGCGAGGGCTTGTGCCGCGGCTTCGTCGACTCAACGAGATCTTTGGCCGCTAGGACGGAGAAGCTACGTGACCAAACGTTCCAGATTGCGTCGCCCCTCGCGACCGCTGACCAACGACCCTTTGTGGTTCAAAGATGCCGTGATCTACGAACTGCATGTACGGGCGTTCGCCGACAGCAATGCCGACGGCATCGGGGATTTCCGCGGGTTGGTTGAGCGCTTGAGCTACCTCGAGGATCTCGGCGTGACGGCACTCTGGCTGCTGCCGTTCTATCCGTCGCCTTTGCGCGACGACGGCTACGATATCGCCGATTACACGGCGGTCAATCCGGCTTACGGCACGATTCGCGACTTTCGCTATTTCCTCGATGAAGCTCACCGTCGAGGAATGCGCGTGATCACCGAGCTGGCGATCAACCATACTTCCAGCGACCATCCATGGTTTCAGCGGGCGCGCCACGCGCCGAAGGGCAGTCGACATCGCGACTACTACGTGTGGAGTGACACCGCGGATCGCTACAGCGAGGCGCGGATCATTTTTCAGGACTTCGAGCAGTCCAATTGGACCTGGGATCCAGTGGCCGAAGCTTACTATTGGCATCGGTTTTATTCGCACCAGCCGGATCTAAACTTCGACAACCCCGCGGTAGAGCGCGAGGTGTTCAAGGTTGTCGACTTTTGGTTTGAGTTGGGTGTCGACGGGATGCGATTGGATGCGATCCCCTACCTTTACGAGCGTGAAGAGACCAATTGCGAGAATCTCCCCGAGACGCACGCTTTCCTGCGCCGTCTGCGCAAGCACGTCGATCAGAATTTCCCTAGCCGAATGTTGCTGGCCGAGGCAAACCAGTGGCCCGAAGACGCGGCGGCATATTTCGGGGACGGCGACGAATGCCACATGAACTTTCATTTTCCGCTGATGCCTCGGCTGTTCATGTCGGTCCAGCTCGAGTCGAATTTTCCGGTGCGGGACATCTTGGCCCAGACGCCGCAGATCCCTGACAACTGCCAGTGGGCGCTGTTTTTGCGCAACCACGACGAGCTAACCTTGGAAATGGTCACCGATGAAGACCGCGACTATATGTATCGAAGGTATGCCCACGATCGGCGCTCGCGGATCAACCTCGGTATTCGTCGCCGTCTGGCGCCGTTACTCAAGACACGTCAGAAGATCGAGTTGCTCAACGCGCTGCTGTTGTCGCTGCCAGGCACACCCGTGCTTTATTACGGCGATGAGATCGGCATGGGGGACAATGTCTTCTTAGGTGACCGTGATGGCGTGCGCACGCCGATGCAGTGGAGCCCTGATCGCAACGCCGGCTTTTCGCGGGCAAATCCACAGCAGCTCTATTTGCCGACGATTATCGACCCGGCCTACCACTACGAAACGATCAACGTAGAGGCCCAGCAAAACGACCCTTCCTCGCTGCTTTGGTGGACCAAGCGGATCATCGGGCTGCGCAAAGAACACCCGGTCTTTGGTCGCGGAACGATCAGTTTTGTCAACGGCGAGAATCGCCACGTGTTGGCTTTTGTTCGCGAAGATGGTGACCACACGATCTTGGTGATCGCCAATCTGTCGCGCAATCTTCAGTGGGTGCGCCTGCCACTCGAACGCTTCGAAGGCTGGATCCCCGTCGAGATGTTCGGTCAGACGCCATTCCCGGCGATCGAATCCCAGCCGTACTTCTTTAGCTTGGCCGCTCATGGGTTTTGCTGGTTTGAGCTGCGTGCGGTGGGACGTGCGGCGGCCGTGACCGGCGAACACGGCGTGGTTAGCTGCGCGGTGAAGCAGGACTGGAAGGAGCTGCTGGGTGCGCGTTTCGAAGCGCTGATTCCGGCGCTGCGCCGTTATTTGCGGGGTCAAGGCTGGTTCGACGTCGAGATGCTGCGCAAGAAGACCGCGACGCTTCATCTGGTCGACCGGCTGTTCTTTGGCGAGTCGAGCGGACACGAGTTCGCCGTGGCTTTACTCGCCGTTCGCCGTCCAGGGCAGGAGGACCACCTGATCCAATTACCCTTGGCAGCGATCGGCGAAGCGGGGACGCTGCGCGATGAGATCAGCGAGGAGCAGGCCTTGGCCCGGGTGCAAGTGGCCGAGGGCGACAGACGATTTACGTTGGTTGATGCAGGCGCGCTTGCTGACTTCTACCGGAGTTTCGCCAGTTTGATGTCGCGCCGCCGCACGCTGCGTGGTGCTGATGCGGCCTTCGAGGTGTTGTCCTCGGGGCACCTCCGCAAGCAGATCAGCCCAACGGCGATCGGGCTGCCGGTTCGGCAGCTTTCCGATCGACAGAACGCCCTGGCCTCGATCGACGACCGGATCGCGATCAAACTCTACCGGCAAATCGAGCGGGGTCAGCAGCCCGAGGTGGAATTGCTCGATGCGCTTGCTGAAAGTGGCGCGCAGATTCCGACGGTGATCGCCTCGCTGCGTTATTCGGGAGACGACCCAGCAACTCTGGCGTTGGTGCAACCATACCTTCCCCATCAGTGCACGGTCTGGAGCTTGGCGGTGGACGCCGCAGGACAGGCGATCGAAGCGCTATTGGCCGCTCCGCTGTCCAACGAGGCCAGCGATCCGAAAGGTCAAGCCAACGTATCGAACGATCGACGACGGTGGCCGCTAGAAGCGGAGGCGCCGATCGAGCTGTTCGTGCTGGTCGCTGAGCTGCTCGGCCGCCGGGTGGCCGAACTGCACAACTGCTTAGCAAAGCTGAAGGGAGACGAGCTGGCGCCGGTGAGTTTTACCAAGCTCTACCAACGGTCGCTCTACCAGGCTGAACGGACGCGGCTGCTGCAGGTTTGCGAGTCGCTGCGCCGCGTTCGCGGGCGCTGGGAAGGGTTCCCACGCCAACTCGTCGACCAATTGTTGGAGCGTCAGGATGAGCTCGATACGCTGCTGCGCGGGATTGCTGATCGGCGGGTCGAGGCCCAGCGGATCCGCTGCCACGGACATCTCAATCTCGACCAGGTGCTCTACACCGGTCGCGATGTTGCCTTTGTCGACTTTGAGGGACATCCGTCTTTGCCGCTTTCTCAACGCCGTATCAAGCGCTCGGCATTGACCGACTTGGCGACGATCATTGTCTCGCTTGGCTGCGCGGTCGACGCGGCGCGTCGGATGCCCGAGGACGATGTTGCCGAAGAGCGCGCCGCCAGCTACTTTGCTGCGCGGGTCTGTGATGCACTGACCGTTGCCTATCGCGCGACGATCGCCCACGGCGTGATACCTCAGGACGACGTTGAGCTCGAGCAGCTGATGCGGTTTTTTGCTATTGCCCATGACTTGGCTGAGCTTGAGCACGGTGTTAGAAACGGCTTTTTGGGACTGGTTGGCTCCGCCCGGCGGCTGCTGGCCTGGGTCGATGTCTGAGGCGGGGCGCCGGCTTGGCCGATCGGTGGCGGGGCCACCGTTCGGAGCTGATCGAGCCAGTGGTCAGCCCTCCGTCCACTGGCCGCCGTCGGCAAGCGGCTGTTTCTCGCCGCCAAGAGCGCGGATTTTCAACAGGCCCGCGGCTTGCTAAGCTCGCCCGCCTGGAGGGCCGACATGTTCGGATTGGAAATGGTCGCCGGCTGTGCGGCAACGTTGGTCGGGCTTGGCGCTGCCGAGCTCTACGCCCACCGCCGTCGTTTGCGGCGGATTCCCTGGCGGATTCACGTCAGCGGGACGCGCGGTAAGTCGAGCGTAACGCGGCTCATCGCGGCCGGTCTGCGCGGTGCGGGTGTGCCGACGGCAGCCAAGACCACCGGGACGTTGGCCCGGATGATCCTGCCCGATCGGCGGGAATTGCCGGTTTTTCGCCCCGCTGGCGCCAACGTGATCGAGCAAGTGCGGATCGTTGATGCCGCTCAATCCTTGGGCGTCAAGGCGCTGGTCATCGAATGCATGGCGCTACTGCCGCACCTGCATTGGATCAGCGAAAACAAGTTGGTGCGAGGGACTCACGGCGTGATCACCAACGCTCGGCCCGACCATCTCGATGTGATGGGGCCGACCGATGCCGATGTCGCTCGCTGCTTGGCCGGGATGATCCCGATCAAAGGGACTCTGGTTACCGCCGAGCGCAAGCACCTCGGTATCTTCAAAGAAGCCTGCGAGGATCGCGGGACCGAGTTGATTCCGGTGACGGAGGCTGACGTCGCAGCGATTACCGACGCAGAGATGGCCGGATTTTCCTATGTCGAACACAAAGAGAACGTCGCACTCGCGCTGCGGTTGATCGAGACCTTAGGACAAGATCGGCAGAAGGCGCTTGCCGGGATGCACGAAGCTACGCCTGACCCGGGAGCGCTAACGGGCAGTGAGGTCGAGTTCTTTGGTCGCCGGATCGTCTTTTACAACGCCTTTGCCGCCAACGACCCGCAGTCGACAGCGACGATTTGGAAGATGGTCCACGACAAGTACCCGGAGATGAGCAACACCGTAGCAGTCTTCAATCTCCGCGCCGACCGGCCCTCGCGCACGATGCAGCTGGCCGAGTCGGACTTTTGGCGGGCGTCGCGCAGTGTTGTGCTGATGGGCAGCGGTGCATTTCTGTTCGCGAAGACCGCGGCACGCAGCGGTTTCGACGGTAGCCGTATCGTTTATGCTGAGCACCCGCGTGTCGAGGAGGTTGTCGAGGCGATCTTGGGTTGTTGCGGAAAGAATACCTTGGTGATCGGGATGGCGAATATCGGCGGCCAGGGGCTTTCACTCGTGCGCTATTTTCAGAATCGCCAGTTGTTGTCCGAGGAACAGTGAAATGGATCTGCTAACAGTCTCGATTGGTATTGGCTTGGTTGTCAGCCTGCTGTCGACGGAGCTCTTTGGCGTAGCGTCGGCGGGGCTGGTCGTGCCGGGCTATTTGGCGCTCTACGTGCGCGATCCAGGGCATATCGCGATCACCGTCACGATCGCCCTTGCCACCTATGCGGTGGTCCGGCTGCTGTCCACCGTTGTCGTGGTCTACGGCAGGCGACGTACGGCGCTGATGATTCTGTTTGGGTTTATGCTGGGGGCGTTGACGCGCGAGTGGTTGAGCGCCTGGGGCGTCCTTCAGTTCAGTGCTATCGGCTACATCATTCCCGGACTGATCGCGATCTGGATGGATCGCCAGGGTGTCGCGCAGACCGTCGCGTCATTGACGATCGTCACTGGAATCGTGCGGTTGATCCTGATCATGACCCTCGGCCAGGAGCTGCTCTCATGAAGAAGATGTATTGGCGTCCGCAGCGGATGTCGCTGCGCGTGTTAATCTTGCTGGCCGCGGTGATCGCGGGTGGCCTCGTTGCCCTCGAGACTTTTCGGCCGCTGACCAAGCAGCCGTTCTATAGCGAGCGCATTCGAGCCGCCCGTCTGACGCGAAAGGCCTTCGAGGTCATTCGCGAGGCGCGCACCACGCGACGCATCAAGCTAAACCCAAAGATCGATCCGACCCGGTCCGGAATGATCGGCAAGCTGATTTCGGACACGACGACCAACACCGGGCACCTCGCCGCCAAGCAGACCTCGGTCAATCCGAATTTCGCTGCGGCGATAGTCGAGATGTTGATCAACGCCAAAGTACGCAAGGGCGATACCGTGGCAGTGGGCGTCTCCGGATCGTTCCCGGCGCTCAATATCGCGACTTATGCGGCGCTGCACGCAATGGGGCTCAAAGCCGTCGTGATCAGCAGCGTTGGCGCGTCGCAATTTGGCGCCAATCACCCCAAGCTGCTCTGGCCTGATATGGAAAAAGCGTTGTTCGATCGTGGAATCTTTCCTTATCGCAGCGCAGCAGCATCGTTGGGCGGAATCGACGATCGCGCCGTGGGCCTATCTGAGCGTGGACATCGCTTGCTACAAGCGGGCATTTCTCGGTCCGGTCTAACGGAGCTGGCCGTGGAGAACTATGACGACGGTCTGAAAAAGCGCATGCAGATCTACCGCGAAAAGGCTGGCGATGCGGAAATTCGCGCCTACATCAATGTCGGAGGCGGGACGATTTCCGTTGGCACGCATGTCGGCAAAGACTTGTTCAAGCCTGGTCTCAATCTGCGCATGCCACGCGGCAAGAACATCGACTCGGTGATGACCCGCTTCGCCAAGGTCGGTGTGCCGGTGATTCACATTTCGAAGGTCAGCGCGCTCGCCGAGCGTTATAAATTTCCGCCGACACCGCGGACTCTGCCGGAGATCGGGCAGGGTGCGATCTACATCCGGCCCGGTTACAGTCGGCTTTGGGCGGCGGCGCTGTTGGCGCTCTCGCTTGGCTTGCTGGTGGCCTTTTTGCGCCTCGATCTGGGCCAGAGGTTGTTTGCCGCGACTAAGAGCAGTTCCGGAAGTGACAGCCCGCAACAGATGGTCTAGACGCGCCGCGTGCGCAGTGCTCGCCGTTGCTGTGCTGTCGGGCTGTCGCTCGCACATCGAACCAGCGCCGGCCAAGCGTGGATCCGATGCTGGTCTTGCGTCTGCTGATGCCGCGCCGGCACCGCTTGCCGTGCTGCATCAACCATTGCTGTCCTTGGTGAGCACGACGACCGTGTATGGCAAACAAAGCCAACGTGTTCTGCCGCCGAGCGACAGCGAGCTTGAGACATTCGCCGACGCGTGGAAATCGCTGATCCGAGGTCGCGTCCGCGAAGCTGCGGATGGCTTTGCCGCTGTCGGCTATCGTCTGGTCGAGTTGATCGACGAAGGTCGGTCTCGTTACCTGATCCAGAGTAGCGTGACTCGCACCCGCAGCTGGGGGCTCTATGCTTACGATGCGTTTGCTCGACGACCGCTATTGATAGAGGCGCCCCATCCGCGGCACGACAAGTATACCGGCCGTCAGTCTGCACGGTTGTTCGCCAGCCTTGGCGGACGGGCATTCATGATGGCGACGAGTTATCGCTGCTCCGGTCCGCGAGCATCAGGTTGTTTCGGTCGCGCCTCACGATGTCGGTCGCCTCGAGACGGCCGAAACACCGATGTCGCCCACAACGTGCGCTCGTTCTTCCACGTCGCCCATCGCACGCTACTGCAAAGCGATCCCGCGCTGGTTGCGGTTCAGCTTCACGGGTATTCGCGCCGACCTGGTCGGCGGCTGCATATTATTGTCTCAGATGGCACCCGTTTGCCCGCCGCTGATGGGGCGCTGTCCAACCGCCTGGCGCGCGTGCTGCGGACGATGGTCGAGCGCCGCGCCGTGATCCGAAGCTGTAATGAGCGGGACAATCGTTCATTCCTTTGCGGAACGTTCAATGTTCAAGGCCGTTACGCCAACGGATCGCCCGAGCCGTGTCGAAAACGAGGCGCGTCGCCCTCGGGACGGTTTCTGCATATCGAGCAGTCGTTGTCTGCCCGACGCCAGGGCGGCGATCTTTCGCCCAGCCTGCTGACGCGCGCGCTGCGAGAGCTGTTTCCCAGCGCGCGCTAGCGAACGAGGCCGCTACTTGCGCAGCAGCATATAGAGCGTGCTGCCTTGCCGGAAAACCAATAGCAGCACTTGCTGCTCCGCTTGCCGATAGGCCTCGGAGAACGACTTGGCCGAGCTGATCGGTCGGCGGTTGATCTCAAGTAGAACGTCACCTTCGCGCAGCCCGGCTTGAGCTGCAGGGGTATCCTGCTCGACGCCGACCACCACGACGCCTTGCTGTAGCTGATCGGGTAGTCGGTACTTGCGTTTGAGGTCCGAATCCAGACGACTTACGGTCAGCCCGCCGAGAACCCCCTGGTCCTTACTGATTTGTGTGGTGTTTCCGCGACCGCTCTCGAGCTCACCCAGCGTGAGTTCGAGCGAGGTTCGCTTGCCGTCGCGCAATAGCTCGACTTTGACCTTGTGTCCCGCTCCGGCGATCGCCACCAGGTTTCGCAGTTTTCCGGTCGAGTCGGTCGGTGTCCCGTTGATTGAGAGGATCACGTCACCTCGCTTGAGTCCGCCGCGAGCTGCCGGGCTGTTTGCCTGGACGTCGGAGACCAGAACGCCGCGGTTGTTCTTGATGTTGAGCGCCTTGGCGAGGTCACCGGTCAGCTCTTGGATCGCGATGCCCAGCCAGCCACGCACGACTTTGCCAAACTTGAGGATGCTGCTCTGGATCGCTTTCGCCATATTCGACGGGATGGCGAAGCCGATGCCCTGATATCCGCCGCTGCGCGAGAGGATTGCGGTGTTGATCCCGACGAGCTGACCTTCCATGTTGACCAAGGCGCCACCGGAATTACCGGGGTTGATCGCTGCGTCGGTCTGAATGAAATCCTCGTAATCGACGATGCCAACGTTGGCCCGACCCTTGGCTGACACAATGCCCATCGTAACGGTTTGTCCGACACCGAATGGGTTACCGATCGCTAGCACGACGTCGCCGAGCCGTAGGCGGTCCGAATTGCCAAAGGACAGCGGCCTTAGATCTTTGACGTCGCCCTCTAGTCGCAGCACGGCGAGGTCGCTCTTCGGATCGGTGCCGATGATCTTTGCGGCGAGATCTCGACCGTCGTGGAGATGAACTTTGATCTCGTCCGCTTTGTCGACGACGTGGTTGTTGGTTAGAACCACCCCGTCCTTGGTGACGATCACTCCCGAGCCCAGGCTGCGTTGGCGCTGCTCGCGGGGCACGGCTTGTTGCCCGCCGAAGCCCTCAAAGAAGCGACGGAAGAATGGATCGGAAAAGAATGGCGAACGGCGCTGGTGGATTACCTTGACCGACGAGATGTTGACCACGCTTGCCGTCGCTTGTTCGGCGATATCGGCGATGCTCGCCGTCGACGATGACTTCGTACTGGCGTAGGCGAACGCTGGATGTGGCAGCCGCAGCGCGACGGTCGACGATGATCCTACGCTGTCTCGAGAAGACGTTGACGTGCTGTAGCAAGCATGGGGGAGCGTCGATAGCAGTGCAAGCCCCCCGACTACCACCAATGCTTTCGTTATCCGTGACATGGTCAGCCTCCGAATTTCCGGCGGATCTGAGTTGTAGGCCCGCAGCGGTGCAAGGCTCGCCAATGCTGCTAGGCGGCAACAAGCCGATCCAGGCGAGCGGGCATAAGTCTATCGAGTTCGCGTTGAATCGCCAGCAGGTTGGCCGGGACGCGCGTTACGGCCAAGCGTCGGAGCTCGTGTTCGACAAACGATGCGTCGCCTTCATAGAGTGCGATGATCGGCATCGACCAGTCGATCTGACGAATGGCATCGAGCACGCTCAGCGCTACTGCGGTGTCGCGAGCCAGGTCGACTACTACTGCATCCGCGGGCGGCACTGCGCAACGCTGCCGCTGCTTGATCTGCTGAATCACGCGATAGCCGAGGGGCGAGCGAGAAACCGCGTAGCCCCGCTGCTCTAGAGATTCTGCCAGGCGTGAATCGGCGAGCGAGCCTGCCAGAAGAATGCGAGTGCAGGGGGCATATCCGTCGTCTTCTAGCACGGCAGCAGACGGCTGTTGTCGTTTAGCTGACTTGCGCATTTGGGGCCTCCCAGTTCGGTTAAACGGCGTTTCGGTTGCGCAACCCGTGCTACGCGCTGGATATTTCCGCTTCCGCTAGAAAATGCGCTTCGGGCAGAATTTTTTTCGCGCGGGTTGACAGCGTAAGGTCGCGACCTAGCTTGGTGGCGTGCGGGAGTCGGGGAACGAGCTCCCTAAAAGAATACGATGGGCATTTTTATTGGAGGTGCAATATGTTGACGCGATGGAGCGACTTCGACCGAACCTTCGCCGCCCTCGACGACTTTCGACGGCGAATGGACCGGCTGTTTTACGACTACGACCAACTGCGTGACGACGATCGCTGGCTCAGCTCTCGGACCGGTTGGCCGGCTGTGGCGGTTCGTGACGAAGGCAACCAGCTGACGGTTTACGCCGAGGTTCCCGGTCTTTCAGACAAGGACATCAACCTCAACCTGAATCAAAATGTGCTGAGTATCGCTGGCCAGCGCAGCGCTGAGGTCCCCGAGGGGTTTACCGCTCACCGCCAGGAGCGTGGCAGCTACGAGTTTAGTCGGAGTCTTTCGTTGCCCTGCGCTGTCGATCCCGAAAGGGCGAAGGCCGTTGTGAAGGATGGCATTTTGACCGTCACCCTGGAAAAGGCGCAGGAAGCGAAACCGCGCCAGATCACCGTCAAGGCCCGCTAGCGAGCGAGCGAGGGAGGAGGCGAAAAATGAGCAAAGAGCTTTCACGCCATGAAGGAACGCGGCCGGAGACCGTCGACCAACTCCGTTGGCTTAAGCCGGCCTGCGATGTCTTCGAGAGCAAAGACGAGTGGCTGATTACGGCAGATGTGCCGGGGACCAAGCAAGATGCGTTGCATCTGCATCTCGACAAGGGCGAGCTAGCGATCGAGGCGAGACGCACCGATTGGTTCGACAACTCGCAGGCATTTGCCGGTTGGCGGCGGGTCTTTTCGTTGCCGGCCGGTATCGATGGAAGCAAGGTCTCGGCCGAACTGAAGCACGGCGTGGTATCGATTCGCCTGCCCAAATCGGAGGCGATCCGCCCGCGCCGCATCGCGGTCAATGCGGGCTAGCCGCGAAAGTCTTCCTTGCTTAAGCCGTAGTACTTGAGCTTGTCAAAAAGGGACCGCGGCTGCATCCCCGCGCGGTGAGCCGTTTGGCCGATGTGGCCGCGGGTCTCCTTGAGCAATGCTTCAAGGTAGGCCTTTTCAGCTCGCTCGAGGACTTCGCGGCGCACATCGCGCCAGGGTCGCTTGAGCCATTCCGCCGCAGGTGAATGAGCGATGTTGTGGGTGGGGATTTCGCTCGATGGCACGCTGCGCGCAGCGCGAATGATTCCGTCAGGGAGTTGGTCGAGGGTTATCTCTTCGCCCGGGCAGAGCAGCATCGCGCGTTCAACGACGTTGACCAATTCGCGGACGTTTCCCGGCCACGGGTAGCGCATCAAAGCGTCCCGAACTTCGGGTGACATGCCGTAAATTTCGGTGCCAAGGCGTGGTCTGGTGTAGTCGATATAATTTTGCGCCAGCTCAGGGATGTCCTCGGTGCGCTCACGTAAGGGGGGAATGGTGAGGGTCATCACCGACAGGCGAAAATAGAGATCTTGGCGAAACCGCCCATGCTCGATCTCTGCGTCAAGGTCGCGATTGGTGGCCGCCATCACACGGACGTCAACGGGTGTGGCGCGCTCAGCGCCCAACCGACGGATCTCGCGCTCTTGTAGAACGCGCAGCAGCTTGACCTGAAGATGCGGGGCCAGCTCGCCGATCTCGTCGAGGAAGATCGTGCCGCCGTGGGCGAGCTCAAAACAGCCGCGGCGCGATGTTGCTGCGCCGGTGAAGGCGCCCTTTTCGTGGCCAAAAAGCTCACTTTCCAGCAGCGTCTCGGGGAGCGCCCCGCAGTTGATCGCGACAAAGGGGCTCTTTGAACGCGCGCTATCGTAATGGATCGCTTGGGCTAGACGCTCTTTGCCCACACCGGTCTCCCCGAGAATCAGCAGCGAGATGCCTGCGTTGACGATCCGATGCACGGTGTCGAGAAAGTGAGACATTGCCGGGCTGCTTGAGCTGAAGTCGGCGAGGCCCGGACGATCGACAAGGCGACGATTGAGCGCCTTTTGCTCGATATACTCGGCCTGTTTGGCAATCGTTGTTTGAAGCACGTCGGCGAGCGCGGCCGATCCAATCGATGATTCGAGAACGGTCTGACAGCCGGCTGCCAAGAGTGCCGCACGCTCTTCCTCATCGAAGGAAGGGCCCAAGACGACCAGCGTCGCCGCGTCGGGGCGCTCGAGGTAATTCGTGACGATCTCCTCGGGGGGCGAGGGGAGACGTCCCCGGCTGACAACTAGCACATCGCAGGTGCGGCGTGTGATTCGCTCCCAAGTGCTGTCTTCGCCGTTGAGTACCTCGACGATCGTCCCGGTATGCGCGAGCGCACGGCGCAGATCGGTACCGAGTGACTTTTCTTCAACGGCAATGACGAGACGAATTAGCACGGTGCCCTATCCGACTACCCTTGATTGCGCGCTGAAGTATTGCGACTGAGTGCCGTTGTGGCAAGGGGTTTGCGGCTATTCAATTCTTGCGGCCAGTGAAGGAGGGATTTGGCAAACGTTCTCGGGGGCTCCGGCGATCCCCAAGTGAAGCACCCGCGCTCCGGTCGGACTGACAGGGTTCGTGCTCTTGCCGACGACGATGCCATCTTCGGGGGCATGAAAGACCTTTAGCTCATCGCCGAAGATATTGGAAAGCGTGGCGATCCTTTGCCCTTCCTTGACTTCCTCGGCGAGGTCGCTGTGCACCACCAACACGCCGCCGGCGTCGGAATGGATCCAAAAGGACTTGTGGCAGAGCACGTAATCGTCGTCAATCTCCGGCGATAGTTGATGGATCATCCCTAGATCGGCCAGCACGTTTCTCACCCCCGATAGACCGTCGCGGATCATCCCGCGCTGAAAGCGCATCGGGTCGCCGACTTCGACGGTGATCGCGTAGATGCCGCGCTCCATCGCTGCTGCGCGCAATGTACCGTCGGCGCCCTCGTTGTGCACGACGATCTGGGCCTGCTGCAGCTGCGCCATGCGCGCGGTGACCGGGTGGCACATATCCGCGCGGACATAGAACGAATTGACGCGTCCGAAGCTCGCGGTGTGCAAGTCGATCATGTAATCGGCGACGTTGACGATCCGCGACATCAGTCGGTGTCCATACATCTCGGCGTTGTCGCCGTTTGCCGTCCCGGGCATCAGACGGTTCAAGTCGCGACCGCCAGGGAAGACGCGCTCATTGTCGAGGAACGAGGGTACGTTCATTACCGGCACACCGACGACGGTGCCATTGAGCTTATCTTCTTCGAGCCCGGCAAACAGCCGCTGAACGATCGGAATGCCGTTCAGTTCGTTTCCGTGGATCGCCGCCGCGACGACGACTGTTGGGCCAGGAGCGCAACCGCGGGCGACCATCACCGGGACCCAGGTCCAAGAGCCGACCGCGTTGGTCACCAGACGCACCTTGTAGCGCGTTCGAGTTCCGGGAGCGAGCGCGTCGAGGTCGAGGCTGTCGACGACTGGCGCCTCGGGGTAGAGCGTGACGGTCTTTTTCATCGCCAGTTAGTCGATTTTTATTTCGTCGAGCAGTGCGCGGTCGTTGTTTAGCGATCCGAACAGCTTGTTGCGAAAGCGGCCCTTTTTGTTGATCAGCGTGATCGCTAGTTTGTCGATCGCGATGGTGGAGAGCATGGTCTGAACGAAGGCCTCGATCACATCGTCGATGCCCAGGCCGAGCAGATTGAAATCCTTGCGGTCCATCAGCAGCAAGCGTTCGGCCTCGGTGTCCCAGCTTCCGTCGCCGCGCTTGATCGATAAATTGGTTCCCAGCATCGGCCAGGAGTCCTCTCCGGCGGTCAGGTGTTCGGCGAGTGGCTCGCGGGCGCGGCGCGCGTAGATCGCCAGCGGCCGCCATCCATCGGCGGTGGCGTTGATCATCATGCGCAGGTCGGCCGCGTAGCTTCGGCAGCGCTTGTTGGGAACGGTGCCGACGTGGTAGAGGCGCCCTCTTTCTGTCGTGCTGCTCCAGCCGATGTTGCCGATCAGACTTTGAACGATGAACTGATCATAGCGTTGCTCGATCTCCATGAAGCGACCGAGTTCGGCGTCGTTGGTGATCGTGTAGACACCCTGGCCGGCGTTGGAGTAGGGAACCTTGACAACGGCCAAGCCTCCGAGCTTGCGCACCCACAAGGGGATTTCGCGGTGGCTGACGTCCCAGATCGTTTCTGGGATGCGGATTTGTAGGCCCGAGTCGGCGAGCTCAGCGTTAAACAGCTCGTAGGCCTTTGCCGCGACCATCTTGTTGCGTCCGCCTGCCAAGCAAGCGAGCGTGGGGTTGAAGATCAGCGTTTTGCTGTGTACAGGGATCCTTGTCCAAGGCTTCTGTGTGACGTAGCGAAATGCGGCGCGGATTGGGATCCAATGATCGATTCCGTCTCGGACCTGCATCACCCCATCGACGAAGCGCACCGGCGGGTCGCTATCCTCGGCGTGGAATGGCGCCAAGAACACCGGCTCGCCGGAGACTTGGGCCAGCGTTGCGGCGTAGCCCGAGTTTTCCATGTAGTTCTTGTCGTAGACTACGGCCAGACCGCCGTTGGGCAAACGGCGGCCCTTGAGTGCCGGAAGGAAGGTCTGCTCGAGTAGCCGCTGATAGCCGCCTTCTTCGTGTGTGTCGTAGATCAGCGGCATTGATTTTTGCCCCGACGGGCAGGAGTTTGTCTCGATGACGACCATCTCGCGACGCCCGGTCGCGGTAGCGACGTGAAACAGGTCAGCCCCGGCCCAGCGAAAATGGCGCGGCGGATAGTGGAGCAGGGCGTCGAGCGCTCTTGGGTCGACGCGAGGATTCATGTGGCAATAGCGGGCGACGATTCGTTCGCCGTCCAGCGCTAAGAAGTGGGCCAGCGTCGGGTGGATCTGTGCATTGAGTACGCGCGGGTAGTAGTGGTTGGGCGGATCGAAATGACCCGCGCGCATCGCTAGCGCGGCGTTTGTCGAGGCGGTCATTGTGCCGATGAGATGATGGATCGCCGCCAAAGGCAAGCTTCAAGGACTGCGGGGCGAATCGGTCAGGGATTTTCGTCGCTATCGGTGTCGGGAAGCTCGACGACGTCGCAGTTTACTCGGCCCCGGAGCGCCTTGGCTCGTGTGGCGCCCGGTACGATCAGCTGGTGAAATGCCGCGGCGATCGAGAGATCGGCGATGCGCGCGTCGATATCGCCGAATTCAGCGCCGGCCGACGTGACCAAGTTCGGAAAGTGCTCGCCGAGTTGGCGTTCGATTCGCGTAACCCGCTCGGCGGTCAGGTCGGAGATACTGCGGCGCTTGATGCCTTCGGCGATAATGCTATCGGGGCGCAGGAACGCCGGAAGCGGACAGAGATAGGCCAGATGAAGCTGCGCTACCCGATCGGGGTCGACGACCCGTTTGAGTTGCGCGAAATACACGGCCAGTCTGGCATCGCTTGCGTCTTCTCCATCAAACAGCGCGAGTACCTTTGTGTGTCTCATGGTGCGAGTCTCTGCATTTTCAGGGCCAGCTGTTGATGCGCGTCATCTCTTCGATGGAGGCGCCGACGCCGGCGCCGGGCTGGCTGTTGTAGGTTTAGCGTTCGCGGGCTTACCAGGTGCTGGCTTGGCTTCCGCGGGTTTGGCCGCCGTGGGCTTGGCCGCCGTGGGCTTGGCTGTGACATTTCTTGCCGCTAGCGCCGCGCCAAGTTGTTCAGCAACCCGTTCGGCGCGCTTGCCAAAGCGCAGGACGTCCCGTTCGAGCATCTGACGATGCTCTCCATCGCTACGCGAACGGCGTGTGCTGAGCTGGGCTCTGTCGGCCTGGCGGACAATCTGCCAGCGAATTGCGCGCAATAGCGCGTACACCAGGCGCTGCGTCTCCACGGCCAACGCCTGGACATCGTAGTCCTGGGCAGCACCATCGCTTTGTTGGATCGCCAGCTTTGTCAGTTGCCCGAACCCAAGCCCGCCTTTGCCATCGACGAGTAGCATCACCGGCCAGTTGTCGAGTGGAAACGTTTTGGGAAAAAGCTGGTAGCTGATCCGATCGCCAGCGATGGTTGCGGCGACGGTTCGTCGTCCGAGCGGCAGGTAAACGCGCCGTCTCTTGCCCAACCAGGCGACGACCTGTTGTCGGTGCTTGCGGGAGAGCTCCGCCCGGCGCGCCGGTGGTGCCTTTAGCGTCAGCATTAGCTCGCGTAGGTCATCGATGCCCACCGCGACGTTGAGATTCTGTCCGCCACGGTACGCGGCGTGTTGCATCCCGATCAGTTCGTAGCGGCCCGCGCGCGTCACGGCGAGCACTGGGCTTCCGCTGTTGCCCACCGATAGTGGTGCGCTGATTACAATGTCCCAGTGCTGCCATTCATCTTCGAGATCGCGATCGCGTGGGTTGACGATCTTTCCGGTGCTGACCCCTTCGAAAGCACTCAGCGGGTAGCCGCGGACGAACACCGCGTCGCCTGCGCGCACCGCACCGCTGCGACCGAGGCGATAGGGCATGATCGCCAGGCGCTTTGGCCCGGCAAGGATCGCCGCATCGAGTTTTTCGTCGACGGCGACCAAGCGCAGGGGCACATCGTCGTCCTGATAGGCGTCGTCCTCGTTGGTGACGATCGATATCGACTGGCTGCTACGCTTGCAGCCCGCCGGAATACCCGCGACGCGCGCGCCCTCGTTGTCACTGATCGGTGGCCAGTTGACGACATGCGCGTTCGTTAGCAGGTATGTCGAGCCTTTGTCGCGGCGGAAGCCGAAAGCTGTACCGTGCTGTACCACCGTCTTTGCTCGGGTGGACAGGCGCCCGCCGCGGGCGTAGTACGGGCAGACATAGGTTGCGCTCGCGCGAACGCACTGGGCGTAGCGGATGCGTGCTTCTTGTGCTCTTGAGTAAGGGGCGCGCTGTGTTAGCGATGGGACGTAGCGGGCTGCAATGGTCCTCGCCGGGCGGTCCGTGCTTCGCGCTGCGCTGTCGTTTGGGTTCGCAATCGACAATATCGCCCAAAAAGCAGAAGCGGCGACGCACCTGCCCGTTGATCGTCGAGTCGGGCGCGTCACCGCTTCAGTCATAACTAGCCTCGGGTGCTACTCGGTAGCTTCTCCGCCCTCGGGAGCTTTGGGGGCTTTTTTGCCTTTTTTGCCCTTTTTGGCGGTTTTGCTGGTGCGTTTTTTCTTTTTCTTTTTCTTGGCTAGCTCGGTGATCGACGAATTGCCTTGATCGAGGTTGCCCGAAGCAAAGACCGGGCTGGCAATCGCCAATCCAACGATGGCGACGATAGCCAAAACGAATGTGCGCATGTTTTCTCCTCTTAGAGGGGCTTGGGCCCTTTTGGAAACGCAGCGGCAAGTATTCAAATTGCGGGCCAAGCTGGCAGGGTCTCAGCGCCGGCTCTGGGGACTTTTCTGAGCGTGTTTCGGAGGCTGTGCAGCCGATTGTCCGGATAATCGGAGGAGGAGCATCTGTCGGGCATATGGGCGGCGAAGGAGAGCGATCGCCGCAACGGTGCGCTCACATCTTCGCAAGTGTTCGCTTGCTGGATTACAGCCGGCGAATCGCGTAGTGGGTGGCGCTCACGACGAGCCACAGCTGCCCGCGATCGTTAGGGCGTGGAGATTGCTCCGATTTGCGGTACATTGACCTCTTGCTAGTGCGGAGGTTCTGTGAAGAACGAGCAGCCACTTAGGCGCGGCAATCGGTTGGGAAAGTACCGGATTCGGCGGCGCCTCGGCGTTGGCGGTTTCGCGACTGTCTATGCGGCCTACGACGAGGTCGAGGGTATCGATGTCGCGCTGAAACTTCCGCATTCTGGCTGGGTCGCACGCGAGTTGCTAGACGACTTTCGCCGCGAAGTGCGCATCGCTGCTCGCCTCGACCACCCGAACATTCTGCCGCTGCGCAGCGCTTCGTTTATCAATGAGCGCTTTGTCGTCGTCTACGCGCTGGGCCAAGAAACGCTGTCCGACCGACTTTCACGCCGGCTGACCACGGTGCGGGCGTTGTCCTTTTCGGCCCAGTTGCTCGAGGCTTTGGCCTATGCCCATCAGCATCGCGTGATTCACTGCGACGTGAAGCCGGAAAACGTCATTCTGTTTCCCGACGGTCGTGCGCGGTTGGCAGATTTTGGTTTGGCTAAAGTGGCGACGCGTACCGTGCAAGCATCCGGTTCCGGAACCATTGGCTACATGGCGCCGGAACAGGCGATGGGATCGCCGTCGTTTCGCTCTGATGTGTTCGCCTGGGGCCTGATTACCTATCGCATGCTGGCTGGCGAACTTCCACGTTGGCCGTTCGAGTGGCCGCCGCCGGGTATTCAGCGGCTCCGTCGTCGCGTGTCACGTGATTTTGTGGCGCTGTTGCAGCGCTGTCTGCAGCCTGCGCCCCGTGGGCGCTTCGCCGATGCGGTCCAAACGCTCGCTGCGTTCAAGTCCGTGTTTGCCAATCGTCCCGAGCGTTCAGCGATGCCCTGCCCATGCTGCCGTCAGCTTCCTCGACGGAGCGTTCGATGACCAGCGTGGCGATCCACACGATGGCACGCATGGAGCTGCCGCAGTGCTACGCCTTGCGCGAGGGGGAGGCCTGGCTGCTCTCTCGCGGGCGCCCCGACGGCAGCGGAAAGAACGAAGACGTTGCCGCGATCGTCGACGGCAGCGATGGAACGACGTTGGTTATTGCCGACGGCGTTGGCGGCAGCACCAACGGCCAGCGGGCGGCGAACGAAACGGTCTGCTTGGTCGCGCGCGCCGCGGCGAAAGCTGATGCTGAGGGGCTGAGGTCGGCGATCGTCGATGCGATCGAGGATGCTCACCAACGCATTCGCACGATCGGACAGACCACCTTGACCATCGTGACGATCCGCGGAAGCGAGTTGCGCACTTATCAGGTCGGAGACTCTGCAGCCTTCGTGATCGGGCAGCGCGGCAAGTTGCGACACAAAACGACCTCTCATTCACCGGTTGGTTACGCCGTCGAATCGGGTGTCATCGACCACCGCGAAGCGCTGGTCCACGAGGAGCTACACCTGGTCAGCAACGTGCTCGGTGCGGGTGACATGAACCTCGAGCTTTCGAGCAATCGGGCCTTGCGGGCGCGAGATACCGTGCTTGTCGCTAGCGATGGTTTGCTCGACAACGTCTATCTCGACGAGATCATCGAGATCGTTCGCGCGGGTCCGCTGGGAGATGCGGCACGCAAACTGACGCAGCGTAGCATCGAGCGCATGGCGCGCACTGACCGTTCGCCCAGCAAACCTGACGACCTAAGTTTCATCGTCTTTCGTCGTGGGCGTGGCGGGGCGCGCGCGCAGGGCGCTAATGGATCGGCGAACGACCCAGGGTCAGCAGTATGACGCCGACGACGGCTAGCGCTGAATACCTTAGCTGACGACGACTCGCCGATTTCCAAGAGACCGCCAGGCTAAGCCAGAGCGGGTAAGTGTTGCCCAGCGCCGACGAGACGGCTGCAGAGGTCAGGCGCAGACTTTCAGACTGCAGAAACAGCCCGATCACGGTACCCAGTACAACGGCGGTTGATAGCCCCGAAGCTTGGTTGCTGTCTCGCAGAAACTCCCAGCCGGGCGACGCTGGATCGCGACGGCGGCGGATGTGCATCAGGATGCCCAAGGCGATCAGCGGGGGTAGCAGTTGTAAGAGGTTGACCGCGACCGCCGAGGTTTGGCCGACGTGGGCTCGCAAGAGCACGGTGCTGCCAGCGTAGCAGGTTGCCGCAGCGAGGCCCCAGAGAACGGCCCACCAGCGCTTTGCCGAGGCGTGCTGACCGCCGCTTGCGCCGGTCGTTGCTGACACGGGCGACGCGACTGTCGTCGGGTTGCGTATCGAAAGCCAGACGGCGACACCAGCGATGCCCATCCCGACGAACTGCAAAAAGCTCAAACTTTCGCGAAGAATCCCTCGTGCCAGCAGGGCGGCGATGAACGGTGCCGTGCACTGGAGGGTACAAGCCAGCTGTACCCCCAGATGTTTCATCGAGAAAAAGAACAGTGGGTCGCCCAGACCAAAGCCGAGCAGTCCGGCGCTGGCGATCAGCATGCTGCTACGTGAGGAACTCGGCCAGATGGTTTTGGTCAGCAGGCAGCCCAGCAAGAACAGTCCGGCGCCGAGGGCGTTCTTGAAGGCGGTGAGGGCCACGGGAGTGGCGCTGCGACCAAAGCGTTCGTAGCAATAGCTCGATCCTGCCCAGCTAAAGGCCGCGCCCAGTGCTGCAACTTCTCCGAGCATTGCTCCATCCGCCCGAGGGCAGCGCAAGGATAAGCAATCGCTATGCCATTGCCGGACTACGGCCAAGCTCGCAGGGCGGCGATGTCGCAGCGGCCGGTCGGCGCATGGCACGGTTGGTCGCGTTGATACCTGCGAGCCGCGGCAGGCTTGGGTGTGCGCTGGTGCAGACGGAGGGATCCCCAGCGTTGATCGCTGCCCGCTGCCACTGCTCAGCGGCATCGACGTCCGCGGTGTTCTGTTGTGGGTTGTCGTGAGCCTAATCACAGACCGCTCTATGGTTGACCGACTATGCCTATCCGGCAAAAGGGGGCGAAATGTCTAAAGCGACGACGGCGACGATCTTGGGCCTACTGTTGATGATGACCAGCGCGGCGCAGGCGCAAACGGACTCCCTAGCGGTCGGGCGACCGGTACGCGTTGAGCGACCCAACCTGGTTACCGTCGAACTGATGGGGCGCGGCGTGCTCTACTCGGTCAACTACGAGCGTTACTTGACCAGCTGGTTCGGCCTCGGTGTGGGTGCGATGGGGTTTGGCAACAGCGATGGCGGGCTGGGGATGTTTCCCGTTTTTGTTTCGTTCAATCCCGTTGGTGACGAGCACAGCCTTTATTTGTCTGCTGGCGCGACGTTCCTCGTCGGCGATACGCGCTTTTTCAGCGCCATCAGTACGGTGTTCGGGAATGCCCAGGCCGGCTACCAGATGCAGCTGCGCGGAGGTTTCGTGCTCCGCGCCACGGCAAACTTCTTGTTCAGCGAGCATGGTTGGCTGATCTGGCCTGGGGTCAATCTCGGCGGTAGCTTCTAGCGCCAAGCGCGTCGCCGGCGGCGAAGAACGCTGCCAATCGGCCAGGGAGCTGTGCTAGACAGGGCTCATGTCGGTTGTTAACGCCGCTGCCTATCATTTTGCTTCCCTTGATCAGCTGCCCGAGCGACGCAAGGCGCTCAGTGCGCTGTGCCATCAGTTGGCGCTCAAGGGGACGATCCTGCTGAGCCGCGAAGGGATCAATCTTTTCGTCGCTGGGGAGCGTGCTGCGATCGATCGCCTGTTTGCGCATTTGCGCGCTGACCCTGCGCTCGCTGAGTTGAACCACAAGGAGAGCGAGAGCGACGAGCAGCCCTTTTCACGGATGCTGGTGAAGATCAAGCGCGAGATCATCAGTTTTGGCGTTGCCGATATCGACCCGGTGGGCGCACCGGCGCCGCGGGTTAGCGCGCGGCAACTCAAGAGCTGGTTGGATGCGGGAGAGCCTGTCGTTCTGCTCGACACGCGAAACGACTATGAAGTTGCGCTTGGCACATTCGACAACGCCGTGACCTTGCCGATCTCGCGCTTTCGCGATTTCCCGCAGGCCGTTGCCAAGTTGCCGCGATCGCTGCGCCAGCGGCGCATCGTCTCGTTCTGTACCGGCGGAATCCGCTGCGAGAAAGCCGCTCCAATGCTGATCAAAGCGGGCTTCTCCGACGTCTATCAGCTCGATGGCGGTATCTTGAAGTATTTCGAGGAATGCGGCGGCGATCACTATCTCGGCGATTGCTATGTGTTCGACAAGCGCGTCGCGCTCGACAGCACGTTGCACGAAACCGAGGCCGTTGCCTGTTATGTCTGTCAGTCGGTTGTTACCAAGAGCGAGCAGCACGATCCGCGGTTTGTCCCTGGCGTATCATGCCCCGCCTGCTTTCGAACCCGCGAACAGCGTGCGCGCGACCGGCGAGAGCTTCGACAAGCGCAAATTGCTGCCGTCGCCGATCCGCTGCCGGGCGCGTCACCATATACCAACAGGCGCCCGGTCAACGTGCCTGAGGCCTACGATGGCGCAAGCCTGGTCGAGTTTCTAGCGAAGTTCTTGCCGCACGCTCAAGGCGGCTGTTGGCAGGCTGCGGTCGAGCGCGGTGAGCTGTCGCGGAGAGGTGTTGTACTCCGATCCGATGCGACAGTGCGCGCGGGTGACCAGTTGCTTCATACGATCCCCAACACCGTCGATCCTCCGGTGAATGCCGCGATCGTTGTGCTCTACGAGGATGAGGCGATGTTTGTCGTCGCCAAGCCGGCGCCGCTGCCGGTGCATCCGTGCGGGCGCTTCAATCGCAATACGCTGACATATATCCTCAATAAGGCGATTCCCGAACGGAAGTTGCGGCCGGTGCATCGGCTCGACGCCAACACCACCGGCGTTCAGGTGTTTGCCAAAACCAAAGAGGATGCGCGACATCTCCAGCAGCAGTTTGAGCGGCGAGAAGTCACCAAACGCTACCTGATCGAGGTCTGTGGCGTGCCGTCTTGGACCGAGCGTGACTGTCGAACGCTGATCACCGCCGACGCGGGAGCATCAGGAACGCGTCAGGCGGCTGTGGCAAAAGACTCGGATCGGCCAACGCGTTCGGCGCGGGCGATCTTTCGTGTGCTCGGCGCTGATCGCGACCACGCATTGCTGAGCGCCAATGCGCTTAGCGGGCGCACCAACCAATTGCGCGTGCAACTGAGCGACTTGGGTTTTCCGATCCGTGGTGATCGCGCCTATGATGGAACGCTTGACCCCGAACAAGCGCTGACGATCACCGACGGAGGGGTGTTGCATCTGCACGCAGCCGAATTGCGACTGCGACATCCGCGGGCGTCGACGGAGATCGCTTTTAGCGCGCCGGAGCCTGCGTGGCTCGAGGCGCTTCGTCGACGGTTAGACGTTGTAGGATGAGGGCCGTGTCGACGTCGGCGCTTTGGCGCGCACGAGTTGCGCTCGTCTTGTTGCCGTGAAGCCGCTGCTCAAACTCGATGAGGCGCTCACCCCTGACGGCCGACGCTTGATCCTCTATCGGCGCGATTCGACTTTCCATATCAATGTCGACAATCAGCAACTGATGAGCAGTGAGCGCTTTGGCTCCGAAGAGGCGCTGGCCGAGCTGGGCTGTCGAGGACTTGGCGCTGAAGGCCGGGTGCTGATCGGCGGCTTGGGCATGGGCTTCACACTGCGTGCGGCGCTTGATCGGCTGCCTGGCTCTGCGCGCGTCGTCGTGGCCGAAGTCTTTCCTCAAGTGGTCGCCTGGAATCGGCAATACTTCGCTGCGCTGGCCGGCTGTCCACTCGACGACCGTCGGGTGAAGGTCGAGCAACAAGATGTCGCGGAGCTGCTCGATCGGGCGCGCTACGAAAGCATCATGCTCGACGTCGACAATGGTCCCGATGCGTTGACGCTCGATCGCAACCGACGCCTTTACGATGTGTCGGGTTTGCGCCGGATCCGCGGGGCGCTGAGCAACGATGGTCGGTTGGCCGTGTGGTCGGCCGCCGAGGACCGTGGTTTCGCGCGCCGACTGCGCAGCGCAGGCTTTGCCGTGACGGTTGAGCGCGTTCGCGCCCAGGGCCGGCGTGGAGCGCGTCACGTGATCTTTGTCGCGCGTCGCTTAGATTAGGTCGTTCGCACTAGTCGAGCGGGCCGCATTGCATGCGGTTGGCGTGACATGCTGGCGCCAAGGGACTCGGACACTGCTCTTTCGGCCCGTTGGGTGTACAGGCACAGGTGGTCACCGGTACGCAGGGACCCCAGCATCCGGCGCCGCTGTCGGTGACCACGTAGCCCGCTGGGCAGCTCGGTTGGGCTGCTCGGCAAGCGACGCCGCTGATGTTGCAGTTCGGGTGCGCTGGCAAATCAGTGCAGCGCGCGATCGGTACGCACTCGCCCCAACAGTCGCCGACGACTAGCCGTGCCTGGCCGAGCGGACAGGCCAGCGGCAGCGATTTGCAGCTGACATTTGCGGGATCGCAGCTGCCCGACTGCGCAGCGTCAGCTGATGCGCCGTCAGCTGTCGGTGGCAGGCCATCGCTGGTGGTCGTCGCGTCGACGGTTGTGCCAGCCTCGAGCGTAGCAGCGTCGGTGCCGGTTGTTCGGGTGTCTTGGCAGGCCAGCCCGAACATACAGCAGCTGATCAGCAGCAATCGCATTGGTCCTCCTTGGTGACGGCAGATGCTAGTGAACTTTGTCGCCTGGGGCCATGGACAAATGTTGTTACCGCCAGGTTACGGCGGGCGGGGGGGCGCGACGCTCAGCTGGCTGAAATCTCGCAGTTTTCGGTTTGGCATGTCGACTGCATTGCTGGACTGCGCATGCCGACTGGATGTTGACGTTGGCTGATGTTTGACACCGCACGCGGTGGAGGAAGCCAGATGGGTCGTTCTGTCATTTGCTGGGGACTTGTCGTGCTGACCGTCGCCGTCGGCTGCGGCGCAGAGCAGAACGCGAGCACGGAGACCTTCGTTGGCAAAGCCGATGACGGGCATGGGTTTCGGGCGTCCCTGACGCGCGCCTGGCTGTTCACCCGCGTTGATCAGCCGGCACCTGCGGTGCGGTTGCGTTGGCGCGAGGGCGCTTGTCAAAGCGACTTGCCGGGGCCGAGCTCGCCGTTTGCACTCGCCAATCAGCGCGTACCTAACGATCCGATGGGCGATCGTGTCTTTGCAGTCGTTTCGACCGCCGCGCTGGCTCTCGGTGCACCGCGAGCCGACGATCAGCTGCCGCCGCTAGCTTGTGCTGAGCTCGAAGTCTTTCGCCTGACAACAGCGGATCACCAAGAGCTACGCCGGGCTGCGCCCTATGTCACGGGGCAAATCGACGCGGAGATCGCGCAGTTGCTCGCGCAGCGCGCGAGCGTACCCCAGGTGTACGCCTGCCAAGCGCAGATTTTGCCCGGCGACTTCGAATTGGCCGAGCAGGAGCCGTATCGCGCGCTGATCCCCTGCGGCGCCGCGGGGTCTGTCAGCCTGTTGCTGCAACGCTAGCGGCGTCTGTCATCTCTGGTGCATTCGCGTTACACTGCGCCCATGAAAAAGACTGGGTTGATCGCGGTGTGTGTCTGCTTCGTGGGGTGTTCGGAAAACGTGGTGACGCCACCGGCGACGTTTGACGCTGGCTTCGGGCGCGATGGCTTCGTAGGCCCTGACTTCAGCTTGATCTGCTCGGCCTGCAGTACGGGCTGTTGCCAAGCAGGGCGGTGCTACCTCGATCAGGACACCCGATGCGGTGTCGACTGCGTTGATTGCACCGCCGACGCCAAGACTTGTGTGGCCGGCGCCTGTGTAACGGCACAGACCTGCGCGGCAGCCTGCAAGACGAAAAACGGTTGCTGTACGAGCAGTGACGTCTGCAACGAAAAACCCGATGAGACTGCCTGCGGTTTCGGTGGTGCAGCCTGCACCCCATGCAAAACTGGCCAGTCTTGCGATGCGGTTGTCGGTGGCTGCGCCGATCCGGTGCCAATAAAGCAAATCCTCACGCTCAAGGATGCCAAGCTCAGCAAAGGTTGCGACACGCTGATCAACAACGACTGCGAGTTGTGGTTGCTGGCCAAGGTGCTCGGTGGCTCCTTCGTGGTTCCGATTCAGGTCGTCGCCAAGGCGGGAACGGCGACGTACGCACAGGTTTTGGCCGTCGTCGAGCAGAGCAAGATGGTCGGCACGCAGATTGAGATCGAAGCCTGGGATGCCGATGACTTTAGTGGAAGCGATCAGATCGGTATCTGCAGCGGTACCGTCGACGCGGCGGCAGTTTCGGCCGGATCGATCTCGCTGTCCTGCAAGGCCGGTGCAGACTCAGATGCATTAACTTCGATGAAGGTCGCTATCAGCAACGGTGCCAAAGGCGCGTACCTGGTAACGGTTGCTGATTTCAAGCTTGAGCGAAACTGTACGAGTGTCAGTCTCAAGGACCAGATCGTCAGCGAAGTGGCCTGTTACCCATACGTTGAGGCGACGGTGGGCAGCCAGAAGACGAAGACCGGTTACAAGGGCTCATCGAACAAGGGCGCAGTCTTGGCCTTTAATCATCCGCTATTTGTGGTCGATGGCGCCGATCTGACCAAAAACGGTGTCGCCGTCGAGATAAAGAGCGAGGTTGGCGATAGCCAGACCAACAAGCCAGAGATCGGCAACTGCACGGTCCAAGTCACACCGCAAGCGTTGACGCTTGGCGAAGTTGTTGCGGCTTGCGGCAAGGCGACGGCCAATCTCAAGCTCTTCTTCGAGGCGCTCTAGCGGCCCCTGTCGCGAGCAGTTAGGGCCGGGCGCGGCCCAACGCCTTGACGCTCTTGACCAGCGTCGGAATTGCCGACGACGGTCCGAGATAGATCGCCTTGATCGCTCGGCCGAGTGCGCTGGCTTTGGTCAGGCTGACGCTGCGTTTCTGGTAGCGGTAAAAGACGCGATCTTGATCGATCTCGAGCACCATGAAGCCGTGCTTCTTCATATCGCTGTCGACGGCCGCCATAAACTGTTTGAGCAACGGATCGCTGGCGCTGATCCCCTGCTGTTTGAAGCCCTTGTGCCAAGCGTCGCGGATCTTGCTGGCTGGCACGTTTCGGACGAAGCGGTCGAGAATCTTCACGCATCCCGAGGTCTTTTGTAGACTGGAATCGGTCTGGGCCGCCTTGCTCGCGTAAATCGCGACGGCGTAGACATCGATCCCCATCATCGCTTCTCGGACGCCGACGCCGACAACCTGTGCGGGTTGGCCCCCGCAAGTGGTGGTGTCGGCAAAGTGCTGGCCCGTTTCCGGATCTTTGATCGCCTCGGCGGTCAGGGGAATCGACAGCAAGCAGATCGCTACGCCGATGTTTCGCAACGTTGAGCGCATGGTATTTCTCCTTAGTGCCCGATTAGGCAACCGTTTGCGCGACTGTGCGCGCTGCATTGAGGATGTCGCTCTGCTGTGGAACCGAGGCGTTCTCCAACCGGGGGTTGAGCCCGATTCCCGGGACATCAGCCCCGGCGAGGAGTCGCGGAGGTGCCTGCAGCTGATAGAAACAGTGCTCAGTGATCTCGCGCAGGATGTGCTCGCCGAAGTTGCAGACCGGTGTGTCTTCGTTGATCACCAAAGCCCGCCCTGTGCGAGACACGGACTCAAAGACCAACTCCCGGTCCCACGGATAGAGCGAGCGTAGATCGATCAAGTCGACGCTGATGCCCTCGGCCGCGAGTTCCCTGCAAGCCAGTTCGGCCAACGGCACGTGGCGGGCGTAGCTGATGATCGTCAGGTCGTCGCCGGAGCGCACGCGTCGCGCTTGGCCGATCGGGACCTGGTAGTCGGTTAGTCCGCTCGGCCATTGCGGCTGCCACGTTTCGCGTAGCTTTGCGACCTCGTTGAGCGTGCGACCAGCCGGCGCGTCGATGCGCTTTTTCAGGTCGCTCTCGCTGAGGCCCTCCAGTCCTGGCAGTGGCTCGGTTCCTCGCGTGCGGATCAGCGCTTTGGGATAGAGGAACATCACCGGGTTCGGATCTTTCAGCGCAGAGATCATCAGTCCGTAGGCGTCGATCGGCCGTGATGGCAAGACGATCTTCCAGCCCGGGATGTGCGCCATGATCGATTCGAAACTGTGGGAGTGGTAGACCGAACCGTGAATGCCGGCGCCGACGACGGTCATGCAAACCATGTTTGCGTTGTATTGACCGGCTGATGTCCAGTGGGTGTTGCCGGCGAGCTTGAGCAGGTCGATGGTGTTGAAGATGTAGTCGCAAAACTGGATCTCGCAGACCGGCTTTTGGCCGGCGAGCGCAAGGCCGAGCGCATGCGCGATGATGCCGCGCTCGTCGAGCGGAGAGTTCCAGGCGGTGCGCAGCCCCTGGGTTGCGGTGAAGACGCCGCCTAGCGGCGGGCCGACGTCTTCGCCAAAAATGTCAGTCACCCCAAGGTGCTCTTCCCCGTAGTGCAACGCCAGCCGAATCGCTTGAGCCATTGTCAGCATTTGCTCGGCTCCGTGGTAGCGAAGATGTGATCGTAGATCGACTCGGGCGCGGGATGTGGTTCGTTCTTGGCCTGCTGAAGGAAGTCGCCCATGCGCTGGCGCTCTTGATCGAGCCAGCTATCGAACTGCGCGCTTTCGATCAGGCCCTCGCCAAGGAGCTGCTCCGCGTAGCGCGACAGCGGGTCGACCTCGGCGCCTTCGGGGACGCGGTTACCGCCAGAACTCGAGGAGTGGCCGTGCAGTCGGCTAACAAAGGCCTCGATTAGGACCGGCCTGCGCTCGTTGCGCACGACCTGCATGGCGCTCGCGATGACCTCGTACGAGGCACTCACATCGTTGCCATCTACGACGTGGCTCTCTATGCCGAACCCCGCTGCGATGTCGGCGACGCGGCTATGACCGTGGACTTCGCTGTAGCGCGTCGAGATACCGTACTTGTTGTTTGTGACGATGTAGAGGATCGGCAGCTCCCAGCCGGGCTGCGTCGACCAGTTGAGGCCGATAGTGAAGTCGCCTTCGGCGGTTCCTGCGTCACCGGACGTCGTAATCGTGATGCCGGTGCCGCCGTGGCGCTTTTGTGCACGCGCCGTTCCGGTTGCCACCGCGGACTGGGTCTGGATCGTCGAAGTGACGGGAACCACATTCCATTGTCGCCGACAGTAGTGACCGCAAAAATTGCGTCCGCCGGTAAACGGGTCGGTGACTCGCACCGCCATTTGGCGGATCGCGTCGAGCGGATCCATGCCCATCGCGACCATCGTTGCCGAGTTTCGGTAGTGGAAGTGAAAGAAGTCGTGATCAAGCGTGGCGCCCGGACGCGCCAGAACGCCCAAGCAGGTATTGAAGGCCTCTTCGCCGGGGCCGCCGATCCAAAAGAACCCATCTGCGGATTTGGACATCATGATCAGGCGCTCTTCGAGGGCGCGCGCGGTGATCATCGACCGCAGGATACGAAGCTTGGTATCGCTATCGAGCATCGTGCTCCAATCGAGGGAAGTGGGACCTATTGCGGCGAGAATAAAAGAACATTTTTTGCCGAGAGACAACAGGCTTGTCGTTCTGAGGCCGCAGAGCCCAGCGAAACGCCGATCTGGCGATCGGACTTGGCCGAGCGGATCGAGCAAGCTAAGGTCGACCGGCTGATCGGAGCGATGCGGCGTTTGTTGATGGAGAACCGCCAGGATTCAACCCAAGCGATGCGCTGGTTGGTCGGCCTTTCGTTGATCGGAACGCTGGCGATCGGCATCTTTTTGCGCTGGTTTCTCGCCGGTGGCGTTGGCCTTCGCTGGGACTTTGGCTACCTGCGCCATGCTCACTCGCACCTCGGTTACTACGGGGTGCTGTTTCCTCTCGCCTGGCTGGGTTGGCGCGTCGCCGACGCGCGCGCGCCCTCGCGCCGGATGTTGTTGGTCTACCTGATCGCTGTCGTGGTGGCAGTGGGCGGTTTTCTGCGCGCCGGCTATGGCGTTGAGGCGATCGTTGCCAGCACCGTTGTCGGCGGGATTTGGTTGATTTCGGCCTGGCGCCTGCGCACGCACTGTCGCGCTCTATCCGATCCGCTGGCGCTGGTCTTGCCGAGCGTCGTTGCGGCTCAATCATGCGTTGCGCCGATCGCCTATTTCTTGCGTCGCGACCCGCTGCTGGCCCAAGGGTTGGTCTCGACCTTTCTGTCGTTGCTGCTGCTCGGGGTTTTGGTCCCGTCGACGCTAGCGGCGCTACGTCGGCGGATCATCGCTTGGCCGGCGCTGTTTGCCCTGGCAGTGCTTGCCGCCTGTGGCCTGGGCGTTTGGCCGGGGCTGGCAACACGTGTCGGGCTGATCGGCTACGCGTTGGCGATTGGCTTTAGTCTGCTCAGACCTTTGCCGATGCTGTCGCGCATCGAGCTCGGCGTTTGGAGCGCGATGTGTGTTGGACTTTTGGCGCTCGCTTTGGGGCTGCTGCCCAACAACCGATCGGTAGCGATCGGCGCGATCCATTTCGTAATTCTATCGGTGATCATCGGCAGTCTGGCGCCAGCGTGGTTGCCACGTCGACTGGCCTGGTGGATCTGGGTACTCCACCATCTCGCCGTCGGGGTTTTGACGATCGCGGTGGTTCTCCAGGGGCTGCGCCCACCGCCTTGGGCACCGCGGCTAGCTGCAGTCGCTGGAGCGACGATCGGTTTGTGGTGGTTGACGGTGCTGCTGGCAAACGTGATCGCGCCGAAACTGGCTGCTGGGCGTCGCCGAGCACGCTGAAGCGCGGTGCAGTTACAGGGCTGGCGCCAGCCTTTTGAAATGAAAAGCTAATTTCCGGAGGGCCGGAGCTCAGCTTGGTCTTGATCGGTTCGGGGCTTTCGCCTAGTGTGCAGCGATGCAACGTCGACTAAAAATTGTAGGGTTATTGGTTTTTACGCTCGCCGCCTGCAGCGACGACAAGACGCCGAGCAAGACCGATGGCGGGACTGTCGGCGACGCCAGTCTTGTCGATTCGAGTCTGCCCGATGCGGTGCAGCCCGACAGCGCCAGCACGTGCAAGCCGGCCGATCCGCCGTGTCAGGGCGAATCGATTCAGCAGCTGGATTTGTTAGACACGGTGAATCCGGCTCAGCCCCAGGAAGAGGGGCAGAAGGCCGGCGAGTTTCTGACGCTGGTCGACGCGACGGCCGGCGGCATGAACCCGACCATGTCGTACATTTACTTGCGCTTCGAAAACGATGGCGTCAAGAAGGTCGCCATCGACGACCAGGCTGCGCTGACCAACGCCACTTGGCATCTGGCGTTGCGGCGTTTCGTGATCCGCATCAACAGCGGTGTGTCAGGGCCATCCTGTGTCGTCGGTGCACGCACCGCGCCCAACACCACCTTTGAGGGGCTGACGAGCGTGCCGGCCGGTCTGTCCTTCGAGGCGGAGCAATACCTCACAGGTACCTGCGGCTATGTGCCGGATACATCGGGCCTTGGTTCACCGGCGACGGTGCTCAGCAACTTCTGGCAATATCCGGGCTGCGTAAAGATGACCAACAACGTCTACGTGATCCGCTTGGATAGCGGGCGCCACCTCAAGCTGCAGGTTGCATCCTACTATCCGCCGGACAACCAAAAGGCGTGTGACGAGACCGGCAAGGTGCCCGTCCCCAGCGGCGGTGGCGCGGTGCGCTTGCGTTGGGCTTGGCTCGACTAGCCGGAGAGATGCAGATGAAGAGAGTTCTGGGGGCGCTGTCCGTCGGTCTGTTGTTGCTCGCGGGATGCGCGGAGGCGCCACCGGTCTCCCAAACGAGGTTGGCGCAACGGCCTGACACGCCGAACACGATCGAGGCATCGCCGAAGTACGCGTCGACAGAAGCGGTGGAGAGTATCGTTTCGCCGGCGGGGCATTTTCGCGTGCACTTCACCCGCCAAGGGACCAACACGGTCGAGCTCGATGACGCGGACAAAGATGGTACGCCGGACTATGTGGCGCTTGTCGCTGAGACCTTCGACGCGGTGCACAAGCGCTATCATGGAGAACTGAGTTTTCGCCAACCCTTTAGCGATCAAGCGATCGCCGACGGAAACGGCGGGGACGAGCGCTTCGATGTCTATCTGCTCGACTTCGGCGGTGTTGGGGACGGTGCGTTTCGTCGCGAGGGCTGCAACGCAAAAGGTTGCACCGGCTATATGGTGATGGAGAACGACTTCTCCGGCTACGGTTACCCCTCGACCTCCTATGCGGTGCGCATCCTCGCCAGCCACGAGTACTTTCATGCCGTACAAGCGGCCTATGCGCCGAGCAGTGGCGCGCTGCTGGGCGAAGGAACGGCGGTGTGGGCTACCGAGAGTTTCGATCCGACGACGGTCGATCTCGAGACGTTTGCTGGCGCCTATCTAGAGCGCCCTGACCGTTCGCTAGCGACCGACCCGAGCGGTCCTTTGCAGAGCTTCGCCTATTCCGCAGGGTTGTTTTTTGCGTTTCTCTCCGAACGCTATGGCGAGGAGATGGTTCGCAAGATCTGGGAAGAGATCGGATCTGCACCGACCTGGACTGAAGTCCTCGACGCGATTCTCAAGCGCGACAAGTCGACCGACTTCTCGGCGGCGTTTGTTGAGTTCTGCCGTTGGAACACCAAGACCGCCAAGCGCGCTGACAGCAAGACATCCTATTCTTTCGGTGGTGCGCTACCGGAGATTAGCGCCAAGCTGTTGACGTTGCCCGCGTTGGAGTCTTCGGTCTGGTTGTTTTCCGCGTCGACCCGCGTCTACCGGATTCCTGCGTTGCAGGGCGGTTTTGTTGCTTCCGTTGGTGGCGATGACCTAGCGGGTATCAAGCTGTTGCTTGTCGATCGCAGCGCCGCCGAGGTGCGCTCGATCAGCGAAGGAAAATTGGACGGCGATCGACTGCTCGTCACCCATGCCGGTGCGACAGACGGCGATACACTGCTGATGGTCGTCGATGGACGGACGGGCGGGAGTAGCCGAAAGCTGACCGTCTGTGTCGATCAGAAAGATGGCCGATGTATACCGAGCACCGAGCCTGACGCTGGGCTGCCGCCCTCGGACGCCGGTTTGCCGGCAGACGCCGCAACATCGGCTAGTAGCTCGGGCGGCTGCAGTATGATCGACGGTGGCGTGTCGATCGGTTGGCCATTGTTGTTTGTGCTCGCGCTGTGCGGTTCTCGTCGTCGGCTTCGTCGGACGCGCGCGCTGGGCGCGACGCTAGGTCTGCTCTGGCTGGTGACAACTGCGGTACAGGCGCATGCTGAGCGCGGTGATCGCATCAAGCAGATCTCTCGCTACCGCGATCGCTTCGGCGAGGTGCAGGCCGTGCGGCAAGCGGGTCATCGCGCGCAGTTGCGCTCGGCCGGCCGGCGATTTTCGGCGCGGATCAATCGCTGGGCGATCGTCCAGATCAGTCGCGGGGCCAACGCCGAAGCGCTATTTTCGCGATTGGCGCTGTTCGATGCTCAGCCGCTGATGCCGGCGGCCAACCTTTGGCGTGTGCGCAGTCGATCCGCAGCCGAGGACGGTCTCGACATCGCTGAGCGATTGGCGCCAGCGCTGAGTGCCGACGGCCCTTTGCTGCAGGCGACCCCAGACCTGGAGCTGGCGCGACAAATTGCGACGATTCCGCCCAACGATCCGCTCTACGGTGGGCAATGGTACTTGCCGAAGATCAATATCGAGGGGGCCTGGCGAGTCACCGTCGGAGACAGCGCGGTCAAGGTTGCGGTTGTCGACAATGGCTGTGATCTCGACCATGCCGATCTACAGGGCAATCTTGAGACCGGCTACAACGCGCTCAGCCCGAACACGCCGCCGACCTATATCCCCAATTCCAACGGCAACGAACATGGGACTGCATGTGTGGGTTTGATCGGTGCGGTGGCCAACAACAAGCGTGATATCGCCGGTATTTGCTCGGGCTGTCGCGTGCGTTGTGTGCGCCTGCTCAACGCAGGGCAGCCGGTCGCGATCTCTGCCGACGTCGCTGCTTACGACTATCAGCTGCAGGCCGGCGTCGCGGTCTCCTCGAATAGCTGGGGCTTTGTCGAGGCCACGCCTGTGCCGGGCACTTTGGCGACGGCGATCGAGACCTTTGCTGCGAAAGGGCGCGCAGGCAAGGGCGCGGTCGTAGTCTTTGCGGCCGGCAACGACAGCCGTACCGTAGAAGCCAACGAGATGCAGGCCCTGGGTTCGGTGATCAATGTTGGGGCGGTCAATCTCTTCGGTGAAGCCGCGCCGTTTTCCAACTCGGGCAAGTCGGTCGCATTAACCGCGCCGACTGGGTCGCTGACCCTGGATATCTCTGGCGCCGAAGGCGCGAATAGCACCGACACCACCGATCGCTTCGGTGGGACATCGGCGGCGGCGCCGGTCGTCGCTGGTGTTGCCGCGTTGATGCTGTCGGCAAACCCCCAACTGACGGCGGCAGAGGTGCGTCAGTATCTGATCGAGACCACGCGAAAAGTGCCCTTTGCCTCGCCCGATACGCGAGGCCATGACCCGCTCTACGGGTTTGGCGTGTTGAATGCGGAGGGCGCGGTGCGCCGTGCCGCAGGTCTGACAACGACGCCGAGCGACGCAGGTGTCGACGGATCGAGTCCCCTCGACGCCGGTATCGTCGACAGTGGAAGCGGTGATTCGTCGGCTGGAGGCGGCGGCGGTTGCAGTGCTGGTGGGCGTCTTGCCGCTGACGGCTTGATCGGGTCGTTGGGCTTGGCTTTGTTTGGCTTGCTGCGGCGTGCCGGCGGTCGGCGTCTCGGGCAGACCGACCGGCTAGGTTAGCCGTCCGCCTCTTTTGCATACCTCGCGTCGAACAAGGCGAGGTGGATCATCTCGTCCGGCAAGAGCAATGGTGTTTCGATGACGTTTGCTTCGGGCAGAATGTCGTCGGCCGAGGGCCGGTTGTCTCCGCTCACAGTGACGACCTTGGGCGGTTTGAGATCGACCTTCATGCCTTGATTGCTCAGCGCGGCGCAGAAATTCCCGGCGATGATGTTGACGAACTCGGCGACGGCGTCGAGCGCTAATTCGTCGACATCGATGAACGCTTCGCTGGTCATCTGCGTGGCGAGCTGTAGTACGGTTGTTGCTGATACGCCGAGCACGAACGCCCCGGGAAAGTCGCCAGCGAAGCGCTGGGAGACGACGTATTCGGCGGTTCGTGAGCGGTATCCCCGCCAGGCGCCCATTGGCTTCGCTTGAATGTCTCCGACGCGCTGAAGAATCTTCACCGTAATGTCGGTGCAGAGCGTAAGAATGTCCGCGTTGCCGAACTCGCGATAGAACTCGCCGATGTCGGTCGTCGTATCCGCCGCCTCGGCCTTGAAGCGGGTGAGTTCTTGGCGAAGGGTTGTTTCGTCTAGCGCTTCGATCGCGATCAGCGCCTCGCCGAGCATTAGGTTGACACGCCGCTGCTCGCCGAGCAGCTCCTCGAGTTGCTTGTCGTCAAACAGTCCCTGCGAGACGGCTAGCTCGCCAAAGCGAGCGTCGACCACCCGCTGCATCATCAGCACTTGCTTAACCGCGGTATCGTCGAGCAGCCCGCGTTCAACGGCCAACGTACCGATCCGACGGTTGTGGGACTTTTGGTGCTCGACGGCCGCCAGCAGCTGTTCGCCGCTGATTACACCGCGCTCGAGCAAGAATTGACCAAAGAATTTGGCCGCCATGCGCCGGCTCCTGTTTTTCGGGTTCTCCCTAGTTTAACAACAAACGCTCGATAATCGGGGAGCTTCTTTTGTGTGGGCAGCCGGTCAAGCAGCACCGAACTGATTGCGTCGGTCGGGGAGACGCGGGTGAGGCGAATCATTCGGCCTGCAAACTGACCGCCGAGCGATGCCGTCGGGCGGCCGGCGATGCCGAAGATCTTTACGTTTCGCAGGTCCCGCGGTTTCAGGCCAGCAGATCGAGCAGCAGTCCGCGGGTTTCCATGGCGCGGCCTTGTACGGCGATCGCGCTGCGCAGTTGCAGGAGGCTTTGATGTTGCCCGGCAGCTTCCCGCCCGATGCTGGCGTCAGCGATCCGCGAGCGACTGCTGGCCATCGCCGTTGCCGAGGCGGAGACCAGCTGATCCGCGAGATCGAGGCGGCTGTATTGCGCACCAATCGTACCGCGAGCAGACGACAGCGTATCGATCGCGCCATCGAGTTCTGCCAATGCTGCTTGCGCAGCGCTTTGCGACCCAACGCTGCTGCCATCGACGCCAAGGGCAGCTGAATCGACGTCGACGCCGCCAACGCTGACGGTTTGCCCAGTCTCGGCGCCGACCATGATCGAAAACGACGTTCCGTCGAGCACCGTCTGGCCGTTGAATTCGCTGGCTGCGGAAATCCGGTCCAGCTCAACCCGCAGGGCACCGAACTCCTCCGCGATCGCGCTACGGTCGCTGTCGCTTAGCGTGCCGTTGCTCGATTGCACGGCGAGCTCGCGCATCCGGGTTAAGATGCCGGCTTGCTCGCCCATCGCTTGGTCGGCAACTGCGAGAACGCTCTGACCATCGCTGACATTACGTGTTGCTTGGTTGAGCGACGCGAGGCGGGCACTCATTTGCGCCACGATCGCGCTGGCCGCAGCATCGTCGCTCGCGCTGTTTAGACGCAGCCCGGAACCCAGTCGACGGTTGTGGCTGTTGAGCTGTCCTTTTGCCCGCATGATCGCCGACGAAACCCCAGACGTCTCTGCTGGCTGCAGTGACATGTTGCCTCTCGCTGACCGTTGAACCTTTCATTTTACGGTCCGATTCGGGTCGGTCTAGGGCGAAAGTGGAGTCATCCGAGATCGCTACACTAAAAACAGCCGGCTGCGCGGGCGCTGATCAGTGCGATATGTAGGTGATGCTGGAGCTAGCGCCGCGGTCGAGGCTAGCCATCTGTGCTCGTCGAGCTACCCATCGTCATTCGCCTCACGCTTCTCCTGCCGATGCTGGGCTGCGCTGGCTGCAGCGCGTTCGGCCTCCGAACCGAGCAGTTCGCGTACCTTGGGTAGCACAGCAAAGATCGAATCGGGCAGGTAGCCGCGTGGTGGCGGCGGTCCTTCGATTTCGATCAGCTGGGAGATGATCGGCGAGTCGCCACGCATGTAGACTTCGGCGAAGCTCTTGGGCATCGGCTGCAGCGTGCCGCCACCATTGAGTAGCGCGTACTCGTTGCGCAGGCAGCTGGTCTGGAGCACCTTGCGATTGCTGTAGCTCCACCACCCGGATTCATGCTCGTGTCCGATGACGTAAAGCAAAAAGCGATCGTCGCTGCGCATTCTGTTTTGGAAGGCGGCGCTGATCTTGATCTCGACATCTTGTGAGCGCAGGCGAGAAACCACTTCTGAGACCATTGTCCAGGTGAGTTTGCGGGTCGGGTCGCCACCCGCCAGCCAGTCCTTCCAGTAGTCGCGCGTCCAGTACTTCCAAATCCGACCCATCAGCAGCTCTTTGATCTCTGGGATCAAATTGAAGGCATCGTTCTTGGGTATCAGGCGATCGTGGAAATAGAGTAGCGGTTTGAAAGGAATCACCGTGTCCATTAGCGCCGCGGCTCCCCAACTGATGTTGAGTAGCCGCTGTCCGTTGTGGTCGAGAAACGGGTTTGTCGCATCGACGCGAAACAACGCGTCGGCCTGAGAACCGTGCTCGATGTGGACGCGGCCGATCGAAAAGTCGATGCCGGCGAACAGCAGTTTTCCATCGGCGACGGGTTTTGGGTTTGTCTCCGGTCCGCCGTCTGGATCGTTGATTCGGTCTTGGATCAGCCGCTGCACCGCGGGGAAGAACAGCTCCATGTCGTGGTTGCCGACCACGAATATCGCCCGGCGGGGTGCGGCCGTGTGGTCGAGGAATCTGCGTACGCCCTCGAAAAATGGGCGGTGAGCGTTGGCGACGCGAGCCATTTTGTCCAGCGCGACGTCAGCGCTGACATGACGCGGATATTTCCCCTGGTAATCTGTTTTGAGCAGGTCGAAGGTGTCGCCGTTGAAGATCAGATCGATGGCGATGTCGCGGTAACCTTCGCCATTGTAGGTCTGCAGCAAGTCAGCGAGGAAGTCGCTGTGGGGAAAGTCATCTTCGGGGCCACCGCTACCCATTTCAATGTCGCTGAGGATGACCAAGAGCCGATCGGCTTTGCGGGCAAAAGACTTCATGTCCCGAGCATCGCCGTAGCTGGCAAACGAAGCAAGTCTATTGGTCAGCGCGCTAGTGGCGACTGAGCATGATCGTCGCGCAATGGGCGTCTTTGGCGACGCGCATCGCGAACTCGCTGACGATTTGCTGGTTTGGGCGCGCGCTGCCCAGCCGGCTGCCACGCGGACGCAAGCCGATGGCGATTAAGTCGAATTTTTCCGACAGGTCGACGATCGTTTTCAGCGGATCGTCGCTCACGACGATCTGGACTTCGTGCTTGCCGGGCAGCTTGACCTGGGCCAGCCGGCGCAGCGCCTGCTCAGCCTCACGCTGGCCAGCAGTGCTCGTGTCCGGCGCCAAGACCCGAACAAAGGTCACGTGGCTGGCCTGGGCTCGGCACAGGCTACTCAGCAGGCGGGCGCGCAAACCGTGCTGCTGACCGCCACCGCCGATCGGAACCAAGATTCGCTTCACATCGGTCAGCTGCCAGTCGCTGGGGCTGCGCATTAGCGCGACGTCGCAGTCGACGTTGGCCATCAGTCGCTGGAGGCGCGAGAACTGCTCGAATCCGCTGATTTCGCCCACGCCCAGCAGCAAGCTCTCACATTTGTGTTCGGTCGCGACCCGGCGGATTTCGTCCCACGGGTCACTCGCGGTGGTGATCAGCGCCTCGGGGCTGTGTCCGCTTTGGTAGGAAGTGCGGAGCGCGCCGCTCACCACCCGTTGGGCGTCTGGCAGTCGTTCGGCGGCCGAGTCGAGGTCTGCGCGGTCAGCGGCAACGATCGTCAGCAGCAAAACGCGACCGATCTGTGGCGGAGAGAGCGCGTTAGCTACGGCGATCAAGCCCTCCGCGTGCTGCGGATTGGCGACGGGCAGCAGCACAAGTGGACTGCGTCCGCGCAGGCGAACGAGATCCGGATCGCTGGCCTCGGCCGAAGCGTCGGCAGTCTCTGCATCCTGAGCAAACAGCGCTACATAGAGCACAACGCCGAGTCCGAGCCAGACGACGATGATCGCTCCCGCACTGGGCACGGCCAGCGCCTGATAGACGCTCAGCGCAGCGCAAGATAGTCCCCCCACCGCCGGAATCAGTGGAAAGGCCGGGGTGCGGTAACTCGTCGCTCGGCCGAGCCGCTTGCGGGAGAGATAGGCGGTTAGGTGGGTCAGCGCGAAAGAAAGCAGGAAGATCAGCGACGCGGCGGCGCCGGCTGCAGCGAGGTTGGGGATCATGAAAGCGATCGCCACCAGGGTTAGTGCGCTGGCGTAGATCGCCATCGCCGGCGTCTTCGCTCGTCCGTGGCGCCGGCCGAGCACCGCGGGCAGGGTGCGATCGAGCGCCATCGATAGGGCAACGCGCGATGCCGCTAGCATGTTTGCTTGAAGCGCCGAGAGCATTGAGAGCAATCCGGCGATCAGCACGAGCCAATAGCCGGTTCTGCCCATGTAGTTTTCGGCGGCGACAGCGATCGCTGTGTCGGGATTGTTGCGGGCCATTTGCTCGACGGTCTGCCCTTCGGGAACACCGACGCTGCAGACGAGTAGCAACAGCGGTAGGTAGATCGCCAAGGCGAGACTGAGCGAGCGAAACATCGATTTGGGAATCGTTCGCGCGGGATCCTTGATTTCGCCGGCGATAGCGGCGATCAGATCGAAACCCTGTAGTGCGATGAAGGTAAAGCCCATCGCTTTGATCAAGCCGCTGGTGCCGCCGGAGAAAAAGGGGGTTAGGGGCTGCATCGATCGCTCGAGGGGCGTGCGGACGAAGACCATCAGTCCGAAGGCGATCAGCACGGTGAAGACCAGTACTTTACCGATCGTCTCCCATTGTCCACCTCCGCTCTCCTTGCGGATCAACGCGGCAGCATAGGTCGCGGTGGCAGTGCTCGCCAGCAGCAGCGCAAAGCCGCGTGAGGCGATCCAGCTAGCGGGGCTGCCACCGAATGCGGAGATCAGGGCGCTGATGCTTTCGCTGGCGAATGCGGCGAAGCCGAGCGCGTAGAGCACGCCAGCGACAATATATGCGAACCAGATGATCCAGCCGACCACGAAGGCCGCGCGTACCGATAGCACACGCTTGGCGAAGGTGTAGGCGCCGCCCGACTGGGGGAAGCTGCTGGAAATCTCGGCAAAGCTCATTGCGGTGATGAAGGCGACTACGCCGTTGAGTGCGAAGGCGACGATCGCTGCCGGGCCGGTGGCTGCCAACGCGGCGCCGGCCAAGGCGAGAATGCCACCGCCGACGATCGCGCCGACGCCAACACCTGTCGCGCCCCAGACACCAACGGTTCGCTGGGTATCGGCTTGGCCTTCGCTTTGCACGGTCCGATGATAACAGCCGCTTTGCGGCTTGAGGAGGGGCGCCGTTGGTACGAGCCGCTGTTATTGGGAGCTGCGTGCGGGCAATTGGGCGGCGAGCGCCGCGGGAGTAGCTGTGAGCGGGCGGACTTAGCCGCGCGGGATGTCGACGCCCAAGTACCACGAGGTTTGTGCACCAGGCGCCTTGCTGACCTCGATCGCCACGGCCTCACCGAGCGTTGGCGTTGCCCTGTCGCCGATCACCTTGCCGACGAAGGTTACGGCGGTGCCGGGCAGCACTTTTTCGTTGAAGCCGCTGAGCTCGACCATGAACGCCTTGCTGTGCAGCGGCATCTTGACGTTGACATAGCGCGGGACCAGACGCTTGCGCCAAGTCTTGAAGGTATTGTCGTAGTAGCTTTCCGTGCGAAATCCGCGTTGGCGACTGACGAAGGTGTAGGGGACGACCGAGATCAGCGTGACGTCGCGCTGTGGGTCATGGCGCGCAAAGCGCACCTCGCCGCTCCAAGAAGCACTTTTCCCGGCGTAGACATGCGGAGCGGTCGCGACGGCCTCGGTCTTTACTTCGCTGATCTGATATTTGCCGTCGGGTGAGGGTAGCATGTGGGCCCCGACGGCGATCGCTTCCATTTGATGGTTCTGCGCCTCAAGCACGGCGACGAGCCCTTGTGCAGTGCGAGCGATCTCTTTGTGCTCAGCGGCGAGGTCGTTGAGCTTCTTTCCACGGCCGTAGCGGAAGTAGTAGCCGTTGAGTGCGCGCTGCGCGTCGCGATATGCCGACAACGCCTGTTCGTATTGCTTCTGCGAACGTGCCGCGTCGGCGACGTCGTTGGCTCCCTTCAATTCCTTGAGCAAGGACTTGCGGGCGTTGCGCTCCTCGAGAGCCTGCCCGCCGGCCATCGCGCCGACGAGCAACAAGCCGCATGCGCTTTGCGCGCATACTGCAACCAGCAGCACTAGGTTTCTGATGACGACCATACGCTTCACCTCGTCAGTTAGCCGGTGTCGATATGACATCCGGAGGTCCGGGGCCTGTGGTAGATCGCGCTGTGTATCGATCAACAACGCTGTGGTTAGCGTGCTGACCAATGTTGGCCGTCCAACACAATTGGACGCGCAAAAGAGAAGCGGGTGTCGCTGTAACTTGGTTGGCGCTCTTGTGAATTTGCTCGATATTACAGCGCCTTGAGTCGCCGTAGCCCGGTCGAGTCTATGACGGCTCGAGCTCCTCGACGATCAGCGCCCGTGTTGGGCAGTAGCGCGCGGTATTGCGCAGCGCATCGGCGCGTTCGCTGGGTATCTCGCGGAGGGTGGCCTGGACCTTGCCGTCGCTGCCCAGCGAGAAGACCTGTGGGAGCTCGCCGACACATACCGCATGCCCTTGGCAGAGATCATGATCGATTCGCAGCTGTAGCGGTTTGGTCGGCGCGGCGAACGGCTGTGGCTGATGGCTAATGTGCTTGGCGACGTCGCTGGCGATCTCGCGCCAGTCCAACGCTGGCGCTACGGTCGTGCGCGGTGCATAGCGGACCCGGCACGGCTCGCTAGGACCAAGCACCAGACCGCGAAAGTCCGTTCCGATCGGGTCGCCCACCAGCTCAAAACGATAGCGACGCAAGAGGATCGCCAGAATCGCCTTGATCTGTAGCAGCGCGAAGGCGTTGCCGAGGCACTTGTGTCGTCCGCCGCCAAAGGCGATGTAGGCGAAGCTGTGCCGGCGATCCTCCTCCCTGGGCGGCAAAAAGCGCTGTGGATCGAATCTCAAGGGATCGGCAAAGACCTCGGGTAGCCGGTGCGAGACCAGCGGTGAAACCAAGATCCAACTGCCACGCGCGATGAAGTAGTCGCGATAGACGAAGTCTTGCTTTGCCACGCGTACCAGGACAAATAGTGGGGGGTGCAGTCGCAAGGCCTCTTTGACTACGGCCTCGGTGAATTCCAGGCGGCGCAGCGATTGGTATGAAATCAGCTCGTCGCTGGCAAACACCCCGTCGATTTCGGTCTGCATTCGCGCCAGGCATTCGGGGTTCTGCAACAGCTCGAGCATCGTCCAAGCAGTCGTAACCGAGCTGGTGTGATGTCCGGCGAAGATCGCTGCCAACACCAGACCGGTGATTTCGTGTTCGCTCAGCGCACGGCCGTCGCTGTATTGAGCCTCCATCAGCGTCTGCACGAAATCTTCGCCGCGACGATTGTTGCGGCGGCGATTGGAGACGATCTCGCTGATCATCTCGACCATGCGCAGCCGTGCGCGGTCACGGCGGATAAAAGACGGTAGCGGCAGTTTGGGGTGCAGGTAACAGAGCGGCGTAACGCCGCCCTCGAGGTCGTGGTAGACGTTGGCGAACTCCTCGGTCATCTGTTCGCGAAACTCGGCGCCGAGTAGGCAGCGGCTTGAAGTGAAGCTCGTTAGCGCCCGACAAAAGGCGACAAAGTCGAGTTCGCCGCGTTCTCCCCACTGCTCGATGCTGCGCTCGGTTTCACCGACTACGGCGTCGCCATAGGTCCGCATCCGTCGGTCTTGCAGGGCTGGCAACAGCATTCTCAGCTGCTCGGCCATCTTCTGCGGCGGCGCATCGTAAACGATGTCCTTGCCGAATACCGGCGTCATTATCTGATAGGCCTCCGACGGGCTGAGCTGTTCGTCCGCGGCGCGAAAGACCGCTTCTTGGGCCTCCGGGCCAAAGACTGCGACCATCTTGCGATGGAACACGTCGAAGGCGACGATCTCGCCCTGCTCGGCTTGCGCACGGTACAAAAGATCGATCGTCGAGCGCAGGAACTCGACGCCGTGGCCGACCAATGGCTGAGCGCCGGATAAGCGCGGTGGTGCTTTGAGGCCGCCGGGTACGGCGCGGTGACGGCGCAGCGACGAGGGAATTAGCTTGCCAAAAGATAGCGCCATGGGGCGCTTATAACAGGATCGCCGAGGGCCCCCCAGTCAAAAGTCGACTGCGGGTCGAAAATTGTTATCCGTTTAAAATTGTGTGGTTTTATTAGATAGCGCGCGCCGAACCAGCTGCGTTTCCAGTCGGCTGCAGGTTGTTCTGCTGGGCGGTTTTGGTGTGCGCTCGGGCCGAGATGGACGGCCTAGGCGACGACGGCGATCGCTCCAGCGAGGCCGAGCAGCAGCGCTGTTGCTAGGCGCCGAGAGAACGGCTCTTTGAGCACGGCGACCGCTAGCACCACGATGAACAATGTGGAGGTTTGGTTGAGAATCCCGGCGATGCTGGCCGCCGTGTACTTGAAGCCGCCGATCCAGAACAGCAGCGCGAGGTATGTGCCGAGTAGCGCGCCCGGAAGCGCGAAGGCCCATGCCGCTTGGGGGCGGATCGCTTCCAGCAACAGCGCTGGACGACGCCCGATCAACAGTTGTCCCAATAGGCCGAATACGCCACCGGCGAGTCGTACCGTCGTTGACCAGACCAACGGGAGTCGTTCGATCTGTGGTTTGACCGCGACGATCGCGATCGCCATCAATGCGATCGCGATCGCCCCGATGGCAACGCCGCGACGGGTGCTGCCGCTGTTGCCGATCGGCCGTGCTGGTTGGTCGGCGACCAGCACGGCGACTGCGACTGCGAGACCACCGAGCAGTTGTTGGGACGATAGCCGCTCGTTGAGCATCAAGTGCGAACAGACGACGACCATCGGTGCGTAGAGACAATCGACTAGCGCTTGCCGGCTGGCACCGAGGATCCGCAGGCTGTAAAAGAACAACGTGTCGGCGATGCCGATGCCGACCAGGCCACTGAGCATCAACCATAGTGTGTCCTGGGAGAGCCAACTCGCTTTAGGCGGTACGATGGTGAACGGCAGTGTCGCCACCAACAGGGCTAGTCCGACGAGGTTCTTAAAAAGGTTGAGAGCCAGCGGCGACATTCGCTCGCTGCTGCGACGAAACAGGATCACCGCGATCGCCCAGCAGAGGGCGCAGGCCAGCGCATACAGTGCGCCTTTGTTCGACATCGGTTTAGTCGCGCAGGCCGAGTGCGGATCGGACCAATTGTGGAATTTCTGCAGCCCAAGGGGCGGCGCGCTCGATTTGCCCGGCGAGCTGAAACAGTCGATCTTCTCGGCCGAGGGGCGCGAAGAAATGCGTTCCAATCGGCAGGCCATCGGACGTGCAATGAAGCGGTAGCGACATCGCCGGGTAGCCAGTGGCGTTGCCGAGTGGGGTATAGGCAGCGTAGCCGTTGAGGAAGGCCTCTAGCTTCTCCACGCTCCAATGTTGGTCGATGCTGCCCGTTCTTAGCGGGGGGTGGGCCAGTGTCGGGCTGAGGAAGATGTCGTATCGCTCGAAGAATTCGGACAGCGCGACCTCGACGCTGCGCACGTCGCTCCAGGCCAGCCAGAGATCGGCAGGCGTATTGCGCTGCTCCATCGCCGCGAGCTTGCGTGTCACCGGCTCGACCAGTGGCGTCGGTGTGCCGGGCAGGTTGACTGCGGCAAGCGCCCGCAGTGTCGTCGGGTGGAACGCCGCTCGTTGTATCGCCCGCGGCAGGGTGGATAACTGTTCGAGCATGCGCTGTGCGCGGCGGAAGAAATAGCCGGCTGCCGTGGACCAGATTATCTTGAAGGCAGCCTCGAACAGTGGCGCGTCGATCGCTGGTCGACCCTCGCTGACCTGGTGGCCCAGCGACTCGCAAAGCTTGGCGGACTTTTGCACCGCTTCGACGCAGGGATCACTGGCGCGCCGACCGTGGTAGTCCTCGTAGGAGAAGGCGATCCGGAGCGGTCGTCTGGGACTGCGCTGGCAGAGCACCTCGTAGGACTCGACGGGCGGAGGGACAAAAAAGCGCGACCCTGCTGTCGGGGTACGAGCAGTGGTGATGTCGAGCAGGCGCGCACTATCCCGCACGCTTCGTGAGACGCAGTGGTGCACGACGAACGCGTCCTGAGGTTCGTTTGCCACGTTGGGCGTGCGCCCGCGACTCGGCTTGAGCCCAAATAGGCCACAGGCTGAGGCCGGGATGCGGATCGAGCCGCCGCCGTCGGAGGCCATCGCCATCGGCACGATGCGACCGGCAACCACGGCGGCTGACCCTCCGCTCGACCCACCGGGTGAATACTCAGGGTTGTGGGGGTTTGCGGTCGGACCATAGAGTTGACACTCTGTCGTCGGCAGCAAGCCGAGCTCGCTCATGTTCGTGCGTCCAAAGATCTGCAGTCCCGCGTCGTCGAGACGGTGGGCGATCGCGTGACTCTCTTTGCTGACGTAGCGGGCCAACAAGCGCGCGCCGTAGCTCACCGGAACATTGGCCACCTCGAGGGTATCTTTGAGCAAGAACGGCACGCCGACAAATGGGCCGTCCTCGATGTAGCCACTGCGTTGGCGGGCCCGCTCGTCGAGGCGGTGGACGATCGCGTTGAGCTGGGGGTCGATGCGGTCAGCCGCAGAGAGCGCGGTCTCCAGCAATTCCTTCGCTGAGATCTGCTTGGTGCGCACCAGATCGGCCAGCGCTACCGCGTCGAATTGGATGTATTCTTCGAGTTTCATCGGATCCACCGCTGACTGTCGCCAAGAAGAGACCGCCGTTGATAGCTACGGCGTCGCCAGTCTGGCGCACGGCCGTGCGCCGCGCAAGCACTCGCGGCTTGGCGGCGGCGCACAGGCGGGATACCCTGCAGCCAAGGAGACTTCGTGGAAACAGCAGGACTATTAGTCTGGGCCGACCTGGAGATGAGCGGTCTCGATCCAGAGACAGACCATATTCTGGAGATCGCCGTGCTGATCACTGATGGCGAACTGAACCTGGTGGCCGAAGGGCCCGAGTTGGTTGTCCACCAGCCCGAATCGGTGATCGCGGCGATGGATGCGTGGAATACCGAGCACCACGGGGCATCGGGGTTGATCGAACGCGTGCGTGCTTCCACCGTGACGGTTGCACAGGCGGATCAGCAGGTGCGTGATTTTGTTGCCGCCCATTGCGCCAAGCGCGCTGCGCCGCTGGCGGGGAACTCGATCCACCAAGACCGTCGTTTTGTCTGCCGGTACATGCCGCTGCTCGACGCCTACCTGCACTATCGCAACGTGGATGTCTCGTCGCTCAAAGAACTCTGTCGACGCTGGTACCCCGAGGCGTTCGCCGGCGCGCCGAAGAAGAAGGGGACACATCGCGCGCTCGACGACATCTACGAGTCGATCGCCGAGCTCCGCTACTATCGCCGGGAGATTTTTCGCTAGCGCCGCGCAGCGAAGCTAGATGAAAAAGCTTGAGCACAAGCTGGGTCTATTGGCGGTCGTCGCGCTGAGCATGAGCTCAATGCTCGGGAGTGGCATTTTCGTTTTGCCCGGCTTGGCTTCGGCGCAGAGCGGGCCGTCGGTTTGGCTGGCCTACGTCATGGCTGCGCTTTGCGTTTTGCCGGCTGCGCTGTCCAAGGCGGAGCTGGCCGCCGCAATGCCTTCCTCGGGCGGAACTTACATCTACCTCGACCGCGCCTTTGGGCCCTTCGTCGGAACGATTGCCGGCCTGGGGCTTTGGCTGTCGCTGCTGCTCAAGTGCGCGTTTGCTTTGGTTGGCATCGGCGTCTATCTGTCGGTGATCGCCGACGTTCCGGTCAAACTGTTCGCTTGTGGTCTCGTTGCGCTGATCGTCTTGCTAAATATTCGCGGTGTGCGAGGCGTGAGCGGCGTGCAGGCAGTGGTCACCGCGATCAGTTTGGCCGGGCTGCTCGCCCTAGCTGGCGTCGGCGGATTTCAATTCCATCAGGACCATCTCGCGCCTGCGTTCCCGAACGGCATCGGTGGGTTTCTCAACGCGACCGGGTTTGTCTTTGTTTCGTTCGCCGGCGTGACCAAGGTGGCGGCGATTGCCGAAGAGATCGATCAGCCGGCAAAGAATCTGCCGCGAGGGATCCTGCTGTCGCTAGCGATCGTTACTGTGGTTTACGCCAGCGTCGCGCTGATTCTGGTTGGTGTGCTACCCGCGGAGCAGTTTGCCCACGACCTCAAGCCCGTTTACAGCCTGGCGATGGCGCTCGGCGGTGCACCATTGGGGATGGTTGCGGCGATCGTCGGCGTGGCCACGCTGGCTTCGATGGCCAACGCGGGCGTGCTCGCGGCCTCGCGCTTTCCTTTCGCCATGGCGCGCGACGACTTGTTGCCGCCGCTATTGGGGCGACTCCACAGTCGATTTCTCACGCCGACGACGAGCATCATCGTTTCGGGCTTGGTGATCGTGTGCGCGATCGTCTTGCTCGACGTCGAAAAGCTCGCGAAGACGGCGAGTGCTTTCATGATCATGATCTACTGTTCCGAGGGCATCGCGGTGATCGCGCTGCGCGAAACGCATGTGCAGTGGTACCGCCCGGCGTTTCGTTCGCCGCTTTACCCGGTGACTCAGGTTGGCGGAATCCTCCTGGGAATCATGCTGCTGGTGATGATGGGCATGGTCGCGGTCGCAGCGGGGCTGGCGATCGGCTCGGCAGGCGTTCCGCTTTACCTCTTCTATGGTCGTCGGCGAGCCAAACGGATGGGGGTGCTTTCGCAGCGTGGCAAGCGCAGCGATTTGCTCAACTCGATCGCAACATCGATCAAGACGCTGGCCGAAGTTCATTTTGGTGAGCAGGCGGCGGTTGTTGTCGCGCTATTCGGCAAGGAGCGCTCTCCCGAGATGCTGGTAGAATTGGGCGACGCGCTGCGCGATGGTGGGTTGCTCGAAGTTGTCCATCTTACCGAGATCCCGGAGCAGACCGATCTCGATGCGGTCGACGATGATCCGTCGCTGCTCTCGGTGCGCCGCCGGATCGAGGCGATGGCTGAGTCTCAGAAGATTCCGCTCGAATTCGAGTCGATCGTCACCCGTGACGTGGTCAAGACGATCGACGACATCTCCGGTCGTTTGCATTGCCAGTGGTTGGTCCTGCAGTGGACCGGACGCGATCAGATGTCCTTTACGATCCGCAATCCGATCGGTTGGCTGCGTGATCACGTCCCATCGAACCTGGCGGTGTTTCACGATGCGGGCGTTCGCTACATTCGCGAGATTCTCGTCTACGTCGAGCCCGAGCGCGACGATACGCTGGTGATGACGACTGCGGTTCACCTCGCCGCCGTCTACTCGGCCCGACTGACGTTTGCGCGATTTGTTCCTGACAGCGCGCCGCTGACCATGATGCAACGAGAAGCCGACTACCTCGATCAAGTTCGAGCGCTTTCGGGCACAGGCGCTGAGACGCTGATCGTTCGTGGGAGTCACAAGGCCAAGGCGATCGGCGAAGCCACGGCGTCTTTCGACTTGTTGGTGATGGCTGAGCGGCAGAACGAAAACATCTGGGGCCGTCTGCGGGGGACGGTTAGCGATAGACTGACCGAGACCGCGGTTACCTGCTCGGTTTTGCGGCTGCAATCGCCTCGTCGAGAGGGCGCACTGCTCGACATCAAGACAGCTCGCGCTGAGCTGCGCGATCTGCGGCTGAGCAGCTTCTTCGAACAGAGCTGCATCGCTTTGAATCTCGACGTTTATGACAAGGAGGCGCTGTTCGAATGTGTCGGCCATACGTTTGCCGCGGGGATTCAGGGTGTTGTTGCCTCTGATGTGGTCGAAGCGCTCTGGGAGCGAGAGCGACTGCAAAACACCGCGGCGGGAATGGGGTTGGCCTTGCCTCACGCCACCGTCAACGGAATTGGTATCACCCATATCGGTGTGTTCACGAGCCGGCAGCCGATCGACTACGGTGCGCCCGACGGTCGCGGGGTCGACATCTTCTTCGTCACGCTGGGCAGCCCCGAGGAACGTTTGCCGCACATCGTCGTGATGTCGGCGATCTCAAAGGTGGTTGCCGAGACGGAGTTGCTAACTCGACTGCGGAACGCTTCTTCGACCAGCGATGTGCTCGATGCGATCGAGACCAATACGGCCAAGACATCGCTGGCTGGATAGCGCTGGTTGCTGGCCGTTAGCGCTGGCGATGCATCTCGACATTGAGGATCACCGTGGTGCTGCCGCGTACGAGGATCGTTTTGCGTTGGGTGCGGAAACCACGGGCCGAGATGATCAGTTTGTACTCGCCCGGGCTTAACGAGAGGCTAAAGCTGCCGTCCGCCGAGGCTTCGATGGTGCGGTCGAGAGTGGGCAACAGGATCGTCGCGCGACCGACAGATTTGCCGCCGAGGGTTCTGATCACTCCGCGTACGGTACCCGGCGCAGTTTGACCACTAGGTGTGAGCCGAAGTGTTGTGCGGGCTTCGGCGCCGCTCTCTAGCTCGACCGTGATGCGCCGCGGTTGATAGCCCTCAGCGGAAGCGATCACGACGTAACGCTTCGGCGGTAAGGCGAAGCTACGAAAGGTCCCAGTTTGTGCATCGACGGCGAGACTGGACGCGGCGCTCCCTGCGATCTGCACGCGGGCGGAAGGGATGGCGGTGCCGCTCTGGTCGTCGATCACGCGGCCGGCCAAGCGCGCGGGGCTAATCTCCGGCGGTTTGGTCGGGACGATCGGTCTTGCCGGCGCTGCCTTGGGCAGGGCGTTGAATCTGTAACTCAGGCGGAGCAGCAGATTCCAGCGCGGTATCGGTGTGGCGAACTTGTTTGCCGGCAACTGAAGCCCGGATGTTTTCGCGACGCCGATCAGGCCGATATCGAGTGCTGCGAGCAGTTGAACGCTGCGATGTTTGGTCGCCCAGAGCCGAGTGCCGAGGGATAGAAGACCGGGACTGTCGGCAAACCCTGGCGCGTCAGCTCCGATGAATGGCTCTAGTGAGAGTTCGACAAATGGGCTGGCATAGCGGAAGTCATACTCGAGCGCGATCCGGGAGACGATTCGGTGGAACGAGTTGATCTGTGCGGCGAAGCGCTGGGCCACCGAGAGCTGACTGGCGTCGTCGAAGAGGTTTTTCGACCGATCGAGAATCACCCCGATGTTGGCGTGGATCGATAGTGGAATATTGAACCGGTAGCTGCCTAGCGCAGCCAAAGAGAACACCGCTGCACTGCCTGCCGGTTTGAAGAAGCCCGCGCCGGCCGGAAAGCGCAGATCGAGCAACAGTCCGGCAGCCAACTGTTTGCCGAAGGCGTAGCTACCCTTGAGGGCTAGCTGAGGATCTCCGATCGCCACCTGCAGCTCGTCTTGCTTACCGCTACTGCTATCGGAGGTCATGTGTAGCGCCACTGCCGCTTCGAGCCAGCGGAAAGCGGCGAAGCTCAGCGAATAGCTGTTGATCAGCCGAGCGTGGTTTTGTCCGTCGGCAAGAAAGTTCGAGGCCCGGAAGTACTGCAGATTGGTCCCGATACTGACCTGTCCGCGCGGTTGTGTTGTCGCTGTAGATGCGCGCAGCACGCCACGCTGCCCGATTAGATTGCCGCCGGCGGCTTCCTGGGGAGCGGGTGTGGCGTGCGCCACCACCGTCAACAGGCTCAGCGACGCGAACGCTGTGGATTTTATCTTCATCGAGTTCCGTCCCGTTTCGCGCGGTTTTGCGGCTTCTGATCCGCGCTTCGGTTGCCAGCTATCACGGTCGATTGTAGACTTCCCTTGAGATTCACTCAAGTTAAGCGGAGTGCGGCGTAATTTGGAAACCACGGCGCTGACCGTCGCGGACGAAGCGCGACTCGGTCGATACGGCCGCTACGAGATCGTGCGCAAACTCGCTGTGGGCGGGATGGGGGAGGTGTTTCTTGCGCGCCTGGTCGGTGCCGCGGGGTTTCGCCGCCATGTTGTGATCAAACGGATCTTGCCCCATTTGGTCGAGCAGCAGCAGTTTGTCGAGAGCTTGGTTCGCGAGGCCAAGCTGTTGGTGATGCTCGACCATCCCAATATCGTGCAAGTGCTCGATCTGGGAGAAGAGCACGGTGACTACTTCATGGCGATGGAGTTCGTGCACGGTTACAACATGGCGACGATCGCGCACTACTGTGCCCAAACGCATCACATCATTCCAGCCGCCTGTTGTGGCTACATCGCTCTTCAGATACTCGCCGGACTAGATTATGCCCACTCGATGGTCGGCGCCGACGGTTTGCCGCAAAACGTGATTCATCGCGATGTCAGCCCGCAAAACGTGCTGATCTCTCGTGACGGGCGGGTCAAGCTCGCCGATTTCGGTATCGCCAAAGTGATCGATCAGGCTGAGGCCGAATACACGCGTAGTCTCAAGGGAAAGTTTCGCTACATGGCGCCCGAGGCGGTCGATGGTGGTCGGATCGACCGACGCTACGATCTCTTCGCCGTCGGCATTTTGCTGTTCGAGGGATTATGTCGTCGTCATTTGTTTGGCGGCAAGAGCGACGTGGAGATTCTCAATCAGGTCAAGGACGTTCGCGTGCCGCCGATCGCGCGTTACCATCCTGGGGTGTCGCCAACCTTGGTTGCGGTGGTCGAGCGTGCCTTGATGCGCGATGCCGACCGCCGCTTTCAATCGGCTGCGGACTTCTCTCGTGCGTTGCGCGCCGCGCTGCCGGTCGATGAGTCAGAGGCGGGCCGGATGTTGCGGGCTTTCGTCGAGGACCTCTACGAGCGGGCCGATTTTCCGATCAATAAACCCAAGTTGCCCGATATCAATGCTCCGGACCCGACGGTGTCACGAGCGCTCAAACTGCAGTCGTCTGTGACGATTGAGCCAAAGGTCGCCGAACCACCGTCTTCCGGTTCTTCTTCGCAGCGCAGTCGAGGGATGCTCGCGATCTGGATCGCCCTCGTACTGGTGGCGGCGGCGGTTGGCGGGCTAGCATTTGTGCTGCTGCGCCAGCCGACGCAATCGGCGGATCGGCCGGTGATTATCGTCAATTCAAAGAAGCCTGCCGATGCCGCCCTGACGACCGCCGACTTGCTCGCAGCGTCGCCCGATGCACGCCTGGTCGGGAGACCGACGCCGCAGCGTGCGATTTCGTTTACCGAGCAAGTTGGTCGGCGCACCTTTGCGCGGGCTGGCCGTCGGCTTAAGCGCTGTTTTGACACGTACGGTCCGCGCCAGGGGATATCCCTGAGTGTGATTTCGACGATCGCGCGAAGCGGACGCGTGACGGGGGTACGGATCGAGCCGACACAGGCGGCGGCTGGTGAGCTCGCGCGGTGCATTCTCGGGGTAGCACGTGGCTTGCGTTATCCGCGTCATGACAAGGCCTTCGTGACCTTCGTCCAGCCGCTGCGCGTTCAGCCAGCGCCATAGCCTCAGCCATCTTGTGGCATGTGCGATCTTTTGCGCAGCGCCTAATGCAGGCGCAATGCGCTGTAGCGCGCGATCTCATCCCAGCGCTGGGGCTTGTTGCCGATCCAAGCGTGGGCCCGAGGCGCGTTGTCTTCTAGGGCCTGCCCCGGGCGAGCACCCAGCACGCCAATCGCCGCATAGCCGGGACCGAGGAACGCGCCACGGCCGCCAAAGCGCCGAAACAACGCCTGCTCGCTGCTGCCCGGTTGGTCGACTTTTCCCCGCGTGGCGACGACGACGATCGTCCCAGCAGGAAACGCATCCAGTAGCCGGCCAAACTCGCGATACGCGCCGTGCCAGGTTTGCACATCAAAGCCACGCAGAGCGCGTAGGCTGCCCGTTTTGGGGTCGACCAGTGCGACGTTGAGGCCACGCTGATTGTTGCCGACCTGGCGATGGTCGATGAAAAGCTCCGCAAATCTTCCACCACCTGGGCCACCTCCGACAGCGGCGATATCGACGGGTGACCTCACGCCGGTGCTGCCGATGATCCGTGCCGCGGGGCGCAGTGGGCGATACTGGTGATCGAGCGTCAGGATGTTGATCCCGCGCTTGATCGTCGCGGCTTCGACGTTTGCGGCGATCGTTTGCCAGCGGTCAACGACCAGCGGATAGCGGCCGAGTGGAACGCCGTTAAACTTGAGAGATACGTGCGTGTCTTGCCGCCGCGCCATCAGCCGTAGCCAAAGTTGCAGCGGACCCGGTCGGTTGATCGGCAGCTTGAGCGCTGCTTGATCTTCGACCAGCGGGATATAGGGCGGGCGTGTGGTGCGTCGGGCGGGGCCGAAGGCTGACGCCGAGAGGTTGGGCGCGTGTCGAGGGTTTGTCAGGTCGATCAGCGCGTGAATGTTCGGGTCGACGGCAGGGGTGGTGTTGGGATTGCTCTCACCGAGCAGATAGCTGCCGCTCAAACGATCGTAGTCGCGCAACGAGAGATGCTTGTTGCCGAAGGTCGCGGGGAGCGCATGAGGCAGTGCTAGCGGATTGCCGATCCGCTGGTAGATGCCGTCAACCAGCGCATACCAAACGGCCATGTACAGTCCAAAGGACGATCTCACCTGATAGTAGTTCAGTGAGCGCGTGCGGTATTGGTTGAGCCAGACCAGATTGAGAGCGGCGAGCACCGCGGCGATCAGTAGGGCGGATCGCTCTCGCCGTGGCGCGCGACGGCGGATCCTGCCGAGGCCCGCGGCAAGTCCGACGACAAACAATGGCAAACAGGCGGAAAATCGTCGTGCCGAAAAGCCCCAGCCCCACCAATCGTGAACGGCGCCGTTGAACAACACGAACAGCGCAAAGGTGATCAACAACGGCGCGATATCTTCAGCGCGTCTGTAAAGTGCGACGAGTAAGCCGGCGATGGCGAGCAGATAAAGGGGAGCGCTGACGAACAGCCCGTTGCGCGGCGAGAACAGGCTCTCGGCCCAGGCGTTTTGTCCAAACCAGAAAAAGCCGGAGCCCTGGGGAACGGCGAAGATCGTGCCGTTGAGTAGCGCCCAGACGACCAGCTGTGGAGAAAATGCCAGGGTCGCGGCGAGCACAGCGACCAGCGGTCCACGCGCGAAGGCCTGCCAGACCTCGCCCAGTTGTTTGCGGCGCAGGGCCGGCCGGATCGCTTGCCAGCTGTCGATCAGCAGCAGCGCAACAAACGGCGCGGTTGCCGGCCGCATTAGTAGTGCGATGCCAAACACCGTGCCGAGGGTCGCCCAGCGGCGGGCCGTGATCGGCTGGCCACTTTGGCGCGCATCGCGGCGGTAGCGTAGCCAGAGCAGCACCAGGAGCGATGTGGCCATCGTCGCCGAGGCATGGGCGTAGGACGCACCGGTGAGGCAATAGTAGGGCAGAGGACCGGCCAACGCGGCAAGCGTGGCCAGCGCGAAAGCGGTTGCCGGTGGCAACCACCGTCGGGCGATCAGAAAGCAAAACAGCAGGGCCAGCCAGCCGTAGACGAGCGAGCCATAGAGCGTGCCGATCTGATGAAAGCGCGAGAATCCATCGTGCGAGCGGGCGATGCCAAGGGCGCGCTGTGCATCGGCGACGAGGTTGGTTGCGACAAAAAACGGCGACCAAGCGATCGCTGGGCCAATGCCGAAGACGTTGCGGGCGCGTCCGGTCGTCGTCTGGCCAAATCCGAAGGGGTTGGCCCACTCGAGGTACTCATTGCGCAGATCGATGTCGCCATCGAGCTGTAGCGAGCGCAGATAGGCGTAATAGTAGAAACCGTCCAGTTCGGCGACGCCACCAATATGGCCGCGGTGATCGCGCGTGGTGAAGTATGCCGCGCTAAACAGCGCGAGCAACAGGCCGAAGGCAAGCCAGAGGCGTCTAGACATCGCCAGCGACTTTACCAGTGTCCGAGCGAACACGCACCGGTCGATCGGGCGCTATTGACACCGTTCGCGGGCTTGGCGATCGTCGTCCGATGACAAACCTGCCGCCGCAGCTAGTGCGGCTCGCACAGCGGCGAACCCTCGGCATGCGATTCGATCTCGATCGACTGCGCGCTGCACTCAAGTGTTTGGGTGATCCCCATCAGTCCTTTCCGGCTCTGCATGTTGCCGGCACCAATGGCAAAGGCTCTACCGCCGCGATGGCCTGTGCCCTGCTTCGTTCGCAGGGCTTGCGCGTCGGCCTTTACACCTCTCCGCATTTGGTTGATTTTGCTGAGCGCATTGTTGTCGACGGGGAGATGATCGACCAGCAGGCGCTCGATCGCCTGCTCGAGCGGGTCTTGTCCGTTGGTGATGAACTCTCGTTTTTCGACGTGGCGACCGCTACGGCATTCGCCTATTTCGCGGAAAAGGCCGTCGACGTGGCGGTGGTTGAGGTTGGACTGGGGGGGCGGTTGGACTCAACAAATCTGGTCAACGCGGCGGTGTCGGCGATCACCTCGATCTCGCTCGATCATTGTGCGGTGTTGGGCGGGACCATCGAACAGATCGCTGCTGAGAAGGCGGGCATTATCCGGCGGTCAGTGCCGGTGGTCTGTACAACGCAGGCACCTGAAGTGACAGCGGTGATCGCGTCGCGTTGTCGAGAGTTGTCGGCGCCGCTGATCAGCGCGGTCGAGCGCACCCGCGTTCTTGACGATCAGCGCGTTTGCTATCGATCGGCGCGCTGCGTCGTGGCGCCGATGGCGGTGCCGCTCGCTGGTCGCTACCAGCTAGACAACGCCGCGATCGCTTTGGCTGCCGTCGATGAGATGGCCGCCGCACTCGGTCGACAGCTCGATCTGGATGCGCTGCGTAGCGCGTGGACCGCGCTGTCTTGGCCGGGGCGATTTGAGCGCGTCGGCCCGCTAATACTGGATGGCGCACATAATCCAGCAGGGATTGCGGCGCTTTCTGCGGAGCTTCAGGCACCGATCGACTTGATCTATGGGCAACAGCCCGGGCGTGATCCGCTGCAAATGCTGGCCCCGCTGCGGTCAAAGCTGCGCGGGGTGACGTTCGTGCGCATTCCGGGTGTGCTCAGCGTAGAACCTGCCGAGCTGAGGTCCCTGGCTGGCTACGGAGAAGTCGCCGACGACCTCGTTGCGGCGCTTAACGTTGGCGCACCGACTCTGGTCACCGGTTCGATCTACCTCGTCGGTGCGGTGCGGGCGTTGTGCCTTGGGCGGCCGCTACCGGCAGCGGTGCTCTCCGACCCCTCGAGCAGGCAATGAGCGACGGCCTGCCCAGCGCAGTTCATTTGCGGCCGGGTATGGGCTATGATCGGGGCAAGCGAGTGTATGGAGACCACCCGGTGTCCGCCTGCCATCGGCGGGGGCGGAGCACGGAGAGCTGTTTCGGTGCGGTCCGTGGCTCGTAAACATGGAGGACGTCGCCGTGATGTCGATCAAAACGTTGCTCGTGGCTATGGTCTCGTTTTTTGCGTTGGGCCAAGCGACGGCTCAGGCCGCGCCGGCTCAGGCCGCGCCGGCCGCCGATCCGTACCTGCAGTACGGTGGCGTGACGCTCAAAGGTGGCGAACCACCTGCGCCGCGGCAGCCTCCGGCTGGTTTGCAGTTTATCAATTGGCCCGGATTCCGCGTGGCCGACGGCACGGTGGAAGTATTCCTGCAGCTCTCGGGTGCGACGGACTACCGTGTCCGCCAGCTTCGTGGCGCAGTGTGGGTCACGCTCTCCAAGGTCCAGGTCTATCTGCGCAACAACTTCCGTCCGGTGATCACCACCGCCTTTCCTGGACCGGTCAAGCGCTTTCACCTACGGCAGCTCAAGGGCGACAGCGTGCGGCTCGAGATCAAGCTGCGCCGCTGGTCCAAGCCGACGGTGCAAGTTCGCACGATCGGATCCTACAGCTATCTCGTCGCCTCGTTTCCGATCAAACACTGAATCCTCGGCGACGCTCGTGGGCGATCGCGGCGATCACCGCCGTGGTGTGCGTCGCGCCCGCGGTGCAAGCCCAGTCGACCGCTCGTGCGCCCTCGCTCGCTGGTTCGTGTGTCCTCAGCGCGGATCAGCTGAGCTACAATTTCAACTCGCAAACGATCTGCGCACGCAACGTCGTGTTGGCCGATGGCTTTCGCCGCCTTTCAGCGCGCCGCCTGCGCATCGGGCGCGATGGGCAGCGTGGCCTCGTCGACGGGGGCGTCTTGGAGCTATGCCGATGCGCGCTTGCCGTATCGGCCTCTCGGATTCGCTTGAGTCCGCAGCGAATTCACCTGCGTTGGCCGCAGCTGCGTGTTGGTGGCTGGCCGTTGCTCGCTGCCCCGTATTGGGCGATCGCTCGTCGCCCTGGGACGAGCGGGCTGTTGGCACCGCGTTTTGCCTACAGTCCACGTGACGGGGTGCGCTTCGAGCAGCCGATCTATCTGGCGAGTGGTGCTGCCGACCTGACGTTGGCTGGCGGATACGTCGCAGGTCAAGGTGGACTGATTCGACTCAAGACGACCGCCTACAGTTCTGCGGTTAGCCTCTCGCTTGAGCAAGTCAGCCTTGCGACTTCCCAGCGCCTGCGCAGCTGGCAGCGAGCGCGGTTGTTTGCGCGCGGCGAGGCGCTATCGCTAACGCTGTTTACCGATCTAGCCAGCGACGCGGATTTGCCGCGCCGCCTGAGCTGGCGGGCCGCAGAGATCTTTGCCCCGTATCGGCGCAGCGGCATTGCGCTTGGCTGGCGTCGGTCCTGGTTTTCGCTCAGCCTCTGGAGCGATCTCTACAGCGATGCGCAGCCCTCGGTATCGCGACGGGCGCTCAGCGGCCTGTCATGGCTGGCGCTCGCGGGGCGACCGCGCGTTCTCTCTGATCGACTGACGCTGTTGCTCGATGGGGCAGGTGGTCTCGATGCCTTTGCCTCAACATCCGCAGCTTGGCGCTGGCGTACCGTTGGATCGGCCGGCCTGGGCTACGCCGACGCCTGGGGGGCGCTGCAGGTTTCGGCTGCCGCTCGCTATCGCGCTCAGACCGAGCGCGGCGCTGACATCGCTCACGATGGTGCCGGGGGGCTGCAGCTGGCATTGCCGCTCTATCGCGCATTTCGCCAGTTGACCCATCACCTCGCGCCACAACTTGGTCTGCGCTGGCGCAGCGGCCAGCCCGATGAGCCGCGCGTTGCTGGCCTCGCAGCGCTGCGCAATCGCCTTGTTGGGCGTCGCGGCCGCTTGGCTAGCCGGTTTGGTCTGCTCAGCGATGGTCGCCAAACCCGACTCGCAGGTCTTTTCGAGGCGACAGCGCCGGTGATCAGAGCGGACCTCGATTTGGTCTGGGCGATGTCGCAGCCGCGTTACCACCTCGACGGCGGCGTGTGCCTCGGTGGAACAGCGCTTGGCATCTGTGGTCGCTATCGGCGCTTTCGCGGTCAGCTGCTGCAGCAGCCGTTGCGCGAGGGGTGGAGCATGGTCGCGATGTTTGGCGAATATGGCCTGGAGCAGCCCGCGCTGGAGATCTATCCCGCCGACGCCTTGTCCTGGTCCCTTCGGCTTGATGCCGGACCCTGGCACCTGCGCGCGCTTGTCGCTTTCGACGCGAAAAACGGTCGTTTCGGTTACGGCGACGGCCAGCTTGAATGGCGTTTTTGTGGCTGTCTGGCGCTCGGATTGCGCGCTGCAGCTCGCCAAGGGCAGCGTCTTTTCGATCTCGGGTTGATCCTTCGGTTGTTGCCTGCGGCTCAGGCGCTTAGCTGCAAGCTGTCTTACCGCTCGCCGTCCGCCGACCAAGGCTGAAGCGGCTATTTTCGCCCGATCGCTGCTGGCCATTTCGCACGGCACGAGGCTGTGTTAATATTCAGCGATATCCAACAGGTACGCTCGCGGAGGCAATTGCATGCGCAGAGACCGTTTGTCGGTTGTGCTGCTAGGACTGCTGCTTTGGGGTTGTGGTGGCAATGATCCCAAAAAAGTGACCAGCTGGCCCGATGGCTTCTTGCCGGTCGATTCGAACACGACCGGGTCGCAGGATCTCGGTGCGGCGCCGGACCTTCCGCAAAACGCCGAGGGACCGACGATAGAGATCCTTTCACCCACAGACGGTGAGCGCGTCGTCGAGCAGCTGGTCAAGGTGCGCGCCAAGGTGACCGATGCAGACCAGGTGCGCGACCAAACCGTGACGGTCACCATCGAAGGCGCCGGCCGGGCGACGACGATGAGTCTGACGTCAACGCCGGACGTTTATGAGGCCACCGTCGATCTTGCCGATCTGCGCGGCAAGATTCGTTGTTGGGTCACAGCCGAAGACCTGCAAGGAAATGCCAACTCGCTGATTCGCCTGTTTGAGCGCGATGCTGGCCCGACCGTCGAGGTGCTTTCGCCGGCCGCCGACAGTCGTCACCGCAGCAGCATTTCGTTAGAAGTCACCGTCTCCGATGTTGCCAAGCTGACCAACTTCGAAGCGCGGATCGGTGCGACGAAGCTGGCGATAAAGAAGTCCGATCTTAGTGCGACTAAGGCGTTCTACAGCGGGCAAGTCAAGTTTGACGATGCGCAGTTTTCGCCGCCGCTTTCAGGCAAGCAGGTACTGACGATTTCAGCCACCAACGAAAATAACGCCAAGACGGTTGTCGAGCGCGTGTTTTTCGTCGATGACGTTGGCCCGACGATAAAGCCGGTGAGTCAGGCGGCCGGCGATTTGATCGGCGGCGTGATCACGCTCGAGGCGACGATTGCCGATCCTGCTGGTGTGTTGGCCTCCTCCGTCAAGGCCGTGATCGGCAACAATCTCGATACGCGATCGGTCGCGCTCAAGCTGGATACGACGACCGCCGGAACGTATCGAGCGCAGTTTGATACGCGGACGCTCAGCCAGTTCGATCTCTGGCCGGTAATGTCGTTCCGCGCTGCAGACGTGTTGGGCAACGAAAGCCACTTCGACATCCAAGTGGGCCTCGACAATGGGCCACCGATCCTCAGTCTCGATCCGCCGACAGAGTTCTATCACCTCAAGATCGAGAATCATGAACCGAAATGTTCGCTGCCATTCGATCCTCTGGGGACGGATGCTGCTGACGACCAGGATGTCGTCCCGCAGGTTGTCGCGATTCGCGCGCGCATCGAGGACCAAGGCAACGACGTGCCTACCGCACCCTGGATTCCGCTGGCGCTCGTCGACAAGACCAGCCCCAAACTCTACGTGCTCGACGACGAGACCAAGGCGCTTGCTGTGGATACCACCGGGGATGGGTTCTGCGACTCGATCAATCCGGAAGTCGTTCCCAAAGGCACGACGCCCCAGCCGGGCGAAGCAGTCGCCGTCAATATCAGTCCGATTTCGCCGACGGGAACAGCGGATTTTCGTCCGAATCCCAACCCCTTTCCCTTCCCGACGGGAGTCTGCAAAGTCGGTGATGCCGCCGATCCCCCTGAGCCGGTCTGCGAGGGCATCAGTTCGTTGACCGTCGTGACCCATTACACCGTGTCGCTGTCAGAGCCGGCGATCTATTCGATCCCGCCGATCCTCGGTGGCGATAAGCTGCGCTGCTTGGGGTTGCCCTTCGATTTCCTGGCCAATCAGGTGAGCGATGGTTGGACCTGCGTTGTTGCTTGGGCCGAGGACACGCTCGGAAACAGCAATGTCTCGCAACCGCTGCGTCTGTTCGTTCAGCGCCACATGATGCCGCGGGGAACGGCGTGTACCAAGGCCGAGGATTGCTGTCGTAGCGGCGAGACCTGTTCGCAGATGACCTGCCAAGGTGGCGCCTGTGCGGTGACCGCGCCGACGAGCGCGGCGCCCAATTGCACCGGCACGCTCGACAAGACCACAGGGACCGTCGACGCGAGCAAGCCTTGCACCTTCCGGCCGCCGGGGAGCAACGTGACGTTCCCGCAGAGCTATCCGGACCCGCAGCTGCGCCGCGCCAATTAACCAGCCACGGCTCTGCTTGATCGTCGTGCTGGGCCCACTTTGCCGGCGGCGCAAATGCCGGTTTCCTTGCCAAAGCCATTGCCCGAGGTGTGCATCCAACGATCGCAGCGGGCGATCTCGAGGTCTTGTTGGCCTTCGAGGGCGCCTTGTTGAGCGACTGAACAAAGCCGCGAGCGACCGGCGCAGGCGCCGCGTCTTCGGGCGCTGCGGTTCGGCGCGCCGCTATCCCGCGCGCTGCTAGAAGAACCAGTTGGCCGATGCTTGCTTGGGGCCTTCGAGCGCGTGCTGCGATCCGGCCGACTGAAGCCGCCAGTTGAAAAAGAAGAACAGTTTGAGGAAGCGATTGCGTCCGATTCGCTCGTAGCCGACCAGACCGCCGGGGATGAACTCCCAGCGGATGTCGCCGGGGCGCCGACGCTCGATGTTGAACAGCGGGATGAAGTGGTAGGCGAAGGTTTTCTCGGCCTTGTTGCGTCGGTAGTAGCTGTTGAGAAACACCATCGCCGTTCGCCGATGGTTCTCGAAGCGCCAGTAGATCGGAAACAGCACGGTGCTGCGGCGGCCCGGGCGCTTGAAGTCCCAGTAGAGCGGGAACAACACGCTGCTGCTGCGCTTGTCACCGCCGAAGTGCCACAGCAACGGGAAGACCACCAGGTCCTTGGCTGTTCGGCGACTGCGGAACCAGATGCCCGGCGGGAAAAAGTAGCTGGTGCTGTCCTTAACGTGATCGCGTTGGCGAAGGAACAGCGGAAAGACCATCGTCGTGCGATCGCGGTGGCGGTCGTTGAAGTCCCAATACAGTGGGAAAGCCACCGTCGCGCTCGAGTCGACCTGGCGCAGGTGCCAAAACAGCGGGAAGACGAGATGAAACGAGCGACGCTTTGACCAAGTCGCGTAGTAAAGCGGGGTCGCGAAGAAGGTCGTTGTCTGCGTGCGGTGATTGCGGTTGTACAAGAATAGCGGGAATGCACCGCTGAATGTGCTGGTGTCTGAACGACGCGAGAACACCGGCAGCACGTACCACAGACGGCGCGTCAGCGACTTCGACGAGCCGAATAGCGGCGTGTAGAGCGTGCGCGTCGTTGGATCGCCGTGGTAATAGAACAACGGCAACGCAGCAGCCGTGCGTCGCGTCTGGCCTTCGTAGCCGTAGTAGAACAGCGGCAATAGCGCGAACCCGCGATGCTGCCTATTGCGCCGATAGAACAGCGGCCCGAGCGCGGTGGTCGTAGTGTCGGCTTCTTTGTTTCGCCAATACCAAAATACGGGTGCCAGCACGCTGTAGTCGAGTTGGGGAGTGCGGCGATGGAAGTAGAACGGGAAAAGGCCGGCGCCATAGCCTTTTTTGTAGCGCCGGAAATAGCCGGCAGCGACGACCCACGTGCGCTTGGCCGTCGCGAAGTCGTGGTAGTAGTAGGTTAGCGGTAATGCCGCCATGTAGCTGCGTCGGCTGTTGCGCTGGTAGATAAACAGCGGCGCCAAGCCGGTCGTCCGGCGCGCACGGTTGGTGCGATCGAAAAATGGGCCGTAGATCCTTAGCCGACGCTTTGGTGCGTAGAAGTTCCAAGCCAGCGGGAACACGACCGAGAAGCCAGTCTTGCCATCACGCGCGTGCGACGACCAGTAGATCGGGAACAGCACTAGACTGCGCTCTTTGGGGTCTGAGAAGCGCCAAAAGAATGGGAACAACAGATCGGCGTTGAGTTCCGGCGAGCGATGGCGCACGCCTAACGGCATCAGGATCGTCGTCTTTTCTTGCCGTTTGGGTCGCGCGTATTGGATGAAGAACGGCGCGACCACGACGCCGCGCAGCTCGTCCGAGCGCGTCCAGGCGACGGGGCCGATCACGGTCGTGCGCTTCTTGGCGCTTCTCACAAAACCACCCAACGGCGTGACCAGCAACTGGGCCTGGCCTGAGCGCCGGTGATAGAAAAGCGGCAGCAGCGTGGTGTGCGTCTCAGTGCCTGCTGGTTTGGCGAAGACCCGTCGGAAGTAGAGCGGAAACAGTGTGACGCCGCTCTGCTTGGCTTCGTCGAAGGCGTAATAAGGGCCGATCAGGGTGTGTCCGTGGCCGGTTTTTACGTCGCGCGAGCGGTAAAACAGCGCCGGCAATGCCAGCGTGATGCGCCGTCCCTGCCAGTGTCCATGGAGGAAAAGCGGGAGCAGTCCGCCGAGCGTGCCTTTTCGGCCATTGGTGTAAAACGCCGGACCGAGTACATGGCTGTTGTAACCGGCACGCTGTGAACGCAGGTGCCAGTAAAGCGGGAACAGCACTTGATGGCTGTCGCCCTGGCGCTCGCCGGCAAAAAGCAGTGGCGCGAGTCCGGCGTTGTAGCCGCCCGCCGCGTAGCGGCGCCAAAAGAGCGGCCCAACTACGCCGGTGGTCTGGCGCTCGTTGCGCACGTACCAGATCGCCGGAAACAATACCGCGTGGCTCTTGTGCGCACTGCGGCCGTAATAGAACAGTGGCAGTGCGCCGAGGGTGAAACCGTCGGCCTTTTTTCGGTAATAGAAGGGAAACAGCATCGTGGTGCCACGGCCATCGCCCTTGCGGTGGTGGTAAAACAAGGGGAAGGCGATGCTCGTCGCGTTCCCTGAGGCGCTGTCGGAAAAGCGCCAGTAGATCGGAAAGAGTGCCGTGGTGGCGCCGACAGGGTCGCGATAGTAGACAAACGGCGGGATCGCCCAGGTCGTGGTGCGCTCGACCTTGTTGTGTATTCGCCAAAAGAGTGGAAACAGCGTGTCGACTTCGCGTTCGGCGTCGCGCCGGTGATAGAAGGGCGGCGCGAGCAGGCCCCACTGCCTGATGCCGGCACGGCTATCGCGCTCGTACGCGAAGAGCGGCGAGAGCCACTGCCGGTAGCTGTTGGAGTGGCGATGCAGCAACAGTGGGAATAGCGCGAAGGCAGTGCGGTCCTTGTCCCGCGATCCGTAAAGCAGCGGCGCGAACCAATTGTAGCCGCTTGCATGGCGTCGGTAGACCAATGGGGGAACCAGCGACAGCGCGGTGGCCTGGGTTGCGCTCGAAGTTCGCAGATAAAACGGGAAGACCATCGCCCCGCTGTTTTGTCGATCGCGCCAGAAAAAGTTCAGTGGAGCGACCCAGGTGAAGCGCGCGCGCCTCGAGCGACTGTGTGAAAACAGCGGGACGAGCAGGTCGATCTTCCGTCGCTGGTTGCGGTTGAAGTAGTACAGGCCGCCGATCAATCCAGCGGACTTTTTCTTTTCGCCGTCACTCGAAACGAAGGTCAGTAGCGCCGGAGCGATTGTCAATCGCCTCTGCCCTTTGCGCGAGTAGTGAAACAGCGGCCAGACCGCTAGTCCCCCGCCTTGATCGCCGTAGTTCGAATAGAAGAACAGCGGCCAGATCTGGTGGTGTCGAGCACCTGGCCGTCGGGCGAACCGATAGGGCGGAATGATCAGGCTGCGTGAATTTGCGCCACGGAAAGAAAAGAAGAGCGGCGCGACAATGCGTGTCTTTTCGGTTCGATCCCAAAAATGCCAGTAGAGCGGAAACACCACGCGATAGCCTGGATCACCGCGCTGATGCCAGTAGATGCCCAAGACCTCGCTGAACTTGCGGTCGCCCGAGCGGTAGTAGAGGTAGGCAATGTTGAGCGGGTGATCCGCTGTGACACACCGTCCGCTGTCGCAGTAGCTGCCGGCGGCGCAGTCCTCGTCGACAGCACAATGCGCAGTTGGCGGCGATTTTCCGGGCGTTGGTTCGACGGCTTGCCGCTGTGAGGCTTGGGTCCAAAAGATCGGCAGCAGTGGCTTGGCCTGTTTGAACGCAGCGCCGAGACGGGTGGGATTGGCTCGCGAGGATGAAGCGGTTAGTGCGACGACGATGGCGCTACAAACCACCATCACCCGGCGGGATGCTACAGCGAGGTTTATTGCTCGGTCGGAAATGTCAGGCTCCGTCGGACGTCGGCGCTGCAGCAGCCGTGATTACAGCGGAAGGATCATCTTCCATTCGTTGTTTTCGCGGACAAAGCGCAGCTCGCCATCTTGCGAGTCATTGCCCTGTTTGCGCCGCACCTTGATCACCGCCATCGCGCCCTTGACCTCGGTGTTGAGGATCGTCAGCGTTGCGTCGCCCCACTGTTGCTTGAGCTGCTGGGCGAACTTTGCCGGCGTAGCGGCTTGGACTTGGTGATTGAGTAGCATCTGGTAGTACGCCGAATGGCAGTCGACGTAGGTCTGGATATCGCCGCGCAGCGCGGCCTGCTTGAGGCGCGTGAAAGCCTTCTTCGGTGTCGATAGTTCAGCGCGCGGTTTGGGCAAACGAAAGCGCATCGCGCGGATCTTCTCGAGCGGCAGGCGCATGCGGCTCTTGTTGGGCAGTTCGATCGTCGCGACGCCGTCGTAGAAGTGCAGCAGCTTGCCGACGATCTCTGTGTTGTCCACGAGCTGAATCGTGTGGTCGGCGTGCGCCGTCATTGACAGGCAGCAGACGGTTAACGTGATTACAGCCCAGGTTCGCATCAGCATCTCCTTACAACGCGTGCTGTCTTAATTTGGTGTCGCCTCGTCAGCGTACTCTCGTAGCCAAAGAGGCGCTCCGATGTTGGCACAGGCCCGAAGCGCTTGGATTTCAAGGAACTTCACCGGCCGCTGCCGTTTATCGCAACGGCCTGTCCAAGTCAAGCGACGGTCGCGCATCTCTCGCGGTTCGGTTGCGCCGGGCGCGCACTAGCTCAAGCGAAAAGGGGGGGCGTCGGCGGTTCCGACGGGTCTGCCGCCGATCGACCCGCTTTTAGTGGCGGGAGTGTGGATCTCGGTTGCCCGTCGCGCGCCGAGATTGAGCTGCGATCCTCGCTCGACGTATCGCGCTCTGCAGCTCGGCGCTTTCGACCTGCGAGACGTCACGGTCGATGTCCGCAAGGGCTTCGTCGCTGATCTCGACCACCTCCATCGCCGGCCGTGCGTATCGCACGTGCCGCGCTGCGCTGATCGCTGGGGTGATCGAACCGACAACCAGGCGCAGTGCTGAGACCACGTTGCTGCCGAGTACCGCGTTGATGCGGTTGATGATTTGATAGCGCAAGAAGGTCAGTTCATTGAGCCAGGCGCTGCTTTCCACGTTCACCACCAGCGTACCGTCGCTCAGTTCGCGCGGGCAGGTCCGCGACGCGACGCGCGGACCGACGATGCTCGACCAAGCTTGGCGAATGCGGTGCGGCAGCAGATCGACGTCTAGCTGCTTACGTCGCAAAAAGCGCGACAACACCGCACCGACCGTCGTCGGGGTGGCGTTCTTCGTCTTGCGGCGGCGCACTCGGCGTTTCATCGATCGTCGTCAGGTCCGCTGGAAAGCCGTCGATGGCCGATACACGGCAGTTGTTCGCGTTGGCGGCGCAGGGTGCCGAGATCGAGTTCGGCGACGGCGATGTCGTCTTGGTCGGCGCAGCAAGCCAACAGCGTACCCCAGCCGTCGATGATGCAGCTGCGGCCGTAGCTTTCTCGCGAGGCGTTGTGGCGCCCCCATTGACCCGCGGCGAGTACGAAAGCCTGGTTCTCGATCGCCCGCGCGCGCAGTAAGGGGATCCAATGGTCTCGGCCGGTGTGCATCGTGAACGCTGCCCCCAGCGCAAGGATCTCCGCGCCATTGATCCGTTGACGACGATAGAGCTCTGGGAAGCGCAGGTCGTAGCAGGTCGAGACGCCCAGCGGTATGTCGTAGACTTTGGTCAAATGTGGCTCTGCCGGCCCGGCGACGACATAGGCCGATTCGCGGTATTCGGCGCCGCCGGGGATGGCGATGTCGAAAAGATGCATCTTTCGGTAGCTGCTTTCTATTGTTCCCTTGTCGTCGACGACCACCGCGGTGTTGTAAAACCGCGCGGGGTCGGGGCTGCGCTCGGGAAGTCCACCAAGAATTAAGGTGCAGCCGAGACGCTTGGCGAGGGCGCGCATCAGGCCGAGAATCGGACCGCTAGAGGCCTGGTCAACCGTCTCAGCGCACTGAAGCTTCGTCTTTAAGCTGCCGATATACGCAAAGTTTTCTGGCAAGACGATCAGTTTTGCGCCACGCGCGGCCGCCCGCGTGACGAGCTCGGCGCAGCGCGCCAGATTGTCGTCGATGTCTTGGCGGGCGCAGATCTGGACCACGGCAGCGATCAATGTGTTCACAAAGGCCTTTTAGCACAGCCCCGGCGGTGCAGCCGCTGAAACCTCGCTCAGCCGATTTTTGACTGCTCCAGGGTGGAGCTGTGTAACTGCTTAAAATTGTAGACGTATTCATCTGGGGTTTCGACGGCACCCAGACATAACCGCGCGTAGCGGTTGAACTTTTGCTGGCGCTATGCTAGCCGTTTCCCTGCAATGGTGGGAAGTACCACGAGGCCCCCAGCGCTTTGGGGGCCTTTTCTTTGCACGGCGTATCCGCCCGCAGAGCCGCGAGCAGCGCGGCGGATGAAGAACAGAAATGGTCGGTATTGAACGGATCGAAGGACTTTGTGAGCGTGGTTTGGCAACCGTCGGGTACGACTTGGTTGATTGGGAATTCGTGCGCGATCAGCATGGCTGGGTCCTGCGCGTGTTCATCGATCATCCGCCCGCGGCCGATGAACCAGGCGATCCGTTGGCAGGGTCCTCGATTTCCCACGAAGACTGTCAGCGAGCAAGCGATCAGATCAGCACGTTGCTCGACGTCGAAGACCCGATCGACGTGGCCTACCGACTCGAAGTGTCTTCGCCTGGTATCCCTCGTCCGGTGCGAAAAGAACGTGACTTTAAAAGGTTTTGTGGATGCTTCGTGCGCGTGCAGATGCGCGAGCCGATCGGCGGACGCAAGAACTTCGCCGGCACGCTACGCGAGGTCGACTCAGCCTCGCAGGTGGTGGTCGAGATCGATGGACAGCTCTACGCGCTGCCGATCGCAGGGATTCGTCGAGCGCACGTGGGAGAGATCTAACACCGCTGTTTGCACGAATGATGGCGATATCCTTTGTGTGGACAGCGTTTCGGGTGTACACGGCATAGCCGAACGTAGCCAGGTGGAGTACAGGGGTTAGCGATGCAGCCGAACTTGACGATGGTCATCGAGCAGGTAGGCAAAGACAAAGGAATCGATCGCGATGTGCTGATCGAGACGCTGAAGCAAGCGATTGTCACTGCCGCCAAAAAGACCTTCGGTTCGCACTACGAACTCGAACCGGACTTCAACGCCGACAAGGGGTGTGTCGATCTCTACCAGATCGTCAACGTTGTCGACGTTGTCGAGACGCCGGGCCGAGAGATCACCGTCGGTGCTGCCCGGGAGCACGGATTCGAAGCCGAGGTCGGCGACGAGCTGTTGTTTCAGGTGTTTTATCGTCGCGAAGACGCCGAGCAAGCCGAAGAGCACGATGCGCGGTATGGCGACCTGCTGGGCCTAAGGACCAAAGGCCGAGGCTTTGGTCGGATCGCTGCGCAGACGGCCAAGCAGGTGATCATTCAGCGCGTTCGCGAAGCGGAGCGCGAGATCGTTTTTAACGAGTACAAAGACCGCAAAGGCGAGTTGATCAATGGTGTTGTTCGTCGCTTCGAGCGTGGCAACATCATCGTCGATTTGGGCCGCGCGGAAGCGATCTTGCCGGTGCGCGAGCAAGTACCGCGCGAATCGTATCGTGTCGGTGATCGCGTTGTCTCGTACGTGGTCGACATCGACCGCGCCGCCCGCGGCCCACAGATCGTACTTTCACGCACCCACAAGGGGTTGCTGATCAAGCTCTTCGAAAACGAAGTGCCCGAGATCTACGAGGGTATCGTTCGCATCGAGTCAGCCGCTCGTGAACCGGGCGCCCGCGCCAAGATTGCAGTCTCGTCGCGCGACGTCGACGTCGATCCGGTCGGGGCGTGCGTCGGCATGAAGGGCTCGCGTGTCCAAGCGGTGGTCCAAGAGCTTCGCGGCGAAAAGATCGACATCGTCCCCTACGATGAGGATCCGGCCCGTTTCGTATGCAACGCGATCGCTCCGGCAGAAGTTTCGCGCGTGCTGCTCGACGCAGAGAACCACACGATGGAGCTGATCGTTCCCGATGACAAGCTCTCGTTGGCGATCGGTAAGAAGGGGCAAAACGTTCGTTTGGCCTCGCAGCTCACCGGTTGGCGGATCGACATCCACAGCGAAACCAAGGTGCGCGAGCTCGAAGAGCAGGCCAAGCGCTCACTGGCAGAGATCGAAGGCGTCTCGGAAGAGCTCGCCGATACGATGTTCAAGCTTGGCTGGCGCTCCGCCGAAGAGGTGGCCGGTACTGCGCCCGAGGAGTTGATGGCGATCCCGGGGCTCGGTGGTGCAGAAGCCGCGGTGAGGATCGTAGAGGGTGCTGCGGTCACCGTGGAAGTGCACCGCGAACGTGCAGCGCAAGAGGCCGCGCGTTTGGCCGCCGAGCGACAAAAGACCGACGAGGAGCGCATGCTGTCGGTCAACGGTATCGATCAGCAACTCTACGAACACCTCTCGACGTTTTACGCGAACGTTGAGGCGCTCGCTAAAGAGCACGACATGAACCGCATGTCAGAGGTCGCGAAGATCTCCCCCACGCGGGCAAGATGGCTACACCATCAAGTTCGGCTCTATTTGGGCGAAATAGATCGGCGTGCGCCGGCGCCAGAGATTGACGCGGCGGAAGAAGCCGAGTATCAGGCTCAACGTATGGCTGTATCCGACGACGGATCGGCCGCCGCCTCCGAGGCGGAGGCCGCAGTCGAATAGGTGAAATGATGGTAGGTCCAACGCGTACATGTGCAGGATGCAGACGCCGTCGAGCGAAAGCGACGCTGTTGCGTTTCGTCGCCGATGGGCGAGCGCAGCTCGTGCTCGACGTGCAGCAACGCGCCTCGGTGCGCGGGGTCTACGTCTGCCCGCGCGCGACTTGCCTAGACGGCGCGTTGCGCCGCGGATCGTTTGCGCGCTCGTTGCGCCGCCGGGTGACGGTCGATCAGGCGCTTTTCGATTTGGTGGCGCACGAGCTCGAGCAACGGGTGAAGCTGCTTGTCGAGCGCGCGCTGTCTGACGGTCGTGCCGAACGAGAGGACGATGGCGCGATAGTCTTTGTTGATGAGAAATCTTGCCGCTGGGTCAAGGTGCTGCAGCGGCAGCTTGAGGAACTCGGACACAGCCCAAAAACCGTGGGGTTGGAGGCTGTGGGCCAAGGGGGCGCAGAGCAGGCGATGGCATCCGTGAGCCATCTTGCCGGCGACGATGTAGCGCGTCTTGGTCGAGAGCTTGAAAGCCGTGCCTAGTTTGGCCGGCGCGCGTGACGGAGGCACGGAAGTGGCCAAAGTTCGAATTTATCAGCTCGCGAAGGAATTAGGTCTTCCTAACAAGGACCTGATTACCAAGTTGCGGGGTCTGGGTGTGGATGTTCGCAACCATATGAGCGTCATCGACTCAGACGAATCGCAGCGGGTGCGCCGTGCGCTCGAGAAGGAGCGCGCGGAGAGCCGCGAGGTTTCGCGACTTAGCTCGACGGTTATCCGTCGCCGTAGTCGCGTCTCGAAAGATGCGCCTGCCGTACCGGTAGCCGAGACCCCGCGCTCGCCGGCCGTTGCGGCGCCGAGGGTCGAAAGAGCGGCGAGGCGGGATGCTCCGCAGGGTGAGGTCGTCTATGCCGCACCCTCGCTTGCGCCTGAAGAGCCTTTTGCGGCTGAAGCTGCGGCCGATGCGTCGCCGCCACCACCTGCGATCGAAGCCGACACCCGTGGAACACCAGAAGTTGTCGAGCCAATAATGCCTGCTGCTGAGTACATCGAGGCCACACCGGAACCCGTCATCGAAGTTCCACCGCCAGTGGAAATTGAGCATCCGGCGTTTGACGAAGTTGTCGAAGCTGTTGCCGTCGAGGACGATCAGCAAGAGATCTCCGAAGAGGACAGCCCCGAGGCGGGTGTGCTGCAAGAGATGCCTGGCGGTCGCTCGCGACCTCAGGTTCGCTATGCACCGGGCTTCGAGCCGGGGGGCAAATACGCGCAGCGTCCGCCCGGTCGCTATGGTCGCACTGGGGGCCAAGGTCAGCAGCGGCAGGCTGTGGCTTCGGCGAGCGGCGCTCCAGGTGCCGAGCCACCGCAGCTATCGGCGGCTGAGGCCGCCCGGATGATGAGTCCGGCGAAACCGCGCGTCGTGATCACCGATCTCGATGCGCGCCGCGGTGCGCGTCGCGAAGTGACTCGTGCCGATCTGCTTCGCAGTCGTACCTATCGACAGCAGCAGCAGCAGCGCGGGCGCAAGAAGAAAACAGCGCCGGTAAAACGCGGCAAGAAGACCGAGATCACGACGCCCGCCGAGCATAAGCGCGTGATTCGCGTTGAGTCGGCGATCGGTGTCGGTGAGCTCGCCCACCAGATGGGTGTCAAAGCCTCTGAAGTGCTCAAGAAGCTCTGGGCGATGGGGCTGACCAACATCATGATCAACGAGTCGATCGACGTCGATACGGCAAGCTTGTTGGCTTCCGAGTTCGGCTATGAAGTCGATGACGTGGCGTTCCGCGAAGAGTCGGTGCTGTCCGAAACGCCGGATTCTCCGGAAGACATGCAGCCCCGCGCGGCGGTGATTACGGTGATGGGCCACGTCGATCACGGTAAGACCTCGTTGCTCGACGCTTTGCGCGACACCGATGTTGCCGCCGGCGAAGCGGGTGGCATCACCCAGCACATGGCGGCCTATCGCGTCAAAACAAGGCAAGGTGAGATCGTTTGTCTCGACACACCGGGCCACGAAGCGTTCACGCATATGCGTGCTCGCGGCGCCCAGTGCACCGACGTTGTCGTCTTGGTGGTTGCCGCAGACGATGGCGTGATGCCCCAGACGGTTGAAGCGATCGATCATGCGAGAGATGCCGAAGTACCGATCATCGTCGCGATCAACAAGATGGACCTGCCCGACGCCAATCCGGATCGCGTCAAGAGTGAGCTCGCTGAGCGCGGCCTCGTACCGGAGGACTGGGGCGGCGATGTGATGTTTATTCCGGTCTCAGCGCGCACTGGCGAAGGCGTTCCCGAGCTTACCGAGGCGCTGGCGTTGCAGGCCGAGATCATGGAATTGACCGCGAACCCGACCAAGCCGGCACGCGGTACGATCATCGAAGCCAAGCTCGATCGCGCTCGTGGCGCGATGTGCACCGTACTCGTTCAAGAGGGAACGCTGCGCGTCGGGGATCACATCGTTGCCGGTCATTTTATCGGCAAGATCCGCGCGATGCTCGATGACCGCGGTAACAGCGTCAAGGACGCGCCGCCGAGTACTCCGGTGGAGATTCTTGGTCTGGGTGGCGTTCCTGCTGCTGGCGATCAGCTCAATGTGGTCGCCGACGAGAAGCTTGCGCGCCAAGTTGCCGAGCACCGTCAGCAGGCCGTTCGTCGCCGCGAATTGGCTGGGGCGAGTGCCAGCAAGACGTACGAAGAAATCCTCGGGCAGATCCAGAGCGGCGACGCCCACGAGCTCAAGCTCCTTGTCAAGTCGGACGTCCACGGCACGAGTGAGGCGTTGCGTGACTCGTTGCTTAAACTGTCGACGGAACGCGTTTCCGTCAACGTAATCAGCGCGGGCGTGGGCGGAATCCACGAAGCCGATGTCAACTTGGCAAAGGCCTCGGGGGCAGTGATCGTTGGTTTCAACGTTCGTCCGGCGGGCAAGGCTAGCCAGCTGGCCGAGCGCGAGCGCGTTGAAATCCGCATTTACGACGTGATCTACGAGTTGCTCGATGACGTAAAGATCCTGATGCAAGGTTTGCTGCCGAAGGATCGGCACGAGCGTTTCGCGGGTCGTGCAGAGGTTCGCGAGACTTTCACCATTCCCCGCGTGGGTGTGGTGGCCGGTTGTGCTGTACTCGACGGGCGGATTTCGCGCGGCTCTCACCTGCGACTAATCCGCGATAGCGTCAAAATTTACGACGGGCGAGTAGCAACGCTGCGGCGCTTCAAAGAGGACGTCAAAGAGGTTGAAAAAGGCTACGAGTGTGGTCTTGGCGTCGAGGGCTACAACGAGATCCAGGTCGGCGACATCATCGAGTGTTACGATGTCGAAGAAGTGGCTGCTTCGCTCAACTAGCCGGGCGCTGAGAGACGTGCCCAACTGGTTCGATCGCACCGGTGGCGCCGTGTCCACGGCGCCGCGCTTTATGACCTTTCGTGACGCGCCGTGTTTGCCGAGTCTCGCCGCTAGTGCGTGCGGGGGGGTGGGCTCGGCCTGCCGCAGCGGGAGCTAGCGAGTGGTCGTCGGCGTGTGCAGGTTGACGCTGCTTTTTCCTGCGGCCCAGTCGCTCAAGGACAAGCGTTCGTCTTTGCGAAAGATCACCGAGCGCGTGAAAAGTCGCTTCAACGCCGCCGTCGCCGAAGTGGCCGACCAGGACAGCTGGCAGCGCTGCACGATCGGCGTTTCGGTGGTGAGCAACGCGTCCGATCATGCCCAATCGATGCTCGACAAGATCTGCGATCATATCGAGCAGAGCTATATCGGTGAGATCTGCGACCGCCAAGCCGAGCTGCTCCACTACGCCGATGATGACGGCTGGCCCGATGACGACCGTGTGGAGTTTTGATGAGCTCGCCGCGCATTAACAGCCAGCTCCAGCAGGCGCTTGCCGAGTTGGTTCGAGAGCTGAAAGATCCTCGACTTGGCCAGCCCGGACTGATCGCGATCGCTGAAGTACGCGTTACGCCCGACGTGTCGCGCGCACGGGTGTTTGTTACGGTCGCCGATCGAATCGACTGCAATGACGTGGTGGCGGTCCTGCAGCGTGCAGCTGGGCGCTTGCGTGGACAGCTTAGCCGGCGCTTGCGGCTTCGTCGGGCGCCCGAGTTGCTGTTTATCCCCGACCAGTCCTTCGACCGCGCCAACCGTATCGAGCAGGTCTTGGCTGAAATCGCAGTCGAGGATGAGAAGGGAGAGGGTGGGGATGATTGATGTTTCGTTGGGTCGCGCTGCGGCCGCGCTGCGCAGCGGAAGGCGCGTGCTGGTGACGTGCCATCCCAACCCCGATGGCGACGCAGTTGGCTCGATGCTGGCGTTGTGGGGCGCGCTGCGCGACAAAGGCGTGGATTGTGTGGCCTACAACCCAGATCCAATTCCTCACTCGCTGCATTTTCTCGACGGCGCTCAGCAGATCGTTCGTGAGTTGCCGAGCGAGGCGTTCGATCTGACGGTTGTGCTCGACTGTTCCGACGCGCGAATGTTTCCCCATGCGCTGCCTGATCGGGCGTTCCTCGGCAAGGTTTTGGTTGTCGACCACCACCAGACGCGAGGAGAGGTCTGGGATGAAATCTACGCCGACGTGAACGCGGCCTCGGTGGGCGTCTTGCTCTATCGCTTGTTTCGCGCGCTAAAATGGTGGCCGCAACCGCTGGCGGTGTGTGAAGCACTGTATTGTTCCGTGCTCTCCGATACTGGGTCGTTTCGCTATCAGAATACCGACCCCGAGGCGCTGAAGATTGCAGCCGAACTGATCAGCAATGGCGTCGACCCGTGGCGTGTCGCTTCGAATTTGTACGAGACGCGCCCGGTGCGGCAGTTGGAGTTGCTCACTCGCGTGCTGCAGACGTTGGTCGTTTCGGAGGACGGCCACACGGCGATACTCACCGTAACCGAGGAGATGTTGCGAGAGACGGGCTGCACCGCCGATATGGTCGACGGCTTTGTCAACTACGCGCGGGCCCTTCAGGGTGTGCAGGTCGCGTTGCTTTTTCGGCAAAGCGCTGACGGCATTCGCGTATCGATGCGCTCTCGTGGAACGGTCAACGTTGCTCAGATCGCGCAGGGGTTCGGTGGCGGCGGTCATCATAATGCCGCCGGCTTTAGCGTCGAAGACGATGACGCTCAGGCGCTACAACGGGCGCTGTTCGATCGCGTTGGAGCGTCGCTCGATTCGGCGCCGGCGTTGTCTTCGGCTTCGGGCTAGCGCGATGGGGCGCAAGCGTCGTCGCGATCGCCTGGCAGCTGTCGTCGTGATCGACAAGCCGGCTGGGATGACGTCGCACGACGTGGTGCAGTTTGTTCGCCGGAGGTTGAATCTCGCCAAAGCAGGGCACACCGGCACGCTCGACCCAATGGCCACCGGCGTTCTTCCTGTGTGCCTCGGGGAAGCGACCAAGATTGCGGGCTTATTGAGCGGGGAGGACAAGCGGTATCGCGCCCATGCCACCTTGGGGTTGGAGACAGACACCGGTGATGCGACGGGGCGCGAGCTGGCACGCGGTTCGCTCAGCGGGATCGATTTCGCGCGCATCGAGCAGGTGGCGCGAGACTTTGTGGGCACGATCGAACAGCGACCGCCGGCCTATTCGGCGATTCGCGTCGACGGAAAACGTGCATACGAACGGGCCCGCGCTGGAGAGGTGGTAGAGCTGCCCGTTCGGCAGGTGACGATCAGCGCCTTGTCGGTCGAGATGCTTGCCGGCGATCATCTGCTGCTTGATGTGACCTGTAGCAAGGGGACCTATGTTCGCTCGTTGATCGCCGACATCGGGCGCGCGCTCGGTTGTTTGGCCACGATGAGCGGATTGTGTCGTCTGCGGAGCGGTGCCCTTTCGCTCGAGCAGGCGGTCCAGCTCGATCAGCTCGACGACGACTCGCCGATGTTGTCGATGGACAGCGCCTTGGCTCATCTACCGGCGGCCGATGTCGAACGCGAAGCGGCCCGGCGCATCCAGCTCGGCCAGCCTCTGGCGTTCGTGCTCTCCGCGGGGGCTGCAAACCCCGAAACGCTTTGGCGGGTGCGCTGCGACGATCGGCTGATCGCACTAGCTTCGTATAACGAGGGTTGTCTGCGGCCAAAGCGGGTTTTTCTCGCGTCCGCCGCCGCACCGAGCGCCGATTAGCCGTTGACAGGCGTGCGTATTTAGGTCAAGGATTACGCGTTTTTTGGACCCGCCAGGCGGAAACTGGCTTTCTGCGGGCGCGGCGAGGAGTTTTCAGATGAGTTTGGCTCAGGCGCATAAGCGCACGATCATTGAACGTTTCAAGTCTCACGAGAAGGACACGGGGTCGCCCGAGGTGCAGATCGCGTTGCTCAGCGAGCGGATCACGCACTTGACTGAGCACTTCAAGACTCACGCGAAGGATCACCATTCGCGGCGTGGTTTGTTGAAACTGGTTGGTCGCCGGCGACGCCTCTTGGATTATCTCAAGGTGCGAGACGTCGAGCGTTACCGCAAAATCATTGAGACTTTGGGTATCCGCAAGTAGCGAAGCGTTGACCGACTCGGCACTGGCGCGAGTCGGTCAGCGACGAGTCGGTCAGCGACATAGGTCTGGGGAGCGCAAGGTTCCCCAAACCCAACAGGGGATCGAGTGTGCTCGATTCGGAGATGGCGCGGTGGGCGCCGAGGCGATTTAGTTGTCGGGCAAAGCCGCGGCGTTTTGCTCGACAACTAAGTCCTCCTCGAGCTCCTACCGAAATCTACCGGCAGCCTCGCTGCCTGTGGCTCCATCTATCAACACTAGGAGCTAGATCATGTTTATCAAAGAGAGCGTTCGCGTCGGCGATAAGGAGCTGTCGATCGAGACCGGTCGTATGGCCAAGCAAGCCGACGGCGCGGTGCTGATTCGTCAGGGTGGTACCGTCGTGTTGGTCACCGCGGTGGCCGATGTAGAGGCCAAAGACGTGCCGTTCTTGCCGCTAACGGTGGAGTACACCGAGCGGATGTATGCCGCGGGGCGTATCCCCGGCAGCTATTTTCGGCGTGAAGGGCGACCCTCTATTGGCGAAGTGCTTTGTTGTCGCCTGATCGATCGTCCGATTCGTCCATTGTTCCCCGACGAATGGCGCAATGAGACGCAAGTGATCGCGATGGTCGTTTCTTCAGATCGCGAAACGGCCGCGGATGTTCTCGCTTTGTCCGGCGCTTCAGCCGCATTGACGATTTCCGATGTGCCCTGGGCCGGGCCGGTTGCCGGTATTCGCGTGGGTCGCAAAGACGGCCAGCTGATCGCCAACCCGACGAGCGGGGAGCTGGCCGGCAGCGACATGAACATCGTTGTCGCCTGTTCTTTCGACGCGTTGGTGATGGTCGAAGGTACGTGCAAGTTTGTTTCGGAGCCCGACTTGGTCGAAGCGTTGTTGTTCGCCCAAGAACAAGCTCGGCCGATCCTCGAGCTGCAAGAGAAGATCCGTGCAGCGGTCGGCAAGAGCAAACGTCCGGTCGAAGAGAAGCAGCTCGACGAGGAGCTGGTCAAGCTGATGACCGATGCGACGCGGTCTGGTCTGGTCGAAGGACTTGCCGTGCGCGAGAAGCGCGCTCGCGCGCTGGCCCTGAAAGCGGTGCGCGACGAAGCGATCGCTCGGCTGGGTGAGCCCTACGCCGAGCGCATTGGCGAGTTGAAGGAGGCTTACGACGAGGTCAAGCGCCGTCACGTTCGCCGCAAAGTCGTCGACGAGCGCGTGCGTCTCGACGGTCGTGGTTTGGCCGACATTCGTCAGATCAGCTGCGAGGTCGGTGTTCTGCCGCGGACCCACGGTTCGGCGCTGTTCACCCGCGGTGAGACGCAAACGCTTGCCACTGCGACGCTGGCGACGCAACGTTCCGATCAACGCATTGAGTCGATCATGGGCGACTACGTTAAGGCGTTCATGTTGCACTACAACTTTCCGCCGTTTTCCACGGGAGAGGCCCGTCGTTTCGGTAGTCCTGGGCGTCGAGAGATCGGCCACGGCAACCTTGCCGAGCGCTCGATTCAGCAAGTGCTGCCATCGTTGGAGGAATTTCCATATGTGATGCGAGTCGTCAGCGAGGTGCTCGAGAGCAACGGCTCATCCTCGATGGCGAGCGTTTGCGGTGCCAGCCTGGCGCTGATGGATGCGGGTGTTCCGATCAGCGCGCCGGTCGCTGGTATTGCGATGGGGCTGATCAAGGAAGGCGATAAGTACGCAGTTCTCTCCGACATCCTCGGCGATGAGGATCACCTCGGCGATATGGACTTCAAGGTCACCGGAACGACCGACGGCGTGTGCGCGATTCAGATGGACATAAAGCTCGATGGTTTGCCGCGTCAGGTGCTTGCCGATGCGCTCGAGCAAGCGCGGACAGGTCGACTGCATATTCTCGAGAAGATGGCCGAGGGCATCGCTGCCCCGCGCAGCGAAATCTCCGCGAACGCGCCGCGAGTGCTGACGCTGAGGATAAATCCAGACCGCATTCGCGACGTGATCGGGCCGGGTGGGCGCACGATTCGCGGCATTCAAGAGCAAACGGCGGCAGAGATCAATATCACCGATGATGGCGCGGTTTCGATCGCTGCCCCCGACGAGTCGGCGGCGAAGAAGGCTGTCACGATGGTTGAAGCGCTCACCCAAGAAGCGATTCTCGGAGCGATCTACCGGGGCCGCGTGACGCGCGTAAAGAGTGACCTCGGTGCCTTTGTTCAGATTCTGCCCAACACGGATGGGTTGGTCCATATCAGCCAGCTGGACAACCGGCGCGTCGAGCGGACAGAGGATGTCTGCGCAGAAGGCGACGAGATGCTGGTCAAAGTGATTCGCATCGATCGGGAAGGCAAGATTCGTCTCAGCCGTAAAGAGGCGCTCGACGCGAACCCGGACGAAGCGATCAGCTTGGTATAGCGTTCCGTTTTCAAGCGAGGAGCGACACGCGCCGATGCAGCTCAAGGTCCTGCGACTCAATCCGCAAGCTCGCGTGCCCCGCTACATGACCGAGCACGCCGCCGGAATGGACCTAGCGGCGCTGCTCGACGCCCCGATTAGCCTGGCGCCTGGTCAGCGAGCTGCCGTTTCGACGGGTTTAGCGATTGAGCTCGAACCCGGCTATGAAGCGCAAGTTAGGCCCCGCTCAGGGTTAGCGCTCAAGCAGGGGGTGACGGTTGTCAACGCGCCTGGGACGATCGACGCGGATTACCGCGGCGAGGTTAAAGTTCTGCTGATCAATGCTGGCACGGACCCGGTGACTATCTCGACGGGCGATCGTATCGCCCAGCTTGTCGTTGCTCCCGTGACGCGTGCTGCGATCGTCGAGGTCGATGAATTGTCGTCCACCGAGCGAGGAGCCGGTGGTTTTGGTCACACGGGTATCGGTAGCGCCAAGTAGACGGGGGGGCGAGATGCTGTGCTTTCGCTGCGGCAGCGCTGTTGACGAACGAACGCTCGCGTGCCCCAACTGCGGACAGGATCTGAGCAGCGGAAGCGTCGCTGCTCCTCTGCCATTTTCAGATCTGGAAGAGCGGATCCGCAAATCGAGCGGCGATTGGAGCACCCCGGCTGCCTACCACGTCGGGCAGGTGCTGGTTGATCGCTACGAGATCAGCGATGTGATCGGCGTTGGGCCCGTCGGGACGGTCTACAAGGCCTTGGATCTCGACGTCGAGATCGATGTGGCGCTCAAGGTGGTCAACGAGCATCTCTTGCCCGCCGAGGCTGATCGCGTTCACTTTGTTCGCACGATTCGCGGGCTGAAGTCGTTGGTCGGCGATCACATCGTGCGATATTTTGACGTCGGACGCGACGGTGACCGCTGCTTCTATGTCACGCAGTTTCTCGAAGGGCTCTCGTTGCGGCGGATCATCGATCTGCGGCGCGAGAAGCAGCAGCGCTTTTCGCTCGATGAAGTTGCGCCGATCGCGTCTCAGCTCTGTCAGGCGCTGATCGATGGCGCAGGGGCGGTCCATGGTGGTATTCGGCCACAGAACATCGTGATCTTGCCCGACCAGCTGAAGGTCACCGATTTTGCGCTGGCGTCGGCATTGCCGACGGGAGCGTACCGGGCCAACGACGGTCGAGATAGCCTGTGTTACGTTGCGCCCGAGGTCAAAGCCGGGCGCCGACCGACGATCCAGTCCGATATCTACTCGGTGGGTGTGATCCTCGCCGAGCTGATCAGCGGGCGCTATCCGGGGTCAGACGTGGTGCCGCTCAAGGATTTGGTCGGTGAGAACATCGACTATCTAGAGACGGTCCTCGGCAAGGCTCACGCGGCGTTGCCCAAGGAGCGCTACGGCTCGGCTGCCGAGCTGCGTGTTGCCTTGAGCGATGCGTTTGGTGCGACCACCGTTCGCCGCCACGCGGGTGAGATCGTTGAGTCTACCGGGACAGCTGGGGATGATCAGGCGACCACCGTCGGGCCGGCAAAAGAGTCGACCCAGGTGCTCGACGTCGAAGACCTCGACTTCGACTCGGCGCAATCTTCAAACACCGACGAGGACGTGCTATCGGAGCCGACACCTCAGGTCGAGCTGATGGCGCGGCGGGAGTCGACGCATCGCCTGCGGATGGATGAGATCGAGGAGATCGCCGCTGCTCAACCGGTCAGGCGCGCTAAGCCCGCGGTCGAAGCGGATGGCGCCGACGATGCCGGTGTAGTCGATGCAACGGCATTTTCCGATGCTGTCGAAGTGCAAGGAGAGATCGCATCTCCCTCCCCGCGGCCGTCGCGCGCCGAGCTTGCCGTCGAGCAGGAATCGGTGGAGGTTGATGTCGAAGTTCCGATCCTCACCTTGGGATATGAGGCCCAGGCGGATCCATTAGAGCAGGAGACCACCGCTGCGGTGGCGCCCGAAGTCTTGCACCACGATGCGGTGCCACCTCCGCTGGCAACCAGCGCAGTTCGGCGTCAAGTGGTGCTTCCAGCACGCCGTCGGCATAATTGGCCGGTGATCGTTACGCTGATGGTGGCGATGGTCGCGCTAGGTGCGGCGCTGGCCGCTGTGCTCTACTATCAAACCCAGCGTTGGAAGCGACGGGGCGATCTGCCGGTTGTCGCTGAGCGTAGCGCCGCGACGGAGTCGCCAACGGCGCCGCCAGAGCCGACGGCGGTCGCACTAAGAGATTCCAACGATGGATCGGCTAACGTTGGTCACGCTGCATCGACAGCGGCCAAGCCCGTTGCGCGAGCGAGTAAAGTCGGCCGCATGGCATCGCAGAAGAAAGTCACGTTACGGCGGGCGACGTCGCCTCCTCGGAGCGGCAGTACCGAGCCGGCGCCGCCTGCTGCATCGGCCCCCGATGGGGCGATCGCGCCGTCACCGTCGGCAGTTGCGACGAGGCAAGCGCCGCAGGAGCCGGGAGCTGCGGCTCCACGCAGAGAGCTGGGCGCAGAGCGCCGGCCTGAGGCGAAGCAGTCCCCAGCGTCGAGTTCGCCGCACAGTGCTGCGTCCAAGACCTTGGCCAGCAGTGTGGGTGCGAAAGACAAGTGCTTTAGCGGGATGGTGCATGTCGCTGCACGAAGCGGCGGGTTTTGCATCGATCGCTACGAGGCACCGGGGCGCGGCAGGACGCCGCAAGTGACCTCGTTGGCCGGGGCGGTCGCCTATTGCAGTCGACGTGGAGTGCGGTTGTGCAACAAGGCTGAGTGGCTGGCTGCTTGCGGCGGTGTGCTGCCCTACGGTGGAGCGTATCAGTCCGATCGCTGCAACACCGAAGGGGGCGCGCTGGTTCCTGCCGGTTCGCGACGTGCATGTCGCTCGCCCTACGGTGTCTACGATATGTCGGGTAACGTAGCCGAGTGGGTCGCCGGCGGTGCGGCGCTTGGCGGCGACGCATCGGCTGGAGCAGTCGGCGCGCGTTGTGCTGCTTCTGCGGCAGCTGGGGCCCGCAAAGGGGTCCGTTGCTGTGCCGATCTGGATGACTGGGAATAGAACACAATGATCGAACGGTACTCACGCCCCGACATGACCAGACTCTGGGGCGATCGCGTACGCTACGAGACGTGGCTCGAGGTCGAACTGGCGGTATGCCGAGCGATGGAGTCGGCGCAGGTTGTCCCCACGGGTACAGCCGACGCGGTGCGCCTCAGCGTGCAATTGGACCCCGAACGAATCCTGCAGATCGAGCAGGAGGTTCGGCACGATGTGATCGCCTTTTTGACCCACGTCGAAGAGCAGGCTGGTGCGCCGGCGCGCTGGTTGCATCTCGGGATGACATCCTCCGATGTGCTGGACACGGCGTTTGCCCTGCAGTTAACCCAGGCGGCGCGCATCCTGCTCGGACGCATCGATCGCTTGGCCGAAGCACTGCGCAAGCAGGCGCTTGCTCACAAGAGGACGCCATGCGTTGGGCGTACTCATGGGATCCATGCCGAGCCGACCACCCTGGGTTTGGCCTTTGCAGGCTTCTACGCCGAGTTGCAGCGCAATCGTCGTCGACTGAAAGAGGCTGCGCGAGATTTGCGTGTCGGAAAGATCGCTGGTGCGGTCGGTGTCTACGGCAACGTCTCGCCAACGATCGAGCGCCAGGCCTTGGCGTCGCTGGGCCTGCAGCCCGAGACGTGTGCGACTCAGGTCGTGGCGCGCGACCGCCATGGTGCCTTTTTTCAGGCGCTGGCGATGGTCGCTAGTGGTATCGAGCGCTTTGCCCTGCAAATGCGGCATTGGCAACGCACCGAAGTCTCAGAGGTCTTTGAACCGTTTGGTGGTGGGCAGAAGGGGTCGAGTGCGATGCCCCACAAGCGCAACCCGATCCTCACCGAGAACCTCTGCGGCTTGGCCCGGCTGATCCGTAGCCACGCCCAGGCCGCGATGGAAAACATCGCGCTTTGGCACGAGCGCGACATCAGCCACTCCTCCGTGGAGCGTGTGATCGCGCCAGACGCGACGATCTTGCTCGATTTCATGCTGTACCGTGCGACGCAGGTTGCCGACGGTCTGCAGGTCGATGCGGAGCGTGCGATGAAAAACCTCCAGGCGACGGGGGGGCTGATCTTCTCCGAAGCGGTGTTGCTCGCTTTGGTTAGGCGCGGACTGCCGCGTCAGCAGGCCTACGTCTACGTGCAGCGCAACGCGATGGCCGCGGCGGCTGGCAAGGGCGGCTTCTTCGACCTTCTCGCTGCTGATCAAGATATTCGCGCTGCTCTGAAACCGGACGAGCTTGCCGCTTGTCAGGACCTTGATGAACACCTGCAGCACGTTGACGAAATCTTTGGTCGGGTCTTTGCAAAAGACGGTGGAGACGATGAACAAGATTGATCGGAACATCCTGCGCGAGACGCTGGCGCACACGATCGAGGAGACCGACTTTCCGCAGCTCGGTAAGAAGCATCGCGGCAAGGTGCGCGACAGCTATATCTCTGAGGGGAAGCGCACGATCGTCGTCACCGATCGCATCAGTGCCTTCGACGTGGTTTTGGGGACGGTTCCCTGCAAGGGGCAAGTGCTCAATGGCATAGCGGCCTATTGGTTTTCCAAGACCGCGCACGTCGCGGCCAACCATCTGCTCAGCGTGCCCGACCCCAACGTGAGTGTGGTGCAGCAGTGCGAGGTTTTTCCCGTCGAGATGATCGTTCGTGCTTACCTGACCGGTACTAGCTCGACCTCGATTTGGACGCACTATCAGCAGGGGGCGCGTTCCTATTGCGGACACCGATTGCCTGATGGGCTGAAGAAGCACCAGCGGCTCGAGCAGCCGATCGTCACCCCCACGACCAAAGCCGCGGAGGGCCAACACGATGAATTGACCAGCGCCGCGGCGCTGATCGCGCAAGGCGTACTGAGCGCCGATCGCTACGCAGAACTCGAAAGACTCTGCTTGGCGATGTTTAACGAAGGAACGCGGCTCGCTGCTGAGCGCGGCTTGATCCTGGTCGACACCAAGTATGAGTTAGGCATCAACAGCGCCGGGCAGCCAATGTTCGTCGATGAGATCCACACGCCCGACTCGAGTCGGTACTGGTATAGCGATGGCTATCAGGTGGCATTGGAGCAGGGCAGTGATCCGCGGCCGCTGGACAAGGACTTCCTCCGTCAGACGCTGATCGCCCGTGGTTATCGTGGTGATGGGCCGCCGCCGAAACTGGATGAGCAGTTGCGGCTGGACATCGCCGAACGCTATCTGGAGCTTTATCAGACCGTTACCGGTCAGCCCTTGGCGTTCGATCCCTCGCCCCCGCGGCAGCGTATCTTGACGAATCTATTGGGGTAGGCTCGTCGGTCTCCGTCCGCTGCCGAGCTTGAGGTAGAAGCGCCGGCGTGTCAGCGTAAGATAGCGCGTCAACGCAGGAGAAACCGATGATCAACCTAGTGCTCCATTTCCTCGGCCTTGCGGCCGCGGTTTATTTGGTCGCTCGGCTGCTGCCGGGTGTTCGCCTCAAGAGTTTCAAAACAGCGCTGGTTGTTTCGGCGGTTTACGCAGCGGTTAACTTCGCCCTGAAGTTCGTCGTGTTCAAGGTCCTGTTTTTTATATCCTATCCGCTGCTGGTTCTCTCACTGGGTGTGTTCGCCTTGCTGGTCAATACCGCCGGGTTGATGATAACCGACCGGTTGATCGCGGACTTTGAGCTGCGTGATGGCCTGACCGCCTTCATCGCGGCGCTGCTGCTCAGCGTCTCCAACGTCGTGCTGGGGATTCTGCTCTAGTTCTTCAGTCGGGCCCTCACGACAGCCGCGCATCGACGCCTGATTGTTGGGCCTTCGACGTCCGTTCTGATTGACCTGGCGTCGGTGCCGTGCTAGTTCAATTGCCAAAATGTGCGGAATTTTTGGCATATATGGCCATCCCCAAGCGGCTCACCTGACATATCTTGGCTTGCATGCGCTTCAGCATCGTGGCCAGGAAAGTGCGGGGATTACCGCGAGTGACGGCAAGCAACTGCGGACTTGGCGGGGGATGGGCTTGGTGGTCGACGTGTTCAGTGAGCAGACGTTGGCCGACCTGAGCGGCAACTCGGCGATCGGCCACGTGCGCTATTCGACCTCGGGGGATTCGGCGTGGGCTAATGCGCAGCCGATCGCCGTACGCTACGCGGACGGTCAGCTGGCCGTCGCTCATAACGGCAACCTGGTCAACGAAGATGCCCTGCGTCGTGAACTCGAGCAGGCCGGGTCGTTGTTTTCGACCAACGCCGACAGCGAGGTTCTCGTCCATCTGTTTGCACGAAGTCGCCAGCGTACCGTGGCCGAGCGTGTCGCCGAAGCGCTGGTTCGGCTACGCGGGGCGTTCTCGCTGGCGTTCTTGACCGAGGACGAGATGATCGTGGCCCGCGATCCCTACGGCTTTCGCCCGTTGGCGCTGGGGCGACTGAAGCACGATGGTGCCGAGGCCTATGTGGTTGCCTCGGAGACCAGTGCGTTCAACCTTGTTGGCGCGCGCTATGAGCGGATGTTGGCGCCAGGCGAAATGGCCGTGATCGATCGCCGCGGTATCCGTTCGCAGCAAGTGTTCGATCGCCAGGCCACGCGCTTTTGCATCTTCGAGCACATCTACTTTGCCCGGCCCGATTCGCGATTGGGCAAGGATTCGGTCTACATCTCGCGACGCCGGATGGGCAAACAGTTAGCCAAGGAACAGCCGGCAGACGCCGATGTGGTGATCTCTGTGCCTGACTCAGGTACGACCGCCGCGCTCGGATACGCTGAAGAGCTCGGCGTACCTTTTGAGATGGGGCTGGTGCGCAGCCATTACATCGGCCGCACGTTTATCGAGCCCAAACAATCGATCCGCAACTTCGGCGTCAGACTCAAACTCGCCCCGGTCCCCGAAGTGATCGCCGGACGCAGTGTTGCAGTTGTTGATGATTCACTTGTTCGCGGCACAACATCGCGCAAGATCGTCGCGGTGTTGCGCGCCGCTGGGGCGCGCGCGGTGCATCTGCGCATCAGTGCGCCGCCAACGCGCTTTCCTTGTCACTACGGTATCGATACACCGACGCGCGAAGAGCTAATCGCCAGCAACAAAACGCTCGAGGAGATCCGCCAGTTCGTTGGCGCCGACACCCTCGGCTATTTGACCCTTGAAGGGGCGCTGGATGCGGTCGGTGGCGATCACTACTGTCACGCCTGTTTTTCCGGCGACTATCCCGTCGCCGTTGGACGCCAGCGCGCACCATCCAAACCGCTACCGATCCTGCCGCAGCCCACAGGATCGCCAGGACGGGATGGCGCCGAGCACGGCTAGGGGTTGATATGGCCTTCGGTGATATCGAAGAAAAGCTGCAGCAGCAGGCGGAGCGTCTTGAGGCGCTAAGGGGGCATCTTTGACTTGGACGCCACTCGCACGCGTCTTGGTGAGCTCGAAGCGCAGGCCGCCTCTTCAGACTTTTGGAACGACAACGAGCGGGCGCAGGTCGTGCTGCGAGAGCAAGCGCGCTGTCGTTCGCTGATCAATCGCTTCGAAACAGCTCACCGCGGACTCGAGGATGCCAAGGCGCTGTTGGAGTTGGCTCGGGAAGAGAACGACGAAGCTTCCGCGAGTGAGGCCGGTGCGGGAGCCGATGATGTCGCGCGTCTGGTCGATGACATGGAGCTCTCGCGGATGCTCAGCGGTCCCAACGACGCGCTGGGCGCACTGGTCAGCATCAACGCCGGCGCCGGTGGTACCGAGAGTCAAGACTGGGCCGAGATGCTGCTGCGGATGTACACCCGCTGGGCCGAGCAGCGTTCGTCGAAGGTCGAGATTATCGATATTCAGCCTGGAGAAGAGGCTGGCATCAAGTCGGTGACGATTTCGACCGACGCTGAATATGCCTATGGCTATTTGCGCGCCGAAGCTGGCGTCCATCGACTTGTGCGTATTTCGCCGTTCGACGCTCAGTCGCGTCGCCACACGTCCTTTGCTTCTGTGGCGGTCTACGCCGACGTGCAAGACGATGTCTCGATCGATATTCGCGACGACGATCTGAAGATCGACTCGTACCGCGCGGGTGGTGCTGGTGGACAGCATGTCAATAAGACCGAGTCTGCGATACGCATTACCCATCTTCCGACGGGCATCGTCGTGCAGTGCCAAAACGAGCGCTCCCAGCACAAGAACAAGGCCCAGGCGCTGCGCGTGTTGCGCGCCCGGCTCTACGAGCATGAGATGAAGAAGCGCGAAGAGGAGATGTCCGATCTCAACGCGCAGAAAAAGTCGATCGAGTGGGGCAGTCAGATCCGATCATACGTGTTGGCCCCCTATCGAATGGTTACCGATCATCGCACCGAGCTGAAGGTGGGTAACGTCGATGCGGTCCTCGACGGTCAGATCGATCAGTTCATCCGCGCCTTCTTGTTGGAGACGGGCGGCGAAGGTGCGCAGGGCTAGCCAGAACCGTGCCGCGGCCCGCGCAAGATGCAGCAAGAGGTTAGGCGAGATGTCAGCAGAAAAGTCAGGTGAGGGGACGAACCAATTGATCGCGCAGCGCCGGCAGAAGGCCGACTTGCTGCGCGAGCTGGGCGTTAACCCCTACCGCAACGGATTTTCACCGACGCACACGGCCGGCGAAGTGCTGGCGTTGTTTGCTGACCAGCAGGCGCCGGAGGAGGCGGCCAAGGAGCCGGAGCCGCTCAGCGAACAGCGCTTTCGGCTGGCTGGCCGCATCGTCGAACATCGCAGCTTTGGTAAGGCGGCGTTCATCAAACTCGCCGATCGCAGCGGTCAGCGGATTCAGGTCTACGTCAAGCGCGATCGGATCGGCGAGGCGTCCTATAAGATCTTCAAAAAGAGCGAATCCTGGGATTTCGTTGGCGTTGAGGGGTTCGTCTTCTTTACCAAGACCAAGGAGCTGACCGTCTTCGCCGAGCGCGTGGAGTTTCTGACCAAGACGCTGCGGCCGCCGCCCGAGAAGTGGTCGGGTCTGAAAGACCAGGAGACGCGTTACCGCCAGCGCTATGTCGACCTGGTCGCTAACCCCGAGGTCGCCGAGGTATTTCGCACGCGCAGCAAAGTGATCCGGTTCTTGCGGGCGTTTTTGGATCAACGTGACTTCCTCGAAGTCGAAACGCCGATCCTCCACGGTGTACTCGGCGGCGCGGCCGCGCGGCCGTTCAAGACTCACCACAATGCGCTCGATATGCCGCTCTATCTGCGGATCGCCCCTGAGCTGTATTTGAAGCGGCTCGTCGTTGGTGGTTTTGAGCGGGTCTATGAGATCGGTCGAGTGTTCCGTAACGAGGGGCTATCACGCACGCATAACCCCGAGTTCACGATGCTCGAGTTCTATCAGGCCTACGCGACCTATGCTGAGCTGATCGAGTTGACAGAGGAAATGCTCAGCGAGTTGATCGAAACGATGTGTGCGTCGACGACGATCAGTTACGAGGGCCAACAGATCGACTTTTCGCGTCCCTGGCCGCGGATGACCATCGCCGAGGCGGTCAGTAAGGCGTCCCAACGCTGCGGCAGTCCGCTGTCGGTAGAGCAGGTGTTAGACCCGCCGACCTTCGAGGGCTGGATCGAACGCGCAGGTTTTCATAAGCGCGACGACGCGCTCGCCGAAGATCTCAAGGTTGCCGACAGCTACGGCAAGCGTCTGGCTGCAATCTTCGATCACCTGGGAGAGGCTGAGTTGCCTGCCGATCGCCCGGTGTTCGTCACCGACTACCCGGCGGCCAACTCGCCGCTGTCGCGGCGGAAGGACGACGACCCAGAATTTGTCGACCGTTTCGAACTGTTTGTTGCCGGGCGCGAGATCGCCAACGCCTTTTCTGAACTGAATGATCCGATCGATCAGCGCCAACGCTTCGTTGACCAACTGGCCGCCAAAGCGCGCGGCGACCAAGAGGCGATGGAGTATGACGAGGATTACTGCCGGGCGCTGGAGTTCGGTTTGCCGCCGACGGCGGGCGAGGGCATTGGAATCGATCGGCTGGTGATGTTGATTTGCGATCAGCCGAGTATCCGCGATGTGCTGTTGTTTCCGCACATGCGGCCTGAGCTAAGTGGCAGCACTGACCGCTGACCGACCGATGAGCGCCTCTTCCCGCCCCAGCCGAGCGAACACCTCGCTTGCCCTGTCTTTGACGATCGGCGGCGGGATCCTGCTTGCTGCCGGTCTGCTGATCGAGACGCGTTTGGGGCCACTGCTCTCGATGGTCTCGCTGCTGATCGGTGCGGCGATGCTGGTGATCGGCGGTCTTTCGCTTTTTGTTATTCGGGCAACTAGCCGCTCCTACGAGTGGCTGATCGCTTGGCGATACCTTCGCGCGCGGCGAGCCTCGACGCGCGCCCTGTGGTTTTTGGGCGTGCTGCTGCTGATCGGTGCTGGCCTGCAGTTGGCGAGCTACGTGATCGGTCGGCCAGCAAGCGACATCCCCGGTTTTTCCAGTGCTCCAGCGTCGGCGGATGCGCTGCGCCAAGCGGCGTTTGGGGTATTTGCCGTGTCGGCTTGGGCGGGGTGTTTCGCTGCCCTTCAGCTGTTCTTTTCGGTCTTTACGTCGATCTCGATCATGGGTGTGTTTTTCGGTACCGAGGTGTTGGTTGTCGTGCTGTCGGTGATGGGTGGGTTCGAACAAGACCTGCGCTCGAAGATTCTCGGCGCCCGCGCCCATGTGGTCGTTTCGCGGCCGCGTGCAGCGTTTACCGACTACCGCCGGGTATTGCCGCTGGTCGATCGCACATCTGGTGTGCGTGCGGTTTCGCCGTTTCTCGAGGGCGAGGTGATGATCACCAGTCAGAGCAACCTCGAGGGTGTGAAGCTGCGCGGTATCGAACCGCGGCGGTTCGCCAGCGTGACTCAGATCAAGTCATTTTTGCGCGCCGAGGGCGGCTCAGGCTCGCTGCGCTATCTCGACGATCCACAGGCCTTAGCGCGTCGTCCGTCGGATGGCGGTGGATTCGGGCTAGCGCCCAAATTGAGCGCCAAAGATTCGGGCGAGCGCAATCCGCCGCCGGCCGGCGCTTCGCAGCCAGCCAGTCGGCCCACGCCGAGTTCTCAGCCAGACGGAACGGATTACCGCGGCGCCGGTCCACCGGTGGCCAAGCGCCCGGTCTATCCGGGGTTGCTCGTGGGGGCCGAACTCGCGCGCAATCTTCGTCTCTATGTCGGTGATGACGTCAACCTGATCGCGCCGTTGGGCGGTATGAGTCCCGCTGGTCCGATTCCGCGCTCGCGACCCTTTCGTGTCGCTGGGATTTTCTACTCGGGGATGTATGAGTTCGACAGCAGCTACGTCTACGCGCTGCTCCCCGAGACCCAGCGCTTTCTCGGTTTCACCGACGAAATCAGTGGCATTGAGGTCAAGGTCGTCGATGCCCACCAAGTCGCCGCGGTAACCGCTGCGCTCAAACAGCGACTGCCCAGCAACCGCTATGAGGTCAAGGACTGGCGCCAACTCAACGCCGGGCTGTTTTCTGCGCTGCTATTGGAAAAGGTGGCGATGTTCTTCGTGCTGGTCTTTGTCGTCGTCGTCGCGGCGTTGGCGATCATCATCACCTTGACGATGATCGTGTTGCAGAAGACGCGCGAGATCGCCGCATTGCGCGCCGTTGGGGCGTCTCGTCGTGGGATCCTGCGGATCTTTTGCTACGCCGGTCTCTATATCGGCATCATCGGCATGGCGATCGGTGTGCTTCAGGGGGTGGGGCTCGCGGCCTTGTTGGCGCGATTTGGCTGGCGGCTGAACGCCGAGGTCTATTACATCTCGCAGCTTCCTGTGCGTATCGACGCGACGGAGATCACCGCGGTGGCGATCTCCGCCGTGCTGTTGAGCTTTCTGGGTACGCTTTATCCGGCCTTGGCTGCCGCCCGACTCAAGCCCGTTGAGGGCTTACGAGCGGGCTAAGCTACCGATCTTGCCGGGCAACCTCATCCGTGGGCCGCGGTGTCAGGGAGCTGTGGAGTGCGTTGACAGTCGATCGAACTGCGGGTAGGCTAGCGCCGCCCTTTGCTTGTAGTTTTACGGGGTTATTGTTAACGAGGGGGCCGATCGAATCGTCGTACTCGACCGAGCCCGATCTGGAACCGCTACGACAGCTGCTCCTTGACGTTGCCGACTCTTGAATCAATCCGCCGCACAGACCACCGACGCTGCTAGGCCAGAGCCCTTGGTACGGGTCGAGGCGCTGACCAAGCACTACGTGCACGGTTCTCGACAGCTCGAAGTGCTCAAGGGCATCGAGTTGGAGATCGCTCGTGGCGAGATGCTGTCGGTCGTCGGAATGTCCGGAGCCGGCAAATCGACGCTGCTCCACGTGTTGGGCACGATCGATCTTCCGTCGAGCGGTCGAATCGTTTTCTCAGGACGTGACCTTTCCACGCTCAGCTCGCGCCAGCTGGCCGATTTTCGCAATCGCCAAATTGGCTTCGTCTTTCAGTTTCACCATCTGCTGCCAGAGTTCACCGCGCTAGAGAACGTGATGATGCCGGTGTTGATCGCGCGGCAGCCGCGCTCGGAGGCGCGCCAGCGTGCCGAGCAGTTGCTGGAGCAAGTTGGTCTGACAGAGCGGATGTCGCATCGCCCGGGTGAGCTGTCCGGTGGGGAGCAGCAACGTGTCGCTCTGGCGCGTGCTCTGGTGATGTCTCCGGCGCTTCTTTTGGCTGACGAACCGACGGGTAATCTCGATACAAAGACTGGTGCCGGCGTGCACGAGCTGTTTTTCGAGCTGAATCGACAGACCGGCGCATCGATGATCGTCGTCACGCACAATTTGGAGCTGGCCAGGCAAATGCCTCGTGCGCTGACCATGGCCGATGGTCGACTAACCCACGACACCTTGCAGCCCAGCAAAGAGAGCAACTGAGAATGCGATCCGCGGCAAAACTGTTGAGCTCTCTTTGTTTGCTGTGTCTGGCCGCTGCGGCGAGCGCTCAACCATCGATGCTTCCCGAGGTTGGGCAGATCGTGATCGAAGGCAATCGCAAGGTCGAGGACGCGGCGATCAATGGCGTGCTGAGCAGCAAGATCGGATTGCCGTTGTCGGTGCCGCGCATCGCTGGTGATGTGCGTGCGATTTGGGCGATGGGCTACTTCGACACCGTCGATGTGGAGATGGAGACTGTCGGTAACCGAGTCCGGTTGATCTATCGCGTCAAAGAGAAACCGTCGGTGCGCAAGATTATCGTCGGTGGCAACGACGAAATCGATTTAGACAAGATCAACGAGGTGCTGGATCTAAAGAAGAACGGCATCCTTGACGTCTCGAAGATCGCGCGCAATGTCGAGAAGATCCGCGACCTGTATATCGAAAAGGGCTTCTATCTGGCGCAGGTAAAGTATCGCCTGCGCAAGGTCAGCGCTCATGAGGTCGATATCATTTTCGAGATCGAGGAGAACGCCAAGGTCGCAATCCGTCGGATCACCTTCTTGGGCAATCGCAACATCTCGAGCGATGAGCTTCGGAAAGTGATGGGCACGCAAGAGGGCGGGTTCTTCTCGTTCCTCACCTCAAGTGGCACGTATCAAGAGACCGCCTTCGAACGCGACATGGTGCTGATCACCGCGCTTTACTACGACCGCGGCTACATCAACGTAAAGCTCTCTCAGCCGCAAATCGTGCTCAGTGCCGACAAGCGTTATATGTATATCTCGATCCACATCCGTGAGGGCGAGCAATATCGTATCGGCAAGCTTGACGTGCGCGGCGATCTGCTTTGGCCGAGAGCAGAGCTGCTCAAGAACCTCCGCGTGAAAAGCGGCGAACTGTTCAATCGTACCAAGCTCGGTGGAGACGTTACCGGGCTGACAGATCGCTACAAAGATCGCGGTCACGCCTATGCCAACATCACGCCGTTGACGGCGATCGACGCCAAAAAGCGCACCGTCGATCTGACGCTCGAAGTACAAAAAGGGCCGGTGGTGATCTTTGAGCGTATTGACGTGCGCGGCAACACCAAGACCCGCGATAAGGTCATTCGGCGCGAACTCAAAGTTTCCGAGGGCGACCGTTATAGTCAAACGTTGCTCAACAGCAGTCGTGCGCGCGTGATGCAGCTCGGCTTTTTTGAGTCGGTCAACCTCTCGACAAGACGGGGCAGCGCCGACGATCGAATCCGCGTCACGCTTGAGGTCAAGGAGCGCCCGACGGGGACGTTTCAGATCGGCGCCGGCTTTTCCTCGGTGGAGAACTTCATCGCACAGGCGCAGATCTCACAAAACAACCTGTTCGGCCGCGGACAGCGACTGGCCTTGCAGGCCCAGCTCTCGGGGCTGCGCCAGTTGTTTTCGTTGTCCTTTTCGGAGCCGTATTTCCTCGACACCAAATGGACTTTCGGTTTCGACGTTTTTAACTCGCTGCGGAACTTCGATTCGTTCAATCGGAACGCGAGCGGTGGGCAGCTGGTCTGGGGCTATCCGATCACCGACGATGTGCGCCTGTTTGTGACCTATAAGGCTGAGTTGGTTCGCGTCTCGACGCGCGGCAGCGGAACATTTTTCGGGTCAGGGTTAGCATCGCCGCTCCCGCCCGGTGTGCAGCTGGCAAACCTGTTCGACGACGGGTTCACCTCCTCGGTGCGCTTTTCGGTGCAGTGGGATCGGCGAAACAACCGCTTGTTCCCGACCAAGGGATTCTTTCACGCGGCCTGGGCCGAGTTCGCCAACAGCGCCTTTGGATCTCAAAACATCTTCAACAAGTACGGCGCATTTTCTCGCTGGTACTACCCGCTGTGGGGGCCGTTCGTCTTCAAGTTCAACGCGCAGGTTGACTGGATAACGAGCTCGGATCCGCAAGGTGTGCCGATCTTCGAGCGCTTTTTCGTGGGCGGTATTCTCGATGTTCGCGGTTTCCGTCCGCGCTCATTGGGGCCGCGCAAGCCGGCGTTGTCCGAATTGAATCCCAACGCAGAGGTCTTCGCCTTCAACAAGGGCGGCGACAAGCAGCTGCTGTTCAACGCGGAGATCGAATTCCCGATCTTCGAGAAGGTTGGCATTCGCGGCGTGGTGTTTACCGACGCTGGCAACGCGTTCGACGACAACGAGAATCTGTCGATTGCCGGCCTGCGACACAGTGCAGGGTTTGGTTTCCGCTGGTTTTCGCCGATCGGTCCGTTGCGTTTCGAATGGGGGCTGCCGCTGGCGCCCAATGCCGACGAAGATCCCGTGGTCTTCGAATTTACTATCGGTAACTTCTTTTAATTTATTGGTATTTGGCGGCTCGCCAGGTTGGTGCAGCTGTGATAAAGGGCGAGAAGGCGGAAACTTCCGCGATGAGGCGGAGTGCGGTGTGCAATGCCGCTTCGCGCAATAGCGCACTATTGAATGCGATCGCGCGGCCGCGCGTCCGAATGGAGTAGGGCGCATGGCGCGATTAACCAGGAGCGACGTGATGAATCGGGCGATTGTGATCGGCGTAGCCGCCTTGACGGTGAGCATCGCCAGCGGGGCAGAGGCGAAACTGAAGATCGGCGTGGTCGATATGCAGCGCGCGATCATGGAAACGAAGGACGGCAAGGCTGCCGAGCAAACTTTGACCAAACGCAAGCAGCAGCTCGAGGATGAGCTGAACCGCAAGCTCAAAGAGTTTTACAAACGTGAAACCGAGTTGCGCAAGGCCTGGTCGATTCTCAAAGAAGACGAGCGGCGCAAGCGTGCGGGCAACTCGCGCAAAGAGTTCGAAGATTTGCAGAAGCGTTATATCGCCGCCGAGCGCGAGTTGATGAAGCGCAAGACCAAAGCGATGCTCTCGATCAACAACAAGCTGACGGTGATCATTCAAGGGCTGGCGCAAAAAGAAAAATACGACTACATCTTCGCCAACGCGGCGGTGCTCTGGGCGCCACGATACGTTGACTTAACCAACGAAGTGATTCGCCGCTACAACAAGTGATCAGCGGCTTTTCGCTCTCAGCGCTGGCTGAACTGGTCGAGGCGCGCGAGGTTATCCAACCCCTCGATGGGGTACAACGCGCCGACCAGCTGTTGATCTCGTCGGTGGCTCCGCCTGCTGAAGCGGGGCCCGGGCAAATCGCTTGTGTGTATTCCTCGGCGGCGCACCGCGCTGCGCAGGCGAGTTCGGCGTCGGCGCTTGTGATCGCTGAGCCGCTCGCTCAATCCCGATGCTTCCAATTGGTCGTCGATGATCCGCGCTGCGCGCTGGCCCGTTTGCTTGAGCGCTTTGCCCCGCGTGCGCCGAGCTGGCCACAAGGGATCGATCCGCGGGCTGTTGTCGATCCAAGCGCCGAAATCGCGACAACGGCAAGGATCGCACCGTTCGTCGTGATCGGACCTGCGGCAAACGTGGGCGCGGAAACGCTGATCGAGCCGTTCTGCGTGATCGGCCCTGGCGCGCATGTTGGTGCTGGCTGCCGGGTTGGTGCCGGCGGCTACATCGGCGCTGGAGTGACGCTCGGCGAGCGGGTTTGTTTGGATCCCGGCGCCGTGATCGGCAGCGACGGCTTTGGCGCCGTTCGCGATGGTGCGTCTTGGCGTCCGCTTCGTTCACTCGGGGCGGCGCGGATCGGCAGCGACACGCGTGTAGGAGCTAACAGTTGCGTTGACGCTGGAACGCTAACCGACACGCGCATCGCAGCCGGCGTGCAGATCGACAATCTGGTTCAGGTGGCCCACAACGTCGATATTGGCGAACGCGCGCTGCTTTGTGCACAAGTTGGTCTTGCTGGCGGTGTTCGGATCGGACGCGACGCGATGCTCGGCGGCCAGGTCGGCGTTGCCGATGGGCGGTCGATCGGCGAAGCTGCTCGCGTTGCTGCAAAGAGCGGTGTGAGCGCCGATGTTGAAGCGGGTGCTGCCGTCGCCGGCTATCCAGCGATCGCTCACGGCCGCTGGCGTCGAAGCGCGGTGCTGTTTTCGCGGCTGAATGCGCTGTATCGGCAGGTCCGTCAGCTCGCCGACCGTCTCGAGGACCGGCTGTCGGGCGACTCCTCGACTGCACGTCGGTTGCCCGATTCGACTGGCGAGGTTGAGCGGTGATCGATCCTCGGGCGATGGTCTCTGAGCAGGCGTCGATCGCTCCAGGTGTCGTCGTCGAGGCCTTCGCTCGCATCGATGCTGACGTTGTGGTCGGTGCTGGCACAGTGATTCAATCGTATAGTTGGTTGCGCGGTCGGACGCGAATTGGGCGCGAGAATCGCATTGGTCCCTACGCGGCCATCGGCGGTCCGGCTCAAGTCCGCGATCCGAGCGCAGGCCATTTGCAGATCGGTGACAACAACCGCATCGGTGAGTACGTCTCGATCCATACAGGCACAGCGGGAGGGTCGACGCAGGTTGGCAACGGCTGCATGCTGATGGCCTACGCGCACGTCGCTCACGACTGTCAGCTGGGGGATGGCGTTGAGCTGGCCAACGGCGTGCAGCTGGCTGGCCACGTGGCCGTCGGCCAAGGCGCCGGTCTGGGCGGACTGGCGGGCGTGCACCAGTTTTCTCGCATCGGCCGTTTGGCCTTTGTTGGCGCGGGCGCGATGGTTGCGCAAGATGTACCGCCGTTCGCCCTGGTTTGCGGCGATCGGGCCCGTTGTTTTGGCATCAACGCGGTTGGCTTGCGGCGTGCGGGCATCGACGCTGTTGCGCGGAAGCGTTTGCAGCGTGCACTGAGGTTGGTCTGCCAGCCGTCGGGAGAACAACGGGCGATCGATGAGCTTGCCGAGCTCGCTGCGAGCGAGGGGGATCCGTTGCTTCGCGAACTTGCCCAATTCGTTCTCTTGAGCGAGCGGGGCGTTTGCCGCTGGGTGAATCGACGTGAAGCGCGCAACCACTAGATCGAGTGTTGTGCTGACGGGGGGCTTGGCGAGTCTGCTGTTGTTCGCAGGGTGCCCGCGTTCCAAGTCCCAGCGGCCGATCGACGGTCAGCCGGTCGTTGTTGTGGGCGACCCCGATGATACCGCGGCTATCGATGAGCGTGAGCCCAACGACTCGCTCAAGACCGCACAGGAACTGCACCTCGGGCATCCGTTGACCGCCGAGATCGGCGGGGCTAAAGCTCAGCGCGATGTATTTCGCCTGGTGTTGACCGATGCCGGTGTTCTGCGGGCGTCGACCAGCGGTGCGAGTGATGTTGACTTGGTGCTGGGTGTGCGTGCGGCGGATGGCAGACGGCTTGTTTCCGTCGACAATAGTCGCGTTGGCGGCGGCGAAATTCTGACCAACCTCTCGGTCGACCGCGGTACGTATTATCTCGAAGTCAGATCCAAACCTGATGTGGCGAAGGCCGCGCGATACAAGCTTGAGGCGACGCTGCACGCTGCTGATCCAGCCGCCGAGGTCGAACTCAACGACCAGCCGGCCAGCGCGACGCCCCTTCAGCTAGGTGGGCAAGTTGTCGGCTACTTGGGGTGGCGTGGTGATACCGACTGGTATCGTTTGACGCTCAAGGAGCGCTTGCCGGGCGCATTGCTGCAGCTAGACATCGACGGCGTCGACGACGTGCCGATCGATTTAGGCGTGCGGATCGACCCGACAAAACGTTGGATCGACCGCCGCGCGGCTGCAGGTCAGTCGATCAGCTTGCGCAACATCGCATTACCGCCGCAGGCTTCAGACGTATTCATTGTCGTTCGCGGTGGTGCGGCAAACGTTGAGGCCCAATACGGTTTGGTTGCTGACGTGGTCGTGCCGGCGACACCGACGGAACACGAGCCCAACGACACCACGACGACCGCGCAACCGCTCCCTGCTAGCGCGATGATTTGGGGCGCGATCGATGGGCGCCGCGACCGCGATCTCTTTCGACCCGCGGCGACCGTTGCCGCCGAGCTGCGTCCGCCCGCCGGTGTCGATTTAGCCCTGGCGGTGATCGACGCAGCTGGCAAAATCCATTGGTTGGTCGATGCGGAAGGTGCCGGCGGGGCAGAGCGCATTCCGGCGTTTGTACCCGGCCAAGATGCGGCTTACCTGGCGGTGCTCAGCAAGCGCGCCGTAGGCGTCGTCGGCAGCTATCAGCTTCAGCTCAAGCCGCTTACTGGACGCTTTGAGACCGAGCCAAACGTCAAGCAAGCGAGCTCGCTAGCCGATGGACTGACCCAAGGGTTCATTCATCCCCGGGGCGACGTCGATCTATACAGAATTAGCGCCAGGCGCGCTTGGATCAGTATCTCTCAGGGCGGTCGAAGCGCGCCGATCGAGATCGAGCTGCTCGACAAGGCGGGTCGCTCGCTGCGCAAGGCGGTTTCCACGGCGCAAAAAGTTGTCACGATCGCGGTAGAAGAGGGCATGCTATTGCGCCTTTCCGGAGCGGCTGATAGTTCGCAGGGCTATCAGATTCAGCAGCTGCCGACGGCAAGCGCAACTGCACCAGCGCCATCTGCCCCCCGGCCCTAACGCGGCGCAGTGTTGCGAGGGCGACGTTCGATGGAGTAGGTTCCAGCCTTGGAGGCGCTTTGTGACTGGATTTGCTCGGATCAACTGTTGGCTGGCGATCACGGTGATATGTCTTGCGGGCACTGCTTGTCGGTATTCGATTCGTCAGGGACCCAAGCCCGCTGAGACCCTCTCGCGTTTTGCTGGGGCGCTAAAGAAGGGTGATCTGCGCACAGCCTACGGCTTGCTCTCCAAGGGATTCCGAGAGCGACACGACTACGCTGCATTTTCGGCGTTGATCAAGTCGAACCCCGACGAGGTTGCTTGGCTGGCTGACGAGTTGGCGAATCCGCCGCGCGAAACGCGACTAACTGCGGCGCTGAACTACGGCACGCACGATACGTTGCGGCTACAGCTCGAGGAGGGTGAGTGGCGGATCGCGGACAGCCCGCTTGAGCTCTACGGGCAGGCCACGCCGGCCCAAGCGCTACGTTCATTTTTGCGGGCCGCAACCAATCAACGCTACGAAGTGATGCTGCGCTTTGTGCCCAGCAAATGGGCCGAGGCGATGAGCGTGGCCAAGCTCAAGCGCCAATTCGAGGGTGAAAAGAAAGCCGAGATGGCCGCGTTGCTCAAGCGCTTGCGAGATAGCCTCGGCGCACCGATCCAGAAGACCGGACTTCGCGCGGTCATGCCCTATGGCGAAAACCAGAGCGTCCGGTTCATCAAAGAGCAAAATGTCTGGAAAATTGAGGATCTAGACTAGTACGTCGCCGCTAGAGGCTGAAGTCAACAATGGTTACGCCGCGTTCACAGTCGCCGCGGCCGGGTTTCCCTTCATTCGAAGTCTCCTCGACGTCAGCTTCGCCGTGCCCGTCGGGAGGAGCGAGGGGCAATTCGAGCTCCAGCTCCGCCTGTTGACGGCGCTCGTCTTCTTCGCGACGCTTGAGCCTCTCGATGATCCAGATATCTAGCATGTGTTTACTTCCGATCATGCCTTACGCCATAGGGTGTAGCAATAGTTACGCCAGACTCATTCGTGAACACGCGCGAAAAAGTTCGATGGTTTTGCTTCTATCTAAGTCGCTGATTTCTCGTCGACCTGCGTACGGGCACCATCGCCGGGCGTAGGCGTGCTTCAGACAGCGACAAGCGATTAATTAGCTGTAATGCTGCGTTTTTCAGGCGGGTGAGCAGTCGCGGCACCAGCGTCATAGCGGCCATGGATATGTCGCCCTCCACCTCTATACAGCGGCTGTGATCGGAAGATGTTGAGGGTAGATCTTTGGCGACGTGAGCGGGGCTGCTGTCATGGCCACTGAGGCCTCGCCACCCCGGTCGAGCAGCAGACGCGGCCGAAACGCCGTGCGGCTTGATCAGGAGATGCCGTGCTTCTTGATCAACTTGTGCAGGTATTTGCGGTCCATATCGGCTTCGCGGGCAGCGCGGGAGATGTTGCCCTGGGAGCGCTGCAACAGCCAGGTGAGATAGCGCCGCTCGAAGTCGTCGTTCCAACGCTCTTTGTTGGTGCGGTAGGACTGGGTTGGGTCAAAGGTAACGTCGACGCCGCTGCGCCCTCCCGCAGGTCGTGGGAAGCCCATTGCCGTCGCGTCGATGAACTTGAAGGCCTCGGAGCCGACCTGCTTGGAGAGGTACATGCCGCGCTCGAGCACGTTGCGCAGTTCGCGTACGTTGCCCGGCCAGTCGTGGGCGACTAAGCCATCGAGCGCCTCGGGCGTCATTTCGAGGCCCTCGGGGGCGAGCTTTTTGATGAACTCGTTGATCAACGGTGCGACGTCTTCTTTGCGCTCGCGCAGTGGTGGCACATAGATCGGCACGACGGACAGGCGAAAGTAGAGGTCTTCGCGAAACTTGCCCTTCTGAACCTCGGAGCGCAGATCTTGTTTGGTGGCGGCGATCACGCGAATGTCGACGCGGATCGTACGGTTGCCGCCGACGCGACGGAACTCGCGCGACTCGAGCACGCGTAGTAGCTTGGGCTGCAAATCGAGGCTGAGCTCGCCCAGCTCGTCGAGGAAGATCGTCCCACCGTCGGCCATTTCGAAAGCGCCCTGACGTGTGGCGGTGGCGCCGGTATAGGCGCCTTTTTCGTGACCGAATAACTCGCTTTCGATCAGGTTTCCGGCAACCGCGCCGCAGTCGACGACGACGAAGGGCTTGTCTTTGCGTCGCGAGCAGTCGTGGACCGTTCGCGCGACTTGGTCTTTGCCCACGCCGGTCTCGCCTTCGATCAACACCGTGGCTTCGGTGGGGCCGACGCGTTCGATCAGACCAAAGATCTCGCGCATCGCCAAGCTGCGACCGACCATCGAACCCAGGCGCTCCTTTTCGCTGGGTAGGATTTCGATACGCTGCTCGAACGGCTGAAAGCGCAGCTGAACCGTCCCTACGGTCAGCACCGACCCTGCACGTAGATAGGCCTCTCGGACCTCCGCGCCGTCTAGAAAGGTGCCGTTGGTCGAGTCCAGGTCTCGCAGCAGATAGCCGCGCTGGTCGCGCAGGATTTCGCAGTGGACCCTGGAGACTGTGTCCTCAGGCATCACGATATCGTTGGTCTCGGCTTTGCCGAGGCGGACCACGTCTGCCGAGAGCACGTACTCGTGACCTCGGGCGGCGCCCTTGATCACCACCAGCTTGCATTGGCTGAGGTGAATCGCCCGCTCGACCGTTGGCGCACGGCGCGTCTTGTCGGCTCTGTCACCGCTCACGAAGTCGTCTCTCATTGGGAACTCTTACAAATTCAGACGTTAGCAGGGCGCTGGGTCGCGGGTCAACCCCAAGTCGGGGGATGGAGACTACGGGCTATAGACCACTTTTGCCATGGCTCCCCTGGCAGAGCGTCGACGACGATCGGTCGTGTGCGCGTGCGTTGATCGCGGCGAAGCGCGGGTGCGTGGGGGCGGTTGTTGTGTGCAGACGACAAGCCTGGGGGGACTGAGCCCCGCCGCGGGCGGCGCACCCCCATGGGCACACGGCGACTGGATGAATTTTGCGTTTGAAAACAACATGTTAATTTTTGCGTGCGACGGGCTGATCCTGGCACCTAACTTGCGTTAGCTGGGCCCGATGAGGAAGGAGAGCAGAATGCTAAGAGGACTTGCTATCGCCGCCAGTGTGACGATTCTGGCCGTGGCATGGTTCGAGGGTTGTTCGGGGGACATGGCGCCCTTTGACCCCTATGTGAACAACCCCACGCAGGTCAACGACCCTGGTGCCGCTTGCACCGACCCAGCCAAGTGCTGCAAGCCGGAGGAGCTGGTCTGCAAGGGTGACATTGACCGTGGCACCGTCTGCCGCTGTTCCAACCTCTGGGACTGCAACCAAAACCAAACCAAGTGCAGCAAGCCCTTCCAGTCGCCATTCGGTAGTGGTGAGTCGGGCTGCAAGTACGAGAGCGAGTATCGTGGGGTCGTTTGCCGCAAGTCGGGCAATCCGGGCGACGAGGTGGGTCCAAACGGCATCGGCGGCTGGAATTGTCGCTATAGCAGCGAGACCAAAGAAGTGATTTGCCAGGAAGACTACCCGTCCAATCCGACCAATAAGCCGCCGACCGGCGACGTGGATTGGAAGTGTACGCTGGTGATCAGCGATGGTTTGGCCAAGATCGTCTGCGAGCGCGAGCCACCGAATACCAACAACAACACGACCGGTAGTGGCGGATGGGAATGCAACGCCGAGATGACGGTCTGCACCAAGAAGGGCACGTCGCCGACCAGTAGCGGTGGTGGTTCTTGGAACTGTCGAATCCACAATGGCGTTGTGATCTGCGAAGGCGACAAGCCCTCAGACGGCAGCGGCGGATGGGTTTGCGAAAAGCGTGAAGTTGGTGGCGACACCAAGTACGTTTGTAAGCGTCCGGCGACGCCGGAAGACAGCAACCCGCCAAATGGTGGGGGCACCACGACCTGCATCATTAACGAGTTCGGTACGCGTTGTGAGAAGGGCAGTACGCCGAGTGAGCCGCCACCGATCGCTCCGACGCCTGGGCTGAAGTGTACGCCCGGCGAAGAGTTCTGGTGCGACGGCTATCAGTTCTGTGGCTGGGGAACGATCACCTGCAAACCCGATGGCACGTTCCCGACGCGGGTCTACAACGGTAAGACGATTCTCGACTGTAAAGAGCGTGCTGACGCCAAGATCCCCAACACGCTCTGTGCCCAGTTGCACTACTTCTTCAATAGCCGCTGTTGCGAACGGCCGGATTGCAAGGTCGTTGACGCTGTTGAACGCAAGCCGAGTGCTGGTGAGCCTTGCGATCCATGCAACCCGCTTCAGCCAAACTGCAAGCAGGGCATTTGCGTGGTGACCAACCTCTACGAGACCTTCTGCAGCCAGCACCCCGATGCCTCGGGGAAATGTCCCTCGGGGATGATTCTCGTGCAGGCCACGCAGAATGGTCGCAAAGTTCCTACATGTATCGAAGCGGACCAGAGTTGCTATCAGTAGCGTGACAGGTCCGCTATAGTGGCTCTCAACCTCATCACTGGCGCCCGGCATTTTTGTCGGGCGCCAAACTTTTGCCCGCCCTTCGGAGGAGCGATGCGTTGGTTGAAGACCGTCTCGATCTTGGCGCTACTATCGAGCAGCCTCGACGCCCAGGCCTACTGCCTACGCCAGTACTCGGGAAAGGTATCGGTCGCAAAATGGGAGAAGCCGCCGGTAGGTTATAAGATCTCCCAGAACGTCACCGCCGACCAATCCCAGGCTATCGATGCAGCCTTTGCCGCGTGGTCGAAGGTTAGTTGCTCCACATTGAGCTTTGTCAATCGCGGCACGTTCAGCCCCGCCCAAGTGAAGTTCGAGCCCGACGCCGCCGACAACGGCTTTGTCTACGTGTTCTGGTACGACAGCCAAGCCGGATTCCCGACGGATCCGAAGTTTCCAGCCTACAGCTTCAGTGGCCACAATGCAGCCGGCGGGATTACCGTCGGTTCGATCGCGATCAACGCTTTCGCCTTCAAGTGGAATCACACCGGTGGCGATGCGCAGAATTCGGTACTCGATATCCAGAACGTGATGACGTACTTGATCGGTACCGTGATCGGTCTGGCGGATTCCAATAGTGCTCAATCCGTGATGGCCCCGCAGTTCGCCTACGGTGACACCAGCAAGCAGCAACTCAAACAAGACGACATCGACGGACTGGTCCATCTCTATGGTGACGGCAGTTGCAGCGCTCCCACGCCGGGCGCCACGGGCTGTAGCACTGGGTTCCCTCCGCAGAGCGATGGCGGTGCGCCGCGCGATGGCGGAGGCGTGGCTGCTGATGGATCGTCGCCGACGAGCGACGGAGGTGTTTCCGTCGATGGCGGGGCTCGTGCCGACGCGGGTGTCGTCGGCGACGCCGGGGGGATCGCCCCAACTGACGGCGGAGGGTGCGCCTGTCGAAGCGCACCGGGTGCGCCCACGGCCTCGCCGCTGCTCGGATTGTTGATGTTTGGTTTGCTGCGGCGCCGACGGTGCGAACGGCAGCGCAACTTGCGCTAGATAGGCAAAGCCGGCTAATCTTGGCAATAACCGAAGTCAGCTAAGGAGATTGACGAATGCTTTTTCGGGCGCTCAGCGCGTTATTGGTGCTTACCGTCGCGCAATCGGCTGCATGGGCTCAGCTCTGCTACAAAGACTCGGATGAGGTCAATCCAGGCCAGGGAGATCCGGTTAAGTGGAAGAGCACGCCGGTGCCGGTGTACATCAATATTCCGAGCGCCAGCGCGAACTTGCCAACGCCTGCGCAAGTCGAGGCCGCGGTCAAAGCTGCCTTTAGCGCCTACTCGTCGGTCAACTGCGTCGATTTGACCTTCGATTTCAAGGGCGCGCTCTCTCCCTTCGTCAGCAACGGCAAAGACGGCGGGATCTTGGTTTACTTTGGCGACGGTACTGAGATCCCTTGGACGTTTACCAACAATGCTTGGTTTGTCAGCATGAACTTCAATCCCGCGACGGTGGGCGGGATCGTCAAAGCCTACATGGCGTTTAACGCCAAGGACTTCAAGTGGAGCATCGGCGCTGAGGCCAATAAGATCGACGTTCAGACGGCGGTCACGCAACTGATGCCCGAGACCCTCGGCTATTCAGTCACCGGCGGTACCTTCCAGATCCCGATCAAATTCAACGATCAGACGATCACGCTGACGACTGAGCAAGAAACGGGCGTACAGTTTCTCTACCCGAAATCTGGTTGCACGGCGCCGACAAAACCACCCTTCTGCAATCCTGCTGCCGCGGGTGATGGCGGTGTTGCCGCCGATAGTGGCACGCCCGGCGACGGCGGGGTCTCGCCGGATTCGACCGTCTTCCCGCCAGCGGACTCCGGTGTTACGAAAATGGATGGTAACGTGGTTGCTGATGGTGGCGTGATCCGCCCTGGCGACAGTGATGGCTGCTGCCGGGTCAGCCACGCACGCATCACCGATACAACCGCATTGGTATTGATCGGCCTCGGGCTCTTGGTGCTGGTCGGTCGTCGTCGCCGCGAGCGCTAGTTCTTGATCGCGACTAGTTCTTGATCACGACTAGTTCTTGATCACGACTAGTTCTTGATCACGACTAGTTCTTGATCACCAGGCAGGGGCGATCAGCGCTCCCTGTGCAGCCCCGGTCTCGTGGCCATAAGCCAGCCGTTAGTGCTGCGCCGCCAACAACCGCTGCCGTCGCAGCCCAAAACCACCATCGTCGGTAGAACGGCTTTGTCGTCGACCTAAAGTGGCCCTTTGGGGTCCTGGCGACGCCGGCTTGGGCATACAGCGCGGCGGCCAGTGCGGCGTAGGCGTTCCGGTCGCCTTGCGGTGTGCCGTCGAGGATGGCGCTGGCGCTCGCCAGCTGTCGTCCCGAGTGGAGGTCGTAAAGGTCGGCGCGAAGTCGCGTTGTGTTGCCACGCAGCTGTGGGCGGACAAACACCGCCTGGTCGATGAACAGTACGCTGCGCAGGTCGGTCACGCGAGTTGGTAATTGGGGCTTGCCAACTGCGATTCGCGCCTGCTCCAGCGCGCGATCGACCAGCAGGTATTGATCGAGGCGAGTAAGCGTCACGCGAAGGCGGTTATCGTCTCGTTCAGCGACCTGTGCGGCAACCAATTGCTTGAGAAAGCCGCGGCGTTTGACCGCGACGTAGTGCCTTCCCGGGTGTAGGGCGATTCGCGTTGGCGTTTCTCCGACGAAACTGCCATCGACGTAGACCCGAGCACCCGCCGGAGAGCTGATCACTTCTAACGGAAACGTCGCGGACCGTGCGAGCTGTTGTCGGATGTGTCGCAGCCGCTGGCGGAGGTCACGGGGGAGTGGGAGCTGCGCACCACCATCGAGGTGCGGACGCCAAGTTAGCAGCGCGCGTAACAGCTGGTCAGCGCGGTCATGTTGACCCAGGCGCGCAGCTACTAGCGCGAGGGCAAGTTGGATCTCTGCCAGCTGGCGCTTCGGTGCGTGGGCCAAGTGCTGTTCGAGCAGGCTTGCCGCGTGCTGCAGGCTGATCTGCGCGGCGCGATAGTCTCTTTGTTGCAGCAGCGCGAGGCCTTCACTCTGGGCGGTCGTTGCGCGCTCCAAAGCAGCGCTCGGGATGCGCGCGGAAAACGACAATAACAGCCGGTTCCAATCGCTAACGTTGAGCTGAAGATCCGTCGCCATCGCCTGACGGAGTCCGTGGTCGATGGCGTTTGCGTCGGACTCGGAGAGCGAAACACCTCGGGCGAGAACGAAAACGGTGGTGCGGGTTCGCTGGTTGGTCGCTAGCGCTGTGTTGCCGATGCCGCTGGCCGATGCGGCGAGATGTGCAGCCGCGATTGCAGAAAGCGCGAGGAGTGATCTAGTCATCGCTCGCGCGTTTCAAGCGCGCGAGCAGGGTGGGGTCGTCTCGCAGCGCTGCTTCGAGCTGTCCGCGAAGCGCCGACTGTTGCGCCGGAGAAAGCGTCGCAGCGCGTTTGGCAACGACGGTGTCGACCAGCGCCGCGGCAGCTTGCTCGGCGCTCAGTGCGCCGCTTCGCAACTTGTTCGCGATCTCTGCGACCTGCGGATCGCTGATCGATGTGATCGGAGCCGTCGACCCTGATCCAGTCGGTCCAAGAACCTCAGCGAAGCTTTGATCCGTCTTGCCCTCGACTGGGCGATTGTCGGCCGGAGCCGGAGCTTTCGGGCGTGAAGGACCACCGGGTCCTTGGGGTCCGCCGATGTTCATCGTCTCTCCTACGCGTCGGAGCGTACTCTGAAACGCTGGGTTGGGTCCACTGGCTCTCTGCGGTCTCGACTATGCGCGCAGGTTGCTGATCGCTGCCTTTGCCGTGTCGTGACGTGCTTTCATCACGTTCGAGACCAGGGTGAACTGGCGGTTCTGCTGTTGGATCTTGCTTTGGATCACCAGCAGCTCTAGGTCTTGGTTGGCGCGCGCATCCATCGCTTGTTGTAGATCTGAATGCGAATCGGTCTGTGAAGGTGCGCTGGTCAAAGCGCTGGTTGTGCTGGACGGGCTGCTGGTGGCATTGGCCGGTGTGCCGTCGGCCGCCGTGGCACTGAGAACCGGTAGTCCAACCGTTCTTGCTGCGCCGCGTGCGCCGGCGAGCAGTACATTGACTCCGGCGCCAACAAAGCTCTTGAAATTCATGTTGTTTCTTTCGGTCTGCCGTGCCCGAGCCGGGGCAAGCTCGAGCCGATTGCTGTTGCGTCCAATTCGCGGTGTGCTCATTTTCTTCTCCTGGCTGGTCGCCTTATCGTGGCGAGCGCGGTGGGGTTGTGTCTCGTGCTTGTTTTTCGTCGTGGGAATATCGGCGGTCTGGCAAAGCTGCTGTGTTAAAAACGGGCCCTGGTGCTCATCAAACTGCACAAAATCAATAAACAGTATGGTCAGGGCAGCGCTGCTCGCCGTGTTCTGCGAGACGTCGACCTAGCGATTGCCGAGGGTGATTTCGCGGCGATCGTCGGGACCAGTGGCAGTGGCAAATCGTCGCTGCTCAACGTGATCGGCGGACTCGATCGGGACTTTACTGGTGAGGCAGAGGTCGTCGGACAGTCACTGCGCGGATTGTCAGATCGCGCGCTGTCGATGCTGCGCAATCGGTCAATTGGCTTTATTTTTCAGCAGTTCAACCTGCTAGAGCACCTCAGTTGTGGGGAGAATGTTGCGCTGCCGGCAGTGTTTTCGAAATGGGACAAGGCCAAGGTCAAGCGGCGGGTCGATGATGTTCTCGAACGCGTTGGCCTGGCTGATCGCCGCGACCATTTGGCGGGGCGTCTGAGTGGCGGACAGAAGCAACGTGTCGCGATCGCCCGGGCATTGTTCCATTCGCCGACGTTGCTGCTTTGTGATGAACCGACGGGCAACCTCGATACGCGCACCGGTCGAGCGGTGATCGAGCTGTTCCAGCAGCTCAACGATGAAGGGATCACGCTGCTCATCGTCACCCATGAAGCCCGTGTTTCCGATGCGGCCCGTCGGGTGCTGCGCATCGAAGACGGCTCGCTGAGCGAGGATCCCGCCCCGCAGGTCGGTTCCGGAGGCAGCGATGCCTAGCCGTTTGCTGTTTCTGATCTGGCAGAATTTGCGGCGCAACATGCGCCACAACATTCTCTCTTCGATCGGCATCATCGTTGGCATCGCGGCATTTGCGTTCTTTTTGGCACTCGACGCGGGGGTGCGGCGGGTCGTTCTCGGCGAGATTTTCCCCGTCGATCGCCTGGAGGTCGTCGCGCCGAAAAGCTCGCTGTTCGGCAGCGGACGCTTTATCGACGATGCTGTGTTGGCTCGCTTGCGTCAGCCCGTGGACTCGACGGTGCCAGCACCGGCCGCGGTCTTTGGGCGGATGCGCCTTGGCTTTCCGGCCCGCGGCTGGGGTGGTGCGCGGATCCTTAAGCGCGGTCGCGACATTCCCTTCGAGTTGACGGGCTTTTGCGATGGCGTTGACGACCAAGTGATCGCGCCAGAGATCAAACCGCCGTTTACCTTTCGCGATCACCTCGCCGACGACCAGCCGCCACCATGTGCTCCGGGGAATCGATGCCCCGAGGGCCGCTATTGCGCGTGGGATGTCAATCGCTGCCACAAGCCGGTGCCGGCGGTGATCTCGCGCCATCTGATCGAGCTCTATAACAGCTCGATCGCCGCGAGTAACCCCGACCTGCCCAAGATCCCCGACTTTCTGACCAGCATCTTCGCGGGCAAGACGTTCACCGTCGAGCTCGGTCGAAGCTACTTTGGCACTGTGGTCCGCCAGGGTGGACAGCCGATCCAACGCAAGTTTCAGCTGGTCGGTGTGAGCGACAAGGCGATTCCGCTGGGGCTGAGCGTGCCGATCGGATACGTCAAGCGCTGGAATCAGCGCTACAAGGGCGGGGCGTCGGCCAAGACCTATAGTAGTGCCGTTTTATTGACGCGCTCAAAGGCGGACATCACACCGATCGCCGCCTACATCAAGAGCATTGGCTTTGATGTCAAACAAGGGGCTGGCAAGACCATCGGGCTGTTCATCACACTGGCGAGCTTTCTGCTCACCTTGGTCAGCGTGATCATCGTGTTCATTGCCGCGATAAACATCGCTCATACCTTCTTGATGTTGGTCAGTGAGCGGCGCTGGGAGATCGGCTTGCTACGCGCCGTCGGTGCGAGTCGCGCCCATGTTCGCCGTACGGTACTGGGCGAGGCGGCGATCATTGGCGCGGTTTCCGGTACGGTGGGCTTGAGTTTGGCCTGGGTCGCGGCGCTGGTCTGTGACCACTTCTCCGCGACGCGATTGCCCGACTTCCCCTTCAAGCCAGAGAGCTATTTCGTTTTTTCCCCGACGCTGATCGCGTTGTCGATGGGCTTTGCCATCGGCTGCTGTTTGCTCGGAGCGCTCTTGCCAGCGCAACGGGCTGCTGCGCTGTCGCCAGCGCAGGCCCTCGGCTCGCGCTGATGGCCGATCAGCAACGTGTCACTCGCGTGCGCCCGATCGGGGTGCCCCGCACTTCGGGTAGCGGTTTCGCGACCTTAAGCGTGGCGTGAGAGAGGTGTGTTGAGTATACTACAACCAACTATGGGCGGAACGAGTCGGTGAAGGGCCCGATTCCATTCGGAAAATACTACCTACTCGAGCGTATTAACGTAGGTGGGATGGCCGAGGTGTTTCGTGCCAAGGCGTTTGGCGTGGAAGGCTTTGAGCGCCTGTTAGCCGTCAAGCGGATCCTGCCCAACATCGCTGAAGACGAAGAATTCATCGAGATGTTTATCGATGAAGCGAAGATCGCCGTTCAGCTCAATCACGCTAACATCGCTCAGATTTTTGACCTGGGTAAGGTCGAAGATAGCTACTTTATCGCGCTCGAATATGTGCACGGCAAGGACCTGCGCGCGATCTTCGATCGCTGTCGCTCGCTGACCAGCACGATGCCGATCGCCCAGGCCTGCCTGATCGTGATGAAGGTCTGCGAAGGGCTCGACTACGCCCACAACAAGCGCGATGGCGCGGGGCGCGAGATGCACCTGGTGCATCGCGATGTCAGTCCGCAAAACATCCTGATCTCTTACGAGGGTGAGGTAAAACTCGTCGACTTCGGCATCGCCAAAGCCGCAGGCAAAGCCTCGAAGACCCAACGTGGCATCCTAAAGGGCAAGTTCGGCTACATGTCGCCCGAGCAGGTGCGTGGGCTGCCGCTCGATCGCCGCTCGGATATTTTCTCGGTGGGCATCGTGCTCTACGAGATGATCACCGGCGAGCGCTTGTTTCTCGGCGAAAGCGACTTCTCGACGTTGGAGAAGGTGCGTAACGTCGAGATCCTGCCGCCGAGTACCTATAACCGCAACGTCACCGAGGAACTCGAGCAGATCGTGCTCAAGGCATTGGCTCGAGATGTCGACGACCGCTACCAGAACGCGATCGACCTCCACGACGATCTCCAAGCATACATGTACACCTCTGGCGAGTTCTACGCGCGCAAAGATCTTGCCGGGTGGATGAAGCGGACGTTTACCCGCGAAATCGAAGAGGAAGACAGCAAGCTCGAAGCGTATCGCGACTTGCCGATGCCCGAAATGCCGTCTGCCGCTGGTGGGCCGCCTCCGTTGCCACCGCCTGCTTCAACGCTTCCCGGTCGAAAGAGCGCGGTCGCGCCGGCCGCTTCTGCCGATGCATTTGGTGGCGCGACGCCAACGCCGACGCCGGGACTGGCCTGGGAAGAGGACGAAGTCGAGACGCAGATCTACGACAAGCCTACCGGCGAGGAAATGTTGTTTCCCCAGATGCCATCGACGGGCGCGGCCCCCTCGGTGGCGGCCGACGAAGCGGACCAGCCGACGCCACCGATCGGTGTTCCATCGGCAGTCACTCGTCCGCCGACCAGCACCGCGATGGTCACACCGTTGCCCGAAGCGCGGATCCAGCGCCGTTCGCGCGGTGGGCTGTGGGTCGTGCTCAGCGTGGTGGCACTGGCTTTGATCGGCGGAGGGATCGCCTTTTATCTGCTCTACCTCAACGCGCCTGGGGCGCTTGTCGTGATCACCAGCCCGGCGGGTGCGCTGATCGAGATCAATGGCGACCGTCAGCGCACACCGGCTCCGTTGACATTGGAGCGCCTACCGCCGGGCGACTATCACGTCGTCGCTCGCAAACCGGGTTACACGCCGTGGTCGCGTACCGTGCGTGTTGACGCACGCCGGCGACTGCAGCTCAAGCCGTCCTTGCTGCCGTTGCCGATGGCGACGATCGAAGTTCGTTCGAGTCCGAGCGGCGCCAAGGTGGTGCTAGATGGGCGTCCGCTACCCACGCTGACGCCGATGAAGATCAGTCGCGTCTTGCCGGGAAACCATCGCCTCGAGGTGCGTGGTGATGATCGCTATCATGTTTGGTCTCAGGACCTAGCGATCAAATCCGGTCAGCGACTTGCGCTACGACCACTGTTGGTGCCTAAGCAGGTCGAGGTGGTGATCAACAGCCAACCCAAGGCAGTGGCGACGTTGATCGCAGGTAGCGATAGGCACATGCTTGGGCGCACTCCATTGCGGGTGAAGTTGAACCTGCAGCAAGCGAAGGAGCTCGAGCTGACCGCCGGCGGTTATCAACCGCTCCGACAGCCATTGGTCTATGCTGGTACGCAGCCGATTCAAATCGCTGCTCGCCTAACGAAGGCTGCGGCGGCGACGACGCCGATCGCCAAGCAGCGGGTAGTGTCCGATGCTGAGCGCGCCCGCCTCGCCGCGGCAGCGCGGGCAAGGGCGGAGCAGGCGCGGGCGGCGGCGCAAGCGCGTCAGGCGGAGCAGCGGCGAGAGCGCGCCCGTGCGGAGGCTGCCCGACGAGAAGAGGAACGCCGGGAGCGCGAGCGTGCTGCGGCGGAGGCCGCGCGACGTGAACGCCAGGCTGCTGCAGCCAAGCCCAAAGGCAATGGTCTGTTGATGGTCAATTCCAAGCCGTGGACGCAGATCGTTGTCGATGGCAAAGACACAGGGTTGGTAACGCCTCAGGCGCGGATCACACTGCCCGTCGGCTCACACCGCATTACCTTGCGCAACAAGAAGTTCGATATCGACCAGACGTTTACCGTTTTCATTCGTGCTGAGAAGCCGACCAAGCTGATCCGCAACTTCCTCAACTGAGCGTTGCGAACTGCGCTGCAGCTGTGGCCAGAGCGGCTAGCGACGAGCTATCGCTGCCGCTTCTCGGGTCGTGGCGGGGGTGAGGCGCTGCTGTCGTCGGCAAGCGGTGGCTTGGTTCGGCGAGTTAGCGATACTTCCTCGACGGGCATCGTATCGGTGATCGCGATCGCATCGCCATTGAGTTCGCGATGTTCGTGCTCGCGTAGCGCATCGGTCAGCGCGCACAGTTCATCGACCAATCCGTTGGCCGTTGGGTGAGACGGCACTGGTGGCGCCAGTCCTGCCTCGATCGCACGGTGCAGCAGGTAGGGGCGTACGGCCGAGCGCAGGCGCAAGGCGCGACGCAGTTCGCGACGCCTCCAGCGCAATGAGACGAGCAGCGGTACGAAGACCGCAGCACATCCACAGCAGATCGCTACAAACCAGGCCATATGCTCAGTCGTTATACTATCGACGACGAGCACGGCTGGCTAGCGCCGGTGCCTTCTTCTTCGGCGTCCGCGGTAGGCCAGCCCAAGGGCCAGCGCCAGACCCAATCCGACGGTGCTGAAATCGCCCAACGGAGCATCGGAGCCGAGGGCACAACCGCTTGTGCCGAGTACCGTGACGGTACTACCGCCTTGTCCGGGGCTGCGGCGACTGCTGGTGCTAGAGACGCCGTGGAACACACAGACATTGGCTACGCAGCTTGCACTGCCGCCGCAGTCGCTTTCGAGCAGGCAGTTCTTGCTGCAGACGTTGGTGCCGCTCGCTCCGGCGATGCAGAGCCCGCCCGCGCATTGCGCGGCGATCGCGCAACTTGCGCCCATCGGTAACAGCGATGGATTCTCTTTGGGCGGTGGACTGCTGCTCGCCTGAATCGCCGCATATGCATCGATCAGTCCGGCGCCGCAGCCTTCGTTGCATTTGCCGCTGGGGTTGGCGGTTTGTGTCAGTACAGCGCGCACCTGTTGATGGTCTAGGTCGGGGTTGACCGCCCGCATTGCGGCGACGACGCCAGCGACTGCTGGTGCGGACTGAGATGTGCCGTCGAGGAAATGGTAGCCGAACTCTGGCTGGCCTTTGGCTTGTTGCTCGGCGGTGTAATACATCGTTGAGACGATGCCGGCGGGCCAGTCGTTGCGGCCCTGGTGTGTGAGTGCTTGGTTAGCACCGCCGAGGTTTCCGCCCGGTGCCATGATATCGACGCGTGTGCCGTAGTTAGAGTAGGGCGCTCGTTTGCCTGCGATGTCGGTCGCGCCGACGGCGATCACGCCGTCGATCGCTGCCGGGTGGATGTCACTCTTGATCACGTCAGCGTTCTGGTTGCCGGCGGCGGCGATCACGATCGCGCCCCTGCCGAGGGCTGCGGTGACCGCGTCGGTGAGCACGTTGCTCGCGCCAGGCCCGCCGAAACTGAGGTTGATCACGTCGGCGGGGTTAGCATTTTTCGGAGCGCCCGCCACATCGAGGCCTGCGGCCCAGCGGATCGCCGTAGCGATGTCGGCGTCGGTGCCCTTGCCTTCCTTTACGCCTAGTGCGCGTACGGGGAGAATCTTCGCGTGAGGGGCGACACCGGCGATGCCGATCCCGTTGTTGGTCAAAGCGGCGACCACTCCGGCAACGTGAGTTCCGTGAAAGGCAGAACTCGCGGTGGTGTTGTCGCCGGTGTCCTCGGGGTTGGCGTCGTAGCCGTCACCATCGTTGGCCGCTTCCTTCGACGAGATGAAGTCGTATCCCGGAAGGATCTGACCTGCTAGGTCCGGATGCTTGGCTCGGATCCCTGTATCGATTACTGCGACGACCGTTGGTCTCGTCGCCATGATCGACCAGGCTTCGGTGACGCGCATTTGCGCCAGGTTCCACTGCAGCGGCAGATGTGTGTCGTTGCTGGCGGACATCACGCGACGGATGTAATTGGGCTGGGCGTAGCGCACCGATGGGTCAGCGTTGAGCTTGCCAATCATCGCCAGGGTGCTCGCTGCATCACCGGCGAAGCGCAACAGCTCGGTGTTGCCAGCGAGGCGTTGGACCGTCGGCCTGCGTAGCGGGTCGGCCAACAGCCGCTGGATGTCGGGATGGGCCTCAAGCGCCCCCGGGGTGGCGTGCCAGCGAACGATGATTTCTCCGGGGACGAATTCCGCGGTGCTTTGCGCGTCATCGGCGATAGCGTTGCTCGCTGCCAGGGCGACGAGCACGAGTGACACGATCAGCGGGGTCCGGCGTTGCACACCAGGCAAGGATGCAAGTCGCGTTCCGCTCTATCGGTCGTATTTTGTTTGGAAAATCAGCGCTGGTTTGGGGCCGGCGACCCCAGGGGCAGGGACGAAAGTCCGGCGGCGAACCAACGACGGATCACCTGCGCCGCTGGCTTGTTGCGCGCCGTGTAGCGCCGGTCCTTGAGGCCGCCCTTGCCGTACCAGTCCCAGAAGAAGACGCCGGCGAGCTCGTCGACACCACTCCACGCCCGGGCGAAGGCGACGTAGGCCCGCCGCTGCTCTTCGGGGTCGGGATAGGTGTTTTGCGTGTAATCCCAGGGATTAACTGCGCCGCCGTCGAGACTGGGATAGCCAACTTCGGTAAACAGCAGGCGACGTTTTTGTCGACGGGACCAGGCGACCAGTTTGTTGCGGATTTCGCCCCAAGCCTGGGTCATTTGCTCAGCAGTGTCGTCGTTGGTCTTGGCGATGGTGTAATAGGCGGTCAGACCGATCAAGTCGACGTGCTGCCAGAACGTTACCGGCTGGTAGTGATCCCAATTTGCCGAATAGAGCAGCTGGCCGCGATAGCGGCGGCGGACTTCCGCGATCAGCGCCTGCCAACGTTGGGTCTGATTTTCGGTGGTAACGAGCTCCGAGCCGACGCAGAAGATGTCGGCGCCGCTGCGTTTGGCGATCGTCGCGTAGTGCAGGATGAAACGCCGATAGCTTTGCCACCAGCGCTCCCAGCTCGCCGGCTTGATCGTGCCGCGCCACTCGAGCGGCTTGCGCTTTTGCACATCGATCATCGGAAACAGGTGCACGGCGAAGCCCATCGCTTTGGCCTGAGCGATCATCCTGACCAGCGTCGCGTCGGACGTGGTGTGACCCTTGCGCGGCGCAATGCGCTCGTCGCGCACGTCCTTCATCGACCACTGGGCGACCACGGTGACGTGGGTCGCGTTGAGCTCTTTGATCTCTTGCAGCTTGCGCTTGAGCTCGCTTGGGCTGATTTCGGTGTAGTGACCGAGGGCTACGCCGCGGATCTTCCAATGATCGACCAACTTGTTGGCCTGAGCGGGACGGCCTCCGCCGGCTGCACAAGCAGCGAGCAGCGATAGCAAGAGCAGGCGGGTGTTCACCGACGACGACTCCGTTTTCGAGCGCGTTTCTTGGGCTGCGTCTTTCCGGTCAATGCTGTTCTGACGAAGCGCTCGATGGCTTGGCGTAACGAGGCGGTTAACGCCTCTTTGAGCGCTTCTGCCTGGCTCCTCGCGCTGGGTTTGGAGACTTCGATGCCGATCTGCGCATCGCCGGTGCCGGCTAGCGCCATCTGGCCACTGGGAACGCGCTCTGCGTCGATCGCACTAGCGACTTCGGCGAATTGGACCGGATAGCGTTTCCCGGCGAGCGGCGGATCCAGCCGTGTTGCGCAGCGGACCAGGCGGACCACAATGCGGTAGCCGGCGAAGCGCTTGGCCTTGAGCCAGGTTTCGAGCGCTTTGGCTGCGGTTGGTGCCTGGGGATCCTTGTCGACGACTTTCCCCGACGCGCTCAGTAGTGCGGGCAGGACCGCGGTAGCCTGGGCGATTAGCGGTTGGCAATTGCTGTCAGGTGCGGGTTGGACATCGGCCTGGGCGACGTAGATCTTCGCCGGGCGCTTGGCGTACAGGGACGCGCTATACAGCAGACTCGTGAGAAAAAGACATGTAACCGCAAGTCGTTGGTGCATTTTATGTCATTTGCCTCCGCAAAAAGCGCACCCTGGTTCCTCTCGGTGCGACATGTGCTACCATTAGACCGTACTATACATACCGCTCCAGATGGGGAAGCCAAAATGAAGAAGCTGCTGTCACGCTTGCGACGCGATGAGGGAGGTCAGGGAATGACCGAATACATCATTATCGTCGCCCTTATCGCTATCGCCGCGATCGGCGTTGTCACCCTCTTTGGCGACAACATCCGCAATTTGTTCGCCGGTTCGAGCAGTGCACTCGCTGGCGAGACCAACGTCACAGTCAAGACCAAGCCGGGCCAAAAGCACATGAAGGGCCGTTCGCTCAAAAACTTCGCTAAGGGCAATGATCCTTAGCGGGCCGGCCTAGCAGGCTGGCCTTTGGCAGCCAGGTGCTGCGTGCTGCTGCCTCGGTTGTTGCATGCTGCTGGCCTCGGCAGCAGCTGACCGCTTGCTGCTGCCCGGTAGTCCAGTCGCAGTTCTTGTCCGCGGTCGCCCTGCCATCGCGTCACCATCTAAATGTTCGGTCTAATTTTTGTCGATGCGCTGTGTCTCGCGATCTGCCTGATCGCGGCGGTGATCGACGTTCGTAGCTACCGCATTCCCAACTGGCTGACCGGCTGGGGCGCGCTGGCCCTGCTTGTTGCTCAGCTCGCCTTCGCCGCGTTGCAGGGCGGTGGCGCGGGCCTAGTGCTCGCCGCAGGCCATAGTGGATTGGGACTGCTGGTCGGTGGCGGCCTGTTCGCGATGCTGGCAGCGCTGCGATTCATCGGGTGGGGTGACGTCAAGCTGATGGCGACGGTTGGCGTTGGCCTCGGCTTCCCGTTGATCGTGCTGGCGCTGGTCTACGTCTGTCTGACGGGGGGCATTGTCGCGCTGTCGATCTCCCTCTGGCGGGGGCAACTCTCGCATGTCTTTCGCAACATCTATGCCCGAGGGCGCCAACTGGTGAAGCAGAGCAAGGGCCAAATCGAGATGCACCGCATCCCCTACGGTTTGGCGATTCTCCTCGGAACGGCCTGGGCGGTGCTCAGCCGCTACTTTCCGCAGCTACGCCTTCCCTAGGATCAGGCTGTCCCTTGGGCTAGGGGCGCTCGAACGTCGTCTGGCTTGACCAGATCCTCGTGTTTTTGTAGTGTTTTACAGGCTCTAAATCATGCGAAACACCTGTCAAACTTTCCTCGTGATCGCGCTGGTCACTGGCGCGTCTCCGGCCGTGGCTCAACGTACCTTGTTGAAGCTCACCGTTGGGGAAAGCGAGTCGGTGACTGTGCGCGGCACGATCACCAAGGTTCATGTACTCAACCCCGCGGTTGCCGACGTGGTCAACTACTCGACGCGGCAGGCGACGATCGTCGGTGTTAGTGCCGGTACGACGGAGCTGTTCGTGCAGACCGCTCGGAGCCGGCTCAAGTACCAGGTTGTTGTCACCAAGATCGAGGTTGGGCGGCTGTTCAAACGCGTTCGCTCGTTTCTCGGCAAGATCGAAGGGATTTACCCGCGATTGTTTGGCGACCAAATCGTCATCTCGGGGTACGCGTTGACCGCCGATGATTATGGTCGTGCCCAACACGCGGTGCAGCTGTTCGGGGCAAAAGTGCTGAACATGGTGCGCTTCAAGCCATCAGCGATCGACCAGGTCAACCGAATCTTCAGCCGCGCCGGTTTGGTTTCTGTGCATGCGCGACTGATCGGCGGTTCGCTGTTTCTGGAAGGCGCTGTCGGTTCGGCCGACGAGGCCAAAAAGGTCAGCGCGTTGCTGCGCGCCTATGGTTTGCAGGCCGAGAACCTCGTGCGTATTGGCGGCGGCAAGCAGATCCTGATCGATGTTCAGTTTGTCGAGATGCGCAAGAACAACAACAACCGGATTGGCGTGCGTTGGCCGGGTTTTGTTGGCATTGGAAGTCAAGGCGCGCCACTGCAGCTTGAGGGCACGGTGCCACTACAGCCGGCGGGGCCGACGCAGCTAAAGATGAACATCGCTGCGCAGGTTCAGGTCGATTCGGCGGCGGTCAACATGCTGTTTCGCTCGGGCTACGGGCGGCTTTTGGCCCAGCCCAAATTGGTTTGCGGCTCGGGCAAGGAGGCGGAGTTTCTCGTCGGTGGCGAAGTGCCGATCGTTCTGCTTAACAACAACGTTACGAGCGTGACCTATAAGCCGTATGGCATCCGCCTAAAGGTTGAGCCGGTGGCCGACAGCTTGGGCGGCATTCAGACCAAAATCCTCGCCGAGGTTAGTGAGCCAGACGGCACGGTTAACGTGCAGGGCGCGCCGGGTTTCCGCACGCGCCGGTTCAATACCTCGGTTTCGGTCAGAGACGGTAAGTCGATCGTTTTGTCGGGGCTGTTTACCAACACTGACGAAAAGGCGGTCGACAAGTTCCCGCTGTTGGGGCACCTGCCGATCGTCGGCGAGCTCTTTAAGTCGCGCGAGTTCCGCAGCAACAAGACGACCCTGGTGGTCTTCGTTACGCCACGCGTTGTCTCACCCGAGCATCGCTGGGTTCGCGAGACGATCAAGAACATCCAGAGCCTATACGAAGATTACAAAGATGAAGTCGGTTGGCAGGTGTTTGACTAAGGACACCGGTCATCTGAACCGAGTGTGCTTCTCGGAGGCGCAATGTTTGCTGTGGTGATCACTGAAAAGGGCGGGGACCAACGCCGGGTCGATTTCGACAAGGCGGAAGTCAATATCGGCCGCGTGCAAGGCAACGATATCGTTCTGCCCAAGGGTAATGTCTCGAAGCGACACTCACGCATTGTGCTCAAAGACGGCAAGTTCATCATCGTCGATCTGAAGAGTACCAACGGCACGTATGTCAACGGGCGCAAGATCACCAGCCCCGTGGTGCTCAAGGACACGGACAAGGTCTATATCGGCGACTTTATCTTGCATGTCGAAGAGGACGGGCAAGCTGCAGCCACGGATCAGAGCGCGAGTGCTAGCGCGCCATCAACGGGTGGACGGCGCCCGCCGCCGCCGCCGCGACGAAAAGGGTCGCCTTCTGCTGAAAGGGCCGCCTTCGAGGCTACCGCCGAGCCTTCGGTCGGGCTTCCGCCTGTGTCGGCGGGGTCGCCGACCGTTCCGCCGGGAGACGTGGATGCCTCGCGAGCTCCCTCGCCCGCGCGGATGACACGCCGCCAGCCGAGTCACGAAGCGCCGGTAGCGAGTCCGCCGGCTGCTGCGGTCGTTCCCCCGCCGCGGGTTGCACCGCCACCGGCTGCCCGGGAACCAGTGCCAGCTCGCGAGCCGGCACCGGCTCGCCAACCCGCGTCGGCGCCTGCTGCGCGGCGGCCGCCAGCCCGTCGGGCCGCGGGTCCAGATCCGCGGCGCGAAAAAATCGCCGAGCTCCAAAAAGAAATCCATGAACGGCTGATCGAATACCTCGACCTACGTCGAATGAACATCGACCAATTGGCCGACGAGGAGCTCTGGGAAAAGACCGAAAACGCGATCTGCGACATCGTTGAGAGTCTCGACAGTTCGGGTGCGATTCCGTCGTTCGTCGACCAAGATGGGCTAATCAAGGATGTTCTCCACGAAGCGCTTGGCCTTGGACCGCTAGAGGATCTGCTCGCCGACGAGAGCGTTGACGAGATCATGGTCAACTCTCGCGAGCAGATCTACGTGGAGCGCGGCGGTCGGCTTGAACTGACCGACAGCACCTTCTCGAGTGACCGTGCTGTGCTCGGTGTGATCGAGCGGATCGTCGCTCCGCTTGGACGGCGGATCGACGAGGCCTCCCCGTTGGTCGATGCGCGTCTGAAAGATGGGAGTCGCGTCAATGCGGTGATTCCGCCGCTGGCGCTGCGCGGCCCCTGCGTGACGATCCGCAAGTTTCGCACCGACATGCTTGGGGCCGAGGACTTGGCCCGGTTCGGCTCGATCGACCCGGGGATGATCGACTTTCTCAAGGTCTGCGTGACCTCGCGCAAGAACCTGATCATCAGCGGTGGAACGGGGTCTGGTAAGACGACGACGCTGAACATCGTCAGCAACTTTATCCCGGAAAATGAGCGGGTCTTGACGATCGAAGACGCGGCCGAACTCCAGCTAACGCATGACCACTGGGTGCGTCTGGAAAGTCGACCGCCGAATATCGAAGGTCGCGGTGCGGTGCATATTCGCGACCTGGTTCGCAACGCGTTGCGCATGCGGCCGGACCGGATCGTCGTCGGTGAGTGCCGTGGCGGCGAAGCCCTCGACATGCTTCAGGCGATGAACACTGGGCACGATGGATCGCTGACCACCGCTCACTCCAACGGCCCGCGGGACACCTTGGCTCGCTTGGAGACGATGGTCTTGATGGCTGGAATGGACTTGCCTGTGCGCGCAATTCGCGAGCAGATCGCGGCAGCCGTCGACATCATCGTCCATCAAACGCGCTTTTCCGACGGCACGCGCCGCGTGACCCACATCACCGAGGTGACGGGCATGGAGAGCGATACGATCACGCTCCAGGATATCTTCACCTTCAAGCAAGAGGGATTCGACGCCTCGGGGCGCGTTCAGGGACGGTTTGTCGCTAGCGGTTTCATCCCGCGGTTCTACGAGGAGTTGCAGGAACGCGGCATTCCGGTCGATATGAATATCTTCCGTTGAACGGGCGAATTTGGCCGTGCGGCGGGCTGGGCATGCGGCGTCGCCGGCTTCGCCTTCCTTGACCCCCTTGATCGGGTATACTTCAGCTGCTGTGTTCGTCTTAGTTGCCCGCGATGCGAGCGGACGGGTAGTCGGTTCGCTGAACTTGGACCAGGCCCGACGCTACGTCGGTCGGTCGCCGGAGTGTGCGCTGACGCTGCCGAGCACTGGCGTGTCGCGGATTCACGCCTCGGTCTACTACGATGGGCAGGCCGTTGTGGTCAACGACGAGGGGTCGGCCAACGGCGTCCGCGTCGACAACCACCCGATTTCCGGGCCGACGCTGGTGGGCGGCGGAAATGTAATACAAATCTCAGAGTTTACACTGAGGGTCGAAGCCTCGTCCGCCTCGCAGCCGCCGCCTCAGCCGTCCTCTCCGCTGGTTGTTGCTGGCGCGCAGCAGGTCGATTTCGATACGCAGCTCGAGCCGATGTCGGCGACGCCGGTCGGCTTTGAATTGCTCGGCTGCAACGGCCCCTACGAAGGCTCGCGCTTCGCGATCGACCGGCCGTTGATGACGGTCGGTCGTGTTGAAAAGAGCGACATCGTGATCGAGGAGCCGAGCGTCAGTCGTCGCCACGCCCAGCTGCGGATCGTCGAGCACAGCAACCGCATGACATTGCTCGACCTGCGAAGTCACAATGGCACCTTCGTCGACGGTCGGCGCGTCAAGCGGATCGACGTGGAGATCGGGTCGATCATCCGCTTTGGCGACGTGGCATTTCGTTTGGAACGGATCGATCGCGGTAGCAGACCCAAAAGCGAGGCCCGCCCCCGATTGATGCTGGCCGCGGTGGCGGCGATCCTGATTATCGGTGCAGCTGCCGGGGCCGGGTACTGGCGTCAACACCAACGGGCTCGAGCCGTGCCCAATCAGCCGAAGACGAATCCGTTGCTGCAACGCACGCTGCAGGTGCGCGAGATGTTGGCTACGGTTCAGCAACGGATCGACTCGCGTAACTGGAGCGCGGCAGTCGACGCCGCCGACGAGGTGTTGAAAATCGATCCGCTCAATACGCGCGCCAAGGATCTCCGCGGGCAGGCGATCGGCGAGCTCGACCACGAGCGCAACTACAACAGCGGACTGCGATTGTTTTCAGTCGGTGGTTTCGACAGTCTGAAGCGTGCCAAGGAAGTGCTTAAGAAGATTCCTGCAGATTCGGCCTATCATCTCGAGGTGAGAAGCAAGCTGCGCGCGATCGATGAGAAGCTGGCGAGCGGGTATCGCGTCGAGGGCGTTTCGCGCTGCAAGGCGCGCTATTGGGAACAGTGCCAAGCAGCTTTGTGTACCTACTTCACCATGGTGCCGATCGAAGAGCCGATCATTAACGAGCCGCGGCTAAGGGCGATGTTGGTCAAGGCGCAACGAAAGCTCGGGCGACGAGCCGAGCCATGCAAAGCCCCGCGACTGGTCGGTGATCAGAATCGCAGCGAGGACCAGATTGCGGCGCTAGCAAAACGCTACGAAGACCCCGCGGTACGCAAGGTCGTGCGCTTGTATGTCGAAGGCAAGATTGACGCGGCGGTTGCCGGCCTCAAGCGGTTGCGCGGAACGTCCGAGCAGATCTCGTTGGTCAAGCGGCAGCTGCTAATCGCGCGCGGGAAGTATCTTGAGGGCGCCGGCGCCCATCGCGAGCGGGACGCCGATCGCGCGGATGCGGCCTGGCAGGCGGCGCGCGATGCTGACGCGCAGTTTGTTCCTAAAGGCGTTGAGAGCTACTACAGCAAGCAGATCAAGAACTCGCTGGCCTCGTTGTACTTCGAGCTTGGAGAACAACAATACAAGGCTGAGCGTCACAAAGAAGCGTTCAAATTGTGGACCAAGGGTAAGCGAGCGAACCCGCGCCACGACGGCGTGCTCAGCGGCCTGCTGCGGCTGGAGTCGATGGCCGAGAAACTGGTGCGCGAGGCACGCGAGGCTCACGGGCAAGGCCAAAAGGATCTCGCGCTGCGCAAGCTGAAGCTGGCCTCGGCGATTTGCCAGGAGGAGCGACCGCTGGCGACGGAGATCGAAGCGTTGCTGCGGGCGATCCAATAGCGGGGGGGCAGCTCGAGCTACTGCGCAGGCGATTTCGCTTCGACGCGGGGGCGTGAGGTCGGCTCAGGGCGCGACGTCGGCTCAGGGCGCGACGTCGGAACGCTACCATTCGGCGACGGCGTCGGACGTGAAGCCGGGGCGCTAGTCGGTTGTGTTGCCGCCGCTTGCGATGCGGGCGCCGCGGCGTCCTCGCTCCATAGCGGCTTCGGGGCCGATGTCTTGGGCTTGTCGAGCTGATAGCTGGCGACAATATAGCGCGGCTCACCAGCTAGACGAGCGCTGACGACTGCCGTCAATTGGCCGCTGCCGTTCGTTGGGAGGTCAGTCAAGGCAAGCCGACGCTCTCCGCCGCTTACGCTGCGCCGGGAGATCTGGTGACGCTGCCCGGCTGCGTCGTCAAGGTAGAGTGTGAGTGTCGCTCCTTGGGGGAGCGGCGTATCGACGTCGAGCTGGCCATTTTCGATGGTGGCGGCACCGATCGCGCCGAAAACATGCTCGATCAACCCCGCGGAGTAGCCGATCGCCAGAGGGAGTAACTGTCGCGCGCTGTCGAGCATCGCCTGACGACCGATCCAAAACACCACGCGTGCTTTTCGATCGCGTCGGTAATTGAGCAGCGTTCGGTCTCCACGGCGGATCGCACAGGTGCGTTGGGTGCGGAGGCAGTCTGCGTCGAGAGCGTGGATGCGCGGCTGCTGATAGGGCATCGAGTCGGCGATGCGTTGTGGCGCACGTTGCGGGTCGAGGGCGATCTCCAGCGGCAGCGGTCGCGGTACCGTACCGGGAGAAAAATGGTTGATGTGAGTGACATCAGCCAGGCCGCGCCAATCCTTGTCCGAGAAAAACGCTGTGATCCGCTTTTTGCGTACGGCGAGCCGGCGGAAAGCGCTCAGCCCATGCTGGCCGAAGCTATCGGCCACGAAACGCTCGTAGCGCGAACCGCGATACCAGGTGCTTGTCCCGAGGCGGGTCAGGAACGCGTGGCGATAGTCGTTTCGCACGTGTGCTGGCTGAGCCATGTCCTGTAGCAGACTGAGCTGACCGCCCAGGGCCAATAGCGCCAGAGCGAGGTGGTGGGCACGGTAGCTGGCGGTTTTGCCCTGCAATGCCTGCGCGAGGTGTGTCTGCAAAACGCTGATCGATTGGGGGTTGTGCTTGTCGACCAACCAGCTGAGGGCAGACTGGCCAGTCAGATCAAAGGCACTGTCGGTCAGGAGCTGGCGAACTCGGTCGCCACTTTCCATCGTCGAGACGAGCGCCGTCGCTGCGCCGATCAGCGGGCGGCTGTCGTTGAGGCCACGGCCCGATGTCGGGTCGTAGAAGTGGGCGCGGTTATTCGTCGCCGGCATGTCGGCGAGCACTGCGCCGGTCATCAACCAGGCGATCGCCGCTTGCTCGCCCCGGATGGGGCGATAGCCGCCAGCCGGATCCAGGCGACTGAATTGGCGATGTAGCGCCCGGAAGGCACCGCGGTCCATCAAGTCCTGGCGAATGCGCAAGGCGGTAAAGAGTCCGCGTGCAAAGCCCCAGCTGCGCAGGGTTTGATGAAGTGTACTGGCTAGCGCCGCTTCGGCGGTCAGCCCGGCGTGGGTCGTGGTGGCCTCGTACGCCGGCGCATCGGTGGCAAGGCCGAGGCAAAGCAAGGTTGTGAGCGTCGTTAGGCGGTAGTGTCTCATCTGGTACCTGCCGGCCGTTGGCTCAATCGCTGATGGACTTGGCGTGCCAGCTGGCGAACTTGTTCGTCTTCGACACACTGGCCGCGTCCGCAGGTGACGATCACGACGGCGTCGTGGCGGTCGTCGGCAAAACCGACGGCGGCGATCTCTCCCTGGACAACAAAGAACGAGCGGTCGCCGATCTTGTTTTCACGTCGAGCTTCGGGGAGCGCCTTGAACAGCTCTTCGAACTTGGCCCCGAGTGCGTCGCCGCTGAGCTTCCAATAGCGGACCGCCACGTCGTAACGCTCGCCGCGGTTTTCGGCGCGGAAATGGATGGTGTCGGTGGTGTCTCGCGGTTCGGCCAACTTTGCGCGTCGCAGTGCGCCATCGAAGCCGGTGATGCGCCGGATTTCATCTGACGTCAGTAGGTGCTCTGCGGCACCGATCGCGGCGATGGGGGGCGAGTCCGGCAAGTCGCTGACGCTGCGCCTCGTGTGCGACTGTTTCGCTTGCTGGGTTAGTTGGTCGGACGCTAGTCGTCGCTCCCATTGGGTGGCGCGTTGCAGCTCTTCGTCGCCGCCGATGAACAGGAGGTGTCGCGCACGCGACTGTTCCGGGGAAAAGCGCGTCATGGTCACGACGTTGTTTAGCTGGGCGAACGGACGGGCGCGGAAGCCGCCACCGAACCCGCGGTTGTGGCGAAACGCGGTGTAACCACGCTTGTAGACGACAAACGATAGCCGCGCCAGTCGCACGGAGGCCCCGCTGGGCAAATCGCGCAGTTCTTCGATCCGGTAACGCCCATCGGCGTCGGTGCGGGTTGAGGCGGTCTTGGCAGACAGTGGAGCGCTGTGGCCAACGCCGCGGTTGAAGGCCCAACTGCACCAGACGATCGCATCGGCGATCGGTTTGTTGCTGTCGCCGTCGACGACGCGCCCCGAGAACGGTCCAAGCATCGAGCCCGGCTTGACCGTATTCGGCTGCTGGGAAAATGCGGCGGTGCGAACGATCGGTCCACAGGCGCTCAGGAGCAGCCCTAGCGCGAGCCAAAGCCAGGCTCGGTGCAGTCGCCCTAAGTGCGCTGCACGCCGTGGGCTGTTTCCACGGCGGCGGGTCGGGATCACGCTACCCCAATTGACGTTGTTCTGCCGAATTGGTACTTTCCTTTCCACGCGTTATGGCAGCGCTATAGCCCAGCTGCCGGCGAATGTAAATGCGCAACGCGCCCGACGGTCCGAGCGGGTCGGCTTCGGCGCGGGCATGTTCACCCGCCCGTTCTTTTGACGGCGCGTCAGGGACTTTGAGATGTCTCAGTGCACCAGCTGCGGACAGGAAAATGCCGCGACCAGCCGTTTCTGCCAGGCGTGTGGCGCTCCGATGGCGCGCCAGGCTTCGCCATCGGAGGATGTGGCGATCCAACGCGTTTGTGGCTCATGTGGGGCGAGCAACCTTGCGGCGCTGAAGTTCTGCAACGCTTGCGGATCACCGCTGGGAATGCCCGGGCAGGGGCCCGTTGATCAGCCGACTTACATCGCGTGCGCGGCTTGTGGCACCAACACGGCGGCCGGTTTTAGCTTCTGCCAGCATTGTGGTGCCGCGCTGCCTGGACCGGCCGAATTGCGCAGCTCTGATGCGGCCGATACTATCGGTGAGTTGCCGCGTGCCGTTTCGCAGGTCAGTGCGAAAAGTGCGACGTTGCCACCGGCTGAAGAACCACTATTGGCCGAGGAACCGCAGTCCACCGAGGAGAGCGACGATACTGCGCTGACAGATCAGCCCCTCGACGAAGATACCGCGCCGATCCAGCCCGCGATGGCGATCGAGTTGAATCCGGCGCAGCCGGCTGTGGGTGGCGATACGATGGGCCCGGGAGCGCGGCGTGGCTCGGTGCAACCGGTGCTGGCGAGGTTCATTTCGGTTCGCCGCGACGGCAGCGATGGTGAGGTTCACGTCATCGATGAGCAACAGACCGATCTCGGCCGCACATCCGGTCTGCTGCGTTTTCCCGACGACCCGTATCTTTCGGAGCGGCACTGTCGGATCTCGCTGAGCGCCGAAGGTAGCTGGTCGATCGAGGACCTCTGCACGCTCAACGGCGTGTTCATTCGAATCGACGATCCGAATGCCCTCGAGGCTGAGGGCCACAAGCTTGTCGATGGTGACGTCCTACTGATCGGCAAGCAGGTGTTGCGTTTCTGTTGGCTAGGCGAGCATGAGCGGGAGATCACGCCGGCGAGCGAAAACGGTGTGATGCTGTTCGGCTCACCGTTGCGCAAGCCGTGGGCACGTCTGCTGCAGCTTTCCGTGGCCGGGGTAACGCGCGATGTCTACCACCTTTATCGGCCACGCCTGACGCTCGGCCGCGAAGATGGAGACTTGGTGTTTCCCGACGACGAGTTCATGTCGCGCCGACATCTGATGATTTCTCTCGATGGTGGTCAAGCGAGGATCGAGGACTTGGGCAGTTCCAATGGGACGTTCGTGCGGATCCGCGGCAAGACGCCTTTGCTCGCTGGGGCAATGGTGCGTGTTGGTGACCAACTGCTGCGTTTCGAACCGCAGCAAGGCCTACCCGCGGGGACGCCGTCGACTCGGGGAGGATCAGGGTGCTGAAGGTAACCTGCGAGTATCTGACCGGTGCCTTCGCTGGTCGAACGGTCACGGTAGAAGGCGCGGTAATCAAGATCGGTCGTCATCCAGACAACCAAATTGCCTTCGATCCGCAGACCGATCGGGACGTTTCTGGGCACCATGCCGAACTGCGCCAGGTCGCGAACGGCGTTCAGCTCGTTGACGTCGGCAGCGCTAACGGCACCTTTGTCGATGGCCGCCGCGTGAGCCAGTGTGCGGCCAGCGAGGGTCTCAAGGTGCAGTTTGGACCTACCGGGCCGACGATTCGTTTGGCGTTTGCGCCCGGACTGATTGCCGCCAAGTCGCCGGCGCCTTTGGTACCGCCAATGGTTCAGCCGCCTCGTGGTGCCCCCGCCGCTGGAGCACCGGGGAAGGTCGGCCAACGCACTGTTGCGCTGATGATCGACCGCGCGATGCGAGGTAGCCGAAGGCGCTTCAAGGTGGTGGTGATCGTCGCCGCGACACTGATGGCGCTGACCGTCGGCGGTTTCATGCTGCTGCGCCACCGTGAGAAGAAGGAAACCGCGGCCAGTCAGGCCGAGCTCAGACGTCAGATGGCGGCGTTGATGGCCAAGCAGACCGGTGCGACGACGAGCGCCGAAAAGGAAGCGATCGCCGGTCGACTGGCCCAGCTCAATGAGCGACTGGGCAAGAGTGCGGTAGCCGCTGAAAGTGGCCGGGCAATCGTCCAGGGATCGCTCAACGCGGTGTTCTTGCTGGGCTATGAAGCGAGCGGGCGGCCGGCAAAGGGATTCTGTACAGCCTTTGCCGTGGCCAAGCGCTGGCTGGCGACCAACGCACATTGCGTGCTGGGTATCGAGCAGTTTCGCTCGGGAGGCGTAGAGCCCTTTTTGCTGATGAACCGCAAGCCCGGGAAACGCTACCGCATCGCCCAGGCGATTCGACATCCCGCCTATCACAAGCCGACGCGCAAGATCAGCGAGGATGTTGGCTTGTTGCAGGTGGATGTCGATCTGCCCAACGCGATTGCTCTGGCGAGCGACGAGGCGCTGCGCAAGTTGGACTCAGGCGACGTGATGTACACTTACGGCTTTCCGGGACGACTCGCTAGCGTGACGTCGCCAAGCGCGACGCTCTCGCGTGGGGTCGTCGGACGTGTCACGCGGCTCGACGGAGAGTTTGGCGCGTTCTTGGATAATAAGCTGATCCAGCATAGCGCTTTCACCAGCGGCGGTACCTCGGGGAGTCCGATCTTCAACGCCGAGGGGCAGGTGATCGCGGTCAACGCAGGTGGCTACGTCGAACCGGGTACGCTACAAGTGATGGATCCCAGCACCGGCCGGGCGCGTCAGCTGACGGTGGCCAAGCAGCTCGCCGGCTATAACTTCGGTATCCGCGTCGACGTGCTGCGCGAACTGATGGGCCGCTACGTACAGTAGGAGATCGACGTGCGGCTGTTGCTGGACCGCTATAACCGAGGCGCTGGACGTAAGACGGTGCAACGCGTCCTGCTCGGCTGCGTCGTTTTGCTGGCGTTGCTTGTCGTTTGCTACGCGACTTTTCGCGCTGTGACGCGTTTTTCGCCGCCGCGATCGAGTGCGTTGGCGAAGGTGAGTGTTTTGCACCGCGCCGCCGGCCAGCCGATCGCCTTGAACGGCAGTCAGAGCACGTTGCGTCGCGATCGCGGGATCTGGTTGATCGAGCTTCATGGCGATCCGGCTAGTCTCGGTCGCGATCACGGGTTGTTGGTGCAGCGTCAAGCCGACCGTTTCGAGCAGCACATGAAGCGGCTACTCGAGCGTCATGCGCCAGGCTGGTTGCGGCGCTTCATCGCCGGCAATGTAGTGCGTTGGCGATATCGGCACCTCGACGAAGCGACGCCCGAAGAGCGCCAGATCGAGCTCGCGGCGTTGGCTGGGCAATACATCGATAGCGAGGACTATCTCGAGGAGCCGTTTCAGCGCTTGCTTTACTACCACGCGCTGTATGAGGTCTCGCGAGACATGGCCGATTCTCCACTGCTCGCCTGCACCTCTTTCGCGGCTTGGGGCAAGGCGACGCAATCTGGGGCGCTGTTGGTTGGCCGCAACTTCGATTTCGACGGCGGTGAGCCGTTTGACCGCGACAAGGCGCTGATCATCTTTCGGCAAACGGGCAAAATTCCCTTTGCCTCGGTAGCGTGGCCGACGATGACTGGCGTCGTCACTGGCGTGAACGCTCACGGCATCTTCGTCGCCATTCACGCCGCGAAGAGTGATGCAAAGCTCTCGCCCGGTGCGCCCGTTGTCTTCCTGCTGCGCAAGATTCTGGCCGAGGCGCGGTCGTTGGACGACGCTCGCCGAATCGCTAAGGCGTATCCACTCTCGGGGACTCAGGCGTTGTTGCTTGCCGACGGTCAGCGCAAGCAAGCTGGCGTGCTGGAGATCGCTGGCGAGCGGCAAATGTGGCGGACCAGCGAGCGTCAGTATCTGTTGCTCACCAACCACCTGCGGCACGCGCGCTTCCGAAGCGACGCCACCAACGACCGTCACCGTCGCTATTCGACAAGTGGCGCGCGCTACCAGCGGCTGGAAGAACTCGTCAAAGGACGGCAGCAGCCATTCGATCCGCCGGCTATCGCGCAGATCCTGCGCGACCGACGCGGCGCTGGGAATCGCCAATTGCCGCTGGGGCATGCCTCGGCGATCAACGCGCTGGGGACGACTCATTCGGTTGTGCTCGATTTGAGTGCGATGGTGCTTTGGGTCTCTCGTGGTCCCCACACGCAGGGCGTCTACGTTCCCTTCGATCTGCGGCGCTTGTTGCTGGACGCGCCGGAGGTCCGATCGCTCGCGTCGTTGCCAGCGCAGCCGCTTGCGCTGCAAGAGCTGTCTCTGCATCGCTGGGCGACGGAACAGCGGCAGCACGCTGAGCGCCTGCTGGCGCTTTCCGAGGTCGAGGGTGCGATCGACCACGCGCGGCGGGCTTGTCAATTGGCGCCGCAATCACCTCAGATGGCGCTGCATTTGGCTGACCTACTATACGGCGTTGGCCGTACTGCACAGGCACGCGATGCGTACCGGCGCTTCCTCGGGCTACATCCGCCGTATTTGGCGGATGTTGAGCGCGCCCAGTCTCGGCTAGCGGGCCACTAGCACAACTCTCGCACACACCGCCTCGATGCGAGCGACCGATCGGATCGAGCGGTTTGTTGATCGGGTGCTGTCGGTCTAGTGGAAATGAATCGTCAACGAGGCACCGCCGGGAAACGGCGTGACTTCGCTGCGCGGCGCCTTTTCGTGTTTGGCTGTGCGACCACCTGGCTTATTGAGGATGAACAGCACCGTTGCTGCGACGGCTGCTGCACCCGCTAGGCCGAAGGTGATGTTGGCGCCAAGCGCTTTGCTCTTGGCGCTGTCGTTCTTGCTCTGGGCCTCAGGAAACGGAAGGTTGGGGTTCTTTGCGGCGTCCTCGTCGGACTTGGCAGCGAGGCCGAGACCGATCCCCGCTCCCGCCGAAGCCACCGCGACCCCGCTAAGCGTCCAGGCGACCCAGTTCTTGTACCAAGGGCGCGGACCGTCGGCCGAAGGCGTTTCGGCTGCCGGCGGATTCACTTTCGGCGGGTCCTTGGGGGGTTGTGGGTGATCGCTTGGCGGCGGTTGGCTCTGGGCGCGCTTTTCGGCCCAGTCGCGGCGGTAGCCGTCGAAGGCATCGCGGATCTTCGGCGAGATGTCGCTGGGCAGCGCGATCGCGGCATCGTGGTCGAGCGCGCGAAAGAATGCCGCACGAGCCATCTTGGGTTGCAGCGTGTTTGCGTAGATCAGTGCGCGGTACATTTCGATGTTCGCCCGATCAGTCGCGGTATTTTGCGGCCAACGAGCGGCCTGGTCGAGCGCTTCAAGCGCGGTCTGATCTTCCATTTCGGAGAACAGTTGAATGCCGCGCTTGAGATGCGGGTTTTTCGTTGCTGCTGACGCCGCCGTGCTGGCAAACAGCGCGAGCGACAACACCGCCGACGCCAGCTGTCGCATCAAGGCTCGATTTGGCATCGCCGCTAGATTCCTAGACCGACGCGGAAGTAGCCAAGGGCGATCAGGTCCCAACCGCCTTCGGTTTCTGGCTCAATGCCGGCGACCGTCGCGCCACCGCTGAAGAACCAGTGGTAACCCACCGTCGGGGTGATGCCGATCGAGAAGAATTTGAGAAACACCCAGCGCAGTCCGATTCCGCCACGAAAGCCGGCGCCGACGTTGTGGATCGGAACTTCGTCGCCGCCCAACGAGCCGACGTAAAACGTACCGGCTAGGCGCAAGACCAACTCCAGGCCGCCGGCGAGGCCAAAGGTCGTGTCGCCGCCCAGATTGAAGCCGACGAGGTTGGCGCCGACATCGCCGCCGAACGAGCGGACGTAGTCGATGTAGGCCGAGAGGATCAGAATTCGCGCGCCGACTTCGAGTCCCAGTGCACCGCCTTTGGCTGCCTCATGAAACTTGCCGCTGCCCTGCAGCGTGCCTAGCCCGGCACTGCCCCAGACCTCGAAGAGTTTCGCGTCGGCGGTGCGACTGATCGGTGTGAGCGCTGCGACGACTAGCAGTGTAAGCAGGATCTTTTTCATTTCTTTTCCTTTAGCAGCTGTGAGAGCCGTTGCGCGGAGAAGCCCTGCATCAACGTTCCGTTGACGTCGATCACTGGCACGCCTGACGGGGAAATCCCTGCGGCGCGTGCCTTGCTCATCAGTTCGCGTGCGGCTGCCGGGTCTTTTTCGATATCGCGTTCAACATACGGTATACGGTTTTGGTCGAGGTACTTTCGCGCTGCACGACAGGCGCCGCACCAGCTGGTGCTGTAGAGTATAACGCCGGCCTGTTTTCCGCCCGCATTATCGCCGCTTTGCGGCTGCCCTTGGCGCGCCGCGCGCTCGAAGGCCGCCCGTGAGAGCACGATGTAGCGGTAGTGGGTTTTGTCTTTGGCAGGCTGGCGAAGGTCAGCGACGTAGACCAGCTCGTGGTCGCGCCGGCGCTCAGGCTTGGTGGCCAGGTCGACCACCCGGACCCAGTGGCGACGTGCTTCGGGGATCTCGTCGAACTTCGCGGTGGTCGTAAACTGGTCGCCGGCGAAATAGGTGAACAGTAGCCGCCTATCTTTGCTGATCTCGATCGGCGGAAGTGTCGAGCCGAGCTCTGCCGTTGGTGGTCGTTGCTGCCGGCAGCCACTGGTCACGCCGGCGATCAGCAGCATTCCGAGCGCTAGCGCGCAAGGGGTTGCCAGCCGTGCCGCGGGGCCAGGAATCAACATGAGGCGATTATAGCGAGCTTCGGTCTGGTGCAAAGCCCGAAATCACCCGCAATGCAAAGCCCTTAGCCGAGGCAGTCAGGGGTGCTAGCGCACCTGGCGCAGCGCACGCAGCAGATGGTTGGCGCTGTCGATGCTCTTGCCGTTGATCCGCTTGCTGACCTTGCCGCGCGAGTCGAGCATGACCAACAACGGAAGTTCACGCCAGCGCTCACCGCCGTAGCGTTGGGCGATCTCTTGCGACTGGTCGATGTCGATCTTGAACAATACGAAGCGCTCGAGCTCGCGGCGGACGGCGGGGTCTTTGGCCAGGATGTCGGCTTCGAGCTTCTTGCAGGGCGTGCACCATGGCGCCCAGAGATCGATCAACACCGGCGCTTGTCGCCCCTGAGATTGGGCGAGCATGCGCTGTTCGTCGTATTGCCAGTGCAGCTTGGCCGGTGGTGCCAGGGCGTAGTTTGCTAAGCCAAACAAACCGATCGCCATCGCGAGGGCGCCGACGGTCTTGCGCGTCGCTCGCAGCCAATTTGCACTGTGATAGCTCAGGTGTAGTGCGCCGATCGCGATGCCGACCACGACCAATCCGATGTTCAGCGCTAAGAATGTGTTCGATGGGGCGCTGTAGCGAGCGACGAGGGCGACGACGTTTTGCACGTAGTAGAGCGCGGCGGCGAGCATGATCACGCCGAGCGATGACTTGACCGCCTCCATCCAGCGACCGGCCTTCGGCATCGCCACGGCAAAGGTGGCGATCACCCAAAACAGCACGCCGATGCCGATGGCGTAGGTGAATAACAGCCCGCCTCCCATCACGATATTGCGCGTTGTCGCGACGTAGCCCAGCAGGCCACCGAGCCAGGGGCCGGTGCAGGGGGCGATCAAAATGCCGCCGCCGAGGCCCATCAAAAAGGCGCCCTTGGCGCCGCGCCCGCCAACCTGAGAAAGACGGTGCTGGATGCTGTCGGGCACGCGCATGTCCCAAAGCCCCAACAACGAGGTGGCCATTGCCAGGAAGAACAGCGCCATCGGCCAGACGAAGTATGGTGAGGACAAAAGTGAGCCGGTAGCCCAGCCGGCCAGTGCGGCGACGACGCCGAGTGCTGTGTAGGTTACGGCGATGCCCATCACGTAGAGCGTGGCCAGCCAAAATGCGCCGCGGCGGGAGCGCGCCTCTTTGGCACCGAAGATGCCCACCGTAATCGGGATCATCGGGTACACGCACGGTGTGAGACTGGTCGCTACGCCCGAACCAAAGGCCACGACGAACGCCCAGAGTGTGCCCTCGGTCATGCTTTGTACGAAGGTCGATTCCATTGCGCCGAAGTATAGCAGTTCGGCGGTGGTCGCAAGTCTCTTTCCTGTGTTATTCTACCGTCCTGGCTCTCGTTTCGGCGCTCGGTGTTGCCGCCAGGCTCAAAGCCGCGGTGATAACGCGCGAATCGCCGCACGAGCGACAACGGGCTTTGGGAGAATCTCGTGGACAAAGATCGGCTGACCAAGCTGCTGACCGCAGGGATCCAGCGCGGCGTGTCGGATGTGCACATCGCCGTCGGACACCGACCCCACTACCGCGTTAAGGGTGATCTGGTAAGTGCCAAATCTTCGGTAATGACGCCGGCCGATACGCTGCAAGTCGCGCGGGTGTTGCTTGAGGATCCGGATTTGCTCCCCGGAGACCTTCAGCGCGAGCGCGACTTCTCCTACAGCATTCCCGGCGTTGGGCGCTTTCGTGCCCACATCTTTTGCCAACGCGGTTCGGTCGGCGCAGTGATTCGCGCGATTCCCTATGACGTGCGCGGGTTCGACGCGCTCAACCTGCCGGCTGTCGTCGGTGATATCGCGAGTGCTCGGCGTGGCTTGATATTGGTCAGTGGCGCGACGGGAATGGGTAAGTCGGCGACGATCGCTGCGATGCTCAAGTACATCAACGAGACGCGCCAGGCGCACGTGGTGACGATCGAGGATCCGATCGAGTACCTGTTCGGTCACGGTAAGTCGCTGATCACCCAACGCGAAGTGGGCAGCGATACGTTGGGCTATCGCGAAGCGTTGGTTGCCGCGCTGCGCGAAGATCCCGATGTGATCATGGTCGGCGAGCTCATGCATCCGGAGACGGCCGAGATCTGCCTCAAGGCCGCCGAGACGGGGCACTTGGTGATCAGCGCGATGCATACCGCCGACGTGGTCCGCACCGTCGATCGCCTGATCGGGATGTTTCCCGACTCGGCGCAGCAAAGCGTTCGCGTTCGCCTGGCCGACTGCATTAACGCCGTCGTTTCCCAGCGTTTGTTGGTCAATAAGTCGGGGCTGGCCTTGCTGCCCGCGGTCGAGATCCTGCGTGCGACGCGCGCGGTGCGCGATGTGTTACGCCGCGGTGCGCCGCTCGCCGAGCTCAAAGCGGCAATGGAAGGCGGCAAGGATCTTTACGGCATGCAGACCTTCGACCAGCACTTGGTCGAGTTGTGCAAATCGGGGGCGATCAAGCGCGAAGTTGGCCGCACCGCGGCGAGCGACCGGGCCTACTACGACGAGCACACCGGCGCTGAGGACTCGCCAAACTAAACCGCGCCGAGCTGCTCGCTCAAGTTGGCCCGTCGGTGCGATAGACGGCGATGGCCTTGGGCGGCAAGCTGATCTGTTGGCGTCCTGGGCGCAATCGGTCGCGGCAGCCAAACAGGGCGGTTGCCGCCGGCGCGTCGATGCTGGCGGTCTGCTCGCTCCAGCTGCGGTTGAACAGCCAGAGCAGCGTCTGCTTGCCTGTGCGCAGCGTGCGGGCCTGAATGGTTGCTGAGTCGATAGCGATCGGCGTCCTGCAGGCCGCGCGTTCGGCGAGCTGGCGATAAAGCCGGCAGATCGGTTGCAGATCCTGCTCGTAGTTTTGCGCCAGGTAGTATTCGAGCGGATAGCTACAGAAGGTGATGCCGCCCTTGCCGTGAGCCTGGCGGACGAGTGCCGGCCGACCGGCGTCGTCGTGCATCAGCGGCTGGGCGCCCTTGAGCGCGATCGGCAGACGCGAGCGCGAGTACGGTGCGCCGACGGTGGTGTCCAAACGGATCTCCGTGCCGCGCTGATCATCGAGGACGAGGGAATCGCTCGGCAGGTCGCACAGGCCGTAGCGCAGGCGGTGTTCGCAGCCGGTCAATTCGCTGAAGTTGTGGCACCAGGCGCCTTGATGGAAGGGGAAATCTCCACCGTAGTAGGACCAGTAGATTTCGGCACCGCGCTGGGCGTGGCCCTTTAGATCGCGCCAGGTTGGTGCCAACAGCTTTTGCGTCGCCGGCGCCAAGATCAGCTGATAGCGATCGAGCGATTGCTCCTCGGGGACGAGCTCGAGTTCGATGCCGGCGAGTGAAGCGATGGTGTAGCTCTGCAAGAGGACCCGACGCATCCGTGAGCGGTCCTCCCAGCAGAACGGATACTGGTGGTAAAAGTACGAGGGGACGATCAACGCTGCGCGCACAGGCGGACTGCGTAGCTCGGCAAAGTCGATCTGTCCGACTAGCTGACTGAAGGCGCGCAGCTCGTTGCAGACCGGCTTTTCGCGGCCGTCGGTGGCGGTGATGCCAAAGCCCAGCTCGAAGGCGTGGTGTCGGTAGGGTGGCTCGTCGACCATCTCAAAATCGGAAAAGCACCAGCTCAGCGCGCCGCAGGCGCCAACCGTCAAACTGCTATGCAGCAGCTCGCGGTAGTAGATCGCCTGATGATCCTCTGCGACCTGTGTGGTCGAACCGCCGAACTCTTCGAAGATCAACGGCATGCGGAGGTAACTCAGGGCGCGCAGGCTGAACTCCGCATTGAATGCCTGGCGCAGCTGATCGGTGTCCGCGTGGTAGCTGTGTGGGCCGAAAAAATCGACGTGCTTGGCCAGCGTGTCGACGCAAAAGCCGTTTTGACCGCCATCGACGACGTTCATCACGCCGTCGCCCACGCCGATCGGGCGCTGGTCGTGTTGTCGAACCGCGGCGACGAGCGTTTCGACCCAATGCGCAACCGAGGCGACGTCGCTCTTGCCGCCCCAGTAGGGCATTTCGTTGGACAGCAGGTAGGCGATCACCGCCTGACTGTTTCGTGCGGCGCCGACAACAGCGTTGGCAATTTTGATTTGCTCGGCGAGCAGCTGAGGATCGCGGTACAGGTTGCGCTCGCTTTGGCCGAAGAAGTCGTAATTTTCGCCAGACATGTGGCCGACGAGGAAGGTCGGGATCGTCATCAGGTCTGCTTGCTCGCAGAGCGCGAACAAACCCGCCATTCGCGAGACGACGGTCTGATCGATGTTGCCCTTCGCTGTGATCAAGCTGGGGATAAAGGCAAAGCAGCGGAAGGCGTTGAGGCCGATCGCCTTCATTTGTTTGAGCTCGGCAATAACGCGCTGTTTATCGAAGCGCTCCCACATGCGAGGGCCACCCGCACGTGACCAATAGTTCACGCCGAGCAAGAACTTTCCCGGTACCAGTTGGTTGATCTTTTCTGCAGACGTTAGGGGCATGGCGGTCCGTTGGTGCCGTCGTGTGAGCAGTAGGGCAGGGCGCGGCAATCGTCGCTGGCCAGGTCCACACACTGGAGGATCGTTCGGCCCTTGGGATAGTCGAAGTCGGCGCGAAAGTGTTTGAGCAAGTTAGTGCCGATCACCATGTCGATGTCGGGATAGTTGGGCCGCAGCTCTCCGCGTAGCCCGGTCCAGAGCGTTGCGCCATCGTCGATGATCGCGACTTCCAGCGGTTGGTCGACGAAAATCGACGCTGCGCCGTCTTTGTCGCTGTCTCGGCGGTCGCGTCCGGATCGTGCGGCGAGCAGTAATCGTCGTCGACGCGCCAATTCGCCGCACGCGGCAAGCTCATCATCTTTGCTATCGACGATCGCCGCGCTCTTTACCGTCACCAGTTCGACGGCATGCGTTTCCGCCCCGATGCGCAACTCGGTTGGACGCGCAGGGACGAGGATCGCCGAAGGCGGAAGGCGTTGGTAGGCTGAGCGCGCCAACAGCGAGATGTTCTGATCACTGCTCAGCACGGCGGTCACCGAAAGGCCCGTCGTTTCCAGGGCAACCGCTGAGATCGCTGAGGGGCGAAAGCTATCGGGTGCGAGGCAGACCGGTGTGACCAGACGGGCGGCAGGAAGATCGATCTCGTGGCCGTCGACCGTGGCGAAGGCGCCACCGCTGCGCGGTGTCTGCAGCACGGTCAAGCACGGGCTGCTCGGCCGCGTTCCGCTCAGCCAGGACTGTGGGTCGCAGTCGCCAGCGAGTTCTTGATCGGTGTCGGGAATATCGTCGCGCAAGACGATCGACGGTGCTTGTGGATCGAGGTCGAGCTGGACGGCGAAGCGTCCAAGGATACTCGTACCGATCACCGCGTGGGCCTCGATTTCGGGCAGGCCGAAGCGGCCGACGGGGAGATCGAAGACCTCCTGCCGATCGAAAACGAAGCGCACGACGTCGCCGTGCACGGCGTCGTAAAGGAATAGCCGGCCGTAGCGCCGCGCCCCCGGCGTGGGGTTGATCACCATGCGCTTGCCGGCCCACGGATGGTCGGCAGGGCCGACAAACGGCAGCTCGCGGTAGTTGGAGACGATCGAAAGTGGTGCGGAGCAGGCGATCACCGCTGGCAGTGTGGGGCCATCATCGAAGCGGATATCGACCAGCGGCGTGTTCGCGACCAGCCGGATCGGGATCGGCTGGTTGCGCCAACCCTCGACGCTCGGATCGGAGCAGCTGATCGACAGCAGGGTTGCGACGACGGCGAGCGGTACGAGGCGCATGATGAAAAACGGTGGCACGGCACAAACAAAGCTGTCCAGCCAAACCGTCGGCTGCGGCTTAACCCGTCGGAGTGGGCGTGCTACCCTGACGCCATGGCACAAGCGGAGCGCCGGCTGGCCGGCGCAAGGATTGGCGCGCTAGACGCCCTGCGCGGCATCGCTGCGACCTCGGTCGTCTTTTATCACTACGCCTTCCGATTCGATGGACTTTACGCCTACGACAGCAAGTTGCCGGTGTTGTTTTCCCGCGGTGATCTGGGCGTTGACCTGTTCTTCATCATTAGCGGCTATTTGATCTACATGACGATCGAGCGGGCCAAGCGCCGGTTGGATTTTCCAGTCTCGCGTTTTTCTCGGCTCTACCCGGCCTACTGGTTTTGCCTAGCGCTGACACTCGGTGCGATGAGCTGGGCCGCGTTGCCGGGGCGCTCGCCTGGCGGTCTGGCTCAAGTGCTGGCCAATCTGACGATGTTCAATGGCTTCTTTAAGATCCCCTATGTCGACGGGGTCTACTGGACGCTGCGCGTTGAGCTGGCGTTCTATCTGATGATCTACATCTTGTCGTTGCTCGGGCAGGTCGGCAAGATCCGCCGTTGGTTGGTCCTCTGGCTGCTCGGCCAAGCGGTGTACTACTTGGGTATGCTCGACGGCTTGCCCGGTGGCCCGTTTGCGGCGCAGATGCTGGTTCTGCCGTTTGCAGCGCTGTTTGCTGCGGGGGTTTGTTTCTATCGGATCCATCACGGCGATCGCGGGTGGCCAACGCTTGTCTTGCTTGGCAGCTGTGTTGTCGCTCGCTGCCTGCACGCGCCGTTGGCTGACTTGCCGTTGGTCGTCGGCATTTTCGCGCTGTTCGCGCTACTCGTTGTCGATCGGCTGCGTTGGCTGGCCTGGCCGCCGTTGCTGTTTCTCGGTGCGATCTCCTATCCGCTCTACCTGTTGCATCAGAACCTTGGCTACATCGTGATCCGTCGCGCACTGTTCGCCGGCTGGCCGATGCCGCTGGCGATGGGTTCGGCGGTGATGCTGGTGATCCTTGCAGCGTGGTGGGTCCATCGCCTAGTTGAAATGCCGGGGCAGAAGTGGTTTCGCGCGCTGTATCGCGGCTGGCAGGACGACGGGCGTCTTTCGCTCTCGGCGGCGTTTAGCGCGGCGGTATCGTTGATCCGACCGCACCGTCGTGCGCTGATCGCTGTCACGCTGCTGCTGGGCGTTGCGGCTGTGTTCGTCGTGCACCTTCCGGCAGCGCCGGCGGTGGCGAGCCAGGCGGCGCGCGTGCGGCTGATCGGCGACTCTGTTGCGTTGGGCTACGCCGACCCGCTGCAGCGCAGGCTGGCACCGACAGCAGCGCTGAGCCACGCGGGCCTGGTTGCGCGCGACACGGCTTGGGGGCTGGCACGGCTCGAGCTGTTGTTGGGCGCAGATCGCCCGGACCTGGTGGTCGCCAATTTTGGTCTTTGGGACATTCGACGCCGCGGGCGTACGCCGCTCGCGCAATACCAAGCGAACCTCGAGCAGCTGATTTTGCGGCTCAAGTCGCGGGCGGCCCAGGTGGTCTGGGTGACGACCACGCCGGTCAGCAAAACGCAGCGCCTGCGTGACCCGGCCGATGTGGCGCGCTACAACGCCGTCGCTCGGCAACTGATGGGGCGTCTGGGCGTACCGGTGATCGATCTGCACAGCGTGATCGCCGCGCAGCCCGAGCGCTTTCTTGCCAGCGATGGCGTTCACCTCAATGGCGATGGCGCGCGGCGTGCGACGGCGCTGATCGCCGCGCAGGTCGGGCGCTACCTGCCGGCGCGCTAGGACGCGCCCAGGTCGCCAAGACTCCGAAATTTCCCGGCAACTTTGGTTGCCCTTGATGGGGGCCGCTGGCCTGTTGCGGTGCGCAGCTAGGAATTGTTACGCCATAATATTAGATGGTTAGTTCATGGCTTCGATGTTGCATTTCCTCTGGCCAAGGAGACTGCTCGATGGCGCGCGGCTGTATCGCAATCAACGGCCCCCTTTTCGCCTTGCTGGCGACGCTGATCGCGTCCTGTGGGGCGCCGCGTGAGCAGGAGTCTGCTTCGACGCTGGCTTGCGATGGCAAGTGCGAAAGCCTGTTTGCTGGCAGTCTCGTCAGCGGGGTCGCTAAGCGCCCGAGTGCTGGCTTTGTTGTCAAGCGCACCAGCGCGACCGAGGGCACAGTCACCGTGTCGATCCCGATCCACTGGACCGGCAACGCCGATGCCGAGCTGCCACTGCACGACTGGGCATCCGATCGGGGGCTGGAATTCGTCAAGACGTCCGAGTGGGTTGACATTGCGGCTTTTCAAACGCCGCTGGGTTGGATGGGCAAGCCACATCAGATCGCCACGCGCGATGTGCTCTGGACGGTGAACTACCTGATCACGCAGAAAGAACATCAGAGCTACCGAGCCGTGGTCGACGCCTGGAAGAACCCGCGGCAACCTGCCAACATGGCGCTGATCTTCACCAAGCGGAGCGCTCATTATGCCGCGGCCAACAACGAGTTTCAGCTCGGCCTCAATACGCTGCGCAACAACGTCAACTTCCATCACGAGACCAGTCATGCGCTCGGTCTCGGTCATAATGTTTTCGGTGGGGCTGATGAAAGAACGGTCTCGGCGGGCGTGGCGGCTTCGTCGCGGCAAGTGCTTCCGCGCGATGTGCGGCTGACCGCGGGGTATGCGATTCAAGCGGCCTGTGGCCTCAGCGGCGAACTGCGCTGCGCCGTCGACAGTCCGCGCACCGTGCACTTGTTTCCAGGTGTCTCGGAAACCGATCGGAATCTGATGGCGATCGACGGTGGCTATGGCTATGAAAGTGCGATCGCCTACCAGGTTCCCCACGAACTCGGCAACGATCAGCCCAACCCAGTGGCGAGCGAAGTGCCGATCGCCATCGAAGAGCAGCTCCGCGGCGCGATCGCAAAGCAGATCGATGGATACAAAGATGCTCCGTGGGAGGTCAAGGCGCCGGTGTACACCGCAGCGGCAAAACTGGTCTATGAGCACTACGACCTATCGTTCGTCTCGCCCGCGATCCAAGCCAAGCTGATCAAAGTGATTCGCCAGTGGAAGCCGGTCCTCGAGACCGAGCTTGCCGGATCGGCGCCAGAGATTTCGCTGAGCGCCGCTTGGCTCGATAACGCGGCGAGGAATACCGACCTATTGGGTAACTTCGTCAGCGTGCTGGTCCACGAGTACATCCACGTCTGGCAGCATTTCAACGGCTACGCCGGTGACGACCACAAGGCGGAGCGCGAGTTTCTCGCTAACGCCTACAACGTGCTCGGCGCCAAGAGCGCCGTGGCCGGTCAGATTAGCCAGGCGAGCGGGGTGGACTTTGCCAGTTTGCCACCCGCGCTTGGCCCGCAACGGACGATCAGTGCCGCTGCGGCGTTGAAGGACTATTGGCCGAAGATGCCCGCCGATCGGCAAGCGCTGCTTCAGGGCGAGTATGAGGCGGTTCTCGAGGCCTATACGGTGTTGACCAAGTCCTATACCGACAGCGGAACAGTGCAGCCGCGCTAGCGCACGATCCAGCCGGGTTAGGTTTTCCGCCGAAATGGCGGCCCGCGCTAGATCCGTTGCAGCTTGGCCTTCATTTTCTTGACCAAGACCTCGTAGGAATCGCGGCTGATGATCCGATTGAACTGCGAGCGGTAGTTGCGTACGACGCTGACCTCGTCGGTGATCATGTCGTAGACCATCCAGCCCCGTTTAGTCTTTTGCATCTTGTAGGCGATCTCGACCTCTTCGGTGCGGCCCTCACGCTTGACCTTGACGACCGTCTTGACCTCGGCCTGCTCGCCGGAGACCTTTTCCCCGCGGTATTCGAGACGATAGTCGAGATTGCTTTTGAGCTGCTTGACGTAGCTTTTTTCGATCAACTTGGAGAGGATCTCGACGAACTGCTTGCGCTCTTTGCCCGAGCGCTTGTCCCAGTGTTTGCCCAGCGCGCGCTTGGCTAGCTCTTCGAAATCCAAGAAGGCGTTGACCGTCTTAGTCAGTCGCTCGCTGATCTGCTCGGCGGTCTTGCCGGCGCTGGCCTTCTGCTTGCGCAAAAGGCCGTTGAGTTGGTCGTTGGTGCGCTTGATCGCGTCGGTCGGGCTTCCGGCCACTGCGGCGGCCTTGCCCGGCCCAAGGGCGCAAAGGGTCAGCAGGGTGATCGCGGCCAATCTGAAACGGGTCATCGGTGCCTCCAGCTGTCGCTCGGAGTCTTGTGCAGGCCGTATGCCATCGGGTGCAGCGGGCGATTGCTCGTCTATCGGCCTGGTTTTATAGACCTTGTCCGCTCGCTGCTGAGCCTCATGGGTGTAGCTGATGTGAATCGATCGCGCAACAGCTGCAGCCATATGTTCACAATTTGACTGATCGTTTAAGTCGGACCGTTATCTGTAGGCGTCGGGTGCGGGGCGGGATGCTAGAAGCGGCCCGTCGCACGCATCAGCTGCGCCTGGCCAACGTTGACGTTGAAGATCGACTGCAAGTAGTTGACGTGCAGGCTGAAATAACCGACGAGGGCGTCGGTCAGCTCTTTGGATTCGGACAAGCCGGCCTCGAGGTTTTGCGCGGCGGCGACCAACCAGGCGCGTGCCGCCTTTTGGCCCTTGTGGTTGATCTGTACCGTCTCACGGGCCTGTTCGAGGGTGGTCAGCGCGCTCTGCAGTTGCAGGCGAATCCCGGCGCGCGCTTCGGCCGCCTGGGCTTTGGCCTGGTCCTGCAGTGCGATCGCGTGCCGTCGTTTGTGAACTTGACCGACGGGATCGATGTCCCAGCGCAGCGCGAGGCCGAAGCCAGCTCGCACAAAGTTGTAGGGGTTGTTGTAAAAGGCGTTTTCGGGTGTGTCGACCGAGCTGGCTACGCCGTAGCCGATCGTGCCGACGATCAATAGGTTAGGGTAAAACTGGGCGGTCTCGAGGTCCGTGCGCGCCTGTGCGGCCTTGAGCGCCCAGTTGAGCATCGCTAGCTCGGGGCGATATTGCTCGGCCAAGTCCATGTAGTGGGGCAGTGCCTTGAGTTCGAGGGGGACGACGGCGAGCGGTGTCGGATCGATGTCGAAACTGCCCTGGGCTTTGCCGCAGAGGGTCGCCAAGGCAGCGAGCATCAGCGACTCGAGTTCACGGGCCTTGGCGCGGCGGCTGAGCACTTCGGCGGTCGCCGTCTTCAATCGCAGCAGATCGATCTCGGTGACTTCACCTTCTTGGTTTTCTAGCTGTTTCTCGGTGCGCTTGCGCGCGCTGTCGAGGTGCTTTTGGCCATGCTTGATCGTAAACAACAGCTCGCGCGCGAGCTTGAGCGCCCAGTAGGCCTGAGTCACCTTGAGCGCAAGATCTTGGTGCGCGGCGATCAGTTGGGATTTTCGCACTTCGATGCCGGCGTGGGCTGCGCGCTTTGCGGCGCCGATCTTGTCGAAGGTGTAGACCGGCATACCCACATCGAGCACGACCTGGGCCATCACACCCTCGATCTTTACCGATGTCGCGTCGATTGCCGGGGTGCGGACGCAGAGCGTGCTGTTGGGTGCGCCGGTGCTGTCCTCGCAGCGGATCTTCGGTGCTGGGGCGAATAGCCCGGTGAGCCGGCCGCGCGGGGCGAAGGCCCAACGTGCGCGAGCGGCCTGGTGGCGGGCTGCGCTGAGCGCATGACGAGCGGCCTGCACGCCGGGATAACTACGCTGCGCAGCTTCGATCAACTGCGTCAACGTCAGTCGCGGGCGCTCAGTTGCTTTCGCCTCGGCGTGTGCGATGCTACCGCCGAGGAAGGCGGCAAACACGCTGGCTCGTAGAGGGACACGGTAGAATGAACCGAGCAACGCTGACACGGGAAGGCCTCCGCTGGCCAAGCCAGATCCGCTGAGAATCCGTCAGATGCTGATCTGTGCGCCCATGCCTCGGGCCACGCCAATACCTTGCGCTAGACCACGCTCAGCAAGACGGCGACCGGCAACCAGCGCTTCTCGACCTAAATCGCTGAGAATCATCTCCCGATCGGTCAGCGAGCGCAAGTAGTAGGGGACGACGCAGCCACAGCGATCGCAGTCGGCACCGTCGCCCATCACGCACTTGCCCTTTTGGCGTCCGCTGGCGTCGAAGGCAAAGGAGCGCTCGCGCAGCAAGCAGTTGTCGGTGATGTCGCGACAACGGTCGGAACGCATCATCCGCAGCACGCGCTCGGGGATGATGAAAAAGTCGCCATAGATCCGGCGCAAGGCGATCAGCATTTCGATCACCTGATCGCGCTCGTGATAGTCGAGCCACAGTGGGTCGTCGATGCCGGCGACTGGGGTGAAGAAATCGAAGGTGATGTGGCGGGCACCGGTCTCATACCAGTCCTTGACCACCGATTCGATGCACGCGACATTCTCGCGGGTGATGCAATAGGCGATGGTGATGCCGAGATGCTTGTTCTTGGCGACGTTTTCTTTGATCTTGGCGTGGATGCCCGGGCGACCGTTCTTGCGGAAGTTTCCGTGCTGATCGCGGATCGCCTCGTGCATCGCAGCGTCGCCGTCGATCGAGATGTACCAATTTATCTCTGGCCAATCCGGCAGAGGGATCGTGCCGTTGGTGACGATGGTGTTGTAGCGGAAGTAGGATTTGCAGCGTTCGATCACGTCTTTGCGGATCAGCGGATCGCCGCCGACCCATGTGCAGTTGAAAAACGGAAACTCCCACGGTTTGTGGGCGCGCTTGAGTTCCTCGAGACGTGCGACCCACTGGTCTAGCGAAAGTTCGTTCGGCAAGTCCTCTTCGGGCCCAGCAAAGTAATAACAATGGCGGCAGCGCAAATTGCAGCGCTTGGTGACATCGATCGAACCGAAGCCGTTCTTGGGAAAGCCCATAAAAAAGAAGGCGACCTTGGCTAGATCGTAGGCGCTCGGCAGGCGGCGGCGCTTTTGTGGTAGCGGATTGTGCTCGAGGCGTAGTTCGGTGTTCATCGGCGATTCCCCCGCGACTCGCTGCTGGCCGGTTGGAGCAGCAGGTCGCCCGCGTTCGCTGTGGATTTTCACGGACCTTCGCGCTAGGCAGCATCCGCGCCCGCATCCCTAGCGCATCTTCCCCGCCACAGCAAGGGTGTGCTAAAGGGACTGGGCGAGGTTTGAGGGAGCGATGACGACGGCTCGTTATCAGGAATATCTCGAGTTGTTTAGCTATTTTGGTCGGGACGGTTTGCCGCGGCTAAACCTCGTACAGTTTCGCGCGTTGGATGCGGAGTTCGATCAGCTGCTCGCGGCACCGCGTCCGCTCGATCCGGCGTTGATCGCTCGCGTTGGTGAGCTGAAGGCGTTATTGCTGCGCGACCGGCCCAAGCTCGCTGAGTTGACGCGCTCGCGTTGCGCAACAGGGCAGGGCCGCAAGAAATGATCGCCGAGCAAGCCGCGACGATTCGTCACCAGCTGGCCTACTGTGTCCGCGACGATCTGGCGCTGATCCGGGTTTTTGGCGCCGACGCGTTGACGTTTTTGCACCGCGTGATGACCGCCGACGTTCGGCGATTGGCTGTTGGGCAAAGTGCGCCCAGCGCCTTGCTGACGCAGAAGGGTGGTGTTGTCTTTGTCGCCGATATTTGTCGTGGCGAGGATGACTTGCTGCTGGTGGTGGCCCGCGCGCAGCGCCTGCTCGTCGAGCAGTCGCTGGCACGCTACGCGGTGATGGACGACGTCGAATTTGTCCAATTGGAGCGCGAGCTGATCGGCGTATACGGGGCCGCATTGCCCGACCGCTGGTCGGCCGCGGCCGATCAGTGGGCTCGCCAGCGTGAGCTGGCGCCTGGGTGGACCGCCGAGGTGGTCGCCGATGATTCTCTCGGTACGCTAGGTTCGTTGATCGCCGTCGACCCGGCACAGGCGGCGCGTCTGGTCGAGCAGCTCGTCGCCGATGGCGCGGCAGAGGTTGGTCTTGACGCGGTCGAGGTTTGTCGCGTTGAGGCCGGGTCGCCTGGCGCCGCCGAGTTTGCCGATGGTGCGTTTTTGCTCGAACTTGGCCAGCTGGGGCGGGTGAGTTTCGAAAAGGGCTGCTACATCGGACAAGAGCCGGTCTGCCGGGCCTACAACCGCGGCGGCGTGCAGCGACGCTTGGTCGCCTTGGCTTTTGCCGGAGAGGCTCCTGAGGCAGGCGCGTCGCTCAGCGCGCCGGGAAAACAAGATGCAGGGCGTGTGACTTCGGTTGCAGCCTCGCCGACCTACGGTTTGATCGGGCTGGGTGTGGTCCATCGCTCAGTGCTTGGCGAGCTGTTGCGTTTCGGAGAGCAGACCGAGGCTCGGGTCGTTGAACTTCCGCGCCAAGCTGACGGCGCGCCGCGATTGGCGCTGCCACGCTGCGCACCCAGATACCGAGAGCAGGCCTGCTGACCGTGCAAGCGTCGCTACGCAAAGCCCACGTTCCGCGCATCCTGATCGTCGACGACGAGCCCAATATGTGTCGCTCGCTGAAGATCACGCTCAGCGAGGAGGGGGGCTACAACGTCGTGACCCAGACCGACTCTGCAGCGGCGCTGGCCCAGATCGATCAATCGTTAGACTTGGTGCTGACCGATCTCTCGATGCCTAACGTCGACGGTATGGCGGTGCTCAAGCGCACCAAAGAGGTCAGTGGCGACATCCCGGTTGTGATCATGACCGCCTACTCGACCGTCGAGTCGGCAGTACGGGCGATGAAGGCTGGGGCCTTCGAGTACCTGATCAAGCCTTTTTCCAACGACGAGATCTTGCTCGCTGTGCAGAAGGCGTTGCGGGTCAATCAGCTGCAGCGTGAAAATCGCTGGTTGCGGGCCCAGCTGCACGGTGAGACGCGTGGCGAACAGCTGATCGGCAAGAGCGCGCCCATGCGCGAGTTGCGCTTCATGATCGATCGTGCGGCGGCAAGCGAGGCGACGGTTCTGATCACCGGCGAATCGGGAACGGGCAAGGAGCTGGTCGCGCGTTCGATCCACGAGGACGGTCCGCGTGCTAGCGGTCCCTTTGTGGCGATCAACTGCGCAGCCCTCGCCGAAAGCTTGTTGGAGAGCGAGCTGTTTGGCCACGAGCGAGGGGCCTTTACGGGGGCGGTGCGTACCAAGATCGGTCGGATGGAGCAGGCCGCCGGGGGCACGTTGTTTCTCGATGAAATCGGCGACATGACCCCGACGTTGCAGACCAAATTGCTGCGTGCACTGGAAGAGCGAACGTTTCATCGCGTCGGTGGACTCGACGAGATCTCTGTCGACGTTCGCTTTGTCGCTGCGACCAATAAAGATCTCGAAGCGGAGATCGCCGCTGGGCGTTTTCGCGAAGATCTCTACTATCGCCTCAATGTTGTCGCGCTGCGAACGCCGCCGCTGCGCGAGCGAGCCGGCGACGTGCCGCTGTTGGTTCAGCACTTCCTCGAAGCCGCAAATCGTCGCGAAGGCCAGTCGATCGAGATCTCGCCGTCGGCTGTTGAGCTGCTTTGCGCCCAGCGTTTTCCGGGCAACGTGCGCCAGCTGCACAACGTCATCGAGCGGGCTCGCCTGCTATGCACCGAGAATCTGATCGAGCCTAGCGACCTGCCGTTGGCTGAGCCGCGCCGCAATCGCCCTAAGCTTGATCACGTGGTCGATTCTCTTGAAGGGGGGTGGGGGCAGCTCCATGCGGTGGTCAAAGAGCTCGAGCGCGAGCTCGTCGAGCGGGCGATGAGCGCCTATGCAGACCGCTCCAATGCTGAGATCGCGAAGATCCTTGGGACCAGTCGCCGCGTGTTAGAGCTGCGTCTTCAGGAGTTCGAGATCGACAAGCGCTCGCGAGACTAGCGGCGCGCCCGAGCTAGTTGCTCAATCCGGCTTCGGAAACGACTTCGCTGCACACGGCGATCATGTTGCCGCCGTTTTCTTGGGCCGAGCGCAGTGCTTCATCGGCGCGCTGCAGGAACCATTCGGCGTTCGCCGCCGATGTTTTCGCTTCTTTGCGCTCAGGCTGAACGACCAGGCCGAAACTTGCGGTGACGACGAGCGGCCCGGCGACGGTGTTGAGCGCTGGCGCGTTGATCGCTTGGCGGATGCGGTCGATTACCTGTTGGGCTTCGTGATGGTTGCAGCCGGGCAAGAGCAGTGCAAATGTTTCGGCACCACATCGACCGACGGAGTCGTAACAACGCAGTGCCGCATTGATGCGGCAGGCTGCATCGCAAAGTACGTCGTCGGCGGCGAGACGGCCAAACGCGCCAAGAATTCCGCCGAAGCCGTCGATCTCGACCAAGGCGATCGCCAGCGCGGTGCCTTCGCGGTCGCAGCGATTGAGTTCGCGCCCGAGCTCTTTGAGCAGCGTTGGGCGATTGAGCACGCTGGTCAGCGAGTCGCGGGTCGACTCGGCGTCCAGTTCGTTGCGTACGTTGGAGAGTTCCGCTTGCAGCTCGACGATGCGCTGACCGGCCCGCAAACGCAGACGTAGCTTGGCCATCGCCAGCGGCTTGACGAGGAAGTCGTCGGCGCCGCGCTCGAGCAGATGCTGGATGTGTTCGTCGGAGGCGTCGTCGACGAGCACGAGGATATAGACCGCCGCGCTGTCGGGCCGAGCGCGCAGGGCGCTGACGCGGGGTACGTCCCCGAGGGCGTCATCGACGATCCATAGTTGGGGTGCATCGTCCTCTTGCGCGACCTGGCTGAGCTCAACGCTGGTTGTCGCTTCGGTGACCTCGTAGCCCCATTTCTTGAGTGCTGTGCAGAGGGTTGTCCGCGTGATCGGGTCGGGGGATGCGACGAGCACTTCGTCGATGCGACAGCCCTCTTCGTCAAGGGGCGATGGAATGGCATGAAGTTTCAACGCTGTCGCCTAGCTTTCGGTTCTACCTCTGATGATCGGTTCTTGCGTGCCGATATTTAGCGCCAAGGTGGCGAATTGGACTAGTCCGAGGGGAGTTTGCTGACTAACTGCCCAGTAGCAAAGGGAAAAATCCGCTAGGTCGCTGCCAACGCCGCGGCGATCACAGGATAAAGCCGAAATTGAAGTGAAAACGGCCGGTTTTCGGATCGCCCAGCTGTGGGTCGAGCGGCACGGCGTACTCAAAGCTGAGAAAGCCAACGCCCAAGGCGACGCGCAGGGCCACGCCGGCGCCGTGGCGGAAGTCTGAGGCGCGCATTGCGCGCAACGAGTTGGTGACCACGCCATTGTCGATAAACAAGGCGCCATAAATGTCCCGTCCGAGCAGTGGGCTCTGTTTCCAGAGGGGAAACTGCAGTTCGGCGTTGAGCAGCAGGCGGATGTTGCCGCCTTGGGGGACCACGCGCAAAATCGTCACCCCGGGCGTGCCGGCCAATTCGGCGCTGACCCGCTCGGCGAAGGCGCGATCCTCCTCGAACCCGCGGATCGTCGTGTCGCCGCCGGCGAATAGCCGCTCTTCTTTGGGGAGCAGGACGCGCGAGCCCAGCGGGATGCCGTGATCGTAGCGCATCCCCATCGCCAGCGTGACGCCGAAGGGCAGTGGCACGAAGGCCTGTCCGTTGGTGCTGAACTTGATGAAGTCGTCGCTGCCGCCGAAGACACGGCTGGCAAGCAGTGCCGAGCCGGCTAGCCGAAAGCCCTTACGAGGGGCCAATGGATGGTCGCGCTTATCGTACACCAAGGCTGGGCCGATGCCGGCGATGTCGGTCAACACGGTCTCTTGGGCGGTTTCGTCGCGGAACCCGGTCGGCCGATGAAGGTCTTCCTTGCGACGCACGCGCCGAACCTCGTAACGCAAGGATCCTTGTAGGTTGCGAAATAGTTCGCGACTAACTGCAATGATGCCACCGAAGGTAAATACTGCGCCCAAGCGTTCGGTGAGTTGACGCCGCACGAACCCTGAAAGGTCAAGGGTCAGGTCAGTACCGAACAGTCGGCGGTCGATATGTCGTCCAGACAAGGCCTGGATCTCGAGCCCGAGCTCGCCGCGCAGCTCAAGGTTGGTGCCAAAGCCGAGGGTGTTTGCATTGGTGTAGGCCAGGGCGGCGAACAGCGGGTTGTCGGTCGAACCGCCGACCGCGAACTCGACCGTGCCGTGATCGTCGTGGCGTTCTTCGACGCGAACCAGCACTGGCAACGACTGCGGTCGCTGTGGCGCATCGAGCAGTTGGATGCGCACATTGGAGAAGATCTGTAGCCGGCGCAGCGTCTCTTCGGATTGGCGAAGCTTCTGTAGCTGGAACGGCTGGCCAGGCACAAAAGCCAAGGCGCTGCGGATCACGTGCTCGCGCGTCTTGAAGTTGCCACGGATGAAGACCGGTCCGAAGACCACAGCTTGGCGCTCCTCGACGGTGAAACGCACGTCGACACGCCGCTGAGCGCTGCCGGCGCCGGTTGGTACCTCTTCTTCGAGCGCGCGCACTTCAGCGTACGGGTAGCCGCGGTCGGCGTATAGCGCGACGAGCGCTTTCTTGGCGCGCTCTAGGCGCTGAGGCGTAAAGGGTTTGCCAGACGTTAGATCGACCTCGGCCAGGGCGTTGTCGATCTCGCTGCGCGGCAGGGCAGTTGCTTGTGCGAGCGCCAGCGGTTGTTGCCGCTGAGACGATCTGTGCGGTCGGTCGGCGACTTCGGCGGGGCGATCGTTTTGAGCTGACGTGCCAGCGGCGGGCTGTTTTCCGTCATCGGGCACTCCGTCGCCGAGCTCTTCGCTGCCGGGCTCTTCGCTGCCCAGTTCGGCTTCGTTCGGCGTCTTGCCTGGTTCGATCGACAATGGTGCCGTGTTGCTCAGCGCTTCGACAGATACGCGGCCGACGGTAACCTGCTCGCCTTCCTCGATAATAAACTGGACGTAGGAGCGTCCCTTGTCGCTCTCGCGTTCTGCGGCTAGCGCAGCGGCCATTGCGCCCGCACGCCCCAGCAGCGCCCGGTGAGGGGCGACGTGGGCTCGGACTTTGACTCCGGGAAAACCTTCACTGCGATAGAGCTGGACGATGCGCTCGACGTCCTGGGCGAGTTGGCGGTCGGTAAGGTAGCCCCCTTCGCCGAGGCCGACATAGCCGAGCCAAGGGAACCGGCGTGTTTTGATCTCCTTTTGAAGCCGGCTAGCATCGATATGTTTGTTGCCGCGGAAGATCACCTGCTGGATGCGGAAGCGCGGACCCTCTTCGATAATGAAGGTGATCCGATCACCCCGCTGTTTGGGCAGTTTGCGTCGAACGAAGCGCACGCGAGCCTGCTGAAAGCCGCGGCTTTGGTAGAGCCGTCGGAGCTGCGTCGCACTATTGGCCAACTCGTAGTCGTCGTAGGCCGCCGACTCGTAGATCGTCAGCGCCTGATCAAGGTCCGAGGACTTGATCGACGTGTTGCCACTGTACTTGATCTCGATCTTTCGCCGCGGATCGATGTGTAGGCGGATTCGCACGGCGCGATCGGCGGGTCTGCAGGGATCGACAAAAAAACCCTCGCGAACGCGGACCCCAGGATAGCCGAGACTGTGAAAACGCTGGCGGAGCTGCTGCACGGCGTTCTTGAAGCGGCCGGTGTTGAACGGTCGACGGTAGAGCAACAGACGTGAGGAGAAAATGCCGAATTCGTCCTCGAATAGGCGCCAGAGCTCTTGTTCGCCGATCGGTGGGTCGACCAGGCGATAGTCGGCGCCGCCGGGGCTGCTGCGGTAGATCGCCCGAACTTGACCGATCTTGAAGCTGCGGCCCTTGTTTAGATGCACGCTCATGTCGACGCGCCCCGCGTCATCGGCTGATGTCAGGCGGATCTGTAGGCTGCCGGCGAAAAAACCTTCCTTGGCGAGAAAACGGCGCATTCGCGCCTCTTGGAGTCCGATCGCGGTGGCGAGATGGGTTGAGCTAGCGTTGACCTTGAATGAGAGCTTGCTTGGCTCGCTAGCACTGCCCTCGATCAGCAGCGACCCTTGGGGTTTGTCGATCGAACAGCTCGTTTTCGCGCGAGTGATCTGGCAGCTTGCCGATCCGCTTTTTGCGGTGAGTCCCTGTCCGCTGCGGAGTTCAATGCGCAGCTGGCTCACACCGTCGGGAACCCAGACGCGGTAGCGCGTCGATCCGCTGCGCAGCTGGCCGCCGTCTTCAGCAAACAATACGCCGCCAGCGTAAGGAAGTCGCTGGCCGGTGCGGAAGCGCAAACGGCGCTCGATTTCCTCTTCGAATAACGGCAGGAGCGGCCAGTTGTTTCCTTTGATCAGGATCCGGCGAATCGTCTGGAAGGGTCGCAGGACGATCGTAGCTTGCCCGTCGCCGGTCTCGCGCCGGATCGTGCTGTGGTAGCCCAGTTCGTCGAGCAGGCGCTGCACGCGGGGCTCGTCGGCCGGTGAGAGCCCCCGTGCCAGGCCCAGTGCAGCGATGATCGCCTGGTGGCGATCGAGCGATCGACCTTCGATACGCGGAGGCTCTGCGCTGGCTTTCGCGCCAAGGCAGAGCAGTCCGGCGATCAGCAGGCACCGTGGTGGAACGGGGTGAGGCACGAGGTCACTTTACCATCGCTCCGTCGCCGGCGGGAGGCGCTGGAGCGGCTAGCGGCCTCGGGACTTGGCGGGCCTTGGCCGGCCATGATAGGTCTGGGCGTGCAGTCTGCAGTCGTGGCTCAGAAACGCTTGCTCTATGCGGTGCCGGTACTTGCCGTCGCAGCGACGCTTGCTGTGGCGCTTACGGCGCTGTTTGTTGGCCTGAGTGTGCGTGACCAGCCCTTTATCGGCTTCTTTTTCCACCGCAGTGGCGCGGTCGCCGCGATGCAGCGCGCCAGTTGGCAGGGATCGCTTCAAGGTGTTAGCCCGGGTGATCGTGTCGTTGCCATCGATGGCCGGCAGATCTCGGATGGCAGTGCACTGAGGCATTACCTTTCTAGCCGTCAGCGCGGTCAGCGCGTGGTCGTTTCGCTGGCGAGACGCTCAGCGTCTGGCCAGGTATACACGCTGAAGATGAAGATCCGGCAGCTCACGCGCCGCGACGTCGGTGCGATGTTCGCGTTGCCCTACAGCATTGGCTCACTCTACTTGTTGCTCGGTGCGGTGCTGATGTTTGTTCGGCGCGATCGGACAGCCGCCCTGGTGAGCGGGATCTGCATGTGCGCCGCGGCGTTTTATACGACGACCTTTGTCGCGCATATGGGGCACTGGTTGGCGCGCGTTTGGTTGATCTACCCGCTTTTGGGGTCGATCTCTCTGCACTTGTTTTCGGTCTTTCCCGCGCGACCCACATGGGCTCGTCGCTGGTTGGTGATCGCCGGCTACGTCGCCGGTGGGCTGGTGCTGACGCTCAGTGAGCTGACCTACACCAACGCGCGCTGGTCGCCAGTGGCTTCGCTGATCTGTGGCTGGTTTGTGGCGCTCTGTTTCTTGCTCGATTTGCTGCTGCTTAGCGCTTCTGCGCGAGCGGCCCCGACCGACGAGCTGCGCAACAAGGCGCGGACAATTCGCGTGGGCCTGATCGTAATGATCGCCGGTGCGGTAATTTGGCAGCTGGTCATCGCCCGCGTTTGGCCCAATCTGCTGACCGCCGAAGGCGTGCTGACGATGTCGGCGATGTTTCCCGTGCTGCTGGCCTACGCCGTGATTCGGCGCAACATTTTCGACCTCGATTTGGTGCTTCGCACCACGACAACCTATGTGATCGCCAGCGCTCTGGTGTTTGCCGTCTACATCGCGCTGGTCTTTATTCTCGGCTTAGCGATTCAGACGTGGACGCGTCGCTACACCGAGCTAATGGAAAACGTCGAGGCTGTAGCGATCTCGACGATCATCGCAGCGGTAATCTTCAATCCGCTGCGCCGCAACGTTCAACGTGTCGTCGACCGCCTGTTCTACCGTGAAAAAGGCGTGGCGCGAGCGGCGGTGGCGGCGATCGAACGGGAGATGGCGGAAACGGAGACCGTGCCGACGGCCGCGAAGGTGCTGGTCGAAGGGGTTCGGCGCTTTTTGCGTTGTGACTTTGCGCTGTTGTTTACGCCGAGCGTGGGTAATCAAGCGCTGGAGTTGGCCGCGGTCACTGGAACCGTGCCGGAGTCGATCCGTCGGGCTTGGCCTCGGTCGGCGGTTCAACAGGCGATCGGCAGCGCCCAGATCGTGACCAGCATTGCGCCGGACGAGCATCCCAACCCGTCGGCTGGGCGCGATGTATTGGAAGCCTGGCGTGACCACGGGATGTCGTTGCTATTGCCGCTGCGCACCTCGGGGACACTTGCTGGGGTGCTGGGCGTTGGCCCGCGCCAGCAGGAGCTTGGATACACGCACGTCGAGCGCGATGCCTTGCTGACGCTTGCCCCAACGGCCGCGCTAGCGTTGCGCAATGTCCTGCTGTTGCGCGAGCGCGCGGATCGCGAACGCCTAGCGACGCTAGGCCAACTGTCGGCGGTAATCATCCATGAGATCAAAAACCCGCTCGGTGTGATCAAAGTCTCTAGCGGTACGCTGCGCAAACGCTTTGAACCGGACGAATCGAGCTACGAATTGGCGGGCTTTATCGAGGACGAGGTCGATCGGATGAACCGAGCCATCGGTCAGTTCTTGGCGTTTGCACGCCCGGTTGCGCCGACGATCGACCGCCATCAATTTGCGCCGCTGGTGCACAAGACGCTTGACCCGCTGCGCGACGAGTTGAAGGGCCTGGGGATCGCGCTGGAGATCGATATCGCGGCGTCGGTCCGCGTTGACGTCGATCGCGACCAACTGCGCCAGGTGCTGCTCAATCTGCTAATCAACGCCAAGGAGGCGATGGCCGCTGACAGTCAGAAGGATTCGCCGGGGTCACCGCCGGCAGTGATCCGCCTCAAGGCCACGCAGGCGACCGCCCAAACGGTGGAGATAGCGCTGTTTAACAGCGGGCGGCCACTTTCGGCAGAGCTGGCCGATCGGCTGTTCGAGCCCTTTTTCACCACCAAACAAGGCGGTACGGGACTCGGCTTGGCGATCGCGCGGCAATTGGTGGTCGGCCTGGGGGGGCGGATCGAGGCGCGGCGCCGTGACGACGGTGTGGAGTTTGTGATCACCTTGCGCGGCGAGGCTTGAGGCCCCGCTGAGCGACGATCGCCGCTGCTTGTGGCGATTTCGCGTCGGGCGATCCGTGCTATGCTCTGGGCGTGAATTCGCCGAAGCCGGCCAAAGTGGGGCGCCGACGACGGCTGCTGTTATGGGGGCTACTGTTAACGGCGGCGTTGCTTGGCGTTGCGGGTGGCTCCGTATACTACTGGGCCTACAAATATCGCAATGGCCCAGCGCTCGCACGGATCATCGTGCGAACGGTCAATCCACTGATCAAAGGAAAGATGGAGCTGACCAGTGTGCGCTGGGGATCGCGGGCGCTGTTCGATTTGATCGTCGGCTTGCCCCATCGCGCGGCAGTTCGTGGCTTTCGGATCCATGATTCAGAGGGTCGGCTGGTGCTCGATGTGCCCGCAGCCTGGGCAAGCGTCGAATTGCGGCCGCTATTGGCGAGCGGCAAGGTGCGCCTAACGAACGTTCGTGCCTATGGTGCCTATGTGCTTGTTGCGCCGCTCAGTCGCGACGCGAGCAAGGTTGGTCTGCTCGGCGCTTTCGATGGGCGGCGCCCATCGCGACGAGGTGGCCCAGGCTTGTACCTCTCGATGGAGGATGTGCGAGTCGTCAACAGCCGCGCAGAGTTTAGCTGGCCGGGTTGGGGCGCACGCGTCGACCGGTTTGATCCGCACGGGCGTCTGCGCTTTTTTGGTCATGGCGGCATCGAGATCGATGCGTCGGCGCAAGCGGGCTCGGGCCAGCTGCGTTTCGGCGACTTCCGCCTTCAGCTGCTTCGACCGAAGTTTCCGCGCGTCAGTCTGATAGCCGGCGTGTTGGGCTTTTCGCTTGGCACGTCGATCGAAGGTGGCACAGCTCGAGCCAAGGGCGCGCTTGGCGGGCTGCAGCCAGGCGCTAGGCCGCGCATCGACGCGGCGCTCGATGTCAGTCAGGGCGGTGGGATCTTGGTCAAACTGCTCGACGGCTGGCTCGATCGCGTGCGAATCGCAGACCTCAAGCTTAAGGGACCGCTCAAAGAGATGACGGTTGGTGCGCGAGCGACAGGGGTTCGCGCCAAGCTCGGTCCTAATGTTTTTGCGTCGATCGATTCGGCGGACTTGAGCTTTTCGGTCGCTGACCTTGCTCTTGTCGTTCGGAATATCAAAGCGCACGTCGATGACGGGGCCGTCAGCGGTTTCGGCAAGTTCGATTTTCGCAACGAACGTTGGGAAGCCGATTTGACCCTGGATCGAGTGCGTCCCGAGCTTTGGTACGCGGATCTCGTCGGGCGCGTCGATGGCCGGATCAAGCTACGCGGGCGTCTGCGCGCGCCAAGTCGAACGCGCGCGGAGTTGGCGCTGCGATTGCGACATCGGCTGCCGAGCCTTCCGCGGCTGCTACGTATCGACGGGGTGGTGGGCGTCGGCAACCAACTGGTTGACTTGCTGGGCGTGCGCGTGTCCGGCGCTGGCAACGCGTTGAGCTGTCGTGGATCGCTCAACATCGAGCAGGGCCGCGTCAACATGCGGGCCAAACTGAGCCTGGAACATCCGGATCAGTTGATCCCGGTGCGTGGTCTGCGCGAGATGTTGTCCTCGTTGACCGCGGACGTGCGCGTGTATGGTCGAATCCCGCGCTTGAAGCTGGGTGGGACCGTCGTCGCAAAAAATGTCGGGATTGGGCCGCTACGCGTGCCCGCCGTCAGCGCCGAGGTCAGCGGGAATGCTGGCACCATCGCCCTGAGTCGCATTCGCGCGCAAGCGACGCGAGGCCGTATCTCCGGATCGGCTGAGGTCGCTTTGTTTAGTCCACGTAACCTCCGCCCGTTGCCGACGCCGCGTCTTCGCTCTCAGCTCTCGGTCAACCAGCTGGACTTGCGGACCTTCGATCGGACGGCGGACGCGCCGGTCAAAGGACGGCTTTCGGGGCGGCTAGTGCTTGATGGTCCGATCGATGGCTTGGTTGGCAGCGCTGAAGTCGCGTTGAGCGACTTATCGCTTTATGGCAAGGCCTATCGCAGTGCCCGTTTGCGCGCGGCGATCGGTCGTGCCGGCGTCACGGTTGCAGAAGGCGTGGTTACGTCTCAGCGTGGCGGCGTGGTGCGCTTTACCGGCGACGCGTTCTACGACGGGCGCTTGGCGATGAGCGCTCGAGCGCGAGATCTCGGGCTGCGTCTGATTCCGCGCGTCGATAGTTTGCCGTTTTTCCTCGATGGCGCGCTTGGTGGGCGCGTGGCGATCTCGGGTACGCTACGCGACCCGCGTTTTGCCGGAACGCTGCAAATCGATCGGCTGAAGGTGCGGCAATTGTTGCTCGGTCGCGCCAAGATCGAGCTGACGCCTGGGTCTGACATCATCCGCTTGCGTGGTGCGTTGACGGCATCTCCCGTTCGTTGGGACGGGTATGTGATGATGCAGCCGCGTCCGCGGATCCATTTGACGACGAGCTTCGATCGCTTTGAGCTCGAACAGCTGATTCCGGAGCTGCGCCAGGTTGGCGAGGTTAGTACCAAGACCACGGGGACAGTTCAGATCGATGCTGACGCCGATCGCGGACTTTCCTGGGCGAGCGCGAACTTCAGTCGGCTGGACGTCGAACTGAAGCGTTACGATGGTTCGACCAGTCGCCGGGTGCGGCTGAGCGCGCAAAAGCCGATCGTTGCGCGCTACGACGGCAAGACGCTGCGTCTGATCTCCGCTCATTTGCGATCGACGGTCAGTGACAAGCAAAAAGACGTTGCTGAATTTGACGTCTCGGGCTGGCTGACTGGGCAGGATTCGCTGGTACGTTTGCGTGGGCGTCTGGCGCTGGCGCTGGCTGAGTTTTTCGCCAGCTCGGAGCTGCGTCGTGTCGAGGGTGTGGCCCGCACCAATCTCGAGTTGCGTGGCCCGCCGGGCCGCCAGGCGCTCAATGGTCACCTCACGCTACAGGACGTGTCGGTGTTGATACGCGGTTTCGATCGCCCGCTGCAGATCCCTGCGGCACGGCTCGTGTTGGAGCCCAAACTCTTGCGGATCCAGCGGCTGCCCCTGGTCATCGACCGGCAGCAGTTGGTGGTCGCTGGCCAGATCGCGCTCGACGGATTGTCCGCCGAGCGCATCAAGTTAGCGGCCAGCGGACAATTCAACGTGCAGCTCTTGGGACTGCTCTTTCCCAAGGAGTTCTCTCACGCGGTCGGCAGTGTGCAGATCGATCGCTTCAGTGCGGAAGGGCCGATCAGCGACCCGCGACTACGCGGTCGTGTTACCGTGCGTCGCGTCGAGGTTATCCCGCGAGGTTGGGGGCGGACGATCACGCTGACCGCTGGGTCCGTTGCGCTGAAGGACTACAAGTTTTCGACCGTCGGTTCGCTGGAAGGCCGCTACGACGACGGCCGCCTGTCGCTGACGGGCTATGCGCGTCTTGACCGCCTGCGGCTGGCCGACTTGTTCCTGCGGGTTCGTGGGACGGCGATTCCTTTGCGGCAGCCCAAGGTCTATCTTGCTGAAGCCAACGTCAATTTGGTGTTGCAGGGCGATGAGGCCGGCTTGAGTCTCGGTGGCAGCGTGGATCTCGTCGATGCCCGTTACATCCGTGAGTTTGACGTGGTGAAGAACGCCTTCATTCGACCACGCACCTATGAGGAAGAAACGCCCTTTTGGAAGGGGCGACCGCTTCTTGCGGAGCTGGCGCTCAATCGCGTGATTGTGCGCTCCACCGGTCAACTTGCCGTCAAGAATCGCTACGGAAATCTGTCCCTCGATGGAGGGCTGGTCTTGCTGGGCACGCTGTCAGCGCCGCGACTGGGTGGCGTGATTCGCGTTACCGAGGGGGCGGTGCGCATTCCGTTTCTTCGCGGTGAGTATACGATCGAGCGCGGGACGATCGCCTTTAACGAACGGCAAGAGGCCGAAGACGGACAGATTAACCTGGTCGCCGAGAACCGCATCGAGCGCCAAGGTACGGAGTACCTGATCAAGCTGCGCCTGGCGGGCCCGCTCAAGTCGGCGCGGCTAAGCCTGAGCAGCGAGCCTCAGCTTAGCCAGGGTGACATCCTGGTGCTGCTGTTCACCGGCCGAACCTTTGACCAGTTGCGCAAAGAGTTGCGAACGGGGACGGGTACAGGGGCGGCCGACACTCAGGTCAAGACAGTGACCGGTGACCTGATCGGTGTAATTGTCGAGGACCAGATCAAAAAGGTCACGCGCCTCGATCTGTTTCGTCTCGAGGTGGGCACGGAGACGCTCGGCGTGCGGGCTTGTAAGAAATTTGGCCGCTACCTCGAGAGCTGCTTCTTTGGCGAGCAGGGATTGATCGATGATGAGCAGCGCGGCGAATTGCTGGTCAAAGGAAAGCTCCACGACTATCTGCGACTGATCGGCCGAGCTCAGAAACTCTCGACCCGCCTGGATACCGAGGACGAAGACAATCAGCGGATGCGCCTAGAGATCAAGTTCGGTCTGCGGATCCGTTGAGCGCGCTTCGCGCTAAGTCACTCTTTCCAACAGGTGTCGACTTCCCGCTGGTAGGCCGCGCACTCAGCGCTCAGCCTTGTGCCGCGATTTGCCGAAAAGGTGGCGTTGCGGTGGGCAAATAGGCATTCTGCGTTGCGCGGATGAAAGCGAAACAGTCCCAGCACGCGCTCGATCGGCCGTTTGTCGGGCAGGTAGAACACTCCGCTCGAAGGGGCCATGATCCAGCGCAAGTCCGCGCGATTGGCGGCCCGCACGTGGATCGCGCCGACGAGGTGCCCGAGCTCGTGGGCGAGGATCACGCAGTCGTTCTCAACGCGCGGCCAGGCTGGCACGACGGCACTGGCGCCTTGGGCTAGACCCACTTCGCGCCCGGCTTTGCTGTAGACCATGCGCTGGTCCCAGGCGCTGATCGCGATTGCCAAGACGTGGTCGGGCGTACTACGGCTGCGGCTGTGTCGCAGCCAGCGCAACAGAGCGCGCAAATCGTGGCGGCGCTCGGCTGGATCGAAGCTGCGCTGTTTGCGTACCCGGAAGATCATGCCCGTCGATTGGTAAAGGGCATTGACGCAGCGAAGGGTCGTCGCCAGGCGCGTCGAGGCTTTGGCGTAGCGACGCTGGTATTCGTGGTCGACCCAGAGATCGATTTCGATTCCGGCGGAAGCGAGTGCAGCGCAGCGTTCGCGCTGAACACCAGTCGCGATGCAGGTGGAAAACTCCTCCGGTGAGGGGACGCTCGAGAGCGGCGCATCCATCAGGGCATTGAGCGTTTCGTTCGTCGCGCTGGTCGCCGCTGGCGGAAGTGGCTGCCTTTGAGCTGTGCAGCTTGCCGACCCGTGGACTAGCGCGCCAACGAGAATTAGCGTCCCCAAGCGGCCAGCGGGTAGCGATTTCGGCTGCGGCGCGGGCTGTGTTCGCCCCGGCGCAAAATACCGCAAGCATCTCTTCGCCTTTGCGCCTAGCCCGCCGAAAATGATGCTCGCCGAGGAGGGCAGGGAACTACTGATCCAGCGGATTTGCCGTTTCGTGATAGAACCGCGTCTATGTCCACCGATCCTGCTCTGTTTTTGATCGATGTTTCGGGCTTCGTCTTTCGGGCCTATCACGCGCTGCCTTCGCTGACCAACTCACGGGGTGTCCCCACAGGTGCAGTGCTGGGTTTCTGCAACATGGTGTTTCGCCTAATCGAGGATCACAAGCCCACTCACCTGGCTGCGGTATTTGATAGCGGACGGCCGTCGTTCCGCAAGGAAATCTATGCCGACTACAAGGCCAATCGTCCAGCTGCGCCTGAGGATCTGGTGCCGCAGTTTGGGCTGGTCGAGCGTTTCGTTGATGGGGCGCGGATAGCGCGCGTCGTGCAGCCCGGTTTCGAAGCTGACGACGTGATCGCCACGCTGGCCAGGCGTGCTCAGGCTCGCGGAATTCCGGTGACGATCGTCAGTTCGGACAAAGACCTGATGCAGCTGGTTGGCGAGCGGATCGTCTTGCTCGATACGATGAAGGAAAAGCGCTTTGGGATCGAGCAGGTCGTCGAGCGCTTTGGCGTTTCGCCCGAGCAACTGGGCGATTGGTTGGCTCTCGTTGGCGACAGTAGTGACAACATCCCTGGTGTTCCCGGCGTAGGTCCGAAAACCGCGACGACTTTGCTCCAGCAATACGGCAGCATCGAGCGGCTGCTCGCTGAGCTCGCGAGCATCAAGCGCGCAAAGCTGCGCGAGAACCTCGAGCGCAACGCCGAGATGCTGGGCCTCTCGCGCAAGTTGGTTGCACTGGTTGAAGATTGTCCGCTCTCTTTGGAACTCGAACAGCTCGAAGTTCAAGATCTCGATCGCCCCGCGCTCTGGAAGCTTTTTGGTGAACTGGAGTTTACTCGTCTGCGCCCCAAGGTTGCGCCGCTGGATGTCATCGATCGCGCTCTCTATCAGACGGTAAGCGACGTCGAACAGCTGGACCGCGTTTTTGAACAGATCGCCCAGGCGGGAGAGTTGTCGCTCGACCTCGAGACCACCGGCATCGATCCGATGCGGGCTGATATCGTCGGCATCGCGTTGTGCTGGGCGGCGGGCGAAGCGGCCTACGTGCCCGTGGCACATCGCTATCTTGGTGTTCCCAAACAACTGCCGCTTGGTACCGTGCTCGAGCGGTTGATGCGCTTGACCCGCGAGCATCCGCTGTTGCGCCTCTGCGCCCAGAATCACAAGTATGATTGGGTTGTGCTGGCGCGGCACGGTCTGGAGCTCAAGGCTGCCGACGCTGATCCGATGTTGGCCTCATACGTGATCGATCCAGCCCGGCAGACCCACAACCTCGACGCCTTGGCACAGAGCTATCTTGGCCACACGATGGAGAAGTTTGCCGAGGTTGCCGGCAAGCGCGACACGTTCGAGATGGTTGAGGTCGACCGGGCGACACGCTACGCGGCAGAGGATGCGGAGGTCGCTCTGCTGCTGGCGCGTCAGCTTGAGCAAAAGGTCGCGCAGGATGCCAAGCTCTCCGAGCTTTACCGTCGCGTAGAGCTACCTTTGGCTGCCGTCCTCGCGCGCATCGAGCGGCGCGGTTGTCTGTTGGATTGTGATGTCTTGGCGGAGTTGGAGCGCGAGGTATCGCTGCAGCTCGCCGAGCTACTCGAAGGGATCCAAGAGGACGCTGGTTGGGCGATCAATCCGAACTCGCCAAAGCAGTTGCAGAAGTTGCTCTTCGAGCAGCTTGAACTGTCGACCGGGCGCAAGACCAAGACGGGGTTTTCGACGGACGCCGATGTGCTGAGCGACCTGGCGCTGGAACACCCGATCGCGGCTCGCATCGAGGAGTGGCGCAGTTTGGCTAAACTGAAGAGCGCCTACCTCGATAGTCTTCCCAAACTGATTCACCCGAAGACGGGGCGCGTCCACACGTCGTTCAATCAGGCGGTCGCCGCGACCGGGCGCTTGAGCAGCTCCGACCCGAATCTACAGAATATTCCGGTCCGCGGTGAGATCGGTCGTCGGATCCGCGAAGCGTTCATTGCTCCAGCTGGGCGGGCGATCGTTTCGGCCGACTATTCGCAGATCGAGTTGCGCATTCTGGCGCATCTTTCGGGCGACCCGGTGTTGCGCGATGCCTTTGCCAAGGGACAGGACGTCCATACCCGCACCGCAGCGGAGGTTTTCGCCGTTCCGGCCGATTCAGTGACTGCCGAGCAGCGCCGGATCGCCAAGGCGGTCAACTTTGGTGTGATCTATGGCCAGACCGACTGGGGGTTAGCGCGGCAGTTGCGCATCCCCAAGTTTCAAGCGGCCCAGTACATCGAGGGCTATTTTGCTCGCTATGCGGGGGTACAGGCGTTCATGGAGCGGACGATCGAGGCGGCGCGCACCGACGGCTATGTCACGACATTGTTCGGTCGTCGACGGACGCTGGCCGACATCCGCGCGCGCCGGCGCGGCCCGCGGCTGTACGCCGAGCGGATGGCCCGCAACACGCCGATTCAGGGCAGTGCGGCGGACATCATCAAGTTGGCGATGATCGCGGTCGAGCGAGCGTTAGAGCAGAGCGCGCTTGATGCGCAAATGATCCTCACCGTCCACGACGAGTTGGTGTTCGAGACCGCCGCCGATCAGGTCGACGCACTTGCCGATCTAGTGAGGCAGATCATGTCCGAGGCTGCGGAGGTCAGTGTGCCGCTGGTCGTCGACGTGGGTAGCGGTGCGAACTGGGGCGAGGCACACTAGCACGCTGCGCTGTGAACCCGTCCGGCTGATAGCTATTCGAGTCGCTTGCGACAGCCAAACTCGATCGTTACGCGTCCGCCGATCAGCTGCTTGCAGGTCTTCTCACAGAGCACCAAGGTGCTTGGCGCGACTGTCGTGTCGACGTAGTAGCCGTCTTTGTCCTGGCAAGCGTCTGCCGCCGCGACCCTATCGACTGGGCCCTTGCCGAGAATAGAGACCCAGATGCGCTGCAGGTCGATCAGCTGCTCGCTCGACGGAGCATCGGGGATCATCGCCGTGCACTCTGGCGCCGTGCTATCGATAATCGTCTGGGCGAGCTGCGGGAAGATTGGCTTCCAGTCGCTGCTGCAAACGGAAAACTTTACACCGTTGGTGCGAGCGGTCAGGTCGAGGTAGGTGCTGCCGGTTCGCGCTCCAGTCGCACAGCCGCGGATGGGGACATCGCCGAAGGCGACGATGCTGTGGAAGTAGATCGGTTGGTTGAAGGTCTTTGTCGGCAGTTTCTTGAGGCCGTTAATAAACCAGTCGGCCGTGTGTTCGCTGTCGTCATCGCTAATCGCGATGAAGTTCTTGACCGCATTGTCGCGGAGAAAGTCGGCATACTGTGGAAACAGCTCGAGGATCTTGTCCAGACCATCGGCACTGAGCACCGTTTGTTTGATGTGGCGGAAGCGCGGGCCGTCATTGCAGGCCGCGGCGCCGAGCGGTGGCGCGATGCAGATCTTCGTGCCATCGGCGATCAGGACAACGCGATAATCAACCTTCTGAGCATCGATAAACGCCGCGAAAGCATTGAGATTATTCTGAACGGCAGCTGTCTCTTCGCCCATGCTGTCGGAGGTGTCGACGAAGGCGATGATATCGACCGGTTTGCGGGTGATGTCCGCACCGATCGTCGTACTCGCGCAGGTTGGCCAGTTCTTATCGTCGATGCCGCCGTCGGCGCGACAAAAGTGATAGGCGAAATAACAGTCGTCGTCCTGACAGTCCGACAACCCGTCGCCGTCGTTGTCGATGCCATCGGTGCAGTCGGTCGCGCGGGTGCCTTCGGTCTTCTGCTCCTCGGCGGTGGCCGTACAGGCCAGCTTGGCGGTCGCACTGAGAAGGAGCACCCCAACGAAGAGACCAAACGTTTTCAGTCGTGGTGTATTCACAGCCCCAGCCTACCGTAAATGTTGCAGAGAGGCGAGTTGTGTCAGCTTGCGCAAATGTGGAGTGCGTGGTCTTCTTCGGTGGTGCGTTCAGATGAACAGGCACTGGTCCGCGAACGGAGGAAATCTCGAGCGATCCGCGAGATTGCGCGAGCCGTAGGATCTACGCTTGACCTCGACGATCTGCTGCGGTTGATCGTCGGCAAGATCCCCGACCTAATGGATGCCGAGCGCTCGACGCTTTATCTGCTCGACCACGATCGCGGTGAGCTCTGGACCAAGGTGCTGCAGGCAGAAGAGCTGCGCGAGATTCGCCTGCGCGTAGGCGAGGGGATCGCCGGTTGGGTGGCGATGACCGGTGAGACGGTCAACATTGCTGATGCCTATCAGGACCCGCGCTTTTCCCCGGAGATCGACCGGCGCAGTGGTTACCAGACCAAGTCGATGCTCTGCGTGCCGCTCAAGAATAACCAGGGCCAGCTGATCGGTGTCACCCAGGTCTTGAACAAGCGCGATGGCGGCGCCTTTACGGCTGAGGACGTCGATTTGCTCGAGTCGATCGTCAGTCAGGCGAGCGTTGCGATCGAAAACAGCAAGCTGTATCTGTCGGTAGTTAAGAAGAACGCGCAGCTGCTAGAGGCGCAACAGTTGCTTCGGCGGCGCGTGCGAGAGCTCGACTTGCTGCGTCAGATCGAGCGTGATATTGCCGGAGCGACGGAAGTCGCCGAGGTGCTCGATGGTTTGCTCAAGCGGACCACTGCCTTGATCGGCGCCGAGGCGGGCAGCATTCTGTTGCTCGATGCCGAGAGCGACCGATTGTTCTTTCGCAGCGCTACCGGCGAGCGCAGTGCTGCGCTGCGCTCAGTGACGGTCGCGATGGGCGAGGGGATCGCCGGTTGGGTCGCCCAGAATGGCGAGGCGGTTCGCGTGAGAAATCCCAGCGAGGATCCCAGACACAATCGTGAGCTGGCTGAGCGGATCGGTTTTCAGCCGCGCAACATCCTCTGTGTGCCGCTACGCGGTGGGAATGTACACGGCGCGATCGAGCTGTTGTCCAAAGTCGGCAAAGACGCGTTCGACGAAGACGACCAGCGTTTGCTGACGATCATCGCTGCTCGCGCGGCGCAGGCGATCGAGTTGGCGCGGATCAAGGAACAGCAGCTGCGCGATCGGCGTCTGGCGAGCATTGGGCAGATGCTTTCTGGCGTGTTGCATGACCTCAAGACGCCGATGACGGTGATCTCCGGCTACACCCAGCTGATGGCATCGAGCGACGACGATGCGACGCGCCAGGAATATGCCGAGTTGGTGATGCGTCAATTCGATGTGCTGGCGACGATGACCAAAGAGGTCCTGGCATTTGCCCGGGGCGAGTCCAACATCTTGATCCGCCGGGTCTATATCAACAAGTTCCTCGACGAGATGCGGACGCACCTCGCCCATGAATTTGATGGCAAGTCGATCGAACTGAAGATCGACGCACGCTATCGTGGTACCGCACAACTGGACGAGGGCAAGTTTAGGCGGGTTTTTCACAACATTGCGCGCAATGCTGCTGAAGCAATGCCAAACGGCGGAACCTTTACCATCGAGGTCGATCTCGAGGGCGACCAGCTGGTCTTCCTGTTCTCTGATAGTGGCCAGGGTATTCCGGCCGAGTTGGAAGGGCGACTGTTCGACGCTTTTGCCACCTCAGGCAAGGTCGATGGAACGGGTCTCGGACTAGCGATCGTCAAGAAGATCATCGACGAGCACGGTGGCACGATCGACTATCGGTCGACCTCAAGCGGAACGACGTTCGCGATCCGTTTGCCTATGGCTACGACGAGTAGTGCTAGCAACCCGCGCATCAGCACCGAATGAACAGCAGATCGCGAGCAAGATCGCTAGCTGGCGATCGCCGCGTCCGCGTGCTCTGCCAGTTCGCGCAATAGCTGTCGGGCCAGCGCGCGTACTTCGGGCTGTCGCCGCCAACGGGTAGCATTGCGCAGCAATCGTTCCCCGCTGTCCCGCGCTCCACAACGCACCAACGCTGCGCCGACCCAAGGTTGGGCGAGCGGGTGTGCTTCATCTTGATGGGCGAGTAGCGCAGCGAGTAGCGTCGGATTCGGCTCGGCGCGATATAGGGTGTGTGCGGCGGCGCCGCAGAGTTGGTTGTCGGCCAGGAAGCTCGCGGTCTCTTTGATGCCCCGAGGGTCACCCCGGCGGACCAGGGCCATCGCGGCCTCCAATCGGGTGCTGGGACATGGATCGCTTAACAGCGCTAACAGTCCCGCCGTCGCCGGTGGAAAGGGAATGTCGCCGAGTGCCGCAGCCGCCGAACCACGGACCTCAGCATCGGGGTCAGCTAAGCTCTCGATCAACGCGTTCGCGCAGTGCTGGGCGGCCTTCTCTCCGAGAACGTTGACAGCTTGGAAGCGCAAGTCGGCGTCGGCGTCGGCCAGCAGTGGCGTCAGCGCGCCGACTACCTGCTCAACCTCGTTTGCCGTCGAGTCCTCGCTGAGACACTGGCCGATCGCCAAGACCACTGTTTGTTTGGCCTTCGTGTCACGCTCCTCGTCGAGTGCGTCCAGTAGGGTCTCGAGCGCTGCCCAGCTGGCGCCGTGCTGAGCGGACGCGCTCAGGGCGCGATAGGCTGCAGCGCGGACGTCAGCCTCGTGGTCCGAGATACAAGACTTGAGGGCTTCGATGACCGGGGCTTCGTCGCTCGGCAGGAGGGCGAAGTGTTCAGCCGCGGCGACGCGTGCAGCCGCGCTCTCTGCAGCGAGATCTCTGAGCGCTGCCTCTTTGGTGAGTTGAGCTGGGCGTAGCTTCTCTGACAGCATGTCGCTTACTCTTGTGGGCCCAGCTCGCGCGTCGCCTGGTCCCGTTTGCGTTTGCCCGGCTCGACGGGGGCTTCGACGATCAGCAGGTTAGCTGGATAGGTTTCGAAGCTGCCGTCCTCGCGCTCGACGCGGACCAACCGCCGCAAAATGTCGACTTCGCGAATCGTGCCATGACCATCCGGTGTCCTGACCTTGCGGCCTACTTTGGGCAAGTCTTTGCGCGCTTCTTGGTAGAGCTTTTGCTCGTACGCTAGGCAGCACTTGAGGCGGCCGCATTGGCCGGAGACTTTTGTTGGGTTGAGCACGAGGTTCTGATCCTTGGCCATGCGGATGCTGACCGGATCGAACCCCTGAAGGAAACGCGAGCAACAAAGCTCCTGCCCGCACGAGCCGATGCCGCCGGTAAAGCCAGCTGCGTCTCTCACGCCGATCTGTCGCATTTCGATCCGAACGTGCAGGCGACTGGCGAGCTCCTTAACCAGTGATCGAAAATCGACCCGATTCTCCGCCGCAAAGAAGAACAGCGCCTTGTTGCCGGCGTGCAGGTACTCGGTGCGCACCAGCTTCATCTGCAGCCTGTTTTGGCGGATCTGGGCTTGGCAGAGTGCGTGCGCTTCAGCTTGGCGGGCGACGTTTCGCTGTTGCTGGCGGCGGTCGCTATTATCGAGGGCGCGAAGCAGCTTTGGCACGTCGCTATCGCGCATTTGTCGGGTTGGACGGGAGATCACCGTGCCGATCGCCAGCCCGCGGTCGGTTTCGACCACGACGGGGGTTCCCGGCTCAACGCCGTCGTTTTTGCAGGAGAAGAGGTGCACTTTGTCGCCCAAATTGTGCACCCGCACTGCGGCGATGTACTGCAGTTCCCCTTTTTGCGGTGGCGCTTCGTCATCGATCAGGGCAAAGACATCTTCTCCATCGGGATCGCGCTCGAGTTGCCGTTCGGGCGGAAGTTCGGCCGAATCATCGTCCTCTTGTGCGGCCGTTTCGCTGGCGAGCGGGCTTTCCTCGAACCATGCGTCTTCATCGGGGAAGCCCAGCGCGTCGGTCTTTGGCTCGATCGACTCCGCGGCGGGTGTTTGAATTTCGCGGGAGTCCGTTCGGCCGCGTCGTCGCCGTCGTCGGCGCCGAGCTGGATCTGTGGCAGCGGTTTCCTCGCCCGCCGGGCCCGCCGGGCCCGCCGGGCCGACCGGCTTGCGTTGTTCGCGCCGTTCCGCAGGGTTTGAGCTGCGCGCCTTGCGCTCACCCCGTTCGTCGCCCCCGCGTTGTCGCCGTCGTCCACCGCGGCTGCGCGTGCTTGAGCCGGGTTCCCGGCGCTCGCCACCACGCTCGGTGGAGCGCTGTGGCCGCGACTCGCCCGCAGTCGGCTGTTTTCCCTCGCCTTCGCTGTTGCTAGGCGGGTTGGCGTCGCTCGCACCGCCGCGTCCGCGGCCCCGGCGTCTTCTACGGCGATTTCGTCCCGCTGGAGGAGACTGGCCGTCTTCGGTCATCGGTTGTGTTCCAAAACGGCGATGCTGTCGTCGGTGGTGACGAGCCCGCGTGCTTGGGCGCGTCGGTCAGACCGAGGTGCTGGCAAAGACAAAGTTTTCAACGACAAGCCGTGGGTTAACGTTTGCATCGAGCGCTGTCTGGGCTTGCTGAAGCTCCCAGAGTGTGGCGCGAAGTTTCGTGTTTGAGAGCGCTTCGACCCCGCGGAGTGCTTCGACTGTCGCGGTGCGGTCGCCCCCCATCTCGCGCTGGAGCATCACATCCCGCAACCACAACCGCAAGAGCTTTAGTGTTTCGGCGACGCGTGGTCGTTCGCGGCCCAGCGGTTCACTAAAAGAGAAGGTTGCGCTGGCTGAGGGGGTGATCAGCATCTGCCAGAGCTGCTCGGCCAAGGTTAAGGCCTCGGCGAGGAAGTCGCCGTTGAGCAACTCGAGGGCGCGACCGGGGCTGCCCTCGGCTAAACGCAGCGCATTTGCTTTGGTTTGTTGGGTGAGTTCGGGCCTGCCTGCTGCGGCCAGCTGTGCGCTGACGACGGTTGCTGTTTCTTGATCGCTTAGCGGGCGAAAGCGCAGAAGCTGGCAGCGCGAGCGCAGGGTCAAGATCACGCGATGCATCGCCGACGTGCAGAGCACGAAATGGGTATCGGCACGTGGCTCCTCGACCGATTTGAGCAGAGCGTTGGCGGCACTTAGATTGAGCGTCTCCGCGCCGTCGATGACGATGATCCGTGCGCGAGCCTCGTGAGGCGGGAACGCGGCGTTTTCTGCCAAGGCGCGCACTTGGTCGATCTTGATGAAGCGGCCGTCCGGCTCGATCACGATCAGGTCGGGATGCTGCCCGGATGAAACGCGCGTGCAGATCTCGCAGTGGTCACAGCCTCCGCTTTCGCAGTTGACCGCGCAGAACAGTGCCGCGGCCGTCGCGCGCTTGCCAACGCCTGCTGGGCCAGCGAACAAATAGGCTCCGCTGAGTCGGCGATGGCTCAGCGCGCTCTGCAGCGCGGCTACAGCGTGGCCCTGGCCAATGATCTTCGAGAAATTCAACAGTTAGACTCCACGTCTGCTCTTGCTAGCAGGCTTGGCGCTCACCGTCAAAGCGCCTAATTGTCACTGCGAATTATTGCGTTCTTGCTGACGTAAATTTGTGTGGAGTGTAGTGCGAGGTGCGATGCTTGTGTACATAAAATTAGCTGACTAAACGGGTGGTTTATGTGGTCAACCCTGCTACAGCAGCGTTCATATGGACGTCAATTAATGTATTTGAAATTACAAAAATGAAATAAAAAAATTTGCCCGGGCCGCGGTTCTAGTGAATTGTTTTTCTACGGTAAATACGGGCGACCATCCGGAAGCCAGCGCCAACGGCCTGCACTTTTCTTTGAAAGACCGCTCAGCAGCCGATGGAAAGCACAGGTGGGGACAACATGGACGCAAACAACTACAGCACGGGCTGCCGTGCATTCCTTGCTGCGTGCTGCACACTAGGCCTTCTGTTTTCCGGTACGCAGGCTCTGGCTTCCGATACGACGGAAGGCACCAAGCTGGCGTTGGCTACCGTATCCTCGTCGCCACGCTTTCCGAGCGCACCGGCGAAACATCGCTATCGCGTAAAACAGCGGATTCGCCACACCGAGCGCCGTCCGCGTACGCGCTTCGTTCGGCTTACCGACGGTCCCGGCTATCGCGTATTGCGACCGGAGCGAGCCTGGGGTACGCGGCTTTTGGTGAAACGTCTCAAGGAGGCGTTGGCCGAATATCACTTGCGCTTCCCCGATGCGCCGGTGGTCTGGGTGCACGATTTGAGTCAACGGCGCGGCGGTAAGCTCAAGCCCCATAAGTCTCATCGCTGGGGGCGTGATGTCGATGTGCGCGCGCCAACCCGTTGGCTGTGGCGCAAGGGTAAGCGCATCAAAGTGTACGACGTTGAACGTAACTGGCACCTGCTTCGCGCGATCTTGCGGAGCGAAGACCTGATGTTTGTTTTCGTCAACTATCGGTTGCAGCGCAAGCTCTACCACTACGCCGTGAGCAAGGGCTATCCGAAGGCTTGGCTGTCCGAGGTTTTCCAGTTCCCGCGCAGTAAGATGGCGCATAAGGGCATCGTTCGTCACGAGCCAGGGCATATGCATCATCTCCATCTGCGCTACGGGACCAAGACCGACCCCGAGGGGATCATGGTCGCCTTCAAGCACTAGCGCTCGGGCCGAGCGATCCGCCGCGCCGACCGGCGCAGGCGATCAAGACGCCGTCGTCGAAACGCACTTTCTCCGAACAACGCATTGAAGCATCGGACTCAGTCGGCGCTCTCCGCCGTCTGAGCTGCATCGCTGATGATCCGTTGTCGCGTCGACGGTGGATCGGGCGTTGGCGCGCCACCGCGCTCGAAATGGACCGCGTTGGCACAGGACAAGCGACAGACTTCACGGAACGGGGCGATCGGCGAGCGGCGGCTGTGGAGCAGCACCTTGGCGCTGGCGATCTGTGTCAACTGTCGCGAGACGGTACGTCCGTTGGGAGCCTGCTCATCGGCAGCAATCAATTGTTCTGTCCGCGCTGCGATCTCACCTTCAAGCCGGATCGTTCGCCCGGTCGCAATGAAGCGGATACTGTTTGGCGCCCAGTCGGCACGAATCAGCGCAGCCTGGGTGATGTCGCGGAAGCGATAAACCTCTCCACCGAGGTAGAGTGCGACGAACGTCAGCGGCGGGGTGCGCAACGGTCCCAAGTTCGTGCGGACCGAATAGAGCTCTAGTGCTGCTGTTGGCTCCTCGCGGAACGCGCAGCAATGCACCCGGGTCCAAGCGCTTCGCCGTGCGTTTCCCCAGGCGTGGTACTGGCCACCAGGCGATTGGTCAAGCTGTAGTTCGCGTTCACCCACAGCGACCGTGCCGCTCAGGTAGATCGCGGGGTTGGGCGTCAGCGACTTACTGGCGACCAGCGCACTGTGGTAGCCGAACTCGGGCAGGGGAAGATGTGGAAACGACGACGAGCGGTAGTTCAGATCCCAGCGGACCGCCGGCGTCTTTTTCGTCTGAGGAAGGTTGCCGCGGATGCGGTCTGCGGTGAGTTCCCCCGCGTCTATCGCGATTCTCAGCGGTGCATCTTGCAGCGCGAGTCGCTGCACATCGAATCGCTGCAACAGCGCGAGGTTGTTGCCGCCTTGGATCGCATCGAAGAAGCTAAATGCTAGCGAGCAACTGGGCTGGCCATGGCCCGCCTTGGGGGAGTGAAGGCCATAATGGATCACGCCGCCGGTGCGACTTGGCCGATGATTGAAGCTCGTGCCCCAGACTTCGTAGTGGCCCGTCAGCCCTCGTCGCCAGCGTGGGGCGTTGACGTCGGTGTTAGACATCTATCCCCATAGTCGCGAAAAATGGCGCCGCGGCAAAGTCTTTTGCTGGCGCTTGCCGACGGAGTCACGCGCTCAACGTTCGAGGAAGGTCACCAGTGCTTGCGCCATTTGGTCGGCGACTCGGCGCGCTGCAGCGATCTTTCCGTCCGGAAAGTCGGTCAGCAGAAACGAGAACACCAGTGGTGCGCGTTGCTTGGTGGTGCCAGCGTAGCCCGAGAGTGAGACGACGTGGTTGAGCGTGCCGGTCTTGGCGCGCAGATATCCTTCTACGCCGCTACCGGCGAATCGCTTGGCTAGCGTGCCGTCTTGGCCCGCTATCGGCAATGAGGCCATTAGGTCTGCTCCGTAGCGAAAGTCGCTCGCCACCTGCCGAAGCAGCGTGCAGATTTGTGTCGCGCTAAAGCGGTTCTCTTCGTAAAGCCCAGATCCGTTGGCGAGCGTGTATTTGCCGGCCTCGATGCCGACGCGCTTGAGCAGGGCGCGAAGAACTCGTAGGCCTTTCTCAGATGTTCCCGGAGCACCGTGCTTTTCTGCTCCGAGCACCTTCAGCAGCTGTTCAGCGACGAAGTTGCTCGAGCTCTTGGTCATGTAACGCACCAGACTGGCCAGCGGGGCCGAGTGTACGACGTAGATCTCCTCGCCACTCGGTGCTTTGCCGGCGACGGGGTCGTGGTTGTCGATGCGGATCCCTTGGGCCTGCAACTCGTGGCGCAGGGTCAGGCCGAAGAACAGCGCGGGATGTTCAACCCGTCGCAGATGCCAGCCGCCGCGGTATCCTGGACGGAGTTGCCCCTTGATCGTCAGCAGAGTGCGGGCTCGTTCGGCCTGCGTTGATAGCTCCAACTTGGTGCGAGCGCGGCGACCGACGGTCTGCAGGTCGACTTGGGTCGTGATGTAGTCGGTAGTTGGTTCGATGATCACTCGGCCAGCTTGTCCGGCGCGATCGCCGCCGAGCACTTGGATCGCAAAGGCATTTTCATTGAGAGATAGCGCACCGGTGGCTGCGCGATAGTACATGTCGCTGGTTCGCGTCTCAAACAGCGGAGGAAGCCGTTGGTCGTCGAAAAGACGCTCGTCGAGCACGATACGGCCACTGATTCGCTTGATCCCGAAGTGCTTAAGGTAGCGAGCGATACGCCAAAGATGCTGTGGGGCCAAAGATGGGTCGCCGGAGCCGCGGACGTAGAGGTTTCCTTTAACGACTCCGTCGACAACCCGATCGACGTAGACGCGTGTCGCGAAGCGATAGGCCGGACCCAGTTCTGAAAGTGCAGCGATCGCAGTGACCAATTTGACGTTGGAGGCGATCGGCACGCTGAGTTCAGCGTTTTTGGCGAATAGCGTTCTGCCGGTCAGCTCGCTGACCAAGACAGCGATCTTGCCGGGTTGGAGATCGGGGGCACGACTCAGGGTCTCCAATTGCTGGCGCAGCCAACCCAGCGGGTCGCGTGGGCTGTTTGCCGATGCAGGATGCGTGATGCATAGAACGGCAAGGCAGGCAGCTAGCTGAAACCGCCGCCTTGTCGTGGTTTGCGGATTCTCGTCGGTGTGGCAACTCACGCCGATATCATACCCGCGCCGGCTATTTTTCGCTAAGCTCGCTCCATGTCGTGGCTACTGGGCTGGCTGATTGCCGTCGTTGTGCAGATGTTGCGGTTGACGTGGCGTGTGCAACACGTCGGCGCCAATCGGGCGATGCACGGCGTTTTTGCCTACTTCCACGGCGATCTGCTGGCCTTGGTCGGTTGTCGACGAGACGTCAGGTTGCTGATCAGCAACAGCCGCGATGGTCAACTGGCAGCGCGAGCCTGTCGCGCGTTGGGCTACGCGGTCGTGCGGGGTAGTAGTAGCCGGGGCGGGGTCGTCGGGGCGCTTGGCCTGGTGCGGCAGCTGCGTCGTCGCCGTTCTGTTGCGATCGCTGTTGATGGACCGAAAGGGCCACGTGAGCAGATCAATGGCAGTCCGCTTCGCCTGGCGGCGATGGCCAAGGCGCGACTATTCCCAGTCGTCGCACGGGCAGACCGCGCTTGGCGGCTGAAGTCGTGGGACCGACTGCTGGTCCCCAAGCCCTTCGCTCGGGTCGTGGTCGTTTGGGGCGAAGCCGTAGACGATCAGGACGATCTGCATCGCGCTCTGACCGCCTTGCCGACGCAGGGCCAGCAGCTGCTTGCGCGACGCGAGCCAGGTTGGCGCTGCCGTGCAAGACGCCTTGTTGTTTTGGCCTTGCCGCTGTTGCTTTGTTGTCAGGACGGGCCCGATCTGCTTTCGAGCGATCGCGCGGCGATCCGTGTTGCCGAGTTGCAGCGGATTGGCGAACGTAATCAGACGGCACGGCGCGATGCCGTAGCGCGCGCGCTGGATGACCCCTCGACCGGGGTTCGCGTCCAAGCGCTACGGACCCTTGGCAAGCTCGGCGCCGGACGACATCTCGGCAAGCTGTTGCGCTATGCGGCGCACCCACAGCTGCGGCTCAAGTTGGCGGCGCTGTACGCGCTGGGTGCCGGGGGGCGTCCAGCTGAGGTGCAGCCGGCGTTGGTTGCGGCCCTCGAAGATCGCCGCAGGGTGGTGCGCCGGGCTGCTCGCGATTCCTTGCTTCGACTTGGCGTCGCGCGTGATGCGTTGTGGCGGCAGATCGCTGAGCGGCGACTCGAACTCAACCGCAAGCGACTGCGTCATCCTGCAGCTGGTGTTCGATTGCTTGCCGTCGCTGAATTGGCACGCTCGCGTGAGACGGAGGCGATTCAACTGCTCAATGCAGCGCTCGCGGATCGCGATCCAACGGTCGCCGTTGCGGCGATCGAAGCCCTGGCAAGGGCGGATGTCGATCCGCGCAGCAAGCAGCAGGTGATTGCGCTGATCGACCGGATGTCCCTCGATCAGCGACTCGCTGTCCTGCCGGCGCTCGAACGCCTTGGCATGCTTCGGGCGCCCGCCGTCGATGAGTTGCTTGCCAGTCCACTGGTCGATGAAACGTTGCGTGCACTGGCACCGACAAGATGGTGCCCCTCGGCAGCTCAGCAGCCCTTGATCTGTGGGAGGGCTGTCGGTGAGAACAATGATGCCTCGGCAATCGCTGTGTTGCGGCGCTGCAAGGCGATCTGTTCTGCGCAGCATCAAGCGCTGATCGCCAAGCTCAAGGAAGATGATCCAGCGGCGATCGCGATCTTAGCGAGCTTGGCTTGGAAAGCACCAGGCGCGCTGCAGATCGCCCAGCAGATCTATCAGTCCTTTGCCGCGCGACGTGGGCGCTGGCTTTCGGCGCAGGTCTGGCGCGCATTCGATGACGCCGACGCCGTGCCGTCGGCGCAGACCAGGCCGCCGGTCAAAGGCAGCAAACAGCAGCGCTTGGCGCGCTTGCTCGATCGCTTCGAGCGGGTTGATGACGATCAGGACCCCCTGTTGCCGGCGGCGGTGGAGGAGGAGCGTGCGGTACAGGCGGTACATTTTGCCGCGCGTTGCGCAGAGGAGGACGCATCGGCGTGGCTGATCAAGGTTTTTTTGGAGAGCGATGTACTTGCCCTTGCGCGTGTCGCTGCGAGCGAACTGCTCGCCTTGGGCGGTCCGCTACCGGCGCAGCTTAGCCAACGCGTCGTAGCCTTGTCAGAAGACCGACGAGCTAGTGCGCGACTGCTGGCAATGCGCTTGTGTCCGCGGCTGGGCGCCCAAGGGGCAGCGATCGCCTCGCGGTTGGCGACAGATGCCGTCGCCGAAGTGCGCGTTGACGCCGCGCGCTGCTTGGCCAAGCTGCGCGATCCTCTGGCGGTCGATTTACTGATCAAGCTGCTCGACGGTGTTGCGGCCGATGCGGCGGTGGGTATGCTCGCCGAACTCGGAGTGGCCAAAGCGGCGTCGCCGCTACAGCGTCGTCTACAACGCCTGAACGACGATGCGTCTGACGACGAACGAGCTCTGCTCTTGCGCGCTGTTGGCGCCTCAAAGGCGGAGGGAGCGGAAATGCTGATCGACGAGCACCTGCTCGATCCCCGCTGGAAGGTTCGCCTAGCCGCTGCAGAAGTGCTCGCTGCTAGTGGCAAGGCAAGTGCATCTCGCCTGCTCGCTGGCTGCCAAGCTGACTTCGACTACGCGGTTCGGCGCGTCTGCAAAAAAGCGGCGGCCCCCAAGGGGGGCGGACAGTGAACGCTGACCTTCGCGTCGACATACCGCTGCTGAACGACGGTAGCTCCGCCGAAACCGCCGTCAGTCTATTGATTGAGCAGGGCCTGGTGGTCTGGCGCGGTCCGACGAGCGACTCACCACCGTCGACGTGTGAGGCACGGGTGCTCGATAGTCAGCACTGCGTGGTGCCCGGGTTCGTCGATATCCACGTGCATGGTGCGCAGGGCGTCGACGTCACTGACGACGCTGCGGATGCGCTAGTGGCGGTCGGAGCTGCGCATCTCGTCCAGGGAACGACGGCCTGGTGTCCGACGATCGTAAGTTGTGCCACGGAGCGGATGCTGGCGACATTGGAGCGGGTCGGTCGCGCACGCGCGGTCCGGTCCGCCGGCCTGCCGCGCGTTCTCGGCGCACATCTCGAAGGTCCATTCCTCAATCCCGATCGCCGAGGCGCCCACCCGATGACGGCGCTGCGCGCGCCGGACATCGCATTGGCCAAAGAATTGCTGGCCGCTGCCGGTGGAGCGTTGGCGCTGCTGACTATCGCGCCCGAGCTGCCGGGGGCGATGGCTGTGATCGAGTTGATGCACGACGCGGGGGTCGTGGTCTCGATCGGGCATAGTCAGGCAACCTACCAACAGACGCTCGATGCATTCGCCGCCGGGTGTCGCAGTGTCACGCACCTTTTTAACGCGATGTCCGCGTTTCACCACCGCCATCCAGGTGTGATGGGTGCTGCGATCGACTGCGATGATGTGTGGTGCGAATTGATTGCCGACGGTGTGCATGTCGCTTGGCCGATGGTTCGGTTGCTTTGTCGCGCCAAACCGACCGAGCGCATCGCGTTGATTACCGATTGTACCGCCGCTTGGGGGGCTGCGTCGGCCTCACTGGGCGAGCAAACGATCACTGCGCGTGACGGCGCAGCGCGACTGAACGACGGGACGCTGGCCGGGTCGACGTTGACGATGGATCGCGCGCTACGCGGTGTCGTTGAACATGGCGCGATGTCATTGACCCAGGCGGTGTACTCGGCAAGCGTGGCGCCCTGCGCGCTGCTCGCCGGCGAGCTGATCGGCGCCGTGCGTCCACTTTCCGTCGGCGCTCCTGCCGACCTGGTTGTGCTCGATGCGCAGCGGCAAGTAGTGGACGTGATGCTCGCCGGCCGCTGGATCGGCACAGATCGGCGGTGAGCGGCGTGCGCGTTGCGGTCAGTGGCGTAGGCGCGATCAGTGCACTGGGGCTGGATTCGGTGTCGTTTGCCCGCCATCTACGCGCCGGCACGTCTGCGGTGAAGACCGGCGGAAAGTTGGCGCGCTGGGGGCTCGAGCAATATCCGAGTGCGGATGTAGCGGGAGAGTTGCGGACCGATCAGCTAGCGGTGTGCGCCGCTCGTGAAGCGATCGATATGGCTAAGCTCGGTGCGCGCGAGCGTCAGCAACTCGCAGTGGTAGTCGGCACCACAACGGGTGGCATCGCGTCGAGTGAATCGTGGCTGCTCGATGGCGCACCAGCAAGTGTGCTCGAATGTCATCGATTGTGTGCCGTTGCTGATCAGGTTGCCCACGCTGTTGGCGCTGGCGGTTTGCGTCTGACGACGGCTAATGCGTGTGCTGCATCGGCGAGCGCGATCGCTCGTGGTGTCGATCTGCTCGCGGGTGGTGTCGCCGATGCGGTGCTGGTCGGTGGCGCGGACGCGCTCTGTCGGGTGACGAGTTGGGGCTTTGCCTCGTTGCGATTGCTGAGCGATACGGTCTGTCGACCGTTTCATCAGCGACGAAGCGGTTTGAATCTCGGCGAGGGAGCGGCGTTTTTGCTGCTGGAGCCAGCAGCACGTGCCAAACGGCGGGCGGTTAGGCCGCTCGCTTGGCTGCTGGGCTGCGGTGAAAGCTGTGACGGCTATCATCGCACGGCGCCGGCGCCCGATGCCCAGCTCGCGCAGCGTGCGGTCGTTCAGGCGCTGCAGCGTGCAGGTGTGTCAGCCTCGCAGATCGGCTATGTCAACGCCCATGGCACTGGGACGCAGCAAAACGATGCGGCCGAGGCGACGCTGTTGAGCGCGATCTTTGCGGGACGCTGCCCGGCAGTCAGCTCGATTAAGCCGGCGATCGGACACACACTGGGCGCAGCGGGTGCCTTGGAAGCGGTTGCCAGCGTGTTGGGTCTTCGCGATCAGTTTTTGCCGTGGGTGAGTTTGCCGCCGCTTGTCGGAGATCGGCCGCTCGATGACGCGATCGGATGGATCGGGCGAGTGACCGAGCGACCGGTGGAGTTTGCACTCTCGCTGTCTTTTGCATTCGGTGGAAGTAACGCCGCGCTGGTTTTTGGACGTGCAGATGCGTTTTGATCAGATCTTCATCTCTGGTCTGGCCGGGAGTCGTGACGGATTGCCATTGCCGTCGCACTTTCCCAGCAGAGAGACTCGTCGTTTGGGCGGGCTGGGCTGTTTGGCGCTCGGTTGCGCTGAGGCTGCGATCGGCGCTGCTCGGTTGCCGCCGGAGATTCTGGAACATGCTGCGCTGGCATTTGGGAGCGACTTGGGCGATATCGACCAGATCGCGCGCTTCCTCGAAGTGACGCGCGGTCCGGACGCCTTTCAGAGTGCCGTGCATAGCGCCGCGCCAGGCGAGTTGGCACGGTTGCTCGGTATCCGCGGACCACAGCTCGTGCTGTCTAACGGCCGAGCGAGCGGAGCTGTTGCGGTGCTTACTGGGGCTTTGGCGTTGATCAATCAGCGTTGCTCGGTCTGTCTGTGCGTCGCGGCAGACCTCTCGGGCGCCGTAGTCGAGCGCGCACTGTCGGCGGCTGGTTGGCCCGCTGATAGCTTTGGTGCGGCAGCTGCCGCGATTGTCCTCGAGACGGGTTCGTCACTGACCACCCGTGGTGCGCGGGGCCAAGCGCAGTTGCTGAGCGTGGCGCCGCATGCTGCCGTCGGTCAGCCGTGGAAGCGACGCCAGAGCGGGGCGATGGATCTTTGTTCCCTGGTCGATGCCCTTGAGCGTGGTGAGGCAGCGGTTTCGCCGACGGTCTTCGAGGTCGTGCGATGTTGAGTGTCTTAAACCCCGATCCCTGCGATGCCTCGCCGTCTTGCTTCCGGCGCTGGCGGCTGAGACGGCTCCGACAGCGGGTCATCAGATTGGCCGCCTGGGCGGTGTTGTGTGTCGTCGCCTTGGCCGCTCGCGTTGCTCAGACCACGTCGCATGCTGATGCGCCGCAGCGGTTGGCCGCGCTGTTGCGGCGGATCGCGCACCGGACGCTCGCAGCTGACTTCGTACAGATCAAATACTCGCCTGCCTTCCTTAAACCGATGCGATCGGTGGGTCATTTTCTGTTTGCTCAGCCTTCGCGCTTGCGCTGGGAGTATCGTTCACCCTTTCGCATGACGCTGATCGTCGATGGTCAGCGCGCCTCGCTGCGCTATCCAGACCTCAAGCAGACGCGGACGGTTTCGCTGGGCGAGGACCGTTCTTTGGCCGCGATCTTCGATGCGTTGTCATTGTTGCTCGGCGGTCGCGGCCGGCTGCCTGGCGGCGCAAGCGTTTCTCTGGCGACCCACGGGAAGATGCAACGTGCAGAGCTGCGTTGGGCAGGCGGCAAGATGGTGCGCTCGCTCGTCGTTGTGGTCGAGGGCGACACCCTGAGGTCGATCGAGATCGGCGGTGTTTCCGGCGATCGCACGACGATTCATTTTGACGCCCTACGCTACGACCAGTTGCTGGGAAGGAACGCTTTCGCCATCGAGTGAAGTCAGCTTGGCTTTTGCTGTCTGCGCCGCGAAATGCTCAACACGAAGTAAGTCAGCGTGCCAAGCAGCGCGGCTAACGCTGGTCCGCAGCTGGCAAAGCCGACCAGCCAATCGCCGAGCAACTGGCCTGCCAGATGCGGGTCGATCATCCGTGGTGACAGCTCGAGAAATCGCCCACTGCGCAAGCGGTGCCCGGCTTGTAGTTGCAGAAACAAGACCAACGGGGCGAGAGGCGCGATCGAGATCTGCTCACCGAGAAAAACGGCGATTTGGTTGAGTCGCAGCAGCCGCGCTGTTGCGATACCGATCAGTGCGTGAAGACCGAATAACGGGCTGCAGCCGATCAACACGCCGACCGCGACGGCGACCGCCAACTTGCCGCTGCTGTTGTGGGCTGTGGCCAACTGGCCCAGCTGCCGAAACAACGCCCTCAACGAGCTGCGCGGCTGTTTGGACTGCTTGTTCATCTTTGTGGTCTTCGGCGGACCCATCGCCCTATGATAGTGCGATGTTTGGGTGCGCCGCTGCAATCGTCACCGCAGTATCGACGGCGTTGATCGCCGCGATCGTCGGCTGGTCGGTGCCCTGGGTCGCCTTGCCTTTCGCGGGTCTGGTCGCCTTTTCGGCAGCGGGCGCGCTGCTACCCCGAGCAAATTGGCTCGTACCCACGGCGACGCGAGCGAATGGCGCGATCGCCGCAGTAGCACTGACCTTTGACGACGGTCCCGATCCACAGATCACCCCGCGGGTTCTCGAGGCGCTGGCTGCAGCCGGCGCCAAGGCGACGTTCTTTTGCATCGGCGAGAAACTCGACCGTTTTCCGGAAATCGCTCAGGCGATCAGTGCAGCCGGCCACGAGATCGGCAACCACAGCTATCGTCATCCGCGCTTGATGGTGTTTTGGCGGCGTCAGACTGTGCTCGAGGACCTGCGGCGCTGCAATCGATCGATCGCCAGTGCTACGGGAACGTCGCCGCGATGGTTTCGTCCGCCCGTCGGCTTTCGCTCACCGAACATCGGTCGTGCCGCTGCGGCTCTTCGGTTGCAGCTGGTCAACTGGTCACTGCGCACACTCGACACTTTCGGGGCGGATGCCGAGCATCTGGCGCAGCGCGTGTTGGCGAAGGTGCGGGCTGGTGACATCGTGCTGGCTCATGATGGAAGCGATACCAATCACCGGCAACGTAGCAACACCGTCGCGGCTTTGCCGCAAATCCTCGCTGGTTTGCAGCGTCGAGGGCTGCGCTGTGTCACGCTCACTGAGCTGCTCGAAGGTCGCACGGGAGATCGATGACCACGCTGCAAACGCTGTTGATCTTTTTCAGCGGCTACCTGATGTCGCGGATGGCACTGGCCACCGATGTGCATCGGCTGCTCCTTGAGCGGTTGGTGTCGTGGTCCCGTGGCCGCATGTCGCGCCTGATCTTGGGTGTGATGGTCTTGTCCTGTGTGCTGTCGACCTTTGTTCCGAACGCGTTGACGATATTGGCGGTTGCCCCATTGCTCACGTTGTTGCTGCGGCGACTTTCACAGGCGCCTCGTCAGACCAGTAGTTTGCTGGCAGTGGCGCTGGTGCACGGGGCAAACATTGGAGGCGTGGCCTCACTGATCGGCAGTCCGGCCAATCTCTATCTGCTGTTGCAGTTGCGTCTGCTAAAGGTCGCTGACGCATCGATGTTGAATGTCGTGAACTGGGCTGCCTTTGGCGTGCCCTCGGCGATCGTGCTGATTGCGATGAGTTGGTGCGTGATGCGCGTCGTTGCGCGGTCGGCGATGGCCTCGACGTGGGTTGTTGCGCCGGAGAGCGCGTCGGCGGATGTCGCCCGTCAGCGCCGAGCACAACGCGTGCTGCTGTTTTGGCTCGGCACGTGGATGGCTGTCTTGGCCTGCGGTGCGCTATTCGACGCAATTTCAGTGCAGCGCTTTTTCGTCGATGTCCTAGGCAAGAAGATGCCGCTAAGCTTGGCTGACCTCGCTGCTCTGATGCTGTTTGTCGGTCAACTCGGCCTGCTGCTGTTGGGTGGCGAGCCGCTCTTGCGCATGCGCGATCTTTGGCGCGAGCTGCCGGTCAAAGGGCTGATCCTCGGTGGCGCAGTGTTGGTGGTCCTCGGCGGACTGGCCTACACCGGCGTGTTGCCCTGGCTGGCTGGGCGCATCGAGCCGGCCTTTCGCTGGACCTCGATTCCGTTTGTGGCGGTAGTGCTGCTGATCACCTCGACGATCTTTGCTACCGAATTTTTCAACAACACCACGGTGGCTACCGTCGCGTTCCCGTTGGCCGTGGCCGCCGCGCAGGCGGTCAATGTGCACCCGCTATACATGATGATCGGTGTTTCGTTGGCCTCGACCTGTGCGTTCATGACACCGCTGGCGACGCCGGTCAACGCGCTGGCCTTTGGGGCATTGCCCGGCGTTTCGCTAAGCCTGTTTGTCCGGATCGGCGCGTTGGTCAACGTCTTTGCTGCGTTGTGGCTGTCAATTTGCGTTCGCTGGTGGATTCCCTGGGTGTTGGGGGTATAAAGTCGGCAGGCGCTCGACGGCGCACATCAACGATCGCAGAGACAGTACATGACGTCAGCCACAGACAGCAGCGAGACCAAGCGTATTCTTACCGGCGACCGACCGACCGGTCGGCTGCACCTTGGGCATTGGGTTGGAAGCTTGCAGAACCGTGTGCGTTTGCAGGACGAGTACGAGACGATCCTGATCATCGCCGACCTGCATATGTTGACGACCAAACAAACCAAGGCCGACATCGAGGCGGTAGCCGACAACGCGCGCGGCATGGTGCTCGATTATCTCGCAGTTGGTATCGATCCCGAGAAGACTACGATCTACCTCCAATCGGCAGTGCCCGAGATCTATGAATTGAATACGCTGCTGTGCAATATGGTGACGGTCAATCGCCTGGCGCGGTTGCCGAGTCTCAAGGAGATGGCGAAGAACGCGCAGATCGACGAGGAGTCGATGCCTTTTGGGCTGCTCGGCTATCCGGTGCTACAGGCTGCCGACATCTTGCTGCCGCGTGCGCATTTGGTTCCGGTCGGTCGAGACAACCTCGCCCACGTTGAAATAACCCGCGAGATCGCGCGCCGTTTCAATCGGCTTTATGGCGAGGTATTTCCTGAACCGGAGCCTCTGCTTGGCGAGGTGCCAGCCTTGATGGGGACCGATGGCCAGGGAAAAATGTCCAAGTCTGCCAATAACGCGATCATGCTTTGCGACGACCAGGCGACGGTGGCCAAGAAGATAAAGCGGGCATACACCGACCCGAACCGGGTGAGTGCCGATGTGCCGGGCAACGTCGAGAACAATCCGGTGTTTCAGTACCACGATGCGTTCAACAGCGATCGCGATGCGGTCGCCGAGCTGAAAGAGCGCTATCGCCAAGGACGCGTCGGCGACGTCGAAGTCAAACAGCTGCTGATCGACGCACTGGAGTTGCTGATGGCGCCGATGCGACAACGGATGAGCGAGTATGCCGCCGACAAAGGGCTAGTCGATGAGATCATCTGGAACGGGACGGAGCGGGTGCGGCAGCTAGCTCGCGAGACGATGCGCGAGGTTCGCAGCGCGATGGGCATCAACCGCGCGGCGACCCGTTTGCGACGGACCGTCGAGAAGCGGCAGAAAAAGAAGTCGTCTTAGGGCAGCTTGAAGAAAGCGAGATTGCCGGCGGGGGTTTGTCCCGGTGCGAAGGCAAGGGTCACGCCGTAGATTGCGCCACCGTGGCTGACCAAGTCGCTGAAAAAGCCAAAGCCCAGATTGCCCCCCTTGATCAGCCGACCGAGGTTGGCGTCAGTGGTTTGCGATGGCTGCCAGCTACCGCTGGCGCGGCTGGCGTAAAGCAGGTCCGCGGTTTGTTGGTCCTGGTAGATCAGGTGCGGAAAGCCGTTAGCATCGAGCGCGATGGCGCCATCGGCGCCGACGACGTGGATCGCACCTTTGCGGGTTCCGTCGTCGACGACTTCACTGATCGCTGGTTTGAGTGTGCTCGAGTCGAGCCGGAGGTAGTGGAGGGCATCGCCGCGCTGATGGACGACATGGATCTCGCCGCTGGGGCTGGCAATGGCGGAGGCGAATCTACCGGCGCGGTCACTGCTGGTGCCGGTGATCGTCACGATCGACCAGCTGCCATTGTTCAGTTGGGCGGCGTGAAGCAGTCCCCTTGCGGCGTCGTGATAGATCACTACCGGTCCGGTGCTGCCGACCACAGCCGTCGGCCAGAGCCCTGCGGCTTGCGGAATGCTGCCCTGCTTGGCGGTGGCGATCGAGCGGCACACGCCGCCTTTGCAGGCCTGATTCGCTGCGCAGCCGCTGCACTGACCGCTCGTCGGCTCGCATCGTCCGAGGGCGTCGATTTGGGTAAAGCAGGCTTCGCCGCTCGGGCAGAGCCCGTGGCAGGACATGTTGCTGCCGACGATGGTTGATATTTCCCAATCGCTGGCGGCGGCAGGGGCGGCGACTTTTGCTGCAGCCCAGCGCAACTCGGAGCGCACATTTCCGGAGGTGCCAGCGACACCCAGGACGGTGAAGGCGATCCGCGGCTTGCCGTCTTCAAACAGCAGCGAGCTGTAGCGTCCGACGATCTCTCGATCCCCTGCGGGCAGCGCTACGGCGTGATGGGTCCAGCTGTCCTGGCCGAGTGGGCGCGATGCCCACTTGAGCGCACGGTTAGTTCCGTCGTGGTAGGCGACGCCGATCAACGAAGTCGATGCGCCGATGTCGGTGTAGCGACCAACGTCGTCACCCGGGCTGGAGATGCCGTCGCGATAACCCCTGGGATCGCCAGTGACTTCGCCAGTGCTCGGTTTGCCGTCGACGATCGTCTTGCTCACCGTGGTCAGATCGTTGAGTTTGGCACTGACGACCACCAGATCGCCAAAGCGGCTTTCGTAGGCGCTAGCGTAAAGCGCGTCACCTACAGCGACCAGTGCGGCATGACGGCCGAGTACGCCGTGTTCCAAAGGCGGAGGAACCGTGCAGCTGCAGTTCTGCGCAATCGCTACGCAGTTCTGTTCGTCCATGAACTGCGGGTTGTTGCCGTAGTCGATTACCTGCCCTCGGGGGCAGGTCGGCTGAGGATCCTTGCACGTCTTTTCGATCGCTTGGCAGGTTGCTGTCTTCTTGCACAAGTACTTGTCCGGGCCACAGACCGGGTTGCTCGTCCCTGGCGTGCTCTTCTTGCACCCAGTGATCGCCAGCGCGCTGATCAACATCAGAACCGTGCGTGTGATATGCATAGCTGCTCCCCGGCGAAAACTACCACAAAGGTGGCTCGCTTGTCCTGCTGTCCGCCTGAGCCAGTGGTCAGTCGGCCGCTCGGCGCTTCGCCGATAACCCGTCAGAATTGCTGACTGCGGGGCTATGCCGTTCGGCCAGATCGCTAAACGCCCGGGTTGCGAGTAGGCCGCTTAGCGAAAGCAACAGGGCGTGGAGCGCGTGCAGCGGCAGTGCGGCGAGCGGGTCGCGCAACCAGGCGGCGGGCAGCGTCGCGAGGTAAAGCGCTGCCAGGGGGCTGATCAGCAAAGTGACCGTCGCACTGGTCAGCAAAGTCGGAAAGAATGGAACGCGCATCATGTCGACGGTGGCGATCGCCAGCTGGCGCCATACGCCCAGGGAGCGGCTTCGGCCGCCGGCAGCGCGGTCGATGGCGAGCATCGCTGCGGTGAGCAGGGCGCTCGAGGCGATGGTGAGGCCGCCGAGCGCCAGCAGCGATGCGGCGGCGTTCTTGGCAGACGAGACGATCAGTGCAACTGGCGCGGCAACGACGATGCTGATCGCCGTACTGGCAAGCGCTGTCAACGCAGCCTGGGTCGTGGAGCGAACGCCGTCAGCGATCGCGCTCAGGCCTCTGTGTTTGCTGCGCAGCGTGCCGAGGGCTATGCCCAGGCCGGCGCCGTAAAGGCCGATGAAGATCAGCCCGTATAATGCGGCGATGGCGAGCGTCGTCCGATCAGCAGAAGCGCTTGTTAGGGTGCTGAGCATGGCCTCGTTGAGCGATGGCGCGATCGCGCGACCCAGCAGTTGTCCGAGCAAGAGGATCGCAGCGAACACGAACAGTGCGTGTGGGCGACGTCCGAGGGCAATAATAATCCGACCAACTTGGCGAAAACTGCGCATCGCGAGCATTATCGAGCCGCCCGCCGAACAGGGCAAGGGCCTGCTAGTGGGCGATCTCGGCGCCCGTACCTCGCGCGGCCGGCGTGGGCGCGGTGTTCGTGGTCGCAACGGCCCGGCTTACATGGTCAACCAGTTCTTGGATCTCAACGGGCTTTTCAAGGTGGACAAACGCACCGAGCGCGGCGGAACGTTGCCTTGATAGGGCGTCGCTATGTCGGCTGACGAACAGTACGGGCGTATGACGGGTGCTTGCGTTAGCCCGCAGTCGTTCGACAAAGCCGAAGCCGTCGACGGGGCTCAACGGGATCTCGGTGATGATCGCGTCGGGTGGTGCTGCCAGCACGTGGCGTGCGGCTTCGGCTGTCGTGCTGCAGTTGGTGACGGTGAAGCCGGCGTTCGCCAGGACCAATCGGGGAAGTGCGGTTGCCGAGGCTTCAGGGTCGACGATCAGCACCGAGGCTGGTCGCGTCGCCGCGCTGCGTTTGATCTTTGGCAGATCGAGCACTGCAGCGATCCCGCCAACCGCTTCAGGGTCCAAGAATCCATCTTTGGCCGCCGTTCGCAGCACATCGATCGCATTGATCGCCTCGCTGCCGCTCTCCTCCAACAGGTTGCAGATCACATCACACGCGGCGAGCAGACGCGCGCCAAACGGTATCCCTTCCCCCTGAAGCCTTCCCGGAATTCCGCCGCCGCCGTATTTTTCATATTGGTTCTCCCAAATCTGCGTGATCTCGCTGCCCAGCCGTGCGTCGGCGGTAATCATCGATGGCGCGGTATGCATCGCGAGCGCGGCCTGCCGGAGCTTTGGCGTGTGATCGACCGAGAGGATCGTTAGATGGGGATCTGTTGGCTTGCCGATGTCGTGGAGGTATCCGGCGATTTTGAAGCGCGCTGCAGTGGCCGCGTCAAGGCCACGGCGCAGCGCGATCTCTGCCATCAACTCTCCGACGTCAGCAGAGTGGGGATGGGTACCGCGGCTGGTATCGATCAACGGGACGACCGCTGCAGTCAGTGCAGCGACGGTGTTCTGGTCGAAAGCGGCGGTTGGTTGGCTATCCGCTTCGGCGCCGCTACGCGTCGGTGCGCTGAAGGCTCGCATTGGGCCTGTGGGGCGAACCTGTCGAACTGGCCCCGTCGTCAACACGCGTCGGCTCGGTGACTTGACGCTTCGTGGTGAATTGTCGGGGTCCGAGTCGAAGTCGATCAGGCGCTGATCGTAGGTATCGAGGATCTGGCTGTAGGTTTGGCCCGCTTGCGTAGGCAATCGTGAAAAGGCGTGGATGTCACCCAAATACCACTTGCGGATCGCGGCTTCGACCGCGTCGGGCAGCGCCACGTAGCCCTTGACGGACTGCACTTGAGCGGTGTTCTCGATCGCGGCCAACAGGGCCGCGTCGCTCGGCGTCGGGGTAACAACGCTAAGCTCGCGCTCGCGGCTGCAGCGTACCGGCAAGACGATGCGTTCTTGGCAGAACTCGACGGAAAGCAACGCCAAGACCCGCGGCTGGATCTTCGCTTGAGAGAGTTTTTCGGCGCTGATAAAGCGGGTCTTATAGGTCAGACCGAGGAAGCGCAGTAGGGCGGTTTCGCTGATCACGCCAAGGCTGATCAGCGCCCTTGCCAGATGCCCGCCGGCGCTTTGAGCGGCCGTCAGTTGCTCAGCGTTGATCAGGCCGTGCGCCCGAAGTTGCTCCGCCAACCAACGGTCGTCGAGCATCGGTTGTCCCGCTCCCCGTCCCAAAAACGGTTGCTCTGCAGTCGAACAGTGCCGCCGTCGATTGTCCCGTCGATCGCTGGCTTCACGCCAGCCGCGATCGAGAGGGATCTCCGCCTCGCTCAGTCCCCAGCCGCTGCGCTCGCATCGATGTCCCGACCAACCGCGTCGGCAAACCACAGCGAATGTCCCCCGGGGTCGGCTCAGACCACGAGGATCGGCGTTCCGCGGCGCTGCGGACCAGCAGGCAGCGCTCCCGCTAGCGGGCCGCGCCTTGGGCTTTCGCTGCCGCCGGTTGCTCTTTTTCGTCGTCGGCGCCCGGGAACTCGTTAACCGACGGGTATTTCATGATTTCGCGGCGGGCGATCTTCCAAGCCTTCTGCACGATCCAAGACAAAGAGCGGTCTTGCCGTGTGGCTTCCTCTTGGATCTCGCGCAGCATCTCTTCGGGGAAGTAAAGGCTCTGTTTTCTTTTGTCTGAACCGGCCATTGTTTCTCACCTGCCTTTGGGCCGAGAGCGCGTCGCGCTAGCTCGGCGGTTCACAAACGACTCTGCGGCACGCTGCCGTAGTTTTTCCTCAATCTCGCTACGCGGACACGCCAAGCAGCCACTGTTGCCCTGTCTAGACCGCCGCAACAGGGACCCGCATGGCGGCGCGGACCGTAACGACCTAACAAATTCCCAATGTGTGAAATAGTAGATGGGTGTCGGAAGGTGTGTCAAGAGCGAGGGTCGTTTGGCGGCCGCGCTTGTGCTAGAAGAGGGCGTGTCGCTCGACGAACCAGAAGACGGGCGCGTTAGACGCGCGGCAGAACGTCGGAGTCAGCGTCAGGAGCAACTCTTGGCGGCTGCGCGGCAGGTCTTCGCTCAAAAAGGCTATCACGCCACTTCCGTTGCTGACATTCTCGAGCGAGCCAATGCCTCGCGAGGTACGTTCTACCTCTATTTTCCTTCCAAACGAGCGGTATTCGAGGCGCTGCTCGACACGATGTTTGAGCACATTCAAAGCGCCGTTCGGCGCGTACGTACCGACCCCGACGCTGGTCCGGTGATCGATCAGATGCGCGGCAACGTTGAGCGAGTGCTCGGCGCCGTCGAACAGAACCGTGAATTGGCGATCATTTTGTTGCGCGAAGCTCACGCCCACGAAGTGGAACTCGACCAAAAGGTCACCGCGTTTTACCAGCGGCTGATGGAACGCATCCAGGGCGGATTGCGGCTCGGACAGCAGATGGGCATCGTGCGCGTGTGCGATCTACAGACGGTTGGCAACCTGCTCCTTGGTGCACTCAAGGAAGCGATCGTTGGATGGCTCTGTAGCGATGGTGCGATGCCACGCGATCGCTTTGCCTTGGAGATCCTCAACTACGTTGCTGGTGCGATTTTGGTCCAATCAGCCTAGGAGCATGCTCGTGCCGTCGCGCGCCGATTTGCTACGCCTGATCACGTTAAACATTTGGCAAGAGCAGGGCCCTTGGCAGGAGCGGTTGGCGCTCACCGTCCAGCGGTTGCGAGCACTCGCCCCGGACGTGTTGTGTCTGCAGGAAGTTCGTCAGGTGCCAGGGCGGATCGAAAACCAAGCACGCACGCTCGCCGACGCGCTGGGTATGCATTGCATCTTCGATGTCGCCCAGGACTGGGGCGGCGGCGACGAAGGGTTGGCGATACTCTCGAAGCACGAGATCAGCGATCCGGCGAGCGAAGCACTGCCCTTTACGGAAGGTCGCAGCAGACGAATCTGCCTAGGTGGACATTTGTCAATCGGTGACCGGCGTCTCGCGGTCTACACCACACATTTGGCCTACAGACTGAGCGATGGTTTGTTACGCGAGCGGCAGGTGCTCGCCGCAGAACAGTTCATTCGGCAACATGCCGGAGTCGTCGATTTGACGATTTTTTCGGGAGACTTCAACGCCGCTCCGGAGTCCGACGAAATTCGTTTCCTCAAAGGTTTGACGACGATCGATGAGCGCCGTAGCTATTTTCAGGACGCCTATGAGGTCTGCAATCCTGGACAAGCCGGCCATTCCTGGGCGGCCGACAATCCCTACACGGCGCAGCTGAGCTGGCTGCCTCCACGCCGACTTGACTACGTTTTTGTTTCGGCGCGTCGTCGCGACGGGGTGGGCGCGATACGCGACGCACGCCTGGTCCTCACCGAGCCCGATGAGCGCGGGGTCTGGTGCTCTGACCACTATGGTGTGCTTTGCGAGATTGTCATCTAGTTCTAGCCAGTTGAGGGCTTGGGCTCGCCGACGATCGTCGTGTCATGCTTGCTTGGTGCGCACAAACAGGATAAAGTCCGAGATGTCTGCAGGAGGCGCACATGCAGACCTCTCAAGGGGGCGTGATGCCTCGACAATCTGCCGGTGACCCGAACAAACGTCCAGAGGCCGACCTAGACGCGACCCTGGATAGCTTGGTCAACTATTACGCAACGCTGCCGCCAGGTGCATTGGCGGCGAGTGTCGAGCGGCCTGCGGCCATCCCGGCGGCCCCAGCGCCGACGGTTTCGGCTGCTCCAAGCCCCCGACCGATCGCTCGCACGCGGACCTGGCCATGGTTTGTCTTGGGCGCGACCGCGATGATCCTCGGTGCAATCGTCACGTTTGTCGCGATGGTTGGGCCAGCTGAGCTTGTCGCGATGATCAAGGGCCAGCCCGCTCGAACCGCGGCACGACTGGCGGTGACCGCCGAGCAGCATGCTCAGGATGCAACCGAAGTTCCGCCGGTGAAGGTGACCTCGGCGAAGAGCGCCTCAGCGACGGCTGCGGTGGAACCCGCAGCAGCAGCGGTGAACGCCGTCCCGGTTAGCGAGCGGTTGGCGGACGATTCGGCGAAGCCGGCCCCGGCGGTCGCGCGACAGGCTGTGGCGCAGCCGGTTGCCGTCGACGGAACAGCGGCAAGAAACGAAGTTAAGTCTAGGCCGGCCGTCGCTGATTCGGCGGCAAAAAAACGGTCGCGGCGTCGTAGCAGGGTAGGGGAGGTCCGAACAAGGCGGGTTGCGCGGCACGCTTCGCCAACGCGGAGTAAGGCGCGAAGGGCGGAGACCTCGAAGAAGAAGGCGAGGTCTAGGGGGTCTGACGACGACTGGGAGGATCCTTTTAAATAGCGAGCCTGTGTCGGATGGCTGGAGGACACACACGAGGGGCCATCTGATCGAGGCGAGCTATATAGCGCTTGCTTGGGTGTTCAGACACCCGCCACTATTGTGTCGTTAGGATTGCGAATGAAAGTTGTCGTAGTTGGCTTTGTTTCGATCGTCACACTAGTCGCCGTCGTTGGTGATGTTCGTGCCGACGCAGACGAAGCGCGCAGGGCGTTCCAAGAGGGGCGCAATTTTTACAAAGCGCGCAAGTATCGCAAAGCGGCGGACGCGCTAGCTCGTGCCTACGCGTTCAAGCCCCACCCGTCGCTACTCCGCTACCTCGGCATGACCTATTACAAGATGAAGCGCACCAAGAAGGCGATCGAGTTCTTCAAGCGCTATCTCGTCGAAGCCCCTGCTGCGCCTGACCGGGCCAAGGTGGAAGCTAAGGTACGTGAGCTGGAGATGGTTCTCGGCTCGGACGGATCCGATGCCGCGGTAGCAGCGCCGCCGCCACCGCCACCGCCACCGAGTCGCGCGCAGATTCCCGAACAGACGCCACCTCCGCCGCCACCTTCGCCGCCACGCCCGCAAGAGAGCACCGCTCCTACTGGTGAGGACACAGAGGTGCCCGATGCGCTACTCGCCGCCGACGCTCGACGCAAGGCGGCGTTGGCCAAACAACAAGAAGCTAGTGGTGGAACTGGTGCGATGACCTGGCTCAAATGGGTCAGCGCGGGTGTTGCCGCAGGTGGTTTGGCTGCGGGTATCGTCTTCAACCGCCTCGCCGCGGCGAAGGCCGATGAGCAAGAACAGGCCGTCAAAAGCGGAAATCCGACGGGTGCACAGCCGACGCGAACCTACCAGCGCGGCGATCACGACCTGCAGGAAGCGCGTAAGCGCAACGAAACGATGTCCATTGTCTCGTTTGTTGTTGGTGGCGTTGCGGCCGGCGCTTCGGTGCTGTTCTTTGTTCTCGATAAGCCGCCGGGTGGGTTGGAGGAGCTGGCGAAACGCAGCAGCCGACGATTGGTCGTCGCACCGGTGCTTGGCGCCGGCCAGTATGGTGTGGCTGGGCAGCTTACGTTCTGATCCTTCTTTCCGGGCTACGCCCGTGCATGGAGCGCGCTTGAGTCGGTTGGGCCAGCGAACGTATCGTTCGGGGCGATACCAGTGGGGTCTCGATTTGAGCCTTGCATCTATCGGCCTGTCGTCGAGTCGGTTGGTCGCAACGATTGGCGGGCTGGTTTGCTTCGGTATTGTTGGCTTGCTGGTGCTGGTCGCTGCCTGCAGCGAGCCGAATTTGGGAACGACTCCCTTTCTGTGCAATGTCGGCGGGACGGAGTGCCCCGACGGCTACGCTTGTGACAGAACCCAAGATCCGCCGGTCTGTCGACGCGGTGGCGTCACCCCGCGCGACGCTGCGGCGGGCGATGCTGGCAGCGTTCGGGACGCGTCGAGTGCTCCGGACAAGATGGCGGGCCAAGACTCGAGCACTGTTGTTGCCGATGGTACGGTTGATGCCAATTCCGTCGACCAATTTGTGCCGCCAGCTGACTCAAGCACGCCGGTCGACAGCGGCGACCCGCCGCCGTTGCTTTGTCAGGACAATGCTCAGTGCACAGGCAGTTCGCGTTGTTGCTGTCCGATCAAGATTGCCGGTCTTGAGGTCAAGGCTTGCTTGCCGCTCTGTTTGAATCCGATCTGTTTCTAGCTGGAATTCTCGTCAAAACGCGCCGTCGACGCTCAGACCGCCCGGTGTGATCATCATGGTCGCACTAAACGATGCTTGCTCGCTCGAAGCTGCCTTTTTCGGCTTTAACAGAAGGAGCGTCACACCGCCGGCGACAGCGAGTCCGCCGACGATCGCGGTAACGATCTGCCCGGTCTGAAAACCTCTGCCTTGTGATGCCTTGCTGCTGACGTCCGACCAGTTGTGGGTGCCTTCTTTGTAGAGGTCGTTGACTTGGTCAGAGCGACTCTTGGCCAACCCGCCAAGGACGAAGCTGGTCGCGACCAACGTTCCGCCTCCAGCGACGAGTCCCCAGGCAGTCCAATCGATCCAGCGACTCGCGCTCGGCTCTTTGGAGGATTCCTTGGGCTCGCTGGCGATCGGAGCTAGCGGAGGATGTGCTCGTTTGACGATCGCTGGCTGTGGCTTCGGCTTGTCGATCTTCGGTGGCTTCGGCTGCGCCTTGACGATCGGCACTACGGTGGGCTTGGGGGACTTGGCTGGCAGCCGCGCCTGGAGATTGCGGATCCGTGCGCGGGTTGTCGGATCGGGTTGGCTCGATGCCGCCAGGTAGGCCTCGAAGCTGGCGATCGCCTCGCTGAGTTGTCCGAGGGCTTCTTGGCACTTGCCGATGTTGTACAGCAGTGCAGCGCGCTTGCTTAGCGCGTAGGCCTCGCGAAAGGCGGCCAGCGCTTTGGCGTAGGCAGCCTGTTGATAATAGGTTCGTCCGAGTTCGTAATGTCGGCGGGCTAGATCGACGTCTGCAGGCGAGGGGGCGGCCTGCAGCGACGGGGATGGAAGAAATAACAACGCGATCAGAGAGAAAAACAGCGCGCGTAGCGTCTTGACCATCGAACCATGCCTGTGAAAGTCAAAACGATTGTAACGCTAGCCGGTCCGCCCGTCGAGGTCGCGGAGGCTCTGCTCAGCCGCTTTCGCGGCCTCGCGGATGTTCTCTTCGGGGCCGCCGAGATAGACCCGGCCGAATGCGCCAAAAGAGACGAATTCGAGGATCTCGATCGGTGAAGCCTTCTCCGCTTCGTTGGCGGCGATCGCTGCATAACCGGCGGGTTTGACCTCCATGATGTAGAGGGCATCGTTTTCCGCCAGCATGTTTCCGTGGCGCATGCGGTTGATCAGCTGAGACTGGTAGCCTTCGACACCGGTGATAATCTCGTTGGAGATAATCTGCGGCTTCAGGCGATCGGATTCGGAGAGTCCGAGGTGTCGCAGTATCACGGCACCGGCCTCGCGGACCTGGCCTTGGTCGAAATGGTGCAGTTCCAGCAGACCGAACGCGCGTTCGACGATCATCATGCCGGGCTCGGTCGACGTATGCTTGAGCGCGACGTCGGTCAGGGCGTTGATCGCAATCCCTGGGGCGATTTCGACAAACAGCGAGGCTTGCTGCTCGAGGGGCATGAACCCGGGAGAGACCGTCTGCAAAAATCCCGTAACCTGGGGCTGAAGGATGTCGATGAAGCTGAATGTTCGCAGTTCCACGCGCGTTCCCTTTCCGGCGGATCCTTCAGACGGTTCGAAGGGGCGCTAGAGCGAGTTGTCGACTGCGGTCCACGCCTTGCTCGGCTTTGCGGGCCGGCCCGAGGGCGAACTCGACGGCGCGGACGCGCTCCTGCATGTTGGGCGTATCGATCGGTAGATAGCGCACCTGGTATTGCTCGAGCATGAACTTGATCATGCCGTCGATGCGGATCACGCTCTCCCATTCTACCGACGCTCGCACGCCGTCATGGGTCAGCATGCAACGGTGTGGACGCAAGAAGAACACCACGCCGCTCCCGACCCACTCCATGTAGGCGCGCAGCTTGTCCGAGGTCACCAGGTCGCTGAGCACCGTCGCATGCTCGGCGGTGTAGGCCAGGCTGTCAAAAGCGCGGTCGGAGACGAAACCGCCCGGCTGCTGGTGTTCGACCTCGACTTGGCGGGTGAACACGCTGGTTTGGTAACGGTTGACCATTTCGATGTCGGTGCGTAGATGCTCGAGCCCGGTTTCCAATTCAGCGAGTACGGCACGGGCGACTTCGGTGATCATCGGGAGCCCATATGCGTGGCTCACCCAGCGGGTCATCGTTGTCTTTCCAGTGGCGTGGCTGCCGACAAAATAGATGCGTGCTGGATCCATCCGGCCCGCCTATCAAAGATCCTGCAAGCTTGTCAAGCTGGTGCGCGGTGCGGTGAGTCGCTGACTGGTCGAGCGACCGTCTGATTTGGTGCTATGCTACGCCGCCGGAGGGAAGAGGATGACGTTCGCTTGCGACTATGGGCTGGGTATACGGCAAGGATCGGTGCTGATCGTCGCGGCGGTGATGCTGATGCTTTGCGCGTGCAATGCACCGCCGACGAGTGGCGCCCCGAGTGATGATCCCAACGACTACGTGGTCGACACCAAGACTAGCTACCAGCTCGATGTTTCAGAGCCGCGCTGGGTCGTGCCTTCGGACGCGCTTCCCTCGCCGATCGAAGCCAACACGTCCAACAACAATGTGGCGATCCACTTCCACGGCAACCGCCTTTTTTTCGCTTGGCGTACCGCGCCGACGCACTTTGCCGACAAGAAGACCGTGCTGTATGTGATGTCCTCGACCGACCGCGGTGAGACCTGGGACTACGAGTACACCTCGGCGCTCAAATCGGATATTCGCGAACCCAACTTCTACTCGGTCGGCGAACACCTCTACTTGATCTACTTCCAAGCCGGGACCAATCCGACCGCCTTTCAGCCGAAGGCGGTTTGGCGGCATCAGCGCCGTGGACTTGGCGACTGGTCGTCCAAGGAAGCTTGGCTCGAGCCGGGCGACGTGCCCTGGGATTTGAAGCGGCGCAATGGCCGCTGGTACTTGACCAGCCATTACCGGTCGCCTGAGACCGCCAACGGTGATGGTGAAAACGACAACGCGGGTGTTCGCCTTCACATCTCCGACGACGGTCACAACTGGGTGCCGACTCTCGTGATCCAAGGTTCATCGGAAGCCGGCTTTGAATTCGACCTCGAGGGCCGACTGTGGGCGGTATTGCGCGGTAGTCCCGAAGAGACCGGCGTAATGGGTGCTCGGCTCTGCTTTGCCGAGCCCGATCAGCTTACCAAGTGGAACTGCGACGCCACCGACCGTTGGAAGTACGACTCGCCCAAAATGTTTCGCCACGGTCGCGAGCTCTATCTGGTTGCGCGCCGCGATATCGGCGGTCCATACGATGCTGCACCGACGACGCTTAGCTGGGAGGAGCGCGTCGAGATCAATCGCCTTGAATACTGGTTTCGACCAAAACGCACAGCGATCTACCGGATCGACACCGCTGCGAAGCGCGTGGTCTATCTGCGCGACCTGCCGTCGGCGGGCGACAACGCCTTCCCTTCAATCCGGCGGCTCGACGCCCATCGCTTCTTGGTCGCCAACTACACTTCGCCACTGGACAAAGTCGACTATTCCTGGGTCGAGGGGCAGACCTCGACACTCGGGACTCAGCTCTATCTGACGACGCTGACGTTTACGCCCGAGAGCCGCTGAGCGATCGGTAGTCACGCACGTTACAGCGTTGAAATCTATTGATTTTGCCGCGTCGCTGGCATGGGATGCGGCGTGCTTGGCTTTCATGCTAGGCTGCCGCCGACGGAGAGTCACACGATGGTTGTTAGAATCGTTAGCGTCTTCGGTTTACTCGCCGGCGCAGCGTTCGCAGCGTTTCTTACCGGATGTCCGGGCAGTGTTCCGGGCGTCGCCACATGCGGCCTAGGCAGCTGCAGCGGCTGCTGTACGGCGCTTGGCGCTTGCGTGCCGCTCGAACGGCTCTCGCCATTGACTTGCGGGAGCGGTGGCGAAGTCTGTCAGCCCTGCCAGGCGGGCACGAGCTGCAAAGCTGGGGCGTGCCTGGCCGAGCAGCCTTGCGAACAGACCTGCGCGAGCGGCTGCTGCGATACCAGCGGTACCTGCCTCGATAAGTCAGCGTGTCAGTCGTCACAGTGCAAAGCAGTGGCACCGGTGATGGTCGACGATAGCGGCAAGTGGACCGGCCACACCGCGGCGCTTGCCGTCGATGCGGCGGGGCAAGCGCATATCGCCTATACCCGCCAAGCCGACGATCAAAGTCCGGATGCGCTGTATATTGCCTCCGGCGACGGCTCCGGCTTTAAGCTGGGGACGATCGACGCAGGGCCAGATGTTGGGACCGGCGTTCAGATCACCGTCGATTCCAAGGGTGCCTTGCACCTGGTCTATTACGATCGCGAACACTTCAACCTGAAATACGCTTGGGGTGCGCCGGGAACAACCTTTCAGACTCGCACGCTCGATCAGACTCAGTTCTCCGGGTTGTTCAGCGCGATCGCCGTCGACAAGAACGACGTGGTTCATGTGGCCTACAACGACTCTAGCGGCAACAAGCAGAAGCTTCGTTACGCTTGGGGCAACGCGACGGCGTTTACCTTCCACACGATCGAGGCCGATGGTGGCGGAGGGCAGCCCTCGATCGCCGTGGCCAGCGACGGGAAGGTGCATATTTCCTATACCCGCACCTTGGATTGGCCAGAAGAGCAACCCAACCCCAACGAACAGGTTCGTTATGCAGTTGGTAGTGGCGCGACGTTCACGCACCAGGCGATCGATACGTCCAACTCCTCGGGATACAGTGCGCTGGCTCTCGACAGCCAAGGAAAGCCACACATCATTTTTTATCGCGAACAAGCGGTGCCGAGCGATCGACGCTGTCGCACCAATGGCAACGCCACGGGTTGTTTAAATGCGTCAATTTTGCCCAAGGGGCTGTTCTACGCGGCGGTAGACGGCGTAAACGTGACCCTCGACGTGGTCGATGATGAGGGCTTCGTCGGCGGTAGCCCTAATCTGGTGGTCGGCGAGGGTGATACGTTGTTCATGACTTACGACCACTATGAACTGCGTCAGACACGGTTTGCTTCGGGCGTCACGCCGCCGTTCGACAAGGTAGTGGTCAGCGCGCAAGGGCAACGCGTGTTTCGTAATGCGCTGGCGCGTGGGCCCAAGGGCGGCCTGCACATCGTCTACTACGATCTCGACAAGGACGCGCTGTTTTATACCGTGCGCTGCCCGTAGCGACTGCGCAGCGTGGCGACTGCGCAGCCCGGAGCGGCAAGTCGCCGCTCGCAAAACACCAAACGCTCGAACCGCGCGGGAAGGTCAGTCTTTGCCGATCGTATCCCGCTACGGGTCGGTCGGTGCCTTGTCGCTCAGCGCGTTTGGTGTGATACTGCGCCGCACAAGTCGCCCAGAAAATAGCTAAGTTTCGCTGCGCGCAGCGGCGCTGTCCTCAACCTTTGGTCTGATTTCAATGCGCGAACGTCTGAAAGTCCTCTGGCTGCGTTTCCTGCGAACTTGGAACGTCATGCTGGTGATCAGCGTTGCGACCAGCGTGGCGGCCGTGCTGTTTGTGCGCTTCGATATCTTTGGGATGGCGGGCGCAGAAGTCCAGGCCTACGACGACGGGCTGACCACGATGACGCGCTGGCGCAACAAGACCGTGCGCTCGGACAAGGTGATTTTGGTCGCCTTGGACAACAAGACGCTTCAGGGCATTGCCGCCAACAAGAGCTACGCTCTGAACTTTGGCCGCTGGCCGTATTCGCGCAACCTTTGGGCGCGTGTGCTGCAACATCTCGACGCCGAGGGGGCGCGGGCGATCGTTCTCGACTACGTGATCGACGAGCGCCATCCCGATCCGAGCGGTGACCTTGCGATGGGGCAGGTGATCGCTGGGCTGCGGGCGCCGGTGATCGCTGGGTTCGCCTTAGACGCGTCATCGGCGGTCAAGAAGCTGCCAGCCGTCAAGGCGACCAACCGTTTGCGCAGCCTGGCCAACGCTTCGGCGAAGACCGCATCTCAGCCGGCGGTCCCCAAAGACGATGCAGACGAGACGTTTCCTGACAGCGATGACAGTGGCGCCAACAAGGCGTCATCCGCAGCGGATAAACGGGCGGACGACGCTGATGAGAGCTTCCCGGGAGGCGATGGCAGCGAAAAGACTGCTGGGGCCGAGTCCTCCGATGGATATCCGACAGTGACGCCAGCGCAGGTCGCTCAGGCCTTGGCGTTTCCGGTGTCCTCCGGTCAGCTGGCGATCCCGCGTCTGCTCTACGAGAACAAGCATGCGCTCAACCCGCAACCGCCGATCGCTCCATTGATCGATGCGGTAAGCGGCTTCGGTCTGGTGGCGATGGAGGAAGACGATGACGGCAAGATTCGCCGCACGCGCTTTGCCGGGACCGATGGTCAGAATAGCTATGTCTCGTTGGCGGTGGCGACGGTGGCCGATATCTACCGCGCCGAGCGTGTGACGATCGAGCCCGGTAGACTGCGAATCGGCGCTCATTCCGTTCGGATCAACGATGATGGGACGGCAGAGATCAACTACGGTGGCGATCTGTTCGAGCGCTTTGCTTCTGCTTCGATGATCGACGTGCTCGACGATTGGGCCTATATGCAGGAGCGTAAAACGCTTTCAGCTGCGCAGCTCAAGGCGCAGGGCAAGTCGCGCCGGCTACCTGCCGATTTCTTTAAGAACAAGGTCGTCGTGCTCGGGGGGACTGCGACATCGGTGGGCGACGTTAAAGCCACACCGTTTTCGAGCAACTCGCCGGGAGTCGTCAAGCACGCCGCTGAGATCCAGAATTTGCTCGACGATCAATTCATTGTTCGTGCGCCGTTTTGGGTGTCTGTGTTGATCACCTTCTTGATCGCGTTCTTTTCGGTGGCGATTATTATCATCCTGCAGAACTTGGTGCTCGAAGTGTTGTTCCCGATCGCCTTGTTCTTCGGCTTTATCGTGGTGACCGGCTGGTTCCTCGTCGAGGACCAGTTGCACGTATTGAGCGCGATGCCTTCATGGGCCGCTTCGAGCGCCAGCATCTTCGGCGCACTCTATAATCACTTCTTCGCTTCCGAATACCGCCAACGCCTGCGGCGGGCCTTCGAGCGCTCGATGGAGCCGGTGCTCTGCGACCAGTTGGTCGAACAGAAGAAAAGGCGGCTTCCCCGACTAGAAGGCGAGTTTCGCGAAGCGACTGTGCTCTACACCGACATCGCGCGGTTTGGTCAAGTTGCCGCTCAGTTCAATAGCGACCCGACGGGGTTGGCCGAATTCCTCAACAAGTATCACACGCGGGTCACCGCCGTGGTGATGCGGCACGGTGGGTACATTGAGCGCTATCGCGTCGATACCGCGGTTTGTCTGTTTGGCGCGCCAATGGCCCACACCGATCACGCGGTGCGCGCCTGCAAAGCGGCATTGGCAATTCTTTCGGAGGTTGAATTGTTGCGCGGTGAGTTGCCCGAGGAACAGACGCATTGGATCGATACGCGCATCGGCATCAACTCCGGCCAGATGTTTCTCGGGAACTTCGGTAGCGATCAACACCCGCAATATGGTGCAGCGGGTGACCAAGCAAGGCGGGCCGATTTGATCGAACGGCTCAATGATAAATACCACACGCGAATACTCGTCGGACAGCGCACAGCGGAGCTTGCTGGCGATCGGATCATCCTGCGGCAGATCGACATTGCCTCGGTGATGCCCGATCAGCCCGCCGAAATGCTCCATGAGGTGACCGGCGAAAAGGGCGTAGCAACCTTTTAGAACGCGAAGGAGGCGCAGCGATTATGTATCGGAGATGTTTGTTTCCCGCCGTCGTATTGGCGGCTGGACTCGTGGGGCTATTCGGCAGTGCCGAGGCCGTGAAGCGCGGGGGCACGTTGTTTATCAAGGCCCGCAATACAAAGCTGATGGCGACTGCCTCGCCGACGGCAAACGTCGTCGCGGTGCTACAACCTGGCGACGCCGTGACCTGGCGTGGGTCGAGCACGCAGAACAAACGCTGGCACAACATCGAATACAAGGGAAAGACGGGCGTCGTTTTCGTCTCGAACCTCTCGCCGAAAAAGCCTCACATGGAGCTCAGCTCAAGCAAGGGCGGGCAGGTCGATTCGCGTGCCTTCGCCAGTTCGGGCGCAGCATCCAAGGCGCTCGGTGAAGGTGCGGTCGCCTACGGAAACACCAAGAACATGGGACAAGCCGTAGCGCAGATCGTGGCCTTGGAGAAGCTGGCCAAGCGTGTCGCTCCGGCTCAGGTTGCTGCGCATGTGAAACGCGCCGGGCTCTTTCCGGTGGTGGGAGGCAGCAATGAATAGGCAACGTATCGGCTGGCGATTCGGCCTGTGTCTGGCTGGTCTCGTCCTGGCGCTGGCGAACTGCAAGATGGTTGACCTGAAGCGCGGCGATCTAGGGCGCCAGCTGACCAATGTGGCGCAGACAGCCGGCAAGGCTCACGAAGAGTCCCAAAAGTGCCAGGCGCTCAAAGAGCTGACGATCGCAGTCGAGGAGGAGACTGCGATCGGTGGAGCGATCGCAGTCAACTATGTTTCGAGTGCCGGCGGTTTGATGATCGATGCCCAAAATCCTGGCGCGTCGACCAATGACCTCAACCGCTATCTCAATCGCGTCGGCAAGAATCTTGCGGCGCAGTCGGCGCGGCCCAATTTGGATTGGACGTTCGGCGTGGTCAATGCTGAAGGGTTCAACGCCTTTTCCGCGCCGGGTGGCTATGTGTTTGTGACGCGCGGCTTGCTCAAGAGGCTGCAGAATGAGGCCCAATTGGCGGGGGTGCTGGCGCATGAGATCGCGCATATCACCGAGCGCCACGCGCTCAACGTTTATGGCGCGATCAAGGCCAACCAATGCACAACAGCTGTTGCCGCCGGTGCCGCGGGCGAACTGGCTGGCGAGTTTCTCAGCTTCAAAGGTGCCCTCGGTTCAGGCAACGGGTTCATCTCACTCAACGACCCCAAGAACCTCAAGCTGTTGACCAAGCTCACCGACAAGGTCGTCGATAAGATCACCAGTCAGGGCTATGCCCATGACGACGAGTTCAACGCCGACCGTGTTGCCGTTGAGCTGATGCTCAGCGCCGGTTATCAGCCGAGCGAGTACCTCAAGGTCTTGGGGATGATCCCCTCGGACGGTGGCTCGTTCTCCAACCATCCGACCAATGGCGATCGGCAGTCCAAGATTACGGCGTGGAAACAACAGGCCGCACAACAGGCAAAAGCGGACCCTTTGAGTCCTGATCCTGACGCAAGAGATCTGAAGACCGTGCGCTTGCCGGACAAGCTCTGGGCGACAATCCGCTAGGGACTGTTGTCACGGGCGCCTTGGGACCGTTGCTTGTCTTGACAGCTTGGTAGTTCACGTTACGATCAAGGACATAGAGACAAGCCGGTCGGGGGCCAGCAGACCCTCGTGATCACTCGGGGATAATGCGATTCACGAGTGATCGGCCGGGCCTCGGGCCGACTCCCGGCGGTCGGTTCCTGGCATGCGGGCACTGGGTCCGCGACACGACGCTCTCGCCGCGAAAGGAGGTGATCCGAAAAATGGTTAAGACCAAATTGATCTGCGAGGTGGTGGCCTCCTAGGCCGGGCGTACCCGGAAAACGTTTGCGACCCAACGTCGCATGTTCACGGGTGGTCACCTGGGAGATCCCAGGCACCACCGGGCCCCGGCGCTACGGCGTCGGGGTTTTTTTATGCAAGTCGGCTTCCGTTGTTTTCCGTCCGGGTTAATATGCGCCCGAGGTGGCTACGGGATGAGGCGCAAAGACAAACGCCTTCTTCGGGCGAAGGCACTTGAGCGCGAGGCCGAGCGCATCGGCGGTGATGCAGAGCCAGGCGTGCTTGACGCTGTGGCACTTCGCTATCGCGCGGCTGCTCACGCCGACGATTGGGACGAAATCACCGACACCGATCCGACGAGCCGCCTACTGCGCAGCGGCGATCAGCTGCTGACGCCGCATCAATTGCAGGCGTTGCTCGCCGACGCGCCGCTCGATAACTGGGACGAACCGACGTAAATCTCGCCCGTGGGCAGGAGTCGCGGTATGGCCGAGCCCCCCCGTTCGTCACGGCGTGAACCGTTTCTCCTTGGCTTCGATATAGCGGGTGCGGCTATAGCCGATCACCTTGCCGCTCTCGATGTGCACGCCGATCTCTTCGGGGCGGTTGTCCGGGCCGAGGACCTCGCCGAGCCTAACGATCGATAGGCCGTCGGCTTTGACGCGAGCCTTGAACCCCAGTGTCTGGCTTTCGACAAGCTGAGCGGTGAGTCGCGCGCCGGGCAGCCAGATGCGAAGTCCAGTGGACGGCTCGCCAACCAGCGCATCACCGCGCCAGTGGAGTGGTTTGCCCTGGCTTCGCTTGCGCTTGAGCAGCGGCCGCGGAGCATGTCGCCAGCTCCCATCGATCTGGTAATCGCCCGGCTCGATCGCCGCCTTTAGCCAGCCCGTCACGGTGAGGTAGCTGCCGTCCCGACTTGGCTCCGGTTTGGCGAAGACCGTGCTGTCGACGACGTAGGGTTTTTTGCCGAGCCAATGCCAGCCAGCGCCGATGAACTCGCGGAGGCGGACCCGACCACGCCGATCGACCGAGACGTAGGTGCGATCGCTGGGGCTACTGGTGTTGAGCGCAAGCAGTTGCTCTGGGCCGGGCTTGAGTACCAGGCCTGTGGAGGCTTGCCGTTGGCCGTCGGTCTGGGTCGACGCGAGCGTCAGGCAAAACGCGCCGTTTTCGAGTCGCTGCACGTCAGCGATCTGCACTGCCCCTGCGGGCTTGGCGAGCAGCGGCTTTTCGTCGATCCGTCGACGGCGGGTTTGCAGTTGGGCGCCCCCTTTGTGGTCGGCGTAAAGATAGACCAGCTCGCCTCCGTTTCCGTCTTTGTCCCACAGTAGTAGACGCTCGCCACGATCCAGGCTCAGTTGTTTGTTGTAAGCGAGCGCTTGGGAAGAGCGGGGCGTCACCTTGATCAGCACGTTGTGTTTGTTGCCCGTCGTGCGCACATCAAGCACGCGAACGCCTCGCAGCGGCACTCGGCGCGATAGCCACGGGATGGTCATCCCGACTGGCTCGTGGGGCTTCGCTGTCTTGATTTGCAATGCTGCCAGCGGGTCGGCCGCTGCCTGGGCTCCCATAGGTGTCAGAAAAAGGAGTGTCAGGGCCAACGTCAGGGTTGTGATTTGCATAGAGCGCTGCTTTTCAGGTGTCAGATTTCGCGGCCCACCTTGGGCCGACATTCGTGCTGAACAAAGCAAGGGCTGTGCCTGACTACCGTCGGTACGAGGTGGTTCGTCGGTCCATGGAATCAGCCAGCAGGTGAGTTACCTTCCCGACTGGCAATCGCATCGGTTGAGGCTGCCGCGGCGTGTCGGGTGCGTTTCACAACGCATCACGCGGCCGCGCGCAGCAGATCGAGCGCAAAGGCATATCCGGCGCGTCAACCTGCCGAGGAAATATCTCGGCCTCTGCGGTATCGACGTTGATCCCGACAAAGAATGGGCACGGCGCCCTGCCTGTTAGCAGGACCCAACTCCTGTTCTCGGGGTTCTCGTAGCAGAGGGGCTACGCGCAAGGTGCGTGCCGATGACCACCGCGCGCCAGCGAACCGCCCTCGTACTCGGGATAGCGGACAAACCACAGCTCAATCAGCCCCAAGTGATCCGGATCATCCGTTAGCGCGGCTGGCCGGGTAACTCGCTGCGCGGCCATGCGCGGCCACGCTGTGACCAACGCCGCGAACGCACACGCAAGGGTGAGAAGAAATGGGCGTAGCAAGACTTGAACTTGCGACTTCCACCGTGTGAAGGTGGCACTCTCCCACTGAGTTATACGCCCGAGAGTCTCCCCTAGCTAGCACAGCCGACCGACCCTGACAAGAGGCGCGAACCGCCAGAATTGTCGCGCCGCAGGGCCACAGAGCGGTCGTTTTACCGAACGGTAAACAACCGGTCGAGAGGCGCCAGCTTGCGAGGTTGCGCGGCGAGTTTTCTGTCGGTACCGTCGCGGATCATGTCATTGGCCGGAATCGCTATTGCCCTGACACGCTTCTCCTCGCGCTATGTTCCGGGCGCGTTTTCGATCGCCTGCCTGCTAACGTTCGTCACGGTCGTGCTGGGGATGACGGTTGGCGGCGCCACGCCGGTTGAGGTGATCAAAGCCTGGGGCGATGGCTTCTGGGCGCTTTTGACCTTCGGGATGCAGATGTGCCTGGTGGTCTTTTGCGGCTACTTGGTCGCGATCTCTCCGGTGGTTCGCCGGGCGCTACGCTGGATCGCGGCACTGCCACCAAACCCGACCGCAGCGGTGATGGCGATGGCTGCTGTGGCGATGATCGTCGCTTGGATCAATTGGGGTCTCGGCTTGGCGACCAGCGCGGTGATGGTCGGCTTCGTCGCGCGGCGCCACCCGGATGCTGACTACCGTTTGCTGGTTGCGGTGGCTTATTTTGGGCTCGGCGCGACCTGGCACGCTGGCCCCAGTGGATCCGTTCCGTTGCTCTTGGCCACGCCGGAAAACTTTCTGATCAAGGGTGGGATCCTTGCGGAAACGATCAGCATGGCGCGAACGGTTTGGACGCCCTTCAATCTGATCTTTGCCGGCGGCATGCTTTGCGTGCTGACTGGGCTGGCTGGTTTGTTGCACCCCAAACGTGGCCAGCGCGTGGGCGTGTCGGCTCAGGTCGCCGAACAGGTCGCCGCGCTTGACCAGCAAGGATCCGATTCAGCGCGGGGCGAGTCGTCGACGGTCGCTGAGCGGATCGAACGGTTGCCGCTGGTTAACCTGTTGCTGGGCGCGATGATGCTCGTCTGGTTGATCCTGCACTTCGCCGACAAGGGATTCGTTGCCGGGCTCAACCTAAACGTGGTCAATTTCATCTTTTTCTTCTTGGCGATCTGGCTGCACGGCCGGCCCAAAGCGCTGGGCGAGGCGGCCGCGCATGCGGTTCGGCATGTCCATGGAATCGTCCTGCAATTCCCTTTGTATGCCGGGATGTTCGGCATAATTAGTTCAACCAGTTTGGCAAGAAAAATCGCCGACGCATTCGTTGCGTTGGCGAGCGCGCGTAGCTTGCCGTTGGTGACGTTTTGGTACTCGGGTGTACTCAACTACTTTGTTCCCTCGGGCGGATCCAAATGGGCGATCGAAGCGCCCTATTTGATCGCTGCCGGACGGCGGTTAGGGGTCTCGCCGGAGCGGGTGGCGATGGCCTACGCTTACGGCGATATGTCGACCAACCTGATCCAGCCGTTTTGGGCGATCCCTTTGCTGAGTGTTGCGGAGCTCGAGTTTTCGGAGATCCTCGGCTTCGAGATGATCGCCTTTTTGCTCTACGCGGGTATCACTTCGCTGGTGCTCTACTTCGTCTACTAGTAGGCCAGCTTCGACAAGGAAAAGAAGATGCGACAAATCGTTAAGACCGACCAGGCGCCTGCCGCGATTGGGCCCTATTCGCAGGCGGTGATCAGTGGTGACTGGGTGATCTGCTCGGGACAAGTGGCCCTCGATCCGAAGACGGGCAGACTGGTTGAGGGTGATGTGGCCGCGCAGGCCGAACAGGCGCTGGACAACCTGATGGCCGTGCTCGAGGCGGCCGGTAGCGGCGCCGGTCAGGTGGTGCGCTGCACCGTCTATCTGGTCGAGATGAACGACTTTGCGGCGGTCAATGCGGTCTACGCCCGTTACTTCGCTGAGGATCCACCGGCGCGTGCCTGTGTGGCGGTTTCGGCGCTACCGGCCGGCGCTCGCGTCGAGATCGACGCGATGGCACTCCGTTCAGGACGTTAGGCGCCGGGATCGGTATAGCGCCGCGTGCCGTAGTGGGCAGCGAGCGCGTCATCGTAAAGGTCGGCGTAGAAACCGACCCGCAGTAGCATTTCGCGAACTTCGGAGGCGTCGAGATCATCGATACTGCGGTCGGCGGTCAACAGGATCGTGTCGTCGCGCAAGCCAAAGGCGGCTGCAGTGAGATTCTCCGCGTTGTCGCGAAGCAGGCGTTCAAACAGGTCGAGGCGCGACGCGTCATCGGCAGGCACTTCGATCACCGGTGCGGTTACGCGGATCACATGACCGCTTTGGTCGGCTTTGGGACGGATCACGATGAAAACTTCGGCAGAGCCTTTCATCAGGCCCCAGCAAAGCGATCCATCTCCGGTCTTCACGCGAAGCGTGTTTGGATCCAGTCCCAGCTGCTCACGCAGCACCGCTTCGACGACCTCCACCGCTTGCGCTAACGGATCCTTGTCCATCATCCACTCCCTCGTGTTGAGGTATCACGCCCGGCGGACAACAACAATACTGCTGCAACTGGTGATGCTCGGCGCGGTGATGCTCGGCCTTGAGGCGTGTCGCTGCAGCGAGATGCCGGCGGGACAGCGCGGAGGTTTGGCGCCGTCCGCCTTACCTTCTGCGACCGTCGGCCTGATCGGCAAGATCTCCGCTGCTGCCGCTGAGCTGCATCCGTTGAGCGGACCGGTGCGCCCTTGGCTGGGGCGGCCACTGCCGCTTTCTGGCCGCGGTCTGGATCTGTTGCTGATCGCGTCGGCCGATGGCGACGTCGCCTGGACGCTGCCGTCCTGCGAGTGTTGCCTGGCGTTGGCCAAGTTGCCTGAGTCGCTGGCGACTTCGGCAGGCCTGCGGCGGCTCAGTGGTCAGGTGATCGACGGGCAGAGTGGGCGTCCGCTGGCGGGGGTGATCGTCGCGTTGATTCGCGCCGGTTCGCAGGGGCATTGGTTGCCGGCCGGAGAGTTAGGGATCACCCAAGGTGAGGTCCCCCAGCTGCCCAACGATCGGCAGCCAGCCCAAGCCGAACACCGCGCGCAGACCGATCAGAACGGGCTGTTTTCCCTTGAGGTGCCTGCCCAAGGCTGGTTGTCGCTGCACCATCCGGGCTTTGCGCCGCTGCGGGTGTTGCTCGATGGTCGGCGCACCTTGCGCTTGGAGCTGCGTCGGATGCAGACGCTCAGCTGCGTGGTGCGAGACGCGGATGGGCATACGGTCAGCGATTTGCAGACGCAGACAAACGCGCAGTCGGCTGCAGAGACCGAGTTCGAAGGCGATCGGCTGCTGGTCCGCTGGCGCGATGCCGCGGCCGCGCCGAGTATCGCGCTGCGCGGGCTGTGGGGCGAGCAGCCGTTGGATGTGGCTCGCCTCGATCGCCCCTGCGTTGTCGAGTTGGCACTTCATCGCGTGGCGTTGACGTTGCTCGAGCGTCAGAGCGGGGCCAGCGTGGAGCGATTGCGCGTGCGTCTCGCCAAACGCAGCCGAGAACTGAGCGCTCCCGGCGGTCGCCTGAGATTGAGTCTTCCCGCCGGTCTGCAAACGATCTGGCTCAGCCCGCCGCAACTTGTTCCCCAGCGCTTGCGGTTGGTCGTCGGGGCGGGGGGGATCGAACACCAGACCGTGGTCTTCGACCAAGCGGGTCGGCTCAGCGGGCGATTGCTGCGGGCCGATGGTCGGGCGGTGATCGGTGCGACGGTGCAGATCGGCGGGCAGTCGTGCACCACCGCAGCTGACGGCAGCTTTGCTTTCGAGGCGCTGCCCTACGGTTCGCATCAGGTGTCGGTGTGGACCAAGGGCGGGCGGAAGGTCAAACTGTCGGACACCGTTAGCGTGCGTGCGGCGCGTAATGATCCCGTCGATCTGTACCTGCCGCTAGTTGCGCAATAGCTGCTAAGCTGCCGATGGTGACCCAGAGAGACTTGGCCAAGCGCGTGGTGTTTGGCGACGGTATGCCTGCTTTGCGACGGGCGCTGTTGCAGATTATCGGTCGTCGCGATCCGCTCAGCGATGGTCAGTCACTGATCGCCGTGCCTAGTCGTGCGATGCGTCGTGCTTTGCTCGATGACTTGCTCTGCCACGCTCCCCAGGCCTGCGTCGGTACGCACGTGCTCACGCTGGCAGGTTTAGCACGCGAGGTGCTCCTTCGTGGGGGGCGGCCGCTGTCGGAAGACCCCGGACTGTTTTCAATCGCCGTGCGACACGCGGTACTGGGGCACCGCGAGCTCGCCGAATTGGTCGCGCCCTTCGAGGATGGCGCGTCGCTTGCTTCCGAGGCGGTTTCTGATCTGCTCAGCGCCGGCGTTGCCGCGGTCGAGCGGCCCGCAGACGAGTCGCCTCGCGTTGCGGCGTTGCTGAGCGCCTCGCGCGAGGTTGCTCAGCTGCTGCGCCGCAATCAGCTCTATCGCAGCCAGGATCTGTTGGCTGAAGCTGCCGCGCTGCTGTGTGCAAATCCAGGCCTGCTCGGCGTGAACGCAGCGTTTGTCATCGGTTTTGACGATGCCACAGGTCAGGGGGCGAGCTTGCTGCGGGCATTGATCGAGTCGACCGAGACCGTGGCGGTATTTTTCGATCGACCCGCAGATCCGATCGCCGAGGCTGATGTTGATCGCGGTAGTGTATTTGCCGAGCGCTTCGCCGAGCAGCTGATCGGCGATCGGGACGATTGGTCATCGGTTCATGTCGCGCGGACCGAGCGGGCGACACTCAGCTGCTTCGATGCACCAGGCCTCGAGGCCGAGGTGCGTGAGGTCGCCCATCGCTGCGCCGAAGCCTTGGCGAATGGCGTGGCGCCGACACGCATCGCGATCATCGCTCGCGACCTAGCGCCCTACGCCTTGGACCTTCGCTATCAGCTGGTCGCGCGTGGTGTCCCATTTTCTGGGGGCGTGCTCTCGCCTCAAGTCTTGCCGCAGTCGCGAGTTATACGGGCTTTGGCAGCGCTGATCGGCGAAGGCGAACGCTGCTCAGTCGCGGCGCTGGTCGATCTCAGTGCAGACGCTAGGTTGCATGCGGACTTGAAGCTGGCGCTACAGACGATGGGCGTGGTCGAGCTCGACGAGCTGGCCAAGATAGACTTCGCTGACTTGGGCGACCACTATCCGCTGCCGCTGTGTTCGCGGCTGGTCGCTGATGGCGACCTGGTTCGTGTCCAACGACGGAGTTTGCCGACCACGGAACTCGGGCGCGTGCAGCGACTGGCGATCGAGTTGCTTGCCGCTTGGCAGGCGTTGATGGCGAATACCCAGCGAGCGCCGATCGCCGAACATCTCAATGGCCTTAACCGCCTGCTCGGGCTGATCGGCGGCGCCGCGCTCGATGACTGGGGCTCGCTGATGCAGCAGGCGCAGCAGGCGTTGGGGCTTGCCGCGGATTTTGTGGTCGAGCGCCGGGAGTTTGCTCGGCTGCTGCGCGCGCAACTCGAGGGCGCCTTGGCTGCGCCATTGGGCGAAGATCAGGATGGCGTTCAACTGCTCGACGTGGCCAACGCGCGCGGGCTGGTTTTCGATCAAGTCTTCTTGCTGGGCATGAATCGCGACCGTTTTCCGCGACTGATCCACAGTGACCCATTGCTCGACGAACAGGCGCGCGCTCGATTGCAGCGCCAACTTCCGCTGCTGCGGCAGAAGCGCGAGGGGCACGATGAAGAACGCCTGCTTTTTGCACAGTTGCTGGCCGCCACCAAGCAGCAGGTCACCTTGAGTTGGCAGCGCACCGACGATGACGGTCGCTCCGTCGCCCCTTCGGTGTTTGTCGAGCGCTTGCTGTCGGCGAAGAAGATCGAGCCGCCGTCGCACCTGCCGCGTTCGCCCCTCGTCGCGTTGACGCCACCCTTTAGTGGTGGTCGGCGGCCGCGGACCGCGCGGGAACTGCTCTGGCTGGCTGGGCTCTGGGGGTGGCGCGATGCACGGCTCTTCTCGGCGGCCTATCGCTCCATCGGCCAGGATTCCGCGTCGGCGGCGGTCTTGGCTGCGGCGCGTCTCGAGCTGCTCGCACAGTTTGAACCTGAGTTGCATCAGCCGGCGGCTTCGTCGCCTGACGTTGAGCCGGCGCCGTTCTTCGGCTTGGTCGGATCTTCGGCTGTCGACGAGAGCCGAGCGAGGAATCCGGTGTTCGTAACCTCGCTCGAGGCGATCGCCCGCTGTCCCTGGCAGGCCTTTTTGACGCGAGTTTTGCGCGTGTCACCGTTGCCCGATCCGGTCAGTAGTTTGCCGCTGATCGATGCGCGGTTGATTGGCGAAGTCGCGCACCGTGTGCTCGAGGATGTGATCGGAGCATCGCTGGCGCGCCGGCGACGTCGCTTTGATCCACAAGCCGAGTCGATTGCTGTGCCTCGGCCGTCGAGCGAGCGCGTGCAGCACAGTTTGGCGAATCACGCGCGTGCGGTTGCCACCGAGGAGGGCATTCTGTTGCCCGGCTTGTGGCGAGCGTTGGCCGAGCGGGCCCGAGGATTCGTCGGCCGCGCGCTAGATCTCGATTGGCCGCTAGCGCGGTCAGTTGTCGAGGTCGTTGGTTGTGAGCAGGAGCTGCACATCTCACTGGTGGATCCTGCCGGTGGAACGCTGCGGCTTGCTGCGAAGGCCGACCGCATCGATCGCCGAGGCGGTCGGTTGCTGGTGACCGATTACAAGACCGGTCGGCCGATTTCGCGGGCTAAACGCGCCAGCACGCGTGCGCGGCAGTTGGCGCGCGACGTTGCCGAAGGCCGACGTCTGCAGACGGCGCTGTATGCCAAAGCGGCAGGCGATGGCGTGGGCCGCTTTCTATTCATCAATCCCGAACTCGATATCGAATTGAGCAGCGCCGAGCTCGATGCTGATCAGCGTCCAGTGCTAGACGACTTTGTCCGGGTTTGCCGGACGCTCGCTGCGGCTTGGCACGCCGGGATTTGCTTCCCGCGCTTAGAGGACGCGGGCGGTCGGGAACCGGCGAACTGTCGCTATTGCCGAGTCTCCGAGGCCTGTCTGCGCGGTGATAGCTCGGCGCGACGCCGATTGGTCGCTTTTGCCGAACAGGCAGGCCCGAGCACGACGGCGCGACTGTGGTCTGATCTGTGGTTTCTTGGCGAGCAGGCCGACCAAGCGGAGCGCGGTTGATGTCGGAGCAGCTGCAGTTGATCGGCGAATTGGATCGCACCGCGCGACAGGCTAGCGTGTGCGACTTTGAACGGCCGCTCGCTTTGGAGGCGGGGGCGGGAACCGGCAAGACGGCGGTTCTGGTCGGGCGGATTGTCGTTTGGGCAACAGGGGCGGGTTGGGACAAGCACGCCAGCCCCTCGGTCGAGGAGACGGCGGCTCGTGTGCTTCAGCGCGTCTTCGCGATCACTTTTACTGATCGTGCGGCGATCGAGATGGCCGAACGCGTGGTCAGCGCGCTGAATTGTCTGGTTGACGGGCGCGCGGTGCTTGGCGTGCCGTCTCGCTGGTTCGCCGTGGCACCCGAGGCGCTCGCCTTACGTTCCCGGGCGCTGCTCGCGCAGATCGATCAGCTCAATGTCAGTACGATTCACGCCTTTTGCCGCAAGCTGCTTGCGCAGTACCCGCTGCGCGCCGGCGTGCATCCGCAGTTTCAGGTCGACGCCGATGGCACGCTGGTTCGCGGGATCGCCGAGGCCGTCGTGCGTGATCGCATGCAGCTGGCCTATGGCGAACCGGGCGAGCCGGTATTTTTGAACCTGGCGGTCGAAGGGATCGGTCCGCTGGCGCTTGCCGATGCCTTGGAATTGCTGGCCGATCAGGCGGTCAGTGTCAGCGATGTTGCGGAGGATGCCTACGGCGCGTCGGCAGTAGTCGCACTTGCTACCCGCCTGGTGGCCCGCCTAAATCGGCTGACCGAAGCGCTTGAGGGTGATGGTCCGCGACGCGTGCAGGCCTTGTGCGAGGCCCTGCAGGAGCTGCGCGCCCGCATCGAGCCAGTCGACCAGCTGTCGCAGCTTCGGCAACTGATCGACACGCCAGAGACCGAGCGGATGTTGGCGCGTCTCTCGCGGTTGGCCGCCGGCGTCGACCTTGTCGACCCCGCTGCGGTTGATGCAGCGTTGCGCAGCCTCTCGTACAGCATCGATGTGGTGCGCGCGGCCGATCCGAAGGTCTTGCCTGACGGTCTGCGAACGCTCAAGCCCCTGCTCGCCGAAGTCTACCGGCGCATGCGAGCGGGCGGTGTGCTCAGTTTCGCCCAACTGCTTTCGTTTGCGCGGGCGTTGGTCAGCGAGCACGCGGATATCCGGCGACAGTTGCGTGGTGCGATCGATCAGCTGCTGGTTGATGAGTTTCAGGACACCGATCAAACCCAGTGCGATCTGATTCAAGCGTTGACCTTGGACGATCAGGGGCCACGACCGCTGTTGTTTGTTGTCGGCGACCCAAAGCAGTCGATCTATGGTTGGCGTAACGCGGATTTGTCGGCGTACGAGCGACTGGTCGATCGGATCGTCGCCGCTGGCGGACGGTGCCATCGTTTGTCGGTCAACTACCGTTCGGATGGGGCGATCTTGGCAGAGGTCGAGCGACTGATCGCGCCGGTGATGAAACGCCAGCGAGGGTTACAGCCGCAATTTCAGCCGCTGCAGGCGGGGGTCGCGCCCGGCGAGCGCTTGCCAGGGGGGCGACGTTCGGTTGAGTTTTGGGTTGCCTGGGAGGATAGCCCACAGACCAACGCCGACCAGGCCCGTCGACTGGAGGCGGTAACCTTGGCGGAGGATATTTCCGATCTTCACCGTCGACACGGCGTGCCGTGGGGGCAGCTGGCGATCTTGCAGCGCACCACGACCGCCCAGGAGGTCTATCTGCAGGAGCTCCGTCGGCTTGATATTCCCTATATCGTTGAGCGCGACCGGAGCTACTACCAACGGCGTGAAGTGATCGATGCTGCGTCGTTCGTACGGACGATCTTCGACCCGAACGATCAATTGGCGGCACTGGCTTTTTTGCGCAGTATGGCGATCGGCTTGCCCGATGCGGCGCTACAGCCGCTGTGGCGAGTGGGTTTCCCGGAGGCGCTCTGCCGACTCGATCGCCGAGATCCCCTGACGATCGCCGCTGCGGCGCAGATGGTCGATGAACTGGCGCTCTCAGCGCCCGGACTCGAGGGAATCACTCGTTGGAAAGCATCGGTCAAACATGGCCTGCAGGTGGTCGCCGATCTGCGCTGGGCGCTGCATAACGAGCCAGCGGACCGCTTTGTCGAGCGCATGCGCGATTCGTTGGCGTGGGAAGGGGGCGAAGCCGGGCGCTATCTCGGGATGTATCGCCTGGCAAATCTCGATCGATTCTTTCGCCGGCTGCGCGATCAGCTGTGTGCGGGCGATAGCGACCCCGGCCAGTTGTTGCGCGAGCTGCGCGCGAGTATTGCCCAGCAGCGCGCCGAAGAACAGGCGGCTATCTCCGATGAAGGGCTTGATGCAGTGCGCGTGATGACGATTCACAAGGCCAAAGGCCTGACTTTCGATCACGTCTACCTGGTTGGCGCTCACGGCGAGGCGGGACGTCGCAGTCGACAAGAACGGGCCGCAGAGACGGGCGTAGTCGATTCCGCCGCGTGTTTTCGGCTCTGGCAGCGCCCCGATTTGAATTGGGACCTGTGCCAAGAGCGCCAAGATCGCGTGGCCAACGCAGAGGCGGTGCGTACGCTTTACGTGGCGGTGACGCGACCACGTCGGCGTTTGGTGATCGCCGGACGATGGCCCGCGCCGGACAAGGCGAAGCGCCCCGTTGAGCGGGCGCTGAGTCACATCGATCTCCTTCAGCACAGGCGTGCCGCTCAGCCCGATTTGCTTCGCGCGCTCGCTGAGCGCTGCGAGCTGGTCGACGACGTCGGCGCGCGCTGGCTGTTTTGTCGCGCTGAATCCAATGCAGCGCGACGCCACGCTGCGCATCGGCCCGCGCTGGACGCGTTGGAAGCCGAAGTCGAGCGCTTGGCAGATCAGGGTGACGCGATCTGGCCGAGAGACGTTGTTTTTTCATCCGAACCGGTCGACTCGCCCATCGATCGCTCGGAACGCGTCGCCGTGGCCGTTGGCACCGTCGTGCACCGTGTGCTGCAGCTGATCGACCTCAGTCTGCCGCTCGAGTCGGCGCTAAGGGCAGAGGGTGAGCGTCTGGCGGCCTATTTGGCGAGCAGCGCTTTACCTCGAGCGGAATGGCCTGCGGCACAGGAGGCCTGTCAAGCTTGGCTCAAGCGCCTGGCAACTGGTCGTCTCTTGCCCCGGCTGTTTTCGATCGCTGAGCAAATCGTTGGCCGCGAGCTGCCGCTGGTCTGGCGTGATGCGAATCAGCTGCCGACCGCCGGCAGCGTTGACCTGCTCTACCGTGAGCCGAGCTCGGGGCAGCTGGTGATCGTCGACTACAAAACCGATGACGTCGATGGCGTCGACAGCGCGCGACGTCGCGCGGAGAGTTACCGGCAGCAACGGGATGGCTATCTCGCGGCGGTCGTCGCGGCTTTGGCGCCGAGTTTGCGGCCACGATTCGAATTCTGGATGCTCCGCGCCGATCAGTGCGTCGAGCTCTGACGCGGTCTTTCGGTACGATCGCTGGATGATATGCGCAGTTGGTCGACAGTGATATACTTGCCACGGCAGCTGGTCGCTGTCGCGTCGTGAACATAAAGGAGAGGTCGTGGTGTTCCAGCGAAGACTCGTTATCGGTGGCGTTGCCTTGGCTGTGGCGGTTCTATCGCTCGGCTGGGGCTGCAAGCGCAGCACTGCCGCTCAAGCGGCGGAAGCCACTCCGCCGGGAGCGGAAAACTACCGCGTTACGGTCAAAGCGCCGAGTTCGATCAAGGTTGGCGAGACGGCCGTGGCACAGGTCGCGTTGGTGCCTCAGCAAGGTTACAAAGTTAACTTGGAGTATCCGACCAAGCTGACGGTTAGCGGTCCGAAAGCGGCTTCTCCGAGTAGTCAGGTGTTGCGCAAGAAGGACGCGAAGCGGTTCGATAAGTCGATGGCGCTATTCACACCGTCGGCGAAGATCACCGCCGCTGGAAAGCACCGCTTTACCGCGGAGCTGGCCTTTTCCGTGTGCACCGACCAAGAGTGCCAACTCAAGACCGCCAAAATCAACTGGACCGCAGCAGCGAAATGACGAAAATGCCCGTCGTTAGCCAAGGAAGCGCAGCGCTCGAAAAGATCGGCGAGGCTGTGCGCACCGCATATGTCGAGAACCGACGCCTGCTTTCCTACGCCGAGTACCTGACTCTGGTGAAGCTCGACGCGGCTCGCCATTGTCGCAACAGCGCGCAGTACCTGCGCGACATGTTTGACTACTACGGCACAGAGAAGGTTGAGCATCCGCGTGGTCGTCGACGGCGATTTAAACTGTTCGACGCGCCTTTCGACGGTGGAGAGGCGCGTCTCGCCGGACAAGAGGACGTCCAAAACCGGATTTACGGTGTCCTTAGTAACTTTGTGCGGCAGCGCCGCGTCGATCGCTTCGTGCTTCTGCACGGCCCCAACGGTAGCTCCAAATCGACGGTGACCGATCTGATCGCTCGAGCGATGGAGCACTACAGTGCTACCGATGAGGGCGCGCTGTATCGCTTTAGTTGGATCTTTCCGGTCCGTTCGACGGGCAAAAGTGGCATCGGTTTCCATGGCGACGAAAAGGTCGCGGAGGCCACCGATAGTTACGTCCACCTCGACGAATCGGAGATCGATGCTCGCCTGCCTTGCGAGCTCAACGACCACCCGCTGCTTTTGCTGCCGCCCGAGTATCGGCAGGCGCTGTTCGCTGAGGTGCTCGACGAGAATTTCCCGCTCTCCGATTATCTGCGTACGGGGGATTTGAGCCACAAGAGCAAGCTGGTCTACGAGGCGCTGCTCGCCAGCTACAGCGGCGACTACCTGCGGGTGTTACGGCATGTGCAGATCGAGCGCTTCTATATCTCTCGGCGCTTTAGGTCTGGTACCGTGCGCGTCGAGCCGCAGATGGCTGTCGACGCGCGCAGTCGCCAAGTCACTGCCGACCGCAGCCTCTCGGCGTTGCCGGCGGCGCTACAGAACATTGCGCTCTACGAACTCGAGGGCGATTTGGTCGATGCTAATCGCGGACTAGCCGACTACGCAGATCTGCTCAAGCGACCGATCGAGGCTTTCCGCTATCTGCTGACGGCAGTCGAGAGTGGACGTGTAGCGCTCGATCCAACCAACCTGTTTATCGACCTGGTGTTTTTGGGGAGCGCCAACTCGAACCACCTTAATGCATTTATGGAAAGCCCCGAGTGGATGTCGTTTAAGGCCCGAATGGAGTTGGTACGCGTGCCATATCTGCGCGACTACATGCGCGAGCGCCAGATCTACGAGCTCCAGGTAACGCCGCAAACGGTTGGTTTGCGGATCGCGCCACATGCGATCAGCGTCGCCGCACTGTGGGCTGTGTTGACGCGGATGCATCGGCCGGACGCAGCTCGGTACCCGGACGAAGTCTCGTCGATAATCGGCAAGCTGACACCGCTAGAAAAGGCGGAGCTCTTTGCGACCAAGAAGGTGCCCGAAGATGTCGGTCAGGAGGCGGGAAAGTCGCTGCGCGCTGTGCTCGAAGACCTTTACGGAGAGACCGATTCCTCGGTGATCTATGAAGGCCGCACCGGCGCGTCGCCGCGCGAGATCCGCAGCATTCTGCTCAATGCAGCGGAACGCGCCGAAGAGGGTGTGCTGACCACCGAAACGGTACTCGCCGAAATTGCTAGCCTAACCAAAGAACGGTCGGTCTACGCTTTCTTGCGCCAAGAGCCACAGTCCAACGGTTACTTTGATCACGCCCAGTTCATCGATGTCTGCCGGCACTGGTACCTCGATCGCGTCGATGATGACGTTCGCAGCGCTTTGGGGCTGGTCGATGAGGCGAGTTACGCGGAGCTCTTTGAGCGCTACGTCAGCCATGTTACGCACCACGTGCGCAAGGAGCGGCTAAAGAACCCGATCACTGGCGAGTACGATGATCCCGACGAGTCGCTGATGCGCCAAGTAGAGCAACACCTTGATGTGGTTGAGGACGTTGCTGAGTTTCGCCAATCGTTGATGACGCGGATTGGTGCTTGGTCGATCGACAACCCCGGGCAAAGGCCGGCCTACGCTGAAATATTCGCCGAGCAGTTCCAGCGCCTTCGCGCCCACTATCACGCCCAGCAAAAGAAGCGCGTGGGTCGCATCCTCTCTGACGCCTTGAAGGTGCTTGCCGGCGACAAATCGGCGGCCGATCCCAACCACCTTGACGAGATCAATACGATGCGCACTCGTCTCAAAGAGCCGCAGTTTGGCTATTGCGAAATCTCGCTGAAGGAATCGCTGACAGCGCTGATCCGCGATCGCTATAGTGACTAACGGTTTTCAACGCAAACGGCTTCGCCCACGGACCAACGTTTAGCTTGCCAATGGACATCATCACACCAGTGCAATCCGAGTTGCTTCGGGCCGCGGCGCAGATCGCTGCAAAAAAAGAAGTCTCCCACTTTCTCTATATTGGCGATCTGCCGCTGCCTGATGATTTGGTCAAAGCCAAATCGACCGCTCGGCGCAAACTCGTTCAGGCGGTTACCAGCGATGCTCAGCGGCGTGTCGTCGAGGCGATGGGTGTGCAGACACTCGCTTTGCCAACCTACGACATCGCTCGTCCCGAACGGTTCAAGATCGCGTTGGTCTCGGGGATCGCCAAGGGGCTATTCAAAGACGGTGAGGTTGTGCTCGGCATCATTGGCCGCGGTCCGACGGCTTACCCAGATACGCTATACGTGGTGACGATCGGTGACGAGAAGGATAGCGTCGACACCGGCTTTGGTGTAGTCGGCACAGACCGCATCCCTTCAGCGATTCTTGAGTCAGTGATCGACTTGGCCGTTGATATCGCTCGTGATGGTTGGGAAGGGCGGCCGTTGGGGACGCTGCTCGTCGTCGGCGACACGCCGTCGGTGATGGAAAAGTCTCGCCAACTGACATTGAATCCGTTTCAGGGCTACTCGGAAGCGGAAAAGAACATCCTTAATCCGGCGGTGCGCGACTCGATCAAGAACTTTGCTGTGCTCGACGGTGCTTTTGTTATCCGCGAGGACGGTGTGGTTCTTGCTGCCGGCCGCTACCTCAAGTTCGACGATGAGGCAGAGTTCGAGTTGCCCTTGGGTCTTGGTGCGCGACACATGGCCGCCGCGGGCATCTCTAAGGATACCGACGCGATCGCGATCGTTGTTTCCGAGACGAGCGGTATCGCACGCGTCTTTCAAGGCGGAACCTGCGCGCTGGAGATTCATCCCGAGCAGCGTTCGCGCCGGGCCACCGACGACTCCACCTCACCCGCGGACGAGTTCGCCGAGGAACCGACCAACGTGACGCGTGAAGAAGGCGGCAAGAAGCCTCGCAAATAGCGCCTCGGTGACGTCCGTTCTCGCCGAATCCGTTCGGCGCTTGTCCTACCATCGCGCCAGTCGACCTACATCAGCCGTGGGTGTGTCCTTGTCGCGACGGGGTTAGCTGCCCCCCCTAATCGCGTGAACTGGCTGTTTTCTCGTCGGTCGGTTTGGCACCGTCTTTGCTCTACCTGTCGTCACTTAAGACATCTTGGAGTAGTCATGGCTGGCCATCTGAGCGCGCTGTTAACCTGTCTTGTTCTTGTCGGCTGCGGCGTTGTCGCACCGAGCGCCGGGGGCTTCGATCCCGATAGCGTTGGTCTCGACGATCCACGGATGTGTTACGGCGATCCCGACAAGCAAGGGCTGCCTTGCGAGATTCCGGGCTTACTGGCCTGCGAGCAGCTCGGCGACGGCAATAAGTGCAACGTTGCGACGAGCCCCGACGGACAGAGTGGTTGGACCTGCAACGTGCGCGAGAATAGCGTGCTTCGCTGCGAGAAGCCCGGCGACGTCACTGGTGGTGGCCCGAGCGGCGATAACGGCTGGCTCTGTGTCGTGTACGAGGGACGCACGCTTTGCGAAGCGAAGCCGCTGAACGGCGGATCGCTCGGCGCCGGCGATGGACAGTGGGTTTGCAGCAGCAGCGCCGAGTTCGGCATCGCTTGCGAGCAGAGCCCGACAACGACCGGGCTGCCGGGTGCACCGGGCAGCACGCCCGTTAGCGACCTGCCGCTCGGAGGCGGGCGCACCTGCTTCTGTCCCGTGTCAACGGGTAATCCCAACTACACGCTAGGGTCGGCACCCTTGGCGACGATCAGCACGAGCGAGGTAACCCGCGATGGCAAGGCTGCGCTATACGCCAAGCTGACTTTCTCGACGCGCTTTAACGACAACACCTATGGGACTCAATCTTCGCCGTGCTGGCGCGACACGAAGAAGGGTGATCACAAGTTCAAAGACTTGGTCGGAAGCGATGCCGCCGAGTTGAAATTCACCTGTGACGGCAAGTTGGTGCTTGGCGCGGTGATCGACTACATCAGCGAGACGAGCTCGACGCCGTCGGGCTACGACTCCCTCTGCGTCAGCGGTGGCGACGGCAGGCTGACCGCGGGCCGCGCGCAAGATGTCCTCGGTTGCACGACCTCATTGGCAGAAAACTTCAACAGCTACGGCTACGTGCTCACTAATGACTCCCCGTTGTTCAACGACTACCAACCGCCGACGGCGCAGCCCAACTGGCAGTTTGCTGTCTCCTACGGTATCTGGGTCGATAAGGCCGCGCTAACGGGCGATTGCCAGGTGCGCGTCGACTACGTGCACGCATCACCGGCCTGTGGCGGCTCCAACTCTGTCGATGTCGAGCCCTGCGCTTGCCCCTAGTGCTGCTCTGTCGGGGGCTTTGTTGGCCCGGCTGCTCAAATCCCGTAAACTTTAGAGATGGCGCGCGGACCCCGTAACCGCTGGGCGGTGACCAGCGATGGTTGGAAACTAGCGCTCTATCATTATCGCGCGAGCGGCGAGCCGCGAAGGTGCGGGCCGGTGATGCTCTGCCACGGCCTGGGCGCCAACCGATACAATTTGGCCGCGCCAAGTCGCGAGATCAACCTTGCCGATTACCTCTCCGATCGCGGCCATGACGTCTGGGTCGTCGAGCTGCGTGGGGCGGGGCGTTCCCGTCCGCCACATTGGCCGCTACGACGGCGCAAGAGCTTCGACTTTGATGACTACGTGCAGCGCGATGCCCCAGCGCTCATTCGCACCGTACTCGATTTCACCGGTGCGACGTCGCTGCATTGGGTCGGCCACAGCATGGGTGGCATGATCGCCTACGCGGCGATGGTGCACTTCGATAGCCGCGCCTTTCGCTCGTTGGTTGCCATTGCTGCCCCGACCTTTACCGATATTCAGAATCCGTGGCTAGACATGGCACTTTACGCCCGACCGTTGCTCAAGGTGGTGCGCTTTCTGCCGCAGCGTCCGGCGGGCTATCTCGGTGCGGTGTTTCCGCGCACCGCGACCCACTTCCTTGGGCAACTGGTTGCCAACGCTGAGCAGATGGATCCGGAGCATGTGAGACGGCTGGCGCCGCGCGTGCTGAGCGATCTTCCTGTGGGGTTGTTAAGCCAACTGGCCGGCTGGTACGACGGCTCACAGGGATTTTCTCAGCGCGATGGTTTGATGCGCTACTGGGACCATCTCGATCGTGTGCGCGCGCCGCTGCTGGCGGTCGTCGGCGGCGTCGATCGATTAACACCACCGCTGGATCTCAAGGCAGCGTTTGAGCGAGCGGGCTCCGAGGACAAGGAGCTGTTGGTCGTCGATCGTGCCCACGGTTTCAGTGCCGATTATGGCCACATCGATTTGGTGCTGGGTAAGCGTGCGCGCTGGGAGGTCTATCCGCACATTGCGCGCTGGATCGAGGCGCACTAGCGGCGCCGACGGCGGTAGGCGGTGGCGCTGGCGAGAAGCGCGACCATCACCAAGCCTCCCTTCTTGTTATGAACGTTGCCACCCACGTCAGCGCTGTCTAGGCGCACGTTGCAGAGCGCATCGTAGCCGTCTCGCTGGGCCTGCTCTTTGAGGCGTAGTAGCGCTTCGCGATGGGCGCGTGTCGTCATCGAGACGTAGCTGCGGATTTCGCCGCCGATCAGACCGCGCAGTCCCGCGGCGAAGGTCTTGAAGTAGTCGCTGGCGATCACGACCTCGCTAACGATCAGTGTGGCCCCTCCCGCCGGATCGCCGGCGAAAAAATCGCCGACGTCGGTAACAAAGATCGAGTCCAGCTGGGCTTCACGGCGTTGTAGGTCGCTCAAATGGCGCCGTTCGACCAGCGTGCCGATGAACAGGCCCGCGGCGAGCAGCAGTAGTGGGGCAAGCAGCCAGAGAATCAGTAGGCCGGTCATCGCTCAGACGGTTGTACGACGACGGCCGTACCGTAAACATAAAGTTCCGCGGCGCCGGCAGTGACTGCGCTCGTCGAGAAGCGAACGTTGACCACGGCGTTTGCACCGAGTCGGCTGGCTTCGGCGAGCATTCGCTCCATCGCCTGGTCGCGCGACTCGCTGAGCAGCTCGGTGTAGCCCTTGAGCTCGCCACCGACCATATTCTTGAAGCCGGCGGCGATATCGCGGCCGAAATTCTTCGCGCGCACGGTGTTGCCCTGAACCAAGCCCTTAACTTCAACTACCTGGTGACCTGGAATCTTCTCGGTGTTGACCACGATCATCGTTGCGCTCCTCCGCGCGAAGCTTTAGCACGGCAAAAATCGGCTGGCGAGTCTCCGCGCGGTAGCTTTTGTCGGCCCGCTCGTTTAGGCTGCCGCCGATGGATCCCCACGGACGTAAATTCATCGCCGTCGCTGGCAACATGGGCGCCGGCAAGAGCTCGTTGGTCAGATTTCTTTGCGACCAGTATGGTGTGCGGCCGTTCTATGAGCCCAACGAAGCCAACCCATATCTCAAAGACTTCTATCAGGACATGGCGCGCTGGGCGTTTCACAGCCAGGTGTTTTTTCTCTCGCAGAAGTTTCGCATTCACCAGCAGCTGACGGCCGAGGTCAGCGAAGCGACGGTGATCCAGGACCGCACGATCTACGAGGATGCGGAGATCTTCGCCTACAACCTCTATCGCACGCGCAAAATGCGCAAACGCGACTTCGAGACCTACCAGGCGTTGTACCAAGAGATCTTGAGTGTGCTTCGTCCGCCAGATCTGATGATCTATCTACGGGCGAGCCTGCGGACTGTGCGCAAACGCATCAACCTGCGCGGAAGGCCTGAGGAGAAATCGGTGCCGATGGGTTACGTGCGCGGACTCGGCGAGCTCTACGAGTCTTGGTTCGAGCGCTACGACCTTTCGCCAACCTTGATTATCGAGACGGACAAGATGGATTACATCACCGATCTCGTCGACCGGATCGACCTGCTGGAACGGATTGAGCGCTATCTCTAAACGACGTGCGTGTCGGTCGAGCGGCGTTAGCTGCCTTCCGCAACACCGGAGATGACCGGTGCATAGTCGTCAAAGATGGCGGAGCGCTGCTGATAGGCAATGTAGAGCAAGTAGGCGCGCACGCTAGGTCCATCAAACCGCTCGTCCCTGAGCAGCGCGTTGGCCGATGCCTGAATCTCTTCCCGAGGCTTAGAAAGCAGGAAGTTCTCATCGGTTTCGCCCGCATCATGTTTGACGCCGAGATGGGAGAGAAAAGCGATCAACATTTCGCGGTGGTGATTGAGCAGCCATTGCTCGAGCATCTCGCCAGCCGCCAGATCGTTGCCCTCGGTGATCGCAGCGCTCAGGCGATCGAACCAAACCGTTCGCTTCTTCTGCTGCGAGACGATGCCGGCGCCGACCTTTGCGTTGAGCCTGCCCTTTTTCAGCACCATCTTGACCTGTAGCGCCGACAGTTCGTCAAACACCGAGCGCAAGCGCTCTGCGCCGAGGATATCGCGACAAATCGTGGTTGGTTTCATGGCCGGATCATACCCTAACTGTCGCGCCGGCCCAAGGAGATGACGTCTGCTAGACTAGACCCATGGCCGAAGACCAGCGGCTTAAACACGCGCCGTTTTCCGCGCTGCGCGGGCTCAAACCCGCCGAGCGCCCGCAGTCTGTTGAACACCCGCCTTGTCCGGACGAAGCGCCGGTCGATGCACGGGGCGAGGAGCGGGTCGCCGAGTCGCCGACCGCGCCTGTAGCGACGCCGGTTGGCCCGGCTGGCGATGACGACGCCGCGGCGTTGGCCGATGCAATGGCCGGTGTGCAGCCGATCAACGGCCGAAACGACTATGTTCCTTCGGGATCCGGTTCGGCGCGCCCCGCTGGGGGCCGTCGTTTGGCAGACGCCGCGGAACTCGAGGCTTTGGTCAATGGCGAGCTGCCGTTTTCGCTGCACTGGAGCGAAGAGCATGTCGAGGGTCTCGCTCAGGGGGTCGACCGCAAGTTGTTGCGCAAGCTCAAGGCCGGCGGTTTTTCCTGGCAAGCGCATCTCGATCTGCACGGTATGACCCGCAAACAGGCGCGCGGCACGGTGGAAACCTTCCTGATCGAGTCGCAGCGCTTGGGGCGGCGCTGCGTGCTGCTCGTTCACGGGCGCGGCCTTCATTCTGAAGGTGGCATTCCGGTGCTCAAGGACGCCTTGCGCAGTTGGCTGACTCGTGGCGGCATTTCGCGGCGCGTGCTTTGCTTCTGCAGCGCACTGCCTACCGATGGCGGGTTGGGGGCGGTCTACGTGCTGTTGAGGCGCTAGCGGGCGACGTAGGAGCCGGCGATGATTCCGTAACGTCCGCTAAGCGTCAGCATGAAGATTCCGGAGTGCTGCTGCAGGCCGCCCTCTGCTCCCACGCGCAGTTCCGATCCGCGGGTCAGCTGGCGCCCGAAGCTAACGCTGGCCAGCGCGCTGTAGCCGAAGGTGTCGCCGACGTTGCGCAACCGGCGGAGGCCGGCGCTCAGCGCCAGTTCGAAATCGCCCAACCCGTCTTCGGCGGCGTTGTAGAAGTACCAGCGGTGGGAGAGCTTTCCGTCGAGTTGGAGTGTGTCAGGGCTGCCCCAGGTGTCGTAGGCAAAGTGTAGCTCAGCGGCGAGGGCACGACGTCGGTGCTGCCGCGCGTAGAGCCCGTGAAGGAACAGCACGGTGGAGGTTTGGTCGGGCGCTCCCTTGAGCAGCTGCTGCGCCAGCGTGACACCCGTCGAGAGCTGCAATCCCGCTCGACGGCGCAAGAGCTGTGGATCATCGAGGATGCGGATCAGCCGATAGGCGACGGCCGGGTCGACGTATTTCCGGAGATAGCCCTGCTGACGCAGCACAGCGAGTGTATGACCCAGTCGCTGGAACGAGCCGATATGGTCACGCAACAAATACCAGCGGCGCCAGATCTCGCGGCGCACGGTGCGCGGCACATTGCCGGCGAGCAAGCCGACTCGGCGCAATACGCGCAGCATTCGTTGCATCCGCAGGCGAGGGCCGACATCGATCACCCGCCCGTAGCCGACAGCGAACGACGAGGCCAAAGAAGCGGCAAGCGAACTGCGCTGCTCGGTAACTGCGTCGTCGGCGATCACGCTATCTAGACCGACATCGGCGATGATCTGGCCGAAGAACGGACTGGCGCCGCCGTCGAACGGGTAGAAACGTAGCTCTGGCCTAAGGGCTAGCTGTGGTTTGAGCAGCCAGCTGGCGTCGGTGTTGCGTTCGTCGACGACGTCGAAAGCCAGCGCGCCGTGGCCCTCGATGGTGTAGCCAAGTTGCTTGCGCTCGGCTTGATGAAAAAAGCGCGTGGCCAAGCTGCCGTTGGCCGTCGTGCGTGCTGCCGCGCCGTCGACCCGCAGTTGGCTGTTGCCAAGGACGAAGTCGACTTCGGAGGTCATCGCGAGTATGTCCTCAGATAGCGTACCGTCGGTCGCCGCGAGCTTTCCCGACCAAACGACGGGGCCCTCGGCGAGCGGCGCTGGTCGATCAGCGCGCTTTGCCGTGCTCTCGGTAGGGCGCGCGGTACGGCGGGCGGGCGGCGGCGCCTTGCTGGTCGTCGTCGGCTTTGGCGGCGCAGCCTCAGGCGGCGTCTGGTGGGCCTTGCCGATGCGTTCGAGCGCACGGCTTGCGGCATCGCGTACGTAGGTGTCGACCGAAGGATCGTTGAGCAGCGCCTCGAGCGTTGGGCGAGCTCGTGGGTCGCCAATGCGACCGAGGGAGTCGATCGCGATCTCGAGGATCACATCGAAGCGCTCGCGCTTGATGATCCGCAGCAGGGTTGGCACGGCCTCGCGCTCGTGGCGGCGACCGAGCTCGCGTGCTGCCTCGCGGCGCTGCTCACGCCAGGTCGCCTTATCCATTGTCGCCGGCCGGCGGCGAATCAGATCGATCAGTTGCTGAGCGTCAGATGCTTGCGCTGCCAGCGGTGCGAGCAGCAGGGCGACGATCGCGATCATCGCTCTGCGCCGTGGCCTGCCCGCCTGATCTGATCGACATTTTGACACCGTTAGTAGTTCAGCATTCCCAGATCGCAAACCGTCGCTGTGTGAAGGTTGCGTCCGCCGTTACAGGTTAATAGGTCGAGTTCCCCCACTGCTTGGAGCTTGTCGCGCAGTTGTAGCCCAAGGGCGCCACAGGGCGTATCGACGATGCACTGCAACGCTGCGCGTCGTTGATCGGCCGAGAAGGGCTGACCACTGCAGGGGTGGTCGCCGAGCTGTGTTAAGCGGCGCACACACCAGGCGTAGTCGAGGTAGTGGTAGCGACAGCGTCGCGAACCATTCTGCTCGATGCATTGGCCGACGCCGCATTGCTCATGGCTAGAACAAGCAGCGCCGGTTTGGCCGAGGTAGTGGCCGGCGAGGATTCCGCAGCTGGCGAGGTATGCGCAGGCGCTCTCGATGCGCAACGGCGGACAGGCCGCTTGCTGGGCGGCAGGGACGGCGTTGCAGGGGGGCAGGCCGCTCGCTGTGGGCTGCTCGTAGTCGCAGCTTGCGCCATGCAAGAGGAGCAACGCCAATAGGGCGCCGATGGCGCGGCCCGAGCGATCGCGCATCGATCGAGAGGCAGCGCCGCGGCGCGATGCCCGCCTAGTTCGTCGCTTCAGCTTCTTTGGCCGTTGCACGCTGGATGCCCAACGATTCTGCCAAGACCTCGGCGATGTCTAGCACGCGCACGTCCTCGTCCTTGTCGAGGCTCTTTACGCCGTCGGTGATCATGATGTTGCAGAACGGGCAGGCGGTGGCGATCGTTTCCGCGCCGGTATTCACCGCCTCGGTGGTCCGGTTGACGTTGACCCGCGGTCCTTCTTCTTCCATCCACATCTGCGCACCGCCGGCGCCGCAGCAGAAGCTCTTGCCGCGTGTGCGCTCCATTTCGATCGGTGCGCTGCCCGATGCGCGATGTAACAGCTCGCGAGGCGCGTCGAACTCATCGTTCCAGCGGCCGAGGTAACAAGGGTCATGGAAGGTGATCGCCTTGGCGCTGTTGCGTTGCGGCTTGAGCTGGCCCGTGGCGACCAATTGCTGCAAGAACTGCGAGTGGTGCTGGACCTCGTAGTTGCCGCCGAAGGCCGGATATTCCTTGCTCAAGCTGTGGAAGCAGTGCGGACAGCTGGTGAGGATCTTTTTGACCCCGTAGCCGTTGAGCGTTTCGACGTTTTGTTCGGCAAGCATCTGGAACAAAAACTCGTTGCCCGCGCGGCGCGCCGCATCACCGGTGCAGCTCTCTTCGTCGCCGAGCACGGCGTATTTGACACCCGCTTGGTCGAGCAGGTCCAGCCAGGCATGGGTGACTTTTTGGGCGCGGTCATCGAACGCCCCTGCGCAGCCGATCCAGACGAGGTACTCGGCGTCCTTGTTGTCGGACAGCAACGGCAGCTCGCGTCCCTCGGCCCAAGCCATGCGCTGGTCGGCGCCGATGCCCCACGGGTTCTGATTGTTTTCCATGCCGCGGAACATCCGCGCCAATTCTGCAGGCATTCGCCCTTCAGAAAGAACAAGGTGCGTACGCATCTGGATGATCTTCAGCGGATGTTCGATGAACACTGGACAGGCGTTTTCGCAGGCGCCGCAGGTCGTGCAGGCCCAGAGCGTTTCGTCTTTGATCCGCCCGCCGACCAGCGGTTCCATTTTGCCCAATTCCTCGATCACCACTTTCTCGGCGTCGTTGGGCTCGGTGGCGTTCTCGTTTTCGCCGGTCGGGTCGACGCCATCGCGCAGCTTGAGCAGCAGCTTGCCGCGCTCGAGCATTTCATCGCGCACGTCGTGGATCAGCTTCATCGGGCTCAACGGCTTGTCGGTCAGGTTGGCCGGACAATTGTTGCTGCAACGCGCGCACTCGGTACAGGCGTAGGTGTCGAGTAGCGACTTCCAGTGAAACTGCTCGTAGCGTCCGACGCCCCAGTCGTTCTCGTCTTCGAGGTCGAGTTTGGGTAGCATCCCGACGGCGCGCTTATCTCGGCCTCGCAGGGCGATGTTGGGCAGTGCGCCGAGCAGGTGAATGTGCTTGGAGTAGGGGATGTAGTTGAGGAAGAACAGCACGATCACCAAGTGGATCCAGTAGTTGGCCTCGGCCAGGGTGTGGCCGGTCGAACCGCCTACGCCCAGGCCGGCGACCCAAGCGCTGATCGGCATGTGTCCAATTGCCTGTGGCGCTTGGCTGCCCAGTGCAGCGGCGGCCTCGAAGCCGTGCATGCCAAAGTGCGAGATGCACAAAAAGGCGATCATCGAGAGGATTAGCGTGGCGTCGGTCGACAGCGGGATCAACCGCGGTCGGATCACGATCCGTCGGAAGAACGAATAGCAGATGATCAGCAGCACCACCCCGTTGGTCACATCGAGCACCGCCTTGAAGGCGCGATCGATGCCACTGCCGAATAGGTTGCTGTAGCTCAGCGCGCTGCCGAAGACGCCGGTGGCGAGGATCTCGGCCGTGCCGACCGTGATCACCAAAAAGCCCCAGAAGATCAGCAGATGGTGCCAGCTGAGTGGTTCGCGGGCGACCGAGCGTTGCATGAAAAAGTAGAGCAACACGTCGCCGAAGCGCGCGCCTTTTTCCCCGAAGCTGCCGGGGAAGGGACGCCCCTTTTTCATCACCCGAATGAAGCGTTGAACCGTCCAAAGGAAGAAGGCGAAGGAGAGTACAACCAGCGCGATTACGATGTACTGCTTGGGCATCTGAGGCCTCCGTGTTCCGGTCGCTCGATGACGCAGAGCGGCGCTGATATAACACAGAATTTGCCAACTGGGCGTGCGAAGCGCCATCGGGGTAGCGGCCTGAATCGCTGGATTTTTGGCGCACTAACCCTTGACCTGCTCAGTGCTCTCGGATAGCCTGCGTGCGATGTCTAACGCGTCAAAATCTTTAAGCAAAGAAGCAGCTACCACCTATCGCCAAGCGGGGGTCGATATCGCCGCCGGTGATGCGCTGGCGCGCTGGATCGCGCAGCGTGCGCCACGGCGCCCCGAGGTCGTCGGCGGGATCGGCGCTTTCGCCGGTTTGTGCGCTTTGCCGAGTGGGATGCGCGAGCCGTTGCTCGTCGCGGGGACCGACGGCGTAGGTACTAAGCTGAAGGTCGCGATCAGTGCCGGCCGTCACGGAGGTGTTGGCATCGACTTGGTCGCGATGTGCGTTAACGACATCATCACCGTTGGCGCGATGCCGCTGTTCTTTTTGGATTACTTCGCCACCGGCAAACTCGATCACCAGCAGGCGCAGTCGGTGCTCAGCGGGATCATCGATGGCTGCAAGCAGGCCGAGTGCGCATTGCTCGGCGGTGAGACCGCCGAGATGCCCGGCATGTACGGCGGCAGCGACTATGACCTCGCGGGCTTTGCGGTGGGCGTTGTCGAACGCGATCAGGTCATCGATGGCAAGCGCATCGCTGCGGGAGACGCAGTGATCGGCTTGTCGTCGTCGGGCCTGCACAGCAATGGTTTCTCGCTGGTTCGCCGCGCGCTAGCGCTCGATCAACCCGGTTTTGATTTTTCGCAGATCGACGAGGCGTTGGGCGAAAGCTGGGCCGAAGCACTGCTGCGTCCGACGAGGATCTACGTCGGTGCGGTTGCTGCCTTGCAGCGTGCCGGCATCGACTTGCGTGGCATCGTTCACGTTACCGGCGGTGGCTTGCTCGATAATCCACCGCGGATCTTGGCCGATGATCTGGCGATTCGTTTTGATCGCGCGAGCTGGTCGGTCCCGCCGATCATCGCCGCAGTCGCTAAGCGCGCTAAGCTCGATCTGATCGAAAGTCACCGTACCTTCAATATGGGGCTCGGCCTGCTCTGCGTGGTACCGGAGGCCGAAGTCGCGGCGGCGCTCGAGGTGCTAGGGGAAGGCGCGGTGGTTGGGTGCGTGATCCCGCGGGTCGACGAGGCCGTGGTGCTCTAGCTATGTCTCGCTTGTCGTTGGCTGTGCTGCTCTCCGGGGCGGGGACCACGCTGCAGGCCTTGCTCGACGCGATCAGCGCTGGTGACTTGGACGCCGAGATCCGCGTCGTGCTCAGCAACAAGCCCAAGGCCTATGGCCTCGAGCGTGCGCGGGCGGCTGGTATCGCCTGCGAGGTGCTGTCCCATCGGGGCTTCGCCCAGCGGGAGGCCTACGACGTCGCGCTCGTCGAGCGATTGGCCCGCCACGAAGTCGATTGGGTGGTGCTCGCCGGGTTCATGCGGTTGTTATCACCGCGCTTTCTCGCCGCCTTCCCCCATCGGGTGATCAATGTTCATCCGGCGCTCTTGCCAGCCTTTCCGGGCGCTCATGCCGTTCAGGATGCACTGGATTACGGAGTGAAAATAACCGGTTGCACTGTTCACTTGGTCGACGAGGGCACGGATACCGGACCGATTTTGGCACAGCGCGCGGTGACTGTTCTGCCCGACGATGACGCTGATCGTTTGCACGCACGAATTCGCGAGCAGGAGCGGCGTCTCTACCCGCAGGTGCTGCAGCAGATCGCCGCTGGCCGTTTGTGCCGGCAAAACGGCAGGTTCTATCTCTCCGAGGCGGATTGAGCGCGACGCGCTAGATGCCAAGAAGCCCTTGACATCTCAAGCACGTAGGCGTAGATTGCCCCGTCCGTTGTGGAAAATGCCTTAAAGGCTAAAATTTCTAATAGGTTACGATAGCAACGCCCAAGTAGGGAGCTCTGTAGTCCATGGCCGAAACCACCTCAACCCCAACCGAATCGAAGTCTGCTAACGCGCCCTCGCGTCCCTCTCGCAAGAACGGCGAGGCGGAAGACTTTGCTGCGCTTTTCGAAAAAACCCTGCCGACTGGCGACTTCAATGAAGGCGACATCGTGCAAGGTCGCGTGATCGAGGTTGGGAAAGAATTCGTTGTCGTCGATATTGGCTTCAAGTCGGAGGGGCAGATCCCGATCGACGAGTTTGTCGGCACCGACGGCAAGGTCCAAGTGACCAGCGATGAGATGGTCGAGGTTCTGCTCGAGAGCCGCGAGAACGAAGAAGGCTTGATCGTCCTTTCCAAAGAAAAGGCCGACAAGCTTAAGGTCTGGGATGAAATCAGCGCCGCTTGCGAGGCTGATGAGTTGATCGAAGGCACGATCACTCAGCGCGTCAAAGGCGGCTTGTCGGTGACGATCCGCGGCGGTGTGAAGGCCTTTTTGCCGGGGTCGCAAGTCGACCTTCGCCCCGTGCGCAACCTCGACACGTTCATCGGTCAGACCTATAGCTTCAAGGTCATCAAGTTCAACAAGAAGCGCGGCAACATCGTCCTCTCACGCCGCGTGCTGCTGGAGAAAGAGCGGGCGCAGCTCAAAAACGCAACGCTCGAGAAGCTCAAAGAAGGTCAAATCGTCGAGGGTGTGGTCAAGAACCTTACCGAGTACGGCGCGTTTATCGATCTAGGTGGCATCGACGGTCTGCTGCATATCACCGATATGTCTTGGGGCCGCGTCAATCACCCGTCAGAGATGTTCGGTGTTGGCGACAGAGTTCGCGTCAAAGTCCTCAAATACAACTCGGACACCGAGCGCGTCTCGCTCGGTCTCAAGCAGATCAGCGAAGACCCGTGGCTCAATGCCAACGAGCGCTATCCGTATGGTGCGCAGGTCCGCGGTAAAGTCGTCAGCCTCAAAGACTACGGTGCGTTCGTCGAGCTGGAAGAGGGCATTGAGGGGCTGATCCACGTCTCGGAAATGAGCTGGACGCGTCGTATCAAGCACCCGTCGAAGGTGCTCTCGATCGGGGATGAAGTCGATGCTGTCGTGCTCGACATCGATGCCAGCAATAACCGCATCAGTCTGGGTATCAAGCAACTCGAGCCAAACCCGTACGAGCAGCTTGCCGAGAAGTACCCGCTGGGCACGATCGTCAAAGGCGTTGTCCGCAACATCGCCGACTTCGGTATTTTCGTCGAAATCGAGGAAGGTATCGACGGCTTGGTTCACATCTCAGATCTCTCCTGGACCCAGCGCATCAAGCATCCGTCGGAGCTCTTCCAAAAGGGCGACGATGTCGAAGCGGTCGTGCTCAATATCGATATGGAAGGCGAGAAGCCGAAGATCTCCTTGGGGATCAAACAGGCGATTCCCGATCCTTGGGATCGCATTCCCAACGACTACCCGGTGGGCAAGGTGGTCGAGGTTGCCGTGCTTAAGGTGCTCGACTTTGGCGCATTCGTTGAGCTCGAGCGTGGTGTGGAAGGCCTGATCCACGTCTCTGAGATCTCTGACGATCGGATCAACGATCCGCGCGAAGTGCTCAACCCCAACGACACGGTTCGGGCCGAGGTGATCACCGTCGACCCGACCGAGCGCAAGATTGCGCTGAGCATGCGCTCAGCGACGCGCAAAGACGAGCTGGCCGATGTGCAGGGCTACGCGCCCGGTGGCGAGCGCGCTACCTTGGGCGACGTGCTCAAGGGTAAGCTCGGCGAGCTGACCCTCAAAGAAGACGCGAAAGACGACGCCGCCGGCGAATAGCCGCCCGTGGAACAGACGCCCGGTGAACAGCCTGCTGTTGAAGCGGCCGCTGTCGAACGGTCGGCTGCTGCAAAGCGGCCGACTGGCGACCGCAGGGCGTTGTACGGGCTAATTGCGCTCTGCGGTTTGGTTTTTGCCTGCCTGGGTCTCGCTGCGCTGCTGGTGATCGGCGATCGCAAGCCCAGCGATGAGGGGCCGCAAATCGGCGTCGTCGAGATCCATGGACCGATCAGCGGCGCTAAGCAGGCGTTGCGGGCGTTGCGCCTCTTCGAAAAAGACGACGAGATCAAAGCGATTGTTGTTCGGATCGATTCGCCCGGCGGGGCGATCGGTCCGTCGCAAGAGATCTATGGCGAGCTGCTGCGTTTGCGGAAAAAGAAGCCGGTTGTCGCATCGATGGGCACGGTGGCCGCGTCGGGCGGTTACTACATCGCCAGCGGTGCCGAGAAGATCGTCGCCAACGGTGGAACGATCACCGGCAGTATTGGCGTGATTTCCTACGCGACCAACCTGGCGGAACTGTTGGCCCTGGCTCGCATCAAGACCGAGACCTTCAAGACTGGGCGCTTCAAGGATACGGGTTCGCCCCTGCGCCCGATCAGCGAGGCCGACCGCCGCTATCTCAAGGAGCTGCTCGACGAGCTCTTGGCGCAGTTTATCGACGACGTTGCCAAGGGGCGCAGTCTGGCCCGCGAGCGCGTCAAGCAGGTAGCCGACGGGCGGGTCTTTTCTGGACGCACCGCCAAATCGCTGGGGTTGATCGATCAGCTGGGCAATTTCAACGACGCATTGCGCCTGGCGCGCGATCTGGCCAAGCAAAAGGGCCGTCCAGTCCCGGTCTATCCGGCGAAGCGCCAGTCGCTGATCCAGCGTTTGCTGGGCGATGCCTCGGCCGCTTCGCAGCTCCGACAGCTGCTGCGCGAAGCGTTGACGCCCGAATGGCGGATCGAGTCGCGTCTGCCTGGCGCCACCCGCTAGCGCTCGGCTCTAGCGACAAAACTCGCTCCCCCCGGCGAAGGGTCTTATAATTGACCCGACGTAAAATCGCGTAGATAGACACGGCGATGGCTGCGTGTCCAGATGAGGATGCGCCGAAAGTAGCGGAGCCAGTCGATGGACCGACTGTGGGCGCCTTGGAGAGGTCAATACATCCTCGAAGCTGCGGCGGCCGAGCGCGGCCAGTCTGCACCACGCGAGGGCTGCATATTCTGCACGCTGCCGGCCGCTGGAGCGGAGGCTGCGCGCGAAAACTTGATCCTCAGCGCCGGCGAGCAGGCCTTCGTGATCATGAATCGCTATCCGTACAACAACGGGCACCTGATGGTCGTGCCGCGTCGGCACGTCGCGGAGCTATCTGCGCTCGACGCTGCCGACTATCGCGTGCTCTGTGAGTTGTTGCGACGAACTTCTGCTGCGCTCGCTAAAGTGATGCAGCCCGACGGGATCAACCTGGGAATGAATCTCGGGCGTAGCGCGGGTGCCGGCATCGCCGACCACTGCCATTTTCACCTGGTTCCGCGCTGGAACGGTGACACCAACTTCATGCCGGTCGTTGGCCAGACCAAGGTGTTGAGTTTCGGACTGGAGCAGACCTACGACCAGCTGGTGCCGGAGATCGCCGACTTGGCCCTGACGGTCGAGGAGGAGTTGCGATGACGCGGCTCAGGGCAGTAGCGATGGTCGCTGGCATCCTGGCGTTTCTTTGTCTGGGTGGCGCGTTGGCGTCGTTCGCGGCGCTTAACACCCACTGGGTGATCGTTCGCGCAGGCGTGGTGACCTTCGATGGGCTCGAGCCCTCGATGGTGGTGCGTGAATGGGACGCCCAGCTATATGGTTTGTTGCTCGGCGCGCTGATCGCCGGGTGGTGCGCCGCAACTTTGGCGTACTTGCCGTTGTGGTTGCGGCGCACGATGCGCGCAAATCGCGACCGACGCTACATCGATGAGCTTGAGCAGGAGTTGGTCGAGCTGCGAAACATGCCGGTGACCAATCCGACGCCCTTGGAGGATTTGCCCGATGAGACGCCGGCCACCGCTTCGCGACAGGCGTCAAAGAGCGAAGAGGAACTGACCGCGGAGTTGCTGGCCGGTCTCTCCGACGACGAGGAGCAGTCTGCGGCGGCTCCTCGCAGACTGCAAGACCAGGGGGCGCAGTGAATCTGCTCGTGCTGGTCGGCGTAGGGTTTGTGCTGCTCGTCGTCGGCACATTGCTTGGCCGCTATTACGTCCCTGATCGGCGTCCGTTGCAGCGCGCGGCCGATGAAGGACGGGCTTATGTGCGTGGGCTGGTCGAACTGCTTGCCGGCGATCCGACCAGTGCGGTGAGCGAGATCCAGCAGGCACTACAGCGGAACAGCAAGAACGTCGACGCGTACTTTGCGCTGGGAACGCTGTTTCGCCAGCGCGGCGAATACGAGCGAGCGGTGCGCGTCCATCAAACGCTGCTGGTACGACGCGATGTTGACAAGCGAACTAAGCTTCGGGTCCACCAACAGCTCGCTTTGGATTTTGAAGCGGCTGGCTTCGTGCGCCGTGCGACCAAGGCGCTAGAATACGTGATCGCCCACGATAAGAAGAACGTCGCGGCACTTCGCGAGCTGGGGCGCCTCTACCAGTCGTCGGCCGAGTGGGAGCGTGCTGCCGCCGTCTATAAGCGGATCGCCCGTGTTGCCAGCGAAGACCAGCATGAGGTGATCGCTCATCTGTTAACGATGTCTGCCCAGCAGGCGATGGACCAGGGGAGCTTCGCTTCGGCGCGCAAGCTGTTGCGCAAGGCGCTCTCGCTCGACACGACCTCGGTGCACACCTTGCACGCGCTGGCGAGTTACCATTTGCGCGAAGGTGACAAGCGTGCTGCGGTCAAGGCTTTGCGTCGAGCTCTCGAGATTCAGCCAGAGTTGGTCGCTGCGTTTCTGCCACCGCTCGACAAGGCCTTGCGTGATCTGAAGCGTCCCGACGAGTTGCGGACGATGCTTGCGCGATTGATCGAGCAGCATCCCGAAAATGTCCACTTGCAGTTGGCGTCGGCGAGGGTTGAGGCGCGAATCGATCCCGAGCGAGGGCTGTCCGCGCTCGAACGATTGTTGCAGGCCCACCCCACGCTGCTTCCAGCGCGGCGCGAGGCCGGCAAGTTGCTCTTGGAGCGAGGAGACTCCGAGCAAATTCGTGAGGCCTACCAGCAGCTCTTGCAGATGCTTGCTCTAGTCGAGCAAGGTTTCCGCTGCGGTGCGTGTCAGCACACCGTCGGAGACCTGTTTTGGCGATGCAAATCCTGTGGCAGCTGGGGTACGGTACGTGTGGCTTGGGGGCGTCGGTTGACCGAGCGCCCTGAGCCGTAGCGAGCTAACCGGTGAGCGACGAATCTTCCAAAGAACAATCGACCGAGCGGCCAGAACCTTCAGCGGAGCGGGGCGATGCTGAGTCTGCATCGAAGGAACCAATCGAGGCGCCGCCGGTGCAGATCGAGAGCCAACGCTCGGTTGAGCAAACCCAAACTGGGCGCTTTCGACGACTTGGCGAGGGCACCTTTTTCGATTGGTTGCGGCGTACCGCTCGACTGTGGGGGTTTCTCGGCTTCATCCTGATCGTTCTGATCGTCTTTCGCGCCGTCGTGATGCCCTTCATCCTAGCGGTGTTGGTCGCCTACGTGCTCTCGCCGATCCTCAACAGCATTGCTCGGTTGCGAATCGGCGGCCGCCAGTTGCCGCGGTTTGTTTGGGTTATCGCGCTATACCTGGCGCTGTTTGGTCTGCTTGGGTTGTTCTTTACGTCGTTTGTTCCACGGGTCAGCAAGGACCTAAAACGGATTGTCGGCGAGGCGCCGGCATTTTTCAACAAGGTGCGCAGTGACTGGGTGCCCGGTGTGGCCACCTGGCTTCAGGAGAATTTCGATCCGGCCACTGACGGACAGAAGGCTGGCGCCAGCTCCCAGCCGACGGTGGCTCAGCCGCCTGCGAGCGCCGCTCAGCCGGCGCCGCCCGCCAAGCGCTTGCGGTTGGTACGTGGCAAGGATGGCTCGCTGACGCTCGATGCTCGTGGCGTTGAACTGGAGGTTGTGCAGAAGGGGGAGGGGCGCTGGCTGATTCGCCCATGGAGCGAGCCCGCCGACGCGGTTCATATCCCGGCGCTCGAGACGCGGATCCGGCGCCACGTTGCCGAACTCGTGCAAAGCTCGGAGCGCGGCGCGCGACAGCTCGTTCGCCTCGGGCAGCTTGCCGTTGCTGGTTTGCTCAAGGCGATCACCACGTTCATCTTGGTCTTTATGATCAGCGCATTTTTGCTGCTCGATACCGGGCGGATTCTCGGGATGATGCGTGGTCTGGTCGACCGCCGTTTTCGTCACGACTTCGATAACGTGATCGTGCTGATCGACAAAGGGCTGTCGGGGGCGATTCGCGGCCAGCTGCTGATCTGCGTAGTCAACGGCGTACTGACCTGGATTGGACTCAAGCTGTTCGGCGTGAACTATTCATTCTTGATGGCATTGCTTGCGGGGATCATGAGCCTGATACCGATCTTTGGATCGATCCTCTCGTCGGTGCCGATCGTGCTTGTCGCGCTGGCGTCAAGCCATACCGGGGTCGATCTCTGGCGTGGTGGGGCGATGTTGGCTTGGATCATTTTGATCCACCTGATCGAGGCCAATCTGCTCAATCCCAAGATCATCGGCGTTGCCGCAAAAATACATCCGGTGATCGTGATCTTTTCCGTTGTCGCGGGCGAGCGCACCTACGGTCCGATCGGTGCGCTTCTGGCGGTGCCGCTGGTTTCAGCGGTGCAAGCGGTCTTCCTCTACGTGCGGCGCAAGGTTCGCGCTCAGGACGAAACGTCGTTGCCAGAGCGTCGCAGCACCAGTTAGCGAGGCGTAGCGCCGACTGGCTTGTTGCTTCGAACCACTTTGCGCCCTCGACCCCCCTTGTTTTTTCGGACTACATCGTTTCTCCGGACTACATCGTTGCTCCGGAATACGTCCGTGCGTTTGGGGACCGGTAGGGTGTTGGCGTCGGACGAGCGTGTCGCCTTTGGCAGTGGAACATGGACCAGTTGTCCGGAACGCTGATCGACGACCACGACGTGGGTAAGCCTCGCCAATAGGGGTACACGAACTTGCGTGGTGGCGTTGCTTCCGGCTGCCAATGCGTTGTCGAGCCCGATATTTTGGCGCGTGGGCTCTCCGGCATCGAGCGTTAGTGCGAAGGAGAATGGATAGGCGTCGAGCAGACGGCGTTGCGCGTAGAGCTTGGCGACAAAGCGCCCGCGGAAACGAACAAAACGCTGGGGCTTCTTGAGTCGCCCGACGGATACCCGCTTTAGCTGGATAATCCCGGCGCGGCGGGTCAACTCGATCTGCAAATAGTCCTGCGCAACAACGGTTGTCTGTCCGAGCGTCGTCGCCTGTGGCTTGGCAGCACTTGCTGTGGCTGCGAGCCCGAGCAGCACTAGCAGTCCCAGCGTGCTCGCCGGTCGCCTTTGGCGTTGGGTGGTACCAACCATCGGTTGGAAGATAGCCTAGGCGTCCGTCGGCGTCATCCCCAGCGGAAAGCCTGACATCCACGTCAGGTTCGGAGACCCCTTTGTCCAATGGGCGGCTGGAAATCCGCGACAATCTGTCGGTTCGGCTCGGCATGACGCTTGCCTCCCAACCGGTTGTGACGCGGCTTGCCCGTCGGATACAGCCAGGGGCGTATGCTATTTCGCTGAAAAAATGCGCCCTTGACAGGTAGCTCGGTCTCGCGCTAAGCGCGTGCTTTCTTTGACTCCGAGCAAGATCGCTCGGGGAGATTTTCTGGCGTTGGAGGGCCTTAAAAAAATGAGACGATTGACGCGCTTAGCGCTGGTCGCCGCGACCGCTTTTGTCGTCGCCGCGTGCGGCAGCGACAGCAAAAAGACGAATCCTGATGGCGGCGTGAAGAACGACAGCAGCGTGACGAAGCTCGATACCGGCACCACTCAGGACGCAACCGTCCTGCCGGACGGCTCCAAACCCACCGATGGAACGCTCCCCAGTGATGGCGGCACTGCTGCGTGCAACGCCAACAAGATCGGCACGCCTTGCACCCGCTCGGGTGGCGAGTGTGGCGCTGGAATGGTCTGCTTGGTGACGGCTGCAGACGGCAGCGGCATCTGTACCTGCCCTTGTACGCCGGATGATCCTCAGACGCCGGTGCTGATCGAGGATAGCTGCCCGAACACCAACAAGAACATCTGTGGTGGCATTCAGCTCTCGACGGGGCAGACCCAGAACCTCTGTTTCAATCGCTGCAGCCCCCGTCTGGGTGGTACCGATTGCGATCCGAAATTCGCTTGCGACCCGCGTTCGGGCTCGGTCACCGGCCTGCTCGACGTCGCCGTCTGTATCCAAGACGCTTGTACAGCGGATTCTGACTGCGCAATCACCACGTCGAACCGCTGCGAGATCGCGTTGCCGACCGACGCAGGCGTACCCGACGCGGGCACCGGCGACGGTGGGGCGACCAATCCGCTGGTCACCAAGCCGTGCGCCGGCGCGGGCGAGCGCTGCGTGCGTCTGTTCGCGGGCAAGACCGAAGGTATCTGCCTCAAAGACGGCAAGTGCGATACCGCTAGCGGTCTGTGTGGCAAGCATTCGACCGATAAGCCGCAAGCTGCGATTGGCGATCCCTGCACCGGCGATACCGACTGTGGCGAGGCGATGCGCTGCCAGCTCGAGTCGGATCCGAAGGCGTTGGGTGAGAAAGACCATGGCGAAAGTTGCACCAGCAGCGACGACTGCTGTGGCAGCTGTGACCCGACGACCAGCAAGTGCCGGGGTACCTGCATGAAGACCTGGGCCGGCGGCTATTGCGCGGCGATCGGCTGCGCGTTCGCTTCGCTGACCGAGTTCGCCTGCCCGACCGGATCGACCTGCAACCGCTTCTTCTACGGCGGTATGTGTATGAAGTCCTGCACGATGAAGAGCACCGACATCACGGCTGAGGAAATCGACACCGGTTGTCGCGCTGGCAACTACGGTGACTACGAGTGCCGTGGTTGGAACAACGCCTTCCTGACCCAGCAGCTGCGTGCGGCTGACACCGCCGTCTGCGATCCGGGCCACTTTGCACGCTGCAGCATTTTCCCGGGACCGCGGCCGCCGAACTTTGCCGGCCTTGATTGCTCGTTGGTTGGTCTGAACGGCGACCCGGTTAACCCCGGTGATCCGCGCCGCAACCCGACCGACATGGCTTGCCGTACGCTCGATGGAAAGAAGACCACCGACGTGCGTGCGCCTGAAGGTTTCTGTTTCGACCTGACGGTTGCTGGGAAGAGTGCTCCCTAAGTTGCGCCGATAAGCGGGGACGGCCGATGATTGTCGTCCCCGCTGTTTTTCCCGCCTCGGCGTTGACGATGCGCCGCTTGTTGAACACGGCGTTCGCGCCGCTTCTGCTTTCCGTTTTCATCGCTGCTTGTGCGTCAGGGCCGCCTGCTCAAGACGGTTTGTTTGACGGAGGCGCCTCCCGCGACGCGGTGATGCCTCCCGATCTCGTGGCCAACGATGCCCAGCAGTCGGGGATCGTCGGCGCGCCCTGCGACGTTCAGAGCGGCGCGGGGTGTACCGCGCCAGCGTTTTGTCTTGATGTCGGTATCGGCGTGGGCCAGTGCGTTATCTCGGGCTGCTCGATGGAGAACCTCGAGACCCCGGCGCGTGAGGATACCTGTCCAAAGGCGACGGCCTGCGCACGCATTCCAACCCAGGACCAGCAGGGTCGCGGCCATACCAACGTTTGCCTGCCGACCTGCACAGTGGACCCGACGCGTAACAGCTGCGCAAATTCGCAGCTGGCGTGTGATCCGCGGTCAATTCTTTTTACCGGTTATGCCGAGGTTTGCCTGTTCGCCGCTTGCACGAGCTCGGCCGACTGTGGCAACCAAAGCCCGCTTTCGCCGGATTCGCGTTGCGACGCGCGCTCGGGAGTTTGCTTTGTTCTCGGTGACCCTCAGGCGAGCGTCGGTGCGCCCTGCAAGATCTCCAGTGACTGTGGTCCGGCGCAGATCTGTTTGACGGAGCAGCGTGCTGGCTACAGCGTGTCGATCGCCGGTGGGTACTGTTCCGTGGTTGGCTGCAAGTACAAGGGCCCCTACGTGTGCCCGAGCGGTAGCGACTGCTTCGCCTTAGGGGCGACTCGCGATGTTTCCGTTTGCTTGCAGACCGGATGTGACCCTGCGCAGCCCGAGGCGTCGGACGCCTGTCGCGACGAAGCGCCAGCGGGTCAGTATCGCTGCGTAGGCGTTGGCTCGGAAGGCGTTTGCTGGGTCAATATGTGAGTGGGCTATCTCGCCTCGGCGGAACACCAATAGCGCCGACTAGGGCGGTATTGGCAGCGGGTCGATTGGCGCAGGAGTTGGCGTAGTTGGCTGCGGCTGTGTTGGCCGATGTCGCTCAGGGCGACGTCTTTTTCGCGCGCGCGCTTTTTTCTTTCGTAGTTTCTTCGTCGCGGCCGCGCTGCCTTTCGCTTGGCCGGCTTTGTCTTGCGAAAGCGCGGGCCCGGCGTCGGGCGCTGTGGCTTGACCGCCGGTAGTTAGATCGCTAGGAAGCCCTCTGTCGGGCGCAATCGCTGGTTGAGCAGCAGCGGATGACGACGCATTCCCGGCCTTGGCGCTCCCGTCGACCGCGCCCACCGCTCGATGCTCTGGCGACGGTCTTCTTAAGTATGCAGTTGCACCGATCGCGCCACCGAGCACGATGCAGGCTGTGAGCACCATCGTGTGGCGAAACGCGGCGGTGCGCCGAGGCGCCAGAAGCGGTCGCTCGCCCGATAGTGATGCTTGATCGAGCCAATCGCCCGGAGCGGACGCGCCGAGCTCGCTTGGACCCGCCTCGGGTAGCGCCGTGGGTGGCAGATGAAGGGATGCGCCGGGGGCGAGATGTTGTGTCGCTTGAGCCATCGCGTCGGCGAATGCCTGAGCGCTTTGGTAGCGTCGCTGGGGATCCTTTTCCAACGACGTGAGGATGACGTTTTCGACCGCAGGTGACAGCGCGGGATTGATGGTGCGCGGTGGCGGCGGCAGCTCTTTAATGTGCTGCAGCAGCACCTCCATGCTCGAAGAACCGCGAAACGGCAGCGCTCCAGTCAGCATGTGGTAAAGCACGACGCCCAACGAGTAGACGTCGGATCGCTGATCGACCTTGGCGCCTGAGGCCTGCTCGGGTGACAGGTAATAAGGCGTACCGAAGACAGCGCCTGTTTGCGTCAGCTGGCTCTCTTCATCGCCTTCCGAGATCTTGGCGATGCCGAAATCGACAACCTTAATCTCGTCGCGGCCGCTGCGCTTGGAGCTCAGCAAGATATTGCCTGGCTTGAGGTCGCGATGAATGACGCCGTGCTCGTGCGCCTCCGTTAGCGCTGAGGCGATCTGAGTCGCGATGTCGAAGGCGCGAGCGACCGGCAGTGGAGCGTGTTGTTCGCAGAGGGCCTCAAGCGTAATCCCCTCAACATACTCCATCGCGATAAAGGGCAGTCCCTCGTCGGTGTCGCCGACCAGGTAGACGGTGATGATGCTCGGGTGCGAAAGCTTTGCAGCGGCGCGCGCCTCACGCCGGAAACGGCGAACAAGGGCTTGGTTTGTCGTCAGTTCCGGTCGCATGATCTTGACCGCGACGTAACGGTCCATCGAGTGCTGGTAAGCGCGATAGACGGTGCCCATTGCGCCTTCGCCGCAAACCTGCTCTAGCTCGATCTGCCCGTCGAGGATTGTGCCCAGTGCGTTTCCTTGTGAAGGCAGCGGCTCTCCGTCGATCGGACAGAAGTTGATGTCCGCGGCGAAACGGCGGCCGCAACTGGGGCAGCGACGGTCGCTCACCGGCGGTCTTGCTCCAGCTGTGTGTACAACGCGGCGGGCAGCAGCGAGCGCCCCTGCGTGAGAAGATCGGCCAGGGCAAAGCGCGCAGTTGGTGAGATGCCCAGCCGGCTGCACAGCAGCTGGTTGGCGACAAATACCGTGGTCGTGAGCTGCCCGCTGTCCAAGATCGCGTCCTCCGGGATGTCGGCGTCGCAGAAGTTAAGTATGCAGCAGCTCAACTCTGGCGTCGAGTCGGCCGATGTCACTTGCAGCAGCGGTAATCCGTGGCTGCGGCAGATAATCGGGCGACTTTCGTAAATGGAACAGCGGCCTTGGTCGTCAAGCAGTGGGCAGCGGGCCGACTGTATGCGTGTGTGTGATGTCTGTCTCAGATTTGACTGCTGCCGTCTGGGCATCGCCTCGATCGCTTCGACGACGGCGATCGCTTCCAACGCGGTGACGGTCAGTCCGCTTTGACAGCACGAGACACAGCCCGCTCCGCACTGCATCTGTGTCGCGTGACGGGCCTGCACTTCAGCGAAGCGCGCATCGATTTTCGCGGCGAGCGTGCGCCAAGCGCTGCGAGGATCGGTTGGGGCGGCATCGCCACTCATCGGGCGTTGAGCGCAAACAGATCTGGTGTGCTGCCGATCGCGACAGTCGCCGCTTTGCAGGGGCTTCCCACGGCAACCAGATAGCCACTGGCATGCTGGCGATGGACGAACGCCGGCAGTTGTGCGGGGCGGTCGTCGCAGCGAATGCGCAGTGTCGGTTGTCCGGGGGCCAGCGGTGTTCCCGCTCGGTCGGTGATGCGCAGTTCGAAGGTCAGATGGCCGCTCTGCTGTTTGGGCTTTTCGGTCAGGGTGACTCGGAAGTTGGGTGAGCTGCGCGGTTCTCCGGCGACAAGTCGTTGCGCGCTTGAGCCATCGGCGAATCGTCGGGCGAGATAGCCAGTGGTCAATCCCGTCACCGCGCAGAGGACCAGCAGGAACACTCCGATCCAGGAGGATCGCTTCCGCTGGGCGCGCTGGGCTGCGGTTTGTTCTGGGTGCCCGCTGAGACTGATCGAACGCTGGGGGATCGGCGCAAGCGAGGACTCGACGGTCTGGGGGTGTTCGAGGGAGCGTGCTGGCGCGGCGATCGCATCAGCTGAGCCGACGACGACCTTGTTCACCCCGTCGGGGGAGCTGCTTGGGGCCTGGGCTGCGGGGGGCACGTGCGACGGCGCAATGCCGAGTTCGGTGGACGGTGTCGATCTCGGCTGATCGACCACGGTGGTGTCGGCCGTCGAGACGCGCTCCGGCGGTGGACTCGCCGGTTGCGTGATCGCCTCGCTGCCGGTTTGTGCGGCTGCGCCCAGTGCCGGCGCAGCCAGTGTTGGCGCGGTGGCGATCGGTGAGTTCGTCGCCGGGACCGTCCGCTGAACGAGGGCGGCAAGGTCCTCAGCCGAGTACTCGGGTGTGATCACATGCAGCAGGCGACCGAGCTCGCGCGCGAGCTGACCCCCGTCAGCAAATCGCCGGTCGAGTTGTCGAGCCATCGCTTGCCCAACGATGTCGTCGACCTCCGGCGGTAGCTCAGGATTGAGCGCTGAAGGTGCGGGGATTTGACCGGCGATGACTTGATGCAGTATTTCTTGCGGCGAGCGTCCGTCGAAAGCCGGTCGTCCGCATAGCATTTCGTAGAGCACGGCGCCGCAGGAGAACACGTCGACGCGCTGGTCGATCGACGCGCCTTGGGCCTGCTCGGGGGCCATGTAGCGCACCTTGCCGAGGATCATCCCGGTCTTGGTGCGCTGCTCCTTGTCGGCGGCCATCGCGATCCCGAAATCGGCAACTTTGACTTCGCCCAGGCGGCTGATCAGCACGTTTTGTGGGCTGATGTCGCGGTGAACAACTGGACAGCTTTGTCCGTGAGCGTTGCGCCGCTGGTGTGCTGCACCGAGGCCGCGCGCCACGCAGGCGCCGATGTAAAGCGCGGTCGGCAAGGGCAATGGCTGCCGATGCGCGGCGCAGGCATCGAGTAGCGAGCCGAGATCGCAGCCGTCGACGTACTCCATTGCCAGAAAGTAGTCGCCGTCGACCTGGCCGAAGTCGAAGACCTGGACGATGTTGGCGTGGTTGAGCGTTGATGCGATCCGCGCTTCGTCGATAAAGCGACCGACAAAATCGGCGTCATCGCTCAAGTCGCGTCGAATGCGCTTGAGCGCGACTTGCTTTTCGAAGCCTGTATCGGAGGCGAGGATCGCCCGGTAGACCTGGGCCATCCCGCCTTGGGCGATGCGCTCTTTGAGCAAGTAGCGACCAAAAAGCATACGCGGCTCTATTGAGCTCGGCCGGCCTTCTTCTTGGTGCGGACGGTGGTGCGCTCAAGCTTGACCAACGTACGGTCACAGCGTTGCCGAGCTGTCTCGGTAAGGGTGTCGCGGCGGGCGGCGACAGCCTGCTGAAGTCGCTTAATGCCATCGACGGACCCTTCGACCGCCGGGCCCATCGCCGCGACCATGCGAGAGAAGTCGTCGTCGCTGGTGTTGTTCAACAGACGCAGCAAGGGGCCGAGTAGCTTGCCCCGGTAGTTGGCATTGTCTCGCCCCAGCCGAGAAAGAATTGCGACCGCTTCCAGACCGGCTGCTCCGCCTTCGTTGGCGACCGCTAGCAGATAATCGCGCTCGGCGAACACTTCCGCGGGCACGATGTCGGCGATCGTCGTTAGCGTGGTCAAGGCGATCTTGATCACGCGCTTGGTCCCACCTTTTTCTTGCGCGGCGCGCGCAGCATCGAATAGGTCACCGACAAAAAAATGCAGTAGCTCGGCACGGCGCTTGGCCACGTCGAGGAAGATCTGCGCACAATCGACCTTTGCCTTTGGCGTGCCTGTGCGCAGGCCTTCGGCAACGGTATGGAGTAACGCAGGCGTTTCGAGACAGCGTTTGACCAGCTCGTCGTTTGAGCCTTTGTCACCGGTGGTAGAGGCTAGTTCGTCGAGAAAACTCATCGTTTTGCCCAGGCTTGTCTGCGCCAGAAGATTAGCAGAAGAAGCACAATTGGCGGAGACGAAATCGCGTGGCTGGTGTTGCAGCCGGCGGTTGTCTGATCGGCAGGGGGGGCCGGTCCCAGCCGCTCGTGAAGCCACTGGTAACTACTCGCTTCGCGCAATCCACAGCGGCCCTCGTGGTCTGGCGCGACGGCGCTGAATGTGTCGACAAAAGCCTTGGTCCCGGCGGGGCACAGTGCATTGGTCATCACGTCGCAGGGGTCGCGCAAGTGGGGAAGCCCGAAGAGGTGTCCGGCCTCGTGAGCGGCGACCAAAGCGACGCCGATCAGTTCGGTCAACGGCGCCGAAAAGACAAACCCCACGCTGCGCGCCTCGCTGTCCTGACAATCGAGCGGGGCGAGCCCCCCGAGGCCTTCCGCTAGGCCACACAGGCCTGGATCACCACCGATGATCAACATCTGGTAGGGCTGAGGACTCGTCGGGCGTTTGCTGACCACCTGCAGATCGAAATCGGCGAAATAGGCTTGCACCAATTGGGTGAGTTGGCTGGCGACAGATGCTGCGTCGTCGCCGTAAGGGCGATGATCGAATGCCGGAATCTTTGCCGCACAGACACTGCTCTGCCCAGTTCGGCTGTCATCGGGACCGCTGTGCGTCGTTGCCCCCTCGAGGTTGAGGTAGAGCACCGTGGTTTGTTGGGCTGGATCGTCGGCGATCGGACGAAAGGTCCGACGCTCTTCGCGATTGGCCGTATCAGCCGGCGGCCGCGCGCCCCGTGACGGTGCGGATGCTAAGGCAGCGAGGGCGCTAGCGATTTGCATCCAGCCCAGCGCGGGGTATCGGCGACCGATCCTCATCGCCCGACTATAGCGCAATGCCGGTTGGCGAAAGGGTCAAAGCGGAGCTAAAGTGCCCCCCCGTGAGTCGCTCGGTCACCATCATCGTTTGCTCGGTCTGGGTTGCCGCCTGTTCTGCGGACGGTAGGTCAAACCAGGACGCCAGTCTTGGCGATCTAAGCCCGACCGACGCGGCCGTTATTGGCGACGGCATCCAGCGCGATAGCTTGCCGAGCGAACCCGACCTGCCGCGTTATGCCGACGCTGCGATCGGCGATGCTGCGTTGACGGCGGCTACCGTGCTCTACGCGGTGGGCCCCGATGAGCGTACCTTGGCGCTGCGCACGGTTGAATCGACCAGCGCATCGCCCCAGAGCGTGACCGGCTTTGATGGCCTGGTCGACTTTGAATCGCTTGAGCCGACGTCTCTTCACGACGTCTTTTGGATCGACCGCAGCAAACCCTGGGTTGACGGGGGCGGTGCGGCACCCGCGCTGCGCTTGCCGGGCATGGGCGCGCTCTATGCCTACCACAAGCGCCAGACCGGCGTTTCCGGCGTCTTGATCGTCGCTGCGGATGGTGCGCGGACCACGCTGTTCGAGGTTCACGGGATCTATTCAGACATCATCGCCAACCAGGTCGGTGTTTCGGCCGACCAGCGTACGGTGGCGCTCGTCGCGCGCAAGCGCGAGCTCTACCTGGCGCGCACCGATGGGAGCTCGCTCGCTGGGGGATCCGCGGCGGTGTCGCTCAAACTGCCGAGCACAGTGAGTGAAGTCTTGGCGACGTCGTTGACCTTCGCCAGCGACAAGGTGTTTTTCGTCGCTGAGGAGGCTGCCGGCCAGCGCTACCTGTACCAAGCGCCGGCTGATGGTTCGGCGGATCCGAAGCCCATTGCGTTGGAAACGACCGTCGCGCCGCGCTTTGTTTCGATGCGTCTCGCGCGCAGCACCGATGGCACCGTCGTGGCATTGCGCGCCGGCGTGGTCGCCGGATCGACTCACATCTACGCCGTCAACACCGCGTCCGGTCAAGTTCGGCGCCTGAGTAGTACCTTGGCTAACCACGCTGAGCGCGGGCAGGTTTTCGGGCTCAGTGGTGCACAGCTCGCACTTTCCGCTGACGGCAAGCGGATCGCTTTCGTCGTTTTTGGCGCCCAAGGTCGCGAGGTGCTGCATGTGGCGCCGACCGATGGCACCAGTCCTCCCACGGCGTTGGATTCGTTCTTCTCTAGTGATGTCACGCGCTTTGTGAACCTGCATTTTGCCGATCCGCAACGCTTGGTTTTCATGGCTGGCGCCGACGACGCCGATCTGAGCGTTTTTCAATATGACTTTTCGAGCGGTTTACTGGTTCAGCTGGGTAGCAGCGCGAGCTCGCCGTTTATCGCCGGTGGTGGATTCGTTTCGCTGGGAGCCTGGGTGGCGCCCCAGGGTGAGCTGCTCTATGTGATGGCCCGTGGGGTTGGTTTTGCTGCCCGGTTGCTGGCGTACGATCTCAAGAACAACACCGTGACGACCCATTCGATCGGCAACATCTCGGATCGGGTCGATGCGGTCACTTCCTGTCCGAGTACCGACCGGGTCTATTTAGTGTTCGACGTGTCTCCTTCGGATCTTCTGCAGCGCCAAGCGCTGTTCGAGCTGGAGCAGAACAGCGGCCGTCTCAGTGCGCTGGCCGGCCTGCCGGTTGCTGCCGGGACGGATTGGCGGATCGACCGCCTACGCTTGGACAGCGGTTGCAAGCGCTTGCTGTGGCGCGGGTTCACCTTTGTCGGGCGCGCCGCGCTGCAGACGCTCAGCTTGGATCCTTTGGGCCTGGCGCGGCCGCTGACGCTTGCCCCGACGAGTTTCAGCGAGCGTGCGCTGCTTAGCCGCGATGGCAAGTCGGTGTTCTTCGGTTCAGGTGGGGGCACGACGACCTCGTTGTTGCGCGGGCAGCCGCTCGCGGGCGGTCCGCTCGAAGTCTTGGACCCTCAATCTGGCGTGGTCGAGATCCTCGAGGTCTACTGAACAAAAAAGCGCGATCCAACCCGAGGCTGGATCGCGCTACTGTCGAGCTGTATTTCGAAGACTACTGCCGGCTGAGCCCGGAGAGCTGGCCCTCGAAAGTATTGTTGGGACCGGAGAGCGGCGCTGTGGCTTGATCGATGGTCATCGTACCTTCCCAGATGCCTTCTTTGATCACGTCGACGATGCCGTCGTTGCCCTCGAGGTCAAACATCTTGCCGCGTCCGAAGATCTTGATCTGCGTTTTGTCCGCGGCGTTGATCTTGTCGATCTGCGCCTGCAGTAACACGGTCAGGGCCGACGTCAGCAGATTGCACGCTGCGCGCCATGAGGTGTAGGCCACGGTGTTGTCTTTGTTCTTGACGAGTTTGTCAGCAACATCGGGGCAGTACACGTAAAGGTTAACAAAGTCCGTGAGGCTTTTGACGTTGTTGGGATGGGGGCGCACAGGGTCGCCGTTGCCACCCGGGCGCGTCGTCCCTGGCGGTGTACCGCTTTTCGGCGGCAGCATTTTGGCCACGCGAGCCAAAACGATCTGGCCGATCGCCGCGTTGAGGAAGGCGCCAAAGTTGATCTCGAAGCTATGTTCGGAGACCGCAAAGGTGCCGTCTCGTTGCGGGGTGAGGGTCACGCCATCGATCACCGGCTCCGACATACCCAGCGCAGGGAAATCATAAAATGCTGGCGTTCCGCCGATGTCCCAACCCATTTTGCGGATGGTGTGCTTGACCGACATCGGTTGATCCGCCGGCTGCTTGCTGGCGCTGTTGAAGTCCGAGAGGATCTGGAAGCGATGGGTGATCGCCGAAATCTCTTGGGCGAGTTGCTTGAGCACCTGTGGCAAGTCGGAGCGGAAGAGGTTGTTGATCTCGAGCACGATCACCGGTTTGAGGGTCGCATCGATCACCAGTTTCAGCGTCGGATCCTTGAAGATCTTATCCATCATCAGATCGGCCAAGTATGCGCCTGGATCTTCCGGGTCATCCGAAATCTCATTGAGCACCGAGATGATGCCGCCCAAGGTCGACCCTTGGAACTTGCCCGTGACGTCGAAATGGCTGTGCATCTTGAACACGCCAACGGGAATGTTCTTGCCGGTCAGCGACTCTTCGACCACCTGGATCGTCCAGGTTACCGCTTGAGCGTGTGCGGCCTGGGCGCGGATCGTGAACGTGGTGTTGACCGTTCCGGCGACCAGCGAAGTGGTACCGCGCCCCGATCCATCGGTGAGAACCGACCAAGCCGACAGCGAGGAGCCCTTGGCGTCACCCAGCACGGAGAAACTGATCTCTTGCTGAGCCAAGGGCGCACCGTTTTTCGTGTAACTGACTTGCAGCGAGACCTGCCGTCCTTGGCGGACCGTCAGCGCCGACGAGCCGACGATCGACAGGCGATAGCCGTCTGGATTGATCGTACCGTCGGTGCCGCCATCTGTGTAGGACTGGGGCGTTCCGCCACCACATCCAATCCAGACCAGCAGGACAGCTAAACCAGCTAGTTTTGCAGATAACCTTCTCGACATGTGAGATCCCTCGACAGTTTCCGCACAGCAGGTGCAGTCCTCATGCCATGATCCGGAGTCTTCTTTGTGCGGCGCGTTATTCGAGGAAGATGTCAGTTTTCGGAGGCGTAGCTGTCGAGGTCGGGGGAAAAAGGTCGACAGTAGGGGTCAAATGTAACCGTCGACTTTGCTAGCCGGCTTTTTCATTTGCCACTGCAACCCTGAGAATCGGTCGTACGAGCAGCTCCCGCGGTTATCTTCGCAAAAGTCTGAGGTAAATCAAATTGATCAGGTAGGCGCCCAGGCCGAGCGCGCAGAGCCCGACGAGTGTCCGATAGTCGATGCGTAGGCCGAGCAGCATCCAAATGGGCGCAAGGCCGTAGAGTGACAGGCAGAGTGCTGCGGCACCAAGGGTCAGCTGCGTTCGGGCCCGCTTGACGCGGTCCGAGCGCCGCGGTGGATCAAAGGCCGTGACTAGCGCGTGCGTGCCCCAGATCAGTGCAATGGCGGCCCAAGCTAGGCTGGCGCCGACCAAAAATAGCCGGCCGAAGCTGAGGTGCAGGGCCTGGGCCGGATCGGCGTGAAGGGTGGCCATCAGGGCATACCGGCTTGAGACGGCGGCGATAGCGCTCGACAAGGCAACCCAGCTGAGGGCCAGCGCAGGGCGCTTTCGGTCCATTGCTAGTCGCAAGACAAACACTGCGATCAGTGCGACGCCGGCGCCAATGCCCGCCAGGCCGTAGATCCAATACGGTGCCGGCGCATAGCGCGCAGTCAGCAGCGCGCTCAGCGTCAGCAGCGCCGAGCCGGCTAATGCCCACTTGATCATCAGGATCCAATCCGTCGCTTCAGCGGACGGGGCCCAGCTCAGCCAGCGGGCCGGTCGTCGCTGTCGCTGTAGCTGATATTCAGCTCGCTGTCGACGGAGATCACGACGCCTTCGGCGATCGATTCCCAGCCGGTCTGTTGGATCGCGCTACCGCCCGTCAACAGTACCGCTCGCAGGTGTGGGTGGCTGACCGGCTTGTTGTCGGCGCTGCGCGTGATCACGGTTTGGCAGTTAGAACGCGTGACTTGCATCGGCATACCGCGGTGGGTGGCCAGCAAGATGTGCCCGTTGGTTGCGATGCAGCAGTGCTCGCTGGGGGCACCGGTCAGCTTGTCGAAAAATGCCAATGTCGAGCTCAGCGCGCTTGCCGCGTCGGTGCTCTTTACCCGCGGGTTGTCCAATGCTCCGGCATCATTTAGAAATGCCAAGAAAAGGTGGAACAGGTGTTCGCTGTCTGTCGTGCCACGGATGTTGCGGCGGATAAAATCGGGGATCGATGGTAGCACTTCGCCGCGCACGGCTTCGAAACCCTCGATCGCTCCCGAGTGTACGAACATCCAGCGGCGGTAACGATAAGGCTGTGTATTTTCACTGACATGGCGCCCGGTCGGGCGTGCGCGCCGCTGTCCGAGCAAGATCTGGGCGCGCAATCCATCCACGGCATCGACCCAGTCCAAAGGTGAACTACTCGGCTGTGGATGTTTGCGCAACAAGGCTTCTCCGGCCTGAAAATAGCCCAGGCCCCAGCCGTGGGGTGCGCCATCTTCGAGATGCAGTACAGACCGGTACGGTTCAAGCGCAGGCTGAAGCAGCCGCGCATCTGTCGTCAGCAGTGCAAAGCAGAAATCCATCGGCCCTCTTCGGATCAACTTAAGTATAGTGCGCCAGCGTCGCGGTACCAGCGTGTTCGTCGATCGATTTTTGCAGCGCAGCTGCGCGACGACAGCATTGCCGGGCGGCGCCAGATCACTAGGATCTGACATCTTTGTCGTCGTCTCTGCCGCTGGGTCTTGGGCTTGATCGCCAAGGTCTCGTGCTCCAACGAGATCTCGTCGGCCGTCGTCTGGAGGCGATCCGGTAAATGCTTAAGTCTTTTGAGGCGTTTTGAGTCTTGACAGGTCGGCCGCGCGCTTGATAGCACGCCCGGAGCGAACTTGTATTCTCGCCGAGGGGCATTGTGACCCAGCTCACGCGTTTGATCCTGCCGTGCGCGCTGCTCATCGTTTATACGGTGGGGTGCGACGATCAGGCGCGTCGCAAAAATGCGCGCTTGTCGCGCACGCACTTTCTGCTGGGCCAGGATTACGTCTCCAAGAAGAATCCCGACGGTGCCAAGCACGAGTTGTTTCAGGCCCTCAAGTACGATGCCAATAACGACCAGGCCCATGGCCTGCTCGGTCAGATATTCTTTCTCGAGGGCGTCCACGCGGTGGACCACGTGGAACGGCGCCAGTGCTTGCGCGGGTCGGCCGCGGCGGAGCAGCGTCGCTTGGCCAACGACCGTTTTCGTCTTGCCGAGCGTCACCTGATGCGTTCTCTCGATCTAGCCAAGCGGCGCAATCGCCTGCGTCCCGAGACGCTGAACTACCTGGCCAACGTTTCGATGCATTTCATGCGGCTCGAACAAGCGATTTCGTATTCGACACGAGCGCTGGAAAACATGCTCTACGCCAACCGATTCATGGCCCTGGGCTTGCGAGGATGGGCCTATTTGAAAAAAGGCGATCTCGATCGAGCGGCGAGTGATCTTCGCCAGGCGCTGTTCCATCAGCCGCATTTTTGCGTCGGTCGCCTACGTTTGGCTGAGGTCTATTTTCGTCAGAGAACCTATGACCAGGCCGAGCAGCAGCTCGAGCGTCTAGTGGATGATAAGCAGTGTGCTTTGCAGGAGTCGGCCCACCTGCTTGGCTTGACCTACGTGAAGTTGCGCCGACCGATGAAGGCGAAAGCGCAGTTTGAACGATGCGTTTCGCGCAACCCTAACAGCTGTATGTCACAAGAGTGTCGGCGACTTGCTCAGCTAATTGGACAGTGAAGATGCAAACGCTCAATACCCAGACAGTCAAAGGCGCCGATGCGCGGGTTTCAGCGCTTGATGGAGCGGCGCTGCGAGAGTTTGGCCTCTTTTTGCGCGCCGAGCGCGAGTTGCGCGATGTGGCACTAACCGAGATTTCTTCGGTGACCAAGGTGCCAATGCACTTGCTTGAGGCGCTCGAAGCAGGCGATGCACAGCGACTCCCCGCAAGAGTCTTTGTGCGCGGCTTTGTGCGCGCTTATGGTCAGCACTTGGGGATCCCCGACACTGAGCAGCGCTTTCTCGCGGCTTGCGAGCCTCGCGTGACGCCGGCGATCACCCCGGCCACGGAAGAGCTTCCTTCGGCATCAAACGGTGACGATCTCGACGGTCGGCGTCGTGTCGGTGTTACACTCGCTGTGATCATCCTGTTGATCATCGCTACGCTGACACTTTCGCTGCTGTGGCGTGGCAGCGCAGCTGCGGATGTTCGGGCGCGCGGCAACGTATCGAGCGGTCACTCGCTCGCTGCTGCCCCCCGCCATCTGAAAGACACGTTGTCCTAGCTCCAGGTTCTCCACAACCCGTCCCACGAGTCCGTCCGCATGTCGACGCCAAAGATCCAGATGCTTCAGCGCACCATTAAGCGCTTGATGCGTCGGCAGGCCTGGCCTGCGCTGGATCGCGCGATCGAGAAGACGCGCCCAGAAGACTTGGCGTTTATCTTGCGCGATCTCTCCGCCGACGAGCGGCCGGTGTTGATCGCACACTGCAAGGACGACGACAAACGCGCGGCAGTCGTTGCTGACGCGGACGTCGCGCTTGCTGCGGGACTGTTAGCTGCACTGCCTCGCGAACACGCTGTTGCGCTGCTCAAGCGCATCGAGCCCGACGACGTTTCCGATATTCTCGAGCAGCTTGATGACGAGGTTGCGGCGGGCTTGCTCGAGCTAATGGGCATTGCCGATCGCCGCGAAGTCGAGGAGCTCAGTCGCTACGATGCCGCATCTGCCGGCGGTATCATGAGCCCGCGATTTTTTTCGCTCGGGAGGGACACGACAGCAGGTGAAGCGATTCATAAGCTGCAGCAGCTCGGTGACGACTTGGAGATGGTGTTCTACGTCTACGTCGTCAACGAAGTCGGTCAGCTTGTCGGTGTGCTTTCACTGCGGCAACTGGTCACGCACCGGCCCGATCAGCGAATCTTCGACATCATGGTCTCTGACGTGATCAGCGTTTCCCCCGAGGTGGACCAAGAGGAGGTCGCCAAATTAGCTTCGCGATACGGCCTGTTGGCGATACCTGTGGTTGACGACGGCAACAAGCTGTTGGGGATCGTCACCGTCGATGACGTGATCGACGTTCTGCGCGAAGAGGCGACCGAAGACATTTTGCGAATGGGCGGCGCCGCAGGTGGCGATCTGGCCCAGCAGACGGTGTTGCGCGCGACGCTCTCGCGATTTCCGTGGTTGCTAGCGACGGGACTCGGCGGTGGCCTGAGCGCTCTGGTGATTTGGGCGTATCTCGATGCGCTGATCAGTCACGTTGCGCTGTTGATTTTCGTGCCGCTGGTATTAGGAATGACCGGTGTCACCGGTGTGCAGTCGGCGACGATCATTGGTCGGCGCATGGACGAAGGGCGGAGCGGACGGGCGCTGCTGTTTTCATTGGTGCGGCAGACGGTGGCGGGCCTATTTCTCGGTATCCTCTGTGGCGCACTTTTGGGCCTCGGTTTGCGTGTGCTTGGTCTGAAGGATGGCGCGACCGCGCTGCTGCTCGGCACGGCGGTTGCTGGATCGATGGGCGCGGCAGCGGCGCTGGGGGCGATCCTTCCGCTGATCTTCTCGCGCTTGCGGCTAGACCCGACGCTCGCGGCGGGACCGTTTGTTGCGACTGCGGTCGATCTGGTCGGACTGGTGATCTATCTAGCTATCGGGACGAGCTCGCTGTTTGGCTAGCGCCGCAGAGCAGACAACGCTCGCGCTTTTGGCTCAGAGCGTTGATTACGGCGAGAGCGATCGTGTTTGTACGTTGCTGACCCGTGAGATCGGACGCGTGACCGCGTTTGCTCGCGCAGCTCGACGAAGTCGGCGTCGTTTCGGTGGTGCGCTGGGCCTGTTTGTTGTCGGGGAGGCCACGCTCAAATCGCGTCGATCCGGTCAGATGCTCTCGCTGGAGCGCTTCGTCGTCACCCAGGATCTGTCGGTCGCTTTGTCCCGTGATGTAGTCAAGGTTGCTCACGCGAGTTATATGGTCGAGCTTGCGCGCGAGGTCTGGCCCGAGCACCAGCGGGAACCTGCGATTTTCGAGCTGCTCGTCGATGCGCTGGCCACGCTGGCTCGCCTCGCACCGACGGCGACGCTGCTGCGCGCCTATGAGTACCGATTGCTTTCGCTGGCGGGTATCGTTCCAATCCTCGAGCAGTGCGCGCGCTGTGGTGGGTCAGCCATTGGTGAGGGGTTGGCGATCAACCTTCAGATCGGCGGGGTGATCTGTCGCGACTGCGGGCCGGTTGGACAGCCGGTGAGCGCCGCGTTGATCAGCTACCTCGGGCAGCTCGATCGGGATGAACTCGCCCAGCGTGCAGCTGACCAGGTCGATCGCGACACGGCCTACACTGCGCGGGAGTTGCTGCAACAGGTGATCCATGGACATCTGGGGCGCGAGCTGAAGACGCTGAAAGTGATCGCTCAGTTGCGCGGTCAGCTCTCCTCCGATTCGTCACGTTAAGGTGAGCTGACTGAGCGCGCTAGGATTGCTGGCCGGCAACCCTACACAACGTTTCGGCAGCACGCAGGCAGGCATTGCGATCGACGTCGAGGTGTGTGACGGCGCGCAGCGTTTGATCGCCGACGGCGGAAATCAACAGACCAGCGCCGGCGCAGCGCTCGACGAAGTCCGCCGCATCTCCTTCGACGACGTCGAAGAGCACGATGTTGGTTCGCCCCTGTGGATTGCGCAGCGTCAGCCCCTCTGCCCGATCGATTGCTGCGGCGAGCAAACGGGCGTGCGCGTGATCATCACGCAAGCGCTCGACGTTGTGGGCAAGGGCGTAGAGTCCTGCGGCAGCCAAGATGCCGCTTTGTCGCATCGCACCACCGAGCATTTTGCGATACCGACGGGCCGACTCGATGAATGCGGCGCTGCCGATTAGCACGGACCCAACCGGCGCGCCCAGCCCCTTACTCAGGCAGAGCGAAGTGCTGTCGACGTGCTCGACGAGCGCATCGACTGGGCGGTCGAGGGCGATCGCCGCGTTTAGGATCCGAGCGCCGTCGAGGTGCACTGTGAGCTCGGCGCTGCGGGCTACGGCGCAGATCTCGTCAATTGCGTCGAGGTCGAACACCGCTCCGCCGGCGCGGTTGTGGCTGTTCTCCAACCAAACCAGCCGCGTGGGTGGGTAGTGGATGTTGGCTGGTCGCAGCGCCCGACGCAGATCGGCGCCACCAAACAGCATTTGCGCGTCGCCGATCTCGCGCGGCTGAACGCCGGCAAGTGCGGCAGCTGCGCCACCTTCGTAGGCAATGCAGTGTGATCCGGGCGCGAGCAGTACTTCGTCGCCCGGTCGGCAATAGACCATTAGCGCGATCTGATTGGCCATCGTTCCGGAGGGCACGAGTAGTGCGGCGGCTTTGCCGAAGCGCTCAGCGACCGTTCGCTCAAGCGCCTTGACTGTTGGATCTTCGCGCCAAACGTCGTCGCCGACCTCGGCCGTGGCCATTGCTTTTCGCATCGCCGGAGAAGGGCGCGTCATCGTATCGCTGCGCAAATCCACGGTTGCGATCGACACGATTAGTGCGTCTTTTTGGCTTTGCCCGCAGGCGGCTTGTCGGCGGGTGGCTCTTTTTTGCGCGAAGGTTCTCTGGGCGGGCCGAGCTCATCGCGCAGCTTCTTGGCGATTTGCTCGAGTAAGTCGACCTCGACGTAGCTCGCTTGGTGATCGATATTGAGCTGCATGCGAATTCGCTGCTGCTCGTCTTCCCGCACACTGATCAGTTCGAGTGAGGCGGCGCAGTGCTTGACTGCTCCTTTGCCCGGATAGACGAACAGGATGTAGCCCGTTTCACGATCTTTGTCGGTGATCCGATAGCCCCGGTCGACGCGCAAGAAACGAATCGTCGTAGACCAAACGTTACCTAAGGGATAGTCGACGGTCTGCACGCTCTTGGCCCACGCCGCGGGTCTGCCGCCGCAGATACAAGTGGCCAAGGCGATCGATGCCAGTATCCGGCTCATCGCACGTCGCCTTCCTGCGGGACGACCGGCGAGCGATCGCCGGTTGCGTTGGCTGGGGCGCTCTGGTTTTCGTCCGTGCTCGATGACGTCGAGATCGTCCAGACCTTGCGGAAGGTCACGTGGGCGGAGAACATCGCGATCGCGCCGGCGATGATGTACCAAGCCGCGTTGGCGGCGTGGCTCGCCAAGATGAATGCCGCGCCGCGATGTTTGTTCGCGCTCGGGTCGGCGTACATCCCGAGCGCACCGTCGGCGAACAGCTCGAAGTTGCCGATGAAGCCAGGTCCGGCCGGCACCATGATGCCGATGCCGATCAGCGACGTAAAGGCCATCGAACCGCCGAATGTCAGGCCCATGCCGAATCCCCAGGAAAGCGCCCAAAAGGCCGCGGCGTTGAGCGCCCAGTAGCCGCACGTTGTTAGCACGAACATCGCAAGCCGACCGACGTTGGGCAGCACGCGGAAGCCGTCGACGACGCCTGCGGCGATCGATGCGGCGCGGTCTGCCAGCCGTTTGGAAAAGAGGCCAACGAGCTTTCGGCAAAGTGTGACAGCGCGATCGCGTTGCCAAAGCGCCATCACCAGTACGATCAGGGCGATCAAGAACAGCGCTAGTGCGACGTAGCCGGTGCCAAGCAGCCAGGTCGGCGCGATTCCGCGTCGACGCGCGAGTTCGATCGATACGAACGCGGTTAGCGCGAGGATCAGTCCATCGAAAACGCGTTCGACCGCTAGCGTGCCGAGCGCCTGACTCATTCGTAGTCTGGGCGGATCGGCGATCAAATATGGCCGGACGAACTCGCCCATTCGCAAGGGTAGTGCGAGGATCGCGAAAAAGCCGACGGTCGAGATCGGAAGGATCCGCGAGAAGGGCACGGGCCCGGCGATCGGTGCCAGCAAGTGGCTCCACCGCCAAGATCGCAGCAGGTGCTGCGCAGTCATCAACAGGTAATAGGGGCCCAGCACCCACCAGCTGGCCTGCTTTAGCGCAGCGACGGTGCCCTCGAACTCGATCGAGCGAATCGCCAAGTAGAGCAATCCACCGCCGATCACCAGCGAGAGCAGCAATCGCGTCAGTAGTTTCTTCACGACAGGTGTTCCTCGCTCACGGCAGAGCGCCGGCGAGGATGGCACGGGGTCCGCTGATGAGCAACTCAGAGACGGCGTTATCCCCGAGATTACTAGCGATCCAGCGGATTCCGGCGGCCGTGGGTTCGACGTCGCGTTGACTGTGGGCATCGGTGCTGGCGGCGTGGATAAGTCCACGCTCGACGAGCTTGCGGGCACGTCGGCGCAGGCGCCAACCGCCGAGTCCGCCGAGGGTTGCCAAGTTGACCAGCAATGCCGCCCGCTGGCTGAGCGCTTCGACCCGATCCAGATCGTCGGTCAGGATCAGGTAGCGCTCGACGTGGGCTAGCACGGGAAGTCTCTGGTGCTGCAGCTGAAAGTCGAACAGGCGTTGTTCGAGCTGCGGAGGAACGCTGCTCGGTGGGAGCTCGAGCAGAAAGGCCTTGTCGCCAGCATAGGTCGGGTAGGAGCGGTCTGTCTGGCGCTGCAAAAAGAGTTCGTCCCACATGTTCTCGCCACCAGCCGGGGCGAGCTCCGGACCGTCGTCGCCCGCCAAGGCATCGCTCAGGGCGCGCTGGGCGGCTTGGCGCTCAGTTGCTGTCGGCGTCCACGAGCCGGACTTTTGATGGGGCGTGGGGTGGAGCGTCGAAAAGCCGAGCTGGAAAAGCGCCCGCGCGAGCTCTCGCGCATCATCGACGGTTTGCGGGCCGTCGTCGAGACCGGGGAGCACGTGCGAGTGCAGGTCGATGTAGCCCCTCATCTTCGGCCCGCCATGTTATCCGTGCGAAGGCCAATCTGGCGAAATTTTGGCATGTGTTTGATTTTCGGAGCTTTTCTTGGTCGGCGACGTGATTCGCTCTGTTGAAGCCTGACTTGGCAAATGCTATATACACAAATCGCTGGTCTTGGGTGCGTTGTAAGTGTCTAACCCCATACGACCTTAGCACCCCAGCGTGAAGGAGATTGCAGCCGATGGCCGACCGAAATCCCAACTCGGTTCTTGTGTCGCTTCAGGAGCTTCGCAAGATCGAAGAAGAACGCGTTAGTGCAGAGGAAGAGGCTGAGCGCCGCGAGGCCGAAGCGGAGCGACAGCGCGAGGAGCAAGCGCGTCTGACAAAGCTGCAGGCAGAAGAAGCCGCGCGGCAGGCTCAGGAGAACGCACGACTGCAAGCTGAGCGCGAAAAAGAGGAGCGGCAGCGCGAGGAGCAGATTCGCTTGGCCGAGGCTGAGCGTCGCGCTCGCGTCGAGGCCGAGATGCATCTCGAGCAGCATCGCATCAAGGCCGAAGCTGAGGCCAAAGCCCTGGCGAAGAAGGTGCCTTGGGTGCCGATCGGCATCGTGATCGGGTTGTTGGTAATCGCCGTCGGTACGGTGGGCTATTTCTCCTACGTCAAAGCACAAGAGCAAGAGCGCACCCAGAAGATGTTGGCTCAGCAAAAGGCTGACCTGGATCGGTTGCGCAAAGAGTACCTGGAAAAAGAGCGTCAGTTTCAGGCCGAGCAAGACAAACTCGAGCGCGAATCTCAACAGCTCAAAGGGGCCTTGGCTTCAGCGACCGACGAAACGCGTCGGCAGGCGATCCGCGAGCAGATTAAGTCGCAGCGCGCGCGTGCTCAGGCCTTGGAGGAGCGCCGCCGAAAAGCCGAAAAAGAGAAGAAGCGTCGCGCAAAACGGCTAACCCGCCTGAAGACCGACGATCCAATTGGCGGACTCTAGGCCAATTGGCGGACTCTAGGCCAATTGGCCTTGAAGTCGGGCGGCACTGGGGGCCGCTCGCCACCCTATTCACTCCCGGCCGGCGTTAGGCGCCGGCGATTCGCTTGGCCAAGTAGCTCGCTTTGATGCGCACGCGTTTGTTGGGGTGTCGCTTGGCGGCGCGTCGCAGCTGAGGCAGTGCGTTCAGTCGCAGGTGCTTGAGGATCAAGTACGCCGCCTTGCGGTGGGCGGAGCTGCCGAGCGCGCGCACGGCTTCGCGACTGATCGTTGAGCTGCGTCGATATTTGCGGTCGATGGCCAGCGCTTCGCCGAAATTGCGCATCGCTGCGCCGAAGCGCAGCTGCCCACAGTCGGCTTGGCCCGAGAGAAAAGCGAGATAGGCGTTCTTGGGCGAACGTTTGCGGAGCCCGCTGAGCAAGCGACGAGCTGAATTGTAGCGCTGTTGGCGGATCAGCGCTGCCACTTGGGCGACCGCCTTCGACGGGTGGCTCTCATTGCGCGGGGCATCGCTGCGCTTGGCGGGCTTTGGTGCCGGTTTGGCGCTCAGTTCACGCACGCCGGCAGACCGGTGTCGCGCAGCCGCGGTCGGCGCATCTGGCTCTCGACCGGCTACTGGGCGTTTGACGCGCTTGGCCTGGCGCCCCTGGTGTCGCCGTTCACTCGTCGTCGGTTGAGCGTTGATCGACTTGTGGGCAGGGACGCCACCGAGCAGCCGGCGCAGCGAGCTTTGACCTGCGGGGGAGAACTTGACCCAGCTCGCCAACGCGCCGGCAATGCAGAGCAGCAGGCCGACACTTGCGATGCGTCGTCGTCGCCGCCTGAGTTGGGGAACCGCGACGGTCTGGGCCAAAGCTGTCTTGGGGCTCCTGGCTTGGCGTGCGGTGATCGCCTCGGGTGTTTGGGCGAGGGCGTCGGCAAACGCGGCCGCCGAAGCGAAGCGCTGCTCGGGGTCGCGTGCTACCGCTCGGGCTAATACCTTTTCCATCGCTTGCGAGCGGTGCGCCGCTAGCTCGCGTAGCAGAGGTAGATCCTGATCGACCTTTTTGCACAGCACTTCGACCTTGTTCCGTCCGCTGAATGCACGTCGCCCGGTCAACAGTTCGAACAGCACGAGTCCAGCTGCGTATAGATCGCAGCGGGCGTCGACAGCTCCACCGGTGACTTGCTCGGGTGCCATGTAGATCGGCGTGCCCAATGCCGCGTTGTCGGCGGTGCCGTCGATCGAAACACCGTCTTGACGCAGCTTGGCCAGGCCGAAGTCGAGGATTCGCAAATAGTCGCCGGTCCCCGCGACACCTTCGGTAATGATCAGGTTGGCTGGCTTGATATCGCGGTGGACGATCTCTTTCTTGTGGGCATGGCTGAGTCCGGCGAGCAGTTGATGCATGATGCCCACCGTGCGGCCGATCGGTACCGGGCCGGCGTCGATCAGCTCGGCGACGGTACGACCGGTGACGAAGTCCATCACCAGGTATGGCGTGTCGGCGATGCCGAAGTCGATGATCGATACACAGTTGGGGTGCTCCAGCCGGCTCATCGCCCGTGCCTCGACCTCAAAGCGCGCGATGAACGTCTTTTCGTCGCCAGCCGGGGCGTTGAGGAACTTGATCGCCACGCGCTGGCCGATCTGTACGCGTTCCGCGCGGTAGACCACGCCCATGCCGCCTGCCGCGAGCCGCTCGCGAATCGTGTAACGACCGTCGAGCAATGTGCCGATCCGCGGGTCCTGCGTCGGCGCGGAGCCAGCCCAGGTCGACGCCAATGCGGTGTCGCTGGTCGCGCGCTTTTTCGGCGCCTTTTTCGCGGTCGTTTTCTTTGTGCTCTTTTTCGCCACGGGGTGCGTACCGAGGGCAAGTCTGCCAAACAGACAGCGGCAATGGCCAGCCTACACCTGCTGCGGCGTGTTAGCGTTCGTAATTATTTTAAAAATGGCGGCAAGCTGCTGCTGTGTCGGCTTCCGCTGGGGAGATCTACTACTGCTCTATCGCGGAATTGAGTGGCCACTTAGCTTGTGCGGCGCTGGGGACAGTGAGCCTGCAACAAAGATGCTTTGTATTCGGTGGATTAGAGCTGTGGGCCGCTTGGAGCGGCGTCCAGCGTGGCCGTTGGCGCTTCCTCGGCTGTTTAATTTCAGCTAGTTAATGGGGTGGATACTTGGCGTGTAACTTGGAATACAGCCGGTCGATGGACATCTACGCCGAGATCACGTGCTCCCATTGTCAGGCCCGACATCGCAGTCGCCGACGATGGCAGAAGCAGGGGCTTTATTGGTTCTACTGTCGGTGTTGTGGTGGCCGAGTGACGTTTTCCCTGTCCGATTTACGCTGGGCCTGTTTGCCTGATGAGGCGGCCGGTGCTGAGCTAAAGACGGTTCCTGCGGCGCGACGACCGCCACCATTGCCGCCATCGGCGGCGACGAAAAAAGCGCCCTCGCCGAACGCAGCACGTCAGCCGTTGGTGCATCGGCGAGCCACACGGATCGCCTCTCGAGACTATGGTTGGCCCACCGACATCCGACCGCCCGCGGCGCTGTTGGAGATCGGCTCCAAGGCCAGTTAGATCACTACGCGCGAGTTGCCACGAAGCAGGGTGCCTCGAGAGACGGTGCTATCGGCTGCGTCGGGGGCTCGGATGGCGCGGGCGGGCGCAGTGCTAGTAGACGTGCAGTCGCTGATTGGCCTTGTAGACGCGCCCACGGTATTCGACTTCAAAGTAACCGCTTCGCGCGTCGGACGGCACAGTGACTACCAAGCGGCGGCCAGCTTCTAAGCTCTTTTTCGGCAGCAGCCGTCCGTTAAAGTAGACGCGCGTGAACTGCCGCGCAGGCGTAAGGAACAGCGTAACCTCTTGGCCCCGTTGAACACGATGGGGGGCGATCGTAAAGCTCAGCTCGGGCGCCGGCTGGTCGACGACAAACGGCAGCCGCGAGTGCTGCTGGCGTCCAAAGGCGGTTACGGTGAACCGGCTGCTGCCGCTGGCGTCGTCCGGAATCTTGACTACGGCGCTGTCGCTGGTCACCGAAGTCGGCGCCAATACGCGCCCGCTCCAGATCACGCGCATCGCGGGATGGAAGTGGCGGCCTCGCAGCGTAACCGAGGTTCCAGCCAACCCGCGGAGCGGGAAGAACGAGAGCAACGCCGGATAGCGCTGGACGTGGAAGGTATCGGTGGACTGCGCCGTTCCACGTTGCGTCAGGACAACCATCTGGCCGCTCGGGACACCCGGCAGCACCTCGACCTGGATCATGCCCGGCTGGCGGCGGCGAATCGGCAGCTTGCGGCCCGACATTAAGACGCTGGCGCGGCGTCCGAAATGTTGTCCGCTGATCGTGACCAACGTCCCCGGCGGGCCCGCCGTCGGTGAAATGCTTTCGATGGTTGGGGCCAAATGGACGCGGAAAAATCCCCGAGCGACATAGGCGCGCATGCCCCGCTTGACCGAGATCTGTCCGTCGCTGACGCCTGCGGGAAGCTCTGCGACGATCTGATTGTCGGTGACCGTGCGGACGGTCAACAGCGAGGACCCGAGGTACGGCTGATCGCCGTGGATAAAGCCGCTGCCAAAAATGATGATCTGTGTGCCCGGTGGGCCATGGTGAGGCGCGAAGCGCTCTACGCGTGGCGGGGTGACGATTGCGAAGATCCCGGGAGCGATCGCGCGGCGGCCGCCCGCACCCTGCAAGACGAATTGGCCAGAGAGGGGGCGGTTGATCACGACTTCGATCGTATCGGTCGTGATGCGGCGGACCGGTAGGCGCGTGCCGGCCAGGAAGATCTCGTCACTAGCACTGAAATTTGCCCCGCGAAGGGTCACTACGGTGCCGGGCGCGCCGCGTCGTGGCATGAAGCCCCTGATCAGCGGGTTGGCGAGCTGCATCACAAAGGGCTGCCGTGAGGTGGCGACTTCCCGTCCACCGCGCCAGATCGACAGCGGGCCGGCGGTCGCGCCGTCGGGGACGATCGCCGTAATACGTCCCGGTTGGCGTGAGACGACGCGCATCGGTTGGCCCGCGAGCCGAACGTCGTCAGTTGAGAGGAAGTTCTGTCCGAGGATCGTTACAGCGACACCGCTCTCACCGCGCGGCGGAAAGAATCGGTGGATTTGGGCCGGGCCCTCAACGTCGAAGCGGCTGACGCTGCTGGCGTCGGAAAAACCCGGCGTGCTGACCACGAAGAAATCGCTGCTCGCGCTGGCTGGTATGATCACGCGAAGCTTTTGGTTGGTGCGGGCGATGATCCGCAGCCAGCGTCCGTTGAAGCGGACTCGCGTGTTCTCGTCAAAATGACGCCCGCTGATCACGACGCTGCTGCCGGGAGGGCCCGATTGCGGCGAAAAGCCTTCGACGACAGGAGCTCTTCGTGTGCGCCAATGCTCGCCGGGGGCGTGGGGGCCGCGCTTCCTTCCGCGATCATGTGGTCGCTCGCCTTGGGCAAGGGCGTCAGAGGCGAGCATGGCGCTGACCGACGCCAACAAGAACAGTGCGATGCGCCAGCCCGACAAGCTACGGTAGGCCGAAAAGAAACGAGCATTGCTTTGCATGATTGAATCTCCTGCTAGCGCTGCTGAGCACCTAAGGCTCTCTTAAGGCAAAAACCCCACCGCGAAAGGGTTCCGCGGTGGGGTGGGAGGCGGCAACCAGATTCGAACTGGTGAATGGAGGTTTTGCAAACCTCTGCCTTACCACTTGGCTATGCCGCCATATCGACGCTAATTTAGCGACCGCCGGCGCCCAATGTCAAGGCGTCTCGCGGAGGCGTTTCTGTAGATCTCCTGGGAGCTTCTTGAACTGGCGTAGCGCCACAACGCGCATCCGCAGCCGGTGGAGAAACATCGACGTCACGCTGGCTACGCCACGAGAAACCAGTGAGTCAGGGGCTGCGGTGTTTAACGCAGCGACAGTGGTCAGCACGACCAGCGTGTGGTGTGGGCCGTTTCTCCAGGGAGAGAGGCTCGCGGCGCCGCTGTAGTACTTCATCGTGCCGTTGAGCATCTTCCAGCCGGCCGCGTAGCGACGCCCCCCGAGATGCTTATGCGAGGCTTTGAGGTAGACCCAGGCGTCGCGTACCGGCCAAGGTAACTTGGTCTCGATCACCGCATAGACCGTGCTGCCGCGCGTCTTGACCAGCCGAGAATCCTTAAAGTGCGGCATGAAGTGCTTGTACTTGTCGATCTGCATCAACGCGTAGGTCGTCGCTTCGGGCGTATCGGGAACGACAACCGCCATTTGCGCCAGGAAGCCCTCCGGCGTGCGCGCTTGTTTGAGGTGGATGACCTCCCAGCCGTCGAGCTTCTTGGTTTGCGCTGGCGTCAGTCTGTCGCTGGCCAACCCTTGGGCTGAGGTGAACAGCAGGCTGATAATGATCGAAACGCGGGGCATATGCAGGGTTCCGACGGCGCTGGCGCGTGCGGTATTCAAAAAAGCGGCCTATTGCTCTTGGACGTCGTCTTCGCTGCTCGGGCTGGGCCGCGCGGCGGTGCGGTCAACGGGGCGGGCGCGAACCTTGGGCGGGCCAAGCAGCAGGTTGCGGGCAGCCATGTCGTATTCAAAGAAGGCCATCATCTTGGTGTCGATCACCTTTTTCCAAAGTGACCGCGCTGGTTCGATTTTGCCGTCAGCGAGCAATTGATCGGCACGGTAAAAGTAGAGTTCGGCTCGTCGACTGTCGGTTTTCGTGGCCTGCTCGAGGTCGGCGAAGGAGGCCTTGCCGAGCACCATCTGGGCTAGCTTGACGTACCACGAGCCACCGCGGAGATTCCTCAGGTGGTTGAGCGCAAGGGGATCCGGCGAGACGTTCGCGCGGCGCGCGAGCCCGATCACCCAAAACGTGCAATAGGTCTTGAGGTATTCACCAACCTCCTCGCGACCGAGCGCGCGATGGTAGGCGTCGAGCGCCTCGGGCAAATGGCCGTGGTTGGTCAGCCAGGCGATCACGTCGGCGTAGGTTTCTTTGCGGGTCGGGTCGGCATCGATCGCAGCATCCAGACCGTCCATTGCGGCAGCTTGGTCCCCCAAGGCGTAGAGCGCTTTGGCCCGCCTGAGCAAGGCCTCCGCTTTGGCCTGGCGGCGCAGCCCCATGCGCAGCCAGAGATCCCAGGCGCTGACGGCGCGTCGCAGCGCCTCACGCCCGCTTTGTTCGTTGGCGGCAGCCATCAGCGCATGGCCCCGCAGGGTGTCGATGCGCGCCTGCCAATAGATCCGCTCGGTAGCTGAATGCATGCCGAGGGTCTCAGCCTTGTCGAGGATCTTCACGGCGTCTTGCGGGTTGCCAGCTTTTTTCTCGATTGTCGCCAGCTGGACGACAGCCTCGGGGAGCGGTTCGTGTTTGAGCGAGCGCGCAAGCATCTCCTGCGCTGTCTTGACGCGTCCGGCGTTGTAGAGCCCATGGGCCATTCCAAAATAAACGCGGGCCAGCGTGGGCTTCAACGCCTTGCCCAACCGACGTTCGGTTACCGCGTAGTAGTGCTCGAGCTGTTTTAGGTAGCGGAACGAATCGTCGAGTTGCTCGCGGCCAATGCTGTTGAACAGCCGTCGTTGATATTGGATCGCCAGCGCTTCCGCGTATCGCGGGCTGGCCGGCGCCAGGCGAAAGGCTTGCTCATAGGCTCTGATCGCCAGGTGAACGTTGTTGATCTCGGCCGCCAGGCGGCCGATGCAGGCCTGGACGCGTGGTTCATTGAAGAAACGAGGCACGGCATGGCGGCAAATTCGCAGCGCAACGGCCTTGTCACGGTCTTCGACGTACTCGGCCAATCGGATGAAATCTTCGATATTGGCTGCCGGTGAGATCACATTTTCCAGCAGACGCCGCAGCGCTGCGCCGCTGCCGGGTTCGCGTGGCGATAGGCGCTTGAACGCATCGAGTGCAGCTTCGGGGCGATCAACTGCAAGGTAGTGTCTGGCGATACGGTAACCTGCGTGCAGCAGTAGCTCGGCCTCTTGACTGCGTCGGTGGCGCAGCAGCGCGGCGACCGGCCCCTGGCGAGCCAGCACGTCGACCCGTTTGCGGTAGTAGGCCTCAAGCAGGGCGATGATCTTGCGCGAGGGCCACACGCCCGCTGCTTCTTCAAGGGCCTGAACTGAGCGCGAGTACAGTGCGCTCGGACCAATCGTCAGCTCAGCGACGCGATCGGTCCAGCTGAGTACATCGAGCAGTTGGGTGCCGGCCGATGATTGGACCTCCATTTCGACGGCGAGGGCGGGCACTACCTGCTGCTCATCGCCGGAGGGCGAAAAGAACGCGCGCAAGCGCGCGGCCATTTCGAGAAACAGTCGGTCGGGCTTGACCGCACCGTCGTGGACCGCCGCCGGGTCGTAGAGTTTCGCTGCTTGGGCGAAGCGCGCGCTGATCTCACGGCTGCGTCCGTCCTCGATCGCGTGAGTGAACTTCGCGTGGATGTAGCGTAAGAGGAGCAAGCGATAGGGCGCCCGGGCCTGAGCTCGCGGCGGTACCGTCCAGTATCGCTGTCGATGGAGTGTGAAGGTCTTGTCGGTGATTCGTGACGGCAACCGAATGCGCAGATGCAGCGGATGTTTTGGCGGTTTGCCCTGCTGGATGGCCGGTCGACACGCCTGCAAAAGGAGCAACCCGGCGAGTACGCTAAGCTTTCGCATGATGGTAGAGTGTAATACACCGTCGAGGCCTTGCCACCAACAGAGCGTTCGGAATGAGTACGAAAGTTGAAAATCATAACCCGCTAGAATCGCAACGAAAGCCGATCGTGGTCCAAAAGTACGGGGGAAGCTCCGTCGCCGACGTCGCGTGTCTGCGCCGCGTGGCTCAGCGCGTGGTTGACACGACCGCCGCTGGCTTTCAGGTCGTCGTTGTCGTTTCGGCGATGGGTTCAACGACCGACGAGCTCGACGCTCTGGCGCGGCAGGTTGCGCGGGTGCCGGAGATACGAGAGCTGGATATGTTGCTGTCTGTGGGCGAGCGGATCTCCAGCGCTTTGTTAGCGATGGCGATCGTCGATCTCGGCCAGAGTGCGGTCTCGTTTACCGGCTCGCAGTGCGGGATCATCACCAGCCATCGCCATACTCAAGCGCGGATCATCGAAGTCCGACCGGTTCGCGTGCTCGACGAGCTCGCCCAGGACCGCGTGGTTGTCGTCGCTGGCTACCAGGGGATGAGCTACAAGCGCGAGGTCACGACACTTGGGCGCGGCGGTAGCGACACGACCGCCGTAGCGCTCGCCGCCGCACTGGGCGCCGAATACTGCGAGATCTTCTCGGATGTCGACGGTGTGAAATCGGGCGATCCGGCTGTCGTTGAAAAGTCGCATCACCTGGACCAACTAAACTACGACCAGATGCTCGAGTTTTCCCATTTTGGGGCCCGGGTGCTCAACGCTGAGGCGGTCGCCTATGCGCGGCGCGAGGGGATCCGCATCGTTGCCGCTGCGACCCAGGGCGGGCAAACGACCTCGGTCGATGGTCAGACCAGCGACCGCCCGCTGGTCGGCGTGACGGCGATCGAAGATGTGGTGCTGATCCGCTGCGCCGATCCGACGCCGGCGTTGATGGTCTTGACGCAGCTCTTGAGCGAAGAGCAGGCGAGGACGCTCTGGACGCGCGTCGAGCGGTCAGCCACCGAGCTGTGCCTGGTGCGCGGTTCCTGCCACGACTTTGTCCGCTTCAAGCGTGCCGTGGAGTCGGCGCTGCCGGCAGCTGAGTTCAGCGAGCCAGGCGATGCGGTCAGTGTGATCGGCGCGAGCTTTGCCGAACAGGGCGGGCAGTTGACCAGCTGTCTGGCTCAGCTACAAGGCGAGGGGATCGATGTTCTCGGTGCTGACCTTGGGCCTCAGCGCTTGACTGTGCTCGTCGGCGCGGGGCAGCGCGACCGGGTGCAGCGCTTTTTGCATCGAATGTTCGTCGAAGGGGTGTGATCCGAGCGGCTACCAGACACCGATGGCAAGTCCGAGGCTGAAGCGGTGTTGCCAAAGACGATAGTCACCCGCGGATGAGGCCAGTCCTCGTCCGGCATTGGCCAGCTGACAATCTTCGGTCAGTACGTCGAAGAACGAATCGACGCAGCGCACCAGGGTGCTCGGATCGTAAGCCGAATCAGAGACAGTGCGCGGAATCATCAGCACCAGGTTATAGCCCAGGTAAAGGTTGAAGTACTGGCCGATCGCGATACGTGCAGCGATCAAACCGTCGAGTTTGAAATTGTCGATCGTCGCTGGCGACACTGCGTTGGCTTCGTAGGCGGAGGTCTCTCCCATCAGTGCAGCTTGAAGCTCAACGCGCGGATGGAGCAGGTAGCTTCCGCCGATCTGCAAGGCGAAACTATCTTGGGTTCCACGGTAGTGAGCGATGCGATCTGGGACTCTGGGTTCGTCGCGAAACTCCGACCCTGATAGGCGCATTTCCAGACGGTCGAATTCGCTGTGTTGGGTCCAGCGGCCCTGCAAATCGAGAGCCCAGCGACCTTTGAGTTGCCAGTTTACGCCCGCCGAGAGTACCGATGGAATGCGGTAGCCGATCGTTGCGCGGCCACGCAGGTTTTCTTGTACGTCGACGGTCGCGTTGTCGATCGTAGCCTTCGCTCGCTGAACGAACGCATCGCCATCAGCCGCGCGATCGCCGAAGCCGGCGACGACCCGGCTGACATAGCCGACACCAATACTGATCCTGTCGGTAGGGCGGATCAGTACACCCGCGTGAAACGCTACGCCACTAGCGCTGCCGCGCACGCGGATCGCTTCGGCGGCGGCGTCGGCTCCGTAGTTGCATGGCGTTTTGTTGCCGCAGTCATCGAGGGCTGCGTATTCGCTGGCCTGATCTCTCGCACTTCCACCGCGCAGCGCGACGTCTCGCACGAAGCCAAAGTTGATGTTGCCGTAGACGTAGCTCACGCCGAAACCGAGGACGACTTCGTCGACGATTTGATAGCTGACCGAGGGCGTCAGATAGAGATGCCAAGCGGAGAAATCGACCAGGTGATAGCGCGCCGCACCTTGCGCTACCGGGTCGAAGGTCTGCGAATCGCCGCCTCGGCGCAACGAAACTGCGCTGTTGGCCGGCGTCCCGGCAGCGATGGCGAGCACGATGCTTTCGGTGCCGAGGTCGCTACTTACCACCGTGTAGAAGCTGGGCTGACCGTTGAGAAATGATTGGTCAGCGGCCGATCCACCCTGGGGCTTGCCCGTCAACGGATCGACGGGTGAAAGGGCAACCGTGCCGCTCCGAAGGATCGCAGATCCCTCGAGGAAGGCATGGTGCCCGCGACGCAGGGCCAGCGCAGCGGGGCTGTAAAACACCGAGGCTGGATGGCTGTTTGCCGGGCCGATCAGCCCGATACCGCCGAATCGCGCATTGAGCAGCGGTGTCTGGCCGTAGCTCGGCGTCGCGACGAATACGCCGCAGACAGCGAGGAAAAGTGGCAGGAGGGGGCGGTCCATTGCAGCCGATTGACTTGATCTATTGCTCTCCATAATAATAGGGGAAGCTTTGGACATATATAATGAAATCTCTAGCGCAATATCTAGCTGTCGCGGTGGCGGCTCTGGCCCTCGCTGGGTGCGACGTTACGCCCGAGAAGATCGCGATTTGGAAGAACTCCCAAAACGGTGGTGCCAAGCTACGAGCCGCCGTTCGCGATGCCGATCTGTCGGCCGAACTGCGAAAGCTAGCAGCGGTTGCGCTGGCGGATCTGGGGCACTTTGATCCGCTAAGCGAGGATCTGGCCGCCGTTTCGCCGACGGACAAGCAGATGCTAGTCGGCCACCTGGTCGATCACTTTAGCGGTGTGATGGTCGGCCCGAGCGAACAAGCGACGAGTAGGGTGCAGCTGAGCGCGAAGGACGCTTTGTTCTCCCTGCGGCCGCAGGTGGACGCGGCTAAGCGCGCCGCACTCGATCGGCGGCTGCTCGCCTGGATCGTCGCCGACTGGTCGGGGCGCAAGGCTGGGCTGCATAGCGCGACAAAAATTGTTCACGCCATCGGCAAACCGGCGGCGTCGCAGCTGGTGGCTCACGTGGCCGCCGACCTAAAGGCTGTGCTGCCGTTGTCCAAGCTGATCGGCGAATTGGGTGGTCCGGCCGAACGTGAGGCGGCCGCGGCCAAGTTGGCAGTGGGGGCTGACGCGCAATGGAAGGAGATCGCCAAACATGCAGCCACGGCTGCCGGCGCACAGGGCGAATTGCAGGAATCGCTCAAAACGTTCGCGCTGTTCGCCGAGGCACTAGCCTCCACGAGGGCCGACGCTGCGCGGCAGACCTTGATGCGTCATGCCCAAGGCGGCCCCACGGTCGCTCGCGATCTGGCGTTGCGCGCGTTGGCGCTAACCGCCTCGGATGCAGTGATTCCGGCGATGGCAGCCCTTGCCAGCGACGTCACCCAGCCCGGAGATTTGCGCGAGCGGGCCTTCGAGGTGATGGAGAAAGTCTCGGGCCCAGCGACGCTGGAGGCCTTGGCCAAGCTGTTCGCGGCAACCGATGACAAAGTCCGCTATCGCGCGATCGAGGCAACCCTCAGCTGCTGTAAGGTAAAAGGTCTTGCTAAGTTGCTAGAGGCGCTGCCTTCGCGGTACACTTACAAACCAGAAGACGTCAAAGACCTGATAGAAAATGATGCTCGCGATCTGGGAAAGGAAGCGTTGCCCACGTTGAGGTCAGCTTTGAATTCCCGTAGCTTGATCGCACGCTTAATAGCTGTGAGGTTGGTTGGCGCTTTGGGGGATGCGACGGACGTTGCTCGACTTGAACCGCTCGCGGTCGATTCGTCTCGTATCCCTGGATGGGATGTAAACTTGGGTGCGGAGGTCAAGCGCGCCATAGAGCGGATTCGCCAGCGCTAGGCTCGAGATGGATCAGAACAAGAAAACGATGCGCCATTTCTACTGCCGCGATGTCCTTTGGGACACGTTTGAGCAGATGGCCAACGACTTCGATTGTTCGATCGACTACCTGATCAACGAGGCGATGCGCCACTACGCGCGCAGCAAAAGCTATTCGCCTCAGGCTGGTCCAGGTGGTGGGGCGCAGCAGCCGTCGCGCGGAGGAAATCCGAGCTTGGCTGTAGGTCGTCGTCCGCCGCCCCCTCCCGGGGGACCACCCGCGGGCCCGCCAAGCCCTGCGGCCCCGCCCCAAGGGCCGGGGTATAGTGTGGGTCGGCGCACGATGCAGCAGCCGAGCGCCTACCGGCCGAGCGGCGAGCAGCGGCGTTCGCAAGAGGCGCCGAGCGCAGGTGCCGGGCCGACGCTGTTCTTGCTGTTCAATAGCCAGCGTATACCGATCGACAAGGATCAGTTCATCATCGGTCGTGGGTCGAAGACCAGTGACTTGGCAATCAAGGACGGCAATATCTCGCGCAAACACGCAGCGATCATTCGTCGCAATGGGACCTTCTACATCAAAGATCTTGGGTCGACCAACGGCATCGACTACAAGGGTATGCGCATCGACAACAAGCGCATCGACGAAGGCGACATCTTCCACCTTTGCGACTATGAGCTGCGGTTCACCTATCGCGGCTAGGTTTCGGGCGCTGGGGAAGTGCCTGATCGAGAGGACATCGGCCGAGGGGATTTCGGACGAGCGCTGCAGGCGCTCGAACGGCCGCTCGTCTTCGCAGCGCGCGACAATTTTTCCGGCATCGATGACGTCACCGATTTGGGTGGGACTCTGCAGCGGGCCTCGCGTCGCCTAGAAGCGCTGTTGTCCGAGGAACAGCGCGGGACGCTCGGCGATTATGCCGCCGCGCTTGATGGTTTCGAGCAGCTGGACCGGCTGTCGCGAACGCGCCTAGTTGCGCGTGGCTTGCGCCTTTGCCACCAATTCTCTGATCGTCGCCCGGCACCGCGGACGGCGCCGTTGCCGCAGGGAGGCGCAGAGCTGGGATTGCGTGCGCCGACGACCGTGTTGCGTGGTGTGGGTCCGGTCGTGGCGGAGCGCCTCGCCGCGCGTGAAATTCTGGTCGTTGAAGACCTGCTGTTCCTGCTGCCACGCAGCTATCGCGATCAGCGCCAAGAGGTTTCCTTCGAAGCGCTGCGAGACGGAGAGGTGGCGACGATAAGTGGCGTTGTGGTCGCCGCGCGAAGTCGTCGAATGCGTGGCGGTCGGCGGATGGTCGAGTTGGAGATCGCCGAACATCTTGATGCGCCGACGCGCCTGTGGTGTGTCTGGTTTCACGGCGTTGTTGGGATCGTCAAGCGCTTTGACAAGGGCAGTGCGGTGCGAGTGAGCGGTCAGGTTAAGCACTATCGCGACCGACTGCAAATGACCCATCCGGATATCTCGGCGCCGAGCGCCGGTGCGATCCGTCGGCGCTATCCTGACGTGCCGGGTGTCGCACCAGGCAAGATCGAGGCGCTGTGCAAAGAGGCCACGCGCCGGTTCGCCAAGGAATTGACCGAGCTATTGCCTGTCGCGCTAAGCGAAGCGCTCGAATTGCCGACACAGCAGGCCGCGCTGGAGACGATCCACCTGGCCAACGAGCTCGACGGTGACGAGCTGGCGGCGCTCGACGCCGCTAGCCACCCTGCTTTGGTACGCCTGGCCTTTGAGGAGCTGTTTGCCTTGCAGCTGGCGGTGGCGCTGCGTCGACGCCAGTGGAGCGGGCATCAAACGCTGGTCTGTACGATCGACGATCAGCAGCTGTCGGATGATCTCGAGCGGGCATTGCCCTTCGCGCTGACTGGTGCGCAGCGGCGCGCGATCGACCAGATCGCTGTCGATATGGCGCGCAGCGAGCCGATGCATCGTCTGCTACAAGGCGATGTTGGCGCGGGCAAGACCGCCGTCGCATTTGCTGCGGCGACGATCGCCTTACGCAACGGCGGAACGGTGTTGCTGATGGCGCCGACCGAGGCCTTGGCGGCTCAGCATCACGCGGTACTGTCCCGTTGGGGCCATGCGCTCGGTATGCGTGTCGGCTTGTTGACAGGTTCGACCAAACCGCAGCTGCGCCGATCGATCGTCGCTCTGGCCTCTGCCAAGCAGGTGCCGTTGCTGATCGGCACACAGGCGTTGCTGAGTAGCGACGTGGAATTGCCCGATTTGGCGTTGGCCATCGTCGATGAGCAGCATCGCTTCGGTGTCTCTCAGCGAGCCGCGCTGCGACTGCGTCGCGATGCGGGACACCTGCCGCATTTGCTGGTGATGACCGCTACGCCGATTCCTCGGACGTTGGCGCTGACCGTGTACGGTGACTTGGATGTATCGATTCTCGACGAGAAACCGCCAGGCCGACTGCCGCCGACAACGGTGCTGCATCAAGGTGGCGTGATCGAGCAAGGCAGCGCCGCGCACGCTGAGCTGGAGCGATTTCTGGCGGCAAAGGAGCGAGCGTTTGTCATCTGCCCGCTGATCGAGCGCTCGGAGAAGATCGACGTTAGTGATGTCATTTCAACGCATCAGCGTCTGTCGGCGTTGTTTCCTCAAGCAAAGGTTGGGCTATTGCACGGCCAGATGAGCGCCGAGCAGCGAGCCGAACAGATCGCCGGATTTGGGAACGGCACGATCGACCTGCTGGTATCGACAACGATCGTTGAAGTTGGTATCGACCTCCCGGGCGTTAACGTGATGGTGATCGAGCACGCCGAGCGTTTCGGCATGGCTCAGCTTCACCAGCTGCGCGGTCGGATCGGCCGCCGCGCCGGTAGCGTCAGCAGCTGCCTGCTGCTTTGTGCTGCTGAGCAGGAATCAGCAGCATATGCCCGGCTGAGGGTACTTGCTGAGAGCGCCGACGGCTTCGTCATCGCCGAGGCTGACCTCGACAACCGGGGACCTGGGGAAATCTTTGGTACTCGGCAGAGCGGTCGCCCTCGCATGCGCTTTGCCGATCTGCGCCACCACCTGTCCTTGCTCCAGGATGCGCGGGATGCGATCGATACGCTGCTCAAGCGTGACCCGATGTTACGCGATCAGGAGCACGCCGCGATCCGGCAGGAGATCGAACGTCGTTTCGGCGGGCGGACGATTTTTGGCGTTGAGGCGGGCTGAGTGACTGCTGCAACTAGTCGCTGGTACCAGGCCGCCGTCGAGCGCTTGCTACTGGCTGAAGACGGATTCCGACAAACGCCAATTCGGTTGGGCGATTTGCCTGAATGACTAAGGTTGCTGGGGTGCCTCGCAGTGAAAGGGTAAGCCCGTGGTGCTCGGCGGAAATCTGCGAGAGCGCGGTCGGCGCCGCTCCGTCGCGGCTGCAGCCTGCGCGGATCGTCGCGGCGGGGTCGCCTTGCGGGCCGAGCAGGAGAAGTTCGCGCGCTGCTCCGCAAGCGTTGGCCAGCTCCCAGCGGCAATCAGCTTGCTTGGCGTTGCACTGCCAGTTAGCCCGCAGCGTTTGTATTCCGTGTTGCTTGGCTTTCGATAGCTCGCTGAATTTGGCCAGCGCTACGAGCGCCTCCTGCACAACGCTCAGCTCGGTGTCGAAGCGCAGCGCGTGCCACAGTGCGGGCAGGGCGCGACGGTCGCCGATCTTACCCAGCGCGGCTGCGGAGGCTGTGCGCCAGCTGATGAAGTTGTCCTCGACTAGCGCCCGAGCCAGCTTTGCGACAGCCTCGACGCCTCCGACATCCCCTAGCGCGTCGATCGCGTAGCGTCGCGTTCGCAAGGCTTTGAGCTGTCCGATCAACGCCTTGCTGGATCTGGGATCGCCAACTTTGCCGAGGGTTTCGATCAGTTCGATGCGGTCGTAGACATCAGCTGTGCGCTCGAGGGTCTGTGCCAGCTCCAACACGTGCTCTTTGGCGCCACTACGCGCGAGGGCGATCAGTGCGTCTTTACGCAACGTAGGTGGCAAGTCGGGGCGCGCCAAAAGCGGGCGCAGCGCGGTCAGCTGTTTCTTGTCGCCGAGCAAAGCCAAGCCAACGGCAGCTTGAATCGAGATTCCGGGATCGGGGTTGCTGACGGCCAGCTTGAGGCGTGATTGCGCCGCCCGGGTGCGCAGCCGCACCAACAGCCGTAGCGCGGCGCGCCGTAAGCGCGGTCGGCGGTCGTAGAGTTCGAGCAGCGCTGGGATCGTTTCCGGATCGCGGCGTTCCGCGCGGGCGAGCAAAGCCGCGATGTCTGTTCGGCGTGCGCGGACCTTGCGCGGGCTAAGCAAAGCGCGCATTGCTGCGGCCTTTGGGGCGTCGGAGGCGAATCGATTGTTGGCCTCTCCCGGGTCACGTACCAGATCGTACAGCTCTCCGTACCCGAGAGCGTGGTCGTAGATCAGCTTGCTGTGGCCATCGACCACAGCTTTCTTCTGCTCCAGCGAGATGCGCGCTGGCGGGAGGTGCTTTGGCTGCTCGCCGACCAGCCACGGTCCAAGGTCGTTGCCGGTCATCGTCGCTGGCACGGGGACATCCGCCAGCGCGAGCAGGGTGGGTGCCAAATCGATCGTTTGCGCCGGGCCATCAACACGTCGGGCTGCGAGTGTTGGTGCTGAGATGATCAGCGGTACGCGAATCTGTTCTTCGTAGAGTGTGTTGCCGTGGTAGTGGCTGTTGTGTTCCCCGAATGCCTCGCCATGGTCGGCGGTCAGCGCGATCACCGTATTGGGCCGCCGACGTTTGATTTCCTCGACCAGTTTGCCGAAGGCGCGGTCGACGTAGGCCACTTCGCTGTCATAGCGGTCGATGGCCCGGTCGCCGAAATCAGTGGATGCCTGGCGCTCGTACGGTTCATGCGGCTCAAAAAAGTGCAGCCACGCCATGAACTTGCGCTTCGGATAGCTGTCGAGGAATTGTACGAACTGGTCGACACGCTTGTCGGCAGCGATGAACTCGAATTTTACGTACTCAAAGTCGAACTTGCTGTGACGAAATGCGGCGAAGCGATCCTTGTCGATGTAGAACACTGCGGGTGGAAAGAACGCTGCGGTCTTGTATCCGTAGCGCCTGAGCGCAGCGGCGAGCGTGCGCGGTTGAGCGCTGGGCATCGATAACGCGTTCATTCCGGTGTGGATCGAGGTCAGAGAGAAGGATGTATGCGGCACGGGGCAGTACCCGCGCTCGAAGACGACCGCGGATTTGGCCCAGCGGTCGATGTTCGGTGTCGTCTTGCGCTTGTAGCCGTAGGTGCCAAGGTGATCGGCGCGTAGCGCGTCGACTGTGACTAAGACGATGTTGTGGTCTGGCGCCTGTGGCGGTGCGAGTTTCGAGCGGAAAACCGCTCGACTTGCTGTCGCGGCGGCGTGCTTGGTTGGCTCAGGTTGCTTGATACCGAAATGGCGGGCCATCCGCAACAGCTTGCCTTGGAAAGCCGCATAGCGGTGGGCGACGAAGGTCATTGTCGGGGAACGGCAGAGACTTCGCAGGGAGATCGCCCCGATGGCGGTGATCACAAGTGCTGCGATCAGTACACGGTTGGGCTCGATTAGCTTTCCCACCCATCGGCGGCGCGCTCGAAAAGTAGCATACGCCGTGGCCACGGCCAGTTGGCTGCACGCGACCATGCCCAGCATCAACGTTACGTGAAAGGCCGGATACAGGCCGGGCAGTAGCCGTTGGTCGGCGACATACAATCCAGCGCAGAGTACGAGCAATAAGCTGATCAGCAGAAGCGCTGCGCGCGACTCCCAACGGCGGAGTCGAAAGCGGTCGCGTGCGCCGATGATCATTCGTAGCGCGACGTAGGCCAGGCCGAGCAGCAGCAATCCACTGCCCGCTGCGATTAGATCGCGATAGGGCGCCTGCGAGATCCAACGGCCAGAGAACATTCGCGCGATCAACAGGGCGATCGGCGGCAAGAGCAGCACGCAGTAAATCAATGACATCCAGCGCGGCTCAGCCAGTCGTTGCTTAGCGAGCTTGGATGTGAGCTCCGAAACCGCCAAAAAAAGCAGGCCCTCAGCCGCACCGACCACTGGCGCGATGCCTAGCGGGATCAATATGGCCGCCGCGGTGAAGCCAAGCGCTTGGCCCATCGTCAGACCCGGGCGGTACGCCACGAACAGATAGATGACTTCGATCAACGCGATAGGCAGCACGGCCAACATCGCGAGCACGATCCCGCCGGTGACTGCCCGTCGTAATTTGCGCTGCCGCCGGTCAAGCATCGTCACAGGGTCGCTCTCGCTAACCAGCTAGCCCGAAGCCAGCGTGCAGCGCGCGTGCTGCGTTCTCGCCGTGTTCGCGAGCGATCACGCAAGAAACTTTGATTTCGCTGGTGCTGATCATCAGAATCTCGATTCCGCTCGCGGCAAGCAGTTCGAACATCCGATGGGCAACACCCGAATGGCTTCGCATGCCGACCCCGACGATCGAGACTTTTGCTAGACCGCTGTCGCTAAAGACGCGCTGCGCGCTCAGCTGCTTGGCCAAGTTCTCCAGCGTCTGGTTCGCCGTCGGCAAGTCGGATTCGGAAAGGGTAAAAGAGAGGTTTGTCCGACCGTCGATCGGTGGGTTTTGTACGATGACATCGACGACGATTCCCGCCTCGCTCAGTGGGCCGAAAACGGCGCTCTGTAATCCCGGCTTGCTGGGGGCGCCGATCAGCGTCAGTCGCGCCTGATCGAGATCGAGGCTGACGCCGGTAACCACGACGCGCTCGAGATCGTCCGGTTCGCCATGTGGGTTGTCGGCAACAACCATCGTTCCCTCCTCTTGGTTGTGGGAGTTGCGTACGTGGAGTTTGACCCCGTGAGCGTTGGCTAGCTCGACGGAACGGATCTGCAGGACCTTGGCGCCGAGTGACGCCAACTCCATCATTTCGTCATAGGTGATGCGCGAAATCTTGCGAGCGTCCGGGCAAACGCGCGGGTCAGAGGTGTAGACTCCGTCGACGTCCGTGTAGATCTCGCAGAGGTCGGCTTTGACTGCTGCCGCCACGGCAACCGCCGATGTGTCCGACCCGCCGCGGCCGAGCGTGGTGATATTGCCGGCCTGATCGACACCCTGAAATCCGGCGATCACCGGGATCGTGCCCTGATCAACAACCTGCAGCAGGGTGCTGGCGTCTAGTTGGCGGATGCGTGCCCGGGAGTGGCTCGAGTCGGTGATCATGCGAGCCTGATAGCCGAGAAACGACCGCGCAGCAACGCCGAGCGATTGGAGCGCAAGAGCCATCAGCGACGCGGTGACCTGCTCGCCACTCGCCAGCAGTACGTCGACTTCGCGGCCGTGGCGTGCGCCAAAGGCCTGGGCGAGCTCGACCAGTCGGTTGGTTTCGCCGGCCATCGCTGAAACGATGACGATCGGCTGATGGCCTTGATGTTTCGTCGCCGCGACGCGCTCGGCGACCCGTCTGATGTGAGCGGGAGAGGCGACGGACGTGCCGCCATATTTCTGAACGATCAGCATCTTGCTTCAGGTTGATTCAGGGCGCCTAATGTAGCCCGAAACCCTGGTAAACGAAAGACGCGCCGGAGGTTCTCTGCGCGGTGCTTTACCGCCCAGGCGGGGTCCGCTATCTTTGCCCTATGTCCGACCAGATCTTGTGCGTGCTCGCCACGGCACCGGTTCAAGAGGCACCGCAATTGGCCCGTGCCTTGGTCACGGAGCGGCTTGCGGCCTGTGTCAACATGCTCCCGGCCGTCCGTTCGATCTACCGTTGGCAGGGTGAAATTTGCGACGACCAAGAGGCGTTGTTGCTGATCAAAACGACTGCTGAGCGCTTTGCTGCGCTGAGAGATCGCTTGGTCGAGCTGCACAGCTATGACGTGCCGGAGGTCATTGCGCTGCCGGTACAGGGTGGCAACGCTCCCTATTTGAGCTGGGTGCGCGAGAGCTGTTCGGCCGCGGGTGATGAACCCTAGTTCGCTGTTAGCAACCGCCGCCCTGGGCTGGCCGATGAGGCGTCCATGGAGCGCAAGCCGTTCGTTGTGATGCTGGTATTGATCGCGGTGATCACCCAGATGGTGATCGCGCGACTCTGGCCTGAGTCGCCGAGCGCATCGAACTTTGAATGTCCCTTTCCGCTCGGCGTGCGTCGCCAAGGTTCCGAATGGCTGATCTGCGCGGCCGATCATGATGCAGCCCGCCTGCGCCTCATTCGCCTACTTGGGCCACGCTGCCCGGCGTCATCGATACCGACACTGGTTGCAGGCGCGCAGGTCGAGCTCGCCGCAGATTGCCAGGTCAGGCCCACGATGCTGCCGGCCAGCACGCGGATCTGGCTTGGACTCAAACTCTCGCTCGATCGCTTGTCGCTCGACGATTTGATCGCGCTGCCCGGCATCGGTTCAAAGATCGCCAAGCGCATCCTCGAGTCGCGGCGCCGGCAGCCGTTTTGTCGCGTTGAAGACCTAGCGCGTGTCCGAGGGATCGGCTTGAAGACCGTCGCACGACTTCGTCCGCACCTTGCCGCCTCGTGTCGCGCTTCTTCGTCGGGGCCTGAGGTGAAAAAAAAGCAGAAACAGCGCCATCGTGACGATGTCGGTTCGTAGCACTACCGTGCCGCTCGGACCGATCGTTGCGTCACCGGCGCAGCCGTCATCAGCGCAGCTGGCGCCACTATCGCTGCTGCAGCCGTCGGCGTCACTACAGTCGCCGCTGTTGGTGTCGCCGTCGCAGCCCGCCGAGCCATCGCTCGCTGGTTCGGCATCTCCATCGCATCCGCTATCGCTGTCGTAGTCGGGCTCGTCTCCGCCGCAGCCTTCATCTTGATCAGCGTCGGGTGGAGGTGATTCGGCCCCGCAGCCGACGTGAGCTTCGCCATAGACCGTCGGGTCGACGTATGGGTCGCCATAGGGGTCGTAGGTGCTTGGCTCGCTGGGCGGCTGCTGGACGCGCGGGAGCGCTTGGCACACGCCGGTGCGTTGGGCGGCGAGCTGATCACCGAATGGCAGGACGCGTGGATTGCGGCAGAATGTTTTGCTCGCTGAAAAGCGACCCCGACTGATCCTTCGATACTGGTCGTCGTCGGTGTTGGCGATGCCATCCTCGCCGAGGTCGGATAGCTCGAGTTCGATTCTCCCATCACCACAGGGGCAGCCGTTTGGGTCGATCTCCACCGTGCCGATGACTTTCGTCGCGTCAAACAACAACGCGTCAGCGGAAAACTCTCGGTAGCGCGCGAGTGGGGCAACGGTGCTTGCACCGAATGGCAGATCGAGCTCAAGCACGCCGCGCCGTTCACCAGACAGGTCCAGTTCCAGATAAAGAAAAAGCCCCTGTGGATGCCGACTGCCGCTTCGACTGATCAGCGCGGTGCCGCGTTGATGGGATCCGTCGCGCCGCTGGGACCCGTCTGCTGAAAAGCAAAACGCCAGATCGTCTCGACAGCTGACGCGCTCGGCGTAGTACATCAAGTCATACAGGCCAGCCCCATTCGCCCGGGCGATCGGTGCTGCGACGAGCATTGCGACCAGCGTCGCGCGGACTAAAAGTGCCATGTCAGACCCGCGGTTAAAGAGAGCCGTTTTTTGTTGTCGGCGGCCGTGAGCGTTTCCTCGGCCAACACCGCGCGAAATCGTAGGGTGAGCGATAGGCGGTAATGCAGGCGAGCGGCGGCGCCGCCGGCGAGCGCGAAAAAGCCGGTCCATTGGCCCTCGTCGAAGGAGAGGGCGGAGTTCTCGAGAGTGAGGGTCTGATAGCTGGCGCCACCGATCGCGTCGGCAAACAGTCGTAGCAAAGTCCCGCCGATCGGCAGATAGAGTCGTGTGCCGATCCCTAGGTCGCGTTGGCGACTGAGTAGTCGTGGCAGCGAGCTATTGCTGTCCAGACTATGCTGTGCGAAGGAAAACTCACTAATCACGTAGGCCCGGATCGGTAGGCTGCGCGGTTTTCCGCCAACGCCCAGCAAGCTGCGCAAGGCGAAGCCCTGTTCGCCACGCGTGCTCAATCCGCCGGCGATCTCGGCGATGAAATGCGTGCCGCGCCGTCGGGGCTGGCTTGGGCAATCACCGTCGGCGCAGGGGCGGGCGTTTGCCTGACTGCCGAAAAGCAGCAGCACGGCGGCGAGGTGGACTGGGCGTCTTATCATCGGGCCTCCGCGGTGGTGTGCCTGAGTTGAGCAATGGCTGTACCAAGAGCGCGCCCGTGCAAAGACGGCTAGTTAGCGCGGTGCCTCGTGTCGCTCGCCTGTGCCGATTTCGCAACACCCTGTGCCGCAGTGCCGATGAAACTGCGCGCAAACCCCGACGTGGACGTCGGCAGGGGGTCTGACGTATCCTCAAGACGGCCCGTCGATGGCAGATAGAGCACAACACTTAGCAACTGAGATCGCGGAGTTAGAGCGACGTGTGGCCGAGGAGCTGACCGAGCGTCGGGTCGACCGCTTGGTGGAGCTCTATCTCGAGGCTGACAAGGGCGTGCGCGCGGTGGCCCTTTGTCAACAGGCCGTCGAGCATTTTCCAGAATCGGCGGCGATGCGGTTGCTGTTGGCGACCGCGCTCAGGCGTGTCGGCGAACTGCGCGAGGCCTCGGCGGCGATCTCTCAGGCGTTGCGCCTCGACCCCCACGACGCCAAAGCCTATCGCCTGGCAGCCGCGCTATTGATCGAACGTCAGCGCGGTGCCGATGCCCTAGCGCTACTGCAATTGGCGATCGAGCGCAACGTCGACAAAGACGGAACGCTTCGCGTGTTGGCCGAGCAGGTCGGTGGCCGCGTCGGCGTTGACGCAGTGCCGGTGGATCGACGGGGAAACGCTGTTGCCGGTGTGCCGACCCGTCCGGTGGGCCGTGGCAATGCGGGTCGCTTGCTGAACAAGGAGGCGATCACTCAGCGGATCGAACGCGTCGATCCCCAGGAACTAACGCCGTCACCGGATTGGTCGGTCGTTGGCCGCAAATGGCAACAGCAGCTGCAGACGGCGGTTGGCACGCCGATACCCGAGCGCGCCCCCTTCGACGTTAGCGATTCGTTAGAGTCCGACTTGCCGCCGTTGCCCGTCCCCGAGGCGCGGCAGATGCCGCCACTCCCGGGCGGCGGCGTGCCAGAACCGCTGCAACCTAGTGCGGTGCGACAGCCGCCGCGCCTGCCGAAGCGCGTTGGCGCGATGGTCGCGCCGCGCGGACGATCGGGCAAGGCGAGTGCGTTGTCGGCCGAGCCGACGGCTCCCGGAGAGGCCCCGACGGTTGTGACGCCGGAGCGGGGCTTCGAGGGTGCACCCGAGGCATCGAACGCACCTGCACGGCGCTCGCCCGCGACGGTGCGCCGTGGGGCCCGCATTTTGCTGACGCTGTTTCTGTTGCTACTGCTCGGCGCCGGGTCGTATGGGATCTACCGGCTCTACGTGTACAAGCGCGACAACCGGCAGCTGGTTGAACGTTTGAATCGGGCCCGCGCTGCGCGTCGCAGTTTGGATCGGATGACGTTGCAGCGCGCTCTCGAACAGCTCAAGGCGTTGCCTCAGGCCCAAAGGAACCTCGCTGTGGCGGCCGAGCGCCAGCTGCTGAGCTCATTGCGCTGGGCCTTTGTTTGGCCGGCGGATTCGGCGCCAGAGGTTAGCGAGCTGCAGCGTCCGTGGGCGTTCGTCGCCGCGCGATCGGTTGTCGCCCTGGCCAAGGGACGTATCAAACCTGCGGGGCAATTGCTCGCTGTTCCGGTGCACGACGACGATGACCGAGGGCTGCAGATCGTGCTGAGCGGTTGGCTGCTCTGGCTGCAGGGCTCGGTCGAGCGCGTGCAGAACATCACGAGCGCTCACCGTTATGGTGTGGGTGGTTTTGCGATAGCAGCGCTGCTGCGCGCCCGCAGTGCGACGGAGCTTGGCGATCTCCCGGGCGCCCGGCGGGCCTATCAAACGGTCAGCGAACTCAGTCCAACCTACCGAGTCGCCAAGTACGAGCAGTTGGCCGCCGGGCAATTGTTGGGCGGGCAGGCTCCAAGTTTGCCCCCGAGGATGCCGTCTCGCGGACTCGCTCGCGCTTGGCATCAGCTGCTTTCGTCGATGGACTTCAAGCAGCAGGTTGGCGAACGGCAGGCCCGTGCGATCTACGACGGGCTGCCCGATGAGCCGATGATCCTTGCCCATGCGAGCTGGCTCGCCGGCGAACACTGCCTGTTGCCGCTCGCGCGTCGAACCTTCGAGCGGCTGGCGAAGATCAGACCGCCCCAGAGTGGGCCGCTGAGGTTGCTACGTGGGCGGTTGGCGCGCGCTGTGGGCAGAGATGCCGAAGTGGTTGAAACCGTCGGTGGGCTGCGTTGGCCGGCGGCCCAAGCGTTGCGCAGCGTTGCATCTGCGGAAGGGACGGCGGTCGGCGCGCCGCGCAGCCGATCGGCTGCCACGCGGGCACGCGCTGCGCAGCGGGATTTGCTCAAAGCGCTGCGCGGTGGGCGCTTGGCCGACGCGGCTGCGGCATTACAGCGGGCCTCGCTGGCCTGCGCGGCGTTCGAGCCGCTCGAGGGGCTGCGCGGTTTGCTCATGGCGCAGGCTGGCGACTATCGGTCCGCGTTGCCCCGACTGCAGGCAGCCGCAAAGCATGCACCGGATCAGGTGCAGCTACAGGCCGAATTGCTGGTCGCTCAGCTGATGCTGGGCAAGCAGCCCACGGCGGCGGCGTTCGAGGCGTTTGAGCAACTCGCCAACAAACAACGGCGCTGGCGACGGTGGGTCAACGCGGTCCGCGCGGTTGCTGTCGGTGACGCGGTCGATGCTAACAAGCTCTTGTTGCGCTGCGCTCCATCGCTGCGACGCGATCTGCTGCTGATTGGGCTGGAGGCTGAGCGCAAGGTGAAACAGGCGATCGCTCGCCTGAAACGGCTGGGTGAGCAGCACGCGGATGATCCCCGGCCAGTCCTGCACTTGGCCGAACTGCTGGCCAAGGGGCGCCAGCGCAAAGACGCGCAGGCCGCCTATCTGCGGGCGATCCGCGTCGCCGGACAAGCAGAGCACTTTCGCTGGGTCGTCGAGCGGGCCAATCAGGCGCTGGCGTCTCAATCGGCCAACGGTAGGTGATCGGTAGGCCCTTTTCCTTCGCGCAATACTTCGATGCGGTCGTCTTCGATGCGTAGCACGGTCGATCGTTCGTGGGTGAGCAGCCCGGCATCGAGAACCAGGGCGATGTGTTGCCCCAGTCGATCGCGAACGAGCTCCGGGTCGATGAGCGTTTCGTTGGTCTGTGGGTCGGTCGCGCTGGTGGTGACTATCGGGCCACCTACAGCGTCGACCAGGTCTTGGCAGACGCGGTTGTCTGGGATACGCACGCCAATTTCGCGTCGCTTCTCTGTAAGCAGCTTGGGAACTTGGCGACTGGCCGGCAGGATGATCGTATAGGGCCCCGGCAGCAAGCGTCGTAGCCATCGATGCGCAAAGTCATCGACGACGGTGTATTTGGCGATGGTCGAAATGTCTGGGCAGATAAAGGCGAACAGTTGGTCGTCTCGCACGTCCTTGATCCGACACAGCCGATCGAGCGCTTTCTTTTCGGCAACGTGGCATCCGAGTGCGTAGACGGTATCGGTTGGATAGGCGACGATTTCGCCGCGCATGATCGCCTGCGCTGCTTGGGCGATCTTTCGCGGGGCTGGGTGGTGCTCGTCGAGCACTAGCAGGGTTGCTTTGGCCATCGTCGGATTTTCGTGGTGACTAGCTGCTCGGTGAATGTGCAGATGGGACGGTCTTCTTGTCCAGCGCCACGACGTAGACTTCGGTGGATGATTTTCGGGTGGCTTGGGGACGCACCGTTTTCGAGCGCTTGTAGTGTGCCTTGATGCGGCGAACCGCCTCGGAAAAGCCCTCGCCCATAAACACCTTGCCGACGAAGGCGCTGCCTTGCTTGCCGGTGGCGAGAGCGATCTCCAGCGCCCGCTCAAAGAGCTCAATGCTGCGGACCTGGTCGCTGAAGGCAACGCCTGATGTGTCGGGCGCCATGTCGGACATCACGACATCGAAGTGTTGAAGATCACCGAGCAGAATCGCTGGGTCGATTTCGAGCACATTGCCGATTTCGATCCGCACGTTGCTGCCGAGCTCGACATCGAGTGGCTGACGATCGAGACCGACGAGTTTCCCCGTCGGGCCGACACGCGCCCCGGCGAATTGCAGCCAAGAGCCCGGGCGACAGCCCAGGTCCAAGACGTGTTGACCGGGATGAAACAAGGTAAAGCGCTGCTCGATCTCTTCGAGCTTGTAGACGGAGCGCGCGACGAAACGCTCGCGCTTCGCCCGCCGGTAATGGCTGTCATGCCGGCGTCGGCGATCGCGTAGCTGACTCACGGTACTGCTCGAAGGGGCCCGGTAGGCAGGCGCCTTAGGCTTCGGCCTCGGCGGCCGCGGGCTCGGTATTCGCGGGAGCGGCGCGCAGGCTGAACGGCCGGGCCTGGCGTTTGGCTGCCAGCCTAATCGTCAGGTAGGTATCCGGGGAGCCGGGTACAGCGCCCGGAATCAGCACAAGGTTCTTGTCGGCGACGATCTCGTTGACCCGCAGGTTTTGTACCGTGACGCGACGCGAGCCCATGTGGCCGGGCATCTTCTTGCCCTTGAACACGCGGCCCGGCGTCAGACGGCAGCCGATCGATCCGCCGTGACGGAAGTACTCATGGGTGCCGTGGGTGGCACGGAAGCCACGGAAGCCGTAACGCTTCATGACACCCTGAAAGCCTTTGCCCCGCGTAACGCCGGTGACGTCGACAACGTCGCCCGCGCCAAAGACTTGCTCGGCGGTCAGCGTTTGGCCGACCGCAAACTGAGCTACATCTTCTGCCGGCAAACGCATCTCACGCACGAGGCGCTTGGGCGTCGTATTTGCCTTGGCGAACAGTCCACCTTGCGGCTTGTTCACGCGTGTCGGTTTGGCGTCGTCAAAAGCCAAAACGATCGCCGAATAGCCGTCGCGCTCTTCGGTGCGTTTGTCGACGATCACGCAAGGACCGACCTCGATAACCGTGAACGCTTTCCACGTTCCCTTCTCATCGAAGGCTTGGGTCATGCCTACTTTTTTGCCGAGAAGGCCCATGCGCCAGGCCATGATCACACTCCTAAATACACGGACGGCGCGCCACCAAGCGGCAAACGGCGCCGTAAGTCACCGGATTTGTTAGCCCTGGATGCCCAGAGCCCCGTGTTTATAGGGACACCTCGACGTGATGTCAAGTGGATTCGCCTTGTTGCGCCGCCCGATTCGTCCGGTTGCTGCGCCAGGCTCGCCCCGCTGGGCCAGACCTGCCTCGTTGCTGCGCTGTAGCAGCTACTCGGCGGGGGTGTCGCGCTCGGCCAGCGGCTTCGGCAACCACGGGTGGCCGCCCCGCACGCGGATGTCGATCCATTGCTCGAGGGCCTGGACCGACTTCTTATAGTCGGCGTTGCCATAAAAGGAGCGGCCCAAATAATAGAGCACCGCTGGTCGGCGCTCGAGAAAGGCCCGATCGCTCCATAATGGGCTGAGAATATTGACGGATTGATGAAAATTGCGGGTCTTGTAGGCGATCACGCCCCAAAGCAGCTGAAAGTCGTCGCCGGCCTTTTCCAGGAACTTGTCGGGCCAGGCCTCAAGAATCTGCAATGCCCTGGCGAAACGGCCGAGTCGGACGGCGCGCATCACCTGGGGATACTCCAGGCTGACCCGACGGCGGAGTTTGGGGTCCGCTGTCGCTGTCAGTCTTGGGCCCTTGAGTTGGGTCAGCTGCGGGTCGCCGTCGATCAGCGGGACTTCCTCGGTAGCGACGTCGAATGTTTCGAGCAGCTTTACCAACCGCTGTACACGCTGAGCCAGACGTCCGGTGTGCTGTTCGACGCGCGGGTAAAGGCGGTAAGCCTCTCGCGCCTTGCCGTGGCTGAATAACGCGTAGACTAGTCCGGCGTAATCTTCTCCGCTGTCGTAGCCCTTGATCAGGTCCTTGAGCCGTCCGTAGGGCCACGAGGCGGCGTACAACCTGGATTGGAAGTAGTCGTAGCGGCGATGGTTGTAGAGGTCTCGTGGCGCAGCAAACTCGACCAGCGCGTTGTCATCGGTGTTGATCTGCGCGCCGACGGTAAACGCCTTGAGTTCGCTGGGCGACAGCAGGAACAGCGCGTAGATGTCATCTGGCGTGGCGATCTCCGCACGCTGCATCTCGGCTCTGACAGTCTTGATCGCGAACACGCGCCGCAGCCGCTTGATGTCGAGATCGAGTGGCCGCATCGAACCGACGAGGAAGGTGTCTGAGCTCAGTCGCGCTGCGGCAAGCGCGTAGGCGAAGGGGAAGACCTCGCTGAACGCGCGATAGATCGATTTGATCCGACGTGGACCCATCTCGTAAAGCTGCGCCCAGCTGCAAAAGATGCCGTCTTTGCGGAGCCTGCCGCGTATCGTTTCAAAGTACTCGCGTGTGAACAGATTCGATACGCCGGTGATCCACGGGTTGGAGGGTTCGTTGATGATTACATCGTAGCGCTTGCGCGTCGCGCTGAGAAAATTGCGCCCGTCGTCGGCATGCAAATGGGTGCGCTTGTCTTTGAGCGGCTGCTTGTTGACGCTCGCGAAGAATTCCGCCGCTTCGATGATCGCTGGCTCGAGTTCGATAACGTCAAGCGATTTGACCGGATACTGCAAGACGGCCCCTGCGCTGACGCCCGAGGCATATCCGACGAGGGCGACCTCTGGTCGATAGTCGGGCGTGCGCGGGTGCAGGACGACCGGCAGTAGGCCGACGGCGATCTGGGTTGGCATATCGTCGCCGGTGGACGCGTCGACCTTGCCGTTGTTCTTTAGGCTGTAGTGCTTCTTCGACCATTTCTCGACGGAGACCGTGGTTGAGAGCCCGTCGCGGTAGTAGACGATTTCAGGCTCGGGCCAGCCCCCCCGCGAGTCGACCATGTCCCGAGCGATCGTCGGCCGAAACAATCCGGCGGTTACGGCGAGTAGATCCCAGCGGGGGAGCGTCATGCCGACGACCAGCAGCAGCCCGCAAGCGCCGATGAATACCAGGCGTGTTGCGCGGCTGAGCGTCGCGAATCCGGCGACGGCCAGCGCTAGCAGCAGACTGATGGTCGCTGCGAGAGTCAGTCCGCGTTGCAGTTGCAGAAGGGGTAGGACGACGAAACCGGCGAGGAACGATCCGGCGATCGCCCCGAGCGTGTTGATCGAGTAGGCGGTCCCCACGTCGCGGCCCACGCGTTCGACGTCCGCCGACCAGATGCGGATCGTTAGCGGGAATATGCCGCCCATCGCGAAGGTCGCCGGCAGCAGGGTGAGGATAGTTAGACCGAACTGGCTCCAGAGGATCCGACTGGCGTTGAGTTCAGCTCGGCCGACGAGCGCGATAAACACGCTGCCGAGCTTGTCGATCAGCAGCGTCGAGAGGCCGGCCAGCGTAGCGATCGCCAGGTGGTTGAGTGCGAGCAACAGCACCGGATCGCGCGAGCGGGCGCTGAAGCGACCAATCACCGCTGCGCCGCCTGAAAGGCCGATCAGAAACGCCGTTAGCACGATCGTGAATGAGTAGACCGACGAGCCGATCGTCATGTTCAGCGCTCGCGTCCACAGCACCTGGTAGATCATCGCGATTGCGCCCGAGAGGGCGAAGGCGACCACTGCAGCGGTTCGCGCACGCGCGCTGACGTGGACCTCGACCGCCGGAACGCCCTCCAGTTCCTCCAGCAGCGGGGCGACGTCAGGGTCCAAGGTGCGTTGCGGCCTTCGACGCGCCAATTGGTAGGCAGCGATAATGATCGTCAGGCCGAGCAGCAAATTGATCGACACAGCGAGTAGGTTCGTTTTCCACAGCCCGAGCGCCGGCAGGAGCACGAATCCGCCGCCGGCCGTGCCGATCACTGCGCCCAACGTGTTGACCGCGTAGAGTGCACCGACGCGCACACCCACGCGACGATGCTCTGCTGCGGTAGTCACGAAGAAGCGCGACAATAGCGGCAGTGTGGCGCCCATCAGTGCGGTGGGAACCAAGATGACGACGAAGGTCACGAGAAACCGGCCCGCGCTGAGGACGACGTAGTTGTTGGCAAAGGTGTCGTAGAGCGCGCGGTTGACCAGCGAGAAATGCGGAATTAGCAGCGGTATCAACAGCGCGGTGATGCCGATGCCGAGCTCGGCCAGCGCATAGGCGCGCAGCGGAGATTTGACGCGGTCAGCGAGTCTGCCCGCGATGTGACTCCCCAGAGCGAGCCCGGCCATGAACGCGGTAAGCACTGCACTCAACGCCAGAGACGTGGCGCCGAAGACCAGCGAAAACATCCGCGACCAGATCACTTGGAAGATCAGGCCGCTTGCACCGGAAAGCAGAAAACAGCAGAAGGCGAGGCTTCGCACGGGGCGGCATGCTAGTCCGACGTGGGCCAAATGTCCGCAAAAACTTCTCGAGCTTGCGGGCATAAAACGAGGCAACCGCGGGTTGCGCAGGCGGAGTCCAAGAGCAGCGGTAGGTTGAACGTCGCGATCTGGAGCCTTCGGCGTGCACGCTGTTTTCACGCGCCCCGTCCGGTGCTGGTGGCGGCTTCGAATGCTCGCATGACCGGGAGGAAGCGTGACAGCAACGGTAGATCTCTGTGCGCTCGGCTTGCCGGTTGGCGATGATGAGATGGCTCTCGCGCAGGCCTGTGCCGCCGGCGACCGCCAGGCGATGGCTCGGCTTTACGCGCAGTTCCATAGTCGTGTCTATCGCCTGACCTGGCGGATGGTCGGTGGCGCTGAGGCAGAGGAATTGGCTCATGATGTGTTCTTGCGGGTGTTCCGCAGCTTGTCGCGTTTTCGCGGCGAGGCCGCGCTCAGCACCTGGATCTATCGGTTGACTGTCAACATCTGTTTGTCATTCCTCGCCAAGCGGCGCCGTCGTCGGCGCCTGGATGACAACCGCATCGATCAGCCGCGCTGCATCGAGCCTCGAGAGGCAAACCCCTGGCTGCGCGACAAGTTGGAGCAGGCGATCTCACGACTGCCCGATGGCTATCGAGCGGTGCTCGTGTTGCACGATGTGGAGGGCCTGCGCCATCCGGAAATCGCGAAGATCCTCGGTTGTCGTGTGGGTACGTCGAAGAGCCAGCTGCATAAGGCGCGCACAAGGATGCGTCAGCTTCTTAACGAGACGAGCTGCGCCAATGTCTAGTCGATGGGCCTGTCGCTGGGCGCGGCGTCATGCTGACGACTGGGTCGACGGATATCTGCCGCGTTGGGCGGGCTTGAGAATGGCGACGCATCTTCAAGGTTGCGGTGCTTGTCGCGAAGACGTAGCGCAGATCGTTTCGCTTAAGCAGCAGCTGATCGGGCTGGGTGCGACAACACCTGCGCCCCGCCGATCGTTCGATTGGTCAGCGATTGTTCCGGCCGGGCGAACAAAATGGCTGCGGGGGGGGGATGGCCTGCGCCGCCCACTGCTGCTCGTCGGAGTACTCGGCGCGCTGCTGCTGTTGATCGGGTTTGGTGATTTGCTTTATTTGCGCAACCTTCGGTCGAGCGCTGCCGTTAGGCGGGTCGCGATGGCCAGTCCGACCGAGGTCGGGCCGGCGGCTGAGTTGACACCGGTTGAGCGAGTCGCGGTTAGGGCATCCGCGTTCGACGAGAATCATCGCGCCGACCCTGCGTTACCGTTTGCAGCCCGCTATCGGGCGGGGCAGCGGCTGCTTTCGGCGATGGGGCGTCCGATGGGCCAGCAAGGACCACCGCGCCGGCTGTTGTTCGAGATGCATTTGACGCCGAGGTTTGCGCCGCCGAGTGGGTTGCAGACGGTGAGTTGGGTCGATCGCTAAGCGCCGCCCCAAAGGCCGCGCGGCTAAACAGGTGGTCCCTATCCGCAGTTCGAATTGCTCGGTGACGCACGGACTGTCCGCTCAGGGCCAGCAGGCGGTCGCGTTTTGGGCCGACTACCGTGCTCGCGCGCCGCAGCGCACGCGGCTGCGCTGCTTCGTCGAGCGGTTTGGTCAACGCTGACCGCGTGTCAGCCGAGACGAGTGCGGTAGTCTTCGTCGCTGTAGGATTTTTTGAGCGAGTCGTCTGTGGTCGCGCAGCCGATGAGCCAGTCGGTGACCATGCAAAGTACCTCACTCCGTCCGGAGAGCGAATAATACTCATCCTCGGGGAGCGGGGGCGCGCGGTCGAGCATCTCGTTGAGCGCGCCGTGTAGCTCGGGCAGCGCGGCGAAGGCTCCATCGTAGGCTTCGTGCTCCGAGCCTGTCAGAACTTCAGCGACCATGCCAACCGGCGAAAAGTGCAAAAAGCAGGGGGCGAGCTCGATCCGCCAGCCTTCGGGGCCTCGGTTGGCGTGAGCCCAGCGCCCATTGAGGTGCAGGCGCATTAGTTCGCCGAAGTAGGCTCCGGCCTCAATCAACAGATCACGACAGTCGGCAAAGGTCTCAGCATCGGCCGCATCGCGCAGCACCGCGTCGACGAGCGGAAGGGTCTCGAGCGTGTCGTCGAGTGTGACACCGGTGTGTGCGGTGACGCGCTGTTTGAGCGCCTCGATCAAGCGCTCGAGAGCCTCTGGTGCGGGCGATAAGCTCATCGCGCGACAGTGTGGCAAGGGCCGACAGCTGTCAAGTCGCACGCCTTTACTCGCCACGAGGGGCATGATACTTTCCTCATTTGTTTCGGGCGCGTAGCGGGAAGTCGGATGACGAATCGAACACCTTCGTACCGAGGGCAGACCGGCAGGACTCAAAAGCGGGCGGCGAGCATCTGCTGCGTCGGCTGCAACGAGGTCTTTTCGGCCCAGCTGGTTGTCGCGATCAATGCTGTCGATGATCGCGCGTTGTCCAATGCACTGCTCGAGGGTCGGCTCAACCGGCTCGATTGTCCGACGTGCGCCGAGCAGACCGTCGTCGAGCCGGATTTGCTGTACCACGATCCCGCAAAGCAGCTGATGGTCGTCGTCGTGCCCTCGAACGCGCGTCATCGGGCGCTGCAGGCTCAGATCGCCGCGCTGTCGGCGATCGAGCAGGATGGCGTCGATGTGCCGCAGTATGTCCGGCAATTGGCCGTCGCGTTTGGCGCGGCGGAGCTTGCCTCGCTGCTGGAGGACGCTGCGGCTGCGGCAGCAAGCGCGAGTGCTGACGCGGGTGTGCTGCTGCTCTCTGAGCAATTGGAAGAACGCGAGGCTGGTGTACGCGCGCGCGAAGAAGAGCTCGCTGGCAAGCAAGCGGACTTGGCCCATCGCGAGCAGGCGCTGGAAAGCCGGCAGCGCGAACTGGATCGCCTGCGCGCCGAGCTCGAGAAGGAGCGCGAAGCTGTGCGGGGCCTTTCGGTCGATCTCGCTGCGCAACACGATGCGCTCAAAGCGAGCCGGCGGCAGCCGCCGCCGTTGCCGCCCGCTGCTGCCCCCGCGAAAACGACCGTCTCTGCGCGACCCCGTCCCGCCGAGCTAGCGGCCTGGATCAAGAAGGGCGATGGCGGCACGGCGCTGTTTGATGTCGATGGACAGTTGGTTCTCTTGGCGCGCGGCGCAGCTGCGGCGTTTCGCGACAGCGAGCCGGAAGTGTTGATTCAACTGCACCGCTTGGACCGTGGTCGGGCGGTAACGATTCTGTTGCGCGCTCAAGGACAGCCCGGCGCAGGCGAACCAGCTCCGCCCGTGTTGCGCTGGTATCTCGACCCGCAACAAGACCGACCCAAGCTCGAGTTACTGGCTGAACGTTGCGAGTTGACGGTGGAGCTTCTTTCGGCAAAAGGGGACAAGAGCGAGGCGACATGGGATCTCGCGGCGCCGTTGGCGAGTAACGTGCGCTTGATGCTCGACGAGATCAGCGCAGAGGAAGATCATCTCGGTGACTATGCGGCGACGGTGCACGCTTTGGCTGCGCTCGACGATAGCGAGCTGCTCGGCAAAAAGGCACACAACTTCAGCGAAGATTCATTTTCCGAGCTGCCGTCGCCAGCATCTGCGCGCTTGGCACTGGGAATTGTGTCCTATTGGTCGGAGCCCGACAACGAGCGTTACTTGCTGTTGACCAAATCTTTTCCCGCACGTTTTTGGAACGCGTTGCGTGATCGCGTCACGCGTTCGGCGTGCGCCTTCGGATTGCGTCTGGACCCACGTCTCGCCGAGTTAGCGTTGCGCGATGGGCTGGCGGCCGATCAGGCGGAGTTATTGCGCCGCAGTGTCGCAAATTTCGCCGAGGTTAGTTTGCGGATCGTTCCGAGCGATCTCGATCCGTTGGAGGAGTGGGAGAACTGGCGTCTGCTGCTCGACGACTGTCTCAAGGCAAAGATCGAGGTCGAACCGCAGATCGCAGAAGTTGCCGCCGCCGCTTCGCGCCGCGCGCACCGCGCTCAGGCGCCGATCATCGACGAGGCAGGCCCCGGTGGGGATCTGACTAAGCTTTCCGAAAAGGAGCTCATCGCGCTGCTCGGTCATCCCGATCAGCGGCGGGATGCTGCGCTCGAGCTCTGCACGCGCGGCAACGCCGAGGTTGCGCGTCCGATCTTTCGCGCGGTGGGGGCGATGTCGCGTGCCGAAGTCGTCCGCGTGCTGCCGGCGATGACTCAACTGGGCACTCAAGTCTCCGCGCTCTTTGTCGAGGGGCTCAGGCACCGCAAGTCGTTCGTTCGCCAGGGTTCAGCGTTGGCGCTCGGCGTGTTGCGCGACCCAGCTGCGCTTAGACCGCTTTGCGAAATGCTGATCACCGAGCCGACGCGGGTCTGGATCGAGGGAGCGCGGGCCTTGGGCAGTGGAGGCGATGGAGCGGTGGACTTGATCCGCGCCCAAGCCGAGATCGCGGACGGTGACGGCCGAGAGCGCTTGGCCTGGGCGTTCGCCCACTATGCGCTGACGGCCAAGGGCCGGCGGCGTGTCGAAGACCTGGCGCGTGGCGCGGAAAAGGACAGCCACGCTGGTCGAGTTGCCGCTCGTGCGCTGCAAATGTTGGCGCGCGTTCGTCAGATGGATGCTGAGGTACGCGGTCAGAGTCCGCTGAGAGATCAAACGATCGTGCGGCATTTTAGCCGGCGATTCTTTGAGCATGTTGCTGGCGAAGTGGCCGAATTGACTGAAGCGGATATCGTCGATCAGGAAGAGGTGCTTGAGGATGGTGATATTGTGGAGGAAGCGGTCGAGGTAAGCGACGATGACATCCTCGAAACACCGATCCGGGGGTAGGTGTCTGTCGCTTTAGGCGCAGGATGTGCGCGTGCTCGTCGATGACGATAAGTTGATTTGACGGCCCGACAAATCATAAAATCTATGATTAACAACAACTGGCGCGTTTGAGATGCCACTGAAAAAGAAAGACCTAAATCGATTCCGCGACTTGATGCTTGAGAAGCGCGATGCTCTGTTGCTCAATGCCGCGCGCTCGTTGAGCGAAGATATGACCCTCGACAGCGAGGAGTTGGCGGACGAGATGGATCTCGCGTCCAGCGAGTACCTGCAGTCGTTTAACCTGCGTTTGCGGGGGCGCGAAAAGACCTTCTTGGCCAAGATCGAGCACGCGTTGCGCAAGATCGAGGACGGCTCCTTCGGTACCTGCGAATCCTGCGAAGAGGATATCGCGATCAAGCGCCTCGAGGCGCGTCCCGAGACGACGCTTTGTATTCGCTGCAAAGAGGACCAAGAGCGCGAAGAGAAGGCCTTCGGTTAGCGCTCGCTGGGCTTGTGCTCTCCCTGCCCACCGTCGCTCGGTTGAAATGCCGGTGACTGGCGCAGCCGCGCGACGGCTGCTGTCTCCCCAAGCAAGATCAAGGTCATCCCCTCGCGTAAGATGAAGCTCGGCCCGGGGCTGTACGTGAAGCTTTGGCCCGGCACGCCGACAGCGACGATCAGTAGGTTCCGTTCGCGACGTATGTCGGACTCGGCAAGTGGCTTGTTGGCGACCGAGGATCCCTTGGGGATAGCGATCTCTTCGAAGCGAAGGTTTTTGTCTTCGTCGCGCATCATCGTGTCCAAGAATGTCACGACTTTCGGGCGAATCATCTCCGACGCCAAGCGCAGCCCACCGATCTGATTGACGGTCACGACACTATCGGCGCCGGCGACGCGTAGCTTGTGTCCGGCCCGGTGATCGACCGCCTTGGTAACGATACGAAGATCCGGGTTGGTGTCGCGTGCAGTTACGACCACGTAAAGGTTGTCCTTGTCGTCGGCGAGTGCGGCGACGACGCCGTGGGCGCGTTTGATGCCTGCCGCGAGCAACGTCCGGTCATCGGTGGCGTCGTCGAGCAGGTAGGCAATTCCCGGACGGTTGGCGCGAATTCGTTCGAGTGCGTCTTCGTCCGTGTCGATCAGCACTAGCGGCCATTTAGAGCGCCAGAGTTCGTTGGCGACGTGTGAGCCGGTCCGGCCGGCTCCGCAGACGATGACATGTCCAGACATCCGATCGAGTTCCTTGCGCATTCGTCGCTTCCGTCGGAGGTTGAGAAACTCTCCCTCTACGAGAAATGTGGTCAGCACGGAGATCGAATAGAGTGCGATCACCGAGCCCATGATCAATAGCAGCGCTGTGAACAATCGCGCGTGGGGGATCTGATGGATGTCCGATAGTACTTCGCCGTAACCGACAGTGGTCAGTGAGATCACCGTCATGTACGCGCAATCGCCGATCGGCCAGCGTCCTCCGCCGAGCACGTAATAACCGACCGTTCCGGCCCCATAAATGCCGACCATCAGGATCGCCGCGCCGAGCAGTCGTCGTCGCAGTACCGGAGCCTGGCTCTCTTGGAGGTGGGGAGGCGGAGCAGTCATCGCGGTAGTTCAAGATTGTCTAGTTGAGTTCGATGCTTGTCAATCTCCCGATGCTTGCCAGCCATTGGCGATGTGGCTATGCTGCGTGGTCGCCTCGCGAATGGAAGCGTTATGAACTGGAACTATTCCCTCTCGTTTTCGGTCGCTGTCCTGCTGCTTAGCTCTTCAAGCATGGCGCAGAACCGCGCGACCAGCGTTGCGAATCGGTTGCGCCAGTTGTCGGCACGGGTAGAGGAGGTTGCCAAGGATGTCGCCGCCGGCAGCGAATCGGCGGCCGCCCTCAAGTCGTTGCGTGAGCGCCTGGCGACGCTGGAATCACAATTGGGCGCCGGCAAGAAACAGCGCGAGGCCGCCGAGCGACTGCAAGCCAAGCTGACCGACGCCCAAGAGCGTCTTGAAGAGCTCGAGTTGCGCGTGGCGACGATGGGTCTGCAGCTGGCCAGCGCTGAGCGAGGCGCGGTTGGCTACAATAACGGCTTTTTTATCCGCAGCGCCGACAACAAGTACCTGCTGCGCTTGCGGGGCCTGCTCCAAGCCGGCTATCACGGGCGGGTTCACACCCGCGATCGGGATGAGTTGCAGGAAAGCGGGCTAGGCGAAGACCTTTCGACATTCGCCGTGCGGACCGCTCGCGTGTATTTCGACGGCCACGTGTTCAACTCGCGCTTGAGCTATCGCATCGCCTACGACTTCGCCAGCTCCTCGATCCTCGATGCATTTGGCGATCTGCGCTTGCTGCGTGGCCTGCGCTTTCGCATCGGCCGAGGCAAGACGCCGATGGGGCGGCAGCAGTTGGTCAGCCGTTCGTCGCGGCAGTTCATCGATGTGTCACCGGCGCTCAATGCCTTCGTCGCTGGGCGCGACTTGGGTGCTTTGTTTTACGGAGATCTCTTGCGGCGCGACATGCTGCAGTACCAACTCGGCGTGTTCAATGGTGCCGGAGAACACGCCACCGCCGACGACAATACCGATTTTCTCTATCTGGCGCGCTTGGTTTTCTCTCCGTGGGGGCCAGTGCCGATGTTTGAAGGAGATCGTGCGCACGGCGATTTTCGCTTGAGCCTGGGTGCGTCATTTTCGTTTAACCTCTCGCCGACGGATCTCGCCGTCCGCGAAGGGCTCAGCGACCCGCAGCGGATATCCGAGCGCAATGATCTCGACGGCGATGGTCATGTCGACAACGTGGCAATCTATACGGCGGCCTTGGAGCTAGCGGCGCGATATCAAGGGCTGTTCTGGCAGGCCGAGTTTTTTTTCCGCCACGAAGATCCCGGAAAGCTGCTTGATGCACGCCGCTTCTGGGGGCTCTACAACCAGGTCGGTTACTACTACCAGCGGGCAGACCTCGATTTTGCACTGCGTTACAGCTACTGGGAGCCACCGGATTACGGCGTCGACCGCACGCTGTTTCGAGCGAGCGGCGGGCACCAGTTCGATGTGGTGCTCAGTGGCATGCCGTGGGGCCCGTTCATCAAGTGGCAAGTCCAATACAGTCGTCGCTGGATGCGCGACATTGAGGCCGTGCGTTCGACGGGCGTTGAGTCGGTGCACCCCTTGGGCTTTCACGAGATTCAGCTGCAGCTGCAGCTCGCCTTTCGCTGAGCGGGGACTCGCGCTAGATCGCCGAAGCACTGCCGCGCGCTGACGCGCGATCAGCTGGCAGAAAAAAAGCGTGGCGACTTGTTGCAGCCGCCTTGTCGAGCGCAGCTAGCGATACCTGCGATAGAGCGCTTTGGCTGCGGCGAGTGCAACCTCGGGCATCGGGTCGGCAACGCGATCGACTGCAAATGCCATGTCGCCGCTGCGTGACAGATAGCTGGCCGTGGCGCCGGCACGCAAAGTGGCCTGCGTGTTGCGCTTGAGTAGCTTGAGCAACAACGCCTTGGCCAACGCGCGATCACGCCCAGCCAGCAACGTGATGCTTTCGGCGCAGAGTGCATCGAGTGAGCCGGCACAGAGCTGCTCGGTCAGCTGTCGCAGCCGTGGTGTGTCGAGCTGGTCTCCGATCGCTCGCGCGGCGGCAAGCCGAACTTGCGGCTGTGCGTCGCGTAGGGCCTTGCGGGCGAGTTTCTTGGCGACAGGGTCGGCGACTTGACTGGCAGCGGCGAGTGCGGCGATGCGTACGGCGGCCTGACGATCGACGAGGCCGCGAGCGATCGCGTTGAGCCCCGGTTGGACGGTTCCCTGTCGGGCGAGCTGGACGCCGACGCGCAGGGCGACGTAGGGCGAGGTGCCCTCGGCCAGGCGCGAGAGTTTGGCTATTGCGCGCTTGGCATCGAGCACGAATAGCGCATCGATCGCTGCCAGTCGCGCGCCGAGGAAGGCATCATTGCAGGCCGCCTCGACGGAGCTGGTCGCGCTGGGGCGGTGTAATCGGCCGATGGCCTGGAGCGCGGCGTGTCTGACGCTGGGGGCGGAGTCACGGGTCAAGGGGATCAATAGCGCTACCGCCCGGTCGCTATCGGTGTAGCCCAGTCCGGTGGCGCAAGCGCTGCGCCAGGCGGCGTCGGTTTCGCCAACGCAGCCGCTAAGCGTTGGCAGCGCTGCGCTTTGTGCGATGCGTCCCAGTTCACGCAACGCGATCGCGCGAGATGCTCGGTGTTGGCTGGTCAGCTGGCGCTCGAGGACGTTTGCCCCCGTCGGCAAACGCGACAGGGCAACAGCCGCCCAGGTGCGAACGACCGGATCGGGGTCCTCCAACCGGGCGTGGACATGGCGCATCAGTGAGCTTGCATCGAGGGCCCGGACCGCCTGCAGCGCGTCGAGTCGTAGTTGGTCAGAGGGATGCTGCAGCGCCCACCACAGCACTGATTTGGCCAGGCCGAAGGCGAGGGTGCCGCTGGGATGGCGGCGGTAAAGTGCGACCGCTTCGGCGCGCCTTTCGTTGGCGACGAGAACGCGAATCTTCGCGGCGAGCAGCGCCTGGTTTCGCGGCTGTCGGTCAAGGGCGCGGTCGACCACGTGCTCTGCACCGGCGTAGTCGCCACTGTCGATCAACTTTGCTGCCGTGCGCACATCGGGGGGCACGCACGCGGCAAGCTGTGCGGCAGCGAGTAAGGCGAGTAGCCGCAGTCGCGGGCAGAGCGTAGTCGGGTGAGTAGTTTCGATCGGGGTTGCTTGTCGATTTCTCATGGGCAGTCCATGGCACTATAACGCGCCAGGCAGCAGACTGTTACAGCACGAGAGGATTTGTGTTTAGGGTGTGATGAAGCCGGCGAACAGTTCCCCGGCCAAATAGCGGGTCTCAGGTGGGTCTTCCCGGCGCTTCTGACGTAAGTAGCTGTTAGCCACGCTGCTGCCGCTCTGGTAGCGCCGCCGATGGGGGAGGCGCAGGTCCAGTAGACCGAGACGAAACTTTCCACCGCTGGCGTAGACGAAACTCACGGCGTCCTGGCGGCGGTCGAGCACGATTCCCACCTGACGCTGATCGGTCGGCCGTCGATCGAGCGGGCGGCTGTTCTCGAAGACCACCAACGCGCCGCTGTGGGCGTCATCGCGCTCGCGGCTAAGCTGCAGCTGCTGCCATTTGATTGGATGGCCAAAGAACTGTCGCAGTAGTTCATTGTCCGCGGCTTCGGCGGACTGAGGGGCTGGTGTGCCGATCAATTTGCGCAGGCGGATCATCGCTTGTTTTCGCGGTACCCTGGCGCGCATCGGGCGCTGCTCACCCAGGAGGGGTTGCTGAAAGCGGTAGGCTAGCGGCTCCCGAGCGATCGGGCGGCAGGCGGCGATAGCCAGTGCTGCGCTGGTCAACCAGGCGAAACGCATCTGATCCATCATCAGCTGCCAGGCGAGGTCGATCCAGTTTTTTGCCCCGCAGTACGCTCGCTGGACGGGCCGATTTCGGCTAGGGTTGGCCGATGAAAGCGTCCGAACACTCCGATCCATCGCCGCCGGATGCTGGCGGATCCGGGCGCGCAGGCCTGCGACGCGGACGGATCGTTCGTCCGTTGGGGTGGTTGTTGATGGTTGGGCTATTGGTGCTTGTCGTCCAATATCTTCAGCGCTTGCCGTCGACGATTGATCTGGATTATCGAATCAACGGGCTCGCACGTCACATCAAGACGATGCGCACGCAGATCATCGATAGTAACGGGAATCTGGCGCAGCGCGCGCTGTTTGACTATTTTCGGCGTCAAACGCCCGACGTACAGAAACAGCAGCTTCAGCTGCAAGATGGCGACTACCGCGTGCTGATCGACCTAACGCTTCGCGATGGCGTCCCCGCTGCATTGCGGCGGCAGCGCGGTCAAGCGTTGGGTGCGAGCGTTTGGCGGATCGAGCGCCCGTTGATCGTTCGCGGTTCAGGGGCGGCGACGGTATACCTCGAGGGCTCTTGATGAGTGCGATCGGCAATGCAACCGCGCTGGCGATGCGCTTTCGGAGTGGGCTTGCTCGCCAGGCGACAGCTTAGTTTCCTGGGCAGGATTGGGCCAGCGTGAGGGCGGGGCGAGCAAACGGATCTTCGGCAGCGCTTCCTGTGCGGGCATCGATGAACTGAATGTTTGAACTTAGCCTCGGCGACCCGTCCTCAAGCGTGACGCCACCGCTGATCAGTACGCCCTGATCGATCAGCAGGCTGGTCCCGTGGGCGAAACGCGGCGGATCGAGGTGAAGGCCGGCACCCGACAGCTCACGAACCAGACGCTGTGCGTCGAAACGGTAGACCGCGACTTGATCGGAGGCGGCGAATGCTGAGCCCGCTGTGGTAGGGACGTTTCCGCCGCTGAGCAGCACGCGCTGACCGGCAAGCATCGTCGAGCGGTGGTAACCCGCACGCGTAAAGCCACCGACACCGGTTACGTCGGTGGCCGTAATCGTCTGCTGGCTGGCGTCGAGCAAGATCAGTGCGGGCTGGTCAGCGGCGATGTCGACGGCGAAGCGGTAGTCGTTTGTCGCGCCGGGGGTCAGTCGCATGCCGCCCGCCCAGAGCAACTGCTTGCCTTCTCCCAGTGAAGCCAGGGTATGCCATGCTGTTGGCACAACGGGCGGGGAGAGCGATTGCGCTGTGCTGCTGCTGGCGTCGACCCGTTCGAGCAGCGTTGTGTGCTCCGTGCCGCTTGCGCCGCTCATTACGCCGCCGAGTACCAGAAGATCGCCGTTGGGCAGCGGCGCGATTGCGTGCCCGACCCGCAACTCGGCGAGGTTGACGGTGCTTTCTATGGTGGGCGTGTCGTTGAGGCTTCCGAGGGTTGCGGCGACGACGCCCCCAGCTGCGGCGAATCCGCTGACGCTCGTCGCGCTGGCGACGTACTCCGTCGCTCCCCCGACGGCGTGTAGTTTGCCTTGGGCATCGAACGCTGTCTGCATCGTGATGCCCCGCGGCAGCTGTGAAAGTGGGACGACGGTTGTCGTCGGCGGATCGACCTGGACATCGACAGTTAGAAGGAAGCCCTCGGCAGCGCTGGCCGATTCGTGAGGGCTGACGAGAAACGGGTAGACCGGATTGCCTTGGCGTAGTCGTACCACGGGCTCGCTCGGCTGCGCCGCAGTCAGGCCACCGAGGACCAAGACGCGGTGCGGACCGTTGGCCGGGCCGGGTAGCATGACCGTCTGGTGAAAGACACGCGGTGGCAATCCATCGAGTATTGATAGCTTGCCAGTTCTCGGGTCGAAGAGTACGCCGGTGCGATGGGCTAAGGCTTGGGTGGTGAGTGCTGCATTGTCAGCGTCGCTCAATAGTCCGCCGAGCAGCAAGACATCGCCGTTGGGCAGCGTCGTGGAGGTATGGAAGGCGCGACCGCTGGGCAACGTTTCGGCACAGCCGAAGCCGACGGCTGGTCGCATCGGCACCGTTAGCACTTGCCGAGTGGGGTCAAAGCGCTGCTCACCGACGAGCGCCAGTTGTTGTCCGTCAAAGGCCTCGACGAGAACGGCAATCGGGGTGCGCCCTGCGGGTAGTTGAAACGCGCGCTCGCTGCCGGGCGAAAGCAGCATGTCGCAAAGCAATGCGTTTTTGGCGGCCTGCTGCTCGAGAAAACTGATCCGCAGCGTGTAGCGACCGCGGGCGATGCGACTTGGTGCCTGACTGGGACAGCCCATGGCGCGGCGTTCCAACCGCAACTCCAAACTGCTGCTCGGCGTTGAGCAGGCGCAAAGCAGCGCGCTGAGCAGCAGGCTGCGCCTGACTGGTGCGGTTTGACGGGGGATTGAGATGGGCGAGTCGATCATCGCGATGCCGGCGAAATCACTGTTGTCCAGGCGGTTTTGCCGACCGCCGCGCAAGGCAGCCTAGCGACTGGCCCCGAGAAGCGCAAGCGATTGACATGGCTAAGGCTTTACGAGACAGTGCGCGCCAAAGCGGACCTTTAGGTGACGGGCTTTACCAACATCAAGCTGCAACGGGATGGCGCGGTTGCCACGTTGTACTTCAATCGCCCGCGGCGGATGAACGCGCTGAACACCGCCACGCTTGAGGAACTCCTCGCCGCGACCTCGACGGTTGCCGAGGACGATAAACTGCGGGTCTTGATCCTCACCGGGACCGGCGATCGAGCCTTTGCTGCGGGTGCAGACGTCGCTGAGATGGTCGACAAGACCTACCTTGAGGCGCTGCGGTTCGCTGAACTCGGCCAGCGGGTCTGCCAAACGCTCGAGACGATGAACAAGCCGGTGATCGCTGCGATCAATGGCTACGCGTTGGGGGCGGGGTGCGAGCTGGTGATGGCCTGCGATTTTGCCTTCGCGGTAGACAGTGCGGTGATCGGTCAGCCCGAGGTCAATTTGGCGATCATCCCCGGCTTCGGTGGAACGCAGCGCTTGCTGCGGCGAATCCCCGTCGGGATTGCGCGTGAAATGGTGCTCACCGGCCGGCCGATCGACGCGGCCGAAGCGTTGCGCGTCGGGTTGGTAAACGCGGTCCTTCCTGCAGAACAGCTGCTGCCCCACGTGCTGGCGATCGCTCACGAGATCGCCGAAAAGGGCCCGCTAGCGGTTGCTGGCGCCAAGCGGTTGATGGTTAGCGGTCTGGACAGTCCGTTGCCGGCAGCCAATGTGTTGGAGCGGGAAACCTTCGCTGGCTTGTTTGCCACCGAGGATCAACGCGAGGGGATGCGCGCGTTCTTGAACAAACGGTCCCCCAACTTCCGAGGAAAGTAAGAAGATGGATTTCACACTTAGCGAAGAGCAGCAGTTGCTCCAGCAAACCGCACGCGAGTTCGCACGGCGTCAGGTGCAGCCACGAGCCGCCGAGATCGACGAGAAACATCAGTTCCCTGCGGACCTTGTCAAGGCGATGGCTGAGTTGGGGCTGATGGGCGTTGCCGTTCCCGAATCCGAGGGTGGCGCGGGGATGGATGTGCTCTCCTATGTGCTGGCGATGGAGGAAGTGTCGGCTGCCTGCGCGTCGACTGGCGTGATCATGTCGGTGCAGAATTCGCTGGTTTGCGATCCGATCATGCGGTTCGGCAACGCCGAGCAAAAAAAAGAGTTCTTGGTCCCGCTCGCCCAGGGGAAAAAGCTCGGCTGCTTTGCGCTCTCTGAACCTGATGCCGGCAGCGATGCTGCGGCGCAAAAGACGTTCGCCGAGCGCGATGGCGATCATTACGTCATCAATGGGGTAAAGAATTGGATCACCAACGGCCCTGAGGCCGATCTCTGCGTGCTGTTGACGATGACCCAGCCGCAGCAGCGTCATCGTGGGATCACCGCGTTCATTTTGCCGATGGATTTGCCGGGCGTGCGCCGGGGCGCCAAGGAAAATAAGCTGGGGATCACCGGCTCAGGGACCTGCCAGATCTTTCTTGAAAACTGCCGTGTGCCAGCGTCGCTGCGTCTCGGCGACGAGGGGCAGGGGTTTAAGGTAGCGATGAGCACGCTCGATGGAGGTCGGATCGGCATCGCTGCTCAGGCTTTGGGCATCGCGCGTGCGGCGCTCGAGGCGGCGATCACCTACGGCAAGGATCGCAAGACCTTCGGCAAGCCCGTGGTTGAGCACCAGGGCATCCAGTTCATGCTGGCAGATATGGCGACCCAGCTCGATGCGGCGCGTCTGCTGACTTGGCGTGCCGCGCTACTGAAATCGGCGGGCAAGCCTTACGGTACCGCGTCAGCGATGGCGAAACTGATGGCCGCCGAGGTCGCGAACCACGTCGCCAAGGACGCGTTGCAGATTCACGGGGGCTATGGCTACGTCAAGGAATACCCGGTCGAGCGGCACTTCCGCGACGCCAAGATAACCGAAATCTACGAAGGGACCAGCGAGATCCAGCGCTTGGTGATCGCTCGCTCTTTGATCAAGGACTGAACGATGAAGATACGTTCGCTGCTCTTTTCGTTACCGCTGCTGTGGATGGGGTCTTGTGCAAAACCAACGCCGCGTCCGATACCGACGAGCCACACCTCGCCTCCACCGGCAAAGGGCCAGGCGCTGACGCCTGACCAGATGGAGCAAGTTCAGCGCACGATCAACGTGGGCATGCCGACGATCATTCGCTGCTACACCGACGAGGCCGAGCGGCAAAACAACCGCAAGCTCAAGGGCAGCTTGGTGGTCAAGATCTTGATCGGCACTGCGATGGCGGCGACCGACGTGCAGATTTCAGAAAGCACGCTCAACGCTCCGTCGCTAAACGAATGTATCATCAGCGTGGTAAGGAATTGGGAGTTTCCCCGGCTGGCCAAACCAGCCTGGTTTACCTTCCCGTATGACTTCTCGCCGGGGTACTAGCGTGACGCGGCAAGCGAAGCAAAGCAGGCGCAGCGGCGATCGCGCCGTCTTGGGCGCGCTGCTCTTGGTGTTTGCCGCGTGCGCAAGCACGCCACCGCCCAAGCCAGCGGCGCCCACCGCACCGCCACCGTCGAGGCATCAAGCCGTCGACCCACTGGCGTCAACAGGCGATGACGGTGACGATCAGATGCAGGTCAGCGGCTTGTTGGGCCAGCTGTCCGATAGCGAAATTCAGCGCGGATTGCATCCGCTGCTGCCCAAAGCACGCGCCTGCTATGACGCTCAAGCGAAAACGCAGCCCTTCATCTCTGGGCAGCTGACATTGTCCTTTTCGGTAGCGCAAGATGGGCAGTCAGAATCGGTCTTTGTCGTTCAAAGCACGCTCGGTTCGGCTGCGGTCGAACGCTGCGTACGCGACGAGCTCGCTTCGGCGAGGTTTAGCTCTCCGCGCGGAGGAAAGGCGATCTTTCAATACCCGTTGCGTTTCGACGGGCGTTTTTCAGTGGAGAACTGGCAGCCGGCGATGGTCCGACAGGAGCTAACGGCGGCGCGCGCCAAACTGTTCTCAGGCGAGCCACCGAGCGGCTTGGTGATCACGCTATATGTCGATCGGCGTGGCCGGATGGTCTCCGCCGGTGCCGCAGCCGAGGCAGCGCTCGACGATGATGCCGCTGACGCACTACTTGCCGCGCTCAAGCGCATTCGCTTTGTCGGCGCCCACGGCCGATACGCCAAGGTGACCTATCCATGGTGAGTTTTCAGCCAACCGAAGAGCAAGAACTGGTTCAGCAAACCGCGCGCAACTTTGCTCTGCGCGAACTGCTGCCGCGGGCTGCCGAGCGCGACAAGACCGAGGCGTTTCCCCTCGAGGAATTGAAAAAACTCGCCGAGCTGGGTTTGATGGGTGTCGCTGTGCCCGAGGCCTATGGCGGTGCCGGATCGGACCCTGTGGCTTACGTTTTGGCGATCAGTGAGTTGGCGCGCTGCTGCGCATCGACGACTGTCGCAGTCGCGGTCACCAATATGGCGGCGGAACTGGTCTGCCGGTTTGGCAGCGAAGCGCAGCGTCAGCACTATGTGCCAAAGATGGTCGGCGGTGAGGCGATCTGCGCAGCATTTGCTCTTTCCGAGCCACAGTGCGGCAGTGACGCGGCTTCGCTGGCGACGACCGCGACAAAGACCGCTGACGGTTGGGTACTTAACGGCGCCAAGCAATGGATCACCTCGGGCGATCATGCTGGGGTAATTATCGTCTGGGCCCGTACCGGTGAGATCGGTAGCTCGGGCCTCAGTACGTTCATCGTCGAGGCCGGCACGCCGGGGCTTAGCATTGGTAAGCCTGAAGAGAAGATGGGGCTCCGTGGGTCGTCGACGGTGGCGCTGACCTTTGAGGATTGCCTGTTGCCCGAGGACGCGATGCTCGGGGATCCGGGGCGCGGCTTCCAGCAGGCGATGGTTGCGCTCGACGGTGGCCGGATCGGTATCGCCTCGCAGGCGCTGGGTATCGCGCGGGCGGCGCTCGATGAAGCGATCAGCTACGCCAAAGAGCGCAAAACCTTTGGCCGGCCGATCGCCGACCGACAAGCGATTCAGTGGATGATCGCCAATGCCGGCACCCAGATCGACGCGGCGCTGCTGTTGACGCTTCGTGCGGCGTTGCTCAAGGCCCAGCAGCAACCGTTTACTCGCGAGGCAGCGATGGCCAAGCTTTTTGCTAGCGAAGCGGCCAACCGAATCTGCTACGACGCGTTGCAGATCCATGGTGGCTACGGCTACACGAAGGACTTCGTCGTCGAGCGCCTTTATCGCGACGCGCGGGTGACCACGATCTACGAGGGAACGAGTGAGATACAACGTCTGGTCATCGGGCGATCGGTTGTTGGTCAGTAGCGGCGAGCGATCGTCGAGCAAAGCGCTGATCTGCGCTGCGCTGACGGCATGTCTGTTTTCTTGCGCCGGCGGTTATTCAGGCCCAGCCGTGCTGCCGAACAAGCCGCAGCCAGACAATGCTCATTCTGGCCAGGCTCAAGCTAGTCGGGTAGGCGAACGGCAAGAGGCGCCCGCTGCCGTCGATTCGGCGGCGCTGCTCAAGGCGATCGAACGGCGAGTACGCGCTGACTATCAGGCGTTGCACGAATGTTTCAGCCAACGTTTGGCAGTTGATCGCAGCGCTTCAGGGACGATTTTCGTCGAGGCCACGCTCGGTGCAGCGGACGCGATCAGCGAGACGCGTGTGGTGCGAGATGAGCTAAAGAGCCCGGCGGTCGCTGATTGCCTGGCCGACCGGATGCGTCGTTGGGTGCTGAGCGGCGCGGCGAGCGCCGGAGCTGCCGCTGGATCGGTCGTGGTCATCCCGGTGACCCTTGCCGCTGCACCAAGTCAGTACGCCGTTTTGCGTGACCATGTGCCGTCGGTCGGTGAGCCGGCGCGTCGGGCATTGTTGACCCGCGCCAACGTCGGCTTCGCAGACGGCGAGATGGCCTGGCTTTCATTGGAGCGGCAGCCGCTGCGACTTGCCGCTGATGGCGCTCATCGCGTGTTGGTTGTTTTGAGCGGCAAGGCTGCCGGGCTGGCCGCGGGTGACGCGCTCTATTTGCCACCTTCAGCGAGTCGTACGGTTCAGCCGGCGCAGGCTGCAGTCGAGCTGCTGTTGCTGACTCTGCGTGCCGCTGGCGTTAAGAGCGGCAAGCCGCGTGTTTTTCGCGCTGCCAAGCAGCGCACGGTCTCGCTCAAGGACGGCAAGCTGCGCGTCACGCCGTTTGTCGACGAGCGCAGTGGGCAGACCCGCATCTATCTTGGTAGATTGGCGGCGGCAGGCGGGCTCGCGGTGCCAGAGCACGCTCACGCGACGTCGGCGGAAGTCCTTTATGTGCTCAAGGGGCGCGGAACGATGGCGGTTGAAGACGTCGAGCGAGCCGTCGAACCTGGGCAAGCGATCTACATCCCGGCCGGAAAGCGGCATTGGCTGAAGGTTATCGAGGATATTGAGACGATCCAGGTCTACACCCCCGCGGGGCCTCAGCAGCGCTTCTTTCACCGAGCAGCCCGCTGAGCCGTGCTAAGCTAGGGCGATGAAACCTTTCGATAGATTGATGGTTGTCGGGCGATTGGTTGCCATCCTCTCCGCCCTCAGCGCCTGCGGTTTGGTCGAAGATCTGCGCACCGTGACGGTGAGCACCGACTGGGAAGAATTCGAAGTCGATGCGTCGAGCTTCGGCCTCAGCGGAACATTGCCGCGCGTTGATTGCACGAGTGATCAGACACTTTGCGATCAAGTGACCTGCCCAGCCTCGGAGGACTACACTTGTGCGGCCAAATGTTTGGCCGGTGCTTGCGCCCTCGATGGAGCGGTGGAAAAGGGCGAGCCGGTTGATCTTTCCGGCCAGATCCCCGACAGCGCGTCGAGCGTGCTCGAGAGCGTCGAACTCGACAGCATCATCTACAACGTGATGAAAAATACGTTCAACACTGCGACACCCGAAGTCGAGTTGTTGGTTGGCCCAGACGAGACCGGAGGCATCGCCAAGGCGACGCGTCTCGGCGTTCTGCCGTCGTTGCCGGTCGGTAGCGGCGAAGTCAACGAGGCCTTCCCGCTAGAAGCGGCGGGGTCTCAGGCGCTACGCGGCTTTGTGCTGAACTACAAGACGCCGTTTCGCATTTACGCCAAGTCGGCGTTGACCTTCGTCGGTGGGCAGCCGGTCCCGGCAGGCCTGCTTAAGTTGCGCGTTAAAGCCAAGTTCCGCGTGCGCGTCTTCTAGCGGGCTGCGGCCCCTGGGGCAGCCAATCGCAGGCCATCGTTGAACGCTCGACGGAGCGGTCGCAATCCCCAAATTATTGGCGTGCGGCTGAGCGCGGTTGGCGCCGCTGGCACTTTGCGGCCACAGCGCAGCATCCACAGCAAACTCTCCTCGCGAGGAGCCGGCGGAAACTGCCTTAAATGCGGGTTGCTTAGCGCCTAAAAGCTATCGGGGGTGCCGGTCGGCGCCGGATTTGGCGACGGCGTTCCCATCGAACTCGACGATGACATCTCTTCGATATCATCATCATCGTCGTCGTCGTCGTCGTCGGGCGGAAGCGGCGTGCCAGCGCCAGCATTGACGCGTTCTTTAAGTTCTTTTCCGACCTTAAAGAACGGCAGCCGCTTGGGCCTAACTTCGACCTTGGCACCCGTTCGCGGGTTACGCCCCTCGTAGGCCTTGTAGTGGCGAATTTCGAAACTACCGAAGCCGCGAATTTCGATGCGCTCGCCTTGACGCAAGGCGCTCTCCATCGAATCGAACACGCAGTTGACAATCAGCTCAGCTTTGCCCTTTGGCAATCGGAGTTTATTGGCAACTGTCTCGATCAGCTCAGACTTGGTCATTCCGCGCTCCTTAGACGCCCAGGCATTGACTATGAAAACGATGCTAGACCAAACAATCCTAAAATTCAACGAAGTTAGCATCATGGCGGCGACGACCTCCGTCGCCGCGGCCCTACTCAGTGCGCTCGGACGTGCTTAACGTTCTAATATTACTGGATTTTCTTGGGTTGGCCGGCCAAGGAAGGACAACCCCGCGTAGGCACAGGAGATCTCCGCCAGGGGCAGCGCTGCAGCGGCGAATGCTCAGAGCTCCATCGTCTTGACGTTGCCGATGATCAGCTCCGGTTCCGTTGCGGCTTGGACCTCCTCGACGCTAACGTCTGGCGCAGTCTCTAGTAGGTGCAAGCCATCGGGCTTGACCTCGATCACTGCGAGGTCGGTGACGATCAAGTCGACGACACCAACGCCGGTCAGCGGCAAGTCGCAGCTGTTAAGGATCTTTGCAGCGCCACCTTTCGCGCGATGATCCATCATCACCACGGTGCGCTTGGCGCCGCTGACCAAGTCCATCGCACCGCCCATTCCCTTGACGACTTTGCCGGGGATCATCCAGTTTGCGAGGTCGCCGCTTTTCGAGACCTGCATTGCTCCGAGCACGCTGATATCGATCGCGCCCGAGCGGATCATTCCAAACGAGTCAGCGCTAGAAAAATATGAGCAGCCGGGAATTTCGGTGATCGTTTGCTTTCCGGCGTTGATCAGATCGGCGTCTTCTTCACCCTCGTAGGGAAACGGTCCGAAGCCGAGCATGCCGTTTTCCGACTGAAAGAGCACACTCACCTTCGGCGGAATGTAGTTGCTGACGAGCGTCGGCATGCCGATGCCAAGATTGACGTAGTCGCCGTCCTTGAGCTCTTTGGCAACACGTTGGGCGATCTGGTCGCGGGTCAGTGCCATGGTGTCAGTCTCCTCAGTTTCTCGCTCGAACGGTGCGCTGTTCGATCGGCTTTTCGTACTCGCGGCCAGCGATGATGTAATCGACGAACACGCCCGGCGTGTGGACCATGTCCGGGTCGATCTGTCCGGGCTCGACGAGCTCTTCGACTTCAGCGATGGTGATCGTTGCTGCTGCTGCCATCAGCGGGTTGAAGTTGCGTGCGGTCTTTCGATAGACCAGGTTTCCATAACTGTCGCCGCGATAGGCTTTGACCAGCGCGACATCGCCGCGGATCGCTTCTTCAAGAACATAGAAACGATCGCCGAACTTCCGCGTCTCTTTCTTGGGGGACGTGGCGACAACGTTGCCGGCGTTGTCGTATTTCATCGGGATTTTTCCCTCGGCAACCCATGTTCCGTAGCCTGTCGGCGTGTAGAATGCGGCGATTCCTGCGCCTCCGGCACGCAGTCGTTCAGCGAGCGTGCCCTGTGGGACCAACTCGACCTCGAGTTGCCCGCCAAGAAACTGCTTTTCGAAATTCTTGTTCTCGCCGACGTAGCTAGAGATCATTTTCTTGACCTGGCCGTTGGCGAGCAAGATTCCCAGCCCCTTGTTGTCGACGCCGCAGTTGTTGCTGACGATCGTCAGATTTTTGGTTCCCTTGGCGCGCAGCGCTCTGATCAGATTTTCCGGATTGCCACATAGGCCAAAACCGCCGGCAAGGATCACTGCACCATCGGCGATCTTTTCGACGGCCTGCTCGGCAGATGCCAGGACCTTGTTCATATCGCTCCCTCGTCTCTATCGCTTCAAATCACGCGACGCGCCATGTTACTCGATGTGCGGCCAAGATCCACCACCGGCCGCGCCTGATGTATCATCCGGTAGATGGCAGTTGGACCCCCGATCATCACGCTGACTTCGGATTTCGGCACTGCGGACGGCTACGTGGGCGCGATGAAAGGCGTCCTGTTGGCTGGGTGTCGGCAGGCGCGCCTGGTCGATATTACCCATGCGATTGCCCCCCAAGACGTGCGCTCGGCGGCCTGGACGCTGTTTACCGCCTGTCGCTGGTTTCCGCCGGGCACGGTTCATCTGGCGGTGGTCGATCCCGGCGTGGGCAGCGCGCGCCGGGCGATCGTCGGACGGACTGCCGGTCAGCTCTATGTCGCTCCCGACAACGGGCTGCTTTCGCTGGTCCTCGGTGATCGCGCGGACGTCTGGCAGGTGGACCAAGAAAAGTATGCGCTAGCGCCATGTAGCCGTACGTTCCACGGCCGGGATGTCTTCGCTCCGGTTGCTGCCGCGTTGGCGGGCGGCGAAGCACCCGAGGCCTGCGGCACAGCGCTTGATGATTGGCAGCGCTGCTTTGAGGTTGTCAACGCCGATGCCGACGCGGATCCGATCATCGGCGAGGTCGTTCATGTCGATCGCTTCGGCAATTTGGTTACGAATATCGTCGCTGAGCCGCTCGATTCAGACCTGGAGCTGCGAATCGCGGACCACGCGATCGACGGCGTGAGCACAAGCTATAGCGCCGTCGCATCCGGCCGGTGGCTGTGCTATGAAGGCAGTAGCGGATATCTGGAGGTCGCCGTTCGCGATGGCAGCGCCGCCGCGGCGGGTCTGGGAAGGGGACAGACGGTGATCGTTAAGCGAGGTCGTCGATGAAGCCCACCATCTTGAGCGTCTTGGGGAGTATTCTCTTGTCGGCCTGTTCGATCGGGCGCGGCGACGGCTTTGTGCGCGGCAACCTGGCTCTGACTCAGTGTCGCCAGGGCGACGCCCTTGAAGCACCGGACTTCGATCTTGGTGCTGAGTTCTTCTTCGGCGATCCGCTGATCGATTTCGACGATTCTGTGGAATTGCGACGCAGCAGCCTGACGATTCGCATCCAAGATACCTCTAATCGGCTGGAGACCTCCGACGGGTTGATGTTGTTGCTGCCCGATCTGCGCTATGCCGCTCGAGCTTACGCCGATGCGCGGCCGCTGAGCGCCGATGACTGCTTCGAAAGCGGCGGCTGCCCAACGGAGGACTATAGTCGCGTACGGGCCAAGTTAAGCCTGTTCAATAGTTGTCCGGACAATCGCAGCCCGATCGTCGCCGCGCCGCGCGACGTTGTGCGCAAGAACGTCGTCGCCGCCGATAACTGCCTGCGCAGCGACACGGTTCGCGCGGCTTGCCCAACGCTGAGTCCGGCGCAGCTAGCCGAGCTAGATGAAATTTGCGCCGGAGACTTGAACGACGCCAACGCGATCCAGCCACGAATCGAGGCGATCCTCGGTCAAGGCGCCGAAAGCGGCAGCGATCGTGTCGGGGGTCCTGCTTGCCTCTACCTCTGTTCGATCGGCAGTGTTCAACGCGGCGATTCAGCCGATGCGCTGCAGACCCATCAGTTCGCTTATGACGACGAAGTTGCGGGTTTGTTCTTCTTTAATGTTGTCGACGGACGGGCGATTACCCTCGAGCAGTGCGCCGCCAGCTCTGGCCAACTCGCCGGAGCCTTCCGCTTTAGGCTGTCGAGAAATCGCGTCGCGCAGGCCTTTCCTTGAACGAGGCTGCGCGTCCTCTGCAGTTGACTGTCGAGAAGATGGTTTTCGGCGGTGAGGCGCTCGGGCGCTTGGACGGCCAGGTTGTCTTTGTGCCGTTCGCCGCGCCTGGCGATCAACTCAGCGTGCAGGTCGTCCAGCGCAAGGCTCGCTTTTTGCGGGCGCAGATCGCGGCCGTCGAGCGCGCCGGGCCTGACCGCGTCGTACCGATCTGTGAGCATTTCGCGACCTGCGGTGGTTGCCAGTGGCAGCAGCTGTCGCCCGTAGCCCAACAGCGCGAGAAGCGCCGAATTGTCGCCGAGACCCTCAGCGTCAGTCTCGAGCAGGTTTCGTTCTTTCCTTCGGCGGCCAGTGAAGGCTACCGACAACGCTGTCGGCTGGCTTGGTCTCGTGACGCCCTTGGGCTCCGGTTGGGCTATCGCCAATGGCGATCGAACGCGATCGTCGATATCGATGACTGCCCGGTGCTCGAGAAAGCGCTACGGCGTGCCTTGCCGCAGGTTCGGCGTGCGCTGCAGCTGCTGCCGTCAGCGAACGCGGGCACGATCCAGTTGCTGGTTGGCACCGGCGGCGATGTGCACGCCAGTTTGCGTCTAGAGCAAGCGCTCGATGCGACGCACCTCGCCCCGATCCTCGATGCACTGGTCGACCAGCCGATCGTCGGGGCTGTCTGTCCCGAGCTACGTTTGCTGCGCGGCCAGCAGACCATCGAGCAGGCGGAAATCGGTCAGCCTTCATTGCGCGGTTCAGCCTCCTGCTTTGCTCAGGCACAACGCGCTCAGAACACGACCTTGGTTGACTATGTCGTTGAGCAGCTAGCCTGCGAGAGCTGCGACGTGCTGGAGCTCTACGCCGGCACTGGAAACTTCAGTCGATATCTGCAACAGAGGTGTCGTCGGCTGACCGCTGTTGAGCTTTCCCCTCAAGCGCTGAGTGTCTTGCCCGAGAACGCGCCTCGGGCGCGAACCGTCGGACAGGCCGCCGAGCTGTTTGTTGGCCAGCAAGGGGTGCTCGCCAGTGTTGACCGGCTATTGCTCAATCCTCCCCGCCAAGGTGCGCGCGAAGTTGTCGACGTTCTGGCGAAAACGCCGGTGGAGCGGATCGTCTACGTCTCGTGCGATCCGCCGACGCTCGCGCGCGACCTGCAGCGGTTGTTCGCCCGAGGCTACATGCTCGCCTCACTCGCAGCTTTTGATATGATGCCGCACAGTTTCCACGTCGAGACTGTGGCGACGTTGGTCCGAGAGGAGTAGGTCGTGGTCCCTTGCCGTCGGAACACTGCGACGCTGGTCTTGGTGTGCTGCTTGGGTTGTGGAACCGTTGCGCAAGCCGATCCGCTTGATCGCGTTAGCGGCACCGAGAGCTGGCGTGCGATGTCGATCGGCGATGTGGAGAACGAGTGGGAACACTGGCTTTCGGCTCGGCGACTCTGGCGTCGCGCTCGTCGCGTGTTCGCCTTGGAAGCTCAGCGCAGCCGCCAATTGGCCGCGGTGTTACGCATCGCACGCGGGCTTCCTAGAGATCGCGTTGGCCCGATGATTCGCCGTGCGCGTCGAGTGCGCGGTCGGAGTCGCCTGCGGCTGCCCGACGGCAGGCCGGCTCTGCCGGTCGAGCGTTTGGACGCGAAGGGACAGGCTATCGACGAGGAAGGTGACCACGTGCTAGACGAGGCTTTTCGCGACAAGCGCGAACCGCAAACCGACAAAGGCAGCCGCTAGGCTTAACGGACGAAGATGGTCGACGACCTACACCGGAAAATAGCTAGCGGTACGATCGACCCGCTCTACGTGCTCTGTGGTGAGGCTTATCCGCGGGACCAGCTCGCGGCGGCGATCAAGCAGGCTGTGGTTGGCGATCAGGCGAGCGCGTTCAACATGGACACCTTCGCCGGCAAAGAGACCACCGCAGCGAGCATTCTGTCAGCGGCGCGAACGATGCCAATGTTTGGCGACAAGCGGTTGGTTGTGGTCAGCGATGTTCACGCAATGGCTGCGGACCAACTCTCTGGTCTGCTCGACTACCTCGCCGACCCGTCGCCGTACTGTTGCTTGTTGATGATCGGTGAAAAGGTCGATCTGCGGCTGAAGTTCTTTGCGGCTGCGCGCAAGCGGGGCGCCTTGCAGCGTTTTGAACCGCTGAAGGACCGTCAAGTGCCGCGTTGGGTTGCCGACGAGGCAGGGCGCCAGCGTATCGCGCTCAAACCGGGAGCGGCAGAAGCCATTGCCGATGCAGTCGGCGCCGATATGGCTCAGTTGGCGAGCGCACTCGAGCAACTTTCGCTGTTCGCTGGGGGGCAGCCGGTGACGGTGGCCGATGTCGAGCAGCTGCTAGCCAAGACACGACAGCGGTCGATCTTTGAGCTGACCAACGCCGTAGGACGGCGCGACCGTCGTCAGGCGATGCTGATCCTCAGACGGATGACCGACTCACGTGAGTCGGGAATTCGTATCGTCGCGATGCTTGCCCGTCACGTGCGCCAGCTGTGGCAGGCCAAGGAGCTGGTCGCGGCGCAGACCGGTGAAAAGGAAATCGCCCAGGCGATCGGCGTTCATCCGTTCTTCGTGCGCGACATCGTCGGGCAGGCGCGGGATTTCGATGTGCAGACCTTGGCGCGCACTCACCGTGCGCTGTTCGATGCCGACCGTACGCTGAAGTCATCCAAGCTCTCTGACGAGCTGGTGCTCGATCGGTTGGTGCTTGCGCTGTGCGCCTAAAGCATCAATGAACACCACGGCGACGCGCAGCTCGGAGCAGCTGCTGGCGGATTCGTGGATTCAGTCGCAAGAAGCGTACATAGGCTGGTGCTTGGCTCGCCGCTGGCTCTTCGGTGAGACCGTAGAGGTAGCCGACATGCAGTATCGGATCTTGCGGGTCGAAGACACCCGAGACCCCGCGGTCGTGATCGATCACGGCGACGTGGTCCCAAGCTCGTGGTGAGGCGTTGAACCCGGCGTAGTCGATCAACATGATGTCGCCGGGGCGCACGTCCGTCGAGAAGCTCAGACGCACGACCTGATCGCGGTTCACCGAAAGCAGCTGCGATTTGGTCATCAGCAGGCGCGTCGTTACGGGGCGAGCGAAGCGTTGGAGACCGGCGGCGCTGGTATAGGGCAGCTTGACCCCGGCGGCGCGAATCGCGCCGATGATCACATCGGCGCAGTCGGCCCCCTGATAGAGCTCCGTCTGATGCCGAGCGCCGACACCCGCACTGCCAAAGACGTTGGGGACGTTGAACAGCCCGCGCAGATAGTCGACGTAGCCTTCGCCGCGCTCGCGAAATGAGATTCGCGTCACCCGCGCTGAGATACCTGAGCGTGTCAATGACTCGATCCCTGGGCTGCTGACCCAGCGATCGCCAAGCTTGATCGCTACTTTGTAGCGCATCGTGCCCAGCCCTCCATAACGGTCCAGCTGTGCATAGCTCGGGTGGGCGTCGCGCACGAGCAGCATCGGTGTGTCGTTGCCGCCGGCAATCGGTGTCTCGAAATACTCCAAGGTGTCATAGCCGAGCCAACGACCATGGTTTTTGCCGAAGAGAACCGAGTTGGAGTAGGCCGGATTGCCTTCGTTGGGCGCAGGGAGATTCTGGTGGTGCGGGTGTGGTTCGACGCGAAACCAGCGGATCGCCTCGATCCTGCCCAGCGCGCGCAATGGCCGATCGGCGCGCAGCGTGCGTGTTCCCAGGCGGAAGCGTTTGACGTCGCTGAAGATCAGCGTTCGCCCGTTGTGTTGTCGGCGTACGGCGGCGAAAAGTCGCACGGCCGTGCCGATGCGCACGTTGCTGTTGGCAACACGCGCGCCGCCGCCATCATCGATGACGATCAACGCTGTGTCGGCCGAGGCTTGAACCTGGCCGCTCGCACCGAGCAATTGGACGATGAAAAAGCAGCGCGCTGCGTTGAGCACGCATCTAGTACGGGTTGGGCGATGAAAAGTCTTCCCGCGATTTCGGCGGGCCGAGCGGGGCAGACTAGCGCTAGAGCGCGTTGACGGCTTTGGTTAGGCGGCTGACGTGGCGCGCGGCGCGTGGCTTGGGAATGATGCCCTTTTGCGCGCAGCGGTCGAGCATTTTGATCGCCGTGCTTAGCGCCTCGCCAGCCGCGCCCTTATCCGCGGCGTCGACAGCAGCGCGCACGCGTTTGATATAGGTGCGCATCGTTGCGCGAAAATGCCGATTAAGCGTTTGACGGTCGATACGCTGGCGGTTGCGTTTTTCCGCCTGGGGATGATTCGCCACGGGTTCCTCCGTATACCTCTTGAGCCGCAAACTTCGACTCGAGCGCGGGTAGTTATCACCGTAGGTAAAGCATGTCAATGGTTTGCACCACCGGGGGCAGGGCATTGAGCCCCCAGCGGGGTGCCCGGGTGGTGATGTCGGTGTGAATGCCTTAACCTCGCGGTCAGCGCATTCGCTGTTGTTGCCAGCAGCGAGGGGCTCTGCCATGCTTGGCCCAGTGTATCTCTATAAGATGATTGACTTCCCTGCAGTCGGCTGGCACTGCTTGCCCCTTTGTCGCAGGTGGCTCGATGGCTAGGCAGAAAAAGGGCGGCATCGCGCGTTCGGCCGGCGTGGTTGCGGCGCTGACCTTGCTCAGCCGGGTGCTGGGGCTGTTGCGCGACGCGGTGTTGGCTCGGCAATTCGACAAGCGCGTGACCGACGCCTTCTTCGTCGCCTTCACCGTGCCCAACATCTTCCGCCGATTGTTGGCCGAAGGCGGCCTTTCGAGCGTGTTCGTCAAGGTCTTTACCGACTACCGCAAGAATCGCGGCGAAGACGCCGCACGCGACCTGGCCGCGCGGACACTGTCGATGGCGTTGATCGGTTTGCTGGGCGTGACCGCCCTGGGCATCTTGTTTGCGCCGCAGCTGCTGTACTTGTTCGCGGGCGGCTTTGCGCGCAATCCGCAAAAGATGGTGCTGGCCCGCGACTTGACCCGCTTGGTGTTTCCTTTCTTGGTGACCGTTGGGTTAGCGGCGATGGCGATGGCGGTGCTCAACAGCTACCGGCACTTTGCCGCGCCGGCTTTCGCGCCGGTGATCCTCAACGTCGGGATCATCGCCGTGGTGTTGCTGTTTGCTGCCAAGTTGCCGCGCTGGGGGATGCCCTCGGCTTGGGCGATCGGTTTCGGCGTGCTGATCGGCGGGCTGCTGCAGTTGCTCGTCCAGCTGCCGCTGGTAGCGCGATACAAGATGCTCGTTCGACCACGCAGCCCTTGGGGTGACGAAGGCGTCTTGCGAATTCTCCGCTTGCTCGCGCCGTCGCTGTTTGCGCTTGCGATCTACCAGCTCAACGTGATGCTCGCGCGGCTTCTGGCGTCGTTCCTGCCGGGCGATGGACCGGTCAGCTTCCTTTACTACGCCCAGCGTCTGATCGAGTTTCCGATCGGTGTCGGTGCCACGGCGATTGCGACGGTGGCGATGCCGACCTGGTCGGCGCAGGTCAGCACCGGTGATATCGACGCGCTCAAAAAGAGCTTCGGTCACGTCTTGCGCTTGGTCTTCTTCTTGATGCTGCCGGCGACCGCCGGTCTTATGGCGTTGGCGTTGCCACTGACATCGGTGCTGTTTGTCCGCGGTCGCTTCAGTTATGCAATGGCACGACCGACAGCATGGACGTTGATCGGCTTTTGCTCCGGCCTTTGGGCTGCTGGTGGTGTCCGCCAGGTCCAGCAAGTGTTCATCTCGCTCGAGGATACGCGAACGCCGGTCAAGGTTTCAGCGCTGGCGCTTGTGACCTTCGCCGCTGCGGGGCTGTTGCTCTACCGGCCACTGGGCACCCTTGGCCTGGCGTTGGCGGTTTCGTTGGCCAGCAGCGTCAACTTCGTTGCGCTGATCGTGCTGCTGCGTCGGCGCCTTGGTGCGCTCGGGTTGCGCTCGGTCGCGATCTCGCTGCTGCGCTCGTTGGTCTCTGCCGCCGCCTGCGGGCTTGTCGCCTGGCTGATCGCGCGCGGTGGCGCTTGGCAAGCGGGCGCCAGTCCGGCAAATCTGCTGCGCTTGGTCTGGGCTGTCGTCGCTGGCGGATTGGCCTTCGTTGGCTGCGCCTGGGTGTTGCGCAGCTCAGAGCTGCGGACGATCCGCCGACGCTGAGAATTGCCTGAGATCAGGAGGACGCTGACTCCGCGTCTTTGGCCCGCTGCCACGCGGCGAGCAGTTCGTCGGCCGAGTGCTCACTGAACGGTCGCTCGGTGCCCAGCAGGCTTTCCATTTTTGCAAAGCGCTCGCTGAATCGACGGTTAGCCTGATCGAGGGCGAGGTGAACATCGAGTCCTCGATCGCGGGCAAGTCCGACTACGGCTAATAGCACGTCACCCAGCTCGCGTTGGGCCTCGTCGTTATCGCCGGCGCTAAGCGCCGCATCAAACTCGGCGAGTTCCTCGTCAAGCTTGTTGCGCGCGCCAGCGCTATCGGGCCAGACGAAGCCTGCACGGCGTGCTCGACCGATTAGTTTGTGTGCGCGAAACAACGGAGGCATCGCGCGCGGTACGCCGTCGAGGGCGCTCGGCGTATCCTGGCCTGGTGCCGCGCCCTTTTCTTCGCGCTTGATGCGCTCCCAGTTGTCGAGGACTTCGTTGGCATCGGCTGCGGTAGCATCACCGAACACGTGGGGATGTCGGCGAATCAGCTTTTCGCCGATGCTGGCGATAACTTCGCTCAGCGTGATCTGCGCGAGTTGCGCCTGAAAGACGATTTGCAGCAGCAGATCGCCGAGCTCCTCGGTGTGCGCCGCTCGATCGTTGTTGTCGATCGCATCGATGACTTCGTAGCACTCTTCGATCAAGTACTGTTTGAGGCTCTCCAGCGTTTGTTCCCGATCCCAGGGACAACCATCGGGGGCGAGCAGTCGGCGCATGATCGCATCGAGCCAGGGAAGCGTGTGACGGGTTGGACTATCGTTCATCGGTTGCATCCTCCGGCGAGCAAACGGCAGCCGCGTGCTTGCTAAAGACCGTACTTTTGCTACATTTCGCCACGCTGGGCAATCTTGGTTGTTGGGCCACAACCGCTGGCGCGGTCCCGCAGCCAAGACGAGGCAGCGTAACGGAGTAGGTATTGCACCACAGCTATGAGCTATTTCTCGAGACCAGCGATGATACAGACATCATCGACATCAGCGATCAGGTTGCTGGCCACGTTCGCCAGAGCGGTGTGACGAGCGGCTTGGCGGTGGTGTTCACGCCGGGCTCGACGGCGGCGGTGACGACGATCGAATTCGAGTCGGGGGCGGTTGAGGATCTGCGCCAAGCGATCGCCCGGGTTGCCCCCGAAAAGCTTGTCTATGCCCATGATCGGCGCTGGGGCGACGGTAACGGCTATTCCCATGTTCGCTCAGCGCTGCTCGGCCCGTCGATCACTGTGCCGATCGTCGATGGCCAACTGAGCACCGGGACTTGGCAGCAGATCGTGGTGCTCGACTTTGACAATCGCCCGCGTCGTCGGCGGGTGCTGATCCACGTGCATGGGGAAGCGGGGTAACCAACCGGCGTATGAGCGATTCAAACCAAGATCCGGGCAATGTTGGATTGGCCAACGCTACGCAGGTTAGTGAGCGCCTGGCGTTCGAAGACCATCTGCTGCAGCTGTTTGGTCCGTCGGGGCGTCACCTCAAGGCGATCGAGCAGGAGCTGGCGATCACGATCAACCATCGCGGTAACGAGGTGACTTTGGTTGGACCCCGCGAGCAAGTCGCGCTTGGACGACGCTTGCTCGAGCAGTCCCATCAACTGATCGCCCGCGGACGCGATCTGGACAGTGAAGATGTGATCCGTGCTGCGCGCGCGCTAAAGCGCGACGGAAACGTCGATTTGCGCGCGATTTTCTCGGATACGGTGCTGGTCACCTCGAGCGGCTCCCTGACGCCCAAGGGGCCCGGGCAAAAGCGCTACGTTGATGCGATCCGTAAATGCGACGTGGTTTTCGGCATCGGACCAGCGGGTACCGGTAAGACCTATTTGGCGATGGCGATGGCCGTCGCCGCACTGCAGCAGCGGCAGGTTAAACGGATCATCCTCACCCGGCCAGCTGTCGAGGCTGGTGAGCGATTGGGCTTCTTGCCAGGAGACCTGGTCGAGAAGGTTAACCCGTATCTGCGACCGCTCTACGACGCGCTCAACGACATGCTACCGTTCGAACGGGTGCAGAACCTGATGGATCGCGGCCAGATCGAGGTCGCGCCCTTGGCGTTTATGCGCGGCCGCACGCTCAACGGATCCTTTGTGATCCTCGATGAGGCGCAGAACGCGACGACGGATCAGATGTTCATGTTCCTTACCCGATTGGGTTTCGATTCCAAAGCTGTGGTCACCGGAGACGTAACCCAGAGTGATTTGCCCAGCCAGACGCGCAGCGGCCTCAACGAAGCGGAGGCGATCCTCGGTCACGTCAAGGACATCGCGTTTTGTCGCTTCGATGAGGGCGATGTCGTACGCCATCCGCTGGTGCAGAAGATCATCGTCGCTTTCGACCGCTATAAGCGCGGTCAACAGTCCGATCGTAACGGAAACGGCGGTGATCGTGGCGGCTCCGGAGCTTGATCGATGTCGATCACCCGGATTCCGACGATTTACACGCTTGACGACGCGGTCACCGCGCTAGAACGAGAGCCAGCGTTTTCGTCATACCGGATGGTGCGTCGAGAGCATGGCGCGTTGGGCGAATTCGTCGAAGGCGGTGCCTCGTTTCTCTTGTTGGAGCCGAGCATCTGGTCGAGCGCTGAGCGCGAGGCTGCGGCGGTGGCGAGCTGCCAAAGACCCACGGTGATCGTGATCTGCGCTGGCGATGATCGCCAGGTCGCCAAAGCCAACTGTTCGGAGCACACGACGCTGTTCAGTACGCTACGGTTGCCCACCACAGGCGTGGTACTTCACGCGACGCTGCACAACGCCAAAGCGATGCTGACTTGGCAGGCTCGGGTGGTCGAGCAGGGCGCGACGGCTGAACGTTACCGGCGAGAGATTACCGAGCTTGTCGGGATCGCTGCGATGCTCAACTCGCAGCGCGATATCTCCCAGCTCCTCGCGCTGATCCTCGAAAAGGGGCGCTACGTTGCCGGCGCCGATGCGGGCAGCGTCTATGTGGTCGCTCGCGAGGGGGATCCAGAACGCGAGGTGCTGCGCTTCGAGGTTGCGCAAAACGACTCGATCGATGTCAGCGGGCTGACTTCGTTTACGATCGAGCTCAGTCGCAGCTCGATCGTCGGCAACGCGGTGCTCAGCAAAGAGGCGATCAATATCTCGAACATGGCTCAGCTGACCGGGGACAATCCGCATGGCTGGGTCCACGATCGCAGCTTCGATGAGCGCAGCGGCTACGATACGCGTTCGGTGTTGACGCTGCCGATGATCAACCCCCGTGGCTACGTGATCGGCGTGCTCCAGCTGATCAACAAGAAGACGGATCCAGCGCGCGCACTGCGCTCCGGTGACGACTTCGAGCGCTACGTGGTCCCCTTCGATGAGCACGCTGTCGAGGTCTGCCGCACGCTGGCCTACCAAGCCGCGATCGCTCTAGATAATGCCTTGCTTTACAGCGAGTTGCGGACCGTTTTTGAAGGATTTGTTGAAGCTTCGGTGCTGGCGATCGAGGCTCGCGATCCGAGCACCAGCGGCCATTCGCGTCGGGTTGCCGACCTAACTTTGGAGCTCGCGCGCACGGTGGATCGCGAGCAGTCGCGGCCGGGGCTGCGCGATGTGGCGTTCACGGTGGATCAGCTCCAGGAGATCGAGTACGCGGCTTTGCTGCACGACTTCGGCAAGGTCGGAGTTCCCGAGAATGTGCTGGTCAAGGCCAACAAGCTCTACGCGTGGGATCTCGATCGGATCCTGATGCGCTTCGACTACATCCGCATGCAGCTGCGCAATGAGACGCTGCAGAACAAGTTGGCGCAGCTGCAAAGGGGGGGACGGACCGAGCGGCTTCAGGCGCTCGATATCGCGCTACGCAAAAAGGAATCCTTTCTCGACCTCTGCTTGCAGACCATCGAGAAGGCCAATCTCCCGACGGTGATCGAGTCCGAGGTTGCCGATCTGCTCGAGGAAATGGGTCGCTGCTACTACATCGACCCCCAAGGGCAGCAGCAGCCCTATCTTACGGCAGAGGAGCTGGTTTGCCTGCAGATCCGGCGCGGTAGTCTGAACGCCGCGGAACGCAAACAGATCGAGTCCCATGTCGTGCACACCTATAACTTCCTCAAGCGGATCCCTTGGGGGCGCGGTTTTCGCGCTATCCCGGAGATCGCTGGACGGCATCACGAAAAGCTCGATGGTTCGGGCTATCCGTGGGGGAAGCCGGCCTCAGACATTCCGGTACAGGCGCGGATCATGACGATCTGTGACATCTACGACGCCTTGACGGCGGCCGACCGACCCTACAAGAAGGCGCTGCCGCGCGAGCGCGCGCTGGCGATTCTCGCCGACGATCGGCGCAAGGGGCGCTTGGATGGCGATCTCCTGGAAGTTTTTATCGAGGCCAACGTCGGTGCCGGCTTGGCCGCCAATTAGCGCGTCGTCAGGTTGCCGTTGTTCTAATGGTCTGATATCAATCAGCGAATGCCGGCGGTCCCCGGCAACTTCGACCCTTTGGTGGCGCAAGTGTGCGATGACTCTTACCTTTGTCACGACAAACCGCCCTTTGTTGCTGTGTGGATTCGGCTACAATGGGGTAGCTGCGCGCGGTTGGGGTAGGTAAGGGTAGGTCAAACGCTGTTGGCGCGATCGGCGCATGCGGTTGGCCTGATACGCGATGGCAGATACAGAAAACAAAGATCCGACGATCAAGTCGGAAGGCAATGCCCAGCGTCGTCCGGGCACTGATCAAGCGAAGACGCGCCAACCGACGATCCAACGGGTCGAGCGAGCGCTCGAGCACCGTCCGCTGCAGATCGGCTTGGTGGTGTTGTTCGTCTTGGTGGTGGCGCTGCTGATCGGGCCGTCACCGTTCAGCTCGCGTTCGATGCTCGATACGGTACGCGTCGGCTACCCCGCTCAGCAGACGATCAAGGTCTCACGCGACTTTACCTTGCCGCCGAGTCCCTCTGTGTTAGCGGCCAAGCGAGCTGAGGCCGCCAAGCGTGTGCTGCCGGTATTCGACCTGGAAACCGACAAAGGGGCGCTGCTGATCGCGCGGTTGAATCGCGCCTTTACCGAGGCCGCCACGCTGCAAAAGGGCAACGTGCCGCCGCGCACGCCGCAGCCCCAGGCCCAGCCACTACCCGCAAGCGATGCGGGTCTGGCCAAGGCCACGCCGCAAAAACCGCCAACGCTCGAGGAGCTTCGTGAGCGCTTTTCGCAAACGCTCGGTGTCGACGTTCCTGAGGAGGTCTTTGCCGAACTGCAGCGGATCGGATTCTCCGGTGACGTGAAGATCGCTTGTTTGGCCGTGATCGGTACGGTGATGGATCAGTTGATCGTTAGTCACCGCGCGGTGATCCGTCCCTTTGAAGGGCAGCCGGTTGCCGTTCGCTACCTCGTCGGCGGTCGTGTTGGTGATCGCGGTGAGGATCGTTTGACGAGCTTCAGTCGGGTGATGGATCTCAAACGCGCCCGCGCCTTGGCCGCCAACCAGACGAACGTTCATGGCGCCAAGTTACCGACGCGCGTACGTCGCGCGGTGCTCGGGCTGGTTCGGCGACTGGTTGTCGCCAACGTCAATCTAACTTTCAATCGCGATGAGACCGACCGTCGCAAGGCGCTGGCCCAGGCAACGATCCGCGGCACGCCGCGCTCATTTGTCAAAGGCGAAGTCATCGTGCGTGATGGAACGCCGGTGACTGCGGAGCATCGGCGGGCGGTCGAGGCGATGGAGTCGATCTATCGCGGCGTTTCGCGGATTCAGCTGACGCTGCTCGGTTTGGCGATACTGGTCGCCATCGTGTTGCTGGTGGTCTCGCGTTTTGCCAGCGGGCATTTCCGCCGCTTCACGTTGTCCGCGCGCGACATGCTGTGCATGGGCGCACTGGCGATAGCCCTGCTCGGCCTGACCCGCGGGATCATGGCGTCGGTGGGGCCGACACAATCGGGAGATTTGGCGCTCTGGCCATTCTTTGTGCCGGTCGCTGCGGGCGCGATGTTGGTCCGCTTGCTGATCGGCGGTGAAGCAGCGTCGCTGTTCGCAGTGATTCTTGCAGCGTTCGCGGGAATGACCGTCGATCGCGGTGGTAGCCTGTCGTTGGCGATCTACTATCTGGTCACGTCGCTGGTCGGTGCGGCGGGCATGGCGACGGTGCAGTCGCGGCAAACGATCCTGCGCGCTGGCCTGTTTTCGGGCGCGGTGGGGTTGGGTGCGGTGGTGGCGATCGCCTTGTTCGGTGGGCACCTCGACTTGGGACAAGTTTTTTCAGCCGGTGCGACAGCCCTCGGTGCGGGTATCTTCGCGTCGTTCCTGACGCTGGCGTTGCTGCCGGCGCTAGAGTGGCTGTTTTCCTACACCACCGACGTGACCTTGCTTGAGCTGGCCAACCTCAATCACCCGCTGTTGCGCGAGCTGATGCTGCGCGCTCCGGGCACCTACCATCACAGCATGGTGGTCGGTAACCTTTCCGAGGCGGCATGTGAGGCGATTGGCGCCAATTCGCTGTTAGCCCACGTGGCGGCGAACTTTCACGACGTCGGCAAAATGAAGAACAGCCCGTATTTTGCCGAGAACTTCAAGACTGGCGACAACCCTCACAACCGGCTCAAACCGTCGATGAGCGCGTTGATCATTCGCAGCCACGTCAAAGACAGCATCGACATGTGCCGCGAGCACGGGATTCCCGAGCAAGTGATCAGCGTTGGAAGTCAGCATCACGGCACCACGCTGATCGAGTTTTTCTATCATAAGGCGATCGAACAGGCCGAGTCGCCGGACGACGTGCGCGAAGAAGAGTATCGCTACCCTGGGCCAAAGCCGCAAACGCGCGAGGCCGGTGTGATCATGCTCGCCGATGGTATCGAAGCGGCGGCCCGTAGCCTCTCCGATCCGACCGAAGACCGTCTGCGTACCGTGGTTCAGCGCGTGATCAACGGCAAGTTTGCCGACGGCCAGCTCGACCACTGCGATCTTACGCTGCGTGACCTGCACATCATCGCCAAGTCATTTTTGCAGGTGCTGCGCGGCATCTACCATCAACGGCCGACCTATCCCTGGCAGCGCGCCGAGCGCGATAGCGAACGGCCGGCTGGGGAAAAGGGCGCCAAAGGTCGCAAAAAGCGCGCGGGTGACACGTTGCATGGTGATGCCCCAGCGGCGGTCGCCGCTACGTCCGCCAACGGCACGGGTAATGGCCACAGCGCGACGCGTCCGGCGACAACCGCCCAGGTCGCAACGGCCGGCGGCGCCGTCAAGCAGCAGGCGGAAAAGCAGGAGTCCAGCGCGAGCAATGGCGATTCAACTGAGCGTCCAGGTCAAAGGAGCAGCGCGACAGCGATTGACACCGACGGAGCGCTCGCGGATTCGCAGGAAAGCAGTCCGGATATTAAGCGGCTTGGATTGTCCTGACCTGGAACTCTGCTGGGTGATCGCCGACGATCAGCTGATCCGCCAGCTCAACGCCGATTTTCGCGACAAGGACGCGGTGACCGACGTGTTGTCGTTTCCCGCTGCCGAGCCGCTGGTGCCTCAGCTGCTGGGCGATGTCGTGGTGTCGCTCGAGCAGGCGGCGCGACAAGCACCCGCTGGCGATCTCGAATCCGAGCTGTTGCGATTGTTTGTCCACGGCGTTTGCCATCTGCGCGGACTCGATCACCACCGCGTGGGCGATGCCGCGACGATGCTTGCCGAAGAGCAGCGTCTGCTGGCACCACTGGCGATCGACCCGCTGTTGGGCCGTTCGGCCGCCGATTGGATCGATTAGCGACGGCGGCGGATCTTTGCTACCTTCGGGCGCCGCCTGAACAAGGAGCGTTGGATGTCCCGCTATCTCGCCGTCGTTTTCGCGCTGGCTTTGGCCAGTCTGTTTGTCGGTTGCGCGCGCCAGCAGTGGAAGTTTGACACGATCGATAAGCGCGACCGGTTGCGATTTGCAGCTTGTCGGGACGACGTGCGTCGCGCGATGTGCCCAGACGATCCCGACTGCCCAGCCAAGGCGGCGACGCTCTATGCCGAAGAGCGTCCCGATGCGCGGCTGCAGTGGCTGTTGGACTATAAGTGCCAGCGCGAAAAGATCGAGCATGCCGACCGCATCTATGGCGACCAGGAGCGCCGGCGGATCGGCCTGCCGGAGAAGTAGCGCCGCTTGCCTCGGTCTGCGACTACGGTTGCTGTGCGGGTAGCGCTTTGCCTAGCCCTCTCGCTGGCAGCCTACGGTAACTCGTTTCCCGGCGAGCCGGTGTTCGACGATGTGCCACTGCTCGTCGAAAACGACTGCCATCGCGGTCTCAGCAAAGTCCCGGCGGCACTGGCGGTCTGGCGACAGACGATCTGCAACGTCCGACCTTTGCGCTTCGCCAGTTTTGCCATCGATTACACCCTCTATGGCGAGGCTTGGTGGGGCTATCATCTGACCAATGCGTTGCTGCACGGTCTGGTGGCGAGTCTGCTCTGGCTGCTGCTGCTCCGTTTGGGCGTCACCCGCCAGGTTTCGGCGCTTTGCGCGCTGCTGTTTGTGCTGCACCCGGTCAACACCGAGGCCGTAGCCTATCTTTCCGGTCGGCGCGATCTGCTCGCCGCGCTGTTTTGCCTGGTTGCGACGTTGGGGTTGTTTTCTCGTCGACGGTCGTTGCAGTTAGGCCTCTCCCTGGCGGCCTTTTTAGCAGCGCTGCTCTGCTACCAAGGCGCGGCTGCTTTGCCCGCGGCGCTGATTCTGTTGCTCTGGACGCGCCGGCGCAGCGAGAGCGATCGGCCGCGCTGGATCGCTGTGGCGACGATGTTCGTGATCGCCATCGGCTTCGCTTGGTGGACGGCGAGTACGCGCGGTCTCTCGGACAAGCACGGACTTTGGGGCGGTGGCCTGTCGGCGCATCTGGGCACGGTGTTGGCGGTGCATCTGCGCTATCTCAAGCTGCTGGTGTTGCCGGTCGACATGCAAGCCGACTACTCGCCCGAGGGCTTCGCCTTGGCGCGTTCGCTGTTCGATGGGCGCGCGCTGCTGATGCTCGGTCTGCTGATCGCCGGTTTGGTCGGCTGGATCCGCGTCGCCGCTTGGCGCCGGCCGCTGATCGTAGCGGCGGTGTACGTTGCGCTGCTGCTGCCGGCCAGTCAGATCGTCATTCATCACGAATTGCTCGCCGAGCATCGGCTCTATCTCGCCAGCGCTTGTTATTGCTTGGCGCTCGCCGCGGCGATCGTCGCCTTGACCCGGCGGCTCAAACCGCGCTTTGGCTGTCTGCTGTTCGGCGCGATCGCATGCGGCTATCTCGCGCTGACCCTGTCGCGGAACTTGGACTGGCGCGACAGCGAATCGCTTTGGCGCGCCACCGTGGCTCAAGCGCCGCGTTGTGCGCGGGCCCAAGCTAACCTCGGAGCCGTGCTTGCCCAACAAGGGCAGCTGCAGCCGGCGATCGCTCATTTTCGACGGGCATTAGCGTTGCGCCCCGAGCTTTGCGACGCGCGAATCAACCTCGGTCAGGCGCTGTTCGACAGCGGGCAGCGTGAACCGGGGCTGCGCGAGGTCGCCCGCGGTGTCGATTGCATGCCGACGCCCAAGCGGAAGCGACAGCTGTTGCGGCTACAACGGCGGTTGGCTGGCAACAAGCCCCGCGGGTAGCGCATCAAAAAGCCCAAAAAGGGGACAGTTCTAATGGTTGGTTAAATCGATCGGTTTAACCAACCATTAGAACTGTCCCCTTTTTGCGGCTTTTCTGCAAAATAGGCAGCAATGGAGGCGCGGGCACACCACGCGGTGCGCCCGCGGTGGGTGCTACTTGCCGAGCTCGGCGACGCCGATCGAGGTGTCGTCGGCGGCGAGATTAAAGCCCAGGCGCTCGAGCGTTTTGGCGTCAAGCTGTCCTTTGCGAGCGGCCTTCATCAGCCGATCGATCATCACGTTCTTCTTGCCGCCACGCTTGGTCTGCTTGAGGAGTTCAACCAGCGCGTTGTCGGTGGCAAAGATGAATGCCGTGCGCTTGTCAGCCGTACCGGTGCGCTCGATCAACTTGAGGTTGTCGTTGGCGCCGATCTTCAGGCTGATCGCCGTGGTGTTAGCCGAAACATGATCGGTGGCGTTTTCCAACGGCCAGGCTTGCTCGACGGTGTAACGGCTCTCGCGCCCGAGCAGGTAATTAAACAGCCGAACCGGGTTCCAGAGGTTGCGGCGTTTGACGACCAGCATGCCGGTGTCGCTCGGGTGGCCGTCGCGCTCGAGGGACTGGGCCTTGTAGTTGTACTTGCCACCTTTGCCCGCGGTGACCTCGAGGTTGAAGAACGTGGTGCCCGCTGGATTTTGCCGGCGCTTATTGGCCAGCATGTCCTCGATCGAGGGTGGGGCGAGCTTCTGCTTCTTTTTGTCGCGCTGTTTGAGTTTGGCGCTCAGTAGGGCATCGCGATCAGGGGCCGTGAAGTCGCCCTCCATCGAAGACGCCGTCGCCCAGGTCTCCAGGGAGGTGTCGATCGGCTTTTTCCCGCGGCCTTCCCCTGCAGCGCCCGCCCAGCCCTCGAGGCCGGTGCAAATGCCGGTCTTGGCCTTGAGGTCGGCGGGACGTAGTGCGTCGACGATCGGTGCGATCCATTGCCCAAAGCCGCTGGGCGTCGGTGCACCCTTGGCGATCAACGCCGAGATCTCCTTGATCAGCGGTTGGGGTTGGAAGCCGTGGCCATCGAAGACCGTCACGCGAAATCCGCCATTGGTGCGGCACATCTCGATGTGGTCTTGGTTTTCGTTTTTGCCGATGCGCTTGATGCTCACCTGCTGAAACTGCGATTTGGGTGCGCGGGCCTGGCGCTTGCCAAACCAGGCATGAGCCGAAGGCGTGGCCAAGACCAATCCCGCGACCAGTGACGCGGCAACCGCGCCGGTGACAAAGTGTGATCGTGTCTTCATCGTCGTATCCGTCGTTTGAAACAATGCCTGGCTGGGCTCGTTACGGGGCGGCGACCTGCCGCCCCGCGAGCGCTGCTCTGCTAATAGCGGCCGATGTCTTGCTGTACCGGTGCAGCGCTGCCGCCGACGACCGAGGAGGAGGTCGCCAAGATCTTGGCGATCGCTTCCGCGGCGTTATGATTGGCGACGAACAGCTGTGAGCCGGGCTTGATCTCTTGACCCGGGCCGAGCACCGCATTCATACGCGGGATCCAGGCGTCGGGGACGGTGGACGCCGCCAAGCCGTTAGCCTTGGTGAAGTTGGGAACATCGACGGTCTTTGTCGTGTCGTAGAGGTACGGAATGGTGATCTGATCGGGGAAGCTCATGATCTCCGCTTTGCTCGGGAACCAAAGGTTGCTCTTGCCGTTGGCCGATGCGGCCATCACCTCTTGGGGCAGGACCTGGATCGGGATGATGATGCCGGGCCCGTCGACGTTGCTCGCGCTTTCACTGACCAGTCGCATGCCGCTGACGAAATCCGCGGTCTTGACGAATGGCAGGTTCTGCTCGCCATCGGCGAAGTAGCTGAAGATGCCGGCCGGTGCATCTTTCATCAGGTGCTCTTGAAAGATGCGCTGAGCCTTGGCGGCGGCACCGAGGATCGGCGTGGCGCCCATACGCGGCAGGTCTTTTTCTTCGACGAAGATATAGGTGACGTTGCCGGCGTCATCGATGCGCTGATCTTTGACCAAGTTCATTAGCTCGGCGGTGGTGTAGACGAACTTCTTGCCGAGAAGCGGCATCACCAGTGGCGACTGCTCTTGACCCTGGCCGTTGGCTTTGCCACCCATCGCCATCAGCGCGATCTTGACGTTACCCTTGAACGGGTTTTCCGCCGTGCCGCTGCTCGAGAGGTCTTGCATCAAGACCTCGGTCAGACCCTTATTGATGCCGCCGCAGGCCAAACCGGCCAATGAGATCTGGCGCGGCTGGCCATTCTGCCCGGTGCCGAGGTTCATCTGTCGCAAAAACATCGAGTCGGAGAGATCAACGGCGAGACAGACGACGCCGGGCTCATTGGGCGTACCGGGCGTCGAGTAAAGACCCTTGGTCTTGGCGATCGGCGCCATCTTAGTCGGCATCGAATGCTTCTCGCCCAGCCTGACCTGTGGGTGCAGCTGAGTGGTTTGCGTCGCCGTACGGCGCGCCTGCTTTGCGGCGAGTAGCGGGTTGGGCGCGGCGGCGGAAACGATTCCCGGCAGGCTCAACACGCTGAGCACGATCGCCAGCGGACTGTATTTCAAAAAGCTCGATTTACGCATGTGTAGGGTCCTCCGTTGGCCGTGCAGATGTGCAACCGCTGTGCCCGCGTCGCGGGTAACGCTAATTGTCAGCGCTACCTATGCTGCGGTTCGCTATCTCAGCCAAATGCAACGGCTTAGGTTCAACGACGACAGCGCGGTGGAAACAGTCGCCACCGCTGACCGCTCGATCCGCCGCGTGGCGCGACTAGCCGCTGTTTTTTGTCGCGACATGTCGCCTAAGCACTGATCTGCAGGTGATTTTCCTGGGTCCATTCTGGTATGCGCTGTGCATCAGTCGGCAGCAACCATGCTGACCCGCCTCTTCACCATCGTTGCGCTGATCTTCGCTGCACCGCTGCCGCTGCGCGCTGAAGCGACGCTGGCCGGCACCGTGCGTACACTGCTGATGCAGCAGGGGGCGCGGCCGTTCTGCAATCCCAAGTACCAGCGGCTCAACGTGCGTCGCCACAGTGCAGCCGGATATCAGGGCAACCCGATCGCGGCGCGTTTGCTCGCTCAGCAGCCGGTGTTGATGACCGGTTCGACGGCGATCGTCTCGGTGCTCGAAGACCCGACCGGCAAACAACCGCCGATCGCGGCCAAGTTCTTCGCGATCCACGACCCGGCGCGCGACGTGCGCTACGAAAAGATCGCCAAGTATCTCGACAAACATCCCGAGTTGCCCGAGTTGATGCGCTACGACTACCAGGCGCAGGGCTGCCAGGTTCGTCCGGGGACATTTCTTCCGGTGATGTTCTCCGAGTTCAGTACGTCGCGGCCGCTACAGGATGTCGTTCGGGAACTCGCGCTCAGTGGCAAAGAGGCCGATCAGGACCGCCTCAACGCGCTCGCCGATCAGGTGCTCGATCTAGAGCAACGGATGCGCGCCGCCCGTCTGGGCTACGGCGACATCCAAGGCGACAACTTGCGCGTCAGCGACGACAATAAGCTCGTAATCATCCCGGACTACCAGCCGCTCGAAGTGCCGGGCCTCTATCGTTCGGGGGTCAAAGAGATCGACGAGCGCGGCACGCGTGGCTACCAGCATCCGGCGCGCCTCGATCACGGCAAGAAGCGCGCGCAAAGCGGCGTTAACGTCGGCAACTTCTCTAACCTCGTCGTCTATCTGTCGTTGCGCGCGTTGGCCGAAGATCCAACGCTGTATCAGAAGGCCAATCCCAAGGGCCAAGAGCTGCTCTTTTCCCACAACGGTGACTTTCTCCTGCGCGGTCGTGGCAAGAGCGTCAAGCGATCGGCGCTATTGGAGGCGATGGCGAACAGCACGTCGGCCGAAGTGCGCTACCTGAGCGACGCGCTGTTTGAGAGCCTCAAGAAGTCATCCGATCGCACCGCTCCGCTGGCGACGCTTGTCGCGGCGGCTTTGGGTCAGAGTAAAGCGGAACAGGCCAAGCCCAAAGCAAATGCCGCAAAAGTAGAGCGCAGCACCCCGCCGGTTGCTGAACAGCCCACGGTGATCGTGCAAAGCGATGTTCCAGGCTTACTGTCCTGGCTGCCCGACGTGAGCTACGCGCCCAGTCAGCAGACCGCCGGCGGCGAAAAAAAAAAGCTCCAACTGAATAGTGTGGCGTGGCGAACCAGCGTTCGCGGCAGCGGCGGCCTGCCCGCAGCAGGCACGCAGGCGTTGGCGAAGCTCTACGGCCAGGTCGACCAGCGCGCGCGTCAGATCGTCGCCGAACTCCCGCAGTCGATCGCAGACGAAATGCCGAGCGATAAGACCGCGACGCCGATCATCGTCAGCGGCCACATCGACAGTAACGGCAGGTTTCATGTGTCGGCGACCGCGCGGCATGACGCCCATTCCCCAACGCTAGTCCGCCAAATCGAGCAGGCCCTCGACGGCAAGCAACTCGCCGATCAGGGGCTGGCCAAGTCGCAACCGATCAGCATCGAGATCGATCAGTTCTTGGGCAAGAGCCCTCAGCGCATCGTCGGCAGCCGCGCCAGGGGAATCGTATTTTTGGTCGATCAGATCGTAACGCAGCAGGGCGATCGACTGTCGCGCTTCTTTTCTCATCATCTCGAGCGACGGGTGCAAGAGTCGTTGCGCGAGATCTCCGTCGGTCTTAGTCAAAGGCAAGCAAGTGATGCGCTCAAGCGGTTGCCGCACCAGCCGATCAAGCTGCAGCTGCGCCTGGCAGCAGACGGCCGGTTGAGCCTGATCCCTGTCGGCGATTGGGGTGCGCAGCCCTGGCAACAAGAGATCAGCGCAGCGATCGCCAAGATCAAGCTCTACAACCCGCAAAGTAAGCAGTCGCTGCTCACCGTAGCGCTGGAGCCGAGCGCGCTGCGCCAGGGTGACAGCGCGGCACGCGCGAGCCGGCGGATCGCACCGCCACCGAAGTACGGTAGGCCGTCGGTGGACTACTCCTTCGGCGAGATGAGCTGGAAGATCACCAGCCTGCGGGCTAGCGGCGGGCTCACCACCGATCGGGTGCGTAGTGCCTTGCAGAAGTATCTCAAGACCGCGGTGGCCTATCTTACAGAAGAGACCTATGCCGGGATGACGATCAATCTAACCGACGGCCGTGTCGGCAAGATCGGCTTCTACGGCGTGATCGATGAGCAGGGTCACCTGGAGATTTCGGAAGTGGTTCCGGAAAAAGGTGCGCCTGCCGATCTGATGCGGCTGATGATCTCGCGCGAAGTCGAGAAATTCAAATTCGCCGATTCGGCCAATCGCGCCGGATCGCGGGTCTTCGTCGAGTTCGAGCTCAACCACCGGCTCTATGACCCGGGCCTCAACGAGTTGATGGGCAGCAAACTGCCCAAGGCACACACCAAGGTGCCGCGCGACAAAAGCCTGCGTTGGGACTTCGGCGACCTGTTTCCCGCAACGACCGAGGTTGAAGCTGGCTTCCTGCAGGCCAAAAAACCGCGTAGCTTGGCGGTGATCGGGCGGCGGTTGGGGGCCTACGTCGATGCGGCAGTCAACGGCTTTGCGCTGCCCCAAAAGCCGCTGCGCGGGTACTTCGAGTTCGAAGCGCAGGTCGGCAAGGACGGCAAGCTGTCGCTGCTAAGCTGGAGTGGCCAGGGTGATTACGCCGACCGCCAACTCGTCGACAAGCTGCGTGCCACCGTGGAGACCTTTGTCTTGTTCGAAGGCAAAGAGGAGCTCAAACTCCACGCCGGCGAGACGTTCTCGACGGCGATCGAACTCAAGCCGGCGCGCTAACGCTGCCTTTTGACGCGGACAGCGAACCGTCAAGGCGTCTGGACTAGCCACCCATCGAAAATGAAAAGCCATTAGATTCTAGCCGCCTCGGTTTGAGCGAAGTTGGAGTCCTTCTTGCACTGAGAAGTGATGAGATTCCGAACCCTCTGGGAGGCTGAGAGATGCTTAGAACGTTGGGGTTGTTGGCAACCATCGCTATCACGGCTTGCGGGTCGACGCAGAAGCGTGCGGCGGTCGCGCATCCAGGCAAAGCGGCGCCGTCCAGCTTGCGGATCTGCAAGGCCGGCGATTTGACTGATTGCCGGGGCCAATGCGATCGCGGCGAGATCTCCAGCTGTCTGTATCTCTCTGACCTTTACGCTCGGGGCGACAAAGCGCGCAAAGCCGATCCCCAGGCAGCGACGCAAGCCGCCAAACGCGGGCGGCAATTGGCCCAGGCCCGCTGTGCCGCCAACGACGGTGCTGCTTGCGCCGCCTCTGCCCAGCTCAAATTGATGGCGATCGGCGACAAGCAGGACTTTGCTGGGGCGGCAGCCGATGCCCAGCGCGGCTGCGATGCCGGATCGACGATGGCTTGCTTTACCCTCGCGGCACTTCATCAGCACGGCAAGGGCGTCGCCAAGAACGTCGCTCGGGCGCTGCGGTTGTATCGTCAAGCTTGCCAGGCCGGCGAGGGCAATGCCTGTGCTCAGCTCGGGTCGATGGCGGCCACTGGCGATGGCGTTGCGAAAGATCGCGAGCGTGCCCTGGCGCTTTGGACCAAAGCCTGCAAAACGGGCGTGGCCAATGCTTGCGCCAAGGTCGGCACGGTCTACGCCCAAAAGAATAAGCCGGCCGAGGCGATGTCCTACTCGGCTGTTGCCTGCAAGGCCGGTAGCGGCCGTGGTTGCACCAACCTCGGCGCGATGTATCTGCTGGGCAGCGGTACCAAGCAAGACGTCAAGATCGGTCTGCAGCTGACCTATCGCGGCTGCCAACTCGGTGACCGCGTTGCCTGTCAACGCCTGGCATCGCTGGCCGCGAAGGCCAAAGCGATGGAGCAGGACAAGGGCAAGAGCAAAGCCAAAAAACGTCGCCGTCGTCGGCGCGGTTAGCGGCGGGTTCTGGTCGCCCTGAGAAAAAGATTCTCAAAAAAAAACGTCACCAGAATGCAACATCGCAGGGGCAGAAGGTGGTTATAGTGGCCGGCGCGATGGAAAGAAAACGTCAGTTCCGCTGCTCTCTGCTCCCGTTGTTGGCGCTAGCATTGTGCGCGTGCAGCGCCTCTGGTCAAACCGATCCACAGCTCCTTGATGCGCAGGCGATCACTAAGCGTGATGCTGCCGCTCAGCCGGACATCGACGAGACTCATTTGGACGCGGGCCTGTTCGATGCGACGTTGCCGATCGACGCTGGCGTTGCCTTGGATCTCGCTGCGCCGAGCGACAGCTCACCGGTCGTTGACGCAACTGTCGATGCCGCGATCGCCCTCGACGCCAGCCAGCCCGACCTGTCGACGACCAAACCCGATAGTGGTGCGCCGACGCCCGATATGGGGCCGCCGCCGCTGGTGGTGATCAGCGAATACCTCGCCGACCCGTCGGCTGTCGGCGACACCGTCGGAGAATGGATCGAGCTGTTCAATAGCTCGGGGGGCGCCGTCGATCTCAACGGCTTCACGTTGCGCGACCGGGGGAGCGACAGTCACACCATCGCCAGCAGCGTGGTGATACCGCCTGGTGGCTACCTCGTGCTCGGCCGCGATGCCGACGTGCGGCAAAACGGCGGCGTGCGCGTCGACTACGTCTACAGCGGTTTTGTTCTCGGCAATAGTGGTGATGAGATCGAGCTTCGCGATCCGAGCGGCGCGGTGATCGACAGCATCCGCTACAGCAAGACCGTTGCTGGCAAATCGCAACAGCGCAAAGTCTACGCGGACCCGACGAGTTGGTGTGAATCGACCAATATGTGGTCAGGCTCGACCGGCGACCGCGGCACGCCAGGTGCTCCGACCGATTGTTAGTGCGTCTTGAAGCTGCGCGCTTAGCGACGGAGCTCGACGATCCGCTGCAAAACCAAACCTGATTTCGCGGCAAGCCGCTGCGCGCGCCAATTCGCGGCGCTAGCGCGTTGCTCGCCCAACAGGTCGCGGTATTGACCTTCCGTTAGCGGCAGCTGGGTCAGAACGACCGGTCGGTCGGAAAAATTGAGCGCAACGATGATCTCTGGGCCGCGGCGGTAGGCCAAGAGGCGCTGACGGCGATCGGCGAGCGCGACCTGCAGCGGCATTCGGCGAAGCGCTGCGGTGCGGTGGCGGAGGTCGAGCAGCGCGCGGTAGTGCCGTTCGAGCAGCGCGTCGCGCCGTCGTCGGTCGATCGGGTCGTGACGCCAGACAAGGTCGTCGTCGGCGCCGTGCTCTTGTCCAGCGTAGAGCATCGTGGCGCCAGGTTGGGTAAGTAGCAGCGTCGCGCAGAGCATCGAGGCTTCGCGGCCACCGCCAGCGATCTCGTCGGGCGTTCTGCCGTCGCCGTCGAGGTCGAGTAGGTGGTCTCCGCCGACCTGAGCACGAACGCGCTGGCGCATTAGCCGGGGCAGGTCGTGGGACTCGACATAGCGCACGCGCCGCGTAGGGTGCGGGGTCGTCGACAGATTTTCCACGAGTTTGTCGAAGGTGTCGACCCAGCGCCCGAACTCTTTGTAGCGTTCGACGCCGCGGCAGAGCAGGGGGGCGACGTGCTGAAAGAAGAAGTCCCAGTGGGCATCGAGCCCACCAACGTCGAGTAGTGCCCGCTTGGGGTTTTCGGCGAGCAGAATCACGTTGGGATTGATCGCGCGCAAGCGCGTGACGAACCAGCGCCAGATTTCCGGGGCTACGGCCTCGGCCCAATCGAAGCGAAAACCGTCGATTTGGTAGTCGCTGAGAAAGCGTGTCAACGCGGCAAGCAGAAACGCGCGCACGTCGCTGCGCTGTACATCGAGTTCGGTCAAGCCCCAGCGGTTTTCGCGGTGGCGCGGCTTTCGCCATTCGGGATGCAGTGCAGTGAGCTGCGTCTGATGCTTGCCGCCATAGCCGTGGGCCAGGGCGTAGTCGATGATCACCGCCAGCCCGTGTTGATGCGCGCGATCGACGAGCGCGCGAAAGGCCTGGGCATCACCCAGATCGCCATCGAGCGCGTACCAAGAGATCGCGTTGTAGCCCCAGGGCGCGCGCTCGGGCGTCTTGCGTTGATAGTCGACCCTGCCGTTGGCGACGACGGGTAACAACTCGATCGCGTTGATGCCCAGTTGTCGTGGGTATCCGCTATCGATCCAGCGGGTCAGCTCGAGAAAAGCGCTGCCCGTTTGCCCGGGCAGTGCCGCGCTGTTCGGTGCGACGAATGGCGTGGTCGGTGCAACATAATCACGCAAAGGCAGCTCGTAGATCACCAGATCGACCAGTCTGATCGGCGTAGCCAGTGGGCGTGGTCGGCGCGCGGCCGCTGAGAAGCGGCGTAGCGTCCAACGTTCGGCAGTGGCATCGAGCACGTCACCGGTGGGATCGGCGATGGTTAGCCAGCGGCCGAGATCCTTGCGATAGATGCGAAAGGCGTAGCGGTGGATCTTCCGTTGCGGCGTGACGCGTATCGAAAAATGCCCAGCTGTACGCCGAGCCATTTCGACGGGCTGCGCGAAAAAATCGCCGAGGAGCATTGCGCGACTGACCTGCGGACTGCCGGAAAGTCGCAATTCGACGGTTCGCCGCTCGATCGGCGCCTGAGGGGGCAGGCTCTGACAGCCGAGGCCAAACCACAGCGCGATCCCCAGCGGAAAACAGCGCGGCCATTGGGCTCCAGAGGGCCGCATCGCTGGTCGATCGAGGATTCGCGCCGAGGTTGTTGACACGGCCACACCGCTTTGCTATCAGCTGCAGCAGCCTATGGCGGCATAGCTCAGTTGGTTAGAGCAAGCGGCTCATATCCGCTGCGTCCGGGGTTCAAGTCCCTGTGCCGCCACAAAAAAACGCGCTGCCACACGTCGGTTGGGGCAGCGCGTTTGTCTTTGGGGCGCGTCGTTCTGCTGGTCGCGTCTGCCCGGGACTCGCTCTGGTCGTTCGACTACTCGGCCTTGGCGCCACCGCCCTTATTGTCGTCGCTCTTGTTCGCGCCCTTGGCGTCGCCACCCTCTGCGGGTTTGGTGGCATCTTCGCCCTCAGGCGTCGGTTTGGTTTCAGCAGGCTGCGGGGCGGCTGCGGCGGTTTGCGATGCGCGGTCCCAGTGGTCGACGCGGCCGTCTCCGTCGTTGTCGTAACCAATGCGATCGAGTTGGCCACCCTCGTAGTATTCCCAGTAGTCGATCTTGCCGTCGTGGGCGCTATCGCGCTCGATGCGGACGAGCTTGGCATCTTCGTAGTATTTGAAGATGTCAGGTCGGCCATCGTAGTTGGTGTCCAGCTCCTGGCGCTCGATTTTGCCACCGCGGCGGTAGGTCGTCAGATCGATGCGACCGTCAAAGTCGAGATCCATCTCTTCGCGCGAGATCGAGCCGCTGTCGTCATAGTACTTCCAAAGGTCGGTGCGCCCGTCGAAATTCAGATCGACGGCCTTGCAGGCCATGATGTCGACCTTGGTCCCCGAGCGGTCGATCTTGTTGTCGTAGATGTTCCAGACATCGGGCTGCTTGTCGCGGTTGAGGTCGAGCTTGACCACGCGCTTGCCCTTGGTGTCGCAACGCGAGCGGTCGGGGCCTTTGTTGCTTGCGCTGGGGCCGGTCTGTGGTCCAGGGCCGTTGGTCGCGCCGCCCTTGCAGCCGCTGACCGCCAGGGCGATCGATAGCAAAACCCCAGACAAGGAAACTGCGGTCGTCTTCATCAGGTCCTCTTGCAGGCTAGATATAGCAAAAAAAGTACTGGATTCGCGGCGGTTGCGCAAGTCCATGGTTTGACAAGGCGGCCGCCAATCACTATCGTAGCCTCGCCGTGGCCCCTGACCACGAAAAAGGGCCGAGAATCGGCACACACCGACCTAACGCAGATCTGCTGACGAGCTGAATCCGCCATCTATGGCTTCAACACAAAATATCCGCAATTTTTCGATCATCGCGCATATCGACCACGGTAAGAGCACCCTGGCCGACCGGATTCTCGAGCTAACTCACGCTGTATCCGAGCGCGATCGGGTCGATCAGATGCTGGATTCGATGGATCTGGAGCGTGAGCGCGGGATCACCATCAAGGCGCAGTCGGTGCGCTTGAGCTACACCGCTCAAGATGGCCAGACTTACCAGATCAACCTGATCGACACCCCGGGACACGTCGATTTTCAGTACGAGGTATCCCGCAGCCTATCGGCCTGCGAAGGGGCGCTGCTCGTGGTTGATGCGACACAGGGCGTCGAAGCCCAGACCGTGGCCAACGTCTACCTGGCCGTGGATAACAACCTTGAAGTTGTGCCGGTGCTCAATAAGCTCGATTTGCCGAGTGCCGATCCTGAGCGCGTCAAGGACGAGATCGGCGAAGTGCTCGGTCTGGATGCCAGCACAGCCGTCGAGGTAAGCGCCAAAGAAGGGCGTGGGATCGCCGAGGCCCTCGAAGCGGTGATCGCCAACATTCCGCCGCCTCCCGATACCCGCGACCAGCCGCTCTCTGCGTTGGTCTTTGACAGTTGGTACGACAGCTTTCGCGGCGTCGTGATGCTGGTGCGGGTCAAAGGCGGATCGCTGACGCCCGGTCAGCGCATTCTGCTGATGTCCAACCAGAAGCGCTTTGAAGTTCAAGAGCTCGGTGTGTTCACCCCGAAGTACCAGCAGGTCAAGAGCCTTGCCGCCGGTGAGGTTGGCGTGATCATCGCTGGCATCAAGGAAATTGGCGACGCGCGTGTCGGCGATACGGTAACGCTCGTCGAGCGGCCCGCGACCCAGGCACTGCCGGGTTTTCGTGAGGTCAAGCCGGTCGTTTTCGCGGGACTCTTTCCCACCGAGTCGGGGGATTATCCCGCCTTGCGCGATGCGCTAGCCAAGCTCAAGCTCAACGATGCCTCCTTTACCTACGAACCTGAGACCTCTGCTGCTCTAGGATTTGGATTTCGTTGCGGATTTCTAGGTTTGCTGCACATGGAGATCGTCCAGGAGCGTCTCGAGCGCGAGTACGATCTCGACTTGGTTGTCACCGCTCCGTCGGTTGAGTATCGCTGTCACACCGTCGGCGGCGAGATCAAGCTGATCGAAAACCCTGCCGATTTGCCCAGTGCTGGCGACCTCGACTTCATCGAGGAGCCGTACATCAAAGCCACCGTTCACGTGCCCCAGGAGTATGTTGGCGCGGTGCTCAAGCTCTGCGAGGACAAGCGCGGCACGCAAAAAGGGATCAGTTACCCCTCTGCGACGCGCGTGATCGTCGACTACGAGCTGCCCTTGGCCGAGGTGGTTTACGACTTTCACGACAAGCTCAAGAGCGTGACTCGCGGCTTTGCCTCCTTCGACTACGAGCTCGGCGAGTATCAACGAAACGACCTCGTTCGTCTCGACGTGATGGTCAATGGCGATCCGCTCGACGCGCTGGCAACGATTTGCCATCGTGAATCCTCGTATTTGCGCGGTCGCGATCTGTGCCGCAAACTTAAAGAATTGATCCCGCGCCAGATGTACGAAGTGGCGATCCAAGCGGCATTGGGGTCGCGCGTGATCGCGCGCACGACGGTCAAGGCGCTGCGCAAGAACGTCACTGCCAAGTGCTATGGCGGCGATATCAGCCGCAAACGCAAGTTGCTCGAGAAGCAAAAGGCGGGCAAGCGGCGCATGAAGCAGGTTGGTAAAGTAGAAATCCCGCAAGACGCGTTCTTAGCCGTGTTGCGGCTGGACTGATTTGAGAGTGCTGTGACTCCACGACGTAAAGTTAGGGCGAAAACAAGCAAGAATCCGATCGCGCGCTGGCGCCAAATGCGGCGACTGCAACGCGAGACCCGTGCACTGCTCAAAGAAGCACGTCGTGTGCGGCGCAAGCATGGCCGCGGTCAGCGCGAAGAGCTACTGGAGGCTTTTGACGAAAACATCGCGGCGCTAAGGGTCGCGCGCAGCAATCGCGACGTGCGAGCGATGGAGCAGCTGGGCGAAAAGCTTGATGGCTTGCTCGACAAGCACTTTTCCTTTGCCCGCAAGTCGGCGTTTCGCGAGTACGCCGAGAGTATTGGCATCGCGGTGATCATCGCCTTGATCTTGCGCGCGCTGGTGATCGAAGCGTTCAAGATCCCCAGCGGCTCGATGATTCCCACGCTAAAGGTTGGCGACCACATCTTCGTCAACAAGTTCATTTACGGCATCAAGATCCCATTTACCGATAAGAAGCTGTTTGCCCGGCTGCCCCAGCGCGGCGACGTGATCGTCTTTCTGTATCCTAAGGATGTCGACAAGGGCTTTTTCGACCAGAAGGACTTCATCAAGCGGGTTGTTGCGGTCGCCGGAGACAAGATTTCGGTGTACGACGGGGTGATCCGGATCAACGGCCAGCGCGTCGAGCACCGCCGCTTGGGTGGAGAATGCTCGTATGTCGATCCAGGCGATTATGGGGACGACCTAGAACCGAAAAAGTGTATCGCCTACGCCGAGCGCATTGGAGACAACCGTTTTCGCGTGGTGCAGAGCCTTTATCGTCGCGCGCCGGATTTCTCCGAGACGACCATCCCCGAAAATCACGTGTTCGTGATGGGGGATAACCGCGACAACAGTTCAGATAGTCGCGAGTGGGGGTTGGTCCATCAGGATCTGATCAAGGGCAAAGCGATGATCATTTGGTGGTCACGTGGTGCGCCGACTGGCGTCCGCTGGACGCGATTTTTCGGTCGCGTCCACGCCATGCCCAAAGGCGAGAGCGTTCGCCCCTGACCTCACGAGGAAGATGGGACGCCGCCGCTGATCGAAAACGGCGGTGGGTCCGGTGCATCCAACAAAACGAACAAGTCGGCGGGGACAAATTCTAGGCCGCTGGCCTTGTAGCGCTGCTGAAACTGCTGCGCGTAGCGATCGAGTTGTTCGGCCAGGTTGGCAGCTTGGAGCGTGCGCAGCTTAGCGGCGATTTGAGCCCGCATCGCTGGATTCTTGGTCGTCAGATAGAGTTCCTGCAGGTGCTTGATCGCCAGCTCTTTTTGGCCTTGTTCGGTGAGGATCTTCGCGGCCAGCGACGGCAGCCAGGGAATATCGGAGCCGATCAACGCCGCCCGGCGGATCCAAACCGCGCCAAGGCGCTTGTAGTGGGCCCGTTTCTGCGGATCGCGGGTGCGGAGCTCGGCCATGTAATAGGCGCCGATCGAGAAGGGATAGCGCGGATCCTTGGGAAAGCGCTGATGGGCTTTCTTGAGCAGGTCGATCGCGGCGAGCACATCCTCGTTGGTCTGCCGTACGCCGCGACTCATGAACATCGACGCACCGAAGCGATAGACCTCTTTGACGTAGTCGTCGAGGGCGACGATCGTGTCCATGTAGTGCTTGAGGTTGGAAAAATCCCGGTCTGTCGTGAGGTGGTCGGTGAAGTAGGCGATAGTCCGCAGCCAGACCAAGTCCGCGGCGAGTTCATTGTAGCCAAAGGTCAAAGCGCGGAGCAGCCTCGGTGGCGGTAGATAGTAACGCTCGCCGGACACCGAGCGACCCGAGAGCGCCCGCCGCTTGAGCGACAGCTTAACCAGCGCCAAGTTGGGGATAAGTGCCAAAAAGCAGACGAGCACAAAGAGGCTGCGAATCCAAAGCCTGGGCATTATGCGTATTGTGCCAGATGTTGGCGCTCAGCCGCGCGTGATTTTTGGCTGGCGAAGGAAAGGGCGCCGACCGCCGGGGCGGCCGGCAAGCAGCGCGCGATTATTCGATCTCTTTTTCGATGATCGGACCCTTGCCGACGACGCCGAATTCGGAGTCGATCGAGCCGATCAGCTTGTATGAAGAGGTCGTCGTGTCACAGTCCAAGTCGCCGGCGGCCAGCGCAGTGAATGCGGCGGTCTTGTTGGCGCCAGATGCAGTCCAAGCCCAGGTGTAGTAGTGCGGTTCGGTCTGCTGGAACTGCAGCGCGCGCCACGTGTCGTCGTTCCACGCCGTGGCGTTGGGCTGACATTTTGGCGTCGTAGCGTCGATCGTGCAGCAGGTTCCTGTTCCCGGGGTGGCCGTTTTGGTTACCGGGAATTGCTTGGCGAGCAGGTTTCCAGCGCTGTCATAGTGGTCAGCTTGGAAATAGGATTTGGCGCCCGATTTGACCTTGTCCAGACCTTCGGTTGCCTCGACCGTCTTCGATTTGCGCAAATACTTGACGAAAGCCGGGATAGCGACCGCCGCCAAGATGCCGATAATCGCGACGACGATCATCAGCTCGATAAGCGTAAAACCACCACTCATTCTTTTTCGCAGTTTCGAGATCATTTCTTCTTCCTCCTTAGTGTCCTTCGTTGCGAACAACAATTTCTGACCGTGCGCTGGTCGCCCAGAGCACGGAGCAGTTCGTGACAGATGTTGGACCCGAGCCGCTGCAGCCGCCCGAGGTATAGCTGGTCTCAGAACCGTCGAAGTCGCCATGGGCGACGACGAAATACCAAGGGTGTGCCGTCATCGGCGTACCGGCGTCGTCGGTGCCCGTCGGCTGCGCAGGGATTTGCATCGCCGTAGCGTGTGCGTTGAGCGCGTGTCCGTTGCTGGCCAAGCTGGCGCCGACAAACACCGCGACGTAGGTGTTGCCAGCGTCGGGGCGCGCGCCGAGTGCCGACCAGGCACTAAACTCGCTGGCCAACGTCGTGGCGTTCCATGCTTTGGCTACCGGTTCAGCGCCAGCTTCTAAGGCGGGCGCGAACTTAACCGCGGTTCCCGTTTGCCCCGACGTGTTGCTGTAGACGCCGTGTTGCTGCATGTAGGTCGCTTGGCGCGCCTGAATGTGCGCAATGAATGCGCGCGCTCCGACGAGGCGTCCCTTCTTGAGGTGGCGCGTATAGGCGACGATCGCCACGCTGGCCAGTACCGCAACGATGGCAACGACGACCATCAGTTCGACCAGCGTGAACCCGCCGACTTGAATAGGCCGTCGGTCGGTTCCCTTGGCGCTTTGGCTGTTCGTTTGCTTACAGTTCATCACGGGTGCCTCGCTATGTAAGCAAGGCGTTTGCCAACAATAGGCGCGCGTTAATACATGGAAATTATTTGATGTTGTCGCGGGCGCCGGGCAGCAAGACGGGACAGCGCTTGGCAGGTGACAAAAATTGTCGCCCCTCTGGGTCAGCACACAATTCGCGTCTAATTCTCACCATGTACGTCAATGCCGTACTTTGCCAGACGATAGCGGATCGATCGCAATGAAATGCCGAGCAGGCGCGCGGCTTCAGTGCGGTTGCCCTGGGTCCGTTCCAGCGCCTGACTGACCAGCCTGCGCTCGATGTTGCCGACGTGGGCTTCGAGGTCGAGTCCTTCTTCGGGAAAGGTGTCGACGGGGACATCGCGTTGCGTGGTGGAAACCAAATCGGGGAAGGCGTCGGCATCGAGTTCGTCGCCGCTGGCGAGCGTTAGGGCGCGCTCGATAACGTTCTCCAGTTGGCGCACGTTGCCTGGATAATGATAGGCGGTCAGTCGTCCCATCGCTTCGACGGTCACGCGCGGTGGCGACTTGAAGTTGAGTGCGGTCGCGTATTTTTGCAGGAAGTGCTCGACCAACAGCGCGATGTCTTCGCGGCGTTCGCGTAGCGGCGGCAGGATTAACGGGATGACGTTGAGTCGATAGAAAAGGTCGGCGCGAAAACGCCCGCCTTCCACCTCCTCGTCGAGGTTGCGGCTGGTTGCCGCCACGACACGCACGTCGATTTGCTGCTCTCTGGTGCCGCCGATCGGCTTAATCGTTCGCTCCTGCAACGTGCGCAGCAGCTTGACCTGCATCGTCAGTGGAAGCTCGCCGATCTCGTCGAGGAAAATTGTGCCCCCGTTGGCCGCTGAAAACAGACCGGCCTTATCGCCAGTCGCGCCGGTAAACGAGCCGCGGATATGGCCGAAGAATTCGCTTTCGATCAACGTCTCCGGAATGGCACCGCAGTTGACCGGAACGAAAGGCTTGCCTTTTCTCTCACCGAGCGTGTGGATCGCGCGAGCGACCAACTCCTTGCCGGTGCCAGACTCGCCCATCACCAACACGCTGGTGCTCGATTTCGCCACACGGCGGACGAGATCGAATACCTGCTGCATCGCGGTGGAGCGCCCAACGAGGTTTTCGAGCTGATAACGCCCCCGCAACTGGTTGCGCAGCTCGACGTTGGTTGTCACCAGGGCGCGCTTCTCCAACGCCCGGTCGAGGGTTACGAGGATCTCGTCGACTTTGAACGGCTTGGTCAGGTAGTCGTAGGCGCCGTCCTTCATCGCCGAAATTGCCGTGTCCGCGGTTGCGAAGGCGGTGATGATCACAACCTCGGTGTGCGGATAGCGGGTCTTGGCGGCGCGCAAGACCTCGAGTCCGCTGACCTCGGGCATCTTCAGATCTGTCAGCACAACATCGAATTCGTTGTCTTTGAGCGCGTCGAGCGCGGCCCGACCACCATCGACGACGGTGGCGGCGTAATTGTGTTTCTCGAGCAGAATTTCGAGAAACTCCCGCATCGACGCCTCGTCTTCAACGACGAGCAATCTTGCACGTGGTGGAGATCCTGGCATGACCTGCCGAGTGTGCCGCCGTTGCGGTCGCGCTGCAAGCCGCCTATGCTCGTCAGCGATGGAAAATACTCGTCAGCCACGTCGCGTCCGCTGGGTGTTAGCGCTGGTGCTGCTGCTGACCGGGCTGACTTTCGCGCCATCGCTGTCCTCGGGCTTTGTTTGGGACGATGTTGCGCTGATTCAAGAGAATCGCTACATCCGCGACTTTAGCTATCTGGGACGAAATCTTTCGACTTCCTTTTGGGACGTCGGGCTGATCGATGACGAGACCATCGCCGATCAGATGGCCAACGTCTATTACCGTCCGCTGGTAACGATCAGCTTCATGATCGACCACGCGCTGTTTGGCGCGGCGCCGTGGGGATACCACCTGACCAATCTACTGTTGCACTTGCTCTCGGTATGGTTGTTCTTGCTCGTCATCAGACGTGTGTTGGCCTTGGCTGGCGTTGCGCAGCCGACCTGGCCGCTGCTGGTCGGTTCGTTGGTCTTCGCGCTTCATCCAACGCGTGCTGAGTCGGTCTGCTGGGTTTCGGGCCGCAGCGACGTGATGATGGCGGCGTTCTTTTTTGGCGCGCTGCTCTTGTTTTGGCGGGCGCTGACCGTCGAACGTCGCGCGCTGTTGATCCTTGGGGGGTGGGGATGTTTCTTGCTCGCTGTTCTCTGCAAAGAGACGGCGATCGCGCTGGTCGTTGTGCTACTTGCACTCGACGTGCTGGTGTTGTCGCGTGGCGATCGCGCTCAGCGTCGCCGCAATGCGCTGACGGTACATCTGCCGCTGTGGTTGATCACGGCAGTCTTTGTCGCGCTTCGCTTAGCACTGCAGTCTGGGCGCCTCGAAGGACGTAGCGCGCTCGGGCCGTTTGGCTGGCTGAATCAACTGTTGGCGACGATCAGTCACTACGGGCGGTTGTTGGTCGACCCGTTTCACCCCAACGCGATGATCGCCCCGTACTTCAACGCCAAACAGCCCTACTGGCCGGGCTTGATCGCCGGACCTTTGGCGATCGTCGCCGTTGTCGGATTGGGATATTTCGCCTACCGGCGCAAGCAGCCGCTGGTCGTCTGGGCAATGATCGCGTTTGTTGCCGCGCTGGCGCCGGCGTTGAACATCGTGCCGCTGTCGCTGAACATGCTGGTCGCCGAGCGCTTCCTCTATCTGCCGCTATTTGGTGTGGCCCTGCTCGTCGCGCTCGGGATTGCTGCGTCGCACAAGGCGAGATTTCGTGCACTGATCACCGGCGCTAGCCTAACGTTCTGCCTGCTTTGGGGGATCACCAACGTCGTCCGAGCCGCGGATTTCAGCTCGCCAGCGCGTTTTTGGCAGGCCACCCTGGCTGCCGATCCGACCAATCCCTTGCCGCGGATCGAGGTCGGCAAGTTTTTGGTCAAGCAGGGCAACTATCGCCAAGCCGAGCACAACCTGGTTCAGGGCTTTCGCCACTATCAGCGCGTTGGCGTCAAACGCTCCTATCTTTTGGAAACATCGCTGATGTTGGTTGATGTGCATTTGTTGCGCACCCTCGACGCTGAGGCTTGGCTCACGCAGGCCTCGCGCTTCTTGGCCGAGCTAGTGGCGATCGCCGATGGTGAAAGGAACGAGCGCCGGGTGGCGATCGATCTCGGATCGCTCAAGCTGCGGCTGAATATCGACACGCCGCGCAGTCTGAAAGCCCTGCGCAGCAAACTGCCGTTGATCTTGCCCATGCTCGGCAATACCTACAGTCGCCTCGGCCAGGGGCGCAAAGCGGTGGCGGCGCTGCGCCGCGCGCTCAAGCACTCGGATCGTACCGAGACCCGATTCAATCTGGCGATCGCTCTGGCAAGAGAGGGCGAGGTTGGCGCAGCTCGCCAGGTGCTGCGCGACGTGCGACCGACGACGGAGAGTCTCCAAGAAGCCGATCGAATTCGCGGCGTGTTGGCGCGCGTTGCCCCGCGGGCAGCGCTGCTCGCGCGCCCGCAGGTCGACCCAGCGGTGGCTGCGCGGGCGCGTGGCGAGATCCAGGTGATGCTCAATACCCCGGGCCGAGCGGCTGCAGCGTTTGCCGAACTGGTCGCCCTGCGGCCAGATGATCGTCAGGCGCACCTGCTGTTGGCGATGTCTTGGGCCGGCGCCGGCCGTCTCGACAAAGCGATCGGGGTGATCGACCAGGCGCGCGCGGCGTTCGGTGATGATGGCGGGCTGGCGGCGCTGGAGCAGCGTGTGCGCGCGGCCTACCAGCGAGCGCTAGCCAAAGCGCAACGCTAGTGCCGTTTGCGGGCGACGACTACCATGAAGCCGCCGTACTGCCGCAATAGCGGTGCGTCGCGGGCGATCCGTTCCGCGGCGGCGAACATGTCACGCAGTACGGGGACCTTGTGAATGCTCGCTACCGGGGTGAACACACGTACGCCATGCACGGCGACGAACTCCACGCTTGGTGGCAGGTATCGCTTGACGTCGTCGAGCGCGTCGTAGCGGGTGAAAACGTCGTCGTCGGTGTATGTTGAACCGATCGACGTTGGTGCTTTGAGCCGTTTGATCGCCGTCCGCAGGCTATGCCGATTGTAAAACTCGAGGACGAGGTGTCCCCCTGGACGCGTAACTCTCGCCAACTCAGCGAGCGCACGCTCGATAGGTGGCACGTGAGCGAGTACCTTAAAACTGACGACACCGTCGAAGTGCTCGTCGGGGAAAGGGAGGGCGTCAACGCTGCCTTGCGCGACCGACAATCCCCGGCGTGCCGCCCAGCGCAACATCCCGCTCGAGAGGTCCAAGCCGACGGCTTGTTTGGCCCCAACGGCGAGCCTGCGCAGGATCAGGCCAGAACCACAACCCGCTTCGAGGATTCTGCCATGGCAATAACGCCGCGCCAGATCGACCTCCAGATCATCGATCAGCGTATGGTAACCCTCGTGGCGGTGCCTTTCGTAGTTCTCGGAAAATTCGTCGTAGTAGCTACGGGATAACGTTTGGTCGCTCATCGGAGCATCTCCGCATACAGATCTTCGTACCGCCGAACCATGTTGCGCACGTCGAAGTGATCGCGGGCGACCCGGCGAGCGTTGTCACTCAACTGACCGTGCAAGGACTTGTTGTTTAATAGCTTGCTCAGCGCGTCGGCTAGCGCTGTTGGATCGACGGCGGGAATCGCCATGCCGATTTCGCCGCGCATGATCTCGACCAGCGGTGGTTGATCGCCGACAATGATCGGCACGCCCATCGCCAACGCTTCGATCAACACCATCGGCAGGTCCATCTTGGCGAACAGCGATTCGGCTGGGAGTATGCAAGCATCGGCGGCACCGAGCACATCGAGAATGTCGTCGAGTTGGTTGTAAAGCCGCACCGATCCCATGATCCCAGCCTGACTGAGCATCCGGCGAATCCGGTCCTCTTCGAGGCGCGAGGCTTGTTGTTTGACCCGACAGGCGAAGACAAACACCGTTTTGGGGCGGCGCAATTTGATTGCGGCCTCGGCGACGGTCTGCGCCGCACGAGAAAACTGATAATCGCCGGGAAAAACGACGAGGTCAGCGTCGAGCGCGACGTTGTGCCGGCGTCGGGTAGCAGCGCGTGTTTCGGCGTCGGGGCGCGCAGGCAGGGCGATGCCGGGGGGGATCACGTGCAGCCGCTCAGCCGGGAACCCCGCGTCGGCAAAACAACGCGCCGTGTGCTCGCTGAGCACGATCACGCGGTCGGCGAACAGCAGCCGTCGCGTGCTGGCGAACGATGCTGGAATCGAACAAACCGTTTGCACGGTGCGACGTGCCCGTAGCTTGCTGGCCAGCGCTCCCGCCCAAGACGACTTTGGGTTGGGGGCAAAAAAGAAGTGGGTGATCGAGGTATCGTCGCCGCGCAGCAGCCGCGCTAGCACTTTGAGGTTCTGGCGCAAAGTGGGCGTGTGCGATCCCCGCTGTTGGTAGATCTGCTCGCAGCTCACCTGTCGACCGACGAGCTGATAGTCGGCGGTCGTTAGCACGCGATAGGAAAACCGATCGCCGTGCATCGCCAGATCGCGTACGAGGTTCTTACTGCTGTCGTTCCAAGGTGGCGCAACAGGCTTGGAAACCGTTAATATTTTGCCCAGAACGTCCGAATTCATGATGTTTGGCTTGCGCTAACCGACGCAGGCAGCGCGGCACTTTAGCCGAAACCCTCTGTTGGGTCCAACCGGCCGTGTGCTGGCGCGTTGAGATTGCCGAGGGGGCCGCCAGATGCCGTGATTGTCGAGGAATTCCTTGACGCTGCGAGTGGGGTCGTGATACCTCATATAGTCAGAAACCCTATCAGTTCGAAAGCTTGCCGGGGCCCGTTGGGCACCCCGACAGCAGATGCAGTCGGCAGCTAACAGTCGGGACTGGTAGTCCAGGGACGGAGGCCATCACCGATGTCGAAGAGAATCCTGCTCGTCGAAGACAGCAAGACGATGCAGAAGATCGTCGAGCTCACCTTTGCCGCCGAGGACTTTGAGGTGTCTGCGGTGTCGAGCGTCGACGAGGCGATCAAACAGGTGACCGCGCTTTCACCGGATGTGGTGCTGGCCGATCTATCGCTGAGTGGGCGCACGGGCTACGACTTCTGCGCGGAACTCAAAGGCAAAGGCAGTAACGTGCCGGTGTTGTTGTTGCACGGTACTTCAGCGCCCTACGATCCAGCCAAAGCGAGTTCCGTTAAGGCTGACGGAGAGCTGGCCAAGCCCTTCGAGACGCAAGCCCTGATCGACCGTGTTGAATCGCTGCTGCAGGGCAAGACGCAAGTTGCACCGATGCCGCAGATGCCGGCCGCTGTGCCCACCGAAGCGCCCGCGGCACCCGCTCCGATGGCGGCCCCCGTGCCGCTGACGCCCGCACCGTCGATAAAGGCACCGCCAGCGCGCGAGCCGGCGGCGCCGATCGCGGCGTCGCCGCGACCCGTCGAGCCTGCTCCGACCTTTGTCGCGCCCCCGCCGGTTGCGGTGACGAAGCCTCCAACGCCGATCGAAACCGCCGTGCCCGAGCCGTTGATGACGCTACCGGATGCGCCGGCTGTGTCGCACGCGATCGACGAACGCCCGTCCAGCCCCGGCACAGATGAGTTCGGTGTGGCGCGCCACGATACCCAGCCGGGACCGGGCTTCGCGCCGTCGGCAACACGTCCAGCTGCTCCGCCGGCCAAGGCGCCGGCTCGTGCTCCGGCAACGCTCGATGCGCTCCGTGAGACCGTGCGGACGCCGACCGCGGATCTGATGCAGCCACGTGCGACGCCCGCGCCGACGCCTGCGGCGTCGAGACCGGAGCCCGTGCTGCCCAGCCGCACCGGGGAAAGCTTCATCACGATCGAGGCTGAGCCGCCACCACTGACGGTCTCCGAGCCGTTGCCATCGTTTGAGTTGCCGATTTCGATCGAGCCTGCGTCGAGTCAGCGTCGACCTGCGGCCACGCTGCTCGGCGTTACCGGCGAAGGTAGCCCTCACCTGCCGCCACCGCCACCGGGGATGCCGTTGCCCGGTGGGCCTTCCGCGATGACCTCGGCCGTGATCAGCGGCTCCGACGAGGAGACCGCACCGGTCGCGCTTGGCAGGCCCGGCGGGGCCGACATGCAGGCGGAGCTTCAACGATTGCGTCAGCGGGTTGAAGCGCTCGAAGAAAAGCTGGCCCAGCTTTCCAGCCCGCTATCCGGTGCAGGTCAGGAGGCGGTTGAGCGCGTTGCCTGGGAGGTCGTTCCCCAATTAGCCGAGGTAATGATCGCAGAGAATCTCGATCGCTTGGCTGAAAAGCGCCGCTAAGCGCCGCTTGCGCGGCGACAGGTGGGTCCGATGGAAGATCTCGAGCTTTTCCCCGAGCGCGTGGGGATCTGTATCGTCGATAGCCAAGAGAAGTTGGCCGAGACGATGCCAGAGAAGGTCCTCAAGGGCACGCTGCGCAACTGTCTGAACTTGATCGAGGCTGCCCGCGTGCTCGATTTGCCGGCGGTGGTCAGCGAGCAAACGCCGCAAGCATTGGGGAGTACACTGCCGGTCGTTGCCGAAGCCGTCTTGCGACTGCCGCGTGAGCGGGTGTTCTTTTTCGAAAAGAGCCAGTTTAGCTGCGGAAACCTCGGCCCCTTTGAATCATGGCTCAAGCGCTGCGGTAGGACGCAGTGGCTGATCGCGGGGATGGAGACCCATGTCTCGGTCTATCAGACCGTGCGCAGTTTGCTCGCCGGAGGTCACAGCGTTCATGTGCCGCGCGATGCGGTGATTTCGCGAACGATGGCCAATTGGGAGATCGGCCTGCGTTTGATCGAGCGCAGCGGCGGTGTGGTTAGCAGCACTGAGACGGCGATCTTTGATCTGCTGAAAAGCTCGGGCAGCGAGTCGTTCTCGATCCTCTCACGTCTGATCAAGTGATCGTCTGATCACTCAGTCGTCTGATCACGCTGGCTCTGGGAAACACAACAACTGCGTTAGCGCTCGATTTTCGGCTTCGAAAGGTCTCGTGCCCGCGTCGCGTTGGCGATCGAATCATCGTCGAACAGTGCCATGTCGGTCAGATCAGGCAGGGAGGCCTCGAACCGCTCGCCGGCGAGTTCGGCGGTTGTGCGGCGCAGGCGCTGCGCCAAAACTTCGACAAAGCTCCACAGCAGTTTGACCGACAGCTGCGACTCATTGCGCATGATGTCGTAGAAGTCACGTCGCCGAACGACAAGCACTCGGGTGCGACCGATTGCGCTGGCGCTGGCACTGCGCGGCGAGGTGTCGACCAGCGCCATCTCGCCAAGGTGGTCGCCTGGTCCGAGCGTGGTGATGAAGGCGTCACCCTTGTGCAAGCGCACCTCGCCCTGCAGGATGATGAACAGCTCGGTCGCGGCCTCACCCTCGGTGATGATCTTGTCACCGTCGTTGAAATCGCGCACTTCGGTGATGTTCAGCACGCGGACGATCTCTTTGTAGCTCAGATAGCGGAAGAGCTGCATCCGCATCAAGGTTTCCAGCTTGAGCGTGACCTCTTTGGCGCGGTGGTCGGCTTCCTCGGTGGCCTCAACCATCACCACCAGCGAAGTGATGTTGTCGTGACCTCCGCCCTCGTTGGCAAAATCGACCATCTCTTTGACGGCGGTTTCAGCGTCGTCTTTTTGTAGCAGCGCGCTGAGCGCGTCCTGTTGCGCGTCGAAGTAGTGGTGCAGCCCGTCCGAGCAGAGCAAGAACCGATCGCCCGGCAGTACGTCGAAATCGAGGGTGTCCACTTCGACCGATTCGTAAACGCCCACGGCGCGCGTCACGGCGTTCTTATAGTCGCGATAGGGGGAGCTCTCGACCTCGTCGGCTTTGAGCTTGCCTCGGCGAATCAGTTCGTTGATCAGCGAGTGGTCCTCGGAGAGCTGGTGAACCTGACCGTGGCGCATCAAATAGACCCGGCTGTCGCCGACGTGGGCGATAAAGCCGCGCTCTCCGGCGATCATCAGCAGGGAGCAGGTCGTACCCATGCCGCGTTTTTGGGGGTCGTCTTGGGCGCGGTTGTAGATCGCTTGGCAGGCCGATTGAACAGCGTGCTCAAGCAGTTGCAGTACGTCGTCACGGTTGGCGCCAGACGCGCTCTTCTTGGCGAAGTTTGCGAGCAGCTCTTGCTGCGATTCGACCGCCTTGTGCACGCGTCGCACACACAAGGCAGAAGCCTCCTCGCCGGCCGCGTGACCACCCATCCCATCGGCGACGATGAAAAGCTTAAGGCTCTTATCGACGAGAAAATTGTCTTCGTTGTGATCGCGCTGTCGACCAACATCCGTTCGCGCGGAAAATGCTAGCCGCAACGATTGCCTCCCCGCCGGTGACACCCAGGTTAACCGATGGTACGGCGCTGAAACAAGCAGCGAACGGCGACGGCTCGGTCTGTGGTGAGCCGCAAGCCGTGCTCAAGTCGTCGAAAAGTAATCAGAGTTACGCTTCGCCTGGTGGGCGTAGATCGGCGATCACGTCGGCCAGCGATGCCGCCCAGTTGATGGCCAGCACGCGGGTACGCTGGAGATCGCTCTCAAAGCGGACCACACTAATGGCGCCCGGGCTGATGCGCAGCCGATGGTACTTGCCGACGGGGATACCCAGATAGTGGGCGAGGGCGATGCGCAGGGGACCGGCGTGGGAGACGACCACGATGCCGACCGCTGCCGGGTTATCGATCAACGCCTGTTGAATTGATCCGACTACCCGAGAGCGCACGTCTTGGAGCTTTTCGCCTCCCGGAAACACTTCGGCCTCGCTGGTGACGAATGAGCGAAAGTCTTGATTAGCCCAAAGGTCGGCGACGCGATGTCCTTGCCAAGGGCCCGCATCGATGTCGGTTAGCCTTGGGTCGCGCGCGATCTGGATATTGTAGTGCTTCGCAAATGCGGTTGCGGTCTGAGTTGCCCGGGCTAGCGGGCTACTGACGATCTCATTGACCTCGGCGTTGCCGAGCGTGCGTACCGCGTTCTTGGCCTGCACGCGGCCGGCGTCGGTCAAGCCGAGATCCTGGCGCCCCAACAGCTTTCCTTCACTGCGCCAGGCCGTTTCACCGTTGCGGACCAAGTAGACGTTCGTCGCCACACTACCCTCGGAAAGCAAAAATCTAGAACGCGCATTGGTCGGCGTCAATCTCGCCCGTCGCGAATATCGAGCGTCGCAGCGATTCGCTATGGCCCATCTTGACAGCTGCAGCCGGGTGAGCTAAGGAACCGTCCAGGAAGTTGTTTTCCGAGATCGTCTAACGGCAGGACGCAGGATTCTGGTTCCTGCTATCTAGGTTCGAATCCTAGTCTCGGAAGAGAGCGCTCGGCGCTCATGGCCCCATAGTCTAGCGGTTAGGACGTCGGCCTCTCACGCCGAAATCCCGGGTTCAAGTCCCGGTGGGGTCATTCTGCTAAACAAGTTGGTCAGCCTACGGGCCTTGGTCACCGACGGCGGCGGCGCTAGCCGCGCCTCGCCGTGGGCGCTAGCCGCCCAATTGACGCGGCCGCAGGTGCGTCGCTAAGCTGGCCGGAACACGCCGAGATGGACTCTGACACGTTGACATGCCGCGGTTTGAGCGCAGACAGCACCAGCAGACTGCGGTCAATGCGTAGACTCTGCTGCGTGCTGGTCATCGCGTTGACGATCAGCGGATGCGATCGAATTTTTCCTTACGCCCCGGGTGCGCCGAACGCGCCTTCCGACGGCGGTGGCGACGCGTTGGTCGACGGATCAGATGGTGCGGTCGTCGACGCTGCTGGTCTGGATGGGGGCAGCCCAGACGCGCTAGGCCGCTGCTCGGCGGTAAGCCTGACTTCCAGCCAAACGCCTGCGCTGTGCGCCGCTGGAACGGTGCCGGTTGCCGGCGGGGTCGCGTGTACTGTCGGCCACTACGTGCATTTTTTTAGCCCCGACGCCCCTCAAGCGACGGTTTGGGATGCGACCTGTTACAACGATCAGATCGGCAATGCGACGGCGCGCAACCTTTGCAGCAACGTCCCCCTTCGCTACGAAGTCACCGCCTCGCGCCAACAGCTAGAAATCGAGAGCCCTGCTTGTCCACCCGGCACTCGGCTCTGGGGGGGCGGCTGCCGCTGTCCGGGCGCGAACAATGGCATTGCCGCGACGAGACCGTCCACTGCACGGCCAGGCTGGCTGTGTCGTTGCGGCGCTGCTGCCATGAACAACGACGCATTTGCCGTCTGCAGCGATGTCGGGTGCGCGGTTGGCCGCTATCAGGCCAGCGGCAGCAGCGACCAGCGCATTGTGGCTTACTGCGGCATCGCTGAGCGGGTGGTCGGTGGGGGCTGTGAACTGTCCGCGCCCAATACTCGGCAGCGCATCGGTCTGATCGGGCCGCTCAAAGAAGCCGATCTCGAGGGCTGGGCCTGTGCGGTCAGCGAAACGCCGGTTAGGGAACCGTTGACGGCTTGGGCGCTTTGCATCGGCGCGCCTTGATTCCTCGCATTGCGCTGTTCCTCGGCCCCTCACGGCGACCCTTGCTCGCTAGTGGAGCTCGAATTCGCCGGGAGACAACTTGCACTTGTTGGCCTTGCACATACCATTTTTGACGAACCAGTGTTCGCCCGCCTCTTCTCGTTCAGAGGCGCAGTCGCGATCTTTGTCACAAAACTCGCCTGGGCTGGCTTGCTCTTGGCATGTGTCGAGCGCGTTGGGAGCTGCGCGTCGACAGACCAGAGGCCATTCGCAGCCGGCCTCGTAGCAGTTGCTCTCGGCCTTGCCCGAACCACTGCTGGTCCCGGCATCGTCCATTGTGCCGCAGCCGCAACAGAGCGCCAGCGCAAAGGCCAACAAGCTTATTCTTCGCATTCCACCCTCCCTCAAGAGCTGGTTTGTTCTTCTACAAAGCCCCTGAAGCACCAGCTGTGCCAACTACGAATTTTTCTCTCGGCCCGAGCCCGGCGAAAAAGACGTTAAATTTGAAGCGTCGCCATTTGGCCGGCAAGCGCGGGGGATGTCTGAAGCCGAGACGTGGTGTCAAGCGACCTCAGCTAAAAATCAAACCGCGAACGATTCGAGTACCTCACTGTGCCCGCTTGTTGCTTCGTTGGTCGGCGTCGTCAACGGGTTGTTGATCGGACAACTGCTGCTCGTGTGAAGAGCATTGGCTGCCTTTTGACCAGCGGCTAGTGTCCCTGAGCGACCAGCCAGTTGGCGAGGCCGCGGTAGAACGCAACGTGGTCGAAACCATTGTCACCGCCCGGGCTATCGCCGAATAGTTGACCGATCTGATCCCAATGGTCGGCGGGAACACAGCCGAGAAAGCGCCCCCAGCGCGTGATCTCGACCTCGACCAAGCCATCGTTGGGCTGCGGGGCGATCCGCGAGCTGACGTATAGCGGCGTGGCGACGGGGTCGAGATCGTCGTCGTAGCGGCTAACAAAGGCAGGTGCGTTGACCTGACAGCGGCCAGCGTTGGGTGCCATCGCCGAACGGCCGGCGAGCGAATAGTAAGCGATCGTCGCGATCGCTGGATGCTGGCTGTTGAAGCGCGCCATGTTCTCGCTGCTGATCGACTGTAAAAACGCGCGCAGATCGCTGGGTTCGACCGGGCCAAAGATCGTGCCCAATCCGCGCGAGAGCGCCTGCAGCAGGCTAAGCGCGATGCTCGGTACGCGGCCCAGTGCCGCATCGGCGACTGCCGATCCGAGGTGGGGGCTGCCGATCGTTGTGACGCTAGCGATGCGTTGTGGGATGCGCTGAGCGACATAGCGCGCGTCGATGCCGCCTTGGCTGTGGCCGATCAGGTTGAGCTTTTCGGCGCCGCTCTCGCTGAGGATCCTTTCGATCGCTGCCAGCAGCTGCGGCCCACGGACCGCGGTGGTATTGATCGGGTCGATCTCCGGTACGAAGACGCGGTGTCCATCGGCCTGCAGTGCTTGGCGTACGCCGTAGAAATAATCGATGCGGGCCAGTTGCTCAAAGCCGAAAAATCCATGAACCAGCACGAGTGGGTAGGGACCATGAGAAAGATCGGAGCTGCGTTGCGCATCGCGCGCGACCGGCAGATCGGCGCCCGCATCGACGAGGCCCGCGTCGTCAATCGCATGGGGGTTGGTGGTGGTGCAGCCTGTCGTCAGCGCGACGAGGATCATCCACAGCGGGGCCAACGTGCGCGCGGTCACGCCGGCTGCTCCGGCCTCGGACGTAGCAGCACGGGGCCGCAATCGAGCGTCCGCAGCCAATGGATGTTCGGGGGCAGTGGGTCATGGAGCGGTGCGCCATCGATCGTTTCGCCGAAAGCCAGCTTGACCAACAGCTGGACGAAGTTGCAGCCCGCCTCGGTGTAAAAATGGATCGTTGTGCCGAATCGCCCGGCGTTGATCTCGGTGACCTTCGCTTGTTGCTGGTCGTCTTCTTTGAAGTCGACGAAAAACACGCCATTCGGTCGATCGTCGATCGCGCGCACAGCGGCCTCGCCGATCTCGCGTAGCCGTGGTTCGCGGATCGTGCGGCTGATCGCCGGCGCCCCGGTGATACCGCTTGGGCTGACGTGGGGCAGCACGTAGGCCAGCCGCTCGCGGCTCTGGCTGGCGACAAGGGTGCCGTCAGAGAATAGACCGCACCAGGTCAGGTTGCGCCCCGGCAGGTATTCCGAGGAGATCATCTGGCCCCAACCATCGTGATGTTCGATCCAGGCTCGGGCTTGGCCGGCATTCTTGCAGGGCAGGGAAGCGACGCCGATACCGGCGCCCGGGACGCCGCTACCGCGCACCCAGATCGGCCGGGTGTCGATGCGCCGATAGCAGGCATCGACATCGTCGGGCTTTTCCATCAACAGCGTTAGCGGCACAGGCACGCCGGCGCGATCGAGCAGTTGATTGGTCTGCCACTTGTCTTGGGCGCGGTGGATCGTCTGATCGGTCGGCAGAAACAACCGCAAGTCTGGCGGCAGTCGATGGCGGTTCGCCGAGAGTGCGCGGACCTCGACGGGATGGGTTGGCAGGATCATCTCGATCCGCTGCTCGGCGATCAACTGATTGAGCGCGGCAAAGTACGGCTCGGTTTGCTTTGCCGGGGGGATCTGCCAGCTGCGGTCGCAGAGCGCGAGATGGAGGTGCAGTGGATGGCAGTCGGTACCGGCAAGAAATAACGGCTCGTCAGCGGCGAGCAGTGAGCGCGTGATGTTCACGCCGATCGGTCCACCGCAACCCGTGATCAAAATTCGCTTTGCGCTCATCGAAGTAGCGATCCTTGCCGATAGAACGGCCGTTTCGGGGCTATTGCTCGGCGGACGGGCCGGGCTCGAACGCTCCGCGGTACGGTGTGCGGGCTGCGAAGGTTGTTGCCAATTGATCCAACGTGCAAAAGTGCTCGGCGCCTTGGGCGACAAGTTGTTCAAAGAACGTTGCGACGCCCTGCCCAGCAAGCGGCGCGAGGGCACGTTGATCGGTTAGCTGCGACTTGATCGCGCTGTAGTGCTCGAGTCTGGCGGTGTTTAGATAGAGATGCACCGGGTGAAAGCTAAAGACCTTCAGCCCCGGCTGACGCAAGTCGACCTGTGTCTTGAGATCGAAGGCGCCGTCGAAGTAAACGCTGTGAACGTCGTCTTCCCAGAAGATCGGTAGCCGGACCATCCCCGTATAGTCGTAGCGCGCGCTGAGCTGCGGCTGCAAAAAGCTCAGGTCGTTGGAGATGTAGCGCAGCCCGTGCTGGTGGTAGAGCGGCAGTAGGCGCGAGTGATGATAGAGCACATGATTGCGCAGTCCGCGGGCCAGCGGAAACAGCGCATGCAAGGCGCGCAGCACGCGTGCTTCATCGCGGTCGTCGCCAAGGAAGTTGGGATGCAGTGCGGTTTCCACGCCATCGAGGGCCAACAAGCGGTCGACGGCTGGACTGCGGTGGGTGCAAAATACCGTCGCCGGCAACGAGTCCCGCTCAAGCCGTTCGGTCAGCGCCTCGATCATAAAATCCGGCGCCCAATCGAGATCAAAGCTGAGAGCCAGTCTATCCACGCGGCCCTAGGTTGTCTTAACCCGAAGCCGATCACAAGGATTGGGTGACAGATCACGGGCTTACCGCGGTTTGCTTGCCGACCGCCGGCGCGCTGGCGAGCTTCTCAGGCCAGGCCACGGATATCACCTTGATAACGTGAGGGATTTTCTGGTATCAAGCGCATGACGATGACATCGCTCAGCACAACGCCCAAGCTTTCGGTGATCTCGCCGTGCTTCAATGAGCGCGAGAGCATTCCTTTGCTCTGCGAGCAGCTCGCCGAGGTGATCGAAGAAAACGACTATCACGCCGAAGTGATCATCGTCGACGACGGTAGCACCGACGGCACGCGCAAACTCTATCCGGAACTTTGTCAGCTCTATCCGTGGTTGCGGGTGATCCTGCTGCGTCGTAATTTCGGTCAGACGGCAGCGATGATGGCGGGCATTCGCGCAGCGCGTGGTGACGTGCTCATTCCGATCGACGCCGATTTGCAGAACGACCCGCGAGACATCCCGCGACTGCTGGCCAAGATGGACGAGGGTTATCAGGTCGTCAGCGGTTGGCGGAAAGACCGCCAAGACACCTTCGTCACGCGCAAATTGCCGTCGATGATCGCCAATCGACTGATTCGCGCGATCTCCAGGGTTCCGATCCACGATCTCGGTTGCACGCTCAAGGCCTACAAGCGCGATACCCTCGAAGACGTATCGCTCTACGGCGAGATGCATCGGTTCATTCCGATCTACGCCAGCTGGGCCGGCGGCAAGGTCACCGAAATCCCCGTTAACCACCGTTCGCGCGCGTTCGGGGTGTCCAAGTACGGCTTGTCGCGGGTGCTCAAGGTGTTGCTCGACCTGGTGACCGTCAAGTTTCTCGGCGGCTACAGCCAAAAGCCAATCCACTTTTTTGGGTTACCCGGTGTGCTGATGGGCCTGGTCGGTTTCGTGCTGGCCGGCGTACTGTCGGTGCGCAAAGTCTTCTTTGGTCTGCAGCTATCGAAGAGTCCGATGCTGCTCCTCGCGATCCTGATGATGATGATGGGCATGATGATGGTGATGCTCGGTGTTCTCGCCGAGATCATGGTCCGCACCTATCACGAATCCCAGGGCAAGCTGACCTATCGGGTCGAGCGCGAACTGGGCGGCGAGCAGCATCGTAGCGACGAAGAAGAGGATATCGGGACGCCCGAGCAGCGCGGGACGGGCTGAGCGCGCTGCGACGCCTATGCAACAGTGCCGGTGATTGTCGCGGGTAGGGACTTCTCCAAGTGAGGCAGAATGCAAGAACTAGATTATCTGGAATCAAATCGCGACCGTCATATCGAGGAGCTGCGTGCGTTCTTGTCGATCCCGAGTGTATCGACGCGTAGCGAGCACGCCGGCGATGTCCAAGCGGCAGCCGACTTTGTCGTCCAACAGTTGCGTGCGGCAGGGCTGGAAGCGGTCGAAAAGCACAGCACACCAGGACATCCCGTAGTGACCGGCCATACCAAGCCGGTCGCTGGTGCGCCGACGGTGTTGATCTATGGTCACTACGACGTTCAACCAGCGGAGCCGCTCGAACTCTGGAAAACGCCGCCGTTTGTTCCCGATCTGCGCGATGGAAAGCTTTACGCGCGGGGCGCGGCTGACGACAAAGGGCAAGTCTTTATCTATCTCAAAGTTCTCGAGGCGTTTCACCAGGTGCGCGGTGGCTGCCCGGTCAACGTCAAGGTGCTGATCGAAGGCGAAGAGGAGATCGGTAGCCCTAATCTGGTGCCGTTTCTCAAGGCACACAAAAAGGAGCTGGCCTGTGACGTGGTGTTGGTCAGCGACACGCACATGATGGGTTACGACACGCCTTCGATCACTGTCGGCTTGCGTGGTTTGACCAGCGTTGAAGTGACCGTTCAGGGAGCGAGCGGCGATCTGCACAGCGGGACATATGGGGGCTCCGTAGCCAATCCGATCCAAGTGCTCTGCGAGATGCTCGTCGCCTGCAAGAATCCGCGGACCGGGAAGATCCTGATCCCCGGTTTTTACGACGATGTGCGTCGGTTGAGCGCCCAAGATCGGCGCAAGTTGGCTGAGGCCCCGCACGACGACGAGAAGTTCCGCAGCGCCACGGGCGCCCCGGCGCTGTTTGGTGAGAAGGGGTTTTCGACGATCGAACGGATCGGTGCGCGGCCGACCTTTGAAGTCAACGGCATTTGGGGCGGCTATATGGGCGAAGGGCTCAAGACGGTTTTGCCCAGCCAAGCCCACGCGAAGATTTCGATGCGCTTGGTACCCGACCAGGACCCGCAAAGTATCGCCAAGGCGACCGAGGCGTTCCTCAAAGAGATCGCGCCGCCACACGTCAACGTTACCGTGACCCGCGAACGCAATCAGGGTGACGCGATCTGGGTCGACGCCGATTTTCCTGCGATGCAGGTTGCTCGCGACGCGGTCAGGAAAGTGTTCGGTACTGCCCCTCATCTGACGCTCGAGGGTGGATCGATTCCGATCGTCGCGAATTTCAAAAAGGTGCTGCGCCGCGACACGATCCTGCTGGGTTTTGGCCTGCCCGACGACAGGCTTCACGCGCCCAATGAGAAGTTCGACTTGCGGATGCTCGATCGAGGGATGAAGACCGTCGCGCACCTGCTAAATGATCTCGCCACGGCTTAGCGCTGAGGGTCGATGATGCACGGAGCGATCGCCGCCGGATCCGCGATTACCGCTGATGCTGCCGCTGAGGTGCTCGGCGCAGGCGGGAACGCTGTCGATGCTGTCGTTGCCGGCTGTTTTGCGATGGCTGCGGGTGAGCCAACGCTGACCAGCCTAGCAGGTGGTGGTGTGCTGATCCACCGCGACGCTGAAAGTCGCGCCGTGACGATCTGCGACTTTTTCGGCGATGCCCCGGGCCGCGGTCTGGCCGCTACGCCCGAGCTGTTGGACTTTCCCGAAGTTGAACTGGACTTCGGTCCGGCGCGCCAAGCGTTTTGCATCGGCGCGGCCGCTGCGGCCGTGCCGGGGGTGATCCCTGGCCTCTGCCGTGCGTTGGAGCGCTGGGGAGCGCTGGAACTCGCCGACGTTGTCGCGCCGGCGTGTCGGGTGTTGCGCCAAGGGGTGGTGATCGATCCGTTTCAGGCCCGCGCGATCAAACTGCTCGAACCGATCCTCTTGCATACCGCGGAGGGGCGGGCTCAATTCGGTTCGCCAGCCGATCCACAGCGTGTGCTCGCAGCTGGTGAGCGCTACGCGGTGCCGGCCCTGGCGGATCTTCTCGAAGCGATGGGGCATCGTGGGTGGCGCGCGGTTTATCGCGATCGGTTGATGCCTGCGATGCTGCGCCAGTTTGGGCCACACGCTGGTGGGTTGCTGACCGAGGATGACCTCGATGGCTTTCGCGCGGAGTTGCGTCAGCCGTTGGCCTTTGCCTACCGCGGTGATCGGATCAGCACCAATCCGTTGCCCGGTTTGGGCGGCGAGATGGTCGCGCTTATGCTGGACCTGCTGGCCGAGCGCGAGGTTGCCGAGTTGAGCCACGGTAGCGCTGCGCACGTGTTGGCGTTGGCCCGCGCGATGCAAGTTTCCGATGAGGCGCGCAACGCCGAAGGGCTGCGCGGCAATCGCAATCGCTGGATCAGGCGCAGCGCCGAACTGGAGCAAGTTGGACGGCTTGACCGCGTCAAAGCGAAGTCAGGCGGGCCCCCATCGACCACGCACATTAGCGTCGTCGATGGGGAAGGCAATGCCTGCGCAGTCACCGTCTCCTACGGCGAAGGTAATGGCCACATGATCGCCGACACAGGCATCATGATGAACAACTTGATGGGGGAGGCCGACCTGCACCCGCAGGGCTTTCATCGACTGCCGCCCGGTACGCGACTCTCGACGATGATGTCCCCGACACTGATCGAGAGCGTCGACGGAGATCTTGCTGTGTTGGGCACGGGAGGCGCCAATCGGATCCGCACCGCATTGGTTCAAGTGATCAGCAACCTGATCGACTTCGGCATGGATGCCGAGCAGGCGATTCACGCGGCCCGCATTCATTTTGAAGACGGTGTGCTGAACGCGGAAGTCCATCAGCGCGCTGACGGCGGCGCCGCGCTCGAAGCGCTGGGCGCCGAACGCTTTGTCGCCTTCGAGCAGCCCAACATGTTCTTCGGTGGGGTCCACCTGGTCAGTCGCGCGGCCGACGGCCGCTTGAGCGGAGCTGGCGATCCGCGTCGCGGCGGCGTGCTGCGCATCGTCTAGCGCTGTGGCCTAGCACGTCGAATCGCCGAACTTTTTTTCGAGAAAACTGGCCCGCGTCGTGACGCTGTGACCATGATCGACGCGTCTGAGCCCGCCGAGGGCGCAGCGCCACGGCCATGCAGCGCTCAGCAACCCTACAAGTCGATCTTGTCGCCAACCTGGTGGTTTTGGGGATTTCGCTGGTGCTCTACCTCAGCGGGATCATCCACGCGCCGCCACTGTGGCAGTGGAGCTTTCTCACCATCGGTACGGCCTGTGCGGCGGCGTTCTGGCCGTTGAGCCTCTACCAGCGCCTGGATGGTACGGCCAAGCGCGGCGGCTACGCGATCTTCGGTGCGCTCGCTGGTCTCGCGCTGCTCGGCGCCTTGCTGGCCGCGTTTCAGCCGAAGGATCCAGATCGCTTGGTGGTTGGCAGTTGGATCCTTTTCGCCGCGGCGATCGGTGCAGGCCTTGGCCTAACGTTCGCCGGACGAGGCGATTCGCAGCTTGGACCGACCAGTCGGCGTTTTGCTCGTCAGTTCGCCAGCGTGCCGCTATTCATCTTCAATAGTCACTTTGGCTTAATGCTCAGCACGTTGCTGTCACCGGTGGTTTACGACGGCATCGTCTACCGGATGGATCTGACCTTTTTCGGTAGTCTTTGGACGATTCCCGCTTCGGATCTGCTGGCGGTCGACTCCTGGACGTTTGCCGCGATCAGCTTCGTTTACCAGACGCTGCCGCTATACTTGGTGGTGGCCGTGGGCTTGCTCTACTTGGGCGGCGAGCGCGATCGACTGCAGTTTCGCCGGACCCTGCTGTCCTTCGTGCTGATCGGCTTCTTCGGTTGGATCTGCTACTTGCTCTTCCCGGTGGTCGGTCCGCTTTATGCGCTGCCGTTCGCACACGCCGAGTACCGTCGCTGGCCGGCCGCGCGGATCGACGCAAAGCTGGCTGAGATCCTCGTGCGTGGTGCCACTGTGCATCCGCACTTCACCGCCCGTAATTGCATGCCTTCGCTGCACACCGCCTGGGCGCTTTTGTTCGCTGTGGCCGGATGGGGCAAGCGCTGGTTTTGGCTGCTCGCACCGGCTTCGGCGATCACCGTCGCCAGCACGATCTTGACGCGGGTTCATTACACCACCGACGTGATCTTCTCGTTGCCGTTTACCGCATTGGTCTGGGTTTGCGCCGATCGGCTGGTGCGGCGCTTCGAGTTCTCTGCACCGGCCCTTGTTGGCGAGCCGCGTCGATGGCTGCGCTTGTTCTTTGCGCTAAACGGTGCGTTCGCTGCGACGTTCTTCGCGTTGGCGCGTTCGCCGATCGACTCGACTTTGCTTTACTGGGCGATCTATCTGCTGCTGGTGATTCCTGCGCTCGTGCTAGCCAGGCGGTTGGTTCGCTTGCCGGTGTCGGCCGCTGCCGACGCTTCGTCGGCAACAACCCGTCGACCGGACGATCGCCCCGTCGCCGTGCACGAGGCCGCGACCCCGGCCCCAAGACGCGCAACCGCGGGCCTGCGCTCGTTTTCGCTGCCGCTGATCTACGCGATGTTCTTCTGTTCGGGCCTCACCGGTCTGTTGTACGAAGTCGCCTTCGAAAAGCAGCTGACGCTGCTGTTCGGCAGCGCGTCGCGCTCGACGGTGACCGTTTTGGCAACCTACATGAGCGGGCTCGCCCTCGGTGCTCACATCGGCGGTCGGATCGCCGATCGTGTGCGAAATCCGCTGCGGCTTTATGGTTGGGCCGAGCTGCTGATCGGTCTGATCTGCTTGACGTCGCCGCTGTTGTTCACCGCGGCGCAGGCTGCCTACCTTTCGCTCGCAGCCGATCGCGCAGCCGACAGTGCCTTTGTCGCTACGCTGCGCATCGCATGCGGTGCGGTGGTCGTGTTACTTCCCGCCTTGGTGATGGGCGCGACGATGCCGTTGTTAGCTCGCCACGTCAGCCGCTCGCTGAGCGAATTGCGCAGTCGCATCGCCGGTCTCTACGCGATGAATACGCTCGGTGCGGCTGCCGGCGCCTTGTCGACCGGTTATCTGCTATTGCCGCGCTTGGGCAAAAGTTCGACGATCTTGTTGGCGACCGGGATCAACTTTAGCGTGGCGCTGATCGCGTTGCGCCGCAGCCGCGGTGCCGAGTTGCCGCGAGCGACGGATGAGCCGGCGGATTCGCGCCCAGCGCAGCGCGCTGAGCCGCGTTTTTCGCGTTTGTCGACGCGCGCGCTAGCTGCCGTCCTCTGCCTTGTTGCATTGCTCGCCGGGGCGGTAACGCTCGGGCTCGAGGTGGCCTACGTTCATCTGCTCGCGGTGGTTGTTGGCAACTCGACGTATGCCTTTTCGTTGATGCTGTTCGCTTTCTTGCTGGGCATCGGCCTTGGTTCGCTAGTCGTCACGCGCTGGAAGGTTTCGGCCGAGGCTGCGCTGCTGCGACTGGCCTGGACCGAAGCAGCGCTGGGGCTTGTGGTGCTGATCGGCTTGCTGTTCTGGGACGATATCCCCGCCTATTTCGACAGCTTCAGTAGCGTGCAGTTTGCGACGACGTTCGTCGAGCGCGAGTTCGTTCGCTTTTCGGTGTGCATAGCGATGATGGCCGGACCGACGCTATTGGTCGGCTTGGCCTATCCACAAGTCGTAGCGATCGCAACGCACCAGTTTTCTCATCTCGGTCGCTCGGTTGGGCGCATTTCGTTCTTCAACACCGTGGGGAATATCGCCGGTGTGTTGATCTGCGGCACGCTGATGCTGCGCCGAGTTGGTTCGTTCTACACGATCGTTGCACTGGCAGGCGTGACGTTCGTCGTGGCCTTGCTGCTGCTGTTGATCGCGCCGGCGGTGCGTTGGCGTCGGCCGAGCCTGGTGGCGATCGTAGCGATCTGCTTGGTAGCGGGGATCGCTTTGCCGCGCGGCTTCGATCTCGGCGCAATGACCAACGGCGCCAATGTCTACTTTAGTGCTCACGGATACGGGGTGCCGATCGACCACCGCGAGAGCATGGCCGGCGGACTGACGTCAATCCATCGTCGGGCGCGGCGCGGCGGTGGTGCGGTGACGACGATGTTGACCAATGGCAAGTTCCAAGGCGACGACGGCCCGGAGCTCGCCACCCAGCAGCTTTTTGCGCTCTATCCGTTGTTGCATACGGCCAAGCGCGGTCGCGCCTTGGTCATCGGTCTCGGCACCGGTGTTTCGGCGGCAGCTTTGCTGCGCGCAGGCTTCCAGCGGCTCGATATCGCCGAGCTCTCTGACGACGTCAGCGAGCTGGCACAGCGCTACTTTTCGCGAGTCAATGCGGACGTGCTCGCCTCGCCCAAGGCCAAGCTGCACCTGACCGACGGACGCAATCTGCTACTCGTCGGTTCCCAGCGCTACGACTTGATCTCGATGGAGATCACCGCGATCTGGTTTTCCGGGGCGGCATCGCTGTATAGCGCTGAGTTTTATCGGCTGGCCGAGCAGCGGCTGAGCAAGGGCGGCGTGTTGCAGCAATGGGTGCAACTGCATCACATCAATCTGCGCGATATCTCTGCGATCCTCGCCTCGATCCGTCAGAGTTTCCGCTATGTCCATCTCTACTACTCGGGGCTGCAGGGGGTGTTGGTCTGCAGCAATGATCGCGCACCGATCCGCCTGAGCAACATCGAAAAGCTCGAGCGCCACCAGCCGCTGTCTGAGATTCGCCAGGCGATGCCCGGTCGGACGTTCGTCGCCTTGCCGGCGACGCTGTACTTGACGCCCAAGGGGGTCGACGCCTTCCTGACGATGGCCAGCCAGCGCTTCGGTCTGCCGATCGCGCAGCTGGTCTCCACCGACGACAACGACTATCTCAACTATTCGACGCCACGGGGCAACGTCAGATCCTATGCGAAGAGCACGCGGCAGAACCTCGAGAGTCTAGTGCACTTTCGCAAAGCGGTGCCGATCGCTGGTGTAGATGGCGAGAGCTATAAGCTGATCTCGCACGCGATCTATCGCGCGCGCCGCCTCGCGCCCCCGCCGTCGCTTGTCGTCGATCGCGGCAAGCTGCCGGCGTGGTTGAAAAATGCTGCCGATCAGCTGCTCGGACCTGTAGCGCCCGCCGAGAACGCTTCGCAGCCCGCGTCACAATAGCTGCAGCGCCGAGCGTTGATCGCGGGAAAGCACGTTGTGCCGCGCGGCTGGCTGCTGCGGAGCGTCTGACGCTCGTCGTGCTGATTGGAACTGTGCGGACGGGGCAGGGCGAGCAACCGGTGCTGACGATCGGCGAAGGCCATCACCGTCAGCACCGAGGCGCGTAAGCGGATCTAGAACTTGCAGAGCGCGGTGGTGAAGCCGAGGCCGGCAGAGATCGACTCCGCCTTGCCATCGCCATCGGTGTCGACGTCCGCCGCTAGCGCCAATTTGATCACCGGGTTGTCGGTGAACTCGGTCAGCTGGATCTTGCCGTCGCCGTTGCCGCCGACGATCGCCGAATCAAAGAAATCGCGGATCCCTTTTTTCTGCGGCTCCGAGACGTTGGTGTCACTGAGGAAGTCGTTGAGCAGCTGGACCACCGCCGGGCCGAGCTTGGTATTGATCTCCGAGGCCGGAATCGCGCCGGTGATGATGCCATCGACGAAGCCGTTGGCGCTGGTCGTCGCGGTGACCTTGGTCGACTTCAGGGTGACGATCACCGGGCTGGTGCCGCCGAAGGGCAGCGGGAGCACGAGGTCGCCAGGTCCGGCCGTGAGCTTGGAGGCGCTGATCGCGCCGGTGAGGATCGCGTTGGTCGGACTATTGGAGCTGATCCCGAAGTCTTCGCTGCCGCTGAAGTTGTCTTTGGGGTCGTTGTCTTTGTCAAAGCCGAGGTGCGCTTGAACCGCCGCTGAGGCCTCGTTTGAAAGATCCTTGCCGAACAGGTCGAGCAGTACGATCACACGGCCCTGAGAGACTTGCAGGTCGACGTCGGTTTGCGGGTTGATGCCGGCGTTGGGGATCGCTCCCAGCGCGGAGAGAATGGCGCCGAGCTTGTTAGCTTTACCGGTTTTGCCGCCCCAATCACGCTGAAATTCGCTGCCGTCTTTGGGCAGGTTGATCTTGTTGATCACGCCTTGTTGCAGCGAGTTGCCCGCAAAGGCATCAGCGCTGGTTGCGTCGCTGACGCTGCCATCGCCGACAAGACCACCGTCGCCGCTGACGCTACCGTCGCCCGCGCCGCCATCGCTCTTTTTGCAGAACGCTGAGCTGGCACAATCGCTGTCGGCGCAGTCGGCTTTGCCGTCGCCGTCGTCGTCTTTGTTGTTGTTGCAGATTTCGCCGCCGCTGGTGGTCTCGCTATCGCAGCCGTAGAGCAGGGCACCACCGGCTAAGGTGGCGCAGGCGACAAAGGTTAAGATCGGGGTTAAACGTCGCATTTTTTCGTGGCCTCCATGTGTGGCGCTCGGCGTCTATCACAGTGCTGCTGCGCTGACAACGGAACCGAGCGATGCATTCGGATGACGGGTTGGGATGCAACCAGCGATCCAATTCGCCGAACATTCAAGCGGTTGTTTTTATAGCAAAGTGACCGAGCGCACGGCCGCTCGTCCAGTTGCCTGATGGCAACAGGGCCTGACAGCAATGTCTCGGGGCTAATGTAGGTATGGCAAGAGGCAAGGCAGCCCTTGGCCGGTCAATTCCGTTGCCGGCTCGCCGGCCAAGGCGGGACGTTGCGATCCTAGCTGTCGCCCTGGCAGGCGGTGAGCTGGGTCGAACACTCGGCCATCCAGCACTGGGAGCAGGCCGGATCGCTTGGCGTCTTGCACGCGGTTTCGCATTTGCCGCCAGCGCCACTTGCGGTGCTGACGCACTGAGCGAGCGCTACCACGAGCTGGACCGACGCCGGCTTACCCGAAGCCTCGCAGGCGTTGAGGCAAGCGTTGTCGCCTTGGGTACAACTGCCCAGGCAGGAGAGCAGCTGCATGCAGTTGCGCGTGGCAACCGTTGCGTCCGCATTGGTTGTGCTGTCGGCGGGGACCGAGGTGTCGGCCAGCGTGGTCGTGTCGGTCAAGGTGGTGCCATCGGGGATCACCACGCTCGTGCCGTCGGACTTGGTTCCGCCGTCGGTGGTCTGCTTTTTACTGTCGCTGCCGCAGGCCGCAAAGGCCAGCATGGCCAGCAGCGCGGCACACATGCTCAATCGGGTCTTCATCGGTAACTCCTTTAAGGATCTCTGCGCTCAGCGCTATTTCCGAGCTCCCGCTTAGCAGCGGCCCGGCGAGGTTGCAAGGGATTTCGTTGACCTGGCAGGCCATCGCCGCTATGGCTTGGAGCGATGGCTGGACGAGACAGATTGGCGGTCGCGCTCGATTTTTCCGACGCAAACAGCGCGCTCGATCTTGCCCAACGCTTGCGTCGCGAGGTCGGCGTACTCAAGGTCGGCCTAGAGCTATTCATCGCCGCAGGACCGCCGATCGTTCGGCAACTCGCTGCCGAGCAGCCGGTCTTTCTCGACCTCAAGCTGCTGGACATCCCGGCGACGGTTTCCCGCGCCGCACGCTGCGCTGCGGCGCTCGGTGCGCGCTACCTGACGGTTCACGCCGATGCTCAGGCGTTGGCCGCTGCCGTCGAGGGCGCGCCCGAATTGAAGATTCTTGCTGTGACCGTGCTAACCAGTGCCGCTTCGGTTGAGGGGGCTCGCTCAGTCGCAGACGTGGTGCTCGAGCGGGCCCAGATCGCGCAGAGCGCCGGCTGCTACGGCGTGGTTTGCTCGGTCGCTGAGGCGGCTGCGGTCAAGGCGGCCTTCCCGCGCTTGGCAGTCGTCACGCCGGGTATCCGCCCCGCGGGTAGTGCGCACGGCGATCAGGCGCGTGTTGCCACGCCGAGCGACGCGATCACGGCCGGCGCTGACCTGCTCGTCGTCGGACGGCCGATTCGCGATGCGACCGACCCGGTCGCTGCCGCGCAGGCAATCGTCGCCGAGATCGATCGCGTCTGCGGCGCTAAACCTTAGGCAACAGTTCGCTCAGCTGACCGGCGTGTTCGAGCACGATGTCGGGTTGCACGTCGCTCTTGGCGAGGGCGCCGCGATCGGTTTCGCCGGTCAGCACCAACACCGCCAGCAAACCGTGGCGTTTGGCCATTGTCATGTCGGTATCGAGTTGATCGCCGACCATCGCCAGCTGTTGCGGCGCAACGCCCAGGCGTCGCGCAGCGGCATCGACCATCGCCAGTTCGGGTTTGCCCAAGATGATCGGAAATCGCCCTGTGACCGCTTCAAGACCCGCGATCAGGGCGGCGATATCGGGCAACAGACCCGTCGAGGTGATGCAGGTCTTGTCCGGGTGGGTGGCGTAATACGGCTTGCCTGCGAACAGTAACCTCGTCGCATCGCAGAGCTTTTCATAGTCCACGCTGGTGTCGTAGCCGAGCACCACACAGTCCGGGTTCTGCGCATCGAGCACGATTCCGGCCTCGACAAACTCCTCGCGGAGGGCCGGCGTGCCGACGACGTAGGCCGAGCGATGCGGGGTTTGGTGGCGCAGATGGGTGATCGTCGCCTGACCAGAGGTCATCACTTGGTCTCGTGTTACGGCGATGCCGAAGCCGGCCAGTTTGTCGACGTAGTTTTTGGCGCTCTTCGACGAATTGTTGGTCAGAAAGAGGTGCGGCATCGAGCGCGCGGTTAGATCGGCCAGTAGCGGCTGAGTTCCAGTGAGCAGTTGCTCGGAGACGTAGAGCGTGCCGTCCAGATCGAAGAGGATTCCGGCAAGCTTTGTCAGGCGTTTGTCTGCGCTATCGCTGATCTGTGGCTGAGTCATTGCGACGGCAAGTTACCTGTTCGGTCTGTCGATGGGAACACCGACTTGCATCGGACCAACCTATGCTAGAGTGCTTCCGAGGAGTGCCCGAGGGTTCTGATGCTTAATGTAATTGCTCATTGTTTCGGGGTGTTGAGTTCTCTTGTTGTGTTTAGCCTGGGAATCGCGGCCTGCGGCGGCGGCGGGGCCAATGGGCCCGTCCAAGGGCCGTTCATTCGCGTCGGTGGAGCGCAACACCGCACGCTGTCGCTCGATAGTGGCGATCTCCAGGTTAGCTGTACGGTGAAGCCTGGGCCGCGCGAATTCGAGTACACCGCTGAAAAGCCTGGCCAATACAAGCTCCACATCTTTGTGCCGGACTTTGACGGGCCGACCGACTTGGACATCAGCTACGGCCCGGCGAACGCCCAGCACAAGTTCGAACTCGAGCTGGATGGCGGATTTAAGTACCAGTTTTTTCAGCACTTCAGGGGGGACACTAACGAGCGCTTTGTCAGCTCCTGTTTGATCAAGCTGGAAAATGAAACGCCCAGCAGGCCGCCGATCGGCTACAGCGGCTACGGAGACTGCTCGTTGCTGTTTTCGGCTCCCGGCTCTGCCGACTATGCTGGTTCGGCCTCGATGAATACCTTTGTCGATGCAGCGTTTCGGATCGATTGCGGCGACGAGTCAACCGCCGCGCCTTAGCGTGCTCGGCTTAGATCCCGAGCCTGGCTTCGGCTTGAGCCTTGATCCGTCGCGCTAGGCGGTGGCGTGGTTTGAGGCGAAGCACGCGTATCGCATCACGCCGAGCCCGTCGCCAGGCCGACCGACGGTAATGCCGTCGAGCGCGTTTGATTAGCACCTTCACCTTACCTCGCCGCGGTTTTTTGTCGCGCTGCAGGCGCGGCTTGGCCGGTGGGGCGACCGCTGATGCGGCCGCGACGGCCGGCTTGCGCTTGGCGACAGGGGTCGCGTCGGACTTGGCCGGTGGCTCAACCGCCGAAGGCAACGATTCGACCAAAGGCGGTGGCGCGTCGTTGACCGCGACCAACCGCCGCTGCGGGATCTTCTGCGATACAGGCGTCGCAGTCCCGTTGCGCGTGGTCTGAGCCGCCATCGGCAGGGGGAGCAGTAGCTTGGCTTGGGGAAGTGGTGCGCCCAAATGGCGAACGCCGGCGACGTAGCCGAAGATGCCGCCGAGCAGTACGCCGCAAGCCAGTCCGCCGAAGAACAGCGGTGCACGCGGACGAACTTCGTCGAGCCAAGCGAGCGAACTACGGGTCGGGGAACGGCGAGCTTGGGTCGCCGGGCGGCGCGACTCGACGATCGTTCGTGAGTTGGTCGAAGCTGGTCGTGGCGCTGCCGTTTCGGGCTGTGTTTGCGGCGCGATGATTGGCGTTGCCGCGAGCTCGCGCTGCGCCGTGGCGGGCTGTAGCCCCGGCGGCTGGTCGGCGGTGGTCGCTTGCGGCGCGGCCTCGCAGGAAGTCTCCGGCGTCTGCGCGGCGTGCGGTCGCAGCGGCGGCAGTTCGAGGGCAAATCGGCGGTAGGCAGCGGGGCTGAGCGATTCAGCGCAACGGCGAAGGTCGGCGTCCTTTACACCAGGGTCTGCCCCCCATGGCTCGGCCGGAGCGTTGTCTTCTTCGAGCTCGTCGCCCTGCGCGAACCAGGCAGCTTCGATCCGCTTGGTCGGTAGCCGGCGGCGCTGTCCAGTGGCTGGGTTGACCAGCGGAAGCTCCTCGGCGTCGTGCAGCAGCAGTGGCTCGGTTCCGTCCGCTTTAGGCGGCGCGGCGCTCTGGATCACGGGGACGATCACTTCGCTCGCGACTGCCGCGCTCGCGGCAATGCGTTCGGGCTGAGCGGCTGGCGTTTCGATTGGTGGCGTGCTGGGCGCCGTAACCACCTCTGCGACGACGATCGGCGGCGGTGCAACGACGGGTGCAACGAGCGGTGCGCGCTCAACGTTCGGCTGAGCGCCTACCGATGCGGCGGCTGTTGTGGGGGCGGCGATCTGCGGCTCGACGATCACTGCGTTCGGTGGCGGTACGAGGCGCGCTGGCGGCATTTCCGGCAACGCTGTTCGTTTGGGGGCAGCGATGGGTTCGGGATTGACGGCAGACGTCTCGGTCACCCCAACGGATGGCGCCGGCTCGCGCCCGCCATCGAGGGCGGTCAGTGCCGGTCGGGTTGTCGGTTTGACAGGTTGGTCGACACCGTTGACGGTGAGCAGTGCTCCGTCGCTGTCGAGGCGAATTTCGGTTCGTCCGAGCGACTTCATGTCGTAGGCCGCAAATCGGCCCTCGGCGGCGTCGAGCGCTTCCAGCACGACATAGCGCTTGTCGATGATTTTCCCGATCAAGGCTTCTCCAACACGGTTGGCTTGTCCTAGTGGCGGCATAAGCCTCGTCATTTGCAACGCTCGTACCAGCCTTTTCTTTCCTGAGGGCTCATTTTCCTTGAGGAAAATGAGACGGCCCGCGGCCCACCGTCGTATCAAACCGGGGCCTTTCTCCCCAGCTGGGGGCTGAAGCCGACGATGAAGGATCCCGACGATTAGAGCATTTTCATTTGTTGAAACAGTATGTTACCCAAAAAACGCTAGGCGAATCGGCGACAAATCGATAAAGTCCCGGCCAGCAAAGGAAGCGGCGAATGAGACGGTTTTTTACGCAATTCTTAATGGTTAACGTGATCCTCGTGGGCTTAGGGGCGGCGCTCGTCGGTTGCTCTTCGGAAGACGGCGCCCATTCGAGCGACCTGGGCACAGCGGCCGATTTCGGCAGCGACCAAGGTATTGCGACCATCGACAGCGCAGTCGCTGTTGCCGATTCGGCGGTTGAACCCGATAGCTTTCAGCAAGGCGCCTATCCGGCGGGTCCCTATGGCACCAGCGTGGGCCAGGTGATCTTCAATCACAGCTTTGACGCATTTCTCGATCCGGACAATTTCTGCAAGAAGCACTCCGCCAAGGTGATGGATCTGAGCAAGACCCAAAAGATTTCGCTCAACGACTGGTACTACGGGCGCGGTTGCGGCAAGCAGAAATTGCTCTGGATCAGCGTTGTCGCCGGCTGGTGCACGTATTGTATCCAAGAGGCGCGCGAAGTGATGAGCTGGATCCGCCAGAACGGCCTCGACGAGCGCGTGGCAGTTGCTGAAATCATCTACGAGAACGGTCAGCGTGGCAGCCGTTTCATCGACGAGGCCTTTGCCAAGACTTGGATCAACGGCAATCAGACGACGTTTCCGTTGATGATCGATCGCAGCTTCGAGATGAGTAAGTACTTCACCGCCTCGGCAACGCCACTGAACATGCTGATCGACCTGAGCACGATGCAGATTTACTACAAGCAGACCGGCAAGAGCATCACGGCTGTCGGCGGGCAAATCAAAAGCTACTTGTTAAGCGGCAAGTAGCGCGAGCCCCGTCGTCGTACCTCGGCAGTAATCCGTCGGCAGTAATTGCTCGGCCCGGCCCGCCGCCGTGGAGGCCCCAAGATGATTTCCCTACGCCGTTTCGCGGCCCTGTCGCTCGCTCTCGCGCTGGTTTCGATCGGGCGGCCAGGTCTGGCCGGCCAGGCGACGAACTTTACGTTGCGCTCGCTCAAGGGCGACTTCATTCGCCTGTCGGACTACAAAGACAAGGTCGTCTATCTCGCTTTTTGGGCGACGTGGTGCAAGCCGTGTTTAACCGAGCTCAAGCACTTGGAGCGTTTCTACAAAAAGTATCAACGCAACGGTCTGGTCGTGCTGGGCATCAGCATTGACACCCCAGAAACGCGTGCTCGTGTGCGCACTGTTGTGGGACGTTACAAGCTGACGTTTCCAGTGGCGATCGACAGCGAGAGCCAGGTGGTCAACCTCTACAACAAAAAGCGCGCGCTGCCGTTTTCGGCGCTGTTTCGCAAGAACCAGTTGCACAGCAAACGGACCGCGTTTCAGGTTGGCGATCTGCCGCAGATCGAGAGCGAGATCCGCAAGGCGCTGGGCCTATAGCGACGATCCTGCGTCAGCTGGCGATCGGCGCCGTCTGAGCAGCGGCAGCACGGCCAGGCCCAGGAGCAGCCACCACAGCCCCCCCGTCGCAAGCGACGCGCTTGCCAGGCTACATCCGCCACCGCCGCTTTGGCCTCCGGCGTCAGCGCTGGCGTCGCGATTCGTGCTCGCGGCATCCGCGGCTACGCCGGCGTCGGCTGGAGCCGCATCAGGGGTACCGCCGTCGGCCTTCCATGGTGTCTTCGGTGCGGTCGCGCAGTCGATGCATCCACTTCGCCGCACGTTTCCGCTCGTTGTTGGCCAGTCCATCGGATGGCGCTGTGCCTTCGGCAACTTCCATAGCTCAAGCCAGGCCTTCGCTTCACCGAGAGCGATCGTGCCGATCGCCAGCTCGAGGATGCCATCGCCGTCAATGTCGTCGACGGTGGCCGAGTTGCTCAGCGTTGTGCCGCGTGTTCGGATCGGGAACCCGGCCAGTGGCTTGCCGTCGTGGTGGTAGCCCTCGAGAAATCCTGCGTCTTGCTCGAGCGTGTTGTTGTCGACGAGGAGCTCAAGATCGCCGTCGCCGTCGACGTCGACCAGGGTTGGCTCGGCCGAGACACTGGCGGTCGTACTGATCGTCTGCAAAATCTTGCCGGCGGTATCGAGAATTAGTACGCGGCCCGGGACCTGGGCGGTGATCACGATTTCCAGTTTTCCGTCGCCGTCGACGTCACCCACGACGGGTGGCGCTTGTGGAGTGCTAGCCAGCGTTGTCGATGCCGGGAAGCCACTGACGGGCTTGCCGTCAGACCACACCGCGTGCAGGGCGATTTCGCCGCCTTCGGTTAGATCCGCCGCGCTCAGCCAAAGTAGTGCACGCTGCTGGCGAGCAGGGTCGAGCTGCGCAGCGACGATGCCACCGCGAAACTTGCGCTTGTCGGCGGCGTTGATCGGGAAGCCGGGCTTAAGCTGTCCCTCCGCGTCGAAAAGATACACGCGCTCGCCGGTCAGTAAGCCGATCTCGATACGCCCGTCGTCGTCGAGATCGCCAACAGCGAGCGGTGAAACGGGAAGTCCTTGGACGTTCTGTGGCCAATGCCGGCTAAACGGTTTGCCGAGGTGGTTGTACGCGAACAGCGTGCCCTTGTCCGGCCAGATCGCCGATTGGACCAAAACCTCGTCTTTGCCGTCGCCGTCGAGGTCGACGACCGAGGCGGGCTGAAACACCAGGTTGAATAAGTGGACCGGCCAGGAGGGCAGGGGTTTGCCGGTGTGATCAACGGCGATCACTTCAGAGGGATCGGAAAACCGTGCGCCGCGAGTCACCTGAACGATTTCCAGCTTGCCGTCGCCGTCGAGATCTCCGACGGTCGGGGCGGCCTGGCCCACGGCACCGATCTTGACCGGAAAACCGGCGCGCGGTTTGGCGTTGGCATCCCAGACCCATAACGCATCGCCCGCCGCGCGGATTACCTCAAGCTGCTTGTCACCGTCGAGATCGGCAATCGCCGCGCCCTGCCGCGGAGAAAACAGGTATCCGCCAGCCGTGCCCGCGGCAAATTCTACGGGCCAACCGCTGATCAGCTGGGGTGCCGCTGCGCTGGCAGCGTCGCTGACTGAGGCGTCGCTCGCCGCCGCAGCATCGCTGACAAGGCCAGCGTCGGAGCCACCGTCTTGCGCCGCCAGTGGTCGCGCGATCAGCAGCATCAACAATACTCCAGTGCGGATCAGCCAGGTGCTCATCTCGCTGCCTCCTCGGTGATAAGCGTTTCGGGCAAGTCGAAGTCGAGTTCGACGCGGTCTTGAAGCTTCAGTGCGCCGAGCAGGGCGCGAAATGGCTTGATGCCCCACTGGCTCGGCGTCAGCGAGACATGTCCGATCAGCCGCCCCTCGCGCCGCGCGAAGGCGACGCAAAGGGGGCGTTCTTGGCCATGCAGGCGGAGGGTTCCCGATATTGTATCGGCCGCGCGATCGAGTTCGCCTACAAAGACAATCTCCGAATATTTTTTAATTTCGAGAACTTTGTCGCGAAGCTTGTCGAGGATCTCGGCACGGTCGCTCATCGACGGGCTGGCCTTTTGCAGCGCGCCACGCTCGACGGCGCCATCGACGACGATCGACAACGGGTCAAAGCGCGCATTGACCGTCGTCCCTTCGACTGCGATCGAAAAACGCCCGATGCCGAGCTGTAGGTCATGGCCCAGACGGGACAACATCCCGTCTTTAAACGAATACAGACGAATCGTCCCGTCGGTGGTTGTCGCCATCGACTGGCTGTTTACCACAAGCATCTGCGCGACACGATCGCTAAGCGGTGGCGGAAAACTGGCCCAGCGCCCATCAGGTAGTATGATGTAGGATACATGAACACATGTAGGAGGCTTCATGACCCTGGAGCGACGTCGGCGAAGGAGTAGCTTTGCTGGACTGGCCCTGCGCTATTGGTTTGCCGCGATTGCCAAGCGGACGCGACTTTTCGGTCTCGTGCTGGCCGATTCTGCGGGCTTTCTCGTCGCCTCAAACCTGCGCGGGCCCGAGGCCGAGGAATTGGCGGCCATCGCGCCCTTGCTTGGGCGGCCCTCTCAACAGGCCGAGGTGCCTGTTTCGGTGGTCTCGGTGCGCGTCGAGGAGGTCTGCCTTTATCTCTGCGCCATCGGCGACGAAAGTCCGCGAAACGCCGCGCTGCGCCTGGCAGAAGGCGGCGTACAGCGTATCTTGACGGTGCACTAGGCACGGGAACCGTACGCTGGCCGAGAGAAACGTGGCGTCGCCTGGAACCCCTTGTGGCGCCACGGCGTATGCTTATCGTGTCCGACGGAATAGTCTGTTGGTCGCTTGCCGTTAGTATTGGCGAGCCATGCGAAGCGCCAAGATACTGATCAGCTTGCTGCTGTTGGTTGTGTTGCCCGCCGGGACAGGTTGGGCTGCACCGGGCTCCGATGCGCCCGGTGATTCCGAAAGCGAGAGCAGCGCGGATGCGCCTGGTTTGGCGCGACGCTTTGCCCCCGCCAAGGCGAGCCACTTTGTCGCCGAAATCGCCTTCGGTTTGTCTTCGCTGCTCGACGATCCCGATGTGAAACAGGGTATTGCCGGTGACCTACGCATCGCTTGGTTTCCCGGGGCGGCGAGTTTTGGGCTTGAGGCGTCGGCAGCGGTCGCGAAAAACGACTACAGCGGAAGCCTTGGCCAAGCCGGCACGACGTTTATCGCCGGAAACATTTCCTTCGGCCCGACGATGCGCTGGATCGGCGCGGGCGGCGGCTATCAGCTCTCTACGAGCTTCACGTTGGGCGGTTATCTCGTCGTTCCTCCGGTGCAGGAGTGGTCGTGGTCGCTCGGTGTTGCGTTTGGCGGCGCCTGCGCGGTACGGGTGGTCAGCTGGCTGTGGGTCGGCGTGCGACTGCGCTATCACTTGTTTAACCTGACGTCGCTCAGCGGTCCCGCGCTGTTGGACATCAAAGGCTTTCAAAAGGTCGGTGTGATCGACCGGCTGGAGATTCCGTTCTATGTGTCGCTGCAATTCTAGCGCGCTGGCTCGCGCGATCCTGCTGAGTCTGTCTTGGCTGGTGACTTCTGCCTGCGGTCTGCGGGTGACCAACGAGCGGCCCAGTTATGATCAGCTGGAAGCCACCGAAAAGAGCGTTGTCCAGCGCGTGCTGGCCGAATTGCAGTCATTCAATAAACAGGTTGAGTCACGCACCGACTATTCGGTGCGCTCTATCCTCGGCCGGGACAACATTCACGTTTCGTTCGACGGATTGATCTTCGTTGGGACTTTGGGCGACAACGTTGTCCATGTTTCGCCCTGGGAAAACCTAAGCGCCTCGCAGCGCACCCTGATCCGCAGTTGGTTTGGCTCGGCGAGCGCCGATGCGGCAAGGCAGACCTATGAAGCGTTGTTCTATCGGTTCTTCATCGTCTCGCAGGGTGTCAAACAGTTCATGTTTGAAGTGCACTCGCCAACCTGGATCTACGGCAATCGATCGCTGTTCAACGTCGAGCGCGACTCGATCCGCGCTGCCCTGTCGTATTACCGCGACAGTGGTCAGCGCGGCATGTGGGACCTCACCGAGAAGGCCTGTGCACCGCTGATTCGCCAATACGACGCGCTCTACAGCCCCAACTTCAACAAGTACTATATGCGCGACAATTTCCGAACGCTCGCCGATCCGCAAGCGCCGACGGGCTACATGTACTTTCTTTGTCGCTTTGTGCGGATGGGGCGCGACGACTCGGTCGACTTTACCTACGAGCTGACCTGGTTGCGCGACCTGCCCAAACAATAGCCGCAACGGCGGGCCGGCGCGCTGGCCGCAGACATGTCGCCCCTCGCTATCCTCGCCTAGATCTCAGCGACGGCGAGAATGTAGTGCACGTTGGAGTTGTCAATGATGCGTACGGTCTGCTTGGCCTTCGCCGTCGGTAGCATCTGCTTGAGCGACGTGTAGCGGTTGCGCTCGGTGATGAAGTAGAACCGGCGGCCGACCCGCTTGTTTAGCCAGTCGATGATCTTTTTGTTGTCGAGGTTTTTGGAGACCACCACTTTGGCTGCGGTATACCAGGTCTCGCCGCGCCAGTTGAACTGCCAAGCGATCAGTTGATCTTCCGGGCTGCGGCGATGCTTGTAGTAGGTTTGCAGCACCGTCTTCTGGCTCCAGTGTGGGCTACAGCCGACGATGTACCAATTGAGCGTGTAGCCGCCGATCAGCAGAGCGACGGCGAACGTAGCGATCATGCCGATGGCGCGGAGCTTTGGCCAAAACAGCAAGAGGAACGCTGCGCCGAAGGCGATCGTGTAGATCAAGATCGGCAGATAGCCGGGCACGCCGTTGGCCCAGTTGGGGGTGTAGAGGTAGGTGAACATCCAAACCCAGTGCGCGGGCTCCTTGACGAGATCGAAGCCGACGACGCCGAGTACAGCAAGACCAGCCAGCAACAACACCGATGCTGAGGCCACACGACGGTCGAGGAGGTCGTCGAGGAAAATACCGATCAGTACAGCCCCTGGTGGAATCGCAGGGAGGATGTAGTGGTGGTACTTGGTCTTGGTTAGCGTGAACAGGATCACCACGCCGATAAACCAAATGAACAGGAACAGACGCACGCGATCGCGTGGGTCGCTGTCCTGAACTTTCGCTTTGACGGCGGATACACAGCGCGCCAGCCCGGCAACCAGGGCACCGGGTAGCAGTGCGACCCACGGAAACAAGCCGTAACCGAGCTGCTTGATGTAGTACTCGAACGTGCCCTTGGCCTGGCTCTGCTCGCCGATCGTCAAACGGCGCACTTGCTCGGTGCCAAAGAGGTCGTTCCAAAAGCGCATGCCGTGGCTGAGCAGCATGCCGTGATACCAGGGAAACCCGATGATCGCCGTGACCATCAGGCCGCGAATTAGTGCGACGCGACCGAGGAGCGACCATTCGCGGCTGACCAATAGATAGAGAAAGATCACGTAGCCTGGTTGCAGTGCGCCGATCAGTCCCTTGGCGAGGAAGGCGATCGCCGTGGCCATGTAGAAACCAAATAGATAGATCTCGTTTTTCGTCTTCGCTCGGGATGTGACGAACAGAAACACCGCGGCCAAGGCGACGTAGATGAACATTACGTTGACCGCGGGGACACGGCCGCCAAACATCCTAAATGGCAAGTAGACGCGCATTAGGGCGGGCATGATCGCGATCATTTGCAGTGCAAAGGTTGCGACGAACGCGGCGACAAAAAGATAGAAGGTCTTGTCGTGAGGCCAACTGATCGCTAGTCGCCCCTTGCCGAGTTTCTTGCGCTCGCCGAGGGGGCGCTCTTCGCCAAACATCGCGAGGATGAACAGTGCTAGACCACCGGAAATCAGCCCGACGTATGGCATGTCGGTCATCGCTTGGCGACCGATCATAAAATACAGCGGAGCCGTGGCCAGCACGATCCCGGAAAGCAGTCCAGCACGGCTGCCGAAGATGCGGCTGCACATGAGGTAGAGGCAGTAGATGCCGAATAAAGCGCAGAGGAAGAACGGCAGGCGGACCGCCCATTCGACCTGAGTCATCGTCAGCGTTTCGCCGGTGGTCTGGGCGCCGTAGCCAAAAAGCTTCAGGCTCAGGCCGGACATCCAGAAACTACCGACGGGTTTCGACCAGAAGTTGGTTTCGGACCAGCCATCGGGGCCAATGCCGTTGTGCCAGTAGGTAGAGAGCCAATCGCCGCGGACCATGAACTGGCGCGCGACTTCGGTGTAGTGAGTCTCCCAGGGATCGTACATGCCGTAGACGCCCATCTGCGGCAGAAAGACGCCGGCACAAATCAACAGCAGCGCCAGGGAGATTCGGCGGTCAACTTGACCCCACGCAACCCGCTTGTGTTGCGCGATCAATTCGGTTGGTTCGCTCATGATCGTTCCAGGCAAGTCTAAGACGCGTATTTGCGTGACTGCCTATATACTTGACGAGACGGGCGCCAGACAAGGGTAGCGGCGCCACGGGATTTTTCAGTGCTCAGCGGGGACGACCGGGCCCGGGTTCGCGCTCGTTGAAAAGCTGGATGCCGGCGACGATTGACCAGATCCACGATGCAAAAATAGGCAGAAATCCCGACAGCTTGGCCCATCCTCCGAGGAACAAGAACATCAACAAGCCCAACAGCAGCAAGCCGAGGATTGCGGCGCCGACCATCTGACCGCAGACCAGCGAGCCAACGCCTGGAAATAAAACGTTAAGCACGAGTCCGTTGACGTTTCGCCCCTTGACCGGGGCGGCCTTGGCGCCGCCGTAGATCGTCGCGGGAGCGAGGTGAGCCGGGTCGTGGATACCGCTGGCGGGCAGAGCCTTAGCCTCGGCGGTCGCGTCGACGCGCGGTGTGCCGGCAGCGGGGCGGTTATGCATCACGTAGTAGGTTCCGCCGCTTTTGTCGGTGGCTTGCCGAAGGATGCCGTTGAGCTCGAGGCCGAGCAGGTGTTCTTGGGTTTCGTCGATGCCGATGTCGAGCTGGTAAGCGATGTTTGCCGCCGTGATCACCACCTCGCTACGATTTACCAAGTCGAGAAACTTCTTTTCAAATTCCAGTCGTTCCATCAGTGCTCTCGTTTGTGGCCGATAACCTAGCACCCGAGGTGCAGAGGCGCCAACGGTCTGTTTTACTGCAGGGTGATACGGGACGGTCGACAAAAACCTGCTGATTCAGGGGCTCGTATTCGTTCCAGCATTCTGAGGGACGTTGAGGTAGACCCACCAATGCGGCGTTTTGGCGTCGATCCCGTAGACCCGCCGGGGCGCTTTGTCGATGTCCGGTGATGTGAAGATCAGGTCGTCGCGACCGTCTCCATCGATATCGAAAACATCCCAGGTTGCCGCGCTGATGTAGTTCAGACCGCGGTCGCTGTAACCCAGTTGGCCAACTGGCCAACTTTGCGGCGCGTTGCTGAAGCCGTTGCCTGTGTTGGGATAGATCTGCCAGTGGGGATCCTTGCCGAAACCAAACACCTGCTCGGCGTCGGAGATCGCGTTTCGTGAAACGACCAAGTCGAGGCGCCCGTCGCCGTCTAGGTCGAGCAAGCGCCAACGCGAGCTGGTCGCCGTTGTTAGTCCCTCGCCAGTGTAGCCGACCTTGCTCGGTACCGACCATTGCAGCGGTAGTCCGCTGAAGCCGCTGCTCGTACCGCGATAGACCCTCCAGTGGGGGGCTGCGCCATAGCCGTAGACCGGCGAGGCGGCGGTAGGGCGAAATGAGACCAGGTCGAGCTGTCCGTCAGCATCGAGATCGATCAGTCGCCAGGTTGTGCCGCTGGTCGCGGCATAGCCGGCGTTGCTGTCGCCGCCCGCCGGAACGGCATACGAAGTGAAGCTCGTCGCGAATCCGCTGCCGGTGTTGCGATACAGCCGCCAGTGAGGCTGGATGCCGAACCCCCAAACGATGCCGGCATCGGTGCCCGCGTCAGGCGAGGCGACAACGAGATCTTTGCGGCCATCGCCGTCAAGATCGATTAGATCCCAGCGGCCCAGTGCGTGGCGAAAGCGATAAAAGCCGAGCTCCTTGTGGCCGCCATCGGGAATCGGCCAGCTCTTGGGCAGTGCAGCGAATCCGCTCGCGGTGTTGCGATAGAACTTCCAAAACCGCTCGGTGCCGCCGAAGGCTTCACCCGTGCTGCCATTGGCCAGCGACGAACAGATCACCAAGTCGTCACGACCATCACCGTCGAGATCATCGAGGGTATGTCGGGCCAGCGGGTCCTGGGTCCGATGGAAGCCCGTTGCTGTTGGAGCATCGAGCTCGGGCACGAGCCAAGCGTTGGCCACCGGATCAAAGCCTGTGGCGGTGGCGAAGTGGACCTTCCAATGTGGCTTCTGCCCAAAACCGAAGACCTGCTTGGGTTGGCTGCCGCTAAATTCAGCGGCGCGGACGAGGTCCGGTTTGCCGTCAGCATTCATATCGCGCAGCACCCAGTAGGGTGACCACTGCAGTCGGTAAAAGCCCGTGTCGCTCGGACCGCCAAGTGGCACGGCGAAACGAGTCTTCTCGGCGGCGAAGCGCTCGCCCCGGACGCTGATGCCGGCAGTGTCGGCTGCGCCGGCGTCACGTCCCGCGTCGATTGGCGCCGGATCGGCACCATCGATGAAGGTCAACCCGAGATCGGCTCGCGTCAAAGGATCGCCTTGGGTGGGCGAACCGGTTCCGCCGTTACAGGCGACCGTCAAAACGAGTAGCGCGCTGGTCCAGCGGATCATCGTCCCCTCCCGCGGCGGAAGCTTAACACGGACGTTCGCCGTTGCTGTTGGCCGCTGGGGCAGTTATCCGCAGCATATTGAATTTGTTGCGGACGGCGCTATCCGCGGCGGCAGGCCTCGACCGCGTTGACGAACAATAACTGCCCGGTTGGTCGGCTCACCCCGGGCTCCCGTCGCCAGTGCGGGTGGTTCTCGGGGTAGAGGTAGGCTTCTGGATGGGGCATCAACCCGAACAGCCGCCCGCTAGGATCGCAGATTCCGGCCAGCTGCTGCCAGGATCCATTGGGGTTGTCGGGAAATCGCTCACTCGGTTCGCCCGCCTGATCGACGTAACGACAAACGCCGAGACGTTGGTCGAGGATCTGTTGCTCGACGCTGGCCGCTGGCAGCAGGCGTCCCTCGCCATGGCGGACCGGCAAATCGAGCTGCTCGATGCCGCGGGTGAAGACGCAGGGGCTTTGCGGGTCGAAGCGGAGCTTGACCCAGCCGTCGTAGAACGTGCTGTGCCGATTGGTCGTTAGACTGATCTGTTGCTTCCCGACGCGACCGCTCGGCAAGAGCCCGAGTCGGGCCATCGTTTGAAAGCCGTTGCAGATGCCGAGTACCAAGCCCCCGTCAGCGACGAAGCGCCCAAGCGCGTCGCCCAGCCGGGCGCGTAGACGATTGGCCAACGCTCGTCCGGCGCCAAGATGGTCGCCGAAGGCAAAACCTCCGGCCAATACCAGGATCCGGGTACGCGCGAGTCGAGCACCATCATCGATCAGATCGTTCAAGTGCGGGGTTTCGACCTCAGCACCCGCGCGCTGCAAGGCGTAGCGGGTTTCGGCCTCGCAGTTTATGCCGAAGCCGGTGGGCACCAGGGCGTTTACCGTGCTCTGCATCGGCTAAAGGTCCTTCTGATGAAACAGCTGGCGGAGGGTCTCGAGCGGCAGCTCGATTCGCGCCTCGCCGCAGGCGATACGTAGGTCCGGATCCTGAGCGGTTCGACCGATGCGTATCAGTGGGATGGCCTGCGTTGCGGCCCAGCGTTCCAATGCGTTGGCGTTGTCGTCGCTGGTGGCGAGCAAAAACCGTGATCCGCCTTCGGCGAACAGGGCGGCCAATGTATTGGGTGCAGCGGGCAGCTGGATGTCCAGACCCCGGTTGGCGGCTAGCGACATCTGCGCCAAGCCGAGGGCTACGCCACCGAGCTGCGGGGCGTGAGCGGCTGAGATCCAACCCCGGTCGGCGATCTCGGTCAGTGCTTCACAGACCGTACGCGTGCGCGTTGGATCGATGACCGGTGCTTGTCGGCCGGTGATCTCGCGGCCGACGCGACGGGAAATCGTCCGATAGAGTTCAGATCCGCCCAGCGCTTCAGCGGCGGCATCGCCTAGCAGATAGAGCTGATGGTCGCCGCAGGGGATCACCAAGTCGCGCAACTTTGAAACGTCGTCAACCCAGGCGATCGCTGAGAACAGCAGGGTGGGAGGGATCGAGATCTTCACGCCGTCAAGGATCGCATCGTTCTTCATGCTGTCCTTGCCGGAAATCAATGGCAGGTCGAGCTCGATACAGGCTGCGGCCAAAGAGCGACAGCAGCGCACCAACGCACCAAGCTTTTCCGGCCCATCGGGGGTCTTGTCCGAGAGGATCGGATCTGGCCAGCAAAAGTTGTCCAGGGCGGCTATCCGACCGAGGCGCCCGCCGGCGGCGACGATGCGGCGCACGGCCAGATCGACACAGGCGGCGGCCATCGCGCCGGCGTCAATGTCGGCGAGGTAGGGCAGTGCGCCTTCGGCTAGCAGGATCCCTGCATCAGCCCCATGGCGTACTCGCATCGCGCTAGCGTCGGCGGGGACGTCACCGTACACGCCGAGCAGCGGCTTGATCACCGACAGGCCTTTGACTTCATGGTCGTAGCGGCGAGCGGTTTTTGACTTCGCGCAGAGGTTGAAATATCCGATCATATCGGACAGTAATTGCTGTGGTTTTTCAAAGTCGAGAGCGATGCCCGCCTCGCTGGGTTCGACCCCCCGGGCGACGGGCTCAATCGCGGATAGCTGCATCGTCGGGCAGCCGTCGTGCAGGAAGGACAGCGGGAGTTCAGCGACGATCCGCTCGCCGTAGCAGACGGTCAGCTGCCCGCTGTTGGCAAAGCGTCCGATCACCGTGGCCTCAACTTCGCGCCGCCGCGCGAGCTCGAGAAATGCCTCGAGCTGCTTATCGGGCACGGCCAGCGTCATGCGCTCTTGGGCTTCAGACAGCAGGATCTCCCAGGGATCGAGCCCCGGGTATTTGAGCGGTGCACGGTCCAACCAGAGTTCGGCACCGCCAGCCAGCTGAGCGATTTCGCCAACCGACGAGCTCAGGCCACCCGCTCCATTATCGGTCAGCGTGCGGTACAGACCGGCGTCACGGGCTTCGAGCAGCATGTCGGCCATCGTCTTTTGGGTGATCGGATCGCCGATCTGGACGGCCTGCGAAGACACTTGCCCGTCGAGGGCGTCGCTGGAAAAGGTTGCGCCGTGAATGCCGTCTTTGCCGATCCGTCCGCCGACCATCACGATATGGTCGTCGGGAGCGATCTCTTTGTGCTCGCTGGGGATCCCTTCGATTCGCGCCGGGATCAATCCTACCGTGCCGCAGAAGACCAACGGCTTGCCGATGAAGCGCGGGTCGAATAGCTCCCAGCCGCGGCTATAAGGGATCCCGCTCTGGTTGCCGCCGTCGATCACACCCTGGTGAACGCCATCACGGATACGGCGTGGCGGCTGCAGCCCGCCGGGCAACGGGCCTCGATAATCGGGGGGGCCGAAACAATAGCCCCAGACGTTGGTCAAGAGTGCGGCGCCGCGGCCGGTGCCAAGTGGATCACGATTTACGCCGACGATTCCGGTGATCGCGCCGCCATAGGGATCCAAGGCAGAAGGGGAGTTGTGGGTCTCGACTTTGTAGACCAGGTTCCAGTCGGCATCGAGCCGCACGATCCCGGCGTTGTCGTGGAAGACCGAGACCAGCCAATCGATCCGCTCGCCGACCTGCTTGGTGGTCTTGACGATATAGGTCTTGAACAACGAATCGATGACTTCGGTATTGCCCGCGCGATCCTCGTAGCGGATGGTCGCTGCGAAGATCTTGTGCTTGCAGTGTTCCGACCAAGTTTGGGCGAGGACTTCAAGTTCGACGTCGGTTGGCGACGACGGCAGACCTCGCGCTTGCCGTCGTGCGCAGACCTCGGGCTGAGCGTAGTAGTTGCGGATTGCGACCATCTCGTCGCTGTTGAGCGCCAGTTGGCGCCGCTGTGAAAGGGCCAGCAACGCGGCAGGATCCTCATCGAGTGTGATCGTTGCGACGTGCGCTTTGCTGTCGCTTCCGGCTCGCGGGACGCTGAGGTCGATCGGTTGATCGCGGTAAGCGTGGGCCGCGTTGACCTCGATTCGCTGAATGATCGGGTTGGCGAGTAGCTCGGCGGCCACGCGCTCGGCGGTCGGCCGGTCGATGGTTGGCGCCGCCACGAGGTACTGAGTCTCTGTAAAGACTTCGGCTACCGCGTCGAGTGGGGTGCAGAGCAAGTCGGCCACGAAGCGTCGTGCTGTTCGCCCGACGTTGTCGGTAACTCCCGGCCTAAACCCAACGGTGATCAGCCAGTCACAGCGCGGCAAGTCTAGACGTCCGATCGCGCTGCGCTCGATTACCGGATCCGTTAGCGCATCACGGATAGCACTGGCGTGCGCGGCGTTGATCTTCCCGTCGAGCTTGTAGATCGTCCGCGTGCGCACGCTCTCCAGTTCGATGCCCAGATAGTTTTCGGCGCGCCAACGGATCGACTCACCATGCGGATCGGCGATCTGCGGCTGGAGTTCCACTTCGATGCGGGTCGTCACCCTCGAACCCTAGCGCTGGGGCCGAACGGGCGTCAAGCGACCAGATGGTCGCCGGCAGGACTACAGTTGCGCTAGTGCCGGCGAATCAGCAACTGAGCGCCCTTGCTCCAGGCCAGACGAATGCTGTCGCTGCTCGTCGAAACGACACCACGGTAGCTGTCGAGTCGACGTTTGCCGGTTTCGCAGAGGCCAGGTTGGGCGCGGTAGTCGAGCTCGCGGATCACCAGTTGGCCGTCGACGATCTTGCCAGCGACGCGGTAACGCGTGACGTTGGCGTAGGCTAGCTCGTTGTTGCAGACGAAGCGGCGTCCGTCGCCAGAGCGTACGATCACCTGGCGGTCGTAGTAGCCGACGATTTCCTCGTTGCGCTGCAACAGGTTCCATACCTCGTCTTCGATCTTGACGTCGCCTTGGGCGTCGTTGCTCTTGTTGTGCCAGGTCCAAACCCCGGTCACCTTGCCCGGTACACCGAGCGCCAAGGCCAGCGGAACTGGGGCACCCAAGCGCTGGGAAAGTTTGACCCAGCGCTTGCCGCATATCGCCACCAAGTCGCTCCCCGTGCGGTGTAAGCGGCAGGCCTGCGGCGGCGGATTGGGCGGACATCCGGCTTCCAGCGTTTCCTGGCGTGCCGCCATCGTGCGCAGGTCGGCGATATCGCCGCCGACCGGACCGGCGACGATGCTACGCCAGCGGACCTCGTAACGCGGCTTGCCGTTGCATGCGAACGGTCGGCCATCGAGCGAGTGCCAAGATAGCGAGCGCGTCCAGAACCCTGTCATCGAGTCGCCTCGACGTTCGATGTGGAGTTCATGCTTTTCGATGCGCTCGTCGCCGCCGTCGATTCGTCGGTCGACGGCGCCCCATACGCCGGTCAGGGGAGATGCCTGAGCTTCGCCCATCGGCAAATGAGCGGGCCGTTTGATGTGGCAACCGCCGAGTACGAACGTGACGGACACCAGCAATGTCCAGCTTCTCAATGCATCTTCTCCTGCAAAACGGTCACAGCGTTCGCCCGCCGAACTCGGCCTCCGCGGCGAGGTACTCGGCAGAGCGCATATCTTGGTCATCGGCGTTAAGAATGCTCCTAAGCTCCTCCTCGAAAACCGTCGAAGGCTGGGCGATTTGGCAATGGACTGCGCAGCGATCGAGGTCGGCCAGTAGTGCGTGGGCGCTGGCATAGCGCCGCTCACGATCGCGCAGCAGGGCGCGGCGAATAACTTCAGCGAGCGGTTTGGGGCAACTTGGCCGCACGGCGCATGGATCCGGGATCCGCGCGTGAACGATTCTCGTCGCAGTGATCCGCTCGTTACGTGAGCGGAACAACGGACGACCGGAGATCATCTCGTGCATCATCACGCCTAGTGCGAAGATGTCGACGCGTTGGTCGGCGCGCAGGCCATGCAGCACTTCTGGTGCCAAGTAAGAGGTGCGCCCGCGCAAATTGCGACGTCGCTCGCCGCAGATCCCGCGTGCTCGCGCGATGCCGAAGTCGATCAGCTTGGCCGTTGCATCGTCTTGTAGCAGAACGTTGTGCGGCGCGAGATCCATGTGGATGATTTCTAGCGGGTTACCGTTCAAATCGGTCCGTCGGTGGAGATAGTCCACGGCGCGGGCCAGTTGAGTCGCTACGTGCAGCACGAGTGGGATCGACAGCATGCGTCCCTGACGCTGTGCTTCGGTCAGCACCCCGACCAGCGTGGGCGCGGGCACGTACTCCATCGCAATAAAAAAGCTGCTCGCGGCCTGGCCGAGTTCGTAGGTCCGCACGATGTTGGGGTGATTGAGTAGCGCGGCGATTCGCCCCTCTTCGATGAAGTTGGCGATGAAGGTTGGCTCGTTAGCCAGTTGCGGCAACAGGCGTTTGATCACCGCCAGACGTTGGTCGTGCTCTTCGGTGGTTTGCGCCAGGTAGATCTCGCCCATTCCCCCCGTTGCAAGTCGACGGAGCAGCTCATACCTACCGACGATCTCACGATCGCGCTTCAACCGGTTTACTGCTGACAAATTCCGCTATGCCTGTTCATATTCAGGGTAGCGGATTGATAGGCGCAATCAAACGGAAAAGTGCTTAGATTACAAAGGCATACAAAGTCTTACACGGAGATTGTGCGCCTCGGAAAGAAATGCAAATTACATTAAACGCAGCTAGAGTAAGGCAGGGTACGAAACGCTCAGGTTGTGCGGGCGATGTCGTTGGCTGCAACGTCGGCGTGCGGCGCGAGGGAAAGCGCTGACCGAGCGCGGACCGGCGCGTGTTGCGCTATTGCCCAGGGAGCTTGGGCAGCTCCTCGATACTGGGCATCAGGGTGATCTCGATCCGGCGGTTCTCTTGGCGGCCCTCGCCGGTGCTGTTGTCGCCTACGGGGTCGAATGGGCCGTAGCCGGCGGCCGAGAGGCGGGTTCCGTCGACGCCGTTGGCCGTCATGAACTTGACCACGTTAACAGCGCGCGAGGTTGAAAGTTCCCAGTTGGATTTGAAGCGGCGGGTGCTGATCGGCACGTTATCGGTGTGACCGGCGACCTGGAAGTTGCGCTCGGGGATCGCTGCCAACACCGAAGCTACTTCCTTGAGCGCCTCCTGGCCTTCGCTCTTGATCTTGTCTTTGCCCGGCGCGAAAAGAATCTTGTCGCTCATTTGAACAAGCATGCGTCCTCGGCGGACCCGCACTTTGAGCTTGCCGGCGCTGATCATGTTTTGGAATTTCGCCACGAGGTCGCGAAAAGCAGCCGCGCGCTTCTGCTCGATGGCGCGTGCGTGCTGCGCCTCGGCGAGTAGGCGCTCTTTTTCACCCAAGTCACGGACGAGGTCACCTTTTTGGGTGCGCAACTTGCTAACGTCTTGGCCGAGGTCGGTCAGCTTGGTCTTTAGCGTGCGGTTCTCGCTGCCGAGCTCTTGGTTCTGTCGCTCCATCTGCGCTTTGGCGTCGGCGCAGGCCTTGCGGTCGGCCGACATCTCGGCCTTGAGGTTCTTTAGCTCGTCGAGCGTTTTGTTGTGCTGTTCCTCGGGGACGCCGCAGGCGAAGAGGAAACTGGCGATTAGCGATAGCGGTACGATGCGCATCAGTCGTTCTCTCTTTCCTCTTTCGAGTAGCTCTGAACTTAGCCTTCCAAACGGGGGCTGCCGCCGCCCGCCAGGCCTTTTCGTTGGTAAACCTCTTCGACGACTTTCTTGATCTGCTTATTCTCGACGCGAGCTAAGTTGAGCTCGAAATCCCAACTGACGTTGGCAGTCAGTCTCATCAACGTATCGGATTTGGAGTAGCCGAGTCGCAAGAGCAATGCAGCGCGCTCGGCGAGCTCAGTCAGATACATCTTTTTCGCCTTGGCGCCGGCCGAGATCGGCGGGACGTCTGCGGTGTACCAGTCAAACGGCATCAGAAACCTCATTCGCTGTGGGGCTCAAAAACGCCCGTAGTCTACCTGTGTGGCGGTGTCGATGGCAAGGGCGCGAAGAGCTTGCGAGCGGTGTGTTGCCCCTTCTACACTGACGGCGCTTGGACCACTTTTCGCCTGACCACCGTTCGTGCGCTCTCGCGCGATGGCAGCTCCGCCATCGCGGCAGTAGCGTTCCGTTCGGTCTCACGCTGGTCCTGCTCGTTGCGGTTCACTCGAGGGCGCAGGCCTATGACTTTGAGGTCGACGCGCGTACCGAGGCAAACGGCTACCAACTGCGCGTGCTCGAGCGAGACGGCGTAAGCCTGATCAATCGCCGCCGTGTCACCCAGTACCTCGGCCTGCGGATCTTCGACCTGTTGCCGCACCAGCAGGGCAGCGGGCCACAGCCCCAGCTCGACATCGATTTGCGAATGCGCTTTCTTACCGACTTTGGCGCCTATGCGCGCCCACCGTTTTCGCGCAAGGAGCTGCGAACCGACCGCTTCGAATTGCTGTTCGGCGCGCTGCATGGGCGCAACCTGCTCGGCGACCTGCTCGATTTTTCTCTCGGACGCAAGCTCTCCTTCGAGATGTTCGATGTGTTCGCTTTTGACGGCTTGTGGGTTCGGCTGCGCAGCCGACGCTTGGGCCTGTTTGTTGAATCATATTTTGGTCAGCGCGTTGACCGCATGCAGCTGTTTTCGGTGGCCGTCTACGACGGCGACGGCACGGCCGACGAAGAGGGAGAATTCGCGCCCTCGTTTGGTGCAGCGGTCGGCATCGACGGCGAACAAGGCTTTGGCTTGCGGGCGAGCTACCGCGGGGTGATCTCTTATCGCGACGGTGAGCCGCAGCGCTGGGCGATGCAGCAAGAGGCGCTATTCTTCTCGCTACTCTGGCGCCCTGGTGCGCTTGGTGCCGAGCTAGCGTTTGCCAGTCGCTATGATCTGCTGCTCGGTGTGCTGAGCGACGTTAGCGCTGAACTGAGCCAACAGTTCGGTCCGCATCGGGTTGCGTTGGAATACTTGGCCAGTGAGCCTCACTTCGACGGCGACTCGATCTTTAACGTTTTCGCTAGCGACCCGTTTCGCGAGTTTCGACTGACCTACGCGGTCGGTTGGCGGCGCTTTCGCTTCGCGCTTCGCAGCGGCTATCAGTTTGTTTCGGTCGATGGTGAATCGCCGCGTGACGCGGTCACTGCACGGCTGTCCGGTCAGTGGCGTACGTCGCGCCAAGACGCGCAAGCCGAGCTGTATCTGCTCTCGGGGCTTGAGCAAGAAAGCCAGTTCGGTGCCGACCTATCTTACCGGCTTGAGCTGGCCTGGTGGTGTGCGTTGGACGCCAGACTCTCATTGATGCAGCAGCACAGTGCCGATGTCGATGATCTGCAGCGGCTGGGCGATCTGTTCAGCGCCGCGTTGCACGTCGGTGGCCAGCTCAAGCTGACGCAAGGCGTTGTGCTTTACCTCGCTATCGAGGACAACATCAGCCGGCTTTACCACAATGCGTTCCGCGCGATCGCCGTGCTCGACATGAGGTTTGCGCCATGAGCGTTGCGCTGCGCCGACTATTGGCGGGGCTGGCCCTTGTCGTGAACGTGGCGCCGAGCGGCGCTGCGCGGGCGCGATCCGTCGTCTACCCGGCGATCGTCGGGCTGCGATTCGACCATGAGCGCCATCGCAAGGTGGATTGCATGCGCTGCCACGCAGGCGTTGAACGAAGTACCAGTGCTGCCGCGCGCCATTTGCCCCGCGAACAGGTCTGTCGCAAATGTCACGCGAGCCAGACGCGCAAGGACGATTCACCGTCGGCTCGCAAGGCGGCGGGCGGGTGCAGCTACTGCCACCAGCAAACCGATGCCAAGCGCCTGCCGCCGGCATTGCGCGCCGTTCAGGCCACGCTGCATTTTTCTCATCGGCTGCATGGCGCGCGGGCTATCGATTGTGCCAGCTGCCACGGAGCAGGGGGCGAGATGCCGACCAAGCGCACTTGTCTGGGGTGCCACGCGCAGCGCGGTGCGACAAAGCGCTGTAGCGCGTGCCATCCGCAACGTGCTGATGGTCGCTTGAAGCTCGAGTTGGGTGGTGGGCGCAGGCTAGTGCCGCGCAGCGCGACGTACGGCGATGCACATCAGCTGGGCTTTGGCAGCAGTCACGCGCAGATCGCGCGCACTCGCCCGGGCCAATGCGACCGTTGCCACCGGCCGCAGGATTGTCAGGCGTGCCACGCGGCGACGCTGCGGCCGATGTCGATCCATGCTGGCGATTACATCGCCAAACACGCGCTCGATGCACGACACAATCGTCCGAACTGCGCCAGCTGCCATCGCCATCAGACGTTCTGCTTGTCTTGCCATCGTCGCAGCAAGGTAGCCAACGCTAGCGAGGATTCTCGCTTTCGGCCCAACGGACCGCGCGACTTCCATCCGCCTGGCTGGTCATCGTCGCTAGTCGGCGCCGAACACCATCGCTTTCGCGCGCGGCGCGCCTTGCGCAGCTGCACCAGCTGTCATCGCGAGGCCGACTGTGTGCGCTGTCATCAGGCGGCGAAGCTCGGCGGTGGGGGCTTTTCGCCGCATGGCGAAAACTTCGCGCGGACGCTGCGCTGCGCCAGTTTGCGTCGGCGAAACGCGCGCGTGTGCGCCAAGTGCCATAGCCCAATACCCAGCTGTCGGTAGCGAGGTCGGTGCGATCAGGACCTGACGGACGCCTTAGATTTGGGCTGGGCCAAGGCGATCCGTACTTGCTGAGCGTCCGGGGCGGTTTCGTTGACAACCGTCTCGTTGAGCGCCCCGGTGCGATAGCCGACCAGATCGAGCGTCGTGTAGCTGAAGCCAAGCGACCGCCCAATGTCGACGATTGCCGTGCGCTGTTCGAGCGCCCGGCCCATTTGCGCCGGATCGAGTTCGATCCGAGCGATCGCGTCGTGGAAGCGCACCCGCAGACCCCGAAAGCCGATATCGGCGAGCGCTGCTTCGAAGCGCTCGATGCGATCGAGCCGCTCGGGCGTTATCTGCGTGCCATAGGGGAAGCGTGAGGCAAGGCAGGCCATCTGCGGCTTGTCCCAGGTTGGCAGACCAAAATGGTGCGAGAGCAGTCTGATCTCCGCTTTGCTTAGTTCCGCTTCAGCGAGAGGGTGGCGGGCTTGCGCTTCGTTTGCCGCTTTGAGGCCCGGCCGGTGTCCGGTTAGTTCGTCGGCGTTGGTGCCCAAGAGGATCGCTTCAACCCGCTCTTTTGCGGCGACTTGCTTGGCAACCCGCATCAGCTCGCCTTTGCAGAAGTAGCAGCGGTTGGTCGGATTGGCGGCGTATTCGCTGTTTTGCACTTCGAGGGTGTCGCGCAACAGGTGTCGCGCACCGAGTCTTCGAGCCAGCGTCTCGGCTTCGGCAAGCTCACGCCGCGGCAGGCTGGGCGAAATCGCTGTGAGCGCGATCGCGTTGGCGCCAAGCGCATCGACAGCCGCCTTGAGCAGCAACGCCGAATCGACGCCGCCGGAAAAGCAAACCAGTGCACGCTTCGACTGGGCGATCGACGAGACCAACCGTTGATATTTTGCGGTCAGTGCCGTGGGGACAACCGGGTTAGGCAAGTCAGCCGCCATTTTGCCGCCGTTCCTGATGAGCGATGTACTCGGCCAAGCGCTGGAGGCTGGGTTCGTCGATCGTCGTGAATTGCAGGCCGAAGCCGGGTTGTCCGGTGGCTCGGCCAGCCACGCGCACCACCCGCGCTCGGCACGTCAGATCGAAGCCGATGTCATCCGCAGCGAATATCATGATGTCCAAATCGGTGCCGACGTGGATGCCTGGATACTCGTAGGGGTCGGCGTTGAGAAACAGTCCCCCCAGCGAGATGTTCTCGGTCGAGAGGATCTGGACTTCATCGTCGCGCGTGATTTGGACCTGCGCGAGGAAGTCGATACGTGGGTGTTCTCGTCGTTCGTGCATGAGCCTTCGCCGCGCGCACCCGCGCGTTGCGTCCTCTTTTCTAGCATAGCCCGATCGACCCGGCTGGGTTTTGCGCCAAGATCTTGGGATCGAAGGGAATTGGCGGGCTATTCGGCCGCTAACCCGCAGACTTTGCACTTGCCGTCGACGCCGATCACGCCGATGCAGGCGCCGTCGGAGCAGAGCTGACGGGTGGTGGGATCGAAGGTTTCGCGATCCGCTGCGTTTGCCGCAAAAGCGGGTTCCCAGCCAGAGCCAGCGCGATCGGCCCCGGCGTGATCGGTCAGCTGATCAGTATTGTCCGCCAGTGCTGCCGGCGCTGAGCTGGGCTGGCTCAACGTTCCGAGCGCTTCTGTTCCGCAGACCTTGCACTTGCCATCACCGCCGATCACGCCGATGCAAACGCCATCGGGACAGAGTTGGCGTGCCGCCAGGTCTAGCTCGTCGTCGCTTTGTGTTTCGAGCGTCATTTCAGATCTTTGAACAATGCATCCAGCTTGGAGCGCGCCTGCGCTTGGGAGTCGTCAACTTCCGGCGCCGACTCGAGCTGAATGAACGTGAAATGCGCGCAGAAATTGGCGGCTTCGCGGTCGCGAATGAACTCGGCCTGATTCTCGCGGCATTGGTTGTGCGAGCCGGGATCATAAAAATGGCAGTTGCGGCAGACGTGTAGGTCCGTGCCGCAATGCTTGCAGTGGTCCTGTCGACCGACTTTGATGCCGACCTTGATAATGAAATCTAACTCGTTACGACACTTATAGCAGTAGTAGGCCACGGCCACTCCTCACCGCGCCAGATCTAGCACCGCGCGCCAATCTGAGCAAGAGAGGGCATCTGCGGGCCAGCGCCGACGTCGATATTCGGGCCAATTCGAAAAGAGTGCCTGCGTAACGCCGGCTAGGGGGTGCGCGGATCGGTCGCGGTCGGTGGTAACGAAATCTCCAACCGATTGACCCCGGAGCGGTTTTTCCAGTCCAAGCGGCCACCGCAGCGTTGTGCCAGGTCACGGGCCAAGCCGAGGTGAAGGCTAGGGCCGCTGAATCCATCGCCGAAAATGGCGTCGAGACCGTCGTCCGACGTTTGCCCGTCCACCAGCAGCTCGCCATTGTCTTCGATCACAATCGCCACCCGGCCGTCGATCATTTCGGTGGAGAGGGCGATTTGTGGGGCGGGGCAGTCCCGTTTGCTGAGTACCGAGCGACGGGCGTTGATCACCACATCGAGGACGATCTGCGCCAGGTCCGCTTCCCGGGCGCGCACGGGTTCAACGGGGCCGAGGTTGACTTCAAGCGCTGCGTGCCCGGCAAGCTCGTGGCTGATTAAGTCGATCAACGTGCGGCAAAGCGCAGCGACGTCGACGTCACTTAGTGCGCCGTGAGCTGTTCGGTGCGAAAACAGCCGGAGTGTTTGGACGACGTGAGTGATGCGCTCGATTCCCTCATGACAATGAGCGAGCATCCGTTGGCCAGCGGCAAGCTGCTGATCGACGAGCTCATCGGCGGCACCGCCCTGTCGCGCCGCTTGCGCCAGCTTGCCGAGGGTCCGGTCGAGATACTCGAGGTTGGGCAAAATGAAACACATCGGATTGTTGATCTCGTGGGCAACGCCGGCGGCGAGCATGCCGATCGCTACCTGTTTTTCGCTCTCGACGAGGCGGTGCTGGACCTGACGCAATTTTTCAATCGTCTGTTCGAGTGTTTGGGTGCGCAACTCCAAGGCGTCATTGGCCAACTGCAGGGCCGCGCGCGCCTGCTCTCGTTGGCGGATGAGCTCGATCCGCTCGAGTGTGTTCTCGACTTTGCTCAAGACGTTCTGTTTGCGTAGCGGCTTGAGCAGGTAGGCGTCGATCGACTCCTCGACCGCGCGCGCCGCGCTGTCGACCGATGTGTCGGCGGTGATCAGCACGCAGGCGATTTCTGGCCAAAGTCGACGCGCTTCGTGGCAGAGACTGAACCCGTCGTCGTCTTCGAGGTTCTTGTCCGCCAACAGGAGATCGAATCGCTGCCGGGCCAGGTGTTGCCGCGCGACCCGACCGCAGGTTGCTCCGGTGACTCGGTATCCCGCTTCGGCCAACGCGAGCTCGAGAAAGCGTTGGACGGTGGGCGAGTCGTCGACGACCAGTATTTCGGCAGCGCCGCTCATTGTGTCACCTAGGGTCGGTCCCAGACCCTAGCACAGCGCGGCTTCGCGCGGCAGCAAAGGGGTGGCGTCGGCCCTCGCGGCTGACGGTCGCCGTTGACAGTCGCCAACGGCTCTGGTGTACTCGCCGCGCCAACAGGAACGGTGTGCCATGTATGAGACTTCCGAGATCCGCAAAGGCCTGAAAATACAGATCGATGGAGAGCCGTATATCGTCGTCGACTTTCAGTTCGTCAAGCCGGGCAAGGGCACGCCGTTTACCAAAACGCGCATCAAAAGCCTGATCACCGGGTCGGTACTCGATCGCACCTATCGCACCGGCGAAAAGCTTGAGCCGGCGAATATCGAAGAGCGCGAAATGCAGTACCTCTATCCCGAGGGCGAGAACTTCTGCTTCATGGACACCTCGAGCTACGATCAGATTTACGTTCCCGGTCACGTGGTCGGCGATGCCGCGCAGTTTATGCCCGACAACCTCAACGTCACCGTGATGTTGTTCGATGAGCGCCCGATCGGCCTGACCTTGCCAAACTTCGTTGAACTCCAGGTTACGCACACCGAGCCGGGCATGAAGGGCGATACCGCGAGTGGCGCGACCAAGCCGGCAACGCTGTCGACAGGCGCCACGATCAACGTGCCGCTGTTCGTCGAACAAGACGAATGGCTGAAGATCGACACGCGCAACGGTAGCTACGTCGAGCGCGTAAAAAAATAGCGCAATTTGCTCGCGCTAAAGGACAGACTCACCCTGCGCGCCCTGGCGGTTCGCTCGCTGCGCGGCTTTTTCGATCAGCAACACTATCTTGAGATCAATTCCCCGACGCTAGTTCGTGCGCCCGGGCTGGAGCCCCATTTGCGCGCTTTCGAGCTGAAATGCAGTCGAGGTCAGCCGCATTTCTTGATCACGTCGCCCGAGTTTCAACTTAAGCGGCTGCTTTGCGCTGGATTCGAGCGCATCTATTATCTCGGTCCCTGTTATCGCGACGAGGAGCATGGCCCTCATCACGCTGCCGAGTTTACGATGCTCGAGTGGTATCGCAGCGGATCAGACAGCGCTGAATCGATGATCGCGGAAACCGAGGCTTTGGTGCGTGCGACATATCGCGCGCTCCCAGCTGAGCGTCGTCGTCCGTTAGCGGTGTTGGAGTCAGCAGACCCGCTGCCGCAGCTGAGCGTTAGCGAGGCCTTTGCGCGCTACGCGGGTCTCGAGCTCGATAGCGATGCTTTGCTTGATGCGGATGTTCTGCTCGATCGCGCACGACGTGCTGGCCACGTCCTGCGACCTGGTGCCTACGACCAACTCTTTTCTGAGTTGCTGGTCAGTGCCGTCGAGCCGCGCTTGCTGGCCGAATACTCGGCAGTATTTCTGCGCGACTATCCGGCGCCCCTCGCCGCGTTGGCGCGACTTGACCCGCTGAATCCTCGCTTGGCGCAGCGCTTCGAGCTGTACCTTTGCGGCATGGAGATCTGCAACGCGTTCGTTGAGCTGACCGATGCGCGGGAGCAGCGTCAGCGGTTCGAGGCCGATCTTGCGGCTCGCTTCGCCATCGACGGCAAGCGTCTGCCACTCGACCAGCGATTTCTCGAATCACTCGACGCAGGGATGCCGGTGGCCGTAGGCAATGCGCTGGGGGTCGACCGATTGTTGGTGGCGCTGATCGATGGGTTGACGACTATCGAACAGGTTCGCCCGTTCGCTGGCGATGAGCTTTAGCTGGCTCGCCGGCGAGTAGCCTGCCCATCGAGTAGCTCGCGGAGGTAGTGGCCTGTCGCTGAGCGCCGATGGGCCTTGGCGACCTCCTCTGGTGTGCCGGCGACAACGATCTCGCCGCCTCGATCGCCACCCTCAGGGCCGAGATCGATGATGTGGTCAGCGCACTTGATCACGTCGAGGTTGTGCTCGATGACTAGCACGGTATTCCCGCTCTGTACCAAACGATAGAGCACATCGATCAGCTTGCGGATGTCATCGAAGTGCAGGCCTGTGGTTGGCTCGTCGAGCACGTAGAGTGTGCGACCGGTTGCGCGCTTGGCCAATTCCCGGCTGAGTTTGACGCGCTGGGCTTCGCCACCCGATAGCGTTGGCGCCGGTTGTCCGATCTTGATGTAATCCAAGCCGACATCGATCAGCGTTTGCAGGATCGTCGCCAACTTGCCGTGGACCTCGAAATGATCGAGTGCTTCGCGCACCGAGAGGTCGAGCACATCGGCGATGTTTAGCCCCTTGTAGTGTACGCGCAGGGTCGCTTCGTTGTAGCGCTTGCCGCGACAGACTTCGCAAGGGATGTAGACGTCGGGCAAAAAATGCATCTCGACCTTCTTCACCCCGTCGCCTTCGCAGGACTCACAGCGCCCCCCCGTGACGTTGAAGGAGAAGCGCCCGGGCTTGTAGCCGTAGGTTCGCGACTCAGGGGTCTGAGCGAAGATCTCGCGGATAAGATCGAAGGCCTTCGTATAGGTCGCTGGATTGGACCGCGGCGTGCGACCGATCGGGCTCTGGTCGATGTGTATCGCCTTGTCGATCTGCTCGAGGCCCTTGCAGGCTTTGTGTTTGCCAACAGCTACCGTGCTGCCATACAGGTGGCGGCAGAGGGCTGGGTAGAGGATCGAAGAGATCAGCGAGCTCTTACCCGCACCCGAGACGCCAGTGATCGCTGTCAAGGTGCCGAGCGGGAAATTGACGTCGACGTTCTTTAGGTTGTTTTCTGCGGCGCCCAAGATCTCCAGATGGCCTTGTGCTTGCCGGCGCTTCTCGGGGACGGCGATCGATTCGCGCCCGGCCAAATAGCGCCCGGTTAGCGACTTGCGATTGCGACGCAGCTGTGCCGGCGTGCCTGCGAAGACGACGTGGCCACCGAGGTGCCCGGCGCCGGGACCAAAGTCGATCACATAGTCGGCCTGTTCGATTGTCTCTGCATCGTGCTCAACGACGAGCACGCTGTTGCCCACGTCGCGTAGGCGACAGAGCGTTTCGATCAGACGTGCGTTGTCTCGCTGATGTAGCCCAATCGACGGTTCATCGAGCACATACATCACACCCGAGAGCTCGCTGCCAAGTTGACTCGCCAGACGGATGCGCTGCGCTTCGCCGCCGGAGAGCGATGGCCCGGCCCGATCGAGTGTCAGGTAGTCGAGACCCACCGCGTTTAGAAACGAAAGGCGTGCGCGGATCTCTTTGAGTACTTCAGCGGCAACGACGGCATCACCACCCTCGAGGGTTAGCGTGCCGAAATGGTTGTGGGCCATCGCAACTGGCATCGAAACGATCTCTTCGATCCTGCGTCCGGCCACGCGAACGACCCGCGACTCTTCGCGCAAACGGGTGCCTTCGCAACCCGAACATGGCTTGTCACTGAAGAACTTCTGGTAGTACTCGCGCATGCTGGCCGAGCGCGTCTCCCGATAGCGCCTCATCAGCGTGTTGAGCACGCCCTCGAAGCGCGTTGCCCAACTGCCCGAGCCATGACGTCCTGCCCAGCGAACTTGCACGCGCTTGCCGCCCGAACCATAAAGCACCAGTTTGCGCTGTGCCGTGCTCAACTTGCCGAAAGGTTTGTCGAGGTCGATACCGAACTCTTCTTGTAGCGCGACGAAGACGTTGTAGTTCCAGCCGCCTCCGCGCTCCATCACCGACTTATAGGGGGCTATCGCGCCGTCGCGAATCGATAGGCTCTCATCGGGGACCACCAATAGCGGATCCATTTCCAGACGGCGCCCGAGCCCATTGCAGTCTTGGCACATGCCAAGTGGGCTATTGAAAGAGAAGGACTGCGGCGAGAGCTCGGGCAGGCCGATCCCGCAATGACCACACGCCCGATCTTGGCTGAGACGGAGCGCCTCGCCGTCGGGCAGCGGGAGCGCCAGCAGCGATCCTTCACCCTCTCGCAGGGCGGTCTCGACAGAGTCGGCGAGCCGGTTACGATTGACCTCGGCGGGGTTGAAGCGATCGATCACTAGTTCGATGCTGTGCTTGCGCCGTTTGTCCAGCGCTGGCGTGTCTTCGCTGCGATAGACCTGACCATCGATGCGCAGCCGCGCATAGCCGCGCTGACGACAATCGTCGAGGAGGTCGCGAAACTCGCCTTTGCGATGTTCGACCAGCGGGGCGAGCAGCAATACCTGGTCCCCCAGATGTCGGAGTTGCTCGATGATCTGGTCGGTCGACAGCGCAGCGACTAAGCGGTCACAGCGCGGGCAGTGCTGGCGGCCAATACGCGCGTAGAGCACACGTAGGTAATCGTAGATTTCGGTGATCGTTCCGACGGTCGATCGCGGATTTGCCGAGGCCGTTTTTTGCTCGATGGCGATGGTCGGGCTCAGTCCGCGCAGTTGCTCGTAGGCCGGCTTTTCCATCTGCCCGAGGAACTGCCGCGCGTAAGAGGAGAGCGACTCGACATAACGGCGCTGGCCTTCGGCGTAGAGCGTATCGAAGGCGAGCGAGGATTTGCCCGATCCGCTGACGCCGGTAAACACGACGAGCTTCTTTTTCGGCACCTTGAGCTCGTCGATCTGCAGATTGTGCTGGTGCGCACCCTTGATGTGTATGTAATCCAGTTCCATCGATCTCGCCGCGCAGAGCTAGGGCTCATAGCATGCTCACCCCCGAGCGTCGACGCGGTGCTGCAAGTTTCCTGGGCTTGCGGGTTTGACCGTGCGGTTAATACTGCGCGCGCCTGCGCTGCCAGCGGTTGCACTTGGCCCAAGCGTTGGGCATCGTGGTTAAACGGCACCAGGGAGCGGTGATGAAGGTCGGCATACTGGGCGCGATGCTGTTGCTCAGCGCCAGCGCGGCGAATGCCGCTAACAGCAAAGGTGCGTTCTTTGGTTCGCGGGCGGCGATGACCGGCGCAGCATTGTCCGCGGCGTCGGCGGGAACCGATGCTTCGTGGTACAACCCGGCGGGCCTCGCCGCGCTGACGACTACCCGGATCGAGCTCTCGCTTTCCGCGCTGTCCTATCGCCTGCAACAAATCAAAGACGGTGTATCGATCGATCTGCCCTCGGGGATCAAACGCGAAAAGCTCGGCGCCAACGAGTTTGTCGTCGTGCCGTCTGCCTTGGTCTTCGCGCGCCAGCTCACAGCACGGGTGACATTGGGCTTGGGCGTCTTCGCCACAGACTCGAGCGACCTGCGCGTTTCCAGCAACCAGCAGAGCTCGGGAGAACAAGACGCTCAACTCGGGCAGGTTGACAGCGCCGTCAACGTCGAGGCCCAGGCGCTCGGCAATAGCTACTATCTCGGTCCAGCGCTCGGCATTCGCTTGGGTGGTAGCCTGCGGCTGGGTGTTTCGCTGTTCGTCGCCTACGCTCGGCAGCTGTATGGCAGCAAATTCGTAACACAGCTGCGTCGTAGCGGCGCCGAGCCGGCATTCGCCAGTTACGTGGAGAGTGCCGACATGCGTTACCTTGGATTGTTGGCGAGCGTGGGTCTGCAGTGGCAGCCGCTTCGCTGGTTGCATATCGGTGCTGTGCTGCGATCGCCGCTGCTGGCGCTCTACATTTGGGGCGACTACTCAGCGCTTTCCACGGTTCACGACGTCAATGGGCAAGCCGCGGCGGAAAACGAGTCGCGAGAAATCGCAAACGGCACGCTTGAACAGGGGCTGCCGCTCAGCGCAGAACTTCAGCTGGCGATCAAAACCTCGCGTTGGTCTGTCGGTGCGGTGATCGAGTTATCGCCACCGCTCTCGGCACGTGGCGAGCTCCAGAATGAAGTCGGCTTGCTCTGGAATCTCGCCGTCGGGGCCTTAGTCGATCTGCCGGCCGACTGGCAGATCGGTGCTGGTTTCTACACCGACAACAGTCCGAGTAAGGGAATCGCGGGCTTCCTCGATGTCGACATCGATTATTACGGGATCAATGCGGGCTTCCAGCGCGCGACGGTATTCAAAAGTGGCGGCCGGCGGCTGATCCTTTCGACGGCGATCGTCGTTGGCTACGCGGTTGGCAGCGGGCAGGTTGGTACGCTGGCCTATGCGCCGCTACGCGATCAGGCGCAGACCGTCGCCCGAGATGCGACGTTCCATGAGCTGACCCTGCACGTTGGCTCTGGGCTGACGTTCTAGCAGCGTTGCTGCCAGTGCGTCGGCTAAGCGTCGAGTGCCTGGGTCAGATCAGCGATTAAGTCCTCGGGGTGTTCAACGCCGACCGATAGACGAATCATGCCCGGCGTAATACCGAGGTGCGCTTGGCGATCCACCGAGACATCAGCATGAGTCATCGTCGCCGGGTGTTCGGCGAGCGACTCGGTTCCGCCAAGGCTGACCGCCAGCCGGATCAGCTTGAGCGCATCGAGCACGCGGAATGCGGCCTGCTCACCACCGACCACTTCGAAAGAGATCAGCGATCCCGGGGCCGTGCACTGCCGGCGATAGACCTCCCACGCGGGGTCATCGCGTTGCAGTAGTCCGAGGTAGTGTACGCTTTGCACGCGCGGGTGATCGGCGAGGAAATCTGCGACGTAACGTGCGTTCTTCATCTGGCTGGTCATGCGCAGCTTAAGCGTTTCGAGGCTGCGCAGCAGCAGCCAGCCCGTCCAAGGGTTGGTCATCGTGCCGAAGAAAGTGCGCAGCGTCCGGACTTTGTCGACGAGCGACTTAGCGCCGAGACAGGCGCCGGCGATCAAATCGCTGTGGCCACCGATGAACTTGGTGGCCGAATAGAGCACAAGGTCGGCGCCATGCGAGAGCGGCTTTTGCCAAAGCGGTCCCAAGAACGTGTTGTCGACGAGTAGCGGCACCCGCGGCGCCCTGGGGCAGTGCGCGTCGATCAGTTGGCGGCATTGGGCGATGTCGATCAGTGTGTTGGTCGGATTAGCCGGTGTTTCGATTAGCACTGCTGCCAATCGATCGGGATGTTCAAGGCGGCTGAGAACTTGCTGCAGCGCCTCGGGCTCCGGTCCGGCGTCGAAACCGATCGTTTCGATGCCGAAACTCGGCAAGATGTGTGTCAGCAGGTAGTCGGTACCGCCATAGATCGGCGCGCTATGGATCAGCGTACTTCCGGCGGGAGCGAGGGCCAATAGACTGGTGGCGATCGCCGCCATACCGCTGACGAACACCGCGCTCTCCTCGGCGCCATCCCAGAGCGCTAGGCGATTTTCGAGGATCTCTAAGTCAGGATTATTCAGGCGGCTATAGATCAGGCCCAGTTCTTCATTGGGACCGCGCTCGCGTAGGCCATAGGCGATTTCGAAGAAAGCCTTGCCTTCTTGGGCGCTGTTGAACACAAACGTTGAAGTCTGAAAGATCGGCGATTTGAGCGCGCCCTCTGATAGACGAGGGTCGTAGCCGTAGCCCATCATCATCGATTCCGGGTGTAGTTGGTGGTCGCCAATTTGCCGACGTTTGCTCATCATCGATCTCCGGCACGGACAATAGCACTGCCGAATGTTCCGTGTCCTACCTAGATAAACGCGACACCGCTGCTAGCCTTGTTGCTAAAGGCTCGCTTGAGCGCGTTTTGTGGCGCGCTAAAACTAGCTGGTAGTTGATTGGCGGATCGCTCGCGATGCGCCGGCGCCTACCGATAAAGGCAAACCAGTCGCGAGGCTGGGACGCAAAGCCACGGGTCTCACTGAGATAGCCGGGCTACCGAAGGGGTGACCATATGCCGCGCTTCCTCCGAGGGCGTGGGCGAAAGACGGTTCTGTGCGGGCTCGCTTGCCTGCTGGCCGCCGCTTTTGCCATCTTTCCATGGACGTCGTATTCAGGCACTCGGTCTGTGCCGAGTGCGGCGAGTCAGATGTGCCACCGCGAATGCTTGGTCGGCTGTCGCTGTGCGTGCACCTGTCGATCGCTGGGCGATCTTGGCGGCTGCAATAGCAATTGCGTGAGCGAGTGCTTGCCGCGTTGCGTGGACCGCTGTGACGTCGCCGCGGCAACGGGCGATGCACCGAGGAGCGACCTCGACTCCTGAGGCCAGCATCGGTTCTGCAGTCGCGCGCGTTCTGTGTTAACACCGCGCTCAATGTCTGAGCGCAATCGATCGATCCGTCAGCTGTTTGCGATGGCCGCCCTGATCGCCGCGGGCGAGGGCATCTTCTTGTTGCCGTTTGTCGTGCCGCGCGTCTTCCGTCCGACGCTGCTCGATGTCTTTGGTCTGAGTAATCTGCAACTCGGTAGCGCCTTCTCGCTCTACGGACTGGTGGCGATGGGGTCCTATCTAGCAGGTGGCCCACTCGCTGACCGCTTCTCAGCGCGCCGTCTGATGACTATCGCACTCTTGGCGACCGCTGCCGGCGGTCTGGCGATGGCCCAGGTGCCCGCCCTCGGCCAACTGATCGCGATCTACGCCTTTTGGGGCATGACCACGATCCTGCTGTTTTGGGCCGCGCTGATTCGCGCTACCCGCGAGTGGGGAAGCGCCAGCACACAAGGCCGCGCCTATGGCATCCTCGACGGCGGGCGCGGACTATTGGCAGCGGTGATTGCCTCGCTAACCTTGGCGATCTTTGGGAGCCTGCTGCCCGCCGATTTGGAGCAGGCCACGCTGGCAGAACGCGCCGCAGCGCTCAAAGGCGCCATCTTGGTGGTCACCGCGATCACTGCGTCGATCGCTGCGTTGATCTGGTTTGCTTTGCCCCAGCGCAGTGCCGCGCAAAGGCGCGCCAGTAGCGCCGAGCGGTTATCGCTGACCGGCCTCAAGCGTGCGCTCGGTATGCCGACCATCTGGTGGCTGTCGTTGATCGTGATCTGCGCGTATTGCGGCTACAAGACCACCGACGACTTCTCGCTATTCGCCCGCGACGCGTTTGGCTATGACGACGTTGCGGCAGCCGGGGTTGGGACGTTGGTTTTTTGGATGCGACCGCTCGGCGCCGTCGCCGGCGGATTGCTGGCGGATCGCTTGGGTGGCTGGAAAGTCGTTGCCGCGAGCTTTGTGCTATCGCTGCTGAGCAGCGCGCTGATCGGCAGCGGAGTGATTGGCGGACCGGCGCTGTGGACCGCATTGGTGGTCGCCGTTAGTCTGGCTAACTATGCGCTACGTGGTGTCTATTTCGCGCTGTGCGAACAAGCGCGAGTGCCGCTATCGATCACCGGCAGCGCGGTTGGCCTGATATCGCTGGTCGGCTTCACGCCGGATGTGTTTATGGGGCCGTTGATGGGGTGGCTGCTCGATCGATCACCGGGCTTGCGGGGCCACCAGCAACTATTCACGACGCTCGCCGGGTTCTCCGCGCTCGGCTTGCTAGCCGCAGTCGCCTTTGGGCGCTGCGCCGCGCCGAAGCGCTATGGCCAGGCGAAGTCGCCGACCAATAGCAGGTGATCAGCGGCTTGGCTGTCGGCGGCCTGTAGACCGGACGCGTTCAATGTCGTGGCGTCGAGGCGATCCGTTTGCAGGATAAAGCCATTGCGGCGCGTCAGTGCCGAGTCGTGGAGCAGGTAGTCCAAAGTTCCGGGAGGGTAATCTTCTTTGTCCAGTCCGCGCCAGGTGTAGTTCTCGCCGCGATCAAGGTGGGTCAGTGGCCAGTGTGATAGCCGCGCTTGACTAGCGGAAAGCAGCGCATCGAGTGGGGCACGCGAGCCGACCAGGTTGAAGTCACCAACGACGATCACCGGCGCGTCCTTGAAGGCGACCAGCTCCGAACCGACCTTGCCCTGACGGAGTGCAGCGATCGACTCGGCCAGTAGCTTCATCGCGCTCAGACGCTCCAAATCGGGACCGTTGCCGGCATAGCCACAACACGCCGGTCGCGTCGTGTAGACCACCAAGGGCCTGCTGTCGATGCGTAGCGCGGCGCCGACGAACGGCTGGTTGCCGGTGGGCAAGGGGAGTAGCTGCTCGCGGGCCGCGATCACCAAGTCACCGGCGTGGTGGACGTTCCATGCCGCCCCGTCAGCGTGCGGGTCTGCGGTCTGCAGCGCGTTGGCGATCGTGTTGGCGGTGCCCTGAAAAGCCTCCTGGAAACAATAGATATTGGCCGCCACCGCCTTGACCAGTCGCCGCGCCGCTGCGCCTCGCGCTGCCGAGGTCAAACCGTCGAACCAAGTGTTGAGGCTGGCGATGCGCAGATCGCTGGCGCGCTGTCGCGTGATCGGGCGAAGAGCTGCGGCATCTGGCGACTGACGATGTGTCACCGTGAGCGGCGCCGCGAGGGTGTCGCTACCGCTGATCGTGATCGTCGGCGCTTCATCGGCGGCCAATTGGAGCTCGTTGAGTTTTAGCGAAAATTCGAAGCGCTTGGCGGCATAGGTTGGCGCGATCAGATAGCCGACGGCCGACCAGCGCAGGGCTTGTTGTGGATCGTTGTCGCGGAGCAGTGTGCGCGCCCGCAGGTCGAGGGTCAACGCGCGCTTGGCGCTCTTGATCTCGAACAGCAGGCTGCCGTCGCCGGCACGACCGGCATGGGCGTTAACCGCCGTGGCGATTTCGAAGGCGACCATTAGCCGATCGCCGACACGCATCGCCTGCACCGCGAGCAGGTCGATGTCCTTGGTGTTGTCGCCCGCTGGATCGGTGGTGCGTGCTACGCCGTCCCACTCCGCGAACACTCCATCGATCGCCGGTCCAGTGGGCAGCGGCGCCGTGTCAGTACTCGGCGCATCACCGACCGCGAGATCAGCCAGCCTCGGAGCGTCGGAAGGGCTGGCATCCCTTTGAGGTGTCTGCAAACTCGAGCAGGCGGCCAACGCGAGCTGGGCGAATATCACGAGCATCGGAAAAACGCGCATGGCGGCTTTTAACATCTCGCGTCGCTGCAGCAAATGCTCGCGATTGCCGGCGCCAAGGTTGCTGCCCTGTGGCTTGCGGTGCGTTGATCGTCGCCGGCGAACTGAGCGCCGTTCAGTTGGGATTGTCCGCTGCGCTGAGGTCCGCTGTGTCTGGGGGCATCATACTGCTCAGCTCGACGAGGACGGCCATTGATTTGTAATCAATGTAAATTCATGGATTGCCCTGACAATCATCCGCCGTATGCGGACTGGCACAGATGGTGCTTTATCTGCGCTCGTGTGCCGAGAGGAGGGCCAATGTTCAAAGGGATCGTTTGGGTCGTGATCGGGTTGGGATTTGCTGGACTAGCGAGCTGTGGTGGGCTGGCAGGCGAGGGCGCCAATACCGGCAGCGGTAAGGCCGAGGGACAGGAGTTTGCGACGATAAGCGAAATCACCGGCCCCAACCCTCAACAGTACGTTGGCATGCTCGGCATCGCCATCGAGGCTTCGCAGGACGTTTGCGTCTGGATGAAGGTGGTCAAGGCGGGCAGTCCCTTCTATCGGATTGGCGGGCCTTCAGACAGCGTCGTGGGCGTTGGCATTAAACAGCCCGAACTAGGCGCCGGCACGTCGCTGCTGATCGCGCCGAGCATGGCGCACGCCAAGTCGATCAGAGACCTGGACGATCTGAACAGCAAGTTGACCAAGAGCGAGCGCAAGAACAGCAAATTCGCGGTCGAGATCGCCATCGGCGATCGCGCCGAGTACCGCAGTTGCCAGGCCTTTGCTGATGCGATTTACGCGACGCGCAATCCCGAGCCGGAGCCCTCTGTGCCGGTTGAGCAGCCGCAAACCGAGGACTGCTTCGATGCTGACGGCTTCCCAAACGCCGCGACCATCGGGCGTCTGGTCTGGGACAACGCTAGAAGCAGTTACGAAGACAACGACACGCGGCTAGCATGGTACGTGTTCTGCCGCCACGAGGGCCAATCGCTTTTCCACAAGTTGGTCTTCCATACGAGCGTTGTGCGCGGCGGAGATCAGGGTCAGCTGCTTATTTTGCAGCCGGGCGGCGTCTACACGCTTCATCGCCAGAAAGAACCCTACAACTTCAAAGACTGGGAGAAGCTTGCCACACATGAGTTTGAGAGCTGCAAGAACTTCCTCAGCAAACTGCACGAGGTTTCCAGGAGCCAGCTTGGTGGCCGCCTCTATCGCTGTCCTCAGTAGCGCCGTATAGATTGGCTCCAGCTACTCGTCGTCGATCGGTTCGGCCTGACGCAACGCCAAGGCAAAGGACGGCGACGCGGCGAAGGCGATCAGTTCAGCCAGCCACGGCACGGCAGCGATTTGCTGATCAAGATCTTCACTGCGGGAGACGACCTGCGGCTTGGCAACCTCGGGCGACATGCGATGCAGTGCTCGCATGACCTGGCGCAGGTCAGGACCGGCCAGCAGGCCGACGCGCAGTGCGGTCTGCTGGATGCCATGCCAGAGGCGTTGGCCGAGCAGCCGCGGATCATCGTCCGCTAGCTCGGCCAAGCGATCCCGCCAGCGCGAGCGCGTCTCGTCGTCGAGACCGTCGCGCAGTCGCGTCTCCAATGCTGGATCACCTTCCACCTGGCCAAGCTCAAGAACGTTCCACAGCGACGGCACAACCTTGTCTCGCAGGTCGGCAGATGTTGTGGCAAGGATGCGGTACTCGGGGCGCGCCATCTCGGCAGCGAAGGCGATAAAAAACGCCACCTCGGCGTGGAGTAGATGCTGAAGCACAGTGGTCGACGCCACGACGATCGGTCCGTCGCTGTCCGCCGAGACAAGCCAGGGATGCTCGTCGTCCTTGGCCCGGTAAAGGCGTGCGCCGTCAATGCCTGCGGCGTTGGCGACTCGCTCGAAGAGGCTGCCGTGGTTGGTGCCTGAACCGACGAGAACAACGGAGGCGGCAGGATCATTGAGCGGTACTTCGCGCAACGCGCCAACCCGCTGTGACACCTCGGCGATCACATCGGCCAGGGCTCCCTTTGCATCCGGATGGTGGAGCAGTTGATAGACCGGCGCATCGGCATCGCCAGCGCTCAGTGGCGCTGGTTGTTCGTAGTCCTTACGCATCGCGATCAGCTGGCTCTTCAAGTCGCGGTCGACATAGCCGACGCCGAGCAACGGCGAGAGCAGACACCAAGCACGTGCTGGTTGCTTCTCGAGGATCGACTGTCCCAGCTCGGTCAGCGGATCGATCCAGGGAGGTCCGACGGAGACTAACTGCCCGAGCGCGTCGAGATACGCCGGGGAATGGTCGCCGTCGGCGCGATAGAGCTCGACCAGCCGCTCGACCCACGGTCGCGTTGGCTTGATCGCCACGGCGCGACGGATACACTCGGCGGCCTTCTCTGGTCGCTCGACATGCTTGCCGTAGATCTCTGCGAGGCGCTCGAGTGCAGCCAGTCGCTGGGGCGTTTCTCCGCTCTCCGCGCTGGCCTCCAGCAATTCGATCACCTGCGACCACTCTTGGCAGCGGGTCAACAGCGCGACCAAAGCCTGCCGTGGGGCCGCGCGACTGGGGTCGTAGCTCAGCGCCATGTCGTATGCGGCGATTGCTTGACGCTCGTGCTCTTCGGTTGCTTCGAGAAGCTGGCCGCGCATATGCCAGAGGGTGGCCAGCTCTGCCGACTTCGTCGCGCCAGCTGAAAGCTCCTCAATGATCTGCAGTCCGGCAGTTGCGTTGCCGTCGGCAACATAGCGCTCAAGCAGTTTCCAGCTTAGCGTGGCATCTTGCAGTCCTTCGGCGGCGGCACATTCATAGCAGGCCGTTGCTTCGTCTTCGGCCTTGAGGCCCTCTTCCCAGAGGGATCCCAAACGGAAGTAGAAATCGGCTCGCTTGGCCGGAGCGTTTTCGGCGACCAATGCGCGTAGCTGGTAGTCGATCGCCGGAACGAAGCGCTGCATTTCCGCCATCAGCTCAGCTGCTGCAACCAGCGCCGCTCCGTCGAGTGGTCGCTGATCGAGCGCTCGATCGAAGCTCTCGCCAGCCTGCAGCAGATTTCCACTCTGACGGGCAGCGATGCCCCGCGCCACGTATAGCGAGGCGCGTTGCTCACTGCGCAGCTGATCAGCGTCAACGCGGTCGAGTACGACGCAAGCCAGCGCGCCCTGGCCGACATCCACGTGTTGCCAGCCCATCTCTAGGGCTGCCGGGGCAAACGTTGGGTCGTGCTGATAGGCGAAGCGGTAGAAGACCTCGCCGGCCGCTGGTTGGTCTGCCGCGCGCGCTCGATCGCCCAAGGCACAGAGCATCGCGGCTTCCCGGCCAGCATTTTCGACGCGCTGTGGCGTTAAATATTCGTGCACGCGCCAGGCATTGAGCGCTGACCGGCAGGCCTGCTGGGTATCACCTGCCGCGCTGTAACAGGCGGATAGACCGGACCAGGCACGCTCGTTGGTCGGGTCTATCGCCGTCGCCCGACGCAGGTACTCGAAGGCGCGAGCGCCCTCGGCAGTATTCGCCAGGTCGCAAAGTAGCTGGGCGCGCTCGGCGTTGGTTTGCCCACCCGCCGCGTCCTCAGGAACCAGGCTGGCTTGAGGGCGGCGGGTCTTGAGCTGTCGCGCCACGGCACGCAACGCGGCGGTTGCCGGTTCGTTGGCGGGGTCGAGGACGAGCGCCTCGCGGTACAGCGAGACCGTTCGCTCTGCTGGCATTCCCGCGCTCTCGCAGACTTCGGCCAAGTGACAGAGCACAAGAGCCGCCTCGGCGCTGGGCAGAAGCGTCGACTGTTTGATGCGTAGATCGACGTACGCGTCGAGTTCGCCCGCCTCAAACGCTTCGTGGGCGAGCGCGATGATCGCCGCTTCGTCAGCCTGATCGGCAAGCTGCTGATAGATCGCCCGAGCGTCAGCGGATCGATCTAGGTGGTGCCTGAGTAGACGGGCCAGCGGGTGTTGCCAGAGCGGTTGGATCGCACTGTCGGCTTGCCGCTGGGCATCCTGCTGCAACTTGAGGACTTCAAGGTGGGCGCCACAGCGACAGAGCAAGTGGGTGTACTCAGCGATTACAGCCGGCGCCGTGCAGCCGTCGGCGAGCGCATGCTCGTAGGCGCGGCGGACGACTTGGGCGTCGAGCTCGCTGCTGTGCTGACGGGCGACATCAAGTCCGCGGCGAACGTACGTCGAGCGCAGTTGATCACTGCGGTCGATGACGCTAATCCGACTGTTGAGCAGCTCCAAGACGCCCGCGTGGTCACCCCGTCGCTCAAGTGCGTCGAGTAGCGGATCGAACACAGATGCGTCGACCCCTTCGCTGTTGACCAGCTCGGCCAGCGTTGCGACCGCTCGCATTGCCCCATCGGGCTGCTCGCGTTGGGCCTTGGCGATGGCGATTCGCAGTTCTGGTCTTTGCGACTCGTCTGCACGTTCAAGGCGCAGCACCAGCACGCGCTCGCGAAGTTGCGGGTCATTGATCCTGTCGGCGATCGATGCCAACCCGTCGAGCGCTGCGTCGGCTGTGCTATCACTGGCCAGGGCCGATTCGAAGGCGGCAACGGCGCGCTCAACGTCGCCCAGATGCTCGGCGGCGAGATGGGCGATCTCCAGCGCCTGCTCGGCCGGCGGGCTTTCCGCTAGATCTGCACGGCGCTCGAGCAGGTCGGTTAGCTGCGACCAGCGCTCTTGACGTCGACACCAGGAGATCAGCGCGTCGAGACTGTCTCGATCGTCGGGGCGCATCCGCCAGATCCAGCGCCAGGCATCGACACTCTGAGATGCTTCGTCGATTACGTCAGAAATTCGGGCAACGCGCCGCAATAGTTCCGCGCGTATGTCGCTGTCCTGGCAGGTGGCAGCCGCCATGCGAAGTGCCATCGCCAGACGGCTCTCTGCAGCGATGCGCTTGGCTAGTCGTTCGGCACTGTCGATTCGCTCGGTCGAGGGCGAGAGGATCAAACTGCGACAATAAAGCTCGAGCGCTCGCTCAGCATCGTCGTTCTTCTCGAGGTAAAGATCGGCAAGATTTGCTAGGGCTTCAGCGTCAGCGGCGTCGGTGTTCGCCTCGAAAATCGGCAGTAGCCATGGCCACTGATTTAGCGTGTCTGCCCATTGCTCGATGCGGCGGCGCAGCGCTTGATCGCCCGGCAGCAGCCTGTAGATCGTCGCGGCCAAGTCGAAGGCTTGTTTGGGTTGCTGCCGCCGATCAGCGGCAAGATCGACGCGTCGACGTAGTAGCTCAAGACGACGCTGTGGATCGTCGCTGCGCTCGGCCAGCTCTGCATAAGCGGCATCGAGATGCGACCAGAAGTTGTGCTCGCCGGCGCGGCGCTCCAATTCGCCGATCGCCTGTTGGTCGGCGGGATCTAGCTCGAGACGGCGGCGATGTTCCAAAAAGGCGCGTAGCGGCGCCTGCAGCTGCTCTTCGCAGATCTGCGCACGGTCGACCAATGCTTGTCGACGCACTTCCAAAGGGTGAGCGCTGTCGGCTTGTCGCTCGAGGAGCGCCAGCATGTCCTCGTGACGTCCAGCGGCGGCGGTCAGCCGGCGTAGCTCGCCGAGTTCGGCATCGCCAAGCGTTGTTGAAAATAGCTGACTCTGACGCGTCAAAAAGGCGCGCTGAACGCTGTCGAGTTTGCTCTCATAGGTAGCAGCCAAACGCGAAATCAACGCGGCACGCGCTTCGCCTTCAACGCGTGCACTGAGCTGGACCAGAAGCAGGGCGTAGTCCTCCCATGCATCGGCCTCAGCTGCCGCTCGCTCGAGTTGAGCAAGTAGCTCCGCTTCGACGCCGACCAGCAGCACCAACCGCCTGAGCTGCAGCATTCGCTCGAGTGGTTCGAGTCCTTCGAGTACGGCCAAGTGGCGCGCAACATACTCTCCGGGCTGCTCGGGGTTTGGGCCGATTTGTTCGAGTAGCGATCGCGCCCGGCCACGTTCGCCGGCCTCGCGATAGATGTCAACGAGCACAGTTGCTGCCGACTCATCGTTGGGCGACCAGCTGAGCACGCGTTCAAAGGAGGCCGCTGCGGCTCTTGGGTTGCCTGCATCGAGCCAAAGGCGCCCGACGGAGCGCGCCAGTTCTGTGCGCGTGCTTGGGTCAGCACAGAGAATCCGCCGCTCGAGCACCGCGATCTGATGATGTGTTTGACCGAGCGCCTCGTAGTGGCGTTCGAGGGCTGCCAGTGCTTGTTCGTCAGTTGGCGTATAGTCCAGAACGCGCAGCCAGGCGGTTACCGCCTGTGCGTGGTCGTCGATATGCTCCTCGATATTGTGCGCCGCGTAGCGTGCGACCCGCTGGGCCTGCTCGATTTCGTCGGCGGCTGCTAGTTGGTCCTGCAGCAGCGTGTCGATCGCGGTGTAGTCGGCGCGGGATTTGTAGTGCTTGAGTAGAGCGTCGAACGCCGCGCTATCGTGTGGGTCTAGCGCAAGGACCTCCTGCCAGCGTTCGACGGCCTGGCCAACGTCGCCAGTCTCCTTCGCATAGCGGGCTAGCTGGTGTAGCAGCGGGACCCGTTGAGCTGATCGATCCACCAGGCGCAGCTGACGTTCGACGGCTGCTATCGCCGACGGCAAGTCACCGCCTTGTTCGTGTAGCCGCTGGAGTTCCTGTGCTGGCAGCGCATCGCCAGGAGCGATCGCCGACACACTTGACCAAAGTTCGATCGCCAGCGTTGTTGCCGTTGGATCTTTTGACGCGATTTGTGCGGCCTCACGCAAACCGTCGAGTCTGCCTTGCGCGTCCTCGCAGCTGTCGGCACGCGCTGCAATAATCTCGGCCAATGCGCCATACCGTTGTTTGCGCCGCAAATACTCGGATTGCCGTGCGGCAGCCTGCGGGTCTTGCGGGTCATCGCTGAGCAGCGCGCCATAGGCCGAGGCTGCGGCGTCGTATTGTTCGGCGTCCCAAAGCGCGTCGCCGACACGACGGAGTAGGTCGAGATCGGTTCGCTCGAGAAGTGTTTTCTTGGCGATCTGATTGCCGATGGCGGCGATCGCTGACCAATCTTTCCGTCGGCGATGTACTTCGACGCGCTGATACGCAACCAGCGGGTCGGCGTCATCCAGCTGCTGCAGCGTGCTGGCCGCCCGATCTGGTGTGTCGAGCTGCAAACTTACCGCGATCAACTCTCGCAAAGCGAGTTGTCGATGGCTGCCATCTTGCGTGCTGGCCCGTTGCTCGATTAGGTTGGCAAGGTCCTCCCAGCGTTGACCTCGACGATAGGCGTGGGCCAACTCTCGCATCACCCGCTGCGGAGCATCTCCGGCTTGCCAAAGGGCCTCCCAGACGGAGATCGCCTGACCAACGTCGCCGAGATCATCTTCGGCGATGCGCGCGGCCTGCTCGGCGAGCGCTAGACGCTCAGCGGGCTCCCAGCTCTGCTGTGCAGCGCGCGCCAAGACTTCGACGCGAGCAGCGTGATCGCCGCGGCGCTCATAGATCGCGCAGAGTGCGTCGCGTGCCTCTTTGTTGGCGACATCTTGTTCGACCAGCGTGCGCCAGGCTTGCTCGGCGCGAATGGGATCGTCGAGGCGGGTGTCGTATAGCCGCGCCAAATTCGACAGCATGCCGGCGCGGACCGCTGTGCTGAGATAGCGCGCATGGGTGAGCGCATACCCGGTGGTCGCCGCCAAATCCCGCCAGTGCTCCGCTTGGGCAAGCTTGGCGTAGTGCCGTTGAAAAGCCTCCAATGACAAAAGCCAGTCCGCATCGACCGGGACTGGGTGGTCAAGAGGCAGTAGATCGAGCTTGAGCGCCTCCGCCGGCTCGCCCACCGTCGCCAGCGCGGGCGCTGCGATCGGCTGTGCCGAGACAATTGGCGGTGCATTGACGGCTTTGCTTGCCGCTGAAGGTGAGACCTTAACATCGCCCGTGGCGATCGTTGCCGCCAATAAATGGGGCGGAATTTCGACGTCGCCGGTGACGACGGTCGCGGCGACTAGCTCTTTAGGGATTTCGACGTCGCCCGTGGCGATCGAGGCAGCGATCAAATCAGCGGAGTTGCCGGGCACTTTGGTCTGATCGCTGAACACATCGGCGTCTTCATCGTCCGACACCAAGGACTCGAAGGGGCGATTGTCGGTGTTCGCGACGTCTTCGGATGCACCAGCTTCGATCAGCTCGCCGTTCTTGCCGAGGCGTGGCCCTAGGGAACCAAACGGCATGTTGTCGGTTCCCGAGCTGGTGTTTTCCAGCAGCTGTTCGGCTGCCGCATCGCTATCAGCCTCTGCGCCACTCGCAAACAGTGGCTCCTCCCAACCGTCATCTGGCGGTGGTGGCGGCCCTGCGGTGGGCCACAATGCGTCGATCGCACCATCGGGCAATATCGCTGCCGCGGTTTCCTCTTCAAAGGGGTTTCCCTCCTCGTCGCCGATGTCGGCACCGAGATTGGTCTCCCAGTCGCTCAAGTCAGCATCCGCGAAGGTTGCTGGGTTGAGAATCTCGACTTCGCTAGTGCTATTCTTCCCGGCCATTAAGCTCCCCCGATGTCCTGCCGCACGGTACGCGAGGACGATGAGCGACATACAAAACGCCGCTTCTCGTATCGTCTAAAGTCGGCCAAGATTGACCCGCGAATGTCCGGCAGCGGCGGATCTGGAAACGGATTTTTGGGTGCGTTCGAAAGGCTGCCATTTATCGGGACGATCGGCGCGAAGCCGACGTAAGAGGAGCCATGGCGAGGCTGCTTAAGTGCCCCAACTGTGGCGCGCCCCACAACGATATCGGCACAGAATCCTCACATTCAGCGCGGCGCTATCAGTGCACGTTTTGCGGCACACAGTTCAGCGAAACGGTTAAACCGTTCACTGCTACGCCTCAACCTGAGGCTGTTCCTCCGCGCGAGCGCCCGACACGGCTATGGCCATGGATCCTGGCGGGCGGGGTATTCGTGATGTTGATGGGGCTAATCGCTGTGTGGATGATCGTCGGAGATACATCCAGCTCGTCGCGCCGCCGATCGGCGCGATCAACGTCGTTCGCTCCGCTGGCGCGGCCGTTGCGTGGTCAGGCCAAGGCCCGTTTTGCCTACCATCGAACGGTGCGCAAGCTGAGCAGCGACTACGTCTACGGTCAGGTAACAAACACCGGCAAGGTGCCGATCGCCAACCCGCGTATCACGGTCGTGCTCTACGACGAGGCCGGCAAAGAGATTACCAGCAAGAGTGGTTTCTCACACTACGACAGCTTGGCCCCCGGCCAGACCGCCCCAGTAACCGTGTTGCTCTATCGTACACCGCCCTACGCTCGTCTGGGTTTCGAGGTCACCGCACGACCCAAGGACGGATTCTTACGCGGAGCAAAAGGGCTGCGCGTTGTCCAGCATCAGCCGCGGCCTGCCGATTACGGTACCGGTTGGCGCCTGAGTGGGAAGATCGAAAACAGCGGCCGGGACGATGCCCGATTCGTCAAGGTACTTGGACTCGGCTATGACGCCAACGATAAGTTGGCCTGCACGGCGTTTAGCTACGCGAGCAAGACCCAGCTTTCGCCAGGCGATAGTGCGCGCTATGAGTTTCAGCTGCTCTGTCCGCGGGACGTTGCGCGCTACGAGATCGTTGCGCTCGGTCGCCGCGCGCGATAGCTGCTCAAGACAACAACCTACCAGCAATCGACGCCGAGCAAGTCCTCCATGAAGGCCTGGCAGCTGGTGATGCCTTGGCTCGGGTAGGCGCAGTCGTCACAATAGCCGCCATTTAGGTTGTCGACCAAACAATCCGAACAATGGTCGAGCGCGAGCTGGTCGTTGATCGACAGGTTGTAGTAGTTGTCCTCGCAGCTCCAGGTTGGCGTGCAGCTCCCCGTACAGCTTCTTTGAAAGGCTGCGTAGTTGTCGCAGGTCACCGCACCGTCGTCCCCCAAGAAGCAAGCCCCCGCGCCCAAACTTGCGACGATCAGCGCCGCACACAGCGGAAGAAGTCGGAACTGCTTGAGCATGGCGTCCTCCAATTTTTTTTGTATGACGCCATTGTACCAACAACACCGAGGAGCTGTCGCGTGCTCTGGTCACGCCGTGAAAATGCCGTGACCCTCTGTGTGCGCCTGCTCCTACCGGCTTGAAAAGCTCAATCTGAGCGCTCATGCTCAACGGTCCACACGGAGTAACGTGGGCAAATCATCTCAGCTCTTGCTGTTTGTTAGGTTCAAGTCTTCGCTTAGCACCGAGGAGCTGACGCGACGTTGCAAAGAACGGCTACCGAGCTTTCGGGCGCTCGACGGCTTGCTGCAGAAGTACTATGTCCACGATCCGCAGAGCGGCGAGTGGGGCGGCGTCTATATCTGGGAGTCGCAAGCGGCGCTCGAAGCCTACCGCGGCAGTGAGTTATGTCACAGCATCGCCGATGCTTATCAAGTGATCGGCGCGCCGCGCATCGAGGTTTGCATGATCGCCGAATACCTGCGCCCGACGGAGCAGTAGTGAAACGCTGCGCTAGGCAACGAGTGCTTCGCTTACGCGCCACAGCCGCTCTGCGAGGCGCGGGTCATTCACCGCTGCAGCGGGTCTTACTGCTCGGCAATCGATGAAGTAGCTGCCGGTAACGCCGCCGATTTTCGGTGAAGAGGCCAAGAAAACGGACGTGCGCGCGCCGCGCTCAGGACTGGCCAAAAATGGTTCGACGGTCTTGACGGCCAACCGCAAGTACCACGGCAAACCCCGGGTCAGTCCGCTGCGCACAATGCCTGGATGGAAACAGTTGGCGGTTATCCCGCAGTCGGCCCAGCGACGGGCGAGCTCAACCGAAAACACCGCTTTGGCCAACGTGGCTTGAGCGGCCGCGCGCAGCGGGCTGTAGTGGCGCTCTCCTTGCAGGTCGTCGAAATCAATGCGGGCGCGTCGGTGATACTCGCCACTGACGATCACGACCCGTGCGGGCGCGCTTTGGCGTAGTAGCTCGGATAGCTCGCGGATCAGCAAAAAGCCCGAGAGGTAGTTCACCATTAGGTTGCTCTCCAGCGCGTCGACCGTCAGCTGCCGCCGGTAGAACAACGCACCGGCACAGTGGACGACCACATCGAGTCGAGCAAAGCGCTGGTTGATCTCTACAGCCGCGCGGCGGACCTCCGCCAATGCCGAGAGGTCAGCGGTCACCAGTTCGATCTGGGCCGCGCCAGTGCGCTGGATGATCGCTTGGCGCGCCTTTGCGCCGCGAAACTGATCGCGGCAGAGCATGATCACGCGTGCTCCCTGCGCGGCTAGCGCGACACAGCTGGCGTAGCCGATTCCGGATGTCGCTCCGCTAACCAAGCAAACCTTGTCATTCATGGCGTTGAGAGTCATCTCGCGATCTCCTGGCGCTCGTCGCGCAACGTTCAATGCTGCTTGGTCGCTCGGCGAGCGCGCCGCACATTTAGCCGCTCGATCTGCTCAAGAATCAAGTCACGCAGCCACACGCCGCCCGGATCACCATCGGCCGTCGTCGCCCAATAGAGTGCGACCTCCAAGTCAGGCGTTGCGATCGCAAACTCGCGCGTCACGAGGCTACCCGACTGTCCAAACAACTCGGCGTAATAGGCCGGGACGACAGCGACCAAATTCGACTGGGCGATAAACTGCCCTGCGACCTGATAGGTCTGACAGCGTCGGGCCACGCGGCGTTCAATGCCCAGCTTCTGCAGCGCAAGGTCTTCAATGGTCGCTCCTCGAGTTTGCCCGGTGACGACCAAATGCTCTGCAGCGAGCCAGCGCTCGATCGTTAACGGGCCGCGCGCCAGCGGGTGATCGCGACGCATCGCCAGCAACACGGGTTCGCGTGCGACGACGCGATGACAGACGCGATCGCCGTGGGGCACCGGGACACCGAGTCCGATGTCGATTTCGCCTGCGACGATCAATTCAGGGATTTCTTCGGGGCCGCAGGGCACACTGTCTAGTGCTACTGCCGGCGCGAGCTTGGCCACGGCGATAAAGATCTCGACGACCAGCGCCTGCTCGAGTGCGTCACCGGTGCCGACCCTAAAGCGCCGACGCGAGGTCGCTGGCGAAAATCCGCGCGCAGCGGCAACGGTTTGGCCGAGCA
>JACKDQ010000004.1 GCA_020633415.1 Deltaproteobacteria bacterium
GAGCTCAGTGACCTTGCCAAGGCTGACAGGCTCGAGCGTGTCTCCCACCTTGACCTCGATGCATGTCTTGGTCGATTCGCTGCCGTTGCTCAGCGTCGCGCACACGGTATAGGTGCCAGCTTTGGCGTAGGTGTGTTGGATCGGCACAAAGTCGATCGACAGCGGCGCGACGTCGGGATCTTCTTGTGACCAGTTGCCAGGCGCGGTAGCGCCATCACCAAAGTCCCAGGTTAGCGTTTCGCCGCTGGGCCAAACATCGAGGTTGGCGTGGCCGGCAAACTCGAAGGTTAGTGAACCCGTCGGTGTGAGACAACTCTCGGTGCCGACCACTTGACAGGTCTCGGCACTGAGGCACCTGTAGATGCGGTGGTAAACCCGACTGCAGGCGTTGTAGGTCTTTCCCGGCTGGAAGGGAAACGCGCCAGGTAGGCCTTCTTGGTGCAGCGTCTCAGACGGGCCGCTCCACCGCCAATAGTAGGCGTACACGGGCTCGGGCTGATTGGTTGCAGTCGCGGTCGAGCTAGCCAAGAACGGTGCATCGGCCGACGCGTGCACGCCGGCCGATGCGAGAGGCGAGTTAGAACAAGAATTCAGCTTCGACGAGGCTGAGCAGGCCGTCGTTGTTTCGATCGGCGCGCCGAAAGGCGAGCGGCGTGTAACCGTGGCCGCGCACTTCGAACCAGCTCAGCATCCGGTCCGCATTGCGGTCCAAGCGGCGGAAGGTCAGCGCGCTGTGGCGGCTGCTGGCCGCATAGCCGGGCAGCGGGCGACGATAGACCGGACGCCACACGGTAGGCGCGGGCTGCGGACGATAATAGCGCGCCGGGGTGACCACCGTCGTTCGTCGCGGACGGTATACCGCTGCGGGCACGCTGCGGACGACGCGTCGCACGGGAACATCGTGGCGATAGACCGGTGCAGGTCGGTATTGCCGCCCGGGGCTTGTTGCACTGCGCTGCGGGACGACGTGGGTCCTGTTCGGCTGCGATCGCACTTGGGTGTTGCGCTGACTGTTGTTCTCCATCCGATTGCCACGCGACTGTTCATGCTGGCGTTGATTTGGTCGAGCGAGCGCCGTGCTGCCCAGCATCATCGCCACGATCATCGCGCTACCGGTTAGTTTGCTTTTCAACATTACGGTCTCCTTTGTTGCGTCTTTAGGGGCTCGTCTTCGCGAGCACGTCCCGGGGTAGAGCAACCGGCGGGCCAACTGGCAAACGCCAATCTTTCGGTCGCTTAGCGCGAATTGCAGCTGCCGAATCCGCAGCCGACTGCAGATTCCGCATGCGGTGTTGGTGTGGTGCCCGCGAAAAGGCGGGCGTTTTCCTGTCAGCGGCGCTTGGCACGGCGCCTGCTCTATCTCCGGCCGAGGTCAAACAAGGAGGCCCGTGATGAACAAGACGAGCAAGACGATCCTAGTTAGCATCAGTTCTCTGCTGTTGATCGCTGCGGTGGCACAAGCGCAATCGCTCAATCCAGCGCAGCAAGCATCGGTCGATAAGCGACTCGCTTGTCTCAAGCAGCGCATCGCCAAGCGGATGCTCAAGTTCGACACCAACCAGGACGGCAAGGTTGACCGCAGCGAGCGCAAGGCGGCATTTGCTGCACGCAAGCAGGCGATGTTGGCCAAGTACGATCTCGATCGAGATGGTGTGCTGAGCAAGAGCGAGCGCGCTGCGAAACGTAAGGACCGCATCAACCAACGCTTCAGCAAGCTAGACACCAACGGCGACGGGCAAATCTCAGTCGATGAAGCCGCTCAGAGCTGTGGTCCGCTCGGACGTTGGTTCAAGAAGCTCGACACCGACAACAGCGGTACGCTGAGCCTAGCTGAGCTCGAGGCCAAGATGCAGGCTCACAAGATGCACAAACGCGGCAAGCGTGGGCGCTGGCACAAACGCTCCGGCGGTGGCTTCGCAGGGCATGGTCACCGGCAGGGTGGCGGCCACGCCCACTAGGCGTCTGTGCTAGTCTGGAGCGCGATGTCCGAGCGCCAAAAGAAATGGTTTACACCAGGGCGGGTCTTAATCGGACTCGCCCTGGTGATGTCGATCGCGGTGATCTCGACCAGCGTTGGCAACTATTTAGTGGTGCGCACCGCCAGCGCGCGTCTCGTTTCGGCCCAGGCCGCAGCTTTGCTCGACAGCATTCGCGCGGGGCTGCGGCAGGGCGACCCCGGGCAGCCCCAAGCGCTAGCTGACGAGTTGCTCAACGAGCTATCCGATCGCGGTTTGCGCTATCTCGCCCTCGGCAATGCACCTCGGGTCGCCAGTGGTCAAGCTCGCGTGATTGGGCAGCCCATCAGCTACCGATCGCGACGGATGTCATTGAGCGCCGCTGGTGGTCGCGTTCTCGTTAAGAGTAGCCGACGTGTTTGGCGCGCCCGCTTTCGTTCCGCGCCGCTGCTCGGCCAGTTGTCGCGCGATATCAGTTTCGAGTTCGAACCAACGGTGGCCCGACAGATCAGCGCGTACGCTTGGCGTGGCCTGTGGATCAGCGGTTTGGTTTCGTTGGTGATGGTCGGCCTGGCCATCGCTGGTGGCCGTTGGATCCGTGGCCAGCAGGCGCTTGAGCAGCAGCTGCAGCGCGACCGTCGTCTGGCAGCTCTCGGCGAAATGTCGGCTGTGCTCGCCCATGAGATTCGCAACCCACTGGCCTCGCTCAAGGGGCATGCCCAGCTGATGCAGGAGCTTTTAGCCGAGGGCGAGCCGCGCTTGATCAAGAAGACGGCGCAGGTCGTCGGTGACGCCGAGCGTCTCGAGCGACTGGTCAACGAGTTGCTCGAGTTTGTGCGCACCGGCAATATTGATTGTCAGCCCGCAGATCCGCGCGAGCTGGTGCGAGCGCTCGGCAGCCACTATGGCGAGCGCTTGCAGATCAAGATCGAGCGTGCGCCTCAGCGTTGGCGCCTCGACGCAGCGCGCATCGAGCGGGTGCTGATCAATCTGCTCGACAATGCGCTGCAGGCTAGCCCGATCGAGCAGCCGGTCACGCTCGAATTGGCCGCGACCGAAGCCGAACTGGTGATCACCGTCGCCGATCAGGGCCCGGGCATTGCCCCGGGAACCGAGCAATCGATCTTCGAGCCGTTTTCGACCGGACGAACGCGTGGCACCGGGTTGGGGTTGGCGGTGGCACGCCGGATCGTCGAGGCCCACCGGGGATCGATCAGCGCACGAAACGGTGCGCGCGGCGGGGCGATCTTCGAGCTGCGGATCCCCGCCGATACGACAGCGGGTTGAACGAAAAGGAGCTGCGCTAGGTGGCACGGATTCTAGTCGTCGACGATGAGCAGGGGTTGCGCGATTTTTTCGCTGAGGCACTCGAGCTCGATGGGCACCAAGTCGATCAAGCGTGCGACGGTGATCAAGCGATCCGTGCGCTCAAGGCTCAGGGATTCGACTTGGTGATCAGCGATCTGAAGATGCCGCAAAAGGATGGCATGGAACTGCTGAGCTGGTTGCGTGCCGAGCAGCCCGAGGTCGAGATCGTGCTGGTTACCGCCCATGGCGATGTGCCGACAGCCGTCGAAGCGATGCGTCGCGGCGCGTTCGATTTCCTGCAGAAGCCGCTCGGCAGTCCGGGCGAGTTGCGGATGGTTGCCAAACGGGCGCTGGAGCGCCGACGGTTGAGCGACTTTCGTGACGGCGCCAAGCGCCAGCGACGTTCAGAGGAACTCGAATTGTCCTTCGGTGATCCAAAAATGACGGCGACGGTCGCCGATCTGAAGAAGGTTGCCAAGACCAACGCGACCGTGCTGCTCGTCGGCGAAAGTGGTACCGGCAAAGAGGTCGCTGCGCGCGCGATTCACCGCTGGAGTGAGCGCGCCGAGGGGCCGTTTATCGCGGTCAATTGCGCGGCGATCGGTGAGCAGCTGTTGGAGAGCGAGCTGTTTGGCCACGAAAAGGGGGCCTTTACCGGTGCCGATGCGCTTCGCCGTGGAATGATCGAACTCGCTGCCGGCGGTACGTTCTTCCTCGATGAGATCGGCGAGCTCAAACTCGAGCTGCAGGCCAAATTGCTGCGTGTGCTGCAAGAGCGACAGTTCACCCGTGTCGGCGGAGCGCGCCTGCTCGATGCCGATGTTCGCTGGATCGCGGCGACCAATCGCGATTTACCGCGGCAGATGGCCCAGGGCGCATTTCGCGAAGACCTTTACCATCGCCTGGCCGTTTTTCCCGTCGGGCTGCCGCCGCTACGCGAGCGGCGAGGCGATATTCGTCCGCTGGCCGAGCGGCTGTTGGCTCAGGTCGCCGGTGAGATGGGACGTGCAAAGTTACGACTGAGCGACGAGGCGCTCGAAAAAATTGAGCGCGCTCCGTGGCCGGGAAACGTTCGCGAGCTGCGCAACACCCTCGAGCGCGCAGCGATCGTCACCGAGAGCACGTGCATCGGAGCCGCCGACATTCATTTGCAGCAGACGATCCTCTCGGCGACCACGTCGACGGCAGGTCATGAAAGCGCTGGCTTGCCCCAGCACAGCGTCGCTGGGCGGCTGTCGCTAGTTGAAGTCGAGCGGCAGGCGATCATTCGCGCGCTGGAGAGCAGTGGTGGCAACCGCAAAGAGGCGGCCGAGTTGCTCGGCATCGGCTTGCGAACGCTTTACGAGAAGATCAAACGCTTCGGTTTGGGTAAGGATGGCGAGGGCAGCGCCGACCGCGGCTAAGCTGCGCGCTGTTGCCGCGGCTCGGGAGCGCGTTTCAAACGGGCTGCGCTGCTAGTTGAGTGGCGCGCAGGTCGCCGCGTCGTTAGCGCAGTCAAGCAAGGCCTTGACGTTTTCGTAGGCGATCCAGGGGTTGTCCGCACCGGTCGGGTCGGGCAGCATGTCGCGTGGGGCGCGGGCCAGCCAGGTAAAATCGGGGTGCGACGTCTTGCTGCCGCCGAGCCATTCTCCGCCGAGGATGCGCGAGTCGCTGTCGAGTTCGAGCAGGTATTCCATCGAGCGATCGCTCGCCGAAGCGTAGCGCGCATCGGCGGTCGTATTGAGCGCGATCGTACCAGAAGCGGTCGAGCGTGTGCGGTAGTTCATCTTGATGTGGATGAAGCGCTTGGCGTCTTTGTTGAGCACGTAGCGGCGACGCTCCTTGCGCTTGAGCGCATCTTGATCGACGTCAGCGATCAGCAGCGCGACCGCTTGCTTGCGGTTGAGTTCCTTCTGCTCGGCGACTTGATACGAGAGAATCGGGTAGTTCCAGACGGCCTGACCGGTGGAGACGTCGGCGACAAACGACAGTCGGTGCCGTGCGGTTTCACCGGGCTCGGCGACGCCATAACCGAGCAAACCGACCAGCGCGATGTGGAACGTCGCTGGGTTGAGATCGCGACACTCAGCGGCTTTGTAGCGGCCGAATTTGTCGAGCTCGGCCTCGGTGTCGGTTTGCTCGCAGCGACCGCCGATCAGACTGCTGTTCGCCTGGAAGTAGACCTCGGTCATCAGCCCTTCGATGTCGCCCTTGCGGAACGTCATGCAATCGGCCGACGTATCGCCTTCGAGACACTCGGTGATCTTGCCGTTGACGATCTTCACCCGCACGCTGCGGCGCGGATAGGCGTTGGGCTCAGCGCTGACATAGGCCGCCCAGCCGTTGCAGTGACCGAACCAGCCTTCGGTGCTGACCGAACCGAACGGCCCGTGGTTGAGTAGCTCCCACTGCGTCGCCGGTCCAGCGACTTGAACGATGCGGGTCGTCGAGGGGCTGGTCGTCGGCCAGTGGTCGTCATTGTCATAAGACCAGTAGTCACCGGCGAGACGGGCTTGCTCTCGAACGCGCTTGATTCGGTCGTACTGGTCGTTCCAGTCGGCGTAGGCCCAGCTTGCGCAGTAGGCTTCGCCCTTATCGCGTTTGTCGATGAAGTCGTTCCAGTCGGCAAGACCCTTGCCGTTCTTGTCGACCACGCGGCCGGCACAGTCGGCCCATTGCGTTCGGTTGGCGTGAAACAGCAGGTCGTACTTTTCAGTGGGGGCGAGGTTTTCTAGATTGGTGTCGGCGACGATGGTTAGCGCGTCTTTGTCGGCGACATCCCAGAGCGTCGTGTCGCCCTGCCAACGATAGGCAACGCCGCCTTTGTACATCGCCCACCACGAACTGGCGAATGGCGTTTCATCGCTTTCGCCGCTCGACATCTGCGGGTAATAGTACTGGTAGTTGGCGCTGGCCAACGCCGGGTGCAGCAGGCCAACCGAATTCGACACGTCAAACGGCTCAGCTTTGCCGGCTCCGGGATTGGCGGTGTCGGGGTCCAAAGTGCCGCAACCCGAACAAAGCAGCGCGGCGCATACCAGGGTGAGGTTGATTTTTGAGAGAGTTGACATGTGCGCTGCCAAAAGCAAGCGGCAGGCCAACCAGTCGCGGCGTCGCCCGTAGCAAAATGTCGATTATTTATGGATGGTTGAGGCGATGACTCGCACTGAGGGCGCCGCGTCGTGGCTTCCGACAATAGAAACGACAGCCGGCTACAGTCGCCCGCGATCGATCGGTCGGCACAGGAAACTGTTCTGGTGTGACGTTATTGTTTTTTGCGCTCAGCGAGGTAGCCGCGGACCAGCGCCAGCAGCTCGTGTTCGAGGCTACCGTCGGCGAGGGTCTCGGGCTTTTCGAGCGTTGCACCGTGAGCGACGCCGTGCACCGCTTTGAGCAGGACGAACGCCGGAAGATCGTTCTGCGGTGCATCGTTCGGTAGGTGTTGATCGAATAGACCGACGAGCCAGGTGTGCAGTTGTTTGTGTCGCGCTTGCAGTCGCTCCGGTGGCTCCAACAAGTGCCGCTGACCGAGCAGCTGTTGCGCTGCAGCGACGTTATCCCGTAGTGCACCGAGGTAGGCGCTTACGATGGCACTCAGTGCACCTTCGGCGGTTGTTGCGGGGGCGGAAACGCTCTCCAGTTGCCGGTGTAGCCGGCCGGAAAGATGGTCCAGCAGGTCGCTATACACGGAGATCTTGTCAGGAAAGTACTGGTAGAACGTGCCGATGCTCACGCCGGCGATTCGTGCGATCTGTTCCGCGGTTGTACGCAACGCGCCGTAGCGGCCGAGCGACCGTCGCGCAGCCTCGACGATCGCGTCGACGGTAGCGCGCGAGCGCTGCTGCTTCGGTCGGCGGCGTCGCCTTGATCCGCCGGTTGGCTCGTTCATCGGATCCCCCCGGGCAACAAGTGGAGCAATCAACATGCCAGCCAGCTAACCGCCCCTAGGGCGCATGCAGCGCCAAGCGCCGGTGACTTCGGCCCCCAAAAGAAGGTTGGCAACCCAACTGGACGAGCCACCTCGCGGCCATGTCAACGCGTCGCGGTGTTGAAGGAGGCGCGCTAACTAGCCGGAGATCGCTAGCTTTAAGGCGACGAAAGCGCGGGCGGGCTTCCGCGTACTTATCGGGCAAGGAGGGCTCGATGCAACGACTCGCTTTGATCGCCATCACCGTGTTGGCGAGCTGTGGCTCCGACGGTCGCAGCAATGGCTCGCGCGTCGACGGTGCGATCGGCGCTGATGGCCACGTGGTGCTCGACAGCGCGGTCGTCGGCGTGGACGGGGGCGTGCCGCTTGCTGACCTAGGGACGGCCGATAACGGTTCGGTGCTCCGTGATGCGCGCCCACCGGTCGACGCGACACCCGCCGCCGACGTGAGACCCGTCGATAGCAGCGGGGGCGGCTGCTTTGGCACGGCGTCTCAATGCGTCGGCCTCGATATCAAGCTCTGCGAGAGTAGTGTCTGGAAGCCTTACACGTGCAACGCGCTCTGTCAGCAAGCCGGCTACACAGCCAGTGCAGGTTGTGGGTTCGATGCGCAGAAGGGTCGAGACAGTTGTCTCTGCCACAATCCGCCGCAGTGCACCGATGGCGAGCAGCGCTGCGATGGCAATGGGGCGATGAAGATCTGCTCAAGCGGTCGCTGGTCGACGATCACCTGCGTCGCAGCGTGTCAGGGCAAAGGGATGGGGCCACCGACCGGTTGCAGCTATCAGGCCTCGTTGGGACAAGACGCCTGCACCTGTAGCTTGCCGCCATGCACCCATGGCGAGACCCGTTGCAGCGGAACGAGCGCGATCGAGCTTTGTGATACGGGCGTCTGGAAAGCGCAGACCTGCAATGACAGCTGCCAGGCCGCCGGGTTTGGCGCGCCGTCGGGCTGCGGCTTCGATAGCAGCGCCTCGCAGGATCGCTGCCACTGTTGGCTCGGACAACTCGGGGATCCATGTAGCCAAGGTTCACATTGCCGGCAAGGTGTGTGTATCGCGCAGACGTTCTGCACCCAGGTCTGTAGCAACGACAGCGAGTGTGGCACCAACAGCAATGGGCGGCTCAACGTCTGTGAGGCGACCTCGGGGGGGACCAAGGCCTGCTTCCCGACCTGCAGCAGCTCCGCCGATTGTGCACATCTTCCGTCGACGACTTGCCAGCCGACGGGCACGCCCGGCAAGTCGGTCTGCGCCAACTGATCAAACCTGGCGCGCTGCCCTTGCCGCGACGAGACGGCGCGCGGCGCCCGCCAACAAGCGAACAGCAAGTTTCGAGATCAGCATAGCTGACCGCTTTTTTGTGGATGGATTATCCATCGGTGCGCACAGTCGCCGCTCGCCAACATGACGTCGATCATTGCGCCATCGACCGCGAGCTGAGTTGGGGCCACGATCCGTCGCCGATCTTGCGCCAAGACATCGAGATCTCGCTTGACGCGCCTTCGCTCGCGTCGCGATCGCGGTTCGCTGCGGCAGCGGAAGAACATGACGCCCATGCTGCGGCACAGCGCCGGCGTTGGGCGGGCGATCGGTGCTGATAAGCTGACGGCCGATGGCGGCGAGCGCGCGCCTGTTGATCAACGTAGCGATTGTGCTACTGCTGTACGCCATGAGGCAGTACCCCGTCGTCTTGTTGCTCTTATCAGCGGTTGCAGCGGTCGATTGCTCATCGTCCACGCCGGCGGCGACGAACGACGGCCGGGCCGAAGTGGGTCGCGATGGTGCGCCGACCGATGCGCAGCGCGCCAAAGACCACGACACGCGAGCTGACACCATCGACGCGAACCGCGATGGCTCGCCATCTGACAGTCAGCCTCGCGACAGTCAGCCTCGCGACAGTCAGCCTCGCGACAGTCAGCCTCGCGACAGTCAGCCAGCCGACCAATCATTTGTTGCCGACGCGCCGCGCGACCAAGGCGCGATCGCCGACGCTTCCTTGCCGGACCTGTCCTTTCCCGCCTACAGCCGCGAGATGGGACAGACCTGCACGCATCCGCTCGAGTGCCGACGGCCAGCAGTGATCTGCACCACGCAACTGGGCGCCAAAGCACCGGGCATTTGCACCGGCCCCTGTGCGAGCTGTTCGGGCTTCAGCCGGCCGCTGATCTGCATCACCGATCCCAGTGGCCAGGTCAATCCGCTGGTCAAGATCTGCGTCGTCCCCTGCGCCGATGCCTATTGCAGCGGTCGGACCTGTAGCGCCAAAGGTGGATGCATTTAGTGAGCTAGTGCCGCTGCGGCGCAGATACGCGGCGCACGCCAGACGGCCACGGCTGATGCGCAGTGCGTGCAGCGATCGGTGTGCGCACGACTGCGCGGTGCGCTAGTAGGGCGACTTTTCGCAGCGTCCGCTGTTGCAGGAACCGAAACCCTTGCAGTCGCCGCTGCCCGTGCAGGCCCCACACCGGCCGCCTTTGCATCCACCCCAGCCCTTGCAGTCCGAGTTGTGGGTGCAACTACCGCAGCGCCCACTGCTGCAGCCGCCGTGAGAACAATCGGAATTGTGGGTGCATGATTTGAGTGCATCCAGCTCAGCTGCCGCGATCGGTGCAACCGGCGCACCCGCTTGAACCTGAGTGACAGCCGAAACTTCGGTTACCGCGCTGGCGCTTTGCGTCCAGGCCAAGATCCCCACTGCGCACGCACAAAGGACGCCTAGCTGTAGAGCTCTATTCATCGATTCATTCCTTGGAAAGCGGGGGCCAACGCGGGCCCCGGTTGATCAACACGGCCTACCCCAGACGCGGGGTTGCCTCTCGCTCTGCTACGGCGGCCCTGGACCGATCTTCCCACGGCCGAGCGGGCGGTCAGGCGCGGTAGACCGATTAAGCGCGCGGTTTGCAGACGTTAAGCGCTTGCTGCAAGACAGCGTTGGCCGCGTTGTCGATGCCCAAGAGCCGCTGGAGCGTGTGGCCCGCCGGATTATTGGCCGGTCGTCCCGAAAGGATCGGCTTGCCGGTCGCCGGGTCGATCTCCGCGATCAACCAGCTCGTCTTGACAAACCAGCCATCCTCTTCCTCGTAGTCGAGTGTCTGCGGAATGTTGCTGCCCCACCACTTGGCGTCGTTCGGATCGTTTAGCTCCTTAGCACCGTAGAGCGGTCCCGGATCACGCGGTGGGCCGGAATAATTGCGCCAACGAATTTTGTTGGCCCAAAGCGGACTGCAAACGAGATAGTTGACGTTGGACCGCGTGTAGTCAGCGATCGTCGACGGGTCGCCCGAGGTGTTGAATGAAATGCCGACGAGTTGCTCGTGCTCGGCCATCCCCTTGGCGCGATAGCGCTCGGCGCCGCTGAAAAAGCGCACAACAAAGTTGAGGTCGGGGAAGATCGTTCCCGCGCGCGGATAGATTTTGACCGAGAGCGGAGGCGGTTCTCCTTTGCCGCTACCCGTGGTCTGTGACCCGTCGCTTGCCGTGGCCGGGCCGCAGGCCGCAGCGAGTAGCGTCAGCAGCAGCATCCAGCGGATCGGCAGCCGGTCCGTTGGTTCAAGCATCGCCCGAAAATCCATCGGTCCTCCCTCCGCAAGAGCGCTGCAACAAGCCGGCCACTTCGAGGATGACCGCGGCGATGGGCAGATCGCGACGAGCCGTGCGTGAACCCGCATTGATCCCCGCGTGTTAGCGGCTGCAGGGATTGCCCGGCGCATCGCGTTGGCCGCCTATTGCCCCACGCCGCAGGCGAAGGGAGCTACGGCGCCTGTCCGTCGCGCGGGGTACGCTGTCCCCTTTGGCAGGCAAATGATCGACGGTGGGCTCGGCGTTGTCGGGTGCGCTACCTGTCTTCGTCGTCGAAAACCCGCAAGGGGAGCACATCGCTGTCCCAGGCGATCACGGGCGACCGGTCCACGCGTGTGCACGTTCCGCCATAGCGGCCACCGACTGAAAAGGTGCATAGCTGCACGTAACGGTCGGCGACGAAGGGCAAGAGGCAGAGCTGTTGAAAGATCTGCGTCTGCGCGGAAAACCGTCCGCTGGTTTGTTGCATCAACGCCTGCTGGCCATCGTAGAGCGCGATGTTGTCGCCCCAGCGTCCGACGATCGGCTTGGTGACGTACCCCTTGGCGCGCAGGTCATCGGTCAACGTGTGATAGGACGGCAAAAGGTAAGGGTGATTGGGAAACAGGGCCCATAGCACCGGCAAGATCGCCTTGTTGCTCGGAACCAAGGTCCAAAGCGGTTCGAAAACGCGCACACCAGGGCGCAGCAGTACGTCGACCAAGCGCGGCTGCGGGGCGCGGCCGAGACCAAGGTCGTCCGCTTCGCATTCGTCGCGGATCTGCTCAAGCGCCGTCTCCCAAGCCCAGGTCTTCCAGACCCAGCGGATCGGCGTACCGTCGGCATCGACGATCGCCCCGTCGGCTGACCAGTGGACGTCGTTGACGCCGACCAGTTGTTTGCTGGCGATGCCTGCCGTCTCTAGCGCCTCGCACATATAGAGCGCGTGGTATGTTTCCTCCGGGTGATCGTCGTAAAGCACGTGCAGCACGTCGTCGACACCGCTGTGGCGCCAGGCGGCGACTAGACCGGCGAAGAGGTTTCTGCCGGGGTCCTGTCCCTCGGTTAGCCCAACGTGGTCGGCCCATTTGCCCTGGACCTTGCCGCACTCCATGTGGCACGAGGCTGAGTCGCAGTTGTATTCGAATGCCTTGATTCCCTCGGGCGTCACGCAGAAGTCGAAGCGCCCGGTGATCATTTGGTTGCGACGGTTGTCCCAGGATTGGCGTAGTCGTGGCCAAAGTGCCCGCGGCAGGTTGAACGCCGCGAGATGGTCTGGGTTCTGTAAGACCCAATCGGTGGCGTGCATGAACAGCCCATGGAGATCGTTGGTGGCACGGCGCAGCTCCCGCTCCAAGCGCTGTGAGATCGCAACGTAGCGGTATTGGTCGACCTCGGGGCGGTCGACCATCGTATGCCCTTGCATCAGTTTGACGTAGGCCGCCTCGTCGGGGTTGGCCTCGTTGAGCCAGGAGCTATCGCCCTGGGCGCTGGGCACGACGTTGGCGATGCGAACGGCAAATGTTTCGGTGCTCGGCACAACGACAGGCTGCGCGAACTGGCCATCGTCGGTTTGGATCACCCAGCCAAGGATCGTGCCCTCCTTGGGCGGACATCGCAGCCAGAATCCACCATCGTATGCAGTGCGCGCGGCGATCGCACGCGAATAGTCCTGTCCGGGGGGCCATGGGACGTCGTGGTAGTTCTGTTCGACGATGGTGATGCGATCATCAAACACCGCGGTGACGACGGCGACGTGGCCGGTCGCTTCAAACTCACCGCCTTCGCCCCAGATCAGCAGGCAGCCCGGTTCCGGGCGGCGGCGGGAGCCGTTGCGGAAGGCGCGCAATGGCAACGTCCGGCCGTCCTTGTGGCGGATCGTCGTCAGGTCGAAGATTTCGTAGGCCATCCCCACGTCTTCGAAGATCAGTCCGCAGTTGTGGTACAGCCAGCGCCGGGCCAGCTCGACGCACTGCCATTTGTATCCCATGTACACGCCGTCAACTTCGCTGCGAAAGGCGTGGCGGTCGGGGAGCACTGCCTCATCGACCGTTCGATAGTCGCACGAATACACAGGTACACCGCCGGGCGCCGTCCCCAACACCGTCCCGAATGGTGCCAATGCCGTTGTGGAGCTTGTCATCGTTGCCCAGCCGCATGCACGCGCTATGCCGCCGATTGCCGGCGGTGCGGACGTATTCGATGCAAGCGATTCGCTCGCTTTCGCTGGCGTCGCTGCAACCGTCGGAGTTGCTAACTCTGGCTGTGCGGCGATCGGAGGCGCGACTTCTGACGAACTTCTACCGAGACCTGGCTTTGACGCTCCGCAAAGGGGGGGATCCTAGCGCGAGGTCCCCAGCGCGCAGCGGATTGAGAAAGCCGTCCTGCCACGCCTTGCTATCAATGACGTCTTTTAAAATCGGCTCAGATGCACCCAACAGCTACTGCTGATTTTGCGGCAAACCATCAGCGATCTCGTAGTAGTCGCCCTTGTCGGCCACGAAGATGTGCATCTTGAGCTGGGTGTGGGTCGGAGCGGCGAAGGCGCCCATCGAAACGCCGATCCAGTTGTGCTTGGCCTGATCGAGCGGATCGAAAAACAGCGAGGCGCCGCAGTTCGCACAGAATCCGCGCCGGACCTTCGCGGATGATTGATACCACTTGATACTCTCGCTGCCGTCGATCGTCAGCGCCGAACGCGCCACGTCGGTGCTGACCTCGTAGTGCCCGGTCCACTTGCGGCAGAGCGAGCAGTGGCAGGCGCTCGGTGGCGGCAGATCCCCGGCGACTTGAAACGTCACAGCGCCGCAAAGACAAGACCCACGGTGCATGGCGATTCTCCATTGGGCCGTCTCTTCGACTGACGGCCGGTATGACAACGTATACAGTGGTGCATGGTTCGGGGCAATCACCGATCGGCCCGTCGCGCAGCGGAATAGCGAGGGAGCAGCGCGCTGTTGGCCGATGCATGGCCCGCGTTCTGTCCGGCGCCGCAGGCGGGACAGGTTGCGGTCACCTCTATTGATCCCGCCTTGGCGCGAGCGCAGCAAAGGCACCGTGACCGCCTAGCGTCGAAGCAGGCGCACCGCGCGTTGCTGAAGGTGGGCCAATACTAGTAACCTGCTCTTCGACAAGGTCTCGGGCATGCAAAAAAAAGATCGTCTTAGACAGAAGCGTGCTGCAAGAGATTCCCTTAAGAGACCGTTTGGTGTTTCGGCTTCGCGAACATACGACCCACCAATTGTTTCACAAGTCGGTCGTAGACGCAGTCTTGGCGGCAAATCCTCAAGGCATAAGATTCATACCGATCGAAGAATTCAGCATGGCTTCGTCTTTCGGCGGGTAGAACGATCCACCGCAGATCCACCGCACCGGGCCTGCAAATCGGGACAGCAGAACGCTGATGCTAGCAGTGAGTGTGGAGGAAAATCGTGGCGAAGAAAAAATTCAAGATGGAGGAATTCCTTGGCCTTGGTCAGGCGCCGCCGGAGTTCGCGCCCGCGCTGCGTTACGCCTTTGAAGGCGCTGGTTTCTCGATCGGCTTGCCACAAGGCTGGTCCGTCGACCACGCCGACGACGGCGGATACACCGTCTCTAGCGAGGCTGGCGTTGAGCACTACATCGCCCGCCTCGACAAGACGTCGATGATCGCGCCGTTTAGCGCTTCGCCGACGTTTAGCGCGGCGGCAGGGGCATTCTCGATCGCCGTATCGCGATCGACAGCGGCTGATCTGGCGACGCTGAAAAAGTCGATGCTCGCCGGCTATCGAGCGGCGAAGCTCAAGGCGCCACAAACGGCAACGGTCCAGCTCGGCGAAAAGGACGTGCTGGCGATGCACGACGAACAGTATGCGCGCACGGCGATCTATGCGCTGCTCGACACCGCTGGCGGATCGTTTCTGCTAGCGCTGACCACGCAAGCGCTCGGCGAGGGACTGCACACGATTATTGCACTGCTCCGTAGCGCAAGCTTTGCCGTCGCCGAGACCTACGAACCGATCGTGGCGACGATCACGCGCGCGATCGCCGCCTGGGTCCCGACGGCTTGCAACGCCACGCGCGTCGAGCATGGTTGGAGCGGTAGCGTGCTGTTGACGCCCTTTGCGCCCAGCGACCTGTGCTTTTATACCGATTTCGGCATGGAGGCCGGCGAGCCAAGCGCGGTCAACTGGTCTGGCGATACGTTGGTAACGGAACTCGACAACATCCGCTTTCCGGAGTTTTGGCTGCACGTCGATTTCGTTGCCGAGCACAAACAAGCGGCGCCGGCCGACGCCACGGCGATCGACTCGCACTACACCGTCGTTTTCGTGCAAACCAGTCGTCACGGCGAGATCGTCCTTGCCCATCGCGCCTTGCTCGAGAAGACCTTCTCCGGCTTCAGTGTCGACTATACGGTATCGCGTACGGTCGGCAACACGCGCGCGTATGTGAGCATCTCGCTCTCCAATCAGAATCCAGTCAGCGAGCGGACCCTGCACGCCGCCTACGACGTGCTGGCCAGCTCAAAGATTCGTTCCGCGGATCACCCACCCCTTCGATCGACCAGCGCCACGCTCGCAGCCTTCTTCGCTGGACTGAGCGGGCCTTTTGCCGAGGTCGTCTTTTTCTTTCATCCCGACGACTATCAGCAGGTGACGATCGATGTCGGCACCAACAGTTGGGTCTTGACGCTTGATGAACTGGAAGCGTTGATCGAGGCCGACAGCCCAGCCTATCAAGAGCGCTACCAGCGATTCAAAGCGCACATTACGCCGGCGCTCAAACGACTACTCGACGACGGATGCTTTGCGCGGCTTGGCCAAGGCGCCGCGCCGCTGCTCTACCTGCAATTCGTCGACGGGGAAAAGGAGCTGCTGCAATAGGCGGCAGCAGCTGCTTTTCTGATGCGGTCGGCAGTTGCCGCCGGCGGTCACAATCGTGAGGCTGCACGACCGTGGGCCACGGGCACCGTGGCAGCCAGTTGAGAAGTCGGCGGGCGTTGCCAACTCTGGCCTGCAGCGATCGGAGGCGCGGCTTCTGCCGCAGGGTCGGGGCGATCAGTTCACAAGTAGGCGACGGCCAAAAGGTCGAGCGTTGACCGCTCTCGTGGTCTGCCTGATATCCGCGGCAAAACCATACACAGTGCCAGTTCTTCCGACATCGCTGCGCTTGACGCTTCGTCAGCGAGAGACCTAGCATCGTGAATTCTTTTTGGAGGGAAACATGCGAGCAATTGTTACATTTGTTGCCTTGGCGCTCTTTGCTGGTTGCGGGGGCTCGGGCGACCCCGGGCAAATCACGAAGACAACCAAGGCTCACGGCTACTGCTGCGCCGATACCACCGGGTGCGAGGAGAATAGGTTCAACCCGTGGGGCACGTGCTGTACAAGCCAAAGCACTTACCAGAGTTCAGTTGCCTGCGATACGGTCGGCGACTATGACTGCGCAAGTGTCGACATTATCCCGAATGCGCCCTGCGACTACTACTAGTCGCAGATGGTGCGCCTGGCCGGCTTGCCGCGGACCTGGCGGCGAGCGGGTCCCACCACAGGGCTCAGCTCGCCTTTGAATTGACCCACCCGACGTTCAGACTCCGCTGGACCAGCGCCCCCCGCCGGCTGATCACCCGCGCCAACGCCGTCGCTCCCTGAGCTGACCAAATCCCGAAAATGGATTACGCGTGATCAGCAGACGGGATTTGACCGCCGAGCCCTTTGGGCATCGGTGACCAAATCACGTCGATGAGGGTGAACTTTAGTGAACAGGAGAGCGGGAGACGGGATTTGAACCCGCGACGTCAACCTTGGCAAGGTTGCACTCTACCACTGAGTTACTCCCGCAATGTCAGGCAGTGTCTATAGCAGCAGGGGGGCTGCTGTCAAGCATCAAGCGCTGCTCGTTGGCGGGTTTACAACAGCGGGTCCGGCCCCTTACACTAACCAACATGGCAGGATACCGGCTGACTGTGCTGGGGCGCGGCAACGTTCGCGCGCCGAGCGCGATCGATTTTCGTGAAGACGTTGCGGTGATTGGGCGTTCCGAGCTGGCGGATTTGCCGCTGACCACCCCGAGCATCTCGCGACGCCATGCGGCGATTTGGGTGGAAAACGGCTCGCCATATATCCGCGACCTGGGTTCACGCTTGGGGACCTTCGTCAACGATGAGCGGGTGACGGACCCGCGGCCGTTGAACGATGGCGACCGCGTTCGACTCGGCACCGATGTCTATTTTATGGTCGTCAGCCGGGGCGGCATCCTGGAAGCCGAAGAGGACATGTTCGACGAGCCGACCGCGGCTCCCGATGATCACGTTACGTCCTCGCTGGTTGAGTTGGCGCTCGCCGACTCGACCGGGACGCGGGTCGAACAATACTACGACGCGATCTCAGAGCTCGCCTCACGGCTGGACTTGGTCAAAGAGGCCAAGGACATCTATCGCCTGGCCCTCGAGGCGATCGAGCGCTGTGTCGACGCTGAGCGTTATCTGGCATTCGATGGCCGCGACCCGGCAAGCCTCGAGCTTTGCGCGCGGGTGCCGGCCTTTGACGACCAAGGCGACGAGGTCTGGCCGAGCGCTGAACTGCTGACCCAAGCGTTGGTCGGCGGCAAGGCCGTCAACTCCTTCGATACCCCCGCCGAGTCGCGGGGGCAGGGCGGATCTGGCGACGTTGTCGGGAAGGTCCGCTCCGCGCTCTGCGTTGGTGTGAGCCTCGGCGGTCGGGCGCTGGGTGCGATCTACGTCGACAACTCGCCGAGCGAGGGGTTGTTTGATGGACAGAGCGCCGAGTTCGTTCGCACCGTGGCCCATGTTGCCGCCGGTCGACTGTTTCAGCTGCGCACGCTCAACGAGCTGGCCGAGATGCGCTACGGCAAAGACGGCCCCGACCTGAGCGATGCGCTGACCAGTCTCGCCAAGGAAATCCATCGCCACGCTGGCCGGCTGGAAAGCCTCGCCGAGTCGATCGAGCGCCAAGACCTCTCGGAAAGCATTTCGGGCGTGATTCTCGACCGCGCGCGCCGCTTGCGCGAAGAAGTCGATCGCTGCTTGGAGTGGTCACAAAACGACGACACATCGGGTGGTAGCGGCCCGAGCGGCCCGAGCGGCCCGAGCGAGCTGAGCGGTGCGAGCTAGCCGGTAGATTGCCCGGCCCCCGCTCGCGTCCTAATGACGGTAGCGCAATTGGTTGATCGCCTTGCTGAGCGTTTGGGTATCGATCCGCCCCGAACGCAGCTCGTCGACCAACGCGCGGGCGCGCTCACGCATCTTGGCCAGACCGCGGCGGTGATCGTGCGTGTGGGCTTCGCCCCGACGATGGGCTTGGTCGTGCGCTGCGTCTTGATTGAGCGCGAGCGACATCGGTTGCGCGCTTTCTTCGCTCCAACCGGGCGGTGTGGCTACGGGCGTTAGTCCATCGCCACCGATGTCGACCCAGATCGGATTGGTGATCGCGTAGGGGCGGACCACCGAGATCGTCGGCGACATCGGCGTTCTTAGCGAACGCAGCGGTGGGAGCAACGGGATCAAGCGCTGCAACAGTTCGAACAAGCCGAGCCGCGCCACTGGTGCCGACGAATACACTGGCGCCAGCGTCTTGCCGTCGACACCCATCGCTACCACAGCGTACCAGCTGTCTTCTTGCGGCGTGTCGGTGAGCTGACCCTCGAAGTTGACGATTTGCGTGTTAGGCAGGCGTAAACATTGCGAGCGATCGGTGCAGGTCGTCGAGCCCGAAAACGTCTTGATCAGTTGACCGTTTCTGTAGATCTCGATGCGGTCGACGTCAAACCACAACGGCGACTGCACGCGCATCTTCAGCGTGACCGCTTGGCCGGCGGTTGCTTTGACCGTGCCACCGATCTCTTCGTCGTCGATGCTAAAGCTGATAAACGGCCCGTAGCTCGCAAAGCTGCGCCCACTGCGCACGTTCTTCGCCGTTTGCGGTAGATCGATCAGCCCCGCTGCGTCGCTCTCCGAACGAATGAAGTTGCGTGGGATGCCGGCCTCGTTGCCGTAGGTATCGTGGCTGTCCGAGTTCCCCAGCAGCGTTCGGCGTACGCCGCGGTTCAGCAGTTGGAAATAGTCATCGACGGTGCCGCGGATCGTCGGACAAGGGTCGTTGTCACCAGCTGCGGTAATCGTCGGCGCGACGCAGACGTTCTGGACGCAGCTCGGGCGCAGCGGGTCGCTCTCGCAATCACCGTCGCGCGTGCAACTAAGCCGGCAGGCCTTGCCCCCGGCGGAGGCCGCAAGACAACTCTCGCTACGCTGTCCCCAGGTCGTCGTGCAGGTCGTGTCGTCGGTGCAGGCTGGCTCGACACGCTGACAAGTCTTGACGGTGCCATCATAGCTGGTGCAGCTCTCGCGGCCCTCGCCGACGCGCTGTCCATTGCAGTCGACGTCGCTGGCACAAGATCGTCGGCAGGATGCGGTCTTCTGATCGCAGAAGAAGGGCGTGCCGCCACAATCAGCATCCGACGTGCAACGGCATTCGAAATCCTTGTTGCTGTAGCTGATCGCCAATTTCTGCTCGGCTTCATCGCGGATCAGTAGGGCACGCTGGGCATCACTCGAAAGTTTGCGCCAGCGCAGCAGACGCTCTTCGTCGCCCAGGCTGGCATCGGCCAGTAGCTCCGCCAGTTTGTTGTTGTAATCGCGAACCTCTTTGTATGTCGGGCGACGGATCACGTCGAGCGCTTTACCGTTGAGCACTTCAAGGGCGTCAAAGCCGCCGGAGAAGCGCAGCGGACTAAGCACCGGCGTAGTCAGCGAATTGATGTTCAGCGCCGGCAGCTCCATCGTGAACGGATCGAGATCGTAAAACGAAAAATGGTCGTAGAAGTGGGCTACGGCTGTGACGGTGTTTTCCGGGCCGTACGCGCCGCGATCGCGCAAATTGCGATAGATCAGGCTCGGCGTGATGTTGCGCCACGGTGGGTCGGCACCCTCGGCGTACTGTCGCCAATAAATCGCGCCGTTCAGTTCAGCGCGCTCATCGAAGCGCAGCGGAAAGCCGAGGAAGTGGCCGTAGTCGAGGGTCGAGACCTCGAGGCCGACTTGGGTCTTTAGCCAGTTTCTCAGGCCGAGGGCGAAGGCCGTCGGCGCATAGTCGGTTAGCTGGTCGTGGTCGCTCGAAGAAACCAGCTCTACGCCTTCGGCGGCGTAGCTGGTAATCCGATCGGTTGCATCGAGCGAGGAATCGAGGCTGTTCGGACCGTGAACGTGAAAGTCTGCAGAGATCCAACCGCCGCTGTCCACGACGCGGCGCAGCGTCGTAGTCAAGCGTGCCACTGAGCCAGCCCTTAGGCGGACAAAGCGGCGTGTGATGTCGTACTCCATCCCGCGCGAGGCGATCACCTCGTAGGTGCCCGGTGGAAGCTGAGCGGTTCCACTACCGCTCGCTGAGAGGATCACGTGGTTCGTGCCGTCAGCGCGTCGTGTGCCATCGAGCTCGAGCGGCAGGCGCGCGCTGGTCGGACAGTCACAAGTCTGCGTCGAAGCATTCCAGTTCTGATCGGGACGGCACTGGGACGCTGCGGTATAGCCGCCCTTGGGGACACAGATCGATCGCAGGGCGTCACAACTCGGTCGGTCGTCGGAGCAATCTTCATCGCGAGCGCACTCGGGCAAGCAGCTGCCGATCGTCAGTTTGGCTGGCAGCGCCAAGCCGCCGGCGTTGCGGATGTCGTATTGCAGCGTTGCTGATTCAGGTTGTAGCAACAGCGCGGGTGTCTTACTGCCCTGTTTGATCGTCACCGGGATCAGCGTCGAGGATGGGGTTGCCTCGCTGCGGGTAACCAGCACAAAGCGTCCGACCGGCAGTGGTCCAGCGAAGCTGCCATCTTGGCGGGAGTCCAGGCCGATGTCGGTCCGAAAATGCGAAATAACGCCCGGGCTGCCCAGCGGGTTCTTGGCGTTTTTGGTTTCGCTGCGATTGGCGGCGACCAGTTGTTCGTAGCTCTTGCTCGAGAGCTCGCTGTCGGACAGCTGCGCCCAGGCCCGCGGGATCGACAAGGCGAAGACGTCAGCGTGGCTCACGCCCACCCGGTCGCGGCGGCGGACGACATGGCCCAGTACCTCACCGGTGGCGATGCCACGCAGCCGATAAAATTCGACCAAGGCTGAAGCGACATCGCCGTGTCCGATGCCAACGACGCGCGTCGAGCGCAGCTGATTGCCCGTCAGGCAGCTGGGGTCGCCGCGACTGCAGGCCTTGGCATCGGTCATCGTCAGCGTGAAGGTCTCGGTGAACACCGGGATCATCGTCTTGTTGCCGCCGAAGTAGGCGTAGGAAACGCCGTCGCCGACTGCGGCAACGAAGTCGATGCTCAGTGGGTTGGTGAACACATCTCCGCCGGTGTCAAAGATGCTGCGGATCCGCGTGTCGTGATCAAATCCGTCGCCGGGAACGAACACTGAGCTCTTGGCAGAAAACAGCAGAAAATCACCGCTGAGTACGCCCGCAACCTTATGATCGGGGCGCCGGCAACGCTTCATCTCGGTGTTGAGGGTGCCGAGGGAGATCGCGATCAACAGGTCATCGCAAGTCTCGCCCGTCGGACACGCGCTCACCGCACAATCTTGATTGGTGCTTTCACCGAGCAGCACGTCGAGCAAACTGGTCTGCTTGTCCAGCGCGTCCATTTCCAGCGCTGGCGGGTTGGCTGGCGGATCGCCGTCGAAGACCGTCGCGCTGGTCGTTACTCGGATCGCACGCTCGCCCGGGCAAAGGTCGTAGTCGTTGACGATCTGTAGCTTGCTGCCATAGCTTTTCTGGATCGCGATATCGAGCAGGGCCAGGGTGCCCATCACGTGTTCGCCTACGCCGCTGGCACTCACCCGGGCGCAGTCCTGTACGTCGCCTCGCGAATCTTTCGGGCAAGGCGCTGCTCCAACCGCGCCGCAGCGACCATGATCCATCATCCGCGAGGTATTGGCTTGCAGGTTGACCATCGGTCCGAGCTCGTGAAATGCATCGGACCCCTGACCGCCGCTATAGCGGTGTGCAGGGCGCTGGATATCGGCGTCGATCAGGCTGCCGTTGGCGACGGGCAGTGTGCCGCGTTGGTTGTAGCGCCAGGGCAGTCCCGACGGACAAACATGCTCTTTGCCATCGGGGCCATCGACGACCAGTGGGTCGTTGCAGCCGCTGCCGCGAATGATCGCCCGCACCCGGTCGTTTTGCAGCAGGAAGTCGCCCACGCGTCCAGATGCGGCGGGGCCGCCGATCGTTTGCGACTGACTGGTGATCAGGTCGGCGCGGGAAAAGCGATGTTCGTCCACGGTGCAGCCGCAGATCGAGCCGAGCAATCCGCACAGCAACGTGGTGGTGATCGTGCTTCGACGCATCGCGGTCACGCTAGAAGCTAGCCTGCAGCTGGGCGAAGGCGATGTTGTTGTTCAGCGCTGGTCCCGACATTTCGTGGCGATTGATATAGTTGACCTGCAGCTTTAGCCGATGGCTGCAGAGGTAGAGGTTTGCCCCACCGGTGAACAGCTGCTGTCGCCCGAGCTCGATCAGGTTGTCATCATCGCGGAAGTACTCGTAGCGCGCGGCCAGCTCGAGACGCTCTCGCCAAATAAACACGCCGACTTGACCGGCGACGCCCCAACGCGAAACCGTGCCCTCTTGAGCTGGCGTCGTCGGCGCGTGGTCCGGTTTGCTGTTTAGCCAGAGAAACTCGGTCAGCATGCGCACCCGGTAGCCGCTCAGCGCGAGGCTAACCGACGCCCGATGCGAATCGGTCGCCGGGCCGTCGTCGTAAAAGTAGCCGCCGGCCAGCTGGATCGTCGGCTCGTCGGGCACCAATTGTTCCTCGCGCCCGAGCAGGTCGTAAGTGATGCGGATACCGGCGGCCAGTCCGGCGAGCTGATTGCCCGAGGTGATACCATCCGACCCGTTATATACGCCGGCTGCATAGGCCAGGCCGCCGAGGCGGCCAGCGACGCGCACACCGACGCGCCGTTTGGGCGCCAGCAGATCGACCGAAAGCGGGCGCTCGATCAGCATCAGCTGGCGGGAGGAACGCAGCGCGAAGCTGGAAAACGGCAGGCGGTCGACACCCGCCGAGACACTGAGAAAGGTATAGGGTGCCCAGGTGATCGTTGCGTCGAGGATCTCGCTGCCAGTATCCCCACCGCTCGCTGCAACGATCGTATCTTTGAGATCGATCGCCAGGTACCAGAGCACGTCGGGCAAAAGCTCGCCGGAAAAGCCGATGCGCGCGCGGCGGATGCGAAACCCCTTGTTGTCAGCGGGGTCGTTAAACTGCAGCGCCGCTTCCTTGCCGACGAACATCGCCGCTTGGATTTGAATCAGTCCGCCCATCCGCGCCGAAAAGTTGCCGCGCCGAATCAATAGCACGCCCGTGCCGAGGTCTTCCGACCAGCCACCGCTTTGACTTTGTGGCTGCACGCTGATCGGCTCGATTTCCGGGGGAAGCCCCGGGGGCAGTTCACCCGCTGGCGGTAGTGCCGGCGTCTCCGCATCCTTGGGCGGTGCGCTGGGCGTCGCCGGCTTGTCGCTGGTCGGCGCGCTGGTTGCTGGTTGGCTGGCCGCCGGCTGGCTCGCCGGTTGAGCGATCGCCTGCGCTGCACAAATGAAACTGAACCCGATACTGGCGACGAGGTTCCAGCGGCGCTGCGCAAGTCGTCGTCGGAGTGTCTGCTGAACCATGCTGGCCCTTCGTTGGTGTGTGCGGCGGCACGGTACACCGCGCCGAGGGCGGGCGTCAACGCAACGAAAGGCCAGCTAGCTGGCTTTTCGCGCCGTTCTCTCGCCGATTTGTCGCGGGACTGGTGATGGTCTCTGCGGCGCGGTAGGCTTGCAGCCTGACTTGCCGATTTGGAGTCGCGCGATGTGTCGAGGTTCGAACGCGAGGATCTTACGGTCGTTGTCTTACGCTGCGCTGCTCGGCTGCGTTTTAAGCTGGCTCGGTTGTTCGAGTGCGCCGTGCCAAGAAGCCGCCGACAAGATGCAGAGCTGTATCGATCGGGTTAACTGCAATGACGTCGAAAATCTCTCGGATCGTAGTCGCTGCATCAAGCGCGTCGAAGATGCGAAAAAGGCGCTCAACGACTTGCGCGGTGCGCCCTGCACGTTGGTCATTCGCGACACCGCCGACCAGATCAACAATGCGCCGATCGATCCGGCGACGTTTTGCGCCTACTGATCGGCGCGTTCGTCGGAATGACCTTGCCAGGTCGACGGCAAATGCCTCGACCGCTACCAGCTCGACGGTGCGGCCGGCTCAAGCGCGGCCCAGGCTTCGACCGCTTCGATGATCGCTTCGTCGAATTGGCGTTGCTCGATTTGACAGATCTGCCGCACGCGCTCGACGAGTTCGGCAGGAAGCGACACACCGAGCGTATCGGTCGCCGCGTGATCCTCTCCGCGCTCGACGAAGCTGGCGATCCGTGCCGCTGTCTGTGGCGATGTTTCGGGCGTTGGTGGTTTGCGCAAACTGAGCGCGGGTTTCTTACGCGGCAGCATCGGTCTTCTCTTGTTGTTGGGTGCGCCGATAAAGCTCGGCGGTCAATGCTTTGATCTCACGGGCTGCGGCCGAGCGCGGTGTGTAGCGCGTTACGCCACGTCCGGCGGCGACAGCTTCCTGGTAGGCCATGCGAAAGCCGAGCTCGGTGTGCAGCACGTCGAGCCCACAATCGCCCAGCGCCTGGCGCGCCGAGCGGCCGAGTACGCTGCGACTGACCTTGCGCGTGATCAGTACAGCGGCGTTCAGATCCGGGCGAAGCTGCCGAGCGCGTTCGACTAGCTCGATGCTTGCCGAGAGCGCCCAGACATCGACAGCCGTTGGTCCGCAAGGTAGCACTACCAGATCGGCGACCATCAGCGCCGCGCGCTGTACCTCGTCGTGTCGCGGTGGACAGTCGATGAAAACATCGTCGTAGTTCTCGGCAAGTCGCGCCAGCTGACCCGGTCGATGCATCTCGGCGCCCATCGCGATCACCGTCGGAGCGGGCGCTTGATCCTGAGCCGCGATTTCTCCCCAGGTGCGCGCTGAGCTCTGTGGGTCGGCGTCGACGAGCAATGTGCGCCGACCGGAGTCCGCGGCGTGGGCCGCCAGGCAAACCGCCGTGGTTGTTTTCCCGCTGCCGCCTTTTTGTCCGATCAACGCGACGATCATCATCGTTCTCACTTTTTCAACGGTGCAAATAAAGGCTAGGCACGACTGATCGCGTTGGGCAAAAAAATGCCGAAGCGCATCTGTGCTTCGTCGCCGACGCCATCGGATAAGTTACTGAGATTACCTATGCTTGTTGCCGCGACCGCCGTCGCCGCGTTCAATTCAACGACTTGAGCGATTTGATAGTTCCCCTTGCGTCGCCTCGCATCGCCGGCTAAAAATCCTCGCGCCTCGCGCCGCTAGCTGCGCGAGCTCATTCAGATCGCGCCGCGGGAGCTTGCCGATGTACCAAGACAAAAAGGTTGTGGTGGTTCTGCCCGCCTACAACGCCGCCGCGACGCTCGAGCGGACCTACGCCGAGATTCCGCTGGATGTTGTCGACGAAGTGATCCTTTGTGACGACGCCAGCCGCGATGACACGGTCGAGGTCGCACGCCGGCTCGGGATCAGGCACGTGCTGGTCCACGAGGACAACAAGGGCTATGGCGGCAACCAAAAGTCGCTCTACAACAAGGCCCTCGAGCTCGGTGGCGACATCATCATCATGTTGCATCCCGATTATCAGTACACGCCGAAGCTGATCCTCTCGATGGTTAACATCATCGGTGAAGGGCTCTATCCGGTCGTGCTCGGTTCGCGCATTCTCGGTAAGGGCGCGCGCGCCGGCGGTATGCCTAGCTACAAGTACATCGCCAACCGCATGCTGACCCTGGTGCAGAACGCGCTGATCGACTACAAGCTTTCCGAGTACCACACCGGCTATCGCGCCTTCAGTCGCGAAGTGCTCGAGACGATCAACTACAACGCCAATTCCGACGACTTCGTGTTCGACAACGAGATGCTCTCGCAGATCATCTACGCCGGCTTTCACATCGCCGAGGTCACTTGCCCGACCAAGTACTTCGAAGAGGCCTCGTCGATCAATTTCTCGCGCAGCGTGCGCTATGGTCTTGGTGTCTTGCGCGTTTCGCTCTGCCACCTGCTGCAGCGGCGCGGCGTGGCGCGCTTCGAAATGTACGAGAGCTAGGCCGACGCATCGCTAGGCACCGGGACAGTCGACCCAGACCTTCCCGCCACTGTCTTTGGTGCATTGGCAACCGATCGCTGGCAATGGGATGCAGTCGCATGCGCGGCAGTTCGCTGGCGGCTCGACACACGAATACCTCGTGCAGATGCAATAGACCTCGTCAGCGGTGCCGACATTAGGCAGCCGGGTACAGTCCGCATCGCACGCTGTACTGCCCGCTGGCATCTTGATCGCCGCACCGCCGCTCTCGGCACGACAATACTCGGGCGTGGTGCAGGTCGCCGAAGCGCCACAGGCAAACGTCTGCTCGTTGATCGTTGCGTCAGCGCTGCTGTCTTTGGAACCCGTATCGAGAGGCGGTGTGATCGCGTCGCTTTTCAGCTTCGCCGCGTCGTCGATGCTGGCGTCTTCACTACCGGCTGCGGGCTGGCGTTCGTCACAGCCTGAGCCAGTGAACAGCAACAGTGCGGCGATGAGGGGCAAACGAATGAGCTGAACCACGGATTCCTCCAAGCGTAGCTGGCGATACAGCAAACGCTGTGCCGTCAATAATGCTGACATTTTGCCGGACGCGTGTGCCGCTGGCACAGGGCCCAGGACGCAGTTGTCAGCATTGACGCTTCGCGGGGCGGAGCGTGACTCCGGCACGTCGCGGCGGCCGGTCGATCGGCGCTTGATCCGCTGCTGCTGCTGGCCCAAGATCGCAGTCAATGCAGAATTTGCGCGACAAGCTGCTCAAAGCCAAGGCCGTTGGGAAAAAGCAGGCGCGTGCGGCAAAGACCGCGGCGCGTCGTGAGAAAAAGCAGGCGGGCAGCCCGGTAGGCGACGCCGAAGAACTTCAGCGCCGGCAAGCCTACGAAGCCAAGCTCCGCGAAGAGGCCGCGGCGGCACGTGCGCTGCAGACCGAGCGCAACGCAGCCGAACAACGCCGTGCGCATCAAGAACGGGTCAACAACATCATCGCACGACACGCCTTGCCTGAGATCGAGCAAGGGGAACAGCGCTTTTTCATCGTTGGTCCGGACAAGCGACTGTGTCGGCTTTACACCAGTCCACGCATCGTCGCTCAACTAAGCGACGGCCAGCTGGCGGCCGTCGCCGCGCCGTTTGACGGGCGCCGCGCGTTTCGACTGATCGACGCAGAGACTGCCGCGCGGATCGAAGCTCTCGCTCCCGAGCGGCTGCTGTTTTGGAACAAGGATGGCGGAGACGACCCTGCCTACGGTTGATCCTCTGCTAGCTGGCAATCGGCCGCCTTGCTACAATGCGGCGTGGATCTAGCTGATCACTGTGCCCGGCGGGCTCGCTCGGCAACACTGCAACTGCTGACGCTGAGTTTGCTGCTGCTCCAAGGCTGTGACGACGGCGTGCGCGGCGCGTTCAGCGTGCTGACCTACAACATCGCCGGTCTGCCCGAGGGGGTCTCAAGTTCCAATCCAGAGAAGAACACCCCGCTGATCAGCCCGCACCTCGACGCCTTCGACCTGGTGTTGGTACAGGAAGATTTCTTCTACCACGAACAACTGATCGCTGACGTCAGCTTGCCGTATCGCTCGACGCCGGGTCGTCCGCAGTTCGGACGCTTGATCGGCGATGGGCTCAATCGCCTTGCCCGCTTGCGCTTCGACGAAGTCATTCGCCAACCCTGGACGCGCTGCAACGGCACCACCGGCGATGGCAACGACTGCTTGGCCAGCAAGGGCTTCTCCCGCGCGCGCACGCAACTCGCGGCGAACATGACGGTCGATGTCTACAACCTGCATATGGACGCGGGTGGGGCCAGCGAAGACATCGCGGCTCGCCAAGCCCAGGTTGAACAGCTGCTGGCCGAGATCGCCGCCCAGTCGGCGGGGCATGCGCTGATCGTCGCCGGCGACACCAATCTCCATTTCAATCGCACTGGTGATGATCAGGCCTTGCGTCGCTTGTTCGAAGGGGCTGGCCTAGAAGACGCCTGTGGCGCGCTGGCTTGCGGCGATCAGCGCATCGACCGCGTGCTCTGGCGCAGCGGTCCGAGCCTGCGGATCGAACCGCGCCGCTGGTGGATTCCCGAGGATTTTGTCGACGCGGCGCAGCAGCCGCTGTCGGACCACCTGCCGGTTGCGGTTGAACTCAGCTTTCGTGCAGAGTGAATCGCTGACCCGGCCGTAGCGAAACGAGCGTGAGGCGCTACTCGCGTCCCGGCCCCGCGTCCCGCGGCTGCGCTCGCCAGCCGCATCTGCAGGTTTCGGTCAGCGCGCTGCACGGATGTCGGCGGCTTTGCGAGGGTGGCCGCTTGTCACGCTGGCACGCTGCTTGCTTGTGTGCCGCTGCAGCATGCGTTGGGTAATCAGCATTGCGCTATTTGTCGGATCGGCGACCGCTACGGCGGGGGAGCGCTCGGCGTTCGTGGTGCGGTCGGTAACCACCGACGGCGTGCAGGTCACGGTTAAGATCGCCTGGACCCATCGCGGACCGAGCCGGCGCGCTCAGTTCTTCGCTCACTACGAACCGCCGGAGCACAGCAGCAAGGGTGTTCGCGGCGGCTTAGAGTTGGGTGAGTTCACGATGAAGGGGGGCAGCGGTACGCACGCGTTTAGCGTGTCGGCCGATAGCCTGGCGCGTCGCTACGGGTTGGGCCGCAAGGGTGTGCTCTACGTCGCTGCGACCTGGCCGGGCATCAACCACCACTGGGGGACCGGTTGGGGTCCGCGCTGGAACACCTCGACCCACCGGGCGATCAGGCAGCTGCGCGGATGCGCACCCGCTATCTTCGCCAACGGTGCCGAGCCGCTCGCCTTGCCCCTAAAGGACAACACCACCGCTCTGCCGCTGTGCGACGGTGAGATCCTGTTGGTCAAGCTGCCCAAACCAGCGTGGCGCGAAGACTGGTTGGTAAGCGCGCCGGGCTACCGCACCAAGGTGCTCAGCAGCAGCTACCGTCCATCGGTGGGCCAAGTGATCGCCATTTCCCTCGAAGGGCCCCAGCGTGCGCGCGCGACGGCCAAACCACGCGCCTTGACGCTACGCTTCGATCGCCGCACTTCGTCTCTGGCGCCGAAACCGGGCGTCCAGGAGACGCGTTGGCTGCGAGCGCAGGTGGGTGGCCCCGCTAGGTAAGCGTAACCGCAGCTGAAGCTGATCGTGGTGTCGATCACTGGCTGTACCGCAGGCGAGGCCGCGGCCGGGCGCGCGTTAGGTTTGTGCGTGCCGGGTGGAAGTCGGCGGTGGGTCGGAGGCATGGGGTGCGGAGTCCCGCAGCGCGATCGCGCAAGTTGTTGAGAAGATTTGCTCGCTTGCGAGATTCAGCAGGGAACGAGCCTTGCTTACATCCTGTGCATCACGCCTCAGCGCGGGGGAAAATCATGCGGTCGGTTCATCTCAGTCAATGGGTTCGGCCAGCAGGGAGGGGGTTCGCTGCGCTCGTTGTGCTGCTCTGCGGCTGTACGGGGGTTCTCGACGGGGACGATCAGCCGACGGGGGCGGGCTTTGGCAAGCAGAGCAACGCCACAGCGGCGATGGCCTGCCGCGGCGAGCGCCTGCGGTTGCGCAACGGCCACTGCGCTCCGGTTCGCTACCCGGCGTCGGGACGCGAGGTAGGGGTGGACTACCACGCCACAGGCGAGGATTTTCTCGGCACGGCGTTCTTGACGCAGTACCACCGCCGGGAGGTTCGCGCGCTGGTGCGACAGCAGCTGCGGGGCATGGCGCTTGCTGGCGCTACGGTGATCTCGACGCGCATCTGGCTGGTGTCTGCCGCCGGAACCCAGAGCCCAGAAACCTGGCGCCATCACTTTCCGCTTAGCGCCCGAGAGCAGACCAACCTGCGGGCTTATGCCAAGGACGTCGCCGACGCGCGTCTTAAGCTCTACCTCGGCGTGCTCTATCTCGGCTGCGCCTCCTATCTCATCGGCTCGCCACAGACCACGCTTGGTGCTTGCCAAAAGGATGCGCCGACCTTTGTCAGCGAGGTCAAGCAATCGTTTAGTCGCATGCTCGAGGCCGTCCAGGACGTCTACCTTCCTGACGGACGGCCGGTGGTGGAGCGCATCTATTTCGACGGTGAGGTGATGGCCGCCGCCAGCGCCGAAGACAGCGCCACGCAGTTCGAAAAGGCCAACTCGCGCTGGTTTATTGGCGACAGCGGGCTGTGGCGTTGGTTTTGGCAGGCCACCCGCACTGCCGGGATGATCCCATCGATGTACTTCATCCACGGCAATCAGGAGCACAAGATACTCGGCCCGTTTGTCGACGGGGCGATGCCTGCAGTCAGTGGCCATCGCAGCATGTACTGGATCTATCGCTCGTTGAAGTTTCTTAAGGACAACGCTCTGCCGATTCCCGATCGCATCGACTTCTCCAGCTACCCACGCCCTGAGCACGCCAACTACGCCACGCTGTTCAACCGCATCATGTCGGACTTCGAAGAGATCATCCCCGCGTTGCTGGGTGTGCGAACCAAGGACTACTTTATCGCCGAGACGTTTTATCATCCCGATGAAACGCTGCGGCGAAACGTCCATCGCGCGCTGGCGCTGCAGCTCCAGATCCGTCGCGCGCTGCGCGGCGTGACGTTTTGGACGACCCCCAATGCCGGCGGCCCGGGCGGTGGGCATGCGGCCTTTCCCTTCGACCCTAGCGGCTTGTCCACGCCGCTGGCGCTTGCCAAATACGCCGACCCGTCGTTCGAAGTCGATGGCTACTGCGGCACGGCCGACGGACTGAGCAACCCTGCCGAGCACTGCACGCAGTGGGCTAACGGCAACGTCGCGTCCTATCAAATCGGTCGCAGCGAGCTGGCGCGTCACGATGGCCAGGTCGGTCTACTGCTACGCTTTGGCCACTGCCAAAGTAAGCCGTGCAGCGGCTCGGCTTATCCGGGAATCTTCGCGCTGTCCGACCCACTGCAGAGCGACGATCGATCGCCGTGGCTCGTCACGCGTTTCTTCGCGCGCTACGACGGTGACGACAATGCGGCCTCGGTACGCCTGTTGGCCAATGCCTCGCAAGTGCGCGACGCCGTTGCCGTGGTCAAAGACAGCGCGTTTTCGGAATACGTGTTGATCGGTAAGCGCGACGCCGCCGATCTGCGTTTGCGCTGGGAAATCCTCAACCCGAGTGCAACCGACGTCGCGCTGCAGATCGACACGCTGCGCTAGGGTCATTGGTTGGTCGATCGTAAGATAGTTGGCCGACGTTGCGCAGCGTGCCAGCTGGCCGACAAGCGCCGTGGCCTCTGCACCTGTGTTTTTGCGATGTGCGCCGCCGTGCTTGGCGTGCTGCCGCGCGCTCGAAACAGGCTCAGCGGCTGAGCACGACCGCACAGCCCGGCGCCAGGCGATAGTCCTTGGACGCTGTGCGCAGGCCGTTGGCGTCCACGGCGAGCAGTTCACCGTCGGCCACGACCTTCCAGTTACCCGATGGTAGCGGCACGGTAACATTGTCGCTTTTGTGGCCGTTGGCGAGGACGATCAGCTCTTGGCCGGCTTGGTGATAGTGATAGCCGAGCGCTTGGTCGGGCAGTCCATCCCGGATCCAGGTGATATCGCGATCCGTCAGCGGCTCACTTCCGTCGAAAAACGGCAGCGATTTGCGGAGGGCCACCAGTTGGCCCACGGCCTGGCTCAGCCTGCGCTTCTGCTCTGTCATCGTCCAATCGAGCCAGTTGGTCGGGTTGTCGTCTTTGTAGGTGTCACGCCGACCCGCTTTGCTACGCATCAACTCCTGACCTTGGCCGAGCATCGGCACGCCCTGTGAAGTGAGCAACAGCACGGTGGCGAGAAATTGCCGCTGGGCGTTACCGCCCACCACGTCCGCCAAGGCCTGTTCATCGTGGCTGTCGACGTAAGGTACGCTTTGGTTGGGGCGCGCAGTAAAGTGGGTGTCGCTAACGCGCCAGCCACTGGGCCGCGTGTTGCCTGCGATAGAAGCGATGAGCTTGTTGCGCGTCTCGCCGTCGCTCGCTCCCGTGACAAAGGAGCGCACCGATTGGCGAAAGGTGTCGTTCCAGACCATCCAACGCGTGGACTTGAGCTTGTGGATGAGATCTTTTTTGCTCCAGAGCGCGCGCGATGCCGCCCAAGGTTCAGCGATCAGGTAGACGTCCTTCGGCAGGGTGCGGTCGATCGCGCGCATCGTATCCATGTCTAACAGCGCCGCTAGATCAAAGCGAAAGCCGTCGATGTGAAATTTCTCGACGAAGTGTTTGAGTGAGTCGAGTAACAGGCGTCGCACCATCGGACGCTCGGTGGCGAGCTCGTTACCACAGCCCGCGCCATTTCTGTCGGTGCCGTCACCCTTGAGCCGATAGAAGTAGTCGTGGCCCAAGACGCGAAAATGCAGGTCCTCACCGTTTGCTGTGTGGTTGTAGACCACGTCCATCAGCACCGGAATGCCTTCTTGGTGATAACGGTCGACAAGCCCCATCAGCTCGCGATGCGCTCTGCCCTGCACTTTGGCGTAACGCTCCTTGAGCGCGAAGTAGTGCTCGGGCATGTATCCCCAATGGCCGCCCTGCTTGCTGTCGTAGGATTGCAGCGGCAATAGCTGAATCGCCGTGCCCAGGCTTTTGTAGTAATCGACCACCGACCGATGGGTCATCCCGACGAAGGTACCGCGATCGCTCACAGGGATGTCGGGCGCCAGCTGGGTCACGTCCTTTACGTGCAGCTCGCTGATCACCAGGCGATGGGCGGGAGGCCGTCGAAAGCCGCGATCGTTCCAGTTGTAGGTCAGGTTGGCGACGCGCGACGTCGTGCGCTCGTCTGCCGTGGTGGCCTCTGCATAGGGGTCTGAGATCAGACAAGCGCGTTTGTTTTTGTCCGTCACGCGGTAGCTGTAGCGTTGATCTTCGAGAGCCGTCTTGCCCACGGGAACCAGCGTCTCGAATACGCCCCGACCACGGAGCACCATCGGGAACCGCCGTTTGCCCAACAACAGTTCAACTTGACTAGCTTTGGGAGCAAAGACCGAAAAGCGTGTGCCTTTGGCGTCGCTGCGCACGCCGAGCTCCGTCGAACGCGGCTCAGCTCGCGCCAGCCCGCTCGACAAGAGCACCGTCACCGCGCAAATCCTCAGCAGCGATCCTGTGCCGATACGCCTCACGCTTTCAGCTTGTGCACGACCTATGCCGGATTGTCGTGGCCTAAGATCTCGTTTTTATTTACCAGGGAAGTGGCTCGGCGGCTTGTCGACTGGCCCGATCGACCTGCCGGGTTCAATTTGCCAGGCAAGCCAAAACGGCCGAAACAGAGGAAACCTGGTCTGCATCACGCGACCGACCATGCCTTAACTCGGCGTTGCACGCCGCAAGCTGCACACAAGCAAACAGTGCCATCCCCGAAACGGTCCGGTTCGTCGCAAGCGCCCTTAGCCGCAATCGATCGTGAAGCCACCCGAATCAGTGCCGCCACATTTGCACCCGGGGTATTGGGGCGTAAGACATGCGCAGTCCCGACACGTGTTGAGTTTGAGACAGCTATAGACGCGACAGTAACAGAGCGCGCCGGCTTGCTTGCAGTTCTTGCCACAGACACCCGACGCAGGAACCGAGAAGGGCTGCCGCGTGGACGTGGCGCAGAACTGACTCGCCAGCGCGCAGCGGATCTCGGTACCGCAGGCGAATGTCGACGGTGCACTCGACTTCTTCCAGCAGAGCAGGTCCTTGCCGCAATATTCGTCGCTCTTGCAGCTCGCCGGATTGGACGCCTGGCACGGTTGGGTCGTGCAGGGGTCGGCTCCGTTGGCGCATTTGTAGCCGTCGATGCAGCCGTTTGCGTCTAGGATCGTCTGTCCACCGCACCAATTGCATGACGGCGCCGGCGAGCAGTTGACCTTATTCTGGGCCATGTCGGCGACGAGCGCGTCGGGAAGGGCTCCATCGGGAGAAACTCCGTCGGGAAGAGCGGCGCCGTCCCCCGCGTTTTGTGCGGCGTGATCGTTTGCCGAATCAAAGCTATTGCCCAGATCCCCCTTTGCCAAGCGGCTGTCTTTGCCCATCGCCGCGTCGTCAGCGGCCGCGTTCGGCGACTCGCTTGAGCACGCCGCTACCAGCGCCACCGCGCCCAGCAATGAGTATATCGATCGCAGCGTCACCCTATCCTCCTCTTCGCAGCAAACGATTTGCAGAAGCCATGCCCGATTGAGGCGTTACGTTGGAGTCCGGCAAATCGGTGCTTCGCCGCGCGCGCACATCCAGAACAGAATTGACCACAGCAGGAGAAATAGGTGAAAAAATGGCAGTTTGTACACTGCAGCTGTCGACGGCAAATCGGCCGACGGTTTGCGGTCACCGCTCAACTAACACGCCCGTACGGTTACCTTGTGTCAGCCCCTGGCACATCACGACGACATCAACGTCGTGTGCTTTGAGAACTCGCGGTCAACAGCACCTGTCGGCGCCCTTGCGTTGTAGCGATCTGTGGCCGATCTCTTGGCGGCGCCACGGGCGCTTGAACGGCGCATCGTCCGGCCATTGACCGAAGGCACCTTCGCGCTACCGACTGTGTCATCTCTCGATCAACCAAGACTGCAAAACAACCCGATGAGTCTTCTTCGCTCAAGATCATCGCCCTTCGCCCTCGGTTCGTGTATGAAGTCCAGGCTTCGTTCGATGACGACTACCGGATCGCCGCGCAACAGAGCCAGGCGCGCGCGTCCACCGGTGTTGCACGCCGGCGACGAGGGGGCAAGGCGCGAAGATCTCAGCAGCTGCAAATGCCCTCGGGGCAGCAGTCTTCGGCGCAGAACGTAGCTCTATCGCACTCGCCCGCTGCGGCCTCGCAGACACCGTTGCCGCACCACGCGCAGGTCTGAATCCAGCTGGTGTCTTCATCAGATAGCGCGATGATCTGGTCGTTGACCCAACAGCTCAGCCAGCTCCCGTCGAGATGCGTAGCTTCGTTAGTTTCCCAAGAAGTCGAGATAATGGTGCCAATGATGCGCCGTTGAGCTTCTGAGTCATGGAACACCGGGCCACCGGAGTCGCCACTCCGAACCCAGACCGGGCCGCACGTGGTTCCTTGTGCCAGCGTTGAGGTCGACATTCCCGAGCGCTTGACGCCGTTCACCCCCCAGGAGCCGAGCACCCCGCCGTGGTCGTATCCATAACCGACATGTTTGGAGGGCGGGCCAACGTTGGGATCAGAGCAGTCTGCGGCGGTAATGCCCGTCGACTCGATCGCGACCTGCTCAGGGACTGCTGCGGCTCCAACCCAGTACTCCGACAACGGCTTCTCGAGCTTGAGCAACGCGACATCATTGGAAGGGCCGGGCGCGAGGGTGCCGTCGACCACGGGAACAACCTTGAGACCGATCGGCGGATTGTTGCCGTACTGAATTCCGAGGTTGCCCGCTTGAATCCACTCCACGAGGTTGCCCGCTTGAATCCACTCCTGGGTAATGCCAGGGAACCAAAGGCAGTGCTGGGCCGTCAGCACGACGTCGTGGCCGACCATCGTGCCCGTGCACGTCATCTGCCACGCGCCTGCTTCGTCTTTCTTTACCAGCATCACCACGTTGGGCTCGCCGTACTCGAGACTACCGCCCTCGATCGCCGAGCGCGTCTTGCTCAGCTCCGGCTCCAGGCCCTGGCAACCGCCAGCGAGCAGAGTCAGCCCACAAATCGCAAAAAGAAACCTCATCCCATTCTCCTTTTTCAGCACGGGTCGCTGATCGTCGCTCAAGCCGATGGGCGAAAGAAAGCGGAAACGTTTCGCCAGCCCGTGTATTCAGGTTGTCCGGCGGACAGGCGCTCTGCGTTACCCTACGCCCTCAGCTGCTTCACATCAGCGCCAAGCGCCGCGGTTCCCAGAACGAAATCCAACCGCCTGCTGGCCCGTGCAACCGCCGAAAGTCGTGCTAGGCTAGATCTCCCACACGACTCGGATCGCATACCTATTCAAAGCCAAGATCAAGCTCGCTACGACTGGGTAGACTACGCCAAGGGCCTTTGCATGTTTGCCGTGGTCACCCTCTATTCGGCCAACACCGCAAAGCTCGCCATCGGAAACGCCGGTTGGTTTCAACTGTGGGCGGACTTTGCTCAACCCTTTCGCATGCCCGACTTCTTCTTGCTCAGCGGGTTGTTCTTGTCGCGCGTGATCGAGCGACCCTTGCGGCGCTATCTCGACAAGAAGGTCATGCATTATGCCTACTTCTTTGTGCTGTGGTCGCTGATCAATACCGGACTGCTGTATGTGACCGGAGAGCGGCACGGTGGCTTGCTGGCGTTTGCCAAGGAATTTTGGGCATCGATCACGTTCTGGCCGTTCGAGATGCTCTGGTTCATCCAGATGCTTCCCGCGTACTTTTTGCTGACGCGGCTGATCCGTCGGGTCCCGGTCTATGTCGTCTTTCCGATCGTTGCGGCTTTGCAGGTCTTCCCGCTCTTTCACACCGAGCGCGTACTGATCGACGAGTTTTGGGACCGCTACGTCTACTTCTACGCCGGGTATGCCTTCGCGCCTTTCTTTTTTCGCTTTGCCGCGGATGTGCAGAAGTATCTGTTCCTCTCGCTCTGCGGGTTTTCCGCCTGGATCGTAACCAATGGCGCAGCGGTATGGCTGGGCTATTCCAAAAAGCCTGGGCTGGCGCTTGGCTTGGCATTTCTCGGTGCGATCGCGGTGATCGCCTCGGGCGCGCTGGCCGAGAAGCTCCGCTTCGCCGGCTGGCTGCGCTATCTGGGCAGACACTCGATCGTCGTCTATCTCGCGTTCTACTGGCCGATGAAGTTGGCGGCCGTTGCGCTGTTGCCCGTCGGCTTTTTCCGCGCGCATCCGACGCTTTTTGCTGCGTCGATCTCGGCGGTGGGTATCCTGTCACCCGTCGTGCTCCATCGATTGATCAACTGGCGCACCAAGGATCGATGGCTCTTTGCACGCCCCGCATGGGCGACCCTCGAGCGGGCCACGCCTTGAGTGTCGGCGATCGTTCCCCCGGTGGCAGCGTTTCGTGCGTCGCCCGGGCCTACCGCGAAAGCCAGCGGCGACGCCACCTCTCGTATCCCGCGTTCTCGCTGCCCATCCGCGTCCCTAGCCCGATCGTTGCCTGCGTCCGAGTCAGTGTTTATGGCTCGATGTCTAGGGATGTGGTCCAATCTTGTCAAAGGGAATCGCCGTGAACCCAGCAAGCGAATGTGCGGGTGAGCTGGCTCGTAACCCGAGGTTTAGCGTCTTCTCGTCGATGAATTGCGGATCGCTGTTGGCTAGGTTGTTTTCAATCGCCTTGAACGAAGGTAACCCGGGTGCAGCGTAGCCCGATTCGACGAGCCAGCTTTCATTGTCATTGCCGATGTTGGTCCGAAATACCGACCCTTCGGGCATCCGCCAGTTCTCACCGGGCGCGCTAATCTTCGCCCAACTGTTGGGGAGCGCCGCTAGCTCGGGATAGGCCGTCGACCAAGGTGGTCTTTGGTATTGAATGTTGTCCTTTGTCAGGCGCTCGAGCAAATTCCAGCTGTCGCCAGCTGTGTTGTTGATCGTCACCGCGCCGCGGCCATCGGTCAGAAGCGCCGTCTTGCAGCGAGCGATGACGTTGTTTTCGATCCGTACGTCGCGTCCACCGCCATGTTGAATTGCGGCGTTCTGTATGCGGTACAGCACGTTTCCAAACACCGAGACACCGCTGACGCAATCATCCAAATAGATGCCTTGCACGCCGTAGCCGGTGAACTGTGTCTTGATGTCGTGGACGAAGTTATAGCGAATGATATTGCCGCGATATCCCCAGTCGCGCCCGCTGTAGATCGCACCGGCGTCACTCGAGAAGCGGCAGACATCGTGCACTCGGTTGAATTCGATCAGATGCTCGTTCCCCGCGAAAATGATGCCGCTGTGCGGTGCGTTTTGAATCTCGTTGTGGGCGATGCGTTGCCCACATCCCAGTGCATAGACGGCAGGCCGATATGTCCAGCTGATCCGACCAAAGCGACGCAGCGTGCTGTTGGTGACGTAGTTGTTAGCTTTGGTGAGTGACGCGCGATCGCCGCCCCTTAGCACGATTCCTGTGTCGCCAGCGCCGTCGATGGTGCTGTGATCGATCCCGTTTCGCCTCCCGCTCACGCTGACCGCGGTTACGCCACTGTTGCGGAACGTGCAGCCCACGGCGCGGTTATCGCTGCCACCATCGATGTAAAGCAGCAGGCCGCGGGTCGCTTCCAGTGTCAAGTCGCGCAGCTCGATCTGCTTGCTCGCTTTGATGTGAATCAGCGGAGCGTCGAGCATCGATACCAAAATTTCACTTTTCGCGGTGAGCGCATTTTTGGGCCAGAGGAGCAGCGTGCCGCTTTTGCGATCGAGATACCACTCCCCGGGAACGGTGAGTTCCTCGGGGAGGTTTTCGGCATAGTAGGGCTGGCCTGCCTGAATGCCGCCAAAGGGTGCCTGCGCAAGAGTCACGCTCCTTTTGGTTGTGTCGATGGTGGCCTTCACGCGTAGGTCGGCCCAGTAGTAGCGCCAATAGCCGTGCAGCCAGATGTCCGACGATTTCCAGCGGCTTGGTCGATCGCTCGCGTAACCAAATTCCGTCGTCGAATGGGCGGCGCCCACTTCGGCAAAGTTGTCGGCGTCTGGCCAGCGGGCCAGTGTCATCGGCTCGCCGTCGACGAATAGTTCGAGCGCGCTATGGGATTGTGCGACGAGAAAACCGCGCGGCGCCAACGTGCCGAAGTCCGTTATGCCCAGCTTATTGAGGTTAGCGGCGTAGACCCTACCACGCGACGCCGAGGGCAAGCTGCCGTATAGCGGCGAGCTGGCGTCGATGCGTGCGAAGGCAGCTGCGGGCACTCTCCGACCTCCGACGATTTGCGCGCGTTCACCCGGGTAGCTCTGGAAGACCAGCGGACGCCGAGGGTCGCCTGCGTCTTGAGCGTCCAGGACGAAGGAGGATGATCGTTGGTAGATGCCGCCGCGCAGATAGACGACCACGCCTCCTTCAGGAACGCCCTGTGTGGCGCGCAACGCGCGGATCGCGGTTCGAGCCCGCTCAAGCGTGGCGAACGGCGCGCCTTCGCTTCCGTCGGACAGATCGTTGCCGCCGACAGCAACGAAGAAGGTTGCCTTGCCGGTGTAGCCGCCGTCGCCGATCTCATCGGACGGATCACCGTCGCCTCGGGTGGTATCGACACCCGTCGTCCCTCTGTCGCGATGCGTGGTTTGATCGGCGGTCGGTTCGCGGTCTGGGTTCGACGGCGTGCTCTGATCCCCCCAGCATCCGACGCAGACCAATGTTGCCAAGATTGCGTGCTTCATCGATTTCCTCTCGCTGCGCGAATCCACGTGTCTGTGCAGAGCCAGCTGAGATGAGCCGCAGCGCGGTTGTTGCCTGTGTTGTTGGCGGAACATCGGTCTAAGCGTGAGCAACGCTCATGCCAAGCACTCGCGTCGCGTGAACACGAACAAACACAGGTGATTCGGGTGGACTGATCGGTCCGGCGTCCGGGCACAGGCCGATTCACCCCCGGCGTGGTTGCAGCGCTGCAACGTCGGCCGTCTCTTTCCCATTCGATATACTGTTGTGGGCGGCGGCGCTCTGCCAGGAAATGGGCCCCTTTGGGCGGCTTACTGACCCAAAAGTGGCGCGTTGACAACGCCCGCGACCCAATCGCTCAACAGCGGTACCGCGCGCTGGTCGAGCCCGTGGAGCACCTTGAGCTTGGCGAGCAACACAGCCGAATCCGTCTGGGCGTTGGCTATCTCGCCGAAGGCGAGGGTTCCAAAGCTCGTCAGCACGCCGGCGACGGTCGTTGGCTAGCCACGGCCAGGCCGAGCGCCAAGCCTATTGACGTGCGTTTGTTGACCTTGCGACCGTCGGCACTGGTTACGCGATGCACCCCCTCCTCAGGGTGCGTAGAGCCAGAGCATGCCGAAAGCGGACCGGCTAATCGGCGTCGCCGCCGAGGACAGCGCCAAGGTCTTTTCAAAGGTACCGACCAAGGCCGGCGCACCGCCCGGGCGAACGCCCAGCTCATGGACAAACGCCGGGTCATCGGCGCTAAACGCGACCAACGTCGTCTGTGCGCTCGAATGGGTGCCCAAAAACGGTCGGTAAGCGGTGCTGCTGCCAAGAACACTTTGCTTTCGCCAGCTCAGCTGACCGAGGAAATGACTGGCGACTACCTCGGTACCGCTGCCAAAAGCGACCAGCGGCCAGCTCACAGCACCAGGGCTCAGCAGCGGTTGATGACCGGCGAGTTTCCAACCCGGTCGATACCGCACGATCGCCGCCGCTGTCGACTTCGGCACGGCTTGTACGGTCACCCCCGGAGCTAGCTCCGCGAGGGTTCCCGCGTGCACGCCGACGAGAAGCTCGCTGCCTGCCACTGCTAGATCGCCCACGTACTGAGGCCCGGGGCCAGCTATCACTGCCGCCGCGACAATGGCGCCGGTCTGGGGGGCCACCGTTAGACAAAACACATCTACGTGCCCCGCGCTCTTGAACGACTGGGCGCCAAAGCTCACGGTGCCGCCAAACGTACCGCAGAAATGCGGCGTCAAACCGTCGGTGTCGATGACGATCCGCGCGATTTCGTCGTCGGCAGCGCCCCCGTAAGACTGGCTCCAGAGCACTGCACCGGTGGCGTTGAGTTTGATCAGCAGCATCTGCTTGCGGGGTGCGTCGCTGTTGATGTGTTGCTTTCCATCGATGGTTGTCGACTCCCAGAGCGTCGCGGCAACGTAGACGTTGCCCTGCGCATCCACGGCCAACCGCCGGGGAAATTCCGCAGCTGTCCCGCCATAGCGGCGAAGCCAATCGACCCTGCCGTCGTCTGTTAGACGGGCCACAAACAGGTCGCGTTGGTGGCCGACGATGCTCTTGAGTTGGCTCTGGCCGAGGGTGAGCGTGCCGTCAAATTGTCCCAAAACGAAGATGTAGCTGCCGCGGCTGACCACGTCATTGACCATGGCAAAACCGGTCGAGGACGCCGGCCGCAACCAATCGACCGCGCCGCCAGGCGTCAACATCACGACCCAGCCGTCTTCACCTTGTGCGGTAAACCCGTGCTGCCCGATCTGAAACCGTGTTCCCGCGTGGGTTCGGCCACCGAGGATTACGCGGCCTTGTTTGTCGACCGCCAGGGCCGTCGGCGTGTGCTGGCCCGCGCCGCCGAAGGCCAACAGTCCGCCACGCCATGGCAGCGGATTGACCGCAAGCCCATCGCTAGCGGGGCCATCACCGGCGCCGTCAGCGGCCTGCAGATCGGATTGACCTGCGTCATCATGTGCCCCGTCCGCGCTATCGGCAACGGCATCGTCTGCCAGCGCAGTTGCATCGCGCCGGTCCTCGGCGTCGCTGAGGCTCGACGAGGCGGTGCTGCAAGCGCCCGAGAACAAAATGGCCAACAGACAGAGCGGCGTCATACGCGATAGCTTGGTAGACATGGCGCTGCATACGACGCGCCTCTGCTGGTCGTGCTCGCGAGAATCGACTTGGGCTACAAGATCTGCCCCGCTGCGCTGGTGCTTGTGCCGCCGCAGGAAGGATCGCCCCTTGGAAGCCGTGACCGACCCTACGCTTGTTCGGCGACACGATGTCGCCGTCTCGGTTGGCCGCAGCGTTTAACCGTGCGGTCAATTTCGACAGCGATGCTGTCTGCGCCCAATCGCTGCAACGGGTGCGCAGATGCAGACATTAAGAAAGCAAGACCTTAGACGTCTCTCGAGATGGCTTTGCACTTGCAGTCCGAAAGGGCGAGGGGGAACCAATGCTTCGCACAGTGGTGTTGCTTCTTTGTGGACTGCTCGCAACGCATTTCGCACAGGCAAAAACGTTTCAGAGCAAAGCGATTCCGCTCCGCGGTCTGTGGGGTCCGACCAACGGGCAAATCCCCAACACGCCGAAGTTCACCGACGTTAAGCGCGCCTATGGCGAGCGCGGTTGGACCGTCGGCGAGCGGGATATCGCGGGTCAGCACAAGATGGAGCGATGGCAACAGACCGCCAGGGGTAAGCGCCACGAGACGATGGTTGTTGACGTCACTGGCGATGGTCGCCTGGTCAGCGTTCCGCACTACGCGTTGACGGTCGAAAAGCCAGCGCGGGGCAATACGCCGGCCTACGTTCTCAATCGCAAGCTCGTCTACGATCACCCAACGGTGATGCTGCAGACGACGATCACCACCAGCGGTTTTGAGCTCAAGAGCGTCGCTGCATTGAAGCAGAAGGGTTGGAAGAAACCGCAGCGCTGGAAGCTGAGCGCGCTGCCGCTTGGCGAGATAGCGACGACGATCGCGATGACCGATCCAAACAACAAAGATCTGCACTGGGAGATCACTAGCAGTCGCCAGGGACTGTCGCGCGACAACGGTAGCTACAAGGTCCGCCTGTTGGGCCATCAGCTGATCACGCCGACGATCTCGACCTACGTCACCCAAAAGGGCGCGCCGCGTTATTCGGTTTCGATGGTCGATCCAGCCAGCGGCCAAAAGCTGATCACTGGACCCGAAGGCGAGTTAACCCAATCGATCGGCCACGTCACCTGGGTTGCCAATATGCTCTTTTCGGGGCACTCCGTGCCCCAGCTTCTGAATAAGGCGGTGCCCCAGCACGTCGCCAAGCTGTTAGATGCACTCAAAGGTGCGCGCAGCGTGGACTAGCGATTTGGGGTCAACCCACGCGCTACCCGCCACACAAATAGAGCCCGGCTTCGCCATCGCGACCGTACTGCTTCAAGTTGTCTGGGCAGCCATCGACCGCCACCACGCGACCATCGCTGACGGCGACGGCCCTAATCATCGTCGATCAGCGGCTTTGGGGCGCAGCCGGCCGGTTCGCGATATACTCGGACCGCCGTAAGCAGGGAGATGACTTCGATGAAGCGTCGTTTGACGCGCTCCGGCCTGGGGTCGGTGCGGTTTTGGCTGCCCTTTTTCGCCGGGGCGATCTTGATGGCTGTAGTCGCTCTGGCGCTACCGACTCGCGCGGTACCGCGGGGTTACAGTCCCTACCGCAAGCTCGGCCTGTTTGCTCGCGTGCTGAGCTATGTGGAAAACAATTACGTCAACCACGTCGATGGCACCCAGCTGATCTACGGCGCAATTCGCGGGATGATGCAGTCGCTCGACACGCACTCGGTGTTCTTGACGCCGGACCAATACAAACAGTTGCGCGCCGACACCCAAGGGCAGTTCAGTGGCATTGGCATCGAAGTCGAATTTCGTCAACAGCGTTTGACCGTCGTCGCGCCGCTCGAAGGTACACCGGCTTATCGCGCCGGTATTAGGTCCGGCGACGAGATCACGCACATCGATGGCGCTTCCACCCGCGAGATGCGCATGGACCAAGCGGTGCGGGCGATGCGTGGTCGACAGGGGACCGCGGTCAAGCTGCAGATCGCCCGACCCGGGGCGAAGGAGCCGCTGACGCTCAGTGTGATGCGCGACGTGATCAAGATCGTCAGTGTGACCAGCAAACGCCTGACCCCCCAGATCGGCTACATTCGCATCAAGAATTTCCAGGAACGCACCGCCGAAAGTCTTCGGCGCGCGCTGCGCACGCTGCGCGAAAAGCCAGCCATTCGCGGCTTGGTCCTCGACATGCGCAACAACCCAGGCGGACTGTTGGATCAGGCGATTCAATCGGCCGATCTGCTGCTTTCTAAGGGCCGGATCGTTACGACCATCGGCAAAGGCGGGCGCGTGCTCGATCGCGAGTCCGCCCATCGTGCGGGCACCTTCGAGGGGTTTCCGATCGTTTGCCTGGTCAACGGCGGGTCAGCTTCGGCTGCTGAGATCCTCGCTGGCGCGCTGCAGGATCACAAACGTGCGGTGATCATGGGCGAGCAAACTTTCGGCAAGGGGTCTGTACAGACGATCATCGAGCTTGCCGATGGCTCGGGGCTCAAGCTGACGGTTGCGCGCTACTTTACCCCGGCCGGTCGCTCGATTCAGGAGCACGGCATTACGCCCGACATCCTCGTGCAGTCGACCGAGCCACCGAAGCGCCGGGCAACGGACAAGGTGCTGCGTGAAAAAGACCTCAAGCGGCATTTGAGTGGCGAGCCGTCCCAGAGCAAACCGGGGCAGCGCAGTCGGTTGAAGGACTTTCAGCTGCAAACAGCGCTCGATTACCTGCGCGCCGCACAGATCTTCCGCACGCAGGATGACGGTTAACGGTGCACCCCAAAAAGATCAGCGCCGCGTTTGCCGCTGAGTGCGCATGGTATTGAGTAAGCGACGGGTCTTTTCGTTGGTCGCGGCGCTGGCCATGGCTGGCCTGGCGGCCTTGTCGGTGTGGTGGGCGCTGCGCAAGCCGGCCGATCGTGCAGCTGCGCACCGGCGGCTCGGTCGCTGTGTGCCGGCGCGACCATGCTTGGCAGTGGTGATCGACGACGTTGGTCGTGACCTGGCGGCCTTCGAGCAGTTACTCGAGCTGCATCCGGCGCTGACGCTGTCGGTGTTGCCTCACGCCAAGCATACCGCCGAGGTTGTTGCCCAGCTGCGCCAGCATCGCCGCGAATTTTTGCTTCACCTGCCGCTGTCGCCGACCGACCGCCAGGCGATCTCCGACGAGCCGATCGTGCTCAGCGCTGGGCGGCCGTTGGCCAGCGCTTTTGCCGAATGCTTAGCTCGCGTGCCCGGGGCGCGCGGCATTAACAATCACATGGGATCGGCGTTTTCCGCCGATCGGCGGGCGCTGACGGCGCTGATGGCGCTGATCAGCCGTTCGGGGCACTATTTTCTCGACTCACGGACGACACCGCAAAGTCAAGTCTGCTCGGTGGCAAAAAGCCGTGGCGTGGCCTGCCTTTCCCGCGATCTCTTTGTCGATGATCAGGCAGATTCTGGTACAATTGGTGGACGCTTGGCGGAAGCTGAGCGGTTGGCGCGGCGGCGAGGATGGGCGATCGCGATCGGTCATCCGACGGTGTCGACGCTGGCGAGCTTACGAAAGTTCCTTAGTCAGCCGGCTAATCGGCAAATCATCGCACCTTTAGGGCTGCTTTACGCTCACTTGACACCTTGAAGTAGTGAATTTTAAAGTCGGTTGTTTTGTTCCTTTGGGTATTTATTCGCGTCCAGTGGATTTGGGCGCTTGATTCATCCGTCAGCGAGCGACTTGGCCACCCATGATCAAGCTGATCATTGAGGACGATGAAGGCAAAACGACGGTCGTTCCGCTAATCCGGGATGAGATATCGATCGGTCGAAAAGAAGGCAATACGATTCGCCTGACCGAGCGAAACATCTCGCGCCAACACGCGCGTCTCTGTCGCGGCAACGGCGCGGTGTTCATCGAAGACCTGCAGAGCTACAACGGCATTCGCGTCAACGGCAATCGGATTTCGGGGCGTGTGGCGATCACCGAGGGTGACCGCGTCCAGATCGGCGACTACGTCATCGGTCTGAAGGTCGAGGGCGCGGTCAAGCCAGCCGAAGATGCGGCGACAACCGAGCTGCCACGGATCGACGGAGACACCGAGCGGATCAGCTCTGCCGAGCGCATGGCGGCGATGGATACCGCGATCAAGCCGCCGCGTGCACGGCTGGTCTGCATTTCGGCGAACTTTGCCGGCCGTGAGGTGCCGCTCGACAAACCGCTGATGGTGCTCGGTCGAACCGACGACAACGACGTCGTGATCAACCACCGCTCGATTTCGCGCCATCACTGCCGGTTGGTCGAGGAGAACAGCCGCTACACGATCGTCGATCTGCAGAGCGCAAACGGCGTGCGCGTTAACGGTGAAGAGTACGGCAAGGTCGAGCTTCGGCGCGGCGACCAAATCGACCTTGGGCACGTGCGCTTGCGCTTCGTCGGTCCGGGCGAGGACTTTGTGTTCGAGCGCGATGCGACGATCTACGACACCGGTGATGGCGGTGGTCCCTCACGGGCGGTTTGGATCGGTCTGATCGCGGTGGCTTTGGGAGCTGCGGCGTTTTTCGTCTGGCAATACCTCGATTCGCGTCGTGGTCCTGATGTTGGTCTGACCGACAGCCAGGAACAAGCAGCGACGAGTGTTCATCGGCAGGACAAGACGCAAACCGAATTGCTCGCCAAGATCGAGCAGGCCAGCACCAATGAAGCCTGGAACGAGGTGATCAGTTTCTGCGAAAAGCTCGATGACAGCCATCGCCCACAGGCTGGCCCGCGCTGCGAAAACGCGCCCAAGGAGCTGCGCTGGAAGAAGGTCTTCGAGGACGCTAATGGTAAGGCGGGTGAGCTCAAGACGGTTGCCGCCCTCGAGTTATTCAATGGCATTCCGGCCGAGAGCGTCTACGCGACCAAGCGCGATGAGTCGGCGGCCTTCAAGAATGCGCGTGAGCAGTTCCTCAACCAAAAGGTCGCAGAGATCGCCTCGCTCGTCAGACGCGGCGCGTGTGACGACGCCGACAAGCGTGCTGCCGAGGTGCGCAAACTGATCGCCGACGACAAGACCGCTCAAGCCAAGGCCGACAATTGCACGCCTCGCGAAGCGGTCAGTGCAGCAAGTCGGCCGCGTGTGCGCCGCGTGGTGCGCAAACGTCCCAAGCCCGATGCGTCATTAAGCGACCAAGAGCCGACTCCAGAGCGTCCCAAAGAGGACCCGAAGGCGATCTTGGAGACCGCACGCCGCGCCTATGTGGCGGGCCATCACGCTCAGGCGATCAACGCCGCTCGTCGCGTGCTGGCGATCGAGTCGGGTAGCCAGCACGCGCTGCAAATCCTCGGCGCCTCGGCCTGTTACACCAACAACGTGCGCTTGGCGACGTCGGCCTATCAGCGTCTCAACGCGCGGCTCAAGCTACTGCTCAAGAACGTCTGCAGCCGCAACGGCATTGAGCTTCAGTAAGGGAGCTTCAGTAAGGGAGCTTCAGTAAGGGAGCTTCAGTAAGGGAGCTTCAGTAAGGGAGCTTCAGTAAGGCAAGAGCAGCCCGCTCGGGCTCTTGACGAAATGTGGCTCGTCTTGTTGGTTGGTTTGTTGATTGGTGTCGGTTTGCGGCTCGGCGGGGCGTTGCGCGAGGCGCTCGCGGACCGCTTCGACCACCGTACGCGCCTCTTCGAGGCTCACCGCTATCCGCAGGTAGAGCGTAATTCGTTCGGCAGACGGAACGACGGTCGGTTCGGCCCAACTGGGTGGGAGTCCGCTGGTCAGTCCGCAGGCTGCTGAGAGCCGCGCCGCGGGCGTATCGGTCCAGAACTGATCATCGGTGCCGAGCCGACGAGCGATGGTTTGCCAATCGCTGAAGAACGTCGCCTCAAGCGGCCCACCGGCGAATTCGTCGAGCAGCAGTGCGACTTCCGCTTGACGGGGAAAGTTGTGAGGCCATGGCGCTGGTCCAGGCAGGGCGATCGTCAGGCCGACCCGCTCGGCGGCACGAAGCGCTCCGTCGAGCAGCTTGAGCAAACGGTCGAGCATGGGCTCACTCAGCGCGGCCCGCTGCTCGAACAGCGGCGCGAAGTTGAGCGTACGGCCCTCGGCAAAACGCTGACTGAGCAGTCCGACGCTTTGATGCAGCGTCACGCGGCTCGGATAGAGCACCACACGTTCGGCGTTATGCCGGGCGGCTCGCTCGATGGTGGCGTTTAACACCTGCAGTGCCGCCCGCCGCTCGTCGCGATCGGCGCTCAGCGGATCTGGCAGCGGCCGGCGCCCACCGTTCATCGGATGGGCGACCTCGAGGCAAAGCTGGCCGCTCTTGCGCAGATCATCGGCGAGCTGTTTTTGCTGCTCTGCGCTCAAGTACGGACCGAGCGAAAGGCCATCGATCGCTAGCTCGTCGAGCTCGCCGACAGACAACCCGCCGCGATCGGCGACAGAAATTGGGACAGACAAAAGGAGCACTGTAACGTTTCTCCAGGGCGCCGCTTATACCCCGTGCGGCGGCGCAATAGGATCGCACAGCCCGGTGGATGGCGGGGTACAAAAGCAGGGGCACTCGTGATTTTCGCTATGACCACGGAGGGTTGGGGGATTGTAGATGGTTGACAAAACACCTTCGTCTGTAGTAAACGAGACCAGTATCTGTTTGAATTCACGCTGTTTTCAGATCCCTACGCTGTACTTGCAGTTCCCCGTCGAGAGGATCCTCATGTTCCTTGGCAAGCGCTTTATAGTCGCCACAGCTCTCGTCCTATTGACCGTCTCCGGTCCTGCTGCGGCACAAGATAGTGGCGGCCCCGTCGACCTTCAGCTGTTTCGTCCGGCCATCGACTCCAAGGGCCTGATCACCCTCAACACCTCACAGGTGTTGGGGCACCTCGATCCAAGCTTCGGCTTGCTGATCAACTGGGCCCGTCGCCCATTGTCGATTCGCGGTGTGCCTGGGGCCGGCAACAAATGGCTCGACACCAATGGCCAGCCGATTCAAAGCCGCTACGACGTCGACAACCTCGTCACCGGCAATCTCCAAGCGGCGATCGGCCTGTTCCGTCACGTCGAAGTTGGCCTCGGGATGCCGCTGTCGTTCTTCAACGGCGACACCGAGCCCAATCCGACCCAAAACGATAAGGGCGGTGTCGATGCTCAGGGCGCGGGTGACCTGGCGGTGCACATCAAGGGCCGTATCCTCAACACCTCAAAGCACGGTTTGGGATTGGGCTTGCTCGGCACGGTCTACTTTCCCACCGGCGACGAGACAGCGTTTCTCGGTTCGGGGCGGTTTGCCTTTTCTCCGACGATCTTACTCGACAAGGATTTCTTCCGCGGCCGCCTGCAGCTCGCGGTTAACCTGGGTGCGATCTTCCGTTTCGGCAATGCTCAGGTCGGCAATTCGCCAGACAACACCTGGACCGACACCCGCCAATGTCTGGTGCAAACCGGGCAGCCGACTGAGGAGTGCGGCACCGGCCGGCAGATCGAGTCCAAGCATCATTTGCGCTACGGTATCGGCGCAGCTTTGGCGATCGTTCCCCAGCGCTTCGACTTTGTCGCCGAAATCTATGGTCAGACCGGCTTGACCGACTTTGCCAAAGCGAGTGCGCTCAATTCGGCCCACGAGTTGGTGGCCGGCTTCCGGCTCTATTTGGCGCGCAACTCATACTTCATGTTTGGCGCTGGCCGCGGTCTGCGCGGCGGCGGCGGAAATTATCAATACGGATCCCCGGACGTGCGTGCATTCGTCGGATTTATTTTCGAGCCAGCTATCGGTGACCGCGACGGTGATGGTCTCAAAGACGACGTCGACAAGTGCCCGGACGAGCCAGAGGACATCGACGACTTCGAAGATGAGGATGGCTGCCCCGACCCGGATAACGATCGCGACGGTATTCTCGACGAAGACGACAAGTGTCCCAACGAGCCGGAAGACAAAGACGGCATCGAGGACGAAGACGGCTGTCCTGACCCAGACGTGCTCGACCGCGACGGCGACGGTATCCCCGACGACAAGGACAAGTGCCCCGATGATCCCGAGGACAAGGACGGCTTTGAAGACGCCGACGGTTGTCCCGATCCCGACAATGACAAGGACGGCATTCTGGACGTTGACGACCTCTGTCCCAACGACCCTGAGGATAAAGACGGCTTCGAGGACAAAGATGGATGTCCCGATCCGGACAACGACAAAGACCGCATTCTCGACGTCGACGACAAGTGTCCCAACGAGCCCGAGACCTACAACGGCTATCAGGACGAGGACGGTTGTCCTGACAAGGGTCGCGTCGTCGTTCACAAGGGACGCATCGAGATTCTCGACAAGATTTACTTCGAGACCGACAGTGCGAAGATCAAACCGATCAGTTTCCCGATCCTCAACGCGATCGCGGCGACCCTCAAGGGCAACCCGCAGATCCTGCTGATCGAGATTCAGGGGCACGCTGACGAGCGCGGTTCCGACAGCTACAACTTGCGCCTTACCGATGATCGCGCGGGCTCGGTACGCCGCTACCTGATCACCAAGGGCGTGTCGACCAATCGCCTGCGCTCCAAGGGCTATGGCGAGACGCGACCGGTCGACAAGCGTCATAACGAAGCGGCCTGGTCGAAAAACCGCCGCGTTGAGTTCGTTATCCTGAAGCGCGCTGGCGGCTTCTAACCGGGCAGGCGCCCGAGCGCGCCGATAGCGGCGTTGCTCGCTCGCGCCTTGCTCTCGACGCCCTCAGGCCCCTGCCGTCTGTTGCGCGCGCCGATAGCGGCGGTGCTCGCTCCCCCCGCCCGAAAAGGGTGCAAAAGTGGCCCTGGCCGAGCAGCGCTGCTAGGCTGAGGCCGTGTTTCGTCTACTGAAGTTAGCGGTTGGTCTGACCTGCCTGGGGGCACTGGTCTATTTCGCCTACACCGTGCCGCTCGGCGAAAAGACCCTCTGGGAACACATCCAGGCGATCGCCCAGACCGATGAAACGCAACAATTGGTCGATGGGGTCAAAAAGACTGCGGACAAGAACCTTCGCGCGCAGGCCAAGGCCAGCAGGCCTACCGAGCAGCACAGCGATTTCACGCCCGCCGAACGGGCGGCGCTGCGTCGCTTGATCCGTGACAAGATCGCTTCGACCGCCAACGATTGATTAGCGCGGTGCCCGGTGAACTGGGCGACGCTAGGCGACCAGCGGCTGCGGCTTTCCACCGCGGGCCAGCGGCTGAGGGCGCGGGAGCTGCCGTTGTGGCAAACAACGGGTCTGGCGCGGCTCGCTGCTTGCCGCGAGCCAGTCATTGTCGGTGGGCGCGCTCGCTTGCTGCGCCGGCCAACAGGTGTTTGTCCGCCGTCGCGCGCGCTGACCCTCAAGCGCGAAGTGAAGTTCCAGCGGCATCGGTTCGGCGAGTACGAGCACGAGCTGGTAATCATGCGACATCCGCCGACACTCGGCGACGAACGCATCGAGCATCAGCGGCTCGCGCTGGTTCGGTAGCGCGATGTTCAGTCGAATGAACGCCGCCGCCTGAGCGCCCTGGGAAAGACGCAACGCCAGCAAGTCACCGTCGACTTCGGTGATCAGCCCATCGAGTTGTCGAGTGTCTACAAAGACCAGCGCTTGAAGTGGTTCCCACAACATCTTTTTACCACCGCACACAAACCCTGCGCTCCCCGGCTAGCGCAGCGATCGTCTACTGCGCGATGCGTCAAAGGTCAAATCAATGATTTTAATACATTGTTATCATTAGAGTATTATGTGACAGCGCAAATGCTCCGGCGCTCGATCTACGGCGAAATCGCCGCCTGGCCGCGGCGCCGGTCAGGTCACCGCTAGTCGGCGCAGAACTCTTTGCAAAAGACCACCGAGGTCTTTTGCGACTGCTGCGCGCGACGGTGATCGAGCGTCGGCCAAAAATGCGCGCACCGCTCGTCGACGAAGAGCGTGCAGTCCTCGCAGCAGTAGCGCAACGCGTACGCTTCCGACTCACGAAAGAAGGTCTGATCGACGTCGATCTTCACGGCTGATAGCATAGCGACAAAGGAGGACCGAAGTCAGCCGACGATGAGCGCATCTTTGCTCAAAGGCCGCTACCGCCTGGTGCGACCGCTCGGATCGGGTGCGGCGGGTTCGGTCTACGAAGTCGAAGATCTGCTGCGTCGTCAGCGTGTTGCGCTCAAGGCGCTCGTCGGCGATGAAGATCGCGCGCTGGTTGCCGGCCTGCGGCGCGAGTTCTCTGTGCTTGCGGCACTAAACCACCCCGATCTCGCCCGCGTGTATGACTTCGGCCGGCTACCCAGGGCTGATGCGGCTGACACGCCCCAAGGCGCGTTCTTCACCCGCGAGTTGGTCGACGGTGTCGACCTCGCCGCTTTTCTCGTCGGTCAAACGCTAGGAAAGACCTGCCGCGTTCTCGGTCGCGTTGCTTCGGCACTCGAAGTTTTGCATCGCGCCGGCATGGTCCATCGCGATCTGAAGCCGGCGAATGTGATCATTGAGGCAGGCGAGGAGCCGCGGCTGATCGACTTTGGCTTGGCTAGCGGATCGGGCCGCGCACGCCAGGTTGCTGGCACCGCACCCTACCTATCTCCCGAACTGCTGCGTGGCGACCCGATCGACGGTCGCGCCGATCTATACGCGCTCGGCATGATCTTGCTCCAGTCGATCCTTGGGGCACTGCCGCTCGAGGATGCCACTGTCGCTGACTGGGTGGCTTGGCATCTGCGCGGCGAGCTGCCGATCGCGTTGCCGTCCAACCTGCCTGCCGAACTGACGACGTTGCTGCGCGGGCTGTTGGCGCGCGCCGTTGAGCAGCGACCACCGACCGCGGCGGAGGCGGCGACGACTCTTGCGCGCTTAGCGGAAGCACTCGGCGAGCAGCCGCTAGCGCTCGACAAGGCGCCCTTTGTCGAGCCCAACATCGGTCGTCCCAGCGAGCGAGCGTTAGCCCGGCTGGAGGAGCAGGTCAGCGACCGGCTCTTGCGTCGGTCAGACAGCGCACCGCTCGTTGCGCTTACCGGCGATCCCGGCAGCGGTCGACGGCGATTGTTGGTGCAGCTGAGTTGGCGCAGTCAGCTGAGCGAGATCGAGGTCATTCGTGTCGCTTCGGAAGGGCAACCGCTGGCTGAGCTGATCGCGCAGGTCGCGGGCGCGCTGGGCCTTGCGGCCCCGTCGATGGTTCGGCTCGATGATTATTCCGCGTTGGTTCGCATCGCCACGTTTCTCGCTGAAGCCGCCGAGCAGCGTGCGCTGCTGGTCGTGATCGAAAACCTCGACCGGGTCGACAACGAGCAGTTAGCCGCGCTACGCTTTGTCGCCCACAGTCTGGCTTCGAGCGCGCCGCTGTTGATCGTCGTCGCCTGTTCGGCCGATCAGGCGATCGACCATTTCTCCGCTTGGCCACTCGTCGAGCTCGGTCCACTCGCGCTCGACGATGTTCGGGATATCGTGCGGGCTGTCGGTGGCCAGCTCGAACTTGCGCCGCAACTCCACGCCCACAGCGGTGGTAATCGGCGGATCGTTCTCGATGCCCTCCGCCACTTGGCCGAGCTCGGTTGGCCGTCTCAGCCCGAGCTCGGCCGTCTGACCGCGGGCTCACTTAAAGAGGTGTACCTCGGTCGCTACGGTGACCTGGACCGCCGCAGCATCGGCGTGCTCGAGCGGCTGGCAGTTTTCGGTGAGTTGCGGGTCGAGGACATCGCTCGCGCCGAGTGTGTGTCGCTGCGCGCAGTTCAAAGTCTGCTGATCGCGGGTTGGCTGCGCGAGGCCAGCGACGGTCGCGTCGGCTTGCGTAGCGAGCCCCTGCGCAACTTGGTGTTGGAGCGGATTTCTGCCGATAGAGCTCGGAGCTTGCACCGTCGCGCGGCCGAGACTAGCGCAGCTATCACCCGTCGCGTCGAGCACTGGCTTGCCGCTGGCATGCTTGAGCAAGCGCTCGACGACCTGCCGCAAGCGCTAGATAGTCTCGAACAAGCGGCGATGCTGCGGTCCGCGGTTCGTCTATTGCACAGTGCGCTCGAACAGCAGCTGCCTTCCGATCGGGCCCTCGAATTTTCGGCGCGGCTAGCGCGTCTATTGCGTGCGGTTGGCGAGCTACGTGAAGCCGAGCAGGTCTTGCTGAGGATCCGCGCCGAGTTGACGCCGAGTGACGGACGTTGGCTCGACAGCGGTATCGAATTGGTGCGCGTGTTGGTCGCTTCGGGACGGCACAGCGAGGCGATGACGCTGGTCGAAGAGCTGGTGCAGTGTCCGGTGCGGTCGGCCGATCGTCACGGCCTGTGGGTCGTTGCCGTCGATGCGGCGGGCGACCAGCACCAGCGGGCGATCGCACTCGCTGAAGCTGGTCTCAAGCAGCAGCTGCCCGACGCCTTGCGCGCCGAGCTGATCACCAGGCGCGCCTGGGCATCATCGTTGAGCGGCGAGGCCGGTGAACACGTGGACAGCGCTTTCGCCGAGGCGCACCGCCTGGCTTGCGGCGCAGACGACCTGCGAACGGTGGCAACGGTGCTCAATCGTTGGGCCGCACACTGCGCGCGTCATGGCGAGCTAAGAGAGGCCGAGCAAAAGTACCACGAGGCGCTCGAAGCGCTCGCCCGCTGCGGTGACGTCGAACGCGAAGCGACGGTACGTTTGAATGCGGCGGCGCTAGCTTTGCGTCAGGGCGACTACGGTCGGGCGCGAAACGACTTCAAGCAGACGGCCCGACTATTTACCGCGCTGGGTGCCGATGTCTACGCAGCGTCTGCGCGCTGCAATCAGGGCTTTGCCGAGTTGCAGATCGGCCTTTACGAGCAGGCGCGTCAGACCCTTGAACGAGCCTTGGCGCTGATGATCCGCCTGGGGCGCAAAAGCGGTGAGGCCTTGGCGCGAGCGCTCTGCGGGATCGTCGCGGCCCGTCAGGGACGTCTCGAAGACGCGCGCCGCGAGCTAACGATCGCGCGCCAGACCTACGCCGAGATCGGTCAACACAAGGACGTCGCCGAGTGCTGGCTAGACTTGGCGGAAATCGAGCTGCGCGCGGGACACTTGCCGGCCGCCGCACAGGCGCTTGCTGCGCTATCTTCGGTCGAGCAAGCCGACCAACGTCTGCGGGCGGATCTGCTCGAGGCGCGCCTGCAGCTGTTGCGCGCACCTGTCGGAGTGGCCAGCGCGCTCTCGCCAGACGAGCTGATCGCGCGCGCGGAGCGCATCGCTGCTGCGGAGCTGCTCTGGCAGGCCTACGACGTCGCCGCGGCGCTCGAGCAGGCGGCGGGGCGTGCGAGCTCGGCGCGAAAATTGCTTACCAAAGGTGCGCAGGTGGTTACGGCGTTGGCCGAGAAGTTACCGGTCGATCATCGCAGCGCATTCTGGCAGGACGATTGGCGTCGCGAGCTCAGCCAGCGCGCCGGGGCTAAGGAGAACCGCATGGGGCAGTTCAACGATCAGGCGATGGCGACCACGCTGGCGCCGCTGGCAAACCCGGCGAGCGTCAGTAGTTCGCATCCAGAGATCGTTACGGCGATCGAGGAGCGATTTTACCGTCTGCTCGAGATCTATCGCCGGCTCAACACCGAGCACGATGTTTCTCGTCTGCTCGAACTGGTGATGGACACGGCAGTTGAATTGACTGGAGCCGAGCGCGGGCTGCTCTTGATCGGCGATTCAGCGCAAACGCTGGAGGTGCGGTTAGCGCGCAACATCGATACCAGCCTCGACGAGGCATACAGTCGATCGATCGCCGAGTCGGTCGCCAAGACGCGGCAGCCGGTGATCAGCGTATCGGCGCGGACCGACCCACGCTTCACCAGCTATGCCAGCGTTCACGACCTGCAGCTCGAGTCGATCCTCTGCATTCCGATCGAACATCGAGGCCGCTGTATCGGCGTGCTCTACATGGAAAGCCGCTTTCAGTCGGGGCGGTTCTCGGCGCGCGACCAGCGGTTGTTACTCGCCTTTGGCGATCAGGTTGCGATCGCTCTGCGCAACGCCGAGCTGCTGGAGAACAACCGAAAGCACGCTGAGGCGCTCGGTGCGGCAAACCAGCGGATCGAGGCCTTGGCCGAAGAGCGCGGCCAGCTACTGGCTGAGCGAACCGAAGAGTTGCAGGCCACCCGCCGCGATCTGCGTCGAATGGAAGCGCGCTTGCGCAGCGAGACTTCACACTACGGCATCGTCGGCAAGAGCGCGCCGATGACGCGCATCTTCGAGGTGATCGAGCGCGTTGCCGCGACCGATGTCCCGGTGCTGATCGAAGGCGAAAGTGGCACAGGCAAAGAGATGGTCGCCCGCGCGATTCACCTGCAGAGCGCGCGCAGCAAGCGTCCGATCGTTGCGGTCAACTGCGCGGCGATTCCCGAAGGACTGCTCGAGAGCGAGCTGTTCGGTCATGTGCGCGGTGCGTTTACCGGCGCCGACCGCGAGCGCCGAGGCGTGTTTGTCGCGGCCCACGGTGGCACGCTGTTCCTCGACGAGTTGGGTGACATGCCGGCCAAGATGCAGGTCGATCTTCTTCGTGCCTTACAGGAGAAAGTGATCCGTCCCGTCGGTGGCAGTCGCGACATTCCCGTCGATGTGCGATTGGTCGCAGCGACCAATCGGCCGTTGGCCGAGTTGGTCAAAAGTGGTCATTTCCGCGAGGATTTGTTTTATCGGCTGCACGTGGTGCGCATCGAATTGCCGCCGCTGCGGCGGCGCAAAGACGATATCCCGCTTTTGGTCGAGCATTTCCTCAAGAGCGCTGCCTCGCGCGCCGGACGTGGGACGCTGGGGATCACCAAGGCTGCACTCAGTCGGTTGGTCGACTATCCTTGGCCGGGCAACGTGCGTCAGCTCGAGCACGCGTTGGTCAACGCCGCGGTGATGGCCGAACAGGAGATTCTCGACGTTGGAGATTTCACGCTCGAGTCGCCGCGCGACACAGCCGCGGAGACGACGCCCTTGGCGCAAACCGCTTCCGAGCGCCAGCGCATTCTGGGCGCTTTGGAGCGCTGCAACTGGAACAAGAGCCGGGCGGCCGAGGAGATCGGCATGCCGCGCAGGACTTTTTATCGGCGCCTGCGCCGCTACGGGATCAGCTAGTTGGAGCGATCACTGTGTCGCGGATTGCGCCAAACTGTGCCAATTTCCAGCAGCTGAGAGGCGGCCGGGCGCGGCAAAACCTTGGCAAGAATCTTGCTGACTTCTCCAACGCTGGCTAGGATTGCCCGGTGTCCAGGCCCGGCTGGAGGAGCGGTAAGCATGACGCACAATGAGCCACATCGCAGCGGAGCGGTTGGGGGTGCCCTGGCCTTGCTGACCGTGCTGGCAGTGGTTGTGCTCAGCGTCTTTTGCACGCCGCAGCCGATCGAGCTGCCTTCGATCAACGACGGCGGAACTGCCCAGCGGGACATGGCGGTCGCTGCGGACTCGGCGACCAGCAGGGACAGCGGTACGGCACTCGATGCGTCTGGCTCGGACAGCGCGACCGTCGACGCCGTAGTCGGCGACGGCCCGCTTGATGGGATGATCGATGGCGGCGCTCCAGATGGTGGCGACGCCGGACCCTCGCCCGATGGCAGCGTCGACGCGGCGCCAGCGGATGCGGCTCCGATCGATGGCGCGTCTACGATCGATGGCGGTGGCCTCAAGGACCTGGCGGTTGGCGGCTAGCAGCGGGCCTGCTTGGTCGTGCTGATTTCTCTGAGTCCCGGGCCTTCCGCACGGTCGACCTGCGGCTAGGTCGTTGCTCTGAGCCTCCCGAGCAGTTATCGTCGGTGCTCTCGATGAACTCAGCTGCAACGCTCATTCCTCTGGCAGTGTATTTAGTCGGTTGCCAGGCGCCGTTGCCGTCATATCGCGACGGTCGTGCGATTCCGTCCAACGTTGGTCGCTACGCCTCGGTGGCGCATTGCAGCAATGCTGCCGCCTGTCAGGACAAGATCTGCTCGACGTTAACCGGCGCCCCCGACCAGCGCGGCGTCGACCTGGCCGCCTGCGGTACGCTCGACGTGGCCTTTACCGGCGGCGAGCTGCGCAGCGTCGTCGGCACGCCCGACGTGGCGATTCACTTTCTTTCGCTGCCCAGCCCGGTCTCTGTGCGCGTTGAGGCCTCTGCCTCGGGGGCAGAGTATGTGCTCGTTGGCTTTCTCGGTGCGCCTCCGGCAGGGACGAGCTTGCGTTGCGAGCTCGATCTGCCGCCCGGTGAATTGCGCGCGCTGTTGGACGTCACTCGCTGCAACACGCTGAGCAGTGTGCAGTTCTTGCGACTGACCGATCGGCAGAGCGGCAGTGGCCGGGTATTGATCGACGCCTTCGAAGGGTTGAGCCTTGCTCAGCGCCAGTAACGCTCTCACGACGCGCCGCCTATTGGCCGCGGGTGTCCTTTGCTGCTGCGCTGAGGCGACGGTGTTGGGTCAGTCTCGGCTGATGCGGCCGGGAGGCGGGGCGGCAGAGATGTCGACGGCCGAGGGACCGGAGCGTCCTGCCCCGACGACCAAAGTCGGCAGTATGGGACCCGATGTGATCTTGCGCGACGTGACCAATACGCTGCGCGCCGCCTGGTTTCACTCGATGGTCATTTCGCCTCATGACCCAGAGACCGCCTATGTTGGCTCCTTCGAGGGCTACGTCTTCAAGACCACCGATGGCGGAAAGACCTGGGACGAGTCGCGGCTGATCATCGAACCGCGGCCGTTTTATGGCGATGCGCACCAACAGATCTACTTCGGTGTTCATCGCAACGGCTTGTCGGCTTGGGGAACGCGCCATAAGTCCAGTAGCAGCAGTTCGTTTGTGCCACGCGGAGCGACGTACTCCGCTGCCCCTGACGCACTCGGACCACGCGCGCGGGTGCGACCTCGATCGCGACGCACGACGCGCACGGCGAGCATGATGTTGCGCATGCGCCCGACACGGGTCGGGATCCGCCCGATCGTTCCAGGAGGCGCTGGCCGCGTCGCTGGCGGTGCGGAAAACGTCAACTTCGGTATCGGTTTGCCTGGGCGTGCGCCGCGCCTGCAGAACACCGTGCGCAAATTCGCCTTTTATCGTCCAATGCCGCTGGGAATTCCGATCGGCGCATCGGGAATCAATATCAAACAGACGCTGCTGTTGCGCGGCGTTCGTCCGCTCGACATTCGGATGCTGGTCGTTCATCCGAAAGAGCGGAACGTCGTTTATGCCTGCACGGCGTTTGGCTTGTTCACCAGCTACGACAGCGGACTGAACTGGGTACGAACGTTCCAGGGGATCAATTTTAGTGGCCGAATGATCGCTCACATTGCGGTCGATCCGAGCGATGCACGTCGAGTGCTATTGATGACGCGCAACGGTCTATACGTTTCCGACGACGGCGGCGAGAACTACATCAAGTCCACAGCCCAAGGCGTTGGTGAAGGGCGAATGAACTGGGTTTGGTTTAGTCCCTATCATCGCGGCCTGGTATTCGCCTGTACCAACTTCGGTTTGTTGCGTTCGCTCGACGGTGGTCGCAGCTGGGACTGGATCTACTTTACGACCTTTCCCCCGGCGCGGATCGTCAACTACGTGACGATCGATCCGTTCGACAAAAAGACCGGCTACATCGGCACGGACGACGGACTGTTTGTGATCGATGACATCATGCACGGATCACTCGAAGACTGGCGGCGCTTGGGTGGGCTGGCCTTTACCGGCCTGCAGCTGGCGAAGATCGAAGCCTGTCCCAAGCACAAAGGGCACCTTTGGGCGATCAGCGGCATGATGCTGCCACGTCTGACGCGCGGTGGCATGCAGAAGATCGGCGCATCCTATCTCTGGGAAACAGTCGATGGCGGTACGACCTGGAAGATCATCTTTTCCGGGAGCACCTACGGCACGATCGAGTGGTTCACCAACGATCCGAGTGACCCGGATCTGTTGTGGATCACCTGGTCTCGAGGGCTTCACCGCATGGTGCGTCGCAAGCGACAACTGACGCTCGTCGAGCAACGGCGACGCGAGCAGGCCGTCAAGACGACGATGAGCAAGTTTCCTTCGCTGCCCGACGTGATGATGGCCGCGCGTCGTTTTATCGGCGTCGACTACACCCGCCGGATGGGTTACCGACACCGCTCGCGCATGCGTGTCTGGATGCCGCGGCTGGACATGTCCTATACCTACCAGCGCTACCGGGCTTGGCCCGTCGCGCACGATGCGATTTATGACCTGCCGTTTCGCTTTCGCGAGGGCTCTCGTTGGACGTTCGACGAGTTTCGCGTGATGCTTACCTGGAACTTTGCGCCGGCCGTCTTCGACATTTCGGACATGTTGTTTGGCCGCGTCTCGCGGATGATCGGCGAGCTCGAGACGTGGATCAGCTTTTCCACGCACCGCTTTTATGGCGAATTGCAGCGCTTACGCGCACTTTTGATCACCGACCCGCCGAAGGAGCTGCGGGTCCGACTGATGTACAAACTTCGTATCGAAGAACTCGAGTCCTATCTTGATCTGATCACGGGTGGCTACTTGACGCGCTACAAGCAGGGTGACCAGCCGCGCGGTTGGGATTCGCCGTGGTTCAAACGCTGGCCTGGGGTCAGCAAAGCGTGGTTCCCCCAAGGAGATGGCAAATGAAGGAATTTCTAGCGTTTGCTGCGAGCTTTTTGTGCGCGTTGAGCGCGCTCGCCCAAAACAGCGGACTGAGCGAAGAGCAAGTGTTGGCGCGCTTTCACCACGAGCCGTCCGTTCAGCAGGTACAGCGTGAGGCGGTAAAGTATTACCAGGTTTCCCCTGAGCGCATCATGTCGTTGCGCAAAGGCGCGCAGCTCAAAGCCCTCGTACCAACGATCAGCGGTGAATTTGCCACCGAGCTGACCCACTCGTTGCGCAACATGGACGATGGCCTCTACATCGGCGCGCTGCCGTTCAAAGAGGACGAAACGATCAACGCCGACCGCACCGGTTTCCGTGTTCAGGCGAGTTGGGTGCTCGACCGCTTGGTGTTCAACGCCGAAGTGCTCGACGTCCAATCGCTGATCGGCATCCTCGATGGTGTGGTCCGCGAAGTGACGACGATCTATTACATCCGCCGTCGTCTGCAGATCGATATGATCCTCCGTCCCCCGCGCGATCTCGCCACACGGATCAGTCAGCGCATTCGTATCGAAGAGCTGACCGGCTTGTTGGACGCGATGACTGGCGGCTACATGAGCCGCAAGATCGAGCGGCGCGGTCGTCGACGCGGATAGCGGCGGTTACCGAGCGGGGATGTTAGTCGGCGAGCGCGATCACGCGGGGCCGATCGCTATCATCGGCGACGGCGTCGATCCGCGATCGATCTTCACGTCGCTTCTTGCGCGAAAAGGACGCCGTGCGCTTCAAGTAATAGGGGCTGAGCAGCAGCGCGATGATCGCGCTAAGCAAGACCGTCGAAACCAGCCAACCGACCAGGCGGGGCAGGGCAAGGCGCGAGACGCTCTCCACAAGCAGCTCCTTGGATTAGGGGATGATACGACGTTTTGCTCGGAAGTCTCCCCAAAAAATGCGCCCTGTCCGCTGCCGATGGCGTGTGGAATCAGGGACAGATCCGGGCTAAATTAGTCAGCGGGAGCGTCCATGGCAGACAAGCGAAAAGACGACGACCAGCGATCAAACGATGAGCCTCAGGGCGAGCTGAAGCTCAAAGAACGGACAAAGACGCAAAAGCCCAACCTCTACCGGGTATTGCTCCACAACGACGACTACACGACGATGGAGTTTGTTGTGGCGGTCCTGGTGGAACTATTTAATAAGACACAAACCGAGGCCACGCACATCATGTTGCACATCCACCACAAGGGTGTCGGCGTCTGCGGCCTGTACACCCGCGATATCGCCGAGACAAAAGTCGAAAAGGTCACCGAGATGGCGCGTGAATACGGTCACCCTTTGCTGTGCACGATGGAGCCGGAGTAAGCGATGAAACTCAGTCCGGACTTGCAGATCTCGATCAGCGTAGCGGTCAACGAGGCCGCCAATCGCGGCCATGAGTACGTTTCGCTCGAGCACCTGTTGTTTGCGTTGCTTCATGACAGCGAGACTCAGGAGACCCTTCGTCACTGTGGGGCCGATGTCAAAAGACTACGCAAGCGGGTCGAAGACTATCTGAATGACGAGGTCGAACAGCTCGATCCCGAGCGTCGCCATGGGCCCCCGCAGCCGACGGTTGGGTTTCAGCGCGTGCTCTCTCGCGCTGCGGCCCACGTCGAAGGCGCAGGACGCGAACAGGTCTTTGGCCACAACGTGCTGATCGCGATGTACGCCGAATCAGACTCCTGGGCGGTTCATTTCCTGCAGCAAGAAGGCGTGAGCCGTCTCGACTTGGTGAGCTACGTTTCTCACGGTGTCGGCAAAGATGGCGAACCAGGCGGCGATTCGCAGCCAGTCGGTGGGGTCGACGACGACGAAGATGACGCCACCGGACGCGGCGATGCGCTAGAGACATTTACCACCAACCTCGTCGAACGCGCGGCCCAGGGCGGTATCGACCCGCTGATCGGCCGCCAAGGCGAGATCGATCGCTTGCTGCACATCTTGGCACGCCGCCGCAAAAACAATCCGCTGCTCGTCGGCGACTCGGGGGTCGGGAAGACGGCGATCGTCGAAGGCCTAGCGCTAAAGATCTACGAGGGGCAGGTTCCGGAGATGCTCAAGTCGGCGGCGATCTTTTCGCTCGATATGGGCGCACTGCTGGCGGGCACACGCTATCGCGGCGACTTCGAGAATCGCATGAAGGCCGTGTTCAAGGCGTTGCAGGAGCAGGAGGACGCGATCCTGTTTATCGACGAACTGCATACCGTGATCGGGGCGGGTGCGACGAGTGGCGGAACGCTCGATGCCTCCAATTTGCTCAAGCCGGCGTTGACCGGCGGCACGCTGCGCTGCATCGGTTCGACGACCCATGAGGATTTTCGCCAACACCTCGAGCGCGATCGCGCGTTGATGCGCCGTTTTCAGAAGATCGTCGTCGAAGAGCCCAGTGTTGAGGATACGATCAAGATCCTCGAGGGGCTCCGTCCGAGCTATGAGTCACATCACAAGGTGGCCTACACCAAGGCCGCGCTGCGCACCGCCGCTGAGATGTCCCATCGTTACTTGCAGGAGCGGCGTCTGCCCGACAAAGCGATCGACGTGCTCGACGAGGCCGGCGCGGCAGCGCGCCTTGCCGGTCGTGAAGGTGGGCGGATCGCACCGCGGGAGATCGAGCGGATCTTGGCGACGATGGCGCAGATTCCACCCAAGCGCGTTTCGCGCACCGACCGCGATCGTCTGCAGGCGCTCGAAGATGAGCTCAAGCTCGTCGTTTTCGGCCAGGATCAGGCGATACTCGCCTTGGCCAGCGCGATCAAGATGGCTCGCGCTGGTCTGGGTCCGATCGATCGGCCGACGGGGTCGTTTTTGCTCAGTGGCCCGACGGGCGTTGGCAAGACCGAAGTTGCCAAACAGCTGGCAGCGACGCTGGGGCTCGAGTTCATTCGCTTCGATATGTCGGAATACATGGAGCGCCACACGGTGTCACGGTTGATCGGCGCGCCTCCCGGTTACGTCGGCTTTGACCAAGGCGGTCTGTTGACCGACGCGATCCGCAAGACACCGCATGCAGTGCTCTTGCTCGACGAGATCGAAAAGGCCCACGGCGATGTGTTCAACCTGCTGCTTCAGGTGATGGATCATGGTTCGCTGACCGACAACAACGGTCGCAAGGCGGATTTTCGCCACGTAACGCTGCTGATGACCAGTAACGTCGGATCGCGTGAGCTGGAAAAACGCTCGATCGGTTTTAACGAAGCGGGTGCAAGCGCCGCGTCCGACGAAGAGTACAAGCGCGTGTTCTCGCCCGAATTTCGCAACCGGCTTGATGCGCGGATCGTCTTCTCACCGCTTTCGCCCGAGGTGATGGAGCGGATCGTCGACAAATTTGTCGCTGAACTGGAAGGACAGCTCGCCGATCGCAAAGTGTCGGTTGAATTGACCGACGCCGCCCGCCGTCATCTGGCCAAGGTCGGTTACGATCCGCAGTTTGGCGCGCGACCGCTCGCGCGTGTGATTCAGGACAAGGTCAAGCGCCCGCTGTCCGACGAGCTGCTGTTCGGCAAGTTGGCCTCGGGCGGGACGGTGATCATCGATGAAACCGACGGTGAGTTGACCTTCAACTACGGTGAGGTTTCGGTTCGCCAGCCTTCTCCCGCGCCGAACTAGGCTGCCCAAGAAGCTGATCCGCGCGGTCAAGCGATCGCCGGACAAAAATGCGCTCTGCTGGACCTAGCCTGGGCGCTTGAATGGGCCGCTGTGCTGGCTGAATGCGGCCAGCTCCTGCTGCAGCGCGCGCGCCTCGCTTTGGCAAAATGCCTCGACAGCTTCGGCGACCGCTGGGTGGCGTAGCCAATGGGCACTGTAGATCGGCGATGGCATTAGACCACGCTTGATCTTGTGTGGCCCCTGGGCACCGGCTTCGAAGCGCGTCATCTTGCGCTCGATCGTCAACTCGATCAGCTGGTAGTAGCAGAGCTCGAAGTGCAGATCTTCGCGCTGCTCAACGCAGCCCCAATAGCGCCCGTAAAGGTGCTGGCCTTTGTAGAAGTTGAGCGTGCCGGCGACCGGCGCGTCGTCGTCCGCGTAGGCGAGGGTCGAAACGATCCGATGGGCGAAACTTTGGCGCAGACGCTCGAAGAAATCGCGGTTGAGATAGGGCTGTCCCCACTTGCGTGAGGTGGTGTCGCGGTAAAACAGATAGAGTGCGCGCCAGTCGGCCGGGGTCAGCTCTTCGCCGAATCGCCGTTCGATGCGCAGTCCGCTCTGCTGAGCGCGCCGCCGCTCGCGCAGTACGGCCTTGCGCGCTGGGGAGCGGAACCGCTCGAGTAGATCGGCAAAGCTTTGATAATCAGCGTTGTGAAAATGATATTGGTGGGTGACGCGTGCGACGTAGTCACGCTCGACCAGCAACCGTTGCTGCCCTTCGGGCAGAAAGAGCCAATGGATCGAAAGCGCGCGCTGATCGTCGGCCAGCCGTCGCACTTGTCGGACCAGAGCATCGGTCACGGCGTTGGCGTCGACGCCAGCGCCGTTGGCGATCAACAAGCGTTGCCCAGTCGCTGGGGTAAACGGTACGGCGCTGACCAGTTTGGGGTAATAGGGAATGCCGACCCGTTGTGCGGCTTCGGCCCAGCCCCAGTCGAAAATGTACTCGCCGTAGCTGTTGTCCTTGAGATAGAGCGGCAGCGCACCGATCAGATCGCCGTGCTCTTCCGCAACGACGTGACAGGGCAGCCAGCCGGTTTTCGGGCCGACACATGCGCTGCGCTCGAGGGCCGCGAGAAAGGCGTGCTCGGTAAACGGGTCATTGGCGTCGCTCAGGGCGTCCCACTGTGCGGCATTGACCTGATCGATCGCTGTAAGCACGCGCGTTTGCATCGCTTGCCCAGCATAGCGCATCGATTCATCGCGAGCCTGGTCGAATGCACATGACGCGACGCGGCGCACAGCGAATGTGTGACAGCGATCGCTAGCGCCAAGGCGTCGGGCTGCTAAGCTTGAGCCATGTATCGCGCCGACCAAGAAGCGCTTTGTGCCGCTCTTCGCCAAGCCGAGCTCAAAATCGAACAGCAAGATCGTCAGCGTGAAGCGCTCGAGGAGCGCATCGATCAGCTGACCGTCGCTGCAAGCCTGCCGAACCGGCACCGCTCGCTGCTCAACGTCGCGCTGGCCGTTGCCCTGTTCGCCTGCGCGATGGCGATCTATTTTCGGGTCCGTTCGGATCGCGCTGCGGCGCAGCTTGAGGAGATCAGTCTTCGCGATCAAATGCTCGTCGCGAGCACCGCGCAGCTCAAACAGAACCTCACCGAGCGCAATCGAGCCTTGGGCCGCTGCCGCAGTGCCGCAGGTCAGGCCTACGCCAGCTCGGGCCCCGATTGGGTTCATCAAGGAATGACCGCTGCCTATCCCGCGCTGACCGCGTGTCTCGCGCGTACAGCCCAGCGCGAGTCGATCCTGCTTTCGGTCGTGCTTGAGCGCGGCTTTGGCAAGGTCTACCCGGAGCACGCTGCGTTGGTTACCCCCAGCGTCTCGCGCGGCGTGACCAGCTGTTTGCTCGACGCGCTGGCCTTGACACCGTTCCAGCCTCCGGTGGGCAAGCGGCACTTCGTTTATGCCCTCTATCCGCCCCAGCGCCTGGCGCTGCGCTAGCGCTGACGGGCGTTGTCTGCTTGGCGAATCCCCAGCTCCGCGTAGATCCGCGCCCTCGGTTTCTTCGACCGCGTCGGTCAGGCAATCGCCCCAGCTAGTTACTAAGTCGTTGTTTTTATTGTGTATGCGCGAACGGTTCTGCGCGACAACTCCCTAAAACCGCTGAATTTTCCGTCGATATAGGGAGCGGGTGGGGCCGAAAAGGCCCGACATCGCATGTCGACAGAACAAGACAACTCCGATAGCGCCCGGCGAGGGACTGGATTTTCGGCGTTCGTGCGAACGCGGGTTTTTCGCTACGGCGCGCTTTCGCTGCTCGTGCTCGCTGCGGCAACGTTGTTCTACGCGCGAGCGATCGAGCAGCGCCGCGGAGCACTAGCGCTGGACAGCCGCTTGGCGAGCGAGGTGGACCGCGTGCGCGGTGCGCTGTCGGAGGTGATCACCCGTGGGGAGCAGGCACTCCGGCTGATCGGCGACGTTCCGCCGATCAGCGGGATCATTCGCGCATCGCGCAACCAAGATCGGGACCCACAGAGCCAAAGCTCGCTCGAGCAATGGCGCACACGGCTGGCGCAGATCTTCGCTGCACTGCTGCGGACCGACCCGGCCTTGAGTCAAGTTCGCTATCTTGCTGCTGCCGACGGTGGCCGCGAGATCGTTCGCGTCGACCGTCGCGGTGGCAAGCCGATCATCGTACCGCGCGAAAGACTGCAGGCCAAAGGCCATCGGCCCTACGTCAAGCGGGCGTTGTCGCTGCGCGCCGGGCAGATCGCGGCCTCGGACATCACTCTCAACCGTGAGCGCGGTGCAGTCGAAACGCCGTACCGGCCGATGCTGCGCCTGGCCACGCCGGTATTCGATCGCCGGGGCGCGATCTTTGGGGTGCTGGTGATCAATTACGACTTCTCAGCGGTGCTCAACGCCGCTAGGCGCTCCACCGGCCAAGGTGATCTGCTTTATCTCGGCAATCAGCGTGGAGAGTTCGTCGCTCACCCTGATCGATCGGTGACGTTTGGCGTGGATCGTGGCAAGCCCCAGCGCTTTTCGCAGATGTTTGCCGGGATCGACCGGCAGCTCGCTGGAGACAGACGGATCACCCTGGTCGATCGCGAACTCGGCCAGCGCAGCCTGATCACGCGCCTCGCACTCGACCGCCATGCCGGGGCCTTCCTATCGATCGCGGTCTCGGCCTCGCTCTCCCGTCTCGATGCACTGGCCTGGCGCGATGCGCTGCAGCGGGTGCTCCAACTCGGCATCGTCGGCTGCGTTGGCTTGTTTCTGCTGTTCCTCTCGTGGAGTCGCACCCAGAGTCGTCTCGCTGCACACGCTGAGCGCGTGCGTTTGGCCGCGATCGTTGAAAATTCCTATGATGCCGTGGTCGGTATCGATCGCGCCGGGGTGATCACCAGCTGGAACCCGGCTGCCGAGCGGATGTTTGGTCACCGTGCGGAGGAAGCGATCGGTCGTGATGTCGACAGATTACTGGAAACGGGTGCAACAGACGATGACCCGGTAAGCGCAGTGCGCGGTGACGAGCTGCCGCTGCGCGCTTGCGAGGACTGTAACTTTTCTTGCGCCGCGAAAGAATCGCTAGCCTGCAGCCGTCGACTCGTCAGTAAGGCTGGCGAGCCGATCTACGTCTCTTTGACCAGCTCACCGATTCGCGATCAGCTCGGCAACCTGGTCGGCGGCGCGCTGATCCTCCGCGATATCAGACAGCAGCGGGCCGACCGCCAACGGATTCTCGAACTCAACGTCAATCTAGAGCGACAAGTTGCCGAGCGCACGCGAGCGCTGGAGCAGGTCAATGCGCTGCAGCGTTCGGTTCTGGCCCACGCCGGTCACGCGCTGATCGCCGCCGATCTTTCGGGGGTGATCACCGTATTCAATCCGGCTGCCGAAAAGATGCTCGGCTATGCCGCCGAAGAGCTGGTCGGCAAGGCCACGCCTCAGCTGTTCCACGTCGCCGAGGAGGTCGCGCAGCGCGCCGCCGTGCTCAGCGAAGAACTAGGGTATGCGGTGCCCGTCGGGTTTGACGCCTTTGTTGCCAAGGCGCGCCTGGGTCATGTCGACCAGAACGACTGGACCTATATCAGAAAAGACGGCTCGAAGATCTCCGTCCAATTGGCGGTCACGGCACTTGTTGGCGGTCAGGGCGAGATCTTTGGCTACCTTGGTCTCGCCGCCGACGTGACGGCAGCCCGCCAACGCGAGCAAGCGCTGGCCGCCGCGCGCGCCGAGGCCGAGCGATCGAGTCGGGCCAAGGACCAGTTCTTGGCAAACATGAGTCACGAGATCCGCACGCCGATCAACGGCCTACTGGGGACGCTGCAGCTGCTCCGCAAGACCACGCTCAGTACATTACAGCGCCAGTATCTCTCGATGGCCAGTAGCTCAGGGCAGGCACTGCTGGGGATCGTCGACGACCTGCTCGACGTCGCCAAGATCGAAGCTGGAAAACTCTCACTCACTGAGCAATCGTTCTCGCTGGGCGAGCTGCTGGAGAGCACAGCCGCTGTGGTCTCGCCGCAGATCGGTGCCAAGCCGCTGCGCCTACTCTATGACGTCGACAGTGCGTTGCCAAATCGGCTGACCGGCGACGCGCTCCGCTTGCAGCAGGTCTTGGTTAACCTGATCGGCAATGCGATCAAGTTCTCTGAGCGCGGTGAGATTTTGGTGACGCTGCGATCCGCTGGTGTCGTGCGTGCCGGGCAACCGCTGCGGCTGACGTTTTCTGTATCGGACCATGGGATTGGCATGTCGCCCGAGGAGATATCGCGCGTGTTCGATGGCTTCGAGCAAGCCGAGGCCACGACGACGCGCCGTTTTGGCGGCACAGGGCTGGGATTGACGATCTGCCGTGAGTTGATTCGTTTGATGGGCGGCGAGATCATCGTCGAGAGCGAAAAGGGTCAGGGAAGTGTGTTTCGCTTCGACATCAAAGTGACCGCCGCAGCGGATGTTGCGCCGGCGCCAGAGCCAGAGCGCGCCTCCTGTCGTCGAAGCCTCTTGGTGTTTGATCCGCTGGTACGCGGCCGAGAGTTGGTCCGGCGCTCGGGCGAGTTCGCTGGCTGGACGGTCGATCAGGTCGGGGAGCTGCACGCGATCGCACCGCTGCTCGATGCGCAGAGCTACGACAGCGTCTTGCTGCGGGTGACGCGACCGATCGCTCAGTTTGTCCAGGTGCTCAAGTTGCTCGACCGGAGCCGGAAGCCAGAGGTGATCTGTGCCGGTTCATTGAGCGATCAGCAGCAGCTGGCGGATGCTGGGGCACTCTACGAGGATTTTGTCTTCGAGCCCTGGACGGCAAGCCAGCTGATCGACGCAATCACCCCTGGCAGCTCAGACGAGAAGCGCCAGCTGAGCGCAGCCAAGAGCTACGGCAAACGGCTTGAGCATTATCGCGTACTGCTCGTCGAAGACAATCCGCTCAACCAACGTATCGCGGTTGAGTTGTTGCGGGCCGAGGGCGCCGATGTTTCCCTCGCCATTTCAGGACCGCGGGCGATCGCCTTGCTTGCCGATAGTCGCGACGGTTTCGATGCGGTGCTGATGGACCTGCATATGCCCGAGCTCGACGGGCTGGAGACGACGCGTAGAATCCGTGGAGAGCTGCACCTAACCGAATTGCCGATCATCGCGATGACCGCCAGCAATACACCGGCCGATCGCGCGGCCTGCCGGGCGGCAGGGATGGTTGGCCACATCGGCAAGCCATTTCACATCGATGACGTGGTGCAGGCCCTGCGATCGCTATCTCCGCTGCTGGCGCGCGCCAAGCGCATCTCGCAGCTGGTCACGATCGGTGCTTCGAGCTCATCGCTACCTCCGCCGAGCGACGCTGGCGACGACTTCGAGATCCAGCAGTCGGTCCAGCGCTTTGGCGGCAACGCCGCGCTTTGGCGCCGAGAGGCGGCTCAGTTCTCGGCGCAGTACGCTGAGTTCCCCGCGCAGCTGAAGGACTGGTTAGCTGCGGGTGAGCGCGAGCGCTTGCGCAGCGAACTTCACACGCTGCGTGGCCTGGCCGCGACGCTCGGCGCGCGCGCCCTTGCAGCGAGCGTGTTGTACCTTGAACAGCTAACGCAAGTCGATGGTGCGGAGCAGTCGACGATCAACGCCGCGCAGCAGCGGCTAGCTGAGCAGTTGCGGCAGGCTCGCGAGAAGTTTCGCGAGGATGCGCTGCCGTTTGCCGAGCAGCACACGACCGAGATAGCCGCTGGCGGATCGGCGCACAGCAACACCGAGCAGGCAGCTTTGACGGTAGAGCAGCAGCAGTTCGCACTCCGACAGTTGACCCGCTTGCTCGCTGCCCATGATCTGGCGGCGATACAGGTCTTTGAGGACGTCGGACCGCGGTTGGCGAAGCTCTCGCCGCATGTCGTGGCCTCGCTCGAGGCAGCGTTGCAGCGGCTAGATTTTCGTGAAGCGACACGGCTTTGTGAGCACCTTGAAGAGCGGATCAGCGAACATGGAGCATAACAACATCACCAGTGAGCTTGCCTGTCGCAAGCTGCTGATCGTCGACGATCAGCCAACCAATGTGCGTGGTATCTACGAGTTGCTCAAGGGAAGCTACCGCCTGTACATGGCCACCGACGGGCACATGGCGCTCGAGGTTGCGCGTCGCGAGCGTCCCGAGGTGATCTTGCTCGATGTGATGATGCCCGGTCTAGATGGCTTTGAGGTCTGTCGTCAGCTCAAGGAGTCGCCGGAGACCGCTGAGATCGCGGTGATCTTTGTTACCGGACAAAACTCGACGGAAGACGAGATGCGCGGTCTAGAACTCGGCGCGGTCGACTTCATCGCCAAGCCGATCAATCCGAAGATCGTGCAAATGCGCGTCAAGACCCACATGATGCTGCGCGCACAGGCCGAACAATTGCGCAGCCAGGCGTTGACCGATGCGCTGACCGGTCTCAGCAACCGGCGGCGGTTCGATAGCCAGCTCAAGCTCGAGTGGCGCGCCTGTCGACGCGCCAAGCAACCGCTCGGTGTGCTGCTGATCGACGTCGACGCATTTAAGGCCTACAACGATCACTACGGTCACCAGCTCGGCGATATCGCTTTACGCAGCGTGGCTCGCGCTATCGATCGTGCACTGCGCCGACCGCGCGACTTTGTTGCTCGTTACGGCGGCGAAGAGTTCGCCTGCTTGCTGCCCAACGCCGACCACGAGTCGACCTGGAGGATCGCCGAATATCTGCGGCGCGCCGTTGAGAGCGACCGGCTGCCCCATACTCATTCGGTCGCCGCGGTAGTGACGGTGAGCATTGGCTGCGCTTCAGCTGTCCCGTCGGCAGACACCTCGCCGTTGGCCTTGATCGAGCTCGCCGATCGGCAACTCTATCGCGCCAAGGATCAGGGCCGAAACCGCGTCTGCATCTGAGGCATGCAGCTAGGGGCCGCAACCATCGCTCCAGTTTGGGTCGAGGGCGGTCAACCAGCTGGCCAGCTCGCCGCTGGCGGTGAAACAGCCGTTGCCGTAAAAGTGCGCACTTTGCAGTCGCAGCTTGGCTAGTTCTGGGGGTAGTGCCCCGGCGAGCTTGTTGTTTTGCAGGTTGAGATATCGCAAACTCTCGAGCGCGCCAACGGAGCTGGGCACTGTGCCGACCAGCGCGTTGTCGCCGACGTCCAAGTGCACGAGCTTGAGCAGATCGCCCAGTCCGGTGGGCAACGGCCCATCGAGGGTGTTGTTGCCCAGGCCGAGCTGCTGTAGCTGGCTGAGCCCGCTCAGGTCAGGGATCACGCCGCTGAGCCGATTGTTCTGCAGGTGCAGCACCGTTAGAGAGGGCACCTTGGCCAGTGACGCCGGGATCGCGCCGCTAAAGCTGTTGTTTTGCAGTTCGAGTACAGCCAACGGCAGTCTGTCGAGCCACTTGGGCAAGGCGCCGCTCAGTTGGTTGCCGTTGAGTTGCAGCCGGTCGATCGGCAGCGAAGCGAGCGCGCTGGGGATGCCCCCTGTCAGCCTGTTTTGCGGCAGGACGAGATCGCTCATCTTCGTCAAGGCGGCGAGCTGGTCAGGTAGCGACCCGCTGAGGTTGTTGTTGGTCAAATCGATCCAGTCGACGTGCCCGATGGCGCAAACGATCCCATGCCAGCTGCAGGGGGTTGGTGAGGAATTCCAGCCGCTGCGGTTGGTCCAATTGTCGCCACCGGTGGCATAGTAGAAGGCGCGCAGTGCTTCGCATTCGCTGGCAGGAATCTGTGCCTGTTGGCTGCAAAGGCAAGCTATCGCGCACGATCCGCCGCAATCGATGCCGGTCTCGTCGCCATTTTGCAGCTGGTCGCTGCAACTCGCCAGTGCTGCATCGTCTGCAACGCCGCCATCCGGCTTTAATCCGGGAATACTCGGTCGCTCTCCCGCGAAATCGGTCGCGATCGGCGTGAGGTCAGCGGCATTGCCGCCATCATCGGCGTTAGCGTGGGTTGACCAGCCAGCGCGGGTGCAGCCGCCGAGCAGCAGCACGATCGCGATAAGCCAAGCAACCCGCGGCACGACTTACCTCAGCAGCGTGTAGGAGAAGCCCGCCGCACCGAAGTCAGGCATGTAGTCGACTTGACCATTGCCATTGTCGGCGGCGAAGTAGAGTTGGATCCGCTCAGCAAGGCCACTGATGTCGCTCTTGCGAATGCGCAGCTCGAGCTCTTTGCCACTGTGCATGTATTCGATGTCGGCGACCTTTGTCCATTTCCAGATCAGGCCATCGCTTGGATCGAAGGTCGGCGTGTTGGGGTTTTGCATGCCGTCGTAGACGAAGAGCTGCGTGCCATTGATTAGATAGTCGGCGCCTTTTTTGCCACGATGGCCGGTCCAACTCTTGGCATCGGTGTTGAGGAAGATCAGGTAGTGCCAATCGTAGGCGCGGATGATGTCGGTGGTCGCGAAGTAGATGTAAAGGAAGGTGTCGTCGTCGTGCAGTCGCGCGCCGCTAAACGAACGCTCTTGGCTGCTGGTCAGGTCGGCAAGCAGCGGAACGGCTTTCCAGTCGTCGAATTTTGCGTCGATCGCCAAAGCGACGCTGTGGTTCTTTGCGCGCGGTGCTGCCGCCAGCGTCGCCGTGTTGCCGTCCTCGATGCCACCCGAAGGGCCGGCGCCGCCTTGGGTCGAGTCCTCGGCGCGCACGGCGAAGTAGTATGTTTTGCCGTTCTGTAACCCGCTGATCGTGTATTCGTGGGGGCAGACATCGTCGAAGCTCGAGCCGCTGCGCACGGTGTAGTCGCCGCCGACGCCGTACTGGACGTTCTTGTGGACGGTGGCCTTGGCGAAATCGATCGGAAAACTTTCCGATACGTAGATGTTGTAGCGAACTGGGCGCGTCTGGTCATGAGCTACGTCCCAGCGCACGGTGACCGCGCTGTCTTTGGGGATCACTTTTTGGACGCCGACGCGTGGCACCACTTCACCCCAGGCCTCGGAGCCCTTGGCCATGAAGAACTCGCGCTCGGTCGGGTGGAACCAATCGAAGCCGCTGGTGGTGTTGTCCCAGTTTGGCGGCTTGGTATCTTTGGGGGGTGTCCAGTCGATGATCAAGCTCGGCGTTGCGCTGACCCAGCGGTCGGTGATCAGCTCGACTCGGCCGTAACGCAGCACCGAAAAGTCGACGACCTCTTCGAACGTAGCGGGGAACTCTTTGGCGAAATCGTCGGGCCGCGCGGCGTAGTCGATCGACAGCACCGGCATGTAGCTATCGGGCCGCGAGACTTCAACCTGGATCTTCGGATTGGAGTAGTTCTTGGTTAGCGGCACGAAGGGCGCACGGTTGTAGCCATCGAGCACCGTGGCGTCGATGCACTTTTTGATCAGTTCGCCAGTGTTGAGATCCTTTTCTTGGCTACAACAGTTTTCCTGGGTCTTGTCACAGTGGTAGTTGCTGTCGAGAAAGTGGCTCTCGTAAAGCGCGATGTCGATGTACTTGCGAGGGCTCCATCGATATTGGTGCGGGTATTGCGGCATGAAATAGAACAGCCCGCGGTTGAGCAGCAACACCTTGTTGGGATAGGTGTCGTCGAGTCGCTTGATCAGGTCGTGTAACCCTTTGGCGGTGTAACCGTAGCCGGTCCAGGGGTCGGCGATCTCCGGCGTGTCGAGGAACAGCCCGTCGTAATCGATAAAGTGCAAGAGGGCGTCGGAACTATAGGGCGCCTCGCTTCGGCCGTCGGCGCCGATCAAGAAGTCCTGCCAGGCGACGTCGCCCGGGTGCACATAGCAGGCGCCCCATGTTCCATGGCGATCGGCCTTGCCGTCGTGTCCGGGATTATTGATGTCTCGACCGATCTTTTCGTCGAGGTAGTACGAGGCCACACCCTGGTTGGTGTAAACCAGCTGTCCGCTTTGGTTGTCGTAGTAGGCGGGTCCGCGCCCGTCGCCGACGATCTCCGGCTGGTTGTTAAAGGTGCGCACGTCCTCGCCGAGCGAGATGTAGCCGAGCACGATCACGTCATCATCGTCGCCGAGGATGCCGTTCTTACCGGCGCGAATCCGACGGACGATCGGTCCCTGCTCAGCCGGTGTGGGTCCACCGTTGCTGGCCAGTACGACCAAATCGAACTTGCTGACCTTCTCGATCACGCTGCGGTCCCAGACCCCGTAGAACACGACCCAGTTGGCGATCGCATGCACGTCGGGGAGCGGGCGACTCTGCAACTTGGCGAGCTGTCCAGGGCCAAGCTCGTAGGGCACAGCGGCCAGCACGCCGTTGTTGTCAGGCGCGTAGTCGGTGATGTCGTCCTGCCAGTCGACCGTACCGCGACCATCGATGCCAGCGAACGCCAGGTCGATCGTCGTTTGGCGGGCCTCGGCCAAACCGATCTTGTCGCGAGTGATCGCGAGCTCGATCGCTGTGTCACCCTGCGGGCCAGCTGCTTGGCGGAGTCCAAGAATATTGTCGGACCACACCCACGTCGTGCCGTCACCGGTGTACTTCATCAATCTGCCCGAGAGCACCATGTAGTCGGCGCCCATCACGTCGCCCGCCAGCAAGTAGCCAGTCTTTTTGTTGCGGTCGACATCGAGGTAGACCGCGTAGCTGGTTTTGCCGCTATCGGGCAGCGCACCGGCAAAGCGCACGAGGAAGTAAATCTCGGTCGAGGTGTGAGCGGCGCGGACTTGGACGATGTCGTTTGCCGCAGCGATCGTCGCTGGCTGGAGATCTTTGTCGCGTCCGTCGGCCTGCGGATCGTCGACCAAGTCGCTGACGTTTTGCGCCTGGCTCCAGTCGCCGAGCAAGCCATCGATCGCTATCGGGACAAAAATATTCGGCGTTCCATCGTAGGGGGGTAGCTCGACGATGCCGCCCGGCCCCTGTGGGCCACAGGCGCAAACCAGCGAAAGGCCGAGCGTTAGAGCTAAATCACTGCGCACCACGGGCACACCTCTTGTTGTTTCTTGGATCGTCGAAAACGGCAGAGGGTTGAGCGCCCAACGGACAAGATCGTGTGCCAAGCTGCGGTTTTTAGCGCGTTTTGCGCGAAATCCCGCGTCCCGTCGCACGCACGTTAGTGCGCGCAGCGATCGGCGATCTCTCCCTTCAGCGCGGCCCCTAGGGATTACTCCGGGACCAGCTCCGCCGATTACCGCCACGTACTGCCTATCGAAGATCTGTTGTTTAGACGGTCGGCCGCTGTTGTCGGGCACTTACCTCGATTAACGCCAGCGGGCGACTTCAGTGTCCGCCCTAGGCCGCTACAGCATCTTTTAATCGAGTGGTCAAATTGCGATAAGATCGCGCAACTCTTGGTGGCATTGCAGTCAATTCGATCCTTGACCCGCCGTGCTGGTCAGGTAGGCTGCCGGCCAACGCGAAGCCTGCTAGCTTCTCGGGAGATTAGTAATGAACAAGCGGTTTCCTAGCGAACATTATTTCGGACTGATCGGTCTCGTGCTGCTCGGCATCGGTTCCTACGTTGGACTTGTCGTCGCACCGCCCGACCAATACATGGGTGAGGTTGGCCGCATCCTCTACTGTCACGTGCCAACGGCCTGGAACGCGCTGTTGATGCTGACCATCGCCTGCGTCGTGGGCGTTGGCTATCTGATCAACCGCAAGACCAGTTGGGACGATGTGCTCGTCGGCGCGATCGAGGTTGGCGTGGTCTATACGATCATGTTGCTGATCCAAGGTTCGATTTGGGGACGGCCGACCTGGGGGACCTATTGGGACTGGGATCCGCGCTTGACCTCTTCGGCGGTGATGCTGATCGCCTTTGCGGCGATCCTCGGGTTGCGCACCTTCGTCGACGACGCCAATCGGCGCGCCGTCTGGACCGCTGTCGCAACGATCGTCGCCTTCGTCGATGTGCCGATCGTTTACTTTTCGATCAAGTGGTGGCGCACGCTGCATCAGGAGTTTTCCTCCCCGCAGACCGTCGCAGCCTCGATGAAGTTGCCGCTACGCATGAACGCATTCGCCTTGTTGTTCATCGCGATTTGGTTGATCGCCCGACGGGCGCGCATCGAAAAGGCCAAGCGGCTCAAAGAGGGTGGCGAAGTTGCCGAGCCAACGACGTCGACTTTGATCGCAGGCCAGGAGTAGGAGAGCACAATGCGTGGAGTGATCAGCGGTGGCTGGGGCTACGTAGCAGCAGCCTGGGGCATCGGCTTCGGTATCCTGATGGTTTACGTTCTATCGATTTGGAATCGCGCGCGACGCGCGACGCAGATGGAGCAACGTGGTAACGATGAGTAGTCAAGCGAGCAGAGCAGGCGGTCCGAAAAAGAAGCTGTTTTTCACCGTAGCGATCGTGATCGTCGTCGGGGCGATCGGTTTCCTCGCCTTCGGTGGGATTGGCAAGAACCTCGTCTATTACTGGAACCCGACCGAGCTCCTGCAAAACGAGGCGCGCGCGGTCGGTGCGAAGATCCGACTCGGTGGCATGGTCAAACAGGGCTCGCTGCCGAAGAGCTATAACGCAGAGAAGTTCAGTGAGTTGACCTTCGTCGTCACCGACATGAAGCACGACGTCAAGGTTCACACCCGATCGGTGCCGCCGCAGATGTTCCGCGAGGGTATCGGTGTGGTGATCGAAGGCACGTACACCAAAGAGGGTGTCTTCGAATCGGAGCGACTGTTGGTCAAACACGGCAACGAATATCAGCCTCCTAAGCCCGGCGAAGCCGTCGACACCAAGAAGCTGATGAAGAGCATGGCGGAGTCGAAAAAGTGAGCCTCGCTTTATTCGGTCGGCTGTTGATCCTTGCGGCATTGGCGTTTGCGTGCGCCGGTGCCGTTTTGGGTTTTCACGCCGGTCGCAGTCGTTCGGCATTGGCGCTCAAGCTAGCGCGCCGCTTCGCCTATGCCTTCGCCGGTGCGTTAATCCTGGCAACCTTGGTGATGGAATATGCGCTGCTCACCCATGATTTTTCGGTGAGCTACGTCGCCCAGGTCGGATCGCGTGCCACCCCGATTCACATCACGATCGTCAGTCTGTGGTCGTCCCTCGAGGGGTCGATCCTCTTTTGGGGGTTAGTGCTGGCCGTCTTTGTCGCGGCGCTGACACGCAGCTTGCGCGACAAAAACCTCGCCTTTGCGCCAGACACGATCGGTGTCGTGCTGGCGATCGGTTCGTTTTTCGCCTTCTTGTTGGCTGGTCCGGCCAACCCCTTTGGCGACGTGCCCAATGTGCCGCTCGACGGTCCAGGGCCCAACCCGCTGTTGCAGAACCACCCGCTGATGATCGTCCATCCGCCGCTGCTCTACCTGGGGTACGTCGGCATGGCGATCCCCTTTGCGATGGGCGCCGCCGCCTTGATTCATGGCGGGATGAGTTCGGCGTGGATGTCGTCGATTCGCCGCTGGATGCTGATCCCCTGGACGTTCCTCACCGGTGGCATCGTGATGGGCGGCTGGTGGGCCTATGAGGTTCTCGGCTGGGGTGGTTATTGGGCGTGGGACCCGGTGGAAAACGCCTCGTTCTTGCCGTGGCTGACGGCGACGGCGTTCTTGCACGCGGCGATGCTGCAGGAGCGTCGCGGCCAACTTAAGGCCTGGACGCTCGTGCTGCTTTTCGTCACCTTCGCGTTGACGATCCTCGGTACCTTCATGACGCGCTCGGGTGTGTTCAACTCCGTTCACTCCTTTACCCAAAGTGCGATCGGCCCGACGTTTCTGGTATTCTTGGCTGTCGTACTGATCTTCTCCGTGTTCTTGCTGGCCTTTCGGGTCAACACCCTCGAACCTGGGCGGCCGCTGCGCTCTTGGCGCAGCCGCGACTTTGCCTTCATCTTCAACAATCTGCTGCTGGTGCTCTTTACCTTCACCGTGCTCGTCGGCACCTGCTTCCCGCTGCTGGTCGAAGCGATTCGTGGCGCCAAGCTCTCGGTCGGTGAGCCGTTCTTCAACCAATTCGCTCTGCCGATCGGCACGGCGATCGTCTTCTTGATGGGCATCGGGCCCGCGCTGCCCTGGGGCCGTGCGAGTGCCGACGATGCGAAGACCGCGCTGCTTTGGCCGGTCGTGCTCTCGGTCGTCGTCACCTCCGGGGCCGCCGGCCTGTTGATGGCCCAAGGTCACGAGCCGAAGCTTTGGCCGCTGCTCTGCGTTGCCGCTTCGACGTTGGCGTTGGTGGTTGCACTGCGCGACATGTGGACGCCGATCCGTGCGCTGCGCAAACGCCACGACAGTGGTCTCGGCACCGCGGCGATCAAGGCGCTCAAGCGCGGGCGGCGCCGCTACGGCGGACAGATCGTCCATATCGGCGTCGCATTGGTCACCCTCTCGATCGGCATTTCGGGTGGGTACCGCGAGATCGGCGAGAAGCTGCTCAAGCGTGGCGAGTCGATGAAGGTCGGCGACTACACGCTGACCTTCGCCGGCTCCAAGAACGTTAGCGATCCGCATCGGCAGCGCATTCTCGGTATCGTTCGCGTGGCCTCGGGTGATCGCCAGATGGGTGAGATGTATCCGGCGATGAATCACTATCCGCGCCAGATGAACCCGATCGGTACGCCGGCGGTGCGGAGCACACTGACCGGTGACCTTTATCTCTCGGCGATGCAGATCGACCCGGCCGGTTCATTTATCGGCTTGCGCGTCTACCTCAACCCGGCTGTACCCTGGCTGTGGGTCGGGATGTTCGTGATGATGGTTGGCGGGACGATCAGCGCGTGGCCGGGCCGACGGCGCAAGCGTGGCCCAGCCGCGGCGGAGGCAGCCTGATGGGACAAGACAACCAACAACAGGGCGAGACCGCGTCGACTGGCCAAGCGCAACCGTCGCGGCGCGTTTCCTACAAGGTGATCATTGGTGGTTTGGTGATCATCTTGCCGCTGCTCTGGGTGCTGTTTTCCGGCCTGTTCATGGATCCTCATCGGATGGATGCGCCACTGGTCGGCCGTAACGCGCCGGCATTCGATCTGCCCGAGCTGAACAGCGACGGCACGCGTTCACTGGCCAGCTACCGTGGCAAGCCGCTGGTGCTGAACTTTTTCGCGACGTGGTGTTTGCCTTGCCGCAGCGAGCATCCGGTGCTCAACCAGGCCGCACGGCAGTTTGGTGACCGGATACAGTTCGTCGGTGTGGTCTATGAAGACAAGCGTGCGGTGGTCAACGCCTGGCTCAACCGCTACGGCGGCCAGGCCTTTCCCACGCTGATCGACATTGGTGGCAAGGCGGCGATCGCCTACGGTGTGTACGGCGTACCCGAGACCTTCTTTATCGACCCTCAGGGGGTGATTCGTAGCAAGCACGTCGGTCCGATGGATCCGATGGTGATTCGCAGTCGCATCGCGCTGTTGGTCGGAGGTGGATCATGAGACCGACTCGTATTGCGCTGTGCGCAGCGCTCTTCGCGTTACACCTGTCTGGCGTGGCCGCGGCGCAAGTCGATCGCGGTGAGCGCGGCACCGATGCCGAGCGGATGGCGCTCGGTCCCGATGTGGAGAGGACCGTTGGCAAGCCGGCGAGCGGGCCGATCAGCGGTCCGGCGCTCGATCAGCTGACCCAGTCGATGGCCAAGCGAATGCGTTGCCCGGTTTGCCAAGGTGCAGCGGTTGCGGATTCGCCGTCGGAGTCGGCGCGCAACATGAAGCAGCAAGTCCGTTCGATGATCGCAGCGGGCTATAGCGAGGACCAAATCTTCCGCTATTTTGAGACCAGCTACGGCGAGTTCATCCGCTTGGTGCCGCGCGCAGAAGGGATCAACCTGCTGGTTTGGGCGATTCCGCTGAGCGGTTTGCTGGTCGGTTTGGCGCTGGCTTCCGGGTTTTGGACGCGCCGCAAGTGGATCGCTGAGCAAAAGGTCGCGCGCGAGAGCAGCGCGGTGTCCGAGCCGGGCCGGGCGCAGCCGTCGAACGACCAACAGCGGCTATTGGACGCATTTCGTAAAGAGGCGGAGAGCGACGATGCATGAGGTAGCTTGGATGCCGCCGATCTTGGTAAGCGGCGCCGCCACGGTAGTTGGCTTTTTGCTGGTCTGGGTCGTCAAAGGGCGCGGTGGTGCGAAGATCGAAGATGTTTCGTCGGTCGCTGTGCGGCGCGACGACTTGTTGCAGCGCAAGGCCGAGTTGATCGAAGCGCTGCGTGATCTCGATGATCGCGCGACCTTGGTCGACCCCGCCACGCTCGCGGACGAGCGTCGTGAAGTCGAACTCCAGGCGGCTGAGGTGATGAAGGCGCTCGAGTCCTCCGAGGGTGCCGTCAAAGCGGCGCGCGGCGACGGGAGCCGGGCCAAAGCGACGCGCAAGAAGCGTCCGACCGAAGCTGTCGGTCGCGCAGGCGGGCTCTCTCCTCAATGGCGTGGCGCGCTGCTTGGCGGCGGTGTCGTCGGTTTGATCGCCGTGTTCTATTTTGCATTGCATAGCCAGTCGCAACCGCGGCAAGAGGGCATGTCGGTCACCGGCAACAACCAATCAATGCCAGACAACAGCTCCGACAATCCTCACGAAGGTCAGGGTAAGTCGGGAGAGGCAGGCGCCCTAGCGGCCCAAGAGACGGCGCGTCTGCAAAAGGCACGGGCAGCGGTTGCCGCGGCGCCGACGGCGATCAAAGCTCGCGTCGAGTTGGGCTACGCGCTGCTCGAAGCGGGTGGCTGGATCGAGCTCTATCGCAACGCTGCGGAGCTGCTCGAACAAGTGCCGAAGAATCCCGACGCGCTGTTCCAGATGGCCGCCGTGCGAGCCAAGATGGGACAGGGCGAGATGGCGATCAAGTTGCTCGATGAGGCGCTCAAGGCCGACGAGAAGCACGTGCGTTCGATCGCGATGCGCGGGCAGTTGGCCTTGCTATCCGGCGATCAGTCCGGTGCGCTCAAGTATTTCGAGCGCGGTCAGCAGTTGGTCGGCAAAGGCCAAGGCTTCGATGAGCTGATCGCGCGTGCCAAGCAGGGCTCGTTCAAGGCGCCTGCAGCAGCCCCTGCTACGCCGACACCGTCAACGCCCGCCGCGAGTGTCGATCCGGCCGATGCGACCAAGACGATCACCGGTCGTCTGCTGTTGGGCTCTGACGCAAAGGTCAAAGGCGGTACGGTCTTTGTGATGGCACGCCCCGCCGGCGTCACCGTCGGACCACCCGTCGCCGCCGTGCGGCTCAGCGTGAGCTCCTTTCCCGCGACGTTTAGCATTGGTCCGAGCAACGTGATGCTGCGCGGCGTTGCGTTTCCGGACAAGGTCTCGCTCTCGGCCAAGCTTGATGCCGATGGTGATGCCAAGACCAAGAGTGCCGAAGACTTGCTAGGGAGCGCTGGGCAGGTCGCTGCTGGAACCAAAGATCTCGAGATCACGCTCCAGCCAGCTGGCGCGACCCACTAAACCACCCTCTGCTCCGCGCGATCGCCGCTCAGCCGGCCTGATCTGGGCCCAGATCTGCGCCCAGGTCGATCCTGGCCAACCTACCCGCAGTCCGGACAAAAGACATTTCTTATTTTGGATGTTGATTTATGTAATACCCATTTCATAATAAGGTATACTTTTAGAGAGAAGGGCGGGATTGGTGTCTCGTCGTAGGTTATTATTATGATTGCTGATTCTTATCTTGAGCTCCCCGTTGTTTGTGCATCAGAGGATTCGCAAAGAGCACGCCAGGGCACAGGTCAGACCGCAGCTATTGCGCGCCTGAAACCCAAGCGTATCGCCGTACCCCGCGGCGGCATCGGCGCTGCAAACATCCACTCCAGCGGCTGGGAGGCGATCGGACAACTCGATCTGGTGATCGATCACGTTCGCGCCTTGGACAAGTCGCAGGGCGATTGGCGTCAGACGCTAACCTACGCCGAGGTGTTCTTGACCGCCCAGCGCGAAGTGGCGGTCAAAGCCCCGGCGAAGCTGCGACTGGCGATGCTGCAGCGACTCGAGTTGCTTGAACGGATGATCCGGCAAAATGGAGAGGGCGCTGATGGGCCCGATGAAGATACGCAGTTGCCGGTGACTTGGACGGCGAGCTACCGTCAACGGCGCGCCTCGCGACGGCGACAAGCCCTTGGTTGGCGTCGAGCGATCTTGCTAGCGATGTTGCTGAGCGCGACGGCGCTCTGGGCCTTCCTCAACGGACCGTTGGTCTTTTAGTTCCTTGGCTAGCGTTGGCTCCGCGCTCTTGCTCGCGCAACGCGCGAAGAGCGCTCCGCTTGCGCGGAGATCGCTTCGTTAGCCAGCTCCACGGCGATCGATTGCCAGCGAGCTTACTGTCCGCAATCATTTCGGCTACACTGCTGATGATGGCCAAGAGTCACACCGACCGATCCTACGAGAGCCAGCTCAAGGCGCTCCGCGAAGGCTTGCTACTGACTGCTGGTCGTGTCGAGCAGATGATCAGCGATGCGGTGCGTGGTGTAGTCGAGCGCGATGCACAGCTCGCTCGCCTTGTGATCGACAGGGATGCACAAATCAACCGCGCAGAGATCGAGATCGATGATCTGTGCCTACAAATCTTGGCTCGTCGCCAGCCGATGGCTTCCGATCTGCGGTTCATCACCCTATCGCTCAAGATGGTTACCGACCTCGAGCGAATCGGCGATCTGGCGGTCAATATCGCAGAACGCGCGATCGATCTTGCCGACGAGCCGCCGCTGACCGCACTCGAAGACATTTCGCTGATGGGTGAGAAGGTCCGGCTGTTGGTTCGCCAGGCCGTCGATGCATTTGTCGAGGGCGATGTCGAGCAAGCCGAGGCTGTTGTCGACGGCGATGACGATATCGACAGCCTTTACATTCAGGTCTTTCGCGACATGTTGCGACGCATGACCGCCGATCCCGACGCCATCGAGCGCGGTATCCATCTTCAGTCGATCGCCAAGTGGCTCGAGCGAATGGGCGATCACGCGGAGAACCTCGCCGAGCAGGTGATCTTCATGATCAAGGGCAAGGACGTGCGACACCTGGGGCGCCGTGGTCGCGCCGCTCTTGTGCCCCCGCAATCGGCGACCTAACAGCGGCCAGCTGGGCAGCACCTACGTTTTGCAGCGCATTTTTTGGGCCTGCGCCTTGACGGCGTGTGGATCCAAAAAACATTCAGCGCCGACCAAAGATGCAGGCTTCGTTTGGATCCACCGCGACGCAACGGGCTGTTGTTTCGGCTACTTGTGACAAATTTGCCGCTTGGCAAGCGCGATCGCAAACGCCAGACTGCTGCTCATCAGGCATTTTCGGTCGATGGCGAGCAGCGCAAGCGTTGCTGGCAAGGAGGAGTTTGAATGTTGACCACCAAGCGCTTCGAATACCTACCTTTTGCGCAAATCCAGTTGCATCCCGATCTGATCAACCACCGCAACACCGACATGCAAAAGGTCTCCCACTACCAACGCGACATTTTGAAAAACGGCCTCTTGGAGCCGTTGGTCGTTTGGGAGCGTGCTCCGGGCCAACTCTACCTGGTCGGTGGCTTCCACCGCCGACAGGCGATCGAGAACATTCGCAAAGAGCGGCCAGACTATTTCGATCGTGTCGATACCCGTGTGGTTGGCGGAGACCTCGACGAGATGCGAGCGCTCAACCTCAAGCTCAACGCTGATCGCGTCGACACGCGGATCACCGACTTCTTCGACACGGTGATCTATCTGAACAACGCCAATTGGAGCAAAGAGCGGATCGGTGAGTTTCTCGATCGCAGCGTTACATGGATCGGCGAGATTCTGCGCTTTGCCCCGAGCATGCCCGCCCAGGTTCGTCAGCTGCTCGCCGATGGCAAGATCAGCTGGAACAAGGGCAAAGCGATCTGTCGTGCGCTAGAAGATGCAGATCCTGGCAAGGAGCGCGAGGTGCTCGCTCGGCAGCTAGCGTTGCTGAAAAAGACCAGCAAGCCCGCGGCAAAGCCGCTGAGCTTTCGTGGCCTCAAGCGCAACCTGCTGCGCTTTGTTGAGCACGACCCACTGGCGGTTTACCAACTTCGAGCTGGCGATCTCCTAGCGCTGGTTACGGTGCTCGAGGGTAAGAACTACGAGACCGACGATTTGGAGCGGGTTCAGCGCGTCTTTCCCGCGCTACTCGATGGTGAAGGCACCGAGTCCAGTCGTAGCCGGGCCGCCGAGAATACCGCGCGCGCGCAACGCGCTGCGGCTGCCAGCTAGCGCAGTCAGCGCTGTTCTCGCCCGCATGCTGGGTTGACGTTTTGAACATTCACGATGGCCGCGGTGGCCCTTTTCTTGCGCGGCAGTAGCGCGCTGCGAGATTTGGCGGTCTGCTTGTTCGCGCTGGCTGGGACAGTCGTCGTTGCGGCTGGGGTCGGCTGGCCGGGCGAACACGCGCTCGCCGCATCCAGATCGCGCTCAGCGCAAAACGGCGGGCCAGTGCATCGTATGGTTTCTCTGTTGCACTGCATTCTCGGCAAGGAGACAGCCGCCGATGCGCAGTACACCGACAACGATGCTGACGATCTTGACGATGCTACACTTTGGCGTTGGCTGCGGAGTGGTCAGCGAACAGCAGCTCGATCGCGGAACGGGCAAAGCAGAAGGACAGCTTGAGGATCAGCTCGTGCGGCAAAGCTGTCTAGCGGCGAAGCGGTCTTTGCATGACAAGCTCTCGTCGGAGATACTCAGCCAGATCGACGCGTTGTGCGACGCGCTGCGATGCGATCAAGGCATCGCCGAGGCAGTTAGTGGCTGCAATCATTTCGCTGCGAGCTTTGATGCCAACGGTCAGGTCAGCGAGCTGCATCGCGAGATCAGCAGTACCGTTTGCTCCGCGCTGCGTTGCTCAAAGACCTGCATCGAAGCCCTCAACTGCATGGCGGCGTGCAAACTCGAACCGGCTTGTCTCGCGGCATGCGCGGAGGGCGCGACGCTTGTCGGTCTAGAGCACCTCGCAACATGTGTGGACGATGCGGTAATTGGGGCATGCGCAGCGGAGTGTGCTGCGGCCAACTCCGAGTCGTGCCCAGTCTGTGTCCAGCAACAATGCCAAGCGCCGCTCCACGCCTGTCAGTGAGGAACGTCGTCAAGGGGCCCATGGCGCGGCTCGACACTATCCGGCGTTGGGCTGACGGGACCTTTCCTGCGCCGGCTTTTGCGAGCGGAAGAAGGCCAGCATCTGGCGGAAATACCCACCGGGGTAGCTGGGATCATCGAGGCCATAGCGATCGGCGACGCGGTCTTTCGGGTAGAACGCGGTGCGAAAGAGCCAATCCCAGATCGCCAACTTGGTCGCGTAGTTTGAATGGTCGTGCTCGGGATGATGGTGCCAGCGATGCATCTCTGGCCCGTTGATCACGTATTGCAGCCAGCCAGCCCGCACGTTGATGTTGTTGTGGATCCAGATCCCCCAGGTGGAGGAGACAAAGGCCTTGAGCACGGCGACGGCTGGCGCACCACCCAACAAGACGATCATGCCGAACTCTACGGTTTGGTTGATCATGATCTCGAACGGATGAGAGCGCGAGCCGCCGACCCAGTCGACGTCTTCGATCGAATGGTGAGCCTCGTGAAAGCGCCACAAGAAGGCATTCTTGTGCATCGCCATGTGGAAGAAATAGATGAATAGGTCGTGCAGAACGATAAAAAAGATCAGCTGCAGCCATATCGGCCAATCCGACACCAAACGTAACCGCGATAGGTTTGTGCTGTTGTCGATGAACTTGATCAGCCAGCCGATCGCCTGACCCAACACCACGCTCTGCACAATGGTGTACATGATCAGATCGTCCCAAAACCACTTGCGCAGGATCTTCCGGTCTTTGCGGTACGGGTACTTCACCGATAGCACGAGGATCAGTGCCACCCACACGCCGGAGGCGACAAAACAGCCCAGTTTGAGCAAGGTTAGATCTGACATCTCATCACCTCGACCGTGGACGGTTCGCTCTCGTCGCCCGCATACCACGGCCGACGATTAGCGGCAAAGCAAAACCCGGCGGGGCCAAGCAGCAAAATGGCCGAAATGTTGGACTATTATTTGAGCGGGATTCGCCTGCGGATCGCCGAGCTGGCCAGGCTAGCGCCTAGCCAGTGGCATGAGCATGCAACGCTTGATCAGGATGTTGTTTTGGCCGAGCTCGACTGTGCGACAGACGGCGGTCGTCGGATCGGTGTTGGGCACGCAAGTCTGGTTTGTCTCGCAGACCATGGCGCAATCGAACAGCGGACAGACATCAGGCAGCGCGGGAACGCCATCGACGGGGGTCACGCAGGGCTCGCTGCCGATCAGCGCTCTGGGAAAGCCATCGAGGCATGGGCAACAACCCTGATGGTAACGGCCAGGCGCGCAGTCTGCGTCGGTCTGACATTCATCCGTGAAGATGCAGTTGCCTTGGGCGTCTGCGGCGACGGTGCGCACTGGAGGTGGCGTGATGTCGCAGTCGATCCGCTCACAGATCTCAGGCCGTTTGCGCAGGCATGCCGGGTCAGATGGTCCAATGGTGACCACGCGTTGGACGCTGGGTCCGACTTCGACGAGACACGAGTCGTTGTCGACCTCGCTTTTGCGATAGGGTAAAGCGGCGCCGCAGCAGTTATCGGTGCGGATCGCCAACACGCAGCGCGTACCGCCGATCGCATCAGCAGGCGATCCGAGGTCAGGCGAGCGTTGGATCTCTTGCCTAGCGTCGGCAGCACCACCGTCGGTGGATTGTGAAGTAGTGCGTGCACCGCAAGCGCTCACCACGAGCGCTCCAATCAACAGGCGGCATTTGATCATTGTTAAGTTCTCCGGCTGGTCGCAGGTCATTTGCGGCGCTGCGAGCTTTCCGAGATCTAGAGCAATCAGTGTGCCAGCGAATAACCTGCTGAGAGGGCGCAGATGTTGTGAAATCCGCCTGGGGGGCGCGACGCTGCTCTCACAAAAACTGGCATCGGCAAGCGCTGGGCCTCAGGAAACTGATAGCGCAACCGCGCTCGCCGCGGCAATGAAGAGAGTCGGCCTCTTGCGGATCAGCTGGAGCGGATCGCTATCGGCAGTTCTGGAAGCGAACTGAGCTGGAGCGAGCGGTCTGGGCCCGCTGGAAACGACCACCGCCGCTGTAGTCCTCGCTGATGTAGAACTTGCGAAGCTGGCACCACTTCTCACCGGGGACGCGATAAAGCACGTAGCCGAACTTGTCGCGATACTTCGGTACGCCGATAGCGTTCTTGTGGATGTTCCAGGCCACCGCCGATTTTGCGCCGAAGGCCTTGATGATCTTGGCGCCCGGATGCCAGCGGCGGATCATTTTGGTGGCCAGTGCCACGCCATAGTGGCTCGGACCTGCGGCCGGTGTCTCCAGTTTCGGCGCGAGCTCTTCGACCGCTGCGCGCAGTTTCGCTTTGGCTGCTTTGCGCTCGGCGAAGACATCGTCACCAGGGCCATCTGCGCCGCCCGCTGCGGCGAACAGTGCGGTGTACTTGTTTTGCGAAGCCGCGAGATCTTCCTTGGTCACGAAGAAGTATTTCTTCCAGGTCACCACGCCATCTTCGGCCAACCATCCTTCGTTTCGGGCAAGTTTCTCGGGATCGACCGCAACGCGCGCACGGCGGCTATCATCGGTGCCGATGAAGTTCTGAATCGCGCGGACCAAGAGTTGGCGGTGCTGCTTGGCGGCGTTGCACCAGTGAACCGGAAAGTCTTTGGCGATCATGATGTGATTCATCTCGTATTGAGATTTGCCCGCACTACATTTGCCGACGATCGCTTGCCAACGGGGTTGCTGACAGATTTGATGGACTTCCTCAGCGACTTTGCGGTGGCGCGCGATCAACTCGGGTGTCGTCGTGCCGAGAAATCGCGCTTTGGGATCGAGCAAGAAGCGCACGAGTGCATGCATCTCGTTGATCCGTGGGCTTTGGACTTCCTTGTGAAACGCCCAACACTCGCGCTTTGATTCGCCGGCCGCCTTACCCGCACCGGCGATCGCAGTCGCTAGCGATTTGTTGTAGGCCACCCAGCCTTTGAGCTGCTTGACCATCTCTTGCCCTTCGGCGGAGGCGCGGTCTGGGCGCGACATGCTGTTGAAGCCGCGAATTGCATATTTGAGATTGAACTGCAGGTCCCTTAGCGGATTGCTGAGTCGCGAGTGATCTCCCGTCACCGCCTGTCCGTCGAAGTCCGCAGAGATCTTGGCCTTGATCTTGTCGTTCTTCTGCAGCCAGCTGGTAACGTTCTGCAGCGCCTTCGCGCCTTGTGGACTGATCGCCAGCGCAACGCTGCTTGCAAATAGCACGGCAACAACAACCGATACCCCGCGCAGATAGCGGTGCATAGCTACCTCCCTTGAATGAGCAGTGCAGTAGGTGAGGCTCTATTCTGTCGCTTTTGTCGAACGAAGTCAGCCCGAAAGCGCCAGCAGCCCAGCTGCTTGCTGGTCCAGCTCAGAAGTCGAGCGACGCGCCGCCCACACGATAGAGCACGCGGCCCTTGTGCTGACTAAAACTGAGGATCGCGAGCTCGGCGTCGGTGCTGATCGTCGTCGTGTCGCTCTGCGCGCCGACGACGATCTTTCGTCGATCTGGGTTACTGATCACCACGTCGCTGCGCTGGCCATCGCGCAGGTAGTACACCTGCGCACCTTCGACACTGAGCTCACGCAGCTCGGGGGCCGCGCCGTTTTCGCCGGTGGCGATTAGCGTGAGGAATTGCGCCGCATTGTGTGAGCCCTTGGTCGCGCAGATCGCCGCGAAGTGCTGATCTCCACCGGCCAGGCCGCTGCCGTTCTTCCGCTTGTTGAGCGCGAGCGGGGCGCGCGCCACGTTGGCCTGACAGGCGACTACCGTCGGAATCGCACTTTGCGGAGTGAGATAATGTGCGACCTCTGCCGCGTCGAGTTTGACCGCACCGTCTTTGCCACCGCTGTTGAGTTGGATCAGCGTGCTGAAGCGATGCGCTGCGCTGGCGCTGAGCAAATCCTCGACCACCAGATATCGCTTCTGCACCAAGACGACAGTGCGCGATACCGTCGCCCCCTGATAGCTGGTCTTAAGCGCCACCGCCGCACTATCGCTGTTGGTGTGGGTGCGCGGCCCGCTAACGATCTGGGTCTCGGTACCGTTGGCTACCCAGCCGAGCAGCTCGTGAGACGGCGGCCTTGGTCCCTGGTCATCGACGAGCACCATGCTGTGGTGTTGGGCCTGGTTGGTCTGGGTAACCTCGCTCCAGCCGCGATAGCCCGGATCGAGCGTGATCGTTTCGCCTTTGGTATAAAAACTGTAGCTGCCGTTCTGCACGGCCTCGTGTCCGCCGCCGTGGCGCTGGGCTTCGCCGTTTTGTGCCATCACCAAGGCGTATGCATCGTCGCTGTTCCAGCCGCTGCGCAATACTGCGCCGCCGCGGAGCGCGTCATAGCGTGTCGGCGAACTACTCGGTGCGCTGGCACTGAGGCCCGTCGGCGGATCGAAGGCTGCGAGCGCGAATCCGGAGAAACGTCCATCGAAGCCAACGAAACCGTTTCGTTCAAGATCCCACAACAGCAACGACTGATCGGCGATCGAGCGCGCGCCGCCGACCGCACGCGAAAGAAAATACAGTGGCGTAGAAGAACGATGGACGCGCGAGTTGTCGACCGCCGGGCGATGTCCAGAGGGCAGCTGCCAGTAGACGCCCCACAGCACGAGCTCGCTGTAGAGGTCGCTATCGAGCAAGCGCTCACCGCGCCCGGAAAGATAGCGTGTATAAGCGAAGGCAAAGGGTAGCGCCAACTCGTGGGCATAGTCGTAGTAGCTTGTACCCTCGGCGAATGCGCCACTCTTGCCTTGGTAGACCAGATCGCTGGCCGCGTTGGTCGGATGGAGCTGCCGCTCGACAATGCTGATCCAGCCGGCATCGCGGTTGTCGAGCGCGATCGCCGCCATGCCCAGCCCCGCGGCGACTCGGATGCTGTGATTGCTGCGATAGGTTGCGATGATCGGGAAGCATCCGGCAAAGTCGCCCGCCATCTTCGTCAGCCGCTGGTTAGCGATCGTCAGGTTTAGCCCCCAGTTGGCGGGCAGCGCGGCGAGTAGATCGTAGGCCGCGGCGTGATTGAGCAGCGAACTCGCGGCGACGATGCCTCGGTTGATCACGTCGAAGCCCTTGAGGCACTGCCAGCGTTCATACATGCCGTCGAGGATCTGGAGCGCCTGCTGCGCTTGCTGCTTAGCCCAGTCGGTTGCACTTTGCGTCGGTGTACTCGGTAACGGCAGCCAGCTCGGATCAAGGCCTTGACTTGCCAGCCAGGCGACCATCGCCTTAGCCAGTGCGATTTCGCCGTTTCTGGTCTCGCTGCCATAGAGGGCAGCGTATTGATCAGCCGCGGCGAGCCAGCCGCTGTCGGCGAACGGCGTGGCGTCTTGCTGCAGCGTCTTGCGCAAGGCGCGGTAGGCCGTCGACCAGGGTGCTTTGTCGTCGTTGACCCGCTCGATCACGCGCTTGAGATGCGCGGTATCGCGGCCGTCGAACGTTGCGCGAGGTCGATGAGTTAGTGCGCCCCAAGAGAGCGGCGCAACAAGATCCGCGCTATCTGCGCCAAAAGCTGTGTCGACAGGCGAGCCGTCAACCGGCGACGCGTCGATCAAGATAGCCGCATCGACCGCTGTAACGGCATCGGCATTGGCATCGGCGACGGACGTCGGCCGCGAGGCGTCGCAGCCACAGACTAGCGCTAGTGCGCCTAACAGCCCCGATAAGTTGCGCAGCATCTGCATGGTCAAATCGTCGCACACCTGCCTGGCGTAACGGAAAAACTTCCTGGCAGCGACGAAATATCCTGCCTGCTTTTCGCTATTTGGGCTCAGCGCCGAGTCTTGACGGCCGGTCGCAGCGCCTTAGGCTAGCTGCGTGTCGATGATCTGGACATTGCGCCGCTTTGCCGACGCCGAGCGCCGCCGGCAACAAGAGGCTGAGCGGGAAAGGGCTCGCGACTTGGCCGCACCCGATGTCGCGCGAAGAAGACTATTGTCCGACATGCCTAGCTGATACGATGGTTGCCGTCGAGGAAACGTGATGGCGAACGACGGAAATCACTGGCGGGTGTGCAGCTCGTGCCGCAAGCCGATCGGCTACGACCAACTCTACTATACCTGTAGCGTGTCGACCTGCAATCGCAAGCGCACGGCGCTGTTCTTCTGTTCGGTTGCTTGCTGGGACGCCCACCTGCCTGGTGCGCGTCATCGCGACGCCTGGGCAGAGGAGCAGCGCTCGCCCAAGCGCTAGCTGGCACTTGAAAGCGCCTGTGCCGGGCCGAAAGCCGTTGCGAAAAGCGGTACTCAGACGAGCATCGTCGTGTGGCGGATCTCTGGCTCGCGCTGACTGAGTTTGTCGCCGCGCTCGGCTTGGAGCAGCAGGCGGCGGATCTCTTGACCGAGGATATCGAGGTCGGTTGAGACGTATTGCTCGCCGCCAAACTGCGAGATGGTTTCGGTTTGGCGAGCCAGGATCTCTGCATCCTGTTTGAGTATCCGCAGCGCTACCGGCCGCAGCACCGTTGCCACGACACTATGCGGCAGCGGCAAGCGGAAGCTGACCACGGCAAATAGGCGTGTCAGAAAGTCGCTAACCGGGGTCAGTGCGGCAGAGATCAAAAAATGGCTCTTCTGTCCGAGGCGATATTCGACCTGAGCGATCGACGGCAAGATGAAGCGATCGAAGTGTTCGACGGTGCCGCCCTGCGGCGCAAGGATGCGGCCGGCGATCCCCGGTGGTCGCTTCTCGCCGATGTATTCGGCCTCAACGCGGTCGGCAAAGCGACGGATCACGACCTCGATCGGTTGACGTTTGCCGTTGGCCTTGCGAAACAGACCGCCGTGCAGGAATGCGGTATGTGGTACATCGAGCGCGTTTTCCGCGACGGCGTGAATCGACCCGCTCATCTCTAGGTCGTAGTGCACCGAGGTGTAGGCGCGATCATCGATCAACGGAAAGTGGAAAGGCTCACTGCTCGGCTCCGTATCGGGCTCGAGATAAACCCAAACGTAGCCCTCTTGCTCGCAGCTCGCGTAGCGTGTGACGTTGCGACCTTTGCCCTTGGCATCATCGAGCAAACCGGGGATCAGTTGGCATCTGCCCTGACCATCGAACTGCCAACCGTGGTACGCGCACTGTAAATTTCCACTTTCGGCGACGCGCCCCAAAGAGAGCGGCACGTTGCGATGGGGGCAGCGGTCGAGTAGCACCGCCGCTTGACCGCTGCCGTCGCGAAACGCGACCAGCGGTACGCCGCCCACGACGATCGGCAGCGGTGTCTCGCTCAGGCGTGTCGATGGACAGAGGACGTACCAGGCTTTGCTAACCTTGGCGACCGAAGTCACGGGCTTTGTCTTTGGCGGGCTGAGCCGTGGCTCTAGACGTGTCATGGGCAGCAGTGTAGCGCGCAGAAGATTGCCCGTCGACCACGGCGGATCACCGCAACCATCGGCAAATGCGGATTTTTTCCCCGACAGCTGATCTGTGTGCAGATCGGACAGGTCATGCTTGACCCGAGCGGCGAACGGTGTAGGCTGCCGCTGTGTCAGAAGCCGTCGCAACTATCGAACAGCCACCAGAACCTCTCCCAAATGGTCAGCCATTGGTCATTGGGTCCAACCTCGGTCGTCGCTATGGTAGCCGCTGGGCGCTCGCCGGCGCCAACTTGCAGCTGCGCAGCGGTCGCTCACTCTTGATCGGCGGGCACAATGGCGCGGGTAAGACCACGCTGTTGCGAATCTTGGCGACCACGCTGCGCCCGACGCGCGGTGAGCTGATCATCGATGGAATCGATGTGGCGCGCGATCCGATCGCCGCTCGTCAGCGCATTGGCATGCTGGCTCACCAAAGCGGCCTTTATCCCGAGCTGACGGCGATCGAGAACCTGCGCGTCGTCGGGCGACTGTTGGGCATCGATGCCGTCGAAGATCGCGCGGCAGCCATGCTCAAGCGCGTTGGTCTGGGCGGCCGCGAGCGCGATCGGCTGCGCGAGTTTTCAGCGGGCATGCGAAAGCGTCTGGCTTTCGCCAAGCTGCTGCTACAGGACCCACAGCTCGTACTACTCGATGAGCCCTACGGTCAGCTTGACCCCCAGGGATTTGATTTTGTTGATGGCTTGCTCAAGAGTCTCGTCGCCGAGGGGCGGGCGGTGGTTGTCGTCACGCACCTCGTCGAGCGCGTTGCCCCACAGTTGCACAGCGGCTTGCTGCTCGATGGCGGCGAGATGCGCTGGACGGGTGTTGCCGCCGAGCTTCCTGCAGCGATGGGCCGGTGGATGTTGCGATGAGCACAACGAAGATGGGCGCGTTGGTGCCGCAGATACTTGGAATCTTGCGTAAGGACTTGGCGCTCGACTGGTACGGGCGCGGTCGCGTGCTGGCGGTGTTTGCTTTTGCCGCGACATCGCTGCTGTTGTTTTCCTTTGCCGTTGGTCCGAATACCCAAAAACTCGCCGCTCACGCCGGCGGATATCTCTGGCTGAGCTTGTTGTTCGCCTCGGTGCTGGCGCTGTCGGGTTCGCTGCGTGAAGAGACCGAAGAAGAAGCACTCGAGAGCCTGATGCTGCTTCCCGTCGACCCGCGGGCATTGTTCTTCGGCAAGGCGTTGGCCAACTCGGTGATGCTCTGGGGTTTGGCTGCGATCCTCGTGCCGCTATCGTTTGCCCTCTACCACACCCACGTGACCGGCTCCTGGATTCACCTGATCCTGGCGCTACTGCTCGGCTGTGGCGGTTTGGCGGCGCCGGGCACCTTGTACGCGACGATGACCGCACGGGCGCGCGGTCGCGATGTGCTGCTGCCCTTACTGCTGTTCCCGTTGGTCGTGCCGGTTTTGGTCGCGGCGGTCAACGTGACCCAACTCTGCTTCGCCGGCGATCCAATGCAGCAAACCAACTCGTGGCTGTCGCTGCTCGCTGTTTTCAACCTGGTCTACTGGGGAATCTGCCCGTTGTTGTACGGGCGGGTGATCGAGGCCTAGCGAAAGCCAATCGCTCGCGCGCTGCGCTCGACCGCGCGAGCGTGATCTTCAGCTGCCGCCGCCAACGCGCCCTCACGCTTACTTGTCTTCGTGCCGATGCTTTGGCGACAAACAACGCCGAGGCCAAACGCCCCGGGATGGGGCGTTGGCGGCCAGCGCATTGTATCGAGCGTATCTGTCGTCGCGTCGGAGGGGGGCGCCTAGCGGGTGGCTACTTGCAGCCAGCGCCGGCGATATGGCATGCGCCGCACATCACGTTCTCTCGGCAGGCCGTCGACTGGCCGCGCCAAGAGAAGCCAGTTGGATGCGGGTTGCCGCCGAGCTCGCCGACCTTGTGGCAACGCACGCAATTGCTCTGCGCACCCTGGTCGTGGCAGGAAGCACAGCGGTTGATCGCGCGACGGGCCTGGTTGCCGTGGAATCCAGGCGTGCCCGGTTTCATCACGTCGGCACCGTGAACGCGACGCCCGGCAGCGCTGGCCACCGTGGTGTTGCTCTTGGGCGGCGTCACGCCGCGGAACTCGTGGCAAGACTGACAGTGACGGGCGCCGTGGCACTTGGCGCAGGTCTCGGGCCGCGCACGGGCTTCGACCATGTGACGACCGACGAAGTCCCCACGGTGGACGAAGCGCCGATTGATCTGCTCGGGAAAGCGGATCGAAGCCGGCATCGCTTGCGTACGCGCGTGGCAGTCGGCGCAGAACGTTTGGTCGTGGCACTGCGCACAGGTTTGGGTGTTGCGCGCCAGCGTGCCGTGTCGTCGGTGGAAGTTTCCATCGTGGACCGCGAGGCTAACGGCAGGCACGGTCAGGCTCTCGAGGTTCTTGTGGCAACCGCTGCACTGCAGCTCCGCCATCTGCTTCTTGTGGCAACTGTCGGTGCAGACGCTCATCTTGGGCACCATCTTCGTGCCGGGCTTTGTCGTGGTGTAGGCCGCGGCGTGACAGGTCTTGCAGCCGTCTTTGACGCGCGACTTGTCATGGGCCTTGTGGGAAAAGTTCAAGTTGCGGGTCCGCCGACTCAGCTTGATGTTCTTGTCTTTGCCGACATGGCACATCTTGCATTGATCTTTGTCGGCGACTTCGTCGTCGTGGCAGGCGGTACAACCGCCGTGCTTGCCGCCCTTGCCGATGAACTTGCCCTCGGTCGGGCCGGTGGCTTGGGCGATGTCGCCGTGGCAATCGCTACAGTCGGCTTCACCGACGTGCTTCTTGTGGGAAAAGATCAGCTGCTCACGCAGCTGAGGCACCTTGTACGTTAGCGTTGCGCACGCCGCGATCGCCAGCGCGGCCATCAACAACGGCAAGCGACTGGTCTGCTTTGTATGTGGGTCGTGATGGGTCACAGGACTGCTCCAAAGAGGCTGCTACGCGTTTGTTTTTCGACCTTCACGGGGCCGCTGGATTTGGGCCGATCAAACTGCCAGTTGAGGCGGACCAAGAAGCTGGCGACTTCGGAATAGAGCGGGGTGTGCGCCAACTGGCCACCAGCCAGCAGGCTTAAGTTGTGGGCGAACGGGTAAGACAGGTAGCCCGAGCCAGACAGCGAGAAGCGCGAATTTGTGCTCAGATTGAGCGCGGCGTTGTCTTCACCGGGCGCGCGATCGAGTACGTGGGCATCGACATCGATCGTGCCGCGCAGCTCGCGCCAGATCGGCCCGTTAACCGCAACGCGCACCCGCGACATGCCGCTTTGCGGCGAGCCGACGCGTTGCCCCGTGACGCTAACGCGGTAGCGGCGATCCCAACCGAAGTAGGCGTCGGCGCGCAGCAGCGCTTGGAGTTCAACTTCGCGCGGCGAGCAAGTCGAACCGGTGACCGTACCGCGTGTGCACGACTGCTCGTAGCGCAGCATCGCCATCTCGGCGGTGATCAGCAGGCGGCGTTGGTCGCTGCGGAATGTGAATTCCATGTAGCCTTCGTGATGCGCAGCATCGGAAAAGACCGCGAAGATCGAGGTTCGCGGCAAATAGAGATCGGGGCGGATGTAGCGGTAGCCCGCAGCGCCGGAAAACGCTTGGTTGACGTCGTAGGCGACCGCGGCCCGCGCGTCCTTGAGGTTGGTGGTCACCATGTCGGCGATACCGTCGGTCAGCAAGCGCAACCGAGCGATCGGCGAAATCACCGCATCCCAGGCGATCTCGTCGAAGGCCAACTCGTCGTTGTAACGCTTGTGGCGGTAGGCGACGCCGAGACGAACGATGTCGGCATAGTGCCAGCCTAGGCGACCGCCGATCAGCCAGTTCTTGCCGTAGTCGAACTCACCATCGATCTTCGCCCAGGGCTGGTAGATAAAGCGCGTGCCGGTCGGCGCGCCGCCGAATGCGGCGACGTCGATCCCGCCGGGCAAATGGTAGCTGGCGAACAGACCGTCGAGGTGCTCGGCGAGCGCCGGACCGACAGAGACGAATTGTCGGCCCAAGCGCAGTTCGAGTCCGCGTGCTTTGCTCTTTGGTCCGGGCGCGTAGCGCACGAACAGCACGTTGACGTCGCCGATCGCGCGGTTGTCGTCGAGATCGCGGTCGGCCGCTTGGATCGCACCCCAGAGCGACCCTTCGATGGACAGCCCCGGTGTTCCCAGTTCATCCGCATGCAGCGTGATGTACTGATAAAACGGTACGAGTAGCCGACTGTCATCGACCCCCGGTAGCAGATAGCCGCGGGCGAATGTCGACGTTTGCAGGCTCAGGCGCTGAGCTTCGCTGACCGATGGAGCGAGAGCCAGGCCGAACAATACACATAAGGTCGTTTTCAGCGTCTTCACTTGAGGTCGACCTTTCCGTTGATGTGCTTGCTAGGATCGATTTGACCATTAACATAGGCCGCCGAGTGACAGAGCGTGCAGTCGCCGCTCGACGGGTGCGAACCGCCCGTAGAGACCTTGGTCGGCGGCAAGGAGTGGCAGGAATCGCAGCCGACGGTCTCGCTCTTGTTCCAAACCCATTCGCTACGCTTGCCGCCGTCTAGCGAGTGACAATAGGTGTTGGTGCAGGCCAGCGTTTGCACGTCGTAAGCAGGATTGGTGTTCATGCCGCGGGTTGCGCCGCGAGCGAAGTCGGAGAAGGTGATCTCGGCAGGCAGGTCGCTGTCGAGGTGACCTGCTTCGAGGATCTGTGTCGGCACCTTGTGGCAACTCTCGCAGGGAATCGCGTTGGAGATATTCGAATTGGTCAGGTGGGCTGCGTGAGCACCGACACCGCGATCGGTCGTCTCGGTCGCGCCCGAGAGGCTTGGTGCTGGCGCACCTTTCGTTTGTTCGGTGCCGTGGCAGGCAAAGCAGGAACCGGTGCTGTCGCCGAGCGAGAGCTTGCCGTCGCCATGGTCGGTGTTCTTGGCGAAACGCACGCCAGCGCTGAGGCAGCCATCGTCGCCGGGTGTGCAGCGCTCGGTGCTCTTGTGGCAGAAACTGCAGTCACTACCGCCGTAGCTTTTCGGTGCGGCGTGCGGCACCGGGTGGCAGCCTTTGCCGCAGGTTACACTCCCTGGCGCGGTCCATGTTGGCGCCGTTGCACCGCTGAGCGAGGCGCCGTGGCAATAGGTCGTGCAGCTTGCGGTCTCGCTGTTGTAGGCGGCGGTTACACCGCCTTGGTTCGAGCGTCCGTCGAAGGTGAGCTCGGCCTTGAAGTCCGTGGCTTTGGTTGTTTCGTCGTCGAATAGGTGTCCGGCGTCTTCGACCTTACTCGGCACCTTGTGGCAGGTGCTGCAGTCGATCGCCGCGAACAGCGTCTGCTTGATGTGCGCCTGATGGGCACCAACGCCCGCGCTTTTCGGATCCAGCCGCCAAGCGAGATCAGCGGGCGGCCCCGGGCTCTTTTCGCTGCCGTGGCAAGTCGTGCAACTGTTGAACGGACCGCCGCTGTGGCAGCTGCTACAGGCGACTTTCGAGGGGCCACCTTCGAGATCTGCGCCGTGACATGTTTGACACTCGGTGGTTTGCCAGCTGCGCCGGCGCAGATAGCCGCCGTGGAATGTTTCCGCAGTGCGGTCCGTCGGGTTGAGCCACCCGCGCACGTGGTAGCCACTGCGCGAAAACAGCGCGTTAGCATCGACGATCCAGCTGCGCAGACGTGCGAGGCCCTCTTCCGTTAGCAATCCGGAATGGACCGTGTCATCGGTCTTGCTCGCGACGACCAGCAACAGACTGGTGGCGTCGCCGGGGATCAGGTTGCGCACGACGTTGTCGCTGCCGGGCCCAAGCAGCCCGCTCCAGGTGGAGATGTCGTAGTTGCCCGCTGGCGTGTCGCCGCTGTGGCAGCTGACGCATTTTGCCTCCAGCACGTGCGCGATGTCCTCGCGGTACGCGATGTTGGCTCCCTGGATCAGAACCTCTTTGGGGGCTTCGAGCGAACCGCAGCCGAAGACTCCGATCAGGGCGAGGATTACCGCAGTAAGCTGTCGATCTGGCATCGCTGGTCATACTCCCGCGCGTGAGTGCGTAGTTCGTCACAAAGTCGTGCGGATGGCAAATCGTTTATTGTCCCGGGGGCATGGCGTCAGATCGGCGCGCAGCGCCGAAAGTGGACCGCCCAGTATCGATTTTGCGCACCGCAATGGATTGCGGATTTTCACCCACCGTCCTCAATCGACGCAATTAGTGTTTGCTTCGCGCGCTCCCGTGGTAAAGACGGCGCGCAGCGCGGCGATTCGCCTGCTGCCTTGCGCGGTTGCTGAGACTCAGCCTGATCGCGCCACAAGTCTCGAGGAGAAAAGCGATGCTCAAGCGGTTATTGGATGCGCTGCCCTACCTGTGGGGGCACTGGCTGTCGATCATCGGTTCAATTGTCGTAACGATCAGCGCAAACGTCTTTGCGGTCTTGTTCGTACTCGACATGACCACCGGCCTGCGCTCGACATACGTTTCGGCGATCGGCTACTTGGTCGCGCCGATGTTTTTTATCGGCGGGCTGATGCTGATTCTCGTCGGCGTGTGGCGGCAAAAGAAGAGAGGGCTGCGGCGCAAATCTGGTGGCGAATCACTCTCCGATATCCTCGATCGCATCGTGCAGAGCAAGTCGCTGCGCCGACGCGCGATGGTCATCGGCGGCTTGACGATGGTCAACGTGCTGTTGGTTTCGGCGGCGACCTACAAGGGCGTGACCTACACCCACAGCCCGGCGTTTTGCGGAACGCTCTGCCATAGCGTGATGGGCCCCGAATACGCGGCGTATCGACGCTCACCCCATGCACGCGTGACCTGCGCGGATTGCCACGTCGGCGAAGGTGCCGAGGCGTTCTTTTCCTCCAAGCTCGCCGGTGCGCGCCAGCTTTGGTCGATGGTCACCGGGGAGATCCACCGGCCGATCCCGACGCCGGTTCACGGACTGCGCCCAGCTCGCGATACCTGCGAGAAGTGCCACTGGCCGGCCAAGTTCCACGGCGCGCGGTTGATCGTCCGTCACCACTATAAGGATGATGAAAAGAACTCGCGCGAGACCAACGTCGTTCAGCTCAAGGTCGGCGGTCAGAATCAGCGCTCCAAACGCTACGAGGGGATTCACTGGCACGTCAGCCCCGGCGTAAAGATCACCTACGAAGGGCTGGACAGCAAGCGCTCCAAGATCGGCAAGGTCACCGTCGAAGAAGCGGGCAAGGCCACGCGCGTGTTTTTTGCCCCGAAGCCGGACGACAAGAAGAAGCAGGCTCAAGCGTCGGCGACGCCCTTTGAGGTCCGCGCAATGGACTGCGTTGACTGCCACAACCGTCCGACGCACACCTTTGACAACTCGCCGGCCGTGGCGATCGATCAGGCGTTGGCCTTCGGCAAAATCGACCTCGAGCTGCCGTTCATCAAGCGCGAAGGTTTGCGATTGCTCAAACAGATCGACACCCCGCGCGAGCAGGCCGCCGCCAAGTATGCCAAGGACCTGCAGGCTTTCTACGCCAAGACCTACCCGGAGATCGCCAAGAGCAAGGCTAAGGCGATCGAGAAGGCTGCGCGCGAGCTCGCTTGGATCTATCGCCGCAACATCTATCCCGAGATGAAGCTGGGCTGGAACAGCTACCCCAATCACATCGGCCATAAGACCACCACCGAAGGTTGTTTCCGCTGTCACGACGACGAGCACAAGAACAAGAGCGGCAAAGCGATCTCGCAGGACTGCGATGTCTGCCACGACGTGCTCGCCGATGAAGAGGAAACGCCCGACGTGCCCAAGTCGATCCTCAAGCTCGGCGTGTTGCGCTACTGACAACACCCTTGCTGATTTTTCGCAGCCGCGCTCAGCCTGCCCCTCAACCGACAAGCTAGCCGCAGCGCGCCGACGTATCGCGAGGCGATCGTCGGTGCAAGCTGACTCGGCACGATCGCCAACGCAGCTGTCGTTGGAGCAGGTTGACCCTGCTCGTCAAGCCCTAGCGATCAAAGTGAGTCATTTTGGCGTGGACAAAAGCCCGCCGCGCTGGTCTCTCCATGCGAAAACAGTAACTTAGGCGTCCTGCGCTGCGCGCACGGACCTTGCACGGACGCTGCGCGTGGCTGAAGCGAACAAACCTGATTATCGTCACGCAGTCCGTCCGATCGCGCTGCTCTTGCTGGTCGCTGGCGCGGCACTGGCAGCACGGACGCTATTCATTCCTCCAACCTATGGCTTGACCGGGCCCTACCGCGCCGCTGCACCGATCGAAGCCCAGCGCAAGGTGCTCAAGTTTGTCGAGTGGCAGCAGTGCATCGGCTGTCACGACAAGCAGCGCGTGCAGTATCCCAAGGACGCCCACGTTTACGTGCAGTGCGAGGGCTGTCACGGGGCGGGTCAACGCCATGTGCAGTGGCACACCGCGCGACGTGCGCAGTACAAGAAGTCGCCCAAGACCTATCCTAAGGCGCCCGCCGATGTGCATCTGCGCGCGGCGATGGACAACGACTTCTGTATGCGTTGCCACGCGATGCTTTCCGCGCGGCCGGGCGGTCACCCGCAGATCGACCCGCCGAGCCACTTCGCTCATATCGGCATGAAGAAAGAGGTCAACGGCAAGCCGCCGCGCTGTATCACTTGCCATCCTCCGCATTCGCCGCTGCGATTGACCGACTTGCGCTCGGCCAAGGTACATCCGCAGCCCAATCGCTGCCGGGACTGCCACGCCGAGATGAAGAACGTTGTCGCCGGCTATCGGCGATTGCCGCAAAGTTTCAGACTTGGCGCGGCAAAGCTGAAGTCGCCGCACAAGTCGCTGTTCGACTGTAAAGCCTGTCACAAGAGCCAGGCCAAACGCTTCGAGTCGTCGGGGCACAAAGTGCTGGGCTGTACTCAGTGCCACAACTACCTGCGCCGTGGTTCCTATGCTGGGCGTATCGTGCGCGATGCGGGCTCAAACCACTGCCTGCTCTGTCACAACGACAATGACTACCGCACCGACCAAGCGCCGCCGGCGGTCACCTGGCCCGACCATCGCGAGGAAAACAGCGAAAGTGACGCCGACAAGGACAAACGCTGCATCGACTGCCATCGAGACGCGATCCACGGCGAGGAAAAAGAGACCGAGAAACCTGATCGCGGCAAGAGTGAGGGCAAGCAATGAAAAACGCCCAAGACAAGCAATCGCAGCCGTTGCTCGATGGCGCTGCTGCTGAAGATCAAAGGTGCCCAATCAACAGTGTGCCGCGTCGCGATGTGCTGCGGATGCTCAGCGCGCTGGCCGGCAGTTTGTTGGTAATCGAATGCACCAACGAAGGGTCTGGTGAGATTCCCGAAGACCCAGCGGGAAAGCGCAACGCTGGCAAGCGCTGGGGCTATGTTTTCGACGTCGACAAGTGCATTGGCTGTTGCTTGTGCATGCACGCCTGCAAGACCGAAAACGACGTCCCCGAGAGCGTTTACCGCACCTGGATCGAACGCTATCGGATCAACGCTGACCACACCGTCACGGTCGAAACGCCGTCGAAAAAGGACTTTCGCTTTGCCGCACTGCCCGGCGACGTGATCAAGGCGTTCTTCGTCGCCAAGCTCTGCAACCACTGCGACAACACGCCCTGCACCCAAGTTTGCCCGGTCGGCGCCTCATATCAAACCCATGACGGCGTCGTGCTGATCGACGAGCAGCACTGCGTGGGCTGTGGCTACTGCGTGCAGGCTTGTCCCTATGGCACGCGCTTTTTGCACCCGGTGACCAAGGTCGCCTCCAAATGCACGCTTTGTTATCACCGCATCTCCGCCGGCAAACGACCGGCGTGTGTGACCGTCTGTCCGACTGGGGCGCGTAACTTCGGCGACCTCAACGACCCGAAAAGCGAAGTTTCACGCCTGATCAAGCGCCACCGCTATCGTGTGCTCAAACCTGAGCTCGGAACCGTGCCGCGCTGTGCCTATCTCGGCCTCGATACGGAGGTGGTCTGATGGAAACCGGTTTTGTCTTTCCGAACGAGGGCCATCCGCACTGGACCGCGATGATCGTGCTCTATCCGACGCTCAGCGGGATCGTCGCCGGGGCCTATATCGTCGCCTGCCTCTATCACGTCTTTGGCCGCAAAGAATTCTTTCCGGTCTATCGCTTTGCCCTCGCAGCGACCTTCGCCTTTCTGATCTTTGCGCCGCTGCCGCTGTTGATGCATCTCGGGCGGCCTGAGCGGGCGCTCAACATCATGATCACGCCGAACTTCACATCGGCGATGGCCGGCTTTGGCTTCGTCTACTCGTTCTACTTGATGGTCGTCGCGCTCGAGATCTGGTTTTCCTTCCGCTCCGATTTCTACGCGCGAGCTAAGCGGGGCGGGCTACTCGGCATGGGCATGCGGCTATTGCTGCTGGGTGCCAAGGATGACACCCCAGCGATGCGCGAGGCCGACCACCGCATCAGCCGCTCGCTCTCCTATATCGGCATTCCGACGGACTTCATCCTCACCGGCTACGTTGGGTTTATCTTCGGCACGATCAAGGCCAACCCGTGGTGGTCGACGGCGACAATGCTGCTGATCTTCTTTACCACGGCGCTGGTCGCCGGCGCGGCGATGATCCTTTTTATGTACTACTTCCGGACTTGGCGAAAAGGCATCGCCGCTGACCGCGCCTGTGTCGACGGGCTGAGCAAATATCTGACTTGGTTTGCCGTGGTGGCGATCGCGATCCAAGGGATCGAACTGCTCTCGGTGGCCTACAAGCGCACCGCCGACTGGGGGATGATCTTCCAGCTGATCACTGGAAAGCTGTTTTACTCCTACGTGGTGATGCAGTTTATCGTCTGTGGCGTCGGCGCGCTGGCGTTGTTGTTCTTTTCGCGACGCAAGCTGCTGCGCGATGGCTCGGGTGGCATCGGCTTGTTTATCGCCGCGCTGCTGCTGTTTACTCAATCGATCGTCGTGCGTTGGAACGTCGTGATCGGCGGACAGCTGATCTCCAAGTCCCATCGCGGCTTCGGCAGCTACCACGTGCCGCTGCTTCATCGCGAGGGGGCGATCCCGGTGCTGATCACCCTGTTCATGCCGTTCGTCTTTCTCTTCATCTTCGACCGCGTGATCAACTTGTTCGCACTTGACACCAAGCAGGCGGAGGAGGCGTGACCGCGACGTCATAGGGAACGCCTGTGCCCTGCACCTTCGGATTCTGAATGAGGGGGCGTAACGATGCGCGTTGACCGAAGGACCAGTCTAGGGTTGTTTGTACTGCTGTCGCTGGCATTGTCCAGTGGCTCGCTGAGGGCTGAGAGCCAGCCGAAGCCGCCCGCCGCCGCCGAAAAGAAAAATGCAGAGCAGGTCGATCGCTCGGACAAGGCCTGTCTCGAGTGCCATGCCGATCTCGCTCAGGTCGAAAAGCCGCGCTACGTCGTCAAGCCCGGCGAACATCAGCGCGGCCCCCACGCCGACGATGACGAAATCAGCTGCATCGCTTGTCACGTTAAAGCGCAGACCGTTGCCGACCCCACCGAGCACGGCAAGCTCGGGCCGGCCAGTTGCGCCGGATGTCACGACGACATTTCGGCGGCCTATATGCGCGGGATGCATCACCAGGAAGGCTTAAGGAGTGCGCGCACGCGTTTGGGCAAGACCCGTCAACTGCCGAGCTGTCTGACCTGTCACGGCAAGCGGCATACGGTGTTTAAGGTCGACGACCCGCTTTCGCCGGTTCATCCCCGTCGTCAGGCCAAGACGTGTGCAAACTGTCACGGTGGTCGCAAGCACGATGATTTCATGTCCAGCATCCATGGCGACCTGCTCGACAAGTGGACTGAGGAGGTCGGTAAGCAGAACAAGGCGCTAGGCAAGCCCCAGCGCCCGCCGAGCTGTACGACCTGTCATGCTGGTCACGATGTTGAACGCGCCGACGTCGTCCACAATCCGTCGTTCAAGAAGGTGATGATCAAGCGCTGCGGCAGCTGCCACAAGAGGGCACTCGAGGCCTATCTGCCGTCGATTCACGGTCAGGCGCTGCTCGAGCGCGACGTTTACGACTCCGCTTCTTGCGTCGACTGCCATGCCAGTCACGAGATACGGCGGCACAGCGATCCCCGCTCAAAAGTGTTCGCTACCAAGGTTGTCGACGACTGCGGTGGCTGCCACGCCAATGCGCGCTTGATCAAACGCTCGCGCCTGCGCTCGGATGTTGTCGAAACCTACGAAAAGAGCTTCCACGGCCGGGCCAGTCAATGGGGCGATCGCCAAGTCGCCAATTGCTCGAGTTGTCACCAGCACCACGCGGTTTTTGCCAAGAGCGATCCGCGCGCATCGACGCACCCCCACAACCTCAAAAAGACCTGCGGCGAATGTCATCCTGGGGCTTCGGCCAACTTTGTGCGCAGCGAGATTCACGTCGCGGTAAGCGAGTCCGAACACTATTGGAGCTGGCTGGTCAAACAGCTCTACACCTGGCTGATCATCTTCGTGATCGGCGGCATGATCGTGCACAACTTCCTCGATTTTCGGCGCAAGATCAAAGACCGCATCGCCGCGCATCTCGACGAGCCGTCGGTTGAGCGCATGACGCGCAGCGAGCGAACCGCTCACATCTTGATGGCCTCGACCTTCATCGTCTTGGCTTACACCGGATTCGCGATCCTCTATCCCTACGCCTGGTGGACCAAACCATTACACCTGCTATTTGCCGGCGATACTTGGCGCTCGACGGTTCACCACTACGCTGGTGCACTGCTCACGCTACTCGCGTTTCAGCATCTGTGGTTCTTGTTCTTTTCACCGCGGGGTCGCGAGCAGCGCCGCCACTTCATGCCGCGCCTCTCCGACTTCTCCGAGGCGAGACACAACATCGCCTATTACCTCGGTCGCAGGGCCCAGCGCCCGGACTTCAATCGCTTCACGTACATGGAGAAGCTCGAGTACTGGGCCTTGGTCTGGGGCACGGGCGTGATGGTTGCCACCGGCTTTGTGCTGTGGTTCAAAGCCTGGGCACTGACCTGGATGCCGGTCTGGTTGTTTGACGTGTGTCGGGTTGTGCACCGCTATGAGGCGATCCTCGCAGTGCTTTCGATCATCGTTTGGCACTTCTATTTCGTCTTCGTCAACCCGGATGAGGCTCCGATGGCCACCCACTGGATCCATGGCCGGATCACCAAGAAGGAACTGGCCAAGGTTCACCCACGTGAGCTGCGCGAGCTCGACAATAATCGGACGGACGGCCAAAACGAAGATTAGCGCGCCAGGCATTTCCATCGCCCGAGCCGCTTCGTCTGAGCCAGCGGTTGTGCTACCTTGGTTGCCATGGGCGGTGACGACTCATCGATTGTTATCAGCCGGAGCGAGGTCGGGGGTGTGACCCGACTGACCTTCTCCGGCCACATCAATGAACATTCCGATTTTTCCCAGGCGGGCGCGCTCAGCGGGCGGGTGGTCTTCGACCTCGAACAAGTGCAACGGGTCAACTCGTCCGGTGTCTTGCTCTGGGTTCGCTTTCTGCAAGGGCTAACCGATCTCGAGGAGCTGGTCTTCGTGCGCTGCAGTATGGCGATCGTCGTTCAGATGAATCTGATGCCCGAGTTTATGGGCACGGCGCGGGTTGACTCGTTCTTCGCGCCGTATGTCTGCGAGCGCACCGGCGAGTCCGATCTCCGTTTGCTGCAGGTCGCCGAGCTTGACGATTTGATGTTGCCACCGACCTACGAAGGCGAAGACGGTGTTTATGAGCTCGACGACCTCCCCGATCGCTACTTTGCCTTCCTACTCGCCGTTTAGCGGCGCCTCCAAGTCTTTGGAAAGATTAACTCTGCGATCTTCCCGATCCGCAAGTGGCGATTTAGAAGTATTATCGTAACCCTGTGAAGTCTGACCGACGGGATAGCTATCGCGTTACGCTGCGTCACGGCCAAGTCACCGTCGAGGTGGAAGCCGAGGGGCGGCGCTACGAAGCACTCGATATTGCGGCCGGTGGCGCCAAGCTCTTCGTTCCGCCGCAGGACGTCCAGGCACTGCGCAACGCCGAGGTCTGGGTGCGCGCCGAGGGCCTGCCGCCGTTTCGGGCAAACGTCGAGCCGGTCGCTTCGCGCGGCAACCTCTTCGACGATCGAATCCCGGTCAGCGTGCGGTTTTCGCGGCTTGGCAACGATGGGCTGGCTACGCTCTGCGAACTGATCGCCCGGCTCTACATGATGCAGAGCAAGAGTCCGCAGGCTCGCGAAGCCTCCGAGGGGCGGTTGACGATCATCGAGCGCAAGCAGATCATGCGCATCATCCGCCAGGCGCTGTCCGAGCAACGCGGTGTCTTGGCCTACACCGAACTGGAAAAGGAAGCGATCGAGCTCAAGTTCACTGCCCTGCAAGAGCACGGCGGCCAAGAAGTGTTGCGCGTCGAGGGCGATGCGCAGACGGTGCTGCGCCACGGTCAAAAGTACGTCTTCGCCTTTGCCGGAAAATCCGCATTGCATGTCTTTAGCGGCGTGATCGAGCGCGCCGCCGACGGTGGCTACCGGGTGACGGTGCCCCAAGAGATCGAGAAGACCGGCTTCCGTGGCTCACGTCGGGTGCGACCGACCGACGAGCTGTTGGTTTCTTTCGTCCATCCGCGACAATCGGAGCGCACGCTGAAAAAGAACGTCACCGATGTTAGTAGCGGCGGCTTAGCGTTCTCCTTCGATCCGCGCAAAGATCTGCTGTTTCCTGGCGAGCGCTTAGTGCTCGATCTCGGTGACGGTCAGATGTGGGCCGAAGCGATGGTGCGCAGTCTGGCGCCACGCAGCGGTGACAACGGCCTGTCTTGCGGTGTCGAGTTTGTACGCTTTCCACAGCGACAGATCGCCGATCGCTGGCGCGAGTTCGTCTTCCACCAGAGCTATCCCTCTTTGCGGCTCGGCGAGCAGCAATCGGTACAACAGGCCTGGGAAGTGCTTGAGAGCTCCAACTACGTTGGCGGTGAGACCACCGCTGGTATGCGCGACGAGTTACGCCAAAACTTCCACCGCGCATGGAATCGCTTTTCGAAAAAGAGCCACTTTGGCACGTTCTTCGTCGCTTACCACGACGAGCAACCGGTGGGCACTGTCGCTGCCAACCTGCTTTATCCAGGAACCTGGCTCTTGCACCACTTCGGCATCGATGAGCGCTCGCGCACCCAGAGCAAGCGTTTCCTGTTCGATGTTGCCCACAGCATCTATCTCGGCATGCTCCAACTCTTACAGCAGCTGGAAAACTTCGAGCACTTTGTGATTTTCGCCGACGCTGGACGATCCTGGAATCGAATGATGTACGGCCACTTCCTCGACCAGTATTCGCGCGGTGAAGACTACGTCTACGACAAATGTGTGGTCTATAAGTGCACCCCCTGCGAGGAGCTCTTGGCGAACTTGCCGAGCATTTCGGCTCAATGTGATATCGAGCTCGCCAGGGAGGAGCAGCTGACCGAACTGGCCGACCTGCTTGCGCTCACCTGCACGCCCGTCGAGCGCCGGGCGATGGCGCTCGACCCGGGCCGGCTGGCCCTGCGGCGCTTTTCCGAGTATTGCAGCCAGCGCGACTATTTGCGCGATCGCCGGATCTTCGTTGCAGTCAAGCAGGGCGAAGCCGTGGGCTACATCGTCGCCGAGCGCGGTGACGAGGGCGCCAACGTCTTTCACTTGCTCAACCGTTGCTGGCTAATCCGCGCGACCGACGACGATCAGATTTGGGCGGCCGCGCGCGCGCCGCTGTTGCGTCGGGCGCTCGAACACTATGTCGAGCATGGCGCACCCGAGGCGCTGTTCTTGTCGATGGCTGATGACGCTGAGACCGAGGCAGAACTGGCGCAGTTCGGTCTGCATCGACAGGCGAGCGGCATGCGCTATATCGGTGGACGTCACCTGATCCCATCGTGGATGAACTACGTCGACGAGTTGCTCGGTACGCTGCGCGGTACCGCCCAGAGCTAGGGCAGGCAGAGCAGTTGGGCGCGGCGCGATGCTGTGCCGATCGCGCCGGCAAACGCTCAGCGTCCGACGTTTCGCGGGTGAGCGAAGGTTTCGATCGGTAGGCGTAGCGCGCGCAGTTGCGGGCGTTCGGCCCGTGAGATGCGGAAGTTGAAGATCGGACAATAGCCCGCTGGGACGCCGAGAACGTCGGCGAATTGCCGCTGAAGCGAGAGAATCTCATCGCGCTCTTTGCCGCTAAAGCCGGCCCCATCCCAGTAGCGTGCGCGCAGATAGAAGAACGGCAGCACGGCCCAGGGCTGGATCGCCAGGTTGTGCGTGTCTGCCGTCAGCCACATCCGCTGCAGTGAGCGGCCGAGGGTGAGAAACGCTTCCACATCGGGTGAATCGGGAATCGCCAGCGTGGCCAGGTGCGAGGATTTCACCAGCGCAGATTTGCTGATCCGGGTGGCGAGAAAGTTTGGCACGCAGAACTTGGTGAAGCGGTACGAGCGCAGCAGTTTGAGAAACAGCACCGCCAATCGCGGCATTTCGAGCGTCCGTACGTCGATGCCGTCGGCCGTCTGCTCGCTCGCCTCGGGCGTAAATCGCAACTCGGCAAACAGCAAACTGTGCAACTCGCGGTGAAAGAATCGAATTCGATCGGCAGCAGCAAGAATCTTGGCGATCTGCTTCTTCTGCTTCCTGTCGGGGGTGGCGAACATTTTGTAGTTCGTACCGAGTTCAGCGACGCTGTGTTTGAGTGCGTCGATCTGCTGATCCTCGAGCGGCGGTCCGCGATGCGCTAGGCGGTTGGTGCAACGCGACCAAACTGCCGCATGCAGCGGGTGCTTGGTCGGTCTGTGTTCACGTCCGGTGAAGTCGACGTGGACACGCAGATCCTTGGCGTTCGCAGTGCCCGTCAGCCGAACATCTGTGGCTACACCGAGCGATGCGGCGCCGATCAGCACGTTCTCGAGAAACGAGCCGACGGCCATCACGGCAGCCAAGCGTCCGACGTCGAGCAGATTGTCCGAGCGTGCAGGGTCAAGATAGAGCTCGATGCCGTGGCTATCGTACTCAGCCCGCCAAGGCTGCACGTTGCCTCCCGAGGGCGCACAACGGCCCATCGCCAAGAGCTTGCGCACCTCATCGGGGCGGAGGCTGGTTGTCGGCTTCGGTCGACGCGTGTTGGTGGGGCTCACCAAAGGTGCCATCGCATCGGCCATCTCGCGCGCTACTGTTAGCCGTTCGCTTGCCATCGTTCAGCTCATTTCCGCTAGGTAAGCATTCTAAATGTGCGCAACATGCCGACGTAGGCGCGGCTGGCCCAAGCTGGCCACAATCGCTCGGCGACCAGCGCTTCGTAGGGGAACCCTTCGCCGTAGGCTTGACGCGATCTAAAATACTCGACCCGCTGGTCGTGGTCCTGTTCGCACTGACCGGTCTGAGAAAGGACAGTGCGTGCTGTCATGCGGATCGCTCGGGGCAGGCTGCGGCGCAGCGCCTCGTTGGAATGGGTGCCGACCAACAGACGTACGCCGCGCGGCCGAATGATCGGGGATGGCACCTTCGCTGTGGGTCGGATCGACATCCGAGCGATATAGTCGGCGATGCCGCGCCTGGCGAATGGGTTGGACATCGGCATCGAGTACCATTCGAGCGGCGCATCGCGACGCACGATATTCCGGCGCAACATCGCTGTTTCGTAGGCACCCGGCATCACCACCTTCGCTCGATCGGGGAAGGTCTCTTGGAACTCGCGGACCGCGCGCTTTTTGATTCCGGCATGGGTGCGAAGCGATGGGTCGGTGATGCTCGGGTGCGCGACAACGCCGCTGAAGTAGAAGATCGGCGCGGTCGGTTCAAGCAGCGGCTCGAGCCCTTTGGCGAGGGCCAGCGGCGTGCGGATATTGAGCGTTTCCATCAGCGGGACGAGTTGAGGATTCTCGGCGACGTCGGTGTCGAGATATCCCGTCCCATTGACCAGGATGATCGACGCGATCATCCCGTCGTCTGTTTGGACGCGCTGACTGATCTCGCCGACAACCCGCTCGACTTCGGTGTCGATCGCAAGGTCCGCTCTGACGTGTTCGTAACGCTCGAGCTGAGTCGGAGTTAGTTGATCAAGTCGGTCGATTTCGTCGCGTGGGCGACGGGAGATCCCGATAATCCGCTGATCGGTAAAACGGCGCAGCGCCCAATATAGCACTGCGTTACCCAGACCTTCAGAAGCACCGGTAAGAATCACAAATCGTCCAGAGGCGCCGGCCACGGCGGACCTCCTTTAAGTCATGATGTTAGCGCCGCCAAGTTGCCGAGAGGGCGAGTGTTGTTACCAAGAGCTTGTAATCACCCGCGGGCGATCCGTTCAGCGATGGACTGCTGGTGGTTTCGGAGGCGAAGGCGAAGGCCGCGCCGGCGTCGATCGAAAGCGATTCGCCGCTCCAGCCGCCGCCGAAAGCGACCGCGTGCATCAGGCCTGGCGGCGAGGTGAAGGGGCCCGCTGTGCTCTCGGGAACCGCTGAATTGGCCAGCGTATAACCGGCGCGCGCTGAAAGCTTCCAGGGCAGCTTGAACTCGGCGGCCCAGCGGCCGCCGTAGTGGTTCTTCCAATTGAGCGGAACCGCGGGCAGGGCGGTGTCTTGGCCGTTGACCGTCAAGATGGTCTGTAGTTGATCGTTTGCTTCGTCATAAAAGCGCGCGTAGAACTCACCGACGAGTAGCAGCCGATCAGCGAGCGTCGCGTAAGCCAAGCCAGCGCGGAAAAAGTGGGCGATGTTGTACTCCGCCCTGGCATCGCCTGACTGAATGCCTTGGGCGCTGGTCACCGTCGCTGTGCCGCTCAGTTCGTTGGAGATCTTCGAGCTATAGTTGAGGCCGATGCGCAACTGACGCATCGGTTGATAGAATATACCCGCCTGAACACCGGGTGTGCCGAAGCCCGAGAGATCCTGGGACACCGTCGTTGGTCCAGCCGGTCCCGTCGGCGGCATTACCAGATCGACCTTCTGTTGGTTATAGGCCAAGCGCAACGCCACCGCGACGCTCAGTCCGTCGATGATCCGGAACGAGACGGGGATCGCGATCTCAATCCCGCCGACCTTTAGCTCGATGTCTTGGTTGCCGATCGCCGGTACCGACTCATACTTCGCGCCGAATCCGCCGGTCGAGTAAATCGCTGCACCGACGACAAAGCGCTCAAACAGTCGCAGCGCACCGCCCGCAAAAAATAGTGGTACGAATGCGGTGCCCGAGGAAAACCCTGCGCCTTGCGCGCCCAAAGGTGCGGTCGCGCTCGGTAGCACTGGGGTAAATGCAGCGGCGACCGAGTAATGAGGGATTTGGTCGAGCGCCGCGGGATTGTGGTAAATCGCCATGGCGCTGTCGGTGAAGGCCACGCCAGCGCCGGCCATGCCGACCGAGCGAGCATCGTGCAACACTGGGGGATCGGGGGTCGCTGCCGCCGACACGGGCACCAGTAGCGCCGCGGCAAGGGAAAGACATAGGCAAGCCCGCTTGTCCATCACACCCTCCAAATTGTCATGAGCCCCTATTTTCCGCCGGCAACCCGTCGCATCGCAACCGCTTTTTTTTCTGTGCCCTGCGACGCCCTCTGTGGCCAATTGTGCCGGTTCTCGACGAAGCGCGCCGATGTCTCGGGTTCGCCCAAGCAGTCGCGGCGAAGATTGCGACGAGCTGCCCCAAGCCGTAAAATGGTTGTCGCCGCAATATTTACCGCCTTTGCATTAAGGACCAGCTATGACTATCGACGACCGATTGCGCCAGCTTGACCGCGCGCCGGCGGCTGCGGAGGACCGCCCGGTATTCTTTGACCTGTTAAAAGACGAGCAGCAGCTTGCGCAGCTGGTCGCAGAGAGCCCGCTGATTCGTACGATCGATCGCATCGATCAGCATGTCGCCGAGCTGATCCGCATCGAGAATCCCTCGCAGAAGTTTTCTGCAGAAGAGATGCAGCAGCGGGTGAGGAAGCGCCTCGGCGAGCGGCCGAGCGCCTACGGCGTTTGGGTCTACTACCCCTGGCTCGACTTGCTTTGCCACGTGCTGCGCAAGGACGAGTACCTCACCGTGCGTGCAGACCGCAATCGCTACAAGATCACCCCCGACGAGCAGCAGCGCTTGCGCGCCTGCTCTGTCGGATTGGTCGGCCTGTCCGTCGGGCACATCATCGCGCTGACCATGGCGATGGAAGGCGTGGGCGGACACTTCAAGCTGGCCGACTTTGATGAGCTCTCGCTGGGAAACACCAACCGCGTGCCTTGTGGAAACAGCACCGTGGGGATGAACAAGGCCCGCTTGGCCGCGCGCAAAATGTATGAGCTCGATCCTTACCTCGAGATCGAGGTATTCACCGACGGTGTGACCGACCCGTACGCCTTCGTCGACGGTGGTCGCCGGCTCGATATCGTCGTCGAAGAATGCGACAACTTGGCGATGAAGCTCAAGCTGCGCTATTGCGCCCGCGAGCTCGGCGTTCCGCTGGTGATGGAGACCAATGAGCAGGGCATGCTGGACATCGAGCGCTACGATCTCGAGCCGCAGCGTCAGCCGTTTCATGGCTTGCTCGGCGATCTGACCCCCGACAGGCTCGAGGGGCTAAACATGGAAGACAAGGTGGCGATCGGCCTAAAAATCCTCGGTGATAAGCCGCTTTCTCCGAGGATGGCGGCATCGCTGCTGGAGATCGATCAGACGATCACGGGTTGGTCTCAGCTCGGCTCCGGCACCGTGCTCGGTGGTGCAGTCGTTACCGACACCGTACGCCGGATCCTGCTGGGCGAGCTGTCGTGCTCCGGGCGCTTCTATGTCAACCTCGCTGAGTTGGTCGCCGATCAGTTCGTTTCGTCGGCTGTCGTACCCCTCGATGATGCGCCGGAGCATCGTACACCGACGCCGTCCAGCGAAGTCCGCCGCGCTGAGGCGACGGCTTCCGCCGCGTCGAGCCAAGGGATCTCCGTCGAGCAACTGCGCTCGCTGGTCGAGGCCGCCACGCTGGCCCCCTCGGGGGGAAACTGCCAGCCGTGGCTTTTCGAGGGCGATCTACAAGGCGGCGCGCTGATCTGCCATACCGACGCGACGCGCGCCGGACCGTTCCTCGATTTTCGCCATTGCGCGAGCATCTCCGCGCTGGGTGCGGCCGTCGAGAACATCGTAATCGCCGCCGGCGGCGCTGGCCTAGCCGCGTCGATCGAACCGCTCGGTGAGACCGGCGAATCCCCATTCAGCTGCCGGATCTCATTTAGCCACAGCGGCCAGCTGCAACCCGACCCGTTGATCGCGTTCATCCCAACGCGGATGACCAACCGCAAGCCGGGCGAACGCCAGCCGCTTACCGCTGCTCAAACGAATGCGCTGCTCAAGGCGGCCAGCGATCGCGAGTGCGAGCTGATCATTATCGACGAGGAAGCGCGCCTGGCGCAGCTCGGCAAAGTGCTCGGCGAACTCGATCGCATGCGAGTTTTCGTCAAGCCGCTACACAAAGAAGTGCTCAGCGAGATTCGCTGGTCGCGCGACGAAGTGATCCGCACCGCCGATGGCATTGACATCGACACGCTGGAGCTCAATCGTGCCGAGCAAGCGGCGTTGCGGATGTTGCGCTACGGCCCAACCGTCTCGTTGATGCAAACGGTGGGTGGCGGTCGTGCGCTGACCAAGACCGCACCACGCTTCATGAGTAGTTCAGCGGCGGCCTGTATGCTGAGGCACCCGCGAAACGACGCGGCGGCGTTCTTTGCCGGTGGTCGGGCGATGCAGCGCGTTTGGTTGACCGCCACCTCGCTCGGCCTAGCGTTTCAGCCGTGGAGTGCTTGCACCTACATGTTCTTCAGACTGCGCCAAGGGGGAGAGGGCTACACAGCGCGTGAGGCCAAGGAGCTTCAATCCCTCGGCGAAACCTTCGATCAGATCTGGGGCACCAGCGAAGGCTGCGCCGACGTGCTGCTCTTTAGGCTGACGCACGCGCCGACCCCGGAAATTCGCGCGCTACGTCGTCCCGTTTCCGACGTTTTTACGGTACGCTGAAAGAACATCGACCTCCAATACGCGCCGGAAGGTATTTGCGATGAACCTGTTGCAGAACCTGATCGTCCTCTATGTGGGCGCCGTTGTGCTCAACCTTGGCTTGGCGGCGGCGCTATGGACGCGCGACCGTACGGCGCTTCACCGCAGCCACCTGCTGGTCTGGGCGGCGACGCTGCTGTCAGGGATCGCTCAAGGGATCGTCACCGAAGGGTCACATTTGGCGATCTGCTTGGGCTTTTCCACGGCGCTGTTGGTCAATGTGGTCTTGGCGCGCTTCGTCGGCGGCGTGGTAGCGCTGACGATCAATGCGCGTCCATATCTCTGGATCGGTGGGGTTGCCGTCGCACTGACCACGGTGAGCCATTTCACGATCGGCGTGTTTTTCACCACCGCCTTGCCGGTGGCCCTTGCAGCAGCGATTCCTCTTGTTCACACGGCGATTAGGATCTTGCGTGAGCGAAGAAGCGAGCTGACCACCGCGAGCACTGGCCTGCTGGTTTTCATTATATTGATGGCGCTCCATAATCTCGACTTTACCGTGCTCCGCGATAAGCCCGCGATGGCGCCGATCGGTTTTACGATCGTGCTATTCATTCTGTTTGGGCTGTCGACGACCACCCACGCCGCGGTTGTCGAGCGCGAGGCGCGCCGCCGCTCCGCGATTGAAGAGCTAGACCGCTTCAAGAGTCGCTTTTTCGCCAATATCACGCACGAGCTGCGTACCCCGCTAACGATGGTCCTGGCGCCGATCGAGATGATGCTCGAAGGCGAAACGGGTGAGCTAACCGACGAGCAACAGCGCCTGATGCATTCGATGCAGGATCAAGGGCTAAAGTTGCTTAAGTCGATCAACGATCTGCTCGACCTTTCCAAGATGGAAGACGGTCGTTTCGAATTAGATCTATCGACGGTCGAGCTTTCTGACTTGGTCGAAAGTGTGGCGACACAAGCCACGCCGCTCGCCGGGCGCAAGAACGTCAGGCTAAGCACGTCGATCACGAAAGAGAACTCGCAGATCGTCGGAGACACCAAGCAGCTCGAGCGCGTGGTGGTCAACCTGATCTCTAATGCGATCAAGTTTACTGAGCCGGGTGGTGAGGTCTCGCTCTCGCTCGAGGCGCGCGACGCGGCGATGGTCTTGGAGGTCAAAGACAGTGGTTGCGGCATCGACAAGGCACAGTTGGCGACGATCTTCGAGCGCTTTGCCCAGGCCGATCATCGGGTGCAAAGGCGCTATGGTGGTTCGGGAATCGGCCTGGCGTTCGTTCGCGAGATCGTTGCGCTCCACTCGGGCATCGTCTCTGTCGACAGCGTGATCGGAGAGGGAACTACCTTCAAGGTCAGCTTTCCGACCGGAACTGATCATCTGACTGCTGAGCAAATTCAGCGCTGGAAAGAGGCGGAACAGGAAGAGCCGCCGAGCTTGGTTGGAGGCGCCTTTACCCAACATCTGCTCGAGCGCGTCGACTATCGCTTGATGGACGTGGCGAGTGCGTCGGACCGTCGTCGAGTGCCACGCAACGATGAAGAGACCAGCAGTACATCGCGTATATTGATTGTCGACGACAACCTCGATGTCTTGCGCTTCGTCCAGACCGTGATCGGTGGGCGCTATCAGTGCTATGTCGCCGAAAATGGTCGACAGGGACTTGAGACGGCCAGAGCGCGATTCCCCGACTTGATCATCACCGACTACCAGATGCCGGAGATGGACGGCATCGAGATGCTGCGCGAGCTGCGAGCCGATGACGCCACCAAACAGATTCCGATCATCATGCTCAGCGCGCGCCAGAGCGTTGATGCGCGCGTCGCCGCCTTTGGCGTCGGTGCTGATGTGTACCTCCGCAAGCCGTTCAGTCCGCGAGAGTTGCGCGCTGCGATAATGCAGCTGCTAGCCAAGAGCGCTCGAGCCGTCGATACGGTGGCCAATGCCCAGGTCGAGAGCCTGACCTCGATCGCTGCCGGTCTCGCCCATGAGATCAACAATCCGCTCTCTTATCTGCGCAATTCGTTGGTCGTGATTCGCGAAGTTGCCGACCGGTTCGCCGAGGCACTCGAGCAGAGGAAGGAGCTCGACCCAGCCGCGCTTGCTAAGAGTCGAACACGCATCGAGCGGATGGCTGGTACCGCAGACCGCGGCATCACCCGCATCGCTGGTGTTGTCGACTTGCTGCGCAAGTACTCGCGCGAAGGCTATCCTCATCAAGAGGAGCAAATTAACTTTGATGAAGCTGTCCGTGCCATCCTCGAGGTGGTTGGCCCGCGCGATGGCTCCGATAAGCGACTCGAGACCTCGTTGGAGGGGGCGCAAGCGCAGGTCGCTTGTGTGCCCGAAGAGCTTCACCAAGCGCTGGGCAACCTGGTGCAGAATGCCTTCGACGCGGCGACCAGTGTAGTTGAGGTCGTTACCCGCTACGAAGATGGTAAAGTACTCTTTCAGATTACCGACGACGGTCCGGGGATTCCGAAAGAGATCGCGACGCAGATCTTTACGCCGTTTTTCAGCACCAAAGGCCCAGGCGGTGGGATGGGCATTGGTCTGTCGATCACGCGTCAGGTGATCACCCGCGCAGGCGGCACGATCACAACACAAAATGTCGACGGCAAGGGCGCGCGGTTCAACGTTGCCTTGCCTGTGCTCTCACGGACCTCGGCGGCACTACGCCAGAGCAGCTGAAAGAGTCCCGCAGCGCGGTTGCCTGTCGCACGGCGATCGGTCGGTGCGTGGGATGCGTTCGCTCAGGGTAGCTAGCGCTCTAGGTCCTCGATCGCCTGCGCGAGTTGTTCGATTGCGTTCGCGGAGGCCTGACGATCTAGTACGTCGCACAGTCGATGTAAGTTCATGCAGGCCTGCTGGATGGCGGCGCGTTTGAAGATCGCTGCTGCCCCAGCAAGTCCGTGGGCGAGGCGCTTGAGCTCGGTGAAATCTTGTTCGGCAAGCGCCTGACGCATCTTCACCAAGTCGGCGCGCGAACCATCGAGGAAAGGCTTGAGCATGCTGTCGGAGCTAGCGTCATCTTCGCGCAGGTCGATGGCGATGAAGCGCGACAAGGCGCGGTTGAGTCCTTCGGGTGTGACCGGCTTGGCGATGTAGTCGTTCATGCCTGCCTCGAGGCAGCGGCGACGATCGGTCGCGCTAGCGTAAGCTGTCACAGCGATCAGCGGTGTGCTCGCTGCCTCGCCATCCAGCTGGCGTATTGCGCGCGTCGCGGTCAGACCATCCATGATGGGCATTTCGATGTCGAGTAGAGCCACGTCGAACTTTTCATGCTTCAGCGCGGCCAGCGCTTCTCGGCCGTCGGAGACAGCGACAACTTCGTGGCCGTTCTTCTCGAGCAGGCGGCGGGTAAACAGCTGACTAACCGGGTGATCTTCGGCGAGCAGGATTCGACTGGGGCGTAGGACGCTGACCTCGTCGCTCGCTGTCAGACCTTTTCGTGGGGGCTCTTCGGTTAGCGGCAGCGGGACGACCACGGTAAATGACGACCCCTTGCCCAGGTCGCTCTCTACGGTGATCGTTCCGTTCATCGCTTGGACCAATCCCGAGGCGATGCTTAGGCCCAGACCGGTGCCGCCGTATCTACGCGAGACCGAGCTGTCGGCTTGGACAAACGACTCGAAAATCGCCTGCTGCTTGTCTGGGGAAATGCCGCATCCCGTATCGGTGACGCTAAGTGCCGTCTGCTGATCTGCTGTTTGCCAAACGTGGCAGACCACTTCGCCCTGATCGGTAAAGCGAATCGCGTTGTCGAGCAGGTTGACCAGCAGCTGCCGCATCCGGGTCGGATCGCCGAGCTGCTGCGCCGGCAAATCATCGGAGCAAGAGCCGCGCAGGGTAATCCCCTTGTCCTGTGCCAGTGGTTGGAACTGTCGCAGCACGCTGGCCACCAGATCGCACAAGCAGAACGGAATCTTCTCGAGCTCCAGGCGCCCCGCCTCGAGTTTGGAGAAATCGAGGATGTCGTTGATCACGGCGAGCAACGACTGCGTAGACTCGTGCAGCAGTTCGAGATACTCGCGCTGCTCAGCGGTTCGAGCATCTTCGAGGGCGAGGCGTGCCATGCCGATGATGCCACCGATCGGTGTACGGATTTCGTGGCTCACGCGCGCTAAGAACGCGCCCTTCGCTCGGCTGGCTTCGCGCGCCAGCTGGTTAGCTGTCTCCAAGGCGCGCTCGACGTTGCGCTTTTCGGTGATGTCCTCCGAGATACCGAGCAGGTACTGCGGTTGGCCGCGGCTATCGAGGATCGGAATCTTCTTGGTATGCAGGATCCGCTGGCCGCTAGCGCGCGTCTCGATCAGCTCTTCGGGGATGTCGACTACTTGACCTTGAGTCAGCACTTGGCGGTCGGCGGCGGTGAAGAAGTCGGCGACTTCCGGCGAGAAGAAGTCGTAGTCGTTGCGACCGAGCAGTTCCTCGCGCGAGTAGCCGAGCAGTTGTTCTCCTGCCCGATTAAAGCGGACGAAGCGCAGATCTTGGGCGCTCTTGACGAAAATCATGTGGGGAATGTTTTCGACGATCGAGTGCAAGAACAGCGCGTCGTGCTCGTTGCAGAGGTGTGGCTCGATGATCGCGGTGACCCAGTCGAGCGTGTTGTCGACGCCGTGCAGTGCCTGCTGCGCATCGACGCCTTGCTCGATCAGCTTGTCGAGGGCCGTGCGACGGAACAGCGTGCAGCCAGCATACCAGGCGCGCACGGTGATCGTCAGACTGAGATAGCGAGCCCACTGGTGGAGCAAATCGTCGGCGGCCCGCTGTCCGTCACCTGCCAATGAGCGGTCGACCGTTTCCATCGCCGAGGCGACCAATCCGCGCGCCGATTGGGGATCCCGGCGAACGATATCGATCAGCTCTTTGTTGTCATATGCTAAGCGTAGCGTCTCGTCGAGCACCTGCGTGCGGTGCTCCTTGAGGACAGTCCAGACGCGGCTGGTTTCGGGCCCCAGCGTCTTCGATGGTGAGTTCCCCACGGCCACCCTCCTCCCGGGTCTACGCAGGGATTGTACTACATGTCCTCCGCGGGGTCTTTGGCGCCAGAGAAGATGCGCTAGTTGAAAGCGGCTAGCGCCCGCGAACTCGCCGCACGAAGCATGGGCGAGCGCGAGGTGGCGGCGATCTTGTGCAGCAGCGGAAGTGCAGCACTGGCGCGCAAGCCGGCCAAGGCGTCGATCAGTTCGCGATGGGCCTTCTCGTGCAATGGCCGTCGGAGTGCTGCGAGCAGGTCCGGGGCGGCTTCGCCGGCGTTGTGCGCGCTCAACGCGCGGGCGATACCCATCAGCAGCAGTTGGTCGTCCTCTTGGCTTAGCGCTTGCCTGAGCCGTTTGACCGCCCCCTCGCGCGGCAGTAGCGAGATCGCCAACACGGCGTGGTGTCGCACGAAATACGACGGATGACCCAGATAGCTGTAAAGCGTGTCGAAGTCGATCGCGTCGCGGTCGGCAAGGGCGACCAGTGCCCGGGCAACCTTGTGTTTGTCGGCCTCAAACAGGTCGACCCAAAGCTTGCCGGCGCTCTCGAGCGCCAAGTGGCTGCCCTGTTGCTGCGCGGCGCGGGCGCGGTTATCGAAGGTGTTGTTGCCCGTACCGCCGCCTGTCGTCTGTCCGGTCAGCTTGCGGCGCGATTCGGTGACGCGTAGTTCGTAGTGGTTGGCAATCGCGCGATACATCGCCAGGGCGTTGCTGGCCGTGGGAATCGTGCAGTGGTAGCAGTAGAGCGGGCTAAGCACCAATGCATTGCTTACCTGATCGGGCTTGGAGACTTCGATCACCGCTGCCCATTTTCCTGACTTGGCGCTGCTACCGCTACCATAAGTGATCGGTAGAAACTCGACGTCACGGTTGCCCATCTCGTCGATCTGCAGATAGGTCCAGGTCACGCCGCTCGTCAGCGAAGACACGGCCGATGCCAACGGATGCTTTGCGTTGACAGCCTGCGGAGGGGTTGGATTGTAGCTGCCGTAGGCGACGTTGATTTGAAGGATTTCCTTAGCGATGCGAACCGCGTCGGAGACTTTGCTGCCCGCTTCACCGGCGAAGCTCGTTTGACTGCAGTGGGTGTTTGGGTTGTTCTGGGTGAAGTAATGGTTGTCGGTTAGCAGTACCAGCGCGGAGCCCCACTGATAGTATTTTTTCAGCGCGGCGAAGCTCTGGTTGTCCATCGTTTGATGGTTGTTGCAGGGCATGAACAGCCAGATCTGTTTGAAGCTCAGATAGAGATTGCACTCGTCGAACTTCACGCCATCTTGCACGCTGGTCACCAAGGTCACCTTGTAGCCGGCGGCGGTGAGCTCAGCCTCCACCGCTTTGGCGTACTTGTTGATCCCGTAGTGGTAGTTCGACGGCGCGTAAAACAAGATCTGGTCTTGCGCGTTGGTTGTTGAGCTGGCGACTTGGCCGGCGCAGGGGTCACAGTCAGCGCTGAACTCGCCGGGTCGGCACTTGACCCACTGGCCGCTACCAGGCGGTCCTGGCTTTGCGCAGCTCACGCCGCCGGGCTTGTCGGGATCGCCTACACAGTCGGCGCCGCCATCGGTGCGGGCGCTAAAATCCCGCTTCGCTCCAGCGTCGATTTCAAGGGTCAAATAGGGGGTTGCGCCCTGGCAGCCGAAAAGCGCTGCGGTGACAGCGAGATACAGCAGCGTCGACGGGGGGCAAGTGCGGTTCACCGGTGACTCCTGGGTCGCGTGTGGATGGTCGGTCCAATATACGAGTCCCCAATACCGTTCTAGCCGTCGAAATCTCGCGGACTGCCGCGCTATCCCTTGCTAGCGCGTCGCGACTCTGATACTGTTCCAATGTTCAGTGATTGGGCCCGGAGCGTTTCCGGGCAGTGCATTTCCGGGCAGTGGGTTTCCGGGCAGTGCGTTTCCGGGCAGTGCGTTGCTAAGCAATGCGCTTTCTGGCAATGCGCGCCCGTCGACCCAATGACCAGATAGCCCCTCCCGAAAGGCCTGGTCAGCGGATCCCGACGTACCCGCTGGGGGTGACCCCAGCGGGGGCTTTTTTGGATTGGTCGAGGTCGGTGATGAGCGATGGACCGATCAGCGATGGGCCGATCAGCGATCGGGCTTCGCCAAGGGTGACAGGTCGAGACGCTATCGCGCCGGCCCGCCTGTGTTGCCTTGATTTGGACACCTTCTTTGTTTCGGTCGAACGACTGTTCGATCCCTCGCTGCGTGGCAAGCCGGTCGTCGTCGGTGGTCAGCCCGGGACGCGCGGGGTGGTCGTTGCGGCGAGCTACGAGGTCCGCCGCTTCGGTGTGCGGTCGGGAATGTCGCTGGTCGAAGCCGGCCGGTTGGCGCCTCAGGCGATCTACCTCTCGCGGCGTCAGGGCAGCTACGGCGAGTACTCGCGACGAGTGCGCGAGCTGGTCGATACGTTCTGTCCAGCAGTGCAGGCAGCGAGCATCGATGAGTTCTACCTCGACTTCTCGGGGTGTGAGCGCCTCTATCATTCGGCGGCCGATCGATCCGACGATGCCGCGATCGAGCGCACCGTGCGCCAGCTGACGGCGGCGATCGATCAGCAGTTGGGCTTGCCAGCTAGCGCTGGCATTGGTCGGACCAAAGCGGTCGCCAAGATCGCTTGTCGGCTCGCGAAACCCCATGGTGTGCTGTTTGTTGCCGCCGGCGGTGAGCGAGCGCTGCTCGATCCGTTGCCCGTTCGCGCTCTGCCGGGCATTGGGCCGGTCGCCGAACGTCGACTCACCAACGCCGGGGTCGCCCGGCTCGGTCAGTTGGCGGAGCTGCCGCTTTCCACGCTGACGCCACTTTTGGGCAGTGCCGCAGCGGCGCTTCAGCGCGCCGCTCGTGGCGAAGGTCGTACCGCGCTGGGGCGCGATCGTCCGGCCTTTCGCGAATACGATGCAGAAGGTGAAACCATCGGCAGCATTTCCAATGAGCGGACCTTCGCTGCCGACATCGACGATCACCGTGCGGTGTCGCAGGTGCTGTGTCAGCTGACCGAGCGCGTCTGCTGGCGGGCACGCCGCCGTGGTGTGCAAGCGCGAACGCTGACGGTCAAGGTCAAGCACGCCGACTTTTCACTGACGTCGCGATCGCAGAGCATCGAAACCCCTTCCGATTCTGAGTTGCAGTGGCTGCCGATCGCGCGGCGTTTGCTGGTCGCGGCACGCGATCCCCAGCGCGCTGTGCGCTTGGTTGGTGTGGGCGTTTCCGCGCTCTCGCCGGCGCAGCAGCAGCTCAGCTTGTTTGATGGTCCCGGGCGAAAACTGCACCAGGCGGTCGACGAGGCTCGTAGCAAGTTTGGCTTCGAGGCCGTGCGGCTGGGCGATGGGCAGGGCGAGGGTCTGGCGCCGTTGCTGCGCGAACGCTCGTAGTCGCTGGTCGGCGCCGGCCGCGTCAACGCCGCGGTGCTTTGGTCTGGCGTTGTCGCGTGGTTCGTGCGAAACGAATCGGGTCTGACCAAGCGGAGCAAGAGATGATCGTCGTTACCAATCGGATCGCGGTAAGCAGAGGGTTTGAGCAGGATTTCGAAGAGCGCTTTCGCCGGCGCGCCGGCCTGGTCGATCAGAACCCGGGGTTTATCCGCAACGAGATCCATCGGCCCAAGCCGCTGGCTTTCGATCGGCAAAGTGGCAGTTGGCAGCCCAAAGAAGATGCCGACGCCCGCTATCTCGTGATGACCTGGTGGCGTTCGCTCGACGACTTCGTTGCCTGGACCAAGAGCGAATCGTTTCGCAAGGCCCACGCCGACCCGCCACCCAAGGAGATGTTCAGCGCAGCAGCCGTGCTCGAGATTCACGAGGTCTTTCAGCAAAGCGGTGGCGATCCCAACGCCTAGCCATGGCCTCGCGCTGTGCGCCTGAGGGCTATAGCCCGGTCAGGTCGCGCAGTCTGTCGGCAAAGTGAGCGAGCCCGCTGCGACCGTACCAGGCGTGCGGGAGGGAGACGGTGGCGTCTCGCCCGGCCGCGCTGATGCTACCGCGATATCCCCAAATGTGACTTTTTCCGGTCCAGTGACAGGCGAGCGCGACCTCTTCGCCGCCCCGTAGGCCGAGCTGGCTCAAGGCACTGTAGGGGATCGTCAGATTCACTTTGCCGTTGCCGAGCAGGGCGAAGTCGCCGAGCAGCACGGCGGGATTGCCTGCGTCGGGCCTGTGGAAGTCGACCAATGCGCGAAAGCTCTCCACCTCGGGCTGTTTGCGAAACAGGTAGAAGCGCGCGTCTTTGTTTTTTTCATTGAGCGCGGTCGAACCCCATTGGCACTGATACGAAATCGGCACTTCGATGCCGGTGGGGGTCGCCTTGGCCCGACCGCTGATCCGGAACATCGCCAAGCCGTTGGCCAGCGCAGCGGTATGCAGTGCGCAGGCTGCGCAGAGCACAGCCAGTGTGCCGCCGATCAGTCCTGCCGATCTAGTCATCGTTGCCGAAGTAATCCGCTGGATAGGATCCGCTGCGCAGGCAAAAGCTGTGGGCGTAGGGCGAGCGCTCGAATCCATCGATGTAGGCCTTGGTCGCGACCGTCGGGCAGTTGCTCTTGATCTCAGCTTTGAGGTCCTCGATATTCTGCCAGTTGAGCGCCATCGGCTCGAACTTGGTTGCGATACGCTCAGCACTTTTTGCTCGGTCGAGATACTCGTTGTAAAGCGCTTCGTCCTTGTCGGTATTCCAGATCTCTTCAAAGCTCTTCGAGTACTGAGCGATCAGTTGAGCAAAGCGCGGAGCTCGCAAAATGGCGACATTTTCGATGACGTTGGTTTCGGCGCTGAACGAGTAGTTGAAGCTGCCGGTCAATAGCGTCTTGCCATCGATGATCGCGTACTTGTTGTGCATCTGCGGGAAGCGGTAATACCAGTAGTATGCGTAGTACTTGAGTCGCAAGTCGATGTCGCCGGGCTGCCCATCACCGTCGAGATCGTCGATGATCAAATCGCGTCCGAGGTGGCGGCCCTTGTCGTAGCAAGCGCGCGTAGCCTGCGCGGTTGTCGCCTTGGAAAGGCAGGCGTTGGTGTCTTCGACCTCTTGCGAACGCATGTAGGCGCTCTGATATTCTTGACCGTCGATGTAAACGCGGATCGTTACGTGCGGCTTCTGCTTTTTGAGCGCGATGAGCGCCTCGTAGATACGGTATGAGCGGAAGTGACCCGAGGCGATGTCGACGCTGACCTCCGCCTTTGAGATCTCGGCGGCGATCCGGTCGGCGACTTTGAAGCTTCCCGAGTTGTAGCTCAGGCTCTGTTTGTTGGTGTTCATGTTTGCGCTGGTGAACACCGCGTCGGCCTCGTCTGACTTGTCGAAGGTCGCCGGATCGAGCTCGATACTGTTGATGCGTTTGGATGCTGGCTCACCCGGTCGGGCGAAGTCGTAGCTCTGCTTGTAGAGCGTGTTGAATTCATGTTGGTAGCGCAAGACCAGCTCGGGGACGTTCTTGAGAAAGACGGTGTTTTCGTCGTAGAGCGTTGCCGCTCCGCTGGTCCAGTTCCCGCTGCCAGTGATCAGCGTGGCGTCGTTTGCGGCAGCGACGTCACTAAACGGCCCATCGACGATCATGAACTTGTGATGTAGCTCTTTGCTCATCGTCGAAAAGCGCACTGGCAGTCCGGTGTGTTTCTCGATCAGGACCGATGCGGTCGCTGGGCACTTGGAGGCACTGTAGTCGCTGTACTTCGGATCGCAGACCTTGCGATCGGCCTGAGCCGGGTGGAACAGCAAGCGGATCGTTACGCCGCGGTCCTTGGCGCGCTTGAGGGCGGCGATGATCTCATCGCTATCCGTCTCATCGATCTTACTCGGTACACTGAGGTTATAGATCGCAATATCGATGTTGTGTTTTGCGCTGTTGATCGCTCGTGCGATCCGCGGCAAGTGCGAATCGGCGATACTCGAGTGTGGCGAGAAGACCACATCGGCGGTTGCCGATGGTGTAGCGCAAGCGTCGTCGCTGAACGTTTGACCGACGCGCTCGATCGTCTTCGCACCGACGTACTTTACGTCGCTAACCACCTGCGACAGCGTGCCAAATAGAATGTCACCATCGCAATTGCCGTCACTTCCGGCACGAACGGCGATCAACGAGCTGCGATGGTTCGAGTAAAAACCGATCGCTGCCAGCTGGTCATCGCCGTTCTTGCAGTCGTTGATGAACGCGAGCAGCTGTTTCGCCTGACAGGCGGTCAGGCCATAGGTGTTCTCCCCTTTGCCGACCGCGCCTTCGCTGGGGCCTTCAGCTGTCAGGGGTTGGCAAGCCGCGCTCGCTAGCGCTGCGCCCAAGGCGAGCGCCCGAATCGAATGTCGAAACATCAGGTCCTCCAGGATTCGGAGGCCGGCTGACCACTCTGGCCAGTCGCCGACGGGAAGGCGACAAGAGCCTCCCTGTTGTTTCGCACCTCGGGCCTACACGCGCTGGGTGCGAGCGACGAACAGTGCAGTCGCTATGCCAGCACGCTGAATCGACAGGACGCGGAGTGGCGGTTGCCGGTGCTAGATGCCGCAGCAGCCCGCAGCGCGAGCCCATTCGCAAAGCCCACAATCGCTGGCGGTCGATGGTGGCATGCCGCAGATGTTGGTGTTGCCCGCGAGCTCGCAGACGCACTCGTTGTTATCGCACGAGATCTTTGCAGACACGCCGGCGCTCGTGCAGCTCGATATGCAGATCGCGACCGTTGGCACCCAGAACGGCGTGGGATCTTTCGTCGCCGAAACGACGCCGCAGCTCCATCGCTTCGGGTCCCTGCAGATGCTCGCCGAGCCATCTTTGCTGACGGTCTGATCCTGTTTGAGCCGCTGGTCGGGCAAGGCGGCGTCGGCGACCATCGCGCTATCGATCTGCGCATCTTTTTGCTGGGCAGCATCGGCGAACGCCAACGCATCAGCCTGGCCGAGGTCCGCTTGCGAAATCGGTGGTCCTGCACTTTCGCTGCAGGCGCCAACGATCAGTGCTGTTATCCAAAGTCCAATATGCAGCCGATCCATCCGCGATCCTTTCGAAGATCGGCAGGCTATGCCAGCGGCGGCACCGAGCGCAACCAAACCACGCAAAGCGAACCGGCCAGCGTAAGTTTCGCCCCGCTACCCTGACGCATTAGGCTTGACAAACGACCACGCCAAAGCGCCAGATCCGCGGATGGTTTTTTCACCCGACACACAGCGCGCCATCGCTCAGCAGGCTGAACAGTTGGCGCCACAGATGACCCGTTTTCTTAGAGAACTTCTCGAAATTCCTTCTTATTCTGCTCAGGAAGGCCCGCGGATCGCGCGGATCAAGCAGGAGATGGAAGCGGTCGGCTTCGACGAGATCAAGGTCGATGGTTTGGGCAGCATTTTGGGGCGCATTGGCTCCGGCAGCCGCGTGATCGCGATGGACGCGCACATCGACACAGTCGAGCCCGGCGATTTGAGCGCTTGGCCGCGCGACCCGTTCAAAGGCGAGGTCAAAGACGGTGTGATCTTTGGTCGCGGTGCCGCCGATCAAACCGGCGCGATGGCATCGATGGTCTATGCCGCAAAGATCATCAAGGCGCTCGGTCTTGAGGGCGACTACCAGCTGTGGATCACGGGTACCGTGATGGAAGAGGACTGCGATGGTCTTTGTTGGGACTACATCATCAAAGAGAACATCCTCCGACCTGAGGTGGTGGTGATTACCGAGCCGACCGACCTCGGTGTCTACCGCGGTCATCGGGGGCGGATGGAGATCGAGATTCGCGTTGCTGGGCGCTCGTGCCACGGTGCCCATCCGGAGCTCGGCGACAACGCGATCTACAAGATGGCACCGATCATCGCTGACGTTGAACGACTAAACGAATCGTTGGCTGCCAGCGCCGATCCATTCTTGGGTAAGGGCAGCTGCACGATTTCGGTGATCCGTTCGACCTCGCCCTCTCAGTGTGCCGTTGCCGACAGCTGCGCGATCCACGTCGATCGTCGACTGACCGCGGGCGAGACGCTTGAGCTGGCTGTCGCTCAGTTGGCCGACCTGCCGAGCGTTAAGAAAGCTCGCGGCGAAGTGGTCGTGCTCGAGTACGCCCGCGCGGCCTACACCGGTCTGACCTACCCGATGCGCAAGTATTACCCGACTTGGACGTTGCCTGAAGATCATCCGGTGGTACGTGCAGGCGCGCGGGTCGCTGAAGCGGCGTTGGGACAACCGGCCCGTGTGGCGCGTTGGGGCTTTTCGACCAACGGCATCGCCACCTGTGGTCTACACGACATCCCGACGATCGGTTTTGGTCCGGGGAACGAGATCCATGCCCACACCACCGAAGACCAGGTGCCGATCGAGCATCTGGTCAAGGCGGCGCAGTTTTACGCGATGTTTCCCAAGATGTATCTCAACGAGGTAGCGCGATGAGCCAACCGACCCGAGCGCAATTGGAGCAGCAACTGGCGGCGTTGTCGGACGCCAACAACTCGCTTTACAACCGCGACTTCCTGTTGACCTGGGAGTTGTCAGACCAAACGATCGGCCAACTCTTGCAGGTGGCTCAGCTGATCGAAGGGCTCTACCGCAACAACATCGCGCTTGGGGCGTTCGATAGCGGTTTGGCGCTGTCGATCTTTCGCGACAAGTCGACGCGCACGCGCTACTCGTACACGGCCGCCTGCAATCTCGTCGGCCTGACCCACGAAGAACTCGAAGAGACCAAGAGCCAAGTCACGCACGGCGAGACGCTGCGCGAGACGGCGACGATGATCGGCTTTCTGACCGAGATCGTCGGGATTCGCGACGATGTATTGCTTGGCGTCGGCCACAAGTACATGACCGACTTCGCCGCGGCGCTCGAAGATAGCTACAAGGCGGGTGTGTTGGCACAGCGCCCAGGCCTAATCAATCTGCAGTGCGATCTCGACCACCCAACCCAATCGCTGTCGGACCTGCGCCACCTCGCGGAGACCTTCGGCGGCCTTTCGCAGCTGCGCGGCAAGAAGATCGCGATGACTTGGGCCTACTCGCCGACCTACGGAAAACCGCTGTCGGTTCCGCAGGGAATCGTCGCTTTGATGACGCGATTTGGAATGGACGTCGTGCTCGCCCACCCACCGGGCTACGAGCTACTCGACGAACCGCTCGATGCCGCGCGCAAATTCGCCGCGCAAAGTGGCGGTTCGTTTTCGCAGGCCGCGTCGATGGACGAAGCGTTCGATGGCGCTGACATTATCTACCCCAAGAGCTGGGCGCCGCGCGAAACGATGGAGCGCCGGCCCGAGGCAACACAAAAAGGTGGAAGCGAGGCGCTCGCGCAGCTGGAGCGCGAAGCCCTGGCCCAAAATGCCGCTCATACCGACTGGGAATGCAACGCCGAGAACTTGAAAAAGACCAAAGATGGCAAAGCGCTCTATATGCACTGTCTACCCGCCGACATTAGCGGCGTTTCCTGCGCCAAAGGTGAGGTATCGGCCGATGTGTTCGAGCGCTATCGCCTCGCGACCTACCGTGAAGCCGGCTACAAGCCGTTCATCATCGCTGCCGCGGCACTCTGCCTGCGCTTCGAGCGACCCCAGGATGTGCTTGCCGCCTCGCTCAAGCGCGGCGCCGCCCGTCGGGCTGGCTAGCCCCGCGCGCGCTTCTAGTAAATATCCTGCAATTACAAATAGTTAGAATCTAATAGCCGAGCCAGATGTCCGGATCGGAAGCGATCTTGAGGCCGAGCGTGGGCCAGCGGCAGCTTGGGCGGCATTCGCTCTTGTGACCCGCGGTGATCCTTTGGTAAAAACGCAGATTCTCTAGCCGCTGCGCGCTGTCGCGGCCGGCAACTTCGTACGAGCATAGCCATTTGCGAAGCGCACGATCGGGTAGATACGTGGAGGTTGAAGCGATGCAGGACGAGTTAGATTTGGGTTCAAGTACGACGCTGGTCGCGCTGTTGCGCCACCGCGCGGCAACCCGGCCAGAGCAAGTAGTCTATACGTTCTTAGATCGAGGCGAGATCGAATCGGCGCGTTTGACCTACGGCAAGTTCGACGAGCGTGCTCGCGCGATCGGTGCTCACCTTCGCAGCGTGGCGAAACCTGCCGCTCGTGCGTTGCTGCTTTTTCCTCCGGGTCTCGACTTTGTCGAAGCATTTTTCGGTTGCCTCTACGGCGGACTGATCGCTGTGCCGGCCTATCCCCCCGATCCGTCGCGGCTCAATCGCAGCCTGCCGCGACTGCTTTCGATGGCCAACGACGCCGAGACCACCGTGGTCTTGACGACCTCGCAGATTCTGCCGATGGCACAGGGGCTGTTCCCGCTCGCTCCGGAGCTCTCCAAGATGACCTGGATCGCAACCGATGCAGTCAAGGACGACGAGGCGGCGAACTGGGTTGACCCTGAAGCGACCTGGGACACGCTGACGTTTCTGCAGTACACCTCGGGATCGACCGCCGAGCCCAAAGGCGTGATGGTCACCCACGGCAATCTGCTGCACAACCAGCAGATGATTTGCACGGCTTTCGATCAAGACCCGAGCGACGTGGTGGTCAGCTGGCTGCCGCTCTATCACGACATGGGGTTGATCGGCCAAGTGATGCAACCGATCTACGTCGGTGGCTCAGCCTATCTGATGTCGCCGCTGACTTTTCTCAAGCGCCCGTTGCGTTGGCTGCAGGCGATCACCAAATACCGCGCAACCACCGCGACGGGGCCGAACTTCGCCTACGACCTCTGCGTGCGCAAGATAACCGACGAACAGCGCGACTCGCTCGATCTGTCGAGTTGGCAGCACGCGCTCAATGGTGCGGAGCCGGTGCGCGCCCAAACCATCGAACGTTTCGTAGAGTTTTTCGCACCCTGCGGGTTCCGTCGCGAAGCTTTCTATCCATGCTACGGTCTGGCGGAAAACACCCTGGTTGTGACCGGCAAGAAGGCGTCTGCTCAGCCGGCGCAGCTTGACGTCGATGCAAAGGCGCTCGAGCGTCACGAAATACGCGTGCCGCAGATGGGCGCCGACCGCAACCGCCTGGTCGGTTCCGGCGTCAGTCCGGTCAAAGAGCAGCAAGTGTTGATCGTCGACCCGGAGAGCTTCACACCGCTGACCGATGGCAACGTCGGCGAGATCTGGATTCACGGGCCAAGCGTCGCTCAAGGTTATTGGCGACGGCCGCAAGAGACCAAGGAAACCTTTGAGGCGGAGGTCAGCGGCGGTACGCAGGCTGGCAAGCAGTTCCTGCGTACCGGAGATCTCGGCTTCATGCAGCGTGGTGAATTGTTTGTCACCGGCCGCCTCAAAGACGTGATCATCGTACGCGGCCAAAACTACTATCCGCAGGATGTCGAATGGGCGGCAGAAGGAGCTCATCCGGCGCTGCGTCCAGGCTCAAGTGCCGCGTTTGCCATTGAGCATGACGGCAAAGAGTTGGTCGCCTTGGTCGCGGAGGTCGATAAGAAATTCTCGAACGGTGCGCGCGACGAGCTTGCGCCGCGCGAGATCGCCGACGCTGTGCGCGCAGCGGTGATGAAGAAGACCGGGCTCTATCTCCACGCTCTGGCGTTGATCAAGGCGGGATCGATCGGCAAGACGTCGAGCGGAAAGATCCAACGCCGGCCGACGCGCGAGCTATTCCGCAAAGGCGAGCTGGAGTTGCTGGGGGCACACATCACCGTTGCCGAGAATGGCCCGGCGATCGACGAGTTGGCAGACCTCGGTGGCACGATGGGCGATCTGTCGGCCTACCTGCCCGAGCGCCCGGCCGAGCGCAGCGCGCGGGCCTAGACCCAAGCCCCGCTAATACTCTCTGAGATACGGACCCTGTCGCTCAAGTGCGGTCGTCTGCGTGTTGTAGCGCAGATGCATCTCGTTGTACTCCCAGCGATAGGTTCCGCCAGCGCCGCAGTTCGGTGAGCGATAGGCGCGCAGCATTGCATAGGCGCTCTCACCGCCCGCGGCACGGTTGCTCCAGCCGTAATAGTTGTAGGTGTAGCGAACGTTGCCTTCTGGATAAAACAGCAGCTTGTTCCAAACGTAGTAGCGCTCGTAGGTCTTGAAATAGAGGTCGACGTCGCTGCGCTGTGCAGTACCGCCGCGCGTGCAGACCGTGTACCAGGAGGGGCCGTAGCCGTAGCCGTATTTGTAGGCCGAGGTGTAGCTGCTGACATAGGCATCGGCGACTGGCAGTGATTGATGCGCTGCGTAGTACGCCTGGGCGGCGGTCGCGATCTTGTTTAGATTGTGGATCGCTTCGGTTCGCTGAGCGCGACGGATGTAGCGCAGGTACCCTGGGATCGCCACCGAGGCCAGCAGGCCGACGATGGCGATCATCAGCATCATCTCGGCCAGCGAGAAACCGCCTTCGCCGCGTTTGCGCGAAGCGCCGCCGAGGCGCCGCAAACTACTTGGTCCCTGCAATGAGCAGCTCCTTGGTGATGAACTTGGTTACGTTGCCGCTCTTGTCGGAGGCGAAGATCGTCACGCGGTAGCGCTTGCCGACAACCGGTGTGTGGTCGACAAGCTTCGGTTCGGCGGTCGTCGTCAACAGCGTGTCGTTCTGATGCCAGCCGAAGCTGAAACTTAACTTCTCGTCATCGGGATCGTAGGCCATCATATCGACCAACAGCACGCCGTCCTGCTGGCGCAAGGTCGCCTGTTCGATACGTGGCGCTCTACTCTCTGCATCGATGTCGGTTGGCGGGGCTAGGTTGGCCTTGACCGCCATCCCCGGTACGTCGGGGACGGCCAGCGCGGGCGGCGGTGCCTTGGGCTCGGAAAGCTCAAACCAGAGAAAGGTGGCGCGTGCGGCGGCCAAGACGCCGACAAAAATCGCCAGCTTCTTGGCGCGCGACATGCGCCGTGTCGGATCGAAAACTGCTTTTGGTTTCGGTTTATCGCTGCGCTTTGTTGCTTGCTTCGCGGCCTGGACCGCGGCGCGCATTTCCGGGTCCGGTGGTCCAGTGAGATTGCGACCGCTGAGTTTATCGACCTCGCGGCGCAAGGCGAAGTACGCGTCGAGCATTCCGGCGCGCTTTTGCTGCAGGGCATCGTCGTCGCGGATGTTGTCGAGAAACTGGGACTGCTGGTCCAACAACGCATCGGCGTCCTTGAGCACACGCTGTCCCTCAGCCTCGCTCAGCGTCATCGCATGCCGCAAATGGCTGAGCGTGTCCGCCAGCACCTGGCGGCGGATGTCTAGATCGTCGTCGAGATTGGACACGGACACAGGGCCCGAATCTTCCAGGTCAAGGTCGATGTCAGAGAGCAGCTCTTCGAGCGAGAGGCCCGTCGATTTCCCTGCTTTGATCTGCTCGATCTCTCCGGTGATCACAAACTCTCGTGGCGCCAACAGTGGGTTGGCGAGCACGGCGACGTTGTGGCTATCGACCGGATCGTTGTGTGCGATCCGCTGCACCTGCTCGGCGACGCTGCCCCTCGCGTCGCCGGCGTTTGCTAAGGGAGCAGTCTGCTCCTCGTCGCGCGATGGATCGATTTCGCGCGCAGCTTTTTGCGCTTCATTGCGCACGGAAGTTTGCCGGTCGCGGTCCACGAGTCCGCCTTGAGTCGAACGGTAGATGGATAATTAACCCTAAGGTTATCAGAACTTCGCGCTCGGCAAAACCGCTGCGATTTTAACCGCGCGGTTAGGCCGGCCTAGTCGCCGCGCGTGACGCCGGTAAACGCGACGAGCGCCGAGCGTGGGCGGTCGCCGCTGGCGAGCAGTCCAGCGAGGCCAGCACTGCCCGTCGGATCGACATCGATCGCGGTGTGTTGATGGGCCAATCGGTGGGCACGCGCTAGCTCGGCTTCCTCGGCGATCAGCGCAGTGCCGCCGCTGCAGAGCATCCCGCGGCAAGCAAACAGCCAATCGTAGGTCTCGTCATCGAGAATGCCGCTGGCAACGCTACTCGGCGTTGTTGGCCATGGTGACATGAAGGCGCTGCGCTGCTGGGCGGCCTCGCTGAGCAGCTGGTCGACAACCGTCTCGGCGTTGGGCGCACAACGACGTAGATCGGGCCGCTGGAGCAGTCGCTCCAGGGCGAGGTGTAGCGGAAACGCCGATCGGGTCTGCACGGTGCAAAGCCGAGGTCGGTCTCGTCGTGATTCGAGTAGCGCGGAAAAACACGAAGATGCCAGCGCTCCGCCGCCGACTTGTAGCAGCAGCGCCTGGGGTGTGCGCGGGCCGAGTTGCTCGTCGATTTCATAGCCGAGCGTCAAGCCGCCATCGAGCGCTAAGGCATTGTCGGGACCCTGCACGGAAAACGGGATCGCGCCGGCGCTGACCGCGGCGACAAATCGGTGATAGCAGGGGTCACCGACGGTGGACCCCTCGCGGGGGCAACGTTCGATCGTCGCACCGAGCTGCTGTAGACGTTCCACCACGCTCGGTCGAGCGTCGGGTGGAATATATACGGTTAGTGGGCGGCCTACCGCTTTGGCCAGGACGGCCGCCGCCAACGCAGCGTTACCGCAGCTTGCGATTGCAAGCGGTCGCTCGCGTGGGACGCCGGTCCCCTCGAGCCAGAGCAGCGTAGCCATCAAGTGGCGCGCCTTGTGAGAGCCACTGACGTTGCGCGTTTCATCTTTGATCCACAACGCTTCGACGCCGATCGCTGCGGCCAAAGCCGTGGCTTCGCTCAACGGTGTGATGCAAAAGCCCTTGCCATCGGTATTGGCGATCTGTTCGTCGATCCGCGCGACGAGGTCCAGATAATCCCGATCGGTTAGCTCGCGCTGGCGCAGCAGCGTATAGACCCATAGGCGCTGCCGGTAGCGGCTATAGGGTTGCTGATGCGTGTCGTCGGCAGCAGGGAGCTCAACGCCCGCCGGCAGGCACCGATTGAGTACGTGGTCGACATCGCCCTGGCCGTAGTTCGGGCAGCGCAATGGGGCGCGCTCGTCGGCGAGTTGTTGACATCCAGTGCAGCGCGCTGTGATCGACTGCGCATGCCGAGTATTCTGCATCAGAGCTTGACGCCGACGCGCTTATTGAACTCTTCGATCATTTCGTTCCAGGCGACGATCGATTGGCGCAGCGCGCGCCAAAAGGCCTGGCGCCGCCGCCGAGTAAAGTCCTCAAGCGAAACGCCTTGTTGCTCAACCCAGGTGAAGTAGCCCAAGTTGAAGATCCGTTGGCGCTCCTCGTGGGATAGTTCGCGGATATGGTCCGTGCCGCAGCCGAGGACGTGCTGTCCGTAGGTCTCCGCAGCGGCGAGCGCATCGAAGCCCTGAGCGAAGTAGCGCGTGCTCATCGCATCGCGCTCATCGACGTACATCGCGGCGCTGTCGGTCGCTACCGTGAAGATCGCTTGCTGTGGCCCGTAATCGTAATACTTGGCCGTCTTGATCGCCGCCAGTACGTTGCAAATCCCGGAGTAGCCGAGGGCTGAGAGCCGCTCGACAAACGACCGGTCGATGCCTCTGCGGCTGCTGAGGTAGGTCCTTCCGCTGTCAGTGTTGAACAAGATGTCGAGGGTGTCCGTTGCCTGGTCAGAGATCGCACAGGCCAGATCCGTATTCATCACGTTGTGGATCAGCGGCAGATGCTTGTCACCGATACCCTGAATGTTGTGCTCGCCGAAGCCATTGTAGAGCAGTGTCGGGCACTGCAACGCTTCGACGGCTACGATCTTTGCGCCGTGTCGTTCTTTGAGGGCATCACCGGCGGCCAATGTGCCAGCGGATCCAGTTGCCGAAACATAGGCTGCGAGCTCGAGCTGCGGGTGCTGAGTGCGCAGGTGATCGAACAGCCGACCGAGCGCACGACCCGTGCAATGCAGATGGACCAAGTGATTACCGAACTCGCAGAACTGATTGAAGATCACCATCTGCGGGTCTGCGTCGAGCTCTGCGCACTTGTCGTAGATCTCCTTGACGTTGCTTTCCGAGCCTGGGGTGCGAATGATGTCTGCTTTGTCGCTGACCCAGTCTTCGAGCCACGCGAAACGCTGGCGACTCATACCCTCGGGAAGTACAGCGATGCCGCGACAACCGAGAATGCGCGAGATTGCCACGCCACCGCGACAGTAGTTGCCCGTCGACGGCCACACCGCTCGGTGGCTTGTTGGGTCGAACTGGCCGGTGACCAGCCGCGGAACCAAGCAACCATATGCCGCAAGCACCTTGTGCGCGCGAATCATCGGAAATCGATCGCCGAGGGCGACGACGATTGGCGCACGCACGCCGGTCAGCTCGCTGGGCAAGACGAGATGATCGGGCACTGCCCTGAGCGTCTTTCGATCACGGCCGTTGTACCAATGGACCCGAAAGAGGTTGAGTGGGTGGGCCTCGTCGGGTGCGATCTCAGCGAGTTTCTCTTGGATCACACGCGGGATCGTCGCTGGATCGGAGAGCTGGTCGAATGTCGGTAAGACGATCGATTGCTCGCGAAAGCGCTTGATCGTGTTGTCATAGACGCCCTTGTCGACGATCTCGGTTTCCAACCCTAGACGAGCCATTTCTCTTTTCCCCTTTTCGCTAGCTTCAGCCGGCCAGCGTAGTCGTTTTCTAAAGCGCCGCCATTCTTGCGAAGAGTGGTTTGGCTTGAGCCATCGCATCGGCGCGGATTTCTTCGATATCAGCGCGAACAAGCTGGCCATCACGTACGACGAGTTGCCCGTCGACGCAGACGTGAATCGGTTTGCCATCTTGGTCGCGCACGCAGAGGTCGCCGGCCGAGCCGGGTGCCAGTCGACCAAACACACGGCTGAACCGCTGGTCGACGAGTTGATATCCACCTAGCGGGCGATGCTGCCAATCGGCGTCGCCGTGTTCCATCGCCAAGCGCTCGAGCGCCGCTTCCTCGCTTAGCATGTCGGCGGGGTAGCCATCGGTCCCCAGTGCGACGTGGCTCTGGCCGCCGAAAAATTTAGGGTAGCCGACCCGGTTTCCTTCGTTGGAGCGCGGGTTCTGCACGAGTATCGCCAGCGACCCGCGACAGCGTTCGACCTGCGCTGCAGCGAGATGTACGCCATGGGCGAGGATCGAGCGGCGTGGCAACGCGTCGAGTGCGATCAATCGTTCCAACGGCCCTTGGTAGCCGCGCCGCTGGGCGTCTTTCAGATCAGCCAGATCTTCTGCGAGATGAATATGCAAGGGGACGTGCAGCTCGCGGCAAAGGTCGCCCGCTCGCACCAGCGTCTGATCACTGCAGGTAAACGACGCATGCAGCGCTACCATCCCGCGCAGCAATGAGCTATGCCGCGTGTTGATGAACCGGGCACATTCATCGAGGCCCGCGTTGGCCTCGGCTGTGCCGCCGTTACGCTCGGTGGCGCCGAAACAGAGCACGGCACGCATGCCGAGCTCTTCGCAGGCATCGGCGATGATGTCGAGCGAGCCATCGATCATGTTGGGCGACTCGTGGTGATCGACCAGCGTTGTCGTGCCATGAAGCAGCGCTTCGGCGACATAGAGGCGAGCGGCTGCGCGCAGGCTCGGTGGATCAAGCGCGCGATCGAGTCGCCACCAGATGCGCTCGAGGATCTGCAAGAAGTTGCTCGGTGGTCTGCTTGGCGCCGGCATCCCCAGCGGCGCTAGACCGCTATATATGTGGGTGTGGGCGTTGACCCGGCCCGGTTCAACCGGGCGCTGGCGGCAGTCGAGCTCGATCGTCGGGGCCGCTAGGGCAGAGGAGATCGTCCCGTCGACGACGCTGATCGGTGCAGGGGTGTTAGTAAACGACAGTGATTGTTGCACCCAGGACTCCATCGCGACGCCGATCCTGTTGCGGCGAAGTCTGTGCCGACACCCGGCAGCTAGTTGTAGAACATTTCCGTGACGTCGGCGACGGCCGCGTCGAGCTCGTTGTCGACGCTGATCAGCAGCTCGTGGTCGGCGCGCAGTTGCCTGGCAGTCGGTGAATCGGCGATCGGCGCAAGCGCGTCGACACCGTTGTCGCGCAGCTCGACCAGCTGATTGGCGACCGAGACCAACGCGGCCAAAGGAGAGATCGGCTCCGCGCCGCGATAGTGGTGGTATTCGACAGCCTGACAGATCTTCTCGGGAAGCTTCCAACGCTCGAGACAGCCAGCGCCGAGCTCAGCGTGATCGAAGCCGAACAGTTCGCGCTCCTTTTCGCGCACCGCATCGCCGCTCGTCTGCATTTTGATCAGTGGCGAATATTGCGGCTCTTCGAGCGCGAGCATGACCAATTTGCCGACGTCGTGAACCAGCCCGGCGACAAAGACCATGCTGTTGTCAAAGCCCAGCGCGAGTTGCCGTGCGAGCAGGCTCGCCGCGGCTGCGGTCTGCAGGGAGTGCTGCAGGATCCGGTGGTTGAGCACGCTGTCCTTTTTGCCCATCGACATCACCGCCAGCGCGAGGGCGATATCGCGGGTGGCGTTGAATCCGAGGATCAGCAGCGCTTGGCGAATCGTTTCTACTTCGCGACTCAGTCCGAAAAAGGCGGAGTTCGAGACGCGCAGGATCTGGGTGCTCAGGGCAACATCGAGCGAGACGACCGTCTCGAGCTCCTTGATCGTCGTCTGTGGTCGATCGACGATCTCCTGGATCTTGGAGGCGTACGTTGGCAGCAGCTGCATCGTCTCCGCTCGGCGGAGGGTTTCTCGGAGGCTAGCGCTCGACATATCCGAGCCCAATCCTACTCCAAGTAGCGCAATGCTCAACCGATTTTGCCGATTCGCAGCCCTCGGTTGATGAGACCGAGTACGAGCTGCTAGGGTGCGGTATAATTGCTTTTTCCTGGAGCGGAGCTCAGCGACGGGCTCGCTCAGACAAAGAGGTCGTCGTTTGCCAAGACTGAATTTTACGCTCAACGGAGCGCCGTCGAGTGTGCCGTATTCGCCCGGCGAGACGTTGCTCGACGTTTTGCGAAACCGCGCCGGAATTACCTCGGTAAAAAATGGCTGCCAGCCTCAGGGGCAGTGTGGTTGTTGTTTGGCGCTAATCGATGGTAACGCCAAGGTCACCTGCGCGATGCCGGCGGAAAAGGCCGAGGGCAAAGAAATCGTCACCCTCGAAGGGTTGACCGCCGAGCAGCGCGAGCAGACCGCACAGGCCTTTGTTGCCGCAGCAGGTCTTCAGTGCGGCTTTTGCATTCCCGGTTTGGCGCTGAGAGCCAATCATCTGCTCCACAAGAATCCGACGCCGACTCGCGATGAAATCGCGCGCGCGATCGATGTACACCTCTGTCGCTGCACGGGTTATGTGAAGATTATTGACGCCATTGAATTGCTTGGTAGGGCCCGGCGCGGTGAGGCCGAGCTCGCTCCCGTGGAGGACGGTGGCGTTGGCACGTCCTTGCGTCGCTATCGGGGCAGCGAACTAACGCTGGGCACCCGACCTTATGTCGACGACATGCGCCGCGAGGGGATGCTTCATGGCGCGGTTGTGCTTTCGGCACACGCCAAAGCAGAGGTGCTGGCGATCGATGGCAGCGCAGCCGAGTCGCTTCCGGGCGTTGTGCGCGTCTTGACAGCAGCCGATGTGCCGGGGGAGCGCTATTACGGATTGATCGAGCAGGACTGGCCGGGTTTGATCGCTGTCGGCGAGCAAACGCGCTGCGTCGGCGATGTGATCGCCGTGGTCGTCGCCGATGATCCGGTCGTTGCCCGGCAGGCGGTCGAACTGGTCGAGGTCAGCTACCGGCCGTTGACGCCAGCGGTCGATGCCGAGCAAGCACAACTTCCCGGTGCTCCGCAGGTTCATCCTGGGCGCAGCAACACGCTTTCCTGCTCAAAGATCGTTCGCGGGGATGTCGACCAGGCGCTCGCAAAAAGCGCTCATCGCGTCAAAGAGCGCTTTGTCACGCAGCGCATCGAGCATCTGTTTTTGGAGCCGGAGAGCGCGCTCGCCGATGTGCTCAGCGACGGGCGGCTACGTCTATATACCCAGGGGCAAGGGATCTTCGACGATCGTCGCCAGGTCGCGGCGTTCTTGGGTATCGACGAAGAACTGCTCGAGGTTGAGCTGGTCCCTAACGGCGGCGCCTTTGGCGGCAAGGAGGACATGTCGATTCAAGCCCACGCGGCGCTGATCGCCCATCTGTTGCAGCGTCCCGCCAAGGTCACGCTATCCCGCGAAGAGTCGATTCGCATGCACCCGAAGCGGCACCCGATCACGATGGACTACGAGGTCGGTTGCGACGAAAAAGGCAGGTTGACGGCGGTCAAGGCGGTGATGATCGGCGATACCGGTGCCTACGCCTCGGTTGGGGCCAAGGTTCTCGAGCGCGCCGCCGGACACGGCACTGGCCCGTATCGCGTTGACAACGTCTCGATCGAGGCCACCGCCGTGTACACCAACAACCCGCCCTGTGGCGCGATGCGTGGCTTTGGTGCCAACCAAGCACACTTCGCGATGGAGAGCTGTCTCGACATGCTGGCTGAAAAGGTCGGTATCGATCCGTGGCAGATCCGCTGGGACAATGCGCTCGAGGTTGGCGATACGTTTTCCACCGGCCAAGTCTTGGACAAGTCGGTTGGCATCAAGAAAACCCTCGAGGCGATCAAGCCGCACTACGATCGAGCGAAGCTGGCCAACAAGGCTGTTGGTCTGGCGTGCGGTCTGAAGAACACAGGTATCGGTAACGGCGCCAAAGAGTGGGGCAAGGCGCGCCTGGTCGTCGAGCGCGATGGGATGATCTCCCTGTATAACGGTTACACCGAAATGGGCCAAGGCTTGCTCACCGTGCTAACGCAGTTCGCGGCCGAGGTCAGCGGCGTTCCAGCTTGGCGCTTTGTTCCCAAGGTGGATTCGACCTTCGCCCTCGGTTGCGGTCAGACCACGGGCTCGCGTGCGACGCTGTTCGGAGGGCGAGCCGTAGTCAGTGCCGCCGAGAAGCTCAAGGCCGCGCTCGATAGCGGCATGCAGCTTGCGGATCTCGCCGGTCAGGTGTTTGCCGCCGATGTCTTGATCGATGACACGACGCCGCTCGGTGCTGCTGCAGCACGGATCAAGACGCATACCTCCTTCGGCTATGCGACGCAGCTCTGCGTGCTTGACGCGGACGGCCGGATCGAGCGTTTTGTGGCTGCTCACGATGTCGGACGCGCCGTCAACCCGGACCTTTGCGTGGGTCAAATTCAGGGCTCGATCCACATGGGGCTTGGCTATGCGCTGACCGAGGCACTGGACTGCGAGCAGGGTATGCCGGTCAGCTTCAAGTTGCGCGAGATTGGCGTGCTGCGTGCCCGCGACATGCCGGAGGTCGAGGTGCTACTGATCGAAGAGCACGAGCCCGAAGGCCCATTCGGCGCCAAGGGCGTCGGCGAGATCGGCTTGGTACCTACTGCGGGAGCTGTTGGCAACGCGCTCTACGCCTTCGATGGTGTGCGCCGCACGCGATTGCCGATGAAGGATTCGCCTGCCGGCCAGGCGATGAGCGTTGGTCGTCGGCCCAAGCAGGGTTAGACGCGCTACTGATCGGCCTCGCAAACGTCAACGACCTCTTTGCACGCCAGCTTGGTGCAGCTTTGGCAGGGCGCTGGGGCGCCGGTGCATTCGCTCTGACAGATCGATCCGATCGCTTCGCTCGTGCACAGCAGCAGCTTGGTATAGATCTCGGCCGCGAGTGGCGTGGCCCTGGCGAAGCACTTTAGCTTTTGGCACTGCTCATCGTCGCTACAGGCGATAAAGCAGCCATGCAGCTCGCTGCAGTTGAGCGCCGCGGTGGCGTCGGCAAGCGGGCCGTCGGTTGTCGATTTGCTGTCGCTGCTCGCGTCGAAGACCAGTTGCCCATCGGCGCCGGCGTCGATGCGGTCGGAAATCCTTCGGCCGCTGGGTGCGGCGCCGGCACAGGAGATCGTCCAGCAAATCAAGATGGTTAGGCCTGCGACCCGCCAGCCGTCCGGCACGATTGAGCGCCTCATACGCTGTTGATCGACTGAAATTCTCGGGCATTGAGCCAGGCCGCTGGTTCGGTGCGCTGGCAGTTTTGAAGCTGTCGCTCGACGAGCTGGCCCACGAGGTCAGATCGCGTCGTAGCAACCGCAGATTAGCGACTGGGTCGCTGTGCGTTAGCCTTCGGTTCCCGTCGAGACGTATTCGGTGCCGCAATAATAGCGTGCGGTTGAGAACCGCTGCCGACCGAGTTCTGCAGCTCGCACGATGTTGCTGTCGAGGTATCGCGCCGCGGCTTTTCGCAGGGTCGGCTCCCATCGGTTGTCATCGATCTGGACGACAAGCGAGTGACCGCTGCGTACGATGCCTCCGACTGCGCTGGAGAGCTCTGGCCGAGGGCAGGTGGCTGTCTTCCGGACGCCGATGGCGAGCATCGCCTTGACTGTGAAGCTGTAGGTCAACGTCCAGTGCCCCTCGGCAGCTGGTTCGCTAAAGAGTGCGTGGTGGGCTTCGAGGGACAGCAAAAAGACGTTGATCCGCTGCGCAAGCGTGTCGGCATCTTCTTGCGGCAGGGGAAAGGTGAGCGAGGCGCCCGTCGATCTCTGCTCGCCCTTGAGGGCCGAGCTCTCGTTGAGCTCCGTCGTGGGCAATCCGCCGCAGCCGGCGATCCACAGTGAAGTCCACAATCCAAAGATAAGCCCGTACCGCGACTGCATCTTTCCTCCTCGCCGAGTGGCTGCCGAGGACTAATGCAACTGCGGTGCCGCTAGGTTTGCTTCTTTTCCCCTGCAATTCAATGCATCGGCGGTCCGTCCTCGCCCCGCGTTTGGGCTAGCGAACCCACAGCCGGCGTATGCAGGCGTCGGGCGCTTGTCCGGCACATCGCCTTTCCGAGACCGTGTGCCCACGCCCGCCGACCCCAGGCGCCTGCTCTGACCAACGGGTTTCGATTGCCTCGACCCTATCCGGTGTATCGCTTCGCGCCCGAGAGACGCGGATGTTCATTTTGCCTACATTAAAGGTAGAAATTTCGTCATGGACAACACGTAAGCCGAGCTTATCTTGATGTCAGACAAAGCGATTACACCGCACGCCAAAGGCGCGCGGGATGGAGGCACAGATGACTATCTTCAAAAACCAACTCAAGACGATCTTGCTGCTCGGTGCCTTGTCGGCACTCGTCATCGGCGTCGGCGCGCTGATTGCGCCGGGGTATATCTACCTATTTGGCCTATTGGCGCTGGCGATCAATCTCGGGGCGTACTTCTTTTCCGACCGCATAGTGCTGCGGATGCACGGCGCGAGCGAGGTCAGCCCTGCGGACGCACCCGAGCTGCATGCGATGGTCGACGAGCTCGCGGCGCGCGCCAACCTTCCCAAGCCGCGGCTCTTCGTCATCCCCGACGCACAACCCAACGCCTTTGCCACGGGGCGTAATCCGCGCCACGGCGTCGTGGCGGTGACCGAGGGTATCGTACGCCTGCTCGATCGGCGTGAGCTGCGTGGCGTCATCGCCCACGAGCTGGCTCACATCAAAAACCGCGACATCCTGATATCGAGCCTAGCGGCGGCCGCCGCGGCGCTGATCACTTACGTTGCCCAAGCGTTGAGCCTTAGCGCGTTGTTCGGTGGCGCGAACCGGGACGACGACGGTGGCGAAGGCTCGACCGGCGGCGGTCTAGTCGTCGCGCTGGTAGCGCCGCTGGTGGCAACGCTGGTGCAGATGAGTATCTCGCGCTCTCGCGAGTACCTGGCTGACGCGACGGGCGCTGCCATCGCAGAGGATCCCGATGCATTGGCCAGTGCCTTGTTGAAACTAGAGCGGGCCGCAGAGGTCGTGCCATCCGAGACGACGACGCCGGCCACGGCGAGCCTGTTTATCGTCAATCCCTTCGGCGCGCTGCAAACCGTGGCCCGCTGGTTTTCAACACACCCGCCGACGGCGGAGCGCGTCGAGCGGCTGCGCCAGCTGTCGCAACGGCAGCGGCCCTCCGCCAACACGCGCCGTCACAGGGCCCGAATCGTCGCCCTCGAGGAGCGTTGATCGCCAGTGACGGTTGGGCAGTGAGCAATCAACTGGAGAGCCAGGAAAAATCGTGATGAACAAGACAACCCGAATTAATGTCGTCTACGCGCTGGTCGCTGTGATGGGCGTGTTGATGCTCAACAGCCTCTGGACCGGCTATCGGTCGGTGACCCCGCTGCCCTACAGCGACTTCAAGACCCTCGTTCGCGATGGCAAGGTCAAAGAGATCGTTATCACCACCAACGCCATCCGCGGCGAGTTCAAAAAGCCCGACGCCAAGGGCAATCGATACTTCCATACGACGCGCGTCGAGCCCGCCTTGGCCACCGACCTGCACAAGTACGGCGTGAAGTTCTCTGGAGAGGTCGAGTCGCGCTTTTTCGCCGCCGTGCTGTCTTGGGTTGTGCCGGTGTTGCTCTTCGTCGGCATTTGGGTGTTCATCGTTCGCCGGGCCGCGCGGCAGATGGGCGCAGGTGGCGGTCTGATGTCGATCGGCAAGAGCAAAGCCAAAGTCTACGTCGAGGCAGATACCAAGACGACCTTCGCCGATGTCGCCGGCGTCGACGAGGCCAAGGCCGAGCTCGCCGAGACGGTCGAGTTCCTCAAAGATCCTGACCACTACGGTCGCCTCGGCGCGCGGATGCCCAAGGGCATTCTCTTGGTCGGCCCCCCAGGAACGGGCAAGACATTGCTGGCGCGCGCGGTCGCTGGCGAGGCCGCGGTACCGTTTTTTTCCATCTCCGGCTCCGACTTTGTCGAAATGTTCGTTGGCGTTGGGGCGGCGAGGGTTCGCGACCTTTTCGAGCAAGCCCGCAAAAAGGCGCCGGCGATCATCTTTATCGACGAGCTTGACGCGATGGCGCGGGCGCGTGGGGCCTCGCCCTTCGCTGGCGGTCACGACGAAAAAGAGCAAACCCTCAATCAGCTACTGGTCGAGATGGACGGATTCGACCCGACGAGCGGCATCGTCTTGCTCGCCGCAACCAATCGGCCCGAGGTGCTCGACCCGGCGCTGTTGCGCGCCGGCCGCTTCGACCGGCAGGTGTTGGTCGATCGTCCGGACAAGGTGGGGCGCGTCGCGGTGCTCAAGGTCCACGTCGATAAGATCAAGCTGGACGCCGATGTTGCCCTCGAACAGGTCGCCGCGCTAACGCCTGGCTTCACCGGCGCGGATCTGGCGAACCTGGTTAACGAGGCGGCGCTGGCAGCCACCCGGCGCGGCGCCAGCCAGATCGCGATGATCGACTTCAACACCGCCGTCGAACGCATCGTCGCCGGGCTCGAGCGCAAGAACCGACTGCTCAATCCGCGTGAGCGCGAGATCGTCGCCTACCACGAGATGGGACACGCGCTCGTAGCGGCCGCCATCGCCGGGTCCGATCCGGTGCACAAGGTCTCGATCATCCCTCGAGGCATCGGCGCGCTGGGCTATACGATTCAGCGGCCCACCGAAGACCGCTACCTGATGACGCGCGCCGAGCTCGAAAATCGCATGGCGGTGCTGATGGGCGGGCGCGCCGCCGAGTACGTCGTGTTCTCGCATTTCTCGACCGGTGCCGCCGACGACCTCAGCAAGATCGCCGACATTGCCCGCAGCATGGTGACCAAATACGCCATGGAGCCCCAGCTCGGCCACGTCGCCTTCGACGCCGGTCGCCAGTCCTTTCTCGGGCCGGCGGGCGAGATCTCCGCGCCGCGGCCGTACGGCGACGACACGGCGCGAGAGATCGACTGCGCTGTGCGCAAGAACGTGCTCACTGCCTTCGAGCGCGCTGTTGCCATCCTACGCGACAACCGTCAACTGCTCGAGGAGAGTGCGGGGCTGCTACTTCAACGGGAAACGCTCGACGAGGGGGAGCTGCTCAGGCTCTTCGCGCGCGTTAAACCTGCAGCGGAGGACTTCGCGACCGCGGAGGTGCTCTGTCACCCGACGCGACGAGAAGCGACGGCTTCGTTGTCATAGACGACGCTGCGTCGCACCGCTCGGCGGGCTCGTCGCCTCAAGCACCTCCAATACCCAGCGCAATGAATCGTTAGCGATTTTTGGCCTGTCTGAGATTCTCGGGCGCCGAGCCGAACCAGCGGTTCGCGGCGCTCTCCGCCGCTAGAGCCCGGTTGCGGGCAAAATCGCCTGATCGTGATCAGAACCGACATGAGCCGTTGCCTGATTGGTAACGCAGATCATGTAACCGGTCAGGCGAGTCTCCGTATCCAGAGCTGGATGGAGCACAGATGCTAACGACGGGTTCGCGATATGCCGGCTGCGGTGTTGGCCTACGACACGAGTACTTCGATGAGATCATCGAAAACGGGCCACAGGGCGTTTCTTGGGTCGAGGTGATCTCGGAGAATTTCTTCGACCCCGGAGGTCGACCGTGGCGCGCTCTGGAGCGCGTTCGCCGCGACCTGCCTGTCGTAATCCACGGTGTATCCCTCGGTATCGGTAACGCCGATCCGATCGATCAGCGCTACATCGATCAGCTACGTCGCCTGATCGATCGTCTTGAGCCTGCCGCCGTTTCGGACCATCTCTGCTGGGGCGCATTCGGCGGTCATCACGCCCATGATTTGCTGCCGCTGCCGTTGACTGAGCCCGTGCTCGACTATCTGGTCGATCGCGTGCAACACGTTCAGGATCTGCTTGGTCGGCGGATCCTGCTGGAGAATGTCTCGTCCTACCTGACCTATCGCCAGAGCGTGCTGACTGAGCACGAGTTTCTCGGTGAGCTGGCGCGGCGCGCAGACTGCGACATTCTGCTCGATGTCAACAATATCGTTGTTTCTGCGACCAACCACGGATTTGATCCCGGCCACTACATCGACGCCTTGCCCGCCGATCGCATTGGTCACATTCATCTGGCTGGGCACACCGACAAAGGTGATTACCTGCTCGACTCCCACGTCGGCCCGGTTCCCCCGTGCGTCTGGCAGCTGTACCGCCAAACCATCGAGACGATCGGCCCGCGACCGACAATGGTCGAGTGGGACCAAGACGTTCCCGCCTTTGGCGTGGTCGTCGAGCAATCCCAGCGCGCCTTAGCGATCACCGACCAGGTGATGGCTGCACGTCGCAGGATGTGCGCTGATGGTTAACGCCAGGCCGCTACGTATCGTTCGCGCACAACGCGTTCCCGAAGCGCTCAGCGAAGTGCAACGCTTGTTCTTTCGTGCGATTAGCAATTTTCGTTTCGGTCGCGAGTCGATGGCTCAGACGGCGCAGCGCTTGGTCGATCCGGCCTTGATCGCCGCCGACCGCTGGATCGTCGCCGATGATCCAGCCGACGCTCATCGCCGGCTAGGCATCTACGGAGAGATGTATGCCGTGCGTTTGCGCGATGTGCTCAAGCAGCAATTTCCGACGGTCGCTGCTTGCTTGGGCGAACAGCGCTTCGCTCAATTGGCTGAGCGCTACCTGATCGCCTTTCCTTCGCAGCACGGTTCGGTGCGCTATCTCGGAACACACCTCGCGCGCTATCTGCAGCAGGACCAGCTCTGCACGCGCTGGCCGTTTCTTGCCGACTTGGCAGGCCTCGAATGGGCGCGAAGCGTGGCGATCGATGCGGCAGACGCTGCCCAACTCGATATTGCCGCACTCAGCGCGCTGGATGCTGACCACTGGCCCGCATTACGCTTCGCCTGGGTCCCTTCGGCGGCGCTGCTCTGCGTGGACTATCCAGTACATCAGATCTGGCGCGCCGTCTTCGAAGGCGGTCAGGATGTGCCACAGCAACTCGCGGCGGAAAAGACTCAGCTGTTGGTCTGGCGCCAGGAGCTGGCGGTCTGCCATCGGACGATCGCCGCCGATGAAGCTGCGGCGCTGATTGAATTGGGCCGCGGCCAGCCGTTCGCCGAGCTGTGTGACGCCCTCGCCGAAGAAGGATCTGTCGAGCAGGCCGCACTGAAACTCGCGCCATGGCTGCGACGCTGGGTCGACGCGGGTGTAGTTACCCTTTCCGAGCAAATCAACGCTGAGGGTTTATTGCCCAGCAGTTAGTTGAAGGTGCCGACGGCTTGATCGACGGCATCAAAGGAACACGCGGCCGATGGTCGCCACAAAAGAAGAGCAAAAGGAGTTTGCCATGAAAATGAAAGACATCGCTAAAGGGATCGCTATCGCCGGTACTGTTGGTCTGCTGTTCAGCAGCGGTTGCGGATCGGACTCAGATACCAGCAAGTCGCAAACGCAGGCCTCGGTGAAGTGTCAGGGCATCAACAGCTGCAAAGGAACCAGCGATTGCGCCGGCGCCGCCAACGACTGCAAGGGGCTCAACGGGTGCGCCGGTACGGGCTACCTGCTCGTCGAGACCGATAAAGAATGCGCCGATAAGGGCGGCAAGGTGATCTAATCAGGCGGCATCGGGGGTGACGCGGAGCGATCGACAGAGCGGCTGACGGTCGCTCCGCGCTATTCCGGCGTCGTTGAGCCTGTGCTTGTTGGAGTTGTCCGATGCAAACTGACTCTCAGCGATGTCGGCGGTTCGCGCTGCTCTTGTCCGTGGCCTGCTTTGCGACGCTGTCGTTTGTTGCCGTCTCCCCGGCGAGCGCCGGTCCGTGGAGCAAGTCGGGCGGGGCGTTCTACCTCAAGCTCAACCAGAGCTTGTTCGTTGCCGACAACTTCGTTGACGTCAGCGGGACGATTGTCGATGGGGTCAAGAGCTTTTCGGCGACGAGTGCGCTCTACGGCGAGCTGGGCCTCGGCTACGGGCTCCAGGCTGCGCTGAGTTTGCCCTTTGTCCACGTCTGTAACGATATCGGCGCTGGCGATCACTGTCGCAGCTCCGCTGGCGATCTTAGCCTGATGCTGCAGTATCAGCTCCCGCGCCTGCTTGCGCCGATCCTGATCGCCCTACGTGGCGAGCTGAAGATCCCGCTTTACGCGATCAACAACAGCGATCCCTTTGAGCGCCCCCGTGCTGGCGATGGACAGCTCGATGCCACGCTGTGGCTCTCGGCCGGCGGATCGTTTGGGCGTCTTCCGCTCTATGGCTTCGTCGAAGCCGGCTATCGCCATCGCAGCGAGATTTACGTCGGAGATACGCCGACCGACCGACAGTTTAACGACAGTTTGACGCTCAGCGCACAGGCTGGTTACACGCTGTGGTCGCGGCTGCTGCTCGGCTTGACGCTTAACGGCGCGCTGCCGTTCCGCGAAAACCAGGTGACCAAGGGCTATCTAACCCTCGGTCCGTTCGCCGCCTACCGCCTCTACCGCGGTCTGGCGCTCGAAGCTTCGTTTGATCCGATGATTTACGCGGTCGCCAGCGTGCGTGGGTTTAGCGGCTCGCTCGGGCTGTCCTACCAGCGCGAGCCGCGCTGATTGAAAGATCAGTTCGGCCAGATGCCGCTGCAGATGAAACCGCCGGCGAAGACCTTTTCGCCCGGCTGGGGTTGGCGACAATGATACGGAGAGCCGATTGTGCCGTCGACATCACAGCAGTCGCCGCTATTGCAGCTTGCACAAGCGCCGCCGCCGATCACGCAGAACTGTTTTGTCTCCGGCGTGGCAACGCAGCCAATGCCGTCCCAACATCCGGTGCAGCAACTGCCGTGGTAGCATTTGCCGGCCGTGCCGCTGGTGCTGCAGCTGCTGGCTAGCGGCGCAGGATCGGTGTCGCACTGACCGCTTTTGCACGCCGCGATCCGACAGCTCAGCGAGGTCGAGCAGCTCTGGCAGGTGCCACCGCCACTGCCACAGGCCGAGGTGGTGTCCGCAGACTGATCGCATTGTCCGCTACCGTTGATGCAGCCGGTACAACAGGTGCCGTTGTGGCACTTGCCGGATTTGCCGCCCGCGGTGCAGCTTGCGCCAGGCGTGGTGCATTGGACACAGTCACTATCGGAAGCTGCTGTGCAGCCACTAGGACAGCAGCCGTCGCCGCCGGTGCAAGCGGTGATCGTCGTTTGCGCGCAGTGCGCTTGGCAGGTACCTGCACCGACCAATGTATTCGGCTTGCATGAGTCAAGGCTATTGCAGCTTGTTGGGCAGGCGCCGGCGGAGCCGCTGGCGATCGCCGTGTCACATTTCTCGCCGGTGTCGACCTTGCCGTTACCGCACTTCACACTAACGCTGCCATCCAGCTTGATCGCGCCGTCCTGTCGCGCGCCACCGTCGACTGTCGCCGCGTCCGCGCCGGTAGCGCCGTCGAGACTGACGGTAGCGTCCTCAAACAGCAACACACTGCCATCACCCAAAGCGCCGATATCGGGACGCATGGGTGGTCCACTGGTGGTGCAAGCGCTCAGTGCGATGGTCGCGAAGAGCAAACTTCTGATGTTCATCGGTAAGGCTCCCCCACCTTGCGCCGGTGTCCGGCTTCAAGCAAAACGGTTCGATGACGAAAGATGCAACGGCTGTGCCAGGGATGGGCGGATCTCTAGCAGTTTGAACTACCAGGAAAAATCCGTGTGGGCCGCTGAGCTGCCCAGGAACGCTGGTGTCTAGCGTACCGAGCGCGTGGCCGGCGCGCTAGGCGCTAGTCGCCTTGCGCTTCGTCGCGTGGTGGCAGCAGCGCGCTGGGGTTGACGTATCGGTCGCGAGCAGCGGCGGCTTCGGCCTTCGACGAGTCGCGCAGGTCGACGTGAACGTGAACGCCGGTCACCTCACCGCTCTTGCCCATCTTGCCGAGCATCGTCTTGCCGGCGATCACCACGTCACCGACACGCAGGCCGCTGGCGAATTTCAGCATATGGCCGTAGTAGCTGACGTCGAAGCGCAACGCTTCCTCTTTTTCATGACGCACGACGACGCGCCAACCGTAGCCGCCGCCCCAGCCGATCGATTCGATGATGCCGTTGGCGACCGGGTAGATCGGCACATACACGCCGTCTTGGCTGGTAATGTCGAGCCCCCAATGCCAGCGACCGAACTTCGGACGGTAGATCCCATAGGCTGAAATCAGCTGCGGATGGGCCACCGGCCAGAGTAGCGGGCGGTCAAGCAGCTCGACGAAGGCTCGCACGAAGACCAGGCCTTGATAGTTGGCCGGACACTGGATGTCGACAAGCAGATCACTGTCGGCGGTCTGCGGCGCGATCCGTTGGTCGTTCGCACTACCGACGGCTAGTGCGTCGGTTGTTTGTTTGGCATCGCGCAGGTTGGTCAGCTGGGCTCCGATCGGCACCGGGTGACCCGAACCATCGTACGCATCGATGACGATCGATCCGGCGCGCACGCTAGAGAGCAATGGCTGCATTTTGCGCGGCAAGAAGGAGATCGGCAGCACCGGCTTGCCGTTGACGCAAAGCATCCGCCGCGCTTCGCTCACCGCTTGGCCCTGCTGGCCGAGCCGCAATTGATAATAGGCGATGCCGCGGTATTCTCCATGGCAGCTGACGGTCGCGCTAAATCGGCTGGCGCTGCCTTCCGGCAGCAGCGTGCCATTGACTTCGCGCTCGGCGTGGTCAAGTGCTGTCTTGCCGCCCTCTGCGGTTTGCTCGTAAACGCGCAGGCGCAACGCCAATGCGTTGCCATGGATGTCATAGCCGCGCAGCTGGATCCACGCCGGGTGGCTGGGGCCTAGCTCCGGCAACAAAGCAGCGAGATCGTGATCAGCCTGGGTCGAGATGCCCGCGCCGCAGAGCAGCTTGCCGCTGATCGTCGGCACCGCCTCTCCTTTGCCAAGCGGTGTTTCCAACGCATCGCCTTCGAGCTGGGCGCAAGCCACCAGCAGAGCGGCCGAAGCGACGCAGAGTCCGATGGCGCGCAAATCGAGCTGAGTCCGCACGCCCTTGGTTCAGCAAGGCATATGCCATTGTTTCGACATACATAGCGTCCCAATATCGGACGGTTAGCCTGGCGCTCGGGGCCAAGCGGCGTCTAGTGTTGCCAGCTGTGGGCGCAACTGGCCCTGCTCTCAGGAATGGCGGACTATTTCTGCCGCTCTCGGGCTAATGGCAGGCTGAGCAGTGCACGGCTCCAGGCGTCAGATGCGAGCAAGTCCCTTCGATACACGGCGCTGCACCGCAGCTTTTCCCGCACAGACCACAGTTGAGCGCGCTGGTGCTGGTATCGACGCAACTGCCGTTGCAGCAACTCAGGCCCCACTCAGCACAGTCGCCATCAGACGAGCAGGCCCGAGATGGCATCGAGGCCGCGTCGTACCATCGATGGGGGGTCGATAGATGGAGTGATTCGGAGCCGGTCGCCGGATCTATGAGCCAGATTTCCCCCCCTGAGTGCCAGGTGTTGAGCCCGCCACCCACCAGCGTTGACGCTGCCGAAAGGCCCCACGGTTCCTGGTTTCCGCCATTGATCGGTATGCTTGCTGTCGTTAACCACGAATCGTCCAGTGTCGCCAAATTCGAGGGCGTGACGGAGGCGTAGCGCTCCCCGAAAGCGTCGCTAAGATCGCCTGCAAGGAGCCAGTCGGTCGTGTACGTTGTCCACTGGTAGGTATCCTCGTCGTAAACCGCTAGTGTTGAGTTATTGGCCACCACGAGGCGCTGACGGTTGCCAACGCGCATCCAAGCCATGGCACGCGCAGAAAAGGGCATGTAGGCGTAGATGAAACATGAACAGACTTGGTTGGTGCAGGAGACGACCTGATGTACATAACTGCTATTAGAGACGTAGAGCCGTCGCATCTCGTCGACCGCAATGTTGGAGCACTCCTGAAAAGACCCGTGTATCGCTTGGCCGCAAGAAACATCCAAGTCGCCGAGAAATTTCAACGAAGCGGTCGTTCCCTCGAATTCGTAGAGCATACCCATCGAGTTCTGCCAATCCCATGATGTGGCGAGGCCATAGCTCGTCGTGGGAAGGACCGCCTGCTGAAGCTGTGTCGACGGCGATACTTCGACCCCACAGGCTGCCACAGCACAGATCACAATGACCGGAATATATCGTTTCACTTCGCGCTCCTCTGGTTCGGAAGTTCGACCGTATCACGTTAGGATCGCAGCGCAAACAGCACCAAAGGTCGCCTGTGGATACCACCGGGCGGTCGGGCTGACCCTTGCCCCGGCCTCGACGATGGTTAGGCTTAGTGTATGGACCCAAGACTGATCATCGCACGTGCTGTCGACGTCTATAGCTTGCTGATGCTGGTTTGGGTGATCGCCTCGTGGCTGCCCAAGCTGCGCGCGATTTGGCTCGTTCGGCAGATCGGTCGCGTTTGCGAGCCACCGCTGCGCTGGGTCAGGCGAGTGGTGCCGGCGACCGGTGGAATCGATTTTTCGCCGATGGTGATGCTGGTCGTTCTGCAGCTCGTTGCGCGCGCGATCCTCGGCAGCTATTAGCCGTCGAGATGCGCTTCGAAGAACGTGACCAGCCGGTTGAGGTAGAGCGAACGGATCTCGTCGACCTCGAAGATCGGTTCGTGGCTCGCACGCGGCACGACCTCGAGTCGACAGTTGGGCATGGCCGCACAGACCGCGCGCTGATCGGGATTGGAAACGATCGACTCGAGCTCCGCCTGCAAGACCAACACAGGGATCTCGATCCCGCTACTGCGCCCGGCGTCGCGCATCGTTTGCGTAGCCGCGTAGGATTCGACCAGCCAGCGCGCAGTGGCGCCGCCGAGCTGAATCCGCGGCTCGTAAAGACGCAGCCAGCGGTGCATCTCGTGGCGGGTCAGGCTGTGAGTCAGGCTGTTGCCCTCTCCCTCTCCCTCGTCGCAGCGTCGCGGCGCGCCGTCGGCTGCGGAGCAGCTCCAAACGCCCCAGTCGGGATCGTAGTCGCGATCCGTTAGATACCAAGTGCCTCTGCCCAGCGCGACCAGTCCGCGGGCCAGGGCGAGCGATGCGCCCTCGACCGCCCGACCGACGAGATTGCGTTCTTTACCGTCGACCGCCGCGATGCCGAGCATCGGCGAGGTCAGAATCGCCGCATCGAAAGCGTCGGTGGTCGGCTGGTAGTCCTGAAGGTAGCGCGCGGTGATACCGCCGCCGAGCGAATGGGCCAGGGCGAAGACGCGGCGATGGCGTTCGGGATGAACCACCGTGCGCAAGAAGGTGTCGAGATCGGCGACGTAGTTGTCAAAGTCCTCGACGTAGCCTTTTTGCGGCTCGTCGGGCAGAAGACGCGTGGAGAAACCTTGGCCGCGATGGTCGAGAATGTAGAGCGAGTAGCCCAGGTCTGCGTTGCGCTCTACGATGTCGCGGATCAACTCGGCATACTTCAGATACGACTCGGTTCGACCAGTGACCAGTACGATCGCTGCGCGTTCTTGCGGGTGTTCGAACTTGGCGTAGGCGATCTCGACCGAGGGGACACGCGATTTCTTCGAGAGTTTTCCCTTGAAGCTGCCGAAGGTCAGTCGATCGTCTTGGACTAACCAACAGGCGAGTTGCTCGACGGGCGTCGCTAGATCGACGCGGCAGCGCGCGCCAACAAGGTGCGGGGCGAAGGCAACCGGCGGAATCTCGGCCAAGTCCGCTGCGCAGCTCCAGTCGCGCTCGACGGCGACGTGATCGCAAATCGACGGCAGATCGCTGGAGAGTGCGGCGCTTGGCGTACCACACACGGGCGGTTGCCAGGTCACTGTTTGTTCGCACTTGCCCGAACAATCGGTGTCCAGAGCCGCCGTTTGGGGTACGCCGCAAGCCATCTCGCCAAGCAGGGCGAGCAGCAACACGCTACCGAAAATGGCGGGCGTCGTTGGGGTGTTGGTCCGTCTGGCGGTCGCGGTTCGCATCGCGCCGATACCAACCTGCAACAGCTACGCCATGCATCGTCTGGCATATTTCGATAGTTTTCGCGGCGCGACGACCGACCTGGCAGACCGACTAGCCGTCGAAGACGAGCGGGGTCGGGTTGGGTGGCCTTGAGGCCGGCGTTGATCCAGCCGTGCGCGTCGCTGCGACGAAGGCTCTGAGCTTGGCTGATGCCGCGTCTTGTCGCTGACCAGGTGTGTGGCTATTCGCCCCGCCGAGCATCGCTGCTGGCGCAAGCCATTCCTGATCGCGCAGGTTCGCTAAGACTGTGACTTTGGGCTACAGTCTACCGATGGTTGGCGTGTTAGTTCTTGGCCTGATTCAGGGCCTGACTGAGTTTCTGCCGGTTTCCAGTTCGGGACACCTGGCGCTGGGCTCCGAGTTGTTCGGCTTGCATCCGCCATCGCTGTTGCTCGATGTGATGCTGCACGTCGGCACGTTGGTCCCTGTGCTGATCTTTTATCGCGACGACGTGGTCGATGCGTTTCGCTCGCTGCGCTTGCTGGGCAATCCACGCGCCCACTGGTCGGAGAGCGCTGGCCTGCGCTTGACGGTTTGCGTCGTTGTCGGATCGATTCCGACGGCGATCATCGGGGTGCTGGCCGCCGAGCAGATCTCGCTGTGGTTGAGCAATCTCAAGACGGTCTGTATCGCGTTTTTCGTGACCGGCGGCGTGCTGCTACTGACTCTGGTTCGTCGACGCTTCGTTGCCGACCCCGAGACGGGGTTTCGTACGCTGACGATCGGCAAAGCCCTCGCGATCGGCTTCGCTCAAGGTTTGGCGATCACGCCGGGCGTCTCACGCAGTGGTTCAACGATCGCTACCTCATTGCTGCTCAATGTCGAGCGCCAGATGGCGGCTCGCTTTTCATTTTTGCTTTCAGTGCCGGCGATTGTCGGTGCGGCTGCGTTGACCGCCAAGCGTGCCGACTTCTACGCTGCCGATCTGACCAAGTTTGCTGCCGGCGCGGCGGTGGCTGGGATCAGCGGGTACCTCGCGCTGTTGGTTGTGACGCGTTTCGTCAAGCAGGGCCGCATGCACTGGTTTGCATTGTACATGATCCCCTTGGCGATGGGCCTCTACCTCTATGCGACATCGCAGCGGATTTGGTGAGTGAGTCGGATGAACGCAGCTGAGTTATTTGTTCGCTGTCTGGAAAATGAAGGCGTCAAGCGCATCTTCGGTGTGCCGGGCGAAGAAAACGCGCACATGATGGTCGCCATCGAGTCTTCCTCGATCGAGTTCGTGCTTTGTCGCCATGAGCAAGGCGCAGCCTTTATCGCCGATGTTTACGGACGATTGACGGGCGAAGCCGGCGTCTGTCTGGGGACGCTCGGACCTGGTGCGACGAATCTGGTGACCGGGGTGGCGGACGCAAACATGGACCGAGCGCCGTTGGTCGTGATCACCGGGCAGGCCGACAGTCGTCGCCAGCACAAAGAGAGCCATCAGAACATGGACGTCGTGGGGATGTTCAAGCCGATCACCAAATGGGCGACGCCGGTGATCAATCCGCACAACATTCCCGAAGTGGTCCGCAAGGCGTTCAAGCTAGCTACCAGCGAGAAACCCGGTGCGTGTCACATCGAGCTGGCCGAAGATATCGCCGCATCGTCGGTGGAGGGAACGCCGCTACCGGTCAAGCGCTTGCGGCGACCCGTTCCCGACGACAAGATCGTCGACCGCGCCTGGGATGCGATCCGACAAGCTCGGCGCCCGGTCATTATCGCGGGCAACGGGGCAGTCCGCCGCAGAGCTAGCAAGCAACTGCGGGCATTCGCTGAGACGACGGGCATTGGCGTGATCTGCACCTTCATGGGTAAGGGCAGCATCTCCTGTGCGGATCCGCGGTCGATGTTTACCATCGGTCTGCAGAAAAAAGACATCGTTGCCTGCGCGATCGACGCGGCCGATCTGGTGATTACGCTCGGCTATGATCTCGTCGAGTATCACCCGCGTTTGTGGAATCCGGGACGCGATAAGCGGATCATCCACATCGACTTCTTGCCCGCCGAGGTCGACGAGAATTATCAGCTGTTCGAAGAGATTGTCGGAGATTTGGCGCACACGCTCTGGATGCTCAACGAGCGGGCTCGAGCTCAGCCCGTGCAGTTCGATGGCCGGCAGCAGCAGGAGGTTCGCCGACAGATGCTGGAGGAGTTCGCCGCACACAAGGACGACAAGACCGTTGGTTTGATCAAGCCGCAAAAGGTACTTTGGGATGTGCGGGAGGTGCTCGGGCCGCAGGATATTCTGCTATCCGACGTCGGCGCCCACAAGATGTGGATCGCGCGTTACTACCAATGCCTTGAGCCAAACACCTGTCTGATCTCCAATGGCTTCTGTTCGATGGGGTTCGCGCTCCCAGGAGCGATTGGCGCGAAGCTGGCGTTTCCTCAGCGACGGGTACTGGCGATCTGCGGCGATGGTGGCTTTCTGATGAACGTCCAAGAGCTGGAAACCGCTCGCCGACTCAATGTGCCGATCGTCGTGATGGTCTGGGAAGACCAATCCTACGGTTTGATCGCTTGGAAGCAAGATGGCGAGTTTGGCCACCATACCGAGCTTTCGTTTGGTAACCCAGACTTCGTCAAGCTGGCCGACGCCTTCGACTGCTACGGCCATCGCGTCACGCGCGCCGAGGATTTGGTGCCGACGCTTCATCAGGCGTTTGCCGCTGATCGCCCAACGCTGATCGCGATTCCGATCGACTACAGCGAGAACAACAAGCTCTCGTCTCGCCTCGGCCAAATCGCCTGTCCGCTCTAATCTGCGCTACTTGAGCTCGTGTGGCCCGAGATCGGGTGGGGTGCCCTTGTCGCGTGGCCCGTTAGCGATATCGAGCAGCAGCTGGATCTTTGTCGAAGCCAGCGAAGTTCCGCCGTCGACGCACAGCGGGCTCGGCGGCACAAGCTGGTAGGCTGAGTTCAATTCGCAGTTACCTGAGGCAACCGCCGGTGTGATGCTGCAACCGAAGGCTTGCGCAACCTGCTCGACGTTGCTCTGGTTATGCACCGTGTGGTTCTTTTCAACGATCGTGTTGTAGATCGTCACGCTCTGGTTGGCGCAGATCAAACCCGACGCAACCTTGGCGGAGCCGCTAAACCCTCGCTCGGCGAAATTATTTGCCACCGTGTTGTGGGCGAAGTCCACGGCAGCTGCGCTGTTGATATACACGCCACCGGTACCGGCGACCGCCGAGCAGCCGAGTGGTGTGATCAGTCCGACGCATCGGCCGTTTTCTGCGATGATGCTGTTGGTGACTACCAGCCTGCCGCCGATATTTCCGCCATCGAAGTCGATTCCGCCGTCGTTGCGCTCGATGCGCGTGCGGCGCACCGTCAGGTGACAGCCGTTTGCCAGAATGCCGGTGGCGCTGTTGTCACTGACCGCAGACTCGATCAGGCTGATTTGCCCGGGCGTCTTTAGCGCCAGACAATGCAGTCCAAAACCCGCGACATCGTGCGCATCGCGTAGGGTGATGTTTTGTAGACTGACGATCGCGCCATCGCTCAGCCTCAGCGGTGGCACGCCAGCCGACCCTTGCTTGGCCGAGATCGCCGCCATCGTGCTCCGTGCAGCGATTAGGTTGACGGTGCGATCGGTGGGAATGTCGATCGTCTCGTCGTAGCGGCTGTCGGTTAGCTTGAAATGGGTTTGCGTCGGTGTCGCCGTGTTGATCGCCTTTTGGATCGTCGACGTTACCGTGACGACCTGAGCTGGCGCGACGCAGATTCCCTTGCCCGTCGCGTGGGCTTGGCTCCGGTCGCAGACGCTATCTTGGACGCAGCCCTTGTCAAACGTGCAGCTGTCGAGGCACTGACTGGTCTTGATGTCACAGAGGAACGGTGCGCAGACCGCAGCCATGTCGTGGCAAGCACCCTCTTTGCCGGAGATGGCGCAGCTCTCACAGGCCGGGCAGGCGGCCGACCCGCAACAGACACCATCGGTGCAATAGCCCGTCTGGCACTCGCCGGCGGTTTTGCAGACCGCACCCGTTGCCTTCAGAGTTGCACCATCACCTTGAGATCCGCCGTCGGCGGTCACGCCATCAGCGATCAAGGCATCGGAGACGCGTGCATCGCGCGCCGTGTTCAGGTCGAGCGTTTGGTCCGAGCCCGTCCGCGCGTCGCGCTGGAGCGTCGCTGTTTGCTCGCCACAGGCTGCCAGCAGCAAGGTCGCGCACAGAACAGCATGCGTGCCGAGAAGGTCGCGGGGTCGCTTCATCAGTGCCTCATTCGCTGCGTATCTTGCGATCGAAAGCGGGCGCTGCCAAGCGACTTGGCTTCCGTCGGGAATCGTTGGCCAATTCTGTGCAGTCGGAATCTGCAGTGGCCGAATTCAGCCACTGTCTTTGGGACTACGCCGCAGCTTTTTGACTTCGCCACGGCGCCGTTTGGTTTCGACCATCTTCTTGCGTGACGCCTTGGAGGGTCTGCGTGCCCGGCGGCGCGCCTTTTCGCGTGCGGCAATGCGAGCGGCCTGCTCGGCCTCACGCAGCGCTTCGAGCTCGGCGATCAGTCGCTGGCGGGCGGCGATGCGATTCTGCAGCTGCGAGCGCGTGCTTTCGGCGCGAACGTCGAGACCGGTCTGCGGATCGCTCAGTTGGACCGCTGTCGACGTCCGGTTGACGTGCTGCCCCCCCGGACCGCGCGCAGCCGTAAAGCGCTCGACCAATTGAGAGAGATTAACGCCGAGGTCAGCGAGACGGCGATCAAGCTCGGCGAGTCGCTCGCTTGTCCTGACCTTGGTTGACCTAGCTTTGCTTGTCACATTCCCGGATGCTGAGACGCGCTCTAGTTGATCACTTCGTCGGGAAGGTTGCCAGCGAGGAACAGACGTTCTAGTTCGGCGATAAAGGCAAAGTAGTGGTTCTGACTGCGGGCATCGGCAAAGCTCAACTCGATCCCCATGCCACGCTCTTCGTTGGCTTCGACCTGCCGGGTGACCTTGCCCCGCAAGGTAAACGGCTTGCGCGTGCCGCCCGGCGGCATCAGCAACAGCTTGACGTCGGTGTCGACGTCGAGCAGCTCTTGACTGCGGATGAAGATGCCCTCTTCGTTGAGGTCGCGGGTGAAGTTGACGCGTCGGCCAGCACGACCCGAGTAGGCCACGCGCAGTTTGACTGGCAACCGGCGACGACGGCGCTGGTTCGCTGTTAGTCCGCGTGCCCAGGAGTTGACGTAGGCCAGCTTATTGCGCTCGGCCGGGTGAACCTGCACGCCGACGCCGGCACGGGTGCGGGGGTCTTTGACCACCGGCCGGCGCCAAGTGACCATTCCGCGCACAAAAAAGCGCGGACCGCTGGTGAAGCTGATCTCCACGCGGACCGGTGTGCCGACTTCGGGCGGCTTTGCACTCGGACAGAAGATACCGCCGCCAAAGATGTTCGGATCGTAGAAGCGGTCCCACTCATCAACGCTCGGCACCCGCAACCTCAGGCGCTGGGCGCGCGACTCATCCCAGCCCAGCGGAAACGGATCGGCGCGCGGGGACATCTCGGCCACCGCCGCGCGCAACAGCTCGTCCGATGATCGCGACGAGCGCGCACCACTCGGCGTGGTTCCGGAGAACTCCTCGTTCTCCGACGCCTGCGATCCAGGGGTTTCGCGGCTCGCCGATCTAACCGGTCGGCTGGTGCTACTCGGATCCGCTGGGCTAGCGACCGTCGGCAACTGCGCCGTGCGCCTCGGTCCTTCGCGGTGTTCGCTTTGCTCGAGCGCGGGAAGCGTTTGGTCGTGGGCCGCCGCTGGCGCTTGGCCGGATTGTTGGCGGAGGCGTGATGTTGCCAGCTGCTCGCCGCTCGGGGAGGCGCCGCGATGCTCCGCTTGATGCCTGCCTACATCACCCGAAAGATCTGGTAGCGATCTGCGCACCTCTTGGACGATAAAACTCGACCGTCCCGGTCTCACCGAACCGCCCTGCGGGCTGTCACTAGCCGGCGGGGAAGCAGCGGGTGGCGCAGGCGAGAGAAAATCCTCGGCGAGGGGTAGGCGCGCCAGCGCGGTCGCCATTTCGGCGGCGCTCTGGAATCTGTCCTCGGGGCGCTTTTGCAGGGCGCGCAGGATGATTTGCTCGAGCCGGGCAGGCACCTGTGGCACCAGCGATCGCGGTGCTGGCGGCGGTGTTTGCACATGCGCCATCATGATGTCGAAGGCGCTCTCAGCGTAAAACGGTACCATCCCGGTGGCCATCTGGTAGAGCGTAATGCCGAGCGAGTAGATGTCCGAGCGTTCGTCGACGGACTTTAGCGCCTTACATTGCTCGGGCGACATGTAGAGCAGCGTGCCGAGCATCGCGCCAGGTGCGGTCTGCGTGGCGCTCTCCGCAAGAACCTTGGCGATGCCAAAGTCCATCACCTTCGGATACTCGCGGCTGCCGATGCGCGCGATGATGATGTTGCTGGGTTTGATATCGCGATGCACAACGCCCTGACTATGGGCATAGCCGATCGCCTCAAGCACCGGCTCACAGACCGCGCGGATCCTGTCGAGCGGCATCGGACCATCGAGATCGAACAGCACCTGGTCGAGCGTAGTGCCCTCGAAATACTCCATGATGATCGCATAGAAGTCGCCGAGGTTGACGAAGTCTTGCACGGCAACGATGTGCGGGTGTCTAAGCGATGCCTGAACGCGAGCCTCAGCTTCAAAGCGTGTCTTGAGGATCGGATCGGCGGCCATATCCGCCGAAAGCACCTTGATCGCGACCGATTGACCGAGACGCGTGTGTGTGCCGCGAAAGACCAGCGAGTTTGCACCGCGGCTGATCAGCTCATCGAGGCGATAATTTCCCTCGAGAACTTGCCCGATCAGACCGCTAGCGGTGATCACGTGCGGGCCGCCGAATGTGCCGTGGGCGCTCAAGGCCTATTTGCTCCCTCTCTCTATGTTGGTCATTGCGGCGGTTCGAGCGGCGCGAATAAGAATTATACTCTCTTTCCGAGGGCCGAGCATCGGCAAAAAGAGCACGCCCGCAGCCCGCTAGTCGCTCAAAGCGACCACCCGGTAAAAGCCCGAACGCGGCTCCAGAACGACCACTAGGCCGAGGCGGTTCAGTCGAGCGAAGGCGATCAGACTGTGTCGCGTGATCGACTGAGCGATACGCGCAGGGGGCTTACCAAAGCGCTTGACGGCTTCCTTGGCCGAAAGAACGATCACGCGTTTAACGACGATTCTCTGCGTACGCGCGCGACGATGCATCGCCTGCAAGGTGTCGCGCACGTTGCCTCCCAGCGCTTCCTCACCGTCGAAATTGATCGGTCGGGCGCAAAGTGCTGCTGCCTCCTCGATGTCCCCGGTGATGATCGCGTCAATGAAGCGCTGGGTCACCAGCTTGGCGAGTTCGGTCTTGCTCGGCGCGCTCAGCGCGGTGCCGCTCGATAGCAAATACGCGCAGCCGAAGGTCAGCGCGAGCGCCAGGCCTGGCTTAGCTCTGCAGCTGACCAACCTGCACCTTTGCCGGGCGAAACACGCGACCTTCGCAACTAAACCCGGGGCTAAACTCGGCGATCACGCACTTGTCTTGGTCAGGATCAGTCACCGGCATCAACGCTACCGCTTCGTGCTGGGTCGGGTCGAAGCGTTGCCCAACAGTCGGAACGCGCTCTACGCCCATCTCCTGAAACTTCGTTACCATCAGTTGGCTGACCCGCTCGACACCTGCAAGGATCGAGGCCTTGTCGCCCCCGGATCGTGCAGCGGAAATCGCCATCTCTAGGGTCTCGAAGACCTCGAGCATTGGCAAGATCAGTTCTTGGCGGATCTGCGCCTGCCGCTGCAACGCATCTCGCTCGAGACGCTCACGCGTTTGCTGCAGCTCCCCAGCAACTTCGCTCTTGTAGGCTGCAATATATTCTCGCAGCTTCTCGTCTTTCTCGCGCAGTTGAGCTTCAAGCTGCTGGACGTAGGTCGGTACGTCGGCGCGCGGCGCCTCGGATGACTCGGCGTCATCGGTGTCCACCCAGTGACGGCGGTCCAGAACGCGAAACCCCAGTCCTTCGGGACCCTGCTCTCCAGTAGCGCCCGGCCCTTGGCCTGTCGGCGCACCATTTTGATTGTTCGACCGGTCACCCATCGTCATTTTGCCCCCAGCGCAGCATGCACTATAAATCGCCCGGCTAGCGAATCAAGGGCGGTATAGTAGATTTGTGTCGCCGCGTTGGCCGCCCATGCCGATCGTTGTTTTTGCCACGACGCTGGTCGTTTACCTGGTTACGGCCGGACCGACCTTCTACTGGCTCGATTCGGGCGAGTTTGTCGCGGCAGCGTGGGGCCTTGGCGTCGCCCATCCGCCCGGCCACCCTCTGGCTGCCCTGATCAACCGGCTATTTTGTTACGTTCCCGTCGGTACCATCGGTTTTCGCCTCAACCTCGCTTGTGCAGTGCAGAGCGCAGCGACGGTGGCGCTGATCGCAGCGATCGCCCGTCGTGGGCTTTCACAGCTTTACGGCTTGCGCGTCGCGACCTTCGCGGCGGCCGCGTCGGCGTACGTCGCCGCGTTTTCTTACGCGCTCTGGTTCCAGGCGGTTCGTGCCGAGGTCTATGCGTTAAACGCGTTATTGATCGCCGCGATCTTCTACGTCTTGCTGCGGTTTGCTCAGCAAGGCGATCGCCGTCTGGTGCCGATCGCCGCGCTATTGGTTGGTTTGGCGCTCTGTAACCATCATCTGTTGGTGCTGCTCGCCGCGCCGGCGGGCTTGGTTTTCCTGCTGCGTGGCGTCGAGGTCAACTGGCGCGCGATCATCCTGCGGACGATTGTCGCCGGATTGCTTGGCTTGGCGACGCTAGCCTACCTGCCGTTGCGCGCGGCTAACAGTCCACGTGTCGACTGGGGCAAACCGACCAGCGTCGAGCGCTTCGGCTGGGTGGTTTCGGCGCGCATCTTTCAACGGACGGTTTCGCGGGTGTCGGCGCGTCAGACGGCGAGTGAGCGGCTGAGCGGTGGCGCGTTTGCCGTGATGGGGGCGATCGGACCTGCGGCGAGCTTGCTGGCACTGGCCGGCTTGTATCTGCTCTGGCGACGCCAGCAAACTCGTCGGTTGGGCATCGCAGTTACCGTCGGAGTGCTGGGCAATTTGGTCAGTCCGCTGCTGGTCGGCTTTGACGCCTACAATCCAGATGCTTACGGATATCTCGCGGTGACCGTGGTGTTGCTCGCCTTGCCCCTCGCGGCGTTGCTCGCTGTCGTGCTCGCGCAGCTTCAGCGCGTGCCCAAGCGTGCGGCGATCGCTGCCTGCGCGGTCGTGTTGCTCCCTTTGCCGACCAGCCAGCTGGTCTCACAGTTTTCGCGCTGCAACCTTCGTGGCCACTGGGTCGCCGAGGAGTCGGCGCGGCGACTGCTCGATTTGCCCGAGGACAGTTTGGTTCTCAGCCACTATTTCGGCACGCTGTTCGGCCTTTGGGCCTTGCGAGAGACGGCTGACCTAAGACCCGACATTGATCTTTTGCAGCGCAGCTTCGTCACCCATCCTGGTTTCATCGAGGACGTCGAGCAGCGCACGCCTCGACTGGCGAGCCTCGCGCGCAGCTTAGCTAGTGCACAGCCCGCCCTGGACGCACTCGATCGTCTCGCCGCTGGCCGGCCGGTCTTCTTTGAATACGACGTGTCACTTTCGGCCGCGTTGACCGAGCGTCTAGCGCCCGCTGGTCCATTGGCCCGCTACCACAGTGCGCGCGCGACGGCAGCACGACCAGCCCGCGAGGGTGACCGCGAGATCCATCGTCGACGGATGGCGCGCTGGCAGTCTGCTGCACTCGACCTTGCCGACTATGAGAGTCGTCGCGCTGTTGTTTGGCAGCACTATCGCTTGGCCGAGCTCAGCTGTCGGCGCTCGGCATATCGTGAGCTAGCTCACCTTCACCTGCGGGCAGCGCTCGCCTTAGCGCCAGCCGATCAGGCGCTGCACCGTTTGGCTCGGCGATGCCGCTTGGAGCCGTCGGGTTGAGCTGATAAGGTCCGCGCGATGTTTCGGCGGACGCTACTATCGATGACCTTGCTCGCTGGCGGTTTGCGGCTGTTGCTCTGCTGTGGTTCCGCAGCGCCGATCGAGGCTGATGCGTTGATCAACGCCTGCATTCGCACGACCGCCTGCGGGTTGAGCGCCTATCCGCGGGTGAGCAATTGTGTCGATGCCTACAACAACTTGCATCGCCGCTTTGGTATTTCTGCCGCCTATGACGCTGCCTATCGTTGCGTCAATAGCGCGGGCGACTGTGAAGCGGTATTCCGCTGTTTCGGCACCAGTCGGCAGACGGCAGGTTGCGATACAAGTTTTCAGGCGCGTTGTATCGACGGCAAGGCGCTGTTTTGCGACACCATCGACAAGCGTGCCTACAGCTTGGACTGTGGCGCGGCCGGGCTCGGTTGCGCGATCGATCCCGTCGGCGCATTTAAGGCGGTCTGCACGCCCGGCAGCTGCAGCAGTTCGTACAAGTCGCGCTGCGACGGCGGACGACATCTTAGCTGCAACGTCAATGTGATCGCGATCGAGGATTGCCAGGCCTGCGGTCAAACCTGCAACGACGCATTGGGTTGCCAAGGACCGAGCCGCTGCAATCAAACCAACGACGGCTGCAACGACGCGCTTGACCGCTGTGGTGGCGACCAGCTGCAAAGCTGTTTCGATGGCCAATGGCGATCCACCGACTGCGCCGCACTCGGCCTCGGTCCTTGTGTTGACCAAAAAAACGGCGCCGCATGCAGCCAGCGTTAGCTGGCGAGGGGGCAATCGCAACGCAGCAACAGCAATCTGCTGCGATCAGTCACATCGCAGCTCGATCATCGCCAACCGCAAGTTTTGGGGGTGAGCCAGCGTTAGCTGGCGAGGATGCAATCGCAACGCAGCAACAGCAATCTGCTGCGATCAGTCACATCGCAGCTCGATCATCGCCAACCGCAAGTTTTGGGGGTGAGCCAGCGTTAGCTGGCGAGGGGGCAATCGCAACGCAGCAACAGCAATCTGCTGCGATCAGTCACATCGCAGCTCGATCATCGCCAACCGCAAGTTTTGGGGGTGAGCCAGCGTTAGCTGGCGAGGATGCAATCGCAACGCAGCAACAGCAATCTGCTGCGATCAGTCACATCGCAGCTCGATCATCGCCAACCGCAAGTTTTGGGGGTGAGCCAGCGTTAGCTGGCGAGGGGGCATTCTCAATGCCCCCTTAGATCACGCCGCGTTTGTCACCGAGACGGTGCGCAAGGTTTCTTTAACCTTCCAGCGACCGCTCAAACCGCGTGGCAAAAACAATGACGCACCGGCGGTAAGCTCGAGCTCGCGCCCATCGGCGAGAAAAACGATCGCTTTGCCGGAAAGTACGCATGTGCTCTGATCGGCATCGACATGCCAATCAAACTCGCCCTCGCCGTATTCCCAGACGTCGAGCGACGAGCGGCCGGTGCGATGCAAGTTTCGGCAGCAGATCCGGTGTTTGGCGGATTGCGGCAAAGCAGTTGGTGTGAGGGGTACATCTAGTAGACGGCGCGGAGTTAGCAACTGTTTCACTCCTTAAGGGGGGACCGACGGGCGGCCCAGCAGCGGGTCCGGCACCATGCTTCGGCCGGCCCACCTCGTCAACCATTTTTTCGCATATTACCGAATCCAAAGCAAAAAAATGGCTAGCGACCGTTAAAGGATGCACAGGGACACCCAAAAGGCAATAGAGGCAGTGTGAAAATTTTTGCAACATCTTGTAAATGCTTGTGTTTTACGACGTGGGCTCTGTTGTTCTCCGTCGGGGAGCTGCGCGCGCAGTCAACGTTGGACGGCTTTGATCCGCCGCGCGAACCCCGTCGCGAATACGGCGTCTTCGGTGGCGTGGCCAGCGCGTTGGCACCGACGGAAGCGCCCGGCGCGGTCATCGGATTATCCGCCGCCCAACTGATCCGGCGCACAGGCCTTCAGCAGGTTTGGGCGCGCGGAACACTGTGGGGCAGCTACATCAGCCAAACAGATTGGACCTTCTCGCCGATCCTCAGTACCGACGCTGGTGCGGTGATCGGCGAGCGCGTCGAGATCTACGGCATGCTCGGCGCCCAGCTGTTTGGCTTTGCACGACGCCAACACCTGTGGGCGTTCGCGCCGATTGGGTTGACCGCGGGCGTGATGGTTGGCGTGCGCGTGACGAGCGGCCTATCGGTGCGCGTTCGCGGAAGTGTGCTGTGGCTACCTGGCCGGACCACCGCAGCGATGAACGACATCGGCGATTTGGGCCGGCCTGATCTGGTGTGGGTCTTTAGTGGGCTGGAGTTGGCCTGGCGCTAGGTGCCTAGTCTGCACTGAGCTCGAAGGCGTCCGGCTCGCCGCCGAGAATGCGTGCCATCGCCGACTCTTCGAGCAGGTCCTGCATGCGCTGTCCGCCGAAGTTGCGGATGATTCGATCGTCCCATTCGTCGGCGATCAGCGCCACATCGCGGATCGTTGCCAACAACTCTTCCGGGTCGAGCGTTGGTCCTCCGAGGATCGAATGCAGGAACAGCACGAGGTTGTCTTCTCTCGTATAGGCGAACGCGCCAAAGCGTAGCAGCGAGTTTAGCGCCAGCAGCTGCAGGGCCAAGCTGGGCTCCATCCGCACGCCTCGCACGAGCTGCGCGACGCAACGGACGATCGCGCGATCATCGCCCCAGGGAACGACGCTGATCATCACATAGCTTGAGCCTTGCTTGACGACATACATCCGCTCTTCGATCTTGCGGAACGCCTTGTTGCCGCTGAGCGTGCTCTCGATCGTTTCACAGCTGCTTTTTTCCGCCGCGTTCATCTTTCACCCCTAAACGTACTGTGCACGTCTATCACAACTGTCGGCCGTTGAAAATGCGGGGTGCTCTGCGTCATGCTCGATGGGTGCGGCGATTGGTCATTTATGGAATCTGCTTGTTCAGCTTGCCGGGGCAGGCCGCGCCGCTCGAACAGCGTGCGGCGGCTGCGGCGCTGGCAGCGGCTGGGGCGCTGGCAGACGGCGAGAACGTCAAGGCGGTTCGTTGGGCGTTACAGGGTCGACAGCTAACGCGCGCCAAATCGCTGTTCGACGCTCTGGTTGGCTTGATCGCCTACGACGGCGGGCGCATCGTCGACGCATTTCACTTGTTACAGCGCGCACAAGAAGGCAGCACCGATCCGCTGATCCATTACTGGTACGCCCGGGCGGCGCTCCGTCGCGGCAAATCGAGCACCGCGTATGGGGCGATGCGACGAGCCGTTGCACTCGGCGGCGATCGCGCGCTGTTGCGACTCGGTATGGCTGCCACGGCGCAAGCGCTAGGGCGCGCACAAGAAGCGCGCCAGTCGCTGCGGATCGTCGCCGAGCGGGTCGCCAATATCGTCGACCCGTCGCTCTTCCCGACGGCACGCTACGGGGCTGTACAGCTGGTGATTCAGCGCATGCGAAACGTCGACCGCACTTCATTGATGCGGACTGAGGCGGTGCTCGCTTGGCGGACCGGGGCATATTTTCTCGCTCACGCGCGCTTTGCTGGGTTGCTGAAGCGGCGCGCAGGCGATGCCGATAGCGGCCAGATGGTTGTCCAATGTTTGGTCAAGCTGGGGCGCGAGCGCCAGGCCTGTGAGTTGGCCCGTCGCGCGCTCGTTCGTTTTCCTCGGCATATTGACCTGGCGATCGCCGTCGCCAATTGCGAGATCGAGCAGCGTCGGTATGCGGCAGCAGTGCCGCTTCTGCGTCGCGCTGTCGAACGACGGCCGCGAGACGCCGATCTGCTGACCTTGCTCGCACAGGCCTGTACGGAAAGCGGCGACGTGAATTGCGCTGAGCGCTACTTTCGCTTTGCCCTGTTGCGCAAGCCCGAGTTAGCCGCAGCTCAGCTCGGGCTGGGGAAGTTGCTGCTCGGACGGCGAGAATATCGCCGCGCCGAGCTGCGCCTGATGGCGGCGATCCGCGCCGACCCGACGGTGAGCGATGGCTATCTCGCCGCGGCGGATCTGCTCGATGCAGTCAAGCGTCGCGCCGCTGCGCGCCGGCTGCTGGCCCGTGGCAAGCGTTTGGCACAGCGCCTTGCACCGCTTGAGCGTCGCGTCGCTCAGGCGACCGCCGAGGCGGGACGGATCTCACAGGCGCTTGAGCAATGCGCTTGCCGCGGGGAGGTGCGTTGCCGTGCAGTCAACGCTGCGTCTTGCCGCGCAGCCGTTGGCGCGCTAACCGGCGTGGTTCGGCGCTGGTTTTTGGCCCATCTTCGCGGTGGCCAGCCTCCGCCAATCAACGTTACCCGGCCGCTGCTCAGCGCGCACCCGGCAACGTTGCTGCAGGACCTCGGTCCGCACTATGGCAAAAAAGTGCTGAAGCGCTCGCTTCCGGTGGTGCGCGCCGACTTGCTTGCTCGCTAAGCGACCGACTTTAAAACGATATTTAACTCAGTGCGTAATTCGTTTCCCGCTCGCCGCGGCCACTGCGCAGCTGCGGCGCGGCTCGGTGCGACGGCGACTAGCGTTTCCGGCAGTTTAGCCGCGATTGGTCGCTGGCCTCGTCTTTGCTACTCACCTGCCCTGAGGAGTATGCCAATGCGTCACCTGGCGAATGCCGAAACGCAGTCATCGACCGCTCACGACACGCGTGTGGCGGTTGTTCTCAATGCCAATGCCCGCCGTGTCACCCCAGCGATTGTGAGGCAAATCACGAATATCGTTGGTGAGTCCTCAGTATTTCTTTCCCGGTCGCTCGAACAAGCGTCGTTCATCGCCCGTCATATCGTCAATCGCGGCTACGACACCGTGCTCTGCGGTGGCGGCGATGGCACTTTTACGCGGTGCGTAACAGACGTGGCAGCGCTGCGGCCCGCACGCCTGCCGGCCTTCGGCATCTTGCGCCTGGGAACCGGCAACGCGCTGGCCGATGTGCTAGGTGCAGCCAAAGGTCGCGCTTTCGAACAAGATATCGCTGCCGCACAGCGCATCGATAGCCGCGTCACGTTGCCGCTGCTTCGCGTCGACGAACAGATCGCGCCATTTGCGGGGTTTGGCCTCGATGCGATGATCCTCGAGGATTACGGGCAGGTGAAATCGCGCCTCGCTGACTTGCCGCTTGGAAAGTTCGTCGGTCAGGGACATGCCGGGTATGGCCTGGCGATCGCTAGCCGATCGGTGTGGCGTCTGATGCTCGAGCAGCCGGCAGAAGTCACCGTGCGCAACGACGGTTTACCGGCCTATCCCCTCGGTGCCAATGGCTTGCCGGTCGGGCCGGCGGTCGAGCGTGGCGATGTGATCTATCGCGGTCCCGCTATTCTCGCTGGTGCGTCAACCGTGCCCTGTTTCGGGTTCGGCGTACGGATCTATCCGCAGGTGACTGCGCTGCAGGATCGCTTTCAGCTGCGTTTGGCCAATGTCTCCGCGCCGACGATCGTCGCTAAGTTGCCCCAGGTGCTGAGCGGAACGTTCTTTCACCCGCGCGTGTGGGACTACGCCTGCACCGCAGTGACGATGGAAGTGGCCAATCCGTCGGCCGCTCAAATCGGCGGTGACATCGTTGGTCAGCGTCGTCAGCTTAAGCTTCGTTTGACCTCGGTGCCGGCGATCGCCGGACCGAATCGCCAGCCGGATGTTTCCGTTGCCGCGATCGATCGTGCCGATGCGTCCCAATGCGCGATGGTCAGCGCGTTTTAGAGCGGTCGCGTTGTGGAGCGCCGTCGCCCGTGGGCCGATGCCTAGGCGCGGCGGATATAGCGGCATTCTCGGGTATCGATCACCAGCACGTCTCCCTCGGCGACAAACAGCGGTACTTGCACCTCGAGCCCCGTCTCTAACTTGGCCGCTTTGGTTACGTTGGTTACGGTGTCGCCTTTGATCGCCGGCTCGGTCTCGGCGACCTTGAGCTCGACGGTGTTGGGGACCTCGATGCCGATCACACGTCCCTCGAAAAACACCGCGCGCACGCTGTCGTTGGGCAGAATGTAGCCAAGCTGCTCCTCGATCTCGGCGCGTTTGACCGGGTGCTGCTCGTAGTTTTCGCTATCCATGAAATAGAACGTCTCACCGCCCTCGTCGTAAAGGTACTGGCAGGGACGAATCTCGAAATCCGGTTCTTTGAGGCGCTCGCCGGACTTGAAGGTCTTGCTGACGAGCTGCTTGGTGCGCAGATTGCGCAGACGCGTCTTGATCAAGGTTGCTGCGCCTCGCGCCGACGGTGATTGGGTATTGTAGTCGACCACGACGAATGGTTCGCCGTCCAGCTCGAGCCTCATTCCTTTTTTGATGTCACTTGTAGTCGCCATGATTCCTCTCATTGCCTCAGCGGCGAATTGTCGACGACGGGTATTTATTCGTCGGACCAACCGGTCGTGTTTGACAGCCCTTGGCCAGCTTCTTACCATGGCTGACTGCAATCGGGGCGACAAGCAACCCCAACGAGGCGCGATGCGATTCTGTCCGTTCTGTGCTCAAGAGATGGTCGACGACGCTGTCGATTGCGCCTACTGCGGCAAGCCTCTGCCGCAGGCCGCTGCCGCAGCGCCGCCGGTCGGCCGAGAAACACAGCGCGGTTTCGAGGACGCGCCCCAGGCACCGACACCGCCGCGCGCGCCGTCACCACGCGCGCCGGGGGGGGCGAAAAAAACTGTTCTCGGATACAGCCCCGGCGGCCTTCCCGGGCTGTCGGGATTGGCGTCGCCGCCCCCACCCCCGGCGACGCCGGGGCGCGCCCCGCTTGCCGAGCCGAGTTATCGGCGGGATGACACGGTGCCTACGCCGCCGCCCGAGATGGTCGCGCCTCCAGACATCGACGAGCCGCATTCGTCGAGCCGACGCGCAAACACGCTGCTCGGCGGTATGGCTGCTCCGACGACGCCGACGCTGCCACCGACCATCCCACCGGCCTCGGCTCGGCCGATCCCACCGACCACGGCGCAAGCGGCGTCACCTTTGGACACCTTGGCGACCGAGGTCGACCTGTCGATCAGCGAGTCGGTGGCGATGCCTGCTCAACGCACCAGCCATCTGCCCGGTGAGGCGCCGACCGCGCTGCCCGTGATTCCTCCTTCGTTGGCCGAGCTCGGCATCGAACCGATGCCGCGCGATGGGCCGCCGGGCTTTTTTGGCGGCGTCCCATACTTTTTTAGCGTGCTCGGTGCGCGGATGCGCTATCGCCGAGCGACCGCCCAGTTGCGCAAAGCCGCGGTGTTGCAGCGTGATGCGCACAAGGCGGCGCTCGCCGCCCTTGGTCGCGCCGGCCGTGAGCGTGGGGTCGGACTCGAACAGTCGCCCGAACAGGCTCAGGCGCTCGACCAATTGGCTAGCCAGCTGGCCGAGCTCGATCGCCAGCAACAGCAAGCCGAAGCCACCTTGGAGCAGGCGACGGTCGCCCATGAAGCCCTCGTCGCTGAACGTCTCCAACAGATCGCCACAGCGATCGATCAGCTCAACGCAGCGCGCCGGTCGCTGTTGGCCGCGTTGAAGAGCACCGAGCAACCCGTCGATGAAACGCAACGCGAAGCGCTCAAGCAGCGAATGGTCGAGCGTCGACGAGCGGTGCAAGAGCTCCGCCAAGGCATCGAGCTTTCCAAGCGCGGTGTCGCGGTGCGCAAGCGTGAGCTGGCAGGTCTGAAGCGCACTCAGCTGATCGAGCGACGGCGGCTTACGCAAGCTGAAAGCGAGCTTCTACAGGCCTTGGGTCTGCGGCTTGTCGAGCTGGCGCCGACTGCGCTTTCTCTCCAGCTTGAAGGCGTGCGAGAAAACAGCCAAGCGCTCGAAACCATCGAACGTCAGCTCGCTTACTTGGAAGGCGAGGATAAATCCTACGATCCGATCGGCTTTAAGAACGGGCTGATCGTTTGCGCTGTCGCTGGCGGTCTGCTACTGGCTGGCTTGACCGTCGGTCTGCTGCTGTTGCTGCTTTAGCTTCGACCGCGGGTCGAGATAGCGTTCAGCGCAAGCTAACCGCCGATCTGCGCGCTGCAGCGCGCCTTGAAACTCGTCAGCGTCAACAACAAGTGGTAACATTCAGTTCGTGTTTGGTCTGAAAAGTCGACCAGCCACCGGTTCTCGCCTCGCGGCGTTTGCTGGTGGCAGACGGTTTGTTTGTGTCAGAACCTCGGGCGGTGCGATCTTGCTCGCGCTGCTTTTTTCCGCCTGCGCAGGCGGCGAAAGTGGGTCGACCTCGGATCCTACGACTACCGCTGACGCAGCGGTCGACACCGCGGTGCGCGCCGATGTTCTGGTGCCGATCGCGGATGCGCTGTCGACGCGTGAGGTTCCCGACAGCGCGATCTTCGTCACGCCTCAGGGCATCGATAGCGATAGCTGCGGGGCACGGGCAAAGCCCTGTAAGAGTGTGAATCATGGCTTGCTTCGCGCTCAGCGCGAAAAGCTGGGTATCGTTGCGCTGAGCGAAGGTGCTTACAGCGGATCGGTCCGCTTGCTCGAAGGTGTCGATCTGATCGGTGGGTTTTCGACGAGCTTCGCAGCCGTGGGCGGTGAATCGCGCATCCTCGGTGAAGTGCTCGACGGCCAGGCGATCGCCGTCGGGGCAAAGAACATCACGCGAACGACGCGTCTCTCTCATCTGACGATCGTTGCTGTCGACGCGACGATCGCTGGTGCCAGTTCATACGGCCTCCATTTGGTGGCATCGCCCGGCGTAGAGCTGAGTGATCTGCAGGTTCGCGCCGGCGCAGGCGCCGACGGAGCACACGGCCAAAGTTACGACATACCAGCGCCCGATGGTGACGACGGTTCGCCCGGTCGTGGTGGTGGTGAGAGCGTCGAAACGCCCGAGCCGATCCTCAGTTGCCCGGTGCCGGATGCGGCAGCTTCTGGTGCTCCAGGTACGGGCGGCGTTGTCCGTCAGTACCAGGGGCAGCTTTGCGGCAGCGCGGGCGGCGAAGGCGGCGCGGCGGGCATCGATACCTGCGGTGGGTCCGCGGGTAAGGCTGCATCGGGAACTGGTACTACGGCCGCGAGCTGTGCGCAGGGGCAAGCTGGCTTCGGTGGTGTTGGTGGCGTTGGTGGCAGCAACAAGAATTGCGCGATCGAACACAAAGGCGGCCCCGGCATCGACGGTTGCGATGGTGTTGATGGTTCTCACGGCGCTGACGCCACCGGTGGTCAAGGTCTCGGCACGCTCGTCGACGCGCTCTTCGTCGGCGCTGCGGGCGGCAACGGCGAGCCGGCGAAGAACGACGCGCTCGGCGGCGGCGGCGGTGGCGGCGGCGGTGGTGGCGATTGCGACTTTCTCAACTGTTTCCTCTGTCTGGCTGATCGTGGTGGTGGCGGTGGTGGTGGTGGTTCCGCTGGCTGCCCAGGTCTGGGTGGAGGTGGCGGCCAAGCCGGCGGCGGATCGTTCGGTGTTTTCCTCGTCGGAGCGGGAACGATCTCGATTCGCCGCAGTGAAATCAGCACCGCCAACGGCGGCCGTGGCGGCAACGGTGGGACGGGTCAGGACGGCGGTGCCGGTGGAAAGGGTGCGATCGGTGGTGCGGCGTTTCAAGACGCGGGCAGCGGCGGTCGTGGTGGCAACGGCGGCTCGGGTGGCAATGGTGGCAACGGCGGTGGTGGCGCTGGCGGTCCGTCGGTGGGGATCTTTGTTGCCGAGGGCGCACGCGTTCAGTCGCAGGAGCTGCGCTTCAATCTCGGTGCTGCTGGTCCCGGTGGCGGCGGTTTTGGCCAAGCTGGCAAGGTCGGCGTGCGAGCAAACATCGCGCCCTAACACGTTGAGCAGCTAAGCTCCGTCTGTTCTCCTGCCGTCGCTGACCGCACCTTCGCGGCGCGAGAACGATCTAAGTCGACACAAACTCGAGCGCGACGTCGCAGCCGCACCAGGCGCGCGGACGGTGCTTCTCCGCTAACTCACCGCAAATAAACGCAAAAAACTTTGGTGGACTTTTGGGCTTCGATCGTAGTTTCTTTGCGAGGGCGTATCCGGCTGGGAGGGGAGCTAACGTGCCGTACCGTAAGCTTAAATGCTTTTATATTCGTATGCTTACGTTTAATTCGCGGCAAACCGTCGGCCCGACCAACAAAACTGCCCAGGTACTCCGTATAGACCCGGGAGCGACATGCCTCGCCTAGGTGGTGATCGGCCGTTGCTCGAGGCGTTTCGACGAGGTGATCGCGAAGCGCTGGAGACGGTGTACGAGGAATACGCGCCCTTGGTCGCGTCCTTTCTCGCACGAGGTTTTACCTTCGTCAGCAAAGGGCGACAGATGCATTTTCGCGGTTACCATCAGCCCTTCGACTTGGAGAACACGCTCCACGAGACCTTTGCGCGGGCCTTCGGCGAGCGGGCTCGCTTGGCCTACGACGGACTGACGCCGTATCGGCGCTATGTAATCGCCATCGCCCGCAACCTTGTGCTGAGCGAGTTGCGTATCCGAGAGTTGGCGCTCAGCCAGCTGGTCACTGTCGATGACGGCGAGCCGCTCGAAGCGGTGTTTGATAGCATGTCTGAAGCGCCGGTTGGCACGACGCCTCCTGAGGAGGGCGGCGCAGAAGGTGCCTATTTGTTGCGCGAGCTGGCCTCGCTCTACCAACAGTTCGTCGACCAGCTTGAGCCGAATCAGCGCGTCTTTTTCGTCGCACGGTTCGAAGATGGCATGACGCAGGTCGAATCCGGCCGCTGCGCTGGGCTTTCTCACATGCAGTCGCGTTCGTTGGAGAAGAAGTTACGCCGACAGTTCCTGCGATTTATGCAGAACCACGGCTATCTCGAACGCTGCAGCGATCGGCGTGCCCCGGTGATCTCATGATCGCGCGCAGCGACATACTGAGCGCGGCGCGTTGCGAACGACGGTGGTATCGCGTGATCGATGCCTTGGCCGGGAGTCGACAGCTCTCTGAGCGCCAGTCCGTCGCGCTCTGGGTTCACCTGCGCGTTTGCCCGAGTTGCCGCCAGCGTTACAACCAGGCAGTGCTCGCCGCGCGAATGCTGGAAGGCGGCCCCGAGGCCCTACGGCGGCCATCAACGACCGAGATCAATGCCGTCAAACAGCGCTTGTTTGCTGACCAAGGCCAATCGTTCGTGCCCGCGACTCGCTCGCGCAGCGCTTCGCTGCTGCGTTGGTTGATTCCATCGACAGCAGCGGCGTTGGCGCTGGTGATCGTGCTCTATCCCTCCTTGCGGCAGCCCGAGCAGCGAACGGAGTTTGCTCCACGCGGGGCGGCAACCGCCAGCAGTGGCGTCGGCATGCGGGTGTTCTGCGTTGAGGGCGACCCGCCAGACCTGGTCGTACGCGATTTGCCGCCCGATGATGTCGCTCAGTGTTCGTTACAAGGTCGCCTCAAGTTCGCTTATAGCGCCGGTCCCCAAGTGAGCACGCTGACCGTGGTTGCGATCGATCAAGGCTATCGCGGCGTTTGGCGTCACAGCCAAACGGTCGCCGAAGGGCGAACGATCGATCAGCAGCTAACGGGAGTGTCGTTGAAGCTGCAGGATGGCTACCAGATCGGCCTGTATCGGGTGTTCGCGATTTTCGCTCAGCGGCCGATTGGTGCCGACGAGCTAGGGCGCGCCTTGGTGACAGCACGCCAGCAGACGCCGCGAATAGCGGAGTTGCGTCGGCTGCCAATCAAAGGGACCCTTCAACGGTCGACACTGGTCGAGGTTGTCAGGTGACGAGAACGCTGCGAATAGCGCTATCTGTTGCAGTGATTTGCTTCGGCGCTGGCCAAGCGCGGGCGGTCGATCGCTACGTGGTGATCATCGCCAACAACCACAGCCTCGATGATAGTGTGCCGTCGCTACGCTACGCCGACGACGATGGTGTGCGCTATCTCGAGCTGTTTCGTCTGTTGACCGATAAGGTCGCGCTGTTTACCGTGCTCGATGACGAGACAGCTCGCTTACACCCCGGCGTTGCCAAGTATGTTCGTCCGCCCGCTAGCTCGGCAATCATGGCCACGCTTCAGCGCTACAACGACGAGATGCTTGCTGCCAAGCGGGCGGGTCGTGAGACCGAGCTTTACCTGGTCTATGCCGGCCATGGCGATCGCGAGTCCTCGGGCGAGGGCTACGTAAACCTGCTCGATGCGAAGCTGCGGCGCCGCGACCTGTATCATCAAATTCTCGGTCCGGCGAAGGCCGATTTCGTCCACTTGATCATCGACGCTTGCCAGAGCTACTTCCTCGTCAATCGTCGCGGCCGCAGCAGCGGTGAACATCGTGACGATGCGGCGCTCGACGATTTTCTGCGCAGCGAGGACCTCTCCGCCTATCCTCACGTTGGCGTGATTCTGGCGACAAGTGGTGACGCATCAACGCACGAGTGGTCGCGGTTTCGCGCGGGCATTTTGAGCCACGAGCTGCGCTCGGGTCTAGCGGGAGCGGCGGATGTCAACGCCGACGGTCGGATCGAATACAGCGAACTTCACGCGTTCATCGCCGCGGCAAACGCGCGTGTTCGTCATCCCGAGGCGAAGTTGACGATTTTTGCGCGTCCCCCCCGCACGGATCGACGCCGCGCCATTTATGACCTCCGCTGGGCCCGCGGTGCGCGGTTGTTGCGCTTTGGTCCGCGTCTAGCTGGGCGTTATCGCCTTGAAGATGCTCGCGGCGTGCGTGCCGTCGATCTGAACAAGGCCCTGGGTACGCAGATGGATCTGGTTGTAGATCGGCAGCGCGCCTACTTCCTGCGCCACGGCGACCGAGAGGCGGCGGTCGCGCCGGGCAAGGAGCGAATCGTTGTCGCGGCGCTGCGCTTTGACGCGCGCGCGTCGACAGCTCGCGGCGCCAGTTTGGACCGCTCATTCCGCCGCGACCTGTTTCGCTTGCCGTTTAGCCGAGGCTTTTACGACGGCTTTGCTGCGCAAGCCGGTCACTTGCCGGTTTCGCTCGCTGCCACCGTAGATGATGGTATCGAAAAGTCAGCTGCCTCGTCGGTTCGCCAAGCGCTCTCTTTGGGCTACAGCCTTTCGGATGCAGTGCTCGATGCGGGTGGCCTAGACCATGGTGTACAGCTGCGCTACGACTTCGACTGGACGCGCTCGTTTGCCTTGAGTGCCACCTTCGAGTACGGGCGGATCACCGCCGGCGTGAATCGCGTCGCACTGCTCGGTGGGGTTGCTTGGCGCGCGCGCTTGTTCGGTCGGTTGGTCAGTCGCGCCGATCTGTTGTTGGGTTATCAGGCTCACACCGGGGCGTCGGCCTTGGCTGTTCGCGGGCGTGTGATCTCTGGCGATGACCCGGCGGGGTTGCGAAGCGAGCTCTCGTTGGCGCTGCGCCATCCGCTCGTTGGTCGGAGCTTCGTCGACTTACGCGGCGGTGTAGCGTTCGACATGGTGACCATCGACGCCAGTTCGTTTTTCGACGCCAAGGGGTTTGGCGTGCTGTCGATCGGCCAGCGCTTTTAGCGCGCGCTGCCGCGCCGCGATCAGCCGCCCCTGGAGGGTCGAGCGTCCCCGCCTGACTCGATAAGCCCAATCATATCGAAGCGAATCGGAACTGGCCGCGGGTTTGCATTCCGCTGTGGCTGGGGGAGCGATGTCGCGACAGCTGTACATCTTCTTGGCGACGGTGGCGATCGCTGTCAGCTCGGGCTGCGGCACAGTCGATCTCGGTGAAGGCGACAGTCAGGGCGGGACCGGTAAGGGCGAGTTCACAGGCTGGATCAGATCGACCTGCGACGGACTGCTCGCCAACGGTCGCAGTGCAGCCAGCGCGTGCAATGGTCACGACTTCGAGCGGAATAAGCTGCTCAACTGCTTTTCAACAGAGCTCCAGTCGGCCTACCCTGGGTTTAGTCCGAGCATCGGTCATCGGGCGACTGGCGGCGGTTTCGTGCTGCACAGTGGCTACCTCACAGCTGCCGAGACGATCGATCTGGGCAGGGGCGTTGGATTGGTCGCCGGGCAGCGCTACGGCGCAATGCTGGCTTTCGATTATGGCTACAGCGCTGGCCGCCTGAGCGTTAAGCCCAAAGGGGCGGATGTCACCCTCAGCGATCTGCTCTTCGCCTACGAGATCAGCTGCGACAACGGCAAGATGCTGGATCTGGACTATCGCTCACCTAGGCGTTGTGCGCTGCTCGTTCGCGATAGCGAACCGATTCTTCCCTACTGCTACAACAGCAGTTCGCCGGCGAGCATCTTCGACTGCTACAAGGCTGGCATTAGTCGCTCGCTCCCCGAGATCTTCGGATTGTCGGCAGAGCAGCTCACCGTGAGTAACAACGAAACCACGCTCTACGTCCACGCGAAAAACGGTACCCAGCTGCTCAAGCTTGTCAGTCAGGTCGATCGACAGGGGCGTTTGGTGATCGACTGGGACGCGACCGAAGTCCTGCAACACGGTGTTATCGAAAGCTGCAAGATCTAGCGCTCAGCTCGAGCAGCAGCAGGGCTCGCAGTAGTCTGCTAGTTCCAGCCGCTGATCATTCGCTGTTTGCAGCGCTCGAGTGCATCGTTGTAGACCGTGGTGGAAAAGCCCAGGCGAGTAACGATTTGGTGGATCAACGTTAGCTCGCTGCGCATCAGCTTGCCGTCGGCGGCTGCGACGAGGAACAGGCAGTCGATCAGACCGCTGAGCTCGTCGGGCGACGCAGTCTTGGCGAATTCTTCGACGAGCAAGGCCAGGTCGAGGTCGAGCAGGCTTGGGTCACGATAGGCTTTGACCAAGATGCGCAAGTCCGGCTCGGTCAGTACCGGCGTTGCCGTGAGCAAGCGTAGCAACTCCTCTTCCTCTTCTGGGCAGAAGCTATTATCGGCGGTGGCCACGCTGGTCAGCAGGCCGGCGAGAATCACGATTTGGAGCAGCTCCGCATCCGAGATCTGCGGTTCGATGATATTGCCGGCGCGGGCGCGCTCGATCGTCAAGAGCCGTCGAAAGTATTCGAGCAACCGCTTGCGCAAGAATCCTTCAGCAAGATGCTGTTGTTCGCTGGTCAACGTCTTGCGACGGCGCGGTGGATTGCTCGACCAGAGCGATCTCATGCGGGCAACAAAGACGTTGGCAGATGAATTGTCGCCATCGCTGCGCAGCGCGCTGAGCATCCGCTCTTCTTCTACGCTCAGATCATCGTCAGGCAGCAGCAGATCCTTGATCGCTGCTGCGAGCGTTCCCTTCTCTTCTTGTGTATCGAACATGCCGAGTTGCGATGAAAGCAACGAGCTCGCCTCATCGACCGACAGCGGATCAGACAGCAGCGGTTTGATCTGCTCAAATTCCTGGGGACTGATTTCGAAACGACGCAGGTATTCGCTTATTGTTCGTATTTCACGTGAGCCAAGCTCGCCATCGGCCCAAGCAGCTGCAATCAGCGCCTTAATGAAGGCGACACGTCGGGGATCTTCAGTCATCGGTGCTTCTATTATCGCACGTTTTCAATGTATTGAGCGACAAGGGAGTGAGCCGTCTTGTGATGTAGGTCGCCACCCCATATAGTCGCCAGGCATTTGGGTGTACCTATGTTGCGCGACGCACTTAGCTTCATTCTTGTCTTGGCCGGATCTGTGTTCACGCTCACCTGTGGCGAGGCGACTTCTCCGCTGACCGCCCCCGCCCCAGATCAGCCGATCGGCGCCGCCTGTGCCGACAACGGTGACTGCAAGAGTGGGATGTGTTTGGTAGATCCGAGTTTCCCCGCTGGGTATTGTCTCGACCGCTGCGCTGCCGCGGACTGTGTCGAAGGTACGTGCCACACCTACAGCGGTCAGCAACTCTGTTTCAAAGCCTGCGATGCGGACGCAGCCTGTCGAGATGGCTATGTCTGCGACTATGGCGTTTGTCGCCCACCTTGCACTGACGGTCGGCGTTGCGCTAACGACGATCGCTGCGTTGATGGCCGCTGCAAGCCGGCCTGCAAGCAGGATGGCGAGTGCGCCAGCGATCTGCGCTGCCAAGACGGTAAGTGCGTTGCACGCTGCAAGGTCAAAGCGGACTGCCTCCCGGGTTTCGTCTGCGACACCGCGAGTGGTCAATGTAAGGCGGCGCCCGGCGGTGCGATGGGCGAGAGCTGCACTAGCTCAGCGAAGTGCGCAACGAGCTACTGTCTGCCTGGGCGCAAGCTCTGCTCAATCAAGTGCCAGGGGACTGCGGATTGTCCGACAGGCTATCGCTGCGCGCTGGAAACCTACGATAGCAATGGCGACACCAAGCTCGATGCTGGAGCAGCTGCGTGCATCCCGGAGCGCGGACAAGGCAACGCGGGTGATAGCTGTGCGGTCGACGCCGATTGTGCATCCGACCACTGCTACAACGGTTGGTGTGCTGAAGCTTGTGTCGGTGACGGGGACTGCGGAAACCTGAACTGCGCCGAAACCACGCTGCTGCTGCCGGGTGCCTTGCCGAAATTCCACATCTGCCTGCCGAAAAACGCGGTCACTGTCGGTCGAGATTTGGGTACGTTCAATAGCGGTGCGGTTGTTGCGATCGATGTGCCTTCATCAGCGACCTCGATGATCGTCACTACCGATGCGAGCGATCCGTCGGCGATTGCGCTGATCAGCCAGGCGATTTCACCGAAGGGCACGGTCGTTTCCGAAGTTGGTGCTTCGCGTTGCGATGAGTACGCTCAGACGCTGCGTTATGCCCCCGACGCCGGGGTCGCCAGCCTCTATATCTCCAACACGTCGCGCTACAAACTGGAGCCCGGAATCTATACCTTCAAGCTCGCGGCCTCCAAGAATGTACCGATCCGCCTACGCGTTTCGATGCGACTGGCCGACACACCGCGAGGCAGCGTTGACATCGCCTGGTTGTTTCTCAATCTGAGCAACACATGCGTTCCCGGTAGTCGGCTGTCGGCGGCAAGCGCGCCCAGCCATTCGTGGTTGACCAAGATCCGCAGTAGCATGGCGGCGATTCTCGGCAAGGCCAATATCTCGATCGGCAAGCAGACCTTCCACGACATCAACGCGGCGGCGCTTGATGTCGTCGACATCTCCAATACCGACCGTAGCGACCTCGACGCGCTGTTTCAGCTGACCAAAGGGCTCACGGGTCGCACGATTCCAATCTTTGTTGTGCGTGACATTCGCATCACCGATCTACAGGGGACGGTGCTCGGCATCGCGGGTGGTGTTCCAGGGCCCGTCGGCATCCACGGTACGTCGCACTCGGGCGTGGCGCTGTCGGCCAAGACCGCCTGTTTTTCGCGCTTCGGCTACGACCCTGGGCATACCCTGGCCCATGAAATCGGCCATTTCCTTGGGCTGCACCACAACCTCTCCAGCCCCACCGACCCGGGGTACGACGAGTCGACGGGAAAAGTTTACTGTGGCTGTCCTTGTAGCGGCGACCTCACCTGTCACTCCCAAAATGGCAAGAGTTGGTGTCGCGCGCGCGACCCGCTCAGCGATAGCGATACGAATAACGATAATTTGATGTTCTTCTCTGCTGACAACACCGACGAGTTTACCGGCAACAAGCTCTCAACTCAGCAAATTCGCGTGTTGCTCGATAATCCGCTGGTCGGCTACTAACGCGCAACGCCTGGCCATCTTTCAAGCGAGCACTGGGCTAAGGAATACGTACTCCGATGAAACCGCTCCTCACGCTGGCTGTTTGTCTGCTCTCGATTTCAGCCCACGCCGATCGCCGCTCGATGATCGAGGCGCTCTCGGCGATCGAGAATGTACCTTCGCGCGCCGAGCTGCTGACGCTCGCCGGTAATGCAGCGCCAGAGCTATTGCGCTCGATCGTGCTCAGTCCGCCCGCCCAGCGCTTGGCGGTGACCCGAGCGATCGCCGCGCTCGGCTATTTCCCTTCCAGGGCGACCGATCGGGTGTTACGCACGCTGATCACGCGCTATCGTCGTTCGAAAAAGGGCATTGAGCTGCTCGATCTGCAGCAAGCGCTGGTCGCCTACGGCGTTGCCGCTGGACGGTCGGCGTTGCCAACCGTGCGCCCGTTTCTTACCCATCTGCACCCGGATGTGCGGATCGCCGCAGCTACCGCGCTGTGGCGCAGCGATCCGCTGGCGGCGCGGCGGTTGCTGAGCGAACAGCTGACTCGCGAAAAGGAAGGTTTCGTGCGCGCCGAAGTCGAGCGGCTATTAGCCCGCGGTGATGGTCGGCGGCGCTGAGCGCTGACCGGCGCAGGCCGCTCAGCGGCTTCAGACCTTGAGAGCGTAAAGGACGTCGTCGAGCGGGCGGAAGAGGTCCGAAAAACCCTGGTCCGCGGCGCGCGGACGCAGCGCTTCGACGGTGGCGTGTAGTGATTGGTAGAGCTCCTGAGCTTCATCTTCGCGCTTTTGTCGGCGACGGCGGTGTTCTTTAACTTCGCCGTCCAGCGCGCGGATCTGCGAGGCGCAGTCGCCCTTGATTTCGTCACAGCGCTTCTTGAGCTCGGTGATTTGAAAATCGAGATCGCGCAGCTGCAGCTCGGTGCCCGACGAGGGATCAACACGGTGGCGGCCCTCGACCTGGGCACGACTCAGCGTTAGATCGAGGATCGCATGACCGAAGCGCTTTTCTCGCTGAGAGAACTCGAAGCGGATGCGATCAAAACTCTGCTCAGAGAGCGCGATCGTCCCGGTCAGCGCGGCGACTTCCTCCTCGATCACCAACAGTCGATCGATCGTTTGACTCAGTTCGCCAGAGAGCGCGATGTTGGCTTTGACCAGTTCAAAGGCCAGCTCGCGCAGCGCTTGTTGATAGCGTTCGCGCAGCACTTGGCGATCGGGCTTTGGTTCAATCGATTGGATTTCGCCCGTTGGGTTGTCGATGCTGCCGATCAGCGACGGAATCGTACCGCCCAGCGGCTGCCAGCCGTCCTCAAGCGCGCCCTGAGGTACCAAGGAAAACCGGCGCGCCGAGTCCTTTTTCGAGCTCTGCGTCCAGCGGCTGTAAAGAATGCCACGTAGCTTAATCAGATCGCGGCGCAGCTCAGCAGCGCTTTGATAACGATCTTCCGGCTTCTTTGCTAGGCAGCGCAGCAGCAAGGCGTCTACCGCGGGGGGGAACTGGTGGTCGCGGACCAACGTCGACGGTGTCGGAGGATCTTTGTGGACGTGAGCGCGCATCACCTCCATCGGCGTGCCGAGAAACGGCGGATCGCCGGTGATCATTTCGTTGGCGAGACAGCCGAGGGCGTAAATGTCGGAGCGTCCGTCGACAGATTCTCCGGTCGCCTGCTCGGGGGACATATACTCAGCCGTGCCGAAGACCTGGCCTTCGACGGTCAGTTCGTTTGCGGCGTCCGCGGCGCGCACCTTGGCGATGCCGAAGTCGAGCACTTTGACGACGTCGTTTTGTCCGCGAACGGTGGTCAGCAGAATGTTTTCGGGTTTGAGGTCGCGGTGCACGACCTCTTCGCGGTGGGCGACATCCAAGGCGTCGGCGATTTGCAGCAACAGCGGGATCACGCGATTGAGCGGAAGACGCGGGGTGTGGGTTAGTACCTCGTCGAGCGGTGTGCCCTCGAGGTACTCCATCACCATGTACACCATGTCGTCTTGGCTACGCCCGAAGTCGATGATCTGAACGACGTTGGGGTGTTCGACGCGCGCAGCCGCGATCGCTTCGCGGCGCAGTCTCTCGATGAAATCCGCATCGCTCGCTAGCTCGGTGCGTAGCACCTTGATCGCAAAACGACGTGGCAGCACGGTATGGTGAGCTTCATACACCGTGCCCATTCCACCTTGGCCGATCAGACGCGTGATTTCGAAGCGGTCGCTGAGCCGCATGCCGATCATTGGGTCTCGAGACATTGCCCTCAATTATCGCCTCGCTCGGCGCCGCCGACAAGCCGCAGCACGCGCCCATTATCGCCATCGACCAATACCGACTCGCCGCTCCGGCAGATCGATGTTGCCACCTGAGTGCCGACGACCGCTGGGATGCCAAATTCGCGGGCGAGGGAAGCGGCGTGGGACAACAGGCCGCCGTGGTCAGTGATCAGGCCGCAAACCTGCGGAAGCACTGCCGCGAGGGCCGGCAGGACCGTCGGGCAGACAACGATTTTGTTGCGCAAATCGAGCGTCATCAGCGCCTTGGCATCGGTAACAACGAGCACCTCGCCGCGGACGACCCCACCAGCACCTACACCGCAAAGCAGTCGCGCCTGCGGGCTACTCGGAGGGCGGCTGATCGCAAAGCCGTGGGTGATCGTCAACGCCGGTGCAGCCGCGGCGTGGTTGGCCTGGGCTTGCTTACCCTCGGCGACCGCCTCGCGACAGCTTTCCGACTGTGTCGGCCGGCGCAGTGCTGTCAGTGTTCGTTCGAGCCGCAAAAAAAATACATCTTCGGGGGCCGCGATCTGTCCATCGGCCGCGAGGGCCTCGCCCGCAGCAAGCAGTGCGCGGCGTACGATCCAGAGCGCATCGGAAAACAACAGATCGTCATCCTCTTGTTGGGCGCGACGGGTGCGTGCCGCTTCGACCAGCGAGGCAAACCGCCGGCGTTGGTTATCGGGCAGGGCCTGGCGAGCGGCGACGTAAAGTTGATGCGCGCGGCGGCGCTGTTCGGCAAATCGTTCGAGTGTCTGATTATCTGTCAGTCGATCGATCAACTCAGCCAAGTCTTGTTGCTCGGCGATCGTTGGACAGGACACGTCCCAGACAAAGACCAAGCTGCCGTAGCGTCGGCGGAAATCCTCCTGCGAGCGGGCGCGCTGGTCGCGCGGTTCGTTGGCGATTTCTGACAATTCAGCGACGATGCGTAGACCGCTGTGCAGGTTGTCGGTCGTCAGCTCTGATGCCAGCTGCTCGGCGGTCATTTCGCGCTCAGCAAAGGACAGCTCGGAGGCGGTCGCGCTGATGAAGGCCGCCAACTCCGCTTGGGCGCGATTCTTGCCCGCCGAGAGCCAGCGCTCGTAGTCTTGGTAGAAGTCGACAAAAAGCGCCAATGCGCGTTCGAGGTTGGTTCGCGGATCGTCGTGCGGATGGTGGGCGCGGAGTCGCTTGCGCAGCGCTGAGAGCGGGGCGCTGGGTGTCGTCGCCGGGGGCGCGCTCTCGATGGCTGAGGTCGAGCGATAGAGCCGGCCTTGATGGACGTGATAGCCGAGTGCAGCGCCGTGGGCGTGCAGCAGCGTGATCAGGCTTTGATGCGCGATCGACAGCACGTCCGGGTTGTGTTCGCGGTCCCAGCGATAGACGCCTTCGATCAGTCGCGTTCGTCCGACGGTTAGCGGCGGACAGGCGCGCGCTTGTAGCAGCCAGAGGTTGGAGCCGTCGTCCGCCCATTCGATCTCCAGCGGCTGATCGTGTACGTCGTCCAGCTCGCCAATCTGCCAGCTCAGCGCAGAGATCAGCCGGCCCGGAATCTCTTTGGGCATCGTTTGAGCCTCGCGGTCTCGCCGGATGATCATCGCCTGTGGGTCAACCCTACCGTCTGCCAGGCGCTCGCTGCGGCCACTGACAAACTCGACGTAGCAGTCGCCGGTGGTCGTTCTTGTCACCATCAGCCCCGCGTGTCGACTCTCGATCTGCCGCTGCAACAGCACGGCCATTGCTTGCTGCTGCGGATCGACCCCAAGGTGGCCGAGCAGGCGGAGAGCCGGCTGATCCCACAGCGAACCCCAGATCGCACGAATCGCTGAGATCAACTTCGCGGCGTCGCTGATGTCCATCCGCGAGACAAACAACCCCGACGACGGCGTGCCGTCGGCCTCGCAGCTCGCCGATGAGCGGGCGATCAAGCGGCCGCCAAGCGTGCCGATCACGCGCTCAAGAGCGTTGCGCTGCTGGTCATCGGGCGTCCAGTGCTGCAGAGCTTCACGAATTGCGCGTTGGTCTGTGTTGTCACCGATCGCCTGTCGATACCAAGCAAACGGCAGGCAATAGCCCGTAGGGACGGGCAGACCGTGGTTGAGCAGCGGCGCAAGCTGTGCGGCCTTTCCTCCGCACGACGCCGCGTCAGCGTGTTTGAGCGCGATCAGCGTGGCTGGCACGTTACTCGTCGCTTCGGTTGATCGTTAGCGTAACCGTCTCTCCCGGCTTGAGTTCAGCGCCCGCTCGGGGGTTTTGGCTGAGCACGAGGCCTTCGGCGCGGTCTTCATCATAGCTATAGCGCAGGCGAACACTGAAGCCCGCTTCCGATAGCGCGTTTCTCGCCGATTGCAGTCGTCGACCGGTTACGCTTGGCACCTCCTTGAGCGATGGCCCAGCCGATAGCACGATATTGACGGCGCTACCGCGCTGCACCGCGGTGCCCGCTTGAGGATCGCTGTCGACGATGGCGTTCTTGGGCACGCTGCCACTCGGCCTACGTGCGGTCTGCCCCAACATCAAGCCTTGTTGCTGAAGTAAGCGAACTGCAGTGGGGACGTCGAGTCCCTTGAGCACCGGGACCGCGCTCTGAGGCGCTGGCTGTGGGGCCGCAGTGGCTTGCGGCGCAACGGTGGCTTGCGGTGCGGTAGCGGCGACTGGTGGCGTAGCTGGCGTGGCTAGTGGCGTCGGCGCGAGGCCAGGCAGCGGGGCGCTTGCCGGTGGTGCCTTGGGCGGAACCAAGTGACGCAGCGCAAAGAAAGTTGCCGTGCTGGTAACCGCCGCTGTGATAAGTGCTACGAAAAATGCTTTGCCCGATGTCATGCGCTATCCGCCCGTTGGATGGTCGAACCTGCCCGCTCGTTCGTCGTGCACGAGAGGCGCAATGTTGCGAGGCTAACGAAAATAGTCGCTCCAGGCTAGCACCCCGTTAGCGCTAGCACTCACTCCTTTTCTGCCACGAACGCCTGTTCTGGAGGCGAAAGCATGCCGCTTTCAGCGATTGTCGTTATCGTCGGCAGTGCGATTGCGGCGCGAACGCCTGCGCGCTGGCGCAGGGTGGCGGCGTTGTGTACATTTCACCCCTACGGAGTTCGATAATGCGCAAATCGCTACTGTTGATGTTAGCGCTGTGTTCGCTGCCGCGGCCGGCCGTTGCCAACGAGCAGAAGTCGTCGCAGAAGATCGATGTGCAGATTTGGCGGTTGGCCAACGGGCTGCAGGTCGCCTTCGTGCGTCAAAGCCGCGTCCCCGTGGTCACGGTGCAAGTCTGGTACGGCGTCGGTTCCAAAGACGAAAGGCGTGGTATCCGCGGCTCAGCCCATATGTTCGAGCACATGATGTTCAAAGGGAGCAAGCGCGTGAGGCCCGAAGCACACGCGCGGATGATCTCCTCGGTTGGCGGGTCCTGCAACGCCTTCACCACAGAGGACGTGACGGCCTATCACAACACCGTACCCAAGCAATACTTGGACTTCGCGCTCAAATTGGAGGCCGAGCGCATGCGTTCTCTGGTGCTCACAGACAAGTGGATCGACAAGGAGCGCCAGGTTGTCAAAGAGGAGAAACGCAAGCGGCTGGACAACAGCCCGATCGGACGCGCCCTTGAAGCGCTAACGGCGCTCACCTTCGAGAAGCATCCTTATGCATGGACGCCAGCCGGCTTTCTCGAAGAGTTGAATCGCATGAAGCGCTCGGATTTTCGCGCATTCTATGACCGCTACTATCAGCCCAATAATGCCACGGTGGTGGTCGTCGGCGATGTCGAGCGTCCCGCCGTGGAAGCGGCTGTTAACGAATATTTCAGCAAGATCCCCAAGGCGCCCGATCCGCCGCGCGTCGCCGTCAAAGAGCCCGAACAGCGGGCCTATCGCGAGAAAGTTGGCGATTGGCCGTCACAATTGTCGGTGTTCATCGGTGCCTACCATATTCCGGCGGCCAACCATCCGGACATCCCGGCGCTCGAAATGCTCAGCACGATCTTGTCCGCCGGTCGGACGTCGCGGCTCTACCAAGCGCTGGTGCGCAAGAAGCAGATCGCCGTCGCCGCTGGCGGCTTCGTCTGGCCCCGTGAACAGCCCGGCGTATTGATCATCTATGGCATCGGCCTGCCGCGGCATGACGTCGCCAAGATCAAAGCCGAGTTGCTAACCGAGCTCGAACGTGTTGCCGATGAGGGCGTTGCCTCGACCGAGCTCTTGCGCGCGCAGAATCAACTGGCGACCTCCCATTTGCGCCGATTGCGCACGGTTTACGGGATCGCCAATGCGATCGGTATGTCGACCTACGTTCAGGGCAATCCGCGCGCCTTTCTCGAGGACGAGCGACGCTTCGACGCGGTGACACAATCAGATATCAAACGCGTGGCCCAGCGATATCTGCGACGCTCGAATCTTTCGGCAATCGTCTTGCCGGCTAGCAGCGGCAAAGCGGCCAAGGGAGGTCGACGATGAAACGCAGTTTACTGGTTGCGGTCGTTGCGCTGGTGACGATTGGAGCGGCCTGCGGGACCAAGGTGACCAAGGGACCACTCGCTCCGCTGAAATCAGCGGTCAAGAAAGGTGGCGGGCAAGCCGTCGACCCGTGGGCAGGGCGTACCGACCTGATCAGCTCACCTCAAGTTCAGCCAGCGAGCGCGCTGGCGATTCCAAAGTATCAGTCGTTTACTCTGCGCAATGGGTTGCGCGTGATCGCGATGCCCGATCACCAATTGCCGCTGATCTCTGTCGAGTTGGTCTTGGCCGCCGGTGGTATCGACGATCCGCCGGGAAAGGAGGGGCTAGCTCAGCTCACGGCATCGATGCTTCGTCAGGGCGTCAAGACGATGGACGCCGATGCGATCTCTCGCACTGTCGATGCTGTTGGTGTCTCGCTGTCCGCGGGTGCGGGCTACGAGCGCTCGACTGTCGACTGCGGCGGGCGCAGCCGCTACCTAGATCTATGCCTGCGGATGATCGAACACCTGGTGCTCACGCCGGTGTTCCCTGAAGATGAGATGAAGCAGCCAAAGAATGAGTTGCGCGAGCAAGTGCGCGGCATTCGTGACGACCCAAGCGCGTTAGCTCAGCAGTTCTTTTTCAACGAGCTCTACGGCGATCAACACCCCGCTGGACGGCCCTTAACCTTGGCGGCGATCGAGCGGCTCGGCCGAGATGATCTGATAGGTTTTCATCGTACGCGCTATCTCCCCGCCGGAGCAGTACTAGCGATCAGTGGAGACTTCGACGTAGACAAGATCCAGCAGGCAGTCCGCTCGCACTTCTCGCGCTGGCGACGACGCAAGTTGCCGGCCCGCGCCATTCAGCCCTTGGCGCCAGTCAAGCCCGGCCTCTCGGTGCTGCTGGTTGATAAGCCGAGTCTGACCCAAAGCTCGTTTTACTTGGGGCACCAGGGGGTCAAGCGAATGGATCCCGACCGCGACGCGCTAACGGTGATGAACTATTCGCTTGGCGGTGGCGGGTTTAGTTCGCGGCTGATGCAGGTCGTACGTGCAGAGGGTGGCAAGACCTACGGTATTAGCAGTAGCTTCTCGTCCGAGAGTCTCGATGGCTCATTTTCGATCAGCAGCTTCACGCGTACGGAAGAGACTTTGGCGACACTGCTGCTCGTGCGCAGCGAGCTCGAAAAGATGGCGGCCAGCGGTGTCAGCGCTGAGGAGCTAGCGGCGGCAAAGGGCAAGATCGCTGGCGGCTATTCCATCCGCTACTCAACGACGGCTCAGATCGCCGGTGCGCTGGCTCGGGCCAGGATCAACGAACTGCCCGATAGCTACGTTAGCGAGTACGCTCTGCGGATCGACAAGGTCGATCGGCAGACCGCGAATCGGGTCGCGGCTTCGCATTTGCATCCGGGCAGCCTGGTCGTGGTCATCGTCGGCAACGCCAAGCTGATCGAGCCGCAGCTCCGGCGGGCCAAGATCGCCTTTCGCAAGGTGTCGTACCTCGATCCGATCAGCGCAAAGGCTCGCCAAGAGCGCGCCACTCCACAGCACGCGGCGCCGATCAGCGACGCCGAGAACCGCGTTGCACGTAAGCTCTTGAAGCGGGCATGGACTCGCGCTGGCGGGCAGAAGCTGCGCGCGGTGCGTGGGCTTAAGCTGCTCGGCAGCGGCCGCATCGGCGCGATGCAGGTCGAATATAGTGTGCTTGCCCGTCCGGCACGCAGCGAGCTGCGGATCGCGATCAGTCTCGGCGCTCTGCCGATGCAGATGGTGTTAGACGGTGACGTGGCCTTCGCCCAGCAGGGCAAGCAGGCTCGCGTACCGCTGCCCGCGCACAAGATCAGCGAGATGAAGCATGACCTCTGGCGCTTGCCACCGCTGGTGATCGACAACGCGCTGACCGACAACGTTCGGGCCCGATTGTTGGCCAAGGGAGCAAGGAGCAAGGGTCAGATCGCTGTCGAAGTTGCTCCTCCCGACGCACCGCGGATTACGCTCGTTTTCGACCGCGCCTACCGCCTGGTTTCAATGCGCCATCAAGGGCAAAGCGGCTCAACGATCGTCTCGGATTTTTCGGCGCACCGCCGCGTCAAGGGCGTCGAAGTGCCGTTTACGATCAAGACGGAAAATGCCGGACGCGAGCAGCTGCTCAAGTACAAGACGGTCGAACTGCTCTAGCGCACTGATCGCGAGCTTTCGCGCGTCGCGCTTTCGCGCCGAGCGACGTTTACCCGCAAAGTTGTTGCGGCGCTGGCGGTCGGCTTTTCGCCAAAATTCCAGGAAAATCGGTCGTCAAGCGGATTGGCCCGAGCTCCCACGCTGTGTCAAACTACGGCACCGATGGTCAAACGTCGACGGTACGATCCAGACCGGCTGTTTAATCCCGGGGGCTTTCGAGCCTTCCGCAAGCGCTATTCGCGCGCCGAGGTTGTCTTCTCGCTAGTGATCGCCGTGCTGCTGCTCGGCATCCTCGGTTGGATTGTTCGCCGTGGTCACCAGGTCGATCCGCAGTTGTTTGCTTCGGCTCCCTTGACCAATCGCGACCAGCGAAAGGCGAGCGCCGATCGTGGGCCGCTGCCAAGCGGGCTGGCGGCGGCTGGCTGGCGCGAGGGGCCGATCGCACACTTTAGTGCTGAGAAGCTCTACGAGAAGATCAACGGTCGCGCCGACTATTTTCGCTCATTTTTCGTCAAGGGACTGAGCTTCGTCTCTCTCTCGCTCTCCGAGGCTTCGGTCGATGTTGAGCTCTACGACCACGGGACGGTTGCCAACGCCATCGGCGCGTACAGCGGTGAGCGTGAGTCGACGGCAAAGACCGAACTCAGCGATGGGGGCCTCGGTCACTTGTCGCGCAATGCGCTGTTTTGGGTGCGCGGTCGCTTCTACATCCGTGCGATCGGTTCAGACGAATCGCCCGCGGTGATCGCGCAGCTGCGGCATCTACGGACCGTGCTCGACGCCAAGCTCCCGGCAGGCGCGCTCCCCTGGGCCTATCAGTTGCTCTGCAAACAGCTCGGGTTTGCGATCGGCCAAGTCAGCTACTTGGCAAAAGATGCTTTCTCTTTTGACTTCGCCAAGGGTATCTACGCCGCGCGTCGCCTAGACAACGGTGAAGTATTTGTCGCCGCCACCAAAGACCCGGCTGCGGCTTCTGCTTTGGCCGGCCAGTTTCGTGAGGGCTTTTTACAGTACGGCGTAAAGGCGGGCTCAGCGTCGGGCAAGGCCGCTGTACTGATCAAAGATCGCTATCAGAGCGCCTTCTCCGCGGCTACCGCCGTCGGGCGCTTGGTCGTCGGCGTGAGGGCGATCCCCAAAGCGGCTGACGCGGCCAAGGCGCTCAACGAGATCGTCGAAAAGGCTCGGACAATTTCGCCTGAGATGATCAAGGATGGCGCCGTGCCGCTGTTGGAGAGCAAGGCCAAGGCGTCGAGCGGATCAACCTCGGAAGAGGGGAGTACTGGTGGCGAAGAAACCTATTAGTGGTGAGCACGCACCAGGTGTCGAACACGGCGATCCGACGCTGCAACGGCTGCGTCGTCGGACCTTTATCAAACAGGCCGCGGTGATCGGTGGCGCCTCGGCCGTCGCCGGATGGGCGGCGCTGGCACCGGCGGATTGGCCGCTGTCGCTACGCGATCCCGATGGAGAGCGCGGCAAGCCGCGTGAACCGCTGGTTCGTTTGCCGCAGGGCGGCTTCGCGGTTCCGCCAAAGCCGGGTGCCGCAGCACTCGGCATCGCGCGCGGCCAACAGATCGACAAGATGGTTCGCTCTGCCGTCGATAGCATTGGGGGAATTGGCCATTACATCCGTTCCGGAGATGTGGTGGTGCTCAAGCCCAACGTTGCCTTCGAGCGACCGGCGATTCTTGGTGCGACAACCAATCCCGAGGTGCTGACCAGTCTGATCCGCTTGGTCAAAGAGGCTGGCGCACGCGAAGTGCGCGTTGTCGACAACCCGATCGAATCGCCGCAGAGCTGTTTTCGCAAGAGCGGCATTGAGCGCGCGGCTGTCGAGGCTGGGGCGCGCGTCTATCTGCCATCCCCCGGCGAGTTTGCGACGCTGCAGGTGCCGGGAGCCAAGCACATTGCGCGCTGGCCGTTTTTCTGGCGCCCCTTCGCTGATGCCGACAAGGTAATCGGCGTTGCTCCGGTCAAAGACCACAACCTGTGTCGTGCCTCGATGACGACCAAGAATTGGTACGGTCTGCTCGGTGGCCGCCGTAATCAGTTCCATCAAGACATCCACGGCATCATTACCGACCTCGCCTTGATGTTGAAGCCGACCTTCGTTGTCCTCGATGCCAGCCGTGTGCTGTTTCGCAGTGGCCCGACCGGCGGTAGTCTCGCCGACGTGCGTCCCGGTCACTGCATCGCCGCAGCAACCGATAGCCTGGCCCTCGACGCGTTTGGCTGGGACGAGCTGTTGCGTCGCCAAGATAAGCCGAAGCCGGGCTACTTTGAGCAAGCCGCGGCCAAGAAGCTCGGTGAGCCGCGCTGGCGCTCGCTGTCACGCAAGGACGTCAACATCGGATGAGCCAGCCCAAAAAAGGCCAAGCCGTTTCGTGGCTGATCCGCAGCTTGCGCATCACCAACATGCGCGTTGTCTCGCAGTTCTTCTTCTTCTCACTGTTTATCTTCTTACTCTGGGTCACCTGGTTCAGTCGCCTCGGCGGCTACCCTGTATCGTTGTTTCTTGAGCTCGATCCGCTGGTCGGTATCGCGACCGCTATCTCGACCCACACCGTCTATCGTTGGCTCTGGCGCGGCCTGTTGCTGCTGATTGCGACCCTCTTGCTCGGCCGCTTCTTTTGCGGCTGGATCTGTCCCTACGGCACGCTGCACCAGTTTGTCGGCTGGCTGTTCAACATCCGTCGTCATCGCGACAACATCGATAAGAACCGTTACAAGCCGATCTTCAGCTTCAAGTACTACGGCTTGATGATCTTCCTCGTGCTGGCCGCCTTTGGCTCGCTGCAAATCGGTCTGCTCGATCCGATTTGCCTGCTGACCCGCTCGATCGCCGTTGCGGTGGCGCCCGGCATCGACGCTGCGCTGCCGCCGAGTATGAGCTTTCTCTCCTCCTCCCCCGGCGCTGGCGAGCTGCGGATCTTCTCCGGCGCATGGTTTGTCGGTTTGATGCTGGTGGCGTTGGTCGGCATGAACCTCGTGATCCCGCGCTTTTTCTGCCGCGTACTGTGCCCGCTCGGCGCGTTGCTCGGCGTGCTGTCGCGCTTTTCGCTCTGGCGGATCGACCGCGACTTGACCAAGTGCACCGATTGCGATCTCTGTCTGCGACGCTGCGAAGGCGCATCCGACCCTCAGGCAGCGCTGCGCAAGAGCGAGTGTTTCGCTTGCTTCAATTGCCTCGACGACTGTCCGGAGGACGCACTAGCATTTCGGCTGGCGCCCGTCTCGCTCAAAGACCGTATCGTTGGTTCGATCAAAGATGGCACGGCCAAGTTGTTTGGCCGCAAGCTGATCTCTCAGCGCCTTGACAGTGAAATCGCGGCGCCCGACATGCCGCGTCGACGCTGGTTTTTGGCCGGCATCGCCGGGGTGTTCGCCTTCCCGTTCTTGCGGCTTTCCAAGGCGGTCAACAAGCGCGGCTTCAACGAAAAGGCGATCCGGCCGCCGGGCACGGTCGAAGAGAGCGAGTTCCTCGAGCGCTGCATCAAGTGCGACCAGTGCATCAATGTTTGCCCGACAAACGTTCTTCAGCCGTCAACGCTCGCCGAGGGTGGCCTGGAAGGTCTCTGGACACCCGTGATGGACTTTTCGGTCGGGTTTTGTCAGCTCAATTGCACGTTGTGCAGTGAGGTTTGTCCGACCGGGGCGATCCAGAAGATTTCGATCGAAAAGAAGCTCGGCGTTGGCAAACACAAGCAGCAAGGACCGATTCGGCTCGGTACGGCATTTTTCAATCGTGGACGCTGTCTGCCCTGGGCGATGGAGACGCCCTGTGTCGTTTGCGAAGAAGTCTGTCCGACGACGCCAAAGGCGATCGGTTCCTATAAGGCGACGGTGAAGCGTTGGGATGGCAAAGAGGTCCAGCTCGAGCGGCCCTATATGCGGCCCGAGTTGTGCATTGGCTGTGGGATCTGTGAACACGAGTGTCCGGTGATCGACGACGCGGCGGTCTATGTCACCGCGATCGGTGAAACGCGTTCGAGGGATCGGACGCTCTTACTCGGTAGCAAGAAGCAGTCAAGCTAAAGGAGGATCGATGAGTGCGCGAAATGATCGAGAGCTCGAGCTCAGCCGGCGACAGCTGCTGGCGGGGTCAGCGGCTGTGACGTTGGCCGCCAGTTTGGGCCTCAGCGACGACGCCGAGGCGAAGCCCCAAAAGAAGCGCATTCATGTGCCGCGGCGCGTTCTGGGCAAGACCAAGCGCAGTGTGCCGATGCTGCTGATGGGGCAGGCGATGTCGCTCGACCCGGTATTCGATCCCAAACTGGCCGAGTGCTTACAGCTCGGCATCGACTATTTCGATGCTGCTGATTGTTACGGCGGGGGTCGCAACGAACTAGCGCTGGGCAGTTTCCTTAAGCGCACGAAGAAGCGCAACAGCGTGTTCATTACCAGCAAGTCCGACAAGCATGATCCTGAGGGCTTTGAGCGCGCTGTCGATGAATCATTGCGCAAGCTGGGCACGAATTATCTCGACATGTTCTATTTGCACGGCCTGAAAGATGCGAGCCATCTGTCCGCCAAACTGGCCGGCGCCGTCGATCGCCTCAAGAAGCGCGGCAAGATCCGCCATTTTGGCTTTTCTTGTCACGATCACAACGTTGCGGAGCTGCTGACGCGTGCGGCGTCGCTGTCATGGGTGGAATCGGTCATGTTCCGCTATAACTTCGGCCAGTACGGCGATCGCGAGTTGAACAAAGCGATCGAAGCCGCTGCCCACGCCAATATCGGCTTGATCGCGATGAAGACGCAGCGCTCGGCGGCCTCATTCCGCGGCAAGTGGGTGCCGTTTACCAAGGCCGGTCAGTGGAATCGCCAGCAAGCCGTCCTCAAAGCGGTTTGGGCCGACACGCGGATCACTGCCGTCGTTTCCCACATGGACACCTTCGGTAAGTTGCGCGAGAACGCCGCGGCTGCGGCAGACAAAAAAGGTCTTTCGCGCCGCGAGATCGAGGAGCTCGGCCGCTATGCTGCAGCAACGCGCGCATTGACCTGCGATGGCTGCGACCATCTTTGCGGCGCTCAGCTCCCCGCCGAGATGCGTGTCGGCGAGACGATGCGTTACCTGATGTACCACGACGTTTATGGTCAGCAGGAAACCGCCCGCCAACTCTATCGCGCGTTGCCCGAGCAGGCGCGCAATATCGAGGCGGTGGATTTTCGTCAGGCGTTGGCCGCATGTCCCAACGCTGTCGATATCGCGTGGCACCTGCGTCGCGCCAAACAAGTTCTGGGCTAGCCGGTTCGCGCCGCGCCGGATTTGCAGGAATTACCAGTTTTGCCAACCCGGGCGCTGCGTTATAGTTGCCACCTATGTCGCGCGTCTACTCGTCGCCGCAGATCGCCGGCCTGATCGGCGTCGATCCGTCGAGCATCAATCGCTGGATCGACGCGGGTCGGCTGCCAGCACATCGCACGCTGGGTGGTCATCGGCGGGTCACCGCGCGCGATTTGCGTTCATTTCTACAGTCCAATCAGTTGCCGATCCCGCACGAACTGGCAGAGGTCGAAGCTGATTCGCTGCAATCGACCCCTTTGACCACGTCGACCGCCCTACCGGTGGAGCAGACAGGCGCGCCGGCGACGCGAATCCTGCTGATCGGCGCCCCGCAACACCTCGCGGGCCAGCTCGACGATGCGGTCGCCGAGCAAAGCGCAGAACTGCAGCTGTCGCATCAGCCTAACCCCGCGGCGGGCTTGTTGCAGATCGGCTATCAGCAGCCCGAGATCGTCTGGCTCGCTGATCCGCTCCCCGGTGGCCCCGGTAGCGAGCGCGTCTGCGAGGCGATCCGTCAGGATCGGCGCTTCGCCGGCGTGTTCGTGGTTGTCGCTGCTCGTGATGGTCGTCGCGAAAGTTTGCTCGCCGCCGGAGCCGATGCGGTGGTTCGTCCGCCGATCACCGGCGATGTGCTGTCCACTTTGCTCGATGCGATGGGCGAATGATGCGATTCATCGTCGGTGTATTTGTCGGGCTGTTGCCGCTCGGCGGCTATTGGGGCTACCTGCAGTGGCAGGCCGACAAGAATCCGTGCGGCAACATCTGCGGCGAGGGCACCGGCTGTAGTCAGGGCCGCTGTATTGCGGTCGCGCCCGGAAAAACGCGCCCACGCGTTCGGCGTCGCTCACGGCGACGTCGCCGGGTTACACCTCCACCGGGTGCGCTCAAGCAACCGTCTGCGGTGCAGCGGGCCGACCAAACGCTCGGCCCTTCACTCAAGGGCGCCGATCACCTCGACATGGCCGAGGCTGCCGACGGTCGAGAGCTCTCCGAACAGGAGGTCGAGCAGGCGTTTCGCAAGCAGGACCGACGGATCTTAGCCTGCATCGAGCAAGCGCGCGGTGAGTACGATATCAAAGGCCGTGTTACTGTCGGCTTTCGAATCGAGCGCAGCGGAAAGATCGAGAAGGTCCAAGTTTCGGCGCCGCGGTTGATGCAGTCAGCTGGTTTGCACAGCTGTATTACGCCCCTTGTTCGGCAGCTCAGCTTTGGCTCGAGTTCCCGATCGCTGATCTATCGTTTTCCCTATACGCTGGACTAAGCCCATGCGCTGCTTTCGACCCCTTGTGCCGGCCAGTCTTTGCTGTGTCGCCAGCTGTCTACTTTTGCTGTCGTCCTGCAAGCGGCCGAGTGCGACGACCGCAGCAGACGCCCACGTATCGTCTAGGCCGAGCGCTCCCGCACGTCCACCGGCGATCTACGACAGCCACGTCCATATCACGCCGCTTCCCGACACGCTCAACACGGCGTTGCGAATCTTTTCCGCGGTCGGTGTGGAAAAGTTTGCTGTGAAGAGTGCCGGTAGCCCGGGGAGCCCGCGCTTTGCAGCGACGGTCCAGCTGGCCGACTATCTTGGCGAGCGGATGGCCTTCTTCGGCAACATCGACTGGGAAGGCATCGACGAGCCTGGCTGGGCCAAGCGCGAGGTCGCCGCCTTGGAAAAAATCATCGCCGCCGGCGGTAGCGGCATCAAGATCTTCAAGGCGCTTGGTCTCGGCGTGCGCCTGAAGGACGGCTCGTTGCTCAAGGTCGACGATCCTCGGCTCGATCCGTTGTGGCGTCGCGCAGGAGAATTGGGTGCGATCGTCGCTTGGCACGTTGCCGACCCGGTTGCTTTCTTCAAGCCGATCGACAAGAACAACGAGCGCTACGACGAGCTCTCGTTGGCGCCCGATTGGTCATTTTATGGCAAAGACTATCCTAGCCACGCCCAGCTGCTAGCCGCTCGCGACCGCGTGATCGCGCGTTTCCCCAAGACAATCTTTTTGGGTATCCACCTGGCCAATCACCCCGAGGATCTGGATTACGTCGACGGTCTACTCAGTCGCTACAAGAACCTTTACGTCGACACGTCGGCGCGCGTTCCCGAAATCGGCCGCCACCCGCCGCAGAAGGTCCGCGAGTTCTTTGTTCGGCACCAGGATCGGATTCTCTTTGGTACAGACTTGATCGTTACGCCGGGTGGGCTGCAGCTCGGCTCGGTTTCGCTCAAAGAGCCAGACTTTTCCGATGCCGTCGCTTTCTATCAAGCCCACCGAAACTACTTCGAGACGTCAAAACGCCAGATCGCCCACCCCACGCCGATTCAAGGGCGCTGGAAAGTCGACGCGATCAACCTTCCGCCAGCAGTGCTCAGCAAGTTCTATCGGGACAACGCCGAGCGGCTGATCTTCGCGCCGCGCAGCCGATTTCTCGCCCGTCGGGCGGCCAAGCAGCGCGCCGAGGCTGGCAAGTCAGCCGGTCGGGCGCATTAGCGCGTCTCGGCCGATCCAGGCCAGTGTGTCGGCGCGCTAGGATGTTGCGATATCTGCGCGTGGCAGAGCGTCCGGCGGCAAGGTGTGTGGCCTCCGCCGTGCATGGCCGTTCAGCGTGGCATGACTGCCTTCAGCTGGGAATTCGGAGCGACCGGTCGCTACTTTTGGCAGCCCGCTTGTTTGAAAATCTTTTCGGCATCGATCCGGCTCGTGTCGTGACCGAGGCAGGTCCAGCCGCTGCCGCGCCCGCTCTTCCATTGTGCATGGTCGCGCATGTCGATCTCGCACTTGTTGGAGCCGTTCTTTTTGTAGACGTGATACTGCGTGGCCGCGAGAGCGACGCCACCGAAAGCCATTGCGATCAATGCGAAGACGACGAGTAGCTTCTTCATCGAAAGTCCCCCGTGTGAGTGTGGGAGGATGCTACGTCTGGGCGCCGGATTTCGGCAAGCGGTTTGTTCGCTCAGCGAAATGCTAGCTATCCGCGCCGATCCGTCGGCAGAGCCGATAGTAGGCCGAGGTGGTATGCTGAACGAGCAGGCGAATGCTCTCCAGCGCGGTCTCTGGGAGGTTTGCATCGGCGGGCACGTGAATCACCAGCAGATTGATGATCTGTTGGCGGAAGCTGATCGGCGCGACGAACACTTCGTCGGGGGCTTGCGAGCCGAGATAGGCGGCGATCTTCGCTTGCAGCGGATCGTTGCTGGCCGACAAGCGGACCACGCCGCGCAACTGGTGACACCATTGTAGCAACGAAGGGCGGTTGAGCGGGATCACCAGGTGTTGCAGTTGGTGCATGTCGGTTGTGATGCCGCTCGCTCGGCAACCAACCGCGTGGCCATCACGAACCCAGAACAGCACCGTCGCCGCGACATTGTCCAAGAACGGCTCGACCAGCAGGTCGGCGATCGTCTCTGCAGACGTTGCAGCGTCGAGTTCAGCCAGCACACGCTCCAGCCTGGAGGGCTGATCGATGTCGGCTGCTTGGTCGCCCGGCGTATCGCCATATTGGTCGAGATAGACCAGTCCCATCTCTTTTGCCCACGAATCGGTCTCGTCGGTCTTGATCTCGGGGATCATGTTTGGCTCGAGATACTTGCGACGTTCCTGCTCGGATTGGGCCATCGGACCGGTTGCTACGGCGGCCAGCGGCCCGCTTTGTCGATTGGCGGCGCCACTTGGCGCACGGAGAAAACGGGGGTCGCGCTGGATGCCATAGCGTTTTTCCAGGTGGTAGACCAAACGCAGCTCGGGAATCGCATAGCGCTTGATGCTTTTTTTCAGCTCGTAGGCCAGCTTGCCCGCCGTCTGGCGATCGGGGTTGAGCATCGCCAGATGCAGTTCATCGCCCTCGAGCCGCAATGGCAGCACGCGATGTTCTGCAGCGATCTGTTCGGGAACGGTGGCGATCGTCGCGCGGTTGATCGCGTTGAGCAGTGCGTTGTCGGCGTGAGGAACGCCATGTTGAACGCTCAGTGCTTTTCCGATCTCCTCAAGGGTCGCCAGCTGAGCCTGGACCAGCACTGTGCCCAGACGACCACCGTAGATCAGCTGCGTGGTTAGCGCTTCTTGCAGCTGCTCGCTGGTGATCAGCTCGCGTGCGATCAATATGTCGCCCAATTTCTTGGCGCTCACTAGTCTCTGCCTCGCATGGTTTATCGCCCTGTTTACTTTACACCGCCGGACCGGTCGGCGAAACCCCGTCGATCGCCAGCGGTTTCGGCCTTTTCGCTGCCGGGCGCTGTCGGCGCTCGACGTTGCCGGTCGCCCTGTCTAAAATGGTCTTTCGTCAGATCTTTTCCGTCGAAAGAGGGAGTAATGCAGGACCCTTTGATCGGGGCTTCGATCCTCGGTCAGTACCACATCATTAAGCTGCTGGGCCAAGGCAGCATGGGAAAGATCTACCTGGCCGAGCAGCCGTCGATCGATCGCCTCGCGGCGGTGAAGATTCTGCACGCAGGTTCAACGCCTGCGCCCGATACCCGGCGACGGTTTCACAAAGAGGCTCGGGCGATTTCGCGTCTGGCCCACCCAAACATCGTCACCGTCTACAACTTTGGTGAGCTGGCCGACGGCACGCTGTTTTTGGCGATGGAGTATATCGAGGGTAGTAGCCTCGATTTGCCGCTGGCGCGCGATGCGCTTTCGCCGCTTAGGGCATTGAATATCGCGCACCAGTGTGCCGCGGCGTTGGCCTATGCGCACAGTCGGCAGATCATCCACCGCGATTTCAAGCCACAGAACGTGATGCTGACCCGCTTGCTCGGCCGCGATCACATCAAGGTTCTCGACTTCGGCGTGGCGCGCATGCTCGAGGAGGGTGGTTCGACCGCGCCGGGAGCGATCGTCGGCACGCCGCGCTATCTGAGCCCTGAGCAATGTCGTGGAGAGGTGGCAACGGCGCAGTCGGACCAGTACGCGCTGGGGCTTGTGCTCTACGAACTGCTCACCGGTCAGCCGGCGATCGTTGCCGATAATGCGGTGGGCTACATTCACACTCACCAACACGCGATGCCCAGGCCGCCCTCGCAGGTTCGGCCGCAGCCCGGACTGGAACTATTGGACTCGGTCGTATTGCGAGCGTTGGCCAAGCGCCCCGAAGAGCGCTTTGCCAGCGTCGCCGAATTGCAGCAGGCGATCGAGCGGCTGTCGGACAAAGTGATCATGCGCAGCACTGCCGGCAAGTCGACCGCCGAGCAGCAAGCCGTCTTTGCCGCCCAAACCCAAGTCGATTTGGTCGCCGATGGCAGCAACAAGCAGTCGGCTCCGACGACGCGCCTGCGCTGGATCGGCGCCAAGACCGCCTTGGCGGTCAAAGACTACGATGCTCTCGGTCGCTGCGGCTTGCAGTTCGATGGCGGCTTTAGCGCGCTCGACGAGTTCGACAGTCAGCCCTCAGCGGCATTCGACGTCGGCGTGCTGTGCCTGGCCGATGGCTGGCGAGAGACCTTGCTCGACCTGCGCACCGGTGGCGGCTTGCCGCCGCGCACGTTGGTCGCGTTGAACGTGCCGCTCAGCGCGAGCGGATTGACAGCTGCCGCCGAGCTTCACAACCACCTGCTGCTTGGACAGCATCCGGTAGAGCCGACAGCGCTGGCCTTGGCGCTGCGCGGGATGCGTCGCAAGGACGATACCGACCTCGGTGCGGTGCTCTCACAACTTGTCTCCAATCGGGCGATGCAGGCGCTACAGCTTTCGACCGCCGCGCAGAAGTCGTTTTACTTGGACACCCTGCTCGATGATCTGCGCGCCGAGGGGTTGCGACGGCCGATCCAGCGCGCGGCGCGCGAAGTCGCCGAAGAGATGATCACCAACGCGCTGATGCACGCCCCGTCACGGGCACGGTCGGCGAGCGATCACGGAGCCGGAGGATTGAGCGGGCACCAGGCGTCGTTGGCGCTCGCTGGTGAAGAACCGACGCTGCGCTGGGTCGTGGGCGACGCCTTTGTTGCGCTCTCGATCCGCGATCGATTCGGCACGCTGACTGCCGGCGACGTGCTGCGGGCGGTGACGGGCCCGATCGGTGACGTCAAACCGCCACCGACCCGCGTGTCGGGTGAGCACGCGCGACCGGGCGCAGACCGCGTCGAGATCGCACCTGTGCCGGCGGGGGCCGGTCTCGGTATGCGCATCATGGCCCGTGCGGCGCGGCACTTGGTGTTCTCGATCACCGCTGGGCAATCCTGTGAAGTTCTGGCGCTGCTCGAGCGCGAACCCGGTGCCTCGCGCCACGAGCGTTCACTGTGCATCTTGCAGCGCGGTGAACCCAACCGTCTGCCGATCGGCCAACGGCTTTGGCTGACTGAGCAACGACGGCGTGGCGGCGTTCGGCTCAAACTCGAGGGTGAGATCAACGAATCTTGCGACCTGAGCCTGTTATTCGGCCGCCCCGAGCCGGTGACGCTTGACCTCTCGGGGGTGATCTCGATCAATTCGATGGGCATCAGCCTTTGGATCGACGGCTGGCGCAACCGCCACCCGCAGCTGGCGCTACGTCTCGAGTTCTGCGCTCCGCCGATGGTCAGTCAGTTCAACCTGCTGCCGGCGCTTTCTGCCGCCGGGCAGATCGTCTCGATCATCGCTCCCTATTACTGCGCTGGCTGTTGTCGCGAGGTCAACGAGGTCTTGCTGGTCGAGGAGATCGCTGACTTTGAGCCACCACCGCGATATTGCGCCCAGTGCAACGCCGAGCTGGAGTTCGACGAGCGGCCGCGCGACTACTTCGCCTTCCTTGGCGGATAGGCGACTTTACCGTTCGGTTAAGCGGGGACGTCTGCGGCGACCGGCGCGATCGGCCCGTGCTCGTTTCGGCGCCGCATCTGAGCTACGCTGGCGGTTCGACGAGACGATCCGATAGCGAGGCAAACAGATGTTGCGCGAAACCTATCCGCTCTACCTAGCCAACCAAGCCGAATCTCCCAACAGCGATCTGGCGGTGACCGACAAGTTCACCGGGAGAGTCGCGACCCGCGTGCCGCTGGCCAGCCCGGAACTGATCGATCGTGCGATCGGCGCTGCGGTCGTCGCGGAGGCGCCAATGCGTCGTCTACCGGCCTACCAGCGACAGCGCGTGCTGCAGCACTGCGTGTCGCGGTTTAGCGAGCGCGCTGAAGAGCTGGCCCTGGCACTGTGTATCGAAGCGGGTAAGCCGATCAACGATAGTCGTGGCGAGGTTGCCCGCTTGATCGACACCTTTCGCATCGCTGCAGAGGAAGCAGTGCGCATCGATGGCCAGCTGCTGGAGATGGAGATCACGCCGCGCGCGCGTGGCTATCGCGGGATGGTGCAGCGTGTGCCGATCGGCGCCTGCTCGTTCATTTCGCCGTTCAATTTTCCGCTCAACCTTGCGGCGCACAAGGTAGCGCCGGCGATCGCCGCCGGCTGTCCATTCGTGCTCAAACCGGCCAGCATGACCCCGATCGGTGCGCTGTTGATCGGTGAAGTCCTCGCTGAGACCGATCTGCCCGAGGGTGCGTTTTCGATCCTGCCCTGTCCACGAGAGGGGGCCGAGCTGTTTACCACCGACCCTCGACTCAAGCTGCTCTCGTTTACTGGCTCGCCAGCTGTTGGTTGGGAGCTCAAGGCCAAGGCGGGAAAAAAGCGCGTCGTGCTAGAGCTCGGCGGTAATGCCGCCTGCATTGTTGATGCGGACGCCGATCTCGATGACGTCGTCGCGCGTTTGGTGATCGGGGCGTTTTACCAGTCAGGACAGAGCTGTATCGGCGTGCAGCGGATCATCGTGCACCAAGATGTCTACGCTGCTCTCTCCGAGCGACTAGTCGCCGCGACGCGCGCGCTCAAGGTCGGCGATCCGAAGGATCAGCAAACCTTCATCGGTCCGATGATTTCCGAAAAGGAAGCGATCCGACTCGAGCGCTGGATCGGCGAAGCGGTTGACGCCGGGGCCAAGCTGCTCTGCGGCGGCCAGCGCGAAGGCGCGATGCTTGCGGCGACCCTGCTCTCAAATGTGCCGCGTGACTGCAAGATCTATTGCCAAGAGGCCTTCGGGCCAGTCGCTGTACTTTCGAGCTTCGCCGAGTTCGATCAGGCGCTGGCCGAGGTCAACGATAGTGCCTTTGGTTTGCAGGCCGGGGTATTTACCCGCGATATCGACAAGGCCTATCGCGCTTGGGATGAACTCGATGTCGGTGGTGTGCTGATCAACGATGTGCCGTCGTGGCGCGTCGATCACATGCCTTACGGGGGCGTCAAAGACAGTGGATTGGGGCGCGAAGGTTTGCGCTATGCGATCGAGGATATGACGGAGCAGCGCCTGCTCGTCATTCGCCGGCGGGTCGCCAACGGATAGCATCGTGAAGTCTTGCCTGGCGAAACGCTCCTTCCATACAACGCTCATCGACGGTACTGAGGCGCGGCGTGGCTGAGCCTCGTCTTCCGCTTCGTCGCTGGATTGTGGTGATGCGGCGTCTTGCCGTATTGGGCGTGCTCGTGCTGCTCGCCTGCACGGTCGGCGCGATGTATTCGGCGAAGCACTTTGTGCTGGAGTGGCTCTGTCACTTTCGCCTGCAGTACATCGCCTTCGGCCTGCTGTTGCTCCTGCCGCTGCTGTTGACGCGCGCTTGGATCTGGTCGCTGTTGGTGTTTGCGCTGATCGCTGCCAACCTGCTGCCCTGTCTGTCGTGGAGTTTTTCGCCGCGTCCAAAGGTGGCCGATCATGCGCCGAAACTGCGTGTGCTGCTGGCTAACCTTTATTCCGGCAACGCCGACGCAACCCGACTGCGACGCTTGGTGATCGACGAACGTCCCGACCTGCTGGCCCTGCTCGAGGTAACGCCGAGCTGGCGCGAGCGCTTGACATTTCTCGAACGGCGCTATCCGCATCGCTTGATCCATTCACAACAGGGAAACTTCGGCATCGCGATCTATAGTCGTCTACCCCTCGAGGACGCCCGGGCGATTCGCTTTTACGCCGGAGACCCGGTCTCCCTCGCCGCGACCGTTGTCACAGCCAAGCTACGCGTGCAGCTCTTGGTGGTTCACCCGGTGCCGCCGATCAATGCCAAGATGGCCTTTGCACGCGACCGCTTGTTGGCTCACGCCGCGGCGCACCTCAACAAGCGCTTTGCCGACCCTCGCTTGTTGCTCGGCGATCTCAACGCAACGATGTGGTCACCTGCGCTCGATGTCTTCGGTGCGATCGGCATGGAAAACGCGCGGCGTGGAATCGGCCTGCTGCCGACGTGGCCGGTAACTCAGCCGCTGCTTCAGTTGCCGCTCGATCACGCCTATCACGATCGCCGCTTGCGGATCGCCGCGCTTTGGCGCGGGCCCGACATCGGCTCCGACCATTTCCCCCTGCTGATCGACGTCGCCCGCGCAGCGTTGCGCTGAACGCCGCAGGTCGAGCGATCTGACGGTGGCTTGGCCTGCTATCGCGCGCGCAAGCTGCCGAGCAGGTGAGGCTCGTTGTTCTGCGGGTTGCGCACTTCGAAGGTGGTCTGGCCGTCGCGCTCCAGGTATGCGAAGGAAAATGTCCCAGGTAGATAGAGCGGCCGTTTGAACTGCGCGTCGATCTCCACGGCCGGTGGAATCGTCCCCAGCAGCCCGAGCGCTCGCGCCAGTGTCCACATGCCGTGTACGATCGGTCGCTTGTAGCCCAAAGGCCGTGCGGTCAAGCGGTGCAGGTGGTGTGGGTTGTAGTCGCCCGAGGCCATCGCGTACTGTCGCCCCATGTCTTCGGCGACTTGGTGCAGCGTGCGGTTTTCGTCGAGCGGCGCGGCATGCTGGCCCGCTTTGCGCGCGCCGCCAGCGGACTGGGTCTTGCGCGACAGAAAATAGATGCTGCCTTGCCAGACGCGCTCACCCGCTTCGTCGACCTCTAGCTCGCAGGTCATCTCGACACCACGCTCGCTGGTCGCCACCTCGGCCAGGCGGCAGCACAGGTCGAGCGTTGCCGAGCTTTCGATGGCGCGGTGTTGACTGATCGTCTGTCGCAGATGGATTAGCCCCAGCGGCTGGACTGGGAATTGCGGCATGATCGCCAGCTCGGCGAGGGGGCCGACGAATAGCGTTTCGACGAAGGCAACCGGTAGCGTTCGCTCTCCTGCTGGTAGTCCGCAGCAGTGCCGATAACGGGCCAGCTGCTTGGCTGCGACGCGTACGCCTGGGCGGCGAACCGCGAGCTGCGCCGAGGGGTCGGCGTTAGGCGCAAGCTGACCCTGCTGTTTGAAGGCCAGTGCACGAGCGGTATCGATGAGTTGGCGCGCGGTGAACATGGCCCGACGTTATGCACAAAACAGCTTCAGCTCAAGCGACATCGACGTCCGACCGTCCTCCAAGGGCGTTCCCGGCCGCCTGGCTGCCTCTCGCTCGGTTGGTCGTCTCGGCGGACCAACGCGCGGCTCAAGCGTCGAGCAGGGCGAGGTCCTCGGGGCGATCGATATCGTCAAGTTCGCCGAGCAGGTGTGGCGTGATACCCAAGCGGCCAGCGCGCTCCAGCGTTTGCGCGAGCACGCGCTCGCTTCCCCAATCGATCGCGGAAAATAACTCGCGTCGAGGTGGTGGTGTGCAGCCGATCAGGTAGTAGCCGCCGTCGCTCGCTGGTCCGAGCACCAAGGCATGATCTTGCAGTGCGGCAAAAGCTTCGGTCAAAAGTGGCGCGTCGAGTCCAGGCGCATCGGTGCCGATGATCACCGTGGGTGTCGAGTCGATCGCCAACGCGGCGAACATTCGATCGCCGAGATCGCCGCTGCTCTGTGGATAGAGCACGATTTCCTCGCCGAGCCAGTCATGCATCGCTTGTCGATCGGCGCCGGTGAAGTGCACTTCGATCCGTAGGTTGTCCAGCGTTAACGCCCTTGCACGTCTGAGCTGGGCTTCGGCCAGGCGTCGGTGAAGATCGGCCGCACCGCGTTCGCCGAGTGCGGGTATCAGTCGCGTTTTGCTGGCTCCCGCAGCAGGGTAGCGGGCGAAGATCGCCAGGCGTCGCTGATCTAGCTCAGCCACACGCTGACCTGCGTGGCGGCCTCGCTGAGCGGCAGCGTTTGTTGCTCACCGGAGGCGAGATTTTTCAGCGTCAGCTGACCGCTTGCCAGCTCATCTTTGCCGACGATCGCTGCGATTGGGATGCCGACCGCAGCGCTGTCCGCGTATTGGAGTTGTTTGCCCAGTTTGACTTGCGGGTTGGGGTAGACTTCGACGCGCAGGCCGGCCTGGCGCAGCGTTTGGGCGATCAACAGCAGATCCTCCGCTTGCGCGCCGGCGTTACAGACGATCACCTGTGCGCTGATCTGCAGCTCTGGGTACAGATCGCGTTCATCCATCAGCAGCAACAAGCGCTCAAGGCCCAGCGAGCAACCCACCGCGGGTATTGGCTGGTTGCTGAACATGCCGACCAGGTTGTCATAACGACCGCCGCCGCCGATGCTGCCGGCGAGCTGGGCGACGTTGAGTTCGAAGATCGGCCCGGTGTAGTAGGATAGTCCGCGTGCGAGTTGCGGTGAAAAGCGCAGATAGCGCCCCGCAACTGTGGCCTGGCAGAGCGTATTTAGTTCGCGCAGATCGCGGATCGCTTGCTGACCATCGTCGTCGTTGAGCTGATCGGCGAGGCGGTCGAGGGCGGCAAGCGGCGGGCCATCGGCTTCGGCCGGTCGGCTGAGCTCGAGCAGCGTTTGCGCGGCGTCTGGCGCGATGCCACGCTCGGCCAGCTCGGCAAGCACACCCTCAGCGCCGACCTTGTCGAGTTTGTCTAGGGCGACCAGCGCGCTTTGCTCGGCGTCGAGGGCAATGCCCGCGGCGAGGATCATGCTGCGTAGCAATTGGCGATGGTTAACCTGCACAGTAAAGTCGTCGAAACCGAGATTTTCCACGACCTGACAGACCGCGGCTAAGACTTCGCTTTCCGCGATCAAACTCTCGCTACCGATCATGTCGACATCGCACTGGTAAAACTCGCGAAAGCGCCCTCGCCCGGGGCGATCGGCGCGCCAGACCGGTTGGATCTGGTAGCGTTTGAAAAAACGCGGCAGGTCGCGATATTGCGCGACGACCCGCGCCAGCGGCACGGTCAAGTCGTAGCGCAGTCCGAGGTCGGCCAAGTCAGCCTCTTGCGGATCTCCGGCGGTCAGCACCCGAGCCAGCGCATCTCGGCGCTTGAGCAGGCGAAACAGCAGCTGATCACCTTCCTCACCGTACTTGCCGAGCAGCGTGCTGAGGTTCTCGTAGCTGGGCGTTTCGATCGGTACGAAGCCGTAGCTCGCGTAGACGCGCTCGATCACGCCGATCACATGGCGGCGTCGGGCGATATCGCGCGGCAGGAAGTCGCGTGTTCCGCTGGGCGGCTTGGTGCTTTGCTTGCTCATCGGCCAAGGTGTAGCTCAGGCGCGGCCATTCGGAAAGGGGCGTTTCGCCGCGGGGGCGGCGAATTGTGCGCATTGGCGCGATCAGCATGGCAGACGGTCCGTTGGCGCGAAACTCGTGGGCGTTCGCGATCGCGACGCTAGTTGCGCTTGAGATAGGCGTGGGGCAGGACGATCAGCGGGTTGCGGGCGAGTTTGACCAGGCTTGCGGTGTTGCTGCCCAGCGCCATCGCTCGCAGCGCCCCTTTGCCATGCGAGGGGATCACTAACAGATCGGCAGGCTGTGCCTGTTGCGCGAGCTCGACGGCGACCGAGGTGCCGAGCACCAACTGCGGCGTGACGGTCACCGTCGAGACCCGCCGCGCCTCGCTGGTTAGCTGACTGTTGGCGTCGGTCTGCCAGCGATTCGTCAAGCTACCTGGCACGTGGGCCGGAACCAGCTCGCCGGGGATCGCTGGGATGAGATAGGGTAAGCGCAGCACATGGATCAAGCCGATCTCGAGGCTCAGTTGCTCGGCGAGCGTCACGGCGTGATCGAGGCCGCGTCGACTATCGTCAGAAAAGTCGGTGCTGACCAACAGTCGCTGTGGCGGTTGTGCGAGGTGCGGTGATAGCTGCTGCGGAACGATCAGCATCGGCACCGGACAGCTGCGCAGCACGCGCGTCGTTGTCGAACCCAGCAGCAGATGCTCCGATGATGTGCGCGCGCCGTGTTTGGCCATCACCACCAGGTCGGCGTCGAGGTCGCCGGCGAGTGCAACGATCTGTTCGCTGGCCACGCCGCTGACCTGATGCAAGACCGGCTCGATTTCGTTCCGGCGAAAGAAATCGAGCGCTTTGTCGACGAGCTGTCGCCGGTAAACGGCGATTCGATCAAGGTAGTCGGTAAGCTCCTCCGATGAATGAAAGCCGTGGCTTTCATCGACGTGAAGCAAGGCGACATCGGCGTTTGTGCGCTTTGCGAGCTGGACGACCAAGCTGTACGCGGTCTCGGCGCTCAAGGAGAAGTCCGTGGCGACGAGGATGTTTTCCATGCGCATCGAGTCCTCCTCTCCTAGCCGAGATCGTAGCAGAGGAGGCGATTTCTGCCCGGATTGTCGAACGCTTCGAGGAATTTAGCGGCCTTGCCTGACCAGCGAACGGCGCCGACGGCACAGCAACAGCAGCAGACATAGCGGGAGCAGGTCACCGACCCACGGTCGGTTTCTTTCGATGCTGCAACCGGGGACGCTTTCGACGACTTGGTCAGCGCCAAAGCCCTCAGCCTTGGCGGTTTCGAGGCAGTCTTGGCAAATCTCGGTGGGGCGATCGCCGCTCCAGTCGACGCAGCTTGGGTTGGGCTGCTCTGCCTGCTGCTCCGTTGCACCGTCGCTCTGCTGCGGGGGGCAAGCCTGGTAGAAGTAGACGCGGCCGCGCTTGCAGCGGAAGCGTTCACCGGTTTCCGGCACGAGATAGTCGTTGTCGTGCGGCCCTGGTCGAGCGCAGATCTTGTCATAGGGCCAGCGTATTTCGCTGTTGTTGGCGAGGATCGTCGGTGGTAGGGAGCGCCGTTGCCAGATGTCCTGACCGAAATAGAAGGTCAACAACGAGAAGCTCGAGTAGCATTTGTCGACCAATGGGTTGGCGCAGCGCGCGTCTCTGCGCGCGCCACCGATGCCGAGTCCGCCGTACTCGCGGTCGAGGCGATAGTAGGCGTCGAGGCAGCGCTGGCCGATCTGACTGCCGCGGCCACGGTTGGTGCTGTACCAGCCACCAGCGTAAAAGCCCGTGCGGTAGCGCGTCACATCAGCACCCTCGCGGCTGCGGTTGTAGGTGATGCCAGTGGCGCGGCTACTGCTGTCGTAACAAGCGCAGACATCGGGACGATCGCCATCGACGTCGCATGTCTTGCGTGGCGTTTGATAGCCGCCATCGCGATAGCTGGCGGTGATGATCACTTCGCGATTGTCGCGGTCGGGGTCGTTCCATGCGAGGTAGACACCGTTGGTTTGCCAGACCGCCTCGCGATAGCGCAGCTGTCGAATACAGGTCATTTGCTTGGCGCTAGCGTTTATCCAGCGCATCTTGTGGCGCCGCGTTTGCGGCGAGACGCAGTGGGCCAACGCGCCGACAACTTTGCCGCTCTCGCGCGAGCGTAAGCGCGTGTAGTCTACCGAATGGACCTTGCCCGCCGCGCCGCCGCAGAAATGGCCGTTTTCGCCGACGGTCTCCTGCTCACTGGTCACGTCGAGCGCATAGGCGCTGCAGTCGACGCTAAAGGACTGACCTTGGGCCAGATTGCTGCAGTAGAGGTCCTGGAAGTTGGGCCCGGTGCCCGCGCTAAAGTTCGAGATCTTGCTGCGCGCCGAGACCATGCCCTCGTCAAACGAGAGTCCCTTGCCGTCAGCGATGTCTAATCGTTCTTGGAACAGTTTGTTGTACAGATAGGTGCGGGCCATGATCGCTTGGGCGCGCAACACCGCCGGAGGGACAGCGTCTTCGCCATTTTCACAGCCAACTACGCGCGGCAGATATTCGGTCTCGATGTCGAGTGTCACGCCGTTAGCGACCACTTCGCGTAGTGCCGGTGGTTCAACCGCGATCGCCAGACGAGTCGTCGCAAACAACGCAAGGCTCAACAGGAGCGGCAATAAGACCGCGCGGCGCGAGCGACGCCGGGTTTCGATGTGCATCGCGCTGAAGAAATGCACGACATGTGCCATGCCGAGCGATCGGGTCCGCGCCCAATTCGTCAGGTTTTACGCGGCATCCTTGTCGCGCCCGCGCAGGCGGCTAGCTGACCATCCGTGCGACTTTTGGAGGCTGGCTGGCCAGCCGCGCGTCGGTTTAACCGATCGGTTAGTGATCGGCGGTCTAACTTGCTGGATCGTCGCAGTTGTCGCATCCTGACTGCGGCCGCTGCAAGTTGAGCAGTTGCGCCGCAGCGAGGCATCGATGAGCGACGGCAAATTCTACATCACCACCCCGATCTACTACGTCAATTTCAAGCCGCATATCGGCACCAGCTACACCACGGTACTGACCGACGTGGCCAGTCGCGTTCAGCGGATGTTGGGCGATCAGGCCCTGCTGGTAACCGGCAGCGACGAGCATAGTCAAAACATCGCCGATCTCGCCGAGCAAGCGGGCAAAGCGCCGCGCGCCTACTGCGATGAAATGATCCCGAAGTTTCGAGACTGTTGGAAGCTGCTCAACATTGCAGACTATGCCTTCGAGCGGACGAGCGACGAGAAACACCATCGCTTGGTGCAGCGTTTTTGGCAGCAGATCTATCAGCGCGGAGACGTCTACAAGGGCGAGTACGCGGGGTGGTACCACACGACCGACAATCGCTATCTCGACCCCGAGGAGGTTCCCGACGAGCCAGAGAAGCACCCGCGGCTCAAGCATCTGACCGAAGAGGCGTATTTCTTCAAGCTCAGCGCCTACACCGACTGGTTGTTGGCGTTTCATGAGGCAAATCCGAACTTCGTCGTTCCAGACTTTCGCCGCAACGAAATGCTCTCGCGGATCACGCAGGGACTCAATGACACCTGCATCAGCCGAACCTCAACCTCTTGGGGCATTCCGCTGCCTTGGGACGAAAAGCACGTGTTCTACGTCTGGGTCGAGGCGCTGTTGACCTACATGACCGGCAGCGGATTCGACATCGACGCCTATCTCAAGACGATCGGCGCCGACGGCCGTTCGAGTGAGTTGCGCGAGCCGATTTGGGAAACGACGCGTGCCGACCTGGTGTCTCAGCCAAAGAGCAACTTTTGGCCTGCCGATCTCCACGTGATGGCTAAGGACATTCCCTGGTTCCATGCGGTGATCTGGCCGGCGATGCTGGCAAGCTTTGGTGCACCACCGCCCAAGCAGATGTTGGTTCACGGCTACTGGAAGTTTCGCGGAGCCGAGGGCCAAGAGGCAGTCAAGATGTCCAAGAGCTTGGGCAACGTCGTCGATCCATACGACGCGGCCAAACTCGTCGGCGCTGATGGCGTGCGTTACTTCCTGATGCGTGAAGTGCCGGTTGGGCGCGATGGCGAGTTTGGCTTCGAGGCAGTGATCAGGCGCTACAACTACGACCTGGCCAACGACCTCGGCAATCTCGTCCACCGCACGATCAGCATGCTCCATCAGCAATTCGACGGCGTCGTTCCCGAACGGACCACGGTCGACGCCGAGCTGGCCCAAGCGCAAGACAAGGCGCGCCAAGAGGTGCTGCCGCTCTACCAGCAGTTGCGTTACAGCGAGGCGCTTGGCGAGATCTGGGCGTTGGTGCGTCTGGCCAATCAGTTCGTCGATCGGGTCAAGCCCTGGGAGCTAAAAAAGAAGCCGGAGCGTCGCGAGGAAGTCGGCGCGGCGTTCAACCAGTTGATCGAAGCGATTCGCACGGTGGTCTTGCTCGCCTATCCGGTGATTCCCGCGGCGGCCAATCGCTTTTGGCAGATTCTTGGCCTGGAAGGTACTTTGGAACAACAGCGCATCGAAGCGCTCACCGACGGGATCAGTGCGGGACATCGGGTCGGAATCAGCGAGGTCGTGTTTCAGCGCGTCGACAAGAAGCTACTTTCGGCGCTATCGGCGGGCCGCGACGATCAGCCTGCGCTAGCCGCTGACAACAAGCCACCGGTCAAAGCGCAGCCTGCCGCTGATCAGGCGATTCCCGGCGTGATCACGATCGACGATTTCGGCAAGGTCGCTTTGCGCGTCGCGGAGATCCGCGAAGCGAGCAAACTGGAAAAGGCCGACAAGCTGCTGCGCTTGCGCGTCTTCGACGGTGAGCGCGAGCGACAGATCATCGCCGGCATCGCCAAGTGGTATGCGCCACAAGAGCTCACCGGGCAACGCGTGATCATCGTCGCCAACCTCAAACCAGCGAAGCTTCGCGGTGAATTGTCTGAAGGAATGTTGCTCGCCGCCGAGGACGGCCAAGGTCGTCTATCGGTGGTGACCACTGCTCGCGAAGTCGACATCGGTTCGACCGTTCGCTGAGCGGACAGCCGCCTAGGTCAGAAGCATGATCGGCGCGGTAATTCCAAAGATCACTACCATCACGGAAACGAACCAGAACGGCATTGTCGTTATCCTCTCCATCGATTAGGCCGCGCGTCGCTCACGGCGTTGTGCATCTCAGACTGATCCCAAGACGGTCAATAGTCGAATCTGGCGAGGTAATAAGGATTACCCTTATTCTGTAACGATCCAGATAGTAATGCAATTCAGTTAACGCAATATATGTGTGTAAATTGAATACCTATGTGGTTGCAGTGGGTTAGGTTGCGGGATTGTGTTCTTGGTTCGCCGCGCCGATGCGATCTTTTCAGATTTTTCCAGCTGCCGATGGTTCGGCTGAGCGCTGTGGCGAACCGCTGCCCAAAGCCGGCGGCGGGCTTTTCTTTGGGCGGCTGATTCCCTATCTTGCTCCGCGTGTTCGAGGGAAAACGCGTTGCGCTGATCATTCCGGCGCTCGATGAGGCGACAACGATCGGCGAGGTGATCGCCGCCGTCGACCGCCAGCTGGTCGACGATCTGATCGTTGCCGACAATGGGTCGTCCGATCAGACGGCCCAGATCGCAAGCGCTGCTGGTGCCGATGTAGTGGTGGCGCGACGACGTGGCTATGGCAGCGCGTGTCTTGCGGGCATCGCTCGGGCGCGACAACACGGCGCAGAGCTATTTGCCTTCCTCGACGCCGACGGATCCGATGACCCACGGGAGCTGGGACTGTTGTTCGAGCTGCTCGCCGCGCGATCTTTAGACCTGGTGATCGGCTCGCGCGTGCTCGGCACTGCTGAGCGCGGCGCGTTGACGCCAGTGCAACGGTTTGGCAACGCTTTGACCTGCACGCTGGTACGGATCTTTTGGGGCGTCCGCTTCACCGACCTCGGGCCACTGCGCGTGATTACCGGACCGGCGCTCGATGCGTTGGAAATGGTCGACCCCGACTTTGGTTGGACGATCGAGATGCAGGTCAAGTCCGCGCAACGCGGCCTACGCGTCGCCGAAACGGCGGTCAGTTATCGCAATCGACGTGGTGGGCGCTCGAAGGTCAGTGGTAGCTTGCGAGGGTCGTATCTCGCTGGGCGCAAGATCCTCGGCTACGTCTTCGCGGCGAAGTTTCGCGAGTTCGCCGGCCGCTGACGGCCGACGATACGACTCGCTAGAGTCGGCGATCGGTGCGCGAGCAGTTGGCGATCGCCAAGGCAGCGATATCGGAGAGCAGTGAAAGGAAGTCGACGGTCGCCGGCGCGAACGGTGTGCTATGCAGCAAGAAAATCGTCCCGATCGGGCCGTCGTCGGTGCGCAGTGGCACGAGCAGCCGGGCGTCACGCTGCCCGTCGCCGCCCAGTGTGCTGTCGGTCATCGAATCAGCGACGACCAGTGGTTTGTCGGTGGTTAAAGAAAGCTGCAGTAGATCACGGACCAGGTGACGATCCCAATTGTAGCCGCGCGGTGAGATCACCAACTTCCAGTCGCCGGTGGGGACTTGGTACGCGATGAACGCACGGGAGAAACTAATGTTGCCGGACATCGCGTCGATTAACAGCCGGTCGAGCTCGACCAGCGACTCGGCGCGCATGCACTGTTTGCTGATCTGAAACAAGCTGGCCAGCTGCTGTCGCTCGTGATCGACGCTGGTGCCGGTGTCCTTGATGCCTCGTGGGCGCAGTTGGTCGACTTGTGCAGTCGGTGGCTTGCCGACGTGGGTTGGCGGCTGAATCTTCGCTCCGCTCGGTGCGGCAAGACCGCTGTGGCTATCTTCGGCCATCACCCGTTCGTTACGCTCTTCGAGCGAGCGAGGGATCGAATCGCTCGACAGCAGCGGGCCATGGGTGTCAACCAACGGTCGGGCAGGCAATGAGGTTTCGCCGACCGCGCCGCGCGATTTGAGCATCATCCGGCTCGGGTCTTCGACGGTGGTGATCTGTAGGCGGAACGAAAACTGATCAGAAAAGCTCAGTACATCGCCCGAGTGGACGGGCTGCTCGCCCGAAATGCGGTGGCCGTTGAGCAGCGTACCGTTGGCCGAACCGAGATCGCGAAGGACCACGCGGTGGTCCGGACTAACTTCGATCTGCGCATGTCGGCGCGAAACCTGGGGGCTGACCAACACGATCTCGTTGTCGATCCGCTGCCGGCCGATGCGGTTGAGCCCGACTTGGAGATCGATGCTGAGGTCGGTTGGCTCCTTGGCCGAGATCAAGCGCACCGCACGCCGTTTGCCGCGATCGCCGCCGTCGCCCCCGTCGGAGCCACGTCCGCCCTGATCAGCTTCTGCCGCCTGATCGCGGCGCACACCGTCGGCGTAATCGTTGGTTTCGCGCCGGCGCGAGACCGGGGTGTTGGGTGTTATCTTCTTCGGTGAGGCCATCTGCTTTTCGCAAATGTTACGATAACATGGTTGGCGAGCGTCGCATACGCCCGGCGTTGCGCTGGGCGGTTTGGCGGCTAGGGCCGGGGGGCTTTTTCGAGTTCGCGAGCGCGCTTATAGGCGAGGTTGCGCCCAACCCAGGGTGCCAAGGCATCGGCGATTGTGCGGGTGCTCAGTCCGGCAGAGAGCAGCGCGGTCACGCTCTGGTCGAGCGCCGTCAGATCAGCGCCCTTGGTCTGCGGCGGGCCGATCACCAGCGTGACCTCACCGCGCGGGGCCTCGTGGGCGTATCGCTGCGCCAGCTCACTGAGTTGGTCGCGGTCAGCTTGTTGATATCGCTTGCTAAGCTCGCGGGTAAGTACGGCCTGCCGTGGCCCGAGGGCCTCGGCTAATTCGGCCAGGGTCGCACCGGTGCGATGCGGGGACTCGAACAGGATGCTTGTCGCTGGCGTCGACTTGAGCAGCGCGATCGCGTCGCGCCGCTCGCTGCCTTTGCGCGGCAAAAAGCCGACCCAAAGAAAGGGTGTGCTTGGCAGGCCGGAGAGCACCAACGCGGTGGTTACCGCGCTGGGGCCAGGTAGGACGTCGATCGCGACGTTAGCCTCGACGCACTGTTGGATCAGGCGCTGTCCCGGATCGGAGATCCCGGGCATCCCGGCCTCCGAGATCAGCGCGACGGTGGCGCCGTCCTGCAACTGAGGCAAGATACGCGCGGCGCGTGCTTGCTCGTTGCCTTCGAAGAGGCTGATCGTCGGTGTGCTGATGCCGTAGGTCTCGAAGAGGATCTGGGCCTTGCGCGTGTCTTCGGCGGCGATCAGGTCGACCTGTTTCAACACACGAATCGCGCGTGCGGTGATGTCTTCCAGGTTGCCGATCGGCGTGGGCACGACGTACAGCGTACCCGGCGTGATAGGCGCTTGCTTCACTGACTGCCCAGGTGGATGTCGACCGCGTCGCCGAGCTTGTCTCGCAGGTAGTCGCGTAGCTTGTCCATCATCCGGCGCTCGATTTGGCGGGCGCGCTCGCGTGTGATGCCGTAGCGGTCGCCGATCTCTTGAAGCGTTAGTGGCTCCTCGGCGATGGTTCGCAGGTCGAAGATCTCGCGATCGCGGCCACTCAGTGTGTCGGCAAACGCCCTGAGGTGTTGATCGAGCTGCTCGGAAAGCATTTTGTTGGCGACGGCAACATCCGGTGAAACGGCGCCGTCATCGGATATGAAATCCAAGCGGGTCGTTGCGCCATCGTCGTCTCGTAGCGGCGCATCGAGCGAGACGTCGCCGGCGGCCAGGCGCTTTTGCATCGTGCGCACTTCGTGCTCAGGAACGTCGAGACGTTGGGCCAGCAGCTTTGGCTCGGGCGAATCGATGCCCATCTGCTGCAGCTTCTCGACCTCTTTGCGCAGGTTGAAAAACAATTTCCGCTGGGATTGGGTCGTGCCGATCTTCACCAGGCGCCAGTTGTTAAGAATGAATTTGAGGATGTAGGCGCGGATCCACCAGGCGGCGTAGGAGGAGAGCTTAACCCCGCGGTAGGGGTCGAACTTGCGCACGGCGTGCATGAGCCCGATGTTGCCCTCTTGCACCAAGTCCAGCACGTTGCGATAGGCACGGCGGTACTGATGGGCGATTTTGACGACCAAGCGCAAGTTCGAAGTTACCAACCGCTTGGCCGCCTCGACGTCACCGGTTTCGTAGTACGCAGTGGCCAGCTCGTGCTCCTCTTCCCGTGAGAGCAGCGGGTATCGCCGGGCTTCGTTGATGTAGGCCTGCAGCGGATCGCGGATCGCTAGACTACGACCGCCGCTCGGCACCAACGCTGCGTAGCCGCTCTCTTCGGAGCGACTGCTGCTCGTTTTCGTTTCGTCGAGCAGATCCTCTTCGCTGTCGTCCTCTTGGTCGAGCAGAACGTCGGCGTCGAGAATCTCGTCCGGCTCGATCGCATCGTCGTCAGGCTGATCGTCGTCAGGCTGATCGTCTTCAAGCGGGTCCACGCCAGGCTGATCTTGGTGAGCGTGCTCAGAGTCGGCCGCAGCAGAACGGCTCTCGGCGGTGCTTTTTCGACGAATAGGCGACTTCACGGACAGACTCTGTTTCCGATCGTCTAGCGTGTCAAGCGCCGGTGGCCAGATCGACGTCCGGCACGGCGGTCAGGTAGTTGGCGCGTGCTTCGTCACTGAGGCGCTCGCTATTCCAAAGCTGCGTGGCGGCGTCCCAGTACTCGAGGGTGAGTTGGCATCCGCGCTCGAGCGGCTGATGCAAGTTGAATTGGTCGTTGGTGTAGTGCTCGCGGCGCGCACGCTCGACGTCGATACTGATGCCTTCGGTTTTGCGCCCGATCGGCGAAGAGATCAAGCGAGCGTAGGTCCTGATACCCCAAAGCCAGTCGTTGACCTGTAGCGGATCGGGGGCGCGACCGTGCGTCTCGATACAACCAGCGCGCATCGCTTGCCAGAGCGCCGTCGGCATCCGCGAACGCCTGCCATTGGTACCGGCCGTCCTGCCGATCAGCTGGCGAGCGTACGCTCGACCAGTGATGTCGTGGCCGAGTAGGTCATAGTGGTAGAGCAGGCTTTGCCAGCGCTCGACTTCAGAGTGCAATACGTCTGGCCGATGGTCGCTATGCTCGAGTTCTGCGTCGACGCGGCGATTGATCGCGGGGTGAACGATCGTGTCCAAGGCGCAGTGGCAAAGATATCCGGCGACCAACGCCAATACTGCCTGAGTGTCTCGCGGACCGAGTTGGGCACGACGCGCGTGGGCCAACATCGCCAGGCCTAATCGGCCACTGCCGCGGGTGTGGAAGATATCGCCCCATTCGGAGACCAAGTAACCGCGCTTGAGCAGATGGCGCACGACTTGGGTCAGAAAGCGCGCGTGATAAGGCAGATCCGGCAAGATCGAACCGAGCAAATATGCGTCGCGAGCGACTCTGGCGGCTTCGGCGAGTGGCGAAGCGGGCGCCGTGGCGACGATCTCTTCTGCGATCGTCATATGGAGGAGCAGTGCAGGCATTTGTTTCTTTATTGGTTACAGGTCGTTAGATCATATGTGGGCGAGCGCAGCGCGCCGTCCGCGCCAAAGCCTAGCTGTTTCGCGGGTCCAGGTCGAGGTCCGTTGCGGTTGTGCGCGCGATGTAGGGAGATCTGCGACGGCGGGCGATCGGTGTAGGCAAAAAACGAGACCGGCGACGCGCTTGGCCATGCTGCTAAGGCACCGTATACTGTAGAAATTGGCGGGCTTGGCCGCCACCCCACGGAAACGACTGCATGGACATTCTGTTTGGTGACGACCAACAGTCGCCACAAGAGCCGGAGAAAAAACGGATGAACCGCTATATCAAGCCGCTGATCGTGGCGGTGGCGTTGATCGCCGCGCTGTTCTTGACGATCACCGATCGCGGCGATGCGGGTCTCGATGTTGCACTTGAACAGCAGTCGCGCGCGGAGCCCGATCGCAAGCGACCTCGTTACGACCTGACTGCACTTTCGGTATTCACCGGCGTCTTGGGACGGGTCAAGGGCAACTACGTGGAACCGGGGCGGCTACGTCCGAAGGAGATGCTCTTCGCGGCTCTCGACGCTGTCGAACGGAACGTGGCCGAGGTCATCGCCGAACCATCGAGCGACAAATCGAAGCTCAAGGTTCGCGTTCATGATGCTGAGCGAACGTTTGACGTGAGCGGCGTTGATAGCCCGTGGGCTTTGTCAGGTCGGATGAAGGCGATCTTTCGCTTCATCCAGCCCCATCTCGATCGCGATACCGAGATTCGCGACGTCGAGTACGCAGCGATTAACGGCATGCTGTCGACGCTCGACCCGCACAGTCTGTTGCTCAAACCGGAACTCTACAACGAGATGAAGCTGTCAACGCGTGGCGAGTTTGGTGGCTTGGGGATCGTGATCAGCATGATCCAGGGCGTGCTGACGGTGATGAACCCGATGAAGGGCACACCCGCTCAGCAGGTCGGTATCAAGGCCTGCGACCAAATCCTGAAAATCGGTGAAGAATCGACGATTAACATGACGCTTAATCAGGCGGTTAGCCGCCTGCGCGGGCGTCCGAATAGCACCGTGCAGTTAACGATCGCTCGCGGACCGCAACGGCGCCGAGTGAAAAAGACGATCACGCGGGCGATCATCAAGGTCGACAGCGTGACCTCGCAGATGCTGGCAAAGCGCGTAGGCTATGTGCGCCTGTCGAATTTCCAGGGCAACACCACGCGCGATTTGCGTAAGGCCTTGACCAAGCTCAAGCGCAAAGGCATGCGCCGACTGATCCTCGACCTGCGTGGAAACCCGGGCGGGTTGCTCGATCAGGCGATCAAGATCTCCGATCTGTTTATCGAAAGCGGTACGCTGTTGACGACCGTTTCGCACGCCGGAAAACAGCGCGAGGAGAAGCGCGCCAAGGCCAGCGAAACCGAGCCACGCTATCCGATCGCGGTGTTGGTCGATAGCGGAAGTGCCTCCGCTTCAGAAATCGTTGCCGGCGCGCTTAAGAACTTGGATCGCGCCGTGGTCATCGGTCAGCGCACCTTCGGTAAGGGGTCGGTCCAGGTGCTCTACGACAACGACGACGGATCGGCGTTGAAGTTAACCATTGCCCAGTATCTTACACCTGGAGACGTTTCGATTCAGTCGGTGGGCATCACGCCGGACATCGTCACCGATCCGATCTATGCGCGCGAAGATTTCGTGCGCTTGCGGCGGGCGACGCGCCGGCCGCGCGAAGAGCACCTGCTAAAGCACCTGACGAGCAGCAATGTTCGCCGCGGTGTAAAGCCGACCAAAGTCGTGCGCTATCTCGAAGAGCCTCGCGGCGAAAAGAAGGAGCCGCCGGAGCCCAAGAACTACTGTCTATATCCGAATCGCCAGTGTGATCCGGCCGAAGCCTCCGACAAGTTTGTTGAAGATTTTCAGATCGAGTTTGCGCGCGACCTGCTCGTTGCCGTCAAGGGCTGGCGTCGCTCTGCTGTGCTCGCTGAGGCTGAGCGTGCTGGGGTCTTTGCCAAGCGCCGCCTCGCCGAACACAAAAAGGTCGAACAGAAGCTGAAGAAGCTGGGCATCGATTGGAGTACGTCGCTTTCTCCGGCGGAGATCGAGGCTGCGAAAAAGAAAAAGACCAAAGGCCAGCGTGTTCAGGGACCTAAATTGGCCGTCACCGTCAACGGTACGCGAGCCAAGGCCTGCGAGAAGGCGGTTCTCAAGGTGACCGTGCGCAACAACGGCACTCGCCCGATCGAGCAGTTGCGCGCACTGACCAAGTCGCAGAACCAATTGTTCGATGACCACGAACTGATCTTTGGCAAGCTGGCACCGGGCCAGTCGCGGACGTGGACCACGCCGTTGCGCCTGCGGGACGCGCCATCACGAATGGACGATGTGTCGCTGGTATTCTCTGACGCGCTTGGTCGCCAATACCCACGACATACGTTCCACATGACGACTAAGGGCGTCTTGCGTCCAACGTTCGCCTACGGCTATCAGCTGATCGACGACATCTCAGGCAACATGGATGGTAGAGCGCAGCGCGGCGAAGGGGTGCGCCTGTTGGTCAATGTTCGTAACACCGGCGCTGGCAAGGCATTGCGCGCCGTAACGACGCTGACCAACCTCGCCGGTCTGGGAATCTTTGTGCGCAAGGGACGCTTTGTGCTGGGTGAGCTGTCTCCCGGTGAGACGCGCGTGGTGGCATTCACTTTGGACGTTCAGCCGACGTTTTCCTCGGACTCGTTCAAACTCAAGTTGCGGGTTTGCGACGACGGTCTGGGTGAATGCGTTACGGACAAGCTCGACTTCGATGTTGCCGAGCACGCCCAGGGGCCGACCGCCGGCAGCGGAGCGGTTCGCGTGTCGGCTGCTCAGGCAGATTTTCACGCTTGGGGGTCGAATGATGCTCCGGTGGTGGGATGGGCCAAGCGGGGCTCAGCCTTCACCGTGTTGGGGCGCCAGGATAGTTGGTATCGCGTTTTGGTTGCCAAGGATCGTCCCGCCTTTGTTTCCGCCAAGGACGTCAGTCCAGGAAAGACACCGGACCCGCGCGGCTTCCGGGCGCGGTTGCAGGTCACGCCGCCCAAGTTGGCGGTCAAGGCGCCGCGCACAACATCGGCCGACAAGGTGACGATTTCGGGTGTCGCCAGCGACGAGACTCGGGTCAGCGACCTGTTTATCTTCGTGCGCAACCCCCGCGCCAAGGTTGAGGCGCGCAAAGTCTTCTACCGCTCCAACCGCAATTCGAAGAACAAGCGGCGGCTCAATTTCTCGGCTGTGGTGCCGGTATGGGAAGGGTCGAACTATGTGACGATCCATGCCCGCGAGAATTCCGAGGTACAGAGCAGCGAGTTTCTCGTGGTCTACCGTAAGCCGGTGCCCAAGGTAGCTGCCAAGCGTTAGTGAGCGGGTAGCTCCAGCGCAGAGTTCGGGCCGCGTAGTGCATGCATGCAGGATGTCTGACCTGGAATACTGAGTACGCGCTTCGCACCCAAGGAGAGTTTGATGGCGATTCCGAGTCACGGCTCGGAAGCATGTCGCGCTGTAATCGTCGTCGGCGACGACCGACGCGCGGTGGTGCGTGTTCAGGGGGCCGTCGACCTCCCCGTCCACGCCGTCGCCGACGAGCGAGCAACACGCCAGCTGCTAGAGCGTGACGCGTTAGCACTGGTTGTTCTGGAAATCAGCGGTTCGTACGACGGGCTCGCCTTGGCTCGCACCTTACGCCAAAACTATCCAAGCTTGCGCCTCGTCTATCTAACGCGTGATAGCAGCCTGCGAAATCGTCTAGCGGCGCTTGAGCTGGGCTGTCAGGACTACATCAGCCGTCGCGTACCGTCGGCCGAATTGCGCGCGCGGTTGTCATGGTCGTTGCGCGCACCGCCGCTACGTCCACTCTCAACGCTCGCCCCGCTGCGCACAGCGCTAGAGCGCATCGAGCGTGATCGGCTCGGCGGGGTACTACGACTCTCCGATCACCAGGAGGCGGCAGAGATCATTTTCAAGGCCGGCTGCTTCGATACGGCCAGCTTTGGTCGTCTGCGTGGCGAGCCGGCGTTCAATGCTGCGCTTCGTCAACCGCGTTGGCAGGTCGACTATACCGCCGATGCACCCGCGGCGAGTTTGGCCCAGGCGTCGACGTTGCCGGGGGTAACTGCTCCGCTCCCCTTGCCAGCTTTGGATTCGATTCCTTCGCTCGATTTCGAGGACCAGGCGGAAACGATCTTCGACCCTCAACCAGCGGCGCTCGCTGAACCACGTGCCGAGAGTCTGGCGCGCGAACTGGAGACTTCGGACATCGACGACGACGACGCCGAAGAGACGACCGAACGCGGGGAGCTAGCTCCGCGAGGAAGCGTGCAACCGCCTGGCGAGCTGGTCGACGAGGCAGACGCTGCGCCTTTTGTTGAGGACAGTCCGACGGTTGAGCGCGCCCCGTCGGTGGCGCGGCGCCACAGTCCGCCGGTCCCAGCCTACGGGCCAGCCGTGGTGTTGGTGATCGATCCAGCCGCTGCGCTGAACGAAACGCTGACCGCCGTATTGGCTGCAGCGGGGTGGAGACTGGTCAGCGAGCCATCGCTAGAGCGGGCGTTACGCGTCGCACGCGATCGCCGACCCGACATGATCGTTGTAGAGCGCGCAGCAGATCGCGGCGCTCCAGCGGGACTTCTCGCCGCACTGCGCAGCGATTTTCTCGTACGTGAGACGCCACTGCTGTTGCTGGAAAACGGCGGATTGATGCGTGCGCGTCAGCTCGGCTCGGCGCAGGCCTTGGCGGCGGGGATCGCGCAGGCTGCAGCCGAGCCGCGCGCATTGTCGACTGCGCTGGCCGATCCGCAGATCGCGCAACTCGCCGGCTCGGTGGACACGCTCGGCACGGCGACGATCTTGCGCAAGCTTGCGGCATGCTCGTTTACCGGTCGGCTCGAATTGCGTAGCACACAGGGACACAACGCCGAGGTGGTCTGCCTCGATGGCGCGCTTTGCGATGCCACGGTAACTGCACCCGATCCATCGGTCGGGGCACTCGCGATGTTCAACCTGCTGGGCTATCAATGGGATAGCTATCGCATCTATCGCGAAGCCGGAATCGGTGCGGTGCCCCTCGGTCCGCTCGACGAGCAGGTCGAGCGCGCCTGCGATTGGAACAATCTGCTGTTGCGTCGCGTATTCGATCAGGGGACGGCGTTCGATGATCTGTACCTCGACCGCACGGCGCTCGACGCCTACCTGCGTATTGTTCCACAAGATGCATTGCCGCTCGTGATGCGCATGACGAGTGGCGTCGCGCCACGGCAATTGGTCGCTGAAGGTACGGATCTCGGCGCGATGCGACTGATGCTGTGCGACCTGCGGCGAAAGAGCGTGATTCGTCTGCGCTCGCTGCGTTCGCTACCGACGACGCGCACCGACACGCGTGCTGCGTTGAGCCAGCAGACGGCGGTTATTGGCCGGCGCCGCTGGTGGGTGATCGGTGTTGCGGCGGCCGCGACCGTTGTCGTGGCCGGCATCAGTTATCTGATCGTCATTTTTGTGGCCCACGCCCCCTAGCGGCAGAGCCTGATCGTGCGCTAGTAGCTGCCCGTTGGCCGCAAAGGGAACGTTCGCCGAGCAACGCGCTGTTGCGCTTGGTGTGCTGCCCGCGCTTCGAGATGGCTGCAGCGTCTGCGCAGTTGCTGAATCTCGCGATCTTTTTCGGCGGCGGCGGCCATCCAGAGGTTGCAGAGGGTTTGAAGCTCGCGGATCTGATCAGCGGATTTGGGCATGTGTCTGAAGCGCCTCCAATGTGATGACCCAACCTACAACATCTGGGGGGGTGGGCAAATTTTTCGCCTAAATATTGTGTCATCGCGACAGCACCTCGGAGAAGCTCGCTGTCTGCGAAGGCGCGGACCGAGCGGGCCGCGGCGATACCGGGCGAGCCGCGAGGCTAACAGCTTGGCGCGAGCCGTCGATGGGATCGATACCCTGCGGCAATCGCGTGCGTGTTGCGTGAGGGTTGGGCGAGCCTGTGAGGGGTGATGCTGGTCTGCGAGCACTGCAAGGGTCATCACGGCGAAGCCCATCGGTATTGCCCGACCACCGGCAAGATCCTGGCGCCCTGGCGCTTTTACCCGAACGGCAAGATCATTGGGGATCGCTACCGGCTAGGCCACAGCCTTGGCGCAGGCGGGATGGGCGCGGTGTTCTTCGCTACGGAGATAGCCAGCGGTCGGCCGGTGGCTATCAAACTAATGCTACCGGAGCTGTCGAAGGACCGTGAGATGGTCGAGCGCATGACGCGCGAAGCGCAGGCGGCGCGCACCGTCGAACATCCCAACATTGCCGCGGTGCTCGACCTCGGCCGAGCAGATGACGGCGCGCTCTATCTGGTCGTCGAGTTTCTCGAGGGTGATACCCTCTCCGATCTGATCAGCCGTGCTGGGCGCTTGGCGTTGCCGCGTGCCGTCAACCTGGCCCGCCAAATGCTTCGCGGGCTTTCGGCGGTGCACGCTCGCGGGATCGTTCACCGCGATCTCAAGCCTGAGAATCTGATGGTTGTTAGCGACGCGCAGGGCGCCGAGCAGGTCAAGTTGCTCGACTTCGGCATCGCCAAGAGCATCGACGAGGATACGAAGATGCGATTGACATCAAGCGGGGTAATCCTCGGTACGCCGCATTACATGGCTCCCGAGCAGGCCCGCTGCATGCGCCAGGTAGATGGCCGCGCCGACGTCTATGGGGTGGCTGCCGTGCTCTACAAGATGCTGACCGGCCGGCGGGCCGTCGATGGCCCCAACTATACGACGATCGTCGAGCAGATTCTCAAGGGACGGATCGTTGCACCGTCGAAGCATGTTTCATCGCTGACGCCAGAGGTCGACCAAGTCATTCTGCGCGGCTTGGCTCGCGATCGCGACCAGCGCTATGCCAGCGCCGAGCAGTTCGAAGCGGCGTTGGCTGCGATCTGCTGCCCCGATGACGACGTTGCGGCGCGGTCTGTCGGATTTGGCGCAGACGAGGATGAGGCCTCGACTGTCGATCGGCAAGTGCCGACCGCGTCGACGAACCAATTGGCCATGCTGGGATCGATCGCCGGTGTCGTGCTGGCCTTGCTGCTGATCGGCTGTGCGGTGGCCTGGGTGTTGTTCGTCCCGCGCGTTTAGTCGGTCTTGGGCGCGCGGAGCGATTCCAGCGCGCTGCGGATCGCGCCATTGCTCGGTTCACACTGCACCGCCAGCGATAGATAGGTCTGCGCCGAACGTTGGTCGCCGGCACGCTCGGCGCGCTTGGCGAGGTCTACATAGCGGCGTCCCGCTGGCGTGTTGGCCATCGAGAGATCGTTCAAGATGATCGCCTCGGCGTTGCAGTCGTCGAAGCGATTGCCCTGGGCTCCCGAGCTTTGGGCGAGCTGCTGATCGTACGCCGCACGAGATTCTCCGCGGGTGAGAATGCGGAACGCCTCGCTCATTCGCTTGAACAGCTCATAGGCACGACCGCGCAGCTCTTCCTCCTCGACGAGAAAGAAGCGATCTGGGTGGTATTCCATTGAACAGGCAAAGAAGGCTTCTTTGATCTCTGCGGCACTCGCATTTCGTTCGATGCCCAGCACCTGGTAGTAGTCCAGCTGCCCCAAACGAGCGTGGATCGCGTCGATCTTGCCTCGCACGTCGTCCCAGGATAGCGCCTGGGTTTGCGCGGTGTCGGCGTACGGGTCGCTAACGACATGCTCGCTACTCGGGCGGTAGCGCGGGCGCTTGAACTGCCCCGAGAGCGTGCGCTCTTCAGCCAGCAGCTGCTCAAGGTCGGCGAGTTGAAAGGGAAAGGGAAGCGCGGCGTCCGCGCCCAAGGCATGAGCTTCTTTGCTCAACTGCGGGTTGCTGAAACGTTCGTGGGTAAGCACAACGAACAGGTTCTCGCCGGTATGGGTTGCGCGAACCCGCTGACAGAGGTTTACCGTCTGCTCGTCTAGCCCGATCAGCAGCGCGCGCGGTTCGAGCTTGGCGAGCTTGCTCAGCCCTTCCTCGGCACCGTGAGCGAACTCGAGGGTAAAGCGGTCGGTTGGAAGCGTGCAGGCGACCAGGCCGCGCCGCACTGTGTCGCTGTCGATCACGAGCAGCAATTGCGGCCGATTCGCCATCGCGCTCATCGAACGGCCAACTCAGCACTGCGGCTGCGGTCGGCAAGGTCGGCAGAGATTTTGACTCGCTTGCTGTAGATCCGGCCGGAATCGCGGTCGCGGGCGGTGAGGTTGAGAATTCCGCTCGTGTCGACTTCGAATGTCACCAGAACTTCGACCTTGCCGCGCGGGGCTGCCCGCAGGTTGTCGAGGGTTAGCACGCCGAGCTCGGTGTTATGCTGGGCTTCGAGCGACTCGCCCTGAACGATGCGGATACAGATCTCTGTCTGGTTGTCGTGGGCCGTTGAAAAGAGCTTCGACTGCTCGACGGGAATCGCCACGTTGCGGCGCAGCACCCGTTGAACAGCTCCGTTGGCGGCGACGACGCCGATCGAGTGCGGCAGTACATCGAGCAGAACGGTGCGTCGCGGGCCAGCGATCTTCGGATCGCTCATCAGTGAGGCGGCCTGAATAGAAGCGCCGAGCGCCACCGCGGTTTCCGCGGGGATGTCGGTTCGCGGCGTCTTGCCGAAGAACTGCGCGACCGATGCCTGTACTAGGGGGATACGCGATGTGCCGCCGACGAGAATTATCTCGCTAACGTCTTGGGCGCGGAGTTGCGCGTCATGAAGGCAGCGCTCGACAACGCCAAAGGATCGCTGCACCAAGCTGTAACAAAGGGCGTTAAAGGTGTCGCGGGTCAGCTCTGCTTCGAGGTCGAGGGTTCCCGCGCGGGTGTGGGCCACGCCATCGACGGAGATCGAGCAACTTTCGACTTGGCTCAGGCGCCGCTTGGCACGTTCGGCTGCGTGCAACACCCGTTGCCATTCGACGATGCTATGGCGCAACTCGATTTCGGTCTGCTTCCAGAAGCTGTTGGTTAGCGCACCGGCGACCGCCTCATCGAAGTCGTCGCCACCGAGCCACATGTCGCCTGCGGTGGCGATCACGCGATAGACGCGGTCGCGGATTTCGAGCAGGCTGAAATCGAAAGTACCGCCGCCGAAATCGTAGATCGCGACGATCTCGTTCAGTTTTCGGTTGTGTCCGAAGGCGAGGGCCGCGGCGGTCGGCTCGTTGATCATTCTGATCACGTCGAGTCCGGCGATTCTGCCGGCGACACGCGTGCTCTCGCGTTGACTGTCGTTGAAGTTGGCCGGGACGGTGATTACGGCTTTGTCTACCGGACGCTGCAGCCGCGCTTCGGCCAGCTGCTTTACATGGCGCAGCATATAGGCTGCGACTTCGGGTACGGTCAGTTGTTGGCCCGGTAACTCAAGTACCGGGCGTTGATTAGGGCCGACGGTCACCCTGTAGGGCAGCTGCTCGACCAGCCGCATGGTTTGCGGATCATCCATCCGGCGGCCGATCAGTCGCTTGAACGAGTAGATCGCTCGCGTTGGATCGATCGTCAATTGGGCGCGCGCCTGCTCGCCAACCAAGATCCCGCCTTCTTCCGGGAAGGCGACGATCGCGGGTTGGGCGGCCGAACCGTCGTCGCATTTGAGCACCCGCGGCTTGCCGTCAGGAGCTACAGCTACGCTGCAGTACGATGTACCGAGGTCTATGCCGAGGGCGATCTCCATTGAAGAGCCCATCATAGCGCGGAGCGCTACGGGTTGTCGCCAGTCGTTCGGCCGGCGTTTTGGCCGGCAACCCTTTTGGCCCGACGCCGCCAGCGGATTCGCCCACCAGCGGTGCGGCAGTGTTTGACAGACCGGGCTCCATCGTGCTAACCATAGTGTCCCTATGTTGTTGAAAAAACTGGTGATAGCCGAAGACGATGACGCCATCGCGCATCTCGTGGCCGCAGGCCTCGGCGACGCTGGATACCTCTGTCTACGCGCGAGAGACGGCGATGAAGCACTGGCGATGGCGCGCGCAGAATTGCCTGACGCGCTGCTGCTCGACGTGATGATGCCGCGCGTCGACGGCATCGAGGTCTGTCGACGTCTCAAGGCCGACGTATTGCTTTCTCAGATTCCGATCATGCTGCTGACCTCACTCGCTGACGTCGAGGAGCGTGTTGCCGGTTTGGACGCCGGCGCCGACGACTATCTCCCCAAGCCCTTCGATTTGCGCGAGCTCAACGCCCGCGTCAAGGCGCTGATCCGTCAAAGCCGTCGGGAACGCGATCGCAATCCAACCACGGGGTTGCCGGGGGCCGAGGCGATCGAGGATCACGTCGCTGCGCTGCTCAAAGCGGGTGAGCACTTCGTGCTGCTCTACGCTGATATCGACAACTACCGAACCTATGCCGACGTCTACGGCTACCGTAAGGCAGACGAGGTGATCGCCCAGATGGGCAAGCTGCTGTTGGCCCAAGCACGCGCCAGTTCAGACCCGATGCCGTTTGTTGGTCACATCGGCGGTGACGACTTTATAGTCGTGTGCCGCCCGGCTCAGCAGCAGTCGTTTTGTGATGAGTTCACTGCCGACTTTGTCGCCAGCGTGGGCGATTTCTACGATGAGCGCGATCGCGAGCGCGGCTACGTCGAGCGCGAAGAGGCTGGCAATACACGTCGCGCCCAGCTGATGTCGGCGGCGGTTGTTGCCCTCGACGTCAAGGCAGGAAGCTACGACAGCCTCGATGCGTTGGCCAAAGCGCTGACGCGTGCCAAGGCTGCTGCTCACTAATCACTTGCGCGTTTGCGCCTTGTCCTCGACCGCTGGAAGCTGCCCATCGCGGAGCCACCAGGTCTGTCCTGAATATTTCATCAGCGACCTGGCACGGTTAGCCACCGCTCTTCATGTTTGACCGCCCCGATGGGGGCCGTTACCATCGACGACGCTGATGCGACGACCGATTCAGTTTGGCAAGTACGTGCTGTTGGACCGCATCAGTGTTGGCGGTATGGCCGAGGTCTTCCTCGCCAAGGCCTTTGGGGTGCGCGGCTTCGAGAAGATCGTCGCGATCAAGCGGATCCTCCCGTCGATGGCTGCTGACCGAGACTTCATCGACATGTTCATCGATGAAGCCAAGATCGCCGGGCAGCTTTCCCATACCAACGTTGCCCAGATCTACGAGCTCGGCCGGATCGATAAATCACATTTCATCGTAATGGAGTACGTCTGGGGTAAGGACGCACTGCATATCCACAACCGATTTCGCAAGCTCCGTCGACGGATGCCGCTGCAGATGGCCTGTTATGTCGCGGCCCAGGCTTGTGAGGCGCTCGACTATGCGCACAGCAAGCGTGATCAGCAGGGTCAGCCGATGGGCATCATCCATCGCGACATCAGCCCACAGAACATCCTCGTTTCCTACGATGGCGAAGTAAAGCTGATCGACTTTGGTATCGCCAAGGCGGTCAGTCGTTCGTCGCGTACCCAGGCCGGCGTACTCAAGGGCAAGTTTGGCTATATGTCGCCCGAGCAGGTTCGTGGCCTGCCGCTCGATTGTCGCTCCGACCTGTTCGCCGTCGGCACGGTGCTATACGAGCTGTGCGTCGGTGAACGACTGTTCGTCGGCGAGAGTGACTTTGCTGTGCTCGAGAAGGTTCGCAACGCCGATGTGGTAAGGCCATCGGTCAAGAACCCGATGCTCGACGAAGCCCTCGAATCGATCATCATGAAGGCGCTTAGTCGCGAGCCCGATGACCGCTACATGACAGCGGGAGAGATGCACGAAGCACTCAACGGCTATCTGATGCGCGGTCCCGAGTCGTTCTCTGCGCCGCAGCTGGCTCAGACGCTGCGCGATATTTTTGCCGTCGAGTACGCTGCTGAGCGGGAGCGACTCGACGAGTTTCGCCAGCTCCGTTCGGACGGTGTGCAGTCGGCGCCGATCGAGAAACGCGACAGTTGGGACGCTGAGTATCTCGGTGAGCCCCCATCTGCGAGCGACATCGACGCCGGGCCGACGATCGTCGGAACCGACTTGGACACGGAGTTGGACGAGACGCCGCTTTCGCCAGTGCCGGCGCCTGCCGATGCCGCGGCACTTGTGCTCGCCACTGAGCAGACCGCGCTCAAGCCTTTTGCCGCCGAGCCGACTTTTGTGCTCAATCTGAGCGAAGGGACTGACGTGGTCCACGAGCCGGACTCTTCGGTTTCGGCCGTCGTCGAGTTGACCTCCCGCGGGCGTGCCGTTGGCAACGGCCAGTCGGCGAGCGTCGCTCACACACTGTTTGATGCAGGTCACGCGAGTCCGGCGCCGGCGATCAACGATTCGCCGCTGGGTGCTGCGCCACAAAGCCTGGTCAAAGATGTGCTGATCGGTGTGCTGTTGGCGATCGTCTTGATCCTCGGCGTCGTGCTTTGGCGGCTCTACATCACGATCGAACGCCGCGATATGGCGACGGTCGTGGTCAGCGTGCGTCCCCCCCAAGAAGCCGAGCTGTTCGTCGACAAGCAGAAAGTTGCCGTCCTCTTACCGGGGGTTCCGCGGTCAGTTGAAGTTGTTGCGGGCTTTCACGATTTGATGGTCAAGGGACGCCACGGTTCTCCGGCAAACATGCGGCTGCATCTTAAGCCCGCCGAGATCCGTCTTGTACCCTTTGAGCTGGCGGTGCCACGCGCCTTTGTCGCTCTGAGCCCGACGCCCGCCGACGCGCGGGTCTACCTCAACGGTGCCGAGGTGGCGCGCGAGTCGCTCAAACAGCCGCTCAATCTGCGCCCGGGCGTTGAGTATCGGGTGCGCGTTGCGCATCCGGGTTATGCCGATCAGCAGTTTACGCTGCGTCTTGAGCGTGGCCAGAGCAAGACCATTGCGGTCACGCTAAAGAGGCTGGCGATGGCCGTCGAGATTCAGAGTCGCCCCGCGGGCGCGCAGGCTCGCATCGGCGACACACTGCGCGGTACGACACCACTTTCGTTGCACGACCTGTTGCCCGGCAAACACCTGCTGACCCTCGAACTCGAGGGCTATTTGCCTGTTGAGCTTGAGATCGAGGCTTCGGCCGATCGCCCGCGCCGCTACGCGCTTCGCCTGCGGCCGCGTCGTTCTCCGTTGGTGCCGGCCGCGCGGCCCAGCTCGCCAGCGCCCCGCCCAGCCAAGCCAGCTGCTGTGTCCCAGCGGCCAGGCTTTCTCGTCGCCAACACGACCCCCTGGGCTCGCGTGCTCGTCGATGGCAAAGATATCGGCCGGACCACGCCGATTACGCCCAAAGCCAAATTGGCACTCACACCGGGGCGCCATCAGATCAGTTTTGTCGTCGGCGGCAAGCGGTTCGATTTTCCCGTTTTGATCCGTTCCGACAAGACCGAGCGCCTGATCAAGACGTTGGCTGCCCGGCCATGAGCTCGGCGATGGTGGGTGTTGAGTGCGCTGGCCGCCCAGCGTATGCTTTGCAGCGATGACGGTACGAATGCCAGGCTTGGCCGAGATCTTCTGGCGCGTGGCACATGTTCCCCGCCCCGCGGGCGCGAGCGATCCTCGCGGCGCCAGCGACTCGCGGATGATCGTTCGTCAGGCGCTCTCGGCGTTGGCGAGTTTTGGCGGGACAGGTGAGCACCCGGTTGCCAATCCTTCTGCGGCGGCGGCATCGCTGGCTCGCTCGACCGGTGAGTGGGCCTCGGCGCGGTCGCTAAGCCAATGGGTTGCCGACCTGGGAGCCAAGCAGGATCTGAGTTACGCTTCGCCGGAGATGCTGCACGGCGCAGCGGTCGATCAGCGGTCCTTGGTGTTTACGGTGGGCGTGTTGCTCTGCGAACGGCTGACCGGGTCGCACCCCTTTGGTCCCGACGGGGATACGCGCCTGGACTATCTTCGTCGTGGCGATGCATCGCTGATCGGCGTAGAAACGTTACCCGAGGAGCTTCGCTCGATCATCGCACGCGCTCTGGCGATCCGGCCGGAAGATCGCTTCGCAGACCTCGCGAGTTTCAGCGCCGCGCTGGTAGCCTACGCCAACGCCGGCGGCGAAGATCTCTCGCTCGATCACTTGTCAGGCGATCAAACGCTGCCCTATATCGAATTTGACGAAGACTCAGCCACCGAGGTGGTTCAGCGCAAACTACCCGGCGTGCCGCGCGGCTCTGCTTCGACCCCTGCGAATGACGAGCACGTCGACCGGATCGGCGAGCAATTGTTCTCGGACCTTACGCCGATCGGCACGGTTGCCGTCGATCCTGTCACGTCTGAAGTTGTCGCTGTCGCCGAGCATCAAGGACGGCGACGCCAGCCAACGCGGGGCACGGCGCGCATCGTGCCCCCGAAGCCTGCACCGCGCCGACGCTGGTCGCGCTTGCTGTTCTTGCTCCTCGTGCTCGGTGGCATCGGCGGCGCCTCCTACGTTTGGCGAGACCGTCTGGCGACCGCCGCGGCCGGACTATTCTCCGGGTCGACGGCAGCGAGCGATGCCCGCGTCTCAGTCGAGTCGAGCGCGCGAGCCAAACCACCGATGGTGGCGAGCTCGCAGGCAGGCGCTGATGCTGCGACGTCCCCCGACGCGGCGGTAACGACATCGTCGCTTGCCGACGGAGCGGTACGCGACTCGACCCCTCGCGACGTCAAGGCCGTGGGTCGTCAGATCGCGGACGGGGGACAGGATCTCCAGGCGGTTGGCGTCGCCGTGCTCAAGCGCCTGGAAAATTGCCTGTTGCCCGAGGTCGGCCGGCCGTTTCGCGTGCGTCTCACGTTGCGCAAGGGCACGATCGTCGCGACCTTTACCAGCCGCCCACCGTGGATTAGCGACGATCACGCCCAATGTGTCGATACGACGCTCAAGGGTAGCGCGATCGCCGAGTTCGCCGACAAGACGGGTTATCTCGAGTGGGAATTCAGCCTGCTGCCTGGTCGACGGATCGCTTCCGAGCCGCGCAGTCGGCTGAGATAGTTGTCCCCGCCGTATCCGCGATTTCGGCCCGCCCCTTAGAAAAGCGCCTTCGGCAAATCTGACGCGTCAGATGGTTTTGCGCGTTAAGTCGGCACGATTGCAGGCTTAGAAATGTAAACATTTGCAATTGCAGCGTTTTTGAGCTGGATAATCCCGGCCGTCGGCGTCGTAGCGGGATTGTTCGCACCTCGCCGAGGTTTGGTCGCGCTCTAGTCGCCGCAGAGAATCCCCGGCAGTCGAGCGCAAATGCGCAGGGGGAAAAGATGTACGTTTGGTCACGCAGGCGAACGATCGGCATGGCGGTGCTGGTCGCCGCATGGTTCGTCGGATGTGATGGTCAGCTCAGACCGGATGATCGATCGCGCGACGAGAGCGCGCTCACCGTGCCCAAGGAGCAGATCAGCCGCCCGGGAGTTTGTCACAAGCAGCCCGGCTACTTCTCGCGGCCGCGCTGGAACGAAGTGGCGACCCCTCCGGGCAAGCCCGACTACGTCAACGTCGCTGACAACTTCAAGATCGAGAACTCGCTGCGGCTGATCGCTTCGATCATCGACAAGGCAGTCACCAAGCTCAAGACGGTTAGCTCGTTCATCGAAAAGGCTGAGTCGCCAGGCGAGTGCTTGTGTAGCGGCGATACCGAGGGGCTCTGCGTCGACGGCCAGTCTTGTGAAGAACGACTCACACCGGACAGCAAGACGCGCGCCGAGTGTGAGGCGGCCTGTGCCGCTATCGCCGACCCCAACGGCGACGGCAACACCGACGATGCACTTTGCCAGGCCACTGGATCGGTTGAAGGCTGGCGACAGAACGACCTCTATTTCAATCCGGCGGGCGAGGTCAGAAAGGCGCTCAAGACGATCGATTGGCTCGATCAGGTGCTGAGCTACATCACCAGCGACTCATTCGCTAGCGCGCTGCAGGTCGCCGGAAACATCGCTAACACGATCGAGAATTGGGCCGATATCGTTGCCAAGGTCTCGGCGTACGTCAATGATTTCAGCGAAGGGTTTCATCTCGGTGCCTACTCGGAGCAACGACCGGCGCTTTGGCATTGTGTTAGTCGGGGTGGCAGCGGAGCCTACGCGCGCATGCTCGGTCTGGGCGGCGGAAACTATTCGATCGGCGCACGCTATTGGTCCGGGCTTGCCGCCAAGCAGGTCAAGGGTCTGTTCACCACCGGCGGCTTCGCCCTCGAAGCCCACGGCAAGGCCTACACCTTCCTACCCGGTGCCTCGTACAACATTACCATCGACGGCTTCCGCCCCTGGGACAAGAACAAGCTCTTTGGCATCCCGGGGGTTGGCATCGCTGGTGGTGGCGTGCAGCTCAGCCAAGTCGACAATCTCGACATCTTCAATCTCGTCGACCAATCGCAGCTGAATGCGCTCGACGGCAACGCCGACGGACAGCTTAACTGGAACGAGTTCTTCTATACCGGCTTTTACCCGGTGGATTACGTTTCGGCCTTCGACGGGCAGGCCTATAGTTGGCCGCGTCTCGGTGACGACACGCCCGGTGAGAATACCAGCACGGCGATCTTCGGCGCGGGTCTGAACCTGCCGATTCATCTCAAGCCGCGCAGCATCACGATTCCCGCCATTCCGATCGCCCCAGGCGTGACGCTGCAGCCGTATTTCAAACTCGCCGCGGGGATCGACTGGTATCACAAGAAGGACAAGCTGCTCACGCGGATTCGCGACATGCTCAACGAGAACCTGCCGCCGGCGCAGCAGCTAAACGACACGCACTTTGCGCGCAATATGCATTTCTTTCAGGCGCCGGACGTGTCGCGGGACGTCGGTGTCAACGGCTACGTTCGCCCAGAACTTGGCGCCGAGCTGGCGATCGGCATCAAGCTTAGAAAGTTCCTCAGGCTCGGCATCTTTGCTCATCTATCGATCTCGGCGAGCCTCGAACCCGGCGCCTATGGCGACACGATCGATATCAATCGCTCCCTTGCCGAAGATCTCAGCGAGATCAACCCACCGGTCGATCAGCCCTGCTCACCGATCACCGAGCAGACGACGACCCAGCGCTGCAGCAATCTCGCCTTTAGCGCTTCGACGGGGAGCTACAACTGCGGCGCTGGCGGTAACCCGAAATGTGAAGACTACGGCTATTGCCAACGGAGCAACGGTGCGCTGACTCACGACGTGACCGAGGAGGACTGCAAGGACCGCGACGAGTTCCATCCGTATATCTGCGCGCCCTATACGACTTCGACCGTCACCGGTTGGCAAGGGCCGGGCTGCAATCCGATTTCGACCGGCTTTCCCGAGACGATCGCCTCGACGATCGTCTCGGGCATGCAAAATGTGGTGGCGCCGCTGCACTCGATCTTCAGCTATGCCTTGGCCGATCTGAAGTTCATCGCTTTCCTCAACGCTGGGGCGAAGATTCAGCTCGAATTGAAGATCTTCGGCAAGCGCATCAAGTGGACACTTTGGCAGTGGAGCGATAGCTGGGACATCGGATCGACCTACAAATCTTGGTTCCAGATCGGCCTCGAGGCGCGCTATCAGGATCAGTGCAGCGCGCTGGGCGATGTGATCAACCATCAACCGGACTACGTGACGCGTTATCCGTCGCCGACGACGCCGGACTGGGCCAACTACGACACCCAGCGCGAGCTGGTGGACAACTGGTGCTACCCGACGACGGCGACCGATCGCAGCTACGACCAGTTCAATGTACCGACCAACGAAAGTCTTGCCGGTTCGGTAAACAACACCGTGCAGCTCGGTGAGGACGTCGGCAACGCTTTGTGGTCAGCAAACCAGCTCTGTGTTGGTGAGCTGACGATCTGGCAGTGGCTGGCGACTGAAGCGGGCGTTGGCCAGGCGACCTGCAGCTATCAGCTGTCGGCGCAGAACACGATCGATTTCCCCTGCAAGGATATGCAGCAGGTCTTGATGCAGGCCCTTGGCTGCATCAACTTCAGCGCGGCGCCGAGCAACGCGCCTTCTCTGACCGTCGATGGCGTCAAATACGTCAACCTCGCCGCGCTGCTCGTTGAACCCGAGGCCGAACTGCTCTACGAGAATTTCAAGCCACAGTACACATCGGGGGCGTGGTTTGCCTGGTACAGCGCGGCGCAGAGCTGCTTCGAAGGCCAGTTCAATGTCGATAAGTTGTCGCTCAACGGCACACAGGTCACCAAGTGCTGTGGCGACGGTATCGTCCAGCCGCCCGAACAGTGCGACGAGGGCAGCAGCAATGGTACGCCGGCAGCGAGTTGCAGTACGAGCTGTCAGCGCAAACAAGGCGCGACGGTTTGCGGAAACGGCGTGCTCGAGGGGCTCGAGGAGTGCGACGACGGAAACGTGCAAGGCGGCGATGGCTGCTCGGCAACTTGTATGCTGGAGAACCCGCCGCTGGGCCCGCCCCAGGGCAACAACGGAAAGAACTAGGTGGCGGCGATGAGGTACAAGACGTTAGGCGCGATCGTTTGTCTCGCGGTCACCGGATCGCAGGGCTGCGGCTCCGAGGGACAGCCGCGGATCAGCCGCTGCACCCAGGCCAGTGGCGAGGGCTGTGGAGAAGATCTCGCGGCCACGCCGATCGAACTGGCTGCAGCCGCGGTGGTGCGGATCAATGCCGATGTGATCACAAACTTCCCGAACATTACCAAGGTTGGCTCGGGCATCTTGATCCAAGACGCCGCGGGCAACAAGCAGCTGTTGACGGCAGCTCACGTGCTTGAGAGCGCGCACGCTGATCAGGGCCAGCGGATCGAAGTCTGGTTCACCAACGACGTTGGCGCGGGCCGACCGCTTCGTTGGGCCACGCTCGCTTGGGGCGCGATGCATCCGTTCTATAACAACACGCCGGCTGGGTATCAGGACTCGGCGTTTGACGTGGCCTTTGCGACCTTTGACGCCGAGCACGATTTGCCTGCGCCGGTTTCGATGCATAACGCTGCGGGATATCCCTGTGCGGCGGGGACAGCGCCGCAGGCCTGCATTCCGCCGTGGTTGATCGGGGGTGGTGAGATCTCGATCGTCGGCTTTGGCGCACATCCGCGCTTTCGTCGCACGCGCGACGTTCCGATTAAGGACAACGTCAGCGGCTTGCGCATCGTCGGGCCGAGTCCCCACGCCGCGCTTTATCTGGGAATCTTGCCGCACAACCCCCAGAAATCGGTTTGCCCCGGCGACAGCGGCGGACCGGTGACCAATCCCGCAGGCCAGCTGATCGGCGTGATGACCCACAAGCTCGTTGGTGCCGCCGAGCCGGAGACGGGCTGCAAAAACGGTGGCTATTTTGCCCATGTTTACCAAGGGCGCGGTGTCTTCGATAGCGAGTGGAACAAGCCCCACGCCACAGCGTGGCAGGTGCTCAACTTCTAGTGGCTTGCGCGACGGGCGCTAGGGCAGCTTGCAGAGCACCGTCGCTTCGATCGCGCCCGTCGCACCGGGGGGGACTCGGGCCGCGCATTCCCAGGTGTGTGGCAGGACGCCGGCACTTGAGTGGGTCAGCCAGCTGGTGGTACTGGGACCGCCGTTGTTTTGCAGGATTCGGCAGCCGCCATTGATCGCCACTTCGCTCGTGCTGTTGCAGCCGACCTGGGTCGTCTGGATCGCTACAGCGCCGCTGGTATTGGCGAAGTTCAGCGAACTGCTGATCCAGTAGGTCGGCAAGGAACATCTTGCGCAGATCGCCGTCGCCTGGTGTCGGTTTCCAGCCGTGCACTTGCAGCTCCAGCGCTGCGCAGCCGGCGAACTGATCGTCAAGTAGCTCGCACCGTTCGTTTGAGCACAGGCGCAGCCGCCGCCGTAGACGCGTTCGTTGGGCAGACAGGCTGGCGATGTGGCTGCGGCGCCGGTGGACAGCCCGCCGCTGCGCAGCACGACAGAACTCGGCGGCACTACGGCGCAGGTCGCCCAGGTGTCGACGACGATCGGGGTCGAACAACTGGCGGTAAAGCTGACATCGGTAGAGAGGGTGGCCTCGAGCAGGCCTGCACTGATCTCGCGACAACTGAAACCGCCCCCTAGCGCATATTGGCCCGCTGGGCAGAAGGCGGTCTTGGTCGACGAGCTCGTCTCCGTCGATTGCACGAGCTGAACGCTGCTTGTTGTGGCGCAGGGCGCGATGTCGCTCGAATACGCTGCGTCCTGGGGCGAACCATCGCTTGTTGGGCCGTCCGACGACGGCCCAGCGTCCGACAGCCGTGCGTCGGCTAGCGCGCCATCGGCGGACGCACTCGCGTCAGCGGGATCGGCGTCGGCTGGTGCGTCCCTAAAGCCGAACAGCAGATGACAACCACAGAGCGCGGTGGTTCCCAGGCCAGCGACGAGCAGGGCCAGGGCCGTTCGCTTGCGGTGCATCTCGTTAGCGGCCGACGTGGACCACTTGCGTCGTGCTGTTTTCCGCCACATCGTAGGTGCGCACGGCGATCGTCCCTTCGACGCCCTTGGGAACCTCGAAGGTAAAACGCTCGGCAGGGGAATCGAACACCCCGTCATCGGGATCGACGGCGAACCATTGTTGGCCGTCGAGCGAATATTCAATCCCCCGGATCGTGCTTAGCGCGTCGCGGGCGACGCCGGTCACGCGTCGCTTGCGCACCGAGAGGCCGACCAGCTCGGGCGGTCGATTGTCGACCAGCTGACGCGCCGAAATCTCGATGCCAGGCAGGGCGGTCTTTTCGCCGTTTACCCCGCTGTCCGAGGCGACCACGCGGATCCGGTAATAGCCGTCGGGGATCGTCGTCGTGTCCCACTTGTACGTTGTGGCGGTCAGCGGAGCGGGCATGACGATCGGCTGCCAGGTCGAGCCGGTCTCCTCGCGGTAGTGCAATTGGTAGGTCAGCGGATCCTTGTCGGGGTTGTCGACTGTCCACGAGATCTTCAGCGTTGGGATGCGCTGTTTGCTCTTGTCATATTCTTGCGCGAAGCTGATCTGCTTGACCTGGGCGCGTTGGTTTAGCGGTCGGTAATGGGCGGCGAAGCTACGCAAGATCGCCGAAGAACGACGCGGCCAGGTAAATCGCAGTTGTGCATAGCGGGTTACGGCGCCGTTGAGCGCAAAACGATCAGCGGCGAGCTTTCGTGCTGGTCGCCAAGCGGTCCAGGTCTTGTCCGCTTTGGCGGTGTTGCCGTGGCGGCTTTCCACCGTCAGTGCGGCGGTCGCTCGCAAGGAGATCGCACCCCAGCGCGCCGGGAACGTTGCATCCAGCATCTTGCTGAGATAGCGCGGCGGACCGTCGGTATCGCGCAGGTCGTAGATCGCGCCGCCATCGGAGGTCGCAAACAGTCGACGTTTGCCGGCGATCACCACCGACATCACCTGGCGCTCGTCGACATCGGCCGCGGTGAACACGCGCCGGTCGACGGAAATTCGGTAGAGTTTTCCTTTGGTCGCTTCGGCTACCCAAACCACGCCGCGCTCGTCGAGCGCCAGATCGAGGAAATAGCCCGGTGAGAGCGAGAGCAGCGCCTCGACGCGTCCTTCGTCGTCGATGCGATAGACCGTCCCTTGGCCGGTCTTGGCGCCCGGGCGAAGTTCCTCGGGGCGCACGCTGGGTGTCTTGGCTTTGATCGTTGGAAGCGCTGTGCCCAACGTTGCTGCTGAGCGCTTAACGTAGCGGGGCAGGCCCGAGTTCATTGGCGGAAACTGGTTGACGATCAGATAGGTGAAGCCGCGCGTCGGATCGCTGGCCACCCGTTGCAGCTCGTTTCCGGCAAAGTCGTGTACGGCGACCGCGCGGTCCTTGCCGAGGATGCGGTAAAGGATCGCGTTGTCCTTGCCCCCCGTTAGCAGATTGCCGCGGCCGTCAACAGCGAGCGTGAGCAGGTGAGCCTCTTGCGCATCGTAGTAGACGACCGGCTTTCCGCCGTCCGGTGGGATCGAAAACACCTTCCCCGGAGATCCCGAGGCCGCGTAAAGCCGCTTGTCGCGCGCGCTGTAGAGCAACGCCCAGACCTGGCCGGCCGGCAGCCGGGCGATTTGGCGCCACTTGCCAGTTCGCGGGTCGACTTCGACGATCTTGGCACCGAGCAATCCGGCATAGAGGCGGTTTCCCGGCCCCGCAGCCAGCGTGGTCACTAGCTTGGTTTTGAAGTCGGCCACGGTCTTGACCGTCGAGCCTTCGACGCGGAGCAGTTTGCCCTCGCCGCTGGTCGCGAAGTAGACCTGATTCGCCGCGGTCTTGACGCCACAACAAACGATCGGCGCGGAGAAGCCCTTGAGCGCGACCGCCTGGGCACCGACGACCACCTCGCCCTCCGAGGAGACCATCGTGCCTTTGGGCTCGCCAGCGCTGAGGTCGGCGTATGTCGAGATCTCGAATGTCTTGGTCGTTCCCGCTGAGGCTAACGTTGCGGAGCACGCGATGATTAGCAGCGGGCCGAGTCTGAAGCGTCTAGACACTAGCTGTCCTTGCGTTTGACGTGCAATCGAAGTTCGGCCGCGCCGGAGATCACTCTTTGCGTGGCGTGAACGTGTTGATCGACGGTCATGAATATCTTTTTGATCTGGGTGCCAGAGCCACGGTTGAGCGTATCGATCACCGAATCCGGCAGATCATCGAGCACTGCCCCGTCGTAGAGGATGCTCTTTGCCGGCTTCTGCAAGCTGATCACCAGCGAGCGGCCTGGGAAGTGGGTTTGAATGTGCCGTAGGTACTGCTTGAGATCTGTCGGTGGCGCCTGGATCGGCGTCGTCGAGCTTCCTCCGCCGACGTGCACGCGCAGCACCGCATCGGCGAGCGACTCGGGGATGGTCAGTGGATAGCGCTGGGTAAACGGTGAGCCACCGTAGCTGCGGTAGTGGACGGTCAGCATCACCTGTTCGCCGGGGCGAACCAGCTGGCGCGAGGCGACGACCTTTTCGACGAGAACGACCTCTTCGCCGTAGTTGACGTCGATGCCGATGTCGATCCGATCGACCTGCAGCTCGCGGTAGGGGTTGCCCAAAGCTGCCTGCAACGCGCGCAGGCCGCGTGAGACAAACGCCGGCGCTTGGCGGATGCCGCGTGCGGAAAAGTGCTGCTCGCTCACGCGGATCGGTGCAAGTCCACGCAAGCTGATCGCGGTGTTCATTGAAAACGTCGCTCGATCGACGTCGGCAAAAGCCTCGGAGAGTGCACTTGTCACGACCACCGAGGTTAGCGATCCGGTCAACAGTTCGTGTCGGGCGATTTGTGTGCGATAGGTTCGATTAAAGCGCTTGCTCTTCAGGGTTAACACCATCGGGATCATCGGCGATCGCCGGCTGGTGTCCGCGTGAATCGCTGCCTGGCGGTCCTGAACCAAGGCGCCGATGATCTCGCCCGGCGTGCTCAATTTGAACGAGCGACCGAGGCTGGCCAGGGTGTGGTTGATCCGCGATGTGACCACGGGAAGTTCGATCTGCCCGGCGTTGAAGGCGCTGTGACCGAAACCGAGCACTTGATTGTCGCGCACCCAGGTGACGGTTCCGGTGCCGGACATCGAGACGTCGCCGCGCACCATTTGGATGCCGATCGCACCGCCCGGCTCGAAATGGCGTGGTGCGTTGAGTGCGCCGCCGGCGCCGCCGCCTTGTACCGGTTCAAAGCCGAGCGGACCAAAGAGTTGGCGCAGCTCGCCGAGCGCTTGCGGTGCGAATCCGGCGACGCTCAGCGGCAACGTTGCCGGGATCAGGTCTTGGGATGGATGGGGTTGGCGGCCACGAAAAGGCAGTGCGGCTCGCCACCAGCCATCGCGTCGGCGCTTGCTATCGGCGCGAAGCAGCGCCAAGGCGCGGCTGCTCTGTTGGCGTCTCCAGCGTTCGGCGGCGATCGCGCCAGGCTTGCGCAGCGGCCGCTTGAGCACGTCGAGCATGTTGGCGATCGGCGTGATGCCGGCGATCGGTTCCGCTGAAAAGCGCCAGCCATAGGCCAGCGCGCCGACCAGCTTGCCGTCGATGAAGATCGGGCTGCCGCTCATCCCACCGACGACCTTGGCTTTGACCAAGCGCGGGTGTGCGATGCGCATCAGGATCAGGTCCTGTTTGGGCAAAAAGTTGTAAAGGATATCGATAACTTTGACTTTGAAGCGCTCGACCTGATAACCGTAAAACACGGTCAGGCCGTAGCCCGTTTGCCCGGGGCGAATTTGAGAAACGGGCATGATCTCTGGGGACTTAGCAGCCGCCCCCTGAGTCAAGACCGCTAGGGCGATCGATGCATAGACGACCCGCCGGGCGACGGCGCGTGCTGCCGAGGTCGGACGGCCAACAATGTTTATCACCACGCAAGGATAGAAGTGCGGCCGGTCCCCTGCAACAGAAAACGGCGTGGGCCACGGAGCGCTGCGTTAGGCACCGGATGCGACGGGCGGCAGCGGCATTCCCGGGGGCAACATCGTCGAGTCAAAGGCAGCGGCGTGGTGAACCTCGGCAACACGGCGTGTGCAATGCGCCAAGGTCTCGATGCCCCAGCCACCGTAGCCTGCGCGTCCAACGGGGCGCAGCGGGATTCTCCCCGGCCAGAACGTCGTCGGCGCATTTTCCAGCAGCAGCCCGGCTGGCGGCGAGCTGAGCAGTTCGGCAAATTGGCCTGGTGTGCGGGAGAAGATCGCCAGGGCTAGGCCGCAGGGATCGCGCCGCACAAGCTGGCTGGCGTGCTCAGCATTCTCGGCTCGCTCGAAGCAGAGCAGCGGGCCAAGGGCATCCGGCGAAAGGCTTGTGCGGTCGAATCCCTGACTGACCTCGAACAGTGTCGGGGTCACGTAGTTGCCGCTGCTGAGCTCAGCTAGGCGTGTCCCACGCAAGTGCAGTCGGGCTGATCGCTCGAGCTCTTCGACCAGCGTGGCGTATCTTTGCGCGCTTGCCGCGTCGATCAATGGGCCCATGAAGCTGCTTGCGCTGGCGGGCGGACCGACGCGCAGTCCGGCGAGGATCTCGCGCAGACGATTGCCGAACGGCTCGGCGACGCGCTGCTCGACGATTACCCGTCGCGTTGAGCTGCAACGCTGCCCGGTTGTGAGGGCCGCGCCGAGCGCCACCTGGTAAGCCGCTTGCTCGAGGTCGGCATCGGCGGCAACGATCGCCGTTGACGCAGCCGAGACCAAGGTGCGCAAGCCGCGCTGCGGGTTTTGGCAGGCTGATTGTCGTAGCTTGAGGCCGACCTGCGCGCTGCCCGCGAACAGCAGGACGTCGCATTCCGCCGAGGCGGCCAGATGCTCGCCGACGCCGTCGTCACCGAGCACCAAGTTGAATGTCCCAGCGGGCAGGTCGGCTTCGTCGATGATCTCGGCATAGAGTTGCGCGCAGGCTGGTGTGCGCCAAGACGGCTTGCAGACCACACAGCAGCCGGTGGCCAGCGCGGCGACGGCGTCGGCATGCATTAGCCAGAGGGGTTGAACGAACGGTGTGATCAGTCCAACGACGCCAACGGGCACATGGCGCGTCGTACTTCCCGGTGGGGTGCTCAATTGATCGAGCAACCGCTCGGCGCCGAGGCGCAACAATCCGTCGGTCTCGGCGAGCATCGTCTGGATTTCGTCGCGCGCATCCCAGATCGGTCGGCCGGTCTCTTGGCTGAGCACGGCGATCAGGTCATCGGTGCGGTTACGTAACTGGGCTTGCAGGCGTCGCAGTGCATTGCTTCGTACATCGCTGCCGGCGGCCGCCCAAGCCACAAAGGCGCGTCTGGCGGCGAAAAGCGCTTCAGCTAGCGCGACTTCGGCGGTTGGAAAGGAGACCTTGCTCGCGCCGCCGTCGGCGGGGCGCGGCGAGACGAGCTCGCCGTCGCTCTTCTTGCGTTTGACGAACTTGCCGTCGATGTAGTCGCCGCGCGGTTTCACGGTTTCTTTGGCACCGCCACTTGGCTCAACAGCGCTGGCTTGAAGGCTGACGGCAAGAGCGCAGCCAACGACGTCTCGCTGACCGAGCCAACGCCGTCGACCAGCAGTACCGGCAGGTCGTCGGCAAATTCGACGAGCACTTGGCGGCACATGCCGCAGGGCGGCGCCGCCGGCGTCGATCCGCTGGCCACCGCGATCGCCAATAACCTGCGCGAGCCGCTGGCGATCGCCAGCTGCACTGCCGTTCGTTCGGCACAGACTGTCAGCCCGTAGGAAGCGTTTTCGACGTTTACGCCCGCGACGATCTCTTGGCGAGCATCGTGCGTTTCGATCAGCAGGGCGGCACCGACAGAAAAACCCGAGTATGGCGCATAGGCTTGGGCCCTTGCAGCCTGTGCACGTTCGCAGAGTTTCTTGGCGAGCTCTGCGTCGAGGGTCATTGGCTTTCCCTGATCGCCGAGCAGATCCGCGAGAGCAGGGCGATGAATGTGTCGCGAACGCGGCCGGCGGTCTCGGCAACTTCCTCGTGGGAAAGCTTGCCGCCCAAACCGGCCGCCTTGTTGGTCACGCAGGAAATCCCCAGCACGCGCGCGCCCATGTGGCGACAGACGATCGCTTCTGGTACCGTCGACATACCGCAGAGGTCGGCGCCCATCCGTCGCAGCATGCGGATCTCGGCTGGGGTCTCGTAGGAGGGACCGCTCAGCCAGCTGTAGACGCCCTCTTTGAGATCGATCCCCTCGGCTTGCGCCTGTTGATGGGCGAGCACGCGAAGCTCTGGGTCATAGATCGTCGACATGTCGGGAAAGCGCACGCCAAAGCGCTCGTCATTCGGCCCGATCAGCGGGTTTTGCCCGCTAAGATTGATGTGATCAGAGATCAGCACCAGATCACCCGGGTAAAGGTCGTCACGAATTCCGCCCGCGGCGTTGGTGATCACCAATGTCTTGCAGCCCGCCAGGATCAGCGCGCGAATCGGCAAGACGATCTGCGAAAGGGGATGCCCTTCGTAGAAGTGAACGCGGCCCTGCATCGCGACCACCGTGCGCTTGCCGCACAATCCGGCAACCAGGCGGCCAGCGTGGCCGGCAACGCTGCTCTGAGCGAAGCCAGGAATCTCGGCATACGGTACGGCGACCGGATCGCCGAGCGCATCACCGAAGGCGCCAAGGCCGGAGCCGAGAATAACGCCAAGCTCGGGGGTGTGAGGGGCGATGCGTTTGCGGATCAGCTCAGCAGCCCGCTCGCTTGCGAGGTATTGATCGTTTGTTTCTGCCACGGAAGCAGCTTATCGCAAAAGCCGTTATCAGACCATCATACCGGCGATCGCTCCGGATAACAGTGAGACCAAGGCGCCGGCAAACATCGCCTTGACCCCCAGGCGGGCCAAATCGGCGCGGCGTTTGGGGGCCATCCCACCGATGCCACCGATCTGGATGCCGATCGAGGCGATGTTGGCAAAGCCACATAGTGCGTAGGAGCTGATCACCGCGCTGCGTCGGCTAAGCACTGGCGTCTGTGCGGCCAGCATATCCTTGAGGCCGATGAAGGCCAACAGCTCGGTCAGCACCAGCTTCTTGCCGAGCAACTCGCCGATCTTGGTCGCTTCCGCCCAGGGGATGCCGATCAGCCAAGCAAACGGCGAGAACAGCCAACCGAGCAACTGCTCGATGCTCAGCGAAGCGAGCCCCAACACGGCATTGATCAGCGCGACCAGTCCGACGAAGGCGATCAGCATCGCGACGATGTTGAGCACTAGCGTCATGCCGTCGGCTGCACCCCGTGCCGCGGCCTCGATCACGTTGGCGTCGGGACGCTCGACGTTGATTTCGACCGCTCCGGCGGTCACCGACCGCTCGGTCTCCGGGAAGAGTAGCTTGGAAACGCCGAGTGCCGCGGGCGCGGCCATGATCGACGCGGTGACCAAATGGCCGGCGATCCCGTCGATCGCCCCGAGCATTCCGACGTAAATTGCCAAGATGCCGCCGGCGACGGTGGCGAAGCCACCGGTCATTACCGCCATCAGCTCGCTCTGGGTCATCTTGTCGATGAACGGCCGGACGAGCAGTGGCGCTTCGGTCTGGCCGACGAAGATATTTGCGGTGCAGGAAAGCGTTTCTGCGCCGCTGGTCTTCATCGCGTGAGCCATCACCCAGGCCATGCCGCGCACGACGAGCTGCATGATCCCGAGATGGTAGAGTACAGCGATCAGCGAAGAGAAGAAGATCACCGTGGGGAGCACCGAAAACGCCAGCGTCTTGAGCACGGGGCTCATCCGGCCGATCACCACGGCGGTCGTCATCGGCTCGCCCGGTACGGCTTGATAGGTGACCTGGTGTGGAACGATCCCCTGAAAGACGAAATCGATGCCGCTGTCGGCGAAGCCCAGCAGCGCGCGCACGCCGTAGTCGACCTTGTCGAAGAAGAATTGGCCATGGCTTAGCACGATCGCCGCGAATATCACCTGCAGCACGACAGCCCAACCGACGGTGCGCCAGTTGATCGCCTTGCGGTTGCGCGAAAGTAAGAAGCACAGGGCGAGGATCACGATGTAGCCGATCGCGCCGCGGTAGCGTAGCGCGCCGGTTTCAGCGGGGAGATATCGCGTTGTCGCGCTGCCCAGCGCGCTCGATGGTTGTTGTTTGCCGTGCCCCGCCGGCGCAGATGTCGGCTGGCTGGCCGTTGCGCTGGCTTGCTCGGCGGGCGGTTTCGGTTGCGCCGACAGCAGTCCAGTCGTCGACAGCCCGAGCAGCAGCAAGGTGCCGACCCATATCGTCTTTTTCACCGGAAAATCGTCTTTCTCAACGAATCGTCTCGTAGACAAGCGGTGGCGCTGGGCGAGGCGCGTCGCTGATCGTGATCGCTTGCTGCAGCCGCGCTGTCGCCCGTTGTGCAGCATCCTTGTCGTTGTGATGCAGCCGAAACAGCGGTGTATCAGTCGTCACCCGTTCGCCGAGGCGAGATAGGTAAGTCAGTCCAACGCTGTGATCGATCTTGCTGTCGAGCCGCAAGCGGCCAGCGCCGAGCAACATCGCGGCGATGCCGACCTGCTCGCAGTCGATCTGGCTAAGATAGCCCTCTCGCGCGGCGAGAACCTCACTGGTTTGGCTGGCGATCGTCAGCTTGGAAGGATCGTCAACGACCGCCGTGTCGCCGTTTTGCAGCTCGACGCAACGCCGCAGTGCGGCGAGGGCGCTACCATCGTTGCGCGCCGTTTCTACGCGCTGGCGGGCGCTTTGCGGCGCTTCGCCGGCGAGCATCAGCATTTCACTGGCCAGTACCAAAGTCAGCTCGACCAAGTCTGCCGGCCCCTTGCCGTGCAGCACTTCGATCGCTTCGCGCGTCTCGTTGGCATTACCGATCGCACGGCCCAGCGGCTGGCTCATGTCGGAGAGCACCGCGGCTACAGCCTTTTTCGCACCGTTACCGATCGCGCAGAGCGTCTTGGCCAGCTCCCGCGCACTGGACAAGTCCTTCATGAACGCGCCACTGCCGACCTTAACATCGAGGACAAGGCCGTCGATGCCCTCGGCGATCTTCTTGCTCATGATGCTCGAAGCGATCAGTGGGATCGATTCGACCGTTGAAGTGATATCGCGCAGCGCGTAGAGCCGGCGGTCTGCAGGGGCCAAGTCGTCGGTCTGCCCGATCAAAGCGAGGCCGGCCTGCTCGACGACGTCGGTGAAACGGTCGATCGTCAACGCCGTACTGAATCCGGGAATCGCTTCGAGCTTATCGAGTGTGCCACCGGTGTGGCCGAGGCCGCGACCGGAGATCATTGGGACGGCTACGCCACAAGCAGCGACGATCGGCGCCAAGCAGATCGAGACCTTGTCCCCGACACCACCGGTGGAGTGTTTGTCGACCTTCTTGGGTGCGATCCGCGACAGGTCGACCACGCGGCCCGAGTTGACCATTGCCGCCGTCCAATGGCGTAGCTCGTCATCGTCAAGCCCGTGCAGAAAGATCGCCATCAACAGGGCCGCCAACTGATAGTCGGGGATACTGCCGTCGGTAACGCCCTGAATAATGAACTCGATCTGTTCCGCGGTAAGTTGGCCTCTCTCGCGTTTGGTGCGAATGATGTCCTGAGGCCGCAACGCCTTACTCATCGTGATACTCCCTACTTCCTAAGATGAGATATCGCCGTAGAAGCTCTGCCCGAGCGCTGGTGGTGAGATGTCGAAGGCCTCGGCGATCGTCGCGGCCAGGTCATAAAATCCCTGGCGCGTTCCCAAGTTGACGCCCGCGGCCCCGGCCGGACCGTAGGCGAGGATCGGCACCTGTTCACGGGTGTGGTCGCTGCCTCGATAGGTCGGGTCGTTGCCGTGGTCGGCGGTGATCAGCAACAGATCGTTGCGCGTGATCAACCCGAGCAGCTCTGGAAGAAAACCGTCGAACTCCCGCAGCGACTGAGCAAAGCCTTCGGGGTCACGCCGATGTCCGTAGAGTGAGTCAAAATCGATCAAGTTGACGAAGACCAGCCCTGACTCGAGTCGCGAAAACCGTTCCTTGGTCTTTTGCAGGCCGTCGAGATTTCCCTCACTGTGAATCGACTCACTGAGCCCATTGCCCGAAAAGATGTCGCTGATCTTTCCGACGCCGATCACAGCGTGGTTTTCCGCCTTCAACGCATCAAGGATCGTTGGGCCCGAGGGGGGCATGCCGAAGTCGTGGCGATTGTAGGTGCGCTTGAAGTTGCCAACGTCGCCGACAAACGGTCGGGCGATAACCCGTCCAACGCGCAGCGGGTCGCAAAGGCGACGCGCGACGTTGCAGGCGGCGTAGAGTTCAGTTAGCGAGACCACTTCTTCGTGGGCGGCGATCTGAAACACGCTATCGGCGCTGGTGTAGACGATCCACTCGCCGCTTTGCATATGCTGGGCGCCGAGCTCCTCGATGATCTCGGTCCCCGATGCGGCGCGGTTGCCGATCACGCCGCGGCCGGTCTCTTTGGCGAAGGCGTCGATGATCTCTGCTGGAAAGCCATCGGGAAAGACGGCGAAAGGCTTGGTCGTTTTCAATCCAGCCATTTCCCAGTGACCGGTCGTTGTGTCTTTGCCGTTCGAACTTTCCTGCATTCGACCGTAGGCAGCGCTGGGGGCCGAAACGGGCGGTGTGCCCTCGATCGTGCAGGCGTTGCCCAGACCCAGCGCCGCTAGGTGCGGCAGGGCCAGTCCACCAACCGCCTTGGCCGTGTTCCCCAGCGTGTCTGCTCCCTGATCGCCAAAGCTGGCTGCGTCAGTAGCACCGCCACAGCCACAGCTGTCGAGGACGATCAGCAATATGCGTTTAACGCTCACGCTCGCTCCTGATGCTAACGCCGGGCGCGCCAGTTGCGCGCCGACGGCGTGGTCTGTTGGCGTTGCCGTGCGGCCTCTGAGTTACGCGATCGCCGCAACTGCCAGATCGCTGCAAGTCCCAGATCGCCCCAAGTCCATTGCCGTGCGTCACTACCGCACGCCAGTATTGAGTGCTAATACTGCGCGTTGGAACGACCACCGGTGACGATCGCCACGCTGGCACTTGCACCGATGCGCGTCGCGCCGGCCGCGATCATTTTCTTCGCGTCGTCTTGCGACCGCACGCCTCCTGACGCCTTGACGCCCATTTCGGCACCGACCACACGGCGCATCAGCGCGACGTCGGCCTCGGTCGCTCCGCCCTTGGAAAAGCCAGTCGACGTTTTGACAAAATGCGCGCCGGCGATTTTGGAAAGTGTGCAGGCGGCGACCTTTTCCTCGTCCGAGAGCAACGCGGCCTCGATGATCACCTTGACCAACGCAGGACGAGACGCTTCGACGACGCGGCGGATGTCGTCGGCGACGAGCACATAGTCGCCGTCTTTGAGGGCGCCGATGTTGATCACCATATCGATCTCGCTGGCGCCATCGCGTACCGCTTCGCGCGCTTCGTAGGCTTTGGCGCCTGGTGCCATCGCGCCCAGCGGGAAGCCAACGACTGCACAGATCTTGACCGCCGAGTTGGTAATCAAGGCGCGCACGCGCTTGACGTTGCAGCTGTTCACGCACACCGAAGCGAAAGCATGCTTGGATGCCTCGCGGCAGAGCTGCTCGAGTTCTTCACGAGTCGCTTCGGGTTTGAGCAGCGTGTGGTCGATCATGCCAGCCAGATCGCGGGCGACCGTGCCCTCGATGCCAGGACCCGCCGCCAGACGGGCGGCGCCCTGGCTGCGCAGCGCTTGCACGCTGTGCGGCCTTTTGGTTACGCATTGACCGCAAGCGGTGCAGTCATTGATACAGGGCTCATCGGCCCCGGGCGTCGCGCCGGCGGACAGCTGAGCCCGAATCCGGGCGGCGACCAAATCGGCGATGCGTTCGAGTTCTTGGTCCATGCTAGGCGCTACGTTAGCCGCGCCAGCCGATTCCGTCAACGTTCGTGAGCTAATGTAACTGGCGGAAACTAGTCGGGTTGTCGGGCCATCGACTCGAAACGCGTGTAGCGTCCGAGGAAGACCAGCCGGACCGTGCCCACCGGTCCATTGCGCTGCTTGCCGATGATCAGCTCGGCGGTGTTCTCTTCGCGGTCTTTTTCGCTGCGGTGGATGAAGGCGATCACGTCGGCGTCCTGCTCGATCGCGCCCGATTCACGCAAGTCCGACAGTTGGGGGCGCCCGTCTTTGCGATCTTCTACCGCGCGTCGCAGCTGCGAGAGCGATAGCACCGGCAATCGGACCTCTTTGGCTAACGCCTTGAGCCCGCGACTGATCTCGGCGACTTCTTGTTCGCGGCTGTTGACTTGGCGACTCGCCCGCGCCAGCTGGAGGTAGTCGACGATGATCAGTCCCATCTGATCGTTCTCGCTAAAGATCGAACGGTCGGCTCGGAAGCGCCGCGCTTTCGCGCGTATCTCGAGCACGCTGGGCGCAGCGCTATCATCGATCCAGATCGGCGCTTCACCGATCCGGCTCGCCGCCCGCGTGAGGTTCATCCAGTCGTTTTGATCAAGAAAGCCGCTGCGCAGCTTTTGCGAATCGACGCGCGCTTCGGCACAAAGAATGCGCTCGATCAGCGACTCTTTGCTCATTTCCAAGGAAAAGATCAAAACAGGAACTTTGTGCTCCAGCGCCGCATGTTGGGCGATGTTGAGGCACAAGGCGGTCTTTCCGACGCTGGGACGCGCCGCCAAAATCACCAGGTCCGATTGCTGCAGGCCGCCGGTCATATCGTCGAAATCGGCAAAGCCCGTCGGAACACCGGTCACCGCATCCTTGTTTTCGTAGCGCCGCTCGATCGAGTTAAACGCACCGATCAGCAGGTCTTTGGCATGGGTATAGCCGGCGCGGCCCGAGCGGGTAGATAGATCAAAGATTCTTTGCTCGGACTGATCAAGGAATGAGTCGACATCGCCTGGATCGTCGTAGGCGGTGTTGGTGATCTCTGACGAGGCCTGGATGAGGCGCCGCAGCGTCGCCTTCTCTTTGACGATCCTGGCGTGGTAGGCGATGTTTTCCGCGGTCGGAACACGCCCAGCGAGATCGGCCAACGCGCTCGGCCCACCGACGCGACCGAGTTGGTCCTTGAGGCGCAGTTGCTCCTCGATGGTGATCACATCGATCGGCTTGCCGCTCTGCTCGAGGTCGAGCACCGCGTTGAACAGCGATTCGTGGGCCGGGACGTAGAAGTCCTCGGCCGTAAGAATCTCCAAAACTTGGTTGAGTGCTTCGCGCGGGTTGAGCAGAATTCCGCCGATAACCGAGGCTTCGGCGTCCCGATTGTGGGGCAGAGGGCGGGTGGCGGCCATCGTCGCCGTCTATGCCAGGGCCGCGTCGCCGGGCTTATTCGGCGGCTACGACCGAGACCTTGAGGGTGGCCGTCACATCGCGGCGCAGTCGGACCGGAACATCGTGCGTTCCGAGCGCGCGAATCGGCTCGTCGAGTTGAATTGCCTTGCGGTCGATCGTTACGCCCTGAGCAGCGAGCGCATCGACGATCTCGCGCGCAGTCACCGATCCGAACAGACGCTGCTCTTCACCGACCCGCTTGGAGATATTGATCGACAGTTGTTCGAGACGATCTCTCACCGCCTCGGCGCTGCGCAGCAGTTTTTGTTCACGCTGGGAGATCACGCGCTTGTCGTGCTCTAGGCGCGCAACCTGCCGCGCGGATGCCGGAACGGCCAAGCCGCGCGGGATCAGATAATTGCGCCCGTACCCATCTTTGACGGTTACGACGTCGCCGCTCTGGCCGAGGCTCTTGACGTCTTCACGAAGGATCAGTTGCATCGTTGGTCCTCCTACTTGCCCGTCACGGTAAACGGCATCAGGGCGATCATCCGCGCACGTTTGATCGCCAAGGCGACCTTGCGTTGATGCTTGGCGTTGTTACCGCTAATGCGGCGCGGGATCAGTTTGCCGCGCTCGGTGATGAAGTAGCGCAGCAGTTGAGGGTCTTTATAATCGATGACCAGCGCTGGATCAGCGGCAAAGCGATCGACTTTGCGACGACCGAACGTGCGGCGTCGCGTTTTGGATTTGTCTCCGCGGCCTGCAGATGTCTCAGACATTACACACCTTCCTTGTCATCGGCGTCGTCGCTGGCGTCACCTGTGTCATCGTCGTCATCGTCATCGTCGTCGTCATAGTCGCGGTGCTCGATCGGCGCGCGTCCCAGAGCGATATCTTCTTCATCTGGAATCGTTGTCGCCGCTGCTGCGAATCGCTCGTCCGAGAAATCGCTGGGGCGAGCATTCGGATCGACGTTTTCGTCGACCTTGACCGTCATAAAGCGGATCACTTGGTCGATCAGTCGCAAGTTGCGCTCGACCTCACTGATCAAATTGGGCGGCGAGAGATAGCGCCAGTAGAGGTAGATCCCTCGACTGCTCTTTTTGATCTCGTAGGCGAGCTTGCGCTTGCCCCAGTTCTCGACGCGCATCAGCTGGCCCGAACCAGCCTCGATCACCTGGCGAATGCGCTGGTTGATTTCGTGTAGGCGATCGCTATCGGCGTCGGGGCGGACGATGAAAATCGTCTCGTATTCCCGCTGTGTGCCGGGCTGATCACGTTGTGATTGAAGATACGCCATTCGGTTCTCCCTCTGGGTCTGAAGCCCCTGCACGCTGGCGGGAGCAAGGAGTTATGCGCAGAATTGCGCTATGTTGTTTAGCTCGCGGACGTGTCTGTCTCGGTCCCCGTCGCTTCTTTCGGCCTTGCATTAAACCGATTCATCGCTTCGCGCAAGCCCTGTCTTATCAAAGTCGTTACCGCGTCGACGGCGCGGTCGAGTTGCTGAGCCAGCTCGGGCAGTTCTTCGTCGATAAATGGCGATAGCACGAAATCGACCATCGAAGCGCTGTCGGGTCGCCCCACCCCAAAGCGCACGCGGTAGTACGCATTGCTTTCGAGATGTTCTGTCAGTGATTTCAGTCCATTATGGCCGCCGTCGCCGCCGCCCTGCTTGAGCTTCAGTCGCCCAAGGGGCAGGTCGACGTCGTCGTGTATAACGATGATTTGCGAAACCACCAGCTGGTAGCGCTCGACCAGCCGGGCGACGGCCTGGCCGCTACGATTCATGAATGTTTGGGGTTTCGCCAGGAGCGCGCGAGCGCCACCCAAAGTGACGCTGGCGAGGTCGGCGGCAAAGCGCCGCTCGTGGGCAAAAGCCACGCGGGCGTCGGCGGCGAGCGCGTCGACGACCATGAATCCAGCGTTGTGTCGGGTATGTTGGTAGTCGGGGCCCGGGTTACCCAGGCCCACGACGAGCCAGCGATCCTGGCTCAAGGGCAAAACGCCTAACCCTCTGACTTGGCGGCGGCCGCATCAGCTTCGGCCTCGCCTTCGCCATCAGCCGTAGACGCCAACGCTTCGTCCATCTTGCGCGGCGCGTAGAGCTGCACGCAGGTCTGTTGCTCCGGCAAGCTGATCGTCACGCCCTCAGGAACCGGCAGGTCACGTACGGCAAGCGTCGAGCCGATCTCCATCCCATCGACATTGGCGATGATGCACTCTGGAATCGCGCTCGGAATGCAGCGCACCGGCAGCTTGCGAAAGACTTGGTGCAGCGTGCCGCCCATCTTGACGCCCGGCGCGCGACCTTCCATCAACAGCGGGACCTGCGCATCGATGGCGACGTTATTGGACACGCGAATGAAATCGGCGTGGATCCAACCACCGCGCAGCTCGTCGGTCTGAAAGTCCTTGAGCATCACCAGCTCGGTCTGAGGAGCGTTGCCGCCTTCGATCGTCATCTCGAACACGGTGTTGCGTTTCTTCGTCGGATGGAGCGACTTGAGCAACGCCGTTGGATCGAAGGCGATCGGAATCGGTCGCGGATCGCTGTCGGTACCGCCGTAGACCACGCCCGGGGTGAGACCTTGCGTGCGCAATTGGCGCGCAGCACCTTTGCCCCGCGAGGAACGGGTAGAAACCGTGAGCTTTCCGGTTTGGGTTTCGGTTTGCATCGTTTTACGCCTTCCTAATTCAAGCTCGCCTAGACGAACAGCGAGCTAATCGAATCGCCATGGTGAATGCGTTTGACCGCTTCACCGATCAATCGGGCGACGCTCAAAACGGTGAGGTTTGGCAGGGCCCGCACTTCTTTACGTAAAGGAATGGTATCGGTGACGATGATCTCTTCGAGACAGGACGCGGCAAGCCGCTCGGGCGCTGGACCGGAAAGCACCGCGTGTGTTGCCGCGGCGCGCACGCTCTGAGCGCCGGCCTTCTTTACCGCTTCGGCGGCTTGCGTCAGCGTACCTGCAGTATCGATCATGTCATCGAGCAGCAGCGCGTCCTTGCCTTTGACATCGCCGATGATGTGCATCACCTCACTGACGTTGGGACGGTCGCGTCGTTTGTCGACGATCGCCAAGCTGGCGTTGAGGCGCTTTGCATAAGCGCGGGCGCGCTCGACGCCCCCTGCGTCAGGAGAGACGATCACCAGCTCGTTGTCTGGCCGGTGTTCGCGCAGATAGTCGATCACCACCGGTAGTGCGTAGAGGTGGTCGAAGGGGATGTTGAAGAAGCCTTGGATTTGCCCAGCGTGGAGGTCGATCGAGAGCACGCGGTTGGCGCCCGCCGCCTGGATCAAGTCGGCGACGAGTTTTGCCGAGATCGGCGTGCGTGGCTTCACTTTGCGGTCTTGGCGGGCGTAGCCAAAGTAGGGCAGCACGGCAGTGATCGAACCCGCTGATGCGCGGCGCAGGGTGTCGATGATCACCAGCGCCTCCATCAGGTTCTGGTTGACCGGCGCGCAGGTCGACTGCAGGACGAAGCAGTTAACGCCGCGCACGTTCTCGCCGATCTCAACGAACGACTCACCGTCGGAAAAAGCCGATAGGGTGATCTTACCCTTGGGCACTTCCACGTAGTCGCAGACCGCACGACCGAGTTCCGGGTTTGCTCCGCCACTGAAGATAGCTATCGATTTCAGCATTTCGCGATCTCCAGGCTGTTTGCTGTTGCACGCGTTCGTTCGGACAAAAACGCCGTAGCAACAACTCTACGGATTAACCCGATTGCCGCCGACTGTCTTCGGCGGCAATCACCAGAAGTAAGAATTGCCGCCGACTGTCTTCGGCGGCAATCACCAATATAGCTGGGGCGGCAGGATTCGAACCTGCGAATGCGGGTACCAAAAACCCGTGACTTACCGCTTGTCGACGCCCCAATAGTTCAGCTAACTACACCGCCACAAACCACTAATCGCTCGCCTATATAGGGGATCCATACCCGAGTGTCAAGCCGCCAATGTGCGGACAATCGCCGTCATTAAACTTTTCTTTTCAGATAGTTGTGTTGCTGCGTCCGACGTCTGTTCGGCCGTGGCGAACCCGGCGAACAGCGTCGCACCACTGCCGCTCAACGAACAAAACAAAGGATCGAAGGATCTTAGCGCTTCGAAAGCCGCTGCGACGGCGGGGCAGAGCGCACAGGCCGCGGGTAGCAGGTCGTTGGTGATCCAGCTGGTGTCGCTCAGGTCGAGTGTTTCCGGCAGGGGCGGCGATGGCGGCTGGCGATGGGCGGCGAACACGGCGGCGGTGCTCAGCGGCATTTTGGGGTTGACCAGCAACAAATCCAACGCGGGCAGTCCGTCCAGCGGCGAGATTTGTTCGCCGACACCCCGCACTCGTGCCGGCAGCGGGGTGAGAAAATACGGGACATCTGCGCCAAGGCTGAGCGCAAGGGCGCTCAGCTCGGTTGACGATAGCGCGGCAAAGTGGCGGTTCAGTGCACACAGCACGGTCGCCGCATCGCTGGAGCCGCCGCCCAGGCCTGCACTGATCCAGATCCGCTTGTCGATCTCCAACGAGACGCGGGCACAGACCTTGGCCTGAGCGAGGTAGCGGCGCGCGGCTTCGCTGGCCAACCCGTCGCTGATCAGTGGCGCTTCGGCGGTCGTGCGCAGCTCGCAGGCGACGACCGCCGCGTTGGCCTCGGCGATCGTCAGCGCGATCTCGTCCCCCCAGTCGAGCGGGAGAAACACACTATCGAGTAGGTGGTAGCCGTCAGCGCGCCGTCCGACGACACGGAGTGCAAGATTGATCTTCGCCGGTGCGCGCAACCGCTGGTGGTGCAGCATCATCGAGCTGAGTGTATCAGTTTCCAGCGATGATCTTGATCGCTGCGCGGTGGCGCCGCCGGCGCCAGCGAAAAACGACCTAGTTGTGCGCAGGAATCATTACCGGGCGAGCCTGCAGCTCGCGGGCGACCAGCTTGGGGAAGACGTCGTTGATGTCGTCGAGCTCGAATTGTTCGATGAACGGATCGATTTGCACTCTACCGTCGAGAACCATGTCCAGTGCTTCGGGGTAATATTCAGGATGACAGCCCCAGATGCCGAACATTGCCGCATCGAAGGCCATCAAACGACCGAGGCGTACGGTGTTCTTTTCGAGAGTGAAGCCGATGATGCCGATCGTTCCAGCGTAAGTTAGCAACTCGAAGGCGACCGCTTGGCCTTTGCCCGTTCCCGACATCTCGAAGACTTTCCAGCGGTGCGGCGGTTGGCCCAGCGCCTCGACCTTGGCGGCAACGGCCTCGCGGATCTCCTTCGCGCTCATCGCTGCGCTGTGAAGCGTGTCATCGGCGCCGTGCCGTCGGACGATCTGCAGTCGGGAAGCGTCGATATCGATGGCGAGCACAGTCGCACCAAGAGCCGCGGCGATTTGCACACCGTAGATGCCCAATCCGCCGACGCCGATCACGATCACGGTGTCGCCTTCGGAGACGTTGGCGCGCTGCAAGGCATTGAACGGGGTAGCCACCGCGTCGGCGATCACGCCGAGCTGCCACAACGGGTGGCCGTTATTGGTGGCATTGACCGGGCAGAGAAATCGCGTCGAAGTGACCACATGGCTGGCGAAGCCTCCGTCGGTGTGGTTGCCGAGCATGCTCCGTCGTCGACAAGCCATGCCGTGGCCTGTGCGGCAAAGGTCGCAGTGGCCGCAGGGCAGCACCGCCGGCACGATCACCTCGGATTCCAGCAAATGCTCGTTTCCTGGGGCCGCGGCCACGACGCCGCTGATCTCGTGGCCAAGGGTCAGTGGCGGCGAGCAGGCCGGGCTGACCTCGCCTTTCCAAAACGCCACATCGGTGTGGCAAACCCCACAGCCGGCGACCTTGACCAACACCTGGCCGGCTTCGAGGCTGGGGATTTCGATGCGCCGCTTCACGAAAGGGCTTCGGCTTTGTTCCATTTGCCAGGCGTTGAGATGGCTCATTGGTGTCGGCTCCAGGTCTCTGACGGATTGGGTCGAGAACTCAAGAATACCGCTTCCCAAGGGACGGATAGGATCGGGCGGGCAGGTCGAGTGAGAACAACCATGTGGCCAGCGTCCAAGCTACCACATTGTAGCCAACATCACCGCAGGAGAAAGGGGCTACAATGTTTTTCGCGTGGCCGCCTCAGCGGTCGACAAATCGAGTGTGCGGCGGGAAACGAGCTCGGCTATTTGCCAAACGAGCGGACGATCGCGACCAGCCCAGCGACGATGCTCGGCTTGTCCTTGAGGTCCGGGTTTGGGGGCATCAGCGGGCTTTTGCCGACGGCGGCGCCACCCTGGACGATCGTTTGGGCCAGCTGTGCGTCGCTGACGCTCGCTTGCCATTTTTTGTCGGTGTAGTTACGTGGTTTCGGGTTGAGCGCTACCGCGCCCGGACCGTCACCCTTGCCGCCGGCGCCGTGGCAGGTCACGCAGCGTTGCTCAAAGAGCTTCTTGCCCTCGACCATGTCCGGTTTTGCGCTCAACGGCGCGCCCGCGCTACCCGTCTGAGCGCCTTCCGATTCGCCAGATGCCGGCTGGTTCTTCCGACACGCGCCGGTTGCCAACAACACAGCGATAATGATGACCATTCGCTTCATCGGTGCGACTCTCCCCGTTCGTCTTTAGTGGATGTGCTAGCGCATCCGCGGGCGAGCGTCAATCTCAGCTGCCGCCAGACACCGGCCGGCGCGTGCCAGCCGGGCTAGCCGGTTTTGCCGTCGACCCGGGGCGAAAACAGCATCGGTGTGTAGCGCAGCAAATAGAGCGCAAACGCGACGGACCACAGCCCGGTGGCGGTCCAGTAGCTGGTCAACAGCCAGTGCGGATCAGCGCCGCATCGTACGGCCGTCGGTATGCTGATCCGGGCGAGCACTGCGCCAAGCAAGCAGGCGAAGGCCAAGGTCATCAAACGACCGGCGCGCAGTGGTCGGCCGGTATGGCCGAGCGAGACGCGGGCGAGCATTGCCAGGGTCAGCGTGCCGATCGCGCCCAGCGTCGCGGCGTGTAGCCAGATCGCGCGTCCAGCGACGTCGTTGCCGAGCCAAGCTCGTAGCAGTTGGGCGACGACGATCCAAGCGTAGCCGAGGTGCAAGACCAGCAGCAGGGCGTCTCTGCGGCAAGCGATGCTGCGCCAGCCGACCATCCGCAACAGATTGCTCGTTCCGGCTAGCGCCGAGAGTGCGCGGTCGACAGTTGGGCTAACGACGAAGAGCGCTGGCACGAGCATCGCCGCGTTGGCCGCCAGTGCCAGATCGTCCCGACGGTCGCGCTGGCGTACCTCGATCGCGCTCAACGCATTGCGGGTAAAGAGCGGGATAATCCGGCCAGCGAAGATCACCATGATCATGATCACGATCTCCACCGCGGGTAGCGTCGGTGTGGCCGAGCCGATCAATCGATTGGCGGGAAAGAAAGGATTCGCCGCGGCCAGTAGCAGCAGCAGCGGCGCGAAACTGGCGTTGCGCCAACTGCGCGCGAGAAGGATCGGCCGGGCGATCGCCAAGGCTGTTCCACAGAGCAGGGTCGCGTCGGCGGCAGCGACCCAACTCAATCGCGCGGGAGCGGGGAAATAGCTGATGACGCGTGCGCCGAGCCAAATCGCGACAAGCAGCAGCGTGCCCAATGGGCCGACCGTCTGACGCTGCGTCCAAGCGCGGGTAGCTGTCAGTAGGAATCCGGCGAGCACCGCCGCGCAATAGCCGTAAAGCATCTCGTGGGCGTGCCAGACGAAGGGGCTTGTCGCGCTACTCAAAGACGTCTTGCCTGAGAGCACCGTGAGATAGACCGGTACCGAGATGACCGCCTGAAGGCCAGCGAGCCAGAAGAATGGGCGAAACGGTGCGGCGAGGAGCGGCAGCATCGGCCCAGTTTGACGGACGGCGCGCGTTCCAGCAAATGTGCTGCGCAGATCGCACGACGGCGGCTTTTTTGACCCAGTGAGCTGGGTCTGGCGGGTCAGGATGACGCGGTGGTGATTCACCACGACGCAGTGCGGCGCGCGCGTCGTTCGCGATTTCGGCGGGTTACCAGGCGATCGGCGCAGCCGCTGGTTGGTATGTGCGTTGCATTTGTCGCGATCAATGCCCCGCGTGTTGATCGTAGAAGATGATGAAAGCAGCCGCGAAAGCCTGCGCGCTGCCCTTGAGGACGCCGGCTACACGGTGGTCGTTGCGGCCGATGGTGAGGCAGCGCTCGCCCTTTACCTCGAGGCAGATGTGGTGGTCACCGATTTGGTCATGGAGCCGATCGACGGGCTACAGCTGATCGAGAAGCTGCGCCGCGGTTCGCCGCAGCTGCAGACGATCCTCGTTACCGCACACGCTAACGCTGCCGTCGAACGGCGAGCCCGCCGGGCGGGTGCGTTCGCACTGCTCCCCAAACCGATCGACCTCGACGCCCTAGAACGGGCGCTGCAGGCGGCGCTCGCCAGCTAGTCGTCGGCCAATTCAGCCCCGATCTCGCTGGGGGCTGTGTTCGTCGCTGATCTGCGCTATCGTCCCGCCGCCATGCCGACGGTATTGATCGTTGAAGACGATGAAGCGAGCCGGGTGGCGCTGGAAACAGCGCTGCTCGACTGCAAAATGGAAGTCACCCTCGCCGCCAGCGCCGAAGAGGCAGTAGCACGCCTGAAGCTTGCGCCGGTCGATGTGATCGTCACCGACGTTGTGATGGGACGGATGGATGGAATGGACTTGCTGCGCCACGTGCAGCAGCAGTGTCCCGATACAGCGGTAATCCTCGTGACCGGGCACGCCACCGTTGCCGCGGCGGTCGACGCGATGCGCGAGGGCGCCTATGACTACCTCCCCAAGCCGGTCGATCTCGATCGGCTGGAGCTGGTCGTCGAGCGAGCTTGTCGCAAGCAGAGCTTGGTGCGCGAAAACCGCGAACTGCGCAGTGCACTCAAGGGTCAGTTCTCTGCCGGAGAAGTGATCGGGCAGTCGCAGGCGATGCGTGGTGTGTTGCAGCAGGTGGAGCAGGTTGCGCCGACCAACGCCACGGTTTTGATCCTCGGCGAATCGGGTACTGGCAAAGAACTGATCGCCACCGCGATCCATGCCTACAGCCAGCGCTCGCAGGAGCCGCTGGTCAAGGTCAATTGCGCCGCGTTGCCTGAAGGGCTAGTCGAAAGCGAACTGTTCGGACACGAGCGCGGCGCCTTCACGGGTGCGCACCGAACGCGTCGTGGGCGCTTCGAGCTCGCCAATCACGGCACGCTGTTTCTCGACGAGGTCGGCGATCTTACGCTGGCGACCCAAATCAAATTGCTGCGCGTGCTGCAGGAACGTGAGCTCGAGCGTGTCGGTGGACAGCGAACGATTCCCGTCGACGTGCGCCTGATCGCGGCGACCAACCAAGACCTCGAACAATCGCTCAAAGACGGACATTTTCGCGAAGAACTCTATTACCGGCTAAAGGTGGTAACGATCGATGTACCGCCGCTGCGCTCGCGTCGTGATGACATCGTGCCTTTGCTGAACTACTTTCTCGCCCACTACGTGCGCGAGCACAATCGGTCGATCAGCGCGTTTACCCAGCGAGCGGTCGAATCGCTTTGCGAATACGACTGGCCCGGCAACGTTCGCGAACTGCGCAACCTGGTCGAGAGCCTGGTCGTCACCACGCGCGGCGACGAGATCGACCACAAGGATCTGCCGGCGTCTCTTGTCGGCCGCAGTCCGGCACCGCAATTTAGCTCGCCGATGGGCAAGTCCCTCGAGGCGGTTGAGCGCGCCTACATCATGCAGACCTTGCGGATGCTGCAGGGTAACAAAACCAAGGCGGCCCAGGTCCTCGGCATTGGCAAGAAAACACTCTATCGGCGCCTCGAGGCCTATGGTGTCGTACAGCCGCTCAGCAAGGTCGACGGCGAAAACGACGGCGAACACGACGGCGACGGCGAGAGCGAGGAATAGGCTGTGTCCTCGCCGGCCGATCCCCATTCCCAGCGCTTGCTTTACTCGGTCGCAGCGACGATGAGCGACGGTGTGGTGATGATCGATGCGCGCGGGATCATCATTTGGGTCAATCAAGCGCTCTGCAAGACCTTTGGCTACGTTGAGCGCGAACTACTGGGTGAAAACGTTTCGCTGTTGATGCCGTCGCCTGACCGCGAAGGGCACAGCGGCTACATCGCGCGCTATCTCGAAACAGGCGAGAAGCGGATCATCGAGCGCGGTCGCGAGGTCGAGGCGCAGCGGGCCGATGGCAGCCGGATTCCTGTGCATCTGACGGTCAACGAGGTGATCGACGGCAACAACAGCTACTTTAGTGGCATTGTCCGCGACCTCTCCGACCGACGTCGCGCTGACGAGGCAGAGGCGTCTTTGCGCGCACTGCAGTTTAATCAGGCGCAACTCGAGCGCGTCGCAGTTGCCGGCGAGATGGCGGCGATGGTTGCCCACGAGATTCGCACGCCGCTCAATGCTCTTTCGATCAACGTACAGATGGCGCAGCGGCTGTCGCGAAGGTCGGGCGAGTCCGACCGCGAACGGGCCAGCGAGTTGCTCGGCAATCTGCGTGCAGAGGTCGAGCGAATCAACGGTTTGCTCGAGGACTATTTGGCGCTGGTCCGCCGGCCATCGGGGACGACCGATCAGGTAGAGGTCAACAGCGTGGTGCAAGAGGCGGCTTACTTTGTCGCGCAACAGATGGAGCGCGAAAATATCCGTTTCACCCGGCGCCTCGCAGCCGGCCTGCCGGCCCTCGATGTCGACAAAGCGCGGCTGAGGCAGGTTGTGCTCAATTTGCTGATCAACGCACTACAAGCGCTATCCTCGACCCAGCGAGGGGGTAGCGTCGAACTTTGGACCGAACTTGGCGATGGCGAGCTGCGCATCGGTGTACGCGATGATGGTCCCGGCGTGCCGCCCGAGATCATCGCCAAAATGTTCCGTCCGTTTGTCACGACCAAAGCCGAGGGGACCGGCCTCGGTCTGGCGATCTGTCAGCGCATCGTTTCCGGATTCGGCGGGCGAATCTCCGTTGAGTCGGTACCTGACTGCGGTGCGACCTTCTTGGTGCATTTGCCGCTTGCCCGGCCGACAGACACGCATCGGGCGATCGAGGCCAAGTAGCACGCCCACGCCTGGAAGTCTGCACGGTTACGCCGGCTTTGGGCTGGCCGCTCACCCAAATAAACTTGTTGCAAAGTCGGGCGGTTTGATTAAGTTATCGGCGCTCGCGCGCCAGTAGCAGCGCAGCGAAGTCCGTCTGGCTGGCGTGTCGCCGTTGGCGACGGGCGTGGCAAGGAGGTCGCGATAATGACTCAAAGCTCAGGGGCCGAAAGCTCAGGCAACGAGCCCGACGTAACGCCGATCGTCAAACTCTCTCTTTGGGGGGTTGGCATCGTGCTGGCCGTCGCTGTTTCGATCTTTATCGTGCGACAGCTGGTGCTCAGAACCACGTCAGCGATGGCGATTTCGTCGCTGCCGGAAAACACCGAACGCGTCGCGCAGCAGGCGCGGATGAGCGCCACGCTTGGCTCCTACGGCTACGTGGACAAATCCAAAGGCGTATACCGGTTGCCGATCGACCAAGCGATGCAGCGCCTGGTGGCCAAGCCGCTGTTGTTAGTTGATCCCGACCGCGCAGCAGCGCCTCAGCAGGAAGCTCCTCAGAACTAAGTGCACTTTTCTGGTTCCCTTGCCCTGGCGGTCGTCGATGCAGGTATCACGTGGTTGTTGGATTCGGCTGATCATCGGGCTAGGGCTGATTCCGTTCGTCGCCTCCGTGGCGTTAGCTCAACGGATCCCCGCAGCAGCGAAAAAGGTCGGCGTCGCAGAGCACCTCGGCCGGCTCGTTCCAGCACTGACGTTCACCGATAGCAAGGGTGGCAAAGTCGACTTTGGGAGCTATTTGCGCGATGGTCGGCGCCCGACGTTGATCAGCCTCAACTACTACCGTTGTCCGATGCTCTGCACCCTACAGCTCAACGCGCTGGTCGAGACGCTCAAGAAGATCAAGCTGTCGGCGCGTGAGGATTTTCGCATCGTCACCGTCAGCATCGATCCGAACGAAGGGCCGGAGCTGGCGAAGAAGAAACGCGAAGGCTATCTCGCGCTGCTCGGCGATAACCAGGTAAACTGGGAGTTTTTCGTAGGCAGCCAAGCCGACATTACCGCTTTGGCTGACACGCTGGGCTTCCAGTATGCCTACGACAAACAGAGCGGGCAGTTCGCCCATGCCGCGATGCTTTTCGTGATCTCCCCGCAGGGGAAGGTCGCTCGTTATTTATATGGTACCCACGTTTCGCCGAAGCAATTGGAGTTTGCCCTCGTCGAGGGATCGGCTGGTCGCTTGGGCTCGCCGATCGACAAAGTGATCCTCAGCTGCTTTCGCTATGACGCGAGCACCGGGAAGTATAGCCCCTATGCATGGGGAATTATGCGACTAATGGGCATCGTCATGGTTGCGGTGATGGGAACGTTTGTGTTTGTATTCTGGCGCCGTGAGCGGCGCGTTAGCCGATCGGCTGGCGCACCTCCCGAAGAGGTCTAGCCAAAACCTCGCTGAGGGTGTAACCACGGCGCGCAAGGCGCCGCCGTCAGGCGGCAAACAGGAAAGATACGGAGAGGTCAGGTGGCCCATCTCTTGACGCTGATGACTGGACCGCAACCCGAGCCCGCCATGTGGCTGCCGACAGCTGCCTCGTCGCAAGCTGCCGATGTCGACGGGCTCTTCCACTTCATCCTCTATCTCTGCACGTTCTTTTTCGTGCTGATCATGGCGCTAATGGTCTATTTCGTCGTGAAATATCGGCGAAAGAGCGCGACGCAAAAGACGAGCGCGGTCTCCGGCAGCCACAAGTTGGAGATCGCCTGGTCGGTGATCCCAACCTTGCTGTTGGTCGTGATCTTCTTTTGGGGGTTTAAAGGCTGGATGAACCTTAACGTCCCGCCCGAGGATGCGCTCGAAATTCGGGTGCTTGGCAAGAAGTGGAGCTGGGAATTCGACTACCCCTATAATGGCGTATCAGGCGCCGGAGAGTTGGTCGTCCCGGTCAACCAACCCGTGAAGCTGATCATGTCGTCTCAGGACGTGATCCATAGCTTTTATGTCCCGGCCTTTCGAATCAAGCGCGACGTCGTGCCCAACCGCTATTCGGTGCTCTGGTTCAACCCGACGAAGAAGGGCACATTCGACGTGTTCTGCACCGAGTATTGCGGCACCAGCCACTCACAGATGCTTTCGCGCGTCAAAGTCGTCAGCCGCGACGACTTCAAGAAGTGGGCTGAAACCGGCGGCGGAATGGACGGCTTGTCGCCGGTGGAGCTCGGCAAGAAGCTGTTTTCCAGTAAAGGGTGTGTCGCCTGCCACAGCATCACCGATGATCGGATGGCCAAGCCTGGTCCAGCGCTGGGCAAGCGCTTCGGCAAGATGGAAGAGATGAGCACCGGTGAGATGGTCAAGGTTGACGAGAACTACGTTCGCGAGTCGATCCGCAACTCGACCGCAAAGATCGTCAAGGGCTATGCGCCGGTGATGCCGCCGTTTCCCGCGTCAAGCGTGAGCGATCGTCAGCTCAACGCGTTGATCGACTACATCAAATCGCTCAAGTAGCGGTTGCGCTGGGTCTGTCGAGACCTGGCTCGAATAGGGTCTTTTGATGAGCACTACGGACACAATCGAAAACACCGGCGCAACGCATTCACACGGTAGCCACGGACACGGCTCGTACCTGACGTCGTCCAAAGGGTTGCTCTCCTGGGCGTTCACCCTCGATCACAAGCGCATCGGGTTGATGTACCTGTGCTCGGTGGTGTTGTTTTTCATCGTCGCGGGAGTACTGGCGCTCGGCGTTCGTCTAGAACTGATGACGCCGGCTGGCGACACGTTTTCGCCCGACACCTACAACAAGATGTTCACGCTCCACGGCGCGATAATGATCTTTTTGTTCATTATCCCGTCGATTCCGGCCTCGTTGGGCAACATCGTTTTGCCGCTGATGCTCGGCGCCAAGGACGTTGCGTTCCCGCGACTCAACCTGGCCAGCTTTCACATCTATGTGATCGGCGCGTGCTTCCTGCTCTACTCGTTGCTTGCGGGCGGTATCGACACCGGTTGGACCTTCTATACGCCGTACAGCAGCGAGAGCGGAACCGCGGTGGTTTCTGCCCTGCTTGGCGCTTTCATCTTGGGCTTCTCCTCGATCCTCACCGGCATGAACTTCATGGTGACGATCCACAAGCTTCGCGCGCCGGGCATGAGCTGGACCAAGATGCCGCTGATCATGTGGTCGATGTACGGCACCGGCTTGATGCAGATCTTGGCCACGCCGGTCTTGGCGATCACGCTGCTGCTGCTGGTTCTTGAGCGCACCTATGGTATCGGCATCTTCACGCCGTCGCTTGGCGGGGACCCGGTGCTGTTCCAGCACTTCTTCTGGTTCTACTCGCATCCGGCGGTCTACATCATGATCCTGCCGGCGATGGGTGTGATCAGCGAACTGATCACCGTCCACTCGCAAAAGAACATCTTCGGCTACAAGGCGATCGCGTATTCAAGCCTCGCGATCGCGGTGATCAGCTTCTTGGTCTGGGGACACCACATGTTTGTCTCCGGCCAGTCGGAGATCGCCTCGGCGGTGTTTTCGTTTTTGACTTTCGCGGTTGCTGTACCGACGGCGATCAAGGTCTTTAGCTGGGTGGCGACGCTCTATCGCGGTTCGATCGTGCTCAACACGCCGATGCTCTACACCCTGGCGTTTCTCGCTTTGTTCACGATCGGCGGATTGACCGGTCTGTTCTTGGGCACCTTGGCGACCGATGTGCATCTGCACGACACCTATTTCGTCGTCGCTCACTTCCACTACGTTATGATGGGCGGCACCTTTATCGCTTTCCTCGGTGGTTTGCACCACTGGTGGCCCAAGTTCACCGGCAAGCAATACAACGAGGCGCTAGGGCGCTTCTGCGCGGTGATGATCTTCCTCGGATTCAACGTCACGTTCTTCTCGCAGTTCATGCTCGGTTCACAGGGCATGCCGCGGCGCTATCACGCTTACGACAAGGTCTCCGCCGACCTGCTGCCGACTTTCGAGATGTGGCACCGCACCTCGTCGATCGGCTCATTCATTCTCGGCAGCGCGCTGTTTATCGTGCTGTTCTACCTGCTGCACTCGCTTTTCCGCGGCAAGCCGGCCGCCAAGAATCCGTGGGGCGGCAAGACCCTCGAATGGCAGACCGAGAGCCCGCCGATTACGCACAACTTCGCGACCGATCCGGTTTGCGAGCACGGTCCCTATGACTTCGATGTGATCGAAGGGGCGGACGACCATCACGGTCAGGCCGCCGATAAAAGAGGTTAGCCGATGAGCTCTGAGCAGCCCTTTTTGCACCACCACTTCCACTCGGCAGCGCAGCAGTCCGCGTCGGCCAAGTTGGGAATGTGGTTCTTTTTGGCGCAGGAACTGCTGTTTTTTGGTGGTCTGTTCGTCGCCTACGCCTTCGTTCGTTTCATGTATCCCGAGACGATGTTGGCCGCCCATGAGTATCTCGACGTCAACATGGGCGCGATCAACACGGCGATCCTGATCACCAGTTCGCTGACTATGGCGCTCGGCGTCAGGGCGGCGCAGATCGGTGACCAACGACAGCTACGCTTGCAGCTGTTGGCGACGATCCTCTTGGCTTGCGCGTTCTTGGTGGTCAAGTACTTCGAGTACTCGCACAAGATCCACGTCGGGTTGTTGCCCGGGCGTCTGTTTGCCGCCGATGGGATCGCCGGCAAGCCGCAGATCTTCTTCGCGCTCTATTTTACGATGACCGGTCTGCACGCGCTCCACGTGATCGCAGGCATCTTCGTGCTCGGTTGGATCTACGTCCGCGCCGGTCGCGGCGAATTCAGTCCGGCCTATTACACGCCAGTCGAAAACGCAGGGCTCTACTGGCACCTGGTCGACTTGATCTGGATTTTCCTCTTTCCTCTGCTCTACCTGGTGAGGTAATCGGCGATGTCGATGATAGAATCTCATGGCGAACGCGGCCAGCCCCATGTCCTGCCCGTCAAAGTGTATCTCGGCATCTTTGGCGCGCTGTTGGTGCTCACCGCCGCGACCGTCGGTGTTTCGGCGCTCAACATGGGACCTGCGGCGATCTACGTCGCACTCGCTGTGGCGATCGTCAAGGCCTCGCTAGTCGTTGGCTACTTCATGCACCTGAAGTACGAGACGCGCTTTTACAGCCTGGTCTTTTTTGGTTCGCTGTTCTTTCTCGCGTTGTTTTTCATCTTCACCTTCCTCGATCTGGATACGCGTGGCACGGTGATCAGCGAACACGACAACTTCGCGCTCTCGCGCGATCGCGGGCAGGGGCTCGCGGTGCCGCTGTTCAACGCCCACCCGAAGAGCGGTCACGTCCAATTGGCTGACCCGCCGGCGCTCAAATCAGCAACCCCGGCGGCGCAGGCGCCGCAACCCGCTGCTGCTGCAACGCCCGCTGCCGCTGCAACGCCCGCTGCTGCTGCAACGCCCGCTGCCGCTGCTACACCCGCTGCCGCTGCTACACCCGCTGCTGCTGCAACGCCCGCTGGCGCTGCAACGCCCGCTGCCGCTGCAACGCCCGCTGCTGCTGCTACACCCGCTGCCGCTGCAACGCCCGCTGCTGCTGCTACACCCGCTGCTACGCCGTCAAACAAACCTGCGGCGACGTCCGCTCCAGCTGCGAAGCACTAGAGCTGCGCGCCATCATCTTGATCATCTTGCCGCGCTGATTCCCTCTCAGCCAGTTTGCAGAGGATTCCTTTGCGATGACCTGCGACCGATGTTGCTCGGGTCCAAGGCCACCGCGCGCGGATTGTCTAGGATAGCGGTTCCTTTGATGAAATTTGCGCTGCTCGGGGAAAATTACAGCCGCCGCAACGTGTGGAAAATGGTTGACGCCGGTGCTATGTTTCTCCGCGAAACAGGGTGGGAAGGAGACGCACGTGAACCAGCTGAAAGTGAGCGACTTGATGTCGACCGAGCTGATCACGCTCGAGTTGGAGGAGACGCTAAACCTTGCGTCTAAGCTGATGCGTCTTGGCCGGGTTCGTCACTTGCCGGTCGTCGACCGGCACGGAAGACTAGCGGGTCTGGTGACCCACCGCGATCTACTCAACGCTCAGGTCAGCGCGCTGGCCGGGCTCAGCGACGACGAAACCGATGAAATCGAAGACGGCATCGCTGTCTCTGAAATCATGATCTCTGATGTGTTAACCGCCTCTCCCGACGATACTGCCCTCAAAGCGGCGGAAATGTTGCGAGAGCATCGCTACGGATGCCTGCCGGTCGTCGACGGCGACAAGCTCGTCGGTATTATTACCGAAGCAGATTTTCTCGAGTTGGTGATCAAGGCGTTGCGTGGAGCAGGTAAGTAACGTTCCGATGGCTGCAACCGTTGTTGATCCCCAACTGATCCTCAAGTTGGCCCGTCCGGGGCCGCGATACACCAGCTATCCGACGGTGCCGGTCTGGACGACGTCCGTCGATAGCGATGTCTATCGCGAGCGCCTGGCCGCCGCCGATGTTCTGGATCGGCCGCTTTCTTTGTATTTCCACGTGCCGTTCTGTCGCGAGCGCTGCCACTACTGTGGCTGCAACGTGGTGATCACCGGACGCCAGGAAAAGGCCGACCGCTACATCGACTACCTGATCCGCGAAGTCGATATGGCGCTCGAATTGATGCCCAACCGCCGGCGGGTCGATCAGATCCATCTTGGCGGTGGCACGCCGACGTTCCTCGATGAGCCACAGCTGCTGCGATTGCTCGCCGCGATCGACGAGCGGTTCAACTTGGTCAGCGACGCAGAGCTCGCGCTTGAGGTCGATCCGCGGGTTACGACGCGCGAGCAGCTCGCGCTGCTGCGTGGTTTTGGGTTTAACCGCCTGAGCATCGGCGTTCAGGATTTTACCCCTGAGGTTCAGCGCGCTGTCGGTCGCGTCCAAGAGGTCGAGCTGACTGAAGCGCTCTATGACTACGCGCGGCATCTCGGTTACAGCGGTGTAAACTTCGATCTGATCTATGGATTGCCGCTGCAGGAAGAGACCGCCTACCGCAAAACCGTCGAAACGGTATTGCGCCTCCGCCCTGATCGGGTGGCGATGTTCTCCTACGCCCACGTGCCGTGGATTCATCCGCAGCAAAAGCGTTACGATGCCGAGCCCCGCCCGGGACCGCTCGACAAGATCGCGTTGTTTTTGCAGGCGCGTCAGCAGTTTTTTGAGGCCGGTTATGTTGCGATCGGCATGGACCATTTCGCGCTGCCCAGCGATGAGCTGGCGGTGGCCCGCATGCAGGGGCGGCTCTACCGAAATTTCCAGGGCTACACGCCGCGCGAGACCGGCGATACGATCGCCTTTGGTGCCAGCGCGATCAGTGACGTCGCCGATAGCTATACCCAGTCGATCAAGCCGCTCTCTGCGTACTACCAATCGCTCGACGCCGGTCGCTTTCCGATCGAGCGCGGCTGGCTGTTGACCGCCGAGGATCTGCTGCGTCGGGAGACGATTCAACAGCTGATGTGCAACTTCACTGCCGATCTTGAGGCGCTCGCTGCGCGCCATGGGTGCTCAGCCGAACAGGCGTTTTCTGCGCAACTGCAGCCGCTCGATGAGCTTGAAGCGCTGGGCCTGATCAAACGCGACGGTTGGCAGATCGAGGTTCGAGAGATCGGGCAAATCCTCGTGCGCAACGTTGCGATGGTTTTTGACGCACACCTTTCCTCCGCGCCGCCCGAGCGCCCGACGTTTTCGCAAACGGTCTGAGCAGCGGCTGATGCTCGAGGCGCCGCTCAGCGACGATCCCCAACAGCGTAGAGTCGCTTGGATCGCGATGGGCATCAGTCTGCTGGTCGCGGTCTTGATGCTGAGCGGCAAGATGGTCGCCTTCTTCCTGACCCATTCAACGGCGATCTTCGCCGACGCCGCCGAATCGGTCGTGCATCTGGTGGCCACCGCATTTGCCGTGTTTTCGATGTGGTACGCCCAGCAGCCGGCCGACCCGGCCCACCCCTATGGTCATCGGCGAATTACCTATCTCTCGATCGGTTTCGAGGGGGCCTTGGTACTCTCGACAGGTGTGGTCGTCGTGGTGGCTAGCGTGCGAGCGTTGTTCGGCGCCGCGCAGCTCAACAACCTCGAATATGGTGTGGCGATCACCGGCGCGCTGGCCATGATCAACGTGGTTTTGGGGATCAGCTTGCGGCGGATCGGTCGCCGGATTCGTTCGGCGGTGATGCAGGCCAACGGGCAGCATGTTCTCGCCGACGTCTGGACCAGCGTTGGCGCGGTGTTCGGCGCGGGAGCGGCCTGGCTCACTGGACGAAACTGGCTCGATCCGGCGTTCGCCGGCTTGCTCGGCGTTTGGGTATTGATCTCGGGGGTTCAGCTGCTGCGCGATGCGTATTTTGGCGTGATGGATCGCGCGGACCCCGATCATACCGAGGCGCTGATCGCTCGGCTGGACGACGCGGTGCGCTGCGAGTTGATCGCCGGCTATCACCAACTGCGGCACCGCGCGATCGACGACGATATGTGGGTCGAAGTTCATCTATTGCTCGATGGCGAAACCTCGACCCACGAAGCGCACCAGCGAGCGACTGAGGTGGAGTCAACGCTGCGAGCTGCATTGCCCGCGCATCGCATCGCGGTGACGTCTCACGTTGAACCGGTCGCCCACCATCGCGCGCATCCGTCCGGGCACGAGCAGCGCGATCCGCGGCAGACGCGCGAGCGGGTCAAGTTGACCCGCAAGTCGTAAGCTTTCCCCGCAAACGGGTCAACCTGAGGCTCCGTTTGCCTGGATCGGCGCCAGCAGAGCCATATTCGCCCACTTCGTAGTGTCCGACAGTGAAGTGCGGCGCGCTAACCGCTGGGAAAGATGGATCTGCCTATACTGGCCTAGGCTTTGCTCGCCTTTTTCATGCATTACAGGCGTCAGCTCCTTCGACGTTCACCGTCGAACCAAGGGAGGTGAGTCGATGCCACTGTTTAGGAAGATCCTCGTACCGATCGATTTTTCCGCGTGCTCGACGGCGGCCCTGGACACGGCAGCGGAGCTCTCCAAGGAGTGCGACGCCCAGCTTGACGTACTGCATGTGCTAGAGCTTCCGCACTATGTTGTGCCCGACGTGATGGTCGCTGTGCCCGGTGCCGGCAAGCAAACGTTGACTGAGTTTGCTCGTCGCGAGGCGAGCAAGGAGCTGCGTCAGGCGCTTGAGCGCCTAGAGACCGCCGGCTTCATGGTCAACAGTCGGGTCCGCTCGGGTTACCCGCGCGATGAGATCCTGGCCGTCGCCGAAGAGGGTGGATACGACCTGATCGTCATGGGGACCCACGGGCGAAAGGGGCTTTCACATTTGTTCCTGGGGAGCGTCGCTGAGCAAGTGGTGCGCCGAGCGTGCTGTCCGGTGTTGACCATTCGGACGAAGAGCAAGGACTAGCGGTTCACCCTTGATAGGGCGCGCTGGTCAACACGCAGTTTTCGTTGTGGGCGCGGGATGAAGGGAGCGTGGCGTGATAGGCAACGGTTTGAGAGTCGTGATGAGTGGGGACAAGCCGACAGCGACTCGTGCGGATACGATCAGTGTCGCCGACGTGATGTCGCCTAGCGCTTATTGTGTCACCCCAGATGTCAGCATCGAGACGGTGCGGGGCTTGATGATCGATCACGGCATCAGCGGTGTGCCTGTGGTCGACTTCGATGGTAAGCCGATCGGCATGGTTTCCAAGACCGATCTGGTGGCGATGGAGCACGACGATGCGGGCCTCGAAGTACATGCTAACGAAGAGCTCAGACAGATCGGCGAGCGGGGCATGCACGCTGACCAGTTTTCTGCGACGGCAGCCGAAGTGATGACGCCCGTCGCCTTTACCGTCGACACCGACACGTCGTTGTCCCAAGCGGCTGCGCTGATGGCGTATCAGGCGGTACACCGTGTGCCGGTGGTTGACAATGAGGGACGCGTCGTCGGCATTCTTTCCGCCCTCGATATCCTGCGCTGGCTAGGTGAAGAGGACGGCTATCTTTATCGTGCCGACACCCCCTCCGCGTCCGCCTAGTAGGGCGCTGGCAGCTGTGCTCCCCCTCGCCGATCTTTGGCGCTTCCGCTGATTTCTGCTAAGTGTTCGGTCGGACCATCCCGATCCAGAGGAGCACTTGCATGGCAGCGACCGAATCGATGATGTTGGCCTTGGGCACGACGGCCCCCGCATTCCGTTTGCCCGACAGCGCTGGTCAGCCGGTAAGCCTGGACGATATCGCCTCGGGAAAACGGGCCACACTGGTGATGTTTATTTGCAACCACTGCCCGTTTGTTGTGCATGTGCGCGAGCAACTGGCTGCACTCGGTCGAGACTATCAACAGCGCGCTGTCGGGATCGTTGCGATCAGCGCCAACGACATCGAAGGCTACCCTGCTGATCGCCCTGAGAAGATGGCCGAATTTAGTCGCGCGGCGGGGTTTGTCTTTCCCTACCTGTACGACGCCTCGCAAGAGGTCGCCAAAGCCTATCGCGCCGCCTGCACGCCCGACTTCTACCTCTTCGATGCCGAGCGCAAGCTGGTCTATCGCGGGCAGCTTGACGACAGTCGGCCGAACAATGGCAAGCCCGTCGACGGCGCTGACCTGCGTGCTGCGCTCGATGCGCTGCTTGCCGGTCGTCCGGTCAGCGCGGAGCAGAAGCCGAGCATCGGCTGCAACATCAAATGGAAGCCGGGAAATAGCCCGGATTACTTCGCCGACTAACGGCCTTCTGTCGGACGAGCGGGGCCAGCAAGCTGCGGCCGCGTTGTCAGAGCGAGCGTCTCAACGCGCCGGCTCGAAACGGCTGCCGGTGTGGAGGGTATCGAGCTCGCAGCGGATCGCTGTGAAATCGAGCGCGAAGGAGAGCGCATCATTAGTGCCATCGTCGTCGCTGTCGATATCAAGTGTTTGACGAAGCAGTTGGGCGAACGGGCCGTAGTGCGTCTCGTCGTCCTCGATTTCACCGTCATCATCGGCATCGAGTAGTACGCGGACCACCAAGCGCTCGCTGTCGGTAAGTGCGCCGTCGCTGATCTGCTGAGTGATCGCTGTCGCGAGCAGCGGCAACAGCTCGGCAAAGAGGCTCTCTTTGCTGATCGCACCGGTCAGCGTACCGATTAGTTGGTCATCGACGCGTTCGGCGTCGATTTGCACCTTCTGCAGTCGCAAGCGGGCCGGTGTCGAGCTGGCAACCGTCGGCACCGTCCAGACCAGCTTGCCGGGACCCACGGCGAAGCGTCCGCCATCGTAGGCCGTGGTCAGCGTATCACTGATCGTATTTGGATCGGCCTGGTAGACGTTTTCGCGCGCAGTTCGCCAAACCAACGCATTGCGCAGCGTCAGCCGAGCGACGTCTGGTCCGTCTGCGACGCGCATTTCCAGCAGCTGTCCGGCCGCCGCGTTGACCAGCGCGCGATTGAGATAAGCCTCCAACCGCTCACGACTGACGCCCAGTTGGGCGACGACATTAAACAGCAGGGCCAGCTGGTTGTCGGTCACCCCATCACCGCTCAGATCGCGCGTCACGCTCGGTTCGGCAAACCTGACCTGCTGCACGACAAATGGCGTGCCGTGGGTCACCCCGGGGAGCACTGCTGGAGGCAGCTCGATCGGCGGGGCGCTGCAGTTGGGCTCACAGGGTAGCGTTCGAAAGCTCTCGCCGCACCCGGCCGTACAAGCGACCGAGGTAAACAGAATGGCTATCGCTGTCTTTCGCATTCTTGCCTCCACATCTGGCGTGTTGGAGAGTGCAAGATGCGGACCGGTTGTTCGCGTTTGCTAACCGCGCGATCCCTGGGCAGGTTGCTCGGAGAAGTTACGACGACTGGCGCGCAGATTTCGGAAACGATCCCCAAGGCTCGAAGCTGCGCGACTCGGACATTTGTGCGCGAAACGTCTGCGACCTCGAACGACGCGGTGCTAGCTGCGGCCAAAGCGCAGGGCGATGGCGAGCCAACCCTTGAGCAGATAGAGCACGTTCAGTGCGCTCCACAGCCAGAAGTAGAGGTCGAGGCGGTCGAAGGCGGCGAACAGATAAATGTGACTCGGGTAGTGATTGATCAAGCGCAAGAAGGTCATCAGCTGCTGCACGGCCCAGCGCAACGGGCTCTTGCTCTGCGCCGAGCGATTGGCTTCGTAATGGGCTTCGACCGGCGTGCGTTTGCCGGTGATTTCTGGGTGGCGCAAGAAGGTGGTTAGCGATGTCGCCGAAGCGACAGCGAAGACGCCAACCATTCCGGCGAGCAGGAACAGTTGATGCCCGGCGGCGAGCGGCTCGAGGGCGTAGTCTAGGCCGCCGAAGCGCCAGCAGCGTACGGCGAGCGCACCGACGAGAATTACCGCCTTGATCTCATCGGTAAAGAAATCGAACAGATGCCCTTGGCGCGAGGCGAGCTTCTTGTGTCGCGCAAGCATGCCATCGGCGCAGTCGAGCAGATAGTTTAGCTCGATCACCAGCGCACCGATCAGTGCGCCGAGCGTTCCTGGCAGTGCGATCAACAACGCAGCGCCCACGATGAAGATTATCAGACTCAGCAGGGTCAGCTGGTTAGGGGTCACGGGTGTGCGGGCGGCGAAAAATACCGCCACGCTAGCCAAGGGTCGCATCACATAACTATTGAACAGCTGGTCGTTCTGCTTGCGGGTTGCGAGGTAGATCTGTTTGCACTGGCTGAACATCTCGTCGCTCCGTCTGATCGGCCACTACAGCGGCCGAAAACGCCTGCTAGGGGCGCACCGCTGCTAAAACGCGCAAGTAGTTTTTGCCGAGCGTTTTGCTGATCTGCTGGCGCGACCAGCCAAGGTCAAGCAGTGCCTGAACCAAGCGCGGCAGCTCACAAACCGTTTTCATGTCCCGTGGCGTTGTGATCATGCCGTCCCAATCGCTGCCCAGCGCGGGCAGATCCTCACCGCCCACGCGCAGGAGATGATCGAGATGCGCGGCGACGGCAGCGACCCGCCGGCCGCCGAGGAAGCCGATGTGATAGATCACGCCGACGACGCCGCCTCGCGCGGCGATCGCACGGATCTGCTCGTCATCGATATTCCGCCAACTCTTCTTCACCCCACAGACGCCGGTGTGAGAAACGATTGGCGGCAGGGTGTTGTCGTGGGCCTCGATCGCTCGCCAAAATCCCAGGCGGCTGATGTGCGAAAGATCGACCATCACCTTGCGCTGGTTGAGCGCTGCGATGAGTTCGCAGCCCTCGTCGCTAAGGTCTGCACGTCGGCTGAATTTGGAAAAGGGCGAACTGGTTCGACCGTAGTTGGAATTGGTCAGATGCACGACGGTCACGCGAGTCACGGCGGGATCGAGCGCCTCGATCTGCTCGGAGCGAGCGATTGCGTTGCCGCCTTGGAGGCCGATGAAACAGGCGTGGTTTCCCGCGGCGCGTGCGGCGCGATAGTCGCTGGCACTTTGAACCAGCTGTACTCCCGGGGCATCTTCGATGATCTGTTTTAGTCGCCGGGTATTTTTGGCCAGCGTTTGCGTGCGAGCGAAGCGGAACGGATTGGTCGCGATCGACATCACGCTTCCCGCAAGACCAGTGCGCAGCATGCGCGGGAAGTCGACCTGGCTGTAGTAGCGGGCGCCGAGCAGGCCGTGGCCATGTTCGCGGGTCAGATCGTAGCCAAAAACCCGGGTCCAGATGAACGACTCGACATGCAGGTCGATCACCTCGCCCTCGCAGTAGATTTCGGCTGCCTGCTGACCGATCTGCAGGCGCGCGACAAAATCCTGCGCTCCCTCGGCTGATCCTGTCACGCTGCGACTGTGCGGTGCGGGTCGATCGTTGTCAAGCCGCGGCCGATCGGCGTCGCCGCTAGCGCTGCCGGACGATGAAAAAGCGCGAACGGCTACCATCGGGTCCGATGCGAAAGACCACCGGCTTGAGGCAGCGCGGGCAGCGCCCCTCGTAAGCGGTCCCTTGCGCGTTGCGATAGACGCGGTAGTAGACGCGACAGCAGTCAAAGCGCACGCCGACAAACGGTTGCGGTTTCTGGGCGGCCATCGCCGATCACAACGGCCGTGCCGCCCAGGTCTTGAGGCCCGATCGCTAGCTGATTAATTTTCTTCGAAAAAACGGTGCTGCCCGACTAATCCGCTAGCAGCACAACCTTGCCAAAGTGCTTGCCGCTTTGCAGGTAGCTCAGGGCCTCAGCGGCCTGAGAAAAGCCGAATTGGCGATCGTCGACCACCGGATGCAGACGATGGGCAGCGGCAGCTTGCATCAGCTGCTCGAATCCTTGGCGATGACCGACGAGGATGCCTTGCACGCGAACCTGCTGCATCAGGATCGGCAGCAGATTGAGCGGCGCTGCAACGCCCGATAGCACGCCGATCAGGCTGATCGTGCCCCCCAAGCGAGTGGCACGCAGCGATTGCTCGAGCGTTTGTGCACCGCCGACCTCGATTACCTGGTCGATGCCCTCGGGTGGCGCGAGTTGACGTGCGGCTTGGCCCCATTTGGGCGTACTGCGATAGTTGATCGTTTCGTCGGCGCCCAGCGCCTTCATGCGCTCGAGTTTCTCGTTGCTGCTCGAGGTGGCGATCACGCGGCAGCCCATCAGCTTAGCGAGTTGCAGGGCGAAGATCGAAACGCCACCTGAGCCCTGGACCAGCACCGTCTGGCCGGCTTTGACCGAGCTTTCGACGGCCAACGCCGACCAAGCGGTGACGCCCGCACAGGGAAGGGTAGCCGCTTCAGCGTCGCTGAGATAATCGGCGACGGCGACCAGCCCCTCTTCATCGACGACCATTTCTTGGCAGAGCGTGCCGTCGAGTGGGCCACCGAGGGTTCCATTTCGTACGACCGCGTAGCTCGGCGGTCCAGCGATCCAGCCTTGGCAGAAGATCGGGCAGACACGCTGGCCGATCTCGAATCGCCGACAACCGTCGCCACGTTCGATAATCTCGCCAACGCCATCGGAGCAGGGCACCAGGGGCAAGGGCTGCTTGGGATTGTACATCCCGCTAACCATCAGCAAGTCGCGATAGTTGAGCGAAACCGCCTTGATGCGAAGACGAACCTGGCGCGATCCCAAGGGGGCCGACGGCCGATCGATTTGTCGCAAGTTGTCGAGCCCAAAGGCGCCATCAATGATCGTTGCTTTCATCGATCGTCGAACTTAGCAGAGCTTGGGCCGAGGTTCATGCGATTCCGCGGCGAGCGAGGCGGTTTGACAGTCCCGCAGCGCTCAAATACCGTGGTTTGCCGATGCATCCCTTGTTGCTCGATGACGCTGCGCTGCTTGCCGAGTGCGAGGTCGACACGTACCGTGCGTCGGGTCCCGGCGGACAAAAGCGCAACAAGACCGCCAGCGCCGTGCGCCTGCGCCACCGACCGACGGGCATCGCCGCTTCAGCCAGCGATAGCCGACTCCAGCAGCGGAACCGCCGGCTTGCCTTGTGTCGCTTGCGCCAAGCGATCGCTGGACGTTACCGTCAGCCGATCGCTTCACCGTATCAAATCCCTCCAGCGTTGGCTGCGTTGATCGCTCGCCGACCGCTAGCCCGCGACGGTGCTGAGTATGCCGCGGCGATCGGGCAGCTGCTCGATCTGCTCGCCGAACAACAGGCGGTTGTCCTTGCCACCGCCCGCCGGCTTGAGCTCAACAGCGGTCAGCTTTCCCGGCTGCTCACCGAGCAGCCCTGGGTCAATCGGTCGGTCAACCTGCTGCGCCAGCAGTATGGGCTGCGGCCGCTTTCACCGCGTCGCTAAGCCTGCGCATCGCGCCAGAGCTACAGCCCCATTTGCTTGGCGATGATCACTTTCATGATCTCGTTGGTGCCGGCGTAGATCCGCTGAACGCGCGCGTCGACAAACGCGCGCGCTACCGGATACTCGGTCATGTAGCCATAACCGCCATAGAGCTGCAGGCAATCATCGATTACCCGCTGGGCCATCTCGGTTTGCCAACACTTGGCCATCGAACACTCTTTGACCAGATATTTTCCGGCGGCGTGCTCGCTGACCAAACGGTCGAGAAAATGGCGGCCGATCTCGACCTGCGTTGCCGCATCAACCAACTTGAACTGCGTGTTCTGGAACTTGCTGATCGGCCGTTTGAACGCCTTGCGCTCCTGGCAGTAATTCAATGTGTCCTGCAACACCGTTTCGGCGATCGCTTGGGCGGCAATCGCGACGACCAGGCGTTCTTGTTGCAGGGCCTGCATCAGCATGATGAAGCCGGCGCCTTCGTGGCCGAGCAGATTTCCGGCGGGGATGCGGCAGTCCTCGAAGTGCAGCTCCGCCGTGTCTTGGGAGTGCATGCCGATCTTTTCCAGCTTTTTGCCTTTGCTAAAACCCGGGCGGTCGGCCTCGACGAGAAACAGCGAGATCGCCGTGTGCGGATCGGTCTCGGCGTCACCAGTCTTTGCGGCGACCACGCAGAGGTCACAGAGGATGCCGTTGGAGATGAACGTTTTGTTTCCGTTTAGTATCCAGCTATCGCCATCCTTGCGCGCGGTCATCTTCATCGAAGCCAGATCAGACCCTGCGTCGGGTTCGGTCATCGCCACGGCGGTGATCGTTTCCCCTCGCGCACAGCTGGCAAGCCAGCGATCCTTTTGGGCATCGTTGCCGAAGCGATGGATGTAAGGCACGACGATGTCCGAGTGCAGTGGTGCCGCGAACCCTGACTCGTAGGCGCGGGCCAACTCCTCGATCACGATCGTCGCGTGGAGAAAGTCCCCGCCGGGGCCGCCATAACGCTCGTCGAGCCAGGTACAGAGCAGTCCCGCCTCACCGGCCTTTTTCCAGACTTCGCGCGAGACGATGCCCGCTTCAAGCCACTGCTTTTGCTGGGGACGGACTTCGCGGTCGATAAACTGTCTAACCGCTTTCTGAAAGATCTTATGCTCTTCGCCAAATAAGCTGCGCTCCACCAAAGCCTCCTCGCGCCGACACGCGCGCATCAAACGGTTTCGTCGACCGCGCCGCGCCGCGTTTCCTTGGCGGCGCTCGCTGCGGTCGCGGCATTGTAGCCAGATGCCGAGGTCGGGCAACCGCCATTCTTGATCGAGCGCAAGGCGACAGTGGGTGACATCGCGCACCCTCGCTGCTATCGTTAATTGATAGCAAACGATCGTTTTTGTGGTTGGAGGGTGTGATGCCTGGGGAACAGCGGTTGGCGGCCTCGGTAGGGCGACCAGGTGGCGCTAGTGTCGCGCCCCGTCGTCCAATCACCTCGCCTCCTTTGCATTGGATGGCAAGCGAAGAGGCGATCGAGCTACGGGCGCTTGAATTGAAGCGCCAGAATCCGGGACGCTCGGAGGCAGAGCTTCACCGGCAAGCCGCCGCCGAGTACGACGCAGCGCGCTTCCGTTAGCGGTTAGCGCGCCGGTAGTTTGCACCAGTTAGGCGTGTCGATCGCGCCGGGGCCGTTCTGTTGCATCGTGCTGAGCAGCGGCCGGTTATCTTTCGTCGCCAGCGCTAGCGCGACCACGTCGATTTCTCCGTGATTATCAAACAGCGAATCGCTCAGCAGTGCGTCGAGGCCGATGCCGTCGGCGGCACCGATCCAGCGCGCGACGCTCAGCCCACGGGCAGCTAAAACGCGGTCTTTTGCGATCACCAACTCGGCAGTCAGTTCGCCGCCGATCGCCAACGGTGAATGGCCTGTGAGCACGATCGCGCCGCCCCAAAGGTTTGCTCCGCAAATCAATCCGCCGGCGCAGCGCAGCGCCGCGCAGCGGAGTTCGCCGAGGACAACCAATGTTGCGCTGGAGGCGACGGTCAGCGCAGTCGCCCGCAGCTCTCCGCCGATCAACAACACGCCCTCGGCGACGGTCAACTCCTCGGCGACCGACAAGTCGCCGCTGTAGACGACGGCCGCGGTTCCGAATTGAGCGGCGCTTCCCGGGATCTCTTGCGCTTCGGCTGGCAGCGCCTGTCGCGCGATCTGGGTCGCGACGTAACAGGCCAGCGGGTCATTGTCTAGCTGAGCGATCTTTTCTTCGACGGTGCTTGGCTGATCGAGATCTTCGAGTGCGCCGAGGTCGGCATCGGCGAGCTGGCGCACCAGCCAGGCAAACAGCGCGTCGTCCTGCAGCCGCTGCGATACGCCGGCGAGTGCCTGTTGCCAGCAGGCGCGGTCGAAGGCGTGATAGCTGTGCAGGTAGAACGTGTCGGCGTCGACGGTTGCGCTCACGAGAATGGTCCGGACTATTTGCGTTGGCCCGTGAGCGAGTAGCTGGCGACGCAGTCGACGCTGGTCTCGGCCGCCGAGCCGCTGGCCCAGCCGCGGGCTTCGCCGCTGACCTTGCCATTGGCGTCGATCGTGCCGGTCGCGCGGACGGTCGCGATCAGCGATGTTCCGCTGATCGTATTGAGCCCACCGATGTCGAAGCTGCCGTCGGTATTGATCCCACCGCTGAGTTGGTCGACGACAAATTGGCTGTTGAGGCCGCTTGCCTCCAGTCGTCCTGCGGTCTGGGTCAGCGTCACCGAATCATCGGAGACACCGAAGCCGATTTCGCAGATCGCGAACCCGTCGGGGGCTGGACAGCGTCCGTCGCAGTCGGTGGTCGTTAGCGCGAGCAGGTAGCGGCCGCTGACGGCACTGCCCTGGGCATTGCCATCGGGAAGTTTTGCGACGAGCTCGGTCTCCAGGCCCTGGTGGTCCGGGGCACTACTGCAGGCTGCCAGCCCGCTGCACAAAAAGCCTAACCAGCTGATTCGTCTGCGCATCGCTGCAGCCTACGATCAAACCGCTATAAATCAATAGTTAGCGGTCTGCCTGTGTAAGTGCTTGTATTTACACAGATCAACTGCCAGCTCTACTGACCACCCACCTGGGGTCAGCCGTTTCCCGGTCGACAAATCGTCAGCGGAAAAGGGTTTGATTTCGAGGCGCTCTGCTCGGACAATCCCGGCACGAGTTTTGGATAGGCATTGACCCATGCTTGGAAAACTTCGCGTTTTTTCCGTCCTAATCGTCAGCGTCGCGCTCGGCGCTTGCGAGGCTGGCACTGTCGGCATCTCCGACTGCGACGGTGGCCCTTGTGGTGGCGGCGACGCTGGCCTGCAGGTCGACCAGTACGTCCCGAAAGCCAATCCCAACGACTGCAAAAACGACCGCGACTGCTCCCATCCCTACGTTTGCCATACCACGACCCATCGCTGCGTACCGCCCTCGGCCAAGAACAACGGCCTTTGCAGTTTGATCGAAGGCACTGGCTGCGATGATCCCAACCATGAATGCATCGACGGTGTTTGCCAGCCTCCGCCGGGCAAGTGCGACTGGAACGAGGACTGTCCGGGCGCGCTGATCTGCAAGGATCACCAATGTGCTCCCGACGACAAGATCCCTGGCGATGGCTGTGTGGTGAAGGCGGACTGCACGACGCCGGGAACGATTTGCGTCGGTGGTCAGTGCATACCCGAGGGCGACTGCAAGGTACCTCACAATGACAATCGCCTGGCCGGTGCTTGGACGTTCTCCAGCACGCTCAAGATTCGCGATGGCCTCAAGGGCTTTACCAAGGGACTTTTGGGCTTCGCCAAATTCGCCAACGATCTGATCACCGGACGGTTCGAGATCAAAGGCGACGGGGTGACCTCGATCGTCGTCAGCGAACTCGGTAGGTTCGCGGGCAACGAAGCTAGGAAATACCTGCCGTCGTGGGCGACAGAGCTTGTGGCCTGGTTGGCGGCGCTCAACGATGTGCTCGACGAGTGGAAGATCGTCAGCACCGAAACGCTGACCCGTGTGGGGCCCGATCAATACATCGGCGTCTCGAAGTGGTCGCAGATCGAATTCGACTATCTTGGGCAGCAAGTTGTCACCGACCCGAAGAACCTGCCGGGACTCGGCCAGTTGGCGAGTCTGCCGTATAGCGCGCGCGAGGTGTGCGGTACGTTCTTCATCGATCCGATGCGCATCAACAGCAGCGTCGGTAACATTTGGCGCTGGGCGCTCGAGGCGGCGATGACTGCGATCACTTGCACCAACAAGAAGATCAACTGTCAGACCAATCTGAACTCGGCGTTGAGCGGCCTGATCGATTGCGCCGGCCTTGGTCTTTCGGCGAGCAATTCGAATAACAACCTGGTCAACCGCTTTGCTGGAACGCTGGAGGCGGGCTGCCAAGTGGCCAAGGACGCGCTGATCACCGGCTTGATCAAAGAGCTAAGCGATGCGTCGGTAACGATGAAGTACATGACGCTGCGTGGTAAGGCCGACATCTCTAACGACAGCCAATTGACCGCTGGACGCTGGTACGGAACCCTCGGCGGCACTTTCGGTGGTGGAAACTTCGAAGGCGATTTCAGCGCCTTTCGTCAGTAACCAGACCTTCTGCGCGCCGTTGCACTACAGCGTACGAGGTCTCACCGCGCTGTGATCCGCAAAACCTCTCCGACGCTGCGGCTGGACAGCTGCCGGCCTTCCGCGGTACCAATGCCGACTCATCGTCAAGACTTAGTGACGCCGGGTATCCGACAAGATTGGAGGGACGATGACTGACAAGGCATTGGGGGTCGCGGGGGTGTGTTTGGTGCTGGCATCTAGCGCGTGTGGGGCGACTTCGGCGGCCGATCGTGAGACCGCCTTGCCGACGGCCGATGCGACGGCGATTCAAAAGCTCAGCAGACAGTCGGATTTGAAGCAGGCCTTTGCGGCTGAAGTTTCCCGCGGCGACAGACACTTTACCAATCGTCACGATCGGCGCGAGCTAGAACGCGCGATCGCTGCTTATCAAAGTGCTACCAAGCTCAACCCCAAAGATGGCGACGTTTGGACCAAGCTGTCTAGAGCGACCTATCTGCTGGCCGATGGCTTCATATCGTTCGATATCGACAAGCACGACGAGGCGAAAAGGGCGTACTTGGTGACTCACGAGCGCGGCATCGTCTATGCCAAGCGGGCGATGATGGCGATCAGTCCGGAGTTTCGCGCGGCGATCAACAGCGACGCTAAGTTTGAGGACGCGGTCAGGAAGCTCGATCGCTCGGCAGTGCCGGCGATGTATTGGTTCTGCTCCAACTACGGCCAGTGGGCGGCTAGCAAGGGGCTACTGACGATCATCAAGTACAAAGAGATGATCAAGTCGGTGATGGGTTACATCCATACCCTCGACCCCGATCACTTCTTCGGCGGTGCCGACCGCTATTTCGGCGCGTTTTGGACCAAGACGATTCCGAGCGATCTCGACAAGAGCAAGAGCCACTTCGAGGCGTCGCTCAAGCGCGCCCCCAACTACTTCGGCACCAAGGTGTTGATGGCCAGCTATTACGCCAAGAAGGCTGAGGACCGCGCCTTGTTCGAGCGCCTGCTCAAAGAGGTGATCGATGGTGACCCCAACGCTGAGCCGCGTGCCAAATCCGAGAACCTGATCGCGCAACAGAAAGCGCGTAAGCTGCTCAGCAAGATCGACGACTTCTTCTAGACGACTTGGCCTGGCCTAGAGCCGTCGGCCATAGTAGGCCGCGTCGATCAGCTGCTTGTTGTTAGCATAAAGCGTTGCGCGATAACGGAGCTTGCTGCCCACCGTGCGTCGGATGTTGGCGTCATCGGTGGTGCTGAGCAGATTCAGCAAGCGCTGCTCAACGTCGGGGTCGTGGGCTTGACCGAGTTGATAGACGGCCCGGATCACGACGTCCTTTTCCTGCGAGTTGAGTGCAGCGTATAGCAGCTTCTTGGCGCTTTCACCCTGGTTGGCATTGAGCGCACCGATCACGGCGAGCTGTGTGGCCTTGTCTCCGCGACTGTAGCGATCCTCGAGAACGTCGAAGGCGCGTCGGCTGCCGATCTGAGCAAGCGCGTTGGACGCTTCGGCGGCAGTTTCTTGATCAAAGCGACCGGCGATCGCCTCAACGGCTGTCGGCGTTGCGAGTTGTCGGAGCGCTGAGAATGCGCCGTAGCGGCTCACACCATCGTCGCTGCGCAGTCGCTCGATCAGGATTTCCTCGGCTTCGCGACCGCCGGCACGCCCGAGATAGCTAAGCGCCGTGCGCGCGATCGTTTGGTCCTTGTGCCGGGCGAGCTCGGTGAACGTCCGTGGATCGTTATAATAGGAGAGCGCCCGCATCGCCCGTTGTTTGACCCGCGCCGGTTGGCGATCGTCGTCGAGGATTGCCAACAGTTCCTCACGCGCTTTGGGATCGGCAAGCTTACCGAGTGCCCATTCGGCGTTGTACGTTCCAGCGTGGTCCTTCGCGGTGATTTGGGCGAGCAGCACCTTGCGCGCCCGATCGCCTCCGACTTCCGCCAACGTCGCGATCGCGGCGGCCTTAGAAATCTGTCCGCCGTTTTCGATCACATTGAAGATCGCCTCTTCGGCGCGCTTGCCGCCGATCGCTTTGATAGCGCGCAGGGCGGTCTGCACTTCGCTGTAGTCGCCTGCGTTCAGCGAACTCACGAACAGTGGCAGGTCATCCTTGCTAGCCCACTGCGCCAGCAACGCCAGAGCTTGTTGCCGGAGCTGTCGTGCACCGTTTCGATGAGCGCTCAGCACTTGTGGCCGTGCAGCTTCGCCGCGCAGCGCGACCAGCCGCGTCAACGCGCTGGATTGGATCCCCGGGGCGCCCGTCGCGAGCAGTCGAGTTAGCGCCTGCTCGACATCGGGACCACTGAGTTGATTGAGTTGCAGAACGATGGCTCGCTGGGTCATCAAAGGGGACTGGCCATCGACCGTGTTGAGCAGCAGCTCGCGCGCCGAGGGGTGCACGCTATTGGCGAGCGCTCGAGCGGCGTCATCGGCCAGCATCGGGTGAAAGAGCAGCTTGGCGATCGCCGGATGAGTCGTCGGATCGTCGCTGCGGCCGAGCGCATCGAGGGCTCGCCGGCGAGCTGTTAATGATCCGTCAGCGAGCAAATTGAGCAGCGTCTGGCGGCTGAGCGGGCCATCGCTGAGCGCTTCGATCGCGGCGATCGACAGCGCGTTGTCCTTGCTCTGGGCGAGCTGACTGAGCAGCACTTGGACATCGTCGCTGGCAAACGACTTCAGCGCGCGTACGGCTTGAAGGCGGCTGGCGCGGTCGCTGCGGCGGATCAGATCGAGTAGCCGGCGCTTGGCGTTAGGGTCGGCCGTGCGTCCTAGCGCTTCGATCGCGGCGAGGCGGATCGAGGCGGCTCGATGCTCGCTCAATTTGAGCAAGCTGGCCAAGGCCTCAGATCCGCCGAGCGCGCCCAGGCTGCGAATTGCCGCCAACTCACCGGCGTCGGCTAAGCTAGCTAGGACCTTTGCTGCGTCGGCGTGGTGACTTTCGGCGAGCGCTTCGAGGAGATAGGAGCGCTCTTTGGTTTCACCGTGGGACTCGAGTCGCGCGATCAAACCTTCGACGGCTTGATCGCTGCGGACTTGGCCCAGCGCGTGAATCGCTGCGTAGCGCTCGGCGGCCGGCGCACCGTCGGCGAGCAGCGCGCGGAGTTGCTTGACTGCTGCCGGGCCCCCGGCCAGTCCGAGTTGGCGGATCGCCGTCAGCCGCAGTCGCGGATCGCTGCTGGTTTGTAGTGCTTCGCTGAGCAGTCCGGCGGCGCGTACGCCACCGCTGCGACCCAGTCGGCGAATCAGCCTGATCCGCTCGGCTGGATCGCTGCGCTGAAAACGCCCGCGCATTTCGCTGGCCTGTTCGTCCGAATCGATTGGCCTGCTGATCTCACCCGTGATCTCGCGCATCCAGCCGGCGGCGGCGAGCGCACCCAGCGCCAGACAAGTGCCGTAAAGCAACACGCGGGAACGATCGATCGCTCTGGCCATCGCGGACCCTCCAAAAGTCTTCTTTGCTACGCGTTGGATTTGGGCAAGCTCCCCCAGGCATTCCGATCCTCTGACCACCGGGCCGCTGCCAGGTTCCCTCGGACGGTGAACTGCCTGCTAACCGGTGAGAATCTGTGAAGATAAATTCCCGCGCGCCAATGAAGCGTTACGCTCGCGCGGTCACTGCTTTGCCGGCAATCCTGCGCTGCCTCAACAGGCTTGACCGTTTGGTCAGGCGCTGGTAACGCCCAATGCGCTTCTGCTGGAATATCGGCGCTGCCGGTGCCGTTCGAACCAGCGTCAGATTCCGAAAGGATGGGCGATGAACGAGAGCTTTTCTCTGAGCCGTTTTGTCTTGCTGTGCGTGTGGCTGTCGCTATCGGTCGGTTGCGGTGCTGATCGCCAACTGAGTGGCGATAGTAGCGTCAGCGATAGTGCAGTGAAGGTCGACGCAAGCAGCCAAGCTGATGGCACGGTGATCGATGCCGCGCGCGCCGATCTCGATCAGCCGCCCGATGGGCGTTTGCCGCCGCGCGATTTTCGCATCCCGGACTTTTCCTTGCCCGATGGTTTGTCGATCCCCGATGGATTTCGTCCGAGCGACATTTACCTGATCACCGACGTGAGCACGCCGGATCTGGCGCCGTTTCCCGACGGCAGCGGGACGACCTGCCCGACGGTCTCTGGTGCCTATCTAATCCTTGCGCTGCCCAATCAGCCGTCGCTCTGCAATTTGATCATCCCGACCGGTTCTGCGGTGCAGTGCAGCGTGGCCCAAAACGGCTGCAAGATCGACGTTAGCTGTTCGGGGCTGCCGGTGACACTCCAGGCGAGCGTCGACCAAGCAGGTCAGGCCAAGGGCCAGCTAAGTGTTGCCGGCTTCGCCGTCAACTACGCCTTTCAATTCGCTCCCAATGGACTCGAGGCGACCTTCACCGCTGCCGTCGCGGGCGCGAGCTGCAAATACGCCGGCCCTAAGAAATAGCCAACCGGGCACGCCTCGCTGCGGCATCAAGGACAGGGCGTAAGGCTAGTCGCGCTCGTCGTGCAGAGCCACCCGGTGCCGCCGCAATCGGCCGCCTGCCTGCAGCTGCCGACCGCGCCGCTGCAGAGCGGCGTTTGGCAGCTGCTCGTCGGTCCGATCGTCGGCTGACACTCGGCGTTGGTCCGGCAGAGGTTATAGCGGCAGACGCAGCTGGTACTTGCGTCGATCGTGGCATCAACGCTGAGGTCGGCGAGTGATCCGTCTTGACCTTGGTCGAGCGCTGCATCGAGCGAGGCACCATCGACTGTTGCATCGACCTTCGTCGGTTGAGCATCGGCGAAGAGCTCGATCGTCTCCGTCGCGCATCCGGCGTAAGACAACAGCAGTCCGAGCACCAGGCAGCGCACGCCGCAGCTACGGGAATCGCGGGTCATTGCGCGTTGCATCGCTGGACCAGGCGCTGCCGATAGCGACCATGGGCAAAGCGCCGCAGATAGCGCTCGATCAGCGGCTTGGCTTGCCTGCAACCGCCGAGTTTTTCGGCGAGCTGTGCCGAGAGAAACAACGCCTGCTCCAGTTGACCAGAGCCAGGATAACGCGTTTGGAAGGTTTCCAGGCAGCGAAACGCCTCGGCGTGCTTTTGGTTTCTAAGCTTGGCTTGGCAGCGCAAGAAATGGGCGGCTCCCGAGAGGCTTGATCCCTGGGGAACTGCGGCGAGCAATTGGGCTGCACGTCGCGGATCTCCTCGACGCAGGTATACGCGGGCCAGATCGAGGCGCGCCGTAGGCCAGAGCGCCTGGGCCGTCGGATCGTCGAGCAGTTGTTCGAAGATGCGCTGGGCGACTGGCAGCTCGCCGCGTGCGATCGCCTGCTCCGCGGCTCGATATCGCGCTTCGGCTGTTGGCCGAGTTGGTTGGCGCTCTCCCGTTTTGCCTGGGTTGTCGACGGCTACGTCTGGTGCGCGTGGCTGGGTCCGCGCCGCCGGCGATCGCTTGCGACGCGTTTTTACCGGCTGCCTGAGATTCGTCACAGCTGGTAGCGCTCGGCGGCGCACCGCGCCAAGCGGCCGCTGTTCGATCCGCCGAGCGTGGCCCGATCGTCGCAGGTCGATGCTGGCAAGGCCCAGTGGCAATTGCGCGACCAACGGTGCCTCGCCGAGGTAATGGCCGCGAGCGTAGAGGCTGCCCGTGGTATCGCTGACGCGGGCGATCCAGTGCCGCGCTGAGGCTGGTGGTGACCAGGCGGTGCGCTCGAGTAACGCGTTGAGTGCGCCGTCGGCGTTGCCGTTGCTCCATGTTTGTCCGGCGCGCAGTCTGGCGATCCCTTCGGCGGACTGAAAGATCGCTACCTCGCCCCGCTCGACCACCACCGTTAGCGATATCGCATCGGGGCGCGCCACAGCGAAACGCGTGCCGACGATCACGATCCGATACTGTCCGGCGACGATCGCCAGCGGCTGATCGTGTCGAGTTGGCGAGTCGACGACAAGTCGGCCGCTGTGCAAGGTGAGTTGCTGACCGTCGGCACTGGCGGCCGTGCTCAGTCGGCCTGGTCCACGCAGCAGCACGTCGGTGGCACCGAGACGAGCGCGGAGGGTCTGGCCGGCTTCGGCGCGCAGGACTTGATGCGTTGCGCCGATTTCCGATACGCGATCGAGCGCTCCACGGCCGGCGATCAGATAGAGCGCCAGTGGCGCTGTCTGCTGCAGCGGTGGCGGTACGATGCGCTTTGCTTGTTGTGGCGGCGAACTATCGCCGATCACTTTGGCGCGGGGCCAAAGCGCCCAAGCCGCGAGCAGTACGAGCGCCAACGCCGAGGGTATCCATAATGCCCAGCGCGCACCTTGACGAGGTGGCGGTTGGGTGAGCTCGGCCAGTACACGGTTTTGGATGCGCAGACGAGCGACTTGGTCGAGGCCATCGGCTGCGCTGGACTCGATCGCCGAGCGCAGCGTACCGATCACTTCGGTTGCTTGGCTGCAGTGTGGGCATTCGCGGCGATGCGCGATCAACGCTTGGTTGTCGCCCTGCAGTCCAAGCAGCGCGTCGGTTGCCTTGTTGCAGCTCATCGACGCTCCTCCCGCAACCGCTGTTGCTTTTGGCGCTGCGCGGCTTGCTGCAGCTCGTGTTGAGCGTGGCGCACGCGTTGACCGACCGTAGCTGGTGTAGCATTGACCAATTCGCCGATCTCCGGCAGCGACAGTCCGTCGACAACGCGTAGCACAAACGCGATGCGCTTTTTTGGTTTGAGTTGATCGAGCAGCTCGAGGACCTGGTTCAGTTCTTGTTGCTTGAGGGCCTTGTCTTCGGGCGAGGCCGCCGAGTCGACTATCTTTTCGACGATCGTTTCCGATAGCGGCTGCTGTCCGCGGGCTCTCCGCCGTTTCAGGTGTCCATAGGCCACGCGCACGACGATCCGATAGAGCCAGGTCGAAAAGCTCGCTTCGCCGCGAAACTTCGGCAGGCCGCGAAAGGCGGCGACGAAGACCTCTTGCACTAAGTCTTCGCGGTCCGGGTCGGGGCCGATCAGGCGCGTGATCCGGCGAAACACCTCGTCAGCGTGCCGACGAAACAGTTGCTCAAGGGCCTGGTTATCGCCACCACGCGCCGCCTGAACGAGCGGATCGCTGGCCGGCGGCTCCTGCCGCACGGCGCGCAGACTCGACGCCCAGATCAGTGGTGTGGCGATCAGCGCGTCCATCGATAGCCCAATCCGGCGCCCAACCACAAGGCGACGCGCTGCGAGGCGACGATCGCCTTGCCCGCGGCCTGATAGGCGGTTCGCGAAAAGAAGAAGTCGCTTCCGGCAAGTCCAAGAAACTCGATCCGTCTCCAGATCGCTTGTCGCCAAGCCACGCCGAGACCCAGTCCCCAATGCGTGTCGCTGCGCGAGACCTGGCGCGTATCTACCTCTCCGGAAAGCAGCGTTGGTTGAACGATCACGTGCCCACGCAGCTGAAGGGCGGCGATCGGTTGCCAAAACGCGCCGAGGCGTGCGGCGAAAAACGGCGCGCCGAGCTGCTGATCGCCGATCGCGGGGTAGCTGCCGTATTCGAGATTGAGGAATGCACCAAGTGGGTAGGCTCGGACACGCACCGAGAGGTCGGCGGCCAAGCCAATCATTGGACGCTCGGCGTTGCTTCCGGTGCCAATCAGCGGCAACGCGGCGCCGACGATCTGCTGTCGCGCGGGCTCGGTGCCTTTTGATGAGACGGTGATCGGTGGCGGGAGATCGACTTCGGTTGGCCGTTCGAGCAGATTGGCGGCGATCAGCGCGGCGTGACGCAATGCCGCGCCGTCGGTGTCCACGGTAAACCTTTCGGTCCGGCCGTTGTAGCGCACAAAGAGACCGGTCCGATCGCGGCCGATTTCCAGTGTGCCGCCCGCTTGCCGCCAGTTCGGCAAGCGCAAGCCGAGGGCCTGAATCAAGGCGGCGCTATCGAAGGGCAGTCGCGGGTCAACATTGACAGTCGCGCCGCGGGCGTCCGCCGCGGCTACGCGATGATCGGCAGAAAACGCGACGTTGGCTGGACCGAGGGCGATCCACAGCGAAACCGCCACGATCGGGTTGAGCGTCTGCACACCCCTTTAGTGCACGGTTTGCCAAAAAAGAAAAAACTTTTTCGCTTCTCCGGCGGGCGCCGCACTAAGCCCAACAGACACACGGCCCATAGCGACGGAAGGAAGGGCACACACGTGAACAACTTCAAATGCTTACTAGCGAAAATGGCGATTATCGCCGCAATTACGGCGGCCACCGCCTGTGGACTCGACAACGCGGATCCCAGTGGGACGGGCAAAGGCTCGCACCTTGGCCTGCGGCCAGCCGCACCAGCACCGCAACCCGCCACGCCACAGACCACACCGCCCAGTACACCCCCGAGCACGAAGGAGATCTGCGACAACAAGATCGATGATGACGGTGATGGTGCGGTCGACTGCGCAGACAGCGATTGTCAGCGCGAGCCAGCTTGCTACGCGAGCCCTGGCTGTAACGGCAACTGCAGCTGCGACTTGATCAAGCAGAACTGCGCTGCGCCGACGGATCGCTGCTGGCCAGTCGGCCCGAAAGTGTCCGACGGCGCATGTTATCCGTATGGACCGAAGCAGGCCGGTGACCCCTGCGTCGAGCCGCCAGTGGATGGGGCCGATTCCTGCGGCAAAGGACTGATCTGCGTTGCCAAGGATCAAAATGGCACCGATGGACGTTGCTATCCGCTCTGCGATAACAAGGCGTCCTGCAAAGCCAACGAAACCTGCGCGCAAGTCTCGCTGGGCAACGTTCACAGCGACTGGGGCATTTGCATCGCCACGCCACCACCACCACCGCCCGCGCCGACGCCGTGCGATGTGCTCAAGCCGCAATGCAAGGCCGGCGAGATGTGCGATTTGGCGGCAGGTGGAATCTGCGTCAAGGCCGGGACGACAGCTGCGGGTAGTCCCTGCAATGTCAGCAGCGCCTGCGTATCGGGCACCGGGTGTGCCTCGCACGTCGGCTGGGATGGTCTGAGCGGCGACTATTACTTTGCCCTCGACTTTGGTCGCGCGGGTTCGTGCGAGAAGTACTGCAGTCTCAACGCTGCGAACAGCGGCTGTGCCAGCGGCGAGCTCTGCGGCAAGCTGCTCGACAAAGGCGGAAACGCTAACCCTACCGTCGGGATTTGCTACAGCAAAGCGCCCTGACGCCCGAGCCCAGGCGGCGCAAAATGGATTCACCGCCGCCTGGGTTATCCTGCTTCTGCTATGCTGCGCGCCATGAGCACGACGCCGCATTGGCCAAAGATTCTGCCGTTTCTCTTGGCGCCGCGGGCGCGACAGCGTAACGACGTTAGCGCCGCTGAACAGTTCAACTGGTCACACTTCGCGCCGATGCTGCCCACCGGTCTTTCGATCACGTGGTTGGGCACGGCGGGCTTCTTGCTGCAGTACCAGGGCGCATCGATCGTGATCGATCCCTATCTGTCACGCGCGCCGATCGGCAAGGTTGCGACCCGTCGCCCATTGTTGCCCGACCCGCAACTGGTCGACCGTTTGCTGCCGCGCGTCGACGCGGTGCTCGTCGGTCATACCCACTTCGACCACGCTGTGGATGTGCCCTACATCGCCCAGCGCGATCGGGCGATCGTCTATGGTTCGAGCTCCAGCTTGCAGCTGCTCGCTCTGCACGGCGCCGAGGACCTGGCCGCTGTGCCCGAGTTTTATCGGGTCTACGCGATCGGTCCGTTCGAGGTAAGCTTCGTTCCATCGGTACACAGCAAGCTCGTGCTCGGACTCAAAGTCCCTTACGAGGGTGAACTAACCTGCGACCATGCCGAGGGCCTGACGTCGGCTGCCTATCGCTGCGGCCAGGTGTATGGGATCCACATCAGCGTCGCAGGAATAAGCTTCTATCACCAGGGCAGCTGCAATCTGATCGATGACGCCGTTCGCCATCGCGATATCGACTTCTTCTTGGCCGGGATCGCCGGGCGCGGATTCACCGAGCGCTACTGGCAACGGATCTTGTCGCGGCTCGAGCCGCGAGTGATCGTGCCCCACCATCACGACAACTTCTTCTTGCCGCTCGAGGGCAGGATGGGATTCTCCTTCAACGTCAATTTCGGTGGGTTTGTCGAGGAGATCGCTGCGATTTCTAAGGATTTCGCGATTCGCTGCTTGCGACCGCTGCAGACGGTTTGCGGCCGCTGAGCCCACGGCACGAGCCTTCGCCTCGCGCCGCACGCCGCGGCGCAGCGCGGCAAAGCTATGGACAAAGGTTCGCTGGCCGGGCACCATAGGAAGCGAATCTATTGAAAACCAAAGCATTCTTGCGAGGAGACGTCATGGCAACGGTAATGGCGGTCGATGATTCACGTCTTTCTCTACTCGGTATCAAGCGCCACCTCGAAGGCACGGAGTTTGAGCTGATCGTTCAAGCGCGTAGCGGCGAAGAGGCGTTGGCCGAGTACCAGGCGCAAAAGCCAGATATCGTGCTTCTCGATATCGTAATGCCGGATATGGATGGCGTTGCCGTGCTCGAGCGTCTGCGGGCACTCGACGGCGAGGCCAAAGTGATCATGGTCTCGTCGCTGGGCACCAAAGAGAAGGTGATGGAGTGCATGGAAAAGGGGGCCTCGAGCTTTCTGATGAAGCCCTACGACCAAGATGGTTTGCTGCAAGTGCTGCGTGCTGCGGGCGGAGGCGCCGCGTGAGCGCCAAGTTCTTCGGTCAGTTCCTGCTTGAGCGCGGTGCGATCAGCGGCGAGCAACTCGTCGAAGCCGTGAGGATGCAAACCGACACCAACGCACGGCTTGGTCGGATAGCGATTCAACGCAAGTTGCTGACCATTGGACAGGTGCGGACGATCAGCAAACTGCAACGCACTGTCGACCAGCGTTTCGGCGAGATCGCTGTCGCGCAGGGGCTACTCAACCACGATCAACGCCAAGCGCTATTGGCCGCGCAGCACTCGGAGCGGTTGATGCTCGGCGATGCGCTGGTCTTGATCAAAGCGCTGACCAAAGAGCAACTTGCTGAACACCTCAGGGCCTTCCGCGCCGATCAAAGCAAAGTTCCCGTCGAGCTGTCGGTCGTCTATGGGACGTTTCCGCTTTCAGGCGAGCTTGAGATTTGCACCGATACTACCGCGAAGATCTTTTTGCGCTTGGCGCATTTGCTGGTCAAGGTCAACGGCGCCGAGCAAGGTCCCCCCGAGGAGGTCTACGACTACTACCTGCACCAGAAGTTGACCGGTGACTTCGCGGCGACGGTGGTGATCGGATTGTCAGAAGATGTCGTGCGCGTGGTTGCGCGCGAGTTGCTCGAGCAGCCTTTCGATGTGCTTGGTGAGCATCAGTTCGACGCGGCAACGGAATTCCTCAACATCATTGCTGGCAACATTGCCGGAAAATTGAGCCGCCGCGGCAAGCGTTGCGAGCTGCAGCCGCCGCAATTGCACTCGGTCGCCCACCACGGCAAGTTTGATTGGGCGCGGCTTGCTGGCCGAGTATTCAACACCTCGCTGGCTTTACCCGAGCACTCGATTGCTCTTTGCGTGGTAGTGGCCGGGTCGGACTAGTTAGCGATGGAGAAGCTCTCCGTTCAAGTACTGCCTGGCGCTCAGCTGGCCCTCGCCCCACTGATCGATCCGGTTTACATCGTCGACACTCAGTTCAACCTGCTTTGGGTCAACGGCGCCTTTCGTCAGGCATTCGGCTATCGTCCGCGCCATCGCTTGCCCTGCCACACGGTCACCAAGATGGGCATCTGCGGCGCTGAATCCTGCTTGTTACGCGCCGCCTGCAGCCAGGGGACTCAAACCAAGTTCGTCGAGACAGATGTCGGTGGAGCACTCGAGTCAGACGCATCGTGCTCCGCGATCGGCTTGCCGATTTACGATAACGATGGCCAGAACGTGATCGCGGCGATCGGCGTGCTGCGCGACATGTCGGTCGAAGTTCGGCTGCACAAGAAATACGCGGTGATGCTCGAGGCCGAGCGTAATCGCAAAGAGCTGCTGGAGAAAATGGTTGCCGAGCGCACTGCCGACTTGGTCGCCACCAACGATCGGCTGGCGCTAACCAATCGAGACCTTGATCGCTCGCGAAAAGAGGTCGCCGATATCCTGGCGAACATTCGCCAGGCGATCTTTACCATCGATGACAAGCAGCGAATTGGTCGCGAGTATTCAGCGTTCGCCGAGGAGCTCTTTGGGCAAAGTGCGCTCGCCGGTCGTGATTTTGTCGAGTTCATTGCCGCGCAGCCCGAGCGAGAACGCGACCGCAAGGAGCTCGCCGAGTGGCTGAAATTGGTGTTCCACAGTCCGACGTTGGACTGGAACGCTGCCAAGGGGATGGTACAAAGCGAATATCAGTATTTGCGTACCGACGGCGAGCGTCGTGAGCTGTTAGCCGACTTCGAGGCGATTCGCGAGGAGGATAATCGCGTCAAGCGCGTGATGGTGATCATCAGCGACCTGACGGAGAAGCGGAACCTCGAACGGCATCTCAGCAAGAAACAGCAAGAGATCGACGAGAACATCGAACACCTCTCCGAGCTGGCAAAGCTCGATCCCGAGATGTACGAGCTGTTTTTCGAAGAAGCCTTCGAGATCATCGAGGGAGCCACCAAGGCGTTGGCGGAGATCAAGAGCCAGACCGACCCAGGGCAGTCGATCAATAAGATGTTTCGCGATATGCACACGCTTAAGGGCAACGCGATGTCCTACGGTCTTGTGCGTGTGGCAGCCAAGGCCCATTGGGTCGAAGACGCGTTTTCCGATCTTCGCGAGTCGGTGTCTGAGCTCAGCGAAGCAACAATTCGCGACACCACCGAGAAAGTCGATGAGCTGCGCGATCTGTTTGTTCGCATCCAAAGCATGGCGAGTCGCGTCCTTAGCGGCAAGAAGCCCCCGGACACCGGAGCCGTGCGCTCGGCTGATCGACCGCTTAAGCACGAGATCGAGCAAGAACGATTGAGCGAACTGATCGAGTGGATCGATCGCGCTCATCAGACGGTCGGTGCCGAGAAGATGCTCGACGAGCTGCGTCTGCGGGTCAGAGGCCTCGTCTTGGTGCCGATGAGTCGCCTGTATCGACGTTTTCCCAAGATGGTTAATGACCTGGCCGAGCAGCTCGGAAAGAACGTCAATCCGGTCGAGCTTGAGGGCGCGGATCTTGCGCTAACCGGCAAGGTCTTCAACGAGCTCGCCGGCGCCGCAGTCCACCTGTTGCGCAATTGCATCGATCACGGTATCGAGACCCCTGACCGCCGCTTGGCCGCCAACAAGGCTTCGCATGGGACCGTTCGCGTGCTGAGCGCGTTCGACGCTGAAAGTTTTCGGATCGTCATTTCTGATGATGGAGCCGGGATCGACCCTCAGGTCTTGGTGCGCAAAGCGAAAGAAAAGGGGATCCTGCCGGCCGATGCAGCGCCGTCACGCGAAGAAGCGTTGAAGATCCTCTTTGAGTCGGGCTTTTCGACGGCTGAGCAGGTGACCGACGTGTCCGGTCGCGGCGTTGGGATGGACGCTGTGCGTGACACGGTCGAGTCGCTGGGCGGGAGCGTCTCGATCGAGACGGAACTCGGGCAAGGCACGCGATTTGTGATGACGGTTCCGCGTGCGGTGGCGCTCGGCGAGTAGGTCGATGCCACGCCGCTTTCGACGCGCGCCCGAGTTCTTTTGCATTCTACTGAGCGTTGGCCTGCTGGGTGGCTGTTTCACCCGCCCGGAGGGCACTTATCGCGGTCACTGGACCGTCGAGTGTCTCGAGCGCCACTCGGCCTGTCGGGCATTTGAGCGCAAGAAGTCCAAGTTCGAATTGAAGTTGCGCGGCGACCGCAAGAATAAGGGCTATCGCACCGAGGCGGTGCGCGTTGGCGGTCCATTTGTTTGCAGCCTCTATCTCGACGCCAAGCTGGATGTGGTGATCGCTCGCGCCGGCGAGGCGCTACCTTGTCGGGTGAAGGCCGCAGATCAGCCGTGGGTTGAATGGCGGGTCAGAGGCAAGTTCGAGTTGAAGCGACGCTGGCTGCGCTTTTCCGGTGAGGGTAAACCTGTGCTCGGTTCGCTGCCGACGCTGGTCTATCGCTTTGTCGGTATGCGCGCGAACTGAATGTGTCCTAAACTCGTTGAGTGAACAGGCTGGCCATCTTTCAGGCGAGCGGATGGTTGCTCGCCGCTAGCGGCGTTGCGATCGCCGCGCCGCAGCCGCAGCCGCAGCCGCTGCCGTGCCCGGCCGCGCCGGCTGAGATGGCGTGCATTCCTGGCGGCTGGTTCGTGCGCGGCAGTCGGCGGCAGAAGAATGAACGTCCGGTGATGCGCGTCTTTGTCCAGACGTTCCTTCTCGATCGCTACGAAGTGACCAACGCCGACTATCGCGCCTGTATCAAGGCGGGGCGCTGTCGCCGCGCTGGCCCCAACTACCGCGGCTTTTCCGCGCCACGGCAACCGATAGTTGGCGTCAATTGGTACGATGCGCGCGATTACTGCCGTTATCGCGCAGGGCGCTTGCCGAGCGAAGCCGAGTGGGAGCGGGCGGCGCGCGGTGACGACGGTGACCGCTATCCTTGGGGCAATCGAAGACCAAGTTGTCGCCTGGCGGTGATCAAAGCGGCGCGGATCAATGGTTGTGGTCGCGGAAAGACCTGGCCCGTCGGCTCGCGCCCCCCACAGCGCTACGGGCTGTACGACATGGCCGGTAACTCATGGGAGTGGGTCGCCGATTGGTATAGTCCCAACTACCACATCTGCGGCGCGGCCTGCGCGGGCGTAAATCCGAAGGGACCCTGCGGCGGAGCCGACGAGTGTCCGGGGTATCGGCGCAAGATCGTGAAGGGCGGATCTTGGTATTGGCCAGGCGATGACGCGCGTGGTGCGCGTCGTCGACCACACGTGCCCGCCAATCGGCCCTTCCATCATTTCGGCTTCCGCTGCGCTAGGTCGCTTCCAGCGAACCGGTGATTCGGCGCATCAAGCGCTCGAGCTGCTCGGTTGGTGCGAGCAGCGCTGAGCTATCGAGCGATTCGGTGTGCCGTCCGGCGCGCAGCACGAGCAGTCGATCGCTGATCGGTGCCAGTCGCTGTAGGTCATGCTCGACCCAGATGATCGCGATACCATCAGCTTTGACCCGCCGAACTCTTTCGATTAGCGCGCTTGCGCTAGCGGCATCCAGTCCGGCCAACCCCTCGTCAACGATCAGTAGCTTGGGATCAGTTAACAGGGCGATCGTCCAAGCGGCCTTGCGCTGCATCCCATGACTGAGCTCACCGACCAAGCGATCGCGATGTTCGGTTAGCCCAAACGCTGCTGCGAGATCGTCGAACAGCTGGCGATCGAGACGCTGACCCTTGACCTGGCAGGAGAACTCGGCGAGCTCTTTCACCGAAAGGAGTGGCGGCAAAATCAGGTCTTGGGCGACGTAGCTCAGTGCGCGCCTTGCCGCTAATGGCTTGGTTTGCAGGTCATGCCCATCGACGAGGATCCGGCCGCTGTCCGGCACAAGTTGACCTGAGATCAGCGACAAGCAGGTGGTTTTTCCCGCACCGTTTGCGCCAGCAACGATCACCAGCTCTCCGGCGCCAAGCGTGAATGAGAGTTCGCATAGCGCGGCGCGTTGGCCGTAGTGCTTGGTAAGACGTTCGACGCTCAGCACGGCGGTCATCGGTTACACCTCGTGGGCCGTAAAGGGGGGGTGAGCGCTAAGAGCGCGATCGCAGCGAGCAGCAGTGTGATCGATGTGGTGGCGAACAGCCCGCAGGCTGCCGCAGCGATCAGCAGTGCAACCGCGGTCTGCCTATGTCGCTCGCTGTGCCTGAGGCGGATCGCGACGGTGAGGCTCGCCGCAGCCACGGCCAACACCAAGAGCGCCGCAGCGCGGTTGTGGCGTAAGGCAAGGGCCAAAATGATCGGCAACGTCACGTGAGCCGAGACGAAGGTCAGGGCGAGCAGCTGTCCGAGACGCGCCAGACCGGCGCCGATCGGCAATGTACGCAGCCAGCGTTCGCCATCGTCACCGACGCGTCGGCGTAGCGGCAGTGTCGAGAACCAGATCACCAGTAGCGCAGCGACCAGTGGGGCTGATCGTGCAGAACTCGCGCCCGCAGCGTAAAGCGTGATCCCCACCCAAACCAGCGCGATCGCCGGCCATACCGCGCGTGCAGCTCGAGTCTGTTCGCGTAGCTCCTTGGCATAGTGGGGGCGAAGTGATGATGGCAGCAGCCGGCTCAGTCGCTGGCCGTAGGGGGGATCCACTGGTGCGGGTTTACCGCCGAAGACCGTGCGTTGCTCCTCGGCCACGCGAGCAATCGTCCTCAGCCCGTGACGTGTATAGCCTCTAATCCCCCAGGCTAACAGCAACACACTGCAGAGCAGCGGACCGACGATCAGCGGCAATGCGCGATCCAGTTGGCCGGCCTGCCAACTGAGCAGTCCTGCGCGCGCAAACAGCGCGCCGATCGCCGTCAAGCCGTAGGCGACGGCGGGTAGGTAGAAAAACGGAGCGTGGCGCTCGGATGCAAAGATTCCAGCAGTCGAGCGGCGGAGGTTTGCCAGCCAAGCCTGATCTGAGTCGCCGACGGACGCGCAGAGCGCAGCGCAGGCGACCGAGAAACAGAAGCCACTGACGAAGGTTATCGCGCCCATTGTACCGAGCACGAATCGGCTTTCTGGGGCGAGGCGACTGGCTGCGCCGACACCGATGCCGATCACGGCGAAGATCCACACGCCATGACGACTGAGCATCAGCGCCACGCCGTAGCGGAAATGCTGCCACGCAGAGACTGGAAAGGAGAGCAACTGCGCATGCAGCGGCTCGTGATATAGTGCGCCGATCGCAGCGAGTGGTAGCGGGGCGATCGTCGGTAGCAGCAGGGTATGCAGTCGTTGGCTGGTGGCGATCATTTCGGCGCCGGCGATATCCTGGCCTAATAGCCAGCCGACCACCGTGCCGAAAACCGCGATCAACAGACGTAGCATCAGGTTGCCACCTTGTCGGCGGCGGGTTGCCAGTGATAGATACCGCATCGGGCGGTCTGTTTTGTTTGGCAGATCCATTCGTTCTCGGCGGCCTCGACGCGCCTAGTGCCGCACGTTACTCTATGGTCCATGAAACGACAAACCTCTCGGCTTGGTCTAATGCTGTTGCTCGGACTGTTTCCGCTGGTTTCCGCGGCCGAGCCCAGACAGGCGCCTGACGACCACCATCAACACCACCAGCACGGGTTGCCGGCGAAGCGCGCCGATTCGGCAGCCAAGGCCGAAACGACGACCAGTCATCGACATAGCGGGCCGATCGGTCACCGCTTTCGCGATGCCAAGCATTGGAGCAAGGTCTTCGACGATCCGAAACGATTGCGTTGGCAGCGACCCGACAGGGTGATCGCGGCACTCGAGCTTAAGCCATCGATGGTTATTGCCGACATCGGCGCAGGGACCGGTTTCTTTGCGGTGCGACTCGCTCGCGCGGTAAAGAGCGGGAAGGTGATCGCGATCGATATCGAGCGATCGATGATCGACTACCTTGGACGCCGCGCCGCGCGAGAGCGCTTGAACAACCTGACTGCCGTGCTTGGTCAGACCGATGACCCGCGCATTCCCGAAGCAGTCGATCTGGTCTTCATCTGCAACACCTACCACCACATCGCTGAGCGCGTGCGCTACTTTCGCGCGCTGCGCGCGAAGATCAAGCCGGGTGGAACGTTAGCGATCGTTGATTTTCGCGCCGGAAAGATTCCCGTCGGTCCGCCGGCCAAGCAGCGGATCTATCCGCCCCAACTCGACAAGGAGCTGTCGCAGGCGGGTTATCGCCGACTAAAGCTGTTGACCAACACGCTGCCTTATCAATACATCGCCGTTTACGGCGTGCAGAGCAGCTAAGCCTGGCCAACCGACGAGTTGCGCATCGCGCCACCTTCTCGCTGCCTATTGACCGGCACTCAGCCCCGCGGGGATAGGCCCCCAACTGTGGGAGGGAGTCGCCACCCGATCTGCGGGCTGGCCAGCGCTTCTCGGTGAAACGCTTTCACTTCCATCAAATAGGCCTTGGCACGGGCGTTGCTCTACAGCGCACCTATGCACACACTCAAACTGTCGTCGCTTGCGCTGGTCGCTTGCGCGCTGTCACTGGCCTGTCAGGGCGAGATGTTGCCTCCGGGGCCGGGTGTTGAGCCCGATCCGCATCAGTCGCCTGCACCCGGTAGCAGCCGTCTGTTGCCTCCAGGATTAGCGGGCGAGTACTGCAATCAAGCGATTCCTTCGCCGCTGCACCGACTGAGCTCCTGGGAGATGCAGAACACGCTCGCCGCGGCCTTTCCTGGTCTTGAGCTACCCAGTGCGCGGCTCGTCTCCGACGCGCGCCCCTATGGCTATGACAATGACCTTCTCTCACTCGGTATCGATGATGCGTTTGCCAGGTCGCTAAACACCCTGTCGATCGACATTGGCAAGTTGGCCGCAGAGCAGGTCGAGCAACTGATCGATTGCAGCGCGCGCGACGCAGCCTGCGTAAAGCGCCTGATTGCGCAAGTCGCTGAGCCGCTGCTCCGTCGCGAAGCGGCCGACCTCGCGCTTGAGGAGATCGAGGCGCTGGCCGCCGGGCAGCCTTTTGAGACGGCCGTTCGCCTCAGTATCGAGAGTCTGCTCAAGGCGCCGGAGTTCATCTTCCGTGCAGGAACGGCTGCCGGGGAACCACAAGGCTATGCGGCCGCCAGCCGGCTTTCCTATTTTCTCTGGGGCACGCCCCCTGACAAACAGCTGCTGGCGGATGCCAAAGCCGGACGCCTAGCGTCGGCAAGCGACCTGCGGCGCGCCGCCGAGCGCTTGCTCGCTGACCCACGTGCCGAGCGACAGCTCAAACATTTTTTTGCGCTCTGGGCCAATCTGCGTCCCGATGGCACCAATCCCACCGCCGATGGACTTGCGGCGATCGAAGAGACCGAGTCATTCGCACTGCATGTGTTCAAGTCCGGTGGAAGTCTCAAGGACCTGCTGCTCTCCAGCGATGTGGTTGAGGCCAAGCCGAGTGTTGCCGCGCTCTACCAACGCGATCCGCAGCCGATGCTGAGAACCGGCATGCTCTCTCGCGCAGCGTTTCTGCAGCGCACCAGCAAGGTAGACGGAGTGTCACCGGTAGCGCGCGGCGTTTGGCTGTTAGAGCACGTCTTGTGTCGAGAGCTGGGTACGCCGCCCGAGGGGGCCGATGCCACGCCGCTGCCTGAGCTTGGCGCAAATGCAACGCGCCGCGAGCAGATCGTCGCGCAGACCGAAAGCTCGGCCGAATGCTCAGGTTGTCACCGGGTGATCAATCCGATCGGGTTTGCTTTCGACAACTTCGGGCCTCAGGGCGAGTACCGCGAGGTCGATCAGCGGTCGGGGCGACCGATCGATGCCAGTGGCAAGCTGCCCAGCGGCGAGAGCTTCCAAGACTACCGCGAGCTGCTGTCGATCATCGCGAGCTCTTCTGAGACCTCGCGTTGCTTAACCGAGCAGCTAATGCGCTTTGCCTTTGGTGGCGGTCCTGAGGTCAACGATCGTTGTCTCGTCGATGAAATTCACCAGGGCTTCGTTAAATCGGAACTCAAGCTGCGGGAGCTCGTGCTGGAGATCGTTTCGCACCCGCGATTCTTCAAAGGAGCGAACTAGCATGAAGTTTGACCGTCGACGCTTCCTCGCGACGTTGGGTGCTGCCGCCGGAGGTGCCGCAGCCAGTCGTCTTGTCGGTGACGGCTGGTTGCCTGAGTTCGTTGCGCCGCGAGTCGCTCGAGCGGCGGGTGCCTCGCCATTTCGCGGCTTCGTGCTCTGCTATGGAATGCAGCATCTATGCGCCCACCAAATGCGCTTCGTGCCAAAAGGCGAAGACCGCGAAAAATTCAACCTCGACCGCTACAATTTTCGTGAGACTGGAAAGCTACCGGAAACCGGCGGCGGCTACGTCGTCGATCTCAAGGACTCGGGTCTCGATTGGCCTGAGCCAATCCGCGCGATCGTCGACGCACCGTTCAATGTTCCCGCCGAATACATCACGATCATCGATGGCCTCGCTAACAGCGCGATGCACATCGAGCGCGACAAATTCGGTACGAGCGCGACCTCTCACGCTTGGAGTCAAGCCAGCGTGTTGACCGGTGGTCCGGCGCTAAATTCGCTGGGAACACCGAGCTATCCCGACGTTGCCTGGCGGATACACGAGCACCTCGCGCGCCAGCAGGGCAATAGCTACCAGCTGCTGGGATTCGATACCGGCTACAATCGCGGCACCCATCAAGCGGAGAACTTCTTCGGGCAGCCGAGCGCTGCGTTCGACCCCAACGACGGCAGCCAAACGCTCAGCAATCGACTTGAGCTCGGTCTGCAGCGCCCGAGTCGCATTTGGGACGACGTCTTTCGCGACCGCAGTTATCCCGACGGTTCGGCGCCCAAGGTCGATCCGCTCAAGCAGGCGCGCCCGCAGACGGTGCGAGCCGTGATCGAGCGCTATAAGCGCTTACTCGGACGCGTGAAGATCCAATACGACCAGGATCGTCTGGCCCAGCAGATCGCACGCCTCGAGCAGCTCTATCAAGATACCCAGCTGCCAGCGCCGATCAGTCAGCAGTGCAGCAAGCCCACCCAGCCACCAGCACCGACCGAGGGGACGTACGTTCAAGAGCTGATGGCCGTCGGCAAGATGATCGCGATGGCCTTTGCTTGCGACATCTCGCGGGTGGCCGGTGTGCACTTCCGTATGCCAAACGCCGGGGTGCTGGAGAACCTCAAGGACTACGTCTTTCGCTTTGCCGATGGCACCAGTGAAACGGTGCGCGGCGATGTCCATAATATTCACGCGCACGCGAGCTCGGCATCTCGCCGCGAGGATCACACCGACGCCGAGTGGAACGAAGCTCACCGCGTGATGCGCCTCTACAACAGGTCACATTGTGAATATGTCGCGGCGATCGCCTCAGAGCTTCATCGGACGAGCGATCCCCTGTCGGGCAAGTCGCTTCTCGACAATACGTTGATCGTGCTGACCGCCGAGCTTTCGGACGGCGCACACGAAGTCAATGATCGCATGATGGTACTCGTCGGCAAGATGCCTGGTCTGAACACCGGCAAGTATTATCGCTTTCCTGCGGTCAACCCGATGCGCGTCGATAACATTATTCGCAACTATCTACACTACGCCCCGTATCAAGATATCGCCCAGTTCTACATCACTCTAATGCAAGCCTATGGCATGACGATCGACCGAATTGGCCCGACCGAGTACAAGGGCGACGGCAAGCTGGCTAATCGCTCGGGGACGCTCAAGGAGCTGATCGCGTGAGCACATCTCGACTGCGGCGCGTGAGCAGCGTGGCCTGGTGGGCAATTGGTGCGCTAGGGCTGATCGGGTGTGCAGGTGCGCTAGAGGATCAAGAGCTATTCATCTCCGCGCGCTATCAGGGCGCCGACGGCGGTGCTGATGCGAAGGCGGCGGATAGCACGCCAACGAACGCGGCGGCGATCGCCGTGCTCACCGCCCGCTGTGCCCGCTGTCACGTCAAAGGCGGAAGCGGCTTGCTCGATCTGATGTCTTCCGGTGTAGTCGGGCGATTGCTCGATCAGCGATCAACGATCTGCCCCGACAAGGTGCTCGTCGACGCCAAAGACCCAGCGCAGGGTCTATTTGCCGAGAAACTGGCGGCTGCACCCTCATGCGGCGTATCGATGCCGTTTGAGCAGCCGTTGCTCGAGCAGAGCGAGGTGTCGGTCTTGATCGACTGGCTCAGGGCGATGGTGAAAAAATGAGGTGCTGTACGGCACTGCTCGTCGCGGGGCTTGCGCTCGCTGCAGCGGATGACGTTCGCGCTCGCCGCGGTCCGTCTCAGGCAAGTTTGCAGAGGACCGTCTTTGTCAGCGTCACGCGTGGGCCTTTGAGGGTCGCGCTCAGCAAACGGATCGATCGAGCCCTGCAGCGTCGTGGCTATCAGCAGATCGCTAGAACCCGAGCCGCGTGGCTGTTGCGCGTTGGTGTGCGTCGAACGAAGGCAGGATATCGGCTTGCTCTGCGTCTCCGCCAACGCCGCGGAAGGCTGGTGGCGCGCGCTCAGCTGGTGGCACGCAGCCGTCGCGGACTGCTGGTTGCGGTCGGCCGCGCCGTGTCTGACAAATTGGCGACTTTGCAGCGTGCGGCGGCGGCTGACGGTCGGCGCGTCACAAAAAGGGCGGCCAAAGAAACGCATCCGATCATCCCCCGCCCGCAGCCCAGACCGATGCCAGCTACGCCGCGTGGCGCTAGCGGCATTGGCAGCGAGCAGAACAATCGCCGGGCCGTTGAGATCGATGCCAATGCTGAGGATGACGAAGACGACGCAGGCCATGATGACAGCGATGACAGCGACGAGCCGCGCGATGATGCGGCAGATGATCAGCGACGAGAGCCACAACTGAGCCGTGAGATCGAGTACGCTACGCTTCCCAGGCTAACCGGCCGGGTGGGCTTTGCAGTGCTCAACCGCAGGCTATCGTTTCGTGACGATCTCTTTGGTCAACTGTGGGGCTACGCGCTGGCCGGCGCACCGGCCTTATCACTGGAGCTGGACTGGTTCGCCGGGACGATTTTACCTGGTGCATGGCGCCACGTCGGGCTGACCGGGCAGCTGAACTACGCCCTGGCAATCCGCACCGGGGACGCATCGACCGAGAGTAACCAGGGGCAGACGCGTGCGTATGACTTTGCGGTTGGCCTGGTCGGTCAGCTGCCATGGGGCCAGCAGCGATTGCGTTTCGTACTGAGCTACTTTGAACAGCGCTTCGACGTGCCAGCGCGAGAAGACGCCAAGGCGACGCCCAAGGTGCATTATCGTGGCGTTCGCGTCGTCCTCGGCGGACGCTTCACCTTGCCGTGGCGACTGGCGACGACGGTCCAGCTCGGCGTGGTTCCTGTGCTATCAGCGGGAGAGATTGGCGGTGAGGCGTTTTTCCCCCGCGCGGTGGTAACCGGCGTCGACGGCGACATACGGCTCTCGCGGCAAGTTGTCAGCTGGCTCGAGCTCGAACTTGGCGTCCAGCTGCGCCGCTACTTTTTCAAGATGAACTCGGTGCCAGGCGATGCGCGTGTTGCCGGTGGCGCCGTTGACCAGTATCTGTCCGGTACGCTCTCGGCGGTTGCGCGCTATTGAGTGGGCGCGCCTAAGGTGTTGTTGCGACCGGAGCACCGCAGCCGCGTAGCAGCTTGCGCGGCGTGTGACAAGGCAGCGGAAGCTTGTCCTCGCAGTTACTGCCTGCCAAGGCGTTGTAGTAGATGTCGTAGGGGCCAGCGATCACTTCGGTCGCGTAGGTCGTCGCTCCATTGGCAGTAAAGCGCTTGGCGGCCAATGTTGAGCCCCGCTCGTCGACGAACTCAAGCCGACCACGGTGGCTGTATTGGGTGGCGCTCGGCAGCGCTTGGCCGTTCTTGCTCACATTGCCACTGACCGTTGCCGTCTTAACGTCGATGTCGAGGCCCCCGCTACTCGTGGCGTTGACGGCGCTCTTGAGCAGTGCGCGCGGGTGATGGCAGGGCAATGGCAGCGTGTCTTCGCAGTTGCTGCCGGCCAGCGCGTTGTAATAGACATCATAGTTGCCGGCGATCAGTTCAACGTCGTAGCTGGTGGCGCCGCTGGCGGCAAAGCGCTTGGCAGCCAGCGTCGAGCCCCGTACGTCGACGAACTCGAGCCGACCGCGGTGGCTGTACTGGGTGGCGCTCGGCACTGCTTGGCCGTTCTTGCTCACGCTGCCGGTGACACGTGAAACTTTGACGTCGATGTCGAGGCCGCCGCTGCTCGTGGCGTTGACGGCGCTCTTGAGCAGCGCGCGCGGGTAATGGCAGGGCAATGGCAGCGTGTCTTCGCAGTTGCTGCCGGCCAGCGAGTTGTAATAGACATCGTAGGTTCCAGCGACCAGCTCGACATCGTAACTCGTGGCGCCGCTTGCGGCGAAGCGCTTGGCAGCCAGCGTCGAGCCGCGCTCATCGACGAATTCGAGCCGACCGCGGTGGCTGTACTGGGTGGCGCTCGACACCGCTTGACCGTTCTTGCTCACGTTGCCGGTGACGCGCGACACTTTGATGTCGATATCAAGACCGCCGCTTGCGGTTGCCTGGACGTTCTTCTTGATCAGCACGCGCGGGTAGTGACAGGGCAGCGGCAGCGTGTCCTCGCAGTTGCTGCCCGCCAGCGAGTTGTAATAGACATCATAGGTGTCGGCGATCAGATCGATCTGATAGGTTGCATCGCCGCTCGGGCCGAAACGCTTAACAGGGAGCGTCACGCCGTACTTGTCGACAAACTCCAGTCGACCACGATGATTGTACTGGGTGGCCGCGGGTATGGCTTGGCCGTTCTTGGTCACCTTGCCCGAGACGGTGACTACCTTGAGGTCAAGGTCGAGCGCACCGTTTGCTGTGATCGCAACGCGGTCGGTGCATTGTGGCGTGCTCGTATCAGGCTCGATGCCGCCATCTTTGCCGGTACCGCCCTGACACTTACCGGCAGTGCATTGCTGACCCGTCGCACAGGGTTTATTGCATCCTCCGCAGTGAGCGGTACTGCTCGTCACGTCAACGCAGGCGCGATCGCATTGCTTGAGACCGCCGCTGCAGCTATCGGTGCATTTGCTTTGGTCGCAGACCTGCGAGGGGCCACATTTTTGCCCACAAGAGCCGCAGTTGTTGGGGTCGCTGTCGACCTGAACGCACTGGTTGTTGCAGTACAGCCCGTCGCAATTGCTCGAACTGCAGCCGCTCTGGGCGACGCAGCCGATTACCAGCACTAAAGTCAGCGCGATGGATTTGCCAATGCTCATCGATTCCTCCAGGCGTACACTACGCCAAGATCGCGTGAATTCTTCCGAGAATTTGCGCTGACGCCGACTTTTGTCAGCGGCAGCCCTTAAGGTTGTTCGGCCAACAGTTGGCGCAGCGGCCTAGCGCGCGGATCTAGCGTGCAGCGCGCACCCGCTCGGCCCAACTGCGCGCTCGGGTGAAGAATTCACGGCGCTCGTCGCGCTCCAGCTCAAGCCAAGACAGGCAACCGTAGGCGACGATCCAGACCAGCACGATGTCGAACACGTACTCGCGCAGGACGACCATCGAGATCGCCGTCATCGTGAAAAAGGCGAAGATAAAATACTTCACCCAATGCTTGAGCTTGCGGCCTTTGTGGCTACGAAAGGGGATCGGCAGCAACTGGGCCGCACACAATGCGAGGGTCAGCGGAATACCGTACCATTGCCAGCCTGGCAGCCTGGGAATGAACGCGGCGTTGACGTACGCGATCAGCGCAAGTGCAGAGACGGTGCGGGGCACGCCGATGTAGGCCATCGGAAAGTCAGCTGAGGCTACTGCGCCGCGCGCGTGGCGGATCGAACCAGCGATCACCACTGCCGAGGCCAGAGCGGCGCCGAGGATCGGCGATGTGGGGCGATAAACGACGTAGAGCATCATTGCCGGGACGACGCATTGGGTGAGGTGGTCGGCGATCGTGTCGAATTCAGCGCCGAAACGATTGAAGGTGTTGGTGGCACGGGCGACCAACCCATCGAGCGAATCACCGAACATGTAGCCAGCGAGGAAGCTGTACGCCGCGTAACGGACGTTTCCTTCGATGCAGAACACTAAGGCCATCACGCCACCGAGCAGGTTGATGCAGGTGAAGATGTCCTTCAGTCCAAATGTTCGCGGCAGGCGTTGCTCCGCGTCGTTCACAATGTTTGTGGGAGTACTCATCAGCTCAGGTCCTTGCTGCGAATTAGGCGCTCTTTTTCGCGAGCACCTTGTCGAATGCCGCTTGGTCGAGCGTCAGGTGGCCACCGCTTGCGCGATGGCGCAGCTGCTCGATCTCAGCGACGATCGACAGGGCGATTTGGGCTGGTGTGCGTCCACCGAGCGCCAGACCGATCGGCGCGTAGATGCGGCCGCGTAGCGACTCGAGGTCGATGCCCTCGTCTCGTAGTTTTGACAATAGGGTGATCGCCTTGCGCTTGCTGGCGACCACGCCGATATAGCGACAAGGTAGCCCGATCGCCGCGCGTAGCGCCGGAAAATCGCGGTCACGGGTGCCGATTACCAAGTAGCTCTCGCCGGTCCAGTCGATCTGGGCATAGGCGGCCTCAGCCTCGAGATTGATACAGCGGCTGTGCGGATAATTCGTTAGGTTGGCCCAGTCGGTACGATCGTCGACTACGGTACTCCGATAGCCCAGCGGCCCCGCTAGGCGAGCGAGTTCGAGATTGATGTGACCCGCGCCGACGAGGACAAGGTGAGCTGGGGCCAAATGAACTTGAATAAACAGCTCCGCTTTGCCCCCGCACATCATGCCGATTCCACCGCTTTCCTCGTCGGTCAGATGGTAGGTATAGTGGCGGTGGGCACCTTCGGCGAGCGCTTCTTTGCAGTTGGCCAGCGTGCGCCACTCGATCTCTCCACCACCGACCGTGCCAGCGAGTAGCGCTCCTTCGGCGTTGGCGACCAGCGTTGCGCCGACATCATTGGGAATCGAGCCACTCTTGGAGATAATCGTCGCCGTGGCACAGGGCGTACCTTCGGCGATCAGCTCGGCCAACTTGCGGTAGACCTCGGCCATCGCTAGATCGCCTGGGCCTTCTTGCGCTGAATCGCCTGCCAGACGCGCTCGGCGGTCGCCGGAGTCTCGTTGACGACGGTTCCGATCGCGTCGCTGATCGCGGCGAGTATCGCTGGTGGCGTACCGATCAGTGCTGGCTCGCCGACACCGCGCGCGCCGTAGGGTCCTTCTGGGTCCTCGCGCTCGACGATCACCGCCTCGATATCAGGCGTGTCGACGATCGTCGGAATGATGTAATCGGTAAAGTTTGCGTTGAGCATCTGCCCGTCGCGCGTGATGACCTCTTCCATCAGCGCCATACCCAAACCCTGCATCACGCCACCCTCGATCTGTCCCTCGACCTGTTGAGGGTTGATCGCCTTACCCACATCGTGAACAGCGACGATGCGCTTGACGCGGACTTCACCGGTTTCGATATCGACCAACACCTCGGCGGCGTGGCTGGCGAACATGTAGGTCAAAAAGGCGCGCGGCGACTTGCCTGTGCCAGCCTCGGGTGCGACCGTTCGCGGTTGGTAGCAGGACTCGACATCGAGGCTATAGCCGCGCTCGCGGCCGAGGCGCACCGCCTGACCGAGCGGCAGGCAAATCTTCGCGTCCTCTTTGCCGATCGCCATGCGGTTGCGAAGCTCAAGGTCGTCCCAGTGCAAGCCGGTGTACGCCGCAGCGATGTCAAGGATTTGGCGTTTGACCTCGCTCGCTGCGAGGCGCACAGCGTTGCCGGTGAACACGGTTTGGCGCGTTGCCGATGATGACCCCGACTCTGGCGTTAGCAGCGTGTCTGAGGCGATCACGCGCACCTGGTTGAGCGCTAGGCCCAGCTCGTTAGCTGCGATTTGACCGGCCAAGGTGTGCAGGCCTTGACCGAAGTCCACGCCAGCAGTCAACACTTCGAGCATGCCATCGTCGGCGAAACGAACGCGCGCTCGCGAGGCGTCGGGGAAGCCATCGCCATAGCCGAGTCCGAAGCAGATACTGCTCACGCCGTATCCACGGCGTAGATAGGGTTTGTTCGTCTCGTAGTGGCGCTTATCCCAGCCGATGCGCTCGAGCGCCAGCTCCATGCAGTGGAGGGCACCAACGACCGGGATCTTCTGCGTCGTCGTTACGCCTTCGCCGTCTTGCAGCAAGTTGCGGCGCTTGAGCGCGACCGGGTCGATCTCGAGGCGCTGTGCGAGCTCGAGGATCGCCGTCTCGTAGGCCAACGCCAGCTGACAGGCGCCGAAGCCGCGCATTGCGCCGGTCGGGTTGTTGTTGGTGAAAACCGCGACGCCATCGCAGGCGATGTTCGGCACACGATAAGGGCCAGTACAGTGACTGACTGCCTTTCGCAAGACGGCTGGTCCCGTCGAGGCGTAGGCGCCCTCATCGGATTCGATCTTCACGCGTGCGGCGGTTAGCTGACCATCGCTTGTTGCTCCAAGGGTGTAGTGCACGCGGATCGGGTGACGCTTATGACGCGCTAGCATCGACTCCTTGCGGCTGTATTCGATGCGAATCGGTCGCTGCAGCTTGAGCACCGCGAGACCGAGATAGATCTGGATCGAGATATCTTCGCGTCCGCCGAACGCACCCCCGGTCGCTGGCTGGATGATCCGCACGCGCTCCTGTGGCAAGCCGAGTGCGAGCGCGACCAGACGGCGCTCCTCGTGGATCCACTGACCGGCGGCGTGAATCGTCAGCATGCCGTCTTCTTCGAGGTAAGCGATGCCGGCCTCGCGATCGAGAAAGGCGTGATCAACGCATTGGGTCTTGAAGGTGCTTTGGATCACCGCGTCGCTCTCTTTGAGCGCGGTATCGGCGTCGCCGGTGCGGATCAGTTGGCTTGCTAGGACGTTGCCCTCTGGGTGAATCGGGAAGGCATTTTCCGCCAACGCATCGTCCATCGTGCCGATGATCGGCAGTGGTGTGTAGTCGATCTCGATCTCTTCGAGGGCGTTGGCGAGGACCTTGGGGGTAGCCGCGACGACCAGGCCGAGGGCATCGCCGAGAAAGCGTGCGCGCCCGGTTACGAATACTTCCTGATCGCGACGGATCAGACCATGACGGTTAGTCCCTTCGATATCCTCGTCGGTGAAGACGGCGATCACCCCGTCGCGGTTTCGCGCCGCATCAACGCTGACGCTTTTGACTTCGCAATGCGGGTGGGGGCTGCGGATAACGCCCGCACAAAGCACCTCGGGGCCGGCGAGATCACCACCGAAAGGGGTGTCTCCGGTAACCTTTCCCGGTGCGTCGACACGTCGCTGGGTTTCGCCGACGATCTTGGGCTTGGTGTGCGGCGACATCAATCGACACCGGCGTTGGCTTTGTCCTCGGTGCCGCTCGAGGACGCGTCGAGTACCGCGTCGATGATCTTCGTGTAGCCGGTACAGCGACAGAGGTTACCTTCGAGCGCTTCGCGTACCTGATCTGCCGTGGGCTGCGGGTTCTCTTCCAGCAGTGCTGCAGCGCTGACGATCAGCCCTGGCGTGCAGTAGCCGCACTGTACGGCCCCGGCGGCGATGAAGCTCTCCTGGACCGCGTGCAGTCGATCGTCCGCGGCGAGTCCTTCGATCGTCGTCACCTTGCGGCCAGCGACCTGCGGTGCCATCACCAGGCAGGCCGTGACGGGCTTACCGTCGAGAAGCACGGTGCAGGAGCCGCACTCACCCTCCAGACACGCGCCCTTTGTTCCGGTGAGGCGCAGACGCTCGCGTAACGTGTCGTAGAGCGACTCCTCTGGATCAACAGCGACCTCGACCGGCTTCCCATTGACCGTGAAGCGCAGTGGCCAAGTCGCCTCGGTCTTGCGCACTCGCTCCGCGGTCTTGTCGATCGCGGCTTGATCTTGTCGATTGAAGATGTCCAGTTGACGGCGAGTCATCTCAACCTCCTTTTGAGTGCAAAAGACGCCACAACAGGCGCTTGGTCAAAGTGCCCGCCATCTCGCGGCGGTAGGCCGCGCCGGCGCGATGATCATCGATCGGTGAAACGTCCTCGCGGACGATCTGCGCAGCGTCATTGATGGTCGCTCCGTCGAGACCATGGCTGTTGATGTGATCTTCTGCACGTCTGCAGCGCAACGGCGTTGGTGCAACGCAACCGATGCCGATCGCCACATCGTTGCTCGGCCCGATCGAGGCCGCGGCCATCACGACCGAGATCGCTACCGCGTCGCGCTTGCCGATCTTGTAAAACTCACTTCGACGCCCGTGCGGTACCCAGACCGCGCGAATCAGTTCGTCGTCAGCGATCGATGTCTTGCCGGGGCCAGTAAAGATGTCTGCCAACGGCAATCGTCGTGATCCACGTGCGGCGCTGAGCAGCTCGACCTCGGCATTGAGCGCGATCAAGGCGACCGAGACGTCGCCGGCTGGGGAGGCGGTGCCGATTTGTCCACCAACCGTTCCCAAATTGCGGATCTGCGGGCCACCGACAGTTGCCGCTGCGTCGGCCAGCGCCTTATGAGCGCAGCTCTCGAGTCGCCGATGGACGGTCGCCGCGCCGATCCGCAAGAAACCGTCTTGCTCCTGGAGCTCGCCAAGCTCGGCAACCTTGCTCAAGTCAATGAAGTTAGAGACTTGAGTGCGCCCCTTACGGATTCCAACGACGAGGTCGGTTCCGCCCGCGAGCAGCGTGCCATCCGCACCTAGTTTGGCCTTGATTTCAAGCGCTTCGTCGAGATTCTTGGGCTGAAAATACATCCGATCCGCCGTCTGCACCCGGGGCGACCATTTATCATAGCAGAGTGCTGATGTGGGGGCTGCCGTGACGGATTTTGCACGCGAAACGGTGGCTTTGCTATTTTTTGCTGTGATTACAGATGGCTAGAAGGATGGCTCGGCGTGGTCACAATGCGACGGAAAGCGCTCTCCGTCGGCGGTGATCGCCCATTTCCAGATCGGCACCGACTTTTTCAGCTCGCTGATGAACCAGGCCATCGCCTCGAGGCCAGCTTGGCGGTGCCGCGACCAAATCGCCACGCGGAGCGAAGCGTGGCCGACCTCGACGCGCCCAACGCGGTGATCACAGTGGAGTTCGCCGATCGCAAAGCGCTCGAGTGTCTGCTGAGCGAGGCGTTCGAGTTCCCTTTCGGCCATTCCGGCGTAGTGCTCGTACTCTAGTGCAATGATCGGCTTGCCGTGTTCCTGATCCCGAACGCGACCGAAGAACACAAGTTCAGCGCCGTGCTCGCGGTGACTGTCATCGGCTTGATGCGTTGGTAGCGGCCCTTCGACGATCGATGTTCTAACCATCACGCACCTCCCTGCATCGGCGGCAACAAGGCGACTTCGTCACCGTCCCGCAGCGCCTGTACCCCTGCGACGAACTGCTGATTCACCGCGATACGAAAGACCATCTTGATGTCGCTCGGACCGAGCAGCTGACGAACATGAGCTTCGAGATCAGCGGTTGTGCTGCCGGCCGGCAAGGTCAGCTCCAATGACGCGGCATTGAGTCGCTGACGAACGTGAGAAAAACAACGCAGGGTGACGCGGATAGCGCTCATCGGTGAGCTCCTTGATACCCGTTCGATTAGAGCAGTGAGGTGCCGGGGATCGGCGTGATCTCGACCTCCGTCCCAATCGCCAGCGCGCCGTCTCCGGGGGCGACGCCGATCACGCAGTTTGCGGCGACACCCGCGGTGAGCATGTGAGAGCCAAGTCTTGTTGTCGGCTCGACTTGAAGTTGTCCGTCGACCAGGTGCGCGCGGCCAAACAGGAAGCGATGCTTGGTCGGCAGGCGCTTGAACATACCGCTTAGTCGCGCAGTGCAGCGAGTTGATCTGTTCAGGCCTTGGCACAGGCGGATCGCGGGTACGGCGTATTCCAAGAAGGTGATCATCGACGACACCGGATTGCCTGGTAGCCCGAACAGCAGCTGACCGGCGTCGCTGGCCGCGAACAACAGCGGGCGGCCGGGCTGTTGCTCGATCCGCCAGAAGCACTGCTCGAGTCCTGCGGCAGCTAGGCAATTGCGCACGTGGTCGTAACGTCCCATCGACACGCCGCCCGATGTACAGATCATGTCGCCCAGCGACAAGGCGCTCTCCAGCGCGGCGGTCAAGGCCTCGCGAGTATCCGGAACGATCAGCTGATCGACGACCAGCGCGCCGCTCGCCCGAGCCAGCGCGGCCAGGGCGAACAGGTTGGAGTTGTAAATTTCGCCAGGCCTCAGCTGCTCGCCAGGTTGTCTGATCTCATCACCGGTAGCGAGCAAGACCAGTCGCGGTTGCCGGCTGACAGTCACACTGGCCAGACCGAAGGTGGCAAGGCAGCCGATCTCAGCGGCACCGAGCAGCGTGCCGCCCTGCAGTACGCGATCGTTCTGGGCGAGCTCGTCGCCACACGGACGGATGTTGTCGCCGAGCTTTGCTTCGGCGTAAAAGGTTGCCCGTCGATCATCGTAGCCCGCGGTGTTTTCGACGATCACTACGGCGTCGGCGCCGCTAGGGATCAACCCGCCGGTCATCACTTGAGCGCATTGGCCGGCGCCGATCGTCGTGTCGAGCGGTGAACCAGCGGCTGCGGTGCCGATCACATCGAGCGTGACCGGCTGCGCGCGCGATGCGCCGCGAAGATCGACAGCGCGAACGGCATAGCCGTCCATCGCTGAGTTGTCGAAACGCGGCAGGGCAAACGGCGCATGCATGTCGTTGGCGAGCACGCGCGCGTAGGCCTGCTCAAGCGGGACGGCTTCGACATCGAGTCGCTTGACCGTCTGGGTGATCCTCTGGCGCGCTTCGGCGACTGCTAACACGGCATGGCGCTTGTCGCCGCTGTTATTGTTGGCGCTCATCGGTCTACATCGCTCGCCCGAAAGTCGGCCTTGCCGCCGGATTTCTCGAGGAGGCGCACTTCGCCGATCACCAGCTGCTTGTCGACGGCCTTGCACATGTCATAGATCGTCAGCGCCGCTACAGTCACTGCGGTTAGCGCCTCCATCTCGACGCCGGTAGCATCGGCAGCCTTCGCTGTTGCCGTGATGCGTATGCCGTCAACGGCGCGCGCGAAATCGAGATCGACCCAGGACAGCGCGATGTTGTGGCAGAGCGGGATCAGTTCGGCGGTGCGCTTGGCCGCCTGAATGCCGGCCAGCTTGGCGCAGGTGAGTACCTCACCCTTGGGCAGCGCACCGGCTGTCAAAGCGTCGAGAGTCTGTGGCGCCATCCGGATCGCTCCCGTGGCGATCGCCGTGCGTTGGGTCGTCTTTTTGTCGCCGATATCGACCATACGCGGTCGACCCTCGGCGTCGATATGTGAAAAGTTAGGTTTGTCGAAATCGGCCAAGTTAGCCTCCGATCTGGGTCATCGAGGTGCGCGGATCCGTTGCGCTGACGTCGTCTTGCCGTTGAGCTGCCCAGCCATCGACAGGCTTTTCCAACATCGCTTGGCAGAGAATCTTGCCCAGCGCAGCATCGTCGGCTCCAGCTCGCATCGCGTCGCGCAGGTCGAACTCTTGATTCGAGAATAGACAGTTGCGAATCTTTCCGTCTGCCGTGATGCGAATACGGTTGCAGTCTCGACAGATGTCGCGCGTGTAGGCTGGAATGATCGCTAGCTTCCCTTTGGCACCGCGGCGCCGAAACACATGCGCTTCTGTCGAACTACCGCTGTCGCTTTCCAGGTCGGAAAAGTGCTGCAGCAGCACTTGCTTAATCCGCTCTGCGCCAAAGAAGCGTCCGCGCTTCCAGATTTGATCGGCGTCAAACGGCATCAGCTCGATAAAGCGCACGGTTAGCCGCTTGTCGTCGGCCAAGCGAACGAAGTCGACGATCTCGTCGTCGTTAAAGCCACGCATTGCCACGACGTTTAGCTTTATTTGCGCGAAGCTCGCAGAGAGTGCTGCATCGATCCCCCGCTTGACGTCCTCCAGGCGAAGACGCCGGGTAATCTGCGCAAAGCGCTCCGCCTTCAGCGTGTCGAGGCTGATGTTGATCGCCGAGAGGCCTGCGTCGCACAAGCTGCCGGCCAGTCGCTCGAGCAGTACACCGTTGGTTGTCAGCGCAACCCCCGCGATCCCCTCTGTCGTCGCGGCGTTGTGAACGATCTCGATAATGTCGCGGCGGAGCAACGGTTCTCCCCCGGTGAGGCGGACCTTGTCGACGCCGAAGCTGGCTGCCATGCGAATCAGGCGGTCGATCTCGGCGGTGGTCAGGAGCTCGGGTGCCTCTTTGAAGTTCATACCCTCTTCGGGCATGCAGTAGACGCATCGCAAATTGCAGCGCTCGATCAACGAGAGGCGCAGATAATTAAAGCTTCGCCCAAAGCGATCGACGATTTCGCTAGCTCTCGGCGCGCTGGTAGGCACTGCGTCACTCATCGTCGCTACCATAGCAGATCGGCGCAGCTCGCCAAGTCGCTTCGGCGGAACAGTGGCAGGCAGCGAACGGCGGATGGAACAGCTGACGATATTTGGTTTTGCTCAGCCCGTTAAGGCGAGACCGAAGGCCATCCGCGCATCGCAGAATTGCTCGCTAAGCGCGTAGTCGATCAGGTCGTCGAGCGCTTGCGGGTCCGCCTGGCCAAGAATCTGGCCGGCAGCGATCACATCGCCACAAAGCAGCAGCGCGATGCGGTCGGCGCTATGGCGCAGACCCTGCTGCCATTCCGCCGCGCGGGGCAGTTTGCTGGTTCGCGCGAGCAATCGTTCCACGAGGGGGTCGAGGTCTGGAATGGAAAAGGGTTGGCCATCGACAGTAAGCGGGGCGTTGGCGCATGCGGCATCGAGCAGCTGCTGGAGCACCGTGGCGTCGGTGCGCAGCGGCGTGATGCGCCCCGGGGCGGAGAGAAATGCGGCGCGTGCCAGGCGGAAGCACAGCGAAATTCGGTCGGACGAAGCGGCAGCGATCGTACCGACCAACAGTTTGTGGCTATCGAACGCTTCGACTTCCTTGCGCAGATCGTCGCTGGCGACAACACTGAGTCGCGCCATGCTCAGCTCCTGGGTCACGTAGCGCAGTACAGCGGTGAAGTCTTCACCAAGCGGTGCCACGGCGTTGTCGATTTCTGAGGTATGGAAGCGTCGGCGAAGGGCGGGCGTGATCGCGCCGAAAAATGCCGCCAGGTCGGGGTCGTCATCGGGATGCGCCAACCCTTGGGTATGGTAATCGCTCACGCGCTTGGCGGCACGCCGCAAAAAGGCCGTACGCCGCTGCTTGACGAACTCTCGATGCCGATCGGTCGCGCTGCCGCGCAACACCGCAACCGCTGCGACCTGGAAGGCCGCGTCGACGCGACGAGCACCATGATGGAGTTCGAAGAGGCTTTGGAGCGAGGCGCTGTCGCAAGGATTCTCGGCGAGCAGCGCTCTGAATCCGTAGATTTCTTCAGGCCAGCTTTGACGCGTGTCGAAGCGGAGCAGCAGCTGCTTCAGTTCGGGATCCTCTGGCGCAAGCTGCAGTGCCGCTCGACAGGCCAAGGTCGCCTTCTCGCGACTGCCGAGCTGGTTGGCGTAGAGCAAGACCAATCGCTTCCAGAGCTCGCGGGCCCATGGCAACTCGCGATTCGCTAGCAGGTGGATCGTGCGGCGGTACTCCTTCTCCAGTTCATCGAATCGACGTTGCTCGAGCAGTACCGCCGCCATCTCGTCGAAAGCCTCGCGACACGAAGGGTCAGCTTTGAGCACCTTGCGCAAGTGGTCGATCGCTGCGTCGGCGTCTCCCATCGCGACGCTGATGCGCGCCGCGACGAGTCGCGCTGCGACTTGCTCTGGATCGTGATCGAGAATTTTCGCAACCTCGGCGAGTGCCGTCTGTGCAGCGATCTCGCTAGGCCCCTGCTTATAGAATCTGCCCAGTGCGAGGTGGCTCAGGTAGTCATTCTGTGGATCAAGCGCGCATGCTCGCTCGAGCAGTTTGGTTGCGTCGGCATAGCCTTTTGTCCTGAGCAACTGATTGGCTTGCCGGAACAGTTCTTCGGCCTCTAGCGCGTTAGCGCGCTCGGTTAGTCGTTCCGCGGCGAGCTGCTCGTCGTACTTCTTGCGGTCGAGAGGATCGCGCAGCGTATCGAAGGCGACTTTCAGGCGTCCGATAATCTCCTCGAGTCGACTATAAGACTCGCCGAGGTCGACCTCGCGGTAGCGCTCCAGGCTAAACTGCGCGCTCTTGACCTGGTAGGCGACCTCGATGCTCGCCTGATCGGACTCGGGTATCACGCCGAGCACCGAGTAATGGTCGCTGTCGTGGATCGTTAGATAGGTGTGGTCGATCAATTGACGCGCTACGGGTAGCTCATCGGAGAGCATGCGGCGCCTGCGCGGCGTTTGCGAGACTGGTGGCGCGCCGATACGTGGCGGCGGTTGTGTTTCGTAGGGGACATCGAGGGACAGCTCAAGTTCTGGCGGTTCACTAAACGACAGATCGACCACCGGCGGTTGGTGGATCGGCTCTCCGCCCGATGGCGCGCGCAGGCGTGGGCCCTCAGAGAAGGCCAGCAGTCCGCAGTTTAGCAGTGTGTCGAGTTGAGCGACGGTGTTCTGAAAATCAGGGCGACTGGTCAGCTCGGCCAGCGTGCGGCCGCTTTGGATCGAGCTTAGCACGCCGTGGCCAAATTTTTCGGTGTAGGTCTGCTGGTACGGGTCGAGCCCACAGAGCAGCAATTCACCACGCGCGCCTTCATACTGCGCCATGCGAATTAGCGCGTCCTCAATGTCGAAGGAGCGAGCGAGGCCCTCAAGGATCAATCCGAATGGCTCGACGACACAGCGCATTACGTCGAGCGCAGATTCGTCGCAGGGCGTGAAATCCCAGCGGTCGCCACGCCAGCGCAGGCAGGCAGCGATCTTGATGCGTGTTTGCTCGGCCAGTTCCTCCATCACCTCTTGGTCGGAGAACAGGCCCAATCGGATCAGCGATTCGCCATACTTGAGGCCTTTGTCGCGCGCGTAGGCGATCACCTGGTTGTGCTGATCGTCGGCGATCTTCTTGCGGCGCAACAGCAGTTGGCCCAGGGTTTCGGAGCGCTGGTTCGATCGGACAAAGATCGGTTGTCCACCGAGCAGGTAGAGACGCTTGTGGACGCCACCGCGTCTCAGGTCGATCGTGCCTGTCAATCCTTGTTCCAGCGCGTCGAGCAGCAGATGGGAGATAGTGGTTGTCGCCAGGGACCCGCTGCGCTGGTTTGGACGCAGGACGTGCTCGCGCGGCCTTGCCGAAGTGACTGCCGAGAGGGGAGCTGACGCCTCGGATAATGCAAATTCCCGCGGTGCCGGCGCTTTGCCGACGGCATCAAGCATGCTCAGCACAAGCTGTGCGATATTGCGCGGACTGAACGGCTTCGGTTGAAAGTGTACTTTGTACTGCTCGACGAGGTGTCTGAGATTGGATTTTTCGCGAAATACCGCCGAGGTCACGAGGATCGGCAGCTCAGCTCCTCCAGGCGATCGGCGCAGCTGAGCGACGAAATCAAAGCCGTCAACTTCGGGCATCAGCAGATCGGTGATCACCAGGTCAGGCTCGTGGTCGATGAACTGTTGCAGACCTTCGCGGCCGTCGGCCGCACAAAGCACCTCGATCGATAGGTGACGTAGCAGTCGATTGTTGACGAGCATCCGCTCAAGGATCTTCCGCGTGTGCAGATCGTCCTCAACAACCAGAACGCGGCAGCTGTGGTTTGTTGGCTGATTCACGTGTTAGTTGCAGTGAGCTCGGCAGCGGCGACGCCCGGTGCCGAGCCGATACCGCTTTAGTCTATGTTTCACTACAGCTTAGCGCAAAAAGCGGCCGCCGCGGGGGTGAATGCGTCGAGCAGGTAAGGCGATGTAGGCCCGGCTGGTCAACATTAGACTAGGCAGCGCCGACCTTGACGCGCGTCAGCGGTTGCAGGGCTACCGTCGGCTCCAGTTCAGCGTGGGATAGGACCGGCAGGTTTGGCAGATCGGTCTCGAGTAGCCGGCGCAGGTAGCGGCGGACGTCGGGGGCGGTGACGATCACCGGGCGGTGGGCGGCAAATGTTTGATAAGCCGAGCCGACCGCGCTGATGATCTCGCTGGCCAATTCGGGCTCGAGGGCGAGGTAGGTTCCGTCGCTGGCCTGCTGGATCGACTCGCGGACGGTGTCTTCGATCAACGGGTCGAGCAAGATCGCCCGCAGCACGCCGCTTTCGTCCGTATGGCGGTAGCTGATGTAGCGCCGCAGTCCACCGCGAACATGCTCTGTGAGCGTGACCGGGTCCTTCTCGTTTTGCCCCCATTGAGCGAGCGTCTCGAGGATTTGCCGCAGATTGCGAATGGGTTGACCTTCCTCGACCAGACGTCTGAGCACTTCGGACAAGAGCTGGATCGAAACGACCTTGGGCACAACCTCGTGGACCAACGTTGGGTGGCTCAGCTCGAGCTGGTCGAGCAGCTGCTGAGTGTCTTGGATGCCGATAAACTCGGTAAGCGAAGCGCGCAACGCGTGGCCGAGGTGGAGGGTCAGCTGTGTCTGCGGCTCGACGACCTGCAGTCCAGCAGCGCGCGCTTTCGAGACGTGCTCAAGGCTGATGCTGAAGGTCGAGCCACCGAGACCTGGAGCGGAGGTCTCTGCTCCGTCGATGTTTAGACGCGCGAGGTCCTCCGCCTCGGCGACCACCAAGCGGCGCGCGAGGTTGAAGGTTCCGTTCGCAGTCGGCACGTCGTTGACCAAGATGCGATACTGCGCCGGCTCAAGCAGCGGGTTTGCGCGCACCTGGACGCTGGGCAAGGGCACGCCGAGTTCGGAAAGCAGCATTTCGCGTAGCCCTGGGATCAGCTCGTTGAGCAGCGTTCCATCTGTCGTGCAGCTCATCGCTTCGTTGCCGAGCTCGAGGCTGATCGGCGCTAGCATCGTCGCTGTTGGTCCGATGTCATCGCCGTCGGTGCCCGTAGTCAACACGTCGGCACCGGCGTGGGCCGAGGGGCTACGGCGCGCAGGGGTCTGTTTGCGCCGTGAAATCAAGGCATAGGCAAGCGCGGCGAGCAGCAATCCGAGGATGATAAAGGGCACCGTCGGTAGCCCGGGAATCGCGGCCAAGACCAGCAACAGCGCGGCGGCGATCGCTATGGCGCGCGGCTGCGCCATCACCTGGCGGCCGATGTCGCGGCCGAGATGGGATCCCTCGTCTTCCGAGGCGACGCGCGTGACGACCACACCAGCGGAGATCGAGATCAGTAGCGCCGGGATCTGGCTGACCAGGCCGTCGCCGATCGTGAGCAGCGAGTAGACCCGAGCGGCGTCGCTGAGCTCCATGTTGCGCTGGAACACGCCGATCAATAGGCCGCCGATAATGTTGATCAGCGTGATCAGGATGCCGGCGATGGCATCGCCCTTGACGAACTTCATCGCGCCGTCCATCGAACCGTAGAGCTGTGACTCACGCTGGAGCGACGCACGAAGCCGTCGCGCTTCAGGCAATTCGATCGCACCGCCGCGCAAGTCGGCGTCGATCGCCATCTGCTTGCCGGGCAGCGCATCGAGGGTAAACCGCGCAGCCACCTCGGCGACGCGCTCGCTGCCCTTGGCGATCACGACGAATTGGATGATCGTCAGGATCAAGAAGACCACTGCGCCGACGACCAGGTTGCCGGCGACGACGAATCCGCCGAAGGACGCGATGACCGTGCCGGCGTTCGCTTGCACGAGGATCAGACGTGTCGACGACACGTTGAGGCCGAGCCGGAACAGCGTCGATATCAGCAGAATGCTGGGGAAAGCGGCGATGCGAAGCGCATTTTCGACGTAGATCGCGACCATCAACAGGATTATGGCGATCGAGATATTCGTCGTCAGCAGAATGTCGAGCAATGCGGTCGGCAGCGGGATGATCATCATCCCGACGATGCTGATCACGAGCGCTGCCAACAGCAGGTCGCTGTGGCGGGCCAGGCGTGCACCCACCCCCCTGTAGCCTTGGTCGATCACGCGCGCAGCCTACCCAGCAAAGCGCCGCTTGGGAAGCCTGGCATGCGGGTCATTTTTTCAACGGTAGACAGCGATAGCAGTGGCCTGCTGCCCGCGATCCTGCGGTCCGCGGGGGGGCGCGAGCTCAGCCTTCGCGGTGGTAGGGGCTGCCCTCGAGGATCGATATCGCTCGGTAGAGTTGCTCGGCCAAGACCACGCGAGCAATGCGATGGCCGAAAGTCATCGGCGAAAGCGAGAGCGTGGCGTTCGCCCGTTGTTTAAGGGTCTGACCGAGGCCGTCAGCCTCGCCGATCACGAAGGCTAGTCGCGTGAAGGCATCTTGCCGACTCCAGGCGTCCAGGCGTGCGGCGAAGCGCGTGCTGGAGAGCTGTTCACCTGTTTCGTCGAGAGCGACGACAAAGCAGCGTGGGTCGAGGGCGCGTTCGAGGGCGCTCGTCGTGCGAAACTCGCTCTCGCTTAGCCGGAAGCGTCCGGTGCTTCGTCTGTAGTAATCGTCACATAGCTGGCGCAGCGCGCTGTCTTTGATGCGCCCGACGGCAAGGATTTCCAGCTTATTCAATCAGCAAACTCGCTTGGCGGGGCTCGCTAGCCGATCCCGTATCGACCCTGTGACTTACGCGTAGTGCCTGTGACGAACGCGTAGTGCTGTCGGCCTCTGGCTAAAACAAGCTTGCGACGCGCAGCTCAGGTGGCACCTGCAGCTCGACGCGGGTGGCGTCGCTCCACAGCCCTTCGAGGTCGTAGTATTCGCGAGCCGGGTGATGAAGTACGTGGATCACCAGGTCGCCGTAATCAAGCAAGACCCAGTGGCCTCCGCGCTCGCCCTCTCGTCCGATCGGGTCGCGGTCGTGCTGCTTTAGGGCGAGGCGTACCTGTTCGGCGAGAGCTTCGACCTGTCGCATGCTCTGGCCGCTGATCACCAAGATAAAGTCTGTGTAGGACGTAATGTCGCTGGCCTGCAAGAGCACCGGTTCAAGCGCGTTGTTTTCAATCGCGGTCTGGGCGGCGAACAGCGCAAGCTCTTTCGAGTCGGTCAATCTGTCCATGCCTCCTGCTGCTGGTTGACGTGACTTATCAGAGAACACACGCGAATGAACCGTGAAAAACGGTGAGCGTGTCTTGATCGGTTTGTGGGGTGTGCGTGATCGGTGTTTGTGTGCAGTTTACTAACCCTGGGCAGCCCACTTACCACGTCACGCTCCGCTTGCCACGTCGCGCTTGGTGCCTGTTTCGCGCTTGCGGCGCGTCAGCGTGGGCGATGCCCCCTTTCCTCACCTATCTACAGTAAGTATAGCTCCGCCACCGGCAAAGCACCACGGCGATACTGGCACTTGCCAATAGCTACGAGCACTTGGCTGCCATTTAGCAGAGCGACTCGCCCTTTTCAAGCATGGGGGAACGAAAGGCGCTGCCGGCGGTCAGGCGAAGTGTCTCTCTATTTTCGCTGCTTAGCGGCTGGGGCCGGTCGATCATCGGGCACCGCGACCTGTCGCCATTGTTCCGGTAACTTACGCCGGCCCGCCGCGACGTCCTGCTCGACAAATAGCCGCAGCCGATCGATGCCGACCAGCAGCTCGGCGGGGGCGATCGGTTCGACCACGAGCTCGGCGGGGGCGATGCTCAGCGTTTGCTTGAGCGCAAGGGTCATCCGCCCGGCGGCCTCGCTGGCGAGCTTTTTCGGAATGCCGGTTTGCTCGTCGTACTGAGCCGGCGGGAAGAAGCGCCAGCTGGCCTTGAGTTCGACCCACAGCGGGATGTTGTTGATCGCATCGACGATCAACTTGCCGCTGAGTTGCTCGACATCGATCTTTTCGCGCCAATTGGCCTGGCCGGACGCCGCAGCGGTGCCGCTCGCGTGGCGTCGGGAAGCCTTGCTCAACAGGAAGGTCCGTACGTGACGCCCAGCGAAGCGCTGTTCGGGTGTCAACGAGAACGCGATGAACGGGGCCAAAAGCTGGGCGTAGGTTGGCAGCGATGAGTAGATTCGCGCGCCAAGCGCAGCGACTTCACCAGGCGACGGCTTGCGTCGAACGAATTGCCCGTGGCGCCGGCGCGTGTAAAGCCAGCCATCGAGCAGGCGCGCCTCGTAGCCGTGCAGCGCATGGGTGTTGTTGAGCAGCTTGAGCGCCGACGGAGTCTTGATGATTTCCACGTGCTGCTCGAGGGGTGGCTGGCTGCGAATCGGCGTTTCCGTTTTGAGCGTGAGGTCGACAACGATCTTGTGCGCACGGGCGGCCTGCGAGATCTCAGCGTAGCCCCGACTGAGCGCCGAAAGCGGTCGCGGTGCGCTGCTCTTCGGCTGGGTCGCCGGCTGGAGGCGCGCCTCAGGTGCTGCTGTGAGCCGCTCACACGCCGTCGCGGTTAGCACGAGCGAGACGACGCTCAGGATGTGGCAAGATGCGCGCAACGGTTAGATCCTGCTAGCTCAGCTGCGGAAAGAATTGCATGATTTCAGCCCGAAGAAGCAAGACTTCGATCCCGGCGAGCGCGATATAGGGCCCGAAGGCGATCTCGACCAAGCGCAGCGGCTCCTGCTCGGTCTGCTCCGGACGCTGTTTGGCGGCGCGGCGCTGGTGGGCCCGCGCGATCAGCAGCAGCGTAATCCCCAACAGCGAGCCTTGGAGCGATGCCAAAAGCAGTGTTGGCAGGAGCACTTGCCAGCCGAGCATCGCGCCGATCATCGCCAACAGCTTGGCATCGCCGTAGCCCATGCCCAGCCGGCCGGTCAGCAAGCGATAACCGTCAGCGATCGCCCGGATCACCAAGTAGCCGGCCGCAGCACCGACGAGGCCGTCCCACCAATGGGGCCAGCCGAGAAACAGCGAAAGTCCGGTGCAGACCGGGATCGCCGGGTACGTGATCACGTTGGGGATCAAGTGTGTGTCGATGTCGATCATCGCGATCGCTACGAGCAGCCCACAAAAGAGCGAGAGGATCAGAAATCGACTGAGTCTGAGACTCAGAGCGGCGCTGGTATCGAGTTGTTGCACGAAGATCGTCAGCGCGAGCACGGCGACGATCGTCTCGACCAGCAAGTAACGCGGCGAAAAGCGAGCGTTGCAGTTACGGCAACGACCGCGTAGCAGCAAGTAGCTCAGCAGCGGCAGGTTGTCGTACCAACGGATCCGAGCCTCGCACTGGGGACAGTGTGAAGGTGGACTCCATACCGATAGTCCCGCGGGAATCCGTACGATCACCACATTGAAAAAGCTCCCCCAGAGCGCGCCCCAGACAAAGGCTGAGGTCGGCCCGGCTGCGGTCTGCAGCAGTTGTTCGATCGCGGTGATATCCATCGGTCAGGGCCATTTTGCCACCGCTTGGCCGAGGGGGCCAGCATCGTCGATTGTCGGCGCTGTGCGATTGCCAATTCTTCGACGACGCTTTAGTGTCGGGCCTCGCGGGAGGAGTACCCATGGCCCAGACCGATTCTTTCGCCACCAAAGATGTCCTCGAGACGCCGCTCGGGCGCGCGACGATTTTCCGGCTCGACAAGTTGTCGGCCCGGGGTGTTTGCCAAGTTCAGCGCCTGCCATTTTCGATCCGCGTTCTGCTGGAAAGCGTGCTGCGCAACGAAGATGGTCACGAAGTTCGCAAGCAGGACGTCGAGGCCTTGCTCAACTACGATCCCAAGGCGCCGCCCGCCGTCGAGATCCCGTTCAAACCGGCACGGGTGATCCTCCAAGACTTCACTGGTGTGCCGGCTGTCGTCGATCTGGCGGCGTTGCGTAGCGCGATGGCCGAACTCGGTGGCGATCCCAAGCGCATCAATCCGCAAGTGCCTGTCGACTTGGTGATCGACCACAGCGTCCAAGTCGACGCGTTCGGCTCAGCATCGGCCCTGGCGCAAAACGCTGAGCTCGAGTTTTCCCGTAACCGCGAGCGCTACGTCTTTCTGCGTTGGGGACAGCAGGCGTTCGATAACTTCCGCGTTGTGCCACCGGCCAGCGGAATCGTTCACCAGGTCAACCTCGAATATCTCGCCACCGCGGTGGCCACGCGCGAAGTTGCCGGCGAACGGCAGATGTTTTTCGATTCTTTGGTCGGCACCGACTCGCACACCACGATGATCAACGGGTTGGGGATCGTCGGCTGGGGTGTCGGTGGCATCGAGGCCGAAGCGGTGATGCTCGGCCAACCGATCTACATGCTGACCCCGGCGGTCGTCGGTGTGCGCCTCAAAGGTCGCTTGCCCGAGGGTGCGACGGCAACCGACCTAGCGTTGACCGTGACCCAGGTTCTGCGCAAGCGCGGTGTGGTCGGCAAGTTCGTCGAGTTCTTTGGGCCGGGTCTGTCCAGTCTCACGCTGCCCGACCGAGCGACCGTTGCCAACATGGCACCGGAGTATGGCGCAACGATGGGCTTCTTTCCGCTCGACGCGGAAGCGCTCAGCTATCTGGTCGCCTCGGGGCGCGACAAGAAACTCGTCGATTCGGTTGAGGCCTATGCGCGAGCGCAGGGCATGTTCCGTACCGACGACATGGCCGATCCCGAATACGCTGACACGCTGGACCTCGATCTCTCGACGATCGAGCCAAGTCTGGCCGGGCCGAAGCGTCCGCAGGATCGCGTCAAGCTCAGTGCGATGAAGGAGGCGTTCCGTTCGGCGCTAACCGCCACGCGCAAAGACGGTGGCTTCGAGTTGACGTCGGCGGATCTCGAGCGCACCGGTGCAACGAAGATCGACGGTCAAGCGGTTGAGCTCAAGCATGGCGACGTGGTGATTGCGGCGATCACCAGCTGCACCAACACTAGCAACCCCTCGGTGTTGCTCGGGGCCGGCTTGCTGGCCAAAAAGGCGGTCGCCGCCGGGTTGCGCGTCAAACCCCACGTGAAGACATCCTTGGCGCCCGGCTCGAAGGTGGTCACCGACTATCTCACCGCTGCTGGGCTGATCAAGGACCTTGAGACCCTCGGCTTCCACGTCGTCGGTTATGGTTGCACGACCTGTATCGGTAACAGCGGTCCCTTGCCGCAGCCGGTGGTTGATGGCATCGATGCCGGGCAATTGGTCGCGGCGAGTGTGCTATCGGGCAACCGCAATTTCGAAGGCCGTGTCAGTCCACACACCCGCGCCAACTATCTCGCTTCGCCGCCGCTGGTCGTCGCTTACGCGCTGGCTGGCACGGTCGACATCGATCTCGCCAAAGACCCGATCGGCCAAGGTAAGGACGGCCCGGTCTACTTGCGCGACATTTGGCCGACGAGCCAAGAGATCGCCGAACACCTCGGTGGTGCGCTCGACCCACGCGTGTTCACCAAGCAGTACGCCGGGATCGAATCATCTAACGAGGATTGGAATGCGATCCCCGTTTCCGGCGGCGACCTCTATCAGTGGGACGACCAGAGCACCTATATTCAGCATCCGCCGTTCTTCAAAGGAATGAGCGCCGCGCCCTCGCCGATCACGCCGATCGTCGGTGCGCGAGTTCTGGTAAAGGTCGCTGATAGCGTGACCACCGACCACATCAGTCCGGCGGGCTCGATCGCCAAGACCGCGCCGGCCGGCGTCTATCTGCAAGAGCAGGGTGTGGCGCCAAAGGACTTCAACTCCTACGGTAGCCGTCGCGGCAACGATCGGGTGATGACCCGCGGCACCTTCGCCAACATCCGTCTGCGCAACCAGCTCGCGCCGGGCACCGAGGGTGGCTTTACCACCTATCACGACAGCGGCGAAGTGACGACGATCTTCGAAGCCTCCAAGCGCTATGGTGACACGCCGACGTTGGTCTTGGCCGGCGACGACTACGGCATGGGCTCGAGTCGTGACTGGGCCGCCAAAGGTACCTATTTGCTCGGCATTCGTGCGGTGATCGCCAAGTCCTTTGAGCGCATCCATCGCAGCAATCTGGTCGGCATGGGCGTGTTGCCGCTGCAATTCGCCGATGGACAAGATGCCGAGAGTCTAGGGTTGGTTGGTGACGAGGTCTACGAGATCGTCATCGACGACCAGCTCGAACCGCGCCAGCAAGTTACGGTCAAGGTCTCCGACAAGTCGGGCAAGACGCGGACGTTCCAGACCCTTTGTCGGATCGATACGCCGATCGAAGTTGACTACTACCGCAACGGCGGAATCTTGCACACGGTGCTGCGTCGTTTGGCGGCGCCGTAGACGGCGGAAGCCGCTCGCGGGACCTGCAGTCAGAGCCTGCCTTCCGACAAACCCCAACCGGCAGAGCGAGCGAAATGAACTCTCTTAGACCCGGTGGTCAAACAACCACAACCGAGTTGCTTACTGCGGTGCGTTGGCTGGTCGCTTGTGTAGCGTTGCTGACCGGTAGCCACCGCGCCCACGCCGAGCAACCGACGACGATGAGCCTCGCAGATGCCGTCAAGCGGGCGATCACCCACGACGCGCAGCTCAAGGCCGCCAACGCAGCTACCGCCGCCGCTGAAGCAGAGTACCGCTCGGTACGCGGGATGTTGGGGCCGTCGATCGCGGTCAATGCATCGGTCAACATTTGGGACAGTGCCTTCGAGCTGCCGTTTGCGCCGGGGGCTCCACCAACGCGTCTTCGTGATCAGTTGACGACCCAGCTCAATCTGGTGGCGACTCAGCCGCTGGCAATGCAGGCGGTCAGTGGCTACAAACTGGGCAAGATCGGTGCGGCGATCGCGCGCAGCGCGCGGCGCAAGACGCAAGAGGATGTCGCCTACCAGACGGCAAAGAGCTACATCTCACTCAAGCAAGCGCTGGCCGGTTTGGAAATCGCTCGCGCAGCGGTCCAGCAGATGAAGGCACAGCTCGCCCGGGGTAAAGCGTTTTTCTCCTCGGGATTGATCGGCAAGAACGATCTGCTCAAGCTTGAGCTTGGCCTGGCCGAGGCCCAGACCGGAGAAATCCGCGGCGAGGCAGCGTTGGCGCTGGCGCGTTCGGCGCTGGCCCTGGCGGTCTCGCTGCCCGAGTCCACGTTGATCGTTCCCGGCGAACGCTTCGCCGATCCGCCGAGTGCGGCGCTTGAGAGCCTGGAGAGTTGCGTAAAGCGTGCCCTTCGCCAGCGCAGTGATCGCCGCGCCGCCGAGCAGCGCATCGGGCAGGCCGAGCAGGCACGCAATCTGGCGTTCTGGAACCTCGGGCCGAACATTGCCCTGGTCGCCAATTACCAGAACGTCCAAGGGCAGGGGTTGTTGATGCCCAAGGATATGTTCTTCGTTGGCGGGACCCTGCACTGGAACCTTTGGAACTGGGGATCGGAGTTTTATGTCCATCGCCAGCGCAAGGCGCAAGTTGAGCAAGCTCGCCAGGGGCTGGCACTCGTCGAGCGGATGATCGTGCTCGAGGTCAAGCAAGCGTACCTACAGCTCAACGTTGCGCGGCAGGTGTTGGCCGTCGAGGCCAAGCGCATCGCCCAGGCCGAAGAGGCCTTGCGCATCGAGCAAGCGAAGTTCGAAAAACAGGCCGCGACGACACGCGACCTGCTCGACGCCCAATTGGCGCTGACGCGCGCCCGTCAGCAACGAAACAACGCGCTCTACGGCTTCTACCTGGCTCGCGCGGCGCTGCGCGTCGCTCTAGGTCAGACCGTTGGGTTGGAGAACGAGCGATGAGTTACAAGGCCAGTCTCTCTGCGGCGATCGCTGCGCTTCTGCTCGCTTCGCTGGTCAGCTGCGAAGATCAGCGAGCGAAATTCAAACTAACCGATCCGCTCGCTGAACCACGGCCTGCCGCCGAGCCATCGACCAGCGCCTCCTCGCCTTCGAGCGCACCAGCGACGCCGCTGAGCAAGCAGCGTTCGGCGGCCAAGGCGGCCAAGCCGAGTTTCGCCGCGCTACAACTGACGGGCACCACCGTCGCCTACCGTCAGAGCACGCTGGCGCCAAAGGCTGGCGGTACGATCAAGACCGTGCTGGTGCGCGCCGGCCAACGTGTCGCGGATCAGGCGACGCTGATCGTGCTCGACCAAGTCGATTTCGCTTTGGCCCTACGGCAGGCAAAGGCGGCACAGGCAGCTGCCGAAGCTCGCCTCGACGCGGTGCGCAGCGAATTCGAGCGCTTCGCCGCCTTGCTCAAGGTACGCGCCGTCCCACAAAGTCAGTACGACAAGGTCAATGCGGAGTTTAGAGTGGTCACGGCGGCTAAGGCACAGGCCGACGTCGCCGTCGCCCAGGCTCAGCGTGCGCTGAGCAACACCGTCGTTCGTGCGCCGTTTGCCGGGATCATCACCGAGGTGATGGTCGACGAGGGCGAAGCGGCGACGATGATGCCGCCGACGCGGCTGCTAACGATCGCCCAGACCGACAGGCTTGAGTTAGTCGTCCAGGTTCCCGAGCGCGCCTTCGGCGAGCTCTCCGAGGGGTCCAAGCTGCGAGCACGCTTTAACGCCGCTAAGCTCAGTCGTGAACTGACCGTTGCTCGCGTGGTGCGTGCGCTCGATCCGCGAACCCGGATGTTTCGCGCGATCGCCGAACTCGACAACAGCGATGGCAAGCTGCGCGCCGGGATGTTCGCGAGCGTGACCCTGCTCGCCCCAGGGTCAGCCCAATGAAGCTCGCCGATACTTCGATTCGTCGGCCGGTTCTCGCCACCGTGATGGTTGGCGCGTTGATGGTCTTCGGTCTGGTCGCCTTTCCGAACATCGGCGTCGATCTGTTTCCTGAGGTCGAGTTTCCGATCGCCACGATTACCGCGGTCTATCCCGGCGCAGACCCGGTGACAGTCGAGAGCAAGGTCGTCGACAAACTTGAAGAAGCAGTCAGCAGCGTCAACGGCATCAAGGTGCTGCGTTCGACCAGCATGGAGAACGTCGGTCAGGTCGTGATCCAGTTTGTTCTCGAGCGCAGCGCGGCTCGCGCTGTTCAGGACGTTCGCGACAAGGTGTCTTCGGCCCTGCGCAACCTGCCGCCGGACTTGGAGCCGCCAGTCGTCGAGAAGTTTGACGTCGGCGCAGCGCCGATCCTGGCGATCGCTGTCGCCGGCCCGCAGCCGATTCGCGAGCTGACGCGGATCACCGATGATGTCGTCAAGCAGAAGCTACAGTCGCTGCGCGGTGTTGGTGGAATCGACATCGTTGGTGGGCGCGAGCGCGAGTTTCATGTCTGGATCGACGCTCGCAAGCTTGAGGCTCAAGGGCTAAGCGTCGACGACGTGATGGGCACGTTGCGTGCTCAGAATATCGAAATCCCCGGTGGCCGGCTCAATGTTGGCGACCAGGAGCTGGTGGTCAAGACGCGCGGCCAGCTGCGCTCGATCGAGCAGCTTCGCCGGGTGATCATCACCTCCGCTCTGGGCGCGACGATCCGCATCGGTGATATCGCCCGCGTCGAAGACGGCGTCGAAGAGGCCCGTTCGTACGCCTCACGCGATGGCATCTCTGCGGTCTCCTTGGTCGTCCGCAAACAGTCGGGCGCCAACACCGTCGCCGTCGCCAAAGCCGTTCATCAAGCGATCGCCAAACTCAATCAGCGCATGCCCGAAGGTGTGAAGATCACCGTGCCGCTCGACAACTCGGTTTATATCGGCAAGGCGATCTCGGACGTTCAGTTCGACTTGGCATTTGGTGCGGTCCTCGCGGTGATCATCATCCTGTTCTTTCTGCACGATTGGCGGGCAACAGCGATCAGTGCGCTGGCGATTCCGACGTCTGTGGTCGCGACGTTTGCCTTCATCAACGCGATGGGCTTCACGTTCAACAACATGACGATGCTCGCCTTGACCCTTTCGATCGGCATCCTCGTCGACGATGCGATCGTCGTCATCGAAGCGATCCACCGCCATGTCGCGATGGGTAAGCCCGCGATGCGTGCGGCGTCGGATGCCTGCAAAGAGATCGGTCTGGCGGTAATGGCGACCACTGCCTCGATCGTCGCCGTCTTCGTACCAGTTGCCGTAATGAAGGGGTTGATCGGTCGTTTCTTTCTGCAGTTCGGTCTGACGGTGGCATTCGCCGTGATCGTTTCGCTGTTTGTCGCCTTCACGCTAACCCCGATGATGGCGTCGCGGATGCTGCGCACGCATCACAGCAGTCAGCGCTGGTTGTGGCGAAAGATTGCGGCCGTGCTCGATCGGTTCGATGCCTACTATCGGCGGATTCTCGGCTGGGCGCTGCACCATCGCGCCTGGACGTTGCTGATCGCGACTGTGGCTTTTTTCGGCAGCTGCAGCTTGATGAAGGTGGTGCCTTTCGAGTTTTTGCCTCCCGAAGATCGCGGCGAATTTTCGGTGAAGATCGAAACCACTTCGGGTACCGATCTGCCGACCACGCGAGGGGAGGTCGAGCGGGTCGGTGAGATGCTACGGCGTGTGCCGGGGGTGGAGAGCACGTTCGCTACCGTCGGTGGCGGGGCAGCCGGGACGATCAACAAGGCAGATCTGCAGGTAAACCTCGTCGAGCGCAAGCGACGGGACTTTACCCAGGCCGAAGCGATGGCCCATGTGCGCAAGGTGATCAAGCGCATCGACCCCAAAGCTCAAACGACAGTTGACCAGATCAATGCCGTAGGTGGCGGCGGTTTCCGCGCACAGCTGATCCAGCTCAACATTCGTGGCAACGACTTTGGCGAGATCAACAAGGTCGCCAAGAAGATCATCGACCACATGCGGCGTTCGGGTGGTTACGTCGACATCGACTCGACCTATCGCGGAGGTAAGCCCGAGGTGGCGGTTGTGATCGACCGAGATCGTGCCGCCGACTTAGGTGTGCCTGTGGCGACGATTGCGGCTAGCCTGCGCACTCTGGTCGCTGGAGAGAAAGTCGGCGAGTTGAATACCGATGGCGATCGCTTCGATATTCGCGTGCGTCTGGCGCAGTATTTCCGCAGCGATCCGAACCTGATCGGCACGCTGCAGGTGCGTTCGATCAGCGGCGGGCTGGTTCCGCTGTCCAATCTGGTGACCGTCGTGCCCGGCGAAGGGCCAGCGACGATCGAGCGCCAAAGTCGGCGGCGCCAGGTCACAGTGCTCGCCAACCTCGAAGGCAAGGCGCTCGGCGAGGCGGTCCAGGAGCTCGAAGCCCAGGCGCGTAAGCACGTGCCGGCGACAATGGATTGGGACTGGGCCGGCATGGGCGAGGTGATGAAGGAGTCCGCCGGACATATGGCCGTGGCCTTGGTGTTGGCGATCATCATGATCTACCTGATCCTCGCCGCGCAATTCGAGAGCTTCGTTCATCCGTTTACGATCATGCTCTCGTTGCCGATGTCGCTCGTTGGGGCGCTCGGCGCACTGGCGGTCACCCAGATGTCGCTGAACATCTTTTCGATGATCGGCGTGATCATGTTGATGGGGCTTGTTACCAAAAACGCGATCCTGCTGGTCGACTACACGATTCAGTTGCGCGCACAGGGTGATGACTGCCATCAGGCGCTACTCAAGGCTGGACCAGTCCGCTTGCGTCCGATTCTGATGACCACTGCCGCGATGATCGCTGGCATGCTGCCGGTTGCACTCGGTCAGTCCGAGGGCGGCGAACAGCGCGCACCGATGGCGATCTGTGTGATCGGCGGGCTGATCACCTCGACGCTGCTCACCTTGGTCGTCGTGCCTGTGGTCTATTCGCTGATCGATGGGCTGTCGCGTCGCCTCCGCGGCCGAAGCAAGTCCGTCGCCGCTGAGCCGAGCGAGGAAGCCTTGTAGCGGCGAGCGCCATCGCGCTTCCCCCAATGTGACCGCCGACAACCAATCGATGCTCGATTTTACCCGACCAGTCTGGCAGGTGGGCCTGTCGATGGGCATTTGCCGCGCGCGCTCAGCGCCGCCGGCCCGCGCCGCCCAACATCGCGTCAGAGCAGGCCTTTTGCTTGGCGATCGATGGCAACGTTGCCATGCCACGGTTCGATATGCTGGAACGCTTCCTGCAAATCTCAGTGGGTTGCGGGAGGCGCGTCGTGTTCGCGAATATCCGATCTGGGCAGCTACTTTGTGTGATCGCGTTGTTGGCCTGTGGGGTAGCCGCACGGGCCGAAGGCTTAGCTCCCAAGCGAAGCTATGCCCGCGCTCGCGCTGAAGCCAAACGTCTTTACCCCTTCGCCAAGACGATCAGTTTGCGGCAGATCAAGCGCTCGTCACGCGCATTGGACTATCGGCTATCCGTCGATGGCGAGGCGGTGGACAAGAAGATTCGGGTGGCCGAAGACCGCGTGCTCGTCTTTTCTACGGCAGGCTACGCGCCGCTGCGTCTCGCCGAGCGCGAGACTTTTGTCGCACCGGGTCTCCGCTGGAGCTTCATCCGTGATCGGCAAGGTCAGCCGAAGCAGATTATCCACACCCGCGGCAGCGAACTGATCTCGTTGCGCATCGCAAATCGCCATGCGACCTTCGAATTCATCCCTGGCGGCAAGAACCAAGATGTCGTTTCGGGAACACTCTTTGAAAGGCACGCGGGGCTTGCCTACCAAGGCCTTCCGGCGCTGAGCTTCAGCTCCGGGTCGACCTTGGACTTGCCCGCCGCGGCGCAAAAGCAGCTGGCGCAGCAGTTACTCGCTGCGCTGAATCGTATCGACAAGCATGACGCCACGCTGACCTTCAACATCCCCTTCGCGATGACAGATCCCCTTCGTGTCTTGCTAGTCGAAGGTGACAAGCAGACCGAGTACGTCTGCCTCGGGCCAATCGGCGGATGCTAACCCCGCGGACGGGCGTGATGTTGTTCAGCGCGACGGCGCGGCGGCTATTGCTGCTTGCTGCGATTCGCGCCCTGATCGATCATCAAGACCATGTACTGCCCGAAGTGCGGCGCTCCGCTGGCCAAAGAAAACGGGAGATGGTCTTGCACCAGCGGGGGACTCAAGCTCTCCCGCCGCTTTGGTGAGCGCCTCGAGCAACAGTTCGCAGCGCGTTACCAAGCGGGTCGCCGCACCGCCGGGGAAATGAATTTCGTCGCTGGCCTATACTGTCCGTCGTGCGGCGTACCGACAACCAGCGATAGCTGTCCAGAATGCAGTCAAAGCCTGCGCGCGTTCATTTGGGAGCTCGTCGAGCTACACCCCCATGCCGATGGCAAGGGCGGCTGGCGTTAGCAGCGATCCGTCTGCAATCCGGCAAGGTGGGACACAAACGCATCGCGGCCAAGCAGCTGTACAACTGTAATGCCGCAGTTATTTCCCCGCCCGCGTCAAGCCTCGGAGCCGAGGTGCGCCGAAAAGGCCTGGGCGAACCGAACCACGGGTGAAGTCTTTTGGCTGCGACCCACTCCGATGGAGCAGCACCGGCATGTTGAGCGACAAACGCGCGCTCTGGATGCCACGCTTGCGCAGCTTCTGGGCCAGTGCCTTTTTGAGCGCTCCGATGTGGGTCGCTGCGCTGCGCCCCGTTTTTGACTGGTCGACGATTCGCAGCTCGTCGCGGGCAAAATAGCACTCGGTTAGCCCCAACGCGTTCTCTCGACCGAACCTGCTGTCAACGTGACGGAGCTCGATGCGCTTGAGCTCGAAGGCCGGATTGGGCCAGCGCGTTGAATGCGCCGCATAACATCACGAGCAGCATGCTCAGCGTTAGCAGCACCCACTTTTGTAAAATGCGCACGGCCATCCCCTGCTCCACTGTGGTGGCATAGCGCTGAAATGCACGGGAGCCCCCTTGGTGAACGAATCCGAACTCGCAGGCTCGGTAGACTCACCAGCCGCCGAGCAGCGAAAGCAGCATGCCGTACTCTGGCCGGCCTGCTGCGTCTGACAAGCGCTCTAGTGTAGCGGCGCGATTGATGCCGACGAGGCCGCCGACCCGGACGGCAAACGGTCGCACGGCGAGCTCAGCGTAAGCCTCTCCGGAGATGCCAACGGCAACCTTGCGATCTGTTTCCGCGGCGAACGCTGCGCTACTGAAGATGCTGAATTCGGCCGACGCACCGATCGCACCGGCGAGCCAGAAGCTCGATCCCTTTGCCCCAGGCAGTGCGCCCTGCAGCCGATAGTCGGCACCGAGCTTGGTAAACCGCGGCCGAACGCCGTTAAATTCGAAGGCCGTCGCTACATAGAACCAGCGAAAGAGCTCGCTGAGTTGCAGCGTCAAGACCGGCTGCTCTTCGAACGCGATATAGCTCAACTCGACCAGACCGCGGGCAAATTTCCAGGGCGTGAGTCTGATCGGGTCGCCGGACGCCGCGATGAAGTCGAGGGCCGTGCCGCTTGCCGAAAACAGCGCACGGAGGCCGACGTCCCAGCGCGGGAGCTTCGCCGCCATATAAAGGCGTGAGCTGCCCGGGATCACGTTGGAGTGGAAGTTGCTGCTGATGTCGACGCTGGAGCTGCCCGTGGTTTCGGCGGTTACCGTGACGATCGCATCGGTGTCCGCCAGCCAGGCTGTGGTGAGCGAAAGCCATTGGCCGAGATCGATGCGCGCGCCAGCCATGATTTGACCAAAACCCGTTCCCAGCGGCTTGCCGGTTTGTGGGTAGACCTTGTCTGGCGCCGCCACGCTGTCGCCGACGGAAAAGAGGAAGGCTGTGATCGCATAGTGATAGGCAAAGTCTCGAAACCCGAGGGTGAGATCGACGTTGCCGCCGGCCAATTGGGCGGTTGTCGGCTGGTCGGCGACGCAGAGTCGGTACCCGTCGAGGCGTGAAGAGACCCCGCCGAAGTGAAAATAGGTGTGCCGCTTGACGTCGGGGTCGCTGTTGACGCTGTGCTCGTGCATCATCCGCACCTGCGCGTCGAATCGATCGAGGCTGCGGTCGAGATCAGCGGAAAAATTCCTGGCGCGCACAGCAGCATTGAGGGCGAGCAGTGCTTGTGATTGATCGCACTGAGCAAAGGCCCGATCGGCACCAGCGAGTAGCAGCAACGTGGCAGTCGCTGCGATAATTTGGCGAGATCCCATCGGTTGCTCCTGCCGATTCAGCAGTATTACGACACGCGTCGCGCGAGTTATCCGAGGAGATCGTCAGGACCACAAGGTAGGCTGCGGCGCCTCGATCCGGCGACTAGTCGACGGTGATCGACTTGCTGACATTTTTCGGAACGTCGGGATGTACACCGTGACCTCGCACACCGATCCGATCGAGGTAGCGCATTTTCAGCGTACTCATTTTCAGCGCGAGTCGCTGCAGCACGATCGTCGAGGAAAAGACGGTCATCAGCGTGTCTTCGGTGCGGGGGAGCGTGATGTAGACCGCGTGATAGCTGTCGCTGGTGGTGGGAGCCTTCTCTGCCGTGCTGCGCAGCTCCGCGCTCTCCTCAGCGATCACCACCGTCGAAGCGCCGCGGATTTTGTGGGTGTTGATCTGCGAGATCGTCAGCGCCACATCCCGCTTGTTGGGGCCGGTGATGTAGATCAACGGGTAGTCGACAGTTAGCTTGCTCTTCAAGTCAGCTTCAGAGAGCTTCTTGCCAAGCAGCTCGCGTTCCTTGTCACTCAGCGCGAGCGCTGTGCGCGTCGGTGAGAAGACGGACTCGCAGATCGCTTGCACGATCCGTCGCCGCGCCGACGCTTCGATTCCTTGGGCGTTGGCGGTGCCGAGCACTTCCTCGAGCGTTTCACCGATCTGCCGCAGCAAGCGGTCGACCTGCAGCGGGCCGTAGACGGTGTTATGTCCGAGGATCGTGTTCGGGCCGTGCTTGAACTCGGAGCCCTCGATACCCTCGGTGTGATTGAGCACGACTTCGCGCACCTTCAGCGCGCCCTCTTTAGCTACTGCGGTGATCCGCGTGGCGAGAATGTGAATGCTCGGTGCCAAATAGAGCAGCTTCGCCGCCGCTTCGATGTCAGTCTCCGTGCTGTCGAACGTCTCACGGATCAGCAGCGGCAGTCGCGGCAAGCGCTCGCGACGACCGTCGAGCTCGGCGGACAGCGCCTGTCGCTCGTCATCGCTCAGTTTCAACGCGTAGAGCCGGTGATTGGCAACTTCAAGCGCGAGACAGTAAAGTAGCGTCATCTGATTGATGAACGATTTGGTCGCAGGGACGGCGATCTCTGGCCCGCAGCGCAGTGGAACGACGAGTTGGGCCTTTTCTTGGCCGAGGGTCGAGTTGACGTTGTTGACCAGCGCGACGACCTCGATCCGCTTTCCCGATTCACGCGCGTCGTTGAGCACGTCGATCACGTCTTTGGTCTCACCGCTTTGACTGATCGCAATGAACAGATCGTCGTCTCTTAGCGACTTGGCGTACTGTGCGCGAAATTCGCCGGGCAGGATCGGAATCAGCTCTGTGCGCGCGATCTCATTGAAAAACAGCGCGCCGGCCTTAGCGGCGTTGTAGGAGGTGCCGCAGCTGATCACGAAAATCCGACCGCCGGCTTCGCTAGCGTGCGAGACGCGCTCCGCAAACGCGCGCACGGCGGTTTGAAATTCACGGACCTCTTCGCGCTCGACGACGACGTCCATGATGCGTACGCCGAGCGAATCGCGCTGATGGCGCGCCATCGTCAGCAAGTCGGTGAAGAACCCGGCATCGGAGGAGACCAGTCGTTTGGCAAGTCCGGCGGCTGGCAGCTCGGTGCCGGCGTGACTTACATCGTCGGGGATCAGCTCGAGAAGTAGCGCCAGCTCGCCGCCATCGACCATCCGCTGAAATGCCGGCAGGATCGTCTCGTCGGCAACCTCGCTGCGTAGGCCCTCGATCGCCGCCTTGAGCGCGTCGATCGCTGCTGTGTCAAGCTTGCGGATGTAGGGCTCGAGGACCTCGTGGGCTTCGCTTCCACCGAGGTAGATCTGGACGACGCTGTTGCAGGTCTCCTGCTGCGCGTGGATCTCCTGATCCATGAAGAATTCGAATTCGGGCGAGAGCGCCGTGTCTTCGGCGCGCAGTCGGCTGCGGACCGGCGGACGCTCGATCTCTTGGCCCGCTGTCCGTGCTGGGCGGTCGCCATTTGCGCTTTGGTCAACGAGCTGAAATAGCGTGAACGCGTCGGGCTCGAACTCGATCGCTTCGCCCTCAGCCAGAGGCACCAGCACCTGGGTCAACTTGAGCACCGCCGACAGGTCGGACGAAGCGATGGCGAAGGCGCCGCCTTGCTCATCGCGGCCGACGCCGAAGTAAAGGCTCGACCCTTGCTTAAGCGCCCAGAGTTGATGGGTGACGGGATCGACGATCACCGCGGCGTAGGAGCCGCGCAAGCGCTCGGCGGCGCGCAACAGCGCCTTGCGCATCGCGACAGTTCTCTGGGGCTTGGAGTCCTGCTCGCGGTGGTCAAGCTGGCTGAGTTCGTGGGCGAAAAAGTGCTCAACGGTGTGAATCAGCATTTCACCGTCGTTGTCCGACTTGACGTTGTGCCCCTCTTCCTGCAGCCAGATCTTGAGCTCGTCGCAGTTGGTGACGTTGCCGTTGTGAGCGCCGTAGATCGCCGTCTTGCAGGCGACGGTATGCGGCTGGGCGTTCCTCTCGTCGACGGCACCGAAGGTGGCCCAGCGCACCTGGCCACAGAGGATATGCCCTGCTGCAGCGGTAATGCCGAGCCGGTCGACCATCGCGGACGGTGCGCCAACGCCCTTGCGCAGCGTATACTCGCCTTCGCGCCCCTGAAGCACCGCGCCAGTCGAGTCGTAACCTCGATATTCAAGGGTACGGAGCAGCTCAGCAGCGATCCGCCCCAGATCCTCGCGGTCTTCCTGATAGATCAACCCGATGACGCCGCACATATGGTCTTGGCTCCCTGACGATGGCGCGAGACAGCCACTCCTAGCACAGCCCCAAGACAGGATCTACGACGTTGATTCGTGCAGTAGACACCGCTGCCGGAAGACCTTAATTTAGGCCTCCGGGGACGATTCTTCCCCGGATAGCGGAGCCGATCAAAGATGAGCGACAGCAAAACAGAGCGACCCGATTCAGCAAGCGCGCCGAGAGGCGCTGCGGCGGGCGAGTCCAGGCAGGACAGTGGTCCGGCCAACTTCGTGCGCGAGCGAATCGCCAGTGACTTGGCGGCGGGGCTCAACGATGGTCGCGTTGCGACACGCTTTCCCCCCGAGCCCAATGGCTATCTGCACATCGGCCATGCGAAGTCGATCTGCTTGAACTTCGGTATGGCCGACGAGTTTGCCGGAACGTGCAACCTGCGCTTCGACGATACCAATCCCGAGGCTGAAGACACCGAGTATGTCGACGCGATTCGCGAAGACGTGCGTTGGCTCGGCTTCGACTGGCAAGAGCGGGAATTCTTCGCTTCGGACTATTTCGAGCGGCTCTATCAGTTCGCCATCGAGCTGATCAAGGCGGGCAAAGCCTATGTTTGTAGTTTGCCGGCGGACAAGGTGCGTGAGTATCGCGGCAACTTCTATCAGCCCGGTAAGGACAGTCCCGATCGCGGCCGGAGCATCGAGGAGAATCTCGAGCTTTTTGCGCGGATGCGCGCTGGCGAGTTCGCTGACGGTCAGTATACCTTGCGTGCAAAGATCGACATGCAGTCAGCTAACCTTAACCTGCGTGACCCGCCGATCTATCGGATCAAGCGCGTCGATCACCACCGCACCGGCAATGCCTGGCCGATCTATCCGATGTACGACTTCGCCCATGGGCTCTCCGATGCACTTGAGGGGATCACCCATTCGATTTGCACGTTGGAGTTCGAGGACCATCGTCCGCTCTATGACTGGTTCCTCGACAACCTCGAGGTGCCGGCGCGTCCCCAGCAGATCGAGTTTGCTCGGCTGAATTTGACCTACACCGTGATGAGCAAGCGCAAGCTGGCCCAGCTGGTCAGAGAGCGCCTCGTCGACGGTTGGAACGATCCGCGAATGCCAACGCTTTGCGGGATGCGGCGGCGTGGCTATACCCCCGAAGCGATCCGTGCTTTCGTCGAGCGAATTGGTGTAGCGAAGCGCGACGGGGTCGTCGATGTTAGCCTGCTCGAGCATGCGGTTCGCGAAGACCTCAATGCGCGCTGCCCGCGGCTGATGGGCGTCTTGAGGCCGCTCAAGCTGACGATCGAGAACTTCCCCGCAGGGCGGAGCGAGATGATCGAGGCGCCGCTCTTTCCCGACGAGCCGGAGCGAGGCAATCGCACGCTGCGATTAACGCGCACAGTCTACGTCGAGCGCGATGATTTTCGTGAAGAAGCGCCGCGTAAGTGGTTCCGCTTGGCGCCGGGCAAAGAAGTTCGCTTACGCTATGCGTGTCTGGTGACGTGTACCGACGTTGTGCGCGACGCTGATGGGAACGTCGTCGAACTGCTCTGCCGCTGGGACCCGGAATCGCTCGGCGGAAAGTCGCCCGACGGTCGCAAGGTCAAAGGTACGCTGCATTGGGTTTCAGCCGACCACGCGATCGACGCGGAGATTCGCCTCTACGACCGGTTGTTTAACGTCGAGAACCCGGCAGCCGAAGGCCACGACTTTCACGAGTTCATCAACCCCGACGCGCTGGAGGTGATCACTGACGCCAAGCTCGAGCCGCGCCTGGGCGAGATGTCGCCGGGCGAGCATGTCCAGTTCGAGCGCCTAGGCTATTTCTGCGCCGACCAGCCGCATGAGGGCATGACGGTGTTCAATCGAACGATCGGGCTGCGCGACAGCTGGGCAAAACTAGAAAAGAAATTGAAAGCGGATAGTTAGTGGCGCAGCAGATCGTTTCGCGCCCTCGCGCGTATTAACGGGCGATGCGTCGACTGCTGCGTTTGTGCTCACTATCGGTTCTAGGGATGATCAGCGCGCCGCCCAGGCTGGCCAGCGCTTACCATTACGTGATCGGCAATGACGTTGTCTTGCGCGCCAGGCCGCGGGCTGACGGCGAGCTGCTACGTCGCCTCGACCATAACGAGACGGTCGTTCCCCGCGCAGCGCCTGCCTCGGGCTGGCAAAAGGTCAGCGTGCTCGGCGGTCAAGTCGGCTATCTGCCAACGCGCGCGCTGAGCAACGTCTGGATCCGCGTACTCAAGAAGCAACGTCGGCTGCAGTTGCTGCACGACAAGCGAGTGATCAAGGATTATCGGCTCGCACTGAGTCCGGGCAATGCTTTGGGCGACAAGCGCCAGCTCGGCGACAACCGCACCCCCGAAGGGCGCTTCTACCTCGCCGAGATGATCCGCCACCCAGAAAACCGCGCGCGTTACGGAGCACGCTCGATGCGCATCAGCTATCCGAGTATCCGCCATGCCCGCGATGGTCTAGCGCGTCGCCTCTTCGACTATCGCCGCTACCTGGCGATCGTCAAGGCGATCCGCCAGGGCCGATTGCCCGATCAGCGAACCAAGCTCGGCAGCTCGATCCGCATTCACGGTGGTGGATCGCGCAGCGACTGGACGGCAGGTTGCATGGCGCTCGACGACGCTGACATTCGCGACCTCTACGACCGCGTACGCCACGGTACGCGGGTCGAAATCTATCGCTCGCGTCGGCAAGCCGAAACCTTGGCGGCTCCCGATGCCCTTGCTGCTGGGGTGCTGGCCGGTGCGAGGGCTCAGCTCAAAGCGCCAGCGCGCTATACGCGCTACGCCATGGGGGCACCTTCGATCGCGTATCCCAACGGCGACATTCGTCGCAGCGATGCAGTCTGCAGCGACATCATCGTGCGCGCTGTGCGACGGGTCGGGATCGACCTCCAGGCGGCAGTCCATGAAGACCGCCTGCTGCATCCAGAACGCTACCGTCGCGGCGAGCGACCGAACAGCCGTATCGACCACCGTCGCGTGCGCAACCTGCACCGCTACCTGTTGGCGCATGCCCTGCGAGGCGATCCGCGTCAGACCGCGAAGACAGCCCGGCCGGGAGACCTAGTGCTCTTCGACACCGGCATCCAAAACGGTACGCCCTTCGATCACATCGGCATCGTCGACGATCAACGCGGGGCAGACGGGGTTTACCGAGTGGTCAACATTTGGACCGTCGGCCATCGTACCTCGTCGATGGCCTTGGTCGGCCGCTCATATCCGACCGTTGTCGGGCATTTCCGCTGGGGTCACCCCTTCGACTATCACTAGGCGCGCCGTTAGCGGCCATTTGCCAGCTAGCTGTGATACGCTAAACGCACCGTAACAAGTAAGTTCTAGCACTTGGGAGAGAACCATGAGGCGGTTCGTTTACACAGCTGCGTTGCTCGCAATCTCACTGGTGATCGGCTGCAGCATGATCGTCGGCAAGAAGCTCGACGACAAGGCGAGCCAGAGCGATGGTGGTACGACCAGCGATGCAGCGACGATCGATGACGCCAGCAGTCCCGACGGCGATGCCAATCTACCGACCGTGTCGATCAGCGCTGACCCGCCGGGCTTTTTTGACAACGAGCCGATCAACATCGAGGTCAAGGTAACCAACTTCAACCTGGTTCCACCGGCGCAGCCATTGCCGTTCAGCTCGCCTCCCGGCGAAGGCTTCTACCGGATCTATCTCGACACGCCTGGCTCCAATCTGTTGGCTGAAGGCGCGGCCTTAAACCTGCAGATCCCGTCGTCGCGGCTCGTTCAGCTCGACGGCGGCAAATACGACCACGACTTGGTGATCGAACTGGTCGACTCGAGTGGTCGACAGCTCTCGCCGCCGGTCGAGAGTCGCTTTGCCGTGCACCGTTGTGGCAACGCCGATGATCACCTGTGGAGTACCTGTGGCGGACCGACCGGCTGCCGGCCACAGGACGGTTGCGACCCGTGGCAGGGAATGCCCGCCACTGATGTGCCGGCGTGTGCGACGGCGACCTGCTCAGCGAGTCGCTGTGTGAGGATCGACAATCTTGGCGTTGCCGATGCGCCACCGGGAGCGACGCTGGCGATCGGTCTGAAGGTCAAGATTCCCTCCACGACCAATCAGCCCAAACTGCGTGTGATACTGTTTGGTCCGCTCGACGCGACGGCGAGCAACCAGCGCGAAACGCTGCTCCACGAGGCCTTTGTTACGACCTTCGAAGGCCCGGTTTCGATCTCGCCGATTTTGCCGACGCACATGCAAAATGGCCCCTATTTGCTAAATGCCGAGATTCAAGACGGCAATGCGGCGAAGATTGTCGAACACTGCTGGCCGTTCTTCGTCGTAACGCAGCCTTAGCGGGCTTCTCTCTTGCAGCAGGCGGGTAGTCCCCGAGGCGCTGGCCACTGTCTCGGGGACTAGCGCATGTCTCGGGGACTAGCGCACGCGCTAACGCGCGAACTTGCGGTACTTGATGCGCTTGGGAACCAGCTCGTCGGTGCCCAAGCGCTTTTTGCGATCGGCTTCGTATGCTTGGTAGTTGCCTTCAAACCAGACGGTTTGCGAGTCGCCTTCGAACGCGAGGATATGCGTGGCGATGCGATCGAGGAAGTAGCGATCGTGGCTGATCACCACCACACAACCGGGGAACTCGAGCAGCGCCTCTTCAAGCGCGCGCAGCGTGTCGACGTCTAGATCGTTTGTCGGCTCGTCGAGCAGCAGCAGGTTACCTCCGCTCTTGAGCAGTTTGGCCAAGTGCACGCGGTTGCGCTCACCACCCGAAAGACCGCCGACTTCCTTTTGTTGGTCGGCACCGCGGAAGCCGAACGCGCCGACGTATGCACGACTGTTGATTTGGGCGCCGTTGCCGAGGTCGATCACTTCGGCGGTCTCGGAGATTTCCTCCCAGACCGTCTTGTCGCCTTCGAGCGCTTCTCGCGATTGATCGACGTAGGAAATGCTCACCGTCGGCCCATTGCGCAGCGTACCGCCATCGGGTTGTTCCTCGCCGACGAGCATGCGAAACAGCGTCGTCTTGCCAGCTCCGTTGGGGCCAATGATGCCGACGATTCCACCCGGTGGAAGCTTAAAGCTCAGGCCGTCGATCAGCAGCTTGTCGCCGTAGCCCTTTTTCAGCGCATCAGCCTCGATCACCAGATCGCCCAGACGCTCGGGTACCGGGATGCGAATCTCCGAGCGACGCTCGCCCTGGCGCTGGCCCTGTGCGACCAGTTCCTCGAAGGCGCGAATGCGCGCTTTGCTCTTGGCTTGACGCGCCTTGGGCGAGGCGCGAATCCAGTCGAGCTCATCCTTGAGTGCCCGCTGACGTGCGCTCTCGGCACGCTCGGCTTTGCGCAGTTGCTCCTGCTTCTGGTCGAGCCAGCTCGAATAGTTGCCTTTCCACGGCACGCCTTGGCCGCGGTCTAGTTCGAGAATCCACTCGGTGACATTATCGAGAAAGTAACGGTCGTGGGTCACCAGAACGATCGTGCCGTGGTACTCCTGAAGGTGATGCTCGAGCCATGCGACAACCTCGGCGTCGAGGTGGTTGGTTGGTTCGTCGAGCAGCAGTAGGTCGGGACGCTCGAGCAGCAGCCGGCAGAGCGCGACGCGGCGCTTCTCCCCGCCAGAGAGTGTCTCGACGGTGGCGTCGGCTGGCGGGAGACGCAGCGCGTCCATCGCTTGCTCGAGCTGGCTGGGCAGATCCCAGGCATTCTTGGCGTCGATCGCATCTTGCAGCTTTCCTTGCTTGTCGAGCAACGCCATCATCTCGTCGTTGTCGGTGACCTCGCCGAGCTTCATGCTGATCGCTTCGAAGTCGTCGAGCAGCTTCTGGGTTTGCGCGACACCTTGCTTGACGTTACCGAGTACGTCGAGCTCGGGATTCAGCTCGGGTTCTTGAGGCAGATAGCCGACGCTGTAGCCATCGGCGAGCCAGGCTTCCCCTGCGACCTCTTCGTCTTGGCCGGCCATGATCCGTAAGAGTGTCGATTTACCTGCGCCATTGCCGCCGATCACGCCAATCTTTGCGCCGGGATAAAAGGAAAGGTTGATCCCCTTGAGGATCTCCTTGCCGTTGGGCGCGATCTTTCGCAGGTCGCGCATGTGATAAATGAATTGCTCAGCCATTGGCTGGTCTCCTTCGCTCGATGCTCAGAACGCCCTGCCTACCGCGTCCGCAGGGCGCTGAGAAGCCCCAAAAGACAGCCCCAGCGTCGTTCTCGGCGGATTAGAACGCGGCGTGCACGGGGTGCGCAACGGGCTAGGGCTCGTCGACGACGTAGGCGTAGACCAGCCGGTCGGTGGTTTCGCCATCTTTGGTGATCGCCCGGCGATGGATACCTTCGAGCAGGTAGCCACATTTTTCCAGGACCCGGGTCGACGCGCTGTTCCAGCCGAAGACGCTGGCGTGCAGTCGACAGATATCGAATTTGTCGAAGGCAAACTGCGTCATACGGCGTAACACATCGCTAGCGATGCCGCGGTTCCAATGTGCCCGACCGATCCAATAGCCGATCTCTGCCGATCGCCGAAAGACGTCATCGCGGACCTCGATCCCGATGCCGCCTGCTGCTTCGCCATCGATTTCGATCGCAAAATGCGACGGCGGCTGTAGGGCGCGAACTTGCTCGATCCAGGCTTCGGCATCGATCGCGGTGTAAGGATAGGGAAAGCTGTCGCGAAGGTTGCGCCAGATGTCTTTGTCGTTGGCGTGGCGAACCAGCGCATCGACGTCACCGGTTTGCCACTCGCGGATCGCGCATTGCTTGAGCTGAAGCCGCATCCCTCTCCCTAGCCCACAAAAATACCTCAGATTTTGGCGGACCGCGAGTCGTTAGCGGTGAAGGGTTAGCGCTTTAGCTCGACCAAGCACGGGCTGAGGGGGTCGTGGTGGCGCAGCCGTTCGTGCGCCGTGCGCGCGTTGCGCGAGCCGTAGCTGTAGCGGCAGCCGAGGGTGCAGGTATCGTAAACGCCGATGTCGACCTCCCGACTGCAGGCACAGTCGGGCCGGCAGGGCTTGTTGGCTGGCGGCTTGATCCGTTGCAGCTCTGGATAGACCCGTGCCGCCCAGCAAAAGCTGTTGCATCCACTGGCTTTTAGCTTGAGTGCTGAGCGTAGCGCGTGGTTGCAGCAAATCGTAAGCTCAAGTTCCGCCGAGCGCGCGATTTCGGCGAGCTCTCCAGCGAGTTGAACCTGTTGCGACACGGGCAAATCGACGAAGGCATCGCGCTGTTCGGCCTGATACGCACGCAGATCGGGGCCAACCTGACGTTGATAGGGTGTGACAAACGAGATCGCCACGCGGTCGACGCTGCCATGTAGTTTCTCGACCAATTCGCTGAATGTCCGCCGGTGATGCGCGGCATCGAAACGCTCGCTGACAAACACCGGGTCGTAGCGCCAAAGGATTGCGTTACGGCCGATGGTTCGGGCGAGCGCTCGCGTCGCATCGACCACACGCTGACTGACCGGTACGTTGGGCTCGACCGCTGTCGCGCCCAGGCCGCTGATCGTGACGTTGAACAACACCGGGTAGCCAACCGATAGCACGTCATCCAGTGCAGGGAAAAAAGGCCGCGGCCACTTGGTCCAGAAGTTAAAGTGCGTGACCTGAGTCGGCAGCAAACTGCGGCGGATCAGCCGAGGCGGACCCAGCGGGATGTATTCGGCAAATCCCGCTTGTAGCCGCCGTCGAAACCAGGGCGCAAACAGGGCCGGGATATCGGTGCGGCGGCTGGCGCTAACCGCTACCGCGTCCGCCTCAAGCGCGTCGGCTCGCCATCGTTGCTTGGCATCCATCGCACTATCTTAGCAACTCAGCGCGACTGAGCTCTTGTCTTCCACGCGGCCGCGCGCTAAAGGCTCTCCATGGCGACAAAACCGAGCAAAAACCTAGAGACTTTTGACAACCCGAACCCCGAGCGCGACTACGAGATTCACATCGAGTCAGACGAGTTCACCTGCCTTTGTCCGGTGACCGGCCAGCCCGATTTCGCGACGATTCGTGTGGCCTATGTGCCTGATCAGCGCTGCGTTGAGCTCAAGTCATTCAAGCTCTACCTCTGGTCCTATCGCGACCAGGGCGCCTTTCACGAAGCCGTTGTCAATCAGATCCTCGACGACTTAGTCGCTGCACTTTCACCGCGTCAGATGTCGATCGAAGGCGAGTTCAAAGTGCGGGGCGGGATTGAGACCTCGGTGATCGCTCGCTATCCCGACGATATCGAAGACGAAGGCTGCTGCGGTCACGATCATTAGCGGAGCTGAGGCTACCTGCTCGCCTCGGCGCCTTGTCGCGCAGTGGAGCAAGGTCGCAGCGCACCGCTTGTGCTCCTGCCGCATCGTGTTGCTGGTGCACCCGTTAGACGGGCGCACAGCTGGTCGCGAAGACGCAGACGCCGCTTTTGCACTTGCCCGGACCACCGACTGTTGGCGTGCAACAGGTGTCGTCGCTGCAGTTCGCACACTCGGCTGGTGTGACCGGTCCGACACATGGCTTGCACGGGCGGCAGTCGATCTCACAGGTGGCACAGGTTTCCGACCCGTTGCATGTGCCATCGCCGCACGTCGGACAGATCTGCGCGCACTTACCCGCGTTACAGACCGCGGTTCCGCCGGAGCAGGTTAGCTGGCAAGTCTTGCACTGCGCGCCGCCGGTGCCGCAGGCGGTAACACTCGTCCCCGGCATGCAGTTGTTGTTGCTGATGCACCCGCCACAGGCCGTGCAGCTGTATGTTTGACAGGTCTGCGTTGGCAGGCAGCCGTCACCGCACTGCGAACAGTTGGCCGCTGTGCCGAGCTGAACTTCGCAGCCGGTGTTAAACGTCTTGTCGCAGTCGCCGTAGCCCGCGCGGCACTCGCACAAGCCAGTCTTGCTGATACATGTTGCGTTGCTGCCGCAGTTTATCGCAGCGCAGGGGTCGGCGAGGACACAGTTGGTGCCGCTGCAGGCCGTGCACTCGCAGCCGTTGGCGAAGCTCAAGTCGCAGTTTTCGTAGCCCTTGAGGCAGCTGCATTGGCCGTTGTTACAGGCAGCGTTTTGACCGCAGTTGACGCCGGCACATGGGTCGGGCGTTGGGCACTTGGCGCCGTCGCAGGTGGCGCTTTGACATTCGCAGCCGTTGCTTGGAAGGTTACCGTCGCAGTTTTGGAACCCCTTGACGCAGACGCACTTGCCTTCGCGACAGTTCGCATTGTCTCCGCAAGGCTGATCGCAGCCGCCGCAATGGGCGTCATCGGTATCGGTGTTGACGCACAGTGTGCCGCAGCGCGTTGGCTCCGTTTTCGATAGGCACGGTGGCGGGCCGGTATCGTCGCTCTTAATGGCGTCGCGGGCGATTGTCGCGTCGCCGACCGTCGGGCCGTCGGGCTGACCGGCGTCGAGCGCGGCGTTGACCGCCTTGCAGCGCGCGGTTAGCGGATCGCAGGTGGCGTCGGGTCCACAGGGCGCGCTAACTGAACATGGGCGGCCGACCGACGGCGTGGACGACTGCTCGACGACGCAACTCGTGACGATCACGCTGGCGATCAATAGGCTAAGCGCGAAAAACTGACGCGTATGCATGGTGCCCGTTTTAGCAAAAAAAGGCCGTCGGGCGTACGCTAGATGAAATTATCAAACAGTCAGAGGTGCTTACAATGGTCGACAGACAGCATAGCTCGTCGTCACGTAGGTGCACTTGTAGTCGCTTGGGTCCGGGCAAGGATAACTGACCGTTCCAAGTAGGCAGACGAATTGGCAGTACCAGGAGTCGGGGCCTTGTATTCGGCACTCAGCGCGCTGGCCTTGGGGGCCCGGCGGACAACTCGCGCCGATCCCCGCACACTTGACCGTGCAAAAGCCTTTGGTCGTGGAGGGATCGGGGATGCAGATCGTTTGTCCGTTGCTCGCCGGACAGCTACTCGCCAGGCTGCCACCAAAGACGCAACGGTTGCCGTAGGCAAGTGGGGTCAGGCTTGCTGAATCTTGCGCCGAGAGATCTTTCGGCGTCGATGCGTCGGGCTGGCGTAGATCGAAGAGCGCGGTCAGGTCGCGACCTGCGGCGTCGACGATCGCGCCGTCTTGCGGAACCACCACTTGCGCGTCGAGCGCACGGTGGCCGCAAAACACCGTAGCTTGGCAGTCGCTGTCTTCGCAGTCGATGCGGCCATCGCCGTCGTTGTCTTTGCCGTCACTACAGCGCGTGTCGCTTTCCGGACTGAGTGCAGCGCTGCCCGAGCAGCTTGTCACTGCCAGCGCTAGGATCATCCATCGTGCGACCGTCGTCAGTTTCAAGGTCTGCTCGAATGCTCGCCCAAAGGCTACCAAGTGCCGAGCGCCCCGCGGGTCTCAAGCGGTGATAGCACTGTGCTCCCCGAGATCTGCGGACTTTGGGCGTTGATGCGAATTCGCCCGACGGCGCCGCCGCCGCCGCCGCCATTTTTTGCCGCGTCACCGGTTTGTCCCTGGGGCTGCTGCTTCGCGCCGCCGTTTCCGCCGCGGCCCGAGTCATTGCCAGCACTCGTGCCACCTGCTGCCGCACCGGCCCCGGGCTGCCCCGGTGAGCCGTCTTGGCCGATCGCCCCCGCGCCGTCGGTTGCGCCGCTGCCACCGCCGCCACCGTTGGCGGCGATGATCGCAGCCGAGGTGGTTATCACCACCGGCGCTTCGATCAGGATCGCCCCGCCGGCACCGCCACCGCCGCCCGACTCACGCACCGTCCCACCTTTGCCGCCGTCGCCCGGGGCCGTCAGCGTGCCGAGAATGTTGATGATCGCGCCGGCGATCAGCTGGATCGCTGCGCCACCACCGCCGCCAGGCGCGCCACTTCCACCACCGCCACCGCAGCCGCCAGCCAGGGGAATCAGCGTTGGCGAGTTGGTCGCGGTTCCACCATTGCCGCCCGGCGCGTGATTGCCCCCGCTGTTTCCCGCGCCGCCGGTCCCTCCCGCAGCACCGTGACCTCCACCACCTCCGCCGGAGTCAGCCGAGGAACTGCCGTTGCCTTTTTCGCCGTCGCCACCGCCGCAGTTGGCTGCGTTGGCAGCGACTTTGCCGCCGGCGAATCCGCCGGCTTGCCCCGGCGCGGCGGTCAGCTCGGCACCTTGTTCGACCGTTAGCTGCTGTTTGGCGTAGAGCACCAGCGCGCGCTGGCCGGTCGCGGTGACTGTGGCGTTTTGTGCGATGTTGATCGAGTCCGCAAAGAAGATCGCCAATTCGATGTTGCTGCCGCTCTGCGCCGCGGTGGAAAACAGCACGCCGGCGGCGACTTGGTTGTGCTTGTTGGCCGCACGAACGACATTGCCGTTGGCGATGATCGATCCATCGGTGGTGTTGATCTGCACGCTGCCGCTGAGTGCGAGTTGACCGAGGCCGCCGAACGGATACAACGGCGCTGGGTCAAAGGTGCTCGGCCTGAGGCGATTGCAGCGTGCTGCGCTGAGGTTGCAACCCAGCGGACAATGGGTCGTTCCGCAAGGGCCGAGGTCAGCGCCGCCTTGATCGGCCGGTGCATCGCCGGCAACGCCGTCGCCGGGGGTGAGCTGGTCGCCGATCTTGCCGTCGAGCTTGGCGTCGGTAATGATCACGATTTCACCGTCGGTTAACCCGCGGTCAATCGCAGGTACGGCGTCGGCTGGTCCACCGTCGACGGCCGAGGCGCCATCGCGGCTTTCGGGCATGTCGACGCCCAAGCCGGCCGAATCAAAGCTACAAGCGGCCCAGCTGATCACGGCAACCGTCGAAAGAACAGTAACTAAGTTCACCTTATCCCAATGTTAACAGCACTCGTCGGTGGTCGCCGCGTTTGATTGTCGGCAAAGTTGCCGAATTCGCGAAAGACGGCCACAATTCTCTGGAAATGTCAGCGCGTGCTGGGGCGTTAGATCGAGTGTCGAAGATCGACACGCCGATCGCGCTGTCCTGCGGCTGGCAAATGGAGCCTTCATGTTTCGCAACTTGTTAGGATTCCTTTTGATCTTGTCGCTGGTCGCCGGCTGCGGTCGGACCAAAGCCGGTTTTGACGATGATGGCGGTGGGCCGTCGGACGGCTCGCAGACCGACGCCAGCGTTTGCACACCAACATGTACCGAAGTGTGCGCGCAGATCACGGGCTGTGGCGCGCAGGGCATCGAGGCGTGTAATGCGCTCTGCGCCAGCAACCCTGATACGGAGCCGACGCTGCTCTGTGTCAAACAGCAAATCTGTGCGGGCACGGCCAGCTGCAGCAAGGTAAAGGACTGTATCGCCAATCCCAAGGTGCCCGACTTGTCGTTCTTGGCTTTTTCCACCACCGGCGGCAACAGCCAGCTCGCTTACCAGGCACGGGTCTGTAACAACGGTACCGGTGCGTCCACGGCCACCAGCTTGGCCTTTTATCGCAATCGCACGACGCGCCCAGTCCTCGGCCAAGCCGGAGACGACAACCAAACCATTCCGGCGCTGCAACCGGGAGGCTGTTATGACGTCAAAGGGGTCCAGGTTGGCCTCGCCGCCGGGACGTACCAGAGTTACGCGCAGATCGATCCGCAAGGGCAGGTCGTCGAGTTTGATGAGAGCAACAATGTTGTCGGTCCAAGCGCTGCCGTTGTTCAAGGCGATGACCGTCGACCGAACTTGAGCGTTCAGGGGTTTTCCCACAGCTTAGTCGGTAGCGCAGTGACCTATCTGGTCGAGATCTGCAACAACGGGCAGGTCACATCGTCGTCGACGAGCGTCGAGATTTATCGCAATCGCAATAGTGCGCCGACGACAAGCGACGCTGGGGACCTCGAAGTCTCCGTGCCGGCGCTCGCCCCTGGGCTTTGCATCAAACTGGATCGCACGACGACTTTGCCCACAGGCACCTACGTCAGCTGGGCCTATGTCAACCGCCGAGGAAATAGCCTCGAATGGACAGCTACCGACAACATCGGCGGTCCGCTGAAATTCCAGGTCTCGACCACCACGCTGCCCGATCTGTTCGTCAGCAGTATCGGCATCGCGATCGAGCTCAACGACACCGTGAGCTACGCGATTCGCGTCTGCAACAAGACTGTCGGCAGCGGCACCACCAGCGCCACGGTCGCTCTGTTTTACAACCGTGGCTCTGCACCGTCGACGACGTCGACTCCCGATCAAACGCTCAAGGTCGTTGTGCCGGCCGACGGTTGTGTCAACGCCGTGGCCAACGCAGCGCTCTTGCCGGGCGTCTACGCCTCTTGGGCCTACGTCGATCACGCGCAATTGGTCAAGGAAAGCGACGAAGGCAATAACGTCTTCGGTCCGCGGCAGTTCTCGGTTCAGGCGGCGTCGCCTGATCTCGTGCCGGTCAATTTTAGCACCTGGATCGACGGTGCAAATCGCTTGAATTACGCAGTAACGGTTTGCAACCAGGGCCCGGGTGGTCTCCCGACCACGGCGCGGATCGGTTTTTATCACAACCGCAGCTCGATCCCGCCGATCGGTACACCACCCGACGTGTCGACCTCGATCAGCGTGCTTGGCCCCTCGTCCTGTAGGCAGCGACAGGTCTCGGTCAGCGGTCTGGCGCCCGGCAACTACAACGCATGGGTCTTCGTTGACTATCAGGCGGCGATTCTCGAGACCAACGAAAGCAACAACGTGCTCGGTCCGCGATCGTTTACGATCGTGACGCCTGGGCAGCCCGACCTGACGGTCAATGGCTTCGGCGTCAGGCAGGCGAGCGGAGCCGTATACTATCGGATCACGATCTGCAATCAGGGCACTGCTACAGCTGGTGGCGCGCTGACTCACCTCTACTACAACCGCAGCAGCGAACCACAGCCGGGGGATCCGGCCGACCTGACGTTTTCGATCGTTCCTTTGTCAGCCGGCCGCTGTACGACCAGGGAGTTACAGGGCAAGCCACCGACGGGAACGGTGACCTCGTGGGTGCTCGTCGACGCGACCAACGTGGTCGCCGAGAGCAACGAGAAGAACAACGCTCGCTCCTATCGCTTCACCGTCACGCCGCCGCTACCAGACCTGCGGTTTTCCGACTTCCGCCCGGTAGCTAATCCGGCGGGCGGTGTGTTCTATTCGGCAACGGTCTGTAACAGCGGCCAACAGAGCGCAGCGGCGACTGATGTGGCGATCTTCCACAATCGCAGCACACCACCACCTGCGGGTAACGGCGACCTGATGATCTCGGTACCGACCTTGACGGCGGGAAGCTGCACGACCGTTGGTGCATTTGCCAACCTGCCCAATGGCAACTACAGCGCCTGGGCGCGCGTCGATCCCAATGCTGGTGTCGCCGAGAGCAACGAGAACAATAACGTCGCGGGCCCGGTGACGTTCACCATCGGATCGGCCCAGCAGTGCGGCACCATCTGCAAGACCTTGGTCAGTCCCTGCGGGATGCTGCCCACGAATCAGTTCTCGGCCTGTGTTGCGGCCTGCGCCAGTCAGGCACAAAGTGCGATCGATTGCGCCGAGAAAGCCGCTCAGACCGCGCAGTGTACGCAGATTCTGCAGTGTCTGTTCGCCCCCTAGACGCAGACTGCTGGGCACGCTCTTCCAAAAGCCAAGCGAAATAGGCGAGATACTGTTGCGACGCTGCGCTGCATGCCGATATGGCCGCGGGCCAATCGCGCTTGAGCGTCCCTCGCACCAAGCGTAAAGTCCAGCCTTCGCGACGCGCAGGGGTCCTGCGCGGGGGAGGAATGGACTGTGAGAATTCGAGGGCTTTTTCTTATCGCCGGCGTCTTTTTGATCTACGCCTGCGCTAGCCATCAGGCGTCCAAGCCGACGGTCACGCCGCCGACGGAAAAAGGCGCTGAAACGACGGCGACGCAGCAGGCTGTGTCGGCGGCGGATGCGATGGTTTTTTTGGAGCGCGTTGAGGACGAGCTGCTCAGGCTGTGGTCGACCGCGGAGCGCGCAGCATGGGTGCGACAGACCTATATCACCGATGACACTGCGGTGATCGCCGCAAAAGCACATGAAGAGCTGATGGCCTACACCGCCAAGGTAGCCGCCGAAGCGACGGCCTTCGACAAGCTCGATTTGTCGCCTTCGGTGAGGCGCCGATTGAAGTTGCTCAAGCTCAGTTTGACGTTGCCATCGCCGCCCGATGCGAAGCAGCGCTCCGAGCTAGCAGGCCTAGCGACCGAACTCGACAACATCTATGGCAGAGGGAAATTCTGCGACGAGAAGCTTGCCAAGAGTTGGAAGCGGCTGGCCAAGGCCAAGGCGCTGCCCAAGGACAATTGCTTGGCGCTGGGGCAGCTCAAGCTGATCATCGCAAAAAGCCGCAACTACGATGATTTGCTGGCGGCCTGGAAAGGCTGGCGCACGATCGCACCGCCGATGCGGGCCAAGTTCGAGCGCTATGTCGAGCTGGGCAACGCCGGTGCCCGCAGCCTCGGCTTTAACGACCTCGGCGAGCTGTGGAAGTCCAACTACGACATGTCGCCGGAAGCCTTCGAGGCGGAAGTCGACCGGCTCTGGTCGCAGGTCAAGCCGCTGTACCAGGATTTGCACTGCTACACGCGCACGCGCCTGCAGAAGACCTACGGCAAGAAGAATGTTCCCGACGGTAAGGCGCTTCCGGCGCACTTGCTGGGCAACATGTGGAGTCAAAGCTGGGAGAACATCCAGTCGATCCTGCTACCTGAGCGCTCGGCGGCGATCGACCTGGAGCGCACCTTTGCGCAAAAGAAAATCGATGAACAGGAAATGGTTCGCTACGGCGAGCGCTTTTTCACCTCCTTGGGGCTGACAAAGCTGCCCGAGACGTTTTGGCAGCGTTCGATGTTCGTCAAGCCCAGCGACCGTGAGGTGGTCTGCCACGCCAGCGCATGGGACGTCGACTATGAGTCCGACCTGCGGATCAAAATGTGTATCCGCAAAAACGGTGAGGACTTTAATACGATTCACCATGAACTCGGGCACAACTACTACCAATACTACTATCGTCAGCAGCGCCCACTGTTTCGCAACAGCGCCAACGACGGATTCCACGAAGGCCTCGGCGATACGATCTCGTTGTCGGTCACGCCCTCGTATCTGGTCAAGCTCGGCTTGCTGAACCGCGCACCGACCAACGATCTGAATACGTTGATGGAGCGTGCCTTGGGCAAGATCGCGTTCTTGCCGTTTGGCATCCTGATCGACAAATGGCGTTGGGATGTCTTCTCGGGCAAGATCACGCCCGCCAACTACAACAAGGCCTGGTGGGATCTGCGCACCCGCTATCAAGGTATTGCGGCGCCCGTTGAGCGCAGTGAGCAGGATTTTGACCCGGGCGCGAAGTTTCACATTCCGGCCAACGTGCCGTACACCCGCTACTTCCTCGCTCACATCTTGCAGTTCCAATTTCACCGGGCGCTCTGCAAGATCTCGGGGCACGAAGGGCCGCTGCACAAATGCTCGATCTACGAAAACAAGGCCGCGGGCGAGCGGCTAAAGGCAATGATGGAGATGGGGATGTCCGAGCCGTGGCCCAAGGCGCTCGAAGCGCTGACCGGCGAAAAGAAGATGGACGCCAGTGCAATCCTTGCCTACTTCAAGCCGCTGCACGATTGGCTCAAGAAGCAAAACCAAGGGCAGCAGTGTGGTTGGTAGCTAGCCAGCGCCTTTTGCACGAGCGCTGCTGATCGGGCGGTGGGTGCTTCGCGCTCACCGCCTTTGTCTTGTCCGCGCTAGCTCTGCTCGTCGTCGTCGGCGGCCACTGGCTGGTGGGGTCCGGTGATGCGTCGGCGCAGCGAACGAACGAGGTCGATCGCGCGGTCGGCCGCATCGCAGGCCGTCGAGCGCAGCGATGGGCGGCGAACCTCAAGCGACTGTAAGGTGTGCTCAGTTGCACCGAGTTGGCGCTTGTAGCGCGCTGCGCCGCAGAGCAGATCGTATGCGCTGAAGCCCTCGTCGATCGCGGAACGGATCGCGTAAATGTGCAGCGCGAGCCCCGGTCGTATCGTCGCCGGCACGCCGTCGATCACCCGGCCACTTTGGTAGACATAAACGCGGTTGTTCCAGAGGATCTGATACAGCGCGGCGATCGCCTGACCCTGGGCGCTGAGCGTGACCAGGCGTCCGTGTGCGCCGAGCTCCTTGACCACGCGACGATGAAACGCGCGAAAGACTTGGGAGGCGAAGGCGCCCGGCTGACCGCTGCGACTCCAGCGCTCGCGGTGCAGGGTTTCTAGCGTGTCGAAGGCGGCCTCGAGATTCGTCGCACCGTCGTAGCAGTCGACTTTCTGGCTATTCTCTGCCCACTTCTCGAAATCGCGCACGGTGCGCCGCACGAGATAGCGGCTCTTTTTGGAGAGTGTGGCGACATAGGCATCGAACGTCTTCGGCAGCTCGATCACATGGGTCGGCTCCGAGTCGCGCAGCTCGGCGTGGATGCCACGGCGGTTCAGCTCGTCGACGAGCTGTTGCCCGAAGGCCGATTCGCCCATCATTTCGTCGATCGTCAGCCGCTGCCATTTCGGGCTGTCGGAACTGGTCAACCATCGTGCGGCTTGTTCCGCCACCGCCTGCTCGAAGCCACGTGCTGAGATCGGTCCGATATAGCAGGAGCAAACCGAGTCCTCATCACGCTCGCCACAGCCGATCGCTTCGAGTTGATCGATCGGCACTAGCCCTTGATAGTTAGCGTGGCGAACGCTCAACGGTAGCAGGCCGACCAGACGATCTTGATCGAAGACCGCCAACGTCATCATCGTGCGGTGCTGAAGCGGCGCGTAGAGGTCCCACCAGGTCAATAGCCACTCCGGGCTATTCATCGGGCTATTCTGGTCGCTCGATTGCTGCAGCGCTCGCCATTTCTCGGCGAGCACACGCAGCCGCTCGGCATCTGCGACGACCTCATAGCGAAGTGACATTACTCGGCAAGTCTACTGGATGGTGCGTCGCTCGCCCACAACGAAATTCAGCGAATGTTGCGCTAGCGCACTCCGAGCGGGCACAGCCGTTGAACTTGGCTGCAGAGCGCGAGGATTTCCGCTTCTGTCGCCCGTGGTCCGATGACCTGCAAGCCGACCGGTAATCCTTGGGGATCGCGACCAGCGGGCACCGAAGCGACGGGCAGGCCGGTTAGGCTAAAAACGAAAGTCGGTGCGACCCAGTCGATGTAGGTTTGCATCGGCTTGCCATCGATCGTCTGGGGAAAGTTCTCTTCGACGGGAAATGGTGGCACTGCCATTGTTGGCGTGAGCAGGAAGTCGTAGCGTTGCCAGAGCTCGGTGAGGGTTTGCCAGATTGCCGCCCGTGCATGCTCCGCTTCGGCCAATTGAGCGGTCGTCACCGCATCGCCGAGCGCGATGTTTCCGGCCACGTTGGGGCCGAACTTGTCGAGCAGGTGTCGACGTCGCCAGTGTTTGATGACCATCCATAGCCCGCGAAAAGCGAGAAACGCTTGCCGGCCGGCCGAGAAGTCGAGCTCGATCTGGTCGACGGTCACGCCGTCTTCGCGCAATGACAACGCCGCATTGCGCGCCACGCGCTCGACGGCTTGGTCGATACCGATGCCGGTGGTGTCGGCGCAGTAGGCCACGCTAAGTGGCCGATCGCTCGGTCGGGGATCTGACCAGCTCAGTTGATGGACCGGCGAGCGAGGGGTTGGCCCGCTGAGCGCAGCCAATCCGGCGGCGATGTCCTCAGCGAAGCGTCCCATCAGCCCGGTAACCTGCAACTGATCGAAGAGGAACGAGCTCGGATAGGTTGGGATCAGCCCCGGCGACGGTCGCAGTCCGACGACACCGCAAAACGAGGCCGGGATGCGCAGCGAACCACCGAGGTCTGTGCCTTCGGCGAGGCTGATCATTCCGCTGGCCAGCGCGGCGGCGCCGCCGCCTGTCGACCCCCCCGCAGATCGAGCAGGATCGTGCGGGTTTCGCGTGCGACCAAAGACCTCGTTGAACGTGTTGCCGCCCGCCGCGAACTCGGGCGTGTTGGTCTTGCCGATCAGTACCGCACCGGCTTGGCGAAGGCGCTCGACGACCACCGCGTCAGCCTCGGGGATATGGTCGGCGTAGCTCGGTGAGCCAAAGGTTGTCCGCAGACCGGCCGTTTCGGTGACATCTTTGATGCCCACCGGTAGCCCACAGATCGGCCCGGCCTGGCCGGCGTCGATCGCTGCCTGCGCCGCTCGCGCGTCGTCGAGTGCTCGCGGTGAGAGTGTGACGATCGCGTTGATCGTCGGATTCTCGGCTGCAACTTGGGCCAGCGCGGCCTCGGTCAGTTCGACCACCGAGACCGCGCGCTCCTCAAGTAGCTGTCGCTGTCGACAGCCACTTAACTTGAGCAGTTCGCTGGCCACGCGCTACTTCCCGAAGGCGACGGTGCGGCAGAATGCAGCCTCACCACCTTTGAACTTCCAGGGAAAGCAGCCGATCGTCAGCCGTTGGTTTTGCAGCTCCGGCTTGTCGATCTCTCCGCCGAGGTTCTCCATGTGCATGCAGTTGTGGGGGAACAGCGCGTTGTGGGTCAGCTGGTAGTCTTTTTCCGGGAACAGCTTCGCTAGCTCTTCTTTGCCAAACTTCGCTTCGCAGGCCGCGCGGACGCGGTCGCAATGGCCAAAGCTGCCCGCGCCGAGGAAGCGACCGATCGGCAGGTTCATCGGGTGATCGGTCGAAACGGCGTCGACGCCCCAGATCTTGATCTTCTTCTTGAGCAGCCAATCGACCATCGACGGGTGGGCACCCGGATGACGGTGAATGTATTTCTCTTCATCGGCGCGCTCGCCGAATTGGGCGTATTGGCTCCAGCCGGTGTGCAACACCAGCATGTCGCCCTCGCGCACCTCGACGCGTTTCTCGATCATCTCCGGGGTGTAGATCGCGAAGTCATCCATCTCGTCGCGCAAGTCGACGATTACGCCCTCGCGGCAGAGCCAATCGAGTGGAATCTGATCGATCGTCATACCGTTGGTCACGAAGTGGCGCGGGGCATCGATGTGCGTGCCGATATGATTGGAGGTCTGGATGTACTGAGCGTTGACGCCGTGCTCGGATTTGCGCTTGAAGTACTTGCACTCGAACGGCGGGTAATAGGGCCAGAAGGATACCTCTTCGTTGAGTGGCTGCGAAAGGTCGTAAAGCTTCATCGGTCTATCCTCTTGTTGGTGCGCCGAGCCGTGGGGCTGATCAGCGCGTCTCGCCGCGCGCCCGGGCAAATGCCGTGTTTAGCGCGCGTTCGGTTAGTTTTGTCGCAAGGTGCCTACGAAAGCGGGCACTCGCGTGGATGTCTGAAGGGGGATCGATGTCCTGCGCTGCGGCGATTTGGGCAGCGGCCTTGGCCAGCTCGGCCGAGGGCGCCTGACCGTTTAGGGCGTCTTGGGCGTTAGTCGCGAGCGCTGGTGTTTCACCGGCGCTGACGAAGCAAATCCGGGCGTCTTTGACCTTGCCCATCATGCCCAGCCGCACCGTCGCCGCCACGCCGAGCAGGGCGTAGTCTCCGTGGCGCCGTGCGACTTCGACGAAACACCAACCGGTTTTCTTGGGCAGCTCGTCGAAAGCGACCTCCGTCAGCAGCTCGTCGGGTTCCATCGCTGTCGTTAGTAGGCCAACAAAGAACTGCGGTGCATCGACCCAGCGTTCGCCACGGGTGCTACGCAGACAGATGCGTGCGCCGCGCACCGTCATCGCCGCCGGAAGCTCCGCTGCGGGGTCGGCGTGCGCGATACTTCCGCCGAAGGTGCCGCGATTGCGAATCTGTACGTGGGCAATGTTGGGCATTGTCTCGGCGAGCAGTGGGGCTTTTTGGGCGACCAACGGATGTCTTTCGACCATGCTGTGGCGCGTCAGTGCGCCGATATGCATTTGGCCGCGCTTTTCTTCGATGAAACTCAAAGCGCTCAGGCGGTTGATGTCGATCAATATCGCTGGCTGGGCCAGTCGAAAGTTCATCGCCGGGATCAGGCTCTGGCCACCGGCCAAGACCTTGGCCTCGTCGCCATGTTTGGCCAACAGCGCGAGCGCCTCGTCGAGCGATTCGGGGCGGAAGTATTTGAAGGGTGCTGGCTTCACGCGTTCTCCCTTCCCGGGCTCGTCTTCTCGTCGCCGTAGACCAATTCGAACAGGCGATTGGGACTCAGCGGGATCTCGCAGATCGTTAGATCCGGTGCGATCGGCCGCAGTGCATCTTCAAGCGCTTGGGCGTAGAGCGCTCCCACGGGGATCGTTCCGGCTTCGCCTGCACCCTTTACGCCGAGCGGCGTTAGCGGTGAGGGGGTCTCGACGTGATCGGAGATCACCGTCGGCACGTCGCAGGCGGTGGGCAACAGGAAATCCATCAACGAGGCGTTGAGCAGCTGGCCGTTTTCGTCGACGTGCAGTTGCTCGTAAAAGGCGTTGCCGATACCCTGGGCGACGCCGCCCTGGATTTGGCCCTCGACGATCAGCGGATTGATCACGCGGCCACAGTCGTGAACGACGACGTAGCGTTTGATCGCGACCATCATCGTCTCAACATCGACTTCGAGCACGATCGCATGTACGCCACTCGCGGTGGCGCCACGGTCGGGGCCGAAGTAGGCGGTCGCTTCGAGGCCAGGTTCAGTGCCGGGCTTGACCGCACCGCGTAGCGGGTTGGCTTGAGCGGCGAGATCGCCCAAGCTGATCTTCTTGTCGGCTGAACCGGCGACGCGGACCACGCCATCGCAAAATTCGAGCTGATCAGGGCTAGACTCGAGCAGTGTTGCGGCCAAGGTGGCGGCTTTTTCGCGAACTTTTAGCGCCGCAGCATGGCAAGCGTTGCCGGCCACCACCGCGCCGCGCGAAGCGAACGTCCCGCTGCCCCAGTGGAACTCGCGGGTATCTCCGGTGACGACGTGAATGTCCTTGATGTCTGCGCCCAAGATCTCGGCGACGACCTGCGCAAACGCCGTGTAGTGTCCCTGTCCTTGGGTTCCGATGCCGGTGGCAATGCTGATCTTTCCACCGGGCTCGATGCAGACGCGCGCGCCTTCGTAGGGACCGATGCCCGTGCCTTCGATGTAGGAAACCACGCCAATGCCGAGATGGCGACCTTCGGCGAGCGCCTGGGGCTGCTGCTCCTTGCGAAAGCGCTCGTAGTCGATGTGCACCAAGGCCTTTTCTAGCGCCGGCAAATAGTTGCCGCTGTCGTAAACCAGCTCGGCGAAGTCTTGGTAGATCACTTCTTGCGCTTTGGGGAAATCCTCGGGGGGGATGTAGTTTCGACGCCGGATCTCGACCGGGTCGATCTTGAGCTTCTTTGCGGCGATGTCGAGCAGGCGCTCCATCACGAACACACCGTGCTGGCGACCAGCGCCCCGGTATGGCGTGACGGTCACGCGGTTGGTGAACACCGCGGTGAATTCGCTGTGGTAGTGGGGGATGTCGTACGGACCGATCAGCGTGCACTGACTATTGATCGGCACCGTTAGCCCGTAAGGGTTGTGCGCGCCGTTGTCGTGCAGAAAGACGTCTTTGACGCCGACGATGCGGCCGTCTTTGCTGATCGCCAATTCGGCATCGTGAATTTGTCCGCGCTCTTGCGTGGTGGCGTAGAAGTTTTCGTGTCGATCCTCGATCCACTTGACCGGTCGGCCGAGCTGTTTCGAGATCCAGGGTACGACGACCTCTTCGGGATAGAACATCATGATCTTGGGCCCGAAGCCGCCGCCGATGTTGGGCGCGATCACGTGCACCTGACTGACCGCCAAGCCGAGCATTCGCGCCAGACCGCCGCGAATTGGAATCGGCGCCTGTGTCGTGTCCCAGACCAGCAGCTTTTGCGCCTTGGGATCGAAGTGCGCCAAGATGCCGCGGTTTTCGATCGCCGCCGCCGTCCCGCGGTCGTAGACGAAACGCTGTGTGATGCGCAGGTCGGCGCTCTGCTCGATTGAGCCGTAGTCTCCTTTGAACTGGGTGACCTTGGCGGCAACATTGGACGCAAGGTCTTCGTGAACGCGCGGCGAACCTGCGGCAAGCGCGGCTTCGAGATCGATCACCGCGTCGAGCGGATCCGCGTCAAGGTAGACCAGCGCTGCGGCGTCTTCGGCGAGGTAACGGCTGGTGGCGACGACCGCCGCGTAAGGTTCACCGGCGTAGACCACCTTGTCTTTGGCCAGCGGTACCTGGGTGCGCTCAAAAAATTCCAGGCGCTTGACCGGCGGCGGTGGCACCAGCAGCGGTCCCGGCGCCCAGTAGTCGCCGAGGTCTGCCGCCGTATAGACTGCGACAACGCCGGGCATCTTGCGCGCTTCTGTGGTATCGATGCTGTTGATCCGCGCGTGGGCCAGATCGCTGCGCACGAAAGCGACGTGCAGCGTATCGGGCAGCGTGATGTCGTCGATGAACTGCGCGCGTCCCGTGAGCAGATCGTAGTCTTCGTTGCGTCGGGCTCGCTGGCCAAACGCGCGACCGGCACGACTCATCGTCCGACTCCGCTTTCCACGGCCTTTTTCACCGCCGCGACGATGTTCGCGTAGCCGGTGCAGCGGCAGAGGTTTCCCGAGAGCGCTTGACGGATCGCCGCCTCATCGGCCGTCGGGTTGTCGCGCAAGAACGGCACCAGCGTCATCAGAAAACCCGGCGTGCAAAAGCCGCACTGCAGCGCATGCTCTTGGTGAAACAGCTCCTGCAACGGATGCAACGTATCGTTCTTGGCCAAACCTTCGACGGTCTCGATCGATTGGCCATCGACCTGAACGGCGAAGATGATGCAAGAACGCACCGACTCGCCGTCGAGCAAGACGGTGCACGCCCCGCAAACGCCGTGTTCGCAGCCGACGTTTGTCCCGGTCAGCTTGAGCTCGTGCCGCAAGAAGTCGCTCAGCAGCAGCCGGGGTTCGATCAAACGGGTGTACGTCTCGCCGTTGACGCTGACGGTGATTTGAACCTTGGTTTCGTCGTGCATAGTTAGCGGATGAGCAGCCAGGTAATCAGCGCGGCGGTGCCGAGCAGGGCAGCGATGATCAGCGGCCACGCTCGCCTGGGAACGACGTCGGCCGCGACGCCTTTGACCATCGCTGCGGCGAACGCTGCTTGGCTGGGCGCGGCGACTTCCGCCAGCGGTCCACCCGTACGCGCAGCCTCGGCACGAGCGTTGATCTGTTTTTCTAGATTATCGAGCGCCTCTTTGGTGAATACCCGCGAGGCGCTGTCGAGCAGGCGTTGACCAACGCCGGCGATGCGACCGCCGACCTTTAGGTCAAAGTCGTAGCTCAATTCGGTTTGGGCGCCGGCGCCGTTGTGCTGCTCGACCAGCTGAACTTGGCCCGTGCCCTCGACGAAACCGGGCCCGCCCTTGCCCTTGAGTGCTACGGTGTAACCGTTGGGCGCGTCGATGTCGGACAGCGAAACCTGGCCGGAAAAGCGTCCGTTGACCGGTCCGACTTTGATCTTCAACGCGCCTTCGAACTGGCCTGGGGCCACCTGGTCGAGCGACTCAAAACCGGGGACGATTCTCGCCAGCACTGCCGAGTCCTGCAGGGCGTCCCAGACCAATTGGCGATCTGCATTAAATAGGTGTTTTCCTACAGCTTTCATTGGACAACTCCCACCTACGGCCACCACCGGGTGCGACAAGGAGCGCACTATAGGCGATCGGGCTCCGCGAGTGAAGCCACCGGCGAGAAAAGCTTGGGATTTTTCGGTTTTGGCTCCTGCGGTCTGACGGATTTGGCCCGCAGTCACTTGCCAGCGTCTGGCGCAGGAGCGGGCGTGCGCAGCCGCAGCTAGTGGTAGAGCCGCAAGAAGTTGCGCCCGGCGTCACGGAAGCCGATGTAAACGTTGGCGCTGCCGCGGCAGAAGCCTGGGGTACCCCAGACGTCGTAGCTCTTGGTGATGCCGCCGCCACCGCTGCCGGTGCGGAATTTGATCTGATGCTTGATATTGTTGCCGCGCAAGGTCAGGAAGCCGCCGCTGATCAACGTGCGTGGCTTCCAAAAATCGCAAACGCCGGTGGTCGTGCAGGTTCGCCACTCGAAACTGACCTTCCAGCCCATAGCGCGGTTTCTCACGCAGACGAAATACCCGCCGCCTCCAGCTGTACCGACGTTCGTCGGGGTCGCCGAGACGTTGCTGCTGTAACCGCTCGCGACAAACGCCTCGGGGCCGCTTTGTCGGTAGAGTCGGATGAAGGTCGAGCTACCCGGCAGAAAGCCGAAAAAGGCATTGGCGTCGCCCTGGCAATCGGCTTTCGTGCCGTAGACCTTATAGGTCTTGATGATGCCGCTACCGTAGGTTCCGGTTTTGAAACGCACGTTGAAAACGAAATTGTCGCTGGTGATCCGCGTGCGCGCCCGACTGTTGAGCTTGTGGTTTTTCCAACTGGTGCAGTTGCTACCGACGCACGTTCGCCAGCTGTAAGCGACGTTCCAACCCGGCACGTCGTTGCGTAGGCAGATCTGATACTTGCTGCCAGTTCGATTGCTCGGTTCGCCGCCGGTGTTGCTAAACAGCCGGATGAACTCGCGCGAGCCCGGGCGAAAACCGATGTAGGCGTTTGCGCCACCGACGCAGCTGCCGCGCGTGCCGTAGACCGTGTAGGTCTTGAGGATGCCTGCGCCGCCGGTGCCGGTCTTGAAGCGAACCTCGAAGCGCGGCTTAAGGCTCTGCAGGGTAACGCTGGTGTTGTTGAACAGCGTGCGGTTGGCCCACAGCGTACAGGTGTTGCCCAGGCACGCTCGCCAGCGATAGGCGACGTTCCAGCCGGTATTGCTGTTGCGAATACAGACCTGGTACTGGCCAGCACTACCGCCGGTGTTGTTGTCCTCCCAGTCGGCGCGGGCGGTCGTCGAAACGAAAAGCGACAATGGCCCGACAAACAGCGTCACCAACCAGAATGACCCTACGGATTTCTGATGACGTTTGATCGCGTTTTTCACGGCTCGATAATATCAAAACCTCGACGGCCACAAAATGTAGTCAAGACTCCTCCACCTGCGGCGACGACCGCCGCTGCAGACGGGCGCCCCTTTGGAGCCGCCGATTTGGGCCAGCGGCGCCTCTGCGGAAAAAAATCGCGGCGCTAGACGGTTTGGTCAAACTACGCAACGATCAATTGATCGGACGACCGGCGATGCGCAGACCAAACAACTACATCTATCTGACGGCGCTGGTGCTTGCTGCGCCGCTGAGCTGCCACCGGATTTTTCCGTATTCGGCTGAGTCGGCCGATGCCCAGCCGGCGGGCGATCAGCGGGTGCCCGGCGAGCAGATCTTGTTCGACGGCGAGCTCGACAGCCGAGCGATTGCCGACGCCGCGCCGGGCAAAGACGCCGGGCCAAGCAAAGACGCCGCGCCGGGCAAAGACGCCGCGCCAGCCGATGCGGCTATCGCCGACGGACAAACACAAAGCGATCAAGGGGCGTGTCAGCCGCCGCCGATCATGCTGGTCTCAGCCAACACCTGCGGTGCGGGCCAGCTCGCCGCCGGCGTCGATGTGTCCTGCAATCAGGGTTTCACCGGGCTTTGGGTGCCTCAACCGCCCTTCGAGGACCGCTGGAATATCGGTTGCGGCGGCAACACGACGCCCAATCGCGTGCACTGTGTGCCTGCGGCCAGTGGTGCCCGTTGGGTGCGCGCCCAGGGGAGCGGCGGCACGATCGCAGCGTCGGTCTGTCCCACCGGCGAGTGGATCCTCGGCGGCGCATGCTCTTGTGACCTGACGACCGACCTGGTTGCCGGGTATGCCATCTACGGATTCGGAAACAATCATTGGAGTTGGCTATGCCGCTGCAGCGGCTCCAGTGGATCACACTTCGCCGCCGCGTTGTGTTGGCCCACCGCCTGCGGCGCGAGCCAGTTCATTGGCGAAAGCGGCGGTCCCTCGGCCGACTGCCCGCCGACTGCGCCCAGGCTCGTCAGCGTTGGCTGCGCGACCAGTGGCGGGAAGATCACCGCGGTCCAACTCGACGTCGCCAATCAACGCGCGACCTGCCAAGGGTCGAACGTCATCGCGGTACAAGCACTCTGTCTGCCCTAGAGCTCGGTGCGTCCACCGCGCTGTGCAGCTCGGCGCTGCGCAACGCGGGTCAGCGCGACTCAGTGCATCTGATGCAGCGACTGATGCACGTTCCAGCAGTAGTCGCCGATCTTTTCCATGTTGGTCAGCATGTCGAGAAAGATCAGGCCTTGGCGCACGGGTACGTCGCCTTCCTGCATCCGTGCCGCGTGACGTTTGCGATTGATGTTTCGCATGTCGTTGATCTTGTGCTCGAGAATCCGCGCATCACCCATCACATGCTCGCCGTCGGGATCAAAGGCATGGGCGGTGATCTCCAGCATTTTGCTGACCTCGTTCATCATCTCACCCAGATCAGCCAAAGCGGCTTCGCGGAATTCGTAGCGCTTCTGCCAGCGGCGCTCGGCGAGTAACACCAGATTCATGCAGTGGTCGCCGATGCGCTCGATGTCGTTGGCCATCTCCAGAAAACGCGCCACATCGCGACCAACGGCCATCGACGTTCCCGCCCGCGCCAGGTTGGTGCAGAACTCGACCAGCTCTTCTTCCATGTCGTCGGTTCGCTGTTCCTCACGCTTGATATGGTCGACGAGTTTGCCGAGCTTCTGGTCGGGGTTAAGGATCACTTCTTTGAGCGCCTTGAACATCTCGTGGCAGACCAGCAGCATTTCGCGCAGCGCTGTGCGCGCGCTTACGCTCACCAGTTCGGGTGTGCGCATCAGCCCGGTTTGCAGAAACGCCAGGTGCGGCCCTTCGCTCTCGCTCTCCTTGAGCGGCACCAGCTTGGTCACGAGGTTCATCAGCTGACGGAGCAGTCCGAGCAGCAACACCGTATTTGCCACGTTGAACAAGGTGTGAAACAGCGCGACCTGTGTTGTCGCTACCAATACGTTGGCTGCTGGATCGCCGGAGATGAGCCGCTGGATCAGCGCGAGCACAAAGGACAACACCGGTAGCATCCAGATCACGCCGATGACGTTGAACAGCGTGTGAAAGTGAGCGACGCGCCGCGCGTTGCGATTGGCACCGATCGCGGCAAGCTGTGCGGTGATCGTCGTTCCAATGTTCTCGCCGAGGATCATCGCGGCGGCCAGATCGAGACCGATCCAGCCATTGGCGACCATCGTCAGCGTGATCGCCGACGATGCCGAGGAGGACTGCACGATAATCGTCAATATCGTGCCAACTGCAACGAACAGCAGCGTGGAACCGAAGCCGTAGCCGGTAAAGTCTTGCAGGAATGCCAGCGTCTCGGGTGACTCCTTGAGGTTGGGCACGCCCGCCTTGAGAAACGCCAAGCCCAAAAACAGCAAACCGAAACCGACCATGATCTCGGAAAGGTGACGGGTGCGGCGGCTATCGATCAGCGAGAGCGGAAAGCCGATGCCGATCACCGGCAAGGCAAATTTGGAGATATGTACCTTGAAACCAAGCAGCGAGACGATCCACGCGGTGAGCGTTGTGCCGATGTTGGCGCCCATCACCATGCCGCCCGATTGCATTAGTGTCAGCAGCCCAGCATTGGCGAAGGAGACGACGAGTACAGTCGTCGCGCTCGACGATTGGACGGCGCAGGTAACGACGAAGCCACTGAGCACCGCGGAGAAGCGATTCTGCGTCATCCCGGCTAGCACCGCGCGTAAGCGATCGCCCGAGGCCTTCTGCAAACCATCGCTCATCATCCGCAGGCCAACCAAGAAAACGCCGAGGCCGCCAAGGATCTGTAGCGCATTGGACATCGCGGTAGCCTCCTGGAAATGCAAAAACCGGCGAGAGCATACCCTCGTCGGGCGCCGCACTCACGGGTTTCTTCTACACTGGCGCAGTCCACCTATTAGCGCGGAAATTTGCTGTCAGGGCGGCGGAGCGTCTCGAGGCACGGCGGCACGCCGGCGCTGCACAGCGCTGTTTGGCCGTAATTGCGGTATCGCTGTTTGCGCACGCTCGTCGACCGCGCGCCGGCGTCTCACTAGCGCTCGGCTGCGTGCCAAGCGTCGTGGCCGCGTTCGCTGGCGCTGCCGGGGATCACGTTGTCGAGCACCATGCTGATCAGCGCGCCCACCGCCATGCCAGTGCTGCCGAGGGTGTTGAGCAGGTCGGCGGCCCACTGAGGCTCAAAGCGCAGCGGGTTTGTCGCGAAGTACTGTGGCAGCGATAGCCCCATGAAAAAGGCGAAGCCGAGGATAAACAGATTGCGCGGCGAGTTGAGGTCGACGTACTGCAGGTTGGAGAGGCCGACGGCGGCGATGATGCCGAACATCGCGCAGTACATTCCGCCGACGATCGGCTGGGGGATCGTCGTAAACACCGCGCCGAACTTACCGACCGTGCCGAGCGCGATCATCAATAGCGCGCCAACTTGGACAACTCGCCGGCTGCCGACGCGGGTCAGCCCAATCGCGCCGATGTTTTCGCTGTACGAAGTGGTGCCGTTACCGGTGCCGAGCAGACCAGCGATCAGACAGCCGATGCCCTCGGTGCCGATGCCGCGGTTGATCGTTCGTCGCGTCGGTAGCGGTGCCCCCGACAGACGAGCGCAGGCGTAATAGTCACCGATCGACTCGACCATTGAGGCTAGGTAGCCGGCGAGCATCGCCGTGGTCGCCGCGACTGAGAACACAGGCATGCCCCATTGCAGCGGATAGGGCAGGCGAACCCACGGGGTCGCCTTGAGGTTGCTCAGGCTGGTATAGGCCGGGTGATCGGCACCAAACACGCCCAGCGCGCTGAGCAGTGCGGCGACCAACCAGGCCCCGCCGATCGAGAGCACGATCGGAAACAGTTCGAAGGCCCGGTGCACACGCCGCAGCAGCTGCGAGCAGACGATAATCAGCGAGATCGTCAGCGCGCCGATGCCCCAGTGCTTACCGGCAACGGGCGCACCAACTTTGAACAGCGAGAGGCCGATCAGCGCGATCGTCGGAGCGATCGAGATCGGTCCGATCAGCCGCACCAAGCGACCAACCAAGCCGCTATAGCCCAGCAAGATCTCCACCGCCGAGCCAGAAATCACCGCGCCCTGAACGTGGCGCATCCGCAGTTGCCAGGGTTGCTGCGCCAGGCTCGGCAGGCTGCAGATCGCGATCGCTGGGCTGAGAAAGGAGAACGTTCCGCCCTGGACGATCGGCAAGCGATTGCCAAGGCGACTGGTTTGCAGCAAGGTCGCAAGTCCGCTGGCGACGAAGATCGTGCCGATCAACAGCGCAATGCTTTGCGGTGCGTCGGCGATGCCCAGCGGCTTGGCGAGGATCAACGGGATCGCCACCGTCGAGCCGAACATCGTCAGATAGTGCTGGAGGCCGAGGCCCAACGTTTGGCCCCAGGGGGGCGTATCGTCGACGCCATAGATCAGCGCGTTCTTCGGGGAAGCGGACTCAGACATTGGTTCCTCATATCAGCGACGAGGGGAGCCTGACAAGCGCGCTCGCGCGACGAACGTCGTCACGACTGGCTGGTGTAGCTCAGTCAGCTGAGATCGGTCCACGGATCGAACGGGCAAGCGGTCGGGCTCGTCGAATCGCGTTGAGAAAGCAGCCCGCGGGTGGCCCGTAATGGCCCGAATGGTTGTCCCAGCAGGTGATGCGGTCACCCTGTTTACTCAAGCGGACCGTGCCCGCGTCGTTGACCTGCTTGTTGCCACCATCGGCTTTAATGTGTCCAGTGCCAGAACTGGCCACGCGCATTGTGCCCAGTTTCTCGTTGACCACGTAAACCATTCGCCCGCGTGCGGTGTAGCCCGCGCTGTAGCGGTAGGTCAGCTGGGTTGGATTGCTGGTGCTCGGCGAGGTGTAGAGCGCACCGCCCAGTGGTTGCGCTCCGGGTACATCAGCACCTGAGTGTAGCTGCGCTTGCACGCGCCATCGGCATCGGCCAGCGACCATGTCGCCGTAAAAGATAACCGTGGCGAGCATCCAGCCGCCGGGTAGCAATTTTTTAGATCGATGTGACTGATTTCAGCATGTTAGCTCGCCGTGGCGGATAGCTGCTGGCAGCCCGACCATCCGTCAACTGGCGATGCGGCCACGCCGTAGCGGCGGCCGAGGCGTTGGCCAAAATTCCGAGCGACCGCGAGTTTGACCCCTTGGTTAATTTGTTGTGAAAGTCACCAAGCTGATCGTATAGAGCGATCGGGAAGGGCGATGCCAAACGCCCGTAACTGATGTTGATGTCCAGCACCGATCCGTTGATGCCGCTCAGCCAGCTGCTGTCCTTGGCCCACCGCAATGCGGTGCAAGGCGACGATGCGCCCGAACGTCGCGCCCGCCGTTTGCGTCGCTTTGCGCGGGCGGTGGCGCCGCTGCCCGCCGATCTGCAAGACGTCCTCGTCGGTCGCGGATGGCTGGCGCTCTCAGCCTCGGCCAAGGGGCGTCCGACGGCTTTTCCGCTGCGCGTACCGAAGGTGCTGTTTACCAGTCGACGGAGCGGTGCGCGTCTGTTTGATACGCGCCTTGTCATCCAAGGCACGCCGCGTCGTGCCTTCGCGCTCGACCACTTCGTCGCCGTCCCCCAAGCCGATGGCTCGTCGCTGTGGTGCGTGCGCGATCGCGGTGAAGGCGGCTCCGCTTTTGGTTTTGCCCCGCTGGCCGCGCAGTTTTCTGATTTGCTGGCTCTGAGCTTGACAGGTCTGCTCGATGCACTGCTGTTGCCGATCGGACTCAAGCAGCGCGATGCCCTTGAAGCGGTTGCCGGCCTCGAGCCCGCTTTGCTCGGCCTGGCCCAACGCGCCCTCGAGCGTCTCGAACTGCTGCTCGCCATCGACGCGCTGCTCGAGGCCGGTGATACCTTCGACCCGCAAGTGGTCTTTCCCGCGCCCCAAGCCAAAGGGCGGATTCGCGCGACATTGCTCTGCCCCAGCGAGCTGGCGGAAACCGCTGGGCACAGTGCCTTCGCCGATCGCTACCTACACCCCGATGTGCCGTTCGCCTTCTACTCAAAACGCGGGGCGTTGGACCATGCCGTTGGCGCGATCCCCGACGACATGGACTACGACCAAGCGCATATGGGCGCCGCCAAGCAGCTGGCGCAGACGATGATCAGCGCAGCCGCGTTGTCCGCTCCGTATATGTATTGGTTTCCGCTCGCCGACCGCAGCTTGGTCCACCGCGAGTTGGCCAAACACGATGTGATCGTCAGCGTGCGGGGCGGCGGGGGCAAGTCGATCGACCCCTACAGTTTGACCCACGGCTGTCTCGCGCTGCGCCGACGGGTTGCGCGGATTCGCGCGCGGCTCGCGGTTACGGCTTAGTACCGTCGAGGTTTCAACGCTGCGGGTGGATCACGACCGGCGTTCCGACGCGCGTCGCCTGCCAGAGCAGCGTGGTCGCATCGTTATCGATCAGAATGCAGCCGTCGGTGAAGCCGACGTTGCGGTGCAGCTTGCCGATGCGCGAGACCTTTTGCCAGGCCCGCGCCAGCCAGGCTCTTTCGGCATTGACGCCGTGGATGCCGATCGCCCCACCGAGACGCGTGCCCCATGGTGGACAGCGGCCGCGTTGGTGGGCGCGGATGATCGCCTGATATTGACGTTTGCTGATCAGTCCAGCGGCGAGGCCGCGCTCAGCGTCTGCCGGTCGCGGATAGTCGAGTCCGAAAAAAAGGTAGTGCTTCTTGCTGCGATGGCGCTCGCAGATCCGATAAACGCCCTCCGGGGTTCGCTCGTCGCCCGAGCGTTGCTTGTGTCCTTTGGGGTGTAGGCCAAAGGTCGCGTCGATCGTGAGCCGCGGCCGGCCGTCGCAAGCCAGCAAGAGTTTTCCTTGGCTCTTGTTGATGTGAATTTGCGGTCGCTCGCAGGCAGCGCGGACCGATCCCGAGAGCAGCAGAGCTATCGCGCCGATCGTCAGTCGCCAGAGCATTGCCGATTATACGGCCAAGCGAAGCGTTTCTTTGCGCGGCTTCCCGCGGGCGGAAGCATCAACCCGCGTCGCAGAGTACGCGGTTGCGTCCCTCGCGCTTGGCACGGTACAGCGCGCGATCGGCGCGCTGCAGCAGGTCACCGGCGTCCTTGTCGGTTGGCGAAATCTCCGCCAAGCCGCCCGATACCGTGACCGGGACGCGGGCGTGACCGATCTCCAACGGCTGCCGGCTCATGTCGGCGCGCAGACGCTCGGTGAGCGGTGCCGCGCCTTCGAGCGCTGTCGCCGGCAGCATCAGCACGAATTCATCGCCGCCATAGCGGACCAAACTGTCGAAATCGCGCGTCAAGCGGCGCAGGCGGTGCGAGACTTCGCGCAGCACGCCATCGCCCACCGGATGACCGAAACGATCGTTGATCTCTTTGAAATTGTCGATGTCGACCATCGCTAGCGATAGCGGATGATCGTAGCGTCGCGCGCGCTCAAATTCCGTCGGGAAATTGCTGCTGAAGTGCTGGCGGTTGTAGGCGCCGGTTAGCGGGTCGGTCACCGCCAGATGAAACAGGCGCGCGTTCTCGACGTCCTTGGCGATTGCTGCGGCGAGATGGTTGAACAGTTCTTCGTCAGCTTCACCGAAACGGTTGGGCTCGGCGGCTCCCGCGGCGATCACGCCCAAGACGCCACTACGACCGCGCATCGGCACGCAGCAGAGGCTGCGTTGCTCGTGTTGCTGCCATGACACGGTCTTAAAGCGCGACTCTTGGCGCGTGTCGGCGATGCGTAGTGCCTTGCTCTGCGCCGCGACCCAACCGGCGACGCCCTCACCCAAACGGAACTCGCTGAGGTCTTGCTCTTGGCGCGAAAGGCCGTGACTCGCCTGACAGATCAGTCGGTGCCCGGTCTCGTCGAGCAGCATCACCGACGCTGAGTCTGCTGCCGATAGATCGCAGGTCGCGGTGACGATCCGCTGGAGCAGCAGGTTCAGCGGTTTGCCGCGGGTGATCTCCTGATTTAGCTCAAACAGCAACGACAACAGCGCCCGATCGCGCGTCGGATTTTCCTCGCGTTGGCTCGCTGTGACTGGCATACACCTCTATCCGCTCGGGGTGACACCCCGCGTCAATACTTAGTGGGTTTACTCAAAAAGAGCTAGTACTTTTTCCGGTGGCCGACCGATCGCGGCGCGGCCACGGAAATAGACCAGCGGGCGCTCCATCAGAATCGGCCAGCGTTGGATTGCCTCGGCGACCGCCCGGCTGCTGCTGCGCTCGCTTAACCCTGCGTCAGCAAATTCTTTTTCCTTGCGACGCACCAAGGCCAGCGGGGGCTGATCCAGCGCGTCGAGCAATCGCTCGAGCGCTTCGGCCGATGGTGGTGCGTCCAGATAGCGGACCACCAGCGGTGCGAAGCCGTGTTGCTCGAGCAGCGCCAGGGTCTGGCGACTCTTGCTGCAGCGTGGGTTGTGATAGATCGTCGGCTGTTCCATCGCTTGACTCGCCCCGTGGAGACCGCGTTGAACTATAGCCGCACTGCGACCGCTGCGCCAACGCCAGATCGCCTGCGCATTGCCATGTTAGTCTGCGCAGTCACAAGAGGTAGAACATATGGCGCTCGATCTCATCCACCAGATAAGCGGTCCGCTGGCCGAGGAAGCCGAATCCGATTTTGAGCGCGGTCTGTTTGCGGTGCTCGACAAGTTGCTGGCGAACGAACGCGATCAACTCCACGAGCTGATGGGTGGCTTTTTGCAGGCCACCCGCGACGCGCCGCTCTCGCCGAGCGGCAAGCTCTATGCCCTGTTGCTGTCCTGTTGCCTGGTCGCGCACCTCGAGGTGCCGTTGACGGTTACTCCAGCGGCGCTGCAGCGACTTTTGCGCCAAGCCTACAGCGATTTGCAGCAGGCGATCGCCGCCGGCGAGGTACCGGCCGAGGTCTGAGCATGCGAGGCCTGGCCGCCCTGTTGGCGATCGCTACCGCGAGCGTTGCGCTGATCGCAGTCGCTCTCGGCGAGCTGTTCCCATCGTTTCAAACCCTTGTCCGCTATCGCCTCGCGGCGTTGGCCCTGGGCTATGGTTTGCCCGTCTTTTCGCTGATCTCGGCACTGATGCTCTATCGCCTCGGGCGGCTTTTCGGTGTGAGCTTGTTGCTTTGCGCCGCGCTCACCGGCTGGCTGTACCAGCAGCGCGCTTTTTCAATGATTCTCGCCGCTGGGTTCGCGATTTCGGCGCTGTTGGCATTGTGTTCCAAGTCGCCAACGCGGCGCTAAGCTGAGGCGTGCCGGCATGATCTTCACCCGCCACACGTAATAATTAGGGCGATTCGCAGTTTTCACTGTAACCCCCGGCTCGCTTTTGAGTTTTAGACGGTGGAGGGTCGATGTCGCCGACGAAGCGTGCACAACGAGGGGATCGTGATGCGTTCTCGCTGCTCTATCGGCGGCACTACCCCGAGCTGCTGCGGCGTGCGGTACGCCTTTTGGCGGACGAGGCTGCCGCGCTCGATATCGTCCAAGAGGCCAGTTTGCGGGCGATGGCGGCGATAGCCAAGACGGACGGTCGTTCGCTCAATTTTCGCGCCTGGATGTTTCGCATCGTCTCAAATCTCTGTTACCGCGAGCTGGCTCAACGCGCCCGGACAACCAGCGACGATCGGCTGGTCGCGCTCGCGGCTGATCAGAGCCGGGTCGATGCCGCGACCATCGAACGGCAGCTGGCGGCGCTGGTCGCTGAGGCGCTCGACCGACTACCTGCGCAATACCGTCAGATCTTGCTGCTGCGCGAGGTCGAAGCGCGCTCGTACCGCGAGCTGGCCGACCAGCTGGGCAAGTCTGAGCCGATGGTCAAAGTTACGCTTCACCGCGCGCGACTGCGGTTCTCGGCGGCTTTTCTCTCGCTCTATCTGCTGCGCGATCGACCGACCGAATCTGACTGCGCGCCGCTCGGCGAGCTGCTGTGTGGCGGTGAGCTGCGCGAGCTGGAGCGCCATTTGGAAAACTGCGCGCGATGCCGTGGGCCGCAGTCGACGGCTCGACGGCACGTTGCCGAAGCGTTCGCCTTGTTGCCGATCTCTCCGGAGCTGTGGGGTGCGCTCAGCGGAGCTGCCGCCAGTGGTAGCCCAGCGGCCGCGACAAGTTCTGGCGCAGCGAGTGGTGCGCCTCCGACCGGCGCTTCGCTGGGCCTGTCTGCAGCGCCATGGGTTGGCGCGGCGCTGATCGCTGTTTTGGCCGTCGGGCTTTGGATCGCCAAGCCAACCCGCAAACATTCGCCGACCTCACCCTGGCTGAGTTCGACGCCTGCGATCAAGGTCGCCGCTCGGCTGGACAGCGCGTCGCTGGCCACGGCATCGCTCGCCCCAGCAGCGCCAGCTATAGCGCCGCCAGCTATAGCGCTGCCGCCAGCCACAGCGCTGCCGACGGGTCGTCTTGCGTCAAGACCCGCCGCGCTGCGGGCGCCGATCGATCGCTTCTCGGTCCAACCCACCACCGCAACCGTTGCGCGAAGACGGAACACTCGCTTGGCGGCTAGGCCTGCCAAGGCGCCAAACCCTTTGTTACCCGCACCGCTAGCCTTGCGGATCTACGCCCGAACCGGTGCGTTGATCGTCACTCGTCGCGACGAGCGCTTTGCCTATCGCACTGGACAGCCGCTCTACCTCGGCGATCGCCTGGAGACGCGCCCTTCGCATCAGGCTGTTTTGCGCTTTGCTGGCCATCAGTGGCTGGTGTTGCGTGGAAAGCTGCGGCTGCTGTCGGTTCCGCTCAAAGGGGAGGCGCCCGCCCAGCTCGAACTCGCGCTAAGCGCCGGCGAGATGCGCGGACAAGCTACGGCGCACGGTGCCGGGTTGGTGGTCGTCGCGCGCGACGAGCGGATTGACCTTGAGCAAGCCCGGTTTCGTTTGCGCCTTAGCGCAACAGGTGACGTGCGCGTCGAGGTTGTTTCCGGTCGAGCGACCGTTCGCGGCGATCACGCGCAGCGCACGATCGTCGCCGGCAGTGGCTGTACGCTGGGCGGCCGCGTTGGCTTTGCGCGCGCCTTGCTTGCCGCTCCGACACAGTTGCGACCGGTGCGCTGTCAAGGGCGGCTCGCACCACCGCTGAGTTGGCAGCCGGTGGCGGGTGCGCGACGTTATCTGGTGCGCGTGGGGCGCGACGCTGATTTCCTCCAAATCACCGAGCGGCGCTTGGTCGAGCGGCCCGGGTTTCGACCCAAGAGCAGTGCCGCGGGGCGCTATTTCTGGCAGGTGATCGCCATCGACACGGACGGCTGGGGATTGCCCTCTAAGGTTTACAGCTTCTACACGCTGCGAGGCGCTGGGGAGATCCGTCCCGATCGATAGGGGCAGCGACAGAGCGGCCGGGACGTTTGGTCGATAGTCTCGCCGGCGTGCGCGAAGGCAGCTTGCGTTTGACTGCCCGGCGTCGTCGAGCGACGATGCGCAAATGGCAGAGCTACGTCCCTATCCATTTCCGCTACTGATCGAACGCATGTTCGGTGAGCTAGCGGCTCAAGACAAGATCTTCGACCTTCCGCGTCGGCGTTTCGTTTGTGGTGATCCGGCTCGCGATACGTCGGTCGTCTTTCACGGTCGCCGCGCAGCCACGCCATTCGGTCCGGCCGCGGGCCCGCAATCTCAGCTCGCGCAGAATATCGTGCTCTCGTTTCTCGTCGGGGGGCGGATTATCGAGCTCAAGACCGTGCAGATCAAAGACGAGCTCGAGATTCCGCGACCGTGCATCGACATGCAGACCATCGGCTTCAACGTCGAATGGTCGCAGGAATTAAAGCTTGAGCAATCGGCGCGCGAATACGTCAAAGCGTCGATGCTGATCGAGATGCTCAGGCAATCCGGTTTGCTCGGTTTTTCCGCGCCGTTTGGCGCGGTGATTTATGACATGAGTGTTGGCTACGACCTCGCGGGGATCACCAGCCCGCCAGTGCGGCGTTTCCTCGATACGATGCTTGACGCGTCGGCGCTGATCGAAGAGTACCGCGCAAAAATTCCACGACAGTTTCGCCGCTACGCCGATCTAGACTTCGCCGCGAGAATATCTAACACGCTGACTTTGTCGACGTTTCATGGTTGTCCCCCCGATGAAATCGAACGCATTGTCGACTTTTTGCTGCGTGAATACGACCTGCACTGCATCATCAAGCTCAATCCGACGCTGCTTGGTCCCGAGCGGATGAAGGAGCTGCTGCACGACAAGCTCGGCTACGACGAGCTGCGCGTGCCGACCAGCGCGTTTGACAACGATACCAAATGGGACCAAGCGGTTGACTTCGTTGGCCGCCTCGGTGAGACCGCAGCGCAGCGCGGACTCGGATTTGGTGTCAAGTTCACCAACACGTTGATCGTCGAGAACCATCGCGACTTTTTTCCGGGCAGTGAGCGCGAGATGTACATGTCGGGGCCGCCGCTTCACGTCCTGGCGATCTCGCTGGTCGAGCAGTTTCGCGAACGGTTTGCCGATCAGTATACGGTCTCATTCTCCGCGGGCATCGACCGCAAAAACTTTGCCGACGCTGTTGCCTGCGGACTGACGCCGGTTACGGCCTGCAGCGACTTGCTCAAACCTTCGGGTTACGCGCGCGCACACGGCTATTTCGACGAGCTATACCGCAGGATGAAGGACGTCGGCGCCCGCGACATCGACACTTTTGTGTTGCTCTGCCACGGGCAAGGGCGACAAACGGTCGACGAGATCGTCGACGATCCGCAGCTACAGCAGCAATGGCTCGCCGCATTGACCGAGCCGGGCGCGCATCCGCGCGATGTGATCGGCGCTCAACGCTTCGACCAATGGGTGGCGGCAACCAAGCAACGCAACAGTGCGCTTTACGCTGCAGAGGCGCGCGACGACGCGCGCTACCATCGAGCCCAAAATAGCAAGCCGCCCAAAAAGATTGGCAGTCGCTTGGTGCTGCTCGATTGCATCAGTTGCGACAAGTGTGTGCCGGTTTGTCCCAACGACGCCAACTTCACATTTGTCTTACCTCGGGGACCGATCGACGTGCTCAAGGCGCGCTGCGAGGACGGCCATTGGCTGCTTTCGACGGCCGAGCCGCTCGAAGTTAAGCAGGCCCATCAGATCGGCAACTTTGCCGATTTCTGCAATGAGTGCGGAAACTGCGACATCTTCTGTCCCGAAGATGGCGGGCCCTATGCGATCAAGCCGCGCTTCTTTGGCTCGTTGGCGGACTTTGAGACGTTTACCAGTCATGATGGCTTCGTGTTTGCCACGCGCGATGGGTTGCTCGTGCTGTGCGGCCGCTTTTCCGGCAACGACTATCGTGTCGAGTTGCGGGCGCCTACCGAGCATCGCTACGTCGGTCAGGGTTTCGACGTCACCTTTGACCCCGCGCAGATCGAGCGTACGATCGCCGGCCACGCGGAGGACGAGGTTGACCTGACCTATCACACCTTGCTCGTGGCGATTCATCGCGCTGTCGTTGCGGCGCCGACGCAAAATTACGTCGCATTGTTGGCGAAGTAACGGGCGGTAAGAAATATGAAGAGGTAAGGCCACGCCGTGGGTTGTTTCGACGGCGGCGGGCCGGACTATGAAGAGGTAAGGCCACGCCGTGGGTTGTTTCGACGGCGGCGGGCCGGACTATGAAGAGGTAAAGGCCACGCCGTGGGTTGTTTCGACGGCGGCGGGCCGGACTATGAAGGCAAGGCCATAGTAATTTCGACGACGGGCCGGACTATGAAGGTAAACCCGCCTGATTCATTTCGACGGCGGCGGGCGGACTATGAAAGGTAAAGAGCCCGCCGTGCGGTTGTTTTCGACGGCGGCGGGCCGGACTATGAAGAGGTAAGGCCACGCCGTGGGTTGTTTCGACGGCGGCGGGCCGGACTATGAAGAGGTAAGGCCACGCCGTGGGTTGTTTCCACGGCGGCGGGCCGGACTATGAAGAGGTAAGGCCACGCCGTGGGTTGTTTCGACGGCGGCGGGCCGGACTATGAAGAGGTAAGGCCACGCCGTGGGTTGTTTCCACGGCGGCGGGCCGGACTATACTGTCGGTAGCGAGATGTGGACTTCGCCAGGCAGTACCGACAGCGCGCCACGGCAGCGGCGGATCAGCAGGCGACTGACCTGAAGGTTCGATTCGAGGATATCGTCGGCAGCGAATAAAGCGGTCAACGGGATCTCGAGTGTATTCGCCGAGGCGGCGGATGCGTCGCCGAAGCGGATGCCGATGTTGGCCCGCGTCCCAGTCGAGCTGCCCTCGATCGAAATCCGCCCGTCGTCGGGTGTGTGGCTAATCGTGCTGCGAAAGATGCCCATCAGCGCCTGCAAAAAGGCGTGGCGGTCCGTAGCGATTTCGATGTTGTCGGCGACAGCGATGTGAACTTCGCGATGACCGAAGTCGTTGTCGAAGGAGATCATCCGCGCCGCGGCCCGCAGCAGCGGGGCCAGAGGCTGGGGGCGTAGCTGGATGTCTTCTGCGTTGGTTGCCGCGTGGTCGTGAACTTCGCGCAAGAAGGCTCGCGTTGTGGCGAATCCGTCGACTGCCGATTGAGCGATCTGGCTGAGCTCCGGGTCCGAATCGGTGATCGAGACGATCGAGTCCATTTCCGCGAGGCACTTGTCGATCAATCCGGACAGGGCGCCTGTAACCCGGCCGATCGCCGCCAAACGTTCGCGACCGAGGATCTGCTCCTGCTGTTGGCGCAGCTTGTTGAGCGCAAAGCGCTGCCGCATACGCTGGGCGCGAAACTCGGTCAGCGCCGAATCGAAGGCGTATTCGACGTGCAGCGCGTCGTGGGCCTTGGAGAGCGCATCGACCACCGCGGCGATCGGCTCGCTCGGATCGATCACGCGGATCGCATCCCAGGTGTTGATCGCTGCGAGCAGCGCTTCTTTGTGCCTTATGCCGCCGAAGATCACCGGTCGGCCCGGACGGGCACGTCGTGACGCCTGATGCAGCGACGCTTCCTGATGTTCATCGAACATGTCGGCATGGGTCAGCACGAGCACCGCCGGCCCTTCAAGTTCGCGCAAGTCGCAATCGGCGAGGGTGATCAGCGTCGCCTGATCGGGTAGTTCGGCGCGCAGGTCATTGGCCAGCTTGGCGGTCGCATCGTTGGCCAGCCAGTAGATCGGTGCCACGGGATAGCGCGCACGAAAGCCCTCCACCGAGATACTCAGCGGTGTGTGCTCGTCATCGGTGCCGGTCCGATCGAATTGCTGTGTGCGCAGACCGTCGTCCAGGTCGAGCATTGAGGCCGTCTGACCGAGCACTTCATTGATCTCTGTTTGGGTGTCGATCTGGTCAAAACGACTACTCGTCGTCGTTGGCGTAACGTCTTCGTCGAAAGAGTTCATGCTGTGGCTCCGATACGCTGCGGCAGTTGAAGTAGCACGCGCGCGCGCTTGTCAGCGGTCGAAACATTCAGCCGCCCACCTTGCGATTCGGCGGCGAGCAGCGCGACCTGCAGACTCAGTCCGGGTGCAGATGGTTCGAACTCTCCGAGGGTCGGGATCTGTGTTGTCGGGTCCTTCTCTGCACCAAACTCGAGCTCGAATTGTGCGTCGCCGTGTTCTCCCAGCGAAACGGCAAGGCGTTTGGTTCCCGTCGGTGTGCCGACTTCGCTGGCGAAGCGCAGCATGCCGAGCAGTGCTTGACGAATTGCCGGAAGATCGAACGAGAGGTTTTCCGCTTCGCTGGCGACGCTGACGTCAAGCTGCTGATCCTTTGCGTCGTCGAGGGTGCGCCATGAACCGATCACATGCTCGAGCAGCGCGCAAACATCGACGCTCTGAGCGATCAGTCGGTCACGACCAGGTTGCGCCAGGCGGTGGAGGCATTCGAGCAGCTCGAGCAGCGAGAGGCTGCTCGTCTGCGCACGCTCGGCTGCGGCCAACGAGGCGTCGGTTGCGCCGTTTTCTCGCAACGCGTCGAGCAGAACCGCTGCGATCGCTGCCTGAGTTCGCACGCTGTGGGCGATGCCGGCGGCGGTGCGACCGACGGCGACCAGGCGCTCGGCCGTTACCAGGTTGCGCTGCGCATCCGCAATATGCAGGTGCGTGCGATAGAGGTCTTCGTTCTGCTCGCGGAGCTTGGCCAACACCGTGCGGAGTGCGTTGCGCATCCAGCACAGACGCATTGACTCGCTGACCACGGCGCGCATCTCATCCGCGTTAAATGGCTTGAGCATGAAGCGGTAGACTTCTCCGCGGTTGATCGCATCGACCATTGGTTCGACATCGGAGTAGCCGGTCAACACGATGCGGACGGTGCTCGGGTGCAGCACCGCGACGACCGCCAACAGGTCTACGCCGGTCATCTGCGGCATGCGTTGGTCGGCGATGATCAGATCGACGGGGCCGCGAGATTCGAGTAGCGCTACGGCGTCTGCCCCATTGATCGCCGTGGAGACTTCGTATTCGTCCTCGAGCAGCGTTTCGAGGACGTCCAAGTTGTCCTGCTCGTCATCAACGATCATCACGCGGTTAGGGCGCGCGATGTCGATCGACAGCTCGCGCGCCTCCGCTTCGAGGACGGAAAGGTCGACGGAACTCATCCTAGCCTCATTTTCTCTTTGAGTACCCAATGTTAGTCGCAAGTCGGCCGACTGCGAAGGGAAAAAGGCACTCTTTTTGGGGGATCGCCCAGCAGAAATCGGTCAAGCGTCCATCGTCTGTCGACGATCATCCCTTGTCGGTCAACGATTAAAGGCTGCCGCTCGACGCGTTGCGTCCAAGCTTGGGGTCCAAAGAAAAGCGGCGTTCGCGGAGAAAATGAAATGGTTCCGGCCGGTGTGGCCTCTGGGATTGCCGGCCGTCTTAGGGGCTGCGTTGGGCGACCAAGTCGCTGCCGCCACTGAGTCCGTGGAGCCAACGCAGCAGGGCGAGATGTTGCCGGCGGTAGGCGGCGGCGATCCGCGCGTCGAATCGCTCGCTGGCACGACGGTGGAGCTCGATCAGTTCCACGCCGCTCTGGAGGCGCAAGCTATGCTGGTCGAGATAGCGCTTTTTCGCTGCGACGAGCTCGAGATAGTCCCGTCGAGCCTGTTCGTAAACGGCCGCTGGATCGTCGCTGAGCGGACCGGCGACCAGCGGAGGCCTCACCTTGGGTTGCTTGACCGACTTGCTCTTGGCGGTTTCGCGCTGCTTGGTCGCCCAGGCGGAACTCACCGCTGAACTCACCGCCGAACTGACCGTCAGACCAACGGCGCACGCGACGAGATACTTCAGGATCGTTTTGTGCCATCGAGGTTTCACTGCCACCCTCCACGTCCGATCCGAGCAAGAGCGGGGCCAACGCTAAGTACCCAATCTCTGGTTGCCTGTGGCGAATCGACCGCAATCTTGCGGCGCCACGGCCACACAAACGGCAACCCCAATAGCCGTGAGCTCGCCGATAGCTGTGAGCTCCGCTGTGCCCGCTAAGCGGTGCCAGTTTGGCGGCAAAGGCCGATAATTGACAGCTATTTTTTGCGAAAGACGATGCGGCCGCGCTTGGGGTCGTAGGGGGAGACGGCGACCTGTACCTGGTCGCCGAGCACCACACGAATGCGGTACTTGCGCATCTTCCCGGCGATATGTGCCAGCACCTCGTGCCCTGCGTCGGTCTCAACGCGGAATAGACCGCCTGGCAGCACCTCGGTTACGACACCGTCGAATTCAATTGCGTCTTCCTTGCTCATCGCTTCTCCAACAGCAGGTCATCTCCGGTAAACCGTGGCCAAACCTATTGATATAGCGCCGTTGATAGCCCACATCGGGCGTTTTGGCTAGCGATTCCTTAACGATGGGGCCGCGTGGCGAAACGTTTGCACTGCTCGGCGACTTTGGCGACGATCGCCAGGAGGAGTAAGGCGCCAAACGCCGAATACCTATCGGCATTCGGCGCTTTGTCGCCTTGCGCAACTACTGGGTGAGATCCGGCCAGATAATCTCCATCGCACTCTTATCAGCCGCCCGAATCGCCTCGGCTTTGGCGTGGAGTTGGGGCAGCTCGTTGGCGCAAAAGAAGCGAGCGGTCTTCACTTTGCCGTCGAGATACGCCGCTTCGGCGTTCTTTTTGGCCAGCGCGCGCACGGCCTTGCCGTCGCTGGCATCGACACCTTCACGCCTGCAAAGTTCGGCCAACTTGGTCGCTGCGATCGCGGCTTGATCGGTCAACAACGCCGCGACCAGCAGATCGCCGGTCAACGACAAGTAGCTCGTCGCGCTCAGCATCGGTGTGACGTATTCCTGCTTGCCGGCGCAGGCGGCGAAGAAGCCATTGATTTCGCCCCAGGTTCCGAAGCCGCGTTTGATCGCCGCGATCGGTTCGGTGACGGCCGCATTTGCGCTGTGCTTTTCGATCAGCGACGAGACCAGTTTCATCGTCGCCAGCAAGAATGCGCCGCCCTTCGCTGTCATCTTGCGACCGATCAGATCGAGTGCTTGGATGCCGTTGGTTCCTTCGTAGAGCGAAGCGATCTTGCAGTCGCGCAAGTACTGTTCGGCAGGATAGTCCTTGAGGTAGCCGTAGCCACCGTAGCATTGCAGCGCCCACTCGGTCATCCGGAAGCCCATGTCTGAGCAGTAGGCCTTGCAGATCGGCGTAAGGTACTCAGCAACGTTGCCGTAGTACTCGCGCTCGGCGGCATCGCTTGCCGAGGTCGAGCGGTCGAGACAGTACGCAGAGAACAGCAGCAGGGAGCGGCAGCCTTCGCCGTATGCCTTCTGACGAAGCAACATCATCCGCACATCGGGATGTTCGATGATCGCAGTGCGCGGCGCGTCGGCATTCTTTAGCTGAGTAAAGTGCGCACCCTGCAGCCGCTCTTGGCTGTATCTAAGTGCGTTGAGATAGGCCGCATTACCCAGCGCGACCCCCTGGAGACCGACGGCGATGCGTGCCTCGTTCATCATCTGGAACATCGCCGGCATGCCTGCGTTCTCTTGGCCGATGAGCCAACCACGGCAGGGACCCGCGCTACCGAAGACCATCGTGCAGGTCGGCGAAGCGTTGATACCCAGCTTGTGTTCGATCCCGGAGCAGGCGACGTTGTTGTCGTCGCCGATGCTGCCGTCGTCGTTGACCAAATACTTTGGCACACAGAACAGGCTCAGGCCCTTGGTTCCCGCCGGCGCACCTTCGATGCGCGCGAGCACCGCGTGAACGATGTTGTCGGTCAAATCATGTTCGCCGAAGGTGATGAAGATCTTTTCGCCTTCGATCAAGAAGTAGTCTTCGCCGTCGACGCGCGTCGCCTTGGTCTTCGAAGCACCGACGTCTGAGCCAGCACTGGCCTCGGTCAGGCACATCGTGCCGCTCCACTCGCCGGAGTACATGCGCTCACAGTAGATCTTTTTGAGCTCGTCGCTGCCGAAGGCCTCGATCAGATGCGCTGCGCCCGGCGTTAGCAGCAGACCGAGGTTGAGCGTGATGCAAGCGCCAAAGAACATGTCGTCGACCGCTTTGCGGATCAGTTCGGGTGCGCCTTGACCGCCGTATTCCGGCGAATGGCTAAGTGCCAGCCAGCCGCCTTCAACGAATTGTTTGAACGGTGCGCGGAGCGCTTCGGGAAGGGTGACCTTGCCGTTGTCGAAGTGGCAGCCTTCGCGGTCGGCCGGCTCGTTTGCCGGTGCGACAACTTCTTTGGCCAGCTTGTAAGCCTCGTCGAGGATCATCTCGAAGTCCTCGCGGGAATATTGTGAATACTTGCTGCTGCTCAGCAAGGCGTCGATGTCCAACTGATCGAAGAGGACAAACTTGATGTCGCGGACGTCTGCGGTGAATTCGGCCATCTGAAACATTCCCCCATTGAAGACGGTGGCATTTATAACCGAAATGACGCTGCGCAACACCCACGATCGCCGCCCGGTTTAACCGAGCGATTAAGCGCGGCAAAACGGGTCGGCTCGGGGGTGAAAAAGGGCGGTGGGGGAAATAACGCTGCGATCCGCCGAGCAGGTGCTAGGCGAGCGCGCGTCGCAACCGACTGAGCGCGAACTCGAGGTCGGTCTTGCTGGCGATCAGCGGCGGCGCCAGCCGGATCACCGTCTCGTGGGTTTCCTTGCAGAGCAATCCGTCGTGCATCAGCGCTTCGCAGAATCGTCGCGCACCACCGGCGCTGGGTTTGAGATCGATGCCGATCAACAGGCCCAGGCCCCGCACGTCGGCGACATGCGGCGATTCGATCGCTCGCGCTTGTTCGAGCAGAAAGCGCCCGTTGGCCGCGGCCCGCTCGGTAAGTTGCTCGTCGACGAGCGCATCGAGGGCAGCGTTGGCCACCGCCGCGCCCAGCGGATTGCCGCCGAAGGTCGAGCCGTGGGTTCCCGGGGTAAAGACCTTCATCACTTCTTCGCGGCCAGCTATCGCGGAGACCGGATAGACGCCGCCGCCTAACGCCTTGCCCATCACTAGGATGTCGGGTTTGATGCCTTCGTGCTCGTAGCAGAACATCTTGCCAGTGCGGCCAAAGCCGGTTTGTACCTCGTCAAGGATCAACAGCACGCGCCGTTCGTCGCAGATCTTTCGGACTTTCTTCAGATAGCCCGGTGAGGGCATGCGGATGCCCGACTCGCCTTGGATCGGTTCGACGATGAACGCCACTGTTTTGTCGCTGATCGCTGTCTCCAGCGCGCCAGTGTCGTTGAACTCGATCAGGTCAAAGCCCGGCGTGAATGGCCCGAAGCCGGCGCGGTATTCGGCCTCGCTGGAAAACGAGATCACCGAGATCGTTCGACCGTGGAAGTTGTTGGTGCAGGCGACGATCCGGGCGTGCCCTTCGGGGACACCTTTGACCTCGTAACCCCACTTGCGCGCGGCCTTGATCGCCGTCTCTACCGCCTCTGCGCCGGTGTTCATCGGCAGCATCCGATCGAGACCGCTCAGTTTGCAGACGCGCTCGGCCAACTCGCCCAGTTGATCGTTGTGGAAAGCGCGCGACGTCAGTGTCAGTTGCTGCGCCTGACGGATCAGCGCATCGATCACTTTTGGATGTCGGTGCCCATGGCTGAGCGCTGAGTAGGCGCTGAGCATATCCATGTAGCGTTTGCCGTCGACGTCCCAAACCCAGACGCCGTCACCGCGCGTGATCACTACCGGCAGCGGCTTGTAGTTGTGGGCCCCGTACCGCTCGGCCTTCTCGATCAGACTTGCGCCATTTGGCATCTTCGCTCGCCTCGCTTGAGCTTGGGATGGTTGCAGTATAGTACAAGGGCATCCGCTTGACAGCGCGGCGCGAACCGCTGGAGTGAATTTCCTGTGACCGAGTCGACTCTATGTCCCGTGATGTTTTTTTCAGGCAAAGGTGGTGTCGGTAAGACCACCCTTGCCGCGGCGACCGCCGTGCACCTTGCCCGCTCGGGCAGCCGGGTGCTGATCCTTTCGACCGACCCGGCTCATAATCTTTCCGATGTGCTCGGCGTCCCGCTGGGTGCCGAGCCACGCGCGGTCGAGGCCAACCTCGAGGCGATGGAGGTCGACGCCAGCGCGATGTTCGAGGGGCTGGTGGCTGAAGGCCAAGGCGGCGCGATCGGCAGCATGCTCAAGCTGGTCAGCGACACGCCGGGCGTTGACGAGTTCGGCGCGATCGAGGTTTTGTTGGCGGTGATCGAACGTGCCGATCACGATGCCGTAGTCGTCGACACCGCACCCACCGGCCACACCCTCAGGCTACTGATGGTGCCCGATTTGCTCGATGGTTGGTTTGGCACCTTGCTCAAGATGCGCCAGGGCATCGCTCGCGCCGGTCGACTATTGCGCCGACTGATCCCTGGTGCGGCACCGGCCGACGGTGCGCAGCTGGAAGCAGGCTTGCTCGGCGGCCAACAGCGCATCAAAGTCTTGCGTGACCAGCTAACCGATCCCAAGCGTACGCAGATCTTTTTGGTCTCGATTCCCGAGGCGATGAGCGTGCTCGAAACCTCGCGAACCCTCAAAATGCTGCAGGAGCACGGCATGCCTGCCGGGGCTGTCGTCGTCAATCAGATCCAGCCGGAGACCGACCACTGCGACCATTGCCAGCGCCGACGCCAGTTGCACCTCGCCGAGCTAGAGAACCTGCGCCAACGCGTCGGGGATGTGCCGCTGCGAGAGGTTGAGTGTATGCCCCGAGCGATCGCCGGAGCCGACGCGTTAGCCGAGGTCGGGCGGCTGCTCTGGGGTGATCGGGAGCAAAGGTAGGCTTGCGAACGCACAGACTCTTCCAGGGCGTCGACGCGTTGTTCGATCCGATCGCCAGGCATGCCCACTTTGATTTTGATCGTGGCCGGCGACTGACGCTCGCGGCCTTAGCGATTGAGCAGCCAGCCGACCAGCGCCACCGTCGCGGTGCCGGCCAGCACGCCGAGTAGGTTGAATCCGAGGTCTGCTCCGGAAAAGTGGTTTCCCGGTTGCCCGCTGTCGTAGATCTCCTTGGCCAGTCCGGGGAGCAGCGCGCTGATGCCAGCGAGCGTCAGGCGCAGCGACGGTGGGTCGTCGCTCAGCGTACAAAACACCGTCGCAGCGCTCGCGCCGAGACCTGTCGAAACAGCAAAGTGCAGCAACTTGTCGCGTCCGATTCTGGCGTGCGCTGGCGTGGCGCAAAACGCCAGCAGTGCGGCGAGCGCCAGGCCGAGGCCACGCGCCGATCTCGTTGGTCGGATGCTGATCGGCATTTGACGTACTGTCACTTCCTAAGCAGAATAGCGGCGCCATGAGTTTATCGGAAGCCGGTGCGCGCCGGCTTAGTCGCTATCTGCTGATTTGTGCACTGGGCGTGTTGACGCTCGGCTTCTTCGCTATCGGTCTGGCTGCACGGCCTGGCGACGGCGCTGAGTTGCGGTTGGCGCTCTCATGGTATGTCGTGCACCAGCTGCAAAGTCCGCTGCTACTGCCGCTGTTGATCGCCACTGCGATGGCGACGACCGCGCTGTTTGTCGTGATGCTGCCTGCCCAGCGCGCCTTTCGCCGCGCGAAGCAGCGTGGCGCCTTACCGGAGCAGACGAGCTCTGCCTTCGAACCGCAGGACGTGGCGCGCGAGGCGCGTGGCATGCTCGAGCCCTGGCTCAGCGAGTCAACCGATCCGACGCGGCTCGCGGACGCGTTGTTCGGAACCTTGGTCGATATTGGCGGAAGTCGGCTGCGTTTGGTTGGTGGCTCTCCCCGCGTCGCGATCGAACTCAGCGCGGCGATGGAGCGCCACCGCGTCGGCGAGTTGTCGCAGGCCTCCTACCGTCGCCTGCTCGACCATCTGCGCGAGTTGCTCGGGCTCGCTCGCGACGGCGCTGGCTGGATTGAATTCCACGGACGGCCCGACGCCAGTGAGGGCTTACGCATCGCGATCGATAGCGACGAGCAGAGCGCTACCGTGCTGATCGAATCGTCGAGATTGCGTCCATTCGCTTGGCCGTTGACCGAGCAAGGGCTTCCTGCGGCCCGTCTGACGCCGCTGGCTGCCGCGCTCTCGCATAATAAAGGCGTGGTTGTGCTCGCCGGCGCCGATCTCGACCTGATGGTGTTGGGGTATGCCATCGCTCACCACTTTCACGCGACGCGGCCCGGCTCGCGAATCGTCTCGCTCGAGCGCGACGTGCCGCTGGCGCTCCCCTACGTTGACCAACATGTCGTGGGCCGCGCTGACCCGGGGCGCGTCTGTCGCTCGCTGATCGATCGTGGACCCGATCTAATGCTGATGCGTGGCATCGGAGGTGATTCGCTGCTGCGCGAGCTTGACGACTGTGCCAAAAAGAGACTCGTGGTGTTCTGCATGCGCGGCCGCTTGGAGCGCACCGCCCGCCGTGCCTCCGCGCACTTTACGAACCTTTCGGCGTTCATCTGGCGGCGTTCGCTGCGACGGCTCTGCGATCGTTGTCGGACCACGGTCGCCGCTCCCGCATTGAGCGATGAGTTTGCGCGTCGAGGGGTGACGGTTAGCGCTTGGTACGAAGCCCAGGGCTGTCAGGCCTGCCGTGGGCGTGGCTTCCACGGGTTCACTGCGATCTACGCCAACGCCGCTGACTCAGAGGACGCTAGCGATCTTTATCGCCAATGTGCGGTGTTGCTCGAACAGGGTGTGGTTTCTGCGGCAGAAGTTAAGTCAGCGCTAGGGGAGCTCCGATGATTGGGCGAGCAAGTCCAGCCGCAGCACCGGTGATCGTCGAGCGTCTTGGACCCCCGCGTCGTCCGATCTGGGATGACACCGGAGAGCTGATGTTGCCCGACGAGACCAGCCTCGACGACTCGGGCATCTTTCGGATCCAGCCGCTGCTGACCGACCCGAGCTTGACTTTGGCCGGCGAGCCCGACGATCGGCGCCTGCGGAGCTCGCACGAGCGCTGGCTAAGCGTCGCGGTCTGCGCGTTGCTCTTGTGCACTGCCTTCACCTTCTTTTCACCGGCGATCAAGCGCGCCGTGCTCTACTTGCTGCGAGGGGAAGAGGTCGACGTCTGGCGCGAGACCGAACTACGGATCGATTCGCTGCCCGCCGGTGCGAGCGTGTTTATCGAGGACCGCCATCGCGGTCGGACACCGTTGACACTAAGTGATCGTTGCCGTGGTCGGCGGATTCGCGTCCGGCTTGAGCGCAACGGCTTTGACATCTGGCAGTGGAGCGGGATTTGTCCGGCCACGGGGCGGATGAAGATCGAAGCTCGTCTGCTGCAGGCCGCCGCCGCGAGCACTCAGCCTGTACCGACGTCACCCGCACCTTCGAGCCAAGGGGCCGCCCAGCGGGGCGAGTAAAGAAAGAGCCGATGCGAGAGCGTGTAGCAGAGATGGTGCGGCAGACTCAGCAGTCGCTGTGTAAGCGGCTTGCCGAGCTTGACGGTGGGAGCTTCCGACAAGACCCGTGGGAGCGGGCTGGCGGCGGCGGTGGACTAACTTGCGTGATGCAAGACAGTACGGTCTTCGAGAAGGCCGGCGTTAACACCGCGGTGGTTTGGGGGCAAATGCCGCGTTCGGCTGCTCGGCACATGGGTGGTGGTCAGCGCTTGCGTAGCGGCGAGGGAGAGCTCGCGTTTTACGCCGCTGGTGTCAGCGTCGTGATTCACCCGCGCAATCCCTTTGCTCCGACGGCGCACTGCAACTATCGCTACTTCGAAATCGGCGGCGCCGATGACGACGTCGAAGCCTGGTGGTTTGGTGGTGGCGCAGACCTCACGCCCAGCTATTTGTTCGAAGAGGACGCGCGACACTTTCACAGCGTGCACAAGAAGATCTGCGACCGACACGACGAAACCTATTACTGGCGCTTCAAAAAGTGGTGCGATGAGTATTTCTACCTGCCGCATCGCAAAGAGACCCGCGGTGTGGGCGGCATCTTCTTCGACGACCTGCACCAAAAGCCCGTTGAGGAGCTCCTCGCTTTCGCCGGCGACTGTGCTGCCGGGTTTAGCGAAGCCTATCTGCCACTGGTCGAGCGCCGCCATCAGACGGCCTTTGCCGAAGGCCACCGGCGCTGGCAGCAGTTGCGCCGCGGTCGCTACGTCGAGTTCAACCTGCTTCACGATCGCGGTACGGCGTTTGGGTTGAACAGTGACGGCCGTGTGGAAAGCATCCTTATGTCGCTGCCACTTGCCGCACGTTGGGAATATGACGCTCAGCCGCCGCCTGGAAGCGAAGAGGCGCGGTTACTCGCGGTGCTGCGCCAGCCGCGTGATTGGGTCGAAGAGGGCTGAGCGCCGCGCTGAGCGGGGCCCTGCTGGCTAGTCCAAGTCGCTGAGCGATTCGCCTGCGTGGACGTTGGCGATCGCTTTGGCCAGTCGTTCGGCCACCGAGACTACGGTGATCTTTTCGATTTGCTTTTCGACTGGCAGCGGAATCGTATCGGTGCAGATCAGCTCGGCGATCTTCGAACGATTGATACGCTCTACCGCCGAACCGGAGAGCACAGGGTGAGTAACGGTAGCGCGTACGCTGTTCGCGCCGTTGGTCACCAAAACGTCGGCCGCCTCGATCAAACTTCCACCGGTGTCGGCCATATCGTCGACGATCACGCAATCGCAGCCACGGACATCGCCGATCAGCTGCATCGACTTGGCCTTATCGCCGCGACGGTCGATCAACGCCATCGCCGCACCGGTGCCGAGGGCGAAGCGGCTCGCGCGATCTACGCCGCCGGCGTCGGGGGAAACGACGACTAGCCGCGAGAGTTTCATTTGCCGGACGTGCTCGATCAGCAGGCGATTGGCGGTGAGCACGTCGACGGGGAGATCGAAGAACCCTTGAATCTGCCCGGCGTGAATGTCGATCGTCAGAATGCGGTCTGCGCCGGCGGCCGTCAGCATGTTGGCAACGACCTTGGCGGAGATCGGCACGCGCGGATGCATCACGCGGTCTTGGCGTGCGTAGCCGAAATAGGGGATCACTGCGTTGACCCGGCCGGCTGAGGCGCGACGGCAAGCGTCGATCAGCAGGATCATCTCCATCAGATGATCGTTTCCGGGGTAGCTGGTGGATTGGACGATGAAGATGTCGTGGGCGCGCACGCTCTCGTTGATCCGCACGTCGACCTCCCCGTCGGGGAAGCGTTTCACGTCGGCGTCGCCGACTTGGACCCCAAGGTGTTCGGCCACGCTGTGTGCTAGACGCGGGTTGGAGCTGCCGCAGAAGATCTTAGGCGGGTGTAGCATGTTTTCGATCCTTGGCGCGGGCGGCCAACGCGTGCTTGCGCTCGATCGCCCGCTTGCTGGCTTGGACTATCGCTTCCGGTGTGAGGTCAAAGTAGCGCAACAGGTCTTTGGGGTCACCCGATCGACCAAAAGCGTCGTTAACCGCGACGCGCTCCATCGGCACAGGATGGGTCTTGAGCAGGACCTCACCGACAGCGTCGCCGAGTCCACCAGTGATATTGTGCTCTTCGGCGGTAACCGCGCAGCCGGTCTCTTCGGCACAGCTAGCGACCAACGAAGCGTCGATCGGCTTGAGCGTTGAGACATTGGCGATTCGCGCTGAAATGCCCTCGCGCTGCAGCAGATCGGCGGCCTCGCGCGCGATATGCAGCATCAAGCCGACCGCGAAGATCGTCAGATCATCGCCGGCACGCACGATGCTGCCCACGCCAATGCGAAATGGGCTGGCCTCATCGTAGATTACCGGCAGGTTCTCGCGCGTCAGGCGGATGTATACCGGGCCGTCGTACCAGGCAGCGGCCTCGATCGCCTTGCGCGTCTCAACGGCGTCGCAGGGAACGATCACCGTCATCGTCGGGATCGCCCGCATGATCGCGACATCTTCTAGCGCTTGATGTGAGGCACCGTCCTTGCCCACCGTCACTCCGCCGTGGGTCGCGACAATGTTGACGTTGCAGCCAGGGAGTGCGACGGCGTTGCGGATTTGTTCCCAGCAGCGCCCTGTCGCGAAAATCGCGAAGCTCGAGGCAAACGGGATCTTGCCGGCTAGCGACATGCCAGCCGCAGTGCAGATCATGTCCTGCTCGCTGATCCCCATGTTGAAAAAACGCTCAGGGAAGCGCTTGGCGAAGGCATTGGTGCAGGTTGAACCGGAGAGATCGGCATCGAGCACGACGATGTCGCGACTGCGCTCGCCCAGTCGCACCAGTGTCTGTCCGTACTCAGCGCGGGTCGAGAGGATGCGACTACTCACCGCGCGACCCCGTCAGTTCGGCCAGCGCCGCGCTAAGCTCTGCCGCGTTGGGCGCCTTGCCATGCCAAGCGACGCTGTTCTCACAAAAAGAGACGCCTTTGCCTTTGATCGTTTTGGCAACGATCGCCGTTGGCCGGTCAGTGCAGTTTTGGGCTGCTTCGAGCGCTTGCAGGATCTGGGCGAAATCGTGACCGTCGATCGTCAGCGCATGCCAACCAAAGGCGCGAAACTTTTCGTCGACCGGCTCGACCGACATGATCTCTGCGACCACGCCGTCGATCTGCAGGCCATTGTGATCGACGATCGCGCAGAGGTTGGCGCTGTGGTAGTGCGCGGCGCTCATCGCCGCCTCCCAGATCTGGCCTTCTTGCAGTTCGCCGTCGCCGAGCAATGCATAGACCCGCGGCTGTTCCGGATGGTCGCGTAAGGCCAATGCCATGCCGTGGGCGACGCTCAGACCTTGGCCCAGCGAGCCGGTCGACGCTTCCACACCGGGGCAACGGCGCGAGTCCGGGTGGCCCTGCAGTACGCTCTCCAGTTGACGGAGCTGGTCGAGCGTCTGCTCGCTGATATAGCCGGCGCGTTGCAGAGCAACGTAAAGCGCTGGTGCTGCGTGGCCTTTGCTGAGCACGAAACGGTCGCGGCCCGTCCATTCGGCGTCGAATGGATAGTGACGCATCTCCGAGAAATAGAGTGCCGTGATGATATCGATGCAGCTCAGAGAGCTGCCGGTGTGACCGGAACCAGCTTTATGCAGCATTTTTAGCATCGCGATGCGCAGATCGCGCGCGATCTCCGCCAGCTCCTGTGGCCCGCGGCTTCGCCGTTGCTGATCGGTCAGCATCATAGGGTCCTACCATTTTCCGTCCGGTTCCACGCTGTCAAGGGCGAAGCGCCGAGGTATTGGCTGATTTCGTGACTGGTCGGCAACTAGAACGGGTCGATTAAGCTGTCATTCAGCGGCTTGGCAGCCTTGCGTAGGCGAATGTGGTACTTCGAGCGCTCGTCGATCGTGATCAGCTGCGGTACGTAGCCCCGGCGGAAGATCTGTAATCGCCGACTCTGAACGTAGGCCGGTACGAGTTTGAGCGGCGTGTGCCCAAGTTTGCGCGGACGTCCGGTGTCGACAGCGTAGACAGCGGCGCCGATCGGCCAACTGGTGATCTCGATACGTGCCGGTAGCGGACCTAGGTCGCTGGTCCCGTCGGCGGCCATTGCGTCATTTGCGCCCGCCTCGGCGCCGCCGGCCAGGCTCGCATCGCTGGGGCTGGCTGCTTGAGTGACGGGCCGCGCTGTTTGCACGGCGCTTGGCTGCGCCGTGGCGGGCGATTGCCCATCGCTTGGCACACCAGCTTCGACAACCGCCGAGGGTGACGCCGGTCGACGCAGCACAAAGAACGCAGCCACGCCCCCGCCAAGCAGCACACCAGCGAGTACGATGATGCCGATCGCCAACCCGGGACCGCGCTTGATCCGCAAGCTACCCGTGTCGGTCTGGCGCTGGTGTTCGGCAAAAAACGGGTGGGTACGCCGTGGTGGTTTGTTGGTCTCTGATGAACTCGCGCGCTGGCGCGACCAATCGCCGGTCCTCGGCTTGCGCGATGTGCTCGGTTTGTTCGTCGCGTTGGCCGATCGGGGGGGCTGACTGTCGTCGCGCCGTGGCAGGCGAGGTCCGACGATCGGCGCACCGTGTGCCGAAAACGATCCGGCCTGCTCCGTTGACGAACGCTCCTCCAGTGGCGGCTGGTTTGCCGGGCTGGCCGCCGTCGCCGCAGTAACGCTAGGATCGCGCGAGAGCAGGTCGCTGGGCGCCTGATCGTCACCGTCGGCTTGATCACTACTGTCGGCTTGATCACCACTGTCGGGTTGTGTGGGGCGCCGGTCGGCGATCGCGCGCAACTCGGGAGCTGGCGTGAGGCGCCGCATCGTCGTTGCGTCTTGCCGCGTCGGCGGCTGATCGACCGCTGGCTCGTTCTCTGATACCAGCGGATCGGCACCGCCGTAAAGGATCGTGCGCTTGGGTTTGTCGGCCTCGGCCGACGGCGGCGGCTTGGAACGCAGCGTTGGCCTCTCGGCGCGTGCGATAGGCGGATCATTCGACGGACGGGACGCTGACAGCCGGTTGTCGGAGGAGACGACAACCTCGACTTGGTCGGCGGGTGGTCGATTTTCGCTCGACGCCAGGTGCTCAGCGAGGGTGATGCCCTGCGCTCGATCCGTCTCCCATGAATCGACTTCGCGCGCGAACAGTGCGCGCATGAATTCAGAAACGGCAAACTCTCCGATCGCCAGGCCGCTCTTGTTGGCAAAGCTCTCGAGCGCAGCTTGCATGGCCCGCGCAGAGAGGTAGCGCTCAGCTGGCTCCTTGCGCAGCGCCGTTAGCACGATCTCTTCGAGTTGCGGCGGATAATCACCACGGATGTCAGAGGGCTTGGTGATCTGGCCTTGGGCGATCGCCCGATAGATCGCCGCCTCGTTGTCACCGGCAAACAGGTGGCGGCCGACCGTTGCTTCCCACAGTGTGACCCCCAAGATAAAGATGTCGGTGCGCTGATCGACCGACATCCCAGCCAGTTGTTCCGGAGATAGGTAGCGCATCTTGCCCTTGACCAGCCCGGGAATGGTGTACGCCATCCGGTTGGCGGCTTTAGCGATACCAAAATCGAGGAGCTTAACCTGACCGTCGTAGCCGACCATGATGTTGCTAGGGCTGACGTCGCGGTGGACGATGCGCAGTGGCGTGCCATTGGCATTTGTTGCGGTGTGAGCGTACTCCAGCGCGCTGCAGATCTGCGCAGCGATATAGATCGCGATCGCCAGCGGCAGTGGGCTGTTGTTTTCCGTTTGGCAGCGCTTGATGATCTGCCGCAAGTCCTGGCCGAAGATGAACTCCATCGCCAGGTAAGGCTGTCCGCCTTCGCGGTCGACGTCGTAGGTCTGCCCGATCTTCGGGTGTGTCAACAGCGTCGCGATCCGCATTTCGTCTTCGAACATCTCGACGAACGCCGGATCGCGGGCGAAGCGACGGTTGAGCAGCTTGACCACCGCTAGGCGATGATCGCGCCCGAGGGTTGGCGCTTTGGCCAAGTGCAGCTCGGCCATACCACCCTGTCCGAGGCGAGCGAGCAGCGTGTACTTGCCGAGAGTCCGCTCGCTCACGTCGCTAGCCGCCGCTGGTCAAACGAAAGGAGACCCCGCAGACGTTGAAGCTTTCGCCGACCTCGAGCCGTGTCGACTCTCGCAGCGGCTGGCCTTTGCGCTCGATCGGCAGACGACCGCCTTGCGGTTCGAGCCAAATCTCGTTGCCCTTGCAGACCAACTGGCCGACCGCGCCGCGCAACGTTACGCCCCCCAGCTCCAGGCGATAGTGCAGCGGGAGCACGCCGGAAACTTCGTGCTCGGTCGTCTGTCCATCACGGGTGATCTGCAGTTTGGGGACAGGCGTTGATGGCGCTACCGGCGGGGGACGTCGCTCGGTTTGCTCGGGCGCGACAGGGGCGACGGCGAGCTGCTCCGGCATCGCGCGCTTAGGTTCGACCCAGGAAAAGATCAGTCGTGCACTACCCAGGCGGATCTCGTCTTGGTTTTTTAGCCGCTCGGGCGCACCGATGCGCCGGTCGTTGACAAAGGTGCCATTGGAGCTGCCGAGGTCTTCGACCAGGTAGTCGTTGCCGCGACGGAAGACGCGAGCGTGCTGCCGTGAAATGCGCGCGTCGAGGATCGCCAGCTCGCCGGCGCGACCGATGGTCAGGCTCTCGTCGAGATCAAGCTTCTCGTCGCGGTCAGCGGTGATCACGTGCAGCACGCCGTGATGCTGGCCAACGTCGAGGATTAGGCTGTGTCGCTCGGCGACGTTGTTGACCTCGGCGCGCGAGGCATGCTGATCGACCACGTCGGCTCGCGGCTCGGAGGTCGAGGAGACCACGCGTTCGACGATGTCGGCCAGGTCGGTGCCGCCGTAGCCCGGTGCGTGACGCGACAAGTAGCGCGTCAGATCGACCTGCAGCGCGTGAGCGGTTTGGTAGCGCTGCTCCGGGTCGCGGGCCAAGGCGCGCATTACGATCGTCGCCAGTTCCTCGGGGCACTCCGTTCGCACCGTCGCGGGGCTGGCGATTTCTGCTTTGCGCACCTGCGCGACCAGTTCACCGACGTTTTGGCTCGAATAGACCATCTGACTGGTCAACATCTCCCACATCACGATACCGGTCGCGAAGATGTCGCAGCGCCGATCGGCACGCTTGCCCATCGCCTGTTCCGGCGCCATGTAGTTGACCTTGCCCTTGATCACACCGGCCTGGGTCTTGCTGCTCACGCCGACAGCCTTGGCGATGCCAAAGTCGAGCACTTTGACTTCACCGTTTCGCGAGACGATCACGTTCTGCGGACTGATGTCGCGATGAACGATTTCCAGCGCCTTGCCCGATTTGTCCTTGTAGGTGTGGGCGTAGTGCAGGCCACTGCTGATTTGGCGGCCGATGAACGCCACCGCCGAGATCGGCAAACGGTCGCCCATCGCATGAAGGCCGTTGACCATTTCCAAAATGTCGCGGCCGTCGACGAACTCCATCGCGATGTAGTAGGTGTTGTCGACCTGACCGAGGTCGAAGACTTGCGCGATGTTGACGTGGGATAGACCGACGGTGATCTTGGCCTCATCGATCAACATCTGGATGAAGCGGTCCTCGTTGGCGTATTCGGGGTTGATCACCTTCAGCGCGAGGAACTTCTCGAAGCCGGCGAGCCCGCTGGTTTTTGCGAGGTAGATCTGCGCCATGCCGCCGCCACCGATCGGACGAACGATCTGGTAGGGACCCAACGGGCTACCGGGAGCGAGATGGCTGCCAGACATTTCCCTGCATTATCACCGGGAAACGGTCGATCGACAAGTCGGTAGCGCCTGGCCGGGTTTGAGCTGGACGGCTTGGCGAGGGAAACCCTAGTATCGGCCTCGGCGGTAACGCCGCAAGCCAGTGATCTGAGAGGCCGGATGGTTGCACAGAAAGTTCATAGAGCCCCGCTTTGGGCGCTACTTTTGCCGTTGGTTGGCCTGCTGATCGCCTGCCAAAACGATTCGGCTTTGCCGGTCGATGCTGGTACCGATGGGGCGGCGCTTGCTGACGGGGCCCGGGAGACGGGCCCGGTCGTCGATGCGGCGGCCGGCGATGCTGCCGTCGTAGCGGACGCCGCCGCGCTGGACGGTAGCAGCGATGGTGCGGCTCAGGACGCCTCCCTCGCCGATGGCGCGGTCCAGGACACCTCGCTCGTCGATGCCGCGGCGACATTCGTCTGCGGCCCCGGGTTGCGTTGTCGGGTCGGCCTCGATTTTTGCGAGGAGTTTATCCCGGGAGCGGTCCCCGCCAGCCCGCAAAGCGACCGAGCGCCGCTGCCGGTCAACAGCTATAGCTGCAAAGCGTTGCCGCAAAACTGCGCCGACTGCAGCTGTCTGCAAAGTGCCGGTTTGCCGCCTGGATGTTTGAGTTGTCGCGCGATCGCCGCCGGCCAGCTCTGGGTGAGCTGTCCTGCACCCTAAGTCGAGCGAGGGCTAGTCCTCGCTTTCTTCGAAGGCCGCCAGTTCTTCCTGCTGATGCTCCCAGCGCGCGTACAGCTCGCTGAGCTTGGTGCGGTTGCGCTCAAATTGCTGCAGCGTCTTTTGGAACTTCGGCTGGTCTTTGTAAAGCTCGGGATCGGCTAGCTTCGGCTCAAGCGCAGCCTGCTCAGTTTCGAGCTCGGCGATCCGCGTCTCGAGTTCGCCGATCGACTGTCTCACTGTCTTGGTCAGCTTGTTCTGTTTGTTGCGCTGTTCGGCCTCGCGACGCTTGCGCGCCTTGCGCTCTTGAGCCGACTCCTTGGGGCGCGCCGGCTGACTGGGCGTCGGTGCGCGCGCTGCGACCGGCATTTCTGCTTCGGCTGCTGTCGTCGCGGCGCGCTCTTTGAGCATGTAGTAGTCGTCTAGGTTACCGGGGTACTCGATCAAGCGGCCGGCGTCGATTTCCCAAGTCTTGGTTGCCAGGCGATTGACGAAGCTGATGTTGTGGGAGACGAAGACCAGCGTGCCCTCATAGCTCGCTAAGGCTTCGGCGAGCGCCTCCGCCGATGCGAGATCGAGGTGGTTGGTTGGCTCGTCCATCAGCAGCACGTTGCCCGGCGCGACCAACAGCCTCGCCAACAGCACGCGCGCTCGCTCACCGCCCGAGAGTACGCCGATCGCCTTTTCCACATCATCACCGGAAAACAGGAAGGCGCCACAGATCGAGCGGATTACCGTTTCGCTGCGGTCGGGGGCGACTCGCCAAACTTGCTCGAGCACCGTGCTGCGGCGGTCGAGCTGCTCCGTATGATGCTGCGAATAATAGCCGAGCTCGACGTTGGCACCCAGCAACACCTCGCCGCTGTCGGCGGCCAGCTCGTTGGCGATAATCTTCAGCAGCGTGGTCTTCCCCGCGCCGTTGCGGCCGATGATCGCCACGCGGTCGCCGGCATGGACGGTCTTGCTGACCGAATTGTAGAGCTCGAGCTCGCCGAAACGCTTGCTGATATTTGAGAGCGTGATCGCATCACGGCCGGTTCTTGTCGTCGGTGGAAAGCGAAAGCTCAACGTCTGATGGCTCTGAAGACGCGGTTCGGCTTCGAGCTCCTTTTGCAGGCGTTTGATCTGCTTGGCGCGCGACTGAGCTTGGCGCGCCTTGGTGGCTTTGGCGCGGAAGCGCTCGACAAAACGCTGCATATCGCGCAGCTCTTTTTCACGGTTGCGTGCGCGAGCTTCAAGAATTTCCTTTTCCGACTCACGCAGCGTCAAATACGTTTCGTAGTTGCCTTTGTAGAATCGAACGCCTTCGCCCTCGAAGCTGATCACGCGCTCGATTTGCTTGTTGAGAAAGGCACGGTCGTGGCAGATCAAGACGAGCGCGCAGTGCAACTGCTGCATGAACTGCTCGAGCCAATGCACTGATGGAACATCGAGGTGGTTGGTCGGCTCATCGAGAAAAAGCACATCTGGATTCTGAAAGAGCAAGCCGGCCAGCGCGGCGCGCATCTTCCAGCCCCCCGAGAGCTCGCTGATCGGCCGTTGATGCTCGCGGGCCTCGAAGCCGAGTCCGGCGAGAATCTCTTCGGCGCGCTGCTTGCTATAGTACAACTCGAAGTGCTGCAGTTGCTCGGTGATGTCGGCGAGCACCGTCGCCAAGCGGAGCTGCTCGTCGGGGTCGTCGTGTGCCGATAATTCCTCTTGGGTTTGCGCGAGTCGCGACTCGATGTCACCACGACCGGGCACGGTGTGCAGCACCGAGTCCAGCAGTCGCTCTCCCTTCAGCTCGAGGATGTCTTGCGGTAGATAGCCGAGGCGTGCGCCCTTGGTCGGTCGGCGCTCGCCACTGTCGAGGGTCTGCTCACCGGTGAGGATGCGCAGCAGCGTCGACTTCCCCGAACCGTTGGGGCCGATCAGGCCGATGCGCTCGCCTTCGCCGATGCGCAGGTTGAGGTTGGAGAAGATTTCGCGGCTGCCAAACGAGAGGCTCGCTTGCTCGAGGACCAACAGGCTCATGTTGCGTGTATGCTTATCAGACCGTCGACGTTCGACAAGCGCTAATCGGACGCTGTCGCCGACCAGGTGATTTGACCGAGCGGTTAGCTTGGGTTTCGCGGTGCGCTGACGGCGAGGCGGCTTTGCCCGAAAGCGTCGGGATGCTAGCTTCGCTGCACATTGCTGGCGGAGCGCTGATGCTCAAAGTCGACCTGCACACCCACATTCTGCCTGAACGCTGGCCCGATCTGCGCGAGCGCTACGGCTACGGTGGTTTCGTCTCGCTCGAACATCATCAGCCGTGCTGTGCACGGATGATGATCGACGGCAGCTTCTTTCGCGAGATCGCGGACAACTGCTGGGACCCCGAGCGACGGCTCGCCGACTGCGACCGCTTCGACGTTGACGTCCAGGTGCTTTCCACGGTGCCAGTGATGTTCAGCTATTGGGCACAGCCTGAGCATGCGCATGACCTGTCGCGCCTGCTCAACGACCATATCGCCACCGTCGTCGAGCGTTACCCGCGGCGGTTTATCGGTCTGGGTACGCTACCGCTGCAGTCGCCACGCTTGGCCGTCCAAGAGCTCACGCGCTGCGTCCGCGAGCTCAAGCTCGCCGGTGTGCAGATCGGCTCGCACATCAACGACTGGAACCTCGACCAACCGGAGTTGTTTGAGGTCTTTGCTTGCGCTGAGGAGTTGGGTGCTGCGATTTTCGTTCATCCATGGGACATGCTCGGTCGGGCGCGAATGCCCAACTACTGGTTGCCCTGGCTGGTCGGCATGCCCGCTGAGACCACGTTGGCGATCTGTTCGATGATCTTCTCCGGTGTGCTCGAGCGATTGCCGAACCTGCGCGTCGGCTTCGCCCACGGTGGTGGATCCTTCGTCGGAACTTTGGGGCGGATTCAGCACGGTTTTGAGGTGCGTCCGGATCTCTGCGCCGTTGACAACCAGGTCGGCCCCGAGGCCTACCTCGGCAGGATCTATTTCGACTCGCTGGTCCACGACCCGCAGATGCTGCGGCTGCTGGTCGCGCGCGCGGGCGTCGATCGCGTCGCACTCGGTTCGGATTATCCTTTCCCCCTCGGCGAGCATCATCCCGGCAAGCTGATCGCATCGATCGAAGAGTTCGACCAAGCGACGCGCCAGCGGTTGCTCGCCGGTACCGCGCTCGAGTTTCTCGGACGCCAGGCAGGAGAGTTCGCTTCGCGATGACTTCGCCGACCTTTTCAATCGACCGCGATCACGCGCGCCAACTCGACGCTGCCGATTCGCTCGCTGAATACCGTCAACAGTTCTGGATGCCGAGCGGCTCAGATGGGGAGCCGTTGGTCTATCTTTGCGGCAATTCGTTAGGGCTACAGCCGCGCGGCGTGCGCGAGCTGATCGACCGGGAGCTCGCCAGCTGGGCGGAGCAGGCGGTCGACGGGCATTTTCGTTCGGGTGACGGTTGGTACAATTATCATCGCTTGCTCAGTGAGCCGCTGGCCGAGGTTGTCGGAGCGCTACCAGAAGAAGTGGTGGCGATGAACGGGCTGACGGCCAATCTGCACTTGCTGATGATCAGTTTCTATCGGCCGACAGCTCAGCGCTTCAAGATCCTGATCGATTCGCCGACCTTCCCCTCTGATCTCTACGCCTTTCAATCGCAGTTAGCGCTGCATGGTTACGACGCCGAGCAGGGTATCGTTCGGGCGCCGCAGACTGCCAATGGACTGACCGACGAGGCCGCGCTAATCGAACTGATCACAACCCAGGGCGAACAATTCGCGCTGATCCTGTTATCGGGCGTCAACTATTTCAGCGGTCAGTTCTTCGACCTAGCGCCGATCGCCGCGGCGGCGCGCCGTGCGGGTTGTCTGATCGGCCTCGATCTCGCCCATGCCGTGGGCAACGTGCCGCTCTCGCTTCACGACTGGGGCATCGATTTTGCTGCCTGGTGCAGCTACAAATACCTCAACGCAGGTCCCGGTGCGGTGGCCGGTGCGTTCGTTCACCAGCGGCACTGCGCGAACCCGTCGCTGCCTCGCCTCGCCGGCTGGTGGGGAAACGATCCCGACACGCGCTTTCAGATGGATACCCAAGATCGGTTCGTGCCCCAACGCGGTGCGGAAGGTTGGCAGCTGTCTAATCCGCCGATCCTAGCGATGGCGCCACTACGGGCTTCGTTGGCGCTGTTCGGATCGGCGACGAACACAGCGCTGCGCAACAAGTCGTCGGCATTGACCAGCTACATGTTGGCGCTGATCGACGCGCGGTCGCCGCAGCAAGTAACAGTGCTGACACCCCGTCAGCCCGAGCGACGTGGTTGTCAGCTGTCATTACGTGTAGCGGGAGACGGGCGCGCATTTCAACAGGCGCTGCAGCGCGAGGGCGTAGTCGGCGATTTTCGCCCACCGGATGTGGTGCGCGTCGCAGCGGTGCCGCTCTACAATTCTTTCGAGGATGTTTGGCGTTTCGTCGACATTTTGGCGCGTCAGCTGAGCTGACGAGTGGGCAGAAACGGAGGCAGGGGGCGATGAGTGCAAAGAAGATCAACTATGGCAGCTATCTGCGGCTAAACGAGCTCCTGGCACTGCAACAGCCGCTGTCAGATCCTGCTGAGCACGACGAGATGCTGTTCATCGTGATCCACCAGGTTTACGAGCTTTGGTTCAAACAACTGCTTCACGAGCTCTCGAAGGTGCGTGCCGATCTGGTCACCGGCGATCTCTACGGTGCGATCCATTCGTTCAAGCGAACGCGGATGATCATGAAGACCCTCGTTGGGCAGCTCGATATTCTCGAAACGATGACGCCGCTATCCTTCAACAGTTTTCGTGCGCGGCTCGAGCAGTCTTCGGGGTTTCAGTCGGTGCAGTTCCGCGAGGTCGAATTCCTGCTCGGCTATAAGCGCGCAGAATTGCTGCGCCACCATCCGGAGGGGTCTGCCGAGTACAGGGCGCTGCAAAAGCGTCTGCACGAGATGTCGATCGTCGATGCCCTTTACGACTTCCTCGAAGACAATGGCGCGGAGATCCCTCCCGCCTTGCGCGAGCGCGATGTGACCGAGCGCAACGAGCCCAATGTGCAGCTGCAGACGGCCTTGGTGCGAATCTATCGCGAGCGTCCTGACCTGGCGATCTTGCTCGAGTTGATGACCGACTTCGACGAGGGTTTTCAGGAGTGGCGCTATCGTCACGTCAAGGTGGTCGAACGCACGATCGGTTTCAAGCAGGGCACCGGCGGATCTCTCGGCGTTCCGTTTCTCAAAGAGTCGCTGTTCAATCCGATCTTCCCCGATCTCTGGGCGATCCGTGGCCGCTTCTAGCTTGTCGTTCGTTTGGTGCTGAGCGCTCGTCAGACACCCAACAGACTGTTGGTCTTCATCACCTCGGCTTGGCGCGCCGCGCGCAGGTAGGAAACAACGACGCGAGACAGCTCACGCTGCAACTCGCCGCTCTCCAGGGCTTGCGGCCGCTGCGTTAGCGTGCTGGTGGTCACGGCATCAACAGCTTTGAGTAGCACGAATGCGGCAAAGTCGTGGTCGATCACCAGCTGCGCGTGGGCGTCGAGCTGCTCGCGTAGCCAAGTTTGCAGTTGGCGTTGACGGGCCGCCCGTCGCTCGACGGTTTCGATCATCGGCCGCTTGGCTAGCAGTGGCGCAAGTACCTCCCGCTGCTCGCGCAACATCGCCACGTAGCCTTCGACGATCTGCGTTGCGATCTGTTCGAGGGAGGCGTTGGCGTGGGCTTCTCTGGCTCCGATCAGCTTGGCGTGCAGCGCATCGAACAACGCGTCGAGCAGCTCGCCCAATACCGCCCGGCGGTCGGGATAGTAGCGGTAGAGTGTGCCGATGCCGACGCCTGCGACGCGAGCGATTTGATGAGCAGTGGCCGCAGCGAAGCCATCTTGCGCAATGATTCGGCGCGCCGCTTCTCTGATCGTGTCGATCGTGTCGTGGGCGCGCTGCTGCTGTAGCGCGTCGCGAGCGACGCGAGTCGTTTTTGGGGCTTTGCCGTGCAGTTGTGCACTCCTTGCCAAGCGGTACGTCGCCGTAATGAAGCAAACACCGGACCAACTGCCGGCCAGCGTGCTGTTGAACAGCGTTCTACGCCAGGGTCCCGGAACTGGGGCGGAATGATTCGCAGCTGTCACGGCGTGCCTGCCTCTGTCGATCGAGCGATCAGCTGAGCGGTAACTTGTGCGATACGCATCGGCAGGCCGCGTAGTCGGACACTGTTCCGAACACCTATTGCCGGCGCCAGCGCAAATTGGCGCGCTGCGGCTGAGCTTCTTGAATGCATCTGATCGTGCTTTTTCATTGCGGCCGCGTATAGTCCACCGATGGCGCGACTTTACGATATCAGCCCGCCGCTCGGTGCAAGCATCGCTGTCTTCCCCGGTGACTCGCCGCTCTCGCGCGAGGTCTTGCTTGAGCACGCGCGCGGCGACAACCTGACCCTTTCGACGCTGCGCAGTACGGTCCATTTGGGTGCGCATGCCGATGCGCCGTCGCACTATCAGCCAGACGGCGAGACGATCGATCGCTGTGAGCTATCGAGATATCTTGGGCCCTGTCAGCTGCTCTCGGTGAGCGCCGGCGCCGATGGGCTGGTCGGCAAAGCGGTTGCTGAGCGTATTGACCAGCCCCGGGTGTTGTTTCGCACGGCTAGCTATCCCGACCCCAACCACTTTAATGACGACTTTGTCGCGCTCGCACCGGAGCTGGTCGATGCGCTCGCCGAGCGAGCGGTGCGCTTGGTCGGTGTCGATACGCCGAGTGTCGATCCAGCGCGCTCCAAAGCGTTGCCTGCGCACCTGCGTTTTGCAGCTCGCGGCATATTGATTCTCGAAGGGCTGGTGTTCGACGGTGTGCCCGACGGCAGCTATCAGCTGATCGCTTTGCCGCTCAAGTTGGTCGGTTTTGATGCCAGCCCGGTCCGGGCGGTGTTGATTGATCGCCCCGGCGATTGTCTTGTATGTGATTGAACTCGTTTTGCTTTTTGCTTGCATTGACAGGAGAGCCCCGACCAAGAGGGCTTGAACCCGCCGGTCAGCTGAGGTAAAGGCAGCCCATGGTGCATGGCGGCGGAGGTCTTTTCATGCTGGCCAACTTTACACGATATGGCTGGGTCGTATTTGCGCTCGCCGGGCTGTTTGCCGGTTGCGTCGGCGTCGACCTTGGCACCATGCCGTACTACTGCAGCGGCGGCGGTCAATGCCCCGATGGCTACAGCTGTCGCAGCAAAGGCAGTGCGCAGATCTGTGTGCGCGATGGTCTTTGCCCGGCCGGATTTGACGGGTGCGACAAGACAGTCGATCGCGATGCGGCGGTGGTGCTCGATCAAAGCACCACCGTGGCGGACGCTGGTCCGCGCGATCAACGGACGAGCGATAGCCAGGTTGTGCCTGATCAATGGGTGAGCCCCGATCAGGCGATCGCCCCCGATCTGCTGGCCCCCGACCAAGGCGTGACCAGCTTGAGCTGCGACGGCGTGATGAGCTGCTTGGCCAACTGCGGCACGACAAGCTGCGAAAAGCAGTGCGAGGCATCGATTCGCCCGTCGTCAAAAAACCTCTTTGACCGCCTGCTGCTCTGTTTACAGGTCGCTGATCTGACCTGCGTTTTGCCCTGCATTTTTCCGAGCAGCGCTGCCTGCACAAACTGCATGATCAGTGAGTGCCAAACCGAGTTCAACGCCTGTCAGGCCGACAAGTAACACCCAATGCGCGGCGCCTCGGACTGCTCGTCGGTCTGATACCTATCGGGCCTGCTAGTATTCGCAGTGGCAGATGAAGTTGCTCATCCAGGATTGGTGAGCTTCCCAGCAGCCGACGTCGAAGGTGGAGCGACCAGCACTGTTGTAGTAGCTCGCCGCTGCGCAGGTCGTTCCTTGTGACTGACAGAGCGCCGTGCAGCTTTGGCCAACGGCAGGCGTACCCGCCCGACGACACTTGGTCAGCACGAAGCTGCCTCGTCCGCAGCTGTAGCCGCTTGGACAGATCTTTCCGCATTGGCCACAGTTCTGCCGATCACTGCTGGTATTGACGCAGGCCAGGCCGCATTCTCGGTAGCCGCTGCTGCAGACCGACTTGCCGCCGATACACTCGGCGTTCTGGCCCACCGGGTTGTCGCACTTTCCACAATGGCGTGGATCCGTGCTGATGTCGACGCAGGCCGCGTTGCAGGTCAGTAATCCGCTCGCGCAGCTTGGCTTGCCGCCCACGCAGCTTCCGCCGCTATGCGCGGGCCGGTTACAGGCGCCGCAATGCTGCGGATCGGTCTGCAGATCGACGCAGCGGTTGCCGCACAGCTCGGCGTTGTCTTCGCAGACAGCCTTGCCGCCAACGCAGCGGCCGGCGCCGACCGATTGATTGCAGGCGCCGCAGTGGTCGGCGTCACGGTCGAGCAGCCGACAGCTATCGCCGCACGAGCTGCAGCGTATGACCTTGACGGCGGTCGTGGCCTCGTAGTGTTGCGCGGGGCCAAGCACGACGCGAAGGCTCACCGCGCTCGCCTTGACCGTCGCCGGTGCGGCGAAGGCGATCGCGCAGCGCGTTTGCTTGCCGCTCCCCAGCTTGGCGTTTTCAGGGCAGCCCGAAGACAGCGCGCTCGTCGCCGGGTGGCCGATGTACTCCAGGCCGCTTTCGGCGATCAACGAGAACAGGCCGGCGACCAGTGGCAACGCCTCGGTGGTGCGGTTGATGATCGTTAGCTCGACGACGACGTAGCGCTCGTCGGGCCGGCTCGGTATGTCGCCTACCTTTTCGGTTTGATAGGCGTCATGGGCGGTCAGCGCCAGTGGCCCGCTAGGCGGCACTTGGCTATCGCTGAGGCCGCCGTCGCTGCCATCGGCAGGGCTGCTCTGACAGCCGGCCCAGCTCGGGGCGAACGCGAACGATAAGACGATGATTATCAACAGGTAACCTGCGCTGTGCCGCGTTAGGACGTTCATTCGGTCCTCCCCTTTGCCGATCTACGGGGGAGCGGGCGGCGCGTTTGTCGCAGGAATTGTCGGAAAAACGGCGGTTAGTCGATGGTGGCGATAACTTTGAGTTCGATCGCGATCGGCGTCGGCAGGGCGTTGACTTCAACGGTGGTGCGCGTCGGTTGGTTGTCGGCAAAGGCCTCGGCGTAGAGCGCGTTGAAGGTTGAAAAGTCGCGCTTGATGTCGGTCAGAAAGACGGTGACATCGACGATTTGCTGCCAAGTTGAACCCGCGGCTTCGACGATGTTGCGTACGTTATCGAACACCGAATGGCACTGGGCGGCGATATCGTAGCTCAGCAAATTGCCCTGCGCATCGAGTTGCAGACCCGGCACGCTGCCGTCGCTTGGGCGTCGCGGTCCGACGCCCGAAAGAAACAGCAGATTGCCGACCCGGCGGGCGTGGGGATAGGCGCCGACGGGTTTAGGTGCGCGGTCGGTGAGCGTCGAGCTGCCCATCGCTAGAACGGATCGCTTCCCGGGATGCCGATGCTCGCGCCGGAGCGACCCTTGCGCAGGCGAATGGTCTTGGTCGAATCTTCGTCGGCACCGTGCAGTGTGACGCTCATTTCTTGGTAACCGCTCTTGGCGATCCGTACCCGCTTCGATTCACCGGGGCGCAGCTTGAAACTGATCGGCGAGTGGCCGAGACGCTGCATGCCATTGGCAGCGAGGATCGATGCGCCGCTTGGCACGGTGACCAAGCGCAGCTGGTAGTGGCTCTTCTTCGCTGCCGGCGGCCGCGATGGCGGCGGATCCTTGGGCGGTGGATCGCTCGGTGGCGGATCGCGCGGTGGCGGATCTACGGTCGTGGCTGGCTGCGTCTTTGTGTTGAGCGGCCGACGCGGCGGCCGGCTCGGGCGTCGACCGACCCGTGGTGGTGTGGCCACAGCGATGGCGCGCGCTAGGTCAGGTGCGACGGTAGCCGCGTCTGGCGGTGTTTCGGCGACTTCCCTTGTGTCGGGCGCTTGGGCTGCTGCGTCGGGCGGCAAGGCGACAGCGACTTTTGCATCGACGACACCGGCATCGGCGGCGGCGACCGGTGGTACGCCTGCGGTGGTCTTGTTGTTGTCGACGCCCATCAGCTCGTCCCAGAACAGCGCTGCGGCTGCCGCGCCACCACCGAGAACAACGAGCGTGATCGCCAGTGCGATGATCAGACCAGTCTTCTTTTTCTTCTGACCGAGCCCGCTAGAAAAGGCGGGGGACGTGGCGGGTGCGGCAAAGCCACCCGGACCAGCGACTGCTGGCGTTGGCATCACCGGAGCGGCCTGTAAACCGGCCGGCGTTGGCGCGCCGGCTTGTGCAGCGAGCATCGTTGGGGGGATTGCTGCCCCGGCGCCACTCGGCGGCGTCATTTGCGGCGCGGCGATCGTCGGCGGCACGACCCCATTCCCACCGCTCGGCCATTGAGCCGCTGGCGTGCCTTGTGGTGTCGGCGACAGCGGTGGCTGAGCGCTACCGGGTGGTGTTGGCCGAGGTATTTGGCCGATCGTCGCCTGAGAACCAATCGCTCCGGCACCGATCTGCGTGCCCGGGACGCCGACCTTCGCGATCCCTGCCCCTGGGGCCAACGTCTGAGCGTTGCCCATTTGCGTCGGTGTGATCACATGCGGGCCGAGTTGTTGTCCCGCCGCGAGCAGCGCTTGTTTCAATTCGGCGGCCGAGCTAAAGCGTTTGCTGGGCTCCTTAGCCATCGCCTTGAGAATCAGCTGTTCGACTGGCAGAGGGATCGCTCGTCCAGGCGTGACGGTGCTCGGCAACGGTGGGTCTTTGGTGATGTGTTGCGAGAGGATGCCCATGAACGACTCGGCTTTGAACGGCACCTGCCCAGTGAATACTTCAAAGAGCATCACACCGACCGAGTAGATGTCGGCGCGTCGATCGACCTTCTGGCCGAGCGCCTGCTCTGGTGACATATAATGCGGCGTGCCGAAGACGGTACCGGTCTTGGTCAGGTTGTTGTTCTCGTCGGTGCCCGAGACCTTGGCAATACCGAAGTCGAGGATCTTTACCAGCTCGCTGCCATCGGAGCGGCGCGTCAGAAAGACGTTTTCCGGCTTCATGTCGCGGTGAACGATGCCCTTTTGGTGCGCTGCATCGAGACCGTCGCAGACTTGCAGCGCGATGTTGATCACCCGGGCGATCGCCATTCCCCCGGGGATGACCATTGCCGCTGCCAGGCTCTCGCCGTCGAGAAACTCCATGCAGAGGTAATAGCGGCCATCGTCGAGCTGGTCGAAGTCATCAATCGCTACGATGTTATCGTGGCCGATCGACGACGCGGATTGCGCTTCTTGGCGAAAGCGTGCGAGTGCTTCGGGGTTATTGCTGATCTCCGGATGCAAGATCTTCACGGCGACACGCTTGGTGATGTGCACGTGTTGCGCCGCGTAGACTTCGCCCATTCCGCCTTGGCCCAAAAGGCGCGTTAGCCGGTATTTTCGGCCGATGACTTGGCCGACGAGCGATGTCGGTAGTTGGCCGTCGGCGATCAGCGCCGTGCCGTCCTTCGGGCAGAAAGTTCCCTCGACGAAGCGGCCGTTACAGGTCGGACAAAGTGGCATCTGTATTTATCCTGACTCAGCTCGGGCGTCTGCCGACCCGGCTCAAACTCGAATGCTAGTAGTACGCTGACCTTTTGTAAATTGTTCAATGACCGCGGCCAACTGCGCCGTTTTTGCGAAATTTATTGGCCAGCAAATGTTGCGGCCCACTGCGCCAAGCGATCGTTGGCGACGGTTGTCTAACCCTCGGGGTTGTGGCGTCGACCGCTTGAGCAGGGTAGGCTGCCTGCTCAACCCAAGGCGGACGAAGATGCTGCAAGTACGCAACTTCATCGAAGGACGCTTCGTCGATGGCGCGGAGCGGTTGCCGTTGATCTCCCCGGCGACTGGTGCGAGCTATGGGGAGTTAGCCGATAGCTCCAAAGCGGATGTGGAGGCGGCGGTTTCGGCCGCTGAGCGAGCGTTTGCAGCCTGGTCCCAGACGGCGGCGGAACAGCGCAGTCGAGTGCTGTTGGCGATCGCCGATGGTATCGAAAGCGAGCTTGAGCGATTCGCCGAGGCCGAGGCGATCGATACCGGCAAGCCATTGAACTTGGCACGCACTGTTGACATCCCGCGTGCGGTGAAGAACTTTCGCTTCTTTGCCACGGCGATCCTTCATCAGCAAGGCGAGGCCCACTTTACCGATCGCGCCGCGCTCAACTACACGCTGCGGCAGCCGCTAGGTGTCGCCGGGTTGATTTCGCCTTGGAACCTTCCGCTCTACCTGCTGTCCTGGAAGGTTGCCCCGGCACTTGCTGCAGGATGCACCGCTGTGGCTAAGCCATCGGAGCTGACGCCGGTCACCGCGCAGCTACTCGGTGAAGTTTGCCAGCGCGTTGGCCTGCCCGACGGCGTGCTGAACATCGTTCATGGCCGAGGTGCACTGGCCGGCGCTGCGCTCGTCGCCGATCCGCGCGTGCCAGCGCTCTCGTTTACCGGTGGCACGCAGACCGGGCGAGAGATCGCCGAGGTGGCGGCGCCGATGTTCAAACACCTCGCGCTCGAATTGGGCGGCAAGAACCCGACGATCATCTTCGCCGACGCCGATCTCGATCAGGCGCTCGAGACCGCAGTGCGCGCTTCGTTCGCCAATCAAGGGCAGATCTGCTTGTGCGGATCACGCCTGTTCGTCGAGCGACCGATCTATGATCGGTTTGTTGCGCGCTTTGTCGAGCGAACGCGTGAGTTGGTTGTCGGCGATCCGCTCGATAGCGCGACCGAGGTCGGTGCGCTGATCTCGGCAGCGCATCGTGACAAAGTTCAACGCTACGTGATGCTTGCCAAGGATAGCGGTGGGCGTGTGCTTTGCGGCGGAATGACCCCGCGCGGACTGAGCGAGCGGGTCAAAAATGGCTTCTACTTCTTGCCGACGGTAGTCGCCGATCTCGACGAATTCAGTCCGGTCAATCAGGAGGAGGTCTTCGGTCCGTTGGTCAGCGTGATGCCGTTCGCCGACGAGGAGCAAGTCGTCGCTGCGGCCAACTGCACACCCTACGGGCTCTCGGCCTCGGTCTGGACGCAAAACCTTGCCCGCGCCCATCGCGTGGCGGGGGCGCTGGCCTGCGGCACCGTTTGGATCAACTGTTGGCTATTGCGCGACCTGCGCGTGCCGTTTGGAGGGACCAAGCAAAGCGGCGTGGGCCGCGAAGGCGGGCTCGAAGCGCTGCGCTTTTTCTGCGAGACCAAGAACGTTTGCTTGTCTACCGAGCAAGCCTGAACATGAGAGCCGAGCCGATGAGCGAGCAGCAAAAGACGATCGACTTCTATTTCGACATCGCTTCGCCCTATAGCTACTTCGCCGCATGTCGCGTCGAGCAGCTCGGCGAAAAGATCGGGCGCAGGGTCAACTGGTTGCCGTTGCTGCTCGGTGGCGTGTTCAAGGCCACCGGCAACAAGGCACCGGCAACGGTGGCCGCGAAGGCGCGCTATCTGTTCGTCGATTTGCACCGCTGGGCAGGCGCCCTCGGCATACCCTTTCACTTTTCGTCGCACTTTCCCCCCAACACGCTTACCGTGCAGCGCGTACTTTGTGCGCTTGACCCGGGGCAGGTTCCGCCGGTCGCTGCGGTGTTGTTCACCGCGTTTTGGGCAGAGCAGCGCAACATTGCTGACGACAAGACGTTGATCGCCGTCTTAGACGACGCTGGGTTTGATGGTGCGGCGTTGGTTGCGCAGTCCGCCAGCGATCTCGTCAAACAGCGCTTGCGTCATCAGACCGACCGCGCCATCGAGCGCGGTGTGTTCGGTGTACCGACGGTGTTCGTTGATGACGAGATGTTTTGGGGACACGACCGCTTCGATCTGATCGAGCGGCTCTATGCCGTCTAGATGCGTATCGCGAGCTTGCTGGTTAGGGCCAGCGCCGTTCGGTGGTGAGGCGGTGCCCGCAATGGGCTCAGTTGGCTAGCGACTTGTTGATCTCTTGGGCCAACTGGGGAGCCACGTCGAAGCAGAGCTTTGAGGCGACCAGCTGGTAGGACTGGTTTTGCTCGGCGCGACCCGCTTTGATGTCGCGTGAAAACGCCGCCACCGTGCGCCCATCGTCGGGGTTGGTCACCCGCATGTTCAGCGTGCCCCGCACCAAGGCCACGCCGTTATTGTGACCCGCAAATTGCATCTCGATCTTGCCATGGATCCAAAGGTCGACGTCGCTCGTGCCTTCTAGCACGCTGATCCCCTGCTTCTTGAGCTCCTCGGCCAAGCAGCTCTGGATCTTTGCGCGATAGGGGCCCTTGAGGTGGAAGCCGATCTTTGCCTCGGCCTTGGCCCGGGTAAACTTGGCGATCAACTGCCGCCAGCCATAGCTCGTCTCGACACCACGACGCTGGGCATCGACGATCCGCAGGTCAGCGTTGAGCGCTTCACGCTTTTGAAAGAGGTCGAGCGCTTTCTTGTAGGCCAAAAAGCGCGCGGTCACATTCTTCCCGACGTGGCGATCGCCTTCGGCGATCTGCGCGCTGATCTCGGCATCAAGTCGGCCGATCTCAGCGCGCAGGGTTTGTGCCGCCGGAACGCGCTCGAGCGTCGCCAAGCAGTGATAGCCACCGTCGCCCTGCCAAATCAGCGAGATCTTCGTGCCCTTGAGTGTGTAGTCGGTGCTGACTTGCGTCCACTGTTGCACGCTCATCGCCTCGATATGCACGCTGGCCCCCGCACTGTTGATGCGCGAGATGTGACCCTGCCAGTCCTTGTGGATCTGACTGACCTGCGCCTTGAAGATCTTCGCCAGGCCAGCACGACCGTCGGCCTCGCAGCCCTGTTGCGTTTGTCCGCGGCCGACGGCGGTCAGGTAATACATCTCGGGAAAGCGTCCGGACTTACTCGTGCGGACCCAGACCGGCGCCGGTCCGCCCTCAACAACCTGCGGCTCACCGCCGTTCGGCGGCGGATAAGCCGGGTCGGGGGGCGGTGTGCACCCGATCACGAATAGCGATGAAAGTGAGGTGACCGCCAACAAACGTCGCATCGAAACACTCCTCAAGTCGGGACTGCTAGAGCTGCAATAGGGTAGCTTGGCCCACAGGCCGCCGCTGTGCGTTGAGTAACACCGCCGCTGACTTCGGCGCTAGGGCAAGGTGCGCATCGCCAAGAACACGCGTTTGCCGGCCTCGATTTTGACCTTGGGCAGCGCCACGCGTCCATCGGGCAGCGCGAGATAGACCGTGTGCTCGCCCGGCTCAAGCCATACCCGGCCGATGTTGATCTCGGCTGGCAGCGTCGTCCAAGCGCGCTTGTCGGCCTCTTCGGTGGCCTGCATCGCCACCGAGGTGCCGATCTTGGCCAGTGCGCCGAACAGTCCGCCGCCGACCTGTTTGCCGATCGCACCCGCGGCCTTGGCGGTGAGAAACTTCGTGATCCCGCGGATGACCGCATCCTTGAAGATCAGCCCAGCCTTGTCGCGCAGCGCCTTTTGGGCGATCGCGTTGAGCGGGTAGGCCTTCTCAGTCAGCGTACGCTGGTCGCCGGCGGCGATGAACACCTGGCGATTGTGTGGCTGTCGGGTGATCAACCGCGGAAAGGCGACCTTTACCACGTCGGCTTTGGGCGCGATGGTCAGCGTCGTTTTGCGGATGAACTCCCCACCCGGCTCGCCGTCACAGCGCCAAGCGGCGACACTGCGAAACGTGCAGGTGACGAAGTAGTCGGTCTTCGATGGTCCTTCACCGTTGAGGTGGAAGACGATCAGCTCGCCCTTGCTGCCGACCAGTTGTGCGGTTTTGCCCAAGTCAGGACCGAGTTGGTTCCGGATCTCGGCGATCGCTTCCATCGAGTTGTTGCGCGTCGCCACCCGGACGATGTCCTCTTTGAGATACGATGGTGCGCCCATGCCGTAGTTAGCGGCAAAGGGACCGTTGTAGGTCTTGTAGGCTTTGACGTAGGAGATGCGCGCGTCGTCCAGCGAGCCCTCCATCTCGTAGAGCACCCCAGTTAGCCAGTGCGCGAAGGCGTCCTGGTTGTAGGTGTTCTTGCCTTTGTAGATCGTGTTGTACCAGGCCAGCTTTTCGTTGATCTTGCGCGCCTCGACCATCGCTGCATCGGGTTTCTTCATCGCCAGAAACGACATCGCCTTGAACACGTTGAGCAAGATGTTCTCGTAGCTTTCGCCCTTGTAGTCGGTTGCTGCGTCTGAGGTGAAGGCAGCCTTAATGCCCTTGCTGATCGATTTGGTGTAGAGTTCCTTGGTGCGCTGCTCGCACTTCTCCATCACGTCGGTCGATTTTTGGTAGTCCCGGGTGAGAAAGAGCAGCATGCCCTCCTCCATCCAGAACATCACGCGGTCTTGCTCTTTGAAGGCCTTGTTCTTGCGCGCTTCGCGCAGCACACCGAGCGCTGCGGCGTTGTTGCCCCGCAGCATTTGCTCGCGCACCTTACCCATCGCTTCCATCATGCCCGTCTGACCGCAGCCGACGAGTCCCCAGATGACCAGTCCTAATACAGCCATCGCCGGTCTAACGCGAGAATTGCTCATGATCTGTCTCCGTCGAGGCTAGCGGACGCGGAGCAGTCGCGCTGCTCCACGTCCCGCTGGCAAAAGGCGAGTTGCTTGGTCGGCGCGCTCGGCTACCAGCTCGACTCGGGCCGGCTGACGACCTTTTTGATCCGATGAACTTTGAGCCAGACTTTGCGCTGGGTCTCGACGTTGATCAGCTCCATCGTCGTGACGTAAGCGCGCACTTCCTGACCACCGGCGGCGTCGTTTTGGGTGACGACCCAGCCGTTGAGAATAAAGTCGGCGCCGGTCTCACGTTGGTTTTGTTTGGCGGTGGCGTCTGAGGAGTGTTCGGATTGGTCTTCGCGCTCAGCGCGCGCTTCGTCGGTCTCATTGGACGCTGCGACGACCTCGACAAAGCCCGAGTTGACCAGCTCCATCTCGACCTGCTTGGTAAAATATTGGGCCTTGATGTGCTCCGCGGAGCGGTTCTTGATCGGGTAGAGCTTGACCACCGGGTTTTTGCCCTTGGCGGCCTTGAATTGGTTGGCCCAGGGGCGCGACAGGCAGTCGGCGATCATCGCCTTGGCGACCTGGTTGGCGTCGGTGTCGTTCCAATTGCCCGAGAGGTCGATCTGGGTGTCGGCACCGACGCGCTGAACGGGCGGTGGTCCCGGTGGCGTGCAACCCACCGCAAAAAAGACAACTGCTACCAGCGCAATGCCAATCCGTGTCGAAGTCATCGCTAATCTGCTCCTTGTGCGATTAATATCCGTGCGACTAATGGCGATCTAGCGCCCGCTTTCGCGGCGCTTGCGTAGTTCCGCATCTAGGTCATTGAACGCTTTGCGGGCGTTGGCCCTGACAAAGGTTCTCACTTTGTCGTTGAGATTGTGCGCGTCATCGAGGGTCTTCATCATCGCGTTGAGGTCGAGCACAGCCAGCGCGTAGAGCGAGCCATCCGCTGGATCAGTCCAGTGGTCCCGCATTTCCACGCCACGCAGAGTGACTTCGGTGATCGTCTTTTGCGCTGAAACCACGTCCTGCTCCTCCGCTGAAGCTTTGAAGTCTCCCGCCGTGGTTGAACGCTGATAGTCTTTCATCATCGCCGCGATGTAGACGTCGAACATTTTGGCGATTTCACCGCGCGCCCGGTTGTCAGCGGTCTGTCGCGACAGTGCCGGATTGCGAATGCCGGCGACGATGCCGACACCGAAAAAGGCCTTGCCGTTTGCGCTATCAAAAGCACCGCTACCGCGGGTTACCCAGCGTGGCTTGCCATCGGGGGTTACGCCATGGAGTGGATCGGATGGACCGGGCATTGATGGACCACAGCCCACGATGACGCTGAGCGTCGCCAGAGCAAACAGGGCGGCTTTCATCCAGGAACCTCCTCGCTGCACGCGGATCTCGCTTGGTGCGATCTGATACGAAAAATGTTGGAACGGCGATCAGAGTAGGGCCCAGGGGCGGGCGGTGTCAACGCGCTGTTTTGCCTATGGCGCCAGAGCTGCTGGGTGAGGCCCCTCACATCTACGATCCCGCGTACTCTCAAAATATTGATGCCCGTTTGATCAATACGTCGCGGCTGGCCGGGAACTTTCTTGCGGGTGATCTAGCTCACGCCCGTGCCGCTGGCGGTCGCTAGACCTGCTGGAGGTGGCGCGTGCTCTGGCGCGCGATGCGGACGGAACGCGCGCTGCGGATGGAAAGGTCAGGCGTTCGAAGCAGCGCTGGCCAGCGGAAGCGTGCTACAGGAAGCGCGTTTCGCCGCGCAGTCGCACGACCCACTCACAGAGCGCTTCGTGAAATCGACGCCCCCAGCTGGTGTGCACCTGTTCACAGGCGTCGATCGGTGCGACTTCAGATTCAAAAAACGCCAACTCTGCCGCGCTGAACGCCGCCGCCTCGCGGGCAGAGCGCTGCGGGTTTGCTGTAGCAGCGACTGGCACCAGAACGCCTTGGCGCGTCAGCTTGCTAACGACTGCGCGGGCGCTTTCCTCGGAAATCTGAGATCGCGCGGCAATCTCCGTCAGCGTTTTGCCGGCGGCGACGGCGCGGGCGATCTTGCGGATCGGCTTGGGGATTTGAGCGGCTTGCGCTTCAGCGACTCGGAAACGTTGAAGTTTCTTCGCAGACCGGGTTCGGGAAGCAGCGCTCATGCCTGGGCCTTTCGCAATCGGTAGCGATCTATCAGAGCAAGCCATAGGCCAAATCGGTTCAGCTTATTTTCGTCGGTTAGCGGGCCGATGTGCCAAGCCACGGCACAGCTTTTTGCTGCAGTGTGACCTGTGTGGTTGACCGCAAGGTTGGCCAAGTCGCAAAATGCGTGCTTAGCGATTTGCGTGTTTAAGATCACCAAGGTGAATGAAATCTTCCGGCCGACCGTAACTGGTAGTGATGGCCTGCCGGGTGAAAACGGCCCGACGTAGGTAAGGCCCTGCCAAACAGGAGAGACGGAAGGATGAGACTCAGCATCGTTGCAGCGAGTTTGGCCTTTATGGTCGTCGCTTTGATTCCCGAGCGATCCGAAGCGCGCGCCGGCAACTGCCCTCACGGATATCGCTGGAGCTACAAGTACAAGACCTGCAAGGCGATCTGTCCGCCGGGTCAGAAGCCCGACGCGACCGGGCGCTGCCAAGAGGTGCGCGATAGTTGTCCCGACGGGTTTTTCTGGAGTCGAACCGAAGGTCGCTGCATGAATCGCTGTCGGCCCGGGACGACCTGGAGCACGGCGCAAAGCCGTTGCGTGGGCGTCGAGCGACCGGCGCCGCGTTGTGGTCCCGGTTGGGCTTGGAGCGCGTATTACAATCGCTGCATCCGCGCCTCGCGTTGTCCGACGGGAACCCGCTGGAACGGTACCTACTGCGAAGCTTGGCGCGCCTGCCCGGCGGGCTACTACTTTTCCTCGTACTTCAACAGCTGCCGACCGCAGGTTCGCAGCTGCCCCTTTGGGTATCAGTACCGTGTTGGCTACGGCTGCGTGCCGCGCTGTCCGTCGGGCTGGTACTGGACTGGCGGAACCTGTCGTAAGGCCGCGACCAACTGCCCGAACAACATGTTCTACAGCTACTCGCTGCGTCGCTGTGTGCGCCGCTGCGGTCCGCGGTTCTTCTGGGACTACCGCGCGCAGCGCTGCCGCCCGCGCTATTGGTAGCGCCGACTGCGGCTGGCGCGAGGCGCTAGCCAGCAGCTCTGCGCGGACGCCGCGGCCGATGCCGCGGCGTGATGCACCCTCGGGCCTATCACCTGCCGTTGTCGCGAGATTTCCTTGCCGCCGCCAAGTAGAGCGCCCGCGAGGGCGTCTGACCTAGAGGTGGACGTCCACAACGGCGTCACCTTTCGTGATGATCTGGCCATTGCTATACTTCTTTACTGTGGATTGATAGACGCTATCGTCCGATAGCGTCACCACGCCCTGGTAACGATGAGCGGTGTCTTCGCCAAAAGGCAGCCCTACTTTGAAGGCGTGGGCTTCGGTAGCGCCATCCGCGCATTGCCCGGCAAGCGGCTGCTTGAGCGTCTCGTTCTGTCGCAGATTGACTTGATAGCCAGCGGCGCGGCTGCAATGAACCCTGACCGTGACCCACCCGGTTGGCGCACCGTCGCCCTCGGCCTTGCCCGCAGCCAAGGGCTCTTGCGGCTCAAGTTCGACACCACCGCAGCCCATAGCACCAACTAGCGACAACAGTAGCGCGGCCAACGCGTAGCTAACTTTGCTCATCAGGACCCTCCTCCCTTCCTGCGATGCAGTGGGCGTGCCATCGCTCAAAGCACGGCAGGGTGGGTTCTTCGGCGATCGCGAGCGGCCTGTGGGGTCGGTCGGCCGGTGGTAGGCGAATAGCAATTGAGCGTCACTCAGTCTTGCGACGACGGAGTTTGCGTCGTCGCGCGAACGGGCCGTGGCGCCGTAGAACCCGCTCGACCCGCGCGCTGCCCGCCATCTTGGTCTGCTACGCCTGCTCGCCAGCGCGTTTCATTGCGCGTCGGTGCGGGTGACTCTGCCTGCAGGCCCAAGCCGCGCCACACCGGCCGC
>JACKDQ010000005.1 GCA_020633415.1 Deltaproteobacteria bacterium
GGAGTCACACTCGCTATCGCCACCGCAGCTTTGTCCCAGCGTCTTCAGCGGCTGGGCGTCCGTGCCCGCATCGCCCACACCACCGTCGGGCGTGCCGCCGTCGGCGCTAGCTTTGGTGAAGCGCTTACAGTGGCCGGTGGCCGTGTCGCAGACCGACGACGCCATATCGTAGTTGGCTTCGCCAAACGGCAGGTGTTCGTCCCACAGATTCATCCGTCGCGCGCCATCGCGACAGTCCGCATCGGTCTTACAGCCCGCGTAGCAGTAATTCTTCGTCGGATGGCAGAGCTTCTTGTCAGCCGCTAAGACGAAACCGTCGCCGTCGTCCTTGTCCTGATAGTGCCCCTCAGCCACCTTTTGCGGGCACTGCGCATCCGCCGTGCAATAGCGCGGGTTGTCAGATTCGCAAGCGTAGAACGCAATGAGCACTGCAGTAAAAAAAGATACAAAAGCAAGACGATAGCGCATCAACAAGCCTCTCCGCTCACCGGTTTTCGCCGGCAGCATAGCCAGGTTGTCCAAAGATGTCGACTCCGGCGCAGGAGGCGCTGTGCGAGGGGAGGGTCAGCGGTGTTTGCCCGCGATCGAGCGCTCGCAGCTTGTCGAGTATCGAAGGCGTGCTAATATATCTGCTCAATCAAGATGGATGATCCAGTTTCCCCGTGAGTGAATTCACAGTAGCGCGCAGCAATCAACGAAACACGCGGTCAGCCCAGCGAGCGCTTGCCTTTCGCGCTTGGGGTGGTGCGCGCAAAGGCGCAGGCCGAAGGCCCAATGGGGCACGCTCAGGGGTATCTCATCACAAGCGCCCGGCGCTCGCGCGTCGTTATCCGGTGCATCTGACGTTAAAGATCGCCCGCGAGCTGCCCAATCTGCGTCGTCGTGATGCGATTCGCACGATCGAGCGCCAATTGTTTGCCGCCAATGGCCGATTCGGTCTGCGTATCGCCCAATATTGCGTGCAAAAGGATCATCTCCATCTCGTCTGTGAGGCGACCGGCCGCGATGCGCTCTCGCGCGGCATGCAAGGCATGTCGATTCGTATTGCCCGCGCGCTCAACCGGCTTTGGCAGCGCAAGGGCTCGCTCTTTGCTGACCGCTACCACGCGCACATTCTCAAGACGCCGCGCGAAGTGAAAAACTGCCTGAGCTATGTGCTCAACAACGCCCGTCGCCACGGCAAGCAGCGACGACAGGTCAAACGAGTTTACCCACTGGCATGGGCCGATCCTTGCTCATCGGCTCGCTGGTTCGACGGCTTTCGCGGCGTTCGCCCCGAGCGCACGCCCGACCAAGCGCCCGTAGCCGCCCCGCGGACTTGGCTGCTGCGCGTCGGTTGGCGAAGACACGGTCTGCTCGCGCTCGATGCAATCCCCGGCACCTCGTAGGTCGCGCTGACCGAATCACGTGCATAAAAAAAGGGCTGATGATTTCTCATCAGCCCAAAGGGTCGGGGTGGACGGGACTCGAAACTGTAAGAGGCAATTACCAATTGATAAGTCTTTACGCTCTTTTTCGCCATTTTTCGAGGGTGGACGGGATGTTGGATATGCCGCTTGGTTCCGTCGTGATCCGTTGTTGTGATCGCTGTTCCGCAGGGTCGTGGCACAAATAGGTCACAAGTGAGCGCGCTGCGCGACCAGCGCTAGGCGCGAAGAGTTGATTGCCACTTGCCAGCTAACAATGGCCACTTGTCGATCGATAAGTGGCTCTGCGCAGTCGTCGAGGGCGAGTCGAGGGCGAGCACCTTCGTACCGTTGCGTTCCGTCTTTTGGCACCGGGTCGGCATTATGTCTGAAGAAAAAATTCTCAGAAATCGTCTTTGTGGAGAGAGGCAAGCTGAAGCGTCCCCAAAAAAAGAGGACACTGACGCTCGGCGTTGATCCTCCATCGAGGCGCCCGGTCGGATACGTCTGAGGATCCGTTGACGAGGCGGTGTTGCCTTCCCCCCACAGTTTGCGCCAAGCCTGGCGTGACGCGTTCGGCAAGTCAGATAGCTGCAGTCCATTTGCGTTGGCCTCGATCTTGAAAGCTCGGGTCCCACTGCGAAAGGACTTGTCGTGGAGAAGATCGCGCTGTTTCTCGCCTGCGCGCTGGTTGGCTGCCAAAGTGGCGTCCTAAGCGGGTCGGCGATCGGCGACAAGAGCGAGTCCCCGAGCGACGTGGGCCACGTTGATGGGGAGGCGTTGCAAGATGGCGGCGATGCGCGCTCCCTGGGAGCGGGGCGCGATCACCGTGCAAATTCTTCGGATGACCTCGGTGGAAGCCGCGACGATGGCGTTGATCCGGCCGCTGATTCGAGCGGTGAAACGCGCGTTGATGCCGGCGCATCTCCAGCAGAGCCCGACGCGATGGTAGACGATATGGCCCCGACCGGTGGTCAGCGCCTTTCCTTCTTTGCCGTTGGTGACACCCGCTCTGATCTCGACGTCGCTCAGCAGACATTTCAGAGCATGGCGCGCCTTGACCCCAGCGCTTTTGCTGTTTTCAACAGCGGAGACATTACTCTTGATGGCAAAGCCTCGCAGTGGCAGGCGCACAAGAACGCGGTCGACTTAGGGTCCGCCGGAAAGATCCGCATGGACTGGAGCCGTCTCGGCGGTTCAACAACAGCTTACTTTGGCGTTGTCGGCAACCACGATGTGCGCAGTGGCGACTGGCTCGACAACTGGAACAACAACCTCTCCGGGCAGCGCCAGTTGGGCCACAACGGGGCCGACGGTGTCTGGTTCAGTGTGCGCCAGGGCAATGCACTGTTCATCGTGCTCGACAGCGAGCATTCGGTCAGCGCTCAGACCGGATGGCTTGAACGTGCGCTGCGCCAAGCCGCGGCCGATCCGTCGATTCGCTGGAAGTTTGCCTTCTATCACAAGCCGGTCTACCCCTGTAACTACTACGGACCGTGGGGCAACGGCATCGCTTGGGTGCGTCTGTTCGAACAGTATGGTGTCGACATGGTGTTCAATGGGCACGCTCATGTTTACGAACGTAGCTGTCCGATGATCGGCGGCAAGTGCCAAGGTGGCGGCGTGCGCTACGTGATCTCAGGTGGTGGTGGCGCAGAGACGGGTCGGATTGATCTTTCTCGAAAACTTACCTCCGGATCCGACCGATACGTTTGCGGAGAGATCAACGAGGCGGCCAAGGGCTACTGGCACCACTACTGCCACCTGGTGATCGATGGCGGCGAGCTGACTTATCGCTGCTATGCCCATAACGCGACCAGTGCGCCCGAGGACACGCTGCGGATTACGAAATGAAAGGAGTGATCTCAACGTCAAAGACCGTCGATCTGCATTGCATCATGCTGGTGGTCGGTGTCTGTCTGATGTTGGCGGTGATTTACACGGTCGTCCTATAATCGCATACTGCTGGCATGGAACAGGTTGGTGAGCGTCGCGGCAACGGCTACGACAGCGGGTTTTGGGAGCAGGTGTTTGCGTTGTATCAGCAGGCATTCGAAGGGCTGCCCGCGGGGATCGCGCAGGCGGCATCGGTCGGAGCACATTGGGAAGATGTAACGACGCCGTTCGCTTTGCTCGAGGGCGGGCGCTGCCTGGCGCACGTCGGCGTGATCTCGCATCCGATGCATCTCGGCGGTGCTGATCCGCTGCGCGTTGCCGGAATCCACGCCGTGTGTACCGCGCCCGATCGGCGGCAGCAGGGATTGTCTTCGCGATTGCTCGCCGCAGCCGTTGCGTGGGCCGCCACCGATCACGAGGTCATGAAACTTCACACCGATCTGCCGGCGGTTTACGAGCGGCATGGTTTCGTCGCTGTTCCTACCTGGCGCTTCCGATCGGTCGTCACCCCCACGCTAGGCATCGCGAAGCGGCGATTGGCGCCGTCAACGAACGCCGAAGACGCATCGCTATTGCAGCGATTGCTGGCGACCCGCGCCGCCGTTTCGAATGTCTGTGCGAGCGCGGACGATGGGTGGATGATCACGATCGACGCGACGCTGGGCGGAATGCTCGACGATTCGCTCTGGTATCTTCCCGACCATGATGCCGTGGTCGTCTACGGTGAAGAGGAGGGCGAGACACTCGTAGCGGAAGTGATCGCGCAACGTCTGCCTCCAGCCGCCGTCGTTGCTGGTGCGAGTCCAGATCCGCAGCGCGCACGGCGCTACGCATTCACGCCCGACCGATTCGAACCAAACGCCGAGCCATTTGCGACGCCTGCCGAAAATGGGGTCTTTATGGTGCGCGGGCGCTGGCCCGTCGACCAGCCGTTCGGAATCTCCCCGCTGTGGGAGCACTAGCATTCGGCTCGTGCCACAGCGGGGTAGAGCAGTTCGCTGAGCTTAGCCCTCGAACGCGTTGCGAGGAGGTTTTTTGCCCGGTGCCTCGTTTCCTTTGAGGAAGGCTAAGACCGTATCGGCGTCAGAGACCTCGAAGGGATCGGCGCCGTGGTTGTCTTCGTACCCCGGCTCGACGAACATCTTCTCGATCTCCATGTTGTTGGCGACCAAGGCGTAGCGCCAGGTGCGCATGCCGAAGCCGATATTGTCCTTGCGAACCAGCATGCCCATCTGACGCGTGAAGTCGCCGTTGCCGTCGGGAATCAGCTTGATGTTCTTGTTGCCGAGATGCTTGCCCCACTGGAACATCACAAACGCATCGTTGACCGACAGGCAGTAGACCTCGTCGACGCCGTTGGCCTTGAATTCCGCGTAGAGTTCATCGTAACGCGGCAAGTGTGTCGACGAACAGGTCGGCGTGAAGGCGCCGGGCAAGGCAAACAGTACGATGCGCTTGTTTGCGAACAGCTCAGAGCTTGTGCGGTCTTGCCAGCGAAATGGGTTTGGGCCACCAACGGACTCGTCGCGAACGCGCGTCTTGAAGGTAACTTCGGGGAGCTTGTGTAGATTGGTCATCGTGCGCTTCCTTTGTTCGATCGTGCTCATCGAGCGTCAAGGGGAGAATATAGCAAGCAGTGCTGGTCGACGCAGCCACCTATAACCGTGTTGCGGCGGGGCGGTTGCCAATCGCCCAGCTAGCCCGAGCGGCGCTGCCTCGACGTCCGTGGCTCGACGATCCAGAGGCAATTGACGCGGCCTCAGCCGGGTGACTCGGCCCCTGCCCGGCGGTAGGCCTGACCGGCTAGCGGGTTTTCACGACCCCAGCCGGCGAGGCGCTGTGGGCCCTGTGCGCATTTTGCTGCAGGCCGCTAATTGCTGGATATGTCAGGAAATTAGAAGTTGAGCAGCGTTCGGTTTCATCGAGAGCCGGAGAGCACTTGCCTTGGCGCGCTCTTTGCTCAACAAGTACATATAAGAGGTGACGAGGTGATGCGACTTATCTCCATATTTGGTGTCCAAGCAACAGCAGCTTGGCAAAATCCCGGCGGACACCGACCAGCTGACCCCACCATCATCGGGTAGCTCCACGATGAGCGGAATCCAAAGGAACCGAACGCTGCTGGAAAACGTTCCAGCGCTCGCGATGCTGGCCTCCACCCAGGGCAGTCAAGTCAAGTTGGTGCGCATCGCCAATGATACCCTGAACCCCAACGAATCCTTCGACCAGCCGGCGATTCTCTTGTCCCAAGGGACCGTATTGATCGGCCGCGACCGCGGCTGCGATGTGGTGCTCGACGATCCGCGTATCTCACGTACGCACGCCAAGATTACCCTAGAAGCCAGCGGCGCCTTCTCTATGCGCGCTTTGGGCAGCAACGGCACGTACATCAATGGTGTGCGCGTTGACGACGTTCAAATGCTTAACGCCGGTGACGAGATCTGGTTCTGTCGCGACCACGTCTACCGATTGGTCGTCGACCAAGAGATGGCGCGGCCGCTGACCATCGACGAGCCGGGCCTGGCCGATGAGTTCAATGAGTTCGCCACCGCGGTACGCCCGCCCCAGTCATTTTCCGCCGTTCCGCCGGAAACGACGCAGCCAAGAAGCGCCGTACCCGAGAGGCGCCCGTCCACCGACGATCTACCGGTTGCCAATAGCGCCGAAGCGCTGCGACGGCAGCGCGATGTGCTGGCGATCCTCTACCAACTCAGCCTGCGCTGCATGCAGGCCGAAGACCTCAAGCAGGCCGACAGTCTGCTAACCAACGTCCTGCGGCGTATCGCGCCGACACGCGGTGGCTTCATCGCTCATCGCCAAGGTGATGGTTTTCGCATCATCGTGGCTCCGTGCCCCGCGCCACCGACTGTCGAGCAGATTCGCGCGGCATCGCGTCGTTGCCTAAAGTTGACGGCGCCCGCCCTGCTCGATGGTGACAGCCTTGCCGACGAGTCCTTTGGCGCCGGTACAAAGCACGTGGTGATGGCACCGATGTTCATCGAAGGTGAAAGCTGTGGCGCGCTCTGCTGTTTCTTCGACGCCGCCGACCCTTTCGAACCTCATCTAGCTGAGCTTGTCGAGCAGCTGGCGATCGTCGCCGCCATCGCCCTGGCGAGTAAGTCGAACGGGTGAACGCCGCTTACTCCACGGCTGCGGTCTGTATCGTCGTGCTTGGTCTGAGCGTGACCGATGTCGCTGCGCGTGGCGGCCTCGACGAGACCGATCGGGCGCTTGCCGAGCTACACGAGCAACGCGGTGATAGGGACAAGGCGCTTGCTCTTTGGCGCGAACTGCTCGCGCGCCACCCTGACAATCCTCTGTATCTTGAACGCACGCTGACGTTGGCCCACGACCTTGATAACAAGCGACTAGCGCTCGCCCTGCTGCCGCGGCTCTTGGCGCTGCGTCCGAGATCGCCCGATGTGCGAAAGCTTGCGGCCGACATTTTGGTCGGCGCCGATCGCAGCAAAGCGGCGCTGCCGCACCTGTTGTGGCTCCATCGCTTGCGCCCTAAAGACGAGACGGTCCGTCGCAACCTTGCCCAGGTTTATGACGATCTCGATCGGCCGGCGGAGGCCTTGCCGCACTATCTCTGGCTTGTGGCGCGCCATCCGGGTGATGCTGCGCTGACCTACGGCCTGGTCGACGTGTATCTCTCGATTCAGCCGTCGAAACCACGACATACGACGGAGGCAGCGGCATTGCTCAAAGCGCTAGCCCTACGGCGACCGCACGACGTGGAGGTCCTGCGGCGCTTGGTCGCACTCTACGTCGACCAATCACGTCACGGCGATGCCATTTCAGCACTTGAGGACTTTCTCCGCCGTCGGCCCGGTCACCCCTCGGCGCAGTTGGCGCTCGACCGGCTCAAGCGGCGAAGGAGTTACGTCACACAGAAGCGGCGCGTAAGGCGCACACTCGATGACCGCTTTGAAGACTGGCGCGATGATCTGGTCTTGCGCGCAGAGGACTTTTAGGTGCCCACAGTTCGCCTGGTTGCTGTGCTGCTACCCTGTGCCCTTGTCGCCTCGTCTGCGCTGGCCCAGGGGACCTCGTCGTCGCCGACCTTCGACCCATTCGTCGTGCTGCTTTCGGGCTACGAAAGCAACGCGAGGCTGACCTACGAATCGCCGGCAACGCCGGAAGCCGACGTCAGCGGGTCAGCGGTGATCTCGCTCGAGGCGGGCGCTGATCTCACGTCGCGCAGTCGCAGCCTTGATTTGCGCTTTACGCCGTGGGCGATGTTGCGGTTGCCGACGATCTCGGCCAAGCTGACCGACGCCGAGTTGCAGCTGCCGCTGTTGATGCGGCTGCCGATCAATGCGCTGCTCGATTTCGATCTGCGCTGTTTTAGCGAGATCGTCGTGGGGCGGGCCTCGCCCGTCTTTCTCGATCGCGGTACGACGACCACACGCATCGGAACGCAGCGACACTGGGCGGCGACAACTGACATTCAACCGGGCTTGACCGTTGAGTTGCACCCCACGCTTTCAGCCACGGTGGCGCCGCGATTGCGGTTTCGCACCCAGCGCTACACCGAGACGCCTTTCGACGACGAGTCGACATTCCGCTATTTTGCTGGAGGTGGCGCGATCGCCATCGCTTGGGAGGCCCTTTCGTGGTTGCGCGTTCGCGTTAACTACGATGTCGCCCATCGGATCTACGACGGCATCTTCGCGCGGCCCGTCAGCTACAACCCGGTCTCTGGCAGGCGCCTGCGCGCGACGCTTCACACGGCAGGCACCAAAGCACGGATCCGCTTCGGGCCGGGAACCACGCTCTCCGTACAATACGCCGCGCGTCTCGGCGACGACAATGGCGGCTACCTCGGCTATCTCGACCATATCCTACGTGCGCGTCTGCGCCTCGCCTTCGGCGAGCGGTTTTACTTTGATGGCACGCTCTACTTTGCCGCCCGGAACTACGGCAAGCGCACGCCCTGCCAGGCGGAACGCTTGGGTGCCGATCGGGTCTACCGTGGCAGTGACTGTAGTGGCCCCACGGCGGCACAAGTGCACGTCGAGCATGCGTTGCGCGTCAGCGCCAACGCGACATACTATCTGTGGGATTGGCTAGGCGTCGTCGCGCGTTATGAACTCGAAGATGCTGCGACGGACCAGGTCGATCCGTTGGCCGCCGACCATCGCTTGCTGGGCGGCGTGACGTTCGATCTGTAGGCATGGTTCGTGAAATAGCTGGGGCAGGGAGTGAACCAAGTTGCTTCAACCACGACCGATGATGCGCTGCTCTAGGGTGCGCCGTCCTCAGCGGCTGGCGACGGTCGTCAGCTATCTGGTCTTGGCCATGGCGATCAATGGCTGTGACTCCGGGCAGTTAAGCGTGTCGTCGCCCGATTCGGGCGTTAAGGTCGATGGTGCGCCGATCGTCACCAGCGACAGTGGCCTCGCCGACGGGCCCACGAGCACGCTCGACCGTGGCAACGCGTTTGATAGTGGCGGCAGCGCCGATGGTGGCAGTCGTACCGATAGTCGCGTGGTCACGCCGCCCATCGCGCTTTGCGGTGACGGCATCTGCGCCAGTGGAGAGAGCGCAACGAGTTGCAATTATGACTGTCCCCAGCGCCAAATCTGGCGCCCGGCACCCGGCGTTGCTTGGCAATGGCAGCTATCGGGCCAACCCAATCCATCACTGGCGGTGAAGATGTTTGACATCGATCTGTTCACCACCACCGCCGCTAAGATCACCCAGCTCAAGGCCAACGGCCGGGTGGTGATCTGCTACTTTTCTGCCGGCTCATGGGAGAGCGATCGGCCGGATTCGGGCGACTTTCCCGATAAGACCCTCGGCAGCAAGATGCAGGGCTGGCCCGAGTACTGGATCGACATTCGCTCTAGCGCCGTGCGTCAAGTGATGGAAAAGCGCCTCGATCTGGCGAAGACCAAGGGCTGCGACGGCGTAGAGCCCGACAACGTCGATGGCTATGACAACAAGAACGGCTTCGGCCTGACGAAAAGTCACCAGCTCGACTACAATATCTTTTTGGCCAAAGAGGCCCATAAGCGTGGGCTCTCGATTGGCCTAAAGAACGACCTCGGCCAGATTAAGCAGCTTGAGCCGTACTTCGACTGGGCGCTCAATGAAGAGTGCGTACGCTACCAGGAGTGTGGCGAGCTCAAGCCGTTCATTGACGCCGGCAAGGCGGTCTTCCACGTCGAATACAAGCCGATGACGGTTAACGAGGCCTGTAGCGGCGTCAAGGGCATGCACTTCGACACCCTGATCAAGAACCTCGATCTCGACGCCTGGCGCGGGACCTGTAGCTAGCTGGCGACAGACGACCCGCGGACCGCTTCAGTCGCTCTGTTTGCCCGATCCAACCCGGGCCGACGTCGGGCTTTTGCCTCGGCGCCAGTCGGCCTATGCTTAGGCCGTGTTGCGCCTCGTCATCACGCTTATCGGACTCGCTGGAGCTGCCTTCGGCGCGTATCAGCTGCGAGCGCCGCTGCGCCACCAAGCCAGCCAACCGACGGTGCGCCGCGGCGGTGCCGGTGCGAGCCAGCATCGCGACGCGATCGCTCGGCGCTCACGTGTGCGACCGCTGGACAGTCGCGCGCGCGTGCCGCTCACTGCTGCGATCGGTCGCCGAGTGCTCGGCCTCTACAACAGCCTCGATCAACAGCCTGACGAAGCTCAGACGCACCAGGAATACAACCGGGTCCACCGACAGGCAGAGCTGATCCTCAACCACCTCGGCCTGGTCGTCGAACTGCGCGACGTTAACGCGCCGCTACCCGATGACGCGGCGATGGCGCGCTACCGCGGCGTGATCGCCTGGTTTCGCGGTGGTCCACTCAAGGCGCCGCTGGCCTATCTGCGCTGGCTTCAGCAGCAGATCGCCGCGGGGCGACGCGTGGTCTTGCTCGAGGGCGTTGGCGCTGAGCGAGACGCCAAGGGGCGGCCGACGCCGCACGAGGCGATCGCTTCGACCTATGCCGCCCTCGGGTTGCGTCTCGGCAAACTCAGCAGCGACGATCCCGACCGTATTCACCTGGTGCACAAGAACAGCGCCGTCGTAGAGTTCGAACGCAAGCTTCCGCTTAGTCTGTCGAGCTATACCCAGCAGACGCTCGATGGGGCAGGGACGTCGTTTCTCCGATTGGCGCTGCGCGGCGTAGAATCCAGCCAGAGCGACCTGGTTGTCGTCACGCCTGCCGGTGGCTACGTTGCTCCGGACTACGCGGTGACTGAAGGCCGGCTGGGCCGTCACTTCGCGATGCAGTGGCGCATCAATCCCTTTGTTTTCTTCGCCAAGGCGCTTGGTATCGAAGACTCGCCGCGCCCTGACTTCACCACGCTCAATGGTTCGCGCATCTTCTATAGCCACATCGACGGCGACGGATTGCCATCGATCAGCGAGATCGATCGTAAGACGATGTGCGGCGAGATGGTGCGACGCGAGGTGCTCGAGCCGTTTGATCTGCCGGTCACGGCCTCATTCGTCGTCGCTGGCATTGAGCCTCCTCCGGGAGGCAACGGCAGTAGCGAACGCCTAGCGGTGGCACGCGCGATCGCTGCGCTGCCCAACATCGAGCTTGGCTCACACGGGTTCGCCCATCCGATGAACTGGCGCGCGCGCAAAGAAGCGATCGTCTCTTACGACGTCGACGGCTATCATATGAACGCCGAAAAAGAGATCGCCTACTCAGTCGACTATATCGACCGTGAGATCGCGCCGCGCGGTAAGCGCACCGAAGTGATGCTCTGGACTGGCTGGTGCAATCCCGCACCCGACCAACTGGCTATCGCCGATCGAATCGGCGTGTACAATCTCAACGGCGGCGATCCGCGGATGGATGCGCAGTTTCCATCCTATCTGCATCTAGTCCCGCCGGTTCATCGGGTCGGCGATCGCACCCAGTACTTTACCAGCGGCCCCAATGACTTCATTCTCACCGACGAATGGACGCCGCCCTATCACCGTTGGGCCAACCTGATCGACACGCTCAAAAATACCGATGCGCCGCGCCGCGTCTATCCGATGAACGTCTACTACCATTTCTATATCGCTCAGAAGCCTGGTGCGCTGGCGGCGATGAAGAAGATACTCAACTGGGTCGTTAGTCAGCAGCCAGCGGGGCTCTGGGTTACCGAGTACATCGACATCGTGCGCGATTTTGTCGCTATGCAAATCGCCAAGGGCGTTGACGGTCGCTGGGTCGTGCGCAACAGCGGGTTTGCCCGTACGATCCGTTTCGATGATCCGACGCTCTTTGTCGACATGCAGCACAGCGAAGGGGTTTTGGGCTATCGCCGGTTGCAGCGACAGTCAGCACTCTATGTCCACCTCGATCAGAGCACCGATCACGTCATCGCGTTGCGCAAGAGTTACGACGGTCGACCACACCTGATCCGAGCCACGGGCTATGTCGACAAGCTTTCGCTCTCGGCGACGTCGGCTACCCTGATGCTGCGTGCCCACGGTCGCAAACAGCTGACCTTTGGCGCGATGCTGCCCAATGCGAGCTTCGTCGTGACTGCCCAGCCGCCAGAGGGGCCAATCCATCGCAGTCGCGTCTTTACCGACGCCGGTGGTACGCTCAACTGGTCCGCGACGCTGCCACATCGGCGGCTACGCATCCGCATCGGTCACGACCAGGGCCGCCGCCGATGAAGTGGATCAAAGACGTCTTTGCGCTCGCGGCCTTCTTCTTGATCATCACCGTCGCGTTGATCGGGGTACTGCCCAGCGAGGAAATGCTAGGGCGTTTCCACGAAGCCGACGGTCGGACCTCGCTTGCCTTGGCGATCTACAGCCATGGTGCGGCGGTGGAACCACAGAACCATCGCATTCGTTTGCGGCTGGCCCATCTCAATCTTTCGCTCGGACAAGCGACGCGCGCGATCGGTTGGTATCAAGAGGCTGTGAGACTGCGCCCCAAAGATGTTGCGCTACGCCGAGAGTTGATTGCGATGCACCTCAGCGTCAACGATCTAACGTCAGCGCAACGGCAACTCGCGGAGTTGGCCAAACTCACGCCGAAAGATGCCAGCCTCTGGCGACAGATCGCCAACTACCATCGCTGGTTCGATCGGCGGGGACCGCTGGCTGACGCGTTGCAGCGCGTCGTTGCCCTCGATGGAAAACACGCTCACGTTGAGATTCGCGAGCTGGCTGAGCTGCTGATGCATCGTGGCGAGTACGAACGTGCGCGGCGGATTTTGGAACAGGCACGCAAGGACCGTCCCGACGATCGTCAGGTCTACGCCACCTTAGCGCGGATCTACGTCAAGCGCGGCCTGCTGACGAGGGCGATCACTGCCTACGAACACCTGCACACCCTCGAGCCGGCCAACAGTCAATGGCGACTAGCTCTCGAAGATGCGCTCGAGCGTGCCAAGCAAACCAAGCGACTTGCCGCGCTCTATCGCCAGTGGCTGGCCGCAGATCCGAAGAACAGCGCGTTGCGTCAACGTCTGCTCGAGCTGATCGGCGACAGCAACAAACCGACAGCAGCGCTGGACGAGTACGAGACAATGGTGCGACGCTCACCGGGCGACGCCGCACTACGGCTCAAGCTCGCCAAGCTTTACGTCGCCCACGACAAACCGAACAAGGCGATCGTGCACTACGAGATCCTCCAAAAGGCCAAACCGCGCAGCGTTTCGCTGGCGCGCACGTTGGCCGAGCTCTACGACTGGGCCGAGCGCCACAACGAGGCGATCAGCGTTTTTGAGCGATTGCTCAAACTGCGTCCCCATGACCGAGAGCTGCGGCGCAAGTTGGCCGAGGCGCTGGCCAACGCCGGCAAAGAACCGGCGGCGATCGCTCACTATCTCGTGCTGGTTCGTCAGCATCCGCGCAGCGCTGAGCTTCACAAGCGGTTGGCCGAACTCTACAGCTATCAGGGTGATGACGACGCGGCGAATCGACACCGGCGGTTGATCCTTGGGATGCGTCCAACCGACCCCAAGCTGCGCTGGAACACCGCTCAGGCCCTCGAAAGAAGCGGTGACCGAGCCGGTGCGCTGGCGATCTACGATCAGATCGTCGCAAGCGAGCGTGACAACTTGTCCGCCTGGAAGCGTGTCGCGGCGCTTGCGCGCGCCTTGGGTAAGCTCGATCGGGCGATCGCCGCTTATAGCCACGTCAAGCGGTTGTTGGCTAGCGGCCGTGGCGATGCCCTGCCCAACAAGCGCCTCGACAAGACGGCGCCCGAATTGGCGCTGCCCCCCGAAGCAGCACGACACGGAGGCGGACGATGAGCGCGCACCAGCGACCTTCTCGCCGCATGTGGTGGCGCAAGCAGATCAAGGTGCACGCCCATTTCGCCGAGACCCTCGGTTTGGTGGGCTTGCTCTCGGCGCTCAACATGGGATTGCTGCCAGCCCAGCCGGGCTTTTTCGGCATCGAGCCCAATCCCTACTGGGCGGTGATCTTGTTGATGGCATTTCGCTACGGGCTGCGCGCGAGCCTCTTTGCCGCCGCGGTCTGCTCGACGGTCTACTTCGCGCTGGTCTACACCCATGTCGGCGTGGTGTCGCCACGTGACCTGCTCTTGTGGGAATACGCCAAGTCGCCGCTGCTGTTTCTCGTCGTCGGCATCTTGGGGGGCACGCTGACCCAGCGCCACGTCGACAACCTCGCTCGCAGTGACGAACGAGCCGATGCGCTGGCGCGACAGGTTGACGAACTTCAACACGGCGAAGCCAAACTTCGCGACGTCAACGTCGAGCTTGCCAATCGCGTGCTCGGTGCCAACGACACGCTGCCCCTGCTCTATAAGTACGCCAAGAAGCTCAACAGCGTCGACGTAGACCATGTGCTTTCGGCGATCACCGAGTTAGTCCAGGAAGTGATCAAAGCTGACGACGTTTGCGCCTATCGGCTGACGGGTGACGGCGCAGAACTCCATAGTCGCAATGGACAACGCGCTGCTTTGGGCGAGTTCCTCGACCTCGATCCACGGCTGCACCAGCTGGTCGTGCGCGAAGGCAAAGTCTTGACGCTGCAGCAGTTGATCGATCAAGGGATCAACCAGCCCAATGTCTTCATCTGCGGCCCGCTGCGAGCATCGGCGGACAACGTGATCGGCCTATTGATGGTCAGGCAGCTCGACTTCCTGCGCTTCAATCCCGCAGCCGTGCGGCTGTTCAATATCGTTGTCGATTGGTCGAGTGACTGCCTGCAGCGCGCACTCGTTGTCGAGCGGCAGCCGCAACAGCAGCGACTGCAAGAGAATCGCGCTGCGCTACGGCGAGCGCGTCGGGTGCTACCGACCGATGCCCCACACCTGCAGCCGCGCCGCGCGGCGCCGCAGGTACTCGCGGATCCGGGGCGCGTCGATAAGCCGAGCGTCTCCGGGCTGTTTCCAACGACGAGCGGATCGATCGCACAGCTCCTCGATGAGACCGACCAACGCCTGTTCGAACAACATGATCCGCGCGACGCGCCTGGCCTACGCGACAGCGCCGAACTGGTGTTGACGGATGCGGATATCGACCTGCCACAACAGCAAAGTGGTGAGCTGCGCGACGCCTTGACCTGCGAGTTGCAGATCGCCAAAGAGAGCGGCAATGAAGGACTGACCCGATTGTTGGCCGAGATCGATAGTTTCATCGGCAAGGGGACGTCACGTGACTAGCGTGCTGGCCGTGGTCTTGCTGATTCCGCTCGCGGCGGGCCTTGAAGTCTGGGCCACGGTTGCGTCGTTTTCTTTGGAGCAGGCGGCGTCGTCGCGCGGCCTGGCGATTTTTGGGTTGCACCTCGGCGCGACGGTGACGATTGCCGAGGCGTTGCGGATGCGTTACCGCAAGATGCCCCACGGGCGACGCAGCGCCTGGTGGATCGCACTGTGTCTATCGTTGGCACTGCCGATCTTTGGCGTCTTCGTTGTGGCGCTGTTGGTAATCAAGCCACCGCCAGCGCGCAGCCTCGCCGACGACGTGGGACTCTCGCCGATGGAGCACCGCAAGATTCACGCCGAGGGAGCGCTCGCCGCCGAGGCGGAACGGGGGACGGCCGGTGTCGAGGTTGAAGCGATCGCTGACGTGCTCAAGGACCGAAATCCCGCCAAGCGTCTGGGAGCCGTTGATGTGCTGCGCCAGCAAGAGAGTCGGCAGGCCGTCGACATGTTGCAAGCCTCATTGGAAAATACGGTCTTCGAGGTGCGCTACCACGCAGTGGAGGCGCTTGCCGCGCTGAGTAAGAAATATTCCAACCGGATCGCCGAAGCGACTGCACTGGTTGAGCGCGAACCAACGCCGGAAAACCACGCTAGCTTGGCCAACCTATACTTTGAGTACGCCGAACTCGGCGTCGAGGAGCAAACGATCCAGCAGCAACTTTATGGGCAAGCGGCCCAGCACTTCGGCCAGGCCGGCGCCGATCCGACGTACCAGCTTCGACGCGCTGCCTGTTTCGACAAGATGTCCCGCCCGGAGGAAGCACTGTTTGCCTATCAAGCGGCTCTCAAACGCGACGCAAACAATCACGCCGCTTTGTTCGGCTTGGCACAGATCCAATACCGCCAAGGCCTGTTCGACGCTTTGCGCCAGACGTGCCGACGGCTGTTGGCCTGCGCCGACTTACCGACGGAACATCGCCAAGCGGTGCAGATGTGGGCGGAGCGCACGCAATGAAGCCAATGGTTGCCGACGTCTGTTTGATCCTTGAGGGCACCTACCCCTTTGTCACTGGTGGCGTCTCGAGCTGGGTGCACGAGCTGATCAAGGGCATGCCCGACCTGACGTTTTCGCTGCTGCACATCTCCGCGTCTCGATCGTTGGCTCAAGAGCCGCGCTACGAGATGCCCGACAATGTGGTGAGCTTCGTCGAGTGCTTTGTCCATGATCCCGTTGTTCACCACGACCGCTGCCGCAAGTGGACGCCTTGGAGCCAACGTGAACTCTGGCGAGCGATCGATGCGTTTCATCGCGCGCCGATGGATCACAAGGTGTTGCCCTTCGCCCAGATGATGCAAGGCAGCGCTTGCCCGGCAACACGCATTCTCAACACGGCGGACCTGCTGCTTTCGCGCAAGAGTTGGCGTTATCTAGTAGACCACTACAAACAGGCCAACCCCGGCGGGTCGTTTATCGACTTCTTTTGGACCTGGCGCGCCGTGCACATGCCGATCTTTCAGATCCTCAACGCGGAAACCCCACCCGCGCGGCTCTACCACATCGTCAGCACCGGCTACGCAGGCCTGGCGGGCATCGTCGCCAAGACGCGCACCGGTCGGCCGCTGCTTTTGACTGAACACGGTATCTACGTCAAAGAGCGGAAGATCGAGATCAATCGCGCCGATTGGATCTACACCGCGCCGGAACGCGTCGCCGCGATCAAGGATAAGCCGAGCGTGCTCAAACGGATCTGGATCGACAACTTCTTGGTGCTCGGCAAACTCTGCTACGAATACTGCGATCAGATCTTCACGCTCTACGGCGGAAACCAACAATTGCAGCTTGAATTTGGCGCCCCCGCCGACCGGTTGGAGATCATCCCCAACGGTGTAAAGACGGATATCTTCGCTCCGCTTCGCGACGTGCCGCGGCCCAATGACGGGATTCGTCGGGTCGGATTCGTCGGACGTGTCGTTCCGATCAAAGACGTTAAATGTTTCATCAAGGCTTGTCGGCTGTGCGCTGAGCATGTCGACAACGTTGAGTTCTTGATCCTCGGCCCCACCGATGAAGACCAGCAGTACTACAAGGAGTGCGTCACGCTGGTCGCGCTGTTGGGGATGCAGGACAAGATCAAGTTCTGCGGACGCGTCGACGTGCGGCAGTACTATCCAAAGCTGGATGTCTTTGTGCTGACTTCGATCAGCGAAGGGCAGCCGTTGACGATCCTTGAGGCGGCATGTGCCGGCGTGCCCACCGTGTCCACCGACGTGGGTAGCTGCTCCGAGTTGCTGCTCGGCCGCACTGACGAAGACCGCGCGATCGGTCCAAGTGGCATCATCACCAACATCGGCAAGCCCAAAGAGACCGGCGAGGCGCTGGTGCGCTTGCTCGCCGACGAGGGGCTACGTCAGTCGATGATTCAGGCCGGCTATGAGCGCATTGAGCGCTACTATCGACAAGATCAGGTGATCGAAACCTACCACAACATCTACCAGCGCTGGATGCCTGCGGCCGACCAGCGGAAGGCAAAGGTAAGCTGATGGCTGGTATCGGCTTCGAGCTACGGCGCATCCTTGCCGAAGACACCTACAGCAGCATGGTCAAGGGCTACCTCTACGCCACGGTGATCAGCGCCGGCCCATGGTTGCTCTCGGTGCTCTGCCTCGGTGCACTCGGGATCTTCACGATCTCGTTTATGGGATTTGCCGACCGCCAGCTATTTGCCTCGACGATGGTCTACGTTTACGCCGCCTCGCTGCTCGGCACTGGTGTGAGCCAGCTGATCATTACGCGCTTTTTGGCGGACAAACTCTACCAAGGAGAGACCGCCGCGCTATGTGAGTCGCTGTTGCCGGTGATGGTGGTTACACTGGCGACGCAGCTTCCGCTGGCGATCATCGGACTCTGGGGAACGCCGCTGCCTTTTGGCTATCGTCTGGCAACGTCGGCTACCTTCCTCGTGATCAGTCTGATCTGGCAGACGATGACGTTCATCTCAGCTTCGCGCGACTACGCCGTGATCGTCTTTTCCTTTGCCATCGGCGCCGGTGTAAGCGTTGCCGGCGGTCTGCTGTGGGGGCGTCAATACGGCGTCGTCGGCTACATGATGGGTTTCGGTCTGGGGCAGTTTTGTATCTTAGCGCTCCTTTTGACCAAGGTGCTCCGCGAGTTCGGCATGCCGACGCGCCTGGAGTGGGGCTTTTTGCGCTACGCGGGCAAGTACCCCCAGCTGGTTGGCATTGGGTTGTTTTACAACGCGAGCATCTGGGTCGATAAGATCCTCTTCGGCCTATCGCAATACGGTCGTCTCACCGCAGAGCGCTTTCCGACCTACACCCACTACGATAGCTCGATGTTCTTGGCCTTCGCCGCGATGGCACCGGCGATGGCGATTTTCTTGGCTCGCACCGAAACCGAGTTTGCGGACGCCTACAAGCACTACTACGACGACATCTTTTTTCGCCGGCCCTACGACCGCATCCTGCGCTCGAAGGCAGCGATGCTCGGCATCCTCAAACGCTCGTTTGTTGACCTGGTCAAGATTCAGGGGTTGGTCACGCTGCTATTGGTCTACTTCGCAGACGATATCCTCAAGGCGCTCTCTCTGCCGTATAGCCAAACGGCGATCTTTCGCTTTGCCTTGATCGGAGCTTTTCTGCAGGTGTTGATGCTGTTCATCCACATCGTCCTGCTCTACTTCGATTTGCGTGGCACGGTGCTCGGTCTGACGCTGTTGTTTTTCGTCGCCAACGCCGCGCTGACCGCTCTATCGATCGCATTGGGGTTTACCTACTACGGCGCCGGTTTTGCGGTGGCCGCAGCCTTCAGTCTGCTCTGCACCACGCTCTACCTCTACGGGCGGCTGGCCGACCTTGAGTTCATCACCTTCGCTCGCCGAAAAATCGTGGGACAGCAGGGTGCTCGGCGGCGCGATCGCGCGCGTCCGGGCGGAATGTATGGGCGCTATTTGCCCTGCCCCGGTGATGACAAACGGCTGGCGCCACGACGATGAGATGGCTCCTGCCGATATCGATCTTGATCGCGAGCGTGGCCAGCGTGGGTGCGACACCCCGCTGGCACCACGGTAGCATTGCTTACAGCGAGCCATCGGGCAGCAACCTTTACCTCGAACTCAAAACCGCCTCCGGCAAGGTGATCGGCGTCGAGCTGCTGCCGCAGGTGCGGCGGGTCTGGAGCGTACGCCTGGCACAGGGGCAGCAAATTGCGGTGCGCGGCAAGCAGCTCAAGGGTGATAAGTCGGTCGCCTTTGTGATCGAGGTCGATCAGCTCGCGGATATCAAACTCGCGGGCGGCAAGCGTCGGCGCCTCGTCGGCGCCGCTGTCACTCGGTCAGCTGCGCGCGGGCCGGTCGTCACATTGGCCGGCATCGGCCTTTGGCCGCCGGTCACCTCCGCGATAATCGAAAAGAAGATCGTTCGTGCTCATCGCGACGGTGTCAAACGGTTGGTGATCGACGTCGGCCTGACCGAGCGCTGGCGTTCCTACCAAAACCCGGCCCCAGCGCTAGAGGTGATCGCACGCGCCACGCGCATCGCCAAACGGCTAGGCCTGAAGACAGCATTCTATTTTCCGAGTTTCGAGTTGCGGCGCGAAGGCTGGCGCGGACGAGGTGCGCGCCTTTCGCGGTTGGCGGCGCCCTGGGCGCAGCACTGGCACGGTGGTGGGCCGGTCTACTTGACACGTTTTACCAAGCAGGAGTTTTGGAACAAGCCGGGCGACGAAGCGCTCTGGGTTTGTCCCAATAGTCCCTGGCGCGCGCGCTTTGCCAAGTTGCTGATCGCCGCAGCGCAGCGCGGTGTCGAGACCTTCTTCGTTGACGTGCCCTATTTCCGTGCTAGCGGCAAGCGCTTGGCGTGTGGCTGTCGGCACTGTCGGCGCCAATTGTTGCAACGAACCGGTCAACCGCTCGGCGCGTTGCGACAAAGTCCGGCCGGGCGGCTGCGTCTTTTGCGTTGGCGACAAGCGACGATTCGCCGCTTTCTCGCCGAACTCCGCGCCCAACTGCGCCGTGTCAATCGCCGCGCGCGGCTCGTCGTCGAGGAGTACCCTTCGTCGGTCAAAGATGGTCCACGCCAGACCGGCTTTGAAGCCGGTGAGCTACGCGTTGGCGATGTGGACTGGCTGGCCCACGAGTACTCGGCGCAGCAAGGCCGCGCCGCTTTTGACGCGGCAGCCCAACGTGACCTGCTGCTGACACTCAAGCTCTACCGCGGGCTCGATGGGACTCGTCCGAGCTGGGTGCTTTCGTATGCCCGCACGGTCGCCGAATCCCAACGTAGCGCGGCGATTCATCTGGCAGCCGGAACCTCCTTTTGGGAGACCAAGGCACCGGAGATGACCGACAGCAGCGTAAGCTACGCGTGGCGCCGTCGACTCAACGCTTGGTTGTCGGCGTACCACAAGGACTTGGCGTACTGCCGCAGCGTCGCCAACGTCGCCGTGGTCTATTCTTCTCGCTCGCGTCTCGTCGACGAGAAGCACTTTTACGCGCTCCGCGAAACGCAGCGTCTGCTTCACCAGCACAATATCGCCTACCATGTTGTTCCGATCGGCGATGCCAGCGCGCTGCGCCGCTATCCAATGATCCTCTTGCCGCAGCTGACTGTGCTCGACCCCGTTGAGCTGCGAACACTCTCGGCGCTGACGTCTCGCTTGGTTGCTATCGGCTCCAGCCCCGCCGGTTTGCGCGCGGGACGCAGCGCGCGCTCCGCGATGGAAGCCGTGGCCACCATCGACAGCGTGCCAGTGATCGTCGAGGGGGGCCCGCTGCTGGCCCAGATCTGTCGTGGTCCCCAAGGCGCGCTCGACCTTCGCCTGGTCAATACTGCTGAGCGACCGCAGACCGCGCGGATTCGCTTAACCGGAAAGGCGCGCAAGGTTCAGTCGCTGCCGTTTCTCGGCAAGTGGCGTGGCCTGGGCATCAAGCGCGACGGCAGTCAGTTGATCATCACGACTCCGGTCAGGCAGATGCAAGTCGTTCGGGTGTTTCAGTGAGCGCCAGGCCAACCTTCACGCTCGCGTTGGTTGCCAACTCCGATCGCGCAGCCTTTCCCGGTCGCCGCTACCGCGCCCTGCGCGATGCTGGACATGAGGTCGTACCGGTGGACCTGGCTGGTTCGCGATACGTCCAAGGTGACGAAGCCTTCGCCACTCTTTCGGCAGTCCCTCAGCGCCTGGACGGCGTGGTCGTCGAGCTGCCGCCGTCCCGTATCCTACCGCTGCTAGACGAACTGGTTCGACTCGGCATCAGCAAACTTTGGCTGACAAATGGCGTCGGACCTGAGTTGTCCGCGCACTGCCAAGCGCGTGGCATCGAACTCGGCAAGGCCAAAGACCTCCTCCCTCGCCGCAGCTGGTGGCGACGGGGGGATGGAGTTTGACATTGCGGCGTTACCTGCGGGTATGGCACCAGACATCGCGTTTGCCTGACCCCGCTGAGACAGTCGTAAACTATTCCATTCGTGGTCCTCGCACGCGCTTGAGGATCAACCACAAAAAGAGCCAACAAGCGAGCGCCTGACCAATGCCGCCAATGGCGGTCAGCCAGAAGAAAAGTGGCTCGTTGATCCAGGGGTGAAAGAGCGAGCGCAGCAAGATCCCGCCGTTGAGCAGAGCAAAGAGTGTCCAGCCTGCTCGATCCGACGGCCATTGGTTGCCCGGCGGCCGTGGAAACATCCAAAGCGCCACGCCAATGATCATCTGCATCACGGTGCCGACCAATAGCAGATGGACGTGGACCGAACGCCATTGCAGTGCCCAGGCGAGCTCGGGAATGCGATAGCCGAGCATCATCAGCGCGCCGAGAGTAATGCCGAGGGCGAGACAGAGCAGCGCACTCTTGATCATCCAACGAATGTAAGCTGCCTTCATCGGTTGGTTTGGCTTTCTGGGTGGTTGTGCGCAGATTGTGCTGTTGTGCGGGTGGCGCGGATCGCGGAGATGACGACGCTAAGTAGGAAGGCAACGATTGCCAGCGCATTGCCCATACCTCCCCAACGGCGCATGGCGGCCGATCCGCCAAAGTCGCCGAGCAGCCGGATCAGCAGGGAAAGATGAAGCAGTGCGAGCGGCAGGTAGAAAACACGAGTAAATCGCACGCCGACGCGGAGAACGGCAGGGAGGATGATCGGTGCGTGGCCAAAGATCATCGAGAAGACGAAACCGACAAAGAAGGCGTGAAGCGACCCGTCGTAGCCGCTGCCAGCGACCTGCGGACCCGCATAGAGCAGCCAAGCCGCGCAGCACGCGAGCCAGAGATATCCGCTTAGCAGGCAGACCGCCACATAGCGGGTCAGCCCAGCACGGCGGATTGTCTGGCGAGCGATATCGTTGGCACCCAGCCAAGCGGCGATGCCAAGGATTCCGCCGCCGATGATGTAGTTTGCAAGGTGTGGCCAAATACCTGAGGTCGCAACTCCCAGCATGAACACGGTTAGCGCAGCAGTGAAGGCGGGTAGTGCCCACTTCGCGCGCGGCTTGAGACGGCTGAGTTCGAGCCGTTCGCCAGCGATGGTCAATAGCAAAAACGCGACCCACCACCAGACCAGACGGAAGATCGGCCAGTTGAGCGTCCACAGCGTGCAGCCCACGGCTAGAGCGAGTGCGCCGGCCGCCATCGTTGCGGTAAACAAGGCGCGCTGTTGCCAGATGATCTGCAATGACACCGCCGTCAACAGCCAACTGCCAATCGTAACAACCGGTTTTGCAAATTCCGCGGGGGCTCCAGCGAGCAGTAGCAGCGTGCCGACGCCCGTCAAGATAGGCGCGATAAAGCCCCAGAGGCGACTCAAAGCGACGGCACGCTCAAGACCGATCAACGTGCCGAGAAAACCGGCGACCATCAATGCTCCGTGGTCTGCCGCAACTAGCGGGGAGCCGATCGGTATCGCGAAGCCGAGGCGCAGCAACCCGGCAACGAGGCCAGTGATCAGCCCAATGCCAGCCATCAGCAAGAGCGGCAGGCGGCGCCATAGCGGGCCGTGGACTCCTTTTGCTGGGGGGCGTTGGTCTACGACCCTGCGCGGCTGTTTGCGGGTGGTCCCGGCGGTCAACTGTTGGCGTGCAGCATCGGACATGCGCTGTGGTGTCCACGGTGGTTCCCAAACCAATGCAACATCGACCTGTTCGAGGTTGGGCAACGCAGCGCGGATCGCTGCTTCGGCGTTGGCGGTGAGCAGCGACCCGAGCGGACAGGCGCGGGTGGTCATCGTCATGCGGACATCGACCCGCGCATCCGAGAAGTCGATCGCATACACCAGTCCGAGGTCAAAGATGTTGATACCGACTTCGGGATCGATCACCAGGCGAAGGGCCTGCTCTACGATGTGCTTGGTTGGAGTCACTTGGGCTTTGATTTGCAAGGCGTGAGGGCATCGTGTCGCTCGGCGTTGTCGAGCACATTGGCGAATGTTGTATTGCGTGCCCATTGCATGAACGACGTATCAAAGGCTATGCGGATCGCGTGTAGCGGACAGGGCGCGTTGGCATTACATTCGCCCCAGCCGAAAGCGCAGGAATCATCCGGTAGCGAGCCGACGGCGCTCAGTACGTCGGCCACCGTAATCTCGGCGGCGGGCCGCGCCAGGGCAAAGCCACCATGATGTCCGCGTTGGGACCGCAGCACGCCCTCAAGTACCAAACGACGCAAGACCTTCGGCAGGTAGTGGGGCGGTACGCCGGTGGTCTTCTGGATGTCATGGGCGCGAAACGGTCTGTCGGCGCCAATGCGCGCCAGCTCCGCGACGATCCGCAGCGCGTAGCGAGCCGTGTGGGACATCAGGCCGGTGCCGTAGCTTTGGGGCTTGCGCACAGCTCAATATTGGACAAATATGTCGCTTAATTCAATGGAGCAATCTGTCCGTTGAGTTGGTAAGTATAAAGAAAAGAAGATTCAGAGGGTTTCTATGTGCCGTTCAGCGTTTCTAATCATCGTGGTGCTAGGTTGTGTCCTGTGGGGAGGGTGCAAGAGGGAAACAGACTCGGCGGCGAAGACGACGCAAGGTACTGGTGTCGCAGACGTTGCCGGGGCCAAGGCGATCTTTAGCGGTCGCTGTGTTGCTTGCCACGGAAACACCGGCGCCGGTGATGGGCCGGGTGCTGCGGCGCTCAAACCGAAGCCGCGCGCCTTCGCCGACAAGGCTTGGCAAAAGAGCATCACGGACGAGCAGATCAAACAGACGATCGTCGCCGGGGGATTGGCGGTCGGCAAGAGCGCGCTGATGCCCGGAAATCCCGACCTCAAAGGAAAGACGGCGGTGCTCAACGGTCTGGTGCAAGTGATCCGCCAGTTCGGCAAGTAGCGACGTTCCACGTAGGGCGTGATGCGTTGTGACAGAACGCGCAGGAGGAAGAACAGTGAACAGTGAAAGAGACAGACGTGACGGCGATGCAGTAGAGGAACTTTCCTCGCAGGAGATGGAGGCCCAGGCCAGCGGCGCGAGTCGCCGAACGTTCATTACCACCGGTGCGCTCGGCATTGCCGGCGCATCGCTACTGGCGGGTTGCAAGGAACAAACCGGTAGCGGTGGGGCGACGGGTGCTGCATCGCACGCTGCTAGCGGTCACGACAAGGCGGTCGTCAAGCCCGGGCAATTGGACGACTACTATGGCTTCTGGAGCGGTGGTCAATCGGGAGAGATCCGCATTATCGGCATTCCTTCGATGCGTGAGCTCAAACGTATTCCGGTGTTCAACCGAGATGCCTGCACGGGTTGGGGGGTTACTGACTTCTCCAAGGAATTGCTAAAAGGAAAACACTCGGGTGACACCCACCACGTGCACCTTTCGTACGACGGCGGCACCTACGATGGCCGCTACGTTTACGTCAACGACAAGGCGCAAGCACGGCTAGCGCGCGTCAACTGCGAAACGATGGAAGTCGATAAGGTCACGGAGATTCCCAACTCGCAGGGGACCCACGGGATCTTTCCTCAGCGCCACAAGACGGGCTACGTGTTCTGCAACGCCGAGTTCCGAACTCCGCCCGACAACAATGCGGCAACAGCGGCGGACGCTAAGGGCTATGGCGCGATGCATACCGCTATCGATGGCGAGACGATGGAAGTCAAGTGGCAGGTGCTTGTCGAAGGCAACATGGACCTCTGTGCCACCGACTACAAGGGGCTCTACTCTTTTGCGACCTGCTACAACCTCGAAGGCGGCGTGACGCTCGAAGAGATGATGAAAAACGATCGAGACTGCCTCTACGTCTTCAACATCCCAGCGATCGAAGCGGCAGTCAAAGCGGGTAAAGGCAAGACGTTCGGTAAGTCCAAGGTGCCGGTGATCGACGCACGCGGCGCCGACAGCGAGTTCGTTATTCGCGTCCCCGTCGCTAAGAGTCCTCATGGGGTCAATGTCGATCCGACTGGCAAGTACGCGGTTTGCTCGGGCAAGCTCTCGCCCACGGTAACCGTCGTCGACATCGACAAGTTAGCCGACGTGTTCGCCAAAAAGATCAAGCCTGCTCAAGCGATCGTCGCCGAGCCGGAAGTCGGCCTTGGCCCGCTACACACGGCATTTGACGGCCGCGGTAACGCGTACACCTCGATCTTCATTGATTCGGTGGTCACCAAGTGGAACATCGCCAAGGCGATCGCTGAGTATAAGGGTCAGGCTGTGAAGAAGAGCCAGGCCGTGGTGCAGAAACTCGACGTGCACTATCAGATCGGTCACATTAACGCCAGTATGAGCGAGACTAAGGACGCGGATGGGAAGTGGCTGATCGCGCTGTGCAAGTTCTCCAAGGACCGCTTTTTGAACGTTGGTCCGCTCCACCCGGAAAACGATCAGCTGATCGACATCAGCGGCGAGAAGATGGAGCTCGTCCATGATGGGCCGACCTGGCCGGAGCCTCATGACGCGGTGATCGTGCGCAAGGATCTGATCCACCCGAAGAAGGTTCAATCGCGTACTGATGACCGCTTCAAGACCTACGCCGCTTGGGCCAAAGAAGACGGTGTCGACCTCCTCCGAGACAACAAGATCGTGCGAAAACCTGGATCCGTTCGCATCTACATGACGAGTTTGGCCCCGAAATTTGCGACGACCGAGTTCACGGTCAAGAGCGGTGATCGGGTGCAGGTGATCGTTACCAACATCGACCGAGTGGAAGACCTCTCCCATGGTTTCTGCATGTCGCACCACGACATCAACTTCCTGGTCAACGCACAGGACACCCAGAGTGCAACGTTTGTCGCCGGCGCTCCTGGTGTGTATTGGTACTATTGCCCTTGGTTCTGTCACGCGCTGCATCTTGAGATGCGCGGGCGGATGATCGTCACGGCGTAGCTCGGGCATGCTTGGGGAGCGCAGCATCGCGTCTCGGGTGGCGAGGCGCATCAGCCTAATCGTTGTCGCGGTGGCTTTGACTTCGCCGTGGACTGCGCAGGCAGGGACTGCGCCCCCCGAGCGTCTCGATTGCAGTAAGCTGCCGTGTGCACGCGTACTGCCAGGCGCCGCCAGCTTCTTGCCCGTCGCCAAGCAACCCTTTGTCGTCGGCAAAGACAAAGCGGGTAAGACGGTTGGCTGGGTTGCGCTATCGACCGATGTCGTCGACATCAAAGGCTACTCGGGCAAGCCGCTCGTGACGCTGGTTGCTCTGACTCCCCAAGCGAAAATCTCTGGGGCGTTGATCGTTCACCACAGCGAGCCGATCATGTTGGTCGGCATCCCAGCGAACAAACTGACCGACTTCGTCGACTTCTATGCTGGCAAGTCCATCGCCACCCAGATCGCTGTTGGCGCTTCACCGAATCCCAAGGCGATCACCGTCGATGTGATCTCAGGCGCGACGGTTACCGTTTTGGCCGAGAATCGCACCATCTTGGAAACCGCTCGTCAGGTTGCCGAGGCCGTTGGCGTGATCAAGGCGACGTCACGGGCAAGGGGCGCCTTCGTGGCCAGCAAAGAGGTGTGGAGCTGGCAACGAATGATCGATCAGGATGTCTTCGGACGCTTGCGTGTCACGCACAGCCAGATGGGTCTCGCCGGCCCCGAACTGTCCTTCGTCGATCTGTACTTCACGATCGCCGACGCTCCTCAGGTTGGCAAAGCACTGCTTGGCGAACATGAATACGCCTGGATGAAGAAGCAGCTCGCTGCCGATGAGCACTTGCTCGTCGTCCTCGGCAACGGCTCCAACTCGTTCAAGGGATCCGGCTTTGTCCGTGGAGGGATCTTCGACCGCGTGCGTGTTGAACAGGGGCTGCGCACGGTGATGTTCACCGATCGTGACTACAAGAACCTCACGAGCACCCCAGCTCGTGGTGCGCCGAGTTTCAAAGAGGGCGCGGTCTTCATCGTGCGGAGCGGCAAGCTCGATGTTGGCCGATCGTTTGATCTGGTCTTTTTGGGCAGTCACTACGATGGACGTGGTGGCTTTTCGCGCGAGTTTCGGGCCTTTCGTGCCTCGTTGCGCTTGCCGTCATCTGTCTACCGCGTCGAGGGCGGTGGTGAACAGAGCATCGTGGGGGCTGCCTGGTACAACGCTAAGCACAAAGTCGCGATCCTCTCGGCAATTCTGCTGATCGTTGCGCTGTTGTTCGTTCGCCGGCGGTGGCTGACGGCGAAGATGAAGCGACTGCAGGCGATCCACACCGCGACAATGATCGTCGCATTCGTCATCCTGGGCGTTGTGCTCCACGCCCAACCGTCGGTGACTCAGGTCCTCACGCTCGTTGGCACAACCAAAGGCGGTTGGAGCTGGAGCTTGTTTCTCAGCGAGCCGCAGATCTTCATTTTTTGGATCTTCATTGCGATCGTGACGATCGTTTGGGGGCGAGGTGTCTTTTGCGGCTGGACCTGCCCCTACGGTGCGTTCAACGAGCTGCTGTTCAAGCTGGGACGATTTTTGCGTCTACCTGCGTTTGAGCTACCGGAGCGCTGGCACTTGCTTTTGCGCAAGCTGCGCTATCTGATTTTGCTGGGACTGGTCGCCGTCTTTCTTTGGTCGCCAGAGCTCGGCGAGAAATTCGCCGAAGTTGAGCCATTCAAGTCGACCTTCTACGTGATGCCCTGGACACGACCGCTGCTGTTCTTGAGCTGGTGGCTCCTCTTAGCGCTACTGGCACTCGTCTGGTACCGACCCTTCTGCCGCTACCTCTGCCCGCTGGGCGCCGCTTTGGCGGTGCCCGGATCACTGCGACGCTCGGGACCGCGTCGGCGCGTGTTCTGCGAGCACTGCAAGATCTGTACGCGAGGCTGTGAGCCCCGGGCGATTCGTTCCGACGGGACGATCGACCCGCGAGAGTGCCTCTCGTGCATGGAATGCGAAGCGAACTACCGTGACTCGCAAGTTTGCCCGCCGCTAGTTGGGTTGCAACAGCTAGCCGATCGCCGGCGCGCTGGCGTCGCGCTCACCGTCGATGAGAAAGCGCGTGAGTCCCGGTTGCAGCACGATGTGAAGCGCGTATGATCGGCCGCCGTGCGTGCCTTGGTGGGGCCCAGCGTCGCATCAGCTCGGTCTGCCTGGTTGCTGCTGTGCTTGGCTCACTGAGCGGCGTTTCAGAGGGGCGCACGCTGCGCGCCGGTCGGGACGCTGGCTCGATTACGGCCACGCTGGCGATGGCTGCTGACGGTGATACTGTTATCGTCCCGGGCGGCACCTGGCGCGAGCATCTCACCATCGAAAAGCGTGTGACACTGCTCGGTGAAGGCTTGGCAGTGCTCGATGGCGATGGCCGTGGCACGCCACTGCGAATCGGCGCTGCCGGCGCCATTGTACGAGGGCTGAGTGTTCGCAACGGCGGACGAGACCTCGGCGCCAATGATGCTTGTATCTACCTGGAAAAGACCGCCAAAGGAGCTACGGTGCAGCGCTGCCAGGTCAACCGCTGCGCCTTTGGCATCTACGTCGATCGAACCGTCGGAGCGCGCATCGCCGACAATCGCGTTGTCGGCGCCACCACCGGTCATCGCTCAAACCGCGGCAACGGAATTCATCTTTTTGACGCGTCGAAGTTGGAGATCGCCAACAATCACATCAGTGGTGGTCGCGACGGGATCTACGTATCGGCGACCGAAGACAGCCGTTTTCTCGGCAACCGGGTCGAAGGCGGGCGATACTGCGTCCACTACATGTTTTCCTATCGAAACCATCTGATCGGCAATCGCTGCAACCACAACGCTCATGGGTACGCCTTGATGGAGAGCCGGCATATCGTTGTGAAAGACAATCACGCGGTGGGCAACGAGGGGCAGGGGCTGCTGTTTCGCGACGCAGAGGAATGCACGATCAGCGGCAACACCTTGGCGCGCAACGGCATCGGCATCTTCTTCTATTCAAGCATCGAGAACATCGTCAGCGGCAACCTGATCGCCAACAACGAAATCGGCGCCAAGATTTGGGCGGGTAGCCAGAACAATCAGGTATTCAACAACGACTTCATTGGAAACAAGCAACCCGTGTTCTATGTCGGTTCTAGCGATCTGGTATGGGGGCGAGACCGGTCGGGGAACCACTACAGCGACTACCTCGGATGGGATCACGACGGCGATGGCGTGGGAGAACGTCCATATCGCGTTAGCAGCTTTAGCGTTCGTTTGATCGCGCAATACCCCGCCGCGGCACTGCTGCTCAATAGCCCCGGTTTGGAACTGCTCTCGTTGCTGGAGGCGCGAATGCCGCTTTTGCGCGTGCCGACCGTTGTCGATCGCGCTCCCCGTATCCGCCGCTCGACGTCGAGGCGCGATGACTAACGGCGCGGCAAGCAAGCTAGAACTCGCCGGCGTCTCCGTCTCGTTTGGCAAGACCAACGTCCTGGACGGGGTCAGCCTCGCGCTTCAGGCGGGCGAGTGCGTAGGTCTTGCGGGCCCCAATGGCTGCGGAAAGTCGACGCTGATCCGCGTACTGCTCGGTCTCGTCCGCCCCAGCGAGGGTATTCTGCGGATCGACGGTACGGTCAGACAAGTCGACAATGCCTTCAAGTCGACCCTCGGCTATTTGCCGGAGATGGTCGCCTTTTCGGATAGCCTTACCGGGCTACAGGTGCTGCGATTTTTTGCTCGTGCGCGCGCCGTAAACAGGGCGCGCATCGCCGCCGTCTTGGAACGCATTGGTTTGAGCGGCGCGGCGCGTCGAGCGATACGCGGATACTCACGCGGTATGCGGCAACGTTTGGGGCTAGGCATTGCAATCCTCGCCGAGCCCCAGTTGCTGATCCTTGACGAGCCGACCGGCGGCCTTGATCAACAGGGCTTGAGCGTGCTGCGCGACGTGATCACCGAATGGAAGCGCAGGCAGCGGATGGTCCTGGTGGCTACCCACGACCTAACGCTGATGGAGTCGCTGCTCGATCGCGTATGCCTGATTCGAGATGGCCGCGTGTTTGCCGATGACACCCCCGACAACCTCCGCCAACGTGCAGCGCTGCCGGTGCGTGTCAGCTTCTCTCTCGATCGCCAAGCTCAGCCTAGCGCATCCGAAGCGTTCAACAACGCGCTGCGCCAGCGGGGGAGCCGATGGGAACTGGAACGCAAAGACCAGACCATCGACGTCGTGATCGAGCAGCAGGATCTACTGCATCTGCTCGATATCCAACACGCTCACAAGGATGCCTTGTCGTCAGTTCGCGTTCACGAACCCAGCATGGATCAAGTCTACGATGTGCTGGTGCGCCCCGACTCAGCGGCGCGCACTTCCCAGGAGAGCGCCTAATGCTTGGAAGGGTCGGGCGTGCGCTGGTCCTCAGTGAGGCACTCGAACGCCTCCGCGATCGTTGGGTGATCGTCGTCAGCAGCCTGTTTGCACTGCTGGCCTTGGCGGTCAGTCTCTATGGTCGACGCGTGGCAGCTGACGACACGGGACAACTCACCGGGGCCAGCTTGGTTACGTTGACCTCGCTTTTGGTCCCGCTTGTCGCGATGATCCTCGGACACGATGCCGTCGTCGGGGAGCGCGAGCGAAATACCCTGGGGCTGCTGTTGTCTCTTCCGGTCAACCGGCTGGAGGTGGCACTCGCTAAGTTTTTGGGACGATTGCTTGCATTGGTCGTCGCTGTCGGTGGGGGCTTCGCGTTGGCGGTTGTCGCGGCGTCGAGCGGCCAGCGCGCGACGCTGGCACTGCTTATTGGTCCCGCGGTTTTGTTGGGCAGTGCGTTTCTCTCGGTGGGCGTCCTCGTTTCGTCGATCACCCGTCGGCAGATCACCGCGGCGAGTACCGTGGTAGCGCTCTGGTTTGTGCTGGCGATCTTCTACGACATCGGCCTGTTGGGGTTGATGGTAGGGACCGACGGCGCGCTAAGCCAGCAGACCATCGGCTACCTCGTGATCGTTAACCCCGTGGGATTGTTTCGTCTACAGATGTTAGACGCGCTCGGTGCGGCGCAGAGTATGCGCGATTTGGGTTTGCCCGTTTTTGGCGCAGCTTCGTCTGCCGCGATCGCGCTTTGGGCGCTGTGGGTCATCCTGCCTATCGGTGGCGCGGCATTGCTATTGAAACAGAGAGGAGATCGCGGATGAAGTTGCAAACAGCCTATCGGTTGCTTCGTCTGGCTCGGTTGACGTTGCTCGTTTTCGTCGTGGTTGGTGCGGGCTGCCGAAAGAGCGGTCAGAGCAAGGCGCAAGTCAAGGCGCTCACCGCCGTGGCACCGGGTACCGCCGAATGTGCGGCCTGTTCGATGGTGGTTCGAGAACAGCCGGCGCCGAGGGCACAGCTCGTTCACCGCGATGGGACACGCCAGTTCTTTTGCTCAATCGGTGATCTCGCTCAGTACCTGCGCGCGCCGTCGAAACATGGTCCCGTCGAAGCAGTCTTCGTCGAAGCACTTGACAGCGCGGCCGACCCCAAAAAGACCACGCGAACGCTTCACCCGTGGATAGCGGCCAAGGATGCTTCTTACGTCGTTGGCGTCGATCGGCCGGGAATCATGGGCAAGCCGGTTCTGGTCTATCGTCGGGAAGCCGACGCCAAGCGGGTTGCGGACGCTCATGGCGCCAAGTTGCTGGTGTACGACAAGCTTTCCCGCGCGCTACTTGGCGACGCAGCGGGACACCACCACTAGCAAGCGTGCTCCGCACCTACGACGGCTTCGCCGGTTCTAGTTTGGCTCGCAGTGTCTTGCGGTCGATGCCGAGGACCTTGGCTGCTTGCGTCTTGTTGCCGTTCACGCTCTGCAAGACCGCCTTGATGTAGCTCGCTTCTGCTTCCGCTAGCGTCCGCGTCAAGTCCGGGCCTGCATCGCCGAGCGAGTAGCGCATTTGGGCAGGCAGGTCGGCGACATCGACTCCATCCGCGTCCGCCATGACGACCAGTCGCTGGACCAAGTTTTCTAGCTCTCGGACGTTTCCCGGCCAGGTATAGCGGCGGAATGCGCCGAGCACATGATCGCTCAAATGTGGCGCGGGACAGTCGAGTTCTTGGGAGAACTTGTCGACGAAATGCGCCACGAGCTCACTGATATCATCCGCTCGTTCGCGCAGCGGTGGAACACGGATCTCAAGTACGTTGAGCCGGAAGAAGAGGTCTTCGCGAAACCTCCCGGTGGCGACGAGCTGTGATAGATCGCGATTCGTGGCAGCGATAATGCGAATGTCCACCGTACGTGCGCGAGATGCACCGACCATCCGCACCTCTTTGTCCTGCAGCACGCGCAGGAGTTTGACCTGCATCGCGGGGCTCGTCTCGCCGATCTCATCCAAGAAGATCGTGCCGCCCTCCGCGGTTAGAAAGAACCCGGCGCGCGCTTCGGTGGCACCGGTGAAGGCGCCCCTGACGTGGCCAAAGAGTTCACTCTCTAGCAAGTCGTGTGGGATCGCACCGCAGTTAACCGCCACGAACGGTGCTGCCGAACGAGGGCTGTTGTAGTGAATCGCGCGTGCGACGAGCTCCTTGCCCGTGCCGCTTTCACCGCTGATCAAAGCCGTTGCTGAAGTCTTTGATGCACGGTCAATCTGCGTCAGTAGGCGCTCGATCGGCCGCGAGTTGCCGATCAGCCCAGTCTTGTGGACGAGGGGCGTGCCGCCACTTGCAGCGCGGTCTACGCATAAGCGATCGATCGCGCGCTGCACAGCTTGCAGCAGTTCTTCCTCGGTGAACGGTTTACGGATGTAATCGAGTGCCCCATCTTTCAGCGCGGTCACCGCGCCGTCGACGTTGGGATAGCCGGTGATCACGAGGATCTGTGCTCTTTTGTGATTTTGGCGGACGTGCCGTACGAGGTCGAGGCCACTGATGCGAGGCATCCTGATGTCGGTGACCACCAGATCGACGTCGGTTCGTTCGAGCGTAGTGATAGCATCGGTCACACAATTGGCCGTTAGCACCGTGTAGTCCGCTGCGCTCAGGTTGCGATCGATGATCTCCAGCGTCGACTGAGAGTCGTCAACCGCCAGGATGCGCCAGTGATTGTTTCGCTTGGGTTGCTTCATGGATCTGAATGCCGATGCGCTGGCAAGCGGACCGAGAACTGCGTTTCTCCCGGCTCGCTTGTCACATCGATCGTACCTCCGTGGACCACAACAATGCCGTGGACGACTGAAAGGCCCAAGCCCGTTCCGTCGCCAACATCTTTCGTCGTAAAGAATGGGACAAATATGTGCTTGAGGTGTTCCGGGGTGATCCCCCGACCGGAGTCGCTGACTTCCAGGTGGACGAAGGCCTGATCCTTCCTCGCTGCGATTCTCAACGCTCCGCCCGTCGGCATCGCTTGTATCGCATTGGTGACCAGGTTAACCACGACCTGCTGAAGCTGTGAGGGGTCTCCATAGACTTCTAGTGCCTCGCCCAACTCGCAGCGAAGCTCGATGTCTCGTGCATCGCAGCGCAACTTCAAAAGCGATAGGGCCGCTTTGACGACGTCGCTCAGGTCTACCGGTCTACGTCGCGACGGTGCCTGTCGGGTGAACAGCAGCAGGTTCTTGATGATCTCTCGCGCGTAGAGCGCCGCCGCGACGATCTTTTCCAGATCGGTTCGCACCCCGCTTGAAACGCCTACCCCCTTGCTTGCCAATTGCGCGAAACCAAGGATGCTGGCCAGTGGTTCATTGAGTTCATGGGCCACGCCTGCTGCCAGATGTCCGACGGTGGCCAGCCGATCGGCGTGCTGCAGCTGCGCCTGCAAGCGCTCCCTTTCCTCGCGACTTTCGCGGCGCTCGATCAGTGAAGAGAGTTCGCGTGCGACACCCTCGATCAAGTGGTGCTCTTCGATCAAGAAGGCCGAGCGGCCATTTCCCTGCGATGGCGTGCGATCGGGTCGATAGCAGACCTCCACGCTTCCGCGAAGTGATGAACGGCTGACGATCTCGGCACAAAGGCGGTGTGAACTGGCCACGAAGTCTGCAGAGCAATGCGCCACCTCATCAACAACGATCCGCGCGCAAGCCAAATCAGGGTGTTGCCAGGCTTGTGGTAAAACGGCGACGATCTCGTCCAGCGCTGTGTCGAGGCCGATCTCGTCGCGCGCCGCGATCTGCGAGATCTGGTAGAGGCAGGTTAGCTCCTTGACCCGCTCGACAAGGGCTCGGTGGAGATGTTCACCGTCCGCCACGGGTGAGCTCACACCGCGCCTTGATCGATCATCGCCTCAGCGACCCGGACAAATCCGGCCACATTGGCGCCTGTCGCGTAATCTCCTGCCGTGCTGTATCGGTCGGCCGCATTGGCGCAGGCGTCGTGGATTTCGCGCATGATGCGTCTGAGTGTCTCATCGACGCGTTCAGCCGTCCAGGCCAATCCGGTGCGGTTCTGTGTCATCTCGAGCCCGGAAACCGCGACGCCGCCGGCGTTTGCTGCCTTCCCCGGTGCGAAAGCGATCTTTGCTGTACGCAGCGCGTCGAAGGCGCGATCGGTGACCGGCATGTTGGCCCCTTCGACGACGTAGCGGCAGCCATTTTCGAGCAGGTGGTGCGCGTCGGATTCGTCGAGTTCATTCTGAATTGCGCAGGGAATCGCCACGTCGCAGGGCACTCGCCATGGACGCTGGTTGGCATGAAAGGAGACGCCAAACTCGTCAGCATAAGGCTTCACCGCGTCGAGACCTCCACGTCGCATGCGCAACATGAATGCGATCTTGTCACCGCAAATGCCGTCCGGATCGTGAACATAGCCGTCGGGACCGGACAGCGTGATCACGCGCCCACCACGCTCGGTTACCTTTTTCACCACCCCCCAGGCGACATTGCCAAACCCCGATACGCAAACGCGCTTGCCTTCAAGGTCTTCACCACGTGCGGCGAGCATGTGTTCGAGAAAGTAGGTCACGCCGTAACCCGTAGCCTCGGGGCGTAGACGCGAGCCGCCCCAGCTCAAGTTCTTGCCGGTCAGGCTGCCGTTAAAGCGATGGGTCAGGCGTTTGTACTGACCGAAGAGAAAGCCGATCTCACGGCCTCCGACGCCGACATCGCCGGCTGGAATATCGGTCTCCGGGCCGATGTACTGCGCCAGTTCCGTCATGTAGCTTTGGCAAAAACGCATGATCTCGTCATCTGACTTGGCCGCGGGCGCGAAATCGGCGCCCCCTTTTCCGCTGCCCATCGGTAAGCCGGTCAGCGCGTTCTTGAATGTTTGCTCAAACGCCAAGAACTTCAATGAGCCCTCGTTGACGGAGGCGTGGAAACGGGTTCCGCCCTTGTAAGGCCCCAGCGCGCTGTTGAATTGAACCCGGTAGCCGCGATTGACCTGAATCTTGTTACGATCGTCGGTCCAGAGCACACGGAACGAGACTACACGCTCCGGTTCGACGAGCCGTTCGAGAATGCGCAGCCCTTCGTATTGGGGGGTCTGATCAAGAACGGGACAGATCGATTCGAAGACCTCTTTCACGCTCTGCAAGAACTCAGTCTCCCAGGGGATCCGCGCCTCGAGGGATGCTAAGACACTGGCGGCATAACGGTTGCTGATCGCGGTTGCGTTGATCATCGGAATTCCTCACATCGCCAGACACCGCCCTCGCCCTTGGGGAGCCTGCAGGTCGTCTGGTTTTCACAGGTGCCGCACAGTCCGCGCAGGGCTGTCGTCGGCAGTTCGTCGGTTGCTGGTGCCACGCCGTGGGTTCGTGGTGAAGCCGCCCATGGCTCGGTGATGCCGTGATCGAACTCATTGCAGTACCAGACGGCAGTTTCACTTGCTCGGCGATGAGCACAGGTGGAGACGTGATTGCAAGTCGCGCAGATCCCTAGCGCGCGCGGTTGCGTGTAGTGATACTTCATCGCGTGTTTCATCGACCCGCTCCTTCTGCCCCGGTCGAAGCAACTGGCGTGCCATTTCCGAGGGCATCTCCGGGCGTCTAGCGTCCCGAACAACGAGCGGAGCCCGGGGAAAAATCACCCGGTGGTGCGTTTCGCCCCGGTCGGCCGAGGCCTCGCTAAGTCGATTGCATGAGGGCGGAACGCGGGTTAGACGATCGAGCATGGAGGACGTCCATAAGATCAACCTGCGCTGGTTAATCCGGCTACGCTGGCTGTTCGCGGGCGGGCAGCTGGCGATCGTTCTTTTGGCCCATGAGTTCGTCGATCGCACGCTGCCGCTGAACCAACTGCTGTTGCTCGTCGGATTTCAGGCACTGAGCAACGTGGCTGCCGTGCTGCGACAGCGGCGTCTGACGAGATGGTCGCATCGGCCGATTGTGGGCTTGATGATGCTCGACGTGCTGATCCTGACTGGGCTGTTGCACGTCGGCGGTGGGGCACAGAATCCGTTTAGCTTCCTCTATCTGGTCCATATCGCGTTGGGGGCGGTGCTGCTATCGTCGCCCTGGACGTGGCTGATCGTTGCTGCGACGATCGGCGGGTATGGCGCGCTGTTCTTTTTGTCGGATCTCTTTCCGGCGCAGCATGGCGCTGATGTTGGCCATCACTTTCATGGCCACCTGCGCGGTATGTGGGTGGCGTTCTGCGTAACTGCAACGTTGATGGTCTTTTCGGTTCACCGGATCACGGTGGCCTTGGCGCGTCGCGACCGCGAGTTGACCGAAGCGCGGGCCTACGCCGCGCAAGCGGAGAAGCTGGCGTCGTTGACCACCTTGGCGGCCGGTGCAGCCCACGAGCTGGCTACGCCGCTTTCAACGATCGCCGTCGCCAGCAAAGAGCTTGAGCGTCAGCTGACGCGCGCTGCCGTTGACGCTGAGGCGATCGCCGATGCGCGTTTGATTCGCGAGCAGGTCGATCGTTGTCGTGACATCCTGACTCAGCTGGCCAATCGAGCCGGCGAGGGCGCTGAGGTGCCCCAAATGGTGACCGTCGCGGCGCTGGTCGCCGATGCGCGAGCGGCGCTGTGGCCCGAGCTTGACCGGCGCGTCGTTGTTGACTCCGAGCTGACGGCCGAAAAATGGTGCTTGCCGCGGCGGACGATGTGCCAAGCGATCGTCGCCTTGATCGACAATGCTGGCGATGCCTCTGCCGAGGGAATGATTCGGCTCAGTGGGCGGATCGAAGCAGGGCGGCTGATGATCACGGTTGAGGACAGCGGCTGCGGCATGTCGGAAGAAATTCTGCGTCGAGCAACGGAGCCTTTTTTTACCAGCAAGGATGCTGGTCGCGGCATGGGCCTGGGTCTGTTTGTCGTCGACGCCGCGCTCAAGCGTTTGGGCGGTCGGCTTGAGCTACGCTCACAAACTGGCCGCGGCACGGTTGCCGGGTTGGTGTTGCCTAAGGTGGAGGCATGATGGCCGAACGTCCACTTCCTTCGATGCTTGTCGTCGACGACGACGAACGGTTTCGTCAGCGAATCGCTCGGGCGCTCGCCACACGTGGCTTCGATGTTCGCGCGGCGGGAGATGCGAGCGAGGCGCTGGCTTTGGCACATCAGGATTCGCCGGAGTTTGCCGTGGTCGATCTGCGGATGCCAGGTGGTGATGGGCTGCAGCTGGTGACCGAGCTCAAACGCATCGATCAGGCAACGCGAGTGATCGTGTTGACCGGCTATGGGAGTATCGCCAGTGCTGTCGAGGCGATCAAACTCGGCGCGACCCACTACTTGGCCAAGCCCGCCGACGCCGACGAGATCCTGGCGGCATTCGGTGAAGCAGCGAGGGCTGAGGCGAGGCCGGGGGCAGACGAGGACCATACGCCGTCGCTGGCTCGCGCCGAGTGGGAGCACATCAACCGCATCCTGCTCGACTGCCAGGGGAACGTCTCCGAAGCCGCCCGACGCTTGGGGATTCACCGGCGCTCTCTGCAGCGCAAGCTCGCGAAGTACGCGCCGAGTTAGGTCCCGCGGGGCTGCGACAATTTGCCGCATTCTCCCGACCTCAATAGTGCGCTACTGAACGGGCGGAGGCAGAACATGTCGAACCGCATTTCTATGATTGCCCTGTTGACCCTGATCGCCGCACTCGCTTGCACTGCCTGCGGTAGTGACGAAAGCGAGATCAACAGCGGCGCCTTTGAAATCACTGCGGCCTTGGAGTCCAGTCCAGCAGCGGTCGGTCGCAATACGCTGATGGTCACACTCAAGGACAGTGCCGGCGCGCCGGTCGAGGGTGCGACGCTTGTCGTCGACCCGCAGATGCTGATGCACGGCCACGGCTCGACCGAGCAGGTCGTTGTCAGCGAGATGAGCGCCGGCGTCTACAAGTGCACCCCGTTGACCTTTCAGATGCCCGGGATGTGGCAAGTCACGATCGACGCCAAGAAGGGCGAGTTGACGGGCCGTAAAGTGTTCTCTTTCGAGGTGAAGTAGCACGTGCGAGCGCGTCAAGCGATCATCACGGCGACGCTTTGCGTTGCTTTGAGCCCCTCGATTGCGCCGCGCCGCGCCCAGGCAGCCGCGTGTTGTATGTCGGCCAGCGCGGTTGGCGTTGGGCGTTTGCTGAGCTGGGAGCGCTTTGCCGTTGGCTTTCGCACCGCCTTCGCCGCGGGTATCGGTCGCTGGGATAGCTCGGCACATTTCGCGCGCTATGGCGACAATTACGCCGAGCACGCCTGGCGCAGCGAGTTCTGGTCGATGGTCGCCATCAGCGAGCGCGCATCCGCCTATCTGAGACTACCCTGGGCGCTGAACTACAAGCAGGTTGGCAACTTGGGCGATGGCGCAGGTGGTGGCCTAGGTGACATCCAAGCCGGGCTGCGCTACGAGGCGGTGGAGATCGGTGAGTTCCAGTGGTTTCCCGCCATCGCACTCACGCTAGGCGTCTCCTTTCCTAGTGGTCGCGCGACCGACCAAGCGCAAGCGCACGCCGACGCCTTGGGGACGTCGGTTACGGGCCGTGGCGCTTGGGCCATTAATGCGGGCGTCAGCCTAGAGAAGACCAAGATCCCCTGGTTTGTCCGTGTAGATCTCGGCATTGGCGTCCCACTGCCCCGAGATACAGTCAGTGGTCAGACGCTTCGCTTTGGACCGCAGTTGCAGACGGCACTGACCGTCGGCCGTGAAGTGTTGCCCCGCGTTGTCGTGAGTGTCTACGGTCGCTTGCAGTGGGAGTCTGCAATTTTGGTCGCCGGTGTGGCCATAGACAACTCGTCACGTGCCGATAGCGGCGTCGGCGCGGCATGCTCCTGGCGTTTCGACTCGCACTGGACGGCTCAGTTGGCGATCGACAGCAGCCTAGCGTTCGACGGCCTCGGCGACAATCAGCCTGCTCAGCTGACATCGACGATCGGTTTGCGCTATGGCTATTTCTAGTTGATTGTCCGGCCAAGGAGCCGCAGGTTTGGCAGCTCGTCTCAGTGGTGATGCTTGTGGCCCATGTGGCCCGAGGCCTTGCCTTTTGCCGGGCCGGAGATGATCTCACCGCAGGTCAGCATCTTCTTGCCGTAGTAGGGGTTGCGGATCGCCTTGCCGGCTTGTAGCCAACTGCCCTTGGCCATCGAGCAGAAGACGACGTTGACCTGCTTCAGTTTGGACATCGTCGCCCACATCGCCATCGGTTTGCTGAGCGCCTTGAAGGCTTCGCGCATCGCCTTGACGTCTTTTGCTGCGACCAACTGCCCGGCGGCACTGACGAGCTTCTTTGGTAGCTCGGCGTAGTGGGCGGCGTGCTCGCCCTTGAGTTTTTTGACATCGACCTTCTTGGCGGCCGCAGCGAGCTTCTTCGCGTCGCGCGCAACAGTTGCCGTCGTGTCGGCGGCGAGCGCCTTCTGAATCGCCAGGTATGCCTTCAGCACCGGCTGCATCGACTTGTCGAACTTCTTCGTCGACGCGTTGAGCGTCAATGGGGTAGCCACGAAGGCTACGATCAGTAGTAGTTTGCTAGTCACGGACTTCTCCAATCTGTTGAGCGCCGACGGTGCCGGCTAAGGTGCGGCGAAACTGCACACGCTTATAGAGCAAGTAGAGCGCCGGTAGGATTACCAGCGTAAGCATCGTCGACGAGATCAGCCCACCGACCATCGGGGCGGCGATGCGCTTCATCACCTGCGACCCGGTCGCTGTGCCGTACATCACCGGCAACAAGCCGATCAACGTCGTCGCGACGGTCATCAGCTTGGGACGTACGCGGTCGACGGCACCGGCGACGACGGCGGCCTTCAGATCGCTGACCGTGTTCATTTGGCCGGCCTTGACCCGTTCTGTGAAGGCTTGGTCGAGGTAGACGAGCATCACCACACCGGTCTCCGCGGCCAGACCGGCCAGCGCGATGAACCCGACCGCTACGGCGACGGAGATGTTGTAGTCGAGCAGCCACATCAGCCAGACGCCGCCGATCAGGGCGAAGGGCAGGGTGACCATCACCATGCAGGTCTCGACCAAGTTGCGAAAGTGCAAATAGAGCAGCAGAAAAACGATCGCTAGAGTCAGCGGGATCACCTTCCAGAGCGTCGAGTTGACGCGCTCCATGTACTCCCACTGCCCCGACCAGTGCACCGAGACGCCGGTGGGAGTCTTGACCGCCGCTTCGACCGCGGCCTGCGCTTTGGCCACGTAGCCGCCGACGTCGGAGGTTTTGATGTCAACGTAGACCCAGACCGTGCGTCGCGCCTTTTCGCTCTTGATCGCCGGCGGCCCCTTTTTGACCGAGATGTCTGCCAGCTGCGCCAGCGGTACGGTGTGGCCCATCGGTGTGGGGACCGGAACACGATGCAGCTTTTGCAGATCATCGCGCAGCTCGCGGGGAAAGCGCACATCACTCGCACGTCTACTGGTATCTCGGGCGTGTCACCGACGCGGCGGATCCTAGACTCCTGCAGCACCCGCGTGAGCTTGACTTGCAGCGGCAAGGGCAGATCGCCGACCTCGTCGAGAAACAGCGTGCCGCCGGCAGCATCTTCAAACAGTCCGCGCTTGTCTGCGGTCGCTCCGGTGAACGCACCCTTGACGTAGCCGAACAGCTCCGACTCGACCAGGGCTTCGGGCAGCGCGCCGCAGTTGACCGCGACGAAGGGCCCACTATTTCGCGGACTGCTGCGATGTACAGCGCGAGCGACGAGCTCCTTGCCGGTGCCACTTTCGCCGGTAATCAGCACCGTGGCTTCACTGGTGCCGGCACGGGTGATCAACTGAAACAACCGCTGCATCACTTTGCTCTTGCCGACCAGCGCTTCGAGCCGTGAGGCGCTGGCGAGCTCTTGCTCGAGCCCCCTCGCGCGCTCGGCTAAGCGTCGGCGCTCGATCGCCCGCTGCACGAGCAGCAACAGCTCATCGGGTTCAAAGGGCTTACGCAAGTAGTGGTAGGCGCCTTCTTTCATCGCCTCCACCGCACGAGGAATCGAGGCGTAGGCGGTCACCAAGATGACTTCTACGTCGGGGCGTAGGCGCTTGACCTCTTCAAGCAGCGCGAAGCCGTCCATGCCGGGCATGCGGATATCGCTGACGACGACGTCGAACTCGCCAGCGGCAAGCAGCGCTAACGCGCGTGTGCCGTCTTCGGCGGTCGACACGCTGTATTGGTCCGAGAGCAGATCATCGATCATCTTTCGCATCGACGCCTTGTCGTCGACGACGAGGATCTTGCCTTGGTTCACAGTGCCCCCCCAGGCTCAGTGGTCGGCAGCATGATCGATACCAGCGCGCCACCAGCGGGCGCTCGCTCGATCGTGATCCGGCCGCCGTGCGCATCGATGATCGCCTGACTGATCGCCAGACCAAGACCCACACCGCTTGGCTTAGTGGTAAAGAAGGGCTCGAAGGCGCGACGGACCGTTTCCGCCGCGAAGCCGGGGCCACTGTCGGCGATCAACAGCGCCGCTTTGTCTGCCGTCGTCTTGGTGGCCACCTCAACGGACCCCTCGTTGCCGGCGGCTTCGACGGCGTTAGTGATCAGGTTTGTCACCACTTGCATCAGACGCTCTTCGTCGGCCCAGGCCGCGACTTGGACCGTTTCGGCGGGTAGGTTCACCGTCACGTCTTCGAGGCGGCCGGCTTCGCGCAGCCGACGAATCGCCTCGCGGGCGATTTCGGAAAGATCGATCTGCGCGCAGCGCAAGTGCTGCGGTCGTGCCGGATCGAGCAGGTCCTCGACGATGCGCTGGCAGAGGCGCGTTTCGTCGGCGATCACATCGATCGTCTGCTGCTGCTTTTCGCTGGCGTCGCGCGACAGAATGCGGACGTAGCCTAAGATCACACCGAGCGGGTTGTTGATCTCGTGGGCCACGCCGGCTGCGACTTGGCCGATCGACGCCAGTCGTTGCGACGTCAGCAGTCTTTGCTGATGTTCGTCTAGATCGGTTGCCATCTGGTTGAAGGTCGTCGCCAGCTCGCTGTATTCATCATTGCCTTCGATGCTGATGCGCGCGTGGAGGTCTCCGCGCGAGAGCTGCTGCGCACCGACGCGTAGTGTCGAGATGCGCTTGCTGATGCGGCGTGAAAGCAGCACGACAACCAGCGTAGCGATCACAAGCGCCAGGCTAAAACAAAGCAGCGCCACAGTGCGTGTGCGCGCTCGCAGTGCCTTCGCCCGCGCCTGCGCACTTGCCGCCCGTCCGTTGAGGATCCGACTGAGCTCCGCGTTAACGCGCGTGACGCGCTGTAAGGTTGGTACGATTTCGCGGTGGAGTCGCGTGGTCGCTGCGCGGTCGTGCTTGCGGATCGCCGGCACGACGCGCTGCGAGAACTGTTGATCATTGAGACGCGCAAGCTTGGCCAGCTTGGTCGCTTCTCGTCGATCCTCGGGGCGGCGAGCGAGGTCATGCAGCTGCGCGATCGCCTTCTTCGTCGTCTCGACGGCGCGACGATAGTGATCGAGGTGGCTGAGATCTCCTTCGATGATGCTGTGGGCCTGATGAATGTATTGCTCGCGGATCTGCGCCTCAACGATGTGGGCCGCGTGTTTGGCCTGATCGAGGTGGACGACCTCCTTCTCGGCAGCCTCCAGTCGCGCGAGCGTTAGCAGTGTCATGACCAGCATCACGGCGAACAGGCCGACGACGACCGAGAGCGCACCGATCACGTGGAGCGCGGTCCGGGGAAAGCGCGGCGGCTTCCCGTTGTGATGCCTCATTTTCCCACCCTGCGGAATCGCCACGCATCTACGCTCCAGCAATCGGCGTGCCCTCGCCAGCACGCGCGCCATCTAGCTGAAACTAATGCAAATGCCCTAGCGGCATCTTCGGCAACCCTGCGCACCTGTAACCAAGTTTGTCACATGTACCCAGCAGCAGGTCAAATCGGATCCGAGCGAGCCCGCGGTAGGCGACGGATTCGATAGCGCTCGCCCACGCTTTGGGGCTACGCCGTTCGCTGCGCGCTGCCAAAACGGGTCCAGATCGCTGGTAGGACAAACAGCGTTAGTAGCGTCGAGGTCAGCAGGCCGCCGATGACGACCGTCGCCAGCGGTCGCTGGACCTCGGCACCTGCACTGGTGGCTAGGGCCATCGGGACGAAACCAAACGCGGCAACCATTGCCGTCATCAACACCGGCCGGAGTCTCGTCACGGCTCCGGCATATGCCGCTTCGGCCACGCTCATCCCTTCTTCTTGGAGCTTGTAGATGTAGGACAGCAGGACGACCCCGTTGAGCACCGCGATTCCTGACAGCGCAATGAAGCCCACGCCAGCGGAGATCGAAAACGGCATGCCACGCGCTAGCAAAGCGAGCACGCCGCCGGTGACAGCGAAGGGAACGTTGAGAAAGATCACGAGTGCGGGACGGAGCGAGCGGTAGATCGCGTAGAGCAGCCCGAGGGTCAGTAGCAATGCGATCGGAACTGCGATCATCAGACGCTGTGTTGCGGTTTGAAGGTTTTCAAACTGACCGCCCCACTCGACGAAGTATCCGGCCGGAACGACTTTGGCCCCATCGATTCGCGCCCGAGCCTCCGCGACAAAGCCAGCCAAGTCTCGCCCACGAACGTTGACCTCCACCGAAAGCCGTCGCTGAACGCGATGGCGACTGATTTGCGCCGGACCGGGTTCGATAGACAGCTTGGCAAGCTGCCCAATCGGCACGAGCTGCCCCGATGGCGCGGCGACCGGGATCCTGCGAATCGTGTCGAGGTCAGTTCGAGCGGTGCGAACGTAGCGCACCTGGAGGGCAAAGCGCCGTGCGCCCTCGTAGATTTCGCCCACCTTGCGTCCTCCCATCGCCTCGACGGCGTGAAGGACGGCTTGGGCGTTGATCCCGTAGCGGGCGATTCGCTGGCGATCGATCTGCACCCTCAGCACGGGTAGACCGGCAATCTGCTCGACCTTCACATCCTTGGCACCCCGAATCCCTCGAACCGATGCCGCGATGGCGCCACCGACGCGTTTCAACGTCGCCAGGTCGTCGCCGTACACACTGATCGCAACGTCCGAGCGCACGCCGCTGATCAACTCGTTGGTCCGTAGCTCGATCGGCTGGGAGAAGGCGTAGTTCTGGCCCGGGACTTGTTCTTTCAGCACGCTCTGCATCTTCGCGACCAGCGCCTCCTTGCTGCCGTAGCGCGACCACTCGGACCTGGGTTTCAGCATCACAAAGATGTCCGAAAGCTCCACACCCATCGGGTCGGTGGCGATCTCGGGCCGCCCTGTCTTTGAAACGACGGTCTTGATCGCGTTGGGAAAGCTCGCTAACAGTGCGTTTTCCACGCGTGTCGTCATTTCTAGCGAACGCTCCAGACTCACCGACGGTAGCCGCACGGCCTGAATTGTCACGGCCCCTTCATCGAGCTTGGGCACGAACACAGCGCCCAGCAAGGGTATCGTTGCCATCGCGACGGTTAGCAGTACACCCGCACCGACCATCACCTTGACGGGTGCGCCGACAGCGCGGCGCAAGAGCGGCTGATAAAAGCGCTTCACGCCGCGCACCAGCCAGGTCTCCTTCTCTCTCACACCACGCCGGTAGACCCATGTTGCCACAGCAGGAACCCAAGTCAGCGCGAGCACAAGCGACGCTGCAAGCGCAGCCACCACGGCGAAGGCCATCGGACGGAACATTTTGCCTTCAATGCCAGACAGTGAAAGCACGGGCACGTAGACCAGCATGATGATCATCACGCCGAACGCGACCGGACGACCGACCTCCTTGGCCGCTGCTAGCGTTGTTCTGCGCACTTCGCCCGCTGGTGGATTGTGCTCTGCCAGCGTGCGGATGATGTTATCGACGATCACTACAGATCCATCGACGATCAGCCCGAAGTCGATGGCCCCGAGGCTCATCAGGTTCCCCGAGACGCCGAAACTGCGCATTGCGATCAGCGCGGCGAGCATCGACAGCGGGATGGCCGAGGCCACAACAAGCCCACCGCGAATGTTGCCCAGCATCAACAGCAGCACCACGACGACGAGTACGCCCCCTTCGATCAGGTTTATCGCTGCCGTGCCAATCGTGCGCCGAACAAGATCCGTGCGATCGTAAAACACGTCGACGCTTACGCCTTTGGGCAATGTGCGCCGAACTGCATCGATCTTGGACTTCACCGCTGAGACCACCTGGCGCGAGTTCGCCCCCATCAGCATCATCGCGATGCCGGTCACTGCCTCGCCGCGCCCATCGCGAGTGACCGCACCCTGGCGAACCATCGGCGCTGTGGCCACCCGGCCGAGAGCACCGATCGTAATCGGAGTGCCGTTCCGATTGGCGACGACGATCGAGCGAATGTCCGCCAATGTTCTGACCAGCCCCTCACCCCGGATCAGTATCTGCTCGCCGGCACGCTCGATGTAGGCACCGCCGGCATTGGCGTTGTTTTTCTCCAGCGCTGCGAACACACGGTCGAGCGATAGCGCAAAGGCCGTCAGCCGAGCGGGGTTGAGCTGCACTTCGTAGGTTTTCAGCTGACCGCCGAAGGTATTGACCTCGACGATGCCGGGAACGGATCGCAGATGATAGGCGACGTACCAGTCGAGAATGGTTCGTAGCTCCATCGGCGTATAGCAGGAGGGCGTATCCTCAGCGTCGGGCGCACACATCGGCTCGCCGCGCAGCTCGAACTGGTAAATCTCCCCCAGACCCGAAGAGATCGGTCCCATTTCGGGCTTTCCGTATCCTCGAGGGATCTCGTCGCGCGCAATCGCCAACCGCTCCGACACGAGCTGCCGCGCGGCGTAGATGTCGGTCCCTTCCTCGAAGACGATCGTCACAGCGGACAAGCCGAAGCGCGAAATACTGCGGATCTCGTGCAGCCGAGGCAGTCCACTCATCACCGTCTCTATCGGAACGGTGACGAACTTCTCGACCTCTACGGGGCCCAGCGCCGCGGCCTGGGTCAATACCTGAACCTGGACGTTTGTTACATCCGGGACCGCATCGATCGGTAGCTCTTGCGCCGCTCGCAGCCCGATCGCGGCCGTGAGCAGCACGGCAAAGACGACCAAGAAACGGTTGCGGATCGCAAATTCGATAATTCGTGAGGTCACGATGCCAGACCCACCTCGCTCGGAGCGTTCCGACTAGTGCGCATGGCCCGCTCCTAGCTGCGCCTTCAATAGCTCGGACTTCAACGTAAAGGCGCCGTGCGTTACGATGCGCTGACCCGGCTTCAGCCCGTCGAGGCTTTTTAGCAAGTGCAACCCGACTTGGGGGGTAGGGGGGGGCTTCCCAGTCGATTGGCTCTTATCAAATAGCAATTGGCTATTAGTACCTGGCAATTCCCTCTTGGTACTTGTCGATCCGGCCAGATCCGTTGCGTTTGGTCATCTATCACTTCAGCGGGGCAAACCAAACAGAGATGTCTAGCTCAGTTATGAGCTCCTCGTCGGCTTTGTCCGCAAGCCACTGCCCTCCTGCTTCCGTCATTTCACGAACAAAATGCTCGACCGGCACAGTCACGACGGATCTCCCACACTTCCACCGCATGGTTTGAGACCCGTGCGGTATAAAGTTGGAGTCTGTGTCAAGCTGTTTGGGTGCGACTTGGCCCTCATGGATAAGCGCGTTGCGAACCCGCCAATAGTGCTCAGCAGGAATGCCCAGCCGTCTCTCCACGTGGGCGCTTACCACGCCTTCGAGCGGGGCCCATTCCCGTTACCCGCCTTGTCAATGCTACCGAGAACGTCTGGAATTGTTAGTGCTGCAGACAACGCGAGCTGATGCAACCCAGACGTCGACGCCCGGCGAATCTGCTCAAACCAAGAAGACAGACCTCGGCGCGCGTGTGCTGCTTGCACGCTGTGGTACATGTCCTGGAGCTCCTGAGACACTCCTGATGACAAGTAGTCCCTAACGGCAGCAGTCGCATCGCTGGCTGTACCCTCTTCCTGAAATCCAACACAGCGAAGCACTCCTGGATGCGTGCTGCAAACCCTTGCACGTCTTTCGCCGCGGTCGCTCTGTAGGTGAACCCGAAAGACCACTTGCTTCGGCAATCCCTCCACATCCCGTTGCAGTTGGAATTCAACCTGCGCCTTGTCTCTCATGCTCGAGCACCCTTCCGTTGGACAAAGTCCCCCATTCCACGCCGCCTGCTTGTATTCAGATTGCAGTCTACGGAGCGCTATCAGACGCAGGTCGCGAAGTTGGCGCAGATGCTGGCGCGGTCGCCGTTTTTGGGGGTAGCAACGCAAGGAACTCGCGGAGCTTCTGTTTCTCTACTGAGCTTACTCTCGCTTCGTAGTTGCAGAGTCGAAACTCCGCACTGCTTGAGCCGGCAATCGTCTCAAGCGCTGCCAAACCGAGTTCCATCTTCACGCGCTCTAGAACAGTTGCTCCGCCCAAGCCTTTTCCATTGTGCACAGTCTTAGGCCTTGCCCTCTTGCCGTCTATCAAGAAATAGACGTGATGGCACTCGAGGTACTGCCAGCCCTTCGATATCTGAAGAAACGCGAGCAAAACCGCCGCTGGACGCTCGCCTGGAGGCGCCGAGGTATACGCGGTGAGCACTGGTCGCTCTCGTGCCTCTTTGAAGTCCGGATCGAGGCTGTAGGTAACCCTGCCCGTAAATTTGTCGACCTTCCGTACGACAACCGCGTGCTGCCCGCGCGGCCCTAAGGTTGTAGTGGTCGCCGCACGGGAAGAACGTTCTATCTGTTCACAGTTCGTGCGATATCTAGATGCCCTGCATGAATAGGTTTGACCGCAGGCGTCAGCCCGCCAGTATCCCATGACCCGAGTGCAGTCGTTGCCTGGGCACGTTACCAAGACCTTGCTCTGTGGACAGCCAACCTGCTCACTGGTGGCCTTCTTTAGCGAAGCAGCGACTTCTTGATGTGTGAAGGTCGGTACACAAGCTAGAAGACTGCCCGCCAACAGGGACGCCAACGCCGTCGCCACTCCGTGCTCGTTGAACCACAGTCCAACGCCCGGCTGGACCCCTCGCCCTCGTAATTTCATGGCTGTACCCCTACGTCCATAGCATCACTCGATCCGCATTCGTTGTCGACTATCTAGACTTGTGAGGTTCGGACGAGGGCGTGGGGGCAGGTCCCGCTACTGTGTGCGGTGTTGTTGTCGTCTAGTTGCTACAGATATCATCTCAGCACGGGGCAAGGTGGTGTTGAGCGCTGTTGCTCTTAGTTCCGCCGCGCCCAGCGTCGCGGCGAACGCTGGCGTGGGCGCGAGCAAGTCTCAGGCATCAAATGGCGACTTTCTGGGAGATTGGAAAGGCGTCAGGACGCTGGTAGCATCAGCCTAAAAGCAATTGGACTTGGGAATGCACATCATGCGCCATCATGTGCGGCGGGTGGGGGTCTGCGTCTCGGTGCTTTGGGGACTCAGTAGCTGCTATAACTACCGCATCAATACCGGCGGTAAGGTTGCGCTGAGCGCTGTAGCAATCAGTGCAGCCGCCACGACCGTCGTTGCGAACGTCGAAATGAAGGAATCAGCAACACAGGCAAGCAATGGCGGATGGATGGCCGCCGCCATCTTGAGTGCCGTCGCTGCTGGCGTGTGCGTGTATATTACGAGTCAAGGGCAACGGGAAGTCGAAGGCAATGCGTGGCAGTGGGGCGTAACTCTCCCCTTCCTGGTCGCGCTAAGCGGATCCTTGGCTGCATCAATTCGGTATGGTTCTTGGTATATCGAAGGAGGGGGCGCCAACGGGCCGAATTGCGTTAAGGGTTGTCGGTGCGGTAATACGTGCATCGATTGCTCGGAGGTCTGTCATCTCTGAGTGAGTCCGTGCCGGGGTTCCGAAAGTGAACCACAACGCGTTTTTCTACCCTTCCCTAAGGGCGTCGTTCATTCAGGTCGCGCGCGCACCGCACTCAGGGCACTTCCCCCTGACAAGCGAGACAAGCTTGCGACAGTATTTGCACGTGACATCCCGATGGCGACCTGCCTGGGCGTCCGCACCTTCTCGTGCTCTCTCGATATAAGCTAAGACCGTGTACGGATTAGCCATGACGAAGCGTTGGGCGCTCTTCCGCCCCTTCTTGAAGAGGTGCAACTCACCATCTTCCACGAAGGCTTCCTCGATGTGAGCGAGCTTGATTGACAGCACCCCTTTGCCACTGTGAGCGACACGGCCAGAAGTAACGAAAAACTGTCCCTCGCGAACGACAACTTGCTCCATATCTTTGTAGCGAACGCCATCGCGCACGTAGGAGGACGCAACGCGCTCTTTGATCTCTTTGGCGTCGCATACGAAATGCGCGATCTCGCCGCGCTGCAGCCGGAGCCGCGGGGCCTCGACGGGGGCTAGCTGAGATGCTTCTCGGACTGTGCGGGCCTGCCGCATATCAGTCAGAACAGCTTCACCCCTCGCCAATGCCTCGGCAGGCAGCCCAAGCGCCTCTCTTACCTGAGAAAGCTCCGACTCTTCCTTCTTTGAAAGCTCGCCATCTGCGACGGCGTGCTCAAAAACCTTGCGCAGCCCCCTCTTTCGACCCTCTTCGATGTGGCTCGGCCGAAGCGCGAAGACCTCCTCGAACTCTCTTAGTCGGCGCAACTCATCCTCGGACACATGTCGATCTTCGACGACCTCCCACAGCGCCAACGAAACGTACGCGTCGACAACCTCGCGCTCAGTCTCGGATGGCAGTACTTTCGCCTTGCGTCGCAGCTCTCGAGCGCTTGCGAGAAATGCAGCGTCCCTTGGCTCATTGCTCAGCGCAGTCGCATGCCCCACGAGCCGGGCCAGCAGCCGGCGGCGCATGCTTCGTCGAATCGCGAGAAAGATTGCCGCAGCGCTCACCACAGCGGCGATAACCAAGATTTCGATCCACAAGTGTTTGATCAGTTGAGCCACGAGCCAAGAGACTAGGCCTATGATCAGTGCCGCTACTCCGAACAGCCAGGTTGCCAGATCTGTGCTGGCGCGACGTCTACGCCTACCCATCGGTTCCTCCACCCCTCACTCGCTCTGTCTTCTCGTGTCCCGTGCATCCTCGGTAAGCCCGCTCGCAATTATCCCTGTAGGTACAGCGACGATCGCTAGGCCCAGCAGGAGAATCACAGACGTAAACAGCTTGCCGCCTGGTGTGATTGGGTATGAATCACCGTAGCCCACCGTGGTGAGTGTGACGATTGCCCACCAGAGGCATTCCGGGATACTGGAAAAGACTTTTGGCTGAGCGTCGTGTTCCGCGTAGTAGATGCCAACCGCGCTGACCAGCATGATGATCAGTGCGAGGAACGCAAACGTGAGCAGGTCGGGCGCCTTTCGTCTCAACACGCGTGCCAGTCGATCAAAAGACGAGGCGAAGCGGGCGACGCGCAGGACGCGGAATATGCGCAAGAGTCGGATACAGCGCAGAGAAACAAACCCCGCGCTCTCTAAGAACGATGGCAGGATCGCGGCGAGGTCGATCAGTCCGTAGCCGGAGAAAACGAACCGGGCAATGCCTCGCGAGGGGGATTTGTCTGGGTCGTAGGCCGCCGACCAAACGCGCAATACATATTCAACGCAGAAGATAATCAACGCGCAGAGCTGAATGGCTTCAAGCCAGTCTCCGTAGTCGCGAGATACATCGTCGACGGTGTTTAGCGCGAGCGCTGCGACCGACAACAGGATGACAAGAAGGAGGAGCCCATCGACCACTCGCGCGGCGCTCGAGTCGCTTCGGTGAAGTAAGTGAAAGACTTTCCTGCCAACCATCAAGGCCTACCCATCTGGAACAAAGGGGACTGTTGGGGTGACGGTCTTATTAGTTTGCAATCCGACAGAACAAACGTGAAGGAAAGACATCGGGCGGAGTATGTTGAGGTCGCTGGGAGGATAGGCATACATCAACCACACGCGCTTACATTGCAGCGCCCGCACGCTTGCCGCTACGCTGATCGGGAAGCTCATGTTCTCGACTGTTAGCGCTCGCGGCGTTGCGTTTGGTGGAGATCTTCCATTGAGGTTCTGGAGCGCCCCACGCGAGGATGGCTCGTCTCTGTCGCAAGGTGTTGGAACTACCACGGGGCCCTGGGATGCAGTTGACGAAACGTGGCAGGTGCGGAGGAGGAGGTCGTATGCGGATCTTGGTGAGGATTTCCCTTATCGTCGGTATCGTCAGCCTTTTGGCAACCACCTTTGGAGGTGCGGGCCTCTCGCAGGCGCAAGCAAGCCTTAACGCGTCTTGCTGCAGAGTGTGCACCAACAGCTGTGCCTGCGGTGACAGCTGCATCTCTTGTAGCAAGACTTGCAGGGTGCCTGCAGGTTGCGCCTGTAATGGTGGAGGTGGCGGTGGCTGTGGTGGCAGCTAGGTCGGTTGACCAGAATTCCTACGTTCCTACTCAAGCGCTGCCGCTGCAAATGCGCCACCAGAGAGAGCTAGAATTCCCCCTCGGGCTCTCCCCGCAACAGAGGGGAGCACCTTGGAATCTTCTTGTTGAATCTGCGTTCAGAGCACCCACTCAGGCATGCGTCGTACTGGCTTGAACTCCCGCATTCGCCCTCGCAGGCGTCTATGAGTACCTGCTTGCGCTCGGTGCACGCACGAAAACGCGCTTTGCGCTGCGCTTGATCGTCCTGCATTGATCCGGGCGACGCCGCGTTGTTTAGGCAGAGCGACAGCCCGCCGATCGTGAATCCGAGAATCACAAGGGCGATAAATATGCCCGCCGCTGCGCCGCTTCCAGACTTCGTACCTCTCTGCCCTCCGCACGTGGGACAGCGATAGCGGGTGGGCTTGAGTTTGACCGTTCGCCCTTTTTTCGCGCAGATCCTACAGGGCTGGCTGTCATCGCTGCTATCCCGAGCACTGTCGCATGTCGGGCACACAAGCCGGGTCACAACGAGTTCTGAGCTCACGCCACGCTTCGCGCAAATGCGACAAGGATTGGACGGGGGGCTCGGTACGTCCGCGATGGGGCGACCGCAGTTCGGGCAAGCCGGTGCGGCGTCGCTTACGTCTTTGCCACAGTCAGGGCAGCTGACCAATGCCACGACTACTCTCCTCTACCAAACAAGATTCGAGTTTATCGACGCGGCATGTGCGATGCAACCGCTGCAACAGCGCGTTTGGCCTAAGGTTTGGCGAGCGGAACGTCTTGTTCGTGCGCTGTAATGCCCGTGCGGGACGCCGCGGGCAAAAGCGGTACTTTCCGGAAGGAATCATCGAACGAAAGCCGATTACCGCCCATCTAAGGGTTGTTCAAGGTGTGGTGCCCCGGGATATAATTACGGCGATCATGAAATTACTAGCTCTTTTTGGATGCCTCACGGTGAGCGCACTGGCTGCGTGCAGCTGGCCGCGCGATAACCCGCTCGATCCTGCGAATGTCAGAGTTCGCGACGGTGGGCAAGCCGACTCGGCCGCGCGCGATGCGGGTCAGACCGCTGATGGGCGTGCGCTGGATGGCTCCTCAGTTGATGCGGCGATCGATGCGGCGCCTGTCTTTGACAAGGGTGTAGCGCCACACGACACCACCGCCTTGGATGGTCCGGACGCTAGCGCTCTGACCGATGCGACGTCCTTTGACGCGAGAGTAGATGCGGCTGCCGCGGATCAATCTACGGACGCCGCCAAGGACCTGGGTGTAGACACTGCGCAGCTCGACGCTTCGCATGTCGATCTTGCTGCAGTTGCGGACGCGGGCGTTGCAGATTTGGCTCTGGCTGATGCCTCGGTTGATCAGTTCGTCGCCGACTCATCCCTCGATAGCTCGGTAAGCCCCGGACCAGATGGCCCCTGTCTCGGGATCGTGTGCAAGACGTTTCCGGTTTCTACTGCTCCAACAGGTCAGGCCGCGGCAGCTGTGGCAGCGTTGGGGGCAAATATGTTGATTGTGTGGAGTGATGATCGGAATGGGCAGCCCGATATCTATGCGGCCATCTTCGACGTCGCGGGGAACCGGATCGGGAACGAGTTTCCTGTTGCGACTTCAGTTTATGGCGAGGGCTCGCCACACGTGGCGTCGGTCGGTTCAAATGCAATTGTCGTGTGGCATCAGTCCGGCTCCAATCAGAACTACGATGTGTATGCCGCAATCTTTGATGCTACGGGTGCGAAGGTTGGCGGAAAGAACATCCAGATAACATTCGACAGCACAGCTCAACTAAATCCCACGGTCAGCAGCCTTGGTGGTGGAGCCATTATCTTTTGGGAGGACCGTCGGTGGTCGGCGGGACTTGGATCCGAGATTGGTGGAGTGCGGCTCAGCTTGACGGGGCAGCTGCAGCTGCCGATCTACCGCTACACGAATGAGCCGTGGAAGTACAAATCGGCGCCCGTGTCTGTAGCGGTTGGCGGTGGCGCCGTGGTCGCGTGGACGGATAGTCGAATGGGCAAAGACGATATCTATAGCGCCAGGGTGGATGCGACCGGTGCCTCCGTCGGAAGCGACTACCAAGTTACATCGAGTACGTATGATGAGTGGCGACCTAGGTTGGCCGTGGCGGGCAATAGGCTTTTCCTCAGTTGGACGCTCAACGGGAAGTATGGCGAAAGCATATACGCGACCACTCTCGGGCTTGACGGCCAACGTAACGGACTCCCGGAAATCCGAGTCACTCAGGGGGGGCGACAGCTTAACTCGTCGGTAGCAGCCTATGCTGGCGACGCTATCATCTTGTGGGACACCCTTGTCAACGGGACAGGAGACATCTACGGCTACAGGATGGATTCGACCGGCTCCTTCATTGGCCCTCCATTTGCTATCTCGAAGGGAAGCCAGACCGAGGGGGGACCGAGCATTACGAACATCAATGGCTGGCTCTACGCGGTCTGGCGAGACGACAGAAACACTCAATCCGATTTCGACATATATGGCGCAATTGTGAAACCATGATGAGATTTCAGAGCTGTAGGTTTGGGAGGCTTTGCTCTTCCGCTGCGGCGGTTTCTTTACTTCTTCTTGCCTCGACTGCAGCACGTGGCGAGAAAACGCGCATTGCCGTATTCGATGTAGAGGATCAATCCGGACTGATGCAGCCGACAGAGATCAAGCAATTGACGGATTATCTGACCGTGCGGATCTCGGAAGGCATCTACTACACGGCGGTGGCGCGACAGAAATTGCGCGAACAGCTGAAAGATAACGCAGCGGGTGATGATACTCGGAAGATCGCCGTTGGCCGTGAACTGGCGGCGGAGAAGGCACTGGCGACCAAAATCGTTCGTCTGGGTTCGAGATGCGTGGTGATGTTGACGGTGTTTGACGTGACCCGCTCAGCACCGGAGCGCGCTAACTCGACAAAGTCGCATTGCGAAAAGGACGCCTTGATCGTCGCGCTGGAAAAGGCAGTGCGCGTGATCATGCAGCAAGAAGAAGAGAGTCAGAAGCGCGCCGGGGGTGCTTTGATCGCCGTACGGAGCACGCCGATGGGGGCGAAGATTCTGCTCGACGGTCGTTCGGCCGGTACGACGCCGAAGGAACTAACGGTGGCTGCGGGTAAGCATCAGGTGCGGGTGAAGCTGTTGAAGTACCGCACAGAAACACGCACTGTGAATGCTTCTCTCGAGAAGACGTCGATCGTCGATGTGACCATGGAGCGACTGGACAAGAAAGCTATCCTAGTCGCCACGCCTAGTCCCGCAACAGAGGTTGATGGCCGTCGGACCCCAACCTGGGGCTACGTTGCTTTGGGTGTTGGCTTGTCCGCAGTGGCTTCCGCCGCAGTTCTCTACGGAGTTGGAAAGGCTCAGGGCGACTCTGCGCATGATAACTACCGGTCTGCAACTGTCCCGAGCGAGATTCTTGGATATTGGGGCGATGTCGAAGCGGCCGAGCGCAAGGTTACCGCTGGGCACGTGCTCATCGGCGTCGGCGCGGCGGCTATTGCCGTTTGGCTATATAGCTATCTATTGCACGGTCGTCGAATTACCACTGCAGTCTCTGGTGGCCGTCTAGTCGCGATTCAGGCGGAGTTTTAGGATTGATGGCGCTGCGGAACTTGTTCCCTAAGCTCTGCTTCTGGATGGTCTGCGCGGTCCAGGGCTGCGTCGTGCCCTCAGCAGCGACACCTACGGGACAGCGCTCTGCCACGCCAAACGCCGCGATGATCCCTGCCGCCTATCGCGAGACTAAGACCATGATCTTTGGGGGGGTGATGCACGACGTGTATCTCGGCTGCATCTCGTGCCCCAGCTACGCGACGGATTCTATTCACAACGTGATGGGGCCTCACGGGAGCATGTTTTCTCAGGACAGCTTGCACAACACGTTCTCTCCGTATCGCTCTTCTTTCTCGTTTGAGAGCGCGTGCAATAGCATGTCTACGCATCCACCAGTGGTTGTCGACGGGGCGGGAAATTTCTACGGATACTTTACGGTGAATGAATCGCACCCACGGCGGGTGAAGACCGAAGAACTGCTGACGTTGCTTAAGTCGATTTGCGAATGAATTCAGTGCGTCGGAGTTAGACATATGACGAACGAGCGCACTCGAAGCCTGCCTGATTGGGAGCTTAAGCTGGCAGGGAGGTTCTGGGAGAGACCCTATTGGCCACTAGAGATCGCGATCAGGGTCCTGCTCCGTGACGAATCTGTGCATGAGCGGGATATTCATTCTTGGGCACGCTGCTGCTGGAAGAAGCCGCCACACTGGTGCTACTTCCATAGAGAAACGGGGCATTGGAAACCTGCGCGGAGGAGAGCCCTGCTGGATGGCTCCGCAGATGCTGAGGCCGAGCTCGCTAGAATTCACGCCTTCAAGCTATTGTTGAAGGACCTGGCAGCAGCGTACCCACCGCCCGAACCACCGAGACCTCCCGTGGCGGGTTGGTTACCTGCGCCGCGTTGGGATCGTGTGGATGGGTATGAAGAGTTGGCGGCGCCCACGCCGATTATGGGAGCGGTCCGAAGCGACGCACGCGGCACTCCCATTGCCCTCACGCCGGATCCGGTGTCCTACCTTCTGACGCCGGAGACTTTCTTGGAGCATTGCCGAAAGCTAGGCCCAGACGGTCTTCCGCGCATGCAATCTACGGAGCGCCGGGCAATGGGCACCTCTCGGCCGCAGGATGAAGCCCCATCAACACAACACTACGCGAAATGGGAAGGTGAGCGGCCGGTTGAGTGGGAGAACATAAGGATGTGGTTTCTCAATGGCCAGGAGGTCGCTATCTCGGTCTGCGGCGGCAAGCGCGCTACGTACGACCTGACCGAAGGCCCCGGAATGCTGCTCACTAGCACCAAGACGACATTGACTCTATCCGGCCAAATTTTGCTGCTTCTGGCGAAGCAAGATGGCGCGGTATTCAATGAGAACAGCCTTGAAGACGGGATGGTCAACAAGGACCGAATATACGAGCTGAACAGGCGGCTCAGGGACTTCTTTGGCTTGAGTCAAAGGCCCATAATCAAGGACACCATCCACGGTGGCTGGAAATGCCTGTTTCGCATCTATCCGGAGTCAGTCGAATAGCCACCTGACCTCCCAACTGACTGCCCGTGTATCTAAGCGCAGTCAGACGCACAGAAAAAAGATCAAAAAAGATTCGCATTAGATTTCAGGGCCCTGCGTCGGCTGAGTCGGCCAGCGGACTGCGCTTGGTCTGCTTCTGACGGAAACGGTCAGGAGGTTACTGATGATTCGTTTGGAAGCAAGGGACTTGGAGCAGAGGGACAAAACAGGAGGTCGGTCATGAGCCGCATGAAGGAACTAGCGATGACGTCGTGGGCGCGAGAGTTTTTTGGGAGTTCTGGGAGCCGTTCCCCAAACAGCAGCGAGAGTGCCAGCACGAGCGTTGCGAGCGGAAGGTACGTAAACTACGGACGGACGGTTCTTAGCAACGCATTGGAGCAGATCGCGTACTCAGAACCGGGAGGCCGAAACTACAGTCTGTTCAAGAATGCATGTGCCGTGTTTCGTTGCGTCGCGGGTGGGATCATCTCAGCGGAGTTGGCGTGGACTGCACTGCACCAAGCGGGTCTAATGAACAGACTCAGCCATGGTGAAGTGCAGGCAACACTTCGTTCAGCAGCGAAAAAAGCAGCGGGATCTCCTTGGTTGCCGAAGGACGCAGAAGCATCTCCCTCGGACTTTGCTTCAGTAGAACTGTGGAACGGAGGTTCATTCTGTTCGTTCTACGAAAACCACCACCCACAACTCCCAATACCCCTGGCAGGCGTCGACGACGTATGGAACTCGGCGCTCTCTATCAAGTGTTTTGACAGTGTCATGCTCTGGTTCGAGGGCCGCGGCATCGACTACGAGCGTATCGCTCACTATGACTTGGCCAGGGTCATTGGCGGCTGCGGAATGCCTCCTTGGGCACGGTTCAGAGGCGAGACCTGGCACTGCACAGGGCACAAGCTGATAGCGCGTGCATACAACGCCCACGGGATCTGTTGCAGTCTACACGCGCGCGTCGTCGATCTCGGACACCACCGAAAGGGACCCAAGGCGGTTTGGCCCACTGGCGCCTCGTCTTCGGGGCTGGTGATGGCTTGTCCGCGTGGCCAGCAATTGCTTGCTGGTGCAGACCTGACCGGATGGACCGAACGGGTGTTGATCGTTGCAGAGGGAGCGCCCGACTTTTGGTCGTGGTCATCGCAGTGGCGAGACGATGCGACATCGCCTGCGACGATTGGGATCACCGCTGGGTCGTGGACGGAAGACATTGCGGAACGAGTTCCCAGAGACGTTCGCGTGATCATCGCAGTGCATGAAGATGCCGCGGGGGATAAGTACGCGGCACGTATCGCTGAGACACTCAGGGGACACGATGTTCGTCGAAAGAGCTACGCGACTGCCCAACTGCCGAGCGAGGAGGACAATGATGGATGCAAATGATGTTCTCCGGGCAGGAGGAGTCCTAGCATACGACGATGCTAAGCCTGTCGAGGAAGCAGAATGGGAGCCGACGACGCCACTGGACAGGCACCCGCCGAGATTTCCGCTTGATGTTTTGCCTCCATGGATGAGCGAGTTCTGTAGTGCCATTGTGGATGAGCTGCAGGTGTCGCCGGACATGGTTGCCTCGTTGTGTTTGGCCGTCTGGAGCGCAGTCTGTGCACGGCGCTATTCGGTGCAGATCGGGTCGGGCACCGAGCCTGTAGGCCTCTACGTCGCGGCGATTGCTGAGAGCGGTGAGCGCAAGTCCGCCACGCTCGCTGCGTTGACCCGGCCTCTCGTGGAATACGAGGCCACGATTCGCCAGGAATGGGCGCCCGAGATCGCTAAGAAGGCGGCGGAAAAGGAGGTGCTAGAGAAGCGCTATGAGGCAGCGAAACGGGCAGCCGCTAAGAATCCTGAAGGTGACAATAGCGAGCTGCTTCGGCTCGCTGAAGAGATCGCAGCGTTCGAGATGCCGAGTCGGCCTCGCGTCCTGATCGATGACTGCACGCTGGAACAGCTCGTCAAGTTGCTGGCAGAGAACGGTAGCTTGGCAGTGGTTTCGGCGGAGGGAGGGATCTTCGCACACGCCATGGGGGTCTACCGGGAGAAGAAGAACAAGCTTGGGAACTCCGACGTGCTGATGAAGGGGTACAGTGGGGAACCGATTACGGTGGATCGTATCGGGCGAACCCAGGACTTTGCGGCGTCGCCTTCCCTCTCGATAGCCACGGCTGTTCAGCCGTACGTCATCTCCTGTCTGACCAAAGATGCCCAGCTACGAGGCCGAGGCTTCACTGCGCGCTTTCTCTTCACTTATCCACCGGCGCAGCTTGGCCATCGTGATGTGGATAGTGCGCGCCCCATACCGGTCACGGTGCGCCACCGGTATGAATGCACACTGCGGAAGATGCTCGAGCTGGGAGCTCTGGTTGAGCGGACGGTCTTAGACCTCACTCCCGAAGCGCACAAGAGATGGCTCGCTTTTCAGAAGAGACACGAACCGAAACTTCTTCCCGGTGGCGCTCTGGGAGGGATTCAAGATTGGGGCAGCAAACTTACCGGCGGTGTGTTGAGGCTTGCAGCGCTGTTGGAGCTCGCGACAGACCCCACAGCAAGACAAGTGACCGAAGGCTCGATCGCGCGAGCGACGAGACTCGTGGACTATTTTTCCGCTCATGCGGTGGTGACGTTTCTCGAGCTAGATGGGGCGAGTCTTCTGAACAGCGCAAAAGGCGTGCTCCGTTGGCTGAGGAAGAAGGGCGAACCAGAGCTTTCGGCCCGAACCATTTTTCATGGTGTTCGGACGAAGACACGGCTTACGACGATGGACGATTGCATGCAGGCGCTGCTGCTTCTTCAGGAACGAGGGTGGGTCCGAATCCATCCAGCACGGGCCCGCGGTCCTGGTCGGCCCCCCGCACCGACGGTCGAGCTGAACCCGGCACTCCTGCGGCCTGATCAGGCCGACCGGTATCTGTCTGCCGTTGATTGTGCGGAGGAGGTTGAAGATGGCGAAAACGGCTAGGTCCGAGTCGGTTTCCGACGTGCTGACCGTCAAGGAGGCTGCCGCCTTTCTACGCTGCGACCCAAAGACGATCTACGAGGCAATTGCCAAGCGCCAATTCCCAGGACGGCGCGTCGGCAAACGGATTGTGATTTATCGAGCTGCGCTGCTAGCCTGGTTACATGGCGAAGAGAGCGTACAGACTGAAGGGAGTTGAACTTCAGATGGCTGTACGCAAGCGCGGTACCGCTTGGATGATGGACTCGCAGATCAGGTTTCCGGATGGATCGAAGTGTCGGCATCGGGAAACGATCCGCGGGGCTACATCCAGGCGGGCCGCTGAACAGTGGGAGCGGCAGCGACATAACGAGTTGCTGCAAGAATGGGATGACAAGCGCAGCGGTCGACGGCCGCGGGAGGAGGTGCCGACATTCGAGGCGTACTCTGAGGAGTTTTTGGCGAGCTATGCCTCGGTTCATAACAAGCCGTCGGAGGTGATCAGCAAACGTCGCGTTATTGATCGCTATTTGAAGCCGGAGTTTGGTGCGCTGAAGCTGGACGAGGTCGATGTGCGGCGGATCGATGCGTTGAAGGCGAAGTTGCTTGAGCGGGTTTCGGCAAAGACGGTGCGGAACATCTGTGCGGTGCTGTCGAAGATGCTGCGCTATGCGGAAGAGACGGAGGTGATCGTCCGTGCGCCGCGGGTGAAGCTGATTCGGGCGCCTCAGGCGGAGTTCGATTTCTTGGACTTCGACGAGGCCGAGCGGCTGCTGCGAACGGCGGCGACCCACGAACCGGAGTGGTACGTGATGCTGCTGACGGCGCTGCGGACGGGGTTGCGGTTTGGTGAGCTGTGCGAGCTGCGCTGGGACGATGTGGATCTGGTCTCGGGGCGGCTGCGGGTGCGGCGCAACTTTACCTATGGGGCGGTGACGACGCCGAAGAACGGGCGCCCGCGGGAGGTGCCGCTTTCACCGCAGCTGATCGAGGCGCTGAAACGGCATCGGCATCTGAACTCGCTGGTGTTCTGCAAGGCCGATGGTGGTCGGCGGATTCATCGGCGGGCGGATGTGGCGATCAAACGGATCTGCCGTCGTGCGGGGCTGCGCAAGATCGGCTGGCATGTCTTGCGGCACACGATGGCCTCACACCTGGTCATGCGGGGGCGATCGCTCAAAGAGGTACAGGAGCTCCTGGGCCATAGCGATCTGACGATGACGCTGCGTTATGCGCACCTGTCGCCGGCGGCAAAACAAGAGGCGGTCGCGACACTTGATAGCCCAGGCCTGCCGGGCACTGTATTGAACGGCAGGTCCTCGATCGAAACGCTGCAGGGCCATGGCACAAATACGTCACAAACGGTGGCGGCGGAATCAGGGCAAAGAAAAAGCCCCGTAACGACGTTGCGTTACAGGGCTAATTTAGGTCGGGGTGGACGGGACTCGAACCCGCGGCCTCCGGCGTGACAGGCCGGCGTTATAACCGACTTAACTACCACCCCATTAACTATTCATTTGTCAGTACCGCGTCACGGCTGGGCGAAGCAGGGCTCGAACCTGCGACCTACTGGGTGTAAACCAGTTGCTCTTCCAACTGAGCTATCCGCCCCTATGGCTCCGTAGCCACGGTCCAGACTCATTAGCAATGGGCCTAATGACTGTCAAGCCCGAAAGAAGCATTTGCTCGACGGGTCGACAAAGCACATGGCGCGGATATCAGGGCTATTGCAACGCGGATCGGGGCACGGCACGATGCGGAGATGGCGGTGATGATCCGACAAGCCAAAGCAGGGGATGGGGGGCGTGTCGGCAAGATGCTCGACACCTTTCGTCGCGAAATGGGCATCGACGTGTCGGTCGCGGTTCCGCTACCGGTCTCCCACGATGGCCCGCTGTTCGCGATGATCGCTGAAGAAGACGACGAGATCTGCGGTCTGCTCACCGCCCAGCGCTGCGTCAACTTGGTGCGCGGGGTTCACTTCATGCTGATCACCGACATCTTCGTCGACCAAGCGCACCGACGACAAGGGGTCGCCCTCGGCTTGATCAACGAGACGGTGGCTTTGGCGCGACGGATCGGCTGCGTCTCGGTCAGCCTGATCGTCGCCGAGAGCGACGAGGCTGTGCTCAAGACGGCAGCGCGAGCGGGCTTCGCCGCCCACGAAAAAAATCTCCTGCGCCTGGTGTTGAGCTAGTCCACGCCTGCGCGCTTTGGCGGCTGCGGCGCGCGTAGCGCAGTTGATCGTTGGCCGGCTCAGCGCAACGGCGGAGCCGGGCGAAGCCGCCGCCGATAATGATGCTGATGCTGATACGGGTAGTGCGGCCAATAGCCCCAGCCGGGGCTATAGTAGATGCCGTAATGGATCTCGGTTTGCGGGCCGTAGCGCGCCCGGTCGACAAACTGCGGATCGACCCAGCGGCCTGGGATCCAGACGAAACCATCGCCCCAATAGACCCAAGCGCCTGGCCGCCAGAGCAACCCCGAGCGCGGCGCCTTGAGATAACGCCCCTTGATCCAAACAAACTGAGCACCGTCAAAGTGCCAGTGCCCAGGCGCCCAAACCGACAGCTCATCGGGTGGCGCTGGAATGTGCTCGTGCTTCGCCGGCGGTGGGCGAAGCTTGACGAGCGGCCCGGGCGGCGGACCGAAGTCGTAGGGATAAAAGCAGCCGCCAAGGGCGGTTGCGGCGATCGACACGCACAGTGCGCGCTGCCACAACGCGCGCTGCCAGATCTGACGCCAGCTGCCCTGACGAGAACTGTGCAGAGGAGAACTGTCCAGCGGAAAGCTATCCGGTAGATGGTGTTTCGATTGTGGGCTCATGACTGTTGTGGGCTCATGACTGTCGTGGGCTCATGACTGTCGCCTGCTCCCGTTGAAAGCCTAGCGCGCCGGGGCCAGTGCAACCAGGCGCGCGACGATCTTTTTTCCACTTGCTTGGCGGTGATGGATTCGGTACGCCAAGCCCCTTGGTATACGTGATCTTCACCGCAAGCATGGGGCGTCCGGCGCAGCTAAACCAGCTCCGTGCGCACCAAAGCTACCTGACCGAGCTCTCGACGCGCGGCACCTTGCTGTTTGCCGGCTCCTTCGACGAAAGCGGCGGCGGAATGATCGTCGTGCGCGCCGCGAGCATTCACGAGGCCACCGCGATCGCCCAGGGCGATCCGCTGATCGCCGCTGGGCTCGAGCGCTGTCAAATCCGTCGGCTGAGTAGCGTGATCGATCCCAACAATCGGCTGGGTCCCTCGGAAGACGACGTCACGCTGATCCAGCCTGTGCCGGTGGTGGCGACCAAGGATTCGTTTTCTGTGGCCGACGCCCTGACCGATGAACGCTTTGCCAGCTTCGCGGTGCAGTGCTTTGCCAAGAGCCAGCTCAGCGTCGATGACCCGCACCGCCAGGAATTCATCCAGGCGGCGCGCGAGCGCGGATTGCAGAAGCTGGTGCTGTTGCTCGACGACCAAGTCGTCGGCCAGCTTGAGCTCGCGCCCGCGGCTACGTCGGGTCTGCCGATCGCCGGCGAAGGCGTGACCGTGATGCACTGCATGTGGGTCCCGGCAGCGTTTGGCAGCTTAGGGGTTGGGCAGCGACTCTGTCGCGAAGCGATGGAGCGCGCCGACCGCGGCTTGGCGACGATCGCTTTCGACAGCGACCACGGCTGGCTGCCGCGCTCCTTCTATGAGCGCCTGGGTTTTCGCCAGGTCGCCGAGACGCACACCGGGCGCTTTTTCGGTGAGACGCCGATCAACGCCTACCTGATGTGGAAGGCCAAAGGGAGCGGCTCTGATCTCGTGCCGCGCTGGGACGCCGCTCAGCTGGTCGATGGGGTTTCGTTTTGTCCGGCCTATCCATGGCTGTTTGGTAGCCAGCGTTATTGGGGCCGACGTTTCGCCTATCACGTGCGGGTGGTTCGCCAGGGTTTGACGCGACCGGCCGTGCTCGAACAGTTCGCGCATCTGGCGCAGCGCGAGATCGATCATTGGACCGTCGTCGAACTTGGCCTGCCGGCCGCTGATCTGCGACCGGCGATCGAACGGATCCAGCAAGCACTCAGCGATGCCCCGACCTACTACGCCACGGTCAAGCACATCGAGGGCGACGAGCTGTTCGTCGTCTTTCCCCATCGCGTATTCGACGTCAAACAAGACGCCGCAACCTGGGATGCCGCGATCCGTTATGGGTTGAGTTGCGGGATTCCACGGCGCGAGCTGGTGTTTAGTCACCCGCCGCTCTAGTGCAGCGTGCTGCCCGAGCCTCGTCGGGCCTGGTCCACCGCAAAGCCGGTTCGTCGGCAAAAAAAAGCTGGCTCGGAGACGATCCGAGCCAGCCCGAACAGCTACAGATACGAACTTGCGCTAGCGCTTTTTGGACTTTTTCTTGGCGGCCTTTTTCTTCGCAGCCTTTTTCGGGGCCTTTTTGGCGGCCTTTTTCGGGGCGGCTTTTTTCGGGGCCTTTTTAGCTACCTTCTTGGCGGCTTTTTTCTTGGCGGCTTTTTTCTTGGTCGCCTTTTTCTTGGTCGCCTTTTTCTTGGCTACCTTCTTGGAGGCCTTTTTCTTAGCGGCCTTCTTGGCTGCTTTCTTTTTGGCCTTCTTCTTGGTGGCCTTTTTCTTGGCGGCCTTCTTCTTAGCCTTCTTCTTGCGTTTTTGACCGCCCACAGCACGCTGTGCACGCGCTACATCGCCGTCCTTGTCGAGGAAGTAGATGAAGGCCGTGTCCATCTCTACTCCGGCATCCACCACCTTCTCCGGTCGACCCTTCGGCACGCCCGGTTGCTTGCGGCGCACGCGCCACACAGCCCCGTTCTTGATGTAGTACATGAAATCTTTGTCACGGGCGATCTTGGTCTTGGCAACCTTCTCGGCCATCTGCTTCCTCCGATAGAACAATCGTGATTAATTGCATTGTCTAATTTCTTTTTTTTTACCGTCAATCTTTTTATGCACGTTTTCCGAGGAGAAATGTGCACGAGCCCGACGGAATGGCTCGCTGAAGGCTCGTTGAAGCGTCTAAGGAGATCTAATCGCGCGCGTCTAGCGACGCGACGGACGCTTGTCGTCGTAGGGAAAGACGCGCTGCAACTGGCGCTCAGCGGCGCTCCGATCGGTGTCCCGGCAGCAGATCACAAGCTGCGATTCGGCATGCTCATCGAGCGCATTTCCGTCGAAATCTCCACCATGGTGGACGACGCAAAGGCCGCTTTTCTCGACGATAAAGCGCAATTCCGCCGGATAGTACTGCCGATGGCAAAGCTGGACGCGCTCACTCTTACCCGGCTGATCGGGGGCCGGATCGTAGTAGATCGTGATCGCGGTGAGCTGAGTCGCCACGTCGTACTGATGGTTGGTGGTGTAGACCAAACGCTCATCCGTGACGGGGTGCCGAAAGCGCGTTTTCGACCAGCGCCGCTCAGGGTCGCGAACCAGCCAGCTCAGATCCGGGTTGAGCACGTCAAAGGCGAGCAGCCCGCCGGGTGCCAGCAGCTGCCGCAGCTTGAGCAGCAGCGTTGAGAGCGCGTCGGCCTGGTAAACGTGCTGCAGGGTGTTGAAGGCGGCGATCACCAGCGCAAAGCGCGAACGCAGCGGAAGCTGATAAAACGAGCCCTGCAGCAGCTGAAGGCGTGGTCGGGCAACGCGCGGCAGCCGTTCGCGACGCTGCAGCGCGCGGCGCAGCATCGAGAGGCTCAGGTCGACACCGATCACCTGGTGGCCGTCGCGAGCGAGTGGCGCGGCGATCCGGCCGGTGCCGCAGCCGATCTCGAGGATCGGGCCCTGGGTTTGCGCGGCCAGTCGGCGGTAACAGCGCACATCGGCGCGTCGGCGGCGGTACTCGTAGTCGTAGAGCGCGGCGTCGACGTAGTGTTCAGTTGTGCCGCGCTGCAGCATGTCGCCTTCTTGCCGACGACGGGTCATCCGGAGAGATCGTCCGATTGCGCGCGGCCGCGACGTCTGCGCCGCCGGCGTGGTCCGCCGGGCTCTTGCCACTTGTCGAGCGCCTCGGCGAGTTGGCCGGTGGCACTGTGGCGCAGCTTGAGCAGCGTGAGCGCTTCGGAAAAGTGCTCGCGCTGGGTCATCCGGCGCTGGAAGCGGCCCGAAGACATCCGCCGCTGGGCGATCAACAGGTGCTTGAGGCGATCCTTGTCGCGCCGGGAGATCTGCAGTCGGCGCCCAAATGTGCCGATCGTCTGCTCGAGCCGCTCGATAAACACGCCGAGCGGCTGATCCTGCCAGAGCTGGGCCTCGAGCAAGGTCAGCGTAGGAACCGCCAACAGTAGCGCGTGGCCGATCGGCTGCTCCGAGGCTTGGGCCAGCTTGTCGAGCGCCGCCACCGCCTGCCAGAAAAACGCGGTCGCGTCCTTGCGCGCTTGGGGCTGGTCCAACTCGAGCTCCTCGAGCAACTCGCCGATCCCCGCAGCGATCCGTTCGACTTCCTCGGCGGGATGGTCGATCTCCACATCGGCTGTCGCCGCCGGTCGCCGACCGGGACGGATCGGCGAAACGTCGGGCAGTTCGGCCGCCGCGGGTGGATCATCCAGCACCGCTGAGAGCTCGGGAAACAACACAGGGAGCATGCCGGTCTGCTGCAGCAGCGCAAACGAGGCGCGCGCATGGCCGCCGCCGAGCAGGCGATAGATCTCTTCGAGCACGCGGGCTACCGAACAGCGAGCAACCAATCCGCGGTGCTTGATCAGGGCGGCATAGGTTTGTTCCTCGATCTGCATGTCGAGCCGCGCGGCAAACTTGATCGCCCGCAGCATCCGCACCGGATCTTCCTGAAAGCGGATCTCGGGGTCACCGATCGTGCGCACGAGCCCAGCGCGCAGGTCTTCCAGGCCGCCGACCCAGTCGATCACCTGTTCTTGGCGGATGTCGTAAAACAGTCCGTTGATCGTAAAATCGCGTCGCCTGGCATCCTCTTCCGCGGTGCCGAAAGCGTTGTCGCGCCAGATCAGCAGGTCTTCGCTCTCCTCGCCTGAGGGGGGTTCCGGTTCGGCCCGAAAGGTGGCCGTCTCGATGATATGGCGGCCAAAAAAGATGTGCGCCAAACGGAACCGGCGACCGATGATCCGGCTGTTGCGAAACAGCTTGCGGATTTCGGTGGGCGTGGCGTCGGTTGAGACGTCGAAATCTTTGGGGGAGCGGCCGAGCAGCAGGTCACGCACGCAGCCGCCGACCAAATAGGCGATATAGCCGTGCCGCGTCAGGCGTCGGACGACTTTGTTCGCGTCGGGATCGATCCGGTCGCTCGGGATTTGACACAGCTCAACTGACACGCGCCGACGTTCCTCCGCACCCTCTTTGCTCGTAACACGAACGCATGCTGTTTTACAACGCATGCATCGTTGCCGCGCTGCGCGATCGCTTGGAGGCCCAGGCCAGGCGGTCTGCGCGCTAGCCCAGTCGTTCGAGGAACGACTTAGCTTCGCGATAGACGCCTTCGGCGTCGAGGTGGTGCTTAGCGAACAGCTCTTCGGGGCTGCCCGACTCGCCGAATTCGCGCAAGCCGACGCGGTGGCACATCGCCGGATGTGTTGCCGCCAGCGCTTCGCAGACCGCACCGCCGAGCCCGCCGATCACCGAATGGTCCTCCACGGTCATCAGCTTGCCGGTTTCAGCGGCGAGTTGGCCGATCGCATCTTGGTCGAGGGGCGAGATCGTGTGGATGTTGGTGACCGAGGCGGAGATCCCCTCGTCACCGAGGCGCGAAGCGGCAGCCAGCGCCGCATGCACGGTCGCACCTGTGCCGATGATCGCCAAATCGCTGCCTTCGCGCAGCCGGTCAGCTCGGCCATAGGCGAAGCGATAGTTCTCGTGGTGAACGCGCGGCACCTTCTGACGGGTCAGGCGCAGAAACGCCGGCCCGTCATGTTGGCCGATCAGGTACTCGACGATTTGGGTGGTCTCCAAGTCGTCGGCCGGTTGTAGCACCGCCAAGTTGGGCAGCGTGCGCAACATCGCCACGTCTTCGAGCGCCATCTGGGTGTAGCCGTCTGGGCCGACACCACAACCCGCGTGAGTGCCGACGATCGTCACCCGAGCGTTGTTGTAGGCCACCGAGACCTTGATTTGGTCGAAGCGGCTGGTGATGAAGCAGGAGAATGAGCAGCAAAAAGCGATCTTGCCGGTTGAGGCCAGACCGGCCGCCGTGCTGATCATGTTGGCTTCTTGGATACCCATCTCGAAAAAGCGCTCGGGGCAGGCCTCGGCAAATTTGGCTGAGCGCGTCGACTCGCTGAGATCGGCGTCGAGGACGACGATACGCTCGTCGGTTTTGCCCAGCCGGGCCAATGTCTCGCCAAACGGATCGCGGGTTGCACGATTCATCGTACGGCCTCCTTAGCGTCGATTCCGGCGCGCTTGCGTATCTCGGCGATCGCGCGGTCGGTGTCTTCGCGGTTGGGTGAGACCCCGTGCCAGGAGACCGGGTTCTGTTCCATGAAGCTGACGCCCTTGCCTTTGATCGTGTGGGCGATGATGTAGCTCGGTTGGCCTTGCACCGCGGCGGCCTGATCGAGCGCGGCGAGGATCTGCCGGTAGTCATGACCGTCGATCGTCTGGACGTGCCAGCCGAAGGCGCGCCATTTGTCAGCCAGCGGTTCGATATCCATCACGTCGCGTGTCAGTCCGTCGATCTGTGCTTTGTTGTAGTCGAGGATTACCGTGACATTGTCGACGCGGTACTTGGCCATCGACATCGCCGCTTCCCAGACCTGTCCTTCCTGGGTTTCGCCGTCGCCCATCAGGCAGTAGACATGGGCTTTACTGCGCGAGAGCCGCAAGCCGATGCCGACCCCCTGTGCAACGCTCAGCCCTTGGCCGAGCGAGCCGGTCGAGGCGTCGATGCCGGCGAGCCAATGGGTGCAGGGGTGGCCCTGCAGCGGCGAGCCGAGCTTGCGCAGCGTCCAAAGCTTATCGCGCTCGAAATAGCCCAAGTCACTCATCACCGCGTACTGGGCCGGAACGCCATGGCCCTTGCTCATGATGAAGCGATCGCGGTCGGCCCACAGCGGGTCGTCGGGGCGATGTCGCAGCTTGTAATGGTAGATCGCGCTGACCAGATCGATCGCCGAGAGCGAGCCGCCGGGGTGACCCGATTCGGCCTCGCAGAGCATCTCCAGGATGTCTACACGGTAGCGCGGTGCCTTCGCTTCGAGTTGAGCGACCAGCCGTTCGCGGTCGGTCGCCTTGTCGCTTCCCATCGCTTCTCCTCGTTGGGTCGGCATTTTTACGGGCGCAGTCTGGCAAAAGCAAGCCGCACCGTGCGCCGCGGTCCGATCCCCGCCGGCGAAATGCGCAGTGGTGGCATTTTCGCCGGCTGAAAAAGGGAGCTCTCACCTTTGCCGGCATTTCTGATATTTGTAGGGGATGAGACAATTTCGCGTAGGCATCGGCATCGTCTGCCTGTTGGCGTTGTGCAAGCCGGCGGCAGCCGTTCGCAATCACCGTATCGCACCTGGCTACGAGCTGTCGGGGGGCATCGGCTTCGCTGCCGATCTCAGCCGTTTCGCTCCGGGTGGTTTCAAGTGGTTCAACGATTTCGGGGTGCCGATCCGCGGCAACACCTGGTTCAACCTGCAACTCAACGTGGCCACGGGCGACAATTCGGGCTATTGCCGGCGCGAAGCCGGCGTGCTGGTCTGCCGCACGACCGGCTTTGGCGGCACGGCGCTAGAGCTGGTTGCTGGCGCGAAGATCAAATGGCGCATGCAGCGTATCCCGCTGATGTTTTTTGCCAAAGTGGGTGGCGCCGTCGATCTGATCTGGTTTGGTGACTTCGCCGGCGCGGCGATCGCCCTGCGCAGCGGCTTTGGCCTGCGTTACTTCGTCGTGCCGAGCTTTGGCGTTGGGGTCTCGCTGCTGTTTACCGCGGGCCCGGCGTTGATCCGCGATAACGGCGTCAACTTCTACGGCACGATCGACATGAACTTTGGTATTGAGTGGCGCTTCTGAGCCTGCCTGCGGGGTGCGGCCCCCGCTGCGGGGGGATGGTCCCCCACGCGGTGGCGACGATCGGCCGCCAATCGCCACCTTGTACCGTTTCAGCCTGGCACGACAATCGCACGTCCTGAACGCGACGCCACCATCGGGAGGCTCCGTGCGGTTTGTAAAACGGGTTCGCGCCCTGCTCGGGCGTTCAAAAAACGACACAGCGTTTATCGACACGGTCGAGGGTGAACGCTGGAATAGCGTGCCGAGCGATGCCACAGCACCGAGCTCCTGGAGCGCTTGGCTGCAAGAACAGGAGCCGCCGCCTCCGCCGGTGAGCCGGCCCCGGCGCCCAACGACGGGCGAGTCGCCCCTGCCGTTTGCTTCGACCGCTGTGCCGGCGAAGCCTGCGATCTTGGGCCAGGCTGAAATCGCCCAGCCCGTCATCCCTGCGCAGCCCGCCCTTGGCGCGAGCGCGGTGAAGTCTCAAGCCGTCAGCCCGCCGACTGCGCCGCGGCCGGCAGAGCGCGAACCGGCGCGCAAGCGTCGTCAGACCCGTCTACGCGTCGCGCCACCGTCGGTCAGTCAAGCCCGCAGCGCCGAGCGCAGTTGGACCGATATGCTCAAGGCCTATGGCGAGCATCTGACCGATGAGGAGTTGCGCCTGTTGCGCAGCCAGCTCGGTTAACATCGCCCCAGGCAGATTTTCGCGAAATTACAGTGCAAAGTTCGTTGGCCCAGCGTGAGTGCCGGCGCTCAGTTGGTTCGAGCACGTCGCGGTCTCGCGCTCAACGCGCTTGAGATACGCGCCAATTAGAGTAGGCTCCGGCCAGCGATGGACAAGCACACCGAACTGCCCAGTGTGGCACAGCGTTTTTTGCGTTACGTCGGCTACGACACCCAATCCGACGAAGCGTCGTCGACCCGACCGAGCAGCGCACGCCAATTGAAACTGCTGCGTTTGCTGGTCGAGGAGCTGCAAGCCCTCGGGCTGAGCGACGCCCATCTCGACGATCATAGCTACGTGATCGCCAGCGTGCCGAGCAACGTCGCGCATTCGGTGCCGACGATCGGCCTGATCGCCCACGTCGATACTTCGCCGGAGATGACGGGCGCCGATGTTAAGCCGCAGATCCATCCGAACTACCAGGGTGGACCGATCAAGCTCAATGCGGAATATCAGCTGACGCCCGAGCAGTCACCAGAGCTAGCGACCCATCACGGTCACACGATCATCACCTCGGACGGCACGACGTTGCTGGGTGCCGACAACAAGGCTGGCGTGGCTTCGATCATCACGCTGGTCGAGCGCCTGCTGCGCGGCGATGTGCGCCACGGGCCGCTGCGCATCGCCTTTACCTACGACGAGGAGATCGGCCGGGGCACCGAGACCTTCGATGTCGAAGCCTTTGGTGCGAAGTACGCTTACACCGTCGATGGTGAGACCGTCGGACATATCGAAAACGAGACGTTCTGTGCCGATTCGGCAGTGATCACCTGCCATGGCGTCAACGTTCATCCAGGCTACGCCAAGGGGCGAATGGTCAACGCGCTCAAGGTTGCCGCCGAGATCGTCGCTCGTTTGCCGGCTGGGCAGAGCCCCGAGGCGACAGATGGTCGCGAGGGTTACATCCACCCGGTGGCGATTTCCGGTGGCGTCGAGCAAGCGACGGTCAAATTGATCTTGCGCGACTTTGAGCTGGAAAAGCTGGCGGTTCAGCATCAGCAACTGTTGCAGCTCGCTCGCGAAGCCGAGGCCCGTTTCGCTGGTGCCAAGGTCGAGGTCGTGTTCGAGGAGAGTTACCGCAACATGCGCTTGGTCCTCGACCAGCACCCCGAGGTAGTCGAGCTGGCGATCGAGGCCACCCGTCGCGCTGGCCTCGAACCAAAGCTCAGTTGCATCCGTGGTGGGACCGACGGTGCAGCGTTGTCTTTTCGTGGATTGCCCACGCCGAACATCTTTACCGGTGGCCATCTGTTTCATAGCCGCTTCGAGTGGGTCGCCGTCGAGGCGATGCAAGCCACTGTCGATACCTTGACCGAACTCGTCTCGCTCTGGGCCGAGCGGTCGGCCTAGCGGGCCGCTAGTCGCCGAAGGAGACAACGACCAATGCTCGGTTTTGTTAGCAACTTGTTCAGAGGGGCCGCGGTTGGTCTCGCCAATATCATTCCCGGCGTTAGCGGTGGCACGATGCTGCTGTTGCTGGGGGTCTACGAGCGTGTGATCAGCGGCCTGAAAAATCTCGGCCCGCAAACGATCAAGAACGTGCTGCGCGGCAAGATCGTCGAGGAGTGGAAGCGCCTCGATGCCTCGCTGATCGCCGCCTTGGTTGTTGGTGCAGCCGGTGCTGCTTTCGCCGCATCCAAGCTGCTGCTCTATTTGCTCAACCATCGCGCCGAACCGACCTACGGCTTGTTTTTTGGCTTGGTGTTGGCTTCGGTCGTCGTGCCCTACAAGATGATCAAGAAACGGGGGCTGGCGGCGCTGCTCGCTTGTCTGATCGGCATAGCCGGCGTGATCGGCTTGACCGAGGCGATGTCGGGCGAGCGCCGGCTGGCCAACGAGCGCAAAAAAGCCGAGGTGGCGATGATCAAAGCCAAGGCCAAGGCGGCGGGTGAGCGGGCCAAGCTGGGCGATGTTAGCTTGGGCGGCAAGCAGTTCATGCTGTTCTTCCTCGCCGGGGTCGTGGCCGTGGTAGCGATGATCCTCCCCGGGATTTCCGGCTCTTTCATGCTGCTGCTGATGGGGGTCTACTTCGAGGTGCTCGCCGCGCTGAGCGCCTTGAACCTGCCGTTGCTCGGCTCGCTCGGTCTGGGCTGCATCGTTGGGCTATTGATCGCGACGCGTGCCCTGAGCTACCTGCTCAAGAACTTCCACGACGCCACGATGGCCTTTCTGATGGGACTGGTCGTTGGTTCGCTCTGGGCGATTTGGCCGTACAAGTCGTTTGAGATGGTCGCCTTTCCGACCGGCCCCAAACGCGTCGACCTGGCCAACATTATCCCAGCTAGCTGGGGCAGCGAGCAGCTGCTGACGATCGGCACGGTTGCCCTCGGCATCGCTATCGTTGCCGGCTTTTTGCTGATCGAAGCCAAGCTGAAAAAGGCCGACGGCGCGGCGGCGTAGCTGATCGCGGCGGTCGACTCGACCAGATCGCTGAGTCCTTCGCCGCTTGGGTCGATGCGTATATCGCGAGCTACCGCGATTAGGCGAACGCGGCCCCCTGTCGGCTCGCAGGGGGAAACGGCCCCGCGGCCGACCTTGGCTGACCCCAGCGCGCCGGGCTGTTGACGATCTCCCCGCGAGATAACAGCCGTTTTTGTCGGCAGCGGACTGGCACGAGAATCGCAACTATCCCGGGTATGAAACGCTCGGCCCAATCGTCAGCCCGTTTGATCTTGCTGGGAACCGCACTGTTACTGCTGTCTGGTGGCTCCGCCACGGCCAGCGTGGAGCGGGTGTCCCTGCCGGTCTTGGTCGTCGCGCCGGTGCAGGACGCGCAGGGGCGCCTCAGTTCGCAGGAGGTGCGAGCACTGTCGGACCATCTGCGGCAACGCTTGGCCGATGGCGCGCGCTATGCGATCCGCGCGTTGGATTTTTCGACGATGCGCGAGGGGCCGATCGAACGTCTGCTGGCGACCAACCTGGTTCGCAAGGACGGACGCTGCGTGTTGGTCGCCAAGCTCTATCGATTCGATGAAATCGTCAGCGCCCAGCAGATCACCGCGCTGCCGACGGCCTGTGCGGGGGCGCAGCTTCGCGTCGCCGCTGAGCAAGTCGCCGCAGCGCTCAAGCTCGGTCAGTTCGATCAAACGCCCAAGCGCAAGCGCAGCGGTTTTGCCCAAAAGGCCCAACTCGGCGGAAAGACGCTGCTCGTGCAGCGCGCGCTGGCCCCCAAAGAAACGGTCAAGCGTTAGCAAGCCCCTACAGGCCAAACAGCTGCTGGGCGTTTTCCGACGCTGCTCGCAAGACCTGATCCACCGTCACGCCCTTGAGCTCGGCGACTTTGTTGGCCGCCTCGACGATCGCCGCGGGTTCGTTGCGTTGCTCGCGATCGGCGCCAAGCACCGGCGCATCGGTTTCAAGCAGCAGCGCGGCAAGCGGTAGGCGTCGCGCGAGTTTCTGCTTCTGCGGTGACCGCACCACGCTCGGCGGGATCGAAAAGAAGAAGCCGTGCTCTTCTGCCGCCCGAACCGCGTGTTTGGCCGCACCATCGAACGCGTGCATGCACACGCGCTTAGCACCTCGCTCGACCAGCAGCTCGAGGGTGTGATGGCCCGCCGATCGCGAATGCAACGACAGCGGAAGCTCAAGCTCTTGCGCCAGCTCGATCAGGCGGCTGAGCGCTTGGCGTTGACACAGCCGCTGCGCGTCGGTCTTGGCCGTCCAATAGTCGAGCCCGACCTCGCCGATCGCCGCGATGCCCGGGGCCCCACGGATCTGCGCGCAGATCGCGTCGAGATCTTCGTCATCGACGTGACAGGGGTGAAGACCAAGACAGGCCCGCACCAACGCGGGGTGCTGGGCAGCCACGGCCAGCGCTCGCTGGTTGTCGGCGAATCCTTCGCCCATCGTTAGGATCGAGCGGATGCCGACACGTTTCGCGCGGGCCAACACCAGATCGCGATCGGCGTCGAAATCCGCGGCGTGCAGGTGGCAGTGAACATCGACGATAGCCATGATCGCCTCTAGCGTAGCAGCTCGAAGAAACTCTGCAGCATGCGAAAGGTCAGTCCCCAGATCCGCTGGCCGTCGATCACCACCGACGAGAGATGCAGATTGGTGCCACGATAGTTGTAGTTCATCAGCTGATGGTTGTCGGCGTCGGTCAACGCGCGTGCTGAGAACCAGTGCGTCGACTGGACCTCTTGATTGGGCGTGAAGGCCTGCGGCGTCTCGAGCAACTCGAACACACAGGGTGTGATCGCCATGTCGACCGGCGCGCCTTTGGCGTGAACCTGCACGTCGTCGAGGTACCCCAAAAATCGCGCCGCACCGTTGCTGAGATCGAGACCGATCTCTTCCCGTGTTTCGCGCGCTGCGCCGTGGCGTGGGTCGCGGTCACTAGCCTCGAGCCGGCCGCCGGGAAACGCCATATGTCCCGACCAGGGGTCTTCTGGGTGCTCGGCGCGCTGGATAAACAGCAACTCGGCGATCTGATCGGCGTTGCTGCGCAAAATGATCGCCACCGCCGCGCGACGCGCAGCCTCGATCGTCGCCGGTTGGCGTTGATCGAGTACATCGGTCAGCGTTTGGAGATCGAAGTGTTTGGCGACGAGCGGAGGCAACTTTTTGCACCTAGTCTTGGCCGGTCACAGCCTTGCACGCGTTGGCGTCTTGGGCAACCCGTCGCCGCAGCCGCGCGCAAACCAGTAGCGCCAGCAGCAGCGCGATCGTTGTCGGGGTTTGGCCTGCCGCGCCCACCGCCTGGCAGCCGCGCTGTGAGCTCGAATTGGGCGCATCTTCGGGGAGCATGCATTGTTGCTGGCCCTCCGTGGTGCTCGCGCAGATCAACTGGTCGGTGCAGTCCAAGTCGACTTTGCACAGCCGGCTGCAATAATTGCGCTGGGCGCTGTAATGGCAGTAGCCGACCAGACAATCCTCGGGTCCGTCGCAGCTCGCTCCTAGCCCACCGGCTTGGATTAGCGGTACGCAGACTGCCGGTGCGCTGGTCGTCCGACAAGCGAAGTGTTCTGGGCAAGGCGTCTGATCGTCGCAAGCCTGGGTGCAGGTTCTTTGGGTAGAGCTGGTCGGCAGGCATGAGCCACTTTGACAATGGGACCCGGCGTAGCAGCGCGCACCGAGGCCCAACGGCTTGGCGGGCGGTTGGCAGGCTGCGCTGAGTCCACTGCTGCAGGGCAACGGACCGAAGCCGTGGATCCACTCCAGATGCTTGTCGACCCGCGTCTCGACGCTACCGCCGGTACAGTTTTCGCCGGCGCGCGCCGCAACGCCGAGGATCACCAGCGTGTCGTCGCTTTGCTCACCGGCCAGGGTGGGGCTTCCCGAATCAGCGACACACTTTTGCGCCAGGCCGCCTTCGTCGGTCAGCCAGAATTCGCTCGGTCCGACCAGGCCGATCGTGCTTGCGCCGACGCGCTTGTCGCCGCTGCTCTCGAGATTGTTGGCTTCGCTGCGACCGAAGCCGGCGACGGTCACCGCCTGTCCGACTTGCAGCAAATCCACAGCGGCTGCGCTGGAAACCATCCGCATCGGTGTCAGACTGACCGGATCAGCTAACTCGAGCACGGCGATATCGTGTAGGTCACCGAGCGGCGCGCGCGGATCGTTGGGAATCGATCGATCGTAGTTGGGATGGGTATAGCGTCGGCGAACGTCGACCAGCGTGCCACTAACGCTGCTCGTCGCTGTCGGCAGTTGCCGTCCGAAAAATAGCGCCATCGGTTGTGACTGCGGTCGCGACTCGATGCAATGGGCAGCGGTTAGCGCGAGCTGGTCACTGATCAGCGTTGCCGTACAAAACGCGCGGAAGCGCGACTCCTGCCAGCTGACCAGTGCACCGATGCTCGGCAGCGTATTGGGTGCGGCGAGGTCACCTCCGACGATCGCCTGGCGCAGCGCAGACGGCTGTTGCCCGCCGCTACAACTGACTTGCAGCAGCGCGAAGAGTACGATCAGCGAGCCGGTGCGTGGGCGTTCGATCACCGGGCAAACCTAGCACACCCAGTCAACGCGGGGGTCAGCTGGCGTTTTCGGCGCTGCCCAAGGCTTGACGCAGCCCCTGATAGGCCGAGCGAACACCGCGGCGCAGGCGTGGTACAACATCTTGATGCGCTCTTTTCGTGAGCTCGCCGGCGATTCCCGGCCGATACAGCAGCATCCGCAAGATCGGCCGAACCTCGGGGCGAAAGCGCGCCTTGTGGTCTTCCAACACGCCGCGGGTATCGACCTGGTCGATCGTCGGATCCTCGATGAAGATCTTGAGCGTTTTGATGGCGATCACCGCGCCAGGTGCGCCGCGCGCCAGATCTGGATCGTAGCTGGTGGTAAACGAACACCAGGTCCGTCCATGGCGGACACCGAGCCGAAAGCTCGCCAGGCGCTCGCCGACCCACAGTACATAGAGTTCGAGATTACCGGTGCTGATCGCGTAGCGTAGCAGGCCGTTGACCAAGACCTGCGCGCGCGGCTTGTTGAGCGTTGCCGTGCCGGCTTGGCCCTTCCATCCTTTGGCTTCGCATTCGAGCACCTGCTGGTAGATCCGCGGAAACTCGGGCTCGGTGCCGGTAAACCGTACCAGCTTCAGGTCACCTTGCGCGCTGAGCCAGCGCTCGTCTCGCCGCAGGTTCTTGCGCATCTTGGCGCTGAGGCCTTGATAGTAGGTCTCGAAATCGGCGACGTCGGTGCGGACGTAACCGGAGTTGTGGGTGACGATTTGTCGCATCGCACAGCCGACCTCGCAGGTTACCGATTCGAGCGCGCGCACGGCTGAGTCGTCGCCGGGCATCATCGTCAGATCGGCGGTGACCGTCGGTCCGGAAAACAGTCGCGTGAGGATCGCCGCGAGCGCTCGCGGATGCGCGGGGTGTACCAGCGGTGTGAACTGCCCACTGTGGTTGGGGGCGCTCTTTACCAACAGCGTGCCGGGGCTGCAGATCAGCGGCAGCGCAGCGACGAGTTGGCGCTCGTGCCAGGCCGTGTAGAGCAGCGGTTTGCCGCGCCCGCGCTCGGAGTCGTACCAAGCTTGGAGCACTTCTGCCCGCATGTTGATGTTCGAAGCGGGCATCTGGTCGAGCAGCTGGTCCCAGTGCTCGCTAAGCGGCAGCAGATAGCTGTGTCGTCGAATCTGATAGGTCATCGGTTTTGCCCCGGCGGTACCCGCGGCCGCCGCTGGCCGCGAGGCCTGGTGAAAAGCAATCGACGTTCCAATTGTGTTTTGTGTGATTACAACTGCTTAGCGCTGCCCACCTGGGGTCAGCCACGGTCAGCCTGTGGCCTGCCGTCCTCGCTGATGTGCCTTCGGCGGTGTTCGAGCAACCGCTTGGATTTCTTTACTGATATAACCGCCAACCGATGGCAGGGCTGGGTCAGATCGATTGGGCGCTCGTTGCGCTCTACACCGCCGCCGTGTTGGCGCTCGGTCAACGCGCGCGTCGCTCCAGCGCTGATCCGGCGACTGAGTATCTGTTGGCTGGCCGAGGGCTGCGCTTGCCCGCGTTCGTCGGCTCACTGGTCGCGACCTGGTACGGCGGCTTGCTCGGCATCGGTGAGATCGCCTACCGCGACGGGGTGGTGACCTGGCTGACCCAAGGTGGCTTTTGGTATTTGGCCTACCTGATCTTCGCCTTGCTGCTTGCCGGGCGCGTGCGAAGATCCGAACAAACGACGCTGCCCGACATGGTCGGTCGGCTTCACGGTGAGAGCGCACGTCGCATCGCCACCGTGCTCAACTACTTCAACGTCGTGCCGATCGCCTATTTGCTTTCCTTTGGCGTCTTGGTTGAGGTCGCCAGCGGTTGGCCGCTTTGGGTCGGCGTTTTGCTCGGCGCCTTGGTGGCGACGGTCTATAGCTTGGTCGGCGGTTTTCGCGCAGTGGTCAGCACCGACCTCTTGCAGTTCTTTGTGATGTGCACCGCGATCGGCATCTTGCTGATCGCGGCGGTCACCCAGCTCGGCGGTCAGAGCTACCTCGAACAGCGCTTACCCGCCACGCATCTCGAGGTGACCGGCGCGATCGGTTGGCAAGAGCTGGTCGTCTGGGCCACGGTGGCGATGTCGACCTTGGTCGATCCCAACTTCTATCAGCGCTGCTATGCCGCCCGCGACGTGTCGACCGCTCGCCGCGGAATCTTGATCGCCGTCGGCTTTTGGCTGCTGTTCGATATCTGCAGCGTTTTTTCGGGGCTCTACGCGCGGGCAACGTTCACCGAGATCGATCCGCGCCTGGCCTACGTGCATCTCGCGGCCAATGTGCTTCCCACTGGGCTGCGCGGCTATTTTTTCGTCGGCTTGTTAGCGACGACGATGTCGACGATCGACTCATATTTGTTTGTTGCCGGGATGACCTACGGTCACGACCTCAAGCGGATCTGGCGCGCATCCCCGACACCCGAGCGAGTGGTCACGGCGACCCGCTGGGGTATCGTTGTCACGGCGATCCTCGCCTCGGCCTTGGCGCTGGTCTTCGATGGCTCGATCAAAGCGATCTGGAAAACGTTGGGCTCGCTCTCGGGCGCGGCCTTGTTGGTGCCGATGATTCTCGGCTATTGTGGCTTGCGGCAACGCGGCGCTGGCGCGGCCTCGATGCTCGCTGGTAGCCTGGCGACGCTGGCCTGGACCTTCGGGCGGGCGCAAAAATGGGCGCTTTGCTTGCGCGTCGAGGCCCTGCTGATCGGTGCGGGGGCGGCGCTGGTGGCGTTCTTGATCGCCGCGCTTTGTGGAAGGCAGACGGCCGATGCTCGCTGATTGGACGGTGCTGCTCGTCGTTGCGGCGGCCGCGTTGATCGCGGCGACGGTGGCGTTAACGGTTCTCGTGTTGAAAAAGGGCGGCGAACAGGATGAGTGACGAGCTAAAAAAAGAGCACGCTGAGCAGGAACGCCTTTCGCTTTGGCAGAACTTCAAGCTGCTCAACAAGTCGCGCGGCTATCGGGCGGTGAACATCGCCAACTTCGGCGATGGCATCGCTTACTTTGGTCTGCTTAGCCTGTTGACGCTCTTTTTGGAGCACAACGTCGGGATGAGCGAGCAGGCGAGCGGCGTCGCGACGTCGGTCTTTACTGGCATCGTCACCGTCGCGGTGTTTACCGGTGCCGGGTTTGCCGTCGATTGGTTGGGCGTGCGTCGTGGCTTGAATCTCGCCTTGATCTTGATTCTCGGCGGTCGCGTGCTGATCGGGCTCGCGCCCGGTGCACCGTCAGCCACGCTGTTCGCCTGGTCGGGCCTGGTCGTGCTGGGTCTCGGCGAAGCGGTGATCCAGCCCGCGCTCTATGCCGGAGCCAAGGAATACGCCGACGAGCGGACCTCGACGATGGCCTACGCGCTGATCTACGCGATCATGAACCTCGGCATCGTAATCGAGCACGCCGCCTCGCCGCTGCTTCGCGAGTGGTTTCGCGCGCGAGAAAATGATCCCCATCCCTCAGCAGGCGGTATCACCGGCGTGTATTGGGTGCTCTCCGGCGTGACCACGCTGATGCTGCTGAGCAACCTGCTGACCTTCACCAAAAAAGTCGAGCGCGAGGACCGCGTTGCAAGCGATTCGCCACGGCCAGCTGAACGCTCGAGCCGCATTGCCGCCTTGCTCGATCCGCGCTTCCTGTTCTTTATCTTCGTGCTGCTGCCGGTGCGCACGTTGTTTGCGCATCAATGGTTGACGATGCCGAGCTACGTCACGCGTTGCTTTCCCAAAGCTGTCGGACAGCGCTACGAATGGATCAGCGGTCTCAACCCACTGGTCGTGACGATCGGTGTGCCGGCGATCGCTGCGATGACTCGCGGTGTGAACGTGATCAAGATGATGATCATCGGTACCTCGATCAGCGCGCTGGCCACGCTTTTGCTCTGCACCGAACCCAATCTGACACTGCTCGTGGCCTACGTGTTGATCTTTTCGTTGGGCGAGGCGGTCTGGTCGTCGCGTTTTCTCGAATACGTTGCCGAGTTAGCGCCGACGGGGCAGGTCGGCGCTTACATGGGGATCGCTACCTTGCCGTGGTTCCTCGCCAAGACGACGACGGGCTTCTATTCGGGAGCGATGATCGCCCATTACTTACCGAAGGATGGCGCACAGCAACCGGCGACGATGTGGACGATCTACTTTGCCATGGCGATCATCAGTCCAATCGGCTTGATCATCGCGCGCAAGTGGATCGCCCGCGGAACGCCGACGCCGGGCGAAGCTCGCGCCTAGACGCTCGTGGTCAAGGCGATCCAGATCCGTGGCGCGCGGCAGCATAACCTTCGCGGTGTCGATCTAGACCTGCCACGCGATCGATTGGTGGTGATCACCGGTGTTTCCGGATCGGGCAAATCTTCGCTGGCATTCGACACGATCTACGCCGAGGGCCAGCGGCGCTACGTCGAGTCGCTTTCTGTTCACGCGCGCCAGTTCCTCGAGCGGATGGATCGCCCCGATGTCGATCAGATCGATGGATTGTCGCCGGCGATCAGTATCGAACAAAAGGGGCTGAGCAAGAATCCGCGCTCGACGGTCGCCACGCTGACCGAAATCCACGATCACCTGCGCCTGCTCTACTGTCGCGTCGGGCAACCGCACTGCCCGGACTGCGATCGCCCGCTCTCGGCGATGGCCGTCCAACAGATGGTCGATCGGGTGCTGGCTTTGCCCGAGGGGGCGCGGTTTTCGGTATTGGCACCGCTGGCTGTGCAACAACGCGGCGGCTTTGTTGCTGAGCTGGCCGAGCTGCGCAAGCAGGGCTTTTCGCGGGTGGCGATCGATGGCGAGTTACGCGATTTGGCCGAGGAGATCGCGCTCGACAGCGAACAGCCCCACGATATCGATCTCTATGTCGATCGATTGGTTCGCAAAGACAAGATCCGCTCCCGGCTCTACGAGGCGATCGAACTGGCGCTGCGCCTTGCCGATGGCCAGGTCAAGATCGACATCGTCGATCCGTTACCCGATGGGCTAGAAGAGTATCGATTCTCCAATCGCTTGGTCTGTCGATCCTGCGATCGATCGCTCGACAAGCTGACACCACAGCTGTTTTCCTTCAATAGTCCTCACGGAGCTTGCGCGGCCTGCAGCGGGTTGGGCGCCCTTTACGAGTTCGACGCCGCGCTAATCGTTCCCGATCGGGAGCGCTCGTTGCGTGATGGCGCGATCGAACCGTGGGAACAGCGGCCGGCGTTGCAGGCACAGCTCGAGGCGCTGGCCGAAGAGCTGAGCATCTCGCCCACGCTGCCCTTTGCTGAGTTGCCCGAATCGGCTCAACGGCTGATCCTTTTTGGTGACGGCAAGCTAACCGCTGAGCGCCAACCAGTTCCGGGCAGTGCCTTTGAGGGGGTGATCCCGCAGCTGCAAAGGCGCTTCGCCGAACGCCAGCGTCGACGCCGAGATGGTCGCGCTCCCCTCGACGGCGCGCTTTCGGAGATCGATGATGCGTTTGCGCCCTATATGGTCCGCAAGCGCTGCCCAGCGTGCGGCGGTCAGCGGCTGAAGCCCCAAGCGCGCGCCGTTCGTCTCGCGGGTCGAACGTTACCCGAGCTCTGTGCGCTGACAGTCGAACAGGCCCAGCGGTTCTTTGCTGAATTGCAGCTCGCCGAACTGCCCCACCGTCCGGTTGCCGAGCAGCTGATCGGCGAGATCGATGCGCGCTTGCGCTTCTTGAACCAAGTCGGTTTGCACTACCTCAGCCTCGATCGAACGGTGGCGACGCTCTCCGGCGGCGAAGGCCAGCGTGTGCGGCTGGCTACGCAGATCGGCTCAGCGCTTGTCGGCGTGCTCTACATCCTCGATGAGCCGTCGATCGGGTTGCATCAGCGCGATCACCAACGCTTGCTAGAGACGCTCAAGCAGCTGCGCGACCTAGGTAACACAGTGATCCTCGTCGAGCACGACGAAGAGACAATCCGCGCCGCCGACTACTTGGTCGACCTCGGACCAGGAGCGGGTAAGCACGGTGGGTGCGTGGTTAGTGCCGGTCCACCCGAGCAGGTTGCCGCTGACAAACGGAGCATCACCGGGCAGTTCCTCTGCGGCGCACGATCGATTGCCGTGCCGATTTCGCGGCGGCGTAGTCGCAAACGGATCGAGCTCAAAGGCGCGACGCACAACAATCTGCAAGGGATCGACATCGCGATTCCCCGTCGCGCGCTGACCTGCGTGACCGGCGTCTCTGGCTCGGGTAAGTCCTCATTGATCGTCGATACTTTGTTGCCCGCAGTGCGTGCACGGCTCGAGGGTCGGGCGGCCGACGACTGCGGCGCCTTCAGCTCACTCGAGGGCGTGCAGGGGCTCGAGAAGGTGATCGCCGTCGACCAGCAGCCGATCGGTCGCACTCCGCGCTCCAATCCGGCCTCTTATGTGGGGCTGTTTACCGCGATTCGCGAGTTGTTCGCGCAGCTACCCGAAGCGCGGGCTCGCGGTTACAAAGCCGGGCGTTTCAGCTTCAACGTGCGCGGTGGCCGCTGCGAGGCCTGCCGCGGCGAGGGTGCGCAGCGCGTCGAGATGCATTTTCTGCCCGACATCCATGTGCAATGCGAGCTCTGCGGTGGTAGTCGCTATAACCGTGAGACGCTAGCAGTCAAGTACAAGGGGCTCGACATCGCCGAAGTTCTCGCGCTGACCGTTGACGATGCGGCGGTGTTTTTCGCAAACGTGCCACGATTGCGCGAGCGTCTCGAGCTACTGATCGAGGTTGGGCTGGGCTATCTTTGCCTCGGTCAGGCCGCCAACACGTTATCTGGCGGGGAAGCCCAGCGGATCAAACTCGCCCGCGAATTGTCGCGCAAGACCGCTGGTGATACCTTGTATATTCTCGATGAGCCAACAACCGGGCTGCACTTTGCTGACATTGAAGTTCTACTCGGGGTGCTCGATCGGCTCGTGCAAGCAGGTCATACTGTCGTGGTGATCGAACATCACCTGGACGTGATCAAATCTGCCGATTTCGTGATCGACCTGGGGCCCGAGGGCGGGGATCGCGGCGGTCGTTTGGTGATCAGCGGGACGCCCGAGCAGGTCGCGGCCTGTACCCACTCGCCCACAGGAGCCGTTTTGGCGCGGGTGTTGCCGTGAGCGCTTTGACGGGCGCGGGGATCGAGGCGCGCGGCTTGCTCAAGATGTTCGAGGACGTTGTCGCTGTCGCAGAACTCGACCTTACGATCGATCGTGGGCAGGTCTACGGTCTGATCGGCCCCAACGGCGCGGGCAAAACGACGACGCAACGCATGCTGGCCGGTTTGCTGCAACCGACCGCCGGTGAGATCTCGATCGCTGGCCAAGACCCGCTGCGCAGCCCGCTCGAGGTCAAGCGGCGGGTCGGTTTTCTCACCGCGTCGACGGGACTGTATGGTCGTTTGACGCCCCGTGAGTTGGCCGACTTTTTCGGCCGTCTGTATGGCTTGCAGCGCGCTGAAATCCGCCAGCGGGTCAGCGAGCTCGCCGAAGAACTCGGCCTCGAGGAGTTACTCGACCGACGCTGTGAGCGCCTGAGCAGCGGCCAACGTCAGCGCGTCTCGCTGTTGCGGGCGACGTTGCATCGTCCAGCGGTGCTGATCCTCGACGAGCCGACCGCTCGGCTGGACGTACTGGCATCGCGCTCGGTCGCGCGTTTCATCGCTGAGCAGCGCAACGCCGGCGCCACCGTGTTGCTCTCGACGCACTATCTCTCGGAAGCCGAGTTACTTTGCGATCGCGTTGGCTTGCTGCACTGCGGTCGTTTGCTCGCCGAGGGAACGCCGGCCGCACTGCGGGGCGAGCATTCGACGCTCGAAGCAGCGTTTCTTGCTGCCGTCGAACGCGGCGAACGCGCCGCGGGCCCAGGCCCGGTGGTGAGCTGATGAGCGCCATTCGCGTGGTCTTCTTCAAGGAGCTGCTGGAGACCGTGCGCGATCGGCGCACGTTGGCGGTGATGATCCTCTTGCCGCTGGCGTTGTACCCGTTGGTTGGCATCGGCTTTAGCGAATTGATCGCCACGCAACGACAGCAGGCGGATCAGCAGGTCTCGCGGGTCGGGCTTGCCGGGCCAGAGTGGCACGAGCTGCGCCGCTTCTTGCTCGACCAGCCGCTGCTCGGCATCTCCGACGGCGCCAACGCGGAGGCGATTCGCCAGGGGCGGATCGATGCCGTGCTTCAGCTCCCTCGGCGACCCGAGGGCGAGACCGAGCGACCGCTAACGATCGAGCTGCTGTTTAACGCCAGCCTCGATCGCTCGTTGATCGCCCGCGATCGCTTGCGCGATGCGCTCAAGGCGTTTTCCAAACGCTTGGCCGAGCAACGACTCGCGGCCCGTCGGTTGCCGGCGACGTTGTTGCGGCCGCTGGCTGTTGCCGATCGCGATCTGGCGACCAAGCGCGCGCGCGGTCAGCGCTTGATCGCGGTGATCACGCCAACGCTTGTCGTGCTGATGGTCTTGATCGGTGCCTTTTACCCGGCGATCGACTTGACCGCCGGCGAAAAGGAGCGCGGCACGCTCGAGACCTTGCTCGCTGCTCCGGTGCCGCGTTTGTCGCTTGTGCTCGGCAAGTTCCTTGTCGTTTCCACGGTGGCGACGCTTACCGGGCTGTTCAACCTGCTCTCGCTCGGTCTAACCGTGGCCCTCGGTTTCGGTCCGGCATTCGCCAAGGCGGGGGTTGGCCTACCCAGCGCTTGGTCTTTTCTTGCGGTGGCGGCGGCGCTGATCCCGACGGCGATGTTCTTCTCCTCGCTGATGATCGCCGTCGCGGCGGTGGCGCGTAGCTTCAAAGAGGCACAGACCTTTCTGACGCCGGTCTATCTGGTCTGCGTGGTTCCGGCGTTGGTTGCTCAAGTCCCCGGTGTCGAACTCGGTTGGGGCACGGCGCTGCTGCCCGCCCTCAACATCGCGCTACTTTGTCGCGAGCTGATCTCCGGCCAGGTGGTGCTGGGGCCGGCGCTGCTCGCCGCGCTCAGCGCAACAGGCTACGCCTTGATCGCGCTGTTGATCGCTGCGCGGATCTACAATAGCGAGCGTTTGTTGTTCGGCGGTCGGCGCACTCGCTTGGCGAATGGTCGACAGCTTGCACCCGAGCCCAGCCAAGCGGGCCTGCTGTTGTTGCTGGTGATGGCCGGGATCATCTTCGTCGGTCAAGCGTTCGTCGCTCGTTCGGTGATCGTCGGCTCGCTGGTTAACCAGTGGCTATTGATCGCGCTGCCGACGCTGCTGCTGATAAAATATGCGCGTCTCGATCCGCGCACCGTATTGTCGCTTCGTCCTGCGAGCTCGCGTGCGCTATTCGGCGCGATGCTCGCCGCTAGCGGTGCTTGGTATTTGGTCAGCGTATTGGTCGAACAGCTGCAACAGCGCCTGATGCCGTTGCCGCCCGAGGTCTTGCGCCAGCTTGAGAACTTGCTGGTCGACCGTCAGCGACCCTTCGCCCTCGATGTGCTGGCGTTGGCGATCTCTCCAGCGATTTGTGAAGAACTACTCTTTCGCGGGGTGATCCTCTCGGCCTCGCGTCAGGCGCTGTCCACGCGCTCCGCGGTGCTGCTCAACGGTGTGCTCTTCGGTTTGTTTCACATGTCCGCGTATCGCTTTTTTCCGACGATGCTGCTCGGCATGTTGCTGGCGTTGTTCGTCGTGCGCAGTGGCTCGATTCTGCCGGCGATGCTGTTTCACTTGCTCAACAACGCGATCACGCTGGCGGTCGCGCGGATTTACGGATCGAAGACGGCCTTTGGTCTGCTCGTGTTTAGCCTGACCAGCGCGGCGGTCTTGCTCGGCCTTTTTTTCGGTTTGCGGCGGCGGTCGATCGGCGCGGCGCCAGCGCCGGAAGAAACCTGAAGCTGTCCGATTTCTAAAGGGTCTCCGCCGTTCGGCGAAGATCCGAACGATTCCCGACCAGATCATCGGAACTTGGCGCGGCACATCCCTTGCACATTGGGCGGAGATTGGGAGATTTACGCTCGATGATCGTTCGTATCACGACACTCGCGGCCCTTGGCCTGTGGGTCTCGGTGGCCCAAGCCGAGCGCACGACCTTCAAGGTGGTTTCGGCGAAAGCCCGCGCAGGCACCGTTGAGATCAAGGTGAATTGGCAGCACTTCGGTAGCAAGCAGGTCGGCAAATTCTACGCCCACGCGCAGCCACCGGAGCACTACGTCAGCGAGGTCGAAAAGGGCGTCAAGCTGGGCAACGTGCCGATGTCCGAAGGCAACGGCAGCCATCGCTTTTCGATTTCAGCGGCTAGGTTGGCCAAGCGCGGTATCGTGCCCGGCAAGAAGATCGCCATCGCTGCCCACTGGGCGCCAGGTCTACATCATCGGTGGGGCACGACGTGCTGGAACACCGACGGCACCTACGTCCAACTCAAAGGCCAAGCCTGTGAGGTCCGCGCCTCGGCGCCCGGGCGTCGCTTGGTTAACCGCTTCAAAGTCGAAAAAATGACCGTCGCCAAGGATGGCAAGACGGCGACCGTTTGGCTGAGCTATGTCCAGAGCCCCGCTGGCAAACACAACGATGGGTCCGGTGTGCAGTTTTTCGCGCAGAGCGCGCTCGACGGGAAAACGACTGTGCCACTCGGCAAGCGCAACCTGGTCGCCGGCAGCAAGCAGCAGGTTCGCTTCCGGGTACCGCTCGATCAGCTCAACCTCAAACCGGGTGATCCGATCTATTTGTCGGCGCTTTGGAAGTCGGGTTACGAGCGCAAGCCGTCGATGCGCGACAGCCAGGCGGTGTTGCCGCCGCCCAACAAGCGCTAGCTCCAGCCGCGGAACAAGCCGGGAGCGCTTTCAACAGCCGCTAAGAGAGCGCTCGCAGACCTTCCTGGTCGGTGACGATCACCTGGCGTCCGTCGGTGGTGATCAGTCCATTCTGTTTGAACTGCGACAGGGTTAGGCTGACGGTCTCACGCGTTGAGCCGATCATGTTTGCCATCTCCTGATGCGTGATCTTGACCGCGACCAACGTGCCGCGCTCGTCGTCGACGCCATAATCACTGCACAGGTCGAGCAGCAGCTCGGCGAGCTTGGCGTTGACGTCTTTGAAAACCAGATCTTCTACACGCGCTTCGAGTTCCCGCCGCCTGGCGCAGAGCGCACGGCTGAGCATCAGGCCCATCGCGGCGTGGGTGCGGACCAGTGCTTCGAATTGTTCACGGTCGACCTGCATCACCAAGGCGTTTTCCATCGCCTCGGCCATCTCTTGACGTGGCCCGCCGTCGACGATGCACGTTTCGCCGAACAGTTCTCCAGGACCGCGATAGGCCAAGGTCAGCTCTTTGCCGTCGGCGGTGACGCGCGAGATTTTCACTCGCCCGGCATTGACGAAAAACACCGTGTCGCCGGGATCGCCGGGCATGTAGATCACGCGCCGTTTGCGAGCCTCTTCTAAGACGACCGTCTCAGCCAGTCCGTTGAGCACTTCGGCTGAAAGGCAGGAAAAGAGAGGAATCTTCTTTAGATACCAAAGTGCTCGGCGATCTTCTTGCAAGCTAGTCCTCCGCGTAAGCTGCCCTAACGTTCCATCATTGTACGTTCAATTACGATAGCTAGCATACAAATCTTCCATCTTAACGTGGGCAGGCTGACATTTAATCCTTCTCCCGGGAAATCGCCAGGCATACCTGACGTCGCGCGCAGATAAGCTGCGATCAGGCGCCATTGTCGCTTGCCTCGGTGTCCGTCGATGCTTAGCTTGGCAACGTGGATATCAATCGAATTGCTAAGTTGCTCGAACGGGCGCGCGAATTAACCCTCGACGATTGGCAGTTTGTCGGCGAGTCCGTGTTCGAGCTGCTCCGCGTCGATCTCAAGCTCAGTCTGCTGCCCTACAGCCGCTGGCGTGATGAGCTGCTCGAGGCTGCGCAAGCCGAGGGCGAAGCGACACCCGAAGAACTTGGGCAGGGCCTACTGCTTGTCGATCGCTTTATTTGGGCTCAGCGTCTTTACCCTCGTCGGGTGAACTGCCTGCGGCGCGCGTTGACGCTGTACCGGCTGTTTCGGCGGCGACAACTTCCGGCGACGCTAAAGATTGGGGTGACTCAAGGCCCGGGGCCGTTCGGTGCCCATGCTTGGCTCGAGCAGGACGGTGAGCCGATCTACGAGGCCGACGCCCGCGCTGCCGAGCAGCACCTGACGTTTTACTTCGACGAGCCGGTTTCGGCCTAGCCGGGCGAGCGCTGGAGAAGGCGCCTCAGTCGCGCAGTGTCGCTGCGATCTGCCTGACAGTGGTTACGGCTTCGGCCAGACGCTCGAGGTTTCGCGGCACGAACAGCCTGAACACGCCCACCGCTTCGGCGAGTCGAGCAACCAGGTCGAGGTGTCTGGTCTGACCGATCGCTGCGCGCAGAGTATGGCGGGTGTAGCTGTGACGCACCAGTTCGATCGCCGCTTGGGCCGTCGGTAACTGCTCGCAGCGCGGTTCGCCCGCTTCGAGCAGAAGGATCGCCGCTAGCGGCGATGTGTCGTCGCAAAATTGCTGATCGTCAACTGAGCGCAGTCGCTTGTCGTGGCCCGGCACGAGTGGTTCGACAACCGCCGGGTCTCCGCCGGTGGCGCGCAGCGCATCGGGCCATTGGCGGATCACCGGTAGCCCCGCACGCAGTTGGGGCCGCAACGGGTTCGTTTGATCGATCACCGCCACGTCGTCGCAGATCAGCTGCTGGCCGCTTGCGACGCAGGCTGCGGTCAGCGTCGATTTGCCCCGGCCCGGGTCGCCGCAAAACAGCATCGCGCTTCCATCGAGAAGCGCGCCACTACCGTGCAGGACGAGGTGTCCGCGTTGGAGGAAAATGTAGCCCAACGCGCGCCCGACGAGCAGCGGCACTGCCTCCGCAGGCATCGCCGGATCGAATTCGATCGTCAGTCGTTGACCGCGTTCGGCGCGAAAGTAGCCCAGTGGGTCGCGAAAGCGCAGATCATCGGCCGACCCAGCGACGATCTCGTCGCCCGTCGGGTGCTCAACCTGGCCTTCAACGATGGTGATATCGCAAGGCCCAGCGTCGTCGCTGCAGCGCAGCGCGGGAAGCGATAATGACGACCGGACCATCGCCCCATGGATGCGATAGCGAGCGATTCGATGGCGCAACGGCAAGCGTCAGGTGCTAGCCCGAGGCAAACGGATCGCCGCCACCGAAGGGCGGCGCGCCTTGGGTCAGTTCCTCGAACGTGCCATGTTCGGTTAGCTGCGGCGTGGCGTATGGGAGTCGCACGTCATCGGCACGCTCGCCCGCTGGGCGTGGCAGGGTGCCGTCTTGGCGTGTGGTTTCGTTGGGTCGCTTCATCACCGTTACTCCGTTTCTTACAGGCCGGTGCGCCTCAGCCAGGTCGCTAGACTGACCGCTTTGAACACGGGAATCAAGTCGGTCGTCCGCCCGTGGCTCAGGTAGCGTAAGTATGCCTCGCGAAGGCGCGTTTTGTCTACAAAGCGAGAAAGCTCGGGCATTTCCTCGCCGAATAGCGTGGCTTCTAGACGTGGCCGATCGCGGCCGAGCAGGGTATGGCGAACGTTATGCACCAAGCTGGTCTTGTGCGCGCGGGTTCTGATCGGCAGGGGTAGGGCGCTCGCTAGTCCGCGGCGCATCACGCTTCTTGTCCAGCCACCGGAAAGCTTCTGCTCGGCGGGCAGCGCCAGACAGAACTCGACGAGGTCTTGATCGAAGAACGGATGCTGGGCCTGCAGGCCCGAGGCGCGAGCAAGTTGATCGGCGATCTCCAGCCGGTAGCCGGTGCCCCAGTTGTCGATCGCGGCGCGGTGTGCGGCGCGCTCGTCGCGCTGCGCCGGCGCGAGCGAAAAACGCTCGATTCGTCCGAGGCGAGCCTTGCTGTGCGAATTGAGCATGTCCCACTCCGCGGTATCGCCGCGCCAGTGGGCGCGCAGTTTCCGCAGCGAATGGGGCACAAACGGTAGCACGGCCTGGCGGAGCACCGCGCGCGAACTGCGGTGCCAACCGCGGCGGCGCAATGCGGCCACTTCGCGTCCGAGCGTAAACAGCCGTCCGCTGGCCAGCAGCTCGGAAAGGCGGGCCATGCCGTGGGAAACGGTGGCGTCTCCTTCGACGCCATCGAGCAACACGGCCGCGCCGGTCTGACCGGCCTTGCGGCAGATCGCATCGTAGATGAATTGGTTGATCGCTTCGATCGGCTGGTCGCAGACAGTGAACATCCGCTCCATCGCCTCGAGCAGACTGAGCTGATCGCCGGCGATCAGTTCACCCTGTGTCAGCCGTTGGTGGTGGCGGACGGCCTGGATGTAGTGGCTCTCGTCGCAGCGCTGCACGCGCGGGAAGACAACCGAAACTGGCGTCAGCGGTGCGCCGCGCGCGGCGAGCAGCTCGCCGGCGATACAGGTGACCGATGACGAATCCAGGCCACCCGAGAGCGCGGTAGCGTATGGGCCAGGTTGGTCGATGCGGCGGGCGACGGCACGTCGAAAAACCTCGTTGAATGCCTCAGCGAAGTCCTCGCCGCGCTGCAGTCCCGCCGTGGCGCGGTCATCGTCGGGCAAGCAATAGTAGCTGCGGGCGCGGAGTCCGTCGCGATCGACGGTCAGCTGGTGACCCGGTGCCAGGCGCGTGATGTCACGATAAAAGGTTCGCGTGCGGTCATCGCTGTGGCGCACGAGGAAGTCCAGCACGCGTTCCTCGTCGAGTCGCTGTTCGATCTCGGACAGCGACAGCAGGCCTTTGACCTCGGCGGCGCAGATGAAACTGTTACCCGGGCGGTGATGATAGACCAGCGGGCGCACACCGAAGCGGTCCCGCACGCAGACCATGCGCCGCTGCGGGTGGTCGTAGAGCGCAAAGGCGAAATCGCCGCGCAGCTTGCGGGCAAAGTCGCTTTCCCAGCGTTGGTAAGCGGCCAGTACGAGGGCCCCATCGCTGGTCGTATCGGCAAGCGCCAAGGTCGCCAGCAGTTCGCGGCGATTGTCGATTCTCAGCTCGCCGACCAGCCGGCGTCCGCTGCGATCGTGCCAAATCCGTGCACCCAACATCGCCAAGCTGCCGTGACAATAGCGCGCGAGGCTGCCGCGGTGGCCGAGCGCGGCAGCCGCGACGGTCAACGAACGAGGGGCGATCGGTTGGCCGTCCAGCCGGTAGATCGCGAAAATTGCGCTCATTCGTGGGCGCCGCCGCTCGGTGTGTTGGTCACATTGATCAGTCGTGCCGCCGACAACTCGCGCAGCAGCGCGAGCAGATCGCGCTCGCAGCGCGCTTTGTCGACCTCATACCGAGCGACGATGCGATCGCGCAGCTCGGCGACGCACTGCGGCCGCTCGAGTTGATGCCAGATCACGCTACCGATGGCGTCGAGGCTGAAGTAGCGGCCGCTTTCCAGTTGCAGCAATACCGTTTCGTCGCCCGTCGCGCGCGAGACCGCCTGAGTCGCCGCGACGACGATGCTGTCTTCGGAAAGCACCGTGGGTGCCACCTTTTCCGCCATCGCTCGGATCCCCATGGGAATTGGTTACCCGGAGGGCGCCGGGTGTTCAACAAAAACCGACCGCGGAACCTCCGCCAGGAAGCGGCGCTGGCCAAATCAAGGGCGTTTGACCCGCCGCGGCGTGTCCTGGATCCGCAATATGCTTAGCGATTCCAGGACAGCACAGATGGCGAATTGGCGTGAAATGTCGCGCTAACGCGACTTAATTACTTGGATTTTTTCGGTAAGCTCGGGAAGGGTGTCTTCCCATTTGGCGACCAAGCCGTAGTCGGCAACCGAGAAGATCGGTGCCTCGGGGTCCTTGTTGATCGCGACGATCACCTTGGAGCCCTTCATTCCCGCGAGGTGCTGGATCGCGCCGCTGATACCGATCGCGATGTAGAGATCTGGGGCGACGACTTTGCCGGTTTGCCCGACTTGCAGGTCGTTGGGGACCATGCCGGCGTCGCAGGCCGCGCGGGTGGCGCCCATCGCGCCGCCGAAAATGTCGGCGAGCTTTTCGAGATGGGCGAAGTTTTCAGCGGCTTTCATGCCGCGACCGCCGGCGATGACCACCGACGCCTCGGTCAGGTCGGGGCGCTCGTTCTTGACCGTCTCAACGCGCTCGACGCTGGCGCCCAAGGCGTTCATGGCGCCGCCGTCAGCAGCGGCAACGGTGCCGGTTCCGCTCGGTTCAGCGGCCGCCCATTCGCTCTGACGCACGGTTGCGACCATTTTGTCTGATAGCACTTCGACGGTACCGATCGCATTGCCGGCGAGCATCGGCCGTTTAAACGTCTTTGGCCCCTCTACGGTGGCGACTTCGCTGACCATGCCGCAGCCGAGCAAGGCTGCAACGCGGGGCAAGAGATCCTTCGCCGTCGAGGTTGCTGCGGCGCAGAGCACGTCGGCTCCGGCTTGCTCGAAGACCTGCTTGGCCGCGCCACTCCAGGTCTCGGCCTGGTAGCTTGCCAATTCGGCGCTTTCTACCGTCGACACTTTGTCGACGTACTTTGCGAATTCGTCGGCGACGCTGGCACCAGCGCCGATCACTAGGCCGTGCAGCTCAGCGCCGCCCTTGGCCTCTTTCAGTTTGCGAGCAAAGCTTACCGCGCTCAGCGTAGCGGCGCGCAGCTTCCCATCGGTGTGCTCAGCGAGAATCAGAATGTTACCCATGGTGGTATCTCCTGTCGGCGGCGATAGGCGCCAAAGGGCTTTCGCCCTAGAGGGCTTTCGCCTCGTCGCGCAGTTTGCTGATCAGTTCGTCGACGCTTCCTACGATAACGCCACCGCCGCGTTCGGCGGGCGCTTCGATGGTCACCGTCTTGACCATCGGCGTGGGCGTTACGCCCAGGTCGCCAGCCGAGATCTCTTCGATCTTCTTTTTCTTGGCCTGCATGATGCCCTTGAGCGAGGCGTAGCGCGGACCTTCGGCGTAGGTTTGGCTGTTGCCCGGGGCGCGCACTGCCGTTGGCAACACGATGCGCAGATCGACGCTGACCACGGCAGGTAGCGGTACGCGCTTGTACTCGGTGCCGCCGTCGATCTCGCGACCCACGCTCAGTAGGTTGTCGCCGAGCTCGATCTCGCAGGCGAAGCAAGCCTGCGGAAGGCCCAGGAATCCGGCGACGAGTTGGGCAACCTGGTTGGCGTCGCCATCGACCGTCTGCTTGCCGAGCAGCAGCAGGTCGGGCTTTTCGCGCTCGTAGACCGCCGCGACAATTCGCGCGACCTGCTCGGCATCAAGGGCGTTGTCATCACCTTCGACCAATATGCCGCGGTGTGCGCCCATCGCTAAGCAGCTGCGGATCTGTTGGCTGACATCCTTGCTGCCGATCGAAAGCACGACGACTTCGTTGTCGCCGCCCGCTTCGGCCAGGCGAAGCGCGGCTTCAACTGCGTACTCGTCGAACGGATTGACGACGAAGTTCATGCCGCTGGTGTCGACGACGCCGCCGTTGAGCTTGACCTTTTGTTCGGGGTCGGGAACGCGTTTTGCGGTAACCAAGATCTTCAAGGGGGCCTCCCTTCAACCGTGAATCAACGGTTAGCTAGCTTTCACGTATTGGGCGCTTAACACGCCGCGTTAGGGCCAGTCAAGCGCGAGGGCGCGTCAAGCGCGGCGAAGTTGGCTGAGGCGTAGGCCGAGGGCCTGGCCCACGGCGGCGACATAGGCAAAGTCCGACTCATCGAAGGGGACTTCGTCGGTGCGGTCGACCAGCTCGACCGCGCCAAATGGCACAGCGCCGGTCGTGGCGATCGGCGCACAGAGCAAGCAACGCGGCGGCGGGCCGTAGTTCAGCGCGCCCTGGATCTCGGGGTGCGCCGCGCACTCGACGATGTTGAGCACCACGCCGCTCTGCGCAGCGATGCCCGCAGCGCCTTGACCGAGCTGCAGCTGCTGGGCACGTCGGTCGACGGCAGCATCGCCAGCGGCCGCCTCGATGATCAGCTGTTGGCCGTCGCGCCGCAGAATCGTTGCAGCGCGCACAGGGATCGCGAAGGTTAGATGATTGAGCGCTTCGTTGAACAGCGCCGTGACGTCGTCGATGTTGTCAAAGGCGTCGAGCTCGAGAGCCAATGGCGCCGTGGCCGTGCTCAGTCGCTTGAGTCGCGCGCCGGGCGAACCCCGGTCGATGCTGGTCACCGCTGGCGCCGATGGCTCGCGTTCAAACCGCCCAGTTGGCGCCTCGACATCGCTCGGCTCATCGACTTCGATATCGATGCTGTCGCCGACGACTTCGCTAGGATCGGGGGGGGCATCGGCGAGGATTCCCGCGATCTGTGGTCTTCGTCGTCGGACGCTGTAAGCGTGTCCCGCATCCGGGTCGAGCACGCGCACGTGGCCTTGTTCGTCGAGCTCACAGCTCAGCCCGCGCAGGTCGGCGCCAAGGCCGAGTTGTCGCCGCGCGGCAGCCAAGGCGTCGAGCCATCCATCGGCGTCGACACGCAAGGCTTGGCCTGTCATCTCAGGATCGGTCGACCAGATGGTGACCAAGAAGCGCGACACGGTTCTACTCGTTGTCGCTGCTGCCGCGCAGCGCCTCGGCCTGAAAATGTGTGCGCACGGCGTCCAGTAGATCGGTGAAATCACCGTCGAGGACGGCCTGTAGATTGTGGCGTGAGAAGCCGATCCGGTGATCGGTCAGTCGATCTTGCGGAAAGTTATAGGTGCGGATCTTTTCCGAGCGTTCACCGCTGCCGACCTGGGCCCGCCGAGCGTCGCGTTGCTCTTCTTGCTGCTTTTGTTGCTCTTGCTCGAGCAACCGCGAGCGCAAGATGCGCAGCGCTTTGGCCTTGTTCTTGTGTTGCGACTTTTCGTCTTGGCAGACGACCACCATTCCGCTCGGAATGTGGGTAATCCGCACAGCGCTATCGGTCGTGTTGACGCTTTGACCGCCGGGACCGCCGGCACGCATCACGTCGATCTTCAGATCCTTCTCATTGATCTGCACATCGACGTCCTCGGCTTCTGGCAACACCGCTACCGTTGCCGTCGAGGTATGGATGCGCCCCTGAGACTCAGTGGCCGGGACGCGCTGCACGCGATGCACGCCGCTTTCGAATTTGAGGCGGCTGTAGACCTTGTCGCCAGAGATCAGCGCGATCGCCTCTTTGATCCCACCCGAGCTCGATTGGGAAAGCGACAGCATCTCTGTTTTCCATTGGTGCCGCTCGGCGAAGCGCGAATACATGCGCAGCAAATCGCTGGCGAACAGTGAGGCCTCTTCGCCTCCTGTGCCGGCGCGGAGCTCGAGCATGACGTTCTTGTCGTCGTTGGGATCCTTGGGAAGCAACAGGATCTTCAGGCGCTTCTCGAGGTCGTCTTTGGTTAGCAGATCTTCGTCGAGCTCGGCCTTGGCGAGCTCGCGCATCTCAGGGTCGTTGAGCAGCTCACGATTGTCGTTGATCCGCCCGACCAGGTCGCGATACGCGCGGTAGGTTGTCACCACGTCCGCGATATCCGCGCGCTCCTTGGAGAGCTTGTGGTAGCGCTCTCGGTCGCCGAGCACGTCGGGGTCGCACAACAGCCCGTCGAGCTCTCGGTACCTAGCGTCAACCTGCTCGAGTTTTTGGAACATAGGCGGTGTCGAGGATACCAGCTGCGGTGGCGCAAACGCCAGCTACACCGACAGTCTAAAGCGGCACGTGTTGAACGCGTCCCACGAAGGGACCGGCCTGGAGGCGACTTGCCTCGCCTGTAGTAGAGAGCCCCGCGGCTCGCTACTCCTCTTCTTGTGCCTGCTGGCCCTGGCGACCGTACTTCTTGTTGAAGCGTTCGATACGACCAGCGCTGTCGACGAGCTTTTGCTTGCCCGTATAAAACGGATGACAGGCCGCGCAGATATCGACTTTGTAAGAGCCCTTGCTCGAGTAGGTCTCGACGATGTTACCGCAAGCGCACTCGATCGACGCCGGTTGATAATTGGGATGGATACCGATTTTCATCTGCCAAATCTCCGCCGGAGCCTATAGCCCAGCGCTGGCCATCGGTCAAGCGTAGCGGCGGTCGCGCGCCGCATTTAAAGGAAAATGCGCGCCTTTACCGGTCGGTTAAACTCGGTGGGCGCTCAGCAGTAGTCGGCCTCACTTGACGAGATAGCAGGCGCCGATCTCCAGCATCAGGTACTCGAGCACGCGCTCCTGGGCCAAGGTCACGTCGGTATTGGCATCGACGTGGGGGGCAGAAAAAACCACTCGGCCGCAGCCGGCGCCGTCGGTGTCGGCAAAATCGAAGCTGAGTGCCAGCGGGCGAACAGCTCGGCCGCCGACAAAGGCGACCTCCCCCGAGAGCCAGGTCTTGCCGCCCAGCGTACTGTCGATGCTCAGCGGCACGGCCCAGCCGGTCTTGAAGCCGAGCAGCTCGATCTTGTCGCCGGGTGATAACGCGTCGATCTCCGGTAGCTTGAGCCATTTGCGCAGGTCTTCGTCGACAACGTCAGCGCTGACGCTCAACGCTTTGCCACCGACCTCGGCGGCGTTGTGATCTTCGGCGGCGGCTTGGGGTGTCTGATCGGAGCCGTGGAAGTCGATGTAGGCCGGGAAGGTTTGCTCGACGAAGTCATAGGAGAGATCGGTGACGAACAGCCGACCGCCTTGCCGCACGTAGCTCTGCAGGTTGTTGCGTGCCGGTCCGGGACTCGTGATCAGGTTTTCGAACTTGCTCCCGCAATTGATAAACAGCAGGTGGAAGCTCTTGAGCAGCGCGCCGTTCTGCAAGAGCGCCTGAACGCTGTCCGGGCCGGTCCCGGGGTCGCGTCCGTTGAAGACGCGCTTGTTCTTCAGCCCGAGTTTGTCGAGCACGCGCTCCATCCGATCCCAGACGCCGCTGACGACTGCGACGTTGGGGGCGGTGTCGTCCGGACCGTACTGTTTGCTCTCGCCGGGGAGCGTGGTCTGCGCTTTGTCGAGGGCCAAGCTGGTGTTGCAGCCGCTCGGTTTGAGCTCGATCACGCGGCGAAAATGGCCTTTGACGATCGCCAGGCGAAACGGGGTCGGTGGTGCGTCGGTCAGTGTGAATGTCCCGTCGGCCTGACTGACGGTGCGGGCGCCATAGCTTCCCAGCGAAAAGCAGGTCGAGCAATAGACCGTCTGCGGCAAGGGTTTGATCTCGGTGGCCACCGCGATGCGCGCGCCAGCAACGGGATCGCTACCGTTGGGTGCGAAGACGCGTCCGCTAACCGTCACCCCGGGTTGCGGTGCGCAGGGATTGACGTAGGCGTCGGCGATCGGTGTGAGGTCGGCGCTGAGCGCGGTGTCGCCCGAGAGGCCGGCGTCGAAAAAGACACTGGTGTTGCTACAACCGACGATAGCGACGAGAGGTAAAAGAAAAAGGCGCGTCATCCGCGGAAGATGACGCGCCTCTGCGCGAGAAGCAACCAGCGAATATTTTCGGCACGCTTGGCGCTGCCCCGGCGGGCTAGCCGCTCATCGAATCGAGGAATTCCTGGTTTGTTGTCGTCTTGCCCAGTTTGTCGAGCAAGAACTCCATCGAGTCGATCACGTTGAGCGGGTGCAGCAGCTGGCGCAAGATCCACACGCGGTGCAGCACCGACTCCGGCAAGAGCAGCTCTTCCTTACGCGTGCTGGACTTGTTGATATCCAGGCAGGGGAAGATGCGCTTTTCCATCAGTTTGCGGTCGAGGTGGATTTCGGAGTTACCGGTTCCCTTGAACTCCTCGAAGATGACCTCGTCCATACGCGAACCGGTGTCGACCAACGCAGTACCGATGATCGTCAGGCTGCCGCCCTCTTCGATATTGCGCGCTGCACCGAAAAAGCGCTTCGGTTTGTGCAAGGCGTTGGAATCCACACCACCCGAGAGGATCTTGCCCGAGGGTGGAACGACGGTGTTGTAGGCGCGGGCCAGGCGCGTGATCGAGTCGAGCAGGATCACCACGTCCTTCTTGTGCTCAACCAGTCGTTTGGCCTTTTCGATCACCATCTCGGCGACCTGAACGTGGCGCGAAGCCGGCTCGTCGAAGGTCGAGCTGATCACCTCGCCGCGCACCGAGCGCTGCATGTCGGTGACTTCCTCGGGGCGCTCATCGATCAGCAAGACGATCAGCACCACTTCCGGTTGGTTGGCGGTAATTGCGTTGGCGATGTTCTGCAACAGCACCGTCTTACCAGCGCGCGGCGGCGAGACGATCAGACAGCGCTGACCTTTGCCGATCGGGCAGAGCAAGTCGATGATGCGTGTCGAGAAGTTCTTGGTCTCGAACTCGAGATTGAGCCGGTTTTGTGGGTAGAGCGGCGTCAGGTTGTCAAAAAGGATCTTGTTGCGGCTCTTGTCGGGGGGCTCCATGTTGAGCGTTTCGACCTTGAGCAGCGCGAAGTAACGCTCCGACTCTTTCGGCGGGCGAATTTGCCCCGAGACCGTGTCGCCCGTGCGAAGGTTGAAGCGGCGAATCTGCGACGGCGAGACGTAGATGTCGTCGGGGCCGGGCAGGTAGTTGTAGTCCGGTGCCCGTAGAAAGCCGAAGCCGTCGGGCAGTGTCTCGAGGACACCCTCGCCGTAAATCTCGCCCTTCTTTTCGGCTTGGGCCTGCAACAGCGCGAAGATCAACTCTTGGCGACGCATGTTCGAGGCGCCTTCGATGCTGAAGTCGTGCGCCATGTGCGCCAAGTCGGTGATATTCATCCGCTTGAGATCGTTGAGGTTCAAAGGAGGTGGAGCCGCCATTGGATTGTCCTTGCTGTCTGCTGATGGGCTCGATGGGCCCGCTGGGTGGGTTTTTTCGCGTCTTTTTTCGGAGTTACCAGCGAGGCCGGTTGGTCCGTGGCACGCTGGCGCGGTAAGCAGCTGATAGGAAAGATGATTCCAACGCTTTTGTCAACATCTTTTGCATTCGACGTGCGGCGGTGCGTCGCGCAGACAAACAATCCGCGCTAGCGCACGGTGAATCCGTCGAGGTCTCCCTGGGCAGCTTCCCAGCGCGGCGTGGCCCGGTCCACTCGGGCGCTCGCTGGGCCTTGTTGGCACCAGCGAAACAACGCGTTGAGCGCCTCGGTCTCGCCTTCGGCGCAGACCTCGACCGTGCCATCGGCGAGATTCTTGGCCCAGCCGCTCAGGCCGAGACGGAGGGCCTGATGGCGCGTTGATGCGCGAAAATACACGCCTTGTACGCGTCCGCTGATCGCGATCCTCAGCCGCTGGGTCATCTTCCCCTCCGCGCTGGGCCGGGCACTTGCAGAAGAGCGAGCGACTTTTTTGCCCACTGCCCGCAGTTTGTCGATGATGAACCCATGTTGGAAAAAGATCTAGGACGTCCGATGGAACGCCGAGAAGACGATCGTAGTGCCTGCCGGACCGCGGTGCGTGTTGTGCACGAGGAAGAGGGCTTGGACGATTTCTTCGAGTTGGACTCGACCAACATCAGCCCGTCCGGTGTTTTTCTCTGCACTGACCTGCTATTCCCCGTCGGTGAGACGATGGCGCTGGAGTTTGCTGTACCTGGGCGCAGTCACCCGGTGCGCAGTCAGGGTAAGGTGGTTCGGGTTGTGATCGAGGACGACGATGTCCCTGGTCCCGGAATCGCGCTCGAGCTTGAGGGCCTAGAAGGCGAGGATCGCACCGCGCTCGCTCGCCTATCGGCCCGTTCGGTCCGTCGCAACCGCGGCGTCTGCGCACCTTAGCGCCGATCTGCATCGACCGTTTACAAGCGCGCGTTCTTCCGGATAAAAGCATGGTGTAGGTATCTGGGAGATCTTTCATGCAGCAGCAACCCTGGTCTGCGCGCCTGGTCCGCTACCAATACATCGAAGCGTTGATTCGCGGCTCTCGTGTGCTGGAAATCGGCTGCGGTCGCGGTGTCGGCACCGATTACCTCGCCGAGCGTGCGCGCGAGGTGGTCTGCATCGATAGCTCGCCGGCGGTAGTTAGTCGTGCGCGGGGCCTCGTTCACCGTAAGAATGTCCGTTTTGTCGTCGGCACGCCCGGCCGTTTCGAGGCCGATGGTGGAAACTTCGACTGGGTGCTCGTGCCGCAGCTGCAGGACTTCGTCGACGACCCGGCGTTGGTCGCCACGACCCGCCGTTTGCTCAACCCGCGCGGTCGTGCGCTGTTTACGATCCCGGCCCGTCCAGCGGCGCCGGGAGCGATGGACTACAAGCGCTTTGTCGAGCATTTGCGAGACACCTTTGGCTACGTGCGGGTGTTGGGCGAGGTGCCGTTTCATGCGACAGCGATGGCCGATTTTCAGCCCGACGATGGTGGGTTGCAGCCCCTGCTCGACTGCTCGCTGATCAAAGAAGACGAGTCGCCGCTGGCCTACACCGCGCTGTGCAGCAATGACCTGCTCGAGCCGCTGGGCTACAGCGTGATTCAGATCAGGCCAGAGGGCGCCCGCGAGCAGAGTGGGTCGGGACACCAGCAGCGTTTGCAGGAGCTGCAACAGACCATCGATCAACTGCGCGCGCAACTGCGCAGCGAGCAGCAGCGGGCCAGCCAACTGGAGGTTGTCGAGCAAGAGCGCGAAGGGCTACGTGACCGTCTCGAGGTGCTCGAACATCAGTTGAGTCGCAGTGGTGCCCCTGCTGACGCCGACGAGGAAGAGCTACGGCGCAAGCTCGCCGACGCCGAGCGGCGGATTTTGGAGGCAACCAGCTCCGGTCGGCATGAGCTGACCGATACACGCCAGCGCCTGCACGCTAGCGAACAACGTGCGCGCCAGCTCGAGCAGCAGTTGGCGCAGCAAGTGGCCGAGCTGACGACGTTGCGTCGCCAACGTGGGCGAGGCCAGCCGGTCGGAAGTCCAGACGTCGATGCGGAAAAAATGATCGAATTGGCGTTGGGCGATCGTCCGGCCGACGCAGACCTCAAGAGCTGGGCAACGCAGCGTTTGGCGGAACAGCTCGCCCGCGCCGCTCAGCTGAGCAGCGAACTAGAGCGTGTGCGCACCGACAAAGCGCGACTTCAGGCCGAGTACGACGCCCAGCGCGAGCAGATCGGTGGCATGAAAGAGCGTGCCGAGGGTGCTGAGCGTCGCGCCGATGGGTTGTTGGCGCGATTGGACCAAGATGCGGCCGAGCTGTCGCGCCTTCATCAGCGACTGGCCGAGGTTCAGGGACTGCGTCAGGCCGATCAGTGGCGAATGGACGAGCTGACCGGTCGCTTGCGCGAAACCGAGGGGCGCAAGTTCGAGGCCAAAGACCGCACGCCGATCTCCGATGTGGACAAGGCGCTGGCGGTGGCGCGAGCACGTATCGAAGAACTCGAGCGGCAGCTGGCCGCCAAAGTCGACCAAGCGACGGTCAGCGAGCAAGCGGGTGCCGTCGCGGCAAGCGCTGCGCCGCCGGCAGCGGCGGCCGGCGAGAGCGCACAACTGGCGGAGGCTCTGCAAAAGATCGCCGAGCTGGAAAAGAAGCTGATGCGTGCGGAGTCGCGTGAGGTCGAAGTACAGCGTCGCGCCACCAATGCTGAGTCGCGCGTCGCCCAGCTCGAAGTACGTCTGAAACGGTCGACGGCTGAGGCCTCGACGTTGTCGCGCTGGGCGGGTGAGTTGCGCGGCGAACTCAAAGATGCCAAGGGCGAATCCACTGTGCGTCCAGCGACGCCCGAGCCGGAGGTCGTAGCTCTGCGCAACGATCTGGCCAAGGCCAAGCAGCGCGTCGTCGAACTTGAAGCGCGCTGCGATCGTCTGATCGCGCAGACCAATCAGGCTCGTGCCGAGCTCGAGAAGAAGGACGAAGAGCTGCAGCTGGCGATCCGTGCGGCCGATGACAACGCGCTGACCGACCTCAAGGCGCGGGCTGAGCAAGTTCGCCGGATGGAGCAGCAGCTGCGCGCGGCGAAGGAGCGGATCTCCGAGCTCGAGCAAACGGAGCGCGAGCTGCTTGACAGCGAAAAGGCGACCGCAGAACTGGTCGTGGCGCGGCGTGAACTAGCGCAGACCAAGGCGACGCTTTCTTCTGCTGACGACCTGTCCGCCGAAGTTGATGCGTTGCGGGCCAAGCTTGCCGCTGCAGAGCGTCGCGAGGCCGAGTTGCAGGCTCGTCTCGAACGAGGCGCAAAGGAGCCTGCGCCGCTCGGCATTGAGCGCGAGCGTGACGGCGAACGTGGTGAGCAGGGTGAGCTGCTTAGTTTGCGCGAGCGACAGCTCGAGAGTTTGCTCGATGGGGCTCTAGCGCACAAGGAAGAGACCGAGCAGTTACGCGCTCAGGTCGCCGAGCAGGCTGCATTGGTTGAGGCGCTCGAGCAGCAGCGTCAATCGTTGACGGGAGCGCTCGCGGCTCAGCAGCAGGCAGTTGCCCGTCTAGAACAGCGCGCAGAGGTTTACGAGCAGCAAGCGGTGGAAGCACGTCGCGTCGCAGCCCGACTCGAGGGCGAGCTCAAGCGTTACGTGCAAGCCTAGAGCTCAAGCCCCGGGCGCTCAGCCGGCGCGTTCAGCCCAATCCTCAGCGAGAATCGCCCAGCGCTCATGGTCGCGCCAGACGCCGCCGATCCGCAGATAGCGGCGAGAGTAGCCCTCTTTGACCAGACCGAGTCGCTGCGCGAGGGCCAATGAGCGCTCGTTGTCCGGTTGGATGTTCGCCTCCAAACGATGGAGTTCGAGCAGCCGGAAGGTGTAGCCGAACAACGCCGTCATCGCCTCGGTCATGTAGCCCTGACCGGCAGCATCAGCTGTGAGGTAGTAGCCTAGATAGCCGCTCTGAAAGATGCCACGCACGATCTCACTCAGCGTGATCACGCCGATGATTTCGTCATCGGATCGGCGGATGATCAGCGTCGACAGCTGGCGCGGGTCCTGATTGCGCTTGAGATGCCCATAGAAGGCGGCCACCGAGGTTGGCGGATCGATCCAGGGTTGCAGGTGTTTACGACTGGCTGTCATCCGGGCGATAAAGCGCTCGCGGTCGGCTGGGCGTGGCTGGCGCAGAAAAACGCGATCGCTGCCGCAAATCTCGTCGTCGCTCGAACGCCGGGGCGCCATCGCTAGCGCCCACCGGGCAGGGCGATCTTGCCCAAAACGCGTGGGCCACGAGCGCCGGTAGCGCGTGGCAGATTGCCGCAGTGACCAAACAGGGTTTCGTTGGCAAGCACGGCAAAGCCCAATGCTTCCTTGGCGTCGGGATCGCAGCCGAGGGCATCGACGCCGCTAATCGCCACGCCGCTAACGGTGCGCTGGATCGCCTCCATCAGTGCCGAGTTGTGACGGCCTCCACCGGAGACGTAGCAGTGGCTGACGGCAACAACCGGGGTAATCGCGCGTGCAAAGGCATCGCTGATCGTTTGCGCGGTCAACGCGACGAGCGTCGCCAAAAGGTCGTCGAGCCGATCGACGCAGCGATCGAGCAACGGGTAAACGAAGTCGCGGCCGAAGATCTCACGGCCCGTCGACTTGGGCGGGGCCAGCGCGAAAAATGGATGGCGGAGCAGGTCAGCGAGTAGCGCCTGATCGACCTGGCCGCGGCGCGCGCCTTGACCGTTAGGATCGTATGCCTGTGCGCCATGGCTCTGTGCGCGCGCGACGGCGTCGAGCGCCATGTTTGCTGGGCCGATGTCGAAGGCGAAAACGTCGTCGAGTTGCGGCGTGACCACGGTGACATTGGCGATTCCGCCCAAGTTGAGCAGGGCCAACGGGGCCCGCTGGCGAAAGAGCAGATAATCGACCAACGGGATCAATGGCGCGCCGTGTCCACCGGCCGCGACATCGGCGACACGGAAATCGCTGATTACGGGTCGTCCGGTGTGTTCGGCGATCACCGCAGCTTCGCCGATCTGCACGGTGTAGGGCGTTTGGGTGGTTCCCGGAGGTTGGTGTCGCGCGGTTTGACCGTGGGAGCCGATCAAGTCGATCGCGTCGATGCCTAGCCCAGCTTGATCGGCGATGGCGATTGCGGCCTGGCCAAAGGCCTCGCCGAGCAAAAAGTTTAACTCGCCGAGGTTTGCCGACTGATCATCGGGCAAATTCCAAATCCGGCGCTTGAGTGCGCTGGGAATCGGCACGCAGTCGAAGGCGACCAGTTGTACCTGGGTCCCGACGCCGGCTGCGCTGATCTCGACCAGCGCAGCATCAACGCCGTCCGCGCTGGTTCCCGACATCAACCCGATCACTCGGCGCGTCGGCTTGTCGCGCAGCGCCAGCAGCTCGGCCAGGGCGTCCTTAGACATCGCTGCCGGCCTGCTGTGCGCCACCGTCTAGCACGTCACCGATCAGCGGCCGAAGTTGTCCGCCGTGTTGGGCTAATTGCGCTTCGGCGGCTGCGCTATCTAGCCCCGTGCGAGCCATCAGGATCGCCACCTTGGAGCGATCGTTTGCTCGCTTGAGCAGCGCTTCGGCCTCCGCCGGATCGACGCCACCGAGCAACGAGACGATCCGTCGCGCGCGATCCTTGAGCTTGTCGCTGGTCGGTCGAACGTCGACCATCAAGTTGTCGTAGACTTTGCCGCTCCGGACCATCGCCGCAGTCGTCAGCGTGTGCAACACCGACTTGGTTGCCAAGCCGGCTTTCATCCGCGTTGAGCCGGTAAGGATCTCTGGTCCGACAGCGATGGCGATCAACGTATCGGCGGCTGCGGCTAACGACGCGCGATCGCCGCAGGAGACGAGAATCGTTTCGATCCGCTGCTCGCGTGCCCAGTTGAGTGTCGCGCGAACATAGGGGGTGGTGCCACTCGCCGAAATGCCACAGACGATGTCGCGATCGCTGACACCGAGCTGCTTTAGCTCGGCGATACCGTCGGTCAGTGAGTCTTCTGCACCTTCGACCGCCTGGATCAGGGCGGCCGCACCGCCGGCGAGCAAACCGACGACTTGACGTGGATCGCTGCTGAAGGTCGGTGGGCACTCCGCGGCATCGAGTAGGCCCAGTCGGCCGCTGGTGCCGGCGCCGACGTAGATCAGCCTGCCGTGACGAGCGAAGGCAGCAGCGATGCGGTCAACCGCCCGAGCGATCGCCTCTTGCTGCTCGGCGACGGCCGAAAGGGCGACCATGTCCTGCTGAAAGATCAGTTCGGTGAGTTGCGTCGTCGAGAGCGTATCGAGCCGTTCGCTGGCAGGATTGCGCTGTTCGGTGGGTAGCGCCGCGTACTTGGCCGACTTGTTTTCCATCGCTATCTTGTGGGCAGGCTCAAGACGTCCTGCATCTGATACCGCCCGCAGGGGCGACCGATCAACCAGGTTGCTGCGCGAACGGCGCCCCTGCTGAACGTTCGGCGGCTCGATGCGCGGTGTACGAGCTCGATCCGTTCGCCCTCGCAAGCGAAGAGCACCGTGTGGTCGCCGACCACGTCACCGCCACGTACGGCGTGGATTCCGATCTCGCGAGATTGACGTGGTTGCAGGCCTTGGCGGCCGTGCTGCAACCGCTGGTCCAGCTGTCCACCGCTGGCTTGCGCCGCGACGTCGGCCAGGCGAAGCGCTGTTCCCGAAGGCGCGTCTTTTTTGTGCCGGTGATGGGTCTCGACGATCTCGATGTCGTATTCGTCGCCGAGCACCAGGGTCGCTTGGGCGACCAGTTGGCACAGCAAGCTCACACCGACGCTCATGTTCGGGGCCCAGAGCAGGGCGATCCGTTCGGCCGCGGCATTAAGCGCCTGGTGGTGCGATTGCTCCAGCCCGGTCGTGCCCGAGACCAGCGGAACGCCGTGTTTCGCACAGAGCTCGATCAGCTCGCTGGTGACGGCTGGTGCGGAAAAGTCGATCACCACGTCAGCGTTGATCGCATTCGCTAGCTCGTCAGTCAGCTTGACGCCGCAATCTGCTCGCCCCGCGTATCGGCCAGCATCTTGACCGATCGCCGGATGGTCGCTGTGGTCACAGGCAACAGTCAGTTCGACCCCCGGGGTATCGAGGGTCTCCTCGATCAGTGCGCGTCCCATTCGGCCGCCTGCTCCGACGATCGCGATGCGCTTCATCGTTTGATGCCGATCTTGTTGATCAGCGCGATCAGCCGCTCGAGGTGTTCGCCGCCGTGCGGCAGTAGCGGAGCCCGCACGCTATTGGCGCCAAAGCCGAGGTGTGCCACTGCAGCCTTGACCGGAATCGGGTTTGCCTCGGTAAACAGCGCGCCGATCAGCGGCAACAGTTGGTAGTTGATCTTGCGGGCGGTGACCAGGTCAGCGGCGCGCGCCGCAGCGATCATTTGTTGTGTCAGCTTGGGGGCGACATTAGAGACGACCGAAATAACCCCTGAGCCACCGACGAGCGTGAGTGCCAGGCAGGTGAAATCGTCTCCCGACATCACGGCAAAGTCGCCGTCTCCGCCCGCTGTGCCGTGGATTGCCGCGACCCCGTCGATCGCTGCGATGATCGCTTGGGCGCGTTCGATCGACGCCGTGGCCTCCTTGATGCCGACGATCCGCGGATGCTTGGCCAACTCGGCGACCGTCGCGGGGAGCATGTCGCAAGCAGTACGCCCCGGTACGTTATAGAGTACGATCGGCAATTTGCTGGCGTCTGCGATCTGGGTGAAGTGGGCGATCAGACCCGACTGTGGCGGTTTGTTGTAGTAGGGCGTGACGTGAAGCAGGGCGTCAGCGCCTGCTTCGAACGCAAGCCTTCCGTACTTGATCGCGCGCGCTGTGTTGTTTGCGCCCGCGCCTGCGATCACCGGAACGCGCTTGTTGACTTGATCGACGACGGTCTTGATGACCTTGGCCATCTCGTCGTCGCTCAGCGTCGCTGCTTCGCCGGTGGTGCCGCAAGGGACCACGCCGTCGATACCTTCAGCGACTTGCCATTCGACGAAATCTCGCAGCGCGTCGAAGTCGATCGCGCCGTCTCTCATTGGTGTCACCAAAGCGGTGATTGCGCCCCCAAACATCGGATCTCCTTGCAGACTCTATGGCCAGGAAACTACCACAGGGTTGGGGTGGCGACGAGGCCCCTACTTGAGTTGGACGATCTTGCTGTGGGCGATCGAGACGAACTGACCATCTTTGGTGAACAGGCCGACCGAGGCGGCGGCCATCAGGGCGTCCGGTGCGTCAACCGTCAGCATGCCCTGCTGTTCGGTCAGCGCCGTGTCGTCGGGAGCGCTGTCCGGTGTGTGAGGGAATCCGACCACCCGCAGGACTAGGTCACCGGGCTGACCGGCCACCAATTCAGCGCGATGCCGGCCGCTGGGGGAGGTACTCCAGCGGCAGCGTAGGCTACTGCCATCCACCTCGACCTGTACGCCGTCGTCCTGCGTGTTCTCGCGCTGCTCCGTACTCCGCCGGCGCGCGATTTCCGCTAGCCCCTCTTTGAGGTCGTCATCATCGGGGTGAGCCTCGAGTAGTTTCTTGAAAACCTGCTCGGCTTGGTCGAGCTTGCCTTGATCGAGGTAAATGCGGGCGACGGTCGGGGTAACGAACGGCTGGTCCTGCATGTGTATCTCCTGGCTGATGGCCGGGTGCTAACGGGTGCTGCGCTACCGAGGGCGCGGACGCGAATATCTCGCGCTAATGCCTGGTTCCCAAAAGTTGTCTGGCACGGTCGATATCGCTGCGAATTGCGCTGACGAGCTCGTCGAGCGATTGAAAACGGCGCTCATCTCTAAGCCTGCTGGCGAAGAGCACTTCAATTTCCTCACCGACGATCTGGTCGTCAAAATCCAAGATGTGCGCTTCGATCGTATGGTGTTCGTCTTGGCGCACCGTTGGTGCTGTACCGATGTTGACGACCGCGGCCAATGGATCGCGGCCGGCTAGCGTGACGTAGCCCGCATAAACGCCGCGTCCCGGCAACAGCTCCTGGTCTGTGTCGAGGTTGGCGGTGGGGACGCCAATGGTTCGCCCGCGCTGAGCGCCGGTCACCACTCGGCCAGCCACCGAGAAAGCACGGCCGAGCAGCGCGTTGGCGCCAGCGAGCCGGCCCATCAAGACAAACTCGCGGATCTTGCTGCTCGAACAAACCAAACCGTCGATGCGGACCGCCGCCAAGGGGCAGGTCTCGAAGCCAAAACGCGCGCCGAGCATTTGCAGGGTCTGGACGTTACCTCGGCGATCTCGGCCGAACACAAAACCTTCGCCGACGACGATGTGCTTGGCGTGGAGGGTTTCGACGAGCACGCAGCGAACGAAATCTTCTGCGCTCATCTCCGCCAATCGCTTGTCGAAGCGTTCGATCACCAGCGTGTCGATCCCACAAGCACCGATCAGTTGGATTTTCTTTTTCCGTGGTGTGATCAACGGGGGGGCGAGCTCGGGCGAGAAAAAGCGCGCCGGGTGCGGGTCGAACGTCAGCGCGACGGTTGTTGCTGCTGAGGCCTTGGCGAGCTCCACAGCGCGCGCAAAGAGCGCTTGATGCCCACGATGGACGCCATCGAAGTTGCCGATGGCGATCGACGTTTCGCTAAAGGGCTCTCCCTGGATGTTCTCGAGCACACGCATCGTCACTTTCCGCCTATTTACTGCGCCTTGTGCGGCGGCGCAAGCATCGCCCCCATCGGCAGCCCTAAGGAGTACCTTGAATTACATCTATGGAACTGTGGCAGGGAGCTAGTGGTAATCCGACTCGCAGATATTGTCTTTTGATAATAAAAAGTTATGCACCAGTCTAAACAAATATCGTTAGCCGACGTATAATATTAGGTAAGCGCAAGGACAAACTTGAAAACGCTCGCCCTACTGACCCTCGGATGTCTCGCGGTCTCTTTCGGCTGCGGCGGAACCGACGTGGAAAGCGAGTCGTTTGCCGCGACGTCGGGCCCCGTTGAGCTGGAGACCAAGAGCCGGCTTTCTCCGCTGACCACGGCGGTGCAGGCCGAGCGGTTGCAGATCAGCGCCGGGCAACCCGGGCAGAACGCAACCCACCCCCTTGCTGAGCGACCGGGGATCTGTGGCGCGGTCGGTTGCCCGTTTGCCGACGTTCCCTGCGAGGCGCGTGGGACAGCGGGCATGGTGCTCTGTGTTTGTCGCATTGCCGACATGCTCTTCTCCTGTCGCTAACAGCCGCTGCTCTTGCCGTTAATGGCATGAATTTTATTTGTATTTTCGCTTTGCCCCGGTTGCGTTCAGCGCGGGCGCACAAAGCGAGACCGTGGGTGCCGCGATCTGCTAGGGTCTTGGCGGCAAACGGCAAGAACCAACCTCAACCCACGGAAATTCGTCCTTGTTCGCTGCGTTTCGTATTGTATCCGACGTCCTCAGCTATCGGCTGAGAATGCGCGAAGCCAACAACCTGCTGGTCGTCGCATCGCTGGCGTTTGCCTCCCGGCTTGCCTTGGAAGAGACCGGCTTGCGCTTGGTTTTGTCCGTTTTGCTTAATATTTACGCCTATCTACTGAACGACCTTTGCGACCTTGGCGTCGATCACGCGACACCTCATCGCCAAACGGACAAGGTGGCATTCCTGCGCGCCCACCGCTCCACCGCGATCGTGGTGCTGGCGGTGATCGCTGCAGTCCTGCACGGGTTTGCCTGGCTGGTCGGACGGGCTGCGCCTTGGCCGCTGACGCTGTTTTCGGTCGCATCAAGCGTTGTGCTGGTCAGCCTGTACTCGTTTTGGCTCAAGCGCCTGCCGATCGCTGACATTTTGGCGATGGCGCTGGCTGGGGCAACCGGGACGCTACTCGGCGCCTCGTTTGAGCGAGGTAGCTGGGTCTTGGTCGGCGTCGCTGGCCTGATCTGTGGCGCCTACCAGGCCGTGCAATTGCTTAGGGACATTGACGTCGACCGAGCCCAAGGTGTAGGCACGACGGCGGTTGTGCTGGGGACGACGGCGACGGCGTGGATTCTTCGCCTGTTGCTTGTCGCTGGGGCTGCTTACGGCGTGTGGGTGGTGGGTAGCTATTGGGGTTGCGGTCTGCTCTTGGCCCTGGTCGTACCCTATCGGGGTGAGCACGCGGCACGCAGTTGGGACATGTTGCGATTGGTTAGCGGCGGCGTTTGGCTGGCGCTGTTGATTGAACTCTATTTCGCCTGAGCAGCGTCGATCGATGAAAGCCCGATGATGCAGCAACGACGAACAGCCTCGCGCTGCTAACGCCAGCTGATGGATCGCCGGACACCACAGTCTCCCAATCGATCTCGGCTCGCTCTTGTCGTGCTGCTCGCCGCGCACGTTGCGCTGCTGCTCTATGCGCTGCCTCCGCGGGTGCTGCTCAACGATCAACCCTTCGATGGCACCGACTACCAGACACATTACGAGCAAATCTCGACACTGATCGAAGCGTTCGATCGCTTTGGCCACACCTGGGCTTACGACCCGAACCTGCTCGCCGGCCAGCCGGCGGGCGTGATCTTCGATGTCGACAACAAGCTCTACTTTTGGTGGACCTATCTGCTTTCAAAGGCTGGCGTTGCGCGTGTGCTGGCCTACAAGCTGTTTCCCCTGTTCAGTTGCTTACTGATGCCGTTTAGCTTGCTCGCCGCCGGTCGCCTGTTTGGCTTCGATCGGCGGCAGCGATTGTTTGCTGTGGCAATGGCGCTACTCGTTTGGCACTTCGACTCGGCGCTGCGCTTTCAGTGGACGGTGGGCATGATCTCATTTGCCACAGCGTCCCACCTCAGCTTGCTCGTCGCTGCCGCGTTCTACAGCTTTGTCCAAAAGCCGAGAGCCGGGCTGTTTGTTGCGCTCCTGCTGCTCCTGCCGCTGACGCTGCTCACCCACGTCTGGGCTTTCGCCTTGCTGGTTGTGCCACTTGTCGCCCTGTACTTGCGCGCTCGCCGACGCCTCGGCTTGCGCGGTCACCTCGCAGTCTGGGCGTTCGTCGCTGCCGCGTTGGGGGTCAATGGCTATTGGCTGCTTAACGCCCTCGCTCACTTCAAGCTGCTGGCGCCGTCAGGCGTCGTTGGCCAGGCCACCCCGCCGTATCTGCTCAGCGATTGGCTGGAGATCGTCGTCAACCCGTTCAACACTGGGTTCGCCCTGCCGTACACGCTGTTTCGCTATTTGGCCTTACTCGCCGCAGGTCTCAGTGTTTGGCGTTGGCGGCGCTCGGCTGACGATCGGGCCTTTATCGGCGGACTGTTTTTGTGTTGGCTTTGGGGGCTGACCTATCTGCCGGCGATGATTCCTGGGTTGCGCGAGATGGAGCCCTATCGGTTCGTCGGTAGCGCGACAATCCTCTCGGCGCTATTCGCCGGACCGTGGCTCGCCGCGGTTTGCCGGATTTCGCTGGTTCGTCAACTTGCCCCGCCGGTCCGAGCGGTCGTCGTCGTGTTGCTCTTGCTGTTGGTGCCGCGCGTCGCACGTCAGGTGGTTGGGGCGATCCCTGAAATCGCCCCGACGCCTGTCTCGCGCAAAGAGGCGTCCAACATGTCGCGGCTACCGACGGTGATCGGATCTCCTGATCTGCTGAGCGACCATGCCGATGTTCGCTTTACGCGGCTGACGACGGTAACGCCACGGATGGCTAGCTTGGCGCGATACGTCGACAAGCATTGCGATCAACCGGGGCGCGTGCTCGTCGAGCATTGGTCGACCGGCGAGCTGATGCGCTGGGCTACATCGCGGCCAATCCTCGGAGGCTTTCCCGACCGACGTTTGGCCCACGAAGATGCGTTTTTGTTTCGCCGATACCACGACCCGCGGTTCTTTGGCAAAGCGCTCGATGCCTACTTGCGCCGCTACAACGTAAAGTATCTGCTGATCAGTCAGTACCTTTTCCCTCATGTCGAGCGCCGGCGTGACCTGTTTGAGCCGATGAAACTGCTGGGCGGTCACCGGATCTACCGCGTCAAGCAGGACTGGGGATACGTCGCCGACGCGAGCGCCGATGTTAGGTTCGAGCTCAACAAGATCGAAGTCAATGGACTACAGCTGCCAGGCGATGCCAAGCACGTGGTCTTGCGCTTTCACTTTCACCACGCGCTGCGTTGTCGAGCGCCGGCCGAGCCGGAATTGCGCTGTCGCCTCGAGCGTCAGCCCGTCGAGCACGATCGCGTAGGGCTGTTGCGCGTCGTTGGAGAGCCACGATTGCCGAAGTCTTTCGTGATCGAATTGGACTACGGCGGGTAGGCAGGCGATGAGTCAGTCAGCGGGAGACCCGGGTCAAGCTAGCGGACGATTGTATCGCTATCGCCATCTCTGGGCAGTGCTGCTCTTGGCGGTGATGCACTTTGCTCTGGTCTTTCACTTTGCCTCGCCGAAAGTGATCTTTTCCGGCAAGCCGATCTACGACATCGACTTTTCACTGCACTATTACCAGGTCGATCGCGCTCAGCGGGCTTGGGAGGGCGACAAGAAACTCTGGGGATATGACCCCAACATGCTGGCGGGGCACCTCTCCGGCGCCCTGGAAGACGTCAGCTTCAAAGTCGTCGAGTTATTCGTGATCGGCTTGACCAAGTTCGGCGTATCGCGTGTCACTGCCTTCAATTTGTTCGCGTTGCTTGTCCACCTACTGGTGCCGTTTTTGGCCTACCTGGCGGCGCGCCTGTTCGGTCTCGAGCGCGGACACGCGCTGATCGTGGTGCTGCTTTGGTCGCTGTTGTGGTTCTTTGACGCCTTCTTCCACTGGGCTTGGTACTGCGGGATGATCTCGTGGGGGCTCGCTAGTCAGCTGGCGATCGTTCTGCTCGGTCTGATCTATCGCGCGCTCGAGCAGCGTCGCTGGGGCTACTATCTGCTCGCGGCGTTGTTGACGCTCTTTTTAGCGGCCCACCATCCGTTCGCCAGCTTGACCCTGGCGCTACCCAGCCTGCTGCTCTACCTGCGGCAGATTCGTCGGCGAGACTATTGGATGCACGGCGGTGTCGGCTTGATCGTGATCAGCGCGGTCGTCGGGACGATGTTGTGGCTGCCCACGGCTTGGGCGTTTCGTCATTACGTGCTGACCGAGGATAGTTTTCTGCGGCCGACGATCGACTATCTGGTCTACGACTTTTTCGACCTTTTGCGCGATCAACTCCAAGGTGGACCCTCGGTGCGGACGCTGTTTCGCGTGTTGGTACTCGGTGCGGCGGTTTATACCGCAATCGAGTGGTACCGCAAGCGCGACCGTCGACTGCTGCCGATCGGTACGCTGGTGATCTTTTGCTTGCTGCTCGCCTATGGTGGCAGCCACCTGCACGTCACGCGCGTGACGCAGCCTTACCGACAAGTGATGCCGATGGCCTTGGCAGCCGCTCTGCCGGCGGCAATAGCCCTGCGCGAGCTGTTTTCGCTGGCCCACTGGCGCAGCCTGCGTCGTCCGACGAAATTCGTCGTGCTGTTGCTTGGCGTGCTGCTGTTGCCGCGTGCCGTGCGCACTGTGCTGTTCTTCATTCCGGAGGCGGTGCGGCCACTGCCCGCCGACCTCCGGCCTTCTCCGGAGCGATGGCAGCTGAGACAAGTCGGCTTCATCGAGCCACAAATTCTCTCGATGCGCTATCACAGCCAAACCCCCGCTGCTGATGCGATCTTGCTTTGGCTGAAATACCACCTGCAGAGAAATCCTGGGCGTGTCGTCGTCGAAGACTACATGCTCGGTGAGTACTTGGCGGCCAATGACATTCCGGTGTTGGGCGGTCTGCTTCAGCGAAGCTTTCCCCATGGCGACGCGCATCTGTTTCGGCTGGATTTCGACGGCGACTTGCCGGGCGAACGTCTGCGACGCTACCTCGAGCGCTACGCGGTGCGCTATGTGGTGGTCTCCAAACTCAAACCCAAGCTCGAATGGCGCAAGGATCTGCTGAAGTTCGTTGGGCTGGTCGACAAAGTGAGGATCTTCGAGACGAAGATCAAGCCAAGCTACTTCATGCGGGGCGGTGGTCGTTTGGTCAAGGCGCAAGTCAATCGGATCGTCATCGAGGATGCGGTCGGTCCGAGCATCGTCCTCCGCTTTCATTGGATGGAGACCTTGGCCTGTCGGCCTGACTGCCGGGTCCGCCGCGAGCGGGTGGCCGAGGATCGCGTCGGTTTCATTCGCATCGACAATCCGCCAAAGCGCTTCGAGATCTACAATGCCTACCGTCAGAGCGACCAACAGGCTCCGAGAAGATGAGTGCGCTGGGCTTTCAGGCGCCGATTGCGCCCTCCGGCTACCGCTGGTGGTATGTCGATGCGCTTAGCGACGATGGTCGCTATGGGCTGGTCACGATATTTTTTGCAGCGAATCCGTTCTCGCCGCTCTATCTGTCGCGGTTGCGCGACGGTCTGAGCTGTGTCCCCGAAGATTACGCTGCGGTTAACGTCGTGCTCTATCGGGGCCGGCGTAAGCTCTGGACGATGACCGGCTTTGATCGCAGCAAATTGCTGCGTGCCAGCGACGGCATCAGCGTCGGGCCCAATCAGCTGCAGTGGGACGGCCGAACGTTAACGCTATCGTTTGCCTGTCGCTCGCCATTGATTCGTAGCGCGCTGCGGGGATCTCTGACCTTGCGCGCACGCGCTGTCCACCAGGCGGCCCATCAGTTGGTCGGTGGCGTGACGCCTCATCACTGGCGACCGATCGCGCCGCTGTCCGACGTCGAGATCATCTTGAGCGAACCAGCGCTAAGGTTCTCCGGCCGTGGATATTTCGATAGCAACTGGGGCGCCAGTCCACTGGTCGATGCGTTTCGTCGCTGGCATTGGCAAAGGTCGTTGGTTGGCGACGGGGCGGCGATCGTCTATGGCGGGATGGCTCGCGACGGCAGTCCATTTGCTGTTCAGCGCTTGTTGCGGGTGGATGGTAGCGATTCACCGCTGGTCGGGCTGCGCGCGCAGCCAGTCGGCCGGACGCGTTGGCTATTGCGCCGAGAACTCTATACGGCGCAAACCGCGCGGGTAGTTCGCACGCTGGAGAGCGCGCCGTTTTACGCGCGGACACAGGCAGAAATCGAGGTTGAAGGCCAGCGCGTCGAGACGGTCAGTGAGACGATGGACCTCGACCGGCTACGTCGACGCTGGATCCAGGCCGCCTTTTATCTGCGGATGCGCCGTGCAGGTCTTGGCCGATCAGCTGATCACGATCGATTGCTGCTCACGGCGGGGCGTGATTAGCGCACTGGCCTAGCCGTTTCCGATATCGGTCTTCAGGCCATCGACGACCGCGAAGTCGCCGGTCCCCGAATGGATCTGTCCGCGCCCACCACTCCTTCCGACGATCAATGCCCCTTCGGCGGCAGCGACCAACGTGTGGGCGTCGCGGTGGTTAGGTGTTGTTGCAGCGAGGCCGATCGAGGCGCTTATTGGCAGTTTCTCGGACCCGATATCGACCGGCGACTCCTCGATGCGCGCCTTGAGTCGTAGTGCGGCTGTCTGTGCGCCGATTTCGTCGGTGTCGGGCAGCAGTACGCCGAATGAGCCTTCATCCCAGCGTCCAACGATATCTACGGTTCGCAGGCTGGTCCGCGCGATACTCGAAACGTGGCGCAGGATGTGCTCAGCTAGTGCCTGATCGCTGCCCTGTTTCCCAACGCTACGTAGGTTGTCGATTTCCATGATCAGCAAGGACAACGGGTGCCCATAGCGCGCGTAGCGCTCGATCTCCTGGGCGAGTTGGCGCTGAAGGTAATGGGCGTTGTACAGGCCAGTCGTTTGATCGATCACCGCCAGTTCGGCGATCAGCTGGCGCTGAGTCGCGAGTTCTGCGGTCAGTTTGGCGAGCAGCGCGTTTTGCGATTGTGCAGCGGCGAATCGACGATCGACATCATTGCTCTCGCGCAGATGATTGATCTCGATCTCGATCAGCGGGATCAGCAGCTGCAAGAGCACACGGGTGTGGTCGCCGGCGAGCGCCCCAGAGTGATTGGTTACGGTAAACGCGCCCGATGGCGTGGCGATGTAGGTCGTATCGCCCTCTGAACGTGGCCCTTGTTCATCGGCCATGTCCCAAATCTTTCGTGCGGTTTCGCTGTTGGCCACCACCCTGAGTGTTTCCGAGAGGTAGCATTCGGTCGCCGTTTGGTCGCCGAGGCCCCCCATGGTCTCGGGGGTTGTGGCGAGCGTCAACGACTCCGCTTCGCAGGCTGTCGTTACACCCGCGAGCACAGCCTTGAGTCGATCACGCGCCGAGCGCTGCCCTGCGAGCTGATTGAGCAGTATTCCCAAGGACTTGATCTGCGTCAAAAACGACGCGGGGATTTCTACCGAAGGCTCGGCGCGCTTACCAGACATTGTCCACCTGCGTAGAACCACGAGAGAGTCAGTGTATTCCTTAGTTTAAGCGTGGTTGGCGCGCGAATACAATTATTCACCCACAGACTGTGAATAAATTGTTTGCAGGTTGTGAGTAGATTGTCAGGCGAAGTAGGTGGAGGGGCGACGGCGGCATACCGTCAGTATCAAGGCCTCCGGCCGACTGTGGTGGCGGTTGTTAGCGGGTCCACAGTGGCCGGGAGGGAGGCGCTACGCGCTAGCCGCCACAGGACCCGGCGGGAGCGGCGCCGCCACGTTGCTGTTGGGGACCCGACAATTTCTTTTCGCAATTGGGCAGCTTCGGATTGCGCTCGCAGATGCTGCTCTTGATGCGCTCGGCATCGATGCCGCTGAACTTGAAGCGATTGTTGGCCAGCCAGGTGGGGCTACCGCTGACTTCGAGAGCCTCGGCGATCTTGATGTCCTCTTCGAGCAACTTTGCTCCCTCGGGGCCGGTCGCACATTTTTCCATCTTGGCGAGGTTCATGCCGGACTCTTTGGCGCAGGCCTTCCACTCGTTCGAGCGGTAGTTCTTGTTACGGCACCAGAGGTAGTCGAGGTACTTGTTGTTCTTGGCGTGATATTTCTTGGCGCACAGCTGGCGGATGTTTTCATCGACCTCAGGCTGTCCGTGTAGCGCGTTGAAGCCTTTGTCGGTCTTCGAGGCGATGTAGTGAACGTCGAAGTTGAGCTTGCCTTGGAAGTTGGCCAACACCTCTTTCATCGCGTCGACCGCCTTTACGCCAAACGGGCACTGCGACATGATGAAGACCTGAACGTCGTTTTTCTTCTCTTCGCGACAGACGAGCTTTGTTTTGCAGGTGGCGTCAGCGCAGTCGATCTTGCCGTTGCCGGTGTCGTCAATTTTGTTGTCGCAGATTTCAGCCGTTGGGTCGAAATTGGCAGGCACGCGCAGTTGTTTGTACTTGCCGGTGGGCGCCATCCAGCGGGCGATTTGTGAGTAGCGCTCGGCTTTTTCCACGCCCGGCTCAAACAGCCAGACCGGCAGCATCTTCAGGCCGAGCTCCTTGTAGAGTTTCTTGCCCTCTTCGCTATTGTAGTCGAGCTTCTTGATCTCCAACTTCGGGAAGAAGCGACCGCGCAGGTTGGCAGCCAAGCCGTCGACCTGACACTTCGTGCAGCGCTTGTCGGTCAGCACCGTTGCGACGACCGCGATCGGTTCGGGGATCGAGCTGCAAGCTGCGGGCTTGTTGCCCTTAATCTCGGTGCAGATCGCTCGCAAAAAGTCGTTCTTGCTGCGGCCGCCTTGGTAGGGTTTGTTGGCGACGAACATCGTCGGGCTTCCCTGAGCGTTGCGCGCTTTCGCTTGGCGCAACGAGGCGCGAAGCAGCTCTTTGCCTTCGTTGCCTTTGGAGCACTTGCTGATGTTGGCTTTGTCGAGACCGGCCTTGTCCGCGCAGGCTTCCCAGCCATTGGGAATCGCGCGCATGTTTTCGTTTTGGCAAGAGATGAACTTCATATAGTCCCGAGGGTCGGGATGAAATTTCATCGCGCAAAGTTGGATGATGTTGCCGTCAACTTCCGGCTGTCCGTGGAGTGCGCTGAAGCCATCACCGTTTTCGGTGGCGATGAAATTGATGCTGAAGTCGATCCAGTCGCCTACTTCGTCCAGGACCGGGTGAATGCCCTGCTCGACCTGGGTGCCGAAGGGGCACTTTGACATCACGTAGAACTCGACTTTGACTTTCGAGCCCGGGTCCACCGATGAGGCTGCGCGGCCCTTCGATTTGCCCTGAATCGGCTTTAGATCTTGGCAACCGCTGGCGACGAATGCCAACGCAGCGGCGATGCCAATGGCTCGTGTTGCTGTCCTGATCATCTTTATAAACTCCCTTTCGGAATTGTTGGCGATGGCCGACCTAAGTCCGCGAAGTCGCGGAATAAGCTGTATACTGAAAACGGCCGCAAAGCGATAGCCTCTTGGACCGCTTTAGGTAGCATGGATCAGGGACCCGCGCCACCCTGTATCTATTCCGCGCGCCGCGACGAGCGGGGGCGTGACTTGCGGCTAACCGCCGAAATTAAAAGGAAAGATCGAACGGCGCAGGGCTCGGCAAGCGTCGGGTGCGTCTGATCGGGGCCGACGTATCGGCGCCGGATTTTGGCTGCGCTGGCTAGCGGCAGATCTGGCGGACCAAAGAGAGGCTGGCTTGGCCGCAGTTGCCGCCAAAACGTCGACAGGTTACCCACTGCACGCGGACGCCGCAGTCGGGCACGCGGTAGGTCCAACCGCCGGTACCGTCGCATGCATTGGCCGGGCGCGAGCCACAGTTGGCTAGCTCGTCGTAGCGCTTTTCTTCCTTACCGTCGCAGTTGAAGTCAAAGTCGCCGTTGAGGTTGGTCTTGCGCGAGAAGAAGTTTGTTTGCCCGGGGAAGGCCTCATCGTCGGTATCGTCGCAATCGCTGGCGTCTTCGACGTAGCTTTCGCTGGACGTGCTGGGATCCGCACAGGCTTCCACGGTGACATTGCGCGTGCCGTAGCCGTCCTCATCTCCGTCGAGGAAAAACGTGCGCTTCTTGCACTCAACACAGATCCCCTGCTCGCAGCTGCCGGCGCACTTCGTCTTTACCTTGCGCCCGTTCTCGCAGCTTACGCGCTGGTCACCGTCGCACACCGCCGGGTCACCGGGGTCGCATTCCTCGCAACGCAGCGCGGTCTGGTCGCAGCCAAACGGCGCGCAGTCGATCTTCGCCTGATGCCCTGCTTGATCGCAGATCAGCAACGTGTTCTCGTCCAAACAACTGATCGCCCGATTGGCAGCGTTGCAGATCGCCGAGGCATCGACGTCGCCGGTTGCGCCATCGCCGCCGGCTGACCCGTCCTTTGCCGAGACGAATCCCGGATTGGGCTGTGTACAAGCATTGAGCGCCATTCCGCTCATGACAAGGTAGGCCAGCGTCATCGGCAGTTTGGTTTGAGTTAAGCGCATACCGCTATTATGACCGCCTTGATCGGAGAGTTCAAAGCGCCGGGCCTAGCTGGCGCCAGGGTGGCTGGATAGTGCTGCTATGTCGTCGCTTTTGAGCGCGGGGCCGGCTGGCCGAACAGCGAGCGTGCGGCCTCAACGATCAGCACCACGGCAAGCGCTAGCAGTAGGGTAGCGATGATGCCGATTAGGCTAGCTCGATATTGGGCGACCAACTGGATCAGCGCCAGCAGTGTCGCGCTAAGCATGAACAGCATCGGGACTGCGCTGACCCAAACGCGTCGCCCTTGCTGCTTGAGCCAAACACTGATCACCATTAGCGCTAGGGCGCCGAGCAGTTGGTTGGTCGCGCCGAACACCGGCCAAATGATCTTCCAGGTCGGGACCGGGTTGCCCTTGGCGTCGCTGAAGGTGAGCAGCGAAAACAGCGTGGGCAGCGCCAAGGTCAAGCTGGTGCTCAGCCAGCGGACGCTGTTGCCCTTGAGCCCAGCAAGCTCCTCGAGCACATAGCGCCCGAGGCGGGTCGCCGTGTCGAGTGTGGTCAACAGAAACGTGCTCAAGGCGAGCAGCGCGAAGCCGGTGCCGGCATGTCCAGGCAAGCCCCAGCTGGCGAAGAACCGCCCGAGGCCCTGGGCGAACAGTGCGGTCGGCGATTGTTTTCCCAGATTGTCGACAGAGAGCATCGTCACTGTCGCAACGGAGATCAGGGCGAGCATGCCCTCGATCAGCATCGATCCATAGCCGATGGCGAGCGCATCGCGTCGACGGTCGAGTTGCTTTGCGGTCGTGCCCGAGGCGACGATGCTGTGAAATCCGGAGCAGGCACCACAGGCGATCGTGATGAATAGTGCAGGAAACAGATACCCGAGGTTGTCCGCGTGAAAACCGCGAAAGGCTGGATAATTGATTATCGCTGCGCTATCGCCGTTAATCGACGCCAGCAGAATGCCGATCAGCCCGCCACCCAGACATGCATAGAGCAAGAAGGACGACAGGTAGTCACGCGGCTGCAACAGCGCCCATACCGGCGTAACCGAGGCGACGAAGCAATAGGCCAGCAGTAGCAGGCTCCAGCCGTGCTTGGGGGACAAACCGCCGAGCGCGGCGGCGTCGATCGGCGTTGGAAAGCGTTGGCCGAGGTAAACAGCGACGAACACCAGCGGTACGAATATCGCTGAGGCCCACAGCAGCGAGAGTCTCGGGCGCCTGCGAAGGGTCAGCCCGAGTGCGACCGCCAAGACGATAAACAGGATCGACGAGGTCGCAACCGCTCCACCGTTTAGCGCGGAGGTAGTTCCGGCTGCGGAAGGTGGCGCGAAAGTCCCCGCGGTGAGGTCGACGAAGACCGCCAGGACATAGACCAACGCGAGCCAGACGAAGGCCAAGAACAGCTTGCTCGCCAACGGGCTAAGTTGCTGTCGCGCGACTTGCGCGATCGATTGGGCACCGTTCTTGACGCTGAGCGCCAGCGCTCCGAGGTCGTGCACGCCACCGATAAAGATCGAACCGATGATGATCCACAGCACTGCCGGGAGCCAGCCAAAGACGAGCGTGGCGAAGATCGGTCCGACGATCGGTCCCGCTCCGGCGATCGATGAAAAGTGGTGACCGAGCAACACCGCGCGGCGCGCCGGGTGGAAGTCGCGCCCATCGCTGAGCGTGTGTGCGGGTGTCGCTTCGTCGCCGCCAAGACCGAACAGCCGCGTCAACATCCGTCCATAGAAACGGTAGGCGATGATGAAGGCCAGACAGCCAGCGCCGACGACGCCGATCACCATCAGCGGGCAGCCTGTCGAACGATGGGATCGCTGAGTTCGCTAGCGACACGCGCGGCCAGCAAGTCCGCATTCTTCGTGCAGTCGTTAATGCCGATGCCGCGAAACGCGTTGCCAGTGATATACAGCCGTGGGTGACGCGCGGCGTGCTCTTCGAGTTGCTCGACGCGTTCGATGTGGCCCAGCTCGTATTGAGGGATCGCGCGAGGCCAGCGAAACAGCTGCTGCATCGCCGGTCGACCCTCAGCGCCGACAATGCGCGACATCGCTCGCCGAGCGATTTCGATCACTTCGTTGTCGTCGCGTTCGGCGATCTCGGCGGCGCGTGCACCGCCGATCATTACGCGCAGCAGCACGTGACCTTCGGGCGCGCGTCCGGGAAAAATCGATGAAGTGAACAACGCTCCGAGGATATCTAGTTTAGCGCGCTTTGGAGCGAGGAAGCCAAAACCATCGAGAGGGTGCCGCACTTTGTCGCGCCGATAGCCCAAGCAAACCACACAGAGCGGCGCGTAGCTGATTTGGCCGAGCAGGTCCGGCATTTGTTGGTCGAGCCCGGCAACCAACTCAGCGGCGCGGTCTGCGGGGCAGGCGAGGATCACGCTGTCCGCGGCGCAAGGGGCTTTGCCCCTGAGTGCGATCTGGTATTGATCGGGGGCGAGTCGGCGGATGCTCTCGACGGAGCTGCGGGTGCGGACCGGTCGCGCTAGTCCCTCGGCCAGGCGGGTCGGCAGGTGCGTCAGTCCCTGGGCGAAGCTGGTCAAGTGGCCGCTGGGTCCGGCGCCAGGCGTGTCGCCGTCGGCGCGCTGGCGCTTGAGCTTGATCATCCCGCGGATCAGGCTGCCGTAGTCGCGCTCGACTTCGACAACACGCGGAAAGCAGGCGCGCACGCTGAGCCGCTCTGGGTCGCCAGCGTAGATTCCGCTTTGCATTGCGTCGATCAGAATCTCCGCGGCGTGCTTGCCGATGCGACGGCGGGCGAACTGAGCGATCGACTCATCCTCATCGCCGCGCTTGCGACGAACGAAAGGTTCGATCATCAGGCGCGTCTTAGCGGAAAATGGCAGCAGCTTTGACCGCAGAAATTTCAGCGGATGCATTTCGACTTGGTGCAAGCGACCGTCGTTATAGATGAAGCGCTTCTCCGAGCGTTCGTCTGCCGAAAGTGGCGAAAGCGCGAGTCGCTGACACAGCTCAAGTGTTGCGGGCTCGCGGTCGAGAAATCCGGCAGCGCCTTGCTCGCAAACGAAGCCGTCGATTTTGGCGGTTTGGATCTTGCCGCCGACGACATCACTCTCCTCGAAAACATCGATCTCGAGGCTTGGATCACGTCGTTGCAGCGCGTGGGCGGTAGCTAGCCCGGAGAGTCCTCCGCCGATAATGGCTATGCGCTGCCCAGCGGACATTCGCTTAACCCGCTGTCTTGGAGAGACGGTGTACCGTGTCCACCAAGAATCGCACCCGCGCCGGGTCCGTCGGCGGAAGAATGCCGTGACCGAGGTTGAAGATGAAGCCAGGGCGCTTGGCTGCGCGGTCGAGGATGCGCTGAATCCGCTGCTCCAGTGCGGGCTCGTCCATCAGCAAGCAAAGCGGGTCGAGGTTTCCTTGCACGGCGAAGCGGTCGCCGATGCGCTTCCAGCCGACGTCGAGATCGATCCGCCAATCGAGGCCGAGTACCTCGGCGTCGATCGTGGTGATCTGCTCGAGCAGCGTCGAGGTGTCGGTACCGAAGTAGATCCGCGGTACGCCGCAGGCGCGCAGCTCTTCGAAGATCGCGCGGGTATATGGCAGCGCGAATTCGCGAAAGTCATCAGGGCTGAGAATGCCGACCCACGAATCGAAAACCTGGACGGCGTGGCAACCGGCTTCGACCTGGGCGATCAGGTGGCGCGCGACCATTTTGCCGAGCTTTTCAAGGAGGTTGTGCGCGAGTCGCGGCTCGCAGAACAGCATCTTCTTGAGCTCGATGAAGTTACGCGAGTGGCCGCCCTCGACCAAGTAGGCAGCGAGCGTGATCGGTCCGCCTGCAAAGCCGATCAATGGCACCTGATTGGAGAAGTGCGCATTGAACTTGCGGATCGCATCCATCACGAAGGGCATCGTTTCTGCGGGATCGACCAACTGCAGTTTGTCGACGTCGCTTGCCGTTCGGATCGGTGGCGTTAGCTTCGGTCCGGCCTCGGTGAGCTCGACGGGGGCGCCCATCGCCCGCAGTGGCACGAGGATGTCCGAGAAGATGATGCCGGCGTCGACATTCATTTCCTCGACAGCGTTGATCGTGACTTGCGCCGCCAAATCGGCGTTCTGGCAGAGGTCGAAGAACGAGACGCCTTTGCGGACCTCGCGGTACGAGGGTTGATAACGACCGGCCTGTCGCATCAGCCATACGGGCACGTGCGATGTCGGTCGGCGATAGCAGGCTTCGATAAAGGTGTGTTTACTCATGTCGGCGGCAGTCTACTTCAATCCGCGCCGAGAGCAAGCCGCAACCGGCTACCTGTTTGGGCTATACTGCGGCCGATGACGGGGGCCCTAGTGATTACGGCGATCAGCGCGGCATTGGCGGCCGTCCCGGTTGGCATGGTGGGTGTTCCGGGTGGCTCTTTCGTCTTCGGTCGCACCGACGGTGATCCTGACGAGGCCCCTGCGCGGCGCCGCACGCTTAGGCCGTTTTTCATCGATCGTTTTGAAGTCAACCAGGCCCAATACGCGGACTGTGTTCGACGCGGGTTGTGTCGGCCCGCTCGGCGCTACCCAAACCTCCGCGATCCGCGGCTGCCAGCCGTTGGCGTGAACTACTACGACGCGCAGCGCTATTGCCGCCAGCGCGGGGCGCGATTGCCCACCGAGGCTGAATGGGAGCGCGTCGCTACCGTCGGCGGGAAGCGACCATATCCGTGGGGGCACCAGCTGGATTGCCAAAAGGCAAACTACGGCAACTTCTCGGGCAACGGTCCGTGCGCGCCGGACAAAAATCCCGGCAGGATTACGCCCGTGGGCAGCTATCCGATGGGAAATTCGCCGAGCGGCGTGGCCGATTTGATCGGTAACGTTTGGGAATGGGTCGCCGACGGCTACGACGGCACGGCGCTGCGCGTCGTGCGAGGTGGCTCTTGCTGCTCGATCTTCTTGCGCATGCACGCCGGAAATCGGCATCGGTTTGATCCGTCACGTCGCGAAGCTGACCTCGGCTTTCGTTGCGCGGCCGACGCGGTGGGCGAACCGACAGTGCAAAAGGAGCAGCTGTGGTGAGCACGCGGATCGGAGCGATTTCTATTGGTAAAGGGCACCCGCTACTGCTCATCGCCGGGCCTTGTGCTGCCGAGGACGAATCGGTGGTCGACGCTGCAGCCAGCTGCCTGCGCGACGCGGCCGCCGAGCACGGTATATCGCTGATCTTCAAGGCTTCTTACGAAAAGGACAACCGCACCAGCGGGCAAGCCTACCGTGGTCCGGGCCGCGAGCAGGGATTGCGCTTGTTGGCGTTGGTTCGCGCGAGATATGGCCTGCCTGTGACGACCGATGTTCATCGCGTCGATGACGTCGAGGCCGTCGCCGGCGAGATCGATCTTGTCCAAATCCCGGCACTGCTATGTCGACAGTCGTCGCTGCTGGACGCTGTTGGTCGAGTCGGAAAGCCGGTCAACCTGAAAAAGGGACAGTTCGCCAACCGCGAAACGATCCAGGGCGCGCTCGACAAACTTCGTCGCGCTGGGGCCAGCGATCTGCTGATCAGCGAGCGCGGCTCGTGTTGGGGGCCAGAGCGCCTGGTGGTTGACTTCGCGGGGCTGTCCGAATTGGCTGCCTTGGGCGCTGCGGTGGTTGTCGATGCCAGTCACGCGGCGCCGCGCCCAGCGTCGATCGCTGCGCTGGCCTGTGCGGCGGTTGCGGCGGGCGCCGACGGCGTCTTTCTCGAATGTCACCCCGATCCACCACGCGCCCATTGTGACGGAGCGCGGATGCTGGCCCTATCCCAAATGCCAGCGCTGATCGCCCATTTAGCTGCGCTTCGAAGGGTTAGTGACCAGTTTTCCAGCGCTTAGTGCGGCGACGGCTGCAGGGTACGGGGCGAATCGTCCTTGCTGAGCTCCGCCGACTGTGCTCATAATCCGCGCGCTATGATCGCGCGATCGAAATACCTTCTACTGTTGTTGGCCGCCTGTTCGTTGGGTGGCTGTAGCCTCGGTCCGACCGAGCTGCTGATTATCTTGGTGATCGTCGTGTTGCTGTTTGGCGCGACGCGGTTGCCCGCGTTGGGCCGCGCGCTCGGCGATACGGTCAAGAGCTTCCGCGATTCGACCAAGGAAGCCCTCGACGACAAGAAGCGCAGCGATGAGCGCAAGGACAGCGAGGCCGTGCGGATCGAAGAGGCAAAGGTCGAGCGCGACGAGAAGAAGAACGACTAGTCGTTCAGCCACGAGCATTCCTCGCGCTGGTCAGGCGCGGGCGGACTACTGCGAGCAGATTAGAGCATTTCCGGGAGCGCTTCGCGTGAGACCGAGCGAGCGGGGCGCGCTTTAGATTATGGTCTCGCGAGCTGGTCCGGGATCGGTTGCCGCGCTCTTGGTCGAACCCGGACGCACCTTGGCGTCGAGCGCCAAGTCCATCGCTTCGGCGATCGAGGCGACAAACACGAGCTCGATTTCGTCGCGGATGTCCTGAGGGATATCGACGGCATCCTTGCGGTTGCGTTCGGGCAGAAGCACGCGCTTCAAGCCGGCGCGGTGTGCGGCCAGGACTTTCTCCTTAATGCCGCCAACCGCCATCACTGTACCGCGCAACGAGATTTCGCCAGTCATCGCCACATCGGCGCGCACGGTTCGACCCGAGAGCAGCGAGACGACGGCCGCGACCATCGTCAAACCGGCCGAGGGCCCGTCCTTGCGCACTGCACCCGCGGGCACGTGAATATGGATGTCCGACTTAGCAAAGAAGTTGTCCGGCAAGCCGAAACGCGCTGCGTTCGCCCGCGCATAGGTCAAGGCGGCCTGGGCGGACTCTTTCATCACGTCGCCGAGATGTCCTGAGAGGATCAGCTTGCCGGTACCCCGCATTTGCGTGATCTCGACAAAGAGGATCTCTCCGCCAAACGGTGTCCAACACAGACCCGTGGCGACGCCCGGGATTTCCGTGCGCTCCGCCATCTCCGGGTAGAACTTGACCGGCCCGGCGATGTGCTCGAGGTCGCCCGGGGCGATCTGACTGGGCGGAGTCTCGTCTTTTGCGACCTGAACGGCGACGCTTCGACAGAGCGAGGCGAGCTCGCGTTCGAGGTTACGTACGCCCGCTTCGCGGGTGTAGGAATCGATCACACTGTTGATCGCCTGATCGGTGATCGAGAATTGTTCGGTACTCAGCCCGTGCTCCCTGATCTGCTTGGGGATCAGGTGATGGCGTGCGATGTGCAGCTTCTCTCGTCGGGTGTATCCCGGGATCTCAAGGATTTCGAGACGGTCTCGTAGCGCTGACGGTATCGGATCGATGTCGTTGGCGGTCGCGAAGAAAAGAACCTGCGATAGGTCGAAGGGTACCTCGAGGAAGTGATCGGAAAACGCGCTGTTCTGCTCGGGGTCGAGCACTTCGAGCAGCGCCGAGGCTGGATCACCGCGAAAGTCGCTACCGAGTTTGTCGATCTCATCGAGCACGAACACCGGGTTTCGCGTGCCTGCGCGGCGAATGCTTTGTAGAATCCGCCCAGGAAGTGCACCGACGTAGGTTCGTCGGTGGCCGCGAATTTCTGCTTCATCGCGAACGCCGCCCAAGCTGGCCCGGATGAATTCGCGGCCGAGCGCGCGGGCCACGCTACGACCCGTCGAGGTCTTGCCCACGCCGGGCGGACCGACCAAGCAAAGGATCGGACCCTTCTTATCCGGCTTGAGTTTGCGCACCGCGAGATACTCGATAATCCGCCGCTTGACCTTCTGTAAGCCGTAGTGATCTTCGTCAAGGATTCGGCGTGCGGATTCGAGGTCGAGGTGATCTTCGGTGAGCCGACTCCAGGGAAGTTCGACCAGCCACTCCAAGTAGGTGCGGGTGACGGTGTGCTCAGGTGATTGGGTCGGGATCTGCCGTAGCCGTGCGATCTGTTTGAGCGCGATGTCGCGAGCATCGGCTGGAAGGTCCGCCTCTTCCAGTCGCTGTTCGAATTCGGCAGCGCCGTCGTCGTCGTCCAAGTCGCCGAGCTCTTCCTGGATCGCGCGCATGCGTTGGCGCAACATCGCTTCACGCTGATGACGGCCCATCTCCGCACGCACATGAGAATCGATGTGCTCTTTGACGCGATGGGTTTCGAGAGCGCGCTGCAGGCGCGTCAAGACGTCCCTCAGTCGTGTTGGCACGTCCAGCGTGTTGAGAATTTCGATGCGCTCTTCAAGGGTCGCTTCCAGGTGTGAGCTTGCTACGTCGGCGACGCGACTGGGCTCGCGCGTTTGTTCGAGCAGTGTCGCAGCTTCGTCGGGAATTTCCGGAGCGATCGAAATGTGTTGCTTGGCTAAGTCGCGTACGGCGAGGGCCAAGCCCTGTGCTTCGACGGCTTCGGTGCCGGTTTCGACGGCCACGGTGAATTCACCGACCATTGTGTTGTCGATGGTTTCAAGCGAGACGAGATTGAGGCGCCGCAGGCCGCGGGCGACGATCGTGCAGCGGTTGCTACCGATGCGCATCACACGCAGTACTTCCGCCTCAACGCAGAGCGGGAAGACATCATCTGCAGTAGGATTTTCGACGTCAGCCGCGCGCTGCGTCACCAAGGCGATGCGCATCCCCGGCTGCGCGGTGGCCTTCTCGGCGACGGTAAGCGACTTGTCGCGTCCGACGTCGATCGGTTGCACCACGCCCGGAAGCAAAATCGTGTTCCGCAAAGGAACAACGGGCAGTCTTGTCGTCCTCGTCTCCATCAGTTCCTCAAGTGCACATCAGCCGCGGGCGTCAGCGGCGTCGGTTCGGCGATCACTTCGGTTGCAAGCACACCCCGGGGGGCACGCCTACCAACGTAGTGTCGATGCCACCCGAGTCAACCTCATCCCATAGGATGCCACGAACGCCCCGTCGGTGAAAGCACTGAGGGTCAGGCGAAATGACTTTTGTTTTGTGTCTTTTTCGTGGGTTAGGGCTGCGCTCGCGGTGCGCAGGGATCTACCGACAAAGTGGTTCCGATCGCGTGTTTGAGCGTGTTTGTCCACACCCCGGCTGTTTGGTGCGCTGGGGCAACAGTGGCAGCAGTTGCTGGACGGTTTGGGCGTTCTTCAGGGTTGCGACGATCAAGTCGCGAATACCCTGCTGGTCGATGTGCTTTTTTTCCTCAGGAACCTGGTCCAAGACCGCCCCCAAGCCATCGCCACCGGAAAGCAAAAAGTCTGAAAGCGCGACGAGATAGCTCGACTTATCGAGCGGGCGGCCGTCGGCACTGGTCACGGTGCCGACGGTGGTGCGACCTCCGACGCATTTTACCTCGACCGACAGTCCGGCGACTTGTAGGACGCCGCCGATCGGGCGCTCGGCATAGTTATGCAGAATTCTCAGAAGCTGAGCGGTCGTAAGCCGAACTGTGGCCAGACGGTTGTCGAAGGGAAATGACTGGAAGACGTGCCCGAAGGTGATCGGGCCCTTGGGAAGGTCGGCCCGCAAGCCGCCGGGGTTGACCAGCCCGACGTCGGCTCCGCTGCTGCGCCGCAGCACTTCGGCGACAAAGTAGCCGTAGGCGGCGATGCGGTCACGCCCTCGCTCGAGCGTGCGTGGCAGCACGGCGAGCACTTCGCCGCGCTTTTTCGCCACGCTTGCGCGGTAGGGCGCGAGCAGCTTGCTGATCTGGGAAGTGAATGTGCGGTGTCGGTCGATCAGCGGGTTGGGAGTGAGAGCCACCTGAGGTGCTCCGGGTCTTTGCCAGGGTTCGCATTGCCCGGTGTCGGAAAATACGGCGTGGCAGACAGGGGTAGGAGCTAGCACGCGTCGGTCGATGATTTGCCCCGCAGGTGAAAAGCTCAACTCCACCCGTCCGATCGCAACGCCACGGCTACAGGCTTCGACCAACGGCGTCCCGTTAATCTGCTGCCAGAGGCAGCGGTGGCTGTGGCCAGCGACGATTGCGTCGACAGTTCCCGGTGCCAGGTTGCGCGCGAGATCGATAATCTCGCCATCGCAGCTTGCTGCAGCACGCGAGCTACATAATCCGCCGGCGTGGGCGACGACGACGACCGCCTGAGCGCCGCGCGCGCGAAGCGCGGATGCCTGGCGCTCGACAACCGGTTGTAGCGGCAAGAAGCGCAAGTCGCGAACGTTGTCGGGGAAGGTCGTTTGCGGCGTGTCGGTTGTCGTCAGGCCGATGATGCCGATCCGAAGCTTGCCGCGATCGATCAGCAACGTCTTTTTGATGTTTGGCCAATCGTCTCCGCCCTCGATGTTGGCCGACAACAGCGGGAACGCCTCGAGTGCGGCGAGCGCTTTGAGCGCACCGCGCCGATCCTCACCCGGCTTAGCGATTACTGCTGGGCCGACCGGGCCGAAATCGAATTCGTGGTTGCCGATCGCTGCCGCATCGACCTTGAGCAAGCGAAAGAACTCGGCGACCGGCCGACCTTCGAAAGTGTTCGAAAGCAGCGTGCCCTGCATGAAGTCGCCGCCATCGAGCAGTAGGGTTGGACCGCGATGCCGGCTGCGCAGCTCGGTGATCGTGGCTGCCAGCGCTTCGGCACCGCCGACAGCGAGTGCACGTGGCGGCTTCTCGCTGGTTGTCAGTTCGAGTGGGTCGAGTTGACCATGAAGGTCGTTGATCGCGAGCAGCAGCAGCCGCGTAACATCATTATTGCGATCATTGCGATTAATGCGCGAGAGCGGGGGCTTTGAGGTGCGGCACCCGACGAGCAAGGCGCAAGCGACGACGCTGGCGATCAGCGCGGTGCTACGATTGACGACGAAAGGGCGCACTGGCGGTCGGCGGGTTGGTCGGAGATGCATGGCGTCGCGTTGTCTCGTTGTTGTCGGGCCGTTGCCTGAGCAAAGGCGGGCACGGCAATATCTCCCCGCCGTCAGGAAGACAAGTCAAATCTCGCTGTTGCGTTCGCGGGTGCCGGGTTAGGCCAGTGCAGCGACTTTTTGCCGTCGCGCCGTTCGACACGTATCATCCAGCTATGGGCGATGGTGGAAGCCGAGAGGACCAGCAATCCGGCACGACCGACAGTGAGCCGCGCGAGCAAGGGCGGGCGGTAGCGGCGACGGAGCGTTTGGCGAGCGGTCAGCAAGCGGAGACGAGCGGAGCGGTTCGCGTGGTAGCGGGGCGCGACTCGATCGAGGACTTGGTCGAAGCTGCTGATCCTGAGCTCGAACTGCCTGAGGTTGTTTCGCGAGGCGCCGCCGTCGAGTCCTCGCCCGCGCTGGAGCTTGAGGACGCCGACCTAGAGTCGCCCACGCTTGAGCTAGAAGAGGCCGATCTCAACATCAGTACGCCGCCACCGTGGCAGCAACGCGGCGAGCGGGTGGCACGTGCAGCGCCGCGCACGGAAACGGCGCGCCCGCGCAGGCCACTGACGTCGCAGACGCGTCGACTTCAGGATGGGATCAGCTCGGGGCGCAGATGGTGGCTTTGGGCGGTATGGCTGCTAGCTGTCGCCTCGCTAGGCTTCGGTGCCTACCGAATGTGGCATCACGACAAACGCGAACCAGCGAAGCCTCTCGCTGACGCCGGTGTCGACCAGCGGCTGCCCGCGATCAGCGTTGTTGACGCCCAGCTTCCCGACATCACCATCAAGTCAGATTTTTCCCGGCGTGTCAGGGTCGCGCGCCGTTTGCCACCGCCACGCCCGCCCAACGGGACGCGCGCCGACGCGGCTGGCGCTGCGTCTGTCACTGTTTCGGTTAAACAGCGCTACCAAACGGGACTGAGCCTGCTGCTTGCCGGCAATCCAGCCAAAGCGATTATCGCGTTTAACGCCTGCTTGTCTGACGAGCCGGACTATGCGTTGGCCTATCGAGGCCTCGGGCTCGCCTATGAAAAGGTCGGTCGCAAGGCCCTCGCCCGCGAGGCCTACCGTCGCTATCTTGAGTTAGCGCCCAAGGCTGCTGATCTCCCTGCGATCCGGCAGCGGCTTGAGCAGATGAAATAGAAAGTGGCGAACGGGCGCAGAAGCTGCGCCGAGCTGGGCCGGCAGCTCGCCCCTAGAGGATGTTCGCGGCGAGTTCTGCCAGCTCCGAGCGTTCCCCTTTGACCAGCGTCACGTGCCCAGCAAGCGGCTGGCCTTTGAACTGCTCGACGATCGTCGATAGGCCGTTGCTCGACGAATCGACGTAGGGGTTGTCGATCTGGTACGGGTCGCCTGTGAAGACGATTTTCGTGCTCTCGCCGGCGCGGGTGAGAATCGTCTTGGCTTCAAGTGGCGTGAGGTTCTGCGCTTCGTCGACGATCATGAATTGGTTGGGGATCGAACGGCCGCGGATGTAGGTCAGCGGCTCGACCTCGACGTAGCCAAGATTGATAAAGTCGCGGTAGCTGCGATCTTTGTCATCGCTATGAGTAATCCCGAGCAGCAGCTCCAGGTTGTCGTAGATCGGTTGCATCCAGGGGTTTAGCTTTTCTTCGACGTCGCCGGGCAAGAAGCCGATGTCGCGCCCGAGCGGAAAGATCGGTCTGCTGACCAGCAGCTTCTGAAAGCTATGATCTTCGAGCGAGCGTTGTAAGCCAGCAGCGATCGCGAGCAGTGTCTTGCCTGTTCCAGCTTTACCGATCAGCGTCACCAGCTTGATCGAGTCGTCCATCAGCAGGTCCAAGGCAAAATGCTGCTCCTTGTTCCTTGGCCGAATTCCCCAAACGCCGGACTTGAAGCGCGGCGAGGCGACTAGCCGCTTTTCCGCCGCATTATAGCGAGCGAGGGCGGCGTGACCGCTGTTGGCTTGGTTGCGGACCAAGAAACATTGGTTGGCGTAGGCTTGCGCGGAGTAGTCGATCGAACCGTCGGCGTAGAGTTTGTCAACGAGGTCGCCGTTAACATCACACTCGGCTGTGCCCGTATAGAGCTCGGTGATGTCGACATGCTCGTCGTGATAATCGACCGCCTGCAGTTTTCTAGCATCGGCGCGGATTCGTAGATTGACGTCGCGTGTGACTACGACTACCGCGGCGTCGGGCGCTTTGACCTGCTCCTGCAGCGCGACCGCTAAGATTAAGTCATCGGCGCCCTTGGCGCTCCGCTGTTCAGCGTGGACATCGTCGTCGAGATCCAAAAAGGCCACGCGAAGCAGGCCGCCGCTCTCTGTTCGTACGCCCGCAGCGAGGCTCCCCTCCTTGCGGAGATGGTCCAGGTAGCGTGAAAACAGTCGCGCGTTTCGTCCACGTTCGCTGAGCTCACGCTTGAAGCGGTCGATCTCCTCGATCGCGTAGATCGGGATAATGACCTCTTTACCCTTGAAGCTTTCGATGGCGGTGGGATCGTGAAGGAGGACGTTGGTGTCGAGTACGAACTTTTTAGTCATAACGAGACGTTCAGACTCTCCGGTAGATGTAAAATAAGTATCTGTCCAACCCATGGCGCTGTCTAGGGTTAGAGCGCTGCTATCGGCGTTTTTGCCGCCGATCTGCTGCGGAAAGGCACAACGCGGGCGGCGTGCTCGTCGGGGGAGATCTCGTCGGCAGCCCTTAGCCTAGTCGCTCGAGCAGACGCTCTACAGCGATCCGCTGTTCTTTGCCGCAGCTCGGTTGTTCGAGCAAGGCCCTTGCACTCTGAGCGGTTTGCTCGCGGGCGCCGGCCTTATCGAGCAATTGGACGAGCGGATCGCCGAGCAGCTCGCGCAGCGCAAGCGTGGCCATGTCGGTGACGATCAAGGGAGCGAACGCTGGGTCGGCGAGGACTTGCTCTGCGAGTTCAGTCGCACGCGCTACGCCGCGCCCACCGATCAGCGCCGACAAAGCGATGCGCAGGTGCCGATGGTCCGGAGGCGTGCGGTCGAGTGCGCCCTGATCAGCAAGTTCAGCGCCGATCTCTGCAACAGACGCGTGGTCCCCTTCTGCCCAGTAGTAGTCGACTAGTCGCCACAGCGTCGGCACGTGGTTTGGTGCGATATCGTAGGCGCGCAGCAGACAATCGATCGCCTCGGCCTCGCGCTGCAGATGTTTGGCAAGGATCTCCGCGCGGCGGTAGAGCATATCCGCCCGTTGGTCCGGATCGGGAATGCGAAAGCTCAGCTGCTGGAGCGTGTCAACGGCGCTCTGCTGGTCGCTCATTTGCTCGTAGAGGTTGAGCAGCAGCTGAAGTGCTCGCGGACGGTCGGGATCGAGGGCCAAGGCGCCCTTCAGATAGCGTTCGGCCTCCCGGAGATTCCCGTTTCGCGTGTAGAGCTCACCGAGCCGCTCACGTAGGTCGGCGAGCTCCAGCGGCTCGTCGAGCAATGTCACGCTGGCCAGCGTCTTGACGACAGCGAGTTCGGTGTCGATGTCATCTCGATAGACCGCCAATCGAGCGCGAGCCTCGAGCGCAAGCCGGTGGGTTGGGTCCGTACTGAGCGCCTGCTGGTAGCAGCGATCGGCGGTGCTGGTCGCGCCCAATGCCTCATAGATCACGCCACGACGATAGGCGATCGTCACGGTTTCGTTTCCGCCGCCCAATTCGGCCAAGCGGTTGTAGATCTCTCTCGCGCGATGCCAGTCTTGATGACGGTAGGCGGCGTCTGCCAGCGCCTCCAGCGCACTCTTGTTGTTTGGTGCCGAGTCCACGGCGCGCTGATAGACGTCGAGCGCCTCGGATGCCGGGCCTTGAAGCTGTTCGGTGATTCGCGCGGCCTCCAACAGCAGGTTGACGCGCTCAGTGGCGATGGTTGCCGTTGCGGCGCGCTGGTGTAGCGTGCGCAAGCGCCGTCGACTGACGTGGTCGCCATCGGCGCTAGGGTGGGCCGACTGGTCGCGCAGCTGCGACAGCGTTGGTGTCTCGGGAGTCGGGTTCTGGTCGCGCGACGAAGTCGTAATGTTTGCGGTGTCGTCGTGCCAGCGTCCGTCTAAGCTGCCAGCATAGGTGGCGTTGGGGCGGCGCAGTCGCACGTTGCCCGCCGCCTGCTCCGCCGGTGCCGATTCCGAGGAGATCTCCCGAGAATTCGTCGGGTCTTCATCCCCGTGAGCAAAGCGCGGATTGGTCAACTCGGATTCGTGCCCGTCGTGCTGGTGTTCCGACCAAGCCGGCGCCTCTGGCGTCGCTTCGGCGAGGACCCGCGACAACGTTGGCTCCTCATCTTCGTGATGCACTGTGGCTTCAGCTGCGCTGAAGTTCCCCAAGGCTGGCTTGGCGTCCGCTATCGATTCCGTGTTGGTTTGCAGCGGTGTTAAGGGCGAAGTGCTGCGTGTGCTGCGACTCGACGAGCTGACTGGCACCGGTTCCTCGACGTCGATGATCAGTGAGTCCTCCGACGTTTCCTCGAGGGTGAGCGAGGTACCGGTCTGAGCTTCTTGATGATCAGCGACACCAACGGTCGGTGTTTCGGCAGAGAGCATCGCCGCGTAGCGTTGCTCGGCGGCAGAATCGCCACGTAGCCGGGCGAGCTTTCGCGCGCGCTGCAGTGCACCGTGACGTTGGATTCCTGACTCGGCCATTGCCACCAAAGCCTGCTCAGTACGCACCAAGTCGCCGAGTTGTAGGTTGAACTCCGCCAACAGTGGAAGCAGGCGCGGGTCGTCGGAGGCGATTCGCGCCTGTTCCAACAGCTCGACCGCACGTTGGGGGTTGTTCAATCGCCGGCCGTACAACTGCGCGGCTTCGAGTAGAGCTTCGATGTCAGCGTGATCGGGTCCGCCGAGCGCCGCACGATGGGTCAGTACTTCGGCAAGTGTGGCTTCATCGCCTCGCTCACGCTCGAGTGCGATTAGCGCGTCCAACGCATAGGGCGACATCGGGTCGAGCTCGAGGGCGACCCGATAGGTCTGCTCAACGCTGGACGGCGGGTGCCCTGCGAGCCGCTGGTAGTGAGCACACTGGCAGAGAAACAGCGCTCGTAGCGGAGCACCGAATTCAGCCTCCTCGGCAGCAAGGCCCTGGAGCAACTTGATCAGTGCGCCAAGCTCGCCGTGATCAGCAAAGAGCTCACAGACGCGCTCGGCAGTGTGCTGAGGTGTTGGTGAGGTTACCGTGGCATCTCGCGCACATTCGCGCGCACGCGACAAATCACCCGTTTGCTTGAGCCAGTTCTCAGCGGCAGCCAACAGTCGCTCCGCGCGCGCATCGGGATCCTGTTGCCCTCGCGCGTTGCGCTCAAGCTCCTCGGACAGCGTCGAAAAATCGCCAACCTCACGCAATAGCTCTAGGCGCAAGTCCGCAGCGGCGTTGTCGTCGTTGGTGCGCTCGAGGACTTCGAGCGCGCGGGAGGGTTCTTTGTTTGCGCGATAGGCCAGGGCGAGAGCTCTTCTCTCCTCATCCGATGCGTCGTCTTGGTCAAGCGCGATCAGTGCTCTGCGACGATCATGGTCCGAGTCACTCAATGCGAGCAACTGGCGCGCCGCAGCCGACCGTGTCGGTCCGATCGGCGATTGCTCGACAACTGTGGCGAGCGCCGCACAGGCATTGGCAGTTGTCCCATTTTCGATCAGCAGCTCGGCGAGACGAAGGTGGATCAACGTCGACTGGCGATCGTGCTTGGCGAGCTGGCTCAGTGCAGCGAGCTCCGCCTCCGCGCTACCGATCTGCTTTGCCGTCGAGGCCAGCGCTTGCAGTGACTCGACATCGAGACCCTCGGCGTTCGTCAAGGTGACCAAGACGATCGCTGCTTGGTCCTCGTCGCCGGCTCGGGAGAGCGCTTGAGCTAGCTTTACGGCGGTCGTGCACTGATCGGTAAGGCTGCCATAGCTCGCGCGCAGCAGGTCTAATAGTCCGGTTAGCACTGTCGCTTGTTCGGTCCACGCCTCTTGTCGCCCATAGGCGTCGGAGAGCAACTGGTGTGCTTGCTGGTTGCTCGGATCGAGCTCGAGCATCCGTTGACAGAGTGCGACGGTGTGTTGGTGGTTGCTGAGCGGACCGTCGATCAGTCGCAGCAGTTGGCGAATGGCAAACGCCTCGTCTTCGGTAGCGCTCGCGCGTTGGCGCAAGAGGTCGTACGCCATCGCTGCGCCTTGCCAGTTTTCGATCCGCTCGTTGACGTGGCCGGCCAGCCGCAGCAGTCCGGGAACGCGGTCACCAGCATCGATCGCACGCTGCAGTCGTTCGGCAGCCTTTTCGGGCTCTGAACGGCGCAGGAACAGCTCGGCTTGCCGCAGCCGCAGGCGCACCCGCGCATCAGCGTCTGTTTCGCATTCGACGCGGCGCTCGATTAGCCTGTCGAGCTCGTCTTGCCGGTCGTCGTCGTCAGCGAGCAACTCGAGCAATCCGTCGAGCACCACTGGCGCGTGAGGATCGCGCCGTAAGGCGGCTTCGAGGTGCTCGCGAGCTCGCTCGTGTTGACCGAGTCGAATCGCTACACGACCGGCTTCCGCGCGAATTGCTACTCGCTCTTCACTCGATGTGTCGGGGTGGTGAAGCGTTTGCTCAAGTGTTGGCAGCAGCTCATCCCACCGCTGAGCGCCGCGCAGCAGCGCCGCGATCTCCTTGAGCACGGCGTAGGATTGGGCGTCACCGCTCTCCAGCGCGGCATAGGCCTGATGGGCACCTTCAACGTCTCCGGCGTCGGCGAGCATTCGAGCGCGGCGCAGCGTTAGCTCGTATCGCTCCTCGAGACTTTCGCAAACAGCGGCTCGCTCGGCGAGCAGGTCGATCAAATCGGTCATGCGCCGCTGGCGGCGGAACAGGCGCTCGAGCCGCTCAAAGGTCATGCTGTCGGCGGGCGCGGCCTTGCGTGCCGCTAAGAGATGTAGCTCTTCATCACGAGCGCGACCGCGGCCGGCGGCGATATTTGCGAGCTTGAGGTGGACTTCGACCATCAGTTGCGACAGCTCTTCCTCGGCAATGTCGTGAGGATCTCCATCGAGCACGCGCAATAGGCGCGCGAGGTGGTCTGCCGCGCGGTCTAGGTTGTTGCGGCTGTGTTCGTGACGGGCGATGGCCAGCAGCGCGGGAACATAGTCCGGATCGATCTCAAGCGCAGCGTTGAGTGTGCGGCGAGCTTCGTCGTGGCGCTCAAGGTCGAGAAGTAGTTGGCCAAGTCGCATCAGCAACGGTTTGCGCTTGGCGGGGACCTCCACCGATTGCAGCTTGCGTTGAAGTACGTCGGCGAGCCCATCGTGATTGTGCTGCTCGGTCCAAAGTCGCTCGAGGGTATCGAGTGCGATTTCGTTTCGCGTGTCGTAGTCCAGCGCGGCCCGCAGGCAGCGGATCGCATCGGTACGGCGCAATGTCCGCTCGAGCCAGATGTTTGCGGCGTCGGTCAGGGCCTTGGCGCGTTGGCGAATGTCGGCGGTGTCGTTGGCTGCGTCCTCGTTTGCGCGGGCCGCCGCAACGGGATCGCCTCGTCGCAGGTGGAGATCGATGATGCTTCGCCAGATTGCGTGGCGAGCGTCCGCGTTGGTTTCATCGTCAAGCGCCTGATGGTAGTAGTTGACCGCATCGCCGAGATGTCCCTGCGACGTCAGGCTGCTGGCGATTCGTAGCGCGGTCGCCGAGCGCTCGTTGCGGTGCTCTGGTCCGAGCTCGTCGGCCAGCAAGGAGAGCATCGTGCGCGCTTCGTTCCATTGGCCGCGCGCCTCATAGATGCGGGCAAGGTCGTCAAGCAGGCTGGTGTCGTGGGGATCGAGTTGGGTTGCGACGGTCAGTGCGCGGATCGCCGCGTCGCTGTCGCGATCCGCCGCGCGAGTCGCGGCCAAACGCTGCATGTAGCGGGCGAGCTTCTTCTTGTCGATGTCGCCGACCTCACCGTCGAGCGCTTCGCTGAGGATGACCTCGAGCTGCTGAAGCGCGCGAACTTCACCGACGGGGTCCTGCATCGCCTTGCAGACATTGGACAGGTGCACCAGGCTAGTGATCTGCACCGATCCACTCGTCATGCGGGCGGCGTTGCGCAGCGACTCGCGCGCGTCGTCGTGCATACCGAGGCGCTCCTCGATCAGCCCGAGATGGTGCCAGCCGTCTCCGTCGGTATCGCCGCGCTCATCAGCAAGCGCTACACGCCATGCCACGCGCGCGGCGGTGTAGTCCTGTTGTTGCTCGTGCAGCAGCGCCAACTCGCGGTGCACTTCCCAATTTTGCTCGGGCGCGTCGCGGACCGCCTCGCTCAAGGCTGCGACGGCATCGGCGATACGATGGCCGCCCGTGGCAGCCAGCAGCCGACCACGTTTGAGCAGCTTCGTCGCCCGCTGCGCTGGGTCCCCTGTGCTCGCTGCTTCGCGACTCAGCGCGCTGGCGATCGCGTCTGGATCTCCGCTCTCTTCGGCGATGCGAACGAGCAGGCGCAGGCTATCCGCATCGTTTGGCGCGTGTTTCAGGCCGTCTTCGAGCACCTGCGAAGCGCGTTCGATGTCGCAAAGTGCTTCCAGATAAAGCTGCGCCAATTGTCGATGGGTGGCGACGCGCTGGTCGCGCGGGATGTCCTGACGTGCCAGCAGACGCTCTAGCGTCGCCGCAGCCTGGGCGGGTTGCTCCAGCGCGCTGTGGATCTCGGCGATGCGCAGCAGTATTTCGAGACTGCCCCCGGCCGTTTGTTCGGCGCGTTCGAGCTGACTAAGCGCCTTTTGGTGATCGCCGAGATGCTGCCAGAGCGTGGCGATGCGGACGTGCAAGGCGACCTCGAGCTCGGGGCCACCCGTGCCGCTTCGCGCCAGGTCGAGCACACGCTCGAGCGCCGAAACCGCGCGGACCGGAAAGCCCGCGTCGATGCAAGCTTGAGCTAGGCCTTGCAGTGCTGGTTCGCAGCTGGGGTCATCCTTGAGCGCCAGTTCGTAGTGATCTCTCGCCCGCTCAGCGTCTTTTAGATGTGCGCGATAAAGCTCGCCCAAGGCGAGGTTGGCTTGGACGCGCTGGCTATCGTCGTCGGCAAGGGCCAGTTGCCTGCGGCGAAGCTCGACGAGGTCGTGCCAGGATTCGGTCTCAGCGTAGAGTTTGGCCGCCAATGACATCGCCGCCCGGTCGTCCGGCTGAACTTCCAACGCCCTTTTTATCTCAACGACCGCGGCATCCCGATCGCGCGCTACGAGCAACTGTGCGGCAGCCACACGCGCCAGGCACTGTTCACCGCTTCTCGCCCGCTCCGCTGCGCCCTCGGCGACTTGGATATAGCGCTCCGCAGCTTCAGCTTGGCGGTTGCGGCGCACCAAAACGTTGGCCTCCGCCAGCAATGCGGGGGGGAACCAGCCGAACTCGTGTTGCGCTTGCTCGCAGAGGTTGAGCACCTGCTGATCGTTTTGAGAGTCGACAACGAGCAGTTGCAGCAGGCGCTCGAGAACGAAGCGATCTCGCGGCCGCTCTTCGTGTGCGTGGCGGTAGGCGGCGGTCGCCTGCTCAAGATGTCCATCGAGCAGTAGTTGCTCGATGGCTCGGCAGCGGTCCTTGGCCTCCTCGACCTCGAGATAGGGCGAGGGGACCGTTGGCCGGCGCGCCGTTACCCCGCGGCGGTCTCCCTGGTAGTAGCTGAGTTGTACGCCATCGCGTGCGACGCTCACCCCGGTCAGTCGCGCACCACGCTGTGGTAGCCGCCAGCCTTCGGCAGGAAGTGTGCCGAGTAGTGCAAGATAGAGCGGATCGACGAGCATGTCCGTGCAGCCAATCAACTGCACTTCGTCGTCGGTCGTTGCGCTGCCGGCGATCGCAGCCAGCAGTGAGCCGGCGATGATCGGTGCCGGGATCGGTATCGCGCCAAACAGCAGCAGCTCCGATAGACCGATCCTCAGCCGTTCCCCTTCGGGCAGCAGAATTCCACGGAAGACAAAATCGCTGCCGCCAGGTCCGACGGAAACGTAGCCGCGAATCTCGAAGTGTCCCTCCGCAAAGGTCAGTTGCGCGTGACGATAGCCGCTGTCGCGAGCGTCAAGGCGCCGTCGCAGCCAACACTCGGCGATTTTTGCCGTGCAGGTGAGATCCGCACTGCGCAGCTTGCAGCGATGGTGTCGATATGCGCTGGCGTCGCTGCCGAGGTCGGGCAGCTGAAAGCCAGCCGGCGGCTCGAGTTCCAGCGCGCGCAAGAGTAGCGGCCCGGCGTCTTTGGGCTGGGCAAGCGTGATCAGAGGGCGCCCGTCAACGAAGCTGGTTTGCAGCGCTGTCGTTGGGCGCTCGCCGTCCTGGCCAAACGTCATGTTGTTGCGAGGATACCATGCGCCCTTGGCCGAAGGCCACGGCGTTGCGGCGGGCCAGATCTGCGGAAAAAGAACGACGGCCAACTCGCGCTACGCGCTGGAAGACAGTCGTCGGCGCTAGCCTATTGCTCGACTGCTCTCAAGCGTGTACCGTCTTCGTCGGTCCGCTCGCTATTCGATTCGGAGGGCGGGCCTTTATGTTGGTTAATGCAGGCATCGGTGGTAGATAGTCGGTAGGATATCGAGGTGTTGAGCCATTGAGCCGAAGGGCGCTCTTGTGTGCCCGATACCGCGAAGTAGCTTGGGAGATTTCGATCGTGAAGGACTTAAGAATACTGACCCAAGATCCAGAAAAACGAGCGGTGCTCGTCGCGGATTGCGTGGCGCTAGTCGACGCTGAGGTCAAGTCGAAGAGCGGCTTGACTGGCGTGGCGGTTAAGACCTGCTACGGCCTGGTGAAGGCGATCAAGCCGAAGATAATGGAAAACGCGATCGACGGTTTGCTCGACGACTTCACCGCGGTGTTGCAGCGTTACCACGAGCTGTTTCAGCAGGCCGGTTCGCCAGGAACGATGGAGAACTTTCTTGCTGATCGCGCTGGCGACGTTTCGGAAGAACTGCTTCAAGTAACCGATGTGCGGGCGCGCAACAGCAGCAATCGCACGATCGTCAAGGCCTACAACAAGCTTCGCCCCAAAGGTAAGCTGCACGTCGAGCAGGCCGTTCCCAATGTTGGCGCGTTGCTCGACCGCCACCGCGCAGAGCTCCCCGGCTAGCGCGTTCTCTGTTAACAGCCTGCTAGCGAGCCCGGTCGACCCGCCTCCAGTTCACGATCGCCGACTGCCTCCCGTCCGGTTGGCACTGCGGGCAGAAGAACGCGTCATAGCCGCGCACGCCGGCCTTGCGGATCGGGCTTTCACATCGCGGACAAGGCTGCTTGTGCCGTCCTCGGACCTTGAGAAAATCACGTACCTTGTCATCGAGGGCAGGTCGTCGGCGAGCGATCTCGGCGATGGCGTCGCGGTGAACCTTGATAATCGCCTGGTGTAGGTCGAACAGTTGCTGTTCGCTCAGTGCGCGAACGAAAGTTTTCGGGTGGATGCGAGCTTCCCACAATACTTCGTCGGCGTAGGCATTGCCGATACAATCCAGTGCTGCCTTATCCATCAGGAACACGCGCACCTGGTCGCGCCGACCCTTGGCTAGCGACAAAAACAGCTCGACGTCGAACGCTGGAGCGAGGATGTCCGCGCCGACCTTTTCGAAGCCTGGAACGTCGCTCGTCTGAGCGCGCGGGACACGGTAGACCTTTCCCATCTGGCGTTGGTCGAGGTAGCGCAGACTGCGAGCATCGTCGAGTTCCCAGCGAACTGCGGTTGAGCGCTGCTGGCGCGTGCTCTGGGGGCTCAGCGAAAAGCGACCGGCAAGCATCGGCGAGATGATCAGCCAATGCTGATCAGAACATTCGAACACGACAAAGTTGCTGTGTCGTCGCACGGCATCGAAACGAAACGCGGGCGTCTGATCGAGGGCGACGCTTGAGCGCACGATCACTGGATTGCTGGTGATCGTCTGTTCGACGGTGCGCCCAACGACCTCCTGGGTAAGCACTTCAACCCAATATGCCAGGTCGGGGCGCTCAGGCATTGGCGCGCCTAGGGACGAAGGACCATGCTCCCGTCGGGAAGCTGCGTTTTCAGCGCGCTGCAAGGGACGTACTTGGGAATCGATGCCTTCTTGCCTTGGCGTTGCTGTTCCTCGATGTAACCGCGCGTGACAAGCACGGAGCTCGAGATGTCGATCTCGTTGGCGTCGCGCGCTTCCACGCAACGCCTCACGGTGAAGGCGAGGATCTTCTCGCTCCACTTGCGAACGGTGAAGTCGTTGACCAGCTCGTCCTTGCGCTTGATCCAGTCCTTCATGTCCGGCTCAGTGCGATCGGCTACGGCGATCAGATAGACTGCGCCGCCGGCAGAAAACGGCTGCGCGCCTACCTCGCCCTTTTTCAGGGAGAAGGCGGCATCGGTCAGCGCTTCGGAGATGCCGATGCGCGGCACGAGATTGATCGGGCTGCGCGCGAACGCTTGCGTGGTTTGCAGTGCCGGTTTGGCGGCGTGGCTCGGCGCCGTGCCCTGGTTGGCTTGATCGGTGCGCTCGAACAGCGTCTCGAGCTTTTCGCCAGCTTTGATGCGCTTGATGTACTCGGCGGCGACCGCGTTGGCTTTGGCTAGCGTGGCATCGGCGAGATACCGTTCACGTGCCAGCTCATCTTTGACTTGGTCAAAACTCAGGTCGCCCTTCCGTTCGCCTGTCGTTTTGACGATCACGAAGCGCCCTTTGTCACCATCAGCATCTTCGAGCAGCGGACTCACGCCTTTGGCGACTTGCTTGCGGAGCTGCTGATCGATCACTTTGCCCAAGCCGGCAGCGCTGGCGACGCGCCAGCCGTGGTCGATCGCATCATTTTGCGCTTCGCTGGCGATATCGGCACCGCTGCTAAGACGTTTGAGGGACGCTTCGGCCTTGGCTTTCGCCGCGGCCTTGCTCGCCGCGTCGGTGAAGGCAAAAGCGACCGTATGAACGCGCAGTTCGCGTGGGCGGTTTTTGTAGCGGCCGCGGTTCGTTTCGAAAAACGATTTCAGCTCTTTGCTCTGCTTCGTGGCGAAATCGGCGATCTTGTCCTTGGCGAGGTCGACCTGCTGCCGATAGTCCTCGGGGGCAAAGCGCACGAAGTCGAGTTTGACGCGGGTGTTTCTGTGGATGAAATCCGCTTCGACCTCGTCGACGGAGACCTTGACCGAGGTGCGTAGGAAGTCGCGCATCTTCTCGGCGAGCAATTCGCGCCTTTGGTACTCCTTGAATTTGCGGACGGTGACCCGGAAATAATAGCGGACCATTCGCGACAAGCGATCGTAATCGAACTCGTCGTCCTTGCCGCGCACCGCTCGCCGTCGCTCGCCCAGCGCCAGGTAGTAGCCATTAAACAGCATGTCGTCGATTTCATCGTCGGAAATGCGCAGGCCGAGCGCCTCAGCGCTGGAAGCCAGCAGCTCGCGTGCGACCAGCTTGTCCATCACCAGCGTGCGCCGCATGACCATCTGCGCTTCGCTGCCCGAAGTGTCCAGGCCGTAGACGGCCTGGGCGTATTCGAAGTCACTGGTGGTCAGCGAGGCTCCCGCGAGACGGCCCGCATAACTCGACGTTGCCGTACAACCCTGCGACTGCGGGCCAAAGTTGACGACAAAGACGGCGATGATGATGCCGAAAAAAACGTAGATCAGGAACGACTTGGAGTGCTTGCGCATCAACTGCAGCATGATGATGTCCCGCCTCGGTCGACTAATGACCGGCTGATCGATAGGATTGCTCGGAGGAGTTACCGCTGCTCCGGGCGCCGAAAACTCGAGCAATCTAGCAGAACGGCAGGAGCCGTTCAACAGCCCAGCCACCGCGGCAGATGGGGCGACCAATACGAAATGGCATCGTTTTTTCGAACGGTCCCAATCGCTCAAGCGCCGTGCCAACCTTTGGGCCACCGACCGCAAAAATGGCGTGACCCGACGCGCTTGTCGCGCTTGATATGCCGGGTCGCAAAGTGCTAGAAGTCTCGCGGCGTCGGTTGTTTAGGTTGCTTGACCCAAAGCTCGCGTCATCGGTGCTCGCCCGCTAACCCGATTGCTGCGGGATGCCGATCACGAAGCCCTTTCCACGGCGGTGTACCAATGCTGTTTGATTGGTTTTTTGGCATGTTCTCCAACGACCTAGCGATCGATTTGGGGACGGCAACGACCCTAACCTATGTGCGGGATCGGGGCATCGTCGCCCATGAGCCCTCGGTGGTTGCGGTCCAAAAGAACGGCTCGTCGACCAAAGTCTTGGCCGTTGGCACCGAGGCCAAGGAGATGTTGGGTCGTACGCCGGGCAATATTGTGGCGATCCGACCGATGAAGGATGGCGTGATCGCCGATTTTGAGATCACCGAGGCGATGCTGCGCTACTTCATCACCAAGGCGCACAAGCGAAAGACGCTGGTCCGGCCGCGGATCATCATTTGCGTGCCCTCGGGCATCACCGAAGTGGAAAAGCGTGCGGTCCGCGACTCGGCCCTGGCGGCCAGCGCGCGCGAGGTCTACCTGATCGAAGAGCCGATGGCGGCAGCGATCGGCGCGGGCCTGCCGATCACCGAGCCTAGTGGCAATATGATCGTCGATATCGGCGGTGGAACGACCGAGGTAGCGATTATCTCGCTGGCAGGAATTGTCTATGCCAAGTCGGTGCGTGTGGCCGGCGACAAGATGGACGAAGCGATCGTCCAGCACATGAAACGCAAGTACAACCTGCTGATCGGCGAGCGCACAGCCGAGCAGATCAAGAAGCAATTGGGCAACGCCTATCCAATCGGCGAAGTCCAGACGATGGAAGTCAAGGGCCGCGACCTCGTCGGTGGGGTCCCCAAGACGATCACCACCAACTCAGACGAAGTGCGCGAGTCGCTGGCCGAGCCGATCAACGCCATCGTCGATGCGGTGCGCATTGTGCTCGAGCGAACGCCGCCCGAGCTCAGCGCTGACATCGTCGACAAGGGCATCGTGCTGACCGGCGGTGGCGCGCAGTTGAAGCACCTCGACGTGCTGTTGCGCGAGGAGACTGGGTTGCCGGTAATGGTTTCTGACAACCCCGAAGCGGCTGTTGTGCTCGGTACGGGCAAGGCGCTCGACGAACTCAAATTGCTCAAGGAAGTCACGATTAACTAGTCCCGTCAGCAGACAGTCCGCTTGGACTTGCTGGCGGGGACAAGGTCAATAATGAGACGCGCGCGGCTGATCGCAGGCAAGCAATTGCGAGAGCTAGCCCTCGCAGGGCTGCTGCTGGCGGTGCCCTTGCTCTTCTTGCGGGCCAACTTTCGTGGGCAGCCAGAGACCAGTCTGATCGATCGATTGATCCTTCGCGTCTGTGCGCCGATTCAATCCGAGATTAGCGATCGTCTGCTCCGTGCGCGGCAGTCTTGGCACCAATACGTCGGGCTCGCCGGTGCCGCGCGCGAGAATCAGCAGCTACGCAAGCAGCTCGAGCAGCTGCAATGGCGCTTACGGAGCGCGCATAACGCCGAGGCCCGCTTGCGCCGCTACGAGCGACTCTTGGCCTTTCGTCGGCAGCGCCAGTTTGCCGCCGTCGGTGCGCGCGTGATCGGCCGCTTCCTTGCACCCCAAGCGCGCGGCCTGCGGATCAGCGTTCCAGAGCTGCCGACGGAACTCAAGGCGGGACTAGCCGTTGTTACCCCCGATGGCGTGGTTGGTCGAATTGGGCGCACTTACAGCCACTATGCCGACGTCGTTTTGACGGTCGACCCACGCAGCGCCCTGGACATCAAGATTCTGCCGAGCGGCGCTCGCGGGGTGTTGCGCGGTATGCGTGGTTCCGGTCGGGGTGCGCTGCGCATCGAATACGTTTCGAGTTCACACAAAATCTCGGTTGGCGATCTGGTCGTCACCAGTGGTGTTGCGGGGGTCTTTCCCGCAGATCTACCTGTGGGCAAGATCACTTCGGTCAGTCGCGCATCGTCTGCAGTCCACCAACGGATCGTCGTCGCGCCCGCCGTCGATGCGTCGACGGTCGACGAGCTACTCGTCGTCGTCGCGGCCAAGCCCGAGGTTTTCGCGGCGCGGACGTTAACCGATCCCCCGGCGCATGGGGTGCTGCCATGATGCGCGTTTTGCTGTTTTGTCTGTTTGGATTCGTTGCCTTGATCCTCGCCGGCACGCTAACCACCACCGAACTGCGGATAGGTGTACCGATCGTGATCGTGCTCTATTGCGCGGCGAGTCCGCAACGGCGCGTTTCGGCGACCGACGTCCGCGGTTCGTTGCTCTCGGCAGATGGTGTGGCGGTCGCCCTGGTGCTCGGTTACCTTTCCGATCTCCTCGGCGGCGGGTCGCCAGGGGTTGAGAGTTTTTCGCTCGCGTCGGTTTATGTTGTTGCCGCCTTCGCCGGCCGGGTGTTCGCGCTACGACGCATGTCGGGCATGGTCATCGCCAGCTTCTTGGCCGTCCTGGCCGTGCATTTTGTTTCTGCGTCGCTGAGTGCGATGTTGGGGTATCCCGTTCAGGGCGTTTGGCGGCTGGCGTTGCCGAGTGGCGTCGTTACCGCTTTGTTGGCACCGCTCGTTGTTCGCGGCTTGCGCTGGATCGAGCAGCGGTTCGGGCAGCAGCACGAGCAGGGTTCTCGTCTTCGATTCGAATAGTGCCACGGCCACCGACGATATCGCGCCCGACCGGGCAGCACCGCACCAACGGAGTGCCGGACGTGTCCACGCGCTATCGCTGGCTGGTGCTCGCCGTCGCCGCGGTGTTCTTGGTGCTGATCGGTCGCCTCTGGCAGCTTCAGGTGTTGCGTGCCGAGCAGTACCGCACTGCCACCTATGGCAACATGGTTCAGAAACGCCCCTTGCCCACGCTGCGCGGTCGGTTGCTTGATCGCCAGGGCCGCGTGCTGGCCGACAATCAACCGGCCTATTCGCTGGTGATGCGCGTTGTGCGCGAAAAGCCAGATGTCTTGGCTGAGCTCTTCGAGACGATCGGTGTATCGGCGAGGCAGCGGCGCGCGGCGGCGGCTCGTTTGGCGCGCGCCGTTCGCCGTCGGCGAGGTGACCCATTCGTCTTGATCCGCGAGCTCTCGCGCGACCAGCTCGGCCGTTTTGAAATGCATCGCGAGCGCCTCAAGGCCTTTCGGGTTGCCTCCGGTGTACGCCGTCATTATCCCAATGGTCGCTTGGCCGCGCACGTCCTGGGCTACATGAGCTTGGTAAGCCCCGCTGAGCTGGCCGATAGCCGCGGCCAGCCATACCTTCCCGATGACTTGGTCGGCCGTTTCGGTGCCGAGCGGCTGTTTGAGCCCTATCTCCGCGGCGTGCGCGGTATCGAGCGCGTGGTGGTCGATGCCCACGGCAGCCGCGTTGACGAACCGTGGGTCGATCAAATGCTCGGTCAGCGACGCCGACACGCGCCCGTTCCGGGTGACGATGTTCGATTGACCCTTGATCTCGACCTGCAGCGCGTTGTCGACGACGAGCTCAGTCGGGTCGAGGCGGGAGCTGCGGCTGTGGTCGATGTTGAGTCGGGGCGGATTCTCGCAATGTCGTCAGCGCCGGCATTCGATCCAAATCTGATCAGTGGTGTGCTTCCTCCCCAGGAGGCTAAGGCGTTACTCGAGGACCCCCGTCGCCCGCTGCTCGACAAAGCGGTGCGCGAGCACTATTTCCCTGGCTCGGTGTTCAAGGTCGCCACGGCGATCGCCGCCCTAGAAGCAGGTGTGGTCGACGCGAAGGAAACGATCCAATGCACTGGAGCCCTGAAGCGTGGCAGATCGCGTTTTCGCTGCACCCATCAGCATGGCCGGGTTGATCTCCAACGGGCGCTGGCGGAGTCGTGCAACATCTATTTCTACCGAATCGCCGAACGGTTGGGCATCGATCGTTTGGCGAAGTACGCCCGTATGCTCGGTTTTGGTTCGCCGACCGGTCTGGGGCTCAACGGTGAAGTCGCCGGGGTTGTTCCCGACCAAACATGGTACCGCGGTCGCTCGCGACGATATCAGCCGGGCTTTGCGCTCAACGCGGCGATTGGTCAAGGGGACGTTAAAGTTACAGCGTTGCAGGTCGCGACGGCGTACGCGGCGATCGCCAATGGAACGTTGATGTTGCCGCGTCTCGTTGAGCGAATCGAACAGGGCTCAGGCGAGCTGGTCGTCTACCAGTCCCACCCGCGCGCGCGTCAACAACTCCCCGTGGCGCCGCAAACCTTGGAGCTGTTGCGGCGCGCCTTGACCGCTGCCGTTCACGATCGCAAGGGAACAGCCTACGCGGTTCGCCTCAAGCGCTGGAAAGTTGCCGGCAAGACCGGCACCGCACAGGTTGGCCGCCTCCGCGGACAGTCTGCCCAACAGGAGCACGCCTGGTTCGCTGCTTTCGCTCCGGCAGAGCAGCCGCAGATCGCCGTCGCCGTACTCGTTGAACACGGTGGTGCAGGCGCCAAAGCGGCTGCGCCGATCGCGATGAAGATCATCGAGCGCTACCTCGATTCGAGTCCGGCACATCCTCAATTGGCCCACACCGCGGAGCACCGCCAGCGATGAGGGCCTTCGAGCGTTTCAGCCATCGCTTCGATTGGCCACTGTTTACGGCGATCGTGGCGCTGTTGGCGATCGGCATGATGAATCTCTATTCGGCGAGTGAGACCAGTGGTCGCAGTCTGTTCGCCGCGCAGATGGTCTGGCTCGTCTTCGGTGTGGTCGGTGCCGTGGCAACCACGGCCATCGATTATCGCCACTTCTATCGGGCCAGCGGCTTTACCTACGCGGCTGGCATCGTGCTGTTGGTGTTGGTATTAGCGGTCGGAAAGAATCTCAACGGCGCTCAACGCTGGCTCTACGTCGGCATTTGGCTGCAGCCTTCTGAACCGATGAAAGTGCTTGCGGTCTTGGCCCTCGCCAAATTGCTGCACGACGAGGGCGCCAGTCAGTCGGAGCGGCGTCATTATCCGCTGCTACAGATCTTGGTTGCGTTGCTGCCGATCGTGCTGATCCTGCGCCAACCTGACCTGGGTACTGCCGCCGTTGTTGGACTAATCCTCGGTTCGATGCTGGTCGCCGTGCGCCTGCCCGCCGGGGCGTTCGTGCCGCTGATCGTCGCAGGCCTGATTTCACTGCCGCTGTGCTGGCGCTTTGTGCTCACCGCCTACCAGCGGCGTCGGATCGTTACCTTCCTCAACCCAACGCGCGATCCGAGCGGCGCTGGTTGGCAGGCCCGTCAGGCCCTGCTGGCGATCGGTGCTGGCGGTGTCAGCGGAATGGGGTTTATGCGCGGAACACAGAATGTGTTGAACTTTGTGCCCGAGCGCTGGACCGACTTTCCATTTGCCGTGCTCGCCGAAGAATGGGGGCTTTTCGGCGGGTTGCTGGTGATCGGGCTCTACACCCTTGCCGTGGTGCGCGCTTTGCGGATCGCGATGGACGCCCGCGATCGCTTCGGTAGTGTTACCGCCGTCGGCGTCGGGGCGCTGATCTTCTGGCACGCGGTATTGAATCTGGCGATGGTGATGGGCTTGATGCCCGTCGTGGGCATCACCCTGCCATTTCTCAGCTACGGTGGATCATCGCTGGTGACGATGCTCGGTGCCAGCGGCTTGTTGCTCAACGTCGGGCTGCGCCGCGTGACGTACTAGCTAGGCTTTGCTCAGTAGCTCGACGATCTTCGGCTTGGGCTGAGCGCCCATCAGTTGCCCGACGACCTGACCGCCCGAAAAGAGCAGCAAGGTTGGCATTCCGCGCACTTGAAAACGCGTCGGCGTTTGTGGGTTGGCATCGCAGTCCAACGTGCCAAAGCGAATTCTGCCGTTGTACTCGCTGGCGAGCTCGGCGATGGTCGGGGCGAGTGCTTTGCACGGGCCGCACCATTCGGCGCTGAAATCGAGCAAAAATGGCGTCGACGAGCCGAGAACCTGCTCTTCGAAGTTCGCGTCCGTGATTTCAACAAGGTTTTCTGAAGTCGTGGCCATGATCGCTCCTTGTGCCAGCGCAGAACAGTACTGAACCATTACCGCCCCGCGCTTTTTTGATCAAGTCTCTGGACAACTGGACCAAAAAGCGTGGTATTGCCAGGAAGTAGCGAGGGACGTAAGCTCCCCGCCGGTTGCTTATGAGTAACGCGTTGTTCGGCATCAGCATCGCCATCTATTCGGTCGCCTTGGCCGTGTATCTGGCGTTTGTCTTCAAGCGCCGCGAAAGCCTTCGTCACGCGGCGCGCCTTGCGTTGGGCACGGCGGTCGTCGCGCATCTCGCGAGCATCGGCAGCCTTTGCATCGTCGGTTATCATCCGTTGCGCGATTCAGGTGGCGTGCTCAACCTCAGCGGTCTGGTGTTGAGCGTGGCCTATGTCGTTGGCAGCTTTCGTTGGCGTCTCGGCGTTCTCGGCGCGGTGGTCTCGCTGTCGGCAGCAGCCTTTGTCGTCGCCAGCTGGCTGTGGCGCGCAGAAATACCGCTGACGGGCGAGTCGTCGCTGCTCAGAGAATTGCACCTCTCTCTGGTTGCCGTCGGTACGGGGATCTTCGCTTTGGCGACAGCGGTCTCGCTGCTCTATCTCCGTCGAGAGTCGGCGCTCAAGAGTGGGCGCATTCCCGGGCCAGGGCGCCGCGGTCCGGCAATCACCACGCTGGATCGACTCAACCACTGGATGGTGCTTTGCGGTTTTCCGATCTACACCCTGGTCGTCGTGACGGGGGTGGCCTGGGCCAGTCGAGAAACTGGGCTGGAGTTCAGGCTGGAATACATCATTGCGGGGCTAATATGGCTGACGTTTGCCTTCTCGATCGGCGCGCGTTTGACGGTGGGCCTGCGCGGGCGCAAAGCAGCGCTCGTGACGATCGCCGGGTTTCTAGCGACCACGCTCGTGCTCGCGATCTATGTCATTCGGCGGATCTTGGCTTGATGCGGCTGCTGGTTGTTGGTTGTAGCTTCCGGACGGCGGCGCTCTCGATGCGGGAGCGTCTCGCGGTGCCGCGCGAGCGGCTTGCCGAGGTGCTGGAGGATCTGGCTCAGATCGGCGGTATTGAGGAGGTGTTGCTGGTTAGCACATGCAACCGCGTCGAGGCCTACTGTGCGGTGAGCGGCGACAGCTATGCCACAGCCGAAGGCGGTCTGGTCGATTATCTGGCGACGCTTGGCCAGCTCAGTGAAGACGAGATGTCCGACGGCTTGTATCGCCTGGCCGACGAGGAAGCGCTGCGCCATATCTTTCGCGTTACCGCATCACTCGACGCAATGGTCGTGGGTGAGGCTCAGATCACGGGACAGGTCAAACAGGCGTTCCACTCGGCAAGCGAGCTGAAGCACGTCTCAGCGTTTTTGCACCGCTGCATGCAACGCGCGTTCAATGTCGCCAAGCGTGTGCGGACCGAAACCGACATCGCACGGCACCCGGCTTCCGTGAGCTCCGTTGCCGTTGATCTCGCTGGTCGGGTTTTTGAGGATCTGCGCGATGTCTCGGTACTGGTGATCGGCGCCGGCGAGATGGCCGAACTAGCCTTGCGACACCTGGTCAACGCTGGTGCCAGTACGATCCACGTGGTCAACCGCAGCATCGAGAGCGCCGAACGACTGGCTGCAGAGTTTTCTGCGCAAGCCGCTGGGCTCGACCAGCTGGAGAGCCAGTTGATCTGGGCCGACGTGGTGATCTCATCGACGGGCAGCAAGGAGCCGATCATCACCAAAGCGATGCTTTCGCGCATCATGCGGTCGCGTAAGCAACGACAGCTGTTTTTGGTCGACATCGCCGTGCCGCGCGATGTGGAGGCTGATGTTGGCCAGCTTTCCAACGTGTTCCTGTTCGCTGTCGACGACCTCCAGCGCATCGTCGCCGAGAACGTTGCGCTGCGGCAGAAAGAGGCTCACCACGGCGAGCGCATTGTTGAGCACGAGGTTCAGAACTTCTCCAAGTGGGCGAAGTCTCAAGGCGCCGTGCCGCTGATCAAGGCGCTGCGTGAGCGTTTCCAACAGGTGGCGCGCGACGAAGCGCTGCGCACCGGCAAGATGCTCGATCTACAAACGAGCGACCAACTGACGGCTCTCGAGCGAATGTCCGAGGCGATCGTCAACAAATTGCTGCATGTCCCGACCAAAGAACTAAAGCGTAGTGCGACTGAGCCCGATGGTCACACGCTTGTCGCCAACGTGCGCCGCCTCTTTCGGTTGGAAGAACGCGAGAGCGATGGGGAGTGATGACGAGTCGATTGACGATTGGTACCAGAGGTAGTGCGCTGGCCTTGTGGCAAGCCAACCACGTGGCCGACCGCTTGCGCGCTGCGGACCCCGAACTTGAGGTCGAGCTGCAGGTTATCAAGACCAAGGGCGACAAGATCCTCGACGTAGCGCTTTCCAAGGTGGGCGGCAAAGGGTTGTTCGTCAAAGAGATCGAGGAAGCGCTGATGCGCAAAGAGATCGATCTCGCGGTTCACTCGATGAAAGATGTTCCCGCAGAATTGGTCGATGGTGCGACACTCTCGGCGATTTCCGAACGCGAAGACCCGCGCGATGCGCTGGTCAGCTGCGGACGCTACACGCTGGAAACGCTCCCTGAAGGGGCGACGGTCGGCACTTCAAGCCTCCGTCGGCGGACGCAGCTGCTAGCGAAACGTCCCGACCTTGCCGTGGCCGATCTGCGTGGCAACGTCGACACACGCCTGCGCAAGTGTGAAGAGGGCCAGTTTGCGGCGGTGATCCTCGCCGCGGCCGGGTTGCGGCGCCTCGGCTACGCCGACAAGATCGACCAAGCGCTTGATGCCGAGCATTGGCTGCCGGCCGTCGGTCAAGGTGCGTTGGGGATCGAAACGCGTGCTGACGATCAAGACGTGCTTTCTCGCGTGGCGGTGCTCCACGATCAGCAGTCGGCTGATGCTGTGATCGCCGAGCGTGCTTTGCTCTTGGCCCTCGATGGCGGCTGCCAGGTGCCGATCGCTGGCTATGCCCGCTGCGAGGGCGACTCGCTCAGGCTCAGCGCCCTTGTCGGTCATCCGTCGGGAGAGCCCACATTTCGCGTCGAAGGAACGGCACCGCGTAGCGAAGCAGCCGAGCTCGGCCGTTCGCTCGCTCAGCAGTTGCTCGCCCAAGGCGCCGACCGCGTATTGCGTGAGGTTTACGGCGAGAACGCGCGCTGATCGGGCCAGTCCGCCGGCTTGTCGACCGGCTGCAGGCCGACCTCTTGGGCCAAGGCAGCGATCAATGCTTCTGCCTCGTTGAGGCGATCCACCGGGATCAACAGTAGAACATCACAGCGCTTTGGGTAGCTGGTCATCTGGGCCAGGCCGTCGTAGGCCTCAATGATGAAGCGGACATAGGCGATCTGTGTCAGCGGAATGCGCAGATAGCGGGCGACCAACCCATCTCGGGTCTCGGCTGATCGGTCGGTCTGCCCGGGCGGTGAACCTTTGCCCATCTTAGTACAAGCCCCTATAATCACACCCATAGCATGTGTCGGCTAAGGTTTCGAGGATCCGTGCAGGTATGAACGATCTGCGCTCTTTGGCATTGCAGCGGACGTGGGTACGTCGCGTCCTGCGTTGGACCTGGCTCGCGCCGCTGCTGGCGGTGCTCGGTTGTGCCGGGACCAGTCAAAAGCGCGTGGCTACACTCAAGCGCCAGTTGGATTCGCTCGCTCAGCGGGAGCGCGCCAACCAGCAGCGCATCGAGGAGCTTAACAATCGGCTGTATCTGCTTGAAGATCGCCTCGAGACCAATCGGGTTGCCCAAGCGCGGCGTAGCGACAAGCCGATTCATCTCCCCGTGGTTCGCCTTGGGCCGGCGGGGCAGCGACTCGACGACGAAAAGTCCGCCTTGCCCGCTCGGCAGCCCGAACCGCCATCACTGGTCGCCAGCTCGGAGGTTGAGTACAGCGGCGCGGCACAGATGCGAACGGCGAAGCGCCCGCTGCTGCGCTTGCACGGCGATCATCAAAGCCGCTTGCGCGTGGTGGCGACCCCGCCCGGTGGCGAACTCGTGCCAGCCGCCTCGAGCGAGCAACTGCCCGTCGTTCCTCTGCCGCGCGCACCAGCCAAGCCGCCGACGGTGTCGCGAAAGAAAGGCGAGGCCGAGCGACTCTACCAGCGCGCGCTTGCCGACTATCGCGCCGGTCGTGTTGCGCAGGCCGAGCGGGCATTTGCCCAGCTCGCCAAGCGCTTTCCCACCCACGATTTCGCCGACAATGCTTTGTATTGGCTGGGTGAGGCGCGTTACGACCGTCGGCAATTCGACTCGGCTCTGGGCGCCTTTAGGCGTGTCGTCGAGGAACACCCCAAAGGCAACAAGGCGCCCGACGCATTGTTGAAGATGGGCTACTGCTACATGCAACTCAAACAGACCGATAGCGCGCGTACCGTGTTGGCCCAGCTGGTCGAAATCTTTCCCGGCACGCGCGTAGCGAAACTTGCAACAGACGCATTAGGACGTTTGAAATAGGTATTCGGCGCCTGGCGCCACGGGGGCGATAAACATGGTTGATCACGGAAGACGCGCGGCTCGACACTTCAGCTTTGCGCTGCTGCTCGTTGGCTCGCTGCCAGGTGCTGCGTTGGCTCAGGCGACTCAGGCGCCCGAGCCATCGCTGCCGAGCAATCCTACGTCGCCAACCGACTTCAATGCCACGGGTACGCTGCCCCAAGCAGGCGCGGCGACCGCTGGAACAGACAGCGCTGGCGATACTGCAACCGGCGGGGCTGCGACGGGAACAGCGCCGGTGGCCGGCTATAGCGGCGGCGACAACGTGCTCGACTACGACGACCCGAATCGCCCGCAGGTTGCGCGACAGATCCCCGAGTATCACGTGGTCAAAGAGGGCGACACGCTTTGGTCGCTTTGCGACCACTATTACAGCGATCCATGGGCTTGGCCGCGACTCTGGGCCAAGAATCGCTCGGTGACCAATCCGCATTGGATCTACCCGGGCGACAAGATTCGAATGATCGGCGGACAGCCGATGGCGCGCGCTACCGGCAAGCAGCGACGGCCGGCGATCAGTGTGGCGCGTTCGCGCCTGAAAAACCAAGGCCCGTTGATGCTCAGTCAGCTGGCCTTCGTCGACCAAGATGAGCTGAAAAACGCCGGCCGCATCGTTGGCGCGCCGCGTGCCGCGCTGCTGCTTTCGCCTTTCCACCAGATTTACGTGGGCGGCGAAAAGTTTCGCGTTCAACGTGGGCACTCGTACTCGATCTATCGCTACGGAAAATCGCTGAACGTTCGCGGCAAGTCGGTCGGGCGAATCGTCGAAATCGTTGGTACCGCACGCGTGTTGCGCATCAGCGACAAGAACGTCGCCACTGCGGTGATCACTCAGGCCAACGGTGCGATCACGCGCGACTGCATGGTTGGTCCGCTACGCCGCGTCTACAAGCCACTTCCGGTTACGCCAGCTACCGTCGATATGGACGCTACGCTGTTTGCTGCGCTGTCATCCAAAGTTTATCTGGCGCGCGACGACGTCGTATTTATCGATCGCGGAAGCAACGATGGGGTGCGCGTCGGAAACCGATTCCTGCTCGTCCGTCAGGAAGACGGCTACCGCCGCGTTGTGATCGACGAAGGGCGAGCCGACCAACGGCTGCCCGAGGGAGTAGTTGCCGAAGTTGGCGTACTCGATATGCGTGACTCGGTAGCGATCGGCATGGTGACTCGCGCAACGACCGAGATCCGCGTCGGTGAGAAGTTGCGCTTGCGCCGCGGCTATTAGCCCTAGCACGGCGCCGCGTGCAACGGTGCAATGCCAACCGCGTGCGTGCCTAACACATCGCCTTCCGCTAACGACTATTCGTGATGAAAAAGCGGGTCCCGTTGTTCGACAAAGCGTGCGATCGCTTGTTGCGAGAGCTGATCGAGCTTCAAGAAACGCAGCCCCGCGCCAGGGGCGCCGACGTCGCCCGCCTGGACCCACTGTACGCTGCACAAAGCACGGCAGATCTCTTTGTTGCCGGGTAGGGTGAACGACAGCTCGATCTGCTCACCTAGGGCCAGCGGCTCGTTGGTCGCGACAAACAATCCGCCGCGGCTAATGTTCTGGGCGAAGCCGAGATAGAAGTTGTGGTCGGAAAAATAGCCAACTTCTACACTGAGTGCGCGACGGGGATCGTGGCGGCGCTCTTCGTCATCGACTCTCGGTGCGACGCTAACCATCGGTTCGACCGGCTGTTTGCGTGGTCGTTGACCGCGGTTAACGCGCGCGTGCTGAATATCGGAGGCGTGAAGTGCTGCACCGATTACCACCGCGCGCTCCGGCTGGACAAAAGCGCGAGGTCGACGCCCGAAGAATCGGTAGACCGCTTCGCGCACCGCCGGGATGTAGGTCGTTCCCCCGCTCAGGTAGACCGCGTTGATCTCGTCGGCCCGTAAGCCAGCCGACTCGAGCGTCTGCTGACAACAGTCCAGCGCGCGCTCCAACACGTCGGCGACGATCGAGTCAAAGGCGGGCCGATCGATCGCGAAGTCCAACGAGATCTCGCCGTCTTTGGTGTTGGCGACCCCATCAACGGTGATGCGCGTTTCGTCGGTGCGACTGAGCAGGCGCTTCCCCATTTCGCAGGCCAACAATAGGCGCTGCCACTGGATCACCCGATGCTGCAGCTCGATCCGGTGCTGCCGCCAAAAGGCGTTTGCTAAGGCTGACGCGAGCGCCTCATCGAAGTCGTCGCCGCCCAACCAGGAATCGCCGCCGCTGGCCAGCACGCGGACATCGGCGCCGTTCGCGTCGACGACCGTGAAGTCAAACGTTCCGCCGCCGAAGTCGAATACCGCGACGTTCCCGGTAAACTGAGGATCGGCGCGCTGCGCGAGCGCAGCGGCGAGGGGCTCCTCGATCATGTCGGTAACCGTGATGCCGGCGAGTCGCGCGCAGCTTTCTAAGGCCAGTCGCTGCTGGGAGTTGAAACCCACGGGCACCGTGAACACAGCCTGCTGGACTGGGCTGCCCAGCTGCTGACCGGCGTAGCGCGCCAAGTAGTAGAGAATCGGTGCGCAGATTTGCTCGATGCTGTATCCGGTGTCGTGGTGGTAGACCATCACGCCACCGGTTTCTGCGGCCCCTGACGGGTAGGCCGCCTGGGCGAGCAGGTTTTGCACTTCGGTCTCGTCGAAGCGTCGGCCCAGCAGGCGTTTGGGCGAGCGGACGACGGCGCTCGGGTTGGTCGTCAGCAGCTTGAGCGCGTCTTCGCCGATGATCACGCCATCCTCATGGAAGCCGACGATCGAGCGCGTTTGCCAACGCTCGTTTTGCAGCTTGAGCACTCGCGTCTCGTTTCCGATGACGACAGCGACGCTGGCGCGGGTGGTGCCGAAGTCAATGCCCACCAGCGGGGGGTGACGAGCTACGTCGGTTGCTCCCATCGCCTGGGTGTCGTCCATGGCTCTTGGCGGCGAAAGCTGAGCGACACTCTGTTCGACTTGACTGGCCCGTACATCGAAGACTCCCGAGTTGACGTCGAGCTCGAGCTCCTCTTCGACGTCGATCTCGATCTCGAGCTCCTCGGCAGCGCCGATCGCATCGAGCTGGGCAACGTCGGGGGGCATCGTCTCACCGCTGCGCACGGCATCGAGCGTGATCGCTGCTGGGGCCTCCTCAGGGGGAAGCGTCTTGTTGGTGACCGACGGCATCTCGAAGTTTGCTGCGAAACTCTCAAGGGTTGCCGGACCTTCGCAGTAGAACTCTTCGGTCAGCGTTTCCTGTGTCGCCGGCGCGCTCAGTGGGCGCACCTCACAGGCTTGAGCGACGAAGTCGATCAGTCGGCGGTAAGCGTCGATCTTTGCGCTCGACAGCGGGTCCAGCGCAACGCCGAGGCCGCGAACACTACCCTGTTCGGTGGCGTGACGCACGTGACCAGCCAACGCCAAGCTGGTCCCGTCGGGTAACGAGATCCGCAGATCCAAACGCTCGCCAACGTTGATCGCTTCTTCGCTTTCAATGAACAAGCCAGAGCGGCTGACGTTCGTCGAAAACAGTTGCCGCGCGCTGGCCCAGCTTTCGCAGCTGACTTCTAAAGGGGCGCGCAGCGGGAAGCGCCGCTCGCGCCGAGTTCGCTTGCCTGCTGGCATGACAGCAGGGTAGGGCTTTTGTGATCGGTTGAGAAGGGGACTTTTCTGGCCGAATGATCGAGGACCAGGCCTCGTCAGCGAGATGTTAGCTGTTGTCGCTTAGTAGGCGCCGAATTGAGAGGTCGAGTTGACTGTCCAACAGGCGGACCACGCTGCCGTACTCTTGCTCGCTGATGCGGAGCTGGGCCCGGAGGCCGCGTTTGAGCGATGCCATCAAGGCGTCCCGTGCGCGATTGATCCGACGAGCGGCAGTCGCGCGGTGAGCGTCGATACGCGCGCCGATCTCGTCGATGGTTTCGCCGAGCACATAGTGCCAACGCAACAACGTCCGCTCGTCGTCGCTTAGCGTGGTGACCGCAGCGGCAAATGCCTGCTTGAAGCTCGCTCCGTAGAGCATCTTCATGTGGTTGTCTTCGGGCGCATCGAGGGCAAACGCCGGGTCCGCGACTAGGCGTGCCAAGTCGGCTTCCTTGAGGGTGTGTTGGCGCTTCTTGCTGCGGAATGTTTTGAGCGCCAGACGCACGACGATCACGCGCATCCATCCGCCCAAACGACCACGGCCACTGAACGCGCTGATGTACGGTGGGCGCTGCTCGCCGCCGACGAAAAGCTCCTCACGCATCGCCTGAAGCACGTCGTCGACCGTCGCTGCATTTAGCGACAGTCGCGCCAGGGCGCGCTTGAGCTCTTCTCGGTGAGCGGCGTCGCAGACGGTGATCGCCTTGGCATCGCCAGTTGCGCAGGCGCAGGCCAGGTAGAGGTCGGCGGTGTGCAGTTGATCGATCAGCACATCGCGGTTTTCTTCGCGGTTGAGCACCTCAGCCAGGTGATCGACAAAGGCCTCGGCGGTCAGCGTCACGTCGGCCCAGGTTTCGCGGGCAGCGCTGATCGTTTGCACAAGCGCCGTTTGGGGGGGCGTGTCGCTTGTGGAAAACAGCGGCCTGCGTGCGGTTGCCGCGCACAAGCGCTGCCAGAGATCGTTTTCGGCGTGATGCTCGCTCATTGACGACAAGCATACACAAATGGCTTCGTAGTTGGCCGGTGAGCGTCGAAGCACGTGCGTCGAGGCGCCTTGTCGGTAATTGTCGTTTTATAACAATATGTTAGTTCGCCTTGGCGCGCGCGACCATTGCGCTTTGCCATCGCGTTGACCTAAAACTAGCTCGCTGGAAGGGGAGGGGGCCGAAGCCGGCCATAATTATCCTGTGAATGCGACCGGTTACGCATCGAAGGCACCTGTAGCTCTGCTGGACGTCTTTGGCGTCTCCGCCGAGGATGCGGCGCGCTGTCTGGACGAGAACACCATCGATTGCTTGGTATCCGAGCAATTGACGGTGCAGCAGCAGGCTCGCGTCCGCGCCCACACCGAACGTTGCTCGGATTGTCGCGCGCTCGTCGCTGCCGTGCATGAGGCGGCGGGTGTTGCGGCGACCTACGCTGCGAGTGCGACCTCGGGGGCGAGCGCTAAGTTGATCGCCTGCGGTCAGACGCTTGCCGGACGCTATCGCGTCGGCAGTCTGATCGGTGCGGGCGGCATGGGGCAGGTCTACGAAGGGTTGCATGTGCAGCTCGAGCGCCGCGTGGCGATCAAAGTGCTACACCAGCAGATGCGGGACCATCCCGATGCGTTCGCCCGCTTTCGGCGTGAAGCCAAGCTCTGCGGTGAATTGGGCAGCGAGCATATCGTCGAGGTGTTGGATTTTGACATCAGCGACGATGGTACGCCGTTCATGGTGATGGAGCTGCTCGAGGGCGGTGATTTGGCTCAGCTATTGGAGAGCCGCGCGGTGCTCTCGATTTCGGCCGTGATCGACGTCGCCAAGCAGATCTGCGCGGCGCTGATCGCCGCCCATCGCGAAGGTGTGTTTCACCGCGACCTCAAGCCCTCCAACGTCTTTCTCTGCGGGGGAGCGTTTAACCGGGTCAAGGTTCTCGACTTCGGCATCTGTAAGGCCCGCGGTACCTTGGCGACGGTGACCGCTTCGCGAGAGATCCTCGGCACGCCCTATTACATGTCTCCGGAGATGGCCAGCGCTCAGCACCAAGAGGTCGATGGGCGCTCGGATCTATTCTCGCTGGGTACGATCCTCTATGAGGCGCTAGTCGGCAAGCGTCCCTTCGATGGAGAGGCGATTCCGGCCGTTCTATATCGCGTCGTTCACGAGGATCCGCCGGCCCCATACCGGCTCGACGCGACGATTCCGCGCTGGCTCTCTGACCTGGTGATGGCGCTGTTGGCCAAGCAAGCGGTCGATCGGCCGCAGTCTGCTTCGGCGGTGCTCGACGCGCTAAACAGCCGACGTTTTGCCGGTGGACGCAGGCGGCGAGCCGCCAAAGGCTGGTTGCTGGTTGCGGGTGCTGCAGCGGTCGCCGCAACGGCCTACTTCGGATACGGCGCTTACACCGCCCAGCGTATTAGGCAGTCGGAGGCGCTGGCGCCGACCCCGGTTGCTGTTCAGCCCCTCGGCTCAAGGCAAGGAACGCCGCCAGAGCTGCCGTCGAGCAAGACTGCGCACAGTGATCGCTCCGCGCGCGCGCCTGCCGCGGTGTCGACAAGTCAATCGCCGCGTCATCGGCGCGTTCGACCTCCAGCGCCGGATGTTGCGTCGCCGGCCAAGGCCGCAAAGCGTAAGCCCGCGTCGCCCCCGAGTGTCCTCGACACCGATCCGATTCTCTAGTCCCCTGACCGCGAAACGTCGCGCAACCGATCGTGCGTCGTGGCGATAAGCGCGCCATGAATCAGCTTCGGCTTGCACAACGGATCGCCCTCGCCGTCGGTCCCGGCCTGTTTCCCAGCGCCTGCCAAGTCGATCAAGCGTTCGGGCGCTATACCGCCGCCGCAGCAACGCACTGGGGACAGCTGGGCTTGAGCGAAGCACAGCAGGTCGCGCGCTATTTTCATGATGTCGTGCTCAGCCTGCAATCGATCGGCGCGTTCGCGCTGTTTGCTGATGATCCGCGCTATCCGCAAGGGCTGAGCGCGATCTCTTCACCGCCGCCAGTACTGTTCGTGCGAGGTTGTTTGCCGACGACCATTGCTTCCGGTGTGGTTGGTGCGCGGGGCGCACTCTATCAGAGCATTGACGCTGCACAGCGCCTGGCTGGGGCGTTGGTCGAGGCCGGGCACGCGGTCGTTTCGGGTGGTGCGATCGGCGTCGACGCCGCCGCCCATCGCGGAGCGATCGACGCAGGTGGCGCAACGGTGGCGATTATTGGTTCCGGGCTCGCCTTTCCGTACCCGCCGGTCAATCGCGCGCTGTTCGATCGCATCGTCGAAGCCGGCGGTGCAGTCGTCTCGCCGTTTGTGCCGCAAACCCGGGTGCGTGGGTTCCTCCTGGTCAAGCGCAACGCGCTGATCGCGGCCTGGTCGACACGGCTGTTTGTGATCGAGGCTGCGCAGCGTTCGGGTGCGTTGAGCACCGCTCGCCACGCATCGCGGATTGGTCGACCGGTTTTCGCGCGACCTGTCGGTGAAGGCGCCCGCTGGCTGATCTCCAGCGGCAAGGCCAGCGCCTTCGAACGACTCGATCAGCTGGTGGCTCAGGGCGAGGCGTCCCGGGTCGATACTGAGACGCGCCGGTGGCTCGAATGCTTGCAACAGCCGATCGCCCTTACTGCGCTCGCCGAGCGCCTGGGCTGCTCGCCCGGCGCAGCTGCCGCTCGGCTGATGCGACTTCAGTTTGCCGGCCTAGTTTCGCTGGGCGGTGGGCTCTATCGCGCGACTACCATGGGGTTGCGCGCGGTCGGCGCATCCAGTCAAAGCGCATTGTTCGATCCGTCGTCGTTACGCTAGCCTGTTGGCCGACCCAACATCGACGCATTCGTCTTACGCTTCGCCCTCGCCAAAGTGATACGATAGCACCGTGTCAGACGATCAGTCCAACGACTCGGGCAAGGGTGACGCCTCGTTTGCGGCGGAGCACTCTGGTGGGCTCGGCAAGCGTACCGCACGGGGTATTCTTTGGACCGCGTTTTCGGGATTGCTCGGGCGCGGTGCCGGGTTCGCCTCCACGGCAGTTTTGACCTACCTGATGGGGCAAGAGCAATACGGCTTGGCGACGACCGCGCTGGCGGTCGTGTTCAGTGTGCCGACGCTGTTTTCGATCCAGCTCCGTCCCGAGTTGGTGCGTCGGCGCCAGCGTTTCGCTGATGCGGCGATGCTGAATCTGATTTACGGCAGCTTGTTGCTGCTGATTCCGACCACGCTATGTCTGGTGTACATCGATCCGCTGCTCGCTTGGTTCAACGCTTCGGATGCCAAGAGCTATCTACAGCTGGCGTTGCTGTTGCCGCTGATCGATCGGCTGCTACACACCGGCCACGTGCTGCTCTCGCGCAATCTACGCTTTGGCGTGATCGGGTCGCTCGAGTTGGCGAGTACGGCGAGCCACATTACCACGGCGTTGAGTATGGCGTACGCCGGCTTCGGGGGGCTGGCGGTGGTCTGCGGCCGCATGGCGCGAGTCGTTGTCAGCGGCGTTGGAGCGAACATCGCTAGCGGTCTCAAATGGCTCAAGAGCCCGCCGCTGGCCGACGGAGCGCTGATCCGCGAGCTACTCGCCTTTGGCGTTCCGCTGACCGTCGTGTTCTTGGTCGAGTCATTTACTGCGCAAGGCGATAACCTGTTTGTCGCCAAGATGTTTGGTAGCCAGGCGCTGGGCGTGTACGCCGTCGCCTATACGGTGGCCTATACGCCCGTCAACACGGTGACCGAGCGGATCGGTTCCGGGCTGTTTAGCGCCGTCGCGCGTTTTGCCGATGATGTTCCGCGTCGTCACAGCGCTCTGCACCGTTCGCTCAGTGCCGGAGCGTTGATGATCATCCCAGTCGCTGCAGGTATCGCGCTCTGCGGTCCGGCGCTGGTGCATGTGGTCTTTCCCAATCGTTGGAGTGACGAGCTGGCCGCGGTGATCAGCGGCTTGGGGCTGATGGGTGCTGGCATCGTTGTCCATGACTTGGCCGACCAGTACCTGTTGGCAGTCGGTCGACCACTGGCCTTACTGATCAGTCGATCTCTGCGGCTGGCGCTGTTGGCTGCGGCGCTGCTGCTGCTCGGGCGCAGTAGCCTGGTTCGTTGCGCGTGGTCGGTATCTGCAGCGTTTATCGCCGGTGGTGCGGTGTCGCTGCTGATGTTGGCCGCATTCGATCGCCTCGCGCTCGGGCGTCTGATCGCGCAGATCATGCCGGCGTTGCTCGGTACGGCGCTGATGGCGGCGGCGGTCCTCGGCCTGCGGCGACTAGTTGTCTTTGCTCAGCCTTGGCAGTCGCTGCTGGTCGAAGCGACCTGCGGCGCGCTGATCTACGGGCTTTACGCTTTCGTTTTTCATCGCCAGCGTTTGCTCGATATCCTCAACACTTTGCGCGGCAAGTCGAGCTGATGGCCCGATCGACAAACGCTCAGGTCGACGTTCAGGTCTTCGATCGAATCGACCCACTTCGCGAGCAGTGGGATGATTTGCTCAGTCGCGCCGCGTATCCGCATTTCTTTTTGCGTCGCGATGCCGTCGAAGCCTGGCTCCAACACAAGCTTGCCGGCCGACGGCTGCGAATCTGGGTGGCCTTTGTCGAGGGTCAGCTCGTGGCAGCGCTGCCCGTCGTTGATGAGCTCGGCGGAATCTCGCTGCTGGTCGTCCCCGATACGACCGAGCGCAGCGCGCCACTGATCGCGCAAGGTCATCAGGCAGCATTAGACGCGATCGTTGCGCGCATCTTTGTCCAAAGGCGGCTTTTGCGGCTCAGCGTCAAAAACGCCGCAGAAGACGACCCGGCGATACTCGCGCTGCGCAGCGCTGTCGAGCGACTGGGCTGTGTGGTTGATGTCGGTGAGCGATTCTTATCACCGTATTTGATCGCCGACGATAACGATCCGGAGCGCTGGGTCGGCGCGCTTTCCGCCCGCTTTCGCAAGAACATCCGCCGGCGACAGCGCGTGCTAGAGGAGATCGGCCAGCTGGATATTCGCCGCCTTAGCGGCGATGATCCGCAGATCTTTTCGGCGCTGGCCAGTGCGCTCGCCTTGGAAGCCGCGGGCTGGAAGGGTCAAGCCGGCACGGCGACGCTTCAGAAGCCGGCAACCGCGGCCTATCTGGAACAGCTCTACCGTGCCCAGGTCGCGCGCGGCGTGCTCGAGTTGATCGAGCTGCGCTGTGGCGATCAGTTGGCGGCTTTCATGTTGCTGGCGCGCGAAGGGCGGGTTGTCAACGCGCTCAAGACCTCGTTTGCTCCCGATTTCTCGCGCGGCTCGCCGGGCATCGTCTTGCACTACCACGAGTTTCAACGCTTGGTCGCCGACCCGAGCGTTGGCCAGATCGACATGCTCGGTGAGCTGACCACCTCCAAGGCGGATTTCATGCCGAAGACGCGGGCGATCGAGCACCTGCGGATCTTCGCGCCGGGGATCAAGGGGTGGGCGACGCGCTGGGCGCTCTGCCGCGCGCTTCCTGAGCTGCGGCGCTTGCGCTCGCGATGGACGCGCTCGAAAGCTCCCGGCGCTACTTGATCAGACCCTGCCGCAATAGCTCGAAAAATTTCGGCCAGCCAAAGATCAGCGGGTAGCGCCGCTGGAGCGCTGTAAGCTCGACGGTCAGACCGTGGTTTCGCTCGAGTTTGTCGAGCTGGATGTCGAGCCAGTTGTCGACGGTCAACAGATACTTGGGCCAGCGTAGGACACCACGACGACGGCTGCGCTGGAGCATCCGCTCGGCCCGTTTCGGCTGCTGACCGGCCAAGCGGAAGTAGCCGTCGCTCTGTTGCGAAAGTTCAGGGTGGGTCTCGGCGGCGATCCGCAGCAGCAGCTTCGCCGCCTGCAGATAATAGTCAGAAGCGGCGTCGAACAACCGATCGACTTTCGTCGGCTCTGCGACACGGCGCTCGCCCAAATACGACAACGACAGCTGCATTTTGGCGAACTGCTCGATGTCGAAGCGTTCGGGCAAAAGGTTGAGCGATAGGGGTACCAATGCCTTCATCGCCGAGACCGCGCCTTGCGCGATCGCTGCTTTGGCCAGGTCGTCCCGGACATAAGCCAAGGCGAAGCGCTTGGAGAAGCGGCCAAGGTGATGCAAATCATCAGCGCTGGTCGAGGTCTGCCGGCGGTACTGGGCAAGCGTGATCACGCAGTTCTTAAACGGATGTCGTCCCGAGGCGACGGTGGCTTGCCCAAAGTAGATGCTTGGTGGCAAGACGCTGCCCAGCGCACCGTGCCAAAGCGAGCTGTGGTAGCCGCGCGAGCTGTCGACGACCGTGTAAAAGTCGTAGAAGCTGTCCGGTTCACGGGTCTGACGAAACAGACAGCTCCCATAAAAGATCACCGCGGCGACTGCCGGGTGTTCAGCGATCTGCGCGGCGAGCGCTGTCGCCGTCGGGTCGTCGTAGTGCGGGATCGCGGAGCTGACCAGCTCGAATAGCTCTTGCTCCGCAAAAAATTCGCCGGCCGCTTGCACCAACTGCGGATATCACGCCGAGGAAATCGCTGTCAAACGGCGCGCCCAGAGCCAACCGACGAGGCCACCGAGCAATCCCCCGCAAACACTGAACAGCCAGCAGGGGATCGGCCATTTTGCGGCGCGTGCCTGGTAGGCGATCACCACGGCGTGCGCCTGAGAAAGCGGTGCTAGGCCGCTGGGCTGCGGCTTCAGCGCAAGCTGCTGTTGGCTGCTGCTGCCGCTGAACCGCGCCGGAAGCTGGGGTGGCTTCGGCCCGAGGTGGTTGCCGTCGGCGTCGAGAATTAGCGAGCGCCATGCAGTGGTCAGCCCTGGTCGTGGCCAGGCCCAATCGAACAAGGCGATCAGCGTTGGCGCAGGACGTTCGATCGCACCCAAGCGCGCATAGGTTGCCAGCCGCGTTCGACCGCCCGGCGAGACCAGCGCGATGTTGGCCCGCAGCGGCGCGTTGGCCAGGTTGGACGCCCAGGACAACCTGCGCCGCCGTTCGAAGGCTGGATCGCTGGCAACCAGACAGTGCCCGCGCGCGTCGATCAACAGATACGCTGCGGGGACGGCGCTCGGTTGGTGCAACTTGCTCTGCAAAAAGAGTCGCAAAGTTGAGCGTGCTGCGGGTCCGAGATCGGCACGCTGCTGACCGAGCAGAGGGTCGAGTTCTGCGGCCAGTCGATCCGTCTCTCGGCGCAGATCGGCGAAGGTTGTGTCGACGAGCGCGGCATAGAGCCGTGCTGTTTCCAGCGCGCGTTCACCAAGCTGATCGCCCGGACGTGTGACGAGCAAGCCCAACGGCGGCAGGGCACCGACGGCGGCGACGCTGAGGGTCAGCAACCAGCGCTTACCAGACACGGCCGATCAAGCATCGGAGATCTCGAGGACTTTGACCTCGAATCGGATATCTTTGCCCGCCAGCGGGTGAACAAAGCGCACGGTGATCTTGTCGCCGTCGATCTCGGTGATCCGAAACTCCACCAGATTCCCGTCGGGGCCGGTGGCCTGAAAAGCAAGCCCCACCTCGAGCTCAGCGTTTTCCGGGAACTCGTCGCGTCCGACTTGGCGGGTCGGCAGGGACGCCTCGGTACCATAGGCTTCGGCGGCGGGGATCACCCCCGTGCGCTCATCACCGACAGTCATACCCAGCGTGCGCGATTCCAGTCCCGGAAGCATCTGTCCAGCGCCATGAATGTATTCCAATGGCCCGCGCTGCGCAGATGACTCGATGACGTCGCCTCCGTCCACGGCGAGTTCGTAGGAGATTTTGATCTTCTTACCCGGCTCGATTTTCATCGTGGTCTTCTCTGTATTCGGTCGCTGATTGGGACGACCATACTACAAAACGGCCTGCGGGTGGGGGGGCCTTGCGCTCGCGACCTACTCGCTCGCTCCGCTGTCGATCCAGTCGATGATTGCGCGCAGTTGGGCTGCTGCCAGCGGGCCGGCAGGTGGCATCGGCTCACCACGGATCCCACCGGAGAACAGCATCTTGCGTACCAAGTAGCTGCGATCATGTCGTCGCGGCTCGATCAGCGTTAGCGGCAACTGTCGGCTGCGGACGTTTAGCGCGGTTTGGCGCAGCGCGCTTTCCGTTGAAAGGTCGAGTCCGCCAGCGGGGCGCCGTGGGTTGTGGCATGGGGCACAATGGTCAACGAACAGATCGAGCGGCAGCGTTGGCGGCGTTGGCGTTGCCGGCAAGCCGGCCGACTCGGCGTGCGCGGTAAACGAAAAGACCAACGGATCAGCAGGGCGACGTCCGTCGATCGAGCGTAGCGAGGTGGAGATCAGCAGACGATAGCTTAGTCCGGCGATCAGCGCTGTTTGCGGTCTTATCTGCAGCTGGCGGTATTGCTGATCGACGCGGGTCGCGAGCGACACGGCTCGATTGGCGCTAACCAGCCGTATTGCACCCGCGACGGTCTCGCCAGCGAGCGGTTTGTCGAAGGTGATCGTCACGACGCCATCGTAAGCGAGTGCGCCGTCTTGGGGGTCGGTCTGCAACACGCGCAAGGCGCCCGGTCCCTGCTGCGAACCATCGATAGAGCCGCAGCTGGATAGCAAGACGACCGAGGAGAATAGCAGCCCGGAAAGTTTCATCGCCGTGACCTACGATGCGTTCAGATCTTAGCAGCTCTTGCAGGTCAGGCCGAGGCCAGAGGCTGTTGGCGGGGCTATCGCCGTCGCTCTAAGACTCGGCGTAAAGGCGGATTTGTTCTTGCAGTGCGTCCGGGGTGATGCCGCTCGGGATGTGCTCTTGCAGGCAGTCGGCCAGGGCGACCATCATGTCTTCCACGCCGCGCTCTTCAACCAATCGCGCCAACAGCGCGCGTGCATCGCGACTGTTATCTTCGCGAAGAAACTCGCGCACCATGTCCAGCGTCAGGTCCCCCTGGAAATCCAGGATCAGATGGGAAAGCAGGTATTGGATCAACCGGTTCACGGCAGCCTCCGGGGAAAGATTCGAGAGAGCAATAGACCGCCTGCGATGGAGGGTTCCATCGTTTCGCGCGCCAAGGGCGGTAATATAACAACTCGGGTGGCTCTGCAAGCTAACTACCTTTTCATTGGAGGTTTTTTCCCGGCGGCACGCCCGATCGTCCAGCAAAGGCCAGCTCAGCGCGCTGAACGGCGGGCTGCACAGCAAAATCTCGGCGGATGGAGTCTAACGCCTTCGAATCCTTGACTGAATTCTCTGTGCCTGGTAGCGTGAGCTCCAATGATCCGATGCCTTGCCCGACTGGGGGCGCTGCTGCTGATGCTGGTGCTGATCGCGAGTTGCGGACCCGGTCGATACATCTACACGGTAACCGCCAAAGCCTCGCGCCTATACGCCCAGGCAAAGACCGCCGGTGCTGAGAAATTGGCGCCCTATGAATTCTGGTCGGCTCAGGTCTACCTGAGAATGGCGCGTGAAAAGGCGGGCGATGCGGACTGGCAGATCGCGCTGAGATATGGGGAGCAGTCGGCGAAAATGTCGCAAGAGGCCACGCGCCTCGCTCGCGAGCGCGCCGAGGCTGGCCCGGGGACGATTCCATCGCAGCCGACCCCCGAAGACGATGGCGACGCACCATCAACAGATGAGGATGATCACGGTGGCAGCCGCTAGACGACAGGTGCTGCCGTTAGCCATCGCGCTGACCGTCTTGTCCGCGGCGTTCGGCGGTTGCGCTGGTCAGAAGACCCGCGGCAAGGCGAGCGGTGTCGCAGACATTATCAAGGCCGCTCGCAAAAACGGCGCCTATCGCTGTGCCCCCAAAGAATTGGCGCTGGCGGAAGCGCACTTGGCGCGGACCAACGACGAGCTTGACCTCGGCAATTTTGTCCCGGGCGGCCGGCACCTCGCGCTCGCCGACAAGAACGCGCGCTTGGCGTTCGATAACTCTCCGCCGGAAAAATGCGCAGCCAAGGCCGACTCCGATGGCGATGGCTGCATGGACAACGTCGATCGTTGCCCCAACGAGCCCGAAGACAAAGACGGTTTTCAGGACGACGATTGCTGCCCGGATCCGGACAACGATCAGGATGGCATTCCAGACGTCGACGATCTTTGTCCGAACGTTCCTGAGGACCGCGACAACTTCCAGGACGCTGACGGCTGTCCTGAGCCGGACAACGACCGTGACGGTATCCCCGATCGGGTCGATAGTTGTCCCAATCAGCCCGAAGACCTCGACGGCTTCGAAGACACCGACGGCTGTCCCGATCTCGATAACGACAAGGATCGCATCCCGGACCTAAAAGATAAGTGTCCGAATCAGCCTGAAGATTACGATGGCGATCAGGACACCGATGGTTGCCCAGACAAGTACAAGTTGGTCACGGTCACCCCGACCAAGATCGAGTTGAAGCAGAAGATCTTCTTCGCGACCGCGCGAACGCGAATTTTGAGCAGATCGTTTCAACTGCTCAATGAGGTGGCGCAAGCGCTCAAGGATAATGCGACGCTCCACGTGCGCATCGAGGGGCACACCGACAGTCGCGGTGCTGATCGCTACAACCAGCGCCTCTCGGAAGGGCGGGCGAATTCGGTCAGACTTTACTTGATACGACGTGGCATCGACGCCGCTCGCTTGGGTGCCGTTGGTTTCGGTGAATCAAAGCCGATCGCCAGTAACCGCACCCGTGCCGGTCGCGCGATGAATCGCCGTGTGGAATTTGTGATTACCAAGAAATAGGGCCCTGTGAGCGATTTGAGCACGCACCGCAGCTATCGTCCCGCGCAGGCTTCATTCTGCCAGCCGCTGGTGCGCGCAATGTTTGTTCTGGTTCTCTTTGCTCTGCCTTTCGACGCAGCGGCGCAGGTCCGCGATGCTGCGCTGGCGCGCATACGCTTGCTGAACCAGCAGGCGATGACCGACTACGATGGGCTCGAGTTTGCCTCCTCGAGACGCCGTTTGTTGGAGGCGCTGAGTATCGCCCAGGGCGCTTCGATCACCACCGGTCCGGAGCTCGTTCAAACGTATCTCAACCTCGCGGTGCTACATGGCACCGCGCTCAACGATCGGACGCAAGCTGTCGACTATCTGACGACGGCCCTGCGCCTGGATCCCAATACCCAACTCGATCCAGCACGTGCGACGCCGCAACTAGAGGGTATGTTCGACCTTGCCCGGCGCAACCTCGGGCGGCAGGCGGCTGACAAGCGCTCGGTCGAACACTCGCCGCCGGTCTCGGTGCGAGCCGAGACCGCAGTAACCGTGCGGGGGAGGGTTTCGCCCGCGCTGTTTGGCGCTCGCGCCCTGCTGTTTTATCGGAGCGGCGATGCGGCACGCTTTGTTGGCGTACCGATGACGCGCTACCGTGGCGGCGTGCGGATCGGGACGATCCCCGCGCCGTCGGTGACCGGCAGAGCCATCCACTACTACATCGACATTCAAGGGCCCAATGGATCCTCTCTCGCGCGAAGCGGCTCGCCGGCATCGCCGCATGTCGTGGGGATCGAAGGACGATCGACGTCTGCACCGACGGAGTTCTCCCGTTCTGTCGACATTTCCGTGACAGTGGGGGTCGGTGTTGGTGTGGTCTTCGGTGGAACCAGCGAAAACGCGCACCCGCGCGTGGCGACCACTGCGCTGGAGACCGTCGACATCAAGCCGGGTGGAGCCCTCGCGCCGTTGCATCTCGGCGCCGACATCGGCTATTACATCACCCCGCATTGGCAGATCTCCGGCTTGTTGCGCTTGCAGCTGGTCAACGCGCTGAACGCTGATGATGCCAATCGCACCCTCGAGTCGCCGATCAGCGTGTTGGGTCAATTGCGTGCGAAGCGATTCTTTGGCGACGACAACAGCCGGTTCTACTTCGCCTTCGGTGCCGGTGGTGGACAGATTAGGCACAGGATTCCGCTGGGCGATTATGATTCCACCGAAGATCCGACCGGTACGTTGACGCCCAATGCTGTTGTCGACGCGCGTGTTGCCGGTGTCGCGGCGTTTGCGCTCGGTGCCGGCTATCAGTTGATGGTGGCCGAGCACTTTGGCTTTTTGTTCGAGATCAACGGACTGCTGTTGATCCCCGATTTTGCGGCCCACGCTGATCTGAATATCGGCGTGCTAACGACCTTCTAAGCGTTCTGGGCTGATCGATGGGTTTGAGTAAAGACAGGCAAAGCGCGCCGCTGGATTCGACGCGCGATCTGGAGGCGTTGCGCGGTGAGCGGCACCGGGTGGATGCACTGCTCGGTTGCGATAGCAGCGATCCGCACGCGTTGCTTGGTGTTCATCGCTCGGCGGGGCGGGTCGTTGTTCGGGCCTTTCGGCCGGGCGCGACCACGGTCGAGCTGCTGCAAGAACAGCAGGCGGCGCTGCCAATGCACGAGGTAGCTGATGGACTGTTCGCGATCTCTCTGGTCGCGACCGAGTCACCCTTGCGCTATCGCCTGCGGTGGTCGATCGGATCTCAGCGTCAGGAGTCAGCCGACCCTTACAGCTTTGCACCGACGATCGGCGATATCGATCAGCACTTGCACGGCGAAGGGCGCCACTACGAGAGCTACCATCGCCTCGGTGCACATCCGCGCGAAGTCGACGGTGTCAAAGGCACATCGTTCGCTGTCTGGGCGCCGTGCGCGCGGCGCGTCTCGGTGGTTGGCCCGTTTAACGACTGGGATGGTCGCGTTCATCAGATGCGGCAAATGGGCAGCTCGGGCATCTGGGAGATCTTTATCCCCGGCGTGGGCCTCGGCGAGCTCTACAAGTACGAAATAAAAACCGAGGCCGGACAACTCAGGCTGAAGACCGATCCATTGGCGTTCATGATGGAGATGCGGCCGAAATCCGCAGCGGTCGTTTGGGGACTCGGTGATTACCGCTGGGGTGATCAGCACTGGATCGCGCAGCGCAAAGAGCGCGATGTTCGTCGCCGACCGATGTCGATCTACGAGGTTCATCTGGGATCGTGGATGCGGTCGCCCGATCAAGATAACGCCTGGCTCTCCTACAGGGAGCTCGCGCCCCGTCTGGTCGACCACTGTCGCGCCCATGGTTTTACCCACGTTGAACTGCTGCCGATCGCCGAGCATGCCTACGATCCATCGTGGGGCTACCAAACCACTGGCTATTTTGCCCCGACGGCGCGCTTTGGCGACCCAGATGGCTTGCGCGAGTTGGTCGACAAGCTGCATCAGGCCGACATCGGTGTGATCCTCGACTGGGTTCCGGCACATTTCCCCAAAGACGACTACGCCCTGCGCCTGTTTGATGGCACAGCACTCTATGAGCATGCTGACCCCCGCCAAGGTGAGCATCGCGACTGGGGCACGCTGATCTTCAACTACGGCCGTAACGAAGTGCGGACGTTTCTGATCTCCAACGCGCTGTATTGGATCGAGCAGTTTCACATCGATGGGCTTCGCGTCGACGCCGTCGCCTCGCTGATCTATCTCGACTACAGTCGCGAAGAGGGCGACTGGGTGCCAAATCGCCACGGCGGGCGGGAGAACCTCGAAGCGATCGGCTTTCTTCAAGAGCTGAACACGGTGGTTCACCGTCGGTTTCCCGGCGTGTTTACCGTCGCTGAAGAGTCGACTGCCTGGCCTGGCGTAACGGCGCCGGCGTATCTTGGTGGCCTAGGTTTTGACTTCAAGTGGAACATGGGCTGGATGCACGATACCTTGGAGTACTTCGCCAAAGACCCGGTGCATCGCAGTTATCACCACAACGATCTGACCTTCGGCATGCTCTACGCGTATTCCGAGAACTTCGTCTTGCCGCTTTCTCACGACGAGGTTGTTCATCTCAAAGGTTCGTTGCTGGAGAAGATGCCAGGCGATGATTGGCAGAAGGCGGCGAATCTGCGCCTACTACTCGCCTACCAGTACAGCTCGGTCGGCAAGAAGCTGTTGTTTATGGGTGGCGAGTTCGGGCAGCGGGCCGAGTGGAACCACGACCACAGCCTCGACTGGCACCTCGCCGCGCAGCCGTTGCATGCGGGGATCCAACAGTTTTTCAAGGACCTCGGTCGCCTCTACCGCGAGACGCCGGCATTGTGGCTCTGGGATTATCAGCCGCGCGGTTTCCACTGGATCGACTGCAACGACGTCTCGCAATCCGTGCTTTCGTTCGCGCGGTTTGGTCCGGATGGGCACGCGGTGTGCGTCTTCAACTTCACGCCAGTTGTTCGTCACGGCTACCGGATTGGTTTGCCGGCCGGCGGTCGCTATCGCGAAGCGCTCAATTCAGATGGCGCGGCCTACGGCGGAAGCAACGTCGGCAATGGCGGTTGGGTCTACGCGCATTCGGCACCGTGTCACGGTCTGGCTCATTCAGCCGAAGTCTCTCTGCCGCCATTGGGTGCGCTGGTGCTGCTCCACGATGGCAGCAGCTAGGGCGCGCCCTGCTTGCGCCGCCATGACGTCTTGCCATCGCCGCGACGAGCAAATCCGTTTGGCACAACTGGGATCGTCAAAGTCGGAGCAGCCACCATGCCGCAGGCAGTCGGCTGACCGCGACTGCCTGCCAAAGGCGCCGATCGACGAGTCACGGCACTAGCGACGGCGTTTGAAAAGCGCCATCACCGAGCCAAACCGACCGCTATTCGTATCAAGATAGTCCAGACGATAGCCGAGTTTGAGGGTCAGTACCCGGCCCGTCGGCGCGGCCAATTGGGCACAGTCTTCTGCGCTACCCGCACCCGTTTCGCGACAAGCGTGGAAGAGGGCGTAGTTGGTGCTGTTGGTGACATCGCCAGGCTGCCACTGGCCGCGAAAGTACTTGGTGTGGGGAAAGACGACCTTCAGCCCGTGGGTGAGAACGGCAGTGAGAAAGCCGCAGCCCTGTCCGGCATATTGGGTCTTAACGGCGACGGCAGCGTGGACCATCTCGTGCAGTAGATTCCAGTCCATCGTCTGCGGATGGGGCTGAATGCGCGTATCGACCGTGCCGAGCCAGCTGCAGTCGTCGTGGAAGTAGTGCACCTCCTCTTCGCTGCCGGACACGGCCGCGGTGTTCGTGGTGGCGTAGACCGCACCGCAGCGCGTGTCAGCGACCTTATAGACGCGGAGCGGGATCCCCTCGTCGTCCTTACACTCGTTCGGATCGCCAGGTGCAGGGGGCGGCAGTGGTTTTTCCTTCTGCTTCTCCCACGGCACATCGACATACTTGGGTTGGTCTAAGGCATCGGCGAGTTCGATGGCGAGGGCAGCGAGGACGAACGGGCCGAGCGCGATGCGCCGAGCGACCTGTGTGGTCGCTTGCCGCGTGGCCAACGTGGCGGTTGTGGCCAGGGCGCCGAGGCGCCAGCGGCCCATCGTGTCGTCGACCTTCGCTTCGAGAATGAAGTCGTCTTTCATCTGCGGGTTTTTGCGAAAGGTCCCGTTCTTGTCGATGGTGCCGAGGACGATGTCAAAGGAGAACTCCCGCTCGGTGTTTCGCAGAAAGATTGAGCGCTGAGCGGCCTCGGGATTGGCCAGCCAAGCCGTGCGCGCCGCGTCGCTGTCATCGAGCACTGGGGAGAGATAGGTCCGGCCGGCTTCATAGGCGATGGACTGCGGGTTGAGTTCGCGCAGATTGAAGACCTGGAGAGTCGTCGGACTCTTGATGCCCAGCACTTTCGGCTCGGATAGCTCGCAGGCGAAGGTCAGCGCGTCCTTGGCGTTGTTGGGGTCTTCGCGCCAAGCCCAGTCGCAGCTGTGACGGAAGCTGTGCCCAGGACGTGCGGCGCGCAGGTTTTCGCCGATTAGATAGCTGACGATCGGGGCGGCAGGCGGCGTTTCGGATTTGCCGCACGCGGCGCAGTTGCTGGCGTCGTCAACGGACACGCCACCGCAGGCCGACGCGATCAGCGCCAGCATCAAGACAGCGGCTGAGGCGACCTTCGCGTGCCATCGGTCTGACGGTGTCTTTTCCCCGCTGGCGCGGCGGATTTGCTGCATCTCGTACTCCTATCGCGAGTAACAGCAAATTGCCTGCCAGCCTCGAAGTCGCGGACGATCGCCGGATTTTCGCGCAGATCGCACAGCCAAGCGCGCATTGCAGCGGGTTGCTGGGGTCCGCGCTACGCGCCGATGGAAGAATCAATCACCGTTCAGTGGGTGCGGCGAATTGGCCAGTGTATCAACGCAGGTGAGCCTTTGCGTTAGGGTAGCTCGAGAAGGCGGTGAGCGAGCGGGTCGAGCGGGTTGTTGGCCATCTTGTCTCGGCGGATCGCTTCGCGAATGTCACCGTCGCCAAAACCCGTGTAACCGCTACCGCCGAAGATGCCGTAGCGATGTCCGCTCTTGAGCACGGGGACGTAGAGGGGGACGGTCGGATTACCTTGGCGATCGACGTCGATCGAGCTGCTGATGGCAAAACCTCCCAGCGCATCGAAGACGACTTCAAGGCGATATCCGGTAAGCACTTCGAAACGGTTCTTCAGCGGCGTGACCCGGGTGATCTCGAGCTCTCGCTGGCTGGGCAGTATCGGCTTTCCCTGCTCTTGCTGAACGTCGAGAATGCGGTTGTAGAGCAGCCCCAAGTGTGCGCGCGCGCGTGTCAACATCACCTCTGCAGGCACCTGGGCTGGCGTGCGGTGCGTTAGCCTCCAGCCGGCGAAGATCGCCCGCTTGAACAGCAAGCCAAGCGTCTTGCTGTGGGCTTGTGCGGGCGCCGTGGTCAACAGCATCGCTGCCGCAACCGTGACGCAGAGCGCGGAAAGGGGGCGTTGAGTCATGTCCGTCTCCTGCGTACAGCCTGTGCAAAGACGGTGCCAGCGCTCAGCACGCAAGGCGGGGCGGAAATGGCCAATTGCGTTGAGAAAAAGTGGGATTGGCCCAAGACGCCTGATCGCGCTGTTTTTGAGAGTCGGTGGATCGGAATGGCGGCGCTGGTCAGGCCACCTGCGCACCCATCCGTAAGGCAGCCCGTGCAGCTCGGGTCGTGGCCGTTGCTCGGCCGAGATCATTTTCCCCGCTGTCCTGCGCGCTTGGGGCTAACCAGCGGGGATATCGTCGGCTTGGCTCGCCCAGCCGGGTCAGGCGCTCGGTGACCACGATGCGGGCGCAGTTGCGTCAGCGCGCAGCGGCGAATCGATGTCGACAGTCTCGCGTATCGGTGCGACGCTAAGGGTTCGTGGCTACCGGACGAAAAAGGCAGCCGCCGCCGCTGCCGAGTAAGCGCGGCGGACGGCGCGGGCCTCCGCCTTTGCCCCAGCGACCTGAGCAGCACGGCGGGCTGGACCGTGAACCCGCCGGGCCGCTCTCCGCTGCAGCGCGGCATTCCCCTTGGGTTACTGAGGAGCTCAGCCTCGACGAGCCACCACCGCCGCCGCCGGCGATGAAGATTGAATCCTCACGGGGCGAAGTGGCCGACGATCCGACGCGCGTGGTCGAGCGAGATCGTGCGTCGGTGGTCGGGCGCACCACGCCACCCGAGGCGCCGCCGGTGTCAGCGGCATCGGTCGACATCGATTCGGCGCTGACGTCGCTTCACGGATTTGTCGACGCTGAGCTCGAGCATCTTGACCCGGCCGATAGTCGTGGTCGCGCCGTGCTGCTGGTTGCGCTCACCGAAATCGAACGCGTGGTTCGTGACGACGACGAGCGCGCGCGGGCCAGAGCGAGCGAGGCCTTTGCGGCCGACAAGACCAGCGCCGCCGCTGCTGAAGCGCGTCGCCGCTACGCTTACCAGGATGCAGACTGGGCGGCCTACGTCAAAGCATTGGACGCCGAGCTGGCGAGTGTTCTCGATGACACCTACCGCGTCGTGTTGTTCGTTCGCCGCGCGATGCTCGCCGCGCAGGTCGAAAAGGACACGCCGACGGCGGTGCGTTGTCTGCTAGACGCCCAGCGCATCGCCCCGGCGGCCGAGTGGCCGGTGTTGCTGCTGCGACGCTTGTTCGCGCAGAACGGCGATTACGAGCAGCTACTGGAAATGCTGCGGGTGCTGATCGGCCGTGCCACAAGCGATTCATGGCGGGCGCTGCTGCTCGTTGAAGCCGCAGAGCTTGCTGAGCGCTTCACTAAGCAGCCGCAACAGGCCGAGGAGTTTTACGCGCGGGCTCTGATCGAAAACCCCTCGAGCCACAAGGCATACAGTGCATTGTCGCGCCTCTACGCCGCCGCTCAACGCTGGCAAGAGCTCTGCACGTTGCTTGTCGAGCACGCACCTAGCGACGATAAGATCGAGAGCTACGGCGACATCTATCGCGCGGCGCGGATCGCTGAGCACCGGCTGGGTGATTCCCAGCGCGCGACCGATTTAATGGAGCAGGTGATCGAGCCCTCAGGCGGTGCCGCGCTCGCTCTGCAGAGTCTCGCCGATCTGTATCTACGATGTGGTCGCTATGCCGACGCAGCGAAGTTGCTCGCGAGGCGCGTAGAACGCTGCGAATCGCCGCGGCAGCGCGCCGCGCTCGCCGTCCAGCTGGGCGACATCTATCGTTCGCGGTTGCGGCTCGAAACTGAAGCGGGCGGCGCGTATCAGCAGGCGATCGAGAGTGTTCCTGGGCATCCTCGTGCTAGCGCCGCACTGATCGACCTCTATGAGTCGGCCGGACGCTGGGCCGATCTGGTGGCGCTGATCCTGCAAGATGCCGAGTGTTGCAGTGACCAAAAGCTTCGCGCCGCGGGTTACCTCTGGGCGGCAGCGATATGCGAACGCGAGCTGGAAGACGTCGACCGTGCGGTGGAGCTCTACCTGCGCGCGCAACAGCTGATGCCCGGTGTTTTCGCCGCATTCTTTGCGCTCGATCGTTGCTTTCGTCGAACTGAGGCGTGGTTCGAGCTGATCGACCTCTATGTTGCACAGTCGCAGGTCAGCGATGATGGTGCGTTCAAGGGGATGCTGTTGCGGGCTGCCGCGCAGATCGCCGAGGAGAAAGCGGGCGATTCTCAGCGGGCCATCGCGCTATTGGAAAAGAGCGCCAACTATCAGGCCAAAGTTGGCAGCGAGGGAGTCTTCGCGCTCTGGCGGCTCTACCGCGCGCAGCAGCGACACGAAGAACTTCGCGCACTGCTTGAGAGCTGGTCAGAGGCGACAACCGATCGGCAGCTCGCGCAGGAACTCTGTCGTCAACTGGCCGAGCTTTATGAGGTCGCCTTTGCTAAGCCACGGCGAGCCGCCGAACTCTATGCCGCGAATGTTGAGCGCGATGCCAGCGATCGGTTCAGCTTCTTCCGCCTGCGCATGCTGCTGCGCCGGGCCGGACAATTCGAGAAACTGCGCGATCTGCTCGTTGCCGAGCTAGCGCGCAGCAAAGAAGCCCAGCGCGATCTCGTAGCCCTCGAGCTCGGACAGCTTTGCGACGAACGGTTGTCCGACCCGGGGTCCGCCCTCGAGTACTATCGTCAGGCTAGCGCGCGACCGTCGCTGCTCGATGTCGACCGTTTGATCGACGAGATTCTTTGCCGCACGGGGCAGTACGAGCAGCTGCATAGCGGGCTCAGTGCGCGTGCTCACAAGGTGGAGGGCGAGCAGGCTGCGCGACTGTGGTGCGCAGCGGCGGAAGTAGCCGAATTTCATTTGGGCGACCTCGCGCGAGCTGCCGAAGCTTACTCGCGAGCGGTTAGCGCGGACGGTAGTTGTGCTCCGGCACGCCGAGGGTGCGAAGCGAGCTTCTGGGCCCAGCGCGATTGGCCGGCTCTCGGTGCATTTTATCAGCGTGAGCTGGAGGTGATCGCCGATGCCGGCCAACGTGCGCGCTGCTACATGAAGATGGCGGTGCTGCGCGAGTTCGAGGTCAGCGATCCGCTGGGTGCAGCAGATGCCTATGAGGCGGCGGCGCTTTGTGCGGATCGTCCCATCGAACCGCTGCACGCACTCGCTGGTTTGTGGCGTCGTCGGGGCGATACCGAGCGTTTGGTCGAGGTGCTCTATCGCCTTTCGGAAAAAGATGGCGCACGGATCGACGCGCTGCGCGAGCGTGCCGCGTCTGCAGAGTTCAGCGCAGACGCCTCCAAGACCGGCCAGCTGTTCGAGGACATCGTGGCGCTAGATGCCACCGATGCGTTGGCCCTCGCGGTCTGCGATGTCGACCTAGGGCTCGCCGATGATGCCGCACTGGGGCTTCCGTTGCTCGAGGCCAGATTGCGCGGCGTTTTGCCGACCGAGCTCGCGCAACCGTTGCAGCTGCGGTCCGCATTGTTGCGATTGGGTGCTGATGAGATATCGCCGGCGATCGAGAGGCTGCGCGGAACGCTCGGCGCCGATGGGAGCTATTTGCCGGCGATTCGTCTGCTCAGGAAGCTAGTTGAGCATCAAAAGCGCTGGGTTGAGGTGGTTGAGCTGCTGGAAAGCGAAGCAAGGGTTTCCGCGGACCGCATCGCGGCGACGCAGGCTTTGGTCAAGGCGGCGCGTCTCGTACGCCGGCATCTCTCCGACGATCGGCGGGCCCGTGCACTGCTTGAACGTGCCTTTGCCGCTGCGCCGGCGGACGCCACTGCCTTCGGCGATCTTGTCGACCTGATCGGGCAGCAAGGGAACTACAAAGACCTTGTTGGCGTTTACCGGCGGCATCTCGACGCAATCGATGACAGTCACCGCCCGCGATTGCTCAACGAGCTCTCCAACGTCTATCTCCATCATCTCGATGATCCCTCGGCGGCGGTGGGTGTGCTTAATGAGCTGCTCGAGCTTGCGCCCGAAGACATCGATGCGCTGCGCGCTTGCGCTCGCCTGTGCGATCGTCTCGAGCGCTATCAGGACGCTCAGGCACTGTTCGACCGACTAGCTCATCTTGCGGTCGAGGAGCCGGAATTGCGCTACGAGGCAAGACTCCGACAGGCCGCGATCTATCAGGCGCATTTGGGTGACGCCGAGCGTGCGCAAATGCTGCTCGAGTCGCTGCACCAGGAGGCACCGGGAAATCGGCTGGTTATCGCTCGACTGCTCGATTTGCTGCGCAAGCGTGGCGAAGCGCGACGTGTGGTCGCCTTGCTCGAGCAGTCGCTCAGCGAGGCCGAGCCGGCCGATCAAGTTGGCTACCTCGTCGAGCTCGCCGAAACCTATTCGCGTCAAGTGGCGGGGGAAGGCCAATCTGCGCGGGGTGAGAAGAAGGCGCTCGCCGCGTTAAGGCGGGCGATCGTCTGTTGCGTGGAGCACGAGTTGCCAGCCGATCGGCTGCTGGCCTACTACGCTGAGCGCGACGACTACGAGGGACTCGCCAAGATGTTGGCGCAGGCAGTTGGTGATCTGGCCGACCGTGGCGGGGCGCAATCGATTCGCTTGTTGCGGGCTCGCCTGCTGATCGAGCACTTGGACCGCCCAGCTGAGGCCGAGCAGGAAGTGGCGGCGGTGCTGTCTAGCGATCCCCACTCGGTCGATGCGCGGTTGTTACTGGCCGAGATATTGCTCAAGCTCGGCGATGACGATCGAGCCTTGGTTGAGTTTAACCGCGTCGTGCTGGAGTCGCCCGAGCGTGGTGTTGGCTTTGCGGGCTTGGCCGACGTATTCAAACGTCGTGGGGATCTCGATCGTGCGGCGCTGGCTGCCCAAGCGGCGCTCGTCCTCGGCGTGGATCTCGCGGCGGCCGATCGCTCACTGGCCGATCAGGTCGCATCGGGGATCGGCGTTGCGCTCGCTGCTGCGTCGTCTACTCCGCTGGATTTCGTCGAATACTGCAATCTGATCGCCCACCCCGAGGAGCCGGCGGTTGCGCGCGATCTGCTCCATGAGCTTCGACCCTATCTGGGGGAGTTACTCCAAGACTTGTTGCCCAGCGCGACGGGTTCGATTCCCCTTGCCGACGAGGATCCGTTGTATAGTCGCTGCCAGGCCTTGGCCGCCGTATACGGGCTAACGGCGATCCGCGCTGCTTCAGCAACCTCCAAGGGACAGCCGCTGGCGCGTTTGGTCTTCGCCGCGGACAAGGAGGTGTTGTTGTTCGACGACAAGCAGGCGCGCTCCGCCGAGTCTGCGGCGCTGCGCTTCGCGATCGGCTGCGAGCTCGGCCGACTGTTCAGCGGCAGCCATTTCCTGGAGACGACCGAAAGGAGCGACCGCCTGCTCGTTGTAATGGTCGCTGCGTCGACGATGTTCGGTGGGGGTAATGCAGGGGTGCGCGTCGATGAAGAGCGCGTACGCAATACGGCCAAGACCCTCGCTCGTCTGGTCCCACGCCGCGCCAGGCGCGCGCTGGAACCGCTCGCTCGAGCGTTCGGTGAGCTTCAGCAGCTCGATCTTAGTGTTTGGCGTCGCGCGGCGGCGGAAAGCGCTCGTCGGTCAGGATTGTTGTTTGCTGGAGATCTGCGCGCGGCGATCGCAGCGGATCGGGCAGCTGTGTCGCGCCGGGTAGACTTGCTACGCTACGCTGTGAGTCCGCACCTCCACGAAGCGCGCAGTCGACTGGGTCTGTCGGCGTGAATCGATCGTCTTCGAAGTTGCGCTGATTGGCTGCCAAAGCGCAGTGGTTCACGCGGTCGAGCTCTGAGATCCGTCGCTGCCGGCTGGTGGTTGGCGTTTCAGACGCACGGTAAACGTCGTGCCCACGCCTGGGGTGCTTTGGACTTCGATCTCGCCGGCATGATCCTCGATCACCCGTTGAACGATCGCCAGGCCAAGTCCGCTGCCCTTGGCCTTGGTCGTATAGAAGGGCTCAAAAATGTGGGCGAGGTGCTCTTTGGCGATGCCTCCCGCCGTGTCAGCGATGCTCAAGGTGATGTATTCGTCGTCGAAACCGCTGCAGGTGATCGTCACCCGGGCGTTCTCTCCCGCTTCGGTGGCGTTGGCGATCAGGTTCCAGAGTACGCCCATCAGCTGATCGCGATCCGCTTCGACGTATAGTTGTGTCGCCTCGGGGCCGAGCTTGACCCGCTCGCGGGCCGCGGCGGGGAGCAAACTGGTGATCTGTCCGACGAGCAAGCGGATCTCTTGGCCGAGATCGATGCGTTCCTTCTTCGGCTGTTGCGGGCGCGCGTAGTTTAGTAGCTCGCCGATCAACCCGTCAAGGCGCTCGATCTCTCGCAGCGCGATGCTCATCAGCCGATGGCTCTCGCCACCGGCAGATTCGTTACCGCGCAGCAATTCCAGCGAACCCGAGATCGACGCCAGTGGGTTGCGGATCTCGTGGGCAATGCCGGCGGCAACGCGGCCGAGCGTCGCCAATTGCTCGGCACGCTTGATCGCCTGCTCCATTTGTTTGAGAGCGGTCAAATCTTGAAAGTTGACGACGTACCCGGTGTGATCGTTGTTATGGTCGGTCAGCGCCGAGGTGGAGAGGCCGAACGTTCGCGTGAGGCCGTTGCGCTCGAGGGTGACTTCGGCGCGCTTGACCGGTGGCCCGCCGCGCACGGCCTGATCGAGTTCGGGTCCGATGTCGGTCAGCATCTTGACGGTTTCGCCTGGGCGCAGGCCGAGCAGTTCCCGTCCTGCTTCGTTGATTACCAGCAGGCGACCATCGGTCGCCACGGTAAACAGTCCGCTCGAAAGGCAGCGAATGATGTCGCTGTTGAGTTGGGCGAGGTCAGCGATATGCTGCTGCTGCTGCTCGACCCGGTCGGCGGCGTGGCGAAGTTGCTCGGCGAGATATCCGGCCAGCACGGCCATGGCGAGCATCCCGCCGGCGTGGATCAAGACCGCGCGGATCAGCGTCGAGAGACTGATCCCCCAGGGTAGATAGAGCTGACCCGGCAAGACGGGCAGGTAGCCGAGGTAGCCGAGCAGGCTGACACCCGCCAACAGCAAGGTCCCTGATCCAGCGGTCCACAGTGCCGCTCGTCGATCAAGGCTGACCGCGGCAGCTAGCGGACTGAGCAGGTAAAACAGCAAGAACGCGCTATCGCCACCACCGGTAACGTGAACGAGGGCCGAGGTTGTCGCGAGGTCGACGACGTTCTGCAGCAACGCCAGTCGCTTGAGCGAGACACCCAAGCGGATCGCCAACGCGTAGCCGATGCTGATCACGTATATCAGCGAAATGAACACGAACAACACGCGGACGTAAGGGCCGGCTAACTCGTCCGGCGAGCCCCAGGCGAGATGAAGGGCCACCGTGCCACCGAGCAGCAGTGTGTAGAGCGCGACCCGCACCATCATGATGTAGGTCAGGCGGCGTTTGAGAATGCTGCGGCTTAGGCCGTGCTCGAGGGTGTCTTCCGTTGAAGTGCTGACCGCCGACGTTGTGACCGGAGTGGGCATGGTCAGAGCAGTCTAGCAGGACTCTGCTAGTCCGAGCGGACGTTGCCCGCCAGCTCGAAGATCGGCAGGTACATTGCGACCAGGATGAAGCCAACCAGACCACCGAGGAAGACCATCATCAGCGGTTCCATCAAGCTGGTTAGCGCCCCGACAGCCACGTCGACTTCCTCTTCGTAGAAGTCGGCGATCTTCTGCATCATCTGGTCCATCGCACCGGTTTGTTCGCCGACGCCGAGCATCTGCACAACCATCGGCGGAAAGACTTTTGTGCTCATTAGTGGCGTCGCAAGATCGCGACCTTCTGCAACCTGACTGCGCGCATACATGATCGCTTCTTCGACGATTACGTTGCCCGCTGTCTTGGCGACGATTTCCATCGCGTCGAGGATCGGCACGCCGGACGAGAGCAAAGTACCGAAGGTGCGCGTGAAACGCGCGACGACGGTCTTACGGATCACCGGACCGACGATTGGCATCTTTAGCAGTATCAAGTGCAGGATGCGTTTGCCCTTGCGGTTGCGTTTGAACGCGGTGAAGCCGACGATGAAGGCGATGATGCTGATGAAGATCAGCGCGACGTTGTCGACGAACCAATTGCTCGCCGTCATCACCATCTGGGTAAGCGCTGGCAGCTCTCCGGCGCCCATGTCTCTGAACATCGAGCCAAAGACGGGGATGACCTTCCAGAGCAGAACGATCACCACCAGGACCGCCACGATGCCGATGGCGACCGGGTAGACCATCGCGCCTTTGACCTTGGCCTTGAGCTTCATCGCCTTTTCCATATAGGTGGCTAGGCGATTGAGGATCGTGTCCAAGATACCGCCGATTTCACCAGCGGCGATCAGGTTGACGAACAGGTTGTCAAAGACCTTGGGGTGGCTGGCCAGGGCGTCGGAGAAGGTCGCACCGCCTTCGACGCGGGCCTTTACGTCGAGAATGATCTTGGCGAAGGAACGGTTGTCGGCTTGGTTGCCGAGAATGTCCAGGCACTGAACCAGCGGCAGACCGGCGTCGATCATCGTCGCCAGCTGGCGCGCAAAGACCACGACGTCGCGCTGCTTAACGCCCGTGCCGATAGCTAGGCTGAGTTTGAGTTCGCGGCCCTTCTTTTTGACCTTCGTGACGCTGATGTTCTGCTGGCGCAGCAGCGCTATAAGGTCATTGTCGCTTTGAGCCTCAAGCGTGCCCTTGCGAAACTCACCGCCGCGTGTACGACCTTCCCAAACGAAGGTTGGCATCGTATGGCGCCCGTTCTCCTGAGAGGATGCCTCGATGATACATTACCTTGCGGCCGAGGTAAACCGAGTGAAATCAAGGCCGTGCTACGACGGCCCCAGATCCGCGCCCCCTACATCTAGGCAGATGTAGGGTTGCTCAGCCGTCGCTCCAGCGCGTCAAGCAACGCACCGGCGATATTGAGCGAAAACAGTCGGTCGATTTCCTGGATGCCAGTTGGCGATGTCACGTTGATTTCGGTGAGAAAGTCGCCGATCACATCAAGGCCACAAAACAGCACGCCGCGTCGCCTGAGCTCGGGACCGACTTGGGCGCAGATCCAGCGGTCGCGCTCGCTGAGTTCGACGCCGCGGATCGAGGCACCGGCGGCGAGGTTACCGCGCGAATCTCCGGCCGCGGGAATCCGCGCCAGGGCACCGGGCATCGGCTCGCCGTCGATCACGATGATGCGTTTGTCCCCTTCGCTGATCTCGGGGACATAGCGCTGAACCATCGTGTAGCGCCGACCAAAATGGGTCATCGTTTCGATGATCACGTTGGTGTTTGGGTCACCCGCCACCACGCGAAAGATCGAAAATCCGCCCATGCCCTCGAGGGGCTTGACGATCGCGCCGCCGTGTTCGGCGATGAAGGCGCGCACCTTGTTCGGATCGCGCGTGACCAGCGTCGGCGGTGCGCAATGGGCAAAATGCGAGATCGCCAGCTTCTCGTTGAAGTCGCGCAGCGTGCGCGGGTCGTTGAACACCGGCGTGCCAGTGGCGACCACGCGTTCGAGCAGATACGTGGTGTAGACGTACTCCATGTCAAAAGGTGGGTCTTTGCGCATCAGCAGCACGTCGAAGGCGCTGGTCGGGTGCTCGCTCGCCGCTTCGCAGCGCAGTGCCGGCTCGTCGGCGCCACCGACGAGAAGCCGCGCAGCCGAGGCGTAGACCTTGCCGTCGCGCAGGGTCAGACCGCTGGGCCCGACGAAATAGCAGTGGTGGCCGCGCCCATTGGCTTCCCGCAGGATAGCTAACGTGCTGTCTTTTTTCGGATTAATAGACTCGATGGGGTCCATGAGGACCGCGATGGTCAGCGCCATGAACACACCATAACCCAAGCCGATCCGGCCAACCAGTCGCAGCGAGCGGCGCAACACAGAGGCCGCTTGACAGGACGCAACGCCAGCTCAGATCATCGCCCCACCGCTGCTGCGGAAACGAAGAGCAACATATTGGAAACAAAGCGATTGAGCGAAAAGCGCTGCGTCCCATGTCGCGGCGGCGTACCGCCACTGTCCGAAGGCGAAGTACAGCGTCTGCTTGGCGAGCTCGACCCCGGCTGGCAAGTCGTCGACGGTCATCACTTGCAGCGCAGCTACAGCTTCGACGACTTTCGTTGCGCGCTGGACTTTGTCGTTCGAGTGGGCGAGATAGCGGAAAGCGAGGGGCACCACCCCGATGTGTATCTGGCGTGGGGGAATGTCACGCTGAAGATCTGGACCCACAAGATCGACGGGCTGACCGAAAGCGACTTTATTTTGGCGGCCAAAGCGGATAGCAGTCTGTAGGGCGGTGACAAAGAGATGGACCAGGCAACAATCGATCGCGCCGTAGCGCGCGTCGCCGACAACAAAACGAAGTGGGCTCGATTGCCGCTCCGTCGCAAGATCGGCTACCTCGAGCGCTGTCTCGAAGGCACGGTCAACGTTGCCAATCGTCAGGTGGCCGCGGCGCTGGCCGCCAAGGGCATCGATCCGACCAGTCCAACCGCTGGCGAAGAATGGCTTGGCGGTCCCTTGGTGACGGTGCGCAATATCCGGTTATTGATCGAGACGCTGCGTGCGGTGGAAGAGCACGGCCACCCGCCGCTCGAGCGTCAAGCCATCTCGCAGCGGCCCGATGGACAGGTTGTCGTCGAGGTTTTCCCGCAAAACGGCTTCGACAAGCTGCTCTATCGCGGTTTCTCCGCGCATGTTTGGCAAGCTCCGCACATCAAGCCCAGCGATCTGCCGACGAAGATGGCCGGTTTTTATGCTCAATCGGATCCGCAAGGCGCGGTGGCGCTGGTGCTCGGCGCCGGTAACGTGGCGAGCATCGGTCCGCTCGACGTGATCTACAAGCTGTTTGCCGAGGGCCAGGTTTGCGTCCTTAAGCTTAACCCGGTCAACGAGTACCTCGGTCCCCACGTGGAAAAGGCGTTCTCGGCCTTGGTCGAAGACGGGTTCTTGTCGTTCGCCTACGGCGGTCCCGAGGTCGGCGCTTACCTTTGCCAGCACCCGGGCATCGATGAGATCCATATCACCGGAAGCGACCGGACCCACGACGCGATCGTTTTTGGCAGCGGTCCAGAGCAGGCCCAGCGCAAGCGCGAAAAGCGACCGATCAACACGCGGCGGATCACCAGCGAGCTGGGCAACGTCAGCCCGGTGATCATCGCGCCCGGCGAGTGGAGTCTGGCTGAACTGCGTTTTCAGGCGGAAAACGTCGCCACCCAGATGACCAACAATGCCGGCTTCAATTGCAACGCCGCAAAGGTGCTGGTCACCTCAAAGATGTGGGCTCAGCGCGAGCAGTTCCTCGAGGCGCTGCGCGACGTGCTAGCGCGCTTGCCGCGCCGCCAGGCCTACTATCCCGGCGCGCTTGAGCGCTTCGATAACTTTGTTGGCGTCCACAGCGGCCAGGCCGAACTGTTTGGCGAGCGCAGTGGCCGAGAGCTCCCTTGGGCGCTGATCGCGGGACTCGATCCGGCGAAGCGCGACGACGTGTGCTTTACTCAAGAGTCGTTTTGCGGTGTGACCGCCGAAGCGGCGCTCGACGCGGGAGACCCGGCGCAGTTTCTTGCCGATGCGGTGGCCTTCTGCAACGAGACGCTGTGGGGGACGCTCAACGCTTCACTGATCGTCGATCCGCGCACTGAAAAAGAGTATGAGGTCGCGGTCGAACAGGCAGTTGCTGACCTGCGTTATGGTTCCGTAGCGGTCAATCACTGGCCGGCGCTGTCCTATGGTCTCGGTGTAACCACCTGGGGCGCCTTTCCTGGCCACAGCCTCGAGGACATCCAGAGTGGTGTTGGCGTGGTGCACAACTGCTTGTTGTTTGACGAACCGCAAAAGAGCGTTGTTCGTGGGCCGTTCCGCATCGCGCCCAGACCCCCATGGTTTGTGACCCATCGCCGGACGCATAAGCTAGCGCCGGTGTTGATGCGTTTTGAAGCGCGCCCGGGGTTGCGCTGGTTGCCGACGATATTGGCCAACGCCCTACGTGGTTGAGGGCAAGGAGTGGGTGTCTTGCAAGCCTTATTGGTAAAGACGCTGCCGCGAGTTCCCCGACGGATCGTCGCTCGCGTCGCCTCACGCTATGTCGCGGGGGCGGAAGTGATCGCGGCGCTGACAACGGCACAGCGGCTGAGCGACGAAGGGGCGACGACTACGCTGGCGCTGCTCGGCGAGGAGGTCGCCGATCGGGCGGCGGCCAGCGAAGCGACCGCGGCCTATCTCCAGTTGTTGACCGAGCTCAAACAGCGTGCGCTGCCCTGCAACGTATCGGTCAAGCTGACCCATATCGGCCTCGATATCGACCGCGACTTCTGCATTGAGAACCTCACGCGCCTCGGTGCGCACGCTCAATCGCTGGGCGGATTCGTTCGCCTGGACATGGAAGACCACACGCGGACTGACGTGACCCTCGACGCCTACCGTACGGTGCAGCAGCGACACCCGGTGTTCGGTGTCGTGCTGCAGGCGATGCTCCGTCGGACGCTCGATGACATCGCGGCGCTACCTGAGGGGACCAACGTTCGCTTGTGCAAAGGGATCTACCGCGAGCCCGAGGAAATCGCTTTTGTTCGCCACAGCGAAGTGCGGCAGAAGTTCGTCGAGGCTCTCGAAGCTTTGTTCGATCGGCAGTGTTTCGTCGGCATCGCCAGCCACGACCGCTGGGTCGTTGAACGTGCGCGTGCGCTGATTACGGCGCGCAAGCTGACCGCGCGCGACTACGAATTTCAAATGCTGCTCGGGGTATTGCCGAAAATGCGGCAACGGTTGCTCGAAGAGGGCCACGCCGTGCGGGTTTACATTCCTTACGGCGAGGATTGGTACGCCTACTCGATGAGGCGCCTGCGCGAGAACCCGACGGTAGCCCTGCATGTGATCCGCGCATTTCTCACCCCGTGGCGTTAACGGAGCAAAAAAATGGCTAAGAACCGCGTTCAACAGCTGGACGGAGATCTTCCGTTTGGCGATCTCGACTACCGCATGCCGACGCGACGCAAATTGGCGGTCGGGGAAGTCGTTGAGGGAGTGGTCGTCGCGATCGGCGACTCGGACGTGTTTGTCGATGTCGGCGCCAAGGCCGAGGGTACGATCGACATCAAAGAGATCACCCAAGATGGTGAACTGCAGGCGCAGATCGGCGACAAGGTTCACGTCTACATCGTTGCCCTCGACCCCGAGCTGCGGCTGTCCTATAGCTTGGGTCGCGCTCATCTCAACCAGCAGATGCTCGAAGATGCCTGCGAAATGGGCATTCCAGTCGACGGCAAGGTGACCGGTGTCAACAAGGGCGGCTTCGATATCTCGCTGGGCGGCGTTCGGGCGTTCTGTCCGGTCTCCCAGATCGACGTGGATTTTTGTGAAGATCCGAGCGTCTTTCTCGATCAGACCCTGCGCTTTCGTGTCACCAAATACGAGCAAGAGGGCCGAAACATTGTCGTCAGTCGCCGCGCGCTGCTAGCCGAAGAGCGCGAGGAAGCTGCCAGCGCGATTCGCGAGCAGCTCTTCGAAGGTGCCGAGTTCAAAGGGACGGTCAAATCGCTGCAGCCCTACGGCGCGTTTGTCGATATCGGCGGCGTTCAGGGGATGGTTCACATCTCTGAGATCTGTCATCGGCGGATCGAGCATCCTTCGGAGGCGTTGACCGTTGGCCAGACCGTCAAGGTGCGCATCAGCAAAATCGATCGCGATCCCAAACACCCCGACCGCGAACGCATCGGCTTGTCGATCCGCGCCTTGCTCGGTGACCCCTGGGACGAGGCCTTGGCCGAGCTGAACGAAGGCGACGCCGCCCAAGGTCGGGTGGTCCGTATCCAGCCGTTTGGCGCCTTTGTCGAGTTGCGTCCCGGTGTCGATGGGTTGATCCACATCTCGGAGCTCTCGGACCGCCGTATTCGCCATCCGTCGGACGTTGTTTCACTCGGTCAGGATGTCCAGGTGACGATCCTCAAGATCGATCACCAAGCGCGGCGTCTGTCGCTGTCGCTGCGCACTGCCGGTGCGACCGCTGACGCCGCTGACGCCGGCGACATCACGGTTGGCGCGGTGGTCGACGTGGTTGTCGACCAGGTCAAACCGTTTGGCCTTTTCGTCCAGCTCAAGGGTGCGGGTCGACGTATGCGCGGGCTGATCCCGGCCGAAGAGGCGGCGGATGGCCCGCAGACCAATCTGCGGCGGGCCTTCCCCGAAGGCACCGAGCTCAAGGCGCTGATCACCGCATATGACCCGAGCACTGGAAAGATTCGCCTCTCTCTCCAGGGCGTTGGCGAGCAGGAACAGCGCGAGGCCTACCAGCAATTCGTCGGCGACCAAAGACGCGCCGCGAGCGACGCATCGCTAGGTTCGCTGGGCGCCAAACTCGCCGAGGCACTGAAACAAAAACGCTGACGTCGAGCCGTGCTGAAAAAAAATCCGCTTTAAAATCGGTGAGAAACAGCGAACTCGAAGCTGACGACATTTGCGTGGTCAGCCCGGTCGAGGTTCGTTAAGCTGGCCGCCCTGAGGAGGAGAGGTATGTACAGAGCGTGGATCGGCGGCGCCATGATCATGGTGCTCGCAACATTCGGCTGTGCCAGCGACTCATCGACCGGTGCGGACGGCGGTGCGGATGCGTTCAACGCCGATAGTCTAAAGCTGACGGCAGGCGAAAACCCGCTCAACCCAGCGGTGCCGATGTTCCCCTTTCCGTCTGACTTCTACCTGGTCGACGACGCGACCACGGTCACCGGCAAGCGCGTCGAAGTTCCCGAGCAAGCGCTGCCCAAGCACGTTCCCACGACGGTTTTCGGGCGACAGGATGGCTACTCGGTGATCCCACCGATCCTGGCCTACCTCGATGGTGGCTTCGATCCAAAGAGCCTGCCGAGCAAGCCCGATGCAACACTGGATAGCAAGGCCAGCGTGCTGCTGTTGGAGCAAACCGATGCTGGCTGGAAGGCGGTCCCCACGCTGGTCGAACTCGATGCGGTTGCGCCCATCGCCGAGCGCGCGACGCTGATCATCCGGCCATTGCGCGCGCTGCATTCCTCGACCACCCACGTGGTCGTGCTGCGCAACACCTTGTTGCGCGCGGACGGTAGCGCTCACGCCACGGTGCCGGTCTATGCGGCGCTGCGTGACGGTGCGAATCTGCAGGATCCGACCTTTCAGAAGCTGAAGGGCTTGCAGCCGACGGTCGATGCCGCGCTTAGTGGCGCGGGCATTTCCGCCGAGCAGGTGCTCGTCGCTTGGTCATTTACCACTCGTTCGGAAGCGTCGGTAACGAAGGCGCTGCTGGAGATGCAACAGGTCGCCGCGACCTACGAGGCTGGTGAGTATAAGATCGAGACCGACGTGCGTGACGAGTATCAGAACCGCCAGATCGCCGGCACATTCAAAGCCCCCAACTTCATCAAGGCCGACGAGGCGCCGCTTGAGTTCGACGACAAGGGCCAGGTCAAGCAGTTCGGCCTGCGCGACGTCGCGTTCGTCATGACGATCCCCCAGAGCATCGATCAGCCTCGGCCCGTCGTGCTCTATGGACACGGCTTTTTGGGCAGCCGCGCGCAGGCTACTCGCGGCGATCTGAACGCACTCTGCCGCGAGTATCGTTACGTCCACGCGGCGGTCAACTTCGGATTTCACGAGGACTTCTTGCCGCTGGCGCTTGGTGCGCTGACCAACGATTTTTCCAAGTTGTCGTCGGTCAGCGCCGAGGTTATGCAGAGCCTTGCCAACACCACCGCCTTGGCCCGCTTGATCAAAGTGCGCCTTTACAAAGATCTGGTTAGCGATGGCGACAAAAAGCAGCTGATCGATCCGGCAGCAATCCACTACATGGGTGCGTCCAACGGCGGAACTTTTGGTTTCGTGCACGTGGCGACATCCCCTCTGGTCGAGCGAGCCATCCTCCTCGTGGGCGGCGGCGGTCTATCGCACTTCCTCGAGCGATCGGTGGTCTGGCTGGACTATCGCGATCTGTTCGAGATCAGTTACAAGGGACGGGCCAATCAGCTGCTGGCGATGGGCATCGTGCAGAACGGATTCGATCCGGTCGACTCGATGTCCTACGTTCACCGACTGACCACCAACCGCTTCTCCGGCCTCAAACCGCTCAAAGCTGCGCTGCACATGGCGGTCGACGACAGTCAGGTCAATAACCTGGTCAGCGAATGGGTGGCGCGCACTGCCGATGTGCCACTGATCACCCCGGCCTCCAAGGATGTTTGGGGGCTAAGACAGATCACGGCTGCAGCCCCTCAAGGGGCCCCCCAAGGCGAGCTATCGGCGCTCACCGTCTGGAATTTCCACCGCACCCCCTCGCCGACGGGTAATCTGCCTCCGGAAAAAGATAACGGCACCCACGGTGCGATCACCAAACGTCCGGAGTTCCGCAAACACGCGGCCGGCCTGCTCGACGACGGGCTATTGATCAACTACTGCGGTGGATCCTGCAACTTCGAGTAGTCCGTACCGGAGACGGGCTCCTCGGCGTTTGGGAAGTCCGCTTCGGTGAGTTTGGCAGGCGGCGGAAGGCCGCTACTGACCACCCGATCGAGGCCTGCCAGGTCCTGATGCACTTCGGCTTGGCGGCCTTGATTCGCCAACAACTCGCACACCGCTCTGGCCTGTTTGCAGCCGATCTCGAGCAGCAACACCCCATCGTCAGCGAGCACATTGGGTAGTTGCTCGATTAGCCGGCGCAGCAGATCCAATCCGTCGGTCCCACCATCGAGCGCCAGTTTGGGTTCGCTGCGCGCGACCTCGAGCGTCTCCAGCTCGGCAGTCTCGATATAGGGCAAGTTGGCAACGAGCACGTCGACACGCGCGGCATGGGGCAGCGCATTGAGCAGGTCGCCCTGAAAAAATCTCAGCGCGGGGGCCAAGCGTGCGGCGTTGCTGCGCGCGACAGCGAGGGCGCTTTCGCTGATGTCACTCGCCCAAATCGTCGCTTGGGATTCGTTGGCCAGCGCGATGGCCAACGCACCACTGCCGGTGCCGATGTCAGCGACGATGGTCTCCTCGCCCGCATTGTCTTGACCACGGGCTCTGAGCGCGCGCAACGCGAGCTCCACCAAGAGCTCGCTCTCCGGGCGCGGGATCAGGACGTCGGGGCTGACCTGCAACGTCAGCGACCAGAACTCGCGCTCACCGACGATGTAGGCCACGGGGTCGCCAGCAAGGCGCCGCTTGATCGCTTGGCGGTAGCGCGTCAGCTCTTGTGGCGCGAGAGGCTTGTCGTGGTCGAGATAAAGCTGCAGCCGCGGCATCGACAGCGCGTGGGCAAGCAGCACCTCGGCATCGAGCCGCCCCTGGGCCAGCTGGGCCTTTGCAAAGCGCTGCGCCGTCCAGCTCAGTACGTTGCGAATCGTCCACTCGCTCATCGGCCAGGCCTCGACGCGATCTGAGCTGGCGTGCGCCGGATCACTGTTGTTTTTTGCGTCTCTGTCACTATCTGTGGTGTTCTTATCGGAACGCGCGTCGATCGCCCCAAAACGAAGCTGAGGTTGTAGCTCATGTTGGCGTGGCGCGATAGATTGTTCGTCGCTTTTGGCGGCAAAGGAGATCCGATGAAAAGAGCCCTTTTGGTGATCGCAGCGGTTGGCTGCTTTGCCAGCACAGCGTCGGCCCAGTATGCGGTCGGTCATCGCACCTTTGGCGTGGGGACAGCGATGGGCGGCGGGTATTCGAAGCTGGACTACCAGTTCCCGGGGATCGACGATACCAAGCCGTTTTTGCTGCTCCCGACGCTCGAGTTCAAGATCTTCTTAGGAGATCAGCTGTCGCTCGATTTCAGTGTGCCGGTGGTCAACATCGCTGCATCTAACGCGATGCAGGAGTATTTCTTTTTTACCGGCGAAGCCTTCCTAAACTTCCATCCCTCGGCGCCGAGCAGCTTTGAGCTCTTCGTCGCCCCGGGGATCGGCTTTTCGTACGCGCGCTGTGAATGCGAAGATGGCGCGGGCAATACCGTGGTCGACGATGGCTACGCATTTCACGTGCCGGTGCGTATCGGTGCCGAGATCAACAGTAGTCGTCGGAACTTCTCGATGTTCTTCGCTATCCGGCCGTTTTTCGTCGTGACCCATGGTGACGAGACCGTACCCGGTGGCGGTGTCTTCGCCGAGATCGGCTTTATGGCCTACGGAACCCGCTACCGATCCGACCGCTACTAGCGTCCGTGCGATCGGCCGCCTTGCAGCCGCTGGGTTCTGCCAAGGAGAGGCCGCGCTCTCCCATTCGCCCCCAAAAAGGGTCTCGCCAGCAGGTCGGGTAGAGCCCGGTGAAACCCAAAAAAAGCCCAATGCTACGCCCCCTTGCCTCCGCTGGCACGGTCATGCTAGAAGACGCCTTCCGCTCAGCGGATCGCGCTGTTGCCTCGCCGTAATCGGCGACGTTGCTGCCGATGGCGCGGTCGATGGTCGGCGAGCTAGGCTCGGCAGGAGGGCTTCGGATTGAGTATCACACTGCGGACTTACACCTTCCTCGATGCGTTACAACCGCAGCTGGCCAGCTTCATCGGCAAAACTGCCCGCGGTTTTTTGCCGGTACCGGAGATGGCCTCGCTGTTCGTTGAGATCGCCCCGGGCATCGCGATCAACCGTGTGACCGATGTCGCGCTCAAGGCGACCAAGGTTGTTCCGGCGGTACAGGTGGTCGAGCGCGCCTATGGCTTGCTTGAAGTTCACGAGCACGACAAAGGCGAAGTACTCTCGGCGGGCCGGGCGATCCTCTCGTTTCTCGGCGTGAGCGAGGAGGAGCGGCTCAAGCCGCGCGTGGCGACCAACCAGATCATTCGCTCGATCGAGCCCTATCAAGCCCAGATCATCAATCGCAACTCGCAGGGGATGATGATCTTGCCGGGGCAGTCGCTGTTCATTCTCGAGACCGAACCGGCAGGTTACGTGACCTACGCTGCCAACGAGGCTGAGAAAGCGGCGCGGGTGTTTTTGGTCAACCTGCTGCCGTTTGGGGCTTTTGGTCGGCTGTGGATGTCAGGCCCCGAAGCGGAGATCGACGCGGCAGCTGCGGCGGCGACGGCAGCGATCGAGGGCATTACCGGTCAACTGCCACCGGACTTCGTGGATCGATAGCGTGAAACGCTTGCGCGCGCGGGCGATGCTCGCCAGCACAGGGCAAGCTGAACAATACGACTGAACTGAACTACGACTGAACTGAACTGAAACTTGAGTCGGCGCAAACAACCAGCGCCGACAAGCCGGAGGATCGGAAGATGGCTGACGCGCTTGGGATGATTGAGACGCGCGGGTTTATTGGGATGGTCGAGGCCGCGGACGCGATGGTAAAGGCGGCTAAGGTCGAGTTGGTGAGCATGGAAAAGATCGGCGGTGGATATGTTACCGCGGTCGTTCGTGGTGACGTCGCCGCGGTTAAGGCGGCGACAGAAGCTGGTCAGCGCGCTGCTGAGCGTGTGGGCGAACTGGTTTCGGTCCACGTGATTCCACGACCACATGTCAACGTTGACTTGGTATTGCCGCTTGGCCGTCGCGACGAAGCGAAATCCGGATAGCCGATGCGGTTAGCCAAGGTTGTAGGAACCGTCGTCGCCTCCCGTAAGGAAGACGTTCTCGACGGGATGAAGTTCCTCGTGGTCCGCGATTGCGACTTCGACGGCACAGAGAGCGGTTCGAGTGTCGTCGCTGTTGATGCGGTCGGTGCCGGTTTGGGTGAGGTTGTGCTCTATGCGTCGGGGAGCAGTGCGCGCTTGACGCAAGTGACCAACAACCGCCCGGTCGACGCCACGATCATGGCGATCGTCGATCTTGTGCAAGTCGGTGACGAGCAGCGCTACACCAAAGACGGGTAAGCCATGGAGCTAGACGAAAAGCGCATTCAGCAGATCGTTGATCGCGTCGTCGTTCGCCTGGGTATCGATCAGGCCGCGGGTCAGGCGCCGGCGGTGATTCGCGATCCGCATGCCGGTCCGGGGATCAAAGGGTTTCCACGCGGGCGTCTTGGCGTCTTCCCCACGGTCGATGCAGCGGTCGCTGCGGCACGCCAGGCCTTCGAAGAGCTCTCGGCCAAGCCGCTCAGCGTCCGGTATAAGCTCGTCGAGGCGATGCGCAGCGTGACGCTGCGCCATGTCGAGCAGCTTTCCCAATATGCCGTGGCCGAGACGGGATTGGGGCGCGCTGAAGACAAGGTGCGCAAGAACACGTTAGCTGCCGAGAAAACGCCGGGCCCCGAGGTTCTCGAGCCCCAAGCCTTCACCGGCGATCGCGGTCTGACACTGATCGAATGGGCGCCGTTTGGCGTAATCGGCTCGATCACGCCCTGCACCAATCCCACAGAGACGATCGTCAACAACGGCATCGGCTTTATTGCCGGTGGCAACGCGGCGGTATTCAACGCCCACCCGCTGGCCAAGGGCGTTAGCGCCTATCACATTCACCTGCTCAATGAGGCGATCATCTCCGCCGGTGGTCCACAGAACCTGCTGACAACGATCGCCGAGCCAACGATCGAGTCCGCCGGTCAGCTGATGAAGCATCGCGGTATTCGCCTGTTGGTCGTTACGGGCGGTGGTGCGGTCGTCAAAGCGGCGATGAATTCTGGTAAGAAGGTCGTCGGTGCAGGTCCGGGAAACCCACCGGTGGTCGTCGACGAGACAGCCGACATCGGCCGCGCCGCCCGCGGTATCATCGCCGGCGGTTCCTTCGACAACAACCTGATCTGCTGTGACGAAAAGGAAGTCATCGCGGTCGCGCCGATTTTCGATAGCCTGCGCCGCGAACTCAAAGCCGCCGGCGCTTACGAGCTCTCCGAGTCACAGATCTCCCGACTAACGCGCGTGCTGTTTCCCGATGGCGAGCATTCGGACAAGGACCTCGTCGGTCGCAACGTGTCGGTGATACTCGAACGAATCGGGATCAAGGTCGGCGATGACGTCCGCTTAGCGTTTGCCGTGGTCGACGACAAGCATCCGCTCGTTCGCATCGAGCAGTTGCTCCCGGTGATGCCGCTGGTCAAGGCGCGCGACGCCCAGCAGGCGATCGAGTTTGCTTTGGCGGCGGAGGCCGGGCGTGGACACACTGCCTCGATATACTCGCGCAACATCGATGTGATGCATCAGATGGCCCGCGTGATGGACACCTGCATCTTCGTCAAGAACGGTCCGCACTATGTTGGTCTGGGTGGTGAGGGTGAGGGCTATACCTCCTGGACGATCGCGCATCCGACTGGCGAAGGTCTGACCTGCGCGCAGCATTTTGTTCGTTCACGCCGCTGCGCGCTCCAAGACTACTTCCGCATCGTCTAACGCCATGGCAGGGTCCGAAGACGCGCGTCGACGAAAAGCCAAAGCTCGCCGCTTGGCAAGCCGGCGTCAGGTCTCTCCGCCAGGTCCGCGCCCGGGCCCCGCGATCGGTTTGCTCGAGCTGAGCAGTATCGCTCGTGGAGCAGTTGTCGCCGATGCCGCGGTCAAGCGGGCGGCGGTCAACCTGCTTTGGGCCAAGCCAATCACCCCGGGCAAGTTCCTGGTGCTGCTATCGGGCGGCGAAGAAGAGGTCTTTTTTGCGCTCGAGCGCGCCGTCGACCTGAGCGCGGCGACGCTGATCGATCGGCTCTATCTGCCCAATCCGCATCCGCAGTTGTTTGCTGCACTCAGCGTCGCGCCAGCTTTCGGCGAGCCACATTCGCTGGCGGTCGTCGAGACGTTTTCAGTGGTTGCCACGTTGCTCGCGGCTGACCGCGCTTTGAAGGCGGCAGAGGTTGATTTGCTACAGTTGCGGATGGCCCGCGGCTTGGGCGGTAAGGCTTACTTCGTGCTGTCGGGCGTGCTGCATCAGATCGAGGCTGCCCTCGAAGCCGCGGCCAGCGTGATGCACGGCGGGATGCTGCAAAGTGTAGAGGTCATTGCCCATCCTCATCCGGATTTGATCTCGAGCTTGTTGAGCGAGTCATAACGACGAGGTCGTCGTGCTACGTCCCCTGTTCGCGCTGGTCATTAACCTGCTCTATAACACGCTGGTACTGCCGCTTTGGCTGCTGCGTCGCCTGCGTCGGCGCTATTGGTTGCATCTAACGCTTGATGGACCGCTTCGTCAGCGCGCGACTTCGCGACGCTTTCGCCGCCGAGGGTTGACCGTCGATCGCGTGCAGGACTTGGTCGATCGCGCTCTGATTGACAACAAAGTGATCGGCGTTCTGTTGACGATTCGCAGCATTTCCGCGGGTCCGACGACGATCGATGCATTGCGCGAGCAGCTCGCGCGGCTCAAGGACAGAAAGCCGCTCGAGGTTTGCCTAGAGACCGGCGAGATGGCGGCCTATCGGCTGGCCTCGATCGCAGATCGGTTAGCGGTCCCGCTCGGTGTATTGCTCGACCTGCGCGGTCATTACCTCGAGGTCCGATTCTATGGTGACCTGCTCGCGCGCTATGGTATCGACTTGCAGATCGGCCAAGCTGGCCGCTACAAGAGCGCCGCCGAGCGCTTGACGCGGGGCACGATCAGCGACGCTAACCGCGAAGCGCTCGAGCGTCTGTTGACGCTGGCTCACCGCCACAGCATCGAGCAGATCAGCACGGCTCGCAAATTGTCGCAGGAAACCGTCGCTGACTTGTTAAATGATGGCCCCTACGACGTCGAGCTGGCCGAGCAGCGCGGCTTGATCGACAGCATTGAAGATGAGCAGTCTTGGCTCGAGCGGCTCGGTGATGGGCGACCGGCGCGTCGGATCGTCGCCCAACGTTACCTGCGCTGGGTGCGGCCCAAATGGTTCTCGCTGTTCCGCAAGAAGCTGATCGCTATCGTCAGCCTGCGCGGCGCGATTCGCTCGGGCTACTCGAGGCAGTTTCCCTCGCCGCAAATCGGCGATGTCTCGCTGCGCAAACTGTTCGACCAGCTGGCGCGCCTACGCCGCGTGGCGGGAGTGGTCTTGCACATCGATTCGCCTGGCGGCGGCGTAACCCCGTCGGAACTGATCTATCAGGCGCTTTGTCGCTTGCGCAAAAAGAAGCCGGTTTACGCGGCTTTCGGCGATGTCGCCGCCTCCGGCGGCTATTACATCGCCTGCGGCTGCGACCGCCTGGTTTGCTCAGCGATGACGCTGACCGGGTCGATCGGCGTGCTGGCTGGGAAATTGAGCCTCCAACGGTTGCTGCGTCGCCTCGGCATCGGCAGCTTTGCGATTCGGCGAGGCGATCGCTCCGGCATGTTCGGCAGTAGCGCGCCGCTGAACGCTAGCGAGCGCGCCGCACTCGAGCGGCTGCTGCGCACGACCTATCAGCGTTTTCTCGAGCGCGTTGCCCAAGCGCGTCGTCTTCCGGTCGCCGAAGTCGATGATATCGCCCAAGGCCGAGTTTGGGCCGGTTGCGATGCCGAGCAGCATGGGCTTGTCGATCAGCTGGGCGGTCTATCGGCGGCGATCACCGCCATGCAACAACAGTTGCGGCCGCGCGGTGCGAAGCTCCGGGTCGTCGACGTGTTTCCGCCGGTCAAACCCTCGGGCCTGCTGTCGCTTCTCGCCGCGGGCTACGCCCCGGAGTTTGATTTTGGCGCAGGCGGGCTGCTTTGGGATGCTCTCGAACTCGCCAAAGAGCGGCTGTGGTTCTACAGCCCTTGGCATCTTGACCGCCGAGATCTCTAGCGCGTATCGTTGACGATCTTGAGGTGAAGTGATCGGTCGATGAGCGAACAAGCGCGAATCAAAATCTACACCACCCGCTATTGCGGCTATTGCCATGCCGCCAAGGCGTTGCTCGAGCGCAAAGGCGTGGCATTCGAAGAAGTCGATGCTACCGACGATCCGAGCATGCGTCAGGAGGCCGCTACCCTTTCCGGGCGGCGGACGGTGCCTCAGATCTTTATCGATGGTCGATCGATTGGTGGCTTTGACGACCTAAACGCCCTCGACCGGTCGGGTGAGCTCGATCGGTTGCTGGCTGCGCCCTAGGGCGACGCTCCCTCGCACTGATGTTCGGATGGTGCGCTGGCTAGACCTGGCAGTGCCGCGTGGGTCTTGGTGCGCTTTTTTGTAGTAATTTAGAGGAGGTGTCGCTGGCATAGCCATTGCTTTTTCAGCGCGACGGAGGCTCTATGCGCAAAACCGTCGCGTTTTCTGTTCTGGGGGTGCTGCTCGGTGTGGTGGCTGTTGCTCACGCCGAAAGCGATGCAGAGCTCGTGCTTCGCTACTTCGACAACAGCCCGGTCGTCAAAGACGCGCTCAACAGCAAGTCGGCTGATCTTCGGCGGGAAGTTCTTCTGACTCGCCAGACGCTCGCGCGCATTCGGTCGATCGGCCTTACGGCGGGAAACAGATCATTGACACCGATCGCCGGCAGCGAGCTTTTCGAGTGCACTGGAAAGATCGGCGCTAGTCGCTGCAGGGTCTTCATCAGCGATTCACTGGTTTCCTTGGAACGCGCGCCGAACAGCTGGCTTGAGCGCGGTTGGTCGCTAGCTTCGGGCAAAACGACCTTCGGCGGGAAGTGGGTTCAGGAGATCTGGGTTAGCTCTCACGCTGGCCGAAACTTGTCGACGGGCGAAGCCTGGAACCACCGTGTTCGGGCACGTGCGATTTTCCCGAGCAACGCAGGACCGGCGCGAAAAAAATAGCGCGCTCAGTTTTCGTCAGCGACCACGGCGAAGGTCCAAATCTGTGCGCGCAGCTTGGGGCTGCCGTCATGGCTGGCCGCGACGCGCACCGTCCAGTAGGCTAGCGGCGAGCGATAGAGCAACAGTGTTCGTGCTGCAGCCAGACGCACCCGCGGATCGAGATTCGACAGGGCGGCACGCGCGATCAGTGCGACCAGCTCGGGTTCTGAGCGGATCGAGAGCGTTTCGATCGCGCGCAGCACTTCGGTCGAGTCTTCCGAGAGCAGGGTTTCGCGCAGTTTGGCAAGCGGTGCACTGCGCAGCAGGTTGACTTGAATCAACTTGCTGCGCACGGCGACGTCGGTTTCCTTGCGAATCGCCGCGCCGAGCAGAGCGGCGTCTGTGAGACTGGCCAGCGCGAGCAGGGCGCCAAAGCGCTTTTCTCCATCTGGACTCTGTGCCGCGTGCTCGAGCGGGACTCGCGCGCGTTCGGCCCGCAGCGCGGCTAGTAGCATCGCCGCGGCCTGGGCATCTTGGCCGCGGAGTTTGCGCAGTTTGCCGATCAATGAGAGCGCGCTGATCGCGCTGCTTGCCGAGGATCGTCGCTGGCGGAGATCCTCGTAGAGCCCGTTGAGGTAGCTGCGTGTCGCTGCTTCGCTGTCGGATTGACTAGCGGTCATCAGTTTGGCCAGCGCACGACTGTCGGCATAGCGATAGACTTTAGCCGCAGCTGCACGCCGCACCTCTGCGCTGGCGTCTTTGACCATCGCTTGCTCCAACGCATCGCGCACGGCGCGGCTCGGCCCGGGGATCAACTGGTCGATCGCCTGCTTGCGTTTCTCCGGTGTGGCTGTTTGAAGCAGCTTGAGCAGCGCTTCATCGCGCGCCCGACGCTTTTGTTGTGCGGTTTCGATCGCGCGGAGCACGGTCTTATCACTGTCGACGGCGTGGGCCACGGAGAGAGCGATGTCGATCAGCGGTGAGTGCAGTGTTGAGAAGCAGCGTGCCAACATGGCCCGCGCTTTGGTTTCCCTGTCGAGCCAAAGCAGGCGAACCAAGGCGCGGTAGCTGCGGGGCAGTTGGAGTGCGCAGAGGCGGCGAGCTGCGTCGAGGCGGACGACAACGTCTTCGTCGATGGTCTGGGCCAACAGTCCGTCGACCCAGGCTTTGCGACCTGGGCTATTTTTCATCGCCTGGGCGGCGGCCGCGCGCACTTCCGCTACCCCGTCGTTTTGCGCGGCGTGCTGTAGGGCGGCAAAAACCGCCTCACCGCGTTGATGGGCCAGTTGACGGGCGGCTTCTGAGCGGACCTCTGCTTGTCGGTCGCTCTTTAGCGCGCTGATCAACGCGCTCATCGCAGCATCGCTTTGAATTTGGCCAAGACCGCTGAGCGCCAGACGACGCAGGTGCGGATCGCGCTCTCGCTTGCTAGCCGCGATCAGCAGCTCGCTGTCGGCTTGACTCTTGCCGCCTTGTCGCAGCAACGCCTCGAGCACCCGGCGCCGGTTGTCGGGGTGACGATCTGATTGCAGCACGGCGCCCAGGATGTCGCGATGCGCGCTGACGCCGATGCCGATCAGCTGAGCGATCGCCGCGCCACGCACCTTGTCGTCACGGTCGCTGCGCGCCGCATTGCGCAGAAGTGGCGTTTTGAGTTGGTCGGGGCAGCCGGCGAGTTGCTCGATGGCTGCCAAACGCACCTCGGGTTCCCGATCCTCAATCTGGGTGCGGCGCGCTTTGCACGCGGTTGGGCCGCTGGCGCGCGCCAACAGACGCAGCGCGGCCGCCCGCACCGTCGCAGCTTTGTCGGTCGATGCCGCACTGGCAGCAATGCGATAGGCCTGCTTGGTATCGACGCGATAGAGCGCTTCGAGTGCAGCTGCGCGCGTGGCGCCATCGCTGTGCTGCAGCGCGAGCTTGCTCAGCTCGGTGCTGGCGGCGAAGCGCGGTAGCCTGATCAGCGCTGCGATCGCCGCCTGTCGCAACGCCAGATTGGTCTCGACCCGAGCGGACGTCGCAAGCCAGGTCGCTGTGCGCGCTTGGCGCAGGTGAGCCAGCAAAGCGAACGAGTCCTGGCGTACGCGTTGATCGGGATCGCCGGAGATCGCGTAGCGCAGCAGGGGCAGCGACTGTTTGCCGTAAGCGGTGACTAACAGCCGCAACGCGTCGCGCCGGAACTCCCAAAACGGATCTTGGCCCGCCAGTCGCCATACCGTCGCTTTGATCCGTGCCAGGTCGGTCCTCGCCAGTTTACGAAGCGCCAGCAAGCGCGTTACCGCAGACGGATGCAGCAGGTAGCCGAAAGTAGCGCCGCGCTCTGGTGGCAATGGCGCCGGCTGGGCCATCGCGGGGCTCTGGTGGCAGACGAGCTGCTTGTCGGCGTAGGGCGCGAGCGTGCTGCGCAGCTTGGCATTAGGGTCGCAGACCGCGGCGTAGGCAATCGCCGGCGCTGCCGAGCGGCGCTGAACCAACAATGTCGCCGCTGCGGCGCGCACCGCCGGATCGACGTCTTCGCGCATCCGCTCGACTAGCGCCTGGACCAACTTGTCGTCGATCCGCTTGCCGTTAAGCGTGGCTAGCGCCTGCCTACGCTTGAGCGGATCGAGACGGCGAAGGCCGCGCAAGTAGCCCTCGGTGTCATTTTCGAAGCGCGGTACTTGGCCATGGGCTTGGATCGCCCCGAAAAGCAGCCCTGTGATCCAAAACCACATGTGACGAGTCGGTTTTTTCAACATCCTAAACCTTCCCCCAGGGGAGCTACGAAGTCATCCAAGCATTCTTCCTTACATAGATGACGCGCTAAGTCATCAGTAAATCTCGAACCCCGCTCAGCAAGGAGACCGACGATAAATGGACCCTCGGTGATGGTCCCAAGGGCATGATTGCACTAAAATTTGGTAGTGACCCACTCATCGCAGGTCAGACTGCGGGCCCTGGGCTTGTCGCTGGGCCTGCATGCCGTTGTGGTGCTCGCCTTCCATCCAGGCCTAACCGACCGAACTGAAGGGCAAAGTCCTTCTCGGTCGGGAACCGATGTCGACCTGATCAGGCCAAAGCCCCGCCCGCCCGGGCCGAGCCAACCTCGTCGTCGCGCCCGCCTAGGGCTCTCACTCAAGGATCGGGCAAGCGCCGCCGACGCGCTCAGCGCGGCAGTTCGCGCTGGCGCAAAACGCGAACAAGATGCTGCGGCGCAACGAGCCGCCGTGGCTGGTGAGGACGTCGCCGACCTGCATCGTCGGTTGCAGGACAGCGTGGCGCGTGACGCGCTTGAGCGGCGGCGATCGGCGATACGTCGCCGTGCTCTCGAACGCGCCACGCGCCAGCGCGCCCAAGCCAGGCGCTCGCACCTCGGTCAGCGTCGGTCGAACGCGCGCGGTGCGGCTCGGCGAGCCGAGCGGCAGACGCGACGGCTGCGCGCACCGGAGCGCGGTCAAGCTCAAGACGCCACTGCACGTTTGGCTGAGAACAAGACGGCGTCGCAGCGCGTCGGTGACAGACCCAAACGCGACCGCGGCTCGGGGGGGAGCCAAGATCCGCGCCTCAGTCAGGGGCAGCGCGCGGGACAGCGGCGAGTTGCCGCCGAGTCTGGTGATGCGCCGCGCAATCAAACGATGGACCGGGGTAGGTTCGCAGACGACACCGAGTCGGTCGCGTCAGCGCGCCAACCCAAAAATGCATCGATCGCCCTGCGCACCGCCGCCGGCCGTGGCCGCGCCGTTGGCGCAGGTCGCGGCTCAGTCGCCGGTCGTCGCGGTCATCGCGCCGGTGCTGAGACTGGTTTACCGATTTGGCTAAACACCACAGACGTGCGTTACCTCAGCTACTTTCACGCGATCTACCGGCGGATTCAGCCGCTGTGGCACTTTCCAGCCGACCTTGCACTTCGCCTCGAGCAGGGCGAAGCGTTGGTTCAGTTTGTGGTCAATGCCGACGGGAGTTTGGCCAGCGTGACCTTGCGCAAGTCTTCGGGGTATCCGCGCTTCGACGCCAACGTCTTACGCGCGGTGCGGTCCGCGGCACCGTTTCCTCCAGTTCCCGAGGGGTTATCCAAACCGTTGCCGATCCTTGCACCCTTCGAATTTGACAACCCGATGATCCGCTAGTGTCTTGGGAAATTTGTCGGTTTTGTCCAGGCAGCGTGTTGCGACTGGCGCTACAATCGAAGCAATGGGGCCGAGGATGCTTCGACGCCCCGATCGTGGCACATGACAATGCTCCACCGACAAAAACGTCCCTCGCGCACGGGGCGATTTATCGGACTCGCGCTGCTCCTGCACCTCAACGGTGCACTGGTGATCGCCGCGATCCTTGCTTTGCATCCGGAGGGTTGTGCGCCGTTACCGTCGTCCTTTGGACCGATCGAGGTGGCTCTAGTTCCGCCGGCCGAGGTAGCGCGCCAAGCCGAAAAGAAGCTCCAAGAAGAAGCCAAGAAGGAAGAAGAGCGCGACAAGGATAAGACCGGTCAGGTTGTCGATCTGCCCCGGCCAGCCGAGGAGCGCCGTCCTGACAAGGCGCGTTTTCTCTCCGAGTACGACACCAAGGTCGAAAAGCAGACCAAAGGAAAGCCGCAGCCGTTCAAGCCTGGGCGTGTGATCGCCGCGCGACCGATGCGTCCGACCCCTCAAGCAACACCGCGAGAGCAGCAGCGCGTCGAGCGTAAGCTGATGAACTTGGCGATGCGTCGCCGGGTGGAGACGCCGCGTACGACCTTGCCGAAAGCAGATGATGGCCGGGAACAACAGCCACAGCCGCTGGTCAAGGTGCCGGAGCGTCAGGGCCCGGAGGATCGTCGAGGCGCGCGCCAAGCGCCAGCCAAGCAGTTAACCTTGCGCGACCTGCAGCTCAGTCCGGCAGAGCTGGCGCGGGCGCTCGGCTCACGGGTCAACGATGCGCTTCGCGACGTTGACGAAGGCGAGCAGACGCTGCTTAATTCCAAGCGCTGGCGGTTCGCCAGCTTCTTCAATCGGGTCAAACGCCAGGTCGCACAAAACTGGCACCCGGATCGCGCCTATCGGCGGCGCGATCCGCGAGGCAACGTCTATGGCTTTCGCGATCGATTGACGGTGCTGCGCGTGCGTCTCACGCCGAACGGTGCGGTCAAAGACATCCACGTCGAGCGCGCCTCTGGTGTGGGCTTTCTCGACGACGAAGCGTTGGCGGCATTTCGTGCGGCCGAGCCGTTTCCCAATCCGCCCAAGGCGCTGGTCGACAAGCAGACCGGCGAGATCTCGTTTCGCTTCGGTTTCCTCTTCGAGATCAATCGCCGTCCGGCATTCCGCATTTTCCGCAACAACTAGCGCATCCCGCTAGCTGCAAGCGCTCAGCAGGCGGATAGCCGCGCTACGACTCGGCGAGCTCTTCGACGCTCGGACAGGTGCAGATCAAGTTACGGTCGCCAAAGGCGTTGTCGATCCGCGAAACAGCCGGCCAGAACTTGTATAGCTGTTGCCGCGCACGGTCGGGGTAGGCGGCGCGTTCGCGCGAGTAGGGGTGGGACCAGTCATCGGCGCAGACCGCTTCGGCGGTGTGCGGCGCGTTGTGCAGCGGATTGTCGTCGCGCGGGAGTCGGCCCGCTTCGATGTCGGCGATCTCCTGGCGGATGCCGATCATCGCATCGCAGAAGCGGTCGAGCTCGGCACGCGATTCGCTTTCGGTGGGCTCGATCATCAAGGTGCCCGCGACGGGCCAGGACATCGTCGGCGCGTGGAAGCCGTAGTCGACTAGACGCTTGGCCACATCGTCGGGCGAAATGTCGGCCGAACGTTTGAATGGGCGGAGGTCGAGGATGAACTCATGGGCGACCAGATCGTTTTTGCCTGTGTAAAGGATCGGGTAATGTTCGCGCAGACGGCTGACCATATAGTTGGCGTTGAGGATCGCCATCTGTGATGCCCGTCGCAGTCCGCCCGCGCCCATCATCGCGATGTACATCCACGAGATCGGCAGGATGCTTGCGCTACCGAGCGGCGCGGCGGCTACCGCACCCAACGACGTGCGCTTGGCAGGGACGTGCGGATGGTCGGGCAAGAACGGCGCAAGGTGCTGGGCCACAGCGATCGGTCCCATCCCCGGGCCGCCACCACCATGGGGAATGCAGAATGTTTTGTGCAGATTGAGATGGCAGACGTCTGCGCCGAAGTCAGCGGGTTTGCAGAGGCCGACGAGCGCGTTGAGATTTGCGCCGTCGAGATAAACTTGGCCGCCATTGTCGTGGATGATCTTGCAGACTTCGTCGATGTCCGCTTCGAAGACGCCATGAGTTGAGGGATAGGTGACCATCAACGCCGCGAGCTTATCTCGGTGGGTTTCGGCGAGCTTGTTGAGCGCCGCGATATCGATGCTGCCATCGTTGGCACAGGGCACGGCAACCACGCGCATGCCGGCCATCACCGCGCTGGCCGGGTTGGTGCCATGGGCGGAAACTGGAATCAGACAGACGTCGCGTTGCGTTTCGCCGCGGCTGTGATGATAGCCGCGGATCGTTAGCAGGCCGGCATACTCGCCCTGGGCGCCGGCATTGGGCTGCAAGGACACCGCGCTAAAGCCGGTGATCTCGGCCAGCCAGCCAGAGAGCTGCTCGGCGAGCTTTGCGTAGCCGCGCGCCTGTCTCGCGGGAACGAATGGGTGCAGCGATGCGATGTTTTGCCAGCTGATCGGAATCATTTCGCTGGTGCCGTTGAGCTTCATCGTGCAGCTACCGAGCGGGATCATCGAGGCGGTGAGCGACAGATCGCGCGACTGCAGGCGGTTCATGTAGCGCAGCATCTCGGTTTCGGTCTGATAGCGCTCGAATACCGGATGGGTCAGGAAGGCGCTGGCTCTGCTCAGCGCCGCTGGCCAGCTCGGCTGCGCTAGGAGGTCGGGAAGCGCGTCGCCCGTGGCGCCAAAAACGCGCAGCAGTCTGAGCAGCTCACGCTCGTCGCTCAATTCGTCGAGCGAGACCCCCAAACGGCCCGGCAGGTCTTGGCGCAGCTCGATGCGCTCGGCCTCTGCCCGTGCGAGGATTTGTGCACGTTGTGGGGGCTCGAGCGCGATAGTCAATGTGTCGAAGAAATGCTCCGAGGTTAGCTGCAGGCCCAAGTCGCGCAAACCCTTGGCCAGGCGCATCGTCAAACGATTGACCCGGGTGGCGATCGCCTTCAGGCCTGATGGGCCGTGATAGGCCCCGTAAAAGCCGGCCATGATCGCTAGCAAGACTTGGGCGGTGCAGATGTTGCTCGTCGCGCGCTCGCGCCGAATGTGCTGCTCGCGGGTCTGGAGCGCCATGCGATAGGCCCGACGCCCGTGGGCATCTTTGGATACGCCGATGATCCGCCCGGGAACGTGGCGCCGATGCGCCTCACGGGTCGCCAAGAACGCAGCGTGCGGTCCACCGAAGCCTGGCGGGACGCCGAAGCGCTGGGCCGATCCCACGGCGATGTCTGCGCCGAATTCTCCTGGGGGTTTGAGCAAGGTCAGTGCCAGCAAGTCGGTGGCTATTGCGATGGTGACCTGCGCCTCGCCGGCTGCCGCGCAGCGAACGCCATGGTCCTCGATCTTGCCACTGCTCGCCGGATAGCAGAACAGTGCGCCGAAAAGCTCGGGCGCTCTTGCGTCAAACGCGCTCAACGCGCCGACCTCGAGTTCGATGCCCAGCGGGGCCGCGCGCGTTTGCAGCACAGCGAGGGTTTGTGGATGGATGTCGGCGTCGACGAAGAAACGGCGCAGCGCCGAGCGATCCTTTTCGCGGCGGCGCTCAGCGGTGATTGCCCGGCACATCGTCATCGCCTCGGCCGCCGCCGTCGCTTCGTCGAGCAGGGAAGCGTTGGCCAGCGGCAGGCCGGTTAGATCGGCGACCATCGTTTGGTAATTGAGCAGCGCTTCCAGGCGGCCCTGCGAGATCTCGGCCTGGTACGGGGTGTACTGGGTGTACCAACCGGGATTTTCGAGGATGTTGCGACGGATCACCGCTGGCGTGCTGCAGCCGTAATAACCAACGCCGATCAGTGCACGCCGAACATCGTTTTCGGCGACGATCTTCTCGAGCGTCGCCAGCGCTTCGAATTCGCCCTGCGCCTGGGGGAGGTCGAGGTTGTCGTTGCCAAGCCCCTTGGGGATGACCGCTGAAGTCAGTTCATCTAGCGACGCATAGCCGACGGCGGCGAGCATCTCCGAAACGGTGTTGGCCGAGGAACCGAGATGCCGGTCGACAAATCCGTCGCGTGTCATCGATGGTTAGCCTTGTTCAGCGATCAGATCGCCATAGTCGCTGGCGTCGAGCAGGTCGTCGGATACCTCGGTGACCGAAACCTTGACCAGCCAACCGTCGCCATAGGGCGAGCCGTTGATCCGCTCGGGCTCATCTTCTAGCGCTTCGTTGATCTTGGTCACCGTGCCGCTCACGGGTGCGTAGAGGTCGGAGACCGACTTAACCGACTCGACCGTGCCGAACGCTTCGCCGGCGGTCAGCTCGTCGCCGACCTCGGGCAGCTCGACCATCGTTATGTCGCCGAGTTGCTCGACCGCGAAAGCGGTGATGCCGATCGTCGCCGATTGGCCATGGATGCGGGCCCACTCGTGGTTCTTGGTAAACCGAAGCTCTGACGGGATGTCCATCTCTTCTCCTCAGCTTGCGCGCTGGTAAAACGGCCCTTTGACCACCTCTGCATCGACGGCGCGTCCGCGCACGTCGACAACCAGTCGGGTCCCCGGCGTCGATTGGGCAGTGTCGACATAACCGAGGGCGATCGCCTCGCCAAGGGTCGGCGATTTTGTACCGCTGGTGATACGACCGACGGTGGTGCCGTCGGTGCTCTGAATCAGATGACCGTGGCGGGCAATCCCGCGTGAGCGCATCACCAGGCAAACCAGCTTGCGCTGCAATCCCGCCTTCTTTTGCGCTTGCAGGGCCTGCTTGCCGATGAAGTCGCCTTTGCTCTTCAGCTTGACCGTCCAACCCAGGCCGGCCTCGAGTGGCGTGGTTTCGTCGTCGAGGTCGTTCCCGTAAAGCATCAAGCGTGCTTCGAGCCTTAGGGTGTCGCGTGCGCCGAGGCCCGCCAGAGACAGCTGATCTCCGCCGACTTCGCGCAGCGCGTTCCAGAGGGTCGTCGCCCGATCAGCCGAGCAGGCGATCTCGAAGCCGTCTTCGCCGGTATAGCCGGTTCGTGCGACCAGGCACTCGACGTCAGCAGCGCGTACCGTCGCTGCGTTAAAGGCAGGCAGATCGGCGATCGTTGGCGGTGCGACCCTTGCGAAGATCTCAACCGCCCGTGGTCCCTGGATCGCAACCAACGCCGTTTGTTCGCTCTCGTCGAACATTTCGCAGTTTGGGCCGAGATGCGCCAAGAACCAGTCGGCGTCTTTCTTGACGTTCGAGGCGTTGACGATCACCAGGACGTCGTCCGCCGCGAGGCGATAAACCAGGCAGTCATCGACGACACCGCCGTGGTCGTTGCAGATCGGCGTGTAAAGCGCGCCGCCATCGGCGAGCCCGCCGACGTTGTTGGTCACCAGGCGGTCGACAGCGGCGATCGCACCGTTGCCGCGAAAACGCAGCTGGCCCATGTGGCTGACGTCGAACAATCCGGCGCTTTCGCGCACAGCGCAGTGCTCGGCGATGATGCCCTGATAGGACAGCGGCATCAGGAATCCGGCGAAATCGACGAGCCGTGCGCCCGCCGCACGGTGTGCGTCACAAAGGGGGGTTTGTTGGGGCTGATGCGTCGATTCGACCATGGCGTGGATGGCAGAATAGACCACTCGACGGCGCGGTCAAGTACAAAGCCGGGGGCATTCGGCCGGCTGAGAAGTCGTCGCTTCTCGCGGTCCGGTGCGCTACATTTAGCCAAACAGTTGGAGGCACCATGGGCATCTTTGGACGGCTAAACCGGGTAATCAAGTCGAACGTCAATGAGTTGATCGACAAGATGTCCGACCCTGCCAAAGAGATCGATCTGCTGATCACCGAGATGGAGCAGGGGATCGAAGAAGCGCGTGAAGAGGTGCGCCAGGGTTTGATCGCACGCAAGCGCGCCGAGCTAGACTGCGGCAAGATTCGTGAACGCACCGAACTTTGGCAGGGGCGCGCGGAGACGGCGCTGCGAGCGGGCGAGGAACAGCTGGCCCGTCAAGCGCTTCAGCAGCGGATGGACGCGCAGCGCGAGCTCGCAGCTGCGGAAGACGCGCTGGAGCGGCAAGATGCCCACGTGGCTCAGCTCAAAGATGCGATGCGTGAGCTCCAAGAGCGGCTCAAAGAGATCAAGTTGCGCAAGGACCGGCTCAAGCAACGCGCGCGTGCCGCGAAAGATGGTGGCAGCCGCGGTATCGCCGGGTCGGAGGCCTTTGACCGCTTCGACGCACTGGAAGCGCGCATCGAGGCGATGCACGAAGCCGCGGACGTGGCGGCCGCCGGTGAAGAGCGTGACCTGGCTACCGAAGCGGCGTTTCGCCGGCTGGAACAATCGGCGGGAAATAGCGAACTCGACAAAGAGCTGGAAAAACTGAAAGAACGGATGGCGCTCCCGCCCGGCGCTGACGATGAAGTTGCCCGCCTCAAGCGCCAGCTCACCAAGGGCGACGACTAACCCCCTTAAATTGCGGCGTTCATAGTTCGACCGCTCGGGCGGGGCAATTCTTTTCGCCCCCGCCAACCGACCCCCTCCGACGACCTGTGGCGCAGAGGCACGGCGCAATCAGTGCCGCCAAGAAACTTGGCGCGCGAAGTGTCATAATCTTCAGTGCCGGCGCCTTTGCCGTGGGAAATTGGGTGGTTGGGCGAAAGCAATTGTCGACGTCCAGATCGCCGCTTATAGTGCCGTGCCCGTAGAAAGGGCTGACCTTTGAGGGGTAACCATGCCGTACGATCCTAGCGACTGTTTAGCCTTATCTGTCTGCGAAAAGCGCTATGGCCGCGCGCGTCTAGCGGTCGAAAGTGTCTGCTCGATGTCGTCGACGACAGAGCACGATGCGACGGGGGGCGAGCTTGTTTTTCAAGCCTCCCCGGCGCTCAAGGCGCTGAACATTGCGCGACCCCAGAGCGCTGCAGCCCCCACACCGCGTCAGACCGTGGCGACTGCCGAGCTGCCGCGCGCCACCGCGCCGCAAAAGGCGAGCCTGCGTTGGCCGGTGGCGTTTGTCTTGGCGGCGGCGATCGGTACGGGGGGATATCTCTACAATGCGCAGTCCCATCGCCAGTCAACGCTCGCGTCGACGGCTGCGGCTGTGGCAACGGCCGCTGATCCGGCGATGACTGATCCGGCGGCCACCGGTCAGGCGAGTGGCGATCCCGCAGGCGCCACGGCGAAGGCAGCCGGTCCGGCGGCGACGACCGACCCGGGCAAAGCAGCTACCGACGATAACGGCAGCGCAAACAAGGCTGGCGCCGACACACCGGACACCGCGACGAGCAAAACGGCCGATGCCCCCGAGGCGACGGCCAAGTCGCGGCGCAACGGACGCAAACGCAAGGGTGCAAAGGTCGCTGCCAAGACACCTGTAGCCAGCCCCGCGGCGACTGCTGCGCCGGCGGCAGCGCCGACCGCCACCAAGGACAAACCCACGGCCAAGCGGGGTGGGGATGCCCTGGATTCGCTGATCGACGATGCGCTCGGTGATTCGCCGAAGCCGAAGAAGGCCGCCAAACCGGCTGCCGCAACCAAGGCTTCAGCCGACGACGACCTACCGCAGTCGTTGACGATGAACCAAATTCGCGCCGGGATGCACAAGATTCTCCCGTTGATCCAAGGCTGCTACGACAAGTACCAGGTCGAAGGCCGCGCAACGGTCAAAACGGCCATCAACAAGTCGGGGACCGTCGACAGCGCTTCGGTCAAGGGCAAGTTCTTCGGTACGGACACCGGCACCTGCGTGATCAACGCGGTCAAGAAGGCGCACTTCCCACGCTTCAAGGGCGACGCGATCACGATCACCTACCCCTTCATGCTGCGCTAGCCACCTACCCATTCATGCTGCGCTAGCCACCTACCCATTCATGCTGCGCTAGCCACCTACCCATTTATGCTGCGCTAACGCACCGCTGTTCGATCGTGCCGCTGGCCGGCTGGCCGCGCGCACATCTCGCGCGTTTCGCCGTGCCTGGCCCGCCGAAATCCCGCTTGAAATATCGCCTGTTTGCACCGACACTAGGTGTATTACGTCATCTTGGTATGTGTATCGGTCGGGCTAGGCGGCCACGAATTGCACGAAGATCAACCGACAGAACCGGGATTCGAGCCAAGCTCGAGCGCGCCTGTAGCCGAGCGCGCCCGATTGGTCGTGATGAGCGGCGATCTGGAAGGTCGCAGTTTCAGTGTCGGCGATGAACTCCTGATCGGCCGCGACCGCAACGCGGTCATTCGCTTGCCCATTCCGCAGGTTTCTCGACGACACGCGCGCGTGGTTCGCACCATCGCCGGAGAATGGGTCGTTGAGGATCTCGGCAGCCGTAATGGCACGACTGTCAACGGCAAGCGGATCAAGCGCCAACAGCTCAAGTTTGGCGACCGAATTCAAGTCGGCGGTGCGGTGGTGTTGGGTTTTTCCGCGCACGACGAACTCGAAGAGCAGGTTCTGCGCCAACAGCGCATGGAGGCGATCGGTCGATTGGCCGAGGGCGTCTCTCATGACTTCAAGAACCTGCTCGCGGTGATGCTGGTCAACCTGCAATACCTTCAAGAGAGCGCAGACCAGCGCGTCCTCACCCGTGAAGAGATCGTCGAGTGCGTCTCGGAGATGCGGCGGGCGGTCGAGCAGGCGGTCTCCTTGACCGACCAGATGCTTAACCTCTCAGCGACCGATCATGGCGAGCGTCAGTCGCTGAACATCTCGGCGCTGATCAAACAAGTGATGCGGATGTGTCGCCGCACCTTCCCGAAGAACATCCAAATCTTTGAACAGATCGAGCCCTCCTTGAACGTGATCGGCAATTCGCATCACTTGCAGCAGGTGATGATGAACTTGTGCATTCGTGCACGCGATCAAATGCCCGAGGGCGGCCAGCTCAAAGTCGACGCGGGTGTTGGCAGCGGCCCGATGCTTGAAGGGTTGCCGCCCCCTGAGGAGGGATCGGGTTGGCTTGTGATTCGTGTGCGCGACACCGGGCCGCAGATGGATGAGGAAGCCCGCCGGCGGGTCTTTGAACCGCTCAAACTGAGTGAACAACGGGACGTGCCCCATCGTTCGTATTCCGGTTTGGCGTTGAGCGTGGTCTACAGCGTCGTCCGCAATCACGGTGGATCGATCAGGGTGCCGCAACGCACCGAAGACGGCACAAACGAGTTTCAGATCTTTTTGCCGCTGCCGCGTGACGCGAGGGCGGCGCGCCGCCGTACCCAAAACGAGTTGAATCGCGTAACAGGGCAGCATGTCGTGGCCAATCCGGTGCTGTTGCTCGGCGTGCGCGAGGGACAAGAGCCGCTGGCCCAGGCGTTTGCGCAACTCGGCTGCTCACCGCGCTACGCCGGTGCGACCGATGCCCTCGATGTCATTCAGCGCGACGCAGCCGACCTCGTCGTCGTCTTTATTGACCTGCCAGCGCTGACCAACGGCAAGGAACTTTGTCGGGCGATCTGCTCGCGATTCCCGGAGTTGCCTGTGATCGTTGGTTGCCAAGATGGTCAGAGCGCCGAAGTGCTGACCTTGCTCGCCGAGGGTGTCGCGGGATATTTGCCGCGCCCCTACGATCATGCGCGGCTCAAGCGGTTGCTGGAGAGTGTTTTTCGTCCCTAGCAGCTAGCGCAGCGCCTCGAGGAAGCTTTGCAGCTGGGTTTGGCACTCGTCAGCGTGGGCTTGCACGTCTTCTTCCTCGGCAACGCCGAAACCCGCCCGTAGTTCGGTGCGATCGGGGCGGTTCGCCCCCGGGGCGACGTTGGAGCCGCTGACCGTGGCGAGCGAGTCGGCGAGCATCACCGCGGCGAGCAAAGGTTCGCTGTCGCGATCGATCTCGGCGTCGTGGTGCCGCGCGGCGACCGCCGAAAGAAACTGCGGCAGGTGCCATTGAGACATCAGCTCGGCGCCGAGCTCAGTGTGCGAAAAACCGAGCACGGAAAGCTCCAGTTCCGTCAGTGATTGGTTTCCGTGTTCGGCCGGTAGCAGGACGCGGTCTTCGTAGTCTTTGCCGAGCTGACAGACCAGCGCGGTGCGACCGATGTCGTGCAGCAAGCCGGCCATGAAGGCATCGTCGGGAATGACGCTTTCGCGGCTACGAACGAGCAACGAGGCGCTGATCGCCGATGTCAGCCCGTGGGCAAACATCGAACTCAACAGACGAAATTCATCGGCATCGCGCGAACGAGCGGCGAGAGTGTGCGTCCAGATCGTCACGACAAGGCTGTAGACGGTCTTGAAGCCCAGTACCACCACCGCGCGCTGCACGGTACTGATCTTGCCCATCATGCCGTAGAACGCCGAGTTGGCCAGCTTAAGCAGACGCACGGAACTCGTCGGATCCGAACCGAGGATCTTGGCGACCTCATCGACCGAGCTGTCCGGGTCGTTGATCTTTGCCATCAGCCGGCCGATCAATCCCGGGGGCGCGGGCATCCGCGAGGCCTCCTTTACGAATCTAGTTAGCTGGGCGTTATCCGACACAGTCGCTGCTTTCGCTTTTCTCGAGGTCTTGGGTTATCTCTAGCTCGCGACGCGTTGCGATCGCCGCGACCCTCCGCATTGGGGCGATCAATGTCCCCGGTATAGGCGCCGCGCCAACCGAGCATCGAGACCCGCGCCGGTGATCTTCTCTGCTGTAATGTGAATCGGGTACTCGACGCGGTGAAACTCGACAAACTCTCCGTCGAAAGTTGCGAAACAGGCGCGCGGGTCGCCATCGCGTGGCTGGCCGACGGATCCGACGCTGATGTAGAGTTTGTTGTCTGCGACGCAGAAGCGATTGAGCGACGCATGGGGGTGAATGAAGCCCTCTTCGGTCGCCAAGAACGGCTTGTGATTGTGCCCGACGAAGCAGACCCTGAAGTTTTGAAAGTCTCGCTCGAGGGAGCTGACCACTTCATCGAACTGTGAGTGGCCGCGATGATCCGATTCACGCAAATAGGCGAATGGCTCACGCACATGACCATGAACGAACAGTGTGTCACCGAGTTGATGGGAAACGGGCAGCTGCTTGAGCTCGTCGATCAGCCCGGCAGCTTGTAGTTGCGCGCGGGTGTATTCGAGTGCGCTTTGCGCCACCGGGTTGGCGCCGAACACCGCATCGGTGCGCATTGCGGCGAACTCGTGGTTACCCAGCATATGGTGTGCGGCAACCTCTTTGACGCGAAGCCAGCACTCTACCGGCTCTGGACCGTAGCCAACCGTATCTCCCAGTGAGATCACCGTCTCTACGCCGAGGTTGTCGATGTGCCGCAACACCGCTTCGAGTGCCGCAACATTGCTGTGCACATCCGAGATAAGCGCAATGGTTGACATAGGTAATCTATTTGAGCACTCGCCGAGGGACAATGCAAGCAGCCTGCAGGCAGCGGATCAGTGCGCACACTTCCCCACCTCAGGCAACTTTTGGCGCAATCTTGTCGAAAAGCGCGGCCAAAGGAGGTTGTGATGCCTGTGTCCCCTCAGACCCCTCTTCGTGCCGCCGGACACACTCAGCGAGGCGCCGAGCGCGCTACCCAGTCGTCCAACGTTCGCGGATCCCCAAAGACCAAACGGAGATTCGAATTGCAGCGCGGCGCCGAGGATACGCAGGCGCTTTCCCGGCAGATCACGCAGAAGATCACTCAACTCGACAACCAAGGGGCGAAGATCGATCAGCTGATCCGCAGAGCCGAAGGGAGCCGTCAGCTCGCGGGACGAGAGCTGCTGGCCTTGCAGGCGCGCGTCTACCTTTACAGCCAAAAGCTCGAGTTTATCAGCCGCGTGGTTGACCGGACGGTTTCCGCAGCAAAGACGGCGCTCTCGATGCAGATTTGACCGCTCTGAACTTCTCGGTTATCCATGCCCTCCGTAGGCCTTACAGAAGGGGCGCCTTGATGAATGGGTTGCGCGTGCTATCTGCGTTTGTGGCGGTCGGGCTGCTCGTTGGCTGCGAAGTTGAGATCCTCAACGACCTCGATCAACAGCAGGCCAACGAGATTCTCGACGTCCTCGGCAGGTCTGGCATCGCTGCTGAGCGCAAGCGCGTGGAAAGTGGCTCGCGTGCGGCCTACACCGTGAGCGTTTCACGCGGCGATGCGTCGCAGGCCTGGGCGCTGCTCAGACAACAGGGTTTGCCGCGCCGGCGCCATGCCGGGTTAGCCGAGGTTTTTGGCAAGCCGGGGCTGGTGCCGACGCCGACCCATGAGCAAGCGATGCTGCGTCGCGCGATCGCCGGCGAGTTGTCGCAGACCCTGCAGTCGATCGAAGGCGTGCACTCGGCGCGTGTTCACGTGGTGATGCCCAAGAAAGATCGCTTCCAAGTCGACGAGAAACCGCGCGCGCCGCGCGCAGCGGTGCTGATCAGTGCGCAGCGAAATGCCGCCGTTGATGAAGCGCAGGTCAAGCGTCTGGTCTCGGGGGCGGTCGATGGCCTGACAGCGGATGCGGTCAACGTGGTTATCCTGCGCGGCCAGAGTGCGGCGCCGACGCCGGCCGCCGAGGGCCAGGGCGCTCAGCTCGCTTCGGTTGGGCCATTTCGCGTGGCTGTTGGTTCACGTGCGCCGTTGGCGGCGACGTTGCTCTTCGCGGTGTTGGTGATCGCTGCGTTGGTGTTTCTGAGCTATTTGCTGGTCCGTCGGACGCGACAGCTCGAGGCGTCGCTGGCACAGACCCGCCGAGCAAACGAAGCGGCCCTCGACGGCAGTTTGAGTTTGATCGCTGGTTCGATCGGCTCCCGCCGCTAGCAAAAGACCAACGCCGCATGACCGAGCGGAGCTGCTTAGGTCGGTTCGCCCAACAGCACCGAGAGCTGCTTGATCGCTCGCGCGTGCAGACGCGAACTCCAGGACTTGCTGAGCCCCAAACCGGCGCCCGCTTCCTCTAGCGTTTGATCCTGAAAATAGTAGGCCTCGATCAGCGTGCGCTCTTTTTCAGGGAGCGCGGCGAGTGCTTGGCGTACGGCGCGATGCTTTTGGCGCGCGTCAGCAAGATCGTCTGGCGCAGGTGCGTCGGCATCCGCGACTTCGCGATGTTCCTGCTCTGCTTCCAGCGAAACAACAAAGATCGTCGCCAACTGCTCCAATGCATCGTTGACCCCGGCGACGGCTTGCTCGGTGGTTTCGCTGTGTCGACTGTCGTCGCGCTCCTGCCGATTTTCCAGCAGGGCATTTGCCCGCTGCTGATAGCGACCGTATTCGGCGCGCGATAGCCAGCCGCTCTTGCGCAGTCCGTCGAAGATCGCGCCGCGAATGCGGTAATAGGCGAAGGTGGTAAACGCTGCACCGCGGCTCGGATCGTAGCGCGAGGCTGCCTCCACCAGACCCTGGGTGCCATGGCTGACGAGCTCAGCGAGCTCGAGATCGGCGCCGATCTCGCGCTTGAGTTTGATTGCCAGGCTGCGCGCGTAGTCGGTGTGGTCCGCGATCAGTGCGTCGCGCTCTGCCTTGCTTAGTGGACTTTGGGCACCCTGTTGCCCCGTCATGCCGATCCTCGACCCAGTCGCGTTTGCCAATGCGTCAGTGCTGTGCCCAGGCCCGTGCCATTTTGGCTCGGCGCCGCCTACGGCTAGCCGCGGCGCCGACGCAATGCGTCTAGGTACTGGCGCAAAACACTGCGCTGTTCATCATCCAGAGCGTTGAAGCGAATCCCGACATCCTGCGGCGGCTCGCGGTTTGCCCACACCACCTCGCCTTGGACGGAGATGACCGCGTCGAGGGTGGGAAAGTTGATCACCAGTTCGACCGTCGTGCCGATGTCTTCCAGGGCTGCGGTCTGAATACAGATTCCGCCCAAGCTGATGTTCTCGATGCGGTGGTAGAGCAGTACTTCCGATCCGGTATAATCGACGTACGCTGTGACCTCGTACCGCGGATGAGCTCGCGACTCATCGTTGGCATTTTCTGATCTCTCTTGGATGGATGCATCCTCCGACATGCGGCGCCCAGTATAGACGAAGTTTTGCTGACATGCTACGGACTTAGCGATTTGAGTCAAGTCGGTTATCAGAGGGGTTTTGTCATCGCAATCGTCTCGCTCAGCCTCGCGCTGACGAGCGCGGTGTCAGCGCAGCGTGTGTTTGACCGGCGTTATCCAAAGTGGCCAGCGCCTGGTCGTCAGGCGATCGCCAGCAACGTCGACCGTCTGCTCTCGCCAACCCTTGGATTTCCCGAACTCGTGCAAAGTGGGGCGGTCTTTGAGGCCCACGTTGAGCTGGCGCGGGCTCCCGACGGGCGGCCGATCGTGCCCGATGTTGGCGACTGGTTGGTCTACCTGGTTAGCGCCGAAGGGACCGCCTATCGCTGCACGGTAGAGCAGGTGCGGGCCGAAGGTCGCTTCGCGGTGGCCAAGGTGCGGGTCGCGTTAGACTTGGCACGTGATGTGTATGACCTGCGCGTCGTGACGCGTGGCATCGACGAATATCAACCGCTTGCTGTGCGGGTCCTTGGCCGCCAACGCGGTCAGCGGTTTCGCCTGGCGGTGTTGTCCGACCATCAGCTGTGGGATCCGAGCTATCGGCTGTCGGGGCGCGAGCTAAGCGCCAACCTCTACACGCACGAAGCGAAGACGACCGCTAACGAAGCGATCGCGCTGCAAGGTCTGCACGAGCTGCGCCTGCTCGATCCCGACATCGTGCTTCACAGCGGGGACCTGCTCTACGGCTTGAACTACCCGCAGGAATACGATGAGGTCTACCGACTACTTCGTCGAGCACGGTTGCCGATGCTCGCCGTGCCGGGCAACCACGATGCCTACGCGATCTACACCGTCAAGCTGCGCGGTTCGCGCACCGATCTGTTAAAGGGCGCGGTGCTCTGCCGGCAGCATTTTTCGAAAGATGGTGTTTGGACCAAGGTCTGGGCGTTCATTCAGTGCGTCTATGGCGACGTGCGGAAGATGTTTTATGCCGACCTGCAAGATGATGGCCTAGCCTACTGGCATCGTTGGATCGGTCCCACCGACTATGCGCTGAGCTACCGCGGCTTCCGCGTGGTCGGGCTCAACAGTTACGGCGGCAGCCCGCGGCGGCGGCACGCGTTCTCTGTCTATGTCGACGCCTTCGATCTGCACCTGGGTGCGCCGGCCGTCGACAACTATGGCGGTTATCTCAGCGCGAAACAGCTGGCCTTCGTGGCTGCTGAGGCGGAGCGCGCACGAAAGAACAAAGAGACCTTGCTGGTGCTCGCGCATCACGATCCGCGCGGATGGAACGAGAGCGGAAAATATCGCTACCACCCCAACGAGTCGTTTCCTACCGATCCGTTTTCCGGCGGTGGATTTGAACAATGGAATTACGACTCCAAGCAGTGGGATAGCGACCAGCAGGACAAACGCAGCGCCGAGACGCCCAGCGAAAACAGCGGCGTTGCGCTGCTGCGCATTCTGGCGCGCTACGGCGGCTACTACCTGAGCGGTCATAAGCATAGCGATCAGCGCACGGTTTACCCGCCGGGCAGCAAGTTGGGTGCTGTGACCGTCTCTCGTCGTCTCGAGTTCATTCGCACGACGACGGCGGCAAGTTCGGTAGACGGAGCGGCTTACTGGGGCTACCGCGTGCTCGAGGCTGAAGACGGCAAGATCGTTGCAGCGGACTACGCGCCTCAGCACGGCTTAGGCTCTGTTCCGACCGGCAATCTCTGGACGCGGTTCGTCGACAAGAAGCGCAGCACTCTCGAGCTTGGTTCCAGCCTGCCGCGAGAAACGACGGTGCGGGTGCGTTGGGTACGGGCAATGTCGGCCAAAGGTGATCGCTTCCATCTGGACGCGGCGTCGGCGGTCGGCGTGTCGCTGAAGATCGACGACGTCGTCGATCGCAAGGGTCAGCGTGTCTATTGGCTGGCGGCGACTTTGCCCGCCGCGGGCTATCCTCCCGCCCAGCGCTCGGCCCGACGGGCTCAGATCTTGGTCGCCGCGGCCGAGCAAAACCAGCCGCCACGGGTAGTGATCGAGGTTTCGCGTGCCGGCCGTCACCTGACGAGCCCCGCAGCGCCTGCCGCAGGCGCGATGGTTGCTGTCGACGCTGCCCCGATCGCTTCGACCGATGCGCGATTGGGTGAGCATCCGGTGTATCTCGTCACTACCGGCGAGCATTTTGTCGTTGATGCCAGCCGGAGCAGCGACGCGGATGGCGATGCGATCGTACGGCGTACCTGGACCGATGAGCGCGGCAGGCAGTGGTCAGGGTCGACGCTGCCGCGGCGGTACACCAGTCCGGGCAAGTATCTGTTGACGCACTCTGTGGTTGACGCTACAGGGCTTGTGGCCCACGGGGCAATCGTCGTCGATGTCCAGCCCCCATCGCTGCCAGCACGTCGGGGCTGCTGTAACGCGTCGGTGTCTGCGACGTCGCGCGTGGGTAGTGCGGGCATTGTTGTCTTGCTGTTATGGTGTGCGCTGCGTCGCCCAAGACGGAGGAAAAGATCGTGAGAGTGATCGGCTGTGTAGTTTTAATGACGGCGCTTTGCGGGTGCTCCAAGCCATCATTGATCCCTAACACAAAGGTTGCGGACACCAAGACCAACCGGGAAATTCTCCAGGTGCTCGAGAGTTATCGTCGCGCGATGGAGAAGAAGGACGCCGCCAAGGTGCTGTCGCTGGTCCATCCGACATACCGCGACGAGCGCTCGGGTGCTCGCGAAGGTGGCGACTTGGATTACACCGGCGTGCGCCGCGTGTTGGCTAACCGTTTCAAGCTCGCCGACCGCGTTCGCTATCGGATCGAATATCAGCGTTTGAGGATGCGTGGGCGTGAGGCGCTCGTCGACGCTTGGGTTGACGCCACCTTCGTCTATCGACAGCCAGACGTCACGCCGCGCTGGGAACGCCTGGCCGACTACAACCGTTTCCATCTGCTGCATGTCGACGGACGATGGCAGATCATTAGCGGCCTGTAACAGGCGAGCAGCAAACAGAAAAACAGCGCGTCGCTGCCGCATCTTGCTGTCAAGCTCAGCGAGCGCCAGCCCCGTCGTTGCCCAATTTGCACTTTCGCGTTAACACTCCCCGCCGAAACGAGGCGGGCGTGCAGATCTATACCAAGATACTGATCGGAATGGCGGCTGGCGCAGTGTGTGGTCTGCTCTTAGGGCCGCGCTCCGCATTACTCGAAAAAGACCAAGTCAGCGCACTGCCGGCGATGCTCAAGCTCACCGACGCGCCGGGAGGCCGCCCGAACGGGGTTGCGCTTCCGCCGTTGCCGGGCAATGGGCGGGTGCAGTTGCGTCTGTTGGCGACCCATCGGGCCAAAGATCTCGTCTACCACAAGGTCAGCCTGCGCGTTAGCGAGCGCTTGGCGCTGGCGGACTCCAGCGGGCGGCTCAAGCGAGGGACCGTTGTCAGCGGCTGGGTGGACGTCAAGGCCGCGGGCCTCGGCGCGCCGGTATCGACGATCGGCGCCACGCTGATCGGCTGGTTGTCGCCGATCGGTGAGGCGTTCTTGAAGCTGATCAAGATGATCGTAGTTCCACTGGTCTTCGCTTCACTACTGGTCGGTGTCGCATCGCTAGGCGATCTGCGTCGACTGGGACGACTCGGCGGCAAGACGCTGGCCTACTTTCTGCTGACGACGTTTGCCGCGATCACCATCGGCGTGACGATCGCCAGCGTGGTCAAGCCGGGCAACGCGATCTCGGCCAAGGACAAGACCGAGCTGTTGCGCGAATACAAGAGTTCCGCCGACGAAAAGGCCGAGCAAGCCGCGAAAAGTCCCTCGGCAGCTGAGACGATCATCGGCATCATTCCGGTCAATCCGGCCGAGTCGATGGCTACGGGCAACATGCTGCAGATCATCTTCTTTGCACTGATCTTTGGCATCGCCTTGACCCTGCTCGAGCAGCAACGGGTCAAGCCGGTTATCGCGTTTTTCGAAACGGTTAACGACGCGATGATCGTTGTCGTCAACGGCGTGATGAAGTTGGCCCCCTATGGGGTTTTCGCGTTGGTCGCCCAAGTCGTCGGCCAAAGTGGCTTGTCGGTGCTGCAGGCGCTGCTGGTCTACGCTTTGGTCGTGCTCGCTGGGTTGGCTGTCCAAGCCTTTGCGGTATATTCGTCGGTTGTCCGCGTGATCGGCAAAATCCGTACGATCGATTTTTGGCGGGCAGCGCGTCCCGCACAGCTGATCGCTTTTTCCTCTTCTTCGAGCAGCGCAACGCTGCCGGTGACGATGCGCGTTGCCGAGGAGCGGCTCGGGGTAAGCCGCCAGGTCAGCTCGTTTGTTTTGCCATTGGGCAGCACGATCAATATGGACGGTACCGCGCTCTACCAGGGGGTAGCGGCGATCTTCATCGCGCAGGTTTTCAACATGCCACTCGGTTTGATGGACATGGTGACGATCGTACTCACGGCGACCCTCGCATCGATCGGAGCCGCTGGTGTCCCCGGCGTAGGCATGATCACGCTGACTTTGGTGCTAACCACCGTCGGTGTCCCGACCACCGGCGTCGCGCTGATCCTCGGCATGGATCGCATCCTCGACATGTTTCGCACCGCGATCAACGTAACCGGCGATCTCTCGGCGGCGGTCATCGTGTCGGCTACCGAGGGCGAGTCTCCGCGATATCAGCCGCAATGATCGAGCTGCTGGTCAATCAACGAGCGCGACGAGTCCAGCGCCAACCGGCCTTTTTGGATCAGCTTGCTGATCGCTTCGGCGCGCGGTTGCGGATCCAGCGCACAGCCGGATTGTCCGATGCGCGACGTGCGATCGATCGCCTTCCAGACGACTGTCGGCTGATCGCAGTTTGCGGCGGCGACGGGACGATTAGCCAGACGATCACCATGCTTGCTGATCGCTTTGCTGCACGGATGCCGACGATTCTGGTTGTGCCCGGTGGCACGATGAATACCATCGCCAAAAACGTCGTCGGCCGCCCTTCGTCGGAAGAGCAAATTCGGCGGGCCCTCGAGCTGCTTGCTGCCGACCGGCCGCTGGGAATTAGGGACGTGCCGACGATCCGGGCCAACGGACGGCTCTGTTTTATGACCGGCGCCGCGTTGGCGGCCCGATTTCTCGAGGTATACTACGAGAGAAAGGCCGGATGGTCGGCGGCGGCGGCGCTGGCGGTGGAACTTCCGCTGGCGGCGGCGTTCCAATTGCCTTTGGCGCGTCGGATCTTCGAGCCGACGCGGGCGAGAATTACGGTCGACGAAAGACAGATTGCGTGCGAACGATTCGCGTTGATCATAGCGGCGACGATTCCCGATGTTGGCCTGGGGATGAAAGTCACCTATCGGGGCGGACGGCGCAGCGACTGCTTTCACTTCGTCGGCAGCGGGCTGGCGGCGCGTCAGCTAGCCAGTCAGATGTTGCGTGGCTTCCGCGGCAAACCGATCGCCGGCGATCATCACTTCGATATGTTGGCCCGGGGCGTCCGCATTCAGTTCGAGGAGCAAGAGGCCTACATGGTCGATGGCGATCTGTTGCGCAGCGACCGTTTGGACTTGGCACTCGGGCCGGTCGCGCGCTTTTTCGTCTAGCAGCACCCTGCGCGTTGTTCGTCGTCTCGCTGATCGCTTCCCAGGTCGCAGCCGAGAAGCCACAATTTGTGCAGGTCTCGGGCACGCGCTTCGTTATTGGCGACAAGCCGTTCTTTTTTGTCGGCGCGAACCTGAATGTGATGCACGGCCCCAAGGCACGCCGACTGGCCAAGCAGACGATCGCCGCCGCGGCGCGTGACGGTCTGACCGTTGGCCGGATCTGGGCACTCGGCGAGGGGCTGGCCAGCGCGCCCGATTGGCAGCGTCAGGACTTTCTCTTTCGCGCAGGTCCGCACAGCTTCATCGAGGGAGCGTATCAGCAGCTCGACAAAGTGGTCGCCTGGGCCAAAGAACACGGCGTTTATTTGGTGATTACGCTCTCCAACCGCTGGGCAGATTACGGCGGCATTCCGATGTATCTGCGCTGGGCTGGTGATCGCGACACCGAAGCCTACGGCTATAGCGATCGGTTCTTCACCAATACGCGCGTTAAGCGCTGGTTCGCCGCCCACATCAAGCGCATCGTCGGTCGCGTCAACAGCGTCAATGGCGTGCCTTATCGCGACGACCCGACGATCATGGCCTGGGAGCTGCAAAACGAAATGGTCGGGACGCCCGAGGCCGAAGCGGTTCGGCGCGCCTGGTTTGTCGAGATGTCGGAGATCATCCGCTCGATCGATGACAACCACATGATCGTCCCCGGACTGATCGGCTACAACCTTCAATTGGAGCGTGAAAGCTGGCTCAAGATGTGTGGCTTGCCGCAGGTGGCCTATTGCGACCAACACATCTACCCCGAGGAGCATTTGCGCAGTCGCGGCCTGAAAAACCTCAAGGCCTACATCGACGATCGCGTGCAACTTGCACATTACGTCGTCAAGAAGCCGATCGTTTTCGGTGAGTTCGGCTTTGCCGATCGCGGAGCGATTGCGGCGCGCGCACGATGGCACCGGTTGTTTCTCCGGCGTCTGTTCGATAATGGCGGCAATGGTGCACTGGTCTGGATTTACCAGCCGACGCTCGATTGGACGCGCCGCTACGGGGTGCTGATCGACAAGCCGCGCTATCGGGGTCTGCGTCGCGTGCTCGCTCAGGCGGCGCGTCGTGCGAAGGGCGCGAAGATCGTCAACACCAACCCTTTGCTGGGCCCAGAGCGCGGCACCGCGGCGATCGCGCCCACCCATGCGACGGTGTGGCGTCGGCGCTCAGCCTGGCGAAACTGGCAAACCGTTCGCCACGGCGTGCGGCAACTGGTGATACCGGTCGACCAGTTTTATCGGGCGTACTTTGAAGAAGCCGGCAGTTGGGACGGCGGCATCTTGGTTCACGCATATGGGCGACGCACAGGCTTTTTCGAGTATCGCCTTAGCGGTCTCGACCGCCGAGCCAAGCGCGTGTGGATTCGTTTGCGGCTATCGTCGGAGTACCCAGGCTCTAGCGCGCCCGCAGATGGCTTTTCACGTGTGCGCGTTTCGCTCAATGGCGAGCAGATCGCGGCGCTGCGTCTGCCGCCCGATGATGGTGTTGGCCGCCAATTTACTATCACCATCGACGACGAACAGCGCTTGAAGCAGTGGGCCGGGCGGCTGCTTACCTTGCGTTTGGAGGTTGTCGAGGGCGATCAGGCGAACGGCGTTGCCATCTATGGTCGCGAGACGCCGCTTAACCGCGAACCAGTCGATTCTCCGGAGGGGATCACGCTGATCGCCTCAGGCGTTGGTCCCTAGCGCGCCCCAAGGTACCGCTTGGCAGCTGCTAATGCTCGTCGCGATGGCGCGTGGCTTGTGTCCAATGGATCCGCTGCAGCCAGTCTTCGGCATCGAGTGAGACCTGAGGTTTGTCGTGGGTGCGCAGCAGGCTGAAACTGCGCGCGGCAAGCTCGAAGTCGTTGGCGCGGAACGCCGATCGACCGAGGGTTCGATAAGCCTCAACGGTGAACCGCGGGTCGCTCAAACCGAGCTCAAGTGCGTGCTGCAGGGGTTGGCGTGCGTCCTCGAACAGTCGTGCGGCGGCCAGTTGCTTGCCGACCAGGTACCAGCCGATCGCGGCTTGGGGCAGCACGTCAGTCAGCCGGTAGGCTTGGTGGAGGGCGGCGATCCGTGCAAAGCGTGGGCGGTCACGGCCGACGTCGAGATAGTCGAAGACGATCTTGCGCACTTCGCGCGGCTGGTCGAGGGCCCAGCGCTTGAGCCAGATCAATCGCGCTGAGCCTACGTCGGCGGCGCGCTGTGCTGCGGCGTCCAGCGCGGCCCGGGCGGCCTGGAGGCGGTTGTGACGCCAGTGGTGATCGGCGAGCCAGCTATCGACGGCGCTGGCAACCGCAGCATCTTGGCTGTTGGTGCGGAGCGGGGCGATGGTACTGAGCGATGCGGCCTCATCACCGTTGTTGAGCAGCGCATCGGCGAGCTGTAAACGGTACCATGGTGTGCCGGGATCGGCCCGACAGAGGCGCTCGAGTGTTTCGATCGCCGCCGCAAGATCGCGCCGTTGCTGGGCCTGGTCAACGCGTTGGCGAAGGCGCGCCACCGTATGCGGACAGGGACGGGCGAAGATACTCGGCCGACGGAAGGTCTGCTCTGCGCTGCGCCGCTCAGCCGCTGATAGCGCAAGCTCATCGATCACGGCGTGCCACTGCGCTTGGAGGGTGGAAAGCGGTACACGGTAGACCGCTTCAAACGCGCCACCGCTGCGGTAAAGCGCCCGCAGTCTGGCCGCACCGTAGCGGTCGAGCAGAAAGCGGACAAAGGATCCGGCGTAGGCGTAGGCGCGCGAGCTAGCGTGGGCGTAAAAGCCCAGCCCGAGCAGGCTGTGCATGTCGGGAGCCCATCCGCGACGACGCAGCGCTGCGGCGGCCTGATGGATCGTGCCGTGATCGTTGGTTGGCCAATCGATGGCAACGGCAAGCCCTTCGACCAATCCAAGGTTGACGCTCGGTAGTTGAACCGACCCCTGGCGAAAGTCGGGTAGGGGGATGCTCAGGCCGAGTAGTCGGTCACCGCAATGTGCGGCGACCGCATGCACCAATTCGTGTTTGAGCGCGTCTTGCGGGTAACTCGTGCCATGCAAATAGATCTCCGATCGCCAGGGCTTGGCGATGTATGTATTGGCGGCGCCCATCAGGCGACGCTTTTCATCGGCGTTGCGAAAGATGAACGCGGTGATTCGTCGCTGGGGCTGCCCCAAGATCGGTGTGATCTGCGCCAAGCGAAATTCGTGGTCCTCAGCGAGAAGCCGCAAGTCCCCGGCCGAGAGCTCACGTGGGTAGTAGATCGTGAAGTTCTTTGTTAGCTGCTTGCCACCGAGGCTGACGGCGATGTTTGCGACGGACGCACGAAAGCCGAGCCGGTCGCCCTGCCAGAACAGTCCGCCGCCAAGCAGCAACAACGCCCCGGCAAGCAGTGTCCAGCGGCGAGCGCCCTTTGCTGGCGCTTTCTGTAGGCGCAAGGTGCTGACCTCTAGCTGGCGCACGACCAGACAAAACGCTGCGAGTAGCCAGGCCAGGTTGTAGAGCCGATAGACGACGAAACGCGATTCGATCTGGACGCCCTCATCGTAGATCGCACCGGGGAAAAAGCCGATCGTCGGATCAAAGATGAATACGGCGGGAGTGGTATATATGCCGACGATCGCCAGCAGCCAGAGGCCGAGCAGCGCGGCATAGGCGGTGAGCAGACCCAGCGTGCGAGACGGGATCAGCAACGCCGATAGCGCGCCTAGCGTACCGGTCAAGAGAATACCGCAGACGGGCATTAGCAGATAGAAGAGCAAGCCGGTCATTGGGTCGCAGTTTTTTACGCGCAGTGCGTTGATCGCGACGATCAGCAGCGGCAAGACCAGCAGGGGGACAAGTTGCAGCAGCACGCGCACGAACAGTCGCGCCGCAGCGCTGCTGCGCGGCAGCATCGCCAGGCCCAGGCCGAGCTCGCCTTGCTGATCGTGGTGGACCTGGCTGTGGCCGAGAAAGACCGCCAGGGGGCCGCCGATGATGGCAATCGCCAGGCAAAAGGGATACGCCAGCAGACCAAATAGCGGCAGAAAGCAGAGTAAGGTCGCGCTGAGACACGCGATAGCGCTGCAGGCTACCGTCCGCCGGTTGAGCAGTTCGCCGATCATTGCCGACGCCAGTTTGACACGCGCACGAACTATGAGCTAGCCTCATATTATTCGGTAGTTATCGGTGTGTCGTGGCTGGGCTCGGGCTAGGCGCTGTTTTGCGCGTTGTCTCGGAGAAACAGTCGCGTCACGCCCTAAACAGCTGAGCCGACGATGAGTACCGACGAGTCTCGACAGCATGCGCGCACGCCAATCGAGCTGAAGGTCGAGTATCGCAAACTAAACACCTTTCTCTTTGACTACACGCGCAACATCTCCAAAGGCGGAACGTTCATCAACACCACCAAGCCGTTGCCGGTCGGCACCGAGTTTGTGTTTTGCATGCTGGTGCCCCAACTCGAGGATCCGCTCGAACTGCGCGGTCGTGTGATGTGGGTGATCGATGAGCAAGACGCCGATCCGACCAAGGGCACCGAACCGGGGATGGGGATCCAGTTCGTTTATGCCTCCGAGGACGAACGGCTGGAGATCGAACAGGCCGTACAGTCGCTGGTGACCGAGCAACTAGGCGAGCGTGCCTACCATAAGTTGATGGGAGACGAATCGTGAGTATCTCCGGGAAGATCGCGTTTGTTGGTGCGGGCAATATGGGCGAGGCGTTGATCCGTGGCTTGCTGGCGAGCAAAGCGATCGCTCCAGCCGAGATCAGGGTCAGCGACAGCCGCAAAACGCGCCTCGACGAGTTGCAGCAGCGCTACGGCGTGACGGTCTGCGGCTCCAATATCGCTGCAGTCGAGGAGGCGGCGGCGGTAGTCTTTTGCGTGAAGCCGCAGATCCTACAGACGGTCGCGCGCGAGACCAAAGAGGCGATTCCCGCGGAGGCGGTGGTGATCTCGGTTGCAGCAGGAAAGTCCTCTGCCCTGTTGGAGGCCTGCCTCGCGCCGGGCGCGCGGGTGGTGCGCGCGATGCCCAATGTGGCTGCGCTGGTCGGAGAGGGGGCGACGGCGGTGAGCGCTGGCGCTCATGCTACCGACGATGATGTCAGGACCGCAGTCGCGATGTTCGAACCCGTCGGACGCGTACTGGTCGTCGACGAATCGGCGATGGACGCGGTGACTGGCCTCAGCGGCAGCGGCCCGGCGTTCATCTTCATGGTGATCGAAGCGCTGAGCGACGCGGGGGTCAAAGTCGGACTGAGCCGTTGGGATTCCCACGCGTTGGCCTGCCAGACGGTGCTTGGTGCGGCCAAGTTGGTGATCGAAACCCAAGAGCACACTGGCCGGCTTAAGGACATGGTCTGTTCACCCGGCGGAACGGCGATCGCGGCGGTTCATACGCTCGAACAGGGCGGACTGCGCACGACGCTGATCAATGCTGTCGAAGTGGCGACGCGCCGAGCTCGCGAGCTGGGCGATCGCGAATAGCGGCACGGCCCTTGTCCGACGAGACGCTGCCGTTCCTCGGCCAGGTCGCCGACGATTTCTTGGTGATCCGTGTATTGGTCAGTCCACGGGCCTCGCGTGCCGCTGTCGGGCCGGTCGTTGGTGACCGAATCAAGCTCTCGGTCAAGGCCCCACCGGTCGACGGCAAGGCCAACCAAGCCGTTGTAGCGCTGATCGCCGAGGCGTTGGGTGTGCCCAAGGCGCAAGTTAGCGTGGTCGCCGGGACGACCGGTAAGCGGAAGTCGTTACGCATCGAGGGTGTAGGGACCGCAGCGCTGCTGCGGTTGATCGGCCGCTAGCGCGGGATTCGTGCGCTTGCCAACAGCGGCTCGAGCCGTTCCTCGCCGCTTACGCAATGCGGTCTAGTTGGTGGCGGGCTGGGGCAACAGCGTGACCTGGCTGTTTACGACCTCGTAGGTTGGTGGCAAGGCCATGCGCTTGCCGTTGGCACCGAACAGCGTTGGGCCGGTCAAGCCGAGCACCGCCTTGTTGCGCAACGACTGTGAGAGACTGTTGCGATCGGGTGTTGATGGGTCGAGCCGGCCGACGACCGATAGCGTCGCGTCGAAGGCGTAGGCGACGAGCAACGAGGCTGGCTGGCGGTGTCGCGCTAGGTAGGTCGACTCGACGGCGTTCAATTCAGTGCGCTGCTCGCCAAAGTATCCCGGCGAAAGCAGTGCGCCTTGGAGATAAGAGGCTGCACTCGCCAAGAGTCGGGCGTTGAGGCCATCGGCAGTGGCCAAGATACGGATCGCCAGCCCCTTGTTGGGCGGCGGTGGTGATCCGCTGCGGCGCGACCAGAGACCCTGGGCAGCCAAAGCGGGTGCGAGCAGCGCGATACGTTGCGCGGTGTCGGGGATGAAGACGATCTGCGGCTTCAGCGTGGCGATGCGCTTGGCGAGAGCCACGAACGACGTAGCGCTTGGCGGATAGCGGTGATCTCCAACGACGATAAATCGCCTCGCTGTGGCTAGGCGACGAAACAACGCCGACATATTGTTCCCATAGGGCGATTGGGGCGCCAGTACGATCGTTCGCAGTGGTGTAGTGCCTTGAGCATGGTGCAGTAGCCCTTCGATGCGGGCCGCCGCGTCGGGCAGGATGCGAAACGTCCACGGGTTGGAGCTGTCAGCGGTCGGACCGAGGGGCAGATAGGGGACGCCGAAACGAGCGGCAACGGCGGCGATCGCCTGGCTGGCTTCGGGGCGCAGTCCACCAATCAGCGCGATCACCCGGTCGTCGACGATCAGTTGACGGGCTTGAGCGGCCGGGTCATGCGAGCTGTCGCGGATTAGCAGCTGTGGCTGTTTGACTTTCGCATGCTGCATCGCCGATGTGCTCTGCGCGTCGAGTCCAAGGGCGACGCCTCGCAGTGCTAGCCGTCCTGCCTGCTGGTAGCGGCCGCTCGCTGGCAACAACACACCGATTCGCGCCTCTGCGCGCTCGCTGTTGGCTAGCTTGGGCGAAGGCAGACCTGATCGCTCACACGCATCGGCGATATCGTCGGCAATATCGTTGGCCCGCTCAAGCTGGCCTTGTGCGCGGTAAGCCTTAACCAGCTGTGTGCCAGCGAGTGCGCGCAGCAGAGCATCCTTCGCTGCCTTGCGATAGATGACCTCGATCGATGGAGGCGCGAGTTGTGCGAGCCTCGCCGCGATCGTGCGGCGCGCTAGTGCGCGTTCGGCTGGACGCTCACTGCGTTGATAAAGCTTGTCTGCGTACTCGATCGTTCGCGCGTGCTGACCGAGCATCTCGCTGCTATGCAGCAGTAGCGCGAGCAGCTCGGGCTCGCGCTCGCTGGGAAGCTGCCCCAACAGCGGTGCAAGCTGCTCTTCGGCGAGCTGCCAGCGCTGGCGTTTGATCGCCAGCAAGCCGCCTTCGTAGCGAGCGAGCATGCGCTCGTTGGGCGATCCCTGCGCGCTGACCAGGCTCAAGTGCTTTTCGGCGTCGTCGAGCTGGTCGAGTTTGATCGAAGTCCGTGCCAGATAAAGCTGAGCCCAAACGGATAGCGGATCGCTGGCGTAGCGCTGGACAAAATCGCGAAACGCGCGCGCGGCTTGGGGATACTTGCGGTGCTCATAGAGCGCTTGAGCAGCCGAGAAATCGCGCCGGACATTGACCGGCGCCTTAGAAAGCGGCGGCTTGGTCGGCAGGCGCTGCGACGGTGGGCAACCAAAGGAAGTGGCCAAGAAAACCGCCAAGAGCAGTCGGTGACCGAGGATACGCTGAAGATTCTCACTGATTCCGCTGCCCAACATTGGGGCATGATATAATCGCCAGGTGGTTGAGGGAAGAAGAGACGCCGCGGCAAAGGACGCCGGATCGATGGAGACCGATGCGCTGACTGCGCACCTCGATCGCGGTTGGGATTTGCTCGGCCGTGGGCAGCTCACCGAGGCACGCATTTCCGCCAATCAAATCCTCAGCATCGATGAGGACGCGCCCGAAGGGCATGCCCTGCTGGGGGCGATCTGTGCGGCGGAGGGTGAAGCAGAGGAAGCGCTCGAGCATTTCCAGCACGCGATCGATGTTGAGCCCGACTATATCGATGCGGTGTTATATGCCGCCGACCTGGCGATCCACCCGATGCAGGATTTCGAGTTGGCGTTGCGTTTCTGCGGCCAAGCGGACGCGCTTGCTGAGTCCGCCGAAGAGCGCTTCGACGTTGATCTGCTGCGCGCCGAGGCCCTGTGGGGTGCAAACCGCGTCGCAGAGGCCCGCAGCGTGGCCCAGCGTTTACTTCCTCTGCCCCACGGGGATTCGGCCCACTGCGTGCGCGTGGCCCGCTTGTTGATCGATGTGGAATTCGCCGATGAGGCGATCCCGCTGCTCAGATCAGCAGCGACCAGCCCAGAATACGCCGAAGACGCCCAGTACTATCTCGGCATCGCCTACGAGATGCTTGGCAATTACCAGGCGGCCCTCGACAGTTTTGTTGAGGCCCGCAAGGCAGCGGCTGTTGTCGAGCATCCCGACTGGCTGCCCAACGCAGACGCTTTGCGGCGCCTGCTCAACAAGGTAGCCGTGCAACTTGGGCAGCCCTTGGCAGGACTTGCCGAAGCCGCGATTCATCTGAGCGAGTGTCCGCCGATCGAGTTGATCGTCGAAGGACTAGATCCGCGAGCTTTGGTGTTTCTCTCCGGGGCGGCAGCGGGCAGCGAAGCGGCGCGGCTGAACGTCGTTTTCGTCTACCTGGGAAACCTCGGGCGATTTGCTCGCTGCGAGCGCGAAGCCAGGCGCGAACTGTACCGCTCGCTATTGCTCGAATTGGCAGCCTTTTATCAGCTCGACGCCGAGCTGGTCGAATCGTTGGTCGGTCGCGGCTGCCAGGGCGAAGACGAGGACTGCGCAGATCAATGATCACCAATGCCAACAACCGTGTGATCGGTCTGCGCGCGGTCCAGGCCCTGCTCGCCAAGGGTTCGGCAGGGCGAACGATTCGGCAACTATTCTTTGCGGAGCGTGGCGCGGCGCGCGAGTTGATCGACGCGGCAAAGCGCGCCGACATCTCGACTTGTCAGGTCACGACTGCTGCGCTGGATGAACTTGCCGGAGGCGGCGTGCATCAGGGGGTAGTCGCGCTGGTCGGCGACTATGCCTACGTGGACATGCACGCCCTGCTCGAGGACCAACGGCAACCGCTGCTGCTATTGGTCGACGGAGTGACCGACCCTCAAAACCTCGGGGCGATGATGCGTGCGGCGCTGGTGCTTGGCGCCACAGGCATCGTGCTCACCAAGGATCGCTGTGCACAAATCAATGCGACGGTGACGCGCGTTGCCTGCGGCGCGACCGAATATCTGCCGTGCGCACGGGTGACCAACTTGGTGCGCGCCATCGCCGAGCTCAAAGAGGCTGAGGTTTGGGTCGCTGGCACCGTGGAGAGCGGGGGCCAACATCCGGCTGATGTTGATCTGCGTCGGTCGTTGGCGATTGTGCTCGGCAGCGAGGGTCGGGGAATGCGTCCTCTGGTCGTCAAGCAATGCGACTTCTTATTGACGATTCCCGCGCTCGGCGAAATCGCCGCGCTCAACGTCGGTACTGCCACTGGCGTTGTGCTCTACGAGGTTTCGCGTCAGCGTCGGTCTCCGCCCGGCAACTAGGCCACCCGGACGCGACTCAGCGACGGGCTGGACCGCGCGCGAACGGCGCACTCGGTTAGTGCGAAATCAGCGTGCCGCAGCCTTCTTCGGTGAAGATCTCGCGCAGCAGCGTCGAGGGTTCGACGCCAGAAATGATGTGCACCTGCGGTACGCCGCCTTTGAGGGCGTTGATCGCTTCGTTGAGCTTGACCTTCATACCCGCTGTGACCTGGGTCGAAACCGCGAGGTGCTCGGCTTGCGTCAGGGTTAGCTGAGAGATCGACCCGTCGGCATTGGGATGCTCCATCACCCCAGGTACGCGTGACAGCATGATCAGCTTTTGCGCGCCCAGCGCGAGTGCGACCTTGGACGCGACGCTATCGGCGTTGACGTTGAGCCAATTGCCTTGATCGTCGATCGCCAGGCACGGAAAGACTGGCACCGCGTGTTGCTCATCGCCGTGGCGCAAGGCGTGGACGTCGACATGGGTGATATCGCCGACGAGACCGAAGTCGACCTGCTGACCGTCGACGTCCATCGGTGCGCGCCGCCGGGCGAGAAGCGTGCGGTAGACGCCATCGGCAAAGCCGCGGGTCTGCACGCCCAACGCTCGGAGGTGCGAGCAGATTTGCGCGTTGAGCTGATTGCCGACCACATCGACGACTGCGTTGAGTACGCCTTCGGTCGTGACGCGACGACCGTGATGCTTGACGACCGGAATGCCGTCTTTGGTGCAGCGCTCGTCGATCTGCTTACCGCCACCGTGAACGACCACCGGGCGCATGCCGCAGCGAGTTAGCACAGCGATCTGCGGGGCGATGCGGTCGAGTGCGGCGCTGCGGTCTAATAGCTCGCCGCCGAGCTTGATCACGACGTGTTCTCTACGAAACCGCTCGATGAACACCGATGCCTCGAGGAGGCTAGGACCCGGATCTTGCATTCTTTAGCCTTTGAGAATTGCCCCAATCGCCGCGCAAAAGCGTGCGAGTTCGCTGTCGCTGACGGTGTAGGGCGGTAGCAGTCGAATCGTGTTGGGCTCGGCGCTAGTGCCGACGAGAATCTCGTGCGAAAGCAGCTGGTCGCGCAAGACCTTCGCGGGAAGCTGCGACTGAATGCCGATCAGGCAGCCTGCGCCGCGGATACGCAAAGGAAGCTCGGCCAGTTCTCGCTGGAGTAGTTGAAAGATCTCTGAGGTGCGCCGCAGTAGACCACTCTCGCGCACGCAGGTTGCCACCGCTTCGATCAGTGTACAGGCCAGGGGCCCTCCGCCGAAAGTCGTGCCGAGTTCCCCATGGGTGACCTGCTCGGCGATCGCACGGTCGACCAGCAGCGCACCGGCGGGATAGCCGTTGGCGATGCCCTTGGCCAGCGTGACCATGTTGGGTTCGATGCCAAAGAGCTGGTGGGCGAACCAGTGTCCGACACGCCCGACGCCGCCCTGGACTTCGTCGAAGATCAGCTGGGCGCCGACGTCGCGGCAGCGCTGTGCTAGCCGGCTATAGTAGCCATCGGGTGGCATCAAGACGCCGGCCAAGCTCGGAATCGACTCGCAGATCACCCCGGCGACGTCGCTGTCGATCTGATCGAGCTGCGTTCCGTCGCCGAACTCGACGAAACGCTGGCAGTCCGCAGCGATCGGCAACGCGAGTCGGTCGTGGTAACTCTGCAAACCGCTGGCCGCCAGACTCGCTGCTGTACGCCCGTGAAATCCGCAGCGAAAGGCGACGACGACGCGCCGACCAGTCAGTCGTCGTGCTAGGTGAAGAGCGGCTTCGTTGGCCTCGGTTCCGCTGTTAACGAAGTGCACAGCGGCAAGCGCGCTGTCCGCGAGCAGCGCACGGGCAGCGCGCTGTTGCACCGGCATCTGCAGCGAGTTCGAGTAGAAATCGAGTGTGCGTTGGGCCTGGGAGGTTACGCCGATGATTCGCGGATGCGCATGGCCGAGGGGCGTGACGGCGTGGCCGCCGTATAGGTCGAGGATCTGTCGGCCGTCGGCGGTATGGAGCCAGCAGCCGCTAGCGGCCGTTAGTGTAAGGTCGAGCCGCGGATAGACGTCAAGCAGTGGGCCGGTCATCGCTGTGCGCTTTCCTTTTGCCGATTAGGGCCATGTCGCCAAAGTCGGCAGAGCCGTGGTCTCCGACCAGCCGCAGAGCAAGTTCATGTTCTGTACCGCCTGGCCCGATCCGCCTTTGAGCAAGTTGTCGATCGCCACGAAGACCACAGCGGTGCTCTCATCTCCCTCGACGCCGATCAGCGCACGACAGCTGCCGATCACCGCGCCCATGTCGACTGGGCCGGCTTGTACATCGACCAATGGCGCGTCGGCGAACGCTTGGCGGTAGATCGCAGCGAGGCTGTGCTGTCTGCACTCCGACTTGCGCAGCATTATCGTCAGGTGGATGCCGCGGGTCATCGGTCCGCTATGCGGCACGAAGTCGACTTCAAAGTCGACCGCTCCCAAGAGCTGTCGCAACTCCCCGAGGTGCTGGTGGCTGAGCACTTTGTAGGCCGCATAGTTGGTTGGACGTAGCGAGTGATGAACGCGCGAGGTCGGTGCGATGCCGCTGCCGCTGCTGCCGGTTACGCCACAAACGCTGATCCGCGCGCCGGGCGCTAGCTGTCCTTTGAGGGGGTGGATGCCTAGCGCCAAGGCCGTGGCGAAGCAGCCCGGGTTGGCGATCAGCCGACAATCGGTCGGTGGCGCGCCGGTCAGTTCGGGCAAACTGTAATGGGCGAGCTGCAACGTCGGCTCGTCGATCGGCTCACGGCCATAATAGGTCTGATGGTCGGCAGCGGACCGCAATCGGAAGTCCGAGCCGAGATCGATGATTCGCAGGTGCGGGTACCCGAGCAGCTGTTTGGCCAGCGAGCCGCTTTCGCCGTGGGGCAAGGCCAAGAAGACCAGGTCGCAGCGCTCGGCGAGTCGATTGGCGTCGATCGCTTCGATCGGCTGATCGACCGACAAGCCGGGCCGAAGCTCGGCGAGTCTCTTTCCCGCCGAACTGGCGCCGCCGAGCATCGTGATCTCGACATATGGATGCGCGTGAAGCAGTCGCACCAGCTCGCCGCCGAGAAAGCCGGAAGCGCCAACGATGCCGACGCGAACCTTGTCCACGCGGCTCATCAGCTGATACCGAGTGCGTTGCAGACTAGGGTGCAGAGTTCGCCGGGTTGGTGAAAGGTGTTTGCTGCGGCGAAGCCGAGCTGAGCGAGTTTTCGCCGCCCAGCTTCGTTGTCGGTAGCGGGGCCGGTGATCGCTGCGACGTTGATCCCGGCCGCCCTGAGTCGTTCCGATGCGGCGAGTCCGCCGATAATGTCGTTGGCCGCGACGATCGCTGCGCGAAAAGTTCTGGTCAGGCCGCTGTCAGCGATGATGTCGTCGACGCCGTATGCGCCGAGCAGTCCGTCGCCGAGCTCGAGGACGATTACGTCGGGGTTGTCTTGTGCCAGGTGGGCCAGCAATGTGCGGGTGGTTGTCGGCACGTCTTCGTAATTGCAGGTCGAGGGCAAGCCCGCATCGACGAAGCTCAGTGTCGTCACCGCGCCGTTGTCGGAGAAGCTCATCAAGTCGGCGAGCGCTGCGACGCCGGTGGCTTTACCGGCGTGGACCTTGATGCCGCGACGGGTCAAGTGGTGCGTGATCACGCCGGCCGCAGTGGTCTTGCCGGCGTGCATGCAGGTCGCACCGACGACGAGCACCGGCGGCAACGGATCGGGCAACGGCGCGGGCTTGATCGCGTAGTCGGACAAGCGCAGTGGCTTGCCGTCGCGCACCGGCGTACCGATGACCTCGAGCTGGATCGGCTCGCCGAGGCCGACGGTGGCGCCGGCAGACTTACCGATCACGCCGCCCTTGTTGAGCAGCCAGAGGATATCGCCGCGCTCGACGGCGTCGGGCACGTCGCCGCAAAAGCCGCGCAACGCTGCGCGGGCGCCGAGCACGCCGACGATGATGTCGCCGGGTACCAGCACCGCTGGTCGTCCCGAACGCAGCTCGATGTGACCGTACTGTGCCGAGACGGTGAGCACTCGGCCAACGACCGCGACGCCGCGTTCGGCGACAGGGGTCGGCGCGACGGCGAGGTACGGTCCAAGCTTAAACGGCGTACAGACGCTAGCGATCTTGTCCGGTCGGACGCGCAATTCATGGGTGACGGAGGTCATCTGATCTCGAGACGCATTTTTCAGCGTTGTGGTGTTATTGCCGGCAGTTATTCTGCGAGCGCCAGCCTACCACTAGCGCATCGCCGGGCGTCGATCAATGGCTGGCTGCGGCTTTGGCCTTTGCCGTGGGCTAATTAGAGAATTATTAGTAATTTTAGCGGGTATTGGGGACGTTGATTAACAAACGTAACTTTTGGCCGGCCGCTACGCCGTACTTTGGGGCTAAGCCAGGGGCACCGGCGCTTGGCTGACGTACTGCAGCTGGTAGAGGCGGGCGTAGATTCCGTTGCGCTCGAGCAGCTCGGCGTGGCTGCCACGTTCGCTGAGTCGGCCATCGGCAAAAACCATTACGCTGTCGACCGCCTGAATGGTAGTCAGGCGGTGGGCGATGACGATCGCGGTTCGTGAATGCATCAGCTCGGCAATGCCGGCTTGGACGATCCGCTCGGATTCGGGGTCGACGTTGGCTGTGGCTTCGTCGAGCACGAGGATTTCGGGATCGCGCGCGAGGGCTCGAGCGAAGACGATCAGCTGACGCTCACCGGCCGAGAGGTTGGCGCCGCGTTCAGCGACGGTGGCATCGAGAGAGAGCAAATCGAGCAGGCCGACCCGCCGGGCCGCATCGACGACTTGGGCGTCGTCGATCGCCGGATCCTCGAGTGTGATGTTGCTACGCACTGTGCCGCCGAATAGATAGATGTCCTGACTGAGCACCACGACGCGGCGACGGAGCTCGGCGACGTCGATTTGGCAGATGTCGTTGCCGTACAGCAGGATTTGGCCGCGGTCGATGTCATAGAGCCGGGTCAACAGGCGGATCACCGTGGTCTTGCCCGCGCCCGTCGGTCCAACGATCGCCACGGTGGCGCCGGCTGCGATCGAAAACGAGACATCCTTGAGCACCGGGGTCTGGCCATCGTAGCTGGCGTGGACGCCACGAAACTCCACTGCGGGCACAGTGGTATCGACGCGATGTGCTGGTGTTGTCGGCAGGCTGGGGCGCTGGCCCCTCGGCGCATCGGGTTCGTCGACAGCGAGCAGACCGAAGACGCGCTCGGCGGCGCTAAGCGCTTGCTGGATCACCGCGTACTTGGCTGACATGTCGCGGATCGGGATGAAGAAGCGTTGGGCGTACTCGATAAATGCGACCAACATGCCGAAGGTGATCCCCTCGCCGACCCGCAGTCCGGAAAACCAGAGCAAGGCTGCGACGGTGACGCTGCTGAGCATTTCGACGATCGCGTAGAGGCCAGCATCGAAGGCGATCGCGCGGTGATAGGAGTCGCGATAGGCCCGGTTGGCCTGATCAAACTCCAGCGCAGCGTGTTGCTCACGGGCGAAAATTTGCACGACTTTGACGCCGCTGATGTGCTCTTGCAGCGTGGCGTTGATGTGCGCAAGCCGTCGACGGATTACGCGGTAGGTCTGACGCAGTACCCGTTGAAAGGTGACGACGGCCACCGTTAGGAGCGGCAATACACAGAACGTCAGCAGCGCCAGGCGTACATTGAGCCAGAGCATCGCGATCACGATACCGATCAACGTCAAGATGTCGCCGACCAGTGTAACCAACCCCGCGGAAAACGACTCGGAAATGCTTTCGACGTCGTTGGTAACGCGCGTCATCACGCGCCCGATCGGCGTGCGGTCAAAATAGCTGACGCGCAGGCCGAGCAGGTGACGATGGGCTTGGGTGCGCAGATCGCTCATCGCCCGTTGCCCGGCGATCTGCATCAGGGCGAGTTGCACGAAGCCGGTCAAGTGTTCGACGACCAGCACGATGATCAGCAGGATGCCGTAGGGCGCGATGTTTTGCAGGGCCCGCGGCACGATCGCCTCGTCAATCGTCTTCTTGAGCAGAAACGGCGGGGCGAGATGGAGCAGCGATCCCAGGGGGATCAAGAGCAGCGCGAAGAGCAGCAGCCGGCGGTGTGGCGAGAGCACCGACCAAAGCTGCTTGATCAGCTGTGGGTCGCGCGGGCGCCGTATGCGCTCGCCCTCGCTGCCACTGTCGAATGATGCAGCGTCGCCGCTCATCGCTCCTCCGTTGAAAGCTCAGCCAGCTCTTGATCCAGCAATTGCTGTCTGTAGAGGTTGGCGTAGGGACCGGCGATGCGCATCAGCTCGTTGGGAGGCCCCTGCTGAACCAATCGGCCCTGCTCGAGGACGATCACCTGATCGGCGTGCTGTAGCGCCGAAAGCCGGTGAGAGATCAACAGCGTTGTCGTCTGGTCGAGTACTTGGCGCAGTCCGCTGAGGATTTGTCGCTCGGTCTCGGCATCGACGGCCGAGAGTGAATCATCGAGGATCAGAAACGGTCGACCGGCGGCGAGTGCGCGCGCGAGCGCCACCCGTTGTCGCTGGCCACCGGACAGGGAGATGCCGCGTTCGCCGACCATTGTTTCTAGCCCGTTGGGGAGGCGAGTCAGATCTTCGCTCAAGCCGGCAGCCACTACCGCATTGGCGATCCGTTGTTGTCGGTCGGCTCCCGAGATCTGATCACTGATGCCGTAGGCGATGTTATCGGCCAAGGTGGCGGAAAACAGAAACGGATCTTGAGGCGCATATGCGATCTGCCTGCGGATCGTCGCTAACGGAAGGGTGGTGACGTCGCGATCACCGAAGTAGATCGTGTTCTCCGGCGTGGCCAGCAAACGCGCGATCAGCTCGACCAATGTCGTCTTTCCCGAGCCGACGCGGCCTACCAGTCCACAGATCGTCCCGCTCGGCACGGCAAAGCTGACATCGGCGAGCAGCTGCTTGTCATTGGCTGCGCGCAACGAAAGCCGTTGAACGCGTAACGCGCTGCTCGGCCGCCAGCTGTCGTCCTCGACGCCAGGCCCGTCACTGAGCGATGAGGTCTGGCAAAGCAGTTCGCGCAGTCGCTGCCAAGCGGCGATGCCACGTTGCCACATCGAGAGCATCCAGCCGATCGCCAGGGTCGGCCAAGCTAGGGCGGCGACGTAAAGATTGAGCGCGACGAGGTCGCCGAGGCTCAGTGATTGATCGATCACGCGCTGACCACCGACCCAAAGCAGCAGCACCAGACTGGTGCCCGTGCCCGCTCCGACGAAAGGCGTCATCGCGCCGCGCCAGAGCGCCAGACGGATCGCCTGGTCGCGATATTCGGTCGACGAGCGTGCGAACAGTTCGCCGCGCAGCGACTCGAGACGATAGTTCTTCAGTTCGCGAATGCCGCCGAGATCCTCTTGTACTGCCGAAGTCATCGTCGCAAGTGCCTGTTGTTGAGCACGGCTGCGGCGGAAGATTACCCCAGCAAACTGTCGTGCGCCGAGCAACAGCAGCGGGTAGGGGGCCAACGAGAGCAGTGTCATCGTCGGGTCGATCCGCCACATTAGCGGAAGTGCGATCAGATAGGCAAAAGCGGTGTTGACCAGCTGCAGAATGCCCGGTCCGAACAAGGCACGCACGGCGGCCAGGTCGTTGGTCAGGCGCGACATCAAGTCGCCGGTGCGGAAGCGGCGGTAGAATTCGCCGTCCAGCGTGCAGAGGTGGGCGAACACCTCGCGGCGAAGCTCATACTCGGCATGGCGGCCGACGTTGAAGATCAATATCCGTGAGAGGATCCGGATCAACGCCTGCAACACCGCCACGCAGATGATCGCCAGCGAAAGCCAGATCACCGCTCGGCTGTCAGCGCCTCGCTTAACGACCGCCTCGATCGCTTCGATGGTTTGCTTGACGAGCCAGGGGACGGTCTGCACCAGCCCATTGGTTATGGCGAGCGCCAGGATACCGGCGATCACGCCGCCGCGGTGTGGGCGAAGATAGCCGATCGGGTGCTTGGCGGGTTCAGGTCGAGACATAGCGATTGTCCGAGCATGCACAAAGCCGGGCTTATCTGCAAATCATGAATCTTGCTGCACAGATAAGCTGATATCGGCCTTGTCCCAGGCCCCGGGCAGCTGTTAGAGTTAGCTGCTGTATTTCCCAACCACTGCGCGCGCCTTCGGGGCGATCTAAGGCGGACAGATGACTGCCAACGAGATCGAAGCGGCTCTCGGTGCTCTGCGCCAACGACCCAATGACGACACCATTTTCGCGCAACTGCGCGGGATACCAAACGGCCAACCGCTGCCTCACGAGGTCAATCGCTTACTCGATCGCGAGCGTGAGCACCATCGTCAGTTGGGACAGTGGGGCGTTGTCCTGCGGCTGCTCGATTTTGAGCTCGAGCGCGTTGACGATGGCGATCGCCAAGTGGCGTTGCTTTGCCAAAAGGGGCAGCTTTGTGCCGAGGAACTGCTCGACGAGCGAGCGGCTCAGACCGCCTTTGAGCGGGCGCTCGCGATCGATCCCGCTCACCTAACGCCTCGACGCGCGCTCGACAAGATCGTTGCGCTGCGCAAGAACTGGCAGCGACTGGTCGAGAAATACCAGTCCGAGGCTGAGAGTGCCTCCGACAAGGGCCTAGCCACCAGCCTGCTGGTTTCGGCAGCGGAAGTGGTTTGGCGCAACGAACCGCAGTCGGAGCGCATCGAGCAGTTGCTGCGGCGCGCGCTCGAGGTCGAACCGCGCAACCTGCGTGCTAGCGGGCACCTAGAGCGTCGGTTGCGCAGCGAGCTGCGCTACACGGACCTCCGCGAGCTGCTCGACCAACGGATTGCCGTCGCGGGGTCGCGGCAAGAGCGGGTGGCCGCGCTGCTCTGTGCTGGGGAGCTCTGTGAGAACCAGCTCGACGATCGCGATGCCGCCGCCGACTACTACCGACGCGCCTTGGCGATCGAGCCGACGTCGGGGCACATGCTGAGCTTCGTCGTTGCCCTCTATTCGGAAGAGCAGCGTTGGTCGGACCTGGTCGCGCTCTATCAAGATGTATTGCGTGCACAGTCGAGTGGCGCGGGTGAAGCTGAACTGCTGCTGCAGTTGGGCATGGTCTGTTGGGACAAACTAAAGGATGTCGAGCAGGCTGAGCGGTTCTTTCGACGGCTAAAGAAACTCGATCCACGTCAACCATCGATGCTGCGCTTTTACGGCTTCTTCTACCGTGAAAACGGTGAACATCAGAAGCTGCTGGCACTGCTCGACGCTGCCCAACGCTTGACGCCCGAGCGTGAGCAGCGAGCGCGCCTGCTGGCCGAGATGGCCAGCGTCGCCGAAGAGGATGCCAAAAATCCGAAGCGGGCGATCGAACTCTGGAAGACGCTCTATCGTAGTTGCGCCGCGGGCAGCGACGAACAGCAAAGAGCTGTCGAGTCCCTCTCGCGCCTCTACCGTAGTGTGGAGAAATGGAACGCATTGCGAGAGCTGCTCAAGGCCGAAATCGACCGTGTTGGATCGGCAGACCCGCGCAAGTCGATCGCGCTCCAGCTCGAAATTGCGGCGCTCTATCGTGACCAGCTGAATCTGCCATCGATGGTGGCCTCGAGTTACAATGCGGTACTCGCCCTCGACCCCTGCAATCAGCAAGCGCTCGAAGGTCTGGCCGATCATTACCGCCAGAGCGAAAAGTTCGCTGAGCTGGTTAGTCTCTATCAACGCGCGCTCAGCGGGCTCTCCGAGCAGCAGCGCGTGCCGATTCTCAGCGAAATGGCCGAGGCTCTTCAGGATCGGTTGGGCAACCCCCAGCAGGCTGCCGATGTTCTGCAGCAATTGGTTGCGCTGCAGCCCGATAACGTCGAAGCGTGGACGCGGCTGAAGTCGATCTACCGCAACCGTCGGGCCTGGCGCGAGTTGCTTGACGTGTTGCGCGGACAGTTTGCCGCAGCAGACGAGCCGTTTCGCCGAGTGCTGGTTAAAGAAATCGACGCCTTGGCGTGTGGTCAGCTCGCCGATGTGACTGCGGCGATTGAGGCTTACAACCAATTCTTGATCGCTGACGAAAACGACGAAGAAGCGCTCGAGCGTTTGGCTGATCTTTATCGCCGCGAAGCCCGTTGGCCCGCTTTGGCTGAAGTGCTCTATCGTCGGCGCGCGGCTCTGCCGAAACGCGAGCGCAAGAAATATCTCGCGCTTACTGAGGCGTTGGCACGGCTGTTTTCCGCGGAGCTGCGCACGCCGCAGCTGGCGATCGAGCTCTGGCAAGAGGTTCAGCAGAGCAAAGGCGGTCAGGCCCCAGCCGATGTCCTGCGAGAGCTGTATTTACAGCAGGGTGACTACAGCGAGCTCGAGCGCCTGCTGCTCGGCGAGCAACGCGCGGCTGATCTTGTGGAGACGTTGCTCGATGCAGCCGAGCGGGCCGACGAGCCGCGCGCGCGCGTTCGACTACAGTGCCGCGCCGCCGAGCTGTGCGTCGAGCATCTCAATGACCCACAGCGGGCGATTCGCGCCTACCGACTGGTCGTTGCAGCAGGCCAGGCTGATCAGCAAACGCTCGCCGCGTTGGCGGCGCTCTATCGTCAAGCCGAGCAGTGGGATCAGCTGCTCGAGATCGATCGTCTGCTCGTCAATCAGCCGCTTGAAAAAGAGCAGCGGGACCGCGTGCTTTCCGAGGGTTTGGCTGTTTGTCAGCGGCTTGGCGACAGTGAAGGCAGTTTGGATTGGCTGCGAAGGGCGCTCGAACATCGGCCCGACGATGCGGAGCTCATCGAAAAGTTTGAGCGAGCCGCTGCCGCCTGCGGTCGCTGGGATGTCGTCCTGGACTTTTTCCGCAAAGCCGCCAAGGAGAGCGAAGACACCGGGCGACGAGCCGAACTGCTCTTGCACGTTGCCGACCTCTGCCGGGGCCCAGCAGCGCGCATCGATATCGCTGAGCGCTGCTATGCGCAGATCGCTGATATTGCAGAAGTGCGGCCGCAGGTACTCGCGGCGCTCGAGCAGATCTACAGCGAGGGCGCGCGTTGGCGCGAGCTGGCGACCGTGTTGCGTGCGCAGGCGACTGATGCACAGGAAGACGATCGTCGCCGCGACCTGTTGCTGCGCTTAGCGGTGATCGAGGAGGAGCGACATGGCGAGCTAGACGCGGCGATCAAGGCCTACGTTGGTGTCACCCAAGTTGAGCCGGACAACCGCACGGCACTCGCAGGATTGGAGCGCCTCTATGGGGTGCGTGCCCAATGGGCCGAGTTGGTCGATGTGCTGATGCGCCAGCTCGAGCTGGCCGATGCTGAGCAAGACAAAGTGGCCTTGCTCAGCCGGATCGCTGAGTTTCAAGACGGACAGCTCCATGACCGCAAAGCCGCCGTTGCGACCTATGAAAGGGTGCTGCGCCTCTCCCCTGAGCATGCACCAGCCTTGGCCAAACTTGAGCGTCTGCTGCACGCCAGCGGCGATCACCAAGAAGCTGCCGCGGCGATCCTGCGTCCGATATATCAGCAGCGCGCCGATTATCTGCGCTTACGACGTGTGTTGGAGATTCTGCTCGCATCGGCCGGTGGCGACGAGCAGGTCGAGCTATATCGAGAACAATACCAACTCTGCGAAGGACCGCTGAGAGATGCCGACGGGGCGTTTGCCGCAGCGGTGGGCTGGATGCGTTCTGACCCCAACGATCCGGCCGCGTTGACGGCTTTATGTCGCATCGTCGAGCGTGCTGGCAAGGTTGCTGAGCTTGCCGGATGCCTCGAAGAACTCCTTTCAGGAGCGTCGTCAACCAAGCTTGAGTTGGCATCAGAAGTTGCAGTGCTGCGCGAGTTAGCGCGCACCTATTACGAGCGACTCGGTGACGCCACCGAAGCTGAGCGATATTTGCGCCGCTTGCTCGAGCATCGGGAAACCGATCGAGAAGCCCTCGAGGCCCTTGAGCGCATTCTGCGAGACGCTGACCGCTGGACCGAGCTGCGTGACATTCTGGAGCGCGCATGCGCCGCGACCGCGGACCCGGCAGAGAAGCGTCAGGTCCTGCTGAAGATCTGCGCGCTAGACGAAGATGTGATCGGCGATCAGTCAGCGACGATTACCACCTATGAGCGTCTGTTGGAGCTCGACCCCTACGACGGCCACGCGCTACGCGCGCTTGAGCGCCATTGCCGCGCTAACGGTCGGTGGGACGCAGTGGCTGAGCTTTTGGCGCGCCAGTTGGAAAGTGCCTCCGATAGTGCCGTTCGCCAGCGCCTGCAGACGCGGATCGCTGAGACCCGTGCCCGACACCTCGATGACGTGGGTGGCGCGATCGATCTGCTCGACGAACTGGTTAGCGCCGACTCGTCTGCTGAAGATCCCGTTGCGCTGCTCGTCGAGCTAATGGAGCATGCGGCCTACCGACAGCGCGTTGCGGAGATTCTTCAGCGTGTCTACGAGACGGAGCAGCGCTGGACGGAGCTGGTCGGAATTCTGCTGGTGCGACAGCAGGAGAGCGAAGATCGCGAAGAGTCGGTGGCGCTGCTGATGCGCGTCGGCGATATCCAGCTGCAAGAGCTAGGCGACGAGCTGGAGGCACTGAAGGCCTACGGCGAGGCACTGGCCGTAGATCCATCGAATAGTCGCGTCCAAGAGCAGGTCGAGGCGCTGGGTACCGAGCATCGGTGTTGGTCCGAGCTGGCCGCGGTTTGGATCCGCGCGCTCGACGCGGTTGGCGTAGATGACCTACAACTGCGTGGCTCGCTGTTGATGCGCTTGGCAAGTCTCCAACTCGACCGCTTAGGAGATGTCGATGCGGCAATCGCGTCGTTCTCCGAGGTCGTACCACTAGATGTTGAGGATACGGATGCAGCGATCAGCGCGCTCGAGCCGCTCTATCACAGTCGCGGAGACGACCGCGAGCTCGTCGAGCTATTGCGTCGCCGCGTTCAGCGTAGCCTAGATCCTGACGAGCGATACGCGTTGCTCGCACGCATCGCCGAACTGTGCGAGCGAAAGCTCGGCGATGAACTCGGAGCGATCGATGCCTACGCACAAATGCTCGAGGAGAACGACGCGGCCGTCGAGCCGATCGATGCGCTGGAGCGGCTTTATCTCAAACGTGAGGCTTGGCATGACCTGGCCGATAGCTATCGGCGCCGGATTCAACTGACGGCCGAGAGCGCCGAGCGTGTGGCCTATCATCGCAAGCTGGCCACGCTCTGCGAGGTCCAGCTCGAGGACGAGAACGAAGCGCTATTTTGCCAGCTGTCGGTGCTTGACGAGGCACCCAACGACGAGCGCGCGCTGTCCGAGTTGACGCGGCTGTATCGCCACCTCGAGCGCTGGCCGGAGTTGCTTGAGATGCTCGAGCGTCAGCTGCCGGCGCTGAGCGGTGAGCGCCGAGCAAGCGTAGCGTTTGAGGTGGCGCGCTTGCTCGCCGAGCAGCTCGATGATGCGACCCAGGCCGTTGACTACTTGGCGCTCGCCCTCGATGCCGATCCACAGCATCTCGAGGCCGAGCGCGCACTTGAGGCGCTAGTCGCGAGGGAAGACTTTGCCGATTCGGCCGCAGAGCTGCTCGCTGCCCACTACACGCGCACGCAGAAGTGGCCCGCATTGATCGACTTACGCCGGCGCCAAGCCGGTGAGGGTGAGGGGACCCGGCGAGCGGAATTGTTGCTGGAGATGGATCGGCTTTTCGACGACCAGCTCGGTGATCCACAGCAGGCACTGGGTGCGGTTCTCGAGGCATTGCCCCACGCCATCGGCGGCGAGGCGATGGAACCGGTCGTTGAGCGTTTGCTGACGCTCGGTGGTCGCACGGGGCGTTGGTCAGAGGTTGTCGATGCGATCGCTCACGAGCTGGACAACGTGATCGATGTGGTCGTACACGGTGAGCTCTGCTTTGCCCTTGGCAGGATCTCGCTCGAGCATCTCGACCGCTACGACGAGGCTCGTGAGTATTTTGAGCGTACGCTCGAAGACAGTCCACAGCACGAAGGCGCACTTGCCGCACTTGACGAGATCCTTTCGGCCGCAGCGGGCGATAGCGCAAAATTGGTGCAGATCGTTGAACGGCGCGCTGAGTTGGCAGAAGCGTCGGGACCGCTGTGGTACCGCTTGGCGCATCTGCGACGCGACAGACTGAGCGATGTTCAGGGCTATCAGCAGGCATTGGAGCGCGCACGTGAGTGCGCGGATCAGGCGTTGCAGGCGACGGTACTGGACGAGCTGATCGTGCGCTACCAGCAAATTGAGGCTCACGACGAGCTGGAGACGGCGATCGAGCAGCGCCTTTGTTGTAGCGTTGAGGCCGAGCGTCGGCTGCAATTGCTCGTTCAGCTAGCGGAGGTTCGTGAGCGATTTCTCGACAACCATCAGGCGGCGTTGGAGGCTTTGGGGGCCGCAGCGCAAGTTGCGCCGGGTGACGAACGGATCGTTGCGGGTCTGGAGCGGGCACTCGGGCAATCGGCGTTGGCGGTCGAAGCGGCGACGCTGCTCGAAGAGCCCTATCGCGTGCGCGAAGCGTGGAGCGATTTGCGGAGCACCTACGAGCTGAGGATCGAGGCGTTAGACGAGTCAGCGATCGCCGACCGCGCTGAGCTGTGGTGGGCGGTGGCCCGACTGAACGAGGAGCGGCTTTCTGACCAAGCGGCCGCGGCGCGGGCCTATCAGGCCCTGCTTGCCCTCGACCCTACGGATGACCGCGCGCGGCGGCAGTTTGCGCAGCTTAGCGAACGCAGCGGATCCTGGGAGCCGTTTGCTGAGGCATTGCGTACGGTGATCGCGCGGCTGGGTGTCGAAGAGGAGCGTGGTCGCGAGGTTGCGCTGCAGCTGGCGGAGCGCTTGGCCGATCAGCCAGAGTGTTGGGAGGAGGCCGCAGATTGGTACGGCCGGCTGCTCGACGCTGGGGCGAGCGATCCCGCCGCTGGATTGCTGGAGGCGCTACTGCTGCGCGAGGAACGCTGGGACTCGCTGATCGAGTTTTATCTCAAACGGCCGGTCGACGAGCGCCAGGAGGTCGACTATCGACTACGTGCAGTCCGTGTTTGGGTCGAGGCGCTCGACAATCCGAATGCAGCACTTGAGTCGCTGGAGTCGCTCATCGAGCATCGAGGGATTGACGAGCGGCCGCTTGTCGAGGCCCTTCAACAGCTGCTGGAAGATGGTCAGCATTGGAGCCGCGCGGCGGCGCTGCTTGAACGGCGGCTCGGCGAGCAGGCGCGCACGTCAGAGGAGCGCGGCGACCTCCTCTACGCATTGGCAGACTTGCATTGTCGCCGTCTCGGCGACTACCCCGCCGCACTCAAGTACCTGCAGCAGTTGCTCGCGCTCGATCAGCACCATCTTGCCGGAGTTTCACTGCTCGAACAGATGTTGTTGGAACGCGAGGCACGCTTGGGAGCGGCGCGACTGCTTGAGTCGGTCTACCAGGCAAAAGATGACTGGCAGCGCTTGGTCGTGATCTACGACGCGCAGCTGGAGTTTATCGACGATCGAGACAGTCGCGTGGCGCTGCTCGAAAAGATCGCCGACCTGCACCAAACGCGCGGTGGAAGTCGTCAACTCGCCTTTCGCGCCTTGGCCACCGCGTACGAAGAGGACCCGGGCAACGCGCGACTGCAGCAAAGCCTCGAGTCGCTCGCTAGGGAAAACGAAACGGTTGCCGACGTACTGAGTTTGATGTCGCGCGTCTCTGAGCGTGTGTTTGACCCGACGATTCGCACGGCGATCAATCGTCGGATGGCGGAACTGTACGAGGTAGAGCAGGGCGATCGCCAGGCGGCGATCGCTGCGTGGTATCGCGTGATCGACCTGGCCGAAGGCGATGAGCAGGCCTACCGCGAGCTGGTACGTCTGCTGTCGCTAGCCGAACGTCATGCCGATCTTGTCGTGCTTCATCGTCGCAGACTCGACGTCGCCGTTGACGCGGAGGAGCGTCGTCGGCTGCAGATAGAAATCGCCACACTCTTGGAACAGCAGCTCGATGATGCGCCGGCGGCGTTGGACACTTGGATCGCCGTGCGAGAGGCTTTCGAGGACACCGATGCTGTTGCCCAGATCGAGCGGCTCTATCGTCACCTCGAGCGCTGGCGTGACTTGGTGCAATTGCTGCACGAGCGCCTGGCGACGACGAAGGACGAAGGCGGGAAAACAGAGCTGCTGCGTGAGATCGCCTATCTTTACGACGAGGAGATCTCGGAGCCGGTTGAAGCGATCGAGGCTTACCGTGCGCTGCTTTCGCTCGACGAGCGGAATCTCGGCGCGCTCTCAGCTCTGGAACGACTCTATCGGGCTCAGAGCTGGTGGTCAGAGCTGATCGACACCTTGCAGCGGCGGGCAGAGCTCGACCGCAGCGGTCGCCAGACGATGCTTACAGAGGCCGCGCGACTGATGATCGATGAGCTCGATGACTTGCCTCGCGCACTGGATACCTTGGAGCAGATCATTGCGGCTGAGCCAGGACACCAAGACGCGCGCTCGTTGCTCGAGCGGTTGCTCGAGCGCGGAGAGACGGTGTCGCGAGCGGCTGCAATCTTGCAGCGACTCTACGCCGATGCTGGCGATCATCGAGGCGTGGCTGGCGTGTTGCGTCGCAAGCTGGTTCATACGCTGGAGGCTCAACAGCGTCGCCAGCTCTGGCTTGAATTGGCGGCGCTCGCTGATGGCCCGCTCGAGCAGCGCGAAACGGCTCTAGAGGCGTTCGCCGAGGCCTTCGTGCTCGACCCCAGCGACCGAGATGTCGAAGCGCAGCTCAATCGACTCGGTGCTGGCGATGAGGCACGTCTGGTCACCAGCTACGAGCGGGCGGTCCAGGGTGCCGACGACCTGACGCTGACCAAGGCCCTGCGGCTGCGGTTAGCGGCGCTACACGAGCAGGCCGGACGGTTTGACGAAGCAGAGCAGCAACTTTGGGCGGCGTTGGATTGTTCGACGGCCGATCGCGATACGTTGACCAAGCTACGCGCTGCGATCGAGCAGCAGCTCGAGTCAGACGGTGCAGCGGAGCGATTGCTCGATGTTCTTCAGCGCGAGCTTGCGTTGGTTGACCAGGCCGACGAGCGCGCTGCGCTTCATGTGGAGATCGGCGCACTACACGTCGAGCGCTACGCGGATCTCGCTGCGGCGTTCACGTCCTACGCCGAAGCGTTAGCAGCTGATTCGCGCAATGAGGTCGCACTTTCGGCGATGCAGCAGCTGATGTCTGAGCCGGCATACCGTGCGCGTGCAGCGGCGATTCTCGAGCCGCTATTTGGCGAGCAGCAGCGGTACAGTGAGCTGCTTGGCGTGCTTGAGCAGCGCTTGCCCGAGCGGGAGCCAGGTCAACCACGTCTCGACGCGTTGGCTGCGATCGCTGACCTCGCGCTAAACAAGCTGAGCGACAAAGGGCGTGCGCTGGGTGCTTTTGCGATGGCGGCCGCGGAATCGCCGACTGACGATGCGTTGCTCGCGCGCGTCGAGACGCTCGCTCAGGAGCTGCATTCCTTTGAGCCAGCAATTCGTGCGGTATCGCAGCGTCTCAAGACCGGTGGCCTTGAAGATCCTTGTGGGGCTGCGCTGCTTGCGGCTCGCTGGGCGATCGATCGAGAGGGTGATCCGGATGCAGCACGAACGGTACTGGAGTTGGCGGCTGAGCAACACCCTCCGGGGCTGCCGGCATTGTACGAGTTGGAGCGACTTTATCGGGCGACAGGTGAGGACGACCACCTAGCGAGCGCACTCGAGCGTCTCGCCGAGCGGGTTGAGGAACCCGAAGAGCGTCGCCGCTGTTTGATCGGTGTGGCTGAGCTTGCCGAGCGCCGCAGTGACTTCGATGCGGCTCTTGAAGCTTGGTCGGCGTTGCTTCGCATCGACGCGGCCGATATCGAGGTGTTCGACGCGCTAGAAGCGCTGTTGCGCAAGGCTGCTCGCTGGGGCGAGTTGATCGCGCTCTTGCAGCGGCGCGAACCGCTCGGATCGCTGGCTGAGCGGGTGGAGATCCGGCGACGCATCGCTCGCGTAACACGCGAGAAACTTGGTGACGCGCAGCGAGCGGCCGACCGTTATCGCAGCTTGCTCGATCTGGAGCCCGGCGACCAAGATGCGTTGGACGCACTGGAATCGATCTACACCGATCGAGAGGACTGGTCGGCACTGCAAGAGGTCTTGGTGCGGCGGATCGACCATTGTCAAGATGACGACGCTCGCCTTGCCGTGCAGATGCGCCTAGCGGAGTTGTCTCACGAGCAACTGGGCAACGATGAGGAGAGCATACGCTGGTACGAACAGGCGCTGTCGACAAGGCCCGCGCATCGGCCGGCGTTGAGTCGTCTGCAGGAGCTGTTGACCAGCGAGGCGCGTTGGTACGATCTCGTCGAGTTGCACGAGCGTGTTGCCGATCATCTGGAGTCGCTGGGCGATCAGGATCAGTTTGCCGAGCAGCTGACCGCCGCAGCACGGATCTGGTCAGCTCAGCTTGAAGATCATCGTCGCGCGGCGGAGCTACTAATGCGTGTCATCCACAGCTCCGAGCCAACGGTCGCCACCTTGCTCGAGTTGGCCGGCGCGCAGCTTGCCATTGGTGATACTGTCGCGGCCCAAGGGACACTAACGCGGCTCAGCGGATATCAGCTCAATGCGGCGCAGCGTGCCGAGGTAGAATGCCGGCTTGGTAATGCCGCACTCGAACTGCAGGATGATGCGCAGAGCGCGCAGGAACACTTTCGCCGCGCGCTGGCTGCCGATCCGAGTTGCGCTGCCGCGTTAACGGCGTTGGAACGGCTGGTTGAGGCGGCTGAGGACTGGCAAGCACTGGCGGCACTCTACCGATCGCGACTGGATCAGGTTGACCCCGACGAACGCGGACCGGTGTTGCGTGCGCTGGGCCAATTGCACGCCGAGAAGCTGGGTCGCGCTGACCAAGCGATCGATTTTCTGCGGCGCGCTGCGGATCTCTTGCCCGACGACCGCGAGGTCTGGCGCAGACTCGTTGAACTAAGTCTTTCCATCGGTCGGCTCGATGACTGTGCGCAGTTTCTGCAAACGCTGGTCGACAAGCGCGGCGCGCGACCAAAGGAGTTGGCGCGCTACCACGCTGAGTTGGCTGCCGCCTTTGCCAAGGGCGGCGATGTCGAGGCTGCACTGGGCCACTACGAGGCGGCCTACGCTTCGGATACGACTCACCTGCCGACGATGATCGCCCTGGGCGAGATGTATCGGCAAAAGGCAGATTGGCAGGCAAGCCGAAAGATCTATCGCTCGATGCTCTTGAGGGACATCGAACAGGCCGGACCGACACGTGCCGACATCTTCCTTTATCTCGGTCAGGCCCATGTTGGCCTCGGTGAGCTCGAGCGGGGCAAATCGATGTTCCAACGCGGCCTTGAGGCAGAGCCGGAGCACGGCGAGCTAAAGGCTGCGCTGATGGCGCTGCGTGAGCTCGCATGATCCTGCTGGTGGCGGTCTGGCGCCTTTTTCCTGTCAACTTGGACTGCGCGTTTGGGCTGCCGGCCGAGCGGTGATAGCATGGCCGCCGGTTTCAGGAGGTCCCCCGCGTGAGCCGCGGCCTATCTACGTATCTTGTCGATCTTCGCAAGCTCAAGCGCAGTTGCGGGGGAAGTTCATCCAAGCTCGGTCCAGCCCTTGAGGCGAAGTTTGCCACTCGCATCGAGGATTTAGAGCGGAGGAATCGCGCCAACGGCCGCCCAGCGGTGCGTCAGGCGCTGAAGAAACTGGTCTCGGGCCAACGTCTACAGCGCACCCATGCGCCAGTCGCTGCCGGGGTGTTGGAGCTTGTCGCCTCTCACTGTGGGTCGTTTTTGCCCAATCACGCTTGGTATCCCTGCGACACGCGCTTCATCCGTGGGCTCGATCGGGCGATGCGTTCGGCTGAGATATCCGTGTCGATCAGCGAACTGCTGTTCAATGGATCGCCGATCGCGATTCCCTTGCCCAGCTCAGGTTGTCCGGCCGTTGGCCACCTCGATGCCCGTGCGGCGGCGGCCTTGCGCCGACAGCTGCGAGGGCGCAGCGTTGCGGACGTTGATCCGCGTCAGGCAGCGGCACTGCGTCAGTTTACGGGTTGGCTCGATCGGGCGGCACAAACCCGGATGGGTCTTGTTTTCTTCTACTACTAGCGTCCTGTTAGCAGGGTGTTTGTTGCTCGCCATTTTGGGGCTGGGCTGTCGCCAGTCGCCAAGTCCATCGCTGACGATCGATGCAGCGGTGCTTGGCGGCGACGTTCGGCGCATCCCCGATAGTGCCCGGGTCGTCAAGGCGGCGATCCGTCGCGCCACGCAGCGATCACGGGGTGAGCCGTGGCCCGAATCGCATGACACCCTGCGCGGCGCGATCGGTAGCGAGCCCCCACGGCTTTGGGTTGGGCAGGCCATCTGTCGACAACTGGCCCGAGCGATCAGCGCGGCGCGATCGGCGGGGCGTGACGTTTACTTGCTTTGGGGCAGCTTCCACGACGCGCCCGCGCAGATCGCCGGCTTAGCTTGGCTGCTCTCTCCGGCCTGCGGATTGCGCATCGATGCGGCCGCGATCGAGCAATTCGACGCAGCATGGTTCGATGGCCGCCGGATGATCGAAGGGGATGACGCACTGCTCGCTGATCTGGCGCAACCCGTACGACGGCGGGCGGCGCTCGCTCGGCTAATCGCCCGCCAGAAGAAGAAAAACTACACCGGATGGAAGTACGACTATCTCGATCAGATCGCCGAAGTCCTGGCGATGGCGATCGCCTCAAACGTCCCTTTGGTCGGTTGCGATTTGCCGCTCAAGCCCCAGCGTCGACTGGCCAAGCTGGATCCCGATGCCGTGGACGCAATGCGCGAGCTGCACTGCGTCGGCAATCTTTCGCGGCGTGCAGGTCGCCATGGTGTGTTCTTGATGGCCTGGGGTGAGTCGCATCTTCCACCCGCAGGCGTGTCGCGCTTTCTTCCGCCCACGGCAACGGTGATCGCGCTGAGAACGCGTGGCGGGCGTCGCCTTTCTCGGCCGGAAAAGCCGTCCGTGATCCAGTTTGCTCACGTCGCCGTACCAACGGGCCCTTGGCCCAGTGCGGCTAAAGCGACGGAGCTTAGGGCGACAATTTTTTTGCGTACTGCCGAGAACGCCGGCGAGCGCGAGCGCACGCGCGACGACCGTGTCGATGGCGGTTCGAGCGACAAGGGTCTAAGAGTGACCGTCGACATGGCCGCCGCCCGGTTCTCTCTCGACGGTGGCAGCTTTGTAGACACTAGACTGCCGATCGCTGCTTCCGCCGGCGCGCACTATTTCGTTTTGCAGGCGCTGGGTCACGTTGCGGTCGGCGGCTTTGATCTCGAAGTTGGAGAGTCTCTGCAGATGCACTTTTCCGCTGACCTGCGCCAACTGCAGCAGACACACCTAAAGCGCTAGCGACCCGCTAGCTCTCAGTGGGTGTTTTGCCCATCATGCCGAGCATCTGATCGACATCGGCAACCTTGATCCGCGGGCATTCGCCCGAGCGGATGCGCGCGCGATGGACCTCGGCCTCATCGAGGATCTGCCAATCCTCGAACGTAACAAACGGCACGGCGCGCTTGGTCAGCAAATTAGGAAGTGCATTGCTGTCGATGGTCGACGCTGGGAGGTTTTTGAAGTCGTCGACGAGCAGCTCGACGACCTGTCCTGATGCGGCCTTGTGGGCGCCGATCAAGCCCTTTGGTCCGCTGCGTGCCCAACCAACCACGTACTCGCCCGTCGGCTGCTCAGCCTCATCGACGATCCGTCCGTCAAGATTACGGATGACTCCGCGCTGCTCGTCGAAGGGCAGCCCGGAGATCGGCTGGCCAGCGTAGCCGATGGCGGGGATCACCAGATCTACTTCGAGTTCCTCAAATTCGGTGGTGCCCTCGGCTCGGACATAGCCGCTGTCGTCGATTTGCAGACGATTGAGGCGCAGCGTGAGCGAGCTCACCCAGTCGTTCTCATCACCGTGAACGCGCGTTGGCGAACGGCGAAACAGCAGATGGATCTTGCGCTTGCCCGGTTGGTGGGGCGTGAATGCGATCTCTTTGAGGATCTCGTAGACGCGACGTGCCTGCTCCGACGCGGATTGGTATTGCTTATCGGCGCTGTCGCCGAGCTCGAGCTCCGTGGGGGCAACGATCGGTTGGCCCGCCTCGAGCGTCATCAGCTCGCGAAGCTCTTGCGGGGTAAACGCTGCTTGAAGCGGACCACGGCGACCGATCACGTAGATTTCTTCGACCGCGCTAGTCCTCAGCTGTTCGAAAGCATAGTCGGCGACATCGGTCTGCTGCAATTCATTTTCGGTCAAGGCCAGCACGCGCGCGACGTCGATCGCTACATTCCCATTGCCGATCACGGCAACGCGCTTGGTCGCCTTGAGGTTGAAAACCGCCGCAGCGTAGTCGGGGTGGGCATTGTACCAACCGACGAAAACCGACGCCGGGGTGCAGGCCCAAAGCGACTCACCGGGGACACCCATCCGACGGCTGGCTTCGTTGCCCACTGCGTAGATCACGGTGTCGTAGATCTGGCGCAGCTCGCTGGGCTGCACAGCTTGACCAACGGAGACATTGGCGAACAGTCGAAAGCGGGGATGCGTAGCGATGCGCTGGTAAACGCCGGTGACGCGCTTGATCTTTTGGTGGTCGGGAGCGACGCCGCCGCGCACTAAGCCATACGGTGTGGGGAGCCGCTCGAGCATGTCGACGTGGGCATGCAATGCTGGGTGGTTCAGCAGCGCTTGGGCTGCATAAAACCCGGCAGGCCCCGAGCCGACAACGGCCACGTGCAGCGGCCGACCCGCAGTCTCTTGATCGACAGTCGCTGTGGTGGCGTCGCTCATTAAACCACGCTGACAATAGCCCAATGCGCTGGATTGGCAACCCCCCTTCGCTTGGTCAACTTCTGATTTTGCAGGGCGTTGCCCGGCCAAAGGGGGCGCGGGTCGGTCAGCGCAGCACGACCGCCGCAGCGCGTTGGGCCAATTCAAACAGCGGCGCGGGGTAGATCCCGATCGCTAGCATGGCGGCGCTGGAGATCCAGCCTGCGGTCTTGAGCGCCAGTTGGGAACCGACAGCTGGTTCTGCAGGGCGCTCGACGTCGGCGGGAAGTGGGGTAACATAGGCGGCGCGCACGACCTGGAGGTAATAGTAAAGGGCGACCGTCGAGTTGATCGCGGCGATCAATACCAGCGCGTATTGTCCCCGCTCCAGTGCGGCTGCGAATAGCAGCCACTTGCCGAAGAATCCCGCCGTCGGTGGGATGCCTGCCAAGCTGAACATCGCGACCAGCAGGAAGAACGCGGTTAGCGGTGCGCGTCTGTGAAGACCGACAAGATCGCTCAAACTCGGATCCTTGTCGCTGCGCCCAACCGCACAGACAACAACAAATGCTAGGTGGCTCATCACCCCGTAGCTAAGCGCGTAGAACAGCGCCGCGGCGACACCACGGGTCGAGAGCGCTTCGAATCCGAGAAAGACATAGCCGGCTTGGGCCACCGCGGAATAGCCGATCAGTCGCTTAAGATCGGTCTGGCGCAATGCGGCCAAATTGCCGAGGGTCATCGACGCCACCGAAAGCACGGCAAAGACCTCACCGATCGGTGCATCGGTTGCACCGATCAGGCTGAGCGCGCGGGCGAGCAATCCAACCGCGGCGATCTTTGAGACGGTGGCTACGAAGGCAGCGACTGGATGGGGGGCGGCCTGGTAAAGGTCGGGTGCCCAAAAGTGAAACGGAAAGAGCGCCAGCTTGAACAGGAAACCGGCGAGCATCAGCAAAAAGCCGGTTAGCAACAGCAAGGAGCTGCCGTCGACGACAACCGAGGCCAGGTAGGTCGTGCCGCTTGCGCCATAGATTAGGCTGATACCGTAAAGCGTGATCGCCGAGGAGGCCGCGCCAAACAGCAGATACTTGGCGGCCGCCTCACCAGCAATGGCTAGCGATCGACGAAGCGCGACTGAAATGTAGAGCCCATATGCCGCCAGTTCAAGACCCACATACAGCGTTAGCAGCTCGGTCGCGCTAACGAGGATCATCATGCCGACGCCCGAGAGCAGCAGAAAAAACGGCAGCTCAAGGCGACCGAAACGCCGGAGCGAGCTGTCATCGCGGCTGAGCATCTGGACCAGCCAGAGCCCGCCGGAAATGCCAAGCTTGAGGAATTGCGAAAACAGGTCGATGCGGTAGATGCCAGGCGCAAAGGGCTCGCCCTGGAACGTCAGCGTTAGGCAGCTACAGACCAGCGCAGCGATCGCGCTCAATGTGCCGAGCGCCCAAACGCTGGCGTAGGACCGATCAGCGACGGAAGCGATAAAACAGCAAAGTGCGCCGCTGAGCAGGGCGATCTCCGGCAAGAACAAGGTTAGATCGGTCATCGGCAGTTGTGGCATCGCTAGAACCTCCTCAGCAGGAGGCTGGTCGTCGGACCGATCAGTCGCAGCGCTAATCGCGGGTAGAAGCCGAAAATCAACAGCACACATACCAAGATCGCCCGCGGCAACGCGCCCCAGGCGCTGACTTCCTTGAGTTGATTCCACTCGGGGTTGGGAGGGCCGAAGAAGGCGCGCAGATAGACGCGCAGCATGAACAGTGCGCTGATCACCAGTCCTGCGATCGCAAACACGCCCAAGAGCGGATAGCCGCGCACAGCGCCAACGAAGACCAACAGTTCGGCCCAGAAACTGGCGAAGCCGGGCACACCCATGCCGCTGAGACCCGCGATGATAAAGAACGCCGAGGCGATCGGGATTTGCTTGGCGAGTCCACCAAAGCGTCCGATATCGCGGCAATGGGTTTGGTCATAAATGAAACCGACGGAGCTGAAGAACAGCGCCGTCATCGCGCCGTGGGCAAACATTTGAAACACCGCGCCGTTCAGGCCATCCGCCGACAGCACGTTCAAACCAAGCAGCACGATGCCCATGTGTGACACGCTGGAAAAGCCGATCACGAATTTGAAGTCGGTTTGTCGGAGCGCAACGAAGGCACCGTAGACGATGTTGACCGTTGCCAGGATCGCGAAGGTGTCGGCCCAGGCTTTGGCGCCCTCGGGCAGTAGGGTGATCGCGATCCGAAAGATGCCGAAGGCGCCGAGCTTCATCAGCACGCCGGCGTGTAGCATCGAGACTGCCGTCGGCGCAGCAACGTGGCCGGTTGGCGACCAGCTGTGCAACGGAAACATGCCCGCCAAGATGCCGAAGCCAACGTAGATCATCGGATAGATCGCGACTTGAAACGATCTGTCGAAAGCGTGCTGGCCGAGCGCGACCAGATCAAAGGTTCGCAGACCGCTGCTCCAGTAGAGGGCCAATAGGCCGACGAAGAGCAACGCGGAGCCCGCCATCAAGAACAGCGTCAACTTCATCGCCGCATATTCTTTGTTCGAGCTGCCCCAGACCGCGATCAGCGGGTACATCGGTAGCACTGCTAGCTCGTAGAAGAAGAAGAAAAAGAAGATGTCGAGTGAGACAAACACGCCGAAAACACCGATCACCAGCGTGACCATGAACGCGAAGTACTCTTTGACGCGCTCTTGGAGCGTCCACATTGAGAGCGTGCCGGTGAGAAAGACCAGCGCGTTGAGCAGCGTCATCAGCACCGCAGGACCGTCGACGCCCAAGTGGTAGCTAATGCCGAAATCGGCTAGCCAGGGGACTATCTGCTGGAGCTGATATTGCGGGCCGTCGACGTCATAGAGCCACCAAACTTCCGCGGCGAGCAGCACGGTGAGCAATGCTGAGACGGCGCTGACGACCTTGATCGCTAGCTTGCTGGTCCGCGGCAGAATCACGATCAAACCGAGGGCAGCGGTTGGCATCAGCAGGAGTAAGCTCAAGACCGGAAGGTCGCCCATCTCTTATTTACCTGCCCAGGAAGTAGGCGAAGATCGCAAGAGCGATCACCGCGGAACCAACGTAGACCTGAAAGGCGCCGAGCTGAGTCTGTGCCGCGGCGCGACCGCTGACGACCGTTGCCCTACCGATCTTGTCGGCGGTGCCATCGACGATCTGATCTTCAAACAGGCGGGCCAATCCCGAGAGCGCTGCGACCAGCTTGCCGAAGGTCGCCCGATAGATTTCGTCGATATACCACTGGCGCAAAAATAACCGGTGTAGCGTGGGCATGCGCTCGACGAAAGAACGCTGCGTCGCTTGTTTTCTGCCGTACTCGAACCAGGCCAGCGCAACGGCGAGCGCCGCGGTGGCGATCGCGCTGCCGATCATCATCGCACTGGGATGCTGCTCGGGCGCATCGATCAACGCGGCGATGCGTTTGGCGGCGAAACCAGCGGCGATACTCGCCAAGGTCAAGATCATCAGCGGCAGTCGCATCGACAGCGGTGCTTCGCGTGCGGGCTTTTGGGGGAGCTCCTCCAAACTCGCCAGGCCGCTGGCTGGATTGGGGCGCGTGACGAGAAAGACCATGCGCGCGGTGTAGTAGGCAGTCAGGAAGGATGCCAGGTAGAGCGCGATCAGCGGCGCCGGCGAGGAAAGCCCACCGACTGCCGCTAAGATGCCTTCTTTGGAAAAGAATCCAGCGAGCGGCGGAATCCCAGCCAGAGCGCCACCACCCACGATCAATCCAGCGGTCGTCCAGTGCATGTTTCGTCCCCCGGCACGTCCGATCACGACCATGTCGTTGCTGTGGTAGTGGTGGATGTAGGCACCGGCGCAGAGGAACAACAACGCCTTAAAAAAGGCGTGGGTGATCAGATGGAACAGACCCGCGTGAAGGCCTCCTGCGGCAAGCCCGGCGAGCATGAACGCTAACTGCGAGATCGACGAGTAGGCCAGTACACGCTTGATATCGCGCTGGACCATTGCCACCGTCGCCGAGAGCAACGCGGTGAAGGCAGCGATCGGCAGGGCAACTTGCACGAGGACGGTGCTGGCGACGAGTAGCGGGTGAAAACGCGCGAAGAGAAACACGCCTGCGGCGACCATCGTCGCCGAATGCAATAGGGCGCTGACCGGCGTCGGCCCCTCCATCGCGTCGGGGAGCCAGGTGTGCAGGGGAAACTGTGCGCTCTTGCCGACGATTCCGGAAAAGAGCAACAGCGCGATCAGATCCAAGCGACCTTGCGGCAGGGCGGCGATCGTCGCGCTGCTGCAGAGCTCCAAGACCTCAAGGCTGCCCGCGCTTTGGAGCAGCAGGATCAGTCCGACGAACATTCCGACGTCACCGACGCGCGTCATGATGAACGCTTTGCGCGCGGCTGCAGCTGCCGCCGGCTTTTCATACCAAAAGCCGATCAGCAGGAACGATGCGAGTCCGACCAGCTCCCAGAAGACGAACATCTGCAGCAAATTGGCCGCGTAGACGAACGAAAGCATCGACCAGGCGAACAGCGAGAGCATGCCGAAATAGCGACTCTTGCCCGGATCGTCGGCCATGTAGCCGATCGAATAGATCGCGACCAGCAGGGCGATGCAGGCGACCATTGCGCCGACGATCAAATTCGTGCCGTCGAGAAGAAAGCCGAACATCAACGGCATGCCGCGGCTCTCCTCGCTGTCGAGCCATGGCATCAGCAGTTGGTGATCGGGAGGGCCGGCCGATTGTAACAAGGCCAAGGCAGCGGCCGCCGCCGCTCCCAGACCGAGCAGTGCTGCCCCGATCGCAAGCGAAGGGCGCCGACGAAACACGACGAGCGCGAGGAAGCAGGAGACCAGCGGCCCAGTGGTGGCGGTCAGCGCTAGCAGCGTGGTGTTCATCCCTTAAGCTGCTCCAAGTCGGTAACGTCGATCGAACGTCGTTGCCGATAGATTGCCAGGACGATCGAGAGGGCGATCGCCGCTTCCGCGGCGGCAAGCCCGATGATGAACAGCACGATGATCTGTGCCGTCGTCGGATCGGAGACGACGAATCGACCGAAGGCCATGAAGTTAAGGCTTGCGGCGTTAAGCATCAGCTCGACGCCGATCAAGATGCCGATCAGATGACGCCGGCCGATTACCGCGTAAAGGCCGAGCGCGAATAACACCAAGCTGGTCGCGAGGAATGCTTGAAGGCCCATCTAGTGCTTCCGCTCCTTGGCCACGACGATCGCACCGATGATCGCCAGCAGCAGCACAACAGAAAGTGCCTCGAAGGCAACGTTGAACTCGGTAAGCAGCTGCTTGCCGATACTGCGCAAAACCGTCGCCTCGTCGGGGCGAACGCCGGTGGAACCGACAAAACGGCTGCTCAAAACGACGAGCGCCAAAGTGAACGTTAGGCCCAACGCGGGGATCGCGGCGAGCAGGCGTCGGCCGACCAGCAGCTCGCGTCGGCCGAGGGTGTGAGCCATCATCACCGCGAAGACCATCGCCACGCTGATGCCGCCGACGTAGATCAGTACCTGCATTGCGGCGAGAAAAGCGCTGTCCAGGTAGAGGAACAGACCAGCAATGCCCGCCAGCGCGATGCCGAGACCGAAGACAGCGTGCAAGATGTTGCGCAGCAACACCGAGAGCAGCGCACCGCCGATCGTCAGGCCGACAAAAATAAACGCCGTGGGATGTACCTCAGCTGGATTCACCGGAGTTCGATCCTCGACTTGCGGCCAATGGTGGTCGTTGTACGCCAAATCTGCCGCGATGAGAAGGGCGTGAGCTGGCGGATTACGCTAATCATTTTCGAGCTCTTTGCTGGCATTGGCAGCAGCTGGCGCGGTGTCCTTGTTGGCCCGCGCTGCGGCCGCCGCTTGCTTCGCTGCTTCCTTCGCTGCGGCTTCCTGTCGGGCCTTTTCGAGGTAGGCCACTTCAGCGTCGCGAAACTCCGTCAACAGGTCGTAGACGAAGGCGTCGCGGCGATAGGCGACCTGGTCGTAGACCCGCGAGTATTTCAGCGTATTGGTGGGGCAGACATCGATGCATAGACCGCAAACGCTACAGAGCGCGTAGTCGACGTGAAACTCGGTCGCACGCTTTCGCTTAAGCCCCTCAGGTTTGTCCCCCTCGATCGCAATGCAGAACGACGGGCAGATCTGGACACACTGCATGCAGGCCACGCAGTCGTGCGTCTGGGTCTCTTCGAAGCGCACCAAGGCGATCGCGCTGCGGAAGTTCTTGGACAGCGCGGGTTTGGACTTCGGGTACTGCTCGGTGACTGGCCGGCGAAAGAGGTTGCGCAGCGTGATCAGCATGCCCGCCAGCAAACTGAACAGGCCGCCAAGAACCGTGACCAGGTAATTGGTTTTTGCTCGAGTCGTCGCGGTCATCGGCGAAACACCTTGAGGACGACGGCCGTTCCCATCAGGTTGGCCAGCGATAGCGGGACCAACACCGTCCAGGCGAAGCTCATCAACTGGTCGAAACGCAGTCGCGGGAAGGTCCAGCGGAACCACATCATCAGCGAGATCAGTCCATAGACCTTGATGAAGAACCAAACGTAGCCCGGCAGCCAGGGGCCATGGTAGCCACCGAGAAAGAGCGTGGTGGCGACCATCGAAACGATCGCCATGTTCGAGTATTCGGCCAAGAAGAAGACTGCGAAGCGCATGCCGGAATATTCGCTGTGGAAACCGGCCACCAACTCGCTCTCGGCCTCCGGGATATCAAACGGCGCGCGATTGGTCTCGGCAACGGCGCCGATCAGGTAGATCGCTGCGCCGAGCGGCTGGAACAGCAAATATGGCAGGGTGCTCTGCGCCTCGACGATGGCACTGAGCTTCATCGATCGAGCGAGCAATGTGACCGACAGCGCACTCAGGATCAGCGGGATCTCGTAAGCGATGTTTTGTGCGACCGCGCGCATCGCCCCGAGCAAGGCATACTTGTTGTTCGAGCCCCAACCGGCCATGAAGATGCCGATGAAGCCGATGCCAGCGAAGGCGAATACGAGCACCAAGCCGACGTTTAGATCGACAAACATCAGCTGACGATCGATCGGGAATAGCGAGACGCCGACGACGACCGGCATAAATACGATCACCGGTGCCAAGTGGTAAAGTGGCTTATCGGCGTTTCGCGGTGTGATCAACTGCTTGCCGAGCAACTTGACGGCGTCGGCGAGCGTCTGCAGCGTGCCGGCAAAGCCGACTTCCGTTGGGCCCAGCCGGCGCTGGAAGCGGGCCGACAATTTGCGCTCAAGCCAAACCAAAAATAGCGCATTGACCGTGAGGAACCCCATGATCACCGCACCGGAGGCGAGCGTTACCAGCCAGATGTTGCCAAACAGTTGGTTAAACATCAGCGATCGATCTCCGGGATGACGACGTCGATGCTGCCGACGATTGCGATGGTGTCGGCGATCGTCGTCTGTGGCAGCACCGCAGGCATCGCCGCAAGGTTGGAAAACGAAGGCGTGCGCAGCTTGATCCTGAAGGGGATTTCGCTGCCATCGCTGACGATGTAAATGCCAAATTGGCCGCGCGCTGACTCGACGGCGAAGTACAGCTCGCCTGCTGCGGGCTTGAAGCGCTTTTTCGGTTTGTCGGGCATGATCGGTCCGTCGGGGATCTGCGCTACAGCTTGCTCGATGATCCGCAACGACTGCTCGATCTCGGCGACGCGCACCTTGTAGCGCGCCAGAGCATCGCCGGACTGTTCCGTTGGGATGTCGAACTCGAAGCGATCGTAGATCCCATAGGGCTCGGCGCGACGCACGTCGAATGCGATGCCCGCTGCGCGCAGGCAGGGCCCGGTGACGCCGTAGGCCAGCGCGACGTGCTGATCGATCACGCCGACGCCCTCGCAGCGACCGCGAAAGATCACGTTACCGGTGACCAGCGCGTGGTATTCGGGCAAGCGCTCGCGCAGCCGTTTGACGAAGGCGCGCGTCTGGTCGAGAAACGTTGTGTCGACGTCTTCGGTGAGCCCGCCAAAACGGCCATAGCAATAGGTGAGCCGAGAACCGGTGACGCGGTCGAGAATCTCGAGGATCTGCTCGCGATCGTCAAACGCGTAGAGAAAGGGCGTGATGCCACCGATATCGAGCAAGAAGGTGCCGAACCAGAGCAAGTGGCTCGAAATCCGATTGAGCTCGCTGCAGATCACGCGGATGTATTCAGCGCGCTCGGGTACCTCGATCTCGAGCATTTTCTCGACAGCTTGACAGTAAGCCAAGTTGTAGATCATCCCACTGAGGTAATCGACGCGCGAGGTGTTGGGCAGAAACATCAGGTAGTTGCGATGCTCTGCCATCTTCTCATGGGCGCGATGGGCATAGCCGATCACTGGGTCGACATCGAGGATTCGCTCGCCGTCGAGATGCAGCACCAAACGCAGCACGCCGTGCATGCTCGGGTGCTGCGGACCCATGTTGAGGTGGTAGGTCTCGGGAAGCGGCGCGTCGCCGAGCTTGCTGTGTTGGCGTTCAGACACCGCGCCCGCCTTCGCCCTGGTCGGCATCCTCGACCCTGCCGAAGTCGCGCAGCAGCGCGTGAAAGTCGGCATCCTCGGGGAGCAGTAGGCGCTTCAGATTAGGGTGCTCGGAGAACTGCACGCCAAACATGTCGAAGATCTCGCGCTCGAACCAGTCGGCCGCTGGATAGACGCTGCTGATACTCGGTGCGCATTGCGGCAGCGCGGGCGGATCGGTCGCGGGGGTCGCGTTCGACTTGACGTTGGGGGATGGCTCAAACGGTTTGACCTCTGCGAGGTCGACGAAAAGTCGGTGCCGTTCGGCGGGACCGAGTCGGTTGAAGGTATATACCAAACGCATCCGGCGGGCCGTTTCGCGCAGGTCGAGGCAGGTAACCATTTCGAGAAAAAAGCCTGCCTCGCGGTAGACGGTCGCGGCGGCGCGAATGGCTTCGGCCGGGCAGAGCAACTCGTGGTGCATGCCGCTCTTTGCGTAGCCGACACCCTGTTCATCCTGCTGCACGAGCTTCGCGGCGAGCAGTGTTTCTAGCACGGCAGAGATCTTTGCATCGCCGCTCATGCGTCTTGCTGCTCCTCGAAACGGTGACCCGCTTTGATCTTGTCGCGCAGCTTGAGGATGCCGGCGATCAGCGCTTCGGGGCGCGGCGGGCAACCGGGGATGTAGACATCGACCGGAACCAGCTGATCGGCGCCTTCATAGATCGCATATTGGTTGGGGTATTTGAACGGACCGCCATCGATCGTGCAGCCGCCCATCGCGATCGCCCATTTGGGGGCAGGCATTTGGTCCCACAGTGCGCGAATCACCGGGCCCATCTTCTTTGAGATCGTGCCGGCAAAAATCATCACGTCGGCCTGGCGGGCGCTCGGGCGAAATACCCCAGCGCCAAAACGGTCCAAGTCAAAGCGCGATGCGCCGGCAGCCATCATCTCGATCGCGCAGCAGGCGAGGCCAAAGGTTAACGGCCAGAGCGAGTTGGCGCGTGCCCGATTGATCAGGTCGTCGAGCAGATGGAAGCTGATCAACGGCTCGGCTTCCTTCATCAACCGTGCCTCTTCGGCCTCGCTGAGCGGCGGGGTTGTTCTCACAGCCATTTGAAGACTCCCTTGCGCCAGGCGAAGACGATCGCCAGAGAAAGGATGCCGAGGAAGATGCCGATTTCGACCACGTCTCGCAGGCCGAAGGCCGGATCGTTGAAGACCAGCGCGATCGGGAACAGATAGAGGATGTCGACCTCGAAAGCGACGAAGATCAGCGCGAAGAGATAAAAGCCGACGCTAAAGCGCATCCATGAATGACTGATCGTATCGACGCCACATTCGTACGTCTCGAATGTCTTCAGACCGCTTGGGTGCGGGCTGATCAGCATCGGCAGCAGCAAGGGTAGTGCCGCTGCGGCGAGGCCAAAGAGGATCAATGCGCCGACCACTGCGTATTGATCGTACGTTTCCAAAGGAGATGTCCTCTCTGCTAGCGCGCCGAGTCAGCTGTCGTTTGTAGCCCGGCGCTGCGCGATGTCGATCAGCCCGAAACCCTTGCACAATAGGCCGCGGGCGTAAAGAGCCGTCGCGGTGACTTTCGCTCGGCGGCCGAGCATTATACTCTGCCAAGATGACTCGCGCGATGCTGATCCTCGCTGCATTTTTGGCGGGCGAAGTCTCGCTTTTTGCAGGCCAAGCCAAGAAAGGCTGGCTGGTGGTCCGCTCGGACACCGGGGGCGCGCAAGTCGAGATCGACGATCTTTTTGTTGGCCAAATCCCATTAAATGGTCCCCTCGCTCTGCCCGTCGGTCGGCACGCGCTGAAGGTCGCCAAGCCGGGTTACACCCAGTACCTCGATATCGTGCGGATTCGCCCGGGTCGGACGACGACGGTTAGTGTGGATCTGTTGCCGGTTGCGGGCATTTTGCACGTGACGTCTAACGTCAAAGGGGCGCGGGTGCTGATCGATGGTCGATTCGTTGGCCGTGCTCCGCTGAGTACCGAGGCGATGATCGGTCAGCGGCGCGTTCGCGTCGAGGCTGGTGCCCGCAGCAGCGAGCGGCGTGTGCGGATGGTTGCCGGTGAGACGCTGCGCTTGCGGTTTGAGCTGGTAGATCGTGCGGTCCCCGACGCGCCGCAGGCTACCGATCGGGCTCAGCCGTGGCACAAACGCTGGTATCTCTGGGCAGCAGCGGCAGTGGTCGTTGCCGCGGGTGTCAGTCTAGCTGTCGTCGCCTCGCGTCGCACGCCGATCGAGCGGTTTTCCCCCGACCACCACTTCCGCTCCTCGGCATTGCTTTCGTTTTAGGCGCGACGCGCGTCCCCCAGGCCAGCCGCCTGGGCAACTTTGCGGTCGGCGACCGACATCGGGTAATCAGCAAGTTGGTCAGCCGCGACCCATCGGGTGACCTCGGTATCTTCACGCAGGCACGTGGTCGGGGCGCCAACCAACGCCAACAGCCGCGGGTATAGCGAGACGCGAAAGTGGGTGTAGGCGTGATCGACCTTTGGGCAGGGCGGTGTGTTGGCCAGTGGAGCGACGCGCAGGCCGTAGTTTTGCGCGAGTTGGTTGCTGATCGTTGCGATCGTTGGCGCGCGGGTCTTGCCGCGAATGCGCGGAAAGTGCCAAAGCCCGGCCAACAGCCCGCTTTGCGGCCGTTGCGCGATCAGTAGCTCGGTCTGGCGATAGATCAGCGCGACAGCGTCGTGGTGATGCGGTGTGGGCGCCTTAGGGGCACGCAGTGGATAGGCCGTCGGTGTTCCCAGCAGGCGGGCTTGGCAAGGCTCACGCAGCGGGCAGGTCTCGCACTGCGGGTCTTTGGGCCGACAGATCAGCGCCCCGAGCTCCATCATCGACTGGTTGTGCAGTGCCGGGTCGGCATCGGAGAGCAGTTGCTCGGCCAGCTCGGCGATGCGCTTGAGGCCGGCCGAGCTCGTGATGTCGAGATCGAGGGCATAGAGCCGTGAGATCACGCGCTTGACGTTGCCGTCGACGGCGGCCAGCCGGTGACCGAACGCGATACTCATCACGGCCGCGGTGGTGTACGGGCCGACGCCCGATAGACGAGAGAACGCGGCAGGCTCGCTCGGGAAGCCGGTGCCGCGCTCGACCAGCTGTTGTGCGGCGCGGTGCAGATTGCGCGCGCGCGAGTAATAGCCCAGCCCCTCCCAGAGCCGGAGGACCTCGTGCTGATCCGCGGCGGCGAGCGCCTTCACCGCGGGAAAACGGGCGATCCAGCGCTCGAAGTACGGGATGACTGTGCTGACTTGAGTCTGCTGGAGCATCACCTCCGAGATCCAGATCGCGTACGGATCGTCGGTGTTGCGCCAGGGAAGTTCCCGGGCGTGCGCGCGATACCAGCGGTAGAGTGCCTCGGTGCAGACCGTGGTGTTGGTGGTCATCTCGAGCCCAACCACCGGCAGTGATCGGCGGTCCGTTTGGCGACGGTGCCGACGACTCCCGGGCGTCGCGTTGCCTGTAGCAGCGCACCTTTCGCCGCCGGCGGGCAGCGCCGACCGAGCGCTCGTGCGGCAGCGGCGCGCATCGCGATCGCCGGTATCACCGAGAGCGTTTGCACCAAAAGGCGCACGCTGTGTTCGCTCTTGGCCAGACCAAGCGCCCAGGCGGCAGCAAGCGCCAAACGCTCGCCGTCGATATAGCGCAGGCCCTGGTAACGGTAGTGAGCGAACGTCGAACGCAAGGCGGCCTCGGCACGCTCGTCCGGCGGTGCCGGCAATAGCGCGAAGGCCTGCGTTCGCAGCTCCAAGCGGTGTCGCGGTGAGTTAGCGACGGCGATCAGTTGGCTGTAGCGTTCGGCGACAGTGCCACAGCGGCTCAGCGCGCGCAGTGCGCTGAGGTCGGCATCGGATAGCCCCTGGCGGACGACGGTCGCCAAGACCCGCGTTGTCGCCGGCGAGCAGTCTCCGTCAAGGCCGGCGATCAGCGGCTGGGCGACCAGCGGCCAGCGCTCGTCGCGCAACCGCAGGCGCAGTTGTCTGCGCGCCGCCTCGGATCGTTGGGTGCCGAGCGCGATCGCCGCGGCCTGTCGCACCTCGGGATGGGGGTCGGCGAGTAGCGCTGCCCAGCGATCGTGCGGCAGACGTTGCCGCGTGGCCAATTGCGCGATCGCCAAGCGGCGGATCTGCGGTTGCGTGTCGCCGAGATAGCCGACGAGCAATGCCACGGCGCTCGGTTCAAGCTGTGCGCCGAGCGCTTGGACCAAGCGGTAACGTAATTCGAAGTCGACCGGTCGGCGCTGGTCGAGCAGGGTCAGCTGACGACCGTAGAGCGCTGCCGGAAGTGGTTTGGCCGCACCGATGGTCAGCGTGTAGAGCGCGTCGGCGCGCACCGTCGCCGGGTATTGCTCGCCGAGTTTGTCAAGCAGCGCGCGGGCGAGTTTGTCATCGGAGCAGTTGGCGATCGCTCGGGTGATGCTGCGTCGCAGCGCGCGAGATCCCCGCCCGAGCTGCACGAGCAGCGCGCTTTTGGCGCGATCATCGCAGATCTTTCCCAACAGCTCGAACGCTGCGATGCGCGTGGTTGCTGGAAGTGCCGCGGGCGTGGTCGTGCCGAGCTGCGCGAGCAACGGCGCTGTTGCCATCGCGCCGACGCGCCGCAGGATCTCGAGCGCGCGGCCGAGCAGCGACGGAGGCATGCGGTGCAGGTTCTTGACAACCGCTTCGACCGTTTGCATGTCGGGATCGCTGCCGATCAGTTCGAGGTAGTCTGCGAGCCGCGCCACCGGTACGGCCGAAAGCCGTGCTGCCGCAGCTCGGGCGGCGCTAGCGCCGATACGCGAAAGGATCGCTGCGGCAGCCTGTCGCAACTGGCCATCCTCGCCGGCCAGCTGGTCGAGCAGCGGGTCGAGTCCTTGGCCGAAGTCGAGTTCGGTGATCACCGCCAGCTCGCTAATCGCCGTGCTCGCCTGTTGAGGGCCGAAGGCCTGCTGCAAGATAACCGTCGCGCAGCGACCATCGATCGGTTTGGGCAGCTCGACATAATAGGCGGCGCCAGGAGCTTGTCGTGCCGGATCTTCGGCAAAGCGGATCCGGAAGCGGTGGTGCTTGGACAGCACAAGCAGCAGCGTTCGCGGGCGTCCCTCTCTCGCCAACGCCGACCGCGAACGGGCGTTTCCAGGAATGATCCGCAATCCGCGGATCTGGCTGATCCGCTCGGCTTGCGCCGTGACAAATGCGCCCCGGGCACTTGCCTTCCAGTGCGTGCTCGGATCTCCATCGCTCAGCCCGCGGGGTGCACTCAGCGCTGCGGCACCGTCGTTTGCCCCAATGCCCGAGGAACTCGATTGCCAAACGAAGACAGGCAAAGGCTGGTCACGCTTCAGGCCCGTCGGGCGCTTGCGGGTGGCGTTGAGCGTTATTGCCGGCTCGCGTTCCATTGCCGGCATCGCCGGTCGGAAGCGGCGCTCGGCCCAGTCGAACAACATCGGGAATAAGTAGGCCGGTCTGTCGTCACAGCGGGTCACATCGGCTCGCCGCTGATAGGTCAGGATGCGCTCGCGATCGATCTGCAGCTCGGTTGACCACTCGCCGTCGATGCCACCCGGCCCCGTAGCGCCGGCAAAGATCAGGCGCGATGGTGCGGGGAGCGTGGCAAGCAGCTCGCCGCGGCGATCGTCTTTGCCGATCACGCGCACATGAAGCAGCAAGTGGCTTGCTACCAATGGTCGATTGACCTCGAGTCGATGGGGCGGCGGGGGCAGCGGAATCCGCCCGATCGCTCGGCCGGCAAGACTAACGGTGCCGTCGCTGTTGACGGTGACCGCCTGCTGCTTCAGTTGGGCCAGCGCTGGTGTCGCCGCAAGACAGAGCGAGGCAAGACAGAGCGACAGCGCGACCGTCGCTCTGCTAGTCACCAAATCGAATGCCCTGCGCCAGCGGCAGCTGATCGCTGTAGTTGATGGTCACGGTTTGCCTTCGCATATAGGCCTTCCACGCGTCGGAGCCGGCCTCGCGTCCGCCGCCGGTCTCTTTCTCACCACCAAAGGCCCCACCGATCTCCGCACCACTCGTGCCGATGTTGATGTTGGCGATACCGCAGTCGCTGCCACGCACCGAGAGGAACTGCTCGGCGCAGCGCAGGTTCTCGGTGAACATCGCCGAAGAAAGCCCCTGGGGAACGTCGTTTTGAACGGCGATCAAGTCGTCGACGCTATCGGCCTCGATCAAGTAGAGGATCGGTGCGAAGGTCTCCTGCTTGACGATCTCCATCTTCGCGTGTGCCTTGACCAGCGTTGGCTCCACGTAACAGCCTCCCGGCAAGTCCGCGAGTACCTTGCCACCGTAGAGGATCTCTCCACCTTGGGCTTTGACCTGCGCGAGCGCGTCTTGCATGTCTTTGACAGCTGCCGTGCTGATCAGCGGGCCCATCAGCGTGCTTGCTTGTAGCGGATCGCCGATCGGGATCTGTCGATAGGCCGTGACCAGTCGCTCGGTTAGTTCGGTCGCCACACCGCGCGCCATCAGCAGACGGCGGGTGGTCGTGCAGCGCTGACCTGCGGTGCCGACCGCGCCAAACAGCACGGCGCGCGTGGCGAGCTCGATATCCGCGCCGTTGGTGACCAGCACGGCGTTATTTCCACCGAGCTCGAGAATCGTTCGACCGAGCCGCGCTGCCACGCCCTTGGCGACAGCTTTGCCCATCCGTGTGCTGCCCGTCGCACTGATCAGCGGTAGCGCCGGGTCGTCGATCATCGGTTGTCCGACGGCGTTGCGGTCGCCGATCGCCAGGGTCAGCACGCCGCGACAGTCATTGCGCTCGAGCACCCGGTCGACGATGTTCTGTACGGCGATTGCACACAGCGGTGTTTGGCTCGACGGCTTCCAAATCACCGCATCGCCGCAGACCATCGCGATCGCAGCGTTCCAACTCCACACCGCGACTGGGAAGTTGAACGCGCTGATCACGCCGATCGCACCGAGTGGGTGCCATTGCTCATACATCCGATGGCGAGCGCGCTCACTATGCATGCTCAGACCGTAGAGCTGTCGGCTCAGTCCAACGGCGAAGTCGCAAATGTCGATCATCTCCTGCACTTCGCCCTCACCCTCGGCGGCGATCTTGCCCATTTCCATCGTCACCAGCCGTCCGAGCGCCTGTTTGTGACGCCGCAGCTCTTCGCCGATTTGACGAACGATCTCGCCGCGCGCAGGGGCTGGCCGGTCGCGCCAGGCGAGAAACGCTTGGTGGGTCTTTGCCGAAATGCGCTGGTAGTCGGCGCTGGTCGCTTGCTTGATGCGCGCGAGGGGTTTGCCATCGATCGGAGAGTACGAGACCAACTCTTCGCCACCTGGGTTGTCGATGTATCGCCCATCGTGGGCGCCGGAGTTAACTTCGGAAATACCTAGCTGCTTTAGGACATCTTTAGGGGTCATCACCTAATCCTCCTACCGTGGGCGCTCGATCGAGAAGCTAGCACAAGACGTTGCCCTGCGGCGGGATCGAAGCTAAACCAACAGCGGTGAAATCCGCTGCCGACAATGCGCTGCTCAGCGATTTTGACTACGACCTGCCAGAGGAGCTGATCGCCCAGCATCCGCCGGAGCGCCGCGACGGCGGGCGTCTGTTGGTACTCGAGCGGCAGAAAGCGGGTCTGGTCCATCGGCAGATCGACGTCCTGCCTGAATTGCTTCCCGCAGGCTGTTTGCTGGTCGTCAATGACACGCGCGTGTTGGCCGCGCGGCTGCCGTTGCAGCGCGACAGCGGCGGGGCCGTGGAAGCCTTGCTTATCGAGCAGTTGGACGCGAAGCAGCGGATTTGGTCGGCGATGCTCAAACCGGCGCGTCGGCTGCGAGCGGGCGAGCAATTGTTAGCCGGCGATACGGGTCAGCCCGCGGTCGAATTGCTCGACAAGGGCCAAGACCGCTTGGCGCGGATACGCCTGCTCGCCGATGATCTGATCGAGCGCATCGGTCGGATGCCCTTGCCGCCCTATATCCGGCGGGAGGCCGAGGATTTCGATGCAGAGCGCTATCAAACGGTCTATGCGCGTCATCAGGGCTCGGTGGCTGCGCCAACGGCGGGCCTGCATCTCAGTCCGGAGTTGATCGCGCGCCTGGCGGAAAGGCGCATTGAGCTGGCGCGGATCACGCTTCACGTTGGCCCCGGCACTTTCCTGCCGGTGCGCGTCGAGCGACTGGAAGCGCATCGGATGCACCAAGAGCATTATCTGGTGAGCGAGCGTGCGGCCGAACAGATCGCCAGTGCGCGCCGCGACGGTCGCCCGGTGATCGCCGTTGGCACGACGTCGACGCGGACCCTCGAAGCGAGTCAAGGCCGCGCCGGCAGCGGCCAGACCGATCTGTTCATTCGTCCGGGATACCGTTTTGGTCAAATCGACGGATTATTGACCAACTTTCATCTGCCGCGCTCGACGCTGTTGATGCTGGTCTGTGCGCTGGCCGGCCGTGAGCGTGTGCTTGAGGCCTATCGAGAGGCGGTCAAGCAGCGCTATCGCTTTTTTAGCTATGGCGACGCGATGTTGATCATCTAGTGTCCTGCGACCGAGCGCTTGTGTCGCCTCGAGGTTGAGCGAGGGATTGGCTTGCACGACGACCGATTGAAATTTCAGCTTGAGGCCACCGACGGCAAAGCGCGAGCTGCGACGGTGAGCTTGCCCCGCGGGTCGATGCAAACCCCGGTGTTCATGCCGGTCGGCACCCTGGCGACGGTCAAGGCGATGACGCCGCAGGAGGTTGCGGCGCTGCCCGCCTCGATCCTGCTCTGCAACGCCTATCATCTGATGCTGCGACCCGGTTCGGAGATCGTGGCCCGCTGCGGTGGGCTCCATCGCTTCATGGGCTGGTCGGGGTTGATCCTCACCGATTCGGGCGGTTTTCAGATCTTTAGTTTGCGGCAGCTGATGCGCATCGACGATCAGGGCGTCGCCTTTCGCTCACACGTCGACGGCTCAGCCCACACGCTCGATCCGGAGCGGGCGATGGCCGTGCAAGCCGAGCTCGGATCCGACATTGCGATGGTACTCGACCATTGTCCACCGAGTGATGCGCCGCGCGATCAAGTGCTCGACGCGCTACAGCGCACCACGCGTTGGGCCAAGCGCTGCGTCGATCAGCCGCGCCCGGCACATCAAGCGCGCTTTGGAATCGTCCAGGGTGGCCTCGATCTCGATCTTCGGCGCCAACACATCGCGCAGATCGTCGAGGTCGGTTTCGACGGCTATGCACTGGGAGGGTTTAGCGTCGGAGAATCTCCTGAGCAGATGGCTGAGGCGCTCGACGCGGTGGCGCATCTGCTTCCTGCTGACCGGCCGCGGTATCTGATGGGCGTCGGGCGTGCCGAGGACTTGGTGCGGGCGATTTCCGCCGGCATTGATATGTTTGATTGCGTGATGCCGACTCGCAACGCCCGCAACGGACAGCTCTTTACCTCGCGCGGGCGAATCGTCATCTCGAACGCGCGATTCCGCGACGACCCCGAGCCCGTCGACGCGGCGTGTGCGTGTCCAACGTGTCAGACGTATAGCCGGGCCTATCTACGGCACCTGTACGTCTGCAAGGAGATCCTCTACAGTCGCCTGGCGACGATCCACAACCTGCATTACACCGTGGATCTGGTGCGCCAAGCTCGCCTGGCGATCGCGGCCGGAAACTTTGCCGAGTTCGAGCGGCGATTCTTCGCCGCAAGGGTTCAAGATGACGAATGAACCCCGCAACCGGTCCGTGGTTGACCGCCCCTTGTAGATCTGCTATTCAAGCGCGGCTCTGGCGTCCTTTGAGACCGGAAAACCGGTCCAAAATTCGGCAGTAAGAGGAGACTGATGGACTTATTAAGCCTAATCGCCCAAGCGCAAGGCAAGGGCGGCGGAAGTGCTGTTCCCGGCTGCGGTGGTGGCGGTATTCACCAGCTGGCGTTGATGGCGCTGATGTTTCTCGTCTTTTATTTTCTGTTGATTCGACCCCAACAGAAGCGCGCCAAAGATCACCGCGAGATGCTTTCCAATCTGCGCCGCGGTGATCGGATCATCACGGTTGGTGGGATTTGCGGCACGATTACCGGCCTGACTGACCGCTTTGTCACGGTCGAGCTGGCAGAAAAGATTCGCGTTCGCGTGCTTCGCAGCCACGTCCAAGGCAAAGAGGCCGAGGCCGAGGCCGAGCAAAGCGACGACAAGAAGGATTAGACCTTTTACGCCGTCGTCATTCGCATCGACTTGGACGCTGTCCACGGTTGGGGCGACTGCGTCGTGAACGGCTAGCAGGTGGGAAGCATGGAACGAAGCTGGTGGTGGAAAGCGATCGGGATTTTCCTGTTAACGGCGCTGGCTGTGGTCTATCTGCTGCCCAGCGTCGTTGCGGAAGAGGCGCTGCCAAACTGGTACAAAAAGCGCGTTAAGGCCAAGCTTGGGTTGGGACTCGACCTTCAAGGTGGGATCCACTTGGTCTACGAGGTCGAAGTCAATAAGGCAGTCTCCGACAAGGCCGACCGCTTGGCGATCGATCTCGAGCAGCGACTGCAGAAGGACAAGAAAGTCTCGGTCTACGCTGCGCGCGAAAATCGCGACGACATCGTGCTCAAGTTCAAGAATCCAGCGGACATCAAGGCCGTCGATAATGACTTCATGGCCGACTTCCGCAACAACTTGACCGAGATCGAGCGCAGCAACGGTCAGATTCGCTTGCGGCTCGATGAGCAATACGTCACCGACACGACCGACTACGCGATTCGCCAAGCCAAGGCGACGATTCGCGGACGCATCGACGAATTTGGTGTGGCCGAGCCCTCGGTGATGCTCAAGGGGCGTGACATCGTCGTCGAGCTGCCCGGCTTGACCAAGAAAGACTTCGACCGCATCAAAAAGCTGATCGGTCGCACGGCCCAACTCGAGTTCAAGATCTGCGACGACGAGTCGGATGTGATGCGCCAGGCGGCGGCCTTGGTCAAAGAGGGTGGGCCGATCGAGGTGCGCACCGAGGACTACGACGGCAAGCAGCGCGGTCGCGTGGTGTATACCGCCTTGGCTTCCAAGGATAAGCGGCGCCTGCAGGAGTTTCTCGAGAACCTGCCGAAGAACGGCGTCAAGATCCCCGCTGATCGCGAGATTCTGCTCGGTGAAGAACGTGCCCTCGACAAGAAAGGTAACCCGCTCCAAGAAAAGGTTTGGGTCACCCACATGCTGCGCCGCCGAACCGAGCTCTCCGGTGAGTACATTACCGATGCGCAGGTTCAGTGGGACGACCGTACGCAACGGCCGGAAGTCGGCCTAACCTTCGATCGCACGGGTGCAAACATTTTCGCCAAGGTCTCCGGCGACAATATCGGCTACCGCATGGCGATCGTCCTCGACGGTAAAGTCAATTCAGCGCCGGTGCTACAAAGCCGCATCGGTGGTGGCCGCGCGCGCATCACCCTCGGCGGTTTCCGTTCGCGCAACGAACTGATGAGTGAGGCGCGCGATCTCGCGGCGGTGTTGCGCGCCGGTGCGCTGCCGGCGCCGCTGCGCAAGACCTTCGAGCGTCAGGTGGGTGCAACCCTCGGCGCCGACGCGGTCAAGCGCGGTACGATGGCGTTTATGATCGGCGGCCTGCTCGTCGTGCTGTTCATCCTCTACTACTACCGCGGTGCGGGGCTGATCTGTGACATCGCCCTGGTGCTCAACGTCATCTATATCTTGGCGATTATGGCTGGCTTCAACGCCAGCCTGACGTTACCCGGCATCGCCGGGATCGTCTTAACGATAGGTATGGCGGTCGACGCCAACGTCATCATCTACGAACGTATCCGCGAGGAGGCGGCGCTCGGGAAGACGCCACGAGCTGCCGTCGATGCGGGATACGCTCGCGCGTTCTGGACGATCTTCGACGCTCAGCTCACCACGGCGATCGCCGCGATCGTGCTGTTGCAGTGGGGTTCGGGGCCGATTCGCGGTTTCGGTGTCACACTGCTGATCGGAATCGTGTGCTCGGTATTTACCGGCGTGTTCGTTACTCGGCTGTTCTTCGATTTTGTCATCAACAAGTTCAAACCGAAGAAACTCAGCATCTAACGAGTCGCCGGAACGCGATCGAGGAATACGGCCATGGCCCAGTGGATTAAATCCAACATCAACATCAACTTCGTCGGCCAGCGTAAGAAGTTCTGGACGCTTTCGGTGCTGGCGATCGTCCTGAGCATCGGTGCGCTGCTTGGCAACTATTTTGTGCGCGGCGCGGCGCTGAACTACGGCACCGACTTCAAGGGCGGGACGCAAATCCAGATCGAGTTCGCCCAAAAGATCTCCGTCGCAGCGGTTCGCGGTAGTTTGGCCAAAGCGGGCTACGACGGCGCCGAAGTCGTCGAGATGGGCGGCGATGAGCACCCCAATCTGTTCTTGCTGCGGCTGACCGAGGTTTCTGCATTTTCTGCAGAGCAGCAAAAGGCGGCCAAAGCGGCACTGGCCCAAGCGTTCGGCGCCAACTTGTCGAAGTTTGAATACGCCAAGGGCGCCGATCGCGTGCGTCTGACCTTCAAGCGCGGCTATCATGTAGCCCCCGACGCAGCTGACAGCAAGACGCCAGCCAGCGCACCGGCCTCTCAGGCTGCAGCGCCCGCGTCCGCTCCTGCGTCTGCACCGAGCGCCGCGGTGGCCAGCTCGCAGCCGGCCAGCCAACCAGCCCAGGGCGCCGACGAAGATGGCGAAGGAATGTACGAGCGTACCGACCTCAAGCGGCTGCGCGCCCTGCTGACCGGCGCCGGCGTCGACGTGCAGAACGTGCTCCAGCCCGGACGGGCCGAAGACAATCGTTACGAGATCGTGCTCGGCGGGTTAGCGCGCGACTTGCGCAAGGCCTTCGGCGAGAGCGCGATCAAGGATATCCCCCAGGTTGAGGCGGTCGGCCCCAAGATGGGTCAGCAGCTGCGCGATGACGGCATCAAGTCGGTCATCTACGCCTTGCTGTTGATGCTGGTCTACATCGCGATTCGCTTCGACTTCCGCTACGCACCGGGCGCGGTGATCGCGTTGGCTCACGACGTGATCATCACGATCGGCTTGTTCGCCATCACCTGGACCGAGTTCTCGCTGCCCGTCGTCGCCGCGTTGCTGACGATCGCCGGTTATTCGATCAACGACACGATCGTCGTCTTCGACCGGATTCGCGAAAACGTCGCGCGTTTGCGGGACCGAAAGTTCGGCCTGGTGGTAAATACCTCGATCAACGAGACGCTCAGTCGCACGCTGTTGACCTCGCTCACCACGCTGTTCACCTGTATTTCGATTTGGGTAGTTGGCACGGGCGTGCTGGAAGTATTTGCCTTTGCACTGACTGCGGGCGTGGTCGTCGGTACCTACTCGTCGATCTTTATCGCCAGCCCGATCGTCGTCTCCCTGAACGAGCGTTTTGCGGCGGTCGCGAAGGGACGCCGTTAGCAGGGCGCCCTGGTGACGGGCGATCTAAGCAAGCCAAGTGGTGGTCAGCCGAATGCGGCAGACCGCCGGCCCTGGCTGTTTGAGCCGCAAGGCGGCGAGCTGGCACGCGCGATTGCCGACCAGCTCAACTTGCCACCGGTCGTTGCCGCGCTCGTCGCCCAGCGCGTCGACTCCGTTGCTGCGGCAGAGGCCTATCTCAATCCGCGCCTTGCCGATCTCCTTGTCCCCGCGCTGATGGCTGGTGTCGAGCCGGCTGCCCGGCGCCTAACGACGGCGCGAGTGGCTGGCGAGCTGGTCGGCGTCTTCGGCGACTACGATGTCGACGGAGTGACCTCTGCGGCGTTGCTGGGCGATTTCCTGGAGCAGGCTGGTGCACAGGTCAGCTTGCGCGTCGCGCGCCGAGACGAGGGCTACGGCTTCAGCACGGCCCAGGCCGACGAGATGCGGCAACGTGGTTGCAAGGTTGTCGTGCTCACTGACTGCGGTACCAGCGATCTCGAGGCGGTCAGTCATCTCGCTCAGCACGGAATCGATGTGATCGCTGTCGACCACCACCGCCTCGACGATTCGGCCGATTCCTGGCCGGGGTTGGCGCTGATCAACCCGCACCAGCCCTCCTGTGGATTCGAGGAGCGAGCGCTTTGTTCGGCGGGTCTGGCGTTCTACCTCGCTGCCGTGCTGCGGCGTCAGCTGCAACAAGCCGGACTGGACGCGCCTGATCCGCGGCTATCGCTCGATCTCGTTGCGCTAGGAACGCTCGCCGACGTTGCCGAATTATCACCCAACAACCGGATTCTTGTGCGTTACGGCTTGGAGCAGATCGCCCGTACGCGTCGACCGGGTCTGCAGGAGCTTTTGCGTCTCGCCGAGCTGGACGGTAAACGGCTGCGTGCCGATGACGTTGGCTGGCGTTTGGGGCCGCGGCTCAATGCGCCGGGACGGCTTGGCGATGCTGGGATTGCCCTGGAGGCACTCTATTTGCGGGACGAGATCGAAGCGACCGAGCGCGCACGGCGTTGTCACGCGATCAACGAAGAGCGCAAGGCTGTTCAGCGCCAGATCTTCGAGCAGGCGCGCGAGCAGGCTGACCGTCGCGCGGACGATCCGTTTTGTCTGGTTGCCGATGACGGCTGGCACCCGGGTGTGATCGGTATCGTCGCTTCGAAGCTTGCCGAGACCTATGGTCGACCCGCAGCGGTGATCGCCTGGGAGGGCGATCGTGGCCGAGCCAGCGCACGCAGCGTTCCCGGCGTCGATCTGTTCGCGCTGCTAGCGGCTTGCTCTGAGCATCTGCTGCGCTTCGGTGGACACGCTGCGGCGGCAGGCTTTTCGATCCGACGCGAAAACCTTGAGGCCTTTCGCACAGCGCTCTGCCAGGCGACTGCGCCGCGATTGGTTGAGGTCGGTCAAGCGCCGGTACGGATCCAGCTCGAGGTCGAGCTGCGCGACGTCGACCAAGGCTTGCTCGGCCAGCTCGAGCGGCTTGAACCGTTTGGCAACGGCAATCCGCAGCCGACATTCTCGGCGAGACAGGTTACGGTGGATCGCGTTCGGCGCGTCGGCCAAGATCATCTCGGCCTTGTGCTGCGACAGGGCGATAGCGTTCGTCATGCGATCGGCTTTCAGATGGCCGATCAAGAGCCAGCCGTTGGCGCCGCGCTTGACATCGCTTTCGTTCCCGAGATCGACAGCTATTATGGTCCGCGCTTGCGTCTTAGACTGGTCGCCCTGCGGCCCGCTGAGACGCGTCCGACAGGAGATCTCTGATGAGTGACGCTAAGAACTCCTCTCAAGAAGAACACCCAGATCCGCGGTCAGAACAACAAGCACAAATCTCACTCGATCATTACATGTCGCGTCGACGACCGCCGCTGCGCTCCCGTTTAAGCCTGATCGGTTCTGTAGTCTTAATGACGGTGGCGTTGCTGTTGATCTTTATCTATCAAAACCGCTGCAGTTCGATGGTCGCCAACGTCTTTACCAATGCCGCGGATCAACAGCCAGGCGCGCCGAAGAAAACGACCACGCCCAGCCGCTGAGCGGCGAAATATTTCGGTCGGGTTGAGGGCTTGACAGCCTCGGAGCTGGGGGGTAAACGGGGGTCGCCCTCGGCGCTCTGGGCACGGTTCATACGGTTCTACGGCTTCTGATCCTCTATCTCGAACTGGCGCACTGCTGAAATTACTCGCGTTGATTTCCCGCTCACGCTGATTTTCACGCTGTATGAGCCGTGTCGAGAGCGTCGACCCCAAGATGGACGAACCAGCCTTTCATACGTTCCTTGGCCTCGATCCCGTCGAGACCAGCTACGCCGACGCCCGGGTTGTATTGCTCCCCGTGCCTTACGACGCGACCGTTTCCTATGGCGGTGGCGCCAAGCACGGGCCCGCGGCGATCATCGCCGCATCGCAGCAGATCGAGTTGTGGGACGTCGAGTTGGGCTGCCGACCGGCCAATGTTGGTATTCACCTGTTGCCCGATGTGGCGCCCAACGTTGCAGGACCGGAGCCGATGGCGGCCGATATCGAAGCGGCCTGCGCCGCCGCGATCAAGGACGACAAGTTCGTCTTTACGCTCGGCGGTGAACATGGCGTTACGATCGGCGCAGCGCGTGCTCAGGCCAGCCGACACGCCGAGCTGAGCTTCCTACAGATCGATGCACATCTCGATCTGCGTAGCAGCTACGAGCGCTCGCCTTATAGTCACGCCTGCGTCGCACATCACCTGCTATCGATGGGTAAGTTGGTGCAAGTCGGCGTGCGTTGCGCCTGCGAAGAGGAGCTTGCGCTGATCGAACAGCATGATTTGCGACCGTTTTGGGCGGCAGATTTGGCCCGCGGCGCTGGCGACTGGGTCGAAGACGTCGTCGCTCAGCTCTCCTCGGATGTCTACGTGACGCTCGATATCGATGGTCTCGACCCCGCGATCATGCCGGCAACGGGCACGCCGGTTCCGGGTGGGCTGCTGTGGTACGACACGCTGCGACTGCTCCGCGCGGTCGGCGAACGCCGCAACGTTGTTGGCTGCGATCTCGTTGAATTCGCGCCGATCGGTGGACAGCAGGCCTGGGATTTCACCGCGGCTCAGCTGGCCTACAAGATGATTGGCTACTTCGTCGGTCGGTGAGCGCGATTTTCGTCTGCGCCGGTGAGCTGTCCGGCGATCGCTATGTGGCTCCGGTTGTTCGCGAGCTACGTCGTCGACTGAGTGACTGGCGCTTTTGGGGCGTGGGTTCGGCCTGCCTCGCCAAACAACAGGTCGCGTTGGTTTGTCGCGCCGAGCAGCTTGCGGCGACGGGAACGCTGGATGCTGCGCGACGCGGGCCGGCGTTTGTTCAAGCCTTGCTGCGACTGAAGCGCGCGATCGCCGCCGATCCACCGCGTCTGGCGTTGCTAGTCGATGCGCCGACACTGAATATGCGGCTGATCGGCTGGCTGCGCGCCTCGGGCGTTCCGATCGTTTACTTCTTGGCGCCGCAGCGCTGGGCTTGGCGGCCCTCGGCCACGGCTGCGTTGCGCGCGGTCGATCGGTTAGCGGTTGCGCTGCCCTTCGAGCAGTCTTGGTTCGCGCGCCACGGCGTCGCTACGACCTTCGTGGGGCATCCGTTGGTCGATCGTCGCGTGCCAACAAACATCCAGCCGCGGGTCGGTAAGGCGCCGCTGATCGCGATATTTCCCGGTTCACGCGACAACGAGACGCGTCGCCACTTGCCGCTGTTCTGTGCGGCCCTCGCCGAGCTGCAACGGACGACCGACGCACGGGGAGTGGTCGGTATCGCCTCCGCGGCTCATGGACAGCTTTGCCGCCAGCTGGCGCCCCAATTGGAGCAGTGCGAGGCTTGGCGGCTGATGCATCAAGCCGATCTCGGTCTCGCCGCATCGGGTAGCGTGACGCTCGAGACGGCGCTCGCTGGCTTGCCGACGGTGGTTTGCTATCGTACCTCGCCGCTGACCGCTTGGCTTGGTCAGCGGCTGGTCGGTGTGCCGTGGTTGAGTCTGCCGAATCTGCTGCTCGGAAGACCGCTGCTCCCCGAGTTCGTTCAACAGCAGGCGACGCCCGTGGCCTTGGCGCGCGCGCTCCGAACGCTCGGCCACGCAGAGGTGGCGAGCGCGGTTCGCCTGCAGCTCTTGAAGGTACGGCCGCTCTTAGGGGAGCCGGGTGTTGCTGGGCGCGTCGCTCAGCTGGCGCTCGAGCGGCTAGGCCTCGACAAGGCGGCGGACTAATTCGCGCAGTCGGCGAGATCCACCACCGTCGCGGTAGACGAAGCGCAAACCGTATCCCGTCGGCGTGCGATAGGTGACCTTGGTCGTCAAGGTGATCGGATGTGTCCCACCGGGGGGCGTGAGTTCGACGGTGACGTCATCGTCGATATCTAGCCGCTCCTCGGTTACCAGTTGCGCGCCGCCAATGCTGATCTCGCGCAGCGCTGTGGTGCGAAACTCCGACTCTTGGGTGCAACGGTAGCGTGCGGGATGCTCGATCGGCACCCGAGAGTGGCGGCGCTTGACGCCGGTTCTCGTCCCCTGGGCCACGCCGACGATAAAGGCCAGCTTGTCGGCCTCTTGTTCGTCGAACGCAACCAGCGCACCGGCACGCACACGCAGGCGTGGTAGTGCGGGCCTCCACCAAAGCACGTTGCCGCGCAACATCATCTTGTTGGGGAGGTCGGGGAAGTTCAGTTCGACGAGCACCTGATCGCGCTCGTCGAGCGACGTCGTGGTCGGACAAAAAAGTCCACCGGCAGGCAGGTCGGACTTATAAGCCTCTAGAAACTCGTCGGTCGTGCGGAAGCGGGTCTTCAGAACTTTCATCGAATCAATATTTTTTTGTATTCCAGAAGACCCTAGCAGACCCGGGCCTTTTCGTAAACTTTCCTACATAAAATTGTCTAGAAAGCGCCAGACCGTTGATCCGTGGCATCGAGCTTGGCTGGTCTCCGGCCTTTGTCCGGCGGCTGGTCTCGACTATATTCCCCGCATCATGTGCGCGAAATCTCTGATTATCGTTCCGACCTACAATGAACGCGACAATATCGAGGCGTTGGCCGAGCAAGCGCTGAGCCAGCTAGACGACGCACACCTGCTGTTTGTCGATGACAACTCACCCGATGGCACGGGCGACTTGGCCGACCAGATGGCCAAAAACGACGCGCGGATCGAGGTGCTGCATCGCAGCGGCAAGCTCGGCCTGGGCACGGCCTACATCGCCGGGTTCCGCTATGGTCTTGAGCGTGACTACCGCTTCTTGATCGAGATGGATGCCGACTTTTCGCACCTGCCAGAATACCTTCCGCAGCTGCTGCATGCCGCGGAAACGCGCGGTGACATCGCTGTTGGGTCCCGCTACACCGCCGGGGGCGGCACAGTTAACTGGGGCATTGGACGACAGCTGATCAGTCGCGGTGGCAACGCCTACGCGCGGATGGTGCTCGGCCTTTCGTTGAGCGATATGACGAGCGGCTTCAAGTGCTTTCGCCGTGAGGTTCTCGAGTCGATCGACTTGGATGCCGTTCGCTCGAACGGCTATTCGTTTCAGATCGAAATGACCTATCGTGCGGTCCGACGGGGCTTTTCGATCGCCGAGGTACCGATCGTCTTTCACGATCGTCGCGTGGGGCAGTCCAAAATGTCCCGGGCGATTGTCGCTGAGGCGATGTGGATGGTTTGGCGGTTGAGGCTTGGACTGGTCGACGTCGCGTAACTGGAGGTGAGGCGAGTTTGTGCCTAGACCGTTGAGCGAATCAGACACGGAAGGTCGTGGCACAACTGCGGTCCTCGTCGGTGACCGGCTGCTGAGACAACTGCTCTTTAGGGTTCGCTATCGGTTGCTGCTCGGCATCATCGGTTTGCTGGTCGTCGCGGCGAGCGATGCGTTCTACGCGCTGCTCAGCGGCCCACTGCTCACGGGTTTGCTCGGCGCCAAGTCCCCGGGGCAGAGTCTGGGCGGCTTGATCGGTTCTCCCAGTCTTGCTGCCCTTTCCCTGGCGACCTTTGGCGCGCTGCTGGTCGGAACGGCGGCGATTAAGGGCATCGCGCACGTGTTTCAAGCGGTCGTGATCGGTGGTGCGAGCGAGACGGTCGGCGACCTGCTGCGACGCGAAACCTATCGGTGCTTGCTGGAGTTACCGCTTGCTGCTCATCGGCAGCTGCCACGTGGCGAGCTGATCACGCGACTGGTCGACGATACCCATCGCGTGCAACGCCTGGCCTTCGATGCCACGCTATCGCTATTGCGCGCCGGTGTTGTAGCACTAGCTCTGTCCGCTGTGGCGTTGTGGTTGGCGCCACGCCTAGCCTTGATCTGCTTTGCCGGCTTGCCGCTCTTGGCCCTCACGATCGGTTGGCTAACGCGGCGGGTGCGGACGGCTTCTCGGCATGCCCAGGCCGAACTGGGCGAGTTGGGCGCTCAAGCCGAGCAAGGTTTGGCGGCGATTCGCGAGGTCAAGTCCGCCGGCGCCGAGCGCAGCGAGATCGAGCGCCTCGCCCAGCACAGCGCGGATATCGCGAGCTGGGCGCGCCGTCGGATCGCCACACGCGCGTTTTCGCCTTTGGTTAACGAGACACTTGCCGCGCTCGCGCTGGTGCTTGGGCTAGTTTTTGTGCAGGGCGTCGATGGGCTGCAGCCCGAACGGCTGGTTTCTTTCTTCACTGCGGTGGTGTTGATGTATCGACCGATCAAGACGATCAGTCAGGCCGTGCAGGAGCTCGCCGTGGCGCGGGCAAGCAGTGAACGACTCGCGCAGCTTTACCAGCTGCCCAGCGACGAGGCTGTGGCCGACCAGTTAGCCGAGCTGCACCTGCATGCTGCTCTCGAGCTGCGCGAGGTGACGTTTCGTTACGGTGAGACCACCGCCCTGGCCCAGGTCGAACTATCGGTCGCGATTGGAAAGGTCGTTTGCCTGATCGGTCCGTCGGGCGCGGGAAAAAGTACCTTGGCCAACGTCTTGTGTGGCCTTGAGCCGCCGGTCGCCGGATCGCTGGTTGTCGACGGACGAGCCATCGAGGGGTGGCCGCTTGGCTGGCTTCGCCAACAAGCAGCGTTTGTGCCACAGCAGCCGCTGATCTTTCGCGACAGCTTGGGCGCTAACCTGCGCTATGGAACGCCCGAAATCGAGGACGCCGCCGCGCTCGCCGCTCTCGAGCAGGTTGGACTTGGTCAATGGCTCGATGGTTTGCCCAGCGGGCTGAACACAAGAATCAGCGCTGAATCGTTAAGCGGTGGAGAGGCCCAGCGCATCGGTATCGCTCGCGCCTTGCTGCGTCCACGACCGCTGCTCGTGCTCGATGAGCCGTCGGCGGCTTTGGATCAGCAAAACGAACGAGCGGTGATCGCCGCCGTGCGCGCTGCGGCCAAGACGCGCGCCGTCGTCGTGATCGCGCACCGCAATGCCTTGCGCGAAATCGCCGATCAGATCGTCGAATTGGATGCCGGTCGGCTGGTCGAACGCAGGCCGGAGCGCTGAGCGAAAAAAGATGACTGCTAGCAAGGCTCGTTTCGGTTCATCAACTTCGCAGCGTCGGGCGTTCATATCCGCCGTTGCGATTTTGGTGCCGGTGGCGATTCTTGCTGTGCTCGCCTGGCGCGCCTATCGCGCCGAGTCGCTGTCTCTGCGCGATCGCTTTCGGCGCGATCAGGTGGCAATTGTCCAGCTCGTCGCTCAGCGTTTGGCGGAAGAGGCGGAGAAGGCGGCCAAGGACCTTGCAGAACGTTGTCGTCGGCGTTCGCCTAGCGATGGTTTGCAGGCGGAGTTTCTCGCCGCACAGCCGATCGCACGCCGGATCCTCGTGCTTCGCCATGACCGCTTGATCTACCCCGAGCGTGCGGCCGCGGTCTCTGTCGAGCCCCGCGAACCGAGCTCGGTCGCAGACGTCAGCGGCTATATCGTCCGGCTGCGACAGCGACGCAAGCAGCGGCTGCTACTCAATCGGGCGCTTCAAGCGGAGTACTCGGCGCGCCATGATCAAGCGATCGCGCTGTTTGGGCGAGCGGCCAACCGGGTCGATGGGCTTGCGGCTCACGCGCTGCTCGGACTGGCACGCAACTATCGCGCACTCGAGCAGCCTGCGCTCGCTCTGCGCGCGTATCGCAAGTTGCGGCGTCGGTTCGAGACGACCGTCGACGAAGCCGGCGTGTCGTTGCGGTTGATGGCGGATGCGGGGTTGGCCGAGCTGAGCGAAGGGCCAGGTGTTCGCGAACGACTATTGCTGGAAATGCACCGACGACTGCTCGAGCGCAGCTACGGGACCTCTGCACAAAGTCGGCGCTACTACCTCCAGTGGGTGATCGAGCAGCTATCGCGGGATCCGACGCTGGCCCAGACAAAACGGCTGGAGCGTTTGCGGCAGACTAACCGCGCGGCGTTCGCGGCCGAGCGTTTCGCCAACCAACTCGTTCGCTACGGTATCAGCGAGCGGCCGCTTACGCCGGGCGTTACCTCGGCAGTAGCACTCGACAATCGAACAACGCTCGTGCTGCGTCGCGATGCTGAGACCACCGTTGGATACCTCGTCGATGAAGGCGCGCTTCGGCGACGCGTTGCCGCGGAGCGACCGCGATCGGAGCACATTACGTTGGCGCTTTATCGCTCGGACCAGCCGGTGCCCCGCGGAAGGTCGGTCGTCTATGCGCAGAGCCTCGACACGCCGTTAACCAGTTGGATTTTGGTCGCATCGACGACGGGTCCCGATCCGTTGGCGGGTTTTGACCAACGTGGGCGCCTGCTGCATCTGGGGCTAATCGCTGGGCTGATCATCGTACTCGCCGCCGGGCTGGTCTTTACCTATCGCGGGGTGCGCCGCGAGCTGGACCTCGCCCAGCTGAAGAGCGATTTCGCTTCCAATGTTTCTCACGAGCTCAAGACGCCACTGACGTCGATCCGAATGTATGCGGAGATGTTGCACGAGCGAATCTCCGACGATCCTGCCGACCAAAAGCGCTATCAACAGGTAATCATCCGCGAGTCGGAGCGATTGGGGCGTTTGATCGCAAACATCCTCGACTTCTCGCGAGTTGAGCGCGGCACGCGCCGCTATGATTTGGCACCGATCGACCCAGCGGAGCTGGTTGGCGAATCGGTTCACACGTTTTTGCGCTTGCTGGACGACGCGGATGTGGACCTGCGTCTAGCACTGGGTGATCGCGCGTTGCCGTTGATCAGCGCCGACCGAGAGGCGGCGGAGCAATGCCTAATGAACCTGCTGAACAACGCCGTCAAGTACTCGCCGGGACGCGCCGAGGTTAGGGTTTACGCCGACGTTACCGATCACCATGTGAAGCTGATGGTTGCCGACAGCGGTATGGGCATCGCCGCGGCCGAGCAGGAGAAGATCTTCGACGAATTCTACCGAACGCCTCAGGCGCGTGCGGCAGGTGTAGAGGGAACCGGGTTGGGTCTCGCGTTGGTGCGCCGTCATATGGATGCGCTCGGTGGTCGCGTGACCGTCGAGTCGACCGAACACGGCAGCGTTTTTACGCTATGGTTCCGGCTGAGTTCCCGGGAGCCTCAAGGCACGGAGGAGGGGGTCTGATGTCACGTATCCTGGTGATCGAAGACGATGCGTCGATACGCATGGGATTGGTGGACACCCTGCGAGCCAAGGGGTACGCCGTTGAAGCGTCTTCAACCGGGGCGGAAGGCTTGGCGGCCTTCGATCGACAGACGCCAGACCTGGTTGTTTTGGACCTGATGCTTCCCGATGTTGAAGGGTTCGAAGTGTGCCGGCGGATCAAGGCTTCGGCTAGCCGCGATGTGCCGGTGATCATGTTGACCGCGCGTGGCGCGGAAATCGATCGCGTACGTGGCTTGGAGATCGGCGCCGATGACTACGTCACCAAGCCCTTCAGTCTGATGGAGTTACTCGCGCGCATTGGCGTTGTGTTGCGTCGGGCCCAGCGGTGGCAGCGTCAGGAAGGTGGCGTTGATGAGATCAGTTTCGGCGACGTCTATGTCAACTTCCGTCGCCACGAGGGTCGCAAGGCAGGCATGCAGTTGGTGCTCAGCGATCGCGCCTACACCATCCTTGAGGTGTTTGCCCGCCATCGCGGCGAGGTCTTGAGCCGCGAGCAGCTGCTCGAGGAAGCCTGGGGCTACGCACGCGACCTCAATACACGCACCGTGGATAATCACATCGTCAAGATCCGCAAAGCGATCGAGGACGATCCCAATCAGCCGAGGTTTCTGATCACCGTGCACGGCGTGGGGTATAAGTTTGCTGTCTAGCCTTGAGCGATTGCGGTGGGCACTGGCCTGCCTGACAATCTTCACGATCTGTCTGGTGCAACGGTTCGCGCTCGCCGAGCAGGGCGATGACGGTACCAGCAGCGATCGGCTGTCTCGCAAGGCGAAAGGGTCGGCTCTCTCCGACGAGCAGCGACTGGCCGCGCTGTATCATACGCAGTGGGTTCAGGGACGGACGTCACAAGCGCTCGCCGGCTTAACTTCGCTGCTTGATGACAAGCGCGTTGCGCCGATCATCCGCGCTCGCGCCGGCATGCGTGTCGCGCAGATCACCGAGTTGGCCGGTGACAAACGCCGCGCCGCAGCAGCGCTCGATCTTGTTGTTCAGCTCGCGCCGCAGGGCTCGCGGCTGGCACGCTTGGCTGCGGATCGCCGCGAGCGCATTCGCCGGGTGGCTCCACTGGCTGAAATCCGTGGTCCAGTTCCTGGGTCGGTCACGCTCGCTGGCGAGTCTCCCTCGATCGTTTCGTTGTTCAGACGTGCGGAGAAGGCATTGATCGCCTGCCATCGGGTTGTCGTTGCGCCACGCCTGGAGAACATCGACGAAGTTCTTTGGCGCAAGCGCCGCGCCGGTTCCGCGGCAATCGCGCTTTACTCCGAAGTTGCTGAACGAGGCGGTCCCGAGGCAAGAGCCGCGGCTCATTTCCGCTTGGCGGCGCTACACCATCATCTCGCCGAGGCGATGGCCTTCGAGCGCCCGCGCGGAATGTTGCCCTCGGTGGCGGTGCGTCTCGGACGCCGTTTGCGCGCGGAAAGCGTCGCCAGTTTGCATCGTTCGTTGTTGCACTACCGCGCGGTGGTCAGCATTCGTGAATCGCGCCCGCTCTGGCGTCGCCTCGCCGCGCAGGAAGTGCGGACGCTCGAGCAGGTGTTGGGACGCCAAGCGCGGCAGTCCGGCAAGTGATGGCTGGTCCGCTGACCACGGGTTAAAGACCCCTCGCGGCCGGCCGAGCAGGAAGGTTGAGATGGACCTCTTTGAACGTAGTGCGCAGCGCGAGCAACTCGGCCAGCCGTTGGCTGCGCGAATGCGCCCTCGTCAACTCGAAGATATCGTCGGGCAAGAGCACCTGCTTGGCGAAGGAAAGCTGCTGCGACGTGCGATCCGCGAAGAGCGACTGCCATCGCTGATCCTCTGGGGGCCGCCAGGGAGCGGGAAGACATCGATTGCCCAAGTGATCGCTCAACAAACGGGGTCGGCATTTGTCGCGGTCTCGGCGATTGGCAGTGGCGTTAAGGATTTGCGGGCAGAACTCGCCAGCGCGCGCGAGCGCCGCGACGTCTATCGGAAAAGAACGATCTTGTTCATCGACGAGATCCACCGATTCAACAAGGCACAGCAAGATGCGCTGTTGCCTGATGTCGAGGCCGGTGTGGTGACGTTGATCGGCGCGACGACAGAAAACCCATCCTTTGAAGTCAACGCGGCGCTGCTTTCGCGTGTGCGCGTGCTTCGCTTGCGCGGCTTAATGCCGGGGGATCTTGTCGACTTGCTGAGGCGGGCGTTGGCTTCCGATCGAGAACTCAAGCAACGCAAGCTGAGCGTCGATGACGCCGCGTTGCAGACAATCGCCGAGGCCGCCGACGGCGACGCCCGACGCGCCTTGACCGCTCTCGAAGTGGTTTACACGATGGTCGAAGACGGCCAGCCAGTGTCTTCCGAAGTCTTGCAGGAGGCGACACAGCGCCGCGTGCTTTTGCACGACAAGGCTGGCGAAGGCCACTACAACGTTGTCAGCGCGATGATCAAGAGTATGCGCGGCTCCGATGTCGAGGCATCGGTGTATTGGATGGCGCGAATGATCGAGGCCGGGGAAGATCCATTGTTCGTGATGCGGCGAATTGTGATCTTCGCCGCCGAAGATATTGGCTGCGCCGATCCAAGCGCGCTACAGCTGGCGGTTGCCGCGATGCAGGCAGTCCATTTCATCGGCTTGCCTGAGGCGGTGTTGCCGATGACTCAGGCCTGTATTCACATGGCGCGCGCACCGAAGAGCAACAGCGCGCTAACCTGCTACCGTGCGGCAAAGCAGCTGATCGCTGAGACCGGGGCGTTGCCGGTTCCGTTGCATCTGCGCAACGCGCCAACGGCACTGATGAAGGCCGAGGGATATGGCGCCGGCTATCGCTACCCCCACGATGACCCAACCGGGCAGGACTACCTCCCCGAGCTGCTACGGGGCCGACAGTTTTACCATGCGGGCAAGGATCGGGCCTTCGACCGCAAGGTCCCGCCCAATGAGGTCGAAGAATGAGCTGGCGCGAGCTGGCAGCGCGACTGCTCGCGATGCTCTGGTTGCTCGGCGGTTGCTCGAGTGCTCCTCGTCCAGCGACCCAAACCCAGACGATCGCTGTCGCGCCTCGGGCTGGCACGCCGTTGTGGTTGCATCCGCAGATCGCTTCAATGCTTTTTGCGCCTCTCGCTCGCTGTAGCGTCGAGTCGAATGGGATGACGATGCCAACTTCGGACGACGGGCGAAGCTGGACGCTGCGCCTGGTAACTCCCGTGCGGTTTCACGATGGGAGCTGGGCGAGCGCCGCACAGTTGCGCGAGCTGCTACAGCAGCTGGTCGAACGTCAGCGCGCTTGTCGTGGCCTTCGGGCGTCGACTCAAGACTGGGTTTGTTCGCTGAGCAGGCGGGCCCAGGCGGCTCTGGCAGCGATCGACACGCTGTCTTCGCCTTCATCTTCGGTGATCGAGGTTCGGCTTAGCCGGGTGGTCTGGGGCTTCCCAAAGTTGCTCTGCGCTTTGCCGGGACTCAAGGCACTGCCGACGCGATCGGGCCAGCTTCCGATCGGAAGTGGTAACTATCAGCTGGTGAGGCGCGACGCAGCAGCTGTCGATTTGAGGCCCAACGCGATGGGATTTAGGCGCGCGAAGCGGCGGTTGCTTCGCGTGCACCTCGTGCCCGATGGAGAGCAGCGCCTGTTGGGGCTGCTCTCCGGTGCCTACGACGGGATCGGAAGCTTGCCGCCGATGGAGCGCGCGATCGTTGAGCAGCATCCCGACTATCAGCTCGTCGATACAGCTGCGATCGCACGACTGGCCATAATCGTTAATGGTCGCCGCTTGCCCGCTTTGGCGCTGCGTCAGCGGTTGCTTGGCCTAATCGATGGCGCCGCAGTTGCGCGCTTGATCTATCAAGGCGCCGCGCAGGTGATCGCCCCACCGAGGCAGCATCGCCGCGAAGCGAGCGGCGCACCACGGTTGCCAGCGCGGATGCGACTGTTGGTCCCGGCTGACCACTCGCGTTATCTGCCCAACGTGCGTCTCGTTGGCCGTCTGCTCGCTGCCGCGCTGCGCAGTGCTGAGAGCGACCTGGAGATCCTCTATCGGTCGGAGCGTGAATATTCACGCGTGCTGGCCCAGGGCGAGTTCGAGCTCGCAGTGGTGCCCGATGAAGAGGGCGACGAGAGCGCGCTCTGGCGGTTTGGCCAGGCAGTGTTGCCACCTTTGGCGGTCACCACAGTCGGCGCTTGGAACGACATGGTACGGGTTGCCGAGCAAACGCGCTCGCCAGACCTTCGGCGGCGGCGGTGGCGAGCGATCGATCGGCTGCTTGCCCAGCAAGCTCTTGTGCAGCCACTGATCAGAATGGGCGCCAGCCTGGCGACGCGCCGCGGCGCTCGCTTAGACGGATCGGCAGACGGCGTTATCGTCGAGGTAAACCGCTGATGCTGCGCAAGTATCTCGCCAGGAAGCTCAGCTTGTTGATGGCGCTGGTGATCATGCTTCCGCTCGGTTTCGCCTCGCTTGTCGCCGTAGATGTGGCGACCGGGCGCCTGGCGATGCAGCTCAAAGAGCGTACCGGAGAAACGCTGGGTATCGCGACGAACTTGGTGATCGCGCGGATGCGAGCGCTACGCGCGGAGGCGAGCGCCGTGGCTCGATCCAACGATCTGCGCGATCTGTTGAGTTTGCGGCCGACGCTGATCCCTCGACTGTTGATCGACTTTGAAGCGCCCTTCGCTAGCAACTTGCTGATCGTCTTCGACCGATCGGGGCGCGAACTGGGCCGGCACGCCAAGCCGGGGCGAGAGCGCTGGTTGCTCGACACGACGCCGTTGAGGCCGTTGGTCGACAAAGCACTCAATCTGCAGTACGCGTCGATGTTCACCGCGGTTGCCGGAGAAGTTGCGATTGTCAGCGCGGTTCCGGTGCTCGATGATCGCTATCAGTGCACCGCGGTGGTGGTCGCCGCAAAACCGTTGGACCAGAAGTTCGTCAACGAGATCAAGGGCACGGTGCGTGCTGAGATCGGCATCGTTGCTGGGCCCGAGGGTGGCGCGACAACGTTCGGTCCCGGTGTCGTCGCGGTGTTCGCGCGGCTAGCTAGCCATCGAGCTGTCGGCCAAGTGCGCTATCGCTTTGCGGATCGGGAATACCAGTTGGCGATCGCGTCCCTTGGTCCCGGACGCTCACTGGTGGTTGGCATCGATCGGGCCAGCGTGCGCGCGGTGCAGGTTTCCGCCGGGCGATCGCTCGCGCTGGTAGGTGGCATCTCGTTGCTGTTTGCCGTATTCGTTGGTCTGATCTATGGCCGCCAGTTGATCCGGCCGCTGGTCAGACTAGAGCGTCGCGCGCACGAGATCGCTGCGGGTAACTTGGGGCGGCCAATCGCTGTGGAAACCGAAGACGAGATCGGCCAACTGGCACGCTCGTTCTTGACGATGACGGCGGCGTTGCGCAGCAACCGGCAACGACTCGACGCGCGCATCCGCGAGCTGTCAACACTCTACGACGTGGGTCGCGCCGTCAATTCGGTGCTCGGCTTGGATGAAGTCTTGCAGATCACCGTTGGCGAAGTTGCCAAGGCGATGCAGGCCGATCGCGCGGCGCTGCTGCTCGGGGCGGGGCGCGCCCAGCTGGAGGTCGCAGCTCGCGTCGATCGTGCTGCCGACGAGGGTGATGGGCAGAATGACGCTGACGAGCGTGACGCTTCGTCTCCTCCGGCGCGCTGGCTGACGCTCGCCGATGAAGTGATAAAGCGACGGACGCCGTCGGCGTCGCAGTTTGTGCTGGCGGTGCCGTTGACTGGTCCGGAGCAGATGATCGGTGCGCTGATCGTCGAGCGCGACCCGTCGGCAGAGGCATTTGATGCGGCCGAAACGCGCCTGCTTTCGATCTTCGCATCGCAGGCCGCGACGGCGATCGCCAAGGCGGGCTTGTATGCCGAAGTCAAAGCGGCCAGTGAAGACTTGGAGCGCCAGGTTTCGTTGCGAACCGCCGATTTGCAGCAGGCACTGCGGGAGCTCAAGGAGACCCAGGCCCAGTTGATTTTCAGCGAACGCATGGCAACTCTCGGTAATCTAGTCGCTGGCGTTGCCCACGAAATCAATACGCCCGTGGGTGCGATTCAAGGCGCTGTTCAGGTGCTCGGGCGCGTCGTGTTGCGCGTCGTCGACCGTCTGGCGACGCTGCTCGACTCGGGTATCACGCGGCAACAGGTCGAGTCACTATTGACGGCGCGGGAGGCCGCTGGCGCGGCAGGCGAGACGATGTCAGCTGCGGAGCAACATCGCACGGCGCGGCGACTTTCTGTCGAACTAGCAGCGCTCGCACCGCCGGAAGGCATCGAGCGGCTAGCGCGGCAGGTGGTGCGTGCCGGTCTAGCGGATCTGGTCGACGCGCTCAAGGCGATCGAGCCGCGATCAGCGGTATACGAGTTGATCGCTTGGGTCGAAGATGTTGCGTTCCTCGAGCGCACCGTAAGCGCGATCAACACGGCTAACCGTTCGATCGTCCGCATCGTTAGCGCGCTGCGGCGCTATGCACATGCCGACCGCGAAGCGCTGCTCGAGGTGGATATCACGGAGGGTTTGGAAACGACGTTGACCATCCTCCACAACCAGCTACGGTATGATATAAAGGTCGAAAAGCGGTACAGCCAAGTTCCGCGCGTGTGGGTTTATCCCGACGAGCTCAACCAAGTGTGGACGAACATCATCCATAACGCGATACAGGCGATTGGCGGTCGGGGCGTGATCGAGATCGAGACTGTCGCCAATCAGCGCGAGGTTGGTGTGTTGATTACCGATGATGGTCCGGGTATTTCGGCCGATGTGCTGCCCCGGATCTTCGAGCCCTTCTTTACCACCAAAGAGCGGGGTGAAGGGACTGGCTTGGGCCTGGGCATCGCGCGAAAGATTGTCGAACGACACCAAGGTCGCATCGACGTTAGTTCCCGGCCGGGGCGAACGACGTTCAGTGTCTGGTTGCCGCGAAACAAACCCACAGTTAGCGATTCGAGTGAAACGAAGTAACGCCGATGGCAGGGCAGCAGCACATTATTTGCGTCGACGACGAAGATGGCATCTTGGTGGCTCTCCGCCACCAACTTCAGCCGTTTAGCGACGACTATCAGATCGACCTCGCGCACAGCGGCCATGCCGCGTTGGATTTGGTCGCGGAGATAGAAAGAGATGGCGATCAGGTTGCGATGGTGATCGCTGACCAGATCATGCCAGGCATGAAGGGCGTCGAACTGCTCGAAGAGGTCCACCGACGCTTTCCCGATACGATCAAGATCCTGCTCACCGGCCAAGCTGGGCTCGATACGGTGATCCGTGCGATCAACAATGCCGGCCTCGACCGGTATCTCGGCAAACCCTGGGATGAACCGGATTTGCGGATGACGGTCGACGTGCTGCTGTCGAAATATCAACTGTCGCGCGAAAACCAACGGCTGATCGCCGATCTGCGGCGCTCTAATGACGAGCTGCGCCACCTCAACGCCGATCTAGAAAAGCGCGTTCGCCATCGCACCGATGAGCTTGCTCGGGCCAATCAGCGGCTTTCTCAGCTAGCGATCACTGACGGACTTACCGGTGTCTATAATCATCGCTATTTTCACGAACGATTGGCGCTCGAAGTTGAGCGCAGTGGCCGCACCGAGCTGCCCCTCGCGTTGTTGATGGTCGACGTCGACTATTTCAAGACCTATAACGACCTCAATGGTCATCCGGCCGGAGACAAGGTTCTCGCGCGTGTGGCCGAGCTGCTCGCCGTGGGTCGCCGCGTCAACGACGTGGTGGCTCGTTATGGTGGCGAAGAGTTTGCGGTGTTGCTGATCGACACGCCGGCTCAGGCGGCGGCCGCAGTTGCCCACAGCATCCTGCAACGGGTCGCTTCCGAGTCCTTCGAAAATGAAGCGGCCCAGCCCGATGGTCTGCTGTCCGTCAGCGTCGGTGTAGCCAACTGTCCAGATGATGCCGACGACGCGGGCGCGCTGCTGTTGGCTGCCGATTCGGCGCTGTACAAGGCCAAGCGCAACGGTCGCAATCGCGTTGCGGTGGCCGGTGACTCTGGTGTTCTGAGGAGCCTGAAGTGAGGGTTGGCGTAATCGGTGCTGGCAGCTGGGGGACAGCGTTGGCCAAGGCGGCCAGCGAAGCTGGCCACCAGGTGACGATCTGGGCCTACGAGGCCGATGTCGCCGACCAGATCAACCAGCAACACCTCAACCAGCGTTACCTTTCGGGGATCGAATTGCCTCCATCGCTGGTGGCGACAAACGAGCTCGCCGCGGTGGCCTCAGGCGCGGATATGCTGCTCTCGGTGACGCCGTCGCATGTCGTGCGCGCGATCTGGGAGGAGCTCGCGCCACATATCGACGGAGATCCCTATATCGTCAGCGCGAGCAAGGGTATCGAGAACGTTACGCTGGCCACGATGCTCGAAGTCCTGCGCGAGGTTCTGCCCCCGCGCTTTGACCAACGGCTCTCCGTGTTGTCGGGACCGAGCTTTGCCCAGGAAGTCGCTCAACGCTTGCCGACTGCGGTCGTCGTCGCCAGCGTTGAATTGCCGACCGCTCAGGCGGTTCAGCAGGCGCTCTCGACCGATCGCTTGCGGCTCTACACCAGCACCGACACGGCGGGCGTGGAGATCGGCGGTGCCGCCAAGAACGTGATCGCGATCGCTGCGGGAATCGCCGATGGTTTGGGGTTTGGTACGAATACCCGCGCCGCATTGATCACGCGCGGCCTCGCGGAGATCACCCGTCTGGCGGTCGCCAAGTCAGCAAACCCGCTGACGTTGGCCGGCTTGGCCGGCCTGGGAGACTTGGTGTTGACTTGCACCGGCGTGATGTCGCGCAACCGCTCCGTCGGACTCAAGCTGGGCGAAGGTCAGACGCTGGAGCAGATTCAGGGGGCGATGTCATCGGTTGCCGAAGGGATTCGCAGCGCGAAATCCTGTCGTGGCTTGGCCCGCCGCCTGGGCGTTGAGATGCCGATCATCGATGCGATCTATTCGGTGCTCTACGACGGCGTCGATGCGCGCGACGCGACGCAGCAGTTGATGCAGCGGCAGTTGCGTCACGAACTGGAACACTAGCAGCCCGAGCTAGCAGATGCGGGCGTGCTAGCGGCGGATCTGCGCGAGCTCTGAGACCATCGTCGGGTGCAGCCGATAGCGCGTAAACAGCTGTTCGTAGTCCGCGCGCGAAAGGCCAAAGCGGGCTAGCTCTTTGAAGCCCCGTTGGTCGGTGTGGTCACGCAGTCGGGCGACGAACACGCGTTGATTGCGGGCAAGTGCGTGTTCGATCCGCTGGTGCATCGTGCTGATCGCGCGCTGCAGGCTGCGATGCTTGCCCGTTTCGAAGATCAACAGGTAGCGTTGCAGCACGCGCTGCCGTCGCAAACCGACTTGCTCGGTCCAGCCGTGCCCCGGGGCGACCAGTAAATCGTTGCTGCTGAGCAGCAGCTCGCTGGCCTCGGCGCGCTGGACACGCAGGCGTTCGGCGGCGTTGGGCTGGCCAGCGCTGATGTTGTAGACCAGCATCGCGATCGGCAGGACCCAGAGTTCGCGTGTCCGCGGTAGCGTGCCTGCCAGGCACAGCGCGGGAAGCACAAAGACCCAGCGCTCGGTATCCGACGGATAGAACAGCAGGCCGAACAGCAGCAGCGGTGTGGACATTACCAAAGGGGCGCTCGGCTGGCGTCGAATCGCCAGCGCGCTAGTCCAGGCGACGAGCGTGGCGATCGCCAGCAGAGCTGCGGCAAGCACAAGCCACTGCTCGGCTTGGTATGGATACGGCGCGTAGACCAAAGAGCGCGCAAGTCCCCAGATCGCGACAAGTGGCGTGGCGGGCCCGAGCGGGTAGGGAATGCCGTGGTCAGCGCTCTGCAACCAGCTGATCAACGAGGGCCAGCCGCTGATCCCGCTGCGGAGCGCGCAAAGGTGTAACACGGGGATGAAGGCCAGCAGGCCGAACGCGGCGGCTGCCGCCGAGGCTCGCAGACGTCGGCCCTGGTCGACGCCGAAAAACAGGGCCACCAGCAATGCCGGTCCGAGCAGCGCGAGTGCGAGGTGGAACAGTGCACCCGCACCGCAGGCGGCGCCGGCCACGCCGGCCCAAAACGTCGAGCGCGTTTGCTGTTCGCAGCTGCGCGTTGCCGCGTAGAAGGCGATAGCGCAGAGCAACAAGGCAGGCCCATAGGTTTCAACTTCGCGCGCCGCACGAAAGACCGCCTGGCTCGCCCCGAGCATCAACGTTAGCAATGCAGCCTGGGCCAAGCCGAGGCGCCGGCGGGCGGCCAAGTAGCAGACAAGCAGCGCGAGCAGCACGCAGCAAAGCGATAACAAGCGCAGCTTGGTGACCGCCTCCGCGGGGGTGCCCCCACCGCTGATGATCCGCGCCAGCGGCAGGTAGAGCAGGTGTCCGGGCGCAAGCGTCGTGTCGGCCAGGCGCTTGATGTAGCCAACGCCGTCACCGTTGATTTCCAGTGGCGTCGTCGCGCGGTAGGCTACCGCGAGCACGCCGAGCAGCAGCAGCGGGCCGAGCACCCGGTGTCTGAGCAGGCGCGACGCGGCCGTGTTTGGCAGGGTCACGGGGCCATTATAGAGCCAAGCTGGGTCCGCACCATTGACGATCGGCGCGGATGCCCTGTAGCATGGTGCTTCGCGATGAATCCGTCTTTTTCCGATATGTTGCACGCAGCGACTCTGCCCGGCCAGATCGCGATTCCCGCCGGTACCCAGCTGGTCGCACGTTTGTGCGGGCTGGACTTCGAAGGACTGTTTAGTTCCGAGGAGCTCGGTTTCAGACAGCCCTTTGATGCGCGATTTGCCAAGCTGCTGGTGCGGACGGCGTCCCACCTCCTGGGTGGAGACAGTGGTGCGCGGCTCGCCTTTCTTGAACGCACGCAGTTCTCGCTGGCGCTCGATCCCGCCGTTGTCGCCAAGAACTGGGACGATGCGCTCAAACTGCGCGACTACCTGGTCGGTCTAGCTTCAACCCAGCTCTCGGCACAACTTGGAGCTGAAGCGCTGTTTGGCTGCGAGCTTCATGCGCTCGCCGATCTGAATCAGCTGGTCAGTTACTTCGCTTGGCGTCAGGAGAAGGCTGCCGATGATACGTTGGATGCGTATTGTCGGCATGCGCTCAAAGGACAGGGCGTGGAGCGCCTGCTGCCGGGAATGGCCGCGGAGGAAAAACGGGAAATATTGGGTCAGAATGAGGTTGATTGGCAGGCGTTGCCGGCCTGGCAGCGCGTGGGCAGCGTGCTCGTGCTGAGCGAAGACGGTAAGGTCGAGATCAAGGCCAGTTTGCCGGAAGGTGAGGCCTTCGTCGACGCCGTGCGTGGAATGCTCGGGGCATAGGGGAATCCGTTGCAGCGCTCGTTTCCACGACTTGGCTCGATGCTGGTCTCTCACGGTGTGCTCGATCAGGCCGCGCTCAAAGAGGCGCTGGCCGAGCAAACGCGCACTGGCAATCGCTTGGCCACACAGTGCTTGGCCGCGGGCATCGCTGATGAGCAGACCTTGGCGCGGGTCCTTGCCGAACAGTGCGGGGTCCCTGCGGTTAGCCTGCCTGAGCTGGTCTTGCCGCTGAGCTTGCTGGACGTGATTCCCGAACTGGATGCGATTCGTTATGCGGTGTTGCCGATCGGTCTTTCAGGCGAGCGGCTATTCGTCGCCATGGCCGATCCGCTGCAAGAAGACTTGATCGCTCAAGTCGCCACTTCCGCCGGACGCAGCGTTCGGCCCTGCGTCGCACTGATCGGGCCGCTACGTCGGCTGATCGGGCAAGCCTACGGCAAGCGGCGCGAAGGGGCGACCGAGTTGCGGGGTGCAGCCGCGACCGTGGACGACGCCGAGTTGGCGTCGATCCCGCTGCTCAGTCCTGCCGGTGACTCGGCCCCCGATATGTTGGCGACGGGCTTCACCGGGATGGCCTTTCCGCCGGTCGAGAGCGACGAGATCGTGATCGACGATCACCCAGATGATGTCGAGGTCAAAGGTGCGAGCAGCACCGACCTTTCCGTGCATCTTCCGACGACGCACCGTGTCTTGGTCGTCGACGACGACGACGAAATGCGGCTGCTGATCGCCCGCTTACTGCGTGGCCGCGGGATGGATGTATTGGAGTCATCGCGCGGTCTTGAGGCCTTGGCTGCTGTACGAACCTATTGTCCGTCGCTGATCATTCTCGATGCGATGTTGCCCGAGGTTCATGGCTTCGATATCGCTCACAAGATCAAGCGCAGCGATCGCTACGGTCACATTCCGATCATCATGATCTCTTCACTTTATCGCGGCTGGCGGATCGCTCGCGATCTGAAAGAGAGTCATGGCGTCGAAGCGTTCTTGGAAAAACCCTTCCGCATCAACGAGCTCTGGGCTACCGTCGATCGCGTGCTGAGCAAAGGGGCCGAACCATCGGGTGTGCGGCCGACCGCTGACAGCGCCGAGCGGGCCGGCCGCCATGGATTGCGCCTCTACCAAGCTGGCGACCTAGAAGGCGCGATCGCGCGGTTTCAAGAAGGTATCAAGATCGATCCATTATCGGCCAAGCTACACTTCCGCTTGGGCGTCTTATATCTAAAGAAAAAGGGCATGATTTACCAGGCAATGCAGGAGTTCGAGGAGACGATACAACTCGACCCGGAACATTATCCGGCGCTCCGCAGTCTGGCGGTGCTATACCAGCGTAAGGGTTTCAAGAATAAGGCTGTCGAGATGTGGGAGCGGGCGCTTCACTGCAGCCCCCCCGAGCAACGCGGCCACATCCGCAAACTGTTGATGCGGTTAATCCAGGGATCCACGGACGCGTCATGACCGTGATGCAGCATAGAGCCGGCGCGAAATGAAGTTCGTTTGCGACAAGTGTTCGACCAAGTACTCGATCGCTGACGAGAAGGTTCGGCGCAAGGTACTGAAGATCCGCTGCAAGAACTGCGGAAACATCATCGTCGTGCGCGAGTCGACGAGCCGCGTCCCACCGTCGAGCGCCCTACGACCGTCGGCGGAGGTTTCTGCCCTCGATGCCGCGTTCGACGGCGCCTTTGGACCCGCCGACAGCGCGCTTGGCGATGAGCGTGAGTTCGATGCCGAGCAGACCCGCTTCGACGCCGCACCGCCGGTCCACCAGCAAGACGAGTGGTACATGGCGCTCGATGGCCATCAGTATGGGCCGATGGCGTTCTCCGAACTCTGCAACCGCGTCAAGCGTGGCGAGTCGCGCAGCGAGACCGGCGAAGAGGCCTATGTTTGGCACGATGGTCTCGACGACTGGATCGAGGTTAGTAAGCTCCCCGAGCTGCGGCCGTATGTGCCACCGCCATTTCCCCGCGGCGGGCGTTCGGGGTTGCTAAGCGTCGATGCGCTCGATAGTAGCGAGGCATTCATGGTGCCTCCCGCAGCGGACCGCGGGCGGCCACCACCGACAGGCGGGTACCCCGCCGTATCGGTCAATGAAGGGCTTGGCAGCGAGATGCGTGCGGCGTTGGGCTCCGGGCTCGCCGTGCTGCCACCGGCCTACGACAGCCAACAGCCGCTAGCGGGCGCGCAGCTTTCGCCCGCTGGGCCTTCGAAGTCGCCGTGGAGTTTGCGCATCGCAGCGACCGCAGCGATCATCAGTGCGCTGACCGGCGTGGCGATTTTGGTTTATTTTCTCTGGTTCGATCGTCCGCCCAAGCAGCCGGTGCATCCAGTGATCGCCGGTGTGGCACCGACGACTGCCGTGGCCACTGACGCTGGTACTGGCCCGATGCGTTTTGAGCCGATGCAGGTCAAACGCTCGGCAGGTGGCGAGCGCGAGGTGCACGCTGCCATTCGCAGTGGGCAGCAACCCGCGACCAGCGACCCGCCAGCCCACGCGACCAAGGCAGCACCTGCTGATCCGGGCTCCAAGTTGACCGCTGCCCAACGGCGCTTGCTGGCGCTATATGGCAAGCAGTCGGCTCGCAACAACGACTTGCCGAGTATGACGACGCCGACGCGACATACGGGGCCTAAGCGCCACCTGACCTCGCGCGACATCGAACACTTGCAGCGCACCAATCGTCGGGCGCTCAAGGCTTGCTACGAACGCGCGGTCAAACGCGATACGTCTCTGAGCAATGCGCGTGTCGATGTCGAGGTTTCGATCGGCGACAGCGGTGTGGTGCGCGAGGTGACGCTTAGCGGGTCCAATAGTCCCGATTTGGTCGGCTGTCTCCGTCGTGGTATCCGACGCTGGGTATTCCCCGCCGTCGGCTCACAGACCGTTTCGTTCCCGCTGATCTTCCGCGGTTCCTGATCCGCCCTCGAGCCTTGATCGGTTCCTAATCCCGCGAAAAGCTCCTGTGTCCGTTAGAGATCGATCCGCTCCGTTCGCTCGACAGCGGCGTCGAGCAAGGCGCTATCGAGTTCTCGCTCGGCTCGCGCGAGCTTGAGCGGATCGCCACGCGTCTCGGGGTGCTTAGGCACGAACAGCGAGCAGCAGTCTTCGTGGGGCAGCGTCGAAATCTCAAAGGTACCGAGTTCGCGGGCTAGGGCGATCGTGTCGTGTTTGTCGTAACTGAGCAGTGGGCGCAAGATCGGCAATTCGCTCGCTTGCTCGATACACGCCAGATTGTGCAATGTCTGACTGGCGACCTGACCGAGGTTTTCTCCGGTCGCGAGTGCCAGGGCATCGTGACGTCGGGCAAGGGCGTTGGCGATGCGCATCATCATCCGCCGATAGAGCAACACCGCCAGCCGCGGTGGTGCGTTGTCGCGAATATCACACTGGATCTCAGTAAAGGGCACGACCAACAGCCGGAGCCCGCCTTGAGCGATCGCGAGTCGCTCGCCGAGCTGTACGACTTTGTCTTGGGCGTGCGTGCTGGTGTAGGGGGGCGAGTGAAAATAGATTGCGACCAGCTCACAGCCGCGCTTCTGCATCAGGTGCCCGGCGATCGGCGAATCGATCCCCCCGGAGAGCAGCAAGGCGACGCGCCCTTCGCAGCCCACCGGCAGACCACCAGCACCTGGCAGACGATCGACGAAAACGAACGACGCTTGTTGGCCGATCTCGATGCCAACGCCCAGTTCTGGGTGATGCATCGACGGCGTGATCGACGTTCGTTCGGCGACGAGTCCGCCGACGCGCTGGCTGATTTCGATCGACGTCAGCGGGAATCGCTTATCCGCACGACGCGTTTCGACCTTGAAGGTTGCCGGTCGAGCACGCTGCTCGATGATCGCTGCCGCCACCTCGGCGAGGTGCTTGATCGTTCCGTCGATGTCTTGATGATCGATCGTCGCTGGCAGCGCCGGACTGACGGAGGAGAGCCCAAAGACGCGCTGTAGGCGACGCGTCAAGCGGGGCAGCTCGGTTTGCTCGCAGCGGGCAAATAGCCGGCCTTGGCCGCGTTCCAATGTGTTGGCTGCGCCGTCCAAAGCGCGCTCGACGTTACGACGCAGCAAACGTTCGAAGGCGCGTCGATTGCCGCCTTTGAGAAACAATTCGCCGTAGCGCAACACGATCAGCCCGGGATAGGACATCGAAACCCCACTTCTTATCGTAGTCGTTGCAGTTCTTATCGTAGTCGTTGCAGGGTGTCAGCGATTCGCTGGCAGGCCTGATCGATCTGGGTTTGATTGTTTAGCATGCCGAAGCTGAAACGTACGACGCCGAATCGCTTGTCGATGTTCATCGCTGCGAGCACCGGGCTCTGCTGGTTGCCGCGACTGTGACAGGCCGATCCGCTGCTGGTCATTACGCGCACTTGAGAAAGCGCATTGACCAGCGTTTCAGAACGCATTGCTGGAATCGCGACGGCGAGGATGTGGGCCACCCGCCGGTCGGGGTCGCCGAGCGAAACGGCGTCTGGGCGGATCTCGCGAATGGTCTTTATCAGTTGCTCAGCCCAGGCCGACCACTGTGCATTATCGGCGCGGTAGCTGGTCAAGGCAGCAGCAAAGCCGACGGCGCCGGCGACATTCTCTGTGCCGTGGCGCAGCCCTTGTTCCTGGTTGCCGCCCCGCCACAACGGGCTCAACGTCAGGTTGCGTCGCCGCAGCAGAAATCCGCTGCCCTTCGGACCGTGAAGCTTATGGGCCGAGCCGATGATGACGTCAGCGCCGAGGGCGTCGAGGCTGAGCGGTAGCTTGCCCAAGGATTGGACCGTGTCGACGACGAACAGCGCCCGGTCGTTTTTTGCTTTGATCGCCTGGGCGATCTCGGCGACCGGCTGAATGATGCCTGTTTCGTTGTTGACGTGCATCACCGCCACCAGCTGGGTATCGTCGTCGATCGCAGCGGCAACGGTCTCGGCGCTAACCCAACCGCCGCGATTGACCGCGGCCGTGCGCACGCTATAGCCGCGCTGGGTCAGCATTCGCGCGGTTTGTTGCACGGCATCGTGCTCGACATTGCTGATCACGACGTTGGGCGCACCGCTGCGCCGCTGTGGTGCGCCGAGGATTGCCAAGGCCAGTGCTTCCGAGCCACCGCTCGTCCAGGTCAATTGGGCCGGCTCGGCGTCGAGCCGATCGACGATCTGCTGGCGCGCCTGGCGCAGCAGGCGCTCGGCTGCCAGGCCGAGGTCATGGCGCGATGAAGGGTTGCCATAGCTCTCACTGGCGCAGGGCTCCATCGCCGCTCGCACAGCGGCGCTGACCGCCGTGGTTGCGGCGTTGTCCAAATAGATCGTTTCGCCGCCTGCGGCCTCTCTGTTGCGAACCCTCACCCGCTGGGTCTAATGGAGCCCGACGAGCGGGTCAAGTCTGACGGGCCTGCGCTAGGCGCTTCTCGATCGTGCCGTTGTCTCGGCCACGCGGACACGCTGTGAGCAACCTGCTAAGCTGCACCGGTGAGCACGCCCTTCGCCGGTCAGTTCGGAATCTATCTGCACTATCCCTACTGCACCAATCGCTGTGGTTACTGCGAGTTTGCCACCGTCTCAGATGCCGACTTTCCCCACCAGGCCTACGCCGACTGGGTGCTCGAGGAGCTCGAGCGGCGCGCGGTCGATTTTCAGCGCTTTGCGCTGCGGGCACTTTACCTGGGCGGCGGTACCCCCTCGCTTTGGCCGGCTGAACAGATCGCGCGGGTTGTCACCGGCTGCCTGGGGCGCTTTTCCTTGGCGGCCGAGGTCGAGGTGACGATCGAGGCCAATCCCAACACGATCACCTCGGTCGATACGCTGCGGGCGCTGCGCGAATCTGGCATCAATCGGCTAAGCATTGGCACCCAGTCCTTCGATGACCGGACGCTGATCCAGCTCACCCGCGTGCACGATGCCGCGACCAATCGGCAGGCGATCGAAGCCGCCGCTGCCGCGGGAATCGACAATGTAAGCTGCGACCTGATCGTCGGTAGCAACGGCCAGACGGTCGAGCACTACCTGGCGCAGATCGAGGCGCTGTTGGCCCATCGGCCGCGCCACGTCTCAACTTATGGTCTGACGCTCTCGCGTGGCTCAGCGCTCTACCGCGCCGGTCAACGACCGGCTGAGCACGATTTGATGGCCGAGCTGCTCGATGTCGGCGCTCAGCGGCTGACCGCAGCGGGTTATCAGCATTACGAGGTCTCCAACTTCGCGCTGCCAGGCTTTCGCTCGCAGCACAATGCACTGGTCTGGGCCTACCGGCCCTACCTTGGCCTCGGGGCTTCGGCCCATTCGATGGTGGTCGACGTCACCGGCGAGCGTTATCGCCAGATCAACCCGCCATTTTCGGTCTACCGTCAGGGCAAAGACAACGCCCGTCGCGAGGTGCTCACGCACCAGACGGCGAGCTACGAGGCGATGATGCTGGGCCTGCGAACATCCGACGGCGTCAGTCGCACGGCCTTTTTTGAGGCGTTTGGCTGCGACCCGACCGAGCGGTTCGCTCCCAAGCTAGAGCCGTTGGTTGCCGCTGAGTTGCTACAGATCGACGAGCGGGCGATCCGGCCGACTGCGCGCGGATTGTGGTTCGCCGATGAGGTCGCCGTGCGCTTGCTCGGCTAAGGCAGCTTGACAGCGGCGCCGAGCGGCCAAACAATTCCGTTGTGGAATTAGATCCGCGAGCACGAGAGATCCTGGCGGCGATTTGCTCCGAGTACATTGTCACCGGAGATGCGATCGGTTCGCGCGCGTTGGTCAAAAAAAACAAGATGAGTGAGAGCGCGGCTACCGTACGCAACGTGATGGCCGACCTCGAAGAGCAGGGCTTGGTGCAAAAGGCCCACTCGTCGGCGGGGCGGATCCCGAGCGAGAGCGGGTTGCGCTTTTTCGTCGATCGGCTGATGCAGGTCCGCGACCTCTCGACCGATGAACAGAGCGATCTGCGTCGGCGCTATCAGGTCAACAACGTCGAATTCCAGGAGCTGCTGCGCCAGGTGACGCGTCTGTTGACTGACGTGTCGCGTCAATGCGCGCTGCTGCTGGTTCCGCGCAGCGAGCATGCGCTGCTGCGACGCCTGGAATTTGTCCCGCTGGGCAGCAAGCGGATGATCGCCGTTCTGCTGATGAGCAACGGCTTGGTGCAAAACCGCGTGGTCGATATCGCGCCGAGCGAGTTTTCCGACCGCGAACTCCAACAGGTCCACCACTACCTCAACGAACTGTGTGCCGGGCGGGAACTGCACGATATTCGCACCATTGTTGCCGAGCAACTGGCCGACGAGCGCACCCGCTATGACCAGCTGCGCGAGCGTGCCCTCAAGCTCGGCGCGGAGGCTACAGCCCGACCTGCCGAAGACGAGGTCGTCGTCGGCGGCCAGTCGAAGATCCTCGAGCATCCCGATCCGGAGGTGATGCGCAGCCTGTTGCGCGCCATCGAGGGCAAGCAAACCGTGCTGCGCCTGCTCGATCACACGATCGAAGCCAATGGAATTCAGGTGTTTATCGGCGCTGAGACCCAGGATGAGACGATGCGCGGTTGTGCGGTGGTCGCCTCGGCCTACGGCGGTAGCAACGCGTTGGGAACGATCGGCGTGATCGGGCCCTCGAACATGGATTATCCGCGCGTTTTGCCGGCGGTCGACTTTGCAGCCGGGCTGCTGACAGATATCCTCGGCAAAGAATAGCGTCGGCACACGGCTTTCGTTTCCCGCCAGATATTGGTATAAATAACCAATAGTTTAAAGCGATGACTGAGACCCAACCTTCCGCTGATCAGCCATCAGCCGCCGAGGGCGCCGTGGACGATACACCGCAACAGGAAACCGTACCCCTTGCACCCTCACCGCTTGCTGAGGTGCTGTTGCGCCTCCAAGGCGAAGCGCGCAACAACTATGAGCGTTTGCTGCGCAGCGCCGCCGACTTGGAGAACTTCAAGCGCCGCACCAAGCGCGATCAGACCGAGGGTGTTCGCCGCGCCGAAGACGCGGTGGTGATGCACTTCTTGCCGGTGATCGACAACCTCCAGCGGGCGATCGAGCACGCCGAAAAGAGCGACGGCGAGCGACAAGGCGAAGGCTTCGCGGCTTTGGCGGACGGGGTTAAGATGGTCCACAAGCAGTTCATCGCGGCGTTGGAGCGGATCGGCATTGTTGCCTTCGATTCGCTCGGTCAGCCGTTCGATCCAGAGCTCCACGAGGCGATCCAACAGCAGCCGTCGGACGAGCCGCGCGGCAAGATTATCGCCGAGTTCCAGCAGGGTTATAAGCGCGAGAGCCATCTGGTGCGCCCAGCGATGGTGGTCGTGTCGATGGGCCGCGCCGATGGGCCGGTTGATGCGGCGGACATCGCTGACGCCGGGGCGGAGGATCAATGAGCCGGGCGATCGGCATCGATCTGGGAACGACCAACTCCTGCGTTGCGGTACTCGAAGGGGATAGCACGGTCGTCATCCCCAATGCTGAGGGCAGCCGCACCACCCCCTCGATCGTAGCCTTCACCGAGGGTGGCGATCGTTTGGTTGGACAAATCGCCAAGCGTCAGGCGGTGACCAACCCAGACAACACGGTCTCGGCGGTCAAGCGCCTGATCGGTCGCAAGTTCGAAGATGAAGAGGTCAAGCGTCAGGTCGAATCGACGGCCTACTCGATCGTCGGTGCAGATAACGGTGACTGCCGTGTACGTGTACGAGGCCGCGATTACTCGGCGCAGGAGATCTCCGCGATCATCTTGAGCAAGATGAAAGAGATCGCTGAGGCTTACGCTGGAGAAGATATCGAAGACGCGGTGATCACGGTCCCGGCCTACTTCGACGATGCTCAGCGGCAGGCGACCAAAGATGCCGGGCGGATCGCTGGGCTGAATGTGTTGCGTATCATCAACGAGCCCACGGCGGCGGCGCTGGCCTATGGTTTCGGCGAAGACAAGGCCGAGCGTATCGCGGTCTACGACCTGGGCGGCGGCACATTCGATATCTCGATCCTCGAGCTGCGCGCGGGGGTATTCGAGGTCAAGTCGACCTCGGGTGACACCTTCCTCGGCGGAGAGGACTTCGATGCGGCGATCATAGACTACCTTTGCGACCGCTTTGCCAAAGACAACAACGGGCTCGATTTGCGCAGCGACAAGATGGCTTTGCAGCGGTTGCGCGAAGCTGCCGAAAAAGCGAAGCACGAGCTGTCGAGTTCGCTCGATACCGAGATCAACTTGCCGTTTATTGCGGCTGCCGACGGCGGCGTGCCGTTACACCTGCAGTCGACCCTCACGCGCGGCAGGCTCGAGTCGCTCACCGAGCAATTGATCGAGCGCACCCTCGGCCCCTGTCAGACCGCGCTAGACGACGCTGGACTGACTGTCGGCGACATTCAAGAGGTGGTGCTCGTCGGTGGTCAAACGCGGATGCCGCGCATTCAGGAGCGCGTTGCTGAGTTCTTTAAGCGCCAGCCCAACAAACGCGTCGATCCGGACGAGGTCGTCGCAATCGGCGCGGCGATCCAGTGCGGTGTGATCGGTGGACAGGTCGACGAGGTGCTGTTGCTCGACGTGACGCCGCTGTCGCTGGGCGTTGAGACGGCCGGTGGTATCTTTACCCGACTGATCCCCAAGAACACGACGATTCCGACGCGCAAGGCCGAGGTCTTCTCGACGGCTGTCGACAACCAGCCGCTGGTTAACGTTCACGTCTTGCAGGGTGAGCGCGAGCTAGCAGAAGACAACAAGAGCTTGGCCCACTTCCAACTGCTGGGCATTCCTCCAGCGCCGCGCGGCGTGCCGCAGATCGAGGTTGCCTTCGACATCGACGCCAACGGGATCGTCAACGTCAGCGCGCGCGATCTGGGCACAGGTCGCGAGCAAAGCGTTCGCGTGATGCCGACGAGTGGGTTGACCGAAGCGGAGATCGCGCGGATGGTCGACGAGGCGCAGCGCTATCGCGAACAGGACCTGCAGAAAAAGGAAGACGTTGAGCTGCGCAACACCGCCGAGACCCTGATCTACACCACCGAGGGGGCGCTGCGCGAATACGGTGAGCTGCTCAGCGAGACCGACTTGGCGGATATCCGCGAGGATCTCGAATACTGCCGTCAGATGCTCAACGACGGAGCCGCTGATAGCGAATTGCTGCGCGATGCGGTCGACCGCCTGCAGGATTCCTCCTACCGCTTCGCCGCGGTGATGTACGACGACGCCGAAGTCGGCGACTCGTCCAGCGGCAGCTAAGACGACCGCTCCTCGCCCGCGTTAATCAACCGGTCAAGCCGCGCGACGCGCCGCCCGCCGGGCGCCGCCTGGCGCCTCGACCAGTCCCCAAAAGACCTACTGCAGTTGCCAATGGCCAGTGATCACGCCAGCTGGCCCCGGCCCCCTGCTGTTTTCAACCGATTGAAATTAAATGGAATGTCTTCGGGGCTGCTGCGCGCCGTTTTGGTCCGCTTCTTGATCTTCCAGGCAGTGTTCGACACTCGGAGTGTACTGGCGATGCCCAAAAAATTCCTCTTATCGATCTTCGCGGTCTTTGTCGTTTCCGCCTGTGGCGGCGACACGGTGGGACCCAAGCAGTACACCCCCCCCGAGCAGAAGAAGGAACCGGACCCATTGACGATCAGCGCACCGGTGGTTCATCCGCTGACGGCGACCTGCGAAGAAGAGATCGCCGTGCGCGGTTCGGTTTCGCTCAAAGCCGGCATGGCCGTGGACATTATCGTGCGCGGCGGCGCGTCGACGAGCGGCGCGACGGCAGCGGTCGACCCGACCACCGGCAGCTTCTGCGTGCCGGTTCGATTGGTCAAGGGCCAACTCAATCAACTTCAGGTCTACGCCAAGACGCCAGGTGCGCTGAGCACGGCGACCGAGATTAGCGTCGAGCAGACCGGCGTCGACTGCGAGACCGGCAACCGGCCGACCGAGCCCACGCCGACCAAGCCGAAGAACGTCCTCGCGGGGATGCTCGGTGAAGCTTCGCTGCTCGGCAGCGGTGGCACAGCAAACGCGGCCTCGTTTACCGATGGCGACGCCACGACCTGGGCGTCGCTCAAAGGACCGGCTTCCGGTTACAGCAACGATCCGGCCTGGGTGAAGTACAAACTGCCCAAGGCGTCGATCCTCTCCTCGGTGAGGATCGTTTGGGGCACCGACGACTATTACGGCGTGGAGTACAAGATCTTGGTCAACAACTCGGAAAACGCCGGCGATCCCAATCCGGGTCAAGACGGCTGGCAGGAGATCAAGGACGTCACCGACGGTAAGGGCGGCGTCGACGAGTGGAGCTTCGCCAACAAGACGATTCAAGCGCGCCAGATCGCGTTCTACATGATCGATGACAGTGCCAAGTATTGGGTTCCTCAGGGTGACTGGTATCGCATCGCGGAACTCGAGGTTTACCTGCGCCAAGAGAGCAACGTTGTCGCCTCGCAACCGCAAAGCGTTTGCGCCGCCGGTCTCTAGCCGGCTTTGACATCGCCCTTTCCTACGCCCGCGTCGGACGGATGCCGACGCGGGCGTTTTTTTCCGCGCTGCGATATCACATGGTCATCGACGTCCATTTCCGCTAAATAGACGGTCGATGACAGCCGCATTGCCCGACCACTATACGGTGTTGGGGCTTCAGCCCAGCGCAACCCAAGAGCAGATCAAGGCCGCCTATCGGCGGCTCGCGCTGCGCTTGCATCCCGACAAGAACGTCAACAATGTCAATGGGGCGGGTGACGACCAGGACGAGGCTTTCAAACGCTGCGGTGAGGCGTACAACGTGCTTTCCGACGAAGTGGCTCGCGAACGCTACGATCTGCAGCGGCTGCGGGCGATGTCGGTCACCGGCCTGGTCGGTGAGATGGTCCATGAGCTGTTCGGTGGACGGCACAAGCGGCGAATCGATGGCCGTCACATCGAAGTCCGCGTGCGGTTGACATTGGCTGAGGCTTTTACTGGTGCCAGAAGCACGGTCAGCTATGCGGTGACCGAGGTTTGCCGAAGCTGCCACGGCGATGGGGCCAGTCCGGGAGGGCGTCGCCCTTGCGATCGCTGCGGCGCGCGCGGTGAGCTGCGCGAAGGCGGTTTGTTGGCGATCCCACGACCGTGCCCGCGCTGCGGTGGGCAGAAACAGATCATCGCCGCACTCTGCAAGACTTGCGGTGGGCTGGGCAACGTCGAGGTCGAGCGCAGTTATCGGATTTCGTTGCCAGCGGGGATTCGCGACGGTGAGCGACGCCATGTAGCGGGGCAAGGCGAGCCCGGGCGTTTCGGTGGCCAGGCCGGCGATCTTCGCGTGCTGATCCAGGTCGAGCAGGAGCCTCTGCTCAAGCTTTCTGGCGACGACATCCTCGTCGAGTTGCCGGTTACCTTTGTCGAAGCGACGCTCGGCTCGAGCCGCGAGGTGCCGACCCTCGATGGCCCGGTCAAAATGAAGATCCCGCCCGCGACCGAGAGCGGTCGACGTTTTCGCCTGCGCGGGCGCGGTTTCCGTCGGCGCGTAGGCCATGGTCGGGGCGATCAGCTGGTGGAGATTCGCTTGGAGACGCCGCGCGCGCTCAGCGAAGAAGCCATCGAAGCCCTGCGCGACTTCGAGCAGGCGCTGCCCGACACCGCGCACCCGTTGCGTCAGCGCTACCTGGACGCTCTCTCGCAAGCCAAGTCGAGGTTAGACGATGAGCGAAGCTGACGTTCAGCGCCCGGCGAATCTTCACCTGCATATCGGCTTGTTTGTGCTGACCTGCTTGTCGACGACCTGGGCCGGCGTAACCTACATCATGCCCGGCGCCGATCTGGCGACGCGCTGGGCGCACCTCGCCGATGGTGCCGCGTTCTCGATCAGTATTATGGCAATCCTCCTGACCCACGAGATGGGGCACTACCTGCTGGCTCGCTATCATAAGGTCCCAGCCAGCTTGCCGTTTTTTATCCCGTTGCCCTTTGGGATGATCGGCACCCTCGGGGCAGTGATCAGCATGCGTCGGGAGATTCGCGACCGCAACGCGCTGATCGACATCGGTGCTGCCGGACCGCTAGCTGGCTTGCTGATCGCGATTCCGGTGTTGATCTACGGCTTGTCGATATCGGAGGTGATCGTTACCCCGGGTGGCATGCTCGAGGGCAACTCGCTGTTGTATGCCGCGCTAAAATTCCTCGCCAAAGGCGAGTTCTTGCCGCACCAGGAAACGGCCTTCTTTTGGACCTACCGCGTCGATGTGGCGCTTAGCCCGGTCGCTTGGGCGGGCTGGGTCGGTCTGCTGGTCACGATGATCAATCTGCTACCGATCGGCCAGCTCGACGGTGGCCACATCGCTTACGCATATTTCGGCAGTCGTCAGAATCGCGCCTCCCAGCTCTTTCACCGCTTGCTGTTGCCGCTCGCTCTTGGTTGCGCGGCGTTCTCGCTGTGGGAAGTCTCGCGCCTGTTACCGCTGTCGATCGGCTTCAGCGTGGCGATGATGTCGGCGATGCCTTGGCTGGTCTGGTGGGCGCTGCTCAAGCTGATGCGGCGGATGAGTGGCGGTGTCTACCATCCGCCGGTCGATAACGGCGAGCTGACCGTCGGTCGTCGCTGGCTCGCGCGGCTGGTATTCGCTGTGTTTATTGTGATTTTTGCGCCGATTCCAATGCGCTTTACGATCGGCTAGCCTTGTCACCGGCGTGACCTTGGGGCATGGTTAAGGACCAATGGACCTGCTCGATCAGGCGGTGACCCTAACGGAAATCGTCGACGAGGAAGCACTGCAGCGCGTCTGCGAGACGTTCGCCAAGCTGCATGATCTCGCCTTCTCGATCGTCGACGACCAAGGGCTTGTCATCGTCAGGCACGGCGAACCCAGCGTCTGCTGCAATCCAGCGCAGTCAGCTGGTGCTTTGGGCATTACCGGAGCGCCCGCCCATCCAACCGTGGTCGATGCGCTGGTTGAGACCGCCACCGAACAGACGGCAACGACCTGCGCTTGTGGCGCCCGCTATCGGATCGCCGCCCTACGCCATGAGGGGATCGTCTTGGGCTACGCGGTCTTCGGTCCGTTTGTCGAGCCCTCCGAACGAGCGCCCAGTGCCGTCGCAAAGAGCGCCGATGAGGTGGTCTGCAAGGCGCTCGACGGCACGTTGAAACTGATCTCGGTGATCGTCCAGAGCGGCTACGCGCGTCATCTGACCTCGCAGATTCATATCGCCGCGATCCAAGACGCTTACAACGAGCTGCAGGAAAAAAACCGAAGACTTGCCGATTCGCTGGACCGTCTCAAGGAGCTCGACCGCGTCAAAAGCAGCTTTTTGGCGACGGTTAGCCACGAGCTGCGGACGCCGCTGACGTCGATCATCGGCTACAGCGAGATGATGATCGAAGGGATCACCGGCGAGCTGACCTCTCAGCAGACCGACTACCTGCATATCATCATGGAGAAGGGTGATCAGTTGCTGCAGATCATCAACGAGATCCTCGATATCTCCAAGATCGAAACCGGCAACGTTCAGCTGAGCTATCAGGTCTTTCCGGTCGCCCGCTTCCTTGAGGAACTCAAGGGTGTGGTCATGCCGCACGTGCGTCGCAAGCGGCTGACACTGACCAGCTCGCTCGAAGGCGCTCAGGACGTGCAAATCGAGGCCGATCGGGTCAAGACGCGTCAAGTGCTGCTCAATCTGCTATCCAACGCGATCAAGTTTACGCCCGACGGTGGGACCGTCGACATCACGATGCGGACGCTGCCCGGCGAGGACGGCTCAGACGCGCTGCTCGAGGTTCGCGTTTCCGACAGCGGCGTGGGCGTTCCTCTGGAAAGTCGCGAACGGATCTTTGAGGCCTTCTTTCAGGTCGACGGCTCGGCGACCCGCCAATTTGGTGGCACCGGTTTGGGCCTCTCGATCGTGCGACATTTCGTGGGTGCGCACGGCGGCGAGGTTTGGGTTGAGGATCGTCCGGACCCCCAAGAGTCCGGCGCCGTTTTCGTGGTTCGCCTGCCGCTCTCGCGCCGCGGCGGGGCTCCGGCGCAGGCGGGCAACTGAGACGATGGAAGCTGACATTATCCTCCGCTTGCTGCTGTTCATCGCGCTGCTGGCCATGTCCGGTTTCTTCTCTGGGTCCGAGACGGCGCTGTTTTCCTTGGGGCCTGTGCAGATCATGCGTCTCGAGGAAGAGCATCACCCGCGGGTCGGCTTGCTCAAGCGATTGCTTGCACAGCCGCGCCGTCTGATCGCGACGATCTTTATCGGCAACGAGTTTGTCAATGTTGGATCGTCGGCGCTGATGGCGTCAGTCATCGACCGCGGTTTGCATCAGCAGGGCCGTCTGGTGGTCACCGTGGTCTCTACGGCGATCTCGGTGCTGTTGATTCTGATGTTCGGCGAGCTGCTGCCCAAGAACATCGCTGCACGCACATCAGAATCATGGGCGCTGCGTTCCACCCGACCGATCGCACTTTTGGCTTTCGTGATGGCGCCACTGCGCTGGTCGATCGAGCGGATCGCCGACTTTGTCGTGCGGCTGGTCGGCAGCGGACGCCCTGAGGATCAGCTTGCCAAGGTCGGTGAAGCCGAGTTTCGCACGATGGTTGACGTCGTTTCGAAAGAAGGTGAGCTCAACCAGCGCGAGACCAACTTCATTCACAACATCTTCGAGCTCGGCGAGCGTCGCGTTGGCACGGTGATGACACCCGCGGCGCGGGTGTTCGCACTCAGCGTCGAGCTCAGCCTGCCCGAGGTTCTCGATCAGGTTCGCGGCAATATCTACAGCCGCGTACCGATTTTTGACGGCACGCGTGATCGGATCATCGGGATCGTTCACGCTAAGGACCTCGTAGCGATCGCCCACCGCCTGGGCAAGCAGCCTCGGCGCTTGCGCGACATCCTGCACCCGGCCTACTTTGTGCCGCGTACCACGGTTTGCGACCAGCTATTTCGCGAGTTTCGCCGACGTCGCACCCACATGGCGCTGGTTGTCGATGAATACGGTCGCTTCGCTGGTCTAGTCACGATGGAGGATTTGCTCGAGGAGATGTTTGGCGAGATCGTCGACGAAAAAGAGGTCCCAGCCGACGAGGGCTTGCGATGACCACAGTGATCATCGTCCTGGCGATCTGCCTGCTGTCCGAGGCATTCTTTTCCGGATCGGAGCTCGCGCTGATCTCGGCCGATAAGGTCAAGCTGCGCAACGCGGCCGAAGGCGCCAGTCCGCGGCGTCGACGGATGATTTTGGCGTTTCTCGACGAGCCCGGCGATCTGATCTCCGCGGCGCTTACCGGAACCAACATCTGCGTGGTTCTCAGTACGGTCACGACGACCGTCGCATTGTTGCCACGCTTTCCGGCCCACGCCGAGCTGATCTCCTTAGGGGTGATTGCCCCAATGGTGCTCGTCTTTGGTGAGATCCTGCCCAAGAGCATCTTTCAGCACTATGCCGATCAAACGGCCGAGCGCTTGGTGGTTGTGCTCTCTTGGGTGCGGATCGCATTTTTGCCGGTTGTTGCCCTTGGTCGCTCGCTAACCACGGTGATGTTGCGTCTGATGAATATCGAGATCGAGCAGCGGATGATGACTCGCGACGAGCTGCGCTTGTTGATCACCCTGCCGACGCGCAAGGGCGCCGACGCGATCAGCGAGCAAGAGCAGCAGATGGTCTCGCGCGTGTTCGACTTTTCGGAAACCGTTGTTGAAGAGGTGATGCTGCCGTTGTCGGAAGTCGCTGCTCTTCCGCACGATGCGCTGGCCGAGCAAGCGGCGGCTGAGATCAGCGAGAAGCGGCATACCCGTTTGCCTGTCTATCGCGACCGTGTCGATCAGATCGAGGGGATTGTGCACACCTTCGACGTGCTGGCCGCGCCCACGGGCGCACAGGTCGCCGATCTCGCGCGTCCGGCGATTTTCGTGCCTGAGAACCAGCCCGCCGTCGATACCCTCGTGCGTCTGCAGCGTGAGGCCCAGCAGATGGCCGTGGTCGTCGATGAGTACGGTGGCGCGGTGGGCGTAGTGACCGTTGAAGATATCATCGAGGAGATCGTCGGAGATATTCGCGACGAGTACGATGAGGCTGAACAGAATACGATCCGCAAGATTTCAACAGACGTCTACCACGTGCTAGCCCGCACCGAGATCGACACCTTCAACAAGGTAACAGGCATCATGCTTCCGGAGTGCGAGGATTACGAAACGCTCGCTGGTCTGGTGCTCGACCGTCTAGAGCGCATCCCGGCAAGTGGCGAACAACTGGTGCTGGAGAACGGCATCACACTCACTGTGACCAAGGCCAGCGAGCGCCTGGTTGAAGAAGTGATCGTGCGCCGCAAGACCAAGAGGTAGCCGATGGCGCTGGAAACGGGCAAGCATCTCTATATCGACTGTTTCTCGGGCATCGCTGGGGACATGTTCATCGGTGCGATGATCGATCTTGGCTTGCCGACCGAGGTACTCGAGGCGGGCATTGCCAGCCTCGGGCTGAGCGGCTATCGGCTGAGCTTTGGCCGCAAGCAGCATCTCTCGATCGAGGGCTGTGACTTTCGCGTGCACGTCGACCACGAGCATCACGATCACCACGAACATCACGATCACCACGCGCATCACGATCACCACGAGCATCACGATCACCACGAGCATCACGATGACCACGAGCATCACGAGCATCACGAGCATCACGAGCATCACGAGCATCACGAGCATCGCCGTTTTGCCGAGATTCGCCAGCTGATCGAGCGGTCGAGATTGTCCGGTGCCGTCAAGAACCGCGCGCTGGCGATGTTTCTGCGCGTCGCCGAGGCCGAAGCGGCACTTCACGGGACGACCGTCGACGAAGTGCAGTTCCACGAAGTCGGTGCGATCGACTCGATCGTCGACATCGTTGGTGCGGCGATCGCGCTAGATCATCTGGCACCGGCAGCAGTGAGCAGTCGGCCGGTCCCACTGGGGCACGGAACGACGCACTGTGCGCATGGTGTGATGCCCGTTCCCGCACCCGCGACGTTGGAGATCCTGCGAGGCTGTCAGGTTGAAGACGGCGGCGTCGCGATGGAGCTGTGCACTCCGACGGGGGCGGCGATCATCGCTCAGAACGTCTCTGCTTTTGGTGAGTTGCCGACTGGCCGGTTGCTCGCTTCGGGCTACGGTGCTGGAGATCGGTCGCTCGAATCCCGGCCCAATCATTTGCGTCTGGTGCTGCTCGATACGGTCGCAGATGTTCGGGCGACCGCGGGAAATGTGGTTCTGCTCGAGGCAAATCTTGACGATATGAACCCCGAATGGGCCGGGCACCTGTTGGAGCAGGCATTCGAAGGCGGCGCGCTCGATGCCTGGATCGCGCCGATTACCATGAAAAAGAGCCGCCCAGCATTGCTGCTGTCGTTGCTCGGCCAACCTGCCGATGAGCAGCGTTTGGTCGACTTGCTGCTGCGCGAGACGACTACCTTGGGCATCCGCCGGCAGTTGGTTGCCCGGCATACGGTCGCGCGCCAGACGCGCGAGGTTCAGTCGGAATATGGCGCGGTGCTGGTCAAAGAGGCCTATCGCGATGGCGCGCGGATCAATCTTGCGCCCGAGTATGAGAGCTGTCGACAGCTCGCCAAGGCCCACGGCGTACCGCTCAAGGAGGTCTATGCCGCGGCGCTGGTCGCTGCGCGGGCGATAGCGACTGAGTAGCTAGCGCGGCTGGCCGGGTGCGGAGATCGGGATGCGAGCGAGCCGACGGAGCCGGGCTGCGCTAGCGTGGCTCGATGTCGTGCTCGGTCGTGGGGTCGTCATCTTCGAGGTGCAGGTCCTCTTCGACGACATCCGATGTCATGTCGAGCAGGGGCTCGTCGATCGCTGTCGTATGCTCGGCGGTGATGTCCTGCAGGTCGGTGTCGAGGTTTTCACCGAGCGCAGCGTCGAAATCGGCAGCGACCGTATCTGTGGCATCCTCGAGCACCTCAGACATCGGCGTGATCGCTGTTGCATCGTTGTCGATCGGATAACTAGCCATTGGCTCGGGCACGGGCGTGACGGCCGTGGCCTCTTGGTCGGTGGCCTGGATCTCGCTCAGATCGTGCTCGGTCGTCACATCATTGTCATGGTCATGGTCGCCGGCTGGATCGAATTGCTCGGCGGCATCGGGCAGTGTGCCGAACAACAATCGATGCGCGTCAGGCGACAGTTCGCTGCGATCGATATCGAAACGCGCGAGTGCTCGGGCGATCACCGAGACCTTTTCCGTCGCAGAGCTGCGGCGCTCGACGATCACACGCCACTGGTTGCGTACTCGGCAAAGACCGCCACCGTTAAGGCCTTCTCCGGTGAACTGATCGTAGACCACTGCCACGTCGAGTTTCTTGGCGAGCGCTTCAAGCTCGCTCAGCGTCGCTTGACTATCCATGGCAGAATCCTTGCCTGTAAGCGGGGGCCGGTGTCAAGGTCGATGGCAGGGAGCGTCGCGGACCACTCGTAATTTGCCTTTTAATGACAGTCGGTTGGCGGCGCGTGCTCCGACGGCGAACAGGTCTTGCCCTCGCGCCCGGGCGATGGTAGTCGCACTGCCTGGGCGGTTGGTGAGAGAGGATGAGCAGCGTGACGCCGTTTTGTGGGCGGCAGGCGGAGATCGAGCAACTTAGTCGAGCACTCGACCAGGCGACGACCTACGAGACCCCGATTTCGGTGTTGGTCGTCGGCGAGCAGGGGATCGGCAAGAGTCGCTTGGTATCCCGATGGATCGAGCGGCTTCGCGAGCAGGCTTGCGAGGTCCGCGTGCTCTCGGCGTGCGCCGGTCCAAACGACGCGCCCGGTGCGCTGATCAGCCGGTTGCTGGCCCAGCGGTTCGCCAAAGAGCAAGGCGACGTCGCGGCGCTGCGTCCTCAATTTGAGGCGGTGGTCGGTGATCGGCGCGTTGCTGAGTTCCTCCATTTTCTCGCCCCCTTTTTAGCGATCGAGCCCCCGGACAATGCCTTCGTTCGCGCATTACGCGAAGATCCAACCGAGTACGCGCGGATCGGCCGTATGGTGCTGCGCCGCTTTATTGAGCTGGATGCGGCACGCGGACCGCTGATCTTGGTTGCCGATGGATTGGAGCGAGCGGACGACGAGTCGTTGAGCATTCTTTACGAGTTCGCCGAGCAGCTACAGGGCGCTCCGGTAATGATCGTCGGTTGCGCACGCCCGCAGCTGATGGTTGCCCATCGCGACTACGCTAAGTTCGAGGGCGAGCACGTGCGCATCGAACTGCAGCCGTTCGATGATCAAGAGGTGCTGGCGCTATGCCGCCAGCTACTGCCCGGGCTCAGCCCATTGCCTGACGCGTTGGCCGATGCGGTGCTGCAGAGCACTGCTGGCTCGCCGCTGTTTGTTGAGCGGTTTGTCAGCAGCTTGGTTGCCGAACGCGTTGTCACGCGCGACGGTGATCGTTGGCAGGTCGACCACGACCGCCTCGATGACGTCGAGTTGCCGGTTAGCGTCCAGGACGCGGTCGCGATTCGTATCGCTGTGCTAGAGCGCCGAGAGCGGGAGGTTCTCGAGCGAGCAGCGATTCTTGGCAGCGTGTTCTGGCGCGGTGCCTTGGCCTGCATGCAGCGTTTTGAGCAGTCCGCTGCTGGGCAACCGATCTGGCCGATCGACGCCGCCGAAGAGCAGCTCGACCCGACGTTGGCCGAACTCGCTGAGCGTGACTATATCCTCGCGCTTCCGGATACGTCGATCGCCGGCGAGCCTGAGTATGCCTTCAAGCATAACCTCGAACGCGAACTGCTCTACGATCGGATCGCTCCGCAAAGCCGAGCGCGCTATCATCGACAGGTTGCCCAGTGGTTGGAAACCCGGCTGCGAACACGCAACGAAGACCAGCTCGAGTTGCTCGGACAGCACTTCGAGCTCGGTGGCGCTAGTCAGCGCGCGGCCTATTGTTACTTGCGCGCTGGTGCCCAGGCGCGACAGCGCTTTTCCAACATGCGCGCGTTGACCTTCTTGCGACGCGGTATCAGCCTGCTAACCAACGACGACGCGCCGGCGAAGATCGATGGCTTGCGCACACTGATCGCGATTTGCGAAGAGCTCGCCCGTCCCGAGGAGGCCAGCCGCTGTGCCGAGGAGATGCTGCAGATCGCTTGGTTGTTCGGCGAGCTTCACCACGCCTCCGATGCGCTGCGCAGCCTAGGTCGACTCGCTCGCACCCGAGGCGAAATGACGCTTGCCCGGGAGCAGCTGATGCGCGCGTTGGCGCTATTGCCGCAAGAGGGTGCTGCCAGACGCGTCGCCGCCACCCACGAAGAGCTTGGTCAGGTCGCTTGGGCTGAGGGCGACTATCCCGAGGCGCTCTCGCAACACCAGCGTGCGCTAGAACTGCGTCGGCATGGCGATGACCAGAGTTTGGTGGCGCGGTCGCTGATCCGTATCGGTCGTGTACGCTTCGATGCGGGTAATTTTGAGATGGCAGCAACGCGCATCGAGGAAGCGCTATCGATCTATCGCGCGCTGAACGACAAGGCGGGCGTTATCGAGTCCTTTGTCGCATTGGGCAGCGTTCATCGCGCGCAGAGCAAGTATCAGCGGGCCTTCGAGCTGTGGACCAATGCGCTGCACATCGCTCACGAGACCGAGAACCGACTGAGCGAGGCGCGGATCCTGGTGCGGCTCGGTGAGGCGGCGAGTCAACTCGGGCGCGTGCGCGAAGCCGAGGGCCAACTCGACCGCGCGGCCGGACTGGCGGAAGAGCTCGGCAACCAGGCGCTGCTGATCGAGGCCAAGCGAGCGCTATCGGAAACCTACCTCGCTCTCGAGAAGATCGACCAGGCGCGCGAGGTGGCGGAGCAATCGGTGGGGCTGGCCACGCAACTCGGCCTGCGCCCTCAGCGGGCCCGCGCGCTACGCGCATTGGCCAACGTCGAAGCTGCACGAAACGAAGAAGGGCCTCGAGTGCGCGCGCAGCAGATGTTCGCTGAAGCGATCGAACTCTTCGAGGAGATCGGCAGCTACCCCGAGTTAGCGCGTACGCTTTATGCCCAAGCTGATCTCTTTGATCGGAGTGGTGCGTGGAAAGAAGCCGACAGCTGTAGAAAGCGCGCCGACGGACTGAAGCACTAGCTGCTCGATCGAGGCACCTCACAGCGCAACTTCCTGGCGCAGCGCGGGTTGTTAATGGTGCCAAAGCGGGGAGTTAGTGCATGTGTTCCGTGAACTACGTCGTGAGATCAGTGGGGTGCTTATTGTGTTGCTGGCGGTCGCTTGCGCGAACGATGGCGTTGTGGTCGGCGATGATTCGACGGTGGAGCCACCGCAGACAACGGGTGGTACGCGGGTCGCTGTGCAGTTGAGCGTGCCAGATGCTATCTCCGGCCACGCGCTGCGGGTGCCGATCAACATCTCCGTGCCGTTTGCGCAGGGCTCGCTCACCAAGAGCGCCAAGTTCAAACTGGAGGACGCCTCGGGAAATGCGATCGCCGCGGATTTCTGGGTCACCGCGGTCTGGCCCGATCAGCGCGATTCGCTGCGCTGGCTGCTGGTCGACGCGGTGGTTTCGGCCAATGTTGCTGCGCCGCTCGCGCTGGTCATCGACGCGCCCGAAGGAGCGACTGCGATGATGCATCCGCGCGTCTTTCCGACGGGATCGCTGCCGCCGGTCGCTAGCGAGCAGCTATCGGCGCTACAGAGCGGCAGCTATGGCGATTTCGTCATGCGCTCGGGAGATGCCGAAGTAGCAGCGCTTTCGTCGATCGAGCAGGCGGTGATCGAACGCCAAGGCCAAGTGCTGACCGTCCTGCGCTTCGATGGTAAGTATGCGCCGAGCGGCCAGCCGATCGCCGATCACCGCACCCGGATCTACCTCTACAACGATCTGCCCTACGCCAAGCTTTCACACAGCTACGTCTGGTACGGCGTAGGCGATGTCACGCTCGATCGTCTGAGCTACCGCGTTGGTGCGGCGAGCGCTACGAATGCGGTGACCTATGGCAAAGATGGTGCGGTCCAGACGCTCGCTGCTGGGAAGCTCGTTTCACAGACGGCGCCGACGGATCAGCCGAGCGATCGCCTCGACGGTTGGCTAGCCGCGGGTGACAACTTCGCGGCGATGCGCTGGATGTGGCAGCAGTATCCGAGCGGCGTGCGCCGCAGCGATGGCCAAGCCTACTTGGATCTCTACGCGCCTAAGCAGGCCACGGATTTGCGGGCCTCTGCCCATGTTATCGAGCCGCTAAAGGACTTCACCAACAACAACGGCTGGGACGTGGCCAACGACGTCGCGCCGGGTGGCCCGATGACCGCGCGGGGGATCGCCAAGACATATGATGTAATCCGCTTTCTTCAGCCGAACGCCGAGCCTGCCGAGCTGAAAGGCGCGATCATCGCGCAGCCGGTCTACGCCTACGTTGACCCCGAGTTCGCTACCGCTGCAGGCTTGCCGCGTCCGGCCAGCGCACGCAAGGACGCCAACGATGTTGTCGAGCAGGCGATCGATAACGTCTTCTCCTGGTTGACGCGCCAGCGCGCCAGCGAGCACGACTTCGGCGCGTTCAACTGGGGCGACGTCCAGTACGACTGGCGCCGCGGCTTCGCTGGCTCACCGTCATATCGCTATTGGGCCAATAACGGCACCGGCTGGGCCTCTTTGCCGTGGTTGCTCTGGTTGCGATCTGGTGATCGGCGATACCGCGACGTTGCCGAGGCACACGCGCGCCACGCCACAGAGCTGGACATCGCTCATTTGGCCGACCCAGCGGCGGCGAATCCTAACGCGCCCAAGCTAGCTGGCGTGATGGGTGGCTATTACCCGGTGCATGCGGCCTGGGCCTCGGGGCGACCCTTCGGCAAGGAAGAGGACTCCGAGTACTTGATCAATGCCTTCTATCTAACAGGCGACGAGCGGTATTGGGACACGGTGATGCTGCGTCAGGATCTCTTGGAAAACGCCGGTCATGCCGAGTTTTTGGCCCAGTACCTGAACGAAGGCAGCAAAAAAGCGTCGCGTGAGTTGTACCGCCCACTTGCCGAGCTGGTACTGGTCTATGAAGCGACGCTGAGTTCGACGCTCAAGCAAAGCGCCGAGACTCACCTCGATGTGATCTTGAGTGCCCAACAGCAGGACGGCAACTTCCCAAACACGGTCAGTAGCTTCTACTTGATGCACGGGCTCTGTCTTGCCCACCGCGCGCTGCCAGCCAAGCGAGCCCAGGTGATCGAGGCGCTGGCCAAGCAACACGCATTCTGGGGCAGCGCGGATCTCGCTGGTTACCAAGGCCAGCGCGCCGGCCCCTACGAAGCCTGGTCGGCCTTGCTGTTGGCGGAAGCGCAGCAAAAGACCGATGGGCTCAAGCATTTTTACTATCGACGCCAAGCTGGGGTGTCGACGGTGCAGACCGCCGCCGGTGACTTTCACGGCGCCAATGCTTGGCCCAACTTCGTTGCGGCGGACCTGCTGCACAGCTGGCTCGTCGTCGACTACGGGATCACGCATCAGCTGATCGATCCGACGCCGGGTGTCGCGCTACCCAGTCGCTACTTTGTCGGCCGCTTCCCGCCTGCGGATGGTTTCAAGAACCGCCACTTGGCGTTCGTCAGCGAAAAGGTCGATGGCGCGCTCGTCGTCTCGGTCAACTTCAGCGGCGGCGAAGACCAGCCATACGGCGCGCGGGTGCGAATCTTCGATCCCGCAGGCGCACTGGTCAGCGACAAGTCGGTCGATGTCGACCCGTCGCGCCTCGACAAACGGACTGGACCATTTCGCTTCGACTTTTCCCTAGCGGCCGATGGCCAAAGCGGTGCTTATGCCGTCGAGGTCAGCACCAACAGCAAGACATACCCCGGGATTGCGATCGAGGGCGCATCGGACGACGGCAACCTGCGTGTGACACACGGCGTTTACAATAAGAACCTCGCGGCGGTGGTCGCTCATCACGGTCCTTCGCTGTTCGCTGCTCGCGCCAAATCGGCTCAAAGCCAGCTGAGCTATCACGGCGTGAGCGTTTACGTACCGCGCTTGACGATTAGCTCAACGGACGGAACGCTGCTTTGCGCGAGCAGCGCTGGTGGAACAGCAAGCGATGGATTGCCTATCGAGAGTGCCTGTGAGGTTTCCGCTGCGCCCGCCGAGATTGTCTTGCTCAATAGCGGGGCGATGCGCGCCCACGAGAAGCTAACCCTCAATGGCTTCTCGCCATGGGTGGCGTCTACCGCCGAGCAGTGGTTTGACCCACAGGCGATTGTCGACTATGACATCCAAGCTTTGTTTTGGGCGGCCAAGCAGCCGTCTGCGGACAATCCGCGACCGTAGCAACGCCGATGGTTAGCCGGCTGCGAGGTCGATCAACAGCATTTCGGCCTCTTCGTCACCGCTGCTGCGCATCGTCAGCTCGGCAGAAACCCGCGCGACGACCAGCTGTGCGCTCGCCGTCCAAACGCTGGTATCGGTGACGCCGTCTTTGCAGGCTCCGCCTAGCGCGCGACACAGCGTCGAGAGCAGACGCTCGGGGGCGGTGTGCGGCATCGCCAGCGACAAAGGTGGAAATCTCGTGCTCACCGCCAGTACACCGCGAGCGAGCAACTCGACGTTATCGGGCTCGGTGGCGATCTGCGGATCGACGACGACGGCTACGCGATCAGCACCGGCCGTCGAGAGCTGAGCAACGATATCGTCTTGGTCGTAGTGCGGCTTTTCGGCAACGGGCACTACGGCGACCAGCGTTGCACCGCGCGCGGTGGCCAGCTCGCGAGTCAAAGCGAGCGCGCTGAGCGATGCGTCGGTAACGTGACCGTCCTGCTGTTCGATGTAGACTAGAGCGTAGCCCATCGTTGCTTTGCTACCGAACCGGTGGCCGGCTCAGTCGCTAAGGCCCCGCTTGCGTTTGATCTGTTCCATCACGCGGCCGTACTCGGCGTCCCATTGCGATCCGCCCTCTTGGAGGTTGCGGATCCGCTTGCGGACTTCCTCATCGAGTTCGTCCTCAATAGCGGTGTGACGGTTGATGATCTCGATCATCGCTCGGCGCAGATCGCCGTCTTCGGCGAAGATTTCGTCGATGTGCCGCGACTGCATGAACGTCTCGAGGATCTGAGTCGCCATCCAGACGACGCCGTCGTCACCGAGTGCGTGCTCTTTGCGATCAGCAACGAGGCGTTTGATCTTCGCGAACTGGCCATGGGGCAGGCCGCGCTTTTCGATCAGGTCCTTCGCTTCTTCGGTCGTTTCCCGGTCGCGTCGCAGATACTCTTTGAGCACGCTCTGGATGTCGAGCTCCGCCTCTTCGCGGTTGCTGACCTCTATCTGCTCGTTGCTGGTCAGCGTGCGGATAATGTCGCGAGCGATATATGGGATTTTCGAGCCGTAAAGCTTCATCGGGTACCTATTTTGTGGCGGGACTATGGAACATGGGGTCTTCGCTGTCAATTTGAAGCTAGCGCCGCGACCTGGGCCGTCTCACGCTGCGGCGGGTTGGCGCTCAGACGGTGGGGCTGCTACGCTGCGGCCAATTGATCACGCGAGGACATCGAGTCGATGAGGGCGCGCCCGCTGCTCATTTTCACTTGCCGATCGTTGTGCCTGACCCTGGTGTTGGGCATTGGCCAGCTGACTGCTGCCAAGCGCTCCAGCGCTCCGCCGCCTCGCCGTTCGCCGCAAAAAACGCCCGAGCAGCAGCTCGCCGAGCGCATCTCTGAAGCGCTCGAGGGTTTACCGGTAACGCTGAAACAGTTGCGGTTCGATCTGCTTGGTCGCCGATTCATCGGCCGCGGCTTGCAGATCGGTGTGCCGGGCGCCAAAGGCCTGCGCGTCGTCGTCGAGCAGTTCAGCGCGAAGCTTGGCTTCGGCTACACCGCTGAGCGGCTCGAGCTTTCTGGGGTGTCGGCGCGGGTTCCCCGAAGCGTGGCCGAAAAGTGGCTCGGTAAAGTTCGGCGCGGCTCGCAGCTGGCCGCACTCAAGGTCGGAGGTCTGCGTATTGCGGCGACGCTGCTCGAGCTGAACGACCGCCGCCGAGGCAAGTTGCTCAGGTTCACTGATAGCGAAATCACCATCGATGATTTGACCAGCGGCGGTGGTACGGCCAAGGGGGCCGCATTGTCGGGGCGCTGGCGCATCAGCGCCAAGCATCTTGGCGTTGTCGGCGCGCTGTTCGAGCACGTTGTGCTGAACGGTAGCCTGCGCGATGGTCTGGTGCTTGTCTTTGCGCCCTCGCGTTTGCGCCTTGCCCAGATGCCCGCCTGGTGTCGCAGCGCGTCTGGACGTTCGGGCGTCTCGATTTCTTTGACCGCTGGGGAGTTCAGACCGTTGGTCGGCCAACTGGCGCTCGATGGTACGCTTTCGCTTCCCCGCGCTGAGCAGCTTCTGGGGCGGTTTTCGATCAAAGGTCGCCTGACGCGGCTTCGACTGACCGGGCAAGTCGACGGCGACGTCCAGCTCAGCGTCGGCCGTGGTGGCCTTCAACGCGCGTGGCCGCTGTCACTCGATCTGCGCCTGGGGAAGCGGCGTTTGGTTGGCACGAGTCGGCGCTGGCGCCTGCGCTAGAGTTCGCGATCGATCACCAAGGCGCCGACGTACCGCGATTCAAAGTCATTGGCATCGAGGGCGCTCAGTTCATCGATCAACTGCTCGAGCCAATCAGCCACCAGCTCACGATAGGGTGAGGGCAATGCCTTGGTGCGCGAGCCGTGCAAGCGCGAGAAGGCCAGCTCATGGGCGGCGACCACGCACTGGTCGGCCGCTTGTTGGACCAACTCGATCGCCTCAGCCAGCGCTTGCTCATCGAGTGGTCCTTCGCGATCCAGCACGTCGTTGACGACAAGCGTGCGGAAGATGTCGCCAAGGGTGGTGTCCTCGCCCAGCGGTAGCCAACTGTCGCGCGGCACCAAGACCGCCATCGCTTCAGCGCGCGCGATCGCCGCTCGCGCCGTTGCGATATCAGCCAGGCTCTCGAAGTGTCGCCGTTGACCGAGTTCTGGAGCATAGAATCGCGGGATGCGCGGCAGCATTGCCGACAGCTGTCGCTGGAGCGGCTGTTCGATCAGGTCGAGCTGGCCGGCAGTGCGGCCAAAGCGCCCGCTGCGCACACTCGACATCAATTGACGGCGCAGGTCGACGGCCAAGCTATGACCGAGTCGAGCCAATCGGATCAACGCGATGTTCTCGAGCGCGCTGCCCGCCGCCTGGGGATCGCCCTCGCAAAGATGTTCAAGACCCAGGCTGAGTCGATAATACAGTCCCGTCATGCTCTGCGTGGCGCCCTCTTCGTCCGATGGGTCGATTTGGTCGGCCGACAGTGCGTAGTTGGCCAGCGTGAGCAATTGGCGGTTGAGCGCATCGGGGTCGAGCTTCGAGCGATTGGCTTGCAGGGCCAGTTCCCAGAATGAACCGGCCGGCGCGTTGGGCAGCACCGGCAGCAGCTCTATCGACTTTCGCGGCGGGCGCCAGGCGCTGCGCTCAGTGCGCTCGACACTGGACGGATCGAGGTAAGCGTAGAGTGCCAAGGCATCTTGAGGATCGGCGAAGCCGAGGTCGGCAAGCCGTCCGCTGCGCCAGCGATATGCGTTCTCTTCAAGCTCAGTGGGCAACTCGTAGCGCAGATTCAACAGCAGTGGCCGCACGAAATCGATATCATCGGCGTAGAGTTGTTCGAGCAAGCGAACCAAGCGGAAGGCCTGCTCTTCGTCACCATCGATCACGATCGCGAACCAGCCATCGGGCGTTGGCCAGCACAGCCCAGGATGAAGTTCGGCCTGCTCACCGTCTTCTTCGAGCAGGAAGATCTTCGTTCGCGAGGCCAGCACGAACGACAGTAACTCGATGTCCAAGGCGCGGGTGATCGCCAGGCGCTTATCGTCCGAGAGTTGCGTCAGCGCAAACAGCCAATCGATCAACTCGTCGGCTTCGATGCGGTCGCGCTGCCAGACCTGCAGATCGACCACATCTTGGATCTGCTCTGGTTCGCAGAGCTCGAGTAGCGCGACCGCATCGTTGAGGCCAACGCGCGCGATGATGCGATGCAGCGCCAACGGATGCAGCGCAGCGATGTACTGTGCGGCGTCTGGGCGATCGATCAGGTTTGCCAGCTGTTGGCTAGCCGACGGCAATGATCTCGTTCGCCGCACCAGGGCGCCGTCTTGGGGTTTATCGCTCATTGCGGGCTTCTCCGCTGCGCGGGGGTGCTAGTGTTGCGACTGAGCGCACTAGCGCTTGATCTTTTGCAGCAGCTCTTCTCGTTTGACCAGCCCTTTTTCGACCAGCAACTGCATCACCAGCTTCAGCACCCGATCGGTACGCTGTAGGTTTACCTTGAGTTGAGCCAGTTCGGCGCGCAGAAGTTCGAGCTCGGCCTCGGTTTCCGTCGCTGGCAGCGGTTGGCTTTGGGGCTGAGGCGCCGTCGGCGGTCGGCTGACGATTGGTGGGCCGCCGATGTGCACCGGTTCGGTCGCCGGATCAAAGCGCGCTTCGCCGCGGTGAGGGGGGGCAGGGCTGCTGGGGCTGCTGCCAGCGCCTGGATCAAAGACCTGTTCGCCGGGTAGCGACTGCCAGCGGTCGATCTGCCAAGCTCCGGATTCGAACTGTGGGGCGATGCCGTGATAGTAGCTATTGATCGCACCTTCGATCGCTGTCGGCGCGGCGAGGTATGGGCGGACATTGCAGCGTGTGAGTACGCGGATCTCGTCGTAGACGGCGGGGTTGGTCGGATCGGCCATCGCCACGTCGAGGAATTTTCCGCTGGGCTGGTAGGCGATCGGGATGCAGCAATGCTTGTCGCAAAAGCGCGCATCGAGCTGTTCGAGCGCGTCTGCACGAGGCCGGGTGGTTCCCAGGTCGATCATCGGAATGTTGAGCTGCTGCGAGAGGACGTTAACGATCGCCATCTCTTGGACCAAGCCCATGTCGACCAGTACGCGGCCAAGTGGGCGACCGAATTTTCGCTGCTCCCCAAGCGCAGCACGTAACTGGTGTTCGTCGAGCAACCCAGTCGCGACCAGCAGTTCGCCGAGGCGTTTGCGTGCCATGCATTTGCCTAACGTTTTGAGACAGTTTGATTTTTTCACCGCGGCGCGGTCCTGTCAAACTTTCACGGCGTTGACAGCCGTGGCCAAACGGCTCAAAACGGGGCATGAGCGCGTCCCGCTATCGCTCCGTCGCTGTTTGCGGCACGGGGGAATCGGAAGCCGAATCAAGCGCCGCCGCTGAAGCGATCGGCTTTGGGCTGGTTGAGGCCGGACTGGCGGTGATCTGCGGCGGCCTAGCTGGCGTGATGGAAGCTGTCGCTCGCGGTGGTAGAAATGCGCGCGATCAGGGGGCCTCGGGACTCGTGATCGGCATCCTCCCCGGCGAAGACCACGCGGCCGCCAATCGCTACTGTGATCTGGTATTGCCGTCCGGGCTGGGTATTGCCCGCAACGCTCTAATTGTGCGCGCAGCGGAGGTTGTCGTGTTGGTCGCCGGCGGTGCCGGTACGTTGAGCGAAGCAGCGTTGGCTTGGCAGCTCGATCGGCCGCTGATCGCCTATTGCGGTGCCGGAGGCTGGTCCGATCGGCTAGCCGGCATGTCGCTCGATCATCGACCACGGTCGGCGATCGCGATGGCGAACAGTGCTGAGCAGGTCGTCAGACAAGTCGTTGCCGCCTTGGCGCGGCTTGAGGTCTAGCCGATGACCGGCGATCGACTACTCGATGCCGTCGACGCGGTGCTCGCGCGCTGGCGTCCTGAGCGCTTGCTGGTCGGCTTTTCCGGTGGCGCCGACTCGCTGTGTTTGCTCGATGCGCTCTGTCGGCTCGTCGACCGTTCACAGATCAGCGCGGCGATCGTCGATCATCGATTGCGTGTGGCCTCGACCGCAGAGGCAGAGGCCGCAGGGGATCGCGCTCGGCGGCTGGGCGTTGAAGTGCAGCTGCTTGAGCCCGACCAGTCGTTTTCGCGCCCGGGTAACGCACAGGCCTGGGCGCGTGAACTGCGTCGTCGACTGCTGCTCGATACGGCGCAAGACCAAGGGGCGGCGCTATTGCTGGCCCACAATGCCGATGATCAAGCCGAATCGGTGCTGATGCGACTGGTCGACGGTTGTGCACCCGTCGGTATGAATGCCGCCGAGGTCGAGCGGGGTGTGCTGTTGCTGCGTCCGCTGCTGGCGATGCCACGCACGGCGATCGAAGCCTACCTGACCCGTCACCGGCTTGAGCCCGTGATCGATCCGACCAACGCCAGCGCCTGCTATCGCCGCAATCGGTTGCGTCACGCGGTGATGCCGCTGTTGCGCGCTGAGAACCCGCAGGTCGCTCAGGCGTTCAGCCGCGCTGCCGAGAATCTCGTCGACGAGCGTCGCGCGCTCGATCACGCGGCGATGCTGATCTATCGACAGTGCTGGCAGCCCGCCGGACTCGACGTTTCGAGCTTTGGCGAGTTTCCTTTGTCGCTGCTGCGCGCCGTCGTTTCCCACGCCTTTGCAGCGTTGCGCGAAGCGCGCTTGACGCGCCGCCATTGGCAGGCAATCGCTGAGCTCTGTCGGACCACCGACGGCACTCGCGCGCTCGACTTGCCAGGTCTGCGGTTGCAGCGCTGCTACCGGCACCTGCGTGCCAGCGCTGCAGCGCCAAGCGAGCGATTGCCCGCGCCTCTGGCGCTCGATGGTCCCGGGCTTTACCCCTGGGGCAGTGCGCGCCTCGCCGTGGTTGAGGTCGAGCGTTCGCTGACCGCGGCCGACGTTCCGTGGTGTGGTGAGCGGCTGCTCGTTCGCGCACCAGTACCCGGCGACCGGATCGCCGTCGGGCCGCGTGCGCACAGAAAGGTCGCGCGCGTCTTGCTCGACGCCAAACTTCCTCGCGAACGACGGCCCTGGCAGCCGATCGTGATCGGCAGCGAAGATCGCGTTCTTGCCGTCGCCGGCATCCGTCTGGCCCACGGACTGGCGCGCGGCGGTCCCGCGCTGCGATTTTCCGTCGAGCGCTGAATCGGCAATTGCCGCCCAAATCCCGCCCTGTGGCCAATTTCGCCTTCGCCGCTTGACTGAGCGCGTCGTTGGATTACCTTGCCTGGCGGCGCGGTGGACCCCCTGGGTGATCCGAGCTAGAATGAGCGAGCGAAGAGGCATCGGTTGAGACAATCCCACAAGACGATTCTGCTCTGGATCCTGCTGATTTTGATGTTCGTCAGCATCTACAACCTGTTCCAGGCGCCCGATCGAGATGTCGAGCGCAAGGACTTTTCCGAATTCATTGCAGATGTTGAAAAGAACCCGGACGCGATCAGCAAGGTCACCGTCAAGGGGCGCCGCTATACGGTTGAATACAAAGACAAAAAGGTTAGGACCAACGGTCAGGAGTTCGATAGCAAGCTGCGCGAACTGCTCGACAAGGCCGGCGTCGCCTACAGCATCGAAGAGGTCGACGACACGTCGCTTTGGGGTCAAGTCCTGATCTCTTGGTTGCCGATGATCTTTTTGTTCGTGATCTTCTTCTTCTTCATGCGGCAGCTCCAGGCGGGCGGTGGTAAGGCGATGAGTTTCGGCAAGTCCAAGGCCAAGCTGCTCTCGGACCACCAAAACAAGGTCACCTTCGAGGACGTCGCCGGGGTTGAAGAAGCCAAAGAAGAAGTTCAGGAGATCGTCGAGTTCCTGAAAGATCCCAAACGCTTCACGCGGCTGGGCGGCCGGATCCCCAAAGGTGTGCTGCTGATGGGCGCGCCGGGCACCGGCAAGACCCTGCTCGCGCGCGCGATCGCCGGCGAAGCGGGCGTGCCATTCTTTTCGATCTCCGGATCCGACTTCGTCGAGATGTTCGTCGGCGTTGGCGCGAGCCGCGTACGCGACCTATTCGAGCAAGGCAAAAAGAACGCCCCCTGCATCATCTTCATCGACGAGGTCGATGCGGTTGGTCGGCATCGCGGTGCGGGATTGGGCGGCGGACACGACGAGCGCGAGCAGACGCTCAACCAGCTGCTCGTCGAGATGGACGGCTTCGAGAGCAACGAGGGCGTGATCCTAATCGCCGCGACCAACCGCCCCGATGTCCTCGATCCGGCGCTGCTGCGCCCGGGTCGTTTCGACCGGCGGATCACCGTTCCCCGTCCCGACGTGCGCGGTCGCGAAGCGATCCTCGGGGTTCACACCAAGCGATCGCCCGTCGCCGACGATGTTGATCTCGCCGTGGTTGCCCGTGGAACACCGGGCTTCTCTGGTGCCGATCTGGAGAACCTGGTCAACGAGGCGGCGCTCGCCGCAGCGCGATTCAACAAAGATCGCGTCGAGATGGTCGACTTCGAATACGCCAAAGACAAAGTGCTGATGGGTGCCGAACGGCGTTCGCTGATCATCTCCGACAAAGAAAAGCGCAACACCGCGGTTCACGAAGCTGGGCACGTGATCGTCGCCAAAGCGCTGCCGGGTGCTGATCCGGTGCATAAGGTGACGATCATTCCGCGCGGTCACGGGATGTTGGGTCTGACCCAGCAATTGCCCGAAGAAGATCGCTTGAGCATGAGCGAAAGCTTTGCCTCCAATACCATCGCGATTCTGATGGGCGGCCGCGTCGCTGAAGAGATCAAATTCAGCCAGCTGACCACCGGCGCCGGCAACGACATCGAACGCGCGACGGATATCGCCCGCAAGATGGTTTGCGAATGGGGCATGAGTCGTGAGCTTGGCCCGCTAGCTTTCGGCAAGCGTGAAGAGCAGATCTTCCTCGGTCGCGAGATCAATCGTACGCGCGATTTTTCCGAGCGGACCGCCGAGCGGATCGACGCTGAGGTCAAGCGCATCGTCGATGAAGGCTATCAGCGTGCCACGCAGATCATCCGCGAAAGCGAGGATCAATTGGTTGCGCTGGCCGACGCCTTGCTTGAGCGCGAGTCGCTCGGTGCTGCTGAGATCGACGCGGTGTTGCGCGGCGATGTCTTGCCCACGCTTCGCTCCGAGGAGTCGCGGAACAAGGGCCGGACGCTGCCCCGCGATCAAAGCGCCACGGACGACGACGCGTCGGCGGTCTTTGGCGGATCGCATCTCGATCCAGAAAAGGCCTAGTTGGACGCTGACCACTTGGTTACCGGTCGCGACCAGTCGTTGTATTTCTTGCCGGTGAGTTGATGCGGACCGCTCGACAGGGAGCCGCCTGAGCTAGGAGGCTCTAGCTGTCTGGGCGGCTATCGCCAAGTACACGCGCGAGGATCTGTTCAGCGTCGTCGAGGCCCGTCTTGTCTTGCAGGTCACGGCACGCCGCAAGGATTTCCTTGAAGCGCGGCCCAGGCTGTAGGCCGCGAGCGATCAGATCGCTGCCCTTGACCACGTCGATCGGGGGCTTTTCTTGGAGCCCCAAGCTCTGCAGGCGCGACCAGAAGGTATCGACCAGCCGCAAACGGCCCGCCACGTCGCCATCGCGGCCGCGCTGGTCGGCGCGGACCAGTCGCAAGAGCAAACTGGGTGTAATGCGGCCATCGGCGATTCGCCGGGCCAGGCGACGATAGGCACGGGGCGTGGCGCCCTGCTTGACCAGTTGGAGCGGTGCGCCGTGCAAGCCGATCAGCGCTTGCACCCGCGCGATCAGCTCCTTGGGCGCGCGCATCGTACCGAGCAACGACTCACAGAGCTGTTGTCCGACGTTCTCGTGGTCGTAGCTGGTGACCTTGCCGTCGGGAAGCAGTTCGGTCGTCTCGGGCTTGCCGATGTCGTGACAGAGCGCGCCGAACATCAGCGCCAGGTCGTCGTCCTCGTCGCCAGAGCGCTCCTCGACCGCTGCATCGAGGACGCATAGCGTGTGTACCCACACATCACCTTCGGCATGGTGTTTCGGATCTTGAGGTGTGCCGACGAGCGCTGCCAGTTCGGGGAAGAAGCGCAGTAGCTCAGCGTCTCGCATGAACTGCAGTCCGAGCGATGGGCGCCGTCCTTTGAGCAGCAGCTTGCGAAATTCCTCATAGATGCGCTCGCCAGCCAGTTCGCTCAGGTCGAGCGTTTGGCAGAGTGCGACGAGCGCAGGGTCGGCCTGCATCTCAAAGCGCGCTGCGAATTGAGCGACACGCAGCGCCCGCAGCGGATCCTCTGCGAAGGTTTGCTCGTCCGTCGCCCGCAGGATTCCCCGTGCTAGGTCGGCTTGGCCTTGAAAGGGGTCGAGAATCTCGCCGCTTAGCGGGTCGAGTCCGATCGCGTTGATCGTCAGATCGCGTCGGCGCGCAGCCGCAGCAAAATCCAATGACGGGTCCAGCTCGACGACAAAGCCGCGGTGCCCCGGTCCTTGTTTGTTGTCACGCCGAGGGATCGAGAAGTCGGCATCTATCCCTTTGACGCGCAGCACGCCAAAGGCGCGCCCGACGGCGATCACCGGACCGCTCTGTTCGAGCACGTCGTGCAGTTGATCGAGGGTCAATCCGTAGACCTCGAGGTCGTAGTCCTTCGACGGCTGAGCGCGCAATCGATCGCGGACAAAGCCGCCGACGAGCAGTGCACGGCCGCCGGCACTGGCGATGCGCTCGACGATCTGCTTGAGCTTACTCTCGATCATCGCGCCGATGATAGCCGCTTGTTGTCGGTTCTGCCGGAAAAAGTCGCCCAGGCAGTTGACCTTTGGTGCCCCGCTGCTATTCGCCCAGGGGTTGGCTTGATTTTGTGGGCCTGCGCCGGCGGGCCTAGGTGAGCGCGTGACCTTTCGGCATCAATTACGGCGAGCCTTTGCGCTGGCCACGCCCGCAGTGCTGGCGCAGATCGCACTGATGGCGATGGGCGTGGTCGATACGGCGATGGTCGGTCGGCTCGGTGCGACGCCATTGGCTGCAGTGGCGCTGGGCGCTGCGATGTTCTATCTGCCGGCGGTGTTCTTTATGGGCCTGCTGATGGGGCTCGATCCGATCGTCGCACAGCGCTTTGGCGCCGGCGATCGGCGCGGTTGCCGTGATGCATTTGTCATCGGGCAGCGCTTGGCGCTTTGGTTGTTTGTGCCGTTGTCGGCGACAATCTTTGGTCTGGCCTGGTGTTTGCCCGCATTGGGCTTGCCCAGGGAAGTGGTGCCGGGAGCGAGGGTCTACATGCAGATCAACGCGCTCGGCTCGGTCGGCTTTCTGCTGTTCGTCGTTTGCCGTGGATACGTTCAGTCGCTTGGTCATACGCGACCACTGTTGATCGCCGCGCTGTTGGGAAACGTCGTTAACTTCGTCGGCAACTACCTGGTGCTGTTCGGACCCTGGGGATTGCCGCGGCTCGGCGTGCTGGGCTGTGCGTTGACCACCGTGATCGCGCGTCTGACGATGATGTTCGTGATCTGGGCGGTTGCACGGCTTCTCGATCGGCGCGACGTCGCCACCGACGAACTGCGACGCGCACCCGAGCGCTCCGCCGCGCTGATGCTCGCTCGGCAGCTGCTCGCTCTGGGCTGGCCGATCGGCACTCAGATGATCGCTGAGCTCGGTCTGTTTTCGGCGATGGCGGTTGCCGCTGGCCGGATCGGTGCCTCGGCGGTTGCGGCGCACCAAATTGCGCTGCACCTCGCAGCGCTGACCTATACCGCGGCGGCGGGGATCGGCATGGCTGGTGGCGTGCTGGTGGGGCACGCCGTTGGCGCGCTCGATCGCGGCCGGGCTCGGCACGCTGCTGCGGCGGCGATGACCTTGGTTGTCGGGCTGATGAGCTGTTCAGCCACCGTCTTCGCGCTCTTTCCGGCGTTGTTGGTCGGTGTATTCACCAAGCACGCTGAAGTCCTGCGCAGCGGCGTGCAGCTGTTGCGCATCGCGGCGGTGCTTCAGCTGGCCGACGGTGTCCAGGCGGTGGCGGTCGGCTGCTTGCGTGGCGCTGGCGACACGGCTTGGCCGATGCGCGCCCACTTGCTGGCGAGCTTGGCCGTTGGCCTGCCGGTCGCTTTGTTGTTCGCCTTTTCGCTCGGCTGGGGCGTCGGCGGTTTATGGTGGGGGGCGACCATCGGGCTGGCGCTCAGTGCGCTGATCCTCTGCGCTCGTTTGTGGAGTGGTCGCTGGTGGAATGTGCGGTCGGTGCCCGTGGTACCCGTGAAATGTTAGTCTGCCAACTTTGGTCGAGGCCTCGATGAAGCTATTCTGTGGAACCAGCGGCTACAGTTACAAGGCGTGGAAAGGCAGCTTTTATCCGGCGACGATCAAGGCCGAGCAGATGCTGGCGGCTTATGCCGAGAAGCTGCCCGCCGTCGAGATCAACAACACCTTCTACCGCATGCCGCGAGTGGAGGTGCTCGACGCCTGGGCTGCCGCCGTCCCCGAGTCCTTTCGCTTTACGCTCAAAGCCTCCCGTCGGATCACCCACGATCGCCGACTGAGCAACGTCGATGAGTTGCTGGGCTACCTGCTGCGCGGCGCTGAGCGGCTTGAAGATCGGCTGGGCGCATTGCTCTTTCAACTGCCACCGCGGTTTCCCCTCGATCTCGCGCGCCTGCAGCGATTCTTGGCGCTGCTACCGAGCGGCGTGCGTTGCGCGTTCGAATTTCGCGATCCCGCCTGGCACGATGAGGCGGTCTACCGGCTGCTTCGCCAGAAGAATGCCGCGTTGGTCATTGCTGATGACGACTTCGCGATGCCGCAGACGGCCAGATGGGGATACCTGCGATTTCGGCGGATCGACTATCGTAGCGAGGAAATCTGCAAGATCGCCGAGGTCTTGAAGGAGCGTGGCGGCGACCCGACGTTTGCCTTCTTCAAGCACGACGAAAGCGACGAGGGTCCGCGACTGGCCAAGCTGCTCAGCGAGGTGGCGTCCGTCGGAAATGGCGTGGCAGGCGAGCGAACTTGATGGTATCAACGTCGCTCGCGGGAGGCTGCAAGCGATGATCGAGCTCAAGTCCTATCTTCAAGGCAAGTGGCAGAGCGGTGGCGGCGTGCCAGTCGAACTGTTCGACCCGGCGACGGGTAGGCCCGTGGCGCGCACAAGCACAGCGGGACTCGATCTGGTCGGCGCGCTGAACTACGCGCGTACCGTTGGCAATCCAGCGCTGCGGCAAATGAGTTTTGCTGCCCGTGCCGAGCTGCTGGGCGCGGTGAGCAAGGCGCTACGTGAGGCTCGCGAGCAACTGCTCGACCTGTCGGTGGCGACCAGCGGAACGACGCGCAGCGACGCAAAGTTCGACGTCGACGGCGCGATCGGCACCCTGGCTTACTACGCCGACCTCGGCGCTGAGCTCGGCGACCGCAGCATTTTCGTCGACGGCGACGCCGAGAAACTCGCGCGTTCGCCGCGCTTCTGTGGCTACCACATCAAATCCGCGCTGACCGGGGTGGCTTTGCACATCAACGCGTTCAATTTTCCGGCCTGGGGTATGGCAGAGAAGGCGGCGTGTGCGCTACTCGCCGGAATGCCGGTGATCTCAAAGCCGGCGACAAGCACCGCGCTGGTCGCCTTTCGCGCGATGGAAGCGATCGTCCAGAGCGGCGCATTGCCCGCTGGTGCATGGCAGTTCATCGCCGGACCGGTGGGCGATCTGGTCAGCGCGCTGGACAGCCAGGATGTGCTCGCCTTTACCGGCAGTGCCGCGACGGCCCGCAAGCTTCGCACGTCGACCAACGTCATCGAGCGATCTGTGCGGCTCAACGTCGAGGCCGATAGCATCAATGCTGCCGTGCTGGCGCCGGCGGTTACTGACGACAGCTACCAGATGTTTCTCCGCGATACCGTTCGAGAAATGACGCAGAAAGCGGGGCAAAAATGCACCGCCACCCGGCGGTTGTTCGTCCCCGCGGATCAGCTCGAGCGTGTACAGTCCGACCTTTGCGAGCGACTTGCCCAGATCGTCATCGGCGAACCCAGTGCCGAGCAAACGCGACTCGGACCACTCGCTACGCGAGCCCAACTCGACGAAGCACATCGCCAGCTCAAGCTACTGCGCGACGAAGGCGCAAAGCTTGTCTTCGGTGATCCGGAGCGGGTGACTCTGGAAAGCGGCGACGCCGCGGCCGGCTGCTATTTCGGTCCACTGCTGTTGCGGCTCGATGATCCGCAAAACGCTCAGCACGTCCACCAGGTCGAGGTTTTTGGTCCAGTGGCGACGCTGATGCCATACACCGGTGTCGAGCAAGCGGTGGCGCTGGTCGCCCGTGGCGGCGGTGGCCTCGTGGCGTCGCTCTACAGCGATGACCCGGCCTTTTCCAGCGCGGCACTGCTCGGCCTGGCGCCGCATCACGGGCGAGTCTTCTTCGGTTCGGCGAAGGTCGCCGATGTCGCGACGACGCCCGGTATGGTCTTGCCCGGCTCAGTTCATGGCGGACCGGGCCGCGCCGGTGGCGGCGAGGAGCTCGGTGGTTTGCGCGGCTTAGACCTCTACCTGCAACGCACCGTGCTGCAAGGCGATCGCGCCGTGATCGAACGCGCGCTCGGGCTGCGCTAGGCGCCCGCTTCAGCCAGCTGCCGTTCGCGGCACGCACCTCGCTGGGCCGGGCCTGACTGACAACGTGGCAACTCGGCTTGGCCTCACGCACAAGCGCCTACACATCGCGGCGACTCGGGCGAATTAACCACTGGTCAATGTAGCCTTCGAGGCTTGCAGGGTTCGTTTGACCCAGTAAACTTTTGTATATGTATAGAGACGAGTCGGAAGCGCTTCGCGCCCGCATTGCGGCGCTAGAAGCAGAGCTGAGCGCCGAGCGCGCGGCGTTGGAGGCGGCCGAGGCCCGCCGACGCGCCGCCGAGGCCCACCTCAACCACCATCGCCGCTTGCGGGGGTTCAGCGCGGAGCGCGTTGACCTGATGTGGTGGGGGCGCTCCTGGCTGGTCGTTTGCCTCTCACTGATCCTGATGATGAGCCTGATGATGGCTCTGCGCGCCTCGGATATCGCAACGCGGCGTGCCTATTTCCGTGCGGTCGGTTATCGGCCGACGCCGGTGCTGCGCTATCAGGCGCTGTCGTTGACCGAGAATTGTCCCTACTTCCGCGACTATTACCGAGTTACCCAGCAGCTGCGCCTGTTTCGGCCCGAACTGCGCCGTTGCGTGACGGATGCCGATGGCGCTGAGACGCGCTTGCGAGTCACGGTTCTGCCCGACGGTGCCATTGGCTCGCTGTCGGTACTGGGCGAGCTTCCTCCTGCTTCTGCCCGCTGCGTGCGAGAAAAGCTCAAGCGTGTGATGACCCCGCCGTTTCAGCAGTCCCGGCCGATCACCGTGACCGTTCCATTGGTCAGTCCCTCGGTCGGCTTCCGCGTCCACTAGACCGCGTTGGTTCGCCGCGGCGGGATCGGCGCTAGCCTCTCGCCTTCATGGCGCGCTCGCGAGTGCAAGCCGCGCTGCCGGTTTCGCCCAACGAGCGAGCCGGTGGGGCCGCTGGCACACCGCGTCACCCTCGTCGAATTGCTGTCCTTTGCGATGGATGACTACTGCAACTTGGCATAGAGTGCGTCCACCAGAAGCTCTCTTTCGGAGGACAGCATGTCGCAGGTTGAACAGTTCATGGCACAAGTGGTCGCCCGTAACCCGAGCGAACCTGAATTCCACCAAGCGGTGCGCGAAGTGGTCGAGTCGGTCATGCCGATCGTCGAGTCGACACCCGCTTATCGCCAGTCCAAGGTCTTGGAGCGGTTGGTCGAACCCGAGCGCGCGATCACCTTCCGCGTGCCCTGGATCGATGACCGTGGCCAGGTGCAAGTCAACCGTGGTTATCGCATCGAGATGAACAGCGCGATCGGTCCTTACAAGGGCGGGCTCCGTTTTCACCCCAGCGTAACGATCGGCATCCTCAAGTTCCTCGCTTTCGAGCAAGTCTTCAAGAACAGCCTGACGACGCTACCGATCGGTGGCGGCAAAGGCGGCTCCGACTTCGATCCCAAGGGCAAGAGCGACAACGAAGTGATGCGCTTCTGTCAGTCGTTCATGAGCGAGTTGCAGCGGCACATCGGTCCGAATACCGACGTTCCTGCTGGTGATATCGGCGTGGGCGGTCGCGAGATCGGCTACCTCTTCGGCCAATACAAGCGTCTGCGCAACGAGTTTACCGGCGTGTTGACCGGCAAAGGTCTCGGCTGGGGCGGCTCGCTGATTCGGCCAGAGGCTACCGGCTACGGCGCGAGCTACTTCGCCCAAGAGATGCTCGCCACCCGCGGTGATGGCCTCAAAGGCAAGACCGTTGCGGTCTCGGGCTCGGGTAACGTCGCTCAATATACCGTGGAGAAGGTGATCGCCCTCGGCGGAAAGGTCATTACGCTTTCCGATTCGAGTGGAACGATTGTCGATGAAAGCGGCATCGACGCCGAGAAACTGGCCTGGCTGATGGATCTGAAGAACGTTCGCCGCGGTCGGATTCATGAGTACGCCGAGCACTTCAAGGGCGTTCAGTATCTCGAAGGACAACGCCCCTGGGGTGTGAAGTGTGACGTGGCTTTCCCCTCGGCGACCCAGAATGAGATCGACGAAGAGGACGCCAAGAAGTTGGTCGCCAATGGCTGCGTTTGCGTCAGTGAAGGCGCTAACATGCCGACGGTTCCGGCGGGCGTCGATGTGTTCCTGCGGGCAAAATTGCTCTACGGACCGGGCAAGGCAGCCAACGCCGGTGGTGTTGCCACCTCGTCTTTGGAGATGTCACAGAACGCGATGCACCTGACCTGGACGCGCGATGAAGTCGACCAGCGTCTGCACACGATCATGCAGTCGATTCACGCGGCCTGCGTCGAGCACGGCAAGGATGGCGATTTCGTCGACTACGTGCGCGGTGCCAACGTGGCTGGGTTCATCAAAGTCGCCAACGCGATGCTCGATCAGGGTATCGTTTAGCGCCTCGCCATAGATAGTCGGATGAGTCGACGCTTCCTGCGCCCGACAGGGGAACCTTGGTATCTACGCTTTCATGACCTGATGCCCTTTCGGGTGCGGGAGGTGCTGCTCGTCTCGTCTCCCTACGATGCGTTTACGCTGGAGGAGGACGGCCGGCTCAGCGCTCGGTTGTTTCTCGAGTACTCCGAGCTCAATCTCTCTCACGCGCCGCGGATCACCCACACCTCGACGGCCGCACGGGCGATGCAGTTGCTCGACGAGCGGACGTTCGACTTGGTGATCACGATGGTTCACCTGGCCGATATGGACGTATTGTCCTTCGCTAGTGCGGTCCGCGAGCGCCATCCCGACAAGTCGATCGTGCTGCTGGCCTTTCAGGAGGCGGAGCTGGTGCATTATCGCTCCGCGGTCGACGCCGTAGATCACGTCTTCTTGTGGACGGGGGACACCCAGATCCTGGTTGCCGCGATCAAGCTGATCGAAGACGAGCGCAACGTTGAGCACGATACACGCTCGGCCGGCGTCCGGGTGATCATCGTCGTCGAGGACTCGATTCGCCGGTTCTCGTCGTTTCTCAGCGTGCTTTACGCTCAGTTGCTGATCCAGGCCGGTTCGCTGATCGCCGAGGGAGGTAACGATCTCCACAAAGTGATGCGGATGCGCACACGTCCGAAAATCCTGCTCGCTCAGGACTTCGAGGAGGCGGTCGCCGCCTACCGAAAGTACCGTCAGCGCGTTTTTGCGCTGATCAGCGATGTGCGCTTTCCTCGCAACGGCAAGGTCGATCCTGAGGCCGGCTACGCGCTGGCCCGGATGGTGCGCGACCACGACCCCGACATGCCGATCCTGCTGCAGTCCGCCGAGGCCGATCTCAGCGAGCGTGCCGAAGAGCTGGGCGTGGCTTTCGCCGACAAGAACTCGCCACATATTCATCGCAGCATCCGCTCGTTCCTCGCCGAGGGAATGGGATTTGGCGCGTTCATTTTCCGCATGCCGGACCGCTCAGAGGTTGGCCGAGCCGAAGACGCCTATGAAATGGAGCAGATCCTCCACAGCGTGCCGGCGGCCTCCTTGCACTATCATGCTTCGCGCAATCACTTCTCGCTCTGGCTGATGGCCCGCTCGATGTTCCGCTTGGGCGAGTATGTGCGTTTGCTGGATGTCGATGATTTCGACGATATCGAGAGCTTGCGTGAAGTGCTGATCAAGGTCTTGCGCCAAGCGCGGCAGCAAGAGCACGAGGGGTCGATCGTCGATTTCTCCTCACGCCAGCATGGTGAAACGGTTTCCGGCGCGTTCATGCGTTCGGGTGGTGGATCGCTCGGCGGCAAGGGTCGCAGCATCGCTTTTGCTAATTCGCTGATCGCGCGGCGAAAAATCGGCGAAGGCTTCGACGGCCTCGAGATCAGAATTCCGCGTACCGTTGGCCTTGGCACCGATGAATTCGACCGCTTCATTGAGGACAATCGGCTAGCAGACCGTGTGCAGCAAGTCTCTGAGCGCCAGGACTTGCTCGACTTGTTCCTCGGTGCTCGCCTGCGAGCCGAGCTCGTTGAAGACCTGCGCAGCGCACTGTTGGAGCTCCCTGGTCCAATCGCCGTGCGCTCATCGAGTTTGCTCGAGGATTCTCACCTGCGGCCTTTTGCCGGCATCTACTCGACCTTCATGCTGCCCAACAACGATCCGGACCCCAAGGTCCGGCTCGAGGAACTGTGCAATGCGGTCAAGGCCGTCTACGCCTCGGCGTTTTCCAAGGAGGCGCGCAGCTACCTGGCCGCCACCCCCTACGTCTCCGAGGACGAGCGAATGGCGGTTGTGATCCAGCAGGTCGTCGGCAGTCAGAGCGGCGATCGTTTCTATCCCGATTTCGCCGGGGTCGCTTGCTCCTATAACTACTACCCCGTCGGTGGACAGAAGGCGAGCGACGGGGTTGCGCTGGTCGCTGTCGGTCTCGGACATACGGTGGTTAGCGGCGGCGAGGCATTGCAGTTTTCGCCGCGGACCCCCGGGGTGCTTCCGCAGTATCCGACGGCGCGCGACTATCTCAGGCACTCTCAGTCGCAGTTTTACGCGCTCGACCTTTCGCGCAGTCGCACCGATTTTTACGCCGGAGAGGAGTCGTCGCTTTGTCAGCACGAGTTGGCCGTCGCCGAGAGTGACGGTAAGCTTCGCGCGACGGGCAGCGTGTTTGTCGCCAGCGATGACGCGATTCGCGATACCTTGACCGTTCCCGGCCCACGCGTGGTGACGTTTAACAACATCTTGAAGTGGGAGGCGATCCCGCTGGCGCCGGCACTCGCCGAGCTGCTGCGCGTGTTGCGTCAAGGGATCGGTCAAGCGATCGAGTTTGAGTTCGCCGTTGACATGGGCGATTGGGGGCAGATGCCTCGCCGCGGTGAGAAGCCACGCTTGCCCTGCCTCTATGTGCTGCAAGTTCGACCGCAAGCGATCAAGAGTCGCGAGCGGATGCCCGATCTCGACCAGGTGCCGCGCGAGCTGCTGTTGTGCAGCAGCTCGAGCTGTCTTGGTCACGGGCGGATCGAAGATCTCTACGACGTGCTGTACGTTCCCGACGGTGCGCTAGAAAACGTCTCAACGCGCGATGCGGCGCGCGAGGTCGGTGAGCTCAATGCTCAGCTCCAGCAGGAGGGTCGCAAGTACCTGTTGATCGGCCCGGGGCGTTGGGGGTCGAGTGATCCTCACCTCGGCATCCCCGTGGATTGGGCGCAGATCTCTCGAGTAGGCGTAATGGTTGAAACGGCCTTCGATGGCCGCACCGTCGAGCCCTCTCAAGGTAGCCACTTTTTCCACAACATCACCGCGATGGGAATCGGTTACATCACGATCAATCCCGGCGAGCAGCACAAGGCGCCCGGTCAGCTCGATCACGCTTGGCTCGACGCACAGCCGGCGCACAGCGAAAAGCGTGCGGTGCGACACATCCGCTTGGATCACCCTCTTTTGGTCTGGCTCGACGGCGCTACCGGCAAGGGTGTGATCTTCAAGGCGGCGCCCAGCCCCGAGGAATAGGCCCCGCCAATCAGCGGACTAGAACGCGTTCTGCACGCGAAACGAGATGTTGTGGCCAAAGCCGATCGGTGCGAAGCCGAAGGCATAATAGATATCGAGGGAAAACAGATCGAACAGCAGAAAATGCATGCTCGGTCCGAAAGCCGTCGCCATCGCGAATGGCGTGCTCGGTGAAGTCAGGTCGGAAAATACTGAGACGTCGTGATAGATGCCGATCTTGACGACGTGGTGCAAGAAGAAGCGAAAGCCGACGTTGGACTGCAGCATTTCGTGGACCCAGTAGCGGTTGTCGAAGAATGCGTGCATGTAATTGCTCGCCAGCTCAACCTCGTCCCAGAGCTGCACGTCGCCGCGCAGCAGCAGCCCGCGACCGCGCAGTACCAGGTCGTGGGCACCGATGCGGATCACCTGCTGAGCTTCGGCGCGCACATCGAACAGCCATTTGCCGCGTTCGGAGACGGCGGCGCGTAGACGCAGTGACAGCTCGCTTCTTTGATCGCGTCGATGTAGCCGACGATCGAGGGACAGCTTGGCGCTGGTTTGGATGACGTAGCGCAACAAGCTTTCCGATGGCGGTGGCGGATCGGGGCTGTTCGGTGGCAGTTGCTTGTCGAAAACATAGGTATAGGCCGGACCGCCACCGAGCTTGAGGGTCATGCGGTGGGCCAAGACAAAGGCCAAGCTGAGCAGTGCTTCACCGCGATAGGTGAAATAGCTCTGAAGTACGGTGTCGCTGCGACCGTATTTGGATACGGCGGTATAGCCGTCGAAGACCGGCGCCAGCACGCGGGCAAAGCGCGGGAAGCTATATTCGAGGCGCGCTGCGCCATGGACCCATTGAAAGCGTGGATCTTGCTCGAAGAACAACTTGCGAAAGGGCAAGCCGATTTCGAGCCCGGTAAACAGGCGGTCGGTGCGAAAGAACGGCGCGCGATGGGAGTAGACGACGCGCGGGACGATACCCCACGACGAGCTGACGGCCATCTGCAGGCCCCAGCCGAACGACTCGTGGGTGACGATATAGATCCGCAGCAGGCGTTGAGGAACCAGTTTGCCGAACGGGTTGGCCGCCGGTCGCTCGTAGGTCACGCGGTGGTAGGCCGCAGCCAGGCCGTATTTGGTGCGCAGTTCCTCGAGGGCGTTTTGCAGGGTCGCCTCGTGGTAGATGTTGTCTGGCAGGTGCAGGTCGATGCGAAAAAGCATGCTGCGCAGCGTGCTGACGCCGATGAACCCCAGCTGCACCCGGCCCTCATCGACCGCGATCACCACGTCGTCGCCCTCGAGCTTGCCCCAAGCGCGGGCATAGCGATAGCCGCGCTGCCGGTAGAGCTCGACGATGCGCTTTCTCGCCTGCACGAGCCAGCGCCGCCGCGCGTCGGCATTCGTTGGGGGCGTGCCCGCTGCCTTGGTCACCAGCGAGACCGCCAATCGCGACGTGCCGCTGATCCGTAGGTCGGCGCGGGCCTGGGCGGTTGTGGCCACGAGGCCGATCAACAAGAAAATAAGCCGCAGTGTCACTAGCTTACGTTAGTCTGGCTGGTCCGAGCCGGCAAGTTTCAGCTTAGGTCGAACGCGAGCCCAAGCTCAGGGCGAAGATGAGCCCGTCGCGCGCTGCAAAAACGCGCGCAAATTACTGGTCTCCTCGGGGCGCAGCGAAAATGGTGTCTGCTCGCAGAGGCTGACGCGCAGGTGGTCGGCTCCTGCGAGCAGTTGGCGCGCCTGACCGGTGTCGATCAACGTGTAGATAAACTCATTGAGTTGTCCATGGCCGATCTGCGTGTCGCGCCAGGCGTCACCATTGAGCAAGAGTTGCGGTCCGGCGTGCAGCGCGAGGCGGCGGCAGCCGCTAAACTGCCAGCGTTGGGAGGTGCTACGGAAACCCAGCAAGATGCTACCGCCCTGCTCGGCCTCTTGGTGCAGCTTGACGCCAGCCAACAGGTCGGGTTGACCGCCCGGTGAGCGACGCCGAGGAGGGGTGATCCGCAGCATCATCGCGCCGCTGCGCTGCTCACGGATCTGCTCGAGTTTGCCGCTCTCTGTCGTCTGCTGGGTCCCGGAAAGCCCCGCGTTAGCAGCGCCGCCCGATTCGGTCGTCGCACAGCTCAGGGCGCAGGGAAGCAGCAGCAGCAGAGCCGATCGCCTCTGGCACTTGGCCGAACAATAGAGCCCTAGCATGTGTCGCTCATCGACGAGAACCTGCGCGCGCTTTAGCCCAAGTTGTGCCGCATTGCCAGTGTCGGGGTGTAGGTTCTTCTCTTACTGCCCGCTATGCCGTCGAGATCCGACCCAGCTCAGCCGACGCTCGCCGGGTCGAGATGTGTGCCTCGTAGTTAGACTAGCCGAAATCCCTGCCGGCGGCGCAGCGCCTCGGCATGGGCTGTCGCTGCTGCAGCGAAAGCCTCGGCCAGCTCGAGGCGGCGCTCGGTCGACAGCGGTCGCGGTAGTACGATTCGGCCCTGGTCAACCGGGTATTCGGCGCCCTCGAGCAGCAGGACCTTGTTGGCGGCGCGGATCAAGGCACGCTCTTCCGCGGTCTGAGGAAACAGCACCAGGCGAACGCCTTCGTCGACGACCTGAGCCATCGTCAGTAGTCTAGCCTCATCGGCTGGTTGGCCGCAGGAGCGATTTCAATGCTCAATGACTACCAGTGGTTAGCTTGTCTACCACGGATCGTCGCTGGGCGCGGGTGCATTGCGCTCAATCGCGAAGTCGCTGATCGCTTGTTCGACCAGCGCGCGGTCGATCTCGCCAATGCGCGCCAGCTGGCCAAGGGCGGCGACGACGATGCTCGCCGTGTCGACGCCGAAATGCCGGCGCAGCGCCTCGCGCGTATCGGATAGTCCGAAGCCGTCGGTGCCCAGTGAGGTCCAGGGGTGGTCGACCCAGCGTGCGATCTGGTCGGGCACGGCGCGTAGATAGTCGGTGGTTGCGATCACGGGTCCGCGGTGGTTGGCAAGCAGTCGCGTGATGCGTGGCAGGCGCGCCTCGTCTTGCGGATGGAGCATGTTGTGGCGTTCGCAGTCCAAGGCTTCCCGACGCAGTTCGCTATAGCTGGTGACGCTCCAGACGTTGGCCTTGACGCCGTATTTTTCCTCAAGCGTCTGCTGGGCGGCGATCGTGTGGGGTAGGATCGGGCCGCTGCCGAATAGCTGCACCGTCGCACCCTCGCGGGCCGCGTAGAGGTAGGCGCCGTCGATGATCCCTTGCTCGACACCTTTGGCCATCGCTGGCATCGGGTAGGTGTCGTTTTCCAAGGTGAGGTAGTAGATCACGTCTTTTTGCTGGTCGCACATCACGTTGAGACCGTGTTGCACGATCACGGCGATTTCGTAAGCAAAGGCCGCGTCGTAGGCGCGCACGTGAGGATGGCAGCTGGCCAACAGCAGGCTGTGGCCGTCGGCGTGCTGCAGTCCTTCGCCGTTGAGCGTTGTGCGTCCGGCTGTTGCGCCGAGGAGAAAGCCGCGGCAGCGCTGGTCACCAGCGGCCCAGATTTGATCGCCGGTGCGCTGAAAACCGAACATGCTGTAGAAGATGTACATCGGCACCATTGGCTTGCCGAGCGATGAGTACGAGGTGCCCGCGGCGACAAAGCTCGCCATCGATCCCGCCTCGCAAATCCCTTCCTCGAGCACTTGCCCGTCTTTCGCTTCGCGATAGGAAAGCATCATGTGTGCGTCGACCGGCTCATAGAGCTGCCCTACCGACGAATAGATCCCGTATTTGCGAAACAGCGCGTCGAGCCCGAATGTTCGCGCTTCGTCGGGGATGATCGGCACGATGTGTTGTCCGAGCTCCTTGTCGCTAAGCAGATTGGAGAGCATACGACCGAAGGCACCGGTGGTTGAGACGGCTTGTTCCCCGCTACCAGTAAGAAATCGTTCAAACCATGCGAGTTTGGGTGTGCCGACGGAGACGCTCTTGCGTTGTCGCTGGGGCAAGAAACCACCAAGCGCTTGGCGTCGTGCCATCAGGTATTCGTATTCGCGGCTCTTTTGATCGAAGGTCAAAAATGGTGGGTTGAGCAGCTCTTTGTCGGGGATGTCGAGGGCCAGGCGATCGCGAAAGATCGCTAGCTCCTTGAGCGAGAGCTTTTTCTGTTGATGGGTGACATTGCGTCCTTCGATATCTGCGCCAAGCGTCCAGCCCTTGACCGTTTTCGCCAGCACGACGGTCGGCCGTCCGTCCTTTTGCTCCAGCGCGCGGCGATAGGCTGCGTAGACTTTGCGAAAGTCGTGACCGCCCCGGCGCAGCCGTCTCAGCGCATCGTCTGAGTATGAGGAGACCATCTCCTTGAGCTTGGGGTGAGCGCCGAAAAAGTCATTGCGGATCAAATCTCCCGATTCAACGGAGTATTTCTGGTACTGGCCGTCGACAACTTCGCCCATCCGACGAACCAAGAGACCATCCGAGTCCGCGGCGAGCAGTGCGTCCCATTCGCGTCCCCAGACGACCTTGACCACCCGCCAGCCGGCGCCGTTGAACACCGCTTCGAGCTCTTGAATGATCTTGCCATTGCCGCGCACGGGACCGTCGAGGCGCTGAAGGTTGCAGTTGACGACAAACGTCAGGTTGTCGAGCTTTTCCCGCGCGGCGAGGTGCAGTGCACCCAGTGTCTCTGGCTCGTCGGTTTCGCCGTCGCCGACGAACGCCCAGACGTGGACGTTGGAGGTGTCGAGTAGACCGCGGTGCATCAGGTAGCGGTTGTAACGCGCTTGATAGATCGCGGAGATCGGACCGAGCCCCATCGACACCGTCGGAAACTGCCAGAACTCGGGCATCAAGCGCGGATGGGGATAGCTCGAGAGACCGCGGCCCGGGTGAACTTCTCGGCGAAAGTGCCGCAGCTGATCACCACAGATGCGGCCTTCGAGGTAGGCGCGGGCGTAAATGCCGGGCGAGGCGTGGCCCTGAAAGAAGACCAAATCACCGAGCTGCTCGGCGCTGCGTCCGCGGAAGAAGTGGTTAAAGCCGACCTCGTACAGCGTCGCTGCGGAGGCGTAGGTCGCCAGGTGCCCACCGATCCCCGGACTCAGCTCGTTGGCGCGCATGACCATCGCCACGGCGTTCCAGCGGATGTAGCGGCGGATGCGTTTTTCCAGCGTCTCGTCGCCGGGGTAGGCTGGCTCCTCATCGGTGGAAATCGTGTTGATATAGGGGGTTTGCAGCAAGGCCGGCAGTTTGACGTGGCCGACCCGCGCGCGACGCAGCAGGCGCGTCATCACGTAGTGGGCGCGTTCACTGCCGTGTCGAGCTAAGAGCGCATCGAAAGAGTCGAGCCACTCCTGGGTTTCTTGAGGATCGGTGTCATGTAGCGTCGTCGCCAGCTCGGCGTGCTTCATCGGTTTCCCTCGGATGTCGTTAGCGGGCGTCCAAACAGTGATAGCGGGCTTGCCGGGGTTGGCAAGGATCATTTGGGGCAAGGCTAAGCGGGATGCTCAGATATCCCTGCCGGTTCAAGGGGTGGTCTTGAGGATCGCTTGACCGAGCTTGTCGATCCGATCGGCCAAGATCTTGCTCATCACGCGCGCAACGTCCGATGGATCGCGGCGGGCGCAGGGGCGCGTTTCATCGAAGGCATGGGAGACCAGGGTCTTGCCCGAGCGCTCGGCCCGCGCCGACAAGGTCATCGCCAGATGGGCGTGCCAGCGGTCCCCTGAATCGACCTCTTCCATCGCCACAACGTGTCCATCGATTTCAACTTCAGCGTCGCGCAGACGCCGCGCGTGGTCGACGATCGCGAAACGGCCGGAAGCCCGCATCATGCGGATCGTCGTTTCGGTGAGCAGGCTAGAGGGCGACGCCAGCCATTGACGGTAGCCGTAGTAGCGCACCTCGTTGCCCCGGCGATACGCCAGGCGCTGTGAGTCATAGCCCGGTGCCGTGGTGAAGTCGTCGACAGCGACACGCAGGCCTTGGCCGCCGCGATCGGGGACGACCGCCGGCGCGCTCAGGAAATAAAACCGCTCGGGCTTGGCTGCGGGCGTGGAAAAGCAGCCCTGTAGCAGAACGCCGAGCAGCAACGGCAGCCCAAGAGCTGAGCGCTTGAAAAAGGACAGCCGATCGAAGGTCATGGGACTCGCCTTTCGCTGCGTGTCTCACCGCGGAGCAATAGCGACGGTCGGTCACGGATCGCTCGCGCGAACTCCTTGAGGTCTCTCGCCGCGCCGTCGAGTTGGATCAGGATAGCGTCGATCTTACGGTCCTTTGCCCGCACGAGTTTCGAGAGATCTTTGGCAACGACGCCGATGTGTGTCGCGGCCTTGTTGAGTTCCGTTATTGTACCAGAGAGCTCTCGTGAATTGACACGGCCCTCGATCGCCTTGGCCGCCCTGCTGATGTCATCGAGCGTTTCCTGCGGCTTGAGCAGCGTGATCTTGCGGTTGAGCGTGCGGGCGACGCCTTCGGCGGCGGCTAGGGTGCGGCCGATCCGCTCGGAGTTGGTCGTGGTCATCGCCGAAATCGCCTGAGCCGTCTTCTCAAGGGTGACGGTAGCGCGGTCGATGTTGGCGAGGATCCGACGCACACGGCGCGGCGTGTCTCCGCCGACGACCTGGGTCATCGCCGAAGCCAACTCGGCTGCGTTTTCGAGCAAGCGCCGAAAGCGTGTCCGGTTACCTTCACGCGTCACATCGAGCAGATTGTTGAGGACCGCTTCCATCTTCTTGGCAATATCAGTCGCCTTTCCGGTGAGCGACTGCAGCGTCGACTCACCCGCGGCAATGATCGATTTGGCCGTGTTGGGCGGGAGCCGCGGTGCGGCCTTCGATCCGCCGGTCAGCTCGACAAACAGCAGGCCGGTAATGCCCTGAGCGGTGGGGACGGCGCGGGTGTCGGTCTTGACCGGCGTATCGGGCTCGAGCGACAGCGTGACGACGACGCGCTCTACATCGGTGGAGTCGATCGAAATCTTTTCGACCTGACCGACGCGTACACCCTTCATGCGGACCGTCGAGCCAACTTCGAGACCGCTGACCGAATCGCGAAAGGCGACGGTGTAGCGATCTTTGGGGTTCCAGAGCTTGAGACCCGCCAGTGTGGCGACGGAGCCAAGCAAGAACAACAGGGCCACCGTCATGAAAATGCCGAGGCGGATACGTTGGGCGCGCGTGGTCATGCAGCGGTCTCCGGCGAAGGGGCGGCGGACAGGGCGGCCAGCAGGCTTTGCCCTGCGTCGATCTGCTCGTCAGGTGGGCGACGTGCGAAGAACTCGCGCACGTCGTCGATCGCGCTCTGTTTGAGCTCGGCAACGGTGCCTTGGGCGCGGACCTTGCCGTCCTTGAGCATCACGACGTAATCGGCGATCAGCTCGATGCTCGCCAGCTCGTGGGTAACGACGATCATCGTCATGTTGAGACTACGTTGCAGGTGTCGCATCGTCACGTCGATGCCGGCGGCGACGATTGGGTCGAGCCCGGCTGATGGTTCGTCGCACAGCAAGAGCTCCGGATCCATCGCGATCGCACGACTTAGCGAGGCGCGCTTGCGCATGCCCCCCGACAGTTCGGCCGGCATCAGTGAGGCCGTCCCGGGCAGGCCGACCAGCGCTAACTTTGCATCGACGATCCGGCGGATGATCGCGTCGGGGAGCTGCGTGTGTTCGCGGTAGGGCAGGGCGATGTTGTCTCCGACGCTCATCGAACCAAGCAGCGCTCCGGCCTGGAACATCATCCCCATCCGGCGCAGCAGTGCGATCCGACCGGCTTCGTCGATGCTATGGGGATTCTGGCCGAAGACGCGCACCTCACCGGCCATCGGGCGGAGCTGCCCGGTGAGCGTTCGCACCACGGTCGACTTGCCGCAGCCGCTACCGCCGATCAGGCAGACGATTCGCCCGCGGGGAACCGCAAAAGAAACATCGCTGACGATGACCTTCTCGCCGTAGCCGGCGCGCAGGTTCCGAATCTCGACGACCGGCTCGTTCTGGGGTGTGGCGTCACTCATCCAAAGACCGTTGCCAGTGTTGTGAAGATGCTGTCGACGACGATGATCGCGAAAATGCTAGCGACCACCGCGGTGGTCGTGGCGTGTCCCACGCCGACGGCGCCGCCTTTGATGCGCAGGCCGCAAAAGCAGCCTGTGATAACGATCACCCAAGCGAAACAGAGGCTCTTCGCTAAGCCGGTCAATAGATCACCGAGGGTTAGCGCGGCGATCGTTTGATTGATGTACGCGGTGGCGCTCAGGTCGAGGTAGAAGATTGCGATCAAAAAGCCACCGAACACGCCGACCGCGTTGGCGTACAGTGTCAGCGATGGCTGGGTGAAGGTGATCGCGAATACGCGCGGCACCACCAGGTAGCGGATCGGGTCGATGCCCATCGTCTGCAGCGCGTCGATCTCCTCGCCGACGACCATTGTGCCCAATTCGGCGGCGATCGCTGAGCCGCTGCGTCCGGCGACGATGATCGCGGTCATCAGCGGACCCAGCTCGCGCACGATGGCAACGCCGACTAGGTTGGCGACGAAGATGTTCGCGCCAAACTGCCGCAACTGGTGGGCTGCCTGAAACGCCATAATCAGACCGAGCAAAAAGGCGATCAACGTAACGATTCCCAGCGCATCGGCTCCGATGCGGACCGCCTGCTCGGTGGTCTTGCCAAAGGGTGGCAAGCGGCCGCGCAGCGGCGCGACAAAGCCCCAGTAGAGCGTGTCAGCCAGCAGCTGGGAGAGATCGCGCGCCGCCGCAAAAGCGCGCTGGGTGTTGCCACCGAGGCGCTCGAAATAGCCCGGGCCGGGTTCGGTGGCGGCCTCGGCGTGCGGGGCCGGCGCACGCAGCAGGGCGTCCTTGACCTGCCCTTCGGCACCGATCGCGGTGAATCGCACGCCGTGGTCGATCGCCAGCAGCAGTCCTTCGGCCAGCGCGGCCACACCTGAACTGTCGATGCTACTGACCGCCGACAGGTCCACCGTCACCTGGGCGTTTTGGCGTAAAAGTGGCCGTAGCGCCTTAACCAGGGTTGAGGCGGCGTCGCTATGCAGAGGACCGGAGAGCCGCAACAGCGCACCGTCTGCGGTCGATTGATGTTCGAGTCGTGCTGACACTCGCCCCGAGGCTAATCCGCCGATCAGAGGGTGTCAATCGATCGCCCCGTTATGGCGTTGATGTGCGCGGCCCAGTACAGCGCTAGCGACGGAAACCAGCTTTTACGGTAATATGGAGGCCGATCACCGCATGTGGATAAAGAGGCTGCGTCGATGACGGATCTGAAAGCGGCGCCGGCGGCAAAGCAGCTCACGCTCAGCCAGGAGCTCGTCTTGGCCAAACGCGTGGCGCGCGGACGCCTAGGCGTGGTGTATGCCGCAGTGCATCGTGTGTTGGCGCGCAGATTCGCGGTAAAGGTCTTTCGGCCCGAGCTGACCAGCGACCCGGAGGTCGTCGAACGCCTCCAGCAGATCCTCCGCGAGACCAGCGCGCTGAGTCATCCAGCGATCACGCCGGTGATCGACTTCGGCGAGATGGCCCACGAACGCAGGGTCTACCTGACGATGGATTTTGTTCACGGGGGTAGTTTGGCCCACGTGCTGGCTCGGCGAGGGCGCCTTGAGGCTGAACGTGTGCTCGACCTTTTGGGCCAATTGGCCTCGGGACTGGCGGCGGCTCATGCGCGCCGGATCGTTCATGCCGATCTCAAGCCGACCAACATCATGCTCAGCGAGGAGGTCGACGGGCGCGAGGTGCTGCGGATCAACGATTTCACGTTGGTGCCGGCGCTCGCTTCCGGACCGACTGACGACGATCCGTTTTCCCACCTCAGTTTGCTGTCCACCGTTGAGTATCTTGCCCCGGAGCAGTTTGCGCGCGGCCGTCTCGACGCACGCGTCGACGTTTACGCCTTTGGCGTGCTGGGCTACCGCATGCTGACCGGTCGACCGCCGTTTATCGGCACGGTCCCCGAGGTGATGGAGGGGCACCGCCGCACTGAGCCGGTTGCTCCTTCGCGCCGCGTGGGCACGCGGGCGGTCGGCGTTCAGCTCGATCAACTGATCATGCGGTGCCTCGAAAAGGATCCCGCCGATCGATTTGCCGACGGTACCGAGTTGGTCGAGGCACTGCGCGAGCTCTGTGCTAGCGATGGAGAGCATGGCGCGACCATCCCGCGTCGGACGAGCTCCAGCTCCGAGCTAGCGGAACTGGGCGATCGGCTGACGATGCCGGTCGGTCGCTTGCGACGGCTATTTTACGACGCGATCTTCGAGTTGGCCGAGCTCGCCGTCCGCAGCGGTATCGCCACCGAAAAGCAGGTGGGGGTGGTCCAGGCTGCGGCGAAAGCACGCAGCAGCGTCGACACGCTGACGCAGAAGTGCGAAATGATCGAAGGTCGCTTTGAGGATATTCGCGCCGAGCTGCGTGAGCGCGAAACGACGCTGCGCCACGCGATCATCGAGCTCTCTTTGACGCGCGCCGAGCGCCTCGAAATTGGCAGTGATCCGGCGGATCTCGAGTACCAGCTGCGCGCGCTCGAGACGCGTTTAGCGGATGTCGAGCGCGAACGGAGTGAACGGTTTACCGAGCTCAATGGCGAGTTGGAGCGCGTGCGCGAGGCGATCGGCGAAGTTGAGCAAGGTCTGGCCCGCTGTTATCGCGAGCTGCACGACACGTTGGTTCGCCAACGCAAGCGCTTGAGTAGCGAGCCCTGGACCGCACGGTTCGAGCGTCTTGACGCCTATCGCGATGCGCTGATGAAGCGGCGCGTGACCAGCAACGGGTAGCGGGTCGGTTTCGGCGACTAGCAGCGCCAGGGCAACGCTCAGCGTGCCGCCGTTCGGCGATCGGCGGGCTCTACGGAGATCTCGGCCTTGGGCCGGGTGAACAGCAAATAGTGCACCAGGCTGTAGACGCCGGCGACACCAGCGAAGATGAATGTCGTCGATGAGGCGTGGTGCAGTGAGCGCGAGCAATTGGGCGAGATCGCTGCGCTGCCGGTGCTGTCGGTGAATCCCGTCAGCGCCGTGCCGTCGGAGCCGCACCATCCGGTGTTACGCAGATCAATTTGGCCGCTGCCCGGCGAGCTTTCGGTCCAGCGCTCGCGGCCGTTCATGTCGTCGGTGCGGGCCTTGGCCATCAAGCCGGTGATGATTCCCGCGGCCAGGCTGGCCGTGGCGATCCCCGCCGCAGTCCAGACCGGCCAGCTCTTGCCGCCCAAGCGCACGTTGGCGCGGACCAGCCGATCACTCGAGAACGAGAGCGCCCGACTCCAATCCGGTGCGCCGACGTGTTTGATCTCGACCGGCTGCTGTCCCAGCGGCACGGCCGCGTTGGAGATCGGCGTGTTGCCCAGGGTAAGGTCGCCCACGCGCACCGTCGCGCCTGGCGGGTCCGTGCGCATGCTCAGTAGTCCACCCTGAAAGAGCACGGCCAGCTGATTGCTTCGGCCCGGGCGGACATCGATGCGGCGCGTTTGCTCGCCGAACCCGGGTAATTTGACGCTCAGGGTATGTTGACCGGCGGGCAGCATGATCGTCGCAGGCGTCATGCTCGGCTGAGCATTTTCGCGGCGTGAACGCCGTCGACCGAATTCGATCGTTGCCCCGGGCGGGGTGCTCGAGATGTCGACCGCCAAGGTCAGCGTTGTCTTGAGCCGCGCCGGCGTTCGCCCCGCGCCTGGTGTGGCGACGGTCAGCGTACGGCGCTGATCGGGGTAGCCGGGCTTGCGCAGCACCAGCGTGTGAGTGCCCGGGGGAAGTCCGATTTCGCGCGGGCTTTCGCCGAGTGCTTTTCCGGCGAGGACGATTTGCGCGCCGCTTGGCGAGGTCTCGACGCGAACCGGCGCTTCGAGGGTGACCGTCAATGTCTTGGTTTGCTCTGCTTGCAGTTCAAAGTCGACGCTCGTCGCGCGGTATCCGGGAGCTCGCAAAATTACGGTGTGTCTGCCCGGTTTGATCGTTAGCAGCGCAGGCGTTTTCCCCCGCGCACCAAGCGCCTCAGCATCGAGGAAAACCTCTGCACCGCTCGGCGTCGAGTCGATCTGCAGTCGGGTGCCGACGATAACCGCCAGCTCTTCGAGGGCGGCGTTGACCTTTTCCAGGTCTTGGGCTTTCGGATAGCGTTTGAGATACTCGCGGTAATAACCTTGTGCCGCCTTGTGGGCGAACAGCTTGAGTTTGCACAGCGCCATGCTGCGCAAGAACACTGGATTCTTAGGGGCCTTTTTGTAGCCCTTTTCGTAGGTTTCAAAGGCCTTTGCGTACTTGCCGGCGGCGAACAGCTTGTTGCCTGCCGTTAGCAGGTTACGTGGTGTTTGCGCGACAGCGCTTGCGGCTGTCAGGCTGGCGATGAGCACGATAGCGCAGCGCATCGTTCCTCCCGGTGATCTGAACCCGGTGTGCGTTTCGATAATGGGCCATTGTGCCACGGAGCCACCGTTCAAGACAAATGATCGGCGTCGCTTAGGGCGCGCGCAGCAGGCGCCCGACGTCGCGCAATCCGCCGCGGGCTTTACCCGCCAGAGCGCCCCGTCGGGCCCGCCTGAGATACTCGAGGAAGTATTTGCGTGCTGCGACCAAGTGCCGTTTGCGAGTTGCTTGCTGCTGGCTCGCTCGCGCGCGATGTAGGTGTACCAGACCGAGCTCGTATGAAACCGGCGCAAGGTTCATCGCCGCACGCGCGGCGGTCAGGTGGCGAACCGCCGCTGCATAACTGGCGCGCTGCAGCGCTAGGCGAGCTTTGCCCATCTCGCGCTTGTAGATCGCCATGCGGCTCGGGTCGCCAAATAGCGGCTGATCCTTTTTACTAACCGACACAGCTTTCCGTGGCGCTTGGCGGTTGGTCGGCAGCGATGCTGGTTCGACGGGCTTGACCAACGCCGCACTGCCCTGTGACATCGCGCTCGGCAGGCGGGCGATCGCCAACTGCGCAGCGGTGCGAACCAGTGGGTCGGCATCGCGCAGCAAGCGACGGATCATCGGTGCGAGCTTGGTGCTCTGTTGCTCGGTTCGCGCGAGCCGCAGTAGCGCATGTGCCGCCGCGCGACGAACCAGCGGTGACCGATCGCGGCCGGCTGCGTCGAGCAGCGTCTGCCTCGGCCCCGGTGGCAGCAGCGTCGTCGCCAGCTCGATCGCTCGTGCTCGGAGTTGAGGGTCTTTTGAACGGCCCAGCGTCTGGACGTACGGCGCGGCCGGCAGACCCAAGTTGCTCAGCGCGATGATCGCTCGCTCGGGTCGATCGATACTGGCGGCTGCCTGCTTTAGCTGTGGGATACCTTGACGGTTCCTGCGCTGCGCCAGCGCCAGCGCGGCGGCCAACTGGACCTCGGTGTTGCGATCGGCGAGCGCTGCGATCAGCAGCGGTGTGGCCGACGGGCTGGGCCAGCGTCCGAGCGCGCGGATCGCCGCCGCACGCAGGGCAGGGCTGCGCAGTCGCGTCGCTTGCCTCACGTCCTTAAGAAAGCCTGTATCGCCCATCTCGAGCAGTCGACCCGCGGCGAGGATGCCGACGAGCGAATCGGTGTCGTGGACTGCGGCGCGCAATGCATCTTGCGCCGAGCGGTTGCTGCCCAGTGCGTCGACTGCCGCCGCACGCACGTGGGGCGCACGGTCGCTCAGCGCGACCGTGAGGATCTGCACCGCTCGCGGCGTCCTCTCGCGCAGCTTGCCTAGACGGGCGACAGCCGCCGCACGAACGCGGCTATCGCGGTCCTTGAGGGCCCAACCCAGCAGCTCGACGGCGAGCTGAGGGTCCATTTCCGCGGCAAGGCTGACGGCGGCCTGGCGCGTCGTCCAGCTGCCGCCGCTCAAGGTGGCCAGTAGCCAGCGTTGACTGCGTTGCACCAGCTGATTAGGCATCAGCGCGGCCAATCGCGACAGTGCTGTCGCGGCAGCGATACGAACGGTTTGCTCGGCGTCTCTGAGCAGGTGTACCAACGGCGGGAGTACCGTTCGATCGGCCATTGCGGCCAAGCTGCTCGCAGCAAGGCTGCGTAACGTCGGGTCCGCTTCGAAGACCGCACGCTTGGCCCTGTCGATGCCGCTGTAATCGCCCACGCTGGCCAGTGCGCGCGCCGCGTCGAGACGCAGCGGCGACTCTGTGGCCCCAGCCAGCAGGCCCTGCAATGCGATCACGCCGCGTTCATCGCCCAGATTAGCTAGGCTTTCGGCGCAGGCTAGCCGGACTTGCGCAGGCGCCGTCTTGGCCAGGCCGGCTTGCAGCGAGCCGAGCGATCGCTTGTCACCCAAGCGTGCCGCCGCCGTCATCGCGGCGATCAGCTCGCTTTGGCTGTGACGATCGACTTCCCCCAACGTTTGCAGCAGTGTCGGTAGCGCGCGTGGCTCGGCAGCCCGCGCCAATGCGAAGGCCGCGCTCAGTCTTAGCGTTCGCTCCTCGGCATTGAGCGTCGCGACCAGACGCGCCTTGGCCGGAGCTTCGCCGATGCGCATCAACGCTTCATCGATCGCAACGGCAACGGCCTTGGTGCTGCGCTGCCGCGCTTCGACCAGGCGCTGGCGGGCATCGCGGTCACCGATCGCGCCGATCGCCAGCGCGGCGCTGGCGCGCACAGCGCCTTCGGGATCGTCGTGGAGCACTTCGGCCAACAGGCCGAGTGCTTCGCGATCGCGCAATTGGCCGAGACCCTGTGCGGCCAGCTGCCGATCGGTTGCCAGCTTGGCCCGGGTGCCGCGCCGCAGGATGCGTCGGACGTCGGTGAGGTGTTCACCGAGATCAGCGACCGTGGGTAGGGTTTGGTTGGTCGTCGGCTCAGTCTTGTCGGCGTCAACGGCAATCGGCTGTTTTGACCGCACTGGCCCGAACAGCTGAACGGCGATCGCGAGCAGGGCGAGCAGCAGCAACGCCGAGGGCAACAGCCACGCGAGGCTGGTACGCTTGCCGTGATGGCGGACATAGGCGGTGTTGTCGTCGGCGTGGTAGCTGCTCTGCGCTTCCTGTGTCGTCGAGAGCGTGCCTTTGGGGGCGATGCTCTGATAGCCGGGGCGCGGACCGGAATCTGCCGCTGCTGCGGGTTCCCAGTACATCTCGGGGAGCGGACGTGTGCCCTCAGTCGGTACGCGCTGCAGTGCGATCCTTAGCGCAGCGGCCAGGCTTTTCGCGTCGGGATAGCGGTCGCTTGGGTCTTTTGCCAACGCGCGCTTGATCACGTCTGGCAAAAAATCCGGCACGCCGAGCTCGGGCGCGATGCCTTTCATTTCAGGCATCGGCTCTTTGAGGTGTGCCATCAGTAGCGTCAGTACCTTGTCGCCCTCGAATGGCCGTCGGCCCATCACCGCTTCAAAGAGGATGATGCCAAGTGCGTAGATGTCGGCGCGAGCGTCGACTGCTTTGCCGCGTATCTGCTCGGGAGAGATGTACTCCGGGGTGCCCATCACCGAGCCAGCGCGTGTCAGTCGCTCGCCTTCGGCGCCGAGTCCGATCGACATTGCGATGCCAAAGTCCAACACCTTGGTCAGCACGTTGCCGTCGCTCTGCGTGACGACCAGGATATTCTCGGGTTTGATGTCGCGATGGATGACGCCGGCGGCGTGTGCCGCCTGCAGTGCATCGAGCACTTGGCCGATGATCGCTTGCGTGAGCACCCAGGGTAGGCAGCGCCGCCGGGCTAGCAGTTCACCGAGCGTTTCCCCTTTGAGGTACTCCATCATGAAGTACTCGCGCCCGTCCGGCGTCGTGCCGAAATCGAAAACGTCGATGATGTTGGGGTGTCCGATGCGACTGACTGCCCGCGCCTCACGCTTGAGGCGCTCGACCATGTTGCGGTCGCCGGAGTACTTAGCGCCGAGCACTTTGACGGCGGCTTCACGTCCGATCACGGCGTGCACTGCGCGATAGATCACGCCCATGCCGCCTTCGGCGACCATTTCGACGATCCGATAATGATCGAGCTCAACGCCGATCAGCGGGTCACGACTGGGGGTTTTGGGTGGGGCCATTATCGACTCGATGACAGCAAGATCAGAGCCGCCGCCAACTGTTTCGGTCCGTCGCGCGCCAGTAGCTTGACCAGTTGTGCTCTCTGCCGCGCGGTGAGCTGCGTGCGCGCGAGCGACAGCGCTGCTAGCGCATCTTCCGATTCACTCCCTGTTGCCAACGATTCTAGCAAAGTTTCGGCGATCGATGGATCGGGAGCCAATCCCAGTCGGGCGAATGCCACGGCCGCTCGGCGGCGGGCCGTTAAGGGGGCGTGCTTGAGCGCAGCGCGAAATATTGGCAGTGCGGTGTCGCGGCGCTGTCTGGCTAACGCTGACGCGGCGGCGATACGCGTCTCCCAAGCCGGAGCTCGCGCCGCGGCGAGTAGTTTGTCCAGCGCTTGCGGTGCCCCGTCTTTGGTCGCGCTCAAACCGACAAGTAGGCCCCAGCGCCGCATTCGCGTGGCGAGCAAGGCGCCCTCGGTGTGGAGGCGCAGCTCGCTGCCTGCGGGGTCTCCACAGAACGCCAGCCCTTCCAGCACGCTGGTTCGTAGAATTCCCTGCGCATTCTTTAGCCGGCCGAGCAGGTGGCGTTTACCGGCGGCCACGCCATGTCGGCAGAGCGCAGTCGCCAGGTCGAGCGCCAGCCAGGGATTTTCGACTTGATGGACCTGCTGCGCGAAAGCGCGGGATAAAGCTCGTTTGCTCGCAGGACTAAGTTGACGAGGTTCGGCCAATAGTCGCGCCGCCAAGCGTCGTACGCGCGGATCTTCGTCGGCGAGGGCGGCGCTCAGCGACGACTCCCAGCGTTGGCTATCGGCTGTGCTGCAAAAGCGCAGTGCCTGCTGTCGGAGGTCGGCGCTTCGCGCATGAAGCGCGGCTTGCACGATCTCCACCAGCTGTGTCGATGAAGGCTCGCTTGGCGCTGCGCTGCTCTGCGGCTGTTTTGCTGGCGATGCGGTCGGTGGCGGATCAGCGTGTCGGAACGCGGCGAAGGCTGCCAGCCCCGCACTGACGAACGTCACGATCGCCACGACCAGCAGGCGCCTGCCGCGCATAGTAGCGGTTGCTGCCCGCGGAGCTGGCGTGGGCAGCGAGTAGTCCCGAGCCTGTGTAGCGTCAAGGCCGCGCAAGAACGCCGTGTGGAAGGTATTGATGCGGTCGAATCGGCGCTCCAGCGTCGGTTCAAGCGCGCCGGCCACTGCATGGTCGAGCAGTGGGGCTAGACGCTGTTGTTTGACCAATGCGCTGGGCGGCGCTGGCGGGCCGGCAAGTTGGCTCTGCCGGACCGCGGCATGCGAATGCCCCGGGTGGGGCAGCCGCGCGGTCAGCAATTCGTAGGTCACCGCTCCCAGGGCGTAGATGTCGGCGCGATGATCGGTCGGCGCACCGTCGATTTGCTCTGGCGCCATGTACTGCGGCGTGCCGAGTGGCGCCCCGGTATTCGTTTGTTCGGTGCTGGTCAATAGTTTGGCAATGCCGAAGTCGAGCAGCTTGATGTATTCGCCGCGCGGTCGTGCGCACAGCATGACGTTCTCCGGTTTGACGTCGCGATGAACGAAGCCCTTGCTGTGTGCGGCCGACAATGCAGCGCAGAGCTGGTCGATGATCAGCCGCACCCGCGCTAGCGGCTGCGGGCCCTCCTTGTCGATCAGCTCGCGCAGCGTGCGACCTTCGAGGTATTCCATGGCGATATAGAACGTGCCGAACGGCGTGGTGCCGAAATCGTAGATGTTGACGATGTTGCGGTGACCGATCGTGTTGACCGCCCGTGCCTCTTGGGTAAAGCGTTCGACGATACCCTCGCGCAAGCTAAGTTCGGGGCGCAGCACCTTGAGGGCGACCTTGCGACCGAGCGTCGGGTGTTCACCACTGTAGACGACCCCCATCCCGCCTTCGTTGAGCATCGATCGCACCACGTACGGACCGAGGTTGAGGCCGATCAAGACTTTGGCGTAGTGGGCGGTTTTCTGGCCGTCCGTTGGGCAGCGGTTCTGCTCGGGTCCATAGAGCCCGAAGCACTGGGGACAAACCTGCATGATTGGTAAAGCGATCCTAAGGGGGGCGGGGCTATATGTCAATTCCTCTGTAATCATAGTATGTTGTTCGCTTGCCCAGCGCACCACTCGCGTTGGCGTGATACACTGAAACCATCGATTAGGAAGCGAAGGAAGTCCAAAGGGTCGCCGTACAACGACGTGCGCAATACGTCGTGACGGACGACCGTTTGGGGGTGGCTCGTAACGGCTCTGTCAGCAGCGCGAAGCGAGGTTCAAATGAACTGGTTGATGAGGAAATTGGGGGCGGCAGTGATCACGGGCGTCGGGCTCAAGCTGGGTAGCGATGCCTACGATGCGATCAAGCGGCGACTCAACAAGGCCAAAGGTGACAAGCGAGAGCATGACGTCACCGAAGCTGCAGCAGCCAGCGAGTGCGACAAGCGAGCCGACGAAGAAGACGCCGAAGGAGCACGATGATGAGCATCAAGTCGCTGGGATTTCTCGGGGAGCGGCGCGCCGTGGCGCTGCTGCTCTTGGGCTTTTACACCTCGATCTTCTTTATTACGGGGATCGCGCTGGGCGGTGCGTGGGTCAAGTGCTTCGTCGCTTTAGCAGCGACCTACGGCGTTGCATTTTTTGGTCTCGCCGCCGGCTATTTTTGGGCGCGCTGGTTTGCCATGGGCCTCGGCACGAGTGGTCTGACGATGGCAATGCTGGGTCTGATGACACAGGGCTGGAACACCGGCATTGCGGTTTGGGGCGCGATGCACGCGCTGATCTATCTACCGCTGCTCGGGCATCGGATGGCTGACCAATACGAGAACCAGCAGGGCTGGCGCCAGCGCTTCAATCTCGACGATTACGGCGTGGCCCGGGTAAAGCGTGCCGTGCATGGTGCGGCCACGGCTTTGCCGACGATGATCTTCTACACGCTCGCGCCGAAGCAGGATCAGGCGGCGATGCTTGGCCTGCTGCTCTTGACCTCGATCGGCGTGTTCGGTCTGCTGCGGATGCGTTTTTGGGGCGTGCTGACCTTGGCGGGTGCCGGAGTTTGGGCGCTGGTCTCCGCTGGCGGAAATGTGGCCGCGGCCGGCTGCTGCTTCTCGTCGACGCACGCGCTGGTTGGTCTACTCGCAGCGCTGTTTATTGGCATGGCCGTGACGCCGTTCATCGGTCCAGCGCTTCGTCAACTGCGCGAACGTTAGTCTTGCGTTCGCCGTAAGCCCCACAAAGTAACCCAGTTCAGCGCCTTTGACCGTGCGGTTAGTTACGGCTCGAGCGCGCTGATCTGCCACCGATGCTGCGCGGCCCCCCTGTGAGCGCGTAACTGCTTGCACACAAACGGCTTTTTTGACGCGATGCAGCAGGCCAGGTTGGGTGCTTTTTCGTTGGTTTTCTCAGCCCGCTGATCGCAGACTGTGCCGCGCCTGGTTCTTGCAATGCCCCGCCGCAGGGGGTCCTTCGGGACGGTTACCGACGCGGAGAAGACGCTGAAAATGGGAGATAGTTTTGATCGGATCGCCATCGTCAATCGTGGCGAGCCGGCAATGCGTTTGATCGTCGCGGCGCGGGAATATGCCCATCAGCGTGGTCGACCACTGACGACGATCGCGCTTTACACCGACCCGGATCGACAGGCGATGTTCGTGCGTGAGGCCGACGAGAGCTACGCCCTCGGCTCAGCGATGTCGATCGATGACCGCGATGGCCAACGAAAAAGCGCCTATCTGAACTACGCTTTGCTCGAGCGGGCATTGCGTCAAACCCATGCCGATGCGGCCTGGGTCGGCTGGGGGTTTGTCGCCGAGCATCCCGAGTTCGTCGAGTTGTGCGATCGTTTGGGGATCGCTTTCATCGGTCCCTCAGCCGATGTGATGCGGACCCTAGGCGACAAGATTCTCGCCAAGCGACTCGCCGAGCAGGCGGAGCTTCCGGTTGCACCATGGAGCGGTGGCGCACTCGCGGATCTCGACGCCGCCTGTCGCGCAGCTGAAGTTCTCGGATATCCGCTAATGCTCAAGGCAACGGCCGGTGGTGGTGGTCGAGGGATTCGTCGTATCGAAAACGAAGCGCAGCTTCGTGCGGTTTTCGATGCTGCGCAGCGTGAGGCATTAAGCGCTTTCGGCAGCGGCGCGTTGTTTCTTGAACGGATGGTTGGCAGCGCACGGCATGTCGAAGTTCAGATCCTCGGCGACAAGCACGGCACCGTTTGGGCGCTCGGCGTTCGCGACTGCACCGTTCAAAGGCGCAACCAAAAGCTGATCGAAGAGACCCCGTCCCCTGCACTCGATGAGCTGCAGCAGCGCGAGCTCTGCGATGCCGCGCGTCGACTCGGCGAACGCGTCGGGTACGTCGGCGCGGGCACCGTTGAATTCCTCTACGAGCCAAAGACCCGCCGTTTGGCCTTCATGGAGGTCAACACGCGTTTGCAGGTCGAGCACCCGGTTACCGAGATGGTCACCGGAATCGACTTGGTCAAGCTACAGCTCGAGATCGCCAGCGGCAAGGCGCTCTCGCCACAGCCGCCCTCGCCGATCGGTCACGCGATCGAGGTTCGCCTCAACGCCGAGGACCCCGAGTCGGGTTTTGCGCCAGCGCCTGGGCAAATCGAGCGCTTCCGTGTGCCGCTCGGCCCCGGTTTGCGTGTCGACACCGGCTTTGGCGCCGGCGACACCATCGCGGCCGACTTCGATTCGATGATCGCGAAAATCATCGCTCACGGTCGAGATCGCGAGGAAGCGCTGGCCCGGCTTCACCGCGCGCTGCGTGAATCCTTGGTTCTTGTCGCCGGTGGCGTCAGCAACAAGGGCTTCCTGCTGGAGCTGCTCGATCGCCCCGAGCTTACCAGCGGCGAGTACGATATCGGCTGGCTCGACGGTTTGGTGGAACGGGACGAACATCTATCGGGACGTTCTGCCGATATCGCGCTGATCCACGGTGCGATTGTCGCCTACGAAGAAGAGTTCAGCGCCGAGATGGCCAATTTCTTCGCGGCGGCGGCACGCGGGCGCCCGGAAGTGGGCAATCGCGGAAGTCGAGAGATCGAACTCTCGCTCAGCGGTGCTGACTATCGCTTCGTCGTCGGGCGGATTGGCCCGGAACGCTATCGCATCGGCATCGGCGAACGCAGCTTGGAGCTCAGCCTTGTCGAATTGCGCCCACTAGAGTGGCGGTTAACGATCGCCGATCGAACCCACCGTGTGCGTGCCTTCTCGCGCGGCGCCTATTTGGTCGTCGAAGTCGACGGCATCAGCTACCGGATCAGCCGTGATTTGGGCGGTGTGATCCGCGCTCCGGCGCCCGCGATCGTTGTCTCGGTTGACGTGGCCGAGGGCGATATGGTCGAGGCCGGTGATCGGCTAGTCGTTCTTGAAGCGATGAAGACTGAAATGGCGATTACGGCGAAGTTTGCCGGACGCGTCAGGAAGGTCGCGGTAACCAACAATGTGCAGGTGCATCCGGGCGCAGAGCTGCTGCTGGTCGAGCCGCCGCAGAAACAGGTTGCCATTCAGACTGCGGTCGATTTTTCGCCACTGCTCGAGTTGTACGCCCACTCGACCCGACGAAATGGGCGATATCGCCAACTCAACGAGTTGCGATCGCTGATCCTCGGGTTTGATGCCGACGAAGCGCGTTTGCGTGCGGTGATCGAGCAAGGCGCGGGTTTGACGCCCGACATCGACGAGGTCGAGGATCGCCTCTGGCGCAAAGAGGATCGGATCCTGGCGACCTTTGCCGACATCGCCGCATTGTTTCACCCCGAGCCTGCCGGTTTGGCCGACGATGGACTGGGGCGACTTAGCACCAAAGAGTATTTCTACACCTTCCTACGCGATCCCGAAGGCCGCGGTGAAGGATTCCCCGAGCCATTTTTGGACAAGCTGCGCGCGGCGCTCGCCCATTACGGCGTCGAACATCTCGAGGCGCATCCAGCGCTAAGCAGCAGTCTGTATCGGCTTTGTCGATCGCACTGGCGTGCCACCGATCAGCGCGCCGGAATTTCGGCAATACTGCAGCGCTGGCTTCGTTCGCTCTCCGAGTTGCGTCTGCGCGGCGACGAACCACGGCGTGCTTTGCTCGACCGCATGATTCGCGTTACCGAGTGGCGCTACCCGGCGTTGCACGACGCCGCGCTCGAAGTGCGCTATCGCGCCTTTGAGTTGCCATTGCTCGAGCGGGCGCAAGCTGAGATCTATGCCGCTGCAGCAGCGCGTTTGGCAGAGCTTGCCGAGCAGCCGCCGCCAGCGAAGCGCGAGGCCTGTATCGCCGAGTTGGTCGCTTGCACCCAGCCGCTGACCGGGTACTTCTCTGCGCGTTTAGGCACAGCGACCTTGCCCGCGCGTGCGGCAATGGTCGAAACGCTGCTGCGGCGTCACTATCGCATTCGCACACTCGAGCAGATGACGACCGCAAAGGTCGGCCAGAGCGTGATCGCTGAGGCTTACTATCAGCACGACGGGCGACGTTTTCGCGTGTTGGGGACTTTGGCTGATGTCGAGCAGCTGACCACCAGCATTGCGGACATCAAGAAGCTGTTGATCGAGCGGCCTGCTGATAGTGCTGAGGTGCTGATCGATCTCTACATGGCCTGTCCCGAGCACCTCCCAGGGCGCAACGAACTCCCCGCACGGATCGCTGCAGTGCTCGAACAGGCCGGACTGCCGGGCGCTGTGCGTCGCGCGACCGCCGCGGTTGTTCAGCCAGGCGCTGATGGTGGAAACGGCACGCGCTATCTGACGTGGCGGCGTGGTGATGAAGGCCTGTTCGCCGGAGACGAACAGCAGGAAGAGATCCATCCGCAAACTGCGCAACGTATCCGCTTGTGGCGAATGTCCCGGTTCAACCTTCGGCGTCTACCGTCGGCGCCGCAGGTTTACCTCTACCACGCGCTGGCCAAAGACAATAAGAAGGACGAGCGCCTGTTTGCCGTGACGGAGGTACGAGACCTTACCGCTGTGCGCGACGAGCGGGGCAGGCTACTGGCGATGCCCCACCTAGAGCACCGAATCGCCGAGGTACTGGCTGGCATTCGCCGTTTTCAGGCCAGCCGCCCTGAGCGCTACCGCTTGCACTGGAACCGCATCTTCTTACACGTCTGGCCGGTTCTGAGCCTGGCGGAAGAGGACCTCAACGGTTTGGTCGGCAAGATCTGGCCGGCGACTAAGTCGCTCGGCATCGAACGGCTGATCGCCTGCGTGTTGATGCCGTCCAAGAACGGCGCGCCCAAGCAAATCGAGATCGTCATCGATAATCCGGGTGGTGGTCCAGTGATCACCTTTCGTGAGCCGCCCGAGTTGCCGATGGAGCCGCTTGACCCTTACGGTGCGAAAGTTGTGCGACTCAAGCAGCGCGGCTTGGTTTATCCCTATGCCTGGCTGCAGCGCATTTGTCCGAGCGAGCCGGTCGCGCAGTCGGAATTCCCACCTGGGCGCTTTGTCGAGTACGATCTCGACCAAAACGGCAAACTCGTACCGGTCGACCGACCTTATGGGCAGAACACGGCGAACATCGTTGTCGGCCTGATCGATACGCCGACCGCCAAATATCCCGAGGGGATGCGTCGTGTGATCTTGCTTGGGGATCCGAGCCGCGACATGGGTGCTTTGGCCGAGCCCGAATGCCGCCGGATCATCGAAGCGATCGATCTCGCCGAGGCCGAAAACCTGCCGATTGAATGGTTCTCGCTTTCGGCGGGCGCAAAGATCTCGATGGATAGCGGTACCGAGAACATGGATTGGATCGCGCTGGTCTTGCGACGGCTGGTTCTGTTCACTCAAAACCGCGGTGAGGTCAACATCATCGTCTGTGGTATCAACGTCGGCGCTCAGCCTTACTGGAACGCCGAGGCAACGATGCTGATGCACACGCGCGGGATTCTCGTGATGATCCCCGAGAGTGCGATGGTCTTGACCGGCAAACAGGCGCTCGATTACTCGGGCGGTGTTTCGGCCGATGATAACTTTGGCATCGGCGGCTACGAAACGATCATGGGCCCCAACGGTCAGGCCCAGTATTACGCCTCCGACCTTGGCGATGCGTATAAGATTCTGTTGCGCTACTACGATCACAGCTATGTGATGCCCGGCGAGCGGTTTCCGCGGCGCGCTCCGTCTGCCGATCCGGCCGACCGCGACGTGTGCTGTTCGCCGCACAGTGAGTCGGTCTCGGGCTTTTCTACGATCGGCGAAGTGTTCAGCGAGCAGTCGAACCCGGGCCGCAAAAAGCCCTTCGACATTCGTTCGGTGATGAGCGCAGTGATCGATGCCAAGACTGAGCCGCTCGAGCGCTGGTTCGGTCTGCGTGGTGCGGAAATGGCCGTTGTGTGGGACTCCCACATTGGTGGTTACCCGCTATGCTTGATCGGTCTCGAGTCACGGCCGCTCAAGCGCCTCGGATTTGTGCCTGCCGATGGCCCCGAGCAGTGGACTCCGGGGACGTTGTTTCCGCGTGCGTCAAAAAAAGTCGCGCGGGCGATCAACGCTGCGAGTGGCAACCGTCCAGTTGTGGTACTGGCCAACCTCTCTGGCTTCGATGGATCGCCCGAATCGATGCGCAACCTGCAGCTGGAGTACGGCGCCGAGATCGGTCGGGCTGTCGTCAACTTTAAGGGGCCGATCATCTTCTGCGTCGTTTCGCGCTACCACGGTGGTGCGTTCGTCGTGTTCTCGGCGCGTTTGCACGATAATATGCAAGTCGCCGCGCTTGAGGGCGCCCATGCCTCGGTGATCGGTGGCGCTCCGGCTGCAGCGGTGGTCTTCGCTCGCGAGGTGTCGAAGCGTGCGCAGCGTGATCAGCGCTTGATCGAGCTCGAACAGCGATTGATGCGGGCTTCGGGTGCGCAGATGGTCGCGCTGCGATCGCAGTACCAAGACCTGCTCGGGCAGGTGCGCTCGGAGAAACTCGGTGAGGTTGCCGAAGAGTTTGACGCTGTCCATAGCGTCCAGCGCGCTCAGCGCGTCGGATCGGTGGACCAGATCGTGCCGCCGAGCGAGCTGCGCCGTTATCTGGTAGAGGCGCTGGAACGTGGCATCGAACGCGAGCTGCGGCAGCAACGTCTATCGATCGTCGCCAGCGGTCACGCCTGACCAACAATTCCGCGGTCAGCACAGCGGTAATGGTATGCTAAGCGCCTGAGGTTTTCCCAGGAAGGCTCTCCTGCTACTCGCGCTCGGCATCGCTTCGTTGATCTTCGGTTGGCTGCTTTGGCTGTTCGGCCGGCGGTTTTCGGCGGTCTCGTCATCGATCGACGGTTTCGTACTAACGATGGTTGCCGGACTGTGTGCATTGCACATCATTCCACACAGCATGATGGCGATCGGCCCCTCAGCGCTGTTCGCTGCCGTCGTCGGTTTTGTCGTTGTTTGGTGGACCGAGCGTCAGGGCAGTCGGCGCGCGCTGGGCTCGTTTTCTGGCGCCGCGATTCCGATGGCGTTGGCGGGACTAGCGGCCCATGCGATCATCGACGGAGGCGCGCTGGCAAGTGCCGGAGAGCTCGGCAAAGGCGGTCTGCCGCTGGCCGCGGCGGTGATTCTCCATCGCGTGCCGATCGGTGCCGTGCTCGGTCGTTTCACCCAACGGGGGTTGCTCTGGCCAGGCGTCGCGCTTAGCGTCTTGGTTATCGCCACCTGCTTGGGATACTTTGCTGGCGGTGAGATCCTGCAGGCCGCTTCGCCCACCGCGATCCACTTGCTACAAGGCCTGGTCGCCGGCGGTTTGCTACATGTCGTCTTTCATCGCGCACCTCATGGTCAGGTCCGCGCGCGCTCAGGTGCGATCGGTGCGGCGCTGGGAGCGATTTCGCTTTGGTTCGCCCTCGACTTGCACCAGCACGAATTGCCGCTCAGCTCGATCGGCCTGGGGGCAACCTTTGCCCGCCTGGCGCTGGAGACGGCCCCCGCGCTGTTGCTAGCGTTTCTCGGGGCCGGGTTGTTACAGGCCTTCGTGCGACCGACGGGGTTTGCCTGGATCGGCCGTGGTGGGGCGGCACAACAAGCGCTGCGCGGAATGGTCTTCGGTCTGCCTCTGCCGATCTGCTCCTGTGGTGTATTGCCGTTTTACGCCACGCTGATCCGCCAACACGTGCCCGCTACGGCTGCGATCTCGTTTCTGATCGCTACGCCGGAGATCGGCATCGATGCGCTGTTCATCTCATGGTCGTTGCTCGGTGCGCCGCTGACGCTGGTCCGCATTGCAGCAGCTGCATTGGTCGCCTTCTTGTCGGCGCTGATCGTCGGTCGCTTGGCTAAACCTTGTCAGCTGCCGGTCGACGACCGCCTGCAACTCGCTCAGTCGCAGAACCTGTCGCTGAGCGCCAAACTGCAGCAAGCGGTCTGGTACGGTCTTGGCGAGCTCGTCGATCACCTGCTGCCGTGGATTCTCGTCGGGTTGGCGATCGCTTCGTTCCTCGAGCCATCGCTACGCGAGGCGGCTCTCGGAGCGGTGCCGACCATCTTGCAGGTGCCCTTGGCGGCGCTGCTCGGTCTGCCGATCTACGTCTGCGCGTCGGGCTCGACGCCGTTGGTCGCAGTGCTGCTCCACAAAGGACTCTCGCCGGGCGGTGCGATCGCCTTTTTGCTGACGGGGCCGGCGACCAACATCACCACGTTCGGCGCGCTGTCGATTTTGCATGGTCGTCGAACGGCGATCACCTTCGCGGCGACCGTTTTTGCCCTCGCCTGTGCCTTGGGCTGGGCGATCGACGCTGTCACCCGCGAATTCCTGCCGATGGCGCTGCACGAGCATCGGCATGGTCATCACGCTTGGCCGATAGTCGAGATCGCTGCGGCGTCGATCATGGGGCTTAGCGCGCTTTATTCGCTGTGGCGCTGTGGCCCACGCGGCTGGATCGCGCAGCTTTCGCCGTTGGGCGCCGACGGCCATAGCCACGACCACGATCATCACGACCACGATCATCACGACCACGATCATCACGACCACGATCATCACGACCACGATCGCTAGGCGAATAGATCCATCGTGCCGTGGACAAGTTGGCGAGCGGTGTTTAATCCCCTCGGGATTGGGGCGCGTCGCGTTGTTAAAGCTAGCGGCGGCGAAGCAGGCCGAGCAGGGCCAGTCCGCCGCAGAGGGTCGCCTGGGTTGCGCCGACGGGTAGCTCCCAGAAGAAGGCGGCAACGTAGCCGCTCACCCCGCAGAGTGCGCCGAGCAGTGCGGCGAGCAGCATCGCTCGCTGGAGTCGGTTGACGAAAGCGAGCGCAGCAAAGGCCGGTCCGACACTGAGCGCGAAGACCGGCAGCGCACCCAGTGCGCGGGTGGTTACGGCAATCGTTACGCCGATACAGAGCATCAATATCGCTTCGAGTAGTCGTACCGGTAAGCCCTGAACGCGTGCGCCATCACTATCGAAGCTGACCGCGATCAAGCCGCGACGCAGCCACGCCTGGGTCGCCAGCACCAGCGTGGCCACGACGACCGTGGCGTGGAGGTCCCTTGGGCTTACGGCGACGGCGATACCGAAGAGAATCGCATCGATCTGATGGGCTTCCTGCACGATCCGCGAGCCCAACAACACCGCTGCTCCGGCGGTCAGCAGATAGAGTAGCCCAACGAGCGCCTCGCGTTGCACCTGGAGTCGGCGGAGCGACAAAAGCAGCGTTGCTGCAATGCCGCAAGCGAAGCCCGATGCGACGGGGGTCAGCCAGGTTGCGCTCCAGGCGATGTGCGCAAAAAATGCGAACGCCACACCAAAGCCAGCGGCATGGCTAATCGCCAGGGGGACGAAGACCATTCGCCGCAAGACGATGAACACGCCCAGTGAACCGAGGACCGTGCCGGCGACGGCGGCGCAGATCATCGGATCGGCGTAGATCTCGAGCGCGTCGATAAAGTCAGCCCAGCCGAGGGCGGCGCTCGCGGTAGCCACGGTCATCGCTGTTCGTCTGCCGCGTGCGCGTGTGTGTGCGGAGGAAAATCGTCGCCGGAGGTGTGAACGTGGCCGTAAAGCCGGTTGAACAGCGGATGCTGGTAGACCTGATCGGTGTCGCCCTGGACCACGGTCTGCGTTGCGCGGTCGAGGAACAGTGTGTGGTCAGCGACGTGCACCACGGCGTTGACTTGATGCGAGATCAGCAACACCGCTAGATCCTGCTCGCTGGCCAGCTCACGCATCAACTCTAGCGTTGAACTCGCTGTTGTAGCGTCCATCGCCGATGTTGGCTCGTCGAGCACGGCTAGTCTTGGACGGCTGGCCAGCAGGCGGGCGATCAGCACCCGCTGCTTTTGTCCCTCGCTGAGCAGGCCAAAGCGCTGGCTGCTCAGCTCGCCAGCGTCGACACGCTCGAGAGCTTCGGCGATTTGACGGCGACCCGCACGTCCGATCGATGGCCGCAAAAAGCTGGTGCCACGCTCCAGACCTGTGGCGACGACATCCCAACTACGCATCGGCATCAGCGGTGAGAATTGCGTTCGCTGGGGAATGTAGGCCATCGGCAGCGGGTCGGTTAGTCGCTCGAGGGTGCCGGCGACGGCGGGCTGCAGGCCGAGCAGCGTGCGAAAGAACGTAGTTTTGCCTGCGCCGTTCAGTCCGACCACCGCCCAGAGCTGACCACAAGTCACGCGCAGGTCGATCGGTGGAAGCAGTGGGTGACCGCGATAGCCGACCACCAAACCGCTGGTTTGAAAGAGCGGCAGATGCTGGTGATCGTGCTCGGGCGTCATCGCTCCGTACCTATCATTTGCATCTTCGCTGTCAAGCCGCCATTGTTGTATAGCTGATTGGAAATAAAACGATCTGCTTGCTGACTTGTTCAGTTGAATAAGCTGTGAAATGAGAGCGTATGCACGATGAGCGGTCGAAAGAAGAGACTTGGGTCGCCGACGAGGAAGAGCGCGTCAACTGCGACCATCGAGCGCGCTCGGCTCTCGAGAGCAGCGCGGCGCCAGCCAGCGTCGAGCGGGCGGCGGCGATCTTTCGCGCTCTGGGCGACCCGGCGCGGCTGATGCTCATGGCGCGTTTGGCGCGCGCTGAAGCCTGTGTTTCCGAGCTGGCGGCCGAGAGTGGCGATGGCCTCTCGACGATTTCTCAACGCCTCCGGCTGCTGCGTGCCGAGCGTTTGGTCTTGCGGCGGCGCGATGGCAAGCACATCTATTACCGCCTCGCCGATCAGCACGTCGCCGAGTTGATCAGCAACGGACTCGAGCACGCCGACGAGTAGCCGACGTCAATTGGAGGTCGATCCCAGCTGGCCCAACCGTCGCTCGAGATCCTTGGGCAGCCGAATGGTGAAGGTCGCGCCTTTGCCCGGGCTGCTGTCAACGGTGATCTCTCCGCAGTGTCTGTCGACGATTCGGTAGCAGATCGCCAAGCCCAAACCGGCTCCGACGCCGACCCCCCGGGTGGTGAATCCGGGCTCGAAAATATTCTTGATGTGCTCGGGCGCGATACCGCGACCATCGTCGTGTACCGCGACATAAACGTATCCGCCGTCGGCACCGGTGGTCACCGAAATCGTGCCTCCAGCGTCGACTGCTTGGTGGGCGTTCTCCAGCAGGTTGAGCAAGGCTTGGTTGAGCTGCGCAGGGTAGCAGGCGATCGGCGGTAGCTCAGCAAACTCGCGCTTGATCGTGATGTTTGCGCCGAGTTGGGGAGTGATTAGCGCGAGCGCATCATCGACACTCTGCTGCACGCTGATCCGCTTGAGTTCGGCCTGATCGAGTCGAGCGAAACTCTGCAGGTGTCTGATCGCCTCGGCGAGTTGGCGGCTACCCGAGCCGACCACCTCTTGCGCCGAGCGCAGGGCGCTCAACGGCCGCGCTAGCTGCTTGTCGCGTTGTAGCTGATCGCTGCTGCCGATATTGAGCGCCTTTTCGACCTTGTCGATCGCCAAGCCGATGGCGTCCGCTTGGCTAAGGATCGCGCCCAGCGGCGTGTTCATTTGATGCGCGATCCCGGCGACCAGGCGGCCGATCGCAACCATCATCTGCGATTGGACCAACTGGGCCTGCGCATCGCGTAGCTGACGGTTGGTCGCTTCGAGTTGCTTGAGCACCTCTTCACGCTTTTGCGCTTCGGCTAAAGCGATCTCTTTTTTGGCGTTCTCTGCCTCCAGCTTTTCGCGGGCCACGGCGGCCTGATGCGCGGCTCGCTGTTGTTCGAGCGCCTGGGTGGCCAGTTGCTCGTTGCGCGATAGCTCGAGCGCGAGCGCCTTGCGGTCAGCGGCGATGCTACGCGCCAAATAGAACGACATCGCGTCGATGTGGATCAAGAAGCCCAGCATGTAGGCCATCGTCCAGGGCAGCCAGAGCATGCGCATGTCAGCGATGATCGTTACGATCGTTAGGCTGATCATCATGATGCCGCCGACGGCAATGATCCATGCGCCGCTTTTTCGTCTGCGCAGCGCCATCACCAACAGTACCGCCTGCATCGAAAAGGTCAGCAGCGCGTAGCCGTAGACCGCGACCAGCGGAACCCAGGCGCAGCCGACGACCAGCGCAGCTGCCACGGCGCCAAACGCGGTTTTCAGCCAGCGCGGGCACTCGAAATTGAACATCGCGAAGTAGGTGCGTAGACCGAACAGCGCGGCCAAGACGACCGCGGCGTTGAACACCGCGTTGATTCGCACGAACTCCTCGAGCGTCGGCTGATCGTTTAGACCTCCGCCCATATGAGCGACCAGCGCGATCGCACCGCTGCCCAAGGCAAACTCGAGGTTTTCACGGCGGTTGCGGTGAAAGAAAAACAGAAAGAGGTGCAAGAGGCCGATTGCCAAGACTGCGCCGACGAACAGGAAGGTGAAGCGTTCGGCGAAGTGTTCCATTTTGGCCTGGTGGATTTTTCCCCAATCCGTCGTCAGGCTGAACTTGACGCCGGCGGGTCGACCGAGGCGAGTGACCCTAGAGATTTGGGGATTGACCAGGCGAACGGCTAGCAGCGTGCGCGGCTTGTGCAGCGTGAGCGTGCCCAGTTGACGATAGCCCCCTAGGCGTAGCTGTTTGCGCTTGGCCAACACCGCTTCGGGATCAGCGACGGTGGCGAAGCGCTTGCCATCGACGAAGATCTCGAGCGCAGCGGTGCCGATCACCGCCATGTGGAGTGCCTTGCCGAGCACGTCGCGGTCTGCATCGATCCACAGGCGAAACCAGCTGACCGCTGGCCAGCTGCGACGATGCAATTCACGGAAGGTCAGACCCGGTGAGACGCCGCGCTGCCAGTCGCGGTCATCGAGATCTGGCGAAGCCCAGCGGAGATCATCACCAAGCCGATAGCGCCAGTCGCCTTCGATCGTTAGCCGCTCGTGGGGTCGATCTGTGATGTCTTTGATCGACAGCGGGGCGGCGCGGAGCGGGCCAGCGGCGCATAGCAGGATCAGGATAAATGCCGAAAGGCGCTTCACCGGGCCAATGTAGCGCGGCTTTGTCCGTAGATCCATGCCGTGGCAAATCTGCCGGCACCCTCAGAAATCTGAGCATCGCGCGGCGGGCAGCAAGTGGTTTCGCGCTGCTAGAGAAAATGCAGGCGACGCAGATACTGGCACGTATGCTGCTTCGCTAGCGCCGGGTGCGACCAAAGGACTTACCGATGAGAACCGAACGATACGTAGGTGCGAAGCAGATGGGATCGAAACAATTGCTGCGCGCGCTGATGGCTTTGACGCTGCTATCGATCGCCGCCTGCGGCAGCCGCAATCCGACGCGGTCGTCGACCGATGCGCGTGGGGTGGCCGATAGTGCGGTGCTGCGTGCCGACAGCGGTGTTCCGTCGGTCGATGCTACGGCGACCCAGCCCAGTGCCTGTCCGCCGGCGCGCTGTGTCAGCCAGGCCAACTGCGCGGCCGACGAACAGTGTTACCCGCTGCCCAGCAACGCCGGCGCAGCCGACCCGCTGCCGGGCGGCCGAGGGTTTGCCCCGGGCGGCGGAGATTGCCCCGGTGTTTGCGTGGCGCGTTCGCTCAATTGTTCGAGCGCGACGACCACTGAACCCAAGCTGGCGGCCGCGCTTTACGAACAGGACGGCGGCGTCGAAGCCTTGGTGCTGAACATCGGCTGCACCACAGTGTATCGACTCGAGGGCTGCTGTTTCGAGTCGGCGCCGCAGCTCGAAGAGGCCTCCGGTGGCAGCTTCAAGGGGGCGACTTGCCAAGATCTCTACAACGAGCCCTGTTGCGATGCCCTGCCGAGCTGCGTACCGCTCAAGCCGGGCCAGGCCTATCGCGTCTCGGCGCTGACCGCCAACGGGCTGGTTTGCTGTGGCGGCAAACGGTTACGCGGACGGTTTGTCTTTTCGCGACACCCGGGCTGCGTCGACGATGCGCTTTACCCTGTTCTGACTGCGACGACCAACGACTTGTTGGTGCCGGCGACGTTGGGAATCTGCCGCTAACTCCCGCCCCCCCCGCCGAGCAATCTTCATGACATTTGACCTGCGCTGACTGGCTTGTCGCGGGCTTGTCTGCATCTGCGCGCTGGACGGTCTCCAGGCCAAGCTCGGGCTGCTTTGCAACATGCTGGTTCTAATCAGCAAATATCGCGGGCGCTGTGCATTTGCCGCCAGCTTGCCATGATTATCAAAACAAGTAATGAGGGTTACATGAAGCGCAGGAAGAAACGCCTGCGTCGGGCCACCGTGCTCGATGTAGCTGCGCGTCAAACCGATGGCCCACGCCGCGAGCGATATATCACCGGCGCGATTCGCTACCGCCGCGCAGCGGACTTCGCCGATTGGGATGAATACACCGAGACCGATCCCAGTTGGTGCGGTCCAAAAGGGCGCGGCTGGCATGATCCCGACGAGCCGACGCCCGATGAGGACACCCTGGAAGTGTTGGTTTCCGACGCTCAGCGCGCCAAACCCTGAGCGGTGAACAAGGCGACGTTCATCGCTCGAGCCGCCATCGGCACCGCCGCTAGTCGCCACAGGCGCGCGCAACCGGCAGCGGTCCCGCGCAAGGTTGCGGCTCACCGCCGTCGCAGGAAAAGCACAGCCGACCTGGCAGGTACTGCTCTTCAAAGGGCGTGGGATCTTTGCCCTGGCTATCGACCAGCGTCCCCGCGATCACCAGACCACCACTGGTTCCCGGCGTCACCGTGATCCCTTCAGCCCGCTGCGCGCCCGAGGAGACGTAGTTCCAAGTCAGTTCCATCCCCGGCAAGGCGTGGAGCTCGATGCCACGCTCACCGACGCGATAGTTCCAGGTCCCGACGCCAAATACGGTGTAGTCGCAACCGCAACTGCCCCAGTGATAACTGTAGTCGGCGTTGATCGAGAGGTTCTTCGGATCGCTTAGCGCGTGGTAGACGCCCAGTCCGATCCCCGGCGGCAGCGCCACCACCTGGGCATCCACCCCGCGATCGAGCGATCGGGCTGCGTCCGTGTCTTGCCCAAGGTCGCTGCCCCAGCTGTCGGTCTGCGTGCTCCCATCATTGGCCGTCGTGCGCGGACCGCTGCAGGCGAAAAAGCATAAACTCACTGAAATAACTAATTTTTGAGTCCTGAACATCGAAGCCTCACGGTCATTTGTTACCTGACCCTCACCAAACGGCTCGCCGTTTTTCGCGCCGGTGGGTCGCGACGCGGCGAACCTTGCGCGATAGACTGCGCTCGAACGATGCGCCCCCAACCGGCAAACCCGTACCGCGTTCATCTGGCGGCCTGCCGCCTTTGTGGCGGTGCTGACGATGTCCGGGTTTGTCCGCACTGCCAGGGCTCGATTTGTGCGCGCTGCTACAAGCGCGGCTACCGCCAGCGCCGCAAGCAGTTGCTCGCTGAGCAAATGCAGCAGGATTGGTTAGGGATCGACATGCCCGCCGACGAGCATTTCCTGCTCTTGCCGTTCGAGCTGCTGAAGCTCGGACTGACCAAGACCTTCGGCTACCTGTTCACGCGCGCGCGCGTTCGGCGTGTGATCGATCAGCGCGGCGTTCCTTGCGCGACAGATTGCCCAGCGATGCCCAAGCTGCCCGGCTAAAATATCGATCAGGGAGGCGCTAGATGGCAGGTGGTTTTGCAAAAGACGGTGCGGTCGCCGAGCAGATCGAAGCCAGTATCGACGATGCGATCGCTCAGGTGCGACAGCGCATCGCCAAGGGCGCCGGTCTGACCCATTGCGAAGATTGCGGCGAGGAGATCCCGCTCGCCCGGCGAAAAGCTGTCGCCGGGGTCAGGCGGTGCATCCCCTGTCAGCAGGAGCACGACAGCGAGCAATCCGTCGACGTCGGCTATAACCGTCGCGGCAGCAAGGGCAGTCAGCTGCGCTAGGCGCTCTGCTGAACGGCTCGCCCGAGCAAGTCATCGCGCGCAGGCGCTGGCCTGAGCGGCGTTCAACTGAGGCGCGATGAACGTGACCAAGGCCGATCATGACTCAAACCGACAGAGACGTGAGCTTGGACATCTATCTCGTCCGCCTGCGCGGAGCGCCTGAGCCACTGCGGGAATTCCTCGTCAGCGAATTGTCGCTGTCGCGCGTCGAAGCCTCGGCCATCATCAGCGACCTGTGCGATGGCAAGCACATCTGCATCTACGAGGACCTAAACGCTGCCGCTGCAGCGGCGCGCATGCGGGCGCTTGCCGCCATCGAGGTCGTCGCAGAGCGCCGTTCGTGGCGGCACCCCGACCCGTGCGACGTCATTCTGACGCACACCGGCGACCGTGTGACAGCCGTACTCGCCTTGATTTGCGATTCCGCCCTCGGGATTGATTTGGCTACCGCGCTGCAAATGCTTGCTGAGTTACCCGTCAAGGTACGCAGCGCTATTCATCGGAAACAGGCCGAGTTGTGTTTCACGCTGTCACATCTTGACCCACGGTGTCGCACGCGCTGCGGCACGCGCTGCGGCACCCGCTGCGGCACCCGATGTTTGGTCATTAGCCCGGACGATATCTCAACGGGCAGGCAATGGACGACATTGACCCGTCATCTTCGTGAGCGGTGTCTTGTCCTTTGCGAAGTGAGTTGTCTCCACGACGACCTTGTCCCCATGCCAGGTCAGAGATGAGGTGCTTTGGGATTTCGACGACGCATCCACTATCGTCAACACCCACTCTTGCCACTTACCAAATTTGCCCGTCGCTGATCCCGTGCAGCTGTATTCGGGCCGGCGATACTTACCCTTAATTCTGTTCTGCTGGTCTATTGAGTAGAGGCATTCTTCCGTGCATCTTGTTTTCGCGGGACAGCGGATCTTCTCGTTCCTGAGGTGGTCGAAGATCGGTCGGCTTGTTTCCTTCACAGTTCGGCGTCGGTAATCAATCCGCCACGTGATCTCGGAGGACTTGTGGGTGGTAACCGCACCTGATGGGTCGTTGGCCTTGATAACGCATTTGTACTTTCGGATCTCTACCCGCTTGTTCCCAGGTGCCTTGGCAATGGCGGTCGAGCTGACATCGGCAGAACAAAGCGAAATTCCAGCGGCGAATAGAAGCCGAAAGCTCATAACCAAACCTCTCTTCTGTGGGCCGGACCTTGGCCCTCGTACCCACGAGCGCTTGTCTACCAGTTGGCTGCAAACCAGGTCAAGACGGCGAACGCTGGGGAGCGTGGAGCACTCGGCCGGAAAGGAGCTTCACTATGCCAATCAGACGATCCGGCCGAGGGCAACAGGCCCGGGGATTCTACAAGATGGCCCCGACCGATTCCTGGTGCGCCTGGACTGGGCCGACGAGCGGACGGGCAGAGGAGGACCAAAAGGAAAGTGTGCGAGAGCCTGACAGAGGCCGTGGCGTTTCGGGAGATGCGCGGCGAGCCGGAGAAGCGAGCTACCAGCCAGCGCTTCGTCGACTTCGCCGAGCAATGGGCTGCGATCCACCGTAGCACACTGGCGCCGAGCACTCGTTGTTTCTACGCCAGCAACCTGGCGTGGCCGATGGGCTACTGCCGGCCAATCCGGCTCGGGCGGTGAAGTGTTTTTCCAGAGGCAGGACCAAGGGCCGGCGTGGCAACGCGCTGGAGCGGGACGAGTTCCGCCGGTTCATCGAAGAGGTACCAAACAGCGGTCTGTCCCCGGACATCGCCCGGTTGCTGCTCACCGCAGCCTGGACCGGGTGCCGCAAGGGCGAGCTGTTAGCGTTGCGCTGGCAAGACTACGTCGACGGCGAGCTGCGCATTGAGCGGTCGGTTTGGCATCGGCACGAAAAGCCGACCAAGACGGATGATCCTCGGCGGGTCGTGGTAGTCGAGCCTTTGAAGGAGGCGTTGGCTGAGCAGCGGCGTTGGTTAGTCGCCGAGCAGCGCCCTGCGCTGGTCACCGGGTTGATGTTCCCGGCCGATCCTAGGCATGCCAGAGCTGGATCCACCCGACGCGGTGATGACACACTGAGCTGGTATCGCAGCATGACCGTGCTCGATCGACCTCTGCAAAAGGTCGTCGAGGTTTCCGGCGTGACGCCGATCAGCCTGCACTCGTTGCGGCGAACGTGGGAAAACTTGCTGCCATCGGCGGGCGTGGATCAGTTGGTGCGACGGTCGATGGCCGGTTGGCGGTCAGAGGGGGCGCAGCGGATCTACGCCACCGTGAACCGATCGGAGCGGGAGGCGGCGGCCGATGCCCTGGTGGATCTAGTGGCCGGATGCGGCACCCAATGCGGCACCCGGAGGTGAGAAACGACAGCGCCCCGCAGCCTGCAAGCTCTAGTGGGGCGTCATCGTGATGCTTTTCCTAAAGCGGGATACGGGATTCGAACCCGCGACATTCAGCTTGGGAAGCTGACACTCTACCAACTGAGTTAATCCCGCAGCTAGGCTGATACTTAGCAAGTTCTCCTTTGTCGTCAAGAGGATAAGAGCCTGATGGAATTCATCGCGATGTCCCTCGGTTGGCCGTTTCGGTCGCGGGTGCCTCATCGGGTGCCTCATCCGGGCCAAAGAGGTACAACATGAGCGCGTCACCCTGAGCTTCGCGATCGCCCCGGTCAACCTGGCTATAAATTTCCTGCGCAGCCTCCGTGACCCAACCCCGACTGGCCCGACGAACGAGCGGCTCGTTGCCCGCCCCACGATCGAGATTCTCTAGTGTGCGTCGCAGCGATTGCGGCACGACCCGCGGCAAACCCGCCTGTTTGATCACCTTGTCGAGCACCTTTCTTGCTGCCGTTGGAGCGCGAAACCAGCGGATTTCAGCACCACGTCGTCGCGCACCAGCCAGCGCTTGCTGTGGGCGCGCCGGGAAGATTAGTCCCGTTTTCAAGGCCGGGTGCTGGGTGGTCAAGAGCCAGCGGCGTTGAAGCTCGAGAACTTCGGCCAGTGGTGGGACCACCCAGATCACCCGAGGATTATCTTCGTCTTCACCTGTCTTGGTCCTGTACTCTAGTTCGCCGCGTGATACCGACTTGGTGAAGAATAATTCGCCATCCCGATAGTCGTCCCAATGCAACGCCAACAGCTCGCCGATGCGACAGCCCGTCCAGGCGATCGCTAGCAGAAGCCGGCGAATGTCCTCCGAGCAGGGCGAGGTCTCGATATGGTGAAGCAGCGTCAGGAACTGCTCTCGGGTCAGCCGACGGCCACGCGCTCCCTTGGTCCTCCGTCGCTGTCGGCCACCCTGGCGACGCGTGTGTCTGAACTTGGCTGGGTTACTGTCGATCAACCCATCTTCAACCGCTTCGTCGAGGATCTGCGTCACCGCGCGATGCCAGCCCGCTAACGTCGCCTCCGCGTAGCCATTCTTCCTGCCGTTATAGCCAGGTCGCTTAGCGTCAGCCAACCACTGTCGAAAATCTACCGGCCGCAACTGGTCGAGGTAGATGGATCCCACTGCACGATTCGCGTGGGCCGTGTTGTTGGTGTAGTAGGCCTGTGACGATCGGGCCATGCTACCCAGGTTTCGCACTAGCCACTGCGTCGCGTAGTCGGCGAACCTCATCCGCGTGCGTTCTGCCGGTACCTCCGCTCCGCGGTCCTCCTTGAAGGCCACGGCTTCTGCCAGCGTGCTGCACACCTTGCGTTTGCTCCTTCTTATCCCCGTACGGGGATCCTGCCATTGCACCCGAACGACGAATCGATCGGGTCCGTCCTGTACTATTCCCGGAACTCCGGTCTGCTTTCGCGACCGGCTTCGCTTGATTGGCATACTTCGCCTCCAGCTCGGCCGAGCGCTCTGTGCTGTCGGCCGAGACGCTACCACGGACAAACGCGTCGAGCGATTCCCGGTCAAACCGCGGACTCCTCCCGACATAGCCGTCAGGTCGCAGTTTCCCGCTGTCCCTCAGTCGGTAGACTGTGGTGCGCGACACGCGGAGATAAGCTGCCGCCTCCGTTGCCGACAGCCATCGGGACCTCTCTCCGATTTGTCCTCTTTGCTCACTCATTGCTACTCGCGACGCTCGTCCGGCTGGTCCACGCTCCCAGGCATTGGTCTGATCGCCATTTCGCGATCTCCGCAAACCACAACTCCACTCTGCAACAGTGTTGGTTGCGCTGGACCGCCTGGACCGATCTCCCAGCCGACCCTCATGCCCCCCCTGTGGGGAGCAGCCGCAGGCCGCGCCAGCAGCGAGGGCGTTGGCCGTCAGGGGCAGATGGTCTGATCTCCGCGATCCGCGGGTCGAGAACCTTGAGGCGCCGAGAGAACCGAGTTTCGTCCAGCGGGTGAGTGCCCAACAGTTCGCACCAACTGCGGTAGACCCCGTAGACCTGCTGTTTGGGAACGACAGCGTCGAGGTTGAACTCGCAGCAGTCCTCGTAGAAGGCCACCACGTTGTCGGCGGCTCGGCGGTATTCGGCGAGTTCGGCCTGAGTGGCGTCTGTCTCGTCGAAGCCACCTCGCCTTTCGAGTCGTTGCAGCCCCTCCACCGCCAGCCTCAGCAAGTACGACCGCGCGTCAGGTTGGCGCAGTTTGTCGCTTAGGTATGGGTCGAGCGGTCGGCCATTGCCAAACTGCTGAGCGAAACGAACGACGAGCCACCGCCGAAAGAAGGCCCATGACCTATCCACGGTCGGTGGCAGCTCATTGGCGCTGAAGATCAGCTTCGCCCGGTTGCGGAAGTTGAACGGCTGTTCGTATTTGTGCTCACCGGTTAGTACATCGCCGCTGACCAGCATCTTGAAGGTACCCGAGTCCTTCAGCGCGGCACTCGGCAGGTCCGCGTGAACGTTGGCCAGCTTGCCCAGTAGGCACGCGGTCTGGAATCGGCTGTCCAAGTTCTGAAGCCGCACGCTGGAAACGTTCGCTTGGCCGATGGTGGCCACGATGAAGTCCAGCAACGTCGACTTCCCCGTGCTCCCTTCACCGGTCAACATTAACGCTTTCTGGTACCTGCAATGTGGGCTCAACAGATAGCCCGCGAACTCCAGCACCATCAGGCGCGTCGCCTCGTCCGGCAAGACCTCGCGCAAGAATTGATCAGCTCGTTCGTGATAGGCGTTCGGGTTCCACTCCGTGGGGAGTTGGACTGTCGAGAGGTCGCTGGGCGAGTGTGGGTTCAACTCGCCCGTTCGTGGATTGAGTAGGCCGTTGGCGACGTTGACCAGCTCACCGGCGTCGACTTCAGCGTCGGCAACGCGTCGCTCCGTCTCGATCCAGTAGCAGGTCTCGACGCCGCAATGCCTCCGCGATTGGGCTCCCAGAATGTCCTGCGTGCGTTTCTGGATCAGCTTCTGGCCCTCAGGCCGGTACACGCCGCCCTTGAACACGTAAATGCGATTGTGGGCGGCAATGTATGAGTCTTCGGCCAGCAAGATGCGCCCGACGGTGGCGGCGGAGAACTTTGGTCGACGCTCAGCGGTGCTTTTTAATGCGCGCACGATCTGTTGATTGCCCCAAGTGGACGTGCCCCGGTGCTCGTCCCACTTGTCGCGGATCAAGCCAGATCTGCGAAACAGCCGATCCAGCTGCTCGCTGTCCCGTGTTTCTTGGCAGAGCAAAGTTAGCAGTGCCAGGGTGGCTTCCGACTCAGACGAGTACCCCGAGGAGTCTCCTTCAACTTGTCTTAAAGAAAGGGGTCAGGTCAGCCCTGTGGTCCTGCTCGCCTAACTAATAGTATTTCCACCACATGGAGAGGCACAAGGACCGATGCGATAGTCGCTGCTGGCTGGCCACCAACCCGACCTCCAGGGCTCACTTCGTTTCGCCCTTCCGGTCCGGCTTGATGGCGACGGGGAAACGCTCCTCTTTTCTTCTCAGTGATCGCGAAACGCAAACCGCAGTCCGTCGGTGGCCTGTAGAGGTGCGTCAGAGTGCTCCGATCGCTCGATCTGGCGGGACTTGAGCGCGTTAGCGGATGCTGCACCATCGAAAGACAAGGAGTACCAATCGCTCTATAGTCCCGACCAGTGGCCGGACGAGGACATCGACGCCGTGTACGAGCTGCCAAGATTCTCTTGGGGAGCTGGGTGGTCGGCCTGCTTGTGCTTCCGGCGCTGCACCTCACGCGTCACCGCGACGACCATCGTCATTTGGCGGACGGCACTATCGTCTACCTTGGCGCAGGGGGAGGTAGTCACTCCCATGCTCACGGCGACGATAATATCACTCGCTGGCTTGAATCTTTCCCGCAGCGAAACCAACGGGTCGCGCAGCATACACACGATCTTTGGGATGGCGAGCATTCCCACGAACCGCATGACCATGATCATGAGCAGGCGGGCGTTCTTGATGCACGGCATGTCGAAGACCCACACGACCATGCTCATTTCAAGCCGCACGAGCACGGCGACGGAGAACACGCGCTCGGCGACCATCACCACGATGATCACGGTGATATCGCCTCGCACGACGATGCGGACGCACATGGTAGCCAACAGCGTGCTCTCGCCGAGCACCTTGCTGATCGGCCTCACCACCATGATCACGGCGCCGCGGAACCGCACCAACACCCTGACGCGGGGCACGAACACGCCGACACCGATCTTCAAAACGCCTCCGCAGACGATGGCCACCCGGAAGATGGGCCAGGGCATCAGGACGCGCCCACGCACGGCAGTGGAGGCTTGGCGCATTTCGGCCCGACGGCGATCTCGGTGGTGGTTGCGCCCCTGGCGCTGGTCAAGCGCGCTTGCACGACAAAGACAGCGATCAGGCCCGAGACCATCTCCCTACAGCGACGCGGGCATCGGCTACCGTTGGCGCGAGGCCCACCGCTCACGCCTCTGAGCTAACTGAACAGAAACAAGACGAACCGCAAATTCCAACGCTTCCGGTCCGGGTGACGTTTGCTCGGATGCGCGCGCTGGGACGTTTCTTCGGTTCGATGCGCGAGCTGCGCGTCGAATCAACGGAGTGGTATATGCATCGATCCATCATATGGGGCGTGCTGCTGATCGTGAGCGCAGCACGTATCGCCCGTGGTGATCCCCAAACAGCTACAAGACAAAACCAACCGGCGCGCCCTGCCGCGGCAACACAGCCGACAACAGGACCGTCGGAGACACCTACGCAGAAAGCGGCTTCTCAGGCGACGTCGCGGCCGACAACACCGCAGCAGCGCAAATCAGCTGGCGACGAAGACAGTCCAGAGGAGCAAGCTGGACAACACTCGCACGTGCATCAACATCGGCACACACATCCTCACGCCGCGGCGACGCACCACGCGGCGAGTGAAGATCCGCCGGGCTATCAAGCGACGGTCTATGGTCATCGTGCGATGACGGCGGCCTCGGCCACGGTGATCCGCGACCGAGATTTTCAGTTGCGGCCGATGCGCCGCCCGGCAGACATTCTGCAAGTGACGCCGGGACTGTTCGTCGTCCAACACGCGGGCGGTGGCAAGGCCAATCAGTACTTTCTGCGCGGCTTCGACGTCGATCATGGTACCGACTTGGCGATCTCTGTCGACGGTGTGCCGGTCAACATGGTCTCGCACGGGCATGGCCAGGGCTATGCCGACCTCAACTGGCTGATTCCCGAGACGGTCCGGCGCATTGAGGTCAACAAGGGGCCGTACTTCGTGCGCCACGGCGACTTCGCGACGGCGGGTGCACTGAATCTGGTTACCTACCCGTCGTACAAACTCAATACCGTCAAGGTTGGCGGCGGCATGTTCAACACGCTGCGGGGTGTGGCGAGCGTCGGTCACAAGGGTAGCGACTGGCAGCCAATGTTGGCGGCGGAGTACTACACGACAGATGGCCCGTTCGATAATCGCGAGCGCCTGCAACGCTTCAATCTATTCGGCAAGGTGACGCGTCGACTGGCGGCCGGCCATTCGCTCTTTCTGGCCACCACGGCCTACGGCAGCGATTGGCGCGCTTCGGGGCAAATTCCTTCGCGGGAGGTCTCGGCCGGACGTCTAGACCGCTTCGGCTCGATCGATAACAACGAAGGTGGCAGCGCCCAGCGCTTTAGCGTCTACGGCGGCTATGGCGGTGTGATCGGTGATGGCACCGCGTCGCTGTCGGCTTACTTTGTGCGCTCGAGCTTGAACCTCTACTCGAACTTCACGCTCTTTTCGCGTAACACCGATCGCGGCGACATGATCGAGCAGGGCGATGATCGTACGCTGCTCGGGGCTAGCGGCGAGTACCGCTTTCTCAAGCACTGGCGCAAGATCGCGTTTGATACCGCTGTTGGTGTGCAAGCACGCAGCGATACCATCGCGGCCACGCTGTACGATGCGCCGGCGCGTGAGCGCGATCGCGCCGTGGTCGATGCGGATATCCTGCAAACCAACTTGGCCTGGTACGCGCGCGAGGGGGTCCGCTGGGCGCCCTGGCTCAAGACGATCGCTGGCGTTCGAGGTGACTACTTTGGCTTTCGCGTCGATGACCAGCTCGAGGATCTATCCACGCGCACAACGAAGACTTCGGGCGTGCGCCGCGCCCTGCGACTGAGCCCCAAGGCGTCCGTTGTGCTGACGCCCCATCCAAGCACCGACATCTATCTCAATTTTGGCGTGGGCTTCCATTCAAACGACGCCCGCGGCGTCGTCCGTCGCCTCGATCCCGCTTCGCCGCTGACGACGGCTATCGGCTACGAAGTGGGCGCACGGACGCGCTTGTTTTCTCGGCTGGATATCGCGCTGGCCTTCTTTGGGCTCCATCTAGCGAGCGAAACCGTTTGGGTCGGCGACGAAGGGACCACCGAGCCAAGCGGCGCCACGCGCCGACTGGGCTTGGAAGGCGAGGCGCGGCTGGAGCTACTCAAGTGGCTCTTCGCCGACGTCGATGTCTCGGTGATCTGGCCGACCTTTGTCGACGCACCGGCGGGTGAAAGAGACATTCCGCTAGCACCTCGTCTGCTGGTCACCGGCGGTATCTCGGCCCGCCATCCGTGGGGGCTGTTCGGCCGGGCCGGCTTCGTCTATCTCGGCGATCGGCCGGCAACCGAGGATGCCTACTTGACCGCCGAAGGATTTTTCCGCCTCGACGTCACCCTCGGCTATCGTCACAAGCGCTTTGCCCTTGAGCTTTCGCTGCAGAACGCGACCAACAGCAAATGGCGCGAAGCACAGTTCGCCACGGTATCGCGGTTGCCCACAGAAACGGCGCTCGCGTCGTGCCCACCAGGTACACGCGCCGTTGGCAATGCATCGAGCTTTGCCGGCTGTGAGGATGTCAACTTCACACCCGGCTGGCCGATCAACCTTCAGGCCAGCGCCAGCCTCTTCTTCTAGCCGCTGTCCCGACTAAACCTCTCCTCTGCCGCGGCCGATGCCTTCGTCCGCGATCGGCCCCACCCATGCTCTGGGTTGACACATGAACATGTGCTCATATAATCAGTCAATAGATGAAGCTCGACTACGATAAGAGCGGCCAGCTGGCTCGGCTGTTTAAGGCGTTCGCTGACCCCACCCGCCTGCGGCTGGTTGCAGCGCTGCTGGAAAAGGAACGCTGTGTACATGAGTTGGCCGAAGACCTTGAACTGGAACAATCCGCTGTTTCACACCAGCTTCGGGTGCTGCGGGATCTCGATCTAGCGACGCATCGGCGGGAAGGCCGCCATATTTATTACTCGCTGGACGACGACCACGTTCGCGACCTGTTCCGCATTGGTCTCACGCATCTCAACCACAAGGGACGCGGATGACGCGGCGGTGCAGGGGCGTCTTTTGGCGCGTGATTGCCTTCGTTCTGCTCTGGCAGCTTTTTCCCGGGACGGGGGAGCTAGTGGAGAGCGCTCTTCATTTAGTGACGCATGGCCACATGGCTCACGCAGTCGATGATGCCGACCATGCTCCTGACGGTGCAGAGCACGACTGCTCGGGCTCGTTCCACCTCTGCTCCTGCCACGTGGCGGTAGCTGTGCTTCACGCGGCAAACGCGGCGTCTCTGCGAACCGGCGTGGGCAAGCAACGTTGGATTCGCCCGCAAGACCGGGTGCGCCGCGATCCAGCGCCTCATCCTCCATTTCGTCCGCCGACCCTCGCTTAGCTCGCGCGGCAGCCAGCTGTTCGATTAACGCCTGCGTGCGTTCTTGCGCACGTCCAGCGAGGTACGTCTATGGTCCCGAAAAGTGTCCTATCCGGCATGGTCAACATGACGCTGATGTTGCTCCACTCGCCGTCTATCGCCCGAGCGGAGGCACCGTCACCCGATATGTCCGCCACGCAGGCCATTGGAGAGGGGCGTGGTCGGAAGATTTCCCTCACCCAAGCGTTGGTCCATGCAGCCGAGCGCTCCCCCTTAGTGGCGCAGGCGAAGGCGGAAGCGAGCCGCAGTCAGGCGGTGCGTGCGGCTGCTGCGCCGATCTTTCCTGCCAATCCGCAGGTGACTGTTTCGATGGGGCCGCGCTTCGGCGCTAGCGGCGGCAGCGCAATGGATGTGGCGGTGTCACTGTCGCAACGCATTTGGGTTGCGGGTGAGCGAGGACTGACGGGAGCGCGCGCGACGGCATTTACGCAGCTTGCGAACGCACGCCTGGCCCAGGTGACGTGGAACCTGCATTGGCGGGTGCACGCCACCTTTCATCGAGCCCTCGTCATGCGTGAACGGGCGCGCGTTGCTTCCCGCTTGCTGACGTTTGCCGAGCGGTTGGGCGCGATCGCGGCGGCGAAGGTCAAAGCCGGAGAAATCTCGCCCTTGCAGCAGCGATTGGCCAGCGCCGAAGTGGCGCAGGCACGGCAAGCGAAGATCGCCGCCGACGGAGCGTATCTCACCGTTCGCCTCGGACTTGCGGAGTTGATCGGTTGGACGGGTCAACGTCCGCCCGTACCAACAGGCGTGCTCGATGCACCGCGCGTCGCACCGAAAGCCGCTTCGTTGTTCGCCATCGCGCGCAAGCGGGCACCGGCGTTGAAGCAGTTTCGCGCGGCCAAGCGTGAGGTGCAGACTCGATTGACGCTCGCCAAGCGGCGCGCGTGGCCGACGCCCACGGTGGGCATCCAGTATCAACGGGAATCCGACCCGAGCACCGGGGGCACCGAGAGCAGTATCGTGCTCGCTACCCTATCGGTGCAGCTACCGCTTTGGCAGCGCATGCAAGGGGCGCGTGCTCATACCGCCGCCGATCTCAGGGTCGCCACAGCGAATCTGACCCTTATAGAGCGCACGCTTCGTTGGCGGGTTCAACGCGCGGCAACGCAGGTCACCGTCGGCGCCAACCGGATCAAGGCGTACAGCAGTACGATCTTACCCTCGCTCGAGCAGAACCTCGCCAAGCTCAGGCGTTCATTCGAGCTTGGCGAGATCGATCTGGTGAACCTCGTCGCCGCACAGCAGCGCTTCGTCAAGGTGCAACAGAACGTGCTCAATGCCTACAGCGCCTACTTCAAAGCCCTTGCCGAGCTGGAATCCGTCGTCGGCGCCGAAATTTGGCCCGACGAACATCATCAACATGCGCAGGATCCGCAGGAGGAGCCATCATGAGGGGACTGCTCGCGATGGTCTTGCTCCTCGTCGGTGCATGCAACGACCGCGGTCACGCCAAAGGCGATCGCCACGAACACGGAAAAGGCTCCACAGCTGGCCACGCCGACGTTGTCGAGTTGACACCCGCAGCGGCAAAGCTCGTCGGGATCAAGATCGGCACGGCCGAGCGCCGAACTTTGACAAGCGGGCCGATCGTGCCAGCCGAATTGCAACTCAACCCCGACCGTTCCGCACACATCACCCCCATCGTGTCAGGGCGCATCGACAAGGTTCACGCGACCCTCGGCCAGGCCGTTAAGGAAGGGCAGCCCCTGGCGACGTTGAGCAGCGTCTCGCTCGGGCAGGCGCGGGGCACGATCGCTCAGGCGCAGGCGAGCGTTGGCTTAGCCAAGGCAGCCTTCGAGCGCCAGCAAACCATGCGTAAGGAGGGGATCGGATCGCAGCGTAGCTACTTAGAGGCCCAAGCTACACTACGGCGGGCGATGACCGAGTTGCGGGTGGCGAAGGAGCGACTGCGCGTCTACGGTCAGGGAGGCGGCAAGGGTAGCCGCCTGACGATTCGCAGCCCGCTTGCTGGCACCATCATCGAGCGCCACGCAACGCCGGGTGAAGTGGTCAGCGGCGAACGACCGATATTTCGTGTGGCCGACCTGTCGCGGGTGTGGGCCATTGGCCGTGTCTACGAGCAGGACGTGCGCTACGTCAAGCGTGGTGCAAAGGCTGAGCTGACGTTGGACGCCTATCCGAAGCGGGTATGGACCGGCGCGGTGAGCTATGTCGCGCACACGCTCAACCCGCAGACTCGAACGCTTGCGGTGCGTGTCGTCTTCGACAATGCGGACGGCACGCTCAAGGCCGGCTTGTTTGGCCAGCTTCGCCTGGCTGGCCCCTCGGACAGCGCAGCGTGTGTCGTTGCCGAAAACGCCGTACAGCAGGTCGCCGAGGGAAATGTGGTCTTTTTGCCAGTGGAGGGAAAGCAGCACACCTACAAGCCCGTTGGCGTCAAGGTCGGCCAGCGACGTGGCGGCTGGGTGAGCGTCATTGACGGGCTAAAACCGGGTCAGCGCATCGTAACGCACGGCGCCTTTACGTTGAAGTCCGAGCTATTGAAGGCGCAGCTGGGAGAGGGTCATGCGCATTGATCGGAGCGATCTGAGCGAGGTGGGTCTGGCATCGTGACCTCACGAATTATCGAATTTGCGATCCGCAATCGTTTCTTGGTCGTCTTTGCCGTGCTGCTCGTGGCCGCAATCGGGCTGCGAGCGGCGCAACAGCTACCGATCGATGCGGTCCCCGACGTGACGAACGTCCAGGTTCAGGTGTTGACCCAGGCCGCGGCCCTGGGTCCAGTAGAGGTCGAGAAGTTCGTCACCGTTCCGGTAGAGACGGTGATGAGTGGACTGCCTCGGCTGCACGAGATCCGCAGTATTTCGCGCTTCGGCTTGTCCGCTGTGACGATCGTCTTCGAGGAAGGGACAGAGGTCTACCTTGCGAGGCAACTCGTGTCGGAGCGGCTGGCGATTGCGCGCGACGAGATCCCCAAAGGATACGGCAAACCCGAAATGGGACCGATCTCTTCTGGCCTAGGGGAGATTTACCAGTTCGAGCTGCGCGGCGATCCGATGTGTGCGCCCAACGCTGAGGACACGCCCTCCTGCTATACGCCGATGGAGCTACGCACCATTCTCGACTGGTACGTCGCCTATCATCTGCGATCTGTTCCCGGCATCGTCGAAGTCAACACCTTCGGCGGTCAGCTAAAAACCTACGAAGTGCAGCTCAACCCCGCTCGGCTCACGGCGTTTCAGCTATCACTCGACCAGGTGTTCGCGGCGCTGGAGAAGAACAACGCCAATGCCGGCGGTGCCTACATCGAGCGTGCTGGCGAGCAGATACTGATCCGGGGTGAGGGGCTGGTCAGAACATTGGCGGACATGCGCTCGATCGTCGTCGCAAATCGGAACGGCACTCCGATTACGGTCGGTGCTCTCGGCCGGGTGGCCACAGCGCCGATGGTTCGTCAGGGCGCAGTCACGCGCGATGGGCGCGGCGAGGCAGTGACCGGCATCGCGATGATGCTGATGGGGGCGAACTCGCGACAGGTGGTGTCAGCGGTAAAATCCAAGATCGAGACAATCCGGGGCACATTACCCAAAGGCGTAAGCGTCGACGTGTTCTACGATCGCACGGATCTTGTTCGGCGCACGATTGGGACGGCTGCGATAAACCTGATCGAAGGGGGCGTACTCGTCGTCGTGGTGCTGCTGTTGATGCTGGGCAATATTCGCGGTGGGCTCGTTGTCGCCTCGGCCATCCCGCTGTCGATGCTCGCCGCGCTGATCGCAATGCGCAGTTTCGGCGTCTCGGGGAACCTGATGAGCCTCGGGGCCATCGACTTCGGGCTGGTCGTCGATGGATCTGTGGTGATCGTCGATAACATCATCCGCACGCTGGCAGAGCACAACCCACCGGCGGGCGAAGTGCGCAGAACG
>JACKDQ010000006.1 GCA_020633415.1 Deltaproteobacteria bacterium
TTGGACGTCTTCCGTTACCAGGTCTCGACGGCGCAGCTAAGCAACCTGACGCGCAGTGGGACGGCGAGCGCGGCGCCCTGGGGACCGGGCAAGCTCGAGGTCGACTTGAGCTGGCTCTCGCTGACCTGGCGACAGGTCAACATCGTCGCCGGCGAGCCGACAGCCAAACAGATCTACACTGTCGACACCAAGACCTACGCGGTGGTCAATGTGATGCCCAACCACCAGATCAACGCGGCAACGCTGCGGGAAGATCTTCGCGGCGCGCCTCGCTCGCCGCTGGTCTTCCTGATCGCTCGCCCGATGAACTCCGGCCCACTCTTCGAGGAGAACGTCTTCGTCTACAACAGCGACACTGCCAGCCCGATCAAGCAGCTTTCCCATTGGCTGCATGGCTCTGCCTCGGTCGAGCTCAACAACCTGATGCCCGCAGCGAACGCGCGACACGTCGCCTATACCAAGGGCGATGGAGCCAACGAAGTGCTCTACGTCGCGCCAGCCGACGCCAGCCAAAAGCCCTGGGCGTTAAATGGCAACGGCAGCTACCTCAGCCCGGCGTTCGCTTGGTCACCCGACGGCGCCTACCTTGTCTTCGGCAGCGGCAACAGCGCCAGCAGCCGCGACCTCTGGCGCGCGCCGGCCACAGGTGGAACCCTCACCAAGTTGCGCAGCACGCAGGCACAAACCATCCATATCTTTCAAGTCAGGTAGCATGGGGGACGCCAAAGGGGACAGTTCTATTTGCGGTTAAACCGGAGATAGAACTGTCCCCTTTGTGCGGAAACCGTCTTCGCGGCTAGGGGTCGGGGTAGTTCGCATGATAGGGCGGATCGACGTAGCCGGTGGCGACGCTGCCTTCTTCGAACTGCACGGCGTCGATCCAGACCACGCTCTTCGCCGTTGGCGTGTCGAAGGCGAGATAGGTGTAACCGGGCACGCCACCGCCGCTGCGCACACCGGTTAGCACGTAACGCTGCCAGTTGGTGCTGAGCGAATATGATTGTTGAGCGATGCCATTGGCGCTGACGGTGACCGATGTCCCGCTGCTTTGCGCGCGCATATAGAACGATAGTGTATAGCTCTTGCCGTCGGTAACCGGAATGCCATGCCCCCAGCGGCGGTCGGGACGCGAGTGCACCGAGGAGACGTAGCCCTGTGAGCGCGAGCCGCCCTCGATGCGCAAGCTGTACTTTCCGTGATAGGGGTTTTGCGCGTCGAGGCGAAACGGCGCATCGGCATCACCCAGAAAAGTGTTGCGAATGAACGGGTCATAGCCTTCAGGGTGCCAGCGTACCGGCCATCCCGGCAGCCGGGTGTGCTCGAAGCTGCTGTTGTCGAGACGGTTTTTGGAGGTCGACTGTGGCGGTTGCGGCCCCATGTCGCGCAAGAAGACCTTGTCGACGTTGATCGACCCGGCGTTATCCATCGCCAGAATCTCGAAATGCACCTCGATCGGCTGGTCGTAGGTGCGAAACTCTTGACGACGATCGATCCACACACCGTTCTTGCGCGGCGCAGCCGCGATCGGCGGCTCGAAGGCGCTACCGCTGCTTGCACGCAACAGTACCGAAACACCGCTCCAGTTCGTTCCGCTCGGATAGCTCGTGATATTGGAGAGCACGTGAGCACCGTATTCGTAGCGATGGTTAGGCGCCAGCGTGTACTTGACGGATTTGATCGCGACATACTCGTCGCCAACATTGGCGCGCTCGATACGGATGGACCGACTGCCGAGATACGCCCGACTACTATCGTAGGAGACCGCGCCGGGCCGGTTGGTCGACCAGAATCCATCGCCTTCAAAGCTGGTGTTCTGCAGCATCTCGGTGAGGTGGTGCGCGCCGCTGGGATGAACCTCGCGAATCGCGATCGGGTGATCGATCTGATTGGCAACGATCCGCGCACCGGCGATGCGATAGGCTCGGGTGCCCAGGGCTTCCAGCCGCTCGGAAAATGCGCGGCCACTCAGCGCCTGATCGCTGATGCCGCGACCAAACATCCCTTGCAGGTGAGCATCGGTCGGCACCCAGGGCAGTGTGAACGAGACATCGATCGGGTAGTCCTCCATGTTGACGACCAAAAGGATCGGTGTGCCATCGGGCATGCTTGTCAGCCGAGTCCTGATCGCTGGCAGCACCTCGGCTGGCTCGACGGTTACGCTGGTCGATGATGAAGGCGAACGTCGCAGCAGCGCCGGCGCCAACGTATTGGCCTCACCTCCGAGCTTTTTGATCACGTCGTAGGTTTGGCGGTGCATCGCCGGCCATATGAAGTAATAGATGCCCGCCGCGCTGCCAGTGAACATCAGATAAGTGTTGGCCATCTGCTCGCTGGCAGTCAGCGGCGCATAGGCACCGTCAACATTCTCCTCGCTGAGCGGCATGATCCAAGCGAACTTGTTTTGGCGATGAGCAAAGGACACGGTTCGGTCGACCATCGACGCTACACGTCGGGCGCGTGAGCCGCTCGGTGTCATATAGATGTAGTCAGAAATCCCGTCCTCGTTGGCGGTCTGCGGCAACTCGACGCCTTCGCCGTGGGCATAATTGTTGAACGCCGGGTGATAGGGGTCGTGCTGCTTGAACGTTTCGACCGCGATTTTCGCCTGGTCGAGGCGTTCATTGAGTGCGGGCTCGTCAAAGCCCATCAATGCCAACAACGCGCGATTGTGCTTGGTGACCGCCAGAATCTCGGGCACGTCATGGGCAAGCCAGTCGTTGAACGTCGCCATGAAGCTGGTGTCGGGCTTGGCGTAGGACCACCAGGGACGCGATTGGTCAAGGCGATCGATTACTTTCAGACCCAGACGATTGGCTTCGTCGAACAACCAATCGTTTTGCGCAGCCTCAGTCGGCGAGATACTGCCGTTGGCGCAGCTGTAAAGAGTATCCCAACGGACGATCGTATTGAACACACCCTGCATCGAAGCGACCGACTTGCTCCAATAGAGCGCAGCGCCGAACGGAAAGATTGGCTGGCCATTGAGTCGCACCGAGTGGTTGTAGCGGTCGATCTGCACCGTGTTGCCACTGGTCTGGGGTGGCAACTTGCTCAAGGTCAGTTGGACCTGGGTCGTTTGATCGCTGCGGATCGTAACCGTCAGCGGATACTGCCCGCTGGCTAGCGCGGCGATCGGCAGCGCGACGCGGTTTTCGCCGGCGCACAGCGGTTGGTTGCTGCGCGTGATCGCGCCGGAGATATCCGCCGTGCCGCTGCTCCGCGAGAAGATCAATAACTCGGCCTCCGTCTCGCTGGTGTAATAGGAGAGCCGCAGGTAAGCCGCGTTGGCCTGACGATAGCTAGCAGCCACGTTACCCGGGCAACCGACTGAGCCGTCGGCAAGCGGCGGCAAATCCGGGGCGATCCAAACGTCGACCGGCGCCTGTGCCGAATCGCTGACTGTGCCGCCGTCGCGAATAGCTACGTTGCTATCAATGCGGGGCTTGCCCCGGTCGCTGGTGATCACATCGCTATCGCGCTGGCGAAGATCGCCGCGCGGCGCGCTGTCGATCGCTGAACCTGCATCGTTCGACACTGGTTCCGCCACACAGTTTTGCTGACACCAATCATGGTGAGCATTGCTCGGGCAAAATTTTTCGCACCTGCGCCGCAAGACCTCGCGGTCCAGTTCAACATTTCCGGCGCAGCCCCACAGCGCACACACCACGACCAGTGCAATCGCTCGCATCATAATTCCCCCGCAAGACTGATAAGCGTGGGCTTCGCTCCACTTAGCCCAGCGGGGTGAATTGCAAGGCCAAGGCCAGCAGCACCTTTTCGCGGCGCTTGCACCTGCGCTGCGGTGGGCTTGCCGAAATCTTGCGCCAATCTTCTCTCGCTCTTGGCGCTTGATGCGGGGACAGCTGACCCTAAGCTGGTCGCTGGAGTCCCACCCTGTGGAGCATAGCCATCACCGTTCGGCGGATTCAGCTCGGACGGCAGCGCGACTAGTTCGCCTCAAGGGGAAAGTCCTGATAAAGGTCGCGGCACACAGGACGAGGCAGCTGAAGACAAAAGACCGTGCCATCGTCATCGCTGCGGAAGCCGACCTTCCCGCCCAAGACGCGCTCGCCGATCAACTTCATCGAGTAGGTGCCCAGACCGCGCCCCTCACCTTTGGTCGAATGAAAGCGTTGGAAGATGCGCTGGCGATCAGCAGCGGCGATCGATCCGGCGTTCCAGACGTTGAACGTCACGACGCCATTTGTCGCCTGCCAGAAGATGCGCACCTCGCCGCCCTCCTCGGTGGCTTCCAGCGCATTGTTGACCATGTTGATCGCAACGCGCAATAGCAGCGTCTGGTCGAGATAGAGCACGATCGGCTCTGTCGGCAAGATCACAACGCGCCGCATCGCGACGAGTGGACTCGCGCGATAGTGGCGCTCGAGATCCGCACTGATCGCCACGGTCGTCGTATTGACCGGCTTGCTGCAAAATGGACCGTCTGTTTGCTGGCAAACACGATGGTGTGCGCGTGCCTGAGCAAACAGCTGCCGGGCGGCGAACGCCAGTTTTTTGGTGAGCCTGTCATCGGGGCGCTGTTCTTCGAGCTCTTCGGCTACTGTCTCAACCAGCATCAGCTGATTCATCATGTCGTGAAAGAAGACGCGCTCGAACCAGGACCAAAGCTTCTCTTTGCGAACGTCCCTCAGGGTTAACACGGTCAGACGATGATCGCCGCAGCGCAACGGCGTTGCGCGAACAACGAATTCGAGCGGCTCTCCTTCTGTGCGATCGACGAGGCATTCGCGCTCAACCGCATCGTCGCCAGATTGCGCGGCAAGGATCGCCAATGCGGCACCGCAGCATCGACAAGCCTTGGTCGTACCGCAGCCACCACTCCGGTTATCTGAGAAGCGACAGTTCAGCGCTTCGCCGGGACGTAGCCCGCGGATCCCTTGACAATCTGATACGCCCAGCGCCTCGAGCAAGTGCAGGTTGCATGCGACGATTTGACGCTGCTCGTTGAGCACCACCACTGCCCCACTCATCGCCTCAAGGATCGCCTTGGCAACCGGATGCTGCGTAGCGATTTCGACCTGCGAAGCCAGGAGATGGCGCGAGACCCGCTCAGCTGGCAAGAATTGGGTTCGCATCTACGCCTCCCCTGTCAGCAAACATTTCCCAGCGAGATACAGCTGTTGGTCTTCAACGAACGCATCAAACATTACGCCTCCAGGACCTGACGCAACGTGCGACGCAGATCGTGAAATCGGAATGGCTTGCTCAGGATATCGGCAAAGCTCAGCTCACCGAAGGCCGCCCGGACATCGGCTGGCGAATACCCGCTGAGCACAACAACCGGCAGCATCGCGCCGGCCTCGCGTAAGGCACCAAGGGTATTAACGCCATTCATCTGCGGCATCTCCTGGTCGAGAAGGACGCAGCGGAAGTCGCCCTGCGCTTGCTGGTAGCGCTGCAAGGCTTGGCTACCATCAACGGCTGTCACTACCTCGAACCCCAAGCGTGCCAACATCGCCTCCACAGCATCACGAACCATCGCCTCGTCTTCGACCAGCAGCACGCGTCCGCTACCCCGCCAGTTGGGATCGTCAGCGAGCACACGCGTCTCGCCGGGTGCTTGGTGGCATGGGGAGAACAGGATGGTCAGCGTTGTGCCCTGGCCAGCAGCACTGTCGACCAACAGTCCTCCGCCGTGGGCCGAAACGACGCCATGCAATGCGGCCAGTCCCAACCCGCGACCCGCAAACTTGGTGCTAAAGAACGGGTCAAACATCTTGGCGAGGGTCGGCTGATCCATACCGCTGCCGTTGTCGCTGACGCTCAAGCAGACGTACTCACGCGGAAGCAGCTCGCTGTGGGTTCGATTACGCCGCAGCTGATCGCGATCAAAATGGCGCAAGTTGGTCGCTACCTCGATGTGCAGCCCACCTTCAGCACACGATTCGGTAGCGTTGATGATCAGCGTCGTCAGGGCCTGCCCAGCCAAGCGCTGATCGATCAGTACGTCAGGCAGCTGCGGCGCGAGATCGTAGTGAAGGCTGCACCCTTCGGGCACAATCGCAGACAGCCGACTGCGTCGTTCCTCTACCAGCTGGCTGAGGGAGGTGCGTTGCCGCCTTAGCGGCGCGCGTCCGGCGAAGGCCATCATCCGTTGGCAAAGTTCAGCAGCGCGCTCAGCAGCGCGGATAATGTCGGTCAACGCCTCGCGCTCTTCGCCATCGCCTTTGTCGATGAGCAGGGTTTCAGCGTTGGAGAGCACACCGACCAGCAGGTTGTTGAAATCGTGGGCAACCCCCCCGGCGAGCACGCCCAAGCTTTCGGCTTTCTGCAACTGTCGGAGACGCGCTTCGCTCTCTGCGAGCGCCTGCTCAGCTGCACGCCGAGCGGTGATGTCGACGATCACCACAGAAAAGCCCGACGGACGGCCGCCAGCGCGGATCAACGTCGGCGTGACCAACGCCCAAACCACGCTGCCGTCCTTCGCCAGATATCGCTTCTCGAAGGTCGCTATGCTGTAGTCGCCGGCCGCGCCGCGCTTTAGCAGATCGTGCCCCGAATCGAAGTCGTCCGGATGCGTCAGCTCAAAGAAGGAGCGACCGATCAGTTCGCTGCGGCTGTAACCCAGAAGTTCACAGAACGCTGGGTTGATTTGATGTAGCCGACCGGCGAGGTCACCATAGACGATACCGACGGTATTCGTCTCGAAGACCGCACGCAACCAGCCGTCTCGCGCGTCGGCGTGTTGCTCGCCGGCTGACGTTTTGCCTGGGCGGATACTGTGATCCACTTCACCCGGAGCAGCCATCGCGCCTCCGTCGCCGTTATCGCAAAACCGCCGAAAAGTCTAGCACAGCAAGCACACGCCGGGGTCGCGTTTTAGCCGAAATCGGCAACCTCCGGCGCGGATCTGCCGGGCGAGTTGTCATAAGTGTTAACCGTCGATCGCTTCGCATCGCGGCGCTGCCAGCAGCTTCTCTTCGACCGCTGCGCTGGGACAACAGCCTGATCGACAGCACCCCTTGCGACGCGCTGGTGGCCAACGAATGGAAGCGAGTGAATACGACGTGTTGGAATTGGCGGTGGAGCTCGACCAACCACCTCCAAGCGACGTCGTTCGCTTTTGTCACGCTGTGCAGCCGCGACCAGCCAAAAAACACAATCGCCCGCGATAGCTCCGCCAGATGAACCGCCCCACAACTGATGTCGTTTGCGCCCCATCGATTGCCAGAGTTGGCTAAGCTCCGGCAGCAAAGAGGTGAGACGATGAGTGAGCTGATCGTAGTCCGAAACCCAGCAACCAACGAGGAGTTGGGGCGTGTCGAAAGCGTCGACTTTTCACAAGCGAAGGAGGCTCTGCGCGCCGTGAGGCAAGCTCAGATCGGCTGGCAGGCAGCGGGGCTAGAACACCGCTGCAGCGTGATCCGCCGCTTTCGCGATGTGCTGCTCGATCGCGCCGACGAGGTCTGCGAGCTGCTGAGCAAGGAAAACGGCAAGGTGCTGCAAGAATCGCTGCAGATGGAGGTCTTTCCGATCACCGACCTAGCCTCTTATTTCGCCGACCATGCTGAAGAGATACTGGCGCCACGCAAGATCAACCTTCATTTGCTCAAGCATCGGCGCAGCACGATCGATTACCGCCCGCGCGGCGTGGTCTTGGTAATCTCTCCGTGGAACTTTCCGTTTTCGATCCCGTTTGGCGAGACAGTGATGGCCTTGCTCGCTGGTAATGGGGTGTTGCTCAAGCCTGCTTCGTTGACGCCGCTGATCGCGCTCAAGGGTCAAGAGCTGTTTCGTGAGGCAGGTCTCGACGAAGATCTCTTGCGCGTTATCCCCTGCCCTGGGCAAATCGCCTCGCGGTTGATCGATGAGGGCGTGGATTACGTAAACTTCACGGGCTCTACCGATGTGGGACTGCGCGTCGCTGAGCTTTGCGGTCGCAACCTAACGCCCTGTTCCTTGGAGCTCGGCGGCAAAGATCCGGCGATCGTCTTACCCGACGCCGATGTCGACGTGGTCTGTGGATCTTTGGTCTGGGGCGCGTTCGCCAACGCCGGCCAAGTCTGCGCCTCGATCGAGCGGGCCTACGTCCACGAGAGCCTCTATGACAGCGTGGTTCAGGGCGTCGTGCAAAAGACGTCGGCACTTAAGGTTGGTAACCCGTTGCTCGATGGCACCGACATGGGACCGATGACCGATGCGGGACAGCTAAGGGTCGTCGAGAACCAAGTGGCGCAAGCGGTCGAGCGAGGCGCCAAAGTGCTAACGGGTGGTCGACGCGTCGACGGTCCGGGGCAGTTCTTTGAGCCCACCGTCTTGGTCGACGTCGACGATCAGATGGATGTCGTGCGCCAAGAGACCTTCGGTCCGACATTGCCGATCATGCGCTACAGCGATCTCGACGACGCGATCGCACGGGCGAACAACTCACCCTATGGGCTGAATGCTTACGTCTACAGTCGCGATAAGGAGGCCGCACGGCAGGTCGCCCAGCGCCTCGAGGCCGGCACGGTGATGGTCAACGAAACGCTGTTTACCCACGCTTGCCCCGAGACCCCGTGGAGCGGCGTCAAGAAGAGCGGCATCGGCCGCGTTCACTCCGATGACGGCTTGCGGGACCTTTGCATCCCCTATCACATCAACGAAGAAGTCCTGCCGACGATGAAGTGGAGCCCGTTTTGGCAGCCCTATAGCCACGCGATGTATCGCTCGCTCTTGGGCGCCGCGCGTCTGCTGACCCACTCGGCGCTGGCGACCCGTGCTGGTGGCGCACTGAGCCTGGTCGAAGCCGTCTATCAGTTGGTCAAGGGCCGCAAGGACGCATGAATCAGTGCGCCGATGAACTACGGACCAATCGCGCTCAAGCTGGCTTTCATCGCAACAACCGTGGCAGCTTGCGACCGCGCCGCCGCGCCATCCATCGATGCGCAAGGTGACGGCCAAGCGCAAGATGCCGTGGTCTTCGATCTGGGCGTCGACGTCGTCACACAAGATGGATCAGCTGCGGTGCGCTGCGGCGATCGGACCTGCCTGCGTCAGCAACAATGTTGCGCACTGATCACCCAATGCTACTACCCCTACGAGTTTCTCTGCGGAACGGGCGACTGCGGCGGACCCTGCGCGGACGGTCTAAACTGTTTGGGCTGTCGTAGCGGTGAGAGCGGTCATCACTCACTGTGCACGACGGGCTGTCGTTCCGACGCCGATTGCCTCGACCCGGCGCGACCCCGCTGCAATCAACCACAGCCCGACCAGCCCGGCCTGTGTACGCCCAAGGCGTTTGGCTGCTGTTGGTTTTGTATCTAGCGCCCCGGCGTAGTCGGCCGAACAGCTCGGTGTCGTCGTCCCTTCACTGCCGGCTGCGACAGGAGTGAACAACCTTGACCAGCGCAAGCATCGCGAAGGCAGCCGCGATCAGCAACGGGTAGAGCTCGACCGAAACACCCGGGCCAAGCGCAGAGTACGACGGCCTTGGGGGAACAAAACGCAGCGGCATTCGCATGCCCTTGTACGCCCGCTGGTAGTCTCGGCGATCGAGTTGTTGTTCGCCTTCGTACCCTTGGTGCGCTGCGGTCAGAACGCGATATCGCGCCCTGTAATGTGCATAAACCCGGTGCTCGACGCGCGTCGTCTGGGCAACGCGATCGATTAGGCGCGCCGTCACCACGACGCCGGCGACCAGGCGTGTGGCGTACCCCGCAAGCATGCAGCCAGCGGCAACGATCGCGATCAGCGAGAAGACCAGCGAGCGCACAAATGAGCGGCGTTGCACGGTTCGACCTTTTGCTGCCGCATAAAGCGTTCCGAACAGCGCGAGCAGCAGGCAGGCAACCAAGACGATCAGCACCACGCCGACGAGCACGTGGCTCAGCAGCGGCTCGATGTGGTCGTCGCCGTAAAGCACCATGTCGATCGATTGCATACGCTGGCGATTGTAGGCCAGCCCGGCGAGCAAAGCGATGGCGCCAGCTTATTGCGGCCGCTCGATCAGCGCGTCTGTCTGCTAGCGCCGCTTCAGCGCCGGACGCTCACCTTGAATGCGCGCGGCAATCGCCCCCGAAACGAACCGCCTGCTGACGAAGGTCGGGCCGCTGTAGAGCGAAAACGAGCTGCGCGCGCGGAGCGCGGCCCAAGATGGCCCCTGGCTCACGGCCGCCCGGTCGGCCCACTTCAGTAAGCAGCTCAGCACATCAAGCCGCGAGTGCAGCGCGTCGTTTTTGGCGAAGTCGCCTTTCGGAATGCTGCCCCAACTGCTGTCCATGCGACGCTCGAGCGTCTTCAGCTCACGAAAGGTTTGGTCGACCATCTTTTGGAGCGCACCCAAGGACTTCCAGGTCGGGCCCTCGGTGGTAAGCTTCTCGTACAGCTCTGTTGGCAGCAGCGTGTCGGCGTCCTGGTGAGCAAACTTCGCAATGCTCGCCAGGGTATCCTGCGCGCTGGCACCTAACGGCTGACTCCAACGCACCGGGTTTTCGTAGAGAATCGAGCTGAGTAAGCTCTCGGCCCGTGCCTGACCCGGCGCCCCAAAGAGGGCCGTTAGCATCAACGCTGCCGTCGATAGATGTCGGATTTTTGCCATGGTGTGTTCCCCCTGCACCCCGCTATTGTGCGATTTACGTGCCATGGTTTGAGTGGAGGAACCCCTTAAAGTAATAGGCGCGGACCGCAACCGGACGGTAGGCTGGCCGGCACTGGCTCACGCCAGAGCCAGGGGCGAGGCAGCACCGATGTCAGAAAATGGCAGGGGCGCGTTTAGGATTGCCCCAAGACGGACGCGTGGTGTGCTCGCCGGCGCGCTTGCTCAGCGGCTGCCGCCAAGCGGCGTCAGCGGCCGAGGCAACGACCGTTTGCGTCTTTGCCAGCGGGACAAACGCAGCTGCTGTCGGGCGTGCACTTACCGATGATTCGGCTGGTGGCTAGGTCGGCGTTGCAGGTTTGATCAAAGCCGCTGACGCAGGTCAAAGGGATCACGTGTTTCGGGATGTAGACGCGCAGCGTCGAATAGGGCGCGGCGGGCGCGGTTGGCTTGCGCTTGGCGATCAAGCAGAGCGAGATCTCTAAGCCCCCCTAACTCATGCCGACGGGCTTGGCCAACGCATGGGTGTAGACTCCCGAGACGTCGAGAACGTCGGGGGTCGTACCGACGCAATCGGCATAGGGGTCGCAGCGCAGCGAGAGCGTCCAGCCGCCGGGCGGCTGGGCTAAGTCGACGGGTGATGTCGGATAGCCGTAGCCAACGAAACGCAGCGGGGCCAATCCGATCTCGAGCTTATGGCCGTGATGGCTCCCGCTCAGCGTGATCAGCTCGCCATTACAGCAAGACGTGATCGTCGGTTCGCTCTTGATCGAAAGCGCGCTAACAGCGGTGTTGTCGAATGCCGCCTTGACTTGCGTCCCCCTGCAGAACGGGTCCGCAACGCTGCCATCGCTGACCTGACTATCGTTGACCTGACTATCGCTGAGGCGCGTATCGGGCGGCGAAAGGTTGAGATCGGGCGATGCGTCTGCCGTTGCGTCGGCGATACCTGCGTCGCTGCGCTCGCAGATGCCTTGGCTTCCGCTAACCACACAGCGGTAGCCGTGCGGACAAAGCCCACCTTGGCAGAGCAACGGCACGCTGGCCAGGTCGACAGCGGCGTCCACAGTGCTCGCAGGTAGGCGGTCGCTACAACCAACAACGGCGACGGCGACGATCATCCACAGCGATTCCCGGATCTTGTTTGCTCGCATCGCGTTTGCTCGCATCGCGTTGGCTCCGACGCTGATGAATCCGCGTCTCGAGATCATCACGTCAACAACGGCCAAAGCGTTCCGGCGATTCCCCGAAAGAGCGTCCTTCGGCAAACGGCACTTATCAATTCGCTCGCGGCCCCCCGCTGCGCGTTAATCGTGCGGGCGTGGGCCGCCCGCCTCAGCCACCGCTGCTGCCAAAGTCGAGGATCGCATGGCAGCTGGTGGTGATGTCGAGTACTACCGATTGATCGGACAACTGACCGGTTTGCACGCCGCTGATGGTGCAGTCCAGCACGCAGTCGTGTTGCGTGCCGTCGTTGGCAATGCAGTCGGCACCGCCGTGGAGTGGGTGGGTGTACGGGCCAACGTTGTTGTAGACGATCGGTCGCGGATCTCGCTCTTGCCCATGGCGCGGGTAATAGAGTTCGAAGCCCTGGGTCAGTGAGGGGTCGAGATTCTGGTCGATTCCAACTGGCTTGCGGTTGGCCAGCGCAAATCGCCGGTAGGCGATGGACGTCGGCCGCGACTGGCCTTCATGCCAGACGATGTAGTAGGGCAAATTGACCGAAACCAAGATCGGCGGGCTGTTTCCACTGAGCCCCACGGCAGCGGTCGGCGAGATGGTCACGTTGTGGTGTTGCTCGCTATTGAGCGTCTCGAGTCCACTGGCGTCGTGAGAGAGAACTTGATGTTGTTGGGGCGAAAACTGGTAGCGCTTGAGTTTTTCCAACTGCAGCGGCGTAAGTGAGGCCCCCGACCAGTCGGAGCCCATCAAACAGGACAGATTGCCATACTCGGCGAAGCTGCCACCGTACAAAGAGCTCGAATGATAGAGGCCCAAGTTGTGCCCAAACTCGTGGCGCCAAACGCGATCGCTGTGCTCGGTGTTGAAGATCGTCGCGTCGCAGTGAGCTGAGGCATCGGCGAAACACGTTTCTCCAAAAGCCTCGCCGCTCGCTCCGCCGAATTCGCCCGGCGAAAACCAGCCGATGATCTGCAGCGCCGCGGCGGCGGGTCCCCACTGTTCAGCCAACGCCGGCCGCAGCGTGTCGGCGATATAGCCCTGGTTGGCGATCGCTGCCGAGGGCGGGCGATTGCCGCTAACGTTCACCAGGTAGACGTGAGGCAAGCTTCCACCGAAGGAGCTCGTCTGAAGGGTCAAGTGACCTTCGCTCACCGTCAGATAGTAACTGCGCGCGGCGTCAAGACGCGCTTGTGCGTTGGCGAGGGTCATCGCGCTGCTCGCCTTGACGTCGTCGTAGTCGATGAGCACGATACCAACGGTGCGCGTGACATCTTGGGCCGCCAGCTCATCCCCCCCTGGAGGGTCGAGCGCTGCACTTCGTTGGCGCATCTCGTCATCGGGGCCACAGCCGAGCGCGAGCAGCACGGCGCTCAGTACGATACCGCTAAGCCTTGGTGTGCGCGAAATGTGGTAGAACATTGAAATCTCCAAAAAATATTGCGACCGTCCACGGACGGACGTAGCTCCATCGCCTAAGACACTTCGTTTCAAGCGCTCGAACTTCTAGCAACAGCTATGCCAGCGGGGATCGCCTCTGCGGGCCGGATACGGCTACCTCACCGGAGACAACGACCCCGCCGGCGGCGAAATTCCCCCAGTGGACCAGCTCGATCTGAAGCGCGAAGCTGTCCGGTTGTCAATGGCTGACGATCGGAGACGCGTCAAACCTGACATCCAGACATCCAGCAACCCCGCGTCGCTGAGCGCTGCGTCGATCGGCCGCGAATCGATCACAGCACCATCGGACGTCGCGTCATCGGACTGACAGGCAACCAACGCAGCAGCGAAGCACATTATCGAAAAGACCTTAGGCATCGCTACCAACCCCCTTGTGCTTCTCGCAGGCTGCGATCGCGCGAGGACTTAGCGAATCGATCTGCGCGGGGCAACAGCAAACCTGAAAATTACACGCGATGCTTTTGCTATTTTCCGATCATTGCAGCAGATTGAGTTGACAGGAAATCTTACAGGGCAAGCGGATACAACGTTAACCGACGATGATCGGCTGGGTTCGACGCGGTCGCACGAGCTAGGACGGCCGCAAAATCTGCGCACGGCTCCTGTGGTATTGTAGGGGCAATCCGAGACGTTTCGTACCGCACCCACGCAGCGCGAGGAGACTTGCATGTTCTGCCGTCCGTCGAGGCGTCCGCTCACGGTCCTGACCATCGCCCTATCGCTCGCGCTGTTCGCCTGCAAGCCAAACGATACGCCATCATCCGACGGTGGGAGTGTCGACGATGGCGCGTCTGCCCAGGCGGCCTGCAAAGCGACCTTTGCCGAACCGCTAACGATCAGCGGCCTCGCCTTCAAGGGGCTGGTTAAGAGCGCGATGGTTGAAGTCTCGAGCCTGGTCGAGTATCAAGGCGATTCTGGCAACAATACCTATCGTGGCTATACCCCGGTGCGGATCGGCTTTCGGCGGTTCTGCGGCGCGATGGCCGATGGTCGCTTCGAAATCGCGATCGAGCCGAAAGACCCGATCGGCTGCCTGCTGATCGAGATCGAAGGCGACGACAACTGTGGCGAAAATGGCACCGTTTACGAAGATGAGGCCACGGGCGTTGATGTCCGCTATCAGCAGGGGCTCGCTGCGATCATCTGCGACCTCTCGAGCGAGATTGGGCCGATCGCCGTCACGCCGCTGACGACGATCGCCGCCCGTCGTGCCTTGTGGCTGGCAACGCCCGAAACGCTCTGCCTCGCCGGACCATCAAGCAATCGACAGGTCGCCCAGCAGTTTGGACTGCCATCGCTGCTCGATACGCTTCCCGTCGACATCACCGATCAAGCGGCCGTCTCGACCGCAACGACCGAGCAGCGCCGCTACGGTTTGGTCATCGCGGGTTTGTCGCAGCTGGCCAAGAACGTCGGTGCGCACGCGATCGACCTGACCGAGGCGCTCGCTGACGACCTCAACGATGGCTTGCTCGACGGACAGCGCACGCCCGCTGGCAACGCCCAGACAGCGACAGAGATCAAGCTGATCGATGGGACGACCAAGCCGCTGGGCACTGCAGCGGGCCTTCAACAGATCCAACAGGCGATCGACCAGCTGGCCGGCTCGAACTTGAACAAGTCAGGACTTAGTGAGCTAAAGATCAGCACCACGCCGATCAAGGTCGGCGTCGTCACAGCCGATCGGGTTTACATCGCCACCTCGGCCCTTCCGGCGTGGGTCTCCGCGCTTAGCGCCAGCCACCAGCTGCGCGCCCAGGGCGGCCGTGAGCCCTACAGCTGGGCGCTCGCCGCGGGCACGCCACCGACGGGATTTAGCTTGGACAACACCGGAGCGATCGCGGGTTCGATGACCCTCGCTCCAGGGAGCACACGCTACATTTCGCCGCCCTTTACGGTCAAAGTGACCGACGCCGTCGGTGCAACCGATCAAGCGACGTTGCGCATCAGCGTCGTCGCGCCGCCGCCGCAGCTCGAGATCGCCAGCTGCCCAACCGGCAAGCAGAACGAGGCCTACAGCTGCCAGGTCGCACAGGCCCAAGGCGGAAACCCGCCGTACCATTTCGTCCTTGGCACAGCCGGTGGATTTCCACCTCCAGGCACAACACTGTCTATCGACGGCATCGTCAGCGGCACACCAACGGCCGGAGGCAGATACACCTTCGACGTTTGCGCCGTCGATCTGATCGGCTCGCGAAGCTGCGCACCGGCAACGATCACGATCAGCACCACGCCGAGCTCAGATTTTGCCGGCAGCTGGTCGGGAACCTATAGCTACAGCGGCAAAGGGGATGGCGGCTGCACCTACCAAAGCAACGGCACACTAACGATCACGCTGACCGTCGATGGACCACTGCCAGTCGATGGCGGCGCCGGCGCGGCGACAGCAACGGGCAGCATGAGCATTAGCGGTTGGCAATTGCGCCTGATCCCCTCGTGCCAACACCACAGCTATCAAAGCGCAAGCGGCAGCTTTGCGGGAACGATCGCGGCGGGCCGTGTATTTGGCACGCTAAAGTTCAGCGCACTGTCCAACAGCATCTCGCTCGCCCTCGATGCGGTTCTCACCGGCGGCACGACGATGACCGGTACCCTTCAGGGCGGTGGCAGTGGCACCTTCACGCTAACCAAACAGTAGCGCGAAGCGCCGACCACCGACGCGCGCTTCGCCGGCTGTTGAGCGCCGAACCGTGCACAGTGGCGCCCTAGGCCGGCGAAGGAGGTCAACACACCAAAGTAAAGTGCTCGCTGGCAACGTCGCTAGCAAACCGCCGGCCACTACTATTCGCAGGCGCCGCTGATCGTGTCACATGAGCTACTGCAGCATTCGTCGTCGAAAGTACAGCTTTGACCGGCACTCTTGCAGGGTGGTCCGGCGTCCTGGGCCGGGTTGGGCGGATCGATCGTGCCACCGCCCTCGACGCAGAGGTTCCAGGCGTCGGGGACGCACATCAAGCCTCGGCTACCGCGTCCGTTGGCGATGGTGCGACAGTGCCATTTGCCAGCCTTGTCGCATTGATCACCATCCTTCTTCGGCGTGGCAAAGCTCGAGCAAGCGGCGATACAGCGGCAATCGCCGTCGTTGAACTTGAGAAAGGAGCCGTCGGCGCAGTTGCGCGGAGCAGCTGAGGGGTCGCACTTTTGCCCCAATCCGCAATCTGGGCATTTATAGAACGTTGAGCCCAGCAGCCAACGATCGTCGCATTGGGGCGCAACGCTGGCGCTGTCGCGCCGAATCGAGCTGTCTGTGCCACCGGTAGCGCCCCCGTCGGCTTGCCTGATCGGCGGGTTGCTCTTGCCCTTATCGTCGCTTCCGCAGGCAAAGAGCATCAGTGCGACGATTATTGAAACCTGTCGTTGCATCGTACGTTCCTCCCGGGACCTCCCGAAGTTGAGCGCTGTGCTAGCACGCGTGCCTTCGGCCGGCAGAGGAAGCCGCAGCGGCAAGCGGTGAGAAGCGCTTCCTTGACAGCTGGCTTGGGACGGCGTCCGCACCCTGATAAGATGCTCCTGATGTCGATCGACCAGCTGCGCGCCAACCCGGTTTTCGCTCAGGCGAGCGAGCCATCGCTGGCCAAGCTCGCCAATGCGGCACGCGCCGTTAGCTATGGCGTCGATCAGCACATCGTTGCCTGTGGTGAACCCGCCGACCGGGTATTTGTTTTGGTCGCTGGTACGGTGCGCGTCTTTCATCGCGCCCACAACGGCGACGAGGTCGTGGTCAAGGTCCTTGGCGCGCCAGCGATCTTTGGCGAAGCCGAGGCGCTCCCGGGCGGACTACCCTATCAGGAGAACGTTGCCGCCGTCGGTGTCGCGGCGCGCGTACTGATCATCCCGCGTCAGGCGATGGTTGCCCTGCTCCGACAAGAGCCCCAGGTGGCCTACCGTCTGCTGCTCGACGTCTCCCACCGCCTGGCGATCGCGTCCTACAACGAACGTTCGCTCGCCTTTCACCCGCCGACGGTGCGCTTGGCCAACTACCTCTTGGACTATCCGTGCCCGAGCGAGTGCCGCGTCGTCGCCCTGACCCAACAGCAGATGGCCGAGGCGATCGGCGTCTCGCGCCGCTCGGTCAACAAAGACATCACCGCCTGGAAGCGCGAAGGGATCGTCGAACGCCATTCCGGCGGCTATCGCATTCTCGATGCCGCGCGGCTGAGCAACTACGCCGACAGCGAGCGGCTGTCGCTGACCTACCGTTTAAGCCGCGACTAAACATCTCACTGGTCAACGCGCCAACATCGCGCGCAACGCAGCATTAGGTGCGCGCGGCACGCGCAGCAAGGCAAACGCGAAGTCGCTACCGCGATCTGTGGCGACAGCGTCTCAAGTACTGATAGATACGACCAAAACGACACAGAACGTGCAGCACAAAAGCGAGCTGGATTTGTGCGCCGATCGCCCGACGGCATGTTATTTCGGCAACGGCGCTCGCGATCGAGCAAGGAGCCAACGATGAGCCGGATCAGCGCATTGCTCGTCTTATCACTGTGTGCTTGCGACAACCAGAACCAGCCCGTTGCCGGACCGACAGACGCGAGCGTTCCAGAGGCCCAGGTCGTTGTCGACAGTAGCAGCGCGGCTGACGCGGCCCGAGAGCCGTTCGCCCAATGTCCGGCACCACCGCTGCTTGCCGACGGTGTAACACTGCAAGCCAACGTGCTGTCATGGGACGCCCAGGCGATCGGCGATAGCGATTGTCCGCTTTTGGCCCTAGACCGGCTCGTGGCCAGCGCGCGGCTGATTTGTTCGGGCGAAAATTCCCACGGCGTACTCGAGGCCAAGCAGCTTCATGCTGCGCTGGCGCGTTACCTCGTGCTGAAGCACAACGTACGCGTCATCGCTGTCGAGTATGGCTTGGCTCGTATGGACGCCTGGCAACGCGCACTCGAGGCTGACGACGAGCGTTTGCTCGTCGGCCACATGAAACGGCACAGCGAGCTGCCCTTTTGGCGGGCGGTCGCCGGATTGCGACGCGCCGGCGCACCGACGTTGCGCTTCGCCGGCTTTGACATCGCCGTGACGCTCACCGATGCGATCGATAACACACTGTCGTTTCTGCAGCGTGTTGACGCCGAATATGGCAAGCAGATAGAGCCAGATCTGCGCGGGGCACTGATCAAGGCCAATCAGGCGGCGCAGCAGATCAAGAGCCGGATCAACGAACGGCGCGCGAGCTACGTCACCACCGTGGGCGATGCCGTCGTCGATCGACAACTTTGGAATCTTGACAATCTGATCGCCGCCTTTTCATTTTACACGCGGATGGACACCAACGATTTCTGGGCGGCAAACGCTGAGTTTCGTGAACCGGCGCTCTACAGCAACACCCAGCGCATCTTGGCGACGCTCAAGCCAGGCGAGAAGATGCTGATGGTGACCCACAACCTGCACTGCTCCAAGAACTTGGCGCTGGGCACCAACGCTGACGGACAGTCAGTCGACGCCGTGGGAACGACGCTAAGCAAGACGTTGGGACAGTCTTATGCGGCGATCGGGCAGCTTTACGGCGGCGGTAACGAATCTCAGGGATTGACCGCTAGCGCCTATCCCGAGTGGCCGAACACGCTGGAGGTCGAGCTAATGCGCAACACCACCGCACCACTGCTGCTCTTGCCAATCCGCGGTAAACCGTTCGGTGTCGACCTCGAGCGCTCGTGGTGGACGATCTACGGCTGGGCCCAAGAAGCGCATCAGATGAGCGCGCTCTACGATGCCATTGGCTGGGTTCGCCAGGTCACGCCAGACCACGATCTCTAACGCGGGACGGACCTTGACCGCCCAAGCCGCTCGCGCGATCGGTGAGCAACCGCGCGGGATCGCGTCGACCCCACCGATCCTCTGTTAGAGCGCAAACCCCAAAGAAAATGCGACAGCCATCGACGCATCGCTGCTCACTGAGGGCTCGGCCTGGTCGAGCGTGTGCGGGCGCAACGGCGCAACCGAGGGATCGAGGCCGGTAAAGCCGGAGCGATACTGTTCGATCAGCAGCGAGACGCGATAGTAGAAGCCGGAGCGATGTTGGCCTCCAAGCCCCAGCTCTGCCGCCAAGGCGATGCCCGAATCGCGTTGGCCCCAGGCGTCGACTGCATCTTGTCCGACAGAAAGCAACGGTCGCAACTCGAACGCTGCATCCAGCGCAACCAGTGGCGTACCGAGTGCGAGCTGCCCAGCGCCACGCAGCCGCAAGAAGCGATAGTTCATCGCTGGAACGCGCTCGCCGCGCGGGTCGTCAGCACCGGCGAAGCTGCGCGTGCCCCATCCGAGGCTCAGGCCGATCCGTGGCGACCAAACCGTCGCGTCCCAAATCTTGCGCCAGCGCAGATCGACTAGGCACTCGCCCGCTACAGCAGATCCCAACTGTGCGCCGTCGGCCTCGATTTCGCCCCCGAGCCCATGGGTGTAGCGCACGCCGATGCCGAAATCGCGCAGCGCGCCATCGCTAAGTAGCGCAAACGGGTAAAACGCCGCCGAGATGATCAGCTCAGCGGTGGTCTTGACGCTCCAGCTTTGCTCTGCGCTACCAGCGGAAAGCACCTGTGTACGCTTGAACGCGCCAACGCCAAGATCAAACGCGATCAGCGTATGGTGAAGCTGACTGGCTTTGGTCCGCAGCGTGGCGATCGATACGGGAACTTCCCCGGCAGACCAGCCACTCTGCTTCTTTTCAGCCTTATCGGCAGCTGCGCCACCCGCAGGGACTCGGCCATCGTCTCGATCGTCTCGATCGTCGCGATCGTCTAGGTCGTCGTCATCGTCGTCATCGAGCGCATCGTCGTCGCCCTGATCGCGATCGCCCGCGTCGCTGACGTCGTCATCATCCGGTGCGAGGCCGGCCTGCAAACCGGCGGCAGCACTGGCCACGCGCGTCGCGCCACCGGCCACCAGGTAAGCCTCGTAGCCAAACAGCAGGAAGACCACCAACCCCAATAAGCGTATAGACGGCCACATGGGGGTAATCAATGCAAGGCGGAGACCAACGCTAAGTCGAGCACTTGCGCCAGCCGAAGCCAATTGCCCAGACACGTCGAGGTGACGCACGGCGCGGGTTGTCCCAGTCAACGCGCCCACCCACGTCGCGCTGCTATTTAGCCTAGAGCCGGCCAGTGACGGCGAAATTTGACATCTGCCGCGCCCGCTCCACGGTGTGGCCCGTCTATTGCTTCGCGAGGGTGAGCATGCACGCGAACGTCGCCGCAGCGATCGACAGTTCGAGATATCCCGCGCTACTGGTCGCGCTGCTGTTGGCCCTTGGTCAGCCGGCATTGGCCTACCGCGACGGCTCGGCGGGTCACTCGGGAAAAATCGCTGGGCTGACCTGCAACGAATGCCACTTTGGTGGCAAGCCGCTGACGGTGACCATCGACGGCGACACGCACCTCGTTGCCGGTCAAACCACCACGCTAACGCTGACGCTCTCGACAGATAATCCCGGACTACGTGCCGGCGGGTTCGCGCTCGCCGCGTCGGCGGGAGAGCTTGGGCCCAATGCCAGCGAACCAGCGACGGGTCTGCTCGGCGCCGAACTGGTGCAGAGCCAACCGAAGCTGACGAACAACGGCTCGGTCAGCTGGACTTTCGACTTCACCGCTCCAGTCGATTCGCCCGAAGTTCTGCTGTATGCTGGTGGTGTAATCGGCAACGGCGATGATTCCGATCAAGGCGACCAGCAGGGGACGACGCAGTTTAGCATTGCGATCACCGGAACCACCGCGACGCCGATCAGCGGCGAGGCGCCCCGGGGCCGTCGATTACCCGACGAATACTACGGCGGATGCTCCGCTTCACCCAGCCCAAGCGCACCCCGCGGCCTGTTTGGCATGCTCGGCTGGACGCTTTGCGCGCTTTATGCCCGGCGGCGGCTCAGGCGTGCGATCTAACGCCGCTGTCCTGCTGCTGATCGCTTCAACCGTTGTGATGTTGTCCTGCAACTACGGCGGAGAACCGATCGACGTGGTCGATCCAGCGACGATTCCGCAAACGGTCGCTTACCACGATACCGTGCGCGCGATCATGAACTACTACTGCACAGCCTGTCACTCGCCGGGTTCGCAGGTCGGCACGATCAAAGACTACGACTATTCGACCTACAATGGCGTAGTCGCCGGCTACAGCGGCATCGAGGAAACGGTCTATGCGGAACAAAGCATGCCCCCCGGCGCCGCGCGACGCCTGACCGCGCGCGAACAAGCGCTCCTCCAGCGCTGGGCAAAAAATGGATTCCCTCAATGAGCACTCAACACCAGCGATGGCCGGGGCTGCTCACGCTGTCGTCGATCGCTGCCGTCGTCGCATTCGCCATCTGTTCGCCGCTCGTGGAAGAGCAAGCTGGCGCGCTGCCGCTTTACACCGCACGCTCGGGGCGCACATGCGATAACTGCCACACCGATCCGAGTAAGTGGCCCAACCCCGCCTTGCCTTATCGCAAGTGCACGCTGTCTTGCATCGGCTGTCACGTTAACCCGTCGGGCGGCGGTCTGCGCACCGTCTCGGGTCGCTTTTACAGCCAAACCACACTGCCGGCGCTGTTCGCCTCCCATCGCGGCTACAAAGATTGGAATCGCCACCTCTTTAGCGCGCTGGCCAAGCTTGAGAAGAACCGTAAGAATCGCTTGCCCGACCCGGCCCTCGGCAAGCCGCCGGGTAAGCCCGCGAAGATGGCGTTTGATCAAGATCGCTACGCCGGCCTCAAAGCCGATCCGATCCTGCTCGTCGGCATCGATGCCCGTCTCGCCGCCTGGTTTGCCGCGCCACTGTTCTTTCCGATGCAGCTCGACACGCATCTCGCCGTGCATCCGTTTCAATACGTGACCGCGGCGTTTTCGGCGGGCGTGCTGGCCAAGTCAAAGGGGTTTGCCGCAACATTTGAACGGCGCACGCCATTCATGCTCAAAGATTTCTACCTGATGCTGCATCAACTGCCCTACATGGCCTATCTGCGCGTCGGGCGTTTCTTGCCGCCGTTCGGCACAAACCTCGATGACCACACCTCGCCGATTCGGCGCGACTTCGGCCTCGATCAAGGCATCTTGGAAAGCCGCATCACCGGGGTGGAGTTCGGCTTGGCGCCCAACTATCCGTACTTGTCGGTAGCGGTCTTTCGCCCTGGCCCGGCCGACCGCTTTGAAGTCGCCGACCCTGAAAACGATGCGATCCCACCGTTTGGTGGCGTCGACGGTTGGGGCTTCGCCGCCAACGCAGGCTGGCGAGATCTCGGTTGGCAACTCGGCGCTAGCGTGATGGTCCGCGGCCGTGACCTCGCCGACGGTGGCAACACGACCAGCGCCAGCGTGCAATGGGGCTTCAACCCTTGGTTTTATAGCGACGCGATCCCGCTAACCTACCTGGGCGAGGTTGCCTTCGGCAGTCGGCAGCGACCGCTGAGCGGCGCATCGACTAAGCAGATCGCGGCCTACCACGAACTCGACTATTTGCCGTTTAATGGCATCAACTTGAAACTGAAGTATGACTTCGCCGACTTCGACACCGAGGTCGCTGACGATCAATTTCACCGGCTGAGCAGCGGCATCGATTTGATCCTCTTGCCCGGCGTGACCATCGCCGCCGAACTGCGCTTGTGGTTTGGGGCGCATGGCTCAGACGCAGACGTCTTTTTACAGACTCACCTCTGGTACTAACGTCGCGCGCAAGCCGGCAGCAGCGGCCAACGCTCAGGCGCTTCGACCGCGCCGCCGAAAAAGCCGAACACTTTTTGCGCCGCTGGTTGTCTGGTACCACCCACGGACGGTCAGCGCGCCACTGACGATTCGGCACGCCCCTTGCTCTAACTCAGCGCGGAGACGCTGTAATGAGCCAGAGATCGCGGACAATTAAACATAAGTTCTGCTGTATCGGCTGCGCGGTGGCGCTTGGCCTAGCGGCTTGTGGAGCAACCGAGCCAGTCACCTCGCTCGCCGATGCGCCGACGGGCAAGGCGCTGAGCGCGGCAAAAAAATGCGAAGCGGGTCTGATCAGCTGGCTGCGTGCGCTACTGTTTGGCTTGAAATTTGTCAAGGCCGGCAGTCGCATCGCCAAAGGCTGTCGCTTGATCAAACTTACCGCCGCTGAAGGCGACGAAATCCTCAAGGTCGTCAGCTACGACATCCGTACTCAGCTGAGCAAGGACTTTGTCGGCGCCTACCTGTCGGGGGCCAAGCGCGCCTCGATCAAACGCATCAAGACGATCGGATCAAAGATCACCTATCGGGTCAGCAAGGACGGCGCGAACATCGGCATCACCGTGGTCAACGATGGCAAGGGTGGCTTCCGCGTCTTCACCTACGGCTCGAAGAAGCCGGTGATCTTCAAAGGCCTGGTCGCGGTCGACACCTCGTGGAAGGTGGGCGACGAAGCAAACTTGGCCGCCGTCTGGACCGCGATCGAAAAGTCGCCAGCCACCTTCGACCTGATCGAGCTCACCGAGCGCATCGAAGATAAGCAGCCCTTGAGCGACAAGATCGGTGTGCTCTGCGGCGAGATCATCGAACTGATCGCGCCGATCCCGCTCGAACTCGACCCCGCGCTCAAGGCTGACCTGCGCTTTCTCAAGGCCATCGAGTGGGCGATTCCCGCGGCCAAAGAAGTGATCCTTGAAACCGACCCCAACTTTGACCCGACGCAGATCGACACTCTCGCCCAGTGGCTGGCCGAAGCGTGGATCTCTGACGCCGGCCAAACGATCGAGGCGGTCACCGAAGACCCCAAACACCTCGAGAAGAAAACGACGACTGACGACAACTAGTCGGTGGGAACGTCCACCGCGAGACCGAGGATGGTTATCGATGTTCAAACTGCGGATCACGGCGTCACTCTGCTGCGCCTACTTGAGCTTAGCGAACTGCGGACCCCAAGCACCTGAAGCGGCCGAGGCCACCGCCAACTGCACCAAGTGTGAAAGCCACGGCGCGGTCGCCGACCCGCGACTATTGCGACTGACCGCCGATACGATCGAGGTTGAACTTCCGCGTGGCGTGATCGACGCCAAGGCCGCCCTGCAGGTAGCCGGCGTCGAGCTTAGTCTCAACGCACCGACCTGGCAGTTTGAGCGCGAAACGACGCGAGCCACTTGGGCAGCGGCTGGCTTTCTCGAATGGATGGCGATCTACGTGGGCGGCGCACAAACGACCGAACTCGACCTCGTCGTCAGACTGAGCTGCAATGAAACGCTGGCCGCCAACCGCAGCGATCTGTGTGGCAGCGCCGTCTCGTTGGCGGTAGCGACGTTTGTTCGACCGCTCAGCGGGATGAAGCTCCCGTTGGTCGGCGGCGTAAAAACCGGCACCGCCGACAAGACCGCGATCGCCAGCACGGCGCGGCGGATCAGCGAATGCGAGCACGTACTGCTCACCGTCGGTGGAACGCAGCTGGAAGGCCGGCCGGTGCCCTGGGGTCTGCGCGGCTTCCTCGCCCGCTCCAACTACGACTGCATCGTCGGCCTGCAATACGACGACGGCGATGCGACGCGGATCGCCAAGTCCACCCCGCAACGTGTCGCCGATCTGGGCGCAGTGGTCAGCGAAGACGCGCTGCGCTACTGTGCTTCGACCAAGCTGGGTATCGCGGCGCTTGAAGCACTGGTCAGCAACACCCCGTTAGCCGAGAGCACGATTCGCTGGGATGCGTTTGGGCATTCAAAAGGCGCAGCGATCCTCGCCGGCGCCTACCTCGCGCACGAGCCCACGCTAAAGACAACGTTCTACGGCGTCGGGCTGCCGCGGCACCTCGGTCAGCGACTGTTTGAAGATTATCGCGTGGGCTCGATCCAGGTGCACGGCAGCGAGGTCTACGCCTGGCCGAGCACCCAGCGCAGCAGCGAAGAGCGATTCATCTCGTTTACCTGGGCGGATGATCCGGCGGGCAACCTCGATGGTTGTGGCGATGTCGGCGCGGCGCTCTCGGTAGTGAAAAACTGGGAGCGTCATCAATACGATCCGCTGTTCGCCAACGAAAGCTGGGCGGCGGCCTATCTGCGCGGCGACGTGTTGACGGTCGGCAACTACCCGCTGTGATCAGCCGAAGCGCCGTTGGACCAAACGACGACGGCAGCGAGCGCCGAGCAGCAACAAGAGCAGCACACTGAGCGCCGTGCCACTGGCCGTTCGCCCGCCGCTTTGACATGCACAGCCATCGATCGGCGGCTGACCCGCCGTGCCGGCGTCGAAATGACTTGTCGACGAAGCGTCGCTGCTCGACGAGGCGTCGACGCCTGGCGCAGCGTCTCGCGGCGGAACCGCTCCATCGCCCGGCACGACGATGCCGCTGTCGCGCGGCGGTGGCACACCACCATCGGTTCGACCGCTATAGTCGACGACGACGTTGGTAAAACCGCCGCCACTGGTGTTGTCAGTGCGGGCGATCCCGTCTTTTTGGAAGGCGTAGCTCCAAAGGTTGGAGCTCGCTCCACCGTTGCGATCAGCCGATTCGAACTTGATCGCGTAGCTGCCGTCAGAAACGGTGCCCCCGGCGCGCGCGCTCATATCCCAGGTCACCGTCAGCGTGCCGCTATGGTCTTTGCGGGTTGCCCCCATCACGGCATCCGAGTCGCTGCTGCCGGCAGCGCTCGCCCAGGTGGTCATTTCGCTGCGGCGCTTGTCGGCCCAACGACCGATGGTCTTGACGAAGGCGCCCGCTGCCGTTTCAACCCAGACCGCCACAACGTTGCGTGGCGCGTACTTCGGATCGGGTCCAACGCTGGTCCCGAAGCGAATCGTCAGTGTTTCTTGCGCCTGAGCAGATACCGAGACCAAGAGCAGCACAAGGGTGAAAGCCACGCGGAAGAACATCTGAGAACCTCTCATTTGCGATGGTAAACCAAATCGCGCCAGCCGTCGGTTACATATTCGGCAATGCCCGCCTCGCCCTCGACCAGCATTAGCATCTCACCGCCGGCGGCTCGCACCTGCGACGCCGCTTGCCGCGGCCCGAGGGCCAAACACGCCGTGGACAACGCATCGGCCAACCAAGCGCGCCCCAGTTGGCGAAAGACGACGCTAACCGAAAGAGTGTGACGGTCCACCGGCTGCCCGGTGCGTGCATCGAAGATATGGTAGTAGGTCTGCTTGCCGATGCGGATCGGCCGATGGGCATTGCTGCTCGTCGCGCCGGACAAGCCGCTACCGGGGTCATGGATCTGCGTCCACTCCCGCGCCGGATCGCGCGGGTGCTCGATGCCGATCACGTGGTAACGCCCGCGCGGCGAGCGCCCAAAGCTGGCCGTCTCGCCCCCAACCTGGACGAGGAACGCCCGCGCGCCTGCGGCCTGCAGACGCCCGACGATCTTGTCCAGCAGCAGCCCTTTGATCATTCCACCCAGATCAAGCTGTACGTGGGGCGAACGCCGCAAGATGGTCCCTGGCGCAAGCGCGATTTCCGAGCAGTTTGAGGCCGCGCGCGCCGCGCGCACACGCTCGCCAGCAGGCAACCGCCCTGTCTTGGCGGCATCTTTCCAAAGCTGGCGCACCGGGCGCAGCGTCGGATCGAACGCACCGCCGGTCAACTGATGGGCGCGCAAGGCCAACTTCACCGCTTCGAACAGCGGTGGCACCACAGCTATCGGCTGCCCGGGCGGAGCATGGTTGAGCCGACTGATCGCGCTGTCGGGTCGGTAGTCGTTGAAATGCTTGTCGGCAAGCGCCAAGTCGCGCCAAATCTGCGCCGCCAGGGCGGGCTTGGCCGGAAAGAAGCGCAACAGGATCGGGATGCCGTCATAGAGCAACCGGCGTTCGGCGTACCAGACCGGCCGAACGGCTGCGTCGGGTCCAGCGGAGACAGGCTCGCGCCGCGGGCAAGCAGCGAGCAGGGCGAGCAGTGTGAGCAGTGCGACCCAGGCGCAGAGCACGACCAAGCTCGGGGTCGGCAAGCCCGACGTTTGCGTTTTGTTCGCCACCTGAAGAGATATTAGCGCACAGCGCATGCGGCGTAGCAAACGGGCGCACCGCCGACCGGCTGCCCGGCAAGTTGTCCAATGTCAGGGGGGATAACATTTGATCGGCGCGGCGCGGTCCCGCTTTGGGGTTGATGCACCCAGCACAAACGTCTAGGGCGTTCGCTAAGCACGCGAGACCGCTGCTAGCGCAAGCGGTACGCGGCTTGCTGTGATCGATCGCAGCAAGGCGAACGGAGGTCACAAATGACGGCGGCACATCAGCGCGACCGCGCGCAACAGCATCTGCGACGAGCGCCGCTTCCGCCGCGCGTTCCTTTGCCCCAGCGCGCTCGCCGAGCGACCCCCGCCGAACTGCAACAGACCACCGTGGCACCCGCACCGGGTTCGGCGGGCCGACCAGCGGCGGTTCCAACGATGCCCCCTACAACAGGGCGTCCCACACCGCGTCGCGCGCTGACCCATGCACCACAAAACGTTCCTGCACAGCAGGCAGATCGCTGGGGGTACGATGCCGATCGTGCGAATCCGGTCCTCGCCCCCGTCGTGCTCAACCCACAGCGGGCCGCACCGCTGCAGCCGCCACTCGAAGGCCTGCAACTGCTGACGACCGACGCCGTCGAACTTGAACCCGCTGACTCGGCTGCGCCGCGCGGCTGGGCCCTACAACTCGAAGATGTCGCGCTGATCGCCGTCGCTCCAGCGCTGCGCTTTTTGCCGATTGAGCCGACCAATTTTGCCGCGTTGATCAGCGGCCAGCGGATCGATCGCCCCTTGGGCATCGCTTGCGCCGTGGCCGCCTTCGGACTGTTTGTCGCGGTGGCCCTCCGCCGCGCCAACTCTGACGATCACCATCTCTCACTGATCGCCAAACACGCCTGGATGCTGAGCTGGCCGCTGTACGGCACACTGGCCTATCTGGCTGCGCTGAGCTTGGGCGCGCCCGCACACCTCGCAGTAGTACCGTTGCTCGTTTCGTTTCCGCTGTTTCGACCGCTGCGCCGCCACGCCGGACTTTCGGCGCTGCGGCGGATCATGATCGCACCGGCGACGCTGCTGATCGTCGCGACGGTGACCCAGCTGGCACAAACCCGTGGCCTTGCGCTAAGCATGCTGATCGGCAACGGCGCTAGCGCGGCGCGTATACGGGTGATCTCGCTAGCCTTGGCCGCTGCGACCTGTCTGGTGCTGTTCATCGCCGTGATCTTCGGCGCCCGCCGCTTCGCTGGGGCGCGCGCGCGCCAATGGCAGTGGGTCTTGCGCTACGTGCTGTTTACCAGCGCTTTTACCCTCAGTCTGCCCTGGGTGCTGCACTAGCGCGCTCGGTATCGGGGGAGGGGCGAACGCGCTGAGGCCGCCGAGATGTTCGCGCCCCTTTTCTGCCGGTTCAGTTCAAGTGGCTGTTGAGCTGAGCGGACAAATAATGAGAGGTGGAGATGATCGGCAACATCGTGTGGCTCGAAGCCGAGGTCGGGAAACCGGAAGAGTCGAAGACGTAGATATCGCGGGTGCCATAGACCAGCCCGTCTGGACGCGCACCGCCCAGTTTCGCCGAAGGCGCGAAGCGCACGCTGCCCTGCTGATGGGCGGAGACAAACGATGCCGTCGCCGGCGCCAGACTAAGCTGATCGACCTGGTCGAGGTCCGACGTTTTGCGAAACTGCAGCAGCGGAACCGTCGCACTGAACACCGTGCGGGCACCAGCGGCCAAATAGACGCGCGCGGCCAGCTTGATCGCCTGGCGGATGCGCGCTTTGTGATCCTCTTGATGTTGATAGCGGACCAACGGGCGACCAGCATCGCGCAGCTGTACACGTCCCGATGGCGCGTCCGGTGCCAGCAACAGCGATGCCGCGTAATGCGCATAGCGCGACATGATCTGCTTGCCGGCCTGTCCGACCAATGGCAACAGCGAAGCAACCAAGCCCGGTGTCGCCATGATCCCCTCGATGCGAAAGCCCCACAGCCCGAGCGTCTGGTGAACGAACTCGTGCTCGATCACGGCGTAGGATTGCGGAATACCCGCGAAGCCATCGATCCGCTCATCGAATTCGGCGACGATCGGCAGCTGCGGCTGGAGCGTCAAGTGCCGGCCGACGTGCTCGTTGCCAATGCCCGAGCGCAACAGAAGTTGTGCTGTGGCGATCGCATTGGCCGCGACGATCACGACGCGAGCGCGAATCTCGAAGGAGCCCGTCTCGCGGTGTCCCTTGGCGTCGAGCGTTCTGACCTGGACGCGCTTGAGCGCTTTGTTGCTGTCGTCAATTCGCGTCGCCCGACCGCGGATAAAAAAGCGCGCGCCCGCTTTGAGGGCGCCGGGAATCGCGACAAAGCGCGGGTTGCGCTTGGCGTTGGCTGGGCAACCCAGCGTGCAGCCACCAAGCTCTTCGCAGCCCACGCGATTATGCTCCAAGACTTCGCCACGCAGGCCGAGTGCCTTTGCGCCTTGTTGCAGCAGCGCGTTGGCGCGATTGATCTGATCGGCATCGATGCGATTTGCCGAGAGATCACGCCGGGCCCGGGCGACGTGCGGAGCGAGCTTGCTGGCGCTAAAGTCAGACAAGCCAAAACGGCTGCGCCAGACATCGAGCAGCTCGTCTTTGATGCCGACGACATCGCATTGGTTGATCACGCCGCCGCCGCCGAGGACACGCCCTTGCAGAATCGAGATCGACAGATCCTCGGTCGCTCGCCCACCGCGCTCCATGTAGAGCTGATCGATCATCTGACCGTCGCGTTGGGTTAGCGCGCTTCCGGTAAAATCCCCGCCCTCTTCGAGCACCAGCACTTGCCGCCCCGCCGCAGCCAAATCCCAGGCCGCTGTTGCGCCACCGCAACCTGAGCCGATCACCAGGATCTCGGTTGAAAGTGGCCCAGAAGGTCGACGCGTCGCCGACAAATCGACGATCCCCGCAGCTGCGTCTTGTTGTGGCAGGCTCACGAGGCTCGCCTCCCCGCAGCACCCGGACCGGGATAGCCGATGCCCGGCCAAACCTGCGGCTCGTCATAGAACACGATCGAAAGAAACTTGCGAAACGCCAGCGACGCTTGTCTACGGATCAACTGTGGCGCGGCGATCCAACCCTGCCAGTGAGCGAGACGTTCGTCGGCGTTGAGGTTGGAGAACGTTATCGGGCGTCGCTCAAAGATCGGCGGACCCATTTCGACGAGAAACAGCGCAGCCTTGAGGTCGTCGATGTTTTGCTGGGGCTCTTGGGCGAGGAACGCGTCGAAGCGTCGGCCGAGATCCATGTCCAGTGCCCCCAAGGCAAACGCGCCGCCGCGCGGAAGCTGCGCATCGGCGATCGACTGCAACGTCCGGTACTCATGGGCCGTCAGTACGCGCAGCCCGGCGACCTCGGGGGCCTTGCCGCGCAACGCCAGCAGCGCGTTCACTACACCTGAGCTGAGGCTGATCAGCGAGCCACCGCCGATCAGCGACCAGCGCAAAAAACGGCGACGCGAAAGAAAGGCGAAGGGGCGCTCTTCGGACATGGGCCTACTGCTGACCGCCAAACAGCGCGGCAGTCCGTCGTTGCAGCTCGTCAAACACCAGGCAGTTGGCCAAAGAAGGCGCGGCCGGCGGCTGATCGCCCGAGACCTGGAACGATTGGATGATTTGCGGCAGATAGTTGATGAAGACATCGGCGATCTTCTCGGTCGTCTCCATCAGCCAATCAGCGGTCGGCGGACGAAAACCCCAATAGGCCGATCCCGGCGCCGAGTAAAAGACAAAGGGCAGCGGCAACACGCCCTTTTCCAGTCGTTCCTTTACGCCCTTAAGCAGTGTGTGCTGTGGCTCCATGCCGACGACGATAATACCCATACTTCCGGTGTAGGGGCCGAAAATCTCGACTGACGCCTGTTGCGCGCGCTTCCAATCGGCCAGCGGCTTGTAGGCGTGTTTCCCCGGGCAAATCGCGGCAAAGTAGGCGTCGTCCATCACTTCCAAATCGATGCTCGTCGCGGTGATGCCGAGTGCTTTCCAACGCATCATGTCGCGCGGGTGCTCGGGCGGGTAGTGGTTGTAGACCTTTTGTAGTTTGGCGAACGCTTCACTCCCGACCGCCTCACCGAGCGCATCTAAGACGATCTGCAAACGCTCGATCGATTCCCCCCGCAGCGCCGGTGGCAGGGCACCACCGCTCACCGTGATCTGACCGCCCCAGCCGTGACTGAGCGCGATCTTCACCGCTTCGGCCTGGTACCTGGCGTAGCCCGCCAAGGTTTCCTTGGGCAGCATCGTGAGCTTGCGCGCCACAGGATTGGCGAAGAGGTTGCAGTATTGGCAACCCTGGCGCGAGTTCATGTTCATGCAAGAAAGGTTGAATGCCAAGTTGATGATGCCCTCGGACATCACCGGCAAAACCGTCCTGACGGGCAGCCCGTTGGAGAGTTGTCCTTCGCGCCACCACGCCGGTGGTGTTGGTACGGTGCCTTCAAGCACGACCTGATCACCATCGCGCACAACGGCGCGATCCCCTTCGCGCACCAGCTCGAGGCGAGAGTATGGGTTGATGATGATCGGCACCTGAACGTTCGAGCCGTCGAGGGCGATCACGTTGCCCAGCTCTTTGATCGGCGTTTGCTCGCGAACACCAAGGGAGTCGGCGTATGCGCCGAGGATTTGTTCGATGTCGTTCAGATCGACGGCGACGTCGGCCTGGCCAGTGTTCAGCGGCAGCTCGCCACGCACACCCTCGGAAAGCATGCGCGCCTTGGCCCAGAGGTGTTCTTGGGGAATCGCCTTGATGTTGTCTAGCATTCTGTACTCCTAATCGCACCCAAGGTTAGTCGCACGATCGTCTCGACCGCCTGCTGCTTGGTGACTTCTGAGGAAAAGAGGTATTGCAGACCAATGCGCAACGCGATCGCCAAGATACCGTGCGCAACCAGCTCCCAGGGCACCGCGCTCGGCTGCGTCGCGCGCTGCTCGAGAAACGCCGCCAGCAAACGCAACATCGGCCGGTTGACGCCGTCGGCGACATAGCGCCGGTCGAACCCGCTGGCGACGCGCTGCATGTAACTCTCGACGAAGTCAGCGCGGCCTTCCCAGTGCTCGATAAAGCGCTCGGTGGCCAATCTCACGGTTTGTTCCAAAGGGCGATCGGCCGGCGACATCAGCGAGGCCAGGCGCCCAGCGAACTCGAGGTTGAGTTCGCGCAACAGCTGATCGATTACCGCCTCTTTAGAGGCAAAGTGCACATAGAACGTGCCATGGGCGACATTCGCCGCCCGGGTAATCTCGCCGATCGTCGTCGCGGTGAACCCCGCACGCTCAAAACAAGTCCGCGCGGCCTGCAGCAGTGCCTGGCGCGTAGCGGCTTTCCTGTCCGCACGCGTGCTGGCGATATTCACTGACTCCATGTCAGTGACTCTTAGTCAGCGAACAAAGCCACGTCAACTAAGATCTGCTAACCCATTATAAAAATGAAACTTATATCGTCAGCGCCGCGCCTTAAACGGGTAGCCCTTTGACGAAAATGCCGCCCGAAGCTGGCCCGATGCGCGGCAACTCTCCGCTTGGCGTGCCTAGACGCGGACGATGATGTTGCGCCGATCGAGCCAAGCACAGAGTTGCCACATCGCGACGATGCCCAAGGTAGCCGCAACAAACAGCGCTGCTCTCGGCCCCACGAGGCTAGACGCGATCAGCACCCGGCGAACGACCGCAACAAAAAGCGGTCCGAGCGTCTGACTCAACAGATAGACCAACAGCGAATTGCGGCCGACGGCGAGCACCGGTGCGGTCCAACGGCCGGGCGGCGAAGGGCGGTCGATCCAGAGGTGCAACGCCACGAGCGCGATAATCGCGCTGCCACCGCCGACCAGAACAAACGACGCGCTGCCCAGCCGCTTGACCAACGGCGAAAGCGCCAGTGTGTCGAGCAGAACACCACCGAGCAGGGCGAGCGCCCCCCAGCCGAATAGGGCGCGCATCATGGGCGACCGCCGCTCGGTCGGAGAGACGGTGAGCCCCGTCGCTTCGCGCTGGAGCAGTTGGCCGCATACCGATCCCCAGATGGTGTGCGCCGAGGTCGCGACAGCAGAAAATGCAACCCAACCCTCGGGGTTCGTCTTGCGCATCAGCAGGCGGTCGACGACCTGGCCGAAATTGCGCTGCGACGAAAAGCTGTCGCGCAACTGAAAGGCGCGGTAGCACAGGTCGCTAAGAGCGATCGGTGCCAGGCTTGCCCAGACTTGGACGCGAATGGTGTAGCGCAAGAGGAAATAGCCGAGGGCCAGGCTCAAACTGAGGTGGCTAAGCACATTCCACAGCTCCCAAACAAAGCGACGGGAGCCGAAGCACTGCAGCAGCAGCCCAAAGACAAACAGCAGCGCACAGCGTCGTATTATTCGCCGCCATGCGCGCGTGGGGATCACGACCTCGACCGGGCGCGGCCGCTGCGAGAGCGCCAGGGCGACGCCAGCGATGAACATGAAAAAGGGCTGAACCAGATCCCAGAAATGCAGACCCCGCCAGGGGTGATGCTGGAATTGCTCGAGCGCCCGACCCCAAAAGCCGGTGGGCGAACCGAACTGCGCCAGGGCATCGTAGAAGCCAAAGGGCTCGGCCATCAGCAGCCACATCGTTAGGCCGCGGTAAACGTCGAGAGAGCGCAGACGCGTGGTAGGCGAATCTGAAGCCAATCAGGCTTAGTCTAGCCAGCGCACTGCGCGTGTCTAGCCCCTGGCGCCGCTAAGGTTGGCCCTAGCACGCGCGTATTGATCACGGCGCAATTCGCGAATTGAGCGCTGCTCTAAACCAAGCACGCGGCTTGGGTCAGTCGTGTCACCGGCGTAGCCTGACTGTTACGCACGGCCTATGACATTCCACGTTGTTTCGGGCGCAAACGGGCGGCACGCCCCTTGCTGTACTCCGATCCGCTGAGCTGGGAGAGCGTCTATGGCAAGACAAAAAGGTGCGAACTCGGAGGTTACCTACAACCGGATCCTGGGGACGGCGACGCGGCTGTTTTCATGCTGCGAGCCCTCGACGGTCTCGCTGCGCCGCATCGCCAGCGAATCCGGCGTAACCATCGGAACCCTGATTCACTACTTCGGCTCGCGCGACGAGCTTTTTCGACTCTGCATCGACTCCTTCTACGAGCGGATCGCGGCGTTGCGCGAGGAGCTGCTGATCGGCGCGCTGGCTCGAGGAAACCTCAGAGACGGCATCATCTACGCGGTGCGGCGGGGCTTCCGCTTCGGCTGCGAAAATCGCGGCGCGCTGCGGATGCGGATGGTATCGCTGATACGTGAAGGCAAGGTCGAAGACGATATCTTCGAGTACTTCATCGTCCCTACCCTGCAGGACGTTGGCATGCGGATCCGCGCTACGTTGCCCGGTGCGACGATGCGTCGACTGCGTGTAGCGGTCAACAGCGTCGTGATCCTCGTGGTACGCTACGCCTTAACCGAGCCGGCGCAGCTCAAGATGTTGCTCGATGCCGATAAGAATGCGACCGAGGAGCAGGTCCTGGCCGCGATCGAAGAGTATCTGGTCGACATCGCGATGCGAACGGTGGGCGTCGCCATTACAGCGACATCGCACGAGGCCGACTCCGAAGATGTGCGCATCCTGATCAGCTCGCGCAGCACGCGCGCCGACGAGACCGGGCCGATTCGGCGGACATAGCCCTCGGTCGGCGGCTTGTCGCAAAGCGAGATTCGCGACAGCTGAGGTGTTGTGGCCCGCAGCGCGCGGAGTTTGCTGGTGGCGCCGCGCGATCGAACGCCGACAGCCTCAGCGAACGACGACCGATCGTCTCAGCGCGATCCCGCCCCGACGGGCACAGTCTCGGCGATGGCCCCGTCGTGGCGTAGGGCAAAATATAGCGGCAGCGCGATGGCACGACGACCAACGCGCACGACCTCTTGTCCGAGCAGCAGATCCATCGACGCCGCGTTGACGGCGACCAAAGGGGTAAACAGCGCCCTTGATGGGTCGTACCAGCGGTTGCGCCTGGTGCCGTAGTCGAGCGCACTCGGGCTATCGAGGCCCAGCGGAAAGCGATCGGCAGTCTTCGAGCGGACAACATAATGCCCAAAGGTCACCGGCGCACCGCTTCGCCAGCGCAGCGGTCGAATTGGACCGTCTACGCCACGTTGTTCGGTCTTGACGTTCCAGCCGCGCAGCTCTGCGTCGAGTGGGTCGCGATAGAAGGTCTTGCAAAAGGTCTTCCAGAGCAGCCAACTCAGCGGCTTGGGCAAACTGAGATCGACGCCCAGATACTGCTGGCCAGCGAGCTGATCGGCATCGAGCGCATGACCGGCGGCCAGCACCTCGCCGAGCTGCCCTGACGGCATCTTGAGCAAGTCATCGAGTTGTATCGTCGACATCAACACCTCCTAGCGATGCGTCGGCCGCCGATCGTCGCCAGCGCCATGATCGGCAACTGCGGGTTCACGCCAATATTGGAGGGAAAGACACTCGAATCGGCGACGAACAAACGACCGACGCGCTGATGTTCAAAGTTGAGATCGACAACGTTGTCGCTGATCGCACTACCCATCCGGCAGGTACCAAAGAGGTGCGTGATCGCCATCGTGTATGCCGCCGGATCGCGCGGCCCAGCGCGCTCTAGGTCGCGCAACTGCCCGCGGCGGGTCAGATAGGTCGGCATGCCGCGTACGCCGGGTGCCAAGCGCGTCGCACCGGCCGCAAACATCAGCTCACCGAGCGCGCGCAGTCCGCGCCGCAAGCGAGCGACATCCACCGCCGTCGGCCGATAGCTGACAACGGTCTTGCCGAACACGGTCCGGACTCGCCCTCGCGCCTCAGCACGGATCGCGGCACCCCAATCAAGCCACTGCGCCAACGATGAAAGATTCTCGACGAGCTCACGACCCACACCCGGTAGGCGCGCCGCAAGAATGCCGAGGCCAAAACCGAGACACTCGATCTTGATCCCTTCAGCGATGAGTGCGGTGACCTCGTGCCCTTGCGTCGCCCCCTGCCACATCGGCACCAACTGAGGAAAGTAGCCGGCCAGCGAAACGCCGGGGTGTGCCTGGAGGTTACGCCCGACCGGCCCATGCCGGATGCCGCTGCGTTCGAGCAACGCAGGCGTCTGAATCGCACTTGCCGCGAGAACGATCGCCTGCTTGGCACGGCAAAGGATCGAGGCGCCCCCTGCCGCTTGCGCCCAAACCGCGCGTGCGCGACGACGCTCGACGACGATCGTTTTGGCCTCGGTCGAACTGAGCAGCCTCGCACCATCAGCGATGGCATCGGCGAGCAAGGTGCGATCAACCGAGCGCTTGCGCTCTGTCGCGCAGCCTTGCAGACAGCGGCCACTGCCCGTGCAGCGCTCGACGTTGCGGCGCGTCGGCCGATGCGACCAGCCAAGCACGTCGGCGCCTCGAGCCATCAACTCGTTCTTCGGCCCGGCCACCGCCGCGGCAGTCGGCGCAATACCGAGCCGCTGCTCCAGCTCGGCAGTGACTGAAGCGATCTCGTGATAAGGCAGGGCTTGAGCTAGCGCGGGGTCATCTGCGCTCCAGCGTTGATGAACGCTCTCGGGTAGGCGCCAACAGATCGCGCCGTTGATCGGTGAGCTACCGCCGACCATCCGGCCTTGAATGTAAGGCAAGGGCGCGCGTCCTACGGTCAGCGACATCCCCGCCTGGCGATACATCGCGGTCATTGCCGCATAGGCTGAGCGGGGAAAGTCGGCAGTTTCAACAGCGGGACCGGCTTCGAGCACGATCACGTTGAGCCCCGCACGTGCCAACTCGCGGGCAGCGGCCGAGCCGGCCGGACCACTGCCGATCACGACAATGTCGCAGTCGAAAATCTTCTGCCCTTGCAGTGTTCGTCCGTCGACTGCTGCGCTCATCGCTCAGATCCGCGGAAATGACGCTGAATCGTTTCATCGTCGAAGTAGGCCAAGCAGGCAAAGGTCTTGGCGAGCAGCAGCAAATCTGCGCCGAAGGGCAGGCGTTGCAGCTTGGCGAGCACCGTCTCGCGCTCGGTCGGGTCCAGCTCACCGAGCGCGGCGAAACGGCCAGAGAGCAGCGGCGCAACACGGCAGACCACCGCAGCGATCAGCAAGCCGCAACGCACATGCCGCGGCGTGAGCTGGGGCAAGCGATCGACAAACGCGCGGCGCGCCGCTTGCGGAAACGGCGGAAGCGCGGCGTCCGCTGCAGGAAGCATCGCGCCCAACAGATCGACCTGCCAGCTGGCGACGCGCTCAGCGAGGGCGTGAGCAACCATCGGTCAGTCCTGTTGCGAGAGGTGACGCTCGAATCGCCGCATCGTCTGCCCATCGACCTGCGCGATGCCACTGTCAACCAGCTCGGCCAGCGACTTGTCCGACCCGCTGGCCTCGAGCAAGGCAACCAAGGCGACCAGCGCTCGCTGATTGCTCTTCGGCTGGGCATACATCGCCGCAGCAACCACCGGCACACGCTGCAGCAGCTTGGCAAAGGTGTTGAACACACTGAGCGCCGCCGTGTTGCCCGTCGCAGCAACCAGCGCGCGAGCAAATGCGAGATCGGCGACCATCAGCTGATCGACGGTGTCGGCGGTCCGTACGGCATCGAGTAACTCACGCAGCCTTGGAAGATGCGCAACCACACGTTGGCGGTAACGCAAAAGTAGCTGCCCAACCACCAGACGCCGCAACTCGAGAAAGTCGCCCAAGACCTTCACCGCGCGTGACGGCTCGGCCAGCAGCGCTTCGACGCGAGCCGGTAGTAGCGCCAAATCAGCGCTTTCCCGCTGGTCGTTAACGGTGACCCCGCTGCCCTTTTTCGCGGTAACCAGACCGGCCGCGCAGAGCCGATCGATCGCGCGCTGAACCGTCGCGGTATTGACGCCAAACTCACGGGCCAACTGCTGCAGCGGCGGCAGCCGACTGTTCGTCGGATAATCGCCGCGCAGCAATGCCGCACTCAGTTCGCGTTCGATCGATTCAGCGCTTGCCCGTTGCATCGCGACAAGATGGCTCAATCATCTGAGATAATCAAATGATTTATTCGGCGATGGCGGATTGCTAATAGATTCTGGCCTGTTGAGATGGGCCACCACGCGCCGGGCAGCGCCGGGCCCGATGTACCGCGCTGTGCCACGATCGACTACCTCAACAAGTGCAACAGACAAAGTCTTGCCCGACGGCGGGACCATTTGCGCGAAACATCCCACGATCATCCACATAAGAACTTAGCACTGCGGCCAGCCGGTCCGGTCTCCCCGCGAGCGATGGGGCAACTTGCTGCTGGCTAGCGGTGATATAGTAGGGACTCCGGTCGAAGCACGTCGATGAATCAGCTTTGCAGCAGAGCGCTCGCCTTGGCCGCAGCACTTTATGCGGTTGCCGGCTGCGGTCCCAACAATGACTCGGCGGTCGACGCGGCGGTGGTGCTCGACGCCGGGGCGGTCGCTGACCAGCACGTGCGCCCCGACATCCCGGCCTGCTCGGTCTGCCACGGCAGCAACCTCAATGCGGCGCCGCCGTTGCCGGTCTCGGGAACCTCATCGGCAAGAACCGAGCGCGGCGTGGGTGCACATCAGCAACACCTGCTCTCGTCGACCTGGCATCGTCGGGTGCTTTGCGAGGATTGCCACAAGGTTCCGCAAAAGACCTCCGACCCGGGACATGTCGACTCGCCGCTGCCCGCCGAAGTAACGTTTTCCGCGCTGGCCCGCAGCGATGGGTCCGCGGCCAGCTGGAACGGCGTAACCTGTAGCAACGTCTACTGTCACGGCGCGAAGAGCTCGGGGGGCACGCTATCGGTTCCTAACTGGACGATCGGCGACCGGACAGCGACTCAATGCGGTTCGTGCCACGGCATGCCGCCAACCCAGGACCACCCGCAGAGCCAAGACTGCGCGCTGTGCCATGACAAGGTCGTCGACAAGAACAATCAGATCATCGCCGCCGACCTACACATCAACGGCGTCGTCGACACCCGGGCGATCGGCTGCTGTAGCTGTCACGGCGTGCCTAACAACGCTGGTGGCGACTGCGCCTCTCCGGGCGATTCGGCGCCACCGACCAGCATCAGCGGGTCGAGTAGCACCAGCGAGACCGGCGTCGGCGCCCATGCCTCACACATGAAAGCGTCCAACTGGCGCGTCGCGATCCGCTGCGAGGACTGCCACGTCGTGCCGACCAAGCTCGCCGACAGCGGTCACGTCGACACCGAGCTGCCGGCGGAAGTGACCTTTTCCGCGTTGGCCAAGAGCAAAGGCTCGACGCCGGAATGGGACGGCACGCGCTGCTCCAACACCTATTGCCACGGTGCGCAAAGCTCAGGGGGCAAAGCCCCGTCACCGCTCTGGACGCAGGTCGACGGCAAGCAGGCCGAATGCGACAGCTGCCACGGCATGCCGCCCGAGGGGACGCACCCGCAAAACACTCAGTGCGCCCAGTGCCACGCGCAGGTGGTCGACGCGCAGAACAAGATCATCGATGCCAATCTGCACGTCAATGGCACCGTCGAAACGATTCGCTTCGAGTGCACCAGTTGTCACGGCGACAAAGCAGTCAACGACGCACCGCCCAAAGACCTCGCCGGAAAGACCTCGACCGGCGAGCGAAGTATCGGTGCCCACCAACAGCACATGAAGATCAGCGACCGTCACCGGCCCGTCGAGTGCGCTGACTGCCACATCGTACCGAAGACCGAAGACGATGTCGGCCATCGCGACACACCGACGCCGGCGGAATTGACCTTCTCTGCGCTGGCCAAGACGGGCGGCGCCAAGCCGACTTGGAACGGCACGAGTTGCGCCGGCTCCTACTGTCACGGATCGACGCTTGATGGTGGCAAACACACTTCACCGACGTGGACCAACGTCGACGGCAGCCAAGCCGCGTGCGATTCATGCCACGGCATGCCGCCTGCCGGCACACACCCGCCGGCGCGGCAGTGCAGCAACTGCCACGCCGAGGTTGTCGATGCCAACGACAAGATCATCAACGCCAATTTGCACATCAACGGCGCTGTCGAAACGATCGCCATGCAGTGCAACAGCTGCCACGGCAGCGGCGCCAACGATGCGCCGCCCAACAGTCTCGACGGTCAAACATCGACGGCGCAGCGGAGCGTCGGCGCCCACCAAAAGCACCTGCAGTCGTCGGACTGGCACAACGCGTTGAGCTGCTCGCACTGCCACGTGGTTCCGAGGACGATCGATGCGCCCGGCCATATCGATAACGCACGCCCCGCGGATGTGACGTTTTCCGCCCTCGCCCTGCGTAACGGCGCTCAACCGAGTTGGAACGGCACCAGCTGCAGCGGCAGCTACTGCCACGGCGCGACTCTCGACGGCGGCAAGCAGACCGCACCGACCTGGACTAAGGTCGATGGCAGCCAATCCCAATGCGACTCATGCCACGGCATGCCGCCCGCTGGCGGCCACCCAGCGAGTACCGACTGCGCCAACTGCCACGGAGCGGTCGTCGATGCGAGCAACAAGATCATTGGGCCCGACCGCCATATCAACGGCGTTGTCGACGTCTCGCCGCTGGCCTGCAACAGTTGCCACGGCAGCGGTCAAAACGACGCACCGCCGAGCGGAACGCAGGGGCAAACAGCAACCACAGCACGTGGCGTTGGCGCACATCAATCGCATCTGCGTAGCTCCAATTGGCGCGCGGCGATTCCCTGCGCGAGCTGCCACGCCGTGCCGACCGCTAATGACGCCGTCGGGCACCGCGACACACCACTGCCGGCTGAGCTGACGTTTTCGGGTCTGGCCAAGGCGCAGGGTGCGCAGCCAACTTGGAACGGCACCAGCTGTGCCGGTTCGTACTGCCACGGCGCGAGCTCGTCAGGAGGCTCGGTGCCTGCACCCAACTGGACCAAGGTCGACGGGACACAAGCCGCCTGTGGCGCATGCCACGGCCTACCACCGGCAGGCAGCCACCCGCAGAGCAGCGACTGCGCTACCTGCCACGGCGCCGTCGTCGATGCCAACCGCAAGATCATCGCGCCCGACGCCCACATCAACGGCAAGGTCGAAGTGGTCAGTCTGGCCTGCAACAGTTGCCACGGCGGCGCAACCAACGCCGCCCCGCCACAGAGCACCACCCAGAAAACAGCAACCACCGAGCGCGGTGTGGGCGCCCATCAATCGCATCTTCGCGGCTCGAACTGGCGCGCTGCGGTCTACTGCGAGGACTGCCATCGTGTGCCGGCCACCGTCGAAGCCGCCGGTCACACCGATACCGCGCTTCCCGCAGAAGTTACCTTCTCGGCGATCAGCAAGACCGCCGGCATCAACCCGAGCTGGAACGGCACGACTTGTACCACCTATTGTCATGGCGAGAGCTCATCGGGCGGCACCAGCAGCAGACCGCAGTGGACCAAAGTCGACGGCAGCCAAAACACCTGCGGCAGCTGCCACGGTATGCCACCGACGCAGGATCACCCGAGCAATGGCGCCTGCTCGGTGTGTCACGGGCAGGTCGTCGATGCGGCGCTAAAGATCATCGCGCCGTCGCTGCACATCAACGGCACGGTCGAAGCGCAAACCTCACACCCCGCCGGCTACGATAGCGGTAGTGTCCATGGCCCAGAGTATCGCAACGCCCCGACCAGCTGCGGCGGCAGCTGCCATGGAACGCAGCTCACCGGGGCGGCGGGCCCGAGCTGCGAGAGCTGTCACAGTGGCTGGAAAACCGATTGCACCTTCTGCCACGGCGGAACCGACAACAACAGCGGAGCACCGCCGGCGACCTTCGACGGACAAACCGCCAAGTCGCTCGCCGGTGTCGGCGCGCACACCGAGCACGTCGAAGGCCGCACCAATCACGCGGCGATCGCCTGCGCCGTTTGCCACCGGATGCCGAGCAGCGCAACCTCGACCGGCCATGTCGATCCCGCACCCGCGGAGCTAATCTTCTCGGGACTGGCGACCAACGCCGCTTACAACTATCAGAGCTATGTCTGCAGCAACGTCTACTGCCACGGTAACGGCCGTGGATCCGGTGGCACATTGAGCTGGACAAGCTCGGTCAGTGGTTGTTCAGCCTGCCACGATGACGACACCGACGGAGCGAACATGACGCTGGGCGGCGACCATCGGCGACATGTCCGCAGCGAGCAGATCAAGTGCAGCCAATGCCACAGTTGTGACGTCAATTCGAGCAAGACGATCACCAACGCGGCGTTGCACGTCAACGGCACGGTTGAGGTCTGCATGCCCTCGGGCACGTATAATGCTTCGACACGCCGCTGCACGACGACCTGTCACGGGCAAGAAACTTGGTAAGATCGACCGCTCCGCTTGCTTCGCTGTCGACCGCCGAGCGCTCAGGGCGTGGTCAGCGAAGCGACCGCCTGCCGATCGCACGCCCCGCTCGTGGATTGGTCCTTGCGCTCGTCGTTGCCGGAGCCTGCGACGGGCGACCACAGGCGACGCCGCGGCCCGCTTGCGCGAGTTGTCACGCCATAGATCGTCAGCGCGCGAGCCTGCCCGATCATAACGCCGCCGGTTTCCCGAGCGACTGCGGCAACTGTCACTCTGAGGATAGCTGGAAGCCGGCGCGAAACTTCGATCATCCGGGTGAGTTGCCGCTGGTCGGCAAGCACGGCGAACTGACCTGCGGCAGCTGCCATGACAAAGAGCCGTTGCCGCGCAGCTGCGTCGGCTGTCACGAAGCTGACCGCGGCAAGGCCAAAGAACCTGATCATCTGGCGAAAGGATTTCTGATCGAGTGCGAAACCTGCCACGTGCCGCGTGGCTGGACGCCAGCGGTGGACCATCGCAAGTTTCCGTTGACTGGGCAGCACCTGCGGCTCGATTGCGAAAGCTGCCACGATGACCCACCTGTCCCTTCAGCTTGCGTCGATTGCCACGAGGCCGATCGTGCCAAGGCCAAGGACCCGGACCACAGGCAGACCGGCTATCCAACGACTTGCGAAAACTGCCATCTCCCCAAGGGCTGGACGTTCACCCGCTTCAACCACAGTCCCGCCTTTCCGCTGAGCGGTGCCCACGCACCACTGAGCTGTCGTGACTGCCACCACCAGCGCCCGCTGCCGAAAACCTGTCTCGGCTGTCACGAAGCCGATCGCGCCCGTGCAGTGGACCCTGACCATCTCGCCGCCGATTTCTCCACGGATTGCGCCAAGTGCCATGGTACTGAGGCCTGGCTGCCAGCGATCGACGATTAGCCGCATTCCCGCGCAGTATCGCGACCTTTGCGATCAGCCGACGCGCCGATGCGCCACCGCGCAATTTCTTGGGGACCAGTTGTCCGGCTCGTCTCCACTATCAGAGCATCAATGGAAAGGTTTATGTAATGCGTCAACTTGCACCGTTCCTTCGCTTGATGCTGCTGTCTTTGCTTTTGATCCTCGCCAGCGCCTGCACCTCTGGCAACGACGGTTTCGACCAAGCAACCTATGACCTCGACCAGGACGGCATCCCCAACGAGATCGACGATGACATCGACGGCGACGGGATCCCCAACGCCGAGGACCCCGACGACGACAACGACGGCATCGACGACGATTTAGATACCGACGACAACGCCAACGGTATCGACGATGATCGCGAATGCGCGGGCTCAGACGATGACGCCGCAGATGACGCCGCTGATCGCGCGGGTCACGATGGCGACGACAGCGAAGATCATCATCGCGACGAGAGCCGCCCACATCTGTGCACACCGGCTGCCGGCCCCGGCGCCGACCAAGGCGATACCCCCGTTCCCTAAGCCAAGCCGCTCGAGCTCAGTCCGAGCCATCGCCAATCTCAGCGAAGTGCCAAGCTGTACCGGCAAGAACGCTACCGATCAGACAGGGCTTTGCTCTAGCCGCGGCAGTGTTATATTTGCCGCCGAGGCGCAGATTTCGGGTGAGGCGATGGGGCAATCCACAGATACGCTATTGAATGACCTGCTGGAAAGTACCAGCGACCCGATCATGATCGCCGACAGCGAGGGCAAACCACTCGCCTTCAATTCCGCCTACGTCGCGGTCATCCGTGAGGCGCTCGCTATCGAGATGCGACCCGGCCTACAGCCACACAAGCTGCTTGACGATCCACAACAGATCGCCCTTTGGGAAGGCGTTCATCGTCGGGCGCTAGGCGGTGAGCGCTTCACCTTTGAGTACGCGCTCCGTCTCTCTGAGAGCGACGAGCGCTACTACCAATTTGCCTTTACCCCGGTCTTCCGCGACGGCAAGGTCACGGGCTTCACCGAGGTCGCTCGCGACATCACGGCGCTGAAGCGAACAGAGCAAGCGCTCGCAGCCACCGCCCGCGATCTCAACGAGTCCCAGGAGGTCGCCCGGGTCGGCAGCTATCACCTCGACATCACCTCCGACTGCTGGCGCAGTTCACCGATGCTCGATCGCATCTTCGGCATCAGTGCCGACGACAAGCGCACGATCGAAAGCTGGGGAGAAATCATCCATCCCGATCATCGACAGGAGATGCTCGACTACTTCCGCAGCGAAGTGCTGGGGCAAGGCAAGCCCTTCGACCGCGAATACCAGATCATCCGGCGCGACGATCAGCAGGTGCGCTGGGTTCACGGACTCGGGCGGCTGCACCTCGATGAAAGCGGCGCACCGATCGGAATGCTCGGGACGATCCGCGACATTACCGAGCAACGGCTGCTCGAAGAGCGCCTGCGCCAGCGTGACCGGCTCGAAGCGATCGGACAACTCGCGGGCGGGGTCGCTCACGACTTCAACAACCAACTGATGGTAATCCTCGGCTTTGTGGACCTGCTCGAGGGGCAGATCGCCAACCCGAACGAGGTCAACCCGCATATCCTCGGCATCCGTCGCGCAGCCGAAAGCGCCGCCCGTCTGACCGACGAGCTGTTGGCCTTCGCCAGAAAGGGGCGCAAGCAGAACAGCGCGGTCGACCTCCACCAATTGGTCGAACAGGTGCGCTCGATCCTTCTGCATACCGTCGACAAACGGATCGTCATCGAAACACGCCTCGAGGCCAAGCGGGCGATGACCTACGGCGATCCCGCGTTGCTGCAAAACGCCCTGCTCAACCTCGCGATCAACGCCCGCGATGCGATGGCCGAAGGTGGTAAATTGACCTTCTGCTCACGCGCAGTCACCCTCGAGAGCGACGATCCCCAACTGAAGCTGCCGGCCGGCGAATACATCGAGCTCGGCGTCAGCGATACCGGAGATGGCATCCCGCAGCATGTCCAACAACAGATCTTCGAGCCCTTCTTCACCACAAAGGGCACAGCGGGCACCGGGATGGGACTTGCCGCGGTATACGGCACAATCAAGTCACACCGCGGGGCAATCCGCGTCGATAGCGCGATCAACAGTGGGACAACGTTCACCCTAATACTGCCTTGGCACGCCGGCGCAGCCCGCGATACAACCAAGCCCAGGGGTCGCGGCCAGACTTCACCGCAACTGCGCGGTCGGACGGCGCTGGTCGTCGATGACGAACCGCTTGTCCGCAACGTCATCGTAGAGATGCTGCGCCGACGCGGATGCGACACGCAGGCCTGCGAAGATGGGGTGGCTGCGGTCGAGCTGATTCGTAGCAAGAAGGAGACGATCGATTTCGTCGTGATCGACGTAACGATGCCACGACTCGATGGTGTCACCGCACTGAGCAGGATGCGCGATCACCACCCAACGCTGCGCGCGATCCTCACATCGGGCTATGACAAGTTGGCGTCGGCATCGGACAATCAGGATGAGCGAACGTACTTCTTGCGCAAGCCGTTTCGGATCGATGAGTTTTACGACGCACTCGATCAGCTGTGGAATCCCCAGGAAAGAGCCGGCGGCGCGTAGCTCGGGGCACCAGCGTTGTGGCACAAAGTGCCAACTCGGCAAGCGGCAAGACCTCCGCCGAACAGCGCCCGATGCCGTCAATTCGACTGACCAGCTGAGCGCGCCACCGCACGGTCATATCTCCCCACCTCGTGGTGCGCATCTTCACAATACACAATGTTGTCGCGGACTCAGCCCTTGGCATTAACTGTGCATTGAATCGCCTCGCCGGTGCAATACCGACTCACACGACAGGAAGATACTCATGAAACGCATCGTTTGTCTGATCCTCGCCGTAGCCCTTGGTGCGTGCGGTCAGCTCGGTGATGATCGGACCACAGGTGGTAGCGGAAAAGGCGAATTCACAGCCGATGGCGGACCAGCGAAGCTAAACACTGAGCAAGCGGTGACCAAGACGATCAACGGCATGCTCTGCTATTGCTGTGACGCCAAGCAGGAGAAGGCGCACTACTGGTGCCTTGATCCCGAAGACCTCAGCAAACATGGCGACAAGAACGCCGACAAGAAGGTCGAAATCTCTTTTGACGACTTCGCCGGGCAATCGGCTGAAACCCGCGCTGTAGAAGCTTGTCAGCCGCTGCCCAGCTGCGCAGGCTACATGAATTACATCAACAAGGCGCTCGGCCACGACAAGCCCTAGGCGGTTCGCCCAACGAGCGCGCAACGGTCAGGCATTGCTCGTCCAGTCTGCCGACCACACGGTCTACATCGACAAGATCGCCGTCGAACTAACCGCCTTGTAGACCGCGCGAGCGCCTCACCATCGGTCGGATTCTGCGCGCCCTAAGCCGGCGGTTGGTCGGCAAGCGGAAGCGACGCGCGTCCGCGATGTGCCCGGACCGCATCCACTCAGCATCGCTTCGCAAACCCCGTTGACGCTGCCCGACTGTCAAACGCAAATCATCGCGCGTGCGATTTTCGCTTGCCTCCACGATGCAGCTGTGGACACTTGGCGAAACAAGAATAACACCTAGCATTGATACGAATAGCGGCCGTTCAATAAAAGAACAATTCGCTAGCATGCATCAGAATCCGCCTTTGCAAGGGGCGGCACGCGCGCACCTAGCAGGGGTGCAAGACCGAAAGATGAAATGGGGAGGGTAGAGATGAATCGACGAATGTGTGCGTTTACTGGCCTGGCAGCCGCCGTGATGCTGTGCGCCTGCGGGTCGCCAACGGAGCTCTCAAAAGCCCAAAAGGCGGTGGGAACGGACGACTGGCAGCTAATCGGCTACGGCATCGAGCGCTGCGGCACGACCGATAGCTGCGATGAAGCGACGAGTGGGCCATGGGATTCGAAGCTCTACGCGGTCTACGTTAACAACAACTATTCGATGGAGTGGGCCGCCGAATACATCGATGACCTACCCACCGACTACGACACACTCGATCGCGGCGGCTTGTCAGCCCACCCAACCGATGACGACAAGCTCTACTTCCTGCGGGCATTCGGTTCGACGAGCTACCTCTACACCTACACGATCAGCACGAGCAGTTGGTCGTCACCGGTGACGTTCAGTTCGCCAACCCCCGCGCACTACTGGGGCCTCGGCGCGGTCTATAGTCAAACCGACCTTCGCACCGTGATCTATGGACCAGGCGCGTCAACGCGAGCGCTCGACATGGACCCCAGCGACGGCAGCACCAGCACCGTGGCAACGTTTAGCGGATCTTCCGTCTACCCGATCAGCGACAACGCCGGCAGCTACGTCTCCAAACGGCAATACTACGCCGGACAAGAAGCCGGCTACCACTACACCACCGATCTAGGGACCACCGGCTCGACGTACTATACCGATATCACCGAGGACTGGATCGTCGGTCTGGCGGCCAACCCGATCCGCCTTTACGGCCAACTAGAAAACGAGGACTACGACTTCGGCTGCACCAGCTGGGAATTCTTTGCGGCAACAAACACCGGCTCCAGCGGCACTACCAACAACGATACCAGCGAACTATACCTGCTCAACATCAACAGCGGCGCTGCTGAGAAGCTGACATTCGTCGGTGACTTTGCCAGCACTGCCCCCGCGCTGCGCGATCTCTCGAGTCTGCCGGGCTGGACCAGCGCGAGCTACACCGCGATCCCCTGCCTTCGCTAGCCGGGACCTTTACACCTCGGCGGCGTTCGTCGCCGAGGCAGCCGCTTGACCGGGCGCCGCACGACGGCGCTAGAAGGTCGGCGCGCTGAGCGGGCCGAGGCCGGCGGCTTTGAGATCCTGCTCGACGTCGGCAATGAAGTCGTCTAGCAGAGGGCGAGGAACATCGTACTTGCCCGGCGGCTTGCCGAACAGCGTCATCGCAAAATCCACTCCCAAGAAGGTCAGGCCGCGGGTCAGCTGGATGTAGAGATCAGGCTCGCTAGCCCCACGAACCAGATTGATCACCCGCGAGCTCTTGGGAAAGAGCAACGCCTTGCCATCGACGACAAAAACCATCGGTGGCGCAACATCATCGTGGACCTCGATCGATGAGCGCCCAAAACGCAGATGGCCGGCAACCGCCTCTCGAACCTGCCCGTTGGCGACGACCGCATCGAGCTCGCCGGGCGAAGCCAAATTGAAAACCACATCGCCGTCGCCGAACAGCTCGGGATGGGTTCGGTAGGGGTCTTCGCCCGTCGCCAGCGCGATGATCTTCTCACCGATCGCCTTTGCCTCGCCGGCTGAATGGATCGGTGTCACACCGTTGGCGATCGCGCGCTCGACCAACGCCCGATCGCTGGCAAAGCGGGTGTCGAAGGCGTAGAGCCGCCGGCCCCGCTGACGAAGTGCGCGTCCCGTAGCTGGGCCAACGTTGCCATAGCCGACCAACAGCATCGGCATCTCTTCGGGCACCTCGAGCCCGGCGGCCGCGAGCTCGCCAAGTTCGTCGAGCATTGCCTTCGCGCAGCCCACACCGATCGTCGGCGATTCAAAGGTCAGCTTATAGGGGTCGGCACCGATGTCGACAAACGGCAGCTGAGCCGTCAAGGGAAAGCGGTTTTCTGCGCTAGCTTTGCGCAGTGCAGCGATACGCTTCTCGCCCTTCTTGGTGGTCTCGACGACGACGATTCGTTGCTTGAGCCCTGCCGGGAAATTCGGCTGGGCGACGAGCCAACTAAGCATCGCGTGGAGCCGGCCACCGTGACCAAGGACAACAAATCGCGCATTGGGATCGGCCTTGGCCTCAGCTAGCAGATAGCTCACCAGACGCCGATAGCGCTGGCGGAGATTCATACGCTCGACCGATATCAGGCGATGGCTCGTTTCCTCAAACAGCAGGCCGCGCCGCGCATCGGGGTGTTCGGAGTGGTCGTTGCCGATGACCAAGTGACCTCCGGCCTGGACCCCTGAATCGACCAGCGCCTCGAATAGCAGCTTCATCGATGGAACCAAGTGCAGATCGCTGATCACGTAGATGCCCGAGAAGCGCTGAGCCTTGGCGCGCTCGGCCACGAGCCGCTCGAAGGCCGGCATCGTCGTCCCAGCTGGCACCTTGCCCTGTAGCCGATCGAGTCGGCGCTCAAGACGTGCCACTTCGCCTATGCGGGGCTCTAGACCAAACAGCGTGTCGGGTTGATTGCAGACCTGCAGTTGCGTCTGCGTCGTGCGGATCGGATTGAGGGTCCACAGCCGCCGAGCAAGCTGCTGGTAGAACCGGCGCTGCTCGTGCCGGCGCTCAGCGCGGGCAAGCGGCGCGGCCAGCAGCAACATAGCGATCCACAGCGCAGTCCTCACTCGGCGAGAAAATACAAGATCCATGCCGCCGATTAACTGCTGAAGATGATGATCCCGCGCAGTTCTGACGCCACGTTTTTCGGAGACCCCGGCACCAGAGCAGCCGCACCGGCAGGGTATTGCCCAGAGCGCTCAGCTTGGCCCGTTTTGCCGTCTTAGCGCTCCGCTTGCGGCCAGTGGGGTCTTTGGCGAATGCGAGCCATCGGCTGCGCCGTACCGCTAAGACACCAAGAGCACTGGGCAAAGCCTCCGCGGGGCCGCGAGTTGCTGGCGACCCGCCCGTTCACTATCCTCTACCGATGGAAACCTGGTCTCGACCGTCGATCTTTGAAGCCCTGGGATTGTTTCCGCTCAAAGAGCGGGCACAGCAGGCACTGCTCGTGCTGCGCGGTGCCGAGGACGTGCCACCGTCGCGCTTTGACTACACCAGCTTGGCGATGTTGCGCCCACGGTTGGCGTTGCCGCTCTGGTTGGGTCGCTTCCCGATACCGAAGAAGATCATCATCACCAATCTGTATAATCACCGCCAAACACCGGTGGAAGACGGTTGGTCGGTGCGCCGCACCCAAGTCAAAGATTTCCGCGGCGGAGAGCTGACCTACGATAGCCACAACGGCACGGATTTCTCGATTCCCGTCGGTACGCTGCTTGTCGCGCCCGCGCCCTGTCGGGTCGCCCGCGTCTATGCCGAATACAACCGCGGCGGACACAAGGTTGTGCTCGACCACGGTGATGGCCTGATCACCTGCTCGGCCCATCTGGCGCGGCCGTGTGTCGAGGAGGGCCAGCTGCTGCGCGCGGGCGATCCGTATGCGATCAGCGGCTATAGCGGCATCGACGCCTTGACGACCTTCCCCTGGGGAACACCCCATGTGCACTTCAATGTTTGGCTCAACGGCGAGCCGGTCGACCCCTTTGCCTTTGGCGACCAAAGGTCGTTGTGGATCGGCGGTGAGCCGCAGTTCTGCCCACCGACAACGATGCTGAGCGAGCGACCCGCCGCGGAGTTCGACGCGCAGCGCATCGAGACGATCCTGGCGACCTGCAAAACCGCTAGCACTCGGCAATGGTTAAGATCGATCAGCGACATTGCGACGCGCGGCGCCTATCTGGTCTGCGAACAAAACTACTACCCGACGAGATTTCCGCGCCGCGGCAACGTCTATAAGCAGATTACCGCTCGCGGGCCGCGCCTCTTCCTGCCCTTCCGCAGCAGCGACTTTGACGGCGTCGTCTTCGCCGATCAGCTCTAGGCGATCCTCCGCCGTTCCGGCCAAATCTCCAACCGACCCGAGTGCCGTTCACCGTCGCTGATCTGGCTGATTCGTACACCTGTCCTATTCGCCAGTTGCGGCCGCAAATGCCAGCGGCGCGGCATTTCCGCTGCGATTGTCGGCGCATGGCCTTCACTCGGACGGGCATGACCCTTGCTTTTCCTAGCGATCGGACCAGCGTCTCTGCTGGAGCAGGTAACCATGCATCGCTGCCGCCATTGGCAATCGCTGTTTCGTCCCCGGCGCTGTCTTCGGCTGCTATTGGCGCTCGCCGCGCTCGGATCTAGCGGATCTGCCGAAGCCCAGCGCTTCAAATCCAAGCCCCTCTGCAAGGCGACGCTGAAACGCGCCAAGCTGAATCCAGCCCAGTTCGTCGCAGTCAGCGCAGGCGAGCACAAGTTGGAGACGACGCTGCCCAGTGGCAGCAAGCTGATGATCTGGGAGTATAGCTATGAGGCCGGCGGCCAGCCGCGGATGTTGCGTCGTCTGACGCTTTCCCGTAAGGACGGTAACCGCGAGGTGATCGTCGATTCCTACCAACGCGACGAAGGTTTCGGCGCGGAAAACAGCACCACGGTCAGCGCCAAGTCGGGCGCATTAACGCTGTCCGTCATCGATAACGCGCGCCGAGGGCTGCGCACGCGCCAACGCCACACGCCCCCCGAAGTGCCAGCCGACATCACCTACTTTGAAAGCAAAGACGTCGGCCTAATCAAGTCGCTGCAATTGCCGCTCAAAGCCGGCGTGCTGCTCAGCGGCAATGCAAGACTCCAGCTCGGCAAACAACGCAAACCCCAAAGCCTCGAACTGTCCGACTGGCTAGACAAGGCCGAACTGGTGATCCGCAGCGGGCTGCGCCATGCCGCCCTGAAACCGCGAGACGGCACGGCGAGCCCAACGTCGCGAGACCCGTTGGTCGCGCAGCCCAGTCGTTCACTGATGCAGGCCTGCACGGTGCTCTTCGGACCGATCGCAACCCAATGGCAGGCCGCCGACTAGCCGAGGCAGTCGTCGGCGATCCCACGCGCAGCCCAACACGAGCAGCGCGCGTTGCGCATCTCTACAGCCCTGTTGAAATGCTCAACAAGCGCGAGCGCTAGCTTCAGCGCCCTTGGCGCAATGCGCGCAACGCCGCGCAGCTTATCTCGGCAATACTCGAACCTTGCGCCGTGCGTCGATTGCGATGCTGACCGGCGCGCTTCTTGCCTCACATCGTCGTGTCGGTCGCAGCAGCGATCGCAGCGACCAAGGAGCAGACCATGGATCGCCGAGATGCGCTCAAGACTCTGACGTTGATCGGGTCAACCCCGCTGCTTGCAGGCACCGCCGATGGCGCTACCCGCGGCGGCGAGGAATTTGTCGGTGTACTCGTCGACACAACCAAATGCGAGGGCTGCCGCTCCTGCGAGGAGGCCTGTGCTGCCGCCAACAAACTACCGGCGCCCCCCAAAGACGACAACGTGATGGCGTCCGAGCGCGTCCCCACGCCGGGACAGTGGTCTGTCGTCAACCGTTACAAGACATCGAAGGGTGAGGTGTTCGTCAAGCGCCAGTGCTTGCATTGTTGCCAGCCAGCCTGCGCCTCGGCCTGTCTAACCCAGGCGATGCTCAAGACGCGCCAGGGACCGGTGATTTGGCGCGAAGACAAGTGCATGGGCTGTCGCTATTGCATGGTCTCTTGCCCGTTCGACGTTCCAACTTTTGAATACGACAAGACCGTGCCGAAGATCGGCAAATGCCAACTCTGCTATAGCCGTCTGCGTGCCGGCAAGAAGCCAGCTTGCGTCGAAGAGTGTCCCAACGAGGCGCTGCTATTTGGCACGAGGCGCGAGCTGCTCGAAGAGGCGCGACGACGGATCTATCGCAACCCCGACACCTACCTCCACAGGGTCTACGGCGAGCACGAGGCTGGTGGCACACTCTGGCTCTACCTTTCAGCAGTTCCCTTTGAAGAGATCGGCTTTCGCAAACCAGTCGACAACGCGCCGCTGCCACAGCTGACCAAAGAGTTTCTCTATGCCGTCCCGGTGATATTGACGCTCTGGCCGCCATTCTTGCTGGCCCTGGCCAAGGCGATTCGTGGCCCGAAAGACAAAGAAAGCGAGGCCGGCGATGCACAGTGAACTTACCGCGCAGGGGTCGCTACTACAGCGCTTCGGCCGCAAGGCGCGCTTCGTCCTTGGCGAGTTCCGACCGAAAGGGGAGCTACTAACGCCGTTCAATATTCTTTCGCTTCCATTGATCGTCCTGGGCTTGTTCTTGATCGTCTATCGCTTTGTCTACGGCCTTGGCTCGATCACAAACCTCTCGCAAAGCTATCCGTGGGGGCTCTGGATCGGCTTCGACGTAGTCACCGGCGTGGCGTTTGCCGGCGGCGCATACGTCGTGACCTTCATGGTCTACATCCTCAAGCTGGAGAAATATCGCCCGATCACCCGAGCAACGATTCTCAATGGATTCTTGGCCTATCTGTTTTACGCCGGTGCGCTACTGCTCGACCTCGGCCGCCCCTGGAACGTGATCAATCCGATCATCGGCAACTCCTTTGGCGTCAGCTCAGTGCTGTTTCTCGTGGCCTGGCATTTCTTGCTCTATATGATCGCCGAGCTGATCGAGTTCTCGCCGGCGATCGCAGAGTGGCTGGGACTCGAACGGCTTCGTCGACTGCTGCGCAAACTCACGCTCGGCGCGGTGATCTTTGGCATCACCCTCTCGACGCTTCACCAGTCGGGGCTCGGCGCGCTCTTTCTGATGGCCAAAACGAAGATTCACCCGCTGTGGTACTCGGAATTCATTCCCGTGCTGTTCCTGGTTTCCAGCGTCTTTGCCGGGCTCTCAATGGTGATCTTCGAGGGATCGATCAGCCAGCGGGTCTTTGCGCCTCGCCATCTGCCCGCCAGCCCAGCGGCGGACCATGCGGAGATCGTCTTTGGCCTGGCGAAGATCTGCTGTGCCACAATGTTCGTCTATCTGTTCCTATTGGGCTTGGTTTTGGTCCACGGCAACCACTGGGCATTGCTCGGTACCGGCTGGGGTGCATGGTACTTGGTCGAAGTGCTCGGCTTCGTGCTGTTGCCCTGTGTGCTCTTTGCCCACAGCCTCAAGGTGCGCAGCGCGCTGCTCGCCCGCGTTGCCGCGCTGATCACAATGTTGGGCATCATCATCAACCGGCTCAACGTCTCGGTGATCGCCTTCAAATGGTACGAGCCGGTGCGTTACTTTCCAACGTGGATGGAAATCGAAGTCAGTCTGGCGATCGTGCTGCTTGAGATCTGGGTCTTCCGTTGGGTCGTCAAGCGGATGCGAGTGCTGTGAGCGATGAGCAGTGCGTCCGTGGCACTGCAAGGAGACGAAAGAAATGGACACCTTCAGCTATGTCGACATCTTCGCGACCAAGGCACTGGAGTACCTGCTGGTGATCGTATTTCTCGTCGCCTTGATGCTGTTTTGGCGCGCCTTTCGCAGCGCCACTGCGAAGAGCATCCCGATCAGCAAACAAGCGCAGCTACGACAAGCGCCTCAGCGCTGGTTCGCTATCGATGACAACGCCTGCTATCACCTGGGCCATGGCTGGGTGATCGATGATGGCAACCTCCTGCGCGTCGGCATCGATGACTTCGCCCAAAAGCTGCTTGGTCCAATTGAGCGGATCGAACTGCCACAGCTCGGCGCAACACTAACGCAGGGCAAGCCCGGGTGGCATTTTGCAGTCGCTGGCCGTCGCGTGCCGGTCCTGGCACCGATCAGCGGAGAAGTCGTTGCCGTCAACCACGCCTTGCTGGCCGAGCCGCAGACGCTCAACAACGACACGGACGCCAGTTGGTTGATCAAACTGATTCCGACGGATGCTGTGCGCGAGAGCAAGAGCCTACTTCCGGCAGACCTCGCACGGACCTGGGCGATGCAACTCAGCGAACGACTGCAGCGCGGCATGGCCGGTGAGCTCGGCGTGGTGCTTCAGGACGGTGGTCTGCCGTTGCCCGGATTTGCCCGAGCGTTAAACCCCAAAGACTGGTTCGCCACAGCTTGCCAATACCTGCTCATCGAGCCCGACGAACGCGAGTGAGGCAATCGGCGCACAGCGCGTCGCCCTTGAAGTCGATTTCCTCGACGTATGTCGAAGCGTGCATCACGCACCGCGCATCGGCGCAGTGGATCAGCCCGAAGGTATGGCCGAGCTCGTGAACGGCCTCCTTCTCTAGCCGGCCGAGTAGCAGCGCATCATCAGCGGGCAGTCCGTAGCGCTCGTTACGCAGGCGATACATCGAAACCACCGCCGCCCGTCCGCCGAGCTGTGCCTGACCGAAGATGTAGCTGAGCACCGGAATGAACAGGTCCTGCTCGAGGAGCAGCAGCAGCTTTTCTTGGGTCGGTGACTTTACCGCAACAAGCAGGTGGAGCAGACGCATCGCATCGTATTGCCCACGTAGCCGATCAAACGCCGATGAGATATCCAGCTCAATGGGGCGCGCATCAACGGCAACAGCAAACACCCGCCGCAACCGCTCAATGAGAACAGCGAGCTGCGCACCCGTCAACTGGAGATCGATCGGGACGACGAGAACGCTCACCTGCTACTCGTCAACTTCAACGTCACCGCTAGCGCTGAGGCCATGCTCCTGCAGCTTCTGATCGAGCAGCGCGCGGTCGATCTGTAGCACACTTGCCGCTTGCGACAGGTCTCCTTGGCAGTGTTCGATCACGCGCAACAAATGCGCCCGCTCGACCGCGGCCAACGGCTGATCGGCCGGCGCACCCGGCGCAGGCGAAAGGTCGATCAGCGCATTGGCCTCGATCGGACCGGAGGTCACTACCGCGGTGCGCTCAACAACGTTAAACAGCTCGCGCACGTTACCGGGCCAATCGCGCGCCGTCAGCAGCTCGATCGCTCCTGGCGTCAGCTCGAGGTTGGGCCGACCCAACTCGACGCGCAGACGTCTGATCAGGTGCTCGACTAGCAGGGGGATATCTTGTCGTCGCTCGCGCAGCGGTGGCACATCGATCGTCAGCACGTTGATGCGATAGTAGAGGTCATCGATCAGTCGCCCTCGCCGATGCAAACCATCGAGCGCCGCTTCACTGGTGCAGATCAGGCGAAAGTTGCTGCTAATCGAATTTTTTCCCCCCAATCGGGTAAAGCTCCCACCCTCGATCGTCTGAACCAGCAACGCCTGCAGGCGGGGCGACAGTGCGCCAACGTCATCGAGCAGCAGCGTGCCACCGTCGGCCAGCTCGAACTTACCTCGGCGCAAGAACTGGGAGCCGGCCAGCGCGCCGATCTCGTGACCAATCAGTTCGCTCTCCGCGTGATCACCGACGAGCGCCCCACAATGAATCGGAACCAATGAGAAGTAGCGTCGCGGACTCTTGTTATGGATCGCCGCGGCAACCGAGCGCTTGCCACTTCCGGCCTCGCCGAGCAGTGTCACAGCGTGCTCGTTCGACGCGGCCTCGTCAGCGCGTTGGCGCACACGTTGCATCGCCGGGCTCTCTCCGACGATCAGTGCCGGCGCGGCAGTGTCGATCGCCTGTCGAAGGCGTAGGTTCTCGGCCGAGAGGCGGCCGACCTCGATCGCTCGGCGAACCAGACGGCTGAGATCGTCCGGATCGACCGGTTTGCTGAGATAGTCAAAGGCGCCGTGCTTGAGCACTTCAACCGCGGTCTCGACCGAAGCGAAGGCCGTGATGATGATCACCGCAACTTGCGGACAGTGCTCGTGAATGCGGCGCTGAAGTTCAACGCCATCGATCCCCGGCATCTTGAGGTCGACCAGTGCGACGTCGAAGGCGCTGCGCTGTAACCACTCGAGCGCCTCTTGGCCATCGGCAGCGAGCTCCACCTGGTAGCCGTCCATACTGAGCCACTTGTAGAGCGAGTCGCGCACCGCGTACTCGTCGTCGACCACCAAGATCTTTGGCCGCATCGACATCGCCTCAGATCAGAACGCTCTAAGCCCATTTGGTCAACTGCGAACCGCACGGTGTTGAAATCTTCTATAGCTCGACGGCGAGGCGCGCCCAAGCCGATCAGACCAGCGAGCTAAAGGGCGAAAAACACGCGACTAACTTTCCAGACATCGACGCTGAACCGTGGCACGTCGATTGCTTAGCCTTAAGGTAGCCCATCAACGAAGCGATGGACGGGAGAGTCATCATGACAGCGCTGCTTGTTGTATGCATGGTCTTGTTGGTGATCGGCGTCGAGCTCTGGCGCAAGCGACAGCAACTAGAGCGCAGGCGCGTACGTCCGCTGCCGAGTGAACCGATGCGGCCGTCGGTCCTGCCGTATGGCTTCTTCCTCGCGCCAAGCCACAGCTGGTTGCGCTTCGACAGCGATGGAGCCTTTCGCCTGGGGATCGATGACTTTGTCACCGAGGCGCTGGGAGCGGTCGACCGCATTGAACTGCCGCGTGTCGGGCAACAGCTAGAGAGCGACCAGCCGCTGGTCACCCTCGGTGTGGCGGGCCAGCGGCTTTCGCTTAACGCTCCTGCCGCCGGCGAGGTGATCGCCGTCAACTCGCGCGCCGTCGCCGATCCTCAGACCGTGATCGGCGACCCCTACGGCCTGGGTTGGTTGGTCCGCATGCGTCCGCAGAACCACGGCCGTGCGATCCGTTCGTTGCTGGTCGGCGACGCTGCCCGCGCCTTCCTCAAGCGCGAGTATCGTCGGCTCGTTGACGTTGTCAGCTATGCGATCGGGCCGCAGAATCGCCCCTGCCTGGCTGATGGCGCTGTGCTTGAACGGGGCGCGGTGACCCAGCTGGGTCCGCCGATGCTGAACGCCTTTTCGCAGCAATTTCTCGGCAAAAATGGTGCGTAGCGATAAGCAACCAGCGGTGGTAGGGTTTGCCCGCACAGCACTCGAGGATGTCCGATGAGTTCTCGCTGGCGCTGGTTCAATTCGCTGACCTTCCGACTATCGGGCACGCTGGTCGCCGCGCTGATCGCGCTGTTTTCCGTCACATCGTTGGTGCAGATCAAGCTACAAGGCGACTACGCCCATCAGTACGCTAAGCTCAGCGGGTTAGCGCTCACCGACAGCGTCTACGGCGCCCTGCACGGCAGCATGCTGGCCAACGATCGCTCCGGGCTGCAACAAACCGTCGAGGCGATCGCCAGCAACGCAGACAACATCCGTGTACGCATTCTCAACAAAGAGGGCAAGGTCGTCTTCTCAAGCCACAAGCCAGAAATTGGCCAGGTGCTCGACCTCAACTCTGAAGCCTGCTTTAAGTGCCACGCAGCCAATCAGCCGATCGTCCGCCTGCCAGCGGGTGAGCGCGCACGAACGCTGCGCGTCAACGGGCACCAAGCGCTCGGCGTGATCAGGCCGATCTACAACGAGCCTTCGTGCAGTCAGGCCCGTTGCCATGCGCACGCCAAACACCTCAACGTCCTCGGCGTACTCGACGCAACGCTGATCCTGGCGCCGGCAGAGCGAGTCCGTCGGCAGACCACGCTGCTGATGCTGATCGCCTCGGCAACTTCATTGGCGACGATCGTCTTTGTCGTCCTAATCGTCGTGCGGCGCGCGGTGCATCGACCGATATCCCGCCTGTCGAAGACGCTCCATGCGATCAGCGACGGTGACTATACGGCCAGAGCCGAGCCCCAGCGGATCACCGAGTTCTCCCGGTTTTCACACGCGCTGAACCATGCCGCCCAGGAGCTTGAGCGCGCCAATGCCGAACTGATCGAATGGACGCGCTCGCTGGAGCACCGCGTCGCAGAAAAGACCGCCGAGGTCGAGCAAGCCCAAGAACGCGTTCGGCGCTCGGAGCGCATGGCGGCGCTGGGGCGCCTGGCCGCGATCGTTGCGCATGAGATCAACAATCCGCTGGCCAGCGTCCTGACCTACGCCAAGCTGCTCAAGCGGCGAGTCGCCGCTGATTCACCACCAACAGGGTTATCTAGCCAAGACACGCTTGAAGTACTCGATGCGATCGCCGCGGAGTCGAAGCGCTGCGGCGAAATCGTTTCTAACTTGCTCTCCTTTGCTCGCGGCAGCGGTGCCACCCGCGAGCCGACAGATGTGGCACAAGTGATCAGCAAGGTGCTATTTTTGCTCAAGAGCAAGATCACCCTGGCTTCGGTCAAGCTCACAACCGACATCGCGACCGAACTACCGTTGGCGCTATGTAGCGCCAATCAACTGCAGCAAGCATTGCTCGCCCTTTGTGTAAACGCTATCGAAGCGATGCCCGATGGTGGTGACCTGCGGATCGGCGCGCGCAGCGACGCCGCACAGGTAATCATCGAGGTCAGCGACAGTGGGCACGGCATCTCACTTGATGATCAGCGACATATCTTCGAGCCGTTCTTTACGACCAAAGACGACGCGGACACTACACGCGGCTTGGGCCTTGGGCTAACCGTCGTCGAGAGCATCGCTCACGAAAATAACGCCTCACTGCAACTGCACAGCAAGGTCGGCCAAGGGACGACCTTTGTGCTAATCTTGCCCCGTGCGCACCAAGAACCGTGCTAGGCCGCGCCTGCTGATCGTCGATGATGAAAAGCATCTGCGCAGCTCGCTAGCCAGTTGGTTCGGCGACGAAGGCTACGCTGTCGATACAGCGTGCGACGCGAAGCAGGCGGTGGCGCTGCTGCGCGAGCACCAACCTGAGATCATCTTGCTCGATGTGCGGATGCCCGACGGTGATGGTCTGGACTTGCAGCAGCAGATCGTCGAGTTAACGCCTGACGCCACGGTAATCGTAATGACCGCCTATGCCTCGGTGAGCAGTGCCGTACGTGCGCTCAAGCAGGGCGCTTACGACTATGTGATCAAGCCATTCAATCCCGAGGAGCTCTCGCACCTCGTCGCCAAGGCCGCCGAGCGTTATGCGCTGATCCGGGAAAACCGCGAGCTGCGTCGGCAATTGCGCGCCAGTGAACCCGATCTGATTCATCAAGAGTCGAGCCCGCTAGCGCGGGTGATCGACGAAGCGATTCAGGTCGCACCCACCGACACCTCGGTACTGCTCTCCGGCGAGAGCGGCACCGGCAAAGAACTCGTCGCGCGCCTGATCCACGCGCGCAGCCCACGATGCGAGCAACCGCTGGTCGTCGTCAATTGCGGCGCACTGGCCGAAGGCGTGCTGGAAAGCGAACTCTTTGGCCATGAGCGCGGTGCATTTACTGGCGCTGTTGCCCAGCGCCAGGGGCGAATCGAGCAGGCCGACGGCGGCACGCTGTTCCTCGACGAAGTGGGCGATATGCCGCCCAAGGTTCAAGTCGATCTCTTGCGCGTACTGCAGGAGCGCAACGTCACGCGCGTCGGGGGAAACAGCGTGATCCCGGTGGATTTTCGACTGATCGCAGCCACCCACCGCGACCTACAGCAAGAAGTCGGGGCAGGCCATTTCCGAGCGGACCTGTTTTATCGCATCAGCGTCTTTGGCATCACGTTGCCACCCCTTCGCCAGCGCCCACAGGACATCGCCTGCCTCGCCGACCACTTTCGCCAACGATTCGCCGAGCAAATGGGCCGAAGGATCACGGCGATCGCTCCCGCCGCACTGGCGCTGTTGCAGCGCCATCAGTGGCCGGGCAACGTCCGTGAACTGCAAAACGCGATCGAGCGCGCGATCGTTGTTTGCCGCGGTGAGACGATCGAGGTCCAACACTTGCCGTTTGGCGGTGCGGCCCCAACCGTTCCTAGGCACGACTTATCACTAGCGACGATCGAGCGGCAGCACATTGAGGCGGTGCTCACCGGCGCGGAGTTTAACATCAGCCGCGCAGCCAAGTTGCTCGGCATCGACCGCGTCACGCTCTACAACAAACTCAAGCGCTACGGGATCGACCGCCCAGCGAAATGATCGGATCGGGATGACCGATTTGGCGCGCCCTTACGGGCAACCGCCTGGAGGTGGCGACGGAGAGTAGCAATAGCCGCCGCTCTTGCAGTAACGACAGGTGCAGCGCGTCGGGCAGCTGCCGCAGCGCGTGCCAGCCGGCGCATAGACCTCGACGCACTTACCGCTTCTGCAACGGTCCTGCTTGCAGTTTCCGTAGCCGTCGCGGCCGCAGATCGTGTTTTCCGGTTTGGGCGTATGCTTGCACGTTCCGGCGACGCACTCGTCAGTGGTGCACGGATCGTTATCTGTCGCACACTGTTGACCATCAGTGACCGGGGGATGACTGCACTTGCCCGCACTGCAAACATCTTGAGTACAGGCGTTGTTGTCGCTCGCGCAGCTCACGCCATCGTTGCCGGCTGGATGGGTGCACTTGCCGCTCGAACAAACGTCTTGCGTGCACGGATCACCATCGTCGGCGCATTTGCCTCCATTGTTGCCGGCCAAATGCACGCACTTGCCTGCCGAGCAAACGTCATCGGTGCAGACGTTGTTGTCGCTGGCGCAGCTCGCACCATCGTTGCCCGGCTGATAGAGACAGACACCGTTGGTACAGGCGTCGCTCGTGCAGGGGTCACCGTCGGGCGGACAGGCGTGCGTGCGACAGTCGATCACGCATTTGTGGTCGACACAGGTCGCCGGCAACGTGCACTCCTGGTTGCCACGGCAACCGGGCTTGCAGCCGTGGCTGGCCAGATCACAAAAGAGCCCGGGAGCGCAGGCCGCATCGTCGGAGCAACCTGGCTTGCAGCTATTGCTCGCAAGGTCACAGTAGGCCCCGCTGGGACACGGGCACTTGCCCGGCAAATCGACGCATTTGCCTTGGGGGCCGCAGATCTGATTGCTATTGCAGCCCGTGCAGCCCGGCGCGGCGTCGCTAGCGGCATCAGCCACAGTACTCGGCGCGCCATCGGCGACGACGACGGCACTGTCCTTTTGGGAACGCGCGTCGGGCGCTACCTCGGGCTCCGAGCTACAAGCAGCGAACGCCATCGCCAAAGACACGATTGCCAAGAACACGATTGAGGTGAAGCAAATGGAAGAAATAAGGGAGGTGTTTCGGTATTGCATCGGCGTCGCCAAGCCCCTTTTGCGAGAGAAGATACGTCACCCGGCGGCAAGCCTTCCCGGCGGATCCGACAGATCGGCGCAAAAATGCAACGTCTCGCGGTCGAATGCAACGCCCTTAATCGAACAGATGACCGGCTAGGAGAGCATTTGGGCCAGCGCTTGGGCAATTTGACCATAATGATCGAGCTCGTTGTAAAGCTGACACGAAATGCGCAATAGCCGCTGGGGAGGCGCGGGAAATGGGATCACCGGCGCCTCGATCGCCCACTCGCTCTGCAGCCGTTGATAGAGCTGATCCTGCCCCGTTCGCGGGTCAACCTGGCCCTCGCCCGCAGGCAGGGGCAAGGCGACCAGCGCGCCGATCATCGGGTCGGGCAGCGGGGAATCGATCGCCAGCCGGTTGCAGAGCAGATCGCGCGCTTGCAGTGCCAGACGACGATTGGTTTCCATGAGTTCCGGCCAGCCGCCGGGCAGCAGACCACCGAGGAACGAGATCGCCTCGGCAACGCAAAGGTATGCGGTGGGGTCGGCTGTACCAGTCCAGGCAAAGGCATCCTGAAGTCGCTCGACGCCGGCCAGTCCGTCACCGGCGTAGCTGACCGGCAGCGGCCAGAGCTCGCCAAGTCGATCTTCTCGTGCGTAGATGAAGCCCGCTCCCTTGGGCGAACAAAGCCATTTGTGGCAGTTGCCGACGTAGTAGGCTGGCGCGATTGCCGCAATGTCGAGTGGAACCATGCCCGGCGCATGAGCGCCATCGACGATCACGTCGATGCCGCGCGCGGTGAGCTCGGCAACGAGCTCGGCGATCGGCATCACGATCCCCGTCGGACTGGTCACGTGGTCAAGCAAGGCGAGTCGCGTGCGTTCGCTCGTCGCATCCACGACACGTTCAACGATCTCCGCCGGTCCACCCCGTAGCGGAAACGGCACTTCGACCTCCACCGACCGAGCGCCGGCCCGCTCGGCAAAGCGACGCAACGCGACCTTGCAAGCGCGGTAGGCGTGATTGGTACTCAGCAGCTCGTCACCTGCAGCGAGCGACGTGACGTTGAGTATCGTGCTCACGCCGATCGTCGTATTCGGTACGAATACAACTTGCTCAGCGGGCGCACCAACAAAGCTCGCCAGCGTCTCCCGCGCGGCATCGAGTGCCGGCCGAAGTTGCCGCAGAAAGAACGCCATCGGCTGGGCCTCGAGCTGCTGTCGCCAACGGCTTTGAGCCTCGAGCACTGCGATCGGACAGGCGCCGAACGATCCGTGATTGACAAAGATCGTTTCGTCATCGAGCGACCAGAGCTGGCGATGCGTCGCTGACATATCGCTCCTATCTGTTGGGGTTGCATCGACTGCTGTTCATCGTCGAAAACTCTAGCGGCTCAATCGTCGCCAGGCGAGCAGATTCAAAGCAGCGTCAAAGCAGATCGCGGACGAGATCATCCGGCCGGTCGAATACCCTTTGGGCGCCGGCCTGGCGCAGCTCGGCAGCGCTGCAAGTACCCCAGCTAACGCCGACGAAGCGAATGCCGTTTTGCTGGGCAGCCGTCAGATCGAAGCTCGTATCGCCGATCATCAAGCATTCGGAGGGATCGAGCTGCTGCTCGTCGAGCAGCACGGCGAGCAACTCACCTTTGTCGTTGAGCGCACCGTCGAGCGCTGGCCCATAGACCGCCGTGAAGCGATCGAGCAAAGCAAAATGCGCCAACGTCTTGACAGCAAACACCCGCGGCTTGGACGTCGCAACCAACTGCCGATAGCCGGCGGCTGCCAGCTGCTCGAGCGCGGAAGGTACCCCGGCAAGAACCTCTGCCTGTGCCAGCCCTTTTGCTCGGTAGCAGCGTCGATAGCTGTCAAGCAAGTCGAGAACTCGCTGCTCCGATAGTTGCGGATGCATGCGACGAAAGCTATCGACCAACGGTGGACCGATACAAAGCCGCAAGGCTTCGTCCGAAGGGCGCGGCAAGTCGAGTGAGGCCAAGGCGGCGATGATGCACGCATGAACACCACGCCGTGAGTCGATCAGCGTACCATCCAAGTCCCAGAGCAGTGTCAGCTTGTTAGCGACCACGCGGCAGGCTGATACAGCTATTGCACGCTGGCCTTGGTGATCACCACATTGGTCAGCGGCACGTCTTTGTTAAACGGCCCCTTGGGACCCGTCGGGGTGTTTTCGATCTTTACCACCACATCCATCCCCGAAACGACCTTACCGAACACCGCATATCCCCAACCAGCGGTGGTCTTGGCACTGAAATCGAGAGCCGGATTGTCCGCGACGTTGATAAAGAATTGGGCGGTTGCGCTGTGAGGATCGCTGGTCCGCGCCATCGCGATCGTGCCCCGCACGTTCTTTAGCCCATTGTCTGCTTCGTTTTCGATCGGTGTCGTCGTGGGCTTTTGCGTCAAGTTGGCATCAAAGCCGCCTCCTTGAATCATGAACCCTGCGATCACCCGATGAAAGATCGCACCGTCGTAGTGTCCCGTGTTCACGTAGTTCAGAAAGTTGGCGACAGTCTTTGGCGCTTTCGCGGCGTCGAGCTGAAGGACGATCTCGCCGAACGTCGTCTGGAGTTTCACCGTGGGGCTGCTGCTGGTTGTCGCGCCATCGGTCGGCGCCGCGTCGCCTAACAAGCCGTCGTTTTGCCCGCCATCCGCCACGGCCTTCCCGTCCTGAATCGACCCGTCGGCGTTATTTGAGCCGGAGCTACTGCTGCAGGCTGCGATGACCAGTACGAGGGGTAACAATCGACGTTGCATTGATATCTCCTAGCGGCAGGACCTGCAGCCTACCCCGTCGACCATCAGTGAGCAACGCCCTTGCATCCACCAAGCGGCGGCTGCAACACAAAAAAAAGAGGCGACGCGATCCGCGCCGCCTCCGTCAAGCTGCCGAGCTATCCGACCACGTCGATCGTGGACGGCACAGTCGCTACTTGCGCACGAAGTTGATCTTCATGCCCGGTCGTACCTCAAGCTCGAGATTCTTACCGGTGATCTTGAACGAGAGGACCTCTTTTTTGCGTTGGGTCTTGCCCATGATCTTGCGGGTCACGTCGGTGTGCAACTTGCCACCCTTGACCTGCCACTTGCCATTCTCGGTGCGGGTCTTGGCGCCGTTCTTGGCCGACATCGTCATCGTGCCGTTCTTCTTCAGCGTCCAAATCGCCGCTGCATTGGGCGGCAGCGGCTGAACTTTGCCCTGGCTCTCCATCGAAACCATCTTCCAGCTCCCAATGATCTTGGGGCCGCCAGCAGATGCGGTCGTCGCCAAAGCGAGCATCGCTGTCGCGGCGACACTGGCAAAGAAGAGTCTCTTGCTAATACTTGTCATCTATTCCTCGTGGGTGTGGACGCCTGTCGGCGAAACGTTTCCTGGCCTTTTTACACTGCCCTTCCCGCGTTGTCACGCGAGCGTCGTCCATCCAATTTCAGCCGCCGGAAAATGCTGTCAAATGCGCCGATCGCGATGCTTCGCGAGCTGGTCGATCGGCAGCTAGCGGCGAGCGACCAGCAGCTCGATCGCTTGCCAAAGCGGGTCGCACAACGCTGGTCGAAACACCGCGTGGCGAAACGCAGCGTGCTCATCGCGATACATCCGCGTCAGTCCCAGGTTCCCGTCGACGCGACAAGCCTCGAGGTTTGCCAGCCGATCAGCCGCCTTGACGATCAGCGCCGGCAGCTCCGCGGCCGACGAAACCCGCGCCAGCTTGGCATGGGTCTTTTGCTTGCGTTCACGGCGATTGGCGCCCGGCTCGTCAGTCAACAGGGCGACACACCGAGCAATGCTCGCCCCAAATTCGCGCTCGATATCCGCCAACTCAACCGGTGTGTCCTCGACGACGTCATGCAGGTAGGCGATGATCACCGGCTCGCTGCCGTAGAGTTCGACGTGCTGCGCCACCGCCTGCAAGTGAACCACGTATGGTGAAGCCCCGTAGCGTTGATCGCCGTGAGCAGCGACCGCAAACGCTCGCGCTCGCGCGATCAGCTCGCCATTCAAAGTCCGCTGGTCCATCGCTGCTCCTTAGGCAACGATCATCGTACCTCTGATGTCGCGCAGCTGGCCATCCTCGAAACGAGGCCCAGCCGGGCGCCGTGTTCGCTTGCGCTCGATCATCCCGCCCAGGGTGCGTGACGCACGACCGAACGCTACAGCCAACGCGCCCCCGACCGTCTGGTCGCGTTGGCGGACGATCAGCGAGCCGAATCCGTGCGTCTTAACGAGCACTCGGCAGACTTTGTCTTCTCCGCCCTTGGGACCATTGACATCAGCAATGCGCACGACCACCCGGCTAACGACTGGGGCGAAGCGATCGAACGCCGCCGACGCCTGCCGCTCGGCGAACTGTGCCAGCTGCTCGCTGCGCTCAACGTTTCTGAAGCGAATCTCGACTTTCATCAGCCCTCCTTGGAAATCGCTTACGTTGAAGGTGTAGCGCGGCGACTAGTGTATTCAATTTCGAAAAACCTAAGCTTTATGTCACAATAATCTACACAATCACCGACCACGGAGCGGCGCACTCGGCGATGGACTGGCTCAACTATCATCATCTGCTCTATTTTTGGACGGTTGCCAAAGAAGGCGGCTTGTTGCCGGCTGGCAAGGCGCTCGGCGTATCGCATCCGACGATCAGCACGCAAATCCGCGCGCTAGAGGAGGCGCTGGGAGAGCAGCTCTTTTCGCGCTCGGGTCGTAAACTTGCGCTGACGGACACAGGGCAACTGGTCTACCGCTACGCCGAAGAGATCTTTGCACTGGGTCGCGAATTGGTCGACACCGTCAAGGGTCGTAGCGCCGGACCTGCTGCGCGACTGCACATCGGCATCGTCGACGTTGTTCCCAAGCTGATCGTCCGCGAAATGCTCGAGCCGGCCTTGGCGCTGGCTGAGCCGGTGCGCCTGGTTTGCCACGAAGATTCTCACGACAAGCTGCTCGCCGAGCTCGCGCTGCATCAGCTGCAGCTGGTGATCTCCGATGCGCCGGTCCCAGGTGGCAGCCCGATCCGCGCACACAACCACTTGCTTGGAGAATCAGCGGTTAGTTTCTTTGCCGAGTCCTCCCTGGCACGCAGCTATCGCCGCGGGTTTCCGCGATCGCTCGATGGCGCGCCGTTCTTGCTGCCACTCGAGAGCATCACCTTGCGCCGTTCACTCAACCTCTGGTTCGAGCGCAACAAGATCGTTCCCAGGGTCGTCGCCGAGTTTGAGGACAGCGCGCTGTTCAAGGTGTTTGGTGCCGACGGAGTCGGCATATTCCCAGCGCCAACGGCGGTGGAGCAAGAAGTGATCAAACAGTACGGGGTCGAGCTTGTCGGGCGCGCCGCCGAGGTTCGCGAACGGTTCTATGCGATCTCACTGGAGCGCAAACTGACCCATCCGGCGATCCAGGCGATCTGCGGTGCCGCACGCGACCAGATCTTCTCCGGCTAGCGCCAGCGCGACAAAGCGAGCAAGGCGCCAGTCGACGCGAATCGCGATCGCCTGCCCTTTGCGATCGAGCAGCTCAATCGCTAATCGGGGAGGTCGCGCTGCGCTGGCGCGGCCGATGAGGCCTGCCGCCCGGTCAAATCGACCGTCCAGATGTTGCTGGCGAACTGCATCAGCGCCACGGCGATCTGCTCGCCACCCGCACTTACTTCCGGGTAAGAGAGCCAAGCAGCGTTGGTCTGGTAGAGCATCGTCCAGCGACCTTCGAGGTCGAGGTGGTAGAGGCGATAGCTCGAGCCCTCACAGATCGTCGTGACGAACATCGACGGGCTATTCGGCGAAACACTGATGAATTGAGCGAGACATCGACCGGGCGTCTCGATCGTTTGCTGCAGCTGCCCCCTACCATCAACGATCGACACACGCCGCTGATGCGCGATCGCCAACCAGCGACCATTGGTATCCCACCCACCACGGGTGAAAAACGAACCGGCCTCGAAAGTAAAAGCGCGAGCTGGCGATCCGTTCAACGGGCGAAATTGCACGACACCAAGCCGTTCGGCCGGCTGGGCAAGCCAACAGTCTGACGAGACCGACGGTCTTTTCGGGCAACGCAGCCAATGCTCGGCAGGTCCCGGTCGGCCATTGCCGCGCCAAGCGCGAATCTGTGGAACGGAAAAAACCACCCGACAGTCACCGTCGATTACCCGACAGAGCTCACTGCCGCCCCGTGAATCGTAGCGCCAGAAATAGCTCCGCGTCGCATCGGGCTCAATGAACCAGGCGCTCTGCGCTGCCGGAAGCGCAAGCGGTCGCCCCAATCCGCCGCTCGACGCGATCGACCAATTCTCGCTGCGACCGCGACGATCCGTTGTTAGATAGAGCAGCTTTCCATCGGGCGACCATCCTGAAGGTCGCTCATTGGCTTCGCTGGGAGTCAGCCGCCGAAAGTCGCTTAGCCGCTTGCCACCCTCGGTCAGCGTACCGCGGTAGATGTCGGCTTGAGAGCGCCAGCGAAGATAGGATAACCGACGAGCGGATCGATCGAGTGCCAGCGTGCTCGCACCATGGCGCCCGGTCGACAAAAGCCACTGCGGGCGACTGCGCTTGAGCGCCGCGACGCTCCGCCCGGGAATTTTGACCAACCGCCCGAGCGCGCCGTGCCAGGGAGCCAGCGCGTAGTACAGACCATCGCTGGCCCAAGCCAGACCGATGTCGCCAACCTCCAACGCCAAGCGCGAATCTTCGACTAAGCTGGTCGAGCGCGTCGGCGTCCCAAGCTCGATCAGCTCGATCCGCGCACGCGGCGACCCTCGCCCGCGGTCCACGGCGGCCACTGCGATCGCCGTACCGCTTGGCGACCAGGCCAGCCGCAACGGCCTGCCGAAAACCGCGATGCGCCGCGACGGCCGGTCGCTGTGGAGCGGAAGTAGCTCGATGCGCTGGTCGTGGGCGATCGCCAGCGTTCGCAGGTCGTTCGAAATGGCAAAACAACCGACCTCCTGATCGGGCAGAGCGATCACGCGGGTCGCACGCTCCGCGTGCTCGGCTAGACGCCAGAGCGCATACTGCGGGGTCGCGGTTGTTCTCGCGGAAAAATGCAGGCCAGCACGATTCCACTGCAAACACGAGACGTCGCGCAAGCCCGCGGGCAGCATTACTGCGCGCGGGTCGCGCTCGGCGAGCGTGCTGATGTAAAGCTCGCCGCGACCAGCGCGAAAGGCGACACGCTTGCCGTCTGGACTGAGCGCCGCATCCCAAACGACCAAGTCTTGGGAAAACGGCGTTAAACGCTGGGGTGAAAGCGAGCGCACTGCGATAGCAGCCGAATCCGTTGCAGCCGGTCGAACACTGAGAACAACCGCCAGAGCCAACAGCCCCACGACCGCTGCCGATTGCAGCCATCGCTTGCGCCTGGCGTCTTGACGAAACAGTCGTGCGCGCAACGTCGATGCGTCGCCGATCTCCTCACGCGACATCAAGCGCTGGACGCGACGAAGCAGGCTTGTTGAACCACGACCGAGACGCCGCCGCGGCCTGATCGCCTCGGCGATCTCTTCGAGCACCTGGGACAAGGCGTGCAAATCCCGTCGCCCACCGTCGAGCTTTTTCGTCTCGGCAGGCAGATAACGCGCGGTCCCGCCGTCGACCACGCTCGTGCCGTCAGCATGCTGCGATACACCGAAGTCGAGTACTTTGACCGCACCGTCCGTCGTAACGATGATGTTTTCGGGCTTAACGTCGCGATGAAAGATTCGCTCGCGATGTGCCGCAGCCAGCGCGGTGACCAGCTGGCGACAAATCCGATCGGCACGCTGTGCGGAAAGTCCTTCCCCGCTAAGCAGTTGGCGCAGCGGCTGGCCAGCAACGTACTCCATCACGATAAACGGGCGCGGCTCCATCACCACTTCGTGAACGGTGGTGATCTGAGGGTGACAAAGCGCTGCGGCTGCCCGCGCCTCGGAAAGCAGACGCCGACGACTCTCACGATCCACAGCGCGATCGAGTACCTTGATCGCTACCGTACGCCTCAGTCGCTGATCCCAGGCGCGATAGACAACGCCCATGCCTCCGCGACCGATGCGCTCGACGACGCGGTACTGCCCAAGGGTCTCGCCGATCACCAACGGCTCGCAGGGTGTCGGCGACAACTCGGGAGCATGGGCCACATCGCGCAAAAGCTGTGCAAAACTGCTCGAGGCGAGGGGCACCCTCGTTTGGCGCGTTGGCCTAGCCACCAAGCAACTCCGAGCGCTCGGCGAGCCGACGTAGCCGCGCTTTGGTCCGCTCGAACTGTTTGCGAAGTTGTGCGCAGCGGCGATCGAGCGCTTTGGGCGCGTCCGCCAAAGCGACCGGCGCTTCGATCAGCGCGATATCTCGCCAGCTCAGACGGCGATCGATCCGCAGAATCAACAGTTCTTGCTCTTCTCGCGTCAACTTGCTGCGCAGATGGCGCACCCGATCTTTGACGTCGGTCCGCAAAAATGGAGCCGTCGCGCTCCGCTCGCGCACGACCAGCGCTGAACAGTCACCGACTTGAGAGAGCGGGCGACCGCGATGGCGCACTCCGTTAGAAAAATAACGCTGCAGCCGACGACGAGCGAGCAGGTACATCCAGGTACGCAGACTGCAGTCTCCGCGATAGCCCGGCAGGCTCTGCCAAAGCTCGCCCATGACATCCGCCCAAAGCTCTCGAGCTAACTCGCGATCTTCGGTCAGCGCCGCCAAGTACCCACAGACTTCAGGGCCGTAGCGCTCAACGGCCTGGGTGGCCAGCGCGCTGAGGTCGTCGGTGCTTGCTTCTCTGGTTGCCGCGTTCGCCATCTTGCCCGGCAGACCATTGCAAAATCATCACCACGGTCGCAAGGGCGAAAAAAAAACACCGCGACCCGTCACAAACCCCGAACTGGCGCACTACCCGCCGACAGCAGGAGTTTGCCACGATGAAATACTTGACCTCTCTTAGATTACAACTCGTTGCGGCACTGTGTTTCGCGCTGCCGGCCTGCGGGACGGTCCGCAACTCAACCGGCGCGGGTGATGGCGGCACGGCCGACGCAACAACTTCCGACGGTCCACTCGGTCCGCCCGCCAGCGATTGGTGCCTGCGGGCATTACCCGGGGCCTCAAACGACGCCGCACCACTGATCGCACTGTCCCGTGCCCACGCAGCAATTCGCTTTTTTGGCAGCGATGGCGCGCAGCGCAAGGCCGACCGCGCCCTGGCTGAGGTGCTGGAAAGCGGCGCTGAGCAGACACCGTTTGGCTTTGTCGCGGCAAAGGACGTTATTGCCCGCTACGCCGCAGCCCTACCCAACGTCTGCGCAATCGCCGGCAACACCAGCCCCGGCGGCGAGGCTAGCGTCGAGCTGCGCGGAGACCTGGCGGTGGTCCACCCAGGCAGCGGCACCGTGCAGATTCCGGCACAAGCCAAAGCGATCGCCTTGGACCTGCGCGAGCATCGCCCCGGAAACGACTTGGCACCGCTGATCGCATCGCTGATCGCCGGCGAGCTGAATCTACCCAAAGAGCGCGTCCGCAAACACTTTGGTCATCGCGACGAAGTCTGGGCTCCAGCGCGCGGCAGCGACAACATCTACGGCACAACGATCGAGACCATCGAAGGCCCAGTGCTGAGCGGTACCGCGCAGCGCGACCTGCCGCTAGTACTGATCACCGGTCGTCAGCTCTCACCCCAAGCCTCGTACTTTGCTGCCGTGCTGCGACTGGAGCAGCGCGCGCTGCTGATCGGGCATGATGTCTTCGCCGCGATCGCCGAGTCGCGCTGGATCGCAGTCGGCAAAAGCGGCCTGCTCTGGCGTGATCGTGATCTGATCCGCGGCGTCACTCGACTTCCTGACAGAATCGCTGCCGACCTCGAGAGCGACGCACCGCTCGACCAAATCAGCGAGCTCGACTTGTCGACGCCACCAGCAGCGATCAGCGCCGCGCCGGCCTCCCGCGCGGCACTAAGCGATAGCCCACTCCCCGCGCGCGATACGCTGCCGATCAGCGTCGGCCGACTGCGCGCCAACCTACTGATGCTTCATGGCGCGTTGCGACTGTTCTTCCCCTACTTCCCAATCGTCGGCGACCAAATCGACCAACGCCTCGAGCAGCAGTTCAAGCTGTTCGAGCGCGCCGACGCGATCGGCGCTCAAGACATGGGGCGGGCCCTGGGTCGGATGCTCAACGCGATCAAAGACGGTCACGCCTTCGTCGGCATGCCGCTCCAGAGCAACGGCACGATGCCGATGTTGCTGCCGGTGCGCTGGGAGAATATCGCGGGATTGCCGACGGCGTATTACAGTGCGACGTCGGCGGTAAAAAAAGGCGACGCGTTGATTGCCGTCGACGGGCAGTCGATCCAATCTTTGCTCGCCAACGGCGAGCCGCTGGTCTCGTACACCAACCCGGTTACCCGAGATATCAACTTAGCCTACCAATTGATGCTTCGCGACAAGCCGGCCGTGCTAACGCTGCGCGCCCCCGACGGCAGTGAGCGCAAAGAGACCGTCGAGCCGCTGTCCTACGCATCGCTGCCAACCGATTTCATTGCGATGTGGACCGAGCGACCGTCGGGCTGGCTGGGTGCACCGAGCGACGGCATCTACTACATCAATCTCGACGGCGAAACCTCTTCCGGCCAAGCAGTGCTTCAAGCCGTCGAACAAGCGCGGTCTGCACGCGCCGTGATCCTCGACATGCGTGGTTACCCTTGGCCGCAGGTACGTCAGGCCTCACCTCAGGAGGCCGGCCTGCGATGGACAGCGATGCTGAAAATGTTCGGCCCGACGGTCGTGCGCCCCGCATACCGCCTGCCCGAATACACCGGCTATCTTGGCTACCAACTCACTTCCAGCGCCGAGCAGTTTGCCGGACCGCCGGCCAGCGAGTCACTGAGCGGCGAACTTGTGCTGTTGATCGGCCCCAACGCCCAATCGTCTGCCGAGGATTTTGCACTGACGCTGCTGGCCAGCCGCCGAGGCAAGGTCACGGTGATCGGTCGCCGTAGCTCAGGCACGGACGGGAACATCACCGGAATTCAGCTGCTCAGCGACTTTACGGCGACCTTCACGGGGCTTGAGGTGCGTTGGCCCAACGGCGAGGTGTTCCACGGACGCGGGATCGTCCCCGACATCGTGGTCGAGCCAACGGCGGCTGACATCGCAGCGGGTCGGGACACAGTCCTTGAGCGGGCCGCGGCACGCCTTTCGCCAGGCTCCTAGCTAATTCATCGCTTTGATCGCTCCAGAGACGCACGCGATCGCCAGAGCAACGCAGCCCCGCGAGCGATGGGCGGCACCGCGCCGGCTGGCGCAGTGCGCGACTTCGACGGCGACGACATCGAGCGCAGAGCACGCACGAAGCGAGATCCCGAGGAGGATCTGCCGAATAGAAAATCCGCCGCGATTCGTGATAAAATTCAGCCATGGATTTTTCGTGGCCCCGCATGCGCAAGTCTACTCACCCCGCGGTGCTCTTCGACAATCGTGGAATTCTGATCGAGGGAAACGCCGCGCTCTCCGACTTGCTTGGCTACGACGTCGAGACCTTGCGCGGCGTGGCACTGACTGACGTGGTCCCGCCAAGCGAGCTGGAAAGCCGGCCGCCGCAATTTCCCGAGCTAGCGGTCGGCGCCACGCTGGAACTGCCCCGCACCCTGCGTCACCGTGAGGGTCACCCGGTCGAGGTCTTCGCGCGCGTCAAACGACTGAGCGACGACCGCTTTGTCGCGGTGCTGGAATCGCTCGTTCGGCAGAACGCCTAATCGAACCTCCCTGGGCAAAGCCCTCGGCTTGGGCGATCTGCTGCCGCCACCTAAATCGTCCGCGGCGTGCGCTTGGTCGGCTTTGGGGTCCAGCGCCCTGACGACTGGGACCCGGGTAAGCAGGCGTGTCATTTGCGTAGCGAACGTTCCCGACGGCGCCATTGGCTAACCCTCTGCAAGTAAATAGCTATTGAATGGGTCCCTCTACCCGCCAACGCGGATCGATTCTTGCTTTTGTTTTGTCGGGGAGGAGGATCGATGCCACGCGCACTGCGTTTTGCCGCGCCATTTTTCGCGCTCTTGATCGCTGGTTGTGCCGGATCGGCCCGACCGCACGCCTATCTACAAGATGCGGGCGCTAGCGACGCGCGCCTCATGGTCGCCGATGCCAGCAGCGTCGATCGGGGCAGCGGGCCCTCATTCGACCAAGGCGCAGTGCGCGATGGCCGTCTGCCTGCCATCGATGCCAAGGCGACGCTCGATAACGGGCAGTCCCCGCCAGTCGATAGCGCCGTCGATAGCGGACAAGCGCCGATACCCGACAGCGCACTGCCCCCACTACCCGACAGCGCCGTCGACAGCAGTCTGCCCCCCGTGCCCGATAGCACCGTCGATGGATCGATCGGGCCGACCGGCTGGAACCCACAGGATATCCATCCATCGATCGAGCGCTCAGCCAATGGACGCCGCCTGAGCATCAGCATTCAATCTGACAACGACAGCGCGCGCGCTAGCGTCGGCCACAGCAGCGGCAAGTATTATTTCGAAGTCACGATCGAGGCCTTCGGCAGCGGCTATTGGAACGCGATCGGCATCGCAAACGGCGTAGCCTCACTCGAACTCAGCGCGGGCTCCCATGCTCTGGGCGAAGGCTGCTCCTATCACCGACAGGGGCAAGTGCGCTGCCTCGGTCAAACGATCCAGACGCTCAGTGGTTATTTGGTCGGCGACGTGATCGGACTCGCCGTCGATCTCGATAATAAGCGGATCTACTTCGCCAAGAACAATCTCTGGTTGTCGGGAAACCCCGCCACGGGAAGCGGCGGGTTCTCCTTCGGCAACACCTCGACGACGCGCTACCCGATGGCGACGCTGTCGACCGGTGACGCGATGCTGGCCGCGTTCGAGGCCGAACAGCTGACCTTCGCGCCGCCGGCGGGATACAGCGCCGGCTGGTACTAGCGCGCCGACTTGCGGAGCATCAGTTTGCCGAACTCGAGCTCCGATTGCTGCAACGCGACGTCAACTGCAGTGCGTCAAAACGATCGCCGTCGTGGGCAAGCTGCAATTGATAGTTGCCAGCATCGAGCGATTTGCGGCCGAAGTCGATGCGAAATTGCTTACCGTCAGCGATCAATGTCGGCTGTGTGCAGTCATTGCCCTCGTCGGTAACGCGGCAGAGTGAAAGCTTCGGCGGTAACTGGGCACCGTAGTCCAACCAGAGCGCGGTCTCGCGCGACGCCGTCACCGAAAACAATATCTCGTGGGTCAGCTGAAACCGATCGAACGCCATCGCGATCTCGGCGTCGCAAGCCAGCGCAACGCGATACGGAATGACGGGACAACTCAGCTCAAGTTGATAGGCCAAAGGTTCGCGCGGACGCGTGAAGTCGATGTCGCTCGGCCCCACGCTGATCAAATACGTTCCGCTCTGGGGAAAGGTGCCGTGAATCGTGTCCGTGTAGGGAATGCCTCGCCCACGGCGTTGGGGGTGAAGTGGGTCGGTGGCGGCGATCGCGTTGTGACGATTCTGGGTAACGAAGCGTCCTGTCGAGTTAAAGAGCGGCTCGCCGGTTTCACGATCGAGGGCCATGGGTCCACGTACCGAGACGATCGGCAAAGCGCCCGCCTGCCGCGCAACCTGCAGCGCAAAGGCCGCGCCGGCTGCCCCGGCAAAAGCAAACCGCCAGCTGCCGCCCGGCAGACGGGTTTCGTTCGCTTGCACAGCACCAACGGAATCGCCGAGAAGCAGGCGCTGGCCGCAGATCAGCGCTGCGAGCTGACCCCAGGTTTCGGCTTTTTCACGCTCAGCGGGCAGTGCAGCTTGGTCGGCAGGCGAACTATTTCCACAGCCGCTCAAAAACACCAGCGCTATGGTCAGTTGACGGATCATCGGTTCCTCCTCGCCGATTGGCATTGCACCGACCGTGCCGTACCGGGCGCAATCTCGTTTTGCGCCTATTTTCAGCGATCTAGTCCCGTCGCTTCGCAAACCAGCAAATCACACGGTGTATGAAACGTCAGAAAGGCAGAGAGCGGCCAACGACGCTAGCCGCTTACGCAGGACGGTTTGGCGCGTACGCTCGCGCAACAGCCTCGCTTCTGCGCACGTGACCAGCGTATTGATCGCGGCGCTGGCCTGCTCGGCTAGACAACCGCGGTCGCTGGCGTCGCTGTCGACGCTGTTGTCGAGCGAACCGCTCGGACTCGATGCCCTGGGCTCGGGAAGATCCTGCGAACAATTCCCATCTAGCGCTCGATTGCGCCTGAACGATCGCTGCAACGGGCAGGATCAGGTGTGTTATAGGCAGATCTCCGAGAGGCTTGCCGGCGCGGAGGGTGCAATAATGGGTCTCGGCGACAACATCCGCCACCTGCGCACGCAGCGTGGGCTAACGCTGGCGAAGGTTTCAGAGCGAAGTGGCCTGGCCGTTTCCTATCTCTCACGCGTCGAAACCGGTCGGATCAGTCCAAAGATCCCGACGCTGCGCCGCATCGCCAAGGCCCTCGAAGTCAATGCCGACGAACTGATCTCACTGCATGAAACGGCGGAGCTCAACGTCTGCCCGATCGTGCCCTACGGCAAGTGCTATCTCGATACACCGCTCGTCGAAGAGGCACGCTTCCAACCGGGTGACAGGGCGACAACGCGGGCACAACTCGACACGCTCTCCCAAGCAGCCGACCTGCTCAACCGCGGCGATCAGCACACCCGCGAAACGCTCTCCCGTCTCGTCCGCGCGTTGTTTGAAAGCAGGGGACGTTGATTAACTTTCTTAACTTATTGGGCGCGTGACCTCGCGCGGACAACACAAAGAACCGGACAACCCAAGCGGCCCTCGACATGCTAGCGACAAAAGCCGCAAAGCAGCGCGTCGACGCGTTGAGCGAGACGCTGATATGCGTCAGACCAACCGCTACTGACACTCAACTCTTGCAGCGGCCCCGTCGGCGCAAAGATCAGTCGAATTTCGGCGTGCGCGACTTGGCCGGCTGCTAACGCGGCGCTCAGCTGGTCGAGCTCGCCCAACGCATCCGCGACATCGACCCACGACGACCAAGCGAAGTCGTTGTTCGGATTGGCAACCAGCGTCCGCACCTCGGCAAGGACCTCGGCCAACTGTTGTCGCTTGTGCGCAGTCACTTGAGCGGACTCGTTTCTTTGTGCGCGCCGTCTTAAGCGCCTGGCGCAGCCCGCAAGACTGCTGCTAGTGCAAAGCCTCATCGTTCGCGCGGATGCCGTGACGCTTCATTTTCTGCCAAAGGCTCTTGCGCGAAATACCCAATCGCTCCGCCGCACGGGTCCTTGAGCCCTGCTCCGCGGCGAGCGCGTGCAAAATGTAGCCACGTTCGAACTGCTGCACCGCGTTGGCTAAGCCGTGATCCGATTGCTCGACCCCCGGCGCGAGCGTCCCGGCAATCTCTTCGGGCAAGTGACTCACGTCGATCGACTCGCCCGCGGAAAGCACCACAGCGTGTTGAATGGCGTGTTCCAGCTCCCGCACGTTGCCCGGATAATCATAATGCTCTAACGCAGCCCAGGCCCGTGGTGTCAGGCTCGGGATCGGGCAACCCGGAGAGCAAACCTTTCCCAGTAGATGGCCGACCAGCAGCGGCAGGTCAGACTTTCGCGCGCGCAGGGGCGGCAGACGCAACTCGAGCACCTTCAGACGATAATAGAGGTCTTCACGAAAGCGCCCCAAGCGCACGCGCTCGCGCAGGTCGGCGTTGGTTGCCGCGATAGTACGTACATCGACGAGGAGATCGACATCGCTGCCGATGCGCTGAATCGTCCGCGATTGCAGCACGCGCAATAACTTCGCTTGAGATCCGGCGGACAACTCGGAAATCTCGTCGAGAAACAGCGTACCGCCCTCGGCGGCAAGAAAGCGGCCATCGCGACGCCGAACGGCCCCAGTAAAGGCGCCGCGCTCGTGGCCAAACAATTCGGCCTCAAACAAGCTTTCAGGAAACGCTGCGCAATTGACCGCAGCAAACGGCTTGTGCGCGCGCAGGCTTTGGGCGTGGACAGCCTGCGCGACAAGCTCCTTGCCGGTGCCACTTTCACCTTCGATCAGCAACGGCACATCCGCGGCAGACATCAACGCGATCCGCGCTCTGAGCTTTTCAACTTCGCTGCTCTCGCCGATGATCTGCGCTGCCAGCGCCTTTGGCCGCGACCGCCGCTCTGTCGCCGCTAACACCGCACGCCGCTGGTCGACCTGCTGCACCGCATCGAGCAGCTGCTGGAGTTCGAAGGGCTTCTGTAGATAGTGAAACGCCAAGCCATCGCGCATCACACCGACCGCTTCGGGAATCGAGCCGTAGGCGGTCATCAAGATCACGTTGGTTTCGGGCGAAGCGTCGCTGATCCAGCGGGTCAGTGAGAGTCCGTCGAGTCGGGGCATGCGAATGTCGGAGATCACCAAATCGTAGCGGGCCTTGCGCAGCTGCTCGATCGCCTTGGCGCCATCGTCGACCAAGTCCACCCGATGCGCATCTTCTCGCAACACCCGCGCGATCGGCTGCGCGATGTCCTTCTCGTCTTCGACCAACAAGATCTCCAACGGACTTACCTTTCCCGAGTGCGAAACCAACAGTTTAGCACAAGCTTTCGCAGAAGCTCGATCACGGACGGATCGATACAACGCTGACGCGTCACGTTACCGGGTGACCACGTCGGCCCCACGCGGGTGTTACCGTTTGGAAACGTTCGCGGAAAACTCCGTGTGATTTCGTGGCGCAATCTTGGAACAAAAGTTGGTTCCCTTGAATCGGCCGCGCTCGCCAAGGTAACCCGGCGTGGCCGATGGAGGACGATCATGCAGCCTGGCCGACGGCAAAACGACCCCAAGCGTCAACTGTCTCGCGGGCGCTCCTTCGCGCCGATCGATGAAGGAGGCGATGAATTCAGCGGCACAGAGCGCACACCGGTGATCTCGATCGAGGTTTTTCGAGCGCGGAGCAAGGCGGCTCGGTCGGAGGACTACTCGACGCGGGTCAGCGATGTGATGGAGTTAACCCGCGCCTGGCTCGAACCTGACACATTGCTCGACGATGCCCGTGCGGTTTTCGCCTCGACCGGCGTAGGTGCGGCCGCAGTCACCGACGTTCGGGGTCACCCGCTTGGCCGGCTGAGCCGCACGGCACTGGACCGCTTGACGCGAGAGACACAGACGACGCCAGGACTGGCGCCACAGGATTCCCCGGGGTTAACCGGGTTCCTGCTCGACCGGCGCGATGGCCCAACCGTCTCAGACGTGATGGAGCGCGTTACACAGGCGGTTGGGATGGTAACGCCGATTTGGCGAGCGGGCTGCCTGATGGCGACATCTGGGATCCGTCGTCTTGCCGTGATCGACGACCGCGGCATGACGCGCGGCTTTGTCTCACAGGCGACGGTCGAGCGCTGGTTGGCCGCGGCGTTGGACCCGCGCAACGACGCAGCCGTCAGTGGCCGACTCGCCAGCCAAGCGAACAGCATACTGAACAAGGCCACGGACTCCCCCCTGCCGCCAAAGCCGTTCTGCGCTGCGGACCAGCGCACGATTCTCGTCGTAGAAGATGACCAAGCGATCTGTGATGGTCTGCTGAGCGTGTTGCGCGACGAGGGGTACACCGGCCTGCGCGCGCAAAACGGCCGCGAAGCACTCGAGGTGCTAGCCGAGGTGCGCAACCTTCCCGGCCTGATCCTGCTCGACCTAATGATGCCGGAAATGAACGGCTGGGAGTTCCGCTATCGCCAGCTCGAAAACGAAAGCATCAGTTCGATCCCGGTGGTCGTCTTGACTGCCCACGGTAAAGGAGCGAAGTTTTCAGACTTGAATCACCCGGCCGCACTGCTGCGCAAACCGATCTCGGTCGATGCGCTGTTTGGGGCGATCGCCGCGCACTATCGAGAAACCAACTAGGCGCCATTCAACTGCTTGGCAGCAAGGCCCAGCGCAAACTGAAGGCAATCAGCCGTTGAGCTCGCTCGGAAGCGAACAATGACCGAACCAGACCTCCACCCACTGTTTACCGCTCAGGACCTCGACCAACTCGCTGAGCGACTGGTCACACTACTGCGAGGCACGGCCGACTTCGATGTTCTGCAACTGGCGTGGGTCATCGATCGTCGTCACTACACGCTGCGAACGCTGTTTGCCCCGACGGCAGCCGATGCTTGTCGCTTCGCCGGACCGCTCGAGATCTCGCGTTCGATCGTCAAAGCGACCCTCACATCCGGCCGCACAACCAAACTCTCTGCCGACGACCTCGCTCAACTGCCGCTCGCCGCCGACGCACCGCTGGCCGATGGGCTTGCCCTCGCCCTGCCCGGTGAGCCCCCACTTGGAGCGCTGGTGTTTGGTCGACGGTGGCAATCCAACCGGCCTTGGGATGATCGACTCGAGCGACTGCACACGCTGACCAGATCGATCGGGCCTGCATTGTCGAGGTTCGCTCAGCGCGCACAGATCAATCACCTGCACGAAGCGCTCGAAAGGGCCGAGCTTGCGCTGGTCAGCTGTTCACCCGATGACAGAATCGTGCACTGGAACGGTGCGGCGGAACGGCTGTTTGGCTACGCCGCCAGCGAAACGTTGGGGCGCCCACTGCCGCTATTCCTCGAGCCGCAGACGGTGATGGACAGCGACGAGGACAGTCGCGCATTGGAAACGTGGAACGATCAGCAACTCACCGAGCGGATTTGCTTCGACAAGTGGCGCCGCCGCCGGGCGATCCTCTCAGCGAAGCTGCCGCGAGCCGACATCGACGGCCAGCTGATCGGCAAGTCGCTGATCGCCGTCGAGCGACCCAAGCGCACCGACGAAGAGCTGCGATTTCGGCTAACGGTCGAAGCGTCTCCCAGCGCGATGGTGCTCGTCGATCGCTACGGCGCGATCACGCTGGTCAACAGCGAGACTGAACGACTGTTTGGCTATAGCCGAAGCGAGCTGGTCGGCAAGCACGTCGAGACGCTACTGCCAGAAGCGATGGCCGAGCGGCACGCGATACTGCGTGAGCGGTTCAATCAAGCGCCGACCCAGCGACCGATGGGCTCAGGACGAGAGCTGCACGGTCGTCACAAAAACGGTACGATGGTACCGATCGAGATCGCGCTCAACCCGCTTGAAATCGATGGCCAGCCGCACGTGCTGTCGGCGATCGTCGACATCTCCGATCGCCAGGCGCTGCTGACGCGACTTCGCGGCGCGGTCGAAGCGCGTGATACCTTTCTCTCCATCGCCTCACACGAGCTAAAGACTCCACTAACGGCGTTGCAGCTGACTGTTGAAGGGCTGACGCGCTTCATCGACCGACAAGGCGGCCAGACATCGGTCGACGAGCGACTCCGCGAGGGGCTTGAGACCAGCAAAAAACAGGTCCGGCGGTTGACCAAGCTGATCGATCAGCTGCTCGACGTCTCGCGCATCACGGCTGGCCGCCTGGTGCTGGAGCGCGATCCACTCGAGCTGAACGAGTTGGTCCGCGAAGTCGTCGATCGCTTCGCCACTGAGCAGACATCGATCGCGATCCACGCCGAGCAAGCGGAAGTCAGCGGGTCTTGGGACCGTAGCCGCATCGACCAAGTGCTGACCAATTTGATTTCCAACGCCGTAAAGTACGGGAAGGGCCAACCCGTTGACGTTGCGATCAAGCGGCAGGACAACCATGCGGTGCTCGAGGTTCGCGATCGCGGCGATGGCATCGCTCCAGAGGATCAGCTGAGGATCTTCGAGCGCTTCGAGCGCGTTGTCTCCAGCCGCCATGTCGGTGGGTTTGGACTGGGCCTCTGGATCTCACGACAGATCGTCAGCGCCCATGGCGGAAGCATCCGAGTGCACAGCCAGCCCGGCAAAGGATCGTGCTTCGAGGTACGCCTGCCGCTGGCTGATCCGCGGGACTAGCGCCGCCGACCTCGGCGATGGACCGGCCGTTCGCGCTGCCGCTCACGCGGCGCCGGCCGTCGAGCACGACCACGCTGGCCACCGCGAGGTTTCTCGTCCCAGCCGATCGCCTGCAGATCGACCTGACCGCGGGGAATGTTGGCGCCGGCAACTTGGACGCTGATCCGATCGCCGAGCGACACCGTGCGACCACCGCGACCGTAAAGACGCAGCGCATCGCCATCGTATTCGTACCAGTCGTCGAGCGTCTCGAGTTTGACCAGGCCGTCGACAAACGGCTCGTCAAGGCCGACGAAGAAGCCGAAGCCGGTAACGCCGGTGACCTCGCCCTCCAGCACATCGCCGATGCGATCGCGCATCAGCGCCGCGGAATAAAGCGAGACGACCTGGCGCTCGACTTCGATCGCCCGTCGCTCGAGACGCGAAGAACGCTGGGAGATCGACTGCAGCTGGGCCGGTTCGCTTTGACGCAACGGCGCCTGTCCGCCCGACGGCTCGCCGAGACGGCGGAGCAGCTGCTTGACCAAGCGATGGACATGAAGATCGGGGTAGCGCCGAATCGGCGAAGTAAAGTGCAGATACGCCTGCGAAGCCAAGCCAAAGTGCCCGCAGTTCTTCACATCGTAAGTAGCTTGTTTGAGCGTCCGCAAGACCAAGAAGCTCAGCGGGCGCTGCGCCTGATGCTCAGCGATCCGCGTGAGCACACGCGCCATCCCTTTGGGCTGGGCAAGCTGTTTGGCGCGCGCCTCGACACCATAGCTACCAAGCCAGCCGACCAGACGCGTCAGATCGCTGGCCCGCGGGGCCGGATGAATCCGCCAAATCGTCGGAGAGTCCTCGCGAATGAACAACTGACCGATCGCTTCGTTGGCGGCGATCATCAACTCTTCGATCAGGTTATAGGCACGCTTGACCGGCGCGTCGGCTTTGCTGGCGACGACAGCACGGACGCGCCGAGGATCATCTTCGTCCAGCTTTACCTGAGCCTCGGCGAGCTCGAGCTGCAGGCTGCCACGGCGCAGGCGCGCCTCGCGCAGCGTTTGAGCGACGACGCTGAGCTGCTCGAGCAGCTCGATGTGCTGACGGTACTGTTTGCGTCGACCGCGGAAGTCTCCGTCGAGGACGGCGGCGACCGAGCCGTAGTCGAGCTGACCGCGGCTGTGAATCACACCAGCGACGCAGCCGCTGTCTTTGACGTCTCCGTGCCGATCGATATCGAGCCGCACGACCATCGCCAAGCGGTCTTCGTGTGGCACCAGCGAGCAGATCCCCGCAGAGAGCACATGTGGCAACATCGGAATCGCGCGATCGGGCAGATAGAGGCTGCAGCCGCGGGCGAGCGCTTCGCGATCTAACGGCGAATCTTCGCGCACATAATGACTAACATCGGCGACGGCGACCCAGACTCGAGTCGTTCCGGCGGGGCCGGGCTCAACAGCGACGGCGTCATCGAAATCGCGCGCGGTCAGCGGATCGATCGTCACGAAGTGGCGGTCGCGCAGGTCGACGCGATCGGCAAAACCGTCGACCGCCAGCGACGTCGGTGCCGAGCGCTCAAGTTCCGCCGAAAACCCTTCGTGAATGCCTCGACTGCCGATCGCCTTTTTGACCTCGGTCAGCAAATCGCCCGGGTCGCCAAGCACTTCGGTTACCCGAAGCGTCAGCGGTTGACCGCTGTATTTGGGGTAGTCGACGATCTCGGCGAGCGCCGCCTTCCCGGCATCGGCCGGGCGAGCCGGCCCACTATCGCCGACCTCGGTGGGCACGGTGGATAGCCGCGGGTCGTCGACTTCTAGACGCCAGGGCGGACCGAACAACACACCGGTTACACGCTGCCGACTGCGCTCAACCACTTCGACCACGCGGCCAACGTCGTCTTCCGCGGCCAGCTCGACGACCACGCGATCACCGTCGATGGCGCCACGCAGATCACCCGGCTCGATCCGCACCGCCTCGTAGGCTTCGCCACGGTCGAGCGAACCTCGACCGGCAGGCGACACGCGCAACAAACCCTCGACGCGCTCTGACGGCCCAAGCTCGGCGCGCGGCGAAGCGGGCGCGAGTCGGTACCGTCGCCCCGCACGGAGCAACGCACCGCTCCGAACCATTTTCTGCAAAATATCGCGGATCTGAGAGCTGCGACCACGATCGACGCCCATCGCCAGCGCCAACTCCGCAGGCTGCAGGCCGGCATCGGGACCGCCAGCGATCAGCTCAAAGATCAAGTCTCGGTCGATAGCTGCCATGTTAAGCGCTATGCCGCCAGTAATTGGACATGCCACGTCTTGTCGCATGCGAGCGCAGTTTGCAAGTCCTTACGATGACAGCTGTCCTCGCCGTCGCGTTGACATAACACACCCTACATGGTAACTCGCCAGCGTTCCGGCGCGGCAGCTCTAAAAGAAAAATTGCGCGCAATTTCAACAGCTTGCACCTTCTCCGGGATCGCCTCCCGGAAGACTTTGGCGGTCGGGACAGCCGCCTTTCCGCCGGCCTCGGGCCATGCGCGCCGCAAAACGGCGTAGGAGGACAACGTGGGCAAACCAGCATTATCAACGACCCACGACAATCACGCCGAGGAGCTGACCTATCGTCGCGGTGGTTTCGATATGCGGATGGTCGTCAATCGCTCGTTCGGTCTGATGCGTATCATGGACTACCGCTCGGGTAATCACGACAAGAAGCGCGAGCTGCTCGATCATGCCGCCAAGACCCAGGGCTTGCGCAAGATCTTTACGGTGGTCGAGAAGCAGGACAGCGCCAACTGGCGTGCGGTCGGCTTCACGCAGGAAGCTGCCTACCCGTGCTTTTTTCGCACAGCCGACGCCTACATGATGAGTCGCTGCTATGACGAGCACGGCCAACCCGTCGCGATCCGCACACTGAACGCGGCGAGCGCCGAAGCACCGTCGTTTTCCGCCCGCAAACTGCGCAAGCCGGACGGTTTAGCGATCGAGCCCATCGACCGGGAGGCCGATCGCGTCGAACTCCTCGACGGAACGACACCACGAACGCTGCCCTTTTCTCGGGTCAAGGCACCTGACCTCGTATTGCGCGGTTCCGCGGGTCGCACACCAGCGATTTATGCTTGCGCCGAGGTCGACGAATCATTCGCCCACGCCAATGTGGAGTTTGTCTCGCCTCCGGACACCGCCGGCCAACTGGTTGTCGCCGCCTACACCGGTCAGCAGTTGCTGGCAACGCTTAAGGGCCAAGACGTTAACAATGTCTTTGCGATCACACCGATCGAAGACAAGTTCTACAATGAGCTTTGTGCCGGGCTCGGCTTCAATGTCATCGGCCGACTCAATCGTCACGTCCAGTATCGCGGTCGCTACGCCGACTGCTTTCTCTGGCACCTGCTGCTGAACACCCAACGCCGCTAGTCAACCGACGCCCCAGCCGATCGCCTGCACCGCTCATCGCGCCTGACGCTTGTCGCGCCGCCACGGGCGCGGTAGGGTCGAGTTCTGATGGCGACGAAGATCGATCTCAACCTGCTTCGTAAGGCGGTTCGCTCGGGCTTGCTGCGACGCCTGCTCGCCAAATTGCAGCCCGGAGAGATCGCCCCGCTGCTCGCCGAGCTCTCGCCTTCGGAGCTTCGCGCCGTCGTCATCGAGCTTTGCCGGCACAAACGCCTGGCCGATACGCTGTACGCGCTACCCGGAGATCTGTTGGGCGATGTGATCAGTCATCTCGACGCCCAGGTTCTCGGCGATGCGTTGCGCTCGCTCAAACTCGATGAGGCAACGCGCCTGCTGCGCCGACTCGACGAGTCATTGCAGGCACGGGTACTCAGCGCAGCTGAACCGCACACCGCGCAACAGCTCGGTCGGCTACTGCGCTACCCGCCAGACAGCGCTGGTGGCCGCATGTTGCCGTCGTTCGTCGCGGTTAAGCCGCAGACAACGGTCGGTGAAGCGATCTCGACGATTCGCAGCGCCGGCCCTGACACCCCACTGTTCTATCTCTACGTCGTCGGAGAGGAACAGCAGATCGTTGGCGTCGCGTCGCTCAGCCAACTCGTGCGCACGGCCGATGACGTACAGATCGGCGAGATCATGGCGCGCGAGGTGGTCGCTGTCAGTCCTCTGGCCGACCAAGAAGAAGTCGCACGACTGGTGGTGCGGCGAAACATCTTGGCCGTCCCGGTGGTCGAAGACGGCAAGCTGCTCGGATTGGTGACGATCGATGACGTCTTGGAGGTGCTCGAGCAAGAGGCCACCGAGGACATGTACAACATGGCCGGCCTCAGCGAGGGCGACCGCGTCTTTTCGTCGCCGCAACGTTCGCTGCTCAAGCGCCTGCCTTGGAATGCGCTAAACCTCGGTACCTCGTTGATCGCTGCGACAGTTGTTGGTTTCTTTGAAGGAACGATCGACAAGCTCGTCGCGCTGGCGGTGTTCATGCCCGTCGTCGCGGGAATCGGCGGCAACACCGGAAACCAAACGTTGACGGTGATCATTCGTGGTATCACGCTGGGCGAACTTGAGTTCTCCTCGGCCTGGCGCGCGATGATCAAGGAAATCGTCGTTGGCCTCTCGATCGGCGTGCTACTCGGTGGCGCGACGGCTGGCATCGCCTATCTTTGGAAAGGCAACGGCATGCTCGGCCTGGTCGTCGGCATGGCGATGGTGCTCAATCTTTGCATCGCAGCGCTCGTCGGAACGGCGATCCCGCTCTCGCTCAAACGATTCGGCCTCGACCCTGCACTCGGTGGCAGCATTCTGGTGACGATGTTCACCGATGTGTTTGGCTTTCTCTGTTTTCTCGGGCTGGCCACGCTGTTCATGCCGTACTTGATCTAGCGGGAGCCGCTAGCCGCCAGCGGGGTTGCGAAGCTGCAGAGCAGCCAACCCGCGGCGGCAGGCGGCGAACAACTGCGGTGGCGATTTCATCGCTAAGCGAGCGCTTCGAGGCCCTCGAGCAGCTCGTCTTTTTGCACCTGATACTGCTGCTGACGCTGGCGGATCTCGTCGACGACCTCGGCCGGCGCCTTGCCGACAAACGCCTGATTGCCGAGCTTCTTGTCGCAGAGCGCGAGCTCTTTTTCGACCTTCTTCAACTCAGTGACCAAGCGGTTGCGCTCGACCTCATCGTCGATCACGTCATGAACGAAGACTTGCAGATCGGAAACAAATCGCGAAGCAGCGCCCGGCGTACGCTCGGCGTTGGGATCGACGATGAGCTCGCTGACGTTTGCCAAACGCTTGACGATGTCGGCGTGCTCACTGATCCGCGCGCAACTCGCGGTCGGTGCTTTGATCGTTACCTTGAGCGCTTGTCGCGGCGAAACGCCGGCACGCTGGCGCAACTCGCGTACCGCGCGGGTGACACCCTGCAACTCGCCAAACAACGCACGCAAGTCAGGCGCCGCCAGCGCATCGTTAGCCACCGGCCAAGCGGCGGTGATCAAGACATCCGACGCTGGCGCTTGGGCCCAAGGCCCCAGACCACGCACCGGCACCTGAGCGTTGAGCCGCTGCCAAAGATGCTCGGTAATAAACGGCACGAACGGATGAAACAAGCGCAGCACCTGGTCGAGGCAAAACGCCAAGACCTGCCGAGCTAACGCACCGCTCTGGCCACCGGCAGCCAACCGAGGTTTGATCAACTCCAGATACCAGTCGCAAAGCTCCGACCAAAAGAACTCTCGCGCGGCGTTGATCGCCAACGAGGGGTTGTAGTCAGACAGACCTTGTTGAACCGCGCGCACCGCCTGGTCCAAGCCGTCGAGGATCCAACGGTCTTCGAGCTTGAGTTCTTCGGCGGTGCGCGCCGCATCGGGCACGTCGTCCAGATTCAAAAAGGCAAACCGCGCCGAGTTCCAGAGCTTGGTACAAAAACTGCGCCCGATATCGAACCGCTCGGAATAGGGCTGCGCCGCCGGCATCTCCGCCATCGTTCCCAGCACGTCGAACTCGGCGCCGCAACCGCCCTTCTTCTTAACGCTGCTCTTGCCGCACACATATGTGAACACGGTTTGGCCGTGTTCGGTCGTACCCAAGTCGTTGCTGTACCCGCAGGTCGGACAATCAGCGGTCACCGGCAAGCGAATGTCTTGGGAGCCGGTTTGCATGTCACAGAGCACGAAGCGCATCGCATCGGTGCCGTAGCGATTGCAGATATCGACCGGATCGATGCCGTTTCCTGCGGACTTGGACATCCGCTTGCCTTTACCGTCTTGAATATTGGCGTGGATAAAAACATCAGCAAAGGGCACGTCACCAAGCGCATAGAGGCCGGCGATCACCATCCGCGCCACCCACAAGGTGATGATGTCGCGCCCGGTCACCAGACACGAGCCCGGGTAATAATAGTCGAGGGCGTCGGCGCGATCGCCCTGAGCCGCCGTCGGAGCTTGCCCCTCGTTGAGCGCCGCCGTTTGTGGGTCTGGCCAGCCCAAGGTGGAAAATGGCCACAGCGCCGAGGAAAACCAGGTGTCGAGCACGTCCTGCTCAGCGGTAAAGCCGCCCTGCTCGAGCGCGCCAACGAGATCGGACTCATCGTCGAGCGGACACAGGTAAAGCGACCACTGCTCGTTGCCGCCGATGCCGGCGAGGTGCGCGATGTCCTCAACGGTGCGTAGCATCGTCGTCGTACCGTGGCGCTCCAGACGGCCAACCACACGACGACCGAATTGCTCGGTCAACGCTTGAGGCAACTCTAGCGCGCCGCTATCGGTCTTGCGCCAAACCGGTATGCGGTGTCCCCACCAAAGCTGACGACTGATCGGCCAATCACGCTTCTCGCTGAGCCAGTCGATGTAGGTCTTGGTGTAGCGCGCCGGGTGGATCTTCACCCGACCCTCTTCCACCGCGTCGATCGCCGCCTGCACCAATCCCGCTGCGGTAAATGAACGCGCGGTATCGCGGCCCATCAACACACCGCCCGGCTGGTCGCCCATCGCGACAAACCACTGGTCGGAAAGATAGGGCTCGATCGGCGTCTTGCTGCGATCGCTGTGGCCGATGTCGACCTGACGCTCTTCAACCGCTTCGAGCAACCCCTGCTGCTCGAGATCTTCGACCACGCGCTGGCGAGCTGCTTCGCGCGACAACCCGGCGTAGCTTCCCGCGTGCTGATTAAGCGTACCGTCGGGGTTGAGAATATTGATCGCACCGATCTCGGGATTGCGCTGCCAGACATCGTAGTCGTTGGGATCGTGTGCCGGCGTGATCTTCACACACCCCGATCCCAATTCGGGCTTGGCCCAGACATCGCAGATCAGCGGAATCTCGCGGTCGACCAAGGGCAGTCGCAGCGTGCGTCCCGCACGGGCCATGTCGCGCAAGGCGATCAACTGCGGCAGATGTGACTCACGCCGCGCGATCAGCGCGTCGAGGGCGGCTTGCTTGCCCGCCTGCTCCTTGGCACTCGCCTTGGCCAACTCAGCACGAAGCTTTTCCTCGGCGCTGTTGAGTGCCGCCTCGGGGTCTGGGTGGACCGCGACCGCGGTATCACCGAGCATCGTCTCCGGACGCGTCGTCGCCACGATCACCGCGTCGGGTTCGCCGGGCCGCGGGTCTTTGAATGGATAGCGCAGATGCCAAAAATTACCGGCGACGGTCTCGTGGTAGACCTCGTCGTCGGACACGCTGGTCTGCAGATAGACGTCCCAGTTGACCAGGCGCTTGCCACGAAAGATCAACCCATCGGCGAATAAGCGAAAGAAGGCATGGCGCACAGCGCGTGCGCAAACGGCGTCCATCGTGAAGCGGTGACGTCGCCAGTCGCAGCTACACCCCATCACCTGCTGTTGCGAGATGATCCGCTTTTCGTACTGATCCTTCCATTGCCAGATCCGCTCGATCAGCCCCTCACGACCGACATCATGCCGCGTCAGCCCCTCGAATTCTTTGAGACGCTTTTCGATCACCGCCTGGGTGGCGATGCCGGCGTGGTCGGTCCCCGGCATCCACAAGGTATTATCGCCCGCCATCCGATGCCAACGCGTCAGGAGGTCCTGCATCACGTTGTCCATCGCGTGACCCATGTGCAGCGCACCGGTGACGTTGGGCAGCGGCATCATGATCACGTAGCGGCGGTCCCGGGGGCGATCGTCCGGATTCGCGTCGAACGCATGCTTCTCGAGCCAGAGTTCGGCGACCTGCCGCTCCACGGTCTCGGGGGCGTATGTCTTGGGCAACTCGCTCAATTGACTGGTCATTCTCCACACCTTGCCGGCGCGCCATCCGTTGCGCTGGCACGCCGTGGCCCAGACTGACTCGGCTTGCCCGCGAGCGCAAGTCCTCGAGCAATAATCCGTTATTGTCGTCCGATGGCCTTGCCTTCGCGTGCCTTTCGCACTACGTTCAGCTCGCCCCCAATGGCGTTTTGCTCTTTATGAATCCGTGGATTTTATTGATAGGTGCGGTCGTTTTTCTCTGGCTGTGGCTGAGCCGATCTGGCGGCCGGCCCACCCAGCGTGGCGTGCTGTCGTTCGGCAAGAGCCGCGCGCGTGAAGTCGAAAACGAGTCCGTTACCTTCGAGGATGTTGCCGGCGTCGACGAGGCGACCGAAGAGCTGAAGGAAGTCGTGGACTTCCTAAAGAAACCGGCGCGCTACGCTGCTGTTGGTGCACGCATCCCCAAGGGCGTGCTGCTCGTCGGTCCGCCGGGAACTGGCAAGACGCTGCTCGCCCGCGCTGTGGCTGGCGAGGCCGGTGTGCCATTCTACCAACTCTCCGGCTCCGATTTCGTCGAGATGTTCGTCGGCGTCGGTGCCGCCCGCGTCCGCGACCTGTTCAAGAAAGCCCGCGAATCGGCGCCGTGCATCATCTTTATCGATGAGCTCGACGCGTTGGGGCGCGCCCGTGGTGCGGCGGGACTCTCCCACGAAGAGCGCGAGCAAACGCTCAACCAGCTGCTCGTCGAGATGGATGGATTCGATCCGGCGATTGGTGTGATCGTCATGGCGGCGACCAACCGACCGGAGATCCTCGACGGCGCCCTGCTCCGCGCGGGTCGTTTCGATCGCCAGGTCACCGTCGACCGTCCCGATCGGGACGGCCGCGTGGCGATCCTCAAGATTCACTCGCGCTCAGTTGAGTTGGGACAAGGGGTCGACCTCGACGCGATTGCTAGCCGCACACCAGGGTTCGCCGGCGCTGACCTGGCGAACTTGGTCAACGAGGCGGCGCTGTTGGCGGCGCGACGCAACAAAAAGCTGGTCGGTCCTGACGAGTTTGAAGAGGCGATCGAGCGGCTAATGATCGGCCTCAAGAAAAAGGGCCGGCTGTTTACCGAGCCCGAACGCCGAATGATCGCCTACCACGAGCTCGGACACGCCTGCGTGGCTGCCCTGTTGCCCGGCGCATCGCCGGTTCAAAAGGTCAGTATCGTCCCCCGGGGGGTAACCGGCGGCGTGACGATCATGGACACCCAGGATCGCCAACTCTACAAGCGCTCGGAGCTGACCGATCGCATCGCGGTGCTGCTCGGTGGACGGGCAGCCGAGTTGTTGTTCATCGGTGAACCGAGCACAGGAGCCCATGGCGACCTATCGCAAGCGACCGAGGTCGCCAGCGACATGGTGCGCAAGTACGGCATGAGCGATCTCGGTACGCGGGCGTTCGAACGCCCGGGGATGGCGATGGTCAACGAAGCGATCGCCCAAACCCCGGTCGCTCATGGGGCGCAGGCCGCCGACCGCATCGATAAGGAAGTCCAGCGCATTCTCGATGAGGGGATGCAGCGCGCCACCGAGCTGCTGACCGCCCACCGCGAACAGATCGAAGCATTGGCGGTCCGGCTGCTCGAGGAGCAAACGCTGAGCGGCGACGACGTGCGACGTGGGCTTGGTTTGCCTGTGGAAAAAGCGCCCGATGGGCCGAGCAGCGAGCCGACAGGCGACGACGACTCGCACGCCCGCGACGAAGACAGCTAGCGGCTAGATTTCGCCGCCGACCAACTGGACAAAGCCGTCAAGCAGCGCGTTGTAGGCGGCACGGCCGTAGCCCCAGTTTTCAACATTTACACCGTTGAGATTGTCGAAGCTGAACGCAGCGATCGTCCGCTCGGTGATGTTGAGCTTGGTGCTCAGTCGGCTCGAGAACGGACCACCCCAATCAGCCTGATCGCTGATGCGAATATTGTCGATCTCGCCGAGGAAGCCGTCGCTGGCCCCACCAAAGATGAACCGCCCGCTGACCGTCTCGCGCTCACGCTCCATCGCGATCTGATCCTTGGCTACCACCCCACCGTTGAGGTAGAGGCGAACGATGCCTTCCTGAACCTCGATCGCCAGATGCGTCCATTCTTCGGCGGCAACGCGTTGCGCACTCTGGAGGTGCGCCGTGCCCAGGCGAAGCTCGAGAATGTCACTGCTAACGCCGAGGGTGATACCGCCACCACGCAGCACGACTTGATCGCCTGAGGCCGCATCCAGCTTGACCCAGAACTCGATGCTGAAGTCGCGCGTGAGGATCGTGCGCAGCTGCTCGTCGACCGGAACCTGAACGCTACCGCCGCGGCCAACGACAACAAACTGCGCCAACGGGTCAGCAATGGTCGGCTCCGCCGGACGCATGTTATTCGTCGGCACGATCTCCGGCAGCTGTCCCAACTGAGGGGGTGGCAGCTCACCACTAACCGGCGTCCAGCCCGCTGGGCCATCGCCACCTCCGCAGCCAACCATCAACACGGTCGCGTAGAGTATGGTAATCGCGCTGCGCATGTCCCCTCCTCGCACGGAAGCATTTCGGTCTGTTACTTACGTCGCTCCCCTCTATTCGTCGGCTAGCGAACAGAATTGAGCGGCGATGATACTTTCGGCATTTTCCGCACGAGAATATCTGTGCAAGGCGCGCGCCAGCGGCAAACAGCGCGCTAACTGCCGCCGAGCGACAAGCGACCGGGGCCAAGCACGCCAATTGGGGAGACAACCCCCCGACGCTCGATCAGCGCGGCAACAAAACGATTTGGCCGCGAAGGTAAGCAAGGTTCAGCGGATTGAAGCGCGGTTGATCCAGATAATCCGCCAAGTTGAGCTCGGCATTCGGTGCCGAGCCGGGCCCGGCCTCCATGATGTTAAACCCGGGACTATCGAAATGCCCGGAGCTCGTGCGAGGCCCACCTACATTGGACTCCCCACCAAACAGACCGTACGGTGGCGGACCATTGGCAACCAGTCCAAGGGCGTGTCCCACCTCGTGGGCCGTCAGCGCACCGACCAAGCGCGCCAACAATTCGACGACGAATACCAGGCGATTGTAGCGGCGGCGAGCCGCCGACGAGGCGCTCGCCGGGTCGAACCCCGCGCTCAGGATCTGCGGGTCGAGCGGGCTTTCACCGAGCGGCACACCCCCGGCTCCAAGGTCGGGGACAAACTCACCGAACACCAGCTCCGCCAGCGCACGCACCGCGGCATCGCGGCTGACCAGATCGGCAACCGTCGCCAACGCTTTGGAGGTAAACACGCCAAACTCGGGCCCAATGTTGGCTTCGTTCTGCCGGTTATTGCGATCGATCGAACGCGATAGCCCCAAATACGGTCGCGCTGGATCCCCTCCGCCGATACTGATCGCCGAAAAGCGCCGTTCGCGCTCAGCGCCGCTCAACGTTTGCAGACGGAAGTCGATCAATCGCGGCGCGTTGGGCTCGCCTTGTCGCAAGAATGCAATATTGACGGAGTCTGGACCGTGGGTGCCATCGAGTTCGATCGCGAACATCCGCCTGATCTCGACGACGATCAAGCGCTGCAGCCAGGTTTCGACGATCGCAGTGCAGCCGCTCACGGCGAAGTTCTCGACCGACGAGCATCCTGAGACCGGCGTCGCCGTAGCCAACCCGGCGACGCGAAGGTCTTCGACGAAATCGGCCGTTCCGTTGGGCTGCTTGGAGACGCTGACGCTAAACCCGCCGTTTGCTCGCGGCACACGTGCGATCGCGTAGTTGTCTTGATCGAAGACGAGCAACCAAGTGTCGCGAACAAAGAACGGATCACGCGCTGCGGTCAAGTCGGCAACATCGACGGTTAGCGCCCGCGTCACACGCTGCGCACCATTATTGATCGCGGCGGTGAAGGTAACCGTATTGGCCGTTGGGGCGAACTGCCTGCCGACGTCAAGCGTTGCGCCGTCGGCAGTTTGGCGCAGCAAGTCGGCCAACTCGGACTGTGCTGACCGGCCGCCAAGCGCGGCCGATGCGACCAAAGACAGCGTCGATGATCGTGCATCGCTACCGCGCCAGAGCAGGTCCACGGAAAACCGCTCGCGCGACACAGCAACGCGATAGTCGCGGGTGTTTCCGCTGACATCGCGATAGCCCAGGCTGCCGTTGAGCTGCGCCGGAAGGCGATTTACGGTCAGCGAAAAGGAAAACGGCACAAACTGGTCGACGGATACCGCCACGTCCGGCGAACTATCGGCGAGCAGCGCACCATCGGTCGCTGCGCTTGTTGAAACGCACCCGGTGATGCCGAAGAGCAACACGAGCCAACGCATGCGCTATCCTAACACCTGGCGAGTTGTGAGATCTGCTTGTGACGGGGTATTGTATGATCTCAACGCAAAATCAGTGACAGCGAAGCCTCCTGCGGGCAAGAGCGGGGTCTATAGCCGACGATGAACAGAAGACGCCTCGGTGAACTGCTGATCGAAGCCGGCTTACTCGACACGACACAGCTGCGCAGCGCGATCGACGCCCAGCGACACGAATACAAGCCCCTCGCGCTGTTGCTGGTCGAGCTCGGCATCGTCGACGATCGCCGTCTTGCTGCCGCCGTGAGCAAGGCGTTGAGCATCGATCGCATCGACCTCGATCGCCAACAGATCGACCCGCAGCTCTTACACCTGGTCGATCGACGATTCTGCGAGCGCTATCTCTGTATCCCGATCCAAATCAACGTCTCGCTCGGCGTGGCAACACTGGCGGTTGCCGATGCTACCGAGGGCAACGCCATCGAGCAGTTTCGCCAGACCACCGGCTACGCCGCTCAGCCTTTGGCCGCCGGTCCACTGGCGATCATGCGAGCGATCGATCGCTGCTATCCAGGCCCGACCAAGACCTCGGTTCCCCCACCCCTGCCGATCCAGGCGATCGATAGCTCGTTGGCCGAACGCATCGATATCGATGTCTGGCTCGAGCCAAGCCGCAGCGGTGCCTCACCTTGGGGCAGCGGCCTCCTTTCGGAAGATGATTGGCTCGGCCCAGGCGAACCGATCACACTCAGCGAAGCACTGACCAGTCGGGTCGATGCCGCGCAGTCCGATGAGCTCGTCGCACTGCGAGCGGAAGTCCAGGAGCTGCGCGAGCGGGTCAGCCGACTCGAAGCCAACCTGGAGCTGCGCCCTGAGCCGAGCCAGGCGCCGTCAGCCCAACCCGTCACCGATCTGCCCCAACCGCCTGAACCGACCGTCGAACCGGCCGACAACGCGCATGCGCCGAGCAGCAGCCGCGCAGGCACGCAATCGCTCACCCGCATCGGGGTGCCGTTACCATCGCCCGCCTCGAGCGACACTGAGCCGCTGATCGCCATCGACTTTGGCACGACACGCTCGAGCGTTGCTGTCGACATCGACGGCATCGGGCACGCGCTCGAGCTGCCCAACGGGCAGACCGACATGCCATCGGTGGTCGGCTTTCCGGAGGACCGTGCGCTGATCATCGGCAATGCGGCGCGGAGCCTGTTCGCTTCCACGCCCGACCGCGCGATCTGCTCGCCCAAGCGACTGCTCGGCTATCGCTTTGACGACCCAAGCATTGGCCCATACCTCGCAGAACTGGCGATGCCAACCGTCCCCGACGAAGACGGATTGATCCAACTTGTCACCCCGCGCGGAAAGATGCCGGTCAGCGAGATTTGTGGGCAGATCATCGGCCTACTGCGACTGATCGCGGAAAGCCAAATCAAGCGCAGCGTGCGCCGTGCGGTGTTGACCATTCCGGTGCTATTTTCCGAAGCTCGACAGAACGCACTGCGCCAGGCCGCCGCCCACGCTGGCCTCGAAGTCGTCGAGATGATCGCCGAACCGGTGGCCGCCGCTCTGGCCTGCCGCCAAGACCCCGGGTTTTCCGGTCAGGTTGGCGTCTACGACTTCGGTGGCGGGACATTCGACTTTTCGATCGTTTCTGTCGACGGTGACGATGTCGAGGTCGTCGCTACGGGCGGTGATGATTGGCTCGGCGGCGATGACTTCGATGCAGCGCTGGCCGGCGCAGCAGCCAACGCGTTCTGGCGCGCCCACAAGATCGAGCTGCGCAACCAAATCGTCCAATGGCAACGCTTGCTGGTCGCTGCTGAGCAGGCCAAGCAAACGCTTTCCCGCAAAGACCAAGCGACGCTTCGGCTAACCGGCGCGGCGCTCACCCAACGCGGGCCACTGGACATGATCTATCCGACCAACGTGATCCAGTTTACCGGGATCACATCACAGCTGATCTCTCGCTCGCTGGAAAGCTGCGCCCAAGTTCTCGCTCGCGCTAAACTGGCGCCGCAGGATCTCTCGGCGGTCTATCTCTCGGGTGGCGTCAGCAACCTGCCAAGCGTACGCACCGCGGTCGCGCGGTATTTCTGTCAGCAACCGCGCACCGTCGTTCCACCGGAACGGGCGGTGCTGCTCGGCGCAATGGTCCGCGCCTCGATGCTCAATCAGAACTGACCGTAGACCAAGCGGCCGCCAACCATCGTCGCCAAGACCTCGACCTGAGGCAGTTCCTTTGGATCGATCTTCAGCAGATCCCGATCGAGCACGACCAAGTCGGCATCCATGTTGGCGATCAGGCGTCCGCGCAACATCTCGACGCCCGCTGAGTATGCCGACCCGTAGGTGTAGGCATGCAACGCCTGCCCGACGGTCAGCGTCTCGTGCTCGAACAAACCGCGCGGACCGGCCGGCCAGGTGTTGCGAGTGACGGCCGCGTAGAGGTTGCGCAGCGGACTGAGCGGCTCGACGGGCCAATCAGTACCTAACGCCAAGGGCACACCCGCCCGCAACAGCGACCGCCAGACATAGCCGCGCTCGCGCGCGCGCATCGTTCCAAGACGCTTTTCGACCCAGCGTTGGTCGGTGATGAAGTGACAGGGCTGCATCGAGGCGATCGTCTCGGTTTGGCGGAAGCGCTCGATCTGCGTCGGAGCGATCACCTGCGCGTGCTCGACGCGATGGCGCAGCGGTTTGCCGTCTGGACCGTATTTGGCCGCGGCAAATGCCTTGAGCGCGATCTCAACGGCCCGATCGCCGATCGCATGAAGCGCTACTTGAAAGCCGCTGCGCGCGGCTTGTTTGACCCGACGAAGCAACAGGTCCTCGGCGGTGAGTAGCATCCCGCGACAGCCGTTCCTTGCGCAGTCCTTGCCCCCGTCAGCGTAGGGTTCGAGCAGTGCAGCGGTTTGCGATCCAAGGGTACCGTCGACGAAGCCTTTGAGTGCGCCGAAGACCAGGAATCCGTCGCTGGTGCCGATCTGACGACGCAGCGCCTCGCTCTTTTCCAGCGGCTGGTCGAGCTCACCCCAGGCGAAAACCCGAGCCGTCAGTTGCCCGTCGCGTCGCAGCGCGATCAGCGCCTCGATGTCTGAACCGCCATCTTGAATCGAGGTGACGCCGAGACGGCGCGCGCGGTTCAGGGCACGCGACAACTGATCGCGCGCTTGAGCCAGACTGATTTCTGGCTTGATTAACTCGATGGCGTTTTCCTTGAGCAGTCCGCTCGGCTGGCCGCCGGACTCGCGCTCGATCACACCGCCATCGGGATCGGGCGTCTCGCGGCCGATCTTAGCTCGGGTTAGCGCTGCCGTATTGGCCCAGGCGACGTGCCCATCGACCCGTCGCAGGTAGACCGGATGATTGGGCGCCACGCGGTCAAGATCGTGACGCGTCGGCCAACGGCCATCGGTCCAGAGGGTGTGGTCCCAACCACGACCGTAGATCCATTGCCCCTCAGGCGTGGTCTTGACGCGCTGGGCAACCGCATCGACGGCGGCCTCTAGCGTTTTCGTGCGAGCGAGATTGAGGCCGGTCAGCATCCGACCCGCGCTCTGCAAATGAAGGTGGGCGTCATGGAAACCCGGCGCAACGAATCGGCCCTTGAGGTCGATGCGACGGGTGCGATCGTCGAGATCGCCCTGCAGCTGCTCGAGAGAGCCGGCGGCCAGGATCCGATCGCCGGCGATCGCCAAGGCGCTAACCACACGCTGGTCATCCTCGGAGGTGAAGATCCGGCCGTTGTAGAGCAGCAGAGTCGCCTTCGGTCGCTTCACGTTATTCAATCCTGCCGCTGGTCCCGACAGATTCGCAGAACAAGCGGCGCAGCAGAGAGCAAGCAAACAGTTCAGAACGCGGTTCATGCCGATCGCCTAACGCACCCGGCAACAGCACTCAATAGCTAAACGACAAGCCAATGCCGGCGGAGAAGTCATCGGTGGCCTCGTAGCGACCGTCGATCAACTGCCAGGTACGGCTGTAGACGGCCGACACAGCGAGCGGCCCATAGACCTTGGCCCGTAGGTAGGCAACCAGCAGCGCACCGTCGAGGTCGAATACGCCAGCGAGCCCGTCGAACCCACGGCGCGCGTAGTAGGCACCGGCTTGGATCACAGACAGCTTGGGCAACAGTAGACCGAGGATGATCGCCGAATTGTTCGGCCCTTCGTAATCTTCATAGGAGCCACCTACACGAATCCAGCCAGCGAGATCGATAAACAACTCGCCCAACCAACCGTGATTGCCCGACACGCCGCTTTGTAGCCAAGCGAGTTTGGTCAAAGGTAGTCCGGTCGCGGCATCGACCAGGCGATCGGCGTCGTGCTGCAACCTTTGCGCTTCATAGACCGCGTCGATATAGCGCGGCGCGTAGCCATCTGCCATTGCCCGGAACTCGAGCCGCGTTGAAATGTTCGGCCCGAGGAACGTCGGCACGCGCAGATTAAAGAAGAAGCCAAGGTGAAAGCCAGCCGCGCTGCCCCCTGCCGACAGTACGTTGATGTCGAAATACGGCACAAGGTCGAGCAGCTTGTTCTGGATCAGGCTGTACTCGACATCAAAGCCGTAGAGCATCACCGCGCGATCGCCGCTGGTGATCAAGTTGTTGTCGCCATCGACATCCGCCTGACCATCACCGTTGGCATCGACCAGCGCCAGCGGCGCATCAGTATCTCCCGCCACCGAAATACCAACGATCAGCTTGTTGGCCCAAACGTTGTCGGTAAAAAACGACGCCGGCCTAAGATGGATCCGCGTAGCGAAGATCTCTGGGGCGAGCAGGTTATCCAACATCAAATAGACGCCGCCCCAGCGAACCGCCGCATCGAGTACCAAACCGGCCTGATAGTGATCGCGATCGACCGTGTTGAAATAACTCGCGACTAGCGACCCGTGGCCAAGGCTTTCGCCCCAAAGCTCGCCGAATCGACCACGGAAACGCCACTTTTCTCCGCCGATCCGCAGTTCAACAAAGCGGAGCAGCCGCGCGAAGTCGGAGACCTCGTCCCAATCTTCTTTGCGGAACACACCGTCGTCGTCGGGGGCGCGATCGATAATTCGAAAGCGTAGCGGAACGACCAAGCCAAACGTCACTGGCCCGATCGTCGTCTGATTGAAAAGCTCCACCGCGAGGAAGTGGTCCTCGTGGATTCGCTGATAGAGCACACTGCCACCGGCCGCACCGCTGATCGACACGTCGGTCGAGATGCTGCCCTGTGGTGCGGGCGTCGGACCTCCCGCCGAGTCGATCGGCAGCCGCGGCAGGCCGGCCAATGCGGCCTCTGCTTGAGCCGCCTGTTGCGCGGCGTCGCTCGTCGGTTGCGCTTGAGCTCGGCTGTTAACCACTACGGTGAACAGCGTAAGTGCGTAGAGTGTCGCTCTGAGCATGAGCCGAGTCTAGCGGAGCCGCGATCGCTTGTCTCCCACCAGCTTGACCTGAAAGGCCCCATGAAATAGCGTGGCCGACGTCGCAGAGGAGCTTTGAGGCATGGGCCGACTATCACTCGCATTTCGCTGTTTCTTTCGTGTACTGGGCGGTAAGCCAGTTCCCCAAGAGGCGATCGCCCTCGGCGGTGGCACGCCCAGCGCGTTGCCCGCAGCATCCGCCGAAGACCAAACCACTGCCCATCAACTCCAGCTGCTCGGCCTGCTGCAACGGGAAGGGCGATTACTCGACTTCCTCAAAGAAACGATCGACGACTACGACGACCAGCAAATCGGCGCCGCCGTGCGCGCGATCCACGGGGATTGCCGCCGCGTACTCGATGAGTATCTCGCCGTCGAGCCGGTCGTTGACGCTCTCGAGGAGAGTCGCCATAGCGTACCGCCGGGTTTCGATCCCGCGCAGATCCGCTTGGTCGGTAATGTGGTCGGCGATCCACCTTTCGAGGGCACCTTGCGTCATCACGGTTGGCGCGCGACCCGCGTGCGACTGCCAACGATCGGCCAGCAAGGAGACAGCACGGTGATCGCGCCGGCGGAGGTAGAGATCTAGCGACGCTGCGGCGGTTGCTCTGCGCGTCGCACACACACCGGCTGGCCGATGGGCATCGACCCGGCGGGCTAACGCACCTGCGCGCGGAGATGATCGATCAGCTTGGGCATCGTGCGGCTGGTCGCCATCTCTTGCAGCTTCTTCGGGATGCGAATGTTGGGAATCGCAAAGACTTCATAGCGCACTAGGGTGCGCTCGGGGTTCCCTCTAAATGGCACGAATGTCCAGCTGCCCGAGTTCGCCTGATAGTCGCCCTCAACCAGCGACCATTTGCGCTGGTAAAAAGAGCCGTCGCGCACGGTGTGCAAACCGTCGGTAGTCGCCGAAAGGTCCTTGAGCGGAAACGGCATCTTTAGTGTCGTTCGCACCCGTACCAGATCACCGTCGCGCGACAGCACTTCGGCGTGCTTGAGGCCGATCATGGTTTGGGTATAGCGATTGGGATCGGCGATCAACGACCAAACCCGCTCGGGCCTGGCTTCGATCACGGCCCAGGCGATCGCCTTGGGGACCGGTGCAGCGGGGACGGCCTCGGTGCTGACAACCACTTCACCGCGGTCGATCCGTGCTTCAATCGCGCTCGGCGCCGTCAGTTCAAATTCAGTCTCGGACATGCTCTCTCCCTCGGGCGGGAAGATAGCGTCAAGCTCGCGGCAAGAGAAGTCGGTTGAACGCGCCATTCGGTAGATTCGAAGATGATCCCAAGATCACTCAAATTTCTCAGGGGCCCCGCGACGGCTACTGCGCGATGATCTCGATCGAGTCAATCCGCCGACGCGCCCAAAATCACGAGCGGCGCTGCCCATCCGCACAGTCTGGTGATCTCGATCACCGCAAGCCACGTCGCCAGGGCGGGACTCACGTCTTCGCGGTCGACGGTTCGGGCCAAACCGATGCGATCCGGCTCGCGCAGGCCGAATTCGATACCCGCAAGTTCGGCAAGCAGGGCCAAAAGAACACCGACTCCGCCAACACCGCTCACGTCCATACGGTGATGGTGAGCTGCGCCTAACCCAACAGCTTTTTCGGCCAACCAACTTTGCTGGGCGTCGACGTATCACGGTACATGACACGCACGAATCGACTCGTTTTGTCTTGCGTCACACTCTTGGGTTGTACGGCTGCGCTGCCGCCAGCGGTAGCCGAGGCCTGCACGGCGTTTGCCGTGCGCAACAGCCAGGGCGTTTTCGTCGGAAAGAGTTACGATTGGCACACCGGTGATGGCGTCGTGCTGCAAAATCCAGCCGGCCTCCGCAAGCGCGCGCCCCTGTTTCGCACCAACGTCTCAGCGCACGAGTGGACGGCGCGCTACGCCAGCCTGACGTTCAACCAGCACGGCCAGGACCTACCGCTCGGTGGCATCAACGAGCGCGGCTTGGTGATCGAAACGCTCTGGCTCAGCACAACTCGACATCCAAGTCTCGATAGCAAACGACCGACGACCAATGAGCTCTCGCTGGTCCAATACATGCTCGATAGCGCCGCGACCACTGCGGAAGCGCTCGCCGCGGCCAAGCGGGTACAAGTCGCTGTCGCCGCAGGACGTGTGCATTATTTGATCTGCGATGAGCGCTACGCCTGTGCCACCCTCGAATACCTCGACGGAGAAACCGTCGTGCACACCGGCAAGACCCTCGCTGTGCCCGTGTTGACCAATCACCCCTATGCGGCAGCTGTTGAGGCAACGCGCCAGCGCAAGCATCGCCTGCGCCGTAGTTCCTTGGGGCGTTTCGCCGAGGCGCGGCGTCGGGTCGGCAGCTTGGGCGTGATTCCCGCCGCTTCTGCCGAGCGCTGGGTATTCGAAGCACTCGATGCGGTGATGATCCACGGCTACAGTCGCTGGCAGATCTTTTACGATGTCGCTGGCCGGCAAGTCGTCGTCAAGACCACCGACGCCCCCAACCATCCGCTGCGGATCAAACTTGAGCGGTCGGCCTGTCAAAAAGGACGTCGAGCGGTTGATCTGCAGGGCGCGCTGATCGGGCTCAAGGGGAAGCCGCTCGCCTTCGGCCCAAAGCACAATCTCACGCTGCTTTCGCGCGGACTGCACAGCGTCGGGCTGCCAGCTCAGGTCGCCAAATCGCTTGCTGCGCTGAGCGAGGCCACAACCCGCTGCAACTGAGCTGCGCATTTCAGCGCGCTATAGCGTGACACGCAACTTTGCTAGATCCTGCTGCGGCAGAACCGCTCGACGACTTGGTAGAGCGTCTTAACACCCCAGTGGTAGCCGTCTTCAGGAATCCGCTCATCGTAGCCGTGAAACAGGTCGGAAAAACGCAGCTCGCCATCGACATCGAGCCACAGCGGCGAGAAGCCATACCAACGGGCACCGAGACGCCCAAACGATTGGCCATCGGTAAAGCCGGGAATCATATAGGGCACTGCCGGCAAACCGGCGCGCTCTTTGACGACATCGCAGATCGCCGACCAAAGCTCCGAATCGGGAGGATCGTTGATCGTCGCGGGATGCTCCTTGATCACCTCGAATTCGATCTGGTCATCATCGACGATCGCGCGCAGCTCGTCGATCAGCACGTCCACCGAAAAATTGGGCAGTGTTCGGCCATCTAGCTCCGCCGTCGCCTGATCGGGAATCACGTTTGTCTTTTGCCCAGCGCGCAAGACCGTCGGTGAAACGGTATTGCGTAGCAGGGTGTGAAAGAGTTCGGCTTGGCTACGGTCAGGCAACAGGCGATCGAGGATCGTTGCCGAGAGCCGGGCATTGAGCAGCTGCGGCATCACCAAGCGCGCCGGCAGTGGCTGCAGTCGTGCGGTCTCGCGAACAAATCGCTCGACGACAGGCGTAAGGTGAAACGGCAAGCGCTCGTTCAGCTTGGACAGCGCGCGACCCAGCTTGATCACCGCGTTGTCGGGTCGGGGCATTGATCCGTGCCCCGCCGTCCCCCGTACCCGCATCCGCAACCAGGCCAGGCCCTTTTCGCCGGTTTGCACCAACACCACCGGCGCCTTGCCGACGCGCTGCGGGAAACCGCCGATCTCCCCGAGCGCAAAACCAGCGCGCACCTTGTCTGGATGTTGCTCGACCAACCATCGCGAGCCAAGATCGCAACCGAGCTCCTCGTCAGCGACAGCAGCAAAGATCAGATCACGCCGTAACGGCACTTCCCAGCGCGCGAGCAGCTTGATCACCATCGCCGACATCGCGACCATATTCTTCATGTCGACCGCGCCACGGCCCCAGATCATGCCGTCGGCGAGCACTCCGGAAAACGGCGGGTGCGTCCAGCGCTCAAGATCGCCAGCGGGCACGACGTCCAGGTGCCCCGTCAACAGCAGCGGCGGCTCGCTCGACGCGTTACCCTTGAGCCGACAGACCAGGTTCGATCGCTTCGGCGCCGCCTCAAGGATCTCGCTCTGCAGACCGTCCTTTGCCAGCTCGCGCTGAAGCAGTTCGGCAGCCTCGCGCTCGTCACCGGGCGGATTAGTCGTGTCGATGCGCAGCAAGTCCTGAAGAAGGGCCGTCGCCTCGCCAAAAACGGAGCTCCAGGCCTCGCGAGAATGTGTCATCCACGCGCTTATAGCTCGCTTTTTCGGCGAGGTCTATCCCACGCTAGTTCCCCTTCTTTTGGATCTTCTTGTTCAGAGTTGTCGGTCCGGCAACGCGCAGATAGTCGCGCAATCGCGCAAGGCTCTTCTGCCCAATGCCCTTGACGCGGGTCAGCTCGCTCACCGCGCGAAAGGTCCGCTTGGCCCGGCGCTTTAAGATCCGCTCGGCTTTGGTCCTGCCGATTCCGGGGAGCAGCATCAGTTGCTCGACGCTCGCCGTGTTGACGTTGACCACGCCCTGCTGCGTGGACGGTTTAGCGCTCGCATTGAGCGCGCCGAGAGACAGCGCTCCCACGACGATCACGAGGGTCAGGGCGTTACGAAACATCTTGCTGGTGCGATCCATGATTCCTCCTTTCCGCGCTCGCCGCGCGGCCAGTGCGAGCGATGCAACCGCAATGCCAGCGCCGGTAGCGCGCAATCACCGCAGTTAGCCGGCGACCTCAACACCGCCTGACGGTTGCCGTCTCCGGCTCGGTCGCCATACGGACGCAGGTTTTCGATTGAGCCGCCGCTGAACTCGGCTAAGCTCGCGGCATGCGATCTCGAACGGGCCTTTACCTGTTGCTGCTCGGCGTTTCTGCTGCCGCGTTGGTCTGGGTCTGGCCCAAACGTACCGCCACGCCTCCGTCACCGAGCCATCACGCATCACCCACGCCAACTGCAACGCCCAGCCATCGGCGTACCAGCCAAAGCAGCGTGGTTTGGCCTCGCACCAGCGAAGCAGAGACCCTGCGCCTCTCGGGCCGCATCATCGACCAGCTGACGAGTGCCGGCGTCAGCGATGCGCACATCCAGCTTCGCGGCCGGGCTGAGTATCGCCTGCGCTCGAACAACGATGGACGATTTTCGATCGAGGTGACTCCCGGACACTATCGACTGGTCGTTCAGCAAGCGAACTACGCGACGATGCGTGGTCGCCTCGCCGTCGGCGGGCCGAACGCGATCAGCGGACTGCGACTCGCACTGTCTGCAAAATCCAACGTTGCCGGGCAAGTGTTCGATGGGCTAGGACGCCCGCTCGCCGGCGCAATGATCACGAGCAGCGCCGAAGACGCAAGCGAACGCAGCGCCGATTCGATCACCAGCGATGCCAACGGCCGCTTTAGCTTGGCGGTCGCGCCGGGCTTGCGCACGCTACAGGCCCAGAGCCAACGTCACGGCGTTGCACTCAGTGAGACGCTCCGTGTTCCCGTCGGTCTCAGCGTCGACGGCATTGCCCTGCGTTTCGGCTCCGCGCTTACACTAGGCGTGCGCGTGATTGGTCCCGCTGGCCAGCAGATCAGCCGCGCGACGGTATGGCTGGAGGGCCCGTTGGGCCAACGGAGCCAGCGCACCGACGAGCAGGGCCTGCTCGCCTGGCGCGGTCTGCCTGCCGGTTACAAGCGCCTCCAAGCGACCGCCAGTGGGTTCGGCCCGAGCCGGGTGCAAGCGCTGCGCCTCGCCAAGGGTGGCGCCAACCGGGTCACGCTGCGCCTAACGACCGCGCACCCGCTCGCTGGAACGGTGCTCACCAGCGAGCAAGCGATCGCTTCGGGAGCACTCGTCAAACCGATCGACTTGTCGAAATCCTTTGAGCTCTCGCCACCCGCGGCTGCAGCGCTGTTCGCGCTACCGTCGGTCCGCACCGACAATGGCGGTCGGTTTCGCTTCAACGGTCTAGGCGACCTACCGATCGCCTTACGCGCCAGCGCGGGGAAGATGTTGGCGATCCGCAGTGGTCTGATCGGCCCCAAAGAAGACCTCACGCTAACGCTTCTCTCGCCGGGCAAGTTGTCGCTTGAGGTCAGCGATGGTTCGCGCGGTCGCCCGCTCACCGTCTTTCGCGTGATGATCGCCTCGTCGACGATGCAGCAGGTTTGGCAGGTGGCCAGCTCCACGGGTAGCTTCAGCCGTTCGCTCGCCCAAGGCGCCTACCGCGTGACCCTTGACGCGCCGGGATTTGCTGCCCGCCAACTAACCGACGTCAGCATCACCGCCAACGTGCTGTCGCACCGAGCGGTGGCGCTCGACGCTGCAGCGCGCCTGATCGGCGCGGTAGTCGATGCTGAGGGACAGCCGATTGCCGGCGCCAGCGTCGCACTGCCGACGGCGATCGCCGAGCCAACCGTGCTCACCGACTGGCGCGGCGAGTTTCGGCTAACGCGCGCAGCCCGCGGGCGCCATCAGCTCGACGCATCCCACCCGGCATATCGACCGGTTCAACAATTCGTCTCGCTGTTCGTTGACCGGGTCAACCGCGTCACCCTCAAACTGCCGCGAAACTCGGCCACGCCGCCAGTGCAGGGCGATCCAGGGCTCTCGCTGGCTGCTTATCGCGGTGCCTTGCACGTCACCCAGGTCCGCCCGAATTCGCCCGCAGCGATCGCCGGCATCGACCCGGGCGACAAGCTGACGGAGATCGCACAACAGCCCGTGACTGCTGCTGATCTCTCTGTGGCGAAGGCTGCATTGATCGGCCCGCTCGACCGACCACTGGCGCTTACCCTCGAGCGCGGAGATAGCCGCCGCAGCCTGTACCTTTGGCGCGTACCGCGGCGTTAGCCGAGGGGTCCTGACAGCCCTTAGCGGCCGCTGGCAGCCCGCTTGCGCTCTCACGCTGGATGAGCTAGGTCCTAGCCCAGGCCGTGGCCGGCCCAGGAGAGCGAGCGAGATGAGTAACAAAAAGAAGGTGGTGTTGGCGTACAGCGGCGGACTGGACACCACTTGTATTCTCAAGTATTTCCAGCTGCAGGGATACGACGTCGTCGCTTACATCGCTGACGTCGGCCAAGCCGAAGATTTCGAGCTGGTCAAACAGCGCGCCGAGCAAATCGGCGCGAGCTCCGTCGTCGTCGCCGACCTAAAGAAGCGCTTCGTCACCGACTACATCTTCCCAGCCGTGGCGGGCAACGCGGTCTATGAGAACCGCTACCTGCTCGGGACAGCCCTGGCGCGACCGCTGATCGCCCAAGGCCAAGTCAAGCTGGCGTTGGAGCAAGGGGCGACACACATTGGCCACGGCGCCACCGGCAAAGGCAACGATCAGGTTCGCTTCGAGCTCGCTTACGCCGCCCTCGCGCCACGCTTGTCGATCATTGCGCCATGGAAAGACCGCGAGTTCCTCAACAAGTTTCGTGGACGCACCGACCTGCTCGCGTACGCCGAGAAGCACAACCTGCCCGTCGAGGCTACGGCAAAGAAACCGTACAGCACCGATGAAAATCTGATGCACAAGAGCTACGAAGCTGGCGTGCTCGAAGATCCGCTCCATGTGCCCGACCACGACATGTTCACCGTCACCAAGTCGCCGCTCGATGCACCAGACAAGCCCTGCGACATCGAGATCCACTTCAAGGATGCGATCCCGGTGCGGGTCGTCAACATCGACGACAAGACCGAGCACGCCGACCCCTTAGCGTTGTTCAGCTACCTTAACAAGCTCGGTGCAACACACGGCATCGGACGCATCGATATCGTCGAGAATCGCTTCATCGGCATCAAGTCGCGCGGGGTCTACGAGACGCCCGGTGGTACGATCTTGCACCATGCCTTGCGCGACCTCGAGGGGCTGGCGATGGACCGCGAGGTCCAACGTCTGCGCGACAGCCTCGCCCCCAAGTTCGCTGAACTCATCTATAACGGTTTCTGGTTCAGTCCTGAGATGAACTTCTTGCGCGGCGCCTTCGCACAAGCCCAGGAGATCATCGACGGTGTCGTGCTGGTGCGCCTCTACAAGGGCAACGTGATCATCCAAGGGCGCTCGTCACCGAGCTCGCTCTACAACCAAGAACTCTCGTCGATGGACGTCGCCGGCGAATATGACGCAACCGATGCAGCGGGCTTCATCCGCGTCAATTCTCTGCGCCTCAAAGCGCACCGCGAAATCATTCGACCGAGAAAGCAATGAGCAAGTCGCAAGGTTCTCCGCTGTGGGATCGCGGCACGCCGCTCGACCAGGTCGTCGCCACATTCACCGTCGGTCGCGATCCGGAGCTCGATGGCGCTCTAGCGGCATACGACGCATTGGGTAGCGCCGCCCATGCGTCGATGCTGCGCCAAATCGGCATCCTCAGCCAAGAAGACCACGAGGCCTTGACGACTGAGTTGCGCGCGATCGCCGAGCAGGCCCGCGCCGGCGCCTTCGAGGTAGCCCCGGCCGACGAGGACTGCCACACGGCGATCGAGAACCGTCTGACGCAAAAACTCGGCGATGCTGGTCGCCGAATCCACACCGGGCGCAGTCGCAACGATCAGGTGATCGCGATGTTGCGCCTGTTCGGCCGCGAAGCGTTGGCCGCTCAGTTCCGCGCAACAGTCGAGCTTGCCGAACAGCTGTTCTCGTTGGCCGAGACGCACCGCGACGTTGCCGTCGCCGGCTACACCCACACGCGCCAGGCGATGCCATCGACCTTCGGCCTGTTTTTCGGAGCCCACGCCGAGCTGCAGGTCGACAACCTGTCATGGCTGCGAACTGCCTTCGATCACCTCGACCGCTGCCCGCTCGGTTCCGCATCGGGATATGGCGTAGCGCTCGGACTCGATCGCCAGCTGGTCAGCGACTTGCTGCGCTTTTCGCGCGTGCAACTGAACACGTTGGCCGTCCAGAACGATCGCGGCAAGAGCGAATCTCTCGCGCTGTGCGCGGTCGCTACGGTGGTCAGCGATCTGGGCCGGCTCGCCAGCGACTTGATCTGGTTCTCTACCGAGGAGCTCGGCTATGTCGCCCTCGACGAATCGATCACCACCGGATCGAGCATCATGCCGCAAAAGCGCAACCCCGACGTGCTGGAGTTGATCCGCGCCACCGCGGCGCAGCTGCGCAGCCGCCAGGCGGAAGCCGCTCAGCTCTATGGCGGCTTGCTCTCTGGCTACCATCGCGACATGCAGTGGACCAAGGCACCGTTTGTCGAGGGCCTGCGCGATGGACTGCGGGCCACCCAAGCGATGCAGCGCGCGCTGTGCAACTTGACGATCGACGCTGAAGCCTGCCGCCGAGCGATGAAGCGGGCGATCGGCGCAACCGACGCGCTTTACCAGCGCGTGCAAGCCGGTCAACCGTTCCGCGCGGCCTACAAAGCGATTGCGGCGGCCCCCGACAGCGCTGTGACCGGAGATCCCGCGGAGGCCTGGCGTGCCCGCGATCACCTCGGCGCACCGGCGAACCTCCAGCTGGACGCCGGACGGCAGCGACTGGCTGACCAGCGGTGCTGGCTCGAAGACACCGAAAAGCGCCTAAATAGCGCATGGGATTTGCTTTTTGCCGACTAGTCGCCTTGAATTTCCGCCCGCACGCATCTAGGATTCCGCGATGGTTCTTGGACCGACTTCAGATCTCCGCTTTCGCTGGATGCGCATCCTGCTGGCCCTGTTGGCGGTCGCGATCGTCTCGCTGGCCTGCACCAACGAAATCGGCGATTCCTGCAACACCAACGTCGATTGCTCGCCCAACGGCGACCGAATCTGCGATACCACCCAGCCCGACGGCTACTGCACGATCGAAGGCTGCGGCGACCAGACCTGCCCTGAAGAGGCGGTCTGCGTGCGCTTTTTTCCGGCGGCCTTTCTTTCCGTAGCCTGCGACCCGCAGACCGAAGACTCGGTCGCTTCCGCGGTCACACCAACAAACCACTGCACACGGGACGAAATCTGCTTGAGCAGCGGACGCTGCGCCCCGCTCGCCCTCGAGCGACGCTACTGCATGCTGGCCTGCGGCGAGAACAATGACTGTCGCAGCGGCTACGAGTGCCGAGCGACCGGCGCGGCGGGTGCAGAGAGCGTAGCGACACGCGCCGAGCCCCTGAAAAGATCGCGCTTCTGCGCGGCTGAGCGCTAACAGCTTCCGGCGATGAGGGCCGTTATCCAGCGCGTCCGTTGGGCCCGTGTTCGCGTCGAAGACGAGATCGTTGGAGAGATTGCTGGCGGGCTTTTGGTACTGCTCGGTGTCGAGGCCGGCGACGATCGCTCCCACGCAGACTATCTGGTGCGCAAGACCGTTGGTCTGCGAGTGTTCGAAGACGCCGCGGGCCAGATGAACCGCGCCATCACCGATGTTGGCGGCGCACTGCTGGTGGTCAGCCAATTCACACTATTGGGTGACTGCCGCAAGGGGCGACGGCCTTCGTTCATCAGCGCGATGGCTCCCGAGCCAGCAGCTGAGCTCTGCGAGTACTTTGTCCAGGGCTGCCGTTGTCAGGGTGTGCCAGTGCAAACCGGTCGCTTTCGCGCGATGATGCAGGTCGAGCTTTGCAACGACGGACCGGTCACCTTGCTGCTCGACTCGACTAAGGCGTTCTAGTGCGCGCGCTACCCCGTCGACTGGCATGGGTCGCCATGCTGTTGTGCTACACGGCCTGCAGCCGACCGCGCGGCTCGCTCTCCGAGGTCCCTCGACTGCTCGCTCGCGGGCAGCTCGCCGCAGCTTGCCAAATGGCTCGGCAGCTTGTCGACGAGACGCGCGGCGACGACCAGGTCAAGGCGCTGCGCCATTGGATCGCCTGCGAAGACCGGCGCGGCGGCACATCACAGCCGGCGCGCTGGGTCGAGCAGCGGCGAGCGCCTGCGGACTTGATCGCTTACGCCCGCGGACTGTTGGCATTGACCGCCGGACCCGAGCAAACCGACCGTGCGCTGGCCTTTTTGACCCGCGCCCAAGCGCTCAATCCGCGACAAGCGGAGTATCCCTTTCGTGCAGCGCTGATCTTATTGGCAGACGAGCAACCCGAGCGCGCCAAACAACTGCTGCTCAAGGCCTGTCCGCTGATGCGGCAAAGCGCCGCCTGCCCAGTGGCCCTGGCTGAGGCCCAATACACACTGGGCGACGAGCACGCTGCGCGCGAGACCTTAGCGATCGCGGCGACGCGCAAGCAGCTTTCCACAGCAACGCTGCGCCGGGCACGCGCCCTGATCAACGAAATGCAGCGCCACCGCCGGGCGCTGCCGCCGCAGTCCGCCGAACGCTATCAACAGGCGCTAACAGCGCTAAAGAGCGGTGGCCCGTCGGTGATCGCCCTGCGCTTGGCACAAAACCTGATCGCTGATCACCCCGATCGCGCGGCACTGCACACGCTGGCAGGCTTGGCCCACTTCCAGCTTGCCAACGTTGCCGAAGCGATCGCAGCACTCAAACAGGCACTCAAGCTCGACCCCGACGACGACCTGGCACAGCTAACCTTGGCCGTGCTGTACCGGCAACGCAAGCTGTCGGATCGGGCCCTGCACCACGCTCAGCTCGCCTTGCGGGGCAATCCGTTTTCTCGCGCAGCGCTCTCACGCGTGATCGAGCTCCTTCGCCAGCGCAAGCCGCCCACCGATCAGCGCCGACTATCAGCGCTTGTCGCACGACTGACGCGGCTCAAGCTCGCTGATCCCGCCGGCCATCGAAGCCAAGCGGGCGGACATCCCGCACCCTGACCGAGCGGCTGCTCGAGCGATCGGCACCAGCGAGGGGCCTGAAACGCCGCGCGAATGCGCGTTCGCTCGGTCGGGGCCGCCTTTGCGTCCAGCGCGGAAACCGCCGTGCCCAACGCAGCGAACGCTTCGTGCACCTTGGCCTGCGGCAGGCGCTGGCCGGGCCGCACCAAGCTGCGGTGCAGATGGTGAGCGATCCCTTCGTTGAGCTAGCCAAGCGTCGATACCCGCGGTTTGGCGGATCACCCGCAGTCGCGCCGCTCGGGGTAGCGAAGCAGTACTCAGGCACGCGCCCAACGAACAAAGTGCGAATGACGTGAGAGCGAGCAGCGGCAAACGAGCTCGCGGCGATGCGTGATTCGTGCCCTTCATTTCGTGGAGGATGCGGCGCTAGGTGGCGCGCGCTAGCGTGGGACGCCTACTTTGGATCGCTCTCGATCATCCCTTTGCTCAGCAGTTGAGCGACGGCCTCGTATGCGTCGAGGTCTGTCTTGGGATGGTGATCGATTACGTCGGCCAATGTCTCGTGCTGCATCACGATCTGCACGATATCGAGCTCTCCCGGGCTGAGGTCGCGCAGCGGCACGGGCATCGGCTGAGCAAGCTGTATCTTGGCGCCGAGCTCTGGAAGGGTCTCCTTGAAGCGGTTGATCTCGTCGATCTGCCGCATCGCCTCCATCAGCAACCCTTCGGTCGAGTCTTCGATCTCTTGCTCGAACGTCCGATCGTCAGGAGGCTGGAGCTCAAACACTCCCGACTCCCAACGCAGAATGCGGTAGAGCGCTTTGTGCGGATTCTCGATCGCAACGCCTTCGAGCGCGGCGTAGTAGACCTGGCCCTGGCGCAAAAAGATCCGCCCCACGCCATCATCGGTCTGCAACTCGAGGGTCCCGCTCTTCTTGCTGGTCGAAAGCAATTGCAGCAGGTCCGGCAGCGGAATCTCGTCGATGCTGCCCGCCATCGAACGAGCGCCAGTTACCGTTCGCTTGACCGAACGCGGCGCGCGCTGACCGGTGGGATCTTGCCCTGGCTGCATCGATGCCACCGCATCGACATCGCCATCGATGGCGACCAACTTGATGATGCTGGTGCCGATCAGGATCCGGTCGCCCTCGCGCAGGCGCACACGCTTGACCTTCTCGCCATTGACGAACGTACCGTTGGTCGATCCGAGATCCTGGATCACGATCTGGTCCTCCTCCGCCGAGATTTTCGCGTGTTTGCGCGAAACCATATCCTCGACGAGGACCATATCCAGGTCACTCGACCTTCCAATTACGATCTCTCGCCCAATCTTCAGGGGAAATTCGCCGCCTTGGTATTTCCCTGAGATGAAGCGGAGCGCGAACCCTTTCGGGTGGCCGGTCACGTCCATCCTCTCTGGAACCTATCACCCCGATAATAGGGGGTTTAGCCTAGCTTCGTCAATCTGACACAGCGTTGTGTTACCCGTTGAAAATATCACGCCTCGGGCTCGCCGACGAGTTTCTCGATCGTTGCGCGTGCGCGGCCCTTCACAACCGCTTCTAGCAGCTGTTTGACCCGAGGGTAGGCCTCAAGCACGGACTCGATGTGCTGGCGCCCAAAGCGCAAGAGCACGCTGTCCTCCTCGGCGATCACCGTCGCGGTGCGCGCACGCCCGCTGAGCAGGGCGACTTCGCCAAAACAGGCCCCACGACCGAGCTTGGCCAGATGAACGGCCTGCCCCTCCTGGGTCGTGTGGACCTCAACCCGTCCGCGCTTGACGATATACAGCGCGTCGCCAGGATCTCCCTCGCGAACGATCACCACACCGGACGCATAGGATTCCGACGTGGCACCGGCAAGCAGCTGCAGACGCCCTTGGTCGTCGAGAGACTTGAACAAGTGGGAGTCGCAAATTGCCGCCAGCGTCGAGTTGTCGTCGGCATCGGTCATGGTCCGATCATAGCGCAGCTCTCAACAAAGCCCACGCGAAAATGCATTCGATATCAGCGCATTATGCTAAACTTCAGGAATCGGACAGGACAGAGACGAAGATTGTCGGACGACACGCAGCGCTACCGCCGTGAACGCCGGCTGGGTGCCGGTGGATTAGGCGTCGTCTACCTTGCTCGTGATGAGCAGGCTCGTCAGCGCGTGGCGCTGAAAACGCTATACGCAGAACTCGTCAATTCGAAAGAGGTTTTTGCCAAGATATCGGCGATCGCCCGTCAACAAGCCGCGCTTGCCCACCTGTCGCTCTGCCCGTTGACGATTTTGGAGACCGAGACCGCCCATGTCTGGGTGCGGCCGTTTTTTCCGGTTGGCAATCTCAAGACCCTGCTGCGCGTTGCGGCGCCGCTGCCGACGGAACAAGCCTGCTGCATCGTCGCGCAACTCTGCGCGGCGCTAGATCTTGCCCACAACGCTGGCTTGGTTCATGGCGCACTCTGGCCGCAAAACATCGTGCTGACCAGTAGCGGTCGTGCGCTGCTAATGGATTTTGGCGGCTGGCTCGGCCAAGCGGAAGCTGGCGACGCCTCGGTGCGCCAACGCTACGCCTATCGCGCACCCGAGTTGCTTGCCGGCACGGACCCGGGACCGGCAACCGACGTGTTCGGCTTGGCAACGCTGCTGTTCGAAATGCTCAGCGGTCGGCAGCCCTTTGTCGGGGACACCCAGGTTGAAACGGTGCGGGCCGTCGAGCAGGCGCAGGTCGCCAATCTCGACGGGATTCCCCTTGAGCTACGCGGCTTACTGCGGAGCTGCCTCGCGCTGGCCACAAACGCTCGCCCCGCAACCGCCGGCGCATTGCTCGCCGAGCTGACAGCCCTCGTGCCAGCAGCACTCGAGCCGCGATTGCGCCGTGAGCTCAGCAAGACGCTGCGACCGCTCGGTGGCGACTTGCTCGACCCCGAGCTCAACGATGACGGACTTGTCGTTGGCCCGGCGCAACTCGCGCGAATCGCGCGCGAGATCAATCCCGCACCGGTGGGCGACCTCAGAACACAAGTCGAGTTGATCGACGACATGCCCACCGACGGCGACCCCGCAGCGCGCATCGATGCCACCCCAAACACACGAATCGCCGCCGGCTTGGGTGCCCTCGAGGCCAAGCTCAGCGATAGCCAATCGCGCTATCCGACCCAAGAATGGCGCGAAGCGTCGGCCATCGACAGCGCCAGCGCCGGCCCGCCGCTGAGCGAACAGCACACCCCTGCCGACGCGGCGTTTCGGGCCGATCTGCCGACCTCCCCCGACGGACTGCGCCCGCCGCCAGCCCCGCCGCCAATCAGCGCCTTGGAGACCCTATCGAGCGAGGAGAGCTCACTGCGCTCGTTGATCACCAACAACCTTGGGCCATCCGTATCTCCATCGCCACCGATCACCGAGGCTGAGGACACGCTGGCCAAGATCTTCTCGGCAAACGCACCGCCAGCGGAACAATCGCTGTCGACGGGATCGTCGCCGCTCGGACAGCACACGCGGCGCTTCTTACAGCAGGTTCGTCGCCGTGCCAGCTGGATCCATGGCGCGCTGGTCGGCGCACTACTGTTATTCGGCGCTGCACTGTCGTTGACGCTCTGTCGCGCCTCGAGCGAGCCGTTAGCGGGAGCAGCCAAGAGCGATGGTGGATCGTCGGAAGCGCTCAAGGTCAACGTCGTCAGTCAGTCGCTCGATCTCACCGATCGCGCGCCAGATGGGGGAACTGACGCACGCCGCGGAGTCGCCGCCAGCGATCTGGCTGCGCGCGATGCGGCTCCGCTCGATCAGCGCGGATCGCCCTCGCCCAAAGACGCCGCTGCAGACGTTGCTCGACGCATCCGCGAGCGCCCACAACCGTTGAAAGCGAAGACCTCGGCGACGAGGGGCCCGGCGCCCAAACCCCGATCGCGCAAGGTCGATCGATTCCGCACCCGAATCGTCGTGAAGCCTGCGCGGGCCAACCTCTATCTCGATGGGCAGCGCCTGCCCCGGACGACCAAGTCGATTCGTTGGTCGACAAAGCGCCGCTTGGCGATCGTCGCCTACGGCTACCAGATCGCTCAACGCACGCTAAATCCGAAGCGCCCGGAAAAGCAGCTGACGATCAACCTGCGCCCGGCCAGATTGGTTCCGCCGAAAGCAGCAGCGGGAACGCTACGCGTGCTCTGTCGAAGAAAAGATCGGCGCCGGCTGATCATCGACGGCCACGACAGCGGTAAGGATTGCCCGCGCGCCAGTTTCCGGCTGAAAAGCGGCCGCCACAGCGTTGTGCTCTATGATCCACAAACTCGGCGTCGGAGCGCCAAGCGCCCTATTTCGCTGCGCAAGAACCGCACAACCCTACTGCGCATCACCAAATAGCAACGCGCCTATCGCTGCGCGCGAACGCGATGCGGGAGCTATTCGTCCCCGCGGCGGGAATCGATGCCGTACTTGCGGATCAGCTCGCGCAAGTGCTTGCGATCGATCTCGGCTTCTCGTGCAGCCGACGAGATATTCATCCGATGGCGGCGCATCAGATCCATCACGTACTCGCGCTCGAACAGCTCGACGAGCTGTCCCTTCGCATCTTTGAAGGGCAAGTCGGTGCGGATTCCCAAGGAGGGCTTGGCCTCCTCGGTGAGGGCATCTTCGAGGTTGATCGAACCCCCATGGGAAAGCACGCAGGCGCGTTCGATGATGTTGCGCAACTCACGCACATTGCCCGGCCACGAGTGGCGCTGCAGCCGAGCCGACTGCTGTTCGGTGATCGCCAACTCGGTCCCAGGCGGCGAAAATTTCTGGGTGAAGTTACGGGCCAGGTACGGAATGTCGGCGCCACGCTCGCGCAGCGGCGGCAACGTGATGCGGATCACCGCGAGACGATAGTAGAGGTCCTCGCGGAAGTTCTTCTTCGCGACCTCCTCGCGCAAGTCGCGATTGGTCGCCGCGACAACGCGAACGTCGACTTTCTCATACTGGTTGCCACCGACTCGGCGAACCGCTCGTTTGTCGAGCACGCGCAGCAGCGCCGGCTGCAAATCGACCGCCAGCTCTCCGATCTCATCGAGGAAAATCGTCCCGCCGTGAGCCTCGGCAAACGCACCTTTGCGGTCCCCGACTGCGCCGGTGAATGAACCTTTGACGTGTCCGAACAGCGCGCTTTCGATCAAATCGCGCGGAACCGCGCCGCAGTCGAAGACGACAAACGGCGCGTTCTTTCGGCGACTGTGGCGGTGGATCTCTTCGGCGACCAGCTCCTTGCCGGTACCGGTCTCACCCTCGATGATTACGGTGGCATCGGTGTCGGCAATGTCAGTTAGTAGCGCGAACAAACGCCGCATCTTGACGTCTTGGCCGAGCAATGTGCCGAAGTTCTCCGAGGCCGAAAGCGCGGGCTCGACGATCTCTTCTTGAGGTACAAACTTGAGCTGGGTACGACCAACGCGAAACTCAGAGCCGAAATTGACCGTGATCTGCTGAAACCTCGAGTCGCCGTAGAAGCAGCCGTTGGTCGAGCCCATATCGGCTAAGTGCAGGCCGTCCTCGCCCAACGTGGCAGTCAAATGCTGACGCGATACGGTCTTATCGGTCAGCACCAGTTCGCAAGACGGACCCGAACCGACGGTTACCTGATCCGAGCCGAGCACGACCGACTCACCGCGATCGGGTCCCTTAACGACGACCAGACGGCCGCCTGACTGCCGAGTAAACGCCGGCGCATCATCTAAGAGGCTGGTTACGTTGTCGTTCTTAGCCATCGGTGGCCTTGAGCTCTTATCTCTTGGGTATGCCAAAGGATATCATTATCCCAACCAGAGACCAAACGTGTCTCGCCGTCCAACTAAACCGACATGTAGTCGGCCAGGCGCTGGCCAGCCAACTCGGTCAGCGGGAGCGCAGACAAAAGGTGTAGACCGCCTGCGATCGGGTGGTTTGTGATCGGACGCGCCGGGTGTAGCATATACGCCATGAAGATTGCAGAAAACGCAGTGGCGTTAGTGGGCAACACGCCCTTGGTGAGACTCAATCGCGTCGGCAAAGAGACCGGCGCACAACTGATCCTCAAGCTCGAGTATTTCAATCCGCTGAGCAGCGTAAAGGACCGCATCGGTGCAGCGATGATCGCCGCTGCCGAACGCGACGGTCAACTGAAGCCCGGGCGGGTCGTCCTCGAGCCGACGAGCGGCAACACAGGCATCGCCTTGGCGTTTGTATGTGCAGCCAAGGGCTATGCCTGCACGCTGGTGATGCCCGACACGATGAGCATCGAGCGACGTAAACTGCTCGCGGCCCTCGGCGCGGATCTGGTGCTGACCCCGGGTGCCGAGGGCATGCCGGGCGCGATTCGGCGCGCTCAGCAGATGGCCGAGGAGGACGACCGCTACTTGGTGCTGCAGCAGTTCTCCAACCCAGCCAATCCGGCAATCCACCGCAGCACGACGGCGGAGGAGATCTGGGCCGATACCGATGGGCAGATCGACATCTTCGTTTCCGGCGTCGGCACCGGCGGGACGATCACCGGCGTGGCCGAAGTGCTCAAGCAGCGCAAGGCCAGCCTTCGCACCGTGGCTGTCGAGCCGAAGAAATCGCCTGTTTTGGCGGGCGGCCAGCCGGGTCCTCATCGCATCCAGGGGATCGGCGCCGGATTTGTCCCCGAAGTGCTCAAAACCGAGCTGATCGATGAGATCGTCGCCGTCGATGATGATGCGGCCGGCGAAATGGCCCGACGACTGGCCCGCGAGGAAGGCATCCTCTCGGGTATTTCGGGCGGGGCCGCGATGACCGCAGCCTTGGAGATCGCCAGCCGGCCCGAGAGCAAAGGCAAGATGATCGTCACGGTGATCCCGTCTTGCGGCGAGCGCTACCTGTCGACGTGGCTATACGAGGACCCCGGTGTCTGAGTCAACGTCGCGCAAGACGACGCGCGAGTGCGGCCCGATTTCGCTCCAGCCGATCGTCGCGTCGCTCTCCACGGGCAGCAGCCTGACCCGCCGGGGAAACTCGGACGAACCGATGCCCTCGCGCCGCGCAGTGGCGACGATGATGGAGGAGCTTCGCCGCGCGCTGTTTCCCGGCTACTTCGGCGTGCCCGAGGTGCGCGCAACAACCATCGCCTACCACGTCGGCCATGCCCTCGATGACGTGCAGCGGACGATGCACGTCGAAGTGCGCCGGGCGCTCGCTGTCTCACAGGCCGAAACGACGTCACGCGAGGCGTTGGGCGTGGTCGCCCACCGGATGATTTCGCTGTTTTTTGATCGCTTGCCAGAGGTTCAGCGACTGCTCGGCGAAGACGTTCGCGCAGCATACCTCGGCGATCCCGCCGCCCGCTCGCCCGACGAAGCGATCCTCTGCTATCCCGGTCTGACCGCACTAACCAACCACCGCGTTGCGCACGAGCTGTATCGGCTGGACGTGCCACTGATCCCGCGCATCATTTCGGAGCTGGCGCACAGCACCACGGGGATCGACATTCATCCAGGGGCGCAGCTTGGCGAACGGATATTCATCGACCACGGCACCGGCGTAGTGATCGGCGAGACGTGCATTGTCGGCAACGACGTGCGCATCTATCAGAACGTCACGCTAGGCGCGAAGAGCTTCCCGCTCGACAAAGACGGCCAACCGGTGAAATTCTTGCCACGACATCCGATCATCGAGGACAACGTCGTGATCTACTCGGGGGCAACGATCCTCGGTCGCGTGACGATCGGTCGCGGCGCAACCCTCGGCGGCAACGTTTGGATCACTCGCGACGTCGCACCCGGAAGTCGCGTGACGATCCAGCCAGCGCGCTACGAAACCTACGAACGCGGCAGCGGCATCTAGACCAACGGAGCGCAATGCCAACCGAGCTGGCCACTGCGATCTGTAGCGAGTGCGGCGCCGATGTGCGCTTTGCCGTCGGCACAAGCCAGGTGCGCTGCGACCATTGTCGCGGCGGGTTAGTCATCTGCGAGCAGCTTTTGGTCCGCCTGAGCTGTCCCAATTGTGGTGGCAACTTCTGTTCCCTCGACGGTGCGCTCTGCGGGCACTGCCCGTACTGCGAAACGCCCGTGCTCGGATTGACCCGCGACAACGTCATCCAGCTGATCGCCCCAGCAAAAGCCTCGGCACCCGAGCCGACGGCAAAGTTGGTTTTCTTGCCGTTTTGGCGGATGACCGGCTTGGTCTATGGCTGGACGATCGGCGCAAAGCTTGAAGTGCCGATCGACGCAGGTACTGGGATGAGCAGTGGCGAGGCCACTGCGTTGCCCTCTGCGCTGATCAGCAACGAGGAGGCCCCGAGCGGGCGCGTCTTCGATATCTCGTTGGCGGATCCGGCGACCCTTGCCCATGGGGTAACCAGCTTGCGCTTTCGCGCCCAGCTGCAGACCTTCGAACCCTACGATGCGAGTGTCCATCACTCGAGTGCTGAGGTTGTCGCGCCGGCCCGATCGATCGCTGAGGCGAAAGACGATCTGACTCAGCAGGCGCTAAACCTCGGACATTCAGCAAATAACCTCGCACGTATCGACTGTCAGCGCGCCGATGTGGTGTCGGCAACGCTGATGCAGCTGCTCTACCCGTTCTGGATTTGCGGCGACCAGATCTACGATGCGGTCAACGGTCATCGTGAGCAAACGGTCGAGCTGTCCGCGCCACCGCCGTCACTCGCGTCCCAGCTGTTCGACGATCTGCGGATCATCGAACTACGCTGCCCCGGCTGTCAGCAGGCGCTGGCCGTCGAGAGCCGCCCCGCCGTGTTGATCTGCGATAGCTGTGGACGCGCGTGGCAGGTCGGTGAAGAGGGACTCGAACCGATTACCGTCCGCTATGCCAAACCACAGCTAGCAAGCGAGGCAGCGACAATTCAGCTGCCATTTTGGCGAGTGCAGTGCAGCGTGTCGTTCTCAGGGCAGACAGCCGACAAGAGTATCGACCTCTACCAGCGTCTCGGGGCACTTCGCCCACCGCACACCGAGGTCAGCGACGGCCCCTTGCACTACTACACGCCAGCATTCGGCGCGCTGCGCGCCCCGCGACTTGATCCTGCCGCGCGTGCCTTAACGCTTCGCCAGATCGTGCCGCATCCATTGGCGGGTCTGCCCCAGCACAGCACGCAACGGCAGCGTTTCCAATGCTTTTTCGGCGCGAGCGACGCGGCGCGTATGGGATACGCGATCTGGCTATCGATCCTGCCGACAGCGGCCTGGCGCAGGGCGCGTACGCTACGCGTTCAGACCAGCGCGCCACAACTCTGGTATCTGCCATTCTGTGGCGACGGAAACCGCGAACTGCGCTGCCTCCTCACCGGTCAACAATTCGACCGTCAGGTCTTTCGCGGGTTAGCCCATTGAGTGATGCACCGCGACCGACTGGCGAGTGCCGCTTTTGTGGCCAATGGAATCCAGCCGACAGGCAACGCTGCGTGTTCTGCGGCAATCGCAAAGATGACAGCAGCGATCAAACACGTACTGTCCAGCCAGGGTATGCCGCAAGCTCGACGACGCTCCTTCCCCCCGACACAACGATGCCAAGCCCGGTTGCCGGCCACGCCGAGGCCGAGCGCTGGGCCAAGTGGGTGATCGCGGCGGTGTCAGCAATCGTTGGACTGATCTGGCTGATCGGCCGCTGCTAGAGCGATCTCAAGCAACGCGTCGGCGAGCTGATCGATCTGCGTCTCCGTGTTGTAGAAATGAGGCGCCACCCGAAGTACACCACCACGCGGGGCACAGATAATTTTCCGTTGGGCCAAGCGTGCGACGACGCGCTCCAAGTTCTCGCAGTACAGCGCGAGGATTCCGGAGCGATGGGCCGCGGAAAAGCGTAATGGCCTGTAGACGCTGCCCTCGAGACGCTTGAGCAACAGCGCCTGGAGCCGCTGCACCTCTGCAAAGATCGCCTCCGAACCGTAGCGCGCATGAACCTCGCCGATCGTACGTGCTAGACCGCCCAGCAAGCTGATCGGCGAGGTACTGAACTCGAAGCGGCGCGCGCTCGGCTGAGGATTCCAGTCGAGATTGGAAAAGTCGAACGATTGGACCATCGTCTCCGCACCAACTTGCACCACCGATAGTTTGTCGCGCAACTGTGGCGAGGTATAGAACAGGCCAGTACCGACCGGGCCCATCAGCCATTTCCAGCCCGACGCAGCGATCGCACCGATATTCATGATCTCGGGAAAGATCGGCTGTACGCCGAGACTCTGGGCAGCGTCGATCACCAGATCGATTCCGTGTTGGCGACAGAGTTCTCCGAGCTGGTTGAGGTCGGCGGCATAGCCACTGGTGAACTGCACATGTGACAGCGCAATCACTCGCGTCCGCGGACTGATCAAGCGCTCGAGGTCGTCGATGCTCCAGCCGCCAATCAGCTCATCCGGCAGATCATCGCCGGCGGGAACGTTGGGCAGTAGTTTGAGCTTTACGCCGCGTTGGAGCTCTTGCAGGCGCCAAGGATGAAAGTTGGCTGGATATTCTTGAACAAAGGAAATCACTTCATCGCCGGGAGAAAACGGGTAGCCATTGGCCACCATCGAGATTCCGTCTGAGGTGTTCTTTACCGCAGCGATGTTCTCCGGCGAGGTTCTCAGCAGCTTGGCCGTCTGTCGCTTGAGATCGTCGAGTTGTTCGAGGTAGGCATCGATCACCGCCGCGCCACCACGCCGCTGCTGATCGCGGATCAATTCAACGGCAAGGTCCGCGCCGCGCGCATAAAAGGGCGAAATGCTGCAATGACCGAGAAAGGTCATCTCGCGCGTCGACGGAAAGAGCTCCGCGGACTTATCAAAATTCATAACTGGGCCTTTGCGGTTGCCTGGCGCCTGGCGAGCTAGAGTGGGATGTTTCCGTGCTTGCGCGGTGGGTTCTCTTGGCGCTTGTTGCGCAACATCTGCAGCGCCGCCGAAAGCCAGCGGCGGGTATCGCGCGGCACGATCAGCTCGTCGATGTAACCGAGGTCGGCAACGCGATAGGGGTTGGCGAAGGTCTTGCGATACTCAGCGATCAGCTCGGCGCGACGGGCTTCGGGGTCCTTGGCCTCAGCGAGTTCCTTGCGATACAAAATGTTGACCGCACCCTCCGAGCCCATCACCGCAACCTCTGCGCTGGGATATGCATAGTTGATATCGGCGCGAATGTGCTTGGACGCCATAACGTCGTAGGCGCCGCCGTAAGCCTTGCGCGTGATCAGCGTGACCTTCGGCACAGTGGCCTCAGCAAAGGCGTAGAGCAGCTTGGCGCCGTGACGAATGATCCCACCGTACTCCTGCTCGGTTCCGGGCAAGAAACCGGGGACGTCGACCAGAGTAACCAGTGGGATGTTGAAACAATCGCAAAAGCGCACAAAGCGGGCAGCCTTGGTCGAGGCATCGATGTCCAAGCAGCCGGCGAGCACCGCGGGTTGATTGGCGACGATGCCGATCGACTGCCCGCCGATCCGAGCGAAACCGATGACGATGTTGCCGGCGAAGTCGCGCTGCACCTCAAGAAAGAAGCCATCATCGACGACAGCAGCGATCAAATCCTTGATGTCGTAGGGCTTCGCCGGATCGCGAGGGATCAAGGTATCGAGAGCAGGCTCGGGGCGATCGACCGGGTCACTGGTCTCGACGAACGGCGGATCCTCGCGGTTGTTTTGCGGCAAGAACGACATCAACTCGCGAATGCCGAGCAAACATTCCTTTTCGCCGTGAAAGGAAAAGTGCGAGACACCGGACTTGCCACTATGGGTGGTGGCGCCACCGAGCGCTTCCTTGGTGACTTCCTCATGGGTAACGGTCTTGATTACTTCGGGACCGGTAATGAACATGTAGCTGGTCTTTTCGACCATCATGATAAAATCGGTGATCGCCGGCGAGTAAACCGCACCACCGGCGCAGGGTCCCATGATCGCTGAGATCTGAGGGATCACGCCCGACATCAGTGTGTTGCGCAAGAAGATATCGGCGTAGCCAGCGAGCGATTCGACACCCTCCTGAATGCGCGCGCCACCGGAATCGTTGAGCCCGACGACCGGAGCGCCAACTTTGGCTGCCAGATCCATCACCTTGCAGATCTTTGCCGCATAGGCCGCACCGAGGCTTCCGCCAAAGACGGTGAAGTCTTGCGCAAAGACATAGGTTAGCCGTCCGCGGATGTCGCCATAGCCGGTGACAACACCGTCGCCAAGCGGGCGCACGCTTTCCATGCCGAAGTCTGTGCAGCGGTGCGTCTTGAGTCGGTCGAGTTCGACGAATGTTCCAGGGTCGAGCAGCAGGTCGACTCGCTCACGAGCGGTTAATTTGCCGGCCGCGTGTTGTTTATCGATGCGATCTTGACCACCACCAAGCATCGCCTTGCGATCGAGCGCCTCCAAACGGGCGATGGGATCTTCGATCACCGCGACCTCGGCGGTAGACATCGTACGGCTCTTGCGCGTACTCATTTCACTGGTCCTCGTTTGTTCGCTGCTGGCGAATTCCAAGTCGCTGGGCCATGTAGGCGCTGACCGTTTCGCGGCCGACCTTGTCTAGACCTATCAAGCGGGCGGAGCTCCCGCGGTCGGGATATTCCGGGTCGTAGCAAAGCTCAGCGTCACAGCTGAGCGGGGTGCCGTCGGGTAAACGAAGGCTGACCCGCCCTTCTCCCGAACCCTCGATCGGCAAGGCATCAGAGAAATACAGCCGTTGCTCGGCATCGATGGCGAAACTCAGCCGAAACCGCCGCTGACCACGACACGGCCCGGAGCGAAGCTCGATCTCGACGGTACTCTGCAGGGCGGCGCGCTGGGCCATAGCGCTCGACCCTAGCAGTGGCCCCCGACGGCGTCAACGCGCCGATGCATCATAATTTCGCAATGTTGAAGCGAAGCAGGGGAAGCAGGGGGACGTTGATTAACTTTCTTAACCTATTTGGCTGCAGCCAAATAGGTTAAGAAAGTTAATCAACGTCCCCCTGCTCCCCCTGCTCTAGTTGGGATCGCCAGGGCACTTCTGGAAGGTATCGGTGAGCGGATCAATACTGGCGTCCGCTTTGACCTGGCGACAAACGATCGGCAGCTTACGCTCAGGTGTGCAACCGTCTTCGCTCAGGGCTGTTCCCGTGTAGACCTTCAGACAGTCCATCGGTTGGCATTTGCGGTAGCCGACGCCGAAGCTCGAGTGGTCGTAGCGATAGCGCCGCCCGTTGTAGTCGAACTCGAACGCGTCGTTGTTGTGCGCGCCGCCGTAGCTGTAACGCCCTCCGGTAATTGGTTGAACCACACCATTGAACGCTAGCCACGCTCCGCCACTCGAGAATTTCGGCACCGGGGCAATGCCACTGCTGTCACAGCCAGCGACGTCGCTGCGGAAATAGACGTGGCCTGAGATCGCCTGATGAACGAACGTACAGATGAAATCGGTCTGACCGAAGGTAAAGGGCTTTTCTCCTTGGGTCATCGGATCGACGCACTTGACCTGCTGCTGTTTGGGCTCGCGCACCAGGAAGCCGAGAAGCGGCTTGCCACCGTCGCTTGGGACAACCGCGTCCACCGCGCTATCGCCGAACACTGCGGTGTCGTCGGTCCGCGCATCCGCTTGGCTGCTATCGGCGGCGCTGGAATCCCGCGCCAGATTGTTATCGCCATGACAAGCAGCGAGCACAAACACCGTCGACGCCCAAAGCAGCATGCACGCATTTGACCTATTCATCGATGCATTCCCTTCTAGTGATCGGCCCAGGCGTAGGGCCGAGCCTGCTTGATGATCAGCTCCCCCCCGGCCGCGATCTTGAACTCTAGATCCAATGTCAGGACGCTCTCGTCAAGCTGATAAAGCGGCGCGAATCGCTGCTGGATACGCGTCGCAACTGAAAAGAGTGCGCTGACTTCGCCAGGACTAAGGATCGGAGTTGTCGGTGAAAGGCTGGAGTACCGCTGACGAGCGACCTGAACGCCGCCGCCGGGCGCGCCAACGATCACAAAGATCTCGGAAACAGCCCCATCGACAGGATTTGTCACCAAGGCGTCGCCTCGCTGAACATTGACGTACATCCCATAGAGATTTGGGTCGGTAATATTCTGCGTGATCAAAACGCCGTTGGCTCGCTCCCCCTCGTAGGCTTGGCTAACCGCAACGCCCATCTTCACCGCGCGATGGTCGATGTTCCAGTACGCCCGCTCTTCGTAGGCGCGAAAGTTCCAAACCGATCCCCAGACCTTGGCAATCCGCTTTGACGCCGCGCCATCACCACTCGCGTAGGCTGACCGCGAAAGGTACAATCCGGCGCCGGTAAAACCTGGCAAGTCTTCAGCATTGGTGCTCGAGCGCAGTCTTGCCTTTGCCGCGCCAAACACCTGACCGACACGCTGATCGATCTGCAGCGCGACCTCCGGCTCCAATGGTGCGTTGGTGAAAATATGGCGCACGCTGTTGAGAGACGCCTCGCGGAACTCTGTGTCCGTGACAAAAACGGGATCGAGCAGCAAGCGCTCGATGTGACGGTCAAGCGTTTCACCGGGAACGGCTTCGCATAGCTTACCCACGCGATCACAAAGCACAGCCGTCCGACCTTCATCGACGCAGTCTGTGCGCGCCGCCTGACAGCGCGCCGCGGTGACGACCGTCTTTTCGATAAAACGCTGATAGAAGCTAAACGGCACGACGAAGCCATCAGGCGCTAATTCGCCGATCGTCTGGCGCAGCTCACCGAGGTTGGCAGCCTTCGCGCCAACAGTCTTCGAGTCCGCCCAACCGATCGTCGAGAATCGGTCCAACGTCAGGCGACTAAGGTCGGCCTCGGGCAATGTCTTCTGGCGCTTGCTGCGCTGCTCTTGCCAAAACGCCCGCGCCTCCGTCTCCGTCGCATTGCTGATCGTCCAATCGCTCGCGGTGACTTCAAAGCGGATCAATTTGCCGATAAACGGCGCAATCCGTCGATGAGATCGCGCGTTGCGCAGCGCCAAGTTGGGAGTCCCTCGAGCACGCGCCGCAACGTTGACGTGAGCCAGCGGCGTCTGCAACTGCCCGGTGATCGTGCCGCCAACGATCGGCAGGGTATTGGGCAAGCTGCCGAGCAGCACGATGTCCGTGTAGGAGAGCACCTGCGTCTCGAGATCCTTGCTGCTCAGATTGCGCAACACGCCATAGGCCACGCCGCCGTTGAGCAGCTGCGTATCAACGCCGCCGTACAACGCCTGTTGTGTGGTCGTCGCTGCGTCCCAGCGCTGAAATGCCACCGCTGAGCGCTCGACGTCGTCGGTCTGAGCCGCCCCCGCTGGAAGGTAGAAAAGCCGCTGGGTAGCGCCCGCGAACGCCACAAAGCCTAGGCGCGCCTCAATCAGCCGATAGCTCAACAGCACCAACTCTGGATCGAGGTCATCGCTGGGAAAGAACGTCAGCAACAGCGGACGATCCAGCTCAGCCATGCCCGTGAGTTTGGGGTAATAGGTCAGCGTTCCAGCGATTCCCGTTCGGTTCGCGCCTCGATAGGTCTCGGCTTCAAACTCGGCCAAGCTGCCCGCGTAGCCAAGCACATCGCGGGCAAACCGATAATGCAGCGGGTAATCGACGGTGTTCTGAAAGAACACGCGGCGCTTGCCGCGATCGATGTAGAACTTGACCGTCAGACTCTCGCCGAGCTCGGTGACCGCGCGATGGGAAAATTCGACAAACGCGCTCAGACCCTCATTTCCCGCGGCAAAGCGATCGCGAAAGCCCGGCTCAGCGGACGCCGATGGCAGTGCATCGAGCTTGATCGCACTGCCATCGCTGGCAACTTCCGCCAAGTCAACCGACGCGTGGTCATAATCGCGCGCCTTGATCGTCAGCGTGCCGTTCGGACCGGGAACGCGAACGTCCGGACCCTGACACGCCAGGCCCGCCACCTGCGCCGGCGCGTCAGGCGCGCAACTCAAGCGCTGCAGCGGGGCCCCTGGCTGGTGATAGATGATCAGGTAACGCCCGGGGCCTTCGATCCTCAATGAAAGCGGCGCGCTATCGCTACAACCGCAGAGACCAACGAGCAACGCGACGGCTACGAGACGGTATGGATGCCGAGCTATCACTAGGGCAAAACGCCACTTGCTGGCCGCGTATTCCGCAAAATGCTACGTCCGCTATTCGGCGTCGCCGTAGTCGTAAAAGCCCTTTTTGGTCTTGCGACCGAGCTCGTTGCGGGCCACCTTGTCGCGCAGGATCTGCGGCGGCGCATACTGATCGCCACCGAGTTCGCGGTGGAGGTGCTCAGCGATCGCCAGTCGGACATCCAAGCCAACGTGGTCGGTCAGCTTCAGCGGCCCCATCGGATGCTTGTAGCCGAGCTCCATCGCCGTATCGATCGCCGCAGCGTCGGCGACTCCCTGTTCAAGCATACGCATCGCTTCGAGTCCCAGCACCACGCCGAGCCGACTCGAGGCAAACCCTGGAGAATCCTTGACGACGATCGGCTCTTTGCCCATGCGGCGGGCGACAGCGAGGGCGGCTTCACGGCACGCCGGACTAACCCGGTCATGCACGACGATCTCGAGCAGCTGCATAATATGCACCGGGTTAAAAAAGTGCATGCCGATCAGGCGCTGCGGATGCTCAAGAGATTCGGCAATCGCCGCTAACGAGAGTGACGAGGTGTTGCTGGCCAAGATCGTCGTCGGCGCGACGAGCGCCTCGGCCGCCGAAAAGATCTTCTGCTTGAGCGCAAGGCTCTCGCTAACCGCCTCGATCACCAGGCCGCTGCCGCTCAGCGCCTCGGACGAATTACTCGAGATCGAAATATTGGCCAGCGTCTTCGCCCGATGCTCCTCGCTGAGCTTGCCACGCGCCACACCCTTATCGAGATTGGCCGCGATCTTTCGCTGAGCCCGCTCCAGCGCCTGCGGATCCAAATCGGTCAGCGTCACGCGGTAGTCCGATTGGGCTGCGACCTGGGCGATCCCATGGCCCATCGTGCCAGCACCGATCACCGCAACCTTTTCTATCTGCGTCTCGTGCATCCCGATCACTTATCGCTCGAGGTTTTCGATGACCATCGCGATGCCTTGACCGACGCCAATACACATCGTCGCCAAGCCGAATCGCGCCTTGCGTCGCCGCAGTTCATGGGTCAACGAGACGAGGATCTTCGCGCCAGTGCAACCGAGGGGATGACCGAGCGCGATCGCCCCACCGTTGACGTTGACCTTGCCGACATCCAGCTTGAGCTCTTTGATGCAGGCCAACGACTGCGCGGCGAAGGCCTCATTGAGCTCGATCAAGTCGATCTGATCGATCGTCATTCCCAAGCGCTTGAGCAACTTGTTCGTCGCCGGCACGGGACCGATACCCATCACGTCCGGATCGACGCCGGCGACCGCCGTGCCGATCACGCGGGCAAGCGGCCGCTGACTAAGAGCGCCTTCAGCCGCGACGATCAGCGCCGCCGCACCGTCGTTGATGCCACTCGCCGAGCCCGCGGTGATCGTGCCGCCCTGGCGAAATACCGGCTGCAGTTTTGAGAGTTTCTCGAGGGTGACTGCCCGCGGATGCTCGTCGACGGTAAAGGCGATCGGATCACCCTTGCGCTGTGGGATTTCGACAGCGATGATTTCTTCGGCGAACCGCCCCTCGGCGATCGCTGCCGCTGCGCGCTGCTGACTTTGCAGGGCAAACTCGTCTTGTGCCTGACGAGCGATGCCGTAGCGCTCGGCGACGATCTCGGCCGTTTCTCCGAGCGAGACGGTCCAGCGCTTGTCCATCCTCTTGTTGACGAAGCGCCAGCCAACGGTCGTATCCGCGATCTGTGGCGTGCGTCGGTCAAAAGCCCGGTCACTCTTGAGCATCACAAAGGGCGCGCGACTCATGCTCTCGACGCCACCGACGACAAAGACTTGTCCATCGTTGGCAGCGATCGCCTGACTCGCGCAAGCCACGGCCTGCAGGCCCGACCCGCAGAGCCGGTTAACGGTCATCCCTGGAACGCTTGTCGGAAGGCCTGCCAAAAGCACCGCCATACGCGCCACGTTGCGGTTGTCCTCGCCGGCACCATTGGTGCAGCCAAAGATCACGTCATCGATCTTGGCAGGGTCGACACCGCTTCTCTCGACAACAGCTTTTACCGCGTGCGCGGCCAGGTCGTCCGGCCGCACGGAAGACAGCGTTCCGCCGACGGCGCCTACAGGTGTGCGTAGCGCAGTATAAATCAACGCTTCAGACACCATCCACCTCCGGATTGTTGAGTTTGTCTATCGAAGGACCACACCACGCTAGCGACCCGCTAGGCGTCGGTGCGCACGTACTCGAATTCGACTGGCTGGCCGTTGATACCGCGGGCCGGCGCAGCTAGCCAGTTGGCCATCTTGCCAGCCTGGTAGACCGGCTGAGCCATCAGCGACTGCACGTACTCGCCATCGGCTCGCGATGGCACCCAGTCGCTCTTCTTCTTGTCCCACTCGTCCTTGGAGATCAGGCGACCACTCGGATCGAACGGCATGTCGGCATAAATGCCGATCGCCCGATGGAACCGGCGACTGGGCAGCGTTAGCTGATAGTCGATGCCATACTCGGCGAGCTTCTTGTTCCAACGGTCGACGCCACGCTGACAATCCTCGATGTAACCATCGCGCAGTACTTCGTTCATCGCGTTGCGCATCGGCACGTTCTGCTTGGTGAACTTGCCTTCCTCACAGACGTCCATCGGGTAGAATTGGTCGAGTGCGGTGTGCTCTGCGCGCTTTTCTTCGTAATCGCGCCCCTTGAGCCCGTTAGCAAAGTAGGCGGCGGCGTTGCTCGAGATCTCGCCACCGAAGAGATCGAGACTGACCGAGAACCAGAAGTTCAGATATTTCTGCACCGTCGGCAGGTCGATGGCGCCGTGCTTGCGAACGTCTTCGCTGAGACCGCCCATCTCCTTAAGAAGTTGTGCGGCACGCTCAACGACGCGCATCACGCCGGTCTCGCCGACGAACATGTGGTGCGCTTCCTCGGTCAACATGAACTTTGTCGTGCGCGCCAGCGGATCGAAGCCACTTTCGGCGAGCGCAAGCAGCTGATACTTACCGTCGCGATCGGTGAAGAACGTAAACATGAAAAAGTCGAGCCAGTTGGTGATCGGCTCGTTGAACGCGCCAAGGATACGCGGCGTATCTTCGTTGCCACTGCGTCGCTCAAGCAAGGCCTCGGCTTCTTCGCGGCCATCGCGACCAAAGTGCGAATGCAGCAAGTAGACCATCGCCCATAGGTGGCGACCTTCCTCGACGTTGACCTGAAATAGGTTGCGCAGGTCGTAGAGGCTCGGGCAGATCTTGCCGAGTTCGCGCTGCTGCTCAACGCTCGCTGGCTCGGTGTCGCCCTGTGTAACGATCAGTCGCCGCAGCGAGTTGCGAAACTCACCCGGCACATCCTGCCAGACCGGCTTGCCCAGGAAATCGCCGAAGCCGATCGTCCGCTCTTCGACCGGTGCCGCCAGGAAAATGCCCCAGCGATACTCGGGCAGTTGGACATAGTCGAAATGAGCCCACCCCTTGGCGTCGGCGCTGATCGCCGTGCGCAGATAGATCTGGTGGTGATCCTGAAAACCATCCGGTCCCATCTCGCGCCACCAATCGAGATAGCGCGGCTGCCAATGCTCGAGCGCGCGCTGCAGGCGACGATTAGACGAGAGGCTGACGTTGTTCGGGATCTTTTCGTTCAATTCCATGAGCTATCCTATTATGCGAGCCGGTTGGGCATGTTGTAGCGCACTCGGTCAACGGGCGCTCGCGCGATCGACAAGCTTAGGTGCGACGCCAATCAAACTCGGGGCGCATCCCAGCCTGACCATAGAGCGTCAGTGCCCCTTTCTCTCCCACCGCGTTGGGCCGCTGGAAGATCCAGTTCTGCCAAGCGGACAAGCGACCGAAGATCTTGGTCTCCAGCGTCTCCGGCCCAGCGAAGCGCAAGCTGGCCTCCATTCCGGTCAACGCGTCGGGCGACAGCGCCACGCGCTCTTCGATCGCCAAACGAACCTCGTCTTCCCAATCCAACTCGTCGGGAATGAAGGTGACCAGACCAGCGTCCATTGCAGCCTGCGGATCGAGCGGTCCTTGGGTTGCCAGGGCCTGCTCGACCAACTCAGGCTCGCCGAGAAAGCGGGTCTTTAGCCGGCTCAAGCCATTGCTCATCGGGTAACTGCCAGCGTTCTGCATCGAGAGTTCGATCGCAACGGGATTGTCCGGATCGTCGAGCATGAACGTGCGGTCAGCAGCCAGTGCCAGCTCGAAAAAAGTCCCGGCGAAGCAGCTACCGGGTTCGATCAGCGCGACGAGACTGCGCGCCGTCAGGTCGAGACGCTTGAGCGTGCGCTTGATGAACAGCAGCACTTCGCGAACAAACCAGTGTTGACGGTGCTCGGCGAGCACGGCGTCGGCAGCGAGCACCGCCTTAGCATCACCTTTGGTGTGCAGAACCAGCGTACCGATCTCGGCCTCGTTAAACCGCAGATCGAGCAATGCATCGTCGAGCTCGCGAAATACCGCTAGCGGCCAGAACTGGTCGCCGGCAGCGACGATCTCGGCAATTGAACGCGGCATCGCCGCGCCCGGCGCGCTCAGCGTGATGTGGGCGACGCGACCGCCGCGATCGAGCTCGACCCGCACGTTGTTGTACTCGCGCAGCTCGCCGTCGATCTTCGGGGCCAGCGGCGTCAGCTTGATACCGGACTCCGCGGCAGGCCGGTCACTTTGCTCGGCAAGCTCAGCGGCGCGCGCTTGGACCGCCTGATCAAACTTGCTGCGCGGATAGACCGCATCGACAAGGCCCCATTCGAGAGCGCGCTTACCACGCACGCCCTCGGCGACTGTCGAAAAGAAATCCGCGCGATCGCGGCGCACTTTTCGTTTGTCGACGAGGCGGGTCAAGCCGCCGGTTCCCGGAAGAACCCCCAACAACGGGACTTCGGGCAGACTGACCGCCGAACTACCATCGTCGACTAGAATGATCTCGTCGGCTGCCAGCGCCAGCTCGTAGCCACCGCCAGCACAGGGGCCGTTGACCGCGCAGATGAACTTCAAGCCCGAGTGCTCGCTGGCATCCTCGATGCTCAGTCGCGTTTCGTTGGTGAACTTGCAGAAGTTGACCTTGAAGGCGTGGGTCGACGCGCCGAGCATGTAGATGTTCGCACCTGAGCAGAACACGCGGTCCTTGGCGCTCCCCAGTACCACGGCGCCAACTTCGGGGTGTTCGAAACGAATACGCTGCAGCGCATCGGCGAGCTCGATGTCTACGCCGAGATCATACGAGTTGAGTTTGAGGCGGTAGTCGCCATCGAGTCCGTCTTCTTCCGCAACGTCGAGGTGCAGATAGGCCACGCGTCCGTCGACGGAGAATTTCCAGTGTTTGTAGCGATCCGGCTCGGTATCAAAAGAAATCGTCATCGGCCGGAAGGTACCTTTAGGGTGGGCGCTTAGTCAACCATCAGCTGGCTCGAGCAGCAGCAAAAAGCTTAGTCATTTTGGCGTGTTCTCTCGAGGAAGGCCCGGCGTGCTATGACCTGCGCGACTTGCGCTGCAAAAAGGCCGTCATCCGCGCCTGCTTGTCACCGTCCTCGAAACAGATCGCCTGACTGGCTGACTCGAAAGCGATCGCCGAGGCCAGGCCGAGATGACCGCAGTTGTTGAGCGCGGCCTTGGCCAGGCGCACAGCAAGCTGTCCGTTCTTGGCAATGCTTCGCGCCCATTCGTAAGCCGCATCGATCACCTCGGCGTCAGGCACCACCCGCTCGACCAGACCGATCGACTGGGCTTCAACCGCATCGATTACTCGACAGGTAAAGATCAGCTCACGTGCTCGCCCGAGCCCAATCAGACGCGGCAAGCGGTAGGTGCCACCGGCGGCCGGCATGATCCCCAACGCAACCTCGGGCTGTCCAAAGCGGGCCGATTCGCCACAGACGCGCAGGTCACAAGCGATCGCGAACTCGCAGCCGCCTCCGAGAGCGAAGCCGCGGATCGCGGCGATGGTCGGCATCGGCAAACGCTCGATGCGCCCGAACAGTGCGCTATTGATACTTGCCAGCGCGTCAGCGGCGCGACGTTCGCGCAGCTCCGCGATGTCCGCACCGCTGATGAAGGCCTGCTGACCTGCGCCGGTGAAGACCAGTGCTTTGACATCATCGGCGATCTCGAGCAGCGAGCAGAGCTGATGCAGCTCATCGACCATCTGCCGATTGAGCGCATTGCGCGATGCCAGTCGGTTAAAGGTGCAAAGCACGATCCCCGCTTCGGGCTCGTCAACGATCAAACACTCAAAGTCGCGGTCCAGCTCCATCTGCGCTGCCTCCTAAAAAACGTGGCGCGTCGGTGACTACCACTCGGTGGTGATCTGATCTTCTTGCCATCCCTGCGCGAACAGTGCAGCCTTCACCTCGGTCAGCATCTCTTCTGAGCCACAGAGTAGCGCGCGTCGCTCTCCGTCGACCGCAGGAAGATGAGCTGTCACGCGACCCGTGGCGTAGCCATCGAGCCGTTGGCGCGAAAGCGTCGGCCGATAGCTAAAGCCACGCTGCTGCTGTTCGAGCTGGTGCCAGGCGGTGGCGTCGATCAGCTCGTCGACGTGGGCCACGCCGTGAAGCAATATCACGCGATCGCCTCGCGCCAAGCGCTGACCGAGCTGCTCGCGCATCCCGCAAAACGGCGTAATGCCGGTACCAACGGCCACCAACAGCAAATGGTCGCCATCGTCGGGCAACACAAAACGACCCGCCGGCCCGACGAACAGCAGCTCGCTGCCCAAGCTGGTCCCGAAGAGATACTGCAGAAACGGCGACTGACCACGACGCAGACAGAGGCGAAACCGGCCGTCAGTGCGCGGCGACGAAGCCACGGAAAACGGCAGCGTTCGGTTGGCGTCAGTGGGATCGACGATCGCGATGTACTGGCCTGGGCGCTGACCAAGTGGCGCCTCCGCCTCGAACCAAAACTCAGAAATTGTTTGGCAGAGTGCAACCCGCTCGACCAGGCGAGCTTGTCGTGGAGGCTGTGTCATCGCAAATGACTATATCGCAAAACCCCCTCGCCGCGGGACGCAGCGAGGGGCAAAAAAAGAACGCGCCGGGCGTGCAGACTAAGGAGCGGACTTCACGTCGACCGTGAACTCACCGTAGAGCCCATCGTTCAGACCGTCGACGATCAGCAGGTAATCACCGGCCGCCGCGGGGGTCACGCTAAAGCTAGCGCTGTCGCCACGACGTAGCGATCCGGTCGTCGCTCCATTGACGCCATTGCTGCGGCAGTCGGCGTTGATCGCTTGGGCGTCACAGTTCGCGCGCGCTAGGTACAGCCGGCCGCCGCTGTAGAGCGGCTTGAACGTAAAGTCATACTTTTTCGCCTCGAGCTTGAGCTTGTAATAGACCTGCGGACCGATCACGCGACCTTGGCCGCAGTTGATGCTCGGACCAAACTCGTTGGTGACCCCCGTGGTATCGCCGCTGATCGTCGTGGCTCCGCTGGTCGACAAGGCAACGGCCGCTGCCGCTGCGCAAGTCGCGTTGGTCGCTGCCGTGAACTCCTTGACGTCGAGCTCAAAGCTACCGGCGTCACCGCTGCTTCGACCATCGACGGCGATACGGTAGGTGGCGGTCTGTGTGGGGGTAAAGATCGTCGCTCGCGGATAAAGATCGGTTGACGCGTTGAAGAAGCCCTGTTGACCACCGCTTCCACAGTGGCTGCTGATCGTCTGCTGGTCGCAGGTGTCACCGAACAGGTAGAAGCGTGCCTCGTAGTCGCTGGTCACCCGTACTTTGTAGGTCTTGGCCTGCTCGAGCTTGACGTCGTAGTAAAGCTGCGGCCCGCCAACGCCGAAGTTGCCACAGCGCAGGTTCCCGCCGAATTCATCGGCGATACCGGTAGTGTCGGCCTTCACGCTGGCTGCACCGTTTTGCAGCGTCAGCAGCTGAGCAGCCTTGCACGTGCCATTGGTCGGTGGCGTAAAGGTCTCGATCGACAGCGCGAAATCACCGCGATTGCTGGCGTTGCGGCCACCGATGGCGATCGTGAAGTCGCCCGTCTTTTCTGGTTTTACGACCGCGACCTGCGTCGAACCAGCCTCGGCCAACAGGCCTGGGGCTGGACCAGCTGCACATTGACTGTTGATCTGCGCCGGGTCGCAGGTGTCACCGAAGATGAAAAAGCGCGCGCCGTACTTTGGCGTGAGCGCTACCCGGTACGACTTGCTGGCCTCAAGATTGACTTTGTAAAAGACCTGCGGACCAGCCAGGACAAACGGATTGCCGCAGGAGATCAAGTTGCCGAAAACGTTGGTCGCCGCGCCGGTCGAGCCATTGACCGTCGCTTTGCCCGCACTGAGCGTCAAACGCTGCGACGCACTACAGCTGTCGTTACTCGGTGGCGGAATCGCTTCGATCAGCAGACTAAAGTCGCCCGACTGCTGAGTCGATGTCGAGTCGATCGCTACGAGATAATCGCCCGACTTCGCGGGGGCGAAAAATACCGTCGCACCATTTGCGCCGTCAGCGCGCTCGCTGATCACGCCAGTAGCGCCACCACTCCGGCAATCGGCGTTGATCGTCGCCGCGTTGCAACCGCTAAAGACGTAGAGGTAGCCGACGAATTTGGTGTTGAGCGTCATGCGGTAGGTGAACTTGGCGTCGAGCTTCAGCTTGTAATAGGACTGGTTGCCGTCGAGACCACCGCTGCCACAATTAACCGAAGTGCCGAACTCGTTGGGGTGGTTGGCGGTGCTGCCTTGGATCAGCGCCTTGCCGCCAGACAACCCCACCGCGATCGCATTTGTGCAGCTGCCGTTGTCCTGCTGCCCCAAGTCGAGCGGCAGAACAGCATCTGACCCGACCGTCGCATCCGCAGCGGGATTGGCGTCCACCGTGATCGCCGCGTCTGCCAATGTCGTGGCGCTGTCGACCGTCGCGCTGCCGTCGTTCTGGTCGGAAGCCGTGCGACCACCGCAGCTGATCGCGATTACCGCCACCCAGCCGAGCACGAGCAAGCGAATCATCGTTCGGTTGTATTTCACAAGATCACCTCGGTAAGCCGATTAGGCATGTCGATATCTGAACTGACGGATTCTTTCAGACCCAGACCGCGGGTCAAACAGAACTCTATAACTCGCGGTGATCCCAAAAAAAAGCACCCCAGCTCAGGACGCCGTCCCGAGCATCGCGCGCGATCACTGACCTCGACTGCTGCTTGTCGGCGCTCAGACGCCGGGCGTGTTTGGCGGCCAAACGAACTTGTGCAGCTGCAACTGAAAGCGCACCGGGAGCTGATCCTCGAGCAACCACGCCACCACTTGGCGCGGTTCGAGTCGGTCAAAGACCGTCGACAGCAACAGCTCTCCGCAGCGCTCGGCCAGTCGATGGGTCTCGATCACTTGGCGGGCATACTCGTAGTCGCTGCGGCTGGCCAACACGAACTTGACCTGATCCTTTTCCGCGAGCTGTGCGATGTTCTCCCAGCGATTGCGACCGCTCTCACCCGAATCCGGGCACTTGATATCGAGAATGATCCGCACCCGACGATCGATCGCTTCGATCGCAAAGGCACCGCTGGTCTCTAGCAACACCCGGTAACCCCGGTCGGCAAGTCGGGTGAGCAGCGCTGGCGCATCGGGTTGTGCCAGCGGCTCACCACCGGTGAGCTCCAGATGGTGAACCGCACCGAGCTGCGCGACGCGCGAAATGATCTGCTCGTGGCTCAGCTCTTCGCCGCCAGCAAAGGCGTATTCGGTGTCGCACCACACGCAGCGCAACGGGCAGCCAGCGGTGCGAATGAACGTGCAGGGCAGCCCGGCGAACGTCGACTCGCCCTGAATGCTGCGATAGATCTCGCGAATCCTCATCGTGACGGTTGCTCGAGCGCGGGGTCGCTCAGGCCTGCCGCGGCAAACCCCTGGCGGCGCAACAGGCAGGCGTCGCAGCCGCCGCAGGGGCGCCCTTCGACAGGATCGTAACAACTGATCGTCATGCCATAATCGACGCCAAGCGCCAGGCCAGCCTCGATAATCTGCGCCTTGTTGAGTTGCATCAGTGGCGCGTGGATCGTAATCGGCCGTCCCTCGGCGCCGAGGCGGGTGCCGTGCTGTGCCATCCGCTCAAACGCCTCAATAAACTGCGGTCGGCAGTCCGGATAGCCCGAGTAGTCGAGGGCGTTGACGCCGATAAAGATGTCTTGGGCCTCAAGCACCTCCGCCCAGGCCAGCGCGAAGGAGAGGAACACCGTGTTGCGCGCCGGCACATAGGTGATCGGTATTCCACTGCCGATCTCGTCGGCATTGCGCGCCTTGGGAACCGCGATGTCATCGGTCAGCGCAGAGCCACCGAACGCGCGCAGATCGATGTCGACGATACGATGTTCGTCGGCACCCAGCGCTTGGGCGATTCGCGCTGCTGCAGCCAACTCTTCTTGATGACGTTGCCCGTAGCGAAAGCTCAAGGCGTGGCAGCGAAAGCCACGCTGACGAGCGATAGCCAAACAAGTGGTCGAGTCGAGACCACCAGAGAGCAAAACCACCGCCGACGGCATTTGCGCACTAGACATCCTGTAACCAACTCCTCCGTCGGGCAAGCCCGATTCAGCGCCATCTCGGGGCGAAAAACGACGCGACCCGCTCGATCAGCCAATCGACTTGGTCGAGCATCGCGTGATCGGTCGGCAACACCTCGAGCTCGACGTTAGGCCGCGAGCGCGCGAATATCCGAGCGACCTCGACATCGACCTGCTCGTCATGCTCGCCATGTAACACCAAGGTCGGCTGCCGCACATCGGGATATGGCGCGTGACGTGCAGCGTCGGTGATGAAGCCCCAACCGAGCGCCAGCGAACGCTTGTAGCCGTAGTGGTCGACAAGCATTTCTCCTTGAGCACGCCATCTTTCGATCGCCGCCGCGCCGAGTCGTTCGCTCCAACGGCGGTGAAAATCGAAGGCCGGTGCCAGTAGCGCCAACGCAACCGGCTTGGTTGATTGCGCGGCAAAAAGCGCCGCGGTGTAGGCGCCAAGACTGGAGCCAATCAGCAGTACCGATCCGTCAGCGTCTTCGGCGGTGATCCTCTCGAGCAGCTCGAGTTGCCGCGAAACGGTCAACCCAAAGAAGTCATTCTGGTTGAGGTCGGGAAGCTCGAGACGGTGACCGCGCTGTTGATAGGCCGCGAGAAAGCGCTGCGCCTTGGCCGATTGTGGCGAAGAGGCAAAGCCGTGCAGATAAATCACCCGCCGAGGTCCATAACGCGACACGCGCCGCTGCCAGTCGATCGCTGCGCCCAACAGCGCGGCTTCGCTAAGGCGCGCTGCCGGCACGACATCGAGCGAGGCCAACTCGCCGACGCAGAGCTCAGCGCGCAAACGCGACAGAAACAACGCGTGACTCTCGGCGATCGCGCCAGCGAGCACCAGCCGTTCGGCCGCAAAGTCGATCAAGTGCGGTCGCAAGGCAGCCGCCAATGTCGACGCGAGATAGTCGAAGAGTGCTCGAGCCTGTGGATCACCCGCTCGCGCAGCGCGCGCGATGCCGCGTAGCGAGTCATCGCCGAGCCGACCGCCCAGCGTCTGGTAGTGCTGCTCGAGCGCGCGACGACCCAGGCGCCCCTCGATCGTGCTATCGCCAAAGGGCGCCGACCACAGCTCACCACGATGGGGTAGCGCGTCAGGCTCGGCGATTCGGCCGTCGATCACAAACGCGCTGCCGATGCCCGTCCCGAGGGTAACCAACACAACCCGCGCTACGCCTTGGGCCGCTCCCTGATGAACTTCGCCAAGCGCCAAGGCATCAGCGTCGTTGACAAAGCTGTGTGCAACATCGGGTCGGCCGATGATCGATGTCAAGCTCTTGCCGCGCAAGGCGATCAGCTTGTGCGCCATCCACGATGTGCCACTGTGGTAGTCCGTCGGCCCGGGCAGCGCCGCTGCCACGCCCTCGATCGCGATCTCCGCCGGCAGTCCGAGGATCAAACCGGCGAGGTCGACAGCGATCTGATCGAAGCCGCCCGCGGCGCGAATCTCAGCACTAACCGCGGGCGAGGCTAGACCTAGCGGATCGAGATTTACTAAGCCCGCACTGACCGTGCTACCACCGATATCGTAGGCCAAGATCGCCACGCCCCTACATTGCATAGCGCCAAGGTGGAGGCAATCCTCTAGCCTGCGCGCGAGCTGCCTGCCGGGCCGCCGTAAAAAGCCGCGAATTATCAGGGCTCTAGCTCGTCACCGATCGCAGATGCTAAAGTGTTGGAGCGATGCGCGGCCAAACGGCAATTCAACCGACCACAGAGCAGCTGGCACCGCTGAGCGCGTTCGAGCGAGGTTGCTTTACCTTGATCGACCGGCTCAATCGCAACCCATTGACCAAGTCGGCCAGCGCCGCGTTCTTGCGAACAGTCGGGGCGGGCTGGGTCTCGCTCTGTACGCGCAACTTGATCCATCTGGTCGGCCTCGAACAACTTCAGCGCGTCGATCACCGACGTGGACTGCTGCTCGCATCGAATCATCGCAGCTTCTTCGACCTCTATGTGACCGCCTGTTGGCTTTACCAGCACACCGATCTGCTGCGGCGCGTCTACTTCCCTGTGCGCGCTGAGTTCTTTTACGAACAGCCAGCGGGCTTGATCGTCAACATGCTGATGGCGGCCGGCTCGATGTACCCGCCGATCTTTCGCCAAGCGAATAAGCGCAGCTTCAACACCTACGGCGTACGCCGAGTTGTCGAGCTGCTGCAGCAACCGGGATCGGTTGTCGGCATGCACCCCGAGGGGCGACGCAACAAGGGTCCGGACCCTTACGACCTGCTGCCCGCTCAACCAGGCATCGGCAAGCTGGTCGTCGATGCCCAACCCAGCGTCGTTCCGGTGTTCATCAATGGCCTCGACAACAATCTTCGGCGTCAGATTTCCGCTAACTTCCTCAAGAACGGTGAGCCGATCATCATCGTGGTCGGCGCGCCGCTCGAACTTGACCAACTGTTGACCGCAAAGTTGAGCTCGCTGCGCCGGCAAAAGTCGATCGCCGATCGCATACGCGAAGCGATCATCGAGCTCTCGAGCTACGAGCGAGCGCTGCGCCAGCGCCTCGCCGAAAAATCGACCAGCGGACCCGCGCACTACGCGCTGGATGAACTGCGCTAGGCTCGCTTTGGCGCGCCGACAAACGGTAGCGCTTCCCAAAGCCACGCGCCCGCTAATCGCTGGCACCGGCCGGCACAACGCGCTATATACCCGCATCGAGATCGACGTAACGGCAGAGGAGTTCAGATGGCTATTTCCGAAGCGGTGCTTGCCCGCCTCAACGATCAATTGCACGCCGAGTTCGACTCGGCGTACTTGTACCTGGCGATGGCAGCCTCACTCTCGCGACAGAACCTCCCGGGCTGTGCAACTTGGATGCGGATCCAAGCGCACGAGGAAACGCTGCACGCGGTTAAACTTTACGACTTTATCTTGGCGCGCGATGGTCTGGTCGTTCTGAAGACCGTCGATGCACAGACCAACAAGTGGAGCAGCGTGCTCGAGGTATTCCAGCAAGCGCTGGACCACGAACAGCGCCAAACCCAGCGGCTTAATGAGCTCTCGGACTTCGCGGTCAGCGAAAAAGACCACGCCACGCAGAGCCTGCTACGTTGGTTCGTTGACGAGCAGGTCGAAGAGGAAGCAACCCTCGGCGAAGTGATCCAGAAACTCAAGCTGGTCGGTAACAGTGGCCCTGGCCTTTACATGTTCGACCAAGAAATGGGCCGCCGGCCGCCGGCCGCGCTGCAAACCGCTTAAGGCCCACCCGCTATTTCTGGCAGGCAGCGCAGAAAAACGTGCTGCGCTGGACCTGAACAAGCCGTTCGATCGGTCGACCGCAGCGCGGACAAGCCAAACCATCGCGCCCATAGACAGCAAGGTACTGCTGGTACGAACCGTTGACGCCTTGGGCGCCTTGGAAGTCGGAAAACGTTGTGCCGCAGGCCTCGATCGCCCGCGCCAGCACGTCGCGGGTGGCGATGGCCACGCGTCGCCAGTCAGCGGTGGCCAGCGTGTCTAGTGGTCGTCGCGGATCGAGCCCAGCATGGAAACAGATCTCCGAGGCGTAGATGTTGCCCAAACCGACAAGGCGATCCTGGCGCAGCAGCCAGGTCTTTAGCGGCTGCTTGCTGCTACCAGCCAGCTTTGCCAATCGCGCAGCGCTGAGCGGCTGCTCGACCGGATCGAGACCCGCGGGAGCATAGGGCGTCAAGTCGTCGACAAGTCGAAATTCGCCGAAACGTCGCGTGTCAATGAACTGCAACTGACCACGGTCGAAACAAACGCGCGCGCGCAGATGGTCGACCACCACGGGCTGCTGCTGGTCGCACCAAATCAATCGACCCGTCATTCGCAAATGAACGACGATGTAAAGCGGCGGAGCGCCGGCGAAACAGATGACCAGCTGTTTGCCCAACCGCCGCACCGACTCGACACGTCGATCACGAATGCGCGTCGGACGCTGCACCGTGAGGCGCTGTCGGTCAAGCACCTGCAAGCGCTGGGCAACTCGTCCATCGATCAGCGGCGCCAGCTGGCGCGCAACGGTCTCGACCTCGGGCAACTCAGGCATCGGCGCTGGTCCGCTCGATCACACCGCCGCCGATCACTTTGTCGGCGCGATAGAACACCGCAACTTGACCCGGGCTAACACCGAGCGGCGGCTCGGCGAAGTGCACAAGAGCACGGTCAGCGGACAGTCGCTCAACGGTCGCCGGCTGAGGCTGCTGTCGGTAACGGACCTGCACGCCGGCTTCACCATCAACTTCATCCATCGCCAACCAGCGCAGGTCGCTAACCTCGAGCGACGTGACCGCCAACGAGCGTTCATCGGTATCGACGACGACTTGATTCTGCGCCGCGTCGATGCGCACCACGTAGGCGCGACTGCCGAGCGCAAGGCCTAGCCCCTTGCGTTGACCGACGGTATAGCGATGAATGCCACGGTGCTCGCCGATCACCCGCCCGGCCAGATCGACGAATGCTCCCGGCGATGCCTTACCGGCAAAGCGCTGCCGCAAGGCCTCGGCAAGATCGCCGCGCTGGGCGATGCAAGCGTCCTGACTCTCGCTGCGCTCGGCAACGGGCAAACCCAAGCGGCGCGCGTCGGTGCGCACCTGCTCCTTGGTCAACGCACCGATCGGCAAGAGCGCTCGCGCGCGCTGCTCGTCGCGCAAGGCATATAGAAAATACGACTGATCCTTCGCGCGATCGACGCCACGCCAGAGTGTTCCGTCGTCATCGATCCGTGCGTGATGACCGCTCGCCACACGCTCGGCGCCGAGCTTGCGCGCGAAGTCGAAGAGCAATCCAAACTTCATCCGCTCGTTGCAGGCCACGCAGGGGTTGGGCGTGCGCCCTGCGCGATAGTTCAACCAAGCACTATGCAACACTTGGTCTTCGAAGACTTGTTTGCCATCGATCACGTAGTGGGGAATGTCGAGAGCGCCGGCAACCGAACGTGCTGCACTAATTCCCCCGGGACCGCAACAGGAACGCTCGTTGATCTGCTCGGTGCAGTCGAACAACTGCAGCGTCATCGCGATCACGTCGAAGCCTTGCTCCTTGAGCAGACCGGCTGCCACAGCCGAGTCGACGCCGCCGCTGAGCGCGATTACGACCCGCATTACTTTGCACCTTCAATCGAGCGCAAGCGCTCGATTGATTCGGCGATCGCCTCGACAATCTCGGCGAGCTGCTCGGGCGTGTTCCCCAAGCCGAAGGAAATCCGCACCGCCGCCGCCGCTTGACGAGGCGACTGGCCCATCGCCAGCAGCACGCGCGAAGGCTCGGCGGTGCCGGATGAGCAGGCCGAGCCGACCGAAACAGCGATGCCCTTAAGGTCGAGGTTCATCAGCAATGCCGCACCTTCAACTCCGCTAAAGCCAATACTCAGCGTATTTGGCAAGCGACTGGCACCCGCGCCGTTGACCCAGCATTCGCCGACGCGTTGTTCAAGCGCTGCGGCGAGCGACTCGCGCAGATTCAGCCAATGCGCGGGCTCACCAGCCAGCAGTTTGCTTTTCGCTAGCGCAGCCGCCGCGCCGAAACCGACGATCGCTGTGACATTCTCGGTGCCAGCGCGTAGTCGCCGCTCCTGGGCACCACCACGAAGTTGCGGCGCGAGCGAGAGACCGCGGCGGTAGTAGAGCGCGCCGACCCCCTTCGGACCATTCAACTTATGGGCCGAGACCGAGAGCAGATCGACGGGTACCACATTGACGTCGACAGCGAGTTTGCCGACCGCTTGCACGGCGTCACTATGCACCAGCGCACCGCGCTCGTGGGCCAAAGCGACGATCTGTTCGAGCGGCTGGATTGTGCCCACATCGTTGTTGGCCCACATCACCGAAACGAGCGTCCGTCGATCGACAAGCTCAGCCAAGCGCTCGAGCACGACACGCCCATCGGCGTCGACCGGTGCAACGACAACTTCGCGCCCCGCTTGCCGAAGCGCTTCGGCGGTCGCAGCAACCGCGGGATGCTCGACAGCGCTGATCAGCAAACGATCGGCGAGCCCCCGCTCGAACACACCTCGCAGCGCGAGGTTGTCGGCTTCGGTGCCACCGCTGGTAAACACGATCTGCTCGGCAGGCGCAGCGATCAGACTGGCCAGCTGCTCGCGCGCCAGATCGATGGCCTGGCGCGCCCGCTGCCCGAATCGATGCACACTCGAAGCGTTGCCAAAGTCGCTACACCAAAACGGCTCCATCGCCAGCTTAACCTCGGCGGCCATCGGTGTCGTCGCATTGTGATCGAGATACAGCATCATCTAACGGCTATCGGTCGTTGCTGGCGGTCGACCCAGCGGATGGTTCGTCTTCGCCAGACGGTCTAGCAGTTCAGGCGCGAATGTCAAACGCTGAGCTCGGCGCTAGTCCGCGGGTAACTCGTCTGGATAGTTAATATTTATCACGCGTTCCCACCCCGGCGGCGCAGCAACGGCTCGAACATCGAGACGTGCCAAGAGCTGTTTGATGCTGTAGCGACCGGCTGCCAGCTGCTCTTGCACCAGCGGAAGCACCGCGCGCTGGTAGACCCCAAACAGCGGCTGCCAGTTATCGCCTGCAAATATCCAAACATCAGCAGGGCCAGTGGCCGCGCAAAGCCGCTCGACCCAGACCGGCTCGATGCCCCACAGATCCCCAGCGGCGAGCAACAGGCGATCTTCGCTCGGCCTCAGGTCAGCGAGCGCAGCAGCGAGACCGTCGAGGGGACCGAGCTGCTGGCCGCTGTCGGCGATGGTCAACAGGCCGAGGTCGGCAAAGGCATCGTCCGCCCCAGCGACCAAGACGACGCGCGAGCAACACAACGCCAAGCGTGTGGCGATCTGCTTGACCAGCGGCACTCCGTCGAGCGGATAGCGTAGCTTATCAGCGCCAAAGCGGCGACCTTGGCCACCAGCGAGAACATAGGCGGGAAGCGCAGTGCGGGCGCTCTGACTCATGGCAATTGGCCGAGCTGACTCTGTGGCACCGTCGCGCTGACGACCGTACCTCCATTAGCGCGACGAGTGATCTTCAACAGACCGCCGGCGAGCTGGGCGCGCTCTCGCATGCTGGCTAGCCCCAGCGCGCGGCGCTCGACCAACCGCTCGTCAGTGATGCCGACCCCGTCGTCGGCAACGATCAGCATCAAGCCATCGTCGTCGAGCTGCAGGCGAATCGATACGTGGTCGCATTGGGCGTGGCGTATCGCGTTAGTGATCGCCTCCTGAGCGATGCGATAGAATGCGACGGCGACCGCGCCGGGCACGCTGTCTACCGCACCAATGACAACGACCTCGACGGAGGGATGCCCTGCCTTGAGGTTGAGCTCGGCGGCGAGGGTTTCCAGCGCAGAGGCCAAACCAAGATCGTCGAGCACGGCGGGACGCAGCTGATAGGCCATCTCGCGAACCAACGTCAGAGCTTCGTCGACGCGCTGACAGAGCTGATCGGCGCCGGCGACAACGCGCTGCGAATCCTCGCGGTTCTGACAGATCCAGGCGGCATCCATTTTTAGCACAGCGAGCATCTGGCCAACGACATCGTGAAGCTCGCGCGCGATCCGCACGCGCTCCTCCTCTTGTGCGGCGATTACCTGCGCACCGAGTGCGCGGTTTTGGGCGAGCAACTCGCGCGTCTCGGTGATGTCGCGGGCGATGCCCATCACCCACTTCGGCGTACCGTCTTGTTCTCGAACCAGCGCTGCGCTGCCGAGGAACGTCGCCCGCTGCCCATGTAGCGTGGTCACGCTGTACTCCATGTCGCGCACCACCCCCTGCTCGAGTAACCGCATCGTATCTTTGGATTGCTGCGCAATCCCCTCGGCGCCGATCAAGTCACGGATGTTGGGGCAACGCTCGATCAGCTCTTCGCCGCTGCTCAAGCCGTGCGCTTCAGCCATCGCCCGGTTGGCAGCGATGATTCGCCCATCGAGCTCCATCAAAGTAATCACGTCGGGGCAGGTCTCGACGAGCAAGCGGTAGAGGTTCTCGCTCTGTTTGAGCGCGCGCTCGGCCTGTTTTACGGCGTCAACATCGGTCACCACGCCCAACACGGCGACGGCCGCGCCGCGGCCTTCCTTGCTGGCGTCACGGGCTAGCTCTTGCACATCTTCGCTGATCGCGACCAAACGCGTGTGGTTGATCGCTGCCACGCGCTTGCCGTCTTTGCGGATGTATGTGTACTCGTAGGGTGCGACTTCTTCGCCTCGCTCATGAGCGGTCACCGCGGCGATCACCGCGGGCAAGGATGCCTCGTCGACGATCAGGCGCAGATCTAACTCGCGCAGCTCGCTGAGCGTATAGCCGATCGCTTGCTGGGCAGCGAGGTTCGCATAAAGGACCTGTCGCCGAAAATGGAGGAAGGCCGGGATCGGCAGCAAATCGAGCGGCTGCAGGTCGGCACGATCGAGCAGCGGTGGACGCACGCGCCTAACTCTCGAGCGACCGAACGAACAGGCCACTAAGCAACTTGGGCTCAAACCAAGTCGACTTGGGCGGCATCACCTCACCGGCATCGGCGATCTCCAGCATCTGCTCGATCTCGACGGGCGGCATCGAAAACGCAACGCCCTGCGCTCCGGCCGCCTCGGTCAGTTCCGGCAATCCGCGGATGCCACCGACGAACGAAATCCGCGGATCGGCGCGAACATCCTCGATGCCGAGCAGTGGTCCGATCAACTCGGACTGTAGAACAGCTGCCGGCAGGCGCGCCGCGAGACTCGCCGCCTGCGGCGTCTCAACTTGGCCCAAGCCGTACCATTTTCCTGCCAACCACATCCGACACAGCTCACCGGCCTGAGGCTGACCATTAGAAACCTCGGAAACGGGAAAGCGCAACCGAATCGCGGCAAGTAATGCTTGCGCTGAGTGTTGGCCGAGGTCGGTGACCACGCGGTTGTAGGCCATGATATTCAATTGGTGATCGGCAAACAGCGCGGCCAAAAAGCGCCGATGGGCCGGCAGCTCGCGCCCCGCCGCTAGCGCACGGCGTCGCACTTCCGATCCCGCCGCACTGCGGTGGTGACCATCGGCAATGTAGAGTTGCGGCAGTTTGGCGAACAGCGACTGCAAGGCACTCGCGTCGTCGACCGACAAGCGCCACACCGTGTGTCCCACGCCGTTGTCGTCAACAAAGTTGTACAGCGGCTCAGTCGCTTGATGTCGCGCGAGCTCCCGATCGATCTCGGCGTCGGCGCGATAGGTCAGAAAGACCAGACCGGTGTTGGCCCGGGTGGCCTCGATATGCTCGACACGATCTTGCAGCGCCTGCGATCGTGTATGCTCGTGACGCTTGATCAGCCCATTGTCATATTCGTCGATCGACGCGGCGGCCACGACACCGATCTGACGGTGCTGGCCCATCGTTTGGCGATACAGGTAGAGCGTCGGCTGATCGTCGCGCAGGAGCAGCCCCTCGCTCTGTAAGCCCAGCAGATTTGCTCGCGCTTGTTGGCGAAGCTCCTCGGGCTCAACCTCCGCGCCTGGTGGAAAATTGACCTCGGGGCGGATTACCCGCATGAAGCTTTTCGGATGTCGCGCGACCAACGCGCGCATCTCCTGATCGCTGACCACATCGTAAGGTGGCGAGACGATGTCCGCAGCGACGTCGGGACGGGGGCGAATGGCGGCAAAGGGGAGGATACTGGCCATGAGCGGCAGTTTACCCTCGGCGGCAAAGCGTACCCAAGCCCTTTGTCACGCCTTGCCGCTTGCCAGAAAACCTCAGGGCTAACTCAGCTGGCCGCTGAACCACCGATCAGCGCAGCGGCGGCGATCGTCGTAACCTGGACCAGAATGTCAACGGTATCCTCGTCGTAGACATCGGGCTGATCGGAAAGGCAGCAGATGATGCCCTGCGGCGAAACGTCGAGCGACATCGGCGCGATCAGCGCCTGCTTGGCATGGCCGGCGAGCGCGGGAAAAATCCGCTCGTCTGCCAGTGCCGGGCCGGCCTGCTCAAGACCAAAGCGCGTCAGCCGCCGCACCAAGTCCGCTGCCGGGCAGCGCAAGCCGGCGACAATCGCCACGCGGAAGGTCTCGCCGCTACGATAGACGATAAACCCACCGTCCATCGGCGCGAGTCGCCGTAGCACGTTGGTCAGCAGCTTTTCCGTCTCCCGGTGGTCGGCAGCGAGCAAGCAACGCAAGCTCAACTGATAGAGCAAGGCCAACACATCGCGTTGGTGCTTGAGATGCTCTAAAGACGGTTCGAGGTGGCTCGCCACGTGGGCTTCCGCCTGGGAGAGATCGGCCGGCGCTGAACCTTCTTGTCGGGCCAGCGTTTGCGCGTCGGCTGTCTCGATGCTCGCCGAGGAATCATCGAGTGAAAACGCTTCCATGGCGATCGCTGGCGCCATTTCCTCGTCCATCACTAGGCGATAGATATGGGCCTTCGATAGCCAAATTTCGTCGCCAAGGCGTACGACCTGCTGGCCTTCGACGCGCTGAGCATTGATGAACGTGCCGTTGCCGCTGCCCAGATCGCGCAAAGTGATCCGGCCACCCTCGTTGATCAGTTCGCAGTGAGCGCGCGAGATCCGCGGGTCGGCCAAGACGATATCGTTGCGCTCGTCGCGACCAAGGCGAGTCAAACCGGGAGCCAGCTCAAAGCCGCGACCGCTGAGCCCTTCGTCGGCAACGGGAACAAGCTTGGCCACGCCGGCACCCTGGGCTTTGAGCATGCCCAGGGCCGGAACATTGTCAAAGAGGGTATTGCCTCGGCGAATTCCGCCCATGACCTCAGACTACCAACGAAATAGCGCTCGTGGCAAAGGGGCCGCTTAACGGGCGAAACTACAGAGCCCGACCCCCTGGCCGGCGCATTCGCGACCGTAGGCGCGCGCCAACTCGGTCACCAAAACCTGACCCGCTTCTTCGGCGCTCTTGCCAAAGACAATAATGCCGTCCTCGTGGCCAGCCATCGAGAGAATCCGCCGTTCGGCGAGGGCGGTCTGTTGGTAAAGGCGCTGAACTTCGTGAGCCATTTGCGGCGTACCGTAAGCGACGCCCGCGGCGGTCGTCGGCAAGCGCAAGGCCTGAGCCTGACGCCAGAGCACTGGCGAATGGCCGTGGAGCACAAAGCGGATTTGCGGGGAGAGATCATAAATCGCCCCGTGGGTCATCGACTCCGACGAGGGCAGGATCGCGCCGAAGCTACTAACCCGATTGAACTGATAGTCGTAGCGGGTGACCACACAGAAGTCGTCGATGCCGACGCACGGTGTACCACCGGTCTGCGTTCCGGTGATCAGAAAGGCGCGCTCTCCACGCGCTGCAGCTGGGGCGCCGATACGGCCGCTAACGTTGCCGTATCCGGCACCACCGTAAAGGTCGCCCCGTTGGCCGACCAAACCGGTCTTGGCCATGATTTCCCGCCAGGCAGCCAGCTGGCAGGTCAAGTCGCCAAAACGACGCACCGGCAGCGAGCGATGCTCATGCTCAGCGGTAAACTTGATGACGCCTTCGTCGTGCACCCCACCCTTTTACACGGCTGGAGGTCGACAGGCAACGGCCACTGAGCGTTAGCGCAGATCGACGCGACCAAGTGCGACGCGTGCCCCATCGTTCATGATCACAAACGGTAGCTGACGAAACGTCAGCCCACCGTGGCCATCATGGGCGATCGCCTCGACCTTGCCCATGCCATAGCCCATCGGTCCGCGCGAGTAATAGTGAACGCTCAAGCGATAGGGGTAGCCGCGCGGCTCGCCCTCGATCGCAAACCCTTCGGGGCCATAGCCCGTGGTCACATCGGCGAGCAGCTGCCCACCGCTAGCTAGGTGCGGCTGGCTGTAAAAAGCATGGTCGCCATTTCGATCGTAGACGTGCAGATCGACGTCGTTGGTGTCGGTTTCCCAACTGAGCACGAAGCGCAGCGATGGGCCGGTGGCGATCGTCGCACCGACTTCGGCCAGACGCTGCTGCAGTTCCTCGCGTCGCTTGGGGAAGCGCGAGAGGATCACGGCTGCGACCACACCGAGATCTTGACGAAGCAGCTGCTCGACCGCGCGGAAACGCCCGGACGGGTAGTTGCGCTTGAGCGCCAATTCGAGGGTCGTTAGCGCAGCTTGCGGCTGATCAAGGCGAAGCAAGGCAAACGCCAGTAAGCGATGGCTGTTGGGGTGATCGGGACGCTGCTTGAGCGCTTCGGCATAGCTGTCGGCGGCCAGCTGCTGGGCGATCTCACCCAATGCCTCGAGCCGTCCACCGGCGAAACGCCGCATGTCAGCGCGTGAGGGATAGAGATCGATGATCGATCCGTAAGCGCGTGCCGCAGTACTCAGCGCACCAGCAGCGGTCAACGCCTCACCCAGAGCGACCAAAGCCAACACATCGGCTGGCGCGCGGTCACGCCAAGCGAGGGCGCGACGCAAGCCCGCCGCGAATTGCCGCCGCTTGAGCAAGCTTGAGACCGCAGCGAAGTCGCCCGAATGGGGCTGCGGACCGTGCGCGCCGTGCCCGCTTGGCGCTGGGCGGTGGCCAACGACGCCCAGTCCACCAAACGGATTGGCAACAATCTGGCGCCGATCTCGGCGATGCGCCCGTCGACGGCGCTCTGTCTCGCGCCGCACTCGCTCACCGCCGCGTAGCGCGCCGAGCTGGCCGCGCCTACGCCCACGCAGCGCAGCGCGTTGGCCACGCTCACTTTCTCCACGCGCCAGGCTATTGCCGAGCGCATTCGTCCGCGGACCGCTTGGCGTTCGCGATCGATCACCCGTCGTCACCGTCTGAGCACCATCGCCGTGGCGTGACGACACTGAGGCGCCCGTACCGATTTGGGCCCCCGTCGCCCGACCGGCCACCCCACCACGATCAACCTCCGCTCGCCCAGGGCGAGACGAAATTCGCGGCGTGAGCGCGACGCTGCCGGACACCTCCTGTTCATCCTGTGCTTTGCGGTTCTTTTCGCCATCGAGCAGGCCAGTCCCGCTGTGTCCGTCGCGAAAACCCGGGCGCGAGACGCTTACCGTTGTCGGCTCGGTCCTTGGCGCCTCGGTCGGCGCCTCCTCTTCGAGCCGGTCCTTGCCGCTGGCCGTCGGCTGCGGGCTATTCACGGCGGTAATGTCCGGCTGCGGCGGCGGCACCTTGGTCACCGCTTGCGCCGGCCTGCTGCGCAGCTTCAGCCCCTCCTTCGTCAGGTCTTGTTTGTTGCGCGACACCGTGGTTCGCGGCGCCGGGCGAGTCACGCGGACCGCGTAGATCGGCCGTTTGCGCGGCAACAGCGTCAGCCCCCCATCGGTCACGGTGAGGATCTCGCTGAGCGCGCGACGATCGATGTTAAAGCGCGCATAATCGGCCTCGGTCTCGAGCACCAACAGCGCGGTGTAATCGGTCAGCACGCGATGCTGCTGAGAGAGTTCGATGATCTGCTCTCGCAAGCGCTGGCGTTGCCGATCTTGCTCGGGCGCTGTGCGCGCTCGCTGGTCGAAAAGGTGTGAGATCTGGGCTTGGGCCGCGGCGCGCGCCAACAGCGGCCGCGCGGTCGGTGCCAAGCGTACTTTGTGACGCTGTTTGAGCGGACCATCGAGCCTAACGACCAACTCCGCTTGGGGAGCATTCAACTCGGCAAAGACCAACCGCTCGTCGCCTGGCACAAGCCCATCGAGCTGCGCCGGCCAAACCCAGCGCGCACCGGCGATCACCACGTCAACGCCGGACACTGTCGGGGCGCTTAGTCGTCCGACCAACGCATCGACGGGCAGCTCAGCGTCGAGAACAGCTCCGTCGTGCGGCAAAGTCGAACGGGTCAGCTGCTCGGCGAGCTGCTGATCGCGGATACCGCCGACGAGCAACAGATCGAGCCGTCGATAGCCGTCGCGCAACTCGGTGACCGCTTGGCGCAGCTGCTCGGGCTCGAGCAAGCCTGCCGTCGCCACAGCGTCACCGACGATCAACAGCCGCCCGCCCTGATGTTGTTTGGCCCAGCCCAGCGCGTTGTATAGGTTGGAGGCACCAAGCGCGCGCCGCTTGCGGATCTTATCGAGGTGAGCGCCCGCGAAGCGACGTGCGGCGCCGTGAAAGATCGGCGCGACCACCTGATCGAAGGCGGCAACACGCAACTTGAAGTCGCCGTGCCTTTGGACCAACACCTTGACCAAGTTCCCCAGTAGGCGGACTTGGTCGTCAAAGCCGAGCGCACGCGAAGCGCTGCTATCGAACAGCACGACCAGCGACTTGATCGGCTCAACGGCTTGGGTGATCTGTGGCGTCACGCGGATCACAGCCAGGTTACCGTTGCTCAACCCCTCAACATCAGAGAGCGCCGGCACGGAAAAGTCCTCGCTGGGCTCGAAGTCGCGCTTGTCGATGCGAATGACCCGCTGGGCCATCACCTGCCCACCGAGTGACGAGCTCAGTTTGAGCTGGCGAGGTCGCTCGAGGAATGCCGCAATCTTCAGATGATCGATCTTCGGTAATCCGCGCAAGGGCAACTGATAGGCGGTCTGGGCACCGCGCAGCAGCTGTGAGTAGCTGATCTTGATCTCTTTGTTGCTCGACGCGGCGATCGGGAAAATCCGCGCGCGAAATTGATTGCCCGCCTGTTTCTCCATCAGAGCTGGATCTTGACGCCGATGCAGGAAGTCTTCGTAGGCTTGCCGTGCTGCTTGCTTTTCGACAACTTCGGCTTCTTGCCAGCCGTGAGGCAATTTCATCGCCAGACGACTGATCGCCGCATCGCTGGGCAAGGTGATACTGAAGCGCCCTTCGCGCACTCGCGGCTCGGGGTTGGCAAAGACCAAGTGCAGTTCGGTAAACGCCAAGGGACCCTGAACCGCAACGCGTGCAGTGAGCGAAACCAAACGCAAGCCCGTCCCGTCGGAAGCGGTCAGCGATAGTGGCGGTGCGGGCGGTTTGCGCTGAGGGCGAAGTCGCGCGGTCGGCTCGCTGAGGCGTCGGGAATCATCACGGTCTAGCTGCAAGCTGCGGCCCAATGCGCTGGCGAGCATCACGCGCGGCGCGCCCGATCGGCCAACTCGGGCCCGCGGCGCTCGCGACGGCGACTGGCTGGGCGGCTCCACTGGTGCCGTGCCGCCGACCGGACCGCAGCCGGCGAACAGAAAGAAACCCGTGTAAAGGCTAATCTTTTTCATTGTGGCGCCCCCGACAAAACGATTAAACGCACCAGATCGCCAGGCGATCTGCCCTGTTTTACTCGGCGTCGCCATTCTTTCCTCCCGCCGAGGCCCGTGCTAAGTGCAGAACCGATGGTCCGGCTGATTCCTCAATTGACCCTTCCTGCCAGCAGTCGCTTGGCGATTATTTCCGACCTGCATCTGGCAGACGGCTCCCATAGCGACCTCTTCTGCGGCAAAGACGCGTTATTGCTGCAAGTCCTCGAGAGCGAGCCGAAGGACTGTGACGCGCTGGTGCTCAACGGCGACATCTTCGACCACCAGCGCTGTCCCGACCACGGGAAGATCGAGCGCGCCCATGCGGCGCTGTGCCGGCGTTTGCGCCAGTTGGCTCGGCGCATGCCCGTGATCTTCTGTTGCGGCAACCACGATCATCGCCCGACGATCGAGGCGGCCTTCGCGGACTTCGTCTTCGTCGATGCGCTGACCGTCGGCCAGCAGATCTGCATCACCCACGGCCACCAGTTCGATATTCACTGGGCCGATGGGCCAGGCTCCCACGGGGCGGCGAATCTCCACGCGCGCTTGGAACGGCTGGCGCGCCAACCGATCCGCCAACCGCTGCGCGATTACGACAACTGGGCCAATCGCGTCGTTCACCGCGTGTTCTTTCGTTGGACGCAGCTGCTGCGACTCTACGGCGTGGTCAATCGAGCGCTCGGCCGCAACGAACCCTATCGACACTGGCAACGCATCGACAATTTTTGGGCGCGAGGTCAATGGGGGGACATCGGCAACGTCTATGGCGAGGTCTGTGATTACCTGCCTAAAGCTCCCTACGAAACGCTGATCATCGGTCACAGCCATCACCCGGGGATCGTGCCCAGCGGCAGCAAGACCTACGTCAACAACGGCAGCTGGGTCTTTGACCAAGCGACACTGACGCGTATCCAAGACGGACAGATTACCGTCCAAGACCAGCGAAGCGGCGAGTGCTATGCCGACGAAGGCTACCGGCGGCTGTTCGGCGATGACGCACTACCCGATATGGCCGAGTGGTTTAGACGCTACTATCGGCCGCTCTTTCGTTACGATCTCGCGGCGATCAACGCCGACTTTCCACGAATCCACGGCCAGCGACCGATTCGCGCCGCTGAACCAACACCTGAGCTCGCCAGGCTCAAGGAGGTAGGATAGTGCAGCCCACCAAGTCACTCGAGAATAAGACCGCTATCGTCAGCGGAGCCAGCCGCGGCATCGGCGCCGCGATCGCCCAGGGCTTGGCCGCCCATGGCGCTAACGTCGTGTTGGCGTCGCGCAAACTCGACGGGCTAAAGCAGGTCGAAGCTGCGATCTCCCAAGCTGGAGGCACGGCGCTCGCCCACGCTTGCCACATGGGCAAAGCCGACGAGATCGATGGCTTGGTCGCTGCGGCTTACGAGCGCTTCGGCGCCGTCGACATCGTGGTCAATAACGCCGCAACCAACCCGTTTTTCGGTCCACTGATGCAAGCCGACTGGGGCGTTTGGGACAAGACGTTCGAAGTCAACCTCAAGGGTCCCTTTGCGCTGTCGCGCGCGGTGGCAAAGCGACTGATCGACCAGAAGAAGCCGGGCAGCATCATCAATCTGGCCAGCATCGCCGGCGGTCGTGCCGCGCCGATGCAAGGCATTTACGGCATGACCAAAGCGGCGATCCTCTCGATGACTCAGACGATGGCCGTCGAACTCGGTGGCGCTCAGATCCGTGTCAACGCGCTCGCCCCGGGCTTGGTCGAGACGCGCTTTTCCGCTGGTCTGATCGCCAACGCCGAGATCAAGAAGATGGTGCTCGACCGCACCGCGCTGGGCCGGCTAGGGCAACCGGAAGACGTCGTCGGCGCTTGCGTGTTCTTGGCGAGCGACGCCTCGGCCTATATAACGGGACAGACGATCACGATCGATGGTGGCTGGTCGGCCAGCTAAACGGAGCGATGATGAGCATCCACGAAGAGCTGCGCGCCGAACTCAAGGACGCGCTGAGAACTCGCAACCAGGAGAAGGCCGACGTGGTGCGGCAGATCGAGACTGAGGTCTCGGTTGCCAAGACCGCCGCGGACTTTTCCGGAGAGGTCGACGACGCGCTTTACGCGCGGGTGATCGCGGCCTATTCCAAGAAGATGGCTAAGGCGGTTGAAGAGTACAAAGGCCTCGGTGAGCGCGGCGCAGAGATGGTCGAAAAGCTCTCGTTCGAGGTCGAGTTCCTCTCGCGCTGGCTACCCAAAACGCTGAGCGAAGAGCAAACGCGCGCGCTCGTGCAAAAGACGATCGCCGAGCTTGGCGTCAGTGGTCCCCAAGCGATCGGCCGAGTGATGGGCCAAATCATGAAGCTCGGCGTCGACGGCCTTGACGGTAAACTCGTCAACAAATTGGTGCGCGAAGCCCTTAGCTAGCAGAACGCTAGGCCCAATCGATCACGTATTCGCTGTCGCGAATCAGCGGCACAGGCTGCGCCCGCTGCTCGAGCAACAAGTCGACCGCAACCACCTGAACCAGCGGCTGCGTCTGCGGGATGTAGACGCGGTCGATGTGAACCACCCGACGCGGGTCGAAAAAATCCTTCACACCGACCTGTCCGCCGAAGTGATCGCTGCGACCAAAGGCGATATGCAAACCCAACTTTTCATCGAGGAGCAACTCGCCGATCGCCTCGATGCCCAAGTCGGCCAGCACGCCTAGACCCAATTCGGCGATGTTGCCGTATGCCGGCTCGGCAGCCAGCAGCTCGCGCTCACTCGCCGCATGGGGGCCAGCACCGAGCACCTCGACGGCGCGGTTGGCCACAATGCGATAGACGACGACCTCTTGGTCAAACTGCACGGGCAGTGTCCCGGCACTTGCCGATGCATCACCCTCGCGTTCGCCCTCGTAGGGCACGATGTATGCCTCGCCCGAGGGCAGGTTGCCGGCCGTGCCGACTTGGCGCAGCAGACCCGATGAAGCGTGGGCGGTTCGATGGCGCAAATCGAGCGTGAGCAGCTGCGTTGTCTCGCCGACACGAAAAGCAAACTCGGCCCGCGACGCGCGATCGAGCAGTCCCTTGAGTTGGTCGACGCGTCTGGCTACTACTTCGTAGTCGAGCCGCAACGCCGGCAGCATCTCTACGCCAAAGCCAGACATCGTAGCCGCGCGCAAACCAAAGCTGCGCGCCGCCAACTTGAGCGGCGCCGTCGCCGACAGCTCGGTCATCGCCATGATCAGCGGCGTGCGATAGAGCAGATCGATCGGCTGCTGAACAAGATCAGCAAGCTGCGTCGCCGTCTGCGGCATCCGCGCAGCGAGAGCGCCTTCGCGTGGATCGAACACCACGCAGGTCTCGGGCAACGAGCCGTTGTTTTGCCCTGCGTTTGCGTAACACACCAACGTCGCGCGCCAACCAGTGAGGCGGTCGACGCGTTCGACCCAGTCGGCAGCGATCAAGCGACGCGCACGCCAGGCCGGGTTGTCGCCAAGCTGGTCGTCGGGCAAGTCAACGGCGATCGCCAGTTGTCGCTCGTGCGGCTGCGGCGAAAAGACGCGCTCGAGCAAGCGCCTGAGCTCTTGGTCGCTTAGCTGGTCCATCGGCGCAGCTTGCCATCTGCTCGTCGGCCTGCCAACCCCGTAGCACAGCGATGCGAAAAGGGTCTCAATCGGCTCCCGCGCCGACCCAGCCCGTCGCTGACTTGGCCGGAGCGCGCGGCTGCGACAGCGCGCGATCGATCTGACCGGCGCGCCGCTGCTGCGCTTTGCTGAGGTCCTTTTTTAGCCCGCGCAGCGTCGGACGCTGGTTCGGGGCTGCCGTCTTGGGGCGCTGTGCACACGCGGTCGCCTGATCGCCAAAAATTGCTCGCCCGCGCCACGCGAGATGACCGGCAACGCCTGTGACCAACAGCAGCGGCAACAACCACGACAGCGTGCGAGCCCAGCCCGCTGGACCGGCGAGACCGCCGATCCAAGGACTGGCGACCAGCAACAGCAGCCCTACCGCGCCGATCAGCACCCAGTGACCGTGGCGTTGCCAAATCAGCTGCCAACGCGAAGACGACGGCGAGACCGATCTACCGCAGCGACTGTCGCCGGCTGGGCGACCTGCTGGAGGCTGGGCAAAATGCAGCCGATTGTGCGGCGCATCGGAAAGATCGACGCGCTGTGCTTGCTGACGAAACTCGGCAGGCACGCGGTCCAAGCGATCGACAAAGACCGTCCGTCCCTGGCGATTCTTGTAGCGAAAAACCTCGGGCAGGTTCTCGGCGTGCCCGCTTAAGGCGCCAAACCACAACCCACCGAACAACAGCGCAGCGGTAACTGCACGCGATCGCGCCGACTTGGACATCGGTCGATCGTAGCAGGCCGCGCCTGGGCTGTCACAGCGCTTTGACGTGAGCCCGGCCACGATGTTATTAGCGCCCGCAGGAGCGTCAATGGCTGAGCTCAAGTTAGACCAGGGCACTGAACTACGGCTGATCACGAAAGAAGTCGGGCGAGCCATCGGCGACTTCGCTTTGATCGAAGACGGTGACCGCGTGATGGTCGCGGTCTCCGGCGGCAAAGACTCTTACGCCCTACTGCACGCGCTGTTGGCGCTGAAAAGGCGCGCGCCCGTCGACTTTGCGATCGAGGCCGTCAATCTCGATCCGGGATATCCGGGTTATCAAACGCGCGTCGTCAAAGATCACGTCGAAGACCTCGGCGTGAAGATCCACATGCTCGATGCGCCGATTCATCAACTGGTTCAAGAGAAGATCGCCCCCGGCCAACCGGCCTGTCCGCTCTGTTCGCGGATCCGGCGCGGCACCTTCTATACGCTTTGCCAAAGGCTCGGCTTTAACAAGCTGGCGCTCGGCCACCATCTCGATGACGCCGTTGAGACCCTGCTGATGAACATGTTTTACGGTGGCGCGATGCGGGCAATGCCACCGATCCTCGTGCGCGATGAAGCGCCCGCGGTGATCCGCCCGCTGTGTTACGTGCTCGAGCGCACGATCAGCGATTATGCCCGAGCTGTCGAACTGCCGGTGATCCCTTGTGCCAGCGCGCACTGCGCCGATGCTGACCGCCGACGCCAAGTGATCAAACGCCACCTGACGATGCTCGAAGCCGATCACCCCGAGATCAAAAACAGCGTGCGCCGGGCGATGGGCAACATCGATCCACGCTTCCTCTTCGTGCGCGCACAGACTCCCGGCTCAGTCGCATCAGCGCATTTGCCGAACCCCAGCACATAGCCGAACTGGCACTTAGTCGAAATGGTTGGGCTCGCGCCTAACCAAACGGCCGTGACCAAAGCGCCCAACGAACTCGCCATCCTCGACGACAAGCTGTCCGCGAACGGTCACCGATTCGGCGCGACCATAGACCGTCCAACCTTCGTAGGCGCAGTAGTCGGCCGCAGAAGCCTGACTGGTCGCCGATAGGGTCGAGCGGTACTCGGCATCGAAAACAACCAGATCAGCATCAGCGCCGATCTGAATCGTGCCCTTTTGCGGATAGAGCCCAAACAACCGCGCCGGCCGGGTGCTCGCCGCGTCGACCATCCGATGCAGATCGATCCGTCCTTCACGCACACCATAGGTGTAGAGCAGTTGAATGCGCTCCTGAATGCCGGGTAGGCCGTTGAGGATCTTGGTAAAGTCCTCGCGACCGAGCGCCTTGTGGGTGGCAAAGGAAAACGGTGCGTGATCGGTGGCGACGGTGTCCACCTCGCGGTAGTCGAGGGCACGCCAAAGCTCGGCTTGGTTAGGCGCATCGCGCAGCGGCGGAGACATCACGTACTTGGCGCCCTGGAAGCCGCCGCGTTCGGCGTAGCTACGGTCGAGCAAGTAGTGCTGAATGACCGTCTCAACCCAGCACTTGACGCCGCGCGCTCGGGCAATGCGTGCCTGATCGAGCGCTTCTTTGCAGCTGCAATGGACGACGTAGGCGTGAGCGCCGGTCAGCTCAGCAAAGGTCAGCAACTGGCAGGTGCCCAACGCTTCGAGTGCCGGCGGACGACTGTGGTAGTGCCACTTGGGTTCGACCTTGCCTTCGCCGATCAGCCGTTGCTGCAGCTGCTGCAACAGGGTTTCGTTCTCGCAATGGCAGGCGGTGATCACGCCAAGCTGCTTGGCCAAGCTAAGCGCCGCATAGAGCTCGGCGTCGTCGAGACCGTATAACCCCGGGTAAGCCAAGTAGACCTTAAACGAGGTGATGCCGTCGGCGACGATCTCGCGGAGTTGGCTGATCGCCTGCGCATCGCAGCGCGAGACCGTCATGTGATAGGAGAAGTCGCAAGCGCTGTTCGCGTTGCTCTCGTTGTTCCAACGCTCGAGGCTGGCGAGCGGTTCTTCATGCTTGGTCGGCGACACGAAGTCGATGAAGCACGTCGTCCCGCCGAGCAACGCGGCGCGACTCGCCGATCGATAATCGTCGCAAGCGCGCTGCTCGCCGACCGGCAAAAAAACATGGGTGTGTGGATCGACAAACCCAGGAAAGACCAGCTTGCCGGTCGCGTCGATCTCTCGGGTACCCGGCGGCACGCTGAGATCGCGACCGATCAGGCTGATCTGTTGGTCTGCGCAATAGATGTCAGCAAAACACGACGAGTCGGCGGTAATCAGCTTGCCGCCCTTGATCAACAACCCCATCGGTATGCCCCTTTGCTAGCACTCGCTTAGGATACGCGATAGCTATAAGGGCTCGCAGAGGCTTTTTTGGCAGGTTTGCCCACTCGGGCACTCACCATCGACACCGCAGGGTTTGCGCACAACCTCGGCGGTCCACTGGGCGATGTGGTTGCCGGTGTTAATGTCCTGAAATGGCAACCAAAAGGCTGCGAAACTTGGGTCCGCCTTCGATGCGGAGAATTCCTTTTCGGAAAAGTCGAGCGCGACCATCCACAGCTGGGCCTGCCCGCGCTCTCCCGTCGGGGCGCGCAAGCGTAGGCCATAATCGCGCCGGCTGCTGAAGGCAAACCACAGCAACTTCTTGCCACGGAAATGCTGAATGAACGGCCCAAACTTCGGCCAGCTGTTGCAGAGCTTGCTGCCTTGGTTAGCCTGATCGAGGCGCAGCGCGCCGCCCTTGCCATCGCTGCGCACGAGCCACAGGTCGGCGTCATCAGCATCGTACGAACTCGACAGCGAGCGATTGAACACAACCCACTCGCCATCGGGCGATAGACTCGGATAGTAGTTGTTTTCACCGTTGACTGATTTGATCAGCGACGTCGGTGCGCTCCACTTATCCGTCACGGCGTCGTAGCGGATCAGCATCAGCGAACCCTTTTCGATACCGGGCGTGGCCAATCCGAAGGGGATCGTCTCACCGGCCTCCGCATAGACCACCAACGCACCGTCGGCGGACCAATCGGGCATCGTGCCCTTGGCGATCAGCGGATCGGGCGTCAGCGCTTTGAGCGTGTCGGCGTCACGTAACACGGTGCTGTTGCCGTTGGACGTTAGCAGCTTCTTGCCGTCGGGCGAGAAGGCCATGAAATTTGCCGCATCGCCTGCGAGCACCTGCTTGGTCTCCACGTCGATCACTTTGAGCGCCGACGGCGCCGGAATATCGAGACCGACGGCCAGACGCTTGCCGTTGCGCGACAGCGCGTGACAGCCGACGCAAAACAATCCACCAGCGTCTTTGGTGGTAACGAATTGTTTGGCGGGTTGCCCGCTGCGACCGAAGTCATAGCGGACCACGCTGCCGGGCGTTGCATTCCAATAATAGAGCGCGCCTTTGATGTCATCGTCGGCGACCAACAGCTGCCGCGGCTTCGACGCACCGACTCGCGAAAGGTCGGCTGGCGCCCCGCGAACCATCACTTCAGCGCCATCGCTGCCGCGCAGCGCGCTGACGATCGCCGCCCACTGCTCGGCGGTCGGGACGTAGCCGCAACCGATGCCGTTGATCGCCCGCGAGCAGTCGGTGTACATCCGGATGTCGGTCCCGGCGTTGCGAATGCCGATCTCAAACACCCCCTGCCCCGCGCCGGGTTTCCATTGGAACTCGAGGTCGGTCAGGTTGGGTGGTACAAGCACGCCGTCGGGCGGATAGGCCAGCTCCAAAGGTGATGAGGCATCTTCTTTGGCTGCGTCGAAAGCCTTGCGCACATCGTCCGGCTTACCGCGCGTGCTGAATGTTCGCCGATAGATGATCGTCAACTTGGTCGAGGCTTCGATCGCCCCCGAGGTCACGCTGATCGTTGTCTGTCCACCAAGCCCCTGGGCGACGTTGAACTCGCTGCCGAGAAACACCCCCAAGTGCGGATCGCTGCTGGTGAACGAAACGTAGGCGCTAACATCCCGTTCGCTCCCGTCGACGAAGCTGCCGATCGCGCGGTAGTTGAGTTTGAGCGCTGTGCTCTCAGCGTAGTGAAGCGCGTTCTCCGGCGAGATTTTCAAGCCGCTCAATCCCGTCAAGCCGCCGTCGCCAAGCCGCAGGTCGCCCGCCGGACTCGCATCGACAAAGGCAGCGGAGTCGACACAAGCGCTGCCTAAACAGGCTGCCGTAACCAAAGCGACAGCGCCGACGGTTAGCGCCGGTCTAGTGGCCGACAGGCGTCCGAAAGGTCTCATAAGCCAAACTCCAAGATGGGCCCAAATTCTAGCGCTCGATTCGGGGGTGGGCGAGGGAATTTCGCGAATCGGCCTCGCTGCAAAAGCGGAACAACGCGGTCCCCTATTTCAACCAAACGCGAACGCTAGTGTTCTGACGCGCAGTGCTAGCCGGCGAAGATCGAGGCTACGCCCCACCAGATCAAAATTGCCGCGATATTCAACGCGACGCCGGCACGGAACATCTGTCCCATCGAAACATAGCCAGTACCGTAAACGATCGCGTTGGGTGGCGTGCCGATCGGCGACATGAACGCCATCGACGTCGCGACGGCGGCGGTGGCCATCAACCGCAGCTCACCTCCGCCGAGGGAACGACCGAGCGAAAACATCACCGGCATCAACATCGTCGCCGTCGCCGTGTTCGACGTAACCTCGGTCAATAACGAGGCGGTGGTCGCAACAGCGAGCAATAGCACGTGAGGCCCAAACGCGGCGGCACCATCGAGCAAGGTCGCGATCCAGCCTGCAACGCCGGTATTGCCGATCCCTTGGCCGAGGGCCAGGCCACCACCAAACAGCAACAACGTGGCCCAGGAGATGTCCATCGCCTCGCGCAGCTCGAGGGTGAAAACCCGACGGCCAAGATCGACCGGCAGGGCAAAGAGCAGCAGCGCCCCGAACATCGCGACCGCCGAGTCGTTGATCCAACGCAGTGATAACGCGCCGAGCGAAAGGTGCTGCCATCCGGGCCAACCGACCACGGCGATCTCGCGACGGCTGATCCATAGCAGCACCATCAGCGCAAACACCACGGCGACCTGCCACTGGGCGCGGGTCAGCGGCTCTGCACGGCCCAGCGGGCCGGCCTCCGGCAAGCGCAGGCCGCGCGGAATAAAACGGTAGACGTGAAACAACCAAACGACCGGCAGAAACAGCAAGACAAACGGCAGGCCGAACGACAACCACTCGACGAACGACACTTCATGACCGAGCAGCGTTTGGGCGAAAGACGCATAGATCGCGTTGGGCGCCGTGCCGACCAACGTCGCCATCCCGCCGACGGTCGCTGAATAGGCGATCGCCAACAGCAGGCCCGCGCGAAAGCGGCCGACCTGCGGGTCAGTTGAGCGAGCGAGCACGGCGATCGCCGTCGGGACCAACGTCGCCGTAGTCGCGGTATTCGTGATCCACATCGACAAGAACCCCGAGGCAACGACGAATCCGAGCATCAAGATCGCCGGATGCTGACCAAAGCTTCGCAGGATCAGCGACGCGATCCGGCTATCGAGCCCCCAACGGGTCATCGCCTTGGAAAGCATGAAAGTACCCATGAACAGGAAGATCAGCTGATTGGTGTACTGTGTGGCAACGACGAAGTATCCGGGGAAGCTCGGTTGCACCAGCTGGGCGACACCGAGCAACGGAAACAGCACAAACGGCAACAGCGCCGTGGCCGCTGTCGGCAGAACGCCGGTGATCCAAAAGATGATCATCAACACAGCGACGGCGACAACGCCGCGCGCAGCGCGAGCAGCTTGCTGGCAGAGCGACCAGACGCTTTGCGGCTTGGCGTAGCGCGCGCGTTCGGATTTTTGCAGCGCTTGCCAGGCCGACCCGCTCAGCGGCTCGCCGTCGTCGCGCCGCAGATGAATCGACAGACGTCGCGCTTGTCGCTCGATCAACTGACCGTTGCGATCGGTTAGCTCGAGACGCAACGACGAAGGCAGGCGCTCGACGAAGCGTTTGGCCGCCGCGCGGCGTAGCCCTTCAGCGGGTGGTAGCGCAAGGATCGCGGTGAACGCGCAAATCCCACCGATTAAGCCGATCCACCAGGGAGCCGTGTTGCGGGTCGTCCGTCGATCCTCTGGCCCGGCGGGAAGGCCCGCTTGCGGGGGAGTTTCTGGTGGTAACCCTGTTTCGGCTGCCGACGACTGGGGCGGCGGCGAAGTCACCTGGCGCCGGGAAGCGCGTCGACGAGCGCGACGAGTTGGCTGAGCTGAGTGCGCGCCACAGGATCGAGCTGCATCACCTTGGCTTGCGTCTCCTCAAGCCGCAGCAGCACCGCCTCAACGCGTTCGCGTGCTTTGTCGGCGGACGCCCCAGCGACCGTGCGCAACTGGGCGCGCGCCGTCACCATGTACTGGCTGGCGATGCCATAATTGTTGGCACTGATCTGCGCATGGGCGCGCAGCAGATGCTCTTTGGTCAACAACAACCGCTTGCTGTTGTTGGCCCGCTTGAGCTCGACCGCACAACGCTCTTTCTCTTCGTTGGCGGCCGTCTGAAGGCCGGTCGTCATATCCCGGGCCCGCTGAACTTTGCGTTCGAGCTCGTCCCGGCCCGAGCTACCCCAGAAATAGCCAACGGCCAATCCCAGGACGAGGGCCACAGCGCAAGCGATCACGGCTTTTAGCAGATCGGTCATGGTGTCCAGTGTGAGTTGACTCTAACGCTTTCGCGGCTGTGCAACAAGCGCTACACAACCAAGGCTATGGGACGACGACCAGGCTCAGGTTGCGGCCGGCGGCTTTTCCTTGGCGGCGATAGGAAAACAGTAGCTCCGCTTGCTCGAGCGTACATCTTTGACACGCGGTGATCCGTGTGGCCGCGAGCCCCTGTTCGAGCAAGATCTGACCGGCCACCTTTGGCAAATCGAGATAACTATGGCCGGCGCGCTCGCTCAGCGCGCCCGCGAAGCCAGCAAACTGCTCGGCGACTTCTGGACCGATCTGGTAGTTCCGGCCACTGATCGCCGGACCGATCGCCGCCAACATCCGCTCCGGCTTGGCGCCGCGGTCGCGCAGTCGAGCGATCGCCGCCTGAATGACGCCCGCGACACAGCCGCGCCAGCCGGCGTGGATTGCCGCAGCGACACCGGCGGTCTGATCAGCGACGAGGATCGGCAGGCAGTCTGCTGTTTGAACGACGAGCCCCAGACCGCGCGTCGAAGCGACCAATGCGTCGGCCTCGCGTTTGGCCACCGCCTGCGCTTCATCTTCTGCGCTGACCTCAACCAGAGCCGCGCCGTGGACCTGCTGGACACGATAGATCGCTGGCCGACCCGCACCGATCGCCTCGGCAAGCGCGGCGAGGTCGGCTTCCCGTCGCCCGGCCTGACCAACGATCGTCCGCTGGGCAGTTGAAAAAGCATGTAGCACGCCGTGCTCGGTGAGCAGCGGCGCGGTCAGCCAAACGGCTGCGGCGGTTTCGTGTCGTTCAAAGGGATGCTGGATCATTGTCGCCATTGTCAGGCAACAGCAGCGCGTTGATCAAGGACCGCATGTCGTTGGGCAATGGCGAAGAAAAGCTCAAACGCTCGCCGGTCGTCGGATGGGAAAACGCCAACGACGCCGCGTGCAGCGCTTGGCGGTCGATGCCGCTCGCTGCCGCCCGTGCGCGGGGAGATCGTGGCGGGCGCCCGTAGATCGGATCGCCCAGCAGCGGATAGCCAGCGTCGGCAAAGTGGACCCGAACCTGGTGCGTTCGACCGGTCTCCAAGCGTGCCTCAACCAGCGTTGCGCCGTCGAGGCGACGCAATGTGCGGTAGTGTGTTACCGCACGCCTACCCTGCTTTACTTTCGAGCTGAAGCGCTTGCGATCGGTTGGGTGTCGACCGTGCAGCGTCTCAAAGGTCCCTTGTTCCGGCGGCTGGCCAGCAACCACCGCTTGGTAGCACCGATCGATCGTGTGGGACTTGAACTGCGCGCTCAGGCTTTGATGCGCGACATCGGTCTTGGTCGCGACCATCACACCCGAGGTCAACCGGTCGATGCGATGAACGATTCCCGGGCGAAGACGGCCGCCAACGCCCGAGAGCTCCGTGCAGTGATTGAGCAGCGCCGCGACCAACGTCCCGTGGCGATGCCCTGCGCCTGGGTGAACCACCATACCCGCCGCCTTGTCGATGACCACCAACTCGTGATCTTCGTAAAGCACGGCGATATCGATCGCTTCGGGCTCGACGTGATCGGGCTCGGGGGGCGGCGGCTGAAAACAAACCAGGTCGCCTTGCTTGAGCTTTTGCGCCGGGCGCGCGGGGCTGCCGTTGACCGAGCAGTATCCGGCGTCGAGGTAGCGCTTAACCTGGGAACGGCTATGACGAAGCTGGCGCGTTGCCAAATAGCGATCGAGGCGTTGGCCTGCCTCGTGCTCGGCGACAGTGAACTGGAACGACTCGTCGGTGGCGGGTTCCACGACCTACCAAAGTGGCGACTTGATGTGCCCCTTGTTTTTGATGATCACGTCGATGATCGCGCGATCGTAGATGTTGAGCTTGTAGATCTCTTCGGTGACGCGACTTTTGAAGTACTCGCGACCTTCTTCGATCTCCGGGGCCATCACATCGAAGAAGTTATCCTTCTCAAGCCCCTCAACGATCTTTGACTCGTGGTACAAGCCCAAGTCCGATGCGATAGCCCGAGCGATTTGTCGCGCGCGCTCGGGACGATCGGTCGGTTTGCGTCCGCCTCTTGCCATCGCTGCCTCTTTCGAAGGAACCACTTAACTTTTATCAGATTTCCGCCCACAGCGCAAAGCGCGTGTGCTAAAAGCCCTCCACGCCTTCGCTGGTTGGAGAAGTAATGAGAGCGGGCGACCCAGCAAACAGCCAAATGACCTTCGCTGATGGCGCGGAAAAGACCGACCGCTGGCGTCAGCGCGCCCTGGTAACCGCCGTGGCCAGCGGCCCGGGTGGCGTCGGTAAGAGCCTAATCACCGCGCTAATCGCTAGCGAACTCGCCCAAATCGGCAAACGCGTCGTGCTGGTCGATGCGGCGCTGGCCTCGCCGACCCAGCACTTGTTGCTCGGCGCCGGTGAGCGCTCGGCCGGCTTGCACGCCTTTTTCCGCCGTGAGGTCGACGACCTTGCCGATCTGCTGCTGCCGACCTTCCAGCCGAATCTGTGCTTGATCGGTGGTGCAGCGTCCGCGCTCGGGGCGGCCAACCCGCGACCGGTGCAAAAGCGCCGCCTGCTCGCTCAACTGAGCCGCATCCCCGCCGACCATGTCGTGGTCGACCTCTCGGCCGGTGCCAGCTACAACAGCCTCGATCTTTGGCGCTCGGCCGATCTGCAGCTCGTCGTCAGTACGCCGGACAACGCAGCGATCGAACAGACATTGCGACTGGCCGTCGACAGCTTCGCCCGCGAACTCCATGACCACTTCAAGGCTTGGCCCGCCGAGGGTGCGTTAGCCTTCGGCCGCTCGCGGGTCGGCCTTGGTACGCCAGAACCGGCGCTGATCGTCCAATCGCTCAATGCAGAACAGCAGACGATCTTCGCTGAGGCCCAGCGACGGATCCGGCCGCTGTTGATCGTCAACCATACCCGCACCGATGAAGACCGCGCGCAAGGTGAGCAGATCGCCAGCTTCTGTCAGCGTCACCTCGAGCTCGCCGTAGAGCACCTCGGCGACATTGCCTACGATGATGCGTGCTGGCTGGCGCTTCGTCAGCGCAAGTCTGCGCTGGTCGCACTGAGCGAGACCGCCGCCGGAAAGCAAATCCGTGCGTTGAGTCGCAAGCTGCTCGCTTTGGAGCATCGAGCGCTGCCGCCACTCGGAACCGCAGCGCTTAGCGCAAGCGAACTGCTCGGGCTGCCCGCCGACCCGACCGAGCACCAACTTCAGCGCGCTTGTCGCCGCGCGGCGTCGAGATACTCCGAGAGCAATCCGCTGTTTGGTCGGCTACCGAGCGACGAGCGACGCGCGTTCAGACAGGTCATCGAGCGGGCCGCGACGGGGCTCAGCGAGTCCTCCAATCGAAGACCGCTCCAATCGAACGGCACGCCGGCCGATGCCAAGTTGCCGCCCGGCGATCACCGCGAGCCTCCCGCCGAAGATGCCGTCTATAGCGGCAGCCTGCTGCGACAATTGCGCCTCGACCAAGGGATCGCGCTCGAAGAACTAGCCGAGCAGACAAAGATCTCTATCAGCTACCTGCGTTCGATCGAAGACGAGGTCGTCGCGGCAATGCCGGCAACGGTCTATCTCCGCGGCTTCGTCAAAGCCGTCGCCGGATGCCTGCGACTCGACCCACAGCGGGTCGCGCAAAGCTACCTCGCGCAACTCAAACGCTAGCCCTCAAGTGCTCTGAGCAGCGCAGACGCGGAAAGCGATCGACGTTCGCTTCAATCGATGGGGAGCGCAGGGATCGCGTTGTGGGCCAATTAGCGGGTCAATCGCTCGGCCAGCGACAGGGCATAACGCATACTCGCAGGATTGGCGGTGCCCGACGGTGCCAAATCGAGCGCCGAGCCGTGAACCGGTGACGTGCGCACAAACGGCAGACCCAGGGTCAAGTTGGCGCCGTCGTGAGTATGGATCATCTTGAAGGGAATCAACGCCTGGTCATGATAGGCGCAGATCACCGCATCGAACGCGCCTGCCCCGACAAATTGCTGCTGATCCTGCCCGTAATAGCGTCCAAAAAATCCATCGGCGGCCAATGGCCCGACGAGATCGACGCGATCCAGCAAGCGTCGGCGGGCCTCGTCTCGTGCGGGCACAAGGATGCTAGCCTCCTCGCTTCCGCACAACCCAGACTCACCTGCATGAGGGTTGACCGCGATCAGCGCGATACGCGGTCTTGGGCAAGCGAACCATTCGACCAACGCTTGGGACACCAGCTCCAGCGTTTCAACCACCGGTGGAATCGAGAGCGCCGACGATACGTCACCAAGTGCCATGTGCCCGGTCAGTGGCACCACGCGCAGCGTCGGACCGGCCAACATCATCGCAACCTTTCGATCGCCGCAACGCGCCGCCAGGTACTCGGTGTGACCAGGATAGCCGAAACCAACCTGCACCATGCTCGCCTTGGTCACCGGCGCCGTGCACAAGGCATCGGCCTCGCCGGCAAGGACCGCGTCGGTCGCCGCCTCAAGCGCCGCCAGCTGCAGGCGCCCGGCCGCTGCCCCAGATTCGCCGAGCACCACCTGCTCCGAGAGACGATCGGGATCGATGTCGATGAACGCAACGTTCTGGGGCCAGGGCAAATCGAAACGCTCGGCCACCCGCTCGAGCGACGCCCGCGCACCAAAGACGATCGGACCTCGCGGCGCGTCGGCCAAAGCGCGCAACACCACTTCGGGACCGATGCCGGCCGGATCGCCAAAACTGATCGCTATCCGTTTCACCGGATAACTCCTTTCATTTTGAGCATCTAACACGCTGACGGAACGGAGACCAGTGCCAGAGGTGAAGTTTTCCGCTGCGCCCAGCGTTATAGCTATGTGAGACATCCTCTAATGATCGCCAGCGCGTTGATCGTCGGGCATCCGGTGCTGGCCCATCGCGCGCTGCCGGCCCCGGCGCTCGCCACGGTCGCTCAACGGATCGTGCGGCTGAAGATCATCCGCCCGCAGCGACTGGTCAAGCACCCCGGCTGGGGCGCCGGCGAAGCGTTGCGCTTTCGCATCCGCTTGGCGGGCATCGAGGCGGCTCAGGCGACGGTGGTGATCGGCCAGCCGTTGCGAAGTGGCGCCGACCGCACACTGAAAGTGCGCGCTTTCGGACAAACCACACCGCTGATGCGAAACTTCGTCGCGCTCTCCGAGGATCGTCATGTGCTGTTGGCCGTGCGCCAGCTCAAGCCGCTCCGCAGCCACTCGCTGCGCATCAAGGGAGACAGCTCGCGCAAGATCACGACGCGCTTCGATCGCTGGCCGGTCAAGCAGCTGGTCGTGCGCCGCACGGCGAACCGCGAATCGAGCGCCCTGCGGCAACGTCGGTTGCCGCGCGATGTGCGCGATCCACTCACGGCAATGTTGTTTCTGCGCAGTACGCCCTTGATGGTTGGCGCAACGACAGCGCAACGCGTCTTGGTCGGACTGGTACTCTACGAATTGCGCCTACGCGTGGTCGGAAAAAAGCGACTGCGCACCACGATCGGTGCATTCGACGCAATGGAGCTCAGAGGCGAAATGCGCCGCATCGCCGACGACGGCAAGCCTTTGGCGAACAAGCAGCCGCGACGCGCCGAGCTATGGCTAAGCGACGACTCTCGCAGATTGCCGCTGCTGGCGGCGTTCCGCTCGGACTACGGCTGGCTCGAAGTCGAACTCGATCGTCAAAGCGCTGCCAAACAACCGATTCGCTTGAGATGAACAGACACCGCGAAAACAGCGACGCCTTGCTCTGCCGCACACACCCGCCCACACCGGCCCGTGGCGTCGATCTGTTTTCCACTAGACGCCACCCATGGGTGTGTAACAATAGAGAGTAATGAGTCAGATTGCTTGCTCGTTTTGCGGAAAGCGTCGCGCCGATGTTCGAAAGCTGATCAGCGGCCCGAATGTCTACATCTGCGACGAGTGTGTCGGGTTGTGTACCGACATCATCGAAGAGGAAACGGCGCGGCCGACAAGAGATTTCCCACGGCCACGCGAAATCCTCCAGCATCTTGACGAGTACGTCATCGGCCAGACGTGGGCAAAGCGAGTGCTCGCGGTCGCGGTCTACAACCACTACAAGCGCATCAATTACGCGCCGCGTAAGGGTGACGTCGAGCTGGCCAAGGGCAACATTCTGCTGCTCGGGCCGACGGGTAGTGGCAAGACGCTGCTCGCGCAATCGCTGGCTCGTAAACTCGACGTGCCCTTCGCGCTTGCCGATGCAACCACACTGACCGAAGCCGGCTATGTCGGCGAGGACGTCGAGAGCATCGTCAAGTCGCTGTATCGGGCGGCCGACGGCGACGTCGAGCGGGCCGCCGAAGGCATCATCTGCATCGACGAGATCGACAAGCTGGCGCGGAAAGGGGGCGGACCGTCGCTCAGCCGCGACGTCTCCGGCGAGGGTGTGCAGCAAGCGCTGCTGAAACTGCTCGAAGGGCGACAGGCTTCGATCACGCCAGACGGATCGCGCAACCGCCCACAGCACGAGCTAATTCAAGTCGATACGTCAAACATCTTGTTCATCTGCACCGGCAGCTTTACCGGCATCGAGGACATGATTCAACAGCGCGTCGGTGCGAGAGGCATGGGCTTCGGCGCCAACATCGATGCGAAAGAAGCTGATCGCAACGCCCTCCGCTCGCAGGTGCGGCACGAGGACCTGGTCAAGTACGGGATGATCCCGGAGTTCGTCGGCCGAATCCCCGTCGTCGTCGGTTGTGACGAGCTCGATGTCGATTCCCTGGTCGAAATCCTCTGGAAGCCGAAAAATGCGCTGCTGCGCCAGTACCAGCGCCTGCTCGAGCTAGACGGTGTTGAGCTGCAGATCACCGATGACGGGATGCGGCAGATCGCCGTCGAGTCGGTGCGGCGAAAGTCCGGCGCACGCGGCCTGCGCGCGGTGATGGAAGAGGTCATGATCGACGTGATGTATGAGCTGCCGGCGCTTGACGATGTCAGCGGCTGCGTGATCGACGAAGACGCCGTGCAAAAGCGCTCTCCGCCCAAGCTGATCCGCGAGAAAAAAGCCTCCTAAGCCCCTAAGCCCGAGCACTGGCGACGTTCGACCGCGGCTGATCGGCCGTTGGGCTGCCGATGACCGCGATTGGACAGCCCGTCTATCGCCAGCGCTACTAGCAACTCATTGTAATCGTTAACCAATGCCTGCTAGTACTTGTGCAGACAGAGCTTCGTGGGATAGTCCCCTCGGTGCGAGGGGGAAACGATGAATATTCGTATCGGCAGCTCGTTGCTGCTGCTGTTTGTGCTAAGCGGCTGTGCCGACACGACAACTTGGCTAACCAATGACGGGGCGCTGCGCTTCGACGCCCTGGTCGGACCCGACGCCGGTCCAAAGGTATACAACGATTTTGTCGCGCCGATCATCGACCCCAACCTGCCGAGCAGCGTGGCCGCTGATTTTTCCAAGATCGATCCGACGACGGGGAGTCCGGACGCGCCCTGTCTGCTAACGCCGCAGTTCGGAGCCGCCTTTCCCGACAACTGGCTCAGGCCGCGCTTTCGCTGGAGCAGCCTGCCAGCGGGGCGCGTCGTCGAGCTGCGCTTGAGCGCCGACAATCAGCAGCGCGACCTACAGGTGATCACCGCCGAGACCGAATGGACGATGCCCAAAGACCTCTGGCTGGCGCTGCAAGCCCACTCGGCGGGGCAGCCGTTGACCCTCTCGATTCGCCAGGGCAGTTTGCTCAACGGTCAACTGTCCGGCGTTAGCAAAGCCGTCAGCGGCCCGCTCACGATCCTCCCCGTCTCCGTCGACGGCGCTTTGGTGTATTGGAGCACGACGTCCTCTTCGCTTTACGGATTTTCGATCGGTGACGAGGGAAGCTCGCTGGTCGTACAGCCTTCAAACGTCAAACAGCGTAGCTTGACCTGCGTCGGCTGCCATTCGGGGACACCCGATGGAAAGTATGCGGTGGTCGGTAGCAACGCCTGGAGCTTGGCCCTCACCCGCATCGACGCCTCGGACGGCGCACAGCTCGGCGACGCCGCGCCGTTCCTCTCAGCGGCAGCGAAGGCGCGCATCGAAACCCGGATAATCGGGCTTTCAACGACATCGGCAGCGCACTGGACGGCGGGTGACCGGGTGGTAATCGCCGAGACCGACGACAGCAATAACCTCGGGCTTAACGGCCAGCTGGTTTGGTTCGACCTCGAAGCAGCTTCGGCCGGCAGGGCCTCGGGCGTGCTAGCGCGCAACGGCGATCAACGCCAAGCGTCGAGTCCACACTGGAGTCACGACGGCAAGACGATCGTCTACACATCGACCCAAGACCCACGACACGGCACGCCGCACGCGACCAACGGCGACATCTACACGATTCCCTACAACGATCGCGCCGGGGGCCAAGCGAGGCCACTGCCGGGAGCCAGCGATCCGCAGCGCAACGAGTATTACCCGAGCTTCTCACCGGACGACAAATGGGTCGCGTTCAACGCCGCCAACGACGACAAAAGCTATTCCAATCCGAACGCCGAGGTCTACATCATCCCCAGCAGCGGCGGTACGCCAACCCGGCTAAAGGCCAACGATGGCCCGAGCTGTGCGCCATTTAGCAGCCCGGGCATTGCCAATTCGTTTCCCAAGTGGGCGCCCTTCGCCAGCACGATCGGCAACTACTCCTATTACTTTTTGACCTTCAGCTCGACGCGTTTCGGCTCGAACTCGCAGATCTTCGTCGCGCCGATCGTCGTCCATCAAGACGAAGTCAGCACGACGGTGACCACCTACCCCGCGCTGCATCTCTGGAACCAGGGCTCAGAGGCCAATCACACGCCGATTTGGGAAAAGCTGCGGATTCCGATCGTCAAGTAGCGGCGGCAACCGTCGTGATCCGACTGAGGGGACTCGTGCTCGAGGAAGAATCGTGGACGAGCGCTAGCGCGGAAGGATTCCGACCTCGCGGAGGTAGGCCATCACTTTGTCGGCGCTCTCTTCGGGCGTCTCGCCTTCGGTAGTGATCGTCACTTCCGCATCGGTCGGCGCCTCATAGGGATCGCTGATGCCGGTGAACTCCTTGATAATCCCGGCTCGGGCTTTGGCGTAGAGCCCCTTGCGATCGCGCCGCTCGCACTCCTCAAGCGAGGTCGCGACATGAACGAGGACAAAGCTCGCGCCGGCCTGCCCGGCGAGAATGCGGCCGTGCTTTCGCGTGGCGTCGTAAGGCGCGATCGGCGCACAGACGGCGATACCACCAGCGCGTCCGACCTCGGAAGCAACATAGCCGATGCGGCGAATATTGATGTCGCGGTGCTCTTTACTGAAACCGAGTTCGGAACTGAGGTTGGTGCGCACAACGTCGCCATCGAGCAACATCACGGAGCGCCCGCCGTATTCCTGAAGGCGACTCACCACGACGTTGGCCACCGTCGACTTGCCCGACCCGGAAAGGCCGGTAAAGAACAACACCAAACCGCGCTTATGCAGCGGCGGATAGGCGATCTGTAACTCTTCCGCCACGTCGGGGAAAGTGAACCAGTCGGGGATCGCTTCGCCGGTATTAAGCCGCCTGCGCAACTCCGTGCCCGAGATCTGCAGCGTCTTTTCGCCCTCGGGAACCTCGTCGATCGGCATGTAGCAGGCCTTCTTTTCCAAGTAGACCATTAGCTGGAACGGCACCATCGAAACGCCAAGTTCCTTCTCGTGCTCGCGCAGCAGCTGCTGCGCGCCGTAGGGATCGTAAAATGGCTTGCCGCTCGAATCCGATCCGGGGCCGGCGTGGTCGCGGCCGACGATCAGATGCGTACAGCCGAAGTTCTTGCGGATGATCGCGTGCCAAAGCGCTTCCCGTGGACCGCCCAACCGCATTGCCAGCGGCAACAGCGAGAGCTGCGCGGTGCCTTCTGGATAGTGCCCCATGATCTTTCGGTAGCAACGGACGCGCACATAGTGGCCAATATCACCGGGCTTGGTCTGGCCAACGACCGGGTGAACGAGCAGCTTGGCCTGCTGCTCTTCGGCCGCACGATAGGTCAATTCGAAATGCGCACGGTGCATTGGGTTGCGCGTTTGGAAAGCGACGACCTTGGTCCAGCCACGCTCGGCAAACTCGGCGCGTAGTTTCTTGGGCGTCGAACGCAGTGAGCGATAATCGTGATGCGCCGGCGGATTGACCGCCTCGATCCGTCCGCCGAGATAGACCGGGTTGGTCTTATTGAACAGGTAGTCGACGCCGGGGTGCTCGGTGTTCTTGGTACCAAACACTGCCTCAGCCTCAGCGTGGCGATCGGGCGTATAGAGCTCTTCGACGTGGAGCACAGCGAGCAGCAGACCTTCCATGTCGCGCAGCGCCAGCATCGAACCGGCGCTCAACGTATCGGCTACATCTTGCGTTACGTCGAGCGGAATCGGCATCGGCCAAAGCGTACCGTCGGCAAGACGCATCTTCGCGCAGATGCTCTCGTAGTCGGCCTGTTTGACGAAGCCGGTCAGCGGCGAAAATGCGCCGTTGGCCAACAGCTCCAGGTCGCAGAGTTGTCGCTCCGTCAGCGTCCATGACGGCCAGTCACGCGACGCTTCGTTGATCTCTTTGCGACGGTTGGCGTCGACGTAGAGATCGCAAAGTTTCCCACCATGCGGCCCAATAAGTTCAGACACTGTGCCCTCCATAACGAACGGCGCGAGCCATGTCGTGACTCGCACTGCCGATCTGTTGCCTTGCGTGTGCTTAACAAGATATCGCAACCCGTCGGTGGCGTCGACGGCTGTTGCACCCTTCGACGCGCCTACATATCGCTACATCGGCAACAAAGTGCGCGGGAGCTTGCGGACGATGGCCGACGGCAGCACGCAAAGCGCATCAACGCTGTGATATGATGGACCAAGAACACAACGTTTTTTGGCAGCAGCAGCGGGTCGGGGGGCCTGCTCTGACGCGGACTATCTGCAGAACAACCGATGCTCGACTATCGCGCCTGGGTGACCATCGCTGTAACGATCGCAATCGTGGTGTTGATGGCTCGCGACATCATCGCCCCATGGGCGGCGATGATCCTCGGGACGACGGTCGTGCTGGTTGTCGGGGTGATATCGCCACGGGAGGCGCTCGCGGGATTGAGCAATCAGGCGCCGATCGCGATCGCCGCGCTTTATGTGGTGGCCGCCGGCATGGAGCGCACCGGAGCGCTGGTCTCGATATTCAATCGTTGCCTCGGTGCTGCGAAACCTGGACGTTGGGCACTAACACGCTTCTTGACACCGATCACTGCGGCTTCGGGCTTTTTGAACACCACGCCAATCGTTGCGGTGTTCGTACCACGCATCGAGCAGTGGGCTAAGGAAAAGAACGCGCCCCCCTCGTGGTACCTGATGCCGCTGTCCTTCGCCGCGATCCTCGGTGGACTGATCACGCTAACCGGAACCTCAACCAACATTGTCGTCTCCGGCTTGCTGCAGTCGTCGGGACAGCCACCGCTCAGCTTCTTCGAGCTCACGCCGGTGGGGCTAACAGCAGCTTGCCTGGGCCTGCTGACGATCATTGGACTGGCGCACGCTGTGTTGCCAAAGCGTCAAGCTCCGGCCAGCGCGGTATTCGAAGACACACAGCGCTTTTTGGTCAGCATGTCGCTTGATCAGCGCAGCCCGCTGGTCGACAAGACCGTCGAAGCGGCTGGACTCCGCCATCTGACCGGTTCGTTCCTGGCAGAGATCGTTCGCGAAGACGGCTTCGTCGTCGTGCCGGTATCGCCGCGAACGGTGCTCCGCCCCAATGACCTGTTGCGCTTCGTCGGCCGCTCAGAAGCTGTAAACCAACTCAGCCAGATCCCCGGTCTGCGCAGCGCTCCTGCGGGCCGCGAAAACCTCGCCGAGGCCTCAGCGCACTACGAGCTGGTCGTCGGCACGCGTTCGCCAACCGTTGGCTTTACCCTCAAGGAGATCGGATTCCGCGAACGCTACGGCGCAGCCGTGCTGGCGATCTTCCGTGGCGGCAAGCGTTTGCACGAGCAGCTGGGTCGGGTACCGCTCAAGCTTGGCGACACGCTAGTCGTAGCTGCCAATGACAGCTTCGCCGAACGCTGGGGCGACAGCGATGACTTCTTGCTGATCTCCAAACTCGCTTCTCATCGGCCGCCCTTGCCGGTGCGCGCCTGGTTGGCGCTGACGATCGGTGCAGCCGTGGTCGGCGCGGTCGCCACGGACGTCTTGCCGCTGGTCTCCGCAGCGCTGGCCGGTGCGGTGATCACCGTCGTCGGCGGACTGATTCCGCTGCGCGCGGCGCGCAAGGCGATCAACGGCGATGTGATCTTGACGATCGCGGCGGCGTTCGGCTTCGCCAATGCCTTTCGCAATGCCGGCCTGGCCAAAGTACTCTCGGCCTGGCTCTTGCGTCGCGTCCGCCACTTGGGGCCACAAGTCTTGCTGTTCTGTGTGATGGGCTTGGTCACTGTCCTCAAGGAGTTGATCACCAACTACGCAACGATCATGCTGGTCTTACCAATGGCCTTCGAGGCGACGACGGCGCTCAAGTACAACCCACGCCCCTTCGCCATCGGCACCGCGTTGGCCGCGGCGTCATTCCTCACGCCGGTCGGCTATCAGACCAACACGATGGTGATGGGCCCGGGCGGCTACCGCTATACCGACTACCTGCGCCTCGGCCTGCCGGTCACGGCCGCCGTCTATATCGCTGCGTTCACGCTGGTCCCGCGACTATTCCCGTTCGCCGGCTAGGCTGCGCGACAAAAGGCCATAGAAGCGAATAGTTGCATTCATCGGCCGAACTCGGCGTTCCCGCGCAAAGGTTGTTTGGTGCACTGGGCTGGACTAGTGTACTATCGGCCACGAAACTCTCATAATGTCGCGAGGCTATGGCGGGTAGCGAACAACGATATCGCATTATAGATCGGCTCGACGCGGGCGGCATGGCCGAGATCTACCGCGCCGAAGCCGAGTTAATGCAGGGGATGAAGAAGAAGGTCGCGATCAAGCGCATCCTTCCTCATCTGACCAAGAACCAGAAGTTTGTTTCGATGTTCTTGGACGAAGCTCGCCTGAGCCTCTACCTCGACCACGCCAACATCGTCCACGTCTTCGATATTGGCCGCTCCGGCAACACGTACTTCATCGTGATGGAGTACGTCGACGGCATCAACCTGCGCAATCTGAGCGAGTCACTCAAGCGACAAAATCGCGGACTAAAACTGGAGCAATGTGTATTCGTCGCGATGGAGGTCTGCAAGGGCCTCGGGTACGCGCACGACATGCGCAATCCCGACGACGACCGCCCACTCGGCATTGTTCACCGTGATGTTAGCCCACCGAACATCCTGCTCTCGCGCAATGGCGAAGTGAAACTCGCCGACTTCGGCCTGGCCAAGGCAGCGAGTCAACTCGAACAAACCGACCCCGGTGTGGTCAAAGGCAAATTCTCCTACCTTTCGCCGGAAGCGGCGAGTGGAATCGAGGTCGACTACCGCGCCGACATCTTCGCCTGCGGCATCGTGCTTTTCGAGATGATCACCGGCCGTCGGCTGTTCTACGGCGAGACCGACTATCAAACCGTCGAACTGGTCCGCCAAGCAAAGATTCCGCCGCTACGCGAACTGGCCCCAGAAGTGCCGGAGCAACTCGAGCAAATCGTCGAGCGATCGCTGTCTCGCGATCCCGATCAGCGCTACCAACACGCCTATGAAATGCAGGATGCCTTGGCGCAACTGCTGTTCACAAGGGGGCTGAAGGTTACCAGCCGTGACCTCGCGCATGTCGTGCGACGCTGTCTTGACGAGCGCCAAATGACCGCTCCGCCGATCGCCGGCACGCCGGGCGTGATCAACCACCTAATTCAAGACGAGGTGCGCAAGTTCACCTCTCTCGAGCAAAAGAGCATTATCGGCTCGCGTCCGCTTTCACCCGATGAGCTTTCCGGTAGCCGTACCCTCGACCACAAGGACTTCATCGATCCCCGCCAGTGGGGCGAGGGAGCGCAGGGGACCGACTCTGGAGTCACATCGCTGGAGAGCATGCTCGAGGGAGACGCGCCTTTGGAAGAACAGGCCGCGCCGGACCAACCCGCGAGTCGATCAACCCGCGGGCTGCTGATCGCTTTGGTGGTATTCCTCGTACTTGCCGCCGGAGCGCTGCTCACACTCTACGCTTTGGGCTACCTCGACTTCTCGTCCGCGCAAAGCAATCTGGATATCGTTGAACCCAACTGACGAGCGGACCGCTCCCGCAGAAACGAGCCTCCCATGAAAGCACGCTTCGCGGAGATTGTTGGTCGCCTTCCTCGAATCCTCGGCGTTGTTCTTGCCGGAGGCGAGGGCCGGCGGCTGTTACCGTTGACCACCCATCGGGCCAAACCGGCGGTACCGTTTGGCGGGCCCTATCGGATCGTCGACTTCGTGCTCAGCAACTTCGTCAATTCAGGGATCCACCGGATCAAGGTTCTGACCCAGTACAAGAGCGATTCACTGCTCAGCCACCTTGCGCGCGGCTGGCGGATGAGTCACGTCTGCGGTCATTACGTCGAACCGGTACCAGCCCAGCAGCGCGTCGGGAAACAGTGGTTCCTCGGTTCGGCTGATGCGCTTCACCAAAGCATGAACATCGTTCACGACGAAGATCCGGACTTCGTCTGCGTGTTTGGTGGAGACCATATCTATAAGATCGACGTGCGGCAGATGCTGCATTTCCATATCGAGCACGAGGCAGACCTCACCGTCGCCGCGATCCCGATCCCGCGCGAAGAAGCCAAGGGCTTTGGCATCATCGAGGTCGACAAGAACAACCGAATGATCGGTTTTGAAGAGAAGCCCGACGACCCCAAGGAAATGCCTTCTCGACCGGGCTGGGTGTTGGCGTCGATGGGGAATTACATCTTCGACACGCCCGCCTTGGAAAACGCGCTGGCCGAAGATGCGATCCACAAGGACTCTGCGCACGATTTTGGCCGCAACATTCTGCCGATGCTCTATCCGTCAGAGCGCGTCTTCGTTTACGACTTCACATCCAATCAAATCCCCGGAACCGCCGAAGAAGAGCGCGGCTATTGGCGGGACGTCGGAACGATCGAAGCCTACTGGTCTGCGCACATGGATTTGGTCGCCGTCAAGCCGGTGCTCAATCTATACAACCCGCATTGGCCCATCCGTGGCTATCAACCGGTGCGCGCCCCAGCGAAGTTTGTCTTTGCCTCCGAAGAGGAAGGGCGCGTCGGCATGGCAACCGATTCGCTGGTCTCACCTGGCTGTATCATCAGCGGTGGTCAGATCGACCGCAGCGTGTTGGCCGCCGATGTGCGCGTCAACAGCTTCGCCAAAGTCGACGAGTGCGTGGTACTCGATTACGCGGAAATCGGCCGTTACTGCAAGCTCAAGCGCGTGATCGTCGACAAAGGCGTCAAAATCCCGCCGAAGACTGAGATCGGCTACGACCGCGTTGCCGACGCCAAGCGCTTCCACGTCGACGAGGAAAGCGGCATCGTGATCGTCCCCAAAGGCTACAAATTCGAAGCCCGCTAACCGCGGTCGCTTACGCTTACTCTGCCACCCAGCGAAGGTCGTCGAAGGCGATAAAACCCATCGGCGGCCGCCTCGCGTTGTCGACGACTTCGACAACCATTTGCTTGCCGAGATGCGCCGATACGTCGACCTCGCGCCGCTCCATGATGTGGTTGTGGGTCGCGCCGTCTTGGCGATGCACTTCCTTGCCATCAACGAGAAATCGGACATAGATGTCCGGGCGACGTCCGCCTCCGATGCGGTAGCTCAGGCGACGACCGATCACCCGAAAGGGCGGACTGATCAGTTTTCCGGTCGGGCCATCGCCAACGTGAATCGTCGACGCGACATACCGGCCGCTATACGGTCCGAGTAGCCCCTGATCAGATCGAGCGCCGCCCAATGGACGGGAACCGAAAGCCGTACCCTCGCGTTGCCATCCATCATAGCTACCGTCCTCAAAATCAAAGACGCTACCCTGCGGGCTCGCCTTGCGCTTTGGCACCAGCAGATAGAGCGGCCGCACGCGGTAGCCGGTGAAGACTGGCGGTGACTCGTTGCCGCGAAAGTAGTGCTCGAATTTGTAGCTATTCAAGAAGTACTGATAGCGCTGGCCGGGCGCCGTGTCGAGCACGATGGACCCATAGTGCATCTTCGCGATGCGCTCGCTCAGCTGCGCGGGGGCTGGCAAACCAGCTCGCTGTGCATTGTTGAATGCCATTTGGTGATAGCTCTGTTCAGGCTTTCCAACGAGCTGAGGGTAGTAGGGGTGGTAAGGCATCAAGATCGGGCCTTCCAGCGCGGCCAGTCGACGCAAGAACTGCTCGGCGGCGACGCGATTTTTCGCCGTGGGCACGTGGCTGTCGACGGAGTACCAGCTATTGGCCAGCTGTGCGGCTAGCGCAGCGAAAAGCAGCACCAAGGCAATCTGTCCCGCGCGCCGATCCAACCCAAGTCGTAGAACAACATCATTGACCGCCAGTGCGGAAAACATCGCGGCCAGCGTCAGACCGGGAATAAATGCGTTTTCCACGGCCCACTGCATGCCGTAGCCCAGACAGGCGACTCCCATCGCGACGAGCAGAAAGAAGAACCAGTACAACATCGACACTTGGCAGCGCTGACGATGCCTCGTCAACACGCGGTGCAGCACCGCAAAAATTGGCCAAAGCGCGCAGATACTAAGCGCCACCGGCGCCGCGGCAAACATTAGCTTCGGCGCGCGGACAAACGCATTCTCCCAGGAGATCGTATGTCCTTGGTGAACCTTGTAGATATAGGTCCACATCCAACCGGCGCTTAACGTATTGCCGACCACCAACCATCCACCGGCAAGCACACCGACGACGGCGGCCAACGCGGGTGCACGGCGCCAATTGAGCACCAGCATTGCCAGACCAGCGGCGAGCACAAACATGCTTGCCGTCTGCTTGGTGAGAAATGCTCCCGCCAACAGCGCTCCCGCGGCGATCAGGTGGGGCCAGCTTTGGTGCTTGTAACAGAGCAGGTACAGCGCCAATGCCGAAAGGCCCAGCATCAGCGAGTCATTGCGAACCAGGTCAAACCACGCTGAGGTATGCGGGAATGTTGCGGCCACCAGACCGACAGCGACGACCGCGGCTGATCTGCCGATCCAGCGTGAGCTGCACTCGCGCAGCACGACGAGGACCACCACGACGTTGGCCAGGGCAAAGCTTAGAATCGAAACAAGACGCCCCAGCGTGTAGCTCAGGCCGAAAATCTTGCCCAAGGCACCGAGCAGGTAGGGATAGAGGGGCGTGTATGCGTACGCGATGAAGTCGGCACTTGGGGTGGAATAAACACTGAGGCCATTCATCACGCGCCAGGCGTGAGCCAGCATCCCGCTCTCCATCCATTCGACGTCGAGCGGGTAGTTCAAGCGCGCGAAGAACACATACCCCAAGAGCCCGAGCTGGGCCACGGCGCATGCGACCGCTGCACCGAGGACAACAACCGAAGTCCACCTCAACCAGCGCATTGGGCATTCACCTTGCTACGCCCGCTGGTTTCGCGTTGAGTCGGGGCGCGCTCTTTGCACGCACTGCCGGTGCCATAGGCGTGGCGTCCTTCAGCCCACCGAGCGAGCGGATGCCTTCAAAGAGTCGGCCGCCCGTTTGCCCCTGCGGGAGACTCGGTACTACCTGCTCAGTTGCTCGACGATGGCTTCCCTTTAGCGGGTGCTTCTTGTGGACGTAGAGGGCATAGGCGTGCGCGCGAAAATTGGGGACCTTCTCGTATTGCGTTGCGAGCAACTGCTCGAACGCTGTGAAACCAGCGTAGCTCTCGTTGAGCGCAACAACGATAAATGCCGGCTTGCACGCCGCGAGCTCGCGACCTAGTTCGCGCCAGGGCCCGGAGTGGTTGAAACGCGTCATCGTCGTCGGTCTGCGCCAGGTGTTGGTCAGATTGTTGGTCACCACGCCCAGGTTTTTGAAATAGCGGGTGCAGCTCAAACGCTCAGAATAGAAGTAGACCGGCCAAGCCCAACGGCCCCAGATCCAGATCGTATCCTTGGGGCTTGTGTTGCTCTTGATGAGCTTGCCGATGCGCGCTGTATCGGCACGAAACTCTTGGTAGCGTCCGCGACCATCTCGAATGGTCACAAGTATGTGGAAGTCATTGAGTGCGGCCGGCGCGCAGGCCATCACGACAATCGCGAGAAACGCCAGTCGACCCAGCACCTGCCCGATCGACCGCGGCCAGCTCGAAAGGCGAAGCCACGGCATAAGCGCACCATCGCTGTGCGCGGCAAGCCAGAGGGCTGCGGGAAGCATTTGGCTATAGTAGCTGCGGTAGTAGCGGAACCCGAGGGAGATGGCGACAAACGACAAAATCAGATGTCCGCCCAGAAAAGCGCCGCGCAGTCCCAGACGCTGGTTGCTGCGCCACGGAATGGCAACAGCGGCCATCGTCGCGAGCAGCGTTGGCAGCGCCATAAACTCAACCAACCCAACGATCCCGTCCTCGAGGCGTGACAGGCGGCCCGCAGCGTCAACATCGGCTGCGGCATAGCGCCAACCCGAGCTGGAAAAGGCGAAGTGCTTGACGAAAGCAACAGCGCCACCAAAGCCTCCTCTGACCAAATAGAACAACACCAGCGGAGCAATGCCAGTGGCTAGGCCCCCGACGAACGCGACCAGTGCCGGCCTTCTTGGTACTGCAGCCCAGCCGCTCGGACGACGCAGGTAGGGTAGAACTGCGATTGTCCCGAGGTAAAGCGGCAGCGTGACGCCGCCCTGCCGCTTGAGCAGCGCCGCCCAGACCAACGCCACACCGGCTGCAAAGAACCATCCCCAATGCCCACGCTTCAGGCCCGCAAGAAAGAGAACCGCGGCCCAAATCGCGGCCGTAGACATCCAGGCGTTGTAGTTGATGGTCAAGGCGTCTGAGATGGCGACGCTGCCGCAGAAGATCAGCGCCGCGACCAGACCACTGGCAGTGCCAAAAAGGATCCTCCCCCCGAAAAAGATACCGATCGCACCGATCAGCGACCAGACCAGCCCGAACGACTCCAACACGTGCACGCTGCGGCCGAATAGCTTGAAGACAATCGCCGTAAGGAAAAACGATCCAGGCGCCTTGGCTTCGAAGGTGTCCACCAACGGAAGACCACCGCGCAACAGGACATCCGCGCTATAGGTAATCCCGGCGATATCCTCGTTGCCAAAATGAACAGCGCTAAGCGACGGCTTGCGAATCTCGAAGCCCACCCAGGCGATCACGGCAACACAGATCAGGGTCGCCCCGACGCTGTTAACTGTTCGCGAAGACAAACGCATGTCATCGAGACCTTCCGCGGCGCGCATCTTTGCTCAAACGCCCTCGAGAGGCAACGACCGATCAGGACGACAAGCACCGGACACTCGCGCCACTTGGCGGTAAACACTCATTTTTCCTAAAAAACAGGGCTGAGAGCACACCGCGGTCGTTAAGTGTCTGTCGTGGTCAGACCGCTCGAAGACCGCGTCGGCTGCGGCTTTAGCGCTTGAGGTTGCTTAGCGCCTCTTTGGCCTCTTTGGCCAGCTCTGGAGGCGGCGAGAGCGCTAGATAGCGTTCGTACATTTCGATCGCTAGCTTCGACTGCTCGTTGTTCTCGTAGACCTTGGCGAGGTCGTAGATCATCTCCAAGTTGCGTGGATCGATCTTCAATGCACGGCTAAGCAAATTGATCGCGTCGGCACCTCGCCCCTTTTCATCGAGCGCCAGCGCCTTCCAGTGCATTGGGTCCGGGCAAAGCGGACAGGCATTAGCTGCGGCATCGTACTGAGCGAGCGCCGCGTCGACCTTTCCCGAGTCGCTCAGCGCGCGACCGGCGAGCACGCGAATCTCGGCCTCGATGCGCGGCGGTTTGGGTCGACGGGCGAGCAGCTTGGTGGCACGACCAAGAATGCGGGTGGCCAAGCTCAATTTTCCATCGCTCCACTCGACCAAGCCGACGGTGGCCACCGCCTCGGGGCCACTCAGCTGTGCGGTCATTTTCTGCGCAGCCTGACGAGCGGCCGAAACGTTGTTGTCATAGAGGTAGGCGCGCACCAGCAGCTTTGCCGCCTCGGCTGACTTGGGCCGGCTATCGACGGCCTCCGCCAACTGGCTGGCCGCGCGTTTGAAATCCCCGCGATAGAGCGCCAGACGCCCCGCAGCCAAGGACAGGTCGGCGCGGTCGGTGCGCCGCAGCTTGGTCAATTCCGTCGCCGCCGCAGCGTAGTCGCGCAACAACGTCAACACCCGGATCAGATCGAGGCGTGCGCGTTGATGCATCGGTGCCTTCTTGAGCACCTCCTCCAGATCGCTGCGGGCCTGCGTCAAGTCCCAACGACCGACATCGAGCTCAGCTAGCTTGCATCTCGCGACGACGTGCCAGGTGTGGGTGCGCGCAACGATTACCAACTGCTTGTGTGCACTGCCGTAGTCGCCGGCCGCCAAAAGCGCATCGGCCAGCAGCAAACGGGCGTCGATGTTATGGGCGTCGAGCTGAAGTGCCTGCTCGAAGCGCTCTCGAGCTTGATCGGGCCGGCCGTGCTGCAAGTAGACGCGCCCGAGAGCGGTGAGCAATGCAGCGTTGCCCGGATGTTGCTTGATCAGCGGGGTCAACAATGCTTCGGCCTCACTGGCCTTGCCTGATGAAGTCAGCACTTCGGCTTTGAGGATCTGCGCTGCGACACCAGCGCCGCGCGCCAGCGCCGCTTCGACCTCAGCGCGTGCCTTCTCGGGTTGTCCAAGGCGAAGATGGATCCGCGCTTTGAGCAGACTGGATACTTGTAGCGATGAGGAGCGCCGCAGTGCCTCGAGCGCGTCATGTGGACGACCGTGGCGCAGGTAGATCTGGGCTTTACGATAGTTCGGATGCGGTCGCCCCGGCATCATCTGATCCGAGCGAATCGCGACCTGCTCTGCCGCGCCGAGCATGAACGCGTCGATCAGCGCCGACGAAAGCTCGTCAAGAAATGCCACATCGTTATGCGGCTCGTTGCTGCGCGCTTTGCGCAGCATCCGCTTGGCTTCGGCGAAGCGACCGCGGATCAACTCGAGCTTTGCCCATAATAACCATGCCCAGCCCCGTTCACCGCGCGAAGCGACCTGTCGCTCCTCACCCTTGACGATCCGGCGCAGCGTCTGCTCGACGTCGACCAGGTGCGAGCGGCGCTCCAGCCGCATGTTGGCCAAACTGAGCAACGTGCCGATGTGGCGCGGGTTGAGTGCTAAGGCTTTGCGAAACGACTCGATCGCTTGCTGATCCTGCTTCAATCGCGCCGCCGCTTCACCGAGCCAACGCAGGATCACCGCATCGCGCGGCTGCAGCGCATGTGCGCGGGCAAGCACGGTTCGCGCGTCGGCCGTTTGGCCACGCAGCAAGCGAATTCTTCCGTCGAGATACAGAGCGATCGGCAGGTCGGGATGCAACGATCGCAGTTCGCGCACCAACTGAACCGCTAATCGCAGATCGCCGCCCTTTAGCGCCTGATACGCGCGAACGACTGAGCGCGCCTTGGCGTCGAGCTGCTGGGTGTTCGGCTCGCTGGCCGAGCGGGGCAAAGGATCGCCAAACTCAAAGGGAATCGCCGCCGCCAGGCGGGCATAGGCAGCCTTGGCCTGCGCATCGCCCGCGCGCTTGGCCAAAATTCCGCGCAAGATCTGCATCGCGCCGTTGTAGTCTTCGAGATTGCCGCGTGCGATGCGTAGGAAAGCGGTGGCGCGCTGGCTGTCGACGCGATCGCTGACACGAAAATGTCTGACCAGCAGCCCGACACCGACGGCCAACAACAGAACGGTCGCCGCACCGGCAGCGAGAACGATCCAGCGCCGCCCACCCCGCTCACCGAGCAGCAGGTCAAAAAACGACGTCGCCCCTTGGGTTAGCGGTCGTGCACTCGCCGAGTGGCCAAACCTCGGTGCGCGACCACGCTTTGGCCCGTGAGGTCGCGTCAGCGCTTCGCCTTCGTACTCGAGCGACCGCTCGGGGATGTCGTCCGGTCCAGCGGGTTGCGTCCGCTGACCAAGCGCACCCGTGCGCTGCTCCAATAGCGACGGCTCAAAGAACGGCTGCTCGATGCGTCCAGGCGGCGGCGAGGGTTGATGGTGCTGGGGCACAGCGAGCCGCGCGGCGTCCACGCTCGGTCGATCCAAAGCCGCGCCACCGCGCACCGCCGCGTCTGCGCCTCGTGGCTCAACGCCGTGGTTCCGACTGGGGGCTCTGCCGAAGTCTTGGCGCGGATCAGGTAGTCCGTGGGCCGCACGCTCGCCGCGCTCTAGCTCGCGCGTGCGATAGGCACTAGCTGCATCGGACGCCAGGCGACCGGCAGCCGACGGTCGATCAGCATCGGTCTGCTGATCAAAGTGCAAGCGCGTCTCTCGCGCATCTTCGAGCTCATTTGGGTCGAATCGCACGCGGGTCGGATCGTCATCGACTTCCGCTGGGCGCGCCGTGCGCAGGCGTTGTTCGGTCGAGACATCACTAAAACTAGCCTCGAACTGAGCCTTGGGCTGCGACTCGGAGAGGATCTCAACGCGCGATAGCTCGATCAGCTCGTCATCGTCGTCCTGCTCGCTGGACCCAGCATCTCGCTCTATGACATCACGAATCGGCGTCGTCTCACCACTTACCGGCGGATCGATTCGCACCTCTTCGATCGAGACATCCGACATTAGCCGCACATCACGCGGTGCGGGTGCAGCGTCGGAGTTGATCGGATCGACGCTGACCGCCGCGGTCGCTTGGAAGGCGTGTCGAGGTGGTGTTTGCGCGACACGATCGAACGATCGCTCATCGGGTGGCAAGAGCGCGTCGGGCGACGGCAAGTCGACGAGATCTGCGTTGGCCTTGCGACGACCGGAAGGACCATCGTTGACCGTAGACTTGGTCGGCCCCGTATCGAGATCGCCGGAGACCGTTTCTCCCGGCCGCGTTTCCGAGGTCAGGATCGCGGCCCGGGCAAGCGCCGCACGCTCTTTGCCGACGAGCCCAGTCGGTGTTGGCACCAAACGCCCATCATCAACTGCCGTCGGTTCCTCGTCGGGAATTTCTACCGACGAACCAAACGCACCTTCGGGAGTATAGCCGCCTTGGCCGGAAATCGGCGGCGCGATAAATGGAGAGGTGTTTATCTCGTGATCGTCTGGTGCGATGAGCGATTCATCACCACGCACCATCGACGGTCGCGGCGTGTGGAGCGTCTCCATCGCCGTATCTTCCAGCGGCGGATCCCATTCGACGATCGACTCGCCTTCGTTCTGATTGGCGCGCGGGTTGGGATATTGCTTGGTGTCGGTCGGGCGTCGCCCTTCGAAGCCACTTTCTGCGGCCGAACTGGCGATATGCGCATCGACTCGCGCGATCAGCCGATCGACCTTCTCATTGTTCGGATCGAGCGCCCGCGCTTGGAGCAGGGCCTGGCGAGCATCTTTGTATTCACCGCGATGGTGCAGCGCCTCACCCTTGAGTAGATGCGCCATCGGCACGGCCGGATTGAGCTGCAGCGCTGCCGCCATCTCGGTGAGCACTTCGTCGTAGCGTCCGAGCGCCATCAGCGCCAGGCCCAGCACCAAACGACCTTCTACACAGGTCGGATGCTTGAGCAAACCGAGCCGGCAAACTTTGATCGCCTCGTGATACTCGCGACGGACGACGCGCACCTTGCCCTGCTGAACGAACTCGGGCACTTCGTTGCGACCGTCGTTAGCTGATGGGTAACGTCGAATCTGAAGCCCCCTGCCGAGCTATCGCACTCGGGGCAGCTGTCATCGCGAGGTGCACCGTTGGCCGTTTCCCAAACCGGCGTGCCCCAGTCCTACACAGTCATTGGAAATTACTATCTATTCTAGGAGGATTGACCGGCACCGTCAATCGCCCTGGGCAAAGGGATCGGCCCGATGACGGGCGACAGCCAACGCCGGTCGCAGCGTTTAAACCGCTAACATTACTTTGTTTTCATCGCCGGCCCGGCGGAAAACAACGGACAACTGGGGCCGCTGACCCAGCGCTGCTCGGCAAGTAACCAGCGACCTTCCTCGTGGGACCAGGTCTGCATCACCACCGTTCGATGCGCTGCACCCTGATCGACCCGATACCAGTCGAGCGAAATCAGCACCACCGCGACGTCCGGCGAGCGGTAGGCAACGCGTCCGACGTTATAATCGGTAACGCGCACAGTCGCCGCGGCGCTGTGCCGTCGCAAGAATGCATCGCGCCCTTTGGGCTGCACATAACTCGCCGCAAACATCGGTCGGCTCCAGCGCACGCTGTCGTTAAAGGCCTCGACGTTTTCGCGCAGCGCCATTCGGCGATCTTGCGGGCAGGCCGAAAGACCGAGCAAACAGCTGAGCAACAGCGCTCTTTGCACGCTAGCTCCCCTTTTTCTTGCGGCGCAAGAACACGCCAAGGATCTTGTCGATGTCTGATCGCCGCAATTCACCGATCGCAACGAGCACCAGATAGTAAACCAGCATCACACCCACACACTCGGCGAGTGTAACAACACGCGAGACCTCGGGGATAAAGCGCCCCACTAGCGTCGCAACAACGCAGGCGACCACGACGCGCAGCAAAGTCAGCAACGGGAACAGTGCGGAGAACGAGCGAAACAACGCAACACCGGCGAGCAGCGCACCAAAGCCGTAGCTCGCTGTCGTCGCCCACGCCGCGCGAGCCAAGGCAGCTTCCGCGGAAGTCGCGCTAGAGATCGCCCACCAGTTGGCGACTGCCCCGACGCAGAAGGTCGCAAAGGACAAGGCAACTGCCTGCCACTTGCGGCCTGCACCGTTGAGCATCGTGTTGATGATCGTAAAGATCGAAAAGCAGATCATTCCGGCAGAGAGTATCTCGAGCGACTGAGCGCCAATGCGGTAGTCCACCTGGTAGGGCACTCCGATCACCGCAGCCGGATTGGCGATCAGTACGGTCGCCACGCTAGCCACGAAGATCAGCGAAAGCCTCAGCGTTTGGTGCACGTAACGGCGGGTCGCTGCCGAATCCTTTTCAAAGGTACTGCGCGAGATCAGCGGAAAGATCACAAAGGTCACCGCTAAGATCGCTTGATAAGGGATGAAGGCGAGCGTCTGCGCGGTACCGTAGTAACCGGCCCACCGCGAACTCTCCTCGGCAGCGGTCAATGCATGTGCAGCTTGATCCGAACCAGCGATCAGGTCGGCAACCAACCGCTTAAGCAAAAAGAGGTCGGTGTTCATCATCGCGTTGAGGAAGAAGTTGTAGACCAACAGAACCGGCATATAGCCCCAGATCTGCCCGGCCGGAAACGGCGTCTTGCTGCGCCCGGGAAGGCCGACCCAGATCGCGGAGACACAGAGGATCACAAATGCGGCAGCAACGAACCCACCGATCGCACCAAACACACCGAGACCCGCCGCTGCCGCTCCGAGGATCATCGCCGCACGCAACGTCGCGAAGACGACGTCCAGTGTCGCTTGACGACCAAACTGGCGCAGACCATTGAGCGAGCCGACGAACACCGCGTAAAACGCATAACAACAGACGATACCTGCGGCCAAACGATAGAACGGCGTCAACGATGGGTCGCGTTCGGCCTGGGCGATCAGCGGTGCGAACAGAAAATAGGCGACGGCGACCAACCCGCCAAGAAACAGCTGCACGCGCAAAGCGGCCGCCTTGACCGCATTGGCGTCGTGGGAGCCATGAGCGGTAAAATGACTAACACCTTGGATCGTACCGGTGACGATGCAGTTGTCGATAAACGACGTGAGTCTCACGACGAGCAAGTAGTTGCCCCAGCGAGCAGCCGTCTTGAGCAAGCGCGGCAATCGAAAGTAGATCACGTAGCCGGCGACCATGAAGTAGGCCTTCGCAGCGGCGATAAAGGCTACGCCGCGACCAGCGGCTGCCGCCGTCTGCTCTGCTCGCGTGCTCTGCTGTTCTGTTTCTCCGCTCGTCATCGCTCCACCAGAATCTGACCCGCCGCAGGCCAATTACCCGAACAGCGGGATATTTGTCCTATTATTTCGAAAGCTTAGGAAAGCTTTTCTCCCCTGGAAAATTTGCATACCATGCGTCGACTTCAACGGAATAGACCTTAGGGCCAGACTGGTCCTGGGCCTCCGCTGCGGCGCAGGCCAAGCCATCGAGGAACGATATGCCTACCCGTTTGTACTTGGCCCTGCTCGGGCTGCTCGTATCGATCGCACCCGCGTTCGGCCAGAACAAAGACTGGCCGCCAGCAGAGTCGGTCACCGATCTATCGCAAACTAGCACCTGGCCTGCCGATCCAGGATACGCCAACGCCTGGGAGCTGTTTTCGTTCATTCCAGAGAGCGCCTTAGCGCGGGTCAACGCCGCCGAAAAGGCGCTCGGCAGCGGAATGCACGCCGACCGCGCCTGGCAAAAGACCATCGGCGACCCGCGGGTCGTGATCGCCGTGCTCGACAGCGGCATTCGTTGGGAAACAACGGACCTGGTCAACAAGTTCTACCTCAATGCCGGCGAGCTACCGGCGCCCGACGCCGCCTGCCGCACCGCGCAGTTCGATGCAAAGAACCCGCACGACGCCAACGGCGACGGCGTGTTCAACGTTCAGGACTATACCAAGCAATCGGGAATTCAACAGCCACGCACGCCGTGCGATCCACGCATCTTGGGTTTTACCGGCGGATGGGACACCAACAACAACAGCTTGCTTGACCCGCAGGACCTGATCGCGATCTTTTCCGACAAAAAGGACGACGACAACAACGGCTTTGTCGACGATATCAGCGGCTGGGATTTTTTCGATAACGACAATGATGCCAGCGATGACACCTTCTACGGACACGGCACCGGCGAGGCCAAAGACAGCGCCGGCGAAGCCAATAACAACATCGGCAATCTCGGCGTCTGTCCGACCTGCCGCGTGATGATGGTCCGTGTAAGCGACAGCTTCATCGCCGACGTCAACAACTTCGGGCTCGCTGCGGCGTTTGCCGTCGACAGTGGCGCTGCGGTGATCCAAGAGGCCCTCGGCTCGATCAACAACAACAGCCTGGCCCGCGCAGCGATCGACTATGCCTATCAGAACAACGTCACCGTGATCGCCTCGGCGGCCGACGAGAACGCCTTTCACGCCAACTGGCCCGGCGCCAACGACCACACGATCTACGTGCACGCGATCGTGCACGACGGTCAAGGCGTATCGACCTCAACGACGTTCCTCAATTTCAACAACTGCACCAACTATGGCCCTCGACTTGACCTGAGCATCCCAGCCAATGCCTGCTCCTCTGAGGCAGTCGGCAAGACCGCCGGGCTAGCCGGGCTGGTGTACGCGGCGGCGCTCAAAGGCAACATCCCGTTTCCCAGCGGAAGCGCCGGGCCGACCGACAAATTCGGATCGCGCCGGCTGTCGGCCGAGGAAGTTCGCCAATTGATGGTGATGACGGTAGACGACATCGACGTGCCCGAATCACTGACCGATCCCAAACGCTACCCTGCCCGTCCGGGCTGGGATCTGCGCTTCGGCTATGGTCGCCCCAATGCTCGGCGCCTCGTCGACACGATTATCGATGGCAAGCTCCCGCCTGAGGTCGACATTCGCACGCCGCAGTGGCTGCAAGTCATCGACACGAAATCGACCAAGACAGTCTCGATCGAAGGTCGACTATCTTTTCGCAAGGACCGCATCGAGAACATCGACTACGTGTTGGAATGGGCGCCTGGTGCCGCCCCCCTCGACAAGGATTTCAAAGTACTGAGCGAAAAGAAGGGCCTCACGGATCCCGTCGATGGAAAACTCTTCGACTGGGACGTTTCGACGCTAAAGATCGACAACCCAACGATGGACGCTCCTGACTATGACGCCAATCGCCGGATGGTCACGATCCGCATCCGGGCCACCGGCCATTCGAGCAAGTTCGGAACGCTGGCGGCGAGGGCGCGCAAGTCGTTCCACGTCTACGCTGACCCTGATCTGCTCGACGGCTTCCCCGTCGATCTGGGATCATCCGCCGACGCCTCGCCAACGACCGCCGACCTCAACAAAGATGGCAAGCGAGAGATCATTCTGACGACCAGCGATGGCCGCGTGCACGTGCTCGATGCGAGCGGCAAGCCGCTGGCTGGCTGGCCGCAGACGCTGGGCACGCTGCGCGCGCTCGATGCTGCCGAGGACAACAACGTCCTCAAGAGCTATGCCTTCAATAGTGGCGCATTGGACAAGCAGTACAGTTCATCGAACACGCCACTCGGCCAACCGGCAGTCGGTGATATCGATGCCGACGGCGAGCTCGACATCGTCGCCGCGTCCCACGATGGGGCGGTCTATGCGTTTGCCAAAGACGGCACAGTCAAGAGCGGATTTCCCGTGCGCGTCCCGCGCCTCGATCTCGACAAGGTCACCAACCGTGACGACTTGATCGATGAGGGCGTGATCTCTACGGTGGCGCTCGCTGATCTCGACGGCGACAAGAAGCTCGAAATCATCGTCCCAGCGATGGATGCCAAACTCTACGTCTGGCGCGCCGACGGAAGCACCCAGACAGGCTTTCCCGTCGAGCTTGTCGATCCGACCGGCAATAACGAGGGGAAAAAGCGCAAGACCCGCATCGTCAGCTCGCCAGCGATCGGCGACATCAACGGTGACGGGATGCTCGACATCGTGATCGGTAGCAATGAGACGATCGGCTCGAGCGGCCCACTTCACGCGGTCCACGGTGATGGCAATGCGCACGCCGGCGGCCCGTTTCTCGAAGGCTGGCCCGTGCGGGTGTTTAGCATCTCATCTCTGCCGTTCATCGGCGAAGGTTTGCCCAACTCGCCGGCGCTCGTCGACGTCAATGGCGATGGATTGCCCGAGATCGCGATCAGCGGCGTCGGCACCGCACCTACGCTGATCCGCCATACCGGGGAAGAGAAACTGCCGCTCTGCTTCAACGTCGACAATCCCGACTTGGACAAGCCAGACTGGGGCAAGCACGTGGTGCCCTGCAGCCGGCGAATCACGAAAACCTGCGCGCAGGAGGAAGCTGCCGATCCGCGCGTGCGTTGCGTCGACAACACGATGAACAACACCGCGTACGGTTCAGGGTCCAACGCTAAAGACGAGCCATCGATCGCGCTGATCACTAGCTCAAGCATCGGCGACATCGACAATGATGGCGTTCCCGACCTCGTTCAGCCAGGTGGCAGCGTCGGCGCCGCGACAGCCTTCGCCGCTAGCGGCGTGCGCAACGACTTCGAGCATCACCTCGGCGTCTGGAGCACGCGCTCTCGCCGCTACCTGCCAGGCTTTCCGCAGCGCGTCGACGGCTGGCAATTCTTCATGACCGCCGCCATTGCCGACATCGATGGCGATGATCTTCCTGAGGTGCTGGTCGGTAGCTCGGGCTATTGGGTGCATGCGTTCAACAAGCTGGGCAAAGAGCCGGCTGGCTGGCCCAAGTTGATCGGCCACTGGGTGACCGCGACGCCGGCGGTGGGCGATTTGACGGGCGATGGCAAGTTGGAAGTTATCAGCGTTACCCGTGGCGGATGGCTGTTCGTCTACAAGACCCAGGGCTCCGCTGATGGACGGATCGACTGGCCGACGAGCGGCCACGACGGCTTCAACTCACGCAACTACGATAACCCAACCGACCAAGGACACCGCGCGGTCCCGATCAGCTCAGATGGCGGTGTGAACGACGGTGGCGTCGACGGTGGCACGTCGCCCGGCGGCGGCGGCGGCGGTTGCTGTGCCGTTAGCGGCAGCGGGCCAGAGACGTCCGTCGCACTTACCCTGCTCGGTCTGCTGCTGTTTCTTGCCTCCCGTCGACGGCGCAGTCGCTAACCGACGGCCTTCAGCGGCGCGATCCGCCACTTGCTCGCTGGCCAATGCCAGCTGAGCGCGTGGTGGGGATCGTGACAAGCAGCGATCCTCGCAATATCGCAGCGATTGACAGCGCCGGGCGCAGTGATCCATTCTTCCGGCCAAATGCCGATTATCGAAGTAAACCACTTCACTACGCGACGGTTGCAGATCCTCGACCCGTCGGGCGTGGTCGATGAACAGCTGATGCCTGATCTTGGTGATGAAGCGCTCGTCGGCCTGCTGTGCTCGATGCTGCGAATGCGAACCTTCGACGAAAAAGCGCTCAACCTGCAGCGCCAGGGTCGCATTGGGACTTTCGGATCGCTGCGCGGCCAAGAGGCGGCTCAGGCCGGCTTGACGCTCAACCTGATCGACGAGGATTGGCTGGTGCCCTCGATTCGCGAGCAGGGAGTGCTCGAGGGGCGCGGATTGCCGATGCACCTCTACTATTCGTTCTGCAAGGGCGACGAACGCGCGAGTCAGATACCCGACGGACTCAACGCTACGCCTCAGTCGATCCCGATCGCCAGCCAATTGCTGCACGCCGCCGGGTTGGGCATGGCGCTCAAGCTGCGCAACGAGGAAGCAGCTGCCGTCGGCTTCGCCGGCGACGGTGCGACGTCAGAAGGCGACTTTCACGAGGCGTTGAATTTTGCGGGTGTGTTCGGCGCACAAACGCTGTTCTACATCCAGAACAATGGCTGGGCGATTTCGGTGCCCTTTTCCCAGCAAACGGCCGCTGAAACGATCGCCCAAAAGGCATTTGCTTACGGCTTTGAGGGGATGCAGGTCGATGGCAACGACGTGCTAGCCGTCTACGTCGCTTCGCGAGACGCGCTAGACCACGTCCGCTCAGGCAAAGGGCCCTATCTGATCGAAGCGTTGACCTATCGGATGGAAAGCCATACTACCGCCGACGATCACACCCGCTACCGACCCGCCGCCGAGGTAGAAGCGTGGCGCGCACGCGATCCAATCAGTCGCATGCGAACGTTCCTCTCGCGCCAGGGCTTGTGGGACGAACAGCAGGAGGCTGAGTTGGTGGCCAAAGTCAGCGCCGAAGTTGAGGCCGAAGTCGAGGCACTCGAAGCGATGCCCAGACCGCCGGCGACGGATATTTTCGACTACATGTTTGCCGAACTACCGGCAACACTGATCGAGCAACGCCAGCAACTAATCGCGGAGTCACGCAATGGCAAGTGATGCAGCGACGGCGCTCGCTCCCTCGTCCGGAGAGCGAATGACGATGGTGCAGGCGCTCAACCAGGCGCTGGCCCAGGAGATGGAACGCGACCCCGCGATCTTGCTGATGGGCGAAGACGTCGGACCCGACGGCGGCGTGTTTCGCGTCACCGCTGGGTTGATCGAGCGCTTCGGCGATCAGCGCGTGCTGGACACACCACTCGCCGAAAGCGGCATCATCGGCACAGCGATTGGGCTCTGCATCGGCGGCTTCCGCCCGATCACCGAGATCCAATTCATGGGTTTCATCTACCCGGCGATCAACCAACTGTTTGCCCACGCGGCGCGCCTGAGAAATCGCAGCCGCGGCCGGCTGAGCGTGCCGCTCGTGGTCAGAATGCCCTACGGCGGAGGCATCCGCCCGCCCGAGCACCACTCGGAAAGTTACGAGGCGATGCTCGCCAACACGCCGGGACTAAAGACCGTCATACCGGCCGACCCCTACGATGCCAAGGGACTGCTGATCAGCGCAATCCGCGACGACGACCCGGTGATTTTCCTCGAGCCCAAACGACTCTATCGGGCATTTCGCCAAGCGGTCCCCGAGGAGCCGTACACCGTGCCGATCGGCAAAGGCCGAGTCTATCGTCCCGGCAAAGACGTGACAGTGATCGCCTATGGCTCGATGGTTCAGGTCGCCAACGCCGCGGCGGACCGTGCAGCCAAGCAAGAGATCTCGGTCGAAGTGATCGACCTGCGCAGCATCGTTCCGCTCGACGTCGAGATCTTTATCGAGTCGGTACGCAAGACCGGCCGCGCAGTGGTCGTCCACGAGGCGCCTCGCACTTGCGGCTTCGGCGCAGAGATCGTCGCGCAGATCAATGAGCGGGCGCTGCTCAACCTGCTAGCGCCGGTCGAGCGCGTGACCGGCTTCGACACGATCTTTCCTGGCGCCGTTTTGGAAGACCACTATATGCCCAACCCCGATCGCGTGCTCGCCGCGATCAAACGCACGCTGGAGTTCTAAGATGGCGTTCGACTTTCGCCTGCCCGACGTCGGAGAAGGGCTACACGAAGGAACCCTGGTCGAATGGCTGGTCGCCGTCGGTGAGGACGTGGCCCTCGACCAGCCGTTTGCCCGGATCGAAACGGACAAGGCCGTCGTCGACCTGCCAGCGCCGCGTGCCGCACGCGTCACCCAGCTACATTTTTCTCCCGGCGACCTGATCGAGGTCGGCCAGGTCATGATCTCGTTTAGTGGCGACGCGCCAGCAACGCGGGATGGACCAGCTGCTGATGCCGCAGCGGCACCGACCGGCAATGGGACAAGCGATTCTGCCGCGCCGGCTAGGCCGCCGTCGGTTGCAGCCCTCGAGGACAGCGACCCGCGCAGTTTCCTCGCTACACCCCATACGCGCGCCCTGGCACGCAAGCTTGGGGTCGCTCTGGCTCAAGTGAGACCAAGCGGCCGCGGCGGTCGCATCACCGACGAAGACGTTGAGCGCGCCGCCCAACAGCCGGTCGCTGCTACTCGTCCAACGACTGCGACGCCCGCTGCCCCATCGGCGGTAACGGCACCCCCTCGCGCGGTACCGCAGGTGATCGGAGAGGAGCGAGAGGAGCGCCAGCCGCTCAGCCATCTTCGTCGCGTCATCGCAAACGCGATGGCGCACAGCAAACGCACCGCTGCGCACGTCACCCATGTCGACGAAGCAGACGTCACCGATCTGCTTGCGATCCAGAAGCGCGCCTGCCAACACATCGAAACCAAGGGCGGCCCCAAACTGACCCTGTTGCCCTACTTCATCAAGGCTGCGGCCAGCGCGTTGATCGATCACCCGCTGCTCAACGCGAGCTACGACGAAGACGCTCAAGAGATCGTCTATAAGCACCACCGCCATATCGGTGTCGCTGTCGACACCGCCGATGGTCTGGTCGTGCCAGTGATTCGCCATGCAGACCAAAAGGACCTGCTGACGATCGCCAGCGAGTTGGCCGATATCGCCGAGCGTGCGCGCCGGCGCCAGCTGACGCTCGACGAACTGAAAGGAGCAACCTTCACGCTGAGCAGCCTCGGGCCGTTGGGCGGAGCATTTGCCACGCCGATCATCCACCACCCCGAGTTGGCGATCGTCGGACTGCACGCGATCAAGGATCGTCCGGCGGTGGTCGATGGCCAGGTCTTGCCGCGCAAGACGATGTTCATCTCCTGCTCGTACGACCACCGAATTATCGACGGTGCTGTGGCCGCTCGCTTCATGCACGACTTTCTTGAAATGGTCCAGAAGCCGGACCTGCTGATGCTACGGCTATAGCGGAGTCAGCGATGGTCGTCGGTATTCCAACTCAGGACTGTGATGTCGCGGTGATCGGTGGCGGACCCGGTGGGTATCTCGCAGCGATTCGCCTAGCGCAGCAAAAGAAGCGCGTGTTGTTGATCGACGGGCGGCCCACGCTCGGCGGTCTGTGCCTCAACGAGGGCTGCATCCCCTCCAAGGCACTGATCCACGCAGCTAACTTGGTGACCGAGGTCGCCGAGGCGGAAGCTTTCGGACTAACGTTCGGCCGACCCAAGCTAAACCTCAGCAAGCTGATCGGCTGGAAGGACGGGATCGTCGAGAAACTGACCGGCGGCGTCCGTTCGTTGGTCAAGCGCGCCGGCGGTGAGCTGCTGCAGGGACGCGCACGCTTTATCGACACCACACAACTCGAGGTCGAAACCGCTGACGGGCTGCTGCGCGTCAGCTTCGAGCAGGCGGTGATCGCTGCGGGGACGATCCCGCTAGAGCTGCCGAACTTTCCGCTCGACGGCAAGCGCGTTGTCGGCTCACGAGAAGCGCTGTCGCCGAGCGACCTGCCACAACGACTGCTGGTGATCGGCGCCGGCTACATCGGCCTCGAACTGGGCTCGGTCTACGCGAAACTTGGCTGCAAGGTGCAAATCATCGACGTGCTGCCCGACCTGCTGCCATCACTCGATCGCGATGTCGTACGCGTGCTAGCACGCCGGCTCAAGAAGCTTGGCGTCGACCTGCTGCTCGGTCATCGTGCCGAGCGTCTCGACGGTCAGTGCGTTTATGTGACGAACAATCAGGGACAGTCCCGTCAACTCAGCGCCGACCGCACGATCGTCTGCATCGGTCGCAAGCCGAACTCGGCCGCCCTCGACTTGGAAAAGGCCGGGGTAGAGACCGACCCGCGCGGCTTCATCGTTGTCGACGAGCAACTGCGCAGCTCCGCCGATCACATCTATGCGATCGGAGATATCACGCCAGGACCACCGCTGGCTCACCGCGCATACCGTCAGGCCGAAGTTGCCGCGGCCGCGATCTGCGGTGAGGCGGTCGGCTATGACAACGTGGCGATCCCCGCGGTAATCTACACCGATCCCGAGATCGCTATCGTCGGCCTCAGCGAGCAAGAAGCGCGCGCACGAAATATCGACGTGCAAGTCGGTACGTTTTCACTTCGCGCGTCGGGGCGGGCGATGACCCTTGGCGCCACTGAAGGACTGGTCAAGGTCACGCTCGAGCGAGAAACCGAACGACTACTGGGCGTGCAGATCGTTGCACCATCGGCGAGCGAGATGATCGGCGAGGCCACGCTAGCCCTCGAGATGGCCGCCTTTGCCGATGACCTCAGTCAAACGATCCATGCGCACCCCACCTTAAGTGAAGCTGTTCAAGAAGCAACGCTCAATGCGTTGGGCAAGGGTGCTCACGCCTGAGCGCAGCAGCCGGTTAGTCAACGCCGACAGCGCGCCAACTCTCGATCGGTGGATAGGGGCTGTTCACCTCCGCCGGCTCAAGCCGCGGAGGCGCGTGCCCATCGAGGATCGCCAAGGCCCACGCCGCGGCGAACGTATGGTGGCCATCGAAGATCACGCCACGCCGGTCGATCTTTACCGGTTTGAGCGGCAGCCAGCCGTTCTTTGCCATCGTGTACTTGAGCTGAATCAACCAGCCGGTCAGGCGGTGCCCCGGCTTAATTCCGGTTTGCTCCATCGCCGCGCAGATCGCGCGCCAGTTGCTGGCCACCTCGTCGCCGCAATAGGCACCATAGAGATCCCACTGGCGTTTGAGTGGCTGACCCTTGCGGATATGCGGCGGGTTAACACTGGTATAGGCGTCACCGTAAGCCTGCGTGCCCTTGCCGGCTTTGAGTCGGTAGCCAAAGGCGTTTCGCAAATGGAAGTTGGGTACACGCGCTTCGGCTGACCCAATCGATCCCCAATACAGCAGCCCGGCGACAGTGGCGAGCAGGGCGGCACTATTTTTTGACGGCGACATCTGGCGGCGGTGCTCCGAAGGCTATCCAGCTGCCTCGCTTCCAGAGCAAGCTGCGTACCAAGGATGCCCAGCGGTTCATCTGTCTAAGAAATTGTTTTTGTTTCAGATTTTTGTCTAGGAATCGCGCTGGCAACCTAAGTCGCCACCGAAACGCAGATGGTCTGACGGACAATGCGTGGCCAATCACCTGCGCCAGCTGGGCTGCCCACAGCGCGCGGCTAGGGCTCAAACTCCATCGCGTAGCTGCAGGGCTCGCACGCCGGATCGGTATGTGGCCCGCTGAGCTTGCGTACGCGCACCAACAGCGTGCCGTCGTCATTGGCTAGGGCGAACGATCCACAGTCGTCCGGGGGATTGACGGTAATCTTCTGACCACCATTGGCCGTCTTGGTTTCCGAAGCCAGCTTCTTGCCGTTGCTGCAAACGTACACACCCCAAAGTTCGTAGCTCGCACCAGCGGGCATGTTGCTCAAATCGAGCCGCGCCCAGCCGTTGAGTGTGCCGAAGGTCGTATCTTTGATCCCCATCTTGAAATAGCTGGGCCGACCATTAGACCGGTCCGTCGGCGCAACGAGATGAAGACGATCATCGGAAGCGAGGCGAAAGCCGTCGCGGCGAAACTGGCTGGCGCTGTCGTTGTACGTGCCGACGTCGAGCGCGAGCTGTTCGCTCGAGTGGATCGCCTTGTCTTGATACTCGCAGCCGTCGCTAACCTGACCATTAACGTCGTAATACTCGCCCTTGCACTGGATTTCGCACTGACCGGCGTTACAGACACGCGCAGTCCCGGCGTTGTCGAGACCGGGGCAACGATCGCCACAGGCTGAACAGTCATCTGCCGTGCCGATCAGCGGGCAAGTCATGCTATCGACGGCTAGATCGGCCGCAGCAGCGTCGAGCGAGAAGTCGAACCGCGCCCCGTCGGAAAACAGCGCCAGGTCGGCGGCGCCGGTGTCGGGCGCAGCATCTCGCATCGGTGGCGTCGTCGCATCGCTGCAGGCGGCCATGCAAACCAGCGCCAAGGCGGCGGCCAGCAAGACAAGTGACAAGCTGCTGCGGTCGAAGCGTACCTTCATGGGTTGATCGAACCGCTGTACTGAGCCGCGCTGTGGTCGCCTTTTAGCTTGCGCACCCAGACAATTACCGTCCCGCTATCGTCACCCGAGGCGTTACCACTACCGTCACAATCGATCTTCTCGGCGATCTTGGTCGTGCCTTGATTGGTCACCGTTTGCGTAAAGGGCCCCAATGGGCTCTGCGGATTCTGATCGCAAATGTACTTCATGCTGACCTCCACCTCGACAGAAGCCGGCAACGCAGCAAGTGACAGGCTGACCTCGGCTTGCGTATTGCCAAGGGTCTTGTCGATCACATGGAGCTTGAAGTAGTCGGGCCGGCCGGTTGGGCGCGGCGAAGGAGATGAGACGTGCGTCCGATCATCGGAGAGCAATGTACCGGAAAAGGCGACTTTGGCATTCCAATCGGGCACGCTTCCCAAGTCTTTGGCATTGTTCTCCGAGGCCTGGATCGTGGTGTCTTCGACTTCGCAGCCATCATCAAGCTTGCCGTTGACGTCGTAGAACTCGCCCTGACAAGCGATCGCGCAGCTACCGATACAGACGACCTGAGCGCTGGCCGCATTGGTCGTCGGCGGCGCACATTTGTCGCCGCAATCCGTGCAATTGTCGACGGTGCCGATCACACATCCGCCATCGCCAAATGTTAGATCGGCTACCAGGCCATCGGCGCCTGGCAGGTCAGCCTTGGCATCGCTAAGGCTCGAGCCATCGCCGCCACCGTCGGTCGTGACTTGGCCGTCTCGTTGTGATCCGCCGTCAAACTTTGGCGGGGGCACATCGTCGTCGCAGGCTGTCGCGCCTAACGTCAAGAGCAGCACGAAGCTCAAGCGGTTCATATCAGGCTCCTTAGTTGTTCCGACTTGGCAAACAGTCCAAAAATGCCGCCGGTGTGAAGAAAGACGATCGGACTAGCCAAGCTTCGCCCCCGCTTTAGCTCATTGAGCAAGCCGAACCATGCTTTGCCCGAATAGACAGGATCGGTGACGATGCCCTCGCTGCGAGCAAGCGCGAGCATTTCTTGCAGCTCCTCATCACGACTGAGCGCGTAGCCGAGGCCGACGTAGTCTTCCCAGATCTCAATGCCCTCGGGCTCGGTCGCTACGTCGACATCGTAGCGTTGTGCCATCTGGTTGAGGATGTCGCTGATCCGCTGCTGAAAGGTGGCGCGATCGTCACAAACGCAGATGCCGACGATGCGATAGGGCAGGCTGAGCAGCCGACAGCCGGCGATCAACCCAGCCACTGTTCCGCCCGACCCGCAAGCGGTAACAATGGTTAGCGGGCGATCGCCAAACTCAGCAGCGAGCTCTTCGGCGCAACGCACGTACCCCCACGCGCCGACAGCGTCGGAGCCCCCCTCAGCGATCGCGTAATACCCACGCTGTTCGGCAGCCTCAGCCAATAGCCGCTCGCGATGCTGATATTGCTCGGCGGATATCCACTCGATCGAGGCCCCAGCCATCGTTGCCAAAAGTGGGTTGCCGGAGATTGCAGGCGGCTGCTGCGGATCGGCAACGCGCAACAACAAGTGACAACCGAGGCCGAGGCGCGCAGCAGCGATCGCTGTTGCGCGAGCATGGTTGCTCTGCTCACCACCGCAGGTCACCACGCCCGTGACGGCCCCGTCGAGCGCGTCGGCCAGCAGAAACTCGAGTTTGCGAACCTTGTTTCCCGATAGCGCCACGCCACTCAAGTCGTCGCGTTTGATCATCAACTCGCGACCGACTGCTTGAGAGACACGCGGCAAGGTATCGACCGGTGTGGGCAGGTTGGCTAGGTCAACGGCGGAGGGATAGGGAATGCGCTTCACCACGCTAGTATAGCCGTATTTTCGGCAAGGTCAGCGCTGACTCTCAACCGGCGCTCCGCCTTTTTCCTAGCGCGAAAAAAGCGTAATATCTGGCCCCCCGATGCGCCGCCGCGAAAGGCCCTCTGATGTCGAGCCCCTTAAGAGAACTTGAACTACGTTTTGGCGTGACCGAGCGCACAGCCTGGCGCAAAGCGGTCGATGGCATTTTGGCCGGCGCCGACTTTCAGCACAAGATGGTCTCGCAAGCCGAAGACTGCTTGGAAATCGCACCGCTGTATACGATCGAAGACGCGCTCGATCCGGCCGGCGCACCCGGCGCGCCGCCGTACCTGCGCGGCCCGCGTGCGAGCAGTGCGCCGTGGCAGATCGTCGCGATGATCGACGCCCCTGACCGTCAAGCGGCCCGGGGCCAAGTGGACGTTGCGCTGCGCGCGGGGGCCGAGGCGCTCAAGTTGCGCTTCGATCGGAGTGTGCGCGATGGCGTGTGTGATGGCGGCGCCGCCGATGGGCTATTGATCGACACCCGCGACCAGCTCGACGCACTGCTTGCCCCGGTGGACCTCGGCAAGACAGCCCTGCTGCTCGATGCCGGGGCCAACGCACTCCCGGTTGTCGCCGCGCTGATCGACGTCGCCGAGGGGCGGGGTATCGACCCGGCCCAGCTGCGACTGAGCAGTGGCCAGGATCCGCTCGGCGCACTGGCTCGCGATGGTCGACTCGCCACTTCACTCGACGACGCATTCGCCCAATCTGCTGAGCTCTGCTCGGCAACCAGCGAGTTTTCCGCGATCACCAACGTCAGCTGCTGCACCAGCGCATATCGCGATGCGGGCGCCAACGCCGCCAATGAGCTGGCCTACGGCATCGCCACGGCGATCGAATACCTACGCCAGTTGACCGCTGCCGGCCTTGGTCTCGATCACGCAGCGAGCCAAGTGGCCTTTTGCCTCAGCGTTAGTTCGGATATCTTCGTCGAGATCGCTAAGCTGCGCGCCGCCCGGTTGCTATGGGCTAACGCCGTCAGGGCCTGCGGTGGCAATGACGACAGCCAGCGGATGCGCCTGCACACCCAAACCGCCCGACGCTACCGCACAAAGCGCGATAGCTGGAACAACATGCTGCGCGCCACGGGCGAGGTCTTTGCGGCGGCGGCTGGCGGGGCCGAGAGCATCGCAGTCACGTCGTTCACGCTTGAGCAGGGCATTCACGATCCTTTGGCCGATCGGGTGGCCTGCACCACACAACAGGTCTTGCGCGAGGAGTCCCATCTGCACCGCGTCGTCGATCCCGCCGGCGGGAGTTGGTTCATCGAGCGCCTGACCCTCGATCTTGCACAGCACGCTTGGCAGAAGGTTCAAGCTATCGAACGCGCTGGCGGAATGATCCACCAACTGCAGGCTGGGACTGTCCAAGCCGAGCTGGCCGGGCGTCGAACTGCACAGCAGAGCGCCGCGGCACGCGGCAAGTTGCCGATGGTCGGCGCGACTCACTTCGCCTTGCTCGACGAGACCACCGCCAAAGCCCCGCCCCAAGCGGTTATCCGCGCCACAGTTGGTGCGCCACCGACCGAGACGGCGGGCGACAACCGGTTTACAGCAGGAAAGCACGCCAGCTTTTCCGCGCTGGCGGCGGCCAGCGCCTTGGCAGAGCCTGCGACCATCGCAGCGATCGAGCCCGCGTTGATCACCGCTGATTTCGATGAGCTGCGCGATCGCGCGGATGCCCATCTAGCTGCGCACGGGCACCGACCCGCGCTCGCGCTGATCGCCGTCGGGTCGTTGGCCGAGCTGCAACCGCGGATCGACTTCGCCCGTACCACCCTTGCCGCTGGGGGAATCGAGCTCGTTGGCGAGACGCCGCATGCCGATGCTGCACAGGCGTTGGCCTCAGCAAGAGAACGCACCCAGGCTGGCGGCTACCTGATCTGCGCCAGCGATGCGACCTACGCGGAGCTGCTGCCGTCGCTGCTCGATAAGATCGACGCCGCTCGCCCGATCGCTATCGCCGGCCCAGCGGTTACAGCGACCAGCCGACCGATCCACGCGCTCAACCTGCGCTGCGACCGCATCGCAGTGCTGCAAGCACTCCAGCAGCAACTCGGCGTGGAGGCCAGCCGATGACGATCCCCAATCTTGCTGACGTCCCTTTCGACATTCCCGCTTCGTCCGCATCCTGCGAAGTCGCCGCCGATTGGCTGACGCCCGAAGGACTGCCGATCAAATCGATCTACCAGGCTGCCGACTGCCAGGCGCTTGGCCACCTGCGCACGATGCCGGGAATGCCGCCGTTTGTCCGCGGCCCATACACGACGATGTATGTCTTGCGGCCTTGGACCGTCCGCCAGTACGCCGGCTTCTCGACGGCAGAAGAGAGCAACGCCTTCTATCGACGGAATCTTGCGGCTGGCCAACGCGGCCTCTCGATCGCATTCGATCTGGCTACCCATCGTGGATATGACTCTGATCATCCTCGCGTCAGCGGCGATGTCGGGATGGCTGGTGTGGCGATCGATTCGATCCTCGATATGCGGGTGCTCTTCTCGGGAATTCCCCTCGACCGCATGAGCGTCTCGATGACGATGAACGGCGCGGTGCTGCCGATACTTGCGCTCTACATCGTTGCTGCCGAGGAGCAAGGCGTCTCGCACGACCAACTCAGCGGGACGATTCAAAACGACATCCTCAAAGAATTCATGGTGCGCAACACCTACATCTATCCGCCCAAGCCCTCGATGCGGATCATCGCCGATATCTTTGCTTACACCGCACAAGAGATGCCGCGCTTTAACAGCATCAGCGTGTCGGGCTACCACATGCAAGAGGCAGGCGCGACGGCGGACCTCGAGCTGGCCTACACACTCGCCGACGGTGTTGAGTATGTCCGCGCAGGCCTCGCGGCAGGACTAGAAATCGACCAGTTTGCCCCGCGAATCAGCTTCTTTTGGGGAATCGGCACAAACTACTTCATGGAGATCGCCAAACTGCGCGCCGCACGTGGGCTGTGGGCAACGCTGATCAAGCAGTTCAACCCCCAAGACAGCAAGTCGATGTCGTTGCGCGCACACTGCCAAACGTCGGGCTGGAGCCTAACCGCGCAGGATCCGTTCACCAATGTTTCACGCACCTGCATCGAGGCGTTGGCGGCGGTGCACGGCCACACGCAATCGCTGCACACCAACTCGCTCGACGAGGCGCTGGCCCTGCCGACCGACTTTTCGGCGCGCATCGCTCGCAACACGCAGCTTTATATCCAGCACGAAACGGGCAGCTGCCGAACGATCGACCCCTGGGCGGGAAGCTACTACGTCGAGCACTTGACCGACGCGCTAGCCGAACGCGCTTGGGCCCACATCGAAGAGATCGAGCAGATCGGCGGCATGGCCAAGGCGATCGAGACCGGTCTACCCAAGCGCCGCATCGAGGAAGCGGCCGCCCGCACGCAAGCACGAATCGACAGCGGCACGCAGGCGATCATCGGCGTCAACCGTTTGGCGCCGGACAGCGAAGCGGATATTCCGGTGCTCAAAGTCGACAACAGCGCAGTACGTCAGACGCAGATCGCGCGACTGCAGGCGCTGCGTGCCGAGCGAGACCCGCTGCTGGTCGAGCGGCGACTCGCAGCGCTAACCCAAGCCACCGAACGCGGCGAGGGCAATCTGCTGGCACTCGCCGTCGATGCTGCGCGCGCCAAGGCCACTGTGGGCGAAATTTCCTTGGCGATCGAAAAGGTCGTCGGTCGCCATCGCGCGCAGATTCAGTCGATCAGCGGGGTCTATGCCAGCGAAGCATCCGCGGGCGACACCGCTCCCGTGAAAGCACGCGTTGCGGCCTTCGCCACGCGCGAAGGGCGGCGACCACGGCTCTTGGTCTGCAAGCTCGGCCAGGACGGTCACGACCGCGGACAGAAGGTTATCGCCACAGCCTTTGCGGATCTCGGTTTCGACGTCGACGTCGGCCCATTGTTTTCCACGCCCGAAGAGGCAGCGCGCCAGGCCGTCGAAAACGATGTCCATCTGGTCGGTGTTAGCTCGCTCGCCGCTGGCCACCTCACGCTGGTTCCCCTGCTAAGAGCTGCGTTGGCCAAAGAAGGTCGACAAGACATCCTAATCGTCGTCGGCGGCGTCGTTCCGCCCCAGGATTATCCAGCGCTCAAGCAGCATGGGGTAACAGCGATCTTTGGCCCGGGCACGGTGATCACCGAGGCGGCCATGACACTGCTCGACGCCTTGGAGAGCTAGCCGTGCCACAACGCTACCCAGCCGTGCGCATCGGCAGCCAGCCGGGCGGCGGAGCATCGGCTTAGTCGCCGAGGAAGGCCGCCAGCAGACGCCGCGCCGCAACGGTCGCCGGCAGCTCTCCATCGCGCACAGTCTGCTCCAGCAGGCTCAACTGCGTGGCAACGCGGGGATCGTGACGAAAGCGCTCGGTGAGGGCTTGCTCGACGGTGCGCCACATCCAATTGATCTGCTGGCTGGAGCGCCGGACTGCTCGCTGGCCGCTGGTCACGGTGTGCACGCGGTGCTGCTCGATGCACTGCCAGAGCTCATCGAAGCCTTGCTCGGCCAGCGCGCTACAGGTCAGCACGGGAACTTTCCAGCCCTCGACGACCGGTGGCAGGTAGCGCAACGCGGATTCTAACTCGACGCGGGCCCTGCTCGCTCGCTCGAGGTTGTCGCCATCGGCTTTGTTGATCGCCACCAGGTCGGCCAACTCCAACACGCCACGCTTGATGCCCTGGAGCGAGTCGCCGGCACCAGCGAGCATCAGCAGCAAGAAGAAGTCGACCATCTCGGCGACCATCGTTTCCGATTGGCCAACGCCCACGGTCTCAACCAGCACCACATCATAGCCGGCAGCTTCAACGACAACGATCGCTTCGCGGGTCTTGCGCGCCACGCCACCGAGCGAGCCAGCTGACGGCGACGGTCGAATGAATGCGCTGGCATCGCGCGACAGTTCGACCATCCGCGTCTTGTCACCCAAAATGCTGCCGCCGCTGATCGCGCTGCTCGGATCGATCGCCAAGACCGCGACCTTGTGACCACGCCCGGTCAACTGCTTGCCGAAAAACTCGATAAAGGTGCTCTTTCCCACGCCGGGCACACCGGTGACACCGATGCGCTGGGCGTCCACACCGAGCACTGTCAGCTCAGCCAATAGCTGCTCGGCCGCCTGACGATGCGTCGCTGCATCGCTTTCGACAAGGGTGATCGCCCGTCCGATGCTGGCGCGATCGCCCGCTGTCACGCCAGCGATCAACTGAGCGACATCGACACTGGGGGGTATCTTGGCCATTTACGCCAGTTTATCGCAAAACCGATCGATTGGCGCCTTACCGTCTGTGTTGCGGACAGCCGACCGGCAACTGCCACCACCGCCGCGGCGGTCGCCCGTCGAGCTGCTCGCTGGTGCCAAAGAGAAAGCCCTGAAAACCGTTGGCTTCGCACTGGGCGATCCGCCGTGGCGATTTGCACGGTTCTTGCTTTAGCGAGATCCACCAAAGCGCTGTTTAAGGAGGAGCATCATGCGCGCAGCTTTGCTCTTACTCGGCACATCGCTGATCGGCCTATCGATGCCGGCCGAGGCCCGCGATACAAGGCACACCCTCAAGCAGCTCGAGCAAGAGATCATCGAGCTCCATTTCTTCAAAGACCCCGGCAACGGACTGCTCAAGCCGCGACTAGAGCGTTGGCAGACGGCCGGCACGCCGACTCAGCGCGCGAGTAAAACGGCGTGGCTAGAAAGTGCCCAGGCAGACCCAAGATTTGGCAAGAATCCGCGCTCGCCTTATCGGCGTGCCTATCAAAACGTCATGCAGCAGCTGCACAGCCAAGCATGGCGACCGCGTCAACTGCGGCTCAACCGCCACTAGCTGGGCCAACAATGCGCTGCGGCAGTGGGCGATTGGCTACATGTTGCGGCGATAACTGCCGCCGACCTGGTAGAGCGCCTGGCTGATCTGACCAAGCGAGAGCAGCGGCGCGATGTCGACCAACGCGGCAAAGGTGTTCTCGCCGGCAAGGGCTGTCTTTTTCAAGCGGTCGATCGCCAGCGGAGCGCGCTCGGCGTGTCGGCGGTGAAAATCCTGCAAACGCTTGAGTTGGTCTTCTTTTTCCTCGTCAGTCGAACGCATCAGCTCGAGCGTGGTGTGCTCTGCCAGCTGGCTCTCGCCGAGGAAGGTATTCACACCGATGATCGGCAACGCACCGCTGTCTTTCAGCCGCTCGTAGTAGAGACTCTCTTCTTGGATCTTACTGCGCTGGTACATCCGCTCCATCGCGCCGAGCACGCCACCGCGATCGCTCAGGCGGTCGAACTCGGATAGAACGGCCTCTTCGACCAGGTCGGTCAGCTCCTCGATCACAAACGAGCCCTGGTTCGGGTTCTCATTGGCGGCGAGACCGAACTCGCGGTTGATCACCAACTGGATCGCCAGCGCTCGTCGCACCGACTCCTCGGTCGGTGTGGTAACCGCCTCATCGTAGGCATTGGTGTGCAGGCTGTTGCAGTTGTCATAGACCGCCAACAACGCCTGGAGCGTGGTGCGAATGTCGTTAAAAGCGATCTCTTGGGCGTGCAGGCTGCGCCCGCTGGTCTGAATGTGATACTTAAGCTTCTGGCTGCGCTCGTTGGCACCATAGAGTTCGCGCATCGCAGTCGCCCAAATCCGTCGAGCGACCCGACCGATCACGCTGTACTCGGCGTCCATGCCGTTGGAAAAGAAGAACGACAGGTTGGGCGCGAAGTCGTCGACCGCCATCCCGCGCTGTCGATAGTATTCGACGTAGGTAAAGCCGTTGGCCAAGGTGAAGGCCAGCTGGCTGATCGGGTTCGCGCCGGCCTCGGCGATATGATAGCCCGAGATCGACACCGAGTAGAAGTTGCGCACCTTGTGCTCGACGAACCACTCTTGCACGTCGCCCATCAAACGCAAGGCGAACTCCGATGAGAAGATGCAGGTGTTCTGCGCCTGGTCCTCTTTGAGAATATCGGCCTGCACCGTCCCGCGAACCTGCGCCACCGTTTCATTGACGAGCTGGGCGTATGCGGCATCGTCGATCAGCGCCCGCAGATCGTCGAACGAATAGCCGCCACCCGCCGGACGCAGGCAGTCATCATCGGAGATCGAAATCTTGCCGGCCGCTTTGAGTTGACGACGAAGGTTCTGTCGCACTGCCGCGTTGAAGTAGAACGCGAGGATCGCCGGCGCCGGACCGTTGATCGTCATCGAGACCGAGGTGTTCGGGCTGAGCAAGTCAAACCCGGCAAACAACTGCTCGATGTCCTCGACGGTGGCGATCGACACACCGGCGTTGCCAACCTTGCCCCAAATGTCAGGCCGTCGATCGGGGTCGGCGCCATAGAGCGTGACGCTGTCGAACGCGGTCGATAGTCGCTTGGCCGTGGCGTGTCGACTGAGGTAGTGAAAGCGGCGGTTGGTTCGCGCTGGTCCGCCTTCGCCGGCGAACATCCGCGTCGGGTCTTCCCCACTGCGTTTAAAGGGAAACACACCAGCGGTGTAGGGATAGTGTCCCGGTAGGTTCTCCAGCAGGCGAAAGCGCAGCAGCGCTCCCCAGTCGGTCAGTCGCGGCAAGGCGACGCGCGGCAACTTCTGTCCAGACAGCGTCTCGACCTTGCTTTGCACGACGATCTCGCGACCACGAACTTGATAGCTGTACTGATCGCCGCGGTAGCGTTCGGCGAGTTTGGGCCATTCGGTGAGCAACTCGCGCGAGCGCGGTGCTAGTCGCGCCAGTTGCTCGTCGAACGTTCGCCGCAGTGTCGTGACGTGCTCGGGGGTAGCTTCGGCGGCAGCGCTGCCAAATGGCTCGAGCACGAGCTCGGTCTGTGGCTCGAAACAGCGGACCGCCCGACGCAACGCGTAGAGGTCGGCGGCGATCTCGGCCTGCTCTTCAGCGTGCTGACGGTACTTGCGCAGCTGGTCGGCCACCTCGGAGAGATAGCGCACGCGGCGCGCGGGAATCGTCGGCTGTCGCTCGGGTGCACCGAGCTTGAGCGCTTCGGTAAACCGCCCACTCGCGGGGTGGCTACCGCGGGCGGCCAAGGCGTCGAGTAGCGCGCGATAGACTTGATTGGTCCCCGGATCGCTAAACTTGCTGGCTACCGCGCCGTAGACCGGCATTTGCTCGAGCGGCTGCTCAAACCGCTGATGAGCGCGCTGGTAAGCCTTGCGTACATCTCTTAGCGCATCTTCGGCGCCACCCTTATCGAACTTGTTTACGACGATCAAATCCGCGGCGTCGATCATTTCGATCTTCTCGAGCTGCGACTGCGCGCCAAACTCTGGCGTCATCACGTAGAGCGAGAGATCGGAGTAGTCGACGATCGCCGCGTCGGCCTGACCGATACCCGAGGTCTCGGCGATGATCAGATCGAAACCCGCCGCCTTGCAGATCGCGATCGATTCCTCGAGCGCTTCGCTGATCTCGCGTCCCGAGCCACGCGTCGCTAACGAGCGCATGAAGATCTGGCCATACTCGAGCGAGTTCATGCGGATTCGGTCGCCGAGCAGAGCTCCGCCGGTCTTGCGCTTGCTGGGGTCGACCGAAAGCACGGCGACCTTCGCTTGGGGAAAATCTTCGCAGTAGCGACGCAACAGTTCGTCAGTCAGCGAGCTCTTGCCCGCGCCACCGGTGCCGGTCACGCCGATCACCGGCGTGGACGCGTTCGAGCGCGCACGCAGCGCCTCCGAAAGTTCGAGATAACGCTCGGCTGCAGCTGGGTCGCTCACCGCGACTTCAGCAAAGGTGATCAAGCGCGCGAGCAGCGACCAATTGTCAGCCGTCAGCGCAGCCAGTGCCGCCGGTTCGAGATCGATCGGTGGTGCTACATCGCAAAGCGCGATCACTTCGTTGATCATGCCCTGCAGCCCCATTTGCCGACCATCCTCGGGGTGGTAGATCCGCGTCACGCCGTAGGCTTCCAGCTCGCGTTTCTCTTCGGGAATGATCGTGCCGCCGCCGCCACCGAAGATCTTGATCTGCCCGCAACCCCGCTCGACCAACAGATCGCGCAGATAGCGAAAGAACTCCATGTGGCCGCCCTGATAGCTGCTAACGGCAACGCCCTGGACGTCCTCCTGGACCGCAGCGTCAGCGATCTCACGCACCGAGCGGTTGTGCCCGAGATGGATCACTTCCGCACCTCCGGCTTGCAGCAGGCGCCGCATGATGTTGATCGCCGCATCGTGACCATCAAACAGCGAGGCCGCGGTGACGATGCGTACGGGGTTTTCCGGTCGATAGATTTCGGCAGACAGATCAGCGTGAGCGGGATTCGCCATCTGAGCCTCCCAGGGTAAAAAAACGGGCAGAGCCCCCTTAGCAGGTAACATCGAAAGCTTGCAAATACAAACAGATAGCCGTTAGTCCGGGATCTTGGCCTATTTACAGCCACGGCCAGAACGCGTTAGACGCCGGCGTCGATCGAAGGTGGCGAAACGATGCGCGTAATCTCGATGGTTCCCGCTTGGACCGAAACCCTGCTCGATGCTGGCGTCGACGTCGTGGGGCGAACGAAGTTCTGCGTTCACCCCGAGACGCGTGTGGAGAGCATCCCCAAGGTTGGCGGAACCAAGCAGATCGACTGGTCGCGGGTCAAGGCACTCGACGCCGATCTGTTGGTCTTGGACCAACAGGAAAACCCGCGCTCGATGGCTGACCGCTCGCCGATTCCCACGTTCGCCACCAACGTTTGCAGCGTAGCGACGATGCCCCACGAGCTCGGCAAGCTCGCTGAGCGACTGGGCAGCCCTCCGGCGCTGTTGGCGATCGTCGAGCGTTGGCTCCAGGTCGCCAAACAGCCGGTCCGCGAACGGCGACCGCTCGAGCAACTTCCGGGCGTGATCAAGTGGCTGCGTCCGCCGACAACCGAAACACGGCAGCTGGTCTACGTGATCTGGCGTGACCCGTGGATGGCGGTCAGCCCGACAACCTTCATCGGCTCGATGCTCGCTCAGCTTGGCTTCGGCTGGGCGCGCTTCCAACTCGACACCCCTTACCCGGTGATCGATCTCGAGCAACTCGACCGCCGTCGCACCTTGCTGTTGTTTTCCTCGGAGCCCTTTCCCTTCGAGCGCTACGCCGACCAACTGACCGAGCTGGGCTTTTCCGCCGCGCTGGTCGATGGCGCCGCCTATAGTTGGTTCGGCAGTCGCGCGCTGCGTTTCCTCGAAGAAAACCGATAAATTGCTCGGTTTTTCTTGGCCCTTCAAATCGAATAACATCTAGAATCATTAACGTTTCCACCCGATGATTGACACAACTGACCCACAGTGCCAGCTTCTGGCGCGGAGGGCGCATGATGACCAGCTTGCAGGCACGGGACGTCCGGTACCTGATCCACCCGTTTACCAATTTAGCGGTGCACCGTGAACGTGGGCCGCTGGTGATCGATCGGGGCGAAGGCATCTACATCTTCGATAGCGATGGCAAGCGCTACCTCGACGGCCTCGCCGGCCTGTGGTGCGTATCGCTGGGCTATAACGAACAGCGCTTGGTGACGGCAGCCCACCAGCAGTTGTCGCAGTTGCCATTCGCCCACACCTTCGCCCATCGCTCGAGCCCGCCGGCGATCGCGCTGGCCGAGGCGCTGATCGCCTTGGCACCACCACCGATGGCCAAGGTGTTTTTTGTCAACTCCGGATCGGAGGCGGTCGATGCCGCGATTCGTTTCGTCTGGTACTACCAAAACGCGATCGGCAAAGCGCAGAAAAAGAAACTGATCGCGCGCCAGATGGCCTATCACGGCGTGACCGTCGCTGGTGGCAGCCTCACCGCTCAACCGCCGGTGCAAAATGGCTTCGACCTGCCGATCGAAAACATCCGGCACGTCTCGATGCCCAATTACTACCGCTATGGCCAGCCGGGAGAAACAGAGGAAGCCTTTTCCGAGCGATTGGCCGCCGAACTCGATCAGCTGATCCTCGACGAGGGCCCCGAGACCGTCGGGGCGTTCTTTGTCGAGCCGGTGATGGGCGCCGGAGGCGCACTGCCGCCACCGCGCGGTTACTTCGCCGCGATTCAAAAAGTGCTCAAGAAACACGACGTGCTGCTCGTCGCCGATGAGACGATCACCGCCTTCGGACGCACCGGCAATTGGTGGGGCTGTCAGACCTACACTATCGAACCGGACATGATCACCACCGCCAAGCAGTTGTCGTCGGGCTACCTGCCAATCGGTGCGCTGCTGATCAGCGAACGAATCTTCGAAGCGATCGCCCGCCAGAGCGCCTCACTCGGCGTGTTCGGCACAGGACACACCTACAGCGGGCATCCGGTCGCAGCAGCGGTCGCCCTGGAGACGCTAAAGATCTATCACGAACGCAAGATCATCGATCAGGTACGCGCGCGCAGCGAGCGATTCTTGCCGCGACTCCGCGCGCTGGGTGCTCACCCGCTCGTCGGCAGCGCGCGCGGTGTCGGTCTCGTCGGCGGAATCGAGATCGTCGCTGCCAAGCAGCCACGTCGACCATTCGACCCAACGGTCGGCGCCGCTGCGCTCGTCGCCGAACATGCGCTGAGCCGCGGTCTGTCAGTGCGTGCGCTGCTCGGCGACACGATCGCAATCTGTCCACCGCTAATCATCGATGACGCGCAAATCGACACGCTTTTCGACACGCTGCAATGCGCGCTCGATGCCGCCGAAAAGCAGCTGCCGCGCAGTTAGCCGCCCCAGCGCGACAAACAAACAAACCGCAGTCTGCCGCTGCTGGCTACACCGAGGGTGAAGCCGCTTTGCCCTGGCGATGTCCGCCGATCGGCGCAATGATAAAGGCATGTTTGAGGCAGCCGAAGTCGGGCAAAAGATCAGCAAGGCAGAGTTCGATCGCAGCGCCGCCGAACTGCGAATCCAGCTACTGCAGAGTCAGCAGGCTTTGCGCAGTGCAGCGTTTCCACTGATCGTCGTCGTCGCTGGCGTCGATGGCGGTGGCAAGAGCGAAACTGTGAAAGTACTCAACGAGTGGCTCGACCCGCGCCACATCTCGACGCACGCCTATGCAAGCCCATCGCAAGAAGAGCGCGAACGTCCAGAGTTTTGGCGCTACTGGCGCGACCTGCCGGCTGCGGGATCGATCGGGGTCTTCCTCTCTTCGTGGTATTCAACGCCGATCCTCGATCGTGTCCATCGACGCAGTGGTCGCTCAAAGTTTGAGTATCGACTGCGTCGTATCGCTGACTTCGAAAAGGCTTTGGCCGACGATGGCGCGCTGATCGTTAAGCTCTGGTTCCATCTCAGTCGCAAGGCGCAAAAGCAGCGCCTCAAGACGCTAGAGAGCGATCCCACTCAGCGCTGGCGCGTCAGCGATAGGGATTGGCGTCACTACGAACTATACGAGCGGTTCGTCGAGGCTGCCGAACGCGCGATCATGCAAACGAGCACCGCCGCGGCCAGCTGGTGCATTATCGAGGGCGCAGACCCGCGCTATCGCAACCTGACGGCGATGCGCCAGCTACACTCCGCGCTCGAGCAACGCTTTGAGCAAGAGCGCCGTCAACGGCCGACCGTCGCGGTCGACACCACGCTTAGCCCAGAAATCCCGACAGACAGGGAAAGCCAACACAGCAACGGTCAGCGGACAATCCTCTCGGCACTCGACCTCGAGCTCGACATCAACAAAAAGGCTTACAACAGCGCGTTGGCCAAGCAAGTAGCACGACTCGACGGACTGTTCCGTCGTGCGCGGCAACAGAGCCTCGGCACGATCGTGCTGTTCGAAGGCTGGGATGCCGCGGGGAAAGGCGGCGCAATTCGGCGGCTGCTGTCAGGACTCGACCCACGCGATTACCAAGTCATCCCGATCGCCAAGCCCAGCGACGAAGAAGCCGCGCACCATTATCTCTGGCGCTTTTGGCGCCACTTGCCACGAAGTGGCCGGCTGACGATCTTCGACCGCAGCTGGTACGGTCGGGTATTGGTCGAGCGCGTCGAGGGCTTTGCCAGACAAGCCGAGTGGCGCCGCGCCTTCGCCGAGATCAACGACTTCGAAGATCAGCTGGTCCAACACGGCCTCGTCGTCGCCAAGTTCTGGCTGCAGATCAGTAAAGACGAGCAACTGCGTCGCTTCGAAGAACGCGCGCAGACACCGTTCAAGGCCTGGAAGTTGACCGATGAGGACTGGCGAAACCGCGAGAAGTGGGAGGCCTACGAGCTGGCCGTCAACGAGATGGTCGAGCGCACCTCGACCCACGACGCGCCCTGGACGTTGGTCGAAGCCAACAGCAAGCGCTATGCGCGGGTCAAGGTCGTACGCACTGTCTGCGATGCGCTGGCCACCCGCCTCGGCGATTGAACTGTCCAACGACCAACGAAACGAACCACATCCACAGCGCCGGCCGGGACTCTCCGCCTCGGCCTGGCGGCTTACGGCGCAGCGGGCGCACTAACTGTTGCCTTTGAAATTACTTATGTTTTCTTTTGTGCGCGCCCGCTCTTAGCGCACACCTTGTGTCAGGTTTGCTCAGATCGGTCACCTCGACGGATCGGACCGAGCGATCTGGCCCGCCATCGCAAAAATCCAAGCTGTCGGCTATTGTAGAGGTCTATGACAAAAGCTGCGCGAGAGGCTCTTACGCACGCCCGTCGTGTCGTCGTCAAGGTTGGTACGCGCGTACTCGTTGCGGGAAACGGCCGCCCCGATGACGCGCGAATCGAGTCGATCGTCGAACAGTTGGTCGGACTGCGACGTCGCGGTATCGAAGTGATCTTGGTTTCTTCGGGCGCGATCGGCGCTGGACTGGCAACCCTCGGCCGACGAAGCCGCCCGACTGAACTCCCCGAGCTGCAGATGGCAGCGGCGGTCGGTCAGTCGCAGCTAATGACACTCTACTCGCGTTTGTTTTGGTACCACCGCGTCAACATCGGTCAAGTATTGCTGACCCACGACGACATCAAAGATCGCGTGCGACATCTCAACGCGCGCAATACGATGATGCGCTGTCTGCGAAACGGCGTGATTCCGATCGTCAACGAAAACGACGTGGTCAGTGTCGATGAAATCCGTTTCGGCGACAACGACCACCTGGCAGCGTTGGTGGCGATCCTCGTCGATGCCGATGCACTGCTGCTGCTCACGCGCGTCAATGGGCTGCGCGCACCGCTCGCGGGCAAAGGAAGCCGTACGCGCCGCATCGCACACCTTTCCCGCGTCGACGACGCAGCACACGCGCTGGTTTGGCAGGGCAACGATCGACTCTCCACGGGTGGCATGGAGTCCAAGCTGCGCTCAGCGGGCGCCGCCGCCAAGAGCGGCATTTGTGTGGCGATTATCGACGGGCGCCAAGATGACGCGATCTCCCGCGCACTCTCCGGAGCCGACATCGGCACGATGATCGGCGGAAAGCCCCGTGAAGATCTCTCGAGTTGGAAGCGCTGGATCGGCTTTTTTCAGCGTGCCGAAGGTTGCCTGGTGATCGACGCCAAGACCGAGGCTGCGCTCTCACGCCCAGGTCACAGTCTATTGCCCAACGGCGTGGTCGAGGTCAGCGGAGACTTCTCCCGCGGAGCGCTGGTTAACGTCCATACGTCGCAGGGTGAACGACTCGCCCGCGGGCTTGTCACCTACGGCTCGGCGGAAATCGCCGCGATCAAGGGAAAGGCCAGCAGTGAAATCGCTTCGATCCTCGGTGGCAACGCCTATGGCGAGGTGATTCACAGCGACAACCTGGTGATCCTGCCACAGCACGCACGGCGGATTACCGGACAAACCCACAAGGTTCAGCGATGACAGAGCTAAAGACGCAGGTGCTCAGCCAAGCCAGGGCGGCAAAGCAAGCTGCGGCCAAGTTGAGGACGATCGGCACCGAGCAAAAGAACGCGATCCTGCGGGCGATGGCGAGCGGCATCGCCGAGCAACGTGCCGCAATCATCGCCGCCAACGCAGTCGACCTAGAAGCCGGCGAGAAAGCCGGATTGACCAGCGCGCTACTCGACCGGCTGCAGCTAACCGACGCGCGTATCACCGATATCATCGCTAGCATCGAAAAGACAGCGACGCTCCCCGACCCCGTTGGTCGCCTGCTTTCGAGTACGAAACATGCCAACGGTATGACGATCGAGAAGATCAGCGTGCCGATCGGCGTGATCGCGATGATCTATGAGTCGCGCCCCAACGTCACCAGCGATGCCGCTGTGCTCTGCCTCAAAGCGGGCAATGCAGTGATTCTGCGCGGCGGGCGCGAAGCAGCCCATTCAAATCGGGCGCTGCGCGATGCGATGCTCAGCCGGGCCGGGGCAGCAGGCCTGCCCGAGAACGCGCTGACGCTGATCGAGAATGCTGATCGGGCAGCAGTTGGCCATTTGGTTCAGGCCGTTGGACTGGTCGACCTGGTGATACCGCGCGGTGGCGAGAGCTTGATCCGCGCGATCACCGAGCAAGCCCGCGTTCCGGTGATCAAACACTATAAGGGCGTCTGCCATGTCTACGTCGACCAATACGCTGACTTAGCGATGGCCCTGCCGATCGTCGAAAACGCCAAGTGCCAGCGCCCGGGCGTCTGCAACGCGCTCGAGACCCTGCTGGTCCACCGCCAACGCGCCGCTGAGTTTTTGCCGCGGCTCGGCGAACTGCTCAAGGACGTCGAGCTGCGCGGCGATCAAGCAACCCAAGCCCTGTTGCCACGGGCGAAGCCAGCAACAGAAGACGACTGGCATGCCGAATACCTCGACAAGATCCTGGCGATTCGCGTTGTCGATAGCGTCGACCAGGCGATCGAACACATCGAAACCTACGGCTCATCGCATTCCGACGCGATCGTCAGCGATGATCACGCCACCCAAGCGCAATTCGCGCAACGCGTCGACTCAGCCGCCGTTTACATCAATGCATCGACACGCTTTACCGACGGAGGCGAATTCGGCATGGGTGCTGAAATCGGCATCAGCACCGACCGCCTTCACGCGCGCGGCCCGATGGGTCTCGATGAGCTGACAACCTACAAGTACCTGCTTCGCGGTAGCGGGCAGATTCGCTAGCACGATGTCGTTACCGCGAATTGCAATCACCATTGGCGACCCAGCGGGCGTCGGTCCAGAGATCCTCGCCAAAGCGCTTGCCGATCGGCCCGATGGCTGTCTGCCGATCGCGATCGGCGACCGCGGGGCGCTCGTGCGCGCCAGTCAAGTCGCCGGCGCAAAGCTCGACTGGCAGCCAGTAACGCCCCCCTTCGCCCAGCTCGCTCCGCCACGCACAGGACAGGCCTACGTCTACGACCTCGACAACCTCACCGCCGACGACTATCGCTTCGGCGAGATCAGTGCAGCTGCCGGTCGCGCAGCCGGAGAAAGCATCGAGCAGGCGATTCGATTGGCGCTCGCCGACGAAGTCGCCGCAGTGGTCACCAATCCGATCCACAAGGAAGCGTTTATCCTCGGCGGCTACGGTCAGCGCTATCCGGGTCACACCGAGATGTTTGCTGACCTCACCGGCGCCAAGCACTACTGCATGATGCTCGCCGCGGGCCCCCTGCGCGTCTGCCATGTCACTACCCACGTCTCGCTTCGCCGAGCGATCCTCGATCACATCAAGCAGCCGCGGATCGCCGAAGTGACGCGGCTGGCCGACCAAGCTTGCCGACGACTGGGGATCGTCTCGCCACGCATCGGGGTCGCGGCACTCAACCCGCACGGCGGCGAAGATGGCACGTTCGGCGACGAGGAGATCACCGAGATTAAGCCGGCGATCGACGAAGTGCGTGCCGAGGGCATCAACGCGGACGGACCGGTTCCCGCCGATACGCTGTTCTCCAAGGCTCGCGGCGGAATGTACGACGCGGTGGTCGCGATGTATCACGACCAAGGACATATCCCGGCCAAGCTGCTCGGTTTCGTCTACGATCACCAGACCGGAGAGTGGGACATGCAGGGCGTCAACGTAACGTTGGGGCTGCCGATCATTCGCACTTCGGTCGACCACGGAACGGCTTTCGACAAGGCAGGCCGCGGCATCGCCGACCATCGCAGTTTACTCGATGCGATCGCCTACGCGGTCGGTCTGGCCACTGGCCGCGCGCGTTAGCTACTGCTGCGCCAGGTAGTCGGTCAGATCAAAATAGCGATTAACCGAGTTCTCGGTGTCGAAATAGGCCTGAAGGTAGAGGTTGTCGCCCAGCATACGCACACCGTTGGCGATGATCACCGCTGAATGAGGCGTGCAATTGAGCGCCTGCGGGCCGACATCCGCTTGATCGAGACCATAAAGCCCGTCGAGACGTCCCCCCGGATCGATCGCACGACGGAAATCCTCGAAGAATTGCTCGCGGGTCGGTGGCGTCCTAAGTCGAAAGCGAAAGTCGATCATCGAAGTTCCAGCCCAAGGCACGATCGAGTAGATCACGGCGAAGTTCTTGTTCTGATCGATAAACGGCAACAGCAGCGGACCGGAACGTTCCAGCGTGCAGAACTTTCGCTGCAGCGTCTTGTGCTCTCCAACCCGGTAGAGTGGCACGTTGTGCACAACGTGGACATCGCTGTCGATCACACCGTACTGCGCCTCGATGTAGTCGGCGAGCGGCACATAGCCATTGACGGTACACGACCCGTAGGAGATCACGCGGTGCTTGGCGCGATCGAAGGTTTGGTGGTTGTGGCCGTAGACGAGCGTGGCGTCGGCGTCCCAAGAGGTCGCCGAGATCAGCACCAGCGTGGTGCTGTCACGCAGGTAGGCTCGACTGCGAGAGGCCGCTGTATAATCGCCACTACACTCGAGAAACAAGCGGGGTGAACCGAGCCATGGGATCTCGTTCTGCGTTGGCGCGTTGCTGTAAACGATGCGCTGCTCGAGGCCGTCGCGCCCCGAAATCGTGAACCCATCATCGTTGGTTTCGAAGCGATAGTCGCGAAAGTCAACGTAAGGGTCGGAGGCAATGATCTCTAGCGCCTTAGCCCGGTCAAGACGGGCATCGTTGATGTACTGGATCGAAAAGGCCGCTCGATCCGCGCGATCAAGCCAATACTTCAAAAGGTGCAACCCGAATCGTCCAAAGCCATTGATACCGGCGGTCGCTGTCATCAGAGGGCACTCCTAACTGGACAAAACAAAAAGAAAAACCGACGCAAATCATAGCGCGCTCCTGGCGACAAGTCGAGCAAGGGCATCGGCGCCGCGGACAGTGCTATAAATAACGCATGACAGAAGTGGTGGTGATCGATGCTTGGCTGGGCGGGCTCGCGATCGGTCTTTACGGTGTCGCGCAGCTGCTGCTCACCGGCAAGCAATTGGGCGTATCTAGCGGCTACGGCAGCATCTGCGCGCTCGGCTCGAGAGCCGACTACTTTCGCAGCGGCTCCCACGCCGTACGCAATGATTGGCGACTATATTTTTTGCTCGGCATTCCGCTCGGCGGTCTGCTGGCGGCCCTGACCTCCGAGGGCCCGATTGTTGCCAGCCTTTCATTGGGGCCGCTCTATGATCGCGTGTTTCCCCAAGCGCTCTGGGCCAAGGCAGCGCTGCTCTTCGCTGGTGGCACGGCGATGGGCTACGGCTCCCGCCTGGCCGGCGGATGTACCAGCGGTCACGTGATCACCGGCGTCGCGCTGCTCAACTGGCCGAGCATGGTCGCCGGTGGTTGCTTTTTCCTCGGCGGCATCGCCGCCGTTCAGCTGCTGTTTCGCGCGCTGGGTTAGGTCAATGCGCTGGGTATTTGTTCCGCTGGGAATGCTCTTCGGCTTTTTGCTCTCGCGCGCCGGCGCGACAACCTACGACTACTACGCCAAGCTGTTTCTCTTCGAAGACTTTCAGCTGCTGTGGGTGATCCTCACGGCCGCGGCCGTCGGTATGGTCGGTATCGCGCTGGTCGCCAGACTGCGCACACGCGCATTGCTTGGCGGCGGCATCGACCTGCGCAAGAAACCCTATACACGATCACTGATCGTCGGATCGCTGATCTTCGGCATCGGCTGGGGACTGGCCGGCGCCTGTCCAGGAACCGCTTTGGCGATGCTGGGAGAGGGCAAACTCGGCGCCGCATTTTCGATCGCCGGGCTGCTTTGCGGCACCTATCTTTTTGGCCGCCGCGCTGGTGCCCAACCGACCGACATTTCGCGAGTAGACCGCTAGTCGACGGCGATCCGCGGACAGAGTCGCGCGAGGGAGCAGCTGTCGCAGTTTGGCTTACGCGCCAGGCAGACGCGACGGCCGTGCCAAATCAGTCGATGCGCGAGGGCGATCCATTCTGAGGTCGGTGCGAGCGCCTGCAGATCGCGCTCGACTCTGACCGGATCGCTCTGCGCGGTCAGGCCGAGGCGTCTGGCGACGCGCTTGACGTGCGTATCGACGACCACGCCGCTGGCCACGCCGAAAGCCGATCCGAGCACCAAGTTAGCGGTCTTGCGCGCAACCCCTGGCAACTCGACCAGCGCATCCAACTGCGCAGGCACCTGGCCACCATGGCGCTCGATGAGGGCCTGCCCACAACTCCGAATCGCCTTGGCCTTGTTGCGGTAAAAACCTGTCGAATGGACGAGCCGCTCGAGCTCGGACAACTCGGCAGTCGCCAACGCCGCCGCATCGGGGAAGCGTCGAAACAGTTCGGGCGTCACGCGATTGACCCGCTGATCAGTGCACTGCGCAGAGAGGATCGTGGCAATCAACAACTGCAACGGCGTCTCAAAGTCCAACTCGCAGTGGGCATCGGGATAGCAAGCAGCAAGCTGCGCAAAGACTCGCTGGGCTTCGACTTTGTCGGCGCTCATCAAGCGACGATAGCAGCAGACTGGCCGCGCGTGTATGCTGAAACGGTGAAGCGGATCTTCCTGGCTAGCTGCGGTTTGTTGAGCCTAGCGCAACTCAGCTGCCGCGAGGCTTCGCGAGAGCAGGCTGCGCCAAAGCGCCTTGCGCCGAAGGTGAGTGGTCTGCGAGCTGTCGGCCGGCCGCGCTTTCCGTCGGTCGGCCCGCGCGACGCACCGATCGTGCTCGCATTGTTCGGTGAACCGCGCCAAACGATTCGCCTGGAGTACGCTGACACGGCGCGCCGCTGGTACCCCGACGATGTACGGGTGATTTGGATCTACAACGTCTGGCCCGATCAAACGCCGCTCGCCGCACTCGGCCTCGCCGCCCATCGACTGGACCGTTTTTGGGAGGCTCATCGGCTGACGGCGCGCGCCGTACCCAAGGCACGGCCGCGCTGCGACGATCGCGAATTCTTTTTGCCAACGCCGATCGAGGCAACCTATCAGGCGCTGGGCAAAGCCGGATTTGATCTGTCCAGACTTACAGGCATCGCTTTGCGTCCCGAGCTGCGCGCCGAAGTCGCAGCACATTGGCGAATCGCTCACCAACTCGGGCTGGTGCGGCCGGCCCGCTGGCAAGGTGGCGACTTCATTTTGATCAACGGACAGCGACTGCTGACTCGCCGCGGCTTCATTAGCAGGACTCAGGCCTTGGCGACCCTGCGCAAGCGTTTGCAGGCCGAGTTGCTGCGCGCCCACCAGCTTGCCGCTCAGGGTGTTCCCCGTGATAGGCTGGCGCGCAAGCTGGCGCTGGAGCACAATCCGGCGTTCGTCAAACTGATCTTCGACGGTCAAGCTCCGGCCAAATCGTTGGCGATCGTCGTCGACCGCCGCCTGCCGGTAAAGCAACAGCGCGCACTGCTAGCGCTTACCCAGCGCGCTATTGCCGTTGCCCATCAGCCGCTGGCCGTGACCTGGGTTACGCAACAGAAAACGCAAACGCTCGGTGCGCCGAACGCTTTGCCAGCCTATCGGGGCGTGGTCACGCCGCCACCGCAGGGCGTCGAGCGCACTGGACTTGCTGAGCTGATCACGGTTGCCAGCAGCGGGCGTCCTGCGATCGGCTTCAGCCGTCAACGGCGCGTGCTGTGGATCGGTGCTCTTCCTGCTGAGCTGGACAGCCGACTGGTCCAGTGGCTGGCTAAGCGGCGGATTGAACTGCGCTTGCTGCTATTGCAGCCGCTGAACGAGCAACAGCAGGCACAACTGCGCGGCTATCAATTGGCCTGGGCGATCGCCGATCAAGCGACGGTGGGCGACCTGCTGCTCGGTCAGTTGAACCGTTCCAGCGCACCGTCAGCAGCACGCTAGCGGGGTTGCTACCCCCGGGCGAGCGCCCAACCCCGCTGGCCCTGGCCTCAAAATCACTGAGCTTTTCAAAAGAGCGGCAGCACGACAATTGGCACAAAGGCTGCTTATTCGAGGGCACGATGCCCAAGCTGAGAATACTCACGCTGCTGACCGTCGCACTCGCCAGCGTGGTGGGCTGTGCGTTCGATGGCTCCGGCCTCGCCGGCGGCGACTACGCCAACCTCGACGCGGGCCCTCTGGCTGACAGCCAGCAACCGCTAACGACCGCCGACGCGACAAACGCCGCCGATGCGCTCGCCGTCGATAGCGGACGAGTGACGGACACAACGTCGCAACCGGACGCAACGACCTCCGTCGACGCGATGAGTGTCGCCGACGCAACCGCCGATGCCGCGTTTCATTGGCCGCCAGATCAAGACTGTCACAGCATCTACCCCCAAGATGCTGTGGTCTGTGTCGCAGAGGGCAACAGCTGCGGTGTCGGGATCACGCGCGATCCAAAACTCAACTGCAGCGAGGTCTGCCAGCTGGGAAACACCCACTGTGTTGCGGCCAGTGAGACCAGCAGCGATCGCCCCTGCAAGCCAACCGGCAAGGCGATCGAGTGCAGCCGGCGCAAGGGCAGCCTGCTCTGCTTCTGCGTAGCGACGGAGAACTAACGAGAACTAGTGCAGCGCTAGGGCACCAAGCGACACTGGCCTGAGATGCACGCGGCCTTGTAACCGCTGAGGCTGTGCGCAGCGCAGGTATTGATCAAACAGTTGATGCCCGTCGGACACGTCGGCCCTTTGACGCTATTGGGCAAGGCCAGACAGTTGCAGCAGTCGTCGATGCGGCGACAATCGGCGGAGGTCGTGCACGATGGCGCATCGACGGTTAGCTTGCAGCGCCCCTGAACACAATAGGCAGCCTTGGGATCGATGCCGATCTCCTTGCACTTGGTAACGGCACAAGCCATTTTGCACGACGCCGGCGTCTCCCAGGCAAAGTGGGTGCGGCAGGTACAACAATCTTCAAAGGCACGGCAGTCGTTGTCTACGGCGCACAACGTCGGCAACGTCGCGTCGGGGGCTTTGGCCGCGTCGACGGAAGCGTCGGGCGAGATCACTTTTTGGTCGGCAACTGGTTTGCTGTCCTTGACGGCAGCCCCGTCGCTCACCGTCACATCAGCCGAGGATCCGTCGCCAAGCGGATTGGCGTCGATCGCCCGGCTATCGGTAGCGCCATCGGATGCCTGCTGCACATCGCGCGCGGCGTTGCCGTCAGTCGTACTCAGATCGCGTCCGCTCGTCGTACTACTTTCCTGACACGCTGCCACCAAAGCCAAGCTCAGCAGCATGACAACCCAGCCACAGCGTTGATTCGATCGATTCATTAGCTCTCTCCAGACGCTGCCCAGCCGTTGTCGACTAGGTCAGCAACGATCATCCGCGCACGATCGCCCCAAATCGGATGCGGGTGCTCGGCGAGTTCGTCGGCCAACTGCACCGCCTCCTCGGCGGTAGAACGCTGCGATGTTTCGGTGCGAGTAAGTATCTGTTGTACTCGCTGGAAAATGCCCTCTTCCCACTGGCGGTCGAGATGTCGCTCGATCGCTGGATCAGAACTCAAGCAGCCATACTGCTCGTTGGCGCAATTGACGATACCCATGCGGTTGGCGACGAAGTCGGGCACATAGACGATGCCCCGCTCGGCCAGAGCGCGACCGTCGCGCACCATCTCGGCCAACTGGTTGTTGGCGCCACCACAAATGATCTTGGCGCGTAGCTGCGGTATTGTCTGCGGATTGAGCACCGCTCCGACAGCGTTCGGCGCGAGCACGTCACAACGCTCGGAAAAGAGCGTCGTATCGTTGCGGTCAACGCACCTAACTTCGAGGCGCGAATCGGCATAGCGCTCGCGCACCGCGGCGATCGCCTGCGGGTCTATGTCGTGGCCAATGATTCTTTCTACACCACGCTCAAGCAGCTCACCGATCATATACAGCGACACCTGACCAAGCCCTTGCATCGCGATGCGCTTGCCCGCCAATGAACCGAGCCCGCGTGCTTCGAGCGCGGCTTCCATCGCCACCACCACACCGCGTGCCGTCAAGACGCTCGGATTGCCGCTCCCGCCGACTTGCGGGGGGATGCAGGTGGTATGGCGCGTGGTCTGAAAGATCGCCGCCATATCGGCGGGCCGTGTGCCGACGTCTTCGGCGGTCACGTAGCAGCCGCGCAAACCGCTGATAAACCGACCGTAGTCTTGATAGATCGCCTGGCGCAGCGCAGGCGTTTGCGCGAGATCAGAGCGACGCGCGATCACACCCTTGCCGCCACCCCACCAGAGGCCGGCTAGCGCGCACTTGTGACCCATCCCCGTCGCCAAGCGCAAGCCGTCGTGTACGAGCTGTTCAGTCGTCTCGTAGCTCCAATAGCGCACGCCGCCCGCTGCCTGACCGCGCCGGGTGCGATCGATGAACGCGCAGAGCAGATGCTCGCTGGCCTTTCCGATCTCGAAGAAGATCGCCAGGTGTCCGCGGTAGTTCTCGCGATCGGCGACGATCCGCTCGGCTAGCGGCTGCAAGAACGCGTGACTCGGCCGCAAGCGACCATCGAGGTTGACCAGATATGCGCGGCGGCTGCCCGCGCCCCGCAGCTGGGCGACGAGTTCTGTCGGAGAGATGATCATCGCGCCGACGATAGCCACCCACCGACAGCGAGACAACGCAAAAGCGCCCCGCGGCGTGCTGCAACACCGCGATAACTCGGCTCAATAGCAGACCGGCCGGCCGGCCGATTCTTTCCGCCTTGACGCGGTTAGTCAACACGCCCACACTATCTCCAACATTGCGTAGATAAAGCAAAAGAGTCGCTAGCCACATTCGGCGGGACGCCGCGCAAAGCGGCCGAGAAGGAGTCAGCATGGCAGACGCGTACATCTTCGACGCGGTTCGCACACCGCGCGGGATCGGCAAGTCCAAGGGCGCCCTGTACACGGTGCGGCCCACGGATCTCTTGACCACCAGCTTGCGCGCCCTACAAGAGCGCAATGGCTTCGACACCGCTGAGGTCGAAGACATCGTGATCGGCTGTGTTACCCAGACCGGCGAGCAGGGCACCTGTATCGCCCGCTTTGCCGGTCTCGAAGCTGGCTACCACTTCCGCGCACCGGGAATGACCGTAAACCGCTTCTGTGCCTCGGGCCTCCAAGCGGTCAATCAAGCCGCAGCTAGCGTTGCGGCTGGATGGTCAGACCTCGTCGTTGCGGGCGGCGTTGAGAGTATGTCGCGCGTGCGCATGGGATCGGACGTCGGTGCGATGTTCGACCCCGCCGCTCAGTGGCGGGTGGGCTCGGTCCCTCAGGGCATCTCCGCCGACCTACTGGCCACGCTGCGCGGGATCACGCGCGAGCAAGCCGACGCCTTCGCCGCGGAGAGCCAAGCGCTCGCCGCTGCTGCCCAACAAGCTGGCCGTTTCGACAAGAGCGTGATCCCCGTGCGCGATGAGTGCGGGCTAGCGATTCTCGAGCGCGACGAGTACCTCCGCCCAGGTACGACGGCCGAAGGATTGGCCAAGCTCAATCCGTCATTCCAGATGATGGGTGAACAATTCGCCGTCGATGCGCTGACGCGACGAACCTACCCCCACATCGATCGCATCAACCACATCCATACCGCCGGCAACTCCTCGGGCATCGTCGATGGCGCGGCCAGCGTGTTGATCGGCAGCTTGGAAAAGGGCAAGGCCCTCGGTCTTAAGCCGCGGGCCCGCGTTCGCGCCGCGGTCAGCACCGGCGACGAACCAGTGCTGATGCTCGCCGGCCCATTGCCCGCCACACGACTCGCGTTGAAAAAGGCCAAGATGGCGCTCGCCGACATCGACCTATTCGAGGTCAACGAAGCATTCGCCGGCGTAGCGCTGACGTTCATGCAGGAGTTCGACGTTACTCGCGACAAGATCAACGTCGACGGCGGTGCGATCGCGCTGGGGCATCCACTGGGCGCAACCGGTGCCGTGCTGCTGGGCACGCTGATCGACGCGCTCGAAGCCCGCAATTTGAGCACCGGACTTGTTACGCTTTGCATCGGCGGCGGCATGGGAACCGCCACCATCGTCGAGAGGGTTTGATGATGACAACGAAGACCACGCAAAACGGAGCCATCGGCCTGGCCATCGACGATGCCAAAATCGCCACACTGACGCTACAACACGCAAGCGGCGCAAATAAAGTCGACGGCGCGTTTGGTGCTGCGCTCAACGAAGCGGTCACCTGGCTCGGCCAACAAAAAAATCTCAGCGGCGTGATCATCGCCAGCGCACACAAAGACTGGTCGGTGGGCGCCGACTTGGAGATGCTCTACAAAGCCCGCGACGCGGCGGCGTTTTTCGAGAACGTTCGTCAGTTGCAGCAGGTCTATCGCGCGCTGGAAACCTGCGGTGCACCGGTCGCCGCCGCACTGACCGGCAGCGCACTGGGCGGTGGTTTTGAACTCGCGCTCTCCTGCCATTACCGCGTCGCCCTTGCCGATGGCCGGATCAAGCTCGGACTTCCCGAGGTCCTGCTGGGCGTGATCCCCGGCGCTGGCGGCACTCAGCGATTGCCACGACTACTCGGCTTCCAAGCGGCAGCCGACATCATCTTGCAGGGCAAAAGTCTACGCCCGGACAAGGCCAAGGCAGCGGGTCTGGTCCACGAGCTCAAAGATAGCGCCGAGGCAGTGATCGCCGCCTGTCGCGAGTGGATCAAGGCCAACCCCAAGGCGACCCAGCCTTGGGATGCAAAGGGCTTTAAGTTTCCTGCGCCACGGCCAGGCAGCGAACAAGCGCGCGACATGCTGCTGGTCGGCGCGGCAATGTTGCACAAGAAAACCGCTGGGGCCTACCGTGCCCCAGAAGCTGCGATCCGTGCAGTGGCCGAAGGTGCCCACTTGGATTTCGATCGCGCACTGGAAGTCGAGGCGCGCCACTTCGTCAAACTTGTCGTTGGAGATCAATCCAAAGATATGATGCGTGCGCTGTGGTTTCACAAGAACGCCGCCGATAAGCAGCAGGATCTGCCGAAAACCGACACTGCTGACTTCACAAAGATCGGCATGCTCGGAGCAGGCATGATGGGGGCGGCAATCGCTTGGTCCTGTGCGGAGCGCGGCTATCAGGTCGTACTCAAGGACATCAAGCAAGAGTCGTTAGACGCGGGGTACGCCCACTGCAAAGCGCTCACCGAAACGCGCTGCAAGCACCTCGATCAAGCACAGCGCGATCAGATCTTGGCCCGAATCACTCCGACGCTCGAGCTCGGCAAGCTTGAGGGCTGCGATCTAATCATCGAGGCGGTCTTCGAAGATCCCGAGCTCAAACGCCGCGTGATCGAGGAGACTCAGGGGCTGCTCGCAGCAAACGGCGTTTGGGCCTCCAATACATCGGCGCTGCCAATCAGTGATCAGGCGAAAGCTGCCAAGGATCCTCAGCGCTTCATCGGGCTCCATTTCTTTTCACCCGTCGAGAAGATGCCACTGCTCGAGATCATTGCTGGTGAAAAGACCGACGACGAAACGATCGCGCGCTGCCTGAACTTCTGCAAACGCATCAAGAAAACACCGATCGTTGTTGGCGATGGCTACGGCTTCTACACCACGCGCGTGTTCTTCTCGTTCATCCTTGAGGGCGCGCAGCTGATCATCGATGGCCAACCGCCGGCGTTGATCGAGTGGGCTGCGCGTGCCGCCGGCATGCCGGTCGGCCCCCTGCAGGTCTTCGACGAAATCACGCTCTCGCTCGTCACCCACGCTTTGCCGCAGGCAAAAAAATACGTCGGCGATCGGTTGCCGCAGCAGGCCTGTGAAATGGTCGAAAAGATGGTCGCCGAAGGCCGCGCCGGGCGCGCGGCGGGCGCCGGTTTCTACGACTACAAGAGCGGACGCCGTGACGGACTGTGGTCTAAGCTGGCGGCGTTTGCCAGCGGCTCAGCAGCGACAAAGACCACCGAGGAGATCGGTGAACGACTGCTCTTGGCGCAAGCCGTCGAAGCGGTGCGCTGCGTCGAAGATGGCGTGATCAAGCGCTACCGCGACGCCGATGTCGGCGGGATCTTTGGCGTGGGCTTCGCCCCCAACCGCGGTGGCCCACTGTCTTACCTCGACCGGCTCGGCATCGACAATGCGGTGCAGAAACTCGAGGCGCTGGCCAAGACTTGTGGCCCGCGTTTTACGCCGCCCAAGCTGCTGGTCGAGATGGCCAAAAGTGGTAGGCGCTTTTACGACGCCGTCTAGCGTTGCAGGGCCGCGCTGATCGGCAGGTGTTCGGGTCGATCAGCGCGGAAACGGATACAACCGCCACGGACTGATCGGGCTGCGCAGCAGGCGCTCGATCGACTCGTCGAACATCGTCGCGCCACCGTCGCCACCCCAGGCGCGACGACCTTGGCTGTAGTTGTTGGCGTAGTCCCGCCAGTCGGCGAAGCGTCCGATCACATGCTCGCGAGCCGACTTGGCCCATTGCCAGGCGCGCTCGCGCTCGAGCAATCCGCCGGCGGCCGCCAAGCGGATCACATGCAACGCACGTGCGATATCCCAGGCCGGCGTCGCACCCGAACGTGACTCTTGTAGCAGTCGCGCCAAACAGGATTCGACATCGTCAGCGGATGCAATGCCCCAGGCCTCTTCGAGCGTTGCTCGACAGGTCTTGTCGTCGGTATTTCCGTCGTAGGCGATCTCCAGCAAATGCTGCGTAACCAACTCGACGTACTTCGGGTGCTGAGCCCCCTGCTGTCCAACCTCTCCCTCGATCTGCGCCAAGAGTTCGTCGAGCTCAGGGTACATCGCATTGAGCAGAAGCGCTTCGGCTTCGGCTTGTTCGCGCGGATAGAGCAGCGTCTCATCGCGTCGCTTGCCGCCAAGGCGTTCAACAAGCCCGCCGATCAAGCCGAGCATCGGCAATGCCAGCACGAACATCAGCACGGCACCGAGCATCACCCAGCGCCCGTGCTTCGGCCAAAAGCCGAGATTGTAATCACCGGCCTTATAGACCGCGGAGATCGCAGTCGCTAAGGCGGGCGCCGTGAAGTACGTATCGCCGCGATAGGCAACCGGCTCGCAGTCCCAACTAAACAGCACAGCCCAAAACAACCCAAAGACCTCACAGCGATAGCCTGCGCGCGCGCCCTCGAGTTTCTTGATCTGTGCCAGCGAAGCGGGAAGCGGTCCGCTATCGAATACCCGCGGCCCCTTTTCATAAACGATCAGTCCCTTGGCAAGGGCCAACTGAGGCAAACAAATCAGGCTCAAGCAGAACAGCACCACGACCCGCAGACGCATACACGCTCCGTCAACGAAGGGCTCTCAGCCCCGGTTACCAGCCGCTCGTCATCGGATGTCCTCGACGTCCGAGCAACCGCTGATTATGCAACCTAGGTGCCAAGGCCATCGGCAAGTGCGCCGCGCGATTCCCGGGGCCCGGCGAGTGCCGCCATCGCCGTAAAGGAGCGCCAAACGGCGGTTTGGACAACGCTGACCAGCGAGTGCGATCGGCGGTCGCGCAGGTCGCTGCGTTCGCGAGACACAAGCCGCGGGGAGTGCACACCTCAGCACGCGTAAACCCACGTTGACGACGGGTGTGCTCGACTGCGCGTTGAGCGCTCCAGATTCGGCTATCCGCCAACCTCGTGGACCAGCACTTTTCGTCCCGTGCGAAAGAAGACTTGGATCTTGCCAGGGCCGGCGATCGCCTCGACGAGTCCTTCGCCGAAGGTCTTGTGGGTAATCCGATCGCCCGGGCTAAAACTCTCACTCGCCGCATAGGAGCGCACCGGCCGGCGCGGATCGGCTTCGATCATCGGCACACCTGTCTGCGAGCGGCGGCTGGTCGGACCCGTCGGTGATGCCTGTCTGCGCGGCACACGTTGGGCGCGCCCTCCCGGCGGCCGATAGCGATGCTGTCCACCACACTGCTTGCAGACGACTTTCGCGATCTGTGTACCCACGCAGGCGACAACGACATGCCAGGTGTCTCCGCACTTGCCACAGATCGACTCGATATCCTGTCCGACCCTTGCGCTCATCGTTGCCTTCGTCGACGTTAGCAGCAGTCGGGCCACGCGTGCCCGGCTCTTGCCGCTGTCAGAAGATTGTAGTACAGCATAACGCAAAACTTGCTCTCAACGCGACGCTCGTCGCCGGCCGTGAAGGTCTTTTGCGTGTCGTCCACTCCCCTACACTTACTTCAGCAGTGGGCAAAGACCAAAGCATCTATCGCCGCACTTTACGGCCGCGAGCGCGATGGCAGTTGGCGTGAATACACTTGGCACCAATATTTCGAGACCGTACGTGAAGTCGCGAAGGGTCTGATCGCCCTAGGCGTTCAGCCAGCGGACCGCGTCGCACTGCTCGGTAAGAACACGCCCGAGTGGTTGATATGCCAAGCTGGCGTCGTCGCTGCGCGCGCCGTCGCCGCGCCGATTTATCCGACCAACCCGCCCGAACAGGTCGCCTACATCCTCAATCACTGCGGTGCTCGCGTGGTGATTTGCGACGGACAAGATCAGCTCACAAAAATTCTCAGTAGCGTATCAGCAAAGACAGTAACCCTCGACAGGGTGGTCAATCTCGGTGTGGTCCGCGACAATCGAGACCTGGTCATTTCGCTAAGCCAGCTCACGGCTCTCGGGCGACAACAACCCGATGTGCTCCTCAACGCGCGAATCTCGGCGATCACCGCCGATCAAATCGGTCTTCTGCTATACAGCGCCGGAACGACTGGTCCGCCCAAGGCGGCTCCGCTGTCGCACAAGGCTCAGCTCGACGTAGCCAACGCGATGCTGCGGCGCTTTCCACGCCTTCGCCAAGACTATCGCGTCGTCAGCTATCTGCCGCTCAACCATGCCGCGGAGCAAGTTTTTTCCAATCTGTTGCCGCTTGTCACCGGTGGCGTGACCTACTTCTGCCCCGAGCTCAGCGAGGTTACCAGCTATCTGCGCGAGATTCAGCCGACATTCTTTTTCGGCGTACCCGCTTTCTGGTCTCAGGTCGAGCGCCGACTAAAGCGTGAATTTGAACAACAGCTGCCACACCAGCGCTTGCTCAGTCGCTGGGCGCTCGCCCGTGGAGAATCGGCCTTTCGCGCGCGCGCCTTCGGTCCGACCGGCAAGCTCGGCATCGCACAAGCAGTCGCCGATCGACTGCTGGGACGGCAGATTCGCAAGCAACTCGGTATCGACAAGCTAACGCTCGCCGCAACAGGCGGGGCCCCAGCGAACCCCCGAACCCTCGAGTTCTTCGCCGCGCTCGGTGTGCGTATTTACGAAGGTTATGGGCTCTCCGAGGCGATGATCGCCACGCTGCCCGAGGCTCACCAACTGCGGATCGGCACGGTGGGAAAACCGATTCCGGGGACCGAATTACGCATCGCCAGTGACGGGGAGATCGAACTGCGTGGAACGAGCGTAATCGACGGCTACTATCTGATGCCCCACCGAACGCGCGAAGCGTTCACCGAGGACGGCTGGCTGCGCACAGGTGACCTGGGCGTGCTCGATGATCAAGGTTATCTGCGAATCACCGGGCGCAAGCGAGAAATGGTGATCACCAGTGGCGGTCGCAGCGTGGTCCCGGCGGGCATCGAGCGCCGACTCAACCAAGTGCCGGGCATTGCCCACGCGGTGATCGTCGGCGATGGTCGCCCTCACCTTTGCGCGCTGGTCGCGCTCGACCCAGACGAACTTCCAGCATTAGCCCAGCAGTTGCGCATCGAAGCGACGACAGTCGATGAAGCGGCAAGACATCAAGCCGTACAAAACTATGTCGCACAAAATGTGATGCAGGCCAGCCAAGAGCAGGGCGAACCGTTGGTGCGCGACTTCGTGGTCTTGCCCAATGCGTTTTCTATCGAAGGCGGTGAACTCACACCGCAGATGAATCCCCGTCGCCAAGCAGTACTCGAAAAATACCGCCAAGCCATCGATACGCTTTACCTGCCCTGAATCTGACGCGGCGCTGGAAAGCTGCCGACACTCTGTAATATCATCGCTATGTACCGGCACCGTCAGAGGACCGAGCGATGCTCCTAGTGCATTTGAGCGACCTGCACCTCTCGCGTTATGGAGAGAGCACCTCCTGGGCGCAGCGCGCCGAGGACGACAACGGCTGGGAAACGATGAACACCTGGCACCGTTGGCACATCGATGGTGCGCGCGATCGCAAAGGGCGTCCTGAAAAGTTGCGGCTCGTCGATCCAAGCGGCGTGATCCACAAAGAAATTAGCTGGCCCAAGCGCAATGAAGACAAAGCGGTCGGAGGGCTGCTCGCCCTGGCGATGGAGCGCCACATCACCTCAGCGGAGAATCTGATCCGCAACCGACCAACGCCCGAGGACCTTGAGTCACTATTGCGCGTTGACAGCAGCAACACCAACCTGTTGTTCTTGCGCTTGGTCGATCACCTTCACGAGTTGCAGCCCGACGTGATCGCGATTACCGGCGACATCACCGACAACGGCTTTGGTTATAGCCTGCTCGACCACTACCTTACCGCTTGGGTGGAAAGCGGGCGAATGCTGGTCGTCCCCGGAAATCACGACACGTACGAAATGGTGCCGCGCAAAGGTCGCAAGGCGCGCCGCTCGGCCAAGGAGAAGCGTTACAGCGACTTCTCGGTCAAGCTTGGACTGAAACCGACCAAAGAAGGCGCCTGGGTCAAGCAGATCGAGGACGTCGCGTTTGTCGGGATGAGCTCGTGCAAGCCGCCGATCACGCCGCTGTCGGCAAGCGGCGAGGTTTCGCGCGAGCAGCTCCAGTGGCTAGAAAAACTCGGCGAAGACAACGAATTCCGCTCCGCGCGATTGCGGATCGGCATGGTCCATCACCACCTGCTGAGAATGCCCTACGAACTCGGTGGACGATCACCGATCGAGGTCGGCATGCGCCTGCGTAACGCCCGCGAAGTAATGAGCGCGTGCGAAGCAGCTAGCCTCGATATCATTCTAAACGGCCATCGGCACCACGGCTACATGGTACAGCTGCCCGGTCACCCGATGGTCGTATCCGCGCCGTCGTCGACGCTGGGCTGCAAGTCTACTGACGCCGGGTACATCTGGACGATGGATTTGGCGGCACGCCATCCGTTTCCCGTTGCCCACTCCCTCGCCCAAGGTGATCGAAGCCTTCGCACACAGCGCGGCAGAGGCCCTCAGCGCGCCAAACTGCTGAGCTAATCTTGAGGTAAGCGCTGCCGACGCAGCATTTCGGCCAGGGAGCCTTGCAGATTCGAGCTGTGGGAGGTTGTCTAGCAGACGGCCAACAGTGACGCCGGCCGTCTGCGGGAAGGCGCACTAGCCCTTGCTATCGCCGCGAGCAAAGATCGAAGCGACAAAGCTCAGCACATCGGTCGCCGACTCTTCGTTGTAGCCGTAGTTGCGGATCAAGCGCTGCTTGACGATATCGATCTTCTCTTGGGCATCGCGGTCGACCACGTTGGAGACCAGCGAGGTCAGCTTGATCGTGTCGCGTTGATCCTCAAATAGCTTGAGCTCGAGCGCCTTCTGAAGCCGCTCGTTGGTACGATAGTCGAATGTCTTGCCTTCGATCGCCAGCGCGCCAATGTAGTTCATGATCTCGCGACGAAAATCGTCTTTGCGACTTTCGGGAATGTCGATCTTCTCTTCGATCGACCGCATCAGGCGCTCATCCGGCTCTTCATCCTGACCGGTGTACTTGTTCTTGACCTTCTCCTTCTGAGTGTAGGCCTTGACGTTGTCGATATAGTTGGCGCAGAGGCGTGAGATGGCGTCCTCGTCGGCCGACAGCGCGCGCTGGACCTCGTTTTTGACGATATCTTCGTACTCTTGCTTGACCACACCGAGCAACTCGATGAAGCGTTTGCGCTGCTCTTCGCTGTTGATCAGGCTGTGGTTGTTGAGCCCGCTTTCCAGCTCGTTGATCACCATGAACGGGTTGATACTGCTCTCGCTCTTGTCGGAGACCAGTGCGTTCGAGAGCTTGTCCTGGACGTAGCGCGGCGAGATGCCGTCCATCCCTTCGCGCGTCGTCTCCTTGCGCAGCTCTTTGATGTTGTCCTGGGTAAAGCCGGGCAGCGTCTTGCCGTCGTACAGTTTGAGTTTCTGCAGCAGTGACAGATTGTGCTTCTTCGGATCCTCGAGGCGCGTGAGTACCGCCCACATCGCAGCCATCTCTAGCGTATGTGGCGCAACATGCTTACCTTCGATCTTTTCTTGGCTGTAGTCTTTGTAGTAGATGCGAACTTCTTCCGACCAACGCGTGATGTATGGGATATCAACCTTGATCGTTCGATCGCGGAAGGCTTCCATAAACTCGTTGTTGAGCAACTTCTTGAACTCAGCCTCGTTGGTGTGACCGATGATCACTTCGTCGATATCGGTTTGCGCGAACTTCTTCGGCTTGATTTTGCGCTCTTGCGTCGCACCGAGCAGATCATAGAGGAAAGCGACGTCGAGCTTGAGGATCTCGATAAACTCGACGATACCGCGGTTGGCGATGTTGAACTCGCCGTCGAAGTTGAAGGCGCGCGGGTCCGAGTCCGAGCCATATTGCGCGATCTTGCGGTAGTTGATGTCACCGGTCAGCTCGGTCGAGTCTTGGTTCTTTTCGTCCTTCGGCTGGAAGGTCCCGATACCAACACGGTCTTGCTCGCTGAGCAGCAGACGCTTGATGCGCACGTGCTGCATGACCTTGGAGAAATCGCCGCTGTAGTGTTCCATCAGGTGGTTGAAAATGAATCGGCACTGGGGATTGACGTCGCCGTCGATGCGCAATGGATAGCGGCCACCCTTTAGCTTGAGTCGCGTAAACGAATCGGGGCGCCAGCTGCGGGGGATCAGTTTGAGCGGCTCCTCGTTCATCGGACAAGGATAGATTTCCTCGTCGAATTCGCGATCCATTCGCGCATCGCCGCTGAGGTGCCAGAAATAGGTGTAGACCGCGCCCTCGGGCCGACGACTGTAGCGCTCGAGCCCCTTTTTCAGCATGCGCACGATCGTCGACTTGCTGCTGCCCACTGGACCGTGAAGCAAAATCACGCGGCGGTCGGCGCCGTAACCGTAGGCCGCGCTGCGCAGCACGTTGACCAATTTCATCAACGGCACATCGAGCCCGAAAACGGCATCAGCACCGCCGTTATCGGGATCGTCGAAGAAGTTGTAGCGCACCAGCTTCTTCTTGGCGTCGAGATACTCTTCACGCCCATAACCGAGGACCATGTCGTAGACCCGCTGGAAGGCGGACCGACAGACATCCGGATTTTCTCGCACGATATGCAGGTAGTCCTCGAAACTGCCCTCCCAGTGAAGATTCTTGTAGCTGTCGTAGTCCTGCAAGCTGGCGATTTGGGCGACGAGCGAGCCGTCTTCCATCTGGTGCTCCTACACGTGCCGACCCGGCCACAGCTCAGCGCGAGCGCCAGGCAGGGGCCGGAGCGGGAAGGTTTTACTTCGTCGTTAGCGACAAGAAGGGTATCACAGCGTCCCATCAGGCGGCAAGGCGCTTGAATCGCGCCGGTTTTTAGTAGCGGCAGCTGGATGAGCCCGCTTTGGGATCGCGCCCGCCGGCGCATCTCACAGCGAGCCGTGCGGCTCACAGCGAACCGAGCGGCACGCACCGTGCGAAAGTGGCGTGCGCGCCATCGGCGGGGAATTCGTTGACGACTCGGCCAGGTATGCTAGGTCTGATACGCCGCGACCGCGGGATGGCGCGGCAGACCGACCAGCGAGACGACTTGGACATGAACGACTTTGAAACCTGTGTATCTGCGGTATGCAAACGGATCGAAGGCCGCATTGGCCAGGGACCCGCGCAGGACGAAGCCGATGTGATCGCCGCACTCAACGAGGTGATCGCGGCCGAGTTGACCTGCATTTCCCGCTATCGCGGTGAATTCGAGGTCGCGAGCCGCCTACACGGCAATGAGGCGGCTGCCGGATTCGCCGAGCATATCGCCGAAGAGCAGGCTCATGCCGATCGCGTGGCCAGCCACGTGCGCAAGCTTGGCGGCGTGCCCGCCCAGACCATTCCTGCAGCAGCTGCAACAAAGAGCGCAAGTGCGCCGCCCGACGGCCTCGAAGAACTGACGCTCGAAGACATTCGTGCCGAGCGGATGATCATCGCCGCTTACGAGGCTCTCGCCCGCTGGTTGCGACCTATCGACGAGACCGCCGCTCAACTGCTCGACGAGATCAGCGTCGAGGAGCGAGACCATCTCTACCGCTAGCGAGAAGGCGCGACATGGCAAAACCGAGCGAAGTTCTGCGTGGGTCCGGCCTCAAGGTCACCACACCGCGGCGCAAGATTCTCGAATTCTTCGAAACGCACCGGCTGCGCCACCTCTCGGCCGAGGACGTCTACCGCGAGCTCCGTCGCCAGGGCGAAGCGCTCAGCATTTCAACGACCTATCGTGTGCTCGCGCAGTTCGAGCAAGCGGGCCTACTGGTGCGGCACCAGCCCGAAAGCGCGCCCGCCGTCTACGAGCTCAGCCGCCACGGCACCCATAACCATTTGGTTTGTCAGGACTGCCACGAGTTGATGTGCTTCGTTGATAGTTCGCTTGACGAACAGCAGAAAAAAATCGCCGAGCAGCACGGACACGAACTGGTCGGCTACTCCTTGCTGCTCTACACGCGTTGCCAGCGCGAAAATTGTCCCAATCGCGGCAATCGCAGCGCCACTAAGCCACCGGCAGCTTAGGTTTCCGGCGGCTTAGGTTTCCTAGATCTGCGATTCAGCGCGCTAGCTGTATTTTTCGATCAGCTTCTTGATCTTGCGCGCGCACTTGCCGCAGCGCGCCTTCTTGCCGTTCAGTCGATAGACCTTGGCCACCGTGCTCGCTCCGTCGGCCACCGCCCGTCGGACATGCTTTTTCTTGAGCGACAAACAGGGACACAGCATAGCCAGCGCTCCTAAACAGCCGTGCCTCTTAGTATCGTCGGGATATAGGCAGGCTTTAGTCCCTAAAAGCACAGGGGACGTTGATTAACTTACTTAACTAATTGTCGGCCGGCAAACGCTCAACTAATCAACATCCCCGTGTTGCCAGCGCTGCTCGGGCGCAGCAGAATTGACGATGTCCGCGGGACAAAACCGTCTCGTGGGCAAAAGTTTGGTTACGTAAGTTAATCAACGTCCCCAGACTTGTGGGACGGATCGTCTCGGTGGGTCGTAGTTGTCGCAAACAGTTGTCGCAAACGGTGGTGAACCTGTGAACAGTGATTTCATCCGTGAGCGCCTCGAACGGCTGGAACGACGAGACGGTGGCGCCGATCCGCTACTGACGGCCAACGAGAAGCGTCAGACTGTCCAAGTCGGCATTGAGCAGATCGTCGAAGAGATCGATCTCGACGACGAGGAGCTCGACCCCGACATCACCGAACAGCTCCCGCCTCGCCAACCCTGAGCCGCTGCAAAAAAAACGCGCCTCCGATGGGTCCGCGTTTGCATGGTTTGACCGCAAGGCCGCCGTTGCGCGGCTATTCGCCGCTCGGTCAAGAGCATGAACAAATAACAATATCGCGAGCTTCGTCGCCCCACCGGAGACGCGCGCCTCGCCAGTAACCAACTTCAACGCTTGATCTAATAGGCTTTGCTCGCCCGCGGCGCGCGCTTGCCCGAGAGCAGTGCCCGCGGCCGGCTGGTGCCAAAGAGATGGGCCCCGGCGGCCTTGATCGGGGCAAAGTTGTGCGGCCCGATGCCTCCTGACGCCTTAATCAGCTTGGTATCGCCGATCAGTCGCTTGATCGTCCGCACATCGCCAACACGCGTCCCCCGCGGACCGAAGCCGGTGCTGGTCTTGATCGCCAGCGCCGCCGAAGAACGAACGATCGCCGTGGCGATCTCGAGCTGTCGACGCGTCAACAGGCTGGTCTCGACGATCACCTTGACCTTGACACTCACACCGTTCTTGCGGCCGTAGGCCTTGGCCTCGGCACAAACCGCGTCGATGTCGGCCTGCACGCGGTCGTAGCGCCGCTGAGCGCTGCGCGACTTGCCGGCCTGGTCCGCCCGGCTGCCGCGTTTGAGCTCAACAACATCGAGCACCATGTCGAGATCGATCGCGCTCAGACCCTGGCGCCGCGCGGCGTCGATCACGGTCCGCGTCTGCTCAAGCTTGGTGCTCGTGCTTACGCGCTCAAACGACGCGATGGAGGAAAACATCTGTCGGGGAAAACCGATCACCGCACCGGCGATCGTCCTGCTCTCGCTCAGTTGCCCTGCCAGCAGCTCAAAGTCGTTGGGGCGAACGATCACCGCGCGCAACCCAAGGCGCTTCGCTCGCCTGGCGCGCTGTCGGATCAGCGTCGGCTTAACACCGGGTTTGAGCAGCGCGTCCTCGAGCAAGGCCAACACCGGATGATAGGCCTCTTTGCGCACCAAGAATCCGCGCTTGGTCTGGCTGCTCTCGGCAAAGGCAAACACCGGCCGGTTCTTGCTCTGAAACCACGCACGCTCTTGCACAGCGCCGGTGCTGGACTCCCAGCCGGGCAAGAAGATCGCTCCGGCCAAACGCGGGTGGGTAAAGACCTTCTGATAAACCCGCATGAAGGTCGCATGGCTCCAGCCCTTGACCATCTGCGTGATCTTCTCGTCGGGGCCGCGGCCATCGAGGCGACCCGATTCGACATCGAAAGGCGACAGCACGTGATAGCCGGCGGCGCGCAAACGGCGGGCAACCGCGATACCATAGTCTAGATTGGCCTCGATACTGCCTTTGCCACCGGTACTGATCGGCCCCGAGAGGTAATAAACCGGTTTGCCTGCAGGCGCGGCATCGATGCTAGCGATCATCAGTCGTGCGAGGCGCTGCCATGCGCGATCCAAGCCATAGACCTTGCCGATGTCGATCGCATTGGCCGACGCACTCCACAAAAGCAGGCTAAGCAGGCCAGCCACCGCAAAGAGCTTGCGCGTTGGCCACACACGACAGGTGGTCATGGTTGAGCCTCTCCGCGCTGCTGAACCGTCTGTTGCGCTGTTTGTTGCGCTGATTGTTGAACCACTTGCTCAGAGCGCCGGCGCTTGCGCTCGCGCCGCAGTTCCGTGTTGGGCAAAAAGTACTCGCGCACCTCACCCCACTCAGCATTGCCGAGGTCTGTCGGCTGACGCCGCTGCTTGAGCTTGTTGAGCAGGCCGGCTTCCTGGCCAGCGATGATCCGCAGTTGGGTTTCGAACAACTTTGCGTTGGCATGTACATCGCCTAGGGCGCGATGGGCTTGGTCTTGCGCATCCCACTTTATCCCTAGCCACTTGGTCGACGAGCCCAAACTGAGCGGCCGCTTCAGGCCAGATTGTTTGACCCTCTCAAACAGCGGCTTTTTGAGCGCGGAAAGCGTGTCGGCCACGTCACCGTCGATATAGGGGTTGCCGCGGATGCCGCGCACCCGACTGAAGTCGTTGTATTGGCGCCGGTCAAAGGTCGCAAAGTTGTGGCCAACGAACATCACGGTCTTGCCGGTCTGCATTTCCAGCGTGCGAATCCAGCCATTGAAGTCGTTGAATACGTCGACCAGACTCGACTCGTAACCCACCAGCTCGTCGGAGATCTTTGTGATATCGGCGGCGATCCGCGACAAACGCTTTTCGCGACCATAGAGATCGCGCCCCGGATGAACCAGTCGCGAAAACTCACCAGCCATCGAGCGCGTGCGCAGCGGCACCAGCCGTTGAGTCTTGGCGTCGAGCGAATAGGCTGCAGCGGCCAACTCGATCGGACGACCATCGCTCATCATGCTCAACCCATCGGTCTCAAAATCCATCACGACAAACAGCGTGTCTTTGAGCTTGGTCGTCGGCTGCATGATCCGCCTAGTCAGCGACTGCCGCTCTTCGAGCGGTGTGCGCGTCAGGCGTAGGGCCTGGACGAGCGGCTTGCCATAGGCAACTTTGGCGCGCTTGAGAAAATGGATCACTTCACGGGCAAGCTCAGGCGAGTAGACGGTGATCGAGCTTTCCTCGTTGACGCGGAAGCCGTGCACAGAATCGTTATTGCTCTTGAGTGAATACCATCCCGAGGCCGGGCCGTAGCGATCAGCCCGACGGTAGCCAACGAGTGCCTTCACATGGAACTTACGCGGCCGGCCGTGCTCGTCCCTCGGCCCCGGAATGTTGCTGATGCCGATCAACTCGCCATGAAAATCTCTGGACATCAACAGGCGTGCGTTGCTCGCCGCGTTGATCTTGCGCTGATCGATCTCGAGGTCCGCAGAAAACACGTGCACCTGCTGATAAGGTGCGAGCTGCTTGAGCACCGTCGATGCCTCGAGCAGCGCCCGGGTGAAGTTTCCATCCGAGTTGGCGAATGCACCTTGCCAGATCGACTCACCCCTGCGGGCTGCTTCAGCGACGAGTCGATGCGAGACGTTTTCGGTGCTGTTGTCGACGTAGATCGTGCCCGCTTCGACGACCTCGACGCCGACTGCGCCAAGATCGGTGGTAAGCGCGGAGAGTTGCAGACGCTCGGCCGAAGCAAGCTCGGGAGGAATGGTCACGACGATCCGCTTGCCACGGCCGGCCGCCAGCTTGATCTCTCGGCGTACCTGCCGCGCCTGCTGCTCCGAACGACCCACGCCAATCTGCAAAGCGTCGAGGATTGTCGTCGCGCAAACGTAGAGGTTGTCGTCGTTGCGCAGCTCGCTCTTCAGCTCGCCGAGCTTGAGTCGTCGACCACTGCGCACCCGGCTGCTCGACGTGACGGCGAGCTCAACGCGGATCGCCTTGCGCGGCTTGCGTGCGTTGATCATCTTCGCCAACGCGCGCTTGAGCGGCGCCAGCTCCTTCGTATCGATCTTGCCACCGCCGCGTAGGAAGTCGCGCGTTAGGTCGTTGATCACTCCCAAGCCCACGGTGCCGCCCTCGATCATATGGCCGAGGTCGAAATTTTGCGTAGACAGCGCGTTCTTGTTAAACCCTCCGCCGAAGACCACAACGCTGCCGTCCTTGCGAACGATAAACACCTTCTTGTTGTGATCGATGCGATACTCGCGCCCTTTGCCCTGAGCATCGATGCGCGCTTGGACAAAGTTGACCTTGCTCTTACCCGTTGCCCAGCGTTCGGCAACCTGCGTTCCAGCTTCGACTTCACCGACGATGCCGTAAACCGGCACGCCGCTGTTGGCGACGGCCTCGATCTGATCGAACGCTCTGTTGTCGGTAAATTGATAGCTCTCGAAGAAGACGAAGGCCGCCTTCTTTAGCTGCTCGGCCAGCGCCGTATCGTATAGCTTCTTACCGCGCGGGGTGATCGGTAGGTTCGGATAGAGCAGCGTCACCTTCTCCGCGAACAGGTCGTAAGAGCCCTCGGCGGTGGGTGACAACACCTTGTCGAGCGATTGGTTGAGCTGGCGCGCTTCGCTGCCGCCAAAGAGAAACGAGACCAATCCGCCGACATAACGCGGCGCTTTGCGAAAAACGATTCGCCGATGAGCGCCCTGCTGAGGCAGTTGACTGCTGGCCTGGCCGTCGTCGAGCTTGACGGGGTTCAACTCCGCGGTCACCGACGGTCGGCTTAGTTTGCCATCTTCGAGCACCAAGCCCAGCGCGCGTGCCCGTTGATTGGGCAGCAGTTTTTGCCAAGCGCGCGGCTCAAACACACCGGTTGGTTGCGGCGTCTTGGGGGGCTTGACGGCGCGCTGCTTTTCCGGCGGTCGCAGCTGACTACGCGACGGATCGAGATAGTCTTGGCGCGGATAGAGCGCGAAAGACCCGCGCGCCTTGGCGGCCTTTTCGATCGTCGTCAGCGCGTCGAAAACTAAGCGCCGCGAGCGAGCGGTGTTCACGCGCAGTCCGCGCTCGATCCGCTGACGGTGTCGCGCAGAGAGTCCGTACTTGCTGATCACTTGGCGGTAGAGCGCGTCGACAACCTTGCCGCTCGGTCCTTCAGCCGAGGCGCGCCCGGTACCGAGGCCGAGCACGATCGCGAGTACGAGGATGTATCGCCGAGGTATCATCATCATGGTTGGCCGTGTCGCCAAGCGCTTGAGTTGCAAGCCTCGTTCCGTTGCCACACCGCAGGAAGCGCCAGCTAAGATATTCAAATTATGCAGATTTACCTCGGCAGCCTTCGCCGGTTTCCGGAGGGGTGGCCTGTTGAATCCGACGAGCCGTGGATCGCGCGCTGGCCCACAGCCTCTAGTTGACACCCGGCAGCGGCGATGCTAATGACCAAGAAAATTCGGGGCTGTAGCTCAGCTGGGAGAGCGCGGCGTTCGCAATGCCGAGGCCAGGGGTTCGATCCCCCTCAGCTCCACACCAAAGAGGGACGCCAATCGCGTCCCTCTTTTTGTTTCAGTAGCTTAGAAGATCGTGGTGGACCACTCGCGCCGGATGGGTTGCTATCGCCCAGCGCAGGACGTTCTTAGGCAACTTAGGAGTGCGAAGATGTTGAAGCGAAATCGATGGAACTGGGCGTTGGTCACGCTGCTGTTATGCGGCGCTCCGGCGTGCGGCAGTGGCTCGGACCTAGCAACAGACGATAGCGCGATCGGTGCCAACGATGGCGGTCTACTGCTCGATAGCAGCGCGATCGCTGCCGACAGTGCCAGCGCGCCCGACGGAACGGTGAGCAATGGCTACAGCGAGCCGATCTGTCAGCTCACCGACGTCACGGCGATCTCCAAAAATCACAGCGCGGCGAAACTGCGCGAGACACTCGTCGCCCTTGCCAAAGCGCGTTACCCGATCGCTGTCGCCTTTATCGACGCCCAAAAGGACGCCCAGCTGCAGGCTTGGTTCAACAACCCGGGGGACTTTTCTCACGTCATCGAGCGCTTCGAGGTCGCGGTCCACGAAGGCTGCCACCTGTGGGGATTTGCCAACCGCAAGCCGGGCAGGTACGCCTACCGCCTGACCGAGGCGCTGTCCTTCGACCTACCGAACCTGCAGAACTTCAATCGCGATCAGCTGGTCAATGTGCACAAAGACGTCTCGCACGACTTCTACGCCAAGACCTACCTCACCGGCCAAAGCGGGGCGCAAGATTTCACCATACTACTCGATGAATACAACGCCTACGTTCACTCGCTGGCAACGCGCTACTGCACGCGCGATCTGATGCCGGCCAATCGCGCGACAAGCGCCAAAGACGGCATCTTGACCTTTATGTACTATGTCGGCGCCTACCTGAAGCTGGCGCGCGAACAATACCCCGACGACTATAACGAGATCATCGCCGACGCCAAGCACGTCGAGATGATCCTGGCGATCTGGGATCGCGCCGAATTTTATCTCAAGCTGACCGAAAACATGCCGAAGCTGCAAATCAGGGAGCAACTGATCCGCGGCTGGACCTACGCGCCAGAAATCGTCGCCGAAATCGACCGACTGCGGAAACTCTAGCGAGCACGAGCGCGGCGCACTAGCGCGAGCGCGCGATCAACGACTGCGTTCCACCGATCCAATCGACGCCGCCAGTGCGCGCGTAGCCGAAGAGCGTGTCTGGTCCCTCGTGGAGCTGCTTCCAGCTCGTGCCGTCGTGCCACCACATCGCACTGCCAACGGTGCGCTGGGTAATCGCGATCAGATCGGTTCCCTCGCGATGGATCCGCACGATGCTATCGCTGCTGTTCGGTCCCGCGAAGTTCGTCCAGTTACTACCGTCGTAGTGCAGGATCGTCCCCTTCTCGCCGGCGACCCAAACGTCGGTGGCTCCGCCGGCATGTACCGCGCGCAGCACTTCTGTCTGAGGCACGCCCAATACACGTGTCCAGAGCGTGCCATCGTAGTGCAGCACGACGCCGTTGCCTGCGGTTGAACTCTCGCCAGCCGCCCAGATGTCCGAGGCACTAGTGCCCCAAATCGCCGAAAGGAAGCGCGTCGGTGGAATGTTGGATTGGCTCTCCCAAGCTTTGGTTAACGTGTTGTAGCGATAGATGATGCCCTGACTGCTGCTGTTGCGCCCTACCGCCCAGTAGCTATCGGGTGCATCGCCCCAGACAGCATAGAGCTCATCGGTGCTTTGCGGGGTCGAGTGCGCGGTCCAGCTCGACCCGTCATACGCCATGAAGCGCAGACCGACCGCCCAAGCGTGGTTCGCCGCATGGCCCCAGACGCCACGCAAGCGATTCGAGGTTGCCGTCGAGGGCACAGCGATGCGGCAGCGATATGCGCTGCAGCGCATGATGTTGCCGCGCAATCCGCCGACGGCCCAAGCCGAGTCCTTGGTATCGGCCCAGATCGCGGCGTACCAGCTCTCGTAACCTGCCTCGACCTGCTTCGTCCATTTGCTGCCGTCGAAATGGTAGAAGAAGCCATCTCGAACGCCAGGGCCAACAGCCCAGACATCGCTAGCTGAACTGCCGGCGATCCCGTCGAGGCGCAGTTCCGCACCGGTCGGCGACGACTCGGGCGGCAAATGCTTCCATGATGTGCCGTCGAAAACCGCACCATCGTTACGGTCGCCAACGATCCAGGCGCCCTTAAGCGACGCAGCAGACGGCGCCCAGATCTCGCGGCCGGCATTGTTGCCGATCACCGAGAGATCGGTCGTCCATTTCGATCCATCGAAGCTGTGCACGCGGCCAAGCGCCGAGGCGATCAGTAATTGTGAAGGAGGTGCGCCCCAGACGGCCAGCGCCGGGGTGGGCGGCGTGCCACTGCTGACGTTCCAGCCGATGCCGTCGAAAAAGCGCAACCAGGGCGATGTTGCCGAATCGGTGAATGCCCAAACGTTGTTTGCGGCCATCGGATACAAGCGCCAGGTTCCCGTCCAAAGCCCACCGGAAAGCTTCCAAACGATTCCGTCAAAGTGCACCACTGACGCTGACGAGCTCGAGCTGCTCGCCCAAACATCGTTGGCTGACGTGCCACGCACGTCGGTCATGTTAGCGCCCGTCGGCACGACGCTCTGCTGGGCGACAGCCCAGCTACTACCATCGTAGTGCAGCATCGTCCCACTATTGCCGACGGCCCAAATGTTGTTGGCCGCAGCACCCCAGATCGCATTGATCTTCTGGCTCGTCGGTAGCTGAACCGGCTCCCAAGAAACACCGTCGTAGTGGAGCAAGAAGCCGGCGCGTGCCGTCGCCCAATAATCGTTTGCCGATGCTGCCCAAAGCCGGCCGACCTGGGCATAGGCATAGTGCGAGACGACCTGAAACTTACCCTTGGGCAGGTGAATCGGACCATCGCTGACCGAACCGTCGAGCGCGCCGTCGGCCGGCAGCACGGCGCTATCTCTGCCTTGATCAGGCCGCGGGCCATCGACCAACAGCTTGCCATCGCTAAAGATCTGCGGACCATCGCGCGGGGGCATCCCATCAGCTGGGGCGCCATCGCGAATCGTCGCCCCATCTGCTGCAGGCCCACCATCGGCAGCACCGGCGACGCAGAGGTTGTTGAGGCAACGCAGTGGGCCGTTGCAGGTCTGGTTGGGATAGCAGGGCGCGCCGAGCGTACCGACGGCGACCGTCGAGGTCTCGCCGCTGCAGCCGACAAGGACCGACGCGCCCGGCGCGGCAAACGCAAGAACTAGCGATAGGGTTCGGACAAACTGTTTCACCAGGGGCCTCCGCTCGGCTGAGAAGCTAACCCAAGCTGCTCAAAACCGCGACCACTGCTGACAGACCGCTCGAATCGGACGCTGCTCGGGCAGACGCGCAATTCAGACGGCCCTGCGTCATGTCGCGTCATGTCGCAGCGTTAGCCGGTGTGCCTGAGCAGTCGCTGGGCAGTCGCCCCTCGGTGGTTCGAGGCCCGATCCGCCGTGAAACAAACCCGCGACATCAAGCCACTCGGGCTAGCCGCCACTACAGTCGTTGCCCAGGCAGCAAACGTTGTTGTTGCATGCCAGGCCAGTAGCGCAATCGCTGGGCGCGGCGCAGCCCGCACCCTTGGCGCAGCGTGCTGGACAGCTGCCACCACAATCGACATCGGTCTCGTCACCATCTTCGAGGCCGTCATCGCAGGCCGCTGTGGTGCAGATCAGATTGCCGCAGCGTCGACTTTGACAGTCATCGGCCGAGGCGCAGGTCTTGCCATCGACACATGGCGCACAGTCCTGGCCGCCGCAGTCAACATCGGTTTCGCTGCCGTCCCGTTGGCCGTTTTGACAAACCGTCGGTAAGCAGGTTTTGCTGGTGCTGTCGCAAAGGTTAGAGGTGCAGTCCTGATCGAGACGACACCCTTTGCCGAGCGCGCAGGGGTCGGAACACGAGCCGCCGCAGTCGACGTCGGTCTCATCGCCGTTTTTTAGTTTGTCGCTGCAACTGGCATCCTGACAAACGTTGTTGCCGCAGACACCGCTTGCGCAGTCGCTGACTTTTGCGCAAGCGCGACCGCTCTCGCAACCCGCGCAATCGCCACCACCACAGTCCACATCGCTTTCGCTACCGTTTTTGACGCCGTCGGTGCAGCTCGCCGCAACGCAGGCGTTATCGGTGCAAACGCCCGACAAACAGTCGCTCGGCTGCAAGCAGGCGGCTTTGACCTGACACGCGCCGCAGACCGGTCCGCCGCAGTCGACATCGGTTTCGGCACCGTCTTTTTTGCCGTCTGTGCAGCTCGCGCTCTCCAAACAGGCTGGCTGCGAAATACCGAGCGCGGCGGCAACAACCAAGCTGATCCCACAAGCTAAGATGCGTTGCATGCGGCTGAGATTAGCTCAGTCCGCGTGCCGATCGCTCCACTTTTCTGCAAGCCCGAGCGCACGAAATCACCTTGGCGATAACGCAAGCGATAAAGTTGACTCTCTGCCGGCGGCTCTGGCGTCGCTCGGTCGACCACCCAGTGTGCCCCCACGCTAGACGACCGGACCAGCGCCGCGCCAACCATCACCTGGGCGACCGCTACCATCTGGCGCAGGCCAGCGTCACCAGCGCTTGCCCACTGCGTTAGCCGTTCAGCCAATCGCTGCATCCCAAAGCGCGTGCGCACCACACCGAGGGAACGCCACATCGCTGTGCGAAAGCGCGCGCGCAGCGCACCATCGCAACGGTCCGTCGACCCCGCCTCCTCGACCAGCGTCGCCGGTTGCAGGTGCGGCAAGTCGCGCTCAGCCAGCGCTTGACCGACGCGGGCACCGATCACCATCGCCTCAAGCAGCGAGTTGCTCGCCAACCGATTGGCCCCATGCATGCCACTGCAGGCGACCTCCCCGGCAGCCCATAAGCCATCGACCGAGCTGCGTCCGTCGACATCCACCGCGATCCCCCCCATGTGGTAATGCGCCGCCGGAACCACGGGCACCGGCTCGCCACGCGGGTCGAAGCGATGCTCGTGGCAGGCCTGCCAAGCGGCGGGGAACCGCTCTTGCAGATCGGCTACGCCTCGGAGATCGAGGTAAACGCGCTCACCTTGCGACACGCGCGACCAGACGGCGCGTGTGACCACGTCGCGCGGCGCTAGGTCCTCGAGTGGATGCTCGCCAACCATCACGCGCCGCCCCGCCCCGTCGACCAGCGTGGCGCCTGCACCACGCAGCGCCTCGCTGAGCAATGGCAAGCGTGCCACGCTGAGCGCTGAGGAGGCCCGGCGCACGTCAAGCGCCGTGGGATGAAATTGCACGAACTCCATGTCGATCAGTTCTGCGCCAACGCCGAGCGCCAAGGCCAGCCCCGATCCAGTCGCCCAGCTCGGATTGGTGGTCTGGGCATAGAGCGCTCCACTGCCACCGGTCGCCAAAACCACCGCCGCCGCCGGAACGTTGACCACGCTCCTCCCGCGCCGGCAACGCACGCCGCAGACCCGTCCTTCGCCGTCGCGCAGCAGCGCCTCAACACAGGTTTGCTGACGCCAGATGATCCGCGGCTGGCGACGGACGGAGGCGTTGAGCGCATCGATCACTGCAGCACCGGTGCGATCAGCACTGTGCCAAATCCGCGCCACCGAGTGACCGCCCTCGCGGGCGCGATCGGCGCTGAAGCGACAACCGAGATCGTAAAGACGCGCAATAAGTGCTGGGGCCGCGCCGACCACCGACGTCACGGCTTGGCGGTCGGCCAGCCCGCCGGCAACCGCGAGGGTATCGAGCACATGCTGTTGCATCGCGTCGGCCGATGCGCTTGCCGCAGCAATGCCCCCTTGAGCCAAGGCGCTCGCACTGGGCGTTGGGTCGCTCGGCCGCCCTGCGCTGAGCAGTAGGACCGGGTGCCGCTGTGAGGCCTGCAACGCACAGAGCAAACCCGCAGCGCCGCTTCCGACGATGCAAATCGGCGCACTCATGGAACCAACTCGAACATGCGCTCGACGCTGCGCCGCGCCCGCACCGCGAGCTCTTTTGCGATCACGACCTCGTAACGCAGCTCGCGCAACGCATCGCGCAGGTTTTCCAGCGTGATGCGCTTCATATGGGGACAAAGCGTGCAAGGGCGGACGAATTCGATCTTTGGGAAGCGCCCGGCAACGTTGTCACTCATCGAGCACTCGGTCAGCATCAGCAACTTGCCCGGACGTTGGCGATCAACGAAAGCCTCCATCGCCGCGGTTGATCCGACGAAGTCGGCCTCACGCGTGACCTCGGGTGAACACTCGGGATGCGCTAGCACCACGACGCCTGGGTGGTCGGCACGCAGTGCGCGGACTTGCTGACCACTGAACCGCTGGTGAACTTCGCAGTGCCCATCGAAGGTGATCACCTCGACCTCGGGCAACTGCTCGGCGATCCACAGGCCGAGGTATTCATCAGGAACGACGATCACCCGTGGCGCCGCGAGCGCTTTGACCAACTGAACAGCGTTGCCCGAGGTACAACAGACGTCTACTTCGGCTTTCACCGCCGCCGGCGTGTTGACATAGGCGACGATCGGCACCCCTGGATAACGCTCGCGCAGCGTCCGCACGTCTTGGGGCGTGATCGCCTCGGCCAGCGAACAACCGGCCGCGGGCTCGGAGATCAGCACGCGCTTTTGCGGGTTGAGCAATTTGGCCGTCTCCGCCATGAAATGGACGCCAGCGACGACGATCACTTCGGCATCGCTGTTGCGGGCGCGCTTGGCCAGCGCCAAGGAGTCGCCGGTCAGGTCGGCCACACCGTAAAAGATCTCACTGGCCATGTAATTGTGCGCGAGGATCACGGCGTTTCGCTCGGCCTTCAGTGCGTTGATCTCGGCGACCAGCGGCGCTTGCTCTTCCCATTCGGCGCGCTCGACCACATGGGCGATGCGTCGATAGATCGCCTCGGTCTGGTGGGCTACGGCGGCGGTGTAAGCTGTGTTGGTCGGTATCATCGCGTAACCCCCATGAGTAGATTTTCTCGTTTTGAGAATATTTATATTCTATTGTTGAGAATAATGGTTGTCAAGGCTGCCGGCCAAGAATCGCTAGCCCGATGAATCGATGGAATTTTTAGCGGGCGCCGGGGAGGCCCACGCCGGGGGTCGGTCGCTCGCGCAAGACATCGCCGCGAAAGCGAAACAACTCCGCCGGACGACCACCGGTCGGGCGATGATGTCCGGTCGGCTCGACCAGCCCAGCCGCCGAAACCAGGCGGCGGAAGTTGGGGGTATGCAGCGTAAACCCGGCGAGTGCCTCAACCAGGCGCTGAAGCTGGCTGAGGGTGAATTCGCTGGGCAGCATCTCGAAGACCACCGGGCGATAGCTCAGTTTGCCGCGCACGCGCCCAAGGGCCGTGGCGACGATCCGACGATGGTCCAAGGCCATCGGACGACCCAAGGCGATCTCAGATGCGCTCGGCAATTGATTGCCACGCTGTTGGGCGTCGCGCCGGGCTTCATCGACCAAACCAACCTCATAGAGCAACTCGTAACGCTCCAGCACGCGGTGCGGATCCCAAGCTGATCCAGAGAGGCCAAAGGTAATATCTGCACGCAAGCCCCGCCGGGGATCATCTTTGGCCCAGCTGCGCAGGGCTGGAACGATCAGTCGGTCGATCTGCTCGGGACGACCAGCACGAAAGTCCTCCCAAGGAAACAGCTGATAGCACGGCAGCCACTGTGAGCGATGGCGAGCGGGCGCGATCTCTCGGCGGACCAAGGCGAGATAGGCGATGGTCAGCGCGCGGCGCTGGGGGTCGCGACCTCGGTCGCCAAAGGTATAGAGTTGCTCAACGTAGGCCAGGTGCGCGCCCACAGTGCGCTCCACCATGCGGCGCAACGCACGCTCGAGTGTCGTATCGATATCATCGATCGCACCGTGAGCGATCGCCAACCCACCGTGAGCGTCCTCCAACGCAAGAACTTCCGGCTGGTCGTCCTTTACGCCGAGCAGCACGGCACAGAGGCCAACATCGGCCCGCTCCCGCTCGGCGGTCCGGCTCGTTTCAACCTGAGGCTGCGTCACGCCGGCATGATAGCCGAATCCGGCTCGCCCGTCTTGTTTTGTCGTAGCTCGGCGCTGGCACGCAGCCGCCGGCCCACTGCAAACAGGCCTGCTTAGACCGTTTCCGAATCACTGGCTGAAGGCGCGACGAAGAACAGCAACGCACCGACGATGACCAGCGCAGCGCGGATTGCCCAGCCGATGCCGGTCCCCCAAAGCTCGATCCAGGCCAGCACTTTTAGATTGTAGTTAAACAGCGCGAGCGCGATCGAGAGCAGCCCTGCTAACGCCAACAACGCACCGATACCGCCAAGGTGTTTCATCCGAGTCATCCTCCGTGATCATCTCCGCCCAGAGCAATGCGAAGTTGGTGCCAACACCGTCGGCCCGGAAAAACCATCATTGGCGCGCGACCAGCGCGGGAGTGATGACTGTCGTCCCCGCAAACACGCTGACGCTGTACAATCCATCCGGCAGAAAAGGTTCACCATCACCAACGGATAGCTGGGAGGAGACTGCCGTCCGCCCCAGCTGTGACCGATCCTTCACAGCGCAAACAGCTGCGCGGCATTTTCGCGGGTCAAGCGGCAGAGCTCAGCGAATGACACGCCGACCAACTCGGCGACAAAGCGCGCCGTATGGGCGACCAGCGCCGGCTCGTTGCGGCAGCCGCGGTGTGGGATGGGCGCCAAATAGGGGGCGTCGGTTTCGATCAACAATCGATCATGAGGCACCAATTGGGCGGCCCGACGCAGCGTATCGGCGCCGGCGAAGGTGACGATTCCCGACAGCGAGATATGCAAGCCAAGGTCCAAGGCCCGACGACACTCGTCGGGACCTCCGGTAAAACAGTGCAGCACACCGCCCACCGGCAGCACCGCGCGCTCGAGCAGCGCGAAGGCGTCGTCGTAGGCCTCGCGAACGTGGATCACGACCGGCAAGCGGTAGATCGCACAGGCCTCGAGTTGGCGGGCGAATAGCTGGCGCTGACGCTCACGCGGTGAAAAGTCGTAGTAGTAGTCGAGGCCCGTCTCGCCGATCGCCGACGCCGTCGAGGACCAGTGCGTGCAGAGCTCGTCCCAATCGGCATCAACGAACGCCGCGGCTTCATGGGGATGAACGCCCGCACTGTAGCTGACTTGTTCGGGCAGCTCGACAGCCAGCTCCTGGCAACGGCGTGTCGAAGCGATGTCCGTCGCGATGCAGAGCACGCGCGAGACCCCGGCTTGGCGCGCACGCTCGAGCACCGCGTGGCGCTCGCCCCAGAGCGCATCGTTGTCGAGGTGAGCGTGGCTGTCGGTGAGCGCCTCGGGCGCGACCAAATCCACTGACGCTAGAGGCGCCGGCTGTTTACGCTTTTTCTTTCCCATCGAACGGTTCTTGCCCTCGGCCAGTTCGCCGCAGTATACACCGCCAAACCCTTGGCTCGCGTAGGTGCCCGATGAAGACCCTGCTAAAGACGCTGTTGCTGTTTGGACTCTTGCCGCTTTTTTGGGGCTGCGCGAGCGACGCAACATCGGCCAAGGACGGCAGCACCAGGGCCGATAGCGCGGCCGCCGATGGCGGTAGCGTCACGCTGATCGACAATCAGGGATTGATCGATGCCTGCGTGCGTGCAACCGCCTGCGGGATCAAGGTCTATCCCGGCATCGCCAACTGCGTCGACGCTTATCGCTCGCTGTTCGTCGAGCGTGGAAACGGTGCGGTGATGTCCGAGGTCTATCGGTGCGTCAACGCAGCCAAGAATGACTGCGCTGCAATGTCCAAGTGTTTCGACGCACGGGGCGCCTGCGATCAGACGTTTCAAGCGCGGTGCGAGGGAACGATTGCGCTCTCCTGCGATCTGATCGACAAGCGGGTATACGGCGTCGACTGCAAGTACGCCGGCCGGATCTGCCACGTCGGGTCAGCATCGACGATCACCGCCTCTTGCACACCGGCGGCATGCGATAGCAGTTTCACGGCCTATTGCCAGGGGAACACGCTGTTCAAGTGCGCGGGTGGCATCGTCGAGACTTCCGACTGCACAAAAGATGGATTGCGCTGCCTGGTCCGAAAGGATGACAAAGCAGGCTGCGCTGGCACCGGCGAGACCGTCTGCAACTCGAACGAAATCTCTCCCGAGTGCGAAGGCGCGAGCGTCGTCGTCGACTGCATCTTTAATCGCATTCACCGCTACGACTGCAGTGCTGAAGGCAAGACCTGCCAAGGTGGCAGCTGTGTGGGCGGCAGCACGCCCGATTGCGGAAACGATCTGCGAGCTCAATGCGAAAACGGCAAGCTCAAGTCCTGCGTCGACGGAAAGTACGAGATCATCGACTGCGCCGCGCTGGGTCTCAAGCCGTGTATTGTTCCCGACGGCAAGGACTGGGCACGCTGCGACAGCTAAACGAGCAGAGAAAGCTCCGCGCGAGCTGAGCACCGCGTGCCGGCCTCGGTGGGGCTACATGCCGGCCTTCTTGACCTGCTCGAGCATCTGAATGCCGTGCACCAACGAAGCGCCACCGCGAATCGCCGTGGCCACATGGACAGCTTCGGTCATCTGCTCGAGATCGGCGCCCGCTTCAAGCGAGCCCGTCGTATAGGCGTCGATGCAGTAGGGGCACTGCACAGCGTGCGCCACGGCCAAGGCGATCAGCGATTTTTCGCGAACGCTCAGCGCTCCTTCGGCGAAGACTTCGCCGTAATAGTCGAAGAACTTGCGCGCCAAGCTGTCATTGCCTTGCGCGATCTCGGAAAACTTGGGCAAGTGCTCCGGTTTGTAGTAGCTGTCCATTGGATTCCCTCTCGGCCGTGAGCCCGCAGCCTAGCAAATACGGCGATACCGGCAAGCGCTGCTCGACGATTGGTCCTCGATCGCAGCCCAGTGCCGATCTAGACTAGGCGCCGATTAGCGAGCAGTTGTCTTGCGGAGAAGCGAATGAGTTACGACTACGACCTGCTGACCATTGGTGCCGGATCGGGCGGGGTGCGAGCCAGTCGCATGGCTTCGAGTTACGGCGCTCGTGTCGCGGTCGTCGAAGAGCGATACCTCGGCGGAACCTGCGTCAACGTTGGCTGTGTGCCAAAGAAGCTATTGGTCTACGCGGCACAGTTCTCCCAGGCCTTTTCAGACGCCCACGGCTTTGGCTGGCAAGGCACGCCTGCCCAATTCGACTGGGCGACACTGATCGCCAACAAGAACGCCGAGATCGAACGACTTAACGGTGTCTACCAGCGACTGCTCACCAACGCCGGGGTGGAGATCATCGATGGTCATGGAGAGCTGCTCGATGCCCATCGCGTGCGGATCGGCCAACGTGTCGTCAGTGCCGATAAGATTCTGATCGCCACGGGCGGCTGGCCGGTGATCCCTGATGCCCCGGGATCGCAACATGTGATCAGCTCCAACGAAGCGTTCTTTCTCACTGAGCTACCGCGACGGGTCACTGTCGTCGGTGGCGGCTATATCGGCGTCGAGTTCGCTGGCATCTTCTCGGGTCTTGGCGCGCAAACCACGCTGATCTATCGCGGCCCGTTGTTTATGCGCGGCTTTGATGACGACTTGCGCACCACCCTCGCTGAAAGCATGCGCGGGCGTGGCGTCGACCTGCGCTTTAACACCACCGTGGGCGCGATCGAAAAGCGCGCTGATGGCCTGCACTGCACGCTCAGCGACGGTTCTAAGCTGATCACTGACCAAGTACTCTGCGCGATCGGCCGCCGACCTCGAATCGATGGGTTGGGCTTGGAGCAGGTCGGCGTACAGACCCGCGAGAGCGGCGCGATCATTGTCGACGATCGCTTCCGCACATCGGTGGATAACATCTACGCCCTTGGCGATGTGACCGATCGCGTCCAACTAACCCCAGTGGCGCTCGCCGAGGGTATGGCGCTAGCCTCGAATCTCTTTCGCGGAACGAACCACGGCGTAGACTACCAAAACATTCCCTCCGCGGTGTTTAGTCAACCCAACCTCGGCACGGTCGGCCTAACCGAACAGCAAGCGCGCGAACGATTCGAAAAGATCAGGGTCTATCGCTCAAAGTTCCGGGCAATGAAACACACGCTCAGCGGACGAGATGAGCAGACGCTGCTCAAGTTGGTCGTCGACGACGCTACGGATCGCGTCATCGGCTGCCACATGGTCGGCGATGACGCTGGAGAGATCATCCAAGGCCTCGCGGTGGCGATCAAGTGCGGCGCGACCAAGGCGCAATTTGACGCGACTGTGGGCATTCACCCAACGACGGCGGAAGAGTTCGTCACGATGCGCACGCCCGTCGCCGACTAGCCCGCGCAATGTGCCTGATCGATCTCGGTGGCCGTGCGCCACGCCCCGGCGACCAGATAGAACTCGAATTCGAGCGACTTTCGGAAGCCGGCGGCTGCCTCGGTACGATCGTCGTGCCGATCGGCCCGCAGCAAGAGCCGCGCCGCTATCGTGTCGAAGTGCCGCGAGGTTTGCTGCCCGGTGAACGGGCGCGCGTCTCGTTGACCAAGCGATACCGTCGAACCTTTCAAGCGCGAGCCCTGTCCTTGCTGCGCCCTAGCCCGCATCGCCAGGATCCGCGCTGTATTCATGCGAGAGGTCTCGGTCGAGCGCTCTGTGGGGGCTGTGCGATGCAAACGCTCGACTACAGTCAGCAGCTCGCGCTCAAACAACAACGCGTCGAGCGGCAGCTGGCGGCGGCAAACGTCGATCCGCGATTGATCTTGCCGATCGTCGCTTGCGACTCACCCTACTTCTATCGCAACAAGATGGAGTTCTCGTTCGCCGGTGAGCCTGCGGCGAAGGTCGCGCTGGGACTGCATCCGCCAGGATACCGCTATGATGTGGTTGACCTCAGTGGCTGCCAGCTGCTCTCACCATTTACCGGTCCGCTGCTCGAAGCGGTCCGTGGCTGGGCCAACGCGACCGAGCTGCCGGTGTTTTCCCCTCGGCAACAATGCGGTTGGCTCTTGCAGCTGACGGTCCGCGAGGGCAAAAACACCAACGAGCGCCTGCTGGAGCTCTTGACCTCCACCGAAGACCCGGTGTCGACCGCCCAGCGTCACCGACCCGCGCAGGCGTTGGCCGAGGGCCTCGTCACTGCGGTGCTCGCCGCGGCCGATCAGTCTGCGCAGCCGATCGATTCGATTTATTGGACCCGCAAGCGCGCGCAGCGCGGCCAGCCAACAACGCTCGAGCAAACGCTGCTGTTTGGCAAGGCGGCGATCGATGAGCGCCTCGACCTGCCAGACGGTCGCTCGCTAACGTTCAGCATCGACCCGCGGGCATTTTTTCAACCGAATCCGCGCCAGGCTCAGCAGCTCTATGGGCTGGTGATCGCGGGCTTTGCTGAGCGGCCAGTGGCGCGCCTGCTCGACCTCTACTGCGGAACCGGAACGATCGGGCTTTCTCTGGCCAATGCTTGCCAAGAGGTCGTTGGCGTCGAGCTCAGTCAACCCGCTGTCGACCAAGCCCGTGCTAGCGCTTTGCGCAATCAGATCGCCAACGCTCGATTCTTTGTCGGTGACGCGGCGAAAGTGCTCGAGGAGGACTTGCGTGACCAGCGCTTCGATGGCTTGGTGGTCGACCCGCCCCGCAATGGCTTGTCGACTGCGGCCCTCGAGCGCGTGCTCACCGTCGATGCGGCTCGGCTGATCTACGTTTCCTGCAACCCGGCAGCGCTGGCGCGCGATATCCACGGACTGGACCAGCGCTACAAACTGCGCTCAGCGCAGCCGGTTGATATGTTTCCCCACACCGCCCACGTCGAGACGGTGGCCATCCTCGATCGTCGCTAGCGCAGTGCGCGCACCGGCTGGACCGAGTAGAGGTTACCCGGGTCGGGATTGCTCAACAGCAGCTCGAGGCGCGACAAGAAGCCCTCGCCCAGACCGCTGTTCGTCATCGCGTTCGGTTGTCCAGCGCTGGGCTGTACTGTGCCGGGCTGTGCAGCGCCATTTTGTGACTGAAACTGCGATCTGATCAGCTGCTCGATCTCGGTGGCGATCGCTTTGGCCGTCTTTGGGGCGTCGGCCTGGCGCCGATAACCGCGATAGACCAAGTTGGCGAGCAATCCACCGACGATCACTTCGCGCGCTAGAGCGACTTGATCAGGCGTGAGGCCGAGAAAACCAGCACCGACCAACATCAGGCCGGCCATCACCGTGCGCTTGACGCTGGCGCTGCGCGCCGCAGGCGAATCCTTTAGCCGTTTGAGCTGGTCCGCAGCAAACAACCCCGCCGCCCGCACCAACCCGTAGGCGGTACCGTGGCGGACAGTCGTACGCTTGGCATCCTGCACAACACCGCTGCCTTTGACGTCGATCTCGATCCGCGCGGTCTTGGCGAACAATCGGCCGAGCTTGCTCTGGCGCATCAGTCCGATGCGGAGGGTTCCCTTGCCGTTATCTTTGAGCACCACCGCTTTCCATCGCCCACCATAGTTGTAGGTCACGTGGTCGACAGCACGCTGCAACCGCGTCGTCACCGCCCGCTGACTGAGCGCGCGCGCCAAGCCGTCAGCCGGCAGAGCCAGCTGCAGACCGACCGCCAAAGCGAGTGATACGGCCAAAGTTCGAGTCAACATGCACCTCTCCTCGCCGACGGTTCAGCATCTTTCGTGCCATCAGGCAGGCGACGGAAGCTCGCGTTGCGCCAGCGAAAGGGCCCGCAAACCGGCGATCGGCAGGTCTGTGCTGACCGAAAGCCAAACGACGGGGGCCACTAAGCTAGCCGGCACGCCCTCGGGCCGAGGAGACTATGGCGAATCGCTCGGGCTGTGGTATGCAAGGTGGCTCGATGCGCTACGATCCGCCGCTACTCTCCGGGCGCCTGCAACGCCGTTATCAGCGCTTTTTCGTCGATGTTAGACTCGACGATGGTCGTCAAATCGTCGCCCACACCAACAACACCGGGCGAATGACCGGTTGTTTGGTTCCCCAAAGCCGTGTCTTCGTCGCCGAGCACAACAATCCCAAACGCAAACTACGCTATTCGCTCGAGATCGCCAGCGCCGGCCGAAGCTACGTCTGCGTCAACACGACCGTCGCCAACCGGCTGGTCGCCGACGCGGTCAATGGCCGGCGACTGAAAATGTTCGACGACTTCGATACGGTTAGACGCGAGGTCGGCTACGGCGAACGTTCGCGGGTCGATCTGCTGTTGAGCAGCCCCGACGATCAGCGCTGCTACGTCGAGGTAAAGAGCGTCACGTTAGCTGAGCGCGGGATCGCGCTGTTTCCCGACGCACCGAGCGAACGCGCGCGACGACACGCCGAGGAGCTCGCACGCGTGGTCAGCGAGCGGCAGCGAGCGGCAATGGTCTTTGTGATCCAACGTGGCGACTGCCGAGCTTTTGCGCCGGCCGACGCGATCGATCCGGCCTACGGCGCGGCGTTGCGCCAGGCTCAGGCGCGAGGTGTTGAACTCTACGCGCTAAGCAGCGTGGTGCGACGTCACGGCGTCCGCTTGCGCTCGCAGCTGGTACCACTATGCCTCTGATCCTCACCGGCGCTTGGGCCAGCGTCGCGTGGGCGCTCGATCGCCATGGCCGCCGCTGTCAGCTGGTGCGCGACGATTATCACGCGATCGTTGTGCTCGGCGCCCGCGTCGAACACGGTGGCCGCCCGAGCACCACTCTGGCGACGCGGGTCGCCCATGGCATCGAACTCTATCGTGCCGGTTGGGCGTCGCGCTTGCTGTTCTGCGGTGGCGGCAATCCCGCCGAAGCCGAGGTCGCCGCAGCACTGGCTCGCCAGGCCGGCGTCAGCGATCTCGCGCTGATCTGCGAAGCGCGCTCGCGCTCGACGCGCGAAAACGCTCGGTTTTCCGCGGAGCTCCTCGGCGCCGTTCCAGTGATCGTCGTCACCGACACCTACCATGCATTTCGCGCAGGGCGACTGTTTCGCAGCCATTTCCCAGGCGTAGCGATCTCCTGCTGCCGTTCGCCCTGGGCCGCGCGTTGTCGCGGGGCGCTGCGCGAAGTGGCTGCCTTGGGCCTGCACTGGCTGATCGATCGCTAGCCGGCCGCCCGCCCCGTAGGCCCGGCATGTGAGCGCGACGGTTGGCTTGACTTTCGCGGCACGATCGATCAGATTGGTCAGACCAATTGGTCAGACCAACATGGCAACGCGAGCAACCAACGGGGCAATCGCCCGCACGACCGAGACGATCTTCGAGCGCTTGCTCGACGAGATCCTTAGCGGTAGTTATCCGGCTGGCTCGCGCCTGCCACCCGAGCGTGAGCTGGCAGCCACGCTGGATGCCAGCCGTGCCTCGTTGCGCGAGGCCTTCGCCCGCCTGAGCGCTTGGGGGCTGATCGAATCGCGCCGTGGCTCGGGAGTAAGCGTGCGCCCACCCGAGCGTTGGTCGTTTCGGGTATTGCCCCGACTGCTGGAGCGCACTGGACAAGCGATCGACGTCTCGATGGTCGAGGATCTGCTCGCTACGCGCCGTTCGCTTGCACTAGCCTTGCTCGCCGACGTGCCACCACGGCTGGCAGGACGCAATCTGAGCGTTGTCAGGCAACGCATCGAAACCGCATGGGCGGCACGCAACGCCGTCAACGACTTTGTCCGCTGCGACTTCGATGTGCTGCGGCAAGTGCTGCAGGAGGCCGAACTCTGGCCAGCGCTCTGGCTGCTCAACGATCTCGGCGACGTCTACCTGCAGCTAGCGACACGACTCACCGACGTAGCCTTTCTCTCACCGAGCTACCGAGAGACGCTGCTCGATGCGGTGACAGCACTGGAAGCTGGGCACAGCAAGCGAGCGCTACGACTGCTCTGCGAATATCTTGAAGACAACGACCGTAGGCTGATCGATCAGCTCGCTCGCTCGAAGAACAAAAGGAAGGTGGCGCGATGACCGACGCAACGTTTCGACTGCCTCGTCCGGCGCGACAAGCGCTAACCACGCTCGCTGCTGTGGTCTGCCCCGAAGCCGGCCAAGCCGGTGTGGCCTTGCCCGACGTCGTCGATCACACCGAACGCTTCTTGGGTTCGCTGGCCCCTTTGCCGCGCTTCGCCGCAACCGTCGGCTTGTGCTGGCTAGAATACAGTGCACTATTTCCGGCGGGTGCGCGCTTCTCCCGTTTGTCGACGAGCGCCGCTGAAGATCACTTTGCTCGCTGGTGGGACAACAAAACCGTTCGGCCACTGGCCGAGACGCTCGCAGGCCTACTCGGCATGTCCTACTACGAACAGCCGGCTGTACAAGAGCAGATCGGCTACTTGCCCGACCTCTGGATCGAGCGCGTCACGCGCGATCGCGAAGCAACCTACGGTGCGGCGATCAGCGACCATCAGCAAACGCTGCGTCAGCGGCTGCAGTCAAACCTCGCCGGCCCGCCAAGCGGCGAAAAAGGAGTCGTCCGATGAGTCGTGTATTCACAGCGGCCGACTGGCCCGACGTGATCGGCGGCGAGCGCAAACAGCGCTTGTTCGGACAACAAGTCACGTTGAAATGCGACACAGTGATCGTCGGATCCGGTGCTGGAGGCGCAGCAACCGCCGCCGAACTGGCCGAACGCGGTCAAGACGTGATCGTACTCGAGGAGGGCGGCTACCACACGCGCTTCGAGGCACAGACTTCGAAGATGGTACAGATGCTCTATCGCGATGGCGGCGTGACGCTCGCCGCCGGTCGCCCTCCGGTGATCGTCTCTGAAGGCCGCTGTGTCGGCGGATCGACCACCGTAAATGGTGGGATGTCTTGGCGCACACCGGAAGAGATTCTCGCTCGCTGGCAGACCGAGCACGGCTTAGGCGAGCTGCTTTCGCCGGTCACCGAACAGATTTTTGAACGGGTGGAGCGCTTGATCAGCGCGCGGCTCAACGACGAACACACGATCGGACGCGACAACGCGCTATTGCGTGACGGCGCCAAGCAGCGCGGCTGGAAGGTGATCCCCAACATCCGCAACCAAGTGCACTGCGCAGGTAGCAACAACTGCGCCTTCGGCTGCCCGACGGGGGCCAAGCAGTCGACGTTGGTCAGCTATCTGCCACGAGCGATGCACTTCGGCGCCCGCGTATTCGCCGATTGCCGCGTTGACCGGGTGCTCTTTCGTGGCAAGCGCGCGGTCGGAGTCAGCGGCAGTGTAGCGCGCCACGACCGCCAGATTCGCTTTCGGGTGCTGGCCGACCGCGTGGTCGTCGCCGCCGGCGCCAGCCAAACCCCGGCACTACTCGCTCGTTCGGGGATCAAGCATCATCAACTCGGTCGCAACTTGGCGCTACATCCCAACACCAAGGTGATCGCGCTGTTTGACGAGCCCGTCCGCGGATACGAGGGCGCACACCAGCTCTACCAGGTGCGCGAGTTTGAGCGCGAGGGCATCTTGATGGCTGCGGTCAACATCCCGCCGGCGGTGGTCGCGATGACGCTACGCAGTTATGGTCCGCGCCTGCATCGGTTGATGCAGCGTTACAACGATATGGTCTGCGCCGGGCTGCTGGTTGAGGATTCGGTCTGTGGGCGGGTATGGACGGTGCCCGGTGGCAGACCGCTGATGAGCTATCAGATCAGCGATTTTGATGCGCAGCGGCTGCAGCGCGGCACGATCCTACTCTGCCAGCTGCTGTTCGACGTCGGCGCGACCCGCATCGTACTGCCCTTCGACGGCGTCGCCGACCTAACCTCCCCCGACGACCTGCAGCGCCTCAAGTCTCAGCCGATCGACAAGCACCACGTCGAGCTCTCGTCGGTGCACATCATGTGCACAGCGCGGATGGGTGGCGATCCCAAGCGCCACGTCTGCGACCCTCATGGCGCAGTCTACGATCGCCAGCAGCTCTACGTTTGCGACGCGTCGCTTTTTCCCACGCCGATCGGCGTCAATCCAATGGAAACGGTGATGGCGCTCGCCACGCGCAATGCGGCGCACATCGCCGCGACAGCCTAGGCGAAGGCGCGAACCAGCGCCTTCTTTAGACTCTCCAAATCGGAGCGGGTTTCGGTCAACTCGGCGAGCTTGCGCTTGAGCAAGCGCAACAAGTTCTGGCGCTCTAGGCCGGCGATCACGATGTGGCGCAGCTGATCGTTGTCCCAGGGCTTTTCGACGTACTGAAACAATTGGACCTCGTTGATCGCCTTGATCGCGTTTTCCTTGTCGGCATAACCCGTCAACAGTACGCGCGGCACTTCGGGCTGCGCCCGTCGTGCAGCAGCGAGCAACTGAATGCCGTCGAGCTCGGGCATCAAGAAATCGCTGATCACCAAATCGATCTCATGACCCTCGATATAGCTCCTGGCTTCGCGCGAATCGTTGAAGGTCAACGGCTCGACATCCATGTCTAGCGACAAGAAGTTCTTGAGGCTGCTTGTCACCAAGGGATCGTCATCGACGACGACGATGCGGGCCTGGGCCAAGTCGTCCTCGGATAGCGTATACTTGTCTTCGCTCATCGAATCACATCCTCGCGGGGTCTACGCCCCGCGCTAACCTGGATCGCCCTGCACAAGGTCGGCCAGCTGCCTGACTCGGCCGACCATCGCCCGAAACACCGCTTGCGCCAAGTCCGAGCGATCGGCAAGCAGTTCCAGGAAATCCTCGCGGTCAACCCGCAGCAAGGTGGTTTGACCTTCTGTTTGTGCCGAAGCAAGGCGCGGCGCTTCATCAAAAAGCGCCCAGGTTCCAAATGCTTCGCCCGCGGTCGCGGTGCCAATTTCAGAATTAGATCGCAGCAGTTTGACCTGGCCGGAGACTACCACAAACAGCGCATCGGGGGCATCGCCCTCGTCGTAGAGCTTAGTCCCCGAATCGAGTTCGACCTCTTGAGCGATCTGCGCGACTTGGGCCAGATCCTCGGTCGTCGCCCGCTGCAAGACATCCACCGTTTGCAGCTTGAGCGCCTTTTCCACGACGGTCATCGGCATGCCGTGATTCTCCTTCTGCCCGGCAAGCGCGCGCTGAGCGACACGCGCAAGTTCCAGATCGGCTTGTTGTTCGGCGAGCCGCCGCAGCAGCGGTGCCAGCGCAACCGACGTCGAAGCATCGACGCTCCAACAGGCGACAGCCTGCAACCATCGATCGGTTGACTCAAGTGCGCGGGCCAGAGCGCGCTCTCGCACGCGCTCTTCGGCAGGCAAATCGTAGTCGATCGCCTCGGAAAAGTGGCGCGCATCGGCCTCTTCTAGCAGCGGCGTCACTCGACCGCTTAGCGGCTTGGGCAAGATATTGTCGAGCAACTCGATGCTACTCGAACGAATGCTGCGCAACGGACTGCGCAAACCATCGAACGCAGCGCGCAGATCGGCGACCGGGTAGCGTAGCGAAAGCAAAGCGAACAGTCGCCAGATCAGTCGATCGACATGCTCGCCCAAAGCGCGCTCGAATAGCGGCAAATCGGCGAGCGCAACCCGCGCCAGCGGCCATGAGCCACGCTCGAGCTGCAGCAGATCGCGGTAGAGCAAATCGATCGTCTGCTCGATGAACTGACCGACCAGAGCCTCATCGACGACAACCTCGCTATGGCCACGCATGCGAACCAGCGCACGTAGGGCAGTGCGACCGAGCACGCCGGGTCTAGCAAGCAGATCGGCTAGCGCAGTAGCTGCTCGTTGACCGCCGATCGCACCACAAACTCGGGTCAACGCGACACGCACATCAAGTGGCGTATCGACGGCCAACAAACGCTCGATGATCAACGTCAAGCCCGGCTCACCGATTCGCCGCAACACAGCTGCCGCATGAGAACGTAGCCCACGGCGATCGATCGCTTTGAGCAGCGCTGGAACCAAGCCGACCGGCGCGGCGTGCTCTGCAGCGATCAGCGCCAAACGAGCTGTGGGCAGATCGTCCGCTGCGATCAACGGCGCAAGCAGCGCCGCGGCCAGCTCGACCGGCGCGGCGCCGAGCAGCACGATCAGCTGCTCGCGGGTGAGCGGCTCGACCTCGCGCAAGAGCGGCGAATTCGGTCGGCAGCCTCCAACGTCGCAGCCGGACGCGCCAAGGCGACCACCGCACAGGCGAAGGCCGTACGCGGATCATCTGCAGCCACACGAGATAGTAACTCGTCTTCGCCGAGCGGTGCCGTCTGCTGCAGGTAGCTGATGGCGAGGCGCTGTACGTCGACAGAGGGCTCGGAGAGACAGTCGGCAGCCTGAGCTCGATAGCGCTGATCGCCGCACTCGCTGAGCAGCCGCAGCGTCTCACAGCGCACTTCGCTGTCGGCGTGAGCAAGCAGTGCTGCTAAGTCGGGCAGCTTGGCGGGCGGTGTCTCGCGCAGCAGGTGGAGCGCGAAGGTTACCTCGCGGGGGTCCTTGCTGGTCAGCGCCTGAGCGATGACCCGCTGCGCCGCAGCATCGATGCCGTGGCTGAGCAATCGGGCGTCGATCGCTCGCGACACCAACGAAGCGCGCAACGCGTCGACGTAGGCGCGACGCGCACCGAGCAGCACGATAATCCACAAACCGAGCGCGGAGAGCACAACGATGCTGACCAAGTGGATGCGACTTGGCACGGTCAGCCCGCTAACAGCGAGCAGCAACCAGCACAGACCCGTCAGGCCGGTGCCAAAGCGATCGATTACCGTGTCGACAAACGACTTACCTTTATCCTTGATGCGCGATGGAACGGGCAGCCACATCAACTCCATCGAAGCCTTGTCGATGGCGAAGCGCAGTCCGCCTTCGGCGACCTTGGCACTGCTCACCGCGGCCAAGGGCGTGAGCGCCAGCAGCTGATGAAACAGCAGGCCCATCGAACCGAGCGCCAAGCTGACCGGCAGCATGAGCAGACCGACGGCGATGCCGAAGCGTCGCAAAATCGCGCCAGTGCCGAGCGTCTGCAAAGCCAAAGAAGCCAGCGACAAATACCCAAACAGCGCGCCGAAAAAGGCGGTCATCTCGTGGTTGGGACGCCCAGCAAAGTGGGCCTTGACGATGTTCTTAAACTGATAGTCCAAGAGCGTGGTCGCCAGCGTCGAAAGCAGTAAGGCCAACGCGATCAAGCGAACATATGGGTGCTTGCGAACCACCGCGAAGCCACCGCCATCGCTGGCCGCCGCAGCACGACGCGACGCCGACCCGCCAGCGAGGCTGCCTTCGACCCGTCTGCGCGGCCAGACAACATTGGTCAACCCTGCAGCGAGCAAGAGCATGCCGCCGGCGATCAACAATAGACCGCGCGTGTCGACCAGCTTGGCCAGCGCCCCCGCCGAAAACCCGCCCAGCATGCCACCGAGAATTGCGCCGGCGCCGACAAAGCCAAACAGCCGCTTGGCTTCACGCGGGTCGAATAGGTCGTTTGCTAACAGCCAGAACTGGCTCACGGTAAATACGCCGAAAATGCTCGACCAGACGTAAAGCGCCCAAGGTACCCACTTGGCCGGCCGCTCGGCGCCGAGCAACAACCAAACAACGACCAGGCTCGCGGCGATCACCGTGTTGGTCGCGCTGATCAGCACATTACGGGCGATCCCGCCGGTGGTGCGCAAATAGAGCGTCACGACAAAGCCGGTCAGCAAGGCCATGCCGATCGCGATGAAGCTCAGCTCGGTGACGCCGTAGTCTTTGAGAAAGACACTGTCGCGGACGGCCTTGACCACCGTGTAGGAACCCACGACTAGCATCAGGATCACGAAGGAGAGCGCGAGTCGTGCGGCTTCGCCCGCTCGTATGTCGACAATCCGTCTAAGCAACAGCCTAACCGCTGATTCTCCAAGAGGTTCGATGAAACGCGTCCCTCGGACTATGCCGGATTCGCAGCGGCGCGTCTAGCGACCTGGCGGCGCGTCGCGCAGCAGACGACGCGTGGCCAGCAGGGTAACGATTAAGGCGGCAGCGACGAGCGCCATCGCAAAGATGAACAACGGCGAGGTTGGCCGAAGCGCGGCGTCGCCGAGCAGCGGATAGAGGATAGCCGCCGGCAGGATGCCGAGAGCGGTTCCCCAGAAATACGGCCAGAAAGGCACACCCGCCATGCCGGCGGCATAGCTAACCAGCGTATAGTGGGCGATCGGACAAACGCGCAGCACAGCGACCAGCCACCCACCGCGCCGATGTGCGAGCAGCTCGACGACGCGAGCAGCGCGTCGCCGTTCGGCCAGCGCGGCCTGGACCCATCGATGTCCGGCGCCTTTAGCGATCGCGTAACACAGCACCGCGCCACAGAGGTCGCCGACGATCGTCAGCAAGCAGCCCCAAAGCGCACCGAATAGCACGCCGGCGGCAAGCAACCCCCACATCCTCGGCAACCAGAGCAGCTCGAACAGCACCACGCCGCCCACCAAGCCGATCGCACCCAGCGGCCCGGCCTGCGTGACCCAGCGGCGCAGTGACGTCGGTTCGATCCAGCCCTTTAAATAGGCGGTGACCGCAACGGCTAGCGAGCTGAGCACGATCACGCCCAGCAGCCAGCCACGTCGTCGGATCGAGCGGGCAGAAGGTGCTGGTGTCGTTGGAGCTGGGGCGCTGCTTTGCAGGACGAACTCGGCTTCGGAGGTTGCGGCTCTTTTTAGCACACAAAAAGGAGGGAAGCGGGAGCCGCTAAAGCGCGGCTCCCGCTGCGGACTGGCTGCTGCAGCACGGTCGGGGGGGACAAAGCCAGCCGAGGCTTTCGCAAACCCCGGAATATCCTAAGCACTGCTCCCGTCGGAGCGTGTTGCCAGTGTTGCAGACGCCGTGCCAGACAAAAGCCGTCGATATCTTTATGCGGTGCGGCAAAGCAGCTCTCCAAAAACGAGAGGCGCTATCGGTCTGTCGGAGACCTCAACGAATGACAGGGTAAGAATCGACGGCTGACCGGCGGCTCGGGCGGCGCTAGACGAACGCGCGGATAGCGAGGCTTAGGGCCGGCCAATGCCGACGTAGGCAAAGCCCAGCTCGCGAACGGTTTCCGGGTCCCACTGGTTGCGACCATCAAACAGCAGCGGCGTACGCATCGCCTTTTTCAGCCGACGGAAGTCTGGGCGCCGATATGCCGGCCACTCGGTGACCAGCAACAGCGCATCGGCGCCTTGGGCGGCGTCGAAGTTGTGATCGAAATAGCGCACGCGCTCGCTAGGCGGCAGCTCCTCCGCAAAGCAAGGGCCCGCGACTGGATCGTGGAGCTGCAAGCTCGCACCGGCGTCGAGCAGCCTGCGGCAGATCGTCATCGCCGGCGCTTCGCGCACGTCGTCGGTGTGCGGCTTGAACGCCAAACCCCAAAGCGAAACAACCAGCTCCTTGGCCGGACGATCGGCCAGTTTCTTGAGCACCATGTCCGCCAGCAGCACCTTCTGGCGCTCGTTGACCGCTTCGACGGCCTTGAGGATCTTCAGCTCGCTGCCATGGTCGGCGGCCGTGGAGATGATCGCCTTAACATCTTTGGGAAAACACGAACCGCCATAGCCCACGCCGGGAAAAAGAAAGCGCGGGCCAATACGGCCGTCGGTCGCCATCCCAACGCGGACTTTGGCGACGTCGGCGCCAACCTCGGAACAGAGCGCCGCGATCTCGTTCATAAACGAGATCCGCGTGGCAAGCATTGCGTTGCAGGCATACTTGGTCACTTCAGCCGATCGCGCGTCCATCTCAAAAATGCGGTCGACGGTGCGAACGAAGGGCTCGTAAAGGTAACGCATCTTTTTGCGCGCGCGTTCGTCGTCGGTGCCGATGATCACGCGGGCGGGCTTCATGAAGTCGTTGACCGCGTCGCCCTCTTTGAGAAACTCCGGGTTGGAGACCACGGCAAAGTCCTTGCCCGGACCGTGCTCGCGCAGAATCGCCATCACCCGATCAGCCGTGCCCACGGGAACAGTGCTCTTGTTGACGACGATCGTAAACGCCTGAGCGTTTTCAGCGACGGTCCTGGCGACATTGAGCACCTGGGAGAGATCGGCCCGGCCATCGGCCGCGCTCGGCGTGCCGACCGCGACAAACACCACGTCGACGTCGGAGACCGCGTTGTTGACGTCTGTGGTGAACTGCAGGCGGCCTTCTTTGGTGTTGCGAACGACCAACGACTCAAGGCCAGGCTCATAGATCGGGATTTCTCCCCGATTGAGCCGCTTGACCTTTTCCGCATCGACATCGGCGCAAAGCACGTCATTGCCGAACTCGGCAAAGCCCGCTCCGGCGACCAATCCAACGTATCCTGTTCCAACTACACATATTCTCATGCCCCGTGCTTACTGCGGTCTCCGGAGCCTGTCAATCAGATCGAGCACGACCCCGATCACGGCAACGGGCTGTGGTCGGGCGGCGATGACCAAGGCAACTAGCCGTGCTCTGGAAAGATTTCGCCAGCGACGTGCCGCGGACCGTGCGTTCGGTCGAATCTGCGGGGCCTCAATCAGCTGCGGACGCAGTCGCGGCCGGCGGCCTTGGCGCGATACAGCGCTTGATCGGCGCGGCGGAGCAGCGCCAGGCCATCCTCGCCGACCGCCAAGGTTGCCACACCGATGCTGATCGTCGTTCGCAAGGTGGTCTCGGCCGACGGCAGCGACAATTCCAAAGCAGCCACGGCGCGCCGCAGCGATTCAGCGTGGACCAGCGTCTGATCGAGCGCGACGCCCGGCACAAACACGCAGAACTCGTCGCCGCCAAATCGACAAGCTGCACCACCCCATTGACGCACGTGGGCGTCGATCAGCGCACCAACCCGGCTGATCGTCGCCGCACCGGCGTGATGTCCATGGGCATCGTTGATCGCCTTGAGCGTGTCGAGATCCATCATCCAGGCTGAAAGCGGCGTCTGGGCGGTCTGCGCCTGCCGCACGGCCTGCTCGAGGGCGGCATCGAAGCGCGGCTTGCTCGGCATCCCGGTCAGCTCGTCGGTGCCCACCAGCTGGTCGACATGACGCTGAAATGAGGCTTCGGTCTCGTCGACCACCTCAAACTTGAGCACGGTCTGGCCCAGGCCGATCCGATCGCCCGAGTGCAGTGGGGCTTCACCGTCGATACGGGACGCGTTGAGCAGCGTGCCGTTGGTCGAGCCCAAATCGCACAATCGATAGCCGTGCGCAGTCCGTTCGACCACCGCGTGGCGCCAGGAAATGTTGCCATCGTGCAGCTGCAAGCCTTCAACGCTGCGACCGATCGAGACGCGCTGCTCGACGATCGCGCTCTTGCCGATGTCGGCGAGCGTTCCGGCGATCACCACCAGCGCGCCGCAGCGTTGCGCCTCAGCGACGCGCTCACGGATCGCACCAGCCTCCATGCGCAGCGTATCGGGGGGCCCGGGTGAGGGCTTGTTCTTGTCGGCACCCACGGCACCCAGCCTATCACGAGACGCCCGTTTCGTGCGGGGTTGAGCGGCGCCCCAGTTCCCACTATGGTTTGTGCGTGCACGCCCTCCTCTTGGCAGCAGGCTTTGGCAGTCGCCTCAAAGCGCTTTCGGAACAGCGCCCCAAACCGCTGCTGCCGGTGTGCAACCAACCGTTGATCCGCTGGGGACTGGCGTGGCTGGCCGAGCACGGTCAGGTGCAAGCAACGATCAACTTGCACCACATGGCCGAGATGTTCGTCGAGGAGCTCGGCGAGCAGGCCGAAGGCGTGGCGCTCAGTTACGCCTTCGAACGCGAGCAAATCCTTGGCACTGGTGGCGGGGTCAAGCAGATGGCCGCCCAACTCGATCGCGACCGACTGTTGATCGCCAACGCCAAGCTGGTCTCCGAGGTCGATCTGGGTCGCCTGCTAGAGCGACACATCGCTAGCGGAGCCGTAGCGACGATGGTCGTTCGCCCGACGACCAGCGCGGCTTGGCGCAGTATCGGTGTCGATGCGAGCAGCGGAATGATCGCCCGCCTGGTCGAGGTAACGGCGCCAAACCGCCGAAGTAGCAGCGAGTACATGTTCAGCGGAATCCACATCGTCGAACCCGAGCTCGTCGATCTGATCCCCGCCGGCCCGCAGTGCATCATCCGCACGGCCTATCAAGAGCTGCTGCGCCGCGGCGCGCCAATCGCTGCCTTCATCGACGAGGGGTATTTCGCCGAAAACAGCACCGCCGAGCGCTATCTGCGGACCAATCTCGAGCTGACCAGCGCGACCTTCGCGCTCAACCGTCGCCTTCCGGGCCCGCAAAGCGGAGTCCACCCAACGGCCGAGGTCGCTTCCACTGCACGGGTCTCGGCCGCGGCTTTGATCGGCCCGCAGGCGATTATCGAAGCGGACGCGCAGATCGGTCCACGCGCGGTGATCGGCCGAGGAGCGCGCGTTGCCAGTGGCTGTCGGGTGGAAAACAGCGTGATCTGGCCGGGCGCATCGCTGGCCCAGAGCGTCGATCATGCGATCGTCACGCCGGGCGGTATTGCCCAACTCGACCGACAAGCGGTCGCTGACAGTTGCGATGGCTGAGCGCGTCGGCAGACGCCGCCTCGACCAACTGCTGGTCGAACGCGGTTTAGCCAGCAGCCGCCAGCAGGCACAAGCACTGCTGCTCGCCGGCCAAGTGTTGGTCAACGACCAACCCCACAGCAAAGCCGGCAGCCAAGTCTCACTCGACGCGGAGATCCGCTTGCGTGGCGAGCGCCCTCGCTACGTCTCACGGGCTGGCGACAAGCTTGCGGCGATCTTGGAGCACAGCGGCTTTTCCCCAGCCGAATTGGTCGCGCTCGATGTCGGTGCATCGACCGGTGGCTTTACTGACTGTCTGCTTCAGATGGGAGCACGGCATGTCTACGCGGTCGACGTTGGCTACGGCCAGCTGGCCTGGTCGATTCGCCAAAACCCACGGGTCACCTGTATCGAGCGTCAAAACGCGCGTCATCTCACCGCCGAGATCCTGCAAAGGGCGGTCGATCCCCCTGCGCCCTGGCCGCTGGAGCTGGCAACGATCGACGTGTCGTTCATTTCATTGAAGTTGGTGCTGCCGACGATCGGTGAAGTTCTTGGCGGCGATCGACCACTGATCGCGTTGATCAAGCCGCAGTTTGAGGCAGGGCGAGAGGCGATCGGCAAAAGAGGCGTGGTCAAAGGTACCGCTCGCCAAGCGGTGATCGATTCGCTCATTCACTGGATGCGCCAAGCCGGCTACCAGATCGAAGCGTCGATCGACTCGCCGGTCGCTGGCCCCCAGGGCAACATCGAACATCTGGTGCTGGCGCGCACCCCCGCGTCAGCACAAAGCTAGCGGGTATCGGCCGCTGGACCGGCGTCATTGTTGCCGAGCCGATTGCATTCCGGTGGCTGAACGCCGCCGTCAAAGAAGAAGCAGTGACCACACAGCGAGAGGATCGTCGGCGGCGCGTTCGAGCTGCAGCTGATGTAACCATCGGCGATACAACCGTTGCAGAACTCGCGGCAGTCCTGGGTGATCGGGTGACAAGCAGCGCGGGGCGCTTGCCCAGCGGGCGGCACGCAGCCATAGCAGAGCGTCCGGTTATCACAAGAAGCGATCACGCCGGGCTTGTCGCAGTCGCTGATCGGCGGGTTTTTTTGAATAATGTCTTGGCGCAGCACAAAATCCGAGCCGACATGACCATCGCCCTGCGGCGTCGTCGAGTCGTTGTTGCAGGCGACAACTCCGCACAGTCCTACGCACGCAACAAGCCAGCACCTTCGGCCAACCGCGCTCAACATTGCCTCTCCTTGATCGTCGTGAGCATCACTACATCTGCTCCAGGCGCGCTAGCGCGACGGTGATATTATCTTGCCCACCATTTTCGTTGGCGAGCGAAATCAGTCGCTCGCAACAGCGGTCGAGATCGCTTTCGCTGCGCAATGCCTCAGCGATCGTTGGATCGTCGATCATCCCTGACAGACCATCGGTGCAGAACACGTAGACGTCACCCATCTCGACCTCTTCGCGGAGCACATCCACCGCGACGGTGTCCTTCATACCCAGAGCGCGAACGATTACATTCTTGTGGGGAAAGTTGGCGATCTCGTCCTCGGTGATCCGCTTCATCTTGATGTAGTCGTTGAGCAGCGAATGATCCTCGGTTAGCTGCTTGAGCTCATCCTTGCGAAAGCGGTAGATGCGACTATCACCGACATGGGCCAGCACCATGTGGCCTTCTTCCGACAGCAGCCCGGTGACGATCGTTGTCCCCATGCCGCGAAATTTTTCGTCGCGCTGCGAGGCTTCGAAGATCCGCAAGTTGGCCAGCTTTACGCCGGCAACCAAACGGTACTCGAGGCGGCGATCGACCGAATCGACCATAAATGGCCAAGCCACCCGTTCTTCCGCCATGGTCGCCTTAAAGAACTCGACAACGGTGTCGACCGCCATCTTGCTGGCGATATCACCGCAAGCGTGGCCACCCATGCCGTCAGCGACCATCACCAGCCGCTCTTCATCGGGCAGATAGAGGTAGTCTTCATTGTGGCTGCGTTTGCGACCGGTGTCCGTATCACCGGCAAAGCGCACGCGCATCTTGTCGAGCGGAAACGAGGTGCTCATCTAAGGCAGCCGCCTGTTATTTGCGCAAACCCTGTTGTCTGCGCCAACCATCCGATATGACGTCCGTTTAGCTTATCACCGGACCGCCGCGAATTCTAGCGTATGGCCGACTTCAGTTGCCGTGGCACGCAAACGACCCGCGGCAAGCTCGACGGTGGCCCGCGCGCGGCTGATGTAGGGCGTTGCACTCCAGGGCTTGAGCTGACGAACCACTGCGACGATCAGCCCGTCTTTGTCGACGAACGCAATGTCGATCGGAAACCGCATGAACCAGGTGTGCACCGAGCGACAGGGCATCAGCAATAGCGCTTGGTTTTCAGCGAGATGATCGCGGCCAAGCAAGCCTCGCATCCGCTCGAAGGGCGAGAGCGCAAGCTCCAGCCGATCAGCCAATATCGCTGCTGTATGACGATTGATGAGGCGCAACGGCGATGGGGCGTGACGTAGCGCGGCGCGTTGTAGCGGAACCACCAATGACGATTTCCTTCCAAGGCTGGAGTCTGCAACGTTTCGGTATTATTCTCGACGACGGCTGTCAAGCGACAGAAAAAGATCTATGGACTGGCTGCAAAGAGGATGGCTGGAAGCAAACCCGACCGTCGTCGGTGTATTTATCGGCGCCGCAATAATCGCGCTCGCGTTATACTTAATCCGCACGCGCCGTTAGCGCGGCCTTTCGGGGCGAATTGCGAACAGCTGTCCGTTGGCAGATTGTCGACGGGCAGATTGTCGACGGGTAGTAGGTCTGAGCACACTCCATGGCACCACCGCGAAACCCAGACGCTGAAGGCGACCTGCAGAGCTACCCTCTGCCGCGGCTGCTGTTCTATCTCTACAAGAAGCGATTTACAGGCCAACTGCTGATCAACGAGCGCGGACTCGAATACGCTTGCGTGTCGTACCGCGAAGGGCTGCCGGTGCGTTGCGACCTGACGTCGCGTGAGGATGTACTCGGCGCCGTGCTACTCGAGCGCGGCGTGATCTCTCAGGATGATTTCAACCGCTCGCTGCACGAGCTAGCCAAAGGGGAGAAGCTACACGGGCGCATTCTGATGGAAATGAATGTGCTCGACGAGAAGCAGTTGGTCGACGGCCTCCGCCTACAGCTGCGACGCAAGCTCAATCGGTTGTTCTACTTGACCGAAGCAACCTTTGCACTTTACGCCGGCGATCACCCCCACGGCATAGCGGGGGAGGCTCAGCGCGTTCGGGCCGACCCGTTGTGGATCATCTTTCACGGGGTTCACAACGCGTTCGATCGCGATCGTCTCGCCCCCGAACTCGAGCGACTCAACGGCACGATGTTGCGACTGCGTCCGGAGTTCGCGCAAATCGCGCCCCGCTACAAGATGGGTCAAGATGAAGCAGCGCTGGTCACTGCACTGACCAATCAGGCGATGCTGATCAACCAAGTCTTTGCGATCAGCAATCTGGGTCCAATGCAAACCCAAATGTTGATCTACACGCTGTGGATCACTGAGGCGCTGATCGTCACGCGGCCGACAGCAGCTGCGCATCAGGCCGTTGGCGCTCAGCCAGCGGCGGGACAACCACCGCGTCGATCGCCGACACCAGTGATCACTTCCGCTCCCCCCGCTGCGGCCGCGGCGTCTGCCGCTGAACCCCGACAGCGCCGACCGACGGGCGGCTCGGCCGTGCGTCGACGCCGAATCTCGCAGAGCATCGCGGGAACCCACCCCGGCCGGGCGGTTCCACCGAGTGGCGAGTCAGCCTCGATTCCGATCCCGACGTTGAACGCGCCGATCGACGAGCGCCCAGCGCGGCGATCCCAGGAGACCAGCGCGGCGCCCTCCCAGCGCTCGCCGGAGGCCGAGCAAGCTCGCCGAACGATTCTCGAAGCCCACGCTAGTCTCGAAGAGAAGACCTATTACGAACTGCTCGGCGTCGACCGCGACGCGCCGACCACCAGCATCCGCGATGCGTACTTTGCGCTGGCCAAGCGATTCCATCCCGACCGCATGACAGCGTTGGGGCTAGCCGACGTCCAAGCTGAGGCGCAAGCCATTTTTCGCAAGATCAACGAAGCCAACAGCGTGCTCGCCGATACCGAAAAGCGTCGCGCCTACGATGAACGATTGCGCGCGGGCGATAGTGGCGAGCCAGACGAAGCACAGCGCACGATCCAGGCCGAGATCGCCTTCCAAAAGGCGACGGTAGCCTTTCGCAAACGCGACTTCGACACCGCGCTTGCCCAGTTCAAAGAATCGACGCGGCTCAACCCTGAAGAAGGCGAACACCTCGCCTGGGTCGCCTGGACGGTCTACAGCGACCCGCGCACCAACAAAGAAGCGATCATCGCGCGCGTTAAGCAGCAGCTGCTTGAAGCGATCAAGCTTTCACCGCGCAGCGCCCAATGCCACTATTTTCTCGGCGAAGTCTACTTGGCAATGGACGATCCGGGCCGAGCGGTGACCTGCTTTAATCAAGTGCTGGAGCTCCAACCCGGCCACATCGAGGCTGAACGCCACCTACGATTGATCCGGATGCGCAAACGGCGCGACAAGAAGGAAACCGGCGAAGGCCGCGGACTGTTTTCGCGATTCCGCAAACGCTAGACCCTCGCTGCCCCCTTCGCAGACGTTGCGGCTAGCGCGACGTCATCGGCAGGCGAAAGCGGACAGCCAAAGTCAGCAGCCGCCGCGCGTAGCTGCGATCGACAAGCCCATTGCTGAGCCTGAGGTTGGAGAGATTGTCGGCTACGCTGTGCGCTTTACTGTTTCGCCCAGTAGCGCCCGCGCTCCCGCCAGCGAAGCGTGATGCAGACCAGTGCAAATAACAGTAGCGCATACCCGCCGAGCACGAAAAAGCCGCGCTGCGACCGGTGCGCCAAGCGGGCTGGACCCTGTTTGTGCAGCGCCGTCGGCGTATATAGGCCGTCTTCGCTGACGACCAGCGACTCCGCGGTGTTCTCGATCAGCCCACCCATGCCGACAAGCGATGCGCAGCGACGGTCGTCCAGCTGATCGTCTTGACCGATCAGCTGGTGCTTGTTGGGGTCGTAGCCGTGCAGACACAGCTGGCAACCGCCAGCACCTTGCTCCGCGTTCTCGCTGCAGAGTGCGTTGCGCTTGCCCTGGTCGAGCGACCAATTGAGCGCCATCGCGTAACCAGCGACGCGGCGAACAGTCTGATCACCTTGTGGCAAGCCAAACGCCCCGGAAAATAGCACCTGCGGGATCAACAGCAACGGCACGAGGCTCATCGCCTTGTCACTGTTTCGCGCGATCGCCGAGGCCAACAATCCCAGGCCAATGCCGTTGAGCGCCGTCAGGTAGAGATTGAGAAAATGCTGGCCAAAGCTGCCAGGAACCCCAGCGATCACAAGCTGTCGACAGGCGATCAGCCCATAGGTCTTGCAGTCGTGAGAGAGCTCGGCAGTCGGCAAAATCACGCCGGGACGGAGCTGGTCGACGATCACCAGCAACATCGCCACCTGCAGTAGCGCGAAGCACTGCAGCACGACTACCTTTGAGGCGACATAGGGCAAGATCCGGAGGTTGACCATCCGTTCGCGCATGAACACCGCGCGCTCCTTGGTCAACTCGCGGGCCGCACTTGAACAACCGAACCACAAAGCCGAGAGCGACATCACCAAGAACAAGGTCGAGGTCGGCTTGGCCTCTGGATCGGGATCGGCCAGCGCCAGGCAAATCAATAACGCGATCAGCGGGGCTTGAAGCAGCAGGATCAATGTATTGCGCGTATCTTTGCCGATCGTCTCCAGATAGCGCTGACAGAGCACTGCGAACTGTCGCAAGACCCCGGTGCGCTGCGGTCGCGGACGATTGTTGGCCTTTGAACTGCCCGCCGACGCCGCGGGCAGGGCCAGCTCCGCCAAAGGGGAGTTGGCAAACCGCTGCTTGAGATCGTCGGCACTCTCAGCGGCGAAGCGCTTATAAACCTCGCTCAGTTTGTCGACGGAGAAATACCCTTCGGCCTGCGTCGGCGTGCCGTAGTAGACCAACTTGCCTTCTAACAGGAAGATCAACCCATCGACGAGATCGATCTGATCGAGCGTGTGGGTAACGGCGACGACTGTCTTGCCACGCAGGGTCAGCTCGCGAAGCAAGAGCATCATCTTCTCCTCAAGCCCCGGGTCGAGCCCACTGGTCGGCTCATCGAGCAGGACCAGCGCCGGTTCGGTCAGCAGCTCGACGGCGATGCTCACGCGCTTGCGCTGCCCGCCGGACAGCTGGCGAACCAGCTTGTCGCGGTGGTCGATCAGTTCGAGCATCGACATCACCTCATCGACGCGTTCCTGGCGCTCGATCGACGAAGCGTGTGGTGGCAGGCGAAGTCGGGCAGCGTGGGTCAGCGTACGCTCGACACTCAGCTGTTGGTGAATGATGTCGTCTTGGGGAACGTAGCCGACCAGGTGCCGCAAGGCATCACGATGACGAAAAAAGTCGATGCCATTGAGTTCAACACGACCGGCCTCCATCGGCTCAGCGCCAACCAAGCTTCGCAACAGCGTCGACTTTCCGCAACCCGATGGCCCCAAGATGCACAAAAAGCGCCCCGGCGGCACGACCAACGAAATGTCGTCGAGGATCGCTCGACCATCGGCCGTCACACGCCGCAGGCCGATCGCCTTGAGTTCGGTTTGCGCGCGCGTGAAATAGACGACGAGCGCATCACCCTCCCGGACCAAGATATATGGCCCGATGGCAAACTCGCTGCCGGCGATCAGCGGCGCTTGCTCGATGCGCTGCCCCGAGAAATAGGTGCCATTTTGACTGTGGTCGCGCAGCTGAAACTCACCATCTTTGTGCTCGATGGTGGCGTGGCGTTTGGAAACGTAGAGCGAGTCCAAGACCACCTGGCATTGGCCTTGCTCGCGACCGACGACGAGCACCTGCTGGCGTTCAAGTGCAAAGCGCGCGACTTCGCTCAACTCGCGGCGCTCAAGCGCTGGAAGGGGCGCGCTACCGCCAAAGAGCGTATCGGCCTGTCGCGGCTGACGGTGGGCCCGACCTTTGACGACAACGTCGATCCGCAGACGTGGCCCGCCCTGGCCGAGTTCAACCTCCTGCTGCAAAGCAAGTTCTCGACGACTGATTCGCGCGCCAGCGATCGACGTGCCGTTGGTCGAGTCGAGATCGAACAGCGTCGCCCGCCGCGCGTCAAAAATGACGATCTTGGCGTGGCTGTGGGAGACCAGCGGATGCTCGGCCAGTGACACGTCGGCGCTGGGATCGCGACCGATGCGGATCACAGGCTGATCGAAAACCACCGGCTCGTTATCGCCAACCGCTACGCTGACGCTAACGCGCTGGTCCGGTCCGGCGATCACCGGCTGAACCTGGTCGGGATCGGGAACCACCGTCGACTTGGGCTCTGCGCTTGCCGCGGCCATTCCGGCGATCGGCGTGGCTTGGCGCTCAGCGAGCGTGGTACGTGCCGCCGGGGTCTGCGCCTGGCCCGAGAGCGTCGAGAAGCGCAACCGTGGCCCACCGCGACCGAGCTCGATCACATCCCCTTCGCTGAGCGGATGGTGGCTGACCTTGGTCCCGTTGACGTAGGTACCATTGGAGCTGGTGTCGTTAAGCACGTAGCCGTCAGCGACCCGCGCGATCAGGCAGTGTCGCGCGGAAACCAGCAGATCGCGCTGAGCATCAAAAGCCAGATCGCAGCGCGGATCGCGCCCGATCACAAACGGTGCGTTGTGCGCACTGACTACCTGCCCCCGCCGCTCGCCGGCCAGTACCTCAAGATAGAACGTTCCTTCTTGCACGCCCCGAGTGTACCCCCTGGCGGGGCATTCGCCGGCAAAAACGCGCAGATCGGCGGCCAGCGCTTGTCAGCGGTCCGCGCTTGGCTATAGTGGCCCCGCTGTGATCGCCGTCTACTTTGCCACCCTCGGATGCCGACTCAACGAAGCGGAAGTCGCCGATTGGCGCCGGAAGCTACTGCAACGCGGCCACCGCTTGGCTGCCGACGTCAGTCAGGCCGACGTTGCCGTACTAAACACCTGCGCAGTAACCGGCGAAGCGGCGCGCAAGTCGCGCAAAGCAACGCGGCGCCTGCACCGCCAGAACCCGCGCGCGAAGCTCGTACTCACCGGCTGCTTTGCCGCGCTCGAACCCACCGCGGCAGCGGAGTTGGCCGGTGTCGATCTGGTCGTGGCGAATAGCGAAAAGGATCAACTGATCGACAGGCTATTAGCGATCGCCGAGCCGGCGTTGCCCAGGGCAGCGATGGAGCGTACGACGTCTCACCTGCATGCCGCCGTGCGCACGCGAGCCTTCGTAAAAGTTCAAGACGGCTGCCGCCACCGCTGTAGCTTCTGCATCGTCACCGTCGCGCGCGGGGCCGAGCGCAGTCGCCCGATCGACACGGTGATCGAGCAAGTCAACGCGCTGCACGACGAGGGCTACAACGAGGTGGTCCTGTCGGGGGTTCACCTCGGTGGATACGGCGCCGACCTCACCCCCAAACACGACCTATCCGCGCTGTGCGAAGCGCTGCTACGCCGCACGCGCGTTCCCCGCCTGCGCCTGTCCTCACTCGAGCCTTGGGAGCTCTCGCCGCGCTTGTTCGAGCTCTTTGGCGACCGGCGACTCTGTCCCCATCTACATCTGGCAGCGCAGAGCGGTTCCGATCGGATCCTGCGGCTGATGGCCCGGCGCAACACCGTCGATGAATATCGACGACTGGTCGAGCGCGCTCATCAGCAGATCAGCGACCTCACGGTGACCTCGGATTTGATCGTTGGCTTTCCGTCAGAGACCGAAGAAGACTTCGCGATGTCGCTCGATCTGGTTAGGCACTGCGAGTTCGCCGATGTTCACATCTTCGCCTACTCGCCGCGACCACAAACCGTTGCCGCGCGCTTGCAGCCGCTGGTTTCGGAGCAAGACAAACGGCGACGAAGTCAACGGCTGCACCAGGTGGCCGCCGAGTACAGGCAGCGTATCTTGCGCCAACAACTCGGCCGTCAATCCGCGGTGCTCTGGGAAACCATCGACGAGCACGCCTGGGGATACACCGACAACTACCTGAGAGTCTGCGCGCACCCAGTCAAGCTGGCGATCAATCGCATCACGACGACCCGGCTGGTCGACCTCGATCCACGCGGAAATACACTGCTTGGCGAGCCGTGCCACACAGATAGCTGATGACTTGCGGTATCTTGCTGGCGATCAGCTAGACTATCGGTATGAGGGCCAATCGATGACGATGCGGCGCATCAACCTGATTCTCTGTCTGATCGTGGTCGCGGTCGCGGTCGCGCGGTTCGCCACCGGAAACGTTATCGGGGGACTGGTCGCTAGCGCAGTGGCCGTCGTGCTGGGCTCGCTGGCGGCCGAATATCCGTTGTTCAGCCGCCTGAACCGCGTCGCTCGCTTCCTCTGGCGACGCATCAAGCGCCGGCTCTAACCGGTCGCTTGCGGGAGTTCGCGTCTTTTGAAAATCATCGCTGCCAACTGCGCAGCGACGGCTAGTCTTCGAGGATTTCGCGCTCTTTGACGGCGACCACCTCGTCAACCTTGGCGACAAAGCGGTCGGTGATCTCTTGGACCTGGGTCAGCGCGCGACGAAGATCGTCCTCGGAGATCTCTTTATCCTTTTCCAAGCTCTTGAGCATCTCGTTGCCATCGCGACGCTGGTTACGCACGGCAACCTTGGCCTCTTCGGCAAGGCGCTTGATGTCGCGAACAAGCTCCTTACGTCGCTCGCCGGTGAGCGGCGGAATCGGAATGCGGATCAGCTCTCCGTCGGAGTTGGGATTGAGCCCAAGCGAGGACTGGATCAAGACCTTCTCGATCGCCGCGACCATCCCCTTTTCCCAAGGCTTGATGGTGATCAAACGGGGATCGGCAACTTGGATCGCCGCAACCTGATTCAGCGGCGAGAGCGTGCCATAGTAATCGACCTTGATGCCGTCGAGCATCGCGACGTTGGCTCGCCCGGTACGACGTTTGGCAAGCTCCCGTGCAAGTGCTTCCATGGCACCGTTCATTCCCGCTTCGAGATCTTCCAACACGTCGTTAACCATCTGACGCTCTCCCCTTCTTGCGCCACATTGTAGCGCAAGCTAGCTGTTCGCTTCGATCACTCGGCTGCCGACATCTTCTCCCGCCAACACGCGACCGATGTTGCCACCATCGGTCATCTTAAAAACGACTAGCGGAAGAGCATTGTCGCGACAAAGGGTCACCGCCGTCAAATCCATTACTTTGAGCTGCCGCTCGATTACTTCATGGTAGGTGATTTCGGCGAAACGCTTAGCGTCGGCATGAACCACGGGATCTTTGTCATAAATACCATCGACCTTGGTCGCCTTGAGCAACGCCTCGGCACCAATCTCGAGGGCCCGCAAGGCCGCCGCTGTATCGGTGGTAAAATAAGGATTTCCGGTCCCACCGGCGAGCAACACGACTTCACCAGCCTCAAGCGAAGCCACCGCACCACGACGGGTAAAGGGGTCGCAAACCTGCATTACCGGGATCGCCGAAAGCACCGGAGCGGCTTGACCCGCGCGGACAAAGGCGTCCTGCAGCGCAACGCAGTTCATCACCGTCGCCAGCATGCCCATCGTATCGGCGGCCGTGCGGTCCATGCCACTCGCCGCCCCGGTCAGGCCACGGAAGAGGTTTCCACCGCCGATCACGATCGCGATCTGCGCGCCAGCCTGACGGGCGGTGATCACCTCTTGTGCGACCCTGTCGAGTGTCTGAGGATCGACAGCGCCACCCGGGCCTTCGAGCGCCTCACCGCTGAGCTTGAGCAACACCCGCTTATAGGGTCGGGCCACTAGCTAGCGCCGCCCGCCGCGAGCTCGGCGACCTCTTCAGCGTAGTCCTTCTTGATGACCTCGATGCCTTCGCCAACTTCCCAGCGGACAAAGCGGCGGACTTTGCAGTTTTCGCCGACCGCAGCGACCAACTCGGTGACCAGCTGGCTGATCGTCTTTTTGTTCTCTTTGACAAACGGCTGCTCGAGCAGGCACACCTCGGCGTACCACTTCTTGATTTGGCCATCGACGATCTTCTCGAGAACGTTGTCCGGCTTGCCGCTCTCTTTGGCTTGAGCGGTGCGGATCTCGCGCTCCTTGGCGATCTCCTCGGCGGGCACTTCCTCAGGGGTCAGCCAACGCGGATTCATCGCGGCGATCTGCATGCCGAGGTCGGTCACAAAAGTGGTAAACGCGTCGGTCTTGGCGACGAAGTCGGTCTCGCAGTTGACCTCGACCAGAACGCCGATTTTACCGCCGGCGTGGATGTAGGAATGAACCAGGCCTGCCGCTGCGGTACGCCCGGCTTTCTTGGCAGCGGTCACCAGGCCCTTCTTGCGCAGGAACTCGGCTGCCTTCTCCATGTCACCGTCGCACTCGGCCAAAGCCTTCTTGCAGTCGGCAAAACCGGCCAGCGTGCGATCCCGAAGCTCTTTAACTTGAGCTGCACTAACGCTCATTGATTTCTCCTTGGTGCCTTGCGGTGGCACCGCCTACATCTGTCGCAAGAAGCTGATCCGTCGTGAAGTTTCACACGACGGATCGACGGTTGATGAGCTAGTTACTCTCGGGGTCCGACGCGCCGCCCGCCCCTTCGGAGCCGGCGTCTGGTCCAGCAGCGGCTTCAGGCTCGGGCCGCGCTGCGCTGCGCCGCGAAACCACCTCAACTTTGGGACCATCACCACCCGAGTGCACGTGAATCGGCTGGTCACCACCCGTCGTACCATCGTAGGTGCTGGTGGCGCGCGCCGAGACAGCCGCTCGCTCGCGTCCAAGACGCTTGCCAACCAAGCAAGCGTCGGCAAGGCGCGACGCGAACAAGCGAATCGCGCGGATCGCATCGTCGTTCCCCGGCACCAAGTGGTTTACCTGATCGGGATCGCAGTTGGTGTCGGTCAGCGCGATAATATCGATGTCCAACACGGTGGCTTCGGCCAGCGCGATGCGCTCCTTGCGAGGGTCGACGACGACCATGACGCCGGGGGTCCCTTGCATCTCGCGGATACCACCGAGGTTGTACTCGAGCTTCGCCTTCTTGCGGCTGAGCACGAGCAGCTCTTTTTTGGTCAGGCGCTCGTTGTTGTCGGACAGCAGACCTTCGATCTCTTTGAGCTTATCGATACTCGAGCGCACGGTCCGCCAGTTGGTTAGCGTGCCACCCAGCCAGCGGTTGCTGACGTAGTACATGCCACAACGCTCGGCTTCTTCTTTGATCACGCCCTGGGCTTGCTTCTTGGTACCGACGAACAGCACGTCCTGGCCCGCGGCGACAGCCTCAACCACGCGGGTATAGGCCTTGATAAACAACGGCAAGGTTTGCTGCAGATCGATGATGTGGATGCCGTTGCGCGCGCCGTAGATATACGGCCGCATCTTCGGATTCCAGCGCTTGGTTTGGTGACCGAAGTGCACACCGGCGGCGAGCAGCTCGCGGACGGTCATCACCGGTTCGTCGCCGAGCGTCGGCGCACGGGTTGCTTCTGTTTGACTCATGATGAAATGCTCCTGGCGTTAAATCACCACCTGGCGGTGGCATCCTCCGCCGCATACCCTCTCGAAGCACCCATGTGCGCGAGACGGCCCAACCCGCAAAACTCCTCGAATCTCGAAGCGATACTTCGTCTCGGGAATCGAGAAGCACGCCTGCAGGGGGACGCGGCGTGTGTTTTCGGGCATCCGATTATCACGCGGGCCACAACGATGCAAGCCTTCAGGAAAAAACGGGACCGCCGCCATTTTCCGGCGGTTTACGCGCGCGGCGACCAGACCTGCCGGCGGCGGAATCTCTCGGGGGCCGCTCGGCTAGGCCAGGGCGAGACAGCGACAGTGCATCACTATAAAATCACGTAATTAAATCTCTATTTTCCTCGGCGACCCGAGGCGCACTACAATAAGCGGTCAGCTTTGATCTGGAGGTAGCGGTTGATGATCTGAGGCGTGGTCTGGGCTGGAGTCAAATCGAGCACCATCGAACCGATCCGCTGGATCCGCGCCGCCAACTGCTCACGCCAGCGCGCCAGCTCAGCGGCCGCCCCGACCGAGAAGAACTCGCGCAGCGAAGCGGGAGACTTGTCCGCCAAAGTAAACAGATCTTGGTCGCGCATCAGCACGACCAACGGCAGGTGTCGCCGGGTGATCGCATGAAGGTGCGGCAGCAACATCGAGTAGGTCGCACCATCCATCACGTTGGTCAGCAAGACCACCAGACTGCGTTGCCGCACCCGACGGAGCACCAGCGAGAATGCCTGGCCATAGTCGGGGTCTTGCTGCGACAGCTGTAGGTCGTAAAGCGAATGAAGCACTGCGCTCTTGCGACGAAAGCCACCGCCGATCGGCAAGAACGCGCGGACATCGCGGTCGAAGGCGATCAACCCGACGTTATCACCCGAATCGATCGCCAACGAGCTGAGCATCAGCACGGCATTTAACGCGTGATCGAGATTGGTCAAGCCGGCCGACTCGGAGGCCATCAGTCGGCCGCAGTCGACCATGAAGAAGATGTTCTGGTTGCGACTAACTTGGTACTCGCGGGTGATCAGCCGTTGATAGCGCGCCGTGGCAAACGGATCGATCCGCCGATAGTCGTCGTCGGGCGAGTAGTCGCGCAGTCGATCGAACTCAACGTCTGAGGCACGACCCCGCGCCTGGCGAAATCCCATCAAATCGATGCGATTGCGACGAGCGAGCAGTGCGTAGGTGCTCAACGCGCGCACATCGGGAAAAACCTTGAGCGAATGGTCGAGCTTGATCCGCAAGCGTCTGCGCCAGGTGCCGAGCAGACTGTCGGCGAACAGATAGGTGCGGCCGATCGTGTGAGCGCCCCGCCGCTGCGGCGTGACCCAGTAGGCGAAGCGACGCGATTGGCGCGGAGCGAGCGTCACCTCGAGCGGCAGTCCTTCCACGGCCATCGAGTCCGGAAAGGATTCGGTAAGCATCACGTGCAACCGACGCCGCAGCCGATTCTCCAGAGTGACGACGAAGCGATTGCGCGCGCCGACCGAAAGGTTGTGATCGCCTCGACGGGTAACGCCTACAGCCCGGCGTCTGGGCAGCGTCAGCAGGTCGAGAAACACCACGACCAGCAGCGCAATGTCCGCGCCAACAATCCAGCTGCGCGCGAACGGAAAGGCCACGGCGATCGCCGAGATTAGGGTCGGACCCAACAGCAAGAGCAGTAGGCGGTAGGTCGGGGTCACCGCAGCTCTGGCACTTCGACGGCGGCAATGATTTCCTGAACAACATCGTCGGCAGTCAAACCTTCGATCTCGGCGTCTGGGTTAAGGATCACGCGGTGTCGCAGTGTCCATGGCGCCAGACGGCGGACGTCATCGGGGTTGACGTAGTCCCGGCCCATCATCGCTGCATGAATCCGGCTGGTGAGCAATAGGGTCACGCTGGCGCGCGGGCTCGCTCCCATGAAGAGGCTGCCCCAATTGCGCGTCTGACCGGTTAGCGAGGTGATGTAGTCGATCACGCGCCGATCGACGTGGATCTGGGCTGCCAAACGCTGCATCTGCTCGACCTGGTCAGCAGAACAAACCGCTTGCACGCCCGCGCTATCGAGTTGCCGAGGGTCGAATCCCCTCAGATAGTTATCGAGGATGCGATTCTCCTCCTCTTTGGCCGGATAGGTCATGTTGAGCTTGAACATGAAGCGGTCGAGCTGCGCCTCGGGCAGCGGATATGTTCCTTGAGACTCGACCGGGTTTTGGGTCGCCATCGTGATAAACGGCCGCGGCAATGGGTAGGCTGCGCCGTCGATCGTAACCTGGAAGTCCTGCATCGACTCGAGCAGCGCGGCTTGCGTCTTGGCCGGTGCGCGATTGATCTCGTCAGCGAGCAACAGCTGGGCGAACACCGGGCCGGCCCGAAAGACCAATTCACCCTTCTTAGCGTCATAAACCTTGTTGCCCGTCACGTCTGAGGGCATCAAGTCGGGTGTGAACTGGATGCGCTTAAATTCGAGCGACAGCACACGCGAGAGGGCGCGCACCAGCAGCGTCTTCCCCAACCCAGGAACGCCCTCGATCAGCACATGGCCTTGACCGACCAATGCGATCAACACACCTTCGACGATGTCCTCCTGGCCGACGATCACCTTCGCCATCTGCTGACGGGCAGCCTCCACGAGCTGCGCAAATTGTTCGACGTTCACCTGTTCTTCTTCCTTCCATCGGCAACGGCGCTGTGCCGTTCCAGTTCTGCCAATGCTTGGCAGAGGCGAAAGTGGCGCTGAATCTCACGCGCGTCGGGCAAGGAGGACTCGCCGATCGCGTACTCGATCTGTGCCAGCAGACTATCCACACTGTCGACGTTCCGTCCGCTGCGCGTCGCGATCAAGCGAGCGAGCTGCACGCGCTGCTGCCCGCGCTCTGTGCCGCTCAGCCGGCCGGCCAGCTTCTCGCAGACGCGCTGATAAAACGCCGCCAAAGCGTGGCGCGACGAACCGGCGCGCAGGTAAAGGTTCCCCAAGGCCTCCGCGTGCTGCGCGAAGCGCCGACGGATCGGCGATGGCTCCGGATCTGACTCGCCAAAGCGTGGCGTCAGCAACCAATAGAGCAGAAACAGCGCCAACAGACCGTGCAGAACCAGTGGAACGAGGTTGGCCTTCTTAAGTAGCTCGGTGAGCTTGCCGGCTTGGCGGTCGTCGATAAATAGGATCCGCCCGCGCGGCGGAACGGCCGCGCCGATCCAGCGACGGACAGCGACGATCAAATCGTCGTCTCCAACGCTGGCGTTGACAACCAACCCTTGGTGAGCGAGCAGCAGCGCCAGGCCACGACCGTGCGCGCGCTCGACAGCTAGTCCGCGCTGATCCTTGCCGACGACCATATTGTCGCCCTTTTTCAAATCGATCGCGCACATTGCCGATCGCAAGTTGATCGGCTTGTTGAATCCCTTGGCAGCTGGACTGAATGCTGCTTTGCCGCTGCGCTCGAGCTGAAGTCCGGCGAAGTCGACGCGTGCGCAATGCTCGTCGACAAACAACGGTGGCGCATAGAGCAACGCCTTACCCTGCTTGAGCCAGGACTCGATGCGCTGCGACTTCAGCAGGTCACTCTCTCCTAAGACGATCACCAGATCGTGGTTCGCATCGAGCCGATCGATGTCGCTGCTCCGCTGGACTTGGTAGCCAAGATCTTCGAGAAGCAGATAAAAGATCAGCTTTCCATCGCCATCGCGACTGATACTTGTCGACGCAGCGGCGCTGAGCGGAATCCCCAGCCAAAGCAGCAAGAGCATTCGCAAACCGCTCAATGCCCGACGCCTACCGCTCATCACACCAACTCCTGTACACGAGACTCCAGCTCGTCGTAGCCAGCCGGCTGTTGCCCGCGCACGCCGAGCACCGCACGCTCAGCCGCTTCGGTTACCGCAGCGAGCATCCGCTTGAACCGCGGATGGGGGCTGAGGGAGCGCACGTACTCCCAGTTGGTCGTGCTGCCATCGAGCTGAAGCAACCCACGATCGGCCAAGCGCAAGAGCAGATAACGATGGAGCGCAGCCAGCGCCGCGGCGCCTTCACCGCGCTCGAATAGTGCACGGCAGTCTGCTAGTTCGACATGCCACGGGAGACGCGCGCGTTGCGCGGCGGTCGAATCATCATCACTGTGGTCGACGCCAGCCCGAGTCACTGGTGCCAAGTCTCGATATCCGCTGCCCAGCGCCATAAACAGCGGGATCAGCATCGCTGCGACGATCACGGCTAGAAGGACATAGCCGACGACCGGCGGCATACTCGGCAGCTTGAATGACGACTTGCTGTTGGACGGCTTATGCTCCGCCTGTGCTGAACAGCCTTGGCTTCGCTTGCGCTCTTGGCGCTGACGAAAGCCGATCCGCTCGGCGATTCGATCGATGCGCTGATGGGTGTCTCTGATTTCGTCGAACGGCGGCTCAGCGCTGACCAGCTGCGGCGCGAGACACAGACCGAGCAGCGCGAAGGCCAACAGCCGAAATCGTTGCCGCGCGCTCATCTGTGGGATCCATCGCCGAGCGCCAGACTGCGCGAGCGTGCCTCAGCAAGGCGGCGAAAGGCGATCTCGAGGTCCCAGCCCTCTTTGCGAATGCGCACGTCGAGGTAGACGAAGAACCAGCAAAATGTCGCCAGTGGCAAGGCCAAGCAAAAGCCGATCAAGCTCAGCAGGTGGCGATAGTGATAGTACTCGGTCAACGCACCAACGACCTCGATCGACGAGCCGAAGACGTAGGCGATCAGCGAATGATTGATCGTCGCCAATGCTAGGGTGGTGTATGCGAGCACCGCTGCCACACCCGCCGCATGACCAAACACGCGGTCATGAAACCCCCCCGCGAATCGACGCGCGCGGCGCATCGATGCAGCAAGTCCCGATCGCTCGAGCATCACGATCGGTCCAACGAACCATTGATTGCGCCAGAGGTAGAGGCCCGGGACGACCAGCGCCACTAGACCGACCAGCGCGAGCAGGCGGCCGACGAAAAACAGCGCGAGAAATTGCGGCGTGCGGCGTAATGTATTGACCAGCGCATCGACCAAACGAACGCGCGGCAAGAAGACCAGCATGCCGCACGTCGATATCGCCGCGGGCATGAACACTGGGCCGATCAGCAGGACAACCAGCCAAACCCACCACGGATTCCATCGAGCCCACAGCAACAGCCCGAGGGCAATCGACAAGAGCGGCAGTGCGCAGAGCAACCAGACCGAAAGCATCGAGCCCGGACGACGCTGCAGCATCCGTGCAACGATCGCGAGGATCTGCCCCGCACTCCGCGGCCGAATCTCAACCTGCAAGTCAGCCGGATTCATCGCAGCCACGCACGACGGCGGCGCAGTCCACCGAGCGTCAAGAGCACGCCGACTAGGCCGACGGCCGACCAAATCGCGAAATGGGTCGCGCCGGCTTCGGCGAAATAGGCGGCGAGATTGGCGACGGCGCCGACGATACTCAGCGCGCCTCCGCCGAGCACCAAGCCGTCTCCTTGTCGCCGAAGCTCGCCCGCAGCGCGCGCAACGAACCAAGGCAGGATGCCGAAATAGAAGGTCAGAAACAATACACAGACGCCGCCAAAGGCAAACTTCAGCCAGATCGGCAACGACGACGGTGAAAAGAAGCCTTCGATCAACGCAGCACCGAGCAATAGCACCGCGGCACCGAGCACGATCTGCACCGCATCTACCGCCGCATCGCGCAGAGAATCACGGCGCCGACGATTACCGGTAATGATCATTCCAAAACCAAGGCGCAGCCCTGCACCTCCCGACAGGGCGATGGCGAACAGCTCGAAGGGACCGTGGCCGATGATAAAGCTCAACAGGTTGGTCGCCGACGGCGTTGTCGAGACGAACCCGGTAACGGCGCCAAGCACAACTCCGTTGTAGAGCAAGAAGAAGATCGAACCGAGACCAGCGAACACTCCCGTAGCGAAGCAGCGAAATGCGATGCCGACGTTGTTGAACACGTAAAAGCCAGTCATCGCCGCGTCGAGCGATTCCGGCCGCCCAGCGGCGTGGCCCTTCTTGTACATCCTTTCGAACTGGCTGAGCATCGACTTTGGCACGATCGCGAACAGCGCCGAGTCATTGCTGCGCGAGAGCCCGACGGTTGCCAGCAGCGGGCCGAAGAAGAGCAGCATACCGATCACCACGTATCGGGCGTTGCGATGGATAATCAGCGGCAGCTTGCGACGAAAGAACGCGGCGATCTGACCGAGCGGCTGACGCGGGCTCACGTAAAACCGGTTATGAGCGCGTGCCGCCAAACTGTTGAGGTACTCGGTAAGTTCTTCCGGAAACCCTTGCGCGCGAGCCAGCGCCAGATCGGCGCCGACGTTGCGAAACAGCGCCGCAAAACGCGAGAGGTTGGTCGCCGACCGACGGAGCTCGCCACCGATCGACGAGAGCAGCGCCTCCAGCTCCCGCCACTCAGCGCTTCGCGCGCGAATCATCTGCTCAGCGGTCACGCTTGGGACTCCCTGGCTGCACTGGCGAACAACCTAACCAGGGTCTCACTGGCGGTATCTCCCGCGTCAAAGCCGAAACGTTGACGGTAGTGGCCAGCGAGAATTTCGGCGAGCTGCTCGCGCCGCTCTGGGTGCAAACGGTCTTTGCGCACGACAAACTCTTGCAACAAGCGGCGCTCGCGATTGCTCAACACCACGCGGCTATCGCTGCGAAACAGGCTCGGATCGATCTTCGGCAGTTGTGCGCCGTAGTAAGCGCGCTGCTCCCGGACGACTACCGTCCCCGCCGCCAGGTCGCCGAGCCGCTGAAAACGGCCTGAAGCCATCACCGAGATCGCTCCAATAGCATAAGAGAACGGCAACTGATCAGCGGCGCGCAGCAAGTTGCGGATCGCCGAATCGAAGAAGCCGATCGGGTGGCCCTCAACGCGCACGACGCGCAGTTCGAACAACCGCTTTCCTGGGCTCTGGCCCGACATCATGCTTTCACAGAACACATAGTAGCCCCACTCGACGGCGAAGTAGATCACGAGCCACAGTCCGAGACTCGCTAGGCCCGCAACACCGGCGACGAAAAACAACACCACACCAATGATCACGACCGCCGCTACGCGGATCAGCAGATCGATCGCGTACGCTTTACCGCGATCGAGCAAGCTCGCCAATTCGTAGTCCAAGGAAATTCCCTCGGGCGAATCAACCTGGAGGTTGGTGCTGATCATCGCTGCATACTAGATCCCCTTGCCTGGCCTGTGAAGCAGGCCGACAGCCCGACGACGAATCGCTTACGGTGACGCGCTCCGGCGACCGTGATAACCTGGCCTTGCGCGAGAGATCGAATAGTTTCCGGGGCGTGCCCAGATCGCAGTCGTGGGCCAGAGGAATGATCTGCGGATGGATCAGACGTTCACTGCGCTGTTGCTGATCACGGGTCTGGCAGCGGTCGTGCCTCTCGCAGCGAACGCGTTCGGTCGACTACATATTCCGATCGTCGTCGTCGAGATCATCGCCGGCATCATCATTGGCGAGAGCGGGCTCGATCTAATCGCCAAATCAGAGACGCTCGAGTTCCTCGCCGAGTTCGGCTTTGCCTTTTTGATGTTCATCTCGGGGCTAGAGCTCGACTTTGCCCGGCTAACCCGGCCCTCTAGCAGCGCCAGCTCAACGCGCCGCTCTTGGGTCGGCCCGCTACCATTGGCGCTATTGGTACTACTGCTGACCATCGGCTTGGCCTTCGGCGGCAGCCACCTGCTCGCCCACTTTACCGAAGTAAAGCGACCACTACTGATGGCGTTGATCCTCAGCACCACCTCGTTGGGTGTCGTCTTGCCGGTGCTCAAAGAACATCGGCTACTCGGTACGAGCTACGGACAGTATCTGCTCGTCGCCGCATCAATCGCCGACCTGGTAACGCTCGTGCTGATGACGGTGGTGATCGCCGCCGTTAGCCGCGGACTGACCCTCGATCTATTACTGGTTCTGGTGCTGATCCTGGCCTTCGCCCTTTTTGGTCGACTGGCTCGGCGGGTGGTGACCCTACCACTGATTCGACGCCTGGCAGAGGAGCTGGCTCATGCCACTGCACAGATCCGCGTGCGCGGCGCGTTTGCGCTGATGGTCGCCTGGGTTGTCTTGGCACACGCGCTGGGCTCGGAAGTGATCGTCGGCGCCTTTCTCGCCGGCGCAGTCGTCGGCGCGATGGCCGGCACCGGCGAGTCAGCATTGCGTGAGAAGCTCGATGCGATCGGCTTCGGCTTCTTTATCCCGATATTCTTCATGATGGTCGGCGTCAATCTCGAGATCAAGCAACTAGGGACAGCTGACTCGTCTTGGACCCTGGTACCAATCCTGATCGCGCTGGCCTACGTGGTGAAGATGCTCCCCGCCTTGGTCTTTCGCCTGCGCTTTTCTTGGCGTGAGGCGATCGCCGCCGGCACGCTGCTCTCGTCGCGTCTTTCGTTGATCATCGCCGTATCAGCGATTGCCTTGAAGATCGGTGCGATCAGCGAGTCGATCAACGCGGCAGTGATCCTTGTTGCCGTCGCCACCTGCACGCTCAGCCCAACGCTATTTGGCCGCATCGTGCCGCGCCGCCGGGTTCAGCGCCGCAGCGGCGTGCTGATCGCCGGCGCCGACCAGATGGCAGTGTTATTGGCGACGAGACTGCGAGCAACCGGTCGACGAGCGATCGTCGTCTACGATGAAAAGTTCTCTTCGTTGGACGCCTCCGCAGATGTTGCCGTCGGCCCCGCCCTCGAACCACAAACTTGGTTGAATGCGGGAATCGCCGCGGCCGAGGCGCTCGTGGTGTTGCGCAGCGACAACAGCGTGGTCCGCACACTCTGCCAACTTGGCATCGATCACGGCGTACCGATCGTCATCGCCCGGGTGGACGACGCCAATTTGACCAACGAGTTGCGCGCGCTGGGCGTGAACGTCATCCAGCCCGCGACCGCGATGGCGGTCGCTCTCGAGGCCGCGCTCTGCTTCCCTTCGATCTTCGAGCTAATCGTCGACCACGACGACGCCGTGGAGATCGGCGAGGCAACCTTGCAGAATTCTGAGCTGATCGGAAAAACGCTGCGCTCGATTCATTTGCCCGGCAATGCGCTAATCCTCAGTATCCAGCGCGACGACGCCGCGTTGGTGCCGCGCAGCGAAACCGTCCTGCGGCGGGGCGACCAAATCTCCCTCGTTGGCTCGCCCGACTCCGTGCATCGCACGATCGAGCTGATGCTCGGTGAAACCTGACAGAGCGTCCCCGAGCGCTGCCTTTGTTTCGTCCAAGGGGGTGACAGCCCTGGTCGCCAGAGCATACGGAAAAGTCGAACAAGCCGTTCAAAGTGGCTTGTTTTGCGGCTCACGAAGCTGGCACCGGACTTGCTCACACAGAGGGCGCTATGCATCGACCCGCGATCGCCCGCTCTATCCAACACTTGGTCGTTTCCGCATTGTGTTGCGCGCTGTGCGCCAGCGCGGCCGCCGCCAGCAGCCAATCCCGCTTCAAGGTTGCTGAGGCCAAGGCAACCAAAGAGGGCGCGGTGGTCTATTTGATCTACGATAACGACTGGGGCAGCCCCCGGGAAAACCGTGCCAACGCCAAGGTCCATCTCTGGCTCAACACCAGCAAACCCGACTATTGGCAATCGCAAACGGAGATGACCGATCGCTTTGGGGTGCCCTATATTCCCGAAAACGCGACCAGCTATGGTGTCGTCGAAATGCTCGGCCGCGGGAAACTCGCCGTCAAGCTCGACTACAAGCAACACGGATTAAAGGCCGGCGACAAGCTCTGGATCAGCGGAACCTGGGTAAAGAGCCGCCACACCTGGGGCGAAGTCGAAAGCGCTCGGAAGACAGGCTTTGCCAAGCTGCCTGCTGCGAACCCCAATGCGCGCTGGACCGTGGGAACAGGCCAGATCGCCAGCGCCAAACTCAAATTGGTCAACATCAACTTAGCCACCGCCCAAGAGCTGACAATTCTGCCGTGGATCGGGCCAGCGCGTGCGGCAAAAATTGTCGCCTTCCGTAACGGTGGCGACGGCGCCAAACCGGGCCACTTCAAGCGCCCGAGCGATCTGCTCCAATTGGTCGGGCCCAAGACGCTCGCCAAGATGGCGCCGCAGGTACGCGTGCGCGGTCGTGCCGTGCGGGCGGCAAAGTAATCAGCGAGATAGTCTTCAGCGGGTGATCACCCGGTAGCCGGTCGCACCGAAGTTTAATACCGGTTCGATCAGTGGCGGCAGCCCGGCGGTGATATCGAAGAGGTTGGGCTGGTGCCCGCTCTGCTGGGTGTCCTGCCAGCGAAAACTCTCGTAGGTCTCGTAGATGATCTCCGCCTCGGCACCGGTCGGCTGTTGGGGATCGATCAACAGCGGCTTGCCGAACGCAAAGCGCATCCAGGTCTCGCCGTTTTTTTGGATCAACGTCCCGCCGGCAGTCGATGGCAGTGCGGGAAGTGAGAAGTTGTAGGGCTGTCCAATGATCGGGACGGTCACCTGAGCCTCTCCCTGTTTCCAGGCCTTTCCAGCTATCGTCGTGTCGGAAAGTGCGGCGACCACAGTGATCGATTGCGCGATGCTCTGCCCAGCGAAATGAATCGTCGCGTCGACTTCGAACTGCGCCTTGGTCAACAGCACCTCACCGTAGGTATAACTGCCGGCGGCGAGCGAAGCGAGCGAGGCACTGCCAACCACGGTGCGCTGTGACAGATCGACTTCGCGTGGCGCCTGGCGATAGTCGAGCAGCTCGAGCGGCGCGGGGTCGTTGAGATCCTTCAGCGCGCGAAAAGCGCCGAAGGCCATCCGATAGTTACGCGGCGTTTGCCCAGCAAGACCGTCGCTGATCGTCTTCGCTGTCGGATCGCCAGTGACAACGATCACAACCTGCGGACCTGTCGCCCCATCGACGAGCGCGGCATCAACTGCGCTAGCGTCGCTTGCCAGGTCAGGACGTAGCGCTCCGTCGGGCGCAGACAGATCGCCCCAACTGCCGCCGTCGAAACCGCCAAGGTTGTGAATCTGTTCAGCACAACCAACGATTGGCAGCCAGAGTAGCGCTCCGAGCTCCAGTATCAAGATCGTCTGCCGCATATCTGTGACCTCCAGTGGGGCAGTGCAACCCGAGCGCAGAAGCTTCACTCAGCGGTCGATTTTTCCAACCGCCGCGCCTGTTCGCGCAAGCTGCGCAGCCGTTTGGCCGCGGGCGCGTTGGAGAAGCGCGCGATAAACAGATCTGCAGTGTGCACGAGATCACTGAGACGACCGAGCCGCATCAAGGCGCGGATGCGCAGCAGCAGCGCTTCTTGCTGATAACGACCGCCTGGATAGCGCGCGAGGTAACGATCGGTCGCACCAAGCGCACCTTGGGGATCGCCGGAGGCGAGCAGTTGTTGTGCGGCAAACAGCGCGCTCCATTCAGCGCTCTGCCGACGTTGTTGGGCCGCAGGCAACGGCGTAGCGCGCCTGACATTGGCCGTCGCCGCGGATGCGCTGGCGTCAGCAGGACGCGCCGGCCTCGGTTTGGCCGCCGGCGCGGCGTGGCGCGCAAGCGAGGGACTGCGATTCGCCAGCTTCGGCCGCATCTGCCGCTCGAGCGGTCTGACGCGCTGAGCGTCGGACAAGGCAGCGCCGCGCCTTGACGGCGGCCCCGCCAAACCGAGCAAACGACGCTCAGCCCGGCCGAGCTGCGTCAGATCGTTCTCGTCGAGCGAGCGAACCGAGCCGTCGGGAAGTGTCCAGCGAGCCTCGCCGCGATAGAGCGTAATCGCGGCCGGAGCGACCTGAACCTCGAAGACTGCTCCCAGGACCACCACGCGGTGATCGGCAAAACGCACCTCAAAGTCCTTCGCCGACGGCGGTAGAGCAAAGACCATCGCGCCATGCTCAACGGTTGCGCGCCGCCCGCTTGCGTCGTAGACGCCACGCGCCCCCGGACGCAAAAGGACGTTGCCCACGCCCGGTGCCAAGACCACGACAAGTGGTGAACTCCCCTCGTTGCGCAGTGCAAACGGTCTTGACGCTCGCGGCTGCTCGCTAGCTCGCCCCTTGCCTGAAGAAATCAGCGCGGCTGTCGGCCGGTGTTTCGGCACGAGGCGCGGCGGCTCACCGCTACCGACAAAGCTGACGACGAGCGCCGTCGCCGCGAGTGCACCACAAGCAAGCAGCGCCAGGGTTCGACGGCGAATGCGACGGAGCTGCTCAGCGCGTCGCTCGATGCGTCGGCGATGCGCATCGGTCGCCGACCGCGGCACCAGCGGCTGGCCTGCCAGACGCTGCAGTTGCGCCCGCAGCGCGAGAAGCTCTTGCGACGGCTGCGTCATGAAGCCTCCCGCAGCGGCCGAACTAGGCCCAGCTCGTTTTCACCAAGCTGGCCAAGCAGATCGCGTCGAGCAGCGTGTAGGCGTGTCCACACGGTGTTTAGTGGAATCTCCAACAGCTCGGCGATCTGCTTGCCCTCTAGCCCTTCGAGCGCGAAGAGGATCAATACCTCGCGCCGCTTCTCACTCATGCGGTCGAGCGCGCGGTACAGCACGCGCTCGAGCTCTCGCTGCTCGTAGACGCGCTCCGGGCCAGATTCAGTCGGCCGTGTTGGCTGCTGACCGACAAGCTCGGCCAACGCCTGCCGTACGCGCAGTCTGCGCCGCTGGTGAGCGACCACGCGACGACAGATTCCATAGACCCAGGACTGAAGTCGATGCGGATCACGCAGCGTGTGCAGCTTACGAAAGATCACCACAAAGACATCTTGTGCGATGTCCTCGTGGTCCAATGCGGGTCCCGCCAAGCGCCCGACCACGCGGTAGACGAAGCCACGGTACTCGCGAAAGACCGTGGGCCAGTCGAGTCGATTAGCGGGCATCGCTCTCCCACCCAAGGACCAGGGAAAACTCAACCTGTGGCAGCGCGCTGCGATAGACCACACCGAGGCCAGAAACCTCAAAGCGCCGCCGCGGCAACAGCGCCAACACCGCCAGACCTAGCCCCGCGCGAAAGTTGTCGCCCAGCGCGAAGAGCGCCTGGGCAAAGCCTCCCGCCGAAAAGACGCTAACCGCGATCGATCGCCGAGTGGGCAGCTGATCGGTTGAGGCCAATAGTGCTCCGATGCCCAAGCTTGCGCCGGCCAACACCCGCAGCGGCCCAAACGATTGGCCGGTCGCCAGCAGCCCTCGCCCCGCGAGCGTGGTGAACGAGGCGTTGCCCTGACTGAGCTCCTCGCTGCGATGGGAAAGATGGATCGCAAATCCCAGTGCTAGCCGCTGAGCGGGACGGTAGTAGCCGGCGATCGTGCCGAAGCCTGAGGGTTCGCCAAACGGCGCGGCCAACCCACCGGCTAACTGCACACGCCAGCGTGACCAGGGCTGAACCGCAGGCGGCGACGATCTGCGCGTCAGACGAAGGGCGGGTGAGTGAGCGGACAGTAGAACGACAGCCACGCGCCCGAGCTCTTGACAGTCGACGTCCGATCCAAGGGGTTTATCGGCCACCGCACGACCCGACGGATCGAACAGCACGATGCGCTGGGCCGGATCGACCCGCAGGCGCCAGTGGGCTTCGTTGGCACGCGGCAAGCGCAGGGCAAGCGGCGTCGCACGAACAAACCCGAGCAGGTCAAAGGCGGCGCAACGCCCGTGAACATCGCTGCGGATCACGATCGGCGGAACACCCAAGACAGGTCTGACCAGGGCTATCAGCAGAATAACCACCAACCCTGCAGTCGCAGCAGCCCGGAAAAGCTTCGCTCGCGCATTCACACCAACCGCGCCTCGCATACAGCTGCCCGGGCCTAGCACGAATCTGGCAAACCCGACCAGCGATGCACGCACAAGCGCTCAATATCGTTTGTGAATATTTTTTCTTTTCCAGGCGCCCGCTGCTGATCTGGCGCACGGACCCGCGAGGGCGCTCGTCGGTGTTGTGCGCATCGCGGGCTGCCAGCGAAATATCTAGCTATTTCGGGCAGATCTTTACCTTGCCGCGGCGCTGGGCAATACTCCGCGGATGAAGCAAACGACCCGCCACGACTGGTCGGTAAGTGAAATCGAGACGCTGTTCGCGCTACCCTTTGCCGACCTATTGTTCCGCGCACAGACCACCCACCGCAGCCATTTCAACGCCAACGCGATCCAAGCCTCGACGCTACTTTCGATCAAGACGGGCGGATGTTCCGAAGATTGCGGCTACTGCTCACAAAGTGCGCATCACGAGACCGAGCTCGAGCGCCAAACACTGCTCAGCCGCGAGACGGTGATCGAGGCCGCTCGCCAGGCCAAGGAAACGGGCGCCAGTCGCTTTTGTATGGGCGCCGCCTGGCGCGCGCTCAGAGATAGCGACCTGGAAACCGTCAAAGCGCTGATCAGCGAGGTCAAGGCGCTCGGTCTGCAAACCTGCGTAACGCTCGGCATGCTGTCGGCGAACCAAGCCCACGAGCTAAAGCAGGCCGGTCTCGACTATTACAACCACAACATCGACACCAGCGAGAGCTACTATCCGAGCGTCGTCAGCACCCATAGCTTTGCCGATCGACTGCAAACACTGAGTCACGTGCAGGACGCCAAAATCAGCGTTTGCTCGGGGGGAATCGTCGGCATGGGTGAACAGCGCAGCGACCGCGCTGCGATGCTCCGTACCCTAGCGAATCTACCGACCCACCCACAGAGCGTACCGATCAACATGTTGGTGGCGATTCCTGGCACGCCGATGGAGCGCGCCAAGCCGGTCGACCCGATAGAGCTTGTGCGAACGATCGCCGTCGCACGCCTACTGATGCCGCACTCAGTCGTTCGCTTGTCGGCTGGCCGCGAGCAGATGTCCGATGAACTGCAGGCGCTTTGCTTTCTCGCTGGCGCAAACTCGATCTTCCTCGGCAACCGGCTGCTGACCACCAACAACCCGCAGGTCGACGCCGATCGCCAATTGTTCGCCCGACTCGGTATCGAACTTCGCGACGAGCATGACCTCCGTGAGCGATAAGTCCTCGCATACGACAAACGAGACACCGTTGATGCAGCGTGCGCTGGACTTGGCGATCTCCGCGCTGGGCACAACGTGGCCTAACCCAGCGGTGGGCTGCGTGATCGCCGCCGGCGATGGAGCGATCATCTCCTCGGGAGCGACGGGCCGCGGAGGGCGCCCTCACGCCGAGACGCTGGCGATCGACAACGCCGCCCCGACCCGGCTGAGCGGAGCGACGGCCTATGTCTCACTCGAGCCCTGCAACCATTTCGGTGAAACCCCGCCCTGCTCGTTGGCGCTGATCGAATCGGGCGTTGGCCGTGTCGTGGTCGCGACATTGGACCCAGACCCGCGCGTCAACGGCACCGGCGTAGCGCGTCTGCGCCAACATGGCGTCGAGGTCAACGTCGGCTTGCTTCAGCAGCGCGCCGACGAGATCAACGCCGGCTTTTATTCGCGGGTCCGCCGCGGACGGCCTTGGCTCTGCCAGCTCGACATCGATAGCTCAAGCCCCGATCCTTTGCTGGGTGTCGATCACTGCGACGCTTTATTGGTTTCGAGCGCAGATTTGGAGCGGCTGCCCGCGTCGGTCTCGCTCGCGGTATGCGTCGCGTCGGAGCAGCTGCCCCCGCGTCTGCCCGAGGGACCGCTGGTCTGGACTTGCGGACACGAGGCCAGTGCGCAGATCCCGCTGCAACGGGCAGCTGACGGACGGATCAACTACGAGGCGCTATTAGGCCTGCTCGGCAGTCGGGGTCTAACGCGACTGGGCGTCGATCGCCGATTCGCCGATATTGGCTTGCTTCGCCGAGCTGGACTCCTCGACGCTGGCTAACGCACTGCGACCTGCCCTATCGCCTGCAAGCTGCTTGCTGAGACGCTCCCCAGAACGGAACGAACTGCAGAGGGCTTACCCTCGCCGGATAGTCGGCGTAGTATCGGCCAATGATTCGCACGTTCAGCCTGATCGCGCTGATACTTCTATCACATCAAGTCGCCATTGCAGGCGACACGCTGACGCGAGCCGATAAAATCGATGCGCTCTATAGCAGCCAACTCGCCTTCGATAGTCGCGGAACCCCACTGGTGACGATCGGCGTGGCCGAGCGCGCTGACCAAGTCGAGCTGCGGGGCGACCGACCACTACGATTGCTTCCTGACGGCGTCGGTGGCGCTGAGGTCGTCGCCAACAACCAGTGGACGATCCGTTTGACCGACGGCCGTCCGGCACGGGTTGAACACTTTGTCGTGCTCGACCGCTTCGCTCCCGAGGCTGTCGCGCGGCTGCGCGAAGTACGCGCCCGCTGGACCGCACGCCAGATCACAACCCAGGCCCTCGAAGTCGGCAGTGTCTACGGGATCAAAGGCCAGGTGCTCGACAACCGCGTGCTGTTGCTGCTCAGTGGCCCCTTTGAACGCGAAGCACCTGCGCGCCAGCAGCTCGAGCGTTTCAAGGCGCAGGGCTGGGGACAACGGCTGCGCGTGCTAACGCGGATGAAGCGCCGACCATCGGGTACCCTGATCGCGACCGATTCGAAGACCGGGACAACGGTGCGTGCTTCCGCGACGCTCTGGTTTGCCGCGGCCAACGACAATCAGCTGATCGAGGCCACAGCCCAAGGCAGCGCTACGGTAGGCACGCAGCGCGGCCGCTATCGCGGCTCGATCTACGTCACGGTCGATCGCGCCGGCAAACTGGCGGTCGTCAATCGCCTACCGATCGATCGCTTGCTCGAAGGATTGGTCTCGGCCGAGATCTTCCCCTCTGCGCCCTACGCCGCACTACACGCCCAGGCGATCGCCGCACGCGGCAATCTGCTGGCCAAGATCGGCACGCGCAACCTTGCCGATCCCTATCTGACCTGTGCATGGACGCGCTGTCAGGTCTACCGCGGCGCAGGCTTCGAGCACCCACGGACGAGCCGTGCGATCCGCGAGACACGCGGGCAGGTGTTGATGCGCGAGGGCGATAGCAATCGTCTGGTCGATGCCGTCTACCACGCGAATAGCGGTGGCCACACCGAGAACAACGAGAACGTTTGGCCTGGTTCGGCAGACCCTGTGCTGCGCGGAAAGCTCGACAGTCCCAACCGTCAGGCGCTAGCCAAGTTCGCCAACGGCATCAACGAAAGCAACATTCACGACTGGCTCGCTGCACGGCCTGACACCTGGACAGCCCGGAGCAGCGTTAACCGCGACAAGTTCCGCTGGCAGGCTCGCCGCAGCCAACAGCAACTCTCGTCATTGGGCGTGGGCAAAGTGCGCGAGATTCGCGTGCTCAGCCGTGGCGTTTCCGGTCGGGTCAAATCGCTCGAAATCAGTGGCAGTCGCGGAAAGCGGCTGCTGAGCGGGGAACTGCGCATTCGACGTGCACTGGGCAACTTGCGCAGCTCGATGTTTGTCGTCACCGCGCAGTCGACCAGCTCAGCGCCCGATGCTTTCTATTTTCACGGCGGGGGTTGGGGACACGGTGTGGGCCTCTGCCAAAGCGGCGCGATCGGCATGGCAGAGGCCAAGCGCAACGCCAAGCAGATCCTATTGCATTATTACAGTCGCGCACGCATCACTCAGCTCTACTGAGCTGGCACTCAGCCGCCGATTGTTGGCGCTGCGCGGGTAGCTGACAGAGCGTGCTGTGACCCCAACGTTACGCTAGAGTACCCGTGGAGATTTGATGGCCCGGACCAACGACCTGCTTAGCCGGCGGAGTTTTGTGCAGATCGGTGCCGCCGGTCTGGCAACACTGCCGTTTTTCGCTTGCTCGACTGATAGCGATCACTGCCAGCGCAGTGCGCGCGACTTGCCCGCCGCACTGAGTGCGGGTCAAACGGCGCTCGATCTGTTTCCGCTCGGCGTGCAGGCCGGCGCAATAACAGGTGAGAGCGCGCTGATCTGGGGCTTCACGCAGGCGAGCACCGCAGCGCGACTGCGCGTGTTCAAGGCCGGCACTAAGGCCGAAGACGCCGAGGCGATCTACGACGAGCAAGTTTCAGCCCAGCAGGGCTACCTGCGGGTGCGCCTGGAAAATTTGCAGCCCGGTGCCCACTACTACTACGCCTTTTTTGCTGACGACGAGCGCCGCTCGGCGATTGGGCGGTTTGTCAGCGGTGTCGCGGAGGACTGCCGGCGCCCGCTAATTTTGGCTGCTACTTCTTGTACAAAGTTTGACTACGCCCCATTTCGCTCGCTGGTCCGTGCGGCGGAACGCGAACTCGACCTGTTCATTCATCTCGGTGACATGTCCTATAACGACGGCGCCCAGACTGCAGACGAGTACCGCGCGCTCTGGCACAAGACCCTCGCCGATCCGGGCTATCAGGCGATTCTCTCGCGCACGGGAATTTGCGCCACACTTGACGACCATGAGATCGTCGACAACTCGAAGCTCTATCCAGTCGATCCGGCGCTGATCGCAACAGCCCTCGATGCCTACGCCGAGAATGTCGCGATTCAGCTCGGCCCCGCACGGAAGATCTGGCGCAGCTACCGCTGGGGCAAGACCGCGGAGTTCTTCGTGCTGGATTGCCGCACTGAGCGCAAACCCGCGAGCCGCGAAACCGCGCAAGCAGAGTACATCAGCGAGGCGCAGCTGAGCTGGCTAACAAGCGCACTATCGGCCAGCCCCTGCCACTTCAAGGTGATGCTTAACTCGGTACCGATCACGCGCTTTCCCGATTTCTGGCCCGAGCAAGACGATCGCTGGCAAGGTTATGCCGCGCAGCGCCAGCGTCTGCTCGATCACATCGCCGACAACCAGATCCGTAATGTCTGGTGGCTGAGCGGGGATTTTCATATTGGCGTCGTCGCGCGCGTCGAGCCCGAGCCGGGCCATCGGCTGCACGGCATGTGGGAGATTCTCGCTGGCCCCGGTGGGAACGCCGCAGAATTTTGGAAAGTTGTCGATGCGACACCGCACCTCAAGCGCATCGGTGTACCGCAAGAGCAAATCATTCATTTCAGCAGTCGTATCGCCACAACGATCGTCACACTGGACCCAGTTACTGACACGGTCAATGTTGAGTTCATCGACGCGGAAACCGGTGAGATGATGTTTAACCGGGCGCTCGTTTTTGGCGGCTGACCGATCGCCGCGGCGCGCGGCGTCGAGCGATCGCACGTGATCGGCCCGCGTCGGTCGCTTAGCGACCGCAGTGCAACTTGGGGGTTGCGAGAAGCAAATGCCCATGGTTTACCTGGGCATGCGGCTAATCACCACGCTTCTGCTGCTCTCGACGGTTGTCGAGGCTCAACCACGAGTGACCAAGCCTGCGCTGACGCTGCTGATCATCGTCGATCAGTTGCCGAGTCAGCGACTGCAGCGCGCCCTGTCGAAGATGTTGGCGGCGGGGAATGCAAAACGGCCCGGCGGGTTTCGCTACCTGATCGCCCGCGGTGCCTACTATCCGCGGGCAGTCTTCGACGTGCTCCACGCCGTGACAGCACCGGGCCATGCCACACTGCTCAGCGGTGCCTACCCAGCGCAGCACGGTATCGTGCTCAACAGCTGGTACGATCGAAAGGCGCGAGCAGTGGTGCTCGCCACTGAAGACGCGCGCTGCCAGATGATCGGAGCGTCTGGCATCTGTCACTCGGCGCATCGCCTAAGGGCACCGACCCTCGGCGAGGCCATCAAGATCGCTGATCCGCAGGCGCGCTTGGCCAGTGTGGCGATCAAGCATCGCGCCGCGGTACTGATGGCCGGCAACTTGGCCGATCGCGTCTTTTGGCTCGACGTCGACACCTGGCGCTGGGTGACCAGCAGCGCATACCGTGACCTGCTCCCCGAATATGCACTCGCGCTCAACCGCAAGTTGGCAGCTATGCGCGGCCAGAAGCTGGCTTGGAAAGCCCGCGGCGTCGATCGTCTACTGTCGATCGGTACACGCGAGGCACTCGGCACCCCCTACGCCGCGCAAATGACCGCCGACCTCGCACTGGCGACCCTGCGCGGCGAAGCCCTCGGCAAACGTGGCCACCCCGATCTATTGACGATCAGCTTTTCGAGCACCGACTACGCCGGTCACGACTACGGCGCCAAAGCACCAGAGGTGCTAGACACCCTGCTCGCCGTCGATCGCGCGATTTCGCGCATCCTCAGCGCGGTCAGTCAACAGCTTGGCGGCCTCGATCGTGTGCTGATCGTCGTTAGTTCGGACCACGGCGCCGCGCCCAAGGTTCGGCGCGTCACAGGATCCGGTGATCAGTTTCAGGATCACTGGCGCAAGCGACTCGAGCAGGGACTGAGCAAGAGTTTCGGCCCCGATCGCTACATCGCCGCCGACAGCTACTTCAACTATTGGCTCGACGATGCCGCCCTCGCCCGACACCGGATCAAACGACAACTGGCGCTAAAGCGAGCCAAGGAGCTATTGATCGATCAGCCGGGCGTGCGCCAGGTGCTCACCGCTGATGATACCGCCAGCGGCAAGATCACCAGCGCAGTGCCCGCCAGCCAGGTCGCCAACGGCTATCTAGCGGGATTGAGCGGTGACATCGTCGTGATCGGCAAGCGCTACGTCGTGCCGGGAAAAAACCCGGGTGACCATGGCACCGGCTACAGCTATGACACCTGCGTGCCGCTTCTGATCGCCGGTGCGCTGATCGCACCAGGTCAGCGCTTGGCGAACGCTCGAACGATCGACATCGTGCCGACGATCAGCCACATTTTGCAGATCACACCGCCGGCGATGGCTCACGGTCGCGTGCTGACCGAGGCGCTTCGCCGCTAGCGCGGGCGCGCTCAGCCCGCTCGCAGAATCTGCTCGACGCTGGGCTCGATTCGACTGGGGAAGGTTGGCGGGGAAACCTGTCGCCGCGCCGGCGGGCCGCCAGCCCAGCGACCCAGACGCGGCGTCGGACGCGCTTGGCGAAAGGCGACGCTGATCCGTTCACCTGCCTGGCTCTGTTTCGGCACGCAGTGCTCGAAATGCATCTGACAGCTTCCGCCCATGACCACCAGATCTCCCCAGCCGACGTTGAAGCCAAAGGACGCGCCACCGCCACGCGGCCGCAGCATGAACCTTCGCGGCTCCCCCAGCGATACCAAGGCGACGATCGACTCATCCCAATGTTCCATTTCCGTCTCGGCGTGCCAGGCTACGCTGTCTTGTCCGTCGCGGTAACGCGCAAAGCCAACGCGCTCGATCGGATAGCTATAGTGATCACCGAGCAGACGCGCCATACGCTCGACGATCGGCAAATCGAGCTGATCGCGCGCAACGCTGGCGACCAAACGCGGCACATCAACCACGCGGTCGTACATCGCGCGCTGCTGGGCCTGCCAGGGCAGCCGGTCGGCCAGCTCGCAAAACAGGGTCTGGTGGCCAGCCACCCATCCCGGCAGGTGATCAAACCAGGCACCGGACCCCAGATCGGTGCGAACCGCCTGTGACAACGTCGCATTGATGGCCGGCTTGTCGCGGCCGAGCAAGGGCAGCTGGGCAAAGTTCATTTTCGTGCCTCCCTGTGTGGTCAACAGCACGTTCAACAGCATACTGAACAAATGAACAGTGTCAAGCCAGGCTAATGACTTTTTTTGTGAACAGCGCTTAGCGTACAATCGAAGCACACCCAACTCGGCAGGCTTGCTCGATGATCATTCCGATCGGTCACGATCAGGGCGTCTTTCGCGTGCCCTACGTCACCGCGACGATAATTGCGCTTTGTTTGTTGCTTCAGGCGTTCAGCTGCAGCCAGCAAAAGAGCGATTTCGAGGTCCGTCGGCTCTCCGAACAGCGCCAACTGCTGCTCGATCGCGCTTGGCGCCATCACGGCAGCCAGTACGTCAAGCTGCATCTCCCCGAGCTAAACGCGGACCTGAGCCAATTGGACCAGCGCCGGCGCCCACCATCCCGGGAACTGCGACAGCGCGCCCATCAATTGCGCCGTCTACGGGCGCGATTCGCCCGAGACTTCGCCGCAGGCAAGGTCGCTGACCGGACAGACGCGAACTACCGCGCGCTCAAGGAGCTCGATGCGCAGGCGTTCGGTAGTCGCCGGCTCTTCGGCTACGCATACCGTTCTGGGGCGCCACTTTACACGCTGATCACCCACGCCTTTCTTCACGGCGGCTGGCTGCACGTTGTCGGCAACATGCTCTTTCTCTGGATGTGCGGCTGCAATATCGAAGATCGCTGGGGTCGATTGTTGTGGACGGGCCTATACCTCAGCGGGGCGGCGATTTCGGCGCTGACTTTTGCGGCGACGCGCGGTTTCGATAGCGAGATCCCGTTGATCGGCGCATCGGGAGCGGTCGCGGCAGCGATGGGAGCGTTTCTCGTGCTTTACCATCGCACGACGATTCGCCTCGCTTACGCGTTCTTCTACGCGTTCCGCTTCTATCGCGGCGTGTTTCAGATGCGCGCGCTTTGGGCCCTTCCGCTGTGGTTCGGCCAACAGCTGATCGGCATGGCGCTCGAAGGACCGTTGGTACCCGTTGCCTACTCGGCTCATGTCGGCGGATTCGTCTTCGGCGTCGGCTTTGCTTTGGCGATGCGCGGGCTAGGCATCGACCGGCGCATTCAAGTTCGCGAAGAGCGCAAGGCGACGGTGTTTGAGGAGCACCCGCTGTTTGTCGAGGCATTGCGTCAGCGCGACGCAGGCAACCATGCCCAGGCAGAGCAAGCGCTAAAGACGCTACTCCTCGAAGATCCAAATCACCTTGATGCAAGTCTCGAACATTTTCGGCTAACGCTGCCGCGCCGCGACCTGCACGAGTGCGGCAGGGCGGCGAGCAAGGCGGCGCTGCTTTGCCGCCGCGCCGGCGATTTCGCCACGACGCGCCAAGTGTATAGCGAGCTCAAAGATGCCTGCGGCAAAGTATCGCTCACGCCCCGCGCGCTGTTCGCCATCGCCGAGGCGTTCGGCGATCACGACCCTAAGATCGCAGCCGAGCTGTTCGCCACGCTGGCCAACGCCTACCCGAGCGACCCACTGGCCCCGCGGGCGCGCTTGTTCGCCGCACGCATCCTCGCCGAAAAGCTCGCGTTGCCGCACGACGCGCGGGCGCAGCTCGAACGCGTGATTGTCGATCAACGAGAAAGCGCCTTCGCCGACCAGGCGCGGCGGCAACTGGCCGAATTAGCTCAACGCGGCTAGCAAAGCGACGAAGAGCTTAGTTGCCAGCGGTACTTTTGCGCCGCTCGGCGCGGTCGCGCTCGACCTCTTCTTTGTAGCTAACGCTGTAGCGCGTCCAGGGGCGCAACCGCAGCCGCTTGTAGCCGATCGGCTCGCCGTTGCCCTCGCAGATCCCATACTCGCCGGTCTGCATGCGCCCGATCGCGGCCTCGACTTCGCGAAGCAGCTTGTATTCCTTGTCGGCGAAGCGCAGCAAGTAAGCCTGGTCCGCCGCGTGACTGGCTTGATCGCCCTCATCGCTCAGACCGTCGCGCGTCTCCGTGGCTTCACCCACGTGGCGCTTCAACCCCTCGCGAAGCCGCTTCCGCTCGTCAATCAGCAGCTGCTGCAGCTCACGAAGCTGCGCTGCGCTTAGCTCCGCCTCCGGATTCGCCAGCGGCGCTGGGCTATCGAGCGCCGCAGCACTCTTGGGATCGGTTTTTTTGGTCCGGGTTGTGGACATCGCCGTCTCCTACCCTGTAAACACTCGGCGCGCCCCTTCGGGCCGCTGCGCCGAAACACAGAGCGATACTTGAAAAAAAGCGTAGTTGGCTACCACGAAAACTGGGTAATTGGCAATCTAGCGTTTTTCTTGACTCCGATCTTAGCCTGTCAGCCCGGCGGTCGATATACTTAGTAAGCAAAAGCGGCATTGATGATGGAAGTCACCCTCGAACGAATTCTGGAAAACTTTGAAGTCCTTGATGATTGGGCTGATCGCTACCGCTACATCATCGACTTGGGAAAGCGCCTGCCGCGGCTGCCCGAGCACTGCCGACAAGAATGCAACCGAATAAACGGCTGTGTCAGTCAGGTCTGGTTGGTCAGCGGTTCAGAGGCCGATGCCACGCGGGTGCTGCTCGAAGAAGCGGCCCGTGACGCCGGTGCGCGGCCGAGCGAATACGATCCACGCTGTCCGATGTGGTTCGGAGCCGACAGCGACGCACATATCGTCCGTGGATTGATCGCGATCCTAATGCATATGTTTTGCGGCAAAACCCCCGAAGAGATCCTGGCGCTCGATCCCAAACCGATCTTTGAGCAGATGGGGTTGGACTCTCACCTCTCGGTCAGTCGCAGCAACGGCTTGCACGCGATGGTCAAGCGCGTCAAACAGCTCGCTGCCGAGCAGATCGCCCGGCAGAACAACAACGGCTCCGACTAGCCTGCTAGCGACGACCAGCAACTGCAACGCGCGGATGTTCACCCGATCGGTGGGTCGTGGGCAGCGCCTTGCCGTCCGCATATTCGCGCAGCGCGTCCAGATCGCGAATTCGGCATCCTCCGCGCTGCCAATCCAGCACGCCGGCGCGACGCAGCGCTGCCACCTCTTTGGCGATCGCCCGTAGACTTACCCCGAGCAGGTCGGCCAGGTCTGTTTGCGTCACCTCGACGATCGCCAGATTCGCCATGTCGATGCTTTCACGCTCCAACTCGGTGAGCAGATAGCTCGCTAGTCGCGTACGCAAGCGGCTGAGTGCGAACACGCGTTCGTTGGAGACGGCGATGCAATGCCGTCGACTGATATCGGACAACACGGCAAGGGAGAAGGCGTGCTCCCGTCTAACCAATTCGAGGAAGCTGTCCTTCGGCACCCACAGTAGGGTGCTGTAGGTCAGGGCTTGAACGCTGTGCATGCTGCGCTCGCTGCCCGACAACAGCTCAAACTCGCCGAATACTGCCGGTGCGCGCAGGTCACGAATCGCCACACGCATGCCACCCTCACCACTGTGATAGAGCTGCACGCGCCCCTCGAGCAAGACGCAAAAGTGCTCGGCCAAATCTCCTTCGCGCTTTACCGTTGCTCGTGCGCGATAGGTTCGCGCGGTCGCCGAGAGGCAGACTTGCTGCAGCGCCGCCTCCGACAATGTCCCCAACACGGGATGATTTGCCAGCGCGCCGTATAGTCGACTACTCATCTCGACCTCCTTCGCGCAGCGGTGATAAATCCAGGGAACTCGATCGCCTCAACTCAGCAACAAGCTTGCTCACCATCACATCCTCGTCCGTCAGCGTAATCGGTCGGTATCGCGACCTCAGCCCTACAAACACAGCTGCGCGGAACGAGTTGCGCTAGTTCGTGAACAAGTATCCGACACCCGTTGACTGCACCCGTTCGGGCGTCGAAAACGCTGGGGAAAATCGCCCTCTGCGCGCTGGAAAAAAATGCGCGAGGGGGCGTCACTGGGCGCTTTCGAGGGCGCATTCCTGCACGACTGCACGTTGCTTGGGTGCCAATCGCCGCGGACGCGCTGGGTGCCGAAGGGGATACAAACACGACGACCCACCCGAGCACAGAGCCCAGGTGGGTCGTTGGTTGGAACGGCGGCCTCAGCTCGGCCGCCGGTAGGTCAGCGTCGCTCTAGCAAATATCGTTGAGCGACAAGCCGACCGAACGCAGGTAAGGCATCAGGCCGTTTTTGTCGATCGTCCGCAGCGCGCGCGCCGAAACGCGGATTCTCACGGTACGACCCAGCTCAGGAATGAACAGCCGCTTGTATTGCAGGTTGGGCAACTGGCGATGGCGCGTCTTGCGGTTCGAGTGCGAAACGCGGTTACCAGAGAGCGGCCGTTTGCCGCTGAGTTTACATACGCGAGACATCGTAGAACTCCTAAACGCTACTTGCGAACCCACTCGTGGGGAAAGTCTTTGTAGCACCCGCGGGTAACCGGATAGGCTTTGCCGGTCTTGTCACAAATGTAGAACATCCCACCGGGAATGCGCTTAACGAGACGCATTTCAGTATTGGTTTCCGGGCAGTAAACGACCAGACGCTGGTTGTCACGAGCTGCCGGGTTGTTTTTGGAAACGGCCATTTTTCAACACTCCTACCGGCTTAGCGGCGCTGAAGCTTCTATCTCAACCACGCGGCAAATGCAACCCACGCATCATACATAATCGTTGGGCATTTCGCCAAGCGGCGCGACGATCGAACCGCCGCAGCGGCTCAGGCGCCCTTTCCCTTATAACAATCTAAAACTATTAATTTTCCGATCGACGCCGCCGACCGATCACGAGCAGCAGCAAGCCGAGCAGCACCCCCCAACCCGCACGCGCCGGGCCGCCAACCGCGCAACCTCGACCAGCCGTCGCGGGATCCTCGGTGGCCACGATATCGGCGTCGGTCGCAGGCTGCGCGTCGACCGCCGAGCCAGCGTCAGGTGCGATCCCTGCGTCGGGCTCAAACGGTATCGGTTTGGGGAAGGCCACAGCCAACGAATATTGGCGCGTGCTGGCCCCGGTGTTGATCGGCAAGACGAAGTACACTGCGCCCGGTTCGAGCGGCAGCGTCGACGAGGTGCGCTCGAACGTTGCCGGCACACCGCCCGAGTTGACCGTCGCGTCCTTGGTGGTCAGCAGGTTGCCGGTGATCAACACCGGCTCACGCTTGCGAACCAGCGCCGAAAGCGTCTGGGTTCGGCCGCGCACCTGGGTCAGCACGAGCTGCATCTTCTCGGCGTCCTTGGGTACCTCGATCCGATACTGCAGCGGACCGGGAACCATGCTGATGCCGAAATCGCTCGTGCCAAAGATGTAGCCCTCACGCGCCTTCTCCGCCGTCAGGGGAACGAAGCGCGTGCAGCTATCGACGCCACGTTTTTGCAGTTCGGCATCGACGAGCTGTCCAAGACTCGGATCGGCCTCTCTTGCCAGACGCGAGAGCACGCCCGCTGCGTCTTTGATCCCTGCGGTCTTGGCCAACGAGATCGCCGTCTTGTAGACGACGCCTTCAAACAGCTCTTTGTTTTGGACCTGGCTGTAGATCGCCCAGACTGCACGTCCCCAGACCAAACCATCTTCATGCGACTCGCCGATCAGCCCATCGGGACAATTGAGCGCCGTACCGGTCAAGCTGCGGATCGAGCCGTTACCGTAGAGCCCACCGGCGTACTCGCCGACGGTACCGTCGCCGGTAAAGAAAGAGGAGAACAGATCGGCGAATGATTCGTTGAGCGCTAGCGGCATGATGTTGAAGCCGTACTGGTCGATCGTCGGGCTGAGATCCGAGGTCGCATCGATCAGCGAGTGCGCAAACTCGTGGTAGAGCACGTCGCCATCGTAAACGAAGTCGCGATTGCCTTGGCCAAAGGTGATGTCGCCCCGTCCGTCACCGTCGATGTCGCCGAAAAAGGCGTTGGGTACGCCAAACGTCCGCCCGTTGGCGGTCTGATGGAGGTTGACGTTAACGTCGATCCGCTGGATGTCGCCCGGTCGACGAAAGTTGAACCGCTTGACCAACCAACGGTGAAAAATGTCGGCGTGGTAGTAGCCCTGCACCTCGGCAAAAGGATCTTCGATGCTCGGCTCATCGGGCTCGAACAGGTAGTCGCCGTTCTCGTCGGGTTTGGCGTTGCGCGCACACTCGTAGCCTTTTTGCGTGACCATGCAGCTCTTGGCGCTGGCGTACTCGCCGGTCAACTCGCTGTCGGAAGTCAGGCCGCTGAGCTCGACGGTCGACAGCGCTGAGTTGACCGTTGGATTGGGTGAGTAGACTTTGGCCTTGGCTTCGCGCAGCGTCGAGGTGACCTGCAACACGCGCCCGCTGCGGGCGTCGATCAGCACTCGCCAGAGACCGAAGGGCCGATAGGTGGCGGCATCGCCGACCCAAACCAGCGTCGATTCACCACGGCCGTCGGCAAGCACCGCGAGGTCGCTACGACGCAACTCGAGGTCGGCACGATGGCCGCGCAGCAGTTGCAGCAACTGGCCGCTCTGAATCGTCGGTTGGACGTCCAGCGCGGTGACCCGCTTGAGCTCACCGTTGGCGAGCAAGATGCGCCCGTGGCTGATCAACACCGACACCGTGCCACCGAGCACCGGCAGGCCATTTTGGGTCTGCGTGAGCATGACGACTTCGCCATCGGCAAAGGCCAGTCGACGATGCAGTTTCAGCTCGGCGCTAGCCGCTCCGAGCTCGGCCGCGTGTTGTTGGACATACTGCCGGGCCGCCGAAACAACATCGCCGCCGATCGACTGCGGCTGATCGCCGACAACTCGGGCCGACGCCACGCCGCCAATCGCGACAAGCAAGACGAGAGACAGAACAGGGATCGGCGCGATGCGCAACAGAGAACGTTGCATTAGACTACCTCCACTAAGCGGGCAAAGCGTCCAAAGTCGTAAGTGCGAATACGTCGTGGGAAAGCAAGGGGTACCGCCGGGGTTACAACAAAACGCTAAGAACACGCCTTCAAAAGACGGCAGATAATAGCCAAACGGATCAGCGATGGGTGACAATTCGACATCGGCGTCGGTCAACCGTCGAACCCCCGGCGGCGAGCAAGAAATATTCTCAGTGTGTTGCCGCACCGTCGGCCGGGCGGGGCCAAACGCGCTCGGCAGCGCGCAAGAAGCGCGGCCCGCGACAAAGATTCCACGCCGTTGTCACTGAGCGCTGTTCGATTTTCAGTCAGCAAACGCCATCCAGGCGCCGGGGAACCGCTGATACATGACGTCTTCGCCAGCCAAACCCTTGCAGCTGCTGCGGGTTACGCTCTTGTTGGCGGCGCTCTATCTGGCATACTGCCTGGCGATGAGCGCGCTCCAACGCTACCTGCTCTACCCGGGCGCCCGCAGATTCAACAACTTAGCAGCCGTCTTGCCCAGCGGTGCACAGCCGTTGTACCGCCAACTCGAGCAGGGTCGGGTTGAAGCTTGGCTGCTGCCCGCTTTGGGGATGGCCGAAAACCGCCGCGCACCGTTGGTCGTCTTTGCCCACGGCAACGGCGAGGTGATCGACCAGTGGCCAAGCACGCTCGAACCGCTACGCCGCCTCGGCGTTGCGCTGCTGTTGGTCGAGTATCGTGGTTTCGGTCGCAGCGCCGGAACACCGTCGCAGTCAGCGATCGTCGAGGACTTTCGCTACTTCGTCGAGCGCGTCAGTCAGCGCGCAGATATCGACGGCGAGCGCCGCGTGTTCTTCGGCCGGTCGCTGGGCGGCGGCGTCGTCTGCGCGTTGAGTCGGCTGATCACGCCTCGCGCGCTGATCCTCAGCTCAACCTTCACCAGTATCGCCGACGCAGCTCGACGTTTCTTGCTGCCGCGCTTCTTGGTCAAAGACCCCTATGACAACATCGCCGCTTTGCGGGTTTTCGACGGCCCGACGTTGATCTTGCATGGCCGCGCGGACAGGCTGCTTCCGTTTAACAACGCAGAGAAGTTGGTCGCCACCGCCAGGCAGGGCGAGCTGGTGCCCTTCGCCGGCGGACACAACACCTCACCCGACAGCGGCTACTTTCGCGCAGTCGCCAACTTCCTGCGCAGAAACCGCATCATCGACTGAACCTAGCGACGCCCGCGGACGCTAGCTGGTCTTCGGCGGACCCGCGGCGAGATAGCGCGCAGGTAGCGATCGGCCGATCACCTGCTGCATCATTCGCGTTGCCCGACAAAGCGCGTCGAGATCGATGCCAGTCTCGATGCCCATGCCATGCAGCATGTAGAGCACGTCTTCGGTGGCAACGTTGCCGCGTGCACCCGGAGCAAACGGACAGCCGCCCAGGCCGCCCGCCGACGCATCGATAATATGAACACCGAGATCGAGCGCCGCCAGTACATTGGCCAAAGCCGTGCCGCGGGTGTCGTGAAAGTGGACGGCGACCTTGTCGACGGGTACCGACTGGAGCAACAGTTCGAGCACAGCGCGCACTTCGCCTGGCGTCGCCGCACCGATCGTGTCGGCGACAGAGACCTCGTCGCAGCCCATCTGCAACAGCGCCTGCGTAACGTCGACACCGGCCTTCGGCTCAACGCGCCCGCTAAATGGGCACCACCAGACTGTCGACACATAACCGCGCACACTGACCGACTCGCGCAATGCCTCAGCGACGATCTTTCCGAAACGCGTGAGAGCGTCTTCCAGACTCATCCCCGTGTTGCGCTGGGAGAAAGCCGGCGAAGCTGCTGCGAATACGGCGATGCGCCGCGCACCTGCAGCTAGTGCGCGCTGCAAACCGCGCTCGTTGGCGACGAGCACAATCAATTCATCGCCACGCCCTTCGGCCTCGACCTCCGCGACCAACGCATCGGTATTGGCCATTTGCGGCACCCGATCGGGGCGCACCATCGAGCCGATCTCGAGCGAGCTGACGCCCGCATCGAGCAGCGCGTTGATAAAGGCCAGCTTGTCGGTAATCGAAACGATGTCGGGCTCATTTTGCAGCCCGTCACGCGGTCCAACTTCGACAATCTTAACCTTCCGCGGCCAGCGACTCATCCCGACGCCTCACTCGAGCGCTCAGCTTCGAAGTCGAGTACCCGCGCACCACCTTCGACTTGATCACCTACCGCAGAACGAATCGCCGTAACCCGCCCGGCTACCGGTGCGCGCACGACGGATTCCATCTTCATCGCCTCTAGCGCGTAGAGCGCCTCACTCGACTCGACCGCTTGACCCACTTCGACGTAGATCCGCGTGACCTTGCCCGGCATCGGCGCGAGCACTTCGCCACCGCGCTTGGCGCCCCGACGTTGGCCGTGCTTGTTCGGCAAGGCGAACGTGTAGCAGTGGCCATCGACGTGCAGAAACAATGTCTGACCATCGCGCACCGTATGCACGATGCGCTGACCACTTTCATCGACCAGCAAAAAACGATGCCCTTCGATTTGGGTCAGGCGAAAGCACTGGCTCGACCCGCCATCGGCCGCTACCTGATACTGACCATCGCTCTGCTTGATGTCGAAGGTCCTCGGCACTTCGTTGCTGATAACCGTCACCCGCCGACTCACCGGACCCTCCAGTTGGCCAGTTGCTCCCAAGGCGTTTGACGAACCGCCGCCACTGTCTGCGGCGCCCCGTCGGTACTCGAAACCCTGGCGTCAGCCGACAGTGCTGCAGCAAGCGCCTCCGTCTGCTCGCTGGGCAGGGGAGCGCTCCAAAGCGCCGTTTGCCGATCGAGCAAGTGCTCGGTAATAAAGCCGGTACTGAGTTGTCCTTGGCGAAACGCCGGGTGGCCCAGCACGTGGCGCATCAGCGAGATGTTGGTCGCGAAGCCGAGCAGTACGTAGTCCGCCAAAGCGCGATCGAGGCGCGCGATCGCCGCTTCGCGCGTCGGCGCCCAAGCGATTACCTTGCTGAGGATCGGATCGTAATAGACAGGGACATCCATCGCCGCACGCACGCCGCTATCGACACGGACACCCGGACCATGCGGTTCGTCGAGCACGTGAATTCGCCCTGGTGACGGCGCAAAGTCGCGCGCCGGATCTTCCGCATAGACCCGTGCCTCGATCGCATGACCGCGAATCACGATCCGATCTTGCTCCAACTCAAGCGGCAGACCGTCGGCAATGCGCAGCTGTTGATGAACGAGATCGATACCAGTGACTTCCTCGGTGATCGGATGCTCAACCTGCAAGCGGGTGTTGACTTCGAGGAAATAGAAGTCGCCATTTTCATCGAGCAGAAACTCGACGGTGCCGGCGTTGGTGTAGCCCGCCGCGCGCGCGACGGCTACAGCAGCGCTGCCGATCCGCTGGCGCAAATCGGCGTCAACGGCCGGTGACGGGCACTCTTCGATGATCTTCTGGTGGCGCCGCTGGATGCTGCACTCGCGCTCGCCCAGAAAGACGCAGTGCCCATGGTTATCCGCGAGGATCTGCACCTCGATATGGCGCGGTCGTTCGATCAAGCGCTCGATCAGCATCGCCGGGTTATTGAACGAAGCCACCGCTTCGCGTCGGGCCAGCTCGAAGGCGTGCTGCAAGTCGGCGGGGTCACGAACGACGCGCATCCCTTTACCACCGCCACCCGCGATGGCCTTGATCAGCAGCGGGAAACCGACCTGCTTGGCGAGCTGCTCCAGTTCTTCGTCGGACTCGATCTGCTGACCGGGCACCACCGGCACGCCGGCCTCGACAGCGAGCCTGCGCGCCGAGGCCTTGTCACCGAGCGCCTCGATCGTCGCTGCAGAAGGACCGACAAAGGTGATGCCAGCAGCCTGACACGCAGCGGCAAACTGCGCGCTTTCCGAGAGAAACCCGTAGCCCGGGTGGATCGCATCAGCGCCGACAGTCTGGGCCGCGTCGATAATCTTGCCGATATCGAGATACGAGGATTTCGCTTCGGCTTCGCCAAGGCGCACGGCCTCATCGGCGAGCATCGCGTGCGGCGCGCTGCAGTCAGCATCGGAAAACACCGCAACTGACGGGATAGCGAGCTCGGCACATGCGCGCAATACGCGCACGGCGATCTCTCCGCGGTTAGCGACTAGCAGCTTCTTCGGCATTAGTCGTTCGACTCCGCACGCTCAGGGTGCCAGGCGGGCTTACGCCGCTCGAGGAACGCGCGCATTCCTTCTTGTCCTTCGGACGAGCGTCGCGCGTCGGCGATCATCGATGCAGTGAGCTCGCGCGCCGTCTCGGCATCGACGCGGGGGACCTCGGCGTAGAGCTGCTTAACCAGTCCCAGCGCGCGCGGGCCGCAGGCCATCAGTGACTCGGACCAGCTGTCGATCAGGCGGTCGACGTCCTCATCGATGGCGTTGACCAAGCCGAGTTCCAGCGCGCTATCAGCGCGAAAGCGCTCACCGGTGAGCGCTGCTTCGAGCAATTTGTGGCGCACGCAGCGACGCATCAGATAGGGAAAGATCATCGCCGGGACGATCCCCAGGCGAACCTCGGTCAGACCGAACTGCGCTCGTGGCGCAGCGGCAACCAGATCGCAGGCGGCGACCAAACCCATGCCACCACCGAGCGCAGCCCCGTGAACGCGCGCGATCACCGGCTTGGGTGCGGCAACCATCGCATCGAGCAGCCGCACCAGGCGCATCACCTCGGCCTTGCTCTGCTGCGCGTCGGCGGTCGCCTGTGACTTCATCCAGTTCAAGTCGGCACCGGCGCAAAACGACCGCCCTTCACCAGCGAGCACGATAAAGCGCACCTGCGGATCGGCGGCGAAGGTCTCGATCGCCTGGTGGAGCTCATCGATCAACTGACCGTTGAGCGCGTTGTGGATGTCGGGGCGGGCCAGCGTGATCGTCCCGCGTCCATCTCTCTGTTCGATCTTACACAATGCGCTCATCGCCAGCTCCTCCGCAGCTACATGCGGAATACACCCGGTTTCATCGCTTCGATCGGCGCATTGAGTACCGCGGCCAACGCCAGCCCCAACACATCGCGGGTCTGTGTCGGATCGATCACGCCGTCATCCCAAAGCCGCGCGGTGCTGTAGTAACAACTGCCTTCGCGCTCGTATTTTTCAAGGATCGGCTTGGCGATCTCTTGTTCTTCGTCGGCAGAAAGCACTTGCCCTTGGCGTGCCATCTGGTCGCGCTTGACGGTGGTCAACACGCCCGCTGCTTGCTCGGCGCCCATCACGCTGATCCGCGCATTAGGCCACATCCAGAGGAAACGCGGTTCATAAGCGCGACCACACATCGCGTAGTTTCCTGCGCCATAAGAACCACCGATGATCACCGTCATGCGCGGTACGCCCGAGGTCGCCACCGCGTGGACCATCTTGGCGCCCGCGCGCGCGATACCCGCCGCCTCGTATTGCTGTCCGACGATGAAGCCGGTGATGTTTTGCAGGAAGATCAAGGGAATCTTGCGCTGGCCACAGAGCTCAACGAAGTGCGCGCCCTTTTCCGCGCTTTCGACGAACAATACGCCGTTGTTGGCAACGATGCCAACCAGCATGCCGTGGATCCGCGCAAAGCCGCAGACCAGCGTCGTGCCGTAAAGCGCCTTGAATTCGGCAAAGCGGCTGCCGTCGACGATACGCGCGATCACCTCGCGCACGTCGTAGGCGGTGCGCAGATCGCGCGGCAACACACCATAGAGCTGCTCGGCATCGTAGGCCGGCTCTTCGACAGCGATCGTCTCCAATTCGCCGAGACGACGATGATTGAGTGTCGAGACGATCTCGCGCACGATCAACAGCGCCTCTTCATCGTCGTGAGCGTAATGATCGACAACCCCCGAGCGCCGCGCGTGCACATCGGCACCGCCGAGATCCTCGGCGCTGACATCCTCGCCGGTCGCAGCTTTGACCAGTGGCGGGCCGGCCAGAAAGATCGTCCCGGTCCCTTTGACGATCACCGCCTCGTCGCTCATCGCCGGGACGTAGGCACCACCTGCGGTGCAAAAACCCATCACGCAAGCGATCTGCGGAATACCCGCTGCCGATAGTCGCGCCTGGTTGAAAAAGATCCGGCCAAAGTGTTCGCGATCGGGGAAAACCTCGGCTTGCAGCGGCAAGAAGGCGCCGCCCGAATCGACCAGATAGATACAAGGCAGCCGATTGGTCAGCGCGATCTCTTGGGCGCGAACGTGCTTCTTCACCGTGAGCGGCAAATAGCTGCCACCTTTGACCGTCGCATCGTTGGCGACGATCATCACTTCGCGACCACAAACGCGCCCCACGCCGGTAACGACACCCGCCGACGGCGCCGCTCCGTCATACATTTCCCAGGCGGCCAGCGAAGACAGCTCGAGAAACGGCGCGTGGGCGTCGAGCAGCGTTTCGATCCGCTGGCGCACCGGCATCTTTCCCAGCGATCGTTGTCGCTGCTGCGCGCGTTCACCGCCGCCTTGGGCCACCAGCGCTAACCGATCGCTCAACGTGCGACTGAGCTCGCGGTGGAAGGCGGCATTTTCGGAAAATTGCGGACTTTTCGGATCGATTTGGCTTTCGATGGGATTCATGGTGACGCACTGCTTCTACTACGTGGCGCGGGGCCCTGGCAACGACCAGCACGGCCCAGGAAACCCACGAATTTAACCGAACGGTAAGGGTGGTCGCTACGACGGCTGGGCCGTGGCGAATTTGACCGCTGGCGCGAGCTTGGGCATCGTGGAGCGGTGAGCGATAAGGGAACGTTTTCGCTGCTCGTCTCGGCACCAGCCAGCGCCGATCGGCGGCAATTGGCGACGCAGCTGGTCCGACTGTTTGGCCGTACGATCGATCCCGCGGCGCTCGGTAGCGGCGTGATGCTGGCCAACGGTCCAATCGCCGAGCTGCATCGACAGGCTGACCGCGCGCAGATCGTCGGCGCCAACTGGCAGATCCTCGACCAGACCGGCAAGACCGTCGCTTCGAGTGGGACCGATGCGCTCGAGCAGGCCGCACCCGATGAGCTGGTGTTGCTCGACCACGCACTCGGCGCAGATCAGCCGGATCAGAGCGACATGCCGGCGACACCCGAGCCACCGCGTGCGATCCCGACACCGCTTACGCCGGCGAGCGACCCGCCCCTCGAACTCGCGTTGGATATTGCAGCTACCGCGACGATCGCTGAGATCGTCGACACCGCTCCGCATGCCGAAGCACACGACGTCACGTCGATTTCGCCGACCGCAATACCACCGCCCGCGCCGTTTTCGCCTGCAGCGACGGGTCCCCAACAAGCCCCTTCGAGGGCGACGCGCGCTACGCCAGCAGATCGGCGACCTCGGCGACAACGTCCGACGCGCCGCCCGTTGCCGCGGCTTTGGGGCGGATTACTTCGCGAGCGTTACCCGCGCGCGCGAGTCGCCCTGGCTTTTCTGCTTGGCCTCGGTTTGGGCGGCATCGCACCGATGTTGCACGTCGCGCAGGTCAATCGCAGTCAGCTCGAACCGGCGCGGTTAACGCTGGCACGTACCCTGGCCTATCCCCACGCGATGCGCGATCGGCCGGGGTTTCGTCCAGCAAGCGAACTACGCAACGATATTAATCAAGTGCGCGCCCGTCACCTCGTGCTGACCCTACTGTTCTGGCTGGCCTGCAGCGGGGCGTTGACCTTCGCCGCGCTGCGCTTCAGCTAGCGTGGACTCTGCCGGGGAGCTATAGTCGCGCCGCTGTGTTTGGTCTTTCGTTTTGGGAAATAACCGTCATTCTGGTGGTCGCGCTGCTGGTCTTGGGCCCGCAAAAGCTGCCCCAGCTGCTCGGTACGATCGGTAAAGCGATGCGCGAAGTGCGTCGTGCATCGAGTGGCTTGCGCGAGGCACTCGAAGAGCCGCTCGATGAGATTCGCCGCCCGCTCGATGAGATTCGCAACGAAGTCGCTGGCGCCTATCGGCAGGCCGAGCACGCGGTTGAGCGCCAACTCGACCAAGAGACGCTGACCGCCGGCGAGACGCCCGCCCAAGCGGATAGCGCGAACTCAGCTGACGCGTTGGACCACCAAGACAGCGGCCTTCCCGTGCCGCGGCCGGCCGAGGGCACGATCGCCCAGGGCGCGATGTCCCAAGAAGCGATCGACCGGCTCAACGCCAGCGCCGACGAGCTGGACGCGCTGATCGGCCAACCGCACCGTCCAGCAGATGCCGCGCCGCTGATCCCTCCGCCGAGCGACGAGCCGACGGCCAACGCCGCGGCCCACACCAACACAAAAAGAGACGACTAGTCCTGGCCGATGACACAGAAGAGCGAAAAGCTGATGAGCTTTACCGAGCATCTGACCGAGCTGCGTACGCGGCTCAAATGGTCAGCGCTCGCGCTGATCGCCGGCACGCTGATCGCTTACAGCATCTCGGACTTGCTCTTTGTCTGGCTGGCCCAACCGCTGATCAAGGCCTGGAAAGACGCGGGTCTCGGTCCGCCGCAGATGCACTTTGCCAACCCGATCGAGCCCTTTTTCACCTTCCTCAAGGTGTCGTTGGTCGGCGGAATTTTCATCGCCACACCGGTGATCTTCTACCAGCTCTGGCGTTTCGTCGCACCCGGTCTGTATGCCAAAGAGAAGCGCTACGCGCTGCCGTTCGTCACGCTGTCGGTGTTGTTTTTTATCTCCGGCGCTGCCTTCGGCTACTACGTCGTCTTCCCCTACGGCTTCCAGTTCTTCTTGTCGTTCGCCCGCGGAAACATGGGACAGATGCAGCAATTGCTCGGCGGGATGGTCAAAGTCACCGTCGGCCAACCGTTCGAGCTGCGCGCAACGCTAATGATGGGCGAGTACTTTGGCCTCGTCTGGCGATTGCTGCTCGGCTTCGGCGTAATCTTCGAGCTGCCGCTGCTGTTGATGTTCTTGGCGATGGCCGGCGTCGTCCGCGCCAAGCAACTCTGGCGATTTAACCGCTACTTCATCGTGATCGCCTTCATCGTTTCGGCGATGCTCACCCCCCCCGATGTACTCACCCAAGTCTTCATGGCCGGGCCACTGATCGTGCTCTACAACATCTCGATCTTGGTCGCCGTTGTCGTCGAGCGCAGGCGCAAGCATCAAAAGAGTTTGAGCTGACTTTGTGGTCCTTTGTGGCCAACGAGGATGCCCAGCGCCTGAAGGTCGGCGGCGAGTGACTCGCTGTAGCCACCAACAAACAGCACCGCCTGAGGTCGAGAGGCGCGCACATAGTCGAGCAGCCCACGGTAGTCGCTGCTAGCAGAAAGCGCGAACGCCGCATCGGCCGCAGGCAACGCACGCCGGTGGAGTTGTGCACGTGGTGTGACCAGGGCGGTCTTGGCGCGTTCTTGTGATGCTGCCGGCGACCCCGCTTGGTCGAGCGGCCAGAGCAAAGCCGCGGCACCTGGCCGCAGGCGACGTTGATAGCGCTTTACCGCCCCTGCCCAGCGCGCCTCGATCGCCGCATCGTACGCCTGGCAAACCGCATGGATCGCGCGATGGGCGCGCACGGCGATGCCACCGTCGCTGAGCAGCCGGGCGACGAGCAAGGCATCGGCGGTGGTTTCAAACAGCAACACCGGCGTCGTCTGATCCGCGATGCACTGCTCGACGAATCGCTTGAGCTTGGCGGCGATCTGCGCGCGGTCAGGCAAGGCCAAGGCGTGCAGGGCTGTCGCGTCGCAAGGCAACAGCAGCAGGTCGCAACGGCGAAACTCTGCGGCCGGCAGCGCATCATCGTGGCCGGTGTCGATCGCCCCCGAATAGACGACCGTTTGCCCCTCAACTTCGAGCTTCAATGACGACGCACCGGGCAGGTATCCGGCGGAAAACAATTCCAGATCGATCCGACCCAGCGAAAAGCGTCGACCGAACGGCGAGATCAGTAGCTGAGATCGCTTGCCACCGCTGAGCGCCTTGAGCACCTCGGCGGTGACCGGAGAAACGAGAACCTTCTCATGAGCATCGGACCCCGGAATCAGTGGATTGGAGAGGAAACACAGTGGTCGGGCGGTTCGCGCGTCCAGCCACAATGGCGTATCGCGCAACTGGATCCCTTGATCGAACACAAACAACGAATCAAAAAGGTTCATACCTTGGCGCGTGTGCAAAGATCGGCAGCTGCGATCATTTGGTCGATCTCCTGATTCGTCAGCGCCAACCGCTGGCGAGCCAACTTTGCGCGCGCATTGAGTCCGGCAACTTCGATCGCCAGCTGCTCAGCGGACAGCGCTAGCGCCACCGCCAGCGCGTCAGCCAGACCGTCGGCGCCCGCGGTTGGCTGATAGCAATCCTCGAGAGCTCGGGCAAGTTCTCGGTCGAATCCACCAGCGCGCGCCTGTTCAGCGGCCACCCGACCGCGCGCCGCTGGGTTCTCCGCCGTGAGCGTCGCGTCAGAAAACGCCAGCAGTCCGGCTGCCGCCCAACGATCGACATCTTGACCGCTGCGCTCGGCGAGCCATTGCAGCATCGCCTCACAGCGCTGCGCTGCACGGCGCCAGTCGCGATCAGCAACCAACGAGCGCATCAACAGATATGCATCGGTGCGGTCAGCCATGGCCTAGGCGCTTAGCACCCAGCGAGCTGGCTGCGGACAAAAGCGCGCGCCCAACTATCGGCAGCCAAAATCGTATCCAAGTCCGTCGCCGGAACGACCCGGTGCGCGTCGAGCGCCCGCTCGATCAACGCAACGATCTTCCGGTAGGGCAGCTCGCCGGCGAGGAATCGTTCGACGGCAACTTCGTTGGCCGCGTTGAGCACAGCGCCAGCGGTACCTCCGTCGGCAAGCACGCGATGCCCCAAGGCCAACCCGGGAAAGCGCTGCAGATCGGGCGCGGCAAAGCTCAGCGCACCCAGTGCCGCCAGATCGATCGGCGAATCGTCAAGCGGCAACCGCCGAGGGTGGGCCAGAGCGTAAGCGATCGGCAGACGCATATCGGGCGCAGAAAGCTGGGCGAGCAACGCCCCATCGCGAAAGCCGACCAGCGCGTGGACGATGCCTTCGGGGTGAATCACAACCTCGATCCGCTCGCCCTCAACGCCAAACAGCCAGTGGGCCTCGATCACCTCGAGAGCTTTGTTGACCAAAGTCGCAGAGTCGATCGAAATCTTTTTGCCCATTGACCACACAGGATGAGCCAACGCCTGCTCCACCGTCACCCGATCCAAATCAGCGACGGCGCGCAGCGGTCCTCCCGAACAGGTGAGCACCAGTCGTTGCAGGTCGCCTCGGTCACTGCCAGCGATACACTGAAACAATCCGCTATGCTCGCTATCGACAGGGATGACCGTTGCGCCACTGCGTCGTGCTTCGGCGGTGCAAAGTGCTCCAGCCATCACCAAGGGTTCCTTGTTGGCGATCGCTACGGTAGCGCCCCGCCGAATTGCCGTGAGCGTGGGCTGCAGGCCGACGGCACCAACCATCGCGGTCAACACCCAGTCCGCATCGGTCGCAGCGGCAACAGCCTGAGCGCCGGCAACGCCGGCGACCACCTCGACATCGGCGAGATCGGCGGCAGCCAAGCGCTCGACCACGGCGGACCGATCGCTCTCCCGCTGGACGGCAACGATCTGCGGGCGGTGTCGGATCGCTTGCTCGACCAATAGCTCGGTGTTCTTGCCCGCCGCGAGTCCAACGACGTCGAAGTCTGCTCCCGCGTCCGCAATCACCGCCAGCGCACTGCGCCCAACCGACCCCGTGCTACCGAGGATCGTCACGCCGCGCGCTCGACTTTCTCGTTGACCGTTCACCACAACCGACTATAGCGGATCCGCGGTCGTTTTGCCGCCACCGGCCGCGCGGTGCGGCGCAGCACCGAGAACCGCCCGCCGCGAGCGTGGGTCTCGCGCACGGCGGCGCCGATCGCTGCAGCTCGCTACGCTAACGAGCCAGCGGATAAAAATAGGTCGCGTAGAGAAACACGTAGGGCGCAACGAAGAGCAGCGCGTCGATCCGATCGAGCAGGCCACCGTGACCGGGAATGATCTTGCCCGAGTCCTTGATGCCGTAAGCGCGCTTGAGCATCGATTCGACGAGGTCGCCCAGCTGACCGAGCACGCTGCCGAAAACGGCGATCAGCAGGCCATCGAGCCAACCGAGTTGCGGCATGTACCAAAAGTGAGCGAGTGCAGCGGCGCCACAAGCCGCGACCATCCCGCCAATCGCACCTTCGACCGTCTTGTTGGGGCTGATCCGCGGCGCGAGCTTGTGCCGACCGAGCATCCGCCCGGCTGCATAGGCGCCGGTGTCACAAAAAAAGGTGATCGTGAACACCAGGATCACCCAGGCGTGGCCATCGGGTAGCTTCTTGAGCAACGCCAGCGGCGTGAGCAACACCGCCACATAAAGCAAGCCAAACACCAGCTTCGTCGCCGCATCGACAGCACGCTCGAACTCGATCTTGCGGAACAACTGAACCACCGAGGCGACAACCGGCGCGGCAAGCAGCGCGATGATCAAGAGGTCGATCCGCCCGCGATAGAACAAGTGACTGAGGCCCAGCGCGTAGAGGGCAAACGTACCGCGCAGCAGCGCCGATTGGCCCGCGAGCACGATACCGTAGAACTCAAAGGAGGCGATCGGCACCGCGAGCTGAACGACGATCGCAAAGGCCAGCGGATCTTTGGCCAGCACCGCAACCACCAACGGCGGCGCCAAGACCAGCGCGCTGGCGATGCGAATCAACAGGTTGCGATTGACCTCATTCATCGGTCTTCGAGCTATCGTCTGAGAGTTGGCTCGAGGTGCGTCCGAAGCGGCGCTCGCGCTGGTGATAGGCGCGTAACGCATCGAACAGGTGCGCGCGTCGAAAATCCGGCCACGACACATCGGTAAAATAGAGTTCCGAGTAGGCCAACTCCCACAACAGAAAGTTGGAGATCCGTAGCTCCCCTGAGGTGCGAATCAATAGGTCGAGCGGCGGCAACTCGTGCGTCCACAACGCCGAGGAGATCAGCTGCTCATCGATCTGCTCGATCGCCCGCTTGCCGTCGACCACCTGCTGGGCGAGATCGCGAACAGCGCGGACCAGATCTTCGCGAGCGCCATAGCTCAACGCCAGACAGAGCGCCATCTCTGAGTTCTTGGCCGAATCATCCATCAGCATCGCCAACGGTTGGCGCACGAAACCGGGCAAGCGCTCAACCTCGCCGATCGCTGTCAGGCGGATACCGTTGTCCATGATCTCGCCGCGCTCTTCGATCACGTAGCGGCCGAGCAACTCCATCAACGCCTGCACTTCATCGTCTGGCCGCTGCCAATTCTGGGCGCTGAAGGCGAAGAGCGTCAGCGCGCGCACGCCGATCTGCCGGCAAGCGCGCACCACGTCACGAACGGACTCCGCTCCCTCGCGATGGCCAGCGACCCGCGGCAGACCGCGTTCGCGCGCCCAGCGGCCGTTTCCATCCATGATAATGGCGACATGGGCGGGGACAGGCGTATCGCGCAGATCGTCGGGTAGCGCCGCTGATCGGGTCATGCTGAAGCCGACTACCACGCTTGCCACCCAGGGAGCAAGTCGTCAGCCGATACGTAAGATGACCAGGGGTCCGTTGACCGGCGCACGCCGATGCTCTAGCCTTCGCTAACGCCCGCGAGACAGGCGATTTTGGCTAGGATTTGTGCCGCGGCCCCTGGGCGATAGTAGATGTAGCGAGGCAAGCAGTTAGTGGCACGGCCCAGGTAAAAACCAACAAAATCGAACCACTGGACGAGCACCAGATGAAGAACACCGACGACATCGAAAGTTATCTGATCGGCATGGACGCGAGCTTTGAAGCGATCGGCGACAACATCTGGGTCGTCAAAGACAGCGGCCCGGACATCGTCGTCTCGATCGCTGGCCCGCTGGTGGTCTTCCGCGTCAAGCTGCTCGACGACGACAAAGTCCCCGACGAACGCCGACGCGACCTGTACCGTTCGCTGCTCGAACTCAACGCAACGGAAATGATTCACGGCGCCTACGGCTTGGAGGAGGGGGCGATCGTTGCGACGGCCGCCTTGGAGTTGGAAAACCTCGACCTCAACGAATTCCAAGCCTCGATCGAGGACCTGGGGATGGCCGTCAGCAAGCATTACCAACAACTGGGACGCTTCGCGGCCTAGCACGCAGCAGTAACGAAAGAACCACAAGGGGCTCAAAGGAAAAGCGATGGGAATCTTCTCCAGACTGGGCACGCTGATTCGCTCCAACATCAACGACATGATCTCCAAGGCGGAGAACCCAGAAAAGATGCTCAATCAGGTGCTCGTCGATATGCGACAGCAACTGGTCGAGGCGAAGAAGCAGGTCGCCGTCGCGATCGCCGACGAAAAGCGGCTAAAGAAGCAATACGAAGATGAAGCCGCCAAAGCCGCCGATTGGGAGCGTAAGGCGATGATGGCTGTGCGCGCCGGCGACGACGAGTTGGCGCGCCAAGCGCTGAGCCGCAAAGCCGAGCACGACGAGTCGACCGGCGTCCTCAAGCGGCAATGGGAGATGCAGCGCGATGCTGTCGAGCGACTCAAGGAGTCGTTGCGTGGGCTCAACGCCAAGATCGAAGAAGCCAAGCGCAAAAAGAACATCCTGATCGCCCGCAAAAAACGCGCCGAAGCGCAACGCACGATCCATCAGACGATGGCCGGACTCAACGACACCTCGGCCTTCGAAACGTTCGACAGAATGGCAGCGCGGATCGACCAGCTGGAAGCAGAGGCTGAGGCGGGTGCTGAGATCGCCGGCGAATTGGGCCCCGCGCAGAGCGCGCTGGAGACACGCTTTAAACAACTGGAAGCTGGCCACGGGAACGACCAGGCGTTGCTTGAGCTCAAAGAGAAGATGGGACTTCTGCCCGCCGGCGACAGCCAAGAGCCTGAGGCGCTGCCCGAGGGTACTGAAGCTCCCGAGTTGGATGCCGAACTGGAGAAGCTAAAACAGCGGATGGCCTCGGGTGCTGAAGCGACCGGCAGCGAAAGCAGCGAAGGCTAACCGAATCCGCCCCCGAACGCCTTCCCGATAAGCGAATCTTGTCCTCCCTGGTCAGAATATTGCTCGCGCTGCTCGGCCGGATCTTGCCGGCGCGTGTGGCGCTGCGCCTGCGACTTTGGCCTTTCCGCACCACCGCGCTGCGGCTTAGCCGCATCCGAGCGGCGGCGGACTTGGAGTGTCAGCGCGCTGCGCTATCGATCATCAAGCGCAATCAGCTCACCGAGTACGGTCGGGCACATGGCTTCAGCGCGATCGTCGACGGCGAAACGATGGAGCGCCGTTTGCCGATCGTCGAGTACCACGAGCTGGCGCCCTACTGTGACCGCGAACGCCAAGGTGAATCGGATATCCTCGTCGCCGGCCCGCGGGTCGGCATGGCACTCGAGCGCTGCAACGCGGGCACGCGGCTTTTTCCGATTTCAGCGGCGGCGGTTCGTCAACGCTATCAGCTCCAAGCCCTGCTCCAGCATGCGGTGCTCAAGGCAAACCCGAAGACCACCGTCGAATGCTGGGCCGAATTGCTGCCAGCCCATCCTGCTCGCACTGAGCAGCAACTAACAGCACCGATCGAGGTACTCAGCGCCGCAAAACAGCCAACCCTGGTACCGGCAGACGTGTTTACCGTCGCGGCTGACGATCTGCGCTGGTACGCAATCCTTCGCGCGCTGATCGCCCGACCGTTAAGCGTACTGCAGGCGCAAGCGCCAGGAACCTTGATTCTGCTCGCTCGCCAACTAGCCCAACGTGGAGAGCAGATCGTCGCCGATCTGATGGCTGGACGCGTTAGCGACAAAGAACGACTGGGCGAAGCAGTATCCAGCCAACTCAGCGCGTTGCGCACCAATCGCCAGCGCCTCGAGCGGCTCAAACAGCTCTGCAGATCGGGCAAGCCGTTGACCCCAGCGATGGTCTGGCCAGAGTTGCGGGTGCTCGTCTGCCCAACCCATCGACACGCCGCGCTGGCCGCGGCCCGCCTCGCTGACCACTTCGGCTCGGTCGCAGTCTTCGACCCCGGCTACCGAACAGCCGAGGCGATGCTGACGTCGCCTCTCGCGCACGAAGCGGGCGAGTTGCTATTGCTCGGGCAAGCGATCGAGCTGTTGCCCAAGGGCAGCGATCGCCCGGTCACCCTTGCGGCGTTGGCGGCGGGATCGCGTGTGCGCCCAATCCTGACCGCCGAAAACGGACTTTACCGCTGCAAGCTCGACGTCGAGCTTGAGATCGTTGAGCGTGCCGAGACCGGACCGCCGCGCGTGATTGTCGCCGACCAGCTCCCCCAACAGATCAGGCTCGGTCCAGCGATCCGCATCGACGAGGCGGTTTTCGAGCAGGCCTTGCGGCGTGCCTGCGCCCGTTGCTCGCTGGCGCTGCGTGGCGCGACAAGCTGGCTAACCAGCATTGAGGACGAGGCGATCGACACCTCTCAGCGGACAACCGAGGGGAGCTGGGTCGGACGATTGTTCTCGCGTCGTTCGCGCCAAGAAACCGCGTCGCTGCGCCTACTGGTTGCTTTCGAACCGCTTGAGGCGCTGCCCCTCGAGCAGAGTGCAACGCTGGTCAAGCAACTCGAGCGCGAAATGATCAAGGACCAGGACTACGCCAACGCTCGCCGACAGGGCACGTTGGCGGCGATCAGCGGCATCGAGCTCGCCTGTGGCGCGCTCGCGCGGCGCAGTGAACGACGCCTGGCGCGGGGTTGGCCCGACGCTCACGCACCGCTGCCGTTGGTCTGCGCAGATCCTTGGCGCCTCGGACCCACAGAGTGGACGCGGCGCTTCGATGACTAACCGAACTGTGGCGATGCTAGTCTCGTTGTTCGGCGCGATCGGCGCGAGCTCCTCGGGCTGGCCGCAGCAGCGGGTGGTCACGACGCCTTCGTGGAAGGACGCTCATGGACCACTGGAGCACTGGGTCGCCCAAGCCAAAGCTGGCAAGACGCGTCTGCTAATACTCGTGCAGCGTACGGCATCCTGCGAGAAGAGCTGCCAAGCGATCGTACGGACCCTGACCAACCGACGACTCGTCGGCCTGCTGCCATTGCGCTACTTTGCGAATGCCGGTGAGGGCTGCGACGTTGCTCAGCGCTACAACGTTGTCGAGTTCCCGACGCTGTTACTGCTCGATCACCAAGCGCGAGAGCTTGGCCGAGCGACCGTGGCCGAGCAAATCCCTGCTTTGATCAGCGGCAAGCTCAGCTATGCGGCGTTGCAGACCCAGCTGAAGCGCCAGCCAACCGTCTCGACCCGACTTGCGCTGGGCCGGATGCTGGCCGCGGCCGGACTCGAACAACGCGCGACCGGCGTGCTCGCCCCGCTCAGCGATTGCCGCCCCCGGCAGCCCTGCCACCCGGCGGCGCTCTGGGCGCTTGGCGACCTACTCTACCTGCGATCTTTGGGCGCCAAACCTCGCGCGCGGCAGCTGCTGCAAATGTTGCTGTCGCGCTTTGCCAAGAGCGACTACGCGCAACTTGCGCGCCTGGCCCTCGCCGCCAGTTGGTTGCCGCAACACGGCGCGCGCGCCGCCTTGTGGTTGCGCCAGGTTCCCGCGCTGGCCGCGGCCGAACTGCTCGGGCGAGCGGGCCAGCCTCGACAGGCACTGGCCTATGCGCAACGCGCTGTGCGAGAGCAGCCGTCGAACCCGGCAGCCCACGCAACACTGGCCGAGGTGCTCGGTCGGCTGGGAAAACAGCGCGCCGCGCGACGGAGCATCGAGCATGCTCTGAAGCGCGATGCAAAAAACCCGCAGTTACGCCTACTCAAGCAGCAAATCGTCGGCAATCTGCTCACGATAATTGACCCCGACCCGCATTTTCTGCCAAGTAGATCCCCGACGCCGCCGCAGCCGTGAGGAGCGAATGGAAGCCGAACTGCTCCAGTGGATTCAAGCCAGTCCGAACAGCGCCTACCTCGCGGTGTTCGGCGTGCTGCTGGCCTGCGGACTGGGCGTGCCGATGCCCGAGGACATCACGCTGATCGCCGGTGGCTATACGGTCTATCTCGCCGGGATCAACAAGCTCGGTTCACCGCAGCTGGTGCCGATGATCGTCGTGGGTTTAGTCGGCGTGCTTTCTGGCGACGTGCTGCTGTTTTTCGCCGGGCGCTGGCTGGGTCCCAAGGCGACGCGCATTTGGCCATTTCGCCGGGTGCTATCGCCCGCTCGCGTGGAAAAAGCCCGCAAATATTTCCACCGCTACGGCGGCTGGACAGCGTTCTTCGCGCGGTTTGCCGCCGGCGTTCGGGCACCGATCTACCTGATCGCTGGTAGCATGGGGATGCGCACGCGAACGTTTTTGCTCGCCGATGGATTCGCCGCACTGATCTCGGTGCCGTTGCTCGTTTGGCTAGCTTGGCGTTTTGGCGCGCAGATCGAGCGCGTCAAAGGTTGGCTGGTCAACAGCAAATATGCACTAGCCGGCGTCTTTGCCTGCCTGCTGATCTACATTCTGGTCAAAGTGATCAGAGGTCGCCGCCAAGCGCGTCTACGCCGTGCGCAAGGTCAGAGCGATGCGATCGTGCCCGACAGCTCGACTGGCGCAGAAGGCGGCAAAACCGCCGAAAGCGACCCCAGGAATGCGCCTGGCGGGCCGATGTAGGATAATGTGCGCGTAATTTGTGATCGTCAGATGAGCCTGTTACGATCGCTGCAGAAATAGGGAACGGATGACGCGCACAGCACCACCGACGATTGCCAAGAGCCCGACAACTGCAAAAAGACGTCCGATGGCCAAGGCGCAGCGCGTCGGCCTGTTCTCGCGACAGATTATCGAGCGCGTCAGCCTAGCCGGCGTCGATGCCTTGCTTGCCAACGCCTCGCGATTGAGCGAAGGGGACATCGCACCCGACGGACACTTCTACGGCAGCACGATGATCACCTTCGACCTGCGACAGATCTCAGGGCAACTGCGTGAAGCCGTCGACCTAAAGACCGCCCGACGCCTGGCCGACCTGATGAACGAAGACGCGGTGGTGAAGCGCCGACTCAAGCAATTGGCAACCGATGAGGCACTGCGCGTCGCCGAGCAGCCGCTAGACCGACTCGAAGTCGACGTACGCGTCCGCTCCGAGGGTTGTTGGGTATTCATCGACATCGACACCGAAGGTCACGCCGCCACCACGCGCGGCAACTGGTCAAAATCCGCCGCGAGCACCGCGAGCTAAGGCCATCACAGGCAAGATGAATGGTAGAACAGCGCTTTTCTGTCAAAGATGTCGCTCGGATTTTCGGCCTAAAAGAGAGCCGGCTGCGTTATTGGGCCCAAACAGGCTTCATTAACCCCAGCGCGCGCGACGGTTCGCGCCAGTCCTACACGTTTGGCGACCTGGTCGAAGTACGGGCGGCGCGGGATCTGCTCGACAAGGGCATTTCGCTGCAGCGCGTGCGCCGTAACCTCCAAGCGCTGCGCGATGGCTTGCCCGAAGAAGCCCAACCGCTCAATCGCATCCGCGTGCGCAGCGACGGTGACACGTTGGTCGTCAGCGATGGGTCTGCCACCCTCGACGCGTTAACCGGGCAGGTGCTAATCGACTTCTCCGTCGGCGAGATCAACGATGAAGCCGCACAGATCCTTTCGCTCGGCGAGCGGGCAGCGAATTGCCCGCCAGCCAACCGGCAAAGCGGGCGCATTTCAGAAAGCTCGCCCGATCTGCTCAGCGACACGCAGCCGTCAACCGCATACGACTGGTTTCTGCGCGGCTGTCGATTGGATGAGGATCTCGATCGCGCTGATGACGCTGAGGCGGCCTATCAGCAGGCACTTGAGCTCGACCCGGGGCTTGCTGCCGCCCATACCAACCTCGGTAACCTCTACTACCGACAGATGAAACGAGATCGGGCGATCGGCTGTTACGAAACCGCGTGCGCGCTCGATCCCGACCAGGCCGAAGCGCGTTACAACCTCGGCAACATCTACGAGGAAGAAGGGGACCTCGAGCTGGCGATCGCCGAGTATCGCCACGCGCTGCGCAGCGTTCCAGATTTTCGCGACGCGCATTTCAATCTGGCGCTGACGCTTGAGCGCGTCGGCGGACGCGTCCAGGCGATCGAACACTGGAAGCGCTTTTTGCAGCTGTGCGGCGAGGACGACATCGAGCCCGAGTGGTCCGAGATGGCGCGCGAGCATTTGACCCACCTCGAGCGCGCCTAGGACAGAGACCCGCCCAAAGGCACGCACCGATCCGGTGCCGATGCTGCTAGCAATGATCGAACCCGCCCCGATTCGGCTAGTCTTGTGAGGCTAGGCGACGGATCGCCGCCCGCAGCCCCGATTGGGCCTCAGGATTGTTGGGACTGCGTTGCAGCGCACGCCGATACTGCATTACGGCGGCTTTGGTGCGATTCTGTTTGAAGTAGGCGTTGCCGAGCATCACCAGATATCGCGGCTGGCTATCGAGGCGAACCGCCCGGAGCAGATGCTTGGTTGCCTCGCGGTAGTTGCCCTCCTCGAAGGCAACCTCACCCAGCCCGCCGTGCGCAGCCGCCGCGCGCGCATCGAGAGCGATCGCCCGCTGGAACGCCGAACGCGCAGCGCCATAACTACCGCGACGCAACTGCGTCCGACCGGTGCTGACTTCGCGAGCGACGCTCTCCTTGTCAACGGAGCTCGGCTTCTTTGCCGCCGTTCTTGCAGGAGCACTCGGTCTCGGCCTGGGCTTGGAATGCTCAGGCTTGGAATGCTCGGGCTTGGAACGCTCAGGCGGAGAACTCGCGCGCGCTGCTGCGGGCTTTGGTTGGGGAGCAGCTTTGGGCGCGATCACCAGCGGCTTTGCTTGCTTGGCCGGAGCCGGCGTCGGCTGCACCACGGCCACCGCATCGGGCTGCTGCTTGGCCACGGAAGCATCGGGAGCTTTCGGCACGGCAACTAACTTCGCGGCGCTGTCAGCGCGTGGAGGCCCAGCATCGGGTGCTGCAGCAACAGGGGTTTGAGCGACCGGTGCTTTGAGGGAGGCATCGACGGCAATTGTCGCCGTCGCCTGCGTTTTCCTCGCTGAGTGGGCGTGATCATCGGGTCCAGCGAGCACGATCCGCGGACGCTTATTGCGCCGTTGCTCGCCTTCGCCGGAGTTCATCGCGAAGATACCTAGCGCGACGACCGTTAGGGCAACCACGCCGCCGATCGCCAGCGAAGGGGAAATTCTTCGCCGCGGGAGGTCCACCTCCTCGTCGATGCCGTCGTAGATCGACGGCAACGGGCCGCTCTTGGTTCCTTGTTGAAGTTGCCGCTCGGCTTCAACGCCCTCAGCAAACCATTTGCCAGTATGGGCACCAAGCGGGTCGGCATCAGAAAAGGGCGTGCTGACCGAGTCGATCGTCTGCAGTGGCCCACTGATCGTCGAGACCCTGGCTGACACCACAGCCGACACCGGAGCTGACACCGGAGCGCCAGACTCAGGCGCGTCCAGACTGACCGTGTCAGCGAGTGCATCGGCAGGTGCCAACGACGTCGCTGAAACTGACGTCGCTGAAACTGACGACGTCGCTGAAACTGCTGCTGACTTGGCCACCGTCGCGGATGCAGCCGTCGGATCCAACGCCGGCGTCGGCTCAGCCGCGGTTGCCAGCGCCACCGCCGGCGTCGGCGCTGCTGCCGGTGTTGGGCTCGGGGCGGGTATTGCTGCTGCGACCGCCGCAGCAGCCGGTTTGGCCCCCGAAGTCGCGCGTTTGCCCCCCGCAGCTTTGCCCGCCGCGGCCCCTCGCTTGCCCGCCGCAGGTTTGGCCGCCGCCGCTCCGCGCCTACCCGCCGCCGGAGGTTTGTCGGCCAGCGCTGCGTCTGGCGCGGGAGCCGGCGCCGGAGCTGAAGATTGGGGCCGCAGTTGTTTCGGGGCTGCGGTACGAATCGTATCGGTGACATCTTCGCCGCGTAGCGCAGCAAAGAAGGTCTCGACGTCGGAGAAGCGCTCCTCCGGCTTCTTCGCCATCGCCTGTTGCACGGCGGCAGAAAACGGATCCGAGATCTGCGGCAACTTGACCTTTAGCGGGATCGCCTTGGCCTCGAGGTGCTTGGTCAGCACATCGAAGGTACCGCTGCCAACAAAGGGCGGCTTGCCGCTGATCGCCTCGTAGGCAACGACTGCCAATGAGTAGATGTCGCTGCGATGATCGACCGCCCCGCCGCGCGCCTGCTCGGGGGACATGTAACGCGGGTCGACGACGCCGCTCGCGGTAGGCCTATCGGCTTCAGTCGAGGGCAACTGGCCAAGGCGTGCCAAGCCGAAGTCGAGCAGCTTGAGCACCGTACGCTTCTTGCGCTTGGCCAGAAAGATGTTGCGCGGCCTGAGGTCGCCGTGGGTCAGCGCCAAAGCGTGCGCCTCGGCCAGCGCATCGACGGCTTGCTCCAACCAACTGAGCGTATCGGCTTCGCTGAGCTTTCCCTCGCGCGCCAACATGCTGGCCAGCGTTTCGCCTTCGAGATACTCCATCGCGAAAAAGACCCGCCCATCGGCGGCGCGTCCGAAGTCGCTGACAGCGACAATATGCTCGCTATCGATTTGCGCGAGTTTGGTCGCCTCATCGCGAAACCGCGCGATCGCTTCTTCGTCCTGGCTGAGTTGGTGATGGAGTAGCTTGAGCGCGAGCTTGGTACGTAGACTGACGTGCTCGGCCCGGTAGATCACGCCCGAGCTGCCCTCGCCGAGTCGCTCGACGATCGCATAGCGGTCGCCGATCACGGTACCCAGAACCGAGTCGGCGACTGCCTCCCCCAAAGCGGCGCCGCAGGAAGGGCAAAAGCGCGCGCTCTCGGGTACGACACTTTGGCATGCAGGGCACTGCTTCATCGATGAATCTCTGTGACCACCAAGCGCATAAGTGAGCTAAAACGCACCCGTCGCAGCAAACATGACACCGCCCGGTTGGGGTGCAAACGTTATTATTGCAGGCGTCTGCCGCGACGCGGCATGCTCGCCGGAATCGCTGCTGAAGTACAAGTAAAACAATACGCCCGAAGCGGCCAACGCTGCGCCGCCCATACCAGTGAGGACCCAGCCGGCAGTCGAGGTATTGTAAATATCTGCACAATTGCGTCCATCGGCACGTGCCGGACCCACGCAGTTGGTATAGCGGCCGTCTAGAGACAGCATCGCGATTCCGCCGCCGAGACTCGCCGCACCGACCGCAGCGCTAACGATGCCAGGCCAGAGCGGCCAGCGCCGCGTTGAACCGCGCGTTGACGCAGCCTGCGTGGGCGACGCGGGTGCGGGAGCGGGCATCGCTGCCACCGGCGGCTTGGCAGGCGTCGCTGCAGGGGTTGGCGCGGGCGTTGGCGTTGGCGCGGGTGCTGGCGTCGCGGCCGGCACGGGGGGCGCTGGTTTGGCAGGCGCCGCCTCGGGCGGTTCCTCGGCCTTGCTACCGACATCGGCCGCCGCCTTGGTCAAGGCCTGCAGCGCCTCTTTTAGCGTGCAAATATCGCAGCGACTGGTCGCCTCACCGATCACCGTGTTGCGCTCGCTATGCAACCTCACCACAAAGGTGTAGTTCTTACCGACGCTGTTGACTTCAGCGGTAGCGATCCGACCCTCGCGGAAGAAGCCACGTGCACTAAGCACACACGGGCCGCTGGCACAGCCTGCGTTCGTCAGCGGAATCTTCAGCTGCTTGCGCACGACGGCGGCGGGCAGGACCGGCAACCCGCCCGAGCGCAAGCCCGCAGCCAGCGCATCGTGAAAGCGCGCGATCAACTCCGGTGCTTTTGCCGGCGTGATCGCGGGCGGCAAGCAAACCACATCGCGCGCATGAGCCACCCCACCGAAAAGCGCCAGGGTGGCCAAAAACCAAGACAATACAGCACAGCGCATCGTCCCGTATCCTAGCATATGGAACTCCTCCGCCCCAGGTCCGAACCATTGACGATTTCAAACGATCGCCGCCCGACGACTACTAACCCGGCGGCTGCTCTCGGATCTCCTGGAGCTGGGCCTCAAGCTCTTCTTCTGAAATCAAACCCTTGCGGACCAAAAGGGTGACGACCGCCTCAATACGCTCGGCGGCGGCCCATGGATGCTCGGCCTGGCCCAACGGCATTGTCGAAAGGTCGCTCTGTTTGAGCCGGCCACCGAACCGCTCGCGTCGTCGTCCGGCTGCCCGCTGGCTCGCTGAGCGATAGTGGTTGCGGATGATGTCGGCGAGATCGCTCGGCCGGGCGATCAGCGGGATGACCTGACAGCCCGTGGAAAACTCGATCTCGGCGATCGCCTGTTGATCGAGTGGATCGGCCATCGCGACCTGCAGCACGCGCCGCCCGGCCCGTTCGACGATACGAACGGGAAGCAGCTGGTGGCGATCGGCATCCTCGGCGAGGATTTCGTTCGCCGCCTGGGGCTCGACATCCATACTGCTCGGATCGAATACTGAAAACTCAAGCCGCTCAGTCAACGCGCCAACCAACGCTTGTTCGTCGATCAAGCCTTGTTCGAGCAGCACAGAGATCAAGGGGACACCTGAATGAGCCGCCGCGCGCTGAGCCTGCTCGAGCCGGTGGCGATCGATCACCTCCGCCTGCACCAACACATCACCAAGCGCTAGCTGCTCCGCCATCGGTGTGCCCTATCCTTCGCTACCATCACCGATGAAGGCCTCGATCCGTCGCCTGTTCTCATCGCTGATCTGGACGAATTTGACGCCCATACCGAGCTCAGATTCTTCCTCTGCGATGTTGACGATCTCACCTTTGACCTCGATCGCGCTGCTGTCGCCGGGAAGCGTAAACCGCAGTGCGACCTTGGTACCGAGAGGATGCGGCACGGTATGCTTGAGGTAGATGCCGCCGACGGAAATGTTGCCGCCGCGCTGAAAGTACAGCTCGCGGTCGTTAGATTCCTCGACCCACATCTCGACCGGTATGCGTTCGCTGGCACGCCGGTCATCACCCTCCTGCTGCCTATCCTCGCCAGTCATGATTAGCTATGTCCCTCAGCGGGCGTTACAGGATTCGAACCTGTGACCTTTGGCTCCGGAGGCCAACGCTCTATCCAACTGAGCTAAACGCCCAAAATCCTACCGTTGGGCTATAGCGAACAACCGCTGCCTCGTCAACTGTCGGTAACGCGGGGACTACCCGCGACCGGCAAAGAAAAACGAATAGTTGGCGAAAGTCGGGCTAGCCGAGCGCGTCCACCATCGGCAGGCCAGCGTGACCTTCGCGCCAAAGGCGCTCTTCGATGGCAGAGATCAAGGGCCGCAACGACGCGCGATCGAGGGCACTGACCAACAGCGCGTTGTCCCTACGCCGGCGCTGCTCGAGCTCTTGGGCGGGAAGCCGGTCGACCTTGTTGAAGACCAACAGTACCGGTGTCTCCGCCAGACCAAGGTCGCTGGTGATGCGGGTGACCGCCGCCATCTTGTCCTCAAAATTGGGATCCGAGATATCGACGAGGTGAATCAAGAGGTCCGCCTCTTCAAGCTCTTCCAGCGTCGCCCTGAAGGCGTTGACCAAATCGTTGGGGAGGTCCTGAATGAACCCGACCGTGTCGGAAAGGATCAGCTCGCGATCGCGCGGAAACCGCATTCGACGGCTCGTCGTGTCCAAGGTGGCGAAGAGCTTGTCCTCGACCAACACGTCGCTGTTGGTCAACGCATTGACCAGCGTCGATTTACCAGCGTTGGTGTAGCCGACCACGCTGACCACGGGCACGCCGCGCCGGCGCCGAAGGCCACGCCGGTTGCTGCGATCTTGCGACAGATGCTTGATTTGGCGATCCAGCCGCGCGATGCGATCACGCACCCGTCGGCGATTGACCTCGAGTTTCGTTTCACCCGGGCCGCGGCCACCAATACCACCGGTCAACCGGCTCATCATCGTATTCTTGGCGACCAGTCGCGGCAGCGTGTAGCGCAACTGCGCCAACTCGACCTGCAGCTTGCCGTCGCGACTCTTGGCGCGCTGAGCAAAAATATCGAGAATTAGCATCGAACGATCGATGACTTTCAGTTCGGTAGCATCGCTGATCGCCCGCGCCTGAGCTGCCGTCAGATCAGGGTCGAAGATCAACAATTCTGCGCCGAGCTGGTTGGCCCGCAGCAGCACGTCTTCGAGCTTGCCACGACCGACGGCATAACGCGGCTCGGGTCGCGCACGTTGCTGGATAACCTGGTCAACCACAGTGACTCCGGCCGTGCGGCAAAGTTCGCGCATCTCGGATAGTGACGCATCGACGTCGCGCACCGCGCGACTCAAGGCGACGTGGACGATCACGGCGCGATCGGCACCATCCTCAGCCAGCTGAGCGGTCGAAGCGCGAGCGAACTCTTGCTCCAACGAGCGCACCAACGCCTGTGGGTCGACGCTGCAACGGACAAACGGCTCGCTCGGCAGAATTCGCCATGGGTCGCCCACCGGCTCGGGCAAAAGGTGCGCCAGATGGATCGTCTGCGGTCGCCCATCGGCGGTGATCGTCAGCGCGGCAACCAGATCGAGACGCAACAATGCTAAGTCGGTCAGGTCGTCATTGGTCAGCGCTTCGCCGCGAAGATGGGTGTGCACCAGTCGCAGGCCACGCAGACGGCCACGGCCACCACGGATACGGCCGATATCGGGCAACCAGAGCTTGTTCGCGTCACCAAAGATAACGTGAGCCGGCTGGCCGCGTCGGTCGAGCATCACGCCGACCTGCCGCCCACACTCGCCAGAGAGCATGCAAAGAGCCGTGGCAAAGTCGTTGGAGATAACCTCGGCGGGCCGAACGCGGCGACGAAACAGCCGCTCGGCGCTGCGCAACGTGCTGGCCTTGAGGCCGACGGTATTCCCACTGACCTTTTGCGTCGCTCTCTCCTGGCAACCGATCGTCGATTCCTATACTCGCTTTCTTTGTCCAAGTACAGCTGGTCGTTGGCCCGCGCGCTGGCCCTTGTTAACGGCCTGCGCACCCGGCAAAAAGGATGGAATCGTTGTAGAAAGGGTCGAAAAAAGATCAGCGTGAGGTGCGCAACAGTTTCCGCCCCTGGGGCATGTGGTCCGCTGTGGGTGCGACCGGGTGGCTGCTGCGCGCGCCGGCCGAGACGACATCGCGGGCAGCGCACACGCGCTGCGCGCGCAAATACCGTGGGTTGGGCGTCGGTCGCCGACCCCAGCGTTGGCACCCGTGTTGCTTGTGCTTGATGCGGAGGAGGGCTCTCATGCACCGCCGCGCCCTTGGTGCGACCCCCGGCAGGGGTTGCGCGCTGCTGTTTGCGCTCGCGCTGAGCGGGGCATTGCTGTGCTGCGGCGCACCGTCTGCCGACGCCCCGAACGGTACCTGCGGCGGCGCCAAGTGCGAAGCGATCAAACCTTGTGAAAACTATGGACTGTCGATCACCGGCGCGAGCCCCCAGCTGCGCCAGCTCAGCGCCGCTTGGACCCAAGCGGCGGCCTTTCGGCAACTCGCTGCCGGAGGCGCCGCGGTCACCGTCGACGCGAGCGGTCGGCCACGCGCGCTGCTGCTCGCGGCACCGCGCGGAACTACGCTGACCGCGCGCTTCTCCTCCTGCACGCCGTTTCTTAACTTCCCGCACCCAGCGAGCAGTCACTTTGTCTTCACGCTCAGCGACTCGCAGCTCGTCGTGGCCGCACGCGCCTCGAGCTTCGCCGTGCCGATCGTCAGCCTGGTGCCGCGCGCGAGCAACGCGACCGAGACCTTGGTCATTGAGAGCGGCATGCTGCGCTACACTTTCAGACAATTCGTGTTGGTCGACGGAGACAATACGCGTTTGGGCATCCAGGCCAGCGCGCCGACGCCGCGCGAAATCGACGCTGCGACCCGCAACGCCCGCCAGCACCTCGCCGGGGCGCCCTTTGAGTTCGCGTTTTCCGCTGCAGCGCGGCCGCACCGCCTCGGCGGCTGGCTCGCGCCGAGCGACGATGCCTTTGATCCGCAGCAAGCGTCGTCGTTGATCATCGACGCCTACGGCCACCCGACCGTCTGGGCGTCCTCCGCAACGCAGATCGCGCGCGTGGTAGAGCTGTCCGATGCGCCGCCCCTGGGGCTGAGCCCCGCGACCGTTGCCGATGAGAGCCGCTATGCCGCCATGGCACCCCGCGTCGCGCTGGACGCAACCACTTCCCCGGTCCTGACCCAGGCCTGTCTGCGGGCGATCGCCGCCCACGTCGGGCGTCTGCCCGTGGGCACCGCTAATGCGATCGAGAGGTTCACCTGCCTGCCCTACGAGCGCCTCGGTTGGCGTTACGCCTACGCGGTGGGTGCCACGCTGACTGTGCCGCGCAGCGTGGAGACCGGCCCTTTCATGCACGAAGCGACGCACGTGATGCACCGTGCTCTGAACCTGGCCGCGAGCGATTTTGAAGACCGTTGGTTGGCGCTGACGACACCCGAGCGCTACGGCGACCGGGTACAGGTGAATCCACAGAACCGCGGCGATGTGCGGTGGCTCGACGGAAGTCCGTCTTACGCCCCGCGTTATGGTTTCGCCTACGCTTACGGCAATACCAGCGCGCTCGAGGATGTCGCGACGTTTGTGGAGAGCAGCTGGGCCTATCCCGCTTGGCTGCGGCGGCACACCGAGGCGATCGATGCTTGGGCCCAACTCGCCGAGCACGAGCGCCCGTATGTCAGGGTCTATATCGACAAGCTCCAGCTGCTCTCACAATACGGCCTCTTGCCCACCGATCGCTGCCGCCGCGTCCTGCCACCCGCTGACGCCGCACGCTGCGACTCGTAACCTGCGCCCAGAAAAAAATCTGACCACGCCTGATCGAGAAGAGATCCGTCGCGCCTCCGCGTGGTGGAGATATGAACAAGCCCGTCAGCCGCGTTCTGCCGCGTGTATTCGTCGCGCTCACGATCGCCTGCTGCGCCGCCTGCAACGGTGATCTCGTGCCGGCGACCGGTGCGCCGATCAGCACCTTCGTCGAAGGTCGCGCCCGCGACATCGCAAACCCTATCGCCGCGTTCTCGAGCTCAAGCGGGTAAGACGAATCAAACCAGGTTTGCAGGCAGGCGGCGAGTAGCGATGGCGGGTTAATCCGAGAAAGGCAGCTGCAGCTGTAGAGCAAAAGCAGTGGCTGGCGAGGGTGGCGAGGCCAAGCACAGAGGAGCAGACGCAGCGGTGGCGTGCGCGCGGGCGTGCCGGCGAGGAGCAATCGTCTAATTGCAGAGAGATGGTTCGTCGAAGTCGAGCTGCGGGGGAGCGCGAGGGGTGCAGCGTCGACGACCTCGGTGGGCAGGCCGAGGTGGCGCAGGATTTTGGCGGCAACGCCGTGGTCCTTGATCACGGCGACGAGGCGCATGCGGCCTTGGCAGCGGGGGCATGCGAGGGCGTCGAAGCCGAAGCTTCGGCGCAAAAGCTCAGACCAGGTAGTGCGGTGATGCAAAGGAACAGGTACTTTGTTGTCGGCATCGTCGGTGACCCTGTCAGCCGCGACCTCTGTTGGTGAACAAGGTGGCAGTACGTCGACGGTTGGAACCAAGGCGGCGATGCGCTGGCGATGTTTGCTGTGCCCGACGAAGACGCCGTGAAAGCGTACCATGAGGGTCTCGTGCGCTCGGTGGCAGCGCGCGCTCGAGAATCTCGCAACCAACGGGAATGTCCGGGCTGTGGCAAGGGTTGTGGGAGCCGACAGACTGTCGTGCGTCGCAGAGGATTCGAATGCCCTATCTACACGTTCCGCCACTTCAGCTCGGCCCAATCACCATCCACGCTTTCGGCGTGCTCGCGATGCTCGCGATAGTGCTGGGAGCGAAGGCTTCCCGGCGGCGCGCGGTCGAGCTGGGACTCGAGCCCGGCGTCATCGACCAGGCGATTCCGTGGATTGTCGTCGGCGTGTTCGTCGTCGCCCATCTGGTGGCCGTGCTGCTGTACCACCCGGAGCGAGTCGCAAGGGACCCGCTCGTGCTCCTGCGGTTCTGGGACGGTATCTCGTCGTTCGGGGGATTCTTCGGCGGGCTGTTTGCCGCCGTGCTGTTCTTCCGGCTTCGCAAGGTGAAGGTGAAGAAATACTCCGAGGCGATGATTTTCGGCGCTGTCGTAGCGCTGGCGGTCGGTCGCGTTGGCTGCTCGGTCGCCCACGACCATCCGGGCAAGGTCACCGACTCGCCGTTGGCCGTCAAGGGTTGGCCCACGGCAGAAACGCCAAAGCGCGGCCTCGGCTTCTACACCGAAGGCCCTCGTCGCCACGACTTGGGTTTCTACGAGCTGCTGCTCCTGATTCCGATAACCGTGCTGATGTACGCGCTCAAGTGCGTGCGGCCCTTCGAGGGCTTTCACATCGTGCTGGCCCTGCTGCTCTACACCCCGGTGCGGTTCTTTTTGGACTTCCTTCGCACGGCGGACAGGCACTACCTTGGTCTGACCCCCGGCCAGTACTTTGCCGCTCTGCTGTTCGGCGTGGCGCTCGTGTTGATGGTTCAGGGTGTGAGGAAGTCAGGCACGGGGCCGCCCGCCGCCGAGGCACCTGCATAGCTCGAGGCTCGAATACTCTCCGAGCTCTATGGTAAGGATCTCGGGTGATACGGCGGTGCAAAGGACCGGATGGTATTGTCAGGTTAACTTGGTCCCGCAAGCTCGCCGCTCTAGAATCCGCGGATGAACCTGAGCTATGCGAGGCACCGATTCCCCGCGGAAATCATCAGTCATGCGGTGTGGCTGTAGCATCGTTTCTAAAGGCCGGCTGTGTCCGTCCTGCTCGCAAAGACGCATGACCGAGACGGCGGCGACGCTTGTGGACCGCGTTTTGCCCAAGAGTCCCTATCGACAATACGTCTTGACGGTGCCCTGGGCCCTTCGGCTGCGCCGCCACCGACAAGCGCCTACTCGCCTTTACGCTGTCGGCCTTTGTGCGGATGCTCTTCGCTTACCAGCGCCGTCGGGCGCGCGCTTTGGGTATCGCGAAGCCGCTGTGCGGGGCCGTGACCTTTGTCCACCGCTTCAATTCACTGCTTCGGCTCTCGCCCCACTTTGCGGCGGACTCCTGTCCGCCGCCCTTCGGGCGTGCCCCTTCGGGGACACGCGACGCTGCGCTCCTGCTTCGCGTTCACAGCTTTTTGCCCGATGGGGTCTTCTACGAGACCGACGACGGCAAGCTCGCCTTTGCCAAGCTCGACCCGCCCACCGACGAAGAGGTGCAGACCCTGCTTTGCCGCATCGGCAGACGCATCGAAACCATCGTCGAGCTCTACCAGGACGCCTGCGCACCGAGCGACGAAGACGAGGCCATCGGTCAGACGCTCGTCGAGGCCGCCCAATCAGCGCAGCAGACGCGATTACCGGGCGGACACTATCTGCCACCGGCCGATAAGCCCCGCTGCGCCCACATCGATGGCTTCTCGCTGCACGCCGACGTTGCCGTGACCGCCGATGATCGCCGCGGCCTTGAGCGGCTCTTGCGCTATGGCGCCCGCCCCGTGCTCAGCCAGCGTCGGTTATCCGTCACACCGTCGGGCCAGGTCGCATACAAGCTCAAACGGTCCACCTTCGATGGCAAGAGACAGATCACCATGGCTCCTGAAGTCTTCGTCCGCCGTCTCGCCGCGCTGATTCCGCCACCCTGGTTCAATTTGACGAGATTTCACGGCGTCTTCGCCGGCCACAGCAAACATCGCCAGCGCATTGCCGCCTTGGTCCCCAAAGTTGAGGTGTTGCCCGGTTGCTGCTGACCGAGGCAAGAGCTGACGTGCTTACCGACGATGCCGATGACAACGCTCCCGTTCCTTTGCATCGCCGCATCACTTGGTCCGAGCTCTTGCGCAAAAGCTTCGGTTTCGATGCTCTCTTATGCCCCCGCTGCCAAGGCCGCATGCGCCTCGTCGCCGTGATCAAGGACCACGGTGTCGCCGCAAAAATCCTGCGTCACCTAGGTCTGCCCACTGACGTTGTCGACGCCGCCCCTCCGCGCGCTCCCCCCCAGCTCGACTTCGACGACGCCTCTCTTTTCAATTAGACCTCGCAGGCACGCCGCCGCACGCCACCGCTGCGTCCGCTTCTCTGTCTTTCGCCACGCGATCGTCGCCACCGACTGCTCTTGCACTACCGCTGGGGCTCTTGAGCTGCTTCCGCTCGCCAGCGATACTCGACGCTTACACCCAAAGCTGGGTTGATTTGTCTTATCCTCAAGGCAAGGAAGGGCGCCAGCCTCACCTAACGGAGCTGGCGAGTGCTCGGCGCGGTCAGTCGCTCACGTAATACCGATAACCGATAGCGTTCGCCAGCCGCGACGAGCGTCTCACTCGGCTCGTCGAGCGACCATCTGCCACCCGTGGGCAGCTTCAGCTCCCCGTAACGTCCCGCTCCAGGATCCGATACCATCAGCGTGCGCCGGGATTGGCCATCGAGTTCGACGAGCACCAGGCGGCCCGAGCAGCGCGCCTGTTTCGCATCGGTCCACTTTAGGGTTTTCCACTCCCGGAAGGGGTGGACCCATGGCATGTGTACCCCCCTTGTCACATAGATCCAGGCTGAGGCGTTGCGCTTCGGGTCGTATAAGACGGCGCCTTGCACTCCAAGATGGAGCTGATAGTCGCCGCAGGCGATGGGCTGCCGAAGCGGGGCCTGGGGTGGGTGATAGGTGAGGAGCGCGAAGCACTCAGGGTTCATCCAGCGCTCGGAAGCGATGCCCGTGTTCAGCCCGAAGATCGCTCGCTGCAGCCCCCGTGAGCCTGGCTCTCGGAGAACGACTACCTGGAGGGGAGGGACGGTTGGCCGGCCCGCTGACCACTGCAGTCGAAAGCCCCTCACGTCCGCAAAGGGCGGAACCGCGCGCCGGGCATGGCGCCACGGATAATTGTAGTAATCGATAAGCCAAGAAAAAGAGCCGTCAACAGAGGGAAGATGGGCGTCATCGGTTGGCTCGATACGACGACGGGCGAGAGGACCGTGCAGCAACCTGAGCATTCCATCGAGAAGCCGTGGCCGTGCGCGGAGGGCAGGCGCGAGGTCTTGCTCGTGGAGAGCTACCACCGGGGACTTGCTGTTGCTGATCGTTACCTTTCTTCCGTTTGGCAGTTCGACCGTGAGGAGCAAGGCCGCGTACCAAGGGCGGGCGGTCCAATGTTCTGGCTGCCCGTCGCCGTCCAGATCGTCCTCCCCCGATAGTTTCCGAGTGGCGGATTGCGTCAGACGTGCCCGTGCGGGCGCCAGCCTGTCTGCCTTGGTCTGTCCGGAGTGCTTCTGGGAGGCGGTCGCCTGCGGCGCGGAATCTACCGTGACAGAAGAGCGCGGGATCGGCCTGTCGTGGTTGGCTGTGGCCTGGGGCGCTTCCGATCGGCAGTTGCTCAGGCCGAACCCAGCGAGCAGAAGAACGTGAAGTGGGACGACGACGCGCACTAGCTTCATACCTATCACGCGAAGGTGTTCTGCACTCACCAGTTTGATTAGACCGCAGATGTTGGATGCTGCTTGGCGGGAATTGTCGCAGCACCCGTGGCGAGGTGTTCCCATGCCGACCTCCAGCAGGGCGGCCGGGGCTTGAACGAAGCGCACACACAAATGCTGGTGCGCTGCCCACCAACTGCCCATCACCAAGGTTGAGGAACAGCAACCGGCTGAGATCGCTAGTTAAGAAGCCGGCGCGGAGAAGGTTCAAATCCTGCTGCGCCCACAATAAAAGCGGCTGCTTGGGTCATCCCTGAGCAGCCGCTCTTTTCGTTTTCGAGCCATAGCCCCCCGCGGAGGATATTCACGAGGACAAAGAATGAGGGCCCACGGGCACAGTTGCTTGGTCTTTTCCTCGTTCTCTTCGTCTTTGATTGCAGGTATTCCGAGTTCGATGCTCAACGTTCGATAGCCAAGAAGGACAAGGACGCTGCCGATCACTACGTAAAGGAGGCTCATGCGTGGAGCCAGCAGCTCACATCCGAAGGCGAAAGATTCGGGCACTCGGTGATGGATGTCATCGAGGGGAAGAGAACCTCCGCTGCCGCCAAAACCGAAATTGAGAAGCTCGCACGTCTGCTCGAAGCGAAGCAGAATTACTTCAAATCGAAATCATCGCGGGCCGCGGCGGCAAAGGTGCTCGTCGGGTCGATGGCGACGTCGGCTGCGAGATGATCGCGCGCAGCGCTCCCGAATAGGACTGACGGTAGAGCACCGTGTGTCGGCCATCGGCGTAAACCTGAAGCAGGCCAGCGGTCCTGTCGCCATTTTTCGCGCGATCGGCGAAGTACTGCAAGGCGCCACGCCCCTCGGGTAAGACGATCGGCTTTCCATAGGCGAGGGATCCCGTTTTGACGAAGGGACGATCGGTTTGGACGGGCAGATAGTGGACCGCGCGGCCGACCAAACGCAATTCCTGCTCGAGATCGACCTCGTTGAAGCCGCTGATCGCGCGGTAGCCGGTGCCATCGGCCGCGATGGTTGCCAACGTCATCTGTTGCCGATCACTACCGTGGGCGAACAGCAGCGCGCCCGAAGTTGACGGACCAGAATCGTGCGCGGGCTGGCTGTCGACATTGCCGACGTCTCTGGCTGGCACGCCATCCAAAACACTGTCCGCCAGCGCATCTGTCGGCGCGCCGCCGTCACCTTGAGTTGGTGCATCAGCGAAAGTGATGTCGCGATAGGCCCGCGCGTCGGCGAACGACGTCGCGTCGGCACCGCTGTCGGCGGGCGCTGACGCGGACGTCGTTCAGGCAGTGACGCACACCAAAGAAAGACAGACGGATAATCGACGGCTCACGGCACACCTCCGAAGACAAGGGACTTAGGCCACCGAGAAGTCGCCGTCAATCACGCCATCGTCTAGAGATCGCGAGCACGGCGAGCAAACGTTTTGAATTACCCAAGAAATTATCGCTCAGTCACGCTACAGAAATCGCGCCGACGATTTGTGCGACCCAACGGGCCCAACGGCGCCCCTTTGACCGAGCGCGTGCTCAGGCGCGATGACAAAGGCGTCAGCGATCGAGGGGCTGAGGTGAGCGCCATTGCCATAGGAGTGCGCGCGCTAGAAACCCTGGCTGGAGGTCCGAAGTGAGAGTTGTTGCATTTATTTTTCGCTCTCGGCGCGTGCGGCTCGGGAGGGGCGACCAAGGCGACGTGCGAATCGCTCGCTCCACACTGCGGTAAGTGTGCGCAAGACACCGACCGCCAAAGTTGCTCTACCACGGTTCTCGAGGGCGACGACAGGAAGTGCGACCTGCAGTACACGTTGCTCGAATTGACCTGCGGCTTTCCCACGCGAACGCGGCAACCGGACCGAGGGCAGGACACCAGCAATCCCGCGACCGTGGAGGCCTGCCGGCAGGCTTTCAAGCGGTTCGACGCCTGCATCGAGGAGACCGATTTCTCCGGACTGATCGAGGTCGGCTGCGCTAAACGGGTTCTGACCGAACTGCAGGTCGTCTGCATCATGAACAACGCTTGCGCGCAAATGAGCAGCTGCATCTTGCCCTTCTTGTAGAACCGGTAGGCGACCGCGCGAAAGACGACGACGCCGCCCCGCGTCTCGGCGAGGCGACGTCCGTCGTTTAGAAGCTAGCGCCGAGCACTAGAACAGGCCGTGGGCCGGGCGCAACGGACGGCGCGCGGTCACCACCGGGCGACGAAACACGGGGCGCTGAACCACCGGGCGACGGACCACCGGCCGCTGAACAGCGGGGCGGTTGACGGCTCGCCGGTTCGTGACCACGGGGTTCGTGTGCCGCTTCACGGCAGTTGGCTGCGCCTTGGCGTAGCCGTGGTTGCGCGCATTCGCGTTGAGCTTAGCGCCGCGGCGAGCGCCGACGGGATTCGTGTCGCTACAGGCCTTCGAACCGCGCGCTTGGGAACGCGCCGACGCGCTGCCACCGAGAACCAGTGTGGGCATTTGAGCACGTCGGTATTGAACGTTCTGGCGAGAAGTTCGGCCCAGGGCAACGAGCGGGGCATCGGCCCAGCGAAGCGCCGCGTCCTTCGCGTCGCCGTCGACGCCCTGTGCGATGGCGCGCTTTTGCACACGGATGCCGGCAGCCGAGAGCTCCCAGCGGCGATGGGCGTTTGGCGCAAAGATGCCGCTGTAGCGTGTTACGTGTAGATAGGGAGCAGGTATTAGAGCGGCGAGGCGGTGCAAAAAAGCCTTGGGCTCGAACGTAAGCTGGGTCTTTTTGTGGGGGCCAAAGGGTCTTTT
>JACKDQ010000007.1 GCA_020633415.1 Deltaproteobacteria bacterium
GTCGGTTACAGCGATAGTTTGTCTTGGGCATCGTTTTCACTCTCGCAGAGTAACCGCCACCGTTTTGGTTTCTCCGGCAGCGATCTCCACAACACTTTCTTTTAGCATGCCTAGTTCCGGGTGAACGAAGCGCAGCGTGTGTTGGCCCGCCTCAACCGGAATACGAAACAGTGGCGTATTGCCAGGTAGACGTTTTCCATCGAGATAGACCACCGACCAGGGCCAGCTGTTGCAGTTCAAAAAGGCCTTCTTGGCCTTTTGCTCGACCGCAGCCTGCAAGGCAGGGCGTTCACGCGGGCGTCGTCGCTTACCTCGGCGTTCCACCGTCTGGATCGGTCGATGTTTGCTCTGCTTGGGCGGAGCATCGGTCTTTGCTTCAGTCGTCAGCCCGCGCAGCGAGGGTGGCGTCAAGTGGTCTGTCGGGTTCCAGCTCAGCGTCGTTGGTGTTTCGATCGTCGTCGACGGCCGCTTCTCTTTTGGTCGACCCAGCAGGTAGAACAGCAGTAGCCCGACGCTGACTACAACGATCAGCGGCACGGCAAGGTACCAAGACGATCGCGCCGCTGGCCGTTTCTTCGGCGGGGTTGCTCGCTCGATCGGCGACGGCGAGGCGGCAGCCGCTGGATTTGAGATGTCGACGGTTGCCAAGTTGAGCAGCGCACTCGTCGATTGTTTCGATGCGTCGCTGACGCCCGCACGCGCCAGCTGGAATAACAAGCGGTCACGTACCGCGCGTCCATCGCCTTCACCGGCTTCCCAGGCGAACAGCTCCGATGTCAGTGTCGCCAGATTTTTGGCTGTGAAGTTGGCATCGGTGTGGTGGATCGCGCGCGACAAATCGACCAGTAGATCGGCGGCGGTTTGATAGCGTTCGTCAGGATCCTTGGCGAGCGCTTTGGCGACGATGCCGTCGATCTCCGGGGTAACACGATCGGTGATCGAGCTGGCTGCTGCTGGCGAGTGATGCTGGAGTCGATCGAGGATCTCAGCCGTGGTCGCGCCCGAAAAGGCACGCACGCCGGTGAGCAGCTCATAAAGCACAGCGCCCAGCGAGAACAGGTCCGAGCGTGGATCAGCGAGCTGACCGCGAATCATCTCCGGCGCCAAATAGCTCGGTTTTCCACGGACGGCAGCATCGAGGTCGGGAAGTCCGCGCTTTGTCGCCGCGATCCCAAAGTCCGCGAGTTTCACCTGACCGTTGTAGGACAGGAGGATATTGTGAGGCGATATGTCACGATGTACGACGATGTGCTGCTCGCCTTGGGGCGTCGTAAAGCCATGGGCGTAGTCCAAGCCGCGGCAAATCTCAGTGGTGATATAGAGCGCCGCGGCAAGTGGTAGCAGCCGTCCGCCTTCGCGCAGACGATCGAGCAGTTGGTCGAGGTTGGGGCCGTGGACGTACTCCATCGCCAGAAAGTAACGGGCGTCCACCTCGCCAAAATCGAAGACCTGCACGATGTTGCCGTGGGCGAGGGAGAGCGCGATTTGGGCCTCGCGAACGAATAGCTCGACAAACTGTGCGCTGGCTGACAGCTCGGGCAGGATCCGCTTGATGCAGATCAGCTTTTCGGTGCCGCGGGCTCCGTCAAGACGGGCCTTGAACAGCTCCGCCATCCCCCCTTTTGCCAGGGGCTCTAGCAGTTGATAGCGGCCCATCGCGACGGGGTAGTTCATCTACGCTCTAGACACCCCCCCTTCAGTGCGATCGGCGATCAGTGCCAAAGCGACGAAAGGGCAGCCAATTTTTAGCGGACGTGATATCGTCTAAATCTCTAAGCACTATACCATAGTTGGCCGCGTTGTGAGCCGGCAACGATCGGTGGGGCTGCGTGATCTGTACCGCCTTCCGTCGTGGTCGGACATGACTTCCGGTCGGGTGGACGACGACGATGCGTTGGCGAGAGCAGCGATCGAAAATATCGCCGCAAGATACACTGCGAAGAGCGGTTGCAGTCGACGCGCCGCGATGTGCGATGTGGGCGCTGATCTCTGTTGTGGCCGTGCTCGGCGGCTGCAGCGACGTGAGTTTGTATCGACCGCTGAGCGATCCTTTTATCGCCAACAAGTTAACCATCGAAGGGCGCGTCTGCACCGATGATCCACGCCAGCGCGACTTCCCGGTCAAGGTGCTGTTTGTCATCGATAGCAGCCAATCGCTGCTCGATCCGGCCAACGACAACGCCGGCGCTCGCGGCAAGGCGGTCAGCGACGCGATCTCCTTTTGGCAAAAATCGAACCCGAACTTTTCTTTCGGCGTCATTACCTATGGTGCGGCCCCGCGTAGCTTGGTCGAAGGTGGTTTTACGCGCGACAACGCCAAGTTGCTCGGTGCGGCCGAGTTGGCGCAGGTAAGTTCTGGGGGCTGCAAAGCCGGGCGCTGTCGCGACATGCGCGCGGCTGTCAGCCTGGCGTCGAGCATCATCACCGGCGACGCGCTGGCCAGTGACCGTGGCCGCCTGGCGCGCACGACCTATGTTGTCGTGATGTTTGCCGGGGGTCCGCCCGTACCGGCGATCGGTCGCTGCGCCTGTCGCGACGCGCGCAGCGAAACCGATCCCGACAACTGGCAGAACTGCCCCTGGGACGAATGCGATGATCCTCTCGCCGCGCCGCAGCCGGATACGTTTTCTCAGTGGGTTTTGCCGACCAAACATGGATTGCCCCAACTGCCGAGCGGTTGCCAGCCGTGCCAGCTGTGTTGTGTGTCGACCGGCAATGGCGGCGGACACGCCGACTCCTGCGAGGAGCGTCAGTTGACCGGCGCTGTCCGCGAGCTACGCAGCTTTCTTTCCGAGGCCGGGGCCGCAGGTTTTCAGTTCCACACCACCTACCTTCCCGATGCCGCGACGCGAGACGCTGCGGATCCCTTCGCGCCACCCTGCGGTAGCGACGCTGATCGTCACCGCACCGTTCGCGTGCTCAGCGAAATGGCTAATGCGGGTGGCGGGTCCCATCTGAATTTCGTCAGTGCCGACGCGATCTCTTACCGACACGTGACGATTTTTGATAGCGAAGATCCGCTGGTGATGAAGGACCTGGTGGTCAGCAACGTCAATGTCTTGCCGACGCCCCGGGGAATCGTTGCCGACACCGACGCCGATGGACTCGATGATCTGACCGAGCTGACGCTTGGATCGTGCGTTAGCGATGCCGATACCGACGGCGACGGCGTCGGTGATGCGATCGAGGTCCGCCTGGCGAGCCAGCCGCTGGTCGCCGACACACCGATCGAATGCACCGATCTGGTGTCCACCGAACGCGAAGACGTCGACCCGTGCGCGACCGACGGCGCAACGAAGAAATGGCTGGTCTTTGAGGACAAGGATGGCGACGGGCTTAACGCATGCGAGGAGCGGCGGCTGGGCACCGATGATGCGCTGTTTGACACCGACGCCGATGGTCTCCCCGACAAGCTGGAGTTTGTCGCGGGTATCAACTACCTCGAAGATGACCGCCTTGGCGACGCCGACCTCGACGGTGTGGTCAATCGCGAGGAGCTACGCGGTCACACCGATCCGCGTGGCAATGACAGCCAAGACCAGCTCGATCTGGCCTACCGCTACGAAGAGACCCGCGAGAACGCCCAGACGATCTTCAGTTTTAGTCAGCCCCAGCGAATCGTAGGCGTTCGCATCAAGAGCGTGTCGCCGACTTCTTCGTTCGGCGTGGCATCCCTCGAGTACAAAGCCGGCAAGAACGGCAGCCCGCCGACGCTCGCTTGGTGTGATGCCAGCCGCGCCTGTCAGAGCCTCGACGATTTCGGTCCGCCGGTGCCGATCGACTTGCAGAGTCGCGATGACGTTACGTTGAGCGGTGCTGATAGTGCCCAGTCGATTACCGTCACGATCGATTCCAATGTTTGCTGTGGCCCGGAGGACGTCCTCGAAAACATCGTGATCTCGGGAGCGGTCCGCAACTGTCTCGCATTTCGCGTGCGGAACGTGACCTTGATGGAAACCGGGCGCAATCCGACACTCGGTACCGTCGGTAACAACCAGATCGTCGTGTATTTCTCTCAGGTCCCCGTCGGCTCGGAGACGAGCCCCGGCATCTACCGAGTTGCCAGTGCACTGTTCAATTACCGAGTCGGGCCGCCCGAGACGCGCACGCCGCGTATCGTGCAGCTCGACTTGCGCGATGAAGATTTTGTAATCCGCGAGTAGCGGTACGGTTTGAGACACTAGAAACCATACAGGTGGGAGAGAGCGATGCTTGATTTCTTTAACCAGGGCGGATTCATGATGTGGATCCTGCTCGCTTGGTCGGTGATCGGACTCGCGTTTATCATCGAGCGGCTGTTTTCGCTCTGGCTGCGTTTCCGGATCGATTGGGTCGGGTTTAAGCAGCGCATCCGCGGCTACGTTGCCGAGCACAATTACACTAGTGCGATCGAGCTCTGCAACTCGCGCCCAGACCATCCGCTCAGCCGCGTGCTCAAGGCGGGCCTGCTGCGGGCGAACAAGAGCGACAAGGAGATCCAGCGCGCGATGGAGGAGGAGATGATCCGCACGACGCCCAGCGTTGAGAGGAACATCGACTACGTGGCGATGGCGGCTAACGTCGCCACGCTGCTCGGGCTGCTTGGAACGATCATCGGTCTGATCATGGCGTTCAAGGGCGTCAGCGGGGCCTCAGCCCAGGCGCGGCAAGAGCACCTCGCGACGGGTATTTCTGTGGCGATGTATACGACGGCCTTCGGTCTGATGATCGCGATCCCCTTCTTGGTCAGTCACTACTGGCTCAACCGCAAGGGGACACGCGTGGTGGAACGCATCGAGGAGGCTTCGATCGAACTGCTCAATCACATTGCGGCACAGCGCTCGTCCTATCGGCGAGATCGCGCGGCGTAGGGCAGGGAGGCGAGACTGATGGGGCTCAAGCGCCGAGGCGATGTCGAGGATCTTGATCTGATCCCGATCATGAACCTGTTCGTGACGATGATCCCGCTGCTGTTGCTGACGGCGGCGTTCTATCACATCGGCATGGTCAACGCTTCGATCCCGACGCAGAGCGACGAGCAGAGCGATGTGCCGACGAGCCGCCTCTCGGTAGCCGTCAACGTGCGCATGACCGATAAGGGGTTTGAGCTGACCGCATCCAACGCGGCGATGACCGAAGAGGAGCTCGCGCCATTATCGGCGCTGATTCCGAAAAAGGGCGGAAGCTACGACTACGCACGGCTCACAGAGGTGCTTGGTGGCATCAAGCGCAAGTTTGAAAAGAGCGACACGATGATCCTCTTTCCCAACAAGAAGGCCGACTACGGTCAGCTTATCGAGGCGATGGACGCTGCGCGCTATTTCAAGCGCGTCAAGGAATCTGAGGCCAAGTTGACGCTGTTCCCCGTCGTCGTCGTGGCGAGCATGGTGGAGTAGGCGATGTACGGACTGAGTGTGCAGCGTCGCAAGCGAAGCCGAAAGAAAAAGGCGGCTCAGCTCAACCTCAACTCGATGATGGACATGCTGACCATCATCTTGGTGTTCTTGCTCTGCAACATTTCCGCTGAGGAGCAGGACTTCATCCTCGCCAAGAACCTCAAGCTGCCGAAGTCGAACACCGAGCGCTCGATCAAGCCCGCCGTGCAGATCAAGATTACGCACAACGAGCTGCTCGTGGATGACACGTTTGTCGCGCGGATGCGGGGCAACAAATTGATGGCAGAGGCGACGAAAGACGGTAAGATATCACAACTCTACAACATTCTTCAGCGCTTCAAATCTCGCACAGTGGATGCAGACAAGTCGGTGATCGTCGTCCAGGCCGACAAGGGTTTGCCGTACGAGGTGCTGGAGAAGGTAATGCGCACGGCGGCGATGGCTGGTTACCCCAACTATCGTTTTGCGGTGCAGAAAGAATAGATCGCGTGTTTTCGCTGAGACGCTACAGATTGTATCTGGCTGCAGCCATCGCCGCGGTGGTTTGCCTGGAAGGCTGGTCAGCTAGCGCGAATGTTCCGCGACCGTCATCGGGAACGTCGTTCTACGCGGGGAGCGGTGAGCTTCGTGTGGCCCAGCGACGGCGACGACGTCGGCCGCGCCGGCGGGTGCAGCGGCGACCTCCACCCCCACCCGCGCCGCCAGCGAAAAAGCCAGAGGTGGCTGAGCCGCAGGCCGCCGCCCCTGAGGCGACGGCGATTCGCCGCGGTTCGCGTGTCGAGTTCGATGCGCGCCTAGTGGCGGGCCAAGCCGCAGCGGCTGGTGCGATCTACCTGTTCAGTCGTAGCCGCACGCCGCTCAAGAGTATGATCGGCGAGCGCAAGAGCTACCGCCGAGAAATTCTGCGGACCGTTTACCCGCGCTGGAAATAGCATCGGAATGCTTCCTGCCGAACAAAAGGGTCTCGAGGTTTTCGTCTTCCATGCCGAGCGATTTCTCGGCTCGCGCTGCTTTAGCGGCGAGCGAATCGTTATCGGATCCTCGTCGAGGGCTCAGCTCCGCCTGAAGGACCCTGCGGTTGCCTCGGAGCACGCGGTGGTGATGCTCGAGGGTAGTCGTACTGTTGTCCTCAAGCGCAATCGTGCTGATAGCGATGTGTTGGTCAACGGGCGCTCGGTCGAGAGCTGCCAAGTGCGCTCGGTGGATAACATCACCGTCGGGCCGTTCCGCCTGAAGATATCGGTGATCGGCGGCAGCGAGGATTCTACGGCGTTTTCGATCGAGACCAGCGGCGGGCAAACCGAGGATGTCACCGATTCCCGTGGCGCGCCCAGCGGAACGCTTGCCGACGGTGGTCCCTTCGGTATGGTGTCTGGCGATGAAGACGGCGATACCGAGCGCACCATCGTTACGCCGCCGTTTCCCCATTCGAGGGGTGGGACGCAAGAACCCGAGTTCTTTTCCGTCGTACAGACCAACCCACTGCTGGAAAGCGATCCCGGTGCAGACGACCATTTCGAGGATGCGCCAGCGACGCATGTGACCCGGTCGAAGCGGTCGACGCGACCGCCGACTCAGCCGGTGGTCGACGAGCAGGTGCTTTATCACCAGGACATGGTGGATTCCGCGCCGAACGACATTTTCGCCGAACACGATCATCGCTTTGACGGCAAGGCGACGGCCGACCCGCATCCCGCGTCGACGCCGCTCGTTGATGGGGAAGCATCTAGCGGGCCAAGCTACGACGACGACGACGACGACGATGAAGAGGATTTCGTCGAGCCCTTCTCCTTGCTGGAGAATGTTGTTCGCGAGCGCTTCGAGCGGCCCGGAGAGGTCTGTGGTTACCGCGCTATCGAAGTGATCTCCTATCGCGAAGGTGAAGTGCAAGATATTGTCCGCGTCGAACCCGGAAAGTCGCTACGTGTGGGTGAACGGCGGTTTCGTTTCGTTCAGCTCGATCGGAGTGGCACGCAGGCCAGGTTGTTTTTTACCCGCGACTTCACCGGGGAGATTCTCAGGGGAGACTATCCGGAACAACTCGCTGAGCTCTGCAACCACAAGAACCTCACCTCTGATCGCAAGGGTATCTACGCGGTCTCTATCAGAGATGGCGCTTTCGCTAAGCTGCGGTACGGCGATGACAGCTATCTGGTTCGCTTTGTGTCGCCGCCAGCGGTGCCGCCGGCGAGGCTCCAGATGTCGAACCCGATGCGTGGCATCAAGATTACCAGCGTCAGTTTGGGGTTGCACCTCGTCGCACTGTTTGCCTTGGCGCTGGCATTGCCCAAAGGCAAGCCAACACTCACCGAGGATCAGGAGCGCTACGCCAAGTACAAGCCCGAAGACTTGCCGCTAACCAAGCCGCCACCGCCGCCTCCGCCACCACCACCGGCGCCGCCGGTTCCCGAGCCGCCACCGACGCCGCCGAAGCCGACAAAGGCTCCGCCAAAGCCGCAGCGACCAAAGCCACAGCAGCGTCGCGCAGTCGCCAAGGCGCAAGCAGCAAAGCGCGCTGAGCGCGCTGCGGCGCGTGTTGCTCAGCAGCAACAGGCGCAAGTTGCCAAAGCGATGGCTGCGCTGCAGCGCTTCGGTGGCGGGCCAAAGCGCTCCGACTTGCTCAAGGCAGTAACAAACGTCGCTGCCGTACGTTCGAGTCGTGCGTCAAAGTTCTCGATCGCCGGTGCGGTGCAGAAGCTGCCGGGTTCCTCGGTCAGACTCGCTGGAAGCGGGGGTGGTGCCGACACCAAGGCCGGGGCGCAGTTGCTGGCCAATTCGCAGGTCGGGCGCCTTCAGGCTGGCGCGGACACTGGTCGTCGCGGTCCTCGTGGGCGGGTGGCTCGCGCGCCGAGTCGCTCGATTCAGGCCACAGGTGGAGTGCTATCGCGGGCCGCGATTCAGGGCGTGATCTCAAGCCACATGAGCGAGGTCCAGTCGTGCTACGAACGGCAGCTGCTCGGCGGACAGCGCATCAGCGGAAAGATTCTGTTTCAGTGGGTGATCAGCCCTTCGGGCGGCGTGCTGGGTGCGCGTCAGGTCTCCTCCTCGCTGGGGAGTCCGGCGGTCGCGCAGTGCATTCTGCGCGCGCTGCGAGGCTGGCGGTTTCCCAAACCGCAGGGGGGATCTGTCACCGTGCGTTATCCATTCGTCTTCCGAGTTCAACGATTCTAGCGGGGATGCGAGGTGCTCATGAGCGCGAGGGATAAACTGTCTGGACGGTTGCGTTGGGCGATCAGCCGGCAGATCCGCGTGTTCGTTGTTGCGGGGGCGCTGGCGGCTGTTGCGTTGCCGTCGGGGGGAGCTCAGGCGAAAAAGCGCCAGGGTGAGTTCGATTGGGCCGGCCTCGATCAGTTGCCAGCGGTGCAGAATCGCAAATACCGTCTCCAGCACGAGTTCTTTGCCAGCGGTGCGGTGCTACCGGTCGACCCGTTCACCAAAGGCTATGCGGTGGGCGGCGGATACGCTTGGCATCTGAGCGATGTCTGGGCAGTCGAAGGCGCTGGCGCGTTTCTGTTCAACGCGACGACCTCGCTACGCGATCAACTTGAAAAGAACTTTGGCGAGCCGTCGAGCAAGTTCGCGCGCTTTGAATACATCGTTCGCGGTGGCGTCCTGTTCAAGCCGATCTATGGCAAGCTCTCGTTTGCCAACCGCCGGCAGGTTTACGGCGAGGTCTACCTTTCGCTGCACGCGGTCGTCGCTCACATGACAGGTGGCGAAGAGACCGACGACGAGCCGCGCGGCAAGGGGCCGCGGTTTGCATTTGGTGGTGCGCCGGGCTTTGGTTTGCGCGCCTTCTTGAGCCGCTATTTTTCGGCGCGACTGGATTTTAACTGGATGGTGTTGGCGTCGGCTGGCGAACTGCACGCGCCTCTGTCGATCACCCTAAGCTTGGCTGTGACAACGAGGGCGGGTCATGAATAGGCAACTCAACCAGCGTGCCTTCAGCCTTTGGCAGATCTGCGCCGTAGCGCTCATCTTGGCGAGTGTACTTGGCGCAGGCGTAGCGCAGGCACAAGAACTCGAAGGCGAGGGCGGTGAGCTGTTTGCGATTCAGCGGCGCAATCTATTGGGAAGGCACGAGCTCTCGGCGGCACTCGGCACCTTTCCGATGGACGCCTTTGGTACCGGGCTAGTCGTCGGTGGCGCGTACACGTTCCACTTCAGTCACCTGATCGGCTGGGAGATCATCAACGGTAGCTACTCGTTTGTTCTCGGCACGGGACTGAAGGAAGAGCTCGATAAGCGCTTCGAAGTCGCCCCGCAAAAAGAGGGCGAGCTGATCGGTGTGCTTAGCTCGAATGTGATCATTCGCCCGCTTTATGGAAAGCTCGCAGTCCTCAACAAAGCCCGCCAGGCATGGGAGCTGTTTTTCTCCGGTGGACTTGCTCTTGGCTTTTTCGATAACGACTCGCGTCCCTTCGGCGTCAGCTTGGGCGTTGGGCTGCGCTTTTTCGTTTCCAAACATTTCTCCTTGCGATTCGACGTCCGCGACCACGTGCTGTTTCCGGGCTTTGAAGACGTAAGCAACCACCTGCTGATCGGCCTGGGCGGATCGCTCAGCTTTGGGTTTGAGAATGACGATGCGAAGGATAACTAAGTTCGCTATCGCGGCGGCGAGCGCTTTGGCGATGTCGCTTGCGCCATCGATCGGCGTTGCGAATGCGGCGAAGGACGCTGCGAGTGCGGCGAAGGACGCTGCGAGCGCGGCGAAGGACGCCAAAAAGAAAGAGGCCGCCGAGCCGGTGAAGGCGGAGAAACCTCCCGTTAAGCCGGTTTCGATCGCGCCGGCAAAAGAGGCCTTGGCCAATGGCGAGTACCACAAGGCTGTCGCTCGCGCGTGGAAGTCGCTCAAGACGGCCAAGCCGGGCGGCGAAGCTGAAGAGCAGGCCCGCTATGTCGTTGGCGCCGGATTGGAGCACAGCGGGTTCGACTACGCTGCTGCCTACTACTACCATCTGGTCGCGATCAGCCGGCAGGCGCCCGAGTTGCTACCCCATGCGATCCGCGGCCTCGAGCGCATCGTGCGTCGACTTCCGGCAGAGGATCCGGCGTTGTTGGTTGATTTGCTAGGAGGTAGCGAGCTTGGCTCTCTGCCCGCCGAGCTAGCGGACTTTGTCTACTACTGGCAGGGACTGTTCAACCTGCGTCAAGGCCTCGACCGCTGGGCTAACGAGCGCTTTGCTCGCGTCAGCCGCGCTGGCTACTACGCATTCGCCACGCTGTACGCGAACTCTGTGCGGCTGTTGGCGCCGGGAAACGACAAAGCTCATCGCCTCGCCGTGGAGTGTTTCGCGAGACGCTTTGGTCCGACGGAACTTCATAGCGCGTTGGAGTCACTGCGCCGGCGTGGTGAGAGCGACAGCAGATTGTTGCTGACGCTCAAAGCACTGATCGATGAGGACGGCAAAGTCCAGGTGCGCTATGAGGCGCTGCCCAAGGGCTGGCGGATCGAGCTCGCGATGCTGGGATTCGCCCGCGTAGCTGCCGAATCGGGCGTGCTGCTCCAACGCTCCAAAGAAACGGACGAAGAGGAGCTTGGCCGACTATTCTCCTATCGTGTCGAAATCGGCGGCATCCCGATCTACACGCGCGCACCCCGCTTCGAAGATCGCGCGCCACTGATCAAAGCGGTGGCGAAGAATTCGGATGATGTCCGGCGCATCCGCGGCATGGCTTTGCACTCGCTTGGTCGCTTGCTGTTCGAACGCAAGCGGTTTGCTGCAGCGTACGACACGCTTGGCCAAATCCCCTCTGGCACTGAGCCGCCGGCCGATGTTCTGCTCGAACGCGCCTGGTCAAAATTCAAAGCTGGCGATCCTCATCGCGCGATGGGCTTGGTCTTCGCACTTGATGCACCTGCCTTTCGCGACCTTTTCGCGCCAGAGCGCTATGTGCTGCGCGGTCTGATCTTTCGTCGGTTCTGTCACTACCGCGCAGCGCGGTTGGCCGCGCGGCGCTTCTTTGCCGATTACGGCAAGGCCTTGGCGAGGCTGCGCGCCGGTCGCCCGGTGGCAAAGATCGCCCAAGTCCGGCGGGCGGTGCTCGCACGCGGTCGCGGATCCGAACTCTACCGCTTCGTGCTGCGCGCCGAGCGTGAGCGAAGCCGGATCGACCAGGCCCAATTCAAAGACTGGCCGAAGTCCGCTCGTAAGCATATTTCTTCGATCTACGGCCGCAAACTGCGCGTGCTAAAGCGAGAACTGGAACGCGTCGTCGATGCGCGCTCCAAGATCGTCGCTGAGGAGATGCTCGCCGTTGAAGAGCAAGCCAACCTCTTGGAGTACGAGGTGGGACAGGCGATCTTCCAGCGTCTCAACGACAGCGGCAGCTGGCGCGGTCGACGCAAGGCGCCGAAGGTTCCGGTGAGCTCTCGCCGCACCTATTACCGCTTCGACGGCGAGTACTGGACCGACGAGCTGCCGAGCTACAAATTCAATATCGACGATCGGTGTGTGAAATGAGGCAACCGATAGTACGAACCTGCGCGCTGGCGCTGCTGTTGGCTCTCGTTGCCCCCGGCTGCGCGACACGTGGTCGGAAGATACTCGTCGATGACAATATCGCGCGGCTTAAGCGGGATATCGAAAAGGTGCAGTTTGCAGTGGGCAGCACCAAGCGGCTGATGGCCCGGGCGCGCGGGAAGCAGTATCTCGCCGGCCTCTATTACCGCTTGGCTGAGCTGTACATCGAGCAGGCGCGTTACTTCTATCTGATCGCGCTCGAGCGGCAGAAGCTGGCGGCGAAGAAAAAGGGTGTTCCGGCATCGAGTGCAGTGGTTTCGGTCCAGACGCGGATGCTGAAGAACCTGGCGATCTCGACGTTTAAGCGGTTGCTCGCGCTGTTCCCCGACTACGAGGATGCGCCGAAGGTGCGCTTCTTTATCGGCCACGAGCTGCGCGAGCTCGGCGACTACGAAAAGATGATCTCAACCTACGAGGAGCTGATCGAGAAGCATCCTGGGAGCAACTATCGACTCGAAGCGCTGCTAGTGTTGGGCGATCACTTCTTCGATAAGGCAAATCTCGACGCTGCTGAACGATACTACGCTCGGGTGCTGACCGGCAAAGAGAGCCACGTCCACGCGATGGCCCGCTACAAGCTCGCCTGGTGCAAACTCAATCGCGGTGACTGCGCTGGCGCGCTCAAGCTGTTTGAGGCCGCCGTTGATGCTGCCACCCGCCTGGGTGGTACCAGCACCGACAGCCAGGGCAAGCAGATCAACTTGCAGCGCGAGGCCTTGGTGGATCTGGTCTACTGCTACACTGATAAGCGCAAATGGGAGAACTCGATCCAGTATTTTCGTGCGCGCGGGCAATCCAAGCCGATCTACCTGGCAGCGCTGCGCAAGTTGGCCAACCGCTACTACATTAAGCAGAAGTGGCCGGCCTCGGCGCTGATCCACCGCGAGCTCTTGCGACTCGAGCCGTCCGCTGAAGATGCTGTTGAGTACGGTGAGCGTCTCTACGATTCGTTGGTCAAGGGCAAGCTGTTTACCAACGCCGATTCCGACGTTCTCGCCCTTCTGACCGTCGTTCGCTTGCTGCCACAGAACCTCGCGCTCTCGTCGAGCGACCGCAAGAAGATCGGCGCGGCGTACGAAAAGTACACGCGCTTTCTGGCTACGCAAGCTCATGAGCAGGCCAATCGCTCGCGCGAACGCGACGAGCTGTTGCGCGCCGCCGCCGCCTACCGGGCCTATTTGAGGGCGTTCGGCGACCACGAGAAGGCTGACCTGATCCGCGGGAACCTCGCGGAGGTCAACTACGCGACGGGCAAGTACCTCGACGCGGCTGCAGGCTACGAGGCGATCTCGCGCCGGCAGAAGGGCAAAGAGCGCGAAGATTCGATCTATACGGCGGTGGTCGCCTACGACAAAGCGTTGCGTTCACCCAAGGACCTCAGTCGGTTGGACACCGTGCTGGCCCGCTCTGGGCTGCGGCGCGCTGGTCGCAGGTATCTGAGACTTTTCCCGCGCGCTGCCAAAGGCAAGGAGATCAAATTCAACATCGCTCGGACATTTTTCGATGCTGGCGATTTTGAGGAAGCGATCCCGCTGCTCAAGGCATTTGTTGAGGAGTTCACTCAGCAACGCGACGCCACGGTTGCTGCGCACTTGGTGCTCGATGCCTACCGGACGATGGACGATTTTCGCGGGCTGATCGCGGCAGGCAAGGCCTTCGGCAAGACACGTGGCCTGGGCGATGCGACGTTTCGCAGCGAAGTTGCGGCGATCGTCAAGGGCGCAGAGAATCAGCTGCTCAGCAGCGAGACGATCAAGGCCGGCACTGGACGTGGCGGTGATCTCGAGGCGATCGCGCGCAAATACAAGGGAACGGCGCTCGGTGGGGCAGCGTTGGTTAATGCCTTCGTCGCTGCTGACAATGCACGCGATGCGCCCAAGATGTTTTCGATTGGTGAGCAAATCATCGAGAACTATCCCGCAAACAAGGAGGCTCCGAAAATCCTCTCGGCGATGGCGAAGATCGCGATGGATACCTTTCAGTTCGAGCGTGGCGCCAAGTATCTCGAGCAGTCGGGCAAGCGTCAGCGTGGCGCTGATGCCGCGACTGTCTATCTGGCAGCAGCCGAAGTTCGCGCGGGCCTCGGTCAGCGCGATCGCGCGCGACGAGATCTCGCTCAGGCCTTGGCAGCGGGAGCGGGTGCGAATGCCGCCGATACCGCGGTCAAAGTCGTTGAGTTGGATCTCGACGCGCGTGACTGGAACGCGGCACAGCAGACGTTGGGCCGTCTGGCGACCGCTGGGGTGAGCAACGGGACGCTGGACTACTTTGCTGGTTACGCTGCGCTGCGCTCGGGCGATCTGGCGCAGGCGGCCTCCAAGCTCCAGTCGGCTGCGGCGAGCGGCGACAAGACCGCAAGAGCTGCCGCCCAATACTACCTTGCTGAGGCGTCTTTTTCGGCATTTCAGCAACAGGGCCTGGCCACGGATCTCGCGCAACTGGGAGCTTCACTGCAGCGAAAGCTCGGCTTGATGGAGCAGGTCAAGGCACAGTTTGCCAAGGCTGCAAGCGTGGGCGATGCGACGTGGACCGTCGCAGCGTTGAACCGCCTGTCCGTTGTCGCCGGCGAGGGTGCGCGCTCTCTTGAGGAAGCGCAGCTGCCGGGCAGCGTTCCGCCGGCGGTACAACAGCAAATTCGCACCGCGCTCAATCGATCGGCTGGCCAAATGCGCTCAGAAGCCAAAGAGGCGCTCAAGCAGTGCGTCAAGGTTGTCCGCAAACTCCAGGTGATGTCGGCCGCGGCCAAGGCCTGCCTAAAGAGCAAGACGACCGACGTCGACCCGCAGAAACGCAAACTGGCCAAGGACCTCAGCTCCGATACGCCGCCTGATGTCGCCGATTTGCGCAAGCAGCTTGCCAAGAATCCGGGCCGCGTCGATCTGATCACGCGTTTGGCGCGTGCCTATCTGGCGGTCAAGAATGCTCACGCGGCACGCGTCGTGGCGAGCAAGGGTCTTGAGAATAAGCCGAACTCGGCGAAGCTACTGAACATCCTCGGCGTTGCCAGTGCGATGCTCGGCGATCCGCAGGCAGCCCTAGAGAACTTCAGCAAAGCGCTGACTTCCGAACCCAACTACGACTTCGCTCGCGCAAACAAAGCCCGCGTACTCAAACGATATGGCTACAAGAAGGAGGCTGCTGCCGAGCGGAAACGCCTCTCCAACCCGTCGATTAGTCGAGATGAACCGGAGGTGTTATGAGCGCGCCGCAGCATGCACATCACTTGTTTTGTCTGGCGCTGCTGACTCTTTGTGGCTGTGGTACCGGTTCGCTCAGTCATACGATCGACGCTGATAAGCTCTCGGAGGCATCGCGGCAGGGACAGATCGTCGCCTTTGACGCAGAGAACGCAGTCGTTGTCGCGCTCAATCAGCTCGACGCAGCGCGAGAAGCACTGTCCGAACTGAGCGTGCAGAAGCGACGTGCGGAACGACGCCTGCGACGCGCGCGCAAAAAGGGTGGTGAGCGCGAGCAGGTTGCCCGAGCCTACGAGCGCTACATTGAGGCGCGCATCGAGTTGCAGCAGACGAATATCATTGGTCGCAAGCTGGGCGTGCTTTCGGCACGGGCCAATGCTGAACTGGCAAAGGCGCTGGTGTTGGCGCGTGAGGGCTTGCTGGGCTCGCGTGCAGAGCTGCGAAAGTTTCGCGATCAGGCGCGCGAGTGGAGCCGCCGGCTTCGGCGCCATCGCAAGATCGTTTCCAAAGGACAAGCACGAGTCGAAAAGCACGAGCGGCGCTATTGGAAAGCTCGAGCGCGCTACGTTAGCGCGTCAGGCGACCATAACAATGAAATGTGGCTGGACTGATGAGCATGTTCTTCATCCGGCGATCGTTTGTGATGCTAGCCGCACTCTTGGCCGGTTCGGGCAGTGCGGTTGGTCAACCTGCTCCTGCAGCGAACGGCAAGACGGCACCGACCAAGTTGCGTTCGGGTGGGACATCACCGCTTTCACGCGAGCTGCTGCGTGGCGCTTCGGCTACGGCGACGGCTGACGTCGCGCACAAGAGTTCGGCCGACGTTGCTTTAGCCACGACAACGGTCAGTGGGCCGACACAGCTCAAGCGCGAGCTCGATCGACTCGACGCAGCGCTGAAGACTACACCCGACGATCTCGAGCTGCTGCGGCAGCTCGGTGGTGTCGCGCTGCGCCTTGGTCAACTTGATCGCGCGCTGCCTGCATTGCGCAAGGTCGTACACCTGAGACCGAAGGATGCGGCGGCGCGCCTTGAGCTGGGGGTGGCGCTTTATCGTCAGGGACACGTCGCGGATGCGGCGGTTCAGTTTGTTCGGGCAACCAAGCTGGCGCCGGAACAGCAGGTCGCTTGGGTAAACCTCGGCGTGAGCTACTTGCGCAATGGTCTGGGCAAACAGGCCCTGGGCGCGCTCGCTCAAGCAGAGAAGCTGAAGCGAACGGCGGAAATCGATTTCTTGCGGGCGGAGGCGATGGCACTGACGCTCGAGCGGGACGGCGCCGAGAAGGCCTACCGTGCTGCGATCGCCAAGCAGCCAACCTTGGTCGCTGCGCACAATAACCTCGCCAACCTGTTGGTCGGTCGCGGTGACTATGCGGAGGCCGAAAAATTCTATGCCGCCGCCCTGCGCGTCGCACCGAAGGACGGCGAGATCTTCTACAACCGCGGCGTCTGCGCCTTTCGCGCTGGTGATTTGCGCGCGGCGGTCACGGCCTATCGCAAGGCTGTGCGCTTTAAGAAGGATTTTGTCGCTGCATACAACAACCTTGGCGTTGCACTCGGTCAGCTCGGTCGAGACAAAGAGATGCTTGCGGCGTTTCGCGCGGCGGTGAAGCTCGACGGCAACTACGCGCCGGCGATCTACAACCTCGGCGTGGCCTCCCTCCGCACCGGTGCAAGCAAGGATGCCGTCGAGCTCTTTGCTAAGGCGATCGAGATGAATCCGTCGATGCCCGAGGCTCACCGCGCCCTGGGAGAAGCACTGCTCCGCCGAGGAAAGATCTATCAGGCGCGCAAGGCACTCGATCGTGCGCTCACACTCAAGCCCGGTGATGGTGCCTCTCACCGAGCGATGGGTTTGGCGCTGGCGCTTGAAGGCGATAATGCCCGCGCGATCGAACAGCTCAAGGCCGCGCTACGGGCCGATGGTAACGACATCACATCGCACCTGATGCTGGCCACCTTGCTCGCCGGCCGAGGTGATGCCGCCGAGGCGCGGGCGCACTACGAGGCGGTGCTGCGCAGCGATCCGGACAACGCTGACGCTCATTTCCACTCCGGGGAATTGTTCTACGCCCAAGGCCAGTCAAAGAAGGCGATCGCTGCCTACCAGGCCGCGCTCAAACTTGATCCGAATCACGCTGCCGCGCGCTTTCGCCTCGGCGAGGCCTATCATATGCGCGGCGAGTTTGATAAGGCGCTGGCAGCATACCGCAAGGCACTGAAGGGCGACCCGGCGCTTGCCGACGAGGCGCATTTCAAGATCGGCGACATCTATTACCAGCAGAAGAAACCGGCGGCCGAGCTGCAGTCTTATCGTCAAGCGCTCAAGTTCAACGAAAGACATGTTGGCGCACGCCTGGCCCTCGGATTTGCGCTAGCTCGACGGCATGACTACCGAGCAGCGCTTACTGAGCTCGCCAAAGTGATCGAGCTCGATCCCAAGAACTCTGTCGCCCACTATTATAGCGGCTTTGCCCTGTTCAACCTCGGCAAGGCCGATAAGGCGATCGCCGCCTATCGTCGAGCGATCGCGCTCAATCCGCGGTTTGCCGAGGCGCATTTCTACCTCGGCCAGGTATATGCGCAGCAAAAGCAGCTTGCCGAGGCCAAGGCTTCTTTTGGAGCCGCGTTGAAGGTCAATCCGAACTACACCGCGGCGATTTTGGCGTTGGAGAAACTCAAGACGGGTCAAAGCAAGAAACCGTGAACAGTGGAAGTGCAACCAGAGTTGTAGGCGCGGCAGCGCCGCCTGAGGTGGCGATCCAAGGTTGTTGCCTCGAGATGATCCGCGGGCCAGAGGTCGGCCGACGCTGGGATCTCGGCGAGCGCGCGACGATCGGCAAGTCGCCGGACAACGACATCGTCGTCGTTGACGCAACGGTGTCGCGCCAGCATCTGCTGATCGAGCAGCACTCGGCTGGCGGGTTCCGCGTCAAAGATCTCGGCAGCACCAACGGCACCTACGTGGAGGACACGCGCGTGGTCGAGGCCTATCTGCGCGCGGGGTCTGAAGTGCGTGTAGGTGAGGTGGCGTTCAAGCTGCGCGCGGTCTATCAGGACGCGGATGTTGTTCCCGGCGCCGGAAATTTTGGGGACTTGGTCGGGCAGTCGGCGCCAATGCGGCGGGTCTTTGCGTTGCTCGAGCGTGTTGCGCCCACCGACGCTACGATCTTGATCACCGGTGAGACCGGAACAGGGAAGAGCGCGATGGCGCGGGCGATTCACGATCAGAGCAAGCGTTGTGATCGCCCCTTTGTGACCGTTGACTGTGGTGCGATCTCGATCAACCTGATCGAAAGCGAACTGTTTGGCCATGAAAAGGGTGCCTTCACTGGAGCGCATGCTCAGCGCCGTGGCGCGCTTGAGATCTGCGCGGGTGGTACCTTGTTCATCGATGATCTCGACGATTTGCCGCTCGACGTGCAGTCGAAGCTGCTACGAGCGCTCGATGCGCGTGAGATCACGCGGGTCGGCTCGACCAAGCTAATCAAGCTGGACCTGCGGGTTATCGCCGCGACCAAAAAGAACCTGATCGAGGAAGTCGCTCATGGGCGCTTTCGCGAAGACCTCTACTATCGCGTCTCGGTGGTGACATTCAGTTTGCCTGCATTACGCGAGCGTTTGGAGGACGTACCTGCGCTCGCCGAGACATTCTTATCGCAAAGCGGTCGTAGCTGGGATGGGTTGCCGCACGCCTTGCGCGAGCGCTTGCAGCAGCACAGCTTCCCGGGAAACGTGCGCGAGTTGCGTAACCTGCTTGAGCGGGCGATGTACCTTGAGGGCTTTGACGCGGTTGACCCCGCGGTGTTCCCTGTCGAAACTTCGACGGCCGCCGGAGGAACCGAGTTCCGCCTCGTTGCCGACTATATGATGCCATTTAAGGAGGCCAAGGAGGCCTTGGTCGATCGCTTCGCGCGTGAGTATCTCAAGCGATTGGTTGCCAGAACTGCCGGTAACATTGCGCGCGCAGCACGCGAGGCCGGAATCGATCGCAAACACTTGTACGCTCTACTCGGAAAATACGACCTTAATCCGAAGGGCAAGGAAGCAAAGGATTGATGATGATTCTCGCCAAGTCGCTACGGAGCATCGTCGTTCTTTCGGTCGCCTTGTGCGGCTGCAACGACAGCAACGAGCAAAAGGACTTTCGCTCCAAACCGTGTCCGACGGGAGGACTCGCTGCACCGGGAACGACGCAGCAGGAGCAACAAGAGCAGATCGAGAACTACCAAAAGTACGCCTGCGATCAGCCGCAGATCTGCCCCGACGAAGGGTCTCCGTTTGCGCCGTTTTACGTGATCGATCCGAAGGCTGCTCCGGCGACGGTCAACCTCGGTCTGACCAATTGCTCGACTGGTCAGAAGAAGCTGTTGATCGATAAGATCGTCATCGCCGGCGATCAACGTTGCTTCTTCACTGAGGCGATTGTCGAGAAGCAGACGATCGACCCGGGCGAGACGGTGATCGTCAAGGTCGACTACAAGCCCACCGCACTCGGCGAGGACCACGGTCAGTTCCAGATTCACAGCAACGCTGAGAACCACGCCGTGCTCAAGGTACCATTTTGCAGTCGCGCACTTGATAAGGCACCGGTGTCACCCGATGCGGGTGTCGCCGATGGGGGGCCGAGCGACGGCGGAACAGCTGCCGATGCTGCCGTCAGGATGCGCTGCCAGGAAGTCACCTCGGTCACCAGTCAGTGTCACAAGCCCTAGCTGAGTCCGCCTGCGGCTAACTGAGTCGGCTTGCCGCTGAGGCGCCGACCAAGTTGTCCAGTGCTAGCCGTTGCCTGTTTCGCGGGCTTTGCCTGGGCCGCCGGCTGACGTATTATCTGCGTCACTATGCGCGTCGACGGTCGGACGATATTGACGCTGATCTGCCTGACGCTGATCGGTAGCGGGGAGGGGCAGGCCGCGCCACGTACGGGATCGCTGGCGGCCAAGCCACGCGTGATTATCGTCGACGATGGCGGGGGTGGAGACGTCGCGCTGCTAGACAGCCTCGGCGCGCGTTTTGCGCTGATCGAGTTGACCGCGCTAACGCCATTAATGCGGCAAGCCGACGACAAGCGTCGCATCGTCGATACGATTAAGGCTCACATTCAGGCCGCTCGGGACTCGCTGTTGAGACTGAAGCACGATGCTTGCGAGAGTGAGCTGGCTCAGGCGGTCTCAACGGTCGAGAACAGTCTGGTGCGCTTCTATCTGCCTCAGCTCGCCGCCGAAGTCTACCTTTGGCGCGGAGTCTGCGCGCTCAGGCGCGTCGTACCTGCGGAGGCGCGGTCAGCCTTTCATCAGGCGCTGCACTACGACCCGCAGCTCAAGCTCGGGCCGTATTTTAGTCCGCAGGTTCGCGATGCCTTTAGCGAGGCGACGAGTAGCCTGCCGACGGCCCCGCTGCCGAGCGCCGCCGAGATGCGGCAGGTACTTCAGCTCGATCGCCAAGCTGCCGGACTGTTGCTGATTCGCACGCGCCGCCTTGACGCGAAACGTTCCCAGCTCGCTGTGCTCGCTTTACGCCCTGATCGCGGCGCCTATGAGGGGGTAGAGAGCGTTATCATCAAAGAGGGGCTGGCCGCTTCGGCGGAGCTTGATGCGTTTATCGATCGGCTGACTCAGCGCCTTGGCCTGCAACTAGCGGTATCGCGGCCGGTGGCGCCGCGCGCCAAGCCCTGGTACAAGCGGTGGTACCTTTGGGTTGGGGCGGTTGTCGCCGTTGTCGCGGCGACGACCGTTGCGTCGACGCTGCGCCGTGACACCGTCGACGTCTCGGTGAGCTGGGCGCGATGACCAGGGTTTTCATCGGGTTGATGATCGTCTTGGGGGGCTCTTCTGCCTGCACCGATCGGATCGGTCGGCTGTTCGTCAACGTGACACGCTCGTCGGGTGCTAGCGAAGATCCGTTTGACGGTATTGCCGCTTTTGTTCGGCTGCGGGTTGACGGCCCATTCGGTCGCAGCGGGCCAACCACCTTTCGGCTGGCCGAAGAGCGTGGCGCGTTGACCGATCTCGAACCGGGGGCCGGCCAGGTCTTGACGGTCGAAGGCTTGGGACCAGAGGAAAACACCGTCAGTCGTGGCCGGAGCTCGCCGTTGCTGATCGCCGGAGGCGACAACGCGCTCAACCTGTTCGTCGCTCGTCTCGACCGTTTCAGTCAGACGCCCAAAGAGGGCTGGCTCGCAGCAGAGGGGATGAGCGTCGGGCGTGCGTTCCATCGAGCCGTCGATGGCCACGGCATGCGGTTGCTGCTGGTTGGCGGCGTTACCCAGCCGTGGCGACCGACGGAACCCAACCAGCCTCTCGAGGCGACATCGCTGGTCGACGATCTCGATGCAAATGGCATGCTATTTGCGGAACGCGACTGCCAAGCGGTCGGAAAGTGTTTGGCTCAGCCGTTGATCCTGCATGAGATCGCTTGGTTGCCCAGCGGCAACGCGTTGATCATTGGCGGGGTAGCGCAGCCGCAGTCAGGCGCTCTGTCGCCCACTTCGCAGACAACGATCTATTCGGCCACCGAAGACAGTTTCTTCGCCGGTCCGGAGCTCAAGGCCGCCCGCTACGCTCATGCGGTCGCTGTCTGGCAAGATGGGGTGGCGATCGTCGGTGGCATCGGTGCTGATGGGCGTTCGACGTCACTCGTCGAATTGTTCGTCGACGGAGAGATCCGCAACTTGCCTCGATTGAGCCAACCCCGACGGAATCCCACGCTGACGGTACTCAATGATGGGCGACTGTGGGCGGTTGGTGGTAGCGACGATGGCGGGGCGCCGCTGGCCACGACGGAGTTTCTTGCGCCGGGCAGTGCGCGTTGGGCTGCAGGCCCGGTGCTGGGTCAGGCACGCGCGCGGCATCGTACGCTCAGCACCGCCGATGGTGTTTTCGTCGTCGGCGGTCTCGGCGCCGGAGGCATACCGGTCACAGCGATCGAGCGGTTGAACCCCGACACAGACACGCTGACCGATGTAGGCAAGCTCAAGCTGGGGCGTTGGGGTCACACCGTTAGCGATCTTGGCGACGGGCGCGTGATGGTCGTCGGCGGCTTTACCGGATCGGCGGGCGGGTCGCCCACGCCAACCGTCGAGTTTCTCAGCGGTCTGTTCGGCCAGCAGGTTCAAGTGCTGACCGGTCCGCGGATGCGGCGCGCGCGGGGGGGCCACACGACCAATCTGCTTCGTCCAGGTGTGCTGGTCGTGATCGGCGGAGTAACCCAGGACGCCCAGGGGTCGCGCGTAGTCGGTGACGCCGAGGTATTTACCTACTAGCGCCGTGTGACCCGTCGAAGCGCAGCGACGATCGCTTAACCGGTGATCGAGAGCGCTTTGCCGAGCGCGATGATTCGGTCGGCGACGCGCAAGGCGTTGGCCTGGATCGTCAAGGTGTTGGGCACGCCACCGCTGGTCGGCATGAACGCGCCATCGGTGACAAAAACATTCGGCGCGGTATGCACGCGGCAGTCGCGGTCCAAGACCGACGTGCGCCGATCGGCACCGAAACGGCAAGTTCCAGCTTGTAGCCAGTACGTCGACTCCGCGCGGTGCGTGGCCTGCAGTCGCTGTGCGCCCATCTCCTCCAAAACGCGGAGTCCGGCCTTGACGAGTGCGAGGTTGGTCGTGCGATCGAGCGGGTGGCGCTGGTCGGTGAACCGCGCAACGGGCAGGCCAAAGCGGTCTTTGACCTGATCGTCGAGCGTGACCTGTGATGCGGCGACAGGCAGCGTCTCCGAGAATACTTCAAACTCAAGTTGGCGCGTCTGCAGGAACCGCTGCCGTAGTGCGTCCTTAAGCGCGCTCCCCCACAGCCTTTTGCCGCGATGAAGCGCCAGCTGTTCGGCGGCATGGATCGGGTTGCCGTGAGGCAAGAGAAAACTCAGCGTCCCACCTTTGCGTTTCCTACTGCGCTTACCGATCAGATAGAGGTCTTGAAAGGAGCGATTGACGAATGGGGCGTTGAAGTCGATCTTGCGGATCCGTGGATCATCGCGCGCAAACTCACCTTCGCCCGCGCCGAAACCGAGAAACATCAGGCCGCGTCCGACCCAGCCCTCTTGGTTGCCGAGCCCTTCGGGGTGGGCTTTCGATTTGGAGAGCAACAGCAGGCGAGCGCTCTCTACCGTCGAGCAGGCGACAACCACCGCGCGGCAAGCCAATCGATGGCGGGCGCCAGCGCGGTCGATGTAATGCACGGCTTGCGCACGCCCGCTGTCGTCGCTGTCGATCTCATAGGCCATCGACAGCGGGCGGATCTGACAGTTCCCCGTCTTGATCGCCTGAGGGAGCAGTGCCTCGAGAACCGAGCTCTTCGCCCCTGTGGTGCAGCCGTAGCTGCCGCAAAAGCGCGTGTAGGCACAGGAGCTGCGCCCTCGATAGGGCTGCGAGAGGATCGCGCGCGCCGTCGGGTAGGCGTGCCAGCCGAGCTTGGTGCAGGCTTGATCGATCAATGTTGCGAAGCCGTTTTCGAGCAACGGCGGCAACGGCAGTTTTTCAGCGACCACGTCGAATGGATTCTTTGCGGCATCGCCCGAGACACCCAGCTCGCGCTCGATTCTTGTGTAGTAAGGGGCGAGCTCGCGCCACGCGATCGGCCAATCGCTCAGAATGCTACCGGCAACTGGGCCGAGCAGCGTCCGCAATTTGAGGTCGCTTGGTTGCAGGCGATAGGTAAAACCCGAAAAGTGTACCGTCGCGCCGCCGACGCAGTTGGCGGTCCAGCCGTGGGTTGTTTTTTCGCGCTGGCCATTTGATCGCTGCAGGATGTGGGGCTCTTCGCTTGGCGATGGTACGAAGAAGTCCCGTCGGCAAATGCCGATCTCGTCGTAGATAAAGTCTTCGCGGGTATAGGCCGGCCCCTTTTCGAGGACGACGACGCGCAGGCCGGCGCGCGCAAGCGACAGCGCGACCGGCGCACCGCCAGCGCCACTGCCGATCACGACCACATCGACGGTCCCGGCGCGTGCGACGTCGTTGCCTAGCGGCCGACCATGGCGCTCGAGCATCGTCATCCGCGCGCCCAACGCGGGCAGGCCGGTCGTGGAATCCGTGGGAGATGTTTGAGCATCTGCCAGCCGCGCTCATCACGGTTGCCGCCATAGATCGGGTCGCCGAAAAAGCCTTCAAGCGTCAGGCCGAGCAAGGTATCAAATAGCCGCGCGCCACTCTGGTCGCCGAGGCGCGTTTGGAGTAGTTCGCTGAGCATCGCGTCCTGTTGCTGGGGCGGCAGGCTGAAAAATGGCCGCCGAAATCGACGCATCGCCGTGAGATTTAGCCAACGATCGCCAGCGGCGAACAGCGGTAGAAATGCCGCGATCGGCGGACGCGAAAGCTGCTCGTCGAGAAAGCTGATCACATCGGCGTCGGTAGCGCCCGGGTCGCGATCAGCGGGTATGATCCGTTCGCAAGCCGCGCGATAGGTTCGCCACTGGCGCGGATTGAGCGCCTTGCCGCGTTGGCGAGAGGCCACGCGGCAGTCAGTCGCCCGCTGCCCGAGCGGTCCAGTGTCACTCTTGTTTCGGCGTTTGCCGCGGCCTGAAGGCTTGCAGGCGAGCTTCGCGGCTAGCGGAGCGCTGGCCAGGACCAGAATGAAACGCCGTCGGTGCACCCGCTGATCGTAGGGAAGCTACGATCGTGCGTCAAGCGAGCAAGCGCGGCCCAGTGCTGACGATGGTCGACGGAGCCGTCGCTGGCGTTTACACTATTGCCATTGGCTGATGAGCACGACCGTCGATTGAGCTGGCCCGGCTTTTTCGGAGTCTTTCTGATCTCCTGCGCGACGCTGATCGCGCAGCTGGCCTGGACGCGCATCCTTTCGATCTCGCTTTGGTATCACTTTGCCTTCTTGGTCGTTAGCACGGCGATGCTCGGCTTCGGAGGGGCAGCGGCAACCTACGCGGTTAGCCGGCGGTTGGCCGCGCTGAGCTTGTCGGCGCTGCTTGCCGGCAGCGCGCTGGCGCTGAGCGTGGCGGCCCTAGGTGGTTTGCTGCTGACCAACGCCGTGCCGTTTGCGCCGTTTTCTCTGCTCGAGTCGCCGGTTCAGTTGCTCTACGGTGCGCTCTATGTCGTCGCGATCACCGCGCCGTTTTTTTGCGCGGGGCTGGTGATCACCGCGTTGTTTTCGCGGGTCCACCAACAAGCTGGTCGGATCTACGCTTGGGATCTCGTCGGCGCGGGTTTGGGGTGTCTGCTGGCTTTGCCGCTGCTCGGCCTCGGGCCCGTGCGCGCATTGCTCTCGGCTGCACTTGTCGCTGCCTGTGCCGCGCCGCTTTTCGCCGGATCAGGCAGGCGCTTGCACTATGGCCTGCCGGCGCTGCTATTTGGCGCGCTGCTGTTGTTGCCTGTTGGCTGGCTCGAGCCATCGATCACGCCAACCAAGCGGCTCGGCGGTCAACCCGTGCAGGAACTACTCAAGCGCGGCATGAGTAGCAGAACGCTGCACAACGCCTTCTCGCGGGTCGACGTGATGCCAGCGGCATGGGGCAAGCGCATCGTGATCGATGCCGGCACCGCAGTTACGCGTTTGCCTCGGCTCGATGCTGCGGCACTCAAGGCGCCGCTCACTGACGAACGCCAGCTGGTGCTACGCGCGCAGCAGCAGCGGGTGCTGATCATCGGCTCGGGTGGCGGCTGGGAAGTAGCCGCCGCGTTGCGCAGTCAAGCGCGCCGCGTTGTTGCTGTCGAGATCAATGGACTGATCAATCGTCTAGTCACCGAGCGTTTTGCCGATTATACCGCGCGCATCTTCCTCCATCCCGCCGTCGAGCTGCATACCGCCGAGGCGCGTAGCTACATCCGCCGTGAACAACGTCAGTTCGATGCGATCCTCGCTGCCCATACGATTACTAACGCTGCCGCGGCAAGTGGCGCGATGAGCTTAGCCGAAGAGTACGTGTTGACCGTCGAGGCGATCGGCGACTATATCGACCGACTCGCTGGGAGCGGACGACTGTTCATCAGTCGCCCCGAAGCGCAACTGCCGCGCCTCGTTGCCACTGCCGTTGAGGCCCTCGCTCGGCGCTCGCTGTCAGCTGCAGAGCGCGTCGTCGTATTTGCTGGCCGGCCGGCGCCGAATTTCTATGGTGCAGTCGTTGTCACGCGTGCGCCGATCATCGGCAGCGAGCGCGCCTGGATGCGACGGGTCTTGATCGACCAACGGCTGCGTCCGCTGTACTTGCCCGGCAGCCGTGCGCCGACGGTCTTTCGACGATTGGTTACGGCGAACGCCGTCGATCGCGAGGCGCTTTATCGCGCCAGCAGAACGCGGTTGGCTCCGGCCACCGATGATCGGCCGTTTTTCAACCACCGCTCGCGCTTTTCCCAGCTGAACGTGAGGCAAGTTGCCCAGGTATTTCGCCAGGGGCAGCTTGCTCGCGCTGCGGTGGAAGCGGCGCCGGTTGCGGAAGCGGTATTGATCGCGCTGCTCGTCGAGTCGCTGGTGTTTGCGTTGGCACTGATCGCTCTGCCGCTGCTACGACGTCGTACGCGAGCGGGCGCGGCATTGTTGCCGCTGACATTCTTCTTTCTGATCGGCCTGAGCTTCATCTTCGTCGAGTCAGCATTGATCCAGAGCTTCGCGCTGTTCATCGGCCAGCCGGTGCATGCGTTTGCTGTCGTTGTGGGCTCGCTGCTGATCTGCGCCGGCATCGGTAGCAGTCTGAGCGGGCGCTTGGCTGATCGTCGCCTGCCGTGGGTGCTGGGGGCGGCTGCCCTGGCGATCGGCGTCTTTGCGCTGACCGCGCCGCGGTTGATCTCGCTCGCCCTCGGTGCCGCGTTGCCCTGGCGGGTGTTCGTCGCTGTGGGGATGCTGGCGCCGATGGCGCTGTTGATGGGCGTGCCACTGCCCACGATGATCGCCCGACTGGGCCGCGAGAGCGCCGCGGCGATACCTTGGGCCTGGGGCGCCAACGCCATCGCCTCGGTGGTCGGCGCCGTGTTAGCGGTGATCATCGCCACGGAGCTGGGGTTTTCTGGTGTGCTGATCAGCGCAGCGGCGCTTTATCTCGTCGGCGCAATGATCGCCTTTGGGCTGTTGCGCCGAGACGGCACAAAGCTGTGATATACTCGCTCTACCGGATCAAGATGAAGCGTTTGTTGGCAACTGCTGTGTTGTTGAGTTGTGTCGGTTGTATCCCGACCACCTCTCGCGAGGCCTTTACTCAGGGGGCTGACGAAATCCCCTGTTCGGCGACCTATCCGGTTTGCCGTGGCAAGTTTGCCGGTTGCCGGCTGGCCAATGATAGCTACATCAGCGGCACATTCCCTGGCAGCCGCAAGGTGGTCGCCGAGACGCCGCCGGGGGACTTCAAGCTTCAGCTGCGCATCTACCTCGACGATCGCTTGTCTGCCGGCACGGATACCGAGGTGCTCTGGTACGAGCCTGGTTGCAGCGAAATCTACCGCTATCAATTGAGCAAAGATGGCGTGGGTGGGCGCGATCTCTTCGAAATAGCCGGTAACAATCAGGTGTTTAGCGTCACCCAGCGTGTGGTCGACGCCGGCGACCATCTGGTGGAAGTCTTCTCCGATGCGACGGCCAGCTATCTGCTACGCGTCGACGTTATCCAATGACCGCGGGATCGAAATGACCGCGCTCGTTGCTTGGGGCTTGGCTCCACAGCTGGTTTGAAGCTGGGGGGCAGGCGCTACGCTGAAATTACTTAAAGGTTCTGTACGTTTAATAGGCTGGGCTGCTGAATTGGGGGGCGCTCTCTACACCCCTGCGCGAGCATCAACCGTGCGCATTCACCGAGATGTCCGTGCTTTCAACGCCTTGCGGAGTTGGCGCGGGTCTCGCAATGAATGCGAGCCGAAGCGTTACGAGGGAGGTCAGTCGATGGTTAGGAAGTTGGTCTTAAGCATGAGCGCCGCGAGCCTGCTGTTGCTCGGTGTGAGCACCCAGGCGTTTGCCGGCGGTGCCGGCGAGTGTTCGGGTGGTGCTTGCGGGACGCCGCAACAATCCGGCGGTGGCGGTTGCGGTTGTGGCGGCGGTTCGATCCTCGTCAACAACACCGACCTTGGCGACACCTACCAATACGCCGACGACTACGACAATGACGGGTGGGAAGACGACACCGATAACTGTCCGTTCGTGGCCAATCCCGAGCAGCTCGACAGCGATGGTGACGGCCACGGCGACGCCTGCGACTTGTGTCCCAACGTCTCCGATCCCGAGCAAACCGATACCGATGGTGACCAGCTCGGTGACGGCTGCGATCCCGACATCGACAACGATGGGATCGAAAATGCCAAGGACAACGCCCCAACGGTGCCCAACAAGGACCAAAAGGATACGGACGGCGACGGCATTGGCGATGCCGCGGATGACGATGACGACAACGACGGTGTCAAAGACATCAGCGACAACTGTCCGTTGTTTGCGAATCCCGATCAGACCAACAGCGCGCCGAACACCCACGGCGACGCTTGCGACGCCGACCTCGATAAGGATGATATTCTCGATAGCAAGGACAACTGCCCCAACGTGCAGAACAAGCTGCAGGGTGACCTTGATGGCGATGGTATCGGTGATGCCTGCGACGCCGATCGAGATGGCGACGGCATTACCAACGTGCAGGACAACTGTCCCGACCTGATCAACCCCGATCAGATCGACGACGACCGCGATGGTCTAGGAAACGCTTGCGACTCGCGCTTCTGCTTCGTCGTCGCTGGGGATCAGCAAAACTGCCTCGATCCGACGGCGACGCTGAAGATCTTCAGTCCCGAAGTCAAGATCGCCACCGGGCACGCGTTCCGGTTGCGGTTGTTCGCCAACCGCGAGAATCAAGCGATCCGTTACACCTGGACGGTCCTTGAGGCGCCCGGTCAGTCGACCGCCACGGTGCAAAACCCGCGCGGCACGGTTCGCCTCTCAACGCCCTATGAGTATCATTACGTTAAGAGCAACGAGGCGACGTTCACCGCTGACGCGCCGGGGACCTACAAGATCAAGGTCAATGCGCAGCTGGTATTTGACGACGTGGTCAATAAGACTTTCCCCAAGGACGCCTTCCACATCGTCACGATTACCGCCGATGGCGAGCGCCAAAGCAGTGGCTGTTCGGTGGCGGGTGGCCCATCGGCCGAGTGGCTTGGACTGTCGGTCCTCGGGTTGATCGCTCTGGTGACGATGCGCCGCCGTCGACGATAGTGACATTTCTCTAGCAACGCTTCGATTCTGGCGTCCGTCCGGGCCTCTCCCTGACGGACGCTTTTTTTTGCTCGCTAAGCTTTGGGCATTATTTGAAAAAAATGCGGAGACCAGAGGCTGACGTCGGCCCGCAGGCACCGTATACTTAGGGGCATCCGATGAGCAAACGCGACAGCACCGCGCCGCAGGCCCAGGGTCGGGCCGCTTTGATGGTGACGCTCGGCCTCGCGAGCATCGTCACCGCACTCGCTGCGTGCAGCGACGCTGGCCTGCAGCCGAAAAACACCACGCAACGCGGTGAAGTCGACGATCTGTTGCGGATCAGCGGAGAGGTCTGTACCTCCGCGCCGCGCGATCAGCTCTTCCCGGTCAAGATCATGTTTGTCGTCGATACCTCGGGGTCGATGCAGTTTACCGACCCGTCGACGGCGACAGCGTCAAGTTGCCAGTCGGCGTGTACCGCGGCTGGCGTGGCGGCCGCCCAGTGCACGGCGCTCTGTGCCGGGGCTCAGAATCCTGGGCGTCAGGCGGCGGTCAAGGCGGTGATCGACCGCTACAAAAACAACCCTGCGGTTTCTTTTTCGGTGATCCGCTTCAACGGACGCGTGACCGTCAACGGCGGCGCTCAAGGCGCCGGTAGCTCGTTTACCAATGACCCCGGCGTGCTCAACCAGGCGATGACCAGCCTCAATCAGGCCGAGATCACCACCGACTATCAAGGGGCGCTTTCGACCGCGTTTACCTTGCTGGAAAAGGACCTGATCGCCACCGACCCAGTGCAGCGCACGCGCACGAAGTACGTGATCATTTTTCTCACCGATGGCGCGCCCAACCCGGTCTGCGAAAAGGGTTGCGGCAATGACACGGTCGATCTTGGCGGCGGTATCGTCGTCGACAGCTGGTGTGACGTGCCGCGCGATCAGTGGTGTGGCAACTTTGGAGCCAATGGCGATCTCTGCAACTCGATGCAGCAGTGGTATCCGTCGATGGCCGAGCCCTGCCAGGCCTATAATACCGAGGACCTGATCACTCAGCGGGTCAACGAGATCATGGACCTCGGAATACGCTTCGGCGTCGGCGAGATCCGTTTTCACACGGCGTTCCTTTTCGTCGATGGTCTCTCGCAGGCGATCTTGGACCTCTTTGCCGTCGATAAGGCCAAGTCGGAGTCGCTGCTCAAGCGCATGGCGAAGGCCGGGCAGGGCGAATACCGTAGCTTCAACAGCGGCCAGGCGATCGACTTTCTCTCGATCGGCTACGCCACATTGGCGCGACCGTTCGGCATGACCAACTTCCTGGTGAGCAATCCGCACGCGCGGCCGGGCGACGGCAAGTTATTGATCGACAGCGACGGCGATGGGGTCGACGACGAGACAGAGTTCGACGTCCACCTGCAAATGGACCGGATCTTGGTCGACAGCGATGGCGATGGCTACGGCGATCAGATCGAATATCAGCGGCGCAACAAGGGCTTTCATCCGGGCGATGCCAAGTTGCCGGTGCGCGTTTGTCCGCCAGCCGAGCGCTACGACACGGACGGGGATGGTCTGCGCGATTGTGAAGAGACGTTGCTCGGTACCAACCCGGCGATCGCTGATAGCGACCGCGACCGCGTGCCCGACGGCCTCGAGGTGCGGTTTGGCACCGACCCGACGACGGCCGACGCCAACGTTGATCAGGACTTCGATGGACGATTAGCCGGCGAGGAGATTTCGCTGCATTCGCGACCGACGGTAGCTGACGCTGACTTTCAGTCGAACTTCAAGTACATCTACAAAGTATCACCGGCCCGCGAGCAGCTTGATCGCCGTCGCTGCTATTCCTTCGATGTGCGGCAAGTTCGCTTGGTGACGACGCTGCAAGTCGGGGCCGCCGGAACCTCAGGATATAACGAGGTGATGGTCTATTTTGGCGAGGGACTTGCCGACGATCCTCGCGACTATGGCGAGTTTCGCGCGGCCTGTGTGCGTGCCCAATACGTCGCCCCGAGCCTGAAGCTCCCGGCCTCAGGCAAGGTCGAGTTGAAGGAAACCGATTTCTATCCGCTGTCCGAACTATTGGCCGCACGCGCCGCGGCTGAAAACGATCCGGAGAGTGACCCCTGCGTTGGCGTAGCACTACCTTAACCGTGCGCTGTGCAATGCTCATCGTCGTCTGGTCGGCTGCGCTAGGCGGCTGCAGTGACGTGGCGCTCAAGAAGAACACCGAGGATAAGCGACCGGTGTTCGACGACAAGCTGCGGCTCAGCGGCCGCGTTTGCACCTCTGACCCGGCCGACCTGAAGTTTCCGGTCAAGGTCTTGTTCGTGATCGACACGTCGCAGAGCATGAACGTCAACGACCCGCCTCAAGTTGGGGCGCTGGACACAACCCAGTCCACCGGACGCAGCCGCTCGATTCGTCAGGTGATCAGCCAGTACATCGAGCTCGGCGCGCAGTTTTCCAATCAGTACTGCAACACCGGTGAAGCGAATTGCGCCAAAGGTGAGCCAGGCTGTGCAGCCTGCGCGTCGTTGGGCAACGCGGTTTGCGTTGGTCCCGATTGCTGCAAGGCGCCGCCCTGCAGTGGCGTGCCAGCCTGCCCGGCACCGACCGCTACCAACGGCAGCTGTCTGCCGCTCTGTGATACCAACAAGGCCGGCTGCAAAGCTGGGGAAAGCAATTGCCCCGACTGTCCCAATCCGGGCGATCGTTGTCTGAACGGCGTCTGCGGCAAGTTTCTCGACCCAGGTGTCGAGTTCGCGATCATTCGTTTCGGTTCAGCCAAACAGGTGATTACCCGCGCCCCCGACGGGAACCCCGGCTTTTCCAACGACCCCGCCGAGCTGGTGACTGCGCTGCCCCAGGTCAATAACGGTGGATCTGTCACCGACTACGAAGGGGCGCTATCTGAAGCCTTTGCGCTGCTTTCGCGCGATATGAAGAACGCGACCGACAACAATATCGGCGCGCTCAATCGCACAAAGTACGTCGTGATCTTCCTTTCCGATGGACAGCCCGATCCGCGAGTCAACGGCGAGGAGGATTGGAACAGCATCCCCGCCGATCTGCGACAAGATCTGTTGGGTGATCAGGCACAGTTCTTCCAGACGATCAGCGAATACAATGTTCCGGTGAAGATCCTGCGTCGAGTCAAGGAGATCGTTGCGCTGCGCTCGCTCTATGGCGTCGGCGAAATCACCCTCAGTACGGCATATATTGCGGGCGACTCGCCATCGTTTGTCCAAGACCAGGCCACGGGATTGCTCAAGCAGATGGCGCAAGTTGGCGACGGTACTTTCCGCAACTTCAAGAACGGCGAGGAGCTGAACTTTCTTTTTGTCGATTTTTCGTCGTTGCGGCGCGTCTTTCAGTTGAAAAACTTCATGGTCGAAAACATCAATGGCCGGCTGCGCGACAGCAAGACCGTCGTCGATTCCGACGGTGACGGTTTGGTCGACAGCCTCGAGGATTTGATCGGCACCAACAGCACGCGAGCAGATACCGATGCCGATGGTTTCGGCGACGCCCTCGAGCACTTCTTTCGCTCATCGGGGACCGATGCGCTCAACCCGAACGACGCGGATTGTGCGATCGGCGCAGCCGATGCCGATGGCGATGGATTGCCGGACGACACCGACGGCGATGGACTGCTCGACTGCGAAGAGCGCTTCATCGGCACCAATCGTTTGGTTTTCGACAGCGACGCTGACGGGCTACCAGATGGCGTGGAGGTGCGATTCGGCACCAACCCATCCAGTAACGATCTGTTGATCGACCTCGACTTCGACGGTATGCCCAACGGTGACGAAGTTCGTCTGCACACCGATGCCAACGCCGACGATGCCGCCCATCGTTCGCGAACCAGCTATCGCTACGACGTCAAGCGCGAGGGATCGGGGATCGAGCTGCTGCCGATGACGTGCAAGGTCGATGCCGATTGTCCGAGCGGTGGTGGATGTAGTGCCTCCGGGCAGTGTGGTTGCGTCACCGATCTCGACTGCAGCACTCAGACCGCCTGTACAGGAACGGCGCGTTGCGAGCGATTGGGCGAGCTATGCCAGCAGGACAAGTGCGTGTCGCAGGCGGCAGCTTGCGAACTGACCGACCCAGAGCAGGCAACGAGTCCCAAGGTCTGCAAGCGTCGCGCGCACGTGACCTGTTACAGCTACGACGTCGAGAACATCACTCTCGTTTCGCCAGCCGGTGACGCAGCACAGCGCGGTTGGAATACCGTGATGCTGACCTTCGCTGAAGCGCCCTTTGATAACCCGGGTGATGTGGGAAACTTTAGGACGGCCTGCGTGCGCGCCTTCTACGACAGTGAAAACGGCGCCAAGCTGCCGACGCGCGGCCAACTTTCGGTGCCCGAAACCGCCTGGTCTGCGCCTACCGAGCTGCGAGCGCCTCAGTCCTGCATTTGTCCAAGCGAAAACAAGGATGGCTGTGCACCAGCGGGTGCCGGGGGCCCGACGACGACCACGGGCACAAACGGGAGCTAACCAATGCGAACTTACCTTATCTTGGGCGCGGCGCTGCTTCTCGGAAGCTGTGATGAGACGGGCAGCAGCCGCGAGGGGGATGGTGGCGCGCTGGCGGACTCGATCAGCGGTGGATCCTGTACGGTTAAGGTCGACGATTCGGTGAGCATCGCCACGTCGATTCCGCTAAGTGCGGGCGCAAGCAAGACCGAGTACATCTGTCCGCGCGGCGATCAGGACTACTACAAGATCAGCCTGCCGGCCGGAAAGAACCTGTTGCGCATTAAGCTCAAGCACAGCTCTACGCTCACCAATGTTGGCCTGTCCTACATTGTGCTCAAGCAGTCGGGCGCCGATGCGCAGACCGTCGCTACCTCGCCCCCCGGCAAGAACAACGATATCGATGCGCGTCACTGCCTTGCGCCTGGCGACTATTACGTGCTGGTTCAAGATGACGGCAGTGATGCTCATGACGGCAAGAATCCGTATAGCATCAGCTTTGAGGCCGACGCCGATCCTGACGCTGGAGAGGACGATAACGCTGCGAGCAAGGCTCGCGCACCAGGCACGGGGTACATCTCTTGCGCTGGCGACAAGGACTACTTCAAGGTTGACGTCGGTGCCGACAAGTTGCTCAAGGTCGACCTGAACGCCAGCGGCATCGCGCTGCAACTGGGTTATCAGGTCATGCGCGAGGTTTCAGGAAAGCTAGAAGCTGTCGCCGGCGATGGCGCCAGCGGGGAGGGCAAGCTCAACGTTGCGCTTTCCACGGTCCATGCGTTGCCGGCGGCTGGCACGTACTACATCGTTGTCGCCGACCAAGGTGATGACGATGGGGACCCGCAGACCAGCTATACCTTGGCGGCGTCGGTGATCGACGAGCCGGACGCTAACGACCGCGGTACGCGCAACGATCACCCGGCGCAGGCAACGCCACTCGGCACCTTTAACGGCACCGCCGACTGCGCGTCTCCTCAGGTCTTTACCTCGAGTGGCTATATCGGATCGAAGGGTGATCTGGACTACTTCCGCGTCGATGCGCCAGGTGGTCTCTCCAACGCTAATCCGGGCCTGGTTTACATCAAGCTCGAGTTTCCCTCGGGCACGGCGATAGATCCTGCTGTGGCCCTGCTCTACGCCGATGGATCGACCTCCTGCAGCAAGGACACTTGCTGCCGCGTGCTCAGTGGTAACAGTGAGTGTAGTGGTCCGCTGGACTGCGGCGAGAGCAGTTTTACTTGCATCGATCGCGGTGACCAGTTCTGCAACGATAGTGCATGTGCGCCGAAATCCACTGCCTCCTGTGCGATCGAGAAGCGCTGTGCTGGCGCGGTTGCTTGTTTGGCGAGCAAGGTTTGCGCGGCGCAACAGTTCAACCGCTATCGCGTCGACGGCGGTGTGCTCGAGACCGCACAGCCGCTATTTCATCCGGGAGAGTTCTATCTACGCGTCACCGACTTGGCCAGCGATGAGTTCGATCCGGCGGTGAAGTACACGCTGACCGTGACCGTCTGCAAAGATCCCGACGGCGCGACCGACAACGGCTACTTCCCGCGGCTACGCGCCAAGAGCACGGCAGCGCCCGAACGAGATGGCGCCGATGTCAACATTGGACAGGTCGCAGGATATTTCTCCAGCGAAGGCAAGAGCAAGGCGCGGAAGCTTGGCGCGTTTATTCCTGCCAGCGGCTGGAGTGATTACATCAGCGGGCACATCGCTTTCGAGCACGATGAGGATTGGTACGAGATCGATAACCCCTGTAGCGGCGGCTGTTTGCTGCAAGCGGAGTACGACATCCAAGGGACCAACTGTCCGCCGGCGAACAAGAACGGGTCCGGACTCGAGTTTGTCTATTTGCTGACCAAGGGGGGAGGCGACGCCGATGGCTTCCCGGCGCCTGATGACGTCGGCAAAGCGGGAATCTTTGGGGGGGACGACAAGTGTACGTCGCTTGTGCGCAATCAAGGGAAGCTCGTGCTGACCGTTTCTGACCTCTACCATAACGCCTGGTCACCGTCCTGCATGTATCGCATTCGTTTTCGCATTGCAGCCACAGGTTGTCCTCAGCCGCCGTGTGCCACTTATAACGGCCAATGTTATGCACCCTAAGGATTTGAGTTAGATGACGCTTCGACCGACGACTACGCTGGCGCTAGCTGCTGTTCTGAGTTGCTCCGCTTGTAGCGAGAGCTCCAATCGTACGACTGACGGTAGCGTTGTCGTCGTCGACGGTACGGTTGCCGCTGACGGTGGCGTCACGCCCAGTGGCACCTTGACCTTCATCAGCAAGGACGAGCTCGACAACAACAACGCTGGCCTCCAAGCAGTGATCCGCGCAACGAGCGGCGCCGTCGCAGTGGCCTATTTTCGCGAACTAGAGCAGGGGCAGTGGCCGACGGTGACCTGTCCGGGGCAGCCGCCGACGGACAAGCAGCGACCAGCCCAGCTACTCTACGCGTCAGTCTATGATGGGCAGACCTGGTCTACGCCAGCCGAAGTTGATCGCAGCGTGGGCGATGCCTTTGGAATCGCGATGGCGATCGATGCTCAAGGGGCGATTCACCTCGGCTACGCGGGCGGAGCGTATGGCCTTCAGGAGTGTGCGAGCTCAGACGCGGTGATCGCCTCGAGTAGCGACCAAGGTAAAGCGTGGAACAAGCGTACCGTGCTTGGTCAGGGACCGGTGGGCGACATCGTTGGTCATTGGATGGGTATCGCTGTCGACTCGGGCGGCCAGGTACGGGCGGCCTATCGCGACGTGCATTATGGGTTCTACGAGCAGGATGGTGACGCGCGAGCGGACCTGCGCTACGAGGGCGGCGAAAGCGTTTCAGAAGGGATCGGCGATGGCACCTACGCAGCGTTGGCCTTCGACAGCGCGGGCGCTCCGGTGATCTTTCACTACAATCCTACCAAGCAAGGCGCCGAAGGCGGCTTGAAGCTGTCGCATAAGTCGGGCGGAAGCTGGTCGACGACGCAGATCGTTGGCGGCGCAACGCGTGAGCGACCGGGCTTTGCCCAGTTTGGTGGAACGCGCTTCGGCTTGGCGTTCTTCGAGGTTTCACGCCAGACGCTGGTCTACACCGAGAGCACAGACCTCACAGCAAAATGGCCAACGCCGACGCGCGTCGACCTCAAACCGGCGGACACAGGTCGCTACGCTGCGCTGGCTTTCGACTCGGTAGGTCGGCCAGCGATCAGCTACTACCGTTGTCGCAGCCAAGCCAACGGCGGCGATCAGTGTGACGCAGCCACCGATGCGCTGATGTTTGCCTACCGCATCGATGGGCGCTGGAAAACCTGGGAGGTTGATACCGGCGGCGACAACTTCTGCGGGCGCTACACATCGCTAGCGTTTGATGCCAAGGATCAGCCGATAATCGCCTACCAGTGCGTGGTATTCGATAGCATCAAGCAGCAACATGTTGCGACGCTGAAGATCGCCAAGGCGATCTGGAAGTGAGGATGATCATGCTCGGTCGACGATCGATCTGGTGCATGCTTGGTTGTCTGCTCTCAGCGGCCTGCGGTGGCGCTGACGGAGACCTTTCGGGCACTGCGGCGCGTGATTATGATTTGAGCTATTCGACGGTGCGCGTGCAACAGCAGCTCGCTGCAGGTGCGCCGGTAGCGATGCTCGTGCTCTATGAACGTGGCGGGCAGAACGACCGCGAGACCCCGGTCAAGCTGGTCGCCAACTGGCCGGTCGAGGTTGGCAAGAGCGTCGACCTGGTCAAGGGCGGCGCTTTGATCCACGTGGTCGCTGGTGGCGCGCAATTTCCCGACTTGATCGCGCCGAGCAGCGCGACCTTCCAGCAGTTCGGGCAGCCGGGTGAGCCGGCCAGCGGCGAGTTTTCTGCGACCTTCGTCGGCGGAACGACGCTCAATGGGAAGTTTTCCGCACAGCTAGAGGTAATCGGCCAATAGCGGGCCGGGCAGACGCCGGTTGGTCCGATGGCATCGCCGGCGGGGCAGGCGTCGTGCGCGGCCGCGCCTAGTTTGCTCCCTCTGCGCTGGGTGGCGGCACCGGCGCGGGCACGGGGGTCCTGGACGGAGTCCCGCCGATACGGTGCAGGTCTTCGAGCAGGGTGCCGATCCCCGGACAGTCTTTGATCCCCTCGCAGATCTTTAGCGATGTCTCCGGGGGCATCGTCGGCTGCGGATGTTGACAGCTGACGCTGTCGACCACCGAGAGCGCCCAGTTGATGGCGGCGTTAAAACAGCTCTCTAGCTGGGCTACCGTGGCGTTGCATTGCGCCGGTGTCGCGCTATCGCAGGGGTCGTCGATCTTGATGTCGATCGGCGCGTTGCCGCCGAGACAGGCTTGGTACCGAGCGACGCAGGTGTTGTTCGTCGGTGGATCGCCATCGGGTGGCACGAAAGCCCGCCCCTCATCCGATGGTGGCGGCTGAGCGCCTGGCGTATTTTGCGGACTGTCCGTGTTGCGCGGCGTTGCCGATCCCTCGCTGGGCTGCGTGTCAGACATCCCATCGACGGCGGCGATCCGACAGAGTCGCTCCCGCGTCGCTTCGCGCTTCATCGTTGCCCGCATCGTGCTGCAGATCGCCTGCTGGTCGGTCAACTTGAGTTGCGAGACCTCTTGGGTCTTGTCGTCGACCGGGAAGACTGCGCTCACGGTGCGCTTTCCACAGCCTCCAGCGAGCAGGGCACAGCTCAGAGCGATATGAGTCATTAGGCGCATTAGTCATTCTCCCGCGGGCAGCAAGCCCGGATTGCATGTCTTGTACGACGCTCAACGCGTCTTGGGCCGAAAAAAATCCGCCGATCGCGCCCCCGCGCTAAGTCAGCAACACTAGTCGATGTTCTCTGCGCTGACCGTGAGCGCCATCACTGGCGGCGGTCTTTTTCACGCCGCCGTAGATGTTTCGACCAGCGGGCCCGGTACGCGATAGCCAAACAGGCCATGACCGATCCAGTGGGGTAGCAGCTCTGCTTCGCGGGAATGCTTTTCGCGACACAGCGCGTCGAGCACGCTTTGACTGAGCAGGTAGATCTGGCCGTCGATCGCGCCGCGAGGAGCAGCCGCGGGCGACGCGAAACCGATCACTTCGGCAAGCTCATTGAGTACGACACGGGACTCTCGACTGGTATCGCAAACGTCGTGAAGCAGCATCGTCGCTTCAGCATCAGACCAGCGATGGAAGGCCAGCATGTCGATCAGGTCGACTTCCGCAAAGTGCGCGTTACCGACGACCAACACCGGATCGGTATCCAGCTGGTCTTTGATCAGCACCAGGCTCTCGCGATGATCATCGGGGTGTTCACAGTCGGTGTAGCGCAGTTCCAACCGACCGAAGCGCTCGCCGAAGTCGCGCTGTAGTTCCGCGAGTACGCCGTTGCCGCAAAAGATCGCTCGCTTGATCGACGCATCGAGCAGCACTTCCAGCAGGCGCTTCCAGCGCGCTGCGTCTGCCACCGGGCGATCGACCAAGATCGCAGCGACCGGCTTTCTTGCTGATGGGTGCATGCGTTGTCACCTAGCTAAGCGAATCTAGCTGATCTCAGCTCATGCATAACCCAGACCAGTGGAAGGGAATTACTCAGCTATCTGATTCGGATGACTTACGCCGCCGGCTTCTTCCGCGAGCCGTCAATCGACCGTCGATAGTGGCGAAAAGACGACACCCTGCTGGGGTGATTTGGCCCGCTTTGTCGCGCGCCTCGACCGGGCGGTTAGTTTTTCGGGCAGCCCCAGCTGCTACGGCTGTGACTGCCGTAGCCGCCTCCCAGCTCGCGATATCGGCGAGCCAAATCCGGGCCGATCTTTGCGGCCATCGCCTGCTCGACCTGATCGCCATTGGTTGTCAACAGCCGCATCAGCCGCTCAGTCGTCGACTGCTGTCGCGACGGGTTGACGGCGACCAGTCCCGCGCGCTCGCGGGCCAGGCGTCGGAAGATCCCGCGGATCTCGTCGCGCGAAGACTTGTCCTGAATCTCCGCGATCAGCGCCGAAGGGGCGAGCTCGTCGACCGACTTGCTGTCGCCGGTCGCTTCGACATAAAGCGCGCGAAGTTGCTTCTGTAGCAAGGCATGTTGCCTGGCAAACACCGCGTTGATCAGCGCACGCTCGTCTTCATTTATGCCGAGTTCTTTGATGTGATTGCTGCTGGCCGTAGGTGGCGTCGATCCGTGGGATGGCATATCCCAGCGCAACTCGCAACGCTTGGCCATGTTGACGAGTTCCTCTTTGCTGAAGTTGAGCATCTTGCTCTTCGGTGGCTCACCCGGTTTAATGTCCAGTTGCTGCCGTAGACTCTGTAGCTCTGACGCCAGTTGTTGAGCCTTTTGGCGCAGAGCCCGGTTCTGCGCTAAGAGTTCAACCTGCGGGGTGTCGACGGCAGCCCCGCCGCGTTGCCAGCGGGCGGTTGTCGACACGCGTCGTGGCCGCTCGGCATCCGCCATATCGCTAATTCTGGGCGGCTGGTCAGCGCGCATTTCCGCGCGCTCGCCCGCTTTGATTTCAGCACCCCGATCTCGGCCGCTCGGTGTCGAGTAGACGCGGCCCTCGTAGACCGACACGACGACGATCGCTGACAGCGCTGCCCCGGCGGCCGCGCTCAGTGCGGTGTTGCCGATCGTTTTCTTGCTCATCGCTTTGACCTCCACGCGAAAACAGGTTCCCACTACGCGTACTGTTCCAGTGGGAGTGTTCACGATGAAGCTGCCAGCGGGTTCCACGCGATAAAAGACGTTGCCGCGTGTTTGCTGCACGCGCATTGTCCGCTGGGCATCGCGCGACCAACTCAGCATTGCGCCAGCTTCGGCCACTGCGGTGGCGCGATCGGCGAGAGCTAGCGTTGTCCGCTCGCGCTGTTGGCGGAGCTGGCCAGACGTCGGCGGATCGGAACGCACAACGACCAAGACCACCGTGAGGCAGGCGGCGATCGCTGTCACGGCGCCGCAGAGCACCCAGCGCTGTCGCCTGCGTAGCGCGATACGCTGCACGCGCAGGCCGATGTCGGCCGGCGGACGCTGGGCGACGAATGCGGCAAGCAGCTCGCGGTCGCGTTGCTGGTCTTCGTTCATCGCTCCACCTCGTCGAGACTTTGTCGCAGCGACTCCCGGGCCCGCGACAGGCGTGACTTGACCGTTCCTTTGGCGATGCCGAGGGTCTTGGCGATACTCTCAGTGTCTTCGTCGAAATAGACGCGCAGAACCAACACCGCCCGCTGATCGTCAGGCAGGTCTGCCAGTGCCCTAGCGACTTGGCGGTAACGTTGGCGGTTCTCCACCGACCGCTCGAGCCGCTCCTCGGCCGGCGGGTCGAAGTCGAGCGCGACGTGTGGGCGACGGCGTAACTCGTCGATGCAGCGGCGTGTGGCGATGGTCAGCATCCAGCTGGAGACCTTCGCCGGGCCATCGGGATCAAAGCGGTGGAGCGCCGTCAGTGTTCGCAGCAGGCTGTCCTGGGCGACGTCATCGATCGCGCTCGGGTCGCGCCCGACAAGCATTCGACTGACCAGTCCATAGACCGCCGGCGCATGACGCTCGATCAGCCTTTCGCGGGCTTGCGCTTGCCCAGCGATCGCGTCGATCAGTTCCTGCCGTTCGTCGCTTCGCATTGTCGGGGAGGACCATGGCAGATCGGCGGCGTCATTCACAATCACTTACACGGTCACGAAAAGCTGAGGTTCCACGACAAATAGACCGAAAATCTGACGGCGGCAACCGCTGCGGAATAGCGCTTGCGCCTGTGTTTCTAGCGCCTTTCACCTTTTGCGGCGTTGGCACCCGGTTCGCAGCAGGTTTCGCCCACCGGAGGGTTCACCGTGAAACTGTTCTACGCCATTTGTGTCGTTCTGTTCGGCTTGGGGTGTAACAACGAAGGTCCGATCGGCGCCGACAGCGCGATCTCCTTGCCGCGAGATGGTGCAGGTCTCGACCTCGGGCGCGACGCCGTCGTGCCGCTCGACAATCGGATCAGCAGCGATGGCGCGACTTCGACCGATGCGTCGCCGACGGATGCGTCGCTGTCCGACGGGCCGTCGAGCCCCAACTGCGGGCAACAGACCTGTCGCAGCGATCAGTATTGCCAAGTACAAGGCTGCAGCCAGCCGGGCTGTCAGCCTTCCGGCAGCTGTCACGCCCTGCCGTCGGGGTGCAAGAGCTGCTCCTGTGTGCAGCCACCTTTTCCGAGCTGCGTTTGTGAACAGAACGCTGCGGGACAGATCGTTTTCAGCTGCCCGGGATCATAGCTCGAATGAGCTCTGCAGGTGGTCTGGGCTAGCTGGCGGTCTCGGCAGAGAAGCGCTTGGTCATCTGGCGCGCGTAAAAGCGCGGGGCGAAACGTGAGACGACCCAAGCGACCTTACCCACCGGCGAGGGCAGCAGCAGCTGTTTGCGCGCCTGGGCGGCGCTGTGGATCTTTGCGGCAACTGCTTCCGGCGACATCAACTTGCCGATGCCGACGCGTCTGGCGCCGAGCGGCTTGCCGTCCTTGTCGAGGGCGCGCTGCTCGATCGCCGTAGCGACAAACGATGGGCAGACGATAGTGATCGCCACCCCGTGCTCGTCGAGTTCAGCGCGCAGCGTATCGAACAGGCCGTGAAGTGCATACTTGCTCGCGGCGTAGCCGGTCCGTGCGTAAAGCGGCGCGAAGCCGGCGACGCTCGAGATCGTTACCACCTGCCCTCGGCGTGCGATCAGCGCTGACATCGCAAATTTGGTGCAGTACAGCGCCCCGAAGAAATTGATCTCCATCACGCGCCGGAACACATCGAGGTCGGTGTCGATGAAGCGGCTACGGTGCGAGATGCCGGCGTTGTTTACCAGCACATCGATGCCGCCAAACTGCTGAACCACTTGGGCGATCGCTTGTTCGCACTGTTTGGCATCAGTGACGTCGCAAGCCAAGCCAAGCGTCTTGCCGCCCAACTGCTCAGCCGCAGCGCTGACACTCCCCGCGTCGATATCGAGCAGCGCAACGTCGCAGCCATCTGCGACGTAGCAGCGACCCAAGGCCAAGCCGATTCCGCCAGCACCACCAGTAATCACTACACACTTCTTCTGCTGCATCTCGACGTCTCGCTGTTCGCTGGTTGATGTCGCTTGGTCGTCTAGCCCTCAGGCTCTTGGTGCATCGCCTTGAACTCCATCAAGCCCGGCGCCATCATGTGCAGCATCGGATCGACATCGACATGGATCACAGCCGGCTTACCCGAGGCTGTCGCACGCTCTAGTGCCGGCCGCAACTGCTCGACTTCGCTAACGCGCTCACCGTGAGCACCCATCGCGATCGCAACCTGATCGAAGGCGATCTCGGAGAAGTCGGCGTTGAACGTCGGCTGTTTAGACTCGACGCCAATGACCTTGCGAACTTGGCCGAGTGCGAAGCTTTGGGTGGTCTTGACCATGCCCCATTGCTTGTCGCAGAGCACGACCACCGTGAGCGGGAGCTCATGGCGTACGGCGGTCTCGATCTCTTGCAGGTGAAAGCCCATCGCACCGTCACCGATGATGCAGTAAACCTGCTTATCGGGGTGTGCTGCCTTGGCGCCCAGTGCCTGAGGGACACCCGCACCGAGCATGCCGAATTTGAACGTCGACAGCAGCGTGTTGGGCGCCTTCGTCGAGTGGTAGAAGTTGGTCCAGACAGCGGTGTTGCCGCCGTCGACGACGCAGATCGCGTCGGCCGGGAAAAACTCGCGGCACGTCGTTGGCACGTGGGCCGGGTGCATCGGATTGCCGCGGTGGACCAGGACGCTGTTTAGCGCTTCGAGTAACGTGTCCCGCGTTTCGGCGATCTTGCTGAGCGTTTCGCGGCGCGCGCTAATGATCGCTTCTGAGCTGCCTTGTGCTTTGAGGCGCTCGATCAGTCCGGCCATCGCTAGTTTCGCGTCGGCCATCAGGCAGAGCTCGGCCGGCTTGTTGGCACCGAGCACCGTCTCGTCGATGTCGATTTGAATCACCTGCTGATCGCGGGCCCAATAAGGTGCCTTGCCCCACCAATCGGTTTCGCCGACGCGCGAGCCAACAACGAGTACGACGTCGGCCTCGTTGCGGGCGAGCTTCGCTGCGTCGAGTGCTGCCGTCGGGATGCGCAGCGGATGTCGACAGGGCATACTCGCTGTTGCGCTCCAGCTGGTCGTCACCGCCGCCCCCAGCGTCTCGGCTAGCGTGCAGAGCTCGCTGTAGGCTTCGGCGTGCATCACGCCGGTGCCGGCGTGGATCAGCGGGAACTTTGCATCGCGCAGCAGCGCCGCCGCTCGATCGAGTCCGTCGGGATCGGGCTGCAGCCGACCGACGTTGCGATATTGTGCCGGGGTGCGCTGATCTTCGCGGGCGATCTCATACGTGCCGTTGAGCACGTTTTCGGGCACATCGATGTGAACCAAGCCCGGCCGACCGCTGTAGGCGGCCCGCATCGCGTGGCGAAAGATCTCCGGGATGCGCGAAAAGTCGCTGGCGACCGCGCTGTACTTGGCCATCTTGCTGATCACTCCGACCTGGTCGAAGCACTGATAAGTGCCACCCCGGTCGGGGTAAGCGATGCCGCTGCGTCGGCTGCTGGTCAACAGCAGGACGCGATGGCCCTCGGCGTTCTCTACTGCGACGCCCGGCAGAATGTTGGCCACCCCAGGGCCATTGGATGCCATGCACACGCCCAATTTTCCGGTCATTCGGCTGTAGGCGCCGGCCATGTGGGCCGCAGATGTTTCGTGCCGTGGCGATATCAGGCGGATCTGGTACTTCTCAAAGCTCGCCTGGATTCCCATGTAAGTCCCGTCAATTATGCCAAAAACGGTATCAACGCCCTCTGCGGCTAGCATCTCAGCGATGATCTGTCCGCCCATCACCTTGCGCATTGCATTCTGCTCCTTGTTCGCCAGATATAGATCGTTAACCATTCGGTTAACCCCTTATACTTAGCAGGATTTGTCCGACCGGTCAATAGCCGGTGACAACCTTTGGCTGGTTTGCACGGATCGGGTTACGATGGCGCCACTATGGCTGAAACCGCTGACCGCATTCTTCAAGCTGCCGACGAACTGTTTTCTCTTCGTGGTTATGCCGCCGTCAGCGCGCGCGATATCGCCGAGCGCGCCGGCGTCAACAAGGCCCTGATCTTCTATTACTTCGAGAGTAAGGAGGCGCTGTTTCGCCGCGTCTTGGACCAGTACTACGAGGGCCACGTCAAGGCACTGGAGCTGCCGACCGAGGGCAGCTATCGCGAGCGGCTGCACACCTTGATCGACCACTATCTCGATTTCATCGAGGATAATTACCGTTATCTTCAATTGGTACAGCGCGAGATCATTGAGGGCTCAAGCCGGCTTCCCTACATCCAGCAAAACGTGATGACGCTCTACAGCCGAGTGCGCGACCTGCTGGGTGACCTGGTGCCAGCCAGTGGCGCCCTCGACGCGCGGCAGTTCTTTGTGAGCTTTAGTGGTTTGATCAACACCTTCTACGTGAACGCACCGGTGTTGGGCGAACTCTGGGCGGGCCAGCAGATGGATGCGGCCCAACGCCTAGCCCGCCGCGAGCACCTTCACTGGATCGTCAACACCCTGCTTGACCGCCTAGAAAGCGGCAAATAGCGCGGCGCGCCGGCCGCCTTCGCCGCTGCGATCATTGCCCGGTGGCCGTCCCGTCTGCCCGAGGTTGCCGGCGATGATGACCAATCGGTTAATGGCGAGCCTGGCGGGCATGGCAACGCTGTTCAGCGCTGCAGTGCTTTGAGCTGATGAATGACCCAGCGGTTAGCGTCGTCCTGCCCGTACGCGACGCGGTTGATACCCTCGCGACTGCGGTCGGTTCGGTGCTCGAGCAACAGGGGGTCCGCTTCGAATTGGTCGTCGTCGACGATGGATCGACAGATGGCACGAGTGAGCTGCTCGCCCGCCTGGCCGAGCGCGACAATCGGTTGATCGCGATCTTTCGCCCGGCCGCTGGCCTGGTGTCTGCGCTCAACGCCGGGCTGGCCGCGGCGCGTGCGCCGCTGATCGCGCGGATGGACGCCGACGATCGCTGTCTCGCCGGTCGTCTGGCCAAACAGCACGCAGCACTGTGCGGTGATTCGGCGCTGACGCTATGCAGCTGTTTGGTGCAGAGCGCTGAGCGTGACGACAATCTCGGCTGGACGCGCTACCTCGAATGGCTCAACCGCTGCACGACCGATCAACAGATTCGCCAGGCGTTACTGATCGAAAGCCCGCTGCCTCATCCATCGGTGATGGTGCGCAAGCAGGCGGTGTTGGACGTCGGCGGATATCGTGAGTTCGACGGTCCAGAGGACTACGACCTCTGGCTGCGGTTGGCGAAAAACGGTGGGCGATTTGCCAAACTGCCTGAAGTCCTCTTGCATTGGAGTGATCCGCCGGCGCGCCTGACCCGCACCGATCCGCGCTATCGCAGCGAAGCGTTCATCGAGCTCAAGGCGGACTATCTTGCCGAGGCCGTGTTGCCGAGCTCGCCGCGGCGTAAATTGGCGATTTGGGGTGCCGGACGCTACGGCAAACGCTTCGGCCGCGCCCTGCAGCAACGGGGCTGTGAGATCGCGTGCTTCTTCGATATCGATCCGAAGAAGATCGGCCGCCAGCGACGCGGTTGTCCGGTGCTCTCTCCCGAGCGGGGACTTGCTGAGTATCCCGATGCCATGGTGATCGCCGCAGTGCCGGTCGTCGAGGCACGCGAACTGATCGCCGGCACGTTGGAGCGCGCCGGCTATCGCATCGGCAAAGACTTCTTGATCTGCGCTTGAACGTCAACGCCAGTTGAGCTAACCGAAAAGATCGAGCTGCGCCCAGCCGTTGTAGAGGTCTTCAGCGTCGCGTCGCAAGCGCTCGAGTAGTCGCGCGCGCTTGTCAAACGCGCGGTGCAGAGGGCCGATCGCTACGTCGTGATAGTCGATTACCATCGCCTCGGACTTGTCTTCGTGAGGCTTCATCACCAAGGAGACCAGCGTCTCCAATGTTTTCGAATACGAAAATGGATAGGAGATGAACAGCCGATCGACTGTCGGTGAGCGTACAGACTCGGCGGCGATCTGTGTGGTGGCGAACAGTACGTTGATCTCGCCGCTGTCGATGCGGGCGGCGATCGCGCGTCGATCGGCAGGGCGCACGGCGCTGGTCAACTGATCGCTGCGTATGTCGCTGCTGAGTTCCGCAGAGATGCCATCGAAATGATCGCGACGATCGGATAGTACCAAGCAGCGGTGACCCGCACGTGCCTCATCGGTAATGTCAGCTGCGATCAGCGCATTGCGCTGCACATCGGTGGTTAGTGCGCTGATCAACTTCTGATAGTCTGAGCGGCCATTGTACGGATGGTCAAACGCGGTGATGCGCGATCGATAGACCAACTTGATCGGTGGTCCATCGTCCCGGCTAGCACCCATTTGGTGAACCGGCCCGCCGAGGGCCAGATAGATCGGGCCGTGAAGCTCATCGTCGCGGGTTGAGCGATTAGCTGCCCCAACGATGTAGCGCGCATGCAGGCGACGGATTGTTCGCATCAGCTGCGCCGCTGGGGCGCTGTCGATTTCGTCGCAGATGATCAGACCGAACCGGGCGGCCGATAGATCGCTCGGTGTTTCGGCGTAGCAGGCGATCGCCAGCTGGGTATTGTCATCGACGTTGGCTAGGCCGCAGACTTGGTGCGCCGCGAGCGCCAGGCGCTCGACCAATGCGTCGCGCCATTTGCTAGCGTCTGCTGGGTCATTGGCGAAGAGCAGCGTTCGCTGGCGGCGACGAGCGATCAGCTCGGCGAGAACGGCTTGTCGGTCTCGAGCGCTCGGGCAGATCAAGACGCCGGCGCTGCTCAGCAGCAGGCGGTGCAGCGCGGCGTGTTGCTGAGTGTTCAGCGGAACGTTGGTGCGCAGGTTATCGCTGGCGGCTTGGGTGCGCTGATCGAGCACCGTGTACTCGATGCCGTGCTTGCTGCAGGCCTGGGTAACGCGACTGAGCAGCGCCTGAGGAACGCGATAGCGGCCGTCTTGGTTGACGATCAGTCCGAACAGCGTCCGTTCGCTTCCGAGGTTTTGCAGGGCGGATGCTGCCGCGCTGCTCTTGCGCAGCTGACGCTTGAGTGCGTCGATTAGCCGCTGAGGTGTGTCTGCCGCGGGGAAGCTGGCGTCACAGTCAACGACGATCTTGAGCGGGGAGCTATCGGACACGGCGCTATCGCAACAGGAACCAGACCACACCGGCGATCGCGCAGGCGATGACGATGCCGATGAGCAGCGGCGTTTTCGAAGCTGGAGGAGCTAGTCGTTCAGTCGCCGCATTACGCAGCAGGATTTCGTTCGCTACGCGCGGCGGCGCTGTTGCCGCTGATTGATCAGCGGCACTGCTATCCGTCGCCTTGACGCGCGGCTGATCGCGTTGTTCCGGGGCGTGCACAACACGCTCCGCTGGGACCAGCGTCGGCTCGTGGGGATCGATCGCGATCGTGGGTGAGCCGGTCGCATCCGCAGTTTGCTGAGGTTCGGGGACTACCGTCGGCTCGGTTCGGCTGGCCGGGCTCGGTCCAGCAGTTAGCAGCTCGCCGCTGGCCGTCGCTTGGCGCGGCGGCACATAGGTCTCCAATTCGCCGCTGACGGCGCCCGGAGCGACGGCGGGGTGGTCATTGCTCAACGGCGCGATGCCGATGGCTACCTGGTTATGCGTCGCGGGGGGCGGTTCGATGGTGCGTACGTCGCTGTTGAGTTCGCGGGCCAGCGTCGGCGTTTCGTCGGCTTCTTCTGCCGTGAAGGCCTGAGAAATGCTCTCGGCCGAGATTCGATCGACGCGCTGAGCTTGGGCCGCGGGGTCTCGCGGGCCGCTAGACGCGCGAACAGCGGTATGATCGCCGGTGTTGCCGTCGTCGCTGGCCCCACGCGCTGCGGCGACCACGGTCTCCTCGCGCTCGACTGCGGATGTGTCACTCGTCGGTTGGCTACCGTCGGGCATCAGCACGACCTGCTGTCGCGGCGAGGCGATCTGATGACCTGCGAGTTGATCGACGAAGACGCGAAGCGTCCGCGGGCGCATGCTCGGGTCGGGGGCCAACGCGCCGCTGATCGCTGCGACTACGTGTGGGGAGATCGTCCGCGAGCTTGGGACAAGCAGCGCGCCGTCGTCATCTCGGCTCGGCATCACGCCGTAAAGCATCCGATAGGCCAAAACGGCGGCGGCATAGTTGTCGGCGACGATCGGTTCTGCGTCGGGTTCGGGGGGAAGGTACGCTGCTGCTCGCCAATTGGGATCGCTTAGCGCGCCGCTGCCCAGAGCCATTAGGCGGACGATTTGCCGGTCGCGTAGCTGATCCATGTACAGTGCTGCGGCGTCAAGGTTGCGGTAGGGTAGTTGACGGCTATGCATATCGCCGAGCGCATCCTCGAGCTGCGCGAGGATGTCGACGGTCTCTTCCTCGCCGAACGTACCCTGTCGCGTCAGCAGCACTTCGAGGGACTCGCCCTCCATCAGCTCTGTGACGTAGTAGATTCGACCGTCGTCGAGCTTGCCGAAGTCGCTAATCGTTACCGCGTGCGGGCTCTTGATCTGTCCGGCGGCGGCGCACTCTTTACGAAACTGCGCGATTCGCTGACTGTCGTTGCTGATCGGCGCGTGGACAACGGTCACCGCGACGTCCCGACCGAGCGCCAAGTGCGTGGCTCGATAGATCGCGCCCGTTCGTCCGTGGTGCAGTAGCGGGCCCACGCTGTAACGTTCGTCGAGAGTCTGGCCGACCAATTGTTCGCTGTCGCCGCTCACCGCATCCATCCAAGTCCGCAGAACAACTACTTGTTATCGTACGCTTAGCATATGCCAGGATGGCATGAAGCCCAAGCCCTGGCGCCATTTTTCGCGGGGAAAGGGCAAAGTGGTCCTGGGCCGAGCGGAATCGGGCTCTACCTGCGGCGTCATGGCTGGCGACACGCAGGGCGCTGCGGTGCGTATGATGAGCGATCAGGTCCTGCCGTGTGAGACGGCGGACAGGCCAAAGCCTCGCCGGGAAGCGGCGGGCCTGAGCGGCGGGTTGCCCCCTATGATGATATTGGGGCGCTGCTAATTGGGGCGCTGCTAATTGGGGCGCTGCTAATTGCGGCGAGCAGCGCGACGTTCGCGACGGCGACGACGACGCTCAGCCTCGCGGGCCTTACGGCGCTTGCGGACGCTGGGCTTTTCGTAGTGGCGGCGACGCTTTAGTTCGCGGGTCACGCCCTCGGTGGCGATTTTGCGTTTCAGGCGACGGATGGCGCGTTCCAACCCGCGCTCATCAACGGTGACTTCAAGCGGCCGCCCCTCAACCGTTTTGCTCGGTTGGTCAGCGGCGGCGATTTTGGCTGCTTCGGCCATCGAATCCTCTTCAAAAATCGTGTCTTGGCCCGTCAGCCCCAATGGGCTCCGCACCAGCGGCGGAAACATACAGAACTGCTCGGTCGCTGTAAAGCCTTAGGTCACTGTTTCTTCTGTCGAACTATCGGCGCGCGCGACGAACGCTTCAGCGTCGCTCAGTACACTTCGCGCGGCGGTGTTCTTAAGCGCGGATAGCGTTGCAGCTCAAAGCCATGCTTGGCAAAGGTGCCGCGTAATATCTCGAAATCCCTCTGTATTTTTCGGACGCCACAGCGGTAGGCCATATTGAGAATCTCGAGTCGCAGGTTGTACTTCATCGGTGAGCCGCTGAGCAGGCGCATTTCATCGCCTTCGGGACGGAAAAGGACGAAATCGACATTGGGATGGTCATCAGCGGCGGCCTGAAAGCCGTGCATGAATCGCGAGTGGATCACCGCCTTGAGCGCCTGCAGCGCGGCGAACACGCCACCCTTGCTGCGCACGTAGCCGGGGACGTCGACACGGATTGGCACCAACGGGTCGACGATGATCACCAGCTTGGCACCGCGCTCGATCGCCAAATGAAAATTCGACGTGCGGGTGTACTGGCCGTCGACGAAATACCGACCTTTGATCTCTGCCGGCTCGAAAAACGGTGTCAGCGCGGCAGAAGCGCGGACGGCGCGCGAGATCGGCACGTCGTCCCATTGTCCATCGCCGAAGACCACGTGCGCTGACGTATCCTGGTCGGTCGCGCCGATGTAGAGCTCACGTTTGAGCTTACGAAAGTCGTTGGTTCGCCCAGCTTGAGTGAGTTGGGCTTCGACGAAGCGCTCCAGTCCATCACCCCGGAAAAATCCCACGGGGACGGTCTTGAGCAAACCGGAGATGAAGTTGCTCCAACCGCGCACGGGCGCGGACTTGGCCAATGTCCAGATGCGCGACGCATATTCGCCGAGATGTGGGTCGTAGATCACCGATGGTGTCACTGGCTCGACGTCGGGTGTTTGGTCGGGATTGGTAAACGCCCCCTCGATCGAGTCGACTTCGGTGTTGTTCGCCAGCAGCGCTGCGAGGATCGCACCGGCACTGATACCGCAGAAGATGTCCATCTCGTTGACGGTACGATTTTGCAGGTGGGCGTTGATCGCTTTCATCACGCCAACCTCGAACAAGAACCCCTCGACGCCGCCGCCGGCCAGGCAGATCGCAGTCTTGCCCGGGTCGGGATCGGTCAACTCGATCATCCGCGTGAGCAGCGCGTCGGGAAACGGACAGCAGAGCAGTCCTCCGATGCGCAGCTTGCCTAGGGCAAAGGCGCTGTCGACGATCGCTTCGTCATCGTCGAGGATTGCGATCATCCGCGAGAGTGGATAACGCAGGTCTGGGTCTGCCGCATAGTGGATGCGCGTTGCGAGACGATGGGCCAGCGAGGCCTCCGCGGAACTCGATTGCGGTGTGCCGTGGCGGGCATCGACGACGAGAAAGTTGTAGTAAGCGCCAGAGAGTACCGACAGTGCCTGCTCGATATCGTCGTGCAGATGAAAGCGTGCGGCTCCGTCTTTCGTCGAAACCGCCACCCAACGTCCGCCATCGCCCTGCTGTCCACCGGCCGCCAGCATCTCATCGAGCACGCGCTGGCGGGCATCCTCGTTGTGCAGGTAGAGCACGTCGCTGACTTGTCTCATCTCGATCGGTTTACTACGCGCTGGCCGGGAAGTCTACAAACCGCCGCTATCAAGCGAACGCCAAAGGTACCAGCTGGCGATCGAGCGGTAGGGGCGCCAAGCCTCGGCCAATCGCTCGATTCGCTGGGGAGTCGGACGTTGCCGCAGCGCATAGAGTTGGGTGACGGCGTTCTGCACGCCTAGGTCATCGACGGGAAGTACGTCAAGGCGTCCCAGTTGGAAGATCAAATACATCTGCGCGGTCCAGCGGCCGACACCACGGATCGCGGTTAGCCGCTCGATCAGCGCTTCGTCGTCGAGTCGCTCGATGCCGCGAAGATAGCCGCGCCGTTCGTGCTCGGCCAGCGCGCGTAGATAGCTTGCCTTTTGTCGCGACAGGCCAATTTCACGCAATCGCTGGTCAGATGCGGCGAGGAGTCGTCGCGCTGATAACCGAGCGTTGCGGTCGTTCATTGCTTCGCTCAGGCGTCCGATGATCGTGCGCCCTGCTGCCATCGAAACTTGCTGATGTACGATCGCTCGCACCAAAGAAGCGAACGCCGATGGATCGGCTTGCGGTTCGAGTGTGCACCGGCCGACTCTGCGAATTACCGCGGCGAGCTTCGGATCGGCGCGGCGCAACTGGCGGGGAGCCGCCTCGCGCCAGCTTGCCAGATCAGCGCCCTCGATCGTCAGGAGTCGCAGCTTGGTTGCCAGGTTGCCGTGGCTGCTAAACCAGCCCGGACCGTCGCTGGCGCAGATCCGATGACAGGGGATGACCAGCGGCAAAGGATTGTTGGACATCGCTGAACCGACCGCGCGGCTGGCGCCGGCCTTGCCGAGCCGCTTGGCGAGTTCGCCGTAGCTCGATGTTTCACCGGGTCCGACGGAACGGCACAGTTGCAGGATCTGTTGGCGGAATGGCGAAATGCCGCGCAGATCGATCGCAACGTCGCTGAGCGGGTCGAGGTTTCCGTCGAGGTGCGCTGCGATGCGCGCAAGCACCGGTCTGATCGAACGCGGTGGTTGCTGCTGTGTGACCGGCAGGCGACAGCGCCGCTGCAGCTCGTCGAGCGTTCGTTGGGGCGTGGCGTGCGCCAGGCTGATCGCATGCAGCGCGTCACCGCTCCATGCGACACCGATCGGGCCGACTGCGGTTGGCTGTATGCAGACGCCTCCGTGCTCAGCTGATGCCATACTTGGCAAGCTTCTTGTGCAATCCCTCGCGCGTGATCCCGAGCGTCACAGCCGTCTGGGTCTTGTTGTTGCCGTGCTCGCGCAACGCCTCGACGAGCAGATAGCGTTCGATCGACTCGATCATTTCCTTGAGGGTGCCCTTTTTTGGCGCGATGCGACCGATCAGCCCCTCCACCTTGCGGATCTGGGGCGAGAGGTGCTCAGCTTGCACGATCGCGCCGTCGTCGACTTGGATCACCAAGCGCTGAACCTCGTTCTCCAGCTCCCGAACGTTTCCCGGCCAGCGGTAGGCGGCCAGTTGATTGAGAGCGTCTTGGCTGATGCCACCGACGTTCTTGCGCATCTCCGCCGCGTAGTGGCGTACGAAGTGTTGGACCAGCAGCGGGATATCCTCTGGGCGCTCGCGCAGAGGCGGCAGGGTGATCGGAAAGACCATCAGTCGATAGAACAGGTCTTGGCGGAAGCGTCCAGCCTCGACTTCCTTGGTGAGGTCGCGGTTGGTCGCACAGATGATGCGCACGTCGACGTTCTTATCGTGTGCTGATCCTACCGGGCGGACCTGTCCCTCCTGCAGAACGCGAAGCAACTTGGCCTGCAGCGGCAGCGCCATCTCGCCGACTTCGTCGAGAAACAGCGTGCCACCGTCAGCGATTTCGAAAAGACCCTTCTTATCGCGGTCGGCGCCGGTAAAGGCTCCCCGCTTGTAGCCAAACAATTCGCTTTCCAGCAGTGTCTCGGGAAGCGCGGCGCAGTTTTGTGCGACAAACATCTTGTCGCGGCGCTTGCCTTCAAAATGGATCGCGCTCGCGATCAGCTCCTTGCCAGTTCCCGTCTCTCCGCCGATACAGACCGTCGCGCGCGTGTCGATTACCTTGCGCAGTTGGGAGAAGATCTCCTGCATCGCCGGTGAGCTGCCGATAATCCGGTCAAAGCCGACTTCGCCTTGACGCTTTTTCAAGTAGAGGTTTTCGCCCTGCAGTTTCTCCTGGGCGATCTTCAGCTGTCGATAAAGCTGTGCGTTATCGATCGCCAAAGCAGCCTGTCGACCCAGCACCAGCAGCAGCTCGAGATCGTTCTGCTGGAACATCCCAGAGGAGGAGCGGTTGTCGCACTGCAGCAGGCCGAGAATCTTTTCGCCCCGCCAGAGAGGTACTCCGATCGTTGATTGGATGTGTCCACCCATGATGCTTTCGCTGCGGCCGAGTTCTACCGGTGCGTTGGCGGCGAGCACTGCACTACGGTCGTCTAGTACGCGGCGTAGAACCGCGCGACTGATCGCGATCGGCGCGTTTTGCCCGTCGCGGCCGCGGGCGAGCAGCGGAACAAAGCGCTCCTCGTCGTCTCCATCATTGATCGCGATCGCTACGTGAGTCGTACGCTGGATCAGCGCAAAGGTCGCGTCGGCGAGCGCTGATAGCACTTCGTCGATCTCCAATCGTCCGCTGAGCGCCTTGACCGCGTTGTACAACGCAGTGACGTTCGGCCCTTGTTCGACCTTGCCCGCTACAGCGGGAAGCTCGCGGATCGAAACTTTGGCTAATACGCGTGGTGTGTCGCGCGAGCTGGCCTCGCCGACGAGCCGACAGAGAATGATCACCGGGGAGGTTGCGTCACCGAGCAGCAGACGGTCACCGTCGCGGATTGCCGCCTCCCAGCGGTCGGTGCCGTCAAGCACGATCCGCTTCTGTCCACGCAAGATCATCGAGCCGTTGGTGGATCTTAGGTCGCGATAGATATATTGGCCGCTCTCTCGAAACAGTAGCCCGTGCTCGCTCGAAAGGTGGAAGTCGCTGACTGGCAGTGTCGACTGTCCAGAACGGCCGATCGATATTCTGTCTTCGTCTGTTTCGAGCGCTTGCCCCTGCAAGTCGCCCTGGATGATTTCCAGCCGAATCATTCGTCGTTACCCTTGGCCGCGCTTGCCAGTCGTTCGCCGGACGCGCTCAAGCAGACAGTGTGCCCGCGTCGCAGTGTCCGAGTCAAAACCAGCGCCCGCTGATTGTAACGCGTGCTCGATGGCTGGCGCTAGCGGGGGAAGTACCTTGAGCGGCGCTCGCTCGAGGAGCGTAATGATCGTCCGTCGGACCTGACGATGCGCTGTCGCCAAGGCGCCAGCCAGCGGAGCGTATATCCCCGAATGACCCAAGCTGATCGCCGCGCGCTCGGCGACACGCCACGCGCCCAGTTTGTCGCTCTTGCCGAGGAGCATCTCGTTGCAGGCGCGCGCGCCCTTGCAGCGGCTGACCGCGGCGAGACGCTGTTCGAACGCTGATAGCTGGTTCCCGTAGTGCTGTTTGAGGCGACGCCGCAACTCCGGCGAAAGTCGGCGTTTGCCCAAGCGGCTGTATGCCAAGGCCAGGGCGTGGGTCGCGCGGTCGAGTTGCTTTTGCGCGCCAAGCAACCGGTAGAGCAGCGGCGCCTGCGCCGGTGAGCCGTACAGGCCGAGCAGCGAGCTGGCGCGCCGTAGCTCGTCGCGACCGAGGTTTGGACGGTCGAGCATCCGGACCAACGTCTCGAGCGCGCCGCTGTGGCTGGTGGGGGATCGCAGCTGGGCTTCGAAGAGCGGCCAGCTGAGTTCCGCAGTGGCGGATAGTGCCGGTGGTGGATATCCGAGGTCTGCGTGCAGTGCGATCAGTTGGACGAGTGCATTTGGTCGTGACAGTGAATTCTGCAGCTGCTCAAGATCGGTGCGACTCGGCCCGATGCTACAGAGCGCACGCCGCGCAGCAGGTGCTGTCTGCTGACCCCAAGGGCGCTCGCCGAGCAGCGGCACGAGCAGTGGCGTCGCCGTGGGGACGTGAAGACGTCCGAGTGCATCGATCGCTACCAAGACTAGCGGCAAGGATTGCTCGGTCGCCGCTTTGCTGATGATACTTCGGAGCGGTGCCTCAGCTGTTTCCGAGCCGCTGCGACCGATCGCCGCGACTAGCGCCTTTTGAAACTGCAGCCGCCGCGCTGTCTTCGGCATCTGGATCGACTCATCGAGCTGCTTGAGCAGCGCCGGCAAGGCGGCACGCGCTCCGGCTTCGTTTAGCGCGTTGGCCGCGCGAGTTGCCGCGGCGAGGTACGGCCCGTCTCGCCCCGCTTCGCCCAGGGCTGCAACAAAGATCGGATTCGCGCGTGGATCGCCGAGCAGCGCGAGCGCTGCGACGATCTTCGGCCGGTTCCGATCATCGCGATAGGCGATGCCGAGCGCATCGATCGTCCGCTGACGCTTTTCCGCACGTTGTGCGGCCGGCGTGTCGCTTACCGCGCTGACCAAGCGGTCGATCGCCTCTGCTCTTTTCGGACCGTTCAGCTGATCGACCAGCGTGTCGACTTCGCTCTGCGCACAGCCGACCAGTGCGGTGAGCAGCAGCGCACCTGCTCGTCGAGCACGATTCACTGTGACTGAATCTTCCAGGTCATCGCTGCGTGGCCGAGGGGCCCGTCAAAACGCAATACGAGCTCGTTGACGTTCTCGCGCAGCAGGGGTCGCCCGTCGGGCAACTGCCTGGGAAACTTCAGCATGTATAGCTGATAGAATTCGGTCGTGTAGGGATAAAACTGCGTCCAGATCGGAGAGATCGGTCTGACCCGTCGAATCTCGCTGGCGTCGACTTGTTGTCGGTCGCTGGTATTGAGCGTGATACGCCAGACGCTGTTTGCCCGGTCAAAGTCGTTATAGCGCATGTCCCGCGTCGCTGCTGCGACGACGAAGTCGAACCCGTCCTGCCAGCGCCTTGCTAATTGCTCGCGGAGCGCCTTTCTGTGCTGAGCGTTGAGATGAAACATCTTGCCGCGCAGCGCGGCGTAGGCGTCGCTAAAGTCCGGCGCCTGAAGCGTCGCATAGGCACGAAGTGGCGTGTTCAGGGAGCGGAAGATCCGAGCGTTTCGGGTCCAGCGCCACATCACCCGGTCGTAGTCTGCTGCACGGTAGGCGCGCTCTGCGCGCAGGGCTAGCGGCTGCTGCGTCGAGCTGCAGCCACCCACGAGGATCACGGCTGCTCCAAAAAGGATCGCTTGGTACGCAGCGCTGTGGACGCTGTGTCCGCTGCTGGGGTTGCTCAAGACGTCACCTCGTTGCGGTCGAAAAGGGAGACGAGCGGGAGTCGCGCGGTGATCGCTTCGCGGCCCCCCTCGCAGCGGTCGACGAGTGCGACGACCAGCATCGGCACGAGGCCAGCCTGCTCTGCTCGCTCGGTTGCCTGGAGCGCCGATCCACCGCTGGTCACCACATCTTCGACGATCACCACTCGCGACCCCTCTGGAAGATGGTCAGCGCCCTCGATCCATTTGCTTGTGCCGTGGGCCTTGGCCGCTTTGCGAACATAAAAGCCGTCGAGCGACTGGGCGGTCCCGTGGCTGATCAGCGATGTCGCGCTGACGATCGGGTCGGCGCCCATCGTCATTCCACCGATCGCGATCGCTTGTGGAGCGTGCTCGTGTACCGCCTGCCAAAAGAGCTTGCCGCAAAGCAGATGCCCTTCGGCGGTCAGCGTCACGCGCCGGCAATCGACGTAGAAATCGGAGCGCTTTCCGGACGCCAAGATTACGTCGCGCTTGGCGTAGGCGTCGCGCTTGATCAGTGCCAAGAGGCGCTCTCGGTCGCTGGCGTCGATCGCTTGAACCATCGAAAAGGGCCTATTTGCGCTTGACGCGGGTGCGTTGGCCCGCCGTGGTGGGTGGGCGTGGAATCGTCTCACGGGTGGAGTCGCCCGCTTGGTCGGGCGCATTGACAACTTCAATGCTCGCCGCACTGATGCTTTCGCTCGCCGGAACGTCGCCGCCTTCGTGGCCAGCGCGACGTCCGCGGCGCGTGCGTGAGGCGAGCGCGATTTGGCGACCAGCCCCCAGCGCGTTGGCTGGTTCGCTAGCCTCTCGCGTCGAAGGCCTAGTGCTTGGCACACGGCCGATAGGCTCAACGCGCGAGGGCGGGCGCGGTGAGCGCGGGGCAGAGCGCGCCGGTCGCTGTCGATTTGTCGGTTCAACAGGCCGCTCGGCTACCCGCTGCTCGCTCTGCGCGGTTTCGAGGTCACCCACTTCCACTTCACCGATCTCGACCGCGCCGCGCAGCGTTGCGCCATCTTGCAGCACGATGCGCGGTGCGCGTAGATCTCCGACGACGCGTCCTTTTGAATCGATTTGGATCAGCTCGCGTGCCGTGATGTTGCCGACGACCAATCCCGAGACCTGGACCTGAGCAGCTGCCACGTCGGCCACCAGCTCACCCGAGTCTTCGACGATTAGCAACGCAGTCGATATCAAGGAACCTTCGACTCGGCCGAGGATCCGCGTTTGCTCGTCCGTCTCGACGGATCCGTTGATGCGCGTTGCCGCGCCGATGACTGTCTTTTCGTCAGCTGCCACCGGCCATCCTTACGTTGCGGGGACTCGAATCAATGTCCCGAAAATGCGGGCTCAACTCGTATAACGTCGCGTTTACACTGTCAAGCGCGGCGCTTGCCGGGTTTCGCAGGGCAGCGTGGCTGGCGCGGTAATTTGGCCGTAGTACGGCTACTTCCCGCGAGTAAACAGTCGACGAAACAGGCCGCTTTTCGGGCGCTTGGTTCGCGGCGTTCCGTCGGCGTCGGTATCGTCCTCTTCGTCGGACTCACTTCGCTTCAGCTCGTCGTCGGCTTGCGTGTCCTCGAGTGCGTCGCCCGAGGTGGCGAAATCTGCCGGGACTTGATGATCGACGCGCGTGTGATCTTCGGCTGCCTCGCTCTCGGGGTCGGGCGGGTCTGCGAGCGCGGCGAACACGTCGTCGTCTTCGCTGAGGCTTTCGTCGTCGATGAAGTGATCGCGATCGGCGGCGTCGATCGGCAGCTCGGTCTCGCCCGTCGTTTCGCCTTCCATGCTCTCGAGACTGACGTCGACGCTGCTTGGCAAGGCAACCGTGCGCATGATCGGCTCACCGCGATAGGGTGGCGCCGGTGGGTGACCCGCACTGCCGAAGTGATTTGTCGGTGCGTCCTCGGGGTCGAAGGGCGGCGCATCGGAGTCGACCAACAGGTCGTCGACGGCTGTGCTGATCGCCTCGATCGGCAATGAATCGTCGCTGTCGAGCTGGCGTTGCTGCCATGGATCGCCGACCAGCTCGTCGGCCGGCTGAACAGTGGTCGCTGGCCGTGGTGAGCCTGACGCTTCGCTGGGTGGTGCGGTCGGCGCGGGCTCTTCGGGGCCGAGCCCCGGGTTTGTGCGCTCGACAGAGTCGTAGGGAGCGGCACGCCAGGGTCTGCCGAGCAGAGCGAGCGCGCGCTCCGTCGCCCGTGGGTTGGGGGCGGGGAGCGAATCGAGCTCGGAAACGTCCGCACCGAGAGCCGCTTGGCGGACTGCTTGAATGCGCCGTGGGTCGATACGCTCCAAAGCTATCATGTCGTCGAGCAGCGCATCGCGTGGATCGGTGCGCGGCGGTCTGTTGTCCGGAGCGGTTGTCGGTGCTGCGGCGAAGCGCTGGTCTGTGGCCTTGTCGTCGCGGGGGGCAACGTCTGGCCTCGCCTCGCCGTTCAATTCGGCTGATTCGTCTGATTCGGGGCGCCGCAGCTCGACTTCGGTCTGCGAGTCGGCCGATGATGTCACGTCGAGTAGCGCAGGGTCGATCTGACCGTCGAGTTCGATGCCACCTACTGCACCGTCGATGGCATGGACTTCGTGGGTCAGCGAGCGCTCGACCTGCGTTTCGGCCAGCGCACCTTCTTTGAAGGCAATGATCTGCTCGATGATCTGAGCGCTATTGCCGTCGAGTTCAGCGAAGCGAACGCCCATTCCGTGGGGCTCGTCGGGCGCTAGTTCGTCGTAGGCCTTGACCCAGACCACGCGGCCCCAGCCGCGCAGCAGCTCGCTGCCATCGCGGAGCAGCAACTCGAAGTTGATCTCTGTACCAACGGGTTGGGGTCGGCGGCTTTGAATGAACATTCCGCCGCGGCTGACGTTGGGGGCGTATTTGCGGACAAACGTATCGATGTCCGGATATTTGAGCCGGATGCGCAGCGAAATCCGAGAGTTATCGCGCCATGCCACGATGGCAAGATCATGACACCCAGGGGTTGACCCTGTCAAACAACCCGAGCGCCAGACAGGCAAATCCGGCGCTCAGACCGTCTGGGATCAAGCGGATAGCAGCTCGGCGGCGGCGGCAAGGGCAGCATCGAGCTTTGCGGCGCTGGGGCCACCTGCCTGAGCCATATCGGGACGTCCACCACCCCGCCCGTCGACGATCTCGGCCAGCTTGCCGACCAGCTTGCCGGCGTGAAATTGCTTGGTCAGATCCTTGCTGACCATGACCAGCAGCGTTGCCTTGCCTTCGTGTTCCCCGCCAAGCACAACGATTCCCGAGCCCAAACGATCGCGCAGCGAGTCGCCGGCATCGCGGAGCGTCTTGGGGTCGCCGACGGCGACGCGAGTGGCTAGCAGCTTGACGCCGGAAACTTCGACGACGGCGGCCAGCGGATCGCGTTCGTTGGCGCCCGACGCGAGTGCACGTCGCGCTTCGGCCAGCTCCTTGTCGCTCTGCCGCAGCTGAGCTTGCAGGCGCTCGACGCGCTCGAGCAGTTGCTCGGGTCCGACCTTGAGCGCCCGAGCGGCCGCCTCGAGCAGCGCGGCGCGTTCGCGGTCGTAGGCCAGCGCAGCAGCGCCGGTTAGACCAACGATTCGCCGCACACCGAGGGCCAGCGGCTCCTCGGCGACGATGCGGCACAGGCCGATATCGCCACTACGCCCGACGTGCGTACCGCCGCAGAGCTCGATCGACTGCTCGCCGATGCGTACCACGCGAACAACGTCGCCATACTTTTCGCCAAACAGCGACATCGCGCCGGCCGATCGCGCTTCGTCGATCGCCATCTCCTCGGTGCGGCTGGGAACGTTGGCGCGGATCTGTTCGTTGATCTGATCTTCGACGATGGCGAGCTGCTCTTTGCTCATCGCCTCAAAGTGGCTGAAGTCGAATCGCAAACGCTCCGCCGAGACTTCCGAGCCCTTTTGCGCGACGTGGGGCCCAAGCACGCGTCGCAGCGCGTGGTGCAGCAGGTGGGTCGCCGAGTGGTTTGAGCGGATTGCCTGTCGGCGGCCGCGATCGACGGTGGCCACCACCGATTGACCGACTTTGATCGTGCCCTGCTTGAGCAGGCAGCTGTGGACGAAGTGGGCACCCGTTGGCTTGGTGGTGTCTTGGACCTCGAGGGTCGCGCTCGCGCCATGCTTGCTGTCGATCGTGCCTTGGTCGCCGATCTGTCCGCCACCCCGTGCATAAAACGGCGTAGCGTCGAGATACAGATCGACTCGCGCGGGCGCAGTGGCCTGGTCGACACGCCGCACCGCGCCATCCTCACCGACCAACAGCAGGCCGATGATCTGGGCTTCGCCGGCTTCGCTGCCGTAGCCGGTAAACTGCGTTTCTGGCAATTCCTCAGCGAGCGCCTTGTAGAGCGGGTCGATCGCCTTGTCGCCGACCTTCGTTTCGGCGGAGCCGTGGGTCTTCTCGATCCACTCGCGGGCTGCGTCTTCATCGACAGAGAGCTGCGCATCTTCGGCGATCAGCCGTGTAAGGTCGATCGGAAAGCCGTAGGTCGCGCAGAGGTCGCCGACAAACTCTGCCGACAGCGCAGCATCACCGGCCCCCTTGGCCTTTTCGATCGCCTGGGAGAGCCGTTGCGTTCCTCGCGAAAGCGTTCGACGGAAGGCGCTCTCTTCGGCGTCGACGACCTTCTCGATCGTTTCGCGACGCAGCGGCAGATCTGGATACGCCGAACCAAGCATGTCGACGACGCGACCGCAGATGCCAGCAAAAAAATTGTCCTCGAGTCCGAGCAAGGTGCCGTGGCGAATCGCGCGGCGCATGATGCGGCGCAGGACGTATTCGCGCCCGCCTTTGTCGGGAAACACGCCGTCGGCGATGCAAAACGCGGTGGCGCGCGCGTGATCGGCCAGCACACGCATACTCGTGTCATTGTCGGCGTTCTTGCCGTAGGGAATGCCAGAGCGCTCGGCGACGGCATCGATCAGCGGGAAGATCAGATCGGTGTCGAAGGTCGAGGGCTTACCTTGCAGCACCATCGCCAGGCGCTCGAGACCCATGCCGGTATCGACGCCCGTCCGCTCCAGCGGCGAGAGTTGGCCGTCTTGGCGATTGAACTGCATGAAGACCAGGTTCCAAACCTCAAGCCACGCTTCGAGGTCTTGCGGATCGGGAATCGTATCGCCGTGCGGGACGTGCAGCTCAGTGCAAGGGCCGCACGGACCGCTGTCGCCCATCGCCCAGAAGTTGTCCGCCTTACCCAGCCGCTGAATGCGCCGCTCGGGCAGACCGATCACTTCGTGCCAAACGGCAAACGCTTGGTCGTCGGCGGGAACCTCGTCATCGCCACCGAAGATCGAGACCATGATTCTGTCGCCATCGATGCCGACTTCTTCGGTCAGGAAACGCCAGGCATGTTTGATCGCGCCTTCTTTGAAGTAGTCGCCAAACGAGAAGTTTCCAAGCATCTCAAAGAAGGTGTGGTGTCGCGTCGTGCGGCCGACGGCCTCAAGGTCGTTATGCTTGCCGGTGACCCGCAGGCACTTTTGCGAAGTAGTCGCGCAGTTGAAGTCACGCGTTTGCAGGCCGACGAACACGTCTTTGAACTGCACCATGCCGGCGTTGGTGAAATAGAGCGTTGGGTCATTGTCCGGCACGAGCGAAGAACTCGGCACCACACAATGGTCTGCGCGCTGGAAGAACTGGAGAAACCGCTGACGGACATCGTTTCCTGAAATCATGGCTGTAGATCCTCTGACCGAGATATAGCACCGACCTCGGCCGCCCAAAAGAGCAGATCGCCTCATGGGTCGGCTCTGCGGCCCAACCAAGCGGCTTAGTAGGAGTAGCCGACGCTAAACGTCGTGCCCGCGTAGATGTCGAGGGCGCCGCCCGCGTAGTTGCCGCACTTGCGACCATCGAAGAAGCAGTCGCCTTGGAAGGAGTAGAAGAATCGACGATAGAACCCACCGATCGAGGCCGTGAAGCCGTGATAGCGCACGAATACACCGCCACCGACGTCGATGCCGCCGGTGGAGCTCTTGCCATAACCGTCGGCGCCGAGTTGCTCGATGTCTCCAGCGGAGAAAACCAGCAGATAGTCGAAGCCGATGCGCCCACCGATGGCGAACTTGCCGCGCACAAAAAACGGCACATCGAGGTGGACCAGCGCCAACTTGAGGTACGCGTAACTGATGTTGGGCAGGGGGATCGCCGCTTGTCCGCTCTCGTCGGTCGAGAAGCCTTGAATCCCATAGTCGAGGCCAGCGAATAGCGTCGGGCTGGTCGCTTTGCCGAGCATGTTCCAGCGATAGCGCACGCCGAATTCGATGCCTTGGATCAGCGTGTCCGACTCGCCGGCGACACCAGAGACCTGAGACTTGAGCCCCAGTACGCGGAAATAACGCAGGTTGAGGCCGATGTTGCCCCAGGCCGCCCGCGTGAGCGCTGCCAAGGGGTAGACGGCCGCGTCGATCGCGATCGCAGGCACTAGGCCGGGGGTTCGATAGTCGGCGGGATTGGCGGGTTCGATCGGGTCGTTGAAGGTGAAGCTGCGACTGAGCAGGATCAAGCCGGTGTTGACTTCAACGATTCGGGCCCAGCTTGGTCGGGCGTCGCTGTCCTGGCGGAGTTGGAGATCGCCGCTCTTGCTAGCGCGCCGTTGGCGACGCGTGTTGTTATCGGTGTCGTCGTCGTCATCGTCGCTGCCGGTGTCTCGCCGGTGGCGGACCAACGCCGGCGGTTTGCTGCGCCTTGCCGCGTCGTCGGTTACGGAAAAGCCCAGGTCGTCGCCGCCAGAGGAGTCGGTGGGGGGATCTTTGGCTGGGGGGGCGGGATCCTGTGGCGGATCTCGCGGCTGATCCGCGGCCGACGTCTTGCGTTGGTGCGGATCGCTGCGGGCGACTTTTTTGCGTCGCACGATCGGTCGGCGCCTGGCCACACGGCGGACCGCAGGCGCGGGCGCAGTCGTGCGGGCGGCCATACGCAGCACTGCTCCGACCGCCCGACGCGCCGAGGAGCGATCGAGTCTTGTTCCGCGTAATGCGATCACCTTGGTACCGATCGCCCGGCCGTCTGCACCGTTGTAGACGACGATGCGCAACGTCCAGCGACCGCTAAGTCGCAAGATGCTGCCACCGATAATCGCCGATACGGCAGCCGCCTGTGCTCCGGCTACTCGGCCGGCGGCACCACTTCCGCGCACACTGCGTCGGTAGACGGCGGCGTTGACCAGGGTTGCCCGCGATCCGATGCCACGCCGAATCTCGGCGGCTGCGGCGCCACCGCGGGGTCCGGAGAACGGCAAGACGACGATGCGTGGCTTTTCCGCGGAAACGGGGCGCGCGAAACCGAGCGCTAGCAACAGCACGACTACCGCGCCTGACCGAAAACTCGGTGCGCGCCGCGGCCATTTCGCTAACGCAGTGCTGGATCGGGACACTAGCGGGGTTGTGAGACGTCTTGGATACAGCTTGCGGTCTCTCATGTTCCCGATGCTAGCGGCCGAAGCCAGGGTTCTCGTCGAGCCAGGTCTTGGTTCCGGCGATTCCGCTAAAGTAGAGCGCAAAGTCGTCGGGGTTCGACGCGTTCTTGAGCGCCGTCTCATAGGTGACGACTTGGCGCTGGACCAGTTCGGTGAGGCTTTGATCGAAGGTGATCATGCCGTAGGGGTTGCGCCCCTCGGCGATCGCCTCGTGGATCTCCACCGTGCGCTGCGGTTCCTCGATCAACTCGCGTACGCGGGCGGTATTGACCAGCACCTCGACGGCGGGTGCCATCCCCTTACCATCGGCGCGTGGCAAGAGCCGCTGCGAGACGACGCCGCGCAGCGCCGAGGCCAGCTGCAGCCGGGCCTGCGTTTGTTTTTCGCCGGGAAACACCGAGACGATGCGGTTAACGGTTTCAACAGCGTCGGTGGTGTGCAGGGTTGAAAGCACCAAGTGTCCGGTCTCGGCGGCAAGTAGCGCGATCTCGATGGTCTCCATATCACGCATCTCGCCGACGAGGATCACGTCCGGGTCTTGTCGTAGCGCGGCGCGCAGTGCGCGGCCAAACGAGGTCGTGTCCAGTCCAAGCTCGCGCTGGTTGATCACGCTGCGGCGATCGGAAAACGCATACTCGATCGGGTCCTCGATCGTAACGATATGGTAGGCGCGCGTGCGGTTGATATGATCGAGCATCGCGGCCAGCGTTGTCGACTTGCCGCTGCCGGTAACTCCGGTAACGAGCACCAATCCGCGCTGCTCGTCGGCGAGCGAGGTCACCACGCTGGGCAAACCGAGCGTCTGAAACGGTGGAACCTCGGGAGGGATCAGGCGCAAAACCATGCCCAGCGTTCCGCGTTGCATGAAGACGTTGGTGCGGAAGCGATGGCCGTTGGGAGAGGTGTATGCTAGGTCGGTTTCGTGGAACTTTTCGAACTCGCCGCGCTGGCGTTCGCTCATGATGTGTTCGGAAAATGCTTCGAGCGACTCGAGGTCGATCGCCGGGACGTCACGGACCGTGCGCAGATCGCCTTTGATCCGGAAGATCGGCGGCAGGCCGACCTTCAGATGGATGTCCGAAGCCCCGAGCCGCTGAGCGGCTGCCAAGACGCGTTCGATAGTGTCAAACATTGTTTCTTAACGGTAGCATAGCGCAACGCTGGGCTCACCAGGGTTTTCGCGGCGGGGTGTCTGTGTCCACCGCCCTGGGTATCTGCCGCGGTTGGCCCTGGGTTGGGCTGCTGAGGCTTGCTCAGCTCAGCGCGTGCGGCAGGTTGTGAGCGGGTTGGAGAAAAATCGTTCATTTTCAGACGATTCGCTGGACCGACCGGCCGGTTGTCCGCGCTGTCTAGCGCCACCAGAGGCCGGCGACAGACATTGTCGCCGCTGCGGTGCGTCCTTTCTCGGTGGCGTGTTCGACCCGCAGTCAGCGGCCTTCGATGAAGGGCTCGACGGTAGGCCGCCCGCCGTGCTGCGATGGTTGTTTTGGCTGCTGCTCTGTCCAGCACTGACCGCTTCAGCGGCCTGGGCGACTTATCAGCTATTGAGCTGGCTGCGCCCCCGTTAGCATCGCGTTTCAGCGCGGCGATGGCTGCAGGAAGCGGTCAAGGACGCTTGGGACTTCCTTGGGCTGTGCAGCGAGGCTAGGATGCCGCCGATGAGCAGCGCATTTTCAAGCGGCCGTTTGGGGCGCCGTGCCTTGCCGATTATCGTCGGTATCGCTGGGGGAACCGGATCGGGCAAGACGACGATCGCCCATCGAATCGCAGCGGGACTGCCGGCCAACGCCGCGGTGGTGATCGAGCACGACAGCTATTATTACGATGGACCGGCGATGCCCGAACACCTGCGCAACGCAGGGAACTTCGATCACCCTGATGCGCTGGAGACCGGGCTGTTGATCGATCACATCAAGGCGCTGCGCGCTGGACGTGGCGCAGAATTGCCACAGTACGATTTCGGTGCTCATCGGCGGCTCGATCAGACGCGCAGCGTGGGATCGGTGCCGATCGTCATCGTTGAAGGGATCTTGGCATTGGCCGTAGCCGATCTGCGCGCACTGTTTGATCTGAAGATCTTCGTCGATACCGATGCGGATATCCGCATCATGCGTCGCGTTCGTCGGGACATGGAACAGCGGGGCCGAGACTTTTCCAGCATTCGCGAGCAGTACTACCGGACCGTGCGACCGATGCACTTGGCCTATGTTGAGCCTTCGAAACGCTTCGCCGATATCGTTATCCCCGAGGGCGGGGACAACCGCGTGGCGTTGGACACCATCGTCGGTAGGCTGCGCTACGACTTATCGAGCGCTGGTTTGTCGACGGATTGACCTTTCCGTCCCGCGATCGCGCGGCGATCACGATTGGCCTGGTGGCGGCCTGTCGACGAACTAGTTGGGGCCGAGGCTATTCCAGGGCGCTTCCCATACGGGCAAGACGGGCCCGGCGTTGTCTGTGGCTTCGGCGCCATTGCCTTGGTTTTCGACGTGATTGAGCAGCAGCGTCAAACGTCGCTGCGCTTCGCTATCCTCGGGATTTCGCTCGCAGTAGTTGCGCAGTGTCGCCACGGCGTCGTCGGTGCGACCCATCTGCAGCAGCACGTCGCTGAGGTTGAGCGCAGCACCCGGGTGATCGGGAAAGATCGCCAGCGCCCGCTGGAAGTAGGTATAGGCGCCGACGACGAAGCCGATGCGCCAGACAACCACGCCGAGGTTGTTGTAGGGCGTCGCGTAATCGGGGAACAATTCGATCGCTCGCATAAAGCGGTCGATCGCGCCCGGGAGTTTGCCCGAACTAAAAAGCTGCTCACCTTGTTGATTGAGCTCGACGGCTCGCGCCTTGTCCGATTCACCTAGCGGTATCAACGGTGCCTCCCAGTTGTGCCGACGCTGACTAATATCAAGATGCGTGCCAGGCTGAGCGCGCACGATCTCGGTTAGTTAGCGCAGTGACACGCGTGGCGATCGCCGAGGATTTGACGCTGAGGCTGTGGAGCGTCAGTTGGCTGCCGGAGCAAGGAGCGGAAGCGGCTCGCCGCGTTCGACCTGCTGACTGGTAACCTCTAGCCGATAGGAGCGTTGGCCAACGAGCAGGCGGTAGGCCGGTTCGAGCGGCTGGATCGGTGCCGGCGTTCGTTTGTCGGTCGGATAGGGCAGTCGAAGTTGAAGCGGTCGCCTGGCGCCGATCCAAGCGCTGGTGCGCCAGACAAAGCGTCGTCCTCGCGGACCACCCAACGGCAAGCTCAGCTCCACGCGTTGGTCGGTTGCGCTGGTCAGCGTGAGCAGCGCTCCGATGACGCGCCGATAGAGCTTAAGGTCGCCTGGCGCGCCGGCTGGTGCTTGGGCGATATGCGCTTCCGCGATCAAGCGAAACCGGCCGCAAGCGGGGATCTGTCTGTTCTGGCGATCGCGTCCTTGCTGTCCGTCGCCGACGCCGAGCTGAATCAGCGTCGAGCGCTGGGCCGCAATACCGAGGGTGTCGACGGTGCTTTGGTAAGCAGCGACATCGGGCAGTCTTGCAGCACGGGCCATCGATGCCAGCGCTTCGGGCTCCAACGGACTGGTCAGCAGGTAACGCAAGCCCAGCCGCTCCATGGCCTCGGCGGTCTGCTCACAGGGCGAGAGCAGCAGCCGCAGGGCTTGGGCATTTGCTTCGTCGTAGGCGCGGATGCCGAAAAAATTGTTGGCCAGCGTTGGCCGCCCGCTGAGATAGGAAAGCACGTGACCGATCGACCAGTCGGCAAGCAACCCATAGTCGGTGCGCTCCGGCGTCAGCTGGCGAACCTGCCGAAAGAAGCGTTGACCAGCGCGCTGTGCTGGGGAGATTACTTCAAGCGAGAGGCTGTAAAAGAGCTGGGGCGTACTAAACGCGGCGAGCGCGCCGAGGATTAGCGCAAACAACCGCCGGTGCTGGCCGAGATGCTGACGTAGGCGAGCCAAGCCGACGCCGACCGCTAGCGCGCCAAACGGCGACCAGGCGCAAAGAAAGCGCGTCGACCCGCTGCCGGCGAGCAAGAGCAGCGTTGCGCCGAAGACGACCAACAGCGATCCGCTGCGCCAGGCATGGTCCGCGTCCGACGACGGTTGGCCAGGGCTGCGGCGCCAGAGCAATAGTGCCGGTGTGGCAACCGCGAAAGCCAACAGCGGCCAGCCGACGAGGTCGACAACCAGTTGCGGCGCAGAAAGAATACCGCGCGATTCGAGTGATAGCGGCAAAAACGGATTATTCGAAAGGTAGGACAGCCCGTCGACCAGTGGGTTGCGGCAGCTTGGCACCAGCGCGAACCCGCAGATCGCCAAGCCGGCGGCAAGCGCTGGCCCGCAGCGCAAGCGACGTAGTGGTGTGCGCAGGTAGATCGTCAAGCTGGCGGTCGCAGCGAACAGCGCCGCCAAGTGAAGCAAGCTCGGTGCGAAAAAGACGAAGCGGGTGCGCCAGGGCGAGGCCAGGCAGGCGGGGATTGCGCAAACCAAACCAAGCGACAGCAGCAGCGCGGCACGGAGGGCGATCCGATCGGCGATGTCCGCCTCGCGCAGGCGGAGCATCTGAATGCAAAGCAAGATCGCCGCGCAGATCAGTCCGAGCAAGATCAGCGCCCCAGGAACGAACAGCAACAGGCCACCCACGGCGAGCGCACCGATCGCGATCGACGAGCGCCGCTTGCTGACCAATGGCCAGCAGATCAGCATCAGGAAGAGCGGTTCGAACAGGTGATGGTCGAATCGCGAAATCACGCTGTACTGCACGTGGGCCGGAATGATCACCAATAGCGCGGCCGCGGTTGTGGCGCCGATCAGACCGAGCCAGCGCTTAGTGCCGAGGAATAGCAGCAAGACGGTTAGTGCGCCGACCAAAGGAGGGATCCAGGCGGCGATCGCCCCGAGGCTTGCGCGCGGACCGAGTCCGCCAAGCTTAGCAATCGTTGCCAAGAGCAATGGCATGCCGGGGGGCCAAATCAGCTCGCCGCCATGAGGAAAGTTCAACCGCGGATCGTGGTTGGGAACCTTGGGATAGTTGTCTAGCGTCTGCTGGGTGCGGATTAGATGATAGGGCGGATCATCAGCGAAGACGAAGGTCTCGTCGCCGACGAAGACTTGCTGATAGGCCGCCGAGCGCAGCGAAAACGCGGCGAAGAATAGCAGCGCTCCGATCAGCAGCGCGGGCAGTCGGCGTTTAGTTAGCAGCACTAGGTGCCAGCCTAGCCAAATTCGCGCTCCACGACCAGGTCTGGCGATCAGTTGTGCGATTTGCGCCAGAGCGCGGCAAGGTCGGTCAGTGCCAGGTATGGTGGTGCAAAGGCCAACGCCGAGAGCACCAGGGGCATCGATGGTCGATGCAGTGCGAGCAGTACAAAAAATAACGCGGAGGGTGGAATTCGCAGCAGCATTGTCGACAGCGGAACGTTGCGGTGGCTGCGTTGGCGAAGTAGCCACCAGGTGGCGACCAACGAGATCGGCCAGAAGCAAGCTGGTCCGAGCCAAGGAGCGATCGGGCGATCGAGCCAGCGGAGTGCGCCCCACCAAGTGGCGAGTAGCGCGGGATGCAGCAGTAGCGGCGGCAAGATCGCCAGCAGCAGCGGGTGGCGATTGCGATGGAGCAGCCAGCAAGCCGTGGCGGCGAACAAAGCCCAACCGAGCACACCGATCGGCGGAACGTCAAACAGTCCCGGATGGCTCCAGCGCCACAGCCCGGCACGCACGGCGATCGGTTCGATCATCCAAGCGTCGAAAAAGACGAGCAGCGCGGCAACCAGTGGCGTGCGGATCGCGGCGCTTTTGCAGATCGCCGTGGCGATGTCGTTGGCCGAGATGATCACCGCCGGCCAGATCAACGCGATCGCCAGCGGAACGACGCCGACGAAACCGTGCCAGCCGTGGGTGTAGCGATAAAACTGGTAGAGCTCGATTACGCTCTGCTCCGACAGCCAAGCGCCGGCGGCCAGGGCGAGGTAGTTGGCGATCAATCTGTTGGAGCGAGGCGCTAGGCGGGAGCGTGCGAGCACGAAAGCGACGACGATCGCCGCGCAGAGCACCTCAAACAGCGCCATGGGCATGGCGAGCGTCATTGAAGATAAGCGCCAGGTAGCCCGAATAGGTACCAGAAGTGATAGATGATCAGCAGCGCCGCGCCGATCCAGGTGATGTTGACGCAAAAGGCCGAACTGATCGCTTTCCGCCTCAGTGCGGTCTTGTAGGCGGCAAGCTGAATCAATGGCGCTGCGAACATGATAAAGATCTTCCAGGGCAATACCTTCAGCGCGTAACCCGCGCCGATCGTCACCAACGACCCGATCAGCAATCCGTCGATGATCCAAATCGCGGCCCGCTCGCCGTGGACGACGATGAAACTATGCACACCGGCACGACGGTCACCCGGGGCGTCGCGTAGGTCGTAGATCACTTCATAGCTCAGCTCGAACAAGAAGAAGAACGCCGCGCTGCAGATCACCGTGTCCAGGCCGATCGTCGGCAGGCGTTCTGCCACGGCCAGCGGATAGCCGAAGACGGTCAGCAAGAAACCGGTGGCTGAAGCCGTGTTTTTGAGCAAGTACATCTGTTTGAGGCGGCGCCTTCCGGGAAGCAATCGCCAATTATAAAGCAGGCCCAACATATGGTAGGCGGCGCGGAGCGCGCTGAGTGTTAGCGGGTAGAGCAGCAGTGAACCGAGGAAAGAGCCGCCGAGCAGCGAGAAGCCAAGCACTGTGATGGCACGGGTGTGTCGGGCGGCAAAGCCAGCACCGACGATCTCGTTTTCCTGATCTTCGATCTGATCGGTGACTCGGTTGAGCAGGTTGACGAGAAACCAGTCCAATGCCGAAACAGCTGCTATCGACCAGAGGTATCTGCCGGTAAAAACCCAGCCGAAAGTTAGCGTGGCCACCGCGGCGATCGCCACGATGTGCAGGCGCGCCACCGAAAGCGCCGGCTTTACCGTGAATCGCCCTGTTGTCACGAGAGCCCCCGGGTGGCGTGCGGTCAGTTGCGCAGACTGGTCAGCGGCGCCGGTATTTGGCCGCCGCGACCGACGAATCTGTCGCACGAAAAGGAATTGACCGGTTGGACTTGGGCCACGCCCAATAGACCGCCGTAGTCGAAGCTTTCGCCCGGTCCCTTGCCGGGGACGGGGATAATCCGGACCGCGGTCGTCTTGTTGTTGACCACGCCGATCGCGATTTCGTCGGTAATGATACCTGCCAGGGTTGCTGCCGATGTATCACCCGGGACGGCGACCATATCGAGGCCCACCGAGCAGACAGCGGTCATCGCTTCCAGCTTCTCGAGACTCAGCGCGCCCTCGCGAACGGCAGCGACCATTGCCGCGTCCTCGCTCACCGGAATGAAGGCGCCAGAAAGTCCGCCCACGGCCGAGGAGGCCATCATTCCGCCCTTCTTTACTGCGTCGGTCAGCAGCGCCAGGGCTGCCGTGCTGCCGGGAGCGCCCGCGCGCTGCAGGCCGAGCTCTTCGAGAATCTCGGCGACCGAATCGCCGATCGCCGGTGTCGGCGCCAGGCTCAGGTCGACGACGCCAAAACGAACTCGATCACCAAGGCGGCGGACCACCTCACGCCCGATCAGCTCGCCGGCACGTGTGACTTTGAAAGCCGTACGCTTGATCGCATCGGCGACTTCATCGAGGCGGCAACGTGGCTGATGACGAAACAGGCGCTTTAGCGTTGAGAGGACGACGCCCGGACCGCTGACTCCGACGTTGATCACAGTTGCCGCTTCGCCGATGCCGTGCATCGCGCCGGCGATGAACGGGTTGTCATCGGGGATGTTTGCGAAGATCACCAGCTTTGCGCAGCCGATACCGCCTTGGTCGGCGGTTGCCTCTGCCAAGGCTTTGACTTGTGCGGCCATTAGGTTGATCGCGTCGACATTGATGCCTGCGCGTGTCGTTGCCACGTTGATCGACGAACAGACCCGTTCTGTAGTCGACAGCGCACGCGGAATCGCATCGATCAGATTGCGATCACCTGGTGTCATTCCCTTTTGCACGAGTGCCGAGAAGCCGCCGATATAGTCGACGCCAACTTCAGCGGCGGCACGGTCCATCGCCTGGGCAAACGGCACGTAATCCGAGCTTTGTGCTGATTCGGCGATCAACGCGATCGGCGTGACCGAAAGTCGCTTGTTGGTGATCGGCACGGCGTAGTCTGCTTGGATCGCGTCAATCGTGGGCACCAACTGATCGGCGGTGCGTTGCAGGTGTTCGCGGATCGCAGCGCAGGCGTGTTCGGCTGAAGGGTGCGCTAGGCCGCGCAGCGAAACGCCCATCGTCACCGTCCGAATGTCGAGATGTTCATTCTCGATCATTCGCAGGATTTCGGTGACCTCGTCGCGCTGCCAGAACATTGGCGTTTATACCCGCTGCAAGCTGCGCAGCACGTCCTCGTGCATGACGACCACGCGAATCCCCTGCCGCTCCGCTGCAAGTTTCAGTTTGTCTTTGAGATCTGCCAGGCTGATCGTCAACGAATCGAGTGCGACTACCAAGATCAGCGTGAAGAAATCGGAGATGATTGTTTGGCTGACGTCTTGGATATTGCCGCCGGCTTCGGCGATCGAGGTTGTCAGGCTGGCGAGCACGCCGCGTTTGTTAATCCCCGTGGCGGTGACGATCGCTCGCTCGGTAATCTCGCGGCGCGCGGTTTCAACACAGCTGGCGCAGGTCGGCAAACTGCCTGCCGGATGGGCGATCCGCGCGCCCAGGCCCGTTGTGATCGTGCCGTCGTCGTGCACTCGCAACGGAGCGCTGGGACTGGCCGCCGATCGCTCGGCTGGGTCCTCCAAGGCGCCGAGCACTTCGTGAGTAACGCGCTCGATCAGTTGAGGATCGAGCGTGCCTAAACGCTGGTGAAGCGCTTGGGTGACGGCGCGGACGATCGAATCAATAGCCACGCGCCACTCCTCGGGCGCGGCCTACGCTTGCGCCCTAGGCCGCCGACTTGCGTTTGGCCGAAGCGGCTGCGCGGCGCTCAGCGTCGCGCAGGTGGCCCATCAAACGGACAACACTCTGCTCAGCTAGCGCAGTGCGATAGTCTTCGTCTTTCTTGCGGCCTTCAAGCTCGAGGATCGCGTCGATCAGTTTGTCTTTGCCACCGAAGCGCTTTTGAACCTCGTCGAGGGTAGCGACGAGGCGCAACAGTTTGGTGTTTGGCGCTGCCAACAAGCGGGCACGAAACTCATCTTTCGATTCGCCTTCTGCCGGGTCGAGTTGACCGACAAGTTTGTCGACCAGCTTTTCCTTGCTGCCGTACTTGTCGTTTACCAGCTGGAGGGGCGTTTTCTTTGCCATCTGACTACTCCACCGCCGTGCGGCACGTTAGGGCGCGTAATTTGTTTGTTTTTCCCCCGGTTGTCAACGACAACCTGGGCCGAAATTGCCACAAATGGCGCCTGCCAGCGGTCGGGCTACGCTTAGTCCGTGATCTCATCTGTTTAGCAGTCTGGCTGAGGCTAGCCCCATCCGCTGCGCTGGCGCGGGGCCGCTGCCGATCAGCTGTAGCGGGCGGCGGCCTGCTTGAGGGTGACGAACTGGAATCCTTCGTGTTTCAACTGGTTAATTACGCCAAGAAACGCGCGTCGCTTTTCCGTGTAGGGGATGCGCAGATCCGGTTGGCGCCCGGCCAGCTCGGTCGGAATGCGGTCATCGACGGCGTCGGCGAGGTCGATGCCGTGCAATTCAAAATTGAAAAATGGCAGTTTGGATACAGCGCCGAGCACGCGCTCGCGCAGCCAACGCGGCCCCGCGGCGAACAGCGTACCGATTGCCGGCAAGCGCATCCCTGGCAACACGGTGACCGGGAGTTCGATCAGCGGGGCATCGCCGCGTCGCCACGGTCGCTCGCGGTCGGGGCGATAGGGCAATAGCGGCGTCGAAAGCCCGCGCGGATCGGTCACCACCGCATCTGAACGTCTGCCGCGCAAAAACATCGTGCCCATCACCAGGATCTTGGCCAACCAGTAGGGCGGCGAAGGGAACATCGACGTATCGTATTGGTAGCCTTGCGCGCTGAGCGCATCGAGCACGCGGCCGTTGATAAAGTAGCCCGGCGAGCGGAAGCCGACCGGTGCATGGGCGTCGCTACAGATTTCAGCGATCGTTTCGTGTGCTTGACTGATCTCGCGCGCGATCTCAGCGTCAGGCAACCGGCAGAGGTCATAGGGGTGACTAAAGGTGTGGTTGGCCAGCTCATGGCCGGCTCCGACCAGTTCTTTGGCCATCCGCTTGGCTATCTCGCTTTGCGTCAGGTCGCGGCCGACGAGGAAGAACGTTGCCGGGACGTCGGCTTCGGCGAACAGCTCGATGAAGCGAGGCAGCGCTCGCGCGATGATCGTCCCGGCCAGTTGTTGCGGTGGCTCGCCGAGTCCATGGATCTGGTAGTATGCAGTAAGCGGATCGAGATCGATGCTGATCGCACAGGTCTTCATCTTTGGAGATCTCTTCTAGTCGACGCGCCGAAGCACATAGGTTAACTGGGCAAGGTTGCGCAAAACGTTGGGGACCCGACGCGTCAGGTTGATCGATGGCGCCCGCTTCTCGACGACGCGCACCGGGATTTCGACGACCGGATGGCGTTCTCGCTCAGCGCGGATCACAAACTCACTGGCGAAGACGTCCTTGTCCACCACGCAGCGCCCTGCTGTGCCGACCAGCGCGTCTCGTCGGAAGGCCTTCATCCCGTGGGTGTCTGTGCCGTGAAAGTGCAACAGCACGCGCAGCATGCCGTTGTAGACCATTGTCGCCACATGGCGGAACATCGGTCGGGTGTCTTCGGCACCCGGAAGCGTCTTGGATCCGACGACCATCGCGGCATCGCCGTCGATCAGCCGCTCCAGCGCGCGCTGGTAAAAGTCGATGTCGCCCAGATCGATCTCGTCGCAGACGACGAAGGTGCCGCGCGCCCGCAAGATCCCTTCTTTGAGTGCGCGTCCGTAGTTCGGCTCGCCGATCGAAAAGTATTCGACTTCTGTGTAGCGCGCGCACAGCTCTTGGGCGAGCTCGACGGTGCGGTCGCGGCTGCCGTTTTCTGCCAGCAAGATTTCGAAGCTGTAGCCCAGATCGCGGAGGTTTTCCCGTAGGGCGATTACCGACGAGGAGATGATCCCTTCCTCGTTGTAGACCGGGATAACGACCGAGAGCAGCGGCGCTTTCGTCGAACCGTCGGGTGATTGACCGGGCACGATCTTTAGCGTCGGGCTACGGCGTCGTGGTGGATCGCTCATCGATTCTCCTCGACCGGCAGGGCGTCTACCAGCTCCGCGGTCTCTTTGCCCATGCGTAGGCTGTCTTCCATCGAGTTGTAGATCCAGGCGCCGTATCGGCCGGTCGCATAGATTCTAGCTTGGGTGAGGTAACGGTGGATCGTCTCGAGTGCTGCTTCGTAGCCGTCGTCGAAGATCACGTAGGCCGGGTCGATTTCGCGCAAATCTGCGAAAACGACATCGTCGACCCGCGAGATCGCCTTGATCTCGACGAGCGACTGCAGCGCGTCCTTGACTAGCGCCTGCTGGTCGCTGATCGGCGTGCGGTCAGACAGCTCGACATACAGCGAGGCGCAGCCCGCCGGCGCCATCGAGGGCATCGCGTTGGAGAAGATGCCGACGCGGTACACCGGCAAGTGCGGTTCCGGCACGTAAACCCAGTGGTAATCGCTCGCCGGCAGGGCTTTGGTGCCGACATTGAGGTAGCGCACGCTGGTTGCCCGCAATCTTGCGGCGGCCGCGGTGATTTCCTCGGGGGGGTCCGCGAGCATTTTGACCAACGCTGGCAAGGGCGCCGTGGCGATCAGTGCGTGATACGGCAGCGTCTCTCCGCCGGCTTCGACGGTGCGTTTGACGGGGTCGATGCGCTCAACCGAGCATCCCGTCGAGACACAGCGATCGTCGAGTCGCGAGATCAGCGCCTTGGCAAAGGTTTCGATACCGCCCTGTTTCGGGTAGCGAAAGTGGATGTTGTAGCCAAGCTCAGCCGGGCCCGCGCCGACCGCGCCGGCGATAATCTGCTCGACGTCGGGAAGTGGGACGAAACGGCTGCACCAGGCGCTGGTGATCTCGCGCGGATGTACCCCCCAAAGCTTATGGTTGTAAGGGACCATGAAATGCTTGGCGATGCCGGCGCCGAAGTAGTGGTGGATATACTCCTCGAAGTTTCGTGGTGCGTCGCCGCGCGTTTGCTCCGCGCGCGCATTGAACAGTCCGACCAGACACTCGTGGATCGTCTCGGCCGGCAGACCGTGGAGATTGGCTTGGTAGGGATAGCGCGTCAGCACGCCTTGGGAGTAGACGCGAGCGATTCGCGCGACCTCGGCCAGCTCGTCGCCCATAAGCTCGTCGGCCAGCTTCTTGAAATAGTCGTCGCGCAGGTGGAGCCAATGGCCGGTGTGGTCAAAATAGTAACCATCACGCTCTTCGGTGCGCGCCAGGCCACCAAGCCGTTGGCTGCGCTCCAATAAGCGATATCGACCGCGCAGATGTAGCGCAGCGGAGATACCGGCAAGTCCCCCGCCGATGATCACCGTCATGGGGGTTTCCATGGCCGACATCTAACACAGTGCGTTGGCCAGGCAAAGGCTCGAACTCCCAGCAAGATGCCGATCGGGCCACCAAGCGGCAGCCAATAAACAGTTGCGCGCCCAGCGGGCCCATGCCTAAAGTTGCCGCCCCTTTTGGTCGTTTATGGGTGCGATTGCCAATGCTTACCAAGATTCCTCGGTCCCTGTTCGTCGTGGTGTTTGGCTTGCTGATGTTCCTGCCCCAGCTCGGGTCGTTTGGGCTGTGGGAACCGGCAGAAATGCGCCATGCGGATATGGCGCGCGATCTGTCGGCCAGCGGCAACTACCGCGACCTGACGGTCGCTGGCAAACACACGCCCCGACCCGCGCTTTATAGCTGGCTACTCGCTGCCGGATTCAAGGTGATCGGTGTCGGCGAGCTAGCCGGCCGTTTGCCGATCGCGCTGTGCGCCATCCTCACCTTGCTGCTGCTCTACCGCACCGGACGCAAGCTCTTCGATCCGACGGTGGGCATGGCGGCGGCGTTTATCGCCGGGACCACCGCGGTATTCATCTTCCAAGCCAGGCAGATGACCAGCGACATGGTGTTTTTCGCGACCAGCGTGGCGGCGATCGGCGGAATGCTGTCGTATCTCTGGCCCGCCGACGGGCAACGCAGTCGCCTGGATTTGGCGCTGGCTTTTTTGGGTTTGGCCCTCGGCCCGTTGGCCCGTGGTTTCGTCGTTGGCGGACTCTATCCGGTGCTGACGATTTTTGTGACCTTGTCGTTTACGGGTGCGATTCGCCAGCGCCCCACCCGCGACAGCGATGGCCAGGACGTTTTCGCCGCCAACGGCGAAGGGGCGCTCGAAGCCGACACCACGCTCGCTGCGGCAGTCCGTCAGGCCTGGCGTCCGTTGGCGCTGGTCACGCTTGCGGGACTGGCCGTTGGTTTCGCCGCGATCAGCTCGCTCAAACCGTTTTCCTTTGCGCTACTCGGTGGGCAGCTGCAGCCCTCGAATTTTCCACCGACCTTCGACGAGGCGCTGCGCGACCTCGGCTTCACCGCGTTCCCCTGGATCGCGATCTTGCCGATCGCTTTGGGCTACTTCCTTTGGCCCAGCGAAGCTGATCGCGGGCGTGATGCCGTCGGCAAACAGCTGGCGACGGTGGCGCTGATTTTGGGCTACCTTTGGACTTCGCTGCAGCCGGCGTTTCTTGGCAAGACGCGTTTCATCGCGTTGCCCTGGATCGCCTTCGCTGTTGCCGTCTTTCTGGTCGAGACTTGGCGGCGACGCCAGCGTTCATTGGCCTGGGGCGTAATCGCGCTGGCGATCGTGCTGATGATCGCCCAGGACTATTTCGCCGAGCCCGAGTCGTTGGCATTTTCGCATCTGTTGACCCACGCAGCCTATCCCAAGGCGCTGAATATCAAAGTCTACGTCCAGGTTGTCTTCGGTGTGGTGCTCGGTGGGCTGATGTTCTTCTCGTTGGCTTGGCCCTGGGGAGCAGAAGCGCCGTCCAAGCCCCCGCGAACCGCCCGACGCGCGGGTACGCTGCGCGCGCTGCTCGACGGTGCCAGCGATGCGGTGTCGATGGCGAGCTATTGGGTGCGGTTGGGCTTGCGGGCGGGCAGCCGGGTGTTTGGCCCGCAGGGTGGCCGAAATCTCTGGATCGCCAGCGGCTTAATGACCCTCGGCTTCGCTGGGTGGTGTGCGTTTTGGCTGACCCCCGAACTCAGCCTGCATCTGTCCAACAAACAACTCTATAAGACCTTTCAGCGCTGCCACCAAGGCGACGAGCGTTTGGTTCAATACCTCGTGCCGGGAGGTAGCGCTTCGTACTACGCCAATGGGCCGGTCGAACAGCTACCCAGCCAAAGTGCGCTGTTCGAGCGGTTGCGTCGGCCTGCGCGGCAGTTCGTGCTCGTTCCGGCGACGCAGCTAGCTCCGCTGCACCAGGCGCTGCGTCGCGCCAACGTGTCCTACTATGTGCTCGACGACTCGAGCTCGCAGTATTTGATCCTCTCCAACAAGCTTGCCGGTCGCTGCGATAAGGACCTCAACCCGCTCAGTTCGATCGTGCTTCGGACGGCGCCCCGGCCGCAGAAGCCGCTTTACGCCAACTTCGAGGATCGCGTTGAGCTGATCGGCTACGACTTGCCCGACCGCGTGAGTGCAGGCGGCAAGTTCAAAATCACGCTCTACTTTCGCGTGAAGTCGACGGTGCCCGCGGGCTTCAAACTGTTTGTTCACTTCGACAAGCCGGCCCATCGCTTCCACGGCGACCACGAGCCGCTGCAGGGCCGCTTTGCCACGCAATACTGGCTGCCCGGCGACTACATCGTCGACACCCACGAGGTGCCGATTCCGCGGCTAACCACCCCCACGGGGGTCTACCAGGTGCTCACTGGATTCTGGCAAGGTGAACGTCGTCTGAAGGTCACGGCCGGCCCTCATGATGGCGAGAATCGCGTGCGCTTAGGCAAACTTGTGGTTAGTTGGTAGCCATGCGCTTTTGCCTTGATGTTTTTTGAAGCAGCGATATAGCTTCGCCTTAATTCAACAGTGTGGTCGGGCGGCGTTTTTAGAGGACGTCGGGAGGGAGCGCAGGAAGATGTCGATGGGCGATCCGAACCAACATCGCGATCGGCGGTCGTCGCCGCGGGTGCTGCTTGATCTCGAGGTCGATTACGGCAGCGAGGAGACGTTTCTCTTCGCCTACATTCGCGACATGAGCGCCTTGGGGATCTTCGTTCGCACCAACAATCCCGAGCCCCAGGGGACCGAGCTCAATCTGCGCTTTACGCTGCCCGGTGAGCGAGCGCCGCTGGCCGTCGAAGGACGCGTCGTTTGGGTCAATCCGTTTCGTCCCGGAGATGTCAACAACCTCAACCCCGGAATGGGGGTCAAGTTCGTTCATCTCGACGAAGTCGCCCGCAAGAAGATCCGGCGCTTGGTGCGAACGATCGCCTACCTCGAAGGCGAGGCCGCCGGCGGTGATGAAGACATCGACGACGTGCCCGTGCCGACGACTCCGAGCACGCTGAACTAGCGCAACCCGTCTGCAGCAACGCCGCAATACCGTTACCGTTGAGCTACAGTACCGCTGAGCTACAGTACCGCTGAATTGTACGATCGGACCGAGTACGGCTGCCGAGGGTGGTTCGCAGTGCGGCGCTAGGAGAGTTTTTCGGCGAGTGCGCGCGCCACGCACGGCGGAACAAAGCCGCCGACGTCGCGACCAAAGCGGGCGATCTCTTTGACCAGGCTCGAGCTCACGTAGAAGTGACGCTCGTCGGTCATCAAGAAAACGGTGTCAATCGCCGCTTCGAGGCGTCGATTCATCGCGGCGAGCTGGAATTCGTATTCGAAGTCGGCGACCGCTCGCAGCCCGCGAACGATGCTCTTGGCCCCGCGTGCTTTGAGATAATCGACCAACAGGCCGGTAAAGCTCTCGACCTCGATCCGCGCGTCATCACCGATCGCCTCGCGCAGCAACGCTACGCGCTCATCCGGGGAAAACAACCCGCTCTTGCTGATGTTGACGGCCACGCCGACGACGACCCGGTCGAAGACGTTGAGCGCTCGCTTGAGTATGTCGAGGTGACCGTTGGTTACCGGATCGAAAGAACCAGGGTATACCGCGAGTTTGGTCACGTTGCCTCCTCTCGGTTAGTCTAGCGCACTTATCCGGGTCTGGGCGATTCGGCCGCGCTAGCGAGCTGATAGAGGCATACGGCGCTATCCCCGTAGTCGCGCCGCTTGGCCAGCGTCAAGGCCTCGGCTTGTGGTGCCTCGACACGTGCCGAAAGCTCGAGGACCAGCAGTCCTGTGGGGGCCAGCTGGGTGGCGAAGGCCGGCAGCAGGGGTGCCGCGTCGATGGCGTATGGCGGATCTGCCAGGATCAGCGCGAAGTTCCCGCCCAGGCGCTTTAGTGCGCGTTGCCAATCCTGGCAACAAACTGAGCTCTGTGATCGATACCCCAGGGCACTAATGTTTTGCCGAATGGAATCGATCGCTTTGGGATTGTTGTCGACGAAGGTCGCGTGGCCCGCGCCGCGACTGAGCGCTTCGAGCCCGAGGGCGCCGCTGCCAGCGAAGAGGTCGAGCACCCGGCAGCCGTCGAGCGCTAGCCGCGAGCCGAGCATCGAAAAGATCGCCTCTCGCACCCGGTCGGTTGTTGGGCGTGTCAGGTTGCCGCGGGGTGCAACCAGTCGCCTTCCTCGAGCTTGTCCGGCGATGATCCGCATATCTCGACTATGCCCAACGTCCAGGCGCGTGCAAAGGGTTGACCGCCCGCGCTCGGCCGTGGTCGAATTTCGATGATGTTCGAGCATTTAGACCGTGCAGAGCAGGCGGTGGTGTTGGCCGCGATCCTCGCTGGGCGCGAGCGCCTGGTCGGTATCGCTGCACCGAGTGCGGCGCGTTGCCAGGCAACCCTCGATGGGTTGCGTCGTCTCGATCGCAACCAGCGCCTGGCCCGCGTGCGGAAAATGACGCGCAGTCTGCTCGCCCCACCGACGACCGCGCTGCAATCGCCGAAGATCGTTGCCTTGCTCGATCAGCAGCCCCTTGAGGTCGGACAAGCGCTGATCAAGGTTTGGCGGGGCATGGCAAACGATGCCGATCCCGCACTCAAGGCGATGGCCAACTTGCTGCTTGAACATTGTGAGGAGATCGACGATGGCTCGCATCATTCGCGCTAGCTCTCCGGGCGAGGAGGTTTCACGCGGGCCGATTTCGCGCACGCGCGTGGTTCGTCGGGTTGAGCAGGAGACTCGCGCGAGGTGCGAGCAGCTGTTGGCCGACGCGCAACAACAGATCGCTCAAGCCGAGCGCCGTGCCGAGCAGGCCTGCGATCGGTTGCGCGATCAGCGACTGGCCGAAGCAGCGGCTCAGGCGCTGCAGATCGTCGCCGCTGCGCGGGCCTCGGCCGAGCGGATTCGACGCCAGAGCGAGACCTCGCTCACCGAACTGGCAGTGCGCATTGCCGAACGGATCATCGGAGATGCGCTCCAACATGATCCCTCGCTGGTCGCACAGGTCGTCGCGCGTTGTCTTGATCAGGCCCAGGAAGCGGACCGCTTGATCGTCCGCCTCAACCCCGCTGACCTGCCGTTGGTCGACATCGATCGCGTTGCCCCTGGCTTTCCCGGCTTGGTTACCCTCGAATCCGATGACGCGCTCGGTCGTGGCGATTGCGTCGTCGTCGGTGATAGTGTTCACGTTGAGGGGCGATTGGCCAAGCAGCTTGAAGCGATCCATCGTGCATTGACCGACGACGACTAAGGAAATCAGCGATGAGCGATCGCCTCAAGGACGCGCTGTCACGAATCGACCGAGTCCAGCCAGCAATCACGCGCGGGCGCGTTACGGCGCTTAGCGGTATCGTTCTGCGCATCGCCGGTCTCGGTTTGCGCGTTGGCGACCAAGTTCGTATTCTGCGCGATGGTGATCCACTTGCCGCCGAGGTCGTCGCCTTTCAGGGGCAAGAGGCCGTCGCGCTGCCGCTTGATGAGCCGCACGGCGTGGGGCCTGATTCGCTGGTTGAGCGTGTCGATGCGCCCGAGCTTTACTGTGGCGAGGGCCTGCTCGGGCGAGTGCTCGATGGTCAAGGCGCGCCGCTCGACGGTCGATCGTTGCCGGCTGGTCTCGAGTGCTGGCCACTACACCGTCCTGCTCCCGAGCCGCTGTCGCGTCCACGGATCTCCCAGCCGATCAGCCTCGGCGTACGCGTGCTCGACGGTCTATTGACCGCCGGTGAAGGACAGCGCATTGGTTTGTTTGCTGGATCAGGCGTTGGCAAGTCGACGCTACTTGGCTGGATCGCTCGACGCTGCGATGCTGACGTCTGTGTCGTCTGCTTGGTCGGCGAGCGCGGGCGTGAGGTGCGCGACTTTGTCGAAGAGAGCCTTGGTGAGGGGCTGAGCCGCTCGGTCGTCTTTTGTGCAACCGGCGACATGGCGCCAATGTTGCGCCTGCGTTGCGTCGAAGCGGCCACCTCGGTCGCTGAATATTTCCGCGAGCGCGGCAAGCGCGTGTTGCTGTTGGTTGATTCGATCACGCGCTATGCCAGGGCGCTGCGCGAGATCGGCCTGGCCGCCGGGGAGGCGCCAGCGCGCCGTGGCTATCCACCCTCGGTGTTTGCCCGATTGCCGCGCATACTCGAGCGTAGCGGCATGTCGGCCAACGGATCGATCACCGCGATCTATACCGTTCTTGTCGAAGGCAGCGACATGGAGGAGCCGATCGCCGATGAGGTGCGTGGGATTCTCGATGGGCATGTCGTACTCAGTCGTGAGCTCGCTGAGCGCCACCATTTCCCGGCGATCGACGTTTCCGCGAGCCTCTCGCGCGTGATGACGGCGGTGACCAGCGACGCGCATCAGCTTGCTGCTTCACGAGTGCGACAGCTGCTGGCGACCTATGAGCAGAATCGCGAATTGATCATCTTGGGCGCCTACCGCAAAGGCAGCGATCCGCGCGTCGATCAGGCGATCGCAATGATGCCGAAGATCGAGGCTTTCTTGCGCCAGCGTGTCGATGAGCGGTCAGACCTGGATAGCGCGGCGAGCGCGTTGGCGGCGCTGCTCGACGTCTAGCACCGCGACCAGTCGCACCTGCTAGGGCTGCGGAGGCGGTCGCACCGAGGCGCGCAGCGCGAGTTCGACCAGCAACGGATCGTGATCCATGATGTTGATGCGACGCCCGCGAAGCACGTGCGCGTCGGTTCGCTCGATCCAACCGATGCGATAGAAGACGTAATCCAGCCGCTGTGAAATCAAGGTCGTTCCGCCCGCGTGTCGCCCAGCGTCGATCATCGTGCGCGAGAGATGCAAGTACAGTCGGTGCTCAGGAGATCCGCGCTCGAGTTGGATCGCGTCAAAGTTGAAGTCGCCGGCGAGCAGTACATCGGAGCGACGAAAGTGATTGAGCCCGTTGATAATCTCCTCGATTTGTCGCGTGCGGCGCTCTGCGTCGAATGCATCCAGGTGTATCGAAGCGGCGATCAGTTTCTCCCCGCCGGGCATTGTCAGCTCGGCAGCTTGAGCGGCTCGTCCGGTCGATGTCATCAGCTCGATGAAGCGCGCGGGAAGGCGCGTAATCAGCGCGGGACGTCGGTCGTAGGCGTCTTGGGGAACGCGCCCGTGCCAGGCCGGACCGAGCAACGCCAACAGGCGCCCGAGTTGGGTCGGTCCCTTGAGTTCCTGTAGTGCGACGACATGTGCGCCAGTTTCCTCGATGACTTTCGCCACGTGTCGGAGGTCGCGGTCTGCAGCGCGCGAGTCGATCGGTAGGTAGAGTTTGCCGATGTTCCAGGTTAGAACGCGCAGATTGCGATAGCGACCGATGCTACTCACGAGCGCTCCGTGCAGGTGGCGGTTGACCATGTAGATCATACCCGTAGCGAACGCAGCGCTGATCACCAGGCGGGTCAGCCAGATCGATATGCGGCGGGTACTCACCGAGCGAGCACCGATGGGGTTGGCCTGATCACCTGGCCTCTATCTTACGAGAGCGGGCCCGGGCTGGCGCTATTTGATCTCCACATGCGAACGCTTGCGCAATTCACTCAGCCAGGCTTCGGTGGCCTTTTCCATTTTCTGGCTGTAAATCTGGTTCCTTAGCGTGCTCTGCACCTCGGCGAACGGTCTGGCCGAGGAGGCCTGGCGGTCGGTCAGCTGGATCACATGCAGACCGCGCTCGCCCCGCAGAGGACCGCGGGTTTCGCCCTTTTTCATCTGGAAGACCTCGCGCTCAAGCGCAGCTGGGAGCGAGCCCCGGCTGAAGAACCCCAGATCGCCACCGTCCGATTTGGTGACCGCGTCGTCGGACCGCTCTTGGGCGAGCTTGGCAAAGTCACTTCCCGAGGCGATCTGCTTGAGAACATGCTCGGCGCGTTGCTTGGCCGCCTCAACGTGTTTTTTCGAGGACCAGTCTTCTACGGCGAAGAAGATATGCCGTGCGCGGACCTTCTCTTCGACGCCAAGGTCGCGCAGGTTCTTCTGATAAAGCGCCTTGATCTCATCTTCGCTTACCGATACGCGGTTGCGCACTGTGACGTTGAGCACCTTCAAACGCAGCAGCTGCGGTCGCAGCATCTGGGTCTTGTACTCAGCGAGGGTCTTGCCTTCACGCTGCAGTGCAGCCGCGAGCTGCTCGCGGCTGAGGTTGTTCTTCTGCATCACCTCGGCGACCGCTCGTTCGAGGTCGTTGTCGCTGATCTCGAGCTTGAGCTTGCGCGCTTGCAGCACGATCAGCTCCTCGCCGATCAACTGATCGAGCGCCTGCTTCTGCAACTCGGCGAGGCGCTGGCGCCGCAGTCCTTCATCGGGAATCTGCTCGAGGCGCTGGACCAAGGGAGCGATGCGTTGGTTGACTTGCGAGAGCAGGATGATCTCGTCGTCGACGACGGCGACAACGCGCTCGATGATCTGGCGGCGTGCCGAGCTGAGCGTCGGCAATGCCAGACAGAGCACCAGCACGGCATTTGCCACGCGACGCGTGCGTCGTTCCGTGCGCGCCACGCTGCGCAGTTGTTTGTCAGGGCGTCTCACGGGGACCTTCCTTGCGCCGGCCGTCGGCCTGCGCTGGCGTTCGACCGGTGTCGATCGCGTCGAGTTTAGCGCCGATAATCTCAACCTTGGCTGCCTTTCTCAACTTCGCCAGGTAGGCTTTCAACGCTGCGGTTTGTTTCTGTGAAAACAACAGGTTCTTGATGCGGTCTCGCGCGTCGTCCAGCGAGATGTCGACCGCTGGACGTTCGGCGGTGACCAATAGCACGGCGTAGCCGGCTGCCGGCGTGCCGAGCGAGATCGGGCCGACCAGTCGAGGAAACGGCGTGCTTGCCGAGAATGCCGCCGCTCTCAGCGTTTGGGGGATCTGTGGATCGTCGGCGGAGAAATAGCCCAGGTCGCCAGCTTTGCGTTTGCTCGGCTGCACACTCTGCTGATCCGCCAAGCGGGCAAAGCGTTGGCTCAAAATCCGCTCAGTCTGAGCGGCTTGCTGCTGGCTCTGCGTACTGGTCAGCTGCTCGAACAGACGCTTGGCTTGCTCGCGCTGGTCGACAACGATCAGCTGGGCGCGGCGCTTTGCCGGCTGGTGGTAACGCGACTGATGCTGTTGGTAATAGGCCGCGATTGCCGCCGGTGTTACCGACTCCATGCTGACCAGCTCGTCTTTGAGCTGCTGAACCAACTGTTCGACCATTGTTCGCTTGACCTGCTGGACGACCTCGGGCTGGCGGTGGAGCCCGCGTCGACGTGCTTCGGCAGCGAGCACCTCTAACCGCACCAGGTTGTTGAGAAACTCCTGTCGGCGCTCGGCGCTGCTGTAGCGCAGCCGGAGGTGTGGCGGCAAGGCCTCGATCGCCCGCTTTAGGTCGGCTTCAGTGATCGCCCGCGCACCGATCCGTGCAACAACCCGGCTTTTCGGGGTTTCACTGTGCTGCTTGCTGCGCTGAAACAGCTCGTCGCCGCCGCTCTCCTTTTGACAGCCAGTGAGCAGCGTCAGCGACGTAATCCATGGTGCGACTTTTTTGAAAAAGCCAGTCATTTAGGGGTTTTGAATAGCACGCGACCTTTTCCAGCGCAAGCCGTTTCTCCGCGCGCTAGTTCGGCGAGCGTGTCGTGCGCGCAGCCAAAGCGTGCAAGACGTCTCGAGCGACCGCTAGCGGGGCGCCCTTTTCGGCTTCAGCCAAGCGATAGATTAGACGCGACGGCGGTCGCAACGCGTAACGACTGTCGGGCGTACTGACGAGACTGGCGATGTCCTCTGCGGCCAGCGGCGCGTCTTGCTCAAAGGTCAGCGTTAGGCGCCCTGGACTAAGATCGACGACGCGTGCAGCGATCTGCGTGGCGAGTCCCTTGAGGACCATCACCTCACCGAGCGCGTCAACCTCTCGAGGTCGTTCACCATAGCGATCGCGCAGCTCGTCGAGCAGCGAAAGGATCATGTTTTCGTCGCGAGCGGCGCAGCTCAGTCGCTGATAAAACTCCAGGCGTTGCCCGGCGTCCTCGACGTAGTCGTCTGGAATGTAGGCCGGCACGCAGATGTTGAGCTCCGGATCACTGGCCTGAGTGATTGGCTGCCCCTTGAGTTCGGCAACCGCTTCCTCGAGGATGCGCGCATAGGTTTCGAAGCCGACGGCAGCGATATGACCGGATTGCCGCTGGCCGAGCAGATCGCCCGCACCGCGTAGCTCCATGTCGTGACTGGCTACCGAGAACCCACTTCCCAGCTCGGAAAAGCGCTGCAGCGTAGAGAGCCGCGCTCGGCCTTCGTCACTGAGCGTCTCAACCGCATCGACGAGCAGGTAGCAATATGCTCGCAGGCGACTGCGGCCGATTCGGCCGCGCAACTGATACAACTGGGCTAGGCCGTAACGGTCGGCGTGGTTGACGAACATCGTATTCGCGCGCGGGATATCGAGGCCCGACTCAATGATCGTCGTGCAGACCAGCAGATCGAACTCTCCCTGGACAAAGGACAGCATTACGCGTTCGAGCCGGCGGCTCTCCATCTGTCCATGGGCGACGCCGATCCGGGCAAAGGGCAGCAGTTCGCGGAGTCGCCCGGCCCATTGGTCGATATCGTGAACGCGATTGTGGACGAAGAAGATCTGACCGCCACGGTCGATCTCGCGGCGAGCTGCATCGATGATCGTGTTGTTCTCGAAGTGGGTGATCAGTGTGCGAACCGCCAGTCGCTCAGCCGGAGGCGTCGAGATTACCGAGATTTCGCGCAGCCCGATCATCGCCATCTGCATCGTCCGCGGGATCGGCGTCGCCGTCAGCGTTAGCACGTCGACCTGCGTGCGATAGCGCTTGAGCTTCTCCTTGTGGGCAACGCCAAAGCGCTGCTCCTCGTCGATAATTAGCAATCCGAGGTCTGAAAAACGGACATCGCTCGATAGTAGCCGATGGGTGCCGATGACGACGTCGACTTTGCCTTCACTGAGCTGCTGAATGATGCGACGACTTTCCTTTGGCCCACGAAAACGACTGAGTGATTCCACCTTCAGCGGGTAGGCGGCCATTCGCTCGGTGAACGTGCGTGCGTGCTGCTCGACCAACACGGTGGTCGGCGCAAGTACCGCGACCTGACGCCCGGAGATCGCCGCGTGAAAGGCAGCTCGCAAGGCGACTTCGGTCTTGCCGAAGCCGACGTCGCCGCAGATCAGGCGGTCGGCAGGTTGGGGCGATTGCAGGTCGCTCATCACCTGCTCGACGGCCTGCAGCTGGTCGGGGGTTTCGCTAAACGGGAAACTGGCCTCGAACTCGCTGAACGTCGCATCGGGGGCCGGGTAGGCGTGTCCGTCGAGCGCTGCACGTTGGGCGTAGAGCTGTAGCAGCTGCTCCGAGTACTCGCGCACCGCGCCCTGAACTTTGTGCTTCTTTCGTAGCCACGTTTGCCCGCCGAGTCGATCGAGTTTTTTCGGGTGGCCTTCGGCGATGTAGCGGTGTACTTGGTCCAGTCGGTAGATCGGCAGGTAGAGCTTGTCTCCGCCGGCGTATTCGAGCGTTAGGTAGTCGCCAACAGTCGCGCCGATGGACATCTTCTGCATCCCGCGGTAGATGCCGATGCCGTGCAGCGAATGGACGATCAGATCACCTTCGTTGATATCGCGTAGATCAGCGATGCTGCGTGTGGCCTGGCCGGCGGCGCGCCGTGAACGCGCCGGTCCGCGGCGGGGGCCGAAAATCTCGCTTTCGGTGAGGAAGGCCTCGCGGGCTTCATCGAGCACAAAGCCCGCGGTGAGTTCGCCGATCCGCAGTGTAACCGCAGCGCTTTGTTGTCCGTCGCGCTCGCGACGTACTTGACAGTCGATCTGATAGTCGGCGAGCAGTGCGCGCAGACGTTCGGCCTGCGTCGGTGTGGCTAGCGCGATCGTTGCCGCGAAGTCCTGCTCAAGCCAAGCGTTGAGCTGAGCCGCCAACGCTGCAAGCAGCTCCTCGCCTTTGCCCGCACGGGCCCGGGCCAGTCGCCTGGCCAGCTCTGCGTTGTCGCGGCTGGCCAGCTGCAGCAGCTCGCTTGCCGCCACCTGGCTGCCTTGGGGTACGATCAATCGATTCGGCCGTGCGAGACGCTCGGCGATCTCGTCGGCGGTCAAAAAGAGCTGATCTGGCGGAAAGGCGATGCGGTTGTCGCTGATGCGCGCCGCGTAAGCCAGTTGATCGTGCGCATCGGCGGCACGCAGCGCGTTGTCGATGCCGTCGGGATCGACGGTCACCGGCAGCAGATCCTCCGAAAGAAAGTCGAACACGGTGCCGAGCTGATCGTGAAGGCAGGGAAGCAGGGCCTCGATGCCGATGAAGTCCCGTCCTTGATCGAGCGCTTCGAGAATCGCCTTGGTCGCGCGTGAGGGCAGGTGGGCGGCATCTGCAGCGGCGAGCAGGCGCTGACGTAGACCGTCCTCGGCGGTGACGATCGTGTCACGCGTTGGTCCGAAGCAGAGCGCATCGATTTGCCTCAGTGTGCGTTGGCTATCGGGGGCGAACAAGCGAATCGAATCGACTTCATCGCCGAAGAATTCGACGCGCGCTGGATAGCGCTGGTCAGGCAAATACAGGTCGACCAGGCCTCCGCGTACGGCGTAGGTCGCTGGATCCTCGACGACTGGCATGCGCACATAGCCTGCGCGATCGAGATCGGCGATCAGTTGGTCGCGGTCGAGCTCTTGGCCAGCGCTGACCGTACGGGATCGTGCGATGAATTCGGACTTTGGTAGGACGCGTCGGCGCAAGGCGTTTGCCGACGCGACGAGCACGCCGCCGTTGGCCAGTCCTCGACCGTCCAGTGCGAGCTGAAAGAGCGCGGTCGATCGGCGGATCATCGCCGCGCGGTCGGGCGCGACGTCGTGATACGGGGAGCTCTCCAAAGCGGGCAGATCGCGAATCGTGCTGGCCTTGGTCGCGTTGCTCAAACTGTGGCCGAAGAAACGCAGATCGCTGGCCAGCCGTCGCGCCGTCTCGTCGTCGGCGGTCACCACGAGCAGCGGACGCTCCGCGGCCAGTTGCGCCAAGAGCAGACAGAGATGGCTCGGTTGGCAGCCAACGAGCGCCAACGTGGAGGCTTGCGTTAGCCGTTCTTTGAGTAGGGGCAGGGACATGGCGCAGATCGTTGGCGAATGACATAGCATAGCAGCCGCCTCGATACAGCTCCCATGGCCCGTGATATGCTCTGAGCCATGCGAGAGACGACCTGCTCTATCGTCGCGGTATTTATCGTGTTTGGCGCCCTTGGGCCAGCGAGCGCCCAGGGCCCATCGGTCGTCAAGTTGCTCAAACAGGCAGACCAGTTGGCCCGCGAGACCAGTCGACTGCGCGGTTTGCGGCGCCGTCGGCCGATCTCGATGGGTGTTGTGACCCGCAAGCAGATCCTCCAGCGTGTGCGCGAGCGCTTGAACCAGGACTATACCGACCAAGAGATCGCCAACGATTCCTTAGTGCTCAAGCGACTCGGTCTGTTGCCGCTGGCGCTGGACTATCGCCAGGCTGTACTCGACCTGCTAACCGATCAGATCGGCGGCTTCTACGATCCAAGGCGGCAGGAGTTGAACATCGCGGCGTGGCTTCCGCTGGCGATGCAGCGGCCGGCCTTGGTTCATGAGATCTGTCATGCCCTACAGGATCAGCACTTTCGCCTCAAGCGCTTTGTCGTGCCGCTCAAGGAGAACAGCGACCGGCAGCTCGCTCAGGCGGCGTTGGTCGAGGGCGATTGCAGCGGTGTGATGATCGAACATCTGCTGCTGCCGACGGGGCGCGAGCTCGGCATGCTAGGACCAGTGATCGAGCGTTTCGCTCGCGGGTTGGTCGGTGGCCAAGGAAGTAGCGTGTTTCGCAAGGCATCGCCATTTCTGCGCGAAGTCCTGACCTTCCCCTATCTATACGGGCTCAAGTTCATCCAGCATCTGCGTGCCAAACACCGCTGGTCGATGGTTGATAAGGTCTTTGCTCGCCCTCCGACGACGACCGAGCAGATCATGCACCCGCAAAAGTACCACGCTGCCGAGCAGCCGATTCTGGTTCGGGTGGGTGCGACGCCGAAGGGCTTTGCGCTGATCAAGCGCGATACGCTCGGTGAGTTTCAGCTGATGTTGTTGCTCAAGCTCAAACTGGGGGCAGACAGCGCTCATCAGGCGGTGGCCGGGTGGGGTGGCGATCGGCTGGCCGCATACCTGCCAGAGGGGGTCAAGGACGGCACCCTCCCGATGATCTTGATGCTTAGCGTTTGGGACAGCGAGCAGGATGCTCAGCAGTTTGAAACGGCGCAGCGAAAGCTGTTCGTCGGACGCGTCGGTCGACTACAGCCGAGTGTCGCGCCATCCGATACTTTGGTCGACGCCGAAGGGCGCTACTGGCGTGTCGTTCGTCGGAAGAATGCTGTGTTGTCGATCATTGGTGCGCCCTCGGGCTCGCTTGCCGATCTAGAACCAGCGGTTTGGAAAACGTGGCGAATTGGCGCGCACTCAGCGGAGCGGTCCACCCGCTAACGCAGCGCTTGCGCGCTGCCCGAGAGGTATTGAACGGCCTGCATCAGTCCGCTGACGTCGAAGATATCTTCTTTGAAGAACGGAACGCGGACGTAGACGATCTCGTGACCGCAGCGTTGGCGAAGTTCGTCGATCCGACGCTGGTCGTTGGCAGAGAGTTGGCAGAGCTTTTCGTGTGCGGCGAGCAGCCCTGCCGCTATCGTCGGCCGCTGATCGGTCGGAACGGCGGTCAGCGCGTGCTCGAGCTGCTCAGCCGTCGGCGCACTGCTCGACGACAGGGCAGCGTGATCAGCGACGGTCAGCTCTGAGCAGCCGTGGACACGGTTGACCACCACGGCGAGCGAACGCAGGCGGCTTTCCAGCAGGCGCTGGTGCAGTTGCACCGCCTCATCGATCGCGCGCTGTTGCGGGCTGGTTACGATGATCACGCCGACGTCATCCTGGGTTAGCAACTCTGCCACGCGCGTCGCTCGCTCGCGAAATCCGGCGAGCATCGCCTGAATCTCTGCGAAGAAGACCGCGACGTCGTCGAGAAATCCGCCGCCGACGAAGCGGGCGATGCGACGAAAGATCAGTCGCGCAGGGCCACCCAGCAAACCGAGGCTGAAACGCCCACCTGTGTTGTAGGTGTCGAGAAACAGCTGAACCGTCGGGCTGTCGATCGCATTGATCATCTTCTGCGGCGCGTCGAAGAAGTCGATCGCGTTAGCCGTGGGCGGTGTGTCGAGGATCAGCAGGTCGTAGGCGTCAGAGGTCGCCAGCTCGTGGAGCTTCTCCATCGCTGCGTATTCTTGTCCACCGGCGAGCCTGGTCGAGATCTCTCGATAGAGCTTGTTGGCCATCACCCGCGTGACGCCTTCGGCGCTTGGCGCTTCGCGCTCGATCAGCTCGTCGAAGGTGCGCTTGGGATCCAGCATCATCGCGGAAAACAGCTCGGCGGAAATACCCGCTTGCTGAGCTTTCTGCGCGGGCATCTGGCGCGGAACGTTATCTAGGCCGTCCTGCAGCCCGAGCGACGTGGCCAAACGGCGAGCCGGGTCGATCGTCATTGTCAGCGTGCGACGGCCTTGGCGCGCGCCGAGCAGGCCGATCGCCGCGGCGGTCGTTGTCTTACCCACGCCACCTGCGCCGACGGTGATCAAGATGCGCTTTTGCGCGACGATCTGATCAAGTCCGGCTGTGCTCAGTTCAGCCAGTCGATTGCCGCTGTGTTGGCTAGACGAGTCAGAAGAGTTCACGCTGAATCGAATGCTTCCAAGTGGATCAACGCTTCGCCGGCTTCGACGCTGCCGCCGGCCTGGGCCTTGATCGACTTGACCCGACCATCGATCGGGCTTTTAAGTTCGTTCTCCATCTTCATCGCCTCGACGATGATTAGTCCCTGACCCACCACGACGCTATCATCTTCGGCGACAAGACACTTAACCACACGTCCCGGCATCGGCGAACTGATCGTCGCCTTCCCGTCGACAACGGCCGCGCTACCAGCGCCCAACGCTTCACGCGCAAGCTGGCGCTCGTCGAGCAGCTCAACGATCTGCCTGCCGCGGTTGCTCAGTGCGCAAAAGCCGTTCTTTTCTGCAGCAACGATGAACTCGCGTACGCGGTCGCCGGCCTGCAACAGGTAACGGTTGGGCCCGAGTGCGACGGCTTCAACGTCTAGCGGCTCGGCGCCCTCGACCTCGATCCGATACAGACCGTTGCCCAGCGCGGCGACCGTGACGCCGCGCCGAGACGACTGCTGCTTTTCGGTGAGCTGTACTTTCATCGCCGGCAGTATACGCGCTGAGGGTTGGCTTTCAAGACCGCCGCGTTAGGCGGCGAGAGGTTGTCACTAGTTGAGGAGTTTGGCTGGGTTGCCGGAGCCGAGCTGGGCCGCGAGGCTGGCGTCGATCCGGGTGGCTTCGCCGGGCTGACCGTCGGTACGTTGAGCAACGTGTCGTCGGCTTCACCGCTGTCTTCGGCCACAACAGCCACAGCCCAAGCGGTTGCGATGCGGAACCACAATAGTTTGGTAAGAAACCAGATCCCGTGACTCGGCGTGACATCAAAGCGCAGGTTAATCAGCCGGTCGGCGCCGATCTTGCGGGCCTCTTTCAGCAACAGTTCATTGACGGCCTTATCGAGGTCGGTCGCCGGCATGCCGACCGTTGCGAAGAAGAAGCCCATCGTTGAGACCTGGATCGCTGCCAGGGGCTCGGTCCCCTTTGGGGTCTGGATCAGGCCCGGCTGCAGGCGAATGACTTCGACGCTGCTGCAGCTGCAGAGAGCCAACGCAAGGCCGGCGAGCAGCAGCGCGCGCGACCAGCTTAGGCCGTTTGGTTCGCGCCGGCTGAAGACGGTGTGCCTCATGGTTTTGCCTTCCCCTGCTAGCCGTTGCTCGTCGCCTTGAGTGAGGCGCCGAGGGGGGCAACGAGGTTTTCGAGTTTAGTGCGATCGATTCGCTCGGTAAATAGGTGTGGCAACTCCACGCGGGGCAGGGGGATCTTCTCGGCGAGGCGCCCGAGATAGTGCTCATTGACCGCGCGTCGCGTTGCGATCACGTCAAGATCTTCGACGAACGGCTGCAGTCCGAGAGGTAGCTCGTCCGCCGAGCGAAGGGTGTCGAACGCCGAACGGCTCTCGGGGGTCATCAGCAGGTTCGGATAGACCATATTGACGATCAACCGATCGACAGCAATGCCGAGATCGTAGCGGGCGGCCTGATACAGGTCGATGGCCTCGGCGACGGGCATCTCTTCGGCGAGTGTGACGATCCACATTTGCGTAGCGCGTGGATCGGCCAAGAGTTGTTGGGCCGCCGCCGCATCGCGCGTCAGTGGACCATGAGGGACGATATCGAGGATCACCTGAGGGATCCGCAGCATGCTAATCAGGTGCCCGGTCGCAGGGCCGTCGAGAATTACCGTATCGTACTTGGGCCGGTCGCCAAGGGTTTCCGTTGTGTGATACCAGGTCTTGCCCAGCATCGAATACTCAGCGAGCGCGGGTATTGCCTTGATAAAGTACTTCACCAAACGGTTTTCCATCACCGCGCGGTAGACGCTGCGAAAGCGCAGTACCATCATGCCGATCTCGCGGATCGATGCTTCGGGCGTCATGTTGACCGCCCAAAGGCGCTCGTCGACCTGCTGTATCTGTTGATTGATCGGCGGGCAGCCGAGCAGGCGATCGAGCTTGCGCTTGCAGCGCACGTGGGCCAGCAGCACCCGCTGGCCTTGCCGCGAGAGCGCCACACCAAGAGCTGCAGCAACGGTTGTTCGGCCAACGCCGCCCTTGCCGCCGATGATCACCAGTTTGTTGTCTAGGGGCTGGATGTTGACCTCTTCGTCGCTCTACTGGCGTTGCTTAGGCGATCGAGATCACTTGGCCCTCGTAGGCCGCGATAGATTCAGGGAACAGCTTCTTGGCTTCACTTTCGATGCGGAGCACCTGTTCATCGTCGTGGTCCGGATCGTGGTGGTACAGCACCAATTGGCGAACGTTCGCCGCTTTCGCAACCTTCACCCCTTCTTTCCACGTGCTGTGTCCCCATCCGGTCTTGGGCGATGCGCCGTTGGTTCCGGCGTATTCCTCAGGCGTGTACATCGAATCGTAGATCAGGACGTCGGCGCCGTCGGCCAGTGCGACCAACTTGGCGTCTATGCAAGAGTAGTGCTCGGTATCGCTGGCGATGACGATCGCATGTCCGCCAAAGTCGACCCGATAGGCGAAACAGCGGCCAGGATGGTTGAGTTCGGCGTTGGTAATTACCGCGTCACCACAGGCCACGGCTTCACCTTCGTGTAGGTCGTGGAAGTTCATCTGCGCCGCCATTTCTTCGAGGCTCACAGGGAAGTTTGGGAAGTTCATCTGGCCGGACAATGTATCGGCTAGCGTACTAGAGAGTTTGCGTGCTCCGAACAAGTCGAAGCGGTTGCCTTTGATGAATGCCGGACCAAAAAACGGAAAGCCCTGAATGTGATCCCAGTGAAAATGGGTAAAGAACATCCGGGCGACTAGTGGCATCTCTTTCATCAGACGCAGACCGAGATTACGGATGCCCGAACCGGCGTCGAAGATCAAAATTTCGGAACCGGCACGGACCTCGATGCACGGCGTGTTGCCACCGATCTTAACCGTCGAAGGGCCTGGAATCGGCAAGCTGCCTCGAACGCCCCAAAAGCGCACGTAGAACATCGATCGAACCTCCTGCGCCTGCTCGGCGGCGGCTAAGGTGTTAAAAGCTATCACACTTTGGCGTCGGGTGCATCCCCGATGGCAGCGGTGTTTGTATGCTATGGTCGATCGCCAGGAGGTGCTTGGTTGGAACGCCCGTCGCTCGAGACCCCAGACGGATATCGCGGTCTTGCGCTACGCACGCCGACGTTGCCGCCCGCAGCGCATACCAACTGCTATATCGTCGGTTGGCGCGATGCGTTGATCATCGACCCGGGATCGCCATACCCGGAAGAGCAGGCGTTGCTCGGCCAGACCTTGACCGAGATGCGTGGCGCGGGCGCCACCTTTGCCGCCGTGCTCTTGACCCATCATCACCCCGATCACATCGGCGGTGCGCTTGCCGCCGCCGACCTATTGGGCCTGCCGATCGTCGGACACCCCTATACGCTCAGCCAACCGGCTTTGCTCGATCTGTCCCCGCGTGGCGGGATCGAAGCGATCGACGAAGGGCAGCTGATCGTCGACGGCGAGCGCAAAATCGATCTGCTGCGCACACCCGGTCATGCGCGCGGGCACTTTTGCTTGTTCGAGTCGGCGGGTGGTGTGCTGATCGGCGGCGACATGGTCCCCGGCATTGGCACGACGATGATCGATCCGGCGCAAGATGGTGACATGACGGATTACCTCGCCGAGCTGCGGCGTCTAGCCGCGCTCGACCCGCAGGTGATTCTGCCCTCCCACGGGCCGCTGATCAGACCCGGAAGGGCGGCGATCGAACACCTGGTCGCGCATCGCTTGCAGCGCGAAGAGAAGATCTTCGCCACGTTGGTTGCCGGTGATCGAGACCTGTTGGCGATCACGCGCGAGGCCTATGATGATGTGCCGCCGACCGTTTGGCCATTGGCCAGGCGCTCAGCACTTGCACACCTGCACAAGCTTGAAGCTGACGGGCGCGTGATCCGCACGTCACCCGACGGTCAAGCTTGTTGGCGACGATCTCCTTCAGCTTGACGCTCTTTGTCGGGCCCGAGGCTGGCACCCTCTGCCCCCCATTGATCGCGCAGGGAAGAAAGCATCGAACGCACTTGGTCCATCGAGGGGGCTGCGGTCAAATCGTCGACCGTGATCAGCTCCTCGGGAATCGAGCAGAGAAAGCGGCTGGCGGGCCGCTCTTGTACGCGTCCGCGCACGGCACGCGTTGCTGCGCGTGTGATAATCAATTCGTCCATCGCTCGCGTAATGCCGACATAAAACAGGCGTCGTTCTTCGTCGATGCCCGTCGTCATGTGGTCGTTGGCTTGAGGATTGAGCGTGCGGTCGTGGGGGAGCAGCCCATCTTCCAGACCAACGATCACGACCAGCGGGAACTCCAGGCCCTTGCAGCCGTGTAGCGTTGACAGCGTAATGCGCTTGTCCTTGGCTCCGTCTGCGTCCTCGTCGGCGGTTGCTAGCGAGATCAGGTTGAGGTATTCCCCCAAAGAGGGTTTGCTAGCGCGATCGGCGTAGGAGACTAAGCCGCGCAACAGCGCGCCGATGTTGCCCAGGCGACGCTCGACGATCTTCGCAGAGGGCGTTGTGCGCTCGATTTCTGCACGCAGTCCGGTTTTTTCGATAAATGCCTGCGCTTGATGACCGACTTGGCCACCCGCGCGTAGTTGGCGTCGCCCATCATCGAGCAGCGTGAGGAAGTCGCCGATCGGGCCGAGCGCGCGATCGCTGGCTCCCAGGGCGATCGCCGCCTGCTTGAGCGCCTTGTATAGGCTAAGACCGTGCTGCTCAGCATAATCGGCCAGACGCGAAACCGTTTTCGGACCGATGCCGCGAGCCGGCACGTTGATCACGCGGCGTAAGCTGATCTCGTCTGCCGGGTTGCTCGTCAGTCGAAGATAGGCGATCACGTCTTTGACTTCTTTGCGCTCGAACAGAGCGGTTCCGCCGAGCACGCGGTAGTCGATGCCGTGTTCGCGGAGCACCGGCTCAAGTGCCTTGTGCACCGTGTTGGAGCGGTAGAGTACGGCGATCTGGTCAGCTTGGTAGCGCTCGCTCTTGATCGTCTCGAACAGGAATTTTCCCAGCCAGCTGGCTTCGCTGTCAGCGTCAGGAAAGACGCGCAGGCTCACACGTCCGTCGTCATTTCTCACCGGTTGCAGCGCCTTCTCGTGGCGGTCTTTGTTCTCGGCGATCACCATGTTGGCGACGCGGAGGATCGGTTGGGTTGAGCGGTAGTTGTTGAGCAAGAAGACTGTCTTGGCTCCAGGAAAGTGCTTGTCGAACTCGAGGATGTTGCGCACTTCGGCGCCGCGCCAGCCGTAGATCGATTGGTCATCGTCGCCGACGACGCAAATGTTTTGATGCGGGCAGAGCGCTTTGAGCATGCGCAGCTGCGCGGTGTTGGTGTCCTGATACTCATCGACCAGCAGGTAGCGAAAGCGGTCGGCCCAGCGTGCCCGGCAGTCAGCGGAGTGCTCCATCATTAGCGTTGGCTTGCAGACCAAATCATCGAAGTCCACCGCAGCGAAAGCCTCGAGCGCCTCGGCGTAGAGCGGGTAGAGCAGCTCGGCCGCCTGGTCATAAGGGTCCGCGCTATCGGTGTCGCAGGCGTCCGGCGGTACGAACGAGGTTTTCATCGCGCTGATCCGCGCCAGTACAGAGCCGAGATCGAAAGAGCGATCGAGGTGGACCCGGCCAGTGATCTCGCGCAGACAGGCGAGTTGGTCGCCCGTGTCGAAGATCGAAAAGCGGCTGCGGCGCTTTTTCTGCGCAGCCTCGGTCTTGAGCATCATCAAGCCCAAAGCGTGAAAGGTGCTCATCGTGACGTTGTCGGCGTGCTCGCCGATCATCTGGCGCAGGCGCTCGCGCATTTCCCCGGCCGCCTTGTTGGTGAAAGTCACCGCGAGGATATTGTCGGGGGCGACACCTTGCTCGATCAGGTAGGCGACGCGATGGGTGATCACGCGCGTCTTGCCGCTGCCGGCGCCTGCAAGTACCAGCAGCGGGCCGTTGACGTGACGCACAGCGCGCTTTTGCTCCGCGTTGAGCTTTCGCAACCAGCGAGACATAGGGGAGTCTTGTGTATCCGATTCGACCGGCAATTGCCACCGCTAAGACAGCGACGATTGCGCTGGACGGCAATCGCGCTACGCGTCGCGCAGTCGCAGGCGCCACAGCGAAGCCCAGCCTAGTCGCGATCGCTTCGCGCTGCGTGCACGTCGCCAACGCCCGCACTCGGCGACAAAGCGGTGAGCGACGCCGATCTCCCTGCCCGCTATCTCGTCGTTGGCGAATGCCACGACGGGGGAGCACAAGCCATGGGAGGATGTCCCCATGCTTCGGGATTGCAGCCCCAGGTCAGAGGGCCGCTTGGCCGGACGATTCGTCGTGGTTTCGCGATCTCATCGTGATCGCAGTACTTGTTTGATGGCACGCCGTGTCAAGCGATCGACCGCGATTGGTCCCAGAATTGCTGGAAACAATCTCGCCTAACAAGCGTGGTGGTAGGGGATGCGTGAGCGAGTCTTGACACCATTTTTTTCGCTATCGGCGATCGAGTCGGCCGAGCACGAGACTGACGAGCTCTCGGCCCGCGAGTTCGAAGGGAAGATCGTCGGTGGCGGGCGGTTTCTGTTGTTGCGAAAGCTTTCGCACACATCGGACGCCGCGCGATTTCTTGCCAAGGATATGCACGGCGGGCTGGACGTCGAGCTCGAGCTCAGGTGCGCAGATAACGGCTACCAGCTGGGCAACCCCGACGCCTGCCCGAAGAACCCTTCGGTCGAAGTCGATGTCTTCAGCTTGCGTTGCGACCTGACGCCGGCTCCCGAGAAAGTGGTCCCTCAGGGCCGTTCTTGGCGGCGCTGGCTGATCGGCAAGGGGTAAGGGCGGCGCGCTAAAAGCGGCTGCGCAGCAAGACCTGTCAGAGCATGTTGAGCTCGAGCTTTGCGGCTTCGGACATCCGGTCCGGACCCCAAGGCGGATCCCATACCAATTCAACGACCACCGAGGCTACGCCTGGTACACGGCGCGCAGCTTGCTCGACGTCTCCCGGCAATGTCCCGGCGACGGGGCAATGGGGGGAGGTGAGCGTCATCTTGATGTCGACGTGACGCTCCTCGTTAATATCGATCTGATAAATCAACCCGAGCTCGTAGATGTCGACGGGGATCTCCGGGTCATAGACGCTGTGCAGGGCTTCAATGATCTTGTCTCTCAGCTCGGTCATCTCTGCATCCCCTGTTTTCGCATCGCCGTCTAGCGAAACATCTCCCGCGCCTTGTCGAGTTCCTCAACGAAGCGATCGATCTCATCTTCGGTATTGTAGAACGCCAGCGAGGCGCGCGCCGTTGAATCGACGCCGAGCCGTGCCATCAGCGGCTGCGTGCAGTGGTGTCCGGTGCGGATCGCGATGCCCGCTGCGTCGAGCAGCGTGCCGATGTCATGGGCGTGGGCCAGTTCGTCGACAAACGACAACACGCCGACCTTGTCTTTCGCGGTGCCCAGTATGCGAATTCCGGGCATCGACTCAAGCGCTTCGCTGGCCTTTGCCAGCAGATAGTCTTCGTGGGCTAGCGCCGCCGATAGGTCGAGCGTCTCGAGGTAAGCGATCGCAGCACCGAAGCCGATCGCTCCGGCGATGTTTGGCGTACCGGCCTCAAAGCGTTGGGGGGGCACGTTGTAGCTGGTCTCTTCGAAGGTGACCTTGATGATCATGTCGCCGCCGCCTTGGTAGGGCGGCATCTTCTCGAGCAGCTCCGACTTACCGTAGAGCATGCCGATCCCGGTCGGCCCGAACAGCTTGTGCGCCGATACGGCGTAAAAATCGCAATCGAGTTGCTGTAGGTCGATGCGCAGGTGCGGCGCGGCTTGGGCGCCGTCGAGCAGCACCACGGCCTGATGGTTGTGAGCCGCCTCGATCACCGCCTTTACCGGGTTGATCGTACCCAGCGTGTTGGAGACGTGGGCAATGGCGACGATCTTTGTACGTGGACCGATCAGCTCGAGTGTACGTTGGAGATCGAGTTCGCCGTTGTCGTAGATCGGCGCAACCCGCAGCCTGGCGCCGGTTTGTTTGCAGATCAATTGCCAGGGAACGATATTCGAGTGGTGCTCCATCTCAGTGATCAGCACTTCGTCCCCGGCACGCAATTGCTCACGACCATAGCTTGCCGCGACCAGGTTGATCGAATCGGTTGTTCCCTTAGTCAGCACGACCTCTTGCTCGCTGCGCGCATTGAACCAGCGTGCGATGCGCGCGCGTGCGGCCTCGTAGGCGTCGGTCGCCTTCTGACTGAGGAAATGAATTCCGCGATGAACGTTGGCGTATTCGTGGCGGTAGAAGTGGTCCATCGCCTCGAGGACCACGGTCGGCGTTTGAGCGCTTGCCGCGCTATCCAGATAGATCAGCGGTTGCCCACGCACCTCGCGCGCCAATGTTGGAAAGTCGGCACGGACGCGAGCCACATCGAAGCGCGTATGCTCGTTTGGACGGCCACGCCTGGATGCTGCTGCAGTCACTCGGTCTCCCGTTTCTTCGCTGTGCATGGTCTCTCGCTCAAACAGCACGGAGGTGCTGCTCGACTAGCGAGGTGTATTTCTCTCGCAGGCCATCGTGCTTGATATGCCCCAAGACCTCGCCGACGAACGCTCCGGTCAGCATCGAGCGCGCAGTATCGGCGGCGATGCCACGCGCTTGCAGATAGAACAGCTGCTCCTCGTCGAGCTGCCCGATCGTTGCGCCATGGGTGCAGCGCACGTCGTCGGCGAAGATTTCCAATTGCGGCTTAGTATTGATCGTCGCATCGCTGGAAAGCAGTAAGTTGCGGTTGCTCTGCAGCGCTTCAGTATGCTGGGCATCCTGGCGGACGAAGATCTTTCCGTTGAAAACGGCCCGCGAGCGACCGCCAAGGATCCCTTTGTAGAGCTCACTGCTCGTGCAATTCGCAACGGCGTGGTCGATCGCCGTGTGGTGGTCGACAAAATCGTCGCCGCTCGTCACGTACAAGCCATTCAGTGCGCAATGACCGCCTTCGGCCGCCATCTGCGAATTGATGTCGTTTCGCACCATCTTGCCGCCGAGCGTCAGGCTGAGCGAATCGATGCGACTATCGCGCTGTTGTCTGATGTCTAGGCTGGCTAGGTGGTACGTCGCGCAGCGGTTGTTGATCTTGTGGTGGGTCAGTTGGGCGTTTTCACCGACGAGTGCTTCGGTCACCAGGTTGTCGAGCTGGTTGCCATCGGCGAGGCTGACGAAGGTCTCGATCACCGTTGCGCGGGCGCCTTTGCCGAGCACGAGCAGATTGCGTGTATTGGTCAGCAGACCCGCGCGGCCGCTGGACACGAAGACCAGTTGAATTGGTCGCTTCAGATCAACATTGCTCTCGATGGTGATCACCGCGCCGTCCTCAGCCAGCGCCGTGTTCAATGCTACGAAACCGCGCGTGAGATCGGCCGCCTGGCCGAGACTTCGCTTGAGGATCTCACTGTCGCCGACAATCGCCTTGCTCAGTGGCTCGATGGTGACGCCAGACTGTGATCCCCCGGACCGCGAAAGGTCGCTGCAGAATGCGCCGTCGACGAACACCAGCTGGTCCGCGCCGTCGACAAGCTGCGCTGCGATAGCGGTTGCTGGGGGCGGCTGACTTGTCTTTAGCGGCGCAAACTGCTGCTTGCTCAGTGCACCGATCGGCGTGAATTGCCAGTCTTCGTCGCGCGCTGTCGGCAAACCACGCGACATCAAGATCGCCACCGCCTGCTCACGGAGCGCGACAAGCCACGCGGGCTCTCGGCCGGCGCGCTGCCGCAGGGCGGGCGCGATCGCTTCGAATAGAACGCTGCTCATTGGGCTGCGTCCTGCCCATTCTCACCCGCGGTGAGCCAGGCGTAGCCGGTCTTCTCCAGCTCGTGGGCTAGGTGCTTGTCACCCGACTTAACGATCTTTCCCTTGTAGAGGACGTGCACGTAGTCGGGCTCGATGTAATCTAGCAAGCGTTGATAATGGGTAATCAGCAGCATCGAGCGCTCGGCTGAGCGGAGCGCGTTGACGCCCCGTGCAACCACCTGCAACGCGTCGATATCCAGGCCCGAGTCAGTCTCGTCGAGAACCGCCAGTCGCGGTTCAAGCATCGCCATTTGGAAGATTTCGTTGCGCTTCTTTTCGCCGCCCGAAAACCCTTCATTGACCGAGCGATTGAGCAGCTCGCTCTGCATTTCGACTAGTGCAGCCTTTTCTTTGACCAGCCGCAAAAAGCCGACCGCGTCCAGCTCGGGCTCGCCACGGTGTTCGCGAATCGCGTTGATCGCTGAGCGCAAGAGGTACTTGTTGCTGACCCCGGGGATCTCCACCGGGTATTGAAAGGCCAGGAACACCCCTTCGCGGGCGCGTTCCTCGACCGACATCTCGAGCAAATCCTTACCGAGATAGCGCACGCTACCGCCCGTGACTTGGTAGTCTTCGCGGCCAGCTAGCACCTTGGCCAACGTGCTTTTGCCCGAACCGTTGGGCCCCATGATCGCGTGGACCTCTCCCGGTTTGATCTCGAGGCTGATCCCTTTGAGGATCGGTGTGTCTTCGATGCTGGCGGTGAGTTTATCGATGCTTAACATCATTCGCTCCGGAATTCTCGATTGTCGGTCTGTCTGCCGCGAAGTCGTGCTGGTGCGTGGCGAGCATTGCGCTAGCCCACGCTGCCTTCGAGACTCACGCCGAGCAGTTTTTGCGCTTCGACGGCAAATTCCATCGGCAATTCGCGAAACACCTCTTTGCAGAATCCGTTGACGATCATCGAGACGGCGTCTTCTGCGCTGATCCCGCGCTGCTGCAAATAGAACAGCTGGTCCTCGCCGATCTTGGAGGTCGTTGCCTCGTGCTCAACTCTTGCCGACGGGTTCTTAACTTCTAAATAGGGGAAAGTATGCGCGCCGCAGCGGTCGCCAAGCAGCAGCGAGTCGCACTGAGAGAAGTTTCGCGCGCCCTCTGCCCCTTTGAGAATCTTGACCAAGCCACGATAGCTGTTCTGAGAACGCCCGGCAGAGATGCCCTTGGAGACGATCGTGCTGCGAGTGTTCTTGCCGATGTGGATCATCTTGGTGCCGGTATCGGCCTCTTGACGATTGTTGGTCAGCGCGACGGAGTAGAATTCGCCGATCGAATTGTCGCCTTGCAGAATACAGCTCGGGTACTTCCAGGTGACCGCCGAACCGGTCTCGACCTGAGTCCAGGAGATTTTCGAATTCCTGCCACGGCAGGCGCCGCGCTTGGTGACGAAGTTGTAGATGCCGCCGCGGCCCTCTTCGTCCCCCGGGTACCAATTCTGCACCGTGCTGTACTTGATTTCCGCGTCGTCGAGCGCGATCAGCTCAACGACAGCCGCGTGTAGTTGGTTCTCGTCGCGCATCGGCGCGGTGCAGCCCTCGAGGTAGCTGACGTAGGCGCCAGCGTCGGCAACGATCAACGTTCGCTCAAACTGGCCGGTGTTGGCGGCGTTGATGCGGAAGTAGGTCGACAGTTCCATCGGACACCGGATGCCCTTGGGGATGTAGACGAAGGAGCCGTCGGAGAAAACCGCCGAGTTCAGTGCGGCAAAGTAGTTGTCGGTGTGCGGCACGACGGATCCAAGGTATTGCTTGATCAACTCGGGGTGGTTCTTGACGGCCTCGGAAAACGAACAAAATATGATCCCCAGCTCGCCGAGCTTCTCTTTGAATGTCGTGGTCACCGAGACGCTGTCGAACACCGCATCGACCGCGACGCCGGCCAGCATTTTCTGCTCCGCGAGCGGAATCCCTAGCTTGTCGTAGGTCTCGAGCAGTTTCGGGTCGACCTCGTCGAGGCTCTCTAGTTTCGCCTTTTGCTTGGGGGCCGAGTAGTAGACGATCGCGTCGTAGTCGATCGGCTCGTAGCCGACGTTTTGCCAGTTGGGCTCGGTCATCGTCCGCCAGTGGCGGTATGCACGCAGTCGCCAGTCCAGCAACCACTGGGGCTCGTCTTTCTTTTTGGAAATCGCTTCGACGATCTGTTCGCTGAGGCCGGGGGGCAGGGCGTCAGCTTCGATGTCGGTGACGAAGCCGTACTTGTAGTCGCTGCGCGTCAACTCCTCGAGCATGCGATCGCTGTCGGACTTGGCCGTCTCGGTCGATGGCTTCTTTTCGCTCATCAGCTGCCTCTCCCCACTAATACCGTTTGCTGGAAACGGTATTAAGGATCGGTAGCGTGTGTCGCTCCTAAAGCCTCGTTGTCGCTGCCGTGCACAGCATCGCTGCTCTGCCCATTGCCATGCTGGTCGTCCGGTTTGTCAGTGATCCGTCCCGCCATTTGATCGAGCGTTACCGTTTCGATCGCATGGCGTACGGCGCGGTCTAACACGCGCCAGTTGGGGCTCACCGGACAGGCCTTTTGGCGTTCGCAGCCTGGACCGTCTTCACAACACTGGGTCATGGCGATCGGTCCTTCGAGAGCTCGGATGACGTCTGCTACCGAGATCGAATGCGGGTCGCGCGCCAGCTGATACCCACCCTTTACGCCGCGCTGGGAAAGCAACAAGCCTTCCCGAGCCAAGACCTTGAGGATCTTGGTGACGGTGGGTTGAGGAAGCTGCGTGCGAAGGGCCAAATCCCGCGCGTTGTGAACGTCCTGCTGCCGATCTCTTGCGAAGAACGTCATCAGCACGATGCCGTAGTCTGTCTGCTTGGTAATTCGCAACACCGGTTCGTACCTCGGCAAAAAACGACAGCTTTGTCTTACTAGACGGGCCCTTACTAATCCAGTAGCAAATCAGTCCGCTTTCGTCTATGGATAATGGACTAAAGTGGTCCACTTTTTCATCTATTTAATATTTTGATGTATTTTGTTGTAGGGTTGCACAGGCCAAAGACCTACCTCGCGCCGAGGAGATCGACAGTTTGCGCTCTAGGAGCAGATCTTGGCGGTTTGCTCGAGTTCACGCCCCTTGGTTTCGGGGACCGCCGCGTAGATCAGGCCGACGACCGTCAATGGAAAGATCGCGGTCGCGGCAACCACCGGCCCCAAGGCGCCCACGTGGTCGGCAATCGAACTGACCAGCGCTGGAGCGGCAACGTAGCCGATGCGGCCAAGGAGGTTGTTACACCAGGCGAACGCGTCAGCGCGTAGCTCGGTGGGAAACAGTTCGGTCGTTAGTGCATTGAGCACGATCGGCATTGCGCTGACTCCGAAGATGCCAAAGATCAGCGTGAAGGTCATCAGTCCCTGCCCGCGGACGAGATAACAACTGGCGACGCCGATCGAGCCCAGGCCAAAGATCAAACCCGAGCCGTGGCGTCGACCGATCAGATCGATCAGCCGTCCGGCAAAGAAGATCAATGGCAGTGAGGCCACTGCGGCGATCGCGATCGATAGGCCGGCTGCTGCACTGCTCAATCCGGCTTCGCTGATCGCGAAGTCCTTCCAGTAGGCAACGGCGACGTTGGCGCACAGATACATCAGCCCCCAAAGGCCGGCGATCCGAAAGACCCAGCGCGCATGCGTAGAACGCAACAGCGCGAAGATCGAGCGACGCTCGCGTTTACCCAAATCGCTGAAACGTTGAGTCTCGCGCAAACCGCGACGCGCATAGATCACCAGTACCAATGGGATGATCGCGATCAAATAGACGCTACGCCAGCCCCAGCGCGTTGCGGTCAACAACGGGGAGATGCCGGCGCAAACGATCGCCCCAAAGGCGTTAGCCGTCTGTAACACACCGATCACCAGCCCCCGGCGCTCCGCCGGAAACTCTTCCGCTGCATAGACCATACTCGTGGCGTATTCCGCGATCAGGAAGATTCGAGCGATCAATTGGGCTGCCGTGTAGCTGTAATGATCGGGCGCCAGACCCGTGAGAAAGGTAAAGGTTGTGTATCCGGTGATCGTGATCGTCAGCAGCTTCCGGCGACCGAGACGATCACCGAGACGAACCAGCAGGTAGGCGAGCAGCGTGCCGAAACTGATCACTGAGTAGACCATGCCGATTTCGGTCTCTGATAGCTGCAGGTCGAGCCGCAGCTCGCGGCGCACCTGTCCGAAAGCGGTAAAGTCGTAGCCCTCGAAGAACGAGGCAACGCTGAGAAACAGGAAAAGCCGCTTTTGGTAGGCGCTGAGCGACATCAGCGACACGATAGTCGATTCGTGCGTAGCACGGGGCTGAAAAACGGCCTCGGGGAGACGATAGACTGCGCAGTGCGGTGTGCGGCGGCAAGGATTAGTCCCTGTGATCCGCACGCCGCACGCGTGGCAAGTACTCGAACGGCTCAGCTAGCCTTAGCCGCCCTGCGAGTCGTCGATCACGTTCTAGAGTTGGCCGAGTTCGCCTAGCGGGGCCCAGCCCTCGAGCCCATTGCTCAGCCGCAGGCGGGCCCACTGTGCCTGCCGCTGCTTGATCTCTACGCGGGTGCCAGCATGCAAGGCGAAGGCCCCGCGCGCCGCTGGCATCGGTCCTTCGCGCACCTGCAGGCGCTTCGTTAGCACGATCGCCTCATCACGACTTCGCTCAAGCCGCGTTGCACCGATGAACAGTGCGCCGAGCGCTATCGTCGCAATGGCGATGAACACCGTTGCCGCGCTGAGGCCGGCGCGCAGTGGTCCACTGTCGAGTCGACGGACGATGAACAACAGTGCAAAAAAGAGCCACCAGGCGAGCAATGCCATCATGCAGAAATGCTCGGGTGTGGACAGCTTAATCGCTGCGACCCACCACGTTTCGGCATCGGCGCCGGCGATAACGTCTTTGACGCTGCTCTCCACGGCAGCACGCGCGATCTTCAGGTTATATGCGGCGTCGTCGCGATCTGGCGCGATTTTCAGCGAGCGCTCGAAGTTGTAGATCGCGCGGCCCAGGTCGCCGAGACGATAGTAGACGCAGCCGAGGTTGTAGAAGATGTCTTCGTGTTTGATCGCTGCCGCGGCGCGCTCGAAGTGCTGGGCTGCGGCCTTGTAACGCCCAGCGTTGTAGTGCGCGAGTGCTTGCGCAAGCGTTTGCTTTAGTGTTGTTGTTGTCGCCGCCGCCTGTGCTGTCTGGCATGGCAAAGTCACGCCCAATGCTGCGGCCAGCAGTCCAGCGATCAGCAGTCCAGCGATCAGCAGTCCAGCGATCAGCAATTGTCGGGCGCTCATCGCAGACCTCCCAGCTGGTTGATCAGCTTGGTGGTCTGCGGGATCAGCGCCGCCAGTGTCGTCGAGTCGGGGCTTGATCCAGCGAAGCGGATCGCGTCGAGCTGATCGAGCTGCGCCGTCGTGGCGCTGAGCAGCGGCGCTGGAAGGCTGTGTTGGCTCCAGGCCTCGTGCAGCTCGCTACGCGTGAGACCTTCGGCGCGAGCGTCGATGCAGTCGGTGAGCTGGGCGAACAGCGCGCTGGTCAGCGCGGCAGTCAGGGCGTCGGCACTCCCGCGGGCAAGGGCTGACTTTGCTGCTTTGATTTGCGAACGCACTTCGCGCTGCAGGGCGGTCTTTGTCCCCGGCGCGCGGCTGTGTAGGAGGCGTGCGCGGAGTGTGCCGATCAGGCCGACGCCGAGCAATAACGCTGGGGCCAAGCCAAATAGTGCGATCAATAGCGGTGTTGAGAGTAGGGCCTTGGCGTTGTGATCGCCGCCAATTGGACCGATCTGGCGAACCGGGCGAATGTCACGGCCGAGCACGTTGTCGGGGCTGGTCGCCGATGGCGAGCTCGTCGAGCTCGGTGGCGTTGCTCCACCCTCGACGATGATCGTTTGCACGTCGCTGGTTGAAACGCGGTAGGTCTTATCGATCGGGTCGAAGTAATGCAGCTGTAAGGCCGGTATCGACAGCTTGCCCGCTCGTGTTGGCATGATCACATATTCGGCGACTTTCTCGCCGCGGATGCCGCGGTCGTCGTGGAGTCGGTCGCTGACCTTTGGTGGATAAAGCTTTGCGCCCGGTAGCGATTTCAGCTGTGGCAGTTCGATCTGGCGGATATTTCCGCGGCCCGCGACGACGACCTTGAGCTGCAGTGGTTTGCCGATTTGGGTCTTCTCTTGGTCGACCGAGGTGACCAGCTCGAAGCGGCCGACGTTCTGGGCGGGGAAGTCGGCGGGCTGCTGAGCAGTCGGCAGCGGCAGAACGTCGAGTTCCAGCGTTCCCGAGCTGTAGACGCTCGGTGCGCCCATAAAGCCGCTGAATGTCCGAATGCGCGCTGTCAGCGGGCCGACCTTTAGCTTGCCCGATTTCTGCGGGAACAGCGCGCGACGCATCACAACTGCTGAGCGGAAGATTCGGTTTTGGTGAACTTCTTGGGTGTAGCGCAAGCGTCGAATGCTCTCGAGATCTTCGGCCCAGAAATCGTCGTGAACGGGCTGCGTAGTCGCGGCGAAGTCGACGACCTCCGGCTCGGCGTACAGTTTCCAGGTGACGATCACTTGTTGCCCAACATACGGGCGGTTTGGTTCGGCGCTGGCCTGCAACAGGATCGACGGCAGGCGTTTGCCGGGGCTCTGACGCAGCGATGAGCCTTGTGGATCAGAGGGCGTTGGCGTGACCTGGCGCCCTTGTCCGGCCTTGACGTGCAGCACGACCTTGTTCGACTTGACCGTGGTGCCGCCGACACGCACGGCGGCCGGGCCGATCACCAGCTTGCCCGCGCGCAGCGGGGTTGCCTCATAGACGCGCGACTCGCGCAGACGAACGTTCCAATTGACGACTTCGTAACTCTGACTGGTCAGCGCGGTGCCTTCCAGCTGAAATCCTTCCATCTTGGGCGGGAAGAATTGCTCGTAGCCGCCGCGACCCTGCACCAGAATATTGACGGTAATGCGGACGGCGTCGCCAACCGTCGCAACGTAGCGATCGATGTCGATCGTGACCTGGTTGCGCGCCTCTGCCGGGGCAGCGGACAGCAGTGCGATCGCCAGCGCCAGTGCGCATAGCCCGTCAGCTGAAAACCTGCTGAAGGCCCAAGGGCGTCCGCGGGTCAGGGTGTCGCCGCGCATCTCACCAGTCCTGTCGAGGTGGCCGGCGCTGACCGCGATGGCGCATTAGCAGGCGACGCTTTTGGAGATCGCGATCGTTGCGGTCTAGTGCGTCGAGTGTTTGCTTGAGTCCCTGGGGCAAGGCCTTCTGCGGTTGTTGCTGCTTCTGCTGGCCCTGCTTTTGTTGGTCCTGCTTCTGCTGGTCTTGCTTCTGCTGGTCTTGCTTCTGCTGGCCCTGCTTTTGTTGGTCCTGCTTCTGCTGGTCTTGCTTCTGCTGGTCTTGCTTCTGCTGGTCTTGCTTCTGCTGGTCCTGCTTCTGCTGGTCCTGCTTCTGCTGGTCCTGCTTCTGCTGGTCCTGCTTCTGCTGGTCCTGCTTCTGCTGGTCCTGCTTCTGCTGGTCTTGCTTCTGCTGGTCCTGCTTCTGCTGGTCCTGCTTCTGCTGGTCCTGCTTCTTCTTCTTCTCTTCTTTTTCCAGCTCGCGGAGCGCTAGCTCAAGGTTCCACTTGGCGGCGGCATCGGCAGGATTGAGTCGCAGCGCTTGCTGGTATGACGCGGCAGCATCGGCATAGGCCTTTTTTTGGAACTGCACGTTGCCCAAGTTGTAAAACGCTCGCTGCCGCAGCGAATCATCGGCGGATCGACTCGCCTGGCTGAGCGCCTTGGCGGCATCATCCCAGCGCCCGAGCTTGTAGAGCGCAACGCCACGGTTGTAGGCAACGCCATCATCTTGCGGCAGATCCTTTTGCGCTGCTTCGTAGGCGGCCAGCGCTTGCTCGTATTTCTTGGCCGCCATCTCGCGATTGCCGCGCACGACGTCGCTGTTTTCGCTGCGCAGCAATTCAAATCCCGATAAGGCGAGCACGCAACAAACGAGGGCCACGCTGCGGTAAGTCGCTTGGAGCACTATCCGTTTCCCTCCTTTTGCCAGCGGCGATCGGGCAGACAGACGCCAACCAGCAGCAGCAAGAACGCGGGGAACAGCAGCCAACGCGGAGCGTCCTCGAAGTCCCGAACCAGTCTGGCTTTGCTCTCGGACTTTTGCAGCTTGCCGATCGCCGCTATGACCGGCTCGACACCGAATCGCTTGGGGTCGATCTCGATATACTGGCCTTTGGTCAACTCGGCAACGGTCTTGAGGGTCTTCGCATCGAGGCGTGTTGTGACGATCGAACCCTTGTCATCCTTCTGGTAGCCGGCGATCGTGCCGTCTTCGTTTAGCTGAGGGATCACTTCGCCCGAATGTGAACCGATACCGACCGTGTAGATGCGGATGCCGAGTTTTGCGATCTTCTTCGCGGCGGCGATCGGATCGCTTTGATTGTCCTCGCCATCGGTCAGCAGCAGGATCACCTGGGAGCGGGGTTTGCCCTTGCGTGCGCCGGTCAAAAGCCGTGACGCGGCGGTTAGCGCTTTGCCGATCGCTGTGCCGCCGATCGGCATGTCGTTCGGTCCGAGGTCTCGCCAGAAAATCTTGGCGGCCGTGTAGTCCGTCGTTAGCGGATAGCTCAGGGTCTCGCCGGCGTAGGCGACCAGTCCGAGGCGGTCGCCCTTCAGTCCGTCGATCAGGCGCCCAAGCTCCAGCTTGGCGCGCTCGATGCGGCTCGGATAGGCGTCGCGCGCCAACATGCTCTTGGAAAAATCCAAGGCCACCACAATATCGATGCCGAGTGCTTTAACAACTTGTGTTCTGCGGCGCTTCTGCAAACGCGCTGTAGTGGCGATCAGTAGACCGATCGCCAACACGACGAGCACTGTTTTCGCCAGGCGTCGGCCATGGGAGACCGAGTCGGCGAGGTGGCGCAGTTGTTGGTGACCCGCGATCTTACGCAGGGCGCGGCGTCGCCAGCCCTCGTGCAGCGCAATGCCGATGATCAGCAGCGGAACGACCGCTGCCGTGAGCATCCAGAACAGCTGGGTGTCAGCGAGTCTCATGGGAGTTGCCGAAACCTCGTCAGTCGCAAGGCGATTGCCAATAGAACCAAGCCGAGGGCAGTGATCACAAATGGTCGGTAGGCCTGCTCAAGTCGGGCGCCGACATCTCGTCGCGTGCTCTTGTCCAATTCGTCGAGGATGCGCTGGAAATTCTGCTCAAGGGCTTCGCGGTCGGTTGCCAGAAAGCTCTGTCCGCCGGTCTGCTCGGCGATCTCCCGCAGCAGCTTAGGGTTGACCGGATGTTGGCGCAGAATGCGGATTCGCCGACCAAAAGCATCGCGTTGAATCGCGCCACTCGAACTGCTCGGACCCATCAACACGGTGAAGACCTTGATCTTCATCGCGGCCGCATAGCGCGCAGCTTGCCGCGGCGTGACGTTGCCGGCGTTGTTCTCCCCGTCCGTTAGCAGGATCACCACGCGACTCTTCGCGTCGCTGTTTCGCAGACGGGCCAACGAAACACCGAGCGCGTTGCCGATCGCGGTCGCCGCCCCGTCGATCAAGCCGAGATTGAGCTCGCCGAGCATCGTGCGCAGGACGCCGTAGTCGAGGGTCAGCGGGCAGTGGGTGTAGGCCTCGCGCGCGAAGACGACCAGGCCGATGCGATCGCCGCTGCGCCGCGAGATGAACTCGTCGATCACCTTCTTCGCTGCCTCTAGGCGGTTGGGGCGCAGGTCCGATGCGCGCATGCTACCCGACAGATCGAGCGCCAGTACGATGTCGATGCCTTCAACTTCGACGGTGTTCTCGCGGTTGCGGGTTTGTGGTTGGGCCAACGCCAAGGCGATCAGTGTAACAGCGAGGATCTCGAGGATCGCCGGCAGCGCGGCGATTCGGCTAAACAGACCGCGTCGCAGCCGGGCGAGCGCGGCAATACTGGAAAAACGGAGGCTTGCGGTTCGGCGGTGTCGCGAAACGATCAACGTATAGAAGGTTAGTGGCGCAGCAGACAGCAGTAGCAGGGCCCAGGGCCGGGCAAAGGTGAACGTTGTGGCGTCGCTGAAATGAAGATAGAGGCCAGCTGCGACAAGCGCACCGAGTAGCAGCAGCAACAACAGCTCCGCTTTGGGAAACGCAGCGCTGCCTGATCGTTCAGTTTTGCCCATCGCCGCCTTCCTCGACAACAGCAGCGGTAGGCATCGGCGTCGTCGCGTCGATGATCTGATGCGCTTCGGCGATCGTTTGTCCAACGTCGTCTGATTGTGGGCGAACGCGGGCAAACTTTACCAAGTCGCAGTCGGTCCAAAGCTGAGTGCAGCGTGCCCGCAATGCGGCATCGGACATTGCCGCCGCCAGACGACCATCGATTTCCTCTGTGGTCATCTCCAATGCATCGAAGCCGTGTCGCGCACCGATGTAGGCGCGCATAATCTCTGAGATGTTGAGGTATAGCTCTTTGTACTCGCCCGCAGCGAGCAACTCCTCGACCGGTAGCGCTGCCAAGGCTGCACGCGCGGTGATCTCGGGCGGTATCGGTGGCGGTGGCGGTTTGAGTGCTTCGCGGCGCTGACGGATCCGCTTGGCGATCAGTAGCGTGCAGATCACGGTCAAGCCCAGCAGCGCTAGACCGCAGATCAGGTAGATCGGCCAAAGCCGATCCTCGAAGACCGATACCGGTGGCGCGGTTTCCTTGAGCTTCGGCTGCGGCTCGTTGGGCATGCTGCTGACGATGCGGATCGGCACGGCGGTTGTCTTGATCGTCGCCATGTCGCCGCCGGGATTGAGTGCGGTCAGTTCGATCGGTGGCAGCGTTTGCTCGCCGAGCTTGTAGACGGCGACCGAGACCTCGAATACTTGCTCGCTGCGTGGCAGTTTGCCGGGGGTTTCGCGTCGCTTGATTTGGCTCTGGCGTCCGAGTTCGACGAATGGATCGAGCTCAAGCTTGAGCGGCAGCGTCGTATGCACCTCGGCAGGTTGGTCGAGGACGATCTTCACGGTGATCGGATCGCCGAGCTTGGCGACCGCCGGCGTGATCTTCACGGTTAGCTTCGGCAGCCAGTCTATCTTGTCCGCGCCTGAATCGCTGGTCGCGTCGCCTTGATGACCATCGCTCTTGCCGAGCAATCCATCGCCCGCCGCGTCCGCGGCGTTTGAGCTCGCCGACGATCGGGCCCCAGCATCGCGCTGGCCGAAGGCGACCGCTGGCGCCAGCAGCGTCAATACGGCGCCGAGTGTCAAGCACCTGCCGGTCATCGTCGCTGCCGTTTCTCGCGCCTGACGAAGAAGGCGATCAGTTCGTCGATATAGGGCTGGTCAGTGCGAATATTGATGTGATCGACTTTGAGCCGTCGAAAAAGTTGGTCACGGGCGTGTCGGCGACGACGGACGTAGGCGTTGTACGCGTCGATCTCTGCGCCGCTCGCATCGATCAGCAATCGTTCGCCCGTTTCCAAATCCGCAAGGCTGAGCAATCCCAGTCCCCGCGGGATCTCCTCTTCGAGGGGATCGCTGATCGCCACCGGGATCAGATCGTGCTTACGCCGCGTGATGCGTACCGTGTGCTCGAGCTGATCAGGCAGTGCATCGCGTTGTGGGTCGAGGTCTCCGTCCTCGGGGGCGGTGAGGAAATCGGAAAACATGAAGGCGATCGCGTGTCGGCGGCCGACTCGGGCGAGAAACTCGAGGGCCGCGCTAAGGTTTGTTCGTCGGCTGAGCGGGCGAAACGAGAGGATCTCAGTGATCACGCGCAGGACGTGTTTCTTCCCCTTCTTCGGTGGCACGAACTTCTCGACCTGGTCGGTGAAGATCACCAGGCCGACCCGATCGTTATTCTTGATCGCTGAAAAGGCGATCACGGCGGCCATCTCGGCGGCGACTTCGCGCTTCGTTTGCGCCGCCGTGCCGAACAGGCCTGAGGCGCTCATATCGACCAGCAGCATTACCGTCATCTCACGCTCTTCGACGAAGAGCTTGATGAAGACGTCGTTCATGCGCGCCGATACGTTCCAATCGATCGAGCGAATGTCATCGCCCGGCTGATATTTGCGCACCTCCTCGAAGGCCATGCCTCGGCCCTTGAAGACGCTATGGTAGTGGCCAGCCAGCTGGTCGTTGACCAGGCGGCTGGTGTGGATCTCGATCTTACGGATCTTCTTGATCAGCTCGCGGGCGATCACGGCACTTCGATCTGCTCGAAAAGCTTACGCACGATGTCCTCGGCGCTGATCTCCTCAGCCTCCGCCTCATAAGAGAGGATCACCCGATGTCGCAGGACATCGGCACCGATCGCTTTGATATCTTCAGGGGTGACAAACCCGCGGTGGCGCAAAAAGGCATGGGCTTTGGCTGCGAGATTCAAGAAGATCGACGCGCGTGGGCTAGCGCCGAATTCGATGAAGTCGGCGATGTCGCTGAGCCCATACTGGTCCGGACGGCGTGTGGCACTGACGACGTCAACGATGTAGTCGCGGATCTTTTCGTCGATGTAGATCTGATTGACGACCTGCTGAGCCTTCCTCAGGTCTTCGTGGCTGATCACCGAGTCGGCGGAGGGAGAGATGCCAGCGGTCATCCGATCCATGATCTGGCGCTCTTCCTCGCGCGTCGGGTAGCCGACCTTGAGCATCAGCATGAAGCGATCGAGTTGGGCTTCGGGGAGCGGATAGGTTCCCTCCTGCTCGATCGGGTTTTGGGTCGCCATGACGAAGAACGGACGGGGCAGCGGGTGACTGGTGTCGCCGATCGTTACCTGGCGCTCCTGCATCGCCTCGAGCAGGGCGCTTTGCACCTTGGCTGGTGCGCGGTTGATCTCATCGGCGAGCACCAGATTGGCAAAGATCGGCCCGGTTTTCGCAGAGAACTCGCCAGTTTGCGCGTTGTAGATCGTCGTGCCGATGATGTCGGCGGGCAAGAGGTCCGGCGTGAACTGTAGCCGCGCGAACGAGAGCGCGGTCGCGTCGGCGATCGTTTTGATCGTCATCGTCTTGGCTAAGCCCGGCACGCCCTCGAGCAGCACATGGCCGCCGGTTAGCAGGCCGATCAGCAGGCGCTCGACCATCGCACGCTGGCCGACGATCACCTTGCCGATCTCGTTGAGCAGTCGCTCGATGAACTGGCTCTCGGCCTGAACCATCTCGTTGATCATGCGAAGTTCCGATTGCATCTTTGGCTCCCGCTGGCCGCCTCGGGCCGAATCGATAACAGATTGAATACACTTCGCTTTGGCCCGTATCTAGCACGAAGCACTGCTGCCGGCAATCGCTCAAGCCAGCGGGCCTTCTTGCGCCAAAACCCGCGTCACGCCGGCGAGATTCCCGCTGACCCGGATTCGACTGTCCCTCGTCGCGCGACCGAGCTATCTTTACGGCATGAAACGCCCAAGCTTACTGATTTTGCCGGTAGCGCTGCTTTGCAGTGCGGCGCTCGTGATGTGTAACGACAACGGTAGTCAAACGCCCAAGTTGGACTTCGGTAACCCGTTCGACTCGTCGTCGCCCTGCGGCCCTTGTGGCACGTGCTGCTCGGGGACGGTCTGTGCGCAGCAAGTCTCGGCGACCAGCTGCGGTTTTGGTGGGCAGAAATGCGAAGTCTGCGCCACGGGTCAGGAGTGCATCAACGGCGAGTGTAAGGTGCCCGATCCCTGTGGTGCCTGTCCGAAGGGCTGTTGCGACAAGGTGACCAAGGAATGCAAAGGGCAAACCAACGACAGCTGTGGCATCGCCCGCGCCGAGTGCACCAGCTGCGCCCAGATCCAGAAGGTCTGCGATACCGAGAAGGGCAAATGCGTTGAAAAGGTTCCCGACCGCTATATGGTGCGCTTGGATGAGGCGACGATCGATACCTCCCAGGACATCCCGTTCGTTGAGCTGACCTTTGGCACCGACAAGCTGCTCGGCCGTCCGGTCGAGCAAGGAAAAGCCCCCAAGTGGAACGATCCGATGCTGATCGCTACCACCGACGAGCTGCTGACGACCAAACTTCAGTTTCACGTGCTCGACGCCGACTGTGGGCTCAAGGGTGCGAATGACGACCTCGGGACCTGCGAGGTTCAGCTAACGCAAAGCGACCTCAGCGCCGGCAAGATCGAGTTCAGCGGCTGTCAAAAGGGCGCAGATGGCACGGTCACCAAGCTGGTGCTCTCGTTGATCAAGGTCCAGCCGGGCGATGTCGCCGTCTTCATTAAGAGCCTGACCCATCATGAGGGCTGTTGGCCCAACGCCTGCGACATCCAAATGACGGCCAAGGGCAAGCCGGGCGATACCGAGACCGGCGTGCATTGGCAACAGCCCAAGGGAACGCCCACTGACTTTGGTGCCCGTGGCAACTTGCTCTGGCTGACCAAGGTCTCCGAGCTGACCGACGGTATCGAGTTCGCGGTTTACGACTACGACTGCAGCAACGCGGCCGATCTGCTCGGTAAATCTTGCACGATCTCCTTCACCCCCCAGGAGATCGCGCAGGGCAGTCGTACGGTAGCCAACTGCGACACCCAGGTTACCAAGATGGAGTTCGAGTTCGTCAACTACTAGCGAGCTCCCGCCAGTGCTCGGGTTTGAGCTCGAGCGCTGGCCTATCCCCAAAGCTCACGCAGCACGGCACCGATGGCGATGCCGATCACGGCGCCTAGCACCACTAGCCGACCGACAGCACGATGCTTCGGCGAAGGAAACGATATTCGCTGAAGCGTCTGTTGGTCAGCATCGACCAGCAGTAGTTCATCGACATCGAAGGCCAGTGCGTACTCCAGCAACTGTCGTCGCGTTTCGGCGAGGGTTGGGCGCGCCGCTTTGCCGGTCTTGACCTCGACCAGCGCGAGGGTTCGCCCGCGTCGGGCGAGGAGATCGGCACGGACGCTGATCTCCTGCGGTTGTCCGTCGATGCTGAGTGTGTACTGTCCGTCGGGCTGCTCGATCAGCGCACGATAGCCGTGATCGCGCAGAATCTCGGGGGCACGGGCCTCGGCCTGCCGACCATGCAGCATGCGCGCGAGGCGTCGTCGGCGTCGATAGATCGACGCAGTGAGCGCCAGTAGCAACAGAAAGGCTGCGGCGAACAACAGCGACTGGCTGACGAGCTGAGTCACGATCAGATCCTCGCGTAGGGCGCTTTCGCAGTCGTCGTTGTGCTGGCAGCGCGTTGTTGACCGCGAAGCATTAGCTGTTTACCTTCGCTACCCGATAGGAGGCTTTCAATGTTACGCGCGATCGTTGCAGTGTTCTCGTTTTCTCTACTGTTGGCTGGTTGCCACCATCACCATGTTCACCAGCACTACTTCCACGGTAAACCGGGCATGCACGGCAAGCACGGCAAGTGCGGTGGCGGATTCCATGGTCAGGGCTGCAAGCGCGGCTTCGGCTGCAAAGGCGGCCAGGGACCGGCCAGCCAGCCGACCGCTCAGCCTCAAGCGTTTTTCGACGCGCCACCGGCTGTGGGCAGCAAAGCGATGTGTCCGGTCAGCAAAGAGATCTTCACCGTCGCCGCAGATAGCCAGCGCGCGACCACGCCCGAGGGCAAGCACGTCGTGTTCTGTTGTCCGGGATGCAAAAAGAAGTTCGAGAAGGACCCCTCGGCGTTTAGCGCTCAGTAGCGCAAACCGCGAGGGCTAGCAGGGTGCTTTCTGCACCCTGCCAGAGCCGCATTAAGGCTAGAGCGCATCAAAGTGGTCGTAGGGGTGCTCGAGCCAAGCGCGCACCGTCTTCGACATCGTCGCCGCGTGATATCCGTCGATAAATCGGTGGTCGAAGGTAGCGTTCAGTCGCATCACCTTCGCCGGTACGACCTTGCCGTCTTCGACGACTGGCGTGTCCTTGACCGCGCTGACGGCGATTAGGATTGGTACGCGCGAATACGGGATCAGCGGTACGAATGCTGTGTCTAGGCCCAACGAGCCGACATTCGTCACCATCACCGAGCCAAAGGGATCGCGGGGAATGCCGAAGCGCGAGAGGTCTAAGTTCAGCCCCAGCGTGAGGAACGAGAGCGCGGAAAGCGCAGGTCCGATCAGCGGGCTGGGGATGCGGTCCATTAACTTGCGGCTGCGCTCGAGGTGCGGATCACTGCGCTGACGAACCAGCTCGACCTTGGTCTGCACGTCGTCGACGAGTTCGACGAGGGTGCGCTCGGCGACGTCATAGACGGTTACCCCTGAGAGGTCGACCTTGCCTTCGCCTTGGTCGGTCATCGCGACCTGCAGAAACACGCCGATGCGTTTGCGCAGGTAGATCCGCGAAAAGCGCAGCAAGGCGTTGGCGTCGGGGGTCTCTTTGAGCACCTGGGCGATCGCGCGCGCGACCAAGTGCGTGACGGTCAATCGTCGCCCTGTCTTCTGACGAAACTCTTCGATGTAGCGCAGCGCGCTGTCCATTCGCACATCGACCGAACCGTAGACCGATGGATCGCCGGTGGTGCGCCAGGTGCCCAACGCGATCCGGCGAAAGGTCGACAGCCCGGTTTTGAGCTCGAGCTCGAGGTTCGGCATGCCTGTGCTAAAAGCGCGCCTGCATCTGCAGGCCGGCACCAAAGCGCACCGAGTCGTCGAAGACGCGGGTGCGCGTCAAGTCTGGATTGACCACGAGGATCTCAGCATTTTCGTCGATCGTCACAAAGGCGAAAGCGACCAAAGTCAGCATCTGCGAGGCGTACCAGCGCGCCGTGCCGCGGAACTGGAACAGCGGCACCGCCTCGGCGTCTTGCGGCAAGATCACACGCCGCCCGTTGCCGCGCACGACGATCGTGTGTTTGCCGAGCAGCGTCGGAGGTGCGTTGCTGCCAACCTCTTTGGCCGTCAGCTCGGTGGTCACCGACGCAGGCACTTCGATGCCCGCTTGGATCCCGGGGGTCAGACCGATCTTCGGAAAGTGGTAGTCGAAGGCGACGGCTCCGAAGAAGTTCGGTTTGACTTGAACTTCGCTGGGAAAGGCCTCGAAGGCGACGAAGCTCGGCGTGTCGAGCAAGATGAACTCGAGGCTGCGATAGACGCCGGTAAGGTTGAAGCGCATGTAGTTGTACTGCAGTCGAAAGTCGACCGCTGCTGCGCTGGCCCATTGAGCCGTCGTTGCGCCGAAGGTTTCACGATCAGCCAAGACCTGGGCGACGGCGGTTCCCTCGGCGGAGATGCGCCAGCTCAGCTTGCTATCAGCTTTGTAGGTCGGTCGGCGTGAAAGGCCCTCGAGGTAGTCGGGGTCGTTGCGCACCAAGCGCAGGTCCGATGAAAGACCGACCTTGAGACCACGTCCGTAGGCCAGCCGAGCCGAGAAACCCGAGGCGGTTACCGTCTCGCCGGCGACGTCTTTGATCGGGTTTTCGCCGACCTGAATATGCCCGGCGGAGAAGTCGATCGAAAGCCCATCGACTGGCTGGACGCCCATACCCGCTAGCACACCGTAGAAGCTTTCCTGCTGCTCGGTGGTGATCGTTAGACCTTGTTCGTCCTTGGACTCTTCGGGCGCGGTTTGGGCGCGAACGATCTTCATGCCCGCCCACCAGTAAAAGCGACCGTGGTTGCCACCCAGTTTGAATGCCGGCGTGGGGCCCTTCTGGCGCGCGAAGATCCGGGTGCCACCCCAAGTCAAATCGTAAAGGTAGCCGACGCGGAAGCGGTCGCCTTGCAGCGGAAATACCACGAGGTCAAGAAACTCTTTGCCTTTGCGATCGGCATCGAGCGCGTAAGCCAAACGGATATAAGAGCTATCGTCGGAAAACACGCGGTCAACGCGCGGAGAAGACGACTCGAGTTCGCCCAGGTCGATCTCGATCGAAGCTGCAGCCTCGGTGATCAGCCCCGGAAAAATGCCGTCCACCTTGCGGTAGAGCACCAGGTGAATCTGATTCTCGCGGCCCGACGTTGCCAGGTCGAGGTTGTCGAACGAGAGCTCGTATCCTTCGCGGTCGCCGATGCCGAAGCGTGGGCTGTCGGGCACCTGCTCGCCGGCGCTTTTGAGGAAGTTGTCATCGCCGATGGTGAAGGTGATTCGCGTATCGATGAAGTCACCAGCATGTGCCGTCGAGCAGAGCAGGGCTCCTGCGAGCAGACAAGTCGCTGCGCGTATCAAGCGTTGCGATGCAATGCGCGAGAGGATCAACATGTCGAAGCCTTTCTTTGGAGTTCGGCGTGTCATTGGATTTTGCAGTCTGCGCAGTCGGAGCTGCGGCGTGGTTCGACGATCCAAGCGGGTCGTCCGAAGTTGAGGTGACGCATCGTACCGACCAGCTTGCCAATTTCGCGGCCCTTCGCCGCCGTCGGGTCGAAGTTTGGCGCCGAGCCTGTGGTGGTCACCGAGACTTCACGGAGTTGGTCGGTGCCGTCGACGAAGTGCACGGTCCACTGACCGAAACGACGGTAGGTTTCGGCGACCACGCAGCGTGGGTCGTCACCACAGTCGTTTGAGCAATCGGACTCGGCCTTGATGCTAAAGTCGACGATCCCGTCGCCATTGCTGTCGCAGACTCGCAACTCGGTGAAGATCCGCACCGGGTTCTTCGCTGCGGTACTGCAGCGACCGGTCGCTCGATTGCAGGTGCCGCCGTCAGTGCAGTCGGTGTCCGCGGAACAGCTGGAGAGCTGAATCAGCGCAGACTCGAAGCGCTCGGCATCGCGCAGTCGGTTATCCCAGAGCGAACGCTTGGTGCCGTCGTCGATCACCATCCGGGTTAGCTCGACCGGTGTGTTGGCCAGGCCTTCGATCGCCAGCCGACAAGCGCGCTCGCGGGCTGCGCGAGCATTTGCACCCTCATTGGCCGGAGCGGCGCATAGGCTCAGGCCGGTGTTGGCAGCTAGTTGGCCACAATACGCGGCATCGCCTTTCTTCCAGGTTGGCTTGCCGATTTCGGTGTAGCCGAAGAACTCATCGACCGAGCCGTCAAGCTGAACGAGGCAGTCGCCTTCGTAGAGGTTGGCCGGTGTGCTGAAGTTGAACGCGAACACGCTGCGGTACGAGAGGCCGAGCGGGTCGATGACGAAGTTGTTACCTTGGTACTTCACGCCATCGAAATCGGTGAGGTACATGCCGTCGACACCGACGCGGGTAACGAGCATAAAACCGCGGTCGATGGTGACGCGCGTGCCAAAAAGTGGCGATTCGTCGTCACCGCCAGCCTGAATTGGGGCCTGCACGTCAGAGATCCGCGGGTTGGCGAAGAAAATCGGTCCGCTCGCACCGCTGGCGCCCGTTCCGCCCGATTCGTCGTCATCATTTGCCGCGAAGCAGCCGCGGTCCCCGGCGGTGCTATTCGCGCCGCCGCCGGTTCCGGGGAAGTCGACGAAGCCGTCGCCGTCGTCGTCGATGCCGTTGATACACGCCGCGTTGCCGGGGTCCGTTAGTCGCGGTACGTAACCTTCTTCGCTGGCGACGATGCGCACAGTCCCGTAGGCTTGCTTGAAGCGGACGGTGACGTTGCGTGCCTCGCCGTTTTCCAGTTTCGTGACGCGCGTCGCGGGATCGATCAGGCCCGAGGGCCGGACATCGAGCACCACCCAGCCGCTGAATTGGCGATCGAGTTGGTTCGGTGCGTCGTCGCGGCGGGCGAAGATGTCGACGCTGACGTCGGTGGAGTTGTTGGAAAACGGTAGCGGCTGCTCGGCGGTGCCAATGCTTTGGCCACCGAGCAGGCGGACATCAAACGAGCCAACCTCAAACGGGATCGTGCGCGTGTCTTGGCAAGCGACGAGCGCCAAGGCGATCGTGAAAAGCAGTTTGCGTTTCATCATTCCGGCCACGGTTCGAAGGGGTTAGGCGACCCGGTGGAGGCCTTGAAGATCCGCTGTAGCCGACCGTCCTCGCGGGCATTGATGCAGGGCAACGTCACGCAGCGCATCGCAGCGTGGACCCGGCCGAGGGCGTCGCAGCGCGCCTTGTTTTGAACAGTTTCGCAATCGACCAGCACTTTGGATGCCAGCCCTTGGCAACGCGTCAAGCCGTTGCGCAGGCAGAAGCCGTTGGTGCAGGTTTCGCCCGAACCGCAGTCGCTCTTGGTCGCGCACTGGCAGGATAGATCGGCGCAACGCAGATAGCCGTTATACCCGGCCTTCGACGGCGGATCGTTGGTCGCGTCGCTACGCTTTTCGAGCTCTTTGCGGAACTCCAACAATCCAGCGCGGACATCGTTGGGGGTGTCGCCCTTGGCGACGTCTTCGAGTTCCTTGAGCCGCTTCTCATCCGCTTCTGTGACGAGGAACGTGCGCGATTGGCCGATCAGCGATCCGGTCGGTGTTGAGCGCTCACCGCATGCGGGCATCGACCGCATGAAGTCGACGGCTGCTTGGCGCAACGAGATGCCGAGGTTCTGCTGGGTGGTGTTGCGCTCGAGCACCTGGAAGCCACTGCCGCCCGTGGCGATGTAGTCGTTGGTGGCCAGCTTGAACGAGCGCGCGCATGACCCGCGCGTCGTGCCGTCCTCGAGCTCTACGCCGATCGGTGCCCAGCAGCGCTTATAGTCGCCGAACTCGGGGTGGAGTTGCCCGGTGCAGATCTCGCCGATCTGTTGGTTCTCCTTGCCACTGCAGGCGGCGCGTTGAGCGGCCTGCACGGCGGCTGGTGCGCCGCTGTCGACCTTGCAGGTGTCGCAGTCAGCGTCGACCTTACAGGGGCGTCCGGTTCCCCCTACGGTGACGCGCTGCGCGCAGGCCTCTCCGTCGTATTTGGCTCCTGCGCTCAGGCAAGTGTTGCCGCCGTCGCCTGCGCAGCCGCCGCAGTTGAGCACCGCGGTGATCCCTGCGACCTGGGCCTGGCTTTGGCAGCCGCGATTCGTCGAGCGCTGGGTGATGAAGTCCATCAGCTCCTGAACTTCAAATCCCGAGAGGTACATCACCGCGATCGCGTTTTCGAAGGGAAAGACGTTGGTCATCTGTTCCCGATCGATGGGACCGATTACCAGGTCTGACCGGATGCCCAACGAGTTGGTCACCGCGAAGTCGGCCCAGACTTGGTTCCGCAGCTGCATCGCGTCGGCGACAATATTGCCGACCTGGCTGTCTCCCGAGCCCGTGGAAAAGCGGCGCACGCGGGCCGAGGTATAGCCGATCAACTGTGTCAGCTTCTCTTGGCGATTGAGCTCGACGACGTAGGGCTCGATCAAGCGCAACATCTTTGGATCCTCGGGGATCGTCGCGTCGATCGGGATCAGCTTATAGCTGTGGGCGAGAACTTCCCAGTCGTCGTCGCCACCGTTGCGACCAACGCAGCGCCGTGGCCGCTTGGTGATGCAGTTGCCGGCAGCGTCGAAAGCAGTACAGACCTCCCGAGCCTCGAGCCGCGTGCACTGGCGCACCGTAACCTGCAGTCGTCCAGCGAACTTGAGGAACGCTCCCGAGTGGACGAGCACAACGTTGCGCGGGTGGCAGCCGCGCTTCTCGAGGCGCTCGATATCGTGGTCGAGCTCGGCGAGGCGTTGCTTGTAGCGGCTGCTCTCGGTCTCTTGCTTGCAGGCGGCGATTACCTCGGTCTTGCAGTCCGCCTCGCACTGAGCGGCGGCGGCGGGATCTTTTGTACTGCAAGCATTCTGTGCCTGGCAGGCCGTCTCGGCCTGGCGCAGCTTCTCTTCGGTGTCGCAGATGTAGCGATCGCGTTCGCGTTGCAGTTTGGCGATGTCGCAATCCTGGATCACGTTCGGCGGGTCGAGGGCGATGTGCAGGTGTCCGCCGAAGACGATGTCGAGTCCCTCTACGCGGGGGATGACATCGAGATCGTCGTGGTAACCGATGTGGCCGATCGAGACGACCAGGTCGACCTGTGGCCTTAGGAAGTCGACGTAGGATTGCAGCGTATCGACGGTATGCAGTGGGGTAATGCCCATCGAGTTGCCGCCCTTGAACACCGAGCGCATCGAGCCCAGGTTTCCCAGGCCGATGATGCCCACGCGCAGCCCCTTCATGTTGACGATCGTATAGGGCTCAGTGATCAGGCCCGTGTCGGCATTGCCTTCGAGCGTCGGCGGTTCGAGCAGATAGTTGACCGCCAGCATCGGAAAATTGGCGAAAGCGCGCGCTTGGCTGACGAGGTGTGCCGAGCCATTATCGAACTCGTGGTTGCCGATGGCGAACGCATCGACGCCGAGCTGGGTTAGCGCCATGAACTCGGGCTCACCGGCGAACACGTTAAAGATCGGTGCGCCCTGGAAGGCGTCGCCGGTTTCGACGTAGGCCACGCGCTCGTTGTTGTCGCGTTCCTGGCGGATGATCGTGCTCAGGCGCGCGATGCCGCCAAAGGGGCCGTTTTCCTGGAGCAGGCCGAGTTGGGCGTCGACTTCGCCAACGTCGAGCGGATAGGGCACGAGGCGCGAATGGATGTCGCCGGTGTGCATGAACACAAGCTCGACGTCATGGCCATCGAGGTCATAAAGATCAGTGCGCACCGTACAGCCGCTAGCGAAAAGTGTGGTGCACAAAAGCAGCAGGCCGCTTGGCCATCTGTACTTGAGCATTTGGTCCCCTTGGCGCTTGCTCTTAACGGTGCGGGCGCGGCGTGTTTACCACAATTCGCCGGTGAGCGAGCAGCAACATCGGGCCGTGCTTTTTTTTCTGATTTGGCTGAAGGGCGTTGACGAAACCGGGTGCGCCGACTATAGATCTCGGCGGCCGCGAGGATGGCGGAATTGGTAGACGCACCAGCTTGAGGGGCTGGCGGGGGCAACTCTGTGGGGGTTCGAATCCCCCTCCTCGCAACATTGTCCAGTTTGGATGATCACCGTCGGGCACTGCGGTCAGCTGTGCCGTGCTGCTATATTTCACGACGTGCGTCTTCATCTGCTCGCTTGGTTGCTCTACGGTTCGATGGCGCTTGGTGCGCTTGGCCTGGGGCGCTACTGGCACATCGCGCTGAGTTGGCGCTGTGCGGGAGTGCCGTGTTCGCCGCTGCTCAGCGCGCTGGCGGGATTGGCATTAGCGGCGCTCACGGTCACACTGTCACGCTGGGCGATCCGTCGCGGTTGGCTCGCTGAGCTTCATGCCTGGTTTTCAACGGTGCTCGGTCCGCTGCGCTGGATCGACTGCGCCTCGTTGGCGCTTGCTTCGGGTATCGGCGAAGAGCTGCTGTTTCGCGGTGTGCTGCAGCCGCGGGTCGGCCTGCTCTGGGCCAGCCTGATCTTCGGCGCGGTCCACGTTCCGCCGCGGCGCGCACTCTGGCCTTGGTCGGTGATCGCCGCCGTGCTCGGCGTTGCGCTGGGGGCGATTTTCCAGGTGTCGGGCCATTTGCTCGGTCCGATCCTGGCGCACACGCTGATCAATTTCTTTAATTTGCACCTCGTGAGTCGCGCCCCTAAGGGTCTAACTTCATGAGTCTTCGGCCGATCGATCGCGAGTCACTCGGGAAAATCGCGCGGGCGAATGGTTGTGAGCTATGCTATATCTACTTATAATTAATGAGAATACCGGGTAAAGCCTCAGGGGCGGCATCCGGGAACGACAGCCCAGGCGAATCGCGACGAATGCAGCCCAAGGGTCAACACAACCCCTCGATGGGAAATCTCCCTACGGATCGGCCCAGCGAAGAACTGGAAGTCGAGCCGATCCTTGCCACCGAATCGGTGGAGATCGAGGTTGAGCTGACCGAGGCCAAGCCAAGTCCGCAGCGCACCGGCCCGCTCTCTCACGCGCCGACGGTCACGCCGGAACCGCCAGGACGTCCCGCGACAACCGCCGTCGGGCGGCGAACACCTTCGACGCCCAAGCATTCCGCGCCGTTGATGCCGACGCCGAGTGAGGCGGCGCGCAACGCCCGGGCTCATACGCCCACTGGAGACGGGGCTGCAGCTGACGATGGCACCGATGATCGCATCGGCCGCGTCCTCGGTTCGTATCGGGTGCTCGATCTGATCGGCTCTGGCGGTATGGGCCGTGTTTATTTAGCTGAGCATGTGATGCTCGGGCGCAAAGTTGCACTCAAGTTGTTGCGACCCGAGTACGCGGTCAAAACCGACGCAGTGCATCGGTTCTTTCAGGAAGCGCGCGCTGTCAATCGCATCGGGCACGCCAACATCGTCGATATTACCGATTTCGTTTCTTTGGCGACCGGCGAGACCTTCTTCATCATGGAGCTGCTGCGTGGCAACGACCTTGCCGAGCTGCTGCGCAATCGCGGCGTGCTGTTGCCGCTCGAACGTGCGCTGCAGATCACGCTGCAGGTGTGCGATGGTCTCGAAGCCGCCCACCAGGCGGGGGTCATCCATCGCGACCTCAAACCAGACAACGTCTTCTTGCTCGATCAGCCGAAGGGCGGAAAATTCGTCAAGCTGCTCGACTTTGGCGTCGCCAAACTCCAGGCAGATCCGGAAACGCACAACAGTTGGGAGACCGCAGCTGGGTCGGTGATCGGCACGCCGGCATACATGTCGCCCGAGCAAGCCTCAGGCCTGACGGCAGACAACCGTTCCGATATCTACTCGCTCGGTGCGATTCTTTACGAGATGTTCGCCGGCCAACCGGTGTTCAAGAAGAAGACCTTTGGCGAGTTTGTCGTCGCTCACATGAACGACATCCCCAAACCGCCGCGCGACCTGCCCAATGGTGCGCGCGTGCCGCGGCCCCTCGAGCGGATTATCTTGCGGTGTCTGGAGAAATCCCCCGATCGCCGCTACCAATCGGTCGATGAGCTGCGCGCCGATCTGTTGCGCATGCCCGAGACGATCAGTGCCGTTCGTCGTTTGGGCGATAGCTCGGTCGTTGTAGCGCAACCCCCGCCACCGGTGAGCAAGAGCCGGCGACCCCTGCTGATCGCCCTCGGGGGCTTCGGCCTGTTTGCTTTGGCGGCCACCGCGTTCTTTGTCGCTGCAGGTATCGACTGGGGAGGAGAAAAAGGACCCTCTCGACAAGGGGCGCCTGTAGCGCGGTCCGTCGACGCCCAAGCAGCGGCGCCACGCGTGGCGACGGTAACGCTGCGCAGCGTGCCGTCGGGGGCTGACGTTTCGCGCCCCGGCGAGCCGCGCAGCCTGGGCACGACGCCGCTCAAGGTCGCCGTAGACATCGGTGCGCGCGTCACTTTCGTGTTCACCCTCAAGGGCTTCTCCGCGACGACGCGAACGTTAAATGTGGTCGGTGATCAGACAGCGACGATTGAATTCGAGCGAGCTGAGCCAACGCCGAGCGGCGTGGCAATGCAACCGCGGCCGGTCGCCGACGCTGCAGTGCCTCGGCGGCGGCGTGGCACTGCCTCCTCGGCGAGCAAACGTCGCCGCGGGTCCTCGGCAAAGCAAAGCGACCCCGTTCGGGCTGAGGTCACGCGTCCCGACGCTGCGGTGATCAGGAACTATCGCGGAAAGAAGTCCGTCCCCAGCAAGCGCGAAACGATCGACCCGTTCAAGATCCACTAGTGGTCGCTGGGTGCCTCGACGACCACTGACCGCGGTCAAGGGCGGCGATTGTTATTTGTTCGGTGACGACTTACTATTCCGCGATGGTGCGGACCTGCTGGTTGAGCGGAGCGATGGTGGCCCTCTGGGTGGCGGCGGCAGCTGCGGCGCCGGCGGTGCAGCCTGCTCAGCGTGAGGAGGCGCGCCGGGCGTTTGCTGCCGGTGAGAAGGAATTTGCTGCGGCCAACTATCGCCGAGCATTGCGGCTCTATCGCCAGGCCTACCGGCTGATGCCGCTGCCCGGGTTTCACTTCAACATCGGTCAATGCTATCGCAACCTCAAGGAATACGACGGTGCGATCGCTTCGTTTGACGCGTACCTCAAAGCCCTGCCGGCCGCACCGAACCGCGCTGCGGTCGAGCAGCTACTGCGCAAGTTGATCGCTGAGCGGGCCGCCGCCCGACGGGCGGGCGAAGACCTCTCGACAGGTCCACGGGACGGCGGGAGCTTGAGTTCACCGCCGACGGATGCTGGCGTCGCAAGTGTGCCCACCGATCAGGGGGCGGCGTTCAATTTCCGCGATGCGAAGGCGCCCACGCGTCCGCGCGACGGCGGAGCACCGGCGCCGTTTTACCGTAAGTGGTGGTTTTGGACGGCCGTCGGTCTCGCGGTTGCTGGCGGTGCGGCGGGCATTTACGCCGGCGTAAGCAGTGGCGGCGGGTTGCCCGATACGCGCTTTGTCGCCGACTTCAGACGGTGAGCTGGAGATGATCGCTCGTCGCACAGTCTTGTCGATCGTGCTGTGTATGGCGGCCTGCAAGTCTCACGACACTGCAGTGCGGGTGATACTCACGGCCCGCTTGCCGCTGCAAGCTGACACGTTGAGCCTGCGCCTGGTCGACAACGGCGGGCTAAGCGCTGAGCGCACGATCGATGTTTCTGCTGGGTTGTTTGAGACGGGAAAAGACACGACGGAGGTAATGCTGCTCACCGAGGGATGGTCGGGCAGCGTTAATCTCAACGTCGACGCGACGCTCGCCGGAGAATTGCTGGCGGTCGGCCAGGCGTTACTGTCGGTCGAGCCGGGCAGCCTGGTCGACGCGCACTTGGAGCTGGTTCCCGCCGATTTCCCCGTCAACCCGCGGCCGGCGGCGGCGGCGCGCGTGCTGGCATCCAGAGGGGGCGGTCGGCAAATTGCGAGCGATGGAGCAGGGAACTTCGTCGCGGTCTGGACCGAGGGGAGCTGTCAGCCGAGTTGCGCGGTGTATGCGCGGCTTTTTGGGCCCAATGGCACGGCCCTTAGTGACGAGCTAGTCGTTGCTGATGGTACTGACGCTCATGATACCCCAACGGTGGCGATGGCTCCCGACGGCAGCTTTGTCGTCGCCTTTGCCCGTTTGACCGGCACGCGGGGGGTGTATGCCCGCCCGTACAGCGCCCAGGGCACACCCATCGGTGCGGCGCAACGGATCGATTCGGGCGCGGTGGCTGGTCTGGTGCCCAGCATTTTGCGCCTTCAGGGGGGGTACGTTGTCGCTTGGGGCACGCTAAGTAGCACGGCGGTTACGGTCGCGGCGCGTTTGCTTGACGATAGCGCGAACCCCAATGGCGCAGATTTCGCCGTGGACAACGCGGCAGTGGGTCCGGCCTCTTCGCAGACCTGCGACCTGCGCACCGTCTGTCCGGCGGGCGAGACTTGCTACCTGGGCAGGTGCGACGTGCCGGCGCCTGCGCCGGCGATAGCATCGATCGACGGTGACGAGTACGTGATCATCTACAACCTGGGTGCCACGTTGTCAGCTCGCCTCCACCAAGGCCGTGGCGCGGTCGCTTTGCCGAAAGTGATCGAGGCCCGGACCAAGCGCGTCGGCGAGCACGACGTGGCAGCGGTCTCGTATGGCTTCGTGGTCGTCTGGAGCGACGCGCTGACGAACACCTCCGAGCCGGCGGAGGACGGCGATGGCCGTGGCATTTTCGCCCGTCGAATCGCCTTGCAGAACAAGAGTGCGTTGGTCTTGCTCGATCAGTCCGCCTACACGGTCAACTCGCAAGTAGTGGGTGAGCAACTGCGACCGACGATCGCTCGTACTCGCGACAACGTCGGACACTTGCTGGTTGCTTGGGCCGGGCTAAAGGCGACTGCCGCTGCGGATGCCGATGAGATATGGGGCCGGCGCATGCTCGAAGCCGGACTGCTACTTGGCGCCGATTTGCCGCTCAACACGACGACGCTTGGCGTGCAAACGCGTCCGGCGCTCGCCGGTCGGAGGGCACTCTCTTTCGCGCTGTTGTTCGAAGATGCCAGTGGCCTGCCGATGCAGAACCAGAGCGCCGGACCCAATGGCGTGCGCGGTCGCTTGCTTTTCCCTGACTACGATACTCAGGACGGCAAGATCGGCGCGCGCTGCGGGTCCTGCGACACCGGGTTGGTCTGCGTCCAGGTCCAGGGCGAGCAACGCTGCGTCGCGGCCTGTGCAGGAGCAGGAGCGAGTTGTCCGCAAGGGGGGACCTGCAGCGAAGTTGTCGGCGCCGGGCACGCCTGCCTGTTCCCAACGCGCTAGGCGAACGGCCGCAATTCGTGCGTCTAGGGTTGGCTGACCAGCTGGACCGGTTTGGCCAGCGCCAGGCCGAGATCGCTGTGCTGTGCCGGATCGCTTGCCCAGGCCTTTTGAGCGAGCAGGCCGATCTTGTTGTTGTCGCAGGTCAAAGCAAAGACCGTCTGCGTCTTCCCGGCGATCGCTAGCGGTCCACAGAGCGAGCGGTCGTCGAGGAGAACTTTGGGCCCTGCGCCCGCTTCCCAGCGTACAAGTTGCGACTTGGCCGTCTGCTTGCCGATCGCTCGTGTGGTCAGATACAGCGCCGCATTTCCCTTGGCGATGCGAATCGCCGTTCCGGGTGGCGTTGGGTCGGCGCGGGCGACCACTACATGCGAGGGGGCGAGTATGCCCGGCAGCGTATTTGTATCGCCGACGGTCAGGCTCCCTGTGGCGCTGGCGGCGACGATGCGTGTGGCTTGGCTACCGCCACTGATCGACTGCAGTGAGTCTCCAGCGATCGCCCAAACCTGCTTGCCGTCAGCGGCGAACCGCACCGAGTGCAACATCTCAAGCGCCACACCCGGCAGCATGTCGGTTGGCTGCACATCTGCTTGCCCCTCGACTGGAATCAGCCAGGCGCGGTTGCTGCGGCGCTCGGTGACGACCAGCTGCTCGCCCTGTGGCGATAGAGCGATCGCTGTCGGCAGGCTGATCGGTGGCAACGGTCGGGGGCGATAAAGTGCCAGCGCATCGGCCCGGCGTTGGTCGATCAACACGATGTGGGTATCGGTCAGCACCGCGCCGAGCGGTGCATGACTCGCGCTGGCGATCGCGATCACGCGCTTGCCGGGCAGGCTGCGCCGCGACTCGACTTTGAGTTTGCTCGCGGTGAGATCGATGATCGCCAGTGTCGGCGGATCGTTGGTGCCGACGAGTGCACGGGCGCCATCCGTTGTCATCGCCAGCGCGGCGATCGGCTTGCTCAGTGCTAGGGTGTCGAATCTCGCGCCGCTCGTCGAGAACAGGTGAAGTGCGCTACCCGTCGCGATGGTCAGCAATCGCGTCACGTCGAGGGTTGCTTGTGCGGCGCCGCGGTGATTGCTCACCCGAACGCGACGTTGGCCGCCGTCGATACCCCAGGGCACGCGCACGATCAGTCCACCTTTGACGAGACCGACCAGCGGGGCTGGCGTCTCGCCGATCGAGACGCTCGGTTGGCGGCCGAAGCCGCTGCCTTTGATCAACAGCGCCTCGCCGATCACTGCGCGCTCGTCCCGACCCGTGAGAGCGATCACGCTATTTCGCGTGACCGTCGGGATGCCCAAGTCGACCAGCTCGGCAATCTTTGGACTCGTGGCTGCCCGTGGGACCATTCGTGGCTCGACAAGTCTCAGGGGCCCGCCGCAGGATGTGAGCGCTAGGCAGAGCAGCGAGCAGACAAACGACAACTGTGGCAACCGCATCTTCGGTCTCCTTGAGCTGTCGCGATACTGGCTGGGAATGGATGGCTTGGCAAGCGCGGCAGGGAGGCGCGCTTAGCGACCGACTTTGCGATAAACGCCGACCACCACACCGACGAGGTCGACCGAGCGAAACTCTTGTGCTGTGACGTAGATCGGCTCCATCGAGTCGTTCGCTGGTTGAAAGCGCACGCGATCGCCCTCGGGGAAGTAGTACTTGACGGTCGCTTCGCCCTCGATCATCGCCACGACAATTTCACCTTTGCGGGCGTGAAGCTGCTTGCGGACGAAGATGAAGTCGCCGTCGTGGATACCCGCATCGATCATCGAGTCGCCTTTGACCCGTAGGCCAAACACCCCATCACCGGTGCCGATGAAGAATCGGTCGACCTGAACAGTGTCCTCGACGTTTTCTACTGCCAGCAGCGGCTCGCCGGCGGCGACGCGACCGATGATCGGGATGCCGATCGAGCTTTCCGTGACTGGCAGCGCCGCGTGCATCGTTCCGCGCGATTGGACAAGGCGAGCGCTGTTGATATCGCGGACCACAGCCCCTTCGCTTGCCGACGTGCCGAACCCGTTGGCCGCCTCGCGGCTGATCATTTCAGTCGTTGATGCGTGGGTCACTGGCCGCAAGGCTCGTGATTTGAGGTCGTCGCGTGAGAGGTGCCCTTTGCGCTCCAAGGCTTTGAGGTGATCGCTCACGCCGTTGGTGCTGCGGATGTTGAGGTGTCGGCCGATCTCGCGCAGCGTTGGCGGGTAGCCGTGGCCGTCGATGTAATCGGTGATGAAGTTCAACACCTGCTGTTGACGCGGCGTGAGCGGCTGAACCGGCATTCCATCGGACATGTTGGGCATCCTTGGCTGATCCTGAACATATTATCGGTATACTGAACATCTGTTTCTGTCAAGTTTTTCGCCGCAGCAGCGCGATTTGCTGACACGTCAGGCAGTGTCGGACGGCGCATGCTAGAATTTTGAAGGGCTTGGCGGCTGTTGGGAGGCTCCGATGAAGTGCATAGCGGGTTTCAGATGGCGTCTGATCGCACTGGTCGTGCTTTGTGGCTTTCCAGCCTCTGCCCGAGCCAAAGGCACGACCTGGTCGAAATTTAAGGGGAAAGTGGTTGTGTCCTCGCAGCCATTTGTCGATGCCACCACCGAGCAGGCGTTTACCAAGACCATTGCCCGAGCTGCGCGGACACGGACCGTGGAAAGCAAAGACGGGCGCTGGAATTTTCACTTCATCGCTTTTCTGAAGTCGGCTCCGGGCTCCAGCAAGCTCAATTTGGTTTGGTATCGCTTGGGAAAAAAACGACCCGAACAGGTCGACTACACTGAATTCGTTGTGCCGCCCGCCGGCAAGACGCTTCAGGCTCAGGCGGAAATATCCGCCGCGCAAGGATTTCGCCGTGGGGATCGCGTTGAGGTTCGCCTGACGCGCGTGATCGCCGGACGGGAAAAGATCTACGCTTCTGCGCGACTAGCGCTGCACTGAGGCCAAGTCTGCTAGGATTTGCCGGTGCCTGTCCGCTCGAGACCAGACAAGCTCAGACGGCTCTTGCCGCCCCAGCGCCGCCGCCCCAGCCGGGTGTGGTTGGCCGTCGCGGTCTCGCTGTTGCTTCACGGCGCTGGGTTGCCGATCTTGCCGCAGGTTTTCGGTTCCGACACTGCGCCGCCGGCCAAGCCAACGACGCGTATTACAGATCTCGACGTTGTGCCGGCGCGCCCGCTGCTTCGGCGTCGCCAACCGCGACGGCGTGCCCTTGCGCAGCGGCGACAACCCGTGCCCAAGCCGCCGCCACCCAAGCCACAGCCCAAGCTCCCGCAGCAGCCGGTAGTGCCTCAGCGTCTCAAGGCGGTGGAGGTCGACAACCCGGAAAGCGAGCGAGCACCGCAAAACGCGCGGTTCCTTTCGGACAAGAATCGCCAGGTCGAGCGCGAGACTCGCGCACGGCAGCGCACGCTGATTCGACAGAAAGTGCAACAGCAGACCTCGCCTAAGCGCGTCGAGGCTGTTGATTCGGCCGCCGAACGGCGTTCGCCAAAATCGCTCGGGCTACGAATGCGCCCGCGCGCCGAGCGCCAGCGACGCGAGCAGCTGAGCGCGTCGTCGGCCGACGGTGAATTGCCGCAGGCGCAACGACGCCAAGTCGAGCGCGCGCTCGATCATCAGAGCCATGATCGCATCTATCGGGAGACAGCCGCGCGAGATCGTGACCGAGCTCGCCGCTTGCCGTCGGTGAAAAGTCCGCGGCGCGCCAAGTGGGAACGCGTCCGCGCTGCCTTGGAGAATTTTGTTCCCGAGGTGCAGCCGGGCAATCAGACCGCCTTGGGTACCCGCGCCAATCCGTTTGCCGTGTATATCGCGCGGATGCACCGACGCATTCATCAACTCTGGGGTTTCGGCTTTCTCGTCGATCTCGATGGCAAGGCCGACGCCAATCCGCTGAACGACATGTCATTGTGGACGATGGTTGAGGTTGTCGTCGGTCCTGACGGTCAGGTGAAGAAGGCGACGGTGGTCAAGCCGAGCGGCGTGCTCACGTTCGACGCTGCTGCCCTGGATGTGGTGTTCAGCGCGGCGCCCTTCGGTCGGCCTCCGCCGGTGATTCACTCGCGCGACGGAAACGTCTACTTGCATTGGCGTTTTCATCGCAATCATCGCCAGTGCGGTACCTTTGGCGTCGACCCCTACATCCTGACCAAACCGCCGCAGGGGCCGATCGATGCCGACTTGCGCGAAGTCGGCGTGGCCTCGTCGCAGCGGCCGACGTCGCCACGGCGTCTGAATCGTCCTGCTGCAGCTGGCTTTGGCTCACACGCGATGCATCGACATGCAGCTGGCCAATCGACGCGCAGCACAACGAAGTTGGCCGCGGGTGGTTTGAGCTTGACCGCGGAGCAGCGTCGCCAGGCGATGGCAACGCTGGGCGCCTTCGCCTTGGCGTTGCGCGACGGAGATCTCTCGGCGATGGTGCGACGTTGCCGTTTGCCATTTTATGCCCGCGGGCGTCTGGTCGCTAAGTCTCATCAGCAGCTGCGCCGCGTGCTTGCCGATTTGGTTGGTGAGGCCCGCGGCAAGCCGGTGCAGATCGGTCCCTTGATGGGCGTTGCGGCGGCGCGGCGGGCCATCGGGTATGTACCGGTCGGTGCCACGTATGACCCTAGTGTCCTGATCGGCCGGGTTAACCTCGCCGACACGCCGCTGACGGCAATTTTGCGGCGCCACAAAGACGGAAAATGGCAAGTCATCGACCTTCAGCGCTGATCGCCTGCCTGCTGTGGCCCGCGGTCTTGTACGCCGGGCCGGTCTTGCACGAGTATCTCCCGCTCGACGGCGAGCCACAGAACAACTGGGCAAAGTCGGGTAGCTTGCCTGCATCGCTTGATGTGGCGGATGGTCTATCGCTACCAGCGCCGGATGAGCGCGCGGCGCTCAAACCTCAGCATTCGGCATCATCGTCGAGCGTGCGCTTGGACGGGACGACGACGCACGATGGCGTACTGAACTACCGCGCCGAATTCAATCCCAGTATCGTGCCACTCAAACGCGTCGAGGTATTCGATGTTGTCGGCACCGATTACGCCTTGCGCGTCGGTGGCCGGCCGCTGCGTCCTCAGGCGCTGTCACACGCGCCACCAGCCCCGAGCGAGGAACGTTTTTGGGGAAGCATCGACCTCTCGCTCAGCGCGAGCAGGGCAGTCCGCTTGCCCTCGGTGGCTGCCGGTGCGCGGATCATCAGCTATCGGACAGAGCCGCCACAGACGGTAGCGTTCTTTACCGACGCTGCCGACGCGTGGTGGGTTCGCGGTTCGCGCACCGCCGTCGTTCGTTTGCTCTTCGTCACCGTTGCGCCGCACTCCTATTTTTCCGTGGAGGTTCCGCCGCTTGTCCGCACAGAGGATGTTCCAGAGCGCTTGCGTCCGCAGTTGCCGAGTTCCGTGCAGGAGGCGGCCCAGCAGGTCTTGCATCACATCGGTGTGCGCGCAGACGACACAATTCGCCGGCAACTTGAGCGCCTCGTCGCTTATTTCCGAAATTTCAAAGCCGAGAAGCTCAGCGGCAATCGCGGCGATCTCTACTTGTCGATCGCGCTGTCGCAACGTGGGGTCTGTCGCCATCGTGCCCAAGCTTTCGTGATTACCGCTCAGGCGTTGGGGATTCCAGCGCGCTACGTGCAAAACGAAGCCCACGCCTTTGTTGAGGTCTACCTGCCACGACGTGGCTGGTTGCGCATCGACCTCGGTGGGGCGTCGTCGGAGCTGCGCGTTGCACGGACCGAGTCGAGGGTCCTTCACCGCGCCGGCCCCGACCCCTTTCCGCGCCCCGCGCGTTTTGCCGCGAACTACAGTCAACTTGGTCGCCAGGCGCGAGGGGTCGCTGGCATGCGTCGGGTAGGCAGCAACGGCGGCGCTCAGCGCGTCGTCGCCCGCGGGTCGGAAGCCCAAGCCGTTGGGGCCTCGTCGCGGGCACCTGGCGCAGCAACTCGCGGCACCAGCGATCCGGGCGCCAGCCTGGCGGTCGGTGCACCGAGCGCAGGCGATGCGACTGAGGAGGGGAGCGCCGACGAGGCTGCCGCGGCGCTGCTCAAGCCGACCCAGATCGAGCTCAGCTGTTCGCAGCGTGCCGTTTCGCGCGGTGACCGCGTGCGTCTGTGGGGGCGTGTGAGCTCGAGTGGTCGCGGCATCGGCGGTTTACGACTCGATTTCAGCCTCAGTCGGGGCGAGCGGAGTTTTGTCGCTAGCTTGGGTGCTGCGGTCAGTGTTGCTGACGGGGTGTTCGAGGTTACCCTTGAGGTTCCCAGCTCGGTCCCCGTTGGCCGCTATGTGGTCGTTGCTAGCACCCCGGGTGACAATCGCTACGCGGCCAGCGTTAGTCGATAGCGCGGGTCGAGGTCGGTTCTCGCGCAATGCGCCCTCAACGGCCTGGAAATACCCGGGACCGTTCTGCAATAATCAACGACATGGATTTGACTACGCTAGCTCTGGGCGGAGGCGCCGGTCTGTTTATCGGTGTGATCGTTTCATCGGTATTTGGCGGACGGCAGCGACGTGATTTGGAAGAAAAACTGGCGCGCACGCGCGCCGAGGTTCGCCGAATCCGCGAGGAAACCAAGGGCCAATTGGGGGCGCTCGAGCGCCGCCAAGGTGAGCTCGATAGCACACTGGAAACAGCCAAGGAGTCGAGCACGCGTTATAAGGAACAGGTCGCCAAGTTGACCGCCTCGTTACAGGAGGTGGAAAACGCGCGTGAACGGGCCACCGAACAGGCGGCGGCCGAGCGTAGTTCGCGCGAGCAGGCCGATGGCCGCGCACGCGTTTCCCAGGATCAAGCGCAAGAAGCGCTCAAGCAAGTCGTCGCATTGGAGCGGCATGTTGCCACCTTGGAAGCCGAGGGGGCGGCCAACAAGCGACTCGTCGACGAGCAACGCGATGAGGTCGCGCGGCTCAATCTGAAGCTCGAATACCACGAGGCCGCGCGTGATGCCCCGGAAGTGACCGACCGGTTTGCGGACGACGATGGGTCCACCGACGCCGTGCTCAAGGTGTTGCTCGACAGTGAGCGGCAAAGCGCAGCGGTTGTCGCAGACAGTAGCGGAATCGTGATCAAAGCCGTGGGGCCGCCAGAGATCGCTGAGGGTGTAGCCGCCGCCGCTCAATTGGTCGCGCGCGTCGGTGAGCAGCTCCACGGTATGTTGCCGATCGAGAACCTCTCGCACTTCGTTCTCGGAGATCATCGTCACGTGCTCAGCGGTCGCTTGTTCACGATCGGCGACGATCGGGTGGCGATGGCGACCTTTGGCGCCTTTGCACCCGATACACGGGTCGTCGACGTCGCGACGGACAAGGTCAGCAAGGCGCTCACCTAACAAGCCGAGCAGTGGCCGTTCGGTGCCAGGTCTGGCTCCCTTTCCCGGAGGCGTAAATGAGGCGTGCAGAGCAGCTGGCGCGACAACTGAGAGAGTTGGAGGAGCGTCAGGCGGCGAGTGACCTTGATCAGGCCGGCACCACGGCGCGCCAGCAGCTGCTGTCAGATACAGTGGCCGCCGGCGCGTGCAGCACGCTACAGGACGATCGCCGTCGCTTGGTACGCCTTCCCGTGCGGCTCGATGTTCGCTTTCGCGCTGGCGATGCGTCGGTTTCTGCGCGTATTGCCGAACTGTCCTTGGGCGGGATGACGCTAGCCAGTTACCTGTGGCTGCGCGACGAGCAGAAACTGCTAGCGGATGCGATGATCGTCGACGGTCGAGAGTTCTGCGTCGGCGCACCGTGTCGGGTTGCTTGGCGTCGTGCGACCGATCAGGCTGGCGGGCACCGCGCTGGGCTGCAGTTCTTGCCGCTCAATGAGCGCGCTCGCCACTCGGTGGCTGATGTCTTTGAGGCCGTGCTTGCCAAGCATCTGGCCGACGCCAACTGACAGCACCCCGCTAACGCTCTGATTTTGGCCTAGCCGCCGAAGGGGCCACTCGCCGTGTCGTCGAGACAGACCCCGTTGGCGTTCGTCTGGTCGGTGTCCAGGCCGCTATAGCGGTCTCGGCAACGCATGCGCGTCGGGTTCATCGGGCCGCCGAGGTCGGAGCAACTCAGTTTGCCGCCGAGGTCCATACAGCCAACGGACGTTGCTGGCTGGCAGAGCGGTTGGCTACTGACCGGATCGCCGGACCGCAACAGGAGATTGTTCCAGGCATAGCACTCGTAGTCTCCACCTCGGTCGCCATCATGGTTGCGACAGCTAGCGGCGTTGCTGGGATCGCAGACACTGTGGCAGAGCCCGCCATAAAACAGTCGGTGACAGGTCGATCCCCGTGGGCAGGCGAATTCGGGCAGCACGCTGGCAAAGGCGCAGTTAGGAACTGTGCAATAGCCGCCGCGATTGTAGGGCGCGCGGGGACCGAGCTTTCCTTCCAGCAGACAATAGCCGTTGTTGGGGCAGTCACGGTCGCTGTAGCAAGGGGCACCGACTTCGGCGTCTTGTTTGCCGAGCTGGTGAGGCCCGCAGATGCCGCCGGGGGTGCAGTTGCCGGGGCGTGCGCAGCGACCGGTGCTCGGCTCGCAGAATGCGTCGGCGGCGACGGTGCTGCAGTCGGCGTCTCCGCCGCAGGTCGCCGCTTCCAGCACGGGACAATCGCGGCCGCTCGTGCAGGCAAGCCTCCAGCAGACAGGTTGGACGTTATCACCGAGTTGGGTCGAGCGCGGATCGCAGGTTGTTTGGCTGCTGGGGTCGCAGGGGTTCGCCTTCAGGCTGGGCTCACAGCGCTGCAGGCAGTAGCGACTGACGGTTCCGGCCGATTCGAACGCCGCGCAGATGAAGTCGGTGGGGCAGTCATCTTCGTTGAGCACAGGCGTTGTCGGATCGTCGGCGGTGCAGGTCCGTGAACAGAGGCCGCGATAACTGCGACGGTCGAGCAGTAGGCAGAGCGGCGCGTCGTCGCCACATTGCTCGCGTGAGACGCAGCCGTGCCCGATCGTTCGCGTCGTTGCGTCGCTAGCCAAATCAGCGGGCCGCAGATCGGTTGCGATCGGCAAGATGTCGGTGGTGCCCTGGTCGCCGGTGCCGCTGTCTCTGCCGGCGCCTGGTGTGGCCGTGCAACTAGCAAGCGCCAGCAAGGCGAACAACAGCGTCTCTGTGCGGAAAGCCAACACGTGAAATCTTCGCTGGCCGATGCGCGCTCGACACCGGGGAACCGGTGGCGACCTCATCGGCAAGTCGTCTCGACGTTTAACGTGCCTTCAGTTTACCGCGATCGGCCTGAGGCGCCCAGCACACACTACCTTTGCCGCGCATCTCGTGGCTAAACCACCCGGTTAGTTCGGATTTATCGCAGTAGCAGGTAGACCAGCAGACCGCTGATCAGCACCAACAACGCGGCGCCGAGCATGGTCAGCAGGGCCCAGCGGCTCCAGGGCTGGTTGGGAATGGCCAGGCGGTCGGTTCTCGCACGACCTGGTTGAGGCGTTGCGGTGAGCCGCTCATCGGCGATTGGCATGTCGGCGGGCGGGGCGATCACCGTTGGGCCTTCGTCGACCTGCGGCGCTGCTGCTGCCGGCCGCGGGGCAAAAGCGCTACCCGCGATCGGCGCCAGATCGGCGGCTTGGGGCAAGGGGCGCTGGCGAGACGGGCGGTGCCGCCGCGCGGAGCGAGGTGGCGCCTCGGTGCGCTCGCCGCCGATCGGCGGTCCGGCGTCGATCACCGTTGGGCTGTCTGCTGTCACTTCGCCGACGTTCGGCGCGGCCGGTCGATCACCCATCAGGTGTCCCATCAGATCCGCCGGCGGTCGGTGGGCTGGTACGCGCATGAAAGGTACGGTGCGCCCCTGGTTGTCGGTGTTGATCGTCGGCCAGGCGTTGCGGCGCTCAAGCGCTTCGAGAAAGGCTGTTGCCGTGGAGAAACGCTGCGGTCGCTCGCGGTTGGTGGCACGCTCGAACAGTTGATAGACCCAAGCCGGCAGGTCTTGGCGGCGTCGGGCCAGTGGGATCAGTTTGCAGGCGGCGATGTCGCGAGTCACCTGAGCGACGGTTCGCAGTTCGTATGGCAGATCGCCGGTGAGCATTTCGTAAAGAACGATCGCCACCGCCCATAGGTCCCAGCCGGGGTCGGGCTCGCCGCCAACGGCCTGTTCGGGCGCCAAATACGCCGGGGTGCCGAGGATCTGATCCACGGCGGTCAGGTCGGGACGCTGCCACGCCGGGTTGAGCGCCCGGGAGATGCCGAAGTCGACGATCTTGGCGAACAGCTTTTGTCGGCGCCCCCTAGCGAGCATCACGTTGGCCGGCTTGACGTCGCGGTGAATCAAGCCCGCGCCGTGGACCACCGCCAGCGCTGATAGCAGCTGTGCCGTTACCTCTGCGGCGTCGGCCACCGTCAATGGAGCGTGGCGCTCGATGTAGCTGTCGAGGGTCTGACCGTCGACGTACTCCATTACGATATACGGCTGGTCAGCTTGACCTTCGAGTAAGCCGAAGTCGACGACTTGGACGACATGCTCATGTTCGATCGTTGCTGCCGCTTGCGCCTCGTAAAAGAATCGCTCGCGTACATTGGGGTCGCTGCAGCGTTGATCGAGCACCTTGACCGCTAGCCGGCGGCCAAGCACGGTGTGCTTCGCTTCGTACACACCACCCATCGCACCACTGCCGATTTTCCGCAGCAGTTGGTAGCGGTTGCCGAGGGTCTTGCCGATCAGCTGTGACGGTAGATCAGACATCGGACAGGGGCCAAGGTACCGCTGCGACCTGGGTTTGTCTATGTCGACATCGGCGCCCGCTGGGCGTCGACCCCTAGACCATTTTACGATAAGCTCGACGGCGGGGCTCTGGTCCCCAATCTGGAACAATTCTAGTGATCGAGCGCGTACGTAACTACCGGATCAGCGAGGAGATCGGCAGCGGTGGCATGGCCGTCGTCTTTCGAGGGACCCAAGAGTCGCTCAATCGCACGGTGGCGATCAAAGCGCTCAAGACGTCCGTCGCAGAGGACGAGAATCTCGTCGCGCGTTTCGAGCGCGAAGCGCTGAGCGTCGCTTCGTTCCAGCACGAAAATATTATCAGCCTCTACGACTTCTTCCGCGAGCGCGGCGCGCTGTTTATGATCATGGAGTACGTCGAGGGCATCGACCTCTACGACCTCCTCGAGCGTTCGCCGATCATCCCGACCGACGTCGCGGCGATCGTCGCTCTGCAAGTCGCGCGCGCACTGGACTATGCTCATTTTCGCGGGGTTGTGCACCGCGATGTCAAGCCAGCCAACGTGATGCTCTCCAAACTGGGAGAGGTCAAACTGATGGATTTCGGCATCGCCAGGGTCGAGCAGTCGGATTTGACCCAGCACGGCATTGGCTTGGGCACACCAGCCTATATGTCGCCGGAGCAGATCATCGGCGATCACCTCGATCATCGCACCGATCTCTGGTCGCTGGGTGTGGTGCTCTACCAAATGGTCGCCGGACGCAAGCCGTTTTACGAGGAAGACGACCGCACCGTGATGCAGCGGATCCGTACCGAAGAGCCACCGCAGCCGCGCAAGGTCAACCCGGCGATCGATAAAGATATCGAGCGCATCATTCTAAAATGTATGAAGAAAAAGCCTGGTGACCGCTTTGGGTCGGCCCAGGAATTGGTGATTTCGCTCGAGCAATACCTCGCGACGCGGGTCGCTCACAACTACCGCGCGCGTCTGGTGCTTTTTCTGCGCGAGCACGAGATCGTCAGTAGCGACGAATCGATTGCTACGCTGCATCCGGCGCTGATCGGTGCTGGGCGCCAGGCGAGCATTCGCGTGGCACGTCGGCGGCCACGGTTTCTTTCGACGATCCTGCTGTTTCTCGCCTTGGCTTTCGGGTTGGCTGGCGGGATCGTCGTCGCACCGCTGCTGCGCAGCTCAGCGAGCGCCTTTAGTTCGTCTCGAACGCCGAAGACCGTTGTCGTCAAGCCAGCGCCGGCGCCCGGCCAGCTCAACGTGCTTGTGCGTCCCTGGGCCCACGTCGAGATTAACGGCGTGCAGCGCGAGACGACTCCGCATCCGCCGATTCCTTTGGCGCCGGGACGCTACCGCGTACGGCTGACCAACCCATACGGGTTTACGCCCGTCGAGGAAGTGGTCGAAATTCAATCCGGCAAGCAGCGCACGCTGGAAGTGGCGCTGCGTCGTGAAACTCCGGGGGGCGACCAATGAGCGGTTGCCGCGTTCGGTCGGTACGCTCTGCAGCGCTGTTGGCTGCGGTCGTTGTGACGCTGCTGACGGTGACCAGCGCAGCAGCTCAGGGTGTCGTGCACCGTACGCGTTTCAACGAGACCCTCGAGGGGGTGGCCGACGCGTACTATGGCGAGCACGGTGCGGCGATCATGCGCGTGCTAAAGCTTGTTAACGGTCTGCACGACGACAAGCTGCAGCCTGGTATGCGCTTGCGGATTCCGAGCGCCTGGGTCTACTTGGCGCCGCGGCCGACCACGATCGGTGTTGTGGCCACCCGATACCTCGGCCACCGAAAACGCGCCGTCGCTTTGCGCGAGATCAATCATTTGACGGTGCGGCGCATCCCGGCCGGCCGGCGACTGTTGATACCGTTTGTCGTCGATCACATCGCACTGCCGAGCGATACGTTCGCCAGCCTGGCTGAGCGCTATTGGGGCAACACAGATCGCGCGGCGATGCTCGCCCAGTACAATCTGACCAAGGCCCCGGCACCGCGCGCCGGGGCTCGCGTCAAGATTCCGATCTCAGCGGTGCAGATTTCGGCCGAGCGATTGCTGGCGCTGACGAACGAGCGTGTGCTCGGGGTTGGCTCCGGGCGGTTGAGCGAAGACCGTGCAGCGCTTCAAGAAGCCAACGGGCTGCTGCGCAAGGGCCAGTTCCAGCGAGTTGCGTTGCGGTTGTTGCGATTGATGGTCCGCGATCGGGCCTCGGACACACACGTCGCCGAAGTCTTCAAGTTGTTGGCGGTGGCCTACGTCGGAATGAACGAACATCGCCTGGCGGTTCTTGCATTCGAGGAGGCGCTGCTGCGCCACCCGACGATGACCATCGACCCGGTGACCCATTCACCCAAGGTGATCCGCGCCTTTGTCGAGGCGAAAGAGCGGAAGCACTGAGCAACGTCGCTGGCGGGGCGCTGAATCATGTACGCGAGTTCGGTTGAGCACAAGGCGCGGGCGAGACGCGTGCGCTGTATGCTCGAGACGATCGCCCAGGCACCCGGGCGAGCATTGCGCGCAGGCGCTATTTCGCTCGCCGCCAGACGGCTGCTCGGTATGTTGGCGCCGGTCGCGCTCTTGCTCGCCTGCCGGAGCGATTCGCCGCAGTCGCAGCCCGCGCCGTCGACATCGTTCTCTTTTGCGGCGTGTGTCGACCCGCAGCGCCAACGCCCTGCTCAGCGCTTGAGTATCGCCGGCCAGTCGCTGATCCGCGAAGGTTGGTTTTGGCGGGCAGAAGGGACAGCCGGCAGGCAACCGTTGCGTTTGGGCGCACTCGCCGACATGCGCGACGCCTCGCCGAGCACTCTAGCAACGCTCCGTCAGATCTACCGGCGCTTCGTCGATCAGTCCGTTGACGGGATCGTCGTGCTGGGCGGATTTCCGGAAAGCTATGAAGATCTCCTACGCGTACTAGGCGTGCTCGACGGAAAGATCCCACTGCTCCTGCTGCCCGGTTCGCGCGTTTCGCGTGAAGGATTTGCTGCTGCCGTCACTCAGCTGCGCGGGCCGGCGATCAACCTTGCCCACACGCCGTTGCTGCGCTTGTCGCAGCTGACGATCGCCGCCGTCCCTGGCTATCATCTGCGTCGGCATCTGTTGGCGGCCGACAGCGGCTGTCACTATCGGCCCGCCGAGCTGCGCAGTCTGATTGCACAGTTGGTTGCTACGCCGTCGGCGCTGCCCAGGCTCCTGCTCGCCCACGGCCCACCTCGGGGTGTGGGTCCACTGGCCGTCGATCGCGGGTTTGGTAACGAGAACATTGGCGACCCAGCACTCGTCGAATTGCTAGAACGTGGGGGCGTGCATTTCGGACTGTTCGCCCACATCAGCGAGTCGGCAGGGCATGCCACGTCGGCGGCCCAGGTTCCGCTTGCTGCGGACGAGCCGAGCGCTAGTCTCTGGCTCAACGTCGGCTCGGCGAGTGGCCAAGGCGCCGAAGGACTGGACGGTCGCTGGTTGCCGCCGATGGCTGCGTTGCTCTCGATTGCTGGGCGCGAGGCGTCCTACTCTCTTCTAAAATTAAAGGGAAAACCGCCGGCTGGTTTGACCCGGGCTGACCCGCTACGCTAATCTGGCGCAGTGCTACTCGACGGGCCTTTTGACCGGCCGCCGAGGGTACTGTTGTGGAAGTGGTCGATGAAACGCTCTGAGCTCGCTGTCGACGGACATTCAAGCGCACACGCGCTGTCCTCCGAGCACGCCGAGGATTGGCTCGGGCGCGTGATCGATCAGCGCTATGAAATCCTCGAATTGATCGGTCGCGGCGGGATGGGCGTTGTCTACCGCGTGCGTCACACGCGGATGGGTAAGGTTGCCGCGCTCAAGCGCATTCATCCGGCTTTGGCGCACAACGCTGCGATTCGGCGTCGCTTTCACAACGAGGCCGAGGCGGTCAGTCGACTGAACCATCCGAACATCGTCCACGTCTTCGACTACGGCGAGGCCGACAATACGCCGTTTTTGGTGATGGAATATGTTCCCGGTGAAGACCTGCGCGGGATCCTCAAGCGCGACGGGCGGATGGATATTTTCCGCTGTTTGCCGGCGGCGATGCAGGTCTGCGACGCGCTTGCTGAGGCGCATGCCCACGGCGTGATCCATCGCGATCTCAAGCCCGCCAATATCCGCTTGTCGCGCGCGCGCGACGGTGTCGATTTGGTTAAGGTGCTCGACTTTGGCCTGGCGAAGATCATCGCCGATGATCCCCAGGCGGCACGCATGACCGAGAAGGGGCGTCTGGTTGGCACGCCGTACTATATGTCGCCGGAACAGATCCGCAGCACAGATCTCGATCCCCGTTGCGATATCTACAGCCTCGGTGCGGTTCTTTATCGCATGCTTACCGGTCAGCCGGCGTTTTCAGCCGACACCGCGATGGGCGTGTTGACCAAGCACGTCAGTGAGGCACTGGTGCCGCCCAGCGAGGTCCTCGACCTGCTGCCGCCGTCGGTGGATGATCTGATCGGTCGAGCGATGGCCAAGGATCGCAGCGAACGCTTCGACGATGCGTTGTCGATGAAGCGCGCCATCCGCCGACTTGGCGCTAGCCTCGAGACACGCGAGGTGATCACGCTTGGCTTCTCAGATCAGGCGACGCACCGTCGCCGTGCCTCTGATCGACATCGCACGACGATGATCCCCAACCTGCCCGATTCGCAGAGGTCGCCGGCGCTTGTCGCTGTGCCGAATCAGCGGAACATTGCGAGCACTGCTTCGCTTCCCGTCCTCGCCGAGCAAGCGGACATCAGCACGAATCCCTCGCCGGCCGAGCCAGGCGCACCGATTGTCGAGCCAACGCAAGCGACCGAGCTGCTTGGTCCGGATGATCTGCTATTCGAGCGTCGTTGGCGGCGCCGACGGGTACTCAAGGCGACGTCGATTACGATGCTAGTCGCGGCTGCGGCGGTAGCCGCGGCGTTCTACGCATTCAATCCGTTCGTTGACCGCGCCTTGCCGTTGACGGCCGAGCTCGAACCCAACAATCGCGTCGATCAAGCCACGCCAATCCAGATCGGTGTGCCGATCAGCGGTGGCATCGGTCGACGTTTGACTACCGAGCAATCGGACCGCGACTGGTATGCGTTCGATGTGCCGGGCACCACGCCGCAGATGCTTTCGGCGCAGCTTTCCGCTGTGTTCAACATCGATTTGGTGCTGGAGGTATACGACGTGCTCGGTGGCCGACTATTGCGTATCGACTCGGCAGGCGTCGGTGGCCAAGAGCGTCTGTTTGCCTGGCCGCTGGCACCGGGCAAGTATTATGCGCTGGTGCGCGAGTACTGGAAAGCTGGCCGGACGCCGACGGAAAACGTCAGCGATCGCTATCGATTGACGCTGAAGTTGAGTGGGCCGCAGCTTGGCTGGGAGCGCGAGCCCAACGACAAGCCGTCGCAAGCTCAGCAGCTGGTTGGCGATGCGGTCTCGGCGGTGCTCGGATCGGGGACCGACATTGACTGTTTTCGGCTCGCGCCGACGAAGCCGGTGGTCGTCCACGTTTCGGCGGTGCCAGGTGTCGATTTGGTCGTCGAGACCTATGACAGTGCCGGCCGCCGAGTCGCGACGACCGACAGCGGCGTGCTCGGTCGCCCCGAGCGATTGACGTTGCCCGCTGGTCAGTTCGTGATCGCTGTGCGAGGCAAGCGCTCGGGAAAACCCGCGCCCGGTGCCGAGCTGCCCGGGCTCGGTGTGCCCTATCGGCTAGCTGTTCGCGGCCGTTGAATCCGCAGCGACCCGCGAGCGGGTGAAGATCAGAAATGCCATCGCCGGCCGCTTCGACGCGTCGCGCATCGCGAACTGTACCCCATCAAACTGCCAGCCCAACGCGACCCATTCGTTGATTATCGCGGTCAGCTGTTCGTCGGTGACCGTCTGAGTTTCGACAACCTTGTATTCGGTAGGCGGCATCAGGACCTCGCACGCGCGTAGTGTCGAGTGAGTTCGGCGACCAAGGCCTCGGTGGTATGGGTGTCGGGCATCAGCGTGACGCGGATGCCGTGATCCCGGCAGGCCTGTGCGGTGATCGGGCCGATCGCTGCCACGGTTGGTGGCGCGCTCTTCGCCGCGTTGGGGCCGATCAGTTCGGCGTATTTATTCGCGGTCGACGCGCTAGTAAAGACTACGGCGTCGATTCCGCGCGCATCAAGCAGACGCTTCGCTAACTCGAGGGCTGAGCCACCGGTAGCCGTAAGCGTGCGATAGACGACCATCAATTCAACTGTGGCACCGCGCTTTTCCAGTTGACGCGGCAACAGGGCGCGCGCCGAATCAGCGCGCGGGAAGAGCAGTCGCTTGCCTTCCAGCGGGTGTTTCTCGAGCTCGGCCAGCAGGCCTTCGGCGATATGCTCGGTTGCGGTGATGTCGGCTCGCAGACCATGTGCGGCCAAGCTGCGGGCGGTCGCCGGGCCGATGCAGCAGACTTTGCAGTCACCGATCGTGCGACTGTCTAGCTCCGCCGCTTCGAGCAGCTCGAAAAAGCGATCGACGGCATTGGCGCTGGTGAACACGAGGTAGTCATAGGCATTGCGCTTCAGATCGTCGAGTTGGCGCAGTTTCTCCGCGGGCTCCAACGGCTCGATGTCGATCGTCGGCAGGCAAAGTGCTGTCCCACCGAGATCCGTGATCTGCTGCGACAACTGTAGTGACTGTTGCTTTGGCCGGGTGAGCAAGATCGTTCGGCCGGAGAGCGGAAGTTTGCTGGTCAGCGGGGGTGGCGGAGTGGCACCCCACATCAGTTCGAAGCGGATGCCTTGCCGTTGACAGGCAGCATGAACATCGGACCAGGATGACCACGGATCGCGGACCAACGCGACGATGCGCTCTTCCGCGTGGGCCTGGGAAACCAGTCGATCGGTCAATTCGGTATCGTCGAGCCAAGCGACCGGCAGGTTGGGCATCGCCATCGCGAACGGTGCGAGCTCCAATTGGCCGAGCAGCAGCAATTCGGCGCGGGCGAGGCGCGACTGCAACGCTACCGACATACCTTCGGGGCGAGCGTCTTTGGGGATCAAGGCGATGGTTAGCAGCGCACCGCTGCTCGTTTCAGTGATCGTCACTTTTCTACCGGTCGGGTTTGAGGCCCAGCAAGCGTACGCTGGTGCCGGGCTTGATGTTGTGCTGGCTAGCAAAGCCGGCGTTGACCTCGACGACGTAGCGCGCCGGGCGCTCAACATGGCGTGAGGTCTCGGTCAGGGGCTCGGCCCGATGAACGACGCCGACGACGTGCAGCGACTCGTCGATGAAGATCATATCCAGCGGGATATAGGTGTTGCGCATCCAAAACGACAGAACCTCTTGGCGGTCGAAGAGGAACAACATGCCGCTGCGCTCACCGAGCTGGCGGCGAAACATTAGGCCCTTGGCGCGATCCTCATCGGTTTGGGCAACCTCGACGTCAACGCGGAGGATTTTTCCATCGCTGTTGAACTCCACCTGGGCCTGGCGCAGACCGCTCACCGCATTGCTCTTATCGCCATTGCCCTTGTCGCCACGGTGAGCAGGTGTTGTCTCGCGGCAGGTCGCCGCGACGCTCAACAGCGTTAGCATGACCAAGGGCCGCCGTGATAGCTCGAATGCTCGTCTCATCTCGCTCGTCCAGAAGCGCTAGCGCCGGCGTCGACGCAGCAGCTGGCGTGCACGCCACATCGAACGCAACAGCAGCAAGGCCAGCGTCCCGCCGGTGATCAGCGCGGCGGTTAGCGGGCGCTCCATGCCGCGCTCCTCAAAGTGCAATGCGGCGGCGCCAGATGCGATCAGCAACGCGGTAAAGACGATCTGCTGGCCAACGGTGTAGTAGACCCGCAGCGCATCTCGCTGGCCCGAGACCGAAATCTCAAGCTGCCCCTGGGTCGCGCGCGCGGTGAATTTTTGGATTTCCGCGGGGAGCGAGACCAAAGACAGCGCGATGTCGCGCGTCGTCTCCAGCATGAACGACGACCAGTCACCATCCTCGCCGAGTACGAACGCCTCAACGTGGGGTTTGATCGTTTCCAAAGGGTTCAGGTTTGGATCCAGTTCGGTGCAAAGGCCCATCAGCAGCAGGATCGTGCGCTCAAGCATGATCCACTCTTTGGGGACGCGGAACGTGTCGGTGATATCCGCTAAAGAGATCTCCATTTGGCGCAGATCTGCCAAGTTCTTGAAGATCTCCTCGGGCCTAAACTTCAGGTCTTTGAGGTTGAAGCTTTCCAGGTGGACCTGTTTGTGCAAGCGCTGATGAAAATAGTCGACGACGCGGTCGTAAATCTTGGGGTCGGCGTGGTGCGCGAGAAATCCCATCTGGCGCATCGCATCGACGATCTTGTTGGTGTCGCGATGAATCGCCCCTTGGATCAAACTGATCAAGCCTTGGCGATTGGCCTCCGACAGCTCTGCCACTGCGCCGAAGTCGAGAAAGTGCAGCTGAGGTCCGGCGCTGACCAGGATGTTCCCGGGGTGAGGATCTGCGTGGTAAACACCGTGGTGAAAGATCTGCTCGCAGTAGGACTCGACAACCATCTTGGCGAGTTGCGCACGATCGACACCGAGGCGGTCGAGCCCTTCGAGGTCGTTGATCTTGACGCCATCGACGAACTCGGTGGTTAACACGCGCGCGGTTGTCAGCTCATTGATAACCCGCGGAAAGCGCACGTCATCGCGATTTTGGAAGTTGTTGGCGATCGTCTCAGCGTTTTTGGCCTCGCTGAGGAAGTCGAGCTCTTGCAGGATCATCGCGCGAATCTCGACGTAGACCGCGTCGAGGCCGTGATAGGGCATCAGCCGATGGAGTACGGCGAAAATCCGCCGAAGCGCGACAAGGTCAGCGCGAACGATGCGTTCGATATCAGGGTACTGAACCTTGACCGCGACCCGTTGCCCGGTTTGTAGGGTCGCCAGGTGCACCTGGCCGATGCTGGCGCTCGCCACAGGTTCGTGTTCGAAGCTGGCGAACAGCTCGCTAGGTCGCCTCCCATCAAATTCGTCGACGATGCGGCGCTCGATCGCTTGATACGGGCGGGAGGGGACTGAATCCTGTAGGGCACGCAGTTCGTCGCGGAAGGCGCGCGGCAAGAAGTTGGTCATGATCGAGAACAGCTGCCCGACCTTGATGTAGAGCCCTTGCAGCTCGATGATCGCCTTGTAGATGCGGCGGGCATTTCTTCGATGGACGCGCTCGAGCCGATCGTCGAGGCGCGCGCCGCTTTGGTTGCGCGTTCGAAGTCGCATCCAAAGGTAGGAACTGATCACCACCAGAGCGACCAAATAGGCCTTGAGGATCCGCCAGGGCGGGCGGACCGGTGCGTAATGGATTCCGCGGCCAAGCGCGGGGGCACCCATACGCCCGGACGAGGGCTCATTTCCCGCCTCAGCGGGTCTGGGCATCGTCTCGTTCATCGCATCGTCATCATAGCTCTTTTTCTGCTCGCTGGCGATGTGCAGCGCGGACCGGCCTCGCTCGGCACTGCGGACCTGCGCTTGACAGCCGACGCTGCCTGGTGCGACCGTCAATTCAACACGGTGCGTTAAATCATGAGCAGCGACCCGCCCAACGAGGCCCGAGAAGAAACGCCAGACGCCGCCGAAGGCGAAAAGGGGCGACTACGCCAGCAGCTCGAAGGCGTGATCCCCGAGATGATCCGGCGCGCCGTGGTTGCTGGCGTCGGCGCGGTGTTTTCTTCGGAAGAGGGACTGCGCAAGTTGGCGGGCGAGTTTTCGTTGCCCAAGGACGTGGCGAGCTACCTGATCGGCCAAGCTCAGGGCAGCAAGGACGAGATCCTGCGCATCATCGGCAAGGAGCTGCGACGCTTCTTGGAAAACGTCAATCTCAACGAAGAACTTTCACGGGTCCTGACGACATTGTCGTTAGAGATCAAAACCGAAGTTCGCTTCATCCCCAACGACCAGAAGGCGCCGCGGCCAAGCATCCGCAATCGTGTCCGCATCAAGCGCGCCGACCGCGACGACTAGGGCCGCCAGTCGTTTTCGCCACTCGCTTGTTGTCGCTCAGCTCCCGGGCATTGACCAATCGCCTGCCGTTCGGACGTGATCGCCGATCGAAGCGCGATGGTGGTTAGCGCTTGCGCAGTCCGTCTTTGCTGCCAGCTGGCCGCATTTTCGCCGGCTTTCCATGGCTGTGGCCGTGTTTGTGAGCGCGCATCTTGTCGAGGTTCTGCTGGCGTTCGAGGTCGTCTTCGGGGCCGACATGGGCTGGGTTCCGCTTGGGGCAAATCAGCCACCACCTGCCGGCCTCGTTGCGCAGCGTCAACATGCCGCGCCGCTGGATGTTGCGCAGCGCCACGCCTCGGCCCTGCATCAGGTGTTTTTTGCCGTCGATAGCGATCTCGGCTGACGGCTCCGCTTGCTCAACATCGCCGGTGATCGTGTAGTTGACGTCGACTTCCGACTTGCGCTGCTCGCCGAGCGACACAGTCAAAGCGGTCAAGCGAATGCGCCGACCGATCCCCAATGTGATCGTCGCTCGTCCGACGCTGCTGTCGTAGCAGCTGGGGTAGACGATCTCCTTGAGTGGTCGCAGGTCACCGCCCAGGCTGATGTCGACGTAGCGCCGGACGACGCGCTCGACGGGATGGGCTACGCCACCGTCGGTGCTGGCCTGGATCGTCGGGCGTGTCGGCGCTGCGGTCAGCGGCGCTCGGAGCGCTGCCGCTTGCTTGGTCGCGGGTTCGCTTTGTTTTTTGCAGGCGCCGCTCAACAGGCAGGCGCTGAGCAGTAGGGCGTATCTCGGTCGCATCGGTTCCTCGCACGCGCAGCCTACGCCGTGGCGGTCCGTGCGGCAAGACCGCTTACCGCGACCGCAGACAGCCGCATTCGCTGGGGGCGCGCCCTGCGCGAAAGTCGACGCAGGAGACCCGTTGATAGGCCGGCACGCAGCGCTCGATATCGACGCTGCAGGGGGCGCCCGTTCCAGCATCAGCGGTGGCAGGCTGGGTTTGCCCGGCAAAGATCGAGTTGCACTCGGCGGTCGACCGGCCAAAGAAGCGCGCGAGATCGCCTTCGAGCCCGCCGCAAGCGTCAATCTTGTCGCAGAGCTGGCTCAGCCAAGGTGGCCTCAATGGATCCGACGCTTCGCTGCAACCACCAATCGCCAACAGGCCGAGCACAATCAGCCAGTGAGCCGGTTGGCGTCGCGGTGCCACGACGCAGCTATTTCGAGGAGAAATGGTCGGCTTTGTCGCGAAAGAGCACATTGAAAGTCGTCAGCGTGCCGTAGATCTTGGTCACGTATTGTTGCAGGTCGAGCTTTTCCGGGCCGTCGAGGTTGCTGGCGTTCAGTTTCGCCTCCAGCACGCGCAGTCGGTCGCGAATCATCACGATCTTGTGAAAAAACGTCTCGAGCGGCATCTCTTTCGCTTGTAGCGAAGCATCGACCGGCTTGAGCACCAATGTGCCGCCGTCCCACTTGGGCGCGATCTCGCAGTAGCCGTAAAGGGTCTCCTCCTCGAGCAGCTCGCGCAGTACTTGTTTCAATCCGTCGCGATCCATTTCGATGTCTCCGCTGGTGTCGCCGGTTACGGGGCGTTTGAGCGTCGCGCGTTCGATGCCAGGGCGCGCACTGGCCGTTCGTCGAACACCGCGCTGCTTCGGCTTTTCGGGGATGCGTACTTGGCCGGCGCGGGTTTTGCGAACCGAAAACTGTGCGCAGTACCGCAGGTGCTCGGGAATCTGACCAAGTTCGGGTCGGAAGCGGCAGCTACCGACGACGGCACCGTCGACCGTGCGGCCTTCACCGGAAAACGCGATGCAGTCGCCGCAGGTCGGCTCGGGAAGTGCATTCATCGGCCCGACGATAGCGCTCCTCGGCGGGCGCGACAAGAGCGTCGCCGCTTGGTCTGGCGTTGTGACTAGTTGAGGCCGTAGCCCCAGATGTAGCCCCGCGTGCCGGCTGCTTCGGCGGTGAGCGTATTCGCACCGAACCGCCCCTGAGTACTCCCCTGGGTCGCCCACCAGCCGATGGCGACCGCCTGCTTGCCCGAAACGGCTAGGTCGGCGCAACCGTCACGGCCATCGCTATCGCCGACATCGGCCCAGCGCACGCCGCCGCTTGCGTTGAGCCGCGCGACCAGCGCGCCGAAATGTTCGGCGTACTGTTGGTTGGCGACGGCAGGGCCACGCGAGACGAGCGTGGCGTTGCCCAGTTGGGCTTCGACACCGATCGAGCCGCAGACCAGCCAGTCTCCACCCGGGAGCGCTCGCAGGGCAAGAAGGTGTTCTTGCCCCACGCCCCGGAAAATGCTGCCCCAGAGCGCCTTCCCCGTCGGACTAAACGCGGCGATCGCGATGTCCTCGTCGCCCTGGGTATTCAGCGCGAGCTGATCCTTTTCGAAAGTCCCCGCAAAGCTGCCGACGGCGACGACGTTATGTTGTCCGTCGAAGGCCAGGCGGTAAAAACCGTAGTGGAAACCCGACGCGAGTTTCGAGCTGCCGATCAGCCACTGACGCTTCCCCTGTGGGTCGTACTTGGCCAAAAAGGGGCCGTTTGGCGCCGGCGCGGCTGCTTCGCCGGCGAGATAGATGCTGCCGTCGGGAGCGAACAGCACATCGTTGCCGGAGGAGATCGAGTTGGTGCCGATCGCCCGCGCCCAGCGGGGCTGGCCGGTTTTGCTGAGCAGTGCGACGAACGGGTCATGGTATTTTTGTGCGCGCAAGCTATCGTTGCCGATCGTCAGCGACTCGGCGAAGCTTCCGCCGACGGCGATCGCGCCGTCGCTGCTCAGTGCGAGCCGCAGCTGGGAGACATCCTTGGCTGCGGCCAGTTCGGTTGCCCAGACCAGGCTGCCGCTCGCCGAGAGTTTCAAAACAAACAGGCGCTGTGGGGTTACATCGTTGGGTGTGGAAAAGACCGTTTTGCCGTCGAGTGCAATGCCGGTGTGGTGATAGCCGGCGATGTAGATCGCGCCTTGGGCATCGACCACGATGCTCAGCGGCAAAATCCCGTAGGCCGCACTGTTGCCCAGGCCATTGAGCGCGATTAGCCAAGAGGCGTTTCCTTTGGCGTCGAGCTCGGCGACCCAGGCCGAGTTGTGATAGCTGCTCGGTCCGTCAATTTGCTTGCCGGCCAGTTCAAATGTCTTGTTGACGAACGTGCCGGTGATCGCGAACGTCCCGCTCGGTGTGTTGGCGATCGCCGTGGGGAATGCTTGGCTCCCGGTGCTGATCAGCCACTGCTCGGGTTGAGGGGTATAGCATTGCCCACCACGACAGCGCTGGCCAGCACCGCAGGCTACCGCGCTACCGAGTTGCGCGCAGCCGTCGCTATCGGTCTGGTCGCAGCTCTGCACGGCCAGCCCGCTGCTGTCGCAGCGCTTTGAGCCACGGGTGCAAGCGTCGGCACACAGCGCATTGCACTTGCCTTGGCTGCACAGCGGTGTTGTGTCTGGACAGGGCAGGGCGGCTTGCCAGCGATAGCAACCGTCGCTGTCCTGCTGACAGATGCTGTAGGCGTTTTTGCCCTCGCAGCGCGGATCGCTGGTCGGGCAGCTGGTCGGGCAGGGACCAGCGTCGGTTTTGGGGCTGCCGTCGGCCATGCCGCCATCGGCGGGTACTGGGTTTTCTCTCAGGTCGAGTCGCAGTTGAACCGTCTGCCGCGCCCGCACGGTGAGACGCTGTTCGAGGCTGCGCACGCTCTGGCCGTTGTTGCGGGCCTCGGCACGCACGGCAAGTTGCCTTCCGTCCCAGTCCTCAGCAAAGGCGAGCAACACGCGGTAGGGCGAGACCAGTCGCAGGTTGCCGGGCGTAGTCTCTTCGCGCAGCGCCTGGCTATCGCGCAGCACGACGACGTGCAGCTCGTCGACTTCGGCGTCGAACAACAGTTCCAAAGCGGCGCCGGTCAGTGAACTGCGTGCACAGCTCAGGGTTACGCTTGTACTCAAACAGCAGACCAGCAGCAGCGCTCGGCGACTCATGCGCGTTGTTACGAAGCTGCCCGGTGACCCTTCCGCGGCTGCTGCAGAGCAGCGCGCCGCCTGAGGAAAGTTCAGCAAGAGCAGAAGGTTTTAAAAACGTACACTGCACGATTTCTGGCATTACGCAGGTCACGGGCCGTCTGAGGTGATGTTCAACGTGATGTTTTGACTGTTCAACGTCACGTTTTGGCCTGGCTGTCGACCCAGCCGGTCCGCCGTTCGCCTCGGTCGATGGTTTAGCCACTGCTGTCGTAGATCCTTGATATTCAAAGAGGTCGAAGTGGCACCGTCCTTGCTTTAGCGGTCTGACATGTCTGCTCGCGATTTGACCCTAGTTATCTTTTCGTTGTGTTGGGGCTGCGGCGCGCCACCGGCCGATGGTACCGGTGCGCCGCTTGGCAAGGCCGAGCGCGTGTTCAGCGATCCGGCCTACCTCGTTCGCGTGGCGTCGACCTTTCCGCGCTGCGATCGTCACGCATTGCTGTTGCCGAACGATCGCTTTGCCAGCAAGCCCGATGCTTTCCGTTGTCGTAACGAAGCGGCGATCGCCGGGCCTTGGCTAGCCGATGCTGGCCCGACCGACGCCGGCACAGACGCCGCAGCTGCGAGCTCGCCGGGCAAGCGCTATGACGATCAAATGTGGATCTTTGGTATCTACCGCCCGAAGTCGTTTGAAGTCTGTCGGATTCAGTTTGCCGCCGATGGTCACAAGTCGCTGATCCTCGACAACACCGCCCGCCAAACCGTTGCTTTGTCGCTCGATGACGCGACGGCGCGCTTGGCGATCGCCCACGGCGACGCCGATTCGCCGGTGCGCATCGAAGTGATCAAGAAGTTGCTGCGCTATGTCAGCGTCGGAAACCTCTCGGCCGCGATTAAGCTGACTCTCCAGTTGCCGGCGTCTCCGTTGGCCGCCGAAGAAATGGTGCGCGCGAGCTGGTATCAGGAAGTCTTCGACGGCAAGATCAAGCTGATCGGCTCGATCACCGATGCGATCGCCAAGGCGCGGCAGAAAACCATGCGTGTCCCCAACGAGGAGCGCCATTCTTATCAAGCTGTCGCCGCCAGCACGGCCGCGGTAGGCTGTGGCAAGGTCAAAGACGCCTTTGACGACTACTGGAATTACTAAGCAATTCACCCTGGACCGGCTGTCTGCGGACAGCTAGACTGCCGCCTCTGCGGAGGGTGTTTTGCATCTGGGTCAGGTCATCGGTACGGTCGTCGCCGAGCGCAAGTATCCCGGTCTTGAGGGGATCAAGCTGCTGCTCGTTCAGCCGCTCGATCATCAGCGCAAGCCGACTGGCGAGGCGATCGTCGCCGCCGATACGGTGCGTGCGGGTCCCAACGACTTGGTCTATTTGACCGGCTCACGCGAGGCGGCGCAGGCGCTCGACAATGATTTTGTGCCGGTCGATGCGGCGATCATCGGCATCGTCGACTTAGTGGGAGTCGAACGGTGAAACTCTGCCGCGTACTCGGAAATGTCGTCGCCACGGAGAAACATCCGGCCTACCACGGCCTCACGCTGTTGGTGGTACAACCGCTCGATGCAGCCTGCGATGACAGCGGTGCGAGTTTTCTCGCCGTCGATCGCGTGCAAGCCGGACCGGGCGACACGGTTTTGGTCAACCAGGAAGGCAACGGCGCACGCCAGTTGTTTTCGATCGACAAGCTGCCGATTCGCTCGGTGATCGTCGGGATCGTCGACGACGTTTCTAGTCGTCGAGGGGCCGAAGATCGCGCGGCGAGCCGCTAGGTCAGCCGATGAGCGTGGGACGCCCCAACGAAACGCTTCTGCGGCAGCAATTGGCCCAAGCTTGCCAGCGGATCTGGCAGCGCGGCTGGGTTGCCAACCACGATGGCAACGGATCGGTGCGGCTGTCACGCGAGCGTATCCTGTGTACGCCGACAGCCGTCTCCAAGGCCGATATCACACCGACCAATCTGCTGATCCTGGGCTCGGGGGGGCGTGTGCTCTCTGGCGAGGGGCGACCGTTTTCAGAACTTGCGTTGCACATCGCCTACTATCAGGCGCGCCCCGATGTGCAGGTCGTCCTGCATTGCCATTCGCCCTATGCCACCGCACTGGGGTTAACCGGTACAGACCTCGGCCAGCCCCGTCTTCCTGAAGCCGTCGTCTCCCTCGGGCCGTTTGTTCCGACGGTGCCGTTGGCATCACCTGGTCAGGATGCGGTTCACGCGATCGTTCCTTATTTGGCCGCACATGACGTGCTGCTGTTGGTGGGCAACGGCGTGCTTGCCGTCGGCGACAGCGTTGAGCAGGCCTATTTGCGCCTCGAGTTGGTCGAGCATCTTTGTCGTATTGAGGCGGCGAGCCGCCAATTCGGTCAGCCCGGTGAGTTGCCGGCGAGCATGGTCAGTGGCCTGCTCAAAGCGCGTCAACGGGCTGGTTTGGGGCCCGAGGCTCGCGGGCTGATCCCCCCTGCCGACGCGGCAGCGATCGGCCGCCAAGCTGGCACCGAACGCAACGGTCAGGACGCCTCAGCACTCCAAGCGCTGGTTCGGCGCGAAGTCGCGCGCGTGATCAAGGGCGGCTGAGCCTATTTGGCTCGGCAGGCCCCCGGTCCGCCGGGATGGCCGCAGCTGTGGCAACTTGCCGGCAGCTCAGGCGCGCTTCCCGAGGCATTGATCGCAAAAACGGAAAACTGCTTTTCCAGTTCGGCGCTCTGGCACTTTGGACAGCTTGGCTTGTCGCTCGCACTGACGATCAGTTCGAAGCGCTCATTACAGTCTTGGCAGCGATACTCGTAGATCGGCATGGCAAAGACAGATTAGCACAGGCTGCGCCGATCGCGGCAAGCTGCACTTGGTCACTGTCAGCTGTGGCGGCGCATGTGCGTCTGCGGTCCGCGCGTCACTGCTATTCCGGCGAAAGCACGGCGCTAGTTAGCTGGGGCTGCTGTCCACCTCGGTGAGCGTCGACGAAAAGCGGCGCGATCATCGCCGGTTCGCGCGATCACCGCGTCGAAGTTGGCAAGCCACGCCAAGGATTTTCAGCAGCTTGGCGCGCGCTAACTTGAGATCGTTGGCGTTTTGCTCTGGCCCGGTTTGGCCTCGCCTTTGCAATTCCTCAGGCTGCACGCGCCGATGCTAACCAGGAGGAAAGCGATGCACAGAACGATGTTTGCTGGGTTGCTGCTGTTTGTCGCGCTGACGATCGCTTGTGGTGGTTCGGCGATCGACGCTGAAGGTCAGCTTGAGGGTACGCTGGAGCGGACGGCACAATCCTACCCCTGCGATCAGATCGGTCAGCCCTGTGTCGGTGCCAGCGGAAACTCGGGCACGATCCAACAATGCATTCACGTCGACGACAAGTGCTGCTGCCAAACCAGCGCCGGCCTTGAGCTGCTCGGCAGAAAGGATAGGCTCGAGCAGTCTCAGGTGCTCGAATAGCGCTGGCTCTACTGTGGGCTCTTTTTCTTTTTCTTAGCGCGCTTCTTCTTCACGGCCCCGCTGCCTCCCGCTGCTGTCGTGTTCTCAGCGGCTGGGGCTTCCTCGAAGCCGAGCATCCGCCGGCAACGATAGAAGGCATCGCTGGCGTTGAACGCGATCAGGTCGTCCTTGGCCTGCTTTGCTGAGACGTTGCTCGAGAGCGAGGCGTCGTCGAGCAGGTCTAGGGCGTCGGCCAAATCGCCCGACAAGAGCAGACCGACGCGGTTCGTCGTCAACTCGACGGCGGCCCGCCAGGCTGCAGAGTCGAACTGAGTCGTGGCGTGTTCGCGCAGAATCTCGCCTAACTCTTTGCTTGCCGCGTAGGGCAGCTCATGTCTGAGCTCTTCAACGGCCGGGGCGATCTTCTCAGGTAGATTGTCGGCCTTAAGGTAGCGTGGGTGGTAGGCGTAGAGTGCGGCCGACAGTAGGCGGGTGAATGCTTCCGTCGGCAGGATATCCGCGAGGATGTGACTCGGCTGGGTCATCTCGATCGCGCGGCCGAGCAAGAACCGCAAGCGCGCAGCAGACGCCTTCTCCAGGGCCGGCGAGATCACCAGCGCTGGCGGGCCGCTCCGCGTGATCAGCACCGGCAACTTCTGGGCCTGGCTGCGATAAAAGGTCGTCTGCTTGACACCAAGCGCGCGACAGATCGCGCTGAAGACCATCGCTACGTTGGACTGCTCGACAGGAGAGATGCGATCCGTTGGGCGGACGCCGTAGGCGCTCAGCGGTTGTAGGCCGAGCAGTTCCTTGCCGTGGCGCCAAATGCACTCGAAAATATCGCCGAGTGCGACGGCCGCCGGCAGAGCGATCAGCTCGATTCGGTCGGTTTCGGCGATCTCCCCGGCATAAGCCTGCTCGACAGCCAGCGCCGACGGCTGACTCGCTGCGAGGAGGTCCATCTCTTGCTTCGAGAGCGCATCGACGGCCTTCAGCGACTGCAGCAGATGGTGAGCGCGATAGGTCTGCTCGGCCTTGGTCGCTGCGGTGATCAACGCGCGCAGCGAGTTTGTCCGTAGTGCGCGGTCGACCAGCGCGCGGTGATTGGCCAGCGACGCGTCCGAGACGTCGCCCTGGGCTTCACAGAGCTCAGCTAGCCGAACACGCGTGGGCAGGTCGTCTTCGAGCTCCAGACGTCGCTTGATCGTCTGGATCGCTTCGCTGGTCGCATGGGCTTTGTGCTGCTGGGCGGCGAGCATGTCGAACAGGCGCACACGGCAGCGGCGTTGACGTTCGTCAACTTCTTCGGGGAACTTCCGTCGAAGGTGCTTTCGCAAGAGGGACTGCAGATCATCGAGCCGCCCGGCGGCCTCCAGGCTGCGAGCGATGCCTTCGACCGCCTCGCTGCAATAGGGGTCGACCTCCAGCAACTGCTCGCGCCGCTCGTCTGCGGTCGCAAAATCACCGGCCGCGTCGTACTGCCCAGCGGCGAGCAGCAGCAGCTCGTTTCGATCGCTGCGCTCAGCGTCCTGTTTGATCAACAGGTCCGCGGCCAGTGCCGCCGAACGGTGGCGGTCAGCGTTGGCCAGTGTTTGAACCATCGTCTCAAGCTGTGGCGCAACGAGCGCAAGGATTTCGCGCATCGTGCTCGGCTCGAGCGCATCATCGCCGAGCAGCATCAAGGTGCTATCGAAACAGGCCGCCGCGCGAGCTCCCTGTGCATCCTCGCCCAATATCTCCGCGGCCTGAAGGTAGAGCGTCGCTCGGCGCAGCGGATCGCTAGTCGCGTCGGCGACGCGCTGAAGCAGGTCCGCCGCCTCGTCGGTGTCGCCGCGTTGGCGCGCGGCCTCGGCCAGCTCGGCCAGCGCCTCAGTGTTGCTCTGATCAAGGGCGATCGCGGCGCGGAAAAATGGTGCAGCGCGGTCCGGTCGGCGCAGTCGGCGCTCGCAGATGCCCGCCATGTAGAGTGCTTCGGCCGCCTCGCTCGGGTGATGTTCCGCGTCCGGATGCTCGCTCGCTTCGCGCAGGTGCCGCAACGCTTCGCGCCAACGCCGGGCGCGGTAACAGTGACGCCCCAGCGTCAGGCGGATGCGCAGGTCAGTCGGTGCCAGGCGCAGCGCTTGTTGAAGATTGCGGTAGGCTTCCTCGTCGTTGCCCTGACGTTCGTAGCAATGGGCGAGGCGATGGAAAATCGGTGCAACGTCTGGGCGTAACGACTGGCCGAGCTTTGCGACAACCTGCTGTAGCGTGACCAGTGCCTGCTCAACGTCATCACCGGCCAGCAACATTTCGGCCAGTGCGTCGATCGCGGGAACGAAGTCGGTCGTCTCTTCGAGCGCCGCAGCGAAATATTGCTGCGCGGTCTCAGTGTTGCCGCCCTCCACCTCGAGCCGACCGAGTTGCGTTAGAACCGCCGACCTGTTCTCGGCGTCAGCAACCAAACTGTGTTTTCTTAGCAGTAGCTGGCGCTGTTGCTCGGGCTGATCCTGCGAAAGTTTGATCAGCAGCTCGATCGTCGGCAAATCGTCTGGGCTATGTTCGAGCAAAGCGCTCAGCAAGCCGATTGCCACATCGCTGCGATCTGCCGAGAGCGCGACGCGGGCGGCGCCGGCCAAGACGATCGGTGTTTCATCGATGTCCACTGCCTCGGCCAGCCGCATCGCCGTTTCGGCGTGCTTTTCGTAGTTATGCGCCGTTTGATGGAGAGCCAGCAGTTCACGCAAGGTGCCGACATGGGCGGGAAGTCGGTCGAGCGTGCTGCAAAGTGTCGCTTCGGCGTTGTCGCAATCGCCGAGGTGTAGACGCTGCATGCGCGCTAACGCGACGCGCATTTCGGCGACTTCACTCGGGTCTGCCTTATCGCCCTCCGCACGGGTGATCGCGTCTTGCAGCAACACCGCTGCCTCGCCGTGCCTGCCGAGCTCGAGCAAAGTTTCTGACAGTCGCTGGTCGATTTGGAAGGTTCCTGATCCGAGGGACCTCGCCCGATCAAGACTTGCTGCAGCCTGATCCAGCTGCCCGAGCGAGCGATGAACCTCGGCGATGTCGCAGAGCAGCGCGCTCAGTTCTTGGTCGTCGGCGCGCGTTGTCTCGATCGCTTCTGCGTGGCGCTCAAGCGCAGTCAGTAGGTCGTGGGGCCGGCTGTGGCTGCGATAGAGATCTTCGAGGGCGACCAGCGCCGGCTCGTAGTGCGGCTGACGCAACACTGCGGTCTCGAACGCCTCGATCGCTTGGTCGGGCAGCTCTAGCTCGTCGCGATAGACTTCGGCAACCTCGACCCAGCGCGCGGCCTCCTCGTCAGGATCTGGCGCGTTATCGGCGAGAGCCTTGAGGCAATCGGTGAGTTTCGGCCAGACGGCTTGATCGCGATACAGCGCGGCCAGTCGTTTGAGCGATGCCTGGTCTTGAGGAAACGCCTCGACAAGTCGGGCCAGCACGTCCGCAGCATCGTAGGGTCTGTCGAGCTTTTCTTGATAGATGTCGGCCAGCGCGAGCAGCGTCTGATGACGAGTCTGATCGGCAAGGCTCCCTCTTTGCTGCTCCAGACGTCGCGCGTGAAGCTGTGCAATGTCTTGCCAACGCTCCCGTTGTTGATAGAAGTCGATTAGTTTGTCACGCGATGGCTCGTCGTCGGGGTCGAGCGCGACCACCGCACAAAGGTGTGCCTCTGCGTGGTCCTGCGGGCCGTGCTCCAAGAGCAGCTCGGCGCAGCGGCGGTGCAGATCGCAGAGCGTCTCGCTGTCGCGCGCCCGCTCCGCCAGGCCGCGGAAGATCTCTACCAGACGGTCGTAACGCTGGTGGGCAGCAGCTAGCGCGATCAGCGCGTCCTCGAGGTCATTGTTGCGGTAATCGATCGCTGCCGCTTCAGCGAGCACATCGAAGGTGCGATCGACGTCTTCGGCACCCTCGCGCCAGACGCGCGCGACGCGCAGCAATCGTGCGATTCGCTCGTCGGCAGTTGCTGCCGGCAGCGCGCGGTAGGCGTTAGCCAGCGACTCCCACGAGGTCGACAACGAAGGCAGTGGCGGAAGCGGACCGATCGGCGGTCTTGGCCGGCCAGCGGTGCCGAGAACAATTAGATCGGACTTTGACAGCTCGACCGTTTGATCCGTCTTGCGGGGATGACGAACCAGCAATTGGCCGTGCTCAGCGATCGTCAACTCCATCGTCGGGTCGCGCTGACGATCGCCATCCGAGGCGATGATCAGCGGCTGTGAGTCGCTGGCCACTTCCACGCTGTCTACATCGATCTCCTCGGTTGCGTCGTGGCGATGTCGAAAGCGCGATTCGATCAGTGGGGGCAGATCTGCGATCGCGGTGGCCAGCCGCCAGGCGCTCTGCTCAGTCTTTGCGTCTTGGCCGATCACGAAGGCTTGAAGCGCAAGCGGGAAGGCTCGCCGGGGGTCGCCGACGCGATGCTCCAGACGGTCGACCAAGAGCTCGAGCAGTTGCAGGCGCTCTTCGTCGTTTTCCGACTGGTTGAGAAACTGACGGGCGAGGCCGATCAATGGTTCCCAGTTGCCCAACGTCGGGGCAAGCGCTTCGACTTGCTCGAGGATCGCATGGCGCTGGTCTGGGCGGAGCTGGGCGAGGCCGACCAGATCGGTTGTCGCCAGCGCCGGATCGTTGATACGCGTGGTTGCCAGCTCAATTCGCTGGCGGAGCAATCGCTCCTTACGCACCGGGTCGGTGCCGGTCATCAGGCGATCATAGGTTCGGCAGAGCTCGGGTAAATGGCCCGAGCGATCAGCGAGCTCGGTTAGCTGGGGCAGCAGGGCATCATTGCTACCATCGACAGCGATCGCTTCATTGATCAAAGAGAAAGCGCGCGCGGCATCGCCGAGTTTTTCGTCAGCCAATTCCGCCATCTCAAGTGTAAGCTCTATCTGCTCGGTGCCCGCCGCCGCCTGCTGACGCAGTTGGGCGAAAACAGCGAACAGCTCTTCGAACAAGCCGTACTCGGCGGCGATGCGGCGCAGACAATCCAGCGCCTGCTGATCGCCGCACTCCAACGCCTGGCGATACCACTCAAAAGCGAGCGGTGGGTCGAGCCAGTGCTCTTGGCTGAGTTCAGCGGCGTCGACGATCAACTCGCGCTGCTGATGCTGGGGCAGAGCAGGTAGCAGGTTCGGCAAGATGTCGAAGAGCTGTAAGTAACAGCCGCCTTGGCGATAGAGTTCGGCAAGGCGCAGCGTCGCATCGGTCGCCTCTGGCGCCAGGGTTACCACCCGTTCGTAGGACAAGCGGGCTCGCTCTCGATCGGCGAGCTCAGTGTCCCACAGCTCAGCGATCTGCAGGGCGAGCGCGGGCTTCTCCGCGGCGGGGCAAAGCAAGAGCTCGCGCTCATAGAGCACAGTCGCTTGATCGATCTGGCCAGCGGCGAGTAGCAGCTCTCGGAGCTGTCGGCAGGCTTCGAGATCGGCTGGTGCGAGCTCTTCGACGATTTTTCGCTGTAGCGCGATGATGGTAGATGCATTTTCTTTGGGCCGCTGACCGAGTAACTCGACCAGCTGGCGCGTTAGCGCGAGCCTCTGCGCCGGCGTATCGACAAACTTGATCCGCTGCTCCAAGATCTGGATGCGTGAAACGACGTCTCCGTCCCGCTCGAATAGCCGATCGAGCGCGTCGTATGCGTCTCTGGCGGCGGGCATCTCACGAAGCAGCCCTTGGTAGGCGGCGATTGCGGCCGAGTGGTCCTGACGCTGCTCGTGAAGTCGTGCAATGCGCCGCAGCACCCTGACGCGGGCACTTGTCCCCAGTTGGCGGCCGTGCTTGAGCCGCTGCTCGAGTAACGCTACGAGTTTGTCGGTGTCGTTGTGCTGCTGATAGAGGCGATCGAGTGCTTGCTCGATTTCGGGGTCTTGGGAGGCCAGCTCACGCGCTTGTTCAAACGACTCGATCGCATTCTGATAATCGCCCAAGTCGTCGGCGTAAAAGTTTGCTAGGCGCTTGAGCGTTGAGGCGCGCGCCGCGTGTCCCGTGGCAGCGGAGACTTGATGTTGGTAAAGTGCCACCAAGGCCGCGTCGTCCTCAAGGCGTGCGGCGATCTGGCTGGCTTCGGCAAATGCTCGGCGATCTTGCGGCAAGACTTGGATGATCTCGTTGAGTGCAGTCAATGCCTGGTGGGGGCGTTCGAGTTGCTCGTTGAGCGCGATCACCAGACGCCGCAAGTTGGTGACCCGCTCGGCCTGTGAGAGCTGGTGATGGTCTAGTTGCTGCTGCAGCGCCCAGACTAGGCCCTCGTAGTCGCCGCAGCGCTCGCAACTGTCAGCTAGTAGCTGTAGTGCCCGTCGATCGCCGACCTCGATGCTCTCGCGCAACAGGGCGGCGATGCGAGCCGGCGGCCCCTGTCGATCGTGAAGCGTTTGCGCAGCGTTGCGCAGCACCTTGCGTCTCTGCTCGTCATCAGTGGCTTGCTCGAGCTGTTCGGCGAGCGTCTGCTCAGCGCGCTGCCACATCCGCAGCTTCGACTGCAGTCGCGACACCGCTTGCTCGGGTCGCGGGTCATCGGGCGCGTGTTTCGCAATTTCGCCCCATTGAGCTTCGGCCGCGTTGAGATCGCCGAGCGAGCGTTCGCTGACCTCGGCCAGCTGCACCAGATAATCGACGGCGCGGCCCGTCGCTCCTGCGAGCAGCGTGTTGTCAGCCGCGAAGCGCAGCAGTTCGCAGAGGCTGTGGTAGTCGCCCCGACGACGAAAGAATTGTTGGTAGTGCTCGATCGCATCGGCGTGCAGCGGGTCGAGTTGCAGCACGTCGTGGAGCACGGCGGCGCCCTCCTCTGCGCAACCCAGTTGATCGCGCAGCAGTCGGGCCAGTTCGAGCATTAGTGCGACGCGGTCTCCGGTGCTTTCCGTCGCGCCGATCGTTCGCTTGAGCAGGTCAGCGCGTTCCTGGTGGGCGCCGGCCTTTTCGTAGAGCGCGTGCAAGTGGCGCAGCGCACGAGCGTTGGTCGGGTCGATCTCGACGACCTGCTCGTAGCAGCGGCGCATTGTGTCCTGGGCGCCGATACGGCCGCGGTGAATCGCCGCCTGAGCAAGCAGCAGCTGGATGCGCTCTTGCTCGCTACGCGCCAAGGCGATTCGGTGGGCAAACAACTGGTCGAGGTCATCGAAGCGATTGCGTTCGCTGTAGAGTCGTTCGAGCCCTTCGATTGCCGCTGCGTCAGCAGGTGACGCGCCCAAGGCGCGCTTGAGATAGGCGATCGCCCCGTCGGCGTCATTCTTTGTCGCTCGGCGCTTCGCCAACTGAACAAACAATTCGGCGGAACGAGCGAGTCCACCGGGGGCTGGCCATTCGGGTGAGGCCAATACCGTCGCTAGGCGCTCGCAGAGCGCTTCATCGGTTGGTCGCAGTTGCCAGGCTTCCTCGTAACAGGCCGCAGCGCCCTCGATGTCGCGCAAGCGCTCCAGGCGAATCTGCGCCAGTTGGCTCAACAGCTCAACGCGCTGACGCACGTCGTGAGTGTGTTCGAGCTGCCGCTGGCTGAGCTGCGCAGCTTGCTCCCATTGTCCGAGGTCGAGCAGGATCTCGCGCGCTCGCTCTACAGCGGCGGTAGCCCGTTGATCCAACGCGTAGGCCTGCAGGTACAGCGCTAGGGCGCGGTCTAGTCGATTAAACCGAGTGCGCCATACATCAGCTGCGGTGATCGCCGCTCGCGCACGCTGCGTGTCGTCGCGTTGGTAAGCGACGTCGTCCTCGAGCAGCAAGACCAGCTCGGCTTGTCTTCCGGTTTCTTCGAGAGCCCGCCGAAGCATGTTCCGCGGTCGGCTGTTGTCGGGAAAGTAGCGCAGCGCCTTTTGCAGCGCGCGGATCTCGGCATCGCGCTGCTTCGCCTTTTCGTACTGATCAGCGGCCTGACAGCACAGTTCGGCTGCTTGCAGGGCGTCATCGAGGTAAGCCGCACGCAGTTCGTACAGCTTCGCCAGCTCAACCAGCTGACCTTGTGCCTTGTAGTGGCGACGTAGCGTGTTGAACGGCTCGCCGGCGCGGGGGTCGCGACGAAACTGCGCTTCTAGCTCGAAGGTATCTTGCGACAAGAGCGCCCCCGCCGGCGCTGCCGCGGCCGGTTCAGGTGAGTATTGTCTCAAATATACGGCAGGTTAGAGAATAGCACGGCAGCCGCTCAGCAGCAATGGTGGTTCCACGGCCATCAGCAAGCGTCGGCAGCACGGCGAAAACCGGCATCAAGCCCAATGGGCGAAAATGGGGTATGGTCAAATCCATGCACGTTTCCTTCTCTCGGATGCCCAGCGGCTTGCGACTGGTGCATCAGCAAAATGCCGCAGCACCCGTCGTAGCAATTCAGGTTTGGGTCGGTATTGGTAGCGCCGATGAGTCCGAGCGCGTTGCCGGCATTGCTCATGTCGTCGAGCATATGGCGTTCAAGGGCAGCAAGTCGTTGGCCGTCGGTGAATTCAGCCGCGAGATCGAAGGGGCGGGTGGTGCGGTCAATGCCTGGACCTCCTTCGATGAGACGGTGTATCACGTCGTCGTCGCCAGTCGCTTCTTTGAGCGAGCGATCGGTGCTCTGGCCGATACAGTGCTCAACCCGATCCTCGACGCTGATGAACTCAGTCGTGAAATCGGTGTTGTGCTCGAGGAACTGCGCGACGGCGATGACTCGCCCGATCGCGTGCTGACCCGCGAACTTTTCAAAAGCGCCTACCGGCCTTCTCCCTATGCGCGCCCGGTGATCGGCTACCTGGAGTCGGTGCGCGCCTTGCGCCGTCGGGATTTGGTCGACTTCGTGCGCCGCTACTATCGCCCACAAAACATGACGCTGGTTGTTGTTGGCGACGTCGAACACGCCGTGGCTGAGCGCCAGGCTCGACGGCTGTTTGGCGGCAAGTCGAGCAAGTCGAGCAAGTCTGTTGCGCTGCCCGCGCGTACCGAGCGCGCTGTGCAGCGCTCCGCCCGGCTATTGGTCCAAAAGAGCGAGGACAAAGAGGCGCACTTCGCGCTCGCCTTTCCGCTGCCGGGCTTCGTTGATGACGCGACCGCAGGGATCGATGTGTTGAGTATCATTCTCGGTCAGGGCAACGCCTCGCGCCTGATTCGTCACATTCGACACGACAAACAATTGGCGTCACGAATCTACTGCTATGCATATACGCCGAAGTCCGCCGGTCTGCTCACCGTCGGCGGATCGACCCATCCCGCGAAGTTGGTTCGCGCGTTGCCTGAGACGATAAAGACGCTGCTCGATGTTTCGGAAAATGGTGTGACGCAAGCGGAACTCGAGCGCGCCCAGGCGGTAATCGAGAGCGACTCGATCTACCAGCGCGAAACGGTGGAAGGCCAAGCACGCAAATTGGGCTACTACTGTGCGATCACCGGCAGTCCCGATTATGAGCGAAAATACATTCGCCAAGTGCGCTCTCTTGCGGTTGACGACGTCAAAGAGATCGCACAGCGTTTTATTAGCGAACGCGGCAGTAACTTGGTGGTGTTGACGCCGAGACCGGCCGATGAGCAGCGAATCGCTAAGGCGGTAGCCGCGGCCTGGTCAAAGCCGAAGAGATCTCGCGTTATCGTTTCCCGTAAGACGCCGGAATTGATCTCCACGCGGTTGTCGAGCGGAGGCCGAGTTGTCGTGCTGCGTGACAGCAGTGTGCCGTTGGTCGCTGCGCAGCTGGTTTGGCTGGGTGGTGTGCTCCACGAGACTCGGGCAAACAACGGAATCAGTCGCGCAGTCGGTGCGCTGATGACGCGAGGGACTCAGCAGCGTACTGCCGATGAGATCCACGAGCAGATCGAGACGATGGCCGGAACGATCTCCGGCTTTTCTGGGCGCAATAGCCTCGGCTTGCGGATGGAGGTGATCTCCCGCCACAGCGACGCTGCTTTGGAAACACTGCTCGAGTGCGCCCTTGCCCCTGCTTTCATCGAACGCGAGGTGTCGCGCTACAAAAAGGACGCGCTCGAAGAGATCCGTACGCGAGAGGATGAACCGGGCGTCGTCGGCATGGATCTGTTTCTCTCCGCGCTATATGGCAACCACCCATATGCGATGCCTGAGGTCGGCAATGCGTCGTCGGTTCGGCGCAACGATCGCAAGGCGATCGCTGCATTCCATCGGGCTCATTGTCGCGCCGACAACATGGTTCTAAGCATCGCGGGCGACGTCGATCCTGATCGGGTTATCGCCCAACTCGAGCAGATGCCATACCGTGCGCCCCGTGGAAAGCGGTCCGCGCCGCTGCCCAAAGCCCCTCGACTGATCGACCAGCCTGTCTCGCTCTATCAACGGACCCACAAGGAGCAGACATACATCCTCTACGGCTTTCCGGGGATCGAGGCCAATTCGCCCAAGCGTTACGCCGTCGAATTGTTGGTCGGCGTGCTGGGCGGGATGAGTGGGCGCTTGTTCGACGATCTGCGCGAGCAGCGCGGTTTGGCGTACCATGTCGACGTGCTCAGCGTGGAGGGTCGCATCCCCGGGTATTTCGTCGCTTGCGTGGTCACCAGCCCCGATAAGACGCAAGCCGTTGTCGAGGGGCTAGAGCGTCAGCTCAAGCTGATCGCCGCGCAGCCGCCGAGCAAGGCTGAGCTTGATCGGGTCAAGCGCTACACGATCGGCGCCTACGCGATATCGCTGCAAAGGAAGAGTCAGTTATCGGCCCACGTCGCCTTCAATACGCTCTATCAACTCGGCGAGCGCGCTCACCTGCAGACCGCCGAGGCGTTGCAGCGCCAAAAGCCGGCTGACATTCAGCGCGTGGCGCGTCAGCTGCTCGACCCCAATCGCCGCGTCTTGGCGATCGTTAGTCCGCGCAAGTAGCGGCGGCAGTCCCTCTAGAGGATGATCATCACGTAGATGTCATAGAGCGTGTGTGTGTAGACAGCGATTGCCAGCCCGCGATAGCGATAAAGCAAGCCAAAGAGTACGCCGGCGATCGCACGATAGACGAAGACGCCGAGGCGCAACGGTTCGCCGAGCGGCCCGATATGATGCGCCAACGCGAAAGCGATCGAGCTGACCAGTAGCGCGATCAGCACGCTCAGCCAGCGGCGGAGCCGCAAGGCGCGATCGCAGAGCAAGAGGATGCCTCCCATCATACCGAGGCGAAACATCAGCTCCTCGTGGACGCCGGCACCGACTGCCATGACGAGTCGCTCGAAGACGGAGGCCCCTTTGAGTGGATCGACGGCTAGTCGGGGGTCGATGCCGAGGACGTCGACCATTACCATCGAGATCAATACGCCCATCGTCGAGGCGTAAAGCGCACTTTCGAGGATGATCGGGAAGATGCGCTTCCAGTTGAAGCGCTGCTTGGTGCGCAGGATCAACGCCAGGCCGATCACCGCGGCGAGCACGCCGAGCTGTATCCAAATGAAACCGCTGCGGCCGACGGTTCGCAACAACGTATCGGTGACGAGGTCCGCACCATTGATGGTGCGACTGTTGAGTACCGCGATCTCGTAAAAAACGAGCAGCGGAACAACGAAGACGAGACTGGTTAGTAGGTTTTCGGTGTGCGCGGGGCGTGATGATCGACTCATTGGCGCGTCGAGGCGAAAACGGAACTGGCGTTTGGGCTAGCGCCGTTCGCTGCTTTGCGTCGCTCGTCCCGCTGTGCGACGCGTGGGCGAGCTTGGTCGGCGCTTGTCTTTGGCTTTTTTGAGTGCCGCGCGCTGTCTGCGCTCAGACGGCTTCGCGCCGCCACGGGCGGGAGCCCGGCGCGTTCCGTCGCCGACGCGCTTTTTCTTAGCAGCGGCCTTCTTTTTCGGGGCCTTCTTGGCCGCGGGCTTCTTGGTCGCCTTTTTCTTAGCAGCGGCCTTCTTTTTCGGGGCCTTCTTGGCCGCGGGCTTCTTGGTCGCCTTTTTCTTGGCAGCGGCCTTCTTTTTCGGGGCCTTCTTGGCCGCGGGCTTCTTGGTCGCCTTTTTCTTGGCAGCGGCCTTCTTTTTCGGGGCCTTCTTGGCCGCGGGCTTCTTGCTGGCCTTCTTGCTTGTCGCGGCCTTCTTGCTCGTCGCGGCCTTCTTGCTCGTCGCGGCCTTCTTGCTCGTCGCGGCCTTCTTGCTTGTCGCGGCCTTCTTGCTCGTCGCGGCCTTCTTGCTTGCCTTTGGCGGCGTCGCGGTAGCGATCGCTTCGCTTGCCGGCATTGCTTCAGCCGTCGGCTGCGGGGTGGCGGCGGTCTTCTTCTTGCGGCGGCCGCTTTTCTGCTCGGTGCGTTCGCGGGAGGCCGCGATCAGCTGGGCTTGGGCTCGAATGCTTGCCGCCGTGCGGCTACGTTTCTTTTTCACCGGATTGCCGGGCAGGTCGGTGCGGTTGTGTACCAAGACCTTGTGGCCATCGCGGAAGACGGCCTCCATTTTGGTATGACCGACCAGCGTGGCGACGAAGCCCACGCCGAACGACGGGTGATCGAGCAGGTCGCCTTCGCGGTAGGCGTGCCGCTTGTCGTACTCCTGCGCGCCGCCCAGATCAGCTTCGCGCATCGCCTCTTCCCAGCTCAGCTGCTTGGTCGGACGCCGGGGCAGCCCGACCGGCTCGAAGTCGTCATCGGGTTCACCTCTTGCCGGCCGGTAGAGGTGGTTGCTGTTGCAGATCGAGCACTGTACCGTACGGATTTCACCCTCATAGCGGGTGATTACCGTCTGTAGGGTGTCGGCTTTGCAATTGGGGCAATAGCCCTCAATTTCAGAGCCCACCTGGTGCATGTCGCCGTCAAATAGGTATTCCATGGGCCTCGCCACGTTAGGACTTTGCCCGGCCGAAGCCGGAAGGGGAAACGCCAACACCAATCACGGATGTGCTTGGCGCGCAAAACCAGGCCTACTAGGAACTTTTCCCAGCGGCCGGGCAAAGATTACCGCCCTGCGCGCCAACTACCCACAATGTTTCCTCTTGTCCCGTAGCACACCTTGACAGGCGCTGGCAACCCTGTAGCTTCGTTAAGGAAGCAGGCGAGGGCAGGCGTGCGTCTTTGGTTTTCTCCATTATTTCTAATCAGTACGGCGATCATGGTTGCCGCGGTGGTGCTCGGCTATGTGAGCTATCGCTCAGCGACACAGATCGCAGCGCGTACCGAGCGCGAGGTCAGTCGGGGAAACCGCGAGCTTGGCGGCCGGCTGGTAGACCGCATCGAGCAGTCGATCATCGACACCGATCGAATCTTCTTTAGATTGGTAAAGCTTGATGATCGCAAGGAATTTATCGAGCTTTGGCGCCGCATCATTCGCGTCAGCCCCGCCGTGGATACGGTGGTTGTGCTCGACAAGGATCTCAAGTTGGTCCATCTGGTTTCCAACGTCTCACGCACCGAGCGACGTTGGTTTTCTAAGGTTTTGTTTTCGAAAATGATTCCCGAAATCGAGCCAGCCAACCTGCCGCCGGACCAACATCGCCATCTCCATACGACCCACAACGGCAAGACGTATCTTTTGTCATACATCCGTCGCGTCGCTGCCGGAGAGGAATACTTCGTGATCCTCAGTATCAACATGCGTCACCTGGTGGAGGATGTCTTTGTCGAGGAGTTTCGGGCAGTCGCTGGCAGTCGCAACGTTGCCGTGATCGATGAAAATGGTCGCGTGCTGTTCGGTCGACCGGTGCCGATCACCGATGCGCTGGTTTTCGACGAGCGTTTTCCGACGACGTTATACAAGTGGCGTTTGCAGGTCGCGCCGCGCGAAGTCGTTCAGCTGCGCAAGGAATCAAAGAAACGACGCGTTGCCGACCTGGTTTTGGTCGGTGCAGCGGTAAGCGTGATCTTGCTGGGAATGTTGGTGATGGCTGTCGCCGTGCGCAAAGAGCGCCGGGCCAGCGCGCTGAAAAGTGACTTTATCGCCAACGTCACGCACGAGCTAAAGACACCGCTGTCGCTGATCCGGATGTTCGGTGAGCTCTTAGCCTTGGGGCGCGCGGAAAAGCCCGAAACCACGAAGGAGTACGCAGAGATCATCACCCGCGAAAGCGATCGACTGACCGCGCTGATCGACAACGTCCTCGACTTCGCTCGCCTCGAGGGTGGCAAGGCGGCCTACAGCTTTGGCCCCGGAGATTTGGTGCCGCTTTTGCGGCGTGCCGCCGAGCTGGTGTCCTATCGCTGTCAGCAGAACGGTATCGAGTTGCGGGTCGATGCGCCCGAAACGTTGCGCTGTGCGCGTGTCGACGAAACGGCGTTGACGTTGTTGGTGCTCAACTTGCTCGACAATGCCCTAAAATATGGTGCGACGTCGGGGCAGCAGATTAGACTGCAGGCGCGGCGCGAGCAGGGGACGATCGTGGTGACGGTATCCGACGATGGCCCCGGGATTGGGCCAGCACAACAGCGGCGCATCTTTGAGCGCTTCTATCGCGGCCCACATGCATCACCAGCAGTTCGCGGTTCGGGCATCGGACTGAGTTTGGTCAAGAGCATTGCCGAGGCCCACAATGGCAAGATCCACGTGCAAAGTGGTCCGAACGGTGGTTCGACCTTTGAGCTCAGGTTGCCGACGGGCTAGCAAGACGAGAGCACGACGATGAAACGCAAAGTGCTGGTCATCGAAGACGAACCCGATATGGTGCGCGGCTTGCGCGACGCGATGTCTTTCGAAGGTTTCGATGTGCGTTCGGCGAGCACTGGGGCCGAAGGCATTGCCATCGCCGCGGCCGATCCCCCGCAAATGGTGATCCTCGATCTGATGCTACCCGACATGAACGGCTATCAGGTCTGCGAGAAACTGCGCGCGGCCTTGCCCCAGCTGCTGATCATCATGCTCACGGCACGTCATCAGGAGGCCGACAAGATCCGCGGCCTCGATGCGGGCGCCGATGACTACGTCACGAAACCGTTTTCGGTCGGCGAGTTGCTTGCGCGAATCAACGCGGCGTTTCGCCGGATCGATCTGATTGAAAGTTCGAGCGTCGCGCCGCGGATCCGCATTGGCGACGCCGAGCTCGACACAAAAAAGCACCTGTTAGTCGCAAATCGTCGCGAACATCAGCTGTCGTTCTACGAAGTCGAGCTGTTGAAGCTGCTCTTTGAGCGGGCCGGCGCGCCGGTTTCGCGCGACGAAATATTGGAAAAGATTTGGGGCCTGGCCGCCGCGCCGACCAATCGCACCGTAGACAATTTTATCGTCAAGCTGCGACGCAAGCTCGGCGATGATCCGAAAAGTCCCCGGCATATCCTCACGGTATACGGTTTCGGCTACAAACTCGTCCCTTAAACCCCTGAGATTCTAAAGCCATCGGGGCCAAAGCCTGGGCTGCTGGCTTGTCAGTCGGCGATGGCTGTGCTCATATGGCGCGCTGCGCCGTGGGTGCGGTGCAGCTAGCCCAATCGCTAACTTTTAGTGGGTCCGATGAGCGAAAAGAAAAGCAAAGAAGAGCGCAAGAAAATCCTCCGCAAGCGACTGATCATCGCGGCCGTCGCCCTATTAATGATCGTCGCGGGCCTGGCCGGGATGGCCAACGTGCTCACCGAGTACCGTTGGTTTGGCCACCTTGGCTTTGGCAGCATTTACGTCACCGTGTTGGCGTCGCGCGTCGGAATCGGCTTGGTCTTCGGATTGGTGGCGCTGATCGCGATCGCGATACACATCCATGTGATCCGCAAGGTCAGCTCGCCGCGCAAGGACTGGCATTTCCAGACCCCTGAGGGTGAAATCGACCTCCAGCAGTTCGTCAAAAAGGTCTCGACGCCGGTAGTTGTGGCGGCTGGAATTCTCGCGGCGGCTGCGATGGGTGTCTTGGCGTCTCAGCATTGGGAAGACGTACTGAAGTTCCTCAACGCGACGTCGTTTGGTCACAGCGAGCCGGTTCTCAAGCGCGATATCGGCTTTTACCTGTTCAAACTGCCCACGCTCGAGTTTGTCCAAGAGTGGTTGATCTATCTGACCGGCCTCTGCTTGTTCTTCTCGGCGGCGGTGTATTTCTTCCGCAACGCGATCTCGATCGAAGGTCGCTGGCCGAAGATGAACGACGGCATCCGCGCACATCTGCTCGTCGCCTTGGCTTGTGTCATCGCCGTCATCGGCTGGGGCTTCCGCCTCGAGATGTATGAGACGCTGTTTTCTCGTCGAGGAGCGGTTGATGGCGCCGGTTATGCCGATGTCTACGCCAACCTAGTGGCCTATCGCGTGTTGTTCTTTGGGTCGCTGCTCTGCGGCCTCTATCTGATCGTCAACGGTCTGCGCGTCAAGACCTCCGACCCGAAAAAGGCCTTCTTCCGCCCGGCAATAGCGGTCGTCAGCTTGGTCGGCCTTTACGGGTTGGGTATCTTTGCCGGCCCCTACGTGATCCAAGGGTTTGTGGTCAAACCCAACGAGCTCGACAAAGAGCGCCCATACCTGGCGTATGCGATCCACCACACGCGAGCCGCCTATGGCTTGGACAAGATCAAAGAGATCAAGGTTGCAGCGAACGAGCGCCTCGAGCCGCAGGCGCTCGAAAACAACCGCCCAACGATCGACAACATCAAGCTATGGGATCCACGCCCGCTGCGCGACACTTATCGCCAGCTACAGGAACTCAAGACCTACTACGACTTCCCCAATATCAGTATCGACCGCTACCGCTTAGAAACCGGCTATTGGCAGGTGATGCTCTCCGCTCGCGAGCTGGTGATCGATCAGTTGCCGCACGCGGCACGGACCTGGGTCAATCGGCATTTGCAGTACACCCATGGCTATGGCGTTGTGCTCAGCCCGGTCAATCGTACCGTCGGCGAGGGTATGCCTGATCTCTGGCTCAAAGACTTCCCGCCGGTACAACCGGGGTATCTCGGGATCAGTGTTGTCCAAGGTCACAGCGCCGTGCGCGCTGAGCAGATTGACGCCGGCAGTCCGGCAGCGGCGGCGGGTATTGTCGTCGGTGAAACGATCAAGGCGGTCAATGGCCGCCCAGTGCGTAGCGTCGAAGAGTTCGATGAGTCGCGCCGACAGATCGTCGCTGGTGACGACGTTGAATTGACTACCTCGACGGGTGTGCGCAAGATCGTTGCCGCCGCTCGCTTCGCTTCGCTAAAGCTCGATCGCCCGCAAATCTACTACGGGCTCAAGACCGATGACTATGCGATCGTCGGCACAACCAACCAAGAATTCGACTATCCGCAAACCAAGCGTCAAGGTCTCGACTCTAAAGACGTGTACACGACCTATGCCGGCAAGGGCGGCGTCGCGATCGACGGCTTCCTTTCGCGGCTGTTTTTCTCGATCCGCTTTGCTGACCTGAAGCTGTTCTTTACCTCTACGCTAACCGACAAGACGCGCGTGCTGTTCAATCGTTCGATTCAGCAGCGCGTGCACACCGTCGCGCCGTTCTTGATGCTCGACCAGGAGCCGTATGTTGTCATCGCCAACAAGCGGCTGTATTGGATCCAAGACGCCTATACGATCAGCTATCGCCACCCCTATTCGCGCACGACCTCGCTCGGTCGACGGCAGCGCATCAACTACATTCGCAACTCGGTTAAGGTCGTGATCGACGCGTACGATGGTACGGTCGACTTCTACTTGTGGGACGAAACGGATCCGATGATCCAGACCTACAAGAAGATCTTCCCCAAGCTGTTCAAAGCACGCGGAGAGATGCAGCGGGATCTCAAGGCTCACGTGCGCTATCCCAAGGATCTGTTCACGATCCAGGCGGACATGTACCAATCCTTCCACATGACCGACCCCGGTGATTTCTATCGCGGTCAGGACCTCTGGGCGATCGCCAAGCGCTTGGCAGCGAACTCCAGCGACACCTCATCGGCCGGTCCTCGCCAACCGGGTGTGAGCGCGCGCCAGGTTACCGAGCAGATGCGGATGCAGCCGTACTACATGATCATGCGCCTGCCCGAGGCCAAGGATGAAGAGTTCGTGCTGATGGTACCGTTCACGATGATGAACAAAGACAACCTCCGTGGTTGGCTCAGCGCGCGCAACGACGGCGAGGACTATGGCAGGCTGCTGCTCTACGAATACCCCGAAGAGAAGCTGGTTTATGGACCGCTGCAGATCGAGGCGCGCATCGATCAGGACAGCTATATCTCCCAGTGGATTACCTTGCGCAACCAGCAGGGGTCGAAGGTTATTCGCGGCGATCTGCTGGTGATCCCGATCGAGGACGCCATCCTCTACGTTCAGCCGATCTACCTCGAGGCGACCCAAGCACAACTTCCCGAGCTCAAGCAGGTCATTGTCGCCTTTGGCAACAAGTTGGCGATGAAGAACACGCTGGCTGAAGCGCTCAAGGCGGTGTTCGGTGTCAGGCATGCAGCGGTCGCGAAGCGCTCTGAAGGCGAAGACAAGACCTCGCCGGCGTTGACCGCGGCTCAAGGGACCGTCGCCGCGCAAGCGCTCAGCGCCTACCGTCGCGCGCAACAGCTGGTCAAGAGCGGCGACTGGGCCGGCTATGGCAAAGCGCAGCAAGACCTTGGTCAGCTACTCGAGCGTTTGGCCAAGCAGCTACAGAGCGGCTTGCCCTCCACCCCGAAACAGGCGCCCAAGAGCACGCCTGCGGCACAACCAACCGCGCCGGCCAACCCCTAGTTCGCAAAGACCGGTCCGCTAGCGACTCGTGGTATGATCATCGGCGATGATCGTCTTCGAGTCGCTGGCTAAGCCTTTGTTGCTGTTACACGCCCTGGCCAGTTTGGCACTCACCGGAGCGGTGACTCACAACGGCCTGATCGCAATTCGCCAGCTGTTCGGTCAGGCGACGAAAACACGCCTGCAAAAGCTCTACGTAAAGCTCGCGTTTTATCTCTATGTCCCCTCGTTTGTGCTCGGCCTGCTGATCTACCCGGCCTTTCGCGTTCGTGTACGGGCTGCCTATCTCGACGCCGCGATCCCGCTGGCCAAGCGCTTGTTTGAGGTCAAAGAACATTGGCTGGCGATCGGTTTGGCGATTCTCTTGGTCTACTACCCGCTCAGTCGCGTGATCGACGTGCGCCGCCGTGACGGCGTGACGCTGATGTACAACGTTTTCGGTATCGCGCTCGCCCTGATCGTCTGGCTGTCGACGATCGTCGGTCTGTTGCTGGTGATGCAGAGGTCGATATGAGCGAGCAACACAGCGCTCGGCAGCGCGACGAGCGCTCGCCAGCAGACCCGGGCCCAATCGCCGCCAGCATGCTTGGCTTGACCGGCTTTTGTCTGTTCTACGTGGGCGCCAAACTGCTCGCCATTCCGTTGCCCCACTACTTGCCGCTCGAGGCGCGCTTTGTGCTGAGCGTTAGCGAAGGCAAAGTCAGCATGGGGTACTACGCGATGATCGGCTTCGGGCTGATCGGCATGCTTGTCGGCATCATTGTCGGCTCGCTACCCCCGATACGACGGTGGGCCGAACAAGACCGTTCGCGCAGCATGCTCGGGCTCTTGACCCTTGGCACACTGGTGCTTGCCCTCGGCTATTACTTGGTGGTCGAGCTCTGGCTCTAGGCGCTATGACGCTGGCAGTCGCCGCCGTCGGCCGAGCAGGAAGGCGACGAAGAGCACCGCGGCCAGCGGCACCCAGCCAAGGGCGCCATCGTCACTGACCGCGCAGCCATCCGCACAGCCGGGGGTGAGGTCGACCTGCACACACTGCCCGGGGTCTTTGGCGATCGGGTAGGTCGAGCAAATGCCATCGATGTCATCTGGCTCGGGAGAGCGCTTCTTGGTCTCCCCGCTGGTCGCTGTGAAAAACATCGTGGCGTCTTTTTGCTCTTTGGTGAGAGCTGGGTTGAGGCTTGCGGCTTTGGAAAAGCAACTGGGCACGGGGTTGCCATCGCCATCGAGTTGGGAGCCGCGGCCGGAAAAGCAGGTGTGATCGAGGCCCAGCACATGGCCCAACTCGTGGGCGACGAGGTTCTCGACGTCCACTTTGCCGGCGCTACCATCGGTGCCGAATTTTGTCCCTCGCGAGCTCGAGCCGTTGAGCTCGACGTCGGCATCGATAATCCTGCCGTCCTGGTCGCTATCCTTGTTGTCGATAAAGGAGATTGTCGTCAGCGCGTTGGCCATCGGGTCGCGCGTATATTCGTTGTTTTGGTCGAGCACCGCCCATTCACCCTCGACAAACACCACCGCGACCTCGTTGGGACCGCGCTTATCGGTGCCGAACAGCGAATCAGGGGAAGGGTCCAGACGCTGGAAACGCATGTAGGAGCAGCTCTTGGTCGCTTCCTCCCAGTCGGTCATCGCCGAGCCGATCGCCACCACCTCGCTACCGTCGGTGATCTGGCTCGAGCCGACCGAGTTGGGGCGGATATAGATGCAGTTGCTGCCAAACCAGCGCATCGTGGTCTTGCTCTCTTCGGTTCTACTCGGCACGTAGCCGAAGGTCGGCAAAGACAGCGTCGAGAGCAAACCAAACGCGATCGTCGCTAGCGCGATCTGCGCTGTGTGTCGACGGGTCATCGGCAGCGACCTTCAGCGAGGCAGGCCGATCTCATGCGCTTGATGCGCACCAGCAACGCCGTCAGCGTTTCGGTTTTGGCTTGGTTGTTGGTTTGAATCTTGGCCGGTGCCGCCGTTGTTCCAGCAGTAGTGGTGCCGCCGGCGGGTTCGGTCAGCGCCAATCCAGAAAGATCGCGGGTCGTGGTCGGTAGGCCGCCTTTGACGCGCGTGATAAAGAATGCCCCCTGGCTCATACCAACCGCTGAATACCAGCCTTGGTGGTGTCGCAAAAAGAGCAGCACTTCGTCGCCCGAGGTCAGCACCGCTGCGCCGAACACGCGCTGAGCCAGGCCGTTGACCTTGCCGCCCAAGCGTCGCACGGTTAGCGTGTCGCCCAGCTGGCAGCCTGCGATCGCTTGGTCGACGCGGAACGTCGCGTCGGTGATGATCCGCCGGCCATCTTTTGTCCAGCGGCTCTCTGTCCGCAGGACGCGCCCGACGGCGATCGTCTCAGCAGCGCGGGTCAATTGATCGAGATCGAGGCGCTGGAGCACGCTGGCTTCGGCCAGAGCTGGCGCTCCCCATGCTGACAGCGTCAGCAGTAGCGCAAAAAGAGTGGTTCTCAACATTTTTGAAGCTTACCTTTGGCCCAGGGATCGGTCAAACGCCGATCGCCAGCTGCGGTCTCGGCACTTGTCGTGATTGACCCGGCGCGCGGCCTTTGTTAAGGCCTGCTCATGTCGAATCAAGAAGTTCGCGTCCGTATCGCACCCAGTCCCACCGGTGACCCGCATGTGGGAACCGCCTACGTTGGACTATTTAACTATGCCTTCGCGCGTCACCATGGTGGCAAGTTCATCCTGCGAATCGAAGACACCGATCAACAGCGCTCGACGCAGACCGCCGAGGAGGCGATCCTGCGCAGCCTGCGCTGGCTTGGGCTAACCTGGGACGAGGGACCGGATGTCGGTGGGCCCTACGGCCCTTATCGGCAGTCAGAACGCGCGGCGATCTATCAAGAGCATGCCTCAATGCTGATCGAAAAGGGCGAAGCCTATCGTTGCTTTTGTTCGGCGGAGCGTTTGGCTGAGCTGCGCAAGCTCGGTGGCAGCCAGCGCGGCTACGACGGTCATTGCCGCGAGATCGATCCGGCGGAGAGCACCCGTCGCGCGGCAAGCGAGTCGCACGTGGTGCGGCTCAAGATGCCCAGGACCGGTGAGACGGTGCTGCGCGATCAGCTGCGTGGTGCGGTGACGCTACCCAATGAGCAGAGCGACGATCAAATATTGCTCAAGAGTGACGGGTTGCCGACCTACCACCTGGCCAACGTGGTCGACGATCATCTGATGAAAGTCTCTCACGTGATCCGCGCCGAGGAGTGGATCTCGTCGGCGCCCAAGCACTTGCGACTTTACCAGGCGTTCGGCTGGGAGCCGCCGAAGATGATCCACCTGCCGCTGCTGCGCAATGCCGACAAGAACAAGAGCAAGATCTCCAAGCGCCGCAACCCGGTTAGCCTCGACTACTACCGCGAAGCCGGCATTCTGCCCGAGGCGATGTGCAACTTCCTGGCGCTGATGGGCTGGTCCTTTGGCGATGATCGTGAGCGGTTCACCCTCGAAGAGATGATCGAGCGCTTCGATCTGGTCGAGGGCAGCGTTAGCCTCTCGGGGCCGGTGTTCGACCTGGAAAAGCTCGCCTGGCTCAACAGCCTGTACCTCAAAGATCTCTCTGACGAACAGCTCGCCGATGGCTTGATCGCTTGGGGGCTGAACCGCGAGAAGTTGGTGGCACTCGCGCCGTTGATCCGCGAGCGCATTCGCAAGTTCGACGAGTTCATTCCCTTGGTCGATTACGTCTTCGCTGGCGACCTCGACTACACCCCGCTTTTGCCCCAGTTGGTGGCGAAAAAGCGCGAGCCCAAAGAGACCGCCGAGATGCTTGAGCAGCTGGCCGACGCGCTGGATGCGGTCAACCTGTGGACCGTCGAGGGGCTTGAAGCGAGCTGCCGCGTATTTTGCGAAGAGCGCGGCTGGAAGACCAAGGAAGTCTTCATGGCGCTGCGCCTGATCAGCACCGGTCGTAAAGCCTCGCCGCCGCTATTTGACACGATGCTGGTCATCGGTCGCGAGCGCTGTCGTCGCCGCTTGCGCCTGGCGATCACCGCTCTCAAAGCCTATCGGCCCGCCGCGCACTAACCGCGCCAATTCCCTTCTGCTTTCGATGTGTTGCACGTCGGCGGGCGCCCGCGCACCCCGCCGCGTGGGCGCCCGCGCGGGTGTGCACGGCAACCACTTGTTATTAAACGAAAATTTACGTGTAGCCGCCGTGCCTACATACGACGAATTACGACGAATTACATTTTGGTGACAATTCGCAAAGCGGCTCTGGCTACCTTCTCACACACTAGCGTGCGCTCGCGCACATTCGAAGTGTCTGCGTCGCACGCCGACCGTTTTGCTCGATTTCGTAAGGAAGCTCCAAATGTCTTGGTTACAGATCACGCTGATTAGCACCTACTTGCTCATCTTGCTGCTGCTCGCCTTTTACGGGTTCCATCGCACCCTGCTGGTCCTGCTGTTCTACCGCCACAAGAAACAGGTCCCGGTGGCAAAGCGTCGGTTCGCCGAGCACGAATTGCCAGTGGTCACTGTGCAGTGCCCACTCTTTAACGAAATGTACGTTGCCGAGCGACTGCTCGAGGCAGTGGCCACCTTGGATTACCCGGTCGACAAGCTCGAGGTCCAGGTGCTCGACGATTCGACCGACGAGACCCAGGGAATTTGCCGCGCCAAGGTCAACGAGCTGCGCAAGCGCGGCGTTGATGCGCATTACATTCACCGTACCGACCGCACGGGCTACAAGGCGGGCGCGCTGGAAAACGGTCTGAAGACGGCCCGCGGTGAGTTCGTGATGGTCTTCGATGCGGACTTTGTGCCGCAGGCGCAGACGCTGCGCGACATGATCCACTTCTTCTCCGATGACAAGATCGGCATGGTTCAAGCGCGCTGGGGTCACGTCAACCGCGACTACTCCTCGCTAACCGAAGTCGAAGCGTTGATGCTCGACGGTCACTTCGTGATCGAGCACACCGCGCGCCATCGCTCGGGGCGGTTCTTCAACTTCAACGGCACCGCCGGCATGTGGCGCAAGTCGACGATCGAAGACGCTGGGGGTTGGGAGCACGACACGCTGACCGAGGACATGGATCTTTCCTATCGCGCCCAACTCAAAGGTTGGGAGTTCGTTTACCTGCCTGACATCATCTCGCCCGCCGAGCTGCCGGTGGAGATGAATTCATTCAAGTCACAGCAATTCCGTTGGGCCAAGGGCTCGATTCAGGTTGCCCGCAAGTTGTTGCCGCGCATTCTCAAAGCTGACATCCCGCGCAGCGTCAAATGGGAGGCCTTTTTCCATCTGACCAACAACTTCGCCTATCCGCTGCTGCTGTTGCTCTCGCTGTTGCTCGTACCCAACCTCGCGGTTCGCACCGCTCACGGTTGGCGCGAGGTGGTCCTCGTCGACTTGCCGCTGTTTTTCGGCACGACGATGAGCGTGCTCTCTTTTTACATCGTCTCTCAGCGTGAGATCGGTGTGCCGACCGGCTGGGCCAATCTGCTCTATCGGCTGCCGCTGATGCTGGCGATCGGTATCGGGCTGTGCATCAACCAGACGCGCGCGGTGTTCGAAGCCTTGCTGGGTAAAGAGACCGAGTTCGTCCGCACGCCGAAGCACGGTGTTGCTAATCGTCGTGAGAGCTGGGCGAAGAAACGCTATCGCGGCATCAAGACGATTATCCCCTACATCGAGTTGGCGATGGCTGGCTACTTCACCCTGGCGATCGTGATCGCCATCCGCGGTCAGCACTACGTCTCGATCCCATTCTTGCTGCTGTTCTTCGTCGGCTACGGCTACGTTGGCGCGCTCTCGGTGTTCCAGCGTCGCTAGCTTCAAATCGCTAGACGCGATCTCTTTGGCCACGTCTGTGCGCCCGGCCGCCCCTCGGTCGGGTCTCGTCATATCCATCTATGATCACCGCATGTTATAGCGGGCTGGGAAGCGTGGCCCCTGCGCTGCGTATCCAATAGCGGATTGTGATAGAAGTGCAGCCGATGAGCCTTAAGTGGTTTTCGAGAAATCTTTCAGTCGCACCGTTTGCCGTATTTTGCCTCGGCGCGTGTTTTTGCGCCTGTAGCGGTGGCACGACCCACCCGCAGGGCGGTAGAGACGACGCCGGCGTTAGCCTCAACGATCTTTCGTTGCTTACCGTGCTCGACGGCTTGGGCCGCACCGACCAGACAGTGGGCGACGGCGGTTCGCCGAAGGCCGATGGGCAAGCCAGCGATGCTAGACAGCTGCCCGACCTCGCCGCTAACCGCGACGGCGCGACCGCTCCGCCGGATGCGCTGCTGCCGATCGATCAGGGCATCACCAGTACAGATCCATTCAGTGCGGCCAGCTGTAGTGGCACACCGATGCTCGAAAAGCGCGCGGCGCTGCTCCTGGCCGGAGCCGTGCGCACTAGCTTGGGCCAAGCGACCCTGATGGTGCGCAGGCGCAGTTGCAGCGACCCGAGCACGTGTGGTCGGTGGCAGCCGCCAGTGGCTCACCAACAGGTCCTCGTCACCTATTCCGGAGGGGTGACCACGCGTCGCAAGACCTTTGCCTTTCCGACCGAGTTAACGCTCTGGCGCTCGGCATCGCTCAACAAAGTCACCGTGCAGCATCGCTCGGAAGTGCTTCGCTGCCCCAACTGCACGACCCCGCTGGGGATGACCTTTGCATTCGGTCAAAACCCGGCGACGGCGACCTATCCGCGCATTCGCATCTATGACCCGGCGCCGCAGAGCCAGTGGGACTACACCGAGTTCGACATCGCGATCGGTCGCGACGCGAATCTTTTCGTCGGTTACGACTGCGCGCGTTTTTGGTCACTGAGCTACGACGGCACGGAAGAGTTTGCTGCGCTATATCGCTTCTGATCAGTAGATCAGTCGGTGCGCTGCGCGAGTAGCCTGCGGAGCGTTGCCGTCGCCTCGTCGTTGAAGGTGCAAAAGATCACCCGCTCCGGGACGTCGTTGGCTCGCAAGAAGTTGCGGACCGAGCTGACCGCGATCTGGCAGGCCGCTTCGAGCGGGTAGCCATAGACGCCGGTGCTGATGCCGGGGAAAGCGATCGATTGGATGTCTTGGTCGCGGGCGAGGATCAGGCAGTTCTCATAGCAGTGCGCCAGCAGTTCGGGCTCTCCCGCGTTGCCACCACGCCAGACCGGGCCCACGGTATGTAGCACATACTTGGCCTTGAGCTGATAGCCCTCGGTGAGCTTGGCTTCGCCGGTCTTGCAGCCACCGAGCTGCCTGCATTCTTCGAGCAGCTCAGGCCCCGCCGCGCGGTGAATCGCGCCGTCGACCCCGCCGCCGCCAAGCAGCGTTTCGTTGGCGGCGTTGACGATCCCATCGACCGCCAACGTCGTGATGTCGCCCTGCCACACCTCTACCCGCTGATGCCACGCCATCTGCTGACGGTACAACGCGCCCGATCGCCGGACAAAGAAAATCGCCACCGAGCAAGGGCCTCGCGGTCAAGCAAAGGGGGGCAAAGAAAAAGGGTCGCCCACCGTCAAGCGGGCGACCCGAGGTACGCGCTTAGCCCCAAACGTTCTGGGGTGAATGTTCGCCAAGGCGAACCCGAGCGCAAGCTTAGTAGCGGTAGTGGTCCGGTTTGAACGGCCCCTTTTGCGATACGCCGAGGTATTGGGCTTGCTTGGCGGTCAGCTGGGTGAGCTTTGCACCAACCTTTGCCAGGTGCAACGCCGCGACCTTCTCGTCGAGGTGCTTGGGCAAGACGTAGACCTTGTCGGTGGTGTACTCGCGAGTCTTGTTTTGGGCATCGTTCCAGAGCGCGATTTGCGCCATCGTCTGATTGGTGAACGAGTTCGACATCACGAAACTCGGGTGACCCGTGGCGCAGCCCAAGTTCACCAGTCGCCCGCGCGCCAAGATGATCAAGCGCTTGCCGTCGGGGAAGATGAAGTGGTCGACTTGCGGCTTGATCGCCTCTTCGCGGATCTCCGGATGTTGTTCGAGCCAAGCCATCTGGATCTCCGAATCGAAGTGACCGATGTTGCAGACGATCGCTTCGTCCTTCATCGACTGCATGTGGTCACCGGTGATCACGTCGCAGCAGCCGGTCGCGGTGACGAAGATGTCGCCGACTTTGGCGGCCTCTTCCATTGTCGTGACTTCGAAGCCCTCCATCGCCGCTTGCAGCGCGCAGATCGGATCGATCTCGGTAATCATTACCCGCGCGCCTAGGCCCTTAGCCGACTGCGCGCAACCCTTGCCGACGTCGCCATAGCCAGCAACGACCACGACCTTGCCGGCGACCATCACATCGGTAGCGCGCTTGATCCCGTCCATCAGCGACTCGCGGCAGCCGTAGAGGTTGTCGAACTTCGACTTGGTGACCGAGTCGTTGACGTTGATCGCCGGAAACAGCAGCTGACCGTTTTGTGCCATCTCGTAAAGGCGGTGAACGCCGGTGGTTGTCTCTTCAGAGACGCCGACGATCTGCTTTGCCATTTTGGTGAAGCGTTGCGGGTCTTCTTCGAGACTGCGCGCCAGCGTGCGATAGATCCACTTCATCTCCTCGACGTCGGTGCTGTCAGGGGAGGGGACCTTGCCGGCTTTTTCGAACTCGACACCCTTGTGGACCAACAAGGTCAGATCGCCACCGTCGTCGAGGATCAGGTTCGGCATGTTGCCACCGTCGAAGGCGGTGACTTGGGTCAGGATGCAGCTCCAGTAATCTTCGAGGGTCTCGCCCTTCCAAGCGAACACCGGCACGCCGGTCTTGGCGATCGCCGCTGCGGCGTGATCCTGCGTCGAATAGATGTTGCAGCTGGTCCAGGTGACTTCGGCACCGAGGTCGCGCAAGGTCTCGATCAACACCGCGGTTTGTACCGTCATATGCAGGCAGCCGGCGACGCGGGCCCCTTTGAGCGGATTTTTGCCCTTGTACTCAGCGCGCAACGCCATCAACCCTGGCATTTCCTTTTCCGCCATGGCGATCTCTTTGCGGCCCCAATCGGCGAGCCCAAGGTCTTTGACCTTGAATTTCCCGGCTGCACCATCCTGCCCACTGACTTTGTTGATTGCACTCATCGAACTCTCCTAAACGGCCCTTTTGTTGAGACGGGCGATGGCGACCAGCCAGTCGAGGTGCCCGTCGTGTTCTGCGCTGACAAACGCTCGCGGGATCGACGTCACCCGGGGAGCGGAAAAACCAGCTTGAGCAAACATCTCCTTCAGCTCTTCGATCGAAAAGCCGAGCCAAACGTCGCCTTGAAGGCGCATCGCTTCATCGTCATGCGGTAGATAATCGAGCAGCAATAATGTGCCATCGGCGCGCAAAAGGCGAGCCGCTTGGCGGAGGGTTTCACCCGGCCGCGAACTGTGGTGCAGCGTGCGAGCCAGCGCCACCAGATCTGCGCCGCCTTGATCATCGACATCACGCAACAACCCGACATCGCTTAGCTCTGCTTCGCGGAGCCGAACGTTGTGCAGGCGTGTGGCCTTCAGACGCGCTGCGGCTTGGGCCAAGCGGGCAGGCGAGCGGTCGATCGCCAAGACGCGCTCGAAGACCGGTGCCATCAATTCGAGAAACAGCCCCTCGCCGGTGCCGACATCGATCGCAAACTGGGTTCGCGGCAGCAGCCGTGACAGCGCGTAAATATAAGCGCGCAGTGCGCTCGGTGGGATTTCTGCGACTGGGTCGGTGTTCGCTGCTTGGCCGTCGAAAAAGTGGCGACCGGCGTCTTCGCGTGCGGCGACCAACTCGGGCAATCGCTGACGGCTACCGTCGGCGACGGCCAGGCGCGTCCCCTCGACCAGCGCATCTTTGACCACCGGATCGTCCGAGCTCACCGTGCGCAGATAGGCACGCGTGCCGTCTTTGCGCACGCTGACCAGCGCCGCTTTGCGCAGCGGCGCGACCTTCTTTGAGACCTGCGGTTGGCTGGTCCGCAACAGATCCGCCAGCTCGCCGACGGCCAGCTCCTCATCGGCCAGTAGCGCCAAAGCCTTGAGGCGCACCGGATCGGCAAGCATCCGGTAGAGCTCGGTGCGGGGTAGCGCGGTAACCATCGACTTATTATATTCCAAAATTCGAATAATGGAATACTTGCTTCGATCCTGTTGGAATGTTGGAATAATTTTAAATTCTTGGGCGGTTTTCGTCGCACGATCTGCTGGGCTGGACCAGGCGACGACCGCTCGCGCGCTCGACGTGACACCGCCAGTCGTGATCGCGCCTGCCCTGAGCTACCTTGCGTAAGGTCAGTTTGGCCGACACTGCTCGGAGACTTCGTCCCAGGCGAGTTCCTCTGTACGGCAGCCGCCGACGCAGCTGCCGTTGCTGGCCTTGTAGTCCGCCAGGCAGCGGCGCCAGTTGAGGTAGGGCGTCATGCACTCGGCAGTAGTCTTGATCATCCCACCGGCCTCACACAGTGACTTGCAGTCGCCCGGTGCCGAGCCACAGGCCTCAAACGCGCTGCACAGTTGCTGGCAAGCGCCTTCGCCACGATCGCCACAATTGAAGTTGATGCGGTAGCGCGGCGCTCCGTCGGGGGCGAGGATTTCGGGCCAGACCGTCCAGCGCTCCCCTTCGAGTGAGTAGGACGGCGGCGGGCCACCGATCATGGCAAACCACCGTGGCTGGTTGCCGTCAAAGCTCCCCTTGTTGCGCGGCAGCATCACGAGCTGGAAATCGTCAGGTGTGCCGATGGCCAGCCAATTTACCGGGTCCCCGCTACTTGGCGCAACGATCAGCGTGCCATCGTCTTTGAACGTAAAGGTTGTTTGCTGGAGATCGTAGTTGTCGCCCACTGCGCTATCGAAGGTCCAACGGCAGTAGAGCGCCTTGAACAGCGGGTGCAGTCGCGCGCGGGTAGTAACCTTGGGCGCGTTGAAGCCAAGTGTGTACGTCCAAAAGATGCCGTAGTCTTTGGCGCTCACCCGGATAAAGGAAAAGGGCACGCCTCGCTTGACCTGTAGGGTTACCTCGCCACTCGCGCTGGTGGTCTGCGTGTTCTGCCCGTCGATTTCTACGCGGGCGTTGGCGACGGGCGTGCCGCTCTCGTAGTCTGTGACTTGAATCGTCCAGTCGACGAGCGGCGGCTCTTCGACTTGTTCGGCCAACTTGACCTGCAGCTCGCTGAGGCCGGTGTCTTCGATGACGATCGGCACTTTGGACAGCTGGTAGTAGTCGGCGAAGACCTGCAGCTCGTGAGACCCGGCGGGCAGCTCGAGGGAGAATGCGCCGTTGTGGTCGGCCACCGCGCCGACGCCGTTGCTAGACAAGAGCCGAGCGTAGCCGACCGATGAGCCCCATCGCTGGTCGATCACTGTGCCGCTGATCGTGTAGAGCGCTGGCGGTTTCGTCGCCTCGGTGAGCAGGCCGATCTCTGCCCCGGCGTAGCCCGCCGATTGTACCAAGAGCGGCGTCACCAGCTGCTGGCGCTCGCCGCTTAGCCCGGTACGCGCGGCGTAGTAGCCCGGGCCAAAAGGGGATGAGGGGGTCCAGCTGGCGTCGCTCGTCGCGTAAACCACCGCCGCATAGCTCTCGCTCTTGGGCGCAACGGCAAGCTTGACCAATAGATCAGGCTCGGCCTCGGCCCACGACTCTGGGCCATCGTTTCCGACGATCACCAGCCAGACCTTGGCGATCGATGCGCCCACCGGCATGCCACTAACCAGAGCGGTCACGCGCTTGCCGAGTGGCGGGCCATTAGCTGCGCTGCTGTCGCCTCCACTGGACGAACAAGCGCTGGCGAGCAAGAGAGCGGCGGCGCAAAGCAACCAGGCGAGCTTGACCGTAAACGAAACCTTCCTCATCTGCCGTCCTCCTAGGCCGCACCACAGCCGCGCTGCTCAGTGCGGGCATTTCCCCGGCCACAGCCGCGTCGAACACGCGGGCAATAATCAATGGATAATTTTATCCATTATGAAATGAATGGCAAGAGGCCGCTCGATTGCAGCGAGGCACAGCGAGCAAGGCAATACGATCCGGCGCTGTTTTGGGGGCCGCTAGCCGCTGAGCTGGTCGGAGCCGAAGTGGGCGTTGTTTGCCCACTTGACGAAGGCATCGTTGAGGTCTTGCCACGTGCCATGAAGCGGGCAGGGCGCGCTTTCGTCGCAGGGTCCCCAGCCAAAGACACAAGCGCTGCCGGGCAGTGCTTCGACCGCGCGCAGCACCTCGGCGACGGACACTTGGTCGGGACGCCGCGCCAAGACGAAGCCGCCGTGGTGGCCACGTTGCGAGGACAGCACGCCGTGCTCGACCAGTCGGCGTAGCACTTTGGAGAGGTAGTGCTCCGGTATCGCGGTGGTCTGCAACAGATCGGCGGCGCGCACTGGGCTGCTTGCCTCGCGCCGGGCCAGCTCGGCGACAATGCGTAGCGCGTAGCGGGCGGTCTGCGAGAGCAACGCGTTGGGCTCTTTTTTGGGCTTGCGCACGCAAGGATAATGGACAACTATGACCATTGTTTCAATGGACAACACAGTCCATTGATGGGCCTGAATCAAAGGTGAGGCTATCGAATGAAATCAGCACTTTGGGTCTACGGGACGCTGATCGGTCTGCTGCTCTTTTTCCCCGGCTGTAGGAAAAATCCGGATGCGGGCGGTGCCACGGAGATCGATCTCGCCGGGGCCAAGGCGATCTTCGCCGGGCGCTGTGTGGCTTGCCACGGCACGGTCGGTAAGGGCGATGGACCCGGCGCGGCGGCGCTCAACCCGAAGCCACGCGCCTTCTCGGATGCTGCCTGGCAAAAGAGCGTTAGCGACGCGCAGATCAAACAGACCGTGATCGCCGGTGGTCTCGCGGTCGGCAAGAGTGCGCTGATGCCCGGCAATCCCGACCTCAAGGGCAACGACGCCGTGCTTGGGGGACTCGTCAGAATCATTCGCGACTTCGCCAAATAGGGTCTATTTGGCCGAGTGAAACGTCGCAGCATCTCAACCGCCGCGGCTGCGCGGCGCTGCCGGATTGGCGTTGAAGCCGGCGAGCAAAGGAACGTCCGATGAACAAGGACCCTCGATCCCCTCAAGACAGCAACGATCAGCGCACGCCCGAAACCCGGTCGGACGCACTGCCAGGCGCGAGCCGTCGCGACTTTCTCGCCACCGGTGCGCTGGGTATCGCCGGCGCCTCGTTGCTCGGCGCCTGCAAAGAAGACGGCAAGGGCACCGCCGCGGGCGGTGAACACGCCACCGCTGACGTCCACGCCAAAGCCGTCGTCAAGCCAGGACAGCTCGACGACTACTACGGCTTTTGGAGCGGTGGTCAATCGGGCGAGATCCGCATCATGGGTATCCCCTCGATGCGCGAGATCAAGCGCATTCCGGTGTTCAACCGCGATGCCTGCACCGGCTGGGGCGCGACGGACTTCTCCCAACAGCTGCTCAAAGGCAAGATGTCGGGCGACACCCACCACGTGCACTTGTCCTATAACGGCGGGACCTACGACGGCCGCTACGTCTACGTCAACGACAAGGCTCAAGCGCGCCTGGCGCGTGTCAACTGCGAGACGATGGAGGTCGACAAGATCGCCGAGATCCCGAACTCCCAAGGCACGCACGGCATCTTTCCTCAACGACACAAGACGGGCTACGTCTTCTGCAACGCCGAGTTCCGCACGCCGCCCGACAACAACGCCGAAACGGCCGCTGATCCACGCGGCTACGGCGCGATGCACACCGCCGTCGACGGCGAGACGATGGAGGTCAAGTGGCAAGTCCTGATCGAGGGCAACTTGGACCTCTGCGCAACCGACTACAAGGGGCTCTACTCGTTTGCCACCTGCTACAACCTCGAAGGCGGCGTGACGCTCGAAGAGATGATGAAGAACGACCGCGACTGCCTCTACGTCTTCAACATCGCAGCGATCGAAAAGGCCGTCGCTGCCGGCAAGGGGAAGACCTTCGGCAAGTCCAAGGTACCCGTGATCGATGCGCGCGGTGCCGATAGCGAGTACGTCGTTCGCGTGCCGGTCGCCAAGAGCCCCCACGGCGTCAATGTCGACCCGACCGGCAAGTATGCGGTCTGCTCGGGCAAACTGTCACCGACGGTAACGGTCGTCGAGATCGACAAACTGGCCGACGTCTTCGCCAAGAAGATCAAGCCGGCACAAGCCATCGTTGCTGAGCCTGAGGTCGGTCTAGGCCCACTACACACCGCTTTCGACGGCCGCGGCAATGCCTATACCTCGATCTTCATCGACTCCGTCGTCACCAAGTGGAACATCGCTAAGGCGATCGCCGAGTACAAAGGTGAAGCGGTCAAGCAAAGCCAGGCGGTACTACAAAAGCTCGACGTCCACTATCAGATCGGCCACATCAACGCCAGCATGAGTGAAACCAAGGATGCCGACGGCAAATGGTTGATCGCGCTCTGCAAGTTCTCCAAGGACCGCTTCCTTAACGTCGGCCCGCTGCATCCGGAAAACGATCAGCTGATCGACATCAGCGGCGAAAAAATGGTGTTGGTGCATGATGGGCCGACCTGGCCCGAGCCCCACGACGCCGTGATCGTGCGCAAGGACCTGATCCATCCGAAGAAAGTGCAATCACGCACCGACGAGCGCTTCAAGATGTACGAGGCCTGGGCCAAGGAGGATGGCGTCGATCTGCAACGGGACAGCAAGGTCGTGCGCAAGCAGGGCTTGGTGCGTGTCTACATCACCAGCCTCGCGCCCAAGTTCGCGATGTCAGAGTTCACGGTCAAAACCGGCGATCGCGTGCAAGTGATCATCAGCAACATCGACAAGGTCGAGGATCTTTCCCACGGCTTCTGTATGTCGCACCACGACGTCAACTTCCTCGTCAACGCTCAAGACACGCAGAGTGCGACCTTCACCGCCGGTGCTCCGGGGGTCTACTGGTACTACTGCCCTTGGTTCTGTCACGCGCTGCACCTGGAGATGCGTGGACGGATGATCGTCACGGCCTGACGGAGTCTTTGGCTTGAGTCGAGGCGCAAAGAGAAGAGCGCGTATTACCGCCTGTGTGGGCTTTGTCGCGATCTGTGCGACTGGGCAACTCGCGCAGGCGGGCGATGCCGCCGCTCAGCGCCTCGACTGCCAAGCCTTGCCTTGTGCACGTGTCCTGCCGCGCGCGACGCGTTTCGAGCGCGTTGCCGAACAGCCTTACGTCGTCGGCAAAGATGCAACCGGAAAGACCGTCGGCTGGGTCGCGCTCTCCAGCGACGTTGTCGAGATCAAGGGTTACTCCGGCAAGCCGCTGGTGACGCTGGTGGCGATCACCCCCGAGGCCAAGATCGCCGGTGCGCTGATCGTGCAACATAGCGAACCGATCTTGTTGGTTGGCATCCCCGAACAAAAGCTGACCGATTTTGTCGCGTTCTACCGGGGGAAGTCATTGACCACCTCGATCGCCGTCGGGGCCTCGCCCGATCCGAACGCCGTCACCGTCGATGTGATCTCTGGGGCGACGGTTACCGTGTTGGCGGAAAACCGCACGATCCTCGACACCGCTCGCCAGGTTGGTGAGGCGGTCGGTGTGGTCAAGCCTTCGGCGCGCCTCAAAGGCGAGACCGTGATCAGCAACGAGCTGTGGGACTGGGCTCGCCTGCTCGACGAACAGGTGTTCGGTCATCTGCAGGTCAGCGACCAGCAGATGGGGGTGTCGGGCTCGGCCGGCGCCTTCGTCGATCTCTATTTCACCATCGCCGACGCACCGCAGGTTGGACGTTCGCTGTTGGGCGATCACGAGTTCGCCTGGCTCAAAAAGCAGCTCAAAGCCGGAGAGCATCTGCTGGTTGTCCTCGGCAATGGCTCGAGTTCCTTTAAGGGATCGGGGTTTGTCCGCGGCGGCATCTTCGACCGAGTTCGGGTCGAGCAAGGCCTGCGCTCGCTGATGTTCACCGACGGCGACTATCACAACCTCACCACGGTGGCCGCCCAAGGTGCGCCGCGCTTCAAAGAAGGCGCGGTCTTTGTCGTTCGCGGCGAAAAGCTCGATGCGGGCCGACCCTTCGACTTGGTCTTTCTCGGTAGTCGCTATGATGGCCACGGCGGCTTCTCGCGCGAGTTTCGCGCCTTTCGCCAAACCTTGCGTCTGCCTAGCTCGATCTACCGCGTCGAGGGTGGGCGGCAGACCGTCGTCACCGCCGCCTGGTACAACGCGCGTTACAAGGTTCTCGTCCTCGGCGCGATCCTGCTCAACATCGCGCTGTTGTTTGTGCGCCGCCGCTGGCTCACGGCGAAACTCAAACGCCTACGCCTGCTACACACCACGTCGATGGTGCTTGCATTCGTCGTGCTGGGCGTCGTGCTCCACGCCCAGCCGTCGGTCACACAGGTGCTGACCTTAGTGGGCACGACCAAGGGCGGTTGGAGCTGGGACCTCTTTTTGAGCGAGCCGCAGATCTTTCTGTTTTGGATCTTCATCGCCATCGTCACGCTCGTCTGGGGCCGAGGCGTGTTCTGTGGCTGGGCCTGTCCCTACGGCGCATTTAACGAGCTGTTGTTTAAGCTCGGTCGACGGCTGCGATTGCCGTCCTTTGAGCTTCCGGAGCGCCTGCATCGCTGGCTGCGTCAGCTGCGTTACGTGATCCTCGCGGCGCTGATCGCCGTCTTTCTGTGGTCGCCGGAGCTCGGCGAAAAGCTCGCCGAGATCGAGCCGTTCAAGTCGACGTTCTATGTGATGCCCTGGACGCGCCCGCTACTCTTTTTGGGGTGGTGGGTCGCTTTGGCGCTGCTAGCGCTGATTTGGTATCGACCGTTTTGCCGCTATCTTTGCCCGCTCGGCGCGGCGCTCGCTGTCCCCGGATCGCTGCGGCGCTCTGGACCACGCCGCCGCGTCTTTTGCCAGCACTGCCAGATCTGTACCCGTGGCTGCGAGCCCCTCGCCATCCGTCCCGACGGCACAATCGACCCGCGCGAGTGCCTTTCCTGCATGGAGTGTGAGGCCAACTACCGCGATGACGGCGTTTGTCCGCCACTGATTGGATTGAAGCAGTTGGCGACCCGACGCGCCGCAGGTCAGGCGCTAAGCAGCGATCAGCAGCAGCGTGAGCGCCGATTGCAGCAAGAAGCCAGGCGCGTATGAGCGTCAGCAGCCGACGTTGGCGATCGTTTCTGGTTTGCCTCGGCGTGTTGGTCTCGCTGCCGGTCTCAGCGGAGAGCCGACTACACCCGCGTGAGCTGCGCGCCGGCCGCGACGCGCCGACCATCGCCGCGACCCTTGCGCTCGCCGCACCGGGCGACACGGTCGTCGTTCCCCAAGGCGTCTGGCGCGAGCATCTCGTGGTCGAGCGTCGCATCACCTTGCGCGGCGAACGCGGTGCGGTGATTGACGGCGACGGCACCGGCACCCCGCTGCGGATCCGCGCCGCGCGAGCGGTCGTCTCCGCCTTGGCGATTCGCAATGGTGGTAAGGAGCTTGCTGCCAACGACGCCTGCATCTATCTCGAGCCGTCGGCGAACGCGGCCCGCGTGCAGCGCTGCCGGGTCAGCGCCTGCGCCTTCGGGATCTACGTCGATCGGTCTCGTGGCGCGCGAGTAGAGCACAACGAGGTGATCGGCTCGGTTGCTGGCCATCGCTCAAACCGTGGCAACGGCATCCACCTCTTCGACGCCTCGCAGCTGGTCATCGCCCACAACCGCGTCAGTGGTGGACGCGACGGTATCTACGTTTCGGCGACCGAGGACAGCCTTTTTTTGCAGAACAAGGTGCAAGACAGCCGCTACTGTGTGCACTACATGTTCTCCTACCGCAATCGCTTGATCGGCAACAGCTGCCATAACAACGCCCAGGGATACGCGCTGATGGAGAGCCGTCAGATCGTTGTCAGCGGAAACCGCGCCACCGACAACGAGGGCTGCGGCCTGCTCTTTCGCGACGCGGAAAACTGTACGATTGTCGGCAACACCCTAGAAGGCAACGGCACCGGCATCTTCTTTTACTCGAGCATTGATAATTTCGTCAGCGGTAACCTGATCCGCAAAAACGGCATTGGCGCGAAGATCTGGGCGGGAAGTCAACGCAACCAGGTTGAGAACAACCGCTTCATCGGCAACAAACAGCAGGTGTTCTACGTCGGCTCCAGCGACTTGATTTGGGGGCGCGGGCGAGCGGGAAACTACTACAGCGACTACTTGGGGTGGGACCAGGACCACGACGGGGTCGGCGAGCGCCCTTATCGTGTCGATAGTTTTGCCGCTCGACTGATCGCGCGTTTTCCTGCTGCTGGACTGTTGCTCAACAGCCCCGGACTCGAGCTGCTGTCGTTGCTAGAAACGCGCATGCCGCTGTTGCGGGTTCCCACCGTGATCGATTTTGCGCCACAGCTGAGCACCGCGCCGCGAGGTGGAAGGTGAGCGCGATCCAGCGTCTTGAGCTTGTTGGCGCCGCCGTGCGATTTGGTCGACTGACGGTGCTCGACGACGTCAGCATCGCCTTGTCAGCGGGTGAGTGCGTTGGCATTGCGGGGCCAAACGGTTGCGGCAAGTCGACGCTGATCCGTGTGTTGCTCGGCCTGGTGCGCCCCGACGCAGCGATGTTGCGCATCGATGGCGTGCCGCGCCAGGTCGACAACGCACTCAAGGCTCAACTCGGCTATCTGCCGGAGATGGTCGCCTTTGCCGATAGCCTGAGCGGTCTACAGGTGCTGCGCTTTATCGCTCGGGCGCGCGCCGTCGAGCGGCGACGTACCGATGCCGTACTCGAACGCATCGGTCTCGCCGACGCTGCGCGTCGCGCCGTGCGCGGCTATTCGCGCGGCATGCGTCAACGGCTCGGTTTGGGCGTGGCAATTCTTGCTGAGCCGACACTGCTGATCCTCGATGAACCGACCGGCGGTCTCGACCAACAGGGCCTGGCGGTGCTGCGCGACGTGCTCGATGAGTGGAAGCGCTGCGGCCGCATGGCGTTGGTTGCGACCCATGACTTGGCGCTGATGGAGCCGCGACTCGACCGGATTTGTCTGCTACAAGATGGTCGCGTTCTCGCCGATGAGACGCCCAGCCAGCTGCGCCAGCGGGCGGCGCTGCCGGTCCGCGTGAGCTTCGCGCTGCAGGATGACTTGGCGAGCGCTGACAAAGCGGCGTTCGCTACGGCGATCTCCAGTTGGGGGCGCAGCCTGCAACTCGAGCAGCGCAATGGCAACATCGATGTCGTCGTGCCTGCCGATCAACTGTTGGGCCTCGTCGACGTGCAGCGTCCTTACCAAACACGGCTGCGCTCGATGCGCGTCCACGAACCAGGCATGGACCAAGTGTACGACGAGCTGGTGCGCGGCAAAGCCAGAGCGTCTGAGCCGCGGGCGGAGGTCGACTGATGGGCCGCGTCGCACGGGCATTGATCATCAACGAAGCGATCGAGCGATTGCGTGATCGCTGGGTGATCGTCGTCAGCGTGCTTTTCGCACTGCTTGCCGTCGCCGTTAGCCTCTACGGCCGCCGTGGTGATGCTGCAGCTGCAGCGCAGCTGACCGGAGCCAGCCTGGTGACGCTGGCCAGCCTGTTGATCCCGTTGGTGGCGATGGTACTCGGCCACGATGCGATCGTTGGCGAACGCGAGCGCAACACGCTGGGGTTGTTGCTCTCGCTGCCGGTCAGTCGCCTCGAGGTCACGCTGGCCAAGTTCGTCGGCCGGCTGATCGCCTTGGCCGCAGCCGTCGGCGCCGGTGTGGGCTTGGCCATCGCTGTCGCGGAGAGCGCGCAACGCAGCACGTTGGCGGCGCTGATCGTTCCCTCGTTGCTGCTCGGGGCCGCGTTCCTCTCGGTGGGGGTACTGATCTCCTCGCTGGCGCGGCGACAGATCAGCGCGGCGAGCGCGGTGGTGGCGTTATGGTTTCTTCTGGCGATCTTTTACGACATCGGTTTGCTGGGCTTGATGGTCGCCAGCGACGGCGCTGTGGGTGGCAAGACCATCGCCGCCCTGGTGGTCGGTAACCCCGTCGGTCTCTTTCGCCTGCAGATGCTCAGTGCGCTGGGCGGGGCCCAAGGACTGCGCGATGCTGGCCTGTTGGTTCCCCAAGCGGCATCATCCACCGCCTTTGTGATGTGGACGGCCTGGATTCTCTTGCCGCTGATCGGCAGTGCGTTTCTCTTGGCGCGCCGAGGAGATCGAGGATGACAATCACCACGCCGCTGTTGCTGCGCTATCGAGCGATTGCCCTCGGTCTGTGTGCGATGGCCGTCGTCGGCTGCAAGCAAAGTCCGTCTGGCCCATCGGTCGCCGCAGGACCGCAAGCGCAGGCGCCGAAGACCGCCGAGTGTGCCGCCTGCTCGATGGTTGTCCGCGAGCAGCCCGCGCCGCGCGCCCAATTGGTGCATCGCGATAACACGCGCAAGTTTTTCTGCTCGATCGGTGACCTTGTTCAATACCTGCGCGAGCCCTCACCACATGGCATGCCGCAAGGCATCTTCGTCGAGGCCAACGACCCTGCGCACGATCCGACGACCGTCGACAGCAAGGCTCGGCCGTGGATCCGCGCCGAGACCGCTCACTACGTGATCGGTGTTGCGCGACCGCGAGTGATGGGACCGCCCGTGCTCGTCTATCAAAGTGCGTCCGATGCGGCGCGGATCGCTGGCGCGCATCAGGCCCGCGTCGTTCGCTACGCCGGGCTCGCCGCGGCGTTGGCGGCGGCCAAGCGCGCGGTCCACGAACGCCACCAGCCGCGATAGCCGCGACCGCTAAGCTAGCAGCGATCGCAGTTGCCGCTACCGCGACAGCCGTCGCCGCCGATCAGCGCGCAGCCTGTCGGACAACTTATGCCGTTGTCACAGGTGTTGATGCCGCAGTTGACCCGGCAGCTGCACGAACTTTGACAGTCGATTTCGCCGCGGCAGGAGTTGCGACCGCAGGTCAGATCGCAGCGCCCGGGGCCGCAGCTGATCTTGCCCTTACAGGCGTTGAGCTGGCAGTCGATCAGACAGTCGCCCGCACCGCAACTGATCGGCTTGGTGCAGGATCCGGTGGGGCAGGTGATCTTGCAACTCTTGGCTAGCGTGCAGTCGATCTTGCCGTTGCAGGATTGGGCCGCGCAGGCGACCTCGCAGTCCCAGCCGATCGGGCAAGTGCAACCTTGCGCGCAGGTCATCTTGCACACGCCGCCGGCGCACCCCGCTGTGCAACTCGCCGGGCAGGAGATCGCATCGATGGCTTGATCGATCGCCGCGTCGATGGAGAGCGCATCGATCGCTTGGTCGCGCGCTGCATCGGCGGTCGCGCTGTCGCGGGCGATCGCGCTATCGCGGGCGATCGCGCCGTCTGGCGCAAGTTGATCGCGGCCACGGTCGCGCTGTGTGCTGTCGAGCGGCGCATCCGTGGTGATCGTCGCATCGCGCCGCGTCTTGGCGTCGACAGACAGTGCTGCGTCAGCGACGCCCAGCTGATCCTCGATCGTCGGCCATTCGATCATGCAGGCGACCAGCAACAGCGCTGCGCTGAACGTCATCGCCATCGGGCGCAATAATTCTTGCCGCTGCATCGGCCCGCCTCGGTTCAAGGGACTAAGTGGAAGTCTTATCGTATCGCAAACCGCCGCAGCCTGCTGCGGCCGCGCGGCCGAGGTGACTTTCTTTTGCGAAAGCGGTGTGTTGTGCGCGGTGCCCAGGCCGCAGTGATGTTGGCCTCGGCGGGTCTAGTAGCGCAAACGACCCTTGAGTTGGTTGTACCTTGCCGCACCGATCAGCGACCTGAGCTGGCGACCGTTGGCCAGCGGCTGTCGCTGCCGCGCCTTGATCACAGCGGTTGCTGTGACCTTGCCGATGCCCGGAACGGCGAGTAGTTCGCTGTGGCTCAGTTGATTGATGTGGATCAACGGCTGGGGTTTGAGCGCCGGCAAGACCAGCGAGCCCGACTCGCGCGTCTTCCAAATCTCGCCCCAGCAGTGCCCGCTCTTTACCCAACAGCCGGTCACCCAGAGCGTATCGCCGGCGGCAAAGCCGAAGCGCTTGTAGTCGACGTCGATCGTCAACGCGCCTCGTCCGATCATTTTGACGGCGCCGTACTCTTGCGCCTGCGGCGAGCGGACGTTGCCCAGGACGTAGCTACCGAATTCGATGTTGGCTTCGGGTTTGATGTTGGAGAGCCACAAGCGGACCTCTTGGTTTTCGCGGGTTCGTCCCGCGTCGCCCCAGTCGTTGAGAAAGCTCAGCTGAACCTGGGCGCACCTGGCGGTCGCCTTGACGCGCGTCAAGCGAAAGCGCCCCGACAGCCCGGCGTCGGCCAGAGTTGGCAGGGCGCTCGAGACTAGGGCGATCGTCACAATGCGGATCAGCGGATGCATCCGTCTGTCGATCAGAGCAAGTCGTGTACCCGGGAAAAAAGTGAGTGGTTTCAACCGTCAGGTCGCTCTCCCTGGCTGCCACGCTGGTCAAGCGGGCTCGATTTTCAGAGCGCTGCCCAACCGCCGCACCGTCGGCGTGGGCCAGGCCCGCCGCGCCGACCTTTCGCCAGGGATCGCGCGCCACGCCACGTTGACAACCCGCCAAACCTCGCTATCTTACAGCCGCTACGCTGCCAAAGGGGGCGACATGGCTTCGACGGGGGTATTCGGAGCGTAGACTGCAAGCGGAGGGGCTCTATCACCGCCTTAATCAAGGTAGAGAAATTCTAAGTGCCAACAACAACGCACAACTGGCTGCTGCTTAAGTAGCCACGCTCAGTTAGTTCTCCCGCCTATGACGGCTAACAATGAGCGCCATCGGATAGGCTAGCGAGTGGTAGTTTCGATCGGACCACAAGCGAAACTTTAGATCGAATAGCGCTAAGAAGAGCCTGCTGGTGGGCGAGTCTTAGCGTGACGCAAAACACCAGATAAGCTTGTAGACGTCTGCGTAACGTGCTTTCGGACCCGGGTTCGATTCCCGGCGCCTCCAAAATTAAAACAAGGGGTTAGGCCCCGATTATCCGTTTGGTGCCCACCTGGTGCCCAAACGGATTTTCTTTTGCCCGAAACTCAGCAAGCTCTGCCACCGCTTGATTCAGTGCCGCCGGAGCCAGGTGCATGTAGCCCATCGTCGTGCGGATATCCGCATGACCCGCCAGCTCCTGAATCGAGCGCGGTGAGACACCTGCCATTGCGAGGTGACTGCAGTACGTGTGACGCAAGCAGTGCCAACCGATCGGCCGCAAACCAGCTCGACGACAGACCCGCTTGATCGCTCGTTCCGCCATCTTCTTGGTCAGTGGACTACCCGCTTCATCCGAAAAGACGTGGTCACCCTTCAGGTGCTTAAACGATCTAAGCTCCCGAATTAGATCAGCTTGCAGCGGAATCTTCCGTTCACGCCCACCCTTCGGCGAACCCATCACGCCACGAACCAATGCACGCCTCACCGTCAACACGCCCGAAACAAGATCCAGATCGTCCCAGAATAGCCCCAGGATCTCTCCCAGCCGCAGACCGCACTCACCTGCCACCTTCAGTGCCAAGCCCCACAGCGACTCCTCAGACGCTCTCTCGATCAATCGCCGATACTCGTCGTTCGTAAGAAAGTCGCGAGCGGTGGGTGCAACCTTCAACGCCTTTACCTTCGGTGCACGTTCCAGGATCTCGATCTCAACCGCGTAGGTCAGCAGTCGTCGGAGCACGGCCAAGATATTGTTGATGCGCTTAGGTGATAATGCCTGGCCGAGTAGGTCAGCCTTAAAGCGCTCAACATCCCGATAAGAGATCGTTTCTAAGCTGTGATTGCCAAATCTGGGATTCAAGTAGTTACGAAAAATGCATTCCTTACTCTCACGCTCACTCGGTTTGTTATTGCTCGCGACATACGTCTCCATGAACTCCTCAGCGAATGCCGCAAAGCCCGGTGCCTCCCTTCGTTCTGGTGTGGGGTTTTCCAGCTCGTTCTTCAACCGACGCTCAAGGGTCAAGGCTGATTGCTTGGTGTTCGATGGAGCCACTTGGCGAATCCGCACTCGCCGTCCATCGGGGTAGGTCCACCTAAAATCAACCAGCCAACCCTTGCGCCGATCTTTGCGTACCGCCATCAGCGCTAACCTCTCCGCTGAGCTGATACGCAGTCCTTGCACGAGAGCCACGCTAGCAGGGCGTCACGGTAAACCACAATCCGGCGGCCGACCTTTCTTGCCGGTAGTTGCCGTTCTTCGATCGCCGCGTAGACCGTCTTGGCGTTGCATCGCAGGAGCTCCGCAACCTCTTGTACTGTCAGCACTAGCGGCAACCCACTGATATCGCTGGAGCTATTCATGGGGCTGCGGTGTGTTGTGGAGCGTCACCCGGGGCTTGCGACCCGGTAACCGATGGACGGTAACCAAGCCGGCCGATGCCAATGCTTCGAGCCCCCGTGAAGCAGTAGCACGCCCGCAGCCCACAGCTGTTGCGATGCGCCTCAGCGAAACGGAGACGTTCTTCGATCTGGCGAAACCCGCTTCAAGCCACAGGTGAAGCGCGACATGAATCGCTCGACCGGGTAAGGGCAGTGCAAGCTCAAGCCAGGGCCAAGGAATCGGGCCCTTCAGGAACTTCTCGCCCTTGCGGTGGCGCGGTGGTGCCTTGTTGATTGCGTCGATGCTTTTGCGGTCACCGCCACCCCGAAGGCGGCCGATGACGTCATCTGAGGTGGTAGTCATTACATCTACTCTCCCAATAGAAATAAGACTGGACGGGAGCCCGTAGGTGAAGCCACCAACGCGCCATCTGCGGGCTCCCACCGGTCCACTAGTCGGCCTGCTGTTCCAGATCCGCCAGAATCGCCATCACCGTGTTCCACATCTCCACGCCACGCTCATCGACGTAGCGATCGGGATAGCGCACGATGGTAGCGTCCGTTCGCAGCTCAAAGCCGTCCAATACCGCGCGACTCGCTTCGGCCATCGCCATCTGCGTTCGCTCGACAGCGCCCTCGATATCGTCGCTATCTGCTTCGATGAGCAGCGCGTCGTGAATCGGCGCGCAGACGCGCACGCCGGCCTCGGTGGCGAAGCAACAAGCCAGCCGCAACATCTCGGCGCCATTGGCTTGGGTCGGAAAGTTGCGCAGCATCCTTGGGTTCGGGTCGCTACCAACATACAGAGGCCAACCAAAGACGGTGTGAATCCTGCCTCGCAGCATCGCGTAGTCCACCGCAGCATCCGACCACGCCCAGAACTTTGGGAAGCTCCGCCGGTGTTGCTCCAACAGCTGCCGGGCGACCGCCTCCGAGGTGTTGAGTCGTCGGGCGAGTCCGCGAGCCCCCATCCCGAACTGCACACCCAACACGCACGCTTTGTATTGCTCGCGGATCTCCGGGTAGGTCCTTTTCGTCGCATCCGAGGGGACCGCCCCGGCGAGCTTGGCGAAGGAGATGTACGGATCGCCCGAGACGTAGGCCTCCCGCATCGCGTCATCCCCCGACAGCACCGCCGGGATACCGAACTCCTGCTGCGACCAATCGATCGATGCTACGGCCTTTCCCGATCCCGGCTTGATCAACGAACGCAGCCAGGCGGATGGGCCGAAGATGAACCTCGACGTGCTCGGTTGATTGCGCCCCGTGCGCGAACTAAAGGGAGAGAGCATGCAGCGGTTGCGACCATCGCTACCCACCGCCAGATCCGACAGCTTCATTTGCGACAGCGTGACGCGCAGCTCCTTCAATATCTTCAGCTGTGGGTGAATGCGCGCTTGTTCCTTGAACGTGTCCTTATCGAGCACCAAGTTCCCCGCGGGCGTTCGAGGCCAGGCGATACCCTCGCGCTCGAGATAGCTAGCGAAGCGGTTCGTGCAAAACCGCGTCCCTTCGTAGACGCCGTACGCTACGTCGCTTCTCTCGATCAGTTGCACCCTCACATCGTCCCAGCTCGTCTCGAGTTGCTGAAGCACCGTGGTGTCGATTGGAACGCCCGTGTGCTCCATCTCGGCCACCGCTCGCTGATAGCGTCCACGGTTGAGCGCCCGCGGCACATCGAAGGCTGGCGCCATCTTCGGCAGTAGTCGCTCAAGCGCCACCACGTCCGTCTTGCAGTAGGCAAGGATCGCCTCTCGCTCCTCCGGCGAGTAGGGTCCCCCCCGAAGGATCAACGCCCTCATCTCGTCCTTTTCAACCGCATCCAGCGCTGGCAACCCGTAGTGGGTAAGTGCTCCCAGGAGCCCAAACCCGGCCACAGGCTGGCGGCCGTTCTGCGCCGCGCGAAACTCAACGAAGAGGTCCAAGACGTTCTTGGGCAGCGGCCAGCCGAGCGCCAAGTGACACGATAGCTCCGCCGGCGCGAAGTAGGCGACGAACAGCGACTCATGGTCATCGACGTAGCGCGGCCGCGGCCCGGAACCGTCCGCGAGCCATATCGATTCCTCAAGGCCGCTGCCTAATTCGCGAGCGACAACGCATACCGGCCTGGGCTGTTCTCCGGACCTGGCGACATACTCAAAGTCGACAGCCCAGACTCGCGGAAAGCTCGCGGGGGCGGCAGTCGGCGAGCTGCGGGCGATCGTCCCTATGTCGCCGCCTGCGGACACTGCGGTTTGTTCAGCGAGCGCCATCATATCTCACCTCGCAGCTGTTTCAGGACAGAGTGTTCCAGTGTGTCGATGAAGTTGTCGCGAAACGCGATCTCCAAAAGCTTCTCGAACGAGGTGTCTGGCCACTCGGGTTCCGCAAGGTTGCCCGGCGCAACGTATGCGTCGTAGCCCCCCAGCTTCATATTCGCTTGAACCCGCACCCACGCATCTTCTGCCTCGCGCGCAGCGGTCATCGCGCTACGCGCCCAGCGACTGAATCGGCCCTCGTCCCGGGGGATTCGCAGCGGCCACAGGAAGACCGTCCCCGCTCGGTCAATTGCCGTCACCAACAGGACCGGCGTCGCCTCGTGGCCGAGGGCCGGAATGAGCGCCGGGTCGACCACGTAGGTCTCCCGCTCCTCTTTCATCTCCAGCACCGCCGCATGAAGACGGTAGTCCTCTTCTGATCGGACACGCACAAACTGCTGCTTGCCCGGTTTCCTAACAGGGACCTCGATTAGTTCTTTCTTCACCCCAGCCAGCCAGCTGAAGTCTTGTGGCAGTCGTAGTTTCTTTGGGTCGAATGTCACGGTCTTCTCCTTTGCGCATGAGCGCTGGTTGCGAAGAGGACCATGGGGTAACTAGAGGAACATTGGGGGGCACATTCGAGGCACATATGCTGCCAGCAAAGGTACAGACGGGGTTCGAGAAGAACATCTCCGCCGGTCACCGATGCAGCTTCAGTCGCCTGCGCCTAGCGCCATCTCGACGAACGAAGTTGCCACCGCCGGTCGGTGCACGCTCTATTGTCGGTCGTCCGCGGCAAGCAGTATGCAGTATGACGTCGTCACTGCGGGCGAGAACGAATACGTGGTGGGCTCGCCACTGCTCTTGTAGAAGAACGCATGTTGGCGCTCCTTATTTCTTCCCTCGAGCTTGATCCGTATTCGTTTGAACATACCGTTCGCGGCTGAAGGGCTGTTGGACTCAATCTCAGCACCAACACGCGCAGGGATGAGTGGTCGCTTGCGCTGTACGAAGCGGCGGAGCATACGGAACTCTTTGGGGCCGAGGCGGCAAGTGCCTGGCGGCGACTTCCTCCAGACCCTTCCGGTGTGGTCGATGAATAGGTCGAACATCGCTCGTTCACCGTGCAGGCGGGCTGCGCGCTGCGAGTCGATGGGCTGGCCCTCCGGATGTTCATTGCTGAATTCGATGAGAGCTTGGGACGAATGCGGAGCTTCGGCCGTCTCTGCTCTCTCGATGGGCAGCGTCTTGACCCTCTTCATCCACTCCTGTTCCTCGCCAAGGAGGTCCAAGGACCGGCAAGTACTGAGGAAGAACGGGGGGGTAATGAGGAACGATGCAGGGTGCCTCGTTAGGACGATGCATGCGTCCTCCATTCCCTCCGCGGGATACCGATCGTCGAGCGTCGACCATACTGGCTCCCACTCCTTGATTGCAGCAGCCTCTGTCGGTCTGTACTCGCCGTCATCTTGTCGTCGGTCAGCGATCAACTTTTCCAAGGCGGTGAACAAAGTGTTGTACGTGATCTTCCTGTCCTCGCCCTCAGCATCGTCTGCGCCTCGCAGTACTGTTGCCACGGCGTGTCTCTCGTAGTGTTCGTCGTAGCAGCGATAGCCATTGTAGACGAAGAAGGCGCGCGACCACCGGGCCCATTCAACCGGTGTTATGAGCTCACCGTAGAGGCGGCGGACCGCCAGCTCCAGAGGCCACCAGTCCCGATGGAGCTCAAGAAGGAACTGGTCGGGGTCGTCGCTGGCCCTTCGTACGCCAGATGTTCGTTCACTGCCCATGGCCCACTAGTGTAGCCACTCCCGCGACACAAGACGAGGCCACCCGTGGGCCACTTGTTTCAATGACGGCTGCGGCGATAATTGAACTAGGAGGGCCAGATGCCCAGCGGTGGAGCCAGGCCAGGCGCAGGTAGACCGAAGGGCTCACGCTCGTCCCCCATCGCTGCTCAGGCACGCAAGCAGGCCGCTGAGACCGGCGAACTCCCCCACCAGTGGTTGCTGCGCGTCATGCGCGGCGAGCCCATCAAGCACAAGGTGGTGGTTGAGGCTGCCGACAAGCGCGGCGTAGTCAGACAGGTCGTTCGGGAAGAGATGATCTACCCAGATTTCGCGACGCGCCTTGAGGCGGCGAAATCCTGCAGCGCATTCTTTGCGCCGCGCCTTGCCGCTCAGGCGATTCGTGCCGATATGCAAGATGGCGCGATCGCCGCCGCGCTCCTGTCACTCGCACACAAGCTGCCTGTTTAATGGTCCTCTGAGAGCCAGAGTGCCGCTGCACGAATTAGCCATCGGATTTGTCTTTCCGGGGAGCGACCCGTGATCTCCATGGTGTCTCAGCGTCAAACTGTGCTTTGTGACGAATCACGCCCACCATCCAAGCCGCGCCCACGGAAACCAGCACGAGGGACATCGGCACCCAATCCATAAGGACGTGCAGCCCCTTCCAATCCGTGGGGTTCTGGGCCCAGCCGCTGTTCAGTTTCCTGAGTGCGTCGATAACGGAGAGCGATGTCCAGCTGCCTTGTCTCAGATAGTCGACTATCTGCCACCCAAAGAACCACATGCCCTTGATGAAAAGCCAGGCTCCAAAGGCGAATGCCGCGAGGTGGACAAGTGCACTAAGGACCGGGTTGATGAAGTTGGCGACCCTGCTCGTTGCCGCATGGACGCTTCTGCGTCTTAGCGTGGCGATGAGCGCGACGACCAGGAGCGATGCGTAGCCACCGACGGCCAACACTCCGAACGAGCCAACAAGAACGACCTCGACCCATACGAGATGAATGAAACTTGGACCGGGCATACCCTTTCCTCCGCAGTGGCTGACATGGCAGCGGGCGCACGTCCTACCTGAAGCGGCGCATAGAGCCGTGCCCCGGCGAGACCAAACGCCTGCGCTTGATTCTTCACCGGCGCGTAGACGCAGATTGTTAGTATCGGGCGCATCGCCCAGGGCGATCCAGCTATTTCGCTCGTGTTGTTTTTGCTCGTGTCCCCATAGCGTGGCCAAGAGCCATGCAAGCCGACGATCTAGACTTCGACGCCTACTTTCGAGCCATCGGCGCTCGATTGCGCGCGCGGCGTCACAAGTCTGGCTTGACTCAGGAAGACATGATCGCCCACGGCTTCTCCGCCCGCCATTGGCAGCAGATTGAAGCCGGCCGGCCGATTACAGTGAAGACGCTCGTTCGCGCCTGTCGAGTTTTCGGTGTGACCCCGTCTACGGTGCTTCGGGGGCTTGAGGGCGAGCTAGACTAGCGCCGCCGATGCGGCCGTGAGTTGCAGCGCTGCGCACGACCCGTTTATCATAGCTTCATGATCAAGTTTCGATTGATTGTCGGGGTAGCGGCCTTGCTGTTCAGTGTGCCGCCAGCCGCCGCCGACAGCTTCCTCTATCTGCAGAAAAGTAGAAAGAAGGTGGCGACCTATGGCGCTCAGTGTTTCGAGGATGACGCTTTAACGAAGGCCTACTGCATGGTGTCCAAAGTCAGTATCGAGAGGAAGCGCAATCCCGCGATAGACGGCGGCAAACCCTATTGTCTCGTCGACAGTATTCCGGTGGTCAATGGCAACCAGCCCGCGACCAAGCTTGGTAAGGAAAGCTGGATGATTGTCGAGGACGACTACAACTGCGGAGCCAAGCGAATCTTTCGGCTGACGAGGCAGGCTTTGACTATAACGCAAGAGGTCGGCACCAAGCGAAAGCCAGACTGCCCGACCAAGCGACGCACCGTCGTTGTGCGCCGCCCACGCAACGACGACTTCATGTTTAGCTTCGCAGGGTGTAAGCGGTTCTTCCTTGAGCGGCGATTCTGGGACCCCATTTTGCACCACAATAAGAAGCTCAGGTGAGGAAGGCATCTTCGGGGCAGAGCGCTGTATTCCGGTGCTAGAGTCTCTAGGTTTACCTGACTAGATCAGCGGTCGGTAGTGTTTCCGGCGATATTATCGAAGAGATCTGTTCTTCCGGTTTAGGGTGAGGACAACGGAGCGGGCCTTGGTCGCCATGAACTCTGTCGGATATTTCGTGGAAGGCAGTCAGCCTCTGTGGAGGTACATGAAGGTCGACCGTCTTCTCTCTGCGATCGAAGATGGCGAGCTCTACTTCGCGACGGCAAACCAGTTCGATGATCCGTTTGAGGGCGCAGTTGCCGTCATGGCTCCCGACCATTCAGAGGACCCACGCCACGCTGAGTATGACTTCGCCGAGGTAGCATTCCGTGAGCTGAAGAGATTGACGAAGATCAACTGCTGGCACTGCGCGTTGCATGAAACCACGGCGATGTGGGACCTCTACGCGGACCAAGGGAAAGGGGTTGCCGTTTGCTCTACGCCCGATCGTCTTTCAGCGGCTCTTGCGCCCTATCGAATCGACCCTGAGTACAGCATTGAGCCGCTGCACGGCGGCTTGGTTCGCTACGTAGACCTTACAACTACGCGGCTTCAACCGGCCGATTTAGAGCGATTCTACTACAAGCATCGCACGTTCTCCTGGGAGCAAGAGTTTCGCCTGACCATTTCGCTTCGTCTCGCCGAGGAGTTCGGCGTTCGTGTCCCGGAGGACGGGATTTTGGTTTCGTTTGACCCGAGCGTCGCGTTTGACCGAATCGTTCTAGGGCCAAAACTGAGTAACGATGACCAAGACGCGATTCGTACAACCGTTGATAGCCTCCGTTTGCCAACGATCGTGGCGCGGTCGGAGATGCTGGGGCGCCCTCGCTACGTTTGACGCAAGAAGGCACGCTAGCCCGAAGCAACAAGACGATAGAGGGGCAAACTTGGGAGCGAGACAAGACCAGGCTACGGCTACTGTTTGATTTTCTATTTCAAGGGAGCCCGCGCTCCGGTGGTTCGTCGACTAGCAGAATGGGTCGCCTAGGGAGGTGATTTGTGCGCTTGGCCTGCCCGCCTCTAGATGGATGGGCGGAAGCTGGCGAAAGAACACGGTCAGAGCGTCGACATTGATCCTTATCAGGTGCAACGTCCGACTGTGGATGAAGTGTTCGGCGTTGGTACGGTGAGTACGAGGAGATTCTCAAAGCCTTTTCTCGCGCGAGAAAAGTGAGCCGACAAACAACCCGTGCCAACGCCCACGCGCGGAGTTCGCACCTCGGCCATTTGACCTGAGGGTTTCCCGAAACGTCAGGTGGCCGTATGCTAGTCGTGCCGCTAGGGCGGAGGAGGCATGAACGCGTGGGCGATCGCCGACTGCGTCGTTGCGACGGCGCTTGTAGTGTTCGGAATCTGGTCGAAGCGGATCGAGTGGACCGACGGATGAGCCAGGTGTTAGCGCCAGGCTCGCAGCTCTTAGGGGCCGCGGTCGTCTCGTGGAGTGGAGGTAAGACTCCGTGATGGGGCCACGGTTCAAAATTGGGCTGTTCTGCTCCACGGCCGGGATCGCAGTCGGTTTGCTCGCTCTCTGGGTCCTTCCCCTTTTCGGCATAGAAGAGAAGGCCCTTGCAGCTGCAGTTGGATGGGCGGTTGCCCAAATTGGGGTCCTCCGCGCGCTATACATTGAGGACAAAGATGCCGCTCAACGACTGGCGGAGCGCGCCGAGGACCAAGCCGCCACCCGGCGAAAGGAGGAGCAAGAAGAGGTCGCCAGTCGGAACGCTGATCTCCAGACTATGTTTGATCGTTGGATGCAGGCGAGGGGCGAATTCATTGAAGTGGAGCAAGCCGAAGTAGAAAAAGGAACGCCGTTTTGTGCGTTTCTCAATGCTCGATCTCGGCTTACCCCCTACATGGGTCCTGACTCTCGTGCGGGAATGGCGTATTCGACCTATCTACGCCGCTTGGAGGAGCTTCTCTCGAAGCTTTCCGCTGCGAGCGATGATCCGGCTCTTATCGTCATGGCAACCCGTTTGAGGGCCGAGGTAGGTGCGACCATAGCGGGCCCAGAGGCCGCACTGTTCGTCGTGACGTGGACGTTGCGTGACCCGGTAGCTGCGACTGTTCGGTACTTCGTTTTGTCGCTCGATGTGTTCGGCAATGACAGGCCCCGTGCCCTAGAGCATATGCTGCCCCCGAAGTGGGGTGAAGTGCTTGACTTGTACTTCTCCCCGCGCGCCACGCCAGAGGATGTAGGGGCGCTTTGGAAGACCAACTGAGTGTACCAACAAGCTATGTCGAGCGGCCGCGCCATTTGTTAGGGCGAGGGTGAAGAGGATGACCGGGGAGAGCGAGAAACGAGCGAACCTGGATGGCCTGATATCCGACTTCTCGGCTGCGATGAAGCAGCTACTGATTGCTCGAACGACAGGGCTTGAGTCTTCAGGTTTTGAATTGTCGCAACCATGAACCGCCCGGGCGTGGTAGTTGCAAATCTCGCACGAGAGAACACCCGTGAGCGCCTAGCAACCCCTGCACGGTAGCTGGTATGCTGTCCAATACCATGACCGCAGTCCCCATAAACCCCCAAATGCTTGCGTGGGCCCGATCGAAGGCGGGGCTGACAGCCGACGAGGCTGCGATTCAGTCGAAAATCGCCTCAACGCGCAGCCGAGATCCTGGTGGCCGAATAGTCGACTGGGAAGGAGGCGAGGGAGCACCGTCTCATGGCCAGCTGGCACGACTCGCGAAAACGTATCGTCAACCGTTGGCAGCATTCTATCTGTCGTCTCCTCCCCGCAGCTCAAGTGTCGCTGACTTTCGCACTCTTGATTCAGTTGAACCCACTCAAAATCTAAACTTAAGGGCGTTGCTTCGGACGGTAGGGGCGCGACAAGCTGAACTACGGGACCTCCTCGTAGAGGGAGGCGCTACCGCACTCGAGTTCATTGGCCGAGTTAAGCCGTCCATCTCCGTCGAGTCGCTGGCCGATGAGCTTCGCCGGTTTGTCCCGATCGGCAGTCAGAGCCAGCGCGAATATCGCAGCGCTGATGCTCTGTTTCGCGTGCTCCGCCAGGCAGTTGAATCGACAGGGATCTTTGTCTACCTCGAAGGTGACCTCGGGAGTCATCATTCGCGGCTAGATCCGTCCATCTTTCGGGGCCTGGCGCTGAAGGACACTATCGCGCCTGTTATTGTCCTGAACCCCAACGACAGCAAGGGGGCGCTCTGCTTCTCTCTACTTCACGAGGTTGCGCATCTCTTGCTTGGGGATGAAGGCCTCAGCAACTACGCTCCTTTCGACGAACGCCGTCCACGGAATAATTCGGTTGAAAGGCTTTGCAATGGTGCTGCGGGTGAGTTCCTTCTCCCGAGCAGCGAGGTAGCAAGCTATTGGGACGCGTTGGAGGAGTCATCCCTGGAGTCGCGTGTTTCTCGTCTAGCCCGTGAGTTTTCCGTGAGTCACACTGCCGCCGCCTATCGGCTCCTCCGCCTGGGAAGAATCGACGCGCCGACGTTCCGACGACTGAGAGCGCTTTACCACCGGCGCGCATCCCAGCGAGCAGCCGCGCTGAAGAAGCAGGATGGCGGTCCGGGGTATCTTCGCTTGCAGCGGTATCGTCTGGGCGAAGCCACACTAGCCTTGGTCGCCAGCGCCGTCGCTGAAGGGAGCCTGCGCAGCACGCGGGCCGCGCGAGTGTTGCGGGTAGCGCCCACCCACGTAGCCGACCTTTGCGAGGCACGTGGTTGATGTATCTTCTTGATGCGGGGGTGATCATTGACGCTGCGGATCTCCACTACCCCATCGAACGTGTTCCAGAGTATTGGGGCTGGCTCGCACATCATGCAAGCGTTGGAAACGTTAAGGTTCCTCGCGAGATTTTCGACGAGGTTATTCCCAAGAAGACCGATCACATATTGCGCAAATGGCTGGCGAACAACAAACCCGCGCTCGTGCTTGAGTCCCGGGGCTACCTGTCACATGTTGCCGCAGTGACTGATCAGTATGACAACGGCAGCGGGTTGACCGAAACCGACGTAGAGAGGATGGGGAACGATCCATTTCTCATCGCGGCGGCAATGTGCGATGGCACTGTGCTCGTTACTACCGAAGAGAGCAAACCGAAGAGGCTCGGGGGGAATCGCCACATCCCCGATGTGTGCAATGACTTGGGCATTCGCTGTATCAAGCCGCACGTCTTTCACCGAGAGCTCGACTTCAGAACTGATTGGGATCGAAAAAGTGACCAGTAGGTGTGGGCCTTTCAGGAGCTCCTGGTGCTGCGCCTGCAGGTTCGATGTTGAAGCGCGTGGTCGAAGGTCGGCTCCGGTGACCTGACCCCTTCCTTTAAGACAAGTAGAAGGAGACTCCCTCCGAGAATTGGGCCGTGCGCTGATGTTGTCTGGCTGATTCCCCAGCGAGCTATGCGGTCGAACGCTATTGTCGTCAGTCGTCCAGTCCGCGATGGGCCAATTTATTCGCGGCACGTCAGAATAAGGGCGATCACAGTGGCGTTTTGTTGGTCATGACGCACGCGATCTTATTGACGACTCGTAGAGCCCGTATTCACCCGCTGGCCAATCGCTTGCTCGCCGTCGCCGCGCTGTTGAGCGCCTGCACTGCGGCGCCGAACACCCTTGGTCTTCGCGATACGGGCGCAGCCGACACGGCCGTGATCGATCAGAGCGCTGTCGCCGACGCCGCGACCGTCTCCCGCGACGCTGACCAAGATGCAACGGCCGACGCATTCCGGCCCAGCGCTCCCGTCACCGTTATCGACTTAGGCGCCGTCGCCACCGCGGCTACCGTCGTCGTCGATATTCCAGCGAACGCGATCGGATTTCACCTCACCGCCGAAGTCGCACCCGACGCCGTGGTCGCGTTTAGTTCGGTGCGCTCCCCCCAAGGCGATGCCCTCGTCGACCAAGGCAAGCTGGTGGGTCCGGCGTTCGACTTCCCCATGATCGGGCTTCACACGCTTAGCCTCGCCGTCCCGATGACCGCCGCGTCGCAAGCCTGGGCGCTCGCCGGTAAGTGGAGCGTGGTCCTCGAGGCATACGACGCGCAGCAACAACCGCTGAGCACCGTACAGCTGCGCGCCTATGTACAAACGAGCTCCGACGGAGCCTTCCACGGCGGCACGCTCGACCTGCGTCTGCATATCCCCCCGGGCCTGCAGCTGCAAAACCCTGGCGCTAAGCACGCGGTGACATTGCAGTCCGCGCTGCGGGATCCTGCCATCATCGCTCGCCTCGACGCGTTCTTCGCCGGCCTTCGCACGCTCTACCAAATCGACCGCGGTGCGGTGACGGCTCACGGGCTGGACGCCCGATACGCGACGATCGGCAACATCGAGCAGGTGGCGGCAGCGCTGGCCGCCACGGCCGCGACCCCCGCAAGGCCCGCCTTGGATGTGGTGCTGGTCAACGATCTTCGCGTCGGTGGCAACGTCGTCTGGGGCATCGCCGGTAGCATCCCAGGTACCGCGAGCTTCTCCGCCGGCAATAACAAGGCCGGCGTCGTTCTCAACCTCTCGGCTTCCAACAACCCGCTTGGCGACGGGCTGACCCTCGTTCACGAGATGGGGCACTTCGTTGGCTTGATGCACACGTCTGAGCTCAGCGTAGTCCAACACGATCTACTCAGCGACACGCCCGCTTGCGGACCGCCGACGTTGCCGGCGCAATGCGGCGACGCCAACAACATCATGTTTCCGATCTTCTTCGGCATGACCGCCGGCAAGGGCATCGTCACCTCACCGCAACAGCGTCGGGTGATGGCAGCGGCGCCGATCTACCGCGGACCTTCGTCGGTGGCGACGACGGGCGCGTTGACCCAGACGCATTCGGATGCACCAGCATGGGCCGCACCGACGGCCACGACGCAGGCGCTGGTCGCCCGCATGCTCGCGATTGGGCTCTGTGGTCACCAGCCAGCCCTGCCGGTTCAGAGCTTCGCGAACCACCGCGCCGCCCTGCGCCACGCCGTTGAGGACCCGACGATCTGGCCGATCTTGCGCCAGCGCGCGCGTGCCACGCTGCGCGCCCTCGTACCACGCGCCGGCGCCTCCGCTAACTCGTCATCCTGGTAACCTCACACCCGACGATCAGACCTCGCTGCTCTTCAATCGCGCCTGGGTGTAGGCCGAAGCGCGCAGCGAACCGCGCGACTTCCGGCATTCGCTCCTGTTGGTGCGCGCCTTGCGCCGGGGCGCGTTTGAGCGCGCAACCCGCTACCGCTTCGAGACCGAGCGCTTCGAGTACAAGCTATCGGGCCAAAAGCTCTGCCGTATCGCGAAGCGAGGCAGATAGCTGCCTTTGGCCTAGGGCTGGGTGACGCGGCCCAAAAAGAGGATGGCGCCGGTCTGCAAGTCGCGGATCAAGAACAAGAACGGTCGGTCGATCACGAGTTTGGCAGGCGCGGGAATCGACGCATCGCTGGTGACCACGGCGGTCGCTGCAGCCGCTTCTGTTCCCGCCTCGTCGACGTTGACGAAAGCCTTGTGCAATACGTCGGAAACGTAGAGCGTGCTATTGGGACCGTTGATGCCCGAGAGATCTGCCAAACGGGGGTCCATCACATCGGTCATGCCCAGCGCGATGAGGTGCTTCTTCACCGGCACGGTGGACTCGATCTTGAAGCGTGGCATCGTCAGCTCGACATCGGAGTCGATGAGTTTGGCGAGCACGTCGCCCTTGAGCTGGGCGATATTGAGCGACTTCTCGACGACGGCAAACTTGCCACTGTCGGGGACGATCAGCACCATGGAGACCTCATTGCCATCGTAGGGTAGTTCGACGGCGGCGAAGTCGGTTCCCTTGGTGTAGCCTGCCTGTTGGTGGCCACGCATCAGCTTGGTCTTGATCTTTGCGCCGTCGAGGGTCGTGAAATCACCGTCGGTGGTGTCGGCCGTCTTGAAGGGCGCTTGCCAAGCGGCGTTGAAGTAGATCGCGTTTGTGAGTACCAAGCGCGTGTCCCCGTCGATGGCCCCTTGAGGGATCAGGTCTTTGATGCGCTTGGCGGTTTGTTGCTCGACCCAGTTGTTGATGCTCTTTCTCGACGCTTCAGGATCGTCGGCGAAATTCAACGCACGCAGCCCAGCGCCGTAGTTGAGCGCCAGTGTATCGAGGTAGTCGCTGAGGAAGCTGTGACCGCTCTGGCCCCAGGTCGCGTTGACCACATTGAGTTGAAAGGCCTTGCCGTCTGCGCCCTTCTTACCTTGACCGCGTTGGGAGAGCTGTTGATCGAGGTCGTTAAACGCAGGATGCAACGCGGATTGAGCCAGGGTGTAGTGCATCGTCTGGGCGATCTGCCGTTCCGTGTTACCCCGTGCACCCGCGTGGAGCATCGCTAGCGCGGCGGAGATGCTGTGAGGCGAAAAGAAGAAGTTGGCTGCCTCCTCCCCCGCGAGGCGATGGTAAAGGTCGAAGGCAAAGGCGCCGTTGCCGCCGACGAGTGCCTCGCGATCGCTGGTGGTAACCTGAGGCGCCGCGATCCTCACCTTTTTCGATTTGACGACGTCGCCCCACTGCGAAGTGGGCACCAGGTGTTCGCCGTCGCAGGCAGCGAAGCCAACAATCGCTATCAGTAAAGAATATCGTCTTGTCATATTTTGCGTCCTCCGCGGGTGTGCGCAAACTGCGCGATCAAGCAAAGATGATGAGCAAGGCACGTGCCAGCGCGGCGCATCGCTGACGACGACGTACGGCCTCGGTGCCGTTGCCACACCTCGGTTTTTCTGCGAATCGGTTCCGGTTCGCGTCAAGTTTCTGAGGGTGCAAGCCAAGCCAGCGTTGCGACCAGCGCCTTCCGGGCGCTCTTCTCTGGCGGCTTAGTCACGAATTCCGCGCAACCGGGCGTTGGAGCAGCGCTTGATCAACGCGCGCTTTTCGTCGGACTACCAACGCCAGCGGCGCCAGCGACCAGGTTCACCCCAGCGAGGGAACGGAGTCCACGGGCCTGAGGGGAAACAAGCCGGGTGGGGCGTACGGAGGAATTGAGGGCGGCCGACGTAGCCTGCTGCGTCGCAGTCGACGCTCCGCTCCCTGACGATGCCGCTGGGCGTCAACGTATTGCGGAACTTGCAGCCAACAAGTCCATTTCTTTGCCCTAAAGCGGAAACACGCGCCGTGGCCTCACCGCGCTCAGCGCTGCGTCCAATCCGGCGGCGCTCGCGGCGCTAGTTGTGCCCGCTGTAGCTACAGGCGACGACGCTCGCGCGTAACACAAGGGCCAATGACTTCTTCAACCCGAGGCCCCGGAACGTGGCGGTATACGCGACCGTTGCGCCAAGACCTGCGTTATAGAATGACCCCGAGGCGACGCCGCTGCTGTCGAGCGTCGCTTGTTGCGCGGGCAGCGCGCCAATCGTGAGGGTGACGGCACAGCCCGACTGCGCCACCTTGCAAAGGATACTGCTCTGCTGTGGCAGCAGCATTGTGCACAAACTGTTGTTAGTCGCCTCGCCAACGATGGCGTAGCTGCTCGAGACCGTCGGACACCCGCCGCCGTCGGCAGCAGCGTCGCTGGCGCCGTCACCAGCACTGTCGAACACGCCATCGACGGGCAGGCCATCCGCCAGCGGACCATCAACCCCACGGTCGCTCGCCGGCCGACTGTCAGCGCCGAACCCGTCTGGCAAACGGGCGTCTGGCAGTCGAGCATCGACACGCCGGGGTAGGTCCTCGATCTGACAGGCGATCAGCGGGCACGCACCGACGACCAGTCCTGCGAACCAAAGGCGAAGCATAGGCTTCAATTTACGCGCGCTCGCCGGGGCAGAGAAGGCAAAAAATCATCCGGTCTTTGAGGCCGCTTTTGGGGAGACGATCCCATCGAGCCCTGCGCGATAGCTGCCGGTCACGAAGGGCTCGCCTTTGGGCCCCTGGTCGTCGAGGCCACGAAGAAGGTGAGCGCCTCCTTATGGGTTGTCGGATCTTGTTCTGGAGTTAGGGGGTCGTCTGCGCGTTGAGGCCGAAAAGCGTCACGGGGCCCCAGACCGCTTTTCCCTGCAAGTCCTTGGCGGTGACGGCGAACATCAAGCCACCGTTGCCATTGACGTCAAACGAATAGGCCAGCGTGTAGATCAGCGCGCCGCCCGTCGCCTCGCCTTCGTCGTACCAGTTGTGGTGCGTGCTGGTCCATTTCAGCTTGGCGGGATCACTGATCGTCTCCGCGTTGCCATCGTGGCCCACGCGCATCGACAACAGTGTGTACGGCACCGCCTTATAGATGTCTCCCGGGATCGAATCGTTGCGCCGCTTGGCCAGTACGCAGGTTTGGCGGTCTTTGCTCTCGAACTGCAGCGTCTCTCCCATCGGAGAAAAGGGCAGCTGGCCATCGAAGCCACACCCGAAGACTGCCCCGTCGCCGGAGAAGGAATCACCAAGGCCGCTTTTTAAATCTGTTGTGGCTGAGTCAAGGGCGGTGCCGCTGTCGCGCGCGGCACCGTTGTCCGAGCAGGCGATCGTGAACACGCAGAGCAACCCGAGGATTGGGCCTTTCAAGCGAAGCATCGTTCTACCTCCTATGCGATTGCGCACCGCCTACTCTTAGTACATGCCGGCTGCCACGCCAAGCTTCCTCGCCACCCCAATTCCCAGCGCCTCCAGTTATCCCGGCCCGCCGGCGTGGAAATACCCACGCTGCGGCCTTCGCTTTTCCGACTAGGTCGGATCGGTTGTTTGATGCGCATTCCCATCTGGTGCCCACCGGGAGCCCGATGTTATCTTGGCGCAACCTCGCGAGGTTTCTGGAACAGATACATCGCCCAACCGAGGCACTCGCGTCCCCAGCGTAGGTAGGCGTCGCGATGCGTATTCGACGTTTGCAGCAGGGGCGCGATGTCTGGGTCGTTCGGATGCGTCGCCGCATAGCGTTCGGCGGCTTGCCACTGAAGCCCTTCATAGCGATCCCAGTCGTCGTCGTTGGAGACCACCGCGTAAAGGAATGAGAGTCCCAGCTCAATGCCGGCCTGTACGTTGCTCGCGTGTGTCCCGCAAAGATCGGCGCTCTGCTCGGTCAGCTTGAGATAAGCCGCAGCGGGCTCGCATTTCCAGAAGGGCTCGCCGACCAGCACCAAGCCGCCGGGCTGGACCAGCTTGCTGAGCGCTTCCAACGTTCCCTTGTGCCCGTGGTAGATCCACGAGGCACCGATGCACGCCGCCAGATCTAACGCTGTCCCGCCGTCATGCGCGTAGGCAGCGCCATCCAAGTGCAAGAGTTCGATCCGCTCGTTCAATCCTCGTGCTGCCACGTTCTTCCGCGCAGCCTCGATCGTGATCGGCGACAGCTCGACCCCCGTGCCTCGCACGTCGTAGCGCTCCGCGAGCAAACAGAGGAACTCCGCCTTGCCACATCCGAGGTCCAATACGCGAGCACCGCTGGGTAGACCGAGGCGCTCGATCAGCTCGCTCATCTTGGCCGAGCTCATCGGGTTCATCACCGTATGGTCGGCGTGAGTGATGCCGTAGTATTTCCAGATATCGATCTTCATCGCCGCGTCCTTCTTTTTCGTCGGGCTAGCGCGCTGTGCCGCCAGATGGCTTGTAGCACCGCATCACCGGTCGCTCCATTGCGGAGTCTCGCCGCGCTAGCAGGCGGTAGAACAAACTGACTCATCCGCGACCTTGGGCGAGGGTCACGATCACCGTGGTCCCTTTGCCGAGGGTGGTTTCGATAGCGAGGGAGCCGCCGTGATCTTCGGCGACGGCCCGCGCTGTGGTCAATCCCAGCCCCAGTCGCGCGCGTCCACCGGCGGCGCCGAAGTGAGGTTGGGTTGCCAGGGCCACCAGTTCGTCGCTCATCCCGGGTCCGTCATCGGCGACACGAACCATCACGTTGCCCTCGCTGGCCGTTGCACTGATCTGGATCGCCCCCTGCTCGCCAAGCGCGTTTAAGGCGTTGTCGATCAATTGGACGAAGAGCTGATTGAGATCGGCCGGATGTCCAACAACGGAAATCTCTGGCGCGCATTCGATCGTGATCTTGATCCGCTCGGTCAATCGATGCCGGAGCACGGCTTTGCAGACGTCGAGCACTTCTGCGAGTCGCGTCGTCTTGAACTCGGCCTGGTCGAGACGCGCGAATTGCTGCAGCGTCTCGACGGTCTCAGAAATACGATCGACCGCCATTGTGGCGTCTTGGGCGAGCGACTGTAGGGTGTCGAGTGTTCGGGCGGCGGACGTGCCGTCGGTCTCTGCGAGCTTGGTGCGGAGTCGGCCAACGGCGATCTCGGCGCTCGACATGCTCGACTTCAGCGCACCGAGCGGAGAGTTGAACTCGTGGGTCACTCCGGCGACGAGGCCTCGCAGCGCGGCAAGTCGCTGACGCTGCATTGCGCGAAGTTCCTCTGAGCGCTGCAGGATCGCCCGCCGGAAACGGCGCGTGCTGTAGACCAGGATCGCGACGAGCGCACCGAAGATCACACCGTCGGTGACGTTGAGGATGCCGGTGATACTGGTGACTGCACGCAAATAGACGATGCCCGCGGCGACAAGCGCGGCGGTGTAGAGCGTGACCTGCCAAGAGAAGCGCAGCATGTTGAGCGCGAGAATGATGAATAGCGCCATGCGTGTGCGTGCAAAGTCGCCCATCGCCAGCGCCGCGTTGGCGACTTCGGCGGCGTGCTCGGCAGAGGTTGCCAGGTGGTGGCGTGCTATCGTCAGCGCGCCAACGATCACCGCCACATCGCAGGCGGTAAACAGGACAGCGAACCAACGAAAAAAGACGGTGCGCAAGACGAGACGATTCAAGAGGAAGGCGCAGGTGCCCCAGGCGATCAGCAGCGCCGGCATCCAGGTGATGTGCTCAACGGTCATCTGGCTGCGATCGTACAGCTCCGCGACACCGGCGATCGAGAAGAGGCCAGCGCGCAGGTAGTTGAGTACGCGCTCGCTGGCCCAAGCTTCGCGATGGAAGAGCTTTTCGAGGGCGCTATCGGTAACCGCCGCGGACATGGCCGCCATCTTGCCACAATTCGTTGCCCGAGCGACCCGTCGCGGCGCTTTGGTGCCGGGCGGCGAGTGGCGCGACGCGCGATCCACATTTCGCCCTAACGCTTTCGCCTTCGGCCGTGTCCATCGAAGGCGGACCCAGTCCGCGGAGCGCTTGTTTGACGCGCTCGGCGGCGGTAACGTTGATTTCGTGAAGTCAATTGGTTACGAAATGTTACAGAGACGGTGGCATCGGCAAACCCACAGATAGACATCGCGCAGTTGGTGCGCCGGGCGCAAGTCGGAGACAAGGCGGCGTTCGCCGAGTTGGCACGGATGTTCTTGCGACCTGCGTATGCGGTCGCGCTGCCGATCGTCAAGAACACCGCCGACGCCGAAGAGCTCGCTCAGGAGGCCTTGGTCGCCGCGCTGCAGAAGCTTGCTCAGCTCAAGTCGCCCGAACGTTTTGCCGGCTGGCTGATGCAGATCGTTCGCAACCGCTCGCTAAACCACTTGGCACGACACCGCGTGCCGTCGGCCAGCGTCGACTCGGCCGAGCAGGCGGCGCCACAGCTCGGCGGCATAGACCCGCTGGTCCAACAGCGCTTGCTCAACGAGCTCCGACAACTCACGGAGCTGCAGCAACACGTCGTGCTCTTGCACGACATGGAGAATTGGACTCACACCGAGATCGGCGCCGCACTAGAGATCTCTGTCGAGTCGTCGCGTCAGCATCTGTTTCAAGCGCGGCGCAGACTGAGGGAGAGCCTCGGCAAAAGGGGTATCAGGAGCAGCGAAAATGGATGATAAGAAGATCGACCTGACGCCATGCAGGCCTTGGCCCAAAGAGACCGACTTCGAAAGCGTCGTGGCCTCGGTTGTCGCGCGTGCGTCAGCGACGCACAGTCAAACGCTCTCGTTTTGGGATGGGTTGCTCGTTGGCTTTCGCCGCCTGGCGCGGCCGATGATCGCGGTGGCAGCCTGCTTGGTGATCTTGGCTTGGAGCAGCGCCCTGCTGCGCGGCGCAAGTGAATCGACAGCGACGATCGGCGGCGCGGTTGGCGATAGTCGTGTCGCGCTGATGAACTGGGCGGTACAAGGCAACACCGCTTCGACGATGGAAATGCTGGCCGTCCTGGAGGGGCTGAGATGACCGAGCCAAGCGCTTCTCGCAGCAATCTGTTTTGGGCGGCGGCGACGCTGCTCGGCGTCTTTGTGCTCGGCGCTATCTTTGGCGCGGGGTTGCTGCGCTGGTTTTCCAGTGCTGCAGCAGATTCCGCCCAGATCGGTCATCCGCCGGTTGGCAACTTGGGACCTCAGCCGCTTGGGCATCTCAAGCTCACGGCGGAACAACACCGACTAGCTCGCGCTATTGGCGACAAACATCGTCCCAAGCTCGAACGGGTGTTAAGGCGAGTCAGACCGGAGCTGGAGAGAATTCACCAGCAGATGAGGCGAGAATTGCGAGAGGTGCTGACGGCAGAGCAGCGCAAGGAATTCGACAGGCGTCCGCCACACGCCCCGCCCGGCAACGGCTCGCCGAAGGGGCCGCGCGGTCTGGCTCGACCGCCGCACCATCCGCCGCACCATCCGCCGCCCCATGACCCGCACGATCCAGCCCAGCTCCCACCGCCTCAGCCCCCCGGAAGATAACATTCAACCCTAACGCTCGGTGCGCCCAGCGTGTCTTGCCATTGATACACAGGACGCACTGAGTCGCGGCGCGACCACAGTGCAGAGCCAATCGGCGAGAGGGGAAACCGATGAAACGAATCATCCACAGCTTGATCTTTGGCGCGCTTTTGACTGCTAGCGGACTTGTCGAGGCCGACCGCGGCAATCGCCGCCCACCCCACGGCAAACCGCCCCAGCAAGCGTTCGACGCCTGCAAGGGCCTCAAGCAAGGCGATCGATGCACCGTCGACACACCCGATGGAACGTTGCATGGTACCTGTCGCGTCACGCGGCTGAGCAGTGTTGTTCATTGTGTCCCGGACAATCATCGGCCCCCACGCGATCGTTCGACACGAGGAGCGTCTCGATAATGCCAGGAGCATGCATGACCACGAAATCGATGCTATTGCCGACCTTGCTCGTTGCCGCGCTGTTGAGCAGCGGCTGTAAGAACGACGGCGCCGCAGACCAGCGCGTTGACATCGGTCTTGGCGGCGATGCGTTTGGCGGCGATGCGTTCAGCCAACCTGCGCTGCCGTTTACCATTGCCGACACCAACCAGCGCAACTGCTACGCCAGCAATGGCGCGGAGATTCCGTGCGCGGGCACGGGGCAGGATGGCGCCCGCATCGTCAACCCGCCAAGCTACACAGACAACGGTGATGGCACGGTAACCGACAATGTCACCGGCGTGATCTGGCAGCAAAGCGCCGACACAAACAAAGATGGAACGGTCGACGTAAACGACAAGTTCACGCAGAGCAATGCCGTCGGCTACTGCCAGAAGCTAACACTCGGCGGACACAGCGACTGGGAGTTGCCGGACATCAAGACGATGTACTCGTTGATCGACTTCAGTGGCGAAGACGTCAGTGGCCTCCAAGGGAACGACACGTCAAAGCTTCAACCGTTCATCGACAAGACGATCTTCGGCTACGGCTACGGTGACACATCGGCCGGCGAGCGAATTATCGATGCCCAGTGGGCAACGCGTACGCTGTACGTGAGCAACCCGCAGCAGATGTTTGGCGTCAACTTGGCCGACGGGCGTATCAAGGGTTATGGCGATCCTCTGGGCAACCAGGCAAACAACAAACTGTTCTACGTGCAGTGCGTGCGCAACAAAGGCAACTATGGACAGAACGACTTCACCGATAACGGTGACGGCACGATCACCGACAAAGCCACAGGCCTGATGTGGGAACAGTCGGATAACGGCGACGGCGTCGATTGGGACCAGGCGCTGGCGCACTGCTCGTCATCAGCAACCGGCGGGCATTCCGACTGGAGACTGCCCAACGCAAAGGAACTGCAGAGCATCGTCGACTACGCGCGCTCGCCGGGCACCAGCGGTTCGCCAGCACTCGACGCGCGCTTCAAAGCGACGTCACTGACCAACGAAGCGGGCGAGGGCGACTTCGGTTTCTACTGGACGTCTACGACCCACAAGAACACCTCGGGGATCAATACGGCAGCCGTCTACATCAGCTTCGGTCGCGCACTAGGATACATGCAAAACGCCTGGCTAGACGTGCACGGCGCCGGCGCACAGCGCAGCGATCCGAAGCAGCTATCGAGCGTGTCGGTTGGCCAGCAAGGCTATCAGTCCGCACCTGCACAGGGCGGCAGCGCGATCGTCCACGGTCCTCAAGGCGACGTCGTCCGCGGGCTGAACTACGTGCGGTGTGTTCGGAACGCGAGCTAGCCAGCCGACGCAGACGCCGCACCAACAGCGCGATCAACCTGATGTCCGGCGTTGATTGTTCGAAAGGTCAGCGGCCGTCAGAGGCGTGCGCCGCAGAACTTGCAGTGCACTGCGTTTGCGTCGTGTCCTTCGCGGGAGCACTCTGGGCAGGCCTGGGTGCTGATGCGCGCATTGGCCGAGGCGATTTCTGCCGAAATGATTCCCGTGGGTACGACGATCATCGAATAGCCAAACACCATGATCAGCGCCGCCATGCCCTTGCCGAGCGGTGTGACCGGCGCGATGTCGCCATAGCCGACGGTGGTCATCGTGACGATTGCCCAGTACATCGACTGGGGAATCGAGGTGAAGCCGCTCTTCGAGCCTTCGATCAGGTGCATCGCGGCACCAGTGATCACCACACAGACCAGTACCGAACTGAGGAAGACGGTGATCTTCGCGCGTGAGTTGAGCAACGCTCGCTTGAGCGCCTCGGCCTCGGCGAGAAAGCGACGGAGCTTGAAGATGCGAAAGACGCGCAAGAGTCGCAGCGCGCGAACGACGACCAACGACTGGGAACCCGGCAAGAGCAGGCTAATGTAGGTCGGTAGAATCGCGAGCAGGTCAACGACACCCAAGAAGCTCAGGGCATAGCGCCAGGGCTTGCCGACACTAAGCAGTCGCAAGATGTACTCGATGGTGAACAGAACGGTGAAGACCCACTCTGCGAGGATCAGCGCCTGTCGGTACTGACGGTCGATGGTCGCGACGCTTTCGAGGAGGACACAAAGCACGCTGGCGACGATGGCGATCAGCAACGCTACGTCGAAGGCCTTACCCCCCGCGGTGTCGGCCTCGAAGATCACGATATGCAAGCGCTCGCGCCAACGCGGCGTCGGTGGGGCCAGGCTCATGGCGCTAGTCTAGAGCCGGTGGATCGGGCGCGCCAAAAAAAGCGGGTGTGCCAGAAAGGTCTCGCCGGCAGCAGCCGGCGGTGGCGTCTCGCGATGGCAAGTCGAACGGCGCGCTGACCGATTGACAGTGCCGGCGTAACGCTCAGTCGCAGTTTTTTCCCGACGGTGTGCGACACTGTCCGTTGATGTTGCAGCGAGCATCGCCGCACCCCGGCTTTCCGTAGGAACAGCTCTTGCCATAGTCGGGCATGGATACGCATGCGCCGCTGGCGGTGCACGTCTTCGCCATACAGCCCGGTGGGATCAGGCCATCGCAGTATTTTTTCCCCTCGAGGATCTTGCCTGGAACGCAAGCTCCGGCGCTGCAAAGGTCGTCAGTGCAGGCGTTGTTGTCCAAGTCACAGGAGTTGCCATCGGCCTGTGGCACAAAGGTGCAGACACCCGCTTTGCAGACATTTGCCGTGCAGACGTTGCCGTCGTTGCAGTCGGTTCCATCTTTTGCCGGTGGATGTTCACACTTCCCGGCAACACAAACGTCGCGGGTGCAGACGTTCTTGTCGTCGGTGCAGGCTTTGGCGTAATTGACTGGCGCGTAAGGACAGCTGTTGTTGACACAACGGTCGTTGGTGCACGGGTTGCCGTCCGACGGGCACCAGGGATTCTTGCTGCAGTCGTAGCCACACTTGTGATCGATACAATCGTAGGGCGCGGCACAGCCGCTCTTATCGCGACAGCCCTTTTGGCAGCGGTGGCTGGCCAGGTCGCAGTACTGGTCGACGCCACACGGCGTGTCGTCGGAGCAGCCGCTCTTGCAGGTGTTGGTGGTTAGGTCACAGAAACTACCGGTCGGACACGGACACTTGCTGGGCAGGTCGACGCAGCGACCCTGTTGACAGCCTTGATCGGGTCGGCACTGCGCGCAAGGATCGGCGGCGTCGGCGGGCCGGCTATCAACGGTCCGCGCGTCGGCACGCGGGGTATCATCGATCGAAGCGTCGGCGACGGTTAGGCCGCAGTCGCAGCGGCCGAAGGTCTGGTCTGAGGTGCAGGTTTGTCTTCCTGTCTTGCCCGCGCTACAGGAGCAGACCTGCGATTGACCCGGGCTGCAGGCAGCATTATCTGGCTCGCTAGCGCAGCCCGTCAGCGCGAGCACGACCACGAAACCAAGGGCGAAACAACGATAGCTAGACATCTGCGATCTCCAGGATGCTTCGCGATGCGCAGCGGCGTGCCGGTTTTCGAGCATCGTGAGCTATATACGAGATCGTCGCGTAGATTGATTGTCGCCTTTTTGTGAAGCGATCTTGCTATGTTGCGCTGCCATGTCCAACTTTGCTGACGGCGTCGATCAGGCGGCCAAGGTCGTTCAAGCCACCGGCCGCGCGGGTTATCCGCCGAAGCGCCAGCTCAGCCCGCCGCCGACGTAGAGACCGATGATGATCCGTCCGCTGACGCCAAGTGCGAAAAGACCGCGCGCGCCGAGCGAGAGTGACTCGGTGATCGGGTAGCCCAAGAAGCCGTCCCAGACCAACACCGCGTAGGTGCGGTCAGCAGCGCTGTGGTAAGCGCCACCTGCGCCGAAGCCAAGAGTGGCGTCGAGCCAGCGGGTCTTGGCGCCGAGGTAGCCACTGCCCCAGCCGAGCAAACCCGGTGCGTTGCTGTCGTCGGAGGCCGACGTCGGATGAAAGCGTGTCGACATCGGAAAGAGCAGCAGATCGGCGCGCAGTCCGTAGCTCAACCAGGCGAATCGACCACCATAGCCGGCGCCAAGATTGATCCCCAGTCCCGAGGGGTCATTGCAGCCGACGGCCGACCAGCCCTCACAGGTGAATGCGCCGAATCCACCGTAGCCAATGCCGCCCGTGACGAACAGTCCGCCGCCGGCCTGCGCGCGCTGCGCCGTCAGCAGTGATAGCGTCACGACCACAACAACCCACGCGTATCGCTTGTTCATCCTGGTCCTCCGCGTAGCGCCGCTAACGTTGCAGCACGCGGCAAGAGAGCAAGCCGCGTACCAGTATGCTGCGCGAAAAACACGAGGATCGTTTTGCGGTGGGCTGTGCGCCGCCGTCACACTGAGTGTGTTGCGTCACACGCCCAAGGAGCGACGTGCTCGCCTGACGCGGACGAAGCTGCAGCCCGCAAAGAACAAGGGCAGATTCGGTTCACCTTGCGCGGTGGCCCAAATTTGGGGAATGCATGCGAATCGGTCGAGTCGATCGCTCTAGCGCATTCACCTGTTCGGCTTGCCCGTTTTTTCGCGCTCGCGGGAATAATGTTTGTCGCTCGTTTTTGGAACAGCTTTCTAAGTATCGGCAACCCAAAAGGGTTTGCCTTGGGTATTGGGCTTGCCATTATCCCTCGGCCAGGAGGGACACATGCCCAGGACGTACTCGACGATCGCCATCGCCGCGTTGCTCGCTGCCTGCAGCGTTGAGCAGACGCCGTATACCCGTGATCTTCAGCCGCCGCCGCGAGATCAGCAGATCCTCTTCAATGACGCTTCAACAACGGTGCTGGATGCGGCGCCGCAACAAGACAGCGCGGTTGTTGACGATGCGAGCGCCGTCGATGCAGTTCTGCCCGATAGCGGCCCGCTGTGCGGTAACAAGAAGATCGACCCGGGCGAGATCTGCGACCCCGGCATCATCGGCGTGAGTAAGGGTGGCTGCCCCACTGGATGTCTCTCCCTCGATCCCTGCATCAAGCGGCAATTGCGCAACGGCGGCACTTGCCAGGCGCAATGCGTTGATCAGCTGGTGACGGTTTGCCAGAACAAAGATGGCTGCTGCCCGACGAGCTGTAACGCCGGCAACGACAGCGACTGCAACAACAGCACCTGTAACAACGGCACCAAAGAGCCCAACGAAACCTGCGACACCGCGATCCCCGCGGGCAATGCCGGCAGTTGTCCGACCAGCTGCGGCGATAACAACAGCTGCACCAGCGATACGCTCGTTAGCCCCAACACCTGTCAGGCCCAGTGTTTGTTTCCGGCGCTGGTCAACGGTACCGCCTGCGATAGCGCCACGGGCAAATGCCTCGACGGCAGCTGCTGCAAGGGCTGTCGTCAGGGCGCTAGCTGCGAAGTGGGAACCTCGCTCAGTGCTTGCGGCAAAGACGGCGATGCGTGCTCGAGCTGTGATACCTCAGATCCATGCAAGACGGCGGTCTGTAGCGGCGGCAAGTGCAACTACACCAACAAGCTCAACGGCACGCTGTGCTCGGCCTCGGGCAAGAACGGCAAGTGCTATGCCGGTAGCTGCTGCACCGGTTGCATCAAGAACGGCGTTTGCGACCCGCAGGGCGACACCATCTCTGCTTGCGGTACGGGTGGCGATACCTGCCAGACCTGCAGTACCACCGCCAACTGTCGGATCGCGGTCTGTCGCAGCGCGCAGTGCGATACCGATCCAGGTCCGCTGCGTCAGGCCTGCACCTTCGGCGGCACCGCCGGGAAGTGTTTCAACGGCAACTGTTGCACCGGCTGCTGGGATGGCGCCTCGTGCGTCAGCATCCCCAGCGGCGCGACCAAGTACTGCGAGGGTAACGGCAAGGATTGCAGCTCATGCAACGCCGGCCAATGCTGCGACATCGACGGGGCGTATAACCTCTGCCGCGCGCCCAAGCCAGGCGAGAAGGTGATCGGCGGCTACCTCTGCAGCAACATCGCCTTGTAGCGCGCGGGTTGCGGGTCGCGGGTCGCGGGTCACGCCGTAACGCCCGACTGAGATGTTGCCGACCTGCAGTGAAGGTCGTCAGCGTTGTTCGCGCAGCCGATTGAACTGAACACAAGCCTGTCGGCCAGTATCAAAGTGTGCACCGGCCACCAGGATGCGGTCGCGTTCGCCCGGGCCGCGCGTCAACCAGTAGTCCAGCCAGTGCTGTAGCGTGAGGACCCGCGGCGCCGGACGTTCCTGCTGCACCATCTCGTCCTGGTAGCGCGCGGCGCTCTCCCCGCTGGCGAGCGGATCGAGCACCAAGGTGACGATCCGATCGCCCTCACGGACGAAGACAGCGGGCGCCCAATGGCCGCGGAACCATCCGAACCGCGGGCGCGATGAGTTGCCGTAGAGATCCCAGGACACCTGCAGGACCGCGGGCGGATCATCGGCGAGGGTCGGGTCGTTGCGCAGGATCCACGCCATCTGCCGCGCTCGACAGTCGCAATCTTGGGTATAGGGTGCGCCGCGGACGGTCGGATCGGCGAAGAAGCGCTGCAGCCAGCGCTCGGCCTCTTCGCGCGTCGCCAGGCGGCCGGGGTCGCGACGAAAGTTGGCCTGATCGGGGCTGAGGTCGCGAAAGACGTAGCCGTGGTCCTCAAGCGACGCCTTGACGACGTCGCCGTTGAATAAGGGATGAAGCTCTCGTGACTGTTTGTGGAGCTCGAGCAGAAAGGACGCCAGCTCTTCCGGTAGCCCCTTTGACTGGCTTAGGATCGATAACGATGCCAGCATTTGTTCGACATTGCGTCGGCCCGTGGAGTAGTCGCGGATCGCCGGTCGCGTCGCCAAGATCACGCCGCGCGTCTGCGCGTAGCGGTCTAGTCGATTCAGCCACCAGCGCGTCAGCTGCTGTCGTTCACTCGGCGTGAGTCGTAGGTCGCGCCAGGCCTCGCCGAGGCGCAGCTCGAAGCTGATCATTACCGGGTGGTAGAGATAGGGTTCCCACGGATGCTCGACCTCAAGCACGCCGTGGCCAGGATGCCGCTGACGCTCGGCGCGTAGCCGTAGGTCGGCGAAGCCGACGTGACAGGCCCAGATCGCCTGCTGGTACTGGCTGCGGGTCACCGACCAACGGATCTGCTGTCGCTCGGCTGTTTTGCCAGTGGCTGCGAGGAGCGTGAGTTCGTCGCGCTTGGTCGGCCCACCCATCTCGCGCAGGTACCAGCCCAAACTGCCGTCCTCGTCGACGTCGAACAGGTCGATGGCCTCGTTGGCATCTGCAACGACGCCGTCGTCGAGCTGGCGGCGATAGCGGGCGATAGCGCTGATCGCAACATAGGCCTGCTGTGCGCTCAGTCGGATCGTCTTGTCAGCGAGGGTGATCGCCACCGCGCGGTTGCCGTCGACCAGTCGGAAATCGCTTGCCGCTCGGTCGTGTCCCAGCAGCGCCGCGAAACGGTCGGGGCCGACCTCGAGCCCGCCGAGTCGAAAGCTTGCCGCGAAGGGTGCCGCGCCCTTTCCGCCGCGCTGCAGCGGTGTGTCGTCGGGCGTGGGCTCGCCACAGCCGCAGCAGAACAGCAGCAGAAACAACACGCCCCACCGTCGGCCGCGATCAGCCGTGGCGAGCTGTGCAAACTGTTGCGCGCGGGTCGTGTGCATCGGCGTCGGACGGTCTTTCTCTCTGTTGTCCGGTTGATTGGTGTGCAATCGATGGACCAGCGTCTGCGACGACGTCGCGGGCCGTGCACCAACCCGTGGTGTCGGCGAGGTTCCTTTGCGATCTGCAAGATTAGCGGGTGTTTGATCGATTGCATCGGCGATGCCGCCGCGCGCGAGGGCAGTGCTTCGCGCACCGCGCTCAGGCCACGCCGGTTGCCAGTGCAAAAAATGATCGATGATCAGTTCGAGATCGCGTATGCGAGCCGTTGGCGAGCCCGCTGGCGACGAGCCAGCTGTTGTGGCCAGCAGCGGGCGCTGAGGCAGCAGCGATCTGCGCTACCGATCGGCCTGGCGCAACCTCATGGCCGCTGGATGGGGATGTTCCCCCACAGGCGACGCGGCGAGGTTACTGTTAACGATCGGCTCCAGTTCGCGAAGACATAAACAATGCCAGCGCTTGCCATTTGGCATGTCACTTGGATGTACCGCTGTCACGTTCATCGGAGGTGATCATGCGGTGGCTGGTCTTGGCAGCTGCGACGGGTGCGATTGGCTGCGCGGGGCAGTTGGCAGAAGAGCAAGACGGTGAGCGTAATGCGGCGAAGCGCGACTGCGCGCGATTCTGCTCGGTGAAGGGTGCCTACGATAGATGGTGCAAGACCAACTGCGCAGCTGGCGTCAGCGACGCGTCGGGGGACGCCGGCCTCGCTGATGCTGGCCAGACAGTTGACGCGAGCGAGCCGGCCGATAGCGACGCGAGCCCGCTGCGAATCTTGGATACCTCTACCACTGCAGACACCGCGGTTGCCGCGGGTGACGCAGGCGGCATCCGTGACACGGGCAGTGATGCCGGCCAAAGCGGCGCCTGCTACGGAGCGGCGTGCAAGCCGACCGGCGCACCGATCGGTGGCGGGCTGGGATACCCGGACATCAAGAGCGGCGGCGACTATCTTGTGGCGACGCCGAACGAGCTACTCAGCGCACTGGCCGCGGCGCGCTCCGGCGAGACGGTCTACGTCAAGTCTGGCGCGGAGATCGACCTGAGCGATCGTCATGACATCACGGTGGGTGAGGGCGTAACACTAGCGGGTGATCGGGGCAGAAACGGCGCCGCGGGACCGCGGCTATTTAGCCGGGCGATGGCCAACTCCAGCGTGCTTCTGATCGCAAAGGCACGCGCGCGGATTAGCGGACTGCGTATCGTCGGTCCCGACGTCGCCAACACCGACGTGCGCTACTCGCTCTCGCCGTTTGTCAAAGGCAGCGAGGAGCAATCGAACGCCAAAGCGATCGGCGTGCGCGGTGCAGATGTCTTGATCGATAACAACCTGATTTCGAACTTTCATCGCGTGGGCGTTGATGTGGGCAAGGGAACCACGCGATTGCGGATTCACCACAACGAGCTGCGCGACATCCATGCCTACCCGGTCTTAGTCGTCAGTGACACGACGCCACCGATCGACATCGCCTTCAACCGCATCCACTGGATCTGGCACGCGATCGCCGGAACAGGGCATCAAGGCACTGGCTACGAGGCGCGCTACAATCTCTTTGTGGCCCAGCCCCAGCCGGCCAACTGGTACTCGCGTGGCGCCCATGCCTTCGACGTGCATCCGGATCCGTGCATTCGAGCGGCTCGCGATCACTATATTGCCGCGAGCACCTTGACGGTCCACCACAACACGTTCGTCAACGAGACCGGCGAGACGACCTACGAAGACGCCAAGTTTCGCGGTGTCCCCGACGTCGTCGCTCACCTCCATCACAACCGCTTTGCCAACAGCGATCCGGCGATGGCGGTGAGCACGCGTCTCGATGGCAGCGGGCAATTCGAACCGGGAAATCTCCGCGTGCATGACAACCTCTACGCCGGAAAGCTGATCCAAACGCCACCGCAGGCGCTGGCACAGATCAACTTCGTTAACCCGCCCGGGCCGACCTGCGACCTCGCGCTACTCAGCGGCGAGGTGCCGATCGACGTGAAGATCAGCGTGCAAGCCCCGCTCTCAGTCAGACAGGTTAGCTTTATTGTCGACGGTCAGACGATCTTCAATGGCTCGCAGGTGCCGCTTCCCGGCGCCGTGACCTTCAACGCTAGCGCGCTTGACCACAGTCGTTCATATTCCGAGCTGCGCGTACGTGTCGTCGACAGTCGTGGTCTGGTCAGCAGTCATCGCACCGTATTCGCCACGCAATAGCTGCCCGGCCGTTCGATCTCAGGCTGGCTTCGGCGGGCGACACGACAAGTGCCCACGGGGTATATGATTTCGCCACGCTTATCTTCCGGCGGTTGGCAGCGCTCGGCCCGGGGCTAGGTACGAGGTCGCCAGAGATCTTGATGTGACGGATCACACAGCACGCCGCCGCAGGATGACAGCGTGGCCGTCGCTCGCTCGCTTCAACATAAGTTGCGTTAGTTAACCAACGTCCCGCCGCTAGCGACGGCGCAAGGCGCACGCGGCAAGCGCGAAACATGACGCCGTCGTCAGTCGCGGTGCTTCGTCGATCGCGGGTCAGCGTGGGCGGAGGCTGATCAGGCAGGCGCGAGGCGGATACCAAGGCTTGCCGATATCGCAATACCGGAGCGTGCAGCGTCTGTCGGCGTGTAGATGCTGCCGCTCGCGCGGCTTTTCTCGGGTTTTCGCGCGGCACGTCTTTTGCTGAACTTCTCGGGATGAATGGGCGTGCGCTATTACTTGTTATGGTCTCGCTGACGCTGCCTGCGGTCGCAAAAGCTGACTCGAGCTACCGTCTGATCGGGGCGACCCGCACCAAGACTGGCGCCAAGCTCAAGGTGGCGTTCAACAATGACTGGGGCAGCCCCTGTCTGAACCTCGCCAATCGACAGGTTGAGCTGTTCTATTACCGCACCAATCCCGGCGACCTCGTCGAGGTCACTCGAACTTTCGCCGGGCAAACGCAAAAGCTCTATTACGCCCGCAAGGGTGCGCGCAGCTTGGGCGTGTTCGAGATGCTGGGCAAAGGTACGCTTGAGCTCTCGATCAGCTACAAAAAATGCGGCGTCGCCAGTGGCGAGACGCTGTACACCAGCGCGAGCTGGCTGAGGTCAGCCCACCGCTGGGGAACCAGCAGCGAAAAGGGTCTCGAGAACTGCGCGATCGTTTTGCCCTAGCGGCCGGGCTGTAAAGCGCGATAGCGAACGCATCGACGAACGCCATCGGGATCACTCAACTGGGCTTTGCTTCAGCGGAGCCGGCATCGTGCGGGAAATAGCGCCGCCTCAGCCACAGCGCGACGTTAACCAAGCCGATCAGCACGGGTACCTCGACCAGCGGTCCGATCACCGCTGCAAAGGCGCCGCCGTGATCGATGCCGAAGGTGGCGATCGCCACAGCGATCGCCAGCTCGAAGTTATTCGACGCCGCGGTAAACGAAAGCGTCGCGGACTGCCCGTAGGTGGCGCCGACCTTCTTGCTCATCAAGAACGAGACGAAGAACATCAGCACGAAGTAGAACAGTAGCGGGATGGCGATGCGCAACACGTCCAATGGGAGCTCTACGATCTTCTCGCCCTTGAGCGAGAACATCACCACGATCGTAAACAGCAGGGCGATCAGCGTGAGCGGGCTGAGCTTCGGAATGAAGCGGGAGTGGTACCACTGCTTGCCTTTGAGCTTGATCAGCGAGAAGCGCGTGGCGATGCCGGCGAGAAAAGGTATGCCGAGGTAGATAAATACGCTCTTGGCGATCGCCAAGATGGTGATGTTGACGGCCACGCCCTTGAGGCCCAACCATCGGGGCAACAGCGTGATGAACACGTAGGCGTACACCGAGTAGAGCAGCACTTGGAAGAGCGAGTTGAACGCCACTAGGCCGGCACAATATTCGCTGTCGCCATCGGCCAGCTCGTTCCAGACGATGACCATCGCGATGCAGCGGGCCAGCCCGATCATGATCAAGCCGACCATGTAGTCCGGCTTGTCGTGCAAGAAGAGCACCGCTAAGGCGAACATCAGGATCGGCCCGACGATCCAGTTTTGCACCAGCGATAGCCCAAGCACCTTGAAGTTGCGAAATACCGGCCCCATCTCCTCGTAGCGCACTTTGGCCAGCGGCGGATACATCATCAGCACGAGGCCGATCGCGATCGGGATCGAGGTGGTGCCCACGCTGAACTTGTTGAGAAATGGCACAATGCCGGGGATGAGATAACCGCCGCCCACGCCCACGGCCATCGCCGCGAAGATCCACAGCGTGAGATAGCGGTCGAGAAACGAGAGCTGCTTAGCAACGCTCGCAGCGTCTGTGGTCTCGTCGTGCGTCATCGGCTGAACTCCTGTTTAGCGCAGCTGAGCCGCGCGGATTTTCAGAGACGCCGGGCGGCAGCGCGTTTGAACGATGCCGCGGGTTCGCTCCTCGCCGCATCGATCAGACGCAGCGGTGGTGCCATGTCAAACCAGCTCGCGATCGGTGCGGCATCGGTCAGAGCAATCCATAGTGGTGGGTTGAACCGTTGGCCGACTCCAGCAGCGCGAGAATCTGCTGGCGAGCTGTTGTCCCCGTTTTCCAGAATTCAGGTCCGTGCAGACCGAGGTCGCAGATCAACTGCGGTCTGACGTTTTGTTTGATGTCCCGAACGCTGCTCTCGAACAACGATCGTCCCGCGCGGTCGCCGACAAGCGACTGGAACGCCGAGCTGGCACGCAGCTGCTCCTGCGCTTGCGCCAGCGCCGCAGCGCTGGGGAAATCGGCAACGATCGTCCAAACGAGATGATCTTCTTCGTGCGGGAAGCTCAGGCACTGCTCGCCCAGATCTTCGATTCCGTCGTCCTCAGCAAGACAGCCGAGGGCATCCGGCATGCCGCTGGAAATCGTCAGTTGCACTCGGCCGATCGCGTACCACTGATCGACCCAATTTTCGTTGTCATCTGGATAGTCGGACCAATAGAGGTTGCGACAATAGCTCGCCTGGCAAGCGACCACCGACCCCGTCACGCCAAGCTTGGCAACGATCTCTGCAAAAGGCGCCGGGCTGACGGGGATTTGGAACAGGCCGAGCGGATCGGAGACGAGGAACAGACCCACGGTTTGCTGATCGATGATATGCGCGGACGCCGCTCTGATCAGGATCGACATATCGGGTCTGATAGCACGCGCAGGCTTCGACGACCAGATCGATCCGTGCTACGGGCCGCCAATCCAGTGCAAGTCAGCAAGGCGCGGCGATGGTCTCGGTCAATCGCAGCGACTTCGATCTGAACCTTTTTGAACCGCTAAACAACTTCAAGCGATCACGCCGGGCTGGCCGCGACGGCGGCGCCTGAGTTCGGTGCCGAGCAAGTCGACGTGCTCTTGCTCTTCGGCGGCCAGCTCGCGGTAGAGGGCGTAGGCTGGGTGATCGGCGGCCAGGCCCTGCAGTTGCCCGACGAAGAAATCGCGCGCGCGTTCCTCGAGGCGCACCGCTAAACGCAGTAATGCCAAGGCGTCGTCGTCTCGCGGGGTCTCGGTGCCGGCGTAGACGGCGATCTGCGCCGTGGTCGGTTCACCGACGGTGTCAGGTGGCTCAACGTGATAACGGCGCGACAGCGTTTGGGTGTGCTCGGCTTCCATCTGCGCCAAGCGTTCAAACAGCGCGCGCAGTTCGGCATCGTCACAGGCGGCCGCGCCGCGTTGATAGAAGGCGCTGCCGCCCAATTCGATCTCGAACGCCCGGCGAATCGCTTGATGGGTCGCCGGGTCAACAACGGCGCTGGCTGACGTTGCCTCGAGTGTGCCACCACAGGCCGGGCAAAGACCGAAGGGAAATGCGAAGCCCTCAGAAACTTTGTGGCAGCTATTGCAGCGCCAGGTCAGCCGCGCATCGGCGCAACAGACATACGACTCCTCTTCGCCGATCGGTTTGCCGCAACGCGGACAGCTGTTGGGCGCCGATGAACGGAGCGCGGTCTCGGCCACTTCACTCGGTGGCCAGCGCTTGTCCGCGAGATAGGACAGGATGCCAGCTGCTGCCCGTCTTCCCGCGCCCATCGCCAGAATCACCGTCGCGCCGCCGCTAACGATATCGCCACCAGCAAACACGCCGGGCATGCTGGTCGCTTGGGTCGTCGCATCGGCCTCGATGTAGTCGCCGTGGTGGGTCTTCAGCGTCGGCGAAGATTGCGCGATGATCGGATTGGCCTGTGTGCCGAGCGCTGAGATTACCGTGTCGCATGCGATGATCTGTTCTGCGCCTGCTATCGGCTGTGGGCGACTACGACCCGAGTCGTCCTCGGGACCGAGCTCCATCTGTTGACAGCGCAAGCCAACCACTTCTTGGTCGTCGTCGAGCAAGACCTCGAGCGGACTGCGCAGCCAATGAAAGTGGATGCCTTCCTCTTTGGCGTGGCGCACCTCTTCGACGCGCGCCGGCGCTTGGCTCTCGGTGCGGCGGTAAACGCAGTGGACCTGCTTGGCGCCCAAACGCTGCGCGACCCGCAGACAATCCATCGCGGTATTGCCGGCGCCGATCACCGCCACGCTGTCACCGATGTCGACCGGCGTATCGTCGTAGGGAAAGCGATCACCGCCCATCAAGTTCACGCGGGTGAGAAATTCGTTGGCGCTGTAGACCCGGCCAGCATGCTCGCCGGGGATGCCGAGAAAACTCGGATAGCCGGCGCCCGTCGCCACAAACACCGCGGAAAAACCGCGCTCGCCGAGCAACTCCTCGAGGGTAAACGTCTTGCCGACGATCTTGTTGGTTTCGATGGCCACGCCCATCTGTTTGAGGCGATCGATCTCTTTGCTGATCGTCTCGCGGGGCAAGCGAAACCGCGGAATGCCATAGGCCAACACGCCGCCGACCACGTGCAAGGCCTCGTAGATCGTCACCGCCACGCCGGCGCGCGCTAGATCGGCAGCACAGGCCAAGCCGGCAGGGCCGGAGCCGACGATCGCCACCCGTTCGTCGCGCTGGTCGACGACCTCGATCGGTCGCGAGCGGGCATGATCGCCGACGAAGCGCTCGAGGCGTCCGATGGCGACCGACTCCAGTTTTCGTCCGACGATGCACTGGGCTTCGCACTGACTTTCTTGCGGGCAGACCCGCCCACAGATCGAGGGAAAGGCGTTGGAGCGCTGGATCACTTCGAGCGCGCCGTCGATATCGCGCACCAAGAGGTGACGAATAAAACCAGGAATGTCGATGCCGACCGGACAGCCGCTGATGCAGGTCGGCTTGATGCATTGAATGCAGCGCTCAGCTTCGTTGATCGCCGAATCAATGCTGTAGCCGAGATTGACTTCCTCAAAGTTGGTCGCCCGCTCCTCGGCTGGGCGCTCGGGCATCGGCGTGGCCTTTGGGGCCAGGTCGCGCAGCTTCTTGTAGTTCTTGCGCCCCTTGACCATTAGCTCTTGCTCGAGGTTGCAGACGTGCTCGTAATCTCCTTCGGCGCGCTGCTCCTGTTTGAAGAAGCGACGCTGCCGGCGCATCAGTTCGTCGAAGTCGACGCGGTGTGCATCGAATTCCGGGCCATCGACGCAGGCAAAGCGCACCTGCTCGCCGACGGTGACGCGACAGGATCCGCACATCCCCGTGCCGTCGACCATGATCGCGTTGAGGCTGACCACCGTCGGAACTGCTGACGGTCGAGAGACTTCGGCGCAGGCCTTCATCATCGGCAACGGTCCCACAGCGACGATCCGCTGCACGGGTTGAGCTCCGTCGAGCACTTGCCCTAGCGCTTGGGTGACAAAGCCCTTGCGTCCGTATGAGCCGTCGTCGGTGCAAACGATCAATTCGTCGCAAAACGGACGAAACCGTTCTTCCCAAAAGACCAGCTCGGCGTTGCGAAAGCCGATGATCGCGGTCGTGCGGCAGCCGGCCTGCTTAAAGGCGCGCAGTTGGGGAAAGATCGGCGCGACCCCCAACCCGCCGCCAACGACGACCACGTGGCCAAAGTTTTCGACCTCACTTGGGATGCCCAAGGGTCCTGCCAGGTCGGTAAAGCGATCACCGGTGCCGTAGTTGTCGAGCATCGCTCGCGTTGTCTTGCCAACGGCCTGGACCACTAGCGTCACGGTGCGCTTTTCGCGGTCGAAATCGGCGATGGTCAGCGGGATGCGCTCGCCGCCCTCGTGAAGCCGCAACATCACAAAGTGGCCGGGCTGTGCCGACTTTGCGATGTCTTCGGCGACAACCTCCCAACAGAACGTTGTCTCCGACAGCCGCGCTGCGCGCGAAATGATGTACATGGTCACCTCGGTTTGCGAGCCTAGAGCGTACTACAGCCCGCCGGACAAATGAGCAGCGGTCGATCCGAGACGCGGGAAGCGCGCACTGGCGTCGGCGCTCGCATCGGCGTGCCGCCGCAAGATGCGCCATCGGGCGAGCCAGCGAGGCGTTGGTCCAGCGGATAAATAGTACTGGATTGTTGCTGTTTTCAGCGTAGAGTATATGGCCATTCGAAAACAAGGAGGCCTCCCCGTGAAACTCTACAGCAATCCCTTCTCGCCCAATTGCCGCAAGGTCCACGCGCTGATCAAACACCTCGGTCTCAACGTCGAAAACGAGACCGTGGATTTGATGAAGGGCGCGCAGAACGAGCCCGCGTACATGGCGATCAACCCCAACGCCAAGGTGCCGGCGTTGGTCGATGGCCAGACGAAGATCTGGGAGTCGAACGCGATCTTGGCTTACCTCGCCAGCAAGCAGGACACCAAGCTTTGGCCGAAAAATAGCGACCGCTATCAGATCCTCCAGTGGATGAACTGGGAAGCCTGCCATTTTGCACCGGCGGTCAGTAAGCTGATCGGCCAGTACATTTTCGCTCCGCTGCGCGGTAATCAACCCGACCAGGCGATCATCGATCAGGGCTTGGCTGACTTCCGCAAATACGCTGCCGTTGCCAACGGCCAGCTCGAGTCGACGCAGTTTCTCGCCGGCGATCAGCTGACGATCGCGGACCTCTCGGTCGGCGTTTGGTTGAGTTACGCCGAGGTCTGCAAGCTTCCGCTAAATGAGTTCACCCACCTCAAGCGCTGGTGGCACGACCTGCAGGCGGTCAAGGGCGGCACCGAGCTCGCTGCGCCCAAGATGTAGCGCACTGTAGCATTCAGGCCCGGCGCTTGCGTTGCGGTTGTGATCGTTCTGTCTGTCGTCGTCGGTCAACGTCCGGTTTGTCGAGCGCCTCGCCGCGGGCGATCGGAACGATGATCGCGCAGCGTTCTGCCGGGGCCTGAGTGCACGAGCTCTTTATTGAACTAGCCATCAATTCGATCGGCGCAGCGGCCCAGACGGCCGGCCGTTGATCGCCATGGCCGTCAAACGGTCAGCACGGACTTTCCCCAACAGCCGGAAATCTCTGGCGGTAGCTGGCTTGAGCGCAGGTGTGCCACAGGCACAGAAGCATCGCGCGACATCGTCGATCCTCACCGCGTCTGCGACCGCACGGCGGTACGCGCCTTGCAAAAAGGAGATCGCAGGCAAGCGCCGTCCAAGGAGGTGAGTGATGAGGTCTTTCTTTGCAGTGCCCGCGCTGATCGCTGCGGTGTTGGCGGGCTGCGGAACACACTCCGTCGACCTAGACAACGAACCAGCCAACGGCAAGGCTGTCAGCGCCGATGAATGGTGCCCGCAAGGCCGATGGATCGATGAGGACGGATCGGTGCTGACCTGTGACGCCGAGGCGCTCGTCGTTCAGCTGGCCGACGGTCGCACCCAGCGATTTGTGGTCAGCGAGATCGCCGTGCAGCCTGCGATGATGACTGCGACGTTTGTGGCCTCCGACGGTAACTGCAGCGGACGGGTCGAAATGGCACAGCTCGACAGTCCGTCGCTCCGAGAGATCCGCACCAGCTCGTGTCCTGCTCTGTCGGGGATCTGGTATAGCACCGCCGATTCGCAGGCCTTCTACGTTGACGCCAACATGAAGCTTCGCGGCTGCGCAGCGGGTCAGCGCAACTGCGACGGCGTCGGCGAAAACGGCTGCGAATGCCCCGGGCGCTGCGGCGATACCTGCGTTGTTCAAGCACCGCTGATCGGTTGCCGGGCCTTGGCGCAATGCATCGATCGCGGTGACAAAGATCCGCAACAGTGCGAGCAGCGGGCGACGCGGTGGGCTGTGCTGTTGCATCGCTTGCTCGACAATTGCGCGAAGGCCGCCATTGGCGGTAGCTGCCGAACCCGCTGCAGTGCGCGCGATCAGCGTGACTGTCGCCGCTGCGTCGAGAAGGTCTGCCTGCTATTCGCCGAGACTTGTGCGGACGACCGCTGAGCACCGGTGCGGTATGTACGCCGAGTAAATTCGGGCTGCTGATTGAAGCCGAGGCGCAGTTTTGCCTGCTCCCAGGCAAGCAACGCTGGAGCGAGCTTGATCAAGACGCGCTCTTTCGTCGTTGGGCGCCCGGTTTCGGCGATCATGCGATCCTGAAGTTCGTCGAGCCAGCGGCGGCGTTCCGGGCTGACGTAACGCTTGCTGGCCTGAATGATCTTGAGCGAGGCGCGGGCGTCTTGCCCATAGCGCACTGCCTTGGCGCGGACGCGCGCGTTCTGGTGATTGCGCAACGCGACGTGTCCGGTAAGGAAGTCCTCGGCAACGCGAAAGGCTGAGGGGCCGAGACGCCGAAACTCTTCGCGATAGAGGTGTCTTTGGATCTCTGACATTTCGGCTTGGCCGATGTGTGGGTGTTTGAACACCAGGGTGAACCCATCATGAAGCGAATTGTCGGCGTAGGTCTGTTCCAATAGACGGTCTTCGCCAGTGATACGCTCGTAAAGCGGCGTCCCGCGCGGTGGCCCGTAGATGATGAACTGACTCATCGACGGTCGCAGCGCGATCAGTTCTTCGAACTCCTCCATGATGATCTCGCGAGTCTGATAGTCGAAGCCGATAATCATCGACGCCAAGAGACTGATCCCGTGGGCGCGAAGATCGGCGAACAGGTCCTGGTACGATCGGCCATCCATCTTGGCGTAGCCCGCGCGCTTGCCTTCGAAGCCGACCCAGATCCAGTCGACGCCCATCTCCACCAGCTCGCTGGCCGAGTACTGCGATAGCGCCTTGACGCTACTGAAGATGCTGATGCTTAGCGGTGGCAGATCCGAGGCGCGGATCGCCTGCAAAAAGCCGCGCCCGCGACGTTTGTTGAGCAAGAAGTCTTCGTCGTTGATCCAGAAGGTGTCCATCCCCGGATGCTTGGTGCGCATGTTTTCGATCGCAGCAAGGATCGACGGCCCGTCGGGGAGGAAACGAATGTGCTTGCGGTCAAAATAGTGGGAGGTTGCGCAGAAATCACAGCCGTTGGGGCAGCCGAGTCCAGCGAAGATATAGCCCGTCGGCTTGAGCAGCGGCACGGAGAGCAGCTTCTGCACCTGCGTGATGTCAGGCTGTACGATCGGCGCGTCGACGGGCTCGCCGAGCAAACGGCGCATGAAGGCGACCCCTTCCTCTTTGCAGATGTGGTCGCCGTAGGGCGCGATCTGCTCGCCGAGTGCCGTGCCATAGCCCCCGAGCACGATTTTCGTCTCGGGGGCGTAGCGACGGATCGCCTCGACCATCGGGCGCATCTTGTGGAGCGTAGACGAGACGAAGGCGATGCCGACATATTTGTAGCCCTTCTTCACCTCGGCGATGAACTGCCGCATCGTTGGGTAGTGGAGTACCGTGGTGGGCGCTTGCAGGTTGGCGGCAATGAAGTCGATGCCCCACTGCGTCGTCGTGCCCCGCGTTCGAAAGATGCCTTGGGCCCACATCAACTGGTGACTGCCCTCGTAGGAGGCGCCGAAACCGTCACCGTGCTTTGTGCCGAATGGCTGACAGACGCTGCTGAGTAGTACGCGATTCTCTGGGACGTTGTTCATCGAGACTCCAAAGACACGATCGATTGCGGCTACGATGGGGCAGAATTGTCGTCAGCACTATGCTTGAACGAACGGTGTCTCTTTGCGGCGCTAGCCTTCTTCGCGGCGCGCTTGCGTGCGGGCGGCGCGCTCGGCTAACTCATCGGCAAAGATGTCAAGCGTCAGCGGACAGGGGGGCGTATTCGTGTCGACGTATTGGCAGTCTCTTTGATTGCACTGAACGAACGGTTCTTCTCGACTCGTAAAGCCGCCCTCACGGCGATTGCGCAGATAGATCGATACGGTTTCGCTTACCACGTCGCAGCGATACGAAACTTTCTTGCGTGGCATTCAGCCTCCAATCGGATGTGTGCTTGCTGAGCGCCCACGCTCGCCGGTTCGGCATTTCGTGGTCCCAACTTCTCGATTCGCTGCGAATTCGGGCTTGCCAATCAAAGGGCGAGAAAACGCGCAGGCGCTGGCGACGAGCAGCGAACGAAATTTTGCCTGCCAAACAACAGCTTAGCAGCGCTGGGGCCAAAGTCGAGCGAAGAGCGTCGTTCTGGCGAGATCGGGCTGAGTTTGGCACGGGGCCCGCATAGATGCTTGCTGTGCGCGTCTTAGGGCGCCGCAGCGCTTTTCACCGCACGTGCACGCAGCGCTATTGCGCCTCGCCGCCGATGAAAGCCGGGCTGGCATCGGTCTTCGGCATCGGCTTGACCTCGATGCTGCTGCTGACCTTCTCGGGCACCGCCACGTCGGGCGGTCCGAGCTTGAGCCCTTGGCACTTGTCCAGTCCGACCGAAGCGAGCTCGCGCTCGACATCCCAGGCTTTGACCACGTGGCTGTCGTCGAAGGCCACGCCGTCCTTGAGCGTGATCTCAGGGAAGTTGTGTCCGTTGTTGTCTTCGCTCTTCCAAGGTAGGCCATCGAGTTGACCCTCGCCTTGGTATGCTAATGCGAACTGTCGCCCATCGTAGCGGCCATCGCCGCCCAGGCGCTCGTTGTCCTTGCTGTGGACGTAGGATGCCTGGATCGGTCGGTCGAAGGTGACCACGTTGCCGTCGGCATCGACGATCCTGCGCAGTTGTTGCCAATCGTCGAGCCCGGTTTCCCAGGTGTAGTAGACCGCGACCTGGTCGCCGCGCAGATCGTCGACGCTTTTCGCCGTGGCTAGCGCGCTCTCGGGCAGCAGCCAACCAGAGCGAATACCTTGGGCGTGTGGCGTGTTGCTAAACGTGCCGCGATCGCCTGTGGGGTAGGTTACCCGTTGCCCGTTGTAGACCAAGAGCATCGCGTCGGTGCCTTTGGCGTTGAAGGTGTAGTGATAGACCTCTTGCAGGTTGCGGGTCGGCGTTAAGAACGGGCCGTCCTGAGTCTGCAAGTCGGTGGCGGTGATGCCGCTTTTCGGGCAGTTATAGTCCGCGCAAACCAGTTTCAGCGGACCGGCCTTGAACTCAGCTTCACCGCCGTTGACCAGCTGGCGCTTTACGATCTTGACTGCCGTCTCGCCGAAGCGGTACCAGATCTCGCGCTCGGCACCGCACATCAGTTGGACGAAGTCACCGTTATTCAAGCTGAGCGTGCGGGGTGGCGATAGGTCGATCCGTTGGTCGCCGTTGTAGTCGCGTTTGACGCCGGCGACGACCTTGATCTGCTGAGCTTCGAGGATGACGACCCAACTGTCGTAGCCCGCTTGCTGCGCCGCTTTGTCCCAGTAGTTACACTCCGCTCCGACCACCGAGGCGTAGTTGGCGTCGCTGACGACGTTCTTGGTCAGCACGCCCGGAACGACCGTCAGTGTGTAGACGCTGGTCCGATCGTCCGTCGAGTCGCGGCGTAGCTTGCTGTCGGCGGGAATCGCCTCACCGTCGCCCCACGCGCCCTGCGCGTTGACCCAGCCATACCGCGCGAAGTCCTTGCCGTAGCGAACCGGGAAGCCACCCATCAGCTTGACCTCCGCGCCGCCTTCGGTCGCGTACACGCCGTAGCGCCAAGCGTGCTCGACGAAGCTCGTGCGCGAGTTGCAGGTCGTTCCCTTGCCGGCGAGTTCGGCGACGGTGCCAGCTCGCTCGACATGGGCGAGCTCCTTGTTGAACACGACGTCGAAGGCGGCGCCGAAGTCGCGGAAGCCGCTGGCGCTGATCAGCGTGCGCGCGTTGCCGCTGTCGGTAGTTTGGTCGACGACGACCGATCCCGCCGAGATGAAGCTGCCGCCATCGCGTTGAGACTTGTCATAAAGCGTGAAGCCCTGGCCGCCGTCGGAGGTCGCCACCGTTGCCAGTTCTCCTTCGCCGGCGGGCTTTCCGGTCGTCCTGTCCAGCATCGCCCAGCGCAGCACGAAGTTGCCGTATGGGTTGCTGGCCGAGACGCCGTCTTTGATCAGCACGTGTACTTGAAGGTTGAACTCGCGATCGACTTCGGTCGACCATGCGTCGACGACTGCACCTTCTTTGGTCTCGTTGACGTCGATCACCATTCGCACGTAGCGCTTGCCGCTGCTCTCTCCGCCGCCGCCGCCGCACGCTTTGTCATCGACCAGGGCAACGTAGACACCCTTGTCGATCATCTGCTCCGGTTTCATTTGGCTGATGAAGCAGAGGATCATGTTGACCTGGTTGAGTGGATCGAGGGCTTCATTGTAGGTTCGAATGCTCGCCTCGTAGTTGCTGTAGTCGGTGCCAGGCGCGCTGTAGGAGCCGGGCGTGACCGCGCGGCTGCCGCTCTGGCCGATTTCCTCGCGCGCCGTGACCACTTGCAGGCGCTCGGGCAGGCGATAGCCGTTTGCTCCGGGCGGTGTTGGGTTGTTGGGGTTGCTGGGGTCGTTTGGATCCGCGGGACTGCAGCCCAGAGACAGCGTGAGGGCGAGCGCGGCCAATGTTGTGATCTTGCGCATGTGTCTCCTCGGAGGCAGGGGCCTCGTTTGTTCATCGGAGATTTGCCGCGGATACTTAGCGTTATTTGGAAAAAGGCTGCCGTGCACTGTGGGGCTGCCACCTACAGCGATCGCATGCGCTTGCCAACCTATCCAGCCGCGCGCGAGCCGGCGGCGGGTTGTGGCGGCACGTCAGGGTGTTCGACAACACACCGCTTCGAGCAGCGACGCGGCGGCGATGATGGGTTTCCAGTAGGCACCCGTGTCGGTCGATTGGCCGGCGCGATAGCAGCGTTGATGGCTGTAGAGTCCGACCTCTAGAAATATACTGCCGACGACGTCGAGGTTGTCGCAGGACCAGCCATAGCTGACGTTGGCGCCGGCGGTCGCTGCGCAGTTGCAGATCGCATCGACGGGAGCGGAGACCACGCCGCTGCTGCGCACGCACCCAGCGATCCAAGCGCCGTAGCTGAGCGAGGGCGGTGGCTGCTGGGTGTACGCCGCGCGATATTCGCTGGCGGTGCACAGTCGCCAGCCGCCTGCGACATTGCATAGCGCCTCGGCATCGCACTGGGTCACCGACACGGTCGCGTTGGAGCGACAGAAGGCGATGTTGTTGAGCGGTGGAAGCAGCGCAGCGGCTTTGGCGGAGCAGGGCAGCGGGGCGGTGCCATCCGTTGCCGCCGAACCATCGGCGGGCGGGGTCGCGGCATCGGGCACCGCCGCTTCGACTGGCAATGCGCTGTCTCGTGCGGCACTGTCGCTGACGGGGCCATCGCTTGCAGGCTTGTGCAGGTCGAAGCCAGTCGCCAGATCGGGACTGAGCTTGGCGCTGTCGCTCGGCGCCGCGTCCTTGGCGATGCCAGCGCTGTCCCTCGAGATCGGACGTGCATCGTGACCGAAGCGGTTGGTCTCAGCGGTGCCGGCGCAACTGAGCAGCGCTGCGATCAACGGCAGACCCAGGTATTGGCGCGTTGGAGACATCATGCAATTGGCTCATGCCCCCATCGACTGAAATCTCGACAGCTGAAGGGCCGTGCACCAGATCTGACACGACATGGGCCAGCGTGTGCGGTTGAGCGGCCGCCGGCGTCAAGGGCTGCCGGCCAAGCAGATGGCCTGTGGCGACGGTTCCGCCGTTTGGCCCTGTGATTTGGCTGGGGAACGGCGCATTCGGCCGATACCCTACCGCGCATGCTCTCCGCTCAGTTCGGCATCGCCCTTGCAGATTAGCATGCTGGCAGAGGAGTAACGATGCGCGCGAAATCTGACGTGCTAGGGGCAGGGCGAAGCGGGTGTTCAGGCTTGCCGGGGGCCTGCCTGGTAACGGTGCTGCTGTTGGTCGGCGCCTGTGGCGCGCTGGGCGAAAGCGACAGTCGGCTGAGCGCGCCCGCAGCGAAAGGCGAGCGCGTTGCGCCTCCTCCAGCAAACTTCATCACGGTGCGTGACGATGGCGACGGCTTTGCCGTCGAATTCAGAAACGGCCGCGACCTCGCTACGGTCGTCGTCGGCAACTCTGGTAGCGAATTGTATTCGGTCACCTGCGAGGCCGAGGTCTCGGTTTGGGGGGTCGGTAGCGATGGCAAGGTGAGCCGCAAGCAACGCGGCACCAACGGCATTCTTGGCTATTGCCGGGTCGGCAAAGATCAGCTGCGCGCCAGCGATGTTGCTGCCGGAGAACGCGACTTGGTCCGCACGTTGGCCTTGGCCGCCTTCGTCACACTCAACACCTCCAACGATATCGAAGACCATTTGGTGATGAGTGCCGAAACCGCGGGCGCGTCGATCTTCGACCATGTCGTCTTGCCCGCCGAGTGGCAGGCACGCCTTGGAAAAAACCTCGCAGATTGGGTCAAAGATCCGCTGCGCTACGTCGCAGAGATCGAGGCGATCGCTTGGTACGCCACCGCGAGCGCGATCGCGCTGGGCGCCCAAGGGTCCTCAGCTGCAGCGATGGCCGACGCGGGCTGGGTCGAGCGCATCGTCGCTGGTGCCGGCTTTCTGGTTAAGTATTACGTCTGCGCGCGACGGGCCACGATCGCCGCTCAGATCTGCGCGCCATTTGATCCGCGGTTTCCAACCGCCTTCGCGAGCTGCAAGAACTACTTGAACCAGACCTTCGATGTGGCCTGCAACAGCGCGGGGATCGTAACGCCCAACCAGATCGCTATTGACGGCAAGGTGATCGCGCCGACCTGGTGCGAACGCGGCGGCGCCCAGGCCGCGAAGAGCTGCGCGGCAGGCTACGGCAGCGACACCGCGTGCGCAGCGTTTGGCCAGTGGTGGCGTGAGCGCTGCATCGCCGCTTGGGAGCAACGCTGTCGCCTCTACGGCGATCGACCGCCCAAAGATAACGCCAGGGCGTCTTGTCGCGGCGCGAACGACGACGGCTGCGTCGCCCAGCTGCATCGCCGAGGACTCTACGATCCGCTCGGCTATCCCGAGCGCGACTTGTGTGGCGTGCCCTTCGGCGCTTGCCAGAGCAAGGTCGAGCAGACCGAGTTGCCTGACTGGCCGGTGGGTATCGAGTAGCCGCGCTCGACCAGCCGTCCCGCCAATTTGCCCCGCCGCCTTGTTGATCGCTAGCGTCGTGGCAATGCAACCCTTGCGGCCCGAGTGATTAAGCTAGCGTATGGTTCCGAGGGTGGTCGGCGACAGGCCGATCATGCAACATCGCGCTTCCGGACGGCCGAGACCGCAAGGGGGACGCGATGAAACGATATTTTACGATGTGGGCGGTTGTCTTGTCGCAGTTGGCGCTGTTGGCCTGTGCAGAGGACGCTCACGACGCGGCCCCGATCAGCGGCGCGGATATCGGCGTCGATGGAAGTCGCTCGGTCGATGCTGCAATCGCCGACGCGGCGACGGTGGAGGCCAGCGTCGTCGAGCTGGGGCCAACCTTCGATGGTGCGCTCGATCGCGGCGTAGGCGATAGTGGCGTAGGCGATGGCGGCGGGCGTGATATCGCTGGGCCGTTGCCCGATGCGGTTTCGCGTGACGCAGTCACACTCCCGGTCACGGTCGATGTGAAGCTCTTTTTCAGTTGCGGCGCGGATCTGACGCGCAAGCCGTTTGTCGTTGCACCTCAACCGAGTGGCCCGCAGCTTTTGATCCGCACTGCGGCGCCCGTTCACAGCCTCGGCATCACGCTCGGCCAACCCAGTCGCGGGATCTATTGGGTGCAGAACCTGAAAACGCGCAACAACGGCACGGTCGTCACACTTACCTTCAATGGTGAGACTTGGCTCAACGAGTCGACGCAAACGCGGCCGGATCCGATCAGTGGTCAGATCGTCGCCAAGACCTGGCAGCCTCAGCGCGGTTTAGCCGAACTTCAGCTAAACGGCGTTGTCGTGCAAGCTCAGACGACCGGTAAAAAGTGCACGATCAACGGTGACATCGCGACCCGCTAGGACGGGTGTCCTCCCATACACGCTCGCTGCAGCGCAGCGTGAGACGAGGTGCCATCTCGCCCGAAACCGTCGTCCCTACTATTCGCTGAGCAGCGATTGTAGCAGCTTGCCGTTGAGCAAGGTCGGCGGTGCGTGCTCGCCATAGAGGTTGGTGAACAAGCGACTTAGGTCGTATTTCTTCACGAATCGCGATAGCGCCTGTAGATCCGTCGGCGAGATCTTCTGGACATCACCGAAGATGTCCTCCGCGCGAATGCTCTTGCCCAACCTGCTATCGATGCCTTCGACCTTGACGATCACGCTGCGTTGGTCGCGATCGATCGCTTTGATCATCAGCGTTTGATCGCCATTGTGGACCTGCAGCGATAGGTCGAACTGATGCTGGGCGAAGTCGCTCTTGAAGCCAAAGCGGATTAGCCCACGCTGAGGATTGTCGACCAGTTCGATCTTGCAGGCGCCGGGGAGTTGGCTGAGCATCGCCAGGGTTTCGCTACGCAGCTGCTCGCCAGTTGTCTGCGCGAGCACACGATCGAGGAGGGGCACGCCGGTGGTCTTGAACGGTTTGGACAGCGTTTCGGGCAATCGAGCGCCCAACACGAGATCGATCGCCTGACCGTCTTGTCCGCACTGCAGCACTAGCGCTTTTCCTTTCAGCGGCTGAGCGAGCAGGTGCGTGTTGCTGTTGCTTTGACCCGTGCGCGTCTTGACCCAAAGTCGGCCCATCGTCTGGCCGGCTGACTCGTGGCCACTCGAGGTGTTCACCCGGATGAACCGTTTCGCTGCCCCTTGGGGGGCGAGTGCCGTCTTCGCCAGCGCGCTTGTGCCGGCCGTGGCGATCAGCGCTACGACAAACAAGGATAAATAGCTCGGCAGGGATCGGCTCACGTTGCTCTCCTAGCAACGACCCTGATATGCAACGGGCGATCCACCGGCGGTGCGAAAATTTGTGAAGTAATAATCAGTCGTTGCGGTGTTGCTGGCTGACCGCTCGCGCCAGCTTGTCGTTTGAATATCGGTCGGTCAGTTTTACCGGCGCTCGACGCGCAAGAAGGTGGGCGTTGCCACTCGGTTCATTGAACGTCGATTTCAGTGCTGACCGGTAGGCTGCGATTGCCCGCGCCGTCGATAGCCGTTACGGCCAAGGTGTAGTGTCCGGCCGCCGAGGCTTGGGTCAGCAAGAAGAAGAATGGCGCAGCGGCTTGCGTCAGCGCATCGCTCGCCCCCTGCACGGGGGTTTCCGTCGTCAGCGATGCTGGGCCCGAGAATGCCAACGCCAGTTTCAGGCCGCCGAGACCGTCGGGATCGACGACGTTGACGGTTCCGTTGGCTTGTTGTCCACGGACGACCGGCGATGTCGTGATCTGCAGCGCGGATACCGAAGGTGCCACGCCCTCGCCGCCACAGGCGGTCCAGGCGGTAGCGACGCCGATCCATAGAACGAGACTGCGCACGAATTTCATTTAAGCCCTCCAATCCACCGTCGCCGTGGCGACGTCTGAAGCGGCAGTTGCACGATTGCCGCCTCGATTGCGATTTGCCGCATGCATCTACGCCATGCACTCGCTCAATAGCTGCACGGCCTGCACGGCCTGCACGGCTCCCACGGTCTGCACGATACATGCCTGGTCGAACGACGCAGGTGGCTGAGTGATTCTCCGCCATTGCGCGACGGTCGTCGCGAGGCGTGCCGATATCGCACAGCCCATGGTGCGCGGTAGCAACACAGCAATCTGTGTCCGACTGCGCGTCGTTGGGCCGCATGGCGATCGCGCCCGCCCAGGGTACGTTGTTGGGGCAAAGTCTTGTTGTTGGACGTTGCTGCCCATGCTACCGATCCTCGCGATGATCGAACTCTTTGCAAACGAACGCGTTGTACGCGCCGTGCAGTCGCTGCGAACTTTTGTCGAAAAAGAACTGATCCCGCTCGAGCGCGCGTTGACCCATACGCCGTTCGTCGAGCTGGTGCCCGAGCTACAGGAAAAGCGCAGAAAGGCCCAGCAGACCGGTCTTTGGGCCCCGCAAATGCCCGAGGCCCTCGGCGGTGCGGGCCTTTCACTTATGGAATTCGCTTTTGTCAGCGAAGAGCTCGGGCGCACGCCGATCGGCCATTACGTTTTCAACTGCCAAGCTCCCGACTCGGGCAACATGGAGTTGTTGCTCGAGCATGGCAGCGACGAGCAGCGTGAGCGGTTTCTCAAGCCGCTGGTGCGCGGCGAGATTCGCAGCTGCTTCACGATGACCGAGCCCGAGTTTGCCGGGTCCAATCCGATCCACATGGGGACGACTGCCCGCGTGGAAGGCGACGAGTTTGTGATCAACGGTCACAAATGGTTCGCCACCGCTGCCGATGGCGCGGCGTTTGCGGTCTGCATGGCGGTGACCGACGCAGATGCCACCAATCCCTATGGCCGGGCGAGCATGATCATCGTGCCCACCAGCACGCCGGGCTTCGAGCTGATCAGCAACATCTCGGTGATGGGCCATCGTGGTAGCGACTACGCCAGCCACGGTGAAGTGATGTATCAAAACTGCCGCGTTCCGCTGGCAAACCTGCTCGGCCGGCGGCAAATGGGGTTCGCGATGGCCCAGGAGCGCCTTGGGCCCGGTCGTATTCACCATTGCATGCGCTGGATCGGTATCTGCGAACGAGCCTTCGCGTTGATGTGCAAGCGCGCCGTCGAACGCGAACTCGCTCCTGGTAAGCCGCTAGCGACGCGCCAGATCGTGCAGCAGTGGATCGCCGAGAGTCGCGCGGAG
>JACKDQ010000008.1 GCA_020633415.1 Deltaproteobacteria bacterium
CTCGACCTCGCCTATCGATAACGTAACGCCAGCACATATGCTTCCCAGTGTCTGCGGAAGGCGTTTGGCTTGCGCACCCCCAGCACCTCGAGCAGTGTGCGATATCCGCTCGGGTCTCGTCGATGCTGGGCGCGAAAGCGCTGATAGTAGCGGCGAAGCAAGCCGCGCTGCTGCAAGTAGTAGAGCAGGTAGCGTGCTTGGCCGTAGTTGGTGCCGCGGTCGCGCTGATAGAATTCGAAGCCGTTCATCGCCATCAGGCGGCGAAACGCTGGCACTTCGCCGCGTCGCAGGGCCTGCTGAAGCCCTGGTAGCCGCCAGTTAGGCAGACCGACGATTTGCCCATCGCGCTCGGCGGCCTGTTCGTAAAGTGAGCCGAGGCCTTCGTTGAACCATGGTGGGCAGTCGGGGAAATTCGCCTCGATCAGTGGGTGGACGATTTCGTGAACCAACGTCCCACCACCGGTGGAGATGTTCATGATCAGTGCGCCGGCCGACGGTGAGTAGAACCCGTAGGGCGTGGAAGGGCGCTCGCCGGTCAAGCGCCGAGCGTGGTGCCGATAGGTAGCAGCGTCCTTGAGTAGCCAGATTTCGAGGATGCGCCGTGGGACGCGGGCGAACCCGTAGGCGTCGCGCAGCTTGGCTACCGCCCAGGCCACGGTGCGACGCGCGCGCATACCCAGGAGCTCGGGCGTTTCGTTGCCGACAACGATAAAGGGTGGCTGAACCAGTGCATGAAAGCCGCTGGGTAAGCGTCGTTGTAGGCGCTCTAAATGTCGCAGATAGTCAAGCGGCCGCGGCGTGCTGGCGGCGATCGCGCGCGGACTGAGCGCCAGGCAAGCGCCGAACAGGAGTCGAATGATGCGAGCGTTGCTGGTCAACAGCCCTGATACGCGCCGCTCGCGGCGGAGCTCCCCAAATCGGGCAGCGGCGGTTGGCGCTTGCTCATCAACGCGCTGACATCGTTGCGTTGTTTTGCAGCTGGTGGACGCGACCAGCGATTGCGTCCATAGTCAGTTCAGAAAATCGCGCGATGGAGAAGGCTTGTCTTTTTACGAATTAGACGCAGGGTTAGGGTCATGAATGAAGCTCACCCGTCAACAAACCCGCGACCAAAGTTTCAGGGTCGCAGCGATTTTGCGCGCGAGCTGCGCGCCGCTGTCGAAAAGGCGCTCGCTGGCGCTGACAAGCGGCACACCGGTGGTTGGCGGATCGCGCTCAAGAGCCTGATCGTTTTCGCCTGGGCTGTCGGCGCGTACCTCACGCTGATTCTCTGGGCGAGCAGTTGGTGGCTGGTGTTGCTCTGCATGCTAGCGCTGGTCTTGGGCGTCGCAGCGATCGGTTTCAATGTCCAGCATGATGGTGGACACCACTCCTATTCGTCGCGCGGCTTCGCCAACCGCCTGGCCGCTCTCTCGTTGGATGTCGTCGGCGGTAGCTCGTACGTGTGGCACCACAAGCACAATATCTTGCATCATACCTATCCCAATATCAGCGGTTACGATGACGATCTTGAGGCGGCGCCATTTCTCCGTCTGGCCTATCATCAGCGTCGCCACTGGTTTCACCGCTTCCAGCACTTTTATGCCTGGCTGATCTATGGTGGTCTAAGCATCAAATGGCAGCTCTTCGACGACTTCTGGGCGGTGATCCGCGGACGGATTGGCCAGCATCGCATGCCGCGGCCACGACGGATTCAGCTGGCGTTCTTTGTGCTGGGCAAGCTGCTGTTTTACGGCTGGGCCTTGGCCCTACCGTTGATCCTCCACCCCGTGCACGTCGTGCTGCCGCTTTATCTGCTGTGCGCTGGGCTGTTGGGGATCGTTCTGGCTGTGGTTTTTCAGCTGGCGCACTGCGTCGACCAAGCGCGCCTGCTCGAGATGCCGAGCGGCGACAAGCCGATCCCGCGCGGCTTCTTCGAGCACCAACTCGATACCACCGTTAACTTCGCCAACCGAAATATTGTCGCGACCTGGTACTTAGGCGGACTGAACTACCAGATCGAGCACCATCTGTTCCCCCGGGTCAGTCACATCAACTATCCGCTGATTGCACCGGTGGTGCGGGCAGTCTGCGATCGCCACGGTGTGGCCTATCGCGAGACCCCTTCGATCTGCGGCGCATTGGCCAGTCACTGGCGTTTTCTGAAGCGCTTGGGACGCGGTATGCAGCTCGAAGCGGGTGCGGCGGCGAGCTAGCCGTCCCGCTTACCGAGATCGGAGCCGAATCGACTGGTCTTTGGCCAAAGCGCTGACCGATCGCGGGCGAAAGATCCTAATTGAAGGCGCTCGAAAGTAGCTCTGCGTCATAAGGCACGAGGGTCCCTTTGAGCTTGAGCGTGCCCGCACGTTTCTCTTGTCGCACCAGACGAAACTCCTCGATCATCCCGCGGATCGCCGCTGGTGTTTGGACGATCGCGCTGGCCAGCGCGTCGATCGAGCCCAGCGCACCGCCGAATACAGCCGAGACGTTGGCCAGTGTTTGGATGTCGAGCGGCGTGCCGTTGAGCTCGCCGGCGACAGCGAAGACTGTCGGCACGACCACCGCGCCGATGCCCAGCGACCTCGCGATCGACTTGCTGGCGGCGGCAGGATCAACGTTGTGCTTGATGCGAAAGCGGCGGATGCCGTTTGTTGCGCCGAGGACAACGACGCGCTTGATCAGCTGAGAGCTGGTCTTGATGCGATGCGCTGCGCGCCGCGTCAGCCCACTTAGGTTCGATCGCGCCTCGGCGGGTTCAGCGATGGCGAACACCGCCAGGACAAAGGTCAGCGACTTGAACATTGTTCTCTCCATGCTGTCATCGCGTCTCAGTGATGCGACTTCCGTGCCAGATCCTCCTTCCCGAGATGCTTGAAGTTTTCTCAGGGTGCATTCGATCGCCGGTTGGCGTCGCGTTTCTTGTTGGCGGCGGCGGTGGCAACTTGCCGTCGCCCTGAACCTTTCCGCACTGGAAGCTGTATCCAGCGCGCCGCGCTGTCAGGTTCATCAAACGTCGATATTCCCTGGGGCGCAAACGACCGGCGATTGAACTGGCCCTTTCGATGCGCTAGTTTGCCCGAGATGCGGTGGGTTATTGCCAGCGTGCTGATCGGCTTGACGTGCTGTGCGCACGACGTCGCGGTTACCGATGCTGGACTGCGGGCTGCCGATGCCACGCCGGACCTGGTCGCGATGTCCGAGACGAGCCCGAGCGATGGGCCGATGAGCAGCCCCGACGTTGCGACGGCGACCGATCTTGGCTTGGTCGACGCGCAGGGCGCGCAGCGAGCGGACCAGTCGAGCACCTGCTTCGACGCAGGTGGCAAGTGGGAGCTCAAGCCACAGAGCAGTAGTAAGATGTGCAGCCAGCTGACGCTTGGCCAAACGACGCTGCGCTGCTCGGCCACGCAAAAGGGCTGTGAACTGGCGATCAGCTGTGGCTCGACGATCGCATTTCGCGCACAACTCGACGGCCAAGGCCGCGCTGCCGGCAGATTGGGCGGCGCGTTTGCCAGTTCGTTTTCCCTGGTTGTCTCGGGCAATAGCGTCGAACTGATCGTCGACGGAGCGACGCGCTGCGTGCTCAACGGTACACGCAGCTAGTGCAGCGCGTTCGGCGCTCTGCTGGTTGCGGCTGTAAGAATCTCTAGGGCGGGGCAGTACGCTGTTTGAGCCGGTCAATGTAGAACTTGGCCGCGAAGGCAGCGACGCCGCCAACCAGTAGGTCAGCGAGGGTTAGCCCGAAGAACACGCCGTGCGCGCCCAGCAGTGCTCCGCCGATCAGCGCAAAGGCCGCGATCAGCAGGGGCGTGCGAATGACCACGATCAATGTCGCCCATTTCGCGGCGCGCGTGGCGTTAAGCGTCGCGATGAACATGAAGCCGAGGCCGCGCAGTCCGTAGCCGAACGGAGTCGTCCGCAAGAACAGCGAGATCAGCGCGATCACGGTTGGGTCAGCGGAGAACCATTGGGCGACGAAGGGTGCTGCGAAGAAGATCAGCAGGTAACCAGCGGCGCCGAGCAGCAGCGAAAACCGTGAAGTGAGCGCCAGTGCCTGGCGAATGCGATCGGTGCGCCGCGCGCCGAAGTTTTGAGCGACCAGTGGCGTCATCGCCGAGCTCATCGCCAGCAGCGGCAGCAGTAGGACCATTTCGATGCGGCTACCTGCGCCGAGCGCGGCGACGGCGGCGTTGCCATGGCGGGCGATCAGCCGAGTGATGATCGCCGCCCCAAGCGGGACAGCGAGCTGAGCCAGTGCCGAGGGCCCAGCGACCGACAGCAGTGCTCGCCAAGACGCCCAACAACGCTTGACGCTGAAGCCGCGCCAGGTCAACAGGCGTTCACGCCAGCCGACCAGATACAGCGATGCCAGCATGGCGGCGGCGCGCGCGAAAACCGTGGCGATCGCTGCGCCCCGCACGCCGAGCGCGGGAAACGGCCCGAGGCCAAAGATCAGCAGCGGATCGAGTCCGGCGTTGATCAGCGCGGCGAGGGTCATGATCATCGCTGGGCGTTTGACGTCTCCAGCGGCACGCAGCAATCCGTTGCCGACCATCGGCACGACCAGGCAAATCACCCCGAGGGTCCAAACCTCCATATAGTCGACAATGGTCGGTAGGACTTCCGGGCCCGCTCCGAGGGCGCGAAAGATCGGGTCGATGTTGAAATAGATCAGCGCGGTCGCTGCGGCGACGACCAGCAAACCCAACAACATCGCGTCGGTCGACAGGCGGCAGACCCGCGTGCGATCGCCCGTGCCGATCGCTTCGGCGATCAACGCGGTCGCGCCGATGCCCATGCCGACCGCGATTCCACCGACGACGAACACCACCGGGAATGTGAAGCTGATCGCGGCGAGCGCCTCAGTGCCGAGCTTGCTGATGAACCAGGTGTCGACCAAGTTGAAGATCATGATCGAGGCGATTCCCAACAACATCGGGACGCTTAGCGCGACGAGGTGGCGACCGACCGATCCCGTCGTCAGCGTAGGGGTTTGGGATGCGTTTGGGGGGTCTAAAAGCTCTGTCACCAAGCGGTCGGCGCTCCGCTGCCAGTCGTAACACACCCCGGGCAGTCCGTCGCATTTGCTCTCGCTGGACGCGTGTTTGTGGGCGGAGCCGAGGACGACGGGTTTCAGCCGCAGCAACTTCCCGAATATGCTACTCTTATTCCTACCGATGCCTGCAACGCAGTTTGGCTCATATCAACTCGAGCGGCGCCTGGCCGTGGGCGGCACGGCCGAGGTCTATCGAGCGCGGGCGCCCGCCGGCGCTGGCCCAGGCGTGGTTGTCCTCAAACGGTTGTTGCCCCAGCACCTCGATGACCCACGCTTTCGAGAAATCTTCAGTGAAGAAGCACGGTTAGCTGCGAAGCTCGAGCACGAAAACATCGTTCGGCTGGTCGACTCGGGCGAAGTGCGCGGTGTGCCGTTTTTGGTCTTGGAGTACATCGACGGTGCCGATCTCTCCAGCTTGCTGCGCAAGACCAACGCCAAGATGTGCCCCCGCGTGCCGCTGGATGTGGCGTTGCACTTGATCGAGCGGTTGGCCCAGGCGCTGATCTATCTTTACACCGCTCAGGACGGCGACGGTCGTCCGATCTGCGTGGTGCATCGCGACATCTCGCCGCACAACATCCTGCTCTCGCGAAAGGGTGAAGTGAAGCTGGCCGACTTTGGCATCGCGCTGCACTCGCAAAAAGAGACGCGCACAGCGGACGGCACGATCAAGGGCAAACTGGCCTACATGTCGCCCGAGCAGGCGATGGCCAGTCGTGATCTCGATGCGCGTAGCGACATTTTCAGCCTCGGCTGCGTGCTTTACGAGATGATGTTCGGCCAGTCACCGTTCTGGGCGGCGAGCGACATCGAGACGCTTGAGTCCGTCCGTATGGCGAAGTATCAACTCGATCGTCGGCGCCTGGCTTGCGATCCTGTCGCGGAGCTGATCGAAGGCTGTCTCAAGCGCGATCCCAACGAACGATTCGCCGATCCGCAGGCGCTATGTTTGGAGATCCAACGAGCCCGCGTGGCCGTGGGGATTGGGCCGGCGCGGGTTGAGCGCTGGGTGCAGTCGCTGCTCGGTGACCCCCCGGCCAACGTCGCCACGGAGCCAGATTCCGCTGAACGAAAGGTTGCTCTGCTCGATCAGCACCTGATCGGTGGGGCCGGCTACACGGCGCTGCTGCCTGGTGCGAGTGGGCGCAGTGGATCGACCGCGCCGTCGGTGGAACTTGCTACGCTGCCCGCTGCGACTTCCGCGGTCAGCACGCCCTTGCCCGAGGCACGTCCACCCCGCTTGCCACGCTGGGTCTTCGTGATGCCGATCGCCGCAGTACTCGTGCTCGGTGCGGCGCTACTGTTGGTCTTCGTGCCATCGAGTGCCGAACGCCGCGCCCACGGACCACCGATCTTTGCTGATGCGCGGCCCGCTGATGCGCGGCCGACCGATGTCGCCGTCACTACAGTGCCGAGCGTTGACGCTGCTAGCCGAGCAACTCGACCGAGCGCTATTTCGGCCGACGCGCAGCCGACTCGCCGTCGCCCGACCGCGAGTCGCTCACGGGCGATAGCGCGTAGTCGGCATGCTCGTCAGCGGCGCGGGAGGTTGACGCGGCCTGTGGCTCCCAAGGCACCCGCGAAGCGCCAAATGGGTTTCCTCACGGTCAATTCTTTGCCCTGGGCTAGGGTTTATGTCGATCGGCGCTACATCGGCAATACGCCGATTATTCGTCGATCTTTGCCAGTGGGTGACCATCGGATCGAGCTACGCGACGCCGGTGGCCGTCGCATGCGATACTTCAAGACAGAGATAAGGATGGGTCAGACGACGACCCACAGCTTTAGCCAAAGGCGCTGACCAATGCAGACCAGGATTACGCGCGTCCAGGGAGAGGGCCTGGCGTCACGTCTCTTTCGCCGTCGAGTCGAGATTCGTATCGAGCGAGGGATCGACGCTGGGAAGGTTGTCTGTTCGGACGAGGCGCGCCTTTCGGTAGGCTCGGCCGAGCAGAACACGCTGACGATCGCCGATCCGACGATTTCGCGCTTCCATCTCGGCGTGCAGGTCGACCCGTCGGGCATTACCGTTTCCGATTTGGACAGCACCAACGGCAGCTTCGTCGGGGCGCTGCAGCTTGGAACGGTGACCACCGTCGATCCGATTTCGGTTCGCGTTGCCGATGTCTTGCTGCGGATTGGGCCGGTCGACGAGCGTGAGGTTCGCGTGCATCAAGCCGATCGGCTGGGTGCGATGGTCGGCCAAAGCGCGCTGATGCGCGAACTGTTCGCCAAGGTGACCAAGGTGGCTGCATCGAATGCCACGGTGTTGATCGAAGGAGAGACGGGGACCGGCAAAGAACTCGTCGCTCAGGAAATCCACAATCAGAGTGCGCGCCGAGATGGCCCGTTTGTCGTGGTCGATTGCGGCGCGATCCCTGAAAACTTGATCGGTAGCGAATTGTTTGGTCATCGGCGGGGCGCGTTCACTGGAGCCACACAGGATCGCGCCGGAGCTTTCGAAGAAGCCGACGGTGGCACGCTGTTTCTCGATGAGCTCGGCGAGTTGGATGCGGCGATGCAGCCCCAGCTCTTGCGGGTGCTGGAAAGTCGGCAAGTCAAGCGCATCGGTGACGCCAATTATCGCCCGGTCGATGTGCGCGTCGTTGCCGCGACCAATCGAGATCTGCGGCGTGAGGTCAACCGCAACGCGTTTCGCGCGGACCTTTATTATCGCCTGGCGGTGATCGGTCTGGTCGTTCCGCCGCTCAGGCAGCGCAAAGAGGATATCCCGCTGTTGGTTGCCGAGCTCCTACAGGATAGCGCCGAGCGGTTGCACGTCGACGCCCCGCCGATGATCAACGAGCAAACCTTGGCGCGCCTTCAGGCCCACGCCTGGCCGGGCAACGTTCGCGAGTTGCGCAATGTCGTCGACCGCGTGCTGCTCGGTCGCCAGATCGAAGCGGTGGAGCTCTCGCTCGAATCGCCTGTGCGCGAGGGGTTGCCGGGCGCAGACGAGTTGGCGCACTTGCCGTTTCGTGAGGCCAAGGCGCGCTGGGTCGAGCAGTTTGATCGAAGCTACCTCTCCGCACTGCTCGAGCGCTGCAAAGGAAATGTCGCCGAGGCCGCGCGGCAGAGCGGTATCGCTCGCGTGCACCTCTTTCGCCTGATCAAGAAGTATCAGCTCAAGGCCGAAAAGTAGCTCGGGGGGCAGGGATCGCAAGGTCGGCGGTGGGTCCCCCAGCTTTACCCCGCAAGGGGGGCCCGGCCCCCGATGGCAAATCGCTAACTAGCTAATATGACGCACCCTCCACTTGGCAATGATGTTGCTATCAATATCGGCCAGAGGAGGATCTCTTGATCAAACCCGCACCATTTTCGCTGCTGATTGCCTTGAGCTGGACGCTCGGCTGTGGAGGCGAGGCTTCCGTCAGGATCGGCAATCCGCAGCTCTCCGATGCTGGGACCAGCAAGGATTTTCGCGTGCTGATCATTGGCGCCGACGGTGGCCTGTCCGCCGATAGCCGCGTCGCCGTGGCCGATAGTGGGGGAACTGTCGACAGCGCACCGCCGTCCAAGGCAGATAGTGGGACGCCGCCCCCACCCAAGCCGGACGCGGCGCTGCCCAAGCCGGACAGCGGAACGACCAACAATTCGGGTCCGACGGGGCCGTTTGGTAGCACGGTCGGGATGACGGCCAATAACTTCACCGGCATCCAGGACTGCGACGACAAGCCCTACAACCTCTACGACTACTATCACCAGGGGAAGGGGGTCTTTGTTCTGCTCAACTCCTTCTCGTGAGGCGCTTGTGCTCCGGTGTCCCGGTGGGTCACCAACAAGGTTCACGGTAAGTTCGGTGTGACGGCGATCGAAGCAGGGAAGGCGCTGCTGCCCAACTACGCCTATTCGTCGAGCAGCTGTAACAACTGGAAGTCGAGCAATGCCTTGCAGCATATCTTGCTGCGCGACACTGGTGCGTCCAACTCGGTGCAGACCGCGCTCGGCTTGAGCAAATATGGCTGCGTCGTGCTCGATGCGAATCTGAAGATCGTTGCCAAGGAAAACTGCGCCCTGGCCAGTGGTCAGGCCAACATTCTCAGTGCCCTCGGGGCACTCTAGTCGCGTCTCTGCCCGCGCTCGCGCGCGAGTTTTTAGTTCAGCCGAGGCCGCTGGGGCCTTATCATCATCTCTTATGCACGATAGGTCGTCAGAGGCGTCTGTGCCGGGCGCGTTGACCTACTTCGCACGGTGCCGATGAGCGCCGCGCGACGCCGCTCTCGTGTTGTGGGTGCTGTTGCCTGGCTGCTACTGGCGGCTTTCGGCGTTGGTCGAGCCTGGGGCTGGGAGGTCGAGCTTCCCGACAAGCGTCGCAGCTTGCGCATCGCGCTGACCCAGTCGCTCAGCGTCGAGTATCATGCCGACTTCGACCCGCTGATCGGCAACCCCGCCGACACCTTTACCGACTTCAAGAACCGCACGGACGTCGTGGTGATGCATGGCACGACGAGTTTCAACGTCCGCCTCGATGGGAACTGGGTGGCCGGCACCGACGCCGGTGCCCCACAGCGCTCCAACACTGCGCTGGAAAAGATCTCGCTGTCCACGGTGCAGCGCGAGTTTGATCTTGCGGCAGGTGACTATTACATCCGCATCGGGCGTGGGATCGCTCTCGACCTAACGAAGATCGATCAGCTCACCCGCGACATGACCTTGCGCGGTGCTCGTGCGTCCGTGCGCCTGGGTAGCTTGCAGATCCTCGGCTTCGGGGGCTGGGTTAACCCCCTCGACACCGATGACACCACCCTCGAAGGGCGAGACATCCCTGCCGACATCATCGCCGGCGCGGAGATCAAACTGCGCTTGGACCGTCTGCTCGCGGTGTCGGTGCACTACGTTGGAGCGATGCTCAATGTCAAAGGACAGGATGCGAGCAACGGCCATCACGTTGTCGGGGGCGCGATCAACTTGCCGGAGATCGCTCGGCGCCTCGGCATCTACGGCGAGTTCAACGCGCTGATTCGCACCGAGGACGGCGCGCCGTTTGGTACCGGCAGTTACGCTGCGGTCTCAGCCAATCTGGGCCCGGTCGCTCTGCTCGCTGAGTTCAAGGCCTATCACCGCTTCGTGATGCGCAACACCCATGGCGGCGACAAGGATGTCTATATCTACAACCGTCCGCCGACCCTTTCACGCGCCAACCAAGAGATCATCTCCTCTGAAAATATCGTTGGGCCCCGCTTGCAGATCGACGTGCGCATCGGTCCGGTAACCCCCTATCTGAGCTACGGATACTTCTTTCGCTCCGAAGCGGCCGCCGACCAGGGCTTTTTTGAGATCGGCATGCCCGTTCACGACTTCTCGGGCGGTGTTTCGCTGCACACCCGGCCGGTCAACGTGGTTGTCACTGCCGGCTATCGCATCGACCAGCGCGATGATCAGGCGACGGGGGCGACGATTCGCGATTATAGCAAGCTGTTTGGCGAGTTAACGGTCGAGCTGCCCCTGCCGCGCCGTCAGACGGTCGATCTCTCGGCGGAGCTGCGCAAATTGGAAAAGTCCGGCCAGAAGTGGTGGGACATGGCGGTGATGCTCAACTACCGCCCTTTGCATTGGTTGGCTGTCGGCGGCAGTTTGGAGTGGTCGACCGAGGCGGCTGAAATTTCCGATCAGTACAACGGTCGTGAGCTGTTTGGTGGCTTGTTCGCCAAGGCCAATTTTACCAACACGAGCTACGTACAAGCATTTTTCGGCAGCCGCCGGGGTGGTTTGAAGTGTCTCGATGGCCTATGTCGCACGTTGCCGCCGGTTGTTGGTGTTAAGGGCGACCTGGTTCTGCGCTTTTGAGACGATCTCTTTGGGGGTGGTATGAGTCGTAACGTTGTCACGCTGCTGCTCGGGGCGCTGTGCCTGTCGTCTTCGTGTTTGCCAGCCGATGGCAGCAGACTGCTCAACGTTCCGCCGCTGACCTTCGACGGCGTCGATGGTCGCTCCCACACGTTGACCGACTACGTCGGCCGCGAGCGTTTTGTGCTCTTGGCGTTCTTTGCCAGCTGGTCACGCAGTTCGCTTGCCGCGCTAGAACAACTCGAGCGCCTGCGCCAGACCTACCGCAAAGACGTTGCTGTGCTGGCGATCGCCATCGACAGCGCTGAGACCGTGGCTGGCTTGCCGAGCTACCTGGCCAGCGCCAAACTGTCCTTTCCCGTTGTGCTCGATCGGGAGAGCCGGGCGGTGGCGCTTTATAACGCGCGACGTTCGGTGCCGATGGTGCATATCTTCGATCGCCACGGCAGAATCATTCACTCCCAGGAAGTGCGCAGTCGAGCCCAACGCTTTCGCCTAGGGCAAATCTTGGCAGAAGCCGTTGGGCGCGTTGATCAGGTTGATCAGGTCGATCAGGTCGACCAGGGCGATCGCGCAAAGCGCGCGCCGTCAACTCAGCCGACCAAGACCAAGCCGCGCTGATAGGAGCTCTTTAACTTGGTGGCGCTGCTGCAGAACAGCTGGCGCAGCGACTCCTCGGGGGTCGGCGGCAGATGGGTGCGCACCGTCGAGTTGAGGTACCCTTCGATCGCGACCAGCGTCTCGTAACTGTAGGTGGGGTCGCCCGAAAGCGCGCCGCGGCTAAAGAGCGGTCCGCCCTCAAGCCAGCCGCCGGTTTGCAGTTCGCACAGCGCGAGCAACAGCGCCAATCGATCCTCGCCTTCGGCGAGCGCTTCGCCGCGCGGCACCGGCAAGAGCAGCACGTGCCGATAAAAGCCATTGACGATACTGTAGATCGCCGTGGTGATCAGCCGCTTGTGGGCGTGGGCGGCGAAGAGGTTCGAGACGTCGTACTTGTGGAGCAGCGCCAATAGTCGACAGCGCTCGCGGTGCGTAATCGCCCGCGGGAGGTTGCATGTGGCGGCACCGAAGCGGATTTCGCCCGCACTAATCCGCAGGCGTTTTTTGACCGGCTCGTTGCGTGGTCTGCCACAGGAAAAGCCGCGCAGGTGTTCCGCGTTGCCCGAGAGCAGGCGCTTGAGCAGAGGGAGAAGACCTAGTGCATCCGCTGGACTGTTCACGGCCTCAGGTTCTGCAAGCCGAATACCAAACTTCGCCCCTGCGATTCTCAGCGATTAGCGATTCGCTGGGGATTACTGTCCGGCTGATCCAGCCAGCGATCGGGGGCTGGTGCCCCATGCGTGCTGACGCTTTCGTTCCGGGCCAATTTGTCGTAATGAATGAGCTATGCCACAAACCCACGATGCCATCGCTGTAGTCGACTTTGGCGGCCAGTACGCGCACTTGATCGCGACCAAGGTTCGCGAGCACCGCGTTCGCGCCGATATCCTTCAGCCCGAAGATCCGATCGACCGCTTCGCCGGCTACAGCGGTGTGATCCTGTCGGGCAGCCCCTCGCTCTCCGCGCACGACGAAGACGGCGATTACACCAAGGCGCTCTACGAACTCCCCGTTCCGATCCTCGGCTTTTGCTTTGGGCACCAAGAGATGGCCAAGCACTACGGCGGTCGAGTGATTCACGGTGGGCAGGAGTGGGGCCACACCAAGCTCGTGTTGACCGGCGAGCACCCGTTGTTTGCCGGCCAGCCGCAAGAGCAGGTGGTCTGGATGAGCCACTTCGACTCGGTCGAGGCACTCGGAGCGGGGTTTCGCGAAGGCGGCTATACCGTGGCCGACGACGGGGCGATTCATCACAACGCGGTGATCCTCGACGATCAACGGCGTCGCTACGGCTTCCAGTTTCATCCCGAGGTCGACGATACCCAGTTCGGCGACCAGATGATTCGCAACTTTGTCCTTGAGATTTGTGGATGTCGGCCTTCGTGGACGATGGCGCGCTACAAGGACGAACAGATCGCGGCGATCCGCCAAGCGGTCGGCGATCGGTCGGTGTTTCTGTTGGTCTCGGGTGGTGTCGATTCGACTGTCGCTGCGGCGCTGTTCGGCGCGGCATTGCCTGCCGGTCGGTTGCGGTTGCTGCATGTCGATACCGGGTTGATGCGCAAGAACGAAAGCCGCCAGGTGATCGATGCCTTGTCAGAGCTGGGTCTTGGGGAGGCGCTGCATTTCGTCGATGCCTCGCAGACCTTTCTGCGCGCGCTATCGGGCGTGACTGATCCCGAGACCAAGCGTGCGATCATCGGCAAGACGTTTGTCGATGTGTTCACCGCACAGGCCGCCGAGCTGGGCATCTCCGATCACCTGTTGGGGCAGGGCACGATCTATCCCGATACGATCGAGTCGGGCGGGAGCAAGCGCTCACACACGATCAAAACCCACCACAATCGCGTGGCGGTGATCGAGGAGATGATCGCCGCGGGTAAGGTGATCGAACCGCTGGTCGAGCTCTACAAGGTTGAGGTGCGGCAGCTTGGTGAAGCGCTGGGCTTGTCGCACGACTTGGTTTGGCGGCATCCGTTCCCGGGCCCGGGCCTGGGCGTGCGACTGCTTTGCACTCCGGCCCCCGACGATCAGACCCAAGCTGATGCCGATAGTCTGAGTGGCGAAGCCCAAGCGATCGCCAATCAGTTTGGTCTGCAGGCCCAGGTTCTGCCGGTTCGCTCGGTCGGCGTGAAGGCCGACATACGCTCCTACGAACATCCGGTGATGCTCAGTGGAACTTCAGATTGGCAGCGACTGCAGGCGGCGAGTTCGCTGATCTTCAAGACGGTTCGTGGGATCAATCGCAGCATCTGGTGTATCGCTCCCCCCAAGACCAGCGCGGTGCGTGCCCGTGCCGCCGGCGTCACCGCGCTGCGCCTCGACCGGCTGCGCGAAGCGGACCAGATCGTCACCGATGCGCTGCGCCGACATCGACTCTACGAAAAGATCTGGCAATGCCCGACGGTGTTTGTCCCGCTTTCGGTGGGCGATCAAGGCGAGGAGCTCTGCGTCGTCCGTCCGGTGCTCTCCGAACGCGCGATGACCGCCAAGGCTGCTGAGCTTCCCCCGGCGGTGGCTGAAGAGCTCGGCCACCAATTGTCGGAAGTTCCCGGTGTGGGCATCGTCGCGATCGATTTGACCTCCAAGCCGCCCGGCACCATCGAGTGGGAGTAGTCGTCGCGTTTCGCGGCCCACGATTGGATTTCTGAGATCTCCCTTTCGATCACCTGGTTGCATTAGCGGCTTCGGCAAACGGCGCACTTTCTTTAGCAACCACCTGACAATAAAAGATTTTCCGCTTCGACCCTCCGTTGGCGCGCTGGTTTGTGCGTCGCAACAATTCACGCCCACGCAACCGTCGTGTCACTTGTAGCCTTCAGCATACAGACATTGATGGAGTGTTCGATGAACGAGCTATTGCGGCAACTCGTCGGCTGGGGCAGTGCTTCGGTCAAACTCGGCCGAGTGCTTTCGCGAACTGCACTGCACTGCGCGCGGCTCAACATCCGCAGCGGTTTTCGACCTGATGCAGCGTCTCGCGCCGAAGCGACCCAAGCCTGGGCCCGTGAGATGTGCCGGACGGTGGGTGTGTGTATCACGCGTCGCGGCTCGCCGATTTCGCAGCCGGCGCTCTACGTCGCCAACCATCGCTCATACATCGACATTATCGCCATGGCTGCCCAACTCGAGACCTCCTACGTTGCCAAGGCCTCGGTGGCCAAGTGGCCGGTGATCGGTTACGCAGCGCGTTTGGCGAACACGATTTTCGTTGAGCGCGACGACCGCCGTAGCCGCGCGCAAACCCGCACGCAGATCGCTCGCGCGCTCAAGGCGGGGCAGTCGGTGACCGTCTTCGCCGAGGGGACGACCGCCGCCGGGCCCGAAATCCTGCCTTTGCGACAGGGTGTCTTTCAGATCGCTGTGGAGGCCGATGTGCCGGTTGTTCCTGTGGCCATCGACTATCCCGATCGGCGCGACGCCTGGGTGGGTGATGCGACCTTCGTTGGACATTTTTTGCAGCGCTTTTCTCGGTCGACGGTGCCAATGCATATCACCTTTTGTTCGCCGCTGCGCGATCGCGACGCGAAGTGGCTGCAGCTGGCTACGACTCGGGCCATCGAGCGAGCGATCGCTAGAGCCTCGGGCCGACACCTGGTGACGCTTGAAAACCATCAACACGGAGGGTTGGAAGATGGCGAAGTCACAATTCCAGATCGAGCTTCTCGAACGTCCCGGAGTGTCGCTGGATGACGCGGCGCTCGCTGAGCTCGTGTCCGAGCTGAGAATGGTCGCAGCCACGTGCTTCGACGACGCACCAAGCTATCAATGTCTTTCGGGTAATCGCGAGGAACTCAAACGCTGCGTGATCGCTGTCGCGCGCGATCGGCAAGGACGACTACGCGCATTCTGTTCGTCGCTGCTGCTCGATGTAGAGGGCGTCGGCGCGGTTTTGCACCTTGGCTTGACCTGCGTCGAACCGGGAGTGCGTGGGCGTGCGTTACCGCGCAAGCTGCTGGTGAAGTTGATTGCCCGCTACTATTTCCGGCGCGTGTTTCCGCGTCGGATGTGGGTCTCGAATGTCGCCTGTGTGTTGTCGAGTTTGGGCAACGTCGCGCTAGGCTTTGATGGTGTCTATCCGTCACCATTTGGGCCGGCGCGCCCGACGGCCACGCACCAGAAGATCGCGTCGGCGATCAGCGACAACTACCGCCAAGCGATCTACATCGATCAAGACGCACAGTTCGATACCGACACCTTCGTCTTTCGCGCCAGCGTGCGCGATACGATGTTCCAAAAGGACCGCGACGATTCGCGCTACCTGCATCGGTCGTCGGTGCTTAACGACTATTACGGCGACCTGATGTCGTTCGACAATGGTGACGAAGTCTGTCAGGTTGGCTACATCACGGCGGTCTCGATGCTGCGCTATGCGGTTCGCCGCAAGACGGTACGACAAGTCCATGCGCCGTCGGCCGCGGAACACGCAGCTGGCGCCTAGTCGCGAAGTGTGCGATATCCGAAGCAGGTGCTCGTGGCGGGCAACCGCTGCCGCCCTGCTGAGGAATGGCGACTTTGCGGCGCTTTATCGAACTCTCGAGAATCGAGCGACTCGGCTCGGCCCACCCTGACCTGATCGAGCTGCGCGAGCTGGCCACGGTCAGCGAACGCGGCCGGGTATTTCCCGTCCATGGGCTGATCATCGGCTCCAAGGACCAGAGCAGGCCGACGCTTGGGCTGTTCGGTGGCGTGCATGGTCTCGAGCGTGTCGGCACCCATGTGGTGCTGTCGTTTCTCGAAATGCTCGCTGCGCGGATCCACTGGGACCGCGATACCCGTCATGCGCTGAGCAAGACCCGGATCGTTTCGATCCCGATGATCAACCCGTGCGGTATCTACTTTCATCATCGGCCCAATGCCAATGGCGTCGACCTGATGCGCAATGCGCCGGTAGAGGCCGAGTCGCATGTGCCACCGTTGGTTGGCGGACAGCGCATCTCGCCGCGCCTGCCGTGGTTTCGTGGCTGGGGGCCGCTGGAGATCGAGTCCGCGGCGCTGATCGACTTTGTTAGGCAGCAGGTCTTTCCGGCACGCGCATCGTTGACGCTGGATATGCACTCGGGTTTCGGCATGCAAGATCGTCTTTGGTATCCGTACGCCAAGTCGACCAAGGTCTTTTCCCGTATCGATCAGGTCAGCAGACTGATCGATCTGCTCGATCGGACCTATCCGCACCATATTTATCGGGTCGAGCAGCAGAGCGACTCCTATTGCACCAACGGTGATCTTTGGGACTACATCTATGAGCTGCACGAGGCCCGCGAGGACGCGCGCACGCGGACCTTTTTGCCGTGGACGCTGGAGATCGGCTCGTGGCGTTGGGTGCGCAAGAACCCGCTGCAGCTACTGCGCGTACTCGGTCCGTTTAACCCGATCAAACCACATCGTTACAGTCGCACGATGCGCCGCCACCTCATCTTGATCGACTTCTTCTGGAAGGCGGTTCGCAACTACGAGCGTTGGTCAGGTGCTGAGTAGCGCGGTCAAAGCGTCGGTGAGCTGCGGATAACGGAAGCGAAAGCCCTGACCGGCCAGCGCCGCGGGGATGGCGCGTTGACTGGATAACAGCGCCGCGGAAAGTTCGCCGACAGCGAGCTTGAGCAATGGGGAGAAGACGCGCAGTCGCGCGCTCCGTCGGAGCTGCTTGCCGAGCTCAGCAGCGAACTCGGCCGACGTGCAGGGGTTGGGGGCCACGCAATTGAGCGGCCCGCTTAGGCTTGTATTTTCGATCGCGAAGCTGATCGCCGCGACCATGTCCGCGATGTGGATCCATGGCATGTACTGCCGGCCGCTGCCCAGTGGTCCACCGAGGCCGCGGCGAAACGCCGGCAACATCTTCTGCAGCGCTCCGCCTTCTCTGGCCAAAACGACACCGGTGCGTAGCAACACGACCCGGGTGTGCGGTTCGGCCTGGCTAGCAGCGCGTTCCCAGTCCCGACAGAGTTCTGCGAGAAAATCGTCGCCCGTGGGTGCGCTTTCATCGAGCAAGCGGTCGGCCTGGTCGCCGTAGATACCGACCGCTGAGGCCGAGATTAGCAGCGGGGTCTTGGACGCCGCACAGCACCGAGCGATTCGCGTTGTCGTATCGATTCGGCTATCGCGCAACTGTCGCTTGTAGCGGCTCGTCCAACGCTGACCGGCGATCGGCGCCCCCGCCAAGTTGACGATCGCATCGGCGTGCTGGACGCGCTGGTCGAGCTCCCCGGGCTGGCTAAACAGCTCGACGCCCTGGCCCAACGACGTGCGAGCGCGGTCGATATCACGTACCCAAGCGACCAGCTGATGGCTGCTGCCGAGCTGGTCGACGAGTTGTTGGCCGATTAAGCCGGTGGCGCCGGTAATCAAGATCCGCATCGGGGTTGCTCGATGTGCTGGGCGACGAGTTCTGCCGCGCGTTGTTCTTCGTTCGCCGAGAGCCAGTGGATAAGGTGGCCTTGGCGCTCCATCCGACGAAACCAGCTGGCTTGCCGCTTGGCAAAGGCATTGATCGCGCTAGACAGCTTTTGCTCAAGATCGTTCTTGTTTGCGATCTGCCCGCGCAGCAGGCGGCTGACGAACCGGTATTCTAGTCCAAGTTTGTCGAGTCGCTCCCAGCCGGCAGTTTCGGCGATCGCTGCGACCTCTTCGACTAGCCCATCGGCGAGTCGCTGGCGTAAGCGTTCGCGAATGCGCTTCTTGAGCACCGGCCAAGGCCAGCAGACGCCGATCAACAGCGGTCGCAGCGGCGGAGCAGCCCGCGGCCCGCTGGTCTGTTCGGCCTCGGCGATCTCGATCGCACGCAACAGGCGGTTGCGGTCGATCGTATCGGTGGTGTTGTGCGGCTTGCTCAAGCCTTTCAGGTGAGCAACGAGTTGATCGTGATCGAGCTGCTCCAGTTCCTGGCGTCGCTGCGGGTCAATCGGGGCGTGGACGAGGCGCTCTGCAGAGAGCGCCGCCTGAACGTAGAGCCCGCTGCCTCCAACGACGACCGGCAATACGGCCCGCTGGTTGAGTTGCTCGATGACCTGATAGAAAGCGTTCTGGTATTCGTAAACCGAGTACTCGTGGCCTACGTTGACGATATCGATCAGGTGGTAGGCGACGCGATCGGCGCCATCGCCATAGGCGGCGAGGTCTTTGCCAGTGCCGATATCGAGGCCGCGGTAGACCTGTCGTGAGTCGGCGCTGATGATCTCAGCGGCGAAGCGACGAGCCAGGCGCACGCCCAGCTCGGTCTTTCCGCTGGCGGTTTGTCCGACGACGCAGACCAGCGGCGTCATCGGTCGTGCTTTCGCGAGGACTTGGCGAGCCAGCGCAGTGGAGCAAGTGCGTGAGTGCCGTGACGCAGCTCGAAGTAGACGGCGGGCTGGCCGTCCAATGGATCGATGCCAGCTCGTCCAATGAGCTCACGCTGTCGGATTGGCGCGCCAGTCTTCACTGCGACATGCGAGAGAAACCCATAGAGCGAGAAGTACTGGTCGCGATGCGCAACCAACACCACGCGGCCGTAAGCGGCAATGTTCTCGACCGCGGCCACGGTTCCGTCGGCGACGGCGCGCACAGCAGCGGCGACCCGTGGACGAAAAGTCGTTCCTGGACGATCGCCGATCAGTTCTGCTTCGTCTTTGGCGGCGATCGGCGTGACGATCGCACCGCGAACTGGCCAAGGCAGAACTCCACGCAAGCGACTGAACTCAGAACCGGTCGGCAGGCGCGCTTTGCGGCGTAGGGCCATCAGCCGCATCAGCAGGTAGCGCTCGTTGTGGTCGAGCTCGGCCTTCAGCTGCGCTGCCGCTGTTCGGCTGGCACGTACGCGGCGCAGCAGCCTTCGGTGTGCAGTGCGGGTGTTGTCCTGTTGCTCGCGGTGCTGGTTGAGCGAGGCGCTGATCGTTCGCAGCTTTTGGTGGGTTTGCGCCAGCTGCTCAGCGCGCTCTTTCAGCCGTTTGTGCGCTTGGCGGAAGTTGCGCAACTCGAGCAGGTCGCGTCGGACGAGTCGGCCGATCGCGGCCACGCGCGCGTTAAAGTCCTGTGGCGACGTCGCCGCCAGCGCCAGGCGCAGATGTCCCCCGCGGCTCAATTTGTAGAGCGCTCGTAGACGTAGCCTGAGCGACTGTTTTCTTTGCTCGAGTTGGCGCTTGAGCGCTTGATAGCGCCGTCTGGCGTCGTTCAGCTGGTCTAGTACGCTGCGTTGACGGTCCTCCAGGGCGCTCATTTCGCGGTCGAGCCGCTCGATCTTGGTTGAGACCTCGAGCAGCTGGCGGAGCAAGGATGTTTCGCGCTCGAGCTGTGCTCTCAAACTCTCAGCGCCCAAGGCCGGCATGCTGGTCAACAGCGAGCAAAGCGCGATGGCTGTACCGCGATTGAGCACCGACTAGACCTCGGCGTAGCGGCCAACGGTGATGAAGCTGCCGCAGACCCCGAGCAGTGTTGCGGCGCTCAGTCCAACGACGATCTGCTCGACGCTGAGAAACGAGACCTCGCCGATCCCGAATCCGACCGCTCCACTGAGTTTTCCGCTGGCATAGTTGAATAATGCGTAGGCACCGCTGAGCGCGAGCACGGCGCCGAACAGCGATTGGATCGCGCCTTCGATCAGAAACGGCGCTCGCACAAAGGCGTCAGTTGCTCCGACCAGCTTTTGAATCGCGATCTGATCACGACGGGCATAGACGCCCAAACGAATCGTACTGGTGATGATATACAGGCAGCCAAGAGCGACCAGCAGGGCCAGGCCGCTACCCATCTTGCGCGACACGCTGGCGATCGCGCCGAGCCGGCGCGCCCAGTGGCCGCGATAGTCGAGTTCATCGACGATCGGCGCCTGGGCCAAGACGGCGATCAGCGGACGCAGCTTGGCTTGGTCGGTTCCATCGACCAGTTGAACTTCGAGGGATGGCGGCAATAGATTGGGTTCGATGTCGCGCAGCAGGTCCTCGTTGCTGGCCAGGCTCTCGCTCAGTCGTTGGTGGGCGGTGGCACTATCGATAAAGCGCACGCTGCGCACTTCTTTGCGCTGCTCGAGCAGGCTTTTGAGAACGGTGATGCGGCCCGTTGTCGCTTCCGCTTTGAGGTAGATCGTCAATTGCAGTCCGCGCCCCCAGCGCGCCGTCGCCGCATCGATATTGTTTGATACGACTTGGGCGGTTGCCACGAGCAGCAGTCCAACAGCGATCGCGAACACTGCGCCGATCTGCAGCCGTAAACTGGCCCGCATCGCCTGCAGCGTTTGACGAACGAAGTAAGCGAGGCGGCTCATCGGGAGGCCTCGTCGAGCGAGGCGTTGGGCGGATCATCATCGCGCACCAAGCGAACCGTCGGACGAATGCCGGGGCGATCGTTGGTCAGCGTGCCACGCGTCAGGTGTACCAGACGCGTGTAATTGGCCTGGTGCATCACCGTCGGGTCGTGGGTGGCGATGAGCACTGCGGCGCCGGCCTGGGCGCAGCGCTGGAGTAACTGAAGGACGTCGCGAGAGCGTTCGGGATCGAGGTTGCCCGTTGGCTCATCGGCGAGCAGGATCGACGGATCACCGGCGAGTGCCCGGGCGATCGCCACCCGTTGTTGCTCGCCGCCCGACATCGAGCAGACGGCTTGATCGATCTTTTGCCCGAGGCCGACGCTTTCGAGCGCCGCCGTCGCACGCCGTCGAACCTCGCGGCGAGATAGCCCGCGAATTTCTAGCGTGATCGCCGCGTTATCGAGGGCGCTGCGACTATCGAGCAGCTTGAAGTCTTGAAAAATCACCCCGATGTTACGCCGCAAATATGGAATTGCGCTCTTTCGCAAGCGCGAGATATCGCGTCCGCCGATGTTCACTTGACCTTGGTCGGGGCGCTCGGCAGCGAAGATCGTGCGCAGTAGCGTTGTCTTGCCCGCACCGCTGGCGCCGGTGACCAGCACCAGCTCACCTTTGCCGACGCTGAGGTCGATCTCCGACAGCGCGATGGTGTCCGGCGGATATCGCTTTGTTATGCCGATAAGTTGGATCAATCCAGCGCTCGCCAGTCTTGGTCGTCGTCTGCCAGCCTAGCACATGCTTGGCCCGCGAGCCTCTTAAGCCCCGCGTTGGTCGACCAAAACTGGCTCGGTACCCTGACACGGGTAGACTATGGGCTCTCGACGGAGGAGAGCGACGATGGGGCGCCGGTTGCCGGTTCTAGCGCTGATATGGCTCGCGGTGGGTTGTAAGCCGCGGGATGCACCGAATGCGCAGCGGCTGGTGGTCGACGGGCGTCCGCTGAGCCAACTTATCGCCAAGCTTGAGCGGCGTCTGGCTGCCGTCGAGCGACAGCAGGGCGTTGATGTGCGTGCTGTGGCTCAGGCCTTGGCGACGTTCACTGACGCCGAGCTGCGGGCCGTGGCCGGCCCCACGGGGCCCGTTGGGCCGGCCGGTGCGCCCGGCCCTGCGGGACCGCCGGGCGAGCGCGGTCCGCTCGGGCCGCGTGGTGACCCTGGACCGCGGGGGCCAGCCGGCCCGCCTGGTCCCCAGGGTGTTCAGGGCATGCAGGGACCACAAGGGCTGCAAGGGCCCCAAGGACCGCGAGGCCCGTTGGGGCCACAGGGCGTCGCCGGTGGCTACGCGCGCAAGACGGACGTCTATCGCGCTCACGCTCGCCTGGTGATCGCGCCCGGTTTGGGTGGTGCGGTGCTTGCGCGTTGCCGTCACGCCGAAGACCTGTTGGTCTCAGGAAGCTGTCAGGCTCAACCCAGTTCGTTGGCGCTGTTGATCGAGGTTGGGGCCTCGAGCAGCGACGACGATCGCGTTGCCGCGTCGTGGCGCTGCGCCTATCGCAACAGTTCCAATCGACAGTCGCTGGTTGTCGGCGCGAGCGTGGACTGCATTCGACGTGCGCCAAACGACTCCTAGCCACCTGCGCTGGTGCCGCCCTCGGCTGGCGCCGTGAATCGCCCGTTCGCGTCGTGACCGCCCTAGCCGAGCGGTCAATTTTGCCGACTTACTGAGGTGTCGATCACGGTCAACTGAACGGCGAATTATTTTTCCAACAGCTGTGGATTCGAGATAAGGGCGCGGGGACGCTGCGGCTTCGGGCTCAAGCCCACAAGGTTATCCACAAACGAGGCACAAAATGTTGGGGTCGGTCCGCCTGATTACCACAACATTTGGTGGCATTTTTTCTTGACGGGTCAAACCGAGCCCGCGTATCACTAAGACCAGGCGCGGTTGCGCGTCGACCAAAACGACAAATCGAACGAACGTCCTGGTTCTCGTCACCTGCTTTCGGGGCCTGCTTTTTAGGGCTTTCGGAGCCTGCTTTTTGGGCTTTGAGGCTCCGCTGATTGGGTGCTCTGCTTCTGCTGGCTCGTTAGCCTGTTAGGTGATACGGGTCTTGCGTGATTCAGGGTGACGAGGTCGGTGTTTTTTTGCGCCTATGGTTCTCCGGTGTTGAGCGGAGTTGGGCCTGTGGGGCAGAACAGCGTTGGGCCGTCGAGGGCGATCGTTCGGCAAGAGATTCTGCTCCTTGGCGTGGTAGCAGCCGGGGGCTAAGCGGCAGACGCTATAGGAGGACCCATGCTGGACAAACAGGTCGACACTTCGGGAAAGAGCGGAACCGAGATGCGCCAGGTTGAGCGCAAGCGACGCGAGCCGCGACGAGCGGGTATCTCGATCAAACGCTTTTTCACGGAGGGTCTCGAAGACCCCTTTGCCGAGGTGAAGTGGGAAAAGCGTGATGCGTTGATCTCCGGTGCCGACGGTCAGGTGATCTTTGAGCAACGCGACGTCGAGGTGCCGTCGACCTGGTCACAGATGGCGACCAACGTGGTCGTGCAGAAGTACTTTCGCGGTCAGCTCGGCACGCCCGGGCGAGAGACCAGCGTCCGCCAGCTGATCTCACGCGTCGCCGACACGATCACCTCCTGGGGCGTCGACCAGAACTACTTCGCTTCGGCCGAGGATGCGGAGGCCTTCCGCTTTGAGTTGACCTACCTGCTGGTCACGCAACGCGCCGCGTTCAACAGCCCGGTGTGGTTCAACGTCGGGGTCGAAGAACACCCCCAATGCTCAGCGTGCTTCATCAACTCGGTCGACGACACGATGGATTCGATCCTCGATCTGGCGAAGACCGAGGGCATGCTGTTCAAGTGGGGTTCGGGGACGGGAACTAACTTTTCCTCGCTGCGCAGCTCTCAGGAGTTTCTTACGGGCGGCGGCCTCGCGTCGGGCCCGGTGAGCTTCATGCGCGGGTTTGATGCCTTCGCCGGTGTAATCAAGTCGGGTGGCAAGACACGTCGCGCGGCGAAAATGGTGATACTAAACGCCGACCATCCCGACGTGTTCGAGTATGTCTGGTGTAAAGCCCGCGAGGAGCGCAAGGCCTGGAGCCTGGTCGACTTGGGTTACGACGGCTCGGTGGATGGCGAGGCTTATAGCTCGGTGTTCTTTCAGAACTCCAACAACAGCGTGCGCGTCAACGACGAATTCATGCAGGCCGTGATCGACGATGGCGATTGGCATTTGCGCGCGATCACCGACAACAGCGTGGTCTCGACGGTGCGCGCGCGCGACCTGATGCGTGCGATCGCCGAGGCGGCTCACCAGTGCGGTGACCCCGGCATGCAGTTCGATACGACGGTCAACAACTGGCACACCTGCTCCAACACCGCGCGGATCAACGCGTCGAACCCCTGCTCCGAGTACATGTTCCTCGACGACAGCGCCTGCAACTTGGCTTCGCTCAATTTGCGCCGCTTCCAGACCGACGATGGCGAGCTGGACGCTGTGGCGTTTCGTCGCGCGGCAAGCACGATGATTCTCGCCCAAGAGATCATCGTCGACAACGCCAAGTATCCGACCGAGCGCATTGCCGAAAACAGTCTTCGCTTCCGGCCGTTGGGGCTCGGCTATGCCAACCTCGGCGCGCTGTTGATGAGCCGCGGGTTGCCCTATGACAGCGATGCAGGTCGTGCCTATGCCGCAGCAATTACCGCGTTGATGCATGGTGAAGCCAATCGCGTCAGCGCGCTGATCGCCGCCGATCGCGGCGCTTTCGAGGGCTACGCGGTCAATGCTGAGCCGATGCTCAAAGTGATGGAGCAACACCGCAGCGCCCTCGATGGGATCGACGAGGCCCTCGTCCCCTATGAGTTGATGGAGACCACGCGCCAAGTCTGGGACGATGTGATCGAACTCGGCAAGGCCCACGGCTACCGCAACGCCCAAGTCACGGTCCTCGCACCGACGGGGACGATCGGCTTCATGATGGACTGCGACACGACCGGCGTCGAACCGGACATCGCGCTAGTCAAATATAAGAAGCTTGTCGGCGGTGGCATGCTGAAGATCGTCAACAACACGGTCGGTGAGGCGCTGTCGCGGCTCGGCTACAACAGCTCGGATACCCAGGCGATCGTCGACTACATCGACGCGCAGGGAACGATCGAGGGTGCGCCCAAATTGCTCGACGAGCACCTCGCCGTTTTTGACTGCGCCTTTCGTGCGCAAAAAGGCACCCGCACCATCGACTGGCGCGGTCATATTCGCATGATGGGTGCGGTTCAGCCGTTCCTCTCGGGGGCGATCAGCAAGACGATCAACATGCCGAACGAGGCGTCGGTCGAGGAGATCGAAGAGGCGTACCTCGAAGCCTGGCGTCAGGGGCTCAAGGCGGTTGCGATCTACCGTGATGGCTGCAAGCGCGTCCAGCCACTGAACACCGGCAAGGGCAGCGACGCCAAGACTTCGACGGAATCCAAGTCGCCAGAGCGTGTGTCGACCGCCGAAGCCAAGGGGCCGCCGCAGGCCGTGCGGCACAAACTGCCCGACGAGCGCCGCAGCCTGACCCACAAGTTCAGCATTGGCGGTCACGAGGGCTATTTGACCATCGGTATGTACGAAGACGGACGCCCCGGCGAGATCTTCATCCGCATGGCCAAAGAAGGCAGCACGATCAGCGGTCTGATGGACAGCTTCGCGACGGGAATCTCGCTGGCGCTCCAGCATGGTGTGCCGATCAACCTGTTGGTCGACAAGTTTTCACACACGCGCTTTGAGCCGTCGGGTTTTTCGGATAACCGCAGCATCGGCTACGCGAAGTCGATCATGGATTACATCTTCCGCTGGATTGGGCAGAAATTTCCCGATGGTCGTTATGCCGAGCAGCAGACGCTGCCCGGGATCGTCGACACTGCGGGCCACGGAAACGCGATCGCGCCGGCAAAGGGCTCGCAGTTGGGGTTGGCCGCGACGCCAACGTTGACCGGGCGCGAGTCTGATGGCGGGTCGTTTGTTGCCGAAATGGATGCGCCGGCCTGCCATGTATGTGGAACGATCATGGTTCGTTCGGGGGCCTGCCACAAATGCGCAAACTGTGGGGCCACGAGCGGCTGTAGCTAGGCAACGCCATCGCTCAGCCAGCCTTTACTGATAGCCAAGCGGCGCAGCGATTTGCTGCGCCGCTTTTGTTATGTCGATGATTACCAGAGGCGCGCTTCAGCGCGATTTGGAGCGGGCGTTCGTCGAACTCGGGTTCCGGGGGCAAGTCCGGCTTTCGAGTATTGAGCGTGCCGTCTACGCTACCGATGCGTCGCTCTATCAGCGTGTGCCCCACTGTGTCGTGATGCCGATGGGCATCGACGACCTCGAGCGCGCGCTGGAGGTCGCTCGCCGCTTCGATGTAGCGGTGCTGCCGCGAGGCGCGGGGACCTCGCTTGCAGGACAAGCCACCTCGACCGCGATCGTCGTCGATACGTCGCGTCACATGGGCGCGTTACTCGAGATCGACCGCGAGCAGCGCTGGGCGCGCGTGCAGCCGGGAATTGTACGAGACGAGCTCAACCGCCAGATTGCCAAGTGGAAGCTGCAGTTTGCGCCGGACACCGCGACCTCCAATCGCGCGTGCCTCGGTGGGATGATCGGCAACAACTCTGCCGGGATGCGTTCGATCCGCTATGGTCAGACGGTCGACCACGTGCTCGAGCTTTCGCTGCTGCTTTCGGATGGCCAGCGGCTCAATGCCTCGCGCCTTTCGGCGTCGCAATGGGATGCGCGTAGTCGGCAACTCGATCGCGAGGGCGAACTATATCGCGCGCTGGGGCGGATCATTGCCGAAAATGCCGACGAGATCGTCCGGCGTTATCCGAAGGTTATGCGCCGCGTTGCCGGCTATCGCCTGGATGCACTGGTTGACACCGCGCGCTCACGCGGCCTGGTTGAGCTGCTGTGCGGCAGCGAAGGCACCCTGGCGCTGGTCGCCGAAGCGAAGATTGCGCTGCAGCCCCTGCCGACTGCGAGCTGCTTGGCGGTGGCTCATTTTTCCAGCCTATCGCGTGCCCTGCGCGCCGTACCGCTGATCGTTGGTCATCGGCCGAGTGCCGTCGAGTTGCTCGATGACCACGTACTGCAGATGGCGCGAGCGTGCGTGGGCACCAGCTGGCGCTACCGCTGGTTGTCTGGTCGACCAGAGGCGGTGCTGATCGTCGAGTTCGAGGGCGAGAGCGCCGCGCAAGTGGCGATACTGCGCGAGCGCATCGCGGCCGAGCTTTGCGACCGGCAGCTGGCCGAGGAGGTCGTCGCGGTCAACGCAGAGGACGTTGCTGAGGTGTGGGATGTTCGTCGAAGCGGCCTGGGATTGCTGCTCGGGACGACCGCTCTGGCCAAGCCCTTGCCGTTTATCGAAGACGCTGCTGTGCCCGTTGAGGAGCTGGCCGACTACATCGCCGGCGTTCAGGAGCTTTGTCGTCGCGAGGGTGTGCCGATGGCGCTCTACGCCCACGCCTCAGTCGGCCTGATCCACTGTCGGCCTTTTCTCGATCTCCGCTTGCCGCAATCTCTGGACACGCTGCGTCGGATCAGCGAAGCGGCGCTTGCGCTCGTCGTCAAACATCGCGGTAGTTTTTCTGGGGAGCACGGCGATGGCCGCGTTCGCAGCTACGCCTTGCCGCGATTTTATGGGGAGCAGATCTACGCAGCGTTCGTTGCGATCAAGCGATTGTTCGATCCGCTTGGCCTGCTCAATCCTGGGATTATCGTCGACGCAGAGCCGATCGATCGTGGGCTGAGAATCGGTCCCGACTATCGCACCATCGATTGGGAGACCACCTATCGCTTCCGGCGGGAGGGGTCGCTAGCGGCGGCGGTTGAGCTCTGTAGCGGCGTTGGCGCCTGCCGCAAGCGCACAGATGGCGTGATGTGCCCGAGCTATCGGGCGACCGGGGAAGAGCGTCATTCGACGCGCGGTCGAGCCAACGCTTTGAGGATGGCGATATCGGGGCAGCTCGGTCGCGATGCGCTGAGCAGCGCGGAGCTTTATGAGGTGTTTTCGCTGTGCCTGGGCTGCAAAGGCTGCAAGAGCGAGTGCCCCTCCAATGTCGACGTGGCGCGGCTCAAGGCGGAGTTTCTGCAGCGCTATCATCAGACTCACGGCGCTAGTGCCAGCGAGCGATTTTTTGCGGGGGCCAGCGACTGGGCGCGTCGTCTGAGTGGTCCAACGGCGGGCTTGGCCAATCGCCTGATGCAGTCGACGGTGGCTCGCACGCTACTCGAGCGGACCTTCGATGTCGATCGTCGACGGAAGCTGCCAGCGTTGGCCAAACAGCCGTTTGAAGCGCGCTCGACGCGTCGGACAAAGCGCGAGGGTCGGCCGACGCTGCGGCTCTTCGTCGACTGCTACGCCAATTACTACTCGCCGCAGATCGCCACAGCAGCGGTCGATGTACTTGAGGCGATCGGCTATAGCGTGGAGCCGCTGACCGGCCAGTGTTGTGGTAGAACCCAGTTGTCGTTGGGATTCCTCGACCGAGGGCGAGAGATCGGGGCGAGGGCCTTGCGTGCCGTGGCCGCGGCCGAGCAGCCGCTGATCACGCTCGAACCTAGCTGTCATAGTGCGCTCGTCGACGATCTTCCCGATTTGATCGACGAGCCAGCGTTGTGCAGCGCAAGCGAGCGGATCGTGCCGTTTGATCGGTTCGTTGCCGAACAAGCGCAAGAGGGGCACGTGCCGCCGATCGACCGCGCGCTTTGTGCCGATCGATATCTCGTTCATTCGCACTGCCACGAGCGCGCGCTCGGCCATCGTCGCCACGCTGCCGATGCACTGGAGCGCTGGACTTCGCAACCCGTGACAGATCTCGATGCCGGATGCTGTGGCATGGCCGGTGCGTTCGGCTATCTACGCGCGAACTACGAGGTTTCAATGCGCGTCGGTCGCGAGCTGTTCGCCGCGATTGGCCAGTCGCCCAATGCCCAGTTGATCGCCGGGGGATTTAGTTGTCGACATCAGGTCGCTGATGGAGCGCGACGCGATTCGTGTACCTTGGCTGAGGCGTTGAGCCGACTGATCCGCCGCTAGCGCAGCATCTCTAGCTCTTCGCCGATCCGATCGTTGAGGTGGCGCTCGTCCTTGATCAGCTTGAACTGCTTGCCGTTGACATACACCGTTGGCGTGCCACGGATGCCGAGGCGAATGCCCTCGACTTTCGTTAGATCGATTTGCTTCAGCAGCTGTTTGTCGGCAAAGTCCGCGGCAAATCGCGCGAGGTCCAGTCCGGCTTGTTTGGCCAGGCGCTTGACGCCCTGATCGGTATGGTCTTGAGGTCGCGCGAACAGCAGATCGTGGAGCTGCCAGAACTTTCCTTGGCGCTGAGCCGCTAGCGCTGCGCGCGCGGCGATTACCGCCGCCCCCGGTCGCAGCGGATACGGCTTAAAGACCAAGGCGACCTGCTTGCTATAGCGTGCAACGATCTTCTTAAGCAGTGGGCTAACCTCCGCGCAATGACCACACTGGAAGTCGGCATACTCAACGATCGTCACTTGTGGCTTTTGCGGACCGAGCTTAGGTGCTCCGGTTAGCGGAATCTTCTTCGGCGTTTTGGGCAAAGCGGACTCTTGTCGTAGCTCAAGTGCACGCTGAATTTCCGCTTTTGAAAGGCCCTTGCCCGAAAGAAAGACGACGTAGCGGGCGATGCGCCAGGCGATCGGGTCATTGCTGGCGAGGCAAGCTAGCACCGACTTTTTGCAGCGATGGTAGCTCTTGGTCGTCTCAAGGAGTGCAGCGACCTCGTCTCGCTCGTTGGGCATCAGTGAACTGTCGCGATCGAGTTCCTTCCAGGGCAGGGCCTTGGCGGTTGCCAGTGCAGAACTCGCCATGGCGAAAGCCAGCGTAGCCAAGATAGTTAATCGTTTTCTCATCGGCTCGTCCTTGAGGGCGTCCTGCGCCGATCGCGCGAGCCAAACCAGCGGTCGAGCGAAATCAGCTGACGATCACATACCATGGCGTATATGCCCATTGCTAGCCAGACGACGTCCCAGAGTAGCGTTGACGTCGTCATCGCCGTCGCAGCAGTGCCGACTGAAAAGCAGCCGCAGCCGATGTCTAGCCCGCGGACCATTGCGGAGGCGATCGCGGCGATGAAGATCACCAACAGGCCGTTGACGACCAGCAAACAGGCTCGAGTCTTGAGCCCGATAAGTAGCAGTAGGCCTGTCACCAGTTCGATCGCTGGCAAGGTGATCGCCGAAATGTTGATCAGCGCATCTGGGACGAGTCGATAATAGCTAATCGACCAAGCGAAGGCCTTGGGGTCACGCAGCTTGGGCCAAGCGGCGATGATGAAGATCAAGGCAAGCGTGACGCGAAACAGCAGCGTCAACGCTGGATGGATCCAGCCGAGCGGCGGTTTCCGTGAGCAGTCGGTGCGGTCTGCGCTATTTGACATCGGACTTCCCGGCAGGCTCCCGCTGGTGGCCGAGCGCGGCCAGGCCACCGAGCAGAACTTTGACGCGCGTTAAGCCGGCGGCGCGCAACTGCCCCGCGAGGAGGCGCGCTAGGCCTTCGCCGGGAGAATCACAGTAGACGATCACCGCATCGAAGCGCTTCCAGTCGCTGATATCGGCGGCGGTGACTGGGGTGGTGATCGAAAGCGGCAATGACCGCGCCCCGGGAAGGGCGTCGCGGGCGAAATCCTCGCTCGGTCGGGCATCGACCCAAAGATAGCGGCCGGTGCGCAGCAGCGGCAGCGCGTGTCTTGCATCGATGGTTGGCGCGCCAGGGTCGAGCTTTTCGGGGCAGTCGACACGGTATGGGAATGGCGCGACCCAGGGCAATGCTTCTGTTCGCGTGAGGTTGATCAGCAGTCCGATACCACCAGCGAGTACGCTGATCAGCGCGGCTTGGCCGAGTGTGCCGAGCAGTTTGCCCATTGGTCTATTGCGCGGGTGCGGCGCCGGCGCAGTCCAGTCGTTGACTGGGCAGGCCCTCAGGCTCCATCAGGACAAATGCCTCGGCCGACAGGTTGGTGGGGTTTAGTTCAATGCGACGATAGACGATGTCGATCGCGCGCTTCAGCTGTGGTTGGCTAATCCGCAGACGATGAGGAACGCGCTGGCCTTGGACGAGCTGGTGATCAGTGGCCTGGATGTCGAGAACGATCTTGTTGGCGCGCCAAATCGTCGATCGCGTGAGGTCCCAGCGTTTCGTTCGGCCGATCGGTTGCAGACGAATCATTTGACGTAGCGGTCCCTCGGCCAACATCAACACCTCCTGACCCTTGTTGCCGTCCCAATACAGGGCCACCTTGCGATGTCCGATCAGCGGAGTCGATCCACTGACCAGGCGTAAAATTGCGTCGGCATCGAGTTGTACGCGAAGCAGGCGGGCAAGATTGCAGGCCTTCGCCGGGCCGTAGTAGTGGCGATTGTTGCGCGCATCGACAAGGGTGAATTCAGTGCCGTTGGCTACCAACGTGCTAAGTGGGCTGTCGAATGGTGACACCGCATCAAAGCGTAGGCGCGCGCCCTTGGCGACAATGAAGCGCACCGTTGCTTTGACTTCGTTGCCTCCTTCGCGTTGCGTCATCTTTGATTCGACCCGTGCGCTGGTGACATGGCGATGCTCGAGCCATTTCAATACCGCCTCAGATGTGGGAGGCGCGTAGGGGCGGCGAATCTGGCAGGTGGCGGCGCCGAGCAGCGGTAGCAGCAGTAGCAGTAGCGGGAGTAGCTTTCTCATGAGCCCTTTTCTGTGGTCTTCTTTGGATCGCCGGCACGCAACTGCTGTAGGCGGCGGTTTAGTCGCGCACGCACCGTTACGTCTTGCGTCTGGGACAGCGCTCGCCGGTAGAGCGCTATCGCTGCTTGGTGCTTTCCACGCTGCTCGCGTACGGCACCCAAATGCTCGAGAACTTCTGCTTCGCTGGGCAAGAGATTGGCGGCATAGCGCAATATCCGCTCGGCGTCAGCATGGCGACCTTGACGAAAGCGCAGCCAGCCGACGCTGTCGACGACGTGGGCCGACAGCGGGGCGTAGCGCAGCGCGGTGAACAGCAACTTTTCGGCTAGCGGAAGCTGCTCCTTGCTATCGGCGAGCAGGTAGCCCGTGAGGTTGAGCAGTAGCGGATCGTTGGGGCGCCCCTCGAGCAGCGTCTTCGCAGCCGCTCGCGCCATCGCACCCTGGCCGCTCTGTGTCAACACGACCGCCGCGGTGAAACGCAGCAAGAACGTCTCGCGCTTTTTTCGCGCCCTCTGGAGCACGAGCAGCGCGCTGTCGTGACGACCTGCTGCTGCTTGCAGCATCGCTAATTCGGCCTGAACCTGTGGTGCATCGGCATGGGGCAGCGCCAAGCGCTGCAAGAACACCGTCGCCGCCTGCTGCGCTTGTGATAGCTGCGCGAGCAAACGCGCTATATCGACCGCTGCGGTTGCCGAGAGGTTGCCCCCGACGGCGACTTGATCGAGCTGTTTGAGTGCCAGCGAGTGTTGCCCCAAGCCGTAGGTGGCGACGGCGTCGATCGCTCGCGCTAGGGGTGTGTCGAGCCCTTTGACCAGCTTTTGTGCCCAAGCCGGTTGCCGCGCCGACAGCGCGAGTTTGGCCGCTGCGAGGCGCTCTTTCACTGACCCCCGTCGAAAGGTTTCGAGCAGCGAGTCGATCTCGGCTGTCGCCTCAGCATGACGGAGCAGTTCGAGGAGCAGTGCAGCACTCGACAGGTCTGGGCGCTGAGCATACAGCTCGCGAGCTTTTGCCAGGGCTGTTTTTGCTTGGCCTAAGGCGCGATGGACGTGCACCAGCTCAAACAGCGTATCGGCGTGAGGCGCGATTTCGTAGGCGCTTTGCAGCGCGTTGCGTGCGCAGGCGTAATCGAGCGAACGCAAGCAGCTGCTGGCCAGACTTTCAAATGGTGCGACTGAGCCCGGCAGCAGGCCGGAAATGCGCTTGAGTAGTTCGCGGGCAGCAGCGCCGCGGCTCTGTTGCTCGAGCAGCTCAGCGAGCTGACCATAGGCAGGCCAATATTGCGGATTTTCGCGGATGCAGTGGCGATAGTATCGCTCAGCTGCGGCCGCATCGCCGGCGCGAGCGGAGAGCTCAGCAGCGACCATCAAGGCATCGGGAAAGCCCGCAGAGAGTTGCAGCGCTCGCTCGATCTGATAGCGGCCATCGCTAAGGCGACCGCGCGCGACCAAGAGGCTGGCCAGCTGGGTCCTGAGGAATGGCGAGTCGGGGTCGAAGCTGAGCGCCGTTCGTAGGGCGTGCTCAGCTGAAAACAGGTTACCGTGGGCGGTGGCGATTTCGGCGCGCAGGTAGTGGTGGTAGGCGTTGTAATCGACGTAGCGCGTGGGCTGAGGCTTGCCGTCGACCAGGCGGACAGTCGTCACCCGGCCCGTGCTGCCGCAACCGGTCAGCGTCAGCGAGATTAGGCAGAGAAGCTGGCAAAGGTTGCTCATAGAACCCATGGCGTGCACAGTGTAGCCTAGGTGATGGCCGGCGGCGAGCCGCAGCGCGCAGCGACAGGATTTTCGCGTGTCCGTGATCAGCGTCTCAGACTTGAGCGTTCGCTACCGCGTAGGCGAGCAGGTCAACATTGCGCTCGATCAAGTCGACCTGAAGCTTGAGGACGGCGAGCGCTGCGCGGTGGTCGGGCGGTCGGGCGCCGGGAAATCGACGCTGATCCTGGCGCTCTTGGGCTTGCTCGAGCCGAATGCGGTGCGGGCAGCGTCCGAGCTGCGTGTCGTCGATTGCGACTTACTGAGCGGCGAAAGGATTGCGCCCGGTCGAGTCGGTGTAGTCTTTCAAGAACCAGCTCAGTCGCTCAATCCCGTGGTGCGTGTGGGCAAGCAGCTCGATCAAGTGCTGCGTGCCGGCGGAGTCCCGAATTCAGCCGAGCGTCAGCGGCGCGCTCAACAGCAGCTGAGTAGTCTTGGTATCGCCGACGTGGCTACCGTGTTGGAGGCTTACCCCCACCAGCTGTCCGGCGGATTGGCTCAGCGCGTGGCGATCGCTATGGCGCTGGTCAATCGGCCCTGCCTGCTGATCGCAGACGAACCGACTGCTGCACTCGATCCGCTGATTCGAGCGAGCTTGCTGTCGCTGCTGGTTAAGGAGAGTGCCAAGCGGGCGTTGGCCTGTCTGATGATTACCCACGAGCTTTCGATCGCGCGCGACTTCTGTCAGTCGATCGCTGTGATCGAAGGGGGACGAATCGTTGAGCGCGGTGCGCTACCCGCCGTCCTCGAAGCGCCGCGGCACGCACACACCGCCGCGTTGGTCGCGGCGGATCGCCTTCATTCGGTCTGGGGAGCAGCCACAGGGAGCGATGGTGCCCGCTAACCTGATCTCTGTGGTCGATCTCCACCTTAGCCTCGGTGGAATGCCGATCCTGCGCGGTATCAACCTCGCGATCGAACAAGGGGATGTGCTGGGGATCGTTGGCGAATCGGCGATGGGTAAGAGCACCCTCGGGCGCTGCCTGGTTGGCCTTGAGCGGCCGTCTTCGGGGAGCGTTCGCTTTTTGGGCGACGACGTCCACGCGAAGCGCTTTCGCACGTCGCCTGGCCGTCGGGCCTTACAATTCCTTTTCCAGGATCCGACCTCGGCGCTCGACCCCAAAGCGACGGTAGAGCGGACGTTACGCGAGGCGCTCGGTGCTGCGGAGGGACAAGTGGCCTGCTCAACGGCGGCGATCGAAGCTCTGCTTGCCGATGTCGGGCTGGATGCCAAGTACGTCCGTCGCTTTCCTCATCAGCTATCTGTCGGTGAGCGTCAGCGACTCTGTCTGGCGCGCGTGCTCGCTTTGCGTCCGCGCGTTGTTGTGGCTGATGAGCCGACCAGTGCGCTCGATGTGATCGTCAAGACAGAGATCGCGCAACAGCTCAGGATGCTAGCCGACCGCGAGATCACGCTGGTGCTGATCAGCCACGACCTGCCGATGGTTCGGCGGTTGTGTAGCGCAGTTGTCGTGCTCTTCGCCGGCCGGGTTGTTGAATGCGGATCGGTTGAAGAGGTCCTCGAGTCCCCAGCGCACCCTTACACCCGTGCGCTGCTAGCTGTCGAGTCCAGCGCGGATAGCTCGGCGATCAGCGCTAGCGGCTGTGCCTTTCGACCGCGCTGTCGTCGCTACGCGGCGCATCACGACCGGCGATGTGAAGACGAACTGCCCGATTTGCTGGAGCTCTCGGATGACCATCGCATCGCCTGCCACCAGGATGACAGCGGGGCCGCGCCAAGGTAAACTAGGGCACTGACTTCCTCCCGGAAAATGAACGAAGCTGTGCGACCTTATGCCGTGGATTCACTGCAAGTGGTCGGCGCCGGTGGGCCGATCCGAGGATTAGCTCGTGCTTAGTATTGTCGGCGTAGGCCTGGACGAGAGGCTTGGTGCGCAAGCTACTCAGGCGATTTACAGCGCACAACTCGATGCATCGATCGAACTGATCGCCGCCGGCGAAGCCGCTTTGACCCAAGTAGAGCAGGGGCCCGTCGGCTTGCTGTTGGTGCGTCTTTCGGCCGACGGTTTCAACTTCTACCGGGCCGTCCGGCAACTGGGTCGAAAGGACCTGCCGATCGTTGGGTTGGCCGAGTCTGCCGAAGTCGCGGCGGCCGACGCCTTGCGTGCTGATCCAGTTGGCGCGAGCGTTCCGTTGCCGTTGCAGGAAGACTTGCTGCTCGCGGCAATTTCGGCGCTGGTTGCCCATTCGACCCCCGCTTCGGCTGGACGAGCTGTCGGACCACCGGCCAGTTCGTTTGACTTTGAGCGGATCTTTCGCGGCACGTTCGATCGCGTTTCGGTCGCTCGCTTGATGGTAGCCGCGAGCTTCCAGCGGGCGACGGGAACGCTGAAGCTTACCCGTGGCAAGGTGCAGAAGGTCGTCTTTCTTAAGGACGGCATGCCGATCTACATCGATTCGAATCTCAGACACGAGGCCCTGGGCGCCTATTTGGTCAAGCGACGAACGATCGACGACCAGCAGCTCTCTCAGGCACTGAGGCATGCGCGTAACAATTCGCTCAAGCTCGGTGCGGCACTGGTCGCGCTTGGTCTGGCTGACGATCAGACCGTCGAGCGAGCGCTGGCGGCGCAAATCCAGATCAAGCTGGTCAGCACGATTCGCTGGCAAGATGGCACCTTTCTGTTTACTCCCGGCGACGACTTCAGCGAGCGCGTGCCACGATCGCCGCTGAGATTGGTCTACCTGGTGCTGACGGCACTTGGTCGCTTTGCACGCGTCGAGGAGACCGGGCTTTTGGAAGAGCGCGCATTGGCGCTGACCCCGTGTGGGGAAGCCGAGCGGGCGACGATCGCAGAAGCATACGGTGAAGAGTTGTTGAGCCATTGCGGACAAGGTGTTTCCGTTGCCGCGATCTTGGCCGGCGCTACCGCTCCGGCGTCGATTCGCGTGCAGGTCAGCGTGCTGCTCAACTGTGGCATGGTTTGTTACGTTGACGCCGATCCGCAGAGCGCTGTCCCCAACCGGGAAGCCGCTTCTTTGGGGGCGCCGGTTGCAGACCCGCGGGCGGACCTGTCCAGCCGGCCGCTGGAGAGGCCGCGCTACCAATCGATGATTCCTCCCGCTCTACCTTCACCGAGCACGATCGATGCGCGGGCAATGGTTCACGAGTCGCTGCATTTGCCGATCGTCAGGATGCAGCGACCGAGCGACGACGTTGGTCGCCTAGAGCAGTCGTTTGCCGAGCTCGCCGAGTTAGGTCAACACAGCGAGGTGGGCGGTCAAGCTGCGCTTGAAGAGCTGGTCGAATCTGCGCCGATCACGCCGGCTCTGAAGCTGAGCAGCACGACCAACCCTGTGATTCACACCGTGTCGCGAACGCCGCCGCCCGCCAGCGCAGAGCTCGCTCAGCCTGCCCGCAGCGACGAAGAGCTGTTCGTTCCGTTGGATGACGGTGCGACGTCCGATTTTGAGTGGGTCAACGATTCTGGCGTCGTCCACTTTGCCGACGAAGGTTCGGGCCCAGGCATCCTGACAACCGATGAGGTGGTTGCCCAGCGCGGCAGTCGGCATGGCCTACTCGACGAAGCAGGGTCGGGTGACGAGCTGGCGACTGGCGATTTTGCGCGAGCAAGCGATAGCGCGACGACGCCCGACGCACCGGCGATCGATGGACTCGATGCAGAGCTTGCCTTTCGCGAAGGTGAACGTCTGCTGCGCGATAGCGACCCCGAGGCGGCCGAACAGCATTTCTCGCGCGCGATCGAGCTGCAACCCAACCAGCCCGACTTCTACGCCTATCGAGCGTGGGCACGCTTTGTCCGCTTTGGTCGGGGTGCCGTCGGTGCGGCGGCCGCCCGCGACGATGTTGCCCGGTCGCTTTCTATTGCTGATGACGCGGCGACCGCTCGCGAGGTGGCGGCGATGATCGCGATCGATATTGGCGATGACTACGCAGCGGCTGACCATCTACGAGTCGCATTAGCCGCGGACCCTCCTGCCGTAGATACGTTTCACAAGCTGCGCCGCGTACTGCTGAGGCTTGAAGCGTACGAAGAGCTCGAGCGCACCTATGACTCGCTGCTCTTTCGCTTGCGCGGTGGTGACGAGGAGCAGCTGGTCGAACTCTGGCTTGGTCTTGCAGCGCTTCATCGCGATCGCCTGGGCAACCATGATGCGGCAGAGATCGCGATGGCAGAGGTCGCGCGGCTAGCGCCGATGCATCCCGAGCTTCGTGCAGCCCGAGCTGCTGGTGACGCAGCCAGCCGCGAGTGGGCTGCGCAAGTGACCGCTTGCCGAAGGCGTCTCGCCGACGATCCAAGCAGCAACGCTGCGCTTTGTGACCTGTTCGAGTTGCACCAATCGGCTGGTCGTACCGACCATACGTTTGTCGTTGCAGCGCTGCTGATGGCCCGTGCTGCAGCGACCAAGCAGCACGAATTGGCCTACGAGCGTTTGCGCCCCCGAGTTTTGCTTCGCGCATGCCGCCCGATGGTCGATTTTTTCGATGAGCTACGAGTCAACGGCGATGACCCCGCCGTCGAGCAGATTGTCGGCATGGTGTCCGACACGATCTCCAAGGTCTTTCCGGTGACGCTAAACGATCTGGGCAGCGCGGAAAGCGCCCGCCTCGACAGCTGGTGGGAATACCAGCCGTTCGCCGACATGCTGCGCTACGTGTGCGAGCAATTCAAGCAGGAGTGCCCCGCGGTCTATCGCTCGACACGAACGTCGAGCGCTCTGCTTGCACCGACGCCGCAGGCCGAGCTGCTCGTCGGCCAGAGTCTGCTGTCGAGTCACGATCATTCGACGATCGTGTTTTCATTGGCTAGGGTACTCAGCTGCCGCACACAGGCGCGACGGCACATCTTTGGGCGTCGCGCGCGTGACCTGAAAATTGCGTTTCGCGCCGCGATCGCGACCGTGCGGCCACAGACGGCGGTCTCCGATTCGAGGACCGCGTTGTTTCTCGATCAAATGCAAGCCGATGGCCTCAAACCCGACGCGTTGCGTCCGTTTGTCGAGGCGCTTCTCAAACGCGACAAGATGAACCTGTCCGAATGGAGTCGAGCGGTCTGGCGAACCGCCTCGCGAATCGGCTTGCTGCTCGCTGGTGATCCGCGGCGTCCTCTTGAGCTGATGTCCAACGACGAGCAGACACGCGGCGCCTTGCTCGACTTCTCACTGAGCGAGCGGTTCGCGCGCTTACGGCGCGAACTGCAGATATCGGTTGAAGTCTAGCCGCTACTCGGTAGCCTTTTCGTAAAAGAGGGTGATCGCCAGGCAGTGAAAGGCCTCATCGGACGACTGGGTTACGATCGTATCGACGATGTTGACTGCCGGATTCTCGCGAATCCAGGATGTGATCCGGTCGCCAAGGCGATCGCGCTCCTGTGCCATCGTTGCCGAGAACACCTTGACGCCGGTGAAGTCATTTCGCTTTGTGCTGATAGTCATTAATAACCTGCCAAATCTCTTCGTTAGTAAGCAGTCTATTGCTCTTCTTTGCGCGCTCAAAGACAGTCGCGACGAGGTCCGGCGTCGCCTCCACACCGTTTTCTTCGAGCCAGAAGTGTACGTTGGACTCGCCACTCATGTGCCCGATGGCGATCTCTTGGCGTCTGCCAAACAAGCTTGCGGGAACTCCGGAGTAGATCCGGTCGGCGAGAAAATGATCGCCGCGCCGCTGCGCCTTGATGACCGCTGCGGCGTGAACGCCGGTTCCCGTGCGAAATGCGTCATCCCCCAGTAACGGATAGTTGCAGGGAATCGGAACCCGCGTTGTCCTGGAGACGAGTTGGCCAAGATCGACAAGCTTCCCGAGGTCGTTGTCGATCCAGTTGAGCAGCTTCATGTTGAGCAGCACTTGGTCGAGGGCGGTGTTGCCGACGCGCTCGCCCACGCCGAGCACCGTGCCATGAACGCGATCGGCGCCAAACTCGATCGCCCACAGCGCGTTTTCCAAGGCCAAGCCGCGGTCGTTGTGGCCGTGCCAGTCGATGCCGACATCTTGTCCCAGCTCGCGACATAGCATTTTCGTCCAGTCGATCAGCGAGCGCACGCCATCGGGAGTCACGTGGCCGACCGTATCGCACAAGCACAGGCGGTGTGCGCCGTGCTCGATGGCATTGCCAAACAGCGCGCGCAACACTTCGGGGTGGGAACGCGTGGTGTCCTCCGTGACGTAGGTACACGGCAAGTTGTAGCGACGGGCCAGTCCGATCGCATCGGCGCTCAGCTTGAGCATTCGATCGAGATCCCACGCCTCGGCGTAAAGTCGGATGCTGCTCGATCCGATAAAGGCCATCACTTCGATCTCGATGCCGACCTGCTGGGAAATCTCGATGATCGGCTCGATGTCCGCGGCGACAGTGCGTGCTGCACAGGCTGCGCGAATTTTGAGCTTGTTATCGCGCATCGCGGTAGCGATCTCTCGCACGTCTTCGCGCGCTCGGGGGCCTGCGCCAGGAAGGCCGATATCGATGTGCTGAACGCCAAGTTCGTCCATCAACTCGACGATGCGGATCTTGTCGGCGATCGGCGGGTCGACGACCGAGGGCGATTGCAGACCATCGCGCAGCGTTTCGTCAAAGAAAGAGAATGCGTGCCGTGGTTTGCTCTTACGGGGATCGACTTCGTTCCAGTCAAAGATAATGTCGCTTTCTTTGAGTTGGTCGACCGGCGTTTCGAGAATGTGTTTTCGCGTCATCTGTCTACCTCGCGAAGATTGTGCATCGCGACCAGTCTACATCTGCTTTGCCCGAGTGTTACATAGCTCACTGATCGTCATGACGCAACAGGTCATCCGTCGACGACCCGTCGACCGATGACACACCAGCGTCGGCTGACACCGGCGGTAGCAGCGGCGTGATAACTCGCTTTTCGCTGGTCGTTACTACAAAAACCACGACCAAAAGGATCAGAATAACCACCAAGGACAGCCACTCGAACGAGAATCGTGTTTCCGCTCGGTCCCCAAAGAAGCGCCCAGCGGAGCGGCGATGGATGCGTCGCGCGACTTTCTTCGATAACTCGATCGGCTGAGCGAGCTGGTGAAGGCCCGACAATCCACGCAGCGTCTCTTTGAACGCTTCGTATTCCGCGCGACATTCGCTGCAGCTGCCGAAGTGTGCTTCGATGGCCGCGCGCTGCTGCATGTCGAGTGAGTCTTCGTAGTAGTCGCTGAACTTGTCTTTTGCTTGTTGGTGATCCATCCGGTCTTCTCTGTCGCCTACAGGACGGTTTCGTTCGGTCATTGTTCGCGCTCTAGCCGCTCTTTGAGCGCCATGCGCGCACGGTGCAAGCGCGACTTTACGGTTCCTTCGGCGAGATCGGTGATCGCACAGATCTCTTGGTAGGTTAGCCCCTCGACGTCGCGCAAGACGATCACCACACGCTGGTCTTCATCGAGTTCGGCAATCGCGCGCTGCAGCGCCTGCTCGAGCCGCTTTCCTTCGAGAATGCGGTCGGGCGCGCTGATCTGCGCTTGTAGCGCGATCGCGGGTCCGTCGCGCTCCGTGCCTTCGCGCGCCTCCACATCGTCAAAACTGGCGCTTCCGTGGTAGTTGCGGCGGGCCAGATATTTGTAGCGGTTTTTGCAGTGGTTAACGGCGATACGGTAGATCCATGTGCTGAGTCGACTCTCTTCGCGAAAACGATCGATCGATTTGAAGACGGTTACGAACACGTCTTGAGCGAGGTCTTCGGCTTCTTCGCGATTGCCGAGCATGCGAAAGACGAGATTGAACACCTGCTGCTCGTGTTCGCGCACCATCTCGCGAAAGGCTGCCTCATCTCGCTCTTGCAGCCGGCGAATCAGTCGCCGCTCTCGTTTGCTCATTAGCGCATGTACAGTTTCAGCGCCGTGGCGACCTGTGTCTCGACGCCACCGGCGACGGTTTGTCGGATACCGCACTCGAGGCCGATCTTCGGACCGATCAGCGCGCCTCCAAAACTGATATGGCTACGCTCGTAGAGCGTGTCGTGTTCGACACCGAGACGGATCGCATAGGCGCGCGCGAGAAAGATCTCGGCGCCACCGTGGTAGCTCGCTTTGACGCGGTCGGCGCTGCTAAAGTCGAGTGCGCTGTCAAACCCCAGCAGTAGCTTGCCGAGGTCGACGGCAAGTCCGAGGCCGAGCGTTCGCGCGAAGGCAGGGTCATCGATGGCGACAAGGTTCTTGCCGACAACGGCAAGGCGAAACTTGGCGAGGCGAAATACTCCGCCGACATCGACCGTCCCGGTATTGATCGATGTTGCCTCGAGTTGAACACCTTCGGGTAGGCTGCTGCGGTGACGGAGATATTTTCCGGTGACGCCGATCATGAGCATCTCGCCGAGTGGTGCACTCAGCGAAAGCCCTGCTTCGTGAGTTGCGAACGTTTCGGTGAAGGGGAGCGCGGGCTGAACGCTGAGCGTCTGCTGTGGCCGCGCGCGCGAGTAACCGTAGAAGATGCCAGCGGCGATGCGCGAGGTCAGCGAGTCGACGATCGAAAAGTGCAGCTGGTGGGCGCCGTCGGCACCGCGGTACTGGTAGATCGCGCCCATCACGTAAGTTCGGGTCAGGCTCATCGCTGCGGGATTGAGGATCGGTCCAGCCGTCCCTGCGGCGGAAGCGCGAAGTGCTCCACCGAGCGCGACCGCGCGGGCTCCGAGCATTTGTCTCTCGGCGTACGCCGACGAGTCGACGAGTCCGAACAACGCGAGCACTAGGCCCGCGATGCAAAGCGCCAACGATCGCCGCCGCACAGCGTGGGTTCGTTCGCCGCCCATCGTCTAGTATTGGTATCCAAGTGCGAGGAAGAAGCTGTGGTATTGATCGAGCGAACCGCCGGCAGAACGCGCCCCGCGGTTCAGCCGGTTGAGTGCATCGGTGAAGGTGGTAAACACTCGCGTGTAGCCGTAGTAAAGCCGCGCGACAACGCCAAAGAAATTGGCTTCGAGCCCTCCGTCAAACGCGAGAGCGCCAGCCTTGGCTGGACCATACCAGTACTCGTCCGTTGCAAACTCAATGTCGCCGCTACTCAGCACGAAACGATATGCCGCACTGGTAAAGGCGCCAAGGTAGGGCAAGAACGGGAAGCGCATGCCGCCACGAAAGTTGAGGTAGCGGTAGGTTGTCGAGGGGATCGACGGCGTAACCTGACCCCAGTTGACGCCGAAGTTGAGAAAGCCATACCCCGCCGACAGGTCGAGCAATGGTGCCGCCGACGAGCGTCCCAGCTTGATGCCATAGCCAATGTCGAAGGTCAGCTCGCTGATCGTTGTGCCGAGAGCGACGAGTTGGTTGTTTGCGTCGGGGATGCGCGAGCTCATGCCCAGCGTTCGTTGGTAGTGGACCTGGAGAAAGAGCTGACTCCACAGGTTATCGGTAAAAAATGCAACCGGCCAAGCCTGCACAGCGAGGCGCAGCAGAAATGCGGGGGAGCTCGAATAGGTCGGATGACGGTGGAGTGAGCGCGCGTCATTCAGACGGAAGCGCCGCATCGTCGCGCCAAAGCCGACGGTGCCTTTGACCTTGGTCATCTTGGCCGGCCCGCGTCGTCGACGCCGAGGCCCTTCTCGGAAATTGTCGAGCTTCTTGGGGCGATCGGCAGCGACGGTGGTCAGTGGATCGTCTAATGGGTCGGTCTCGCTGCCAGCGTCTGGCGTTGGCGCTGTGTCGTCGCCCGTCGGACTGTAGTCGAGAGCGGGCGGCCGGCGCGTTTCCGCTGGCGATGGTTGCGCAGGTGGTGGCTGTTCGGCCGGCGGCGTTTGTGGTGGGCTGACCGGTGTCGGAGCAGCGGGTGGCGTTGGTGTCGGTCTCGACGCCGGTAACGTGGGTACTTTGGCCAGCCCCGTTTCGATCACTTCGATCGCGCGTTTGCCCGCGCTGCGACTGCGATGTCGCCAAGGGAGCCGCGCGGTATGAACCGGCTGGCCATCGTGGGAGCTATAGATCGCTAGCGAGAGCGAGCGGCCCTTGAGGCTGCCACCAACCACGGCGAATGCGCCGACTTCGCGTGCCGCAGCCGCGAGGTTCTTGCCGCGCGAAAGTTCGATCCCCAAGCGATCGCAGGCAGCGAGTAGCTCCGCGGAGCCCAACACGCTGTAATGGGCCGTCAAGCGCTGGACGATCGCCGAACGTGCTGCGGGACCGCGTGGGCCGCCGAAAGTCAGCACCGCGATCGTTGGCTTTTGCGCCCAGGCGCTCGACCCGGACAGGCACAGCAACAGAGCGAAGATACCGAATCGCATCGGGGCATTGTACTTAGGCCTCCGCCGCCTGCCAATGGTGGGCTTTACAACAGTTGATTTGACCGCAAAGGTCATCGGAAGTAGTGTCACGCGTCTTGCGCGTCAGCGCGAGAGCGATCTGGAGGCGGTGGTGATCCCCTACATCCACATCAACAAGTTTGGCTTCATCGAGCCTTTCGGTCTGCTGGTCGGCATTGGCATCGCCCTGGGCTATCTGCTGGGTCGTCGTCGGGCTCGGCTCACAGGTCTCGATCCCAATCTGTGCGCTGACGGCATGGTCTGGACCGTCGTTACCGGGTTTGTGGTCGCCCACTTGGTCTCGGTGATCTTCTACTTCCCGGAAAAGATTCTCTCCGACCCGCTGGTGCTGCTCAAATTCTGGGCCGGGATCTCGTCGTTCGGTGGATTCATTGGCGGCGCTGCCGGCGCATTCATTTTCTTCAAGCGCAACAACGCCTCGGTGCTCAAGTACGCCGACGCGATCATCTTTGGTCTCGTTCCCGGGTGGTTTTTCGGTCGCCTTGGCTGCACCATCGCCAGCGATCACATCGGCAAACCGACCGATTTTGTCCTCGGGTTTCAATACCCAAAGGTATTTCGTCGGACGACTGACGGTCGTCTGCTGGGCGGTACGCGCCACAATCTCGGCTTTTACGAGATGCTCTATACCATCGTGCTCAACGCGGTGCTTTACGCGACCAAGGGCATTCGGCCGATCCACGGCTTCCATCCCGCGCTGGTCCTAATGCTCTACGCGCCGGTTCGTTTTGCACTCGACACGCTACGCGATGAAGACAAGCTCTACCTTGGCTACACCCCGGGGCAGTATTTTGCCGGCGGAATGTTCCTCTTTGCCGCTGGACTAATCCTCTACGGTATCCGCCTGCGCAAAGCCGGCGATTGGCCGGGCGCTTCCGCCGCGGCCCAGGGGAGCGCCAATCAGCCGCGCAAGGCCAAGGCCAAGGGCAAAGGCGCGAAATCACGCTAGTCCGAAAAGGGGAGTGCGCAATTTCCCCCGCCGGCGCCGCGGCTGGCCAGTCTATGGCGATTGCCATCTAAGTACCTGATTACATTCGCCCTGTGCGCTGTTTGTTGGTGGTGCAGCGCTTGCATCAAGTTGGGCCGTGCTCGCTTGCCGTTCTTTCGCCGTCGTTTTGCGTTTCGGGCTGCTCATCCTGCTGCTCGGTGGGTCGGGTTGCGATGCCACGCCGGGCGCTGAGCTGGCTCAGCTCACCGCGAGCATCAACGGTGGCCAACTCGAAGCCGGCTTTCCGGCGATCGGTGCGGTAATCGCTGACGGACGGCGGGCCTGCAGCGGCACGCTGATCGGGCCGCGAAGCGTGCTGACCGCGGCGCACTGCATCGAGGACACATCGAACGTGGTGTTTTATCCGCGCGCGGTCTCGAGCGAAATGCGCGTCGCTTCGAGGGTGCAGATTCATCCCGACTACGACGAGCACCAGGTTGATTTGGCGGTGCTCACGCTGGCTTCAGCGGTCGAGGGCATCGAGCCGCTACCGGTTGCGGTTGGCGTGCCCCACGTCGGTGACTCGGTCGTCATGGTAGGTCTCGGCAAGGTCAGCGAAACGGAGGGGCACTTTGGCACCAAACGTACGCGCGTGGCGACGATCGGGGCATTGCCGCCAGGCTCGCTAGCGTTGGTTGGGCTCTGTGATGGTGACTCAGGTGGCCCGACGCTGGCGGCGCGCGATGACACGCTAGTCGTCGTCGGCGTACATCGCGCCAAGCAGCGCGAATGCGCCGGCCGTGGCTATGACGTTCGCGTGGACATGTATCGCAGCTTTATCGCCGAGGCCGCACCGGATCAGCGCGAGCTGGCGCCCGAAGCGCTGGAAATCATCAGCCCTGTCGCTGGAGCGCAAACACGCTCGAGATTGCGGGTCGTCGCGGCGGTCAGTCCGGACGATGCCCGGGCAACCATTGAATTCATCGTCGACGGCCGGCTGCTGTCGTCGGTGTCGCAACCGCCCTATCAGATCGATCTGAAAGATCTCCCGACAGGTGTTCATCGCATTCAGACCAAGGCGGTCTGGAACGGCAAAACGCTTGAGGCGCAGGCAACCGTAACTGTGGCTGACGAAGCGGTACGACTGCCCTTTGGCGACGCTTGTCAGACCGCGGCCCAGTGCGAGGGAGGACTGTGCGTCCAAGGCATCTGCAGTCGAAGCTGTCGGGCTAGCGCGCCGTGCGAATCGGGCTACGCCTGTCGTGATGCGGTATGCCAGCCGATGGCCCTCTGTGCGGACGAGTTGTGCGGCCGAATGGATTCACCGACGGAGCGGCCGACGAGCGGTTGCGCGGTGGCGTCGACGCCCAACGGCGAGATGTCTTCGTTGCTGGTTCTGCTGCTTGCGCTCGTTTGGCGTTCGCGCCGTCGCTAAAGCTCTGCTTGACCGCCGAGCGACGCACCACTACCTTTGAGATCACCCGGTAGCACGAAAGAATGGGTACCAAGCCCACCGGCGGAGCGGACTCCGCTCGCTGGCGAGAGTGGTGTCAAGCGTCGTGCGCTGGTCGGGAGGAGTGGATGTCCGAAGACTTTTTTGCCCACGCCTACGGCGTGGACCAGCAAACCTACGAAACGCTGTTGCGTGAAGGCCTTTCGCGTGGCGGGGACTATTGCGAGTTGTTCTTTCAACAGTCATTCTCGGCGACGATCGGTCTCGAAGACGGTAAGGTCTGTAGCGCGCACCGGTCGGCCGACGTTGGGATAGGCATTCGTGTCGTCGCTGGCGATTGCACTGGCTACGCGTTCTCTGAGGAGCTTGAGCTCGCGAGCATGCTAGACGCGGCGCGTATCGCTGCAGGAATCGCCGACGGCGGTAAGACGATCGAGCCTCAGCCGATCACGCATAAGCGCACGGCAAACTACTATCCCGTCGAGCGCTGGTGGTCTGATGTTTCACTCGATGAGCGCTTGCCGCTGTTGGAGCAGGTCGAGCGGCGGGCTGTGGCTGCGGACTCGCGCGTGCTGACGGTTCGCGCGAACTTGGTCGATGCTGAGTCGCACGTCTTGGTCGTCAACTCGCTGGGCGATATGCGCTCAGATCACCGCCCGCTAACCTTGCTCAAGGTCTCCTGCGTGGCCAGCGATGGTGTTCGCCGCGAAGAAAACGGTTTTAATCTCTCGGGCCGCCATGGGCGCGAGTTCTGGAGCGAGCAAACGCTGCATGCAGTGGCTGACGAGGCAGTTGCTCGAACGACGCTGCTGTTTGAGGCGCGGCGTCCAGAGGCGGGCGAAATGCCGGTGGTGATGGCGGCGGGCAGCTCGGGCATCCTGTTGCACGAAGCGATCGGCCACGGTATGGAAGCTGACTTTAACCGCAAAGGGATCTCGATCTACGCCGACGCCCTCGGCCAGTCGATCGCTGATCGGTCGGTTTCGATCGTCGACGATGGAACTGTGCTCGCTTCGCGCGGAGCGATCAACGTGGACGACGAGGGCTGCGATTCACAGCGCACGGTGTTGGTTGAAAACGGCGTGCTGCGTAGCTACATGCACGACAGGATTAGCGCCCTGCATTATGGCGTTGAGCCGACGGGCAACGGTCGCCGACAAAGTTTCCGCTATGCGCCTTTGCCGCGCATGCGCTGCACATACATGGAGTCGGGGCCATATAGCCCTGAAGAGATCATCAAGACGATCGACCGCGGCATATACGCTCAGACATTTACCAATGGTCAGGTCCGTATTGGCGCCGGGGACTTTACCTTCTACGTCAAAAGTGGCTATCTGATCGAAAATGGCAAGCTGACCGCGCCGATCAAGGACGTCAATCTGATCGGCAATGGGCCTGAGGTTCTCAAGAAGGTCGTTATGGTCGGAGACGACATGAAGATCGACTCGGGCGGCTGGACTTGCGGCAAAAACGGTCAGTCCGTGCCCGTTTCGATCGGTATGCCGACGGTTAAAGTCTCAGCGATCACAGTGGGAGGCGTGAGCTAGTGAGTAGCCAATTGACTCCAGAGCTGAGAACTCTGGCCCAGCGTGCGATCGATTGGGCGCTCGCGGCAGGTGCCGAGCAGGCCGCGGTGGTGTTGTCCAAGGGCCGTTATGTCGAGCTCGGACAGCGCTCGGGGAAACTGGAGACACTCGAATCATCGACGGGGCGATCGCTCCGTCTGGCGGTCTTTGCCGCCCAGCGCTACTTGTCGGTTCAAACCAACATCCTTCAGCCGGCGTCGCTGAAGCCTTTCGTCGAGGACGCGGTCGCGGCGGCAAAATTATTGGATCCAGATCCTCATCGCGGCTTGGCCGAGCCCCAGCGCTACGGTGTTGCAGATGCTGATATCGATAGTGTCGATCCGCAATGCGGCGCGTATTCGATCGATGACCACAAGCAGCGGCTAGCAGCGCTCGAAGAGGCGGCGGCGTCGACATCGATCCCTGTGGTTTCGATCAGCACACGCTCGCTGACAAACATCTATACGTCGATGCGACTGCACTCAAACGGCTTTTTCGGCGAGACCACACGCACGCTTTACGAGTTCGGCGCGTCGGTCACCGTGCGCGACTCGGGCGCGCGCCGGCCCGATGGCAGTCACTTTATTTCCTCTCGCTTCCTCGAGGGCGTACCGAGTGCAGCGGAGGTTGGCGATTTGGCGCTCAAGCGCGCAGGTGAGCAGCTCGGCGCAAGCGTCGTGCCGTCGAACAAGATGACGATGGTCGTCCGTCGCCGGTGTGCACCGCATCTGCTTAGCTCGTTGCTCGAACCATTGTCCGGTTTCGCGCTGCAACAGCGATCGTCGTGCTTCGAGGGCAAAATGGGCCAGCCGATCGGCAGCGAGCTCTTGGACTTGGTCGATGACCCCTTGCTTCCACGTGGCCTCGGTTCCCATCTCTACGACAGCGACGGATTTCCTGCGGCGCGCGCTCAGGTCTTCGAACAAGGGATCTTGCGATTCTTCTATATTGGCCTGTATTACGCGCGGAAGCTCAATGTTGAGCCGACGACATCCTCGCGTGGGAATATCCTGCTGACCCCCGGCACGCGCTCGGCCGGCGATCTGATCGCCGACGTCAAAGATGGCATCCTCGTGACATCTTTTTTGGGTGGAAACTCCAATGGTGCAACGGGCGACTTTTCCTACGGCATACGTGGCCAGCGCATCAAAAATGGCGAGATCGTCCATCCGGTAACGGAAATGAACATCGCCGACAATCACTTGTCGCTATGGAAGCGACTGGTCGCCGTCGGCAACGATCCCTATCCCTACAGCGCCTGGCGCATTCCGACGCTGGTTTTTGAGGATGTGCAGTTCTCCGGCTCCTAGCCGGTGGGCGAGTCAATCATGGGGCTAGCGACCATCGACCTGGTGATCGTTGTAGGCTACGTGGTAGTAAGCGTCGGCATCGGGCTCTACTTTTCGCGCCGGGCGACAAAAAGCGTCGAAGAGTATTTCGTCGCCGGGCGTTCGTTGCCATGGTGGCTTGCCGGCGTATCGATGATCGCATCCGCGTTTGCCATCGATACCCCGTTGGGTATCGCCGGATTGGTTGAGCGCGACGGAATCCAGGGCGTTTGGTTCGCTTGGACCTATATCATCGGTGGAGCTGGGACGTTTGGAGCGTTTGTCTTTGCGGCGCTACTTCGTCGATCAGACATCGTAACGACCGCGGAGTTGATCGAGCTGCGCTATGCTGGTCGCGGTGCGGCGCTGCTGCGCGGCTTCAAAGGCGTCTACTTCGGCGTGCTGTCGGTGGCGATCTCGATGGGCTGGGTGATGCGCTCGGTGTTGGTGATCGCCGAGCAGAGCTTTGGCTGGGACGCTACGTGGACACTGGTCATCGTTATCGGGTTGACCATCGCCTACACCACGACCTCGGGGCTTTGGGGTGTGGCGGTGACCGACTTCATCCAGTTTTTTGTTGGCAGTGCGGGGTCGATCGCCTTGGCTTACTACGCGCTCGGCTCCGCGGGTGGCATCTCCGGTTTGGTCGCGGCGCTGGGTACACGCTATGGCGTGAGCGAGGCTCAGCGACGTCTGCGATTCTTGCCGCGTCCCGATGACCGGATGTTTTACAAGTTCCTGGTGTTTGTCACGCTCAAATGGTGGGGAAACCCGCCGGCTGCCCTCAATCAGCGCCTGATGTCGACCAAGGACGAGCGTCACGCGACGTTTAGTCAGTTGCTGTTCACCGTGGTCCACTTTGCACTCAATTACTGGCCGATGATCCTCGTCGCTTTGGTGGCGATCACGACCTTTCCCGAGCGAAAGGCCGAGCACGCCTACGCGCTACTGCTGGTCAAGGTATTGCCGAGCGGCATGCTTGGTCTGATGCTGGCATCGATCACCGCTGCCTTCATGTCGACGATCGACACCCAGGCGAATACTGGCGCGTCGTTTATCGTCACCGACATTTACCGGCGGTTTATCAAGCGCAACGCGTCGACCGCCCACTACGTACGCGCAAGTCAAATTGGTACCTTGGTAATGCTCGGTCTGGCCGTCGTGATCGCGATCTTCATGGACTCTGTCAAAGGAGCTTGGGAGTATCTGGCGACGATGACCGCCGGCTACGGCTTTGTCGTCGTGGCCCGTTGGTTCTGGTGGCGGATCAGCGCTTGGACCGAGTTCGCAGCGCTGGCCGGGTCCGCTGTCGGATCGCTGATCGCTAACCACGTGCTCGTTGACCAGCTAACCAGTTTCGGCGCGCGTTTTGGCTTCGTCGCTGCTTTTTCGACGGCCTGCTGGATCGGCGTCACCCTCGTGACCCCGCCGCCTGATCTGGATTCTTTGGCGCGCTTTTGTCGGATGGTTAGACCGTTTCCGATGGGATGGGGGCCGGTGCGCGAGAAGTACGACGATATTCGTTGGAGTCTGGATGGCGCGCGGCGGTTTGGGCTCTGGGGCGTCGGCTTGGTCTTGGTATTCTCGCTCTGTTTCGGCAGCGGTTACCTGCTGTTTGGTGAACTCGCGCGTGGTGTGCCTTTGGTCGTTGTCGGTATACTCTGCCTGTTTGCGGTTAAAGTGTTTTGGCCCGACAAAACGGCGAGTTAATTGTGATGAAGAAATTGCTTGGCCTTGTCTTCTTGATCCTCTGGATCGCCTGTAGTGGTTCGGGCGCTGAGCCGCCTCCACTACCAGCAGAGCACTGCAATCCGCTCGTCGGTGGGCCGTGCTTGCTGCCCTGGCCGTCGAGCTACTATCTCGACGCTGACCCATCGACCACCACTGGCTATCGTGTTCGCTATCCAGCGCAGGCAGTGCCGGCCAATCGCGAAGGCGTGTCGCTGTCGGTCGCTCGCTACCAACGCTTCGACGGTTTCTCGATCGGCAGCCAGCCGCTCGTTAGCTTTCCTGAGGGTGTTGCCGCCGACGGCTTGCCCACGCTCGCCGATCTGGCTCGGGCCGATCAGCAGTTGATCCAGATCGTCGAAGCGACGACCGGCCAGCGCGTGCCGCTCTTCGCTGAGCTCGACGCCAACGCCAAAGGGAACAACGAAATACCGGCGCTGATTATTCGGCCCCAAGTGCCGCTCAAGCCCAATACGCGCTACATCGTCGCGCTGCGCAACGGGCTCAAGGATCGTTCGGGAGCGCCGTTGTCGGCGCCGCAGGCGTTCGCCTGGATCCGTGATGGTGGCAGCTCTGCCACCGAGCGACTCGATCGCTTTGCCCGGCAAACGCGCGAGGCGATCGCGCTGCTCGAACAGCACGCGAAGATTCCGGCGGCAGAGTTGGTGCTGGCTTGGGACTTTCATACGGCCAGTAACCAAACGATGCGGATCCTCAAACCGATGGTTGAAGCGACCTTGGCCGAGTTGGCAACGAAGGCGCCGGCCTTCGAGGTTCTCGAGGTCAAAGAGCAGCCAAACGACAAACTGCTGCGCTTTGTTGCCGGGCGCGTTGAGGAGCCGCTTTATTTGGAGAGCGACTCGGTCTCCGCTTGGCTAAAATTTGGCACTGACGGCGCACCGCTGCGCAATGGCAAGCGCTGGCGACCGGTATTCATCTCTGTTCCGCGCTGCGCAGAAAAGAGTTCCTCGCCGGTCCCGGTGATCCTATTTGGCCACGGGCTGTTCTTGTCCGCCGAAGATGAGTTGAGCGGCGAGTACCATTCGACGCTCGGTGATCGCCTGTGCGCAGTGCAAGTCGCGACACCGATCGTTGGGCTGGCGAATTCCGATCTCGCTGACATCAGCGGAGAGGTAATCACCAACTTTACCAACGTGCCGCGCATCACTGATCAGCTGGTGCAGACCCAAATTGGGCTTCAGGTGGTCGCGCGTTGGGCAAAGGTTGGCCTGTCGACGCAGCCCTTCGTTCAGGGCGTTAGTGGTTCGCTCGTCGATGACCAGCGGCTTTACTACCTTGGCATTTCAAATGGCGGAATTCAGGGGGTGGCCTTTGCTGCGCTTAACCCTGACATCAAACGCTTTGCCTTTCACGTGGGGGGCGGCTGGTGGTCGCTAATGCTGCAGCGCAGCTCTAACTTTAACGCCTTTGCTGTGCTGATGAAGCTGGTCTATCGTGATCCAACTGATCGGTTGCTGCTGTTGCATCTCTCGCAATCGCTCTGGGACTACACCGACCCGATCGTCTGGGCTGACCTGCTCGCCGAGCAAATCGGCGCAAAGCGCGTGCTGTACCACGAGAGTCTCAAGGACGAGCAAGTGCCAAACCTCGCGACGCGCGCGGTCGCTCGCGTCCTGGGCTTGCCGCGCGCGCTGCCTGGAACCGAAGCGGTCTTTGGTCTGACGGACGCGTCGTTGCCGCAAGATTCGGCTTATGTGCAATGGGACATCGAGGTCCCCTATCAGGTGCCCGAGGGCAATCTGCCAGCGCCTGTGCCGGCGAGCGAGGAAGTCTCCGCCCACAGGAAGCCACGCCGGCTTGAGGCCTGTTTCGCCCAGTGGGAACGCTTCTTTCGTGCTGATGGCGTCGTCGAGGACACCTGCGACGGCAAGGTCTGCGGCCGCAACTAAACGAGTTGCAGTCTCATGCTTTGGCCGCGCGGGTCGACGCGTTCGACGGTGACCTCGACCTGGTCACCGACCGATAGTTTGCGTCGCGCGCCTAGGTTACCCACGGCGCCACAGTCCAGCAACTGAGCTCGATATCCGTTGCCGGTCTCAGCGACGATCAGCGCCGGCGCAGCGTGCGGAGAGGCCTGCTGCGCGACATATTCGAGCGCCCAACGTTGATTGACGCTGTTTTCTACGGCCTTCATTTGCCGTTCGGTAGCTTCGACGGTGGCCAGCACTGACAATAGCGCTGCGGCGTCGTAAGGCAGCGCTGCACCGTTTGCCGCCGCGATCAATTGTCGTTGCTGCACCAGATCGCCGTAACGGCGAAGCGGCGAAGTGACCTGGGTATAAGCAGCGACGCCGAGCCCGAAGTGTTCGCCCGCGTTTAGCGACAAGGCTGCCGGCGCCAACATGCCCCGTAGGCGGGTAAAACCGGCAATATCGCTGGGGTCGATTTTAGGAAGTGGCGTTGCCGGAGCGGCTTGGATCCGATAGATCAGCGGCACTTTGTGCTGATCGGCCCAGATCGCCGCCTGACTGTTGGCGAGAATCATCAATTCGGCGACGATCGAACGACTGGGCGAATTGGCTTCGATCGGCGTGACGATGACCTGGTCACCAGAGACCTTGTATTTCCATTCCGGGCGGCGAATGTTGAGCGCTGAGCGCCGTTCGCGCTGCTCGCGAACCGCCGCACAGAGCGTCGCCAGCTGTTTGAGCGCAGCGGCGTGCTCGTTTGGGCCCAGCTGCTGATCTTCGATCAGCCGATCGGCTTCGTCGTAGCTTAGTCTGCACGCGACCCGGGCCCAGCAGCGGAAGATTTGGTGGCTCTTTATCTGTCCCTGACTATCGAGCAGGATGCGGTTGCGCACCACGGCTCGTGGCTCGTTCTCCGCGAGGCTGGCCCGGTCGGTTGAGATTTCGCCGGGGAGCATGAGGAATGTCTCAGTGGGAAGATAGACGGTGGTTGCGCGGCGGCGTGCTTCTTTGTCTAGCGCGCCGTCGGGGACGACGTGCAGTGCGACATCGGCGATGTCAACGTCAACCTGCCAGGCATCGCCAAGCGCAGTGATCGTGATCGCGTCATCGACCTCGCGGGTGTCGGGGTCATCGATCGTAAAGGCAGCGTGCTCGACGGTCGCTGTTGGTGTTGCCGTTGCACTTGCCGCTTCCTGGAGCGCTGCGTCGGGGAAGTGCCCGCGAATATCGGCGCTGATCACTTCGAAGTCAGCGTTGCTCGGCAGATGTCCGGCTTTGACCAGCAAGCTGAACGCCCGGCGCTGAGTGTGCGTTGAGCTGGCCAATAGCGCCTGCTCTAGACGGGCGTCGCTGGCCCCGCGGACGTAGCGCTCGAGACGCGCAGCGAGCTCGGCATGCAGTGGCGCGCGCAGCCCAGCGACGAGCTCGGCTAGCTCGGCCTCGGCAGCGGCCTCGTTCTGCTGCTTGCGCTGCATTTGTTCGAGCTCGTCGGCCGTTCGCGGCGCGAAACGATCTCCTCGTCGACGGAAATGAATGGCCTCGTCACTCAGCGCGCGAAAGATCGCCGAAGCATGGCGGTCGCTCTGCTCATCGAAGAACAGGTCGGCCAGCTGTTTGCACGACAGGTCGGCGCCGTCTTCGCTGCGTGCGACTTCCCAAAGCAGCTCAACGTCGATCTGCTGGGCGAGTTCGTCCAGCGCGCTAGTCAGTTGATCTTGACTGGACGCATCATGGAAAAAGAGTACCTTGTCTTCGGCCAGCGTTGTTTGGCGGCCTTTGGCATCGATCAGTCGGAGCTTGCCCTTGACCGTCTCTTCGAGTCGGGCGAGCGCCAACCGACCGTCGACGAGGTATTCGACGAAGCGCGCCACAGTTACCTGCCAAACTTGCCGAAGTAGCGCCAGAACTGCCACCACGGCCGCTGTGGCGCGAAGCGCCGTTCGGGGACAATCCGGCCATGCGCTCGAAACAAATCGTCGAGTTCGTCTTGGTAGCCGCCGCTGCTATAGCTCAAATCGAGCTGCACCTCGCTCACGCCGTACTCTTCGGCGGCGCGCTGGCGAATTTTCTCCTCGAGCTGAAGCAGTCGCTTGACCGACGCAGCGCTGGGTACGCCGTCGACGAAGCGCCGATCGAACAACGTAGTGCCGAAGTCGCGTCCAATTTCGTTGACCAACACCGGCGCCTCATCGCGTTTGTAGTCTGGTGCTGCAACGTCTCGCGTGCGTCGCGTGAGCGAACCGTCGTCGGCGACGGTCAGCTCGAGGGCCTGGCCGAGGTTGCGTTGTGGACATTGATGGGGGCGAGTACCGATCAAGATCAACGGCGTCGGTAGGCCGAGATCGCGCAACAAGGCGAAGGCCAGCTGCTCAACGTCGCGATAGATCGGCATCGCCGTGACCTGGGTTGGATCGTCAGCGTCTTTCGGCGTAAACAGCGTCTCGTGCGACGTGCCATAGCGGGCGAAGCGCAAGCGATAGGCTTGTCCAGCGATTTCACAACTCGCCGTATCGCTAAAGCCTAGCGAGAGCAGGTCGCTCGCCAACGCAGGACAGTCGAGCGTCCAGCCACGCAGTCCAACGACGGCAAGCCAGCCATCGAGCGCTGGCGAGATCAACAGGGGGGGCGGCGCGGGCACGCCGTCTTCGCTGATACGTGCGCTGACAACAGCCTCGGCGACTGCGTCGACTACGCGTTCGCTCGGCTGATCGCCACCCAGCCTCAGGTAAATATTGGCCGCCGTCCAAGACACTCTGGGGTCTATACCACCCCCAAATACAAAAACAAAGCTGCGCTCGGGCGGCTAGCCGACGAACGGGCTGGGATCAAAACCGCTCTCGCGCAAGTACTGTGCTCGGTTGGGCGGCAGTGGAGCGGTCAGTAGCTCATCAGCGATTTGTAGCGACAGCGCGTGCAAGAACGCGCCGCGGAGTTGAGCTACAGCCCGTGCGCCGTAAAGGGTGTCAGCGACCAGCGGGTGGCCGATGGCAGCCAGGTGGACGCGTACTTGGTGACGTCGCCCAGTCGTGCAACCGACCTCAAGTAGCGACAGCTCACCGTGCGTGGCGATCGGCTGGTAGTTTGTCGTGGCGCCCAGGCCGCGGTCGAAACGGTCGCGTACGGCGACGACGCGGCGCCGATCGTTGGGGTCGGCTTCGATCGGGTAGTCGACTACCCCCGAGTCATCGATCGCGCCTTCGACCAGCGCCAGGTAGCGCTTGCCGACCTGACCCTCGGCGAACCACTGCCGAATCCGGCTGTAGCTTTCGCGACTCCGCGCGGCCAGCAAAATGCCGCTGGTGCTGGTGTCCAGGCGGTGGGTCAAGCCACCTTCGCGAGCGACCACGCTGGCCGTCGCACACTCGGGAAAGCGGGCGACCAGGGCGTTGGCCAAGGTGTCGGTTTCTCCCGGCACAAGCGGGTGGCAGGGCAGGCCCGCAGGTTTGTTGACGGCGATGAAATCAGCGCGCTCAGCAAGTACCTCGAGTGCTAGCTCCGGCTGAGCAACGGGCTGTTCATCGAGAGCGGCAGCGACAGCGACGACCTGTCCGCCGCGCAGGCGCATACCTTTGGCGGCGCGTTTACCATCGACTCTAACCCGTCCCCTTGCGCAGAGCCGCTCGATCGATCCCCGAGTAACGTCGGGCATCTCGGCGAGCAAGAAACGGTCGAGGCGGCTGCCGTCGGCCTGGGCATCGACCACGAACTCGAACGGTGGGAGATCTGCCGACATCAACCTGCGATGGCTAGCGGCGACTGAGCTCGGACGACTTGCGACGCTTCTTGTCCACTCGCTTGTCGCGCACTTTTAGCAGCTGATTGATCTGCAGCACGGGATCCGGTGCGAGACGGTTTAGCTTCAAGAGTTCGCTTATCGAGATGCCGAAGCGCTTGGCGATCGTCGTCGGGTTGTCGCCGTGCTGAACGCGATAATATCCTGGTTTGATCGCTTGACCGGCCTTGGCCCGGCCGGGCGCATAGACGATCACCTCGGCACCGGGGCGCAGGTCATGATCGTGACCAAAGCGATTGATGCGCAAAAAGCTGCCGACGGTTAGCCCAAAGCGGCGCGCAACGCGTTTAATCGTGTCGTTTTTGCGGACTCGGTAGCGCAAGCGGCGTCGGTTTTTGCTTTTTTCGTGTTGGTTGAGAAACGCTGCACTGCCGGTGGTCATCAGTTGGACTTGATCCAACGTGAAGAGTCCGAGTTGGCTGGGCGAGCGACTGTTTTCGATAAACGCTTGCAGGACCATGCCCGGTACCAGGCGTCCGCGATCGGCGAGACCATTCCAGCTGGCGATCTCGGCGCTGGATATGCCGAGGCGGTTGGCGATCTCGCTGAGCGTGTCGCCGCGCATCACCCGGTAGAACACACGCTGGCGGTTAGCGATCGCCGATGGCGCAGAGTCGGGCAAGGCCACCAGCAGCTTCTTATCGCGCGGCACAGTGGCCTTGCGCGCCACCGTGGCCGGCTTGGGCGGCAGTAGCAGGCGCTGCCCGGGTTCCAGTAAATCGGTGGGGCGCAGGTGGTTGAGTGAGCGCAATAGGCCCGGCGCGATTTTGTAGCGCTGCGCCACATTGGCAATCGTATCGCCCTGGCGAATTTCGTGAGAGCGCTCACGCTGCTCTAGGCCGGCTTGACCACCGAGTGCGGCATAATAGCGCGCTGCGCCGTCGGTCGGCAGACGCACCCAGCTGCGTATCGCTGGTGGCGTGCGCTGGCGCCAATAGTGAGCGTTGAGGCGTTCGAGCTGGGTGGGGTCGTGTCCGCCGATCTTGGCGATCTTGGCGAGCGACATCGACCCTTTAACGCTGACGAGTTCGAAGCGCTGCTCCGGAACGTCGACAACGTCGGCAAAGCCGAAGTAGTCGCGGTTTTCACCAACGATCGCGACCGCGAAAACCTTGGAGACGTAGAGGCTCGTCGACCAGGGCAAACCCGCTTCGTAGGTGCAGAGTTGCCAATAGTCGTTGGTGTTGTACTTGCGCATCGCTGCCGAGACCATGCCCGAGCCGGCATTGTAGGCTGCCAGCGCTAACGGCCAGGAACCAAACTGCTGATAGAGGTCGCGCAGCATGCGAGCGGCCGCCTCGCTGGCGCGCTCGGGGTCTCTTCGTTCGTCGATCCATTGATCGACGGTCAGACCGTAAGCGGTGGCTGAACTCTTGACGAATTGCCAGACGCCAACAGCGCGCTTGCGGGATTTCGCGTCGGAACTATAGCCGCTTTCGATCATCGCCACGTAGGTCAGCGCTTGGGGAAGCCCGTATCGCCGTAAGGTTCGCGAGATCAGGGCGCGGTGGCGTCCTTGCTGGCTGAGCCAGTAGCGCATCAGGCGCCGACCACGTGGGTTATTTTTGTAGTGGTCGAGGTATTTGAGGACACGCTCATCCCAAGTGATCGGCAGGTCGGGCAGCTTGAGCTTCGTTGTCCATTGGGGTGCGTCTTGCAGATGCAATGGCGTAACGACGCGCTCGAAATTCTCGTTGGCCGCGGCAGTCGGTGGAGGGCTCTCGATCGCCGGCTGGGAAGCATCCGGCAAGCGCGGCCAATGGGCGCCGAGGTTGGGGTTGCTCGATGCGCCGGCCGGATCGGCGAGGGTGGCGATCGTTAGGAACGAAATGGTAGCGAGTGTTAGCAGTCGCCGATGACCAACCGGGCGTTTCAACATCTGATCGAGGCTAACATCGCCTGCGAGCCGCTCCAAAAAAGTTGCCGACCCGAAGCTCATGATTGGTTGCCGTCAGCCTCGGTCGATGGCTCGTCGGTCTTGTTGCGACTGAGCGCTCGGCCGATCGCGGTACCCCACGCCGGCAGCCGACGCGCCCCAAGGACAATAAACAGCACGATCAGGAGATAGATGAATTCCCAGGGGCCTGCCAAAGTGCACCTCGTCTTGCTGGCCGCGTGGTCTACGACTCGCTCTGATTTATCACGCGTCGCTAGGCTGGAGCAAGTCCGCGGCAAGCTCGCGTAGTTGTTGATGAAGTGCGCCGGACTGTGTCACCTGTCGCAGATCAGCGCGGCGCAAAAAGTGCAGCATCGCGGCGCCCATCGATAGCGGCGTGGACGGGTTGAGCACCAGTGCGCGGCGGATGCGGTAGCGGCGGTTCCAGCGCGGCGATTGGCCGATCAACCGCCGTAGCTCGGCTGATCCGTCGCGGCGCGCAGCGAGAAGCACCACGTCGTCCTCAGTCAGCAGCGGATTCTCCAGCAGAATCTCGAGTACCTCGGCTTCGGGGTTGGCGAGCAATCGAGCCAGTTGCTGCCGATCGGCGGTGCGCGCCAACGATTTGCGGTGTCCAAGGGTTAACTCGCGATCGGCCGAACGCGCTGGGTCGCTGTCCTCGCTATTGGTCAGGCGGGAAAACAGCATCTGGGCGATCGGTGATTGTATTCGTTTGGCCTGCTCGTACAGCGAACTCGTGTACGCGTACGAAAGGTCGTCGCTGTTCAGCAGGTCGATCAATGACTGGGTGTCGACCGCTAGGTCGCGCTGTGCGCCGAGTTGGTAGATCGCGTCGAGCAAATGCGCGGCATCCGCTACCGAGATTCCCGCCAATGCGCGCTTGAGGGCGTGCTGGCGCATCGCTGGTTCAGGGAGCGCTCGAAGTTTGCGGCCAAGCGCGGTTGCTTGGGATAACCAGTCGGGCGCAATGTCGTCAGAGGGATCGCTCGGCGGATTCGACGACACGTCAAACCTCACTCGACCACTTCGGCTTTTTCTACCGTCACGACGAGCTTGTAGCGTTTGGGCGAATAGTCCTCGGGTAGATCGGCGAGGATGACCTGGTAGGCGACCGATTGACCGGCCGCCACGCTGGTGTTGCGGCCGTCACGCCCGGCAGGGTTGAGACGATCGCGTAGTGCGCTGAGCGAAAGCTGCTGCAGCTCCGCGGTGGAGAAGACATTGCCGGCGGGTGCGGTTGCGACAGCCACCGCCGTTGCGTGACGGTTGAGCGAGCCGCGAATGTAGATAAAGCGGCGCGCTTGGCTGGTTCGATTGACCACGACGCCCTCAGCTGTCAGAACCTGCGCATCCTGCATCCTCACCGACTTGATGATCGGCGGCGAAACTTGCAGGCCCTTGAGCTCTCCGCCAGGCCTAGGCGACCCGGCAAGGCCTCCGTCGCGATAGAGGAAGAACATCAATCCGATCGATCCCGCGATCAGGCCCAACAGCAACACGACGCCAAACAGGCGTACCGCGGTATTGGGGGACTCCGTGCCGTAACGCACAGGCTCGATAGGTTGCGGGATGATCACGGGTCCGGCTGCTGCGGACATCGTCGCTGACTGCGGCTCGGGCTCGGTTTGAGCGCGGCGCAGTCCATCGGTAGCTGTCTGCGCATCGTACAAGGGCGCGTCGATCGCATCTGTCAGGTCGGGCAGCGTTTGAAGCTGGGCGATCGCTTGCCCTGACGCGGCGGCCGCTGCCGCTGCGGCGATGCCAGGCAGTGGCACGGTCGGGCTGTTGTCATCGTCGGGCGCGTCGTCGGTTAGCGTGGGCGTCGTGGCCAGTCCATCGGCAACGACGTGGGCGTCGAGAAGTGGCAGGGCGCGCGGGGTTTCGGCGGTTGCCGTGCTGCTGGAGGGCTCAGCGACGAGAAATCCCTCGTCGGTGGGCATTTGCTCGATTTCGCTGCGCATCGCAGCGTCGATTACTACCAGCGAGCGCGTATTGCGTGGCCCCAAGCCGCGGCTGACTTCACCGATCTCGCCGACGGCCGACGACATGTCGTGAGACGCTTTGAAGCCAGCGCCCATCTGAACCGCTTCGGGTTCTTGCCGTGGCGCAGGCGCACGCTCACCGAGCCGAAGCACAAAGACAAAGCTGCAGCTCGGACATTGAGTCCGCGCCACGCCGGTCTTGACGAGTCCGGCTGGTACAGCGAATGGAACCTTACACCGTGGGCATGGGACATTCATCGAACGAACGCTAATTATCAGGGGATCTCCGTGCTGGATCAAGCCGTTAGGAGGCTAGCTTGGCAAGCGAATCATCAGCCGAGCGCGTTGTGTCCCTTGTCAGGCTGTGATAAGCAGAGGGAATGAGCGAGACGGGTCCGAGAGTTATAAAGCGGTACGCCAATCGCAAGTTGTACGATACTCGTGACAGCCGGTACGTCACCCTCGATCAGATCTCTGAAATGATTAGGCAAGGGGAGGACGTCAAGGTGGTCGACAACGCCACTAAGGAGGACCTGACCTCGGTGACGTTGGCCCAGATTCTCTTCGAGGAGGAGAAGCGGCAGCGCAGTTTTCTGCCGCTCGCTGCGCTGCGCAACATCATTCAAAGCGGCGGAGATTCGCTGCACGGCTTGATGAACCAGCTGAGCGAATCGGCGACCCGCGTTTTTCGACGAGAAGAGCAGCAGGAGCGCGGTGGGGATGCTCAGGGGCCGATCGAACGTCGACGCGAAGAGTCGTTCGAGCCGACGGCGGTGATGCGCGAGTTTGTCGAACACGTTCAGGGCGCGATCGACACTTGGCAGCGCCGGATTGAGTCCAATATCAATCACGCTGTCGAGAGCGTCTCGCCCTTTGCGCCGCTGCAAAAAGAGCTCGCTGAGTTGCGCCAGCGGATGGGTGAGCTGGAGCGCAAGCTCGAAGGGCGCTAGCAAGCTGATCGGGTTCTGGCGCCAAGCTGACGCGCCTGCCGTAGATCCACCGCAAAGCTCAGATCAATGCGCAGCGCGCGCATCCGCGCCGCTTGAGGCAGCTGACATTTGCCAGCGTTGGCGAGCTAGTAATCGAGTGCGACAGCCAAGTTAACCGCGTGCTGCGCACCGGCTTTGTCGGCGATCTGGGTTGTGGTGAAGCTGCCCAGGGTCGGCAGCGGATCGGCAACAGAACCGGCGGCGAAGTAGCTGTACTCGGCCAAGAACGAGACGATGTAGACGTTGAGGCGTACGCCCAAGAAGACGCGGTGGCGTAGGATATTGGCCTGGGCGTCGAAGGCAAAGTTTGCTCGACAGTCGGCGACGCGGCATTGGGTCAGCTTCAACGGGTCGGGGTTGGCGGCGGCGGTCTGAGCGACCGGGTCGACGCTCGGCGTGGCGTCGATGACCAGCGAATCGGCGATAATCCAGAGCAATTGGTAGCCGAGGTACGGCATGATGTTCACCGTCGATGCGATACCCAGGTGCTTGGAAAGCGAGAAGTCTAGGCCCGCGACGGTCAGGTTGAAGTCTGGTGTGCCGATCACGCGGCTGGCCATGCCGCGGATCGCAAAGGACGGTAGCGGCAGATCCTGAAAACCCTCGTGCAACGCCAGCTTGGCGTGGACCAAGGCTGACCACATGTTGCTGCCAAACAGGTGCCGCACGCCGAAGCCCAGCTCGAAGCTCGGCACGGGCAACCAGAGGCCTTTGCGAACCATCAACGTTAGCGTCGGGGCGACGGTCGGTGGCAGTTCGCGTGCCACACGGGTGGTGTCGCCGTTGGCGATCGCTGCATCGCTGACCCCCTTGGCCGCACGCCAATAGGGCTGCGCGACGTTGTCGACGACGGCGCCGCTGCCATCTCGAATCTCGTGGTTGGTCTGGCGGCGCGGATTGACCGTTGTCATGCCTACTTCGGCCGAGAACGTAAAGCCGTTGTAGCCGAAGGTCTCTGCTGGCGACAGCACATTGGGAGCGAAGACGACGCCGAGCTCGGACATCAGCGAGCGGAAAGCGACGTGATCGCGGTGGACCGTTTGTACGTCGCCGAGGTTCGGTGTGTACTGACCACAGGGCACGCGTGTGGCGTTGACCGTTTCGATCTGGCAAAGGCGGCCAATGTTGAGATCCCAGGTGTCCGCATGGGCGGCGCTTCCCGTCACCAGGTTGATCGTCAGCAGGACCATCGCCGCTGCAGCCCAGCGGGCCAGGGGAACGAGGCGAAGAGAACATCGCCAAACCGTTGCTGTTCGATGACAGCTACCGCGTGAGAAAAGGCGGGGCATCGATGTTGGATCTCCTCGAGTCGTTATCCGTCAGGATAACAACCCGCGACCCTTTTAGGCAACAATCGCCGGGAGCTTGACCGCCTGGAGCTTGCTTCGGCGTCGTGGTAATGTACCGCCAACAAGACCGTCGGGAGGCTGGGTAATGCGTGCATGGGCCGCGGCTCTGCTAGTCATGTTCACCGTTAGCGTGAGTTTCGCTCAAACCAAAGCCGAGCTTGGCGATGCGCGGACCGCGTTCAAACGCGGTCAGAAAATGTACGGCGAAGGCAATTACGCTGAGGCTGTGGTGGCCTTCAAGAAGGCCTACGCGATCACCGGCGATGGCCTGGTGATGGGGCAGGTTGCGCTGGCTTACGAAAAGGGCGGAGACTACCAGGCCGCTTTGCAGGCGCTGCGTATCTATCGCGCTTCGCTGCCCAAGTCCGATCGCGGCCCCGTCGATCAGCTTGCCGTCCGCTATCAGCGAGAGATCGACGCCGGAAACTCCCGGCCGCTGGTCTTGCCGTCGACGGCAGCGGAGACACCAGCTGCGATGACCAAGGCGCCGCCCGCCGCAGGCGCCGCCGCTGCAACGTCAGCGACACAGCAGCCCGAGAAAGCGCCAACGCCGGTTACGCAGCCACGGGCCGATGCAGAGGCCCGCGATAACAGCGACGACGCGGATGAAGGCGCCGATGGCGAGAAAGGCGATCAGTCTTCCGCAGGGCCGGCGAAGAAGGACCGCCTCTGGACCTGGGTTGCTGCCGGGTCGGCGGGAGCACTGGCGGTGGGTGCGTTGGTCGTCGGGCTCAGCGCACAAAGCAAGTTCGATGAACTCGATCAGACTTGTCGCGGCAGCTGCCCACCGTCGGACATATCTGCGGTGGAGAATCGCGCACTGGCCGCAGACATCCTCTGGGGTGTGGCCGGAGCGGCAGCGCTCACGGCGGTGATCCTGTATTTTGTCGAAGGCAAGAGTGATCCAGCCGAGAGCCGTACGGGTTGGATCTTCACGCCAGTCGGGGCGGCGGGCACCGTGGGTTTGGGCGCTCAGCTGCGCTACTAGCGTGCACTTCGAAATATTAACCGCGTTTTGAAGTGCGCGTTGTGCGCTATCTGTGAGGAACAAGATCGATGAAGAGCCTAAAGTTTCTAGTTGCCGCTGTATCCGTCGTCGCCTTGGCCGCCTGCTCGGCCGTGCTCGATACCGAACGTCTGGGCAAGAAGGACACAGGCGCTAGCGATAGTGCAGCGGCTGATCTGAGTGTCAACGCCGACGGTTCGCGATCCGATGGTGGGATCGTCGATGGCACCGTCGACCAATCCCGCAGCGATGGGTCGACCGTCGACGGGCCCAAGCTCGATGCCGCGCCCCCTGACAGCATTGCGCCCGACAGTGCCGTGCCCGATAGTGCGGTACCCGATAGTGCCGTGCCCGATAGTGCGGTACCCGACAGTGCCGTGCCCGATAGTGCGGTACCCGACAGTGCCGTACCCGACAGTGCCGTGCCCGATAGCGCCGTGCCCGATAGCGCCGTACCCGACAGTGCCGTGCCCGACAGTGCCGTGCCCGACAGCAGCGTCGATTTCGCGCTCAGCGACGCCCAATCCGACGGCGACGGCGCGACCTCCGACTGAGATTCGCCCGCGGTGGCGTTTTGCGCTGCAGCGCGGGGGCGAAATGTGGTTAGTCTCTCGCCGTGTATCAGCTATTCGTCGCATGGCGCGCCTTGAAGCGAATGGGGCCAGGCTCTTGGCTGCCCTGGCTGTTTGCTGGCGTGTTCTTGCTGATTCTCGCCGCGGGCCTTGCGCTCTTTTTCCTCGCTCAGGCTAAGGCCGTCGGCGCGGTCACCGCGGTGATCGGCAGCCTGGGGATCATCGCTTCGCTGCTCTCGGCATTTTTCACGACATTTACCGTGATCGCGATGTTGGCCCTCTCGCTCGGCGTTTCGATTCTAGTCTGGGTTTTGTCGGTGACCAGCGGCTTCGAAGACGCTTTTCAGCGCAAGGTGCTCGGGGTCAACGCCCATGTGTTGGTGCTCAAGTACGGCGTCGACTTTCGCGAGTACCGCGACGTGATGAAGGTTGCCGAGAAGATGGCCGATGTGAAGGCCGTTTCGCCTTTTTTGTTCAACACGATGATGATCGGCCGTGGCAACCGGCTCTCCTCGGTGTTGGTCAAGGGGATCGAGCCCCGGCAGAGCGCGCGCGTGCTGGATCTCCCTCGGCACGTCGTCGCGCCCAAGCGTGGCCGATCGCTACATGTCCTGCTCAAGCGCGACAAGGGCCGTCTGCCGCCGCTGATCCTTGGCAAGACGCTGGCGAACAAGTTGGAGGTTGGCCTGGGTGACGTGGTGCGCTTGATCTCACCTTTGACCGGTTTGGACGTGGCGGGCTGGTCGGTCGATCGCGATGCGCCGCGCTCGATGGACTTTCGGGTCAGCGGCGTGTTCGACTCGGGGTTCGCCGAGTACGACAGTCGCTTGATCTACGTCCACATGGCCGACGTCCAGGCATTTTTTGGACAGGGTGATGTGGTCACCGGTGTTGAGCTGAAGATCGCCCAGATCGACGACGCACAGGGCGTGGCTCGCCGGTTGTATCGCGCACTCGGTGGCGCCCCCTATCGCACGATCGACTGGAGTGAGCTAAATCACAACCTGTTCACCGCGCTGAAGATGCAGAAAATCTTTTTGCAGTGGGTGGTCGGTTTCTTTCTCAGCGTCGTGGTCTGTTTCAACGTCGTCGCGGCGCTAGCGATGATGGTGATCCGCAAGACGCGTGAGATCGCTGCCCTGAAGGCGCTCGGCATGTCTGACCGCGGTGTTTTTGGCGTGTTCGTCGCTTGTGGCACGGTGATTTGGCTGCTGGGCGCGGGGATTGGCCTATGCGGCGGCTACATGGGCTGTTTGTTGCTGCGCCAATACGGTTTTGCCCTCGAGTCCAAGATCTACTTGATCGGCGAATTGCCGGTTGTGATGAATCCCACAGAGTTCATGGTTACGGCGCTGATCGCCCTCGGCGTTTGCCTGTTTGGCACGCTGTATCCAGCGCTCAGGGCCGCGCGCTTGCGCCCGGTTGAGGCGCTCCACACCGTCCGCTTGGGTTAGGCCGCGATCCGATGGGTCTGTGCGCCTGGCACACCCCGAAAAATTGTCGCACACTGCTGAAAGATCTGCGCCGCGATCCGCGTTGTATTCAGCGGACCATTGAGCAAGGAGCGAGGACCGATGAAGTCGCTACCGCTGTATGCGATGCTGCTGCTGCTCGGCGCCTGTGGACCCCGCCCCGCGACGTGGGATCGCGCGCGCACGGTGCATGGGCCGTTCCCGCTGGCCGACCAGCTGATTTGGATCGACGACGCCAGCGAGGCCGCCATCGCACTCGACCTGCATCAGATTAAGCCCAGTTCATACCGCACGCCACTGATCGCTGGCGCGTCCTTTGTAAAGCGCATCGGTGAGCAGCTCGTTGTGCTCGGAGCGAGCACCCGCGACGGCCAGTCGCAGCGCCTGGCAACGCTGCAACTCTTGGCGCTCGTCGATGGGCGTCTAAGTTTGAAGCGTAGCTTCGAGCTGCCCGCTGCCTTCGACCGTGTTGCAGCCTCCGACGACGGCCGTTTCATCGTCGCCTATTTTGCCACGGCGACCGACCAAGGAGCGGTCTTTCGCAACCCCAATCAGATCGCCGTCGTCGATCTGGAGCAGGCGGCGGGCGCGCAACAACCGGTGAGTTTCACTTTGCGTGATCTGCCTGGTCCTCCAAGTGGCGTGTTCTTTTCGCCCGAGCTGCGCCTGGCAAACGATACGCGGTCGACGCGACGCCTCGCAGTATTTGCCGCCTCCAATGCGATCTCGGTGGTCGATCTCGAGCAGCCTGAGCGGCAGCCTGCCGGGCTGTCGCTGGTCCCCTTTGACAGCACGACTCGCGTGGAGCCGCAAGTCGTGCTGTTCGATCCACTTACGGGTCGGATCGTCATGCGCGCAAAGGGCGCCAGCGACCTCTACCTGATCGCCTTGAGCCCCACCGCTGCAAAGTCGCCCCTCGCCGATTTTGCGCTAACCATCGAGCGACCAAGCGCGGCGGCAGATGTGGTGGATGTCGCCTTGCTCGTTGACCAGGCCATTGGACGCACGTTGATCGCTGCGTTGACTACGGCGCCCGAGTTGGTCGTCTTCGACACCCAGGGCGCGCTTGCGCAGCGCTTCGCCCTTGACTCGGCGGCACATGCGCTGCGCTATCTGCCTGCTGTTGACCGATTGCTCGCCTACTCCGAGGCTGGCGTCAGCGACCGGATCTTTGTCTTCGAGGCCAAGGCTGAGGGGAAGGGTATTGCCGGTCGCCCCGTCGGGCGCACGCTGGGTTCTGCGGTCGCGCGCGTTGCCATCGCCCCCGACGGAAAGAACGCGCTGATCTTCCACGATGATGGCGGCGTGGCGGTATCCTTGCTCGACCTCGGTCGCGCGCAATGGAGCGAGGAGCCGTTGGCAGGTCGGGGAGCGTTGACCAGCTACGATTTTTACGATCGCGATTACCTCGTGGCGATCACCCCGCGGGTCAAGCAACTTGGTCTGCTCGACTTGCGTACCCGCAGCGTGGGCGACGTGCCACTAGACTTCGAGCCGATTTCGGTTGTTGCGCTAGACCATGACGTGGTGGTCACCCATAGCAGTCCGACCGGGTTGATCACGGCGATCAGCGGTCTCGACGCGCAGCCACGCGCGCGGGTGATTTCGGGAGTTCTGATCGAGGGGTTATTCGATGCGCGCTACTAACCGGCTGCAGAAATACCTGTCGAGGCATGCAGCGAAGAGCGCCTTCGCTAGCGCAGTGATCGGCGCGATTTTGCTACTGTCTGGCGTCGAGGCCTCGGCCAACAACGAGCTCTCGTTGCGCGCAGGTCCGGCCTTCGCCGGCCGTTCGGTCGATGCCGTCGCGAGGCAGGGGGCGATTATTGTAGCTGAGCTGAGTTATGCCCGAGCGCTGTTTGACCCGCAGCGCGGCCTATGGTTGGAGGCCTCTTACATTGGCGCGGGCAGCACGGCTCGGCTGTTCGATACGACACCGAGCGCGGAGCTTTCACTTTTCGGCGCGGCGGTCGGGGCACGCTATCTCTATCGCGTTGCCCCATGGCTGGTCGCGCATCTGCGAGGCAGCCTTGGTTTCACTTACGCGCGGTTTTCGCTGGGAACGTCGCGCCTCGCTGATCCCGACGACGTTGCCGACGGAGATTTCGCATTCTTGGCGCAAGTTCTCGGCGGCGTGCAGTTGCTGATTCCGCGCCGCTGGATGTTCGAGGAACGCGATGGCGGATTTACGGTCGGCGTTTCCTTCGAGGCGGGTGCGATGTTCACCTCCCCGTTGCGCTTCTCCGCGCAGCCAGGTGGCGATCGTGCAGGGGTGTGGCCGGTCTACGGAACCAGCCTCGGGCAGCTCTCGCTCAGCGCGGCGGTACTGCGTTTCGCCTTCGTCTTTCGCTTCTAGCTCAGCGGGCGAGGGCGCGCTAGCTGGCCGGGGGCACGACAAGATGTTCCCAATAGCCATCGCGCAGCACAACGTAGTCCTCGCCGCGGCGCTCGTCTGCGGGGTCGAATCGCCGGTCGTTCGGCATTAACAGGGTCAGCTCGCTGGCCTGGCGAAGAGGCTGCGGTTGAATCGGCGGCACGGGATGGTCGGGCGCAGCTGCCAGCAGCTGATCGACCGTCCGACAGTCGGCGAGCGACTCAAGCACGCAGAGCGTCGGTGGCATTAGTAGCAGTTGACGTTGGCGCGCCTGAGCAAGCGCTTCGGGAATCGTGATCCACTTGCCGTCTGTCGTTTCGCGCGGATCAAAGCGCGTTTCGGTGTCACGACTCACTTCGGCGACGAAGAAGAATGTGTCGAAGCGGCGCGGCTCAAAGGCTGGGGTGACCCAGCGGGCGAGGTAGCGCAGGCGATCACAGCGCAGCCGCAAGTCATGCTGTTCGAGGATCGATTCGAAGGTGCGCTGCTTATCGTTGAGCGCCTCACGTTCTCGGTTGAGCGCTTGCGTCTCGAGCGCCGTTCCGTCGGCGCGCTCGGCGAGCAGTACGCCACTCTCCTCAAAGCTCTCGCGCAGCGCTGCGACAAATAGACCGCGGTTTCGGTGTTCATCCTGATCGAGGCCGATCACCGCTTTGTAGTCGGTGCGTCCGACGCATCGCTTGGTCAGCGTTGTTGCGCAATCGACTTGATCGAGACGCCCGCCGACGAAGACATAGGCATTGGCCATGAAGGCATTTTTGTGATGCCGGCGGACCATGAAGATCTCGGGCCGGTCTCGAGCTTGGCGGGCGAGAATTACGGTCGAGGCATAGCGGGCAGCAACGGGCGTGTTCATCGTTACATTCCTTGAGCCTGGCGCATCAGCTTTGCGTCGCGCTCGCCGTCATCGAGGGCTTTCTTGGCGAGAGACACCGCCTGATCCGGCGGTAGGCGTGTGAGCGCGTCCTTTTTTCGCAGTGGCTCGCGATCGAGTACGATGTCTTGCGCGCCGATATCGGCGACGACGATCAGGCGGTCGCCGAGGTCGAGCTCGAACGCGGTCGTGCAATCGGCCCAGCCGCATCCTCCGGCGAGTAGGGCGTGCCCTGCGGGCGTGCGCAACGCCCTCAGGTCGCTGCCGTCATCGGCGATCCACTTATTGCGGTCGCGGCCGCTGTACAGCCCGAAGCGAACCAACAGACCGAGTTGCTCGCTGTCCAGCATCTGCACCGCAAAGCTGCCACGGCGTCGCAGCATCTCGGTGGTTAGGTTGCTCACCGAGGCTGCTAGCAACAGCCGAGGCTGGCTGGGCGCGAGCGTCGCTGGTAGCAGCCAGCTGGCGATCATCGCGTTATCGTTACCGGCCTCGCAACAGGAGACGAGAAACAGCTCGTGATTGGTCAACGAAAGCACTGAGTTGCTCATGCCCTCCTATTGCAGATTTGACGGCCTCAGACAAGCCCGGGCGTCGCGGCCCTGGGTTAGCGTCCTGGGTTGGCACCGATCGGCTACTTTTCGCCGGCCGATCGCGTGGTCGCCAGCTGCTGGTCGAGCGTCCTGAGCAGTGTATCGAAGGCCAGTTGTCGGCCCTCGGTGGCGGTCATCAGCGGGCCGACCATGCCGAGCTTGTCGGCGATTCGCTTGATCACCTTGTGGTCCCGCTTGGGGCGTGGGGCTTTACTGCCGTTGTCTGTGATCGAGACATAGGCTTGGCGTAGGTCGCGGCTGATCGATCGCCACAGTTCTTGATCGCTCTTGCGCGCCGCTCGGCGCTTTCGCTTGTTGCCCGAGTAGCGCCCCGGCCCCTCGCTGCTGCTGCCCATCGGGATGATTTGCCAGGGAAAGACCCCGCTGGTTGCCGCCAGTACTTTGGCGTAGCGTCGGAACGTCTTGTCGCGCTGTTTGGGCAAGAGTTCCGCGGCATCGCTGGCGTCGATCTGACTCTGCAGCGCGATGCGCTTGCCGTTGCGTTCGATCTGACGCTGCTTTGAGGGCACCAAGAACAGCTTGATCACCGCGATGCCCCGGGCGGCGAGCTGCTTTTCGAACGCGTCCATCTGCTTGAGCGACGACCGACGCTGCTTTTTGCCGAGCTGCGGATAGGCGTCGATTTCGAAGATATAGCGGCCGATTTGCGAGCGATCCCAAAGCGCGACCTCACCTGGCTTGCTCGGTAGCTTCTCGTCGTAGCGGTCGAGCCACTGCTTGTCGGTGAAGACCGGCTGGGGGGCGCCGAAGTGGGCTTGCTTCAAATCGAGGCCGGCGAACGCGCCATAGTCCTCGACCAGGCGACGCTGCAACGAAGTCTTGCCCGCTCCATTGAGCCCCTCGACGATGATCAGCACCGGGCGCTCGGCCGCGACCTTGCGCAGCGAGCGGTTGATCGCCTCGGCTGTGCGCCGCAGCTGGGTTTCGGCACTACGATGGGCCGACGAGCGCTGCACAAGCGAAACATCGCCCCGACCGGCGTAGTGGTGAACAGCTTTGAGAATTCGCCGCTGCGTGGCCTTCGGCAATTGGTGCACGAAGGACGGCAACGTCTTTAGCGAAAACTGATGCCCTTTGGCGCGGCCGGCGCTGGGAAAGGCCAAAAGCACACAGATCCCCAGCAGCCCATGCTTTAGCAACCGATAGCGCAAGACGCCCCCTAGCGACCGCAACGATGTGCAAAGGGCAGGCCTAGGCAAAATTAAGTATTTACGGGTTGTTGAGGGCGGCAAATGATGGCCAGCGGAGTGGCCCTGGTCGGAGCTGTAGTTGCCGATCGCTGGTGAATCGGCCGCTCAGATCGATCATCTTCAGTTCGCCTGATCGCAGTCGATCCGCGTTACTCTATCAGTCTGTGCCTAAGCGCTCCGAAACGCTCGGCGGCTACGAGCTGCTCACTCGACTGGCCAAAGGCGGAATGGCCGAGATCTTCATCGCCCGTCCGCTGCGCCGCCACAAGCGCGCCGGCTGGGTCGTGATCAAGCGGATCCTGCCCCATTTGGCCGAAGAAGAGAGCTTCGTGCGAATGTTCGCGCAGGAGGCCCATCTCGCCCAGCGTGTTCAGCACCCCAACGTCGTGCGTATTCTGCATGTTGGGCACCAGGGCGGTCAGGCCTACATCGTGATGGAGTACATCCGCGGGCTGAACCTCGGCACCGTGCTACGTAGTGCCTGCGCCGATCGCCAACCGTTGCCAGTGGATGTCGCTGTCGAGATCGCCTGTCAGGCCTGCGCCGGACTCCATGCCGCTCACGAGCTTCGCGATGAGCACGGCACGCTGATGGACCTGGTTCATCGCGATGTCAGTCCCGACAACTTGCTGATCAGCGACGACGGAACCGTTAAGTTGCTCGATTTTGGAATTGCCAAAGCATCGCGCAGCGACGTAGCGACGACGGCTCACAGCCTCAAGGGGAAATTCCCGTACATGTCGCCCGAGCAGTGCGAGGGGCGGCCGCTCGATCGGCGAACCGACCTCTTTTCGCTCTCGGTTGTTCTGTTCGAAATGCTGACTGCTCAACGCCTATTCGAGCGCGCCACAGAGTTGCTGACGTTGCGGGCGATCGCCGAAGAACCGCTCCCCGCGCTGGAATCAGTGGCGCCGCACCTTTCACCGAGTTTGCGCGAGGTGCTCTATCGCGCGCTAGCCAGGCGCCCGGAAGAGCGATTTGCTGACGCCGGTGGATTGTCAAATGCGCTTCGTGAGGCGGTTCCTAGTAGTCGAACCTCTGGGCTGCTGCTCGGGCAAATCTCCGGGCCATGGGCGCGATTGATCTCCGAGCAAGATGCGGCGACGGAAGAGTCGTTGGCCGACGTTCCGCGCACGGTAAAGGGCAAGCTGCAGAGCCAGCAGCTCAGGCCGCAGTCGTGGCGGCTGAGGTTGATTCAACTGGTATCGCTTTCGCTGATCCTCTCCGCCGGTGCTTGGTATTACCTACGCGCGGCAGAGCGTGGCGCGAGCTCCGTGGCCGCAGACAAACCGCCAGCGCTGCCGGCGCTCAACTTTGGGCTGCCTCCCTCATTTTCGCGAAAGACGATCGACCGCGAGATGGCGCCGCTCGCGCAGTATCTCGGCAAGCAATTGGGTCGACCGGTAGAGATCGTCGTTCCGCCGACGTACGCCGATCTGCGCCGTCAGCTGCTCGATGGCAGCATCGATTTCGCCGATTTGCCGCCTCTGCAGCTAATCCTCGCCCGCGCCGCCGCGCCAGAGATGGCGATCCTCGCGGAGTCGACCTACGAGGGTGCGCGCAACTACCAAGGCTATATCGTCGCGCGCTCCGATGTCGAAATCGATGAGATCGCCGCGCTGGGTCGCGGCGTGTTCTGCTTCGTCGACAAAGGGTCGACCAGTGGCTACCTGCTGCCGCGGCGGTTTCTGCGCAGTAAGGGCTTCGATCCTGCGCGGCTGCTCAAACGCGTGCATTTTTCCGGCACCCATCCGCAGGTGATGCGGGATGTGATCGATGGCAAGTGCGATGCCGGCGCTGTCTACTCGGGAACGCTGTTTTTTGCGCGACGACTGGGTTTGCCAGCGCATCGCTTGCAGGTCAAATGGATCACCGGCGAGGTGCCGTTCGATGGGATCGCCGCTTCTCCGCGGGTCGACCCGGCGACGGTCGAGCGCATTCGCGCCGCCCTGCTGGCGCTCGATCCCAAGCGGATCTTTGGCCGCAAGACCTTTGGGACCGATGCCTACGCGATCAGCGGGTTCGTCGAGCCACGAAAAGGAACCTACCGGCTGGTGCGGCAGATGGCGATCGACGAGGGACTGCTGAAGCCCGAGTAGCTGATCTAGCGATCATCGACGAGCTTTCTTAGGCGGACCAAGTCGTCGGGCGTGTCGATGTCCCAAAGAGCCTCGGGAATATCGAGTGCAAGCTCCGCGCAGCGATGGGTCTGCAACAGCTGTCGCAGGCCAACCGAATCGTCGCAGGCTTGGGCAGCCGCAAACAGCTCGGCCGAGATCAGCAATGGATGCCCGCCCCTGCCGCAGTAACGAGGTCTGAGCAACGGCGGACGTGTTTGATGAAAGTGGGCAACCACCTCGACGATCGCTGAGCTTGGGACAAAGACGTGGTCGCCGGGTAGCACAGCGACCGCGTCGCAACGCTCAGCAAGCCAGCTCAGCCCGATTCTCACCGAAGAGAGCATGCCGCGTTCCGGCGCGGGGTTTTCGAGCAGCTGGGCCTGCCTTAGCCCGCTGAGCTTGCTGCAAGGCGAATCAGACTCGAGCACCACCGCGATCGGTGCGATCGCCGCCGCCTGGAGCGCCGCAAACGTGGTCTCGATCACAGTACGCTTGCCGATCGATAACAACCGCTTGTCGCGACCGAGTCGTCGTGATGCGCCGGCAGCCGGGATCAGTCCGCCGACGCGCAATTCCCCGACGCGCAATTTCTCGGTGGTATCCATGGCTAAGCCTACCATCGCCTGAGCCTGAGGGCTCGACAACGATCGATCTCTCTGGGAAAGTCTGGGCGATGGAATCAAATCGCTGTGCCATCGGTTCAGCCAAAGTGAGCCAGCGGTGGAGGAAGCAAGAGATGAAGCTGCGGGTACTTCGTATTGGCGCCGTTACGGTCGCAATGAGCGCCGTGCTGATCGCCGGTATTTCCGTGTATCAGAAATCAACTTACGCGGTAAATGTGACCCTGTCACCACACCCGGCGTTTGCCACGTCGGGTTCAACGACCGTCGCCGATGTTGCCGAGCGAGTGCTCCCGTCGGTGGTCAACGTGGCGTCATCGCGCGAAGTCGAGCGCAGCAATTCGCCGATGTACGGTCATCCGTTGTTCCGCGATTTTTTCCGCTTCAAGCCGACGCCGCGACAGCAGCGCGGTTTGGGATCGGGGGTGATCGTAGATAAGGACGGCATCGTCCTGACGAACAACCATGTGGTCGCCAAAGCGACCAAGATTCGCGTCGCACTCTCTAACGGACGCGAGTTCGATGCCAAAATCATCGGCACCGATCCGAAGAGCGACGTCGCTGTTCTGCGGCTAAAGGGCGCCAAGAACCTGCGGCCGATCGCGTTCGGCAATAGCGACCAGATCCGCTTGGGTGAAATCGTGCTTGCGGTCGGCAACCCGTTTGGCGTTGGGCAAACCGTAACGATGGGTATCGTTTCGGCCAAGGGGCGGGCCAACGTCGGTATCGTCGACTACGAGAATTTCATACAGACCGATGCCGCGATCAACCCGGGCAACTCGGGTGGTGCTTTGGTTAACATGCGAGGCGAACTGATCGGCATCAACACCGCGATCTTGTCGCGGTCGGGCGGTTATCAGGGCATCGGTTTTGCCATCCCATCCAACATGGCGCGGCCGATCATGACCAGCTTGATCAAGACCGGCAAGGTCGTTCGCGGTTGGCTTGGCGTGGCGATTCAGACGCCGACCCAAGACATGGCGCGGATGATGAACCTGCCAACGACGCGCGGCGTGCTGGTTTCGGATGTCGATCCGCGCGGTCCGGCGCATCGGGCCGGGCTTCGCCGCGGGGACCTGATCGTCAAGGTCGATGGCCACCAGGTCGCCTCGACCGGCGATTTGCGCAATCGCATCGCGGCGGCTGGTGCCAAGGCACAGGTGCAACTCGAGTTTTATCGAGGTAGCCGAAAGATGTCTCAGGCGATCCGTCTCGGCGAGCTGCCAATGGCGCTTGGTGGCACGGGTCAGACCGGTCAACGTACTGGTGGTGGAGGTGGCATCGCCGTCGAGAACCTCGATGCAACAGCCCGAAACAAATACGGTATTCCGCAAAGGCTTGCCAGCGGGGTGGTTGTCACCGGCGTGCGTCCGGGTAGTCCTGCCGATCAAGCCGGATTGCAACCAGGGGACGTGATCTTAGAGGTCAATCGCGCTAAGATTACCGATGTGGGCCGCTTTACTTCGCTCTACGCGGCTGCTCGTGGCCGAGTGCTCCTATTGGTACATAGGGGCGCTCTCGCGCACTACCTTATCCTACAAAAGTGAGAAGATGATCAGCACCGCTCTGCGGAATGGCTTTCGTTTCAGGGTGTGAGCCGTGTTTTTGCGACGCCGGCCGCGCTGATGGTCGGCTTCGCGTCCTTGCCAGAAGGAGCAACGAATGGAGCTAGCGACGACCTATCGGGGGCTGAACGAACGCGAATCCGGTCTTGCTGCACGCACGCTGGAGCGCCACCTGCCGCGACTCGAACGCTTGGTCGACAAGCCGACGACGCTCCGTGCGGTGGTCGAGGGCCCGTCGCCCGAGTATCGCGTGCATCTTGAGCTCGCGTTGCCGGGCAGTAGCCTGTCGGCGGAAGATCATGGCCACGACCTAGGAACTGCGATCACCAACGCTAGCGAGCGAATGCGGGCTCAAGTCGTCCGCGTACTACACCGCCGCGAGAGCCAGCGTCACCGCGTCGACGAGTAGGTTCTCGATCAGCTGCCGGAAGCCGTTTTTCCGGCAGCTGCCTGCTCGGCAGATTCCTCTTCGATTCCGACAAGCAACTGCCCTTGAGCGATTTTGTCGCCAACGGCTACCGTTACCGTGCGGACGCGCCCTTCGCGGTTGGCGCGCAGTGTTTGCTCCATCTTCATCGCTTCGATACTGATTAGCGCCTGACCTTCGCTGACCGAGTCGCCGATCGCGACGTGTACGGCCGTCACGCTGCCCGGCGTCGGTGCGTGACAGTCGAGGCCACCCCCGCTGATCGAATCATGACGAACGAAGCGCGGTAACCGATGGACGATGCCTTCTGCGTCGCCAAAGTGCAGGTGCAGTTGGGGCTCGCCATCGATCTGATCGAGTTCGACGACATGGGCGTTGACCAACGTACCGTCCCATTCAAAGCGCAGCGCGTTGTCCTGGAAATTGGCGGCAAACACCGTCGACCAGCTTGTGCCGTCCAACGAAACGTCAAGGTTGTCGGCTGTGGCGCAGCGCCAATAGACCTCGCAGCGCTCGATGAAACTCTGCCAAATGTCCTTCTGCTCGGCGGCTGGACCTTGCCGCCAGCCGGCTCGCACGCCGGCAGGATAGACCGCACGTTCGCCGCGCCTGAGCCACATCAGCACCGTAGCGGCGAGTGCTGTCCGCTGGATATTCAGCGGTGGCGCCTTCACCAAATCATGGCGGTCGATCAGCCCGGTGTCGATTCGGCCGGCAATAAAGTCAATGTCGTCGAGAACCGCTCGTAACACAGGCAGGTTGGTGGCAATGCCACTGACGATCGCCCGCTGCAGTCGGTAGCGCAGACCACGGATCGCCGTCGCCCGATCGCTGGCGTGAAAGATCAGCTTGGCGACTAGCGAATCGTAATGCTCGCTGACCGAATCACCGCCGCGATAGCCGCTGTCGACGCGCAGACCCGCTATGCTGCCGAAATCGATCTCGGCCAGCCTACCTGTCACGGGGGCCAGCTGTCGCGATGGATCTTCGGCACACACCCGGGCTTCGATCGCGTGGCCGCGAAGCACGATCTGATCTTGGGCCAGAACCAGCCGCTGTCCTTCGGCAACGCGGATCTGCTCCTCGACCAGGTCGATACCGGTGACAAGCTCGGTAACTGGGTGCTCGACTTGCAGGCGGGTGTTCATCTCGAGAAAGTAAAACGCGCCATCGCTGTCGAGCAGAAACTCGACCGTGCCGAGACTGTAGTAGTCGATCGCTGATGCGAGCTTGAGTGCGGCATCGCCAAGGCGCTCGCGCAGAGCGTCGTCGACCGCCGCGGATGGTGCTTCTTCGATTACTTTCTGGAAACGTCGCTGAATTGAGCACTCGCGTTCGCCGAGGTGCAAACGTGTGCCGTGCTGGTCGCCGATCACCTGAACTTCGATATGGCGCGGACGGTCCAGCGCTCGCTCGAGCAGCAAGCTGTCGTCGCCGAATGCTGCTGCCGCTTCTCGACGCGCGCTGGCCAGAGCATCGGCGAGCCCGGCGGGGCGATCGACCCGCCGCATCCCGCGTCCGCCGCCGCCGCAAGCGGCCTTGATCAGCAGCGGATAGCCGATCGTTTGAGCAGCCTCAACGAGCATCTCGTCGCTGGCCTGTCCTTTGTCGAAGCCCGGCAGCACCGGTACGCCGCAGCGCTCGGCGAGCTGACGGGCGTTGCGCTTGTCGGCCATCTGCTGCATCGCTGCGGGCGACGGCCCGATGAAAACCAAGCCGGCGCCTGCGACCTGGCTGGCGAACGCCGCCGATTCAGCGAGAAAGCCGTAGCCGGGGTGGATCGCTTGCGCCTGCAAGCGCAGGGCGCATTCGATCAGCGCCTGGCTGTTGAGGTAGTCGGTCGGCAGGTCCAGGGCGACTGCGTGATCTGCTTCGCTAACGAAGGCTAGCCCGCGATCTGGGGGGGTATAGACCGCGACCGATTCGATGCCGAGTCGTTTGCAGCTGCGGATGATGCGTCGTGCGATTTCGCCACGGTTGGCGATCAGGATCCGAGTGAACATGATCGTTAGTGCCTAAAAACGCCCCAGCGAGTTGTTCCACGCACCGGCGAACGATGGACGGCTGCGAGGGCCAGAGCGAGGACGGTGCGCGTGTCTCGGGGGTCGATCACGCCATCATCATAGCCGCGACCTGTCGCCGCCCAGCAGGTTGAGTCGTGCTCGATCTTGCCGACGAGCATTTGCTTCATCGTCGCCAGCTGCTGCTCATCGACCGGCTTCCCCGAGCGTTGGGCGGCCTGACGCTTGACGAGCTCAAGCACGCCTGCAAGCTGCTCGGCGCCCATTACGCCGATCTTGTGATTCGGCCAAGCGAACAACAGTCGTGGTGCGTAGGCGCGGCCGCACATCGCGTAGTTTCCCGCGCCGTAGCTGCCGCCGATCATCAGCGTGATCGCCGGCACGGTGCTATTGGTCACCGCGTTGATCATCTTCGCACCGGAGCGGATGATTCCCGCAGCCTCGGCCGCTTGGCCAACGATAAAACCAGTGATGTTCTGCAAAAACAGTAGCGGCGTATTCTGTTGATTACAGAGCATGATGAACTGGGCGCCCTTTTCCGCGCTTTCGCCGTAAAGTACACCGTTGTTTGCCAAGATTCCCAGGCGATAGCCGGCAAGTTCGGCGAAGCCGGTGACCAGGGTTGGTCCGTAAAGCGGCTTAAACTCGAAGAAGCGACTCCCGTCGACGATTCGTGCGATCACTTCGCGGCAATCGAATGGTCGGCGCAGATCGGTCTCAGCGATACCCAAGAGGTCTTCGGCGGGATAGAGCGGCGGAGCGATTCCATCTTGCCGACACACGGGCTGCTGCTGGCCAAGGCGAGCGACGAGTTGCCGGCCGATGCCGATGCACTCTGTTTCGTTGGCGGCGAGAAAGTCGGCCACGCCCGAGCGCTCGGCGTGTAGTCGGGCGCCGCCAAGCGTCTCATCGTCGACTTCCTCACCGGTGGCCATCTTTACCAGCGGCGGTCCAGCGAGATACATGTAGGCAGCGTCGTCGACGACGACGGTGTAATCCGACATCCCGGGGACATAGGCGCCCCCAGCGGTGCAGGAGCCGAAGACCAAAGAGATCGTCGATAAGCGCTGCTTTGAACGTTCGGTGATCTGACGGAAGGCCTGACCACCGGGCACAAAGATTTCGACCTGGCGCGGCAGATCCGCTCCTGCTGACTCGATGCAATGGACGACAGGTAAGTGGTTTTCGCTGGCAATGGTGGCGGCGCGAAGCGATTTCTGCAAGCCGACTGGGCCGATCGCCCCACCTTGGACCGTCGCTTCGGAAGCAGTGATCAGACAGAGCGTGCGCTCGATCCAGCCCAGTCCGACGATCGTGCCGCCACCTGGCACCCCTGCTTCGTGCAGACCGGCAAGCGGCTGGATTTCAAGAAAGGGGCTATCGCGATCGAGCAAGAGGTCGACGCGTTCGCGTGGCAATAACTTGCCGCGCGCGCGGTGGCGGTCGACGTACTTTTGTCCGCCGCCGGCGTAGCTCTTGGCTAGATGGCCGTTGAGGGTCTCGATCGCCTTGAGGTTCTCGTCACGGTTTTCAACGAAGCGCGGATCACGCCTGTCGACTTGGGTAGCCAGCACGTCCATGGCGCGAACTTACCAGGCGTTGAGGTTTTTCGACATCGGCAGCTTCGCGCACGTGTGGCGCTGGCAGCTGACGGCGCCTGAGCGAACGCTCCGCGCAGCGAATCGCTCGTCGCGCGCATTTTTATGTAAGGCTTGGATAACAAAGGAGTAATTTGCTGGGCTCGCCGGCGGGTCTGAACCTGGAACAATTTCGCCCCTTAGCATAGACTGGCGCGCTCGAGGGTAGAGGTGCTCGTGGATAAGATTACTGTCAACTTGAAGATCAACGGTTTGGCTACCGAGCTCCGGGTGCCACCGCAAAAAACGCTGCTCGAAGCGCTACGCGAAGAGGCCGGGCTGACTGGCACCAAGCACGGCTGTGAATTGGGAGAGTGCGGTGCTTGTACGGTGCTGATCAACGGATCGCCTCAGCTTTCCTGCTTGGTGCTGGCCGCGGCCTGCGATGGTGCCGAGGTGCTGACCATCGAGGGTCTGGCAAATGGTCCCGAGCTGCATCCGCTGCAAAGCGCCTTCGCCGAACTCGGTGCGGCGCAGTGTGGCTATTGCACGCCGGGCGTGCTTCTCGCTGCTGCCGCGCTGCTGGTGCGCAATCCGAGCCCGACACGTGATGAAATCCGTCAAGCGCTAAGTGGCAATCTCTGCCGCTGTACGGGGTATCTACAGATTTGGAATGCCGTCGAGCGAGCGGCCGAGCAGCTGAGGACGAGATGAGCGAAGGCCACCGCATTATCGGGCGCAACCTGCGCAAGATCGACGCGATCGACAAGGTCACCGGTCGAACGCGCTACGCCGACGACGTTGTGCTGCCGCGGATGCTCTATTGCAAGCTGCTTCGCAGCCCAGTTGCTCACGCCAATATCAAGCGTATCGATCTCAGCGGTGCGCTTGCACAAGAGGGCGTGGTCGCAGCGATCAGCGGCGAGACGATGCCCACCGCCTACGGCATCTTGCCGGTCAGCGAAGACGAACACGCTCTGTGCATCGACAAGGTTCGCTTCATTGGTGACCCTGTCGCCGCGGTTGCGGCTGAGACCGAGCATGCCGCCGAGCTGGCTCTTGATGCGATCGAGCTCGAACTCGAGCCCCTCGAAACGATCGGCTCGGTGGAAAAAGCGATCAACACGCCGGAGCCGCGTATTCACCCGGGGAACCGCCGCGGCAACATCCATAAGCTGGTCTCGCTGGAATTCGGTGATATCGAGCAGGCGTTCGCCGAGGCCGACCACGTCGAAGAGGGTTTGTTTCACTACGGCGGAAACACACACTTGGCGATGGAGCAGCACGCAGCGGTCGCCGACTGGTCACCCGATGGACGGTTGACCCTCTGGAGTTCGACCCAAACGCCGCACTATGTTCATCGGGTACTGGCCAAGGTACTCGACCTGCCGGCCGCCCAGGTGCGGGTGATCGCGACGCCCAATGGCGGAGGCTTCGGTGGCAAGACCGATCCCTTTAACCATGAGCTGGCGGTTTGCAAGCTGGCGATGCTCACTGGGCGACCGGTCAAGATCTGTTTGACGCGCGAGGAGGTGTTCTACTGTCATCGCGGGCGGCACGCGACGCTGATTCAAGCGCGGACCGCTGTCAAACGAGACGGCACGATCACCGGCATGCATTTTCGTACGCTGCTCGACGGTGGCGCTTACGGGTCCTACGGCGTGGCCAGCACGTTTTATACGGGCGCATTGCAGACCGTGACCTACGAGGTGCCGCACTATCGATTCGACGGCGGACGCCTGTTTACCAACAAGCCACCTTGTGGCCCCAAGCGCGGACATGGCACGCCTCAGCCGCGGTTTGCCCTTGAGATCCAGCTCGATCGCATCGCGGCGGCGCTGAGGATCGACCCTGCCGACCTGAGGTTGCAGCAGATCCAGCCGGCCAACTCGCTTACCTCGAACTACCTACGCATCGGCAGCATTGGTTTGGCCAAGTGCATCAAAACGGTCGTCGAGGCCAGCGGTTGGCGCGAACGCTACGGCAAGCTCGAGCGCGGTCGCGGTCTTGGACTGGCCTGCTCGTCCTATCTCAGTGGCGCGGGTCTGCCGATCTATTGGAACGAGATGCCGCATTCGGCTGCGACTGTGAAGCTCGACCGTGGCGGCGGTGTGACGGTGTTCTGTGGTTCGACCGACGTGGGCCAAGGCTCGGATTCGGTCCTGGCCTTTGTTGTCGCCGAAGAGCTCGGCATCGATCCCTATCAAATTCGCGTCGTCACCGCCGACACCGACCTGACGCCGGTTGACTTGGGCAGTTATTCGAGTCGCGTAACGGTGATGACAGGTCATGCGACGCGTCAAGCGGCAGCCGCGGCTCGCGAGCGAGTCCGCAGCGGTGTCGCCGAGAAGCTCGCGGTGTCCGGCGAGCAGATCACATTCGCCGATGGCAAGGTTCGCGTCGCCGAGAAGGGCATCGAGCTGGCTTTTGCCGAGGCGGTGGCGATTGCCGAGGCGCGTCACGGAACGATCGTCACGTCGGGCAGCTACAAACCACCCGAGACGGCGGGCAAGTTCAAAGGCGCCGGCGTTGGGCCTTCGCCGGCATACAGCTATAGCGCGGGCATTGTCGAGGTCGAAGTCGACGAGCAGACCGGCTTCGTTACGCCGATCAAAGTTTGGATGGCCCATGATATTGGCCAGGCGATCAACCGCTCGGCGGTGATCGGTCAGGTCGAAGGATCGGTCTACATGGGGCTAGGTGAAGCGTTGATGGAAGAGATGGTCTATCGCGAGAAGCGCAATCTCGTGCACAAGATTCCGAGCATGCTCGAGTACAAGAGCTTGACCAGTCTTGAGATGTGCGAGGTTGAGACGTTTCTGATCGAAGACCCCGATCCCAATGGTCCGTACGGTGCGAAGGAAGTCGGTCAGGGGCCGCTGTTGCCGATGCCGCCGGCGATCGCCAACGCAGTCTACGACGCCGTCGGTGTACGCGTCGACATGGTGCCAGTGACGCCCAGTCGGGTGATGGCCGCACTAGATGCTGCTGCGCGCGGCAAAGCGCCGCGACACGGACCGGAACGGATGCCACAGGTGAGTTGGCCCGAGCCGACACGGGTCACGCCACCCTGGGCGGGCGGTGATGGACACGCTCAACGACCCGGTTCCGGAAAGCAGGCGAGCTGATGCTGCGACTACCTGAATTCAGCTACTTTCAACCGACGACGATCGCAGAAGCAGTGGCTCTCAAGGACGCTCACGGTGATCGTGCGATGTTCGTTTCTGGTGGTACCGACCTTTACCCGAACATGAAACGTCGCCAGCAAGAGCCGCGGGTGGTCATTTCGTTGGCCAAGGTTGACCAGCTCAACGCGATCGAAATGCGCGACGGCGGTATCCACCTCGGTGCCAAGCTGACGCTCACCAGCCTAGCTAGCGATCAACGTCTGCAAGCGGGTTGGCCAGCGTTCGCCCACGCTGCGAGTTCGATCGCCACGCCGCTGTTGCGCAATATGGGGACGCTGGGCGGAAACCTCTGCCTCGACACCCGCTGCAACTACTACGACCAGAGTTACCCGTGGCGCAAAGCGCTCGGCTTTTGCATGAAGAAGGACGGCGACACCTGCTGGGTCGCCCCGTCGTCGGCAAAGTGCTGGGCCGTTCAATCGAGCGACTTGGCCCCGGTTGTCGCCGCGCTCGGCGGGCGAATCGAGCTAGTCGGGCCCAAGGGCGCGCGGACACTTGCCGCTGAAGCGTTTTACAACGACGATGGGATCCGCTACCTCAACAAAGAGCCCGGCGAATTGGTCACCGGCCTGTGGTTGCCCGAAATTGCCGGTGCACGTTCGAGCTACATCAAGGTTGCGCAGCGTGGCTCCTTTGACTTTCCGGTGCTTGGCGTGGCTGCCTGGGCTCGCTTCGACCAGCAGCAGAAGATCGCTGAGCTGCGCTTGGTATTGGGCGCGATCGCGCCAGCGCCGCGCCTCGTTCCCGATCTGGACAAGCTACTGATCGGGCGCAGTCTCGATGATCGCCAGGCGATCGCCGCAGCGGCCGAGGTCGCCTGGCGCCTCGCCCGTCCATTGGATAACACCGATCAAGCCTTCTCTTGGCGCAAGTCGGTGGTCAAACCCTATGTCGAACGTGCGCTGCTCGGCCTGGCCGCGAGGTGAATGCGATGAAATCGAAGGAGGATTTGCTCTACGACTGGAACGGCGGCGCGGGGTTGAGTACCGCCGAAGGGCGCGTGCCGGTGGCGGTCCTCGACGAAACCCTGCGCGATGGTCTGCAATGTCCGTCGGTGGTCGATCCGCCGCTCGAGCGCAAGATGGAGCTGCTGCGCTTGATGGCCGAGGTTGGCGTTGACTACGTGACGATCGGTTACCCGGGGGCGAGTGCGCGCGCGTTTGATGACGTGGTTGAGCTCGCCAAGATGGTTAGCGCGGAACGGCTCGGGATCGGGCTGACTTGTGCTGCGCGGACAACCGCAGCCGATATCAAACCGATCATCGGCGCGGCGGAAAAGAGCGGTACGCCGATCGAAGTCATGGCGTTTTTGGGTGCCAGCCCAATTCGCTTGTACACCGAAAACTGGGAAGTGCCTTGGCTTGAGCAGCGCGCGCGAGAGGCCGTCTCGATCACGCGCGACGCCGGCTTGCTCTGCACTTTTGTTACCGAAGACACGACTCGTTCCCATCCGGATACCCTTCGTCGCCTATGGGAGGCGGTGATCGCCGAGGGGGTGAAGGGCCTTTGCCTTTGCGATACTTGTGGTCACGCCACGCCGCGCGGCGTGGAGCGTTTGGTGGCGTATGCTCGCCGAGTCGCTGCCGAGCATTCTGAGGGTGTCTGTCTCGATTGGCACGGCCATAATGACCGCGGCTATAGCCTGATCAACGCGCTAACCGCCGCTGAGGCTGGCGTCGATCGCGTTCACGGTTGCGTGCTTGGTATCGGCGAACGCGTAGGTAATACGCCGCTCGATTTGTTGCTGATCAACTTGCGTCTCGAAGGGCAAGGTCGCAGGCCGCTCGAAGCTCTTTCGCGACTGGTGGAGTTGGCCAGCGAGGCTTGCCGCATTCCGATCCCGGTGAGTTACCCGGTGTTTGGGCGCGACGCCTTCCGTACGGCGACAGGCGTGCATGCCGCGGCGATCCTTAAGGCCGAGCGCGCGGATGACCAGTGGCTTGCTGACCGCGTCTATAGCAGCGTGCCTGCCAGTTGGGTTGGCAAACAGCAGTCGATTGAAATCGGTCCGATGTCCGGCGATGCCAATATTCGACATTGGTTGCGCCGCCATCGTGCACCGGCGACGGACGAAGTCGTCGCAGCGGTTCGTCGCGCTGCCAAGTCGAGCAGCGAAGTGTTGACCGACCGTGCGATCCTTACGATCGTTGAAGATCTGGCCAAAGAGAGTGCTGCGAACGGATCGCGCGCTTAGGGAGCCGTAAAGTCGGTGATCGCGCGCATGTAATTGGCGCGTTCGAAACTGTCGGGATCAGCGCTGTGGCGCTGACTCAGGCTGCCCTGCATCTGCCTGACCGACTCATACTCATTTTCTTCGAGCCAGGTACGCACGGCGGTTAGCACGCGAGCGCCGTGATCGATGCCGTTCCGTAGCAATGCAGAGGCCATCGTTGCCACGTTGGCTCCAGCCAGCAACAGCTTGAGCACGTCATCGCGCTGATGGACGCCGGTCGTTGCCGCCAGCGAGAGATCGACCCGACCACTGAGGATCGCGATCCAGCGGAGCGGCAGCAACAGTTCGGACGACGTGCTGAGTTGCAGGCCTGGCCGAACCTCGAGAGTCTCGAGGTCGATGTCCGGCTGCATGAAGCGATTGAATAGCACCAGCCCGTCGGCACCGGCTTCCCGCAGTCGCTTGGCGAAGTTTGGTAGCGAGCTAAACTGTGGGCCGATCTTCACTGCCAGCGGGATCGATGTTACCGATCGTATCGATGAGACCAGGTCGATGTAACGCTGTTCTACCGTATCGCACGACGTACCTGGGTCCGTGGCCAGATAATAGACGTTGAGCTCGATGGCGTCCGCGCCCGCATCTTGAAAGCGCTTGGCGTACCAGAGCCAGCCGCCGGTTGATACGCCGTTGAGGCTGGGAATGATCGGGATCTTGAGCGTCTTTTTCGCCTGCTCGATCAGTTCGAGATACTTCTGCGGGCCGATGTTGTAGTCCTCGAGAGGCGGAAAGAATCCGCTGGCCTCAACGAAGCTCTCTGCGCCGTGGTCCTGCAGCTTGGCAACGAGCATCTCTTCAGCTTCGATCTGCTCTTCGAACAGCGAAGGCATTACGGCGGCACCAAAGCCAGCTTCTTCGATTTGGCGCAATCCGTCGAGGTCGCCGGTCAGTGGCGAAGCAGCGGCGACGAGCGGGCTTCGTAGCTTGAGACCCAAGTATTCTGTGGAAAGATCGACGCTCATGCTCAGCTCCTAATCATGTACGACGGCGCGTTCGACGTTGGCCAGCTGTGAGTAGAACTGCCAGCGCTCGTTGATGTCTTGTTGGGCCAGCGCGAATAGCCGCTCGGCTTCCTTGGGGTTACTGCGTGCCAGCATCGAAAAGCGCGCTTCTTGCAGCGCGAACTCTTTGAACGATACGGTCGGCTTGCGACAGTCGAGTTGAAACGGCTGCCCCATTCCGGCGGTCTGTGGCACGTAGCGATAGATCGGCCAGTAGCCGCTCTTTACGGCGAGCTGCATATGCGATTGGGATGTACTCATGTCGATGCCGTGAGCGATGCAGGTCGAGTAGGCGATCAGCAGCGATGGCCCCGGGTACGCCGCAGCCTCGAGCATCGCGCGAATCGTCTGGCGCGGGCTGGCCCCGAGGGCGATCTGCGCGACGTAGACGTTGCCGTAGGCCATCGCGATCATCCCGAGGTCCTTTTTCGGCGTGCTCTTGCCGCTCGCGGCGAACTTGGCGACGGCGCCGCGTGGCGTGGCCTTCGAAGCTTGGCCGCCGGTGTTGGAGTAGACTTCGGTATCGAGAACGATCACGTTGATGTTTCTCCCCGACGCGAGTACGTGGTCCAGACCCGAGAAGCCGATGTCATAGGCCCAGCCGTCGCCGCCGACGATCCAGACCGAGCGGTCTACGAGGGCATCGGCGACCGCCATCAGGTGTGCGTGTTGATCGCCCTTGAGCTGGCTCTTGAGCTTCTCAACGCGCTGCCGTTGCGCGATGATGTCAGCCTCTGTCTCTTGAGGTGCGGAGATGATCTCGGCCACCAGCGGATCATCGGCGAGCGTCTCTTGCATGATGTGCTGCGCCAGCGCCTGCTGCTGGTCAACTGCCAGGCGCATGCCAAAACCGAACTCGGCGTTATCCTCGAACAGCGAATTTGACCAAGTCGGACCGCGGCCCTCCGCGTTTTGCGTCCACGGCGTTGTCGGCAGGTTGCCGCCATAGATCGACGAGCAGCCGGTGGCGTTCGCGACGACCATCCGATCGCCGAACAACTGCGTAAGCAGCTTGAGATAGGGGGTTTCTCCACAGCCGGCACAAGCCCCCGAGTACTCAAACAAAGGCTCAAATAACTGGGAACCTTTGACCGTGTCGCGCTTGACCTTGTCGCGTGGTGCGCTCGGAATGCTGAGGAAGAAATCAAAGTTGCTGCGTTCCCGCTCGAGATGCTCGCTCTTGGCTTGCATGTTGATCGCCTTGTGCTTGACGACCTCTTTGCTGCGAGCCGGACAAAGATCGACGCAGACGCCGCAACCCGTGCAGTCGTCGGGAGCGACTTGGATCGTCATCGACATCTGCCCCTCGATCTCCTTGCCGCGATAAACGCGCGTGCGGAAACCCTCGGGCGCCGATGACAAGATTCTCTCAGGGTAGGCCTTCATCCGAATCGCTGCGTGCGGACAGGCGACCGAGCAGAGGCCACAGGATGTGCAGATTCCCGCATCCCAGATCGGAATCTCTTGTGCGATGCTGCGCTTTTCCCACTTTGCCGTGGCGGTGGGAAACGTTCCGTCGACGGGCAACGCGCTGACCGGCAGCTTGTCGCCGTGTCCAGCGAGGATCATCGCCGTGACGCGCTGGACGAAGTCGGGGGAGTTGTCGCTCAACGCTGACGATCGCGCGTGCTGGCTGGTTGCTTCTTTAGGAACGCTGACTTCGCACAGCGCCGCCAGTGCGCCATCGACCGCATCGTAGTTGCGGCGAAGCACTGTCTCGCCAGCTTTGGCATAGGTCTTTTTGATCGCTTGCTTGATCTGATCGATCGCCTCGGCCTGGGGCAGCATTTTTGAGAGCGCGAAAAAGCAGGTCTGCATCACCGTGTTGATGCGACCGCCGAGCTTGGCTTCACGGGCGACGGTCAACGCGTCTACGACGTAAAACCTCAGGCGCTTGGAAATGACCACCTGCTGCACGTCCCTAGGTAGCTCATCCCAAACCGTCGCCGCGTCATAGGGGCTGTTGAGCAAGAACGTCGCACCCTCTTCGGCAAATGACAGGACATCCATCTTCTCGAGAAAGTTGAATTGATGGCAGCCGACGAAGTTCGCGCGATCGATCAGGTAGCTGCTCTCGATCGGCTCGCGACTGATTCGCAGGTGTGACACCGTTACCGCACCGGATTTGCGCGAGTCGTAGACGAAATACCCTTGAGCATGAAGGTCGGTGTTTTCTCCGATGATCTTGACGGTGTTCTTCGTCGCACCGACGGTGCCATCGCTGCCCAGTCCGTAAAAGAGCGCGCGGGTGTCAGCTTCGCGCTCCGTGGAAAACGCATCGTCCCAAGGCAGACTGGTTTGGGAAACGTCGTCGTTGATGCCGATCGTGAAGTGATTCTTCGGGGCGTCCTTCTTTAGCTCGTCAAATAGGCCGGCGATCATCGCTGGGGTGAATTCTTTCGACGAAAGGCCGTATCGCCCGCCGACGACCCGCGGCTGCGCGGCCTTGTGGGTTTCCGACCACGCTTCGCAAACCGCCGTTAGCACGTCTTGATAGAGTGGCTCGCCCGTTGCGCCCGGCTCCTTGGTGCGGTCAAGAGCGGCGATGATGCGCGTGCTAGCCGGCAGCGCCTTGATCAGAGATTTCGTGCAAAACGGTCGGAATAGCCGTATGGCGACCATGCCGACGCGCTGGCCTTGGTCGTTCAACTTGGCGATCGCTTCCTTTGCCGCACCAACACCCGAGCCCATTAGGATAATCACGCGCTCGGCGTCTGCCGCGCCAAAGTAGTCGAACAGCCGATACTGGCGTCCCGTCCGATCGGCGAGCCGATTCATCGCGGCACTAACGATCGCCGGCGTAGCCTGGTAGAACGGATTGCACGCTTCGCGCGCCTGGAAGAACACATCGGGGTTTTGCGCCGTACCACGGAGCACTGGGCGGTCGGGGTTGAGCGCGCGATCACGGTGTGCGATCACCAGATCGTCGTCGATCAGCGCTTGGACGTCTTCTTTCTCGAGCAACGCGATCTTGTTGACTTCATGGGACGTTCGGAAACCATCGAAGAAATTTAGAAACGGCACACGTGCTTTGAGCGTGGCCATTTGGGCGATCATCGCCATGTCCTGGGCTTCCTGAACGGAGGACGCGGCGAGCATGCCCCAGCCCGTTGAGCGCACGGCCATCACGTCGCTGTGGTCGCCAAAGATCGACAGTGCGTGGGTCGCCACGGTACGCGCGGCGATGTGAAACACCGTCGAGGTCAGCTCGCCCGCGATTTTGAACATGTTCGGCATCATCAACAGCAGCCCCTGAGATGCCGTGAACGTTGTTGTCAACGCACCAGCCTGGAGCGCGCCGTGAACCGCGCCCGCGGCACCGCCTTCGCTCTGCATTTCTGCGACCTGCGGTACCGCGCCGAAGATGTTGGTCTGACGCTGGGCGGCCCAGGCGTCGGCGAGCTCACCCATCGGCGAGGCCGGGGTAATCGGGTAGATCGAAATCACTTCGTTGGTTAGGAAGGCGACCCGGGCGGCCGCTTCGTTTCCATCAACGGTGACCTTGCGCATGAGGATTCCTCGTCTCTTTTGCTGAAGCAGTAGGGGTAGTTATCGTAACACCACAGCGATGCAGTCCGAAGGGCAAATCCGCGCCGACGGCCGGGCGATCTACTGGGTGCTTTGCCCCAACGCGTTGCAGGGGTGGCCGCGAGGTGGTGGCCGTTTCACCGGGCGACCAGCCTCCCAGGCCACCGTGACGTGGCGCCAAATGTCTTTGAGCAAGTCGCACCATTTGGCATGTAGCGGAGAGAGATCCCAGCGCACCCAGTCGCCCATCTCACTACCGATTAGGAGAAACTCGGTGGTGGCCAGCTGGTGCGCCGCGGCGCCATGGAGATGGGCATACTCAAGCTGCACGCCCGTTTCGATGCTCCACATGCCGACGACGCCATTGGCGTGGCCGGCGATCAACGTATGGGCAGGGCCCGGCAGCAGCAGCACAACCGCGCTCGACGGGACGTTGTCGAAGGTTCGGCCGGCGGCTTGCTGTGCGGGAAGCAATTCGATGTTGCCGTCGACGAAGCCGAGGGCAATCTGTCCATCGATACGTGCAATTGAGACCGCACCTTCGCGGCCATCAATTCGTCGGAGCGGGGTTCCCTGGGCATCATAGACAAAAATCTTCTCATGGGTCGCTACGAGGATCTCCTTGCCCTCGCCGCCGATCGCTGTGGCCTGTCGGGCGAGTTGTCGTGTCTCGGCCGGCAAGATCAGCATCGCTTGGCCGCTCGTGCTCAGTGCCAGGCAGGCGCCGTTTCGCGCGACAATGCGCTCTGCGCGGATCTTGCTCTGCTGCAGGCGGCGGTCTTGCTGCCGATCCCAGAGCTCGACAATGCCCGAGTGCGTCAACAGGCAGAGCCAACGCCCGTCCGCGCTGCCGCTGGTGAAGTCCGTCTCCCGCTCGATTCGCTGAAGCCAGCGGCGGTTTGTCGCTGGAGGTGGCGCTATCCCGGCTGCGGTCAGCCACCCCTTGTGGGTGCGAAAATGGGGCTTGGGTCCAAGCAAAGCGATACCGCGCCAGACCGGCTTGCCGTTGCGCCAGAGCCGCAACGTGCCGTCATCGCCAGCACTCAACAGGTGATCGCCGTCGACCACGGCGATGTCGTTGACCTCGTCACGATGGCCGATCTCCAGCAGCGGGCTTGGCGCCGTTGAGTTGCTCTGCGATGTCGATAGCGCCCAGACGCGCACTTTTTGATCGGCGCCGGCGCTGAACAGCCGGCGGCCATCACTGGAAAACGAAACTTGATAGGCGCGGCCCTGGTGGCGGCCGACGATGCGCTGACTGCCCGAGCGCAGATCCCAGATTCTTACGGTGTGATCGAAGCTGGCCGACGCCAAACTGTTGCGATCAATGGGGTGAAACATCACGGAAAAAGCCCGGTCGGTGTGACCGATCAGCGTGCGCTTGAGCACGCCCTGGCGGAGATCCCAAATTCGGATCGAACGATCGTAGCTAGCCGAAGCCAGTGTTCGGCCGTCACCGCTGACGGCAAGACCGGCGACGGCATCTGTGTGCCCGAGTAGGCGAGCCCGCTCCTTGCCGGTGCGTATCTCCCAGATGCGGATCGTGCGGTCGCGTGACCCAGAGACCAACGCTCGGCCTTCGTCGATAAAGGTTACCGAAGTGACGGGCGCTTGGTGTCCGCCGATGACCATCACCTGAGTTCCACGGCGACGGTCCCAAAGTCGAATCGTCCGATCCCAGCCCGCGGTTGCTAACAGCGTGCCGTCAGGGCTAAAGGCCACGTCGTTGATCACGTTCGAGTGTCCGGCGTAGACCTGCAGCACCTGGCCGCTGTTGAGATCCCACAGGCGAGCCGTGCGGTCGGCACCAGCGGTGGCAGCGAGCTTGCGGTCGGCTGAGAGAGCGATCGCGTTGATCGCGCCACTGTGAGGGCCCGGGCCGCGTTTGGTGTGGCCGACAGCGAGATCCCACAGGCGTACGCTATGGTCGGAGCTGGCCGAGACCAGCGCGTCGGTTGTCTTCGAACAAGCTAGCGCGTAGACGGCTGCGCTGTGGCCTTCGAGCACGGCGTGCGTCTCACCGCTGACCAGGTCCCAGACGCGGATTCGGCGATCGACGCTACCCGAGACCAAGTACCGATCGTTGCGCGTGAAGCAGAGACCGCGCACGCTGTCGTGGTGACCGTCGAGAATCGTGTAACGCAGTGGTTTGCCCGCATCTGCGCTGGAGCGTTCGCCTAGTCGCCAGATGCGAACTTGGCCGTTGCCGAGCCCCGCAGCGAGCACAGTTCCGGTGCGATTGAACGCCAGAGCCTGGACATCCGGCAAGTCTTCGGCCAGTGGCACCGGTGGCTTGTCGGTATTCGACGTGGTCAGTGCGGTGCGCGGCCAGATGCGGATCGTTCCCTCGGCGCCGGCCGCTGCGATCGCTTGCCCATCGATGGAAAACGCTAGGCTGTTGAGCGGCGAACCGCCGCGCCGCACGATCCGCTGCTGGCCATCAGCGAGGCGGATCGTCAGCAGCGCGCCGTTGGAGGTGGTTACGGCGACGACCGCATCGTCTGGGCTAACTTGGAGTGCGCGGATCGAATGGGGCAGCTTGCTGAGCACGCGGCTCTTGCCCGAGGGCAGTTGCCAGATCCGCACCTCGCCAGAGAGACTGCCGGAGATCAGTCTTCGCCCTCGCGAGGCGAAGTCGACACCGAAGACTTGGTCGCTGTGCCCGCGCAGGATCGACGTGCGCCGGGTATCGGCGTCGATCAAATAGATCACACGGTTCTGTCCGGCGGCGGCGATCGTTCGGCCATCGGGGCTAATTACGACGTCATAGACGATGCCACCCACTTGACGGCGCCAGAGCATCGGGTGCCGAGCGAGCCTCGCCCACAGCGCACGGCCCATCGGCGTGTCACGGATTTCAAGTGCACCCCGCAGGCGGGCCCGCGCTTCGAGTAGGTCGTGGCGCAGCATGGCTGCGCGTGCTGCCTCGCGCTGAGCGTCAGCCCAGCGGGCGCGCGCTCGCTCCTTTTGCTGCTGCGCGAGCCGTTCTTGTTCGGCGACGGTCAAGGCGGCGACCACCGCCGCGGCGGTGATCAACAACAGCGAGGCGATTCCAGCGAAGATCAGTCCGCGTCGACGACGCTTACGACTGCGCTCCTGCTGCGTTGAGCGGCCCAGAAAGCGCTGCACCCCCTCGGGTAGCTGGGTTGTGCCCCGCTCGACAACGCGTTGCGCTTCCTTGAGGGCGTCGCCACGCCAGAGTTCGTCGGGCTTTTCGCCGCGCCGCCGCCACAGCTCGGCAGCCTGACCGATCTCCTCGATCACGCGCAGCTCTTCGCGACTCGACTCGACCCAGCGGGCAAGGGTTCGCCAGTTGTCGATCAGCGATTCGTGGACTAGCTCCAACTCGCCATCGGAGCTCGCCCAATCGTCGCCGAGCGTGGTGCGCGAGCTGACCAGGCGTCCCTCGATCAACATGCGCAGCAGGCTTGGTGCTTGCTCGGGGAGTCCATCGAGCACCTGATGCGCCGAAAGGATCCGTCGCGTACCCTCGGCCGTGACCAAGCGCAGCAGGATCTCGCGAGCCACTCGCAGCCGATCTGGCGATAGCTCTGCCAAGACGCCGTCGGCGTGAGTGGCGAGCGCTCCACCTACGCCGCCCAGCTCATCGAACGCTGCACGTGGCAGCACGCGACTGTCGCGATCACGTCGCTCCCAGAGCATCTGCCCGGCGACCTGCAGCAGCGGCAAACAGGCCGGCTCACCGCGGATCTCATCAATGATTCGATTGACCAGACTCGGATCGTCGTAGCGATAGCCCAGCGCGCGGACCGGCTCGGTGAGGATCTGCTCCATCGCTTCGACACCAGGACTGCGCACGACCATCAGTCGGGAGAGCACGCGACGCGCTTCTGAGGTATCGGCTAGTCGTCCGAGGAAATCATCACGCAGCGTCAACAACACGCGCACAGGATCGTCGCGGTCGTCGGCCGCCGTGCAGACCGCGCTGACATAGCGTTGGCGGATCAGCGGGTTGTCGACGAGTGTGGCGATCTCTTCGAGCTGATCGACAACAAGCAGAACTTGTGTCTGCTGCTGGTGGGCGATGCGGCGCAGCAAAAGCGCGAGGCGTTGCGGGCGCTCGATCATGTGCTCTGCGAGTTGCTGCGGGTCGCCCAGATTGGCTGCCGTGGCCGGGCTGCTGTCGACGTCCATCGTCGGTAGCTCGCAAAGCGGCGCGGCCAAAGCCGCCGCGAGGTTCTTGAACGGTTCGTTCCCCGGACGAGTAGCGATGATCACGTAGCGGCCTTGCTCCTCGAGCCGCGGGATGATTCCGGCGTGCACCAGCGAAGTCTTGCCGGCGCCGGTGGGTCCGACGATCGGCAACACGGGTTGGTCGCGCAGGCGCTCGACTGCAGCACCGATTTCTTGGTCACGTCCGAAGAACAGGTGGGTTTGATCGTGGGTAAACGCGCTTAGCCCGATGAACGGCAACTCCGCGGTCGAGCGCACCCGGTCTCCGCCGCCGAGCAGCTGGCGCAAGGCGATCGCCACGTGCTCGGCGTTCGGTCGTTGGTCGGCGTGCTTGGCCAGGCACTGTTCGATCAGTGTGACCAGCGGCTGCGGTAGCGCTTCTTGCAGGCGCTCAAGCGGCACCGGCTTGTCTTCGATCACGTTCAAGAAAAGCTTCTTCTTGTCTTGGATCGAATACGGGCGCCAGTGGGCGGCGCACTCGCCGAGGATCAACCCCAGCGACCAGATGTCTGCCGCGCCGGTGACGTTTTCGTTGCGCCATTGCTCAGGGGCCATATAGGCCGGTGTCCCGGCGACTTTGATACGCTTTTTTGATGACGCCGTGGGCGGTGTCGTGGTCGTGGCTGTCGTTGCCTGGGAATCGGCGAGCATCAGGTCGATGCCGTCGCTGGTATGATCGGTTTCGATCACGCGGGCCAGACCAAAATCGAGAATTCGCGGACGACCATCGCGAGCGATCAGCACGTTTTCCGGTTTGAGGTCGGCGTGGACAATGCCCTCCTCGTGGGCCTGATGCAACGCTTCGGCGATCGCTAGCCCGATGCGCATCGTCTGCATGATACCCAGTGTGCCCTCGCCGATCCGTTTGCGCAGCGTTTGGCCTTCGACATACTCCAGCGCGACGTAGGGTAGGCCCTTGTATTCGCCAACTGCGTGGATCGCTACGATGTGCGGATGAGAAAAGCGGGCCGTCGCGCGCGCCTCCTGCAAAAAGCGGCGCGTCGTGCGCGGTGAACGCGCTCGCGCCGGACGCACCATCTTGAGCGCGACCTTGCGACCAAGCTTGGTGTCGAGGGCCAAGTAGACTACGGCCATTCCGCCGCCACCGATTTGGCGAATCACTTCGAAGTGCTCGACGCGGGTCCCCGGAACGAGCGGAGGCTCGTCGGGCTGTCTGTCGCTAACGGCCTTTGCTGCGCGCTTGGCCTGACGCTCGGCCTCGACCTCTGCCGCTGGCCCGACTGGGGACGCGGGTTCTCCGTCCGGCGATGGGATTTGCGCCGGTTTGCCGGTGTCCTGCGCGGCCGCCGCAGATGGGTCGCGCGACTCACCTGAGGCAGAGTCGTTTGGATCGCTACGCGTCATCAGCTTGGGAAGTTCCTCCCACTTTCAGCAAAACATGCTAAATGTAACAGCTATTCAGATCGGCTGCACGTCAGTCTTGTCGTGTTTGACGAGGCGGGCTATCGAATGGAGAGCGCCCACGCAACACGTGGGGATTCGACCACGCAAACGAGGAGTGAATACGATGAGTCAGCAGGTGATCGACGCTATTGTCGCGGCGATCAACGACAAGCTTCCCGGGGCTCAAGCTGAGGTCAACGGCGGCCAAGGCCACTACACCATCGCCGTGACCAGCGATGCGTTCGCTGGCAAGTCGATGGTTCAAAGTCACCAATTGGTCTACCAGGCGATCGCGCACCTGATGAAGGGAGAGGGCGCGCCCGTCCATGCTATCGATCGCTTAGTAACGACGCACTAGTCCGACGAACGCATCGCCAGGGTCGAGCAGGCGGAACCTGCGACGGCTCTAACCGTAGGTACTCCGGCGTGCGGCTACTGCGCGCTACAACGCGTCGGAGGCGGTTGTTTGCCCGCTTCTCCAGCACCCGATTCCGATGCTGGTTGATCGGAGCAGCCGCCAGCGAGCAGTTTGGCGTGATAGCCGAGCTTGTTGATCGTGGCGATCAGCGTTTTTGCTGATGGCCCCGTTTTCGGCTGGGTTACTACCGTCGCCTGGCCCTGTTGCAGACTGACCTTCACCGAGCGGACCCCTGGCATCGGTTTGATCGCGCCTTCGATCGCCGTGACGCAGCCAGCACAGTGCATGCCCTCGATCGCGATCGTTAGCTTCTTGGGCGTCGCGGATTCGCTACAGGCAGTGACGAGTAGGGCAGCTAGCGCGCTGAATAACAGCGTCGACAGGCCGCTTGGCGAGACTTCGCATCGCGTGGAGCGAACGACCAACCTAGAGTTTCGCATGTGCACCGTCGCAGAACGGTCCGTTGGCGGTGTGCTTGCACTTGCAGAGTGCGACCTTGCGCTGCTCTTCGATCACAAACTCCAACGGAGTGAATTCGGTCCCCGCATGGCTGCCGTCACAGTAGGGCTGCTCTTGTGAGCGCCCGCATCGACACCAGTAGTAGGTGCCAGGTTCGATGGTGAACACGGACGGTTTCTTGTCGGCGATTACCGGATCGGCCACGGCGTTCCTCCTGCTCGAAGGGACACTATGCAGCCGAAAATGCCGCTGTCAATCGACGAATCGGCGATTTAGCCGTTCGGGTCAACGTGCCGGGTCAACGTGCCGGGTCAACGTGCCGGGTCAACGGTCGGTGGCCGAGGTTCCGGCACCAGGCGCGCGCGCTCGGCGCTCGCTGTGCTCGGTTGGGCCGTGCTGTGTGTGGCGTGGCGCATCTGTTGTTTCCTCGGGTATCCTTATCAGCAAGCGACGTGCCAGCAGCCTCATCTGTGCTTTCAACAGGTTGAGCGACGGCTGCCTTCAGAATTCTGTGATCCCTCTGTCGGTGGTGCCGGTAATATGAGGCGTGACCCAGCCTCATCTGATCACCATCGCCCGCTTGCTGCCGTGGATCGCCGAGCTCGATTTGAACGCTGAGATCGCTGAGCTCGACCAATCGCTCGATTTGCCGGCGGATCAAGGGCCGTGCTACTTGCTGGCCGATGATCCACAAACGCTGCGGCGGGTGCATGTCGCTGGCGATCAGCGCGCGCTGTTGCGTCTGGCGGTTGCGGGTCGGCACGCACCAGCTGAATTGGAGGCCGCCGGCGCTGACTTCGTCTTGCCGTCGCCGCAAGCACTGTGCGACATGCTGCGCGCGCGACCGGTGCAGGCCAGCGTGTCGATCGTGCTCTTGGCCTACAACGAGGCCGAAAGTATCGCAGCAGCGATCGTCGAAGCCCGGCGCTTTGGTGCGCTGTTCTTCAGCGACACCGAAATCGTCGTCGTCGATGATGGCAGTCAAGATCAGACCCGCGCTCGCATCGCTGAGGTCGATCGCGGGGACGTGACCCTGGTGACCCATTCGACCAACCTCGGCATGGGCGCTTCGATGAAAGACGGCTATCTCGCGGCGCGCGGCGACTACATCGTTCATTTACCAGGTGACCGCCAAGTTCGGCCGAGCGCATTGGCGCCGATGTTGGCGCATTTGGCCCCCGAGCATTTGGTCGTCAGCGACTATCGGCGTCCGCACGCCGGCGCAACGCGGGCGATCGTCTCGCGCAGCTTTCGCTGGTTGCTTGCTCGGGTTGGCGGACTGACAGTCGACTTCGCTGGCACGTATATCTTCCACCGGCGCTGGCTGGCGCCGTGCGCGGTCGAACGGATCAACTGTCGAACCTTCGTGTTTAGCTTTGTGCTGCTGGCGCGGCTCGCCGCCCAGGGACTTTCACTGCGTCGGGTGACGATCGAAAGTTTTGCGCGCGATGCCGGCCAAAGCCGGGTGTTCAATCTGCGAAGAACGGCGCTCGTTGCCAAGGAGATCGCCGGCCAGCGCTTCCGCGAACTGGCCGGCGATTAGCGCGCTACTTTTTGCGCCGCAAGATGTCGACGTTGCCGACGATGAAGATCTCTTTTTCGTCGGTGCCCCAGATCGCGTTCAGCGGCGCTGTTGTCGGCGCGGTCATCTTGGTCCAGCCACTGCCATCGTAGCGGAAGACCGACTCGCCGGCGGCGAACAGCGCGTGCCCTACGACGTAGATGTTCTTCGCGTCGCCCCAGAGGCCATAGAAGTAGCTTGAGGTGGGCGTGGCGATCTTCGTCCAGTTGGTGCCGTCGAAGTGGATCACCAGGCCGTCGTAGCCCGCGATGTAGATATCGTCTTTGGCACGCCCCCAGATCGCTCGCAGGTGAGTTTCCACGCCGAGGTCGATCTCGCTCCAGCTGGTGCCGCCGGTGTTGTGCAGTAACTTGCCACCGTCGCCCACCGCGTAGACGTCATCGGGCGCCGAGCCCCACACCGCGTGGAGGTTGGTCGAGCTGCTGATGTAGTGGGTGCTCCAGTAGCTCGACGACGATGAGCGACTCTTGATCGTGCCCTGCTCACCCACCGTGTACATGCTACCTTGGGGGTGGCCCCACGCCGCGCGAAACGCCGACGAATAGGAGCTCTTGTGGTCTTCGGTCCAGTTGGTTCCATCGTATTTGAGAATCAACCCGTCACCGACCGCGTAAACGGCCTTTTCGTCGAGCGCAAAGACACCATGCAGCTGTGTTTTGGTTGGCACGTTAAACGACACCGTCCGCCAAACCGACCCATCGAAGTGGATCACCGTACCTTGGGCGCCGACCGCGTAGATATTGGTGGCGCTGGTACCGTGGATCGACAGTAGCTGTCCGCCTGCTGGGTTGGACATTGAGATCCAGTCGGTATTGGCCGGCGGTAGGTCGGGCGTGATATCTGGCGACAGCGTATCGACGGCGGCCAAGTCGGTGACCGCGCTATCGACGGTGACGCCGATGTCCGGGGTATTGTTGTTGTCGCTGCTGCTACAACCGCACAGGGCGATAAACGCAGAGACTAAGAGATATCCTAATAAATGCCGCATCCTTGTGATCCCCCTAGGCGCCATCGATCGGGCCTATCCATCGCGAGTGGCAGGGTGTAACAAGGACGAGTTCGAGTTTCAACCGAAGAGCGACGCCACGTGGCGTTTTGTTGCGGCTTGGCGCTGGCGCTGTTTAACTGGGCGTTGACCACACGGTTTTTTGCTGCGTTCGGTAGCGATCAGAGGGGCCCTTTTTCCGATGCAACAGGTGCTTTGGATTGCCGCCGGCGGTGCGCTGGGCAGTGCACTGCGTTACCTGATCGGCGTGCTGACCGTGCGCTGGTGGGGGGGGCATTTCCCCTATGGCACCCTGGCCGTCAACATCGTCGGGGCGTTCTTTTTGGGGGCGGTGATGTTTGCCGGCAGCAAGCCAGGGCTGCTCTCGCCATCGATGCGTCTGACGATCGGCACCGGGCTGCTGGGCGGCTTCACGACCTATTCGAGTTTCGCCTTCGAGACCCTGCAGATGATTCAGCGTAGCGCTTGGTTCGGCGCGATCGCCTACGCTGCCGGCAGCGCCGTCGCCGCGGTCAGCGCCGCTGGGCTTGGTTATGGGCTGATGCGCGCCGTGACGCGCTAGTACCAGCCGCGGAAATAGAGCACGGCGTCGTGCGTCGTGACAGCATCGGCGCCCGCGTTGAATTGCATGCGAAACTCGCCGTGGATCGAAAAGCCCGGCAAGAGGATCAGGTCACCGCCTAACGCCAAGCGATGGTAGTGATCGTCGCGAATTTCAAAATCCGGGTCGGCAAATTCGTAGCGCACGAGCAGGTCGACGCCATTGTGCACCAGCGCACGCAGCTGGTGAAAGCTCGCCATGTGACCATAGCTCTGCTTGCTGGTGACCACCGGGCGCTGCTTTCGACCATAGGCGAGCTCCCCAAGGTATACCAATGGCAGCCAGTCGCTGTAGTACCACGGGTTGAATCCCCAGCTCAGTGCCACGGCTTCGCTATCGCCGCCGTCTTCGAGACCGCGACGGCGGAGCATCGCGCTGACGCCCAGTTGCCAACCGAGGTCGCGCCAACCCGCGGCGATCGCACCGCCCCAACCGTCGACGCCAAAAAACGGCGGGTTGCCGTCGTTGTCGGGGTCATCACCGCGGAAGGCGTCTTGTCGGTTGGGTCGGAAGACCGCAACGTTGAGATACGGATAGTTGGGGGCCAGCCCGAGCTCGATGCCGCTGACCCGGCTCTGCAAAAGACCGCTATGGAGACCGAAGTCACGTCGCGTGGCCACGGTGTGGTCGTCGAGATAGGTACCGAACGGCGGCAGGAAGTTGCCGACGCGTACGTAGCTCATGTACGGCAGCTGGTGCAGCATGACAAACAAGTCTTTGACCATGAACGGTGTGGGTCGTCCGAACGTCGCCGCGTAGCCCTTGCTCTTGGCGAGGAAACCCGAGGTCGAGTAGATCGTCAGATGCTTGTAGGGGTGCAGGGCGGCGTGGATGTCGAACTGCATCGGGAAGAATAGCGTCGCTCCAGCAAACCAAAATGCGTAGCGCGTGTCGAGGCCCAGCTGAAACAGTGGGTCGGCGCGCAGGCCGTTATAGCGCTCTTCTTCGTAGGCCAATGGCGCGCTGCCGCCGAGCGGTTTGCCGAAGGCCGGATCCGGCAGACGGTTGCGCCGCGTTTTTGCGATACGCAGTGCGGAAAACTGCCGGTTGGCATCTTTGGCCGGTCGGTGCGAAGGAAACCACAGCGGCAAAGTGGCTTGCCCATAGTAGCGCCCGGCGACGGTGCGCATGCCGCCACCCGTCGGGTTGACGTGACAGGTGCTGCACGAGAGGTTGCACTTGCGCAGCGAGAGCTCGGGGTTGTGCCAGCCCGTCGGATCGGCGTGGCAGTTGTCGCAGGTTCGCGCAGCGCGTGCCGCGTAGTGAGGCAGCGCGCTGACCGCGGCGATTTCGGTGCCGCCACGGGGGTCGAAACTGGCCAGGGTGATCAGCGCGGTCAGCCCGGTCAACACGATCGCGCCAAATGCGCGAGAGAAGCCTCGACGAGCAGGTGGTCTGTGCATGGCGCTCATTTGGGGTGCCCGTTCTTGTCCCAACGCTTGATCACCGCGAAGTCATAGGCGCTCATCTTCTGGGCGGTGCCGGGGGGCATGCTGCGCTCGATCATCGCGGTGCGCTCGATGTCCAACAGCGCAAACTTGGCGACTTCATAGTTGGTCAGGTCAAGACCTTCTTGGAGTCCGACTTGGGCGTCGGGCGAATGACATGCTCCACAGTAATAGTCGAGCCGCGGAAGCACGTCGTTGGCCCAGGTCGGTTGGGCGGGCACGCTCGCCGGATCGAAGTCGAGATATGAGGTGTCGCCCGCGCCGCAGCCGGCAAAACCGACGAACAGCAGCGCGAACAGTCCGCGCCGTCGCGAGCGGGCGTTTAGATCAGCGATACGACCCATGCTGCACCGATCCAGGCGCCGATGGCTGAGCCCAGTGAGCTCATCACGGCCACCAGCAGCACTCGTGTGAAGGGGTTTTTGTAGACACCGCGCAGACTCTGCACGTCGTGGTTGATGTTTTCGGCGTCCTGGACGGTTGGGCGGCGTCGCCAAGCCTCGACCAGGCCGACGATCATGCCGGCACCGAGCAGCGGGTTGAGCGATGTGATCGGTGACGCGACAAACGCTGTGAGCACCGAAAGCGGTTTGCCACCAGCGACGATCGTCAGCAGCGCTGCGACAACCGAGTTGGGCAGCACCCAGGCGTAGAGCATTTCCGCCAAGGTGCGCCCTTGGTTCTTGTAAAAGCCCCAGGCAAACGCGCAGAGGATCAATGCCGGGATGACCCACTTGAGCACGCTGGCGATCCTTGACGGCGGCGGAATACGCTCGAGCGGCTCGAGGTCGCTCGGTTGCCCGAACAGCGCTTTCATGCCCGGTACGTGGCCGGCACCAACGACAGCCAAGACCTTCTTGCCTTCGCAGCGCTCGATCTTGGTCATCATGTATCGGTTGCGCTCGTCGATCAGCGGCGTCGCAACCTCGGGCAGCACCTTGGTCAACTCATCGAGCATTTCCGAGAGCTGCGGCGATTCTTTGAGCCGTTCAATGTCGGCCGCTTGGATGCCATCGCCGCCTCGTGCGACCAGACTCTGCATGATCGCGCCGATCAGCGCGGTCTTTTTGCTGAACGGTAACCCGCGCCAGGTGCGCTTGAGCGTGATGTTGATCTCGCGATCGACCAGCTCGACCTTGGCGCCGACGGTTTTAGCATGCTCGGCAGCGGCGAGAAACTCCGCGCCCGGCGTAACGCCGAGCTCTGCACCAAGTCGACGCTGATAGGCACCGATCGCCAGGTTGGCCAGCAAAAACAGCGTCTTGCCCTCTTTGATCACCTTAAAGATGTCGAGGCTGCGCCAGCGATTCTCGTCGGTTAGCGCGGAATAGCGCGCCTTGCAGAGCTCGATACAGACGACGTCGGGCTCGATCTCGGCGATCAGCTGTTTGACTTCCTCCACGCTCTTTTTCGAGACGTGGGCGGTGCCCAGCAGATAGACCGTTTTGTCGTCAGCCGTGAGGGTGGTCAGGTTGCCGCTTTCAGACGCCATCTTGCCCTGCGCTACTTCACGCCGACGATATAGGCGACCCAGGCAGGATCGCTCGGCGCCGACTCGACGAGCTCGTACTCTCCATTGCCCTCGCCATCGTCGTCGGTTCCCTCCCAGTAGACGTCCGAACGCGAGAAGCCGGCCTCGGCGAGCATTTCGCGAACTTCGGGGATACTCCACAGCCGCCAGTCGTAGCGAAAGGCTTTATCGAGTTTGCTGCCGTCTTTGAAGGTGAAGTGAATGTAGAAGGTACAGTGGTGGGTGACCGGGTCGAAGCGCGCCTGCTCCCAGACATACTTAAAGCCGTCGTACTTGCGTCGCTCAAGATGATCCTCAAGGTAGGACTCGGAGCCGCCGAACATATCGATCACCATCACGCCCTTGGCCGCGATGTTGGCGTGGGCCTTGCGGAAGTAGTCGACGACCTCCTCGCGGGTCTTGAAGATGAAAAAGGAGAAGTTCTGCGCGGCCAGCACGTCGGCCTTGGGGCTCTTGGCGCTCAGCACGTTGCCCTCGATAAACTTGAGGCGCTCGCGCTGCTCAGTTGAGAGCGTCGAGACGTTGTGCGCCATCCCCCAAGCCAATGGTTCGGGATCGAGGTCGATGCCGTAAGCCTTGCGCGTGTCGCCTGTCTTGACCCATTGGCAGGACACGGCGCCGGCACCGCAAAAATCCTCGCGGAGGATCTTTGGTTCGCTCGCGTAGTTCTCGCGGTAAGCCCGATCGAAAAATTCGATTTCAGCTTCCGGGCACTGAACGGCGTCTTGATAGAGTGCGTACTTATCGGCCTTGGCGGCCTTGCCGGTTAAGCGGTTTTGCGGTTCTTTACGTCGTTTCGACATGGGCGGCATTGTACGCAGGTGGTGTGGTGAGGTATAGCCTCAAACGCTGATGCGCTGGAGCCGATGAATCCTGGCCACAAACGCCTCGTCGTCGCAATCACGGTGGCTTACTGGGTCTTGTTGTTCGTCGCAACCCACCTGCCAGCTGAGCGCGTGGTGCTGCCGAATTTTTCCCATAGCGACCTGGTCGTGCACTTCGTGGCCTATCTGGTGCTGGGGCTGGTGGTCTGTTTGGCCTGGCCGGCAAGCTCGCAAAGCCGCGCACGGGCCAGCGCCACGAGCAACGTCGAGCGACCGCGCCGCTGGCCGCGTTTGGTGTTGATCCTGATAGTCTTGCTGGCCTACGCGGCGTTTGACGAGATCTCCCAGGGGCCGGTCGGGCGCTCGCCAGAGCTCAGCGACTGGCTGGCCGATCTGGCGGGGGTTTGCTGCGCGATCGGCCTGTTTTCCGCCTGGCAGCGTCGGCGTTTCGCTGCCAACCGACCGGGCTAGTTGGCCTAGCCAAGCTGTCGTGATAGCGTCAACTGCGCACTGATCGACAAGGACGGCCGTGCCCACAGCTCTGCGCGCAGCGATCGCCGAATACCCCGTTTGGCTCAATACGGTTCTCGTGGCGCTCACTATCGTGGTGATCGCCAAAGGTGCCGATTGGATCGTCGAGGCCGGCGCTCGTGTGGCCAAACGACTTGGCGTTTCTGAGTTGGTGATCGGTTTGACGATCGTCGCAATGGGAACGTCAGCCCCAGAGTTCGCGGTAACCTTGATCGCCGCCTATGCCGGCAAAAACAACGTTTCGGTCGGCAACGTCGTCGGTTCGAATATCTTCAACCTCGGGTTTATCCTCGGTGGCTGTGCGATGGTGCGGCCGATCACCACCAGTCGCGATCTGGTGCGCCGTGACGGCACAGTGTTGATCGGCACCGCCGTGCTGCTCACCTTGCTGCTCGGCTTCGACCTGACCTTGGGGCGTCTCGACGGTGTCGTGTTGTTTTCGCTGTTGGCGCTCTACCTGGCGTTTTTGTTTGTCCGCCGGGCAGCGCCGAGCGATGAGGTCAGCGAGTTAGTCGGAGATGACGACGATCAGCCGCCGAAGGGTTGGCGCGACGCGCTGCATCTGATCGGCGGACTAACGCTCGTCGTGATCGGCTCAGGTTTGCTCGTCGAGTCGGCCAGTGCGGTGGCGCGTTCGTTTGGCGTCGACGAATGGGTGATCGGTGTGACCGTGGTTGCCGCCGGAACCTCGGCCCCCGAACTCGCGACGAGCTTGACCGCCGTAGTGCGCGGACGCTACGCACTGTCCGCTGGCAACGTGATCGGCAGCGATATCTTCAACATGCTCGGTGTGCTCGGCGTTGCCGGGATGTTTCGACCGATGGTGATCGACCCGATCGCTCGTGAGTCACTGGTGATGATGGTGGTAATGGTTATCGCCGTGATCGGCTTTATGCGCAGCGGATGGCGCGTCTCGCGGCTCGAGGGCGCGGCACTGCTGCTGATGTCCAGCGGTCGCTGGCTACACAACGTGGTCTATACCGCACGCGGTGGCCGGCTGTTTTAGCGCGCGGCAGTCGGCTGTTGCGCAGCGCGCATTGCCCGCTAGCGCCCGACCGATCTGTGGGCGCTTTTTGTCAGTGGCCGCGGCGCCATTTTCAGGCGCGCTGGCTAGATCAGTCGCTGATCGCCGATAGCCGGAGTGGGTTCCTGACCGTATTTGTCTGAAATGTAAGTGCTATCTGCCGGTGCGCCCTGGCACGAACGCTGCACAGTTCCGACGCGTCAGGAGAGTCGAGATGCGTTCACTACTTTTATCGGGACTGATTTTGCTGAGCGGCGCCGTCGGTTCGGCTCACGCTGGGCAAGCGAGCGCTAAGCGCGTCCGCTTCAAGACGCTCCAATCCGGGACCTACAGCGGTGCCCGTGCGCAAGCGATCCTGCAGACCGCGCAATCGGTCAAGAGTTGGCGCGCCTTGGGCGGTGCGACCGTGGCCGATGGCAGCACCGGGATGTACCTGGTCACGCGCGATGTGAAAGACCGCGGCGCGCAGGGATTTGACCAACTCGAAGTGCGCTGGACTGGCGACGTGGTTACCGTCAAGCGCCACGAACATCGCTCCAAGTCGCTGGCCTCAGGCGCCGCGCTGTCTTGGAGCACCAGCGCCGGCGCCGATGGCGGGCGTATGGAGAGTCTCGATCTGACATCGGCCCGCGGAACACGCCAGCTCGTCCGCGAGTTTCGGGACGGCAAGCTAACCACCGCCGTGCTCAGAACTCAGCCCAAGGCGGGCGACGGGCGGATCGTTTCGGTCATTCAGAATGGGAACGGCATGCAGGAGCGCGTCTGGCGGCAGAAGGAACGGAACTTCTTCCAGGCCCAGCAAGTCACTCTCGGAAAGATCCGCGTCTGGTCGATCGTTCATCTCGGCACGCCCGCCGTGATCGTTCGACCGCCCAAGTTTCCGTTGCTCGGCAACGCTCCGATCGTCGAATACGGCGCGTTCTACGGCCGCAACAACATCCTCTATCCTTCTCGCGTGCCCGTTTGGATGATCGAACGCATGCCCGCCGAGACCCGTGCCGAGGTCGCCGAGCTGCTGATCGCTGCCGGCATGTTGCTCGAGACCGAAGTTCCCGCGCAAACCTTCGAGCGTTGGAACACCGCCGCCAAGCGCGCCGGTCGCCTCGTGCGCGTTCGCAATCTCAAGGCGCAGACCCCACCGCGCTTGCCGATGCTGCTCGACGGGACGCTCTAGCCGCTGTCCCGCCGCTGTCGGCCGTACCGCCGGTCGACGGTCCGCATGATAGACTCGCTCGCGCGATGTTCGATTCTCATTGTCACCTGCACGACGACGCGCTCTTTGCTGATGCAAAGGTAGTGATCGATAGCGCGCGCCAGGCGGGCGTGACGAAGCTGCTACTGGCCGGGGTCGAGCAAAGCGGCTGGTCGCGCCAGCGAGCGCTGTCCGAGGATTATTCCGGGGTGTATTGCGCGCTGGGCTGGCATCCGTGGATGGCTGCGGAGCGTGGGCTCGATCGCGAGCAGTTGGGTGCGCTGGAAGCGGCGCTGGCTGATGGCGCGATCGCCGTGGGGGAAATCGGCCTCGACAAGTCGGCGCGCTATGCGGATCGTCTCGCCGAACAGGCCCAAGGCTTCGCCGATCAGCTGGACATCGCGGCAGCGCGTGGGTTGCCGGTGGTCTTGCACGTCGTGCGGGCCCACGGTGAGGTGCTCGCGTTGCTCGGTAAGCGGGCGAGCAGCGGCGGCATCGTGCATTCGTTTGCGGGATCGACCGAAATCGCTCGCCGCTACCTCGACCTCGGCTTCGCGATCTCCTTTTCCGCGGCGATCTGTAGCGACCGCCCTCAATTGCAGGCGGTCGCCCGGTTTGTTCCCGATGACCGGCTGCTGGTCGAGACGGACGCGCCTTTTCAGCGGCCTAGGTCACTGGGGCAACAGCGCTATGAGCCTCGACACTTGCCGGTTGTGATTGAAAAACTCGCCAAACTCCGCAACTCTCCCGTCGCATGGATCGCTCAGACGACAGCCGCGAACTCGATCAAGACGCTGCGCATTCGTTCGTCCTAGACGAATCAGCCGAAGCCCAGCAATACCGGCTACATCGCCGCTTCGATCGCATCGGCCGCCTGGTCGGCGATCAGGGCATGGCCAAGTTGTTTGCCAGCCACGTCGTGGTGGTTGGACTGGGCGGTGTGGGTTCATTTGCCGCCGAGTCGCTCGCCCGCTCGGGGGTGGGTCGACTGACCCTGGTCGACTTCGACAAGGTTTGCGTGACCAACGCCAACCGACAGGTGCAGGCGACCCAGCGCGCGGTGGGCAAAGCCAAAGCGGTCGTACTGGCCGAGCGCGTCCAGGACATCAACCCGCAGGTCCGCGTCGAGGGCAAAGTCGCATTTTTCAGCGCCGCCACGGCCGAGGCGATCCTCGGAGGTCCGCCGCCCGACTTTGTCGTCGATGCGATCGATAACATTAGCGCCAAGTGCCAACTGCTGGCGATCTGTCACCAGCGTGCGATCCCGGTGGTCTGCTCGACCGGCGCATCGGCGCGCTACGACCCGACGGCGATTCGCGTCGTCGATTTGGCTGAGACAAAACTGGATCCGCTCGCCGGTGCCGTGCGCAGGATCTTGCGAACCAAATACGATTTCCCCGAAAAGGGCCCGTTCGGCATTCCGGCGGTCTATTCGTTGGAAACGGTTCAGCCGCCGCGCGAGCTGACCTACGACAAGGGCCGTGGCTTTCGTTGCGTCTGCCCGGGCGAAAAGAGCGACCAGCATTCCTGCGAAGAGCGCGCGGTGATCTATGGCAACGCGAGCTTTGTCACCGGCGCATTCGGGTTGGCCTGTGCGAGCGTCGTCGTTCGCGGCCTTTGCCAAACGCTCAGCGACAGCTAGCGCAGAGAGCGGCAATGGCTCAGATCGTCTTGGCGACGCTCAACGCGCGGTACGGACACGCCTCCTTGGCGCTGCGCTACTTGTACGCGAACTTGGCTGAGCTGGCCGAGCGCGCTGAGATCTGCGAGTTCACGATCGCCGAACGCCCGGTCGATATCGTCGAGTCCTTGCTGGCGGGATCGCCGCGGATCGTCGGCTTGGGCGTCTACATCTGGAATGCCAGCCAATCCCTTGAGGTGGTGCGATTGCTCAAGGCCGTTGCGCCTGAGGTCGTCGTCGTGCTCGGTGGCCCCGAGGTCAGCCACGAGCCAGCGGAGCAAGAGATCGTCGCGCGCGCTGATTATCTCGTCGCGGGCGAGGGTGAAACGGGTTTTCGTGAGCTTGCTGAACAGCTCCTCGCAGGGCGTCGGCCAGCGCAAAAGGTGCTGACGACGCCGCTGCCGGACGTCAAGACACTGGCATCGCCCTACGCCCACTACGACGGCGCGGACATTGCCCACCGTTTCATCTACGTCGAGGCCTCGCGCGGTTGCCCGTTTTCCTGCGAGTTCTGCCTCTCATCGCTCGATCAGCAGGTGCGCACCTTCCCGCTAGAAAACTTCTTGGCGGAAATCGCGTCGCTGATCGGGCGCGGCGCGCGCAACTTCAAGTTTATCGATCGGACCTTCAATCTTAATATCCGCACTGCCGAGCGCATTTTGCGATTCTTTCTTGAACGGCCGGAGTCAGACCTTTTTCTGCATTTCGAGATGGTGCCCGATCGTTTTCCGGAGGCACTGCGAGCACTGGTGGCGCGGTTTGCGCCGGGCGCGGTGCAATTTGAAGTTGGGTTGCAGACCTTCAACCGCGAAGTCGCGGCGCGGATCCAGCGGGACTATGACGTGCAGCAGGCCGAAGAGAATCTGCGTTATTTGCGCGAGCAGACTGCCGTGCATATCCACGCCGATTTGATCGCCGGCCTACCGGGTGAGACGCTAGCGAGTTTCGGCGAAGGATTCGATCGACTGTTGACGCTGCGGCCGCAGGAAATTCAGGTCGGCATCCTCAAGCGTCTGCGCGGTACGCCGATATCGCGCCACGACCAAGCCTACGGGGTCGTGTTCAACGCCTCGCCACCTTACGAGATTCTGCGCAATGACCTGATCTCGTTTAACGACTTCCAGCGGATCAAGCGCTTTGCGCGGCTTTGGGATCTTGTCCACAACAGCGGCAACTTCGTGCATACGGCGCCGCTGATCTGGCAGGGGCAGCCCGCCTTCGCGGCCTTCATGACGTTTGCCGATTGGTGCTACGAACAGATCGGCCAGTTCGTCGGCATTGGCCTCGAGCGACTGGCTCAACTGCTCTTTCGCTATCTGGACAGCGACGCTGCGGCCGCGGCGATCGAGGCCGATTATCAACGCAAGCGACGCGGACGGCCGACTTGGCTCGCTGGCTCAACCGATGGGCGGCGTCGCGTTCGGCGTTCGCAGCTGGGCGAGCGGCAACGGCGTCACACCGGCAACGACGCCAGCGACGGGCCGTGCTCCAAGGCGTGAGTTGGCTGCCTAACAGCCGTTAGGTCCACCCATGCAGACGCCGGCGGTGCAGGTGTCGGCGGTACAGGGATCGTTGTCGAGGTCGCAGGGTGTGCCCGTCGGCTGGTCGACGTAGTCACACTGACCCGTGCCGGGGTTGCAGGTGATGCTTTGGCAATCGGGCCAGGCCGGCGTCGGGCAGCTAACGATCGTCGTGGGGTTGACCACGCAGGCCTTCGGCGTCGGCCAGAGCTGGCAATAGAGCGTTCCGTTGCACTTGTTGCCGTCCTCGAAGGGGGCGCAGTCGGAATCTAGTTGGCATTGGTCGCAAGTGCCGGTGCCTTGGCAGCTGCCGGACTTGCAGCTGTCGTTGGTCGTACAGCTATCGCCGTCGTCGCAGCTGCCGCCTTCATTGACGGCGGTCATCGCGCAGCTGCCGCTAGACGGTGCGCAGGTGTTTTTCGAGCAGGTGCTGTCGTTGGCTGTCGAACAGCTGACGATCGTCGCTGGGTTGACCTTGCAGACGTAGGGGAAGCTGGCCTTGTCGCAATATAGCGTGCCGTTACAGAGGTCGCCGTCTTCGAGGGCCGCACAGTCAGCGTTGTTTTCACACTGGCAGACCTTCGGCCCGGCGTTGCAGCTGCCGCTCTTGCAGCTGTCGGCGCTGGTGCAGGGGTTTTGGTCGTCGCAGCTGGTGCCGTCTTGGAGGTTGACCATCTGGCACTTGCCGTCGGCTGGGTTGCACTTGTTCTTGACGCAGTCGGTGTCGTTGTCAGCCGAGCAGAACGGTACTGTCGTCGGATCCGTCAGGCAACGATGCGGTACCTTGGTGTTGTCGCAGATCAGCGTGCCGGTGCAGGGATTGCCGTCCTCTTTGGCGGCACAGTCGGCTTTGCTGTAGCACTCGCAGATGTCGGTGCCGACGCACTGACCCGCCAGGCACTTGTCGTAGTTCGTGCAGGCGTTGCCGTCGTCGCACGACCCGAGTTCGTTGACCGCTTTCATCTTGCAGAGGCCGTCTTTTGGATCGCAGCTGCTTTCGGCGCAGGCGGTGTTTGAACCCGGGTCGCACTTGACGACGGTCGCCGTGTTGATCAGGCACTTGTTGGCCGCCTTGTCGCAGAACAGCGTGCCGTTGCAGAGGTTACCGTCCTCGAAGGGGACGCAGTCGGCGTCGGTTTGACACTCGCATTTGGGATTCGCCTTGCCGACCGACGCGCTACCGACGCACTTGCCAGCGCTGCAGACGTCGTTGACCGTACATTGGAAGCCATCGTCACAGGCCTTGCCGTCGGCGACCGGACCGTTTTCACATTTTCCCGTCTTGGGGTTGCAGCTGTAGTCGGTCATGCAAGCACCCTCGGGCGAAAGATGATCGCAGGTGACGATCGACGCGGGCAGTAGCTCGCACTTGTGCAAGAGTTCCTTCTTGTTGCACCAGTACTCGCTGCCGTTGCAGAGATTGTCGTCGGGGTCCTTGCAGTCAGCGTTTTCATGGCAGCGACATTGGTCGAGGCCCGATTGGCAGGCGCCGTCTTTGCAGAAGTCGGAGAAGGTGCAGTCTGGGTCGAGGTCTTGGCAGGACGCGAATTCGTTGCCCGCCTGCAACACGCACTTGCCCGTCTGCGGGTCGCAGCGGTTCTCCATGCAGGCCTTGTCGGTCTCGGCGCACTTGACGATCGTCGCCGGATTGACCGCGCACTCATAGGGCACCTTGCTGCGATCGCAGAACAGCGTGCCGTTGCAGAGATTGCCGTCTTCCTGGCCGGCGCAGTCGTCGTCGGTCTGGCAGCTGCAGAGGTTTTTCGTCGCCTTGCATTTGCCGCCGGCGCAGGTTTCGGTGGTACAGGGATTACCGTCATCGCAGGCGCTGCCGGTCTGCTTATCTCTGTAAACGCATTCACCCTTGAGCGGGTCGCAAACGTACTCCGAACAGGGGTTGCTATCATCGGGCGGGCAACTGATGACGGTCGCGTAGTTCTGCAGGCAAAGGCCGGTCTTGCTGTCGCAGTAGACCGTGCCGTTGCAGAGATTGGTGTCGTCGAGGGCTGCGCAGTCGTTGTCGGTCTTGCAGAGGCAACTGCCGTCGAGCACGCACTTGGGCACGGTGAAGAATCGCGAAAAGTGCTCGACCTCGGTCAGCGCAAAGCCGCCTTCGATGCGGGTCGGCAGCGCTTCAAATTGACTCGGGTCATCGGCGCGTGAGCCAACGACCACGAGATCGCTCGAGGTAGAAAAGATCGGGATGCGCAGCGTGACCGGCTTGGCAAAGCGTGTGCCCGCCGGTTCGAACGCATAGATCAGCGATGCCAGGATGTACTTGGGATCGACCGGCTGAGCGGTGACGCGGGCGACGATCTCCACGTCGCTGCCCAGCGCACCTGTCGGCACATCGAGCTGCAAGTCGCCGAGCGCTAGTGCACCGCCATTCTTGCCGACGGTTTGGCGCACTGTGCTACCGGCCACCGGTTGTGCCGGCGCGCTGACGACCGTTGCTGCATCGGGCACAGCACCGTCGGCGGTGCTTTCTGATTCCAATGGGTTACAGCCAACGAGGGCGCAGGCGGCGGCGCACGCAGCTATCCTGATCATCGCATGCATAGGGGGAACAACGACGGATTATTGCGAAACTTTCGCCCTAGAAGGCCGAGCGGATCAGGTTTTCTGGGCTGAATCCGCCGGCGAAGAACAGCCGCAGTACCGGGGCCGCGCGTTGGTCATCGCTGCCGGTGGAAAAGAACTCGTTGGAGCGATAGACGCTGGCGCCGAGGGCGATGCCGGCATGCAGGCTGAGATTCTTGCCGCGAAAGCTGCCGCCGAGGGTGCCGAAGTAGCGATCCTGTTGGGGCCAACGGGCGCGATCGAGCCAGCCCTCGACGGCGTCGCGATCGGCGCTGCTCGAGCGATCGGTCAGGGCGCCGAGATTGAGCGCCCAGCGTTCGGAGAGTTGGATCGCCGCGCCGAGCGAGACATTGACGACGTTGCGCGTGGCCATCGTCTGCTCCCAGCTCGTCGCGTCAGTAGAGGGCGCGACGCCTGCGCGAAAGCGGCTATAGGTCATTTGGTAGTTGCCGATCAGCGGGTCGCTGGGAAACAGCGTGAACAACACGTCGGCACGCAACTCAAACCGTGAGCCGACGCGGTAGCTCAGCCCAAAGCGCAGCTCAAAGGGATCGGGCAGATCGACGGCGGAGATGTCGCCCTCGGAGATGATCGTGCCCTTGTTGTCGTCGAGCAATTCGCGTTCGACGACGCGCACCGTGCCGCTGCCGCTCAGGCGAAACAGGCTGCCCTTGGCAGACAAGCCCAAGGTCAACGCGCTAAGTGGCGACCACTGCAGCCCGATCACGCCGCTGCTTGCTACCGAGCGGCGGAACTCGTGGACCTCTTTGTAGCGCATCTGCGAAAGGCCGCTGGTCGGCGAGTTGAGCGACCAGGCGAGCAGCGAATGCCAACTCATCTCCGAGACTGCGAAAAAGAAGCTGGCGCCAAAGCGCAGCCCCAAGCGCGGAACGCCGAGCGCGATCGAGGGCCCGAACAGCAGTCGCTTGAAGGTGTTGCGGCGGCTGAAGCCGGTCAGCGTGTAGCGATCGCTTTGCGGGTCATCGTAGGCATTTTGTTGGTTGACCGAAAAGGACTCGTAGACCGGCACGATGAACGACAGCGCGGCGGCCGTGCGAACCGCCTTGCCCCAGGCGCGCCCATAGGAAAACGACGTCGGGGCGTAGACAGCGTCGGCGAGGGTTAGGGCGCGGTCGCGCTCGGTCCAGCCCGGCAGGTATCCGGCGAGCTCGATGTCGTAGTAGCCACGAGAAAAGACCGTCGTCGAGAGCGAGACGCGGTCCTCGGTAAGCGAGGCCAGCGCCGCCGGGTTGAGATATGCCGAGCCATCGTCAGCATCGCCCGCGACACCCGCTTGGCCCAACGCGGCGCTGTGTGCACCCATCGGTAGGCCGCGGAGGTTTTGCGCCAACAGCGGAGTCGGCGCGAGTAGGGCGACGACGAGCGCAACACCAGCGAACTTTTCGATCGTTGCGCTCATCGGTTGTCTCCCCAAAAGCCGACGCTGCCCGAGAGCAGCACCAACAAGCGATGGTCGCGCGCGCTGCGTGGTCGAGGCAGCACCTCACCGTTGTCTTGGGGTTCGCCGCCCAGATAGTCACCGTGGCCGTTGATGTATTGCGCGCCCAGATAGAGCGCGCCGCGCTGCCTGCCGAAGCCCGCGCCGAGCGAGATGCCGTAAATGTCGAAGGCGTAGAGCAACCCCGAGGCTTCGTTGGCGGCCGGCAGAACTCGGGTGGTGTTGTCGATGAATCCGCCGGCGAGTAGCACCATCGGACCGAGATCCAGTTCGACACCGAGCGCTGCGCCCCAGGTTGTGCGGTAGTCGATGAAGTTCTGGTTCTCGCCCTGGTTCTGGCCGGCCTGGGTCCCCTGAAACGCCAGTTGGTCGTAGGCGATGGTATTGGTTCCACGGCTTTTCAACGCCGCGTGCAATGTCGCGTTGAGTTCGATCACCAGGCGGTCTGGCCAGCGCACCGCGAGGCCCAAGTTGGTGTCGAACAAGCGCTCTTCAGCGATCTCGCTGAAGTGGTACGTCGTCAACACCCGGGTGCCAGCTGCCGTTCCCGAGGCTTTGCCGTCGACGCGAAATGCCTGATAGTGCCCCGACGAGCGGCTGTGCAGTCGCACCCGCGGCGGCCTGAGCGACAGGCCCACCGAGAGGTGGCGGCTATGCCATTGCGCGCCCACGTTGGCGATCAGACCGACGTCGATGCTGTCGCCGATGTCGGTCCAACTCACGCCGAGTTGATCCCAGTTGACGGCGTTGAAGCGATCGAGCGTGCCGGTTTGACGCCAACGACCTTCGACCCAGTGAACATAGAGCGACGCACCGAGGCGAAAGCGGGCGGGGAGGGTGACCGCGTAGCCGACGCCCAGGGCATAGGTGTTCTCGTCTGAGATCCAGTCGAGTTGATGGGCGAGATCGATCAGGCCGGCGCGCCGCAGCGCCGCGCTGTAGTCGGTCGTTTCGCTCGAGAGCGTAAAGAAACTGAGTGCGAAGACCTGGTGGCCGACTTGGCCTGCTTGGCCGAGGTTGAAAAACAGGCCCAGCGAGGCCGGATAGAGCAGCAGCGTGCGCGAATACCCGGCGTCGTTGTAGCCCCCCGCGGTCTGCTCGCCAAAGTGATCGTCGACCTGGATCGCATGAAAGCCGTAGGCGTTGAGCGAGAGTGAGAGCGTGTGGCGATCGATCGCGCCCAACCCGGCCGGGTTGATCCAGGCGACCGATTCGTCGCTGCCTTGGGCGACGCCGGCGCCGCCCATCAGGCTGGTGCGACCACCTGCTGGCGGTGCAGCCTCTGCTGCCGCGCTCGAGAGCAACAATGCTCCACAGAGCAGCAGCGTCGATAGTGCGAGTGCGGAGCGATTTGATTGAGCGCAACGCATCCTACTGTCCCGCCGAGATTTTTGCGCGAAACTCACCGACGACTCCTCGCGGTGTCTTGTCCATCACCGTTTGCTCGACGCTAATCCGCACGTCAGTGCTGGTCAGCACGGGCTTGTTCTGATCGAGGTCGACGAAGGCCAGGGCAAACGCCCCCTCGGGGAGGGTGGTTTGTGTTGTGCCCGAGGCGAAGTTTCGTTCGGCGATATAGAGCTGCATCACCAACCGCTTGGAGAGCGCGGTAAACGTGATCGACGACCCCGTAAACCAGACCTTGGGGTCGGCAAGAAAGCCCAACGCGCAGGTCGTTGCCAAGTAGCCGATCTCGAAGCCGTCGGTGATCTCGATGCCCAGTGCGGCAACGGTTGCCGGATCGAGTCCGAGGATCATGTAGCCGCGCGCATCCTTGAGCTCAGTGCGCTCGAGGCAATAGAAACTTCCCCAGGCCTGAAAGCTCGTTTGTCGCTGGGCAACGTCGAACAGACAGCGGTTGGTAAAGGCGTTACAGACATACCCCGCGCGGCAGTCGGCCGAGCGCGCGCAGAACGCACCGTCTTGCTCGGGGGCACAGGCCCAGATCGATGCTGCGCAGCAAAACAGCAGCACCTGGCGGGGGACTTGGCGAAGAAACCGTGGCTCGCTCATCGACGCTCCTCGGGGCCGCTTGCTCAGGCTGCCTGGATCACAACCACAGCTGTCGAGTTTTGACAACCGTTGGGACTAGGCGGCGTGGAGCACGTCGGCGATCTAGCGCGGCGATCTAGCGCGGTCGACGCTGTGGGCTGTGCGGCAACGAGAGATAGTCGGCGACGTGGTCGAGATCGATGATCAGCTCGAACTCGACGCTCGAACCCGCGTGATCATCGACGGTGAATTTGACGTTGTGCAGCTCCGGATGCTTGGCGATGCCGCGGCGGATCGCTTTTTCCGCCGCACCGATCAGCAGCGCTGCGGCCGCTCCTGCGAGCCCGCCAGCCGGCTTGAGGTAATCGGCAAGCGGGACCGCCACCGGCTGATCGATCGCACTCCAGGGCAATAGCAGCGGTTTGCAGAACATTCGTTCACCGAACCAGGGGACCAAACACAGGCCGCGATCGCAGGCTAACGCGCGAAAGCCTTGTTTGAAGATCACGTTGCCGACCCGCAACCGGGCAAGTTGTTGCCAGGCTGCGTCGATCTTCGGGGTACGACAGCGATAGCGCGCGGCTAGCCGACGCCAACCGCTGACCTTGGCGCCGATCGCCGAAAAGGCCAGCCAGATCGTCGCCATGCCCAGCAGCAACAGCAGCAACAGGACGAACACCAACGACAGGTCGATCAGCACGCTCATCGATCCGGCCGCTCGCTTAAGCCCAGGCCGAGCAAGAGGATCAGAAGGTGCGCCAGGCGAACTCGCATGGCGACATCTAAGCACGGGTTGCTACGCGGGTGAATCCTTGCGCCCTCGCGCGTCCTAGATCGTGCGCTTGCGCAGCTCGTGGAAAAAGGTTTCCGGCGCCACGTTCTCGCGCTCGATCTCGTCGAGCAGCGTATCGAGCTTGGGTAACAGGCCCGGCGCATCGAGCTCGTCGACCCGCGTGATCAGGTTCAGGCGGCGCGCCAAGATGAAACGCTGGCGCTGGCGCTCGGGCAGCTCGAGGAAGCGGTCGCACAGCGCCAACAAGCGGGGAAGGTCTGCGGGCAGATCGCCGCGCAGGTTCATCAGCAGGTTGAGCACGTGATCGCTCTCGATGCGCGTGGTTAGCCCGGTGAGCCCGGCGAGAAAGGTTCTGATCTCTTGCACGATCTGCGCTTCCGACAGCGCTTCGAATTGCTTTTCGCGCTCGAGGTCGCAAAGCGGGGTGCAGGGGACGACCGCCGTGGTGCGCAGGCGGATAAAGTCGGGCGCGATCTCGCAGAGCGCCGAGGCCGAGTCCTTGGCGTGCTTGTCGCTCCAGCGCGTGCCGCCCAGCCCGGGCATGATGTACTCGGAGAGCTCGAAGCCGGCTTGCTTGGCGCGCTTGCCCCCTTCGATCTGCTGGGCGCGCGTCGAGCCCTTTTTCACCAGCTCGAGTACCTCGTCGCAGCCTGATTCCATGCCGACGTGAACGCGGTTGAGTCCGGCTTGGCGAATGCGCGTGAGATCGGCGAGCGAGCGCTTGGCCAGTGTGTGCGATCGGCCATAGGCCGTGATCCGATCGACGTTGGGAAAGAGCTCGCGGATCGCCCGACAGATCGTCACCAAGTCGTCGGGCTCGCTGAGGATCGGATTGGCGTCCTGTAAGAAGACCGTGCGCGGTGCATCACCATAGACCCGCTTCATCGCCGCCAAGTCGGCTAGTACTTCGTCGGCTGTGCGCAGCGAAAACTTCTCGCCCTTGTAGACCGGGCAAAACGCACAGTGGTTCCAGGGGCAGTTGCGCGAGACGCGAACCAACATCGATTGCGCCTCTGATGGAGGGCGAATCGGCCCTTGCTCGAATCCGAGTGCACTCATCATCTGTTCGTAGCACGGGATGCCACACCGTGGGCGGCGTTTGGCTGCTGGAGAAGGGGACGCTTACCCTATTGCCATTTGCTTTCATCTGGCTGTCCCACGCTGTGCCGGCTTTTTTTGGGGCGAGCGTGGTGTGGACTCAACAGGGCCGGGAGCTGACTGGCCGCCAACCCGCCGCCGTCGTTCGAGCTGGACGCGGCGGCTATCGGTCGGTTTTTTGAAGCGCTTTCGTCGCGAGGCGCCCTGTCCGCTCTGCCGCGCCCCCGTGGCACACGTCGTGCAGCCGATCGCGGCACACTAATTTGCTTGGCTTAGGACTTTGCGATGTATCGAACCGGCCGATCGGCAGCTGGATTATTGTGCTCGCTTCTCGTCATCTGCGCAGGCGGTTGCACGGCCCAGCTTCGCGGCGCGAGTGAGCCGCGGATTATCGATTCCGGTGCCTCCCTGGCCGACCTCGCCACAGCGCAGGTGGGCGACGGCTCCTCTACCGTTTTCGATGCTGGCCCGCTTGGCGATGCTGGGCCGGCGCTCGATGGCACCGCGCGCGATAGCCAATGGCCGCGTGGGGACAGTCGCCCGCCAAACACCGGCGGTAGCATCAGTCTCACGCTGATCAACGCCGACAACGAGCAGCCGATCGCCAGCCACGATCCGCTTGAAGATCGGGCGACGATCGATCTCGCCCTGTTGCCGACGCGCAACCTCAATATTCGCGCCAACGCCGGCGGCTCCGACGCGGTTGCCTTCACCCTAAGTGGCGCTGAGTCGCACAGCAAGACCGAACGCGCCGAGCCCTATGCGCTGATGGGCGATTCCTTCGGCGACTATAACGCCTGGACGCCGACTGTCGGTAGCTACACGCTCGTCGTTCGCCAAGGAGCGGCGGCACACGTCGAGATCAAGTTCACCGTCGTTGATAGTGGCGAAGCTGGCACCGACGGCGGGCTACCCGACGCGAGTTCGCAAAGCGATACCGGCAGTGCGGGCACAGACAGCGCGGCTAACGTCGATAGCGGGGGCAGTAATCCGGCGATCAATTTTCCCGGCGGGATGGTGGCGATCAGCCATGACGGCAACCAGCACGACTCCGACGACTGGGGTGCCTTGGCGATGAACGGCGCGCTGTGGTGGGCAGCTGGCCTGCAACAGAAGATCGTTCACATCGATCACTCCAGTCACCTCGGCGACAACAACAGTTCGATGCATCAGGAAATGATCGCCAGCGCCACGGGCGTCGTAGCGCGCTTTGGCGTTTCCAGCGCCGTGGTCTTCGATGCGCAAAGCCAACTCGCCGAAGCGATCGCCAACTTCAAGCAGCATGCCGATCAGGCCACGGCGAGCAATCCGCTCTGGTACATCCTCTCCGGGCCGATGGAGGTCGCCTATCGCTGCATCAGCGCCGTCGATCCCGCCAAGCGCCAAAACATTCACATCATCAGTCACTCCAGCTGGAACGACGAGCACGCCGACACCTCGCTGATGACCCACACCTGGAGCGACGTTGCCGCCCTTGGTGTTGTCGCCCACAAGATCCTCGACCAGAATTTCTCCAACGGAGACGACGACTTCAATACGCCGCGCGATCGTTGGAGCTGGTTGCAGAATTCAAGCTACGAACCGTACCGCTGGGTTCACTCGCGCGACAGCTTCAGCGATAAGTTCGATGTCTCCGACGCCGGGATGAGCTACTGGTTGATCAGCGGCGGCCCCAACGGCGGCAACCAGCGCGCCGGTTGGGCCGAGGCCAAGCTGTTGCTCGAGGCGGCGTTACCAAATTGATCGCCGGTCGTGTCGTCGCCGCCACAGCGGAACGACGCGTCTGCAACGGCCAGCGCTTTTCGGAACCACCGCGCCCTCGTGCCAACAGAAAAGATGGCGAGCGCTAGGCGTGTCAAATTATGCTGGCTCTCATGGAATCACTCGACCGCGTCTTTTTGGTTAAGGTTGGGCTGGCGCTGGCCTGTGGCGGGATCATTGGCCTTGAACGGCAGATCCGCGGAAAGCCCGCCGGCGTGCGGACCAGCGCGCTGATCTGTCTGGGGACCGTGATCTTTCTGCACGTCAGCAAGCTGCTTGGGCCAGCCGATCCCTCTCGTGTGCTCGGACAGATCGTCACCGGCATCGGCTTTCTTGGTGCAGGTGTGATCATTACCCAGGGTGGTCTGATCAAAGGACTCACCTCCGCCTCCGTCGTCTGGGTCCTCGCCGGCGTTGGCGCGATGATCGGCGCACAACAATATTTGTCGGCGATGCTGATTACCGGACTCACACTTTGTCTGCTGCTGGTGATGCAGCTGTTTGAGCGCGCCTACAAACTTCTGCGGCGCGGCGTGCATGCCCACGACGAAGATCAGGTCTCGCAGAAGCAGGCCAAAGAGGGCGAGTAGTTCAAGTCGCCGTCGATGCGGCACGATACCAATCTGTCCATTCTGTCTTGCGCATCGGCCCCTCGCTTCAACGATTGCGTTGCGCGATCGCCTGTGAAACGATCGGCGCGCTGATCCCAAATGAGGACAATGACAATGAAGACAAAGTTCTCCACGGTGTTGGTGCTGGCGCTGGTGCTTCAAGGCTGCAAAGCCAACAAAGCCGACACGAGCCCAGGAACGATCGGTGGCAAGGTGAGAGACGTCAACGGTACGCCGGTCGGTGGGGTGATTGTCAAGGCGGGCGCGTTGAGCGCGACATCGATGACCGACGGCAGTTACGTTTTCGCCGCGGTACCGCCACAGGATCGACTGGTAATCAACTACACCAAGACGGGCTACGTTCTGACGTCACGGGTCGTGCGCGTGCGCCCGAGCACGACGATCACTGTCGATGCAACGATCGCGGCCCATCAACAGCCGACCGATGTCGATGCCGCAAGCGGCGGTCGCGTCGATGCGACGAGTGGTGCGATGGTCGAGCTTCCAGCAAACGCCTTGGTGGACGCGCAGGGGAAGGCCTATGCCGGTACGGCGAAGGTGGCGCTCACGGCGTTCGACACGACGAGCGAAGCCGGCCAAAAGGCTTTTCCAGGAGACTTTGCGGGTGTCGCGAAGAGCGGTGAGACGATCCCGCTTTTGTCGTACGGTTACATCGACGTCACTGTTACCGACGACGCGGGCGCAACACTGCAGTTGGCGGCCGGCAAGAGCGCGACGATCGTTATTCCCATCCCGGCCAGTCTGCGCGCCGATGCGCCGACGACCATGCCGCTGTGGTATTTCGACCCGCAAGACGGGCAATGGCACGAAGAGGGGTCGGGCACGCGCGTCGGTGACGGCTATCAATACACCATCGGTCACTTTTCGCTTTGGAACAGCGATGTCGGCTACGACCGCTCCTACGTGGTCGGACGCGTCGTCGATTGCCGCAACCGGCCCGTGTTTGGCGCGACGGTGATCTGCAAAGGCATTTCGCCGCGTAACTGTTGGACCAGCGGTGAGCGCTCGACCGATCGGCAGGGACGCTTTCCCGCCGACGACGACCCCTGGGGCTTCAAGGCAGCCGGCGTGGCAGTCGACGCAGATTCTACCTTCTCGATACAGGCGATTTCGGCGCTCGGTAGCAGCGTTCCCAAAGTGTTGACTGCCCGGCCTGTGGGACAGGTGCTCGAAGTCGGTGACCTCTGCGTTTGCGAAAGTGGGCCGTGCGGCGCGACGACGAACGACGGGGGCACGCCGCCTGTCGACGGCAGTACGCCGCTCTCTGGAAACTACACCTTTCGCATTCACAGCGTCGTTGACTCGTGCGATCCCAATCCTGGGGAGCTGAGCGGCGCGGCTGATGTCGTGATCACCGGTGACAAGCTCTCGTTGCGGCTGCAGTTCCCCGGAGAACCCCAACCGATGGCGTTTAGCGGCAGTGTCGGTGCGAGCGGTTGGTCCGCCGCGCGCAGCTTTGAGGAGAGCTACGACGGCTGCCTCGATAGCGTCACCGTGCAGCTTTCCGGCACGAGCGACATCCGCGCCAACAGTTTCGCTGGCGACTTCCACTATCGCGAGATCATCAACGGCGACGGCTGCGCTTCGCCTCAGGACTGCAAAGCCGATGGCCAAGTGCTGTTCACGCGCAAGTAGCCACGCACCCCGCTAACGGCGCGCAGTTTTTGCGAGAGCAAAAAGGCGTTGCAATCAAACACCTTACAGGTAAGCTCGATCCTGGAAGTGCTTGCCGCTCTGGTGACGGCCTTGGGCTTCAAACCCAATGGGACCTGGGGAGACCTGTGGTTCGGGGGGTTCGATTCCCCTGCACTTCCGAATGGCCCCGCTAAGCGCGCGGGCCAGTCGTCGTGCGGCTATCGGTCACCATCGTGCCGCGCTGCGCTTGCACGTGGCGGTCGATTCCCCTGCACTTCCGAATGGCCCCGGCAAACGCGCGGGCCAGTCGTCGTGCGGCTGCCAGAGGTGGGACAGTGCCACCGCGAAGCCCGGCCGGTCCGCGCAGGCGCTTGACGACGCGCAACATTCAGCCCTGTCACCACGTCTTGGCCCATGGCGGAGGGTCTCTTTTTGTCGATTTAAGGAGAAACAATTACGATATCCAGATTACCTTATTTTTAAGTAACTGATATCTATGAAAAACTATATCTATAAAATATTGCAACTTTTTTATGCCTCCATCCATGGAATATCGAGCGGTACTCGCTACCATATTTAGGTTATGTTTAACTCTTATTATTCTGATAGTGTATTAGCCCGTATCCTCATCGTTGATGACGATGCCCATCGCGCCCAGCGGCTATCGTCGGCACTGATCGCCGAAGAGGGGCCGGCAATTTCGGTTGCGATCAGTAGGCCACGGCATGCGCTGACCCTGTTGGCGGAGACTGCCCCCCACATCCTGATCGCCGCGGACGGCGGCTCGAGCGAGAGCGCTTCGGTGCTCCAGCAGGCGCGGCTGCGTTGGCCCAAGACGTTGCGCGTATTGCTCACCGAAGGGTGGCCGGATCGCCTGCTGACCGCCATCAATGAGGAAAAAGTCGATCGCGTATTCCTTAACGACGCCAGCGAGGCCGAGCTGCGCGATGGGATCGCCTCGCTGTTTAATGAGTACCTCGCGAATCGCCAAGCGGAACAGGGTGACGACGATGAACGCGAGGACGTTTCGCAGCCCGTCTTTAATCCGCTGCTGACCAGGGACGAGCTCGAGTGCTTGCGTGAGTTTTTCGACACACCCCAGTCAGCTGGAACCTTCACCGAGGAATCGCCCGCGCATGTGTCCGCGATATTGAACGCCTGCTGCGATTGCCACTCGCCGGCGACGATTCTGCTGCCAGATGCGGGAACCGTAGTATCGGGCCGGTTCATTCAGCTCGGCCCCGAGGGGATGCTGATCCGCACTAATACGGTGCCTGGGCATCTACCTGTCACGTATGGGTCGTGCGTCGTGACGTTCAATCAACTCGTCGGTGGTGCGGCGTTCTTTTCCTCGTCGATCGAACGTTGCAGTGCCGTGGCGGGCGGCTCCGAGTTATGGATTCGCTTTCCCTCGCTGATTTCCAAAGTGGAAAATCGCCGTACACCGCGGATTCCTGTGCGCGCTGACAGTGGTCTGCGCATCAGCCTGACTGAATGCGACGAGGGACGGTCGGTCGAAGCGATGCCTGTCGACATCAGTCTTTCCGGACTATTGATCGAAGACATCACCGAGGGGGGGGCGCCGCTGCCACTGTCGGCTCGCGTTTCCGTGCGTTTGACGTTGCACGGCAAGACCACCACCTTGGAAGGAGAGGTGAAAAGACGAGCCGGGCGTCGCTACGGCCTCCACTTCCCCAAGACGATCGAGCACGATCAGATCGTCGCGCCGCAGCCGTACTGTGAAATCATCGATCAACTCGAACGAGACTGGTTGCGTAGCGTCGCCTGCTGAGACTACCTCGATAAGATACGTGGCGTTGATTTTGCGAGGGTGTCGTCTTCACTGGGGCGACTGCTCGATAGCAAAGCGACGGCGATGGTTGCGCTGGTCGCGCTATCTTTGAGCTACTCGATGGCCAGAGAAACCAAAATCTGCGCGGTTTGCCCTGTGCAATAGCTCGTCGTCTAGCGGGCGGTAGTGCGGTGCCAGCTCAGATCGACGGAGAGGGCGGCTGGGGTCGTTGGGCTTGAGGCTGCTCCTTTTTGCCAGCGTGCTTTGTCGGACAGCGCCAATAGCGAGCGTACTTGGCGGTCTTTTTGCTCTGTACACGGAGGCGCACATCACCGTGGGTCTCGTCGCGAATCGATTCACTGGTGCTCGAGGCGATCCACTGGACGACGTCCGAGCGCAGGGCAAATGCACGGCGTCGAGCGTTGGCTTCGTCGGCGACGCCTTCGACGGTGCCGAGCACGATCGGCAGGGCCAGGCGTTTGATGATCGCGGTTATTAGTCGAGCTCCTTCTGATTTGCGGCCAAGCGCTGGCCGCGGTGTTGGCGGATCGCTCGCATGCGCTGCTGCCGTTCCAAGCGACGCTGGCGGGCTTGCAGTTTCTCGAGGCGGCGGCGTTTGCAGCGACAAAGCTGGCCATGGGCGCTCGCTGTCTTGTGATATCGCTTGCTGGGGGGCGACCGAACTCGGCGTTGCGTTGGTCGTCGTCGGTACGGCGTGGTTAACGGCGTCTGCGTGCGGCGTTGACCACGTGGTTTGCTCGACGGCTACGGTTGGTTGGTTGACCGGCGTTTGCGTTGGCTGTGCATTCTGCGCTGCTGTCGCGGCACTCGATCGCTGTAACGTCGCACGGCGCAGGCGAACGATCTCGCCGCTGATCGTTACTTGGCTGCAGCCCGGAAAAAATGGCAGCAGGTTGAGGCCGAGAAAGAACTTGATCCAGCAGTTTTTCGATTCGACCTTGAGGTTGATGATTCCGTCGCCGCGGTAGTCGGCGACCTGGCGATTGAGCGCCTCGGAAGTCGCGTCTGATGCTTTGCCTTGCCGACGACGGCAAGCTCCGTCTTGGGCACGGCACGTCCGTCAGGACCATAAATAAACCCGCTCGCCGAGGTGGCGTAGCGCAGCTTGTTGAAGCCGATCGTGCCGCGATCGGTTGTCAGCGGCAGGTGTATTTGGGGCGGCGCGAGCCAAGCGATGAGCAACACATCAGACCTGCCACCCCAGCGTTGGGGCGGCAGGACTGGATCATGGTGGTGGTGAGTCGGTGGGAGGCCCGAAGCGGTACGCGCCGAGTTGGGAGGTGCTAGTTGAAGGCCTTGAGGACGTAGTTGACGACGTCCCACAGCGCGCTCGCGTCTTGGCTGAAGTCGGGCTTTTTCTTGTAGCTCGGCATGTTGCCGTCGCCGTTGGCGATCGTCTTGTAGACGGCGTCGCAGGGGCGCTTCTTAAATGCCGCGCTGCTGAAGTCGACGGAGCTGTCGAGTGCGGGGGAGAAGGCCTTTTCGCCCACGCCGAGGCCGTCTCTGCCGTGGCAGGACTTGCAGTACTTTGTGTAGAGCGCTTTGCCGTTGGCAGCGTCGTAGCTGTAGCTACCGCTGCGGGGGGCGCAGTTACTTGTCGCTGGTTTACTTGGTGGAGGTGTTGCTGGGGTGCTCGGCGTTGTCGGTGCAGGGGCGGGCGCCGGCTCAGGCGTCGCCGTCGGATCGATGATGCCCTCAAGGAGCTTTGCCGCTTCGCCCAGTGTTCGCAGGTAGGCGACCAGGTTGCCGTAGTCCGCATCTGCGATCTTTTCGGCGAAGGCCGGCATCTCTTCACCCAAGCCCTTTTGCGCGAGCGCGACGATCGCGCCATAGCTCAGCGCTTGTCGGCGAGCGTCGACAAAGTCGCCCGACTCGGCGCCATGGCAGCGTAGGCATGAGTCGTCGTAAAGCGCCTTGCCACTCGCCACGTTGACCGTCGACGGGGCTTGCAGGTCGCTTTGTGCTGCGGCGATTCGGAAGTCTTCGCTGTAACTGCCACCGATGCTCAGCGTATCGGCTTTGTTGTTATAGCGTGTGAGGCGAAGTGTCCCCTCCTCGATTGCGATGTAATACCAGGCGTCGTTGGTTGCCGTGCTGAGCTCAAAGCTCTGGTCGTCGGGGAGCTCGCCGCTGAAAACATCCTTGCCGTAGACCGCAGCGATCACCGTGTCGTCTCGCGTGATCCAGGCCAGCTGTCCTTGGCGCTGTTTCGCTGTGTGTGCGCTGAGGCAACTCAGGCTGATCGTGATCGTAGGCTGCTCTGCTTCGACCGCACCTGCGTCGACCGCGCCTGCGTCGACCGCGCCTGCTTCGGTCGTCTGCGGAACCGCTCGGTAACGGCCTTCGATGCAATCGCCGTTGACCGCGCTGGCCCAGACCGCCCCTTCGGCCTTGCCGCGCCCCGGCGAAGCCGTTGTGTCACCGCCGAGCGACCCACAGCCCCACAAACCCCACAAGCCAACCAGCGCAGTCGCGATGCACATTCTATTGTTCATCTTTTTCCTCGTTTTCGCGGACGGTCGTCCTGCTCGTCGCAGGCGCGTGGCGGGGACGCTGCAAAGTTCGCACCGCATCCGTCGCGCGTCCTTTGTTGCTGCCGGCGCTGTCTTTTCAGTCCTCTAGGGCGAGGCGGTGGCCAGCAAACAATACAGGCGGTAAAAGGGTCGAGTTTCCGTCTGGGCCTAGCGCGCGTTGTCGTGGGGAGCGCGCGTGCCGAGCGCGATGATTTGCGGTTTCCCGGTCAGTCGAAGTCGGACGTGGTAGCGGTTGCAGACGTCGATCGATAGCTCGCCGCGTGGTTCGATCAGCTGTGCCGCAGCGACCCAGCGGCATGGACAGCAGATGCGAGTGAACGAGCGCGACACGCTCGCGAGATCGGGGATTCGTTTGCGCAGATCGAGCTTGCCACGCAGTTTGCCGTCGAAGTCGTAGACCGCGATCCGCCCGAGCGCGTTACAGCCATCGCCGTAGCCGCCGAGGAAAACGACGCGTCTGTGTCTTGCTGAGATGCGGATCGTCGTCGGGATCTGCTCGATCTTCGGCCAACGCTTAGGTTGGCCGTTGTTGTGGCGCAACGTGATCGCCCGGATTTTCCAGTTGGCGGTTTCGACGGTCAACGTGACTTGCTTGGCTGCATCGGTGACCGTCCAGCTTGCTGGCGGTGGGGCGGGCTTGAAGCCCAGCGCTTGAGGTGGCAGCAGCAGACTGATCAGCAGCGTAATCTTGCGCATTGCCAGAGCATAGGTGTTACCGCACGGTCGCTCAACGCTCGGCTACCCGAGATGTGCCCCTGGCAAATGCCTAGCTTGCCGTCGCAAAAGCCCGTTTTTTCGGCCCGCTGGGGCGAGATTAGGTCGTGCGGAGTCGGTTTGCGTCGGTCATAATCAGCGTAAGGGCAACAGCATGGAGCAGGGCCTTGCCAGGGCAAGACGCTGTAAAGACTAGGACTTTCGTCTGCGAACGCGACGGGGGCCAGGTCTTCTGGGAGATCAGCTGGGTCGGCTGTGAAGTCGAGGTTGCGACCGGCGATGTGAACACCGAAGGCGTCGTCGAGCAGTCGTTTTTTGTCTCCCCGACGGCGGCCCAAGCCTATGTTTACGCTCAGATCCGCGCGATCACCGCGGCGGGCTGGATTCGTCGCTTGCGCCCGATGCCACCGATCGATGACGAGTGGCCGGGCTCCTCGGTCGGTGCGCGCTGAACCATGGCGATGTGTCGCCGAATCGGCTAGGCTGCGTTCATGAGGCGGTCATCTTCGCTCTGCAGTTTGCTGCTCGTCGTAGGTTTGACGTTGCTGCTGATCCCCGAGCGCGCGGAAGCCGATCCGGGCTTCATCCAATTGGTGCGCCAAGTGCGCAACGCGATCCAATCACGAAACGCCCGGGCGGGCGGCTTTGCTGCACGCGAGGCGCAAAAGCAGTTCCGCCAACAGTTGCGCACGGTGATGCGTGAGCTCAACACCAAGACCAAGAGCTTGTTGCTCAAAGGGCGCCTTGCGCTCTATGACTTTCGCGATAATCGACTGGTAAAACTCGAATCGGCGATCAAGACCCAGCTCCAGCGGCTCCAGAGTATCCGCTTGCGGCGTCTTTCGGCGGGCTATGCGACCCAGCAAGGGTTGATGGACCGCAATCGTCAGCTGCAGGAGGGGCGCTTCTTGGGGCATTTCTATGGTCGGCAACAACCGGCTTGGGTGCGTCCGCTGCGCTACCGAACTGTCTACGCAGTCGCTGGCCATCACTTCGGTGGACCGCCAGCGCCATAGCGCGATCGCGACCAGATCGAAGATGAGCGCTGTTCCGCCTTACCAGGGGTTTCTTGGCACCTGGGTGCTGATTCCCGAGAGCTGCGATTACGAACAGAGTGATCCGCCGATGCGCGGAATCTATCGAATCGCCGCAGCGCGAGGCGAACTGCGCTTTGCGATCGAATGGACGGATGCCGCGGGCGAGACGCATCAGGTCGCGTTCAGCGGCGTACCCGACGGAAAAATTGTGCCGTTTTCCGGGGGCGATCTTGCCGATGCACTTTGTGTCGAGGCTGTTTCCTCGCGTGAATTGACCACGCGGGCGTTTTACCGAGGCATCGAGCGAATGGTTGCTCAGCGCCAGCTCGACGAGCGTGGCTTGGCGATGCGGGTGATCCAGCTGGTACGTTTTGCCGACGGCGATAAAGCGACCAACGTTGGCATTTACCGCAAGCAGGTTGAAAACTAGCTGAAGCAGGCAACGCTACGATCCCTTGGCGATCGTGCTGCCTGACGAAGTAGGGAGGTTGAATGAACTATCGAGGACGAAGCCGCGGTGCCGTTTGGCTTTCGCTGCTGGGCGCGACCGTGATCGCCACGGTGGGTTGCAAGACGGCCGACGAGCGCGGCGCCGATCTGGGCTCGCTAAGTGACGGTGCGCAAGCTGACGCTTGGCCACCACAGGTCTGTGAGGCCGGTCCGAGCTGCCCACCGGCCGCAGCGCCCGGCTGGCAGTTGACCGATTTTCAGCCGAAGAGCCCGCGCAGTGGACAGACCTATGGGTTGGAGGCGTTTCGCGGCCGACCGTTGCTGGTCGCGCTGCTATCAGCAGGGTGAGGCTACTGTCTTTCCCAGGCTGGGAACCTCGACAAACTTTATAAAGAGCTGACCAATGCGGGACAGCTGGTCCACATCGTGATCGTAAACGGGATCGCCGCAGCGTCTGTCCAGCAGCAACTGATCGATCGCTGTGAACTGCCGCTGTTTCAGGATGTCGACGCCGTCAAGGCTTGGGACCAACACGGCGGTGGCAAGGACGATTTGCTCGTCTACAACGCTGCCGGTGTGCTGGTGCGCTTTCTGCCGTTTGGCGGACAGATCGACACCGACATGCGCAAGGCCGTCGGCTACCAGAACGTCAAGACGGCGCTGCTCTCCGCCAAATAGCCGGTTTGTTGCTTTCGATGCGTACGCCGTTTACCAACGTGGTCTTTGCCGGCGGTGGTTGCCGTTGCATGTGGCAGGCCGGCTTTTGGTCGGTGGTTGCCGCAGAGCGGATCGTTGAGCCGCGCAAGGTCGCCGCCGTCAGCGCCGGATCGGCGATCGCCGCAATGGCACTCGCCGGACGTATCGAAGTCGGCGTCGATGCATTTGTTGAACGGGTGGCGGCGAACCGGCGCAACGCCTATCCGCGCAACGCGTTCAGCGCGCGCCCGCTCTTTCCTCACGGTGAAATTTATCGCTCGATACTTGCCGAGATCATCGATGGAGAGACCTTTGCGCAGATCAACGCCCGCGCCGATCTGCATATCCTTATCTCGCGCCCGCCGGCGTGGAGTGATCGAATTGGTAGGGTAGCGGTGGCAGCGTCATTACCACTCGGGATTGCGGCCTACGCCCTAGAGCGTCGCCTTCTCGGTTCGCTGCACCCGAGGTGGCCGTCGCGTCTGGGCTTTCGCAAAGATATCGTGCGAGCGCGGGATCTTGACGGGCCCGAGTCACTGATCGACGCGGTGCTCGCCTCCTCTTGCACGCCGCCGGTCACGCCGCTCTATCGCCGCGATGGTCAGCCGGTACTCGATGGCGGACTCGTCGACAACATCGGGGTGGAGGCAATGCCCGAACGCAGCCGCGCCGGCGCATTGGTCTTGCTGAGCAAGCGCTATCCCAACTTGGATCAAATCGCTACCAGGTCGGTGACGTACGTCCAGCCGTCGGCGGACATCCCGATTCTGAAATGGGACTACACACGGCCCGACTTGGTCCGCAAAACGTTCGAGCTCGGGATGCGGGACGGTGCGGCGTTTGTTGCGCAGCCGCGTGGCTAGACGCCACCGACGATCAGCTCGGAGATTCTCAGCGTTGGCTGCGCCGATGTGATTGGCACGAGCTGGTCGTCTTTGCCGCACGTGCCAGGATCGAATCCGAGGTCGTTACCGATCGCTTCGATTTTGTGCAACACCTCGGGGCCGTTGCCGCACAGCGTTGCGCCGCGTACCGCGTGGCCAACCTGGCCGTTTTCGATCAGATACCCCTCGGTGACTTCAAAGACGAAGTCGCCGCTGACAGTGTCGACCTCGCCAGCGCCGAGTTGCTTGACGTACAGGCCACGGCTGACCGGCGCGAGCACGCGCGCGGGCTCGAGGTCTCCCGGTTGGAGTACCGTGTTTGACATGCGAACCAGCGGGCGGTGTTTGTATGATTCGCGCCGACCGTTGCCGGTTGTCTTCACGCCTGCTCGGGCGGCCGTCGTGCGGTTGTGCATGAAGCCCTTGAGCACGCCGTTTTCGATCAATACCGTGCGCTCTGCGAGCTGTCCTTCATCGTCTATGCCAAATGAACCCCGCAGCCCAACCAGCGTCGCATCGTCGACCAGCGTGACCTGCTCGCTAGCGATGCGTTGGCCGAGTTGATCGCGATAGACGCTGAATCCGGCCTCGACCAAGTCGCCCTCCAGCCCGTGTCCAACCGCTTCGTGGACCATCGTTCCGCCGGCGACACCGGCGATGACCACCGGCATTGCGCCTCGCGGCGCCGCCGGCGCATCCAAGTTCAAACAAGCGATTCTGACGGCGTCGGTAGCCGCCTGCATGCCGTAGCGACGTAACGTTTGCCGATCGAAGCTTGCGCGCCTGGCAAACAGCGACTGGCCCAGCTGCAGGTCGTCGTCGTCGCGGGCCGTGGCAAACACCGTAAGCTTGATCGAGAGCTGGAGTTCTTCGCGCCACAATCCCGCCGAATCGACGACCGCGATTCGCCGCTGCTGCTCGGCGTAGGCGACGCTGATCTGAGCGATTCGCAAGTCGATCCCGCGAGCGTAGGCCTCGATTTCGCTACAGAGCTCGACTCGTTCGGCGAGCGCCTCGTCCGGCTTGTAGCTGGGCGCGGCGGTCTCGGGCACGGTTGCCGCGCGGACTTCAGTCGGAGCCTCGACCGCAACTGCTAGTCCACCGGCAATGGTGACCAGATTGTCGGTGTCCAGCGCGTTGCTGGCCCCGTAGCTGGTTTGGTCCGCTCGAACCAGGCGGACGCCAGCCCCTGCATCGCTCCCCTGATCGACCGATTCGACCCGACCGTGGTCGATGAACACCGTCGTCAGCTGGCGCTCTTCGAGGAAAAGTTCGGCCCAGTCACCGCCGTTGCTTAGCGCAGCGCGCAAGACGCGTGCACTGTCGATCGGTCTACCCAGCATCGCCATCTCCAGCGATCAGTTCGAGGCCTTCAACGCGTATGCTCGGTGCGCCGTAGTTGCCAAAGAAGGTGAGGTCGTTGCCCACCGCCTGTACGCCGCGCATCAGCGTGAGCAAATTGCCGACGATCGCCACGCCGCGAAAGGCCCGTCCCGGGCGGCCGTTTTCCAAGAGATAGCCGCAGGCACCGATCGAGAAGTCGCCGGTCTCGGGGTCGATCGCTTCGGCGCCGAGCAGCTCCGTGATGTAGATCCCACGGCGGACGTCGCTGATCAGCGCTAGCGGATCGGCTGATCCTGGGGCGACAAACAGGTTGGTGGCTTGCGGGGAGATCGGCGCGCTATGCTCCGCGCGACAGCCATTGCCCGTTGGCAGGCGACCCAGGCGGTGGGCGTAAAGGCGATCGAGCAGCATGTTGGACATCACGCCAGCGTCGATCAGCACGGTACGCTGCTGCGCGGTAGCTTCGTCGTCGAAGGCAGCGGCGGCCGAGCCGGCGTCCAGTGTGCCGTCATCGATCAGGGTCAGCGCCGGCGAGGCGATCTCTGTGCCAATCTTGTCGCCGATCGGTGACCGGCCCTTGGCGATCTCTTCGCCGGAAAACAGCGCGCTTAGTGGCTCAAGCAGTTCGGCGGCGGTGATCGGCGCGAACAGCGCGACGTAGTGCCCGGCATCGATCGGCTCCGCTTGACTCTGGTCGCGAGCCTGCCGCAACGCGCGCTGGCCGATCTCCCGTGCATCGAGGTCCGCAAGACGGTGACGATCGAGGCCGTACCAGCCGGTTGCTTCGCCACGTGGGCCTTCGGCGACGATGGTCGCGCTCAGTCCGTGTAGCGAGCACAGCTTCTCGACATCGACGCCGTGGCTGTTGAGCAAGCGCACTTGCGTTACGGTTTCGATGTAGCAGACTTCGCGATGGGCAACCTTAGCGCTCTTCGCCAGCTGATCAACAGCCCGCGCGGTGGCCAGCCGTTGTTCGTCCCGGCGGTCGTTCAGATCGGGATCGAACAGCACTGCGCTTGTCTGGGTTGCTGGCGCGGTGTCGACGAAACCGACGCAGAGCTCCCGATCGTTGTAGACCGCCGTAGTATAGGCCGCCTGGGCTGCAGCACTGATCGCCGCGGGATCGAGCTGGCTAAGGTAGCTGAGCCCGAGGCGCCCTTCGCGGATCAGGCGTATACCGACGCCGATCGAATCGCAGGTGCTGCGCGCCTCGAGTGCACCGCCCCGCAGTTCGAGCGAGCGTTCGCGCTGCAGTTTGATGAACAACTCCCATTGGTCGGCACCCTGCGCATTGAGCGCGTCGTAGACGCGATCGAGAGGCAGGTCGACGGCAGGCAGCAGAGCAGTGTAGGGGCTTGGCATTGTCTGATTCTGGGCTGTTACTAAAGGGTGCTGGCGCGACCAGCTTAGTCTACCCGCAGGGCCGGGGGGCGCTCAACTGCCGGTGTTGGCGACTAGGTCTCGGTGATTGCCTGTCAGGCGAGCTTTCTGTAACCTATAACGACCAAGCGATTTCGAGGAGCAAACTTCGTGGACCAAAACGCGATCTACCGCGACCTGCGCGAATTCATCGTCCGTGAGTGTCTTGAAGGCGAGGGATCGGGGCTCGATGCGGACACGCCGCTGTTGGAATGGGGCGTATTGAATTCGATCACCATGCACATGCTCAACAACCACATCGCTGAGCGCTTCAGCGTCGAGGTTCCCTTCGACAAACGGACGCCGCAGAACTTTGCAACGCTGCGGCAGATCACGACGCTTGTCGAGTCGCTTCAGAAGTAGCACGCCCACGCAGAGGTCGCGCCTTCGCTGCGTCGCCGATTGATCTCCATGCCTCGCCTAGGTACGCTTCGGGCGGTGAAGCAGTTTGGCAAATACCAGATCACCGAAGCGCTCGCCCATGGCGGGATGGCGGAGGTCTACCTGGCGACCGTCCACGGCGAGGCAGGCTTTGCCAAGCCAGTGGTGATCAAACGTTTGCATAGTCATCTGAGCCGTGACGAAGAGCTCGTTCGGATGTTGATCGACGAAGCGCGGATCACTGCCCAGCTCAATCAGAGCAACATCTGCCAAGTTCTCGATCTCGGCCTCGTCGACGGTAACTATTTCATCGCGCTAGAGTACGTTGCCGGGGCAGATTTGGCGGCGCTCAACCAGTCCTTTTGGGCCGAGCGGCGGCGGTTGCCCGATGCTGCAGCGCTCCACATCAGTTGTGAGGTGCTCTCAGGACTTCACTATGCACACACGCGTCACGGCACCGACGGAGAGCCATTGAACATCGTTCATCGCGATGTCAGTCCGCAAAATATCCTCGTCTCGTATGAAGGCGACGTGAAGCTGACCGATTTTGGCATCGCCAAGGCTCGCAAGCGGTTGGTGGCGACCGAGTCAGGCGTCGTCAAAGGGAAGTTTCGCTACATGGCGCCGGAACAATCAGCCGGCGGCCCGATCGACCCTCGCACCGACGTTTTCGCCGCCGGGCTGGTACTCTACGAGATGCTGCGCGGTGAGCCCCATCTCTGGGACTTGCCCGATGCGGAGGTTGTTCTTCGCATGCGCGACGTCGCTCTCGAACCGCTCGGCGCGCTTCGGCCCGATTTGCCCCCGGCGCTGGTCGATGTTGTCACCCGGGCGATGGCGCGTGACTCGCGCGAGCGCTTCAGCGATGCAGCGAGTTTTCGCCGCGCGCTGCTGCCGTTTCTCGGTAATGTCAGCACGGCGTTTGGCCGCAGCGATCTCGCCGCGTTGATGGCCGAGCGCTTTGCGGTACGCCGCGAACGCGCTGGGGTTGCGCGGCCGATGGCCCATGATCCGACCTTGCGCGACGACGCGGACTTGATCTCGACCGCTGGGCCGCGCGTTGAGTTGTCAGCCGATAGTAGCTTGCATCGGGCCGACACAGCGCAAGCGCCGTCTGGGCGATCGATCGCTTGGATCGGGCTAGCTGCGTTGTTTGCGACGTTGTTGGCGCTGGCGGCGTTCTTCGGCTATCGGCTAAAGGCTGCGGACGATCAACGGGCGCGCGACGCGGCGGTCGCTTCTCAGCGAGGCCGATCATCGATCGCCGGCGCCTCAACCCGCGCGGCGCTCTCGACGTCGACCTCGGCGCCTCCGGTCGACGCGCGAGTGAACGCCCGTGGGGCAGCTGATCCGCATGAGCGGCGCAATCTTCGCCTGCGTCGTCAACCCATCAGGCGCCGCGTACCGCCACTGCCCACTGCGGAGCCGACCGGGTTGTTGCGCGTCAACAGCTGGCGTCCCTTTCGGCTCTACATCGATGGATATCTGCGCGGCTTCGGGCGCAGTATGGAGCTGCGCATCAGTGCGGGCAGCTATCGGTTACGGATTTATTGGCCGCACGCCAAGCGCGGCAATCGCGAGCGCGTGATAGAGATCAAGCCCGGCGGTCGCCGCTCGATCCATTTTGCTAGTCCGCCGTAGCCTAAGCGGCGATCTCGATGCGCTCTCGCGAATAGGGCGCGTCAAATGCGGCGAGGTCGACAGCGACTCCGCGTACGTACATTGCCCCGATACTTTCGCTGATCGTTGTCCACGGATCCCATGATTCGCGCAGCGTAGGTAGCCAGACGAGGTCTTGCATGTCGGGCAAGCACATCCGACCCATCGTCGAGAGATTGACGTGCGGACCAACCTCGACAAAGGTCTTGTGCTTGTCGCCGGTCAGCCGCTTGAGTCCGTCGGCGAAGCGCACCGTTTGACGCAGGTGCCGACGCCAATGGCTCGCGTCTGCGAGCTCGTCAGTGGCGTAGTCGCCGGTGACGTTGGAGACTAGCGGGATCTTCGGCGAGCCTGCGGTGCCCGCTTGACGCACTGCTTGCTCGAAGTCGTCGAGGATCGGGTCGAGCAACACTGAGTGCGCCGCGCTGGGAATCTTGACCTTGCGCACGACGAGGTTCCCGCGCTTGGCGACTTCGGGGTGACTTTTCATTTTGAGCAGCGCCATCGCCAGGCCCTTCTTGGTGCCGGCGATCGTGATGTTCTCGGGTCCGTTGATCGCTGCGATCGATATCTCGCTGCCCAGGTCCTCCAATGCTGCTTTGACTGGCCCCTCCGGAGCAAAGACGAGCGCCGTCGCGCCCTCGACGGTCAGCGAACTCAGCAGCTCGCTGCGTCGGCAGACGATGTGGATGCCCTGTTCGAGTGTCAAGGCGCCGGCCGCGTAGGCAGCAGCGTATTCTCCAGTGCTGTGGCCCATCACGGCGGCGGCAGATACGCCGAGGGCTTTCCAGAGATCGGCTAGGGCTGCCTCCAGTACGAACAGTGAGATCTGGGTCTTCGTTATCGGGAGGTCGCTGGCGGGAGGCTCGGCCTCGAAAAGCATCGAGAGACGGCTAGGGTCATCGATCAGCTCGCGTGCACGATCGATGCAGTTTTTGAAAGCAGGATGTGTCTGGTAAAACGCATGCCCCATTTGTGCGTACTCGGCGCCCTGTCCGCTAAACAGCAACACCGGGCCCGGTGTTGCTATTGTCGCTTGACCTGAGACGAGGCCGAAATCTTCCTTGCCGGCATCAAAGGAATCCAATCGACCTACAGCTTGCTCGACGGATTCGGCAACAACCGCAACGCGAAAACGATCGGCTGCGTCGTCGGCATTGAGTGTATAAAACGCATTTGCCAGCGCGTCATCTGACATCCCTGCGATGGACTGCCGCACTTTTTTTGCGCGTTCTTTGAGCGCGCTGTCGCTGGGGGCGGAAAGGACGAGCAAGTGATTGGGTCGTTTCATCTGTCTGCCTAGTCTGAGTATTCTTGTGCCAGCAGTCGTCGATCGACTTTGCCGTTTCCGGTGCGAGGAAGCGACTCGCGATAGCGTACGACGTCGGGGATCATGTAGCGCGGCAATCGCGCCGCGCAGAATTGCTTGAGCTCGATTAGACTCGGTTTACGGTCGCGGTGTGCGACGATCGCCACCAGCTTGGCCGCGGGACCAACGCCCTTGACGATCGTTGCGACCTCGCGAACGTTCTGATGTTGGCTGATCGCCGCTTCCACGTCGCCGAGCTCGACACGGTGGCCGCGGAGCTTGACCATGTGGTCTCGGCGACCGACGTAGTCGAATCCCCCATCATCGCGAACGCGGACGACGTCACCGGTGTTGTAAGGGCCTTCTTGGGGCGGCTTGCCCCAGTAGCCGAGCATTACCGTCGGCCCATCGATCCAAAGTAGTCCTTCTTCTCCGACCCCCGCGACCTCTCCGTCGGACTTAACCGCCCAGGCGCGGTCCCCCGAAGCTGCGACGCCGATCGGCACCGAGAGCGCGTCTTCGGCGATCTGATCGACGCGCGCCGCTGTGCAGACGTTCGTCTCCGTGGGTCCGTAGTAGTTATAGAACGGAATGTCGGACCAGGCGGTGCGTAGCCGCTTGAGTTGTGCGATCGGAAAGGGCTCACCGGCGAAGATCAATGCCTTGAGTGGAGGTGGGGGGCGTTCGAGCAATCCTGCCATCTCCATCATCATCACCAGCGCGGAGGGCACCGAATACCAGATCGTTGGCTTTACGCCGTAGAGAAACTCCACCAGCTTGGACGGCTGATATGCTGAGGCCTCGTCGATGATCGCTACGCAGCCGCCCGAGCGGAAGGCCCCGTAGAGATCTAATACCGAGAGATCGAAGTGGAACGGCGCGTGGTTGCTGAAGCGATCCTCAGATGTTGCGCCCAACGATGCGACTGCCCAGTCGACGTAGGCCAGCGCGTTGAGATGACTGATGCATACCCCCTTTGGGGTGCCCGTCGATCCCGATGTATAGAGGATGTAGGCCAGGTCGGTCTCTGCTCGCGGTTCCGCTGTCTCGGATGGTGCGACATTCGCGAGATCCTCCCAGCACGCATCACCTTGTTCTCCATCGACGACGATCGATTGGATAGGAAAGTCGGCGCTGGCCATCGGTAGTCGAGCAAGACGGTCGGCATCGGTGATCAGCATGCGCACCTGGCAGTCCGAAATGATCTGCCAAGCGCGTTGCGCTGGTGCGGTCGGATCGACGGGCACGTAGACCGCGCCACAACGCAGCGCGCCCTGAGTGGCGATTACGCTGTGCGTTGACTTGGCGAGATGAATCCCGACGCGGTCCCCGGGACGGACACCGAGTTCGCGCAAGAGTGTGGCGAGTTTGGCTGCTTGCTGGTCCAACTCGCTGTACGACAGCGTTCCATTCGGCGCGATCACCGCCATCGCTTGAGGAGAACGGGCGACGGCAGCCAAAACAAGCTCGTGCAGGAGCATCGGTTCCTCATTTTTCTTGAACGATGACTCCAGGATGGGCCATTGCGGGACGATTCGCAATACAGAGGATTCGCCGGTTCGCCGACAGTTTCGCGCAGCCGTTGCTCGAACGGTCCTGGTTGTGCGCTGTGGGTCTAGACCACACACCGGCGCGGCTGATAGCCGACAGTCGCGTCGCCGTGTTGCTTGCAGTCCGATAGTTGTGTGAAAATATGGCTGCAAATCAACCGCAGTTGAATAACGAAAGAAGCGTCGTGGACTCGCTCAAGCAAGGCGTTGTGCTCGTAGGGGACGATCGCGCTACCCGGCGTATTGAAGTCCTGTTGTCGATGTACTCGACGATCAAGGTGATTCGTGTCGCCGACATCAACGACTGGCAGCCCCCGCCGGCCGATGGTCTGCGCATCGCCTGTTTCGTCGCGGGATCGAAGAACAAGGCCGAGGTCAATCGTATCTTGGCTGTGGCCGAGAGCGTTCCAGGAACCCCGACGGTGGTGTTCTTGGTCGCCAAACCCAGCCAGAAGGTTGCAGCTGCGCTGCGCGACGCCAAAGATGAGGGGGCGGTATACGGCCGGCATCGACTGGCGATTCGCAGCGTAGAGGTCGTAATCGAGAGTATCGGTCTCCGTCTGCGCGTCCCGGTGACGAGCGTGTTTCATGGTCAATGTCGGCTTAGCGTGGGCGACTTCGAAGACCCGGTCGATGTCCATGATGTCGACATGCACGGCGCTTTGATCGTTGCGCCGTCCGACCTGCTGGAGCAGGGAAAGCCCGGCACGCTGACGCTCTCGAGCAGTGATCGCCTCTTCGCGCTGCCCTGTAGCGTTGAGTGCTGGGAGGCGCTAGACGACGGCATCGGGCGGGCGTTTGTGCGCTTTCTCGAGGTGGAAAAGCCGGTGCTCGATGAATTCGAGATGCTGATCTACCGTGCGGCCGAAGAGCTGGTCTCTAAGCATCGCCCACGTCAGCGGCGCGGACCGACTCGGCGAATTCCTCGTTACCCGGTAGCGTTCAAGGTCCAAGTGGTCGTTAGGCCAGTCGAGGGAAAGTCGAAATACTACTACCGCCTCGAGAACATCGGTCGGCGCGGGGCGGCCTTGTCATCGCCGGGCGATTTTGATCCAAAGCTAAACCAGGGCGACCAAGTCGAGGTGACTTTGTCCTGGAAACAGCATCGCGCCACAATGACGGCGGAGGTCGCTTGGGTTCGTCGGCCATCGGGTGCGATGAGTGGGGCATTGCGCGAACAGCGCCTGGGTTTGTCCTTTCCTGACTTGCCCCCGGTTCTCCAGGACCTTTTGGAACTGTGTCGCGAGTCGGCCTAGCGAAGCGAGCATAGAGCGATGAAGCGTGCGATCGTCGTAATCGGCTTGCAAATGTTTGCCATTGGCAGCGCATTCGCGGGCAGTGAGTCTCCCACCCCACTCAAGCTGTCGTTGACGGATTGCCTGACCATCGCGCTCAAGGCCGACTCCAACATCCGTTTGCTGCGCCTCACTGCACTCGATGAGGCGCTGGATGTTGATGCGGAAGTCGGCCGATTTTTCCCGACGGTTAGCGCCTCGGTGCTGGGCTTTGTCGACCGGAACTTTCCGGTACGTGCCCAGAATGGGACGATTCTCGATCGACACCGTCGCTCACTGACCTATGGCGCAGGTATTCAGGGGTTGACACCGATCGGCCTGACTTACGGCGTGGAGCTGTCGTCAGGAATCAACTGGAACTCGGCCGATTCATTCACCCGCTACGGCGCATCGCTCGAAGTGGTGCTGCGTCAGCCCTTGCTGCGAGGCGCGGGTATTGCTGCTAACCTTTATCGTCTGCGTGTGGCTAAGCTAGGCGCGCACCAGACCGAACAGGCGCTGCAAGTGCGGCGCAAGGACCTGTTCTTGCGCGTCGTCGCCGCCTACTGGGGGCTGTTTTCGCGCCGCGAAGAGTTGAAGATTTCGAAGAAGTCGCTCGAGCTGGCCGAGGAGCAGCTCAAGGCTACCGAGAAGCGCGTCCGCCTCGGCAATCTATCGCCACTCGATTTGGTCGAGGCCAGAGCGGCGATCGCGGTTCGCAAGCAGGAGCGCGTGCGGGCGGCGCAGGCTGTGCTCGACGCGGAGCGAGCGTTGCTGCTGTTGCTCTACCGTCGCACCGCCCACGGCGAGACGATCGACCTACGGCGCCGCATCATTCCCGGTGATACATTGCGCCCCGTTGACGAGCGTCGCTCGCTGCACACCCTGATCGCAATCGCCGATACGAACCGTCCTGAGCTCAATGAGCTGCGCGTTAGAGTGCAGCGCGCTGAGTTACAGAAGGAGGGCAGCGAAAACAGCACGTTGCCCAGCCTCTCGTTTGACGTTGGCTTTGGCTCTTGGTCTGAGCCGGTCGACTTCTACGGCTTGCTTGGTGATGTCAACCGCGATCAGTCTGGAGCGTGGGGTGATCTGCTGACGTTTCGGCGGCCTTATCTGCGCTTTGGACTGACATTCAGCCTGCCGCTTTCGGCGCGCGCGCGCGAGGTTACGTTTCAGCGCAGTGTCGTTGGCGTTCGGCGGGCGCGCGAATCCTTGGCGGCGCGACATGCCTCTTTGGCCGTCGAGGTTCGCGATGCCTATTTCCAGTTGCGTGACGCAGGCGAGCGCGTGGCCGCTGCGCGTGTGCGCGAAAAGCTCGCTGAGCAAAACCTCGACGCTATGGAAAAGAAGTTTCGCGGCGGCATTTCCACCAGCTTCGACGTGTTGCGCTCGCAGGTCGATCTTGCCAACGCCGGGAAAGATTTGGCGCAGGCTTTGACCCAACAGGCGGTCTTGCACGCCGAACTCGAGGCGAGCATTGGTCGCCTCGCTGCGCACCTGGGTATGCCACACGGCAAGATGCTAACCCCTTAGCGCCCATCGCTGTCGTCCGCCCCGGCTTCTTAGAGGCCGAGCGTTGCCGCTACCAGGTTGCGCTGAATTTCTGAAGTACCAGAAAAGATCGTGCTCGGTATCGCGTCGCGCAGCATTCGCTCGACGTGATATTCATCGACAACGCCGTTGCCGCCGAGCACGCGGATCGCGTCGATGCCGGACTGCACAGCAGCTTCACTTACGGCAATCTTGGCCAGCGCGATATCGGCGGTGGCATCGCGGCCCTGATCGCGGTTGAAGCAGGCCCGGTAGACCAATAGTCGGGCGGCTTCCAGTCGAAGTTTCATGTCGACGATACGATGAGAGACAGCCTGATACTTGCCGATCAGCTTTCCCCCTTGCTTGCGGGTCCTCGCATATTCGACGACCTGGTTGAGCTGGCGTTGCAGCATGCCGACATAGCAGGCGAACAGACAGGCACGCTCCCAGATCATCGATGAGCGAAAGATCATTCCGCCTTGGCCTTCTTCGCCCAGACGGTTTGCCACGGGAATCCGACAATCCTCGAAGTAGACCGCACCTGTTGGTGAGCTGCGCAATCCAACCTTGTGAAACGGTTGACCGGTGGCAACGCCCTGACGATCTCTTTCCACCACGAATGCAGTGATTCCCATGTAGCCAAAGGCTGGGTTGGTCGTGGCATAGGTCACAAAGACGTCACCGATCGGACCGTTGGTGACGTAGGTCTTCGCCCCGGAGATTACGTAGTCATCGCCATCACGGGTGGCGCGCGTCTTCATCGCGTGGATGTCCGAGCCTGCTTCGGACTCTGTTGCGGCGTTGGCAGCGACGAGCTCGCCGGCCGCCAACTTTCTCAGTAGCCGGCTCTTGAGCTCTTGCGAACCAAACTCGTCGATCGGCGTCGCACAGGCGAACAGATGGGCTGCGACCGAAAAGACCAGGCCCATGTCGTGGCAACCCTGGCCGAAGGCTTCCATCGCCAACGCCGTAGTGACCGCATCGTGTCCCATCCCACCGTATTCGCCGGCAATGTTGAGCCCAGTCAGACCGAACTCGGCGGCTTGCTGCCAGCCGTTTCGGTCAAATTGATGGGCTGCATCGCGCTCGCGCGGATCCTCGGCCAGTGCCTTGGAGGCAAACGCCAGCACGTTATCAAAGAGTTCGCGTTGATCGTCGGTTGGATCGAAGTTCATGCTGTCCTCTGGCTGTGCAATTCGATTATCGGAACAGAAGGCAAAACTAGGCAAGACCGGGGAGCACTAAATCTCCGGTGCCGAAATTTCATCGAGCAGTGCCTGCTGATGCTGAGTCAGGTAGAAGTGGTCGCCGGCAAAGACCCGCGGTTCGCGCCAGTGCTCAGCCGAACAGAAATCACGCCAGCCAGTAAGGCTGCTCGTGGGAACCAGGGGATCATCATCGCCGCCGAGCACCGTTAGCGGGCAGTTGACCTGGTGGTCTCCTGTGAATTGGTAGCAGTAGGCCGCGATCAGATCGGCGCGGAGGATTGGCAAGAAGATCTCCAACATGTCCTTTTGGTCAATGATCGCCGGCGGCAGCATCCCGAAGGAGAGCACATGCTGGCGCAGCTGTTCGTCGGTGAATTTCTCCACGCCGGGGTCGTCAAAACCCGACCGTGGATTGCGACAGCCCGAGACGATCAACCGCGCGGGTGCCGGGATCTTCGCCTCGGCGAGGCGACGGCTGAGTTCAAACGCGATCAGCGCACCAAGGCTGTGGCCGAACAGCAGATACGGTGGTTGAAAGAGCGGCTCTAGTGCCTCGTGCGTAGCGGCCGCCGCCTGCTGGGCTGAGCGATAGGCGGGTTCGCGCATGCGCGCCCACCGCCCAGGAAGTTGGATCGCACAGAGATCGAATTGTTCTTGGAGTGCTTGTTGCCACGGGCGAAAGAACTGCGCAGAGCCACCCGCATGGTGGAAACAGAACAAACGCGGCTTGTCCGATAGCCGCGCCAGCGGAAGCCACTTTCTTTGCGTCTCGAGGTCGATCATGCGCGAGCCCAGTTAGCGATGCGATCGCAGTCCGTTGCCGACGTCGCGGGTGTGGGTTCTAGTCGTCGGTGTCGGTTGGCGTCTCACCCCGCTTGTGCCCGCCTGTGGAGGCGGCGCGCAAATTGCGAGCGCAGGATCGCATGTAGTCGGCCAATGCTTCGTGGTCAGCGACTGCAACAAATTCCACGCCAAAGCCCTTGCCAGGACGCCTCCAACGCACCAACGCCTGGGCGGCGAGCTGCCGGCCTCCTTCGCCCAGCTCGATGTTCAGGGTGACGCGCTGGTTATCCTCGACCGCCATCTCGGACTGAACAAAAGCACCCTTGATGCCGAGTTCACGGACGCATACAGACGTTTCGCCGATCTTGCCAACCAGCTCTTCCGAGCTTCGTAGCAATTCGAGCACGTTTTCCGAGGGTTCGTAGTTGTTGCTCACCCTTGGCCCACCTCGATTTTTCCGATACCGTAAAGAGTATAACCCCAATTCAAATCGTGGAGGAGGCCTTTGAGCTCCGCTGGGCAAGGCTGTGCAGGAAAGCGTCGCGATGACGTGGCGATTGTTGGAATGGCCTGTCGTTTTCCACAGGCGCCGGACATCTCAAGCTACTGGCGTCTGTTGATCGAAGGACGTGATGCGATCGGCGAAGTTCCTCCGGATCGGTGGGACATCGATGAATATTACGATCCCGACACCGCTGCTCCAGGAAAGACGGCGTGTCGCTGGGGTGGCTTTATCGACGATGTGCGCGGGTTCGATTGGCGTGCGTTTGGCATCGTGCCACGCGAGCTGATGAACATCGACCCCCAGCATCGCTTGCTGATGGAGGTCAGCTGGCACGCGATCGAGGATGCCTGCTTGCCGATCGAGAGCCTGGCGGGCTCGCGCACGGCGGTCTACATGGGTGTGATGTGGAACGACTACCTGCGTCTGCAGACACACGACCTGGAGACGATCGATTCGTTTACCGTTGTCGGTAACGACTGGTCGTTCGCTGCGAACCGCGTGTCCTACGCCTACGACTTGCGCGGACCAAGCGTCGCAATGAACGTCGGCTGCGCCTCCTCCGGCTTGGCGATCTATCAAGCGTGCCAGGCTTTGCGCACCGGCGACGCCGACATGGCGCTCGCCGGTGGCGTCAATCTGATCCTATCGCCGGACATCTATGTCGCACACACAAAAGCCGGAATCCTTTCGCCGGAGGGACGCTGCAAAACGTTTGACGCGAGCGCCGACGGGTTTGTTCCAGGCGAAGGTGCCGGCGTCGTTGTGCTCAAGCGCCTCGACGATGCGCTTGCTGCTGGCGACCGAATTTACGCGACGATCTGCGGTGGTGCGCTCAATCACAATGGCCACAACGCCTGGATCATGGGCGTCTCTCAAGAGGCTCAGGAGGATCTGCTGCGCCGGGCCTATCAGTCAGCCGGCGTAGATCCTGCGCTCGTCGACTACATCGAACTCCACGGCACCGGCACCCGGGCAGGTGATCCGGTTGAGGCTCGCGCTTTGTCGGCCGTGATCGGCAAAGCAGCTGGCCGTGCGCATCCCTGTCAGGTCGGTTCGGTCAAGACAAACATCGGGCATCTCGAGTCTGCCGGCACGGTCTCGCATGTGATCAAGACGGCGCTCTCGCTCTACCATCGTCGAATTCCGGCGACGCTCAACCTTACGACGCTCAACCCCGAAATCGATCTCGATGCACTCAACTTGCGCCATCAGGGAAGCACAGAGGTTTGGCCGGAACGCGGTCAGAGCTGTCGCTATGCCGGCGTGACGTCATTGTCGCTGGGCGGCGCCAACTCGCATCTAGTCCTAGCGGAGGCGCCGGCAGTCAAGGCGCCTTCTCGACTAGATCGAGGCGTGCAGCTGCTTACTTTGTCGGGCAAGACCAAGGGCGCTTTGCGCGATAACGCGGCGCTATTGGCGCAGCGCCTGCGCAGCGATTGCGATCTAGCCGATGCAGCATTCACGGCGAGTGTCGGTCGCAGTCACTTCGGCTTCCGCGCGGCGGTCGTCGCCAATTCGGCAGAGCAGGCAGCGCGACGTCTCGACTTGGTTGCCAAGGAACAAGCCGACGGGGGTGTCGTCGTTGAACGATCGACCGCCGCGACGTCTCGGGTTGCATTCCTGTTTACCGGTCAAGGATCACAGTACGCGGCAATGGGCCGTGAACTTTTTGAGGGCCAACCGGTATTCCGACAGGCATTCGAGCGCTGTGAAGCGGCGCTCGCAAAGCGGCTTCCTCGCCCACTGCGCGAGGTGATCTTCGCGAGCGACGACGCCGAGCTCGCACAGACCCAGTACACGCAGCCGGCGCTGTTCTCCTTGCAGGTCGCGCTAGCCGCGCTTTGGCGCAGCTGGGGGGTCGAACCGGCGGCGGTGATCGGCCACAGCGTTGGCGAGTACGCTGCCGCGACAGTTGCCGGTGTGTTTTCGGTGGAGGATGGTGCCGCGTTGATCGCCGAGCGAGCGCGGCTGATGCAGTCGCTGCCGCCCGGTGGGGCGATGGCCGCGATTTTCGGAGAGGCAGACCTGGTCCGGCCAGTCGTTGCCGCGCAGGACGGTGCGGTTTCGATCGCGGCGATCAATGGACCACAGAGCACGACGATCTCAGGCCGCGCTGACGCCGTTCAGGCGGTTGTCGATTACTTCGTCCAGCGCAAGACCGTGACTAAGCCGCTCAACGTCTCTCACGCATTTCACTCGGCCTTGATGGACCCGATTCTCGATGACTTCTCTCGCGCCGCGGCACGCGTGTCGTTCTCGAAACCCAACGTGCCCTTTGTCTGTAACGTCGGCGGAGATTTCGCCGACGACAGCTGGTGCGATGCGGGGCGCTGGGTTCGCCAAATCCGCGAAGCGGTGCGCTTTTACGAAGGCGTTAAGGCGCTCGAGAAAGCAGGGTTCCGTACGGCGCTCGAAGTGGGCCCGGCGCCGATTTTGCTCGGAGCAGCACGTCGCTGTGTTGCTGAGGATGGCTGGACTTGGAACGCCTCGCTAAAAAAGGACGTCGCCGAGCACGAGCAGATGCTGCTGGCTCTTGGCGGTCTGCACTGCGTTGGCGTTGGCGTCAACTGGCAGGAAGTTTACGCTGCCGAGACTCACCGCAAGGTTTCGCTGCCGGGCTATGCATTTCAGCGCCAGCAGTACTGGTACATCGACCAACGTGGCGGGCCCGCGACGGCGAGCAGCAAGGCAGCGCTGGCGCCGGCCGAGCTGATTGGAGAGTCGCTGCACTCGCCGCTGCACGATGGCGACCTGTTCGAGCAGGTTTACAGCGTCGATCGCTTTCCGCTGCTCGATGAGCATCGACTGTTCGGTAGTATCGTCGTCGCCGGATCACTGCACATCGCGCGAGCGATCGCAGCCGTTGGCAATATCGAGCGCGACGGCTGCGTGATCGAAGACCTCGAGATATCCCGCGCGATGGTGTTGACCGACGGTGGCGCGCTGGTCTCACAGTTGGTGATCGATCCCGTTGAAGGTGGACGGCGGCGTTTTAGGATCTTCAGCCGCAGCGCGGACGACGATCAGTGGACGCTGCATATCAGCGGTTTCTTCCGGGTCGGTGCCGCGGTCGCCACAGAGGAACTCGCGGTCCCGCCGCCCGATGACGCGATCAGCGGCGACGAGTATTACCAGCGCCGGCAAAAAGGTGGTCTTTACCTCGGGCCGTCGTTTCGCTGGATTGACGCGATCGATATCAGCAAGGCCGGTGCGATCGCTAGGTTGAGGCAACCCAGCGCGGCGCTGACGCCAATCGTCGCTATCAGCGGAATCATTGACGCGATGCTGCAATCGGTGGCGTCCTTGCTCGATGCTCGCGACGTTGCCGAGTTGCCACCCGTTCCGGTGTCGGTCGGCTCTTTGGCCGTCGCTGCAGGCGTGCCTGCAGAGTTGAGTGGCTTAGCCACGGCGCGCGATGACGGTCCGGCCGGCTTGATCGGTGAAGCGGTCTTCGCAGATGGCGAGCGGCTCTGGGCGCGCTTGACCGATGTGAGGATCAGACAAGCTAAACGCCAGTCTGTGCTAAAGCAACTCTACAGCGAGGGCAGCGACTGGCTTTACGAAGTCCAGCTCCACTCGGCGTCCACTCCTGCTGCGCGCAAAGCGTTAGCCGGCCGTTGGGTGGTTGTGGCGGATCTCGAGGATTCGCTTACGGCGGCGGTCAGCGATCGCCTCAAGGCGTCGGGAGCCAAGGTGGACACCGTTTCTGCCGCTGAACTCGACGCCGAAGAACCGACGCTACCGGCGCTTCACGCCGACGACCGCGTGCTTTACTTGACGGGGAGCGAGCTGTCGTCGACGCAGCTATGGTCGATGATGCTGGTCTCGCGTTGGGTTGCCAAGTCGGGCGGAGCGCAACTGTTTCTTGCTTCACGCGGAGCCGCGGACGACGGCGGCGAGCCAGCGCGCTGGGCAAACGGTGCACTGGCGATCAGTCGTGTGCTTCGCAACGAGAGCGCAAAGGCGATGGCTAAGGCGATCGATCTCGCGGGTAGTTGGTCAACGCGCAAGCAGGCCGAGGCCCTTGTCGCTGAATTGGCGGCCGACGACGATGAGCAGGAGCTGGTACTCGATGACAGCGGACGGCGTGCTCAGCGGCTCGTGCGTTACGATCCGGCGGCAAGCGCCGAGCGCCCGTTTAGTGTTGCGGAGGATGGCTCGTATCTGATCACCGGCGGCCTGGGTGCGTTGGGCCGATTGGTCGCGCGATGGCTTGTGACCCTCGGTGCGCGAAAGTTGCTGTTGGTTGGTCGCGGTGGGCCGTCGCAACAGGCCAAGCTCGAGTTGGCAGAACTCGCTGAGGCTGGCGCCGAGGTTGAGATCATTCGCGGCGATATCTCTACCGCCGAGGGTGCGCAGGCGATCCGTAAAGCGATCGCGGGACAACGGGCTTTGCGTGGCGTGGTTCACGCCGCAGGCGTGCTGCGCGACAGTGCGCTGATCAGTATGGACCGCACGGCGTTTTCCGAGGTCCTGCAACCGAAGATCGCAGGCGCGCTTCAGTTGATCGATTTGCTCGATGCTCGGTCGCTCGATTTCCTGATCTTCTTTTCGTCGACGGCGCCGATCATCGGCAGTGCCGGGCAGGCCAACTATGCTGGTGCCAATGCGTATCTCGATTCGCTCGCGCGCGAGCTGCATCGAGCCGGTTGGCCGGCGTTGTCGATCAACTGGGGCCCATGGGCTGAGCGCGGCATGGCAGCAGAGTTGATCGATAGCCTGGGTCAGCAGTGGGGGTTTGGCGCGATCTCTCCCGATGCCGGCATCCGACTGACCGATGAGCTGGTGCGCCGCGATGTCGCGCAGGCCGCGGTCTTGCCCGTCGATTGGCGGCGATTTGCCGCCCGCTACGAAGACCGTGCCCAGCGGCCGCCGGCGCTGCTAAGCGAGTTCGTCGATGTCAGACCGACGCCGGTTCGCTCGCGCCCGCTGACTGCGGAAGTGGCCGCCGCCCAGACCGATCCCGCGGAAAAGGTCGCATCGGTTGTGCGCTACCTGCTGCGTCTCTCGCCGACGGACCCGCTGGACTACAACGAGCGCTTGGACGAGCAGGGTGTCGACTCACTGCTGTCGCTCGACTTGGTCAAGGCCCTCGAGGCCGATAGCGGTCAGTCGTTGCCGTCGACGTTGCTTTGGGAATATCCGTCGATCAATGCGATCGTTGGCTACTTGGCTGACCTAGATCGCGAGCAGCGCGCTGGTGCGGCCGCGGGTGGCGGCGAGCGCGAGCGGATCGCCGAGCGCATCGTCACCGTTGTCAGGCGCCTGCTGCGCTTGGGCGACAGCGACGAGATCGATCACGGCGCGCGCCTGGATGAGCAAGGGGTCGATTCGTTACTCGCCCTCGATGTGATCAAGGCGCTCGAAGCCCAGACTGGCACAACGTTGCCCTCGACCTTGCTCTGGGAATACCCGTCGGTCGACGACCTAGCAGATTACATGATCGCTGAGGGGATCACCCCCTAGCTCAGCCGAATGGAGCAGAAATGGGCATCAAAGCTGAAGCGTGGTTTCTCTATGCGCACGATGGGAAGGGGTCGCGCCGCGGTTCGTTCGTTCGCGAATCGTACGAGATTCCCGACCTCCAGCCCGGAGAAATTTTGGCAGCACCGATCTACGGTAGCTGGGAAGCCAACATGGATCACGCGCTGCAACGCAATCCGGTCGACGTCTGCCGCAGGCGTGGCGAAGAGCGGGTTGTCCTGGGAAATTGTGGCGTGCTGCGGGTTCTCGACGTCGGCCCCAACGTTACGCTCGTCGAGCCGGACCAGCTCGTCGTGATGTCGGCGTCATCGGTGATCGATCAGTTTGGTTTCCCAAAACTGATCCCCGCGTTTGATTCGCCCAATACCATCGGTTGTCTGTCGACCAAGATGAAGTGTCGAGAGCACGAGGTCACACCGATCCCTGACGACACCAAGCATCCGCTCAAGCGCTGGGGTGCCTTTTCGACCAAACACTTCACCGCGTGGTCGAATTGGAAAGTTGCCTACGGCACCTTTCGTCTGATGGTCGATGAGCACCAGCTGCCCAGACCGCATGTTTGGGCTTGGGGCGGTGGTACCGCGTTGGCCCAGCTTGACCTCGCTCGACGGCGCGACAACTGTGAGGTCGTGATGCTTTCGGGTGATGCGCGTCGTCGAAAGATCATCGAGTTGGCGGGTGTGACGGCGATCGATCGCCGTACCTACGGACAGCTCAATTTCGACGAGCGCCGCATGTCGACCGACCCCGACTATCGCGACGCCTATCGCGCGGCTGAAGCAGCGTTCGTCGAAGACGTGATGAAGCGTACCAATGATCTGGGCGTGCAGGTCTTTGTCGACAACATCGGCACGCCGGTCTACCGCGCCACGATGCGTGCGCTTGGTCGTGAAGGCGTGATCACCACCGCCGGTTGGAAACAGGGAATGACCGTCAACTATTTGCGGGCGGCCACGTGCATTTCGCGACACCAGTTGATCCACACCCACGGCGCGTCCTACCCCGAGCAGCTGGAGGCGGTGGCCTTCGCCGAGCGCGACGGTTGGCTGCCGTATCCTGACGAGCGGATCTTCTCTTTCGACGAGATTCCCCAACTCGCCGACGCCTATAGCGCCGGGGAGCTCGGGATCTCTACGTTATACGCGGTGAACCCAGAGTAACGGTGCGAAACTGTCGACCGCGGCGTGAGCGTTTGAGCGGAAGGTGAACTCATGAGTATGGGTTTGTTGTACGGCGTAATTGCTCTGGCGATCGGGGTTGTTCTGCTGTTCTTTCGTCTCGAGGGGGTTGCTGCGCGCCTCACGCTTGTCGAACAGGCGATTCGCGCGATAGCGCCTGCTGAGCGCCACGTCGGCGGTGATCACCGGACGTTTCGTCTTCAGACGGACATCGCTGCGTCTGTGACCTATCGCGATCAGACTTTCGATGTGTCGGTCGTCGATATTAGTACAACGGGCGCGCAGGTCGTCGGCGTCGAGGCCGAGCGGGGAGAGGTGCTGACGTTGAACATTCCAAGCGGCCGGAGTGGGCAGGCGAGTTGCGAGATCAAGGTCATGCGTGTGCTCGACAACGGCGGTCGGGGCTGTGTTTTTGTTTCGCCGTCGCAGCGCTTCGTCAAGGCGGTAAAAATCATTCGTGGCAAAGAAGTCAAACGTCGGATGAGTCAGGGTTAACTAAGCCTTCGACTTTAAATCGCATTTGTCCGTCGGTTGCCGCGCGGGGGCGTCCCGTGGCGCGGTAGGTCCAATCGCCTGCGCGTGAAAACGTCGCTTTCCGCTGCTACCATTGAACATTCGGGCGTGGCCCCACACCCAATCTGCGGACGATAGGATTTTCTGCGGTAGGAGAAACCGTGCCCCGCCGAACAAACAACCTTGAAATAGTGACGCTTTTTGTGAGCGCGCTGCTCGTGGCCTGGCCCGCCCACGGGGCGCCCGCTGAACTGGACGATGCCGCAGACCATCACGTCGGTTTGCAGGGGCGTTATGCCAACGGCCTCGCTGATTCTTGGGAGTGGAAGCTGGGCAGTGGTCGCTCGGCGGAAAATCTCACCGGGATCTCGGCGATCGGTTTGGTCGCCGCGCACCGCATCACCAAGCAGAAGGCACATCTCGACAGCGCGCAGCGGGCAGCCCGCGCGCTGCTTGGCGCCTTTGACCGCGGTTTCCGCCAGCGTCGACCTTTCACCCAGGACATCGAGTTCTTGGTTGCGGCCGGCTATATCATCGACGCCTACCGCTGGTTCGGGCGGATCGTTGGGCGCCACTCAGCAGCGTCTTTTGCCGAGCAGGTGCTCGCGCGACGTGCGGCTAGCGGCGCAGGTTCACTCGCCGGTTGGGACTTGGCCTCGGCGATCCGTGCGGCAGTCGCTGTTGGTCGCACCGACTACGCGCGTGGCTTGTTGAGCCATGCCGTCGAGCATCGGTTGCGGTGGGACCGTGCAGACCGCGGCCGGGCGCAGCTTCTCGCGCGTGCCTCGTTGCTATGGTCCCTGGCGCGCCTTCGAGATGTTGTGGGTCTGTCGTCGAGCGAGGCCCAACTCGCTGGCGAGCTGCAGCGCGCCTTGATCAAAGCGCAACGGCCCAATGGCGCTTGGCTGACCGACGACGGCCAGCATTTTAGCACCCAGCTGACCGCATACGCGACGATTGGCCTTAGTGCATGGTCGAAGCGCTTGTCAAAGGCAGCGGAGGGTGGCCGTCGCTGGCTCGAGCGCGTTGGCTCAGAGGATCAGAAACTGATCGCCGGCGGCCGGATCTGGTCGGCCCATTACAATCTAAAAGAGCGCCCGGAGGGCGACTTCTACGGAGCCGTGCAGTCCGAAGTTTTGTTGGCATTGTCTTCGAACTCCTCCAGCTCGCACTAACAAGGACTACTTCCACGAATGCGGCCGAGCCGGAAACACACGCCGATCTTCGTCGCGATCTCATCGGCGGCCCACCTGATGATAGCTGGTGCGATCGTTGGTGTTAGTCTGGAGCGCTGCTTTCCCGAGCCAGAAAAGATCTCTAGCGATGCGCTCGATATCGACTTGGTAGCGCCGAGACTCGCGCCGCCCAAACGCGGGATCGAGGGCAGTGAGGCGCCCAGTGGTTTGGATGTGTCTCGCGCCGTGCGTCCCGCTGCGCAGGGTTTGCCGCGTGCTGCCGTCGCTCAGATTGTGCAGCCGAGCCCAATCCAGCGCCGGATCCAGTTGACCGAGGCACCGCGACAGCAGCGACCGGAAAAGCGTCGTAGACGTCGCGCCGAGCGGGCCAAGCTGCAAGTTTGGCCGACTGCCGAGCTTCATGAGCCGAATCCGCTGGCGTTGCTGGCGGCAGTTCGCGAGGCGCGGGCCGCCGAAGCCCAGCGTGCCGCGGGGCGAGCGGCGTCGCCACAGCAGCGCGGCAGGCCCTCGCAGCGGGCGCGGATTTCGCGCCATCGTCTGGGCAACCAGGGGAGCGGTGGTCCCGGAATGCGCTTTTTTCTTTCCGGCCGGAGTTCACCCACCAGTCGTGTCGTTCGCCCACCAGAATTGGTTGGCTTGCCGAGCGCAGTTTGCCGAAGCAGCAGCCCGGCGATCACGCCGACAACGGTGCGTTTACTGGTTGCGGTCGATGGTTCGGTCAACGTGCCTTACGTAAAGAACAGCTCCGGCGAGCGCGTTTTCGATCGCTGCGCGCTGCGCCTGGTTCGCGCGATGCGTTTCCGTCCCGGGACCGACGCTGCGGGCAACCCGCTCAACGTCTGGATCCACATTCGCGTTGAACCTTCGATCGCGCTCTAGGGCACCGAACGCCGCGCTCAGAACTGCCTTGACGAGGTTTTCTAGAGGAGCGTTAGGGCGCAGGGGGAGCGTAGCGGAGTGTGAGGACCAGTTCCTTGTCGACCACACGAGCGCGCGCGACAGGCAACTTTCCGAAGCGGAAGAAGGTCAGAAGTCGTACCCCGCGTGGCCCCTTGCGCACAAGAACGGAACCAATGCCAGAACGCCGCACGAGGTAGCTACCCACCGCGACGGGCGTGGTTCCGTGTGGCATGCGGACGCCGATACCGCGTGGATGAGCTAGCGGATAGAGCTCGAAGGGTTGAACGCGGCCAAGTCGCAGGCGGACCTCCAAGTCAGAGCGGCCAAAGCCAAGGGTCAACCCCGGCGTTGGTGTGACGCGTTGTCGCTGTGCGTTCGGTTGCTCTGCCGGTAGATCACCGCTGCCGGTTGGATCTGTGGGTGTAGCAACCGCGATGCTAGACCGTGCGCTGCGTGGCTGAGCTGGCGGTTTGTCGCTCTTCACCGGCACAAGCGCTTCGCCAGCGTCGGGGGCACGTTGGGTCGGCCCGGCCGACGCGGGCGTCTGAGGTGCACCAGCGTCGGCACTGAACTGGGGCGTGGCATTGGCGAGCCAGTTGTCGACGACCGGTTCGGGAGCCGAATTCGGCGAGCCGATCAACAAGAAGGCCAAGCAGGTGACGGCCGCGCCACCGAGCGCGGCACCGACCACTGCGCTTTTCTGCTGCCAGCTCCAGCGTGGGCGGTAGCGCGGATGTGGTGTGCGCTGGGTCTTTCCGTCGGCGTACTCGACTTCGACGGTTGGCTCTTCGTGACCCGGACGCGCCAGTCGCTTGGAGCCGATGATCTCACCCGACACCTCGAGCCGATCGGCCAAGGCGTGTTGCGGGCGATACTCAACGGGCTTTGCTCCGGCCGGCCAAATCACTTCTGCTTGGGCTCGCTCGATGACTAGCGGAAAAGCATCTTCGGGATCGGTGACGCCGCCTTCGGTGAACTCACGCTCGCGCTCCGCAGCGTCGGCCGCTTCGACTTCATGGGCCGATGCGGCCAATGGAGTCACCGCACTCGACGTGCCGCGGGCTGTGTCTACGGATGGCCCCGCGAGTTCTTCACGGTAGGTGTTGTGGTCGATGAAATGGCGCAACTGTCGTTCGCCAACGGTTGTCAGGTCGACGAAGGAGATCCCCATCCCCCGCGGCTTGCTACGGCCCGCGGCACGCGAGCGAACCCATGCAACGCGTCCTCGCAGGGGTTCGTCCTCGGGCAGCAGCGGGAGGCGGAAGCTCAGTTCGGCGCCGACGCGGATCAGGTCCGAGGCGGCAACGAAGATTCCACCTTGGCTAACATTGATACTCTGCCCAAAGATCGGCGCGGTGCTGCCCAGCGCCTTTAGTTCGAGGTAGGCGTGATATTCGACCCGTTGGTGTTGGCGGCTTTGCGTTGCACCCATGGATTCCTTCCTAGATGCCGCAAAAAGCCGGTCGGGTCAAAAAAACCGCACAATGCCGCGGTTGTGCGTGGCTGATGCCTCCGCGCCAGGATGGCAAAGCGACCGGGAAAAATTGCCAAATTGGCACAATGTGGCGGCTCCATGTCATGCTGTCTGACAGATTCTTCTTTGTTGTCAGACTGGCACGAATCGTGGTTGCTCAAGGTCGTCGGAGGCGTGATGGAGTCCAACCAACCCAAAATACTGATCGTTGATGACGAGCGCTCCAATCTGCAGTCGCTCTCGCGGATCATGGACAAGGAGGGCTATGCCGTCTGCACGGCAAGCGATGCGCCGTCTGGTCTGGAGATACTGCGACAACAGTCGATCAATGTGCTGCTCACCGATCTCAAGATGCCCAAGATGAGCGGATCGGAGTTGCTGCGGGCGACGCGCTCGATCGCTCCTGAGACGGAGGTCGTGGTGATGACCGCCTACGGCACCGTAGAAAACGCAGTCGAGGCGATGAAGGAGGGGGCCTACGACTTCGTTACCAAACCGCTCAAGCGCGCACAGATCGTTGGCGTGGTGCGACGCGCACTTGAGAAGCAGTCATTGATCGTCGAGAACCGCGAGCTGCGGGCGCAGCTGGAGGCGACGCGGCGCCGCACACCGATCGGCAACAGTTTGGTATGGCGTCGGATGATGGATACGGTGATGCAGGCGGCGCCGAGTTCAGCAACGGTCCTTTTGATCGGTGAGAGTGGGACTGGCAAAGAGCTGTTGGCGCGGGCGATTCACGAAGGTAGCGCGCGGCACAGCGGACCGTTTGTGCCGATCAACTGCGCAGCGCTTCCCGAGTCAATCCTCGAAGCGGAGCTATTCGGCTACGAGCGTGGAGCGTTCACCGGCGCAGTCAAACGTCGCGACGGTCGCTTCAGCAACGCCGATGGCGGCACGCTGTTTCTCGACGAGGTGGCAGAGATCTCGCCCGCCGTACAGATCAAGCTACTTCGTGTGCTTCAGGAGGGCGAGTTCGATCGGATCGGCGGAAAGACCGAGCGCGTCGACCTGCGGTTGGTGGCGGCGACCAACAAAGACCTCGTCGCTGAGGTGCGCGCTGGCCGTTTTCGTGAAGACCTCTTTTACCGGCTCAACGTGATCACGATTAGGGTGCCGCCGCTTCGCGATCGGATCGAAGACATTCCGTTGCTTGCCGATTTCTTCATGCAACGTTACGCGGCAAAGAATGCCAAACAGCTCTCTGGCTTTACCCGCGGTGCACTCGAATGCCTAACCAAGTACCGTTATCCTGGCAACGTGCGCGAGCTAGAAAACGCGATCGAGCGCGCGGTGGTTCTGGTGAGAGGGCCGGCGATCGACGAAGACCTTCTTCCGGTGGAACTGCGCGTCGAGGGCAGCATTGAACCGGGGGCGATCCGCATCGAGATCGGCACCAAAATGGAGGAAGTCGAGCGCACCTTGATCCGCGAGACCCTGCGCCATACGGCAGGGGACAAGCGACTTGCCGCACAGCTGCTTGGCATCGCCACGCGCACGATCTACCGGCGACTTGAAACCGAGCGCTCACGGCTGGCTGGGCTCGAAGGCAGTCTGATTGCCGACCAGGAAGAACCCGCCTAGGGCGATCCGCGCGTAACAACGGGCGCGCGGATTTGCCGGCACGTGCCTTTTTGTCACAGCGCCCTCTAGCGCTGCCATTTTGTCGCAGCCGCTGCCAGCGCAATCTCGGAAACTAGTTGTTTTTCAAAGCAAATCGTTCTAGATGCTTGGCACCCACTTTGCTTGTTTGCCAGATGACTATGAGGTTCTCTTTGCGACAGCACTTCTGGTTAGTCAACGGCTTGATCATTCTGATCATCGCCTACTTTGGCGCGAGCGCCACGGCGACGATGGTCGCCTCATGGTTGTTGCCGCCACCGCCCAGGGCCACGCTCACCTCAGGCCCGAGGCACAACGCGTTGCGCGGTGCTGCTCGGCGAGATGTCAAAGCGATCATCGCTCGCAACGTCTTTTGCTCGACCTGTGAGCCGGAGGAAGAGGTTAGCGCCGATCCGAAGGCGGGAGATGACAGTGGCCCGGTTAGCGGCGAACCAGTCAAGAGCTCGCTGAGCCTCAAGCTGATCGCCACGATGGTCAGCGCGCAGGATCGCGCATGGTCGTTTGCGGCGGTCTACGACCCCGATGCTGACCGAACTGGCCTCTACGCGATCGGCTCCAAGCTGCCAGGCAACGCCGCGGTTGAGGATGTGCAATCACGCAGGATTTTGCTGCGCAACGGCCGGCGCGCCGAGTACATCGAGCTCGAGACCGATGACACGCCGAGACCGCGGTCGATGCCGACGCCCCAAGTTGTGCGAGCGCCTGCGCTTCGCGCCGGGACCAACCGCTTTGCCGAGGAGTTTGCGAGCGGTGTGACCAAGCTCGGTCCAAATAAGTGGGAGATTCGACGCAGCGCGCTGAATAAGGTGCTCGGCAGCACGCATCTGCTCGCGCGCCAGGCGCGGATCGTACCCAGCGTTAAGAACAACAAGCCTGACGGGTTCAAATTGTACGCCGTGCGCCCGGGCAGCGTGTATTCGCTGATCGGGCTGCAAAATGGCGACACCATTCACACGATCAACGGTCACGAGATCACCACGCCCGACAAGGCGCTGGAGGTCTACACCAAGGTGCGTAACGCCAACCACCTGTCGATCAGCTTCTCGCGTCGCGGCAAGAGTACGACTCATGATTATGACATTCGCTAAGCGATCTGTTTTCCTCTCACCCGTCCGAGCGATTCGCGCACCACGCGCTGTGGGCGTCACCGCCTTGCTGAGCTGCCTTTGCTTGGTGCTCGCGGCGGTTGGACATGCTCAACCCCGACGAGCGCGACGGATTCCACCCCCGGCGGCTAAGGCGGCGGCTGGCGCCAAGGCTGCCAGCGATAAGGCGGCTGGCGACAAGGCGGCGGCAAATCCTGGAGCGAAGGACGACGCCGCTGTCCCCGGGGAGGCCGAGTTCAACTCCTGCCTGAAGATCCCAGCGCGTCGTCGGATCAAGGTCACGCTAAAGCAGGAGTCCGAGCTTAAGGACCTGGTGGCTTGGATCTCCAGCATGACCTGCAAGCGGTTCATTATCGCTTCGAACATTCGCAGCCAGAAGGTTACGCTGATTTCGCCGCGCGCGATTACCGCGGCCGAAGCCTATCGAGCCTTTCTGTCGTCGCTTGAAGCGATGGGCCTTTCCGTTGTTCCCGCTGGCCAGTACCTCAAAGTCGTTCAAGGCAATTGGGCGATCCAAGGTCCGATCCCGACCTACACTGCAGCGGAGGGCAGGCGCGTTCCTGCCACCGATGACGTTGTGACGCATATGGTACGGGTCGAAAACGTCGACGTGAACCAGCTGCTGTTGGTGCTCAATAAAATGAAGTCTCGCAGTGGAGATGTGACGGCTTACAAGCCGACCAACATGCTGATCATCACCGACCGTGGGTTGAATATTCGTCGGATGCTCACCGTGATCGGTGAGCTCGATGTGCCAGTCACCGGCGACAAGATCTGGATCTACCGACTGAGGCACGCCGATGTCGACGAAGTCAAAAAGATCCTCGATCAGGCGTTTGCTACGCGAGGGGCCTCGATTCCTCGTGTGGTCGCCAAGGTCAAGGCACCACCGACACCGCCGGGCAAAGGGGCAGTCCGTGGGACGGCCGTGAGCAACGTGGTTCCTGAGGCTTCAAAAATCGTTGCCGATCCGTCGACGAACTCGCTGATCATCTTGGCGTCGGCAGCGTCTTTTCGGCGGATTTCGAGCTTGATCAAACGGATCGATATCGAATCCAGCGCATCTGCCAGCCAGCGGATCCACGTTTACTATCTGGAGAATGGCGACGCTGATCAGATGGCGCAGACGCTGGCCAGCTTGACGACCGGCGGCACAGTAGCCCGGCGGCCAACGCCGGGTCGAGCGCGTGGTGCAGTGCCAGCGCGAGCGGCACAGTCAGCGACGCTTTTCGAAGGTGATGTACGGGTCAGCGCCGACAAGGCGACCAACTCGTTGGTGATAATCGCTTCGACGCGCGACTACCTCAGCTTGCGGCGTGTCGTTCGCAAGCTCGATATTCCGCGGCGGCAGGTATTCGTTGAAGCGACAATTCTCGAAGTCGATCTCAACAACAACCGCCGCCTCGGTGTCTCCTATCACGGTGGTGGGACGGTGGGGTCTGGTGACGATCAGTCGTTGATCTTCGGTGGCGTGCAGCAGCCGGGCTTGAGCTCGCTGCTGCCGCCTGATCCGCTTTCGCTGATGGGGCTGGCCGTCGGCGCGCGCGGCCCGGAGATCCAAAACTCCGGCGATCTGCTCGGCGTCAATTTCGACATCGCCGGCTTTGGCGTGATGCTGCAGGCTCTGCAGACCAACAACAACGTCAACGTGCTCTCCTCGCCGCATATTTTGACAACCGATAACGAAGAGGCAGAGATCGTCGTTGGACAAAATCTGCCGTTCCTCGGTGCGGTCACCGCCGGGTTGCCGACGGGGCAAGGCGGCGCCTCGTTTACGCCACTGCAATCGATCCAGCGCCAGGACGTGGCGCTCAAGCTCAAGCTGACGCCGCACGTTAACGAGAGTGACATGGTGCGACTCGAAGTCGAGCAGGAAGTCTCAGACATCGTCGCTGAGAATTTCAATAACGCCGGTCCGGCGACGTCTAAGCGAACGGCGAAGACGACGGTGGTTGTCAGAGACGAGCAAAGCGTCGTGCTTGGCGGCCTAATGCGTGAGACCGAGCGAGATGAGATCAGCAAGGTCCCGCTGCTCGGCGATATCCCGATCCTCGGCTATCTGTTCAAGCGCAAGGCTAAGGCCAAGCGTAAGACCAACTTGCTGATCGTGCTGACTCCCCATGTGATCCGCGACCAAACCGATCTGCGCCGAATTTTCGAGAAGAAGCTGCGCGAGCGGCGTGAGTTCATCCGGCGCTACTCATCGTTCAATCCGCGCGAGCCGGGGCAGGACATCGACTACCGCCATAAGGGCGGTCTGCTTGGCCAAATCGATCGTGTTGGCGCTAAGGCTGAGGCTGAGGCGCGGCTGATCCGTGAGGCCGAGGCGGTGACCGCTGCCGATACCGAGCAGCCGATCGAAGTTCCACGACTCGGGCCAGCTCAGCCGGATGGTGGGACGGAGCCTGGTGTCACCGGCGTCGGTGGAGAACCACCGGTGCCAGGTCAGCGGCGTAAGTGAGCAGAGGCAGAGAGATCCGGTGCAAGGACAGACGCTAGAAGCGATCCTATTGCGAGACACGGCACTAAGCCGCGATCAGCTCGAACTCGCTCAGCGCGAGAGCGAGCAACGCGGCTGTACGGTCGCGGATGTGATCAAGGAGGACGGCCTGTTGTCCGAAGAGGAACTGCTGCGGGCGATGGCCGCACATCTTGCGGTCGAATACGTCGCGATCGTCGATCCGGACGACGTGGATGGCGAGCTCGTGGCCCACGTGCCGATCAACTACGCCAAGACGCACCTGTTGTTACCGCTTCATCGCGGAGAGGATGCGCTGCGTTTGTTGATGGCTGATCCCTCTGCTGTTTTTGCGATCGATGACATTCGAACCATTTTCGACGCCGAGGTTTCGCCGGTCCTGGCAACCCGCGATCTGGTTCTGGAAACGATCAACAAGGTCTACGCCAAGCACACCAGCGCTGTCGACCTCGAGGAAAACGATGACTTTCAGGGGGACAGTGAAGAGCTCGCCGACATCATCGACGCGACCGATGAAGCGCCGATCATTCGCTGGGTCAACTCGCTGATCTTTCAAGCGGTCAAAGAGCGTGCTTCCGATATCCACATTGAACCGCGGGAGCGCGATGTGGTGGTGCGCTATCGCATCGATGGCGTGCTCTACGAGGCGCGAAAGGCCAATCGCAACTATGCGTCTTCGATCGCGGCACGCGTCAAGATCATGGCCGGCTTGAACATCGCCGAGAAGCGGTTGCCCCAAGACGGGCGCATTCGTCGCCGTATCGCTGGCAAAGACATCGACATGCGCGTTGCGACGGCGCCGACAGCGCGGGGCGAACGGATCACGATCCGTCTGCTCGACAAGTCGGCGGTGCTGCTCAACCTCGGGGAGATCGGTCTCGCGCCCGACCAGTTGATGGCGCTAAACGAGCTGATTCACCGACCACATGGCATTCTGCTGGTTACCGGTCCAACGGGTAGTGGCAAGACCACCACGCTTTATGGCGCGCTATCCTCGATCAATAACGCCGACAAGAATATTCTGACGATCGAGGATCCCGTTGAGTACCAGCTCGAAGGCATCAGCCAGACACAGGTCAACGCCAAGATCGATTTGACCTTTGCCGGTGGTCTGCGCTCCTTCTTGCGCCACGACCCCGACGTGATCATGGTCGGCGAGATTCGTGACCACGAGACCGCGGAGATCGCAATTCAGGCATCCTTGACAGGTCACTTGGTCTTTTCAACGGTTCATACCAACGACGCCGCTGGGGCGATCACCCGTCTGATCGAAATGGATGTTGAACCATTTCTCGTGGCATCGTCGCTGATCGGCATGGTCGCACAACGCCTCGTTCGCAAGGTTTGTCCGGACTGTATGACACTCCGTCCCCCGACCGAGGCCGATCTGCTAGGTCTGGGCTTGACGCGCCAGCAGTTTAACGCGCTCGGTGAGCGAGATTTTGGTTTGAGGGATGAGCGTCGTCCGCGACCTCCGGCTGGAATGGCTTACGTCTCTGAGGGCTGCGCCAATTGCCTCAACACCGGCTACGCTGGCCGACTCGGGATCTATGAGTTGCTGGTGATGTCTGACGAGGTTCGCGCGCTGGTGCTCAAACACACCGATACGACGACGATCAAGCGTCTCGCAGTTGAACAGGGCATGCGCACGCTGCGCGCCGACGGCGTGCAGAAGATCGTTAGCGGCATGACTACGATCGAAGAGGTCATGCGCGTGACTCAGGAGGACTCGCGGTAGTGCCCTCTTACGGCTACAGAGGCCTGAATCAGGGCGGCCGTCAGGTCAGTGGTGTGCGTGACGCCGAGAGTGCGCGCGCGCTGCGTGCGACGCTGCGCGCCGAAGGCGTGTTCGTTACCGAAGTGCATGACGCGCACCAAAAGGCGCGCGGCGGCTCTGGCCTCAAGCGGGAAGTCGATCTGAAGGGTTACTTCGATCGCGTTACGCCGCAGGACGTGGCGGTCGCGACCCGCCAGTTGGCGACCTTGCTCCGTGCCGGTATTCCGCTGGCCGAGTCGTTGGGCGCATTGATGGACCAAGTTGAATCGGACAAGTTTCGACGCACCCTCGCCGATGTGCGAATGAGGGTCAACGAAGGTACGTCGTTCGCCGACGCGCTACTCCAGCATCCGAAGATCTTTTCCGATCTCTACATCAACATGGTACGCGCGGGTGAGACGGCAGGAAATCTCGAGGACGTTTTGGCCCGCTTGGCGACCTTCATGCAGTCGCAAGCGCTGCTGCGCGGCAAGGTGAAGTCGGCGCTGACTTATCCGGCGGTGCTGGCGCTCGCTGCGATCGCAATGACCGGTTTCTTGATGGCGGTGGTGGTGCCACAGATCGTGCAGATCTTCGAAGGCACAGATGATCGGGCCTTACCCTGGAATACCCGTCTGGTGATTTGGGTTAGCGGTGCGTTTGCCGACTGGTGGTGGCTGTTTCTGTTGCTCGCCGTGGGCGGCTACTTCGGCTTTCGCTATTGGCGCAAGACCGAGAAAGGACGACACACCTGGGATCGCTTTGTGCTGCGGATGTGGATGGTGCGCGACATGGTCAAGATGGTGGCGATCGCGCGCTTTTCCCGAACGCTGGGCACGATGCTGCAAAGCGGCGTGCCGCTGCTGCGCGCGTTGGAGATTGTTAAGGCGGTCCTTGGTAATGTGGTGCTGATCCGTGCGATAGAGGACGCGCGCACGGCAATTCGCGAGGGCGAGAGTATCGCCCAGCCGTTGGCCAAGAGCGGGCACTTTCCGCCGATGGTCACCCAGATGGTGGCCGTCGGCGAACGCTCAGGTCAGTTGGAGCAGATGCTGCAGACAGTGGCGGAGGCCTATGAGGTCGAGGTGGACCTCCGCGTCGGACGGCTGACGTCGGTGCTGGGCCCGGTCGTGATCTTGTTCATGGGCGGAACCATCGGCTTTATCGTCGTCTCGATCCTGATGCCGCTGATGGAGATGAACGACATGATCGGTTGAGTGCGCCAACTTCGCACCACCGAAAAGGGGGACAGATCGATGTTAACTGACTTGACGAAAATGCTTCGACGCTTGCTTGACGAAAAACGTCGCGCGCTGTCCGGTGGCGAGCGCCGCCGCGGCGAGGGCGGGATGACCCTGATCGAGATCATGGTTGTCGTCGCGATCATCGCTGTTATTGCCGGCGGTGTGAGTATCTGGGCTGTCGGTGCGCTCAAGCGGGCGCAGGTTAAGACCTGCAAGGGATCGATCCAAGAATTGGAAAAGGCGATCGAGCTCTACCAGACGCAGACCAGCGAGTCCTGTCCCAAGGAGCTGGCGGCGCTGGTCAAAGAAGGCATTCTGAAGAAGCAGGTTCCCAAGGATCCGTGGGGCGAAGATTTTATCTACAAGTGTCCCGGCGAAGAAAACCCTGATGGTGTCGATATCTCGTCCAAAGGGCCCAATAAGCGGTCCGGTGATAAGGACGACATTAACAGCTGGGATATGTGATTCGACTGCCGACAACAGAACGCTGCTTGGCGATCCGGCTGAGCGATCCGAGGCGTCGCGCGAAGCGCGCGTCGCGCGTCGCGACGTCGGCCGCAGGCTTCACGCTGATCGAGTTGATGATCGTCGTGGCGATCATCGCGACGCTGATGAGCACCGCTCTGCTCAGTTTTCGTAGCGTGACAAATGCGGAATTGCGTTCGGCGGCTACCAAAACGTCGGCGCTGTTTCGTGCAGCGTTCAACCGGGCGACGATGACTGGCGAAATGATTCGGGTCGCGATCGATCTCGACAAGAACGTCTTGTGGATTGAGCGATCTGAGGACCGTGTTTCGCTGCGACGCGGCCGTACGCAGCACGATACCACCGACGAGAACGAGGCTGGGCCCAAAGAAGAGGACGCCGATGCGCCGCCGGGTGGCGGACTGCTCGGTTTGGGTGGGCCGAGTAAGACGAGTACCGACGAGGCTGGAGGCGAAGAAGAGGGCGCGGGAACGCTGGGCATCGACACCGACGCGCTGAAACAGGCCTACGAGCGCGACTTGGCGCCGCCGAAACGGCGCAAGGCGCTGTTTGCTCCGATCTCGCGTCACAAGCGACCTAGTCGCCGACTACACCTGGCGAACAAAGTTGGCACGTTGGGTGTCGCGGTGCCCCGGCTCGACAAGCCGGTGAGCAGTGGATTGATTCACATCTACTTCTTTCCTCAGGGGCACGCCGAACCGGCGGTGGTGCAGTTCTGCGAACGTGGGAGTGACGGTCGCTGCCGTCTCGATGAGAGCGGTGCGTTCTACTCGGTGCTGCTTCATCCGCTGACTGGCCGCGCGAAGGTCAAGCCTTGCATCGCACCGATCCCCGAGGAATTTGGCCCCGTCGCGCGAGCTTCGCGCAACAAGCGGGACGCTCATGCCTGTGTGGAGCCCAAATGAGTTGGGTCAATGGACTGCGCCGCTTGACTGACTGGCCCAGACGAGGTGAGCGCGGCTTTACGCTGATCGAGGTGGTCGTAGCGACGACGATTCTCGCGATATCACTGACTGTGCTCGCTCGCAGCCAGATCAGCAGCACGCGAGCGATTCGCTGGAGCAAGCGGTTGACGATCGCCACGATGCTTGCCCGCTACAAGATGGTCGAGGTCGAGGACGGTTTGTTCGAAGAGGGCTTCCAGAATCGCGATGAAGAAGAGAAGGGTGACTTTAGCGAGCAGGGGTTTAAGGACTACCGTTGGACCGTAAAAGTTGACCGCGTCGAACTGCCGACGGACCTCAAGCCAGAGGATGTGGTCGACGATGTTGCCCAGGAGCAGGGCGACCAGGGTGGCGGAGGCCTTGGGCTAGGCGCACTGAAGATGGGCGGGCAGATGCTATCGTCGCGAATGGAGCTGTTTCGCAACGTGCTCGAGCAGAGTATTCGTCGCGTCACGCTGCGGGTCGGCTGGCGCGAGGGAAAGCGTGCGCGCTACATGTCGGTGGTCGCCTATTTTACCGACCCACGAAAGATCGACTCAGCGATTACTGGCGTTGGTTTCGGTCAGCAACTGCCACCGGGGGGCACACCGCCAGCGACGCCGACTCCACCCGCCGCACCACCGAACAAGACGGCGCCAAAATGATCGTTCGGCGACGACTAGCCGTTGCGGGCTTTACTTTGATCGAGGTGATGGTCGCCGTAGCTCTGTTTGCCACCGTGATCACCTTGGTCTGGGGATCGTTTTCGCTCGGCGCGACCGGTAAGCGACAGGGAGAGGCGATCGCCGATCGCTACTATCAGGTCCGAGTGGGCGTTGGGCGCCTGGTGCGCGATATCTCGATGTCGTTCATTAGCAAGAACGATACGCCCGGGGCGATCACCCCGCGGACGTTTTTCGTGGGACAGCGCAACAGTCGCCATGACGAGCTGAAGTTCTCGTACCTAGGCCACGCTCGCTTGCGCGAAGACGCACGCGAATCGGATCAAGCAACTGTGCGCTACTTCGTTCGCAGCGATCCGGAAAACCGGCGACTCTACCAGTTGGTACGGCAAGAGACGAACCGACTCGGTGGAGAGCAGCCGATCGAAGAGAGCGGTCACGGCTTCGTACTGGTCGACGATGTGCTTGAGTTTCACCTGCGCTATTTCGACGAGCAGAAGAACGAATGGACCGAGCAGTGGAACACCACGTCGGTGGATGGGCAACCGGACCGGCTACCAACGAAGATTGAAGTTCAGCTGACGATTAACGACGAACGAGACAAGCCGCTGCGCTTGGTTACCGCGACGCGCACCTTTCTGCGCGATCCGCTCTGGTTTAGTGCGCAATGAACGAGCAGCAGAAATCAGCGCAGCGGGCGCGACGCAAGAAGGACCAGCAGCGCGGCTTGGCGCTGCTGACTGTGGTGATTTTGATCGCCGTGATGACCGTGATGGCCTCCGACTTTTCGTACAACGCTCGGGTGGACTTCGCCTCGGCAGCCAACGCGCGCGACGAGTTACAGGCCCACTACTTGGCGAGGTCTTCGATCAATCTGTCGCGCTTGCTGCTCAAAGTGCAGGAGAAACTGATCGACCCGAATCGTCGCTTCTTGGGTGGGATGGACATCCAGATCGCTGACTACGCGCCGTGGATTGTCCAGGCGTTTAATGGACCGTCAGGCGATGGCAAGAAGGCGAAAAAGGCGCGCGAGGATCGCGCTGAAGTGCAGGAAGAGGAAGAAGCCGGCGGCGCTGCAATGATCGGTGCGATGTTGGGCATCGACGCATCGCGAATCAAAGGCCTGGGCGTCGATCGCGGCCAGTTCGACCTTTCGATGCAGAGTTTGGATGGTCGACTCAATCTCAACTGCGGTGGCGGTGCCAACACCACCTCACCGGTCGTCGTGCAGTTTGCTGCGGCGCTCGCAGCGTTGCTCTCACCGGAGCGCTATAACCCGATCTTTGAGGATCAAGACGATCAGGGGCAATACGCCGATCGGATGGAGGTCCTTCGCGCCATCATCGATTGGGCCGATCGCGACACGGTAATGTTCGGTAGCACAGCGGCCGAAGACTACCGTTACAACACCGGCGCGGATCCGTACAAGTCAAAGGACCAGTACTTCGATACGCTCGAAGAGCTGCGTTTGGTTCGCGGCGTCGATGAGCGATTCATTGCGGCCTTCGAGCAGTCGCTGACGGTCTACGGCAGCTGTACGGTCAACGTCGCTACCGCTAGCCCAGCACTGCTCGCCGGGTTGATCACGCAGCACGCGGCGACACCCAACGACCCGGGGTTGCAGTGGAAAAATCTCGCCTTGTTGACGCGGTATGTCGTGGCGATTCGCGGGATGAGCGGTGGGTTTAGTGACGCCAAGGCGTTCATCAAGGCGGTCGAAGATCCGATGTCGCAACTGGGTATGGCTGCAGCCGTCGATAACTTGGCAAGTGGAGGGCAGAGCGAGCAGCCGCGCGGACTGCCTCCTGTGACGGGCGTCAAACTCAACCCAAAGGTGAGCTCTTCGATTGTCGCTGGAGGGCCAAGGCGCATCTGGAAGATTGTCGCGACCGCCGAGGTCAACAAGACGCGCAAGCGGATCGTCGGGGTTTGGGACGCTAAGCACATCACGATGCAGGCTGGTCGGCACAATTTCGGCCCCGGGGCCTTTTTGTATTGGCGCGAAGAATAGGACCTAACTCATGGCACAAATCGTCGGGATCGATCTCGGATCGCACAGCGTGAAAGTTGCCGTCTTGGACGCTGGCTTGCGCGCGATGACCGTGCGAAGCGTTCGTCGGCTCGAAGTGCTGGGCGGCGCGGAGCCAGTGCTCGAGCGCAGCCTGGCCGCGCTTCAGTCGCTCTCTGCGGATGTGGCGCAGACGCAAGATGGACTGACGGTCGGTGTCCCCGGAGACCAGGTGTTGATGCGCGTGTTGGCTCTGCCGTTTACTGATCCGCGCAAGGTCGTGGCAATTATTGGCGGTGAGCTTGGCGACACGTTGCCCTGGGAGATCGAGGAAGTCGTCTTTGACCACAGAGCGTTGCCGACGCCTGCGCCGCGATTGATCGCTGCGGCCGCTCGAACCGAGACCGTGCAACAATTGCTGCAGGGGCTGCGCGAGCGCGGCCTCGAGCCGCGGCACTTGGCCGTGACCCCGCTGGCGTACAGCGCCTTGTTGCGGCGGATCGATCCCGAAGGGCAGGCTTGCGTGGTCGATATCGGCCATTTTCGCACCAACGTTTGTTTGGTGTCGAGCGGCCAAGCCCTCGTCGGCCGAAGTATCTCTCGCGCCGGACACCAGCTCACCGAAGCGCTGCGCCGGAGTTTTCAGTGGAGCTACGCTGAGGCTGCCGCATTCAAGGAACAACGCGCAGCGGTTTGCATCGATGGTGATGAACACGCTCAGCGCGTGGCGCTGCTGCTCGAGCGGGCCTTGCTGCCGTTGGCGCGCGAGATTCGCCATTCGATCGACGTCCTTGGCGCGCAGGTTGGCATGCGCCCTCAGCGCATTTATCTCTGCGGCGGCTCATCGATGCTCTCGGGTATCGACCGCTTTATCGAGCGCGAGGTTGGCCTGTCCTGCGATCGGCTCTCGCTGGCGGCCGATGCTGAGCTCGCCTCCGGTGGCCTCAGCGGGGAGGCCGAATCGGTCTCGATGCTGTCGATCGGTCTTGCGCTGGAGCATGGTCGTCGCAGTGCGCTCGACCTCCGGCAAGGGCCGTTTGCGTTCAAGGCGGATTCGTCGATCTGGCGCGACAAATGGCGCTTCATCACGATCTCGGCCGTGTTGATTCTCGTCGCCGCGCTGCTCAACACGATGGCCTCGTTGCATGCGCTGGGGGCCGAGGAAGAGATGCTGCGCCGGCGGATGCGCCTGGCGACGATGCGGATCTTCGGTCGCCCAATGATGAACCCTCGTCAAGTGATGCGCCGGCTCAAGCAAACAACAGATCGCGGTGCCTCGTTGCCGTCGCGCACCGCACTCGACGTGTTCAGTATGATCAGTTCCGCAGTTCCCGCGAAGGACAAGATCAAGCTCGACGTCAACCAGCTCGACATCAAGCCGGGCAAGACCTACCTCAAGGGTACGGCGGACTCTAGAGCAGCACTAGGTGAGATGGTTGCGGCGTTCAAGAGCCTCGATTGTTTCAAGACCGTCGAGACAGGAAAAACTTCACGGGTTGGCGACGGGAAGATCCAGTTCTCGATGAACATTGCCACCAAGTGTTTCTAGGAAAGAGAGACAGACGTGAGTTTGCGGCGACGCATCGACGACTATAAGGCATCCTTCGAGCGACTGTCTGGGCGCGAGCGGACGATGATTGGCGCGCTTGGCGCAGCGGTCGTGCTGATGCTGATCTTCGGCGTTGGCTTTTGGGTTTCAAGTTCGGTCGACGAACTGCGCGAGGAAAACGCTGAAATGCGGCGGGCGCTGAAAGCCATCGAGCGCAAGCAGGGGACCTACCTGCAACAGCGCCGAGAAGTTGCGGCCCTTGAGGTACGGATGGGGCATGCACCGCTTGAGCTGAATACGTTTGTCGAGAAGGCGGCTGCGGCGGTCGGCGTGAGCATCAGTGAGTCCGGTGGTTTGTCGCCAGCAGAAGGTGACGGATTTACGCGCCGCGCGATCGAGATCAAGCTTGCCAAGCTAAGCGTTGCTCAGCTGGCTAGTTTTCTCAAGACGCTCGAGGCGGAGCAGGCCCACATCGTACAGGTAACCCAGCTGAACGTTCGTACGCGTTGGAATCGCAACCAAGAACTCGACGTGGAAGAGCTCGTTGTCGCGACCTACGATCGCAAGAAGAAGTCGACCGATGAGCAGCCCAAGAGGGCGAGGTAGAGCCGATGGTACTCAGTCAGCGCGCTCGGCGAATGGTCAAGTGGGTCGGCTATCCCCTGTTTGCCCTGCTGTCATTTTTGATCTGCCTATACGTCGTCTTCCCTTACGATCGGCTCAATGATTGGCTCTGCGAGAGTTTTGCGGCCAGCGGCGCTGGTACGATGTCGATTGGCAGCATCGGTCCCAGTCCGCTGGCAGGAGTTGCGCTCGAGGACGTGCAAATAACTCTGGCGCCGCCGACCCCACGTCTCCAGCTGCCGCCAAGCCTGGGAGGCAAGGCGAGCGCGCCTCCGATGCCAGAAAAGCGCGCCAAGCCGACGCGTATCCGCATCGATCGCGCCAAGGTTAAGGTGGGTCTGCTTGCGCTGATCACCGGCGAGCTAAAGCTTGAGCTCGACGCAACCGTCTTCGGCGGCGGACTGAGCGGAACGGTCACGCTCGGCGATCACGGAAGCTTTGAAACGGACTTGGACCTTGAGGGGGTCAAGCTCGCGCAGCTTGGACGGCTGCCCCAAGTCAAAGAGGCGTTTTCGTTGCCGCTGCAGGGAGAGTTGGCGACGACGATCAAGCTGAATGTTCCGCGCGGCAGGTGGGGACGATCCTCGGGCGAGGTCAGATTGAAGTGCAGCGAGCTTTCTGTGGGCAAGGGCAAGATCAAGGTGCCCAGCGACCCGTTCCTTAAGCACGGCGTAACGTTGCCGCGCGTGCGCTTGGGAACATTAGAGGGAACCTTCAACATCGACCGCGGCCAGGTCACGCTGGGTGGGTTTCAGTCGAGCTCGCCAGACCTAAAGCTGTTTGCTGAGGGAAGCATCAGACTCGTTGATCCGTTGCCATTTTCCAGCCTCGCCATCTACCTGCGCTTCAAGATCGATGAGCAACTCAAACAGCGTGAGACCACCTTGGACTTGCTGGAGAAGGGGTTTCTCAAAGGTAAGCGTGCCGACGGATTCCTTGGCCTGATGCTGCGCGGCAGCTTTCGCCGCATGAGCCCGCCGCTTCCCACGCCGATTGCACCGCCGCCGCCCGCGGCGGCACGTCGAGGCGCACCGTAGCACCGTCTGAAGCGTGGCCAGCCTGCTACGGGCCGAACTTGCCGTGTTTGGCTTCAGCTACGCGTAATTGGTCAAAGAATGTCGACTTGGGGATCTGCAGTAATGACGCTGCTGCCGAGCGGTTCCCACCCGTTTGCTCAAGTGCATAGCGAAAGACATCGTGGCGGATTTCGCTGAAGCTGCGTCCGCTAACCTTGATCGTTCCCTCTTCGCGGGCTGATCTGATCGCAGCAACCGGCGTCATCGTGAAGTCCGCTGCTCGCAGCACTGCGTTGCCATTGACGACAGCGCGAGCGACCGCATGTCGGAGAGCGCGCACGTTCCCCTCCCAATCTTGAGTCGTCAACCAGCTAATTGCGTCTGGCGCTAGCGCGACGCCGTTGCCACCCTCGACCTGAGAGAGAAAATGTTCGGCGAGCAAAGCGATATCCGATCTTCTGGCGCGCAGCGGCGGCAAGCTGATCACACAGACCGCGAGGCGATGGTAGAGGTCGCTACGAAATCGCTGCTCGGCCGCGTCGCGATCAAGGTTACGGTGCGTTGCCGCGACGACGCGGATATCCACGTTGATCGAGCGATCGCCACCGACGGGCCGAACGCGGCGTTGCTCGAGCGCGCGCAAGAGTTTGGGCTGAAGCTCAAGCGGCATCTCGCCGATTTCATCGAGAAAGAGCGTGCCGCCATCAGCGCGGCCAAACGCGCCGGTATAATTCTGATCGGCGCCGGTAAACGCTCCGCGAACATGGCCAAAGAGTTCGCTCTCGGCCAAGTCATGCGGGATCGCTGCGCAGTTGATCGCCTCGAAAGGACCGTCGCGTCGGCCGCTCGCTTCGTGCAGTGCCTGGGCGACGATTTCCTTGCCGGTGCCGGTTTCGCCACTGATCAGCACTGGGTGGGTGGTAGGTCCGAGTTTTTCGATCTCTTGATGGACGCGGATCATTGCGGGGTGCAGACCGATCAGTGCCGCACGCGCTAAGCTCGGTGAACCGGAGAGCCGAAGCTGCGTTCTACCGACCCGCAGCCGGGAGCCATGTCGCAGTTTTGCTCGCTCCACCTGAGTGTTGTCGATCCAGGTGCCGTTGCGGCTTCCACGATCGTGAAGCACCAATCCGTCTTTGTCGGTCAGCGATAGCTCGCAGTGGTAACGCGAAACGTACGGATCGTCGTTGATGACGATGTCGTTGTCCTTGGCGTTACCGATGCTCCATGACGATGCGCCGCTGAGCGGAAACTCCTTTCTGGTGCCTTCAACCTGCAGCACCAGACTCTTCTTCTCACACGCGGTTTTTTGGTGATCGTCTACCCTTCGGCGCTGGGCGTCGCGCGTCTTGTGGCGTTGCATCCTTTCGTCCTCCACCTTTCCGGTGCAGGGCGTTATCGGGACGACAAACAGCTTGTTGCTGATCGAAAGTGCGGGGGGCGACTAGTGGCGCCCTACTAGATCGCGAGAAGTGCTGTCAGATGCTGCTTCTGCCAAGCATTAGCTTGGGCGTAGTTTTCGTAGCTTCGCTCGGCGGAGGTAAAGGTGGGGCCATGAAATTCGTTGCGACCATTGACCCGACGCACCGGGTGAACTGCGTGTAACATCTCGTGAAACACCACCCACTCGAGGTAAAAGGCTGGGACCCACGGGCGGTCAAGCCCTGGGTGAATACGAATCAGCTGATCTTCCACGCAGTAGCTACCGAGTCTTACCGAGCGACGTGGCCCGAAGCTTTGCGTACGGCGACCCCAGGATATCTGCGCCGTAACCTGGCCCTCGAAGTATCGAGCGTTGATTCGGTCAAACACTTCCTGCAGATCGAACACCTTGCCATCGGTGCGAAGCACTGCGTTTCGCGAACGCGGCTCGCTCGCGGGCAACTGGTCTTCAACTGCCTCAATGTAGACCTGGAGTTGATCGACCGCGTCGGCGTCGTCGAACTCGATGTAGCGCGCCAGTGCATCGAGCACCGAATCCGGTGCCTCACAGAAAACGCGATGCAAGCGTACCGCATAATGTCGGCGCTTGACCTGGCGCCGGACCGATAGCATCACGGCGCGGTTCTCGGTCAAGGTCAGCATCAGCTCGCCATCGATCCGGGGAGCGAGGGCTTGGCGGAGGGTCGCTTCCTGTCGGGCTCGGTGAGCTGGGCCCAGCGGCAATTCCCGCGGAGAATTGGGTGAGGTCGCTGTACCACTTCGGGTCCGCCTCAATCGATCCATCCCGGATCCAACCGGGAGCAGTTGCGCCGTCGTGCCCAGCGTTGCCTCCTTGGCAAACAGATCGTGATTTCGATCATTTGTCGCTGCTGATGCTGCTCAACCGCGACAAGGAAAGTATAAGATCGGTTTCTCGGCCCGATCAAACTTTCGTACCCAAACTCACGTTGGCGCCCTAAGTGGGTGAAGTGCGATCTCGACGCCGATGTCGCTGGTTGTCGTCGACGATTTGCGCATTACGCTGCCACATCGGGCGTGGCGTGCGGTTGAACGCCCTGTCTCGGACGAATCGCCTGTATGATGATGATTTTATTAGTGAAAGTTCGGGAAGCGGCAGCGTCGCTGGCCCACTCAGCATCGGCTCAACTGCAGCGCCGGGGCGCGCGTTGAACGGACAAACTTCCTGACAGATGTCGCAACCGAACACCCAGTCGCCGATTTGCCGTCGCAACTCGGGTGAGATCTCGCCACGCTTCTCGATCGTTAGGTAGCTGATGCAGCGACGGGCGTCGAGCTGACGCTCACTGACCAACGCCGCGGTAGGACAAGCTTTCAGGCACAGGTCGCAGCTGCCGCAGCGAGAAGGTTGTCGCTCGTTTGCTGGCAAGGCGATCGAAAGCAGCAGGGTTCCGAGTACGGTATAGGAACCGATGCCCGGCGTGATCAGCATCGTGTTCTTGCCGATAAAACCGAGACCCGCGGCCTCGGCGAGCTCACGTTCCAACAGCGGCGCACTGTCGACGGCCACGCGGTAGCTCAGCGGCTCGAGATATCGCTCGCGCAGCGCCGCTACGAGTTGCTCGATCCGTTGTCGCAGCAATCTGTGGTAGTCCTGCCCGCGCGCATAACGTGCCACACGACCCTCTCCAGGCCTTGTCGCTGGATCGCTGCCACCGCTGTAGGCCATCGCCAGAACGACGGCGCTCTGCGCATCTGGCAGCAGCAGCCGCGGATCACGCCGCAGCGCTACGTTGCGCTCCAGAAATCGCATCTCTCCGTGCTGTCCGGCGGCGAGCCACGTTTCAAACCGCTCAAAGCGCTCGCTCGGCTGTGCGCGGCAGACACCGACAGCGACGAAGCCCAGCTCACTGGCCAGTTGCCGGATAGTTTCCACCAGGGCGGTGGCGCTTTCGCGCTTGGTCGCTCGGCCGTCCGAGGTCATCGCCGTAAGCTAGCGCAGCTCGACGAGCAGCGTTTGGTCATCTGCCGCACAAACGATTCCCGGGCCCGGCGCGAAGATGTCCGGGGTTTGTTCGCCGCGGGCGATACGTGCGGCGGTGTCGAAGCGCTGTCCGACTGCCACGGTCGCCCATCGTTTGGCGCCCGCCTTGAGAACGAGCGGCAAGCGCAAGCGTTTGGGGATCAGCGTTCGGTGCGGCAGCTGCGCTGGCTGTTGGGCCGTTAGTCCAAGGCGCGCGGTAAGCGTTTCGATCGGCAGGCGTCGCAGCGGGCGCTCGACGATCGGCGTTAGCTGCTGATCGGCTGGCGTTGCCAAACGAAAACTTCGGCGGCGCAACTCCTCGGCGAGCTGGTGGGCAACGGAACGGGGGGCGAGGCCTGCGGGGCAGGTTACGTCGCAGACGCCGCATCCCGAACAACCGAGTACCATTGCGCTCGTGCTATCGGCTTGTCCGTTCATCAACAGATGCGGTTGCAGTGTGCCGCCGTTGATGAAGTCCGGACAGGTGTCGGTGCACACGCGGCAGCTGACACAGGCGCTGGTTGCGCGGGCGAGCTGATTGTGCGCGGGTACCGTCGCACGGACCAGCAACGGATGTCGGTGTGAGAGCACGTAGAGGACGCGCGTATCGAGATCAACAGCATCGTTTTCGTTGACCAAGTTGCCGTGAAGCGGATCGTTTTGCCTGACGGCGTGGCCGAGGGGCGCTCCGCCGACGAAGGCGACGATCTCGCCGATGGGTGTGCCGATCGGCAGGCTGATCAGCGCTGGTCTGTCGACTTCGCCGACCACCGCGATCGTGCGCCAGGCCGTCGGCTGCTTCGTCGAGAGCGCTGCGATGTCGATCAGCGTCTGGCTATCGACTACACTGATCTGCGAGGTGGCCACGGGTTGCAGCACGCCAGCGTTGATTAGGTCACAAACGATGGCGTTGTGATCGAGCGGGTAGGCCGCGGGAATGCGGATTGCTTCGATTGGCGTGGCGGCAATACGTCGACGAAAATCCTCTAGCTGGCTCCACCAGTCTTCGCGGATGGCGAGTAGTATACGGCTGGCGTGCTGCGCGAGCGCCAGGGCGGCCACGCCGCGCAGCAGCGTTTCGCCCGCGCTAAGTGCGAGGTCGAGTTCGCAGCTGGTCAGCGGCCAAGGATCAGCGATACGTCCGACCAGTAAGCCACGAGGGGGGCCCAGGGGCTGGCCGGCCAAATCAGTCAGTGCCGCCGGTACTAGGCGCTCATTGATCAGCTGCATCGTTTCCGTTTATCGAGGCTCGGCAGGGCTGTCAATGCACAGCGCTGCCGATGCGCTATGATGGCTCCGATGGATGAGCGCCTTTGCCACAGATTGGAGCAGCTGCTCGGGGCCACAGCGCTGCCGCGCGAGGCGGCGTTGTATCAGGCCTGCGCTCGCGACGAGTCCAACTTGGGAAGCTATCCGCCCGACGCTGTTGTCGTTCCCGCAGATGCGCGGGAGTTGGCGTTGTTGTTGGAGTTTGCAGGGGCCGAAGGCGTTCCGGTCACGCCCCGTGGTGCCGGTACGGGCAAGAGCGGCGGCGCACTGGCTGTCCGTGGCGGGATCGTCGTCAGCACGGCACGGATGAATCGGCTGCTCGAGATCGATGAAGCGGACCTTGTTGCGGTGGTCGAACCGGGGTTGATCACGGGGGCGCTTTGCGAAGCGGTGCAGGAGCGTGGCCTTTTTTATCCACCCGACCCGGCCAGCTTGCTCAGTTGTTCGCTTGGCGGCAACGTTGCGGAAAACGCTGGTGGTCCGCGTGCATTCAAATACGGCGTAACGCGCCACTACACCCTCGCCCTCGAGGTTGCATTGATCGGCGGACAGCGCTTGTCGCTGGGTCGGCGGTCGACCAAGTCCGTTACGGGCTACGACCTCGTCGGCCTGATGGTTGGCAGCGAGGGGACGCTTGGTGTGATCAGCAAGATCACCTTGCGGCTGATTCCCTTGCCGATGCAGCAGCAGCTGTTCGTGGCGATGTTCGACGATGCGGTTGCTGCGGGCACGGCGGTTACGCGATTGGTCACGGCGGGTGTGCGGCCATCAGCGATGGAGCTGTTAGACGCACAAATTGTCGAGCATCTGCGTCAGTCTGGTCGCTGGTCGGCCCGCGGGCAGGTTGGAGCGATATTGATGGTCGAGCTCGATGGGCCCGAAGAAGGGGCGGTCGAACGTCTAGAGCGGGCGGCCGGTTTGACCGAGAGCGCTGGTGCGAGCGAGGTCGTGGTGGCCACCGACGCTGGGCGCTGCCGGGCGCTTTGGGAGATGCGGCGGCAGGTCAGCGTGATGTTGCGCGATGCGTGCCCCCACAAACTATCAGAAGATATCGCTGTACCGTGCGGAGCGCTCCCGGAGATGTTGCGCAGGCTCGATCGGATCGCCGTCGACCATCAGCTGGAGGTCGCCGCTTATGGACACGCGGGCGATGGCAATCTTCACGTCAATATCCTAAGCCCAGAGCCGCTGGAGCCAGCGTCGCGCGACGCGGTGTTGCTCGCGATCTTTCGTGCGGCGATTTCGCTCGGTGGGACGCTCAGCGGGGAGCACGGTATCGGGCTGGCAAAACGCGATTTCCTCCCGCTCGAGCAAGAGGCCGGGCAGATCGCTGTGCAGCGCCAGCTCAAGCGGGTCTTTGACCCCCAAGAGCTGCTAAACCCCGGAAAGATCTTTCCAGATGCTTGACATCATTGAGCGGTAGGCGGACATTGCAGCGATGATCGAAGGTCTGATCATAGCGATGGCGCTGCTGGCCGGGGCGGTATGTGCCGTGGTTTGGGCCAAGCGCGCGCGTCAACGCCGTCTCAGCGAGGTCGCGGCCCAAGCGGAAAAGCATCGCCAGCAGGCTGAGTTGGACGTGCGACAGGTGCGCGAGCAGGCCGAGCGGGATGTCGCCGAGCAGGCAACCCAAGCCCAGCGCACAGTTGAGCAAGAGCAGCTGGTATTTGCCGAAGAGCAGCGTCGGGTCGAGTCGCTATTGCAGCGCAAGTCGAAGCGGATTGAGCAACGCGAGGCCCAGCTGGAGCAACGCGAGGGCGAGGTCGATCGGCGTTATCGAGAACTTCGCGAGCTGCGACGTCAAACCAAAGACATTCGCGATGCTGCGCGCGAGCGCCGTGAAGCTCGCACGCGGGCGTTGGAGGAGCGCGCTGCCGAGACGGCCGCTGAAGTTGCGCAGTCGATGGCCGACCGGATGGTTGAAGAGGTCCGCTCCGAGTGTGCCGATCGCTTGCGAAACCTCGACAGCGGCGCGGAAGAGTTCAATCGCGAGGCCAAGCGCGTGATGTCGATCATCATGCAGCGTTACACCGGTCACTGTGTGCGCGAGCGTGGCGCGATGACAATGCAGCTTCCTCAGGGGGCCTGGGACAAGCTTCAAAAAGACAATGCGGAGCTGCTCTCCAAGCTCAGCGAATCGACCGATGTGGGGCTGGTGCCTTCCGACGACCAACTCTCGTTGCGTCTGGAGAGCAGCGACGGTGTTGCTCGCGAGACCTGCCGACGGGTGTTGACTCGCGCCCTGGGTGAGCCGGTGCGCAACGTTGACCAGCTGATCGAAGCGACTCAGACTGCGCTCGAACGCGAGCTGCACGCGCAGGGTAAGGATGCTTTCGCTCAGCTCGGTTTGCCCCCCGCAGATCCAGAGATCGTTGATCTCGTTGGTCGCTTGAACTATCGCACAAGCTACACCCAAAACCAGTGGCGTCACGCTATCGAAGCTGGGCACTTGGCCGGCATGATGGCGCAGGAACTCGGCCTGGCCGGTGAGCTCGCGCGACGTGGTGCATTGCTCCACGACATCGGCAAGGCGTTGACGCCGCAGGTCGAAGGGTCGCACGCACTGATCGGTGCAGAGATCGCTCGCCGGACCGGCGAAGACGAGCGCGTGGCCAACGCGATTGGGTATCACCATGGCGAGGAACCGTGTGGATCTGCGTTCTCGCCGTTGGTCGCTGCCGCCGACGCACTCAGCGGTGGGCGGCCCGGCGCACGACGAGAGATGGCCGAGTCCTATGGCGATCGAATTGGCGATCTCGAGCGGCTGGCCGGTGCTTTCCCCGGTGTGGTTGCCGTCCATGCGGTGCAGGCCGGTCGCGAACTGCGGATTATCGTCGATCACGGTCGCGTTGGTGAGACGGAGCTGGCCGAGCTATCCAGCGAAATTGCGCGCAAAATTTCCGACGAAGTGACCTTCCCGGGGCAGATTCGCGTTACGGTGATTCGCGAGTTCTGCGCGACCGAGTACGCCACCTAGACGCGATGTCAGCGCTGGTTTCTCTGCCGATCTATCTCGATTACGCTGCGACGACGCCCCCTGCGCCTGAGGTGCGGGAGGCGATGGCCGTGTGCATGCGAGACAACTGGGGCAACGCATCCAGTCGCAATCACAGCCACGGTCGTCGTGCCGCGCAGGCTGTTGATCGAGCGCGTCAGCAGATCGCTGATCTGCTCGGAACGCGGGCCGATGAGTTGACGTTCACGAGCGGTGCTACCGAGAGCAACAACCTTGCCCTCGATGGGCTGTTCTCCGATCGGACAGGGCATCTGGTCATCTCGGCCACCGAGCATCCGTCGGTTATCGAGGCGGCGCGGCGGCTGAGTCGGGCCGGCGTCGACGTGACGGTGTTGCCGGTCGGCGGCGATGGCTGCGTCGATCCTGCGGCTGTTGCCGAGGCGCTAACGACAAAGACGCGGCTGGTTTCGGTGATGTGCGTCAACAATGAGGTGGGCACGATCAACCCGATCGATCAGATCGGCCAGATTTGTCGTGAGCGCGGCGTGTTGTTTCATAGCGACATCGTGCAAGCCGTCGGCAAGGTGCCAGTCGACCTAGCCAACGTCGATTTGGCGTCGGTGACCGCCCACAAAATGTACGGGCCGACAGGCGTTGGTGCGCTCTATGTGCGCCGTCGCAAACCGGCGCTGCAGTTGGTGCCGGCATTGATCGGCGGCGGTCAGCAGCAAGGGTTGCGGCCCGGGACATTCAACGTGGCGGGTATCGTCGGGTTTGGCGTGGCGGCGCAGCTCACGGCCAGCCGCCTTGACCAAGACATCGAGCATTATCGCTCGCTGCGGCGCGTGTTGGTGCAGGCATTGGTGCAATCGACGGCGTTTCAACTCAACACCGACGGAGAGCTCTGCGCGCCTTCGATTTGCAGCGTTAGTTTTCCTGGCTGCGACGCTCGGCAGCTAATTCGCCAGCTGTCCGACCTTTCAGTCAGCAGCGGTGCGGCGTGCGCATCCTCGGACGGGCACGGTGGATCGCATGTGCTGGCGGCGATGGGTCTTGCTGTCGAGCGCCAGCGGTCCACGCTCCGGCTGAGCTTTGGTCGGCCGACCCTCGCCGATGAGGTCCGCTATGCGGCCCAGCTGGTGTGCGATGCGGTCGCAGGTTGCGCTTCCACCTGAGGCCAACCATAATCGTGGAAAGAGAGGGTTGATTTTGTGCTATATTGGCTGGCGTAGGGTGAATCCAGGCCAGACTAGTAGCATAAAATGCTTTGGTTTCAGCTGGATACGAGAGAGAGCAAGATGGCGATAGCGATGACGGATGCGGCGAAGACCCGATTGCGCGAGATCTTTTCGGCCAAGCCGCAAGCCAAGGCGCTGCGTGTTGGCCTACGTGGCGGCGGGTGCAGCGGTTATTCCTATATTTTCGAGTTAGACGAGGGCGAGGCGACCGAGCAAGACAAGGTGTTTCGTTTTGACGAGCTCACGCTCTACGTCGACAAGAAAAGTTACTTCTACCTCAACGGTGCCGAGCTCGATTTCATCGATGAGCTGATGGGTAAGCGTTTTCAGTTCAACAATCCTAACGTCGCATCGACTTGCGGTTGCGGCGAGAGCGTTGCCTTCTAGCGCCAGCGGTGTCTTGAGCGCAGCGCGCTGATCAGCGGTACCCGCCGTCTGTCCGCAACCCTCCTCACAGAAGAGATCGCAAACCCTCAACCCAAGCCGTGATTTGGCTTACCGCCTCGATTTTGCGCCGAATTGCGCATCGATTCTCTCCCGATTTACTTAGCGAAAACAGAAAGTTAAGCCCAAAGCAGCTATCGGGGATAGTTCTTGACTCCATTCGTTTTCAGGGGCAGTCTTACCGCGGCTACCACGTCAGCGTGCTCGGGCGAGGTGATGTTTTATCGCTCGGTTGTGAAGTTGCCCGGTCGTAAGTCGCCTGGGGACCTGCCGCGGAGAGCCGAATGTAGGTGGGGTTTGCCCCGTAAAGAGATGAGGTTGGTAAGTTGAGCGAAGCCATGCAAATGGGTACTGTGAAGTGGTTTAATAACAGCAAGGGTTTTGGTTTCATCTTGCAGGAGACTGGCGAGGACGTATTCGTTCACTACTCGGTTATCGAGGGCGAAGGCTTCAAGACCCTGACCGAAGGCGATAGGGTCGAGTTCGACATGGCGCGGGGTCCCAAGGGCTTCCACGCCACGGCGGTACGCAAGGTCTAGAGCGTCCGCGGCGATTCTTCAAAAGGGCATCACCCGAGAGGTGGTGCCCTTTTTTTTTGGCACGCGCGTTGACCGAATGGTTAAAGCGGAGGGATTTTGCTGCACAGCAACAAGCACAGTATGTTTGACGAAGTAGGCGAACTGGGTGAGTGACCGTGCTGCGTAGGTTTCTGGATCGGCGAGCGATGGGTTGGATTGGGCTGGCCTTGTTTTCGGTGAGCTTGTTCGCTGGGCCGATTGCCCTATCGGGCTGTCCTGCGCAGACCGACCTGCGTGAAGACGATCGTTTGACAAAGCGCCGACGGGGTCGGCAAGGCGGAAAGACACGGCGTAGCGCGCTGCGCATGCCGGTGCTGATCTCCGCCAAGCGCTTGCGGGATGCGGTGGTTGAAACGAACGCCAGCGGACGGCCGGGTGAAAACCTCGAGCGCTTGCGCTACAGGCTCTGCGAGGATCGTGAGGACGACGCGGTGATTTTCTACCAGCTCGTCGTCTCGAGCGATTGGCACTACTACTGGCTCTGCAACGACAAACAGGCCCGGCGCGTGGCGACGGCAAAGGGTAACCGTTTGCTGCGCAGCTGGGTCAAGCGGATCACCGTGCTAGCCGAGCAGCGCGTCGCTGACTGCGATGATGCGGAGCAGACGCTGTTCTCTCGGGTCCACGCCAGCGGCACGCGCGCACAGGCGAGCTGTGATGGCCGCCTGGTCCTGAGTTTTCCCGATGGCGGTCGTCGTACGCTGAGCTTTCAGGCCAAGCGTGCCGAAGAGCAGTGCAAACCCTGCCCGCGCTGCGAAGCGGCCGCCTGTCCCAAGCCTCAGGCCTGCCCGCCACCGACGACCTGCCCGGCGCCGACCACCTGTCCGCCGGCCACGCCATGCCCCGCGTGTGACTGCAAGGGCGTGCTGCAAAATGCCGGCACCAAGGCCTTTTGGCAGGGCGTTGACAAAGCCTGTCGTCGCATCTGTACCCTGGTTTACAAGAAGTGCCGGGGGATCGATCCCAATACGGCACTGTGCTATCAGCTCAGCGAATATTGCGCGCAAAATTGCGCCAAACGCTAGCTCCAGCCCCACACTCGGTAATCGGCTAAACGCGAAGGACTGTAGGGGGTTCGGGCGTTTGCGGTTGCGCCATCGGCAATTTCCGCGTTAGAAGCCACCCTGCCAGAGTCCGTAGTCGGAGGCAGATATGACCGTGGCTTATCCCGATGCTTTGTTTGACCGTTTTCGTGCCGGTGACGTGGTGTTGTGTGCCGGCGTGCGGTTCGCCGCCACCGCCGGCTTGCCGGAGTGGGATGCCCTACTGAGGTCCCTCGGGGGCCAACTTAGCGCGACGGGTGATCAATTGGAGCAGCTGCTGTCAGCCGGAAACCTGCTGACTGCTGCCGACTTGATCAAGCGCAAGCTTGGGGACGCAGCCTTTGGCGATGCGCTCAAAAAGGCCTACGGCGACAAGCCAGAGCCTGCTGAGGCGCACGCGGCAATCGGGAGTCTGCCGTTCGCGTCGGTGATCTCGACGGGATACGACACGCTGCTCGACGCGTTGTTTGCCGACCAGGGCAAGGCGCGTAGTTACAGCTACGCCGATGGTGCAGTGTTACGACTCGCCGACGAAGGCGAGCAGTTGGTTTTGCACGCGCATGGGTCGCTGCTGGCGCCCGAGCGCGTGGTGCTGACCCGGCTCGACTACAAGCGGTTGATCGGTCCCAACCAGGCTTACCGCGCGTACGTCGAAGATCTCTATCGTAGCCACACGCTGCTGTTTGTTGGCTACGGTGTCAACGATCCCGATTTCCAGCTGTTCCTCGACCGATTGGTCGCGACCTTCCGCGATGCGGTAAGCGATCACTACGCGATCATGCCAGCTGTGGGCCAGGCTGAGGCTGACGAACTCTACGCGAATTATCGGATTCGGGTCATCCCGTACGATGCCGACGACGCCTCGGCGGCGTTGGTTACAGCGCTCAAGCAGCTCGCCGACCAGTGGAAGGAAAAAGGCGCAGGTGGTGCGGTAGAGGCCGCCGATCCCGTCGATTGGCTACGCAAACAGCTGGCGCCGGTCGAAGTGCGCATCGACGTCGTTGCCGGTGAGGGGCTGAGCCTGCCCGAAGGGCGACTGGCCAAGATCCGCGACACTGCGGCGGGCATTCAATTGTCCGACCTTGATCCGGAGTCACTTTGCCGGCTGGGCAACGTGCGGCTGTATTTGGGCGACTCGCGGGGTGCGACGCAGGCGTATAGCGCCGCGTTGCACAAGGATGCCGATTTTGCGCCGGCTCACCTCAACTTGCACCACGCGATGGCGGAGGCCAAGGACTACGGTAAGGCCTTGGAGCACCTCCAGCGCGCCGGAGATATCGACGAGACCCTCCGTGTGGTGCCCAAGCGCTTCGAACTGCGGGCGGTGATCGGTCGCGGAACGACCGGCACGGTCTATCAGGCGCATGATAGCGAGAAGAAGCGCGATGTGATCGTTAAGGTGCTGCGCGCGAGCTATGTACGCGAACACGTATCACCCGAATTTTGGCTGCAGGAAACCTCCGCCTTAACCAAGCTCGATCACCCTAAGGTCGCGAAGGTCTATCAGGCGCTGCTTGAAGGTGGGCGTTGCCTGCTCGTCACCGAGAATCTCTCGGGGCACAGCCTCGATCGCCTGTTGCGCGAGCAAGGTCCGCTGTCGCGGGAAAAGGCGACCGGCATCATGCTACAGGTCTGTGAGGCGCTCGAATACGCTCACAGCCAAGGCGTGTTCCACCTCGACGTGATGCCGTCCAACATCTTCCTGCGCGACGACGGTAGCGTTGCGCTGATGGATTTCCGAACAGGCCGCGCACAAAAGGGGCGGACTGCCTCGATCAAAAAGGGCTCGGAGGGCTTTCAGGCACCGGAGATCCTTGCCGGCGCGGGTGCTGATCAGCGCGCCGATATCTATTCATTGGGTGCAACCCTCTACATGATGGTCACGGGCAAAAAGCCGATCGGAAGCTTTGCCCGACTCAGTGAGATCGCGCCGGCGGCACGTCGGCTGGAGACGCTAGTCACGCGGGCGCTACGTGCGACGCCGGAAGAACGCTATAGCTCGGTCGAGGAGTTCGCTAAGGCTTTGGGACACACCGGCGAAGATGTGGTGATTCCGGATAGCGAGGACGATCTCGTCGGCTGGTTGGAAGTGCTCTCTTTTCAGCCGGAGAACAAGCAAGCGCTCGATGCTCTGGGTAAACTAGAACAGCGATTCCGAGAGCAGAAAGACTGGGACAACCTCGTCACGATGTTGCTCGGCCGCGTCGAGATCGAGCCCGAACGCGAAGGTCGTATCAAGGCGTTGCGCGAGGTTGCGCGCGTATTTGAGTTTGAGGTCGGCGATTTGAGTAAAGCCTTTGCGGCGCTCTCGGCGGCCTTCCGCGAGGATCATGGTGCGACCGAGGTTCGCCGCGAGCTCGAGCGGCTCGCCGGTGCCACCGGGATGTGGAATGAGTTGGTCAGTGAGTACTCGACCGTTGTGCAGGGGCTGCGCGATGCCAAGCTGGCCTGCGACTGGTGGGTGCGGATCGGCCATCTCTACAACAGCGAAATTGGACACGACGACTACGCGGCCGCCGCATTCAATCAGGCGCTGAGCCTCGACGCCAACCGCGTTGATGCGCTGATGGAGCTGGCCGAGGTCGTGCGCAAGAAGCGCGACTATTCGGAGTACGCCCGCTTGCTCAAGCGTCAAATCGACCTCGAGGAGCACTCGGCGCGCAAGGTCGAGCTGCTCAAAGATCTAGCACGCACCTACGAGCGCGAATTGGGTTCGCGCGAGCAAGCGACGTTGGCCTATCGGCAGTTGTTGGAAGTTGAGCCGGGCAACACCGGCGCGATGGAGGCGCTGCAGCAGATTTATCAAGCGTCGGAGATGTGGGAGGAGCTTGCGACGTTGCTGCGCTCGTTGATTTCGCAGCTTACTGAAAAGGGGCAATCTCAGGACGCGCTGCCTTATCGCCGCACGCTGGCCGAGTTGCTGGCCGATCGTCTGGGTCAGCCCAACGAGGCGATCGAGCACTTTGAAGTGTTGATCGAGGCCGACGCCGATGACGTTGTGGCGCTCAAAGGCCTCGAGCGACTCTACGATGCCGCGGGTCGCAACGAAGAGTATCTGAAAGTGCTCGACCGACGGATCGATCGCGCTGAGGACGACGACGAGAAGGTCGGGCTTTATCGGCGTTTGGCAGCCGAGTGGGAGGAGCAGCAGGGTGGCAAGGAGCACGCTGCGAGCTATCTCGAAAAGGCGATCGCACTCAAGCCGAGTGAAGACCTCTACAAGTCGCTAATCCGCTTGTACTGGGATCTGAGAGAGCACGAGAAGCTGGCTGCGGCTTACCAGTCGCAGATCGATGGTGGCTTTGCGGGGCCCGATTCAGCGGGGATCTACATCGCCTTGGGGCGCATCTATGAGGAGCATCTCAAGGATCCGGACAAGGCGATCGCCGCCTACCAGGCGCTATTGCGTAGCGACGAGAGCAATCGCCTGGCTTTGGCCGGGTTGGCGCGAAGCTACGAGGCGGTTGGCAGCTGGGTTGAGGCGGCCGGCGTTTTGACGCGATTGGCGCCTCTCGAAGATGACGTCGATGCGCAGGTAGAATGCTACTGCCGGATCGGTCGGATTCAGCTCGAGCAGCTGAGCAAGCCCGAAGATGCGGAGATTAGTCTCAACAAGGCACGGGGGCTCAGAGACGACCATACTGCGACGCTGGTCTTGTTGGCCGAACTCCACGAGCGGGCCGGCGACTACGCCAAGGCAGCGAAGGTTTACTGCGAGGCAGCAGCGAGCACCTCAAATCTGCTGGAGAAGGCCGAGCGCTTCGGCCAGGCCGCTCGCATCTATGATGAGCAGCTTGGACAGCCCGAGCAGGCCGAGGCCGTCTGGGCGGCGCTTCTGGCCGTCGATCCGGAGCACATCGAGGCTGCTGAGCGCAGCCTAGCGTTGCTCAAGAAGCGCGGTGAGCTGGCCGAGGCCCTGCCGATTCTCGAGATGTTGGTCCGCAAGGCCGACAGCAAAGATCGCAAGCGGATCCATCGGCTGAATCTTGATCTCGGAGATGCTTACGTTGCCAGCGGCGGTGAGGGCGCCGCGGCGAAGGCGGCAACGGCCTATCGAGCGGCCTATGAACTAGATCCGACCAACCCGGAATCTCTGCAAAAGTTGGCCGCGCAGCTCTATGCGAGCGAGGCGCTGGAAGAGGCGGGCAAGCTCTACCAAGCGATGCTGGTGCATCGTCGTGACAGCATGGAGCAGAGCGAGCTGGTCACGGTCTACGGCCGTCTCGGCGAAATCAAAGAGCGTCTTGGGGATACGCCCAAGGCGATCAACATGTACGAGAAGGCCTTTGACGCCGATCCTTCCAACGAGCCGGTGCTGACGCAACTCGTCGAGGCCTATCGGAAGAAAAGCGACTGGGAAGCGGTGCTGCGCGTCAAGAAGGCGCATCTGCGCGCGCTCGAAGGGGCTGAGCGGGCCAAAGTACTCGAGGAAATCGGCGACCTCTTGGCGGGCGAGCTCACGCGGCCGAAGCAAGCTCTGGCGTTCTATCGCGAGGCGTTGGAGATCGATGGCGCCAGTCGCCGACTATTGAGCAAGATTCTCTTCGAGGTTCACCTGCCGCAGAAGTCCTGGACGGATGCGATCGACACGATCAAGAAGCTCGAGGCGATCGAGACCGATGCAGGGCACAGCTATCGGCTGCACTATACCGCCGCGGTGATTTTCCGCGACCAGCTGCGCAACCCTCGCGAGGCTGCGCGCCACCTCGACTTGGCCCTTGAGGCCGATCCGACCAACAAGAAGGCCTTCGAGGCACTCGATGTGTTGCTGCGCGCACAGCGCAACTACCAGGGGTTGGTCAAAGCTTACCGGCGGATGCTCGCCCGCCTGCCCGAGACGACGCCGCTCGACGAGCAAGTTCGGCTCTGGCACGAACTCGGCCGTATCTGCGAGGTTGAGCTAAAGGACGCCCGTGGGGCGATCGTCGCCTACGAAGTGGCAGCAAAGTTGGATCCGGCAAGTGTCGAGCGCCACGAGACGCTCGCCAAGTTGTACGCAAGCGCGGGCCCTGACGCCTACGAGAAGGCGATTTTGGTCAACCAGCGTCTGCTGCAAAACGATCCGTTGCGCCTCGATGCGTATCGAGAGCTAGCGCGCATCTATCGCGACAAAGGGGAGACCGATCGCTACTGGTGCGTTACCGCGGCGCTCAACGTTGTCGGTGCGGCGAGCCAAGAGGAGCGGGAGTTCTACGAAGCACACGCTGGGTCGGATGCGCCAGCGCCGAGCCAGCAACTGACCACTGAGATCTGGAAAGAGATGGTCGCTTACAGCGGCCAGACTGCGGATGTGCTTGATGTGGTCTTTTCGGCTGCAGCGCCGGTAATCGTTCCTTTGGCCGCCCGTCCCAAGTCGGCTCATGAAGTTCGCGAGACGCGCCAGCTGCAGCCGGCGCGCGACACACGGGCCTACGCACAGGATTTCACCGCAGTCTGCCGGACGCTCGGCGTTCACTGCGAGAACCTCTACCTGCGCAACGAGCCAAATCGTCGTCTGGGTGTTGCGGTGGCGCGGGCCGATAGCGGTGTGGCCAACATCCTGATGATCGACCCCTGGATGCTCGACGAGTCCCGCACTCGCTCAGAGCGCGTGTTCGCCTACGCTCGCTTCTTGGCGATGCTGCGGCCAGAGTACATGGCGCTGTTGGCGACGGGATCCGAAAACGTCTTGCGTGCGGTTGTGCTGGCCGCGCTTAAGACCGTTGAGCCGAGCGTTCGGATCAGCGGTGACACCGATGAGATCGAGGGTCTCGCCGAGATGTTCCGTCGCACCCTGCCGCCCAAGTCCCTTGAGCAGATCTCAAGCCGTCTCAATGAGCTGCGGGTGGCTGCACGCAACGGCGCGGTCGAGAATTGGACCCGCGGCGCTGAGCTGGCGGCGAACCGTGCGGCGTTGGTGCTCTGTGGTGATCTGGCGACCGCAGCGCGGTTGGTCGCCGACGACCGGCTCGGTGAGCAACGGCTCGACTCCAAGGCGCGTTTGGCTGCGCTACTCTCCTATGCGGTCAGCGAGAGCTACTTCAAGGTGCGGGAGCGTCTCGGCGTTGCGCTGACTGCTGCCTAGCGCCTCTCTTGCCAGCTGAGCCACGTTTGGAGGATCCGATGACCTACGGACGATCCAAACGTGGCGCTCTACAGCCCAACATTGACGACGTGATAGCGACCCTGGAGCAGGCGCTCGCCTTGGCGCAGCTGCCGAGCGCACGTGAGCAATATCGCCAGCAACTTGACGGCGCGATCGACCGAGCGCGCTGCGAATTGGCCCAAGCAGGCGCAGAGGGCACCGATTCGCGCTCGATTTCGAGACTGCGCTCGATCTTGGTTCGCGGACTGGTCGCGCATGCCGAAAATGCCCGCTATGGTGCGGGGCAGCTCTCGCGAGGCGCACAGCGTGCACCGACCCGTGCCGATTGTGACGACGGTTGGCGGCGCGTAGCGGAAATCGTCGCTGTTGCTGAAGCGTCAGCTGCCGAGGTCTCGTCGATCATTAGCGGGTTCGAGGACTACAGGGCGCGCAAAGCGGCGGCACAGGCCCGCGCAGCGGCTCACGCGGCGCGGCGAATCCTCGAGGAGCGCAATCACGCCTATACCTTTCACACGGATCCCCGTTTTTCATTCGGCGAGGGTTGGTACTTGGCCGCGGCTGCTGCGTTGTGCGACGACGTGCTGATCCAGATCGAGCCCGAGCAGCCTCAGACGGTGGCGGCACAATGCTTTTTGCACGCTGCGGGGCTCGATGATCGCCTGGTACCGTACCGACCTCGACCACGAGCGAACAAGCACTTGCCAGAGATCGTTGCGCGCGCCTTTGGGCGTGACGTCGAGTGGGCTCAAGAGCGCTTGCGTGCGGCGTTTCTCGGCGACGAGCCGGTTGCTCCGTCGGTCGTCGAGTGGACGGCACGCCGGTTGGCGAGCGCGGCGCCTGGACCAAAGGTCTTGCTTTGGGTTCGACGGGGAAGCCACCAGCCGAGCCGCAACACGCCGCATTGCGAGCTGGTCGAGCTCGCCCGCTGCGCGCATCACGCAGGGCTGGTCCCGTTACTGTTTGGCGACGCCGTTGGCGATGATTTATCGTCGGTCGCGGCGCTGGACTTGACGCTCTGCTGGCAGGAGCCGCTGTTCCAGGGCCGACAAATGCGGCGCAGCCAGTTGCAGCTATTTGAACAGCTGAGGCGGGCGCACCGGTTGGTCGGCCAATTGGGTGTGACCACTGCGGGGATGGATGGGCCGGCGCTGCTGGGGTTGCCAACGATGTATCTGACCGATTCCCCAAACGTCCGATTGGGTAAGTGGGTTGGCGCGGTTCCCGGTTACGAAGAAGTCCTGCGCGGCGAAGACTACCTCGAGCGCATCAGCGCGCGGCTCAAACAGTGGGCGTTGGGCGACCGGAGAGCTGAAGCGGCCGCGTCAAGCATCGACGCTTGACGACGTCAGCGCTGCTTGGCCTGTTGGGTGCGACACTGTGATCCGCCAAACCATTCGCAGAGCAGGCTGGCCGCTGGCTTGTCGCGTGGCGTGTACTCGTCGCTGCTTGCGCCACCCCAGCCAAACCAATTCCAAATGTAGAAGCCACGCAAGAAGCGCGCTGTCTGCCAAACGCGTCGAAATGCTTCGAAGGCGTCGCGCTGCAGCGCCAGGTCGACGCCGCTCCGTTCGATTTCTTCCCACGGGGCCGCGCTGCTGTTCGGGCGGCTGCGATAGCCGACTTCGGTAAAGATGATCGGCTTGCCGAGCTTGTGCCAGAAACGGCCGATGTCGACGCGGTAGTGTCGCCAGCCGGTGATCAGCGCGTTAAGTTTCGGGCGCGCTTTGCCAGCTTCAGTGAGCGGGAAATATCCGGAGATACCGATCGTGTCGACCAGCGACCAGAGTTTGACGTCGCGGTAGTGGTCCCAGTTGGCGGAGTAGAGCAGCCTGCCGGAAAATTTGCGTCTGATCGCTGCGATCAGCGGACGCCAGTGGGTCGGATCGGTGTCTAGTGTGCTCAGCTCACTGCCGATGCACAGCGCACGGGCGCCGCTCCGCTGCGCTTCGGTCGCCAACGTGGCAAGCACCTGTTGGTAGCTTTGCCACCAGCGATCGGGGGCACGGGGGCGAAGGGCGCCGCGCCACTCGTCGGCGGTGAGCGCGTAGTGAAGCCGAAGGATTGGGAAGACCAACACGCCAAGATTGAGCTGGCGTGCCTGCGCAATACTTTGCCTCAGCTGGGTCAATGTCGGGGATCGGCGATCGTCGAGGGCGATCTGGTTTGACCTGACGTTGTGTTGATAGATCGGGACGATCAGCGCGACATCCGTTGCGCCGATCGCAGCGATCTCCGCTAGCAACGAGCGATAGTTGAACTGCGGGTCCTCGGCGAAAAGACCGAGGGAGACACCGAAGGTCGACTTGGTGGGGGCTGGCGGTTTGGCGGCCGCGGCAGTTGCTGCGATGAGCAGCGCGAACAGTCCGCAGACCGCTGCGCAGCGGCGGGCACGCCGGCGGATGGCGTCTGGGCGGCGAACGCGCACCACCTGGCCGTGGCCCGCTAGCCGCCCTGCGCGTCGCTGGCGGCAGCATCCGTCGCTGCGCTATCAGTGGTTGATTGATCCGCGGTGCTGGCGCCATCTTTGCTAGCGCCATCTTTGCTAGCGCCATCTTTGCTAGCGCCATCCTTGCTGGCGCCATCCTTGCCGGCGCCATCCTTGCTGGCGCCATCGCGGGTACTAGCGTCGGTCGGACCCGCATCGGTTCGGGTAAGCTCGCAACGCCGCTGCAGCTGGCAGGTTCCTCCGAGGCGCCGCTCCTCCGGGCGGACGCAGCAGATCAGATCGCCTTCACAGTCGCTGGTCACCTGGCAGCGGTCACCCTCGGATTGGCGGCAGGCGATGGGTGCCAACAAGAGCGCCGTTGCCAAGGCGCCGATCAGCCAGCGCGTCGTATGGAAGTTTGCGTTGTTCATCGTTTCTCTCGTTTCGATCGTCGAGGCAGGAGCGGCCGTTTCCGCTGCTGCCTGCGCGTTGCTATTCTTCAAGTGCCACGAACGACAGCTCGGTGATCTCCAGACTACGCTCGCCCCCCGGCGTGCGCACCAGCACCTCATCGCCGACGCGATGGCCGAGCAGCGCTCGCGCTACTGGTGAGTGCAATGAGATCCGACCGGCTTTTGCATCTGCTTCGTCTTCGCCGACGATGGTGTACTTGACCGGCTTTCCGCTGTCGACATCTTCGAGTCCCACCGTCGCGCCAAAAGCTACTCTGTCTCCAGCGACCTTTGATGGGTCGATCACATCCGCCTGGGCGATTTTCGTTTCGAGTTCACTAATGCGGCCCTCGAGAAATCCCTGGCGTTCCTTTGCGGCGTGGTATTCGGCGTTTTCCGAAAGGTCGCCCAGCTCCCGTGCGGCGAGAATTACTTCGGCCAGCCGCGGCCGTTCAGCTTTGCATTCGCGCAGCTCATCGCGCATTTTTTTGAACCCCTGCGGGGTCATTGGGTATCTATCACTCATCGGTCGCTCGCTATTCGGTCGTTCTCGATGCTACGAAACGCTATTTCCGTGGACGCCGGTGTCTAACATGACCTTTGCCGTCGAGAACATATTCCTCGGAAAGCGCCTTTTCGACGCTGCCGCGAAAGCCCTTGACGGTCCAGCCGGTCTCGACCAAGCCCTCGGCGATGCGATTCTTGATGCGTAGGCTCTCTTCGTCCTCATCGACGAGGATCTCCAAAAGTGGCTCGCGTGCGGCCTCGACCCGGCGGGCGACCAACCCGTCGATGACGGCAAATCGCACGGCTTCGTCGTGATCTTGGAGGTAGGGCAGCAACATCTCGCCGACTCGCGGGTCGTCGATCTCGGCAAGAAAGCTTAGCAGCTGGAGCTTTCTCGACGGGTCGCGGTCGTATCCGGGCTCAAAGTGCTCGGCGACCTCGCAAAGAATCTCCCAGGTGGTGGCCTCATCGGCGATCTCATCGAGCAGGCGCAGGCCCCAGGACAGCGTGGGCGCGCTGGCGAGGTGCTTGCGAAGCGCCGGAAGCGTCGCCGCGCCATGCTCAAGCAGACCACGGTAGACGAGGTTTTTCTCATCCTCGTCGCTGACCATGTTTGTATCGTAATTGAAGGTAAAACGATGCAATAACGAGCAGATAGCCTCCTCTGAACCCTCGTGAAGCAAGAATTCGAGGGCCGGCCGCCGGTCGTCAGGCTTGATCTTCGGGTTTTTGGCTTTGATGCATGCCTTCTGCAGTGCCCGTTCCTGGCGACCTTCTTTGCTGAATAGCGTCTTAAGTCCCACAGTTATCTCCAGATGGCGGCTGCGAGCTGCAAACGCCGCAGTCTGCAATGGGCTCGTCGGATGGGTCAAGCCCCGCGTACCGGCAAGTCCGCGTTTTTTGTCGTCGAGAACGCGGGTTTGCACTGACGGCTAGCTCTGGTATCTGTTGAACGCCTGCGTATAATCACTCCCGGCTCGTTGGCCGCCAACGAGCGCTGAAAGACAAGCACGTGTCGTCATGGCGAAGCTCGAACGCATTAGAAACATTGGTATTGTCGCGCATATCGATGCCGGCAAAACCACCGTCACCGAACGCTTCCTGTTTTTCTCGGGGAGGATCCATCGTCCTGGTGAGGTCCATGACGGCCAAGCGCAGATGGACTGGATGCCTCAAGAGCAAGAGCGCGGCATTACGATCACCGCCGCTGCGACGACGCTGCATTGGCCTGCCGAGGGCACGTCGAAAAAGCCGGTCCACGAGATCCACCTGATCGACACCCCAGGCCACGTCGACTTCACGATCGAAGTCGAGCGCAGCCTGCGCGTGCTCGACGGCGTTGTCGCCGTGTTCTGCGCGGTGGGCGGGGTTGAGCCGCAGTCGGAAACGGTGTGGAACCAAGCCGACAAGTTCGGCGTGCCGCGGATCGCCTTCATCAACAAGCTCGACCGGGTCGGCGCCGACTTTAACGCGGTGGTCGAAGAGCTCCGCACGCGATTGGGGGCCCGACCGATCACGCTGCAATTGCCGCTCGGCGGTGAGAACTTCTACGGCGTGATCGATCTGTTGCAGATGCGCACGATTTCGTGGCCGCGAGAGGATAGTGAGCCCGAGGTTGGCGAGATTCCCGACGAGCTCCGCACGGCTGCCGAGTCCGCACGAGAGGCGATGGTCGAAGCTATTGCCGAGACCGACGATGTGTTGGCTGAAAAATACCTCGATGGTCAGCCGATCTCTGTCGAGGAACTGCAAGCTGCGCTGCGCTCCGCCTGCATAGCAAACCGCGCCGTGCCCGTGCTTTGCGGCGCGGCGTTGCGCAATCGGGGTATTCAGCCGCTACTCGACGCGGTCATCGACTATCTGCCGTCGCCGTTGGAGGTGCCTCCCGCCGTTGGTCAAGTGCCGGGAAGCGAGGAGTCGATCGAGCGACCGCCGGAAATAAAGGCGCCGTTTTCGGCTTTGGCCTTCAAGGTGCAAATGAAGCAAGGGCGCAAAGTCGTCTACCTACGTGTCTACTCGGGGCGTCTCAAGCCCTCTGACGATGTGCTCAATGTCCGTCTGGGTAGCAAGGAGAAGGTCGCGCGGTTGTTCGACGTGCACGCCAATCGGACCGAGCGAATTCAGGAAGCCGGCCCGGGCAGTATCGTTGCCGCAATGGGCTTGAAGCTAACCGGCACGGGGGACACATTGTGTGCGGCGGATGCGCCGATCGAATACGAGTCGATCGATCGCTACGAGACCGTGATCTCGCGGGCAATTGAGCCGCGTACGCTTGCCGAAAAGGAGAAGCTAGACTTCGGTCTTGGAAAGATCACCGAAGAAGATCCGACATTCCTTGTGCGCGAGGACGAGGAAACCGGCCAAACGCTGATCAGTGGCATGGGCGAGTTGCATCTCGACATCATCGTCGACCGACTCGTTCGCGAGTACAACGTCGAAGCACGCGTCGGCAAGCCACAGGTTGTATACCGGGAGACGGTGACTCGCGCCGCGGAGGGCGAGTGTGCTTTCGAGCGCAAGCTCGACGACGAGGAATTGTTCGGCTTCGCCCGCGTTGGCGTGGCGCCACTTGGCCGTGGCGAGGGTGTTCGCGTGACGGCGGCGCTGCCTCAAGATGATGCGACTCCGCCGGCCTTTGTCGCAGCCGCGATGGAAGGGTTGCGCGATGCGGCTACCGTGGGCGCGACTGGGTCGTTGCTCGCCGATGTCGCGGTTACCTTGCTCGGCCTGTCGACACGCGAGGGCGCAACGAATCCTGTCGCATTCCGTGCCGCTGCTGGCGATGCCTTTCGTCGTGCCTGCCAAGCAGCGGGATCTTTGCTGCTCGAGCCGATCATGGCGGTTGAGGTCGTCTTGCCCGAGGAGTTCATGGGCGAGGTGCTCGGCGATCTCAATCAGCGCGGCGGTCAGATCGGTGAAGTCGGGTTTCGCGGCAACAAGCGGGTTCTGCGGGCCAAGGTGCCGATGCGGCAGATGTTCGGCTACTCGACGCGCGTGCGTTCGCTGAGCCAAGGACGAGCCAACTTTACTATGCGCTTTGACCGCTTTGGAACGGCAAGCGACTAGCGGGCGATGGCCGGACAGAGTGGCAGCGCCGTTGTATTCGCGATCATCGGAAACGCTATCCTGACGCTGGCCAAGGCGGCTGCGTTCTTCTTCTCTCGATCACCGTCGATGCTCTCCGAGGCGATGCACTCGCTCGCCGACACCGCCAATCAAGCGCTGCTCTACATCGGCATTCGTCGCAGTCAGCGTCCAGCCGATCGTCGCTATCACTGGGGGTATGGCGGTGAACGCTTTCTGTTTGCGCTGATCTCGGCGGTTGGCATCTTTGTATTGGGCTGCGGCGTTACCGTCTACCACGGCGTGCATTCGCTGCTGCATCCCAGCGCTAGCAAGACAACTTGGATCACCTTCGCCGTGCTTGGTGTTTCGTTGGTGATCGATGGCTTCGTTTTTGCGTTGGCATACCGCGAGGTCAATCAAAGGCGCGGGGGCGAGCCATTCTTTCAGTTTGTCCGCAATACCTCGGATCCGACGCTGCTCGCTGTGCTTTTTGAGGATTTCGTCGCAACGGTCGGCGTGGTTGTGGCGTTGAGCGGTCTGGCACTGGCACAAGTCACCGGCGATCCACGCTTCGACGCCGCTGCCTCGATCGTCATCGGATTGATGCTCGGCGCTGTGGCGGTCTGGCTTGCCTGGCGCAACCGCGAATTGATCCTCGGACCGGCGATCCCGCATTCGCTCGAGCAGCAGGTGCGGGGATTTCTCTTGGCGCAGCCCTCGGTAGAAGCGGTCAGGCATGTGCGCACGCGGATCGTTGCCTCGGAGCGTTTTGCCTTTGCTGCCGAGGTAGACTATGACGGCCGCTATCTGGGTCGGCGTCACGCCCAGTGGCTTGCTGAGCAGGTCGACGCGGGCCTCGACGCCACCGAGCTGGCGGCCGAGTTTGGCCATCGGATGCTGACCTCGCTGGCACTTGAGATCGACCGCATTGAGCAGGAGCTTCGCGCTCGCTTTCCGCGCTTGGCCTATCTCGATCTCGAGTCGGATGACAACCCGCGGCTCGCTGACTGAGGTGTACCGTCGAGTATCGGCTAGCGGATCGCGTAGCCGAGTTGCAGCTGGAAGGCGTGATATTGATCGAGAGCGCCCCCCGCAGCTTTTTGATTGTTGGCAACGCGTGTGTTGAAGGCATCGAAGCTGTAGAAGTAGCGCGTGTAGCCGTAGCCGAGGCCGGCAACGATGCCTTTGTACTGCCACATCAGGCCGAGTTCGAGGGCGATCGCTCCGACGCTAGCGCTGCCGTACCAGATGTCGTCGCTGACACCGCCATTGCTGAGCACAGGTAGATAATCGAAGCGAAACCGCACGCCGAGGTCGCGCCAGACCGAGTTTTCGACGCTCGTGCCCGCCAAGTGCTGGACGATCGGATAGCGGATCCCTATGCCGATTAACATCGCGGTGTAGTTGGCACTCGGAAGCTGGGCCGGATTGGTCGCCGGCCAATTGATGCCAAACTTGAGCAACGAAAAGCCGAGGCCGCCTTCGACAACTGGGCTCCATGGTTTGTCGACGATCTGCCAATCGTAACCGAGGTCGATCAGCAACTGCCACATCGTCGTGTCGAGTGGTTCGGAGGTCCCGCCTGCAGCGTTGAGTCGAGACGAGAGACCGACGGTCGAGCGAAAGCGCATGCGCAAGAAAAAGTCGGCGAGAAAGCCATCGCTGAAGAACGCCGCAGGATGGCTGGTGAGGGCAACACTGATCGCAAAGGCGGCGCCTGATGAATAGTTAAAGTGGGGGCCGGTCGATTGCGCCGGATCGCTTAGGGTAAAGCTTCGCGACCAAACGCCGAGGCCGACGGTTCCGGCGATTGACGTTTGTCTTGCAGCCTGGCGCGCGGGCGCTTGTTGAACGGTCGCAGCGGTTTTCCTCTCGGCGCTGAAGGAAAGCTTGGCTGTCTCCGGATCTTCTTCGGGTGCCACGGCAGGTGGTCGTAGCGGGGGTGGCTCCTCGGTGGCGTCATCTCCGGTTTTGCTGATCACCTCGGGCTTGAAGGTTAGACCACCGCCACCGCTGTCTCCATCTCCACCACCCACCAGCTTGGCCGCCCGCTGCACGGCAGAAAGGAGGGCCGCACCGAGGCGGCGTCGCTGGCTACGCGATGGCCGCGAGCGCCAAGGAAAGTTGCGCTTGAGCAGCACGTCGCCGCGCTTGCCGTCGAATACGGCGACAGACAGGCGCCGACTTGAAAACTTGCCGCCGATCACAGCGATCGCTTCGAGGCGCTGTGCGGCGATGGCGATGTTGGTGCCGCGCTTGAATGGGATGCCCAGCTCACGGCAGGCGTTGAGCAGTTCCTTGCCTGGTAGGACTTGATGGCGACCAGACAATAGCCGCACGACTTGTGCTCGGGCGCTGGACCCGCCTGAACCGCCGAAGTCGAGTACCACGACTTTTGTGCGAGCTTCGGCGAGCGGTCCGCTAAGAACAACAGCAAGGGCCGCGAATGATCGCGTTTGCCATGCTAAGCGATGGAACATGAAGATATTGTAGCAGTGTTTTGCGTCCGACCGAAATGGCCTGCCGTTAGCTTCTGAATAGCCTCAGACGCATGATTTGCGCCGGATGTAGGGGAATGTGATCGAGCTCGATCGCCGGGCCAGAAACTGGCATGCCATCCAGCGTCCGTTCTTTGGCCTGTGGGCGATAGGGGCCATCGAGCCGTGCGACCAGTGGTCGATCTGCGTAGTTGACCAGCACGACGTCGACCGTGCCATCGGCGTTGGGGCGCATGCTGCTCAGACGGACAGCTGTCGGGCTCAGCCGGGTAGGCCCTGGCGATTGGGGAGTGCGCTGTTGCACAGGGAGTTGCCAGGGCGGCGCCGCAAACACTTGGCTGATCCGGAAGGCGTCGCTTTCGACCAGCGGGGCATCGTAGGGGCAGAGCGCCAGCTGAAAGGCAAGTCGGCGCTGCAGGCGCGCGCCTTCGACGGTAAATGCGGGGCCCGCTAGGCCGGATCGCGTCGAAAGGTCGGCGCGACTCAGCCAGCGAACCGAGCGAAAGAGTGTGATCGCCAGTTCGTGCGGCGAGAGTAACCGATACGACCTGAGTCCGCGCGCGCAGACCGTCAGGCCGTGACCCTCGGTCTCCATTGCCACTAGGTCACAAAATGGATGCTCGGTCGCTGGCGGCTGCGCCCAGTTCGCGGCGGGCGCTGCGGCAAAGATGCTGCGTTTTTGCAGCGCAAAGTTGCCGTCGGCGATCGCGTGGGTCACGGCGTAGGGGGTGCGGACATGTAGCGAGAGGCGGTGGTCGTCAGCACGGTTTGTCAGCACGATCTCAACGGTCAGCTGCGGAGAGTGGGCGCCAAGTGCGAGGGTAAGCTCGACGTCGTGGGGGATGCTTTGCTTGGCGCGTTGGCTGCGCGTGTCGTTGAGCGCGTGTGGAATGCTGAGTCGATAGACCAGCCGCAGCGTGGCGAAGGAGGCACGCTGCGCGAGGGCTTGGCAGCGCAACAACTTGGTGCGAATCGGCCGCTGGTTGGCCACGGGGCTGAAGTCGTAGGTGTCACCCGCATCGGCATCATCGACCAACCGAAGTGCGCGTTGGTAGGTCCACCCGCGTTGACGGTCAATCAGGTCGATTTGGCCGCTGGGGGAAACCCGGACTTCGAGCAGCCGATTGGCGATCGAGTGGGTGCCGTGGCGACGATGATGGACGAGTCGATCCCCTTTCAGCGGCATCGCCTGCGCCGGGCCCGTCGACAGCGCGCGTAGTCGTGCGACGCCGCTAGTCCCGGCCGCTCTGCCGGTCAGCAAGACGTCGAACGGATGGGGATTGAAAAACACCGGAGTTCGGCGCACTCGTCGAGCATCGGCGAGTAGTGCACGCTCGACGAGCGTACTGAGTATCTGCTGACAACGCGCGAAGCGGTTGAGGTCATCGTCGTGGACAGCATCGATGCTGCATCCGCAGATATCGTCGTGGGGCTGACAGAGCAACAGCTGCTCCCAACAGCGCTGCAGGAGTAGCGCGTTTGTTCGCGCCTCCGATGGCGATTGACGGTGCTGTGTCTGGGCGAGCAGCGGCTCAACATAGAAAAGCAGCGTTCGCTCGACCAAGTCGTTCGCCAGCTTCAGGTCGACGCGGGCCGACAAAACGCCCGAGAGGATGTTGGCGTAGCGTGACCCCCGGAGCTCGCCGACAAAGACTCTCTCTTGTCGACGTTGACCAAGCTGTCGACGAACGTCGTGATGATACGCGGCAAAACTGCTGTGCGAAATCGGGCGATCGGCAAGTTTGCTCAGCGTCGCGAGCGCAGCCGAAAGGGTTGGCTCGGCAGGTAGATGATCGCAGCCGTTGTTGAACAGCAGCACCCCGTGCGAAGACCACCGGTCGAGCTCGCACGTCAAGGCACGCAGTCGCTGGGTGGCCTGCTTCTTCCAGCCGGGCGAGCGCGGGTCACCCACTTGGGCAAAGTTGCAGTAGCCACCGCCCATTTGGTGGGTTGCTAACACGTGGCTTCCATCGGGCGCCTGCCAAAAGAAGTCGCTGCCCAGTTCCGGGCCTTCGTCACCCATCCCGCGCGAAAAAAGCACGCCATGCAAACCGCAGCGGGCGAGTATCTGGGGCAGCTGCGCCGGCAGGCCGAACGGATCGGGCAGGTAGGCGATGTTTGTTCGTTGACCGAGCTCGCGGCTCTGTCGTTTGCCTAGCTCGATGTTTCGCAGCAGCGATTCACCGCGCGGAATGAACAGGTCCGGCAGGACGAACAGTGGGCCGATGAGCAAACGGCCCGCCTTGACCTGACGCCGTATCCGGCTGCGTTGCTGCGGTCGCATTACCAAGTAGTCGGCGAGCAGGGCTGTGTGGCCATCGAGGGTGAACGAGCGAAAATGCCGGTCGCTCTCGAGCAGATCGAGCAAGGCGTCGATCGTCTCAACCAGCCTGGGGCGAGTTTGCTCCGCCGTCCAGTACCAGGCGCGATCCCAGTGAGTGTGTGAAACGACGTGAATCCGACCGCGCCTTGCCATCAGCTCTCCGTCGGGGAAAGACGTTGGTTTGCCCCGTCGGCAGATCGTAGCATAATCGGGCTAATGAACTTATTTGTTGCTAAGTCGGGGGGCCGACTGACCGTAGGGCTATCGCTTGTCGCGTCGCTCGTCATTCCGCTGGCGGCACGGGCGCGACCAGCGAGCGTCGCCAACCAGCCGGCGACCCAAACCGCAGGGCGTGTAGCGATCCTGCCGATCGAGTTTGTCGGTCCAATCGCAGAAGGCGTTCGTCGAGCGGTGCGCGCGCGTTTGGGCAAGGGCTTAGGTACCAGCGGTTTGTTGGTCGTTGCTCGCCAGGACTTGAATGCCGCGTTGGCGCCGAAGCAGCACTGTCTCTCGAAACTCTGTTTGCGCCGCCTATGGGTTCAAGCTGGCTGCTCGTATGTTGTTGGCGGGCGTGTTCAAGGTACGACCGGCGACTATCTGCTCGACCTCTGGTTGGCCGACGCAAAAACGGGCGCCCGTCTGGCCACTGTACAGCGGCGCTGTGATGTGTGCGGGATTAGTGCGGTCGGCCAACAGGCTGACTTGGCGGCATCAGCGCTATTGGCCAAGCTCAAGGCGACGCGACGCTCGCCGGCGATCGTCTTGGTCGATAGCGACCCACCTGCGGCAAGGCTCTACGTCGATGGCCGCTATGCCGGGCGAACGCCGCAGGAGCTGCGCTTGGCTCCGGGCTCGCACAAGCTGATCGCGCACCATCAGGGGTTTCTGTCGAGCACACGCTCGGTGACTAGCGTCGCGGGGGTTGAGGAGCGCATGCGGATCCGCTTGCTGCGTGATGTTCGCCCGCAGCGCAGCTTGCGTCGTTGGGGATGGCTTACTTTGAGCGGCGGAATTGTCGCCGCAGCGGCTGGAGCAGTGCTATTGGCCGTTGATGGTCGCCAGACGCACTGCACGGGACAGCAAGCGGTCGCTGGCGGCCAGTGTCCGAGCGCGCTGAACACGAGCACCGCGGGAATCGTTTCAGCGGTCGGCGGAGCCGTGATCAGCGGGGTAGGGTCATTCCTGCTATATCGCGGTTATCGGAGCGCAGACTAGCCCCCAGATATTTCGGCCGGGGCGCTATCGCCTGTTCCTTGTTAGGCGTTGTTTTCGTCGGCCGACGCCGGTTCTTTGGTCATCCGCCGAGCGCGCGTGAACGTCGGTTGCGTTGTCTTGCCGATCGTGCGCGTCGTTGTCTCTGCGCCGGCAGGCCGACCTAGGTGATAGCCCTGCATCAAGTGGCAGCCAAGTTGCGCGACAACTTCTGCCTCCTGCTGACGCTCGATGCCCTCAGCGATCACCTTGATGCCCTCTTCGTCGGCGAAGCGAACCATGCTCAACACGAGCCGCTGCTGCGTTGCTGACTTGTCGATACCGGAGATCATCGTGCGGTCGATCTTGATGAAGTCCGGCGAGAACAAGACAACAGAGCTCAGTCCGGCATAGCCCGCGCCGAGATCGTCGACCGCGATGCGATAGCCGTGGCTCTTCAGCACGCCGACGCATTCACGAAACGCTTCAGCATCGGGCACGGCGGCGCGCTCGGTGATTTCAAACACAACGCGCTTGCACCAAGGACGGAGAAACTTCTCGCCGTCCAGTAGCTGATAGTCGTTGATTTCGGTTGGGTGCAAGTTGATGAAAATAAGCACGTCATCGGGCAGTCGTGGAAGATCTTCAACGACCGATTTGCGTACACGTCGGCCGAGTTCCCAGGCAGATCCGATGCGCGCGGCGCTTTCGAAAAGGTCAGCGGGCTGCGCAAAGGTCGGATCGGTTGGTCGACACAATGCTTCGAAAGCCACTCGGTAGCCCGTCGAGACGTCGATGATCGGCTGATAGTGGAAATCCAGCTTTTCGCCGCTGAGGATCTTGTTGATTGCCGCGACCGCTTCGCCGGTAACCGCACTCATTAGGTCACTGCTGCGCGGTAGTCGCGTCCGGCGCAAGTCGGCACGCAACAGCGAGTTGTCGATAGCAGAGCGCAGGTGGCTATCGATCTTGTTGCGCAGGATGAACTGGTCGACTCTGCCAAGGTTGGTCGCCCGTACCGCGAGAAACGAGTCTTCGCTGGCGATCACCAGCAGCCGAACGGCATCCGGCAAAAAGGCGATCGTCTTGTACATAAAGTCGACGCCATCTTCTGTCCCGACGTCTTCCGAGGTGACGAGCACATCGAACGGCAATCGTGCGCAGTAGCTTAGCGCAAGCGTTCCCGCGCTGGCCAAAGTGACGTCGTAGCTGTCACCGACCGCCTCGCGCAGCTGGTTTGCCGCGCTCTCATCAGGCTCTACGATCAAAACGCGTTTCTTGCGCTCGATCGGTGAGGTGACCGTTTGGCCCGATTCTTTGTCAATTCGCGGATCGTACATGACAACCCGGTTTCGGCCGGTCTCTTTGGCGCGATATAACGCGCGGTCGGCGCAATTGATCAGCTGATCGAGTGTGTCCCCGTCGTTCGGGAAGGCAGACACGCCGACACTAATCGTCTGCGGCCGGCTCGCGCCGGGAATGATTTCACGGATCGGCAGCTGGCGAACCGCCGCGCTACAACGAAGCGCGACCTCTTCGACTGCTTCGGGCGTCGTCTCGGTCAACAACAGCGCGAACTCTTCACCACCGAACCGGGCAACCTTATCGCTGGACCGCAGCGTGCTTTGCAGGGCCTCAGCGACTGCTTTGAGCAGTGCGTCGCCGGCCTGGTGGCCGTACGTGTCGTTGACCCGTTTGAAAAAGTCCAGGTCGCACATCAGGATCGCGGTCGTGCGATTGTGGCGCAAGGCCAGTTGCAGACCCTGCTCTGCGTGCTCAGAGAAGGCGCGTCGGTTGAGCAAACCGGTCAACGGATCGGTGCGTGCAGCCCGCGTTACTTCCTGCAGTGCAGCAGCCAGCTGGCGCGTGCGCTCCTCGACGCGACGCTCGAGCTCGTCGGCACGAGCTTTCTCTTTGGCGACCATCACCTTGTAGCGGGCTTGCATGCGCGCTTCCGGTGTGAGGTCGCGGTACGAGACGATTACGCCGACGCAATTGCCCTTCTTGTCCTGCACCGGGATAAAGGTTTGCTCGACGATGAACTCTTCGCCGCGGGCGTTCTTCACAGTGACTTCGGTGAAGTTGAGTACTTGTCCTGTGTTCAAACAGGATTGTGCGTGCTCGTGGTTCTCGATGCTCGTTTCGGCAAATAGGTCGAAAACGCTGGTCCCCTGCGCGATCAGTCGCCGGAGATGTGAGGGGCGCCAGCCGACCATTTGCGTCAGCAAGGCGTTGTAGTGAATCGGCGTCAGCCGATCGCCGAGCAGGATCGCCGCCATCGGCAACGACTCGACCAAATTTCGCGCGATGTCTAGCGCTGTTGCTGACAAGTCAGCCTCACGAGCGAGGTGCCGAGAGAGTGAGCAGCCGCCGCAAAAGGGTTTCGGACAATGGGTTTGACTGAAAAAATTATAACACGGCCGACGGGGCGACCGATAGCGCTTGGCCTACTGCGCGAGCTCTCTTTTGACCATTACGATGCGCCGTGTGGCCGTTGTATGTCCGGGTGCGAGACGAACCACACGCTGCCATGCTTGGAGCGCGTCCCGGTAGCGCAGCAGCTTGTAGGCCGCGTCGCCGATCAGCATGTAACCCGCTGTAGCGCGGCGGTTTATTGCCGTCGCTCGGCGGGCCAGGGCGATCACGCGACTGTATTGTCCGCGGTCGAAGGCGACGCCGGCCAGTCCGATAATCGCACGCCACTGCCGTGGATCGATTTCCAGTGCGCGACGAAACAGGACGGCCGCGGTACCCAAACGACCTTGCTCCCGTGCAGTGCTGGCGTCTTTGAGTAACGTCGCCGCACGCTGTCGGTCGCGCTCACTGATCCGCGGCTTGTTGGGCTGGGACAGCTCGGTGGCGCGTTTTCCTGCGACGCGGTCGGCAGGATCGATCACGACCAGCATGCGGTAGAGCTCACGGGCCTGGTCGCGCTTTTCTTCGCGCCACAGTCGGTCCGCTTCTTGGCGCAGCGACTGTCCCATTCGCGAACGTACGGCGTTGGTTCGCTGTCCACGTGGGTCGATCTGCTTGAGGCGCTGCAGGTATCGCAATGCGCTCTGACCGCGCGGTCGAACGTAGCGGCCTTCGGAAATCGCCTGTTGAACCGCGGCCAGCAGCCAGGCGATTTCCGCTTCATCGGCGGGAGGTCGACCGCGGCTACGGCGGGCCTCGAGGCGCTGCAGCAGCGTCCGGTCATTGGGGGTGAAGGCCAGCGCTTCGCGATAAAGTGTCTGTGCAGCACGAGAGAAACCGGATTGCTTGAGTCGATCGCCGGTGCTCGCCAATCTAGCGCTGATCTCTCGGCGCAGCTCGGCAGCCCGCGCATTGGCTGGTGCGATTCTCTCCAGCTTCTGCAATTGGTCGAGGGCGCTTTCACCGGCGGGCCGGGTAAACAGGCCATCGTTGGCCGCGCGCTCTACGGCGGCGAGCAAGCGCCCCACTTCGGGAGAAAGTCGCAGCTCGGTGGGATCGGTCTGAACGAGCACCGGCGCCACAGCAGATGATTTCGGTGCGGCTGTCTGGGGCGTTTGTATCGGCTGTTGCCGCAAATGAAGCGTTAGGCCGACGGCGATTACCGCCGCACAAAAGCCCATCACCGCTGCGACCATCGGTAACGGCATACGGCGTGACGCTTTGGGCTGTACTGCTGGTGGTCGGGCCGCTTGCCTTGCGCGGCTGAGTGCTTCAGCGAACGCTGCCATCGACGGATAGCGCGCTTGGGCATCGCGCTCGAGCGCTCTGTGCAACACCTGCTCGATCTCTATCGGTACGTCGGCAGCGAGTTGGTGCGAGCGTAGCGCCGGCGGTGCCTTCTCTGCCTGAGAGCGAATGAAGTCGGCGACCGACTCGGCGGGGTAGGGTGGTACACCAGCGAGCAATTCGTAGATCAAGCAGGCCGCACCGTAGACGTCCATCGTCGGTGCAGGTGCCGCCCCCTGAACCTGTTCGGGGGCCATGTAGCCCGGTGTTCCAACGCGAGAGCCGCCCGCGGTGCTGGTCTTGGCCATCACGCCGAAGTCGAGCACTTTCACTGTGTCCGACGAGCCGAGCACCATCACGTTCTCAGGTTTGACATCGCGGTGGACGATCCCCTGCTCGTGAACGGCTTGCAGCGCGTCGATCAGCTGTTGCGAGATGTGCAATGTCCGTTCGAGGCTCAGCGATGTCTCTTCGGCGAGCACGGTGGAGAGCGGCCGGCCGTCCAGCAGTTCCATCGCGAAGAAGAACCGGCCATCGTCCAGCTCACCAAAGTCGATCACGTCGACGATGTTAGGGTGGGTCACCAGGCTGCACGCGCGAGCTTCGGTACGAAATTGCCGGATCGCCTCGGGGCTTTGGGCGAGCTGGGGCGAGAGAATCTTGATCGCCACACGTCGGTCGAGATCGATGTGCTGGGCGGCGAAGACTTCGGCACTACCGCCGCGTCCGAGCGATTGGATCACGCGATAGCGCGTGCCAGGAATCCGGTCTCCGGCGGTGAGCGCCTTGGGTTCGATCGGCACCGGTGCTAGGTCCGCTTTGCCGTAGGTGTTGGTCCGCGGTGGCGTTTGCTGCGGGGTGTGCTGCAGCGTTGGCATCGCCTGAACCACGCGGGTAGTTGCCTGCTCGGCAATTTGGATCTTTTGCTCGCAGCGTTGCCAAAGCAGCCGCGAAACAGCCGCCGATCCATAGTCGGGGGCGATGCGGCGCAAGGCGGCGACGAGCCGTCGACGGATCAATTGAGGGTCGGCGATGCGCCGCGCGGGATCGGCTTCAAGCATTTCGGCGACGAGGCGAATGATGTCGCCGGGAACATCAGGGCGACGTACCAGCGGCGCCTCCCAGCGGCGACTGAGGATGGCTTGAATGTAGAGTTCGGGAGCGCTAGCGACCAGGCGCTTGCCGCTGAGGCACTCCCAGATCAGCAGGCCGAGCGAGAAAATATCCGCGCGATGGTCGAGGTGCTGTTTGAGGATCACCTCGGGCGCTGCATACCCAGGGGAATCAAAAACGCGGGTTATCGCACGCTGTCCGAGGCGCACGGCGCCAAAGGAGCCGACACCGACCACCTTGAGCAAGCCGTCAAAGCTCAACATCACGTCGAGCGACCAGGCGCTGTCGTGGGGGAGCATGTTCTGCCCGGCGTTCTCCTGGCGCCGTCGCTGCAAGTAGCCAAAGGTCTCGGTTAGCTCGACGCCGATATGCAAGGCGAACTCAGGGGGGAGCGGCGTCTTGGTTCCCGCAGATTCGACGACGTCAGCGAGTTCTACGCCATCGATTGCTTCCATCGCTACGAAGGGTTGCTGTTCCACCGCGCCGATTTCCAGTACCTGAACCACGCAGCCGTGACTCAGTCGGACCAGCAGTTGTGCATCTTGTCGAAAGCGGCTGGCGAACTCGGGGAGGCTGGCAACTTCGCGCCGGATGCGTTTGACCACGCAAAGGCGCGAGTACTCGCCCGTCGTCTGCGCCAAGAAGACGTCAGCCGTGCTCCCCGAGGCGATTTTCTGGTGGAGTAGGTAATTGCCGAAAAGTACAGGTACTTCCATTTACATCCCTGCGAGCAGTCTAGACGATCCGAGCGGCACAATTCAATGCAATGTGCCTTACACCTTGGCCCGTGGTTCGCCTGGGCGCAGCCTAAACCAGCAAACGCTGGATCCCCTCGCCGAGTTACGTTATTGTCCAGTGCGGAGCAGGGGTTGCGTGTTATTTCGATGGGTTAGCTCGCTTTTTGTGGTTCTGCTGGTGCTCGCTGCAGGGCAGTTGGCGGCGTTCGGCTACAAGTACGTACACGAGGTGATGCCCGGAGAGAGTCTCGCGCAGATCGCCAAACGCTACCGAATCAGTGTCGACCGACTCAGGCGCATCAACCGGATCAAGAGCGCTCGCCTGCGGGCCGGGCAAAAGTTGCGGATCGTCTCCTCAGTGCCGGCGCGGATCCGCTACCGTCGCCGCTACGTGGTCCGCAAAGGCGATACGCTGAGCGGCATCGCGAAGCGCTTTCGGACATCGGTGCGCGTGCTACAGCACGTCAATCGCGGGCGTCTTGGCCGGCTGCTGCGGCCTGGGCAAAAGCTGATGCTTGTGATGGAGGCGCCTGCCAAGCCTGGCAATCTGAAGAACCTCTATCGCATCGACGCCGGTCCGGGCTATGCCGTGCGCAACCCCAAGCGTAGCTGGGGAACGTTCTTAGCCGTGAGGCGCCTTCACGACGTGCTGACCGCCTACCGCGAGCGTTACCCCGATGGCGAACGGCCTCGCATTCACGATCTCAGTCAGCGCGGAGGCGGCTACCTGCCGCCCCATGTTTCGCACCGCACTGGCCGCGATGTCGACGTCCCCTATCCGTTGCGGGGCAAGCGCTTCGGCCCGGCGACCAGCGTGACCCTCGACCTGCGCCGGATGTGGTTCCTGCTATCGACGTTCGTTGCCACAAAGGACGTTGATCTGATCTTCATGGATTACCGCCTGCAACGAGCGCTCTACAAGTATGCCCAGACGCTCGACCTACCGGCCGGGACGCTCGACAACTTGTTCCAATATCCACGCGGCAAGTCGGTGCGCGGTGGGCTGATCCGCCATGAGCCGGGGCACGCGACCCACTTCCACGTACGATTCCGCGCCGAGAAGAAACCGGCCCCGCCGGTCAGCTAGATCGCCGGTCAGCTAGATCGAACGAGCCCTTGGACACGCCGATCGGCCGCATCCAGCCGATCCGCCCCGACACCCGCTAGCGTTGATGCGACACTACGTCGCCGACGTTGCGATCCGCGCCATGGTCGGCGTCGCAGCATCAAGACCTAGGACAGCGTCGGCTATCGCGCCGTCGTCGACGGACCAGCAGCGCGAGAGCGAGGATCAGTAGCACCAGTGATGGTGCGCCGCGTTCCGAGGTGAGCGCGCAGCCTGAGCTTGCCGGCGTGGTTGGATCCTTCTTGTCGCCGCTGGCCGGCCAGCAGATGCTGCGCCCGCCCGACACCGAGACGCAGTCGAAATCTCCCGGGCATCCGGATTTGGGATCGCAGTCCTGGCTGCAAAAACGCTCCTTGGTCGCTTCGTCGAGCGGACAGAGCTTGCTTTGACAGTCGCTGTGGTCGCCGCAGGCGTCGCCCAGCGATCCTGGCTTTGCGGGTGCTTTGGGCACGCAGGCCCGCTTGTCGCTGTTTGCTACACCAACGCAGTCGAACCCGTCAGGGCAGGGTGCGCTGTCACTACACAATGTGGTGCAGATCTTCCCGCTGGCGATCAGTCCGCACTGCGCGGATTGGCAGTCGCCGTTTTCTTCGCAGGGATCGCCGATCTTGCCCTTGGGGGGCTGCGGAATCTCTTCCGGTTTGGGCAGGCAAAGGTCTCCCTGAGTTGTCGATTGACAGGACAGTCCTGGGTCTGAACAGCCACCGTTCTGGCAGCGGGCTGCGCAAATCGAACCCGTCGGTGTCGCGGCGCAGATTCCAGAAACGCATTCGTTGTCATCGCGACAGGGGTCTCCGGTCTTCTTGGTCGCCTGCATGCCGCTATTGACCAGGCAAATACGGAGCGGCCCTTGGTTGCTCTGCACGGTGGTGCAGGTGTCGCCGTTGGGGCAGGCAGTGCTGCTGCAGTACTGGGTACAGAAGGTGACGCTTTGACTGGTTAGGCACAGTCCAGATTCACACTCGCTTGGGCCATTGTCGCAAGGGCTGCCGTATCCCTTTTTCTGGGTTTGGGAAGGCACGCACTTGTTGTTCACGCAGTCCTCGCTGGGCGAACAGGTATTGCTCGTCGGCGTGCACTCTGGCGGCGGCGGACCACCTGCTGGGTAAAGCGCGCAGACGCCGGCGATATCGTCGCTGTGTAGCGAGCGCTGCGAGGTGTCGCCCTGGCCGGTCGAGCGGAACATCGTCGCTGCCTTTTCAACGCTGTGATCGAGTCCGAGTTGATGACCGATTTCGTGCGTGGCAACCGACTGGATGTCGATGCTGTAGCGGTCTCCATCGGTTGCCCAGGGTGCGTTAGGATTGTATTCAGTATCGGCATCGATCATGTCGCCGCTGCTTGGATTGAAGATCGTCCAAGTGATGCCTAGTGTCGAAGAGCCGTAGTTGGAGGGCCAGCCAGAAAGCCAGACGTTGGTGTTGGTGCCGTCTCTGCCGTTGCGTGTGTTGCTGCTTAGCACGCCTTTGTCGCTGACGGTGAGATTCGAGCAGCTGACATCAGCCCAAGACTTGTACGCGGCGCGAACAGCGGCCTGGGTCTCTGCGACGGTCGCGTTGGTTGCGGCGCGTGGGGTGAGGTTGAACTTCATCGGCAAGAGCGGCCAACGGAGAAACTTGCCGCTGCTGGTTCTCATCGGGTTATAGGCATTGGCTGGCAGGCTCAGACCGACGAGCGCGCAAATCACGATCAGCCGGCTCATTTGCCACCTCCGCTGATCGCGCGCTGAATGGTGGCTAGCAGTTCGCCCAGCGTTGCGTCCGGGGCTTGGAGCAGTTGATGATCGGACAGCAGGACCATCTGTCCGCGAATATTGAAGGTAGCAAAAGCCACGCCGCTAAAGTCGCGACGGGTGCGCTGTTCGCCGTCGGTTGCCCGGTAGATCTGGAACTTTCCCTGGGTCATCTCTAGCGGAACCCAGTAGCTCCCCACGGGGCGGAGCATCAGCAGCACCTCTTCGCCGACGCGGAATTGCGCAGCCCCCGCGACTTTTGCGCCCAACTTCCTGGTTTCACCACCAGGCTGCCGAACAACGATCACCGTGTTTGCTTCGAGGGAGCCCTTCAGGCTGTCGCTGATCTTGATTTTTGTATCGGTCCAGACGCGACCCGAGATGGCGATCGCCCGCTGGCCAACGACCTGGCCGCGGATGATCGCCTTGGCGCGCTTGGCCAAGGTAGCCGTGTCAACAGGGAGCATCACGGTGGCGCGGCTAACCGCAGGCGCGAAGGAGACCAGCCAAAGCGCGGCCCAGCCAATGCTGCGTCTTAGTAGAGACACATTTTTAGTTAGCTTGCTCATCATGATTCCCACCCGTATCCGTCAACACGCGCGGCGGTTGGGGCACGGCCCCCCCCATTGTTGCGACGCGACGCGTCAGAATACACAGACGAATTTACACGAGCAAGCGCCGTGCCCAGATAGAAGTTAAATCATTTAAAGGGGAAATGGTGTTGGTCCCGGAGGGGGCACGACAACAATGTCAGGGCTTAGCGGTTCTCGGTGTGTAGCGCCTCAGCGAGCAAATTTGTAAGGTCGACCAGATCGACCGTGTTGCGTTGGTCCCCCGCCGCGCTGCGGCTCAAGCTGCGACGGCAGCGCGCGCAGGTGGTAACGACGGTGTCGATGCCGTAGCGGCTGGCTTCACCCAGTCGCTCCGTCCGCTGTTTTGCACGGACTTCGGGCATCGCGGCGTCCAACGCGGGGTCCGCGCCGCAGCAGGGTGAGCGGTCGCGATGATGGAAGAACTCGCCGAGATGCTCGACACAGCGGCTGGCCACCCGGCGAGGCGGGTCGTAGACGCCAAGACCGCGACCTAGGCTACAGCTGTCGTGGAATAGCGCGGCCCGTCGTACCGACCTGGGCTTGAGTCGCTCGAGATGCGTGAAGAAGAACTCCGATGTGTGAATTACGTCGAGCTGGTGGGAGATCCCATGTTCTTCAAGTCGTCGTCGCCAAAGGTCGGTGCAGGGGGCGCATCCCATCACCAGTGTGGAAAAACCGGAAAGATGCTCAAGCAGGCGCTCGGTTTCGACGTGCGCTGCCGACCAAGCGCCGGCCGCCCAAAGTGGGTGTCCGCCGCAAGTGATGCCACTCGGCATTCTGACAAAGCGCAGATCTAGGCGGCGGAAGATCGAAAAGGCGTCGCTGATCGTTTCGGGAAAGAACTCGATGTTATCGCAGCCTGGCAGGTAGGCGATGCGCCCGCGAGTGGCCATCTCAGAGGCCGCGGCAGTTCGCTGCAAGGCGTTTCTTAGGCGCGTTTCTCGCAGCCGGTAGTCGCGTACGGCTTGGGTGTATTCGATCGGTTGCAGCCCGCGTTCGCTGGCGGCGGCCTTGCCGGCCGCCAATGCACCGGCGACGTCGTTGCCATGGTCGCAATAGGTTGTGCAGTTCTTGCACTCGAGGCAGGCAAATAGCGGCCGCGCTGTCTCCCGTGTCCATTCGACGCTGCCCTGTTGCAGGTGGTTGAGCAGCTGCATCTTCGCTTGCGGCGTATGGGTTTCTCGGCCGGTAGCGTTCGATACCGGGCAACTATGGCGGCAGAGCTTCGGACAGTACGTGCAAAGCTCCAGCTCTCGTTTGTGTTTGTTGATGGTGGCGTCGGCAGATCTCATTCGATCGACTGAGCTCCTAACAGCACCTGATGGGGATCGAGGGCGGCTTTGATCGCGGCAAGCCAGTGATCGTCTCGGCTGCCGCGCATGGCGACAGCATCGACAGTTGGCTCGTCCGACTCGGTCCAAAGGTTTACGCGGTGTGCATCAAACTGATCGAGCCAGACCCGTCGCCCCGCGTCGGTGAATCGCCCAATGGCCGCAAGGGCCTCGCGGTGGCTAAGCCGCGTGGAATGACCGTCGAGGGCATATTCGCTGCAGGTGCGCTCGTACCAGTCGGCCGCCAAGTCGGCGGGAAGGGTTTGACCGCTGTGCTGCGCGGCGATTTCATCGATCTTGTCCAGCGCGCGATCGATCATCTTCTGCGGCCCCGCGAGTTCCAACCCAACGACGGCAGGGATAGAAAAATTCTGCGGACCGATCTCGCGCGCAGCCTGCGCTTGGTTAGCCACGCGCAGCATCGTCGGCCGCACGCCGATCTGCAGGATTGCCCGGGCAGCTGTCAGCGCATCGCGCAGCGTCGGGAAGAGTTGCAGCGCCGGGACGATCAGTGCCGGTCGTTGGCGGGTGCGTAGCACTAGCTCGGTGAGGATTGCGACGTTCGCGCGATCACCGAGCAGCATTCGGCCGACATCGGGGCCTACCGCACGGCGCGGTGCAGTGCGGCTGCGTAGCAACGAACCATCGGCGCAGGCGACTGTCGTTGAGACACACAGTTCGGAGAGCGGGCCGAAGCTGGGGCTATGGGCGTTTGCCGGCGGATCGGCGAGCAGTCCGCCGATGGTGGCTTCGCCAAAGGCGTCGCGCGGCAAGCCAGTCCAGAGCCCGTGTTGCTCGAGTGCGTCGCAGAGTTTGCTCCAGCGAATGCCCGCCTGAACGATCACCGTGCCCGATGTTGAATCCAGTTCGACGATGTTGATCATGCGCCGCGTGCTGAGGCCAAGCACCGGCGACGAGGGGCGCCGCCAACATGGCGATCCTGTTCCACCGCCGCGCACAGCGATGTGAATGCGCCGGCGGTTGGCGAGTCTGAGGATCGCGGCGATCTCGGCGCCATCTTTGGGCCAGACGACCAGCGCTGGGTCGAGTCCGCTAAATTCGGCGCGATCGCTTTCTAGGCTAGACAGGTGTGTTGCGCCGACGATCGCCGCCACCTCGGTGGATAGGTCGGTCTCTGGGCTCATAGTCCGAGCTTCCCAGGATTCATGATCCCGTGCGGGTCGAACACGGTCTTGAGCGCCCGGAGGGTCGTCATGCCGTGACCGTGCTCAGCCTTCATGAATTCGGCCTTCGCCAGACCGATGCCGTGGTGATGACTTACCGCCGCTCCAGCGGTGTCGGCCGCGGCGAGTGCACTTTGCCAGAGTCGATCGTAGAGCGCCTGCGCGCCGGTGCGATCGCTGCCACGCGAGACAAACGTGAAGTAGATCGAACATCCGTCGGTGTAGGCATGGGAAAAATGAGCTAGTACCAGCGCGTCGGCGCTCAGTGCCTGATGGACGTCGCGATAGACGCGCATCAGCTTGTGCCAAGGCGCGGCAACTTCCATCGTATCGACGAAGGCGTTGGCCATGAACAGCGGGCTCATCTTGAATGACACGCCGTAGCGATTTTCAAACCACGAAATGCCGATCTCGTCGTCGAGACGGTCGCCTTCGCAGCAGATGATCTGCTCGTGGCAGTAGGCGGCTTCGGCTTCGGCGAGCGCCCGATCGCCTTCAACGCCGACGATCATCAGGCAGCCACGCCGCAGGCGGTCAGCGAGGTTTGCGCCGATGCGGCTGAGGTTTCCCGCTTTGCGCAGGGCGGTGCTGAGCAGCCGGTTCTGCAGCGCCTTGCCCGCTCCACCATGGGTCAGTGCATGGGTCGCGCGCGAGAGCGCCGAGGGGGAACGATCGCCCGCTGGGCTGGAGAGCAAGGTGTCCAGTTCGTCGTACAGCCGCAACACGGCTGGGCGCAGGCCGGCTTGCAGGATGCGGCGTAGTGCCTCGCAACCTCTTTCGACGCTGGGCACGCGGTAGGCTAAGAACATCCGCGTCTGCGGCAGATGCGCCAGGCGCATCGTTGCATCGGTGATGAAGCCGAATACGCCTTCGCTGCCAATGATCGCTTCGAGCTGTTGTCTATTATTCGCCCGGTCGACGCGGCGGTACCGAGCGGTTCCATCGATGAATCCGACGCTGTCGACCATGTCCTCGATCTTGCCGTAGCGCGAAGAGCACTGGCCAGCCGAACGCGTGGCCAGCCATCCGCCCAGGGTCGAACAGCGGATCGACGAGGGGAAATGCCCCAAGGTCAGTCCGCGGACGTTGAGTTGGTCCTCGAGGGTCTGACCGATGATACCTGCCTGCACGTCAGCGAGCAGGTTGACGTCGCATAGCTGAGTAATCTGATCGAGCCGTTTGAGATCGACGATCACGCCGCCGTTTTGTGCAACAGCGCCGCCGCAAACCCCCGAACCACCACCGAATGGGATCAGCGCGAAGCGGTGCTCGATCGAGACTTCGATCAGCGCGCGCAGCTCATCGAGCGAGACCGGCCAGACCACGGTGTCAGGCTCGAACGGACGATGCTGCCCCTCGCGCAGGCCGATTAGCGTTCTCGGCCAAAGGTCGCGCGAATAGGCGATCCGGTCGGGAAGGTCGGCGCTGATGCGGTCCGATGGGAACAGAGCCGCGATCGCGCGTTGGGCTGCGCTAGTGATGGCGGCCTGCTGGTTCACTAGTTCATCTCGAGACCACGATCGCCGTTGTCGCCTACCGGAGGATCGCCGTCCTCAACGGGCAGGGTTGGCTCGTAGTCGGGGTTCTGCGCGAGGTTCAGGATGTCCAGGTAGTACGTGTCAGCGTAGTAGCTGAGCGCGTTCAGTCCGTCCGCGAAGTCGCTGTAGTCGAGACTCTCGGTCGGCAGCTCCACCGTCAGTACGACGTCGCCCTCTTCGTCGACGCTGAATTTCGCCATGTTGACGACGTGGTTTAGTCGCAAGAGGTGGTGGTGCAAACGTGGGGTACAGGCCGGATCCTTCGGGCAGTTGACGAACGGATTGAGCGCAAAAAAGAGCCAGTTTTCGGTCAAGTGGACGATGATGTTGAAGTTACTCGTGTCGCCGCGAAAGCCGGTGCGCCAGGTCGTCGTCGTCGGGTCGAACTCGTATTGCCAGCCGTAGTTGTCGAAATATTGATGAACGGTGTCGGTCGAGGCTGCCATCGATCCCCCTGTAAGGCTTAACGATGCCACGAGCGCGCAGCGGGGTCCAGAGTCGCTGTTGCCTCAGTTCTTTTTGTGCTACGCCGTAGCCAAATCCCGTCACGGGGAGGACAGTTGATGCGACAGACGGCAGGCGACCCCTACAACCCCACCGAGTTCCACGCGGCGATGCGCGAGACGCTGCGCCAGTTTTGCGAACAAGAGGTCGAGCCCCAGGCCGCTGAATACGACGAAAAAGAGGCATTCAATGAGCCACTGTTTCGCCGGTTGGGCGCCGAGCTCAACCTGTTTGGGTTGACCGTGCCCGAGCAGGACGGCGGCGTTGGCTTAGACGCCGTGGCCTCGGTGATCGCTTGCGAAGAGCTCAGCCGGTGCGATCCTGGGCTGGGGCTGTCCTACCTTGCGCACGAGGTCTTGTTCGTCAACAACTTCTACCAGAGCGCCAACGACGAGCAGCGCAAGCGCTATCTCGGCCGTGCCGTCGATGGGTCGGCGATAGCCGGCATGGCGATGACCGAGCCCGGCGCCGGAACCGACGTGTTGGGTATGAAGACTACCGCGGAAAAGCGCGGCGACCGCTACATCCTCAACGGGGCCAAGCAGTTTTGCACCAACGGTAGCTGCGGCGATTTTTTCCTGGTTTACGCGCGAACTCGACCCGAGCGGCGCGCGGTCAGTGCCTTCGTCGTCGACCGCGATAGCCCTGGGTTTTCCGTCGGCAAGAAGGAAAAGAAGATGGGAATGCGCGCCTCGCCGACGTCGCAGCTTATCTTCGAGGACTGCGAAGTTCCGGCCGAGAACCTGCTCGGCGCCGAGGACGGTGCGCTGGTCCATATGATGCGCAATCTCGAGATCGAGCGTGTGACACTTGCCGCTCAGTCGGTGGGGATCGCGCTACGCTGCATCGAGGAAATGTCGCGCTACGCGATGACCGAGCGCAAGGCGTTCGGTGAACCGCTTAGCGCCTTCGGACAGATTCAACGAATGATCGCCGAGTCCTTTGCTTACACCGAGGCAGCGCGCGCACTGGTTTATCAGACCGCGCGGATGATCGATCCTGAGCATCGCAACAGTTTAGCCGCGGCGAGCGCGAAGCTGGTCGCAACGCCGGTTGGTGAGCGTGTTGCTCGCGACGCGATCCAAGTGCTCGGAGGGTACGGCTACACCCGGGACTATCCGGTTGAGCGGCTGCTACGCGATGCGATCCTGCTTTCGATCGGTGGCGGGACCAATGAGGCGATGCAGAAAAATATCGTTGCCGACCTGCGGCCACGTTGGGCGTAGTGTGGTTGCGACACGCGCCCTGGGCCTGTCATAGGAGTCTATTGTGAATATCGACCCGATCGATTTCAAAGCGCTCCCCTTGTTCAGCGAGATTTCGGCCGATCAGCTGAGACCGATCGTCGAGGCCTTGACCGAGCGGACGCTGGCGGATGGTGAGTGCCTGTTTTCTGCCGGCGATCGAGCCGATTCGTTTTTTATTCTGGTTCGCGGACAGCTTAGGCTGCTCGGCGGGGATCCGGGGCCACTCGAGCTGCGGCCGCCAGCGTCGTTCGGCGAACTCGGCGCCCTGACTGGTGGTCGGCGCCGGATGACAGCTGTCAGCTGCGGCAGCACGGTGGTGTTGCAGATGGCTACGGCGCGGCTCGATAGTTTGGTCGTCGAGCATCCGCAGCTCGGTATCGTCGTCTATCGTCGTCTGGCGGAGATCGTCGCCGAGAAGCTGCAACGCGACGAGACGCGTCTGGAGGACATGCGCAGCAACCTGATCCGCACGCAGAAACAGATGAAGGCGATGCGCGACCTGCTGCTAGAGAGCGACGAGACCCCGCTCAGCGGCGCGCTTTATGACCAGCTCCAAGCGCTGATCGATCGCAATCGTCGCGTCAACTATCGAGTCCTTCCCGCCGCGATGCTTCCTGCGCGGTTGAGCGTTGATGGCGCTGATTTGCCGATCACTGAGATCGCCCGTACGCGTGCGACTGTGTCTGCACCGCCGAGTAAGTTCGCGGTTGGCGACGATTTCTCAGCGGTGCTCAAGTTGGCCGAGACCGAGTTTGCTGTCACCGGGCGCGTCAGGAGCATTGATGGACCGCGCGTAGAGCTGGCATTCGATCTGCTGATCGACGAATACGCTGCCCAACTCGAAGGCTATTTGTCTCGCCTGCAGATGATCGACTTCGTCGTTTGAGTCTGGGGGCGGCTGTTGGCGCGCTGCTCGCGGCGCCGCAACGCAAGAAGCACCAGCAGCAAGGCCAACGTCGTTCGCCAAGGACTATCGCTCGTGGCGATCACTGCGCACCCGCGGCTTGCCGCACCTTCAGTCTTCGGCTGGCTGCTCGTCGATGGGGTGCTGTCTTCCCAGCGACCATTTTCTTCGTTGCAGCGCTTTTGCGGCGCAGGGAATGTTTCGCGGGGGATAGTCTGGACGTTCGCTGTGCTGACACAGGCGAGCGGACCATCGTCGAGCGTAACGCCGCTCAGTGTGTCAGCGACCACTCGGAAGCAGGGATTGGCGCCGTATTTGTCGGCGTTGACGGTGATCTGCTGTGGTCCGTCGCTCGCCGGATGATCGAGCGCTCGTGTCGTGACCTGTCCGTTGCTGTCCACCTCGAGCAGTCGGTAGGCGAAGCCCGCACGCCCCCAAGTCGGGTCGAGCAGCGGCCGGTAGCCGATGGCGATCATCTTCGTGTAGCGCCAGCCGGTCTGCAGGATATCCGGGCATTGGCCCGGCCAATGCGTCCCCTCGCACCAGCTGTAGTCGGCCGCTTTGACCTCGGTCACCGTTGCTGAAGTGGCTCCGGCGAAGGCCGGTGGCGTGGACGCACGGGCTGTTGGTACATCGCTGACGATGAACGAGGCGGCGAACTCGCCGTAGCTGCCGGCTATCCTGTAGCGATGTCCGGCGACTAGTTGGCTTTCGGGCAAAAAGCGCATCGTCCCGACGCGTTCTTCGGGATCGGCTAGGCCGACAAGTCCCTCGCTGGTGCTTCCCTCGACCCGTTGGCCTGTCGTCAGGTCCTCAAGCACCAATGTTTCAGCGACCTCTGACGCAGATTGCCAGGGGAGATTCTCCGACATCTGTCGGTCAATGATCGCCCAGTGCACGATCAGCGGTTGGTCGACGGCGACCTCGGTGGCCCCATCGCCGGGTACGCTGGCGACGACGACGCGCATCCGGGGATTTGTGCAGGGGCGCGCGGTCTGTGCGCACAACGTGGCCGCGAAAAATGAAAAGAGTCCAACAACTGACAAAGGCGTCCGTTTCATGGGCCGACAAAGAGCAGGAATCGTACCGCGCGACGGCCGCCTGAAATCGGGGGGTTGCAGCCTTGTTTGAGTCAGACTGTGCCAACATCGGGCGTTGAACATCGGCTGGCTGTCAGGGCATGCTGCAAAAGCTGCGCGCTGAGAGATGACTAGGCGGCAGTCAGCGAGCGGCGAATCTCCCGCCGCCAAAGGCGATTTCGTTCGACTTCGCTGCGGTAGCTCGCGATGCGCGCCTGCTGAGTCGCCTGATCCCAGCCGAGCTCGGCGGTGAGCAATCGGGCAGCTTGGTCGATCGCGCCCAGGCCTTGATCGCGATCGCGAAAGAAGATCGCCGTTCGGCGGATGAAGAAGTCCTCCAGCGTCAATACGAGCTCAGTGCGCGCCCCGTAAATCAATTGCGCCCAGACATCCGTTCCGCCGGCGACGATCGGTTGGGCGAGGGTCGGGTCTTCTGCGACGAGTAGTTCGAGCGCCAGCGCGCGTACGCCGTAGCTTTGCGCCAAGTGCCTGCCGATCGCCGTGCTGCGGAACGTTTTTGACAGCCGCGCTGCGAGGCGATCGAGGTCGGCGTCTGAGGACAAACCCACGCCGCCGGGCAAGGGAATGTGTGCGGTGGGGGCGGGTGCAGCGGGTAGGGGGCCACCGCGTTCAGCGAGCAGCTCAGCGACGCGGTCGACGCACTCCGAGGCCATCTTTCGGTACGTCGTCAGCTTCCCGCCAGCGATCGTCACCCAGCCATGAAGCATCACGTCGATCCGATGCTCACGGCTGATCGCCCCGGGGCTATCGTTGTCGTCTTGAGCGACGAGTGGTCGTACGCCAGCCCAATTGGAGATGATATCCTCGTCGGTGACGCGAGCGTCGGGGAAGTGTGCGTTGGCCACCTCCAGCAGGTACTCGACATCGTCGCCAGTCGCTCTGACCTCACCTGGGTCGGCGGCGTAGATCGTGTCGGTCGTGCCAACCACGGTGTGCTCGAAGTAAGGCAGCGCGAACATTACCCGTCGGTCCACCGCGTTTTGCAGAACGACCGCAGCGTCGATCGGAATGCGTTCGCGCGGCAAGACGATGTGCACGCCCTTGGTCGGTCGTAGTGGTTTGCGTGTGCTTCCGCCGCGTCGCAACACGTCATCGGCCCACGGTCCAGCAGCGCAGACCACCGTCCGAGCGGCGACGCTGGCGGCGGCTCCGTCTAGCATGTCTTGGAGCTCAAGGCGGTTCAGCGTGCCGCGAACGACGCGGAGGACTTTCAGCCGCGAGAGCGCGATGGCGCCGGCTTGCTGGGCGGCCAAGACGTTTTCCAGCACCATCCGTGCGTCGTCGGTTTGATAGTCATAGTAGGCCATGGCGCCGCGAAGACCATCGTGTAGCAGTGGCGGCATCGCGTCGCGTATGTCGCTGCTACGCAGCCGCCTATGCGGGCGGTAGTTGCGGTAGAGGGCGAGGACGTCGTAGAGCCACATGCCGAGGTTGACGACAAACATCCCGCGCGGCGAGTCGTCGTAGATCGGGAAGATAAAACGGATCGGTCGGGCAATGTGGCGGGCACGTCGGGCGAGGATCGTACGCTCGGTGAGCGCCTCAAAGACCAGAGAAAACTCAGCGTGCTCGAGGTAGCGGACACCGCCATGAAGCAGCCCGCTCGAACGGCTTGAGGTGCCGGCGCCGAAGTCGTCCTGCTCGAGCAGCACGACCGAGTAGCCACGCAGTGCGGCGTCGCGGGCGATCGCCGCGCCGTTGATGCCGCCGCCGATAATCGCGATGTCGAACACGCGTTCGGCAAGCTGAGCACGAATTCGCGCGCGCTGATTGGTCGATGCACTCATCGGGCAGTGACCCTCTTGGGTTCTAACCGCTTGTCTTCTTTGTGATCCTCAAGTTGAGCTCGTCGAGCTGTTTTGGATCGATCGGATTCGGCGCGTCCGACATCAGGCAGGTGCCCTTTTGGGTCTTGGGAAAGGCGATCACCTCGCGCAATGACTCGGAGTTGCAGAGCAACATCACCAGGCGATCGAAACCGATGGCGATTCCGCCGTGCGGCGGTGGGCCGTAGCGAAATGCTTCGAGCAAGAAGCCGAACTTCTCCTCCGCTTCAGCCTCGCTCAATTGCAGGGCGTCGAATACGGCGCGCTGCACTTGCTCTTGGTGAATACGGATCGATCCGCCGGCGACTTCAACGCCATTGAGTACGAAATCATAGGCCCGCGCTCGAATGTTTTCGCGTTCGCCAGCTTGTAGGGCGGCCAAATCGGCGGTGTTGGGCGCGGTGAAGGGATGGTGGCAGGCCGTCCACTCGCCGGTTTCCTCACTGCGCTCGAACAGCGGAAACTCGGTGATCCATACCGGTGCCCAAGCAACATTGCTGACGGCGAAGCGCTGAGCCATCTGCTGACGAAGCAACGATAGCGCGTTGTTGGCGATGTTCGCTTGGTCAGCCAAAAAGAGCAGCACGTCGCCTTCTTCGGCTCGTGTTCGCTCGCCGATCGATTGCATTGTCGCGGCGTCGAGATTCTTGGCAAAGGGGGCTTGCCACACTTTGTCCTGTTGGATTCGGGCGTAGGCCACACCTTTTGCGCCGACCGGCTTAACGAGTGCCGGAAGTCCGTCGAGGTCTTTACGCGAGAGTTCGCTGGCGGCTCCCGGCAAACGCAGCACCTTGACGATGCCGCCCGCAGCAACTGCTTGCGAGAACACTCGGAATCCGCAGTCGACGACCAGGTCGGAGATCTCGCAGAGCGGAAGCTCGTAGCGCAGGTCCGGTTTGTCTGTGCCGTAGGTACCGATCGCTTCGGCGTAGCTCAGCCGCGGAAACGGCACCGGCAGGTCGATACCCAATACATCGCGGAACACCCGCTGCATCAGCTGCTCGGTCAGCGCGTAGATTTGATCTTCGACGGCGAAGGAGAGCTCGATGTCGACCTGGGTGAACTCGGGTTGACGATCGCCACGCAGGTCCTCGTCGCGAAAGCAGCGAACGACCTGGTAGTAGCGGTCGAACCCCGAGACCATCAATAGCTGCTTGTAAATTTGCGGCGACTCAGCGAGCGCGTAGAAACTGCCTTCTGTCAGACGGCTCGGCACGACGAAATTTCGTGCGCCGCCCGGCGTGTTCTTGACCAAGAACGGTGTCTCTGTTTCGAGAAATCCGGCCTGATCGAGGCCCTCGCGCACCGCGCGGCTGGTCGCGGCGCGGATCGCAAAGTTGCGCGCCAGCTCCGGACGACGAAGGTCGAGATAGCGGTGGCGCAAGCGAAGCGCCTCGCGCGTCTCGATCCCATCCTCGATCTGAAACGGTGGCGTTTCGGCACGCGAGAAGATCTCTAGCTGGTCGGCCAACAGTTCGATCTCGCCGGTGGGAAGCTTGGGGTTGATGTTCTCGCCGCGGCTGATCACCTTCCCGCTTACGCCGATGCAAAACTCGCTGCGCAATTGCGCCGCAGCCCCATGGGCGGCGGCGTTGCCATCGGGGCGAAAAACGACCTGCGTGATGCCGTAGCGGTCTCGCAGGTCGACAAAGATCGCTCCACCGTGGTCGCGGCGCGTGGCAACCCAGCCGAAGAGGGTGGCGCGCTGCCCGACGTTATCCTTGCTGAGTTGGTCACATCGGTGTGTGCGTCCAGCTTGTAGCAGCGCGTCGTGTTGTGGGCTCGGAGAAGATTCGCTTTGAGATTGTTGAGACATGGTCCGTGGTCGCGAAGAAGGATGCGACGCTCCGATTATGCGCAGCTTGGGCGTTTGTCACAAGCCCCGAGCGTTTGTTAGCGTCGATCGCGAGGTTTGCGCCCTCGTCGAGTGCACAGCAGCCATAGCGCGAGTAGCGTGGCGGCAAATGGCCCGCCGTTTGTTTTGGGCGTGACGCTGCAACAACCATCGCCCGGCGGGATGAACATGGCGTAGTCGCCCCCCATGCCACCGTCGGTGATCGGCGTCGTCGGCAATTGACAGAACTGCAGCAGGCGTTGCAGCAGCTGCGCATGGCCATTGGCCGAGGTGATCGCCTCCAGCGGAAAGCCGAACAACAGTCGGCATCCCGCACCCTGGGCTGCGGCGGTGGCGGCGGTGCCGCCCGACGTGTAGTTCGCAGCGATCTCGCCGCCGAGCGAAGATAGGCGGTCGACGTCGGATACGGCGTAGGGGAGCATATCAGCCGAGCTCAGCGCGAGTGTCGGCAGATCGGAAAATGGCCCCGACCCGCCGCTGACGCTCGACGCGGCGGTCGTTCCCTGGGCTGCCGTGTGCAACGCGTCGAGCAAGGCGCGATCGCTACTATCACCCGCGGCGAGCGTGCGAGCCAACGTCGCCCCGCTGAGCACGAGGCCAATGCCGGCGTTGGCCGCTTCGAGCAGTAGCGCACGGGAGGTCGACGTCAGCGCGCGTTGCGCATCGACGCCTAGTCCGCTGTGCCAGAGCAGGTATTGGTAGTCGGTAGGCCGGATGAGTCCCTCGCTGATCGCTTGGTGGGTGGCAGAATCGAAACTGCCGGCGCCAGCTGTGGCCAGAGCGCGGCCGTGCCGGTCGAGTTGCCCGGCGTGGTTCATCTTCTCGAGAAGCAAGCGCCCCACCTGGCCGAGCGATGGATAACTGCGCAGCACGCTCATCGTCGCATCCTGGCGATCGAAGCCGTCGACCAACAAGATCCCTCGCGGCGTGCCGGCGACGCCGATGGCGATCACCTTGCTGGGCAGCGATTCACCACCGCCGTTGACGGCGGTGATCCGAAAAAAGAATGCCGCCGCCGAGCCGGGCAACGTGGCGGTGTACGATGGGCTGCTGCCGACATCGATGCCATCGTCAAAGGCTAAACCGTCGGTACTGGTGTAGATCCGATAGCTCGTCGCTGAATCGAAAACGTTGGTAACTGCCGCTGGCGGGCTCCAGGCGATCCTCACCGACCGCTGGCCAAGGTGCCGTGCAACGATCGCCACTGGAGCGTCCGGGACGAGGCGTCGCGGAATGTTATCGCGCTCGGCAAAGTATTCGACGATGCCGCGGTAGATGCCGCGAGCAACCGCGCGACGAAATGCCGGCTCGCGCAGCTGTGCTGCGTCGTCGGTCTGATCGTGAAAGGCGACTTCGAGCAGCGTCGCGGGGATCTCATCCTGGTAAGCGGGATTGATCTCGCCAAAGTACGCTGAACGGACGCCGCGATCTTTCCAAGATGGGTCGACCTCGGCGCGGATCACGTCGACCACTGCATCGTGCACCGCTTTTGCCAGCTCAGGCGAGCGCAGCGCGATCGCCGCGCTCGTTGGCGCGTAGGAGCCGTTAGGCGGGTTTGTGCCGTAGACGTAGGTTTCCGTGCCGCGTCCTCCTACGGCGTTACTGTGATAGGAAACGTAGACGGCGTCCTCACCGTCGCCGTGATGCCAATCGGTGAACCGCGAGCGTGCGCTGACGTCATCGTCCCGGTCAGAGCTGCCGCTGCGGTCGTACACTGAGGCGGGAGCGCCTGCGAATTGTGCGTGGTAGCGCGCGCATTGATCGTAGCGTGGTTGTCCCGAGACGCCGCCGCCGCGGTCGATGATGCCACTTCCGCCGCCGATGCGTACCGCGTCGATCGAGACGTTTGCCTCGGGATTGACGCTGGCGTCCGCCGAACGGTTGGTGACGATCAGCGCACCGATCGATTCGTTTTGGCCGGCACGAAAATAAAAGCGCCCCAACAACACCCACGTGCTGCCGTGGCGGCGCTGGTCGACGAGAAATGTCGTTCTGCCACCGGGGTGAACGACAATATGTTCGGCATCGGAGACCCGAGCCGAGTACATCGAGTAGGCGATGTATAGGTTGTAGTAGCCGCTTTTCGGCACATCGAGCACGAAGGTCGCGCGCGCCGTCTCATTGGTCGAGGCCAACATCAGTCGGTTGGTGCCCTGTGAAAACGGGTTGGTGCTGCCGGTGATCGTCCCGTTGGGAACGCGAAAACCGTCGAGCGTCGAGTTGCTAAAGGCCGAGCTGTCACCGGTTTCGCGATAGCTGCCGTTGCCTCCGCCGTCGTTGTCGACGATCGCCCACTCGGGTGTCGGATCGAGTTCGCGGATCCCGACGACTTGTGCTCCCGCAGCTTGCAGCAGCGGCACAAGAAACTGCGTCACCCCGTCGGCGTTGCCCATGTCTTCGACGATGCCGAGGTTATTGCCGCGCTGCGTTCGCCAGGCGCCCTGATCGGGCAGATAGGTCCAGCCGTGGCCTGGGCTGAGGTAGATCACCTTACCGCTCAGTGCACCGATCGGTTGGTTGGCTGGTCCCCAGAAGACCGCGTTGCGCCGGATCCGGCGCACGCCGGCGCTGGCACCGCGATGTTCGTGGAGGCGTGCCCTGACGGGCGGGACAGTTTCGCCGGGGCGCTGACCGGTGGCCTCGATCTCGGTAGCAAACTCGGTTTGTTGTCCCTGTCCCCAGGCCAGGCTGAACGGGATCAGCAGCCAGAGACAGGCCAAGCAGGCGCGCATGCGTCGAGTTTACCGCTATTTGTCGACAGGCCAAACCGCCCCGATCAGCGGCATTCCGTGACGGCTCAACGCATCGCTTGGCGATTGCCCTGACCTATCGGTTCGTGTAGGGTCGCGGCCCTCAGCCGGGGTCAGTTCCTGCGGGGTGTGGTGGATGCGATACAGCTGTGAACCAAATTCACGCTTTGGGCGAAATACGAGGCGATCGGTGCCCTAAGACGTGGTTTTTTATGACGGGCGAGGAACCTCGCTTTGGCACCAGTATTGCTTAGCTGTGCGGCGATTTTTCTATGCAGCGGCGGCTGAGCGCTGAGGCGCATTTCTGAGGCTGGTATGATCGACACCGCATTCCTGATGATCGATGGCGCACGCAGCGCCAAACACGCCCTGTGCTCGCTCGACGGCGAGCAACTGCTCTCTCGCACGATAAACCTGCTCGAGCAGAGCGGTCTGCGTCACATCGCGGTGATCGGTTGTAACGATGCACCAATTCACGAGGTTCGCTCCTCGATCAGCTTGCCCTCGCGGCTGGGCTGTCGGGTGAGTTGGCACCACGGCAGCAACGGATGGAAGCGGGCCTGTAAGCTGGCCGGCGCTGCTGCGCTCGTCGTTGAGGCCAATGTGCTGGTCGGCCCGCGCGTGTTCGCGACGGCGCTCGATCTGTTTGACGTCAACGCGCCCGCGTTGACCGGCGTTGTCGCGATCGACCACGATCTCTCGCGCTTGTTTGATCGGCGCGAGCTGCTGCCACTCGAGACCCGCGACGGCCGATTGGTCGGGCTCTGCAGCGAAAACTACGATGCGGTACCGGTAGGCGTTGCGGTGATGCCGACCAGCGAACTTGAGCGCTGTGGTCCGGCCAGCCACGACGTGTTGCTCCAGCGCGCCCAGGCGGGCGGCCTAGTCTTGACGACCGTTGATGTTGGCGGTGGATGGTGGCAGCGGGTGACCTCGGCGGAGACCGCGCGTCATGCCGACTGGTTGCTGCGCGCCTACGGCACGGATCTCGGTAGTCGCCGTTTTGTCGAGCAAGCTGCGGATCGTCGCGGAGAGCGCACCCTGCAGTGCGTGGAGGCGCTGCTTTCACAAAAGCACACCGAAAACAACGTGCTGATGAACCCCGGTCCAGTGTTGACCTCGCCGGCGGTAAAGAGCGCGCTTGTTCACCACGATGTCTGTCATCGCGATCCGGACTACGCGCGTGTCGCCCGTCGTATCCAACACAAGTTGCGCTCCGTTTGCGCCGCTGGAGCCGATCACGAGGTGCTGCTATTTAGTGGGTCGGGAACGGCGGCTCTTGAGGCAAGCATCTCGTCGATCGTACCCCCGACAAAGAAGCTGCTGGTCGTTTCCAATGGTGCGTTCGGCGAGCGTGCCGCCGAGATCGCGGCGTTGCATCAGATCGATGTGGTTTCTTTGCGCTACGAATGGGGTGAGCTGATCGATCCCGAGGCGATCGAGCGGCTGCTGACGGCAGACCACGACATTGCGGCGGTTTCGCTTTGCCACCATGAGACCTCTGTTGGCATTCTCAATCCGGCTGCCGAGGTCGGGGCGATATGTCGTCGCCACGATCGATTGCTGATCGTTGATGCCGTTTCTAGCCTTGGTGGTGAAGACATCCAGGTTGAGCGCGATCAAATCGATGTGCTGATCTCGAGCGCCAACAAGTGCTTGCACGCGATCAGCGGCGTATCGTTGGTTTGCGTCGATCCGCGGGTCTGGTCGCGCATCGCCGATGTTGCGCCGCGCGTCTACTACTTAGACCTGAAGCGCTACCGCGAACATCACATCCCGTTTACGCCGGCGGTCTCGAGTTTCTACGCGCTCGACGCCGCGCTCGACGAGGTTTTGCGCGGCGACGGCGTCAAAGGGCGCTTGCGCCGCTATCGACGGCTTAAGCGCCGTGTCAGCGCGGGCTTGGCCCGATTAGGTCTCAAGCCACTGACGGAAACCGGGCGCGAATCGCAAACGATCTCGACGGTTGAGGTTCCCTCCGGCATCGAATTCAACGAGCTCTACGCCGGACTAAAGCGTCGTGGGTATGTGGTCTACGGCTGCAAAGCCCACTTGGCGGGTCGTTACTTCCAGGTCGCCAACATGGGCGCGTTGACCGACTCGATGGTTGACGGCTTCCTCGAAGCGCTGGCCGATGTGATCGAGCAAGGGCGGGCCGCGCGCGCGGGCTCCGTCATCGGACGCGCCGCCTCCTAGCGATCATGCGGATCGCTCATTTTTCCGACATTCATGTGCTCGACCTGACCGGTGTGCGCCCGTGGGCTTTTGCCAACAAGCGCGCTGTTGGGGGGCTGAATTTGTTGCTCAGCCGCGCTCGCGAGTATTCGCAGCAAGTGCTTGCCCGACTGGTCGACGACGTCAACCAACAGCGACCAGACCATATCCTGGTCTCGGGCGACATCAGTAACCTTTCCTTGCGCGCGGAGTTTGTGCGGGCCAGGGAGATCCTCGATCGGCTGAGCTTGCCGCCCAGCGAAGTGACACTCGTTCCCGGCAACCATGATTGCTATACCCGCTCAGCCAAGCGTCGTGACGACTTCAGCGATGTCTTTGCGCCCTATTTGCGCGGTGATTTCGTTGCCGGCGACCGCGTCGAGTGGCCGTTTTTGCGCATTCGTGGCGATTTGGCGCTGGTGGCGATCAATACCGCGCACCCGTCGCTGCCGTTGCTGGCGGTGGGCACCGTCGGCGAACGCCAACGCCAGGCCGTCGCTCGGTTGCTCGCCGACGAACGCGTTGCCGACCGATTTCGGCTGGTGATGTTGCACCACCCGCCTCACGTGGCCAACGCTCATTGGCACAACCGACTGACCGATAGCGACAAGTTCGTCGAGATGCTGTCCGAAGCCGGCGCCGAGTTGCTGATTCATGGTCATCTGCACCGAACGCTGCGTCACCAGATCGAGAGCCGTCACGGTCAGATTCCGGTGGTAGGTGTGAACTCGGGCAGCTGGCTGAGCCCCAAAGACGCTACGCGCCGCGCGCGCTACAACATCTATCAGATCGAAGGGCGTCAGCTGGTGCGAATCGAACAGCGCAGCTACCACCCAGATGCCGACGCGTTTATCGCGGACTAGCCGCGTTTTGCCGGCGAAGCTGCGTGCAGTTGGCGGGCAGAGAAGCTGCAGCAGCGGTCTGGTCACTGCAGCTGCTGAGCAGCAGCTCCCCGGTCGCTTCGACGAGGTCAACGGCTGTTGCGCTGAGGTTGAGCAGTAGCAGGTAGCCATCGGTGTCGGTGCGGATTTCGACGCGATAGAGCTGGCCTTGCACCGAGCAGTTCAGGTCGCCAAAACGGAGGGCACGCCCGCGATAGATCTGCCGGCGCAGCTTCAAGGTCGCGCGGGTTTGCTGGAGTTGCTCGTCGTCGATCTGCCGCCAGTCAAGCTTTGAACGCAAAAATGCTTGGGCAGTGTTCGCCGCCGGGCCAGGAGCGTCAGCACCGGGATGTTCGGCGAACTCACGCCGACGCGAGCGCGCGATGCGGTTGCCCAACGCTGGGGAAAAGTCACAAAAGAAAAAGAACGGTGTGCGCGCGGCAAACTCGTCGCCCATAAAGAGCAGTGTCGGCGAAGGGTAGAGCAAGCAAAACATCTGCAGCGCTCGGCTACGTTGTACGGGCAACAAGGCGGCCAGGCGTTGGCCATCGAGCCGGTTGCCGGCCGTATCGTGGTTTTGCAGAAATGGCACGACACTGCTCGGTGCACGCGGTACGGGTTGATCGCCCCGGTCGATTGGGCAGCTACGCCCGCTCGCTAGCGCGTGGACCAAGCGCGTGGCTGGGTCGGAGTAGCGCCGATAGACACCGCGCCGCTCGCCGGTCGCCAAGCGATAGATGCACCGTCCGTGGTCGAAACAAAGCTGCGCGACCTCAACGGCGGACTTGTGCCGGCCAAGGTGCGCCGACTCGTCGTCGTCCGACTCCAAAACAAACCAGGTTGGGCGGGGACCCCTCAGCTCGTCGGCCCGCTCGATCATTTGCTGTAGGTGTGGTCCTCGATGAGCGCGTGCGATCGCATCGAAGGCATCGAGACGGAAACCATCGATGTCGAAAACGCTCAGCCAGTGTTCGACAACAGCCGCGAAATAGGCCCGCACCATCGCGCTGGAAAAGCGTGGTGGTGGCCCCCACGGGGTACGTCGGTGCGGATCAAAGAACCCACGGGCAAGCTGCCACATCGCGTTGCCCTCGGGCCCAAAGTGATTGGTTACTAGATCGAGGATCACCGCAAGGCCCCGTCGGTGCGCTTCGGCGACCAGCCGCTGCAAGTCGCGCGGGGTGCCGTAGCTGGCCGGTGGTGCAAAGTGCGCCACGCCGTCGTAGCCCCAGTTGCGCGCTCCGGGGAATGCGCAAAGTGGCATCAGCTCGATCACATCGATGCCGAGCGTCGCCAGGTGATCGAGCCGCTCGATCGCCGCGCGATAGGTCCCGGGTCCGGTAAAAGCGCCAACATGTAGTTCGTAGATCGTTGCCGTCGCAAACGGACGCGGTGCAAACGTCCGATCGCGCGGAGGGGGGCGCAGGCGTAGCAGCTCGGACCAACCGAGCGGGCCATCGGGCAGCCAGTGAGCTGCCGGGTCGGGCAGCGGTGGCCCGCCGTCGCGAGCAAAGGCGTAGCGCAGCCCGGCAGGCGGGCGCCGTACCTCTGCGCGAAAGACCTCGTCGTTGCCGCGCGCCATCGGCAGAGTGTGCTCGTCGCCCGCGGCGCGCAGCCAAAGGTCTACCCGGCGCGCGCGCGGTGCCCAGAGCTGCAATTGAACGGTTTGGCGATCGATCCAGCGCGGACCGAAGGTCCCGCGAAGGTTCTCAGCCACCGTGTCTTCTCACGACGGCCAGCCGGTAGAGGTATTCGTAGGTCGCCGATGCGCGGGTCCAGCTGTGGTCGAGCGTCATCGCGCGAGCGATCGCTTCGCGAAATCGCGTCTTATCTTTGCGATACATGTCCGTCGCTGCGCGGACCGCGCCGAGCATCGCCTCAGCGGTCGCTTCGCCAAAGAGAAACCCCGTCCCCTGGGTCGGGTCAGATTGCAGTGGCCGGACCGTGTCAACCAGCCCACCGGTGGCCCGTACGATCGGCAGTGTGCCATAGCGCTGGCTATACATCTGATTGAGCCCGCACGGCTCCCAGCGCGACGGCATTAGAAACAAGTCGCTGCCGGCTTCGATCAAGTGAGCGCGCGCCTCATCGAATTCAAGCCAGACCTTGAATCTGCCGGTAAGGCGTTGTGCGACTTGAGCAAAGGCGCGTTCGAGCTCGGGCTGTCCCGAGCCCAGTACGACCAACTGTGCTCCGATTTTGGCGATCTCATCCGCGGCCTCGATGATTAGATCGCTTCCCTTTTGCCGGTCGATCCGCGAAACCACGCCGATCAGCGGCGTTTCCAGTTCGGCCGGCAATCCCGCTTGGCGCTGCAGCTCGGCCTTGCAGAAGGCCTTTCCACTCAGCGCGTCCTTGTCATAGGTCTTGGGCAACAGGCGGTCGCTGCGTGGGTTCCAGATCGTTTGGTCGATCCCATTGAGCACGCCGAACAGGTCGGTCGCTCGACTGCGCAGCAGGTGCTGCAAGCCTTCTCCATACTGATCGGCTTGAATCTGCTTGGCGTAGTGCGGCGAAACTGTGCTTAGGATCGTGGCGTGCTGCACGGCACCGGCCATCAGGTTGATCGCGTTGTCGCGGGCCAGTCCCAGGTGTTCGGCGTTTGCACCGCCCAGTTCCAACTGCCGCAGCTGCTCGGTGGAAAACCATCCCTGGTAAGCGATGTTGTGGATGGTGAACAACGTCGCGGCGTGGCTGAGCTGCTGGGGGAGACGGCGTGTGTTGAGGTAGATCGGCAACAGGGCGGTCTGCCAATCGTGGCAGTGAAAAACGTCGGGCCACCAGCCAATTAGTTTTCCCAACTCGATCGCGGCCGTGTTCAGCAAGGCGAAGCGTTGAGCGTTGTCGTCGTAGCTCTCACCCGGCGGGCCGTACAGATAGGGGCGGTCGTAGAACGACTTGCACTCGAGCAGGTAGACCGGCAGATCGCTCGACGCCAGCTGCCTCAGTCCGACCTGACGCGTTTCGCCGCCGAAACGGATGCTCCATGCTTGTGGCCCGCTTAGGTCTTGTCGCGGGATCCAACCGTAGCAAGGCATCAGCAGGCGCGCGTCGACGCCGCGTTTGCGCAATCGGGGCAAGAGCGCACCAACGACGTCGCCGAGGCCGCCGGACTTGGCCCAAGGTGCCGCTTCAGCAGCGAGGAGTAGTACGCGGAGCGGCCGGGTCATCTACAGCAGTGTTAACCCAGGCGGCGAAGGCATTCAAGCGATCGGGCGATCGAGGCAAGGTTCAAGCGACGATGCTGGCGTAGCCGACGAAGCTTTCGGACGGCAGTAGCTCGCAGGATTGACGGTGGCGCAGTAGGGTCGGTCGGGGAGCGGCGGTCAGTGACGCGCAGCGCAGTGCCGCAGCCGCTGCGCCGGGGCAGCACGCGCTAAACTTGGCCAGCGCGTGGTGAACCATCGTGCGGTGATCGCCATTGAGCGCCGCATCGATGAACGCGCGATCGTTGTGCTGGCGCGCCCAGCGTTCAGCCTCTGCGCCCAACCCATGAGGCATAAAATCGTAGTTGGGGCCGTAGTGGGTAAGGTCGGTCGATCCGATGAAGACAGCTTCCCGCCTCCGTCGCTGGCAGGCGTTAGCCACAGCTTCGGAAATTCGTTCCACCCATTCTTCTTCGGGGGGGGCACCGATGTGGACCAGTCGCGCGCTCGGCAATAGCGCGCGCAGCATCGGTAGGGTTACTTCGGTCGCGTGGTCCTGGCTATGGTTGTCTACATCTTCAACGCGTGCGGTTGGCAATGCCGCGGCGATCTCTTGGGCGAGTTCCGTATCGCCGGCGATCTCGCCCAGCGGCGTCTCGAAGCTGGCATCGACCATCAACGTGGCCGGATTGCCCGGCGGCAAATGGCCGGCAAACAGCACAACGGTTTCGACGCGTGTCTCGCGCAGCGCGGCGATTGCCTCATAGGCTAGCTGTCCCGAAAATACCCAGGCCGCATGAGGGACGATCGCAGCGCGAAAGGGGTGCGAAGTGTCCGGACGAATCGCACCTCGCTCGAAATTAGCCAATTCGCTTTCGCAGCATCTAGCCTCGCTCGGGTACCACGGCTTGCCAAAGTTGGCTCGGCGTATCGGCATGCCGCCATCTTGGCAAACCAGCGAGCGGATTCCCAGACACGGATCGCTGGCGCTTGGCCGCCCCAACGCGACGCCGTCGTCGGTCCTAATATCATTGCGTGTTTCGGTACTATATTAAGTGGAATATACTAAATATATAGACCTGTAGGGCGATCATGGCATCGATATATTAAGTATATTTTGCCTACCAAGGCGGCTTGGGGCCAGTGGCGCCCTGCGCTATAGTGGGTCCCTGGACCAAAACTGCCGTATTTTGGAGCGTCTGGCGATGAGTGAACGAGATAATCTAAGCCGCACCGAGCAAGGCCTGGCGCTGGAGATCGCTGCGGAGGCGGTAGATGCGCTGGTGCATTACACGGCGGCATTGACCGAAGAGCCCGATGAGTTCGATGCGCTTGCCGGAGCCGGCCGGGCCTTGGCCAAGTTGGGCGAAAAAGACACGGCGATCGCTGCGCTCTCGACAACGATCGATCGTTTTGCCCAGCGCGGCGATCTGCTTGCTGCGATCGCTGCATTGCGTGCGCTCGCCGAGCTCGACGAGGGCACCGCCGAGCCGTCGAAAGCGCGGTTGGCCGAGTTGTACGGCCGGGAGTCCCAACGCGTCGATCGTTCGCGGATGCGCGTGGTGCCGCCAGCTCTGCCTAAGGCGGCGCCACAGCCGATCGCCAAACAGGATCCACGCGCGGCTCGCGCTGCCGCGATCGAGGTTTGCGAGCGTATCTGCGCCTCGACGAAAAAACCGGCAGACGCCGATAGCAAGAAGCTGCCGTTCCATCCGTTATTCAGCGATTTGCAGGCGACAGACTTGGCAGCGCTGATCCCGCTGACTTCGATCGCCTATGCGGCGACGGGCACGCGGCTGATCGAACAGGGTGATAGCGATTCTGCGTTCTTCGTACTGGTGCGCGGCGAGGTCGGCGTCGAACAGCGTGACGGGCAGGGGCAGGTCACCCAAGTCGCCAGACTGCGCGATGGCGCGTTTTTCGGAGAGATGGCGTTGCTAACCCGCACGCCGCGCGTCGCTTCGGTTGTCGCACTTCGTCCGAGCATCGCCCTGCGGCTGGACCGCGCGGCGGTCGAGTCGCTGGCCAAAAAAAGCGCGAGCGTGGGTCGCGTGCTGGCAGACTACACGCGCCAACGATTGCTGAAGAACGTGATGCTGACCGCGCCGCTCTTTCGGCGGCTCGAAGACCCTGCTCGTCGGCAGGCACTGATCGATCTGTTTAGCTCGAATGTTTTCGCTGACGGTGATGTGATCGTTCGCCAGAGCGAGCACGTCGATGGTCTACACGTTCTGTTAAGTGGCGAAGCCACGGTGGTCGCCGAAGGCGATGTCGAGGTCGTGCTGGCGACCCTCGGCCCTGGCGACGTGTTTGGCGAGATTTCTCTGATTCAGCGCTCTCCGGCAACGGCCACCGTTCGCGCCGTCGGGAAATCGGTGATACTGCGCTTGTCGCGCGAGCAGTTCAATCAGCGCGTCGACCAGTACCCCGAGGTCTTGGCCCATCTATACGCCTTGGCCAACCAGCGACAGCAGGCCAACGATGAGGCGTTGGAAGAGGAGACGGTCAACCTCTCCGCCGAAGACCTATTGCTCTAACCAGTCTCTGTATTTTGCCTCAATTCTCTGAAATCTAAAGATTTTGGTGTGCGCGCTGCGCCCGCGGCACCTTGCGTTTTTTCGCGTTCTGAGCTAGGGCTGAGTCGGTCGAAAGACTAGCACCGCCTCGGAATCCATGGAGGCTGGAGGAGATCAGCGATGCGCAAGACGACGCTTACCAAACTTACGCTTTTCGCAGCGGCCGCGCTGTTGTTCGCCGGCGGTTGTGTCGAACAAGAGTCGGACAAGCCCACTGAATCGGACCGCAAGGCGATCGAGAAGAATATTCTCAAGACGGCCCCCAAGCCCGAGCACGCCCTCAACGCCGATTTCGAAGGAAACCTGACCTACTTGGGGCTCGACGTTTCTACCGATGTCGTCAAGCCAGGCGTCTCGTTCAAACTGACGCACTACTGGCAGGTCAAAAAACCGATTCCCGGTTGGAAGATCTTTACCCATCTCAACAACGAAGATCACAGGGCCTTCGTCAACGCGGACCATAAGCCGGTCGGTGGTCGTTATGCCGCTGCCTATTGGCGTGCCGGAGAGATCATCCGCGATGAGCATTCGGTGTCGTTGCCGAAGAACTGGAGCCACAACTCGGTCAAGGTTTACGTTGGGCTCTGGAAGGGCGCCAAGCGAATGCGCCCAACCGGTCCGCAAGACGCTCAGAATCGCCTGCTGGCCGCGACCTTGAAGGTCGACACTACCGGCGTTCCGAAGCCGACGCCCCCTCAGCGTCTGGTCGCGGCGCAATCGAAAAAGCCAGTTGTGGTCGACGGCAAGCTCGATGATGCGGTTTGGAAGGTGGCCAAGCCGACGGGCAAGTTTGTCAATACGATGACCGGGGCCGCCTCGCCGCTTGAGACCACTGCCCAAGTTGCCTGGGACGAAAAGTTTCTCTACGTGGCGTTCAGTAACAAAGACCAGGACGTTTGGAGCAACCTGACCAAGCGGGACGCCAGTCTGTGGACCCAGGAGGCTGTCGAAATCTTCATCGACGCCGATGGCGACGGCAAAGACTACGTCGAGCTACAGGTCAATCCCAACGGCGCAATTTTCGACAGCTTCCTGCCTCGCTATCGCGCCAATCAGAACGACTGGAACAGCGGAATGATCGCCAAGGTCGTTGTGGACGGTACGGTCAATCAACGCAGTGACGTCGATAAGGGTTGGACCGTCGAGATCGCGATCCCCTGGAAGGACGTTGTTGGCCGCAGCAAGGCCGCCGTCAAGCTGCCTCCAGCGCTCGGGCAATCGTTCCGCGTCAACTTCTTCCGCCTCGACAAGCCGAAGAGTGGGCCGCAGTTGGCAGCGAGTTGGTCAGCGCCACTGGTTGGCGACTTTCACAAGCTTGATCGCTTTGGCGAGTTGGTTTTTGGTGACGCCGAAGGTAGTGCGCCAGCGCCGGCGACGGCCGCGAGCCCGGCCGCTCAACCCGCGACGGCAGCCGCGCCAACGAGCGGTACACAGCGCGTGATGAAAATGGCGGTGCCGATCGGCCAGGCACTCAAAGCGATCGAGGGGCAACCGCTGGTGCGCAGAGCTTCGCCTCAGGCCGGGGCCCCATCGAAGAAGTAGCGCGATAGTTGCTGCTCTGGCCTGGCCCCCGGCTGCTGCTGGCGGCGGCGCTAGTTGCCGCCGGTTGTGCCGTCTCCGCCCCTCAGATCCGTGACGTTCGGCCGCCGAGCGTCGGCGCACTCGATGATCGGGTTACCCTGCAGCTGCGACTACCCTCGGAAACCCACTACGATCGGCGGAGCGCTGTCGTCACTTCGGGCGACGCGACCTTGGTATTGCCGTTGCTGGCGGCGGCTGCCGAAAGCCTGGGCCGTACGGCATTGGAAAGCGATCGCCAGATCAATCGTGCTGCGCTCGAGATCTGCCGTGGGTTGCGGCGCAGCGGTCCGCCGAGCGCAAGGCTGGTCGATTTTGCGCTGCGCTCGGCAGGGATGACCGATCCGCCGCCTCATCTGCTCGTCGTCGAGCTCCCCCAAGGCGGAGGGATCGACGTCAGTCAACTTCGCGAGCGCTTGCTAGCCTTGCTCAAGCAAGGCGCCTATCGCCGTGTCGGCGTCGCGCGCTGTCAACCGCAGCTGACGCCCGATCGTTGGCGTTTGGTGATTGCCCTTTGCGAGAGTCCGTTGCGCTTTCAGCCGTTGCCGCGCAGCTGGCAGCTCGGCCGCAGTGCTGAGTTGCGTTTGCGCACCCTGGCCGGGCATCGCGATCTCCGTTTGGTTTATGTCACGCCGGCGGGGCGGATCGTCGAGGCTCCGATGCGTGCTTTTGCCGGAGGTCGCTTCAGCGCTCCGTTCGGTTGTGGCCACCAGGGGATGTACCGAGTGGAGATCACGGGGATTGGCCGGTTGGGTACCGAAGTGCTCGCCAACTTTCCGATCTATTGCGCTGTGAGGCCTCCGCACCAGGTTAGCTACCAACGCAGTCATTTTGGTGTCACCAGCCGGCAGGAGCTCGAGCGCCGCATTGCCGATCTCGTCGATGAGCAACGTCGGCGTGTTGGCCTAGCCGATCTCGTGCGACTGGACAACCTATCGGCCGTAGCTCGTCGCCACTCGGAGCGGATGCGCGACGAACGCTTTGTTGGCCACGTGACGCCCAACGGCGAGCAGCCTCAAGATCGGCTGCGCGCTGCTAATATCGCATTCAGCGTGGCCAGAGAGAATGTCGCGCGGGCATACTCCGCTGAAGAAGCGATGAGTGAGTTGATGAACAGTCCGGCCCACCGTGCCAACATCCTCGCGCAGGATATTGACGCGATCGGCGTCGGCGTGGCGATCGAACGGCGTCCTGATGTACCCGTGTTGTTTGTCTCCCAGGAGTTCATCAAGCAGCCGCTGCAGGTTGCCCCGGCGGAGTTTGTTCGGCGTTTACTTGAAGCTGCCAATCGTTATCGCATTGAGCGCAATGTAGCGCTGCTCAAGCGCAGCGAGCGACTCGATCAGCTCGCCGCTGGTTACTTGCTCGATGGCGGAAATTCTAACGCTGAGCAAGCCCGTCAGCGGCTCAAGTCGGCGGCCCAGCGTCTGGGCCGCTATCGGGCGATCGTCGGGGTGTTGGCGACGGCAAGCGTGCCCGGTGATCTGGCGCGGGCGGCCGAGCTGGTCGATGCAAATTTTCTCCGGGTTGGCTTCGCCGCGCGCCGTGGGGCGTCTGGCTACGTCATCGCCTTCGTTCTCGCGCGATAGCTCGTAGGGTTTGGGCGATTACCTCTTGGGCATCGGCCGGGGCATCGCGCGATAGCTGGTCGGTCAACGCGCGTACCGCCTCGTCGGTCAGCTGAGATGACGCGTCGCGCTGTGCGTCTTGCGCTGCGAGCAGCTGGGTCGCCGCTTCGCGCGTGGTGAGTTGCGCGAGACCACACAGCTTGCCGATTGCACAGATGTCGGCTTCGATCGGCGCATCGGTGGCGGAAAACACTGCGTCGACGACCAATAGCCGCGGCGCGCCTGCGGAGTTGCCCAAGATCACATGCTCTGCAGCGATGGCGCCGTGTGCTAGCCCCTCGGTGTGCAGCGGGTGCAAGGCGCGTAGCAGCTGTGCGGCGAGCTGCTCTCGGTCGCTGCGCGAAGCGCTTTTTTGCGCTGGCAGTGGGCGCCCTTGAACGCGCTCAAAGACCAGCTGTCGCTCGACTAAGTCGCAGCTGAGCAGGCATTGCAGCGTCTCCGAACCGAGTGCCAAGGCGCGTATTTTGCGCAGCCAGCCTTCAGTGAGCAGCTCGTGCTGCCAGCTGACCAGGATCACCTCTCGGCCCAGCGCGTTGTCGTGAGCGAGGTGAGCTTGCAGGCCCTGATCGCAGCGGAGCGTTCGCGTGGGCTGGTAGCGCTTCGTTTGGCCGCTGGGCGTCGCTCCGCCCGTCTCGGCGGTGGGCTGACTAAAGGTGAGGGGCGTTTCGTTGCCGAGGGTCAGCCGGCGCAGCTCTTGCGCGAGATCGGCCGCCGACTGAGGACGCCGCTGCGGGTCCTTCTCCAGGCAGCGCAACAGCAACGCGTCCCATTCTTCAGTCAGGTCGGACTGGCGCTGACTGGGTGGGATTGGCTTTTCGTCGAGGATTTGATCGACGATGTCTCCTGAGGGGAACGGCGGATGGCCAGTTAGACAGACATAGAGCGAGACACCCAGCGCATAGAGGTCGGTGGCGAAGCTGACCTGGCGGCCGCGGATCTGCTCAGGTGACATGAAGGCCAGCGTGCCGATGTAGCTGCCGGTCTGGGTTTGCCCGCTGTCCTGCAGGTGCGCAACGCCAAAGTCTCCCAGCTTGGCCGCGCCCCCTGCGTCGTAAAAAACGTTGGCCGGCTTGATGTCGCGATGGATCACCCCATGCTGATGGGCGACGCTCAGACCATCGAGCACCTGCAAAAAGGTTCGCCGCGCCTCGTGTTGTGAGATGCGTGGTCGCAGGCGGGCAGCGAGGGTTCCACCTTCCATCATCTCGAAAACCAAGAATCCGTGGTCCTGATTGCTGTCGATCAGTTTGACGATGTGCGGATGATCAAGGGTGCCGGCGATGCGTGCTTCGCGTAGGAAGCGGTTGTAGGCATCGCGTGCTTGCGGTCCCCCCGGTGGGACGAAAAGTTTGACCGCAACGTTCTGCTCGGTCAATAGGTCCTCGGCGCGATAGACGCGGCCCATTCCGCCGGAACCCAGCAACTCTGCCAACCGATAGCGCGCAGCCAATATGCGGCCACCTGATTGCTGGACGAAGCCCGTTGCCGCTGCGCAGGCGGCGATTGTCGTCGGAGCGTTGGGGTGCGTGCGCTGCAGTCGTTCGAGCGCGCGTTGAGCGGCGATCGCGTAGCCGACTTGTGCGAGCGCGGCAACCGTTGCAACACCTGCTTGCAGATCGCCGCTACGCTGGTGGGCCCGCTGCAACAACGGGATCGCTTCGTCATAGGCGCCAAGCGATCCTAACAAGCGTCCGAGCGCATAGGCCGCTCGCTCGTCGTTTGGCGTGGCCTGCAAGTGCCGGCGAAATAGCTCGATCGCTGCCTTCTTGTCACCTGCTTTGAGTACTTGCTGGGCCGCCTCGTCGAGCAAGCCAGCTTGCGAATACAGGTCCGCAGCGCGTCGGTGCTCGCCGGCGAGCGTCCAGAGCCCAGCAGCTAGGCTGTCGGCGCCGCGCTCTTCGGCGACCTGCGCGCACAAACGCTGCTGCGCTGTGGTCGCCGACTCGATCTTGCCGCGCAATTCGCGCAGCGCAAGGGGATCGCCCAGGCGAAGCGCGTTGCGTAGAGCGCGCGGCAGATCTCCTCCTCTGGCCGCGACGCGCAGCGCGGCGGCGAAATCCCAGATCTGCTCATAGAGGCTTGCAGCGCGAGCCCAGGCCTCGGCGCGCTCGAACGCGGCTGCAGCTCCCGCGAGATCGCCCTTGGCCACCAAGTCTTCGCCGCTGCTCATCGTCCCGATGATATACGATCTCGCGCCGCACAGCTCGCTACGGTGCAGCGCAAGTCCAGAGAATCGCAGCGGCCGTGGTGATTGACCCTTCCGGCGTGATCGTGCTACGTGCGAAAGATACTGGAAAAGGGCAGATGGCGGAAAAAGCGATCGGCATTATTGGGGGCAGCGGACTTTACGACCTCGAGGGAGTCACCAAGAAAGACACGGTGCGTATTCACACGCCGTTCGGTGATCCCTCCGACGACTATCACGTCGGTGAACTCGACGGACGCACGGTCGTTTTCTTGCCGCGTCATGGGCGTGGGCATCGTCTGCTGCCATCTGAGTTGAACTATCGAGCTAACATCCACGGCTTTTTGCAGTTGGGTTGCGATTGGCTGCTCTCGGTTAGCGCAGTTGGCAGCATGCGCGAGGAACTTCGCCCAGGCGATGTTGTTGTCGTCGATCAGTTTTTCGATTGGACGCGCGGGCGCGTCTCTTCGTTTTTCGGTGAAGGTGTCGTTGCGCACCTCTCGCTGGCCGATCCGGTCTGTGACGACTTGGCAAATACGGTCTATTCGGCGGCAAAGTCGCACGCCGCCGCCAATGGGTCGCGTGTGCAAAAGGGTGGCACCTACCTTTGCATCGAAGGTCCGCAGTTTTCCACGCGCGCGGAATCGACGATCTATCGGTCGTGGGGCGTCGACGTGATCGGCATGACCAACATGCCGGAAGCCAAGTTGGCTCGCGAGGCGGGCATCTGTTACGCGACGCTGGCAATGATCACCGATTACGATTGCTGGCATGAAGAAGAGGAAGACGTCACCGTCGAGAGCGTGATCGAAACGCTCAACCGGAACGTTGCGATGGCCAAGAGTATCTTGGTCAGTAGCGTGCGCGCGATCGACATCGACGCTGAGTGCAAACACCGTCACGCGGCAAATGGGGCGGTGATGACCGCCTCGGCGAGCATGAATCCTGAGACTCGGGAACGGCTTGCGCTGATTTTGGATCGCGCCAAATAGGGATTTGGAGCATGACATCCCCTGGAGACAAGTAGTGCTCTAGCGGAAGATTCGGGCGAGGGAAGATGAGTCTACTGGTTGTTGGAAGCGTAGCGCTGGATAGCGTGTTGACGCCGAGCGATGAGCGAAACGACATTCTCGGCGGATCGGCGTCTTTCTTTTCTGCCGTGTCATCTTTGCTCGGGCCCGTGCGCTTGGTCGCGGTGGTCGGCGACGATTTCCCGGAAGAGCACGTTCAGTTTCTTGCGGAGCGCGGCGTGGATATCGAAGGGCTGCAGCGCGCCACCGGTCGCACCTTTCGCTGGAAGGGGCGCTATCTCGACGACATGGTCTCGCGGGAGACGCTCGATACGCAGCTCAACGTGTTTGAGAGTTTTAAGCCGCAGCTCCCCAAGAGCTACGCCGACTCAGACTTCGTTTTCTTGGCCAACATCGATCCACACCTGCAGCGGGACGTGCTTGACCAGATCGACAAGCCACGCTTTGTCGCACTCGATACGATGAACTTCTGGCTGCGCGATCACTACCTCGATGTGCTCAAGGACGTGCTCAAGCGGGTCGACGTGGTGTTTCTCAACGACGAGGAGGCGTCGATGCTTTCCGGCCGGAATAACCTCGTTGCCGCCGCTGCCGCGATTCGCGATCTTGGCGTGCCGCGCGTGATCATCAAGCGTGGCGATGCCGGCGCGATGCTCTTCGACGAAGAGGGGATCTTCCTCGCTCCGGCGTTCCCGTTAGAAAATGTTGTAGATCCCACCGGCGCCGGTGATTCATTTGCGGCGGGCTTCATGGCCTATTTGGCCCACAAAGCCGACCAACGGGCGATTACCGCGGAGCGCGCTCGCCAGGCACTGATCTTCGGCAGCGCCTCGGCGTCGTTTGCTGTGGAGGATTTTTCTGTCGACAGATTCCGCACGCTCGAGTTGAATCAGGTTGTGGAGCGTTGTGCCGGTTTCTCCCGGCTAGTTAGATTCTCCCCTGTGGAGATATAAGGCACCCACCATGACCGCTGAGCACCTCTACTCAGACCGCTTAGGTGCGCTGGATCGCGCGAGCAGCCGGCTCGGTCGTTTGATCGATGAGCTTGAGGGCATTAACTCTGACCTAGACCACCTCGACGAAATGCTTTTCGTCCCTGATCTGCCCGACGAGGTTCGCCGTGGCTTGCTAGCCGAGATGGACATCGCGGTTGGCGCGTACAATCACCTGCGCGATGCGACCACTGAGTCGTATCGTCAGCTGATCCTCCTGCGCGAGTGTTGTGGGTTCCGCAACCACGACGTCGTTCGTCGCTGCTTCCCGATTCCCGAGCTCCACGAACCGCTGCAGGACATCGTTGATGCCGCCGAAACAGCCGGCTGACGATGGCGCTTCAGCTAACCGGCTACCGCGCACTCACCGGTTTACCAGCAGCTCGGCTGCAGTTACAGAACAACTCGCCGCGACCTTAGCGACATATTTGACTGGCGGCGACTTGCTCGCGCTCTGCGGTACGCTCGGTGCCGGCAAGACTTGCTTCGCACGCGGACTCGCCCGCGGATTGAATGTCGATCCCCGCGAAGTTGCTAGCCCAACATTCACGCTGATCAACGTCTACGCGGGTCGTATTCCGCTGGCCCATGTCGACTTTTATCGCCTTGGAGATAGCGACGAGCTCGATCACATCGGACTCGACGACTACCTGGGAGCGGATGCGGTGTGCGTGATCGAGTGGTTCGATCGCTTTGTCGAGGCGATGCCCGCAGAGTATCTGCGTGTTGATCTCGAGCTTGACGGCGATGACGGCCGCGTTGTGCATGTCTCCGCCTTCGGAGCGCGCGCCGAGCAATTGCTTCACTCGTGGATCGATGCCGCCTCCGAGCTGGAGCACGAATGAGAATTCTATACGGTGTGGTCGGCGAGGGCATGGGGCATGCAACCCGCAGTCGGGTGATTCTCGAGCACTTGCGTCAGCATCACGATCTGCAAATCGTCGTGTCTGGAAGGGCGTACGACTATCTCGAGCGACGCTTTTCCAACGTCGTCAAGATCGACGGATTCGAGTTGGCCTATCAAGACAATACCGTCGATCGCAGCCAAACATTTTGGCGGTTGCTCAAGCGTTTGCCGGAGATGGCCTCGCGAAATGTGGAGCGCTTCACCGAGCTTTCCGAAGGAAAGTCGCCCGACTTGGTGATCTCCGACTTCGAGAGCCTTTCTTATGCTTACGCTCGGCACCACGAGATCCCTGTGTTGTCGATCGACAATATGCAAATCATGCACCGTTGCCAGCATGAACTCTGTTTGAGCGAGGCTGAACAACGCGATTTTCAGTTCGCTCGCGGGATCGTTAAAGCCAAACTGCCACGCTGCTACCATTACTTGATCACGACGTTCTTCTTCCCGCCGCTGCGCAAGCCGAATACGTCGTTGTTTCCGCCGATCCTGCGCGACGAGATTCTCGACGCGCAAGTTACTCAAGGCGAGCATTTGCTGGTCTATCAGACGACGACCACCAACGATCGGCTGCTGGAGGTATTGCAGCAGACGGGATTGCCCTGTCGCGTCTACGGTATGGGGCGCAGTGAAACGATCGGAAAGCTCGAGCTGCGCAGCTTTTCCGATGCGGGGTTTGTCGCGGATCTGGCGAGTTGTCGCGCGGTGTTGGCCAGCGGTGGCTTTTCGCTGATGGGCGAGGCTGTCTACTTGGGCAAGCCGATTCTCGCGGTGCCACTCGGTAAGCAGTTCGAGCAGTCGCTCAATGCGATCTATCTCGAGAAACTCGGCTACGGCGTCAACTGTTCCGAGCTCAGTGCATCAGTCGTCGAGCGATTTGTCGCAAACCTCGAAGAATACCGTCGAGCCGTGGGGCTGCATCGCCAAGATCGCAACCGAGCGATTCTCGCCAAGCTCGACCAGCTGATCGCGGAGATCGCTCAGCAAAAGGATCAGCACGCCGATTAGCGGTACCGCCCAGCTAGGGTAGGAGCACCAACTTGCCGATCGTCGATCCCGACTGCAGGGCGCGATGCGCCTCGCCGGCCTGAGCTAGAGGAAAGCTGGTTGTCGCTGGAGCGGCGATCAGCTTCTTTCGACAGAGCGCTTCTAGTGCGCTCATCGCCTGCTGAAGCAATTGATTGCTGTCGAACAGGTAGCTCAGGTTGAAGGCGAGGACGCTGCGGTTCTCGTTGGTCATCTCGAGGGGATTAAACCGCGGGGTGCGCAGATAGTCGCGTGCAAGCTTGAGGTAGTTGGGCTTTTCGCGCCCGCGGCTGAACATCGTGGCAAAGCCATAGACGACGAGCTTACCGGCCGCTGCCAAGTGCAAGTAGCTCTGCTTGAGCGTTTCAACGCCGTTGGCATCGAAGGCCGCGTCGACGCCTTGCGGTGCAGCCGCCTCGACTGTCGGCCATAGCGCTTGGGCTTGTTTGTCGATTACCAGGTCGGCCCCGGCTGCCTTGGCCGCGGCGACCTTGTGCGGTCCATTGACCACGGCGATTACCCGCAGCTCGGCCGCCTTGCAGAGCTGTACCAGGGCGTTACCAACGCCACCGGCTGCGGAGTGGACCAGGGCA
>JACKDQ010000009.1 GCA_020633415.1 Deltaproteobacteria bacterium
TGCCGGCCCGTCCTCGACTGTGCGACCCTGGAGCGCGCTTAATCCTTACAGGAGGACACGCCCAGCTCGCTGGTATAGTTCGCGACCACGCAGAGCACCTCAGATGGTTCGGCATCGAGCTCGTAGTCGATCAGCAGTCGGGCCCCGTCAGCGGCCACAAGCGGCCCAGTAACAAAGCTGCCATCACTGTTGGCGGGGGCAAATACGCCAAAGCCGGTGCTCTGATTGCGCACTCGCACGATCGCCCTGCCGGTGACCGTATCGGCCTTGCCCTCGATCACCACGAGATGCTGCGTAGCATCGACCACCGACAGTCTGATCGCGTCGATCAGCGGCGGCGGCAACGGAATTTGCGGCGTATTGCAGCCGACAAGGGCCGCGAAACCGAGCGTCATCAGCGCCCCGCAGAGAATCTTTCTCGCCCTCGAACTCATCGTTAGACCTCCTCACCCGCGCGCGCTAGCGGCCGCCCGTGCTCTTCGTAGCGGCGTAGCTTCTTGAGCAAGCCGTAACGGCTCAACCCGAGCAATCGCGCTGCCCGACTTTGGTTGCCTCGCGTACGCTGGAGTGCATCGCGGATCAGGATCCGCTCGAGATGGTCGACACGCTCTCGCAGGTGTAGCTCCTCGCCCTGTACGATCGCCAACGGCACCGCATCGACGAGCATCGGTGACAGATCGGCCACGTCGATCTGGTCCTCGGCCAAAGCGACCATGCGCATGATCTCATTTTCCAGCTGACGAACATTCCCTGGCCAGTCGAATCCGACCAGCCGCGCCAGCGCGCCGTTGCTGATCTCCAGCTTTCGCGACTGCCCATGCTTTTGCATGAAATGCTTGACCAACAGCGGTATGTCATCGCGGCGCTCGGCAAGCGTCGGAATGTCGACGCGCACGACGTTCAGCCGGTAGAAAAGGTCCTCGCGAAAGCGCCCTTCCTTGACCAGCGTCTCAAGATCGCGGTTAGACGCGGCGATGATCCGCACATCGGTACTGATGCTGCGCTCCGATCCGACGCGGCGGATCTCGCCGTCCTGCAGGACGCGCAACAGCTTGGTTTGCATCGCCATACTCATCTCGCCAACTTCGTCGAGAAAGAGGGTCCCGCGATCGGCGATCTCAAATAGGCCCTTGCGATCGCGTTCAGCGCCGGTAAAGGCCCCGCGCGTGTGGCCAAACAGCACGCTCTCGAGCAGCGTCTCGGGAATCGCGCCGCAGTTCTCGCCGACAAACGCGCCCTCTTTTCTAGCACCGTTGTGGTGAATCGCCCGCGCAACCAGTTCCTTGCCGGTGCCGCTCTTGCCGAAGATCACCACCGGCAAATCGGTTTCGCTAACCCGGTCGAGCAAGCGAAACATCGCGAGCATCGGAGGCGTCGCCCCGACGATATTGTTGTAGCAATAGCGCTCGACCAGCGCGCGCTGACTATTCTTTAGTTGCTCCTCGGCCGCGACCAGCTCGATCGCCTGATGTTCGACCTGCTGCTTGAGTCGCTGGGCCATTTCTTCGATGCTTCGTCGCTGGCGCTCGTTTTCTTCGTAGAGGCGAGCGTTCTCGATGGCGATCGCTGCCTGCTGGCAAAGATCGCGTGTCAGTGCGAGCTGTTCGTCGCCAAAGACCCCTGGTCTAAAGCGATGGTCGACGTAAATCGCACCGACGGTCTTGCCCTTGACCTCGAGCGGCAAAGCCAACACCGAGCGCAATGCCAAGTTCGAAACCGAGAGCGAACTGGAAAACCGCGGATCATCGAGTGCATCGACGGCGACCACTTCGCGACCTTGCCGGGCAGCGCTTTCCGCGATCGAACGGCTGATCAAGGGGTCTTTGGCAACTAGTGTGTGCCGTTCAATGTTGCGCGCGACGGAGACACTGAGCACATCTGACGCATCGTCAGCCAAGAGCAAAAAGCCACGCTCCGCTCCCGAGACCGCGATCACCTCGTCGATGATCAACTCGAGCAGCGGCTGCAAGCGAAGTTCGCTATTGATCCGCCGGTTGATCCGCAACAACCGTCTGAGCTGTTCCAGCGCAGTGGCCGGCGCACCATCGGCCACCGTTGGCAGATCTTGGGCGCCGTCGTCCATGACCAGCCCGTGCCAACGCTGACGAAGTTGCTCGACCTCTCGATCGCGCTCCATCTCGGCGCGACTGACATCGGGACTGTTTGCCATGACAAGCTCCAAGATTTCTTGAGCGCGCGCGAGTACACCTCGGGCGGCGGCACGTCGCCCCAAAGCGACCAACAGCTGACCCAACGTCGAACTGAACCGCCACAGCGCACCCAACGCACCACAGTACTCCAACCTAGCGCAGTGCTCGGCCAGCGCTTCGGTCGCTGTCGTTGCGGCCGCGGGCAGCGGGCGATCGGGCCAAACCGAGAGCCAACGCTCGGCGACCAACCGCCGCAACTCGGCACGACGGCCGCAGAGCTGCTCTTCGCGCTGCTCGACCACGATCGCGGCTTGCGCGCGACCAAGTGCCGTCAACGCCGCGATCTGAATCAATCGCGCCGTCGAGGCCTCCCCCCGAGTCGCCTGGTCGAAAAACGCCTCGGCCCGCTCAGCGAGTTCCAGCGATCCCGACCAATCTCGCCGCCAGCGGGCAATATCGGCAGCCAGCAACAGAGCCAGACCACGGCTGCGACACGGATCGCCGTCGAGCCGCTCGAGCTGTTCGAGGCCTCGTTGCGCAGCGGCGACGTTGCCCAGCAGCAGCTGCGCGCCCGCCAGATTGTAGGTCGCACCGCTCAGTTCGTCCGATCGTCCCAAACGCGTCAACGCGCGAACCGCCGCATCGAGCAGTTCCATAGCCGCGGTGTACTGTCCGCGCTCGACCATCGTCGAGCCGAGGTTGCTGTAATAAGTTGCCGCCGCGTGGGCATCGCCATATTCGCGAGCAAGCTCGAGGGCCCGACGAAAGCATACTTCCGCATCTCGCAGCTCGCCGCCGACAAACGCCAGATTGCCGCGCAGCGAGGTCAAACGCGCCAGGCGCAGCGGGTTGTCCTGGCAGGCGCGCTGCCCTAAGCCCAAAAAGGAGCGGGCCACGCGCGGTTGGTCACTCATCAGAGCCAGCGCGGCCGCCTCCACCAAGCAGCCTTCCTCATCGCTCAGCCGATCGATCGGACCGTGCAATTGATGCTCGACCAGTGGCCCGAGAATCTGCAGCGCGCGCTCTCTCTCGCCGCGTTTGGCGGCGAGCAACGCCTGTTGAGCTCGCGCCGCCAGTTTCTCGGCGACCGAGCTTTCTTCCCCGAGATCGACGGCGCTCAACGTCCGCAACGCGCCATCAACGTCCCCTGCACGACGCTTAACGTCCGCCAGATCGAGTTGGCACGTTGCATCGCGTTGCGGCTCGAGCAGTGCTGCGGCCGCAGGATAGTCGCCGCGTTGTGCGCGCAATCGTGCTTCGCAGCGCACCAGCGCCGGCGTCGCCGGCCAGGCTTGGTTGAGCTGACGAACCAACATCAGCGCCCGCAGCGCATCTTGGTGCCAAAGCCGCTCGAGCAGCGCTAACGCGGCAGTGAGCTGCTGCTCATCGAACGCCACGCCCGCACACAGCCGGTGAAAAGTCTCGTCGTCGCTGTCGGGATCAGCCGCCAACGTCCAGAAGCGATGCTGCTGCTGGCGCTGGTCTTCACTGAGCGCCGCTAACCAGGAGCGCTGCACCACCGGCGAGACGATGCTAATCCGCCCCTGGCTCGCGCCGATCAATCCGACGAGCTCGCCGACCGTCGCCCAGACGGTGGACTCAGCAATCGAAAGCAACTTCGCCAGTTCGGACGGCTCGACGGGCCGCGCAGCGATCGCCACCGCATCGACCAATCGCCTTTGCAGCGCGCCGCATCCGGCGCGACGTCGCGCTAGCAGCCGCTCTAGACGTCGATCGATCGGCCCTTCGGCTAAGCGATCGGCGCCAACCTGGGCCTCGGCCAGTTCACCGCGCGCCCAGGCCGCGACGAGCTGACTGAGCAGGCGCGGATTGCCGGCGGAGGCTGCAAACAACCAGCGACTGGCCGAAGATTCGAGACCCGCCCCGACGACCATTCCGTCGACGAGCGCGCGGGCCTCGCCGGCGTCGAGCGGCCCCAAGACGATCCGCTCGGCGACCGGGGAACTGTCAACGCCCTCGAATGCGGTCTCGTCGCGCGACTCGCCGATCACCGCGATCGGCAGGCGCTCGGCCTGGCGAACAGCCAACAGCATCTGACACGTGCGCCGCTGCAGCGCTTCGGCCAGATCAGCGAACACCGCCACCAGCGGAGCCACGCGGGCCTGCGCCTCAAGGCGCTGACAAAGCTCCGCCGCGGCATCGTCGATCGACGCTGGCTTCGCGGTCATCGCAGCCACGTCAACCACGCTGGCCTGGGCGTCGGGGCGACCGCGATAATCGCCAACAGCCGCCGAAATCAGAGCACTTTTCCCGATACCGGCCTCACCACAGACCCAGCCAACCCCCAGTCGCGCCAGCGTTTGTGCGATCGCCTGGCGCGCCGCCGCTCGACCGACGAAGGCCGGCTCGACCAGTGACACCCGGCCCTCACCCGCTGATCGCGCATCGACCAGCCGGTCCAACGCGGCCAAGACGGCGCGGGCCGAACAGTAGCGGCGAGCCGGATCTTTCTCAAGCAAGCGTTTGATTATCGAGGATAAACCAGAGTCATCGGCGATTTGGACCGGCTCGGCGAAGATCTTCTCGATCAACGCGCGTGGGGTCTTTGCGGTCAGCGGCGGTTTGCCGTAGCGCAAGAAATAAAGCGTTGCGCCCAAGCTGTAGAGGTCGCTACGCGGACCAGCGTCTCCACCGAGCGCCTCGGGCGCCATGAAGTCGACCGTGCCCGAAACAGCGCTGGCGCCCAGCCGATCGGCGAGCCCAAAATCGACCAACACTGCGCGCCCGTCGTCGACGATCACGTTGGCTGGCTTGAGATCGCGGTGGACGAAGCCCCGCTGATGCAACGCGATCAGCGCAGCGCACAGTTCGCGTGCGATCTGGATCGCCGGCGCGACGGCCATCGGCGCCAGGCGCTGAGCGTTTTGCCCGCCGACATAGCCCATCACCAGGTAGCCGTGGCCCTGGAGCTCGCCGCTCTTGACACGGCCGACATCAAAAACTGGAACAATATTAGGGTGCTGGATTTCTGACAGGCAACGAAACTCGGCGAACGAGGCGGTACCGAGTTTGATCGCGCAAGGACGGTCGGCCAGGCGGTCGTATGCCTGATAAACCACGCCCGCCTGCCCGTGCCCCAACCGCTGGATGAGCTCGTAGCGATGATCGAGGACGCGATCTGTCAACTCTTTTGACACACCTGTGGCCAAGATTTACACATCTCCCGATCCGGGGCTAGCCAATTCTCGGCAGTTGGCGTCCCCGGTCTGCGACGCAGGCCGAGGTAATGCAAACCCTGCGCCGAGGGCGGCAAAGAAAGATTTCAAAATCAGCGGGTTGGATATCGGAGCCCGGCGGCATCGGCACCGGACTCGGCGCGGGCGCTAGAAGTGGATCGTGCCGAAGAAGTCGAGGCTCACGCCGTTGACGAAGTTCTTTTCTTTGTTGATCGGCGCGCCGGTGAAGCCATCGTTGGTAAACACCAGGCCTTGATAAAGCAGCCGACCACCGACCGAGAGCCAAGGCCCGGCAAAAAACTCCAGCCCGCCCCCGAGACGAAAGGTGAAACCCTTGGCCCAAACGTCGACCGTATCGTGCCACGCGTCCACGTAGGTCGGCCCGATCCAGGCAAAGCCTAAACCACCCTGAAAAAACGGCTCGACCGGGCCGCGGGTCGGCACATGGAGCTTGAGATCCGCGGTGACGGTCATCATGTACATCGCGTCGAAATACGTCGCCCAGTAATCATTGCGGTCGTGATAGCTGACCCCCCAGTTGAGCTCCATCGAGACAAAGGGTCCCAGCCGCACGCCGCCGTATAAGCCGCCGCCGCCGCCATGACTCATATATCCTCTGTCATAATCGGTGACTTGGGCCGCGACGAAGAACCCACCGAGCTGCCCGCCGAGATAGCCATGGACGCGATGGCGAAAGCCCCAGCGCGGCGTGGTGCGCGGGCCGTAGTACCGACCACCACCGCCATAATACTGAGCTTGCGCCTCGGTCGTCGCGCCGAGGACGCCAACGCCCAACAGCAACGCCAACAGCGCGGGTCGAAAAAAGCCGACTCTACTCGGGGCAAAGGATCTGCGAGCGGAATTCATCTGCGCCTCCATCGTGAGCGTCCCGCACAGCGCGGGTTGGCAATCGCTAAAGAACAGGTCGTGGCGGCAGTTTACGCCCAACGCCGCACACTCACAACCGACAACAGCCCGCCTGGTGAGCAGTCCCGCCTGGTGCCGCCGCCGCTGGGCGCAAACCGCAGCTCTCAGCGTGACCGCTTGCCATCTTTTGCGCTGTGACCGTGGTCGCCTTGGCGGGCCATTCGCGCCAGCGCCTGCTGGGCCATTCGCCGGAGGTCTGCGTCCTCGTGGCCACCGGCGATAAACTCGAGAAAGCCCCGTGCCTCGCTGCCCCCCAGCTGGCCGATCGCATCGATCAGCTGGGCCAATCGCTCGGTATCGCGGAACTCGGCCAACGCGGTAAGCGACTTGACCGCCTGACGATCACCGATCGCCACCAACGCACCGATCGCGGTGTCGGCAACCGAACGCTGCTTGTCGCGCAGCCGCTCGATAACAAGTGGCACGGCATGTCGCAGTCTGTAGAACCCAGCAACCTCGACAGCCCAGGCCCGCGTCTCAGGATCCTTGGCGCGAAGCGCTGCGCCGAGGGTGGTCAAGTCGTTGCGCCCCTCGACGATCCGCGCACGCGCCAACCAACGGCGCCATGCCCCGGCGAACATCGCCGAGGGATCCTTGTCGGCACCGACAACGATCTCCTGCCACGCGATCGGCATCACTTGCAGGTCGTCGCTGGCACGCGCCGAAATGACGAGCAAGGTGCGCGCTTGCTGTCTTGCAAGCTGCGCGCTGAGCCGATAGGCGCTTGGCGATTCCGATCCGATATCGAGCCGATAGCCGGCATCGTTCAAGTATCGCTTTAACCAGGTTTCGACCGTCGTTTCGGGCAAATCGCTCAGACCGGCCACGGCAACGTGGATCTCGCGAACGACCAGCGCGGTAGATTCGCGCGTTGTCGAACGCGGATGGTCACAGCGACAGCCGCCCCACGCACAGAGCGCCAGGAGCAAGCCGCAGCGCCAACTCTGGCGTCTCGCGCTCACGCCGCACCTGCGATCAGCGCGCCGGGATCGACGGCCAACAGTTGCTCGCCATAGGCCGCGGCGATCCGTGGCGCCAACGCCGTCGCCAAATCGCTCAGCGTCGCCGTGACACCTAGTGCCGCAAGCGACGTCACCGGTGCGCTCAGCCCACAGGGTACGATCAACGCGAAGTGGGCCAGCTGCGGTGCCACGTTGAGCGCGAAGCCATGGATCGCCACGCCCTCGCGGGCGTCCACACCTACCGCGCCGATCTTTCCCTGCTCGGTCCACACGCCGGGTGTGCCATCGTCCCACCAAGCGCGGATCCCCAATTCGGCCAGCAGCTCGACCAACGCCTGGGCCATCCCTTCGACGTGCGGACGCACCGCGCGCGCGATCCGGCGAATCGGATAGCCGACCAACTGCCCCGGGCCGTGATAGGTCACATCGCCGCCACGCGAGACATCGATCCGCTCCACGCCCCGCGCCCTGAGCTCCGCATCCGAGAGCAACACGTTCGCCGGATTGGTCCGGCGACCGCAGGTGATCACCGGCGGGTGCTCCAACATCAGCAGCGTGTGCTCGCCAGGAGCGGCGATCAGCTGGCGCTTGAGCCGCTGCTGCAGCGCCAAGGCGTCAGCGTAGCCCAGACGGCCGAGGAAGGCCCATCGTAGCGTGGCAACCACGGTGTATCGTGGCCGCGGTCCGATCTTCCTGTCAAGCGGCGCTGCGTCGGCGCCAGCAAGGGCACGGCGCGGTTGGCTCGTCGCGAAAGGCTGTGAACCTAGTCGTTCCGACTGGGCGACGCTTCGCCGTAAAAGCGCTCGGGCATCAGCTGATTGAGCTGCTCGACCGCGGCGCGCAGTGCATCGATCGTCTCGGTAACGCGATCGCGTTCGGCGAGCAGGGGTCGATGGGCGACGAAGATCGGCTGCTCGCTCAGCGGCGATAGCGGCAAGCGCCGCACTTTCCACCCCGCATCGATCGCGAAATCGTCGGGCAACACGGCTAGCAGGCGCCCACTCGCACAGACCTTTGCGCCCATGCTCAGCGCGCTGACCCGCAAATGAACTTGCCGGCGCAAATTGGCCGGCCAACCATCGGTGATCCCCGCCGGCGGTGCGACGAAGCCATAGGGCAGACAGTCTTCCAATGTCTTGGGCGGTGATCGGACGAGCGGGTGATCGGCACCGCAATAGATGCTGTAGCTGGAGCTTTCCAGCCAACTGACCGTCAAATCGTCAGGCACCTCGCCCTGCTCGATCAACGCCAGGTCGATCGATCCTTTGCGTAGGGCGATGCAAGCATCCTGATCGTCCATGGTGAGGATCTCGGGGCGCAATTCGGGGCAGCGCTCGGCGAGACGCTCGAGGGCCGGCAACAGGTAGGTCATCGCTACCGAATGACTGGCGACGATCCGCACCGGTCCGCGAAACGTCATCTCGTGGATCGCCTGCAGACCATCATCGATGCGCCGCATCGCGTCGCGCACGTACTGCAGAAAGACCCGCCCGCGTTGGTTCAGCGCGAGGCTGCGCGCATTGCCGCGATCGAACAGCGGTTGCTCGAGTGCCTCTTCGAGCTGCCGCACCGTCCGCGACAGGCCGGGGGCGCTGGTCGCCAACTCGCGAGCGGCCGTCGGCAGATGCTCGCTTTCGGCGACCGCACGAAAGACGGGCAACCAGTTCCAGAACTGGGCCAGTCGGCGAACCGGCGCCAAGGATCCATCATCGCTCTGCTGCTCACTCATCGGCGTTCCCGCTGCGCGCAAGTTTCTCGCGTCGCAGCCTAGCACGGTGTAGCTGGGCAGGCAGCGTTGCCACCGTGGTCACGATCCCCCTCGACATTTGCCGCGCCCCCAACGGCCTAGCGACGGCCACCGGAATCGCTCGACCGCCAAAGATCGACCGATTGCCAGACCCTGGCAGCGACGCGCCAGTTGTCGCTCGCGCCAGGCTGTGCTGGCTGCAAAACTTGAGTTGCCACGTGGGCTGTAGTATTGGGTCGTTGTAGCCACGAATCGGTGTCCGAACAGACACGCTCTTGGCTAAGTACATAGTATTACAAACCGATTGCTGTTGGCACACATAGTGCTTCTGTCCAGCGGCGAGAGGGTCTGATGAAAAAAGACATCAAAGTCGGCGTGTTAATGGGTGGTCTCTCGCAGGAGGCCGCGATCTCATTGCAGAGCGGCGAAGCCGTCGTCGAGGCGCTACGCGCGCGCGGCTACCAGGCGGAGCCGATCATCGTCGACGAACGGATCGATCAGGTTTTGCGCGAAAGCTCGGTCGACGTGATCTTCAACGCGCTGCACGGACGCTTTGGTGAAGACGGCTGCATCCAGGGTCTGCTGGAGATGATGCGCATCCCGTACACCGGCAGCGGTGTGTTGGCCAGCGCGTTGTCGATGGACAAGATCAAAGCCAAGGAAATCTTCCGCCTGCACAACCTGCCGACCCCCCCCTACTACACGTTCAACAGTGATGAGCTGCGTTCGATCGCCGAAGTCCATGGTTCCTTTGGTTACCCCGTCGTCGTCAAGCCCGCCTCGGAGGGTTCGAGCATCGGGGTTTCGCTGGTAGAAAGCGCCGAAGAACTCGAAGCGGCCTGTGACCAAGCATTGGAGCTCGACCGGCAAGTCCTCGTCGAGCGTCATATCGCCGGCCAAGAAGTCCACGTGGGTATCATCAACGGTCAAGTTCTCGGCGCGATCGGCATCGTGCCGCACAACGCGCTGTTCGACTACCAGGCCAAGTACACGCCGGGCTACGCCCACTATCACTTGCCAGCCAAGCTCTCGGCGGAACGCTATCGCGGCGTGCTGACCCAAGCGCTACGCGCCTATCACGCGCTGGGCTGCCGAGGTGCAGCGCGCGTCGACATGATCGTCAGTGAGCTGGGCAACGAGTACATCCTCGAGATCAACACCGCCCCGGGACTGACCAAACGCAGTCTGCTGCCACGCCTGGCCGAGTACGCCAAGTTGGGGTTCGAGGAGATGGTCGAGCGCGTGCTCTCGACCGCAACCCTCGACCTACCGCGAAAGCAGCCGGCGATCGTTCAGGGCACAACACCCGACACCCCCAGCAAGCGACGAGCCGCCGAGGGCTAGGCGAAACCAACCGTTGCTCCGGCGCAGCGAGCGCCCTACACTTCCGACGGTGACGCCACCGATAGCCAGCGAAACCGCTGCTGCGCCCCAAGAAGCCGCCAGCAGGCTTCGCTGGTGGCGTGCGCTACTGCCCGCCGGGCTGATCACCTTGGCTTGTGGCTGGTCGTTGGCCCTACACGATGTCGAACGCGCTCTCTCGCAAGCCTTTTGCCGCGTCTTGACCAGCCGCAGCGGAATGTCGGCGAGCATCCGCCAGATCGGCCTGGGTGCTGGCCCGACGCTGCGCCTTTACGATCTGCGCTTGGGCTCGTTGTTCTTTGTCCGTCGGATCGATGCCGAGCTGGCGGGGAGCCGTCCGACCCGGATGCGACTCTTTCAACCGCTGTTGGTACTCAAACAACCGCTCCAGGTCGAGAGCAAGCCAGAGGGGCCACCCAGCATTGCGACCTCCGACCGGCGGCGGCGAAACCACGGCGCGGGCGATCGACGACTGCCACCGATCGAGGTGGTCGGTGGCCGCCTGTTGGCGCAGCTGCGCATCGCCGCGAAAACGCCCTTTCGGCGGGCAACGATCGATGTACGAAACATTCACACGCAATGGGACAATGCGCTGCCCGCACGAGTCGTCAGCGGTGCCCTGACAGCAACACTGCAGACTGCCGACAAACGCACGCTCGACCTCGAAGTTGCCAGCCTGTCGCTGCGGCGCAGCCGCCAGGGGCTGCGCATCGCTGCGCTCGCTGGGCAGTTGCGGCTGGCAAGTGGCCAACGGCTGCCGATCGACACACTGCGCGCGTCGCTGCGTCCCGATCAAGGAGAACTCACGCTGCGCGCCGCCGACCGGCGTCGAGGCGGCGGACTATTGTTGCAGATCAGCAAACTCGGCCAACGCTGGACTGGCCGCCTCAAGCTCGACCGATTGACCAGTGATTCGCTGTGGCCCAATTCGCCGCTGATGGCGACGACCACCGGTGAGCTGCAGCTGACCTTTGAGCAACGGCGCTGGAGCGCGCAAGGCGCATTCACCCTACATCGAGCAATGGTTGATCACCCGCGGATCGCCAGGCGCAGCGTCGGCCCCTTCGATGCCGAGCTAAAGCTCCTTGGCGACGGAGGCCCGGGCGCGTACAGCGGCCAGTTGGAGGCGTCGATCAACGAGGCCCGTTGGCAGCTTTCAGCGCGCTACCGCGACGGGCAGCTTCAATTTGCCGCAGCACTCAAGCCGCTGAATTGCCAAGACCTGCTCGGATCGCTTCCGGATGGCTTGGCCCCCAAGCTGGAAGGCATGGCGCTCAGCGGACAGATCGGTCTGCGCGCCGACTTGCGCCTGCCGATCGCCGATCCGGACAGCGGGAAACTCGACGTCGCCTTTCAGCCATTTAGCTGCAAGGTGCTCGTCGACCCGCTGCTCGCTGACGCGCGCTCGCTACGCAGCGGGGACTTGGTATTGCGGCGGCCGGACCCTTGGATTCTCGGACCGAAGAACGAACACTATCGACCGCTGGAGCAGATTTCGCCCCACCTGCGCACGGCGTTCATCGTTGCCGAAGATCGCAGCTTCCATCGCCACCACGGCTTCGATCTGTTCAACATTCAACGGGCGCTGCTGCACAACGTCGTCGCGCGGAAGGTCAGTCGAGGCGCGAGTACGATCAGTCAGCAGGTCGCTAAGAACGTCTTTTTGAACCACCATCGAACGCTTTCGCGCAAACTTCAGGAAACAGTGCTGACCTGGCGGATCGAGCAACTGCTCAGCAAACGGCGGATCCTCGAGCTCTATCTCAACCTCGTCGAGCTCGGCGCGGGGATCTACGGCGTCCAACAGGCCAGTCAGCACTACTTCGCCCGCGACGCACTCGCGCTAACGCCGTTGCAGGCTGCTCATCTGGCTGCGGTAGCGCCGAGCCCCAAACACTGGGGGCCGCAGATCCGCAATAAGGTCGTACCCCGCCGTGTGGTGATCTTGATGCGGATGATGCGCAATCGCGCGGTCGCCGCCGACGGGCGACTACACAAGCTAAACCCCTAGAAACAAGCGGTTTCCGAAGTTCCGCTCAAGCTGCGACTCGAAAATTTTGTTAGCCGCGGTCTGAATATCGTATTCGACCCGCTTGAACTCAAAGGCCATCTCATCGGTATCGAAGATCGTGTACGAAGCGCGCGGATCGTAGTCGCGCGGCTGCCCGACGCTGCCAACAGAGATCACGTACTTGAAGTTCTCGCGGATGGTAAAGCGCGTCGCGATCACCTCATGCACGGTGTTTGGTGTGAGCGCAAAGGCCTTGCACAGATGCGAATGGCCGATAAACGTCACGCGCGCCCATTGCGGAAAATCCGAGAGCAGTTCCTCTGCCTGATCGATCGCGAAGATGTAGTCAAACTCCTCGAGGTTAAGTGGCGAGCCGTGGCAAAACGCCAGGTCGTCGATGCGATGCTCGTAGGGCAAGCTACGCAGCCATTCGAGGTTTTCCCGTGAGAGCTGGCCGGCGTGCAAATCGAGCGCCGAGCGCGCCGCGTCGTAGTAGTAGGAATAATCCATCCGGCCAGCGACCGCGGCATCGTGGTTGCCGATGATCGTTACCTTGGCCGTCTTGCGCACCAAGTCTGAACAGGCCTGCGGATCGGCACCATAGCCTACCGTGTCGCCCAAACAGACGAAGCTATCGATCGCCTCGTCCGCGTAGGCCGCCAAAACGGCCTTGAGCGCTTCGAGGTTGGAATGTACGTCGGAGAAGATCCCTATGCGCATGTACTCTTGGGTCCAGACGGCAGAAGCTCCATGATAGTGAGCCCTCCTCGCGGACGCAAGCGGCACCGCCGGATGGGGCGACATTGGCCTCCAGGCTGGCTTGGCTGGCGAACCGTCGTCAAAACATGCGGTTTTTTTGCCCTCTGATCTGCCGTTGCTATGCTCGGGACACATGCTCGACCTCGCATACGACCACGACCTGCAACAGGTGTTTGACGCAGCCCGAACCCTGGCCGACGAAGGCGAGGGAGCGCTCAACACAGCCCATCTCCTGGCAGCATTGCTCGAGAGCGACACCACGCCGCGCTATATGCTCGCGCACCGGGGGCTGACCCGCGCCGATGCCCTCGAGGAACTCAACGCGCTCAACGGTAGCGAACAGCCCGACCGCGTCGAGCGGATCAGCCGTCGCTGCCGCCAATTAGCGGAAAGCTGCGGCGCCGAGGCAGCCAACACCTTGCACCTGCTGGTCTCGCTGTGCAGCGATCGCGGCACGCTGGCCTGCGCGCTGTTGCGCGAAGCCGGCGTTGAACCCGCCAGTCTGCGGACCATCGCCACCGCCCTGCTGACCAGCGGTCCCAAGCAGCAAGCGGCGGCGATCGCGGCGATCCGCGCACGTGGCCAGGGTGCCAACAAGAACGCCCTGGGTCGCGAGAAGTCGCCGTCGGCCAGTCGGCCGGGTCCCGCAGCGGAGCGGCGCGTCGCCCAACTGCACCCTGGCATCGATCCGCGCATCACGCGCAGCCGCGATCAGTTTCGGCCAACCGTCGTCGACACGAGCATCGACGTTGCCAAGCTCAAACTCGACGAGGACAGCTACCCGATGCTCTGCGCACTGGGGCGCAACCTTTCTTTGGCCGCCGCCGAGCAGCGCCTCGAACCGTTGGTCGGCCGTCGCCCGCTGATCACCAAAGTGCTCGACATTCTCGGCAAACGCCGGGCGAACAATCCCTGTCTGATCGGCGAACCCGGCGTGGGCAAGACCGCACTGGTTGAAGGCTTGGCGTACTTGCAGGTCCACCAACCGGAAGCCGTGCCGCTATTACACAACCGGATCCTCGTCGAGCTCAACATGGGCGCATTACTTTCCGGCACGCAGCTGCGCGGCGCGTTTTCAGAGCGCATGGCGACACTGCGCAGCGAAATCGAGGCTGCCAAGGGCCAAGTGATCGTCTTTTTCGATGAGATCCATACGTTGGTCGGCGCCGGCAGCGCGGGCGACGGCTCACCCGATGCCCTCGTCGAGCTGAGCGCGGCGATGGCTCAAGGTCGTTTCCCGTGCATCGGCGCGACGACGACGGAAAATTTTCGCACCTATATCGAGGGTAATCCTGCCTTTTCCCGTCGACTTGAGCCGATCATCGTCGGCGAGCCATCAACAGAAGAGACGATCGAAATCCTCGAAGGCGTGTTACCAGCCTATCGCAGCCATCACGAGATCGACTACAGCGAAGAGGCGCTTGAAACCGCTGTGGCACTCTCGAGCCGCTATCTCGTTGACCGCCAACTGCCCGACAAGGCCTTGGCGCTGCTCGACTTGGCCGGCAGTCGCAGTCGCCGTCTGGGGCGCCGTGTCGTGGGACGCGAAGAAGTCTCCGAGCTGGTCAGCGAGATCGCCGATATTCCGCTGGAGCGCTTGCTGCTCAGCGACACTCAGCGCCTACTCGACATGTCTGATTTTCTCGGCCAGCGGGTGATCGGTCACCGTGCGATCATCGAGCGCGTCTGCGAGGTGGTGCGACGCAACTACGCTGGCTTCAGGAGCAACCGCCCGATCGGATCCTTTTTGTTCCTCGGCCCAACCGGTGTTGGCAAGACCGAGCTGGTCAAGGCGCTCGCCGACTTCCTCTTCCAAAATCGCGAGGCGATCTGCCGCTTCGACATGAGCGAGTTCATGGAGCCCCACAGCGTCGCGCGCCTGATCGGATCCCCTCCGGGATACATCGGCCACGATCACGGTGGCCAGCTCACCGAAGCGATCCGCCGGCGCCCCTACCAGATCATCCTCTTCGACGAAGTTGAAAAGGCCCATCCTGACGTCTTACAAATTCTGCTGCAGCTGCTCGACGAGGGCCGCCTGACCGATGGCCGCGGCCGAACGGTCGACTTCTCCAACACCCTGGTGGTGATGACCTCCAACCTCGGCAGCGAACACTACCGTGGGGCTGCACGCGCGCCGATCGGTTTTGGCGACCAGCCGGCCAACGATTCCCGTCGAGAAAAGGTGCTCGCCAGCGCAAAGAGCGCCTTCCCGCTCGAGCTTTACAATCGCATCGAAGAGCGGCTGGTCTTTGAACCGCTTACCCGCACCGAGATTTTCGACATCGCACGCCTGCTGCTGGCTGATTCGTCGCGGCGATTGGCAAAAGAGCGCGGCATCGTCTATCAGGCCAGCGACCAGGTGATCGACTATCTGATCCAGCGCGGCGGATTTGATGCGCAGCTGGGTGCTCGCCCGATGCGTAGCACGATCTCGCGCTTGATCGAGGCCGCCCTCGCCCGGCAGATCCTCGCCGGACAGATCCGCGCCGATGACTATGTCGAGCTGGAAATGGATTGTCAGCAACAGCTGCTGCTGCGGCCGCGGCGAGACAGGCCCGCTGCCCAGGCGATTGCCTAGCGGGATTCTAGGACTGCGGCGCGAGCTGCAAAGTGTGGCGCTGCGCTACTTCGCGCTACTTAGTGTTGATCTGCAGCACCGCCGAGCCCTCTTGCCCGGCTTTCGCATCGATCACCAAGAAATACGCACCCGCCTTGAGCTGACCGAAACTGACCTGTCCAGTCGCCTGGCCGCCGCTGCTTTGGCATGAAACCGGTGCGGCATCACAGCCAAAGCCTTGTCCGCGATCCTCAAACAACGCCAGAACATGCTCGCCAAACTGAGCGAAGTCGACCGTCAGATCGGCTGGCCCCGGCAAAGTAAAGCCGATCACCGCGTCTTCACCACCGCTTCCTCCGCAGGAGGTGGTTTGCTGATCGCCGGCGCCTTTGGTGGTGGTTGCTACCGTCGTCGGAGAGCCACCGATCGGCAGCGTGCCGAGTTTTTGGTCGGGCGTACAGGTCTGCGAAGCGCAGATCGGGTTGCTCGAGCAATTGGAGTCCTTGCAGTCGATTTGGCCATCGCCGTCGTCGTCGATACCGTTGTCGCAGATCTCTTGGGCGTGATCGGGCAGCGCCTGAATGTTGAGATCCAGCGTGCCCTCGCTACCCGGCTTGAATGCTTCGGCGACCAGGTAGTACTTGCCTGGTTGCAGGTTGGGGAAGATGAAGTTGCAGCCTAGCGGCCCGGTTTTGAGGTCGGCGCAGTTGGTCTGCGTCTTGTCGCAGGGATCGCGCGGAGCCCCAGCGACAAATAGACCGATTACATGGTCGCCGGTCTGACTGCAATTGATCGCCAGGCCTGAAACATCGGAAAGCGAAAGCTCGACGACGACGTCACGGCCGCCACCCTGAGCGCACGACACCGTTTGGCTGTTGTTGTTGGTTCGGGTGTCGACGGTCAGGCGCTTGCCCGGCGCGTTGGGAACTAATGTGCCGAGGCGATGATCTGGCGTACAAACCGGGCCAGGGCAACCGATCACACCGACGCAATCCGGATCCTTGCAGTCGGTCAGACCGTCGCCGTCGTCGTCGACGCCATTGGCGCACAGCTCGGGACCGCGGTTGGAGCGCGCGCTAAACCGGACGTTGACCGTGCCACCACTCGCTGAGTTGAGCGCATCGGCGACAAAGTAATAGACACCCTTTTCCAAAGTACCGTAGGAGAGTCTGAAGCCCGATGAACCATTGGAGTCGAAACAGGACCCAAGGTCCGCGTTACAGATCGTCCCCGGGCCTTTGTCTTGATGAAGACCGAAAACGTGCCAGCCACTCTGAACGACCTCAACGGTGAGGATCGCCGCCTTGGGCAAGGCCAGCCGCACGACCTGATCGTTTCCGCCGCCGGCGCCGCATTTTTCGGCCACATCGTCATTGGCACCGAGAAGCGTCGAGAGGTTGGCGTGTTTACTCGGCCCATCGATCACTAACGTCCCCAGGTTGACGTCGACCTGGCAATTGTGAGTTTGACAGACCGTCAGTCCTGCGCAGTCCAGATCGGCACAGTCGATCGCTCCGTCGCCGTCGTCATCGATGCCGTTTTGACACTGTTCTTTCTGAGCGGTGCTGCCGGTGCTCAAGGTGATCGAAACCTCACCTTCAAGGCCCGCTGCGAACGCTTCGGCGATCAAGAAGTAGCGCCCCTTCTTCAAACCCTTGAGCGAAAACTCACCTTTGGCCTCCGACTCGGGGTCAAAACAACCACGCGGGTTAGCATTGCAGGCTTCAGCGATACCCGCGCGAAACAGCGAGAAGCTATGGTCGCCGCTGATCTGCTCGTAGCTCAGCTTGACGTCAGCATCGGCTTGCAGTTCAAACTGCGCCACAACCTCACCGCCGCCTTTGACTGCGCAGGGGGTGTCGTGCCGATCGCTGGTCGCATTGGTCACCAGGCGACGATTGACTGAGGCGCCTTTGTCAGCCAGCAGCCCGAAATCGACCGTTGGCTGACAACCGAGAACCTTGCAGATCGGCTCGCTGGCGCAATCAGGGTCAGCGCAATCGACAGCATTGTCGCCATCGTCGTCGATGCCGTTATCGCAGATCTCTTTGCCGGGTTGGCAAAGCGGCAGACTCTTGCAGTCACTGTCGTCACAGTCGACCAACGTGTCCTCATCGTCGTCGACACCGTTGTTGCAGACCTCTTTGCCCAGCGTCTTGCAGTTCGGATGCTTGAAACAATCCGGATCCTGGCAGTCGACAAGGAAATCTCCGTCGTCATCGCGCAAGTTGGTGCAATTTTCTACCGCCGTCTTGCACTCAGGCGCCGCTCTGCAATCGGCATCGTCGCAATCGATATCGCCATCACCGTCGTCATCGCGGCCGTTGGCGCAGTCCTCTTTGCGCTGACAAGCCGGATCTCCCGCACAGTCATCGTCAGCGCAGTCGACTCGCCCGTCGCCGTCGTCGTCGCGCAAGTTGACGCAGTTTTCGACCGCGCGACACTCCGGCTTGCCACGACAGTCGGGGTCACTGCAGTCGATCAAACCGTCGCGATCATCGTCGAGGCCGTTGCCGCAGTCTTCTCGGCCGCCACAAAAGTCGCTGCCAAAGCAATCGGCGTCAGCGCAGTCGATGTCGCCGTCGCCATCATCGTCGATGCTGTTGATGCAGTTCTCTTTGTTACGACAAAGCGGCTGACCGAAGCACTGCGGGTCGGCGCAATCGATCAGGCCATCGCCGTCGTCATCGATCTGATTGTCACAGATCTCCGCGCCCTGACAGTTGCTGGCGTTCTTGCAGTCTGCATCGGAACAGTCGATCAGCCCATCCCGATCGTCGTCGACGAGATTGTTGCAGATCTCGGTTCGCGCTGACTCTTCCTTGCTCGCCGACACGACGGTGCGACCACAACCGGCCAGTGCAAGCCCAAAAGACAGCAAAAGCGAGAGAACGACCCAGCGACTCGAATAAGCGGACATCGACGGCTCCTAGGCGACGGCAGGCGAAGAATGACCTCTGGCGAACGGCAGCGCGAGCAGAAAAATTCCGTCAGGCGGGCGAAATCGAAACCGTCTCGAAGACTTAACCCGCCGGTCAAACATCGAGCCGGCGGTCAAACATCGAGCAGTGCACGAAGGCGCTCAATGTTGTCCGGGGGCCGATCGCTGCTCTCCGCACAGCGCAGAGCGAGCAAGCTAAGTTGTCGGTAGACGGGCAACAGCGCTGGCGACCGATCGGCGAGCAACGCGAGATGACGGGCCACCGTCTGGTCGTCGCCGCGGCGAACCGGCCCAGTGAGCGCCTCGGGCAATCCAAGAAAATCCAAATTTTGCAGGGTGCTACGCATTAGCGGTAGGAGTGCATCGAGCCCGATGCCGAGCGGTTGCCAGACGTCCAGGGCCGCCGCCCAAAGCGCCACGCTGAGATTGCTCGCGAGCACCGCGCCGGCGTGATAGCGCGGCAGATCCTCGGCTGCGATCCGCCGCGGAACACCGCCGAGGCGCTCGGCCAGTCGCTGCCCCTCGGCGACCGCCGCGTCAGCACCCTCGAGGGCGAACAGTGCACCAGCAAGGGCGCCGGCCGCCTGCCGGTGGTCGGCGATCGCACACAGCGGGTGGAACGTGCCGCACTGAGCGATATCGCTGCCGAGTGCTACCGCCGCCGACTGGGCGCCGCTGGTGTGCAGGACAATTTGCCCCGCCGCGGGTGACAGCCTGTTGGCCAGCGGTCGGATCGCATCGTCGCTGACCGCAATGATCAGCGTGTTCGCCGCACTCACCACGGCCGGCAAAGCATCGTCGCCCCAAGCCACCTCACGGGCTAAACGCTGGCTGGCGCGCTCAGCGCGTGCCTTGCTGCGCGTCCAATGCGCACTAACCGATTGGCCAGCGGCGACAAGTCCCTCGGCGAGCGCACAGCCGACGCGGCCGGCACCAAACAGGGCGATCGTCACCGATAGAGCCCTTGCTGATCGATGTAGTCGGCGATCGGCGCGGGCAGCACCCGATCGACGGCTTCACCGCTGGCGATCCGGCGACGAATGTCACTCGAACTGATCGCCGGCAAGGCTGGCTCGGGTTGGTCATCGGCAACGCCTTGACGCCCGACGACCAACACATCGACCAAACGTTCGATCTCCCCAAAGCCGTACCATTTAGCTCGCTCACCGACGATATCGGCGCCGATCAACAAGGCGAACTGATATTGCGGATACTGCGCGATCAGCGCTCGGATTGTCTGCAGCGTGCGGCTTTCCCCGCCCAGATCGCGCTCGATCGCACAGACCGTCACTCGCTCGCCAAATGGCTCGGCCAGCAGACGGCACATCGCTAGTCGATGCTCGAAGTCGATCAGGGCCTTGCCGAAAGGATGGCGAAAACACGGCAGCAACCAGGCCTGCGCGCCACGGCCCGTGCTCAGCGCCCAAAGCAGCGCCATCTGGTGGGCCAGGTGTGGCGGATTGAAACTCCCGCCCAGCAAGACCACCCGACGGCCGGTATTAACAGCCGTATCGGTCATCCCCCGGCACTATAGCGAAACTTGGCGGCGGCTGAAACTCCCGCGCCTAGTAGAGCAGATGCGGCTGCCGGCGCGCGGCAAAGGCGGCGAGGTCTGCGTCGTAGCCTTTCAGCAGTTCGGTAGCAACGACGCGCGGATCGGCGCCGCCGCTGCGCAAGCGGTCGACGGCCAAACGCAGCTCCGGTCCGCCGCCAAGCAGGTCGATCGCCGGCTTATCCCCAACGAATTCATAAGGAGCGTCGCGCCAAGCGAATCTATCGGGCCAGAGTGCAACCGTCGCGCAAAGGGTGGTGATGTAAAAGCTCAGCGGATCAAAGGCAACGCGGTCACGAACATGAACCTGGACGCCGCCGCAGCTCGAACCGGCGTGCTTGTGAAACATCGGCCGAAACGATAGCGGGCGCAGCACGGCGCCGGGGATCTCGCCCAACGCATCGGCTAGACGCCGACCGTCAACCCACGGCGCGCCGAACAGCTCAAACGGGCGGGTCGTCCCCCGACCCTCGCTAAGCTGCGTGCCTTCCAGCAAGCAGCCGCCGGGGTAGACGACCGCCGTTTCCAGCGTGGGCATGTTGGGTGAAGGTTGAACCCAGGGCAGCGCCGTATCGTCGTAATAATCGCTGCGCCGCCAACCGGCTAGCGGCATCACGGTAAGCTCAACGTCGAACTTGCGTTCGGCGCAGACCAACCTCATCAACTCGCCGATCGTCATCCCGTGACGCACCGGCACGTCGTAAGCACCGACGAACGAGCGATAAGCGTCGGCCACCCGGCCACCGGCAAGCTGCACGCCACCCAGCGGGTTGGGTCGGTCGGTAACGATCACGGCAATGCCTAGTTCAGCGCAGCGCTCGATCGCGAACATCGCCGTCCAGACATAGGTGTAGTAACGAGAGCCTACGTCCTGCAGATCGATCACCAGCACGTCGACGCCGGCCAGCGCCTCGTCGGTCGGCCGCAAACTGGCCTCGGTTTCACCATAGAGGCTGTAGATCGGGATCCCGAGCTGAGGGTCGCGGGCGGCTCCGACGCCTTCCATGTCTTGAGCCTCGCCGCGCACGCCGTGCTCCGGCCCGAGCAGGCAAACCAAGCGCCCTGGCGATGCAGCCACGAGGTCGACTGCATGGCGTAAATTCTCGTCGACGGAAGCAGCATGGCAGAGCAGACCGATTCGGCGGCCGCTGAGCAGCTTGCTGTGCTGCAAGAGCAGTGCGGTCAAACCCAGCTGCACGGTGGGCATCATTCGACGGGAGGGCTGCCGGCTAGCAGGTAGAGCACGGCCATGCGCACCGCAACGCCGTAAGTCACCTGCTCGAGGATCACTGAGCGCGGCCCATCGGCCACATCGGGCGCGATCTCGACGCCGCGGTTCATCGGGCCGGGATGCATCACGATCGCGCGCTCGTCGGTAAGCTTCAGGCGCTCGCGGGTCAGCCCAAAGGTCTGACTGTACTCGCGCAGCGACGGAAACAGGCACTCGCCACCCATTCGTTCCTTTTGAATGCGCAGCATCATCACGACGTCGGCCCCTTCGATCGCCGATTCGAGCCGGTGATGCACGGTAACGCCAAGGCGCTCGACGCCCAGCGGCATCATCGTCCGCGGGCCGGCCAGATGCACGTCGGCGCGCAACTTGGTCAGCGCCCAAATGTTGGAGCGCGCCACGCGACTGTGAGCGATATCGCCGACGATCGCGACCTTCAGCCCCGCCAGCTCACCCTTGTGGGCGCGAATCGTCGCGCAATCCAGCAACGCTTGGGTCGGATGAGCGTGGGATCCGTCACCCGCGTTGATCACAGCTGAGTCGACGTGCCGTGCGATGAAATGCGGCGAGCCCGCGCAGGCATGCCGGATCACGATGATTTGAGGCGCCATCGCTTGGAGGTTGCGCACCGTATCGAGCAGCGTCTCACCCTTCGTGGTCGCCGAGGCCGAAGCGGAAAAATTGAGGCTATCCGCGGAAAGCCGCTTTTCGGCGATCTCGAAACTACTCCGCGTGCGGGTGCTGGGCTCCATGAACAGGTTGATCACCGTGCGTCCGCGAAGCGTCGGCACCTTTTTGATCGGGCGGCGAGAGATTTCGAGAAAGCTATCGGCGAGGTTGAGCAGCGTGCCGATCTCGTTGGCCGACAGGCTCTCAATGTCCAACAGATGCCGTTTGGTAAAGCGCACTATCGTTCCGCCTGCATGAGGACCACTTCGTCGATTTCGCCCTTTTCCGCGAGGCGCACTTTGACGCTCTGGTCGGGCTGTGTGTCGACGCGGGCGCCGACATAGTCGGGCGCGACGGGTAGCTCGCGCTGGCCACGATCGACCAGCACCGCCAAACGGACGCGTCGCGCACGACCGTAATCGTTGAGCGCGTCGAGCGCAGCGCGCACCGTCCGCCCAGTAAACAGCACGTCGTCGACCAAAATCACCTTCTTGTCGCGCAAGCGCCCGGGAATTTCGGTCTTGCCGATCATCGGCCGCGGCAATCCCTCAAATACGTCGTCGCGATACAAGGTGATATCCACGGTTCCGAGCGGCACCTCGACGCCCTCGATCTCCTCGATCAGTCCGGCCAATCGTTGAGCGAGATAGACGCCCCCGGTATGGATGCCGATCAGCATCAAATCCTCGCAGCCCTGCTCGCGTTCGAGGACTTCATGGGCGATGCGGCGCAGCGCGCGCGCGATCCCCGCTTCGTCCATCACCTGCCGAAGTTCAACCAGAGTCATCGGTTCCCTCAGCTGGAAAACTACCCAAAGTTCATCCGAAAGCAAAGCCACGTTTGCCAGAGCGGCGCGGCTGGCCGTATTCTTTGATGATGAGCACGGCAGCCGCGCTGATCATCGGCGACGAAATCCTCAGTGGAAAAGTCGAAGAGCGGAACCTCGCTGCGTTGATCGCGGTGCTGCGTGAGCGCGGGGTGGTGCTCAGACGCGTGGTCTTCGTCCGCGACGATCCGGCGGAGATTGCCGCGGACGTACGTGCCCTTGCCGAGCAACATGACTATCTGTTCACCTCCGGTGGGGTCGGTCCGACCCACGACGATCGGACGATCGGCGCGATCGCCGACGCCTTTGGCGTGCCCGTGCTGCGCCATCCTCGCTTGGTGACCTTGCTCAAGGAGCATCTCGGCGACCGCGCCAACGATGCCGCCCTGCGCATGGCGGACGTACCCGAGGGCACAGAACTGTGCGGCGATGGCCCGTATCCGCTGATCAAGTTTCGCAATGTCTATATCCTGCCGGGCGTGCCGCAGATCTTCGCCGCCAAGATCAACGCACTCGCCCCATCGCTGATCGGCAAGCGACGGGCGCTTGCTCGGGTCTTTCTGCGCGTGCCGGAGAGCGTGGTCGCTGAGCGACTGGGCCAGCTTGAGCGTGATTTCGATGTCACGGTCGGCAGTTACCCATTTCTCGACCGCAGTGACTATTCGCTGATGGTGACCATCGAAGCCGACTGCGCCCAAGAGGCGACGCGCGCCCAGCAGACGCTGCTCAACCGGCTCGAGAGCCGGCACGTTGTCGGACACGAGCCACCTGCCGACGCCTAGGGCGCCCGCCAGACCGACCGCCACAAGATCGCCACATCCCCGCCGCTAGGCTGCCCTGCCGTTGTCGCTCGACCGACCGAGGGCTCGGCTATCACTATCCCATGTACGGCGGATCGACCACAGCGATCAATCCTTGGCGCACACCTTGGCGCAGCCCAGTTTTGCTGCTTGCCGGCGGCAGCGTCGCGCTGCTCTGGCAATACGCTCACGCGCTAGCCTGGTTGCTGCGCACGTTCACCGACCAGACCTATGACTCCTGGGGCGGCTTTCCGTTGGCGCTCGCCGCTCTGCTGATCGTTTTCGCGCGCCCCAAACTGCGTGCGGTGCCGCGACTCGGTTTCCTTGGCGCGACAGCGGCGCTGAGCGCGTTGGACCTATTGCTCGCGCCCCTCGGGCTCAATATCGCGTCGGCCGGTCTCGGGTTGTTTTCAGCGAACCTGCTAGCCTTTGCTTTCTTTGAGACGCGTTTTCCCTGGTACAGACATCCGGTCCTGCTGCTAACGCTGCTGGCGCTGCCGGTCTCGTACTGGCTGGACGTGCTCGCCGGGTATCCACTCAAGCTCGCGGCGAGCAGCGTCGCTCGCCAGCTGCTCGCGATCTACGGCCTACCTGTCGTTCAGCAACGCACGCAGTTGGTCATCGACGGCCAGACCTTCGCCGTCGACAGCGCCTGCAGTGGACTAAAATTCATCTCCGCCGGGCTGGTGCTCGGCGTGCTGATCAGCAGCTACACAGCGCTGGGCACGTCTCGCGCGGCATTATTCTGGCTAGCCTTGTTGGGTCTATTGTTCTTCGCTAACGCGCTGCGCATCGTCGCCCTAACTCTGGCGCTGATCGCACAACCGATCAACGCAGCAACACACTACGCCATCGGCTGCGCCGCCTTCGCCTTGGCCTGCGCCGTCGCCCTGCTTTGCGCCCGCCTGCTCAGCCGCAATCAAGGCTTGCGGCCGGCTTGTCAAGGTGCCCGATGAGAGCACAGCTTTGCATCGGCGCATTGATCGCCGTGGCCGCGCTACGCTCCGTCGAGCCGGCAGTCCCCGCCACAGCGTTAGGCGCCGGCTATCCGCGACTACCGGCAACCTTGCTCAAGACCACGGGAGAACGACTGGCGCTTGGGCCGAGTGAAGTGGCGCTACTCGCGCAAAACCGATCGGTGCGGATCGACCGCCGGCGCTATCGACAACTCGAAGCCACCCTGCTGAGCAGCGAAGCGGTGCGCACGCTCCATCCGCCCGAAGTTTGTCTACGCAGCGACGGTCTCGAGGTGATCGAGCGCGAGGAGCGAAATACGCACGACGGATGCCGCGTCGTCCTCGCGCTGCGCCAACGCCACCCCGCTCACAGCGCAGCGCACACAACAAAGCGCTTCTTGGCCTACGCGTTCTTTTCCGACGATGGCAATCACCTGGGCGCGCTCCGCTGTGGCGCGTTGTGGGCCGCAGCGCTCGCCCAACTTGGCCGCCGTCCGCTGCGCTGGACGGCGCTTTCCGTCATGGCACCCGACAAAGCCCGCGCGATGCGCGCGTTCAACGAGCTTTACCAGAGGATAGAAAGAGGAGAGCGACGATGAGAACCGACGAACGATCGATCGTCCCGACGTACAGTGCGCAGCCAGCGACGACCGGTGTGGCCGATCCGCCGGCCTGGCTTGCCTACGGACTGACCCTGCTGGGCGCTTGGCTGGCGTTTGTCTGGGCGTTCCTTAGCGACCAGTATGCGGTGACCACATTCATTATTGCGGCAGCGATCGCCGGTGCAATGGTTCCGGCGACGGCAGGCTGGATGCTGATCAACGCCTACACCGCACGTCGCGGACAACGTCAAGGGGGGCGGCTGCAATGAGCGAGCCTACCCATAGCGATCCATTCCGCTCGATCCCCTGGCACGCCGAACATCGCCCTTGCGGCTGCAAGCGTTGCAGAGATCGTCGACAGCGAGCCAAGCGAAGCCGCACACGCCTGACGATGCGCTACCTATTTGCCACGATTGGTGCCGTAGCGCTACCGCTGGCCGCCCTCGCCCTGAACAATTCGATGCGGGTCGTCGAGGTCGGCCCGTGGACGATCGCAGCGATCGTCTTGCCGGTGCTCAGCGCGCTGCTGCACTTTTTTCTCACACCGATCGGCTACGACGCTATCGACGCAAACTACGTCTATCGGCGACCGCAGTCGCTGGCCGCCAACATTACGCTGACCGCAATCTCGGGACTGAGCACAGTGGTCTGCAGTTACTTTTCGCTGCTGCTCTTGCCACTTTTGCCGATCAGCGCCGTTGGACTGATCTTCGGCATCGGCATCGTCGGCTTCTCGCCCTATACCGCCGCAGCGGTCAGCATCGTGCACTGGGTTCGCGATGCGAGAAGCTTGGGACGCGTTCTTTCGCGCCGCGGCAGAGCGTTAGTCGTTGGAGCGAGCGTGTTGGCACCGATCTGCATCGGCGCAACGGCGATCGTCGCCGGCATGCTTGAGCGACGACAGGTCGAGCAAGCGCTAGCACGCATCGCGGCGACGCCACCGCTCTCGCGCCAGCGCATGGCGGCGATCGCCGAGCTGGCCGGTCAGGAAACGCCCTTACTCAAGCGCTTTTCCGTCGAACCCGATGTCGAGCAGCGCCAGCTGATCGCGATCGTCTACCACCGGCTATCTGAGCGACACGCCAGTCAAGACGTATCAAGCCAACCCCGACACACGTTCAGGCGCGCAGCGATCCGCCCAGCGGCACCGTTTACCGGTGGCCCGGTGTTCTCGCAAAATGGAGGATTCTTCCGATGGTAAGAACGCTTATCTGCATCGCCCTTGGCTCGCTGATCGCACAGTCATCTTCGGCCCAGCTCAGCGCGCAGTCGGCGGCGCGCTTCGGTCTGTTCCCCCGTGGTGAGCACGGCCCACTGCGACTGGTTCGTTACGATGTCGACGTGCGCATCGACCACCCCGTCGCGGCAACCACGGTGACCCAAGAGTTTCTCAACCCGACGCGGCGCAATCTCGAGGCCTACTACTACTATCCAGTGCCGCCGACAGCGACCGTCCATGACCTGGTGCTTTGGGTCGCCGGCAAACCGCGCCGAGCACGGATCATGGAGCGCCAAAAGGCACGGGAGATCTATCAACGCATCGTTTCGCGGCAAAAGGACCCAGCGATCGTCGAGCGGCTGGCCGGCAACCTATTCCGCATCCGAATCTTTCCGGTGCTGGCCAAGAGCATCACGCGGATCCAGCTCCGTTTCGCTCAACCGGTGGTCGATGCCGAACACCGCTGGCGCAGACTGACGCTGCGTCATCCCAACGAATCGCCGCAAATCTTGCGTTTGAGCGCAACCGTTAGCGCATCCGGCGGACTACTCGGACCACCGACGCTACGCGGTTTCCCGGGTGAATTCGTCGCCGACACCATCTTTGGACAACGCGGCTACCGACTCGCGCGCAACGCCGCCCAGCGGGCTTTTTCCCGCGACGTGGTGATCGCCTATGGCGTGCGCGATGCACCACATTTCGCCGGTGCAAAGCACGCGCAGCGCGCACTGATCGTTGCCGAGTTGCCCGTCGCCGAAGCGACACAGCACAGTACACAGCGACTGATGTTGCTCGTCGACCGCTCGCGCAGCATGCGCCCGTACCTGATGACAGCGCACCGACTGGTCGAGCTGCTGCGCCAGCGTCTAACGCCCGCAGATCGGGTGGCGCTGGTCGAATTTGATCTCTTGCCAGAGCAGTGCCGCTGGCTAGCGATCGCGGACCGCTCGCTGGACAACCAACTCGAGCGACTGACCGCAACAGCCACTGACAAAGGCCTAGGCACCGCTTTCGTGCCGGTCATCGAGCAGGCACTGAGCGAGCGGCGGGCTCACGCCGTGCTGATCACCGATGGCGGCGACGACTACCATCGGGTCGACTTGGACCGTGCCCTGCGGCTGATCCACGACCGACCTGGCACGCGTTTTTCAGTCGTTCATCTGGGAACAGCGCGCGGCAATGAGCAACGACTGCAGGACATCGCGCGGCTAAGCGGCGGCCATTATCTTCAGCTCGCGCAGCCGAGCAGCTTGACGATCGCTAAGGTCGAAACGTTGCTTTCCAGCACGTCGCCGGTGCGTGTCTTCGCCGATGGCCAGCCTCTGCAAGTGATCGCCCGAGGGGCCAAGCAGATCATCGTAACCGGAGCGCTCACCCCTGGTGCAACACTCTCACTGGCCCACGACGCCGAGCTGAACGCGATCGGCCCAGCGCCGGCCGCAGATCGGGACGTTGCGGGCGTGCCGGCGGTCTACGCATCGGCGGCCATCGATCAACTGATGAACGAGATCAAGCTGTTCGGTGAGACGCCACGCCTCGTTGACCAAATCGTCGAGCTTTCCCTGGCCCACCGCGTGGTCAGCGACTACACCGCGCTATTGGCGACCGAGAACGATGCCCAATACGAGCTACCGACCAGTGGCCGACGCTGGCAACGTCGCGCCGCGCCACGTCCCAGCACGGCCAACGGCAGCTATCACGCCACGCCCGAACCGCACGAATGGGCGCTAATGCTGCTGGCGCTGGCCGCCTTGGTCTACGCGCGAAGATCCGGCTGGTTGGTTTTTCCGCGCTGAAGCGTATCATTAGAGCGTGCCACAGATCCTCGTCATCGATGACGACCGCCACATCCGCGAAGTCGTCGAGTACTCGCTCTCCCGCGAAGGCTTCGGTGTCAGCTGCGCAAGCGACGGCCGCGAAGGGCTAGCACGCGCCCGTGCCGATGATATCGACCTGGTCGTACTCGACATCTTGATGCCAGAAATGGATGGATTCGAAGTCTTCTTCGAGCTGCGAAAGACGCGAAATGTTCCGGTGATCTTTTTGACCTCCAAGAGCGACGAAGTCGACCGTATCGTCGGATTGGAGATGGGTGCAGACGACTACCTGGCCAAACCGTTCTCGCCCCGCGAGCTCGTCGCGCGGATCCGCGCGGTGTTACGCCGCCAGAGTCGCAGCGCTCCTGCACCAGCTGCCGCGCCAGCTACGGCAAAGTCGTCGCAGATCACCGTGGGTCCGCTCTGCCTCGATCCCGATCGGCACGAAGTGACCTGCCACGGGCAAGCGATCCAGCTGACTGCCACCGAATTCGCCCTACTTCACACCTTGCTGCGACGCCCGGGCCAAGTCCTGAACCGAGCGGTGCTCGTCGATCAGGTCTACAGCATCGGCCACCACATTACCGAGCGAGCGATCGACACCCATATCAAGCGCATTCGTGGCAAGTTTCGGCCGGTCGATCACGATCCGATCGAGACCGTACATGGCGTGGGCTACAAGGCACGCGTCAACAAGTCCTCTTCGGTCTAATGCGTCAGCTATTTCGCTGGCTGTACCTGCAGCTGTTCCGCATCCGAACCCGGTTGCTGATGGTCAACGCGATCGCCGTGCTCGTCCCAGTGGTCGGGATCGACGGCGCGCGGATGTTTGAGCGCGAGGCGCTCAATGCGCTCGAGCGCGACATGCAGCATCAGGCACAGCTGCTTCGCAGTGTCATCGAAGCCAACGTCACGCCCGCGGGCCAGCCGGGGTTTGATGTCCTACGAACGGCGCTAACGCTGGTCGCTCAACGCACGCGCCTGCGAATACGTCTACTCGACGGCAAAGGGAAGCTGCTCGCTGACTCCCACCAAACCGGTCCTCCCGAAGGCCCGGAACCGGCGGTGCCGAAACTTTGGGGGCGCGATTACGCACCCGCTCGGCGCCATCCGAATCGCACCGATAGCGGACCACTCGATCAACGACGCGAAATTCGCACCGCGCTCAAGGGCCAGCTGGCGACGGCCACCCGAGTCCACCAACGCATCCAGCGAACCTACCTGTTCGTCGCCCTGCCGGTCATGCTCAAGCGCCGGGTGGCTGGGGTAGTCTACGTGACCCGCTCAACGGTGCCGGTACTGCAGGCCCTTTACCGGCTGCGCACCAAGCTGTTCTTGTTGTTGGCGATCGCGCTTTCCTCAACCGGGCTGCTGACCTTGCTCTTTGCGGCGACGATCTCGCGCCCGCTCAAGCGCCTGACCGACGCGGCAAAGCGCCTGGCGGCCGGCGATCGAAACGTCAGTCTGCGACTCAATCGGCGCGACCGAATCGGCGAACTCGCCCGCGCGGTCGACGCGCTGGTCAGCCAACTCGATCAACGCGCGACCTATATCGCGCAGTTCGCTGCAAACATCTCTCACGAATTCAAGACGCCGTTGACGGCGATCCGCGGCGCCGCGGAGCTGCTCGTCGATGGCGCCGACGACGATCCCAACGCGCGCACGCGTTTTTTGAACAACATCCTCGCCGATGTTGAACGCCTCGACCGCCTGGTTTCGCGTCTGCTCGAGCTGTCGCGAATCGAGACCACCCTCGAACATCGCGAGCTTTTCGATCTCGCCGCAGCGGTCGATGAGGTCGTCGCGGGTTTTGCGATGCGGCACCCGATCGATACCCGAGGCGTGCTGCGACCGCTGCCCCTCCACGGACATCGCGCCCATCTACAAGCGGCACTGCAAGCGCTTGTCGAAAATGCCGTCGCTCACAGCCCAACCGAGCAACCGATCGAGATCTCGCTAACGCGCAGTCAGAGCCAGGCAGTCTTGAGCGTCCGCGACCACGGTCTCGGCGTCAGCGAGGGCAATCGCGGAAAGATCTTCGAGCGCTTTTTCACCACGCGATCCGAAGCGGGCGGCACTGGCCTCGGGCTATCGCTGGTCAAGACCGTGGTCGAGGCGCACGGCGGACGCGTTGAACTCGACAGCACGCCCGGCAAGGGCGCGACATTTACTTGCCAGCTGCCGCTGCCCCCCCGCGAGACCTAAAGAAACGACAGTGCAGCGAAAAGTCACCACCCGGTCGTCGTGACCAATGGCAGGTATAGAGCCGCTCGCGCGCGGGAATCGCTTTGGCGTTGGCCCGCGCGCGCTGGGGCACGACGACGACAGGAGCCGGCGCGCTACTCGGATAGGGCAGCGGATGCTCGACGCGTTTGGGTAGCTCAACAACAGGGGTCGGCGCGCTACTCGGGAAGGGCAACGGATGCTCGACGCGTGTCGGCGGACGGGCAAAGTCATCATCGAGGTCGGCCGCACGGGGCGCGATCGGTGGCGGAATGTCCCGCTCGCTGAGCGGTGGTGGCATCTCGTGCTCGCCGATCGGTGCGGGAATGTCCCGCTCAGCGAGGGGCGGGCTAATTTCGTCTTGACCGTACGCGGCCGGATGCGATCGCGCGCTCAGCGAAAGCCCGATCAGCATCGTGCCGACTGTTAGCAATGCAGAGCGTTTCACGGGAGCTCCTCTCGTTGGTCACCAACAGAATAAGCAAGCGGCATTCCAAAGCTAGCTGCTCAGAAATCATGCACCTTTTTTGCGCACGGTCGCCGGTCGTTAACGACGCGGCGTTAACCGATGGTCACAAACATGACGCGAATCACAGTTCTCGACCGTGCTAGGTCGGTTGGCGGAGTTCCAATTGACAGTGCGCGCCGTCAGACAGGATGATGCGCGCGCTGATGACAAACGATCACACCACCGCCGACCGCCGGACCAGCGCCGCAGCAAAACTGACACTGCCAGTGGTTTTGCTGCTATTCGGCCTCTCGAACAACGCCGCCGGGATGGGGCCCAAACCGATCACCGCCCGGCATCGCGTGCTGTTCAACAACCTGACAGCGATTCAATGGAACCCGCTGGGCATCCAGACCCAAGCCAAGCTGGGTTATCGATATCGGTTGTTCGACAGCGACTCGATCCTCTTCAAGAACGCCTTCTTCGGGGTAGGTGCGCTGGCGCTGATCAACCCGGCATTCGCCCGATTGGGCGCCGACGTCGAGTTCGAGCCGATCGCCGTGTTAAAGCTTCGCGTCGCTTATGAACAGCGGCTCTACTTCGGCACCGCGCGAATGCTGCAGTCTTTTCAGAGCCCCTACGACGAGTACGACGAAGACACGATCAAAGCCCGTTCAAAAGCGGACCTAAACTACATTACCCAGGGCACACAGTTGACCTTGCAGGCCGAACTGAAGGCGAAGGCCGGGCCGATCGTCTTGCTCAACCAAACGCGGATGATCTACTTCGATCTGGGCCTAAAGAATAACGACAAGGTCTTCTACGTCAACCTACTCGACACGGTGACGCCCGACGAAGGGTGGGTGCTGGTCAACGATGGTCACCTCTTTTATCAGACCAACTTTGGCTTGATGGTCGGCCTACGTCACACGCTGGTCAATCCGTTCTATCGCGACCTGCTAGATCAGCGTGGCAACCCCAACGGCCCAAATCATCGTCTCGGTCCGATGGCGGTGTACACCTTCAAGACCAACAGTGAAACGTTTCAGAACCCAACGCTGATCTTCATGCTCAACTGGTGGATCAACAATCGCTATCGCAACGGTCAGAAGATCAATAGCGCCATTCCTTATGGCGTCCTCGCGTTTGTCTTCTTCGGCGATTTGTGGACCAAGTAGCCGGCTAACCGTCGGCAAACGTTGCAGAGTCATCGACCGGCCGCCTGCTGGTGTAAAATGCCTGGTGGCGATCAAGGGAGCCCTGTTTGGCATTTCTGCTGCTCATCGCGATCGGCTTTGCCGGCGGCATCGTCTGGATCTTTAACGTTGAAACCGCTGCGGCAGCCTATGGCGCCACGAGTGGTTGGCATCCGATCGTCGTCGGCCTCGGCTGTGCTCTCGGCCAGGCCAGCGCCTATACCGCGCTGTTCTTCTCCGGCGAATTCATTGGCCAACGCTGGGGCTGGGCACGGAAACAGATCGTGCGCACCCGGGAAAAGTACGGCGAGCGGCTGGAGACGGGCTTTCTCTGGTTTACCGCGCCGGCAGCGCTGATCGGATTGCCGCCGATGACGGGCATGGCTGCAGTCGCCGGTGGTTTTCATGTCCGCCTGCTGCCGATGCTGGCGATCGCATTTTCACTACGCTGGGTGCGCTTCACGATCATCGCCTGGGCCGGGCCGCAGCTCTTGCTCTGGGTCAAATCATTGTTGTCTTGGCTGCGTAGTCACAGCTATGCAGCGCTGGCGCCGATCCCGTTGTTTGTCGCGATCATCGTCTACACCTACTATCGGCGACGCTTGAGACGTAAGCTGCACGAGCGCGCCCAAGAACACGCACAAGGACCGGCCGTCGCCGAGACCCCCGCTACTGAGGACCAAGCACCATGATCAAGTATCTAGCAACTTGTTGCGCACTGATCGCGCTGATACTGGCGTCGCAAACCGCGCGCGCCGAGAGCTTTGAACAGCGCTTGGAAAAGGGCGACGTGATCGTCTACACCGAGCCGGTTAAGGGTGCCGACCAGCCGGCCGTTGTCGTCAAAGCGTTGATCAACGCACCGCCTGAGAAGATCTGGCCGATCGTTTCCAACTGCGACGACTACGAAAAGACGATGGTCCGCGTGCCCTACGCCGAACGCCTGGCCTACAAGGACTTGGGCAATGGGCGCGCTGAAGGTGTTTGCCGGGTGAAGATCGACATGCCCTTCCCCTACTCCGACATCACAGGCGACACCAAGTTCGTGCACAAGATCGGCAACGGAAAGTGGTTACGCACATGGACGTTGCTCAAAGGCGAATACAAGTACAACCGCGGCATGTGGTACCTGCACTATTATAAAGGCGACAAGAAACGCACGATGGTTGTCTACCGCGCGCTGGCGATCCCCAAAGCATGGATTCCGAACTGGGTGCGCAAGATGGCTCAGAAGAAATCCTTGCCGGACATGATCCGCAAGATCCGCAAGCTCGTCGGAGCCTAGCGTTACGCAGCTAGCCGGGCCAACCTCGCCGGCCAATTCTCAGCGCAAGCCACGGCAGAAACACAGCAAAACCGCACCAGCCCGGCACCACGGCGCGAAGGATGTCGATGTGTGTCGATCGCGGCGCGTGCGCACAAAGCCTCACATCTACCTGAAATCAAAGCAAAAAACAAAGAGACTGCTACACTAAACCATCGTCGCGCTTAGGAGCTGCCAATGCTGGCTTGGTCGGGTCGCTGGGGTCGTCTCGCTGGGTTGCTCGTGCTGCTGGTGCAGATCGGCTGCTCGGGCGATGTGACGCCAACCTTTATCGGCGTGTCCACCGACGGCGGCGTGTCCAGCGACGCTGGCGTTACGCTCGACCGCGGCCTGCTGCTCAACGATGGTCCACCATCATTCGGCGATGGTCCACCGTGTGCGCAAGTCGAAGGTGAAGCCACCGCCCAGGGCGGCGGCGTGGACATCATCTGGTTCATCGACACATCGGGCAGCATGGCGGTGGAGACCGCCTGGGTGCGGACCAACCTCAACGCCTTTGCCGCTTTTATCGGCAAACAGAACATCGATTACCGGGTCGTCCTGATCGCCGACAAGTCGGTCTGTGTCCCCGAGCCGCTAGCCGGTCCCAACTGCGCCGACGGACCGCGCTTTAAGCACGTCAAGCAAACGGTCGGCAGTCGTGACGGCCTGCAGAAGCTGATCAGCACCTATCCTCTGTACCAGGCCTTCCTGGGCCCGACGGCCTCGAAAAATTTCATCGCAGTCACCGATGATGAAAGCTCGATCACCGCGGCGACGTTCAAGACGCAACTCGCCGCACTGACCAATCCTGGATTTGCCGACGGCTTCACGTTTCACAGCATTGTCGCCTACGGTAACGTCGCGATTAAAGGCTGCAACACCGGGGCGCGGATCGGCCAGGCCTATCTCGACTTGACCGCCGAGACCAAAGGCGAAAAATTTCAGGTCTGCCTCCAGGATTGGACATCGCTATTTCCAACACTCGCCAACAGCGTCGCAGCGACGGCGACCCTGCCCTGCGAATACAAGATACCGGTCCCCGAAAGTCGCAAGATCAACTACGGCGACATTCGCGTCAAACACACGCGAGGAAGCACAACCGTCGAAATTCCCAAGCTTGCGAACGAGGCCGCCTGCAGCGGCAGCGACGGTTGGTTCTTCGACAATGACGCTGCGCCGACAGCCGTGCGGCTCTGCCCGTTGTCGTGCGGCACGATCGCCGGCGCCAAGGTGACGATCGACTTTGGCTGCTTGTTCCAGGTCAAGTAGCCACCAACCGACTACTGCGCGGGCTGGCAGTCCTTTTGCGGAATCCGAGTATCGCGGCGGGCGTCGCGATAAACCACCGCCAGCGTGCCATCGCCGTTGTCTCGCTCGACTCTCGCCGGATGCCAACGCTGCGAACCCTTGAAGCGACAAAAGGCCAGATCGTTGGCGCGCCAACTGGTGCCGGTGGCTAGCGGTGCAACCTCATCTTTCGCCAGCACGCGAGGCGCGCTGCCGTCAGCCCAAGAGACCGTAATCTGACCTTGATCGTCGATCGCTTTGACTGTGGCGTCCCACCAGCTGCTCTTTTGCCAGAGCGCCAGCACCGGTTGATTCACGCTCACCAACTGGCCGGCGCTCCGTGGGGCTTTGGGTGTGATCTCTTTGGAAAGGCGCTGCACGCTCAGCGCGTGGTCGACGCGTCGCGCGATGAAATCGCTCAGCGTCGCGGGAACCGCCAGCACGTCGCTGGCAGCGAGGTCGAGCGACTGGCCATCGGGCATGGCGAGCACCTTGAGCGTGTGGCCGCCGAGGGCGACAACTTTGCAGGGCTGCCAATGGGCGGCTTGCCCGCTGGAGTCCTCACGCCGGCAGATCGCCGAACCTAGCGCGTGCGCCACCGACTTGAGTTCGATCACCCACTCACGGGGCAGCAGCGAGCTTTCCGGTGGTGGCTGATCCCAAGCGACCTTTACCAAACGGTGGTGAACGGTGATCACCGTCGCGTCGTAGAAGGCGTCGCGCCAGCGCCCAACCACGCGTTGTCCAGGCGCAAGCCCCGCCCCGGCGTGAATCGCGTCGATACCACTCGGAACCAGATAGACTTTGCAGCCCACCGTGGACAGCGCGCTGGCCAACAATAGCGCCAACGGGCGCCAGGGTTCTCGTCGTTTGTTCATCACGCGATCTAATACGCTTTGGCGCCCAAAAAGTTCATCAAGTTGATATCAACGGCCGTATCCTCGCTCGGCTTGCAGAACGCCCTTGCCCGCTAGGCGGCCTTCGGCACCTTGCCAAGTCGCAAGTCCTCGAGGGGGATCGCCAACACCGCCTCAAGCATCGCCTTGTTCTGAGGGATCAAGTCCTGGCGCCACATCGGCAAGTAGGCCTTCATACCCGCGACCAGCTCGTTGATCGAAAAATGCCCCGTGGCTTGAATGTAGGCCGCCAAGGCCACCATATTACCGAGTTTGGGCGCACCCATCTTGATCGCGATGTCACTGATCGGCATTCCCAGCGGACGACAGCCCTCGGGAGGCTGGCCATCGCTGATCACCGAGGTGTTGTAGATCAACAGTGCGCCTGGCTTGAGCTGACGACCGTAGACTTCAAGCGCCTTTTTGTCGAAAGCGAAGACAACGCTGTAGCTCTCGACGACGGGACTGACGATCTCACCGGCCGAGATCACCGTGGTGCCTTCGACCAGGCTCCCGCGCGTCTCGGGGTTGTAGTTGGATGAGTAGGCGACGTTGAGCCCCTTGTTGAGCGCCGCGTAGCTCAGCGTCTTGAGAATCGTCAGCAAGCCGTCGCCGCCTTTGCCGCGTCCGCCGATCGCCTCAAAAGAAATCTTCGACATCGCTACTTCGGCTCCTTGACCGTGCCTTGAACGAAGTATTTCGAGACCTCGTCCTCGATCAGTTGGTTGGCGGTGACGGGCGTGAACGTCTGCGCGCCCTTCCAGTTGACGTTGCAGTTGCCCAAGAAGTCGATCAGCTTGATCCCTTTGACACCGTCGACGTGATACTCGAAGGCTTTCTTGAGGGTCTTTTTGGCACGGAAGACATTCTTACCGGTGGTGATGCGCTCGCGAGCGGCGAAAACACAGCCGGGCAACGCCTTGGCCAGCTCGACGATATCGAGCGGATATCCCATGATCTCTTTGTCCCGGCCTTGGATGAACGTCGTTGTCGGCACGACTTCGCTGGTCGTCGGCCCAAGCTGACCACCCGTCATGCCGTAAGCGTTGTTGTTGTAGATCAGCACGATGAAGTTTTCGCGCCGCGCACAAGCGTGGAGCAAACCGGCCAGACCGATCGCACAGGCGTCACCGTCGCCGGAATACTGAACGACCACGCGATCGGGCAAGACGCGCGAAACACCGGTGGCCACGTCGGAGGCGCGACCATGGGGAACCGCCATGCGCTTGATGTTCTGCACAAAGAGCGAGGCGGTGCCGCAGCCAACGCCGGCGATCATCACCGCGCGCTCCTGAATGCCCAACTCTTCGATCACCTCGGAAAGCAGCACATTGACCGTGCCGTGGCCGCAACCGGCGCAGAACGTCACGGGCATCGCCGCATTATAGGCCTCGGAGGCTGGAGAAACTTTTTCGGCGGGAATGTCCCGATAGTCACTCATTAGGCGGCCTCCTTCTTGGCAAACGATTCGAGCGCAGCAAGCAGCTTGGCGGGCGGAATCACCTTCGCCGGGTGGCCACAAAAGTCGATCGGACAACGCCCCTCGACGGCCAAGCGCACGTCGGTAAGGATTTGCCCCATGTTCATCTCGGTAACCAACACGCCCGCCACGTTTGCCGCGACCTCGCGCAGCGCTTGCTCGGCAAAGGGATAGAGCGTGATCGGTCGGAACAAGCCGACCTTGATCCCTCGCTGGCGAGCGACGAGGACCACTTCTTTAGCGACGCGCGCCATGATACCAAAGGCAACGATCACGAACTGCGCGTCATCGAGCTGATAGGCCTCATAGCGCGCTTCTTCGGCCTGCATCTTTTGATATTTCTCGGCGAGCCGATAGACAGTATGGGTGTCGAGGTCGGGGGTCATGTAGCTGGAGATTACCGAGGCACCCTTGTCTGCCATCGAGGCCCGATAGGGATATTTGCGCGGCTCGAGCGGCGTAACGTCGCCAACGACCTCCATCATGTTCGACATGAAGCCATCGATCGCCACGAACACCGGCGTCTTGTAACGGTCGGCGAGGTCAAAGGCCTCATAGGTTAGCTGCGCGGCTTCCTGGCAGGACGACGGCGCATAGATCGGCAAGTGATAGTCACCGTTGCCACCGCCCTTGAGCATGCGAATGTCGCTTTGCGCCGGCAAGAGTCCCGCCGAGACGCCCACATGGGCACGGGTCAACACGCCAACGACCATCGGCAACTCGGCGCCTGCCGCGTTGGCTAGACCGTCGATCATCAAGGTCAGCCCGGGACCTACCGACGCCGTCATCACGCGCGCACCCGACGCTGATGCACCGAAGCAGGCCATGATCGACGAGATTTCGTCGTTGAGCTGTTGAAAGATCCCCCCAGCAGCCGGCAGCGCCTGGGACATATACTCCAAGAGCTCGGTCTGGGGCGTGATCGGATAGCCGGCAAAATATCGGCAATTAGCAGCCATCGCTCCCAAGCCCATCGCGTGGGCACCACACATCAGCTTCTTTTCCCCTGCCATCTTTTAGCCTGCTGCCTGCGCTGCTTTGAGCGCCTTTTTGTCGAACCGATAGACGTCGATCGCACGGTCGGGACAGATCATCGCGCAGAGGTTGCAGGCGATGCACTTGGACATCTCGCTGACCTCGACGACGTTGAGACCGCGCCGATTGACTCGACTGCTCTTGACGATGATCTCGACCGGGCACTCGGGAATGCAGAGGTCACAGCCCTTGCACCGATTGTCGATAATTTCGATGTAGCCTAGTTGCGCCATAAGGGCGGGTATGTAGCGCATTTCGCCGGTGGTCACCAGCGACCGGTGGCTAAGTGGCCAGAAAAATAATGAACGTTTGTTCGACGACGCTGTACTTTTGCCGGCCGCGCGCCGCGACCGAGACCAACCGAATTGCTATTTGTCGCCAGGTAGCTGCCAGCCGCACCCCTGGTTGAGCCGGTAGATCAGGTTGTGATCGGCGACCTGACAGATGTCCGGCGATTCAAAGGAGCCCTCTACTTCGCCGGTGCGCTCGTTGGTGCAGGTGCACAGATACCGATTGCCGTCAGGCTGGCTGCACTCGAAACGCCGATCGCCGGGACCGGGACAGCGAAAGTAGCCCAGGCACAACGGCAACTTGAACGGTCCAGGCGGTCGATCGAGCGTCGCCGACTCGCAGTCCCATCCCGTCGGGGAATCGATGACATTCGAACCGCCGTCTGCTTTGGGCGCCTTGGTTTTCCCGTCGCCATCGGGAATCGCCGTCGCGAGCTTACTATCGGTGTAGGTCACACAACCGGTCAGATCCTTGACCGTGTATTGACACAGCGCTGCCCCGCTGGTTGTTGCCGCCGATAGCTGCGCGACGCACGGCCCGCTGAGCCCGCCGATCTCGATCGTCTCACCGGCCTGGCACTCGGCGATGCCTTGGTTCTTGGCGGTCACCGAGGTAGCCCAATCACAGATCGTCTGCCGGTCGGTACGCCCCAACTGGCAGAGCGAGGTATGCTCGCTGGCCTCCAACTCGGGTGTGGTGAGGCCCCGGTCGCCGCAAGCGCCGAGGCTGAGCAGCAGCATGGCGCCGATCAAGTACACGGTTCGACAGATCATTTGAGTCTCCTTGGCGGTTGCCCCACATCGCAGGGCCAAGACAAACAGCCGTGTCGCGGCCGGATCTACGATAAAAAAAGCGCCGATGGGTCGGCAAATCCCCTTGCGACTGCCAAGTCGGCGCAATAACTTCTGGTTTACACAGCAACGGACCACTACCGCGCAGGGAGGCCCCCCATGTCCCGACATCCACACATCGCAGCGACCGACCCCGAACTCGATGATCTGCTCGGACAAGAGGAACGGCGCCAGGCTGAGTGCATTCGTTTGATCCCTTCGGAAAACTACGTATCGAGCGCCGTGCTCGAAGCCACCGGCAGCGTACTGACCAACAAATACTCGGAGGGCTATCCGGGACGGCGCTACTACGAGGGACAACAGGTGATCGATCAGGTCGAACAATTGGCCCGCGATCGCGCCAAGGCGCTGTTTTCCGCCGACTTTGCCAACGTGCAACCCTACTCCGGTTCGCCAGCCAACCTAGCGGTCTACTTCGCCTTCTGTCAGCCCGGGGACACGGTGATGGGCATGGCGCTACCGCATGGTGGCCATCTGACGCACGGTTGGAACGTCAGCATCAGCGGCGCGTACTTCAATTCCGTTCAATACGGCGTCGATCGCGAGACGCAGCGCATCGACTACGACCAAGTGCGGGCCCTGGCGCTTGAGCATCGGCCCAAGCTGTTATGGGCCGGCGCCACCGCATACCCGCGGGTGATCGACTTCGAGGCGTTTGCCAGCATCGCCAAAGAGATCGACGCGCTGTTCATCGCCGACATCGCTCACATCGCAGGTCTGGTCGCCGGCGGTGCGCATCCCAGCCCGGTGCCCCATGCTGATGTGGTGACCACCACCACCCACAAAACCCTGCGCGGCCCACGTGGCGGAATGATCCTCTGCAAGAAGGCGCACCGCAAGAAGATCAACGCCGCGGTGTTTCCTGGCCTTCAGGGTGGCCCGCATAACCACACGACCGCCGCACTCGCTGTTGCGCTCAAAGAAGCCGCAACACCGGCGTTCAAGCAATACGCCGCGCAGATCGTGCAGAACAGTCGCGCACTCGCCGAAGCGCTGCTTGCGCGTGGCTTTGATTTGGTGACCGGCGGCAGCGACAACCATCTACTGCTGATCGACCTGACAGCAAAGAACGTCCCCGGCAAAGTCGCCGCTCAGGCGCTCGACCGTGCGGGGATCGTCTGCAACTACAACACCGTGCCCTTCGATCCGCGCAAACCGTTCGACCCGAGTGGCCTGCGCCTCGGCACGCCGGCGATCACCTCGCGCGGCATGGGCCTCGAGCAGATGAAGCAACTCGGGCACTGGATCGATCAGGTGGTCGCGGCGCCTGAAGACGAGACGGTGATCGCTCGGATCCGCGGCGAGGTCATCGAACTTTGCGCCCAATTTCCGGCTCCCGGCCTGGCAGACTAAGGCGGCAGACTTGCGGCAAAGCGGCGTTTCAGCCTGGATCCTGATCGCCGCCTGCGTCGGCGGTTGTGACAATCTACGCGTCTCGGCAGGACCGGTGATCGACGGACGCGGCCGGTTCGCTGACTGCCCCAAGGGCACGCGCTTCGCTAAGCAGCAGCGCGAGCAGGGTTTGATCGAGTGGTGCACGCGGCCCGATGGGACGAAACACGGACGTTGGGCGAGCTACTTTCCGAGCGGCAACCCACGCTTGATCGGCGGCTATCAAAACGGTCGCAGAACAGGCACTTGGACGCGGTTCCATCGAAACGGCTCGAAGAAATCTCACGGGAAATTTGTCCGCGGGACGGCAGTCGGCACTTGGGAGTCGTGGCACACAAACGGCAAGCTCAAGGCGCGCGGCAACTTCGTCGACGGATCGATGCACGGCGCCGCCTGGCAATACTGGCAAAACGGCAAACTGCGCGCCCATGGATCCTATGACCAGGGTCGCCGCCACGGCCCCTGGACCTTTTATGCGCGCAGTGGTGAGCGGGCGATCAGCGCACACTATCGTGATGGCGAGCGTGACGGGCGCTGGATCTATTTTCACCCCAGTGGGCGGATCCGCGCCGCCGGCGACTATCGCTCGGGACGCCGTCAAGGTGCGTGGTCGCTTTACGACACTGCCGGACAATTGATTCACCGCGGCGAATACAGCGGCGGGATGGCCGTAAAGCGATCGGCCGACGAACACGCTGCCGATGCAGCGGGCTCGGCCGGCAACCCGCTAGAACTCGATCGCTAGGCAACACCGGCGCCGCTCTTCAGCAAATCCCTGAAAATCGAATAATCAGTTTTCGTAACGAGGGCTTAGCGAGCCGCCGGGACTTCACCGTGGCGCCTGTCCTTGCTACGATTTCGATCCCGCAACACCAGCAGACGGAGAAAGCACCATGGCGTTCATCCAGTGGTCGGATGATCTCAGTGTCGGAGTCAGCAAGATCGATCAGCAGCACCGAGAGTTGGTACGGATGGTCAACCAGCTGCACGATGCGATGTCGCAAGGCAAAAGCAAGGACGTGCTCGGCGGACTACTCGAAGAACTGGCCGGGTATACGGTGCAGCACTTTCAGACGGAAGAGCAGCTGTTCGACACCCACAGTTTCCCAGCCGCTGAGGCACACAAAAAGGCGCATGCCGAGCTGACACAGGAAGTCGTGTCGTTCAAGCAGCGCTTCGACAAGGGCGAGGTGATGCTCAGCGTCCAGCTGATGAACTTCCTCAAAAACTGGCTGGTCGACCACATTCAAGGCGACGATATGAACGCCGGCGATTTTCTCGCCTCTCGCGGGATGAGCTAGCCGGCGGCTGGCGAGGGTTGCTCAGCAACCGTTGCGGATCACGTTGCCCGTTCCGTCGGTGCACTCAACACAGGCTCGGCCGTTGGCATCTTGGCTGATCGCGCAGCTCACCCCGACGCTTTCGTTGATGGTGCAAGCGGTCTTACAAGCATCCGCGACGACACCGGCTTCGCTACAGCGTCGGTAACAGTCGGCGTCGACCGAGCTCGACGCGCTGCTGGGCTGGGGACCGCAAACGGCCCGGCACTTCGCCGGATCGATACCACTGAGCAGACACTTGCCATAGCAGGCGTCGAGGGATGGATCGGTCGGCGGTGGCGCCGGTGGATCGCGCGGCGGTGGCGCCGGTGGATCGCTCGGCGGTGGCGCCGGTGGATCGCTCGGCGGTGGCGCCGGTGGATCGCTCGGCGGTGGCGCATTCTTCGTGGCGCAAATTTCGCGGCAGTCGACGTTGGATCGCGCGTTGGCCAAGCAGCGCTGGAAACAAGCCAGCTGTTTGATCACGCGCGCCTTTTGCAGCAGCTTGATGCAGATCGTCTTGCACTTGTCGCTCGGCAAACCCTTCGCGGTGCAACGCTTGACACAACCGAGCAAGGGCGACGGCGCGGGGGTCAGCGGCGGTGACGGATCGACCGGCTGAGCGCGAGAATCACAACGTTCCTGGCAAACCTCCGCAGGCAAACCGAGCCCCCGACAAGCGCCAAGGCACGGCTGTTGATCGGCGGGACTAAACAGCGCTGACTGCGGGTCCGCGTTGTCGGCGATTGTCGGCGTAGGTGCGCGAGACTGACCGCAGCCAACGCTCGCGATGGCCAGCACAACCGATAGGACTCGCAAAAACCGCATCGATGCTCTCCGCGAAAAGGTCGGGCGGGCAGACCACACCCGCTAACGATCTCTATCGTCGGATTCGCGCCGATATTCAGTAACGGCGACCGCTCAGGCCCGCGGCAGACGCCGATAGCCGAGCGCAGCGTTTTCGATCAGCTCGACACCGTAGACGCGCTCGACAAGCTGCGGCGTCAAGACCTGCGCCACCAGGCCCGCGGCACAGGTGCGCCCCTCATGGAGAAGTAGCGCGCGCTGGGCGACCTGATGCACTTCATGCAGCTGGTGCAGCACGATCAGCACCGCAACCTGCTGCTCGTTGACGATGCGCTCGATCAGCGCGAATAGCTCTACCACGTGACCGATGTCCAACGCGGCAGTGGGCTCGTCGAGCAGCACCAGCGGCGCGCGGCAAGCCAACGCACGCGCCAGAAGCACCCGTCGTCGCTCGCCGTATGACAGCGCATTGAACGGCCGTTGGGCTAACGTCGCCACGTCTGTTGAGACCATCGCCCAATCGATCGCCTCGAGATCGGCGCTGCGCTCGCCAGCGAGGAAGGACCGATGGACCATCCGTCCCTGGCCGACGACTTCGCGCACCGAGAGCGCCGCATCCAGTGAAGATTGCTGCGGAACATAGGATACCCGGCAGGCTCGCTCTCGGTGAGAGAGCTGCTCGGCCGGCAGCCCACCGAGCAGCAACTTCCCAGCGAAGGGCAGCAAACCAGCGATCGCCTTGAGCAAGGTCGTCTTGCCCGAGCCGTTGGGTCCGACCAAGGCGACGACCTCGCCGCGATCGATCCGCAGGTCGATGCCTTCAAGCACACATCGCTTGCCGCGATCGACGCGGAGCTGCTCAACGAGCAGTGGCAGACCATCGCCCCTGGTCATCGCGCCCTCCGCTGGCGCTGCTGGCCATAGACCGCGGCGTAAAGCCGTTCGGCGGCCTCAAGGATCGGCAACCCTGGATCGACCAGCAGCTGTGCAGGCAGCTCGACCAGTTGTCCGCCGGGGCGGCAGGCGCGCACTTTGGCAAAGCCAGGACGCTGACAGAGACGGCGCGCCATTCCGGTTTGGGTCAAGATCACTTCGGGATCGATCGCGAGCACGGTCTCCGCCGACATCCGCGGCCAGCCGCTCAGTGTCGCGGCAGCAGCGTCGCGAAGTCCTGCAAAGCGGAGGATTTCGTGAAAACTTGTCCCGCGACTACCACCGGTCAGCGTCCCGCCATGCAGTCCAAGATAAATCGCCGAGCGTTGTGGCGTACCCGACGGGAGGCGCCGCGCGATCGACTCGAGCCGCTCAACAAACCTCCTCGCTTGTTGTCGCCCAGCTGCGGCGCGACCAACGAGCGCTCCGACGCGCTCGATCGCCTTGACCAGAGAAGGCAGCCCATACATCCCGCCCAAGTCGAAGGTTTGAATGCCCGCGCGTCGCAACGCTTGGCGAAAGCTGCTGGGGGTGAACTTGTTGATCAACACCAGGTCAGGCTGGAGCGCCAAAAGGCGTTCGATGTCGCCCGGGCCAAGCACCGCTTTGCGCGGCGAGAAGCGGTAGCCTTGATAGACATGCCGCGCGCGGCGGGTGAAAGCGACGATGCGATCGGGCTCAGACAACTCCAACAGCAACCGATCGGCGACGATGCCAACGCTGGCGATCCGTCGATAGTGCCGGATCGGCACGCGCTGACCGGCAGCGTCAACCAATCTCTCCACCGGCAGTGACGCGTCCGCCGTCGGCCCAACGGAGAACAATCCACCGCCGCAGCGACTGGCGAAAAGGACCGAAAGGATCAAAGCGAGCGCAACGGCGACGCCATTGGTCAGGTCGATCCCGCGTCGGCGAAATGCGCCGCTGCTACCCACGCGACTAGACATGCAACGACCGCCGGCTGCGTAACAGCATCCACAAGAAAAGTGGTGCGCCGACGAGTCCGGTTACCGCGCCGAGCGGAACTTCGCCCTGCCCCGGCACCGAACGCGCGAGCAAATCGCACACCATGACAAAGCTGCCACCGAGCAGAAACGCCGCAGGGGTTAGCCAACGGTGGGCTGCCCCCACCCAAGGGCGCAAGGCGTGGGGGACGACCAAGCCGACAAAGCCAATGCTGCCGCCGATCGCTACCGCCGCGCCGGTGAGCATCGCCGTCCAAATGATCACCCAGCGGCGAAGCTGCACGACATCGATGCCCAGCGTCGCGGCCTCTTCCTCGCCGGAGAGCATCAAGTCCAACGGACGTCCCCACAACCAGGCGGCGACCGTGCCGAACAGCAGCAGCGGCAGGGCCAGCCAGATTTGCGCCGGTGTAGCGCCGGAAACATCACCCAGCGCGAACACGACCATCGCACGCGCCAGCCCCCAGCGATCCTGGGCAATGCTCAACACCAGGCCACCGACGCTAATAAACAGCGACGAAAGCAAAAATCCGGTGAGCAGCAAAACAACCAAGTCGTCGCGTTTGCGCGCGATCAGCAGCAACGCCAGCAGCGACAACAGTGCACCAGCGAAACAGCCGATCGGTAACAATGCATCGGGGCTGATCTTGGCCGCCTTGCCCACCCCAACGGTCAAGCCGTGCGCGAGGATCGCCAGACGCCCGCCCAGTGCGGCCCCGGAGGTGGTGCCGATGATCGACGGGCTTGCCAGGGGATTGCGAAACAGCCCTTGAACCAGCACGCCTGCCACGGCCAGCGCAGCACCGACGACAAAGGCCGCCGTCGCCCGAACGCCACGCAAGCCGAGCAGAATTTGTCGTAGGCTGTCGTCGGAGAGGTCGACCGAGCCGACGAACAACGCACCAACAGCAGAGACTGCCGTGACAATGAGCAGTACGAGGTAAACGACGTGTGGTCGGTTCGCGCTCATCGGCCTCCGCTCACCAGGTGACAGATCTAGTACCAGCCGATCAGCTGGGTTGGCAGGCCGGTCTTGGCACTGGCCTTGATGTCAGCACCAACGACCGGCTGTCCGGCCTTGCTCAGATCGAACACCTTGACCAGCGGCGTTTTGGCGTCGGCCTGCGCGACATACAGCTGCTGAGTCAGCGGGTTGACGACCGCGCTCTGTAACACGAAGCCACCCGTTCCATCGAAAAAGTGCGTGGCCTTGTCCCGAGCGAAATCGACGACAAAGAGTCGATCGGGTGGCGTACCCGAGAAGTCTCCCGCCGTCGAGACCACCGTTTTGTCCGGCCCGAGCGTGCTGATCAGCGAGAAACCAAGCGGTCCGCCCGCAGCCTTGGCCAAAACCACTTTTTGAGGCGGAGCGCCCGCCTGCAGTGGAATCCAGGCAACACCCGAGTCGTCGAGTTGTTTGGCCGCCATGAAGTTACCGTTGCAGACCAATACCAAGCCACCAGGCTGCGCGGAAACGCTCAGACCAACGCAATTGCTCAGCGACGGAAGATCGAAGGTCTTACTGACGGTGTTCGTTCCGGGATCGATCTCGAGCACGCGGCCGTGGCCAAACTCGTCGGCGGCGTAGTTGGGCCCGAGGTTGTTGAGCGAGACGTAGATCTTTCCATTGGCCACCAACAGTCGACTGGGGCGCGGCCAAACCGGTTTGGCCGCTGTTGTCGCATAGGACGACAAGTCGATGCGGCCATCGATGCTACCGGTCTTATCATCGACGATCAGCAGGTCGCTGCCATCGTCGTAGTCCTTGGGGTCGGCGGTCGGCTTGGTGTTCTTTTCCAAACGGGCCACATAGATCTTCCCGTTGACCACGACGAGATCCTGCGGATTCGCCGCAAACCCGGTGCCGACGTTGATCTGACGGTCAACCGCACAACTCTGCGGGTTAACCCAGGTCAACGTGGCGTTCTTCCGATCGATGATCACCAACTTGTTGCCAGGCAGCGGCTGACTCGGCAAGGCAAGATCTCCGGAGAGCGCGGCCGTTAGCTGCGGCGAGGTCGTGCCGGAGTTAACGCAGTCGTCTTTGGTTACGGCATTCGTCTTGGCGTCGATCAGCGCCAAGCTGCTGGTTTGATAATCGCTGTTGATCGCAACCAATCCGATAGCGACGGGAAGCTGCAGCGGCTGCGTCCCCGCGTCGGCCGTCAGGCCGTCGCCGCTCAAACCATCGTGGGCTGCGCCATCAGTTTGAGTGGCACCATCGCCTACGATCGACGCGTCACTGAGCTTAAGATCCGCGCCACCACCATCGGTTTGAATCGGTTTGTCGTCCGACGCGCAGGCCGTCAAGGTCAGGACGGATAAGAAAGCGGCACTAAGAACTCGCATTGGAATCTCCTGCAAAGGGTCCGCTGCTCCACTGCAGCGTAAAAAAGAACGACCGCCCTGGAAGCGGGTAGCCGAGAAAATCGAGCTGCTGCGCACCGGTGATGTTGCGGGCGGTCAGCGTCAATCGCAGCCCGGCCGGCTTGATATCGAGATGCACGCCACTGCCGAGTAACAGCCGCGATGGCAGCAAAACGAGATTCGCCGGATCGGTGTGGTTGCCCGCAGTGTATTTCAATTCGACAAACGCGCCGGCCGCCAGACGCGATCCCAGCGGCCAGGCGCGCAGTTCGGGGCGCAGCACGGCACGTACACGCGGCCGCAGCGGCAAGTGCTTACCTCGGCGGGCGGCAATCTCGCTGGTGTCCCGCGAATCGGTGAATGTCAGCTGACTGACCAGATGCACGTAGCGCCAGATCTGCAGCGAAACCGCGCTTTCAAGTCCTAACAAGCGTGCGCGGTCGAGATTGGCCGCGCGCACCAGATAGGCGCTTTGCTCGAGCTGGATCAGATCGTCGACCCAGGCCGCAAAGGCCGACAGTTCGCCGCGCAACTTGGTCGACCGCCAGCGCTGTTCAACGACCAGTCCGAGATCGGCATTGATGCCAACTTCTGGACGCAGATCAGGGTTACCCAAGAAGAAGCCAGTATTGCCAAAGCGCTCGCGCAACGAAGGCAGCCGGTAATAGCGCCCGAAGTTAGCCTTGATCGCCAACCAGTCGCTGGGGTTCTGCACCACTGAAAAACGCACCACTGGGGCGAGCGTCGTTTCTTGACGTTCTTCGACGGCCTGGCCACTCGGACGGTCGGGCGCATTGATCCGATCGTTGGCAAACTCAAATCGCAAAGAAGGCTGCAGCTTAAGTCGCCAAGCGTCGATCCAGACCAGCGCTTCGGTACCCGCGGCGAGAAAGCCGCGATCGCTGGCCGCCGCAGAGCGTTCCGGACTCAGCGCATTGTGCGGCGAAAACCGCTCAAAACGTCCGTCAAGCACCACGGAAAACCGCAGCCAGTCCGTAACCCGTCGGTTTGCGTCAACGGCGGCGCCGACACGTAGCGTCTTGTCATTGGTCAACTTGGTGCCAAGACCGATTTCGGCGAGCGGATCGTCGAGTCGTTGGCGCACGACGACCGACCACAGCCGCGCACGCAGACGACTCGCGCGACCAAGCAATCCGCGAGCGCGGTAGTGCAACGCGCCGATCAAACGCTGAGTACGAAGCTCGGCACGGCTGGCTTGGTAAAGCCCGTCTCCCGGCAAGCCTTGGAGTCGATGCAAGAGCCAAACGCTGGCCATCAGCCGCCGACCTGGCGATAGGCGATAGACCAGCCGCGCGGACCCGTCGATCTGATGCATTTCGTTGTTTCGGCGAACGACGATCCGGTCGTCTCTGGCGTCAAACGCCGTCCCGTTATCCGAAGCATAGGAGAAGTTCCCGGCACTACGGATCACATGGGCGCTCGCCAGCATCGACAACCGCCCCGTCGTCGCGGTGGCCTCCGCGGCGCCGAACGCCGTCTCAAAGGATCCACCACCGACCTCGGCGCTGGCCGAATCGCGATCGGGCACACGCCCGCTGAGCGAAACGATCCCGCCAATCGCCGTACCGCCAAACGCCACGGGCGTCACACCGCGATAGACCTCGACGCGCTCCATCGCACCGATCGGCAGCAAGCCGACATCCACCCCACCACCGACCGCGGTGTTCAGCGGAATGCCGTCCAAATAGACCCCAACTTGATCGGCGGTCGATCCACGCAATGAAAGGGTCGCCAAGGCACCGATACCACCGCTACGGGTCAGCGTCACGCCAGGCAGCTGATCGAGCAACTCGGTGGTCGTCTCGGCGCTGCGCGGCGTCCGCTCGCGGGTGATCACCGAGGCTGCTGCGGCGCTGTCCTCGTCGGGTTTGTCGGAGCGCCGGGCCTTGACCGTTAGCCGAAAAAGCGGGGCACTGCGCATCGCCAAGGCCAGGGCTCGCCGCTGCTCGCCCCTTGGCTTCGGCTTGCTCCGCTCGCGCTTTGCACGATCAGGCGGCTGGGCAGCGGCGTGGGCCAACGCCACGCCGGCCAACAGGCATGTCGCACAAACGGCGATTTCGAACCAGCGCCGTCCGTCTCGCGCGAGACGACGCCTTGGCACACGCATAAAAAACCCCACCACATGGGCAGGGTCATCTCGATCACCTGCCCTCTCCTCGGAGAGCGTGTCATGGTCGCGAAGCTAGGTTTCCTGACTCGGGGGCTGCAAACAGCGCGCGCCGTGGCACCTTCCCAGGTTTCACCCCAGTGGCTATTGCCTCGGCTACCCCTCTCACAGTGGCGGGACCGCGCCGGACTCTCACCGGCTTCCCTCGCCTCGCGACGTCTCTTCGATTGTCAGTCGGCTTTCGCCTAGCGCCACTAGACACCGGCGAGCACAACCTGTCAAGCCGACGTTGAGCGTGCACCATCCGCCGAGGCGCTGACCATTTCGCTTCATCAACAGAAAGAATGGCTAAGATTAATAAAGTCTTAGCCATCGCCAGCTGCGCGACAATCAACCGTCGGTGGGATCGCCGAGCTAAACTCCGCGCCGGTTTGGTCGATCGATAGGTTGAGTGATGGAGAAGGAGAACATCTTGCGTTGGGCCGTGCTTGCTGTGTGCTGTGGCATCATCTCGGCCTGTGGACCGACCCTGCGCGGAAGTGCCGACTTCAGTCCGCAAAAAGTGCGTTCGATGCTCTACGACGACGTCTGTAAGCTCCAGGCCTACTTCGACGAAAACACTCAGCCGCACAACCCGGAAACCGACTTCAACATCGACAGTGGCGGAAAAGCGGCGGTTGGGAAAGCAGCATTCAAGCTAACGGCAAAACAGCGCGAGGTTTTCGTCGCATTGGTCAAACGACTCTACAAGCGCACGGAAAAGATCACGCCACAAGCGACCGTTCGCGTGGTGATCCCTTACCACCTGCGCGACCAGCAGCGCACGATGCCGATCGGCGCCAACGCGACGATCGAACGCACGAGCGGCGAGCTACGACTGCCCTACCACCCCTGCGTCGGCGCATTCTTCTTTGGGGAGCGTTACTACAAGCTTCGCAAACGGCTGGTGATGGACTCGGGCGACGCTCAAGTCCTCAACGAATGGGAGCGCTAGTCGCTCGACGATCCTCTGGTGACCGCCGCCTCACCGCGCGGACATCCCCCTGGCCGCTGATAGACCTGACCCACCATGCGCTTGCTGGCAACAGCAAAACGCCACTGCAGATACGCCTTGTTGAAGGCCAAGCCGTCGGAGAGGTCAAACAGCGGGTTCTTGGTACCCCCTAAGGTGGCCAAAGCAAACAGCTGCTCGGCGACCGAAACCGGACAGCCGGATAAACGCAAATATGGCTGGCCGCCAGGCGCGCGCACCCGGCGTCGCGCCTCGAGCAACTTGCGATAGACATCCTGATGCGCCACCGTGTGCGGATCGATCGTCTCGCGCGGACGATATGTCGATTGCAGGTCGACGGCTTGACCGTGGATCTCGCCCCGAAAATTCGCGCAGTCTCCGATAAACAGCACCGGCTCGCCGGGCTTCGCATCGATCTGCCCACGATAGGCGCCGAAGACGATGTGCATGCGCGGCATCTTTTGATCACAATCGGCATCGTACTGTCGCAAAATCTCGATCGCCTCTTCGATCGCTCCTGGACATCCACCCCAGCAATAGTCGGTCACTTCTTGTTCGGGCGGTGGACCAGCATAGGCCGAAATCTTGCTGCCCTCGAAGTACTTCTCCACGCGGATCAGCCCGACCTCAAACCCGGTCGCTCGCGATTGGGCCTCGGCGAGCGTCACGTCGCCGCTGATCTCGATTTTGTCGAGCGCGATCGGTCCGAAGCCGTGCTCGGCCGCTAAACGAATGTGATCGACGGAGAGCGGATCGACGCCGATGATTCGACTACACACGGCGTCGAGTGCGACCTGATTGTCGCCCATCACCAGCAACTTGAGGTCAAACGGCTTGGGGGTCAGCATCCGCCCCTGTCCCGCGATAATGCCATCGACACAGATGAACTGCGGCTGAAGCACGTACTGAAGGTCGGTGATCTTTTCGTTGAGTCGGTGATCGTGGTCGATCAACCGATGACGATCGTCTTGAATGCCGATGTAGTTTTTTAGAGAGAAGGTGACCGTGGTCCAGGGGTGCGCCTTGAACTTCGGCAGATTGACGAAGAAGTCGGCTCGCGCGACCGGCTCCGGCGTGAAGATGTAGTCGCGCAGGCGATGCTGATGGGAAAGCGTGATCTCGACTTGCGGTGTTTCGTCGAATAGATAGCGCTTGATCGGTTGAGGCAGCTGCTTGTTTAAGCGACGCAACATCTCGTCGTAACCGGCCTCGCGAAAGACCATCCGCGTTGGGATCGTGATGCCGCAGCGTTCGCCGATCGCCAGCTCTTCGACTTCATTCGTGGCGCGCTCGGCTAGCGCACGCAACACGCCCTCGGCAACCTCGCTGCGCGTGTAGGCGTAAGGGAACTGCTTACCCGCGGCGACCAAATTGGGCTTGACCAGCACTCGCCCGCGCGGGCGAAGCGCCAGCTGATCCAGACCCTCGCCGACCAGGCGAGCGACACGGCCAACATCGTATTCGGGACAATGACGGAGGATGACGTGCGCGGCAGCCATGCCCAGATCTATGGCATGTTCGACCGTCCTTCGCCATCATGTTCGGGGCGCGGTGATCGCCGAGGTCTAGCGGGCGGGAACGCGCTCGAGGCCAGCGAGAAAATCGCGACGCCGCTCGTCAACGTCGACGAAGCGCACGCGCAGTGAGCCGCCTTTGACCGCACCATCGGGCTCCGCCGAGAGCGCCAAAACTTCAGACTCGTTTTCCACCAGCAGCTGCAATTCGAGCAGATCCAGCTCGCGGTCTAGATCCAGATCACCGGTTAGCGTCAGCTCCATGCCCGCGGGCGACAACGCTTCCGCGCGCCCGAACACCGGCGATGACCCTTCGCTCCGCACCCAAGCACCGTAGGGGACTCGTGGCTCACTCATCGATCTCTTCCTGCTATGGCTCGATTGAAGCGGAGCTGCCCGATCGCGGCAAGTTTTTCGCCAAAATTGCTGCGGCGCCTCGCCGATCAAACACCACCGCAGATCAAAACCGATCGATATCATGGGCGAAACAGCGACAGTCAGCGCGGCCAAATGTCGCATTCGGCGATCTCCAAGAGGTTGCCGTCGGGATCGCGAAAGAAGAAGCTCTGGCCAGCAGGCCACTTGGCGTCGTGTTCGATGTCAACGCCTGCCGAGGCCAGCCGTTCGCGCAGTGCGCGATAGCACCCTTGGCTGGCCCGTAAACAGCAGTGGCCAGGCCCCGATGCGCCGTGGCCCGGTAAACTACCGCCCTGCGCGGTGGCCTCGGCGACGAACAGCAGCAGCAGGCTGCCACTCGCGATCCGGTAGAACAAGCTGCGCCCGGGCTCTTCGCCGATCAGGCGCAGGCCAAGAACCTCGCCGTAGAACGCGGCGGCGCCGTCAAGATCGCGAACATAGAGCGACGTTTCGAGCACCCCAGCAAATTGCGCCGAGCTATCTTCCACCAGCGCGACCTCCCCGACTGTTCTCTTGCATCACCCAGCGCAGGTAGACGTAGCGGCTGTCGCGCAGCGATGCGGTCGCGACACGATGGCGAGCCAGTAAGGTCGCTTGGTAGCCGACGACAAAGCCTCGCTTCTTGTCGCGCCCAATGCCTTCGACCATCCGCAGCGCTTCGCGCTCTGGCTTGGCCAATAGCGGCGCGCTTGTCGCATCGTAGGGCTTGATTTCGACGCTGATCTTCATCACGCGCGTCTCTGATTTCTTGGCGATCGCCCTGACGACCGCCTCAACATCATCGCTTCCAACTGCCCCCTTGATCGCTACGCGAGCCAGCAACCCTTGACGCAGGTGCGACAAAGCCCTCGTGGCTTGACGCACTTTCTCGCGGGCCTTGTGGCTACAATAGCCGTGGTAGCCGCCGTAGACGGCGACCCACACCAGCCCAAATATGAAAATGCGCTTGGTCAGTCGCACGCCTGCTTGTGCCATCACCTTCGCCTTTGGTCGAACCTAGAGTTTAGCGCAAAAGTCCCCGCCTCACGAGTGAGCGCAAATCCTCTTCGGCCGAGAGATCTTCGCGCGGCGAAATATTCGCTTCGAGCACCCGCGGTTCAGCCCCATACTCTTGCCATGGAGCGATCTGTCCGACCACTGGGGGTCTTGTCGTCGGCGCTGTGCGTTGCACTGTTGGTGTTTCCAACGCGAAGCGCCGTCTCCGGGATGAGCGCGGCCAAGCGGCGGGCTTACGAGGCGCGCACGATCGCCTGGGCGCTGCGCCAGGCCAAACTCGAGCGATATAGCGGCGACCCCGCAGGTCGCCTGATCGAACGCGTCGTGATCGTGCGCGAGCGGATCATTTCCGATTCTGACCCTTGGCCCAACCTGTTCAACATCGTCCACGTGCGAACCCGCGAACACATCATCCGCCAAGAGCTGCTGTTCGTCAGCGGAGAGCGCTACGACCCGCGGGTGATCAGCGAAAGTGAACGGAACCTGCGCGCGCTCGGAGGAACCGCCGAAAAAGCCGGTCAAACGCTGGCGATCGCCCGCATCATCCCCTGCCGCGGATCGACGCCAAACGGCGTCGTTGTGTTGGTGGTCACCAAAGACCTGTGGAGTATCCGACTCAACATGGTCTACCAGCAGACTGGGTCGGTCGTCGGTATCTTCGACACATCTCCGCAAGAGCTGAACTTTCTCGGCCTCAACAAGATCCTTGCGCTGCATCTGCGCGTCACGCAATTCGACTTCAGCGAAGGCGCTGTCCGCGACCAAATCCGCGTCGGCGGGCGCTATGTCGATCCGCGACTGCTCGGAAGCCGGCTCAGTCTCTCGCTGGCGGCCGATGCAATCATCGAAGGCAGCGTCCCCTGCGCCGGAGAGACCAGCGGGCAAAAGGACGTGTGGTGTCCAGAGAAGGGCTCGGGGGCATTGGGCGGCGTCGTGCTGTCCGCCTCGTTGACGCGACCGCTATTTTCATTGGCAACCGAATGGGCATTTGAGCTGTCAACGAGCCTAACGGTCACGCAACAGCGCAACTACCAGCAAGGCTCAGATGGCCATCCGTTGATCACGGTTGTACCGGTTTCCAACGATATCGCCGTGCCGCTGGTCTACGATGCCCATGCCGGCCAGACTACGGCCAACTTCACCCGTAGTTTCGGCCGCCGACTCAAACACGACCTGACGTTCGGCATTACCGGATACCGCTACGAATTCACGCCTCCTGCCAACACGCCATTTGGCCCCGAAGCGATCGATGCGTTTCGTCGCACCGCACTGCCACGCAGCGAGACCGCGAGCGTCTTTGGGCTACGCTACGACTTGCGTCCAACGCGCTACGTCAAACGCCGCAACGTCCGTGGCTTTGCGCTAAGTGAGGACTACGCGATCGGACCGCGCGTCGCGGCAAGTATTAACTTCGGACAGAACCTCGTACGCTCAGCAGAGTCCTTTATCTCGCTTGCCGCAAGCGCCTCTTACCAATTTGCCTTTGGCGACGATCTACTCTACCTCGGTGCCGAAGCCGGCGTGCGCTACCAGCCCGACATCGGCGAAAGCGATATCATCGGCCCCTGGGTCTACCGACGAGCGTCCGGAACGATTCACAACATCTCGCCGGTGTGGTTGTTCGGACGACTCCACGCGCGCGCCAGTCTGTCGTTGCGCGACAACAACCTCGACTACGCCTTTTCCACGCTCGGCGGCGACACAGGCCTGCGTGGTTATCCCAACGACCAATTCGCCGGGCGCAACTTGCTACACCTCAACGTCGAGTTTCGCACCCTGCCGCTAGAACTTTGGACCCTCCACGGCGGCGCCGTGGTGTTTTACGACGCAGGATCGGCGTTCGGCAAGACCTCGCCCAGCGACGCGCTGGAACGTAAGTTTGTCTATCGCCAAAGCGTTGGCGTTGGCTTGCGCGGGCACTTCCCGCAATTTGATCGTGAATCGCTACGGATCGATCTCGGCGTACCACTTTCTAGCGGCCGAAGTGGCTTCGGGACCTGGTTTTCGATCGCCTTCGGTCAAGTTTTCTAGTCGAGGGGCAAGCCACCACTACGCGGATCGAGCGCACGACGCGCCCATTCGCCCGCAGCGTCGAGACAGAGCACCGTCGAGACGATCGCAACCCCGGGGACGATCACCAGCCAGAGCGCCTGGGGCTGCTCAATACCCTGTCCAACCAGGCCGCCCCAACTCGCCAGCGGCTGAGGCACACCAAACCCTAGAAAACCCAACGCGGCTTCGATCAGCACCGTACTCGAGAGCGCGAAGGTCGTATTTACGACGAGCGGCCCTGCGGCGTTGGGCAGCACGTGTCGCCAGATGATGAACAGATCGCTCTTGCCCATCAGGCGAGCCGCTTGCACGAAATTCGCCTGAACCAGCCGGAGCGATTCGGCTCGCATCAAGCGCGCCGCCGACGTCCAGCGCGTAAGGCCGATCACCAGGATCAGCGCCCAGCTGCTCGGTCGATCGACCAAAGCAACGATCACCAAGATCAAGAAGAGCGAAGGCAACGCCAAGGCCACTTCGATCAGACGGCTGATCAAGAAATCGGCAACACCGCGCCGGTAGCCGGCCCAGAGTCCCAAAGGGAGGCCGATGCAGAGCGCGAGACAAACCGACAGCAAAGCAACCTTGGTCGTCGTTCGCGTCCCGTGAATCAAGCGCGCAAAAACGTCGCGACCGCGATCGTCGGTACCAAACAGATGCTCAGAACTTGGCGCCGTAGGTGGTGGCGTGCGGGTTTGTGCATGTTTGTAGGGGCCGTAGCGCGAGAGCGGAAACAGCACCCAATCCTTCGGCCCCTTACTCGCCGCGATCTGCTGGTTGTCGACGTTCCACAGCGCGCTCGGACGAAGCACATTGGGCAAGAGGTAGGTCGCCCCACGCCAGTGCATTGCGATCGGCAGATCGCTAGCCAGACAATCCCCAAACACAACCACGAAGCCGATCATCGCCAAGCCTCTGAGCGCCCACACGCCCTGACGACGCTTGGAAAAACTGCGCGGGACGATCATCTTAGCCCTCGGCGATTGGCAGCGCCAAACGCCTGGCGATCCAATGCAGCGGCGACTCGCGGATCGGCTAGCGCGTAGAGCAGGTCAGCGATCAACATGCCAACGACAACGACAACGGCACTGATCAGGATCAGTCCCATCAACACCGGGTAGTCGCGCGCTAGCATCGACTCGAAGGTCAACAGACCCATCCCGGGGATATTGAAGATCCGCTCAACGACTACACTTCCGCCGACGAGGTACGGCAAGTAGAGCCCGAACAGGGTAATGGTCGGCAACAACGCATTGCGCAATAGGTGTCCCCAAACGACGCGCCTCTCGGAGAGTCCGCGCGCACGGGCAGCGCGAACATAGAGCGCTGATCGAACTTCGAGTACCGCCTGGCGCTGATAGCGCAGCACAGCGGCGAGCAGCGCGTAGCTCATGCAGAACACCGGCAGAATCAAGTGCAGCAACCGATCAAGGAATCGCTGCCAGAACGAAGCCGTCGCCGCCAAATCGTCGCTCACCAACCCCGAGATCGGCAGCCAGTCCAGCAATCCAAGCCCACCGAACAGCTGGACGAGCAGCATCGCCACCCAGAACGTCGGCAGCGCGTAGAGTAGCAGCGACCCTCCCGACAACAGCCGATCGGCCCAACGACCCTCGCGCTGGGCAGCAACCAGTCCCAGCGGAACGCCGAGACCAAAGGCGACGATCAAGGCCAAGCCGGCAAGCAGCAACGTCACGGGCAGCGCCTGACCGATCTTCTCAGTAACGGGACGACCATCGCGCAACGAAAAACCGAAATCCCAACGAATCAAGCGGGCGATCCACTTGCCAAAGCGCGTCTCAGAAACGCGCAGCAACCACGGACTATCGACGGGAAAGCGCTGATAGTCGCGCTGGTGCTGGAACCACCAGGCGCGCCAGTTGGCCAGGCGTCGGCGGTCAGCAGCGTCTCCGCGCAGCGGCTGCGTGAATCCACTCAAACGACTAGCGAGCTGGCTGATGCGTACGCGTACCGGCCCGTGGGCGCGCAACAACGCATCGATCAACGCCGGCAAGGCCGCACTGCCCAATCGTTCGATTTCTGCAAGACGTTGAGGATCAAGCAAGGCGCGCTCAACCGATTGGGAGATTTGTGCGGGGCTCAGCCGGCCAACTAGCCGATCGGCCCACTGCTCGGCCGACGTGGCGACATCGGTGGGTTTGAGCTGCTCCAGCGCCCAGCGCATCGCCGGATCCCGTTGCGCGGCCCGAAAGAGTTCGGGCAGACACACCGTCCCACACGCGCTAACCGCACGTCGTGCCTCGGGGGTCTCGCGATGCGCCAGGTGCAGCACACGGGCTGCGCGCTGTTCGGCGCCTTGCGGCCGAGAATTGTAGAAGACCGGCAGGTCGAGGAAATAGAGGCGTCGACGCTGCGCGATCTGGCCAGCCGAAAGCTCACTATCTGCACCCAGGCTGGCCTCGCCTGGCGTCAAGTGAATCAGCGCAAAGCTGAGCAGTCCGATACCCGTCAAACTGACGCAGGCGAGCAACAGGCGACGGATCAACAGTCGCAGCAGCAGGCGCTGTCGAGACTTGGCGATCACCTAACCGCGCTCCGCAAACGAAATCGACCGATGTCGTACCAAGCATCGCTCTCGGCGGTGGGCGCGACAAAGCGCCGCGAAAGCGCACCGATTTCGCGCAGGGTAAACAGCGGGATCAACGGCATCTCTTCGACCAACAACCGCTGCAATTTGGCGACGGCCTGCTTGCGTTGCTGGCCAGACAATTGGCGGATCGCCTCGAGCAATCGATCGACCCGCTGATCGCGATATCCAGCATAGTTCTGACCATCGCTGGCCTGACTGCTGTGCAGCTGCAGGTAGAGGTCGGTTGAGACGCCCGCGATCTGCATACCCAGCGCCGCAAGGTCAAAGTCGCGCGCTTGGAGCCGTTTGAGAAACGTCGACCATTCGAGACTGCGGATCTCCAGAGCAATGCCCTGCTCGGCCAATGATTGCTGAAACAGCGTCGCCCAGCGCAATGCGCTTCGCGAAACACTCGGGACCATCAGCGAGAGCTCGATCGGCTGATCGCGATGCCGGCGCTTTCCCGCCGAGAGCTTCCAGCCAGCTTGGTCGAACAGCCGTGCGGCGAGCTGTGGATCGTAGGTTGGCGGCTTGATCGCCGGATCGAAGTCCGGATCGCCCGGCCAATAAAGCGACGGCACGCGCTCGGCCTGTCCCTGCATGATCTGCTGAACGATGCGCTCAACATCGAGCGAATGCGCCAGCGCGCGACGAACGATCGAGCGCGCGAGCAGCGGGCGTCTGGTGTTGATCACGACAAACGCGGTTCCCGGCACAAGCCGCTCAACGCGAGCGAACGCCCGCCGAAGCGTACCGTCGCCAGTAAGCGTTTCGACCTGCGCAGGCTGAAGACGAGGCACGAAGTCGAGTTCACCGCGACGGGCCAGCTGGAGCGCGAGCTGGGGCGTGCGAACGATCCGCCAGACGACACGACGAATCGACGCTCGCTGGCCCCAGTAGCGTTCGTTTCTCTCGAGCGAGATCTGTCGTCCAGGCAACCACTCGGCAAAGCGGTAGCGCCCAGTGCCCAACGGCCGGCGCAACAGCGGATGACGATTGAGATCGCCCTGCGACATCGCATGCTTGGGCAAAATCATCAGCGAGGCCAGCGCTTGAAGAAAGAATGAAGAGCGTTGTTTGCAGCGAATCAGAAAGGTATGCGCATCAACGGAGCGGTAATCGGCGACAATGGGGGCAATCGCCGCCCGCGTGCTCGCCGCATCGACGCGCTGGTCGTAAAGGCGATCGAAGGTAAACCGAACATCTTCGGCGCTAAACAGCTTGCCGTCATGCCATCGCACACCGCGCCGTAGATGCAGCGTCAGCTCCGAGAAGTCTTTGGACCAATCCCAACGCTCGGCCAGCACGCCGACGTATCGCCGCTGGCGCGGGTCGTAGCGCACAAGTCCTTCCAAGAGTTGGTTGGCCGTCAGCCGAAATGTCCAGGCGTCGGGACGCAGCATGTAGACCAAATGCGCGGGCTCCGTCGGCAAGCCGATCCGCAGCACCGACGACTCGGTAGCAACGCGCGCATCAGGCTGGGGGGACGATTGGCGACAACCGCCGGCTGTCATCAGCCACAACAGGCTCAGCAAGCAAAACCGCGCACAAATTCGTGTCATCGCAACATCCGCAACTTGGCCAAATCGATCCAGTCTCCGGCTGGACTCACGCCCGCTAACTTTCGTTGATAGACGGAGACCTCGACCGGACTATACAAGATCAGATGTGGAAGCACCGCGCGCAGTCGCTGATCGATCGTTCGATACAGCAAACCGCGCGCTTTGGCGTCGGTCTGGTCGGCGAGTTGTTCGATCGCCCGATCGATCGCCGAATCACCACACGCGCCGAAGTTGCCGGGCCCTGAAGCCGCAAGGTAGCGCCTTAGATCAGGCTCTGCGCGGAGCGCCAGGCCGATCAGCGCCAACTGAAACCCTCCCGCGTCCAAACGAGCGCGCATATACATCGGCTCAGCAAGCACAGGCTGGACGATCATTCCAAGCGGTTGCAGCGCCTGCCGGATCGCCTGAGCCAACGCGGCGTCGCCGCTACCGTGCAACAACGACAGGCGCACCCAATTGCCGCGAGGCGGCCTCGGCCAAGAAAACGCCTCGATCAGACGCTGGCGAGCGCGCGGCAGATCAGCAGCCGGTGGCTCAGCAATTCCGTCGCCGAGCACACCGGCAGCCTCGACCAACGACCCTGGCCACCAGACGTCGCGCATTCGTGTCAATGTCCGGCGATCGATCGCCAAGCCGATCGCTTGGCGCACTTCGGCTCGACGAAGATAGAAATGTCGACAGTTGAACAGCAACAGCCGCGGGCGCATCAGCCGCCGCCGCAACAGAGAGAGCCCTTTTGCCTGCGATAGCGTTGGGCCGAGTTCTGGCGGTAGACGGGCGATCAGATCGGCTTCACGGTTTCGCAACAGGTTCAGCGCCGCAGCGGGCTGCGCCAGTGGAGCGACAACCAACACCGGTCGACCCGGCTCGCGACGCCCCTCACGCCAAGGGATCAAGTGCAAGCGCTTGCCGGCGAACTGTGGACGAAACGGACCTGTGCCCAGCCAGCCGTTGGAACGGCCGGCGATGGCGATCGGCAAAACGGCTAGACGATAGAGCAGTGCACTGTCAAAACGGCGTTGCGCGATCAGCAGCCGGCTCGCCCCTTCGACAGTGATCCGCGCCAGGTCCGCCTTCAGCAACGAACCGCGCCGATGATGCGATTCCAGTGCTGCCTTGACCTGTTCGGCAGTCAACAACCGACCATCATGCAGTCGGTGGCGTCCCAGTTCGATGCGCAGTCCATCGGGCACGCGGCTAAACCGCGCGAGCCCCGCTTCGAGTGCACCCTGTTCGGTTCGCCTTAACAGCGTCTGATAGACCGGCCCGACCAGCAGTCGCTCGGTCCATAAGCCGATCGCCGGGTCAAAGGGATCGAGTGGCGCTCGCGGCAGAACATCGACCGCCAAGTGGATCTCGGACGGCGGCGCGATCAGCTGGCCGGCGTCGACACGGCGCTGATCTGCCCGTGGTTTTTCGCCGCAGCGGCAGCCGGCTTGCACACCGAGGACGAGCGTGATAATCATTGCGAAAATCGTTAACGGACCAATACCATGCAACGCACTGTTTCTCTGGGCTCTGTCCTGCTGACCTTTTCGCTGGCCGCGGCGATCACGCTCAACGGCTGTGAGTCGAAAAAGCAGACGTCCTTCGGTGACGAGCCGACGACCGGCTCGCTGCCTCAGGTTGCCGTCAACCTGCCCGCTCCACCGAGTTTCAAAAAGGACCATGCGCCCGAAACGTACCCCGATTCCTCCTACTCGGTCTACGGGGTGCGAAAAAACGAAAAGAAGACGATCGCCCAGCAAGTGCGCGTAAAGGGCTTCATTATCGACGTCTATCAATGCCCGCCCTGCCCGCGCGGTTCCAAATGCGCGCCCTGCAAGAAGCCGCACTTCTGGTTGGCTGACCGAGCCAACACGCCGAAGGACGACGCGCTGCTGGTGACCGACTACCCACCGGAAGATGCACGGCGGCGCAAGACGACGTTCGACGTCGGCACGCTGTACATCGTCAGTGGAACCTTCGCCAAATCCTCGGCGACGGGCTTCTCATCATCGGAAGGACTGCTGGTCTATTCAGCCGCCGAACCGGTGATCGAGGGCAAGTAACAGGCGACTTCCGGTACGCTGCCGGCCAAGCTCAGCGACCAATCTCTCGACACAGCGACTTGAGCGATCTCTTCAGCCGCTGGCAGCTATTCGGCGAAACGGCAACGACCCCAACTTTGCCCCGCAACTGGCAGCGCTGCAAAGCGATCAGCAGTGTGATCTCGTCGATGATCCGCCGGTCCCTAACGAGATCGCGACGTTGTTGCGTCAAGACTAGCCGAAGCGGTGCATCAAGAGACGCGACGCCTAGCGGGCGACCGCTGAGTCTAGCAAGCTCTTCGATCAGCGCATCGACGGTGTGCTCGGCATCTCGGCCAAGCGCGACGTCACCAACGAACCAGCGCCGATCCTTACGCTCGAAGGCAAGATCACATCCGCTGCCCTGCAAGCTTAGGCGCTGCGTGGCGATCGGTTCGAAGTTGGCGACGCGCTCAATGCGGTAAGAGGCCGGATCCAAGAACGGCTCGACCTGCGGACTGTCAGCGAGCAGCAGTGCAGCGGTCTCAGCGGATCGGCTAAGCGCGAGCCGACCGCTCGGCAGACGAGCGAACCGCCACTTAAGCCGCTGACCGTCTTCCAAGCGTAGCTCGACGCTGGCCAGGGATCGCCACTCGCCAACAGCCACGAGCTCGCCGCGCTGACCGCGCATCGCTTCGAGGAATTGGGCAATGCGCTCTTCCGAGATCAACGCGCCGTCAGTCCGCTTCCAAACCAAGCCGGTTCGTCGAAATTCAACCGCACCACCTGTTGCCGAGGCGAAGCGCAGACCGCGAACTTGCCAGGCGCGCAGCGCGCTCGGGCGCCGTGCGATCCATGAAGCGCGCTGTTTCAACGCAGCCAACGCCGCAGCGCTCGCGCCATCAAGACAAACCCGCCGAGCCTTCCCGTTCGAGGGGCCCTCAACAAGCAAACCTTGCGCCGGTGCGGCACAGCCTGAGATCCAGCGCAAGCTGAGCAAACGCTGTTTTTCGCCGTCGACGACCAGCCACGGCCCGGTATTCGCCCCTATTGGCGGCGTATCGATACCGCCAACAATACGTTCATCAGTCAGTGCATCGATCAGTTTGCGCACCGCCTGGGGATCGGCGAGTACGCGCCCCTCGCCTTGTTCGAGAACCCAACGTCCCTCGATCAGCAGCAACGTTGTGTCATCGGCGCCCGGAGCGCGCCAAACGATCCGACGCGCGCGCGCGATATCCTCGATAAGCCGACGCGACAAGATCAGCTCGGGGAACTCGACGAGAAGCTGTCGCAGCTCACCCGCAACCACGTGAACCTGGCCGGCAAAACGCAGGTATGCCGCATCTCCAGAGGCGTCGGCGCTACCGACGGAAAAGCGCAGCAGTTCAGCAGCCGATGCCGCCCCAACCACGACCTCCACCGTCGGGCGCGCCAGTCCATAAATCTCAGGTCGAGCCTCGTCGATCGTGCGCAGCGACTCGACAAAGGCGAGCGTGCGCAACAACCGCTCGACCGGTGCCGTCCGGATCGGCTCGACGGTTGTCGACGAGCGCTCTCGCACCCAAACGTCGCCGCGATGAACGACCGCCAGCTGGCGACCGTCAGCAAAACGTAGTAGCAGGCGATCGACTGACTTGCCCTGCAGCATTGCCCAGAACAGGGGACGGTCCGCTCGCTGCTTCGGCGATCCCGGCGACAGGAGCAGCAGCAGCCCCAGCAACGCAGCGAGCAATGTTAGGCCAACTAGGGCGCGTCGACTCATCGTTCAACCCGGCGTCGCCGCCAAACCCACAACGCCACCGCCAAGAGCAGCGCGGGCACACCGATCACGCTCAGACTGAAGACGAGGCGCAGCTGTGCGACGGAGATCCGAGGCACGGCGTCGCCTTGGCGGGCGCGCAAACTCAGACCACGTGCACGTCTGCTGAGCCAGTCGAGGCTTCCCAGGGTCAGCGCCAGGTTGCCATCGCGTCCGTCGAGGCGACGATTGAGCACGCCGCGCTCTGAACCGAAAACGACGATTCGCGCCTGTCGTCGGGCCACAGCAACAGCGACGGCCAGTTGCTCGCGGCGTGCTGGTGGGCGAATCACCTGGCCCTCGCCGCGCAATGCGTCGAGCGATTGCACACGAAAAGCATCGACACTCGACATCACCAGTGGCTCTACGCCCCGATCTCCGGCCAGCGCCTGAGCCATCCGCCAGACCGTCGGCCGCCCGCCCAAGGCGACCAATGCCGGGTGCGTCGCATAGGTGCTGGTGCGCCAACTGAGCAACGGTCGCTCTCCGGCGACGGCCTGTGGGTCGAGCACGATACCGGGATGAAATCGCACCCCCCAGCGGACGAGGAGCTCCTTGAGCGGCAGTGGACGAAAGTGCCTACCATCTCCGTCGATCACTGGCCCGATCATCGCCAATAGCGCTCCACCGCGCTCGAGAAACGCCGCGATCCGTTGCGATTCCGCCGCGAGCAGCTCACGCGTGGGACCGATCACCGCCAGCACGCTGCAACGCCGCGGCGAAAGGTCGGCCAATGCGCTGGGTGGCAAGCGCTTGAGCACGAAATTGTCGTTTTCTATCGCCACCGCTAGGCGCGACAGCCCGCCGTCACCGAGATCGTCCACGCCGGGCTCGCCATGGCCCTCGGTCAGACAAACCTGGCGACGCTTGCGCTCGCTGATCGCCACGATCGCCGCCGAGATCGCTGCATCGGCAGAGGAATCGACGATACGACCGTGCTGACGCGTCGCTAATTGATCGACGGGAATCTGTCGACGTCGCTGACCGCTTGTCACCACGACAACACCGCGGCGAAGCAACTGCGGTCCGACCCCAAGGGCATTGGCCTCGAGCAATGCACGCTCCGGATCGGCATCGAGATCGATCGCACGAACAACGATGCGCTTCGAGAGCTGCTGATAGCGCGTCAGCAACTCTTTGACGTGATAATAGAGCGACGGCGTGTACCGTTCAGGCGGCGCCATCAGCACCGAGATCGTCACGCGTTGCTCGAGATGCCGCAGGATCTCGCGCGTATCGTCGGAGACGCTGAACGCGGCGTTAGCAGTACAATCCCAGCTTGGCGCGATGCGCGCGATCAGCAGGTTGACCAGCAACACGTTGAGCGCGAGCAATATCAGGCCGAGCAGGCGGCGAGCAGACGAACTCAACGACGCCATTTCTGCCGCTCCAGCACGGCACTCGCCGCGAATATCACAAACAGGCTGATTCCGAGGTGCAGCGCCAGCGCACGCCCGTCGATGATACCGCGGGCAAAACGCTCCATCTGGGCAAACCAGTCGAAGTATTCGGCGAGCACCGACCAATCACCCTGGGAAAACAGACCGGACGGGCCGGCGAGCAACAGCATCGAGAGCGCGACGAATGTCGAAAGACCCGCGGCAAGCTGGCTGCGCGTCGCAGCAGAGCAAAGCAGACCGATCGAGAGCGCGGTCAGACCGAACAACAAGGTTCCCAGATAGCCCGCCAGCACCACGCCTGGATCAAGCCAAAGACTACCGCCAACAAGCTGCAGGATCGCCACGTAGAACAGCGTCGGCAACCAAATCGCCGCATAGAAAGCCAAGGCAGCAGCGAGCTTGCCGAGCACGACTTGGAGGCTGCTAACTCCCGAGGTCAGCAACAACTCCAAAGCACCGCTGCGTCGCTCTTCAGCGATTAGCCTCATCGACAACACCGCACACACAGCGATCAAAAACAGCCAGTAGAGGTAGGTTCCGCCGAAGAACAGCGTCATCGGCGAACCGAATACGGCGTCGGACTCCGCCGAGAGCTCGACGATCAAGTAGAACGAAAAGCCTTGGACAAGCGCAAACAGCGTCGCGACCAACCAACCGATCGGCGTGACAAAGTAGGACCACAACTCGCGGCGAAAGATCACCAAGGCGCTCATTGCCGACCTGTCGTCAATTGAGAAAACCGCTCTTCGAGCGAGTCACGACGCCACTCAAGCGCGCGCAGTGCCCAGCCTTGCGCAAACACTGACGCGGCAACCTGTTCGGCCAGCGATGCGTCGATCTGGCCTGAAAGAGATAAGGCAAACTCGTCGCGATCACGACCGAGTTCGACCACTGAATCGATCGCGGCGAGCTGACCGAGGCATGCGATCAGCGCTTGAAGATCCCCGGTGCCCACCGCTACACGCAGCAGCAGCGCGTCGGCGCGCCGCAGACTAGAGCGGGCGATGCCGTCCACCGCGTGTAATCGGCCACGATGCATCAAGAGCACACGACTGCACGTCTGCTCCAAATGACCGAGCTGGTGGCTCGAAAGCAGCACCGCGCAGCGTTTGCCTAGCTTATCGATCAAGTCGTTGATCTGGCGGGCCTGATTCGGGTCGAGACCGACGGTAGGCTCGTCGAGGATCAGCACAGCTGGATCGCCGAGCAGCGCAGCGGCAAGTCCAACCCGCTGGCGAAACCCGCGGGACAATCGACCGATCAGACGATCGGCGACGTCGGTCAGCGCGCACTGCCCTAGCGCCGCGTCGACGGCGAGCGGGCGTTGGCGGCGCCCGAGGCCCCGCAGCGCCGCTCGAAATCGCAAATACTCGCTGACGCGCATCTCACCGTAGGCCGCGGCCTCCTCGGGAAGGTAGCCGATCCGTCGCTGGGCCGCGCCGCGCTCGCGCAGCATTTGATACCCATCCACCTCGACGACACCGCCATCCGCTGGCAGGAACCCGGTGAGCAGGCGCATCAGGCTGCTCTTGCCCGCACCATTTTCGCCAAGCAAACCAACGACCTCGCCCGCCTCCACCGTCAATGAAACGTCATCGACGGCGACGATCGGACCAAACCGGCGACTAAGATGCTCACAGCGCAGCATCGCTGGAGACTACCCCACTTTCTTCCGCCGGTCAGCGTGGGTATGATCGCAAAGATGGCTATTTCAAGATCGACCAGCGGGCTGCTGGCAACGCTGCTCTGCATCGCCTGCTCGTCGGCAGGGTTGGCTGCTCCGGGTGAGGCAGCGCCTAAGGTCAAACCGACAAGCCAACCCAGTCGCGTCACCATTCATGGAGCCTGCCAAGAGATCAGCGCCGCTGGCTGTTGCGACGGTGAGCGACTGCTCTTTTGTCGCGACAAGCGGCTGTTCGAGATCGACTGCCGTGATCAACCGCGCTGCGGCTACCGCAAGACGCGCCGAGGCGGCTACTACGACTGCAACACGGCGGGAAGCTCGGACCCCACTGGTCGCCATTCGATCCACTGCGCGCCCCGTTACCGCAAGAGCACGAAGTTCAGCTCACAAGCTCGCTCGCGCTGCCAATTGCCACGTGCTGGCTGCTGTCGCGGGCAAACTCTATACTACTGCGAGCAGAACGCGGTTGCCCGTATCGACTGCAGGCGCAACGCGGCCTGCGGGTGGCGACCAGGGCCAAAGCGCTACGACTGCGGTACCGCCGGCCAGGCTGACCCGAGGGGGCAAGCCAAGATGCAATGCCCGCCCGAGTTTGCCCCTGACCGATCGATTAAGCCCGCGGTCGGCAAGCATGCGGGCCCGTAGCTAGAAAGCTACGAAAGAACGTGCAAAAATAGCGAAAACATCTGCTGCATCGCTAGCGGTTGGGCGCGTTCGACGACCAGCCGGGGCGCGATGGCGGGTTGCCGCCTGGCGTGGCGTCCATCTTCTTGATGGCGATGTTGTGAGCGGGACAAAGGAAACCGATGTCATTCGACGCGCGCACGCCGATCTTTGCCGGCTCCAGCGGGTTTTCGCTGGATGTCTGGGCCAGCGCGCAAACGCTTGCTGAGCTGCGCAGCGAGCTAGCCGCTCAGAGCGGCGACAGACAGCGCGACGCGCTGATCGCTCACGAGATCGCCCGCCTGCTGCTCGCCAACGGTGAGGAAACTGCAGCGGCACAACAGCTTCTTCTGGCCCATCGCCTGGCCCCGCGCCTGCGACCGACGTTGCGCTTGGCCCACCTGCTCTACTACGACCGTGGCGACCTCGATCTCGCTGCGCAGTTGCTGGCGGCGCTGACCGAGGCGACATCGGCGACGGTCGGAAAGCTGGCGCTGGCCCGACGACACGCCGCCTTGCTTTGGTCGGGACCGCGTCGCGGCGCCGATGCTTTCGAAATCTTGCAGCGAAACCTGCGCCAGAGCCCGGGAGACCTGACAACGCTCGTCGCGGCGACCCTTGTCGCCCACCCTGCAGGGCTGTCACGTGAGCAGCGACAGCGTAGCGCATTGGCGCTGCATGGAGCCGTCACCGACGATGCACTGAGCACGGCGATCGCCGCGCGGATCGCCGTGCAAATGGGTGACGACGATCCGGCGACGGCGATACGCTTGCTGGAAAGCGTTGCCGACGCTAACGACCCGGCGGTATTGGTCACGCTGGAGCTGCTCTACGAGCGACAAGAGGCTCACGCGGCGCTGGTTGAGACGCTCGAACGACAAGCGCAGGCAGACGAGGTTGAGGCAGCCTGGCGCGCGCAGCTTTGGGCACGAACCGCGCGGATACATCGCGACCAGCTCTCGGATAAGCCGCGCGCGATCGCCGCTTTCTCCAAGTCGTGGGAGGCGCGCAAAGACTACGGCACTGGCTGGGAGCTGTTTGAGCTGCTGTATGGCGACGGTTTGCTCGACCAAGCCGTGGAAATCGCCACAACGCTCCACGAACTCGACCACGCGCCCCAAGTGCGCGCCGACCTGTCGAACCGCGTCGGCGACATGCTGCGTGACGCGGGCAAGACCAACGAAGCGATCGAGTGGTATCAGCGCTGCCTGGCCGACGCACCGAGCTACCAGCTCGCACTCGCGTCACTTTCCGCATTGCTAGAGAGCCGCAGTCAGATCGACGCGCTGCTGCGCATTCACATCGCCGACGTGGACAACGCGCAAAGCGCGCTGCAAAAGGCGCACGGCGTCTATCGAGCAGCAGCCCTACTCGAATCGAGCGGACGCTTCGAACAAGCAGCGGCAATGTACGGCCAAGCGCTCGATACCATCGCGAACTTCTTGCCAGCGCTTGCCGCCCTGGAGCGCCTGCTAACTCGACTGCAACGCTGGGATGAGCTGGCCGCGCTGCTGCATCACCAACTGAAGGGGCTGTCCGATGTTTCGGCGCGCGCGCAGGTTCTCGATAAGCTAGCGACGCTCTACCAGCACCGTCTGTCAGCACCGGATCGGGCCGCTGATTGCTACGAACAGCTGCTGAAAATTCGCCCAGATCACTTGCCAACGATCCGAGCAATGGCGCGCGTCTGCGCACTGGCCGAGCGCTGGGAAGACCTCGTCCAGCTCAACGGGCAGGAACTGGCACTTGTCGATCAGAGCGCACGCAAGGCTGAGCTGTATTTTCGCAGCGGCGAGATTCTTGAGCACAAGCTGCTCGATCTGGACCGCGCCCTCGACAGCTACCAGGCAGCCTGGGCCCTCGATAGCGAGCATCTTCCTACGCTGCGCGCGCTCGGCAGGATCTTTCGTCAACGCGGGCGGTGGGAGGATCTAGCGGAGATGCACGAGGCCGAGATCAATGCCTCGACAGACCGCGATCACATCGTCGCGCTGCTATGCACCCAAGCGGAGATCTACGAACAGGAGCTTCTCGACGAGCAGCGGGCAATTGAATCGCTGCGACGAGCGCTCGATCACCGTTCGAACTCTGTCGCGGCGCACTGCGCTTTGGCCCGGCTTTATGAACGGCAACACCGCTGGAGCGACCTGGCTGCGCTTTGGGAAGGTGCCCTCGATAGCTTGAAGGATCCAGCAGAGCAGGCGCTGCAGCTTTGGAGAATCGGAGAACTTCGCGCCCGGCATTTGGGTGATACCGCTGGCGCCGTACGCGACTACACCCGTGCCCTGCGACTCGATCGCGATCTCGCTCCGGCGCGGTTTGCGCTGGCCGAGCTGCTTGAGCTGACCGAGCAGGACCGCGAGCCTCTGCTCGAGCTGTTGAAGATGAGCATCGATCGTTCTACAGACGAAGTCGACCGAGCGGAGCTTTGCGAAAACCTCGGAGATCTACTTCGACAAGACCCAGCCCGAGCGAGCGAAGCGACGGCGAATTACGAGCGCGCCACCAGTATCGCGCCATCGATCATCCGCTTCTGGGTGCTCGCCGAACTATACCGGGAGCAACAGCGCGTGGAAGACCAGTGCCGAGCGCTATCGGAGATCGGCCGATTGGTCGCAGAAGAGCGCGACGCAGCCGAAATTCAGCTCAAAGTCGCGATACTCAAGCACGACGCCAACTACGGCTCGCCGGTGGCAAACTATCAGCAAGCGTTGACCTTGCGTTCCGGGGGTGTGTTTGCGCAACGCCGCCTGGAGAACTACATTCGCGGCACCACCCAACCCAGCGACGATGATAGCTACGCACTCGGCGAGCTACTGCTAAGCAGAATCGAACGCACCAGCGAAGCCTACGAGCTGGCCTGCCTCTGGAGCGAGTTTGGCGACCTGGCGGTCCAGCGCGCCGACGTCGACACAGCATTTCAAGCCTACCGAGAAGCGCTCGAGCATCGAGGCGACCACTTGCCCGCGATTTGGGCGCTGCAACGGCTGCGCCGCGGGCGCTCGGAGTGGACCGAGCTTTGTGAGCTCACCGAGCGGGAGGCTCAGTCCAGCCAATCGCCGACCGACAGTGCAAGCGCCCTTCTGGAAGCGGCCGCGCTTAGCCAATACCAGCTCAGCGATGCAGAGCGCGCGTCGCAGCTCTACCAGCGGGCACTTCAACAGAACCCCGGTGACCGCCGCGCGTTCGACGCCCTGCGCAACGTCCTCTTCGACTCGGAACGGTGGAACGACCTCGCAGCGCTGATCAGAGAACAGATCGGTGCCACAGAAGACGACCGTGAGGCAGCGCTGCTTTTCGGTGAATTGGGACGGATCTATGTCGATCAGCTTGGACAGACCAATAAAGGTGTCGCGTGTCTGCGGCGCGTGCTGAAAGTTGACCCTTATGACGGCTACGCGCTGGCAGTGCTCGCCACCTACCACGATCAACGACAGCAACCGATCGAAGCTGCCCAACTCTACTCGCGACTTGAGCTTGTCGCGGCTGAAAAAAGCGAGCGCGAGCAGATCCGCCGACGTCTTGGCCAACTGTATCTCGACATCGGCGAGCCACGGAAGGCGCTCGCGGCGTTTGGCCGCGCGCTGGAAGGCAACGCCGCCCACGATCCCGACCTTCTCGCTCGAATCGTCGAAGCCGCGCGAGCGGCCCACGATCCGCAGGCACAAATCGCTGCGCTGGAAAGTCTCGCCGAGCACGCTGACGATGCAACTCAGCGCATCTCAGCCCGCAAACAGCTGGCCGATGTCGCGTCGGAACAGCTCGAAGACGATGGGCGTGCCGCCGAAGCCTTATTGGAGGTGCTCGCCCTCGACCCGCTAGACATCGACGCAACGGAAAAGTTGGCGGCCATCTATGGACGATCAGGAAACCGATCGGCCGCCGCCCAGCATCTTCGCGCGGCAGTCGCGCACCACCGTGCCGCGCTCGAGCAACAACCGGAGAATGCCGCACTCTACCGACAATTGGCGCGGCTGTTTCGCTGGCAACGACAATACGATCGTCTCTACTGCGCTTGCACCGTACTAGCGCACGCTCAAGCGATTGACGACATCGAAGCCCAGTTTTGGCGCGAGCACCACGGCAGGTGTGGACAGCTCAGTGGCGTTGTCCTCGAGCGCCGTCGATTCGAGCGCGTACTACTGCCACCCGAAATCGACTCGCCGCTGCGCGACCTGATGCGCGAGTTGGCACCATTGCTCGCCAAAGCGAGTGGCGCAACGGCTGAGCGTTACGGCCTACGCAACGACGGGGCGTCACTCGACCGGCGTCATCCCTTTTGGCGGTCATTGTCCGACATTCTCGCGGTGTTTTCTCACCCAGAGATCGATGTACAACTGAGCGAGACCGATCCTTCGCTGATCGTCGGCGAATTTCTGCCAGGTCCGACGCTAATCGTCGGCAGCCGTGTGATCCAAGGACCGCTCCGAGAGATCGACCGCTTTCGCATCGGACACGCCCTGCTCTCGCTGGTCGAGCACTGTTCCACGCTGCTGGCGGGCGACTGGCGCAAAACCCACCTCCTACTCAATACGCTTGGCTCTTTGGCCCAGCCTCCTTACGCGGGGAACCTCTCACTAGAGGAACAGCAGCGGATCAGCGCGACACAGGAGGAGGTCAGTCGGCGGCTTTCTCGACGCGACCGACGCGGACTCTCGAGTGTTTTCGAACGCTACAGCGGAGGCCTGACGCCCGAGATGGTGCATCGTTTCGCCAGCGCCACTGCACGCGCGGCAAATCGCGCCGGATTGATCTGCTGTGGCGATCCGCTCACCGCACTGGAAGAGGTCAGCGCGCGCAGTGGACGCTCTAACAGCACACCGGTCACCGATCTGTTCACTTTTATCGTGAGCGAAGAGCACTTCGCGTTGCGCGTCGAGCTAGGGCTCGCGCCGGGCAGCAGGTAGACTCGTGTCTGACGAAAAGAACGAGCGACCGCGCAGCCTCTTCGACTCACGACCGCTGACCGTGTTGAGCAGTCGAGATCAAGACGACCACACAACCCCCGGCCTCGGAAATCCTTCTTTCGGCGAGCTTGCGCCGACGACCAAACGCACACTTGATCGAACCGAGCGCAGACCGGCTGATGCACTGACGAAGACCGACCATGATGCCGCAGTTAGCGATGAAGAGCTAATCGAACGTCTCGGACGCGAAGCCGATGCGACGCATTCGGCCCGCAAGGCCGCGACGCTGTTTTACAGCCAGGGATTGCTGATCGAGCGTCAACTGGGCGACCGGCAACGCGCCCTCGCCTGCTACCGCGCCGGCTATCAGCGATTTCCCGGACTGGGCGTCAACGCGCGCGCGCTAGCGCGACTGCTCGAGCAGACCGGCGACTACCAAGCCTGCGAGGAGGTCCTCGATGGCCAGATCAATTCTGCGCAGTCGGCGCCTGACCGCACAGCGGCACTCGTCGAGCGTGGTCTCCTGCGACTGAATCATTTAGATGACCTTCCGGGCGCGCGAAGCGATTTGGTCCGTGCACTGGATATTGATCCACAAGACCCCGTTGCGCTCGACGGTCTATCGCGGCTCTACCAACGCAGCAATGAACACCAGGCGCTTGAGCAGTTGTTGCGCCGCCAAGTGCGCAGCCGCGAGAACGCGCAACTACGCTCGGCGCTGCTCTGTGACATCGCCCGTCTACGCGAGCAGAGCATTGGAGATACCACCGAGGCCGCAAACCTCTACCGCACCGCACTAAACACCTGCCCCGAGAACACACAGGCATTGCGGGCATTGCTACGCGCCGCGCGCGCCAATGCTGACTATCCCGCCGTAGCAAAACTCTGCGAGGCGATCGCCGAGAACACCACCCGAACCAGCGCTGCCGCGGCGGGTTGGGAAGCGGCCCAGACCTATGACAGGCGACTTCGCAACGCGGATCTCGCGATCGCGGCCTACGATCGCACGCTCGAGCACCACCCCAAGGCAACGGCACCTCTGATCGAACTATCTCGGCTCTACGAACGCGAGCGACGTTGGCCCGAATTGGCCGAAACATTAGGATTGCTCAGCCAATGCCACGACGACCCAGGAAAGGCGGCTGATGCGGCCTTTAGGCGCGCTCGTGTGCTCCACCAACGCTTGGGCAAGGCCGACCAGGCGATCGGCAACCTTCAGCGCGTCCTTTCGCTGGTTCCTGACTACGAGCCCGCGCGCCGCGAGTTATTCCAGCTACAGGCCAAGGGACGGCAATGGCGCGAGCTGATCGACCTGATGCTCGAGGAAGCCAAGCGCGATGTTCCGCCACTTCAACGGGTCCGCGCCCTGCTCAACGCTGGGGAGCTCTACGAGCAACAGCTGGGTCTGTTCGATGAGGCGCTGCACGTCTATCGCGAGGCGCAACGCGTTCTACCCGATTATCGCCCGGCGGCGCTGGCCGCCAACCGACTGCTGGCTCGACTAGGCCGTCACGAAGATTTGATCGCCGCCTTTGAGCGCGACCTGTCAAGGACGTCCCGCGTCGACGAAAAGGTTCAGCATCTGCGAAGGATCGCGGAGATCTGGGAGTCGCAGCTGGAGGACCCACTCGCCGCACTGAACGCGCTTGACCGCCTACTTGCGCTGCGACCCAACGACATCGACGCGCTGCAATCGACTGCGCGGATCTACGCGCTCGGGCGCCGTTATGACGAGACGGCCAACGCGATGCGACGAGAGGCCGACGCAACGAGCGACCGTTTCCGGCGAATCAACTTGCTCCAGCAACTCGCCGAAACTGAGGAACTTCACCTCAACCAGGCGGACCGTGCGCTGCTGACCTATCAGAAGCTGCTCGCCGAGGCACCAGACCACCAACCAGCCTTGATGGCAGTCGGTCGGTTGCTCAAGGAGTACGGAAACACCGAAGCGCTGATCGAGGTACATCAACGCGAGGTCACGACCTGCAGCGATGACCAGCATCGAGCCTGGCTGCTGGTGAAGATCGGCCAGCTCTATTTCCGTGAGCTTGGCGACACGGCTTCGGCGATTGAAGCCCTTAAGCGCGCCTTGTCGGTCGCACCGAATCACGCGGCAGCCCGCGACCTGCTAACGACCGTCTACTTGGCGGCAGACGACCGCGGCGCGTTGCTGCAACTTCTTACCCAGCAGGCAGCAAACGCCACGGGACGAGCTGAAACGCTGTACTATCGTCGAATCGCCGAAGCGCTTGCACACAACGACCGCCCCGCGCTCGCACTAACCTACATGCGCCATGCGCTAGAACATGACAAAGACGAGGCAGCGCTACAGCGCCTTTGGCAGCTGCACGCAAAACAGGACGACAGACAGGCCTTGCTCGAGCTGGCGCACATCCTGGTCGACAACGCACCGGACAGCGCCGCTCGACGGGCGGCCCTCTGGAAATGCTACATCCTATACAGCGCCGCGGAGCATGACACCGTCCATGCGGTCCAGGCGCTCGAGAAGCTGCTCGATGAGCTACCGCGCAGCCAAACGGTACTCTGGCCACTACTTGAGCTACTGATTCGCGTCGAGCGCTGGCAAGAAGCGATCGCCGTATTCGAGCTGTCTCGCGAGACCGCCGACGACGACGAATACACCCTGGCCGCTTCCCGCTTCATCGGTGCGGTGCTCGAGCACCGGCTTGACGATCTAACCGGCGCGGCTCAAAGGGCGTCTGAAGCGCTGATCCACGAAGACGATGATCTTGATGCTCTGATAACCCTCGAACGCCACAGCCGGCGCTCGCTCGATGCTGAGGGACTAACCCACACACTGGGAAGACTGCTGCGAGCCGCTCAGACTGCCGATGAACAAGCTGTTTACCTACACCTGGTCGGCTCCTGCTATGCCCGGGAAGGTGATTTTGCCCAAGCACGACGCTTCTTCGAACGCGCGCTAAAAACGACGCCCGAAGCGATCTGGGCGGCCGACGGCTGGCTACGCGCCGCGCAAGCGATGGGCGACGATAGCGGCACAGCGCTGGCGTTCGAGGCCAAGGCCCGTGCTGCGATTTCTCACGATCTGCGTCTGAGCTGCGAGTTTGCCGCAGCTGATGCATGGCAGGCGGCACGTGCGCCGGAGGCAACGGAGTCGACCTATCGGCGAATTCTCGAGCTGGAGCCGACGAATTCAAGGGCATTGGACGCGTTGTGCAAGGCGCTAGCTGAGCGCTCGCGTTGGACCGAGATCGTCGAGCTGCTGATGTCGACCGCCGCACGCCTCGCGGATGTGGCGCATCAACGCGATCTATTCTCACGCGCTGCTGAGGTACAACGCCGGCGGCTCAACGATCTGGCAGGCGCACGGCGAAGCCTCGAACGCGCGATCGACATCTGCCCCGATGATCTCGGACTATTGACCAGCTACGCCGAGCTTTGCCGCCTCGACGGTGAGCTGCATGCGCTCGCACAAACCAACGACCGATTGATCGATCTCACTGACGACCCGACACTACTCAAAGCGCTTCATTTTGAGCAGGCCACACTCTACGAAGAACGTCTCAAGGATCCTCAGCGGGCGATCGTCGAATACCGCAATGTATTGGAAATCGACCGCAACGACCTGGCGGCGCTTTCACGACTATCAGAGCTCTACTTTCGTCGGCGATCTTGGGAGCAGGCGGCCAAGGTTACGGAGTTGCTCGCGGCCCGTGATGACGACCGTGATCGCCTACGGGGATATCACCTCAAGCTGTCGCAAATCTACGCTACGGGCTTCGGCGAAGCCGACCGGGCGCTCGACGCATGTCGGCGTGCGCTCGCCTTGGACCCCGGAGATATCGACGCTACAGCCCAAATGTCGCGCCTGCTCAGGGGTCGTGGGGACACGGCGGCACTCGCCGCCCACCTCGAGTCGGCGACGGCGATTCACCGAGCAAGGCTCGATCGAGATCCCTCACTGGTCAGCTCGTATCGCGCGCTCAAGCAGATCTTTATCGAGCAGGGCGACCAAACAGCCGCCGCGATCGCTTGCGATGCGCTTCGCGCGCTCGAACAGGCGACAGACGACGAACGTGCACTGCAGGAGCAGGCAAAGCTCCCGCTGCACCCCCAGCGCAGCCTCACTGAAGATACGCTTGTTCAGCACGTCCTTGATCCAGACGAGCGCACACCACTGCGGCAACTGCTGATCGCCCTCGAGCCGATAGTTCGCCGATTTTATGGCGCGGGTGCCCGACAGCGCGGACCTTCGACAAAACTGAGCTCCCGCAGCGCTCCAGGCCTGGCGGCGCCGTTTCGGCGGTTGCTGAGACTCGCAGGACTCAAGCAGCTCGACGCCGTCGTCGTCGAGGACACAACCCACGACATTCAGCTTGAGGATAGCGGCACGCCGCGTTTGCTGTTGCATCGCCGTTTGGCAGTCGCTCGGGCCGACGCGCGCACCGTATTTCGTCTGGCTCGGGCGATCGCTCACGTCCGGCTACAGCATGTGTTTTGGGGGCGGCTCGGTAGTGAGCCGCTCGAGCGGACAGTGTCCGCCGCGCTGTGCACATTGCTCGAGGGGTATCGTCCGGATATTGCTCCGCTAGAGCTGGCGGGGATCGTTCAACAGTTTCAACGCGGTTTGAGTCGAAAGCTGCGACAGCAGCTGCAGCCGTTGGCTGTCGCCCTCCGCGACCTGCCGATCGACGGCGACGGATGGCTTAGCGCGATGCAACGCAGCGAAGCTCGACTGGCGCTCGTGCTCTGCACCGATCTCACCGCTGCGGTGGCAACACTGGATGCGGATCGCGGCGACGAGAACAGCGCTGGACGCCTACTCTCCTACGCCGTCTCCGACGACTACCTACAAGCGATACAGCAAAGCAATCGCCGCTAGTCAGTGAGGGGAAATTCGGCGAGCGGCGAACGTCGAGGGCAAACGTTCGCCGCAACCGTCTTTGCGGGGAACGTCGAGGGCAAACGTTCGCCGCAACCGTCTTTGCGGGGAACGTCGAGGCTAAACGTTCGCCGCAACCGTCTTTGCGGCGAACATCGAGGCCAAACGTTCGCCGCAACCGTCTTTGCGGGGAACGTCGAGGCTAAACGTGGCCCATCTCCACGGTGACTTCCCCGGACTTGTGGGCTTCAACGCCAGCCTGCTCAAGCAACAAGCTATAGCCGTGCTCGATCGCCTTTTGGGCCTCGGGCGCCAACCCCTCAAACTGAACGCCGAAGCCAGCGGGATAGGCGCCCGAACGGGCGTACTGTTGGCGCCAGACCACCGGCCCGTTGACCAGCAATCTCTCGCTACCAAACGGCGGGGCAAACTCAACGCTGACTTCCGTGCCGATCGCGGGTGGAGTCAGCGTGCGAACATATAGCCCGCCGAGGTTAATGTTGTAGGTGTAGCCCCAGCGCTCCTTCTCCTGGACCATCAGGCGCACCGGAGACTCGTACTCCATCCGCACGCTGCGGCGCAATGCACGTCCTTCGCCGACGAGCAGCTTGTTGGCCAATGAGACGATTTGCGCGGTGTCGTTGCGGATGTCGAAAAAGCCCACGCCCTCGGCGGTCGCCTTACGTGCAGCGAGCAGCTCTTCCTGTTCCCCGACCACCACCCAAGGGACCATGCCGGCCGACCGAAACTCTTCGAGCAAATCGCCTAGTTGAGCGGCGGGTACGATGGAGGCGTGGGAAACGATCAGCTGCACATCGTCTCGTGGAATCCCGTCGGCGTCGGCGGCAAACACCACGTCCAAACCCATCTTGCGCAGATGACGCCCAAACGATACCCGGCGGCGCGAGTCGGGATCAGCAACGACGACCTTGCCCGATAGCAGGTACTCACCTTCGACAGTCCCCCGGCTACGCACCGCGACAAACTTCGCACCGATCAAGTCCAGCTGGCTACGCGGCACGTAGTCGTCCGCACCCGCGCCGAACGCTGCGGGCACTTGCCCCGACCATGGCTCGGATACCAAAGCGACGATCGGCACGTCCGAGCAATTCTTGCTCAGCCGAAGCATCCGGCAGGCTGCCGAAGCGCGCCCGTGGTTCCAGTCGATGACACAACACGTCGCCACCGCGCCGAGGGTCTCGAGATCCCCTTCCGCAGAAATCCGCATGTCGAACTGCAGCTCCTGACACAGGCGCTGCAGCACGTCGTCGTCTGCGGCAAGACCGTAGGCAATGATCAAACCGTGACTCATTTGAGCTCCGCGTAACGATGCGGCCAGTGGCGACCAACAGAGCCAGTCGCCGAACTCCGGCCAAGGACTAGGGTTTTCCGACCGCCTTATCATACCCCCGAACAAACCGTCGTGTCATCCGGCCTGTCTGCCTTGAGATCACAGGGGATCTCGTCACAGCGCTTGCTCGGCGAAGGCTTCGAACTCGGCCAACAGGCGCTTGGCGCGCAAAGGATCCTGCTGCTGCAAATCATGCTTCTCCGCGGGATCTATGTCTAAGTCGTAGACTTCGAAACGGTTTTCCGTGACGCGAAAGATCACCTTGTGCCTGCCGCGGATCATCGCCCGCTGTCCTTTGGGCCAGGCTGGATAGGGCAAAAGCACCGCCCCCAACGTCCGATCGGCCGGCGGCGCAAGCAATGAATAGCCCTGAAAACTCGGCGGAGCTGCCAGACCAAACAACGCAGCTATCGTCGGTGCGATGTCGATCAAACCGACCGGCTGGCGCATCAGCTTGGCGGACCGACCCGGGACGTGGACGATCAGCGGAACGCGCAAGACCTCTTCGTAAAGCGCCTGGCCATGGAAATAGAAGCGATGTTCGCCGAACGCTTCACCATGATCGGAAAACACGATGATCGCCGTGTTATCCCGCAAGCCAAGTTGCTCGAGGCCGCTAAGCAGCTTGCCGATCCATTGGTCGACGAATTTTACCTCGAACTGATATTTTTGGCGCAGCGCCGCGGTCCCGCGCTCGGTGATCGGGTACTGCGGATGTTTGACGTAAGTGCTGTGAGGCTCAAAAAGATGGACGAACAGCGCGAACCGCTTGCGCTTGTCGGCAGCCAACTGCTTGAGCTTGTCCAGCGCACGCGGAACAGTGCGCGGAGAGGCGATGTCTTTGTTGCTCTCGCGCAGCGTCGTGGCCCCCGCGTTGTCCCAATTCGCAACACCCTGCCGGATGCCGCGTTTGGCTTCAAAGTAGAAATGAGAGGTAACAGCCGCAGTGGCCACGCCCGCGTCGGAGAGCAATTCGAAGATTGTCAGGGCTTTGTCGGCGAGCGGCGGGTACCCAGTAAATTGCTGGGTATAGGGTACGCGTGACGGATACTGCGAGGTAAATACCGAGGGGAAAGACTGCGGTGTGTTGGCCGCTTGCGCATACGCTCGAGCGAAAAAGATCGACCGCTTCGTGAGCGCGTCTAGGTTCGGCGTCAGTCCACCCCGATGGCCTGCCGCTCCCAGCATGTCAGCGCGCAACGTATCAATGCACAGCAGCAGCAGGTTGCCCTTGAAGCCAACATCGCGCGGTCGCGCGCTGACTTGTTGGGTTGGTTTTGATGCCTTTGCATCGCCGCCCCGGCAATTCTCATCGATTCCATTGTCGGGGATATCGCGCGCACCGGGGTTGATCTGCGGATTCGTGTCGTCGCAGTCGCCACCGGCAAGCCAGGCCGAGTAGCCGTCGCCGTCGCGATCACCAAGCGCACGCGTCAGGTTCAGCAGACGTGCGGAAAGCCCCTCACCCGCCAACACGCCGGCAACGGCGTCTTTGTCAGCGACGAAGGGCAGTGTGGCTAAGCAGAGGATCGCTGATACACAAGATGCGAGAGCGAGCGCGCGCCGTCGCGGCAAACGCCGCGTCAGCCCCAACAAAGCGACGGCCAATACAGCGATCAACGACAGGCTGACCAGCGGCCAAAGTCGCAGGACACGCCAATCGACGCGCCCCAGAACCGCGATCACCGCCAAGGCTAGCGCCCCGAGAGCGAGCAGACCGAGCGAAAAAAGGCGCGGCCAACGCCCCGCACGGGGCAGCACCCGACAGAGCGGCACCGATATTCGCCAGAGCGGGAAGAATACCAAACCAGCAACCAACGCGCTGCACCCGGCGACCAGCGCCGTCGACAGCGCTGCCAGCGACCGATTGGCCATCCCCGCCGCCGGGCCACGGGCAAACAGGAAAACCACTGTCACTAACAACAACGTCGCCCATAGCGTCGCAGTGAGTGCCGAGGTCAATGCCAAGTCGCGTTGTCGATCGTTGCGTACGGTCGCCCAAAGAGGTCGCCAGCCACTTGGCAACGCGCGGTCGATGCTACACGCGACTAGCGCACCAATCGCGCCGAGAACGACCCCCACGGGAAGCACGAGCAGCAGCGCTAGCCATAGCCCGCGACCAGCGCTGAGCAAAACACTCTCTCCAACCGCCACGGCTAGCGCCGCTAGCAGGCCTGATGCGAGCCAGGTCAAGGTCAACGCCTCCTTGAGATCAGATCAGCCGTTGTCGAAAGCCAAGACTTCGTCGAGCGCTGGCAAGCCAGCGCGTGAGCCGATCTCGAGGCAGCTGAGCGCGGCCGCGCGAGATGAAAATTCCAGCGAGCGCGCAAAGTCCCAGCGCTGTGCGACAGCGTAGGCCAGCGCGCCGACAAAGACGTCACCGGCACCGAGCGCATCGACGACTTCCACCCGTGCCGCCGGTTGCCGATAGATCTTGCCGTCCGAGAGGCCAACGCATCCCTCTGCGCCCAGTGTGATTACAGCCTGCTGGGGCCCCATGCGGACCAGCTCGGCCAAGCAGTCTTCCAGCTCACCCTGTGGTGCGACCTCTGAGGCGAAACGCTCCGACGCGACGAGTACGTCGCTCAGGGCGAGCAATTCACCCATGCCTTCGCGCAACGCGCCCGCGTCGAGCAGAACACGAATACCACGTTTGCGCGCCTCCTCCGCCAATAGATTCTGAGCGGGCACGTGTCCGCCGTCGACCAACAACAACGCCGCACCGTCGAGCACGCCGAGATCAACGTCTGCGGGGCGCAAACTGCGCACGTCGCCCGCGGTCGCCAGAACGGTCGTTCGCGACTTAATTCGTTCGTGTATCAAGTAGCGGTGCGGAGACAGTCGTCCACCGTCGCGGCGCAGGGCCGAAACATCAACACCGAGGCCTTCTAGTCCGCGCGCGATAAACGCTGCAGCGTCATCATCGGCCAGCATTCCGACGAACGCCGTCGGCACGCCGAAACGAGCGAGGGTGGCGATCGCCGTCGCTGCCGTACCGCCCCCCTGAATACTCAGTCCCGCGAGGTCATTATGCGTACCTGGCTCCGGATAGCGATCGACGACAGCGAAGTGATCGATCGTCGCCGAACCAACCCCGACGATACGACCGATTTCCGCCGCGGGGGGCACCTTCTCCGGGCTAGACTGTTTAGAATCCGCAGAGTTGGACACGTTCTGGCTGCCTCTCGGTTGTACGGGGTGATTCTAGTGAAAAATCGGCGGTATGCCAAAGATCAAGTGCGGGGACTCCCCGTTCGGCATCTCCGGCGGCCCTACGATCATCACGGTCGTTACTGGCCTACCGACGAGGTGACTCCGTCGCTTGTCTCGGCGACGCTAGCCACGCCTCAATTCGTGCCCCTGCGCCAGCCCTTCGCTTCGCAGGACAAGTTCGAACTCCCTGCCGCCGATCGATTGACTTGTGATCCAACCCTCGGCAGACTCTGCGCGTGAGCAACAACAAATACAAGCAACTCGTCGCGCAAACGCGTGAGCAGCTCGCCGTCGCCGACGACGCAGCGCCAACAGATCTTCGCTGGGCGCGCGCCGTACTCGATGGAAAACAGCAGACCGCGCAGATCCCTCCCCGCCCGGAGGTGCTCGACGCGCTGATCGAAGAAAGTGTTGAGCTTGCTCAAGCCGAGGTACTGACCTGGCTTGCTCAGCAGACGGACAAAGAGATCTCGAAGGCCGCACGCAAGGGTCTGCATCAGTTGAGAGCTCGCAAGGTCAAAGCCGATGCGCCGCCACCAGCGGTAGAGAGCCGCGGCACAGGCGAGAATTTTCAATTGATCTACGACGGGCTGCTCTCGGCCTACGATGCCCTCGGCCAGCGGCTAGTCTGGGTTACCGCACCCGCATCGCGCGGGCTCTTGCTCTACCAAGCGCGCGTCTCCGCACGTCACGGCTTGCTGGCTTTCGACGCAGGACGGATGAATCGTCGGGCCTATCGACAATTGCAGCGCGATGCCAGTGACAGATTGGTTACCGCCGTTGTCGATGCAGAGACGGCAAAATGGTACATCGGTGATGCGGCTCGCCGCTGCACCGCGATCGGGCGCTCACTGCCGGCCGCATACGCGCGTTTCCAGCACGAGCTTGGCATCGCCGCCGGCAAGGCAGGCGACCATCCAGCGCTACGAATCGACACTCGTAACGACCAGCTAACCGACGTATTTAGGCTCCAAGAGCTTCGCGCCTGGCTTCCCGAGGAGATGGAATTCCGCGCGTTGGCCCGGCAGCTCGAGGAGATCGCCACCAGTCAGATCATCGCCGACGACGCCCAGCGCGCCGAGCAGCGCAATCACGCGGTGGCAAAGTGGACCGCCGAGTACTTCAACGCCGAGCGCGCCGAAGCGGCCCGACGGCAAGCCCTGGACACGGCCCACCTGTTGATGCTGCGCGATCAGCGTTTCGACGCCGAGCGCCTGCGCGCGGTTGCCGATGTCTTTGCCCAACCCGCTGAGACCTTGCCGGATCATCCGTTCGTTCGCCATTTTGTCGAGCGGCTGATCGCGCCAGCTAACAGGGAACGAGACCCGGAACAGGGCGAAACCGAACGACCGGCCAGTAACTTGATCGTGCGCTAGCCGCTACAACGACTGCCGCGCGCTAGTCGATCAAGATCAACAGATGGAGCACTCGTGCTTGATCAAGCCGCCCAAAGCGCCCTACTCCGTCTGGCTCGGCAGGCCATCGCCCAGGTCGTCGGCACCTCCCGCGAACCGCCAGTGGAAATTTCGCTCGAGGAGCCGGCTGCGGGTGCCTTTGTTTCGCTCTACGTCGACGAGCAGCTTCGTGGGTGCATTGGGCAGTATTGCACGGGCCCAACAGGGCTGATCGAAGCTGTCCGGCGCGCAGCAGCCCTCGCCGCGCACGACACGCGTTTTCCACCGCTGTCTGCAGCGGAGTTCGCCGCGCTCAGCCTAGAAATATCGGTGCTTTCTGAGCTAAGGCCCGCCGGTCCCGAAGCGATCCGACTTGGCGAGCACGGCGTACGCGTGTCGCGTGGCGAGGCGGCCGGCTTGCTGCTGCCACAGGTCGCCCCGCGAAACGGTTGGACGATCAATAAGACGTTGGCAGTTGCCTGCAGGAAGGCCGGCCTGCCACCCCAGGCCTGGAAGACACCCGACACCATTATCGAGGTCTTCACCGCGCAGGTATTTTCTGAATCGGATCACCGCCGCGACGACTAGCGTTGCTGCTCGGCGGGCGGGCCAACCTTCAAGGTCTCGTTGCGCACAGCTTGCTCAGCGGCAGCCGCGAAGCCGCTCGCGCGCAAGAGCTGGGCGGCCTGACCCCGTTCGTTGGCAGTTGGCGCTAGCGCAAGGGCGGTGATGGCCTGCTCAGCGCTCTGGCGTTTGAGCCCCGCCGACAGCAACAGCCTCGCCGCATCGAGGTATACCGAAGGCTGCCGCGGCGAGAAGTAGAGGTAGTCGACCAGCCGCAGGAGCGCTCGCCTCTGTCGCCCAAGCATGAGATCTGTGCGCGCCAAACCGAGATGAAACTGCGGCTGCTTCGGGTACTGTCGAGCGAGGTCGCCCCATACATCGGCCGCCCCACTCGCGCAGCCCTGTTGCTCTAGACTTTCTGCCAATTGCGGCGCATCGCAGGCGATCAGGATCGAACGTTCGGACAAACGGCGAAAGGCAAGCGATGCTCGGCGGCGACAGTCGGGCTGTTTGCCAGCCGTCGGCGGAAGCGCGAAACGTTCCGCCGGTGCAGTACAAACGGCGGATTGCCGGTGGGACTCGCGCGGTGCGCGATCATCGAGCGACTGCACGCGTGCTAGATCTTCGGCCGTCGCCGCCCGGCCTTGTGCGATCCACTGACCTGCGGTGCGACGCGCGACCCGCTCGCGCAACAGCAGGGAGAGCTGCCGCCGATCGCTTTGCTCGAGCCGCGCACGCGACACGGCAAGATAGCTCTTCAAGCAGGCACCCGACTTGCCTCTCGCACATAGCACGCGCGCCAACTGCAATCGATAGGCTGGCTGTTGGGCAACAGCCAGCCTCAGCTCGAGCTCGGCGTGAGCCAGACGACCCAGCACTTGCAGCGCCTGCGCGCGATGGGCGAGCGCTTCAGCGCTCGTCGGCCGCACAACGCGTAGCACATCGCGAGCCGTCGCCGTCGACATCGGCCCGACGGGTCGCGCACAAGCATTCACCATCAACAGCAGCAGCGTGATCCGTCGCCGGTCCATCGTCTTGCGCGCTCCGTCGACCTCAACGTGTACGCGGCAAACCCAGGCGATCCATCTCCGCCATCACGGCTTGCAGATCGTTCCACACTGGCCGCTTACCCTCGGGATTGCGCAGCAGATACGCAGGATGAAAGGTCGGCATCAATGGCACGCCTTGATACTCGTGCCACTTGCCGCGCAGACGGGTAATCCCCGTTTCCGTGCCGATCAACGTCTTGGCCGCAAAGCCCCCTAGGGCAACGATCAGGCGCGGTGCGATCAACTCGATTTGTCGCACCAAGAAGGGTTCGCACTGTGCGATCTCATCGGGCGCCGGATCGCGGTTATTCGGCGGCCGACACTTAACGATGTTGCAGATGTAAACTGCCTCGCGCGTCAAGCCCATCGCGCCGATCATCCGGGTGAGGAGTTGCCCGGCCTTGCCAACGAAGGGCTCACCTTGCAGGTCCTCATCTCGCCCAGGCGCTTCTCCGACGAACATCAGCTCGGCGACTGGGTTACCGATGCCGAAGACGATATGCTGACGCTGTTCACACAGCCGGCAGCGCTGGCAATCCCCCAGTTCAACCCGCAGCGCTTCGAGTCCGCCGGCCGTCGGATGCGGATCGGCAGCAGCTACAATTCCGAGCGGTTCGGCGTGAGCAACTCCGTCGCCCCTCAGGACCCGCGGCGTGGCATCAGCACGAACGAAGCGGCGACCACGACGTAACTCGGCGAACAAGCCGGCGCGAAAGCCCCTGACAAGGTCGGCTAGCTGATCACGCGATTCGTTCATCTCTACGCTCCAAAGCTGCCGCAATTCGCGCCACGATTTCTTCGCCTAGCCGCTCCTTTGTCATCAGCGGCAGGGCGTCACAGCCGCTCTCCTGGCAAATCACCACGCGGTTGGTGTCGACGCCAAATCCCGCGTCGTCTTGCGAGACATCGTTAGCGACGATCATATCGCAGCCCTTGTCCTGGCGCTTGCGCTCGGCGACTTGAGCCAGCTCCTGATCAATCTCGGCAGCAAACCCCACCAAATACGGACGTGGGCTGCGGCCGGCGACCGTAGCAAGAATATCGACAGTGCGCTCGAGCTTGAGCTGCCAAGTTTCACCGAGACTCGCCTTCTTCAGCTTACCGATGTGGGGCGCCTTGATTCGAAAATCAGCAACCGCCGCGGCGAGCACCATCGCATCGACATCGGCCACACGAGACAACACCGCCTCAGCCATCTCCGCCGCGCTGTCAACACGCACCAGCTGGTCGACCAGCGGAGGTTCAACAGCTTGCGCCGAGGTAATGAGCACAACCTGCGCGCCCGCTCGCTTGGCCGCGGCAGCGACGGCATGCCCCATCTTTCCCGTCGATCGGTTGGTCAAATAGCGAACCGAATCGACCGCCTCGCGTGTCGGCCCTGCACTGACCAACAGGGTACGGCCGCGCAGTGTTCCGCTCGCACCGAGCACCCCGCCGATCGCCGAGAGAATTCCTTCAGGCTCGGTCATCCGACCGGCGCCGTGGTGGCCGCATGCCATCTCCCCAACCTCTGGCCCAATCACCAGGCAGCCTCGCTGCTGCAAACGAGCGATATTCTGCTGGGTCGCTGGATGGCTCCACATCCGCGGGTTCATCGCCGGAGCGATCAGCAGCGGGCACACAGATGCGAGTGCCGCCGTGGTGACAAAGTCATCGGCGATACCGTTCGCTAGCCGTGCGATCAAGTTGGCCGTTGCAGGCGCAACAACAAACGCATCGGCGTGCTCAGCAAGTCGTATGTGCCCAATCTCCTGCTCCTGGCGCGCATCAAACAGATCGGTCGCCACCGGCTGTCCCGACAAAGCAGCGAAAGTTGCCGAGCCGACAAAGTGCTGCGCGGCTGCAGTCATCGCCACCGAAACCTGCGCGCCTGCACGAACCAACAAGCGGCAGAGCTCCGCCGCTTTGTACGCGGCGATGCCTCCACCGACACCAAGAACGATCTGCCGTCCGTGAAGCGTCATCCACCCTCCCCTGCCGCGTTGAACGAACGCGAGTAGATCTGTGCTGCCGAGATATTCCGAAAGCGGCTGAAATTGAGCCGCATCTGGGCAAGCCGCGCGATCGTTGCGCTCGGCGGCTCGTCGCGTCGCGTCGCGATCAACTGCTCGATCGCCATCCGGGCATCCATCGGATGGAACAGTAGCATGGGACCCAGGTGGGCACCGCCATCGATCGGCACCACCCGCCCCTCAATGATCTCGCCAACGCTTACGCGTTCGGGCGCTACGTGCGCCAATCCAAACGTCGTTCGTCGGATCAGGTCCAAGAGGAGCATTGGGCGGCGTCCGGCGCGCTCCACGCGATAGACGCTGCGCTGACTAAAACGTAGACCATCGAGCAGCGCGCGCTCGGCGGTGCTTACGTCGGGCTGTTGCAGAGCGAGCACAACCGGCGGCACCCCGATGCGATCGAGTGGTCGCTCGATCACATACCACTCCAAGAAATTCGCGATATGCGCAGGAAAAATGTCGTCGTCTTCGAAGACCCGACCGCGCAGCGTATCGAAAGTCTCTCGAGCCCGACTCACCTCGTCGCGATAGCTGTCGTCAGCGTAGCGACCAGCCACCGCGTCGATCGTCTCCTGCAATCGTCGGCCGAGATCGCTCAACGGTCGCTGTCGCGAATCGAATCGTAGACCACCTGGCCGGCGACGATTGTAAAGCGGGCTGCACCGCGCAAGTGGCGACCGGCGAACGGCGTAACCTTGCCCAGCGACAAGAAGCGATGAGGATCGACCGTCCACTGATGCTCTGGGTCGATCACGCTGATGTCCGCCTCGGCCCCGACCCTGATCCGCCCTTTGGGCAGGCCAAACAGCTTGGCCGGGTTGCAGGAGAGCAGCTCGACGAAGCGTGGCAGAGAGATCACCCCATCGCGCCAGAGCGTCAGCATCAACGGCACCACCGTCTCCAGGGCCGAGATACCTGACTCCGCATAGTCGTACTCCAACTCCTTGTCGATCGTCGCTTGCGGTGCGTGATCGGAGACGACCATATCGATCGTCCCATCGGAAAGCGCACCACGCAACGCCAACAGGTCCTCCGACGACCGCAATGGCGGCGTCACTTTGGTGGCCGTATCGTACTGAGCGCAGGCCTCATCGGTGAGTATCAAATGATGTGGTGTGACTTCACAGGTCACCGGAAGCTCGGCCTGCTTGGCGCGCCGAACATGCGCCAGCGCCTGGCGCGTCGACAGGTGCGCCATGTGATAGCGCGCGCCGACCAGCGCGACCAACTCCAAGTCACGAGCGAGCAGCGCCGACTCCGCCTGCGGCGGCTGGGCCTTCAGGCCAATCCGTGCCGCAGCCTCGCCCTCGTGCATCACACCCTTGGCGGAAAGCCCGCGGTCCTCGCAGTGCTGAATCGCTGGCAAACCAAATGTTGCTGCGTACTCGAGCACCCGGCGCATCAAGCCACCGTTCATTACCGAGCGCTCGCCGTCCGAGACAGCGACGATCCCAGCCTCGCGCATGTCAGCATACTCGCAGAGCTGCTCTCCTTGCAGACCGACGGTCATTGCTCCGATCGGATGGATGTTGACCGGTGCAGCTGCTGCGCGTTTGACGATGTACTCGGTTACCGCACGAGTGTCGTTGATCGGCGAGGTATTCGGCAGGCAGCACACCGTCGTGAATCCACCCGCCGCGGCGGCGCGGCCACCGCTAAGCAGCGTCTCTTTGTACTCGTAGCCGGGCTCGCGCAGTTGAGCACGGCCGTCGATCAGTCCTGGGACGACGAGGCAGCCCGCCGCGTCGATCACTCTGGTCTGGTCATCGACAGCCAAGTGGTTGCCGATCTCCTTGATCTGCGAGCCTTCGACCAACACATCAAGCGGCGCATCGAAATCGTCGAGAGGTGCAACGAGGCGGCCGCCCCGAATCAGCAGTGACACGACTTTGTCCTTGGCAGTTGCAACATCAGCGGCTGCAGTGTAACAGGCCCGATGTACAGGACAAGGCCCCCGTGCAGGTCTATTTAGTCGACGGAACGTACGAGCTTTTTCGGCACTATTTTGGTGCGCCAGCGCAGCAGAACAGCAGGGGTCTGGAGATCGGCGCCTGCCGGAGCCTGGTGCGGTCGCTAAACGCGCTAGCGGCGCGAGCGAACGTCACCCACCTGGCATGCGCCTTCGACAGCGAAATCCGCTCATTTCGCAATCAACTCTTCTCTGGCTACAAGACTGGCGAAGGGATCGAACCCGAGCTGCTATCCCAGTTCCCGCTCGCCGAGCGCGTCGCGCGTGCCCTCGGACTGATGGTTTGGCCGATGGTCGAGTTTGAAGCCGACGACGCGCTGGCAACCGCTGCGTCTCGGCTCACACAGCACCCCGAGGTCGAACGGGTGGTCATCTGTTCGCCGGACAAGGACCTGGCACAGTGCGTGGACTCTCGTGTCGTACTCTGGGACCGCCACCGCGACCGCTGGCTCGATCGAGCGGGGGTCAAAGACAAGTTCGGCGTCGCACCGGAAAGCATCCCCGACTGGCTAGCTCTCGTCGGCGACGCGGCAGATGGCGTCCCCGGCATTCCACGTTGGGGAGCCAAATCGGCGGCCGCCGTGCTTGATGCATATCAGTTCCTCGACCGCATTCCTGACGAAGCGACAGAGTGGTCGGTGAAAGTGCGCGGTGCGGCAACGCTCGCCGAAAACCTCAAGGCGCACCGCGAAGATGCGCTCCTTTACCGCGAGCTAACGCGACTGCGCACCGACGCGCCGATCGACTGCGAGCCGGATTCGCTAGAGATCGCGCCGCTGCAAGTCGATGAACTCGAGCTGCTCGCTGTTGAGCTCGACGACCGCAACTTGGTGGAGCGATCGCGCGGCCAACGAGGCAGCAAATAGCGCGGCCGTCGGCAGCACACATTTCGTTTTCTTTTGGGGGGGGAATCGACGCTGGTTAGCCAATACGGACGGGCTTGAAACTAACCTTGCCCGCCACGGCATTGACGACAAAGCGCACCATCTGGCATTTGTGTCGCGCGCGCAACATCGCCTCGTTGGCTTTGAGCTTCTGCGTCAAGCTCTCGAGGCTGATCCCGTCAACCGGCAGATTGGCCTGTTTGCGAGCCTCAATGTACTGCTGAAACAGCCGAGCGTAATACTGCTCCTCTGGCTCTGCCGCCAGCTGACGCGCGAGCTCGGCCTCTTCGGGACCCGGCCCGAGGTCTTCGACAAAAACCAGATCGGCGCGCCAGGATGCGTCGCCTTCCTCCTCTTCGCCGGGCTCGGGCCGCCCCAACAGGCGCGCAAGCATCACGTTAAGTGCGTTGGCGAGGCCTTCGAATTCATCAAGTACCTCGAACGTATAATCAAGATTGCCGTTGATGACCTCGTTGACGCCGAGCTCAAGATGGTCTTCCGCACCGATGAAGTGACGCGCCACGGTCCACAGACCGACGAGCAAGACAACAAACACCAGCACACCAAATCCGAGCACAACCATCCTTGCCCGCCGTACGGGTTGCAGCGCGGCATCGCTGGAGGCGAGCACGACAAACCCGACGCCCTTGATCGGCTTGAGCGCGAGCTCCCCGCTGCCCGTGGCGTCGCTCGCAACCGCGACCGCCGCATGGAGCGGGCCAGCGACCATCCGGAACGTTTCTCCGCCGATCGTCACCGAGGTGGTCTTCGAAACCTCAGCAGCGGTAAACGGCTTGGCCGCACCCCTGGCGAGTGCACGATTGAGCGCCGCAACGGCCTGACCATCCTCGGCCGTCGGATCTCCCGCAACGGTGAGGCTCGAAGCGCGCAACGAGTTTTCCATGAAATAGGCGACGTGCGCACCGAACTGGGCGTAGTCCTGCCGCGCCTCGGCCGCTGTGATTTGGTAAGCGAGAATCACCGCGCCCTTGATCGCACCGTCGAGGTGAATCGGGGCCATCGCCGCGCGCATCATGCGATTGCCCTCCATCCAAACTGCGCTCTGCGCAGCGCCGGTCTTGAGGGTTCGCATTACCTGCGGGTAGGGAAGTTTCTCACCATAGTTCGCGTTCGGATCAAGGTCACGGGCGATGATTGCACCTTGCGCATCGACCACGCCCAGAAAGCCGGGCTTGCGCCCTTCTTGGGCCAGCTGCTTATCGAGCTGGTTGATCGAATCAAAGACCGCAGCTCGCATCATCTTTGTTTCGGTTTCGCGCAACGCATCGGCGAACTCTTTTCGGACTGCGATGCGTTTGGCTTGGGCGACCAGATCGTACGCATGCAGACGCTGGGAACGCTGTGCCAGCTTGCTCGCCCTGGCCACCGCATCGTCCACTTGCTGACTCGCCGACGCGCCAAAAGGCTCAACGGCGAGCAAAAGCACCAAACCGGTCAACGCCGCCACTAAGACGAACGAAACCACACTGATCTTTAACTTAAACGACATCAGCACACTCCTTCAGGCCGCGCGCGACGCTCAATTCGCATGGAACGTGTGGATGGAACTTGACGCTATATCTCAACCACGGCGCAAGTCAAGCAAATGTGCAAAATGTGGAGTGTTCCGGCGATGGAGCCCGTGACCAGGCCGATCTGCCGGTGTCAACGCTGTCAAGGTTTACAACAAGTTTCCCACAGAGGTGTGTGTGGGTGTGACAAGACGCGCGTCGATCCGGGCGTCGACGAACCGGTTCTGTTTTGTCGTTTTAATACAGCATATTAGAGCGAAAGCACCAATGTCGCTACAGACCTACAATGTAGGTCTTCGCGGCACGTTTCAGCTGATCTCACGACAGGCTGTGGGTAAATGCTGTGGATAACTGGAGATCTCACTTTCGTTTGCTGATTATTTTGCCATCGGCACGCCGTTAACTACACTGTCCTACATATCCTACATCAAGGGGAGCGTACCGATGCAACCATTTGCCCGAGACGACCAGCGTCTGGATTTCCGCGTGGATGTCGACTTCCTACTCAACAAGTACATCGATGGGAAGCCCTACCTTTGCCGTGCAACCAACATCAGCCGCTGCGGACTGCGGGTCGAGCGCGTCTTCGAACCCAAACACGGGGAGGAAGCGATCGGTCTGCAGTTTCAGCTCCCTGGCACCGACCGGATCATCACCTGCTCGGGGCGCATTGCCCACCAGGCAGCGACCGACCATGCCGATGGCATTACGCTCGAGGCTGTCGCACCGGAGCATCAAGAGATGATCGACGACTTCATCCTCAAGCGCCTGGATTGGGCCGCGCTGATCTAAATTGCGCTAGTACGGTATCGAGGCGACGAAATCGCACAGGTGCCGATTGACCAGCTCCGGGAATTCCACCGCCGTGTAGTGCGTCGCCCCATCGACGCACAGATAGCGCGCGTTGGGAATCGTCTCAGCCATCGACCGCGCAGTGTGCTCAGGCGTCATGAAGTCTTTGCTTCCCGTAACGATTAGCGCTGGCACGCTCACCGCGCTCAGGACATCGCGAGCGTCGTGAGCGCCCAACTCGCCAAATGTCCGCAGGTAAGCGTCTATGTCGATGGTCGCGAACTGCTCGGCGATATCGGCGAAAACCTGCTCATCGAGGGACGGCGCGGCGGCCCCCAGTCGCTTGAGTACAGCGCAGAGCCCCGGCCAGCGCGCCACATAGCCGATCAGCGGCGTAAGCGCCGGCGACAGCATCCGCAGCGAATCGACGAGCAGACGAACAACGACCGACATCAGCGGCAGGCCAAACGCTGTCGCAAACGGCGCACCGGCGGTGCCGTTGAGCACAACCAGCCCGGCAAACTGTTCGGGCCGACGGCGATAGTATTCGAAGTTGACCTGAACACCCATCGACCAGCCACAAAACAGCGCCCGAGTCACGCCCTCGGCCTCGAGAATGCGCTCCAGATCGCGCGCCTGCCAAGTCAGACTATATGTACTGCTGTCGCGCGGCGTCTCCGAGCGAAACAGGCCGCGGTAGTCCCAACTAATGATTCGCCGGCCGTTACCGAGGGCCCGGTACTGATGGCGCCAAGTACTAAAATCACCGCCGAGCCCATTAGCGAAAACGACCGCAGGTCCTTGACCATAAACTTGGTAAGCGATGCTTGTGCCGTCGTCTGCGACAATTGTACGGTGCTCAACTCCTTCGATCGGCACTAGGGTCCTCCGGTCTGGCTCGAGGCCAGGCAGATCGCGCGAAACCGACCATCTCGTGAGATGCGGCAGATCGCGTGGTAAACGGCGCGAGCCAGCGGATCGCGCCGACGCGCTAGCTGTTGCATTGCGGCAACCCGCTCCGCCGCGTGTTGCCGTTGCGGCGATACATCCAAGGACGGAATCGAGCTAGCGTTGGCCAGCTGAGTGCGCCAGCGTGCAACGTGCTTGGTGAGGTCGGCAGACAGTCGCTCCGAAGGCGACCCGCCCTGCTGAAGGTCAGCGAGCACCAATTGCAGCACCAGCGCCTCGTCGAGCAAACGTTGCGCAACGAGCCGTGGCGAGCCTGTCGGCATTTCCGGCCAAGCGCTGACCAGCGCCGTCAGACGATCAGCGAGCGCGGCAACCAGGCGCTTGGAGGTTTCCCGATCGCCAGGCAAGAGCAAGTGCGCCAGATAGCAGACAGCTAAGCGACGACGATCTTGTCGAGCGAATTCACGCAACCGCTCGACCGCAACCCGCCGCAATGGTTCGGCGGCGCCTCGGGCTCGCAGAAAAACGCGCCACGGCGTGACAACTTCGGCCGACGTTGTCGCGCCGAACAGCGCGTCCTCGATTAGATGGTCAGCGCGACCGGCGGCGTGCGCGACGAAGCGGCGCAAAGCCACCGTCGCTGCCCAGACCATCGGCAGACGTACGCTGTCGCCAGCCTCGAAGATCGTCTCCAACGCGCCAACCTCGGGAAGATATGCGAGTTGACCAAGCGCCAACCAGGCGATTCGATAGTCGTCGTTAAGCAACTGTCTGCGCAGTTCATCGATCGGCACAGGCGGTCGCCAAGGACCGGCGCGTCGGGCGAGCGAGAGCAACTTCACACAGCGCCCGCTAGCGCAGCGAGCCAACGCGAGCGCCGCTCCGCCCGATTGCCACTGCGGAAGCGCAGGATGTGCCCGTTTGAGACGCGCTAACTCGGCAAGATCGAGTCGCGCCAGCGCGAGGTCGACGCGTTGGATCGCGATCTGCTTGGCCACATCGGCGACCAAGCTCGGGTATCTACCGCGAGCAAGCCGCTTGAGGCGTCGCCACGCGTTGATGCCACCGCCAATCGCACGCTTGGCCAAACCTTGGCACAGCGCCAAGCGTGCGCGGTCCGCGGCGCTCGTCCCGCGGTAGTGGTCGATCGTACGCTCGAGCGATCGCGGATCCTGGTCGGCCCGGGCCAGCGCCAAGGTCGCCAAGCGCTGGCGCACAGCGGCGGCCGCCGGGTGATCGGCAAATCGGGTGAGAAAACGGCGCTGAACCCGTGGATCAACCGAGGAGATCGCGCGCTGGGCCATCTGCGGGGCAAGTCGCGCCAGTGCTTGCTGAGCCGCCGACGTGTTGACAAAGCGCGTTGCGATGCGAAGTAGCTGAGCCTCGCTACGGGCGCGCTGCAACAGCAGCGTCGCCAGGCTCTGCCGCGCGGCATCGACAAAGCTGCCCTGCGGGTAAAGCTGAAGGTAGCGGCGGTAGCCAAGCGGCCGATTGGCAACCACGGCCTGCCGGTAAATTTCGCGCTCGAGCGCCTGCCGTAGTACGGACCGTTGCTCGGGTGAAGGCGCCTCAATCTGCAAGCGCGCCCGCAGCCGGCCAACCGGGTCACGTCCGGCTGGTGCCGATGAGGCAGCACACCCGGCCAGGCAAACCAGCCAAAGCGAAGCGGTGTTGAGCCAAAAGCTCCAAAGCTGCACGCGTAGGGACATCGGCATGCGCACAATAAACGGCCTCAGGGTGGCTGACAAAGCGATATCGCCAGCTAATGCAACGTAGCTTGACACCAAGGAAAAGGTCTACATAGACTGCCGCCGGCCCTTGGGCCGGCGCAATGGAGGCGTAAAGTTGGACGAGAGACCAAAGAGACCTAGTCGTGATTTGACCGATCTCAAGGCTCGCCTGGGGCTGTCGCAGCCAGCACAGCAGCCCGTGGCCGCGCCACCTGGCGCAGTGCCGCCACCTGGTGCAGCAGCGCCCCAACCCATGGCACCCCAGCCGGCGGCCGCTCCACAACCGCAGGTCGACGTCAGACGCGACCCGTTCGCCGCACAACCCGCGCCAGCCGCTGCCGCCGGATACGCGCCTGCATATCCATTTGTTGACGCCGGGCCGCAACTCGAAATCCCCGCCGAAAAGAAAGGCCCTGGCAAATGGGTCGGTATCTTTATCGGCGTGGCGCTGATCCCACTCGTCGTGGGCTGGGCCTGCGGCCGCGTTTACAACGCACGTCTGGTCTTTAATAAGACCATCGACGACGCCAAAACGATCCAAAGCGACCTCAAGCCGCTGATCGAGGTCAACAAGAAGATCGCAAACGCACTCGCCCAAGCGGGAATGCGTGCCCGCGGCAAGAAGATGAACTTGGACGAGACGTTGGTCGGCGAGCTCGAAGAGCTGCTGCGGCTTACCGACGACAAAGAAACGGAAACCAAGCAGGATCGGATCTTCCGCACGAACTACGCGCGCATGGAAGATATCGTGATCCAGAAACTGTTCGCGTACTACAACAACACGATCAAACTCCATGCGGCCACGCGAAATTTCGTCGCGGAGACCAAGCGCGCCAAAGACGCGATCTTGAAGTTCCAAGCCGATAAGACGATCGAGCGCAAATACGGCATCGTCTTCGCCTCCGATGAAGTAGGCTACTATATCGGACAACTGGTCGAGGTCGGCTTACCCCAGTGCAAGGACAAGAAGTCGACCTGTCGCGGCGCCGAAGTGTCCGGGTTCCAAGTTCGCGTCGGCGAGAGCCGCGCCTGGTCGATCCGCCCGGGCAAGCACAAACAGATCAACCAGATCGTGGTACCGATTATGCCCAACGAGGATTGGCGCCAAGTCGTTGCCGGCCGCCCGGGGTATTTGCGCTACCGCCAATACCTGATGGGCTTCGCCGAAATGAGCAGGCTATCCGGAGAGCTTGCTCGTGATCTGAAGTCGCTACAGGATAACCTGCAGAAGCAGACCTCGCGCCAGAAGCTCTTCGCCCCGATCTAAGTGGCCGATCTCTGGCGAGGATGCGGTTTGGTCCTCGCCAAGCGCTACCAGCTCCCCTAAAATCGCCTGACCATGCGTCGTCGCGTTGTCGTAGCCAATGCCCGCCAAGGTAGTTTTCTGTATTGGCTGCTCAAGTTTTACCTGTTTGGGTTTTGCCTGGTACTTGCGGCAACCGTAGTCACCCCACCGGTGACCTACCTGGCCCTTGCCGCAAAGTCTCCGCCCGTGCCAAACCTCGATACCTTCCAGACGCGCATCGCGCTGCCGACCCGGATTATCGACGCCGAAGGCACGCTACTTCTGCGGCTAGCCGCCCAGGAGCGCGACCTGGTCGCGTTTGCGGACATCCCTCCGTTGGTCGTCCGTGCCTTCGTGGCGGCCGAAGATCGCAGTTTCTACCAACACCGCGGCGTGGACCTGCGGGGGATCATCCGGGCGGCACTGGTCAATTTGCGCGCCGGAAACGTGCGGCAAGGTGGCAGCACGATCACCCAGCAAGTCGCCAAAACGTTCGTCGGATCCGAGCGCACGATCCGGCGCAAACTGCGCGAAATCGTGCTCGCCCGTCGCTTGGAAACCCGATTTAGCAAGAACAAGATCCTCGAGTATTACCTTAACCAAATATTCCTAGGCTCTCGTTCTCATGGGATAAAGGCGGCAGCAAAAAGCTACTTTGCCAAGTCGCTCGATCAGCTCAGCCCGGCCGAAGCCGCGATGCTCGCTGGACTCGCTCGCGCGCCCTCACGCTACTCACCCCGCCGGTCAGCCAAACGCGCACTTTGGCGGCGCAACCAAGTGCTGAAGCAGCTACGCCTCGCCGGTTACTTGGATCCGGCCAGCTATCAGCGAGCGCTGGCTGAACCACTCCGGATCGTGCCCGTTCGGCGCTCGCGTAACGAGCCGCGCTACGCCCCCTACTTCGTGCAACACGTGCGCAACGCGCTGGTCGCGCGCGTCGGTGAAAAGCAGCTCTATCAGGCGGGCTGGCGGATCAGCGTCACCGCCGACCTGGCGCTGACCGCCCTGGCTAGACTCCAAGTGCTCGAATCGACCAGTGCACTCGATCAGCGCCAGGGCTTTCGTGGCCCCGTAGAGCGGATCCACACGGCCGACGCGCGCAGCGCCGTGCGTCAGCGCCTGGAACAACTCTACAACACAAGCCAGCTGCAGCCGCGGCGCCCATACCTCGCGCTGGTCGACACAGTCAACGCTACGCGCGCCACAGCGCATATCGGCGACCGGCTGGTCGAGATTCCCCGTAAGAACATGCGCTGGGCCTACCCCTATTCGCGCACCAACAGCGACAACCAACGTGAAGAGGTCGAAAACGTCGCGACCGTACTCAAGCCGGGTGACTTGGTTTGGGTCCGCTCGCCGGTCTACTGGCGCCGACCCGTGGGTTGGGGGGCAGCACAACAGCGGCGCACGGAGGTCGAACTATTTCAGCTACCACGGGTTGAAGGCGCGCTCTATCACTACGACCATCAGAGCGGTTACGTAATGGCGATGGTCGGTGGTCTCGACTACGACCGTAGCAGCTTCGACCGCACCACTCAGGCCTGTCGTCAGCCAGGAAGCGCATACAAGCCTGTGTTCTATTCGCTGGCCCTCGATGGAGACAAGTATTCGATGGGCTCAATCCTCAAAGACAAGCCCTATACCCCCGAGCCCGGCGAAGCCTGGAACCCGCAAAACGTTCACGGCACGATCGACGGCAAAGTGACCTTTCACATGTCATTGGTCCGCTCGCTGAATCTACCAGCGGTGCGTCTCGTGGTCGACCTCGGGCCCAAGCAAGTAGCGGACTGGGCTCGTCGCCTAGGCTTCACCACACCAATCCACGCCGACAAAGCGTTGGCCCTCGGCGCTAGCTGCACGCGCACCGACGAGCTGACGCGTTCGTTCGCGACCTTCGTCCGCGGCGGCTCGCAACGCGATCCGATCTACCTGCGGCAGATCCACGATCGCGACGGGCGCCTGATCGTCGATCACACGGCGGTCGAAGATCCATTACTGAGCGCCAGCGACCGCCTGGAGCGCAGCTGGGCGACTGCGACGCGACGCGACCGCCAAGTTATCGACGAGAAGACCGCCTTTCTGATGACCAAGCTGCTGCGCGACAGCGTCACCTACGGCATTGCGGCGCGCTGTCGTATCGTCCCCGTGCCGACGGGTGGCAAGGGCGGCACGAGTAGCGACACGATGGATACCTGGTTTGTCGGCTTCACCGGGCAATGGGTCGCCACGGCGTGGATCGGCGATGACAGCTATAGCCGCCCGCTGGGCACCAAAGAGGCAAGTTACACCACAGCGATCCCGTTTTGGGCTAACTACATGCGAGCTGCCGTCGGCAGCGGCCAGCACGGGCCGTTACCGATCAAGCGGCCAGCGGGCCTGCAATCAGCGGAGATCGACTATGAGACGGGCGGACCGGTACAGCCGGGGAAGCGGACAGTTAAGATCTACTTCAAACCCGGAACATTCCCCGACCGCAGCCACGGCGATCACCAAGCTTCGGCCGACGCGCCATCCTCGGAGCGGACCGGCCAGGCAGGACACTAGAGATCTAACCCTTTAAGCGGATCCTTCGGATCGATCTTCTGACGCTTGCGCGGCGCGCTCGGCTGCCCTTCGTTGCGCTGGCTGCTACCGGTCGATCCCGCGGTTGTCGATGGCGCTGGCGCCGCAGGAATCGGATCGCCTCCGCCGGGGCGCTTGACGCCTCGTCCAGTGATCTGGTCGACGATGTCCTCGTTACCCGTTCGCGCGCTGCTGTCCGTCCCTTTAGCTGTGACCGCGTCGATCAAACCGTCGCCCCGCTTGTGGCGTGGGCTATTCAGCTCGCGACCTTCGGCAACGCGGGCATGCGTTGCGCGCTCGAACAACACCAGACAGAAGTTGCCGTACAAGCCGGTGAGGTCGATCGCTCGCAGTTGCGTCGGTCCTGCGGGCGGCCACTGCAAGAACGCCATCTCCTTGCGGCCGGTGATCGTCGTGCGCGTCTTCTTTTCCGCCGGACCAAAACGACCCTGCATCGCCTGAGCAAAATCATCGAAATTCTTGCCGGCAAATCGGTCGGCGTTGAAGGCGATGAACAGCTTATAGAGCCGATTGTGGTGGAAGAAGAAGAAGCGACGATCGTGTTGCCGCCAACGTACGAGCATCGACTCATTGTTCTTGTGGGCAAATTGCTTGTCGATCAGCGACACGTCCCAACCGAGCTTCTGTCCGTCGAATCGAACACGGGTCTTCTTGAACTCCGCGATCTTCTCCATCATCTCGCGGCGGAGGGTGTCGTACTTGAGCTCATCCTTGCTCGCGTCTTTGAGCGGCTTCTTGTATTTGGCCTCGATCTGTTTGGCAACGACGCCGATCACTTGTTCAGGCGTCATGCCCCACTTGTACTTGCCAAGCAGCCGATCGATACCTGCCGACGTTTTCTGCGGCGCAGGTTTGCTCCGCACCTTGCGGCGGCGACGGGCATCGCTGTCACTGGCCGTCAGGGTCAGCGCAAAGATCAGAACCGGAAGGATTGCGCGCGCACTCATCGTTCGATCCTCCAAGCAGCCCATAGGGCTCCGTGCATAAAACCGCACAGACACTACCACTTTCTAAGATTGCCGGCAACGTCGCCTAGCGCTTAGACGTCGCTAGGCCGTGGCAATTCAATCGAAGTTGACGGGAGTTAGCCAGCGAAGTTCCCGGCTATTGGGCCGCCGGCGGATGCCATCCACCACCAGCAGGACGCACACGGTCGACAGTTCCCAGCGGGCTGGGCGGCACCAGCGGTGCCTTGGTTAGCTGAGGCGCTGCGACGACTGGTTCTGCAAGATCTGGCGCTGGAACAACCGTGGTAGTGGCTGCCGCTGACTCGTGCTGAGGCGTCACGGCGATCGGCGGCGGCGCTACGACTTTGCTCAGGGCAACGGTCTGTGTCGGCGCTGGCCCAACGGGCTGCAGCTTGACCTCACCGGCGGGAGAGCGGCGATGTGCTCGCTCACGTGTCAAGTAGGCCAAGGCGCTGACGTAGCGCGAGGGTCGTCCGGGGCCGGAGAGATCGACCCAAAAGGCCGAGCGATCGCGCACATCGAGGTGCACGAAATAAGAATTCGGATAGTAGCCCACGCCGATCGCGCGATAGCTGCGGCGCAGGTAATCACGAAGCGCGCGATTGCTCACGCCAGCGACATGAATGTCGACGGCATGTCCCACAATGTGGCGGCTGCCGCGCAAGCGAGCGACGCGCCGATGACGTACGCCACTGTAAACGTAAACGGTGCGCCCCGCGTACTTGCGGCCAACGCTGTAAAGGGTGCGCGCCAGCCGCCAGGCGATCGGTCGCGAACGCCCCGTTCGCCGACAGCGCATGAAATGCCGCAGGCGGCGCAGCACGGGTCGGTTGGCGCGACCACGCTTATCGTACAGGCGGAAAGCGAAGCGCTCTTTCGTCTTGATATGAACTAAATTTACCGCTGGGTAGCGATCGATGCGGTGCCCTTTACTCGCTCTGTTGCCGGCGTGCTTTGCCTGAGCTGCAGCAGCTTTTTTGCCGCGCGGCGTCGCCGCAGCCGGGCTCGCTCCCCAGCAAAGAGGCAACGCGGTGATGAGCAACAGCATCCGCATGAGTACAACCGTTACCTACTAACCGCGTCGCTGTCAAAAAAATGCCTCAGGCTGGCACGTTGCGATCAACGCTTTGCCAAGGCAACCAGTTCAGCCAAGCGGTTGAGCGCTTGGAGCGGCGTAAGGTTCTCGACATCCGTGGCGAGGAGCTCTTGCTGCAAGGCGTCGCCGCGATGATCGAGATCGGCGGGATCGACCGACGGCGCATCGAATAGACCGAGCTGGCTATGTCGCATCTGGCGCGAAAACGGCAGCCCTTCCACCTCGTCACCCTGCTCCAGCGCGCCAAGAATACGGCGCGCTCGACCGACGACCGCCGCGTCCAGACCGGCCAGCCGCGCAACGTCGATGCCGAATGACCGATTGGCCCCGCCGGCCGCAAGCTTGCGCAAGAAGACGATCTTGCCGCGCCAGTGATCGATCGCCACATTGAAGTTCTTGACGGCCTCTTTTTCCTGCTCGAGGGCGCAGAGCTCGTGGTAGTGCGTCGCGAACATTGTCCGCGCTTCGACGCGATCATGCAGGTGCTCGGCGACTGCCCAGGCGATGCTGATGCCATCGTAGGTCGCTGTCCCGCGGCCGATCTCGTCGAGTATCACCAAGCTACGCTCGGTCGCCTCGGAAACGATCGTAGCCGTTTCACGCATTTCCACCATAAAGGTACTTTCACCGCGCGCGAGATTGTCGGAAGCGCCAACGCGCGTGAAGACGCGGTCGACCAGGCCAATGCGACAGCGACTGGCGGGCACGAAACAACCGGCGTGGGCCAGAATCGTGATTAGCGCGACTTGGCGCATTACTGTGGACTTGCCCGCCATATTCGGCCCAGTGATCACCAGCAGTCGCTGTTGCGGTGCTAGCATCACGTCGTTCGGCACGAATTCACCCACCGGCAAACTCGCCTCAACGACAGGATGACGCCCCTGTTCGATCTCGATCTGACGCGAATCGTCGACAATTGGCCGGGTGTAGTGGTTGCGGACAGCAAGCTCGGCAAACGCCGCCAGCATATCGATCTGCGCGATTCGCTCGGCGAGTCCCACGAGTCCCCAGACATTGCGCCGAACGCCCAGTCGCAGTTCGGCGAATAGCTGTTGTGCCAACGCGGCCCGCTTGTCCTCAGCGGTGAGCACCGTCGCTTCATGCTCAGCCAATTCAGCCGTAACAAAACGCTCGGCGTTGGTTAGCGTCTGCTTGCGCTGGTAGTCCGCGGGCACGTTGGCCAGGTTCGACTTGGTGACTTCGATAAAATAGCCGAAGACCTTGTTGTATCTGACCTTCAGCGAGCCGATGCCACTCCGTTCCCGCTCTCGCGCCTCGATCGCCAGAATCGCCTCTTTGCCGCCACGACTCAAACCGGTCAGTCGATCGTACTCAGCGTTGAAACCCGGTCGAATCGGGTCATCACCACTGGGGTCGTCGGTCAGACAAGCGAAGATCGCCTCAGAAACCTGCCGGGCGACAGCTGAATTTAGCGCCAACGCCTGCGCCAGCTCAGCCTCCAAGCCAGCCTCGCGTTGCGCACGCTCAAGAGCAATCGCTAACTCGACGGCCCGCCTGAGCGACTGACCGAGACGCACAACCTCACGCGGGCTTGCGAGGTTGGCAGCAACGCGCGCCGTCAGCCGCTCGACGTCATCAACCTGCGCGAGGATTTCCCGCAGTTGGGTCCGCAGTTCTTGTCGATCAACCAAGAACTCAACGGCGTCTTGGCGGCGACGAATCGCCGCAACGTCGCACAATGGCGCTCCCAATGCGTGACGCAATTCGCGAGCGCCCATCGGCGTTTTGGTACGGTCGATCACCGCAACCAGCGACCCCTGCCGGCCACCGTCTTTGATCGAACGAAACAACTCCAAGTTGCGAACGGTCGCCTCATCGAGCTTAACGACTTGCGCTGACTCGAAGCTACGCAAGCGACAGCGACCGAGCTCAACGCCCGGTTGGGTCGCGTCGACGTAGCGCAAAGCGACACAGGCGGCGCGCATTCCCAGACCATCAGCGATCTTCTCGACAGCGAGCACTTGTCCGAGCAATTCAGCTGCCTGCTCCGCTGTGGGCACCGCTTGCGGGACTTCCTGCCAACGTCCGGAGATCGCCGCCTGAACGGCCGCCATCGCCCCTGCTGCCGACTTGGCTGGAAAGATCAATTCCTTTGGGCTCAGGCGCACCAACTCGTCGATCAGATGCGCGCTGTTCTTGCATTGGCCGACGACCAGCTCAAATGTCGAAACATCGATCGCCGCATACCCATAAGCGAAGGAATTCGCGCGCTCGCGATGCGCGATGATCGCTACTAGATAATTGTTTTCGCGCGCATCGAGCTGCTCTTGGTCGAAGACCACACCCGGACTAACCACTTGGGTCACCGCGCGCTTGACGATCCCTTTGGCCTCTTTCGGATCTTCGACCTGCTCACAGATCGCGACCTTATGGCCTGCCTCGAGCAATCGCCGCAGATAGCCGCGCGCTGCGTGATGAGGAACACCGCACATCGGCACAGGATTTTCGGCGCTCTTGTCACGCGTGGTCAGCGTCAAATCGAGCGCCTCCGAGGCAACCACCGCGTCCTCGAAGAACATCTCGTAAAAGTCACCGAGGCGAAAAAACAAGATCGCGTCGGGCTGTTGCGCTTTGATCTCTAGGTACTGCCGCATCAGCGGCGTATCTGCCCCTCGTGACGCCATGAGCCGGCATCAAAGCATCGCTTAGCCTGGATTGTAAAGCGTGGGACGCAGCGATCAGTCGCGCGCGACGTAGGCAATGAGGTTCTGGGACTTTTCAAACTTGGCCTTCGCGTCCAGGGCCTCATCCCAGCTCCCGTATTGGCCGACGCGCACGCGATACCACGTGCCGCGATCCGCGATCTTGGCGACCAGCAGTCGAGGCCGTAGCCCGCTCTTGGCCAGCTTCTTGATGAACTCCTCAGCCTCTTTGCGGTCCTGAAAAGAACTGAGCTGCAACGAGAAGGTCTGTCCACCAGGCGTCGGCGGTGCAGGCGGCGCGGCGGCCGCTTTGGCTGGTGCGGCGACAGATGGCTTGTTTTGCGGCTTGGCTGGCGCTGCTGCTGCAACCAACGGCTGGATGGGTGCCGGCGGCTGTGGTGGACGCACCGCGGGCTTAGCAGCGGCCTGAGTCCGCCCCGCCGCTCCGTCATCCCCGTCAACCGCGGCTGCGGCCGATGCGCGATCGGACGCCGATTGCTTGCCCTTTTCGCTTGGCTGCTTCGCGCGCGTCTTCTCGCCGGCGAGCACTTCGGGATAGCTAAGCTGGGCCTCGTCAGCGACAGCCTGACTGTTGACCTTGTCGAGCAGCGCCAGCGGATCATCGGGGACTTCAGCGCCCACCGGCGGTGCCGCTCGCTTGCCGACGACGACTCCGAGAGCGAACACCAATGCAACAACCGCCGCGGCCCCAACAAAGAGCAGAAACACGTGGCGGCTATCGAGCGAAAAAGTGATGCGCTCCTTCAATCGTTCTTCGTCGTGCAACATTGGCCCTCGCCCAAATAACTGCGACCAGAAAGACGACCAGCTGCGATTCTACGATTTTCGCGGTGCGATCGGCAAATTCTGCCGTTTGCGCGCGTTCAGCGCACCAAGAACGACTCGAACGAGAGCGTCGCTTGATCGAAGCGCAACACCTGACCGCGCGTCGCCGAGGTCCCTCGGGTATCGCCGATGTCGACAACATACACCTTGCCGTCTGGCCCGCGATACAGTCGGTCCGCCAATGAGATCAGCCGCGACGCGTCACCGACGACCAGCTCACGATAGCCGTTGTTAAGGTCGAGTCGAATCGTCAAGCCGCGCTCGGGCATCGGCGGCGTCTGCAGCGCACCCGCACCCGCGTCGGCACCAGCGGCGGTTACCAAGGGGCGGGCCAAATGGCTGATGCCCAGGGCAAAACTCACCTCGGTGTTTGCGAATCGGATCAGCGTCGATGGGCCCGTCTGAGGCGGATCGAGCTCATCGCCGGAATCGCCGTCCTTGCGAACGAACCCGCCGTAGCCCTGCGCGATACGGTCGACGCAGACGCTCGGTGTCGGCGTCGCGGTGCACTGTGGACCGGAGATCACCGGATACACCGGCAGACCGAGTGGCACGCGGTTGTTGGTCAGCGGGTCCTGCGCAGGATCGTCTTTGCAGCGGCCGCTTTGCTCGTCGGGGATTCGCCGATCAGCCGCGTTGAGCACGAAGCTACGCCCGGCGAAGACTTGGTAGCGCACCAGCTCAGCAAAACACGGACTCGGGCGCACGCAGCGGCCTGAGAGGCCGGGCGCTTTCGCGCAAACCAAATTGCGCGTCACACACTGACGGCCACCGCTGGAGACCAGGCGTCGACACTCGGCGCGCGCGTCGCAATCGCGGTCGACCTCACAACTGCCACCGGTCGCTGCTGGTCGACAATCAGCATCGACGTTGCACGATCCACCAACTTCCAGCGGCAAGCGAACCGGCGCGCACTGACGGCGGCCATCTCGCAATGCGGCGACGCAGTCTCCGTCTTGGCAATCTGCCTGCTCAAGGCAGCCCGGCCGAAAGCAGCTTCCCGCCTTGACCGACCGCTCAGCGCTGGCCGAGATTTGGCGATCGGCGAGCGCGCAAAAGAACCCATCGCTGCAGTCGCTGTTGGATTTGCAGCTGCTCGTGGGGTTCGGCTGCACGATCACGCGCTGGGGTTCGATCGGCAGGGCGTCGAGAACGAGGCGATCACGCCAGGCTTCGCGCACCAAGAACTCGCGCGGTTGGCGCAGGAAGTCGGCGCACTGGCGAAACAACGCATCCTCTCGATCAGCATCGAGACAGAGTCCGAAGCTGCTGCTCTGAGCGACAGGCTTGCGGCAAACCCGCCCCGTACCGCATTGTTCGTCGTTCTCGCAGCCAACGAGCAGCAGCACGTCACCAAAACGCAGCGGGCGTTGGTTGGCGTCGAGCTCGTGGCCAAAAACACCAGCCGAGCAAAAATCTGCCCCGGGATCGAACAGCTCTAGCTGAGTACGGTCTTCGGAGACGCGCAACAACCCGCCAGTGCGGTCGAGTAACCTCGGCTCGTAGACCAAGGACAGCTGGGTCGTTGCGGACTGCCCCAGCGATTTGAGTTCAATGCCGCCACCGCCGAGCGTCTGTTCGCCAACACGATTGACAACCACGGGTACCCCACCTGACCCCGCGCCGCTGATCAACCCTACCGAAGCGTCGGTATCGGCGAGCTCGGTGCCCTGAGCAGCATTTCGCACGCGGTGTGGCAGCGCGCTCGGAGAAAGCGACTGGGTGCCCGCCTGGATCTGGTTGGTATCCTCGACATCGACCACAAAGACGGTACCGTCGGTCGTGGCGACGAGCGCAAAGATCCCCGACATCGGTGAGGCCTGCGGGCCAGCTTCGACGCCGGCATCCAATCTCGTCCCCGATGGTGGGCTGACAAACGCGACATCCGCCGGCACCCGACCCGGAAAGACCAGCCCCGGAGAAGTGCGTCCGAGCTGGCGCACCGGCGCGTCGGCACCGCTAGCGGCGAAACAACGCGCCTTGTCGAGGGCGACCGGGTCGGCCAGCTTGGCCGCATCGGCGTTGGTTTCGCATTCACGCTCGCTCAGCGTGGAAATCACGCGCACGGTTCGATCACGCGCGATCGCATAGACAAAACGGCCCATCGCCTGAGTCTGAGGACTGAGTCGCAACCGCGTTGTGCGCGCGTCGCCTTCGAGGTCGATCCGTCGCACGGCAGAAAACGCCCCGCCGGCGTCGATGTCGATCGCCGAAATAAAACCCGCCCCCAAGGATGAGACGTAGAGTCGACCGGCATCGCCGTCGATCGCCAACGCATACGGCAAAACGCCCGTCGCACTGACTGTCGCCGTGCTCGCGCCCGCATCATTTGAGGCGGCGTCACTTGTCCCCGCATCGGCCACAACGCCTGCATCTGCCGCGAGGGCACCGTCTGGCGAACTTCCGTCGCTCGTGCCCGCATCGCTACCGCCCGTCGCAGCTCGTGGCTGACACTCCGCGCGGCAGCTCGGTTGGTTGGTCAGAACAGGCTTGCCGTCGACGAATTGCACCGCCCGTACGACCAATCCGCTGCGCAAGTCGATCTCGGCCACCAGCTGGCAGGCGGGAAACGTTACATAGGCGTGGTAGGCGGTGGTCGTGCTGCATTGCCCGCTGCCCGCGGGGACGCTCGATGGGACAAAGACGACTTCCTGAGGACGCGCCGCGAGCGGGCCCGCTGCGGTTCGCGGGATCAGGCGACCAACCGCGGCCGCAGTCGGACCGACCGAACGGCGCGCGGCGAGATCAACGACCTGTGGCAGATCGATCAGCGACAAGTCACAGGATCCGTGGTTTGCGGTCACCGCGCGGCAACCATCCGCACTTGTCTTGAGATCGGTGGGCAGGTTGCCCACTGGAACGTAATCAAAGCCCGGGCTGCCGGGGTCGAGATCGATCAGGGCATCACCGTTCTTCGTCGCATCGAACAATGCGACATCACCTCGGGCAGTGTTGGCAACGAAGCCATAGAGCCTGAACTCGACCGGCGCGCCACTTCCGCCGTCAACGCTGCCGCCGTCGGCGACGCCGCCGTCAGCGCCACTGGTCGCGGTGTTGGCGTCTTGGGTGCATACATTGGTGGCAAAACCGCCGGTTGCACTGTCGCTGCGCTGTCTCCCGACACAAGCCAGTCCGATCGGCCCCGGACGCGCGAGATTGCGCGTTGTCGTGATCACCTGTTCTTCACTGCAACCCGCCGACACAGCGAACGCTGCCAGCGCGCAGGCGACGATGGCGCTGCGCTGGGCACAGATAGCTAGCTTATTCTCTTTTTGTCGGCTCACTGGCTGCCCTGTGCAAGCTGGGACGTTACGCCGATGCGCATCACCATCCGGCCAAACCACCCGCTCTGTGGATCGAGGTCGATCACGCCCACGGTATTGTCAGCAAAGTTCGCCACGTAGGCACGCGCCGGGGCGTGGCAGCGCGAAGACCGGCATTGCTCGCGTGCGCTCGCGCAAGGATTGCTCGCATCGCATGCGGCCCCACTTGACCGTTCAAACACCAGCGCGTTTGGACCCGCGCCGGTGCTGATGCGGTCGATCAACGCGCCGGTCACCGTATCCAGAACGTAGATCTGGTCGTCGCGAAAGCACACGACATAGGCCAAACGATCGGGCCCCGCACCCGGCTGACGCGGATCAGGCGCAAGGCTTAACAATGACGGCTCATCGCAAACTTCGGTGACCCAGATCGTCTCGCCCGCTGCTCGGCCTTCGGTACCGTCCAAGTCGATGGCGACCAACGCCGGTGGAATCCGATCCAGCGCATATAGCCGCTGTCCGCCCGCACTAACGGCAATGCCGCGCACGTCATCGCCCGGACTGAGGGCGTCGATGGTCACGCCCGAAGTCGCGATGATCCGCTGATGGTCCTGCACGACGAATGCGCCAATACTCGCTGCGCGCTTGCTGCCCACGTATACCGGCGAACCCGCGTCGCCGGGTACCCGTGCAGCCAAACCGACCGCCCCGCGATTAGCCCCGAAGAATGAGCCGCTGATGTCCGCCAGCTCAACATCCGAGTCGCTGAGCACGAACAGTGAGACCTGTCCGTTGACCAAGTGCGCGAGATAAAGGTGATCGACGCCCGGGCTTTCGATACAGCAGCTGCGCGGCACGATAGCAAATCGATCGCAGCGCGGTTCCGTCGGCGAACAGACGCATGAGACCTGGGAATTACCGTCGCGACAGGTCTGGCGGCGACCTTCTGCGTCGACATGCACCGCGGTGAGTGCGTTGAGCTCGATGCCAAATGGTTCGCTGGGCAGTGACGTCTGCAGTCGTTGCGAGTAGTCCACTTGGTGGCTACCGTCGCAGTCGAACACCGCGCAGTCTGCGTCGCCGGATGATCCACAACCAGAATCGGGATCCGAACTACAGCGCAGGTCGAGGCTACCGTTGGCCAGATCGACGATCTCCGCCCACAGCAGGTGGTTCTCGCCGCGGATCGGCGCAAACAATCGCTTGCCGGTCGCGTCGACACGCAGCTCAGCGGGAAAATCGCCGACGCGCAGCGTGGCCCCTTCGATGATGAACTGGCCCTCGGGGCACTCGAGCACCGAGGGGTCCGTCGGCTCGGGCGCGCACTCGAGCGCCCCTGCCCCGCCATTGAGCATCTGAGAGATATTGAACGGCAGCGCACGCAGGTCGAGGGCGCTGATCATGCCGCCGTTGTAACGCAGGTCCGCGTTGCTATTGGTCAAATAGAGCACGGGGCGAGCCGGATCGAGTGCCAGCCCCGTCGGAAAGTAAAAGCTGTCGCGGTCGGGAGCAATCCCGGGATTGTCCGTCGCGCAGGCGGACAACAGCAGAAGATAGGTGAAGGAGATTCTGGCTAATTTCGAGGTCAGCATCGAGCGATTGTCTTGGCCACCGTCAACGGGCGGTTAACACTACCCGACCGCTCACCGACACGCAAGACACGCTGATCGCTCGGTTTTGACCGGGCCCCTAGGCACCTCTTAGAACCGCCTGGGCAGCCGCCAAGCGGGCGATCGGAATGCGATAAGGTGAGCAGCTGACGTAATCAAAGCCCAGCCGATGACAGAACTCCACCGACCGCGGCTCACCGCCGTGTTCGCCACAGATGCCGATCTTGAGGTCGGAACGGGTCTTTTTGCCCTTATCGCGAGCCATTTCCAGCAATTGGCCCATCCCCTCCTGATCGATCGAAACGAACGGATCGACCGTGTAGATCTCTTGGGCGAGGTAGTGCGGCATGAAATGGTTGCAGTCGTCGCGCGAGATACCGAAGGTGGTCTGCGTCAGATCGTTGGTGCCAAACGAGAAGAACTGCGCGTTCTTCGCGATCTGATCGGCGACCAAACAGGCACGCGGCAGCTCGATCATCGTGCCGACCAAATAGTCGAGCTTCGTGCCAGCCGCAGCGATCGCCGCGTCGGCAACGCGCACAGCAAGTGCGCGCATCGCAGCCATTTCCTTGGAGTGGTTGGTCAGCGGAATCATGATCTCCGGGTAAACCTTCACACCGCGGCTGGCCACGGCGCAGGCGGCCTCGATGATCGCCCGCACCTGCATCTCGTAGACCTCGGGATAGGTCATCCCCAGACGGCAACCTCGATGCCCCAGCATCGGGTTCTGCTCCTTGAGCGCCGCGTTTCGCCGCTTCAACTCGTCAGAGGAAACGCCGAGTACCTTGGCCACCGTGGCGATCTCCTCTTCGTCATGGGGCAAGAACTCATGGAGCGGTGGGTCGAGCAGGCGAATCGTCACCGGCTTGCCAGCCATCACCGTAAAGATGCCCTCGAAGTCCTTGCGCTGCATCGGCTCGAGCTTGGCCAATGCGGTGCGGCGCCCAGCCTCGTCGTCGGAGAGGATCATCTGGCGCACCGCCTCAATGCGGTCACCGCCGAAGAACATGTGTTCTGTTCGACAAAGGCCAATGCCCTCGGCGCCAAAAGCGATCGCCTGCTCGCATTGGTCGGGCTGGTCGGCGTTGGTTCGCACGCGTAGGCGACGCACCTCGTCGGCCCAATCGAGCATTTTCGCGAACAGGCCATAGGTCGACGACTTGGCTGGATCGAGCGACTTGCTGATCAGAACCTGAATCACCTCGGAGGGGAAGGTCTTGATCTCGCCGGCGAGCACCTCGCCAGTGGTCCCGTCGATCGAAATCCAGTCACCCTCTTTGATCGTGTGTTTGCCGACAGTCAGTTGGCCTTTGCCGTAGTCGATATCGAGGGCCGTGCAGCCAGCGACGCAGACCGTGCCCATTTGCCGCGCGACCAACGCAGCGTGAGAGGTCATCCCGCCCTGGGCGGTCAGGATACCCTCCGCGGCGCGCATGCCCTTGATGTCCTCGGGGCTAGTCTCGTTGCGCACCAAGATCACGCGCTCGCCACGCGCTTTCCACTCTACGGCGTCCGGCGCGGAAAACACGACACGACCGCAGGCAGCACCCGGCCCGGCCGGCAGACCGGTCGCCAAATGACGACCGTTTTTGACGGCGGCATCTTTGTCGGCTGAATCAAACACCGGAGCTAACAGCTGATTAAGCTGCTCCGGATCGGCCCGCATGATCGCCTCTTTCTTGTCGATCAGTCCCTCGCCCTCCATCTCAACCGCGATGCGGATCGCAGCCACGCCCGTGCGCTTGCCGACGCGCGTCTGCAACATCCACAGTTTGCCGTCCTCAATGGTGAACTCGACATCTTGCATGTCGCGATAGTGACTCTCGAGCTTCTTATAGATCCCCGTAAGCTCGTCGTAGGCTTTCGGCATTGCCTTTTGCAGCGTAGCGATCGGCTCCGGCGTACGAACGCCGGCGACGACGTCTTCGCCCTGAGCGTTGATCAGGTATTCGCCGTAGAAGTGCTTTTCGCCGGTCGCCGGGTTGCGGGTAAACGCGACACCGGTTCCCGAGCGCTCACCGCTATTGCCGAAAACCATCGACTGAACGTTGACCGCGGTGCCCCACTCGTCCGGGATGTCGTACATCCGCCGGTAAGCGATCGCGCGCTCGTTGCCCCACGACGCAAACACTGCACCGATCGCACCCCAAAGCTGCTCCATCGGATCTTCGGGAAAGTCTTTGCTGAGGGTCTTTTTGATCGCGCTCTTGAACTCAGCAACCAGCTCGCGTAGCGCGTCGGCGTCGAGCGCCGAATCGTCTTTGACGCCGCGCGCCTTCTTCTTGGCAGCGAGCAGCTTCTCGAACGGGTCCTCTTCGCCCTTTGCACTCGCCTTGAGTCCCATCACGACGTCACCGTACATGGCGATGAAGCGGCGATAGCTGTCGTAAGCAAAACGCGGGTTGCCCGTCGCCGCGATCAATCCTTCAACGGTCTGATCGTTGAGGCCGAGATTGAGCACCGTGTCCATCATGCCCGGCATCGAGGTCCGCGCACCGGAGCGCACAGAGACGAGCAGCGGATTCTTCGTCGATCCAAAGCTCTTGTTCATCGCTTTGCCCATTCGAGCAAGCGCTTCTTCGACCTGACCATGCAGCATGTCGGGGTATTGGTTGTTTTTCTGAAAATGAGCGCAGACGTTGGTGGTGATCGTGAACCCCGGGGGCACCGGGATTCCGAGGTTGGTCATCTCGGCGAGATTCGCTCCCTTGCCGCCCAATAGCTCGCGCATGCCGCTGTCGCCATCCGCGCCGTCAGGACCGAAATAATAGACGTGTTTTTCTTGGCTCATGTTCTCCCCGCAGAACCGTCGGCGCGCATCCGGTCGATCAGTCCGACATGCGGCAGCACACAGGTCGCTTCTCTTCCCCAGGCCCCGCCAATATGGGGTCGGCTCATTGCTACAGCCGAGTGGGGGGAAACGCGCACTTGCGCCACCGCCAATGAAAAGTTGGCCCATAGCATAGCGGATGTTCGGCAACCGTCAAAGGGCTCAAAGTGCGACCGCCCAACGAGATCGCGAACCCCTACTGGGGGCTCGGCACCCGAGGCGGCCGCCAACAGGGGCCGAGCGAGAGCTACTTGGACGGCGTACCGGCCGTGCCGGCAAAGGTCGTCGGCACCGCATCGAAGATGATGCTGATCGACCAGCCATCGACGAACCGGTAGTTGCCCTGGGCATCTTTGGCTTGGGTACAGTGCTCGAGCACGGTTTTGCCATCGGTGTCGAGCTTGTCTTTGACCACCGTGCCGTCACCGTCGATGCAAGTGTCGACGCGAAACGTCTTGGTGTCGCCGTCGAGATCAGTGTCGACAAACTTCTCCAGCCCGTCGCCATCAACATCGACATCCGGCAAGCGGTTACCTTTGGCGTCTTTCGGCAGACCGATGATTTGACCGATCGGCCCAAGCAGCGCATCGAACAGCGAATCGTCTTTGTTACCGTAGGTGGCGCCGAGCTCGGCGATCAGGTTCGGGGCCTGATCGAGCACGCGCGCCGAGAGCACACCACCGAGCAACGCATCCTTCAGTTCAACCGACTGGCCCACCGCCTTGATCTGCGCATCGAGGAAGACGTAGGAGAGATTGAGGTCGAAGGTGGCGTTCTTGATTCCCACCGAAACGTTGAATGTCGCTGGCCCTGCCTTTAGGCGGCCGTCCTTAATCGTTGCGCCGGTAAAGCGCACGACGGCAGTCTTCTGATCAGCAGCCAGCGAATTGACATCGATCGGGTAGCTTTCGCCTGCGCTCCAGGGCATACAACCGTCGTCGGCTTTGCCGTTGCAGTCGTTATCCAAACCGTCGCCGCAAATTTCTGTCGCGCCCAACTTGATCGCCACGCCTTTGGTTGGCCGATCGTCGCAGTCGCCGTCCTTGATCGTCTGGCCATCGCCGTCCTTGTCGGTCTCGTCGCTGCTCGGCACCGCCGGGGTCTGGCTCTCGTCTTCGTCAGCGAGGCCATCGCAGTCATCGTCGACGCCATTGCCAGGGATCTCCTTCTGCTGATCGCTGATCTCCTTGTCGGTGTCGTTGCAGTCGGGCCCAGCGCTGCCTAGTGGACCGCCAGACTTACGGCCATCGTCATCAGCATCGACCGGGAAGAGGCCGAGGTACGCGCCAAGATTTACGCATTGATCGTTGGTCACGTCGTCGAGGCCGTAGATTTCCCACGGGATCACGATTTCGCCCTTGGACATCGAATCGCTAAGCTGCGCTTCGATCACCGCGCCGATCGTCCAAAGCACGTTGTCGACACCGGTAGTCACGTCGTCGTCACAGTCGGCGTTGTTTAGATCGAAGCCTTGCTGTTTGTCGCCAAAAAGCAGGCGACTGATCACCAGCTTGTGCTGGCCCTTAAAGGCCTCCATCGGCTCCGTCGCACAGGTCCCTTTTGCTGGTGGATCCGCCGGACGACACTGCGTCTGAGCATCGCTGACCGAGCCATCACTGACTGCGCCATCCCCGAGACCACCGTCATGGGTGGCGGTCGTGTTTTCGCTACACGCCCCAAGGGCGACGATCATTAGCGCCGCCAAGCCAGCGCCCGATGCCCGCTTCAGGGCAGCTCGCAGTCCGTTTCCACGCACTGTCATTTTGTGCCTCCACAGAGAGTGCTAAGAATGCGCGGTATACCACAGGATCGCGCCGTCGCGGCCGATCTGGCGCCAATCGCTGTCACCTTTTGTCATATCGTGATGTTGAGGCGCGGCGCGCGATCGAATAGCGCAGCGCGTCGACCGCGAGACGCGGCTTAGCTGACTCGGTAGTTGGGCGCTTCTTTGATGATGATCACGTCGTGAACGTGACTTTCGCGTTGGCCAGCGCCGGTCATCTTGATCAACTTGGCGCGCTGACGAAAATCGGCCAGCGTTGCGGCTCCGCTGTAACCCATCGCGGCGCGCAGCCCACCCACCAACTGATACAGACTGTCGGCGAGCGGACCGCGGTAAGGAACGCGTCCTTCGATACCCTCGGGGACGAGCTTACGCGAGTCGGAGACCTCCATCTGGAAGTAACGATCGCGACTGCCTTGGGACATCGCTCCCAAGCTGCCCATGCCGCGGTAGGCCTTATAAGCGCGCCCTTGATACAACACCTTTTCGCCCGGAGCTTCGTCGGTGCCGGCAAACAAGCTGCCGATCATCACCAGCGAGGCACCAGCGGCGATCGCCTTGGCGACGTCGCCGGAGTATTTGATTCCACCGTCGGCGATCAGTGTAAGACCCGTCCGCGCCGCGGCCTTGGCGCACTCGAAGATCGCCGAAATCTGCGGCACACCGACACCGGTGACCACGCGGGTGGTACAAATCGAACCCGGCCCAATGCCGACTTTGACCACGTCGGCTCCTGCCTTGGCGAGGGCCAGACAGGCCTCCTCGGTGGCGACATTTCCAGCGACGATCACCAACTCTGGATGACTTCGCCGTACATCCGCGACCGCATCGATCACGCGTTGAGAGTGCCCGTGGGCGGTGTCGATCACGATCACATCGCAGCCAGCGGCAAGCAGCTTCTCGACGCGTTCTTCACGGTCATCCCCCACGCCGATCGCCGCGGCGACGCGCAACCTCCCGCGATCGTCTTTGACCGCATGGGGGTGGCGTTCAGCCTTTTCGATGTCCTTGATCGTGATCAAGCCGCGCAACAGCCCACCGCGGTCGACGACGAGCAGCTTTTCGATGCGGTTCTTGTGTAGCAGATCCTTGGCTTGCTCGAGATCGACTCCTTCGGGCGCCACCACTACGTCGCGCGTCATCACGTCGCCGACGCGCTGCGAATGGTTCTTTTCGAAGCGAACGTCGCGGTTGGTCAAAATGCCAACAACGCGACCGTCTTCGACAACGGGCAACCCCGAAAACTTGTGCGTGCGCATCATTTCGATCGCCGATCCCAAGGGCGCATCCGGAGAGATCGTCAGGGGATCGACGACCATCCCCGTCTCCGCGCGTTTGACCTGCAAGACCTCGCGCGCTTGCTCATCGGGCTGCATATTGCGATGGATCACGCCCAACCCACCTTCACGCGCCATGCAGATCGCCGTGGCAGCCTCGCTTACCGTGTCCATCGCCGACGAGAGCAGCGGCACGTTGAGCACGATCCCGCGCGCCAGTTCCGAGCGAACGTCGGTCTGGGTTGGCAGCACATCGCTGTGCTGTGGCACCAATAGCACGTCGTCGAATGTCAGCCCGGTCTGCAACTCGTCCATTTCGTCACCCCTAAGGTTGGCGCGGCTCGCTCACGATCGAATCCGGCTCTTGGTGGTCTTTTCGGTACTCTCGTCCGACTCGATGATGCGACAAAACGCATCGACAAGCTCGGGTGAACGCCCAGCACCTAGCAATTGCATTACGGTCTCGCCGTCGGCGCCCTGAGCGCTCGACTCGGCTTGCAGATCCAAATACCCGCAGACAAGCCTCAGAATCTCTAGCCTTATCCCGGCCGGCGAAGCCAGATCGTCCACGGGCAGCTCCAAGCTGCGAGCACCCAAGCGACGAAGGGTTGGATTCAACCCGCCCGCGACGGTTGGCGACTGCTCGAAGACGTTGACGACATCGATCACCATCGGCAACGACAATTCCCGGCGGAGCACAGCGTCGAGGCCAACCAGATAAGCGGCCAATGTTGTGCGCTCAACATCGTCATCGGCAAGCCCCATTCCGCGCGCTAGCCGCCGCGCCAAGCGCGCGTACTCGCGACAAAGCGCGCTGCCCGGATCGATACGCTCCTCGAGCATTGAGGTCAGCGCCCCGATCGCCGAAGCCGTGTCGCCATCAACGTGCAGACTCTCCACCGCGGGAAAGCGGACCATTGTCACGGTCGGCCGCCCCAGCAGCGATTCGTCGTCCGCCGATGCCACGGCGAGCAGATCGACCGAGGTCACTTCGCTTTGATCTGCCTCCGAGAGGATCTCCACCGAAGAAATCACGCGCTGGCTCGCCTGCGCTTCTGTCGGCTCGGCAACCTCCCAGTCGGGACCCTGAGCGTCATCGAGCAACGAACGTGCTGGAATGTGCATCGCATCGGACTCAGCGTTGCTCGGCGGCCGGCGCACCGCGCGAACCGCTGTTACTTCACGCTCGCCGAGCTCCTCCTCGTCGACGTTCGCGCTGATCATCGCCTCGCCCCCCATCGCCGCGATCTCACGGGCCATGCCGCCGTCCAATTCGACCTTTCCTGGGATCAGCGCAACGTGGGTGTACTCGCCCGGCTCGGGCGCACCCATCAGCTCCACCGGCGGCGGTGTACGCTCGAACGCGACATATACGCGCTCAATCGCGGCGGCGAGCGCCGAGCGGCGAGCCAAATAGGGCCGAATTTCACTGAGGCCACATTCATCGCGCAAAGCGCTGAGCGCCACGGGGTCCGAGGGATCGACCATCGCCACCGACGTTCCGCCGGCAACCTGATCGAGCGGCAAGACCAGCATCCGGCGAGCAAATCCGTGCGGCACGCGTTCAAGCAAGGCAACCTCGGGCTGAACGTGTAGCAGCCGCTCGTCGGGAATCGCCACGACGCCGAGTCGCCGCGACAGCAGGAAGAACGCATCGTGCTCATTGAGCAAGCCGCAGACGATCAATCGGTCAACTAAGCTGCCGCCCTCACGGCGCGCAAGTTCAACCATTTGCGCGAGCTTGTCTCGATCGATGCTGCCTTCCTCTGCCAGCAGATCGACAAGTTGCACGGCAGCTCCTCGTGCCAGCTCTTCCCCTGGCATCGTCTTGGGTGTGCGCAGCGGGCACTGGTTAAAGTGTGCTAATCGAGCAGAATATCTAGCACTAAACGCCGTAATTTCGCAACCAGGCGCCCAACCCTCTCAGGGTTTCGCGCAAGGAGCGAGCACGCGGCGCGTAACAGCCGCGGCAAGCTTGGCGCGCTCTAGCAAACGCTTGGCCGCCGCACAGCGCTGGGAAGAAACCTCGAGCATCGCCATCAGCAACAGCGGTCGCTGGTGCTGATGCGGCGGACTGAGCGCCAGACATCGCGAGAACGCGGCCATCGCCTGCTTCGCCTTACCCAGCTTGCGCAGCACTTTGCCTTCCATACAATGCAACGCCGCTACCTTGGGCAACATGCGCTGACCGCGCTTGAGCGTCGCCTGAGCGCGATCCATGCGGCCGTCACGCGCCCAAAATCGAGCGAGCAACTGGTAGACTTTGACGTTGCCGCCGTCGAGTTCGAGCGCCTTTTCCAGCTCGGCACGGGCGGCCGCCAGCTGACCAGCGTCGGCGAGCAGCTGGCCAATGTTTGCGCGAACCAAGGCATCCTTGGGAGCAATCCTTGCCGCGCGACGAAGCACTTCGAGCGCCTCGGGGCGCTTGCCTAGGCGGTGCAGCGCACCAGCCCAGTTCACCAAAACATCGGGGTCCTTCGGTCGCAACGCCGCTGCGCGCTGATAGGCGCTGACCGCAGCAGCAAAGTCCCGGCGATCGAAGCGCACCAAACCGAGGTTGTACCAAGCTTCGCCGTAGTTGGGCTTGATCTTCACCGCAGCGACAAACTGCCGCTCGGCGGACTCAAGCTGCCCCTTTTCGTGCAGCAACGCGCCGATGTTGTTGCGGGCCTCGGCAAGCTTCGCATCCAACTCTGCCGCGCGGCGAAAATCAGCCAGCGCCGCATCGAGTTGCTTGAGCTGCCGACGAGCCACACCGCGCTGGTAATGGGCTTCAGCACGCTGGGGCGCTCTGCCAATGGCCGCGGAAAACTTTGCCTCTGCCGCTTTCGCATCGCCGCGCTCAAGGTGTCGCTGGCCATCGCGCAGCAGCTTGGCCCAGTCGGCACCGGGCCCCGCCAGCGCTACTGACGCGGCACTGAGCATCACGGCGGCAAATAGCAGCATCGCAGCTCTGCGAAACACCCGCATGTCCTAAGCTCCTCGCCGATCGGCATCGATCAGACCGAATAACCTCGACTCGATCTGCGACAGCCGCTGAGGATCAAACACCTTGGTCCCCGTCGACCGATCGAGCACGTAAAAGATATCGTGGGCACGATTGGATTCGGTGGCGATCATCGCGCGGTGAATCTCTAGCTCGAGATCGCTAAGCGTCGAAGTGAGGTCGTACAGCAATCCACGACGGTCCGCAGCGCTGACTTCGATAACCAGGTATTGCCGCGATGCCTCCATGTCGAACCGCACAGACGTCGGTACGGGGGGGAGTACGCGGTTGGCCCGCAGCGGCGACGCCCCGCCGATCCGACGGGCAAGCAATCGCTCGAGCGCAGACTCGTCGGCGAGCGCGGCACGAAGCGTTTGCTCGACATCAGCGATTCCGCGTTTACTCTGGTGATCGGCAACGACGGTGAATCGGTCGAGAATCGTGTCTGGCCGCTCACCCTCGCGCTCAGCGAAGGTATAGATTTCCGCCGAGAGAACCTCGATGCCTTCTGCAGCCAACGCACCGGCGATCGTAGCCAGCAAGCGAGGTCTGTCAGCACAACAGACCGTCAGCTGAGCCACATCGCTCTGTTGTTCGCTATGCAGCCGAATCTGCACCTGACCGTCGCTCTCGTAGCTAGCCACTGCGGCGAGGTCCTCGGCCAATTGCTGATCGGAAGCGGTACTGCGCAGCATGCGCTCGGGCAGTCGCGCCAACAGCCTCTCCCGCTCGGGCAGACGTGCAGCCAGCACTTCGCTGACGCGCCGCCGCCGAACAGCCACAAGGTCGGCCTCAGCAGGCGCCGGCTCGGATTGCCATGCGCTCTCCGTTCGCTCGGCGAGCTCAACCAATAGCGACAATTTCCAAGCGTTCAAGTTGTCTGGGCGAGTCATCGCCGTATCCGCGGCCGTCAGCGCCAGCAACGCGGCCAATCGTTGCGGCGTGGTCACGAGCTTGGCGAAGCTGGTGACCACTTCTGGGTCACTTAGATCACGCCGCTGAGATGTGTGCGCCATCGTCAAGTGTTCGCGCACCAAGAAGGCAACGTCTTCTTGCGCCGCACTCCCCAGGCCCAGCCGGGCCGCCACGCCCCGCGCGAGTCGCGCACCTTTGCGGGCGTGTCCAGAACCGAGGGGCTTGGCGACATCGTGGAGCAAAGCGGCGAGATAAAGCCGACGCAAGGTCTGCTCATCGAGCTTGGCCACCGACTTGGCGATCGGCTCGAGTCGCGGATCGAATTTTCCGCACCGAAGGTTTCGCAGCAGCTCGACCACATAGATCGTATGCTGGTCGACGGTATACACGTGGTAGATATCGTGCTGCACGCGCCCAGTGCACGGCTCCAACTCCGGGATGATCGCTGCCACGAGACCAACGTTGTGCATGCGCTGCAGCAGACCACCTTGGGACGGCGTGGTCAGCAAGTCGAGAAACAGCTCGGCGGCCTGCGCATCTGCCGGTAACTGTGCACCGGGGTGATCGGCCAGCGCCTCAGCCATCGCGTCGACGGTAATCCGATCAAAACGCAGTTCGTTGTCACGGGCGACAACAAACGCCCGTAAGATCTCGACCGGGTCATCCCAGAACTTCTGCGGATCGACAATGCTCAGCACGCGCTCGCTGACGACATAGTGTTCGCCGATCATCTCGCGCTGCGGTGAGGGCATCTGCTCGGGAACAGACGACAAGCAAACGCGATCGAGCAATCCGGCACTCTCCAGCACCACGTTGCGAGCGTGCCGATAGAACGCATGCATTAGGCGCTCAACGGCGATCTCAACGTCTTGCCGCACCCCCGCAACGCGACGTGGCTCGCGCCGCCGCGTGGGCATCGCCTGATCGGGGAAGATCTGCGGTGCTAATTCCTCCTGAAGTCCGAATAGCAGTTGGTCTTGAGCACGGCCCGCCGCGACGTGCATCGCGCAACGCAATCTACAGATAAAATCTCGGGCGTCAGTCAGCGCCTTGAGCTGTCGCGGCGTCGCGGCGTCGTGGGCTTCGAGCTCGGCAAAATCTTCCACCCCAAAACGCGCCTTTGCCGCCCACAGCGCAATATTGACATCGCGCAAGCCGCCCTTGTTGGATTTGACGTTGGGCTCGAGCAAGTAGACCGACTCACCAAAACGACGGTGGCGCCGCTTTCGCTCATCGGAAAGCTTGCCAACGAAGGCATTGACCTGCTGGGGCCCGAAAAACGCGCGCTGGGCACCTGCGGACAACGCGAAAAACGGCCCTTCGTCGCCCCAAATGCAGCGCGCATCGAGCAGCGCCGTCTGCATCGTCAAGTCTGTTTCAGCCAGATCGAGGGTCTCTTCGATGTCCCGCACTGCGTGGCCCAGCGTCACGCCGGCGTCCCAAAGCGGGTAGACCAGCCGCTCGATCAGCGCGTCGATCTGCTCGACACGTGCACCTTGATGCAAGATCAGCAAATCGATGTCTGAGAACGGGAAAAGTTCTCGTCTCCCGTAGCCGCCGAGTGCGACGATCGACACGCCGGTGATCGGCAGCTCGCCCGCGAGGCCGCGAATCAGGCCGTCATAGAAATCGGAAAGATCACTTAAAAATACCGTGTCCCACGGCTCGGCGCGCACGCGCGCGGCCGTTGTTTCTCGCACCGCTGCGACCAGCGCGCGCGTCTTTTCACGCCGCGTCGGGTCGTCTAGGGCCGCCAGCCCTTCAAGCTGTATTGACTCGACCATCGATCGGCCAAATCATACAACGAACCCTCTTGACGCGAACCGGAAATCGGGATATTCGCCGCCGACTAACGGGGAAGCCTCCCGCTGCTGGAGGAGAGCATGGCTGAGCTAAGACTCTTACCGCTTGATGAAGTGCTCGATGCCAAAGAGATCGTCCTGCTGTCTAAGAAACTGGCTGAGCAAGGCATCGATGACCTACCCGAGGGCGAGGATGTCATCGAGTTCGACGCGCCACTGAGCGAGGAGCAACTCGACGATTTCATGGACCGGCTCGCGGCCCATGACATCGCCTGCTCGATCTACCTGCCGCTGGAATTCGACGAAACAGTCGATATTCCCAACGAGGAAGCGGAGCACAAGTCCGTGGGCAGTGTGCACCGCCTGCTTGAGGCTTTGGAGGAGCTCCGCGAAGAACTCGACGTCGACAGCGAGGTCGACGAGGACGAGGAAGAGGACGAGGACGAAGAGCCTGTCGACCTGGAGCTAGTCGACGAGCAATTGTCCTACGCCTGGCGCGTTTTCGCCCGCGCTGCGGTGGCCTGCGCCAATCGCCAAATTCCGCTCCACGTGATCCACTAATTCTCTGCGGTCGGCACCCGTACCGCAAACCGCGCTCCGCAAGTCTCGCGACCTTCTGTGCCGGCGCCGCCCGGTGTAGACTGCTGTGCCGTTGCCCAGTTTGGTAGGCGGTCCTTAGGGAGCGGTGGATGACGAGATACACACTTAAGCGACCGCAGCGTCAGCCCACGCGGCTGGATCTCGCTTCACTGAATCCACAGCAGCGCGAGGTCGTCACCAGCCCGACCGGCTATTCATTGGTGATCGCCGGTGCGGGGAGCGGAAAGACCAAGACGCTGACCCACCGCGCCGCATACCTGATCGATCGCGGCCTCGATCCACGGCGCATTCTACTGTGTACCTTTACCAATCGCGCCGCACGCGAAATGACGCGACGCGTGGGCGAATTACTCAACATCGAGCTTCGTTCGCTGTGGGCCGGCACCTTCCATCACGTAGCCAATCTCGCCCTACGACGCCACGGCGTTGACTGCGGCCTGCGCGAAAACTACGCGATCATCGATCGCGAAGACGCGCGCGACTTGATGGCGAGCTGCCTGGCAGACGAAGGCAAGCGTCTGCAAAAGCGCCGCTATCCAAACCCGGCGGTACTGCTCGAGATCGCCTCGCAGATCGTCAATACGCGGCGTTCGTTGACGATGGTCCTCCAGACTCAACTCCCGCGCTTTTATGACCTCGAGGACGAAATCGCGGGCATCATTCGGCGCTTCGAAGGGCGCAAGCGATCGCTCGGGCTGCTCGACTACGATGACTTGCTAGTCTATTTCCATCGGCTGCTCATCGCCCCCACCGGCCAGGAGCTGATCGACCGGTTCGAATACGTGCTCGTCGACGAATACCAAGACACCAATCAGATCCAGGGAGAAATCGTCGAGCTCTGCGCGGCAAAGCATCAGAACCTGATGGTCGTCGGCGACGATGCGCAAAGCATCTATTCGTTTCGCGGCGCCAATTTCCAAAACATCATCGAATTCCCCTCTCGCCACCCCCAGACGCAGGTCTACCGGCTGGAATACAATTACCGATCAACGCCACAGATCCTCGAGCTCGCCAATCGGTCGATTCAGGTCAACCTGCGCCAACACCCTAAAGTACTGCGGCCAACGCGCCCTCCAGGGGTCATGCCAGCGCTGATCCCGCTGGCCGATGGCGGCCAGCAGGCAGCTTTCGTCGCCCAACGGATCCTCGAACTTCACCACGACCTTGGGCTGCCGCTTGCCGAGCTCGGCGTGCTCTATCGCGCTCATTCGCATTGCCTCGAGCTACAGATCGAGCTCAACCGTCGACGGATTCCCTATTCGATCCGCTCCGGGTTGCGCTTTTTTGAACAAGCGCACATCAAAGACGTCGTCGCCTATTTGCGAATCCTTCACAACGGTGTCGACCAGTTGGCCTGGCGCCGGGTGCTGCGCCAACAGCACGGCATCGGCGAACGCACGGCCAAGCAAATCCTCGATCGCATCGGTGAAACACCTGCGCTCTGCGCGGAGGTCCTGCCCAAGGTCAGTCCGTCGCTCGCCACGCGCAGCCGCAAGCCCGTCGATCGGCTGGCTCAAGTTCTCGTCGCGCTAACGCAACACGGATCACCGTCGGAGGCGATCAAACTGATCGTCGAGCACGTCTACCGCGACTATGCTCAGGCGAATTTCCCGAACGCCGACACCCGGATCGAAGATCTAATGCAGCTGGCCGACTATGCCCGTCGCTACGACGGCGTGGAAACGTTCTTGAGCGAACTTGCCCTGGCCGAGGGACTTAAGGCCGAAGCTGTGGGCGATGGCGATGCGCCCGACGACAAGGTCACGTTGAGCACGATCCATCAGGCCAAGGGCCTCGAATGGCGCGCGGTCTGGATCCTATGGTTGGTCGAGGGTCGCTTCCCCCAAGCGTTGGCGGCAAAAACAGCCGGCGAGCTGGAGGAAGAGCGGCGACTGTTTTATGTGGCAGCGACCCGTGCCAAAGACGAACTGTATCTCTGCTATCCTAGATTTTCCGACGAGGCTGACGGACCAGACCGGCTATTTCGGCTCTCGCGTTTCGTCGCCGAACTCGGCGATGCAGGTCAACCGCCCTATGAACGCTGGGCGATCGAAGAAGAAGCGGAAGACACCGATGCTCGCTAGCTATCTCGTTCGTCCGAAAACGTCCCACCTGTTAGCACTGCTGGCGCTGGTGTCGCTGGGAGGCACAACCACCAGCACGGCCCAAAACAGTCAGCCAGACCCGAGACAGCTGCTCAAGAGCCATCGCGATCCGCTGGTGCGAGAATCGGCCGCACAGGTGCTTGGTCAGAGCGGTCGCCGCGACGCGCTCGATCTGTTGCAGGACCGCATGCTCAACGACTCAGATCCGTGGGTGCGGGCGAGCTGCGCCGAAGCGCTCGGGCGAATCGGCGACCGTGCTGCGCAACAAGCCCTGAAGCGGGCGCTAGCCAAGGCCAAACACAATCGCGTCCGTCGGGCCGTCGCCACAGCATTGGTCCGCATCGGTGAGCGTGCTGGGCTCTGGGAGCTCATGTGGCAGCTGCGCGCCGGCACCAATCATGATCGCGCCGATAGCATGCACACGCTCGTCGCGACCTTTGGTAAACCCTTTGGACAGACGATGGCCGATTGGTGGCGCTATTTCCGCGGTCAAGGTCACCAACATATGGGCAACCTGCCGCTGGGGTCTCCGGCGATCAGCGAGCTTCGCGGGAAATTTAAAAGCAAGGGCACGTGGCATTGGCGCCAACTGCCGCTGGTCGTGATCGGTCTGAGCCATTCACCGCTGACAGAAGCCGATCTCAAGCAACTGGTGCGCCGCGGAGCGATCCCCGACCGCGTGTTGGTGATTTTTGATGCGCGCGAGGCGCGCCCCAGAGATGTCGCGGCGGCGCAGACGTCACCCCAGCAAACCGCATCGACGCCGCCTCCCCCGCCGCTGATCAGCGATCGGGTCGCCACCGAACTATTGAAGCTACGTCCTGGACTGCTCGGCGTCGGCACAACCACGGCGATGCTCGATCGGGCCAGCGAACGTTTCTACAACGCCGGCCTGGTGGTGCTCGAAGGTCTCGATCGCCTCGATACGCTGCGCGCCGGGGCTTCGCGCCTGCTGCTGGTGCGAGGCCCACCCGCGGTGCTGTTGGCAGTCTCTCCCTAGCACTGCAACAGGCTGTAACCACTTATATATCGAAGATTGCCTGGCGTCGTGGCTCGCGGCAGTTCGCCGATCGATGGCGGCGCCGCTACCGCAATAGGTAGCCAAGTTGCCGTCAGAACTCGCGGAATGGCTCGCCGATTGATAACATGCCTTCATGGGGCGATTTGTGCCCGGATCGATCTTCGTGGCGTCGCTGGCACTTTTTGTTGTCAGTTGGACTGTTGCGCGCGGCGGCTCTTCGGACGCGCTGCACATCAGCCAAGTAGCGCCGACGCCCCGAGCGGTCTCTACCCCGCCGATCGGGCATCTCGCTGAACCCTCGCTAACCGCCGAGCGCGTGGTGTTTGGCACCGAGGGGTCTTACAAGGTCGCATTGACCTTCGACGATGGTCCGCACGTCGTACACACCGCGAGGCTGCTTCGCATCCTCCAACGACATCAGGTCACCGCAACTTTTTTCGTCAACGGCTTCTGGTTGGATCCCAAGCGCGACCGCGACGGCGTTGCTCGCAAGCTGCTGCTGCGCATGCACCAGTCGGGTCACGCGATCGGCAACCACACACTTAACCACGCCAATCTTTCGACCCTGACACCCGAAGAGCAAACCTGGGAGATCGTCGGCAACGACCTGTTGATCAGCCAGATCATCGGACAGCGCACCAAGCTTTTTCGCGCGCCATACGGCAAGATGACAGCTCATGTCGCGCAACTGCTGAGCGCGTATGACTACGTTCATGCCCGCTGGAGCGCAACGACCGAGGAAGAGCAGCGCGATCCGCACGAAATCGGCAACGCATTGATGGACTGGATCCGCAAACACCGCGGCGGCATCGTTCTTCTTCACGATCGACTGCCACAATCAGTCAGCGGCGTCGCCTTGTTTCTCGCCGAACTGGACCGGCTAAACTGCAGTCGCTTTAGCAGCCAATTGCCAACATTTCGCCTGGTGTCGATTGAGTCCTTCAGCCGATCGCCATCGCACTCGGCCACGCGCGCCGCGCTATCGACCGCCGAAGAGGTCGCGCATCGGCGGCGTTTGCAGCGCGTCTGCAGCACGTTAGCCCTGAGACACGAGCAAGCTGGCAACCGATAAATTGGCCGCTGGCAGACCAACTACCGACTCTGAGCGCCGCGCGGGACCGATGATGGACCACGACACCGACGAAATCCTGGTCGACCCACGCGCAGGATTGGCCGCACCGACATCCCCGGCGCAGCCGATCGACGCCCCGCTGGTCGGTCGCGACCGCGCGCTCGCGGATCTTGAGCGAATCATCGAGAGTGCCGCCGAGGATCGACAACTCGTCTTTGCCACAGTCGTCGGCGAACCAGGGATGGGCAAAACGCGCCTGCTCGACGCGCTTGTTGAGCGGCTCGAACTGAAGACCACGGCTGCGCACGTGCTGCGTGGCGGCGTCAGCGAACGCCGCCGCCCCTACGCACCGATCGTCGCGCTGCTCAAGCAGCGGTTTTGTATCGAGCCCAACGATCGACCGGAGACCGCACGCCGCAAGATCGAAGAAGCCATCGCCGCCTCGACAACCGGCAGCTTGGCAACAAACATCACCCACCTCCTGGCGCATTTGCTCGGCGTCCCCTACCTGGACAGCCCAGTGGTCGAATCTCTCGCCAACGTGCCCGGCCAACTCGAGCTACGCACGTTTGTCGCGGTGCGACGCTTCCTGGCCCAGCAGGCGACCGATCGGCAGCTGGTGATCGTCGTCGACAATATCGAGCGCGCGGATCCGCAGACCATCAATCTGCTGCGCTACTTAGCCGATGGGCTCCGCGATAGTGCCGTGGTCTTGCTCGCTGCGGCTCGCCCGACGCTCTACCGGACTGCACCGCAGTGGTCCACCGGAGGGTTCAAAGAGCACCGGGTCGACCTGGCGCCCTTGAGCCCCGATGAATGCGAGACGCTGCTGGACAACGCCCTGCGCTCGGTCTCGCTCGGCGCACGCCATGCCAGCCCAGCCGATCCCCATGAAGCCTCGCGCACGGTATCCGACCTGCCCGCTGCGGTGCGGCGAGTCGCCCGAGAAAGCCTCGATGGGAACCCTCGCGGCGTGCTCGACTTTGCCAAGTATCTACTCGAAGCCGGTGCGATCTCCGAGCATGACGGCCACCTGGCCTGCGATGCCAAACGGCTCGGACACGGACTGCCTCGCGGCCACGAAGAGATCGTCAAGCTGCGGCTGCGCCTGCTTCCCGCAGCAGAAGCGCGTGTCCTGCAAAAGGCGGCGATCATCGGTGAAACCTTCTGGCTTGGCGGCGTGTCAGCGCTGATTCGCTGTTCCGACGCCTCATCGAGCTGGCCTGACGGCCCCCCCCTCGAAGCGATTCCCGAATCGGACGATGCGGCCACCGAAATTCAAGAGGCGATCGCGCACCTCTGCGACCGCGGACTGATCGAAGAAGCGGCGCACTCGACAGTCCCCGGCGACCGCCAGTTCAACTTCTGCTACCCGCCGCTTTGGAACCTCGCCCACGAGCTGGCCGAGGAATCGTCACGCCAGACCGATCACGCGCTCGCTGCCCAGTGGCTTGAGCTGCTTCCAGACGGACGTTCAGAGCTCGTCCAAGAGATCATCGGTGAGCACCTCGAGCTCGCTGGCGACAACCACGGCGCGGCAATGCACTTTAGGCGCGCCGCCGACCACGCGCGCGCCGAATACTTCAATCACCGCGCGATCGCGCTGTACGAGCGTGCCCTTGCGCGTATCGAGGATAGCGATCTTAGTACCCGACTTCACATTTGGCACGACCTGAGCAATGTCTACGAGCTGACCGGCGAGTTCGACCTTGCGTTTGCCGCCTGCGAACGGATCGTTCGATTGAGCTGGCTGATCGCTAGCCAAGTCAAGACCGCGGTGGCGTTTAACAAGATGGGACGACTTTGGCGCAAACGCGGCAGCCTTCAGCAGGCCCTCGATTATTTTCGACGGGCCCTCGAGCTATTTCGCCTCTGCGCCGACGATCGCGGAATCGCGATGTCACACGACGACATCGGGCAGGTCTACCGGCTGCTGGGTCGCTACGACGAGGCGCTCGACAGCAGCGCCCGCGCCTTGGAGATTCGCCGCGAGCTGGGCGATCTACGCTCGATCGCATCGTCGCTATCCAACATCGGCAACATCGAGAGCGACCGTGGCCTGCACGATGAGGCCCGCGCTTGCCACGAGGAGGCCTTGCAGATCCGCGAACGGATTCGCGACCGCTTTGGCTGCATCGTCTCGCGAAACAGTCTCGCCGCGCTCTCCTTTGAGTCTGGCGACTACGATCAGGCGACAACGCTCTGGGAAGCAGCCCGTCGCGAGGCTGAGCGGATTGGGGCGATTCCGCTATTGGTCGTCGTGCTCAACAACCTCGGAGAGCTTAGCTCCAAGTTGGGGCTCAACGCCGAGGCCCGCAGCCGACTGCTGCGCGCGATGGAGCTGGCGCGGGACCTCGAAGATCCGCGCAGCCAGGCAGACATCGCACGCAACTTGGCGTTAATCGACATGGCCCAAGGCCGGCTGAGCGAGGCACGGGCGCAGGCCGAGCGTAGCCTCAAGCTCGCTGAAAAAGCCGAGATCCCCGAACTGGTCGGTCGCGCCTACGTTCTCCTCGGCACGATCGGTGCCACATCGATCTACGATTCATCGGGGCTGAGTGCCGACGAGGACCCCCAGCGCTACTTCGAAGCGGCAACCGCCGTGTTTAGCAGGATCGGCAACGACCTCGAACTCGCGCGCACGCTGCACCGACACGGGCAATACTGTATTGAGCGCGGAGAAAACGATGCGGCGCGCCCGCGGCTCGAGCAAGCGGCCAATCTGTTTGCCAAGCTAGGACTTCCGGGATCCGAGGAGGTCAACGCACTACTCGCATCGCTGTCACAGTAGCGATCGGCGCTACAGGTCTATTGGTCGCCTGAAGACCCGTCGATCGTCCGCAGCGCCTGCCGGGCCGCCGCCTGCTCGGCTTCTTTCTTGGACCGCCCTTCACCCCGTGCGGTGTCGCCATCGGCCAGGGTAACTGCGACCTCGAAGGTCTTGGCGTGGTCCGGGCCCCGTTCTCCGATCACCGTGTAGGTCGGCGGCTGCTGCGCTTGAGCCTGCATCACTTCCTGAAGGCGAGTCTTGTAGTCAGCGTCCAACCCGCCGTCGACTGCCTGTTCTAGTGCTACCTCAAGCAGTCGCAACACGACCTGTTTGGCCCGCTCAAAACCACCATCGAGATAGATCGCTCCGACAACCGCTTCGAGCGCGTCCGAGAGCAGTGACGGCTTCTCACGCCCGCCGGTCTGCTCCTCCCCGCGGCCTAGCTGCAGACAGGCGCCCAGCGACACTTGGCGCGCGGTACGAGCGAGGGTGGCCTCACTAACCACCAACGCGCGGAGCTTAGACAGCCGACCTTCGCGCGCATCAGGAAGTCGCTGCATCAGCGCCTCCCCGACAACGACATCGATCACCGCATCGCCGAGAAATTCCAACCGCTCGTTATGGCCCAGCTCGTCGTCTGAACGCTCGTTGACGTATGACCGATGCGTCAGCGCCATTGACAGGACCTGCGGATCGCGAAATCGATAACCTAGAGCCCGTTCAACGGCTGCCAAGTCGCTGGCTGCCAAATCGCCGTTATCATCCATAGACCCTCATCAGCATGTCGGCCTTCCTTCGACACGCCTGCCTATGGTCGGGTATGCTGAAGCTTAACGCAAGCGTCAGGCAGCCCAGCCAGACGCTGCTCTGGCGCAAGACGAATCAGTGACCCAGCAGATCGGCAAGTTCCATATTCTCAGTCACGTGGCTTCCACGCCGCTGCTGGAGGCCTATAAGGCCAAGACCGTGGGGATCGCCGGATTCGAAAAGACCCAGCTGCTACTGCGCATCGATTCGCGAATCTGCAAAGAGCGCAACTTCGCGGACGCATTCGTTGAAGAAGCGCGTAACGCCTTCGCACTGAACCACCGCAACATCATGCAGATCTATGAGTTCGGCCAGCTCGAGGGCGACCTGTTCCTTGCCGGCGAATACGTGCCGGGGCTCCTACTAAGCGACATGCTCCCTGGCCACCGAACCCACCCTCGCGACATACCGCTACCGCTCTGCTGCTACATCGTTGCTGAAGTTGCCGCTGGCCTGGATTATGCCCACCGCTACAAGTCCGCAAAGGGGATCGCGCAGCCGGTGGTCCATGCCGACCTCGGCCCGTACAACATCCACTGCTCGTTCGAGGGCGCGGTCAAGATCCAGCATCTCGGTTTGTCGCACGCCGCCTACCGCACGATCGAGCTCGCCCGGCGAACGACAACACCACCGCGCTACATGGCCCCCGAACTGTGGCGCAAAGAGCCCGCCACACCCGCCACTGACATCTTTAGCGTTGGCGCGGTGCTTTGGGAGCTGCTCTATCGTCGCCCGTTGTTTGCTGGGAACTCGATCGCCCAGCTCAGGCGAGAGATTCTCTCGTGCAAAAAACCGCCACCACCACCAAGCGATGCCGTGCCGAGGCGACTTGTCGAACTACTCGAACGCTGTCTGCAATTCGAACCAGCGGATCGGCTGAGTGATGCCAGCAAGCTGCAAAACGAACTGACGCAATATCAGATCGAGGCCGAAGCTCCGGTCGGGTCGCGCACGGTGGCTGCGTTGATGCGTGAACTCGGCCAACCCACAGAACGACCGGACACCATTCCGCCGCCGAATACGCGCTCGCGGCGCATCGACCTGCTAGATGCGGCCACCGAGCTCGCCCAACCCCATGCGATTCCGCCCAGCCAGCGCATCCAGGCGGTGCACAGCGCCAGCGTGGCGATCGCGCCACCGCCTCGTGCCGGGCTGCTCGACACAGCGCATGCCCAAGATGATCCAGCGGCCACCGCAGCACTCGACCAGCAGCGGCAGCGCTCGTTGCTGAAGACGACGTTGCTCGACAACGCAAGCGCCACCGACAGTCTGCGGTCTCGCCATCGAGAAACGGTCCAAGAGCCACTACCCGGCGTCGCTGCTGCCTATCCCGATCAGGAGAGCGGCGGCGCGGAATCGGCACCGACGCTGCGGCGTCTGGCCGAGCGCAAACGGGCGGTGATCGTGGCGCTCGAGCTCCGCGGTAGCAAGGAGCTGCGTCAGGCGGCCCGCGAGCTGATACGCGCGGCTGCCCACGACGCCGGCGAAGCCGTTTGGCAAGAAACCGAGCACGACAGTTGGATCACCGCAGTGTTCGGCGTGCCGCTGCGCCGTAACGATGACCTATTGGAGGCGATCGGGTTTGCGCGTGACTCAATCGACGCTGTCGCCTCGCTTTCGCGGGATGCCCAGCTGCCGAGCAATACGCTGGCGGCGCGTGCCGGCATTCGCTTCGGCCTTGCTAGATCGAGCGGCGCTGGTGAGACGGGAACCTTTGAAATCATCGGGAGCGCACTAGCCGACGCACGCGCGCTGGCACAACACGGCCACTGGCACCATGTGCTGGTCGCCGGCATCGCAGCACGGTCGGCCAACGCGGGCTACCTGCTTGAGCCATTTCCGACGCTTAGCAAGTACGGCAAGAACTTACGCTGTTTGCGCGTTGTCGGCGCGCGCAGCGCCCCGCTACAGCCCGTCGCAACACATGCCCCCTTGGTCGGACGAGCGAATGAACTGGCCGCGCTCAAAAGCAAATGGGAAGAGGCAAACGCCAACTGCCAGCAACGAACGGTGATCGTCGTCGGCGACCCTGGCGCAGGAAAATCTCGCCTTGTCGAAGCATTCGCCGCGCAGTGCGACGAGAATACACTTGTCCTTCGCGCGCTGGCTCAGCCGGCAAACCGCTCCACCCCTTACTCGGTGGCGATCGGACTGATCAGTGATCTAACAGGAATCGCGCGGCCGTACCTTGGACGCTACCGTCAACGCGCCGCCGATAAGCTGGCCCAGCGCCTCGGACCCGGGGCGGCAGCACAAAACATCACCTCCTGGCTGATGCGCATCCTCGGTGATGGCGACGAAACACTCGAAGAGATTCCGACCTCGACCCAGGTAATATCGGCGATGCACAGCTTGCTGAGCATGCTGAGCGAGCGCTCGCCCGTAGTTTGCATCGTCGACGATCTCGCTAGCACCGATCTGTCGAGCATCGATCTACTATCGTCAATCGTTGGAAATCCGCTTACCGAAGGTGGAGGCCCACTACTGCTGCTCGTCACGCTATCGGCGGACGACACCGAGCTATTGGAGCTGCTAGGCAGTGCGCCGGATACGTCGATCGTCGCGCTCCCAGACTTAAGCGTCGAGCAGAGGCAGGAGATGATCCGGCAACGTCTCGGGCCGGAGTCAACAATGCAAGCGGTCAGCGCGATCGAGCGCCGCTCAGGGGGAAATCCTTTCCTGATCGACGAACTCTGCCGTGCCTATCGCGAGTGGAACACAATTCGCAACGTTCCGAGCTCTGTCGAAGGACTGATCGGTGCGCGCATCGATCAGCTGTCGGCCGACATCAAGTCGACGATCCAACACGCTGCAGTTCTCGGTCAAAGTTTTCGCGAAGGCCTGCTCGCCGCCGTCCTCGAGCGGAACCCTACACGATGGTTAGCCGAATTAAGAAGCCGCGGATTCCTACAAACCAGCGTTCGCGCGCTGGCCCCGCTACCGACAAGCGGCGAAAGCGAGCGACTCGAGCGGCAATGGTCATTTCGGCACGCGGTCGTACGGCAGGTAATCTACCAGTCGATCAGTGCTGCCGAACGAAAGAGCCTTCACCGACGCGTTGGCCAGCTGATGGCGCGCCTGCGCGATCGCGCCGAAGACCCGGCCGCCGAGATCGCAAATCACCTCGTTCTTGGCGACTGCCCGACTGCCGCGGCGCCACTTTATCTGCAAGCTGTCGCCGAGGCCGGTGCGACCGGCGCTATCGACGAAGCCATCACCTTCGCCAGCCGTGCCTACCAATTGTGTGAGTCAGACGACTTGCGCTACAGCGCCTTACTGGCCCGTGAACGTCTTCACGGTCACGCCGCGATGGGCCAAGAGCAGGCAGCGGACCTGGCGGAGCTAAAGCGCCTAGCGTTTGGCGACCACGAGCGGACTGCCGAGGTTCACGCGCGCGAAGCCGCGTTCTTGCTGCGCGCGGGAAAGATCTACCAGGCCCTTCAAACCGCCGAACAAGCCGAGGCCGCCGCGCTAAGAGCAAGCAACGATCTACTTCGAGGAGAAGCCCTGCGCCTGCGTGGGGAGGCCTACGCGCGCCTCGATGATCGTCGACGCTCGCTTGAGGCGATCGAGCGTTCGCTCACTGCATTCGAGCGTCTGGGAGCAACACTGCCGGCTGTCCGCGCCAAGGCCGCGCTCGGACGGGTTCACCTGCAGCACGCAGCATATGACCAAGCGCTCAGCTACTATGAAGGTGCCCTGGCCGACCTCCAGGGCCTGCCGCCCGACCAACAGCAGTACGAACGACTAATCCGCAATGGCCTAGCGATCGCGCAGATTTGCCGGGGCAACTACACGCGCGCGCTCCACGAAGCGTCGTTGGCGCTCAAGAGCTGCGAAGCGCTGGGCGATCGCCTGCGCGCAGCCGACAACCGCGCCGTCGCGGGTATAGCCCATCTGCACCTCGGACAATTGGATCGCGCCGCGCACCTGCTGCTTGCGGCACGAGCGGACCATCAGCAATCGGACTCGCGCTGGAACGAGGCAGACACACTGGTCTATCTGGCGCTCGTCGACTCAGCCCGCGGAGATCACGAACGCGCCCTGCTTCAGCTCGAACAGGCGCAGTCGATCGCCCGACGCGTCGGTGCACGTTCGATCGTGATCAGCTCGAACAACGCACTAGCATTGGTGCTGCTTCGCCGCGGTCGACAGACCGATACCGAGCGAGCACTGACCGCCGCGCGCCAGGCCTTTGGTCAAGCACGCGAACAGCAGCTGGTCACCAAGGAGATCCTCGGACTCTCGCGGGCTGCCTGGGCGTCGCGCGAGTTAGGCGACACAGACGGCGCGCTGGCGCTATCTCGTCGGAGTGTGGAGCTCCTGGGCGAGCAACGCTATATCGATATGCCAGCGGAAGAGATCTTCTACACGCACTACCGAGTGATGGCAGCCGCCGGCCAGCACGGTTCCAGCGCCTATCTACAGCAGGCCTGGGAGCACGTTAAAGACAAGCTCAAGGCGATCGAAGCCCCGACAGATCAGCGCTCGTTTCTGCGCGACGTTCCACTGAACGTCGCCATCGCTTCGGACTTGGAGCGGACCCGCTAGCCGGACCCTGCTAGACAGTGGTCGAGACCCTGCGCTGGCGCACACCAGCACCGGACTCATCGCGAGCAGCCTGCTTGATTTGCTCGAGCTCCTCGTCTTCTCGCGCATGGGCGCGAATGCGCATTGCCGCTGTGAGCGGGCGCTCTGAGCAGGCGAGAGCGAGAACTCTATTGCCCTCGCGGAACATCAAATTTGCCTCGACTAGCTCCTCGATCAGCTCGTCGAGTTCATCGGCGGGGACCTGCGGAAAGCGCTGTTGTACCTCTTTTACCCGCCGTAGCTCGAGGCAGTAGAAATAGATATCCGCTTCCGTCCCTTCGAGCTTGAAGTGCAGGTTCTGGCCCGGACGACGTGCATCCTTGATATTGATAAAACCCGGACCTCGTTCGTATTTCAACGCCGGCCGATTGCGATTCTTCTTGTACCAGGTCTGCCAGCGTTCAAGCAGCTCGATCAGTTGATCCCAGCTTTGAGCGCCATCCTCATCGTAGTCCTTAACGAGCAGGTTCATCCGCTCGTAGTGCTCCGCTGGCAGCAACTCGGCATAATAATCGTAGTTGCGGATGTTCTTCAGGTTGGACAGCTCAGGCGCACGCGTAAAAGTCGAACCCAACACATACATAAAGGGCGTAACGACCAGCGGCTGATATCCCAGGCAATAGCGCTCGACGATCTCCGCGGTCTCAGCGATCTCTTCAGCGGTGGTGTGCGGATAGTTGATGATGATGTTATTTCCGCCCACCACCTGAAGCTCGGTACACAGTTTGAGCGCCTGAATGTTCTGAATAACTGATACGCCCTTGTTCATGCGCTTGAGAATCTTCGTCGACATCGCCTCGATGCCAAACTGGCATGCGCGAAGCCCAGCCTCATAGAGGCGCACGAAGTCTATCGGCTTGATATGGGCGCGCAACGCGTGATTGAATCGCCAATCAGCGATCTCGGCGAGCGCATTACAGAAGTCATCGATGCCCTTGTTGCGCACGATCGAGTCGGTGAAGTGGACCAACAGCTTGCCGTGGCGCTGCGCTTGCGCCTTTGCCTCAGCAGCGATTTGCGGCACGGTCTTTTCGCGATAGGCGCCCCAGACAGTATTGATATTGCAGAAATGGCAGGCATCGTTGGCATTGCCGGTCGCTGCCGAGCGATCCCACCAGCAACCGCGCGATCCTTCGAGAACAAACTTCCATTCGATGTTGAGGGGCTCGACCTGCTCGGCGTAATCGACAAAGGTTGGAACCGGCAGCTGACGAACGTCCGCGCGCTTTGCCGCAAGCTTGTTGTCTGAAAAGCGAGACCGAACGCCAGGCAGGTTTGCCGGAGACTCTCCCGCCTCGACCGCCTTGACGAGGTCGACCAAGGCGTGTTCGCCCTCACCGTCGATGATGTAATCGATCTGCGGGAAGAGCTCGAGCAGCGGCGGATAGGCCGCCCCACTGACTTCAAAGCCACCGAAAACGTTGACCAGCTCAGGCGCGCGCTCTTTGGCCCGTTTGGCGAGCGCCAGATTACCAAGCAGCTGGTTGAACATCGACGTGAGCCCGATCACGCGCGTTCCGTCTTCGAGCGCGGTGTCGATGATCTCATCGAACGCCTGCTCCATCGCCCCGCAAACCCGCACAGGGTCAACTGACGGAAACCGACCATTGATCCAATCGTCGACGTGCTTCGCACGTTCGGGGAACAGTACCCGCGTCCACAGCGCGTCGGCGAGCACAGTGTGCGGCCCGAGACAGTTACCCGAGTTGAGAATCGCGCAGATGTGTTGATAGTGCGCGAGCGAAATCAGCTCGGCGATCCGCAAGATGCCGTAGGACACGCGCACATCAACGCCAGGCGCATGTTTTTCGACGAACGCCGCCAGCGCTGACAGCCCAACGGATGGTGTCTTTAGCGGAGCCCAGGGAAGGCTGACAAGGGTCAATCGCATGCAGTCGCTCCTTCTGTCCCTAACCCCTTCGACGGAAACGGCTGCGAATTTAGCCGCTTCGTCGCTATCTGCCGCCGCGCGCCAACATCGACATAAAAGAGCACTATTTGCGGCTGATTAGACGACAACAAACGGTATCTTTAGACATTATGCTTGGGTCTAAAACGCGCCGTGCCGGGCGGCAGCCGTCGACCGACATGTGGGGTAGCTGGCACCGGATGCTCAGGCGTTGCCGCGCAAGAAACGGACAACAGCATTGCGAATGCGATGCAAGTCGCTTTGGGTCACACCGCAGCGGTCGAACTGCATCTGCGTCACCAACCGCGAGAGAACCGCATCGACGGATTCCTCGGGACGTCGCGCACCGGCGGCGCTGACCTCGTGCTCAACGCGGTCGGCGACCATTAGCACCGCCGCCTCAACCGAACCCGGCCGTGGACCGCCGTAGCTGAAGTCCTCCATCTCGACCTGCTCGCCCGCGGCTCGCGCTTCGTCGATCAGCGCGGAAAGCTCGAGCGTGCCGTGGTGCTCTGCGATCAAGGCAACCAATTCGTCGGGCAAACGGTTCTCGGCGGCGACGCGCAGACCCGCAGCGACATGCTCGATCTTGGCTCGGGCCCGCTCGCGCACAGATACCTCTTCGGGTAGCTGGCGAGCGCGCAGCATGCCGATGTCGTGAAACAGCGCGCCGGCGCGGGTCAACAGACGATCAGCCCCAACGGCGTTGGCGGCCTGATCGGCGATATCAGCGACGCGAACAGTATGAACGAACGTCTGAGGGTGCTGCTGACGGAGGCGGCGCAGCAGCGGGTGATCGAGGTCGGCAAGCACCTTGAGCTTGCCACGACTGCTTTGCCCCAACCAGCGCTGCACGAATGGCAGCACCAGGGTGGCGAGCACGCTGGAGACCAACCCACCACCGAAGGCCTCGGCCGCGCTCAGCAGTTCCAAATAAGTCTGCGGGCGACCGTCGATCGCGCGTGACGCCTCCTGCGCCAACGCTTGACCAATGCCGATGATCACACCAGCAGCGAGGATACCCGCGCGGCGGCGACGGCGCGCGACAAGCGCGCCCATCACCCCGCCGACCATCGCCACGTTGAAGCCGCCGAGATCGAGCGCCCAAACGATGCCCACGCAGATCGCCGTGGCAATGCCGACAAACAACGCCGGCACGCGCCCAAAGACAACAGCAACAATCAACGGCAGGGTCGCTGAGGGAAAGGCGCTCGCGTGAAGATCCGTCAGCGCCAAACCGGCCACACCAACGGAGGCAACAGCAACGATGCCGCCGGCAACGATCATCTGCGACCTCGGCCCTGCTAATAGCTGCGGCGCCGCTTCTGATGCGCAGATCACGAAGGCCATCATCAAGGCGAGCAGCAGGGCCAGCTGGGCCGTTGTGCGTTCGAGGTTGCTGGTTTCCGCCTCTGCGACGGCGCTGGCGCGTAGCCGTTCGTAGCGCTGGGTATCGACGACTTGACCGCGTCTAATCAGCACCTCGGATCGACGGATCAAGACCACCTTGACGCCGGTAACGTCGAGGATGTCGATCACCTGTTTGTTTTCTCGGGCATAAGTCAGGTTGGCAGGCAAGCGCTCGAAGATGTACTCGATGACGCGCGAAACGACATGTGGATTTGTCTTGTAGAAGAACTGGCGAGCGCGTTTGCTCAGTTGGGGCTGCAACCAAGAAAAGCGATAAACGTTCGAGACCAGTTCGACGACGTGCATTCCGCGATTTGAAGTTCCTTGGTCGCTGTAGATGCGGATCTCATCCTTTTGGCTAGGAAACTCGCTGTCAGCGATCACCCCTACTTTGTAATACGGCTCGAGGATGCGAAAACAACCGCGGATCAAAGACTCTAGTTCTCGCTGTCGCGCGATGCGCAACATCGGGTCGTCGTCCTCCTCCTCGCCAGCGTCGACACCAGCATCACCACGCTTAGCTGCTCCGGAAATCCTGCGCGCGTCCGACAGTCCACCGTCGGAGCGCCGTGCTTGCGGGGCAGCCGACAACCGCGCGTCGCCTCTGCTAGGATGGCGAGCGACGCGCCCATCGGTTGGCACGCCCCCATCTCCGGCCTCCGTCTCCCAGCCCCAGTGACTCTCTGGCTCAGCGATCGCGGCAACGATGATCTTCTCGCGCGACTCATAGAAGATCGTCAGGTCTTTGTTGTAGATTGGCTTATAATTGGCGCGCGCAACCTCACTCTGCTTGGCGTAGCTCTGCCGCAGATCGTAGACGGCATCGGCGGTCGCCCGCAAGGTGAAGGAGGCGACGCTGCCCTTGGCGAGAACTCGCGGCGAGACCCATCGATGGCGCACCTGCGCGACCGCAAGCAAGCCAACGATCGCCAAGACCGCGAGCAACCAAGCGGTGCTTGAAACGCCACCCTCTGCCTGTGGCTCGGGAAGGTCGTCTTTCATCGCTAGCCGCTACCGATCGCCGGCGCCCTGCTGGATTTCAAGTTGCCTAGTCGCCGCATCTCCCGCCAGCTATCTCTTCGTCGTCTGAACCCGAAACGACCGCTTTACAGATATCGAATCGGTCTCGACGCCGGTGACATGTAGCTGACGCAGCACGCCGTCGATGCAATTTGAGACCTCTGCGGGGACACCGCTGACGGTTGACCGCATCACGTACCCCGAACGGTGCACGCGAATCTCGACGTCAGCTTGGCTCACGCCGACGCGCGTTGGTGCATTTTGAGAAAAACAGGCCGTCAGTCGCGGCCTGGCCGCGTTGAGGGTGCGGTTGACAGCGGACTCGGCGCGCGCGCGCGCACGCGCGGCCTTGTTCGCGGCCAACGCAGCATCGCTGAGCACACCACCGTCGGCGGACGCCTCAGCCGATCTGACGACAGCAGGTGTCTTCTGGCGCAATGCTGCATCGGGCGAGACGTCGCGCCAATCCTTGAGGGCTGCGGCCCGCGCACGCGGTTTCGCCGAGCCGGACTGCTCGGTGGGCGTGGTGCCTACCCCCGGCGCCAACACCGGCGCAGGAAGCGGGTCCGAGCGCTTGGTACACCCGACGACGATCAGCACCGCCAGCGCACACACATGTCGCATTGGTTGATCTTACGGGTGGGCGTCCGGCAGGTCAACACGTCCTACAGCGCAACGAACCATGGTATGATTGGCAAACGAAAACAACTCGCGAACAACATGCAAAAGCCATCGGTCCACCGACTGGCCAACGGCCCTAAGGTGGCAACATTAACCTTTGCTAGCAGCGCTGCTCAGTATCGCCGATGAACGAGAACGAGCTGGAAAAGCTTTCGCAGGCGGTACGCAAAAACCCCGGCTCAGCGGACTACCCGCGCCTCGCCTGGGCCTTGCTGGACGGCGGCCGACTTGAGCAAGCACGGGCTTGCTGCGAGTCGGGCTTCGCCGCGAACCCGCGACTGGAAGCTGGCACGCTGGCCTATTTCTCGGTCCTCGATCGACTGGCCGACACCGAGGGCGCCCATCGATTGTTCCTCAGGCTGAGCCGACGCACTGCGGCGCTGGACTTGGCCTACGCCCAGCTGCTCGTAAACGCCGGACAAGCCGAACGCGCTCGGGAAATCTTGCTGCAAACCGTCGAACGCGATCCGGATGCCCATGATGCACGTCGCGGGCTGGAGCGACTGGCGCAACCTGACTTCGGCGACGATGGCGACACGTTACTGAGCGAGTCAGACCCTCGCGAGAACACCCAACCGCTTTCCGGCACTGACCTCGTTTCCCACGACGCGCCACCGCCGCTACCGCTGGCCGCAGTGCAACCGCGTCCGATCGGTCAGCGCACCAGTGCGACATCGCTTTTCGATTTGACCACCCCACCGCCGCTGCTCGCGCGCGCGATGGAGTCTCCGTTCGAATCTGTGAGCTTCCGCGGACCCGAAAAGGTCGAGCAAGCAGGACACTCGGACAGCCGTCGCGCAGCCAGCGACGCATTTGGAGAGGACCTGGAAGAGTCTCCAACCAACACAGCATGGCCGCCGCCCCAATCGACACCACTACCGAGCGTTTCGCTGACGCCCACCGATATCGGCCACACCGACCGCCGAGCAGATCCCCCAAGCGCCCGACCGATGGCGCGAATCAAGCCACTATCCCCGCGGCGCAGTACGCTGCCGATCGCGCTGTTGGCAGCACTGCTACTTGGTGGCGCTGGTTTCGGCGCATGGTGGCTCCACAGCAAGCGCAGCCAGAGCGAAACCAACACGCAACCCAAGCCGTCCCGGCTATCCGACGATACCCTCGCCGGCTACCGCGATGCGCTTCAACAAGCGGGCACCAGCGCTGAGCTCAAGGCGCTTGCTAGTGCTCATCTGTGGCTGCGCTTCGGCCAAAGCTCCGAGGGCGACGTCAAACGCCGCGTCGGCGCACTCAAGCCGAATCATCCATTGCAGTCGCTGTTCCGCGCCTTCTTCGCGATCGCCGAAGAGCGCTACAGCGAGGGACTCGCGCTATCTCAGACCGCCGTGCCACCGCGCTGGGCCTGGCACGGCCAGCTGCTGGCCCTGATCGCTGCCGAGCGCGCCGGTGACCGCAAGCAAGTGATGGCACTCGTTGGACACGTCGAACGCGACCGGAACGCCACGGCCGCGCTGCTTTATCGTGCTGGCCGCTACTTGCGCCTGATCGGCGACGAACAACGCGCAACGCCGTTGATCGAACGCGGACGGCGGCTGAGCCCCGGACACCTCGGGCTGCTCTTCGAACAACTGGCGCTCAGGCAACGCTCGCGAACGCTGCCGAAAGCGCCGCTAGCAGCCGCCCGGCAGGTCCCGCGACTGGCGGCCGCAGCAATGATCCTGCGCGCACGCCATGCGCAGCAGATCAGACGCCCAAGCGTCGCGCAGCGCCTGCTCGACGGGGCCGCCAAGCTCGACCCCGCGAACCTCGAACCCCATCTGCTACGCGCTCGCTGGGCATTGACGCGTGGCGGAGACGTGTTCGCTGCAGTAGCCGACGCCCAGCGGGTTACCGCGAAGCTCACGTCCTTGCGGCCGGATTTCAAGCTAACGCTTGCTGAACTACTCGTCGCAGCCGGCCAGCCCGGTGCGGCGCGATCGGCCCTCGAACAGTACCAACCCCAAGGCAGCGACGAGCAACGGCACGCCGATCGACTCGCGATACGTGTCGCCGCCGCTCTCGGCGACCTACGTCGCGTGGAACGTCGCTGCGATCGAAGCAACGAGCGCGATCGCGACCTGCTGCTGACCTGCATACTGAGCGGGCCCGACGCCGCTTGGGCCAGCAGGATCCTGACGCAACTTGGGCCAGGGCCCGTCAAGCAGATCGCCTCGGCAGCTATCGCCCTGAGCAAAGGTGAGCCGCGGCAAGCGATCGCAGTACTGCGGGAACTGCGCGGACGTGAGCAACTAGCCCTGCGCCGACTGCTCCACGGTCAGGCATTGCTCCTGGCCAACGACACCAAGGGCGCGATCAAGATGCTCCGCCAGGCCCGCCAGCTCGACGGGCATTCGGTGCGCACGACATTGGCCTTGGCCGAAGCGTTGGTTAGCGCCGGCCAGCTAGGGCGTGCACGACCGCTGGTCGACCTACTCGGACCACCGCGAGAACAGCCGCCGCTCGCCGCGCGTCTGGCGCCGCTGTTGATCAAACTCGATCAAACGACGCGCGCCAAAGCCTTGTTGGCCGATCTTGACCTTGAGTCGCCCAGCGGTTTGCGCGCGGCGATCGCGATTCATCAGGCGCTGGGGGACAACGCGACAGCCGGCAAGCTTTCTGCTCGTTTGGCAAAGCAGGCCCCGACAGCAACCGTCTCGGCCTCGGCTGCAAACCAGCCTCCGCCGCCCAGCCCGCCTGAGGACACCCCTACGCCGCCGGCAGCAGAGACCAAACTCACCCTGGCCCAGCTCACGGCCAAAGCCGGCCGAGCTCCGCGAGACCCGGATCTTCAGCTGAAGCTGGCTGAGGCGCTATTCGCAGCAAACCGCGCCAAGTCAGCCTACCAGCACGGCGCTCAGGCGCTGTTACTGGCGCGACAGCAGCGACGTAAGGATCTGGCCGAGTTGACGCTGCGCTTGGCGCGTCAACTCGTCGAACTACGCCCCCGCTGGGCACACTCGGCAGCCAAGCGACAGCTGGAGCCGCTGTTGAGTGCCGCGCGGCCTCCGGCAGAGGCATTGTATCTGCGCGGCCGGCTCGCCTGGCCACGCTACAAAACCCAGGCCCTGCGATTTTTCCGACGAGCGATTGCCGCTAACCCCAAGTTTGCACCAGCGCACCGCGAGCTGGCGCGCGTGCTGATCGCCAAACGTCGACAACCAGCTGCCCTGCGGGCTCTCAACGACTACGCCAAGCTCGACCCGCAAGGCGCCACTTCGGACGAGGTCAAAGCCTGGCGCAAAGCGCTGGCGACCCACCAATGATCAGAGGCGTTTTCGCGCCGTCATTGCGCGAACTAGCTGATTCCGCTAGTGTTCTGTCCCAGGGTTGTTTTCAGATCACGCAGCGCATACGCCGACGGTCGGTGTGCGCTGTTGTTTTCGCGGTTCGCGGTGTGAGTCTGCGGAGACCAACGTATTAGAGACGCGATGGCGCTTACAAGCTCAGCAGATTTGTCTAGCGGCACGGTGATTGGCAACCGCTTCGAGATCGTCGACGAACTCGGCGGTAGTAGCGCGCTTGGCCCACTCTATCGCTGCCGCGATCAGCAAAGCGGCGACGACGTCTCGCTCCGCCTGCTGGCGCCTCGGCTCTGTCGCAGCGAGGTCGTCGTCGAAAAGTTACGCAGCGAAACACGCACGGCCAGCGAGCTCTCTCACAAGAATCTCGTACGCGCGCTGGGGATGGGGCGTGCGGGCACCCACCGTTTTGTCGCTGCGGAGTGGATTGAAGGCAATAGCTTGCGCCAGCTCCTCGAGCGCAAGCGGCGAGCCGGGCGCATGTTCAGCTACAAGAGCGTCTACAACATCCTGGCGCACGTCTGCAACGCGCTGCGCCACCTCCACCAGAAGATGCCCCACACGCTACCTGGGCCTGGAGCGATCTTCGTCAGCGATATCGGTCGCGTAAAACTCGGGCGGATCGGCTTGCTCAATGCGCTGCCCACCGAGAGTTTGCTGCAGCTCAGCGACGCCTATGCGCTCGCCCCTGAACTGCGCCACACGCCGGCAGAACACTCCCCTGCAGCAGATATTTACACGCTCGGCATACTGCTCGAGGAGATGCTTACCGGTCGCCGCCCCGACGAGCAAGCGGCCGAAGCTGTCGATGCCTTGCCCTCACCGCTGCGGGCAGTGATCAGTTGCTGCACCGACCGAGACCCGGGCTCGCGTTTCGCTGATCCTCAGCAACTCAAAGCCGCGTTTTACGCCGCGCTGCAACGACTCGACCAGACGGGAGGCCCTCCGGCACCACCTCGCGAAGTTGATGATTTCGAACCGTCGACCGAGGTCTCTGATCGCGATGCGGCACCAGCGGCTAGCGCCCCGATCGTTCGGCAAGCTAGCCCCGCCCCTCGACAGCCGACTACCGGGCGTCCGGTCGAACCACCGCCGCGCCCCGTCACCGACCCCGCCGTGCCGAAGGGCGCGGAAAATGTGGAGGCACTCTTGGCGATCGCCGATGGAGACACAGACCAGCGATACCTCGTCCAAAAAAGCGGCGTGGATTTTGGCCCCTACACGATGGGGAATCTCAAGCGGGCGTTACAGAAGGGAGACATCTCCGGCGACGACCTCTTGATCGACCAAGAAACCGGCCAACGCGTGATCCTGCGGCACTACCCCGTGCTGACCGAATTCATCCGACACGCAGAGCACCAATTGGCCGCCCAAAAGCAGCAAGCTCTGGCGTTTGAATCCAAGGCCCGCGACCGACGCCGCCGAACCGTGCTGATGACGGTCCTAACAGTTGCCGTACTACTGCTCGCCGGCGGCGGCGTGATCCTCGCCCTGCACTTGACCAAAAAGCCATCGGTCAAGGAACGTATCGTCTACCGCGACCGACAGGCGTTGCCCACGCTGAAGGGCATCGATGTGCAGTGGCGTGCCGAGCCTGCGGACCAGGCCAAACATCGTCGGCTACTAACGAAGCGGCGCCGCAAGCGCGGCGGATCGGCGAGCGACCCAAGCGAACATGTGACGCGACTGGGCGATGCTACGAAAGCTGGCGGCGACGAATTGCTTTCGCAGAGCGCCGTCGAGAAAGTCATGCAATCGAATTTTTCGAAGCTCACAGGTTGCGTGCAAAGCGAGTGGCGCCGCAACCGAGCATTGGACACCGTCGAAATCGTCTTCGGCATCGCCGGAACGGGGAACGTCAAATCGGTCAAGGTTAACGACAAGAACAGTGGCCCTTTTCATGGTTGCATCGCGAAGCGCATGGCGACGATCGGCTTCCCGAAGTTTGATGGGACGCTGACCTGGGCACGGTTTTCGATGCGACTTAAGCGTTAGCCTCGCCAACATGTTTCGTTCGCGACATCCGGTGTCTGCTGTTAGCACGCTTTGGCTTAGCGTTCTGTTTTCGTCCGCCTTTGCGTTAGTCGCGACCGCCGATCTGTTGTTCTTTCCCGAGTCAGCGCCTGGGTCAGCTCTGCCCACGGCGATTCGCGTGCCAACGACGGTGTTTGATGGCGAACACGCCCACAACGGCATCCGCATCGCGCCCGGACAGCGGATCCCGCCCCAACTCGCCGCCAAGGTCGCGGTGTTTTACCAGGGACGCCGTCCGCCAAGCCCGGTGTTCTTCGCCGGCCTGATCGTTGCGTTTGCCCTGCTGCTGCTGCTCTACGGCCGCTACCTGGTGATGCTCGGCGGCGAAGCCAGCCTGCGTCGGGCGCAAATGGCGCTGCTCTCGGCGCTACTGCTCACCGCGCTGGTCGGCAAGGCGCTGCTCACTTTTAGCACGCTCAGCCCATTCTGGATTCCAGCGTGCGCGCTCGTCGTTCCCTTGACAACGATCCTTGACCGCCGCGCGGCTGCCGCGACCGGGATGACGCTCGCCTTGATCATCGCGCTGCTGGTGCCGATCGATTTTCTCGCCTTCTTCGTGCTCTTTGCCCAAACGCTGGCTGCAGCCGCAGCGGGCGGACGACGGTCCTCACTGATTGGCTATTTCACCGCCAGTCTGGTCAGCGGCGTATGTTTTGTCGTCGCAGCGCTGATGCTGGAAGGGCCGGCGTTTATCGAAGGACTGCTCAATGCGGGTCTGACGCAACTGCTCGCCTCCGACCTGGCCGCGGCTACCTTGTCGCCACTGGCCTCAGCGCCGATCGGGTTGCTGGTAGCACCGTTACTAAGGGCGGCCACGGGGCATCTGTCGCGGCGACGGCTCACCCGCCTCGCGGATTTTGATCAACCGCTGCTGCGCAAGATCGCCTCCTCGGCACCGGGCACCTGGGCCCATAGTTTGAACATGGCCAACATGGGCGAGATGGCGGCCAATGCGATCGGGGCAGACGGTCTGTTGGTTCGTGTCGGTGCCTACTACCACGATCTCGGCAAAGCCCTTGAGCCGGAGTACTTCGTCGAAAACCAGCGAGGGAACAACCCGCACGACGAGCTGGCCCCCGAAGTCTCCGCCGATGCGATCTTCGCTCACGTCAGCGAGGGCGTTAAGATCGCGCGTCGCGCCGGTCTTCCCGAACAGATCACCGAATTCATCTACACCCACCACGGCAAGACGACGCTGGAGTACTTCTGGCATAAGGTCCAGCAAAGCGGCAATCCTGCAGGGTTGTCGCAACGCGACTTCCGCTATCCCGGGGTCGCTCCGCAAACCCGTGAAACGGGCATCATGTCGCTGTGCGATGCGGCGGAAGCCGCTTCCAAGAGCCTTTCCGCCGCCGACGAGGAGAGCATCCGCGAAGTAGTTCGCCGCATCGTCTTTACAAAGATAGAGCAAGGCATGCTCGATAACAGCGGACTATCGCTGCACGACTTGCGCCGAATCAGCGAGTCGATGGTCGAAACCCTGCGGGCTTCGCTTCACACGCGCGTCAAATACCCCTGGCAAGAGCGGCAGCAAGCCCAGGGAGCACCGAATCATACGACGCCGAACGGCGAGGCCCAGGCCGCCGCGCGCCCGCGCCGCGCAGGATCGGTTGTTACCGTGCTCGAAGAGTCTGACCCCGCTTGGGCCCACGACAAAAAGCAGGTCTAAGATCCAGCACTCTGGCGTTGCCGCGGGCTAGAGGAACCCGCTACCGCCGCTACGCCGTCCCAGTTGAAACGCCATGACGATCTCATAGGCGAGATAAGTCCGCGTCTTCGCACCCTCACAGATCAGCACATCTGGGCGCAGGGTAATCCGCGACACATCGGACAGCGGATAGATACTTCCAGCGTCGGCGAGCACCAAGGTCGCTGGATTATCTTCGAAGTTGTAGCAACCGTCGTCGCCAGGCTGCTTTGCTTCTCGTTCGACGATCATTCTTAGCGTCTCGTGCTTCATCTCACTCGTCCGCAGGCGAAAAAAGAGACCCATCGTACCGCCCCGTTAGAAGCGAATCAATCTCGCTGGAGTCATTCGCCGTTCTTCGCGCCGTGTGCTACATTTTTTTCGCATGCGCTACAATGCTTTGCCTCGACCACGCCGCCTGATCGGCATAGGCCTGGCGCTGATTTTCGCCTCGCTTGGAACGCTGGCCCACGGGTTCGATTGGTCCGGGCGTATCGCCAGCGATCTGCGCGACTTGCGCAGCCCAAGCGCACGCGTAAGACGTACCGCAGTCGAACGCATCGCCGGCTACTCCCGGCAGGCCGCCGAGCAACCGATCTTGAATGCCCTGGCCGACGTCGATACGACGGTACGCCTCGCCGCGGCCAAGGCCGCCGCACGCCACCGGCTGGTGCGAGCTGTACCAAGCTTGATCCGCTGGCTAACAAGCGCCGACGAGGCGTTGCGCCAGGAAGGCGCGCGCGTCTTGGGGCAACTCAAAGCCAAGTCAGCCGTACAGGCATTGATTCGCTCACTCGAAGACCCGGAGTCCAAAACCCGCCTAAGGGTGATTCGCGCCTTGGCCGAAATCGCCGACGCTCGCGCGGTGATCCCGTTGTTGGGCTGTTTGCAGGATCCCAATGCTACCGTGCGACAAGCGGCCGTCGAAGTGCTGACCGTGTTCGGGGACCGCCGCGCCATTCCTTCGCTGATGGCAAGCCTTGGCGATCCAGCGCGCACGGTCCGTCTGGCAGCGATCAAAGCATTGGGGCGACTAAGGGATCCGAAGACCGCCTACGCGCTAACCCGCCTGCTCCGTCAGGCTGATCGGGATATCGTCCTCGGGGCGATCGATGCCCTCGGTGACCTAAAGAGTGCATACGCAGTTCCGGAACTGGCGAAGCTGATCAACGTCGGCAGCACGACTCAGCGACGCCATGCGATTGCCGCGCTAGCGCGCATCGCTACCGTCGAGGCCGTCGACCACCTGTTCGCGGCGCTTGAGACCAGCAGCGTCCGCCAAGCAGCGCAGCAGTCGCTCGGTCCCGTGCTGAAGACAAATCGCTATGCCCAAGCGCGGCTCTTGCGCCTGCTGCGTCGCTCGCCCTCTAATCAGAGTCAGACGCTCGTCGCGGTTGCGCTCGCCGCAGAAGCACAGCTCGGCACGGCGGTGCCAGCGATCGGCCGACTGCTGATGCACGCCCCCCTTCCGCGCGAAGAACTGATCACCGCATTGCAGAGCATCGGCGACTCCCGTGCGCAAAGGCCGTTGCTGACGTTGATCGCCAGCGACGCGGCGGCGGACCTGCGCTACGCCGCGATTCGCGCATTGGGCGGTTTGGTTGACGCTCGAGCCGATCAGTCGCTAATCGCTACACTCGACGATCCCGACCTGCGGATCCGACGTCTGGCGATCTCTTATCTAGGACGTCTGCGAATTCGTCGCGCAGCAAGTGCGCTGAGACCCTCAGTGACCGATGCCAACGATATCGTCACCCGGCGGTTGGCGGCGCGCGCCCTCGCTGAAATCGCGGCGACCGATAGCGCAGCAATTTTTGTCGAGCTACTTAGCCACCAAGACGCGGCCTTGCGCCGTTCTGCGGTGCTCGGCCTTGGCCGAATCCACGACCCTCGAACGCTCGCGCCAATCCTGCGGCGCTGCCGAACGCTTGCCGGTGCAAATCACCTTTCCTGCCTTCAGGCCCTCGGCGCTGCATCACGTGGACGCAGCAGCGATCTGGCCTTCGACTACTTGCGAGAGCGATTGAGACAGCCCAGTAGCGCAATTCAAAGCGCGACCCTCGACGGCTTGGCGGCGCTAAAAGATCCGCGCATTCCCACGTTGCTGGTCGATCGGTTTGCTTCGATCGCAGCGCCGATCCGCTACCGGGTCGCACAGATCGTTGCCCACTATCCATCGCTCAGAGCGCGCCACATCCGGCGGCTCACCGAGTGGTTGGAGGGCGGCGACCAAAAGCTGCGCAGCGCCGCAGCGTGGGCGCTGCTCGAGAGCGGTGCGCGCGCGAGCCTTAAGGCGCTTCGGCGCGCCGCCGCCTCGCGAGACTGGGCGGTTCGCATCAACGCGACCGCCGCGCTCGCAAAAATCGGCGCCGACGATGATCAGAGTCGACTTGAAGTGCTCGCCAGCGATGTCGATCCTTACGTGAGGGCCAATGCCCTATTGGGCCTGCGAAGCGCCCACCGCAGTCTGCTCTTGAATAGGCTCTCGAGTGACCAAAATCCATGGGTGCGCCTGAGTGCTTTGTATGCGCTGCAGCGCCTGCCGGACAGCCCGTTCAAGCTCGACAACGGCCGCCAGTTCGCGAACGTCGCGGCACTGCGCGACTGGGTGGCCGAGCACGATTCCGACCGCCGCATTCGCCTGACCGCCGCGACGCTTGGTCAATTCGATCGCCAAGAAACCGCCAACCCCTGGGAACGCTGGCTGGGGCTCTACCTACTCAACCGCCAGGGCATCCCATTGCGCAGCCAGCGTCTGATCCTGATCCTGCCCAACGGACTGATCAAAGCGACCTATAGCGACGAGCGCGCACAGCTCTGGGAAGAAAACCTTCCCGCCGGTCGTTGTTTCATCGACGTTCCAGCGCAGTCGGTGACCGACGCTCCGGTGACCGACGCTCCGCAGTGACCGACGCTCCGCAGTGACCGACGTTCCGCGGTGACCAAACACGTCGCGAGCTGACCAAACGCGCCAGCGGCGCAGCACCGACGCGTGGCGCCCTTCGGTCAGGTTGGGCACAGATCGGGCGCGCCGCGCCGCAGTTTCCTGAAACGACCGTTTTTTACTCAGAATCGGCTACTTACACAGGCACATGGCGCGCGTCACTGTATCCCCATGACGGCAGTGTCGCAGTCACGCCCCTGCCGTGGACCGACACCTGTCCACTATTTCCAGCTAGTTAGCGCAAGTATGCCATCTGGCACGTTCGCTGCACATCGAGCTGCCAACATGTCGACGACTCACGCGGCCTTCGAGCAACAAGCACTTATTCATCGTAAAGATCTGTACGCCGTCGCCCTTCGTTATGCGCGCAACCACGGTGATGCTGAGGACCTGGTCCAAGAGACGATGATGCGCGCACTGTCTGCCTGGGACAGATTCAAACCAGGAACAAACTGCCGCGCCTGGTTATTCCGGATATTGACCAATAGCTTCATCAACGAGTGTCGACGCCTGACCCGCGAGCGCCGCTGGGTCAACGCGGGTGACCCGGTGATCTCCCCGGTGCGTCGCCGCGCGGCAGCCGATCCAGAGAGCGTGTTCGTCGACGGCATGCTCGCCGATGAGGTCCATCACGCCTTAGCAGCGCTCGCCCCGGAGTTTCGCCAGGTCGTCACGCTGGCCGACCTACGCGGTCTGAGCTACCGCCAAATCGCCAAACAGCTGGATTGTCCGTTGGGCACGGTAATGTCGCGACTCTATCGCGCCCGGCGCCAACTGGAGAGCCAACTCGGCGACTACGCCAAAGAAGCTGGCGTGGTCAGGGCAAAAGAGCTTCGGGCAGCCTGAGAAACGCTGCCCCCAAACGCTCGACGATATCGCCAGCGATCAGCGATCGTTCACCCAACTCGCGCGCCGCCAGATCACCCGCCGCGCCGTGCAGGTAGACCGCAGCGCAAGCGGCGAGCCAAACAGGCATCCCCTGGGCGATCAGCGCGGCGATCAGACCGGTCAGCACGTCACCCGCGCCCGCAGTGGCCATTCCCGAATTGCCCGTCGGATTGATCGCCAGCTGCCCCGTCGGGCCGGCGATCACCGTCCGCCAGCCCTTGAGCACGACCACTACGCCGTGATCGGCGGCAAACTGCCGCGCCACCGTAATCCGGTCCGCTTGGACCTGCGAGGTCGCTATCCCCAGCAGGCGTGCCATCTCTTTCGGATGCGGCGTGAGCACCATTTCGCCGCCGGCGCGCTGAAACATCGCTTGCGGCCGGTCGATGCTATTGAGGCCGTCTGCGTCGATCACGAGCGGCACCGCGGCGGTTGCGATCAGCTCCTCGATGAACTGCTGATTGGCTGGGCCACCTGGTATTCCGGGCCCTACGGCAACCACATCGGCACGCGCGATCAACGGCGCTAGCGCAGCCAGCGTCCGCTGATCATAGGCAGACGCTCCGTCATCGCCGAGCGCGGCGGTCATTAGCTCTGGGCAGCCAGCAACAACCGATGACATCGCCTGAGCCGGCATCGCGACCGTGCACAGACCTGCGCCACCGCGTAGGGCTGCCCGCCCGCATAGCTGAGCAGCACCGCTCTTGCCGATCGATCCGGCCACGGCCAGCACGTGCCCCACCGTTCCCTTGTGTGCAAAAGCGGTGCGACGGGGTAGCTCGTCGGCCACCCACTGAGCATCGAGTACACGTCCAGAAAAATCGGCTTCGCCAACGATGCTCTCGGGGATACCGATATCAACGACTTCAAGGTGTCCGACGAAGCGAGCACCGGGGTCGCTAACCAACCCTAGCTTAGCGAAGGCAAAGCTCACCGTCAGATCAGCATCGATCGCAACGCCAAGCAATCGACCATTATCCGCGTCGATGCCCGAGGGAACATCTACGGCGATGCGCTTGCCGCGAGACTGGTTGGCAAACGCGATCGCAGTCGCGTAGTGACCGTCCACAGGCCTGGCCAATCCCGTGCCGAACAGCGCGTCGACGACTACCGAGGCCGCGATAATCTTGTCCCGTTGGGCGAGAAGCGCGTGCTGGTCGGCGACGACGAGCGGTGCCGTCACTTCATTGCACAGACGCTGATAGCTGGTTAGGGCGTCGCCCCGCAAGCGCGCTGGATCGCCGAGCAGCAAGCAGTCGACTGACACACCACGCTCGGCGAGCAAACGCGCGATGACGAAACCATCGCCGCCGTTGTTTCCCAGCCCGCACAAGACCACGACCGCACCGTCGACGCCGAAAGCCAAACAACGTTGGTAGACCGCATGCCCCGCGGCTTCCATCAGCTGGATACCGGGTATTCCCTCTTCCTCGATCGCCCGGCGATCGAGCTCGCGCATCTGCGCCGCAGAGCAAAGGCGCAAGTTACTCTCCGTCGATCAGCGCCAGCATGTCGCGCACCGCGAGATCGAGGCCGGAAAAGATCGCGCGAGCGATGATCGCATGGCCGATGTTCAGTTCTTCCACCTGCGGAATCGCCGCGACCGGCACAACGTTCGGATAGTCCAGTCCGTGCCCGGCGGCCACGCGCAAGCCGCTCTCCTCAGCAGCCGCAGCGGCAGCTGTCAGTCGATCGAGCTGAAGATCCCGAGCGCCGGGACTCGACGCCTCGCAATAGTCACCGGTGTGCAGCTCGATCATGTCTGCACCGATCTCGCTCGCCGAGTTCATCAACGCCGTGTCAGGGTCGATAAATAGGCTGACAATGATCCCGCGACTCTTGAGGCGCTCGACCGCTTTGCCCAGGCCAGTCGCCTTCAGATCGAGACCGCCCTCGGTCGTACGCTCTTCGCGACGCTCGGGAACCAAGGTGACGATCTCTGGCTTGAGCTCGAGGGCTAAGGCGATCATCTCCTCGGTTGCAGCCATTTCCATATTGAGCACCGTGCGCACGGTCTGCCTAAGCAAACGCATGTCCCGGTCCTGGATGTGCCGCCGGTCTTCGCGCAGGTGCGCGGTGATTCCATGTGCTCCGGCGAGTTCCGCTTGAGCGGCCGCCCAAACCGGATCTGGATAGCTCGTGCCGCGCGCCTGACGGATCGTCGCGCAATGGTCGATATTCACGTGTAGCCGTTTCATGATTGTCCCCTAGCCCTCGCCGCAACTGCGTCGCATTGCCTGAACGATCTCCTCGGCGAATGCCGCGATTTGGTCGCGCTTTTGCCCCTCCACCATCACGCGAACTTTGGGCTCTGTTCCCGAGTAGCGCACCAGCACGCGGCCGTCACCCCCCAGGGCCTGCTCTGTCTTGGCGATCAACGCCGTTACCTCGGGCAGCTGCTCAAGCGGAATCTTCTGTTTGACCCGCGCATTGACCAGCACTTGCGGGAATCGCGTCATCACGCCGGCCAATGCTGAAAGCGGACGCCCCTCGCGAACCATCGCAGCAAGCACTTGAAGTGCACCGACGATGCCATCGCCAGTAGTCACATGATCGAGAAAGATCAGGTGACCCGACTGTTCGCCGCCCAGATTGTATCCGCCGCTGCGCATCGCCTCGACGATATAGCGATCACCCACCGCAGTCCGAACCACCGTCCCGCCCGCGGACTCAATGCAGCGCTGAAGGCCGATGTTGCTCATTACGGTTACCACCAGCGTATTCTTGGCGAGCCGTTTTTGCTGAAGCATCCGCGTGGCGATCACCGCCATGATCGCGTCACCATCGACGACTTCGCCCTTCTCGTCGACGATGATCACTCGGTCAGCATCACCATCGAGCGCGATGCCGAGGTGAGCCTGCTCTTTGATCACAGCCTCCTGTAGTCGCTGTGGATACAACGCACCGCAACCGTCGTTGATGTTCTCACCGTTCGGACTGACCCCCAGCGCTGTGATCTTTGCGCCAAGTTCCTCGAAGATCGTCGGACCGACGCGGAAAGCCGCACCGTTCGCGCAATCGATCACCAGACGTAGCCCTTCCAGCGTCAGCTCCTCGGGAAAGGTACTTTTGGCGAACTCGATGTAACGCCCGGAAACCTCTTTGATGCGCATCAGTCGCCCGACGTTTGCCGGATCGGCGCGGCCCTGGTCGAGCTCGGGCGAGTCGATCAGTGCCTCGATCTGTGCCTCGACGTCATCGGGAAGCTTGAATCCATCCGACGCGAAAACCTTGATGCCGTTATCCATGTAGGGGTTGTGGCTGGCGCTGATCACCAGGCCCGCGTCGGCGCGCATGCTGGCTGTGACGTGGGCAACGCCCGGTGTGGGCAACGGGCCACACAACAGACAGTCGGCGCCCATCGAACAGATTCCCGCTGACAGCGCTGTTTCAAACATATAGCAGGACTGACGGGTGTCCTTGCCGACAACGATCCGACGACGCGCACCACGCTGACGAAATAGGTAGGCTACAGCGCGGCCCAAAGCCAGCGCGACTTCGACGGTCATCGGATGCTGATTGGCTACACCCCGAACGCCATCGGTACCAAAGAACTTACGCGTCATCGTTCACCTCGCCGAGGAAGGATCGGCGAGGCGGAAAGAGGTGTCAAGGGCGCGCCGACTGAACAGACACCGACGTTGGCGCGACCTTGCGCACCGTCACGTTCTGGGGCAGCCCGCTGACCACCGGCTCAAGCACGAGCGGCAAGCGGGCCCGGTTGGGCACGATCACCGAAGCCGTCACAGAGTCGACGGTCAAGGCGCCCAACGCAACTTGAGGCCCTGCCACCACCACATCGACGCGATCGGGAACCGCCCGCAACGTTCGTCCACCGCTACTTTGAACCACGACCCGAACACCGGAAAGGCGAACGGAGTGCCCGACGGGCTTGACCTCGACGGCAACCTCGACCGTACTAACCGGACGCGTCAAGACCGTGCGCGCCGGAAGCTGAGATAGCTTGACTCGAACGACGAAGCTCTTCTTGGCGCCGTCGACGTCGATCGGTGTGGTACGGATCGCATCGAGGCCGTCGAGCTGTGCGCGCGGTCCAACCACGCCTACTTCGCGCGGGTTCGCGTTCGCCGAGCTGACGCGATAGCCCGTGGCGGTTATCCCTTGCAGCGTGGGCTTGATCGGCAAGCGGCGCTCGGCCTTCTCGGCGTAGCGAACAACGAACCCCGCAGGTCGCAATTCGGTGACGCTGAGGCCAGCGGGCAGCGATACCATGTTGTCGCGAAAGCGGTAGAATCCCGGCTGGACACGCCCGAGATCGATCGTGACCTGAGGAATATCTTCGAAACGAAAGCGCTGCACCATCGACGCCGGCCCGCGCACCGAAACATAGACGACCCGCGGCGGAGTGCTGACCAGGATCTTATCTTCTGCGGACAACACAGAAATCGGTACCATGCCGTGAGCGATGGAACTCTTTTCGCTGCGAACCAGCACGAACAACAGCACCGCCAACGCCAACGAGACGAGCTTGAGCGGGAGGTTGTGAAAGATCCGCCCGAAGACGTTGGAAGACTTAGCGTCCACAAGCGCCCCCACCGCAGCGCGCAAGATTGTCGCTAACCTGCATGTGCGCCGTCCCTTGGCGACTTGGCAGCGCGCGCTTCGCTCGCTCCATCGTTCGTCGGTGTGCGGGCGATCGGCTCATCGCTCGTCAGCGGCCGCCCATCATCGCGCAACTCTTCATCCGCGACCCGTCCACGGCGTCCACCAAAAAAAACGGACTCGCCCAGTCGACCGAGCCACCGCCGGCGCCTCGCTGGTGTTTCATGAGCCAGCAGCGCGAGCAAATTTCGGCGCAGGGCGACGCCCGACAAGCCCATGCGGATGACACCCTGGCTGCAAACACTCATCGCTCCGCGTTCTTCGCTAACGACGATCGCCACCGCATCAGTCTCCTCAGTAATCCCTACCGCTGCGCGATGTCGGGTCCCGAGCGCGCTATCCAGGCTGAGGCTTTTTGAGAGCGGCAGCAAGACACCAGCGCGACGAAGGCGGCCGTTGCGGATCAGTACCGCGCCATCGTGCAGTGGCCCATCGGGCACAAACAGGCTGTGGATCAGCTCCCGCGATGGCCGCGCATCCATGTAGACACCAGATTGAACGAACTCGTCGAGATCGACATCTCGTTCGAAAACGATCAGTGCACCGATCTTGCGGCGGGCCAACACCTCGCAAGCCTGAACCGTTTCCTCTACGCCCGATGAAGATCCACCCGAACGAGCGGGGGAAAAAAAGCGCCGTCCAATGCGCATCAGGCCGCGGCGAATATCAGCCTGAAAGACGATGATCACGATCAGCAACAAGTAGTTGAGCACGTGGTCGAGCAACCAGCTCAGCGTCGTCATCGACAGCTGGTGGGCAGCAAAAAACAAACCCGCGACGGCAAGCAGCCCGAACAGCATATACGCCGCGCGCGTACCGCGTATCAGCAAGAGAATGCGATAGACGATGAACCAGACCAGCGCGATGTCGACCACGGAGGTGACAACGAACTGCCAATCCAGGCTGGCAAACCAGAGGTACAGTTCCGCCATCACGAGGTCGGATCCGCAGCGAACGCGCCGCGCTGACGACCGACGGCCTGAGCAACCTTAAGCGCGTCAGCGACCTCCGCCACGTCGTGCAAGCGAACCGCATCGGCACCCAGCGTCGCCGCAGCGGCCACCGCACCAGCCGTGCCCATCAGACGTTCTTCGGCGGGCTTGTCGGTCAACTGGCCGATGAACGATTTGCGCGAGGGACCGATCATCAACGGATAACCGAGCGCCTCGCGCAAATAGTCGGTCGCCGCGAGCAACTGCAGTGTCTGCTCGGCCGTTTTCCCGAAGCCCAGGCAGGGATCGACCCAAATTTGCGAAGCTGTCACCCCGGCATCGATCGCCTGACGAATCGAGGCGCGCAGCTCGTCGATGACTTCGGCGACCACATCAACAAACGAGATCGATTGTTGCATGGTCTGCGGCTGACCGCGTAGGTGCCCGATGATCACCAACGCCCCCGTTTCGGCGACGACCGCAGGCATTTTGCCGTCCATACCAAAGCCGCTGATGTCGTTGATGATCGTCGCGCCTTCAGCGATCGCAACACGCGCTACTTCCGACTTGTAGGTGTCCACCGAAAGCGGCACGCCACAATCGCGCAAGCCGGCGATCACGGGGAGCACGCGCTGAAGCTCTTGGGCCGCATCGACCGGTTCGGCGCCGGGGCGCGTCGACTCACCACCGATATCGAGAGCATCGGCGCCACTTGCGATCAGCCGTTTACCGTGGGCGATCGCGCGCTCGGCCGATCCGTATTTGCCCCCATCGGAGAATGAATCTGGGGTTACGTTGACTACGCCGAAAACGTAGCAGCGATCATATTTCCAAGCTTGGCCCGCGATCTGGAGCGGCGCTCGAACCAACGGCATTTCCGTAGCTTAACATGTTCGCCGGCAGCTTCGCCACGCATTGCGCCCGCGCTACCCATCGGGCATTATCCGCGAGATGGACGCCCCGACCGTGCAGCCCGCTGCAGAACATCAAGTCACCGTCTACTACGAAGACACCGACGCGTTGGGCGTCGTGTATTACGCGAATTACCTGCGATATCTCGAACGCGGACGCTCAGAGCTGTTCGCCGATGGGCCGGCCGGCATCGCGCGCCTCAACCAGCGCGGCATTTTGGTCGCGGTCTACGCAGTGAACCTCAAATTCCTCGCACCGGCGCGACTGGGTGACCTCTGCACCGTCAGAACGCGCACCAAAGGTGGGTCAGCTTACCGCATCAAACTCGATCAGCAGATCTGGCGCGACGACTTGCAGCTCGTTGCCGCTGACGTCGACCTGGTCTGCGTCGACCGCAACTTCGAACTGCAGGAGTTCCCGGAGGACGTCCTTGAGCGGTTCGGCATCGACGCGTAACCGCGCATTGGAATGCTAGAGCAGATCAGCGCTCTTTAGCAGCTCGGCGATAAAGCTCTCGCGTACAAGTCGCAGCGACGGCAGACGAGTCGGGCGCACCATTGAGATCATGGTCCCGCCACCAATGGCGCGTCCGGCGCTAACCAGATCATCTTCGAAGATCATCCGCTGCACGGCGCGACGCAGCAGCGCGTCGGCGTTGGCCGGCAACTGCTCTGTTGGCGTCGGCTGCGCAGACTTTGCTGACAGCAGCCCCGGTACGAGCAAAACCAGCGGACAAACGACTAGCAAGACGAACTTTCTCATCGTTACTCCTTCCCAACGTATTTTCGTGTTTCTGAACGACGCCGCGCGCAGGCCACGGCAGACTGTCTTAGGGCAAGAGCCTCAACTTGGGCCCTTCGAGACGGATCAGCGGCTGATGCTTGGCCCGCGGCCGCACCATGATCAGATGCTCAGGCAAGCGTTGCTCTCCGCTATCGACAAGCGAGTCTAACGCTTGTCGTTGCGCCCGAATCCGCGGCGCTGGAGCAAACCGCCGAACCACACGCTCGTGCGTCGTCGCGCGTAAGACGACCGGAAGATGCTTCGCCTCCGGCATCTTCTTGCGCGCCGCTCGCGTCAGTGTCTCGCCCAGCGGCCGCGCAGCAAATGTTCGCTTTTCAGCCGGAGAGACAAGAACCATCGCCGTCGCCAGGGCACTAGACAACGCGAACAGTGCACTGACCGCCAGCCACAGCGCCCACCAACGCCGCCCATCACGCCGTCCAGCGACGATTCGGCGGATCGCCGACGAATCAAGGGACTGCAGGCGCCGCAGCGACAGCTCTGCCGACTGCTGGCGAGCTGCAACGAGCAAGGCCTCCAAGCGCGCTTCGCTACTCATCGACGCCTCCTGCACAAGCGACCACCGACCCGGAGAGGAGCGGCCCAACGTCCAGCTCGCGGAGCCGGCGGCGCAGCTGTTCGCGCGCTCGTCGCACGCGCGACGCGGCGGTGTGCAGCGGCACCTCAAGCACTTCGGCGGTTTCCGCGAGCGATAATCCTTCAACTTCGTGCAGCAGAATCGCCTCGCGCAGCCGCCCCGAAAGGCCATCGAGGGCGCGGTGCAGCAGCTCGAGCTCGAGATAGCGCTCGTCGGCCAACCGCATCGTCATCGGTACGGACTCCAGCCGTTCAGGACGATCGAACAAGGCGAACAGCGCGCGACGACCACGACGAAAATGGCTGCGCGCTACGTTGGTGGCGATACGCGTCAGCCAGTGGGCAAATGGCGCGTCCTCGCGATAGCTAGAGAGCCGCTCAAATGCCCGAGCAAAGGTCTCTTGGACCAAGTCAGCCACCGTCGCGCTGTCTAGCCGTGGCCCACCCAGCGCGCAAACCCGGCGAACCACAGCCGCGAGATGCACCTCGTAAAGTCGCCGCAAAGCCACGTCGTCGCCCTGCCGGGCCGCATTGAGCAGCGCTTGGGACTGTGCGGTGCGATCCACCGAAGCATCATTCATGCGCAAAACGACGTTCGCCGAGCGGCATTTTGTCCCCGTTTTCTTCTACGCCCTCTAACTATTACGGTAAACACGCGAAAATGTGCCCAGCGCGCCCTCCGTCAACCGACACCCGGAAATCGACCGCCAGGGGTTCGTCATCCGTCCACCCAATCCAGGGTAGCCCGACGGCTAGCGCTAGTTTCGAATAGTTAGCGAAAGACCTGCCGTTGGCACAGTCACTGCTTGGCTGCCGCCCATGCCCCTCAAGAGCACCCTCTCACTGCTGCCTTTTGTTTTGATGATCCCTGCCGCAAGCCAGGCCGTGCCTCTGCCCGAGCTGCTCAGCCGCGCCCGCCAGCGAGCTGGCCTTAGCATGCGGCAAGTGGCGGGACTGAGTCGACGCGCCCACTGGTCCGCGCTGCTGCCGCGGGTGCACGCCGGCGTGCGGCAGAGCCTGGCCTCGGGCGACACGGTCGACCTCCGCGCCGACCGCAGCGCCGCGCTAGACTTCAACAACTACCGTTCATGGCGTTGGTCAGTCTCGGCGAGTTGGGACTTGCGCCAGCTGCTCTACACGCGCCAGGACCTGGCGATCGAACGGCTCCGTCTCGGCCTCAGTGAACGCCGCGCCGCCCTGGATAAGCAGGTGATCGAGCTCTATTTTCGCTTTCGTCAGGCCGCGCGCTGTCCTGCCAGTCCAGAGCGGCGATGGGTCCGCGCCCGCAGCGCCGCCCAACTAGCGGCGCTGACCGGTCTGCGCCTCGATCGCAACCCGCCCCCCTGCCCTAGCCATCGCTCGACGAATCGCCTAGAGTCGAAAGCAGAGCCGTAAAGTTGCAGTGCGCTGACAACGGAGCCGCGATGAAAGAGCGCCGCGCCCACACCCGATTGCCGACCTCCGTGTCGGCCGAGGTTCTCAGTCGAGGCAAACGACTGCCCGCAACCACGCGCGATCTCGGCGAGGGCGGTGTGGGGCTACGCACCCGTCTACCGCTGGCGGAAGGCACCACCGTGCTGGTCAACATGTTCCTGACTTTAGAAGGCATCGAGGACATCGAGACCAAACCGCTTTCCGTGCAGGCACAGGTTGCCTGGTGCGCCGAAACGGACGTACGAAGCTTCGAAAGCGGCTTGCGATTCCTCACCCTGACCGAGGAACAGATTAGGCTGCTAAAAGACCTGATCGCCCAACTCTGACGTGCAACCAAGCGCACCAACAGCAACCCGCGGGCGACGCAGGCCTGCCGCGGTTTCTCGACCGTCTGACGTTGCAACGGCGACCGATCCCCGCTAGAGTTTCTCCACTCAAAAAGGCACGTTTTTCGGCTGTAGAGCCATCGAAGCCAAGGTTTGCGGCCTGAGGGCGGTTGCCCTGCTGGCTGTTGCGCGGCGCAGGTCGCGTGAGCTCGTTAGTTCTGGGTGCAGGCCCGGAGATAAAAGGAGAACGGGAAATGTCAGTGCGCGTCGCTATCAACGGATTTGGTCGAATCGGCCGCTGTGTGACGAGGATTTGGGCCCAAGAAACCAGCGACATCGAGCTCGTCGCGATCAACGACCTCACCGATGATCAGATGCTTGCTCATCTGCTGAAGTACGACTCGGTGCATCGACGATTCCCCGGCACCGTCGACGTCGCGGATGAACTGCTGACGATCAACGGCAAACAGGTCAAGAGCTTCGCCGAGCGCGACCCACAAAAGCTGCCCTGGAAAGAACTCGAAGTCGACATCGTCCTCGAATGCACGGGACTGTTTACCAAGCGCGAGGCTGCGGCCAAACACCTCGACGCGGGCGCCAAGAAGGTCATCCTCAGCGCACCCGCCAAAGGTGACATCGACGCCACGATGTGCTTTGGCATCAACACCGACATTTACGACGCCGGCAAGCACCATGTGATCAGCAACGCCTCATGCACGACAAACTGCCTCGCCCCCGTCGCCAAGGTACTCAATGACAACTTCGGCATAGAATCCGGCATGATGACCACCATTCATGCGTACACCAACGATCAACGCGTGCTCGACGCTCCACACAAGGATTATCGCCGTGCTCGCGCGTGCGCGGTAAGCATGATTCCGACGACGACCGGCGCCGCCCGTGCGATCGGCTTGGTTCTGCCCGAACTCAAGGGCAAACTCGATGGCTTCGCGATCCGCGTGCCGACAGCCAACGTCTCAGTGGTCGACTTGACCGCGCGACTGGCCAAACCCGCAACCAAAGATGCGATCAACGCAGCGCTGCGTGACGCGGCGAACGGCGAGCTCAAGGGCGTTCTAGAGGCCGTTGACGAACCGCTGGTATCGATCGACTTCGTGGGCAGCACCTACTCCTCCTCGGCGGACCTGGACTCAACGATGGTGATGGACAACGGTCGCTCGGCCAAAGTCGTGACCTGGTACGACAACGAGATGGGTTATTCTTCGCGACTCTGGGACATGACCCGGTTTGTCGCCAGCAAGCTCTAAACCGCCTAAAGGCGCGTTCGACGCGCCATTGCCGCGCGCGGCGATGCGACCCAACGCCGCGCGCTCTTGGACTTGGAGGAGTCATGGCGATCAAGCGCCTCGACGAGCTCGCCGTTGCTGGTAAGCGCGTTTTCTGCCGCGTGGATTTCAACGTACCGTTAACCGACGACGGCAACGTCAGCGATGACACCCGCATTAGCAAAGTGCTGCCGACGATCAAACGCCTACGCGATGCCGGTGCACGCGTAATCTGCGCGTCTCATCTCGGACGCCCCAAAGGCAAGGTCGTCGAGAAGTTGCGGATGGAACCAGTCGGCGCGCGACTCGCCGATCTCCTCGGCGACGGTGACGTATTGGTAACCGATGAGCCGTCCGGCGACGGCGCTCGTCAGGTAATCGATCGCGCCCGTGAAGGCGACGTAGTGCTGCTTGAGAACCTGCGCTTCGATGCGCGCGAGACCGAGAACGAAGACAGCTTTGCGCGTGAGCTTGCTGCCCTGGCCGACATCTACCTCAACGACGCATTCGGCACCGCGCACCGCGCCCATGCCTCGACGGTGGGCATGGTGCAATACGTCGAGCAGCGCGGCGCAGGATTGCTGATGTTCAGAGAGCTAGAGATGCTTGGGCGCTTGCTCTCTGGCGCGCCCAAACCGTTTATCGCCATCCTCGGCGGCGCCAAGGTTTCGGACAAACTGCCGGTGATCACCAACCTACTCGGCAAGGTCGATGCACTGATCATCGGTGGTGCAATGGCCAACACGTTCATCGCCGCGCAAGGTGGAGCGCTCGGGCGATCGATGGTTGAATCCGATGCACTCGACGCCGCAAGACAGGTGCTCGCCCGCGCGCAGAGCAAAGGCGTCGACCTGCTATTGCCTGTCGACGCCGTCGTCGCCCCCAGTCTCGACGCCGCCGGTGGGGAGACCGTCCCCGCAGACGCAATTCCGGCCGAACAGATGGCATTGGACATCGGTCCACAAACGCTCGCCGCCTACCGCGACCGCTTGAGCAGCGCCGGCGCGGTGTTCTGGAACGGTCCGATGGGGGTCTTCGAGAAGGAGCCCTTCGCCGCAGGCACAATGGGCATTGCTGAAGCCGTCGCCGCATCCTCGGCGATGAGCGTCGTCGGCGGTGGTGATTCCGTCGCCGCGGTGGTCAAGAGCGGCACAGCGGACAAGATCACGCATATCTCGACGGGCGGCGGTGCATCACTCGAATTCATGAGCGGCAAGACACTCCCAGGCGTCGCCGCGCTGGAGGTCTAACGTGTCGCGGCGACCGATCATCGTTGGCAACTGGAAGATGAACAACAACTGCGGCGAGTCGCTTGAATTAGCGCGCGCGCTGCGCAACGCCCTCGGCGGATTGTCCAACATCGACGTCGGCATTGCGCCGCCATACACCGCACTTTACGCGGTCGCCAAACACAACGAGGGCAGCAAGCTACTGCTCGCCGCTCAAAACATGCACGAAGCGGCCTCTGGCGCGTATACCGGTGAGATCTCAGCGGAGATGCTAACGGACGTCGGCTGCAGCCATGTGATACTCGGCCATTCGGAACGGCGTCACGTGTTCGGCGAAACCGACGGCCGCATCAACGCAAAAGTGAAAGCGGCGATCGCTGCATCGCTCAAACCAATTCTCTGCCTCGGCGAGACCCTCGAGCAGCGCGAAGCCGGCCAGACCAACCAGGTCGTCGGCGCGCAGCTCAGCGCCGGCCTAGCCGGCGTGGCGGCGGAACAGCTCGGCGGGTTGGTTTTGGCCTATGAGCCCGTCTGGGCGATCGGCACCGGCAAGGTGGCGACGACCGCTCAAGCGCAGGAAGTTCATGCATTTTTGCGCCAGGAGCTGCGCAAGGCCTACGGCGCGGCGCTCGCAGAGAAGGTCCGCATCCAGTACGGCGGCAGCGTAAAGCCTGATAATGTCAGCGGTTTAATGGCCCAGCCCGACATCGACGGCGCCCTCGTCGGCGGCGCTAGCCTCAAGGCGGACGCTTTCCTCGGTATCTTGAAGTACAACGCGTAACGTGCTACGCCTCTTGCGCTTTTGAGCAGCGGGCGGTGCCAGGCGGGTGCCGCTAGCCCTCAATAACCGTTCATTCAGCAAACGGCGATTTTTCATGGCGACCTTTGTTACGATCATCCACGTCATCGTCTGTCTCTTTCTGATCCTGGTGATCTTGCTGCAAGCCGGCAAGGGTGCGGGCATGGGCGGAGGCATCTTTGGTGGTGCTAGCCAGACCGTGTTCGGTGGGCGCGGCGCAGGAAACTTCCTGACCAAGACCACCTCGGTGATGGCGGTCCTGTTCATGCTTACCTCGGCCGTGCTCGCTTTCGATGCCAGCCGCTCGGAAGACCCGCGACTCAAGGCTCGCGAGGCTGAAGCGAAAAAGCGCAAGGAAGCACAACTGAAGCTTGAGCGCGAAAAGATCGAGAAGGCGCGCAAGGCGATGCAAAAGGGCGACGCCAAGAAGAGCGACCAGAAGAGCGACACTCCAGCGGCGACGGAGAGCAAGCCAGCTAAAGCCAAGCCAGTTGAAGCCAAGCCAGTTGAAGCCAAGCCAACAACTCCTGCCCCAGCAAAGCAAGCCACTAGCGCCACGCCTGCCGCGGCTAAGCAGCCGCCGGCGGACAAACCGGCCGCCGCTAAGTCAGGTGGCGATACCACACCCGCCAAGCCTTAGTCGTTGCCTGAGCGAAGGCGCGTTTGAAAGTTCCTGCGCGGAAGACTAGCATCGCAAGCGTGCGCTTCGTTAAGTACCAGGGTCTGGGAAACGACTTCATTCTGATCGCAGACATTCTCGCCGACGATAGCCCGCCCTATCGTCAGCGTCTGGCACGTCAGCTCTGCGATCGTCACTTCGGCATTGGCGCCGACGGGCTGTTGTTTGTCGACCCGGCGCGTTCCACGGCAGCCGTGGCCACGATGCACGTGGTCAATGCCGATGGCAGCGAGCCAGAGATGTGCGGCAACGGTCTACGCTGCGTTGCGTTGCACCTCGCTGAGCGGCCCGAGCATCTTGCGGCATCACGGCTGTTGATCGACACCCCGGCAGGTCCGCGTGAGTGTCTGGTGGATCGCCTCGGCGACGGCCTGGCAAGAGTCACAGTCGACATGGGCGTCGCCACACTAACCGGCGAGCACCTGCCATCCACAACGACGCCCTGGCTCGAACAACCCGTCGCCGATGGGAGCCTGAGCGGCTCAGCGGTCAACGTCGGAAACCCTCATCTGGTAATCTTCAGCGAAACCGAACCGCAGCAGCTGCTCGCCGCCCATGGCGCCACGCTGGAGCTCCACCCGCGTTTTCGGCAGCGAACCAACGTCGAATTCGTCCGCCAGAGCGGTCCATCCCAGTTTGAAGTCGCGGTTTGGGAACGTGGTTGCGGACCAACGCTAGCTTGCGGCAGCGGCGCATGCGCCGTGGCCTACGCCGCCGTGAGACTTGGGCGACTCGCGGCAGACACACCGGCTACGGTCCAGCTGCCGGGCGGGGCGCTAGCGATCACCGTCGACGGGAAAAGCGATCGCGTGTTGATGGAAGGACCCGCCGAGCGCGTCTTTAGCGGTAGCGTGGAGATCTAGCCCGCGGGCTAATCCCACGTCCCCTCTTCCTTGTTGAACTTCTCGTGCTTAACTTCAAGCGTCGTACTGCCAGACAAACCGGCGACCTTCGCGATCAGCACGGTTTTGCCTTCGGTCAACGTCTTAACATTGCCTTGGGCATCGATCGTCGCTACCGCCGGATTCGAACTTTCCCAGGTCACCGTTCCGATCGCCAATAGCGGGCGGTCCTGATCGTCGAGGACGCTCGCCCGGAACTTCCGCGTGACCCCAAGGTTGAGTCGCGCGCCGTCGGGATCGATCGTCACCTTCTTGGCGATTTGAACGACAACTGAGACCTCTTGCTTGACGTTGCCCGCCTTGGCCAGCACGGTGCCAGTGCCCGACTTCACCGCGCGGATCAGCCCATCGCTCGCGGCACTAACGATCGTCGGTGTCAGGCTGGCGAAACTGACCGGCACGCCCTCAAGCGGGCTTCCCGAGCTATCCTTGACAACCGCTCTGAGCTGCAGCTGTCGCCGCTCGTGGGTCAGGCGGATCGTCTCGGGCGAGACATCGATCGCCGCTGGCGACTTGCAGCCGCCGCACGCAACGGCCAGCACCAGCAAGGCCAGCTTGCTCGCCCGGTGGGAGCCAGAAAACACATCCACTTTCATTTCGACCGTCTCCGCAAATAGCACAAAAAAAGAGAGCGCCCAACAAGTGGCGCTCTCTGTATCAAACGGCTCCCGCGGGCGGTGCGTACCTAGCAGAATCCTGCTAGGACTCGCCCTGCTTCTCCTGACGCCGTACTGCGAACATCAGGTTGGTGTAGCCCGCGACACCAGCTGAATACATCACCTTCTTGATCACCTTAAAGTCGACGTTTTCGTCGACGGTAAGAATCAGCTCGCCCTTGAAGTCTTGGTTCGGGTGGGTCTGCTTCCAGTTGGCCTTGTAGGTCTCGAGGTTCTCGACCAGCCGCACGATCTTCCAGTCGGGACCTTCGTCCGCCATCAGCTCGTTGGCGCGAGCGACCTCCGCCCCCTCCAGCGTGATCACGCCGCGCTCGGGGTCAGCCTCGGGCTGCGAAATCGCGATAATCGGTGCACGCTCGAGGTTCTCAACCTTGGCCGCAAACGGCAGCTTGATATCCTTCGACGCCGTGCCGATCTCACCGGTCGCCGAGAAGCTCATCAGCAAGAAGATGACCATCACGATGAACATGTCGATCAGTGGCGTGAGCTGCAAAGCAGCAAACGTTGATTTCTTACCACCATGAGCGCCGTGCTGCTTGTTGAGACCTGCGTAGGTCATCAGGTGCGGATGGGGCGCTTTGATCGGTTTGGCCTCCTGCTTGGAGGTCGAGAAATTCGCCTTCCACGCGCGGTAGACGCGCAGCGAAAGGTGGTTGAGTTGGTCGATCACCTGTTGGGTCTTGCCGTTGATCACCGAATAAGCGACCAGCGCGAAAATGCCCGTGAGCAGACCAAACGCCGTGCAATTCATCGCCTCGGAGATACCCGCGGCCAGCTGCGTCGCTTTGTCGCCGTAGTCACCAGACTTACCCACGGCACCAAACGAGTGGATCAGACCAACGATCGTACCGAACAACCCCATCAGCGTGGCGACGTTGCCCATCAGCGCCAGGTAACCCGTGCGCTTTTCGATCTGCGGAACCTCGGAATAGGCCGCAGTGTCCATCGCCTTGAGCACTTCCATCTGACCGCGATTGGATTGGCTCAGACCAGCTTCGACGATGCGCGCCAACGGCCGATTCCGATGGGCCTGGCATGTTTGCAGAGCGCCGTTCAAGTCACCACCCGCGAGCTGTTGCCGCAGACGATCGACAAAACCTCGCGCGTCGAAGGACGCGCGAAACATCGTCATCGCGCGATCGATGGTGAGCCAAAGGCTCATGAACAGGGAAAACAGGATCAGCCGCATGCCCCAGCCGCCCTCTTGGAAGGGCTGTCCCAGCCCGCCAAGCCAGCTGGGCTGAACCACCGCTGAGACCAACACGGCCAATATAAAAACGATCAAGCCGACCATCAGCTTATCTCCTCGACGTCGGTCGACACAGCGGCCTCCGACGTCGCAGCGCTACAATGCCGCCGAAGCGTCCGTCACGCGTATCTGGCTAAAATGCTGCTCCAGCGCGATGTCCATCGTCGCGATCACATACTGGTAGCGGATTCCGTCCTCGACAGCGACCGTCAGGTCGTTCTTATCCGGTTTCTGCACCTTGATCTCGCGTAGCCGCTTGCCCAACTCACCGGCGTCGTAGATCTTGCCCTGTTTGGGGATCACGACGCGGCTCGGTCCAGCGGTCAGCGTGTAGCCGTCCTCGCCAACCAAGATCGTGATCTTGAGCTGTGGCTCGGGTGGCTTCTCTTCACGCTCGACCGCGGATGACCGCTTGGCCTGGCTAACCTTAATCCGCGCCATCTGCGTCCAAACAGCCGTGATCAGCAGAAAGCAGATACAGCAGACCAACAGGTCGATGAACGGCACCAGGTTCAGTTCGGCGTCGACAGGCTTCTTTCCGCCCTTGCCACCGCCGGTATCGATTGAAACACCCATCGGCGACTCCTAGGCGGCAGGCGGCGCCGCCTGACGCGAACTGCTGATCAAGTTGCTCATTTGCGCCGACACCTCGTTGATGTCGTCCAAGATCGCCTGAGTCTTGCCGTTGAGCACGGCGAAGGCCAGCAGCGAGACGATACCGACCAGCAAGCCGAACGCCGTACAGTTCATCGCTTCCGAAATACCGCGCGCAAGCATCGTCGCCTTTTGCGAGGGGTCGATGCCGGCCACGGCGCCGAAGGAGTGGATCAGACCAACGATCGTCCCCAACAGCCCCATCAGCGTGGCGACGTTACCGATCATCGCCAGATAGCCGGTGCGCTTTTCGATCAGCGGGATCTCACGCAAGCTGGCCTCGTCCATCGCCGACTGCACTTCGGCGTCCGATTTGTTGATCTTCATCAAACCGGCCTGGACGATGCGTGTCATCGGCTTGGACGTACCGCTGCAGACTTTGATCGCCTGGGCGATATTGCCCTGCGCGACCAGCTTCTGCATCAAGCCCATGAACTGCCGTTTGTCGATCCCGGAACGGACGAACAGGCAGATGATGCGGTCAATGGCGATGCCGACCGCAAAGATCGACAGTACCAGGATCGGCCACATACCCCAGCCGCCCTCGGTGAACGCTTCGTTGAGAGTGTGAATAAAGCCCATCGAGATGCCTCCTACGAGGGACGCTAGCCCAAGTTCATCGCTTTGCGGTGCAGGACCGCGAGGTTCATTACGTTAACGACAGAATCGTTCAAACTATCGAGAAGGTTCTGCGTGCGGCCGTTGAGTACGGAGAACGCTAGCAGAGCCATAATACCGACGAGCAAGCCGAAAGCGGTGCAATGCATCGCCTCAGAAATGCCGCGCGCGAGAATCGTCGCCTTGTTCTGCTTGATGCAATTGACCAGCCCCTTGCCCTCCAGGGTGCGGCAGTCGGGCACCAGGTCGCGATAGGACATCGCGCGCTGCTGCACGTGGGGGTCGTTGGCGTTCTCCAACGACACACCCGCAAACGAGGTGATCAGACCGACGATCGTCCCCAGCAGACCCAGCAGCGTGGCGATGTTACCGATCATCGCCAGGTAGCCGGTGCGAACCTCGATCCGCGGCAACTCGCTGAGTGAGACCTCATCAACGGCCTCTTGGATCTCTTCATCGGTCTTGTGCAGGTTCTGCAGCCCTGCCCCAACGATCGTCGCCAACGGCTGCTCGCTGTTGCGGCAAGTGGTGACCGCACCATTTACATCACCGCGCATCAGGTGCTTTTGCACTTCGGCAACGAACTCGGCGCGATCGTCTTTCACGTAGAAGAACAGGTAGCGCACGCGCTCGATGGTGATCACCAGAAACACCAGAAAGGCCCCCATGATCGGCCACATTCCCCAGCCGCCTTCGCGGAAGAAGGCCGAGGTCTTGGTCAGCAACAAACAGATGCCGAGCCAGCCCACGATGAAGCCGACCACCAGGCCAACTTTCATGCCGGTACTCTGTACCGGTTGTTGGCGATATTCTTCCATCACGACGGAATCCTCCAAGCAGTGTCCGGTGAGAGCAGATGTGATCTTCGACCGGAAAGCGTGCGCGAGCGAGAACCCCCGAGCACGGCGCAGCACATCGGAGCAAAATACGTACCGCTCGTCAACGGTTGATATCGGACGATTACCGCCAGTTAGCTGTCAGGCGCTGTGGCACCTTGCCACACCGTGGGTCTGATCGCCCCAAAGCCAGCGATGCACAGTCAGTCGACGAAGTGCGTCGCACGAGAAACTTGCAGCTTTGCTGGATTGCTTTACTGTCTCAACTGTTTATGATAGACCCGAAACGTTCGAATCAATAGATAGCGCACCCCGGAAGACGTACACACCTGCGGTGAACGGCACGTTGAGGGCTATTTTCGCCGCCTAGGCGAAAAGTCGATATGCGATGGAATCGCGAATGCTGAGCGAGTAGCGGAGGCGCCACAGCGATGGAAGGACTTTCTCAATTTATTAAGACCGGCGGTTTCTTCATGTACCTGAACGTTGTCGTTCTGGTCACGGTCATGGCCGTCGTCGTCGAGCGATTTATCTTCCTGCTATTCAAGGGGCAGATAAACGCAAAAGGCTTGCTCGAACAGCTGCGGAAGCTGATCCAAGCCAACAACGTCGACCGCGCGATTCGACTGTGCGGTTCGACGAACGCTCCGCTGTTGCGCGTCGCCAAGGCCGGCTTGGTGCAGGTACACCGCGGAGAGGAAGCGATCGCGACCTCGGTCGAGGAAGCGCTGGTCGAGACCACGCCCGAGGTCAAAAAGCGCATCCCCTCGTTGTGGTCGTTGGCTAACATCGCCACGCTGGTCGGACTGCTCGGTACGGTGCTCGGTCTGATCAAGTCGTTCGGCGCTGTCTCCAGTCAGGACCCAGCCCAACAAAAGGCGATGCTCGCCGAAGGTATTTCCCACGCGTTGCACCACACCGCGATGGGGCTGAGTATCGCTGTTACGGCGATCATCTTTCACCTGATCCTCACCGGCATGTCCCGTAAAGTCGTTTCGGACCTCGAGCTGTTCTCGATGAAGTTGGAGAACTTCCTCGTGGTACAGGCCCGAAGTGGCGGGGCAAAGAAATAACCGAGCGAGGACGCGCCCGTGAGCAGCACTGCTGAACGCACAGCTTTCGCTAAAGTTCGCGCCCGCATTCGGCGGCACATCGCGGAAGCCGAAGAGGCCGAGCATGAAGGCGGCGAGATCAATCTCGTCCCTTACCTCGATATCGTCGTCAACACCGTGATGTTCATGCTGGCAACGAGCGCACTCTCGCTGGCGCTGGCCAACGTCAACGTCTCCGCCCCGCGCTACGAAGAGCCGATTCCGGGGAGTAGCGCGAGCGACGATCCGTCCAACAAAGACGCGCTCAACTTGACCGTCGGTATCACCGACACGGGTTTCACGATCGGCGGCTCCGCGGCGATTCTGCCGAAAATCCCCTGTCGAACCCAGCTACGTCAGGGGCGCTGCCCGGCCTATCTGGCCACCAAAGCCAACGCCAAGGGCGAGCAGGTTGTCTTTTGGATGGACGGCTACAATTACCGGAAACTCGAAGAGAAGATCAAAGAGATCAAGCTCTTCAAGGACGCGGCGGGCAACTACCGCTTTCGCAACGAACGACAAGCGATCATCACCGCCGACCAGCACATTCCCTACAACGTCGTGGTGCGCACGATGGACACGATCCGCGGCGGCGCGACGGCCAAGTGTACCGGTGACGACGGCTGTTACTTCGATCAAGTCATCCTCAGCGCGGGAGTTCAGTAGCGATGGCGAGCGTACGCATGCGCGCCAAAAAGCAGTATCGCAAGCTGCTTAAGCGCGTCCCCGAACACGACGACGTCAGCCATCTGAACATCACCCCGATGATGGACATGATGACGATCTTGTTGATCTTCTTCCTGAAGGACTTCTCCGTAAGTGCTGACAATTTCACACTAAGCGAAGACCTGACGCCGCCGCGCTCTGCAAGCAAAGTCGAGCCCAAGCGCGCGGTCCAGATCACCGTGACCCGCAAAGCGATCCTCGTTGAGGCCGGCGACCGCGAGGAGCAAGTGGCGGCTGTCAAGCGCGGTCAAGTCGACTCTTCGGTGAAAAAGGAAGGCCAGAGCGGCTACGAGATCACCCCGCTGATGGCGATCCTACAGAAGCACGCAACGCGCCTCAAAAGAATCGAGCAGCTGACCCGCGGCAAGCAAGCGTTTGCTGGTGAGGTCGTCGTCGTCGCCGACCACGCCACACCGTTTCGTCTACTCAGCGAGATCCTCTACACCGCCGGTCAGGCCGAGTTCGGCCGCTACCGCCTGATGGTGCTCCAAGGCGCTAGCCCCACGGCCAAGAACTAAACCCGGCCGCCGCCGTGGCCTCAAAGCCTTTGGCCACCGAACCCCTCCCCCGCGCTCAACTCTCGCTACTCGATCTGCTTTGCCTCGGCATTAACGCCATCGTCGGTTCTGGGATCTACGCCTTCCCCGGGTTGCTCGCGGCAATGCTCGGTCCGGCGTCGTTCATTCCCTTTCTCTGCTGCGGCGCGATCTCGCTGTTGATCGCCCTCTGTTTCGCCGACGCCGCTTCACGCTATCCACACTCGGGCGGGCCCTACGTCTACGCCAGAGCGGCGTTTGGCAGCGGCTTCGGCTTCGTTGTCGGCTGGAGCTGCTGGGCGGCCGCCGTCCTTTCCTGGGCCGCCGTAACCCGCGCGCTATTGCCCTACCTCGGCCAGCTGATCGGTAACTCCCTCGACGCCTCAGCGATTTGGATCGCTTTGGGTACAACTGCCGCACTCGGCCTACTCAATGTCTTCGGCATCAAGCCCGGCGCTTACCTGACGGATCTGCTGACGGTCGCTAAACTGGCCCCACTGCTACTGCTTGGCGCTGTTGGTCTGCCTGCGCTGCGTCGCCGCCGTCTCGTTCCCCTCGCCCCCCACGGCTGGCACGGGCTTCCCAACGCCACCTTCTTGGCGTTTTTCGCATTTCAGGGTTTCGAGGTCGTCGGCGTTCCAGCGAGCGAGTCGCGTAATCCGAAGCGTGCGGTGCCGATCGCCACGATCGGTGCGGTCAGCTTCGCGACGCTGCTGTATGTCGTGGTGCAGTTGGTCGCCGTGGGCACTCAGGACCAGCTCGCCGGCAGCAAAGATCCGCTGGCCCTCGTCGCCAAAACGCTACTCGGCGACTTTGGAAGTCGACTCGTTGCCTTCGCGGCACTGGTTTCGATGGTCGGCTTCTGCTCGGGCGTGGCCCTGGCCAGTCCACGCTACCTCGAACCACTCGCCGCCGACGGATTGTTGCCCAGCTGGTTAGCCGCCCGTCACCGCCGGCTGGCGACCCCCCACCGGGCGATCATCATCACTACCGGCTGCGCGGCGCTGCTGGTGTTGGCGCTCGACTTCCGCGCGCTGGTCGATCTCTCGGTGACCACCGTCGCGCTCCAATACCTCGCCACCTGCGCTGCGGTGTTGCGTTTTCGTGGGCGGCGCAGCTCTGCCCCTGCAGCAAGCTACCGCCTTCCCGCAGGACCGCTGATCCCACTGTTGTCACTGGCGCTGGTGATTTTGATGTTTTTGGCGCAGCTAACTTCGGCTGGCCGCACCGCGACGCCGCTACTGTGGGGCTTTTTGCTGCTCAATCTCGTCGGTGCCGCGCTCGGCGGAAGCTACTGGCTGTGGCGTCGCCTAACGCCCCCTGCCTAGGCTCGCGAACTTAGCACCGCCCCTGTCGGGCAGAGTGACCGCGCGCAAAGTGACACCGCGCGCAAAGTGACCGCGTGCTACTTGTTGCGCAAAACGATCGCCAGCGCGATCTTGTCGGCGCTCGCCAAATCGGCACCGAGAAATTTAGTTTTACGCTTGGAGTCCTTGGCGGCGAGCTCGGTGAGCGTGTCGACCAGTGCCTTGTCGCTAGCCTTACCGATGCGCTTGGCGCTCTCTAGGAAAAACAGCCGCAGAATCGGCTCGCGATTGGGCAACGCCTTCACCAGATCGGCCAGCGCGGCCCGACCGTTTGGCAAGATCCCGATCATGATGCCAGCCTTCTCGCGTTGGGCGAGGCTAAGCTTGGCGTTGTTGACTTGCTTGCCGTAGCAGAGCGGATCGTCTTTGCACTCCACGGCAATTTTGGCGCGATCGACGGCTTCCTGGAAGGTCGCCTGCGTCTGCTTGAAGGCCTTGATCTTGTCCTCGTTGACGAACGCCTCGAGCTTCTTGATGCCCTCGACGGCCTCGGCACCGACGATCCTGCCGTAGGCCATCGCGGCGCCCTCGCGCAGATTGGTGTAGCCGCCTTCGATGAAACCCTTTTCGGCGATCTCGAGCAGCGGTCCCAAGGCGCGCTTGTCGCCGATCACCGTCAGCGCCTGGCAGACCTGAATCCGCAACTTGTAGTTGGCTTTCTTGTCGGTGAGCACTTTGATCAGCGCTTCCACTGCGCTCTTGTCACCGATCTTGCCCAGCGCCTCGATCGTCCCCGCGGCCTTCGTTTCGGTCAGGTCGTACTTGGCGAGCTGTTTGAGCAACGCAGGCACCGCTGTGGCATCGCCGATATCGCCGAGGACCATCGCCGCCTTTTGCTCGAGCACCCCAGGCCGAAACTCAAGCTCTTTGGCCATCGTGTTGAGCTTCTCGTCGCGACCTTCCATCGCAGCGACCAATGGCTGAACGGCAGGGCGACCGATCTGCACGAGTGCGACACGCGCGTGCGGATACGCCGACCCCTGAATCGTGCTCGACATGTAGAGGCCGCGGATCAACACCGGGACGGCTTGCGGATCACCGATCTGGCCGAGCGCGGTGGCGGCCTCTTTGGCCAACAGGAAGTCCTGCTGCTCCGGACGACGCTCCAAGGTGGCGATCAGCTCGGGCACCGCACCCTTGTCGCCCAACTTGGCCAGCGCGCGAATCGTCGCCAACTTGGCGAGGTTGGCCCGCGACTTGATCGGCAACGGACGTTGCAGCACTTTGCTCATCGGCCCAACCGCCTCGGTCGCCCCAAGGTCGGCCAACGCACTCGCTGCCAGCGTCGCGTTGCGATATTGGTCTTCGGAAAAATCCAGCGCGCCGATCAGCGTCGGAACCGCCCGCTTGTCTTTGAAGCTGATCAGTGCCCGCAAGATGATCGGGTGCTGATGATCCTTGTAGAGATCGATCAGCGCCGGGACGGCCGAAGCATCACCGAGCTCCTGCAGCTTACGCACAGCCTCGACGGAAAACCGCGCCCCGGTCGGCATCGCGGCCGAAGGCTTGGTCACATCTCGGAGCTTCTTGATCCAGGTCGCAGGATCCTTAGGATCGCCACAGCCGCTGGCGATCAACAGCGAAAGACCCAAACCGATAGCGAAGCGAAACATCAGATCCTCCTTGGCTTTCGCCCAGAGCACACGAAGCCACGATGGCGACTCGCGGTGCGCAATAGACGCCCCAACGCTGGGCGAACGGCGCGACGGTATCGCCGCCAACGGCCGCTGTCAACGCGGGTTTCCGGCGCGGAATCTGGCAGATAGCGAGGAGACGGGCCGGCGATAAACCGGCGCAGCTACTGGGGCTGCGACGCCGGCGCGAGCGGCTGAGACGCTGGCGCACTCGTCGGTTGGGTCGGCGAAAGCTTGTTCAGCCGATCGGACAGGCGCTGAGGCTGGGCCTGCTTGAGTACCGAGTCAAAGATCTTCGCGGCGGCCTGCTGCTGCTCGCGCGCGTTGACCTTGCGCTCGATCAACCGCTCGGCGACCCGTGTTGCGATCTCAAGCTTGGCGCGAACGTCGGCACTACAGGTCTGCTGTTTTCCGCCGCAGGTCAGCATCGCTGCCTTAAGCACGCGCAACCCGTCTAGATTATAGCCAATTTCAAGATAGGCTAGCCCGAGTTTGAGCCGCCAGACCGGCGCGCTTGAGCCCTCGCGCTCGGCCGAGCGCAAGGCATCGACCGACCAAGGCAACTCACCGACATGCGAATACAGCCGCGCCAACTCAAGCAGGCCGCCGCGATTTTGCTTGGGTGCCAGGCGGACTTCGCGCTCCAGCGCTGCGATCCGTTGCGCAGTCTTCGGATCGGTCCGGACCACGGGCTCTACGCCTGCCCCACGGTTGCCGCGGGTAAACAGCAAATAGCTCACGATCAATACCAGCAACAACACGTTGGGAATAACGACAGCAGCCTCCAACAGGCGGCCCTTGCGCTGGGTGGTTAGTTCGTCCGACATCGTCACTCCCTACGCGTGCTCCTCGCGCGCGCCTTGTCCTCGCCCCGTGCGGGTAGATCTTTCAAGCGCCTGCTAAAACAGCTGGCCTTGCCCGCCTCCGCTCTTTTTCCTCGTGCGAGCGATCCCCAGGTGCTCGTACGCGCGCGGCGTCGCCATTCGACCACGCGGCGTGCGCTGAATAAAGGCTTCCTTGATCAGAAACGGCTCGACCTCGTTTTCGAGCGTGTCGCGCTCCTCGTGCAAGGCGGTCGCCAGCGAGTCGATGCCCACCGGTCCGCCGCCATGACGTTCGATGATCGTGCGTAGCAGGTTGCGGTCGAGCGGATCGAGCCCCGCAGCGTCAATATCCAACGCCGACAATGACCGCTCGGCGATTTGACGATCGATTTGCCCATCTTCCTGCACCTCGGCAAAGTCGCGCACTCGGCGCAATAGTCGATTGGCGATGCGCGGCGTACCGCGCGAGCGCCGACCGATCTCCTCGGCACCTGCTTCGTCGATCGGCACACCGAGAATCGCCGATGATCGCCGAACGATCTCCGCCATATCATCGGTATCGTAATGTTCGAGGCGCTCGACGATGCCAAACCGGTCACGCAAGGGCGACGTCAACAATCCGCTGCGCGTCGTCGCACCGATCAGCGTGAACGGCTTGAGCGGCAACCGCAAGGTTTGTGAATATGCACCGCTACCCGTCGGCACGTCGATCACCAGATCTTCCATCGCCGGATAGAGGTATTCCTCGACAGCCGGATTGAGCCGGTGGATCTCGTCGATAAACAGCACGTGGCGCTCTTCGAGTTGGGTCAGCAATCCCGCCAACACCCCACGATGGTCGATCGCCGGACCGCTCGTCGTGTGCACCTCGACGCCGAGTTCCCTGCCGATGATCAACGCCAGCGTCGTTTTTCCCAAACCGGGCGGACCAGCGAACAGCACGTGATCGAGTGCGCCCTTGCGCCGCTTTGCCGCCTCGATAAAGACCGCCAGGTTCTGTTTGAGACGGGTCTGACCGATGAACGTATCGAGGGACTCGGGACGCAGCATCGTCTCGAGCGGCTTTTCCGCCATCGTCGCCTGCTGGTCGAGTTGCTCGTTCTTTTCCGCCACTAGCCCTCTCGCATCACCGCTAGCGCGCGGCGCAAGCACTCTTCCGGCGATAACTCGGCACCGCCCTCGGCAAGCACCTGCTCGATCGCGCGGCTAGCCATCGGCCGTTTGTAGCCCAGACCCACCAAGGCATCGACCAACGGTTCGTGGGCGGCAGAGAGAGCCCCCCCGTCGTCGTCAACCTCCGTCCCGCTGGCGGCACGGCGCTCGACCACTAGCTCGCGCAGCCGGTCCTTGAGCTCAAGCACCAATCGCTCAGATGTCTTCTTTCCGACACCGGGGATCTTTTGCAGCTTGGCACTCTGCCCGCCACAGATCGTGTCGATCAACTGATCGCAAGGCATGCCGGACATGATCGTCAGCGCCAACTTGGGGCCTACACCGGACACAGCAGTTAGCAAACCGAACACTTTTCGTTCTCGTTCCGAGAGAAAGCCGTAGAGCGCCAGCGCGTCTTCGCGCACATGGGTATGGCAGAGCAAAAAGACTTCGTCGCCTTCGCGCGGCAGATCGGCCAGCGTCTGCATCGAGACAGCGACGCTGTAGCCTACGCCACCGACGTCGACGACAACCACGCCCAGACCTTTGTGCTGCAGCGCACCCCGTAAACTACCGATCATCGTGCCGCCCGTCGCGCAAGCGCGTGGCAGATCGCCACCGCCATTGCGTCAGCTTCGTCGGCTTGTGGCGCCTGAGTGAGGGCCAACATCGCCGATACCATCCGCTGGATCTGCACCTTGTCGGCCGCACCGTGACCGGTGATCGCCTTCTTAATCGTCGCCGGGGGGTAGGCCTCGACCGGCACGGCGCGTCGGCCAACGGCGGCCAAGATCGCGCCGCGAGCCTGGCCGAGTGCCAACGCGCTACGCGCGTTTTTCGAGCTGAAGACATCCTCCACGGCGACCTCCTGCGGCGCAATCCGCGCAACCAGCTCATCGATCTGTTCGGCCAGCGCTCCCAGGCGACGACTGAGCGTCCAGCGCGACGACAAGCAAATCGTACCACTTTCCAGCACCGAGAGCTGGCGACCGACCTGCAGCAAGGCGGCATAGCCGGTCTTGTTACTACCGGGGTCGATCCCGAGAATGCGGCGACCGACCGTTGTCGTGGTGTTCGTGCCCGTCGCCAAGCCGGTCACTGCGAGAGCTGTTCGAGCAGCTCGTCGTCGATGTCGAAGTTGGCCCAGACGTTTTGGATGTCGTCGAGATCTTCTAGCGCGTTGATCAGCTTAAACAGCACCTCGGCATCACGCCCCTCAACTTTGACGGTGTTCTGAGGAACCATCGCGGCCTGTGCTGACTCGACGGTCACCCCCGCCACGCGGAGCTTCTCGGCGACCTCATCGACGTCGCTTGGCGCACACCGCAGTTCGAAAAGCTCACCGTCTTCGCGAACATCTTCGGCGCCAGCTTCGAGCGCTTTGTCCATCAGCGCCTCTTCGTCGGTGCCCTCGCGAGGTACGACGATCACTCCGGCCTTGTCGAACATCCAGGCCACACAGCCAGACTCGCCCATATTGCCGTTGTGCTTGCTGAACACGTGGCGAACTTCGGCGACAGTGCGGTTGCGATTGTCGGTCATCGCCTCGACAAAGATCGCCACACCCGCCGGACCGTAACCTTCGTAGGAGATCTCTTCGTACTCGACACCCTCGAGCTCGCCGGTGCCTCGCTTGATCGCTCGCTCGATGGTGTCATTGGGCATGTTCGCGCCGCGCGCCGCCATCATCGCGCTACGCAGGCGCGGATTGGAATTGCCGTCGCCACCACCCATCCGCGCAGCGACAGTGATCTCGCGGATCAGCTTGGTGAAGAGCTTGCCACGCTTGGCGTCGGCAGCGCCCTTTTTGTGCTTGATCGTGCTCCACTTATTGTGGCCAGACATGCCGCGCTCCTCGTGTATCCCCCAAGGGGTACCACAGCCAGCGGGCTATCGGCAAGTGTGCGTAACCGCTCCGAAAGTCAGCGAAGAATCGGACGTTCTTCCGCGCGTCGACGGCAACCGGCAGTCAGCTCTGCCACGTCTACGCTAGAACGCAAGCCAGCTCGCTACACGGCTTGCTACCCGGCTTAGCGGCTGCTGGCGCAGCTTGGCCAGTGCGTGTGCGGCGTTGGCTGCCGTCCCTGCGACCTGATGGGCCGGATAACGCAACGCGGGCAGCGCCGCGAGCCAACCCTTGAGCTGCTCGTGGTCGATTCCCAGTTCGCCGAGGGTCCGCTCGTACTCGCTGGCCGCCGCCTGACGCGCCTTGAACAGGTCCATCTGCACGCGGCTCTGCACGTTAACCGCACCATCGCCGGTGGTCTCGATCGCGGTAAAGATCGCCTCCGGGTACTTGTTGCTGATCAGCGACTGAATGCCGTCAGAAACACCCGATGAAGGCATGCAACCGAACGGCTTGACGCTGATCACCATGTGGGCCTTTTTCTTTTTGGCCGTCTGGATCAGTTTGCCGACTTCCATGTGGCCCTCGCCGCCACGCAGATGGTTGTCGTAGTACTGATGAGAGATCGTCGCGATCTCCTCCATGTCGGGCAGCTTGTAGCCGTTGAGTCCAGTCATCAGCGAAAGCGCCTTAAACACGCTGCGCAGCAGCACCTCGGCCACCGTCAAAGTCACCAGCTTCTTTTGGATGTTCTTGCCAGCCAGCCCACTTTTCGGATCACTGTCGTCCTGGCGTAGCGTCATTCGGCGCTTGGTATCCCAGCGGTGCTGCCAGATGTTGTAAAGCAGCCATGCCGTGACTAACTGCACGTCGACCTCGGCGCCCTCCTGCTCGAGGAAGCGTTGCAGCTTGTAATTGCCGTCGCCCTCGGTGGTCATCGCCCAAAACTCGCCGATGATCGAAACCTTCGGCTTGGCCTGGGTGCGATCGACCTTGACGCGCGATAGTACGCGGCGAGCGCGAAACAGCGCCGGAATGATGCTCTTCTGTTGCCGCAGCGCCGTGGCCACCAACTCGCGCGCTTCGTATAGCGCTTTGTCCGTCGAGCCTGCCTCAACTTCGTAGGGGCGCAACCGATAGCCGATCGCGTTGAGAATGTCGCCGACCATCAGCGACTTGAGCATTCCGGCGAAAAACTTCGGATTGAGCTCGAGGCCGGCAGCCTCACCGGTGGCCTGTTTGAGCCCGCCCTGCTGCTGAAACAGCATCACACGAAAGCCGTCGAATCCAGCATCGCGCAGCGCCTTGCGATATTCGGTAACGTAGGTGCCAAAGCGACAGGGTCCGCAAGAGCCCGCGGTAAGAAAAACGTAGCGGTCGACGATCTCTTCGGGCGTCAGCCCCTTTTCGTCGCGCAACTTCATCAAGGTCAACACCAGATTGCCGACGGTGAAATAGGTCGGGTTGCACTGACCGCGGTTGCCGAACTCCTTGCCCACGCGCAGGGCTTCGTTGTCCGGCACCTGCAGCGCTTCGACTGTGTAGCCGAGACCATCGAATGCCGCCGCGACCAAGTAGTCTTGCGCGACCGTCAAGCCGCCGATCAGCAGCGTCGTCTTCTCGCGCTGGTCACGGGTGAATTTCTGTGGGTTGGCATCGAACCAGTGCTCGGCCTTCTTCTCGACAATACCCAAGCGCTCGCGCTCGCGAGCTTCGAACTGGGCGAGCTCACGCTCGATCGCCGCGTCCGAGAGGGCTTCGGCTGTCGCTTGATCGATCGGGTCAGAAGTCAGCACATCAAGCAGCTGCTGCCCGACCTGCGCGGACCGTGATCGCGCTATTTCGGCTGGACCACCAAGCATCGTTTTCTCCTGTGCCTTGCGCTATCCGTTGGCGGCAGAAGCGCCGCTACGTCGTTGAGGGGTTGGCTTTGCAGTAACAAACGGCATATCCGCCCGATCGGGCGATAGCGACGGACGAATTGCGGCCTTGGGCTGCATCACGACTTCAAGCTCTTCGGGCGGCAGCGGCGCGATATCCTGGTCGACGAGCTCCTCGGAGAAGGCCGGCAACACGGGATCCTCTGCCAGGTACTCACCGTAAGCGCCGTCCATTTCGCGCAGTCGCCGACCGGTCTCGTCGGCACGCGCGACCAACGCCGCCTGCTGCGCCCGACGCTGGCCGAGCAGCTCTTGCCGCTTCTCGGCGACCCGCCGCTCGAGCTCGCCGCGTTTGTCGGCGAGATCCTGAAGCTCCTCGCGATAGCGGGTCAGCGTGTGGGCGTAGGTCTTGACGCGGATCTTTATCGACCCACCGGGTTTGTTGGCGTCGATGTCGTGCAACGCCGAGTACGGCGTGTGGGTCGAAGAGATGATGCTGTCGATCAAACCGTAGGTCGGCGCGTCGTGACCGCATTTGAAACTCGAGAGGTCGAGGACGACGACATGCGGGTGGCGCGCGGCAAACTTAGCCGCCCAGACCTTCTGTACACTGTTGGTCGAGTAGTTTTCCGGCCAAACATCGGAGACCGAGAGCGGCGTGTCGATCAAGCCACGCTCGAGATCGTCGGCAAAGAAGCGCTTGAGCCAAACCGGATCCTTGGGCAACGAACGGATCGAAAGGATCGGGTAGCCCAGCGCTTGAAACTCTTCGAGCACGCCGTGGTTCAGCCCCGGGTCGTTGTGGTAGGGCCGCGAGAGCAACAGTACGCCGACGCCGTTGTCGGCCTCGAGCTGTTCGAGGATCTCGCGGCCGCGTCGCTGCATTTCCTCATCAAACTGCCGCAGCGCGCGAAAGGCCTGATCGACCGCCCAGTCGTTTTCGTCCTCGGTAATACCGAGTCGCGGGCCCCAGGTCTCGAACATCTGACGCTTGAAGTAGTTCGGCTCGGTGAGGATCACCGATGAATCGACGTACTCCAGACCCGCACGCTCAAAAAAGTCGACGTCTTTGGTGAACGCCGCCTTGAGCACGTTCGGCGCGCCGGCGACGATCGGGCATGCCGTAGAGTCCTGTGCGCCTTCGACGAAGGTCGGCATCTTGACGATCGACGGGAAGAAGATGTAGTCGAGCGGCTTCTTCTCGTGCTTGACGAATATCAGATTGTGGACGTGCGCCTGAGTTACCTTTGAGGGGTAGCAGGGGTCGATCGAGCCGTACTTGCCACCTTCGGCCCAAAGCTCCTCGGAGGTGTAATCAGAAAAGACGATGTTTTGGCGCTCTAGTCCGAGGCTCTCGAAATAGGTCCGCCAAATCGGCCCCGTCGAATAGATGTTGAGCACGCGCGGGATGCCGACGCGCACCTCGCGCAGACGCGCTTCGTTCTTTGAGCGCAAAAATGGCCGCCGCACTGCTCGGCGCTTAACGCGGCCAAACAGCCCCTGGGTCACTTCGACGTCGTCGACCAGTTGGCCATCGGCGGGCATCGGCTCGGGCTCGTAAAACGAGCGAAACGCCAGCTTGGATTCATAGTCGACGAGGTTCGGGTAGCGCGCTTTGAGCTGCTTGCGCTCGGCAGTCAACGCCTTGAGCGCGTCTTTGGACTCGACGGTGCCCTTTTCGCAGGAAAAGCCCGAGATGTAGCGACTGGTCTTGCCGTCGGGGGTCTCGGTATCGATGAAGGTGCGCGAACAGAGATTAGGACAGAAGTTGCAGCGCGTCTCTTCGTCGTTCTTCGTAGTGTACGCGATGTCGATCGCTGCATCGAGGCCGATAAAGGTCGAGTAGCCGCGGCGCTTGACGACGCGCAACGTCTCGACCGCCGCGCCGATCGCGCCGGCTTCGCCGGGATGCGGATGAACGTTGACCGTCGCATCGGGCACGCGCTGCATGATGTAGTCGACCTGTGCTTTGACCGCCGCCAGGTTGTACTGCGTCCCGCCCTGAAGCACGTAATGCGTGCCGAGTTGGGCCATGCGCGGGATCTGCACGACGTATTGCCAAACGTTCTTCGGCAAGACCATCGCCAAGCCAGCGAGCAGCTCCTCTTTCGAATATCCTTCCTTTTGGAAGTTCACGCGGTCGGCGTCGAGAAAGACCGCACAGCCGTAACTGAAGGTCGGCGAAAGCTGTGCGTTGAATGCCGTCTCGGCATAGTCGGTGACCTTGATGCCGAATTGGTCGGCCATCGCTTGGAGCAGCATGCCATTGCCCGCCGAGCACTGGTTGGACAGGCGAAAATTGCGAATCTCGCCGTTGACCATGAACAAGACTTTGATGTCTTGGCCGCCGATGTCGCAGATCACGTCGACCTTACCGAAGTACTTGGTCGCCGCCATCATATGGGCCACAGTCTCGACGATGTTGCAGTCCGCGGACATCGACTCCTGCAACACGTCGGCGGCATAGCCGGTGGCGCCAAAGCCGATCACGTCGACCGTCGCCCCCTGCTCGAGCACCCAGGTGCGAATCTTGGCGAGCAGCTCTTTGGTGTCGGCGATCGGGTTGCCCTTAGAGAGCTGGTATTGCTTGCAGAGCACCTCGCCCTCTTCGTCGATCAACACCGCCTTGGACGAAGTCGATCCGCCATCGACGCCGATCACCCCGCGCACGACTTGACCGGGCTGGAGCTTGGCCGGCGAGAACAGCGGAATGTTGTAACGCTCGCGAAACTGCTGGAGCTGAGCGTCGTCTTCGACGAGCGGCGGACCAGCGCTGTCACCGAGCTTGGCACTACGACCTTCGCTGATGAAGTGCTTGAGCGCGTCGAGGCCACGGTAACGGCCAACTTCGGCGGGCTCGTGCATGCCGTAGATCACCGCACCGAAGGCCGCATAAAGGTCCGAATTCTGCGGCACGAAGATCAGCTCTTGCAGCGGCACATCCTTGGGGTAGTCATAGCCACGCGAGGCCCAGGTCTCGGGGATGCGCTGACGCCAACAGGACTGCAAAAACGGCAGATAGGTATTGGGGCCGCCGAGCAAACAGACCTTATGGCGAAGCGTGTTGCCGCGGGTCAAGACCGAGAGATTTTGCATCACGATCGCGTCGGCCAAAGAACACATGATCTCCGGCGACGGAATGCCCGACTTGACCAGGTTGACGATATCCGTCTCGGCAAACACACCACACTTGGCGGCGACGTGATGCAACTTGGAGTCGTCCCACTGCAGTCGGCCGACTTCCTCGTGGGCCATGCCGACCTTAATCACACATTTGTCGATCGTCGCGCCGGTGCCCGAGGCACACTTGTCGTTCATCGATGCGATCGCGCGCTTGTCGCCAGTCTGCTTGTTCTCTTTGTAAATGATGATCTTGGCGTCTTGCCCGCCGAGCTCGATCACGCTGCCCACATCCGGATGCAGCTGATCGACAGCCATCGTCACCGCGTTGACTTCCTGGACGAACTTCGCGCCCAGCGGCTCACGCAGTGGCCCCGAACCCGAGCCGGTGATGAACACCCGGATGTTGTCGGCCGCGATGTCGGAAAACTGGTCACCGATCGCCACCAGAAGCTCCAACACCTTTTCCGCTTGCCGGGTTTCGTGACGCTGGTAGTCCGACCAGAGGATCGCCTTGGTCGTTGGATCGACGACCACCGCCTTGACCGTCGTCGACCCAACATCGATGCCGATGATCATCTGGTCGCCGGTCAGTCGCGCGCGAGCACTCATTTCATCTTGCGGACGCATAGCTGTTGTCCTTCGTTGTTGACCGCCAGTCATCTAGACTGACATGTCAGTCTAGTCAAAATCTGCCCTAAATAGCAACGATCATGTTCTGTTTAAATCGGGCGCCTCGAGCGTGGCGCTGACCGATCGGTTGCCGCCAACCGGCGACCGGGGAAAACAGACCAACAGGTTGGAATAATGCTGTTTGTCGGCGGGCGTGCTGTCTCGCTCAAGCGCCGGCCGCGTCGCGGGAAACGAACGGGGCTACGGGGCCGCGGGCAGCGGGTAATCGGTAAAACAACGCTGCCAGATTCGCCGACCGTAGGCTTCGAGCAGCGCGAAATCTTCAACCGCGTTGCGGATCGGCGAGTCGAAGCCGCTCCAGAAGATGCCAGCGAAGAACGCGCAGGCGACGGCATCGATCGACGTCGGCTGATCGCCGAGGACAAAGGGCTTGTCGCCGAGGATCGTCGCCAAGGCGCGAAAGTCAGCGGCGCCCAGCGCCGTGATCTCGGCTGCGCTATAACGGCCGGTGCCCTGGGCGTCAAGCTGCCCGCGAATCGCCTTGCGGATGCTTTTCATCACCCACCAACCGAGCAGCGGCGGCAGCTTGCTGCGCATCGCCGCGCTGTAGTGGGCAAAGCCACGCGGCGCGATCCAATGTTCGTAGCCGCCGACCCAGTAGGTGCCCTCCTCCAGCATCCGGCGCAACACGTGTGCGGTCGCCCGCTGCTCGGCGCTCAGCCCGCCGTCGAGCCGATCGCCGTATCGCTCGACGAGGTACTCGATGATCAACTGCGAGTCGGCGACGACGGTCGCGCCGTCTTCGATCCAGGGCACCTTGTTGCGCGGCCCGTTCTTCGGCGAGCCCAGCTTGACCTGATACTCGATCTCCGCCAGGCGCAGGTGGGCTTCGAGCTTGACGCAAAACGGGCTGACACTCGGCAAACCAAAACCTGGCGGCGCTTTGTAGAGGATGATCACCGCGTGCTCCGCTCGGGGTGTTGAAGACAAAAAAAAGCCCGGCCACCTGGGCCGGGCTTTCAGACTACGTTAGCAGCTCACCGCCTACTTCTTGACGATCTTGTAACCGTACCATACGAACGGTGTCCCTGGATTATAGCGGAAGTTCGCATTGCCCGGGCAGTCGGCTGCAAGCGTATCTTTGACCAGCGTGAAGGTCATCTCTTTACAATCAGCCGAGAACGCGACGGTGTACTCGCCCGGCTTGCCCTTGCAGAGGTGGTCGGTCTTCGTGGTCTGACCGTTCTCCAGCTGCTGCTGGCCAATTACGACCAGCGTGTTGTTGACGAAGGTATAGGTGCCGTAAAGGATGCGGGCTGCCGGCAGCTTGGACACGTCAAAGTTGTACTCGGTGGCGCTGGTGAAGTTGAGCGGGACTGGAAGTGTATTGGGTCCGGCCACGATCTGGATATCCCAGTTGCCCTGGATGCTGCAGGCCGGTGCGGCGTCGGGCTTCGGACCCACGTCGGGCTTCGGACCGGCGTCGACCGGCGCCGCATCGACGGTGGTCGTGGCATCGGTGGTCATCTTCGCGTCGGTGGTCGTCGCGTCAGTGGTCGTCTTCGCGTCGGTGGTCGTCTTCGCGTCGGTTACCGCAGCGTCTTTTTTCGGGGGCGTGGTGTCGTCGTCGTCGCAAGCGCCAACAAATGCGAGCGCAGCGCCGCAAAGCAGAGCCAGTGCAAATTTCCTCATGGTTGTCTCCTCCAAATTGAATAGGCCTACGGCGATGCGAAGGCAAAACATTGATCTGAAACGCACGGTTACAGCGATACCGATCAATTTATTTCTTTGTACTTGTGGCCAGATATTAAGGCAGTGCTGAGCAGTTTCAAGTTCTTTTATTCGCCAAAGGGCTGATTGGCGGGCAAATTGGGCCGAAAACCGCCCAAACCACCCTGTGACTTGCCGCACGGGTAGATCCCGTGCGTGCGCCATGGGTATCAACCGTGGCCAGCTCAGCCTCGATCCACCCAGGTTTTGCGATTTGATGTTAATTAGTTAACACACGGGAGACGGCGTAGCCCACGAGCCCGCTTTGAACCCGCGCGTCGTGGGACTAGCGTAGCGACATCCGTGCACTGAACAGCACGTTGATCCCCGGCATGGTAAACGCCACCGGTTGGCCAGCACGATTGCCGAGGGTGACGAAGTCAGGGATCGTGCGGTGGTCGTAGTAGCTGTATTTCTGATCGAAGAGGTTGTAGACGAACAGCGATAACGCCAGGTCGCGGAAGATGTTGCGCGCGACCACGCCCAGCGTGACGTCGTACACGTTGGGCGCCATATCGAGAACAGACTCCCCGCCCGTCGAAGAAACAGCGCTTTGCTCGAGCAACGAGCGATAGATCTCGAGATCGATACTTGTACGAGCGACGAGGCGCAGCCGTTTGCCGATGCTGGCATAAGCCCCGGCAGAGACCGTGTGACGGGGTCCATGCTGCGGCACGCGCTCACCGGTCAGATCGTCTGTAACACGGGTATAGCCGTAGGATAGCCAGAAACGGTGCCCGCCTTTGAACAGCACGTCGAGACGTGCTTCGGCACTGAGGATGTTGCGATCGAGGCGCGGCAACCAATACGACGTACCGGGGTCATGAAGCGCCGGCTCGAGCACCTTGATATCGCTAACGCTGGTCACAGCCAGATCGCCGCGGGCAAAGAACTTGTCGATCGGCCCGACGTCGCTGAGCATCTGGGTGTTGACCTCGACCTGCCAGGCTGTCGACGTCGCCGGGACCATCGGAAACGGCGTGTTGTCCGGCCATTGGTAGTCGCCGCGCGGCGCCGCCTCGGGCGCCAAGCCGAAGCGATGGGCCATTGTTGGCGGGCGGAGCCCCTGGGCGATCGAGAACTTGACGTAGTTCTTGCGCCACACGCGAGCCACGGCACTCGCCGAGAGCAGCAAACGCGACTGATAGCTGTCGGCGTAATTGTAGCGGGCCCCGCCGGCGACAGCGAAACGATCGAAACCGGTGATCTCGTCGTAGGCGTAACCCGAGGCAACCATCGTGCTTGCATCTTCGATGAACGGGGCGAACGTGCTGTACAGACCGTCGCTATCGGATTGAGAGACTTTCGCTCCGTTGATCGTTTCCACGGTCAGATCGCTGCCGGCGATCAGCTTGTTCTTCAGCGGACCGAGCTTGGCCGTCCACGAAACCTCGCCGATGCCACCGATGCGAAAGGCGCGACCCTGATCCTTAAAAAAGCCGAAGCCGTTGGGGTACTGCGGGTTGGGAATCAAGCTACCGTTGGTCGCCAGCGTCGAGCCGGACCACAACCGCTGATCGAACACCAGCAGGTTGCGGTAAAAGAAGCCCTTGGCCAACACGCCGATCCCGGTGGTCTGAAAATTCTGCGCGTAGGTTAGATTGATCAGCCAGTCGTCACTCTGCCGCGCGCCGTTGTCTTGCGGCGCCAGCACGCCACCGTGGGTTGACGTCTGATAGTGAAAATTTGAGTACGGGATGCGCGCGAACAGGGCAAAATGCTTGTAGCGCAGCTTAGCGATCGTCTCGACGCTATAGTCGTTTTCGTTGGAGGTCAATCCGGACTGTCCAAGCCACGCATACGATCCGCCAAAGGAGGCGACGTCGGTAGTCGGATCTTCGATCTCGACATTGGCACCGCGCCGCAAAAGGAAGTTGACGGCGACCATGCCTGAAACGTCGCCCCAGCGCTCACCGGCCATCACCGAGTATCGCTGATGGCCGAACGAGCCAAACTCGACGCGCCCGCGCACACCGCTGATGTCGGCGCCATCGCGGGTGATCAAGTTCACAACCCCGAGCATTGAGGATGCCCCCCAAAGCACGCCGCCCGGGCCGCTAACGATTTCGACCCGCTTGTAGGGCCAGAGGTCGAGGCCAAAGCCGGAGACGAACAAGTTGGTCAAGTGGGAGTTGATCGGCGTACCGTCGATCATCAACAGCGACGCTCGACCGATGCCGCGCGTTGCTGGCGTGTCGAGCCAGCTGCTGGTTCGCGCATCGAAGCCCGGCGTGGTCCGCAACAGTTCGGAGAGCGTGCGAAAGCCAAAGTCGCGGATGAATTCGTTGTCAACTACGGTGATGATCACCGGCGATTCTTCCAGGCGCTTGGGCAGCTTTTCCAGGCGGAGGAAGTATTCCTCACCCTTTTGGGCGGCCTTCTTCTCGTCCGAAGGGCTACTCACTCTAACGTCGGCATCTGAAGACTGAGCCTGAACAACGGTGGATGATCCGAGGGCGACAGCGACGAAGAAAACAGCGGCTTGGCGGAATACCATGTGTATCGTTCCCAGTTTGCGTGCGGCAACCCAAGAGATGTGGTCAGCGAAGACGCATGCGCGCCGGCGCAACCGATTGAGACACAAAAACCAATGAGATGTGAGTCATGATACGCCAAATTGTCGACGGATGGAAAGATCCTGGTTGCCCGCCCGGCGCTGATGCAGCGACTGCAAGACCGCGGGAGGAAGCTAGACCCCTCGCCGACCGCGGTGTAGACTAGGCCTACTCGAAAGCGTAGTGAATCGTTCCGGATCGGCGCAACCGCCAGCTGGCCTAGGTGCAGAAATGTCCAACGCATCTCGTAAGCTCTATCCTTTGTTGATCGCTGTTGTGCTCGGCGGCTGTTCGCCTTCGCCGCGCGAGCAGGTCGTCAGCATCTCGCTGCAGTTCACCCGCGGTCAAAGCGAGCTGAACGGCAATATGGTCACGATGGGCGATACGATCACTGCCAAGGCCTTCGCGCTTGCCGCGAGCGGTAACGTCCTAGCGGACGTCACCCACCGCCTCCGGCTACGCGATGAGCTGGTCTTCGCCCGCATCACCACGAGCAGTGGATCAAACGCTCTGGCGTTTCGCGCGATCGCGCCAGGCAGTGCCACATTCGTCGTCGATGCCGGGGCCGTAGCGCGCGAGGTGGAGATCTCCAGCGTTTGCCCCCAACTGCCGAGCTGCACCGTGGGACAGCCCGGCTGTGGAACGACCCACGCCGGGGTGATCAGCGCCTCGGAAACCTGGCGCGCTACCGATGGGCCACACCTTGTCGGCGCCAACGTCACGGTCAAAGGCGCGGAGAGCTGCACGCGTGGTGACGCCACCTGCGTCTGTGACGGCGACAGCTGCCAGCGTCCGGTAACGCTAACCATCGAAGGCTGTACCCAGGTCGTCTTTGCTGCTGGCACACAGTTGAAGGTGGGCGATGGAGAGCCTGGCGCGCTGCGCGTCCTCGGTGGCGGAGCAAGCGACTGGCCGGCCAAGACAGCCACCGTGCAAACGGGCATCGTGCAGTTCGTCGGACAGACCGCGACGGCAGGTCACTGGGCGGGCGTCGAGCTGTCCTACAAATTGATCGACAAAGCAGGCGTCACCGATCCAACCCGCCTCAGCGGCCTGCAGATCAGCCACGCCGGCGCGGGTGGCCATGCGGCGTTGCGCGCTGCGTTTACGCAAGACGGGCCGACACCCTGGCTGCATGGCCTGCGCGTCGCCAACAACGCGGCGGCAGGCGTCGAGCTCGGCGAGAAGAGCGCCCTTGACGCCGCCTCGACCCGTTTTCGTATCACCGAGAACGCCGTGCCCTGGGACACCGCGGCTAATGCGACGCGCTGGGTCCAACCGATAACTAGCGACGGATTGACCGACTACAGCGGCAACACCCGAGACGTAATCGAGATTCGCGGCGGCAAGATCAGCGCAACCTCAGTCTGGGACGTAACCAGTATCCCCTACCGCGTAACCGGCGACGTCGAGGTCAGTGGTCCACTGGTGCCCGCTCCACTGCTGTTCATCGCGCCGGGCGTGACGCTGCGTTTCGTCAAGGGGACGCGACTGGCGGTCGGCATGACGCCGGGGCAACAGGGGCTGATTACCGCGGGTCGGGTAGCCACCGTCGGAACCAACAGCGACACGCCTCCAGTGACGCTGACCTCGGACGAGGCGACACCGGCGGCCGGCGATTGGGTGGGATTGATCATCGGCCCCTACACCCCGCCCACGCCGCTGCTGCGCAAGGTAACCATCGAGTACGCTGGCGGAGCCAGCGGCCTGCGCGGCTTCGACGGCGACTTCACCGCCGAGGACGACCGTGGCGCGCTGTTCATGCTCAACCCCAACGGCACCTCGTCGCTGGCCGATCTCACATTGCGCCACTCAGCAGGCTACGGTGTGGTTCGTGGGTTCTTCTCGGCGTCCCATGCAGGCTTCAGTAAGTTCATCGCTGACCTCGAGACCAATAAAGACACGCTCGCCAGCGGTATCGAGTCAGACCCGTCACCACTGCAATTGACGCTGCCTTCGCAAAAGAAGAGCACCCTGGCGCTCACACCAACAGCGAGCGAATTACTCGGGCCTCAGTCTTGCGATGCCACGGTAACCAGCCCCGAGGCGGCGTGGACCTTTACCAAGAATGCGACGCAAGCCGCCGCCGTGGGCGCGTGGTACATCGCCGCCTACGAGACGAAGTCCGATCGGCTGGTCTGGCTCGAAGCGAGCCTGCCGGGATCGGCGCGAGCCGCTGGCGGCGGAACAGCGATCGGCACCGAAGTCATCGCCTACCGTCAGCCGGAGCGTTGTTCGGCCCCCGACAGTTGCCCCGCACTGCTCACCAGCTGCAACAACTTGCGTTCCTTTGCCCAGCAGAGCGCCTGCGCAAGCTGGGAGGAAGCGGGCTGCGCTGAGCGCATCCATTTCGTCGTCTACGGAACCGCTGCCGGCGGGTCGAGTATCGACTTGACCACTGCGCAAACGCGACAAGACGTCGAGACCGCGCTGACTACCCAGCTCGTCGGACAGGCGGTCGCCGGGACGATCTACCGCGTCCCGCAGGCCGCGCCCTAACGGATCACCACTGGACGATTCACCATGCGCCGAGCTAGACTCTGATCATGCAAAAACTAGCGATGGTCTGCTGCGCAGTGCTTGCGAGTACTGTCGGGTGTGGCGGCGACGATACGCGCACAACGCCGCGTTACAGCTGCCTCGAGAGCTCGCTGACGCTGCGCTACGAGCTCGTCCCCGAGCTGCTGCCCGCTGCAGAGCAACAGCTCCTCAAGAAATCAGGCTACGCCGGGACCCTCGATGTGTCGATGCACAGCCGCTGGCCGCCATGGTCCCACTCCTCGGCACGCGCCCGTCTGGCGGGAACGACCAATCCAGTAACCGTTTCTTTGGCGCGACCGATAGAGTTTTTCTTTCCCGACGTGCAGAACTTCCTCGGCTTCGCTGCCCAAGAACCCGGCGATCCCGATCGGCTCTGGGTCGTCGCCGCATTTGGCCCGCGTGCGTCGGTCAATCAAGGATTTGCTGGGGCCGTGCAGTCGATGGGCGCGCGCCCCGACGAGACGGCGACCCGCGGCCTTTGTCGACGTGGATGTCGCTACGACGACCAGGGAAACTGCCCGGCCGACGGCGCATGCGACGCCTTGCTGGACGACGCGTGCACGGCGACCTGCGAAAACGACCCCGTCACTCAGGGCGTGCCGATTATCGCCGTTGGCCATTGCCCCAAGGTCATCCCACCGCTGACGATCCGACTCAACGGCACGATCTTCGAATCGCTGCCCGCAGACGAGCAGGGCAACAACTAGGATCACGTGACGGCCGGTGGACGTGACAAGCGCGCCCGTCTCGGCAACGTTCGCCGCGCCCGCAACGCCATATGCGCGCGCCCGCAACGCCAGATGTGCGAGAGGTCAGACCTGCTCCCACCTCTAAGCCATTAAAAAAAATAGGGAAGTGCCATTTACTTCTAAGCTGTGAGCGGTAGAATTGTTTTTTGAGAGCCGCGCTACTAAATTTGCGTCGGATCTCGACGATTATTGGATTAAACCCTGATAGCGGAGGCTTCCTCGATGCGTAACTTTCTACAAAGATTCGGACTTTTCGCCAGCTTGATCGGGCTGCTCTTCCTTGGGGCATGCGGTGGTGGTACCACCGGCCTGGAAGCAGAGGTGAAAGCAAAGACCAAAGGCCAGCTGCTGATGGACGCTGAGAATTTCATTCCCGGCGCCTGGGAGCATTGGTTTAGCAACCCCGATGGTAGCAGCACCGGTATTGCCGTAATGACGAAAGATGGCGGCACAACCTTCTGCTCCTATAACTACAGCTCTGGGATCGACGAAGCGTTGAGCATCGACGCGACCAAGTTCGTCTTCGTGATCACACCGAGCGAAGAAAAATGCGGCAAGCTGCCGAACAGCCCGACCAAGATTTACGTCGAAGAGACGGCGACCAACGAGTACCGCTTCTTGATGATGTTCTCAACCGCGCTGCCGGATCTTGACGCCGCTCCGACAACCTTGGGGCTCTATCGCTGCACCGACGACTCGAGGCTTTCGCTTAGCGCTGGCGATAAGTGCCCGCTCTCGGCGGGCCGCTGGGGCGACAACCCACCAGCGCAAACGTCCCCCTACGCTCAGTAGTACGTCCAGCAAGCAGCCCCGCATATCGCAGAGAGTTCTCCGCTCTCCCGCCAGTAAAAACCCCCGCGCGCCCTGCGTGTAACCGCGCAGGGCGCCATAACCGACCCCGACTTTGTCTTTGTGCTAGCCGCCGCCGGGCGGCCGCCGCCCTTTGCTCGCCACGGGGCGCGCAGGCCGTTTGTCGGCCGCGGCAGTTGCTCCGGCGGGTGGCGGCTGCCGTCGCTTGCCCGGCCCCCCCTGCTGCCGACGCGGACCATTGCCGTTTGCCGGATTGGCAGCTTGTGGTGCTTCGGCATAGGGCCAGGCGCTCAGCAGGCTGACGTCATACTCACCGCGAACAAAGGCCGCGTCCTGCAAGAGCTGTTGGTGCAGCCCGCGGTTGGTCTGAACCCCTTCGATGCGCGTTTCGGCCAGCGCCTGAAGCATTCGCGCGATCGCGCTCTCGCGGTCATCGCCCCAAGCGACCAGCTTGGCGATCAGCGAGTCGTAAAACGGCGGCACCTTGCAGCCCGGATAGAGGGCCGAATCGACGCGTACGCCGAAGCCGCTCGGCAAGTGCAGCTCGCTGACCGTGCCCGCCGAACCAACGCGCGTCTCGGGGTCTTCGGCGTTGATGCGACATTCGATCGCGTGGCCGCGAAAACAAACGGCGTCTTGGGCAAGCGTCAGCCGCTCGCCACCCGCCATGCGCAACTGCAGCTGCACCATGTCGATGCCGGTCACCATCTCACTGACCGTGTGCTCGACCTGGATCCTCGTATTCATCTCGATGAAATAACACTCCCCCTCATCGTCGACGAGAAACTCGATCGTCCCCAGACTACGATAGCCCACGGCCATCGCCGCCTGCAGCGCGTTGCTGCACAACGCCTCTTGGTCCTCCGCATCAAACAGCGGCGAGGGAGCCTCCTCGATCAGCTTTTGGTGGCGGCGCTGAATCGAACATTCTCGGGCCCCGAGGTAGATGCCGTTGCCGTAGTTGTCGATCGCGACCTGGACTTCGATGTGTCGGGGCTTTTCGATGAAGCGCTCGAGATAGACCGCGTCGTTGCCAAACGCCGCGCCAGCTTCGCGCCGGGCGGTCTGCCAGGCGTTCGGTAGATCGGGCGGTCGAGCGACGATCTTCATGCCGCGCCCTCCCCCGCCGCCGACAGCCTTGATGATCAACGGAAGCCCGATCCGTTGAGCCTCGCTCGCCAACTGCTTCGGTGTCGCGATCACCTCCGACCCAGGCAGCACGGGAAGACCGATCTCACTCATCAGCGTTCGGGCGCCGACCTTCTCGCCCATTTGGCGGATCACCTCGGCTGAAGGACCGATGAAGATGATTTCGTGCTCGCCGCAGAGGGCTGCAAAATCGGCGTTCTCAGCGAGGAATCCGTAGCCGGGGTGAATCGCTTCAGCGTCGCTCAGCTTGGCAGCGCTGATGATCGCCGATGGGTTCAGATAGGACTTGAGCGGGTGTGGCGGACCGATGCAGATCGCGCGATCGGCCAACTTGACGTGCAGCGCCTCGGCATCGGCTGTCGAATACACAGCGATCGCCTCAATGCCCAGCTGTTGGCAGGCGCGAATCACCCGCACCGCGATCTCACCACGGTTGGCTATCAATACGCTTCGCAGCGCGCTCATCGACTAGAGAACCTCGACGCGGAACAACGGTGCGCCGTACTCAACCGCCTCGGCATTCTCGACGAGAACTTCGACGATCTGCAGGTCATACTCTGCTTTGAGCTCGTTCATCACCTTCATCGCTTCGAGAATGCAGAGGGTCGTCCCCTTGGTCACTCGCTGGCCCTCAGAAACAAACGGTGGTGCATCTGGACTCGGCGCCCGATAGAAGGTGCCAACCTGCGATGCGGTAACAAACTTTTCATCCGATGACACCGCGGTGCTCGCCTGTTGATCGGCGCGGGCCGGCATCGATAGCGCGGACAGGGGCACGCCCCCACCCTGCCGACTGACCCGCAGACGTTCGCCGTGGTTTTCGATCTCGATCTCGGTCAAGTCGTGCTTGGTCAGCAGCGCGGACAGCAACGCAACCCGCTGAGCGAGGTCTCCGCCAGCATCTTGCTGTTCGTCATCACCCTTGCACCGGCTCGCGCCGTCGCTGGCCGGGATCGCTGCATCCTCTTGCGGCGCGTTGCTGGAGGTGTTCGTTTTACTCGTTTGGGTCACCATGATCTTTGTCTTCCCACCATCGTCGGAGCGGTCGACGACCTGCACCCGCTAGAACATCGCGGTTTCGTGTTTTTTTGGGGGCCCTCGGCGGCCCTGCTGCACGGGATTTTCTGGGACGAGCTCAAGGCGAGCTATCAGCTCCTCACGCAGATGTTTGAGCGGGGTGATCAGGTGAACGTAGGCCTTGGTGCTCATCGGCGTTCGCAGGTTGGACTCGTGGTCGACGAGCTGGCCCCATGCCTCGGCTGTTCCCTCGGCGCGCAGCGCCTTGAGCAGGTCCTCGATCGAGCGATCACCGAGCGTGGTCACCGTCGCGCCCGGTAGCATCAGATAGCAATCTGGGTCGAATCCCGGACCGCAAAAGGCGAATAGTCCAGCGGTTAGCGACTTCCGCAGCGCGATGGTGAACTTCGGCACCGACGCATGGGCGACCGCCGAATACAGCCGCGCAGCGTAGCCCATGATGCCCTGCTTTAAGGTGTCGCGGTCGGCCATCAAGCCGGTGGTGTCGTGGAAAAACAGCAGCGGCACGTTGAAGGCGTCGCAGAGCGAAACGAACCGCGCCGCCTTTTTCAGGGCGTTGATCGTAAACGCACCACTGACGTACTTGGAGTTGTTTGCCGCAATCCCGACTGTGTGGCCGCCTAAACGCGCCCAAGCGGTGAGCATCTCGGGGGCAAACTTGTCCTTTACCTGCAAGAGTGAACCGCGATCGACGAGCGCTTCCAACGCCTCAAGCATGTCGAAAGGCGCCAGCTGATCGGCATCCATCCGGCGTTCGAGCGCGTCAAGCTGCTCGACGCTTATCTGTGGCGCGACGATCTCCTTGGCGCGAGGCGTTCGCGCGCCGCAGTAGCTCGGCAGATGAGACAAAACTTGTCGTGCCTTGAAGATCGCGTCCTCGTCGGACTCGGCAACCAAGTCGCACATCCCGGAAACGGCAGCGTGCGTCTCGGCCGATGCGATCTCCTCGGCAGTGGTATCCTGGCCGAAGAAATTCTTGACCATCGCCGGGTCGGCGAGCAACCAACGCGCACGCGGCCCCATGATGAACACGTCACCGAATGGATAAAGAAAGGTAAACGGACCGCAGAGGAAGCCCAGACCGATGGCGATCTGCGGAATCCGCCCCGACCCGAGCGCTAGCTGTTGGAACAGCCGCGAGAAGCCCTGGGTACCAGTGAAAAACTCTGCTTCGTATTGCTTTGGCTGAATCGGCATCGCCGCCTGGGCGGCGCGACGCATCAGTCCACCAACAAGCACAAACGGCAACTGCGAGGTGAGCGCGAGCTGATGCAGACGCAGAAACTTCTCGAAATCGGCTCCCCCGACAACGTGCTGGCCCAGGCGAAGCAGGTGCACGAAAACGACAACCTGGCGACCATCGAAGCGACAAACCCCGCCGATCGATCCCTGGACGTGGGCGCTGTCTTCGCGGAAAACGCCGTCGTCACTATGCTTGCGAAGCAACTCGACGAACGACTCAGCGCTGCCCGGGTCGCGATTGCTGAGACCCTGCAGCTTCGGCATCCGCGGAGGCGGCGAGGCCTCAATGTCCGCGAGCACACCCGCCGTGAACAACTGATCGACCAGCGTCTTGAGTCGCTGCTTGGATTTCAGCCCCGTGAAACTGGCGATTTGTCCGAGCGTCTTGGGGCCTTGCCAGATCGCGTTGAGCACGATGGGCGTCCACGGGTCACGCACGACAAACGATTCGCGGGTTTGCGGCACAAAAAACTCAACCGCCAACCCACCTTGGGTAAAGCCTCCGCCAGGCACGGGCGGAACAAAGCGGACGACGACCTGACGGTTGATGCCAAAGACGATGCTCATAACGTTTTCTTGTAACTGTTTCAATAGTTTGCACTAGCAGCGCAAAACGTGTCAACTGATAAGCCGTCGGGCCGACCCGCGCGCCATCTGCGGCGAGCGCGCCGCGGGCAGCCCTTGACACCTACAGACCCACTCGCTCAAGATCCGCATGAATCTCCTCAATCAAACACGGTCTATCGCCGCAGAACCTCGCGGCGCGCTCGTCGTGCCGCCGTGGAGTGAATCCAGATGAACACATCGAACAGCGAGCGCGTTATCAGACGTTGGAAACTGGTTTTGGGCTGTGCGTTTGCCTCCCTACTCAGTACGGCGAACGCATCGGCGAACAAGCCGAAGATGGTTGCCCCGCCCAAGCCGCCAGCCAATGTCGCCGCGGCCTTCAAGTTCTTCATTGGCAGCTGGCAATGTACAAACAGCTTTCACGGCCTGCCCGGAACGCCGGTCGTTCCGCCGCGCAAAACCAAGGGCCGTTGGACCAACAAAGTAGTGCTCAACGGTCATTGGATGGCGGGCGACGCGTGGGAGCTAAGTCCGAAGGGCAAGGTACACGTCGCGTCGATGTTGATCGGCTACGACCCAGCGGCTTCGCGGTTCATCGGATTTGGTGCAAGTGGCAACGGCTCGCACGTCAACTTCTCGTCGGAAGGTTGGAAAGACGCGGTATGGACCGACGCCGTCGAGGCTAAGATGGGTGGCCACACAATGCAGATGCGCGTACAGATCAAACAGCTCGGACCGCGGAAGCTCGAGACGAGCAACGAGATCAAGACGCCCCAGGGCAGCTGGCACAAGGTCAAGAGCGGCGTCTGCACGCGCTAGCGTCCGCGCCGCGTACAGTTGTGCGGCAATCGGTAACGACTCTGGGCAGTCTCACTCGAAAACCGCCATCGCCCCTCGCTGTTATTTCAACGACTTGGCATTGGCACCAGGCTTGCAGAGGGTCTCGGGTTGCAGGAGTTCGTCATGCGCGCAACCACGACTTTCGCTCTCATTTTGCTACTGGCCGGTCCGAGCTGGGCCAAGGAGCAAACCGCGCCTGCAGCCAAGACGCTGGACTGGTCAAAAAGCGGCACGCAGCAAAAATTCACCACCTCGGCGTTTCACAACACGCGACTACTCAAATGTAGCGACGTGCGAGGGCTCCTGCTCCGCGCCACGCTCGATGCCCCCGCAAAAGATGTTGGCTCGCTGCCGCAAGAACTCTGGAAACGTTCGGCCAACGAGCCTGCGGAGCAGCAAACTAGGGCCAAGCTGGCATCCTGGTCGATCGACGTCAAGCGCGACCAAGCGCAGCTGATCGTCAAGATGAAGCGCAATCGTCGCGCCTTGTTCGGCGCGATCAAACTACCGGCGAAGACCACGACCCACGTCGGTCAGATCGTCAAAGATACGCTCCAAGCCAACGGCTTCCGTCAGATCGAAGTGGTTTTTTCAGGCGAAGCGTACCGCAGCGCGCAGCAAGAGAATCTGCAGACGCGCCACCTGGCGATCGACTTGGGCGCCTCGGTAAGCCGCGGGGTCTACCATTTCGGGCCTGAGGGGACCTTTGCGCTGTTCACGCATTCCGCGGCTTTGCTCGATGGTGTACGCACCAAGAGCGTCTGGGGCAAGCTACTGCGCCGCCTGCTGCCCAAAGACGGCTACGCCAACCGTGTTCAGCTGGAAAGTAGCACCTACGTTGGCCAAGCCGGCGAACGGGCGCCCCAAGCGACCATCAATTACCGAGAGTAGCGCAAGCACGGCGCTAGCGGCCATCGCGCCGCCCCGCTGGTTGCCCGGCGCGCCTATTATACGGTTCGGCGTCAGATGCCGAGCTGTCGCATCAGCTGGTAGGCCAGCAAGGTGCGGCGCTGGGCCTGATCGGCACGGCTAACCGCCAACGACAACGCGCGATCGCTGCCGACCAAAACCACCAACTGCCGAGCGCGCGTCACCGCGGTATACAGCAGGTTGCGCTGCAAGAGCACGTAGTGTTGGGTGAGCAGGGGCACAACGACCGCCGGATACTCGCTGCCCTGAGACTTGTGGATGCTGACGCAATAGGCCAACGCCAACTGGCCAAGTTGCTCGCTGGTGTAGGCCACCGACGCGCCATTGATCTCGACCAGCACGCTGCCTTGTTCCAGGTCGACCGCGGTGACGCGACCGATATCGCCGTTGAACACGTCGCGATCGTAGTCGTTGCGCACCTGCATCACCTTGTCACCCACTCGTAACGTTTCACCGGTGACCCGCTTGATGCCTTGCCCACTCGGATTGAGTGCGGCCTGCAGGGCTTGGTTTAGCGCGACGGTGCCGACCTCGCCGCGGTGCATCGGAGAGAGCACCTGCACGTCAGCTAGTGGGTCGAGGCCGTAGGCCTGGGGGATGCGCTCGCAGCAAACCTGCAGCACTCGCTGTTGTGCCTGGACGGGGTTGTCGACCTTGACCACATGAAAATCGCCGCTATCGCTTGCGCCGGTTGCGCTGGGCTCGGGGAGCACCCCGCGCCGAATACGGTGGGCGTTGGTGACGATCCGACTCTCTTGGGCTTGGCGAAACACCGTCGTCAAACGAACGAGAGGCACAGCATCGCTGCCGATCAGATCGCCAAGCACGTTACCCGGTCCGACCGACGGCAACTGGTCCTGATCACCGACAAGCACCAACGCACTATCATCGCCGATCGCCGCCACAAGACTGCGCATCAAATAGACGTCGACCATCGATGCCTCGTCGACGATCACCACGCCCGAGGGCAGCGGATTGTGTTGGTTGAAATCGAATTGCCCACCACCGTAACCGAGCAAGCGATGGATCGTCGCAGCCTGGCGGTCGGTCGCTTCGGCGAGGCGCTTGGCTGCTCGCCCTGTCGGCGCGCAAAGAAACACGCGACGACTCAACCGATCGAGCAGATGAACCAACGTGCGCAATACCGTGGTCTTGCCGGTCCCCGGCCCACCGGTGATGATCGCCACTGGCCCCTGAGCAGCCACCGATACCGCTCGCCGCTGCTCGTCGGTCAGCGAAATCTGCGCAACGCTTTCGACCAGTCGCTCGGGAAACGCTAGCGGTGGCCGTCCGAGAAAGCCGGCCAACGCCTCAGCGATTGCATCTTCGGCGCGTACCAGCGATGACGGCCCAACGACAACGATCGGCCCCTCATCGGTCAGCGGCTCGCGCAGCTGTGCGTACTTCTCGGCGACAAGCCCATCGAGCGCCTGCTCCACGGCAGATGCGTCAGCATCCAGAAAGTGTGCGGTTTCGTTGATCAGGTCTTCGCGAACCACCACCGTGTGACCGAAGTCGGTACCTTGACGCAACACGTGGAGGACGCCGGCAGCCATCCGCGAGGGGCTATCGTGAGCCACACCGAGCGCCTTGGCGATCCCGTCGGCCGTGGCAAAGCCGACCCCCTCCACGTCGCGGACCAATCGGTACGGATCGCTACGCACCCGCGAGATGCAATCCTCGCCCCAGGTCTGATAGATCCGCGCCGCCAACGCCGGGCCGACGCCCAGGCCGCGCAAGAACACGATGATCTCACGCATCGCGCGCTGCTCGACCAATGCCGCGCCGAGACTCGCCGCGCGCTTTTGGCCGATCCCATCGACCTCGGTCAACCGGCCGGGCTGCTTTTCGGCGACGTCGAACAGCGCTTCACCGAAATGCTGCACCAGCCGCTCTGCCAGCGCGGGACCGATCCCGTCGATCACGCCCGAGGCGAGGTAGCGCGTCAGGCCCTCAACACTTGTCGGCATCACCGCGTCATAAGCATCGACACGAAACTGCTCACCGAACCGAGGATGCGTCGTCCAGCGGCCGGTCACGGCGAGCCGCTCGCCGGACTGCACATCGACCAAACTACCGGTGATCGTCACCGGCAGAGAGCGCCCCTCGACCTGCAGCTCGAGCACGCTGTATCCATCGGGATCACGAAAGATCACGCGACCGACGCTGCCTTCAAGTCGTTCCAACGAGGTCCCCCCGCCGGCATTATACCCGCGGCAGCTGCCAGATAGAGATCTTCGATGCTGGCAATCTTGTGGCGCCGCCAGCGCCCAGGGGCCATGGCCCAGATTCACGGCGCAACTCCCGGCGTTGGCGGACCCTCGATCCAGTTCTCGGCAATATCGCAGCGCTGGGCGCTACTGCGCTGCAGCGAATTCCCCTCGGTCTGGCTCGACAAACCGAGGAAACTAGAGATCCGACGGCCAAGCGGATCGCGGAGGATCAGCGCCTCGCCGCGATTGGCCAAGGCCAGACTACGCCGGACCGGCAGCAACGCCACGCCGGCAGGCACAGTTGTCCGATCAAAGCTTGGGCCAACGACCAGTACCGTTGCTGCCGGCGCCAAGACGTGGCCGGGCAACGTAATCACCCCAACACCGTCGTCATTGTCATCGATCAGAAAGCCCGCCAAGTCGATCGATGTCCGTCCGAAATTGGTCAGCTCGATCCATTCCCGTCGTGACTCGGCCCCAATCGGATTAGCCAACACTTCGCTAATCATCAGTGAAACCGCTGGACCCATCAGCGGCAGCGCCAATACGTACGGCGTGACGTTGCCCGCAGCATCGCTCAGCGATAATTGCCCGTGGTTCGAAGGCGATCCCCAATCGGGCAAGGTAAAGCGGTGCATCCGCTGATCTGCCGAAAACGCTTCGCGCTCTCCGATGGAAAACCGTGCGTCACAAACCTCGCTCGCATTGACCTCAATGACGAGACAGCCGTCCGAGGACGCAAAACTCACCTGACCAGACGGAGCAGCGCGATCCAGCTCGGCACCGACTGCAAAACGCCCGGCCTGCTCCGCAGCGATCAGCACAGCCCGCCCGTAGATGTCCTGAACACTCGGATCGACATCGACAGCGTAGGTTGTTTGAGCGGCCAGGGGCGCAGCAATGGCAAGCCCGTAGCAGCTGCCGACGTCTGTACCCGGACAGTACTCGTCGGCTGCGTCGATCGTGCCGTAGATCTGCTCACCATGCTCCGAGCGCAGCGACAGCCACCGACTACCAGCGACTTTGAGCGGTGCGGAGAACCGCACGACAACGCGCCGTAGGTTGCGCGGATTGTTTGCGCTGCCATCTTTCGGGCGGAGCAACCGCGCCACTGGGCGACCGCTATCCGGACCGTCGGTAAAACAGTCCCAGAGCTGCTCTCCCTCCGCCAGCTGCAGCGGATTGCCAGCCAGATCGCGTACGGTCGGTGAAATTAGAGCCTGGTGTAGCCGGTGCGCCGCGAACGGCCGCTGCGGCTGGAATATCGCCTGCAAGCCGTCGGCTGAGAGGGCACCCTGCAGCGGAACTACCAGGTGCTGACGGCTGGTGGCAAGCGGCGGGCTCTGCGCGTCGCGAATGAAGGCCGCATCAACGCGGGCGATTTGGCAGCGCCCGGCGTGGCATATCCCTCCCTCGCATTGCAGGTCGACCTGGCAATCAGCGCCAACTTCTGCCGGCACAACCGCAAGCAGGTCGCTAAGGCCCTCGGGCGCCACCGCCTCCGAAAAGCGCAACTGGATCGAGTCGGTAATGCCAAGACGGCAGGCCCGACGCTGAGCTGTGACGAGCCTCGGCGGGTCGAGATCGAATGATGTTGTATCCCGCTCGGCACAGGCGAAAAGCGGGCAACCAACGACAACAAACACTAGAACGCGAGCCAGACGCATCGTTGCGCTCCTTTTTTGGGGGTCTGAAAGCCTCGCTGCGACCTAGCAATCGTCGATCCAGCAAGCCGCGCAGTGAAGTTCACTGGTTGGCGGTAATGCACACCTTCCGTTGCCGACACCCGGACCAGCGCTGACCGTAGGCCGTCCTGGCCCGCTGATGCGGACCCCCTCGATCTTGAGCCACGGACGGGCTACAGTGCCCGCGTTACGGACGGAGCCCTGATGACCGTTGCTCTCGGTGTACAAGAAGCGATGAAGAGTGCCTCCTGGATCCGGCGAATGTTCGAGGCCGGCCAGGCGCTCAAGGAACAGGTCGGCGCCGACCAAGTCTTCGACTTTAGCTTGGGCAACCCGGTGTTGGAGCCGCCAGAGGCGTTTGCTAGCGCGCTGCGCGAGCTGACAAACGCCCCGCCAAAGGGCATGCATCGCTACATGCCCAACGCGGGCTTTCCCAGTACTCGGCAATGCCTGGCGCAAGCACTGAGCGAAGAGCAGCAACAACCGTTCGTCGCCAATGACGTGATCATGACCGTTGGTGCAGCGGGCGCGCTAAACGTCGCGCTGCGCACCGTGCTCGACCCTGGCGACCAAGTGATCGTCATCGCACCCTACTTCGTCGAATACCTCTTTTACGTCGGCACTCACGGCGGAGAACCACGCGTTGTGCGGGCCGCCGATGACTTTGATCTCGACTTGGCAGCGATCGAGCAAGCGATCACCCCGAAGACCAAGGCGATCATCGTCAACACCCCAAACAACCCGACGGGACGGATCTACACCCCACAGCGTATCGCCGAGTTGGCGGCGCTACTCGAGCGCGCCGAACAGCGCTATGATCGGTCGATTTACCTACTGTTCGACACGCCCTACGCCAAGATCACCTATGACGGGCGAAAGAATCCACCGCTGTTTTCCGACCACAAGAACACGTTGCTCGCCCACAGCCATTCCAAAGATCTTGGCCTCGCCGGCGAAAGGATCGGCTATCTGGCGATCAGCCCACGAGCTGAGCACCGTTCGATGCTCTCCGACGCTGCGGCCTTCAACAATCGCGTTTTGGGATTCATCAACGCGCCGGCGATCATGCAGCTGGCTTTGGAGCGTTCGCTCGGCGCAACCGTCGACGTGGCGTCCTACCGCCGCGCCCGCAAGACGATCACCGAAGGGCTACGCGACGCTGGCTATCAGTTCGCCTCGCCCGAGGGCGCTTTCTATTTGTTCCCGCGCTGCCCGATCGAAGACGACTTGCGCTTTACCGAAATTCTACGCGAACAGCACGTACTGGTCGTCCCCGGCAGAGGCTTTGGCTGGCCAGGATACATTCGCGTTGCTTTTTGCGTTGAGCATGAAGTAATCGAGCGGGCCTTACCTCGCTTCGCCGACGCCTTCACGCGCGCGCGGCAGGTCTAGTGGTGCTGGTCCTCGCCTCCGGGTCGCCTCGGCGACATGAGCTGCTGAGCCAAGCTGGTGTACCCTTCATCATTCGCGTCGCCGACGTTGACGAGACCGCGCTTGCCGATGAATCCCCGGATGCGTTTGTCCGACGGTTGGCCGAGGCGAAAGCCCGCGCGGTCAGCCAAGTGCTCAGCGTTGAGGGCTCGACGGCGGAGCTAGCCGTTCTCGGCGCCGACACGATTGTCGTTGAAGCCGGAGAGATCATCGGTAAACCGCGAGACCGCGCCCATGCGCGCGTCCTGCTCGGCCGGCTTTCTGGGCGCGCACATCAGGTGCTGACTGGTGTCTGTCTGCTCGATGGCCACGAGGCCGATGTTCGGCTAGCGACGACGACGGTCACTTTCAAGACGCTCAGCGATGCCGAGATCACCCGCTACCTTGACGTCGCAAACTGGGCCGACAAGGCCGGTGCCTACGCGATTCAGGAGCATGCTGCCTACATGGTGCGCAGGATCGACGGTTCATACACCAACGTCGTCGGGCTACCGCTCTGCGAGACGATCGAGCTGCTTGCCGACCACGGAGTACCATGCCCGGCATAGCCGAACGACTGCAAGCGGTCAGGCTTCAACTCGCCAAGAGCTGCGCCGAGTCTGGCCGCGCAGCGGACAGCGTATTGCTGCTTGCCGTGAGCAAGCGACAGCCGAGCTCGGCGATCGTTCAGGCGTTTCGTGCCGGCCAGCACGACTTTGGCGAAAACTACGCGCAAGAGTTGCGCGACAAATCAGATCAACTCGCTCTGCCGGAACTGCGCTGGCACTTCATCGGTCCACTGCAGAGGAACAAGCTGCGCTACGTGGTCGGTCGCTGCGCGCTAATTCACAGCATCGAGCGCGCGGAGCAGGTCGAAGCGATCGATCAGCGTGCGAGTCGAATGCAATGCACGCAGGACGTCTTGCTGCAGATCAACATCAGCGGTGAGGCCAGCAAGTCGGGCGCTGCCCCCGATGAAGCCGAAGGCCTGCTCGCGCTCTGTGAAAAGAGCGCCCACCTGCGCTGCCGCGGACTGATGACGATGCCTCCCTTCGACGAGGATGCCGAAGCGTCGACGCCCTACTTTTCAGCGCTACGATCGCTACGAGACAGCCTTGGGAGCGAAAGGCTGCCGGAACTTTCAATGGGCATGAGCCACGACTACGCCGCGGCGATCCGCGAAGGAGCGACGATCGTACGCATTGGCACCGCGATCTTCGGGCCACGCAACTAGCACGCGCGCCTCGTTCCCGGCCAGCGATAGGCCTGCCCACCGACGGAAATTCATGAGGCAACACCGAGGTGCGACACCAGCGCACAAATGCTTCATGCAATGGTATCGCGCTCTTGATGAACCAAAAATGAACTACTGGAAACCCATCGCCTGACCCATCTATCCTGATGGCAGAGCTATGGTGCAGAGATCCCTATTCGCATTCGCGCTGTTGATCACGACACCCGCGATCGCCACGGCAACCGATCGCGTCGCCGGCCTTGCCCAGTCGGCAGACAACACGCTCTGTGCCCTACCCAGCGGTTTTCAACGCGGCGCCAGGTTTGTGTTCAAGCTGGCGATCAACGCACTAGATGCGGTCACCACGGAGCGGCCCTTACCGACGACGGAAATGGCTTCCGGCGATCCGCAACGCCGGTTCCTGCTAACGCACCACGGCCCCTTCGACCATCTGATCGCCGCCGCAGCCCAGCGCTGGGGCCTCGACCCGTTCGTCTTCAAGGGCCTGCTGTTCAACGAATCAAAGCTAGAACCCGGCGTGCGTGGTAAGCGCCTTTACAGCAGACATCAGGGCCGGCGAGTGATCGTCGCCGGCGGTGCCCTCGGCATCGCCCAGTTTTCCAGCACCGGCATCGAGATGATCCAGATGCTCCGCAGTCGACGCATCCGCCGTGGCGAAATCGTACGCGAGTTCGATCGAGCGATGGCCGTGCTCCCCAGCGAAGCGATTGCCGCGTCTGCTGAGCTGCTCGCCTTTCTGATCGAGCACTACGGGCGTGACGGCGGGATCACCGCCTACAATTCGGGGAGCACCGGAGGACGCGCGGTGGCGCGGTTAGGTTTTTGGCGCGCACGCCGCGCAGGAAAGCTGCGCCGCGCAGGGATCTACCACCTGCAGGGTCATCGCTTCCTGCTCAACGTGCTCAACAAGGCCAATGTGCTGCGACGAGCATCTGGACTCGGGCCACTACCTGGCCCTGGCGAGCAACTAGCAGCGGGAGCACCGACCTTGGCAGTCGCCGGACAGAGCAAGACACGTCTGCTCGCGCAAGTTGACGGCGACCAGCAGCACGAGGACAGAGAACGCGCGACGGAGGCGCCGCCGGCTAGAAGCCGAAAGCCTGCCGCACGATCGGATTGACCGCCAAGGCCAGCACCAACGAGACCGCCAGCCCCACCGAGACTTTGACCAGGTCGCGGCCGATCACCCGGCCGATCGAGCTATACTCTGTTGGCGTCGAGCGAATGGCGAAACCGCAGCGCTAGCTCGCGACCACCGAGTAGTCCGATGAAGACCCACGTGGTGCTCATCGGCACGCGGCTGAGCACTTTGAAGAAGAAGAGGATCGCGCCATAGGTCAAGTCGATGACCGTCGCCGATCGCACATTGGCAGTGTTGGTCTTCTCGGTGACCACCTGCGGAATTCGACCGCCACGCCGCAAGGCCAAGTTGTCGCAATGGGGAGATCTATCAGCGGCCTCGCCGCCGCAGAGGGCGAGCGAGCGGCTAGGCGCTGCACGCGAAGTACTTGCGCTGGACTAGCTCAGCTTGACGGCTTGGGCGCCGAGCAAGCGCTCGACCTTGAGCAGCATCTCGTCGGTCGGAGCGACCGAGTAGCGCTCTGAGAGCACCATCGCTGCCTTCCAGCGATTGGCAACGCTGAGCTCCACGTGCGTGCGGCAATCGCCGACGTGGGATAGCAGGATGTCCTTCAGTTGGCCCAGCTGCTCGGCTTCAAGACGTTCTGCGTCGAGCTGCAGACGCAACGCCTTGGACTTCTGGCGTCGCGCCTGTTCGAGGGTCATCGCCGAGGTCAGCCGCAGCCGCGGCACACGGTTTTCTTCGTCCTCACCTTCGAAGGCCAATCGAGCGTTGACCAGCAGCGGCTCGTCGGCTTTAAGCACCGTCTCAAACTCCTCAAACGGTTTCGAAAAGACGACGACCTCCACCTGGCCCTCGCGATCTTCCAAACGGAAGATCGCCATCCGCCCCTTGCCGCTGCGTAGCGGTCGCTCTCGATAGTCGGAAATCACGCCGCCGATCGAGACATCGCTGCGATCGGGCAGTTCCTCAAGGCTAGCCGTCGTCGCGTTGGCGTAGCGCCGCAGATCCGCCTCATAGCGATCGAGCGGATGGCCGCTCACATAAAATCCCAGGCTGTCCTTTTCGAAGGCTAGGACTTGCCGCGGCGCCCATTCGGGTACGTCCGGATATTCCTCGCGCGTCGGTCCGACAGCACCCGCTGCTTGCTCGGGGACCTCGATCAACCCAAACAGATTCGTCTGCCCCGATTCGCGATCACGCTGCGCCGCCATCGCTCGCTCATGCGCCATATCCAGAGCAGCAAACAAGCGAGCGCGATGCTGGCCCTCGGCGGCCACACCGTCGAACGCGCCCGACTTGACTAACGCCTCAACCACGCGACGATTGACCTTGCGCGCATCGACCCGCTCGCAGAAGTCGTAGAGCGAACGGAATGGCTCTTGCCCCCGTACCTCCAAGATCGCCTCGACAGCACCAGCGCCAACATTGCGAACCGCGGCCAAGCCAAAGCGAATGAACTGGCCCTGCTCGCCCGGCACAACCGAGAACTCAGCTTCGGACTCGTTGACGTCTGGGCGTTTGACCTCGATACCCATCGCCCGCGCTTCGTTGATGAACTTGGTAACGTTGTCGATGTTGTCCTGGTCGCAGGTCATCACCGCGGCCATCAGCTCGACCGGGTAGTGCGCCTTGAGGTAGGCGGTCTGATAGGAGATCAACCCGTAAGCCGCGCTATGCGATTTATTGAACCCGTAGCCGGCGAAGACCGCCATCAGATCGAAGACCTGCTCGGCGACCTCGGCATTGACCTCTTTTTCGCGAGCACCATCGAGGAACAAGGCCTTCATCTTCGCCATTTCCTCGGGCTTCTTTTTGCCCATCGCGCGGCGCAGCAGATCCGCTTGTCCCAGCGAGAAGCCGGCCAGCGTCGAGGCGATGCTCATCACTTGCTCTTGGTAAACGATGACACCGTAGGTCTCGCGCAGGATCGGCTCGAGCCAGGGGTGCAGATAGGTGACGTCGGTCTGCCCGTGTTTGCGACGAATAAAGTCGTCAACCATCCCGCCCTCGAGTGGCCCGGGGCGATACAGCGCGACGGCAGCGATGATGTCCTCGAAACAGTCCGGCTTGAGCTTGGTCAGCAGCTCCTTGATGCCGCTGGACTCGAACTGGAACACCGCCGTCGTGTTACCCGCAGCCATCAGTTCGAAGGTCTCGCGATCGTCGAGGGGGATCGTTGCCAGATCGATCTCGATCTCGCGCTTTTTCAGCTGCTTGAGCGCTTCGGCGATGATCGTCAGCGTGCGCAAACCGAGGAAGTCGAACTTGACCAACCCGGCCTCTTCAACCTCGGTCTTGGCAAACTGGGTGACGAGCTCGCCGCCAGGCCCGCGAAAGCACGGCACGTACTCCCAAAGCGGCTTGTCGCCGATTACCACCCCGGCGGCGTGCGTTCCGGCGTGGCGATTGAGCCCCTCGAGCGCCGAGGCGATCTCCAAGACCTCCCCGATCTGCGGGTCTTCTTGGGCCAGCTCGCGCAGCCGCGGCTCCTGCTCGAGCGCCTCCGGAATACTCACGCTACGCCCTTGAATCGGCTCGGGGATAAGTTTGGCCACACGATCGGCGTCGGCGTAGCTAACGCCCATCGCACGCGCAACATCTCGCGTCACGCCGCGGGCCTTGAGCTGATGCATCGTGACGATCTGACCAACGTTGTCGTGACCATACTTGTTCGTGACGTAATGGATCACTTCGTCGCGGCGGTGCATGCAAAAGTCGATATCGAAGTCCGGCATGCTGACGCGCTCGGGGTTCAGGAAGCGCTCGAACAACAGATTGTAGGGAATCGGGTCGATATCCGTGATCTGCAACGAATAGGCGACCAGCGAACCGGCGCCACTGCCGCGGCCCGGACCGACGGGAATGCCGTTTTGCTTGGCGTAGCGAATAAAATCCCAAACGATCAAGAAGTAGCCGGCAAAGCCCATCGACTGAATCACCGACAGCTCGTGCTCCAGGCGGCTTTGATAGGTGCGCTCGTCGTAGGCGATGCGGTTCTCCCGCATTTCGGCAAAGCGCTGGCGAAGACCGCGGTCAGCGAGGGCGCGCAGGTAACTCTCGAGCGACTCGCCATCGGGCACCTGATAGCGCGGCAAGTAGCATTTGTCGAGATCGAGCTCGACGTTACACATGCTCGCGATATCGACGGCCGTCTCCAGCGCCTCGGGGAGGTTGTAAAAGTGCTGCTCCATCTCCTGCGGAGATTTGAGGTAGTACTCGTCGATGTCGTGCTTGAGGCGATCAGTGTCGCTGACCTGTTTGCCGGTCTGAATGCACATCAGGCAATCGTGAGCACGCGCATCCTTGCGCTCGACATAGTGGCAATCGTTGGTCGCCACTAATCTTATATTGTGCTTGCGCGCGATTTTGACCAACGTCTCGTTGAGCTCGTTCTGCTCGGTCAAACCGTTGGGCTGCACCTCGAGAAAGTAACAACCAGGATCGAACAAATCTCGGTATTCGAGAATTGTTTGCTCGGCCTGCTCACTTCCGCGATTGAGCAACGTCTGGGCGACCTCACCACCGAGACACGCCGAAAGGCCGATCAACCCGGCCGAATGCTTCTTGAGCAGCGCTTTGTCGATCCGCGGGTTGTAATAGAAGCCCTCGAGGTAAGCGCGGCTGACCAAGTAGGTCAGGTTGCGATAGCCCTCGAGGTTCTTCGCTAGCAAGACGAAGTGGAAGCTCTTGCGCGACGTGCGATCGGTCATCGCACCATCGGAAACATAAGCCTCACAGCCAAAAATCGGCTTTATCCCTGCACCGCGTGCGGCCTTGTAAAAATCCAGCGCTCCGAACATGTTGCCGTGATCGGTTAGCGCCACGGTGTCCATGTTCAGCCGATTGAGCGCAGGAAACAGATCTTTGAGGCGAATCGCCCCATCGAGCAGGCTGTATTGGCTGTGCAGGTGAAGGTGAGCGAAGTTGGACATCATCTACTCGACTAGCATAATCAAGCGCGCGCGCGTCAGTACTTGAGCGTCAGGCCGATCCGGCCATAGACGTTGGGATCGTTTTTCGGCATGTAGCCAGCAAAGGCGTCGGTAAACGCTCGGCGCTCACCGATCGGTGTGCCCTCGAGGATCGCAAACAGATTTAGTCGCTGCGTCAGGGTAACCTCAACGATCGCCGCCAGGAAGAAACGCAAGCCTGCAAAGCGCTCCCGCACCTCTTGGGCGGTGATGCCACTCGGGCGGTTGCTACAGCCGCCGGCCTGGGCCTGATTGCCGCTCGTCGGACAGAGGCGATCCGTATAGAAGTTGAAATAGCTCCGCGCGGTGAAAGCAACGCGGTCCTTGAGGGTCACTGACGCCTGGCCACCGAAGTCTGTGTAGAAGGTGTTGCGCGAACTAGGACCACCGCCCCCACCGAGTGCGTAAGTCAAGGCGACGCTGAACATCTCATGGCGAAATAGGCGAAACTTGGCGTGCATACCGATCTGCGTGACCGTGCCGTAGGTGCCAAGCAAAATGCCCGCGTCGAGTGCCAAGATCGAGCTACTGAAAATCCCGGCAGACAGGCGGGCCTGTAGCAGATCGACAAACCCTAAAGAGAAGTCGCCGGTGAAGTAGCCAGCGCGAACCGGCTCGGCGGCATGGGAAAACATCCCGATCAGCGGATTGTGCGGCTTCTTCGGCGCCGGTTTGCCCTCAAGCGGATCCAGCTTGGCTTCCACAGCGACCGTCTCGCCCTGCTTGACCTCGATGCTCTTGACCAGTTCCTTGTGCTTGGGGTGCCTAACGGTGACGAAATGCGGACCAGGATCGACACCGTGTCTGAGCAACGGTGTCTTGCCGACAAAACGACCGTCGAGAAACACCTGCGCGCCGAGCAGTGGGCTGACCACCCGCACCGATCCACCGCGGGGCTGCTGCTTGCTCAACGTCAACTTGATCGCCTTGAACTCACCGGCGATCAGCTGAACCGATTGCTCCGCCCGGGCGAATCCGTTTTTCTTGCCCTCGACCAGATGGGTCCCGGGTGGCAAACCGTCGATGCGGATCGGCGCTTTGCCCCGCGGCTCACCGTTGACGAAGACCTCGGTGTCTTTCTCGCTAGCGACGATTTGCAGCGTCGCAGCGCTGGCCGTCTGCCGCAGGTAAAAGGTCACCTTGGTGGTCTGATCAGCGACAGCGACAACCTCGCGCAGCTGCGCAGGTTTGCCGCCAATGCGCGCTTCAACCCGGTGTTTGCCCGGTGTGACCGGCACCAGCGCGACACCCTTGTCGACGGCCTTATCGTCGACGAACAGCTCGGCGTCGGGAACATCGCAGGCGACGAGCAGCATCGTCTGGCTTGCTGGCGCTTCGGCGACCAGCCCAACAGCGATCGCGCGCTTTTCGCCCTCACGCACGTCGACCCAAGCGGTGTAGCGGGCAAACCCTGCCTTGTTGACCTCTAGCAGATATCGCCCGGGGCGCAGCGTGAGACGCAGCGGCAATTTACCGACGGCCTTGCCGTTGACGGTCACCTCGGCGCCTTCGGCGCGTTTGTCGGGCGCTGAATCGACAGCGAGTTCGGCCGGAGTGGCGATCCGCTCGAGGGTAAAGGAGTGCGTCGCGGCGCGGCGCTGGACTTCGATGTCGCGCTTGAGTGGTGCAAAGCCGGCCTTTTCGAGGATCAGCGTATACATCCCCGGCTCCAGCTTGAACTGGTGTGGGGTATAGCCCTGAACGCCGCCAACCTTGGATTCCAAGTAGACCGCGGCCCCTTGTGGCACCGACTCAACACGAATTCGATAACGCGCACGGGCCGCTGCGTCCGGGCTCAGCGACCACGTGGCGACGATGCTCAACAGGATGTATCTCAACAACCGCAATCGGTCATGGCACATCGGCTCGCTCTCACTTTCACAGCCATCGCCCCAGCGCTAGCGCAAGGCGCGACGCCCGATTCGCAGAAAAATACGTAGGTGTCGCGCAGGCTAGCGCCGGATGACTGTTCGCAGGTAATAGCTCGAACCGCGCTTTTTGTCGACGACGCGAAACACAATGATATTGCGGCCCCGTCGTAGGGCGATCGGCTGGCGAAAACGGGAACTTCGGTCAAGTTCCACGGCCTTTCCGTCGATATAGACCTTGGATCCCGGAATTGTCACGCCAGCGGCCTCGACCATCGCCGCGGCCACGCGCTGGCCCTCGCGCGGGCGGCGGATCTGCAGGTCCGGAGTCGCGTTGTCGTAGCGGATCGTCAACCGCCGTTCGCCGGTCGTGCGCACCAGGCTGCCGTCGGCGGCCAAGCCGCTAACGTACCAAAGGTATCCCCCCTCACGCAGCAGCCCCGGTCGCAAAGCGAGCGAAGTGCGGCGCGTCAGACGCTCAACCAGTGGCTGACGCAAGTGCTGTTCGCCAAACAGCTTGAGCCGGTAGCGCGTAGCCCGGGGAATTGGCGACCAGCTGAAGGTAAAGTGCGGCAGGCGGTTCTGGTAGTAGACCTCGGTGTTGCGATCGCTAGCCCGCAGGGTGTTCCTCGGCCGAGCGAGGTTGGCCAACGCGCGGTGCGATGTATCAGGCAATACCCGCAAGTGCCCGCTGAGCAGCGGCTTAGCCAAGCTACCGTCAGCCATCACCGGCCGAACCCGATAGAAATAGCGCCCCCGCCCGACGCCCAACGTCAGTTCTTGGCGCTGCAAGCGATCGGCGAAAATCGCCTCCGCCATCGAGGACCGCGGTGAGACCTCGACCAGTACCTCACCAACTCCCGCCGGCCGCAGCCAACGCAGGGTCAACGGAACGCGCGCACTACCACTGAATAGCCTGCGACCACCATCAGCCTCGATACGCAACGGTCCGGGCGGTAGACTTCGCGGGCCACTGACCCGGCCAGCGCTTAGCTCAGCGCGTTGGGCAGCTTCGATCGGCAAACGACGCCCCGAAGCCTCGCGCAGCTCGGCCGCGCCGCGGCGCAGCTCAAGCGAAACCTTCCCCGCCGCCCGCTCGATGGCCAGTTCGCTTTCGCGATGACGGATTCGCGGCGTGATCAACACCGATTCGATCAGAACCGGCGAGAGGACCTGACCCGGCCGACCGCGTACATGCGAGATCAACGTGCCCTCGATCCGCTCGATCGCCAATACGCGCCGCCCCGTCGCGTCCTTTTTCTCTCCGACGACAAAGGTCGCTGGCCCGCGCAGAAAAAGCGGCGCGCCCGTGCTGCCACGCAGCCTAACGGTGGACCCGGGCCGCAACCGCAGCGTCGATTGCGACAGCAACCGACTAGGCCGGCGACCGCGCAAACGAACAAAGCGCTGCCGGTCCGGCGACTGCACCAGCACGCGACCGCCAAGCACCTCTACGGCGAGCGAGCGCCGCTCCGACGCGGGCTGGGCAGCATCTTCGGAATGCGCGACATCGGCATCCCCAGCGGCTTCCACGACGGCATCCACGGCGGCATCGGGACGACGCGGGGCAAACGAAAGCGGCTTGCCGGCGACGACAATCTCGCGCTGGCCGGTCGGACCACTTACCGTAGCCTGACCAAATTCGACGACGAGTCCTGGTCGGCCGTTGGCTGAGCTGACTTCGGCGCGCGCGGCGCTGGCTAGAGCGATCTTTCGTCGACCGACGCCGATCAGCAGGGTGGCCGCCTCGAGCTTGGCCGCCGTGCCAATCACCACCCCGCGCTCAAGGCGCAAAGACAAGCCCTCGGAGGTCGGCCGAGCTGCGAAGACGATCATCGTATCGGGCTTGACCGTTAGCGACCCACCATTTCTCAGACGCAACTCCAGCTGCGATCGGGGGCCCGTCTGCAGGCGGTCGCCGAGTCGAAAAAACATTGGCTGCTTGACGGGCGCGATGGTCGTTCCGCGCAGGCGCTGCGCCTCGCCGCGAAACGCTTGCACCTCGGCCAGCCAGTCGTCTGGACGCTGGTCGCAGCCGGCAATCGCAAAGAGCGCCCAAAGCGCCGTCGCGCGCAGCAAGACATTCATGTTAGACGCGTAAGCCACTTGGAACTGCTGGAATTGTCACACAAAGACTCGCGGGCAGCAAACACCGCTCTGCCTGGCCGTCAGCGGATCAGTGCCGGGAGGTAGCCCTCGGGTGCCTCGAAACCGAGCAAGCCGAGCAGCGTCGCCGCGACGTTGCCCAAGCCCGGCTCACCGACAGCGGCCCAGCGGTAGCTGCTTTGGGCCGTGGGATGATAAATCGTAAGCGGCACGGCGTTGAGCGTGTGACTGGTCAGCGGCTTGGGCCGTCCCCCTTCGACGACCGGCTCTCCCTGCTTGTCTAGCGCGACCATTTGGTCCGCGTTGCCGTGATCGGCGGTGATCACGGCAACACCACCGGCCGCGGCAACGCCGCGCAGCAGCCGCCCCAGCGAAAGATCAACCGCTTCCACCGCGACGATCGTCGCAACGAGGTCACCGGAGTGCCCGACCATGTCGCCGTTGGCGTAATTGACACGCAGGAAGTCAAACTCGCCAGCGCGCAAGGCAGCCAGCGTGGCATCGGTGATCTCGGCGGCCTTCATCCACGGCCGCTGCTCAAACGGCACCCGGTCCGAGGGAATTTCCTCGTAACGCTCGCGCGCTGGGTCAAACATCCCGCTACGATTGCCGTTGAAGAAATAGGTGACGTGGCCAAACTTCTGAGTTTCCGAACAAGCGTACTGACGCAAATTGTTGTGCGCGAGGTATTCACCGAGCGTGCGATCGATCGACGGGGGTGCGACCAAGTAGTTTTTGGGAAGCTGCAGATCGCCGTCGTACTGCATCATCCCGGCGAAGAAAACATCCGGACGGCGCACGCGATCGAAGGCCGAGAGCTCGGCGTCCTCGAAAGCACGCGAGAGCTCGATCGCGCGATCCCCGCGGAAGTTGAACAGCAACACTGCGTCGCCATCCTCAACCGTCCCCACCGGCTGACCGTCCTCGACGACGACAAACGGCGGCAAAAACTGGTCGGAGATCTCTGGCTCTGCCTCCCGTGCCGCTTCGATCGCCGCACGAGCCGAGGAAAACCGCGGCCCGCGCCCGAGCACGTGTGCCTGCCAACCCCGCTCAACGATCCGCCAGTCGGCCTCGTAGCGATCCATCGTGACCAACATCCGCCCGCCACCCGAGGCGATACGGTAGTCGTGATCTGCATCGCGAAGCTCGCTCAGACAGGATTCGAGCGTCTCGACGTAAGAGAGCGATGAAGTGGCTGCTACATCGCGGCCGTCGAGCAGCACATGCACACGCGCACGTGCCACGCCATCTCGCCGACAGCGACGGAGCATCGCCAGCAAATGATCGATGTGGCTGTGCACGTTTCCATCGCTGAGCAGGCCGATAAAGTGAATCGTCCCGCCGCGCTGAGCGCGAGACGTCGCTTTCTTCCAAGCATCGGAGGCGTAGAGCACCTCGTCGGCCAGTGCGTTTTCGACGAGCTTGGCGCCCTGATCAAAGATCCGTCCGGCACCAAGCGCATTGTGCCCGACCTCGGAGTTGCCCATGTCGGCGTCGCTCGGCAAACCGACGGCCGTCCCATGGGCCTTGAGCATCAGCGTTGGATGATCGGCCCACAACCGATCTAACGTCGGCGTACGTGCCAAGAAGACCGCATCGCCTGCGTCCTTCTTGCCCCAACCGATCCCATCCAACACGACGAGCACCACCGGCCCTTTGCGGGGCGCCAGACCATTCTTTTTCAGCGCGAATCCAGACATCGACGCTCCTCGATCACCGCACCGCATCTTACACCCGCCGAGGGAATATCCGCCAGGGTGCGCGGGTTGACGCAGCGATGACCCCAGAAAAAACGCCGGCCAGAGGTCGCAAGGAAAAGAGCCTCGCTCGCTCGCTGGCCAAAACGATCTTCGTCGTCCTCCTCTTTCGCGCCTTCGTCGCGGAGGCCTATCACATTCCCAGCGGGTCGATGCGACCCACGCTGCTCGAAGGCGATCGGATCTTCGTCAACAAGGCGGCCTATGGGCTGCGGCTGCCGTTTAGCGGCCACCGTCTGATCGACGGCGGCCCGGTCGAGCGCGGCGACGTAGCGATCTTCATCAGCCCGGAGGACGGCAGAATGCTGATCAAACGCATCGTCGCCGTGGCCGGGGACCGCGTCGCGATCGACGCCCTAGGCAGGATCTCGATCGACGGCCGGCAGCTACCTCAGCGGCGACTGAGTCGGCCGTGCCCGAAGATCTTCTCCGAAGCGCGCACCAGCTGCACGCTCTACGAGGAACAGCTAGGTCAGCGACGCTATACCGTGGCGCGCCTGGCCCGCTCGTCGCGAGCGTTTGGCCCCTACACGGTGCCCACCGGGCACGTCTTCGCCGTCGGTGACAACCGCCACGATAGCGCCGACAGCCGCTTCTTCGGCCCGGTGCCGTATCGACACTTGCGTGGCCAAGCGATGTTCGTGTATTGGTCGCAGGGCGCTGGGCGGCTGCGCACCGAGCGGATGTTCAAGAAAGTGCACTAGGCCCAGCACCGACAGCGCTATACTCGGGGGATGCCACGTTCTCGAACGCTGGTGCTGATCGGCGGCGCAGCACTTGTGCTCAGTGCACTGATTTATCGGGCGACACGTCGCGCACCGAGCACCGATCGCGAGCAACTTGAGGCGCTGATCGAGCAAGCAACAAGCGCTGCCGAAGCGGGCCGCCTCAAGCAGCTTAAGGCGCTGATCGCGCCGAACTATCGCGACGCCGCAGGCCGCGATCAGCGCGAACTCAAGCAGCTGCTGACCGTTGTCTTTATCAGACACCGGCGCCGCGCGGTTTATCTGATCAGCCGGCAGATCACCGTCGATCCCCAGCTTCGGACGGCGACGATCGCACTAACGCTAGTCGTCACGCGGGGGCCCAGGGTCGAGCGACTGTCCGATATCGTCCGCGACGGAGCCAACGGACTCGCCCTCTCGCTCAAACTGCAAAAGCGCGATCAGCGCTGGCTGGTCGACGCCGCCAGCTGGCGCGGGCTACACGACCTCAACGCCTTGATCAACTAGCGTTCTGCCCAGTTGCGCCTTGGCGCGGATCTCGTCGATCGCTTGCGCATAGTCAGCAGCACGAAAGATCGCCGTCCCCGCGACAAGCACATCGACTCCGACCCTGCCAAAAGCCTCGGCGTTCTTTGCCGAGACGCCACCGTCGACCTCGATCTCGGGAAAAACCCCGTGTTGCGCGCACAGCGCGCGCAAGGCATCAACCTTGCGCAAGGCACTGTCGATAAACTTCTGTCCGCCAAACCCCGGGTTCACGGACATCACCAACACGAGATCGACCTCCTCGATCACCCAGCGCAGCTGCTCGAAACTCGTTGCCGGATTCAGCGCAACGCCAGCACGCGCGCCGAGCGACCGAATCGTCGCCAGTGTACGATGCAGATGCGTGCAGGCCTCGAGGTGCACCGTCAGCACGGCTGCTCCGGCCTCGACGAAGCTCTCGAGGTAACGGTCAGGGTCGACGATCATCAGGTGCACGTCGAGCGGCGTGTTGCTGCAAGCCTTGACCGCTTCGACCACGGGTTGGCCGATGGTAATCTGTGGAACAAAGCAGCCATCCATCACATCGACGTGGATATAGTCCGCGCCGCTGCGTTCAACCGCGACAACTTCCTCAGCCAGGCGACCAAAGTCGGCAGCGAGGATCGACGGGGCAATCTTAATCCGCGAAGTGCTCATCGATTTTCCTTAGCCGTGCGATAAAGAAACCATCGGTGCCATGCAGATGTGGCCAAAGGGTCAGGCCACAGCGACCCGTTGGCCAGAGCTGGTCGAACGGGTGCTCGTTCGGTGGATCAAGTATCGCGTCACGCTGTTGGTCCAGCAACCTTTGCACCTGCTGCTCGCCTTCGACGCGCGTCAGACTACACACCGAATAGACCAACACTCCACCGTTTCGCAACAGAGACCAACAGCTTTCCAGCAATCGCCGCTGCAGCTCTGCGAGCGCGGCAATTTGCGTCGGTTGAAAACGCCACTTCAACTCAGGATGTCGACCGATCACACCCAGCGCGCTACATGGCGCATCGAGCAGAATTGCGTCGAAGTTGCCGATCTCACTGGGCACTAGTCGAGCAACATCCGCCACCTTGCATTCGGCGGCTAGCCCGAGTCGACGCAAATGCTCGCGACACAGCTCGAGTTTGCGCTCCGAGCGATCGACGGCGACCACCTCTAGCTGAGGCTGAGCCTCGAGCAACGCGCAGGTCTTTCCTCCAACGCCAGCGCACGCGTCGAGTACTCGCGCCTCTGGCGCCAACGTGCCGAGCGCCAAGCTGCACAGTTGGGCGGCTTCGTCTTGGGCGCTAAAGGCGCCGCTGAGATACGGGCGCGAACCAAACGGCTCGCTGATTCCTTCGACACGCAACGCGGCCGGCGCGTAGCGACCAGGGCTGACACTGCCGCCTTGTTCGCACAGGGTAGCGCTCAACTCAGCCACGGTGTTGCGCCGCAGATTACAGCGCAGCACCAGCGGCGCTGGCTGACACCAGTTTTTGGCCAGCGCTTCACGCTGCGCGTCGCTCAGCAGCTCAGCGAGCAAGCTGTCGAGCTCGGCTGGCAAGGAGTAGCGCAGCGCCAGGCGCTCGTCGGGCGGCACAACAGCCAGACAACGCTCGGTCGCGCTGGGATCGATTTTGCGCAACACGGCGTTGATGAAGCCAGCGACAGCTTGTCCGCGCTGCTTTTTCGCCAACTCAACGGCCTCGGCAACTACAGCGAACTTCGGTACGCGTTCAAGCCAGAGGATTTGGTAGACGCTCAGCCGCAGCAGATCGAGCAAATCGGCGTTAACTTTGGCGAGCGGTCGCGAGGAAGCCTCGGCGATCACCGCGTCGATCAGACGCTGATTGCGCAGGGTTCCATAGACGATTTGGGTCAACAGCTGGGCGTCGCGACGCTCAAGCGACTGACGCGCTTTGGCCAAGACGAGGTTCGAGTAGCTCGCTTCGCTGCGAATGCGTCGCAGCGCCTGCCAAGCCAGCTGCCGTGTCTGACTCACGCCGGGTTCTCGACCGACGCAAGGGTCTCACCGACCGCCAACCCCTTGCCAGCCAGCCAGTCGGAAACCACCATGCGACGCTTTCCCGGCGACTGCAGCGCAGCGATCCAGACGCCGCCGCGCTGACAGGCTACCAACAAACCGCGCTGATCGATCGCCACCACGCGACCGGGCTCGTCTGCAACATCGGCCTGTTCACGGGAGGCGAACAGCTTGAGCGGTTGATCGCGATAGCGACAGAACGCACCCGGCCAGGGATCCATCCCGCGGATCCAGCTGTCGACGCGCTTCGCAGACCAGCGAAAGTCCACTGCACCGTCGCTCTTTTGCAGCGGTCGGGCATAGGTAGCCGCTTCGTCATCCTGAGCCTGCCAGACAGCGCTACCAGCGCTGATCCGCTCAAGACCATCGAGCAACGCCGCCGCGCCAAGTTCCGCCAGGCGGTCGTGCAACGTCGCGCTAGTCTCATCAGGCGCGCAATCAACCGTACGCTGCAACAATACCGCGCCCGCGTCGAGGCCGCGTTCGATACGCATGATCGAGACACCGCTCTGCGCGTCCCCATTGAGCAACGCCCACTGAATCGGCGCCGCGCCGCGATACTTCGGCAGCAGCGAGGCATGTACATTAATGCAGCCCAACCGCGGGCCAGCGATCAAACGCGGCGAAAGGATCTGGCCGTAGGCGACAACAATGATCGCATCGGGATCGAAGGCCATCAGCTCGAGCCGCAGCCGGCGACCGCGTAACCGCTCGGGCTGTAACACCGGCACGCCGAGGTCCGCGGCCGCGACTTTGACCGGCGGCGCAGTCAGCGCCCGCCCTCGCCCCTTCGGGCGATCTGGCTGGGTGACGACTGCCAACAGCTGGTGGCGCTCGGCGACCGCGCGCAGCGCGGGTACGGCGAAATCGGGCGATCCCATGAACAGCAGCTTTAGGCGATCGGTCAATCTACGCCCCGCTGCGCAGAGAGTGTGGCGCGGTACGCCTGGCGCCGCACGGGCTCACGCAATACACGCCAGGCCTCATCAGCAATCTCGAGGATTTCCGAGATCTCCGCGCGCAGCTCGCTACGCAGCTCGCCGGGGAAATCCGCGCTGGCAAACAATTGCTGGAGCGCCTGGGCGGCCTCCTGCAGTTGTGCGTCATCGGCGTCGGGGTCGACACCCAAAAAGGCGAAATAGTCGCTGCGCATCGCCTGGGCGTGCTTGCTCAGCACCTGCTGACGGATCGCAAGATCCTGGGGTTGCGCACCCGTGGCACGCTTGAGCCGAATCCCGGCCAGCACTTTCTTGGCCGGCTGGATCGGCACTCCGCTGAGCAGCGCACTGGCGCGGGCGACGATCGTCGCTGTCAGCGGCTCGCAGACGTCGTCGATCCCCATCCGGCTGTATTCGCCGCGCAATTCGTCATCGACGGGCCCCGCGATCACCAACAGCACGGAAGCTAAACGTCCATGATTTCCGCAACGTAGCTGGCGAACCAGCATCGGCGCGTTGTCGGGCGAACAATAGACGATCACCAAGCTAGCACGTAGCTGCTCAACCTGGACCACGGCGTCGGCCGGCTCGGTAGCCACGCTAACGGGTCCTAACTGTTCGGCCAGCTCGGGCACGACCTGTTCGTCGTGAGGCTGACCGATGATCAAGATCGATACGTCCATCGCGTCGAAGTCCTGATCACTTTGTTACTACAGTAGATTCATCGGGTCTACGTCTACGGTCACTCTAACCGCCGACTCGCCACGTCCATCGACGAGCAGCTGGCCAGCCAGCTGGCGCAGCGGCCGGCGCTCAGCCGACTTGAGCAACAGCATCCAGCGAAATCGGCCTTTTAAGCGCGACAACGGGGCCTCGGCCGGTCCAAGCACGCTGACCGCAGGACTCGCCCGCCGAGCCCGCACGGCCAATCGCTGGGCAGCATCGGCAACGCCTTGGAGCTGCGGGCCGTCGACGCGCAGGGCGACCAGGTGGCCAAAGGGCGGATAGCTCAGTTCACGCCGGCTGGCCGTCTCTGCGGCAAAAAACGCCTCGTAGTCTTGGGTCGTCGCCCAATGTACCGCCGGATGCTGAGGCGAAAGGGTCTGGATCACCACGCGACCACGGCGTTCACCGCGCCCTGCGCGCCCGGCAACCTGGGTCAACAGCTGAAAGGTCCGCTCGCCGGCGCGGAAATCGGGAAAGTGCAGGCCCAGGTCGGCGCAAACCACACCGACCAAAGTAACGAAGGGAAAGTCATGCCCCTTGGTCACCATCTGGGTACCGACGAGAATATCGATTTCACGATTGGCCATCTGGCGCAAAATCGTATTCATACCCCTGGCGCTGGCGGTGTCGCGATCAAGGCGGGCGATGCGCGCATCGGCGAAGCGCTGGCGCAGATAGTTCTCGACGCGCTCGGTGCCAAGGCCGAGCATCTGCAAGCGGTCAGCGGACGCGCCACACTGTGAGCAGGCCTCGGGCTGGGCCGTGTTGTAGCCACAGTAGTGGCAGACCATTCGCTCGCGCTGCTTGTGATGTGTCAACGAGACCGAGCAGTGCTCGCAGCGCAGCACGAAACCACAACTCTTGCAGATCAGCCACGGAGAAAAGCCGCGGCGGTTCAAGAACAGAATCGCCTGCTCACCGCGCTGAAGCGTTTGCTCGAGTTCGCTGGCGAGCGGCGCGGACAGGACTTGCTCGCTGCCGGCCGAGTAGCGGCGCAGATCGATACTCGCAACCTCGGGCAGTGGGTGCGGCGTGGCTCGGTGAGCCATCACCAGCCGCGTCAGTCGCTGACAATCGGCACCAAAGCGGCTTTCAAAAGAGGGCGTTGCCGAACCGAGAATCGCAAGTGCATCGGCGGCTTTGGCGCGCACCAGTGCCAAATCACGAGCGTTGTAGCGCACCCCCTCCTCTTGCTTGAAGGAGCCATCGTGTTCTTCATCGACGATCACCGCACCGAGGTCAGACAGCGGAGCAAAGACCGCCGACCGTGCGCCAACCACGATCGGCACGTTGCCCCGCTTGATCGAGAGCCAGTGTGCATATCGCTCGGCGTCAGAGAGCGCGCTGTGCAGCACGGCAACCTGGTCACCAAAGCGCGCGCGAAAACGCGCGGCCAACTGCGGCGTGAGCGCGATCTCAGGCACGAGCACCAACGCGGTGCGCTGCCGCTCAAGCACCTTGCCGATCACGCGCAGATAAACCTCGGTCTTCCCGCTGCCCGTGACCCCCTGCAGCAAGAAGCCACGGTAGCTCGCCGCCTCAACCGCCGAGCTAAGCGCGTCCATCGCCAAACGCTGTTCGTCAGACAACTCCACGTCGGTATCGGAGACAGCGTCGATATCGGCGAACGAGTCGAAGCGAACTTCTTGCGAGACGATCTCGATCAACCCCCGCTCGGCCAGGCGACGGGCGAGCTCGGGTGTGCCGGCGAGTTGTCGCAGCGGCACTTGTCCGTCAGCCTCGGCGACCGCTTTGAGCAGCTCAGCCTGGCGCGGCGCACGCTTGGCGAGCTGCTCGAGTCGTTCGGGCAAATCGGCCTGGGCGATCAGACGCACGGCCAATTCACTGCGCGGCTTTGAGGGATCGCCACCCTCGAAGTGGGAGTCGACGAAGCCACGCTCGGTCAGCCGGCGCAGCAGGTTGCCATCAGCGCCGCGAAAGCTCCGCGGCGACAACCCGCGATCGCTGCCCCGCAGCCGCACGAGCAGCCGGGCTTCGGCCGGCGTCAGCGCCTGGTCGACGCGGGCCAACACCTCGTCCTGCGCGGCTAGTGCAGCGCGGCCAGTTTGAGTGATCCGGAACTTTAGCTTGGCGCGGGTCAGCAACGCGTTGGGCAGCGCGGCGCGCAGCACTTCGCCTAGGGGCGCCAAATAATAGTCGGCAACGAAGCGGCAGAGCGAGAGCAGTCCTGGCTCGACGGTCGGTTCATCGTCCAGCAGCTCGCTGATCGGCCGCAGACCACCGGCTGGCAAGGCATCGCGGTGGCCCTCACCGACGATCACACCAAACACTCGGCGACCGCCGAGCGGCACCTCAACGCGCTGGCCGATCGAAAGCGATCCCGTCATGCGCGCCGGCACCTGATAGGTCAGCGGCGCGTCGATCGGTGCGAACACGGCGACTTGCACGAGGTCGGTCATTAGCGGCCCAGTCTAGCAGCGTTCGCTAAAAATCACTCCCGCCGACCGAGCTGGGCGCTTTGCTTACCGCGGCCCTTTTCGTAGACTACCGCCGCCGCGCACCGATGCGCCGACTCGGCCGATAACCGGCGCGATGCACCCTAGCGGCGAGGAAACCCGTGAGCGATCAGCGTCCTGGCGGCGAGCCAACCGAACCCCCTAGCGAAAAGCGGCTGCGTGACGCCCGCAAGCGCGGCGATGTGGCCAAGAGCCGTGAAATCGTCTCGTTTTGCGTGTTTTTCGGAGCGACGGCGGCGTTGGCGTTTAGCTGGCCGCTGATCATCGCCCAACTGATGTCTTTGACACGCAGCGCACTGTCTGGTTCCTCAACAATTCCGGCGACCGGATTGCTCAACGCCGGGATCAGCTCGGCGCTCGTTGCGATCTCCCCGGTGCTGATCGGTGCGGTGTTGGGCGCGGTGCTCGGCAACTACCTGCAAGTCCGTGCGTTATTTTCCGTCGATCCGCTCAAGCCCCAACTCAAACGGCTTAACCCGCTAGATAACGTCAAACAGATCTTCGGCAAGCAAGCGCTGTTCGAGCTATTCAAGTCGTCACTCAAAATCATCGGCTTCGGCTACCTCGCCTGGAGCGTACTCGATGACTACGCACCGGCGGTGATTGGCACCGTCGGCAAGACCACCGAGCAGATCTTCGCCGTCGTCCGCCAGTGCGCATTTTCACTGACCTTGCGTGTCGCCGGTCTGGCCGCGTTGCTCGCGGTGATCGATCTACTCTACCAGCGTTACGCCTATCGCAAGCGCCACCGGATGACCAAGGAAGAGCTCCGCCGCGAGCATAAGGAATCCGAGGGTGATCCGCAGCACAAAGCCGAGCGCCAGCGCGTTCATCGCGAGATCAGCGAGCACCAGCTGATTCAGTCGGTCGCAACCGCCGATTGCATCTTGATCAATCCGACTCGCATCGCCGTTGCGCTACGCTACGATGAGCAAACGATGGAAGCTCCGCAGGTGATCGCCAGCGGACGGCGACTGATCGCGGCGCGCATTCGGCGCATTGCGCAACAACACGGTGTGCCGATCATCCGCAACGTCCCGCTGGCCCGGGCACTGGTCGACCTAGAGATCGACGAGGAGATCCCCCCTGAGCTCTATGAGACGGTTGCCGAGGTCTTGCGCTTCGTCTACGCCCTCGACAACAAAGGCTAGCGTTCTAATGTGTCGGCGATCGCGATAGCGCGCGCTAAAATAGCGCCAACGCGCGTTCGATCTGCGACATCGCCTGGCTGACGACCTCGGGCCATACGATCAACCACAACCCGCCGGCCACAGCAACAACAGCAATGCCCAGCGCCGCTTTGAGCGGCATCGCCAAAAAGAACACATTGATCTGCGGAACGAATCGATTGATTACGCCCAGCGCCAGATCGGTCAACAGCAGGGCGACGATCACCGGCGCGGCCAAGCTAAGTGAGAGGACAAATAGGTCGGCGGTTAGACGAATCACAAGCCCAGAGAACTGCCCCAGCGACGCGATGTCGAGCCAGCGAGCGAGAGGAATCGCCTGATACGAACTGACGATCGCCCTGATCGCCAGGCGGTGGCCCCCGATCGCGAAGAACAGCACCACGGCCAGCTGGACGTGGAAGTTGGCAAAAGGTGTGCTGCGCTCACCCGATTGTAGGACCAGCGTCTCGGCGTTGCTCGCACCGCGGGCACTATCGATCAAGGCGCCGGTCGATTGCACGGCCCAGAAGACAAGAGCGACGAGAAACCCGATCGAAAAACCGACGCAGACTTCCTTGACGAAGATCGCAGTGAGAAACAACGAGCTCTGCTTGCCGAGTTGGCTCGCTTGAGGCGCAAGTGCCGGCAAGATCAACAGCGCCAATGAGAGTGCAAAGCCCAAGCGGATCGGCGTGGGGACAAGTCGTCCGCCGAACACCGGCGCAATCCAGATCAGCGGCGCGAGGCGAGCCAACAGCGAGATCAGCGCGGCGGCAGCGGCCGACGGCTCGATCCCCCAAAGCAGCTGCGAAAGCTCCCCCAACGCCACCTCGCGCTCCTAGCGTATCGACGGGAAGGCGATGTAGACCGCCTTGGTAAACTTCAATAGCTGAGCACCGATCCACGGGCCGGAGATCGCCAACGCCGCCAAGACGGCGACTAACTTTGGAACAAACGTCAGTGTGTGGTCCTGAAGTTGGGTCGTTGCTTGTAGCATACTGACGATCAGCCCGACGATCAGACTCGCTGCGATCGCCGGGGCGCTGACGATCAACACCAGGTACAACCCCTCGCGCATCAGTTGCATCGTGTATTGCTCGTCCACCAACTCACCTCGCTCATGCGTAGGACAGGACCAACCCCTGAGCCAACAGCGCCCAGCCGTCGACCAGAACGAAGAGCAACAGCTTAAACGGCAACGAGATCGTCGTCGGCGAAAGCATGTGCATACCAAGAGCCAGAAGGACGTTGGCGACGACAAGGTCGATGATCAAAAACGGAACAAAGATCAAGAAACCAAGCCGAAACGCGCTCGACAGCTGACCGATCACGAAGGCCGGCACGACGACCATCAGATCCCGATCGCTAATCGCTGCACGTTCGGCGACGGGACTCATCCTGCGCGCGAGGTCGCGAAACATCGCGCGGTCCTTGGATTGGCTGTGCTTGATCAAAAAACCGCGCACCGGCTCCTTGGCCGCAGCGCCTGCTGCCAGCAGATCTGCCGCGGAACGGCCAGAGAACAAACCGGCGGCCTTTTGCGGTGTACTATCGATGGCCGCGTAGACCGCCCTTCCCGTCGGTGCCATCACGTAGATTGTCAGAATCACCGAGAGCCCCGTGATCACCATCGCCGGCGGCACTTGAGGCGTACCGATCGCATTGCGCAGAATCGAAAGCACAACGGCAATCTTGACAAAGCTGGTGATCATCACCAGCACGAATGGCAAAATCGAAAGCAGCGCGAGAATCAGCAGGATCGAGACCGGCGACGCGGCGGTCTCAGCAGCAGCCAATGCCGGTGACGGAACACAGATCAAACCAAGCGCGAGAAGCCAGCGACCCATTCTTACTTTCGTTCTTCTGCCGATAGAGTATCGGAGGGCAAGCGCTTGCCGCGCAACAGCTCGGCAAAACTTCGCCGGCTCGCTTGCGGTGTCTCAGGCAAATCGGCGGGGTCGAACTCAGCGAGGCGGTTGATCGCACCGCTTGCATCGCCGACGAGAAAGATGCGTTTGCCAACGGCAACAAGCCAAAGCGCGCGCCCGGCGGAGAGCTGACAGCGATCGAGCACACGCACCTGTCTCTCGGCGAGGCGCGGCTGGGCAAGGCGTCGCAGGCCGTAGCGCAGCAAAACGTAAGCGAGCAAGCAGACGATCAGTAAGGCGCCGATCATCTTGATCAGCGCCCAACCGTAGCCGGTCGGAGCGACGGCTTCGGCGGCTGCACTCACACCTGCGTCGATCAGCATCGCTGCAACCTGCTAGTCGTCGTCGAAAAAAAGCGGCTCGCGGTGCTGGATAAAGAGCTCGATCGCCGCACGAACGTCCGCTTCGATGCGGTCGAACATGCAGCCCATCCCCGGCGCGATATCAGGTGTCGCGGGGTTGTACTCGCGAATCCAGCGCACGGTGCACATCGTTGCACAGGTTCGCCCAAGCCCTGGCACCGTGAAGCTCAACTCCAACCGTTGCCCGATGACCATCGGCGTGTGCGTCGCGACGAACAGGCCCCCCTTTGAGAGGTTTTCGAGAAAGCCGGTGTAGAAGTTATGCTCGCTGTGATAGTCGACTTCGACGCGAATCGGAAAGCGCTGAGGTCGATCCACCGGCTCTTCGCCGGTTCGTCGAGTCGACGACGTACCCTCGAGGGCCGGTGAAGCAGCGATCTCTTGGGACAAGCGATCGTGCCGTCGTTTGGAGATCGGCTTGAGACGGAAGCCGCAAACACCACAGAAGGTAGCGTCCTCGGGAAGTGAGGACTGACAAGCCGGGCACGATCTAATCGTCATAACCGTCGGACTATCGGCCGGTTACGTCCACTTGTCAACTGCCGAGAGCGCCCCTGGCGCAGCCCCACAGCTGCCAAGTCGGCGAGGCAAAACGCCGGCGCACGGGCCGGCGTTTGAGGACTACTGTTTGACCAGGTCCTTGGCAGTGCGCGGCATCAATTTGAATGCGTCAAACGAATAGTGCAACACGCCAACGATCTCACTGTATTTCGTTCCCGTCGCCGGCGGCGTCTGCATAAAGTCGTGCAGATCGTTCTCAATTCTCAGCTTGGAGACCTTGAGGTCGAAGCCAACCACGGTGTTGTTGGTGGTCTTGAGGACCTGGTCGACCTCAACATTCTGAATCTTGACCAGCACGCCCTCGTACTTTTCAGCATCCTTACCACCCGTAGCGATCGTTGCCGGATCGGCAATGACCTCAGGGGTCGGCGCCGTTCCACCCGCGCTCTTGACGGTCAAATAGGCGTTGCTCAGCTCCGAGAGCCCCTTGAACTCGGAATATGTGGCGGTGACCTCGACTGTGTCGCCTTCGACCGGCTTCACCGCCGTCTTGTCTGTCCACGAATGGTAGACGTAGATGCCGCTGAAAGGTCCGGTGCCATCTTGTAGCCAGAAGCCATAATAGACGTTGCTGGCGGTTGGACGCGAATCGACTGCGGAGACCACGCCAGCGACTGTGACCAGATCGCCATCCTGGGGCGCACTTGCGCCACCTTCTTGAATGTCCTTGATCGTGGTCGGCTTGGGCTGTTTGCAGCCACTGGCTTGCCCGATATCCGCCGCTGAGCGCGGTGCCAGCTTGTAAGCGTAGAAGTAGAACAAAATGCCGGTGACGTTGACACAGTCACCAACCTTCGCCTGATGAAAGAACAGCTCGTCGTCGACTTCGAGTCCACCATCGAGCTCGAATTCGCCGTACTGATCGTCGACTTGATTCACCCGCGCGGTCGAAACGGAGACCAGCACGCCTTCCCAACCTGCAGCCGTTGGGTCTTTCAGCAAATCAGCGACGGGAACAGCCGCGGGCGTCGGAGCGGTGCCCGGAGCCAGATACGTCACCAACGCAGCCTCGATCTCTTTGACCTTACGGTTGTTGGCAAACGGCGTACTGCTCGGCGAGAAGTACTTCACCGCCCCCTCTACACGAACACGATCACCCGGCTTGAGATCCTTGATATCGCCGCCATCAACACGCTTCGGGTTAAACAGCTTCAGCCCACTACCCGGACCGCCGTTTGCTTCCTGCACATAGACGTCGCCGGTGTATTGGCCGCCTTGATCAACCGCTGAAACAACCACTTCCTTAAGAACAACGTTGGTGCCTTCAGTCGTCGTGCCGTCGTTGATCTTGTAGATCGTCGTCTCGGTGGTCACTGTCGACGCGTCTGGAGAAACGCCACCATCGGATTTTACTACCGAGCCGTCACCGGACACCGATCCATCCGTCTTCACCGGTGGGTCTTTGTCGTCGCTACGGCATCCAGACAGCACCAACAAACTCATCGCCAGGTAAAATGGCAAACGTCTTAACATCCGAGATCCTCCAGGTAGATCCTAAGCCGGTCGACCGCGATTGCGTCGTTGCGCGCACGGCGGCGTGAGGATATGCAGCGGCGCGTCAAAGCGCAAGCGCAACTAACTAACTGTCGTCGATCTTTGGGGAAGGCAAGTGCGCCGACGACTTGAACAGCGTCGGTTAGCCGACTGGGTTTTCGCAAGAAATGATAGCCGAGCCGATACGCTCCGCCATTGGTTGACTAGATGGCTGGAACCAAGGGTCAACGAGAGCTATTGCGGACGAGTCGCTACTTCGCGGCGGCCGCCTCAGGCGCCTCGTCCTTCTTACTGCGACGCGCCTTCTTCTTCGGCTCGGGCTTGTCCCACTCGCGCGGCGGCATCTCGGCCTCGATGAATTCGATCATCGCCATCGGAGCGCCATCGCCTCTGCGGTTCCCCAATTTTACCATGCGCGTGTAGCCGCCTGGGCGCCCCAAGAAGCGCGGTGCTACCTCACGAAACAGATGCAGCACCATTTCTCGGCGCATCGATCGGCGGGTGAGCCGCATCGCGTGCACCAACGCTGCACGCTGCTCGGTGTCGAGACTCTCTGGAAGTTTCAACAGGGCGTCGCCCAACGACGTGGCACGCGTGACGGCCTTCTCAGCCACCGAACGCAACTCGCGCGCTTTGCGCTCCGTCGTGCGAATGCGGCCATGTTCAACCAACGCCGCAAGCAGGTTGGAGAACAGAGCATGCCGATGTGCCGATGAACGGCCAAGTTTTCTACGTTGCTTGCGATGTCGCATCGAACTACCTCACGCTCCCTGCCGCGCGATCAGGCGGCGGCCGGGACTTGTCTACTCGTCGTCGTCGTCGTCGTCGTCGTCGTC